>NZ_CP099862.1:0-4258302 GCF_024134565.1 Alcaligenes sp. 1735tsa3 | reverse complement strand
CGGTCATCACTTCTGTAAACCTCGATTCTACCCTGAGGTGTGCCAAGTTATCCACAGGCTAACAAATTTAGTTGCGTAATATCGGGCTAAATAATTGACACAACAGAAAGAATTTGCTGAAATGACGGGCTTAACACGATTTTCTGTTGCCAGATCCCAAGCGTTTGCGCTGTCGGGGTGGAGATTTTCTGCGATTTCTGGCGGCTCATTTTTTTGGATACACCATGAAACGCACCTACCAACCCTCTGTTACCCGTCGCAAGCGTACCCACGGTTTTCGCGTTCGCATGAAAACTCGCGGTGGCCGCGCTGTTTTGAACGCACGTCGCGCTAAAGGTCGCAAACGTCTGGCTGTATAAGCCATGTCGGGATGCGGGGCCCAGGGTGATGGATCTATTATCTAAAGCCCGACTCCCACGATACGCATCATGCGTGCCTCCTTTCCAGCTACGGCTCGCTTACATAGCCCCACCGAATACGCACAGTCTCTTAAAGGGCAACGCGTAGGTCGCGGGGCTTTGTTCGTGGTCACTCGCTCTCGTGGCGAAGATCCACACCAGACCGAAGGCGCCCGTCTGGGACTGATCGTCCCCAAGCGCTTTGCCAACCGCGCCGTCACCCGCAACACCATCAAGCGTATCTTGCGCGAAACCTTCCGCCACAAACGTGAAGGCTTGCCCAATGCCGCCTATGTCTTTAGGCTGCACAGCAAGGTACCCCAGGTGTCGCTGACTGCCCTGAAGCAACTGGTTCGCACCGAGGCCGACACCTTGTTCTCCAAGGTACGGCCATGATGCGCAAACTGGCTTCGGCACCGATCCGCTTTTACCAGTTTTTTCTGAGTCCCTGGATCGGTAGAAACTGCCGCTTTACTCCCAGCTGCTCCAACTATGCCTTGCAGGCCATTGACATTCATGGCCCGCTCAAAGGGCTATGGCTTGGTGGTGTACGCATCTGCCGCTGCAATCCCTGGTGCAAGGGAGGGCATGATCCTGTGCCCGCTCGCACGCCCGAAGACCGCAACACTTTCTAAAATCGTCCTGGTCTGCGCCTTGTTTTTCAAGGCAACCCCCTGTTTGCTGACCAGCTACGTTAAACTGCTAAGCTTTTGCTCAGCTTTATAAATGTGATACAGGCGCTATGGATATCCGACGCACCATCCTATGGATGATCTTCTCCTTTGCACTGCTGCTGCTGTGGAACAACTGGCAGGAATATAACGGCAAACCATCGCTGTTCGCTTCCACCCCAGCCACCACACAAGCGCCAGCAGCCTCCGACGAACCTGCCGCAAACGGTGGTGTTCCCGCTGCTCAAGAGCCGACTGCGTCTGCTGCCTTGCCTTCGAGCAACAGCGCGGTGTCTGCCACAGCGCAAACTATCGACATCACCACAGACGTCTACAAGCTGGGCTTTAGCACCGAAGGTGCCCAGCTGATCAAGGCCGAGCTGTTGAAGTACGGTTCGCCCGAGAACCCCGAGCAGCCCATGGTGCTGCTGGATAACTCGCCTGCCTCCACCTACCTGGCCCAGTCCGGTATTGTGGGTGCCTCTGGCCAGAACCTGCCCAACCACCTGACCCCGTTCACCCTGGTCTCCAGCCAGCGCAGCATGACGGGCGATACGCTGGACGTGGTGTTCGAAGCTACTGCGGACGACGTGAAAGTCACCAAGACCTACACGCTGCACAAGGGCCGCTACGACATCCAGGTTCGTCACGACATCCAGAACAATACCGGCGCCGCGATTGACCCACGCCTGTACCTGCAACTGACTCGCGACGGCAACAACCCGCCCGACTCTTCCCGCCTGTACAGCACCTTTACCGGTCCTGTGGTCTATTCCAGCGGCGACAAGTTCCAGAAGATAACCTTCTCGGACATCGACAAGAACAAGGCCGCCTACGCTCGCAGCGTGGATAACGGCTGGATCGGCATGGTGCAGCACTACTTTGCAACCGCCTGGGTTCCTGCCCAGGATCTGCAACGCACCAACGAAATCCTGAAGCTGGGCAACAATCTGTACGCCGTGCGCACGCTGGAATCGGTCGGTTCGATCGCCGCTGGCCAAAGCAAGGCTGTGGACGCCTCCCTGTGGGTAGGCCCGCAAGACCAGAAAGCCATGTCGCAACTGGCTACCGGTCTGGATCTGGTGGTGGACTACGGCTGGCTGACCATCATCTCCAAGCCTTTGTTCAAGCTGCTGACCTGGCTGCATTCCCTGCTGGGTAACTGGGGCTGGGCCATTGTGGCATTGACCGTGCTGATCAAGCTGGTGTTCTTCCCGCTGTCGGCCGCCAGCTACCGCTCCATGGCCAAGATGAAGCAATTTGCGCCACGCATGCAAGCCCTGCGCGAGAAGTTCGGCGACGACAAGGCCAAGCTGAACGCCGCCATGATGGAGATGTACCGCACCGAGAAGATCAACCCGCTGGGTGGCTGTTTGCCCATGCTGGTTCAGATCCCTGTGTTCATTGCGCTGTACTGGGTGCTGCTGGGCAGCGTCGAGATGCGCGGTGCACCCTGGATTCTGTGGATTCACGACTTGGCCGCACGCGACCCATGGATGATTCTGCCCGCCATCATGATGGGTACCATGTTCCTGCAGATCAAGCTGAACCCCACTCCGCCTGATCCAATGCAAGCCAAAGTCATGATGCTGATGCCTCTGGTCTTTGGTGGCATGATGTTCTTCTTCCCCGCCGGTCTGGTTCTGTACTGGTGCGTGAACAACATCCTGTCCATTGCCCAGCAGCGCTACATCATGGTGCAGATCGAAAAGAACAGCGCGAAAGCAGCCAACAGCTAATTCGCTCTGACACAAAAAACCCCGCTACGTTTAGCGGGGTTTTTTTTGCCCATCTCCACACTACGTCCATCATCCATCAACGGTCAGTCCAACTTGCCTTCGTACATTGAGGTGGCACTCTTTTCAGGAGCACTCTCTCAATGTCCCTCGACATCAAAAACCTGCTGGCTGACGAAGCCCGTTACTGCTCATTTGGCGATACCGTTCACTACGTAGACCCACCTAAAGTCTTTACTGGCTGCGACGGCAGCTATTTGTTTGACGACGACGGCAAATCCTATCTGGACTTGCAGATGTGGTATTCGGCCGTGAACTTTGGCTACCGCAACAAGCGTCTGGACGATGCCCTGCGCAATCAGCTGGACACTTTGCCACAGGTCGCCAGCCAATATCTGCACCCCACCAAGATCGAACTGGCCCGCTTTATTGCCCAGGACGCCGAGCAAAAATGGGGCCAGGCTGGCCGCGTGCACTTCAACGTGGGTGGCGCACAGGCGGTGGAAGACTCCCTGAAACTGGTACGCAACGCCTCCCAAGGCAAGAGCCTGATGTTCGCCTTTGAAGGGGGTTACCACGGCCGTACCCTGGGTGCCTCGGGCATTACCTCCAGCTACCGTTACCGCCGCCGCTACGGCCACTTTGGTGACCGCGCCCAGTTCATTCCCTTCCCATACCCTTTCCGTCGCCCTAAAGGTATGACGTCCGAAGAGTACGCGGACTCCATCGTGCGTGATTTTGCCCGCAAGTTCGAGAACGAGTACCACGCCATCTGGGACCCCAAAACCAACCAGTGCGAGTACGCCGCGTTCTATGTGGAGCCCATTCAGGGCACCGGCGGTTATGTAGTGCCACCTGCCAACTTCTTCAAAGGTCTGAAGCAGGTCCTGGACCAGCACGGCATTTTGATGGTGGTCGATGAGATTCAGATGGGCTTCTGGCGTACCGGCACGCTATGGTCAATCGAGAACTTTGGCATCACGCCTGATGTGCTGGTATTTGGTAAGGCCCTGACCAACGGTCTGAACCCACTATCCGGTATCTGGGCTCGTGAAGAACTGATCAACCCCACCGTGTTCCCACCCGGCTCCACCCACTCGACCTTTGCCTCCAACCCGCTGGGTACGGCCGTTGGTCTGGAAGTCATGAAGATGACGCACGAAGTTGATTTTGGTCGACAGGTCCGTGACTCCGGCGCCTACTTCCTGGACGGGCTGCGCGATCTGCAGAAACGTCATCCCGAAATTGGTGATGTGGACGGCCTGGGGCTGGCCCTGCGCGCAGAAATCTGCACGACCGATGGCTTCACTCCCAACAAGGCACTGCTCGATCGCATGGTGGATATCGGCCTGGCAGGTGATCTGGATTACCAGGGCGAAAAGCGCGGCCTGGTGCTGGACGTAGGCGGCTATTACAAGAACGTAATCACCTTCGCTCCATCGCTGAACATTACACGCAGCGAGATCGACGAAGCCATGGTTCTGCTCGATCAGCTGATCACCCGCGCCAAGCAGTCTCAATGAAGCCACGCTTGCTGAACGCACTGGAACCAGCAGGGCTGGTGCAGCGCTTCCTGTCCTATCCCCCCGAGGGGTTTACGGCACTGGACGAGCTGCCCATGCCTGCCTTCCAGGCACCGTTTGAGCTGCTGACCACGGCTGATGATGTACTCAAGGAACGGGTGCGTCGTTGGCCGGGTCACTCGTGGTGGCAGCGTTTCCTGACGGTACGTACTGCCTTTGTCGGCACGACCGTCAGCGAATACGCCTGGCTGCCTTCCGAGTCGGATGTGCAGGGGCTTGCCAAAACCGTGCGCGACAAGCTTGGGCGACACTATGCGCTGACTATCATCAAGGACTTGCCGGCAGACTCGCCCTTATTAAGTGCCCACGCCAATGCGCAGACCAATGCCCTGGTCAGCGCTTGTGTGGAACAGGGTTTTATCCCGCTGCAAGGCCAGGCGCTGGCCTATGTACGCATTGATTTCCCCGATACGGATACCTACCTGTCCCGCCTGCCCAAAGATGCGCGTCGCTACCTGACCCGCAAGCTGCGCAAGCGCAATCAGCTTCGTATTGAACAAGTCCAAACCGGCAAAGCTTTTGCCAGCGAGCAACGAGTCGATCAGTACTACACCTTGTACCGCAGCGTGTATGCCCAAAGCGAGATTCACTTTGACCTGCTCAGCAAGGAGTTTCTGGCGTCGGTGCTGCGCGACGAGTCATCCAAAGGACTGGTTTTCGAGTACTACCGCGCGGACTCCAATGAATTGATTGGCTGGAATCTGTGCTTTGAGCATGAGGGCCGATTGGTCGACAAATACATAGGGCTGTCCTATCCCGGCTCGCGGGAGCTCAGTCTGTATTTCGTCAGCTGGATGGTGAACCTGGAATACGCACTGGCGCAGGGCCTTAGCCACTACATTGCGGGCTGGACGGACCCCGGCGTCAAAGCGCTGCTGGGCGCGGACTTTACCCCAACGCGTCATCTGATTTACGTGCGTAACCCGGTCTTGCGCGCCCTTGCTCGGCGCTTGCTGGGACACTTTGAAATGGACAAAACATGGCTGAAAGCGACCTGATCCGCCCGCCTGTCGTACTGGATACGGACAGCTCGGTTGGCCCCTTGCCCGGTGAAATCCGCCTGGCACTAAGCGAGGACTGGCGCGAGGCATTACGCTTTGGATGCAGACGCCACACCCTGTTTGAAGGTATGACACAGCTGACACCCGCCATGCCCGAACCTGGAGCACATGGGCCTGTGTTTCTGGGTAGCGGGGACTTCCATCACTTGAGCTGGCCGCTGATTCTGCGCTGCCTGTCCAAGCAGGAACAGCCAGTGGATGTGGTGGTGCTGGATAACCACCCCGACAATATGCGCTTTCCCTGGGGCATCCATTGCGGCTCCTGGGTGCATGAAGTGGCCAAGCTGACGCAAGTGGCCCAAGTGCATGTGATCGGCATTACCTCCGGAGACATAGGCTTTGGCCATGTTTGGGAACACCATCTGGGTGCGCTCTACGCCCGCAAGGTCACGTACTGGAGTAGTGGGGTAAACGTGAAATGGGCCAGCCGGCTGGGGCTGGCCTCCTGCTTTCGCCGATTCCCGGATCTGGACACGCTGGTACTTGCAGCCAGCGAACATCTGGCCCAGTCCCCCAGGCAGGTGTACGTCAGCATTGATAAGGACGTCTTCGACCCCGAGGTTCTGCGCACCAATTGGGATCAAGGGAAAATGCAGGAGCCGCATCTGCGCAGTCTGCTCAAAGCCGTGCGCGGACGCATCATAGGCAGCGACGTGACGGGCGATGTCTCTACCTGGCAGTACCGCAGTGCCTGGAAGCGCTGGCTAAGCACAGCAGACGGGCAAAGCACCGAACGCCAGCAAGCTGATCTGCCACGTTGGCAGGCACGCCAGCATGAGTTCAATCTACAGCTGACTCGCTGGCTGCACGAGCTCCGGTAAAAATCCTCCAGATCTACCTTACGGCCTGCATGCTGCTCGGAATCGACTGGCTCATAGCAGTCCGCAATGGGCACTGTGTGTCCGGGCTCGTGCCTGAGGGGAGCTTTTTTGCCAGGGGCGCCGAGCCTTGGTGCAGCCCGGCGGTCCCCCAAGCTTCACCTTCGGTTTGTGTCCCCAAGGGGGCTTCTTGTATTGCAGGTACTCAAACTGACTTGTGTTGCTGCGCCTGTTTGGACTCGCTAAGTGCCAGACACACAATACCGCCCAAGATAAAGAGGGTTCCCAGAATCTGTGGCCAGGCGATTTGCTCGTTGAACAAATACGCCGATACCGCCAGCACCGCCACAATCTCCAGATGTGACGCGGCAAAAGCCGGGCCTATGGGGGCCTTCTTGAGCAAGGTCAGCCAGCAGAAAAAGGTGCCGATATAGCCGATGAAGGCGCCATAAATCCACGGCTGGCTAAAGACCCGCGCCAGCCATTCCCAGGATGCCTGCAAAGGCAAAGCATGCTCTCCGGCCAGCTTGAAGCTGATCTGCGCCAAAGTGTCGAAAGCCAGCAGAACCAGAAAACCGATGATATAAAAACGCCGCATATCGGCCTCCTAGCCTTTCAAGCCCACAATACCCACACCAATCGACACCAGCAAAATCCCCAGCACCCGTAAAGGCGTCAGGCTTTCCCCAAACAAGATGCGGCCAAACAGCATCACGATCACAATGCTGATCGAGCCCATCAAGACACCATCGGACAAGGGCACTAAAGACAAGAAGGCCAGCCACACAACAAACTCAACGAGGTAGCAGGCTATTCCCACCCAAAGCCAAGGACGGCTGAACATGCGCTGCCAACGGTCCAGCCCCTGCCTGTCACCTGGATCCGCGGCAGCCGCTTTGAAAGCCAATTGCCCACCGCTATCGACCAGCACATTGCAGATCCACAAAGCAATCACCAAAGGGCTCATGACCGCCGGGTCCCACAGCCAGCAGCATCAATAGCCGTCACAAAATCCACCACGCGCGCAATCACCTGCCTGCGTTCGCGATCAATGGTAATCATGTGATAGCTGTCCTGCAGCAAGCACAATTCCACCGGCGCGTGACGCACGCCATCCACGATCTCGTAGGCATTTCCGACTGCGGCAATATCATCATGTTGAGCATGTATGACCAGGCAGGGTGCACGCACCTTGTCCAGGTTCTTGCGTACCCGCGCCGACAAGGCATGCATCTCGATCACGGCCCACCAAGGGTTCCCGGGTAAACCGGCAGCGGCACTGTCTCCACTATTCATCTGACTGACGATGCGTGCCCGCAAGGCTTCGTCCTTGATGCCATAAGGAGGCTGCTCCATGAACACACTGCGTCGGCCAATACCCAAGGCCCGTAACCAAGGCAGGATGAAAGAGAACTTGGTGTACGTGGGCATGCTCCAGCCGTCATAACGAAAGGTGGGGGACAGGGCCACCACCCCCGATATTTGCTCGGGACGCCGCTGAGCCAGCCCCAGAGCCAGTACCGCCCCCATGGACAGGCCACCGGCCACCACACGATCTACATAACGCGCCAGCAAATCGGCACCACGACAGACGCTGCTCAGCCAGTTTTGCCAGCGTGTCGACACCAGTTGATCCATGGACCCGCAATGTCCTGCCAACTGCACCGCATAGACCGTAAAACCCTGACGATTCAGCCCTCGGGCCAGCACACGCATTTCATTCGGTGTGCCCGTCAAACCATGAATCAGCAGCACGCCAGTGCGCGCATGTGCTCCGTGGCCCCGCAGCAAATACTCATGCGACAACAGTTCGTCCGGTCGAGACGTCAGACCTTGTTCAGCCAATTCAGGCAGGCTGGAGAAAGCCGGGTGCAAAGCCGCGTCACTCATACCACTGACCTTAAATCCGGAGTGTGCAGCAAGGAGGGCAGCAGGGCGATCGCCTGGCTAAAGTCCTCGAAAGGGGCATGCGCAATACCGCGCTCCTGGCAATAGTCCTGCAAACGACCTTTAGCCAGAACAAAATCCGCCTTGGCCGCCACACAAAAATCCGAGCTGCCATCGCCGATGTACAGCACGCGCTGGCTCTGAGCATGTGCCTGGGACAGATGGCCACACTTGCAATTCGCACTGGCGCAATCCAGCCTGTGCCAAGGCGTATCCAGCCGCCAGCGACGTGGCCCCTGCACTTCCAGACAATTAGCCAGCACCGGCAAGCCGCGTAAGCCTTCGCGGCCCAGCAGGTAGTGAATGGCATAGTCCAGACCATCACTGACGATCTGCAAGGGCACACCCAAGCGCTTGGTGACAGCAACAAACTGCGCAAAAAACGGGTCAATTCCGACCTCATCCAGACAGCTGTGCAGCTCAGCCACACTCATGTCCAGCAAGGCAACTTGCCCGCACATGCAATCGTGCGAGCCAATCTCGCCACGCTCCCACGCCTCCTCCAGCTCCTGCCAGCCGGGCATGCCGTGCCGATTCAGCAAGGTGTCGGCCACATCCTGCAGGCTGATCGTGCCGTCAAAGTCGCACTGTATTCGCCACTGCCCTGTTTGCATGGCGGATTTGTAATTAAGGAGCATTTCATTCATGGAAAATCACCCTGACGTTCTGTCCTACCCGAGCCTGAGCCGCTTCATCAAAAGCCAGCACGGCCTCGACCACACGCACCGGGCCGCGTTGGGAGTCGTCCTGCAAACGGCCTTCACCGTAGACCGGGCTGATACGCAGAACATGGGCCGAAGGCAGGGCAGTCGTTTGACCACTGCCTTCGGTATCAAAGACCACACGGGCTTTCATGCCCACCTTGACCTGTTCCACATAGGCCGCATTCAGCTCCACTCGCAATTGCAAGGGACGGGCGGGCAATAGCGTGGCCATCACCTCCCCGGCTTGTACAAAACTGCCCTGACGGACAGCAAGACTGACAATCTCGCCGGCCTCGGGAGCGAGCAATGCAAACTGCGCCAATTGAGCCTTTTGCTGCTTGCCCTGAGCGCGCGCCAGCTCCACATCTGCCTGGGCAATCTCGACTTCGGTACGGGCCTGCCGCAATCGTTGCTGAGCCTGGTCCGCCTGTTGGGGCTGAGCCGCGCCAGCGCGTGCCGCCGTGGCATAACGCTGAGCAGCTTGCTGCACGGCGGGCAGGGCAGCCTGGGCGGCACGCAAACGTGCCTGGGCCAAGGCCAGACGGGCCTGCGCAGTCTCTACTTGCGCCAGCTCTACACCATCACGCAAAGCAAACAAGGATTGGCCCACTTGCACCGTATCGCCTTCACGCACCGCCTGCTCGGACACCACGCCGGATACCGGCATTGCCAGCTTGAGCAGGCCGCCTTCCACCTCTACCTTGCCACGCGCAATGGCAATGTCACGCAATCCACTGGAAGCGGTCTGTACAAGAGGTTCCGGGGGGCGTTTGGAGCACGCTGCCAACATCACACATGCCGCAATCAAGGCCCAGCGCCAGCGTCCTGGAGACGCATTCATCATCATTTCACTCCTGTGTATGTTCCGGACTACGCCGATCACTGCGAATAGCCCCGTCTTCCATGCCCACCACCCGATCTGCGTGACGAACCACACGTGGGTCATGACTGACACACAGCACGGTGGCGCGATGCTTGCGGGCGAAGCGGTGCAAGATGTCCACGACGCGCTGCCCGTTCTCGGCATCCAGAGCGCTGGTAGGTTCATCGGCAAACAGAAGCTGTGGCGTCTTGGCGATCGCCCGGGCAATGGCCACCCGCTGCTTTTCCCCGCCCGATAGCTGCGCCGGACGCATATGCGCGCGATGCAGCAGCCCTACCTCTTCCAAAGCCTGATACGCCAGCTCTGCACTGGTACGGGCGTTCATGCCCAAATAGCCCAAGGGCAATTGCACTTGCTCCTGTGCGGTCAGCGCGGGAAACAAGTTGAAGCCCTGGAACACAAAGCCGGTGTGCTGCAGGCGGAAATCATCCCGTTCACGGCGGCTCATTTCTGCCAGGTTCTGGCCCAAGGCAAAGGCCTGCCCCTCATCGGGTTGCTGCAGCCCGGATAGCAAGGCCAGCAAGGTACTTTTGCCGCAACCGGACGGGCCGGACACCAAGGTCAGCTCGCCTGCATGAACCGCCAACGACAGGCGATTGAGCACACGCAGTTGCACTACCCCCGTCAAAAAGGATTTACCCAGGGCAAGGGCATTCAGGCTGGGTTCGCCACTCGGTTGCAAGGACATAGTCATGGTCTGTTTTCCTGAATCAGCGCAAGAGCAGGGACGGATCGGTACGCCACAAGACACGGACTGCCATCACACTGGAGAGCAAGGACATCAGGCCTACCAGCACGGCGCAGGCCAGTGCCACTAAAGGGGTCATCGCGACCGGTACGTGATACAAAGCTGCCAGGGCCAACAGTGCAGAACTGATCACCGCGGCCAGCACCATACCCATTCCACCCACCATGCACGACTGCTCGATCACCACCCTGGCCAACGCCGTACGGCTGGCTCCCAAAGCATTCAAGGTGGCGTATTCGCGGGCAGACCCGGCCACCACTGCGGCAAAGGACTGGTTCGTAATCACGGCGCCAACAAGACACACAATCAAGGCCATGAACAACACCGCCATACCTGCGCCGGTATCCAGCAACCAGTAGCGTTGCGAGCGTGAGGCAAACTGGTCAGCCGTCCAGACTTCATAGGGACCAAAAGCCGTTGTGCCATCGTTAAGCCTGGCCTGCACCAGCTCGGGGGCGATGCGAGTGCGAGCCACGTAATACGTACTGCCACGCACATCAGGCTCCCCCTTGACCTCTCGGGCGGTATCGACTGAAGCCAACACATTCACACCACCCAAACCCCGCAAACCGCGCAGCAAGCCCACGACACGAACCGGTTTGCCATTGATCCAGGCGCGGCTGACATCTCGATTCAATCCCAAGGTCTGCAGATCCGCCTCGTCCACAATCACCGCACCGGGTTCCCGTAAACGAGCGCGCATATCGGCACCTAATAGCTGGTCAAACATCATGGCCCCGTCACTGACCGACACGCCCGACAAATAAACCGAAACGCTGCCGCTATCACTGGCTTGGGCCCGCCAATCACCATCCACCCATTCATAGGGTTCGACGTCAAGCACATCGGGGTCCATGCGCAAACGCATGGCCACATCGGGGTCAATGGACTGCCCGAAATTCACGCTTTGTGTACCGGGATAGCCCACCCACAAGTCCGCCGACGAGGCTTTGACGTAAATGGCCGCTGTCCCAAAAATCCCCAGCACCAAGGCCGCTTGCGCCACCAGCATCAAGCCGGAAAAGCCCACAGCCAGCACTACGGGGACAAAGCGCCGCCACTCGTAAACCAGGGTTTTACGTGCCAGTGCGATCATGGCTCTTGCTCTTGCGGCAAAGGCGCACCGCCCAAAGCCTTGTACAAAGCCACAAACGCCAGCACACGGCTATCCTGTGCCAGTTCCAGATCCGCCTGCGCCTTCAAATGGGCACGGCGCGCCTGCAGTAACTCCAGTTCGCTGGACAGACCCAGGCCTACCAAGGTTTGTTGACGTATTTGCCCCTGTTGCAGCACCTGGCTTGCTTGCTGCAAGGTTTGAATACGGCTTTGCTGATTCACCAACGCTGCCAAGGACTGCTCCACTTCAGATACCGCCGTGACCACCGCTTTGCGATAGCCCAGCAAGGCGGCATCCAGCTCCTTTTCGCTAGCCCGCACACGGGCACGACGTGCCCCCCAATCCCACAGAGGAATATCCAGCATGGGACCAATAGACGGCACCGAATCCGTGCTGGTGCGCATATTGCGGGTGATGTTGTAGGAATACAGGATGGAGCCGCCCAAACGCAGTCGAGGGTACAGAGCCGAACGCGCTACTCCGACTTGGGCGGCAGCCTGCAACACCTCGGCCTGGGCCATGCTGATGTCGGGTCGAATACGAACCAGATCCGCCGGTACTTGGCGCAAGGTAAATGTTTGAGGCAAGCGCGCCTGGGCACCCATTGCCCACAGAAAATCGGGTTGATCACGCCCCAACAGCAAAGCCAGGGCACGAGCGGCTCGATCCGCACGCTCTTGCAAGTTCAGGTACTGATCCCTGGTTTGAGTCTGGGTCAGGCGGGCCTGCTCCAGCGCCTCGTATGAACCCAGATGGGTTTGCCAGCGCACTTGAGCCAAGGACAGGGCCTGTTCATCCAGCTTGGCCGTCTCTTCCAGCAAGGCTTGTTGACGACGGGCTTGAGCCAGGTCCATGTAATTGCGTACCACGGAGGCGATGACCGTCACGCGCATGCTTTGCAAGTCAGCCTGTGCATAGCCCAGATCCGCCATCGCTTTCAGCCGGGCATTTTCCATGGCACCAAACAGGCCCAGCTCCCACACCATATCCAGGCTCGCATGGAAATACATATCCTGTGCGGGTACGTCCTGCACCGGATGGGCGTCCGCATTCAAAGCGGGCAGAAATTTGCTGCTCCAGCGCTCGGTGATCTGGCGTTCACCCTGAACACGGCTGAACATTTGCGCCAGATCCAGATTCTGGGCCAGGGCCTCTTGTACCAAGGCGTCCAGCTGCGGGTCGCCCAGCACATGCCACCAGGCACGTAGCTCAACCACTGGCCCTTCATTGGCGACCTGGCTATCCCACTCCTGCGCCTGGGGGCGCGACAAATCCGGGACGAGAGGCGCAAAGCAACCCGACAGTAAGGCGGCACACCATAGCGCCGGAAAAAGACGAAGAATGGACAACAGGGCAGCCACTCCCAAGCACGAAATAAGAGATGGCTACAGCATGCACGGGCCACGTTGCGTAGCCGTGCACAAATGATGGAGAAATGATGGAGATAGAAATGCGGCTTAGTTCGCCGTGCTGCGATTCACCAGCGGAAAACGCATTTGTACGCTGGCACCACCCCGTTTGGAGGTCCCAACGATGACAGTGCCGCCTTGCTGTTCAACCAGCGCCTGCACAATCGACAGGCCCAAACCCGAAGCATGGCGTTTGCTGCCCGGTTCTTGAGCAAAGCGTTCGAAAGGGCGGTCACGCATGGATTCAGGCAAGCCGGGGCCCGCATCATTAATCGACAAGGTGGCATGGCCTTCGCTAAGCTCCAGCGAAATCCCCACCCAGCGCCCTTGGGCGGCGTAGCGAAGACAGTTCTCCAGCAAATTGCCAATAATCTGCCGCAAACGGTCCGGGTCCACCAGGACGCAAGCAGGCACTGGCGGCAAGTCAGCCTCCAGCTCAAAACCCTTTTCCTGCAGGCGGGCATCAAAACGATCCAGTTCTTCCGCCACCAGCGGCACCAGATCCAGTTGCTCGCAATACAAGGACAATCGCCCCGCAGAGGCCAGGGAAATCGTATGCAGATCGCTGACCAAACGGCCCAGATGCAAAGATTGCTGTAACAAGCCGTGCATTTCCTGCTCGGTGCCGGGAATGACCCCATCCACAATAGCGTGCAAGCGGGCACTTAACACCGCCAAAGGGGTGCGCAGCTCGTGCGACAAGGAGGCCACCGTCATGCGGCGCTCACGGTCCAGCGCTTCCAGCGAATCAATCATGTGATTGAAGTCGCGCACCATCTCGGCCATTTCACCGCGTGCCTGGCCTTCATGCGCACGCACGGTAAAGTCGCCTACCGCCACCCGGTTGGCCGCCTCCGCCATGGACTCCAGAGGCTGCATTACCCGGCGCGATACCCAAAACCCCGACACCAGCCCAAAGGGCAGGCCTATCATCAGAGTAAAAAGCAAGGTCAGGTATTCGCGAGTCCAGGGATCACCCTGCCAGTACTCGCCATAAATCTGCATGGCACGTGGGCCTTCTTCCAGACCCTGAACCACAAGCTGGTCATACTCCAGGCGAATATCGGTGGGAAGAGAGCGGTAAAAGCGATCCTCCTCGTACTTCCAGAACAGCAGCTGGGTGATGGCCAGCACAGACAGGGTGACCACAATCGCGATGGCCACCGCCAAGCCAAAGCGAACCCAGATTCGGTCTAGTATTCGCGCCATAAGCGATAGCCCACTCCACGTACGGCCTCGACCAGCTCGCCCTGGCCTACCACCTGCAGTTTGCGTCTTAACTTGGAGATGTGGGAGTCAATCACCCGCTCCATCGCATTACTTTCAGGCAAACATTGCTCAATCAGATAGTTACGGGAAAAGCAACGACGCGGCTGGGCCGCCAGGCAGGCCAGCAAGCGAAATTCCGTGACGGTCAGCGGCAAGGGCACAACCCGATCACCCTCCACATGCACCAAGGCCACGTGATCCTGCTCATCAATTTCCAGGCTACCCACACGGATGCGAGTGCTGGGTGCAACAGCGCCGCTGCGTCGCAGCACGGCGCGGACACGGGCCACCACCTCCGCCGGATTAAAAGGCTTGATGACATAGTCATCCGCCCCCAAACGCAGGCCCAGAAGCTTGTCCACATCATCGGCCAATGCCGTGACCAGGATCACCGGGGTTTGACC
Organism: Alcaligenes sp. 1735tsa3; assembly: GCF_024134565.1. Lineage (NCBI taxonomy): Bacteria > Pseudomonadati > Pseudomonadota > Betaproteobacteria > Burkholderiales > Alcaligenaceae > Alcaligenes > Alcaligenes sp. 1735tsa3. The sequence continues at coordinate 4,243,554 of NZ_CP099862.1, read as the reverse complement.
CGCGTTACGGATGGCACGCAATACATCCAACCCATCCACACCGGGTAGATGAATGTCCAGCAACACCATGTCCGGGCGCAGATCCCGGAACAATTGCAAAGCCTGGAACCCATCGCCCGCTATCGCTGTACGCAAGCCATCGCGGCGCAGATAGGCATCCAGCACACTGGCAATATCGGGTTCGTCTTCCACCACTAGCACCAGTTTTTGCAAGGTGGCATCACGTGTAGATGCTGTGTGAGAGAGGGTGTCGCCAAAGGAATGGCCACCGGTCTTGGGGGGAAAATTCATAAATTATCGTTGTCCTGAGTCCTGCTAGGCGGCACCCCGACCAGGGGCAGAAGGCATGAAAACGGGCTTCTCAACGCTGGGCCCATTTAGTACACCGCAGTACGCCGCAGGCGGCTGGGTGGATGATACACCTGCCCGAAATACTCTGTCCAACGGCGTAAAAGGCCCGTATTTACAAACATTTATCAATTTTTCAGATTCTGCTCATAGAAATTTCATGCGCAGCGTTTCTACTTACCGCTATGATCGGGATGAAAACCGTCTTGATAGCAAAAAGCTATACGTTCACTAAAATCATTTGATTTAACTATTTCGACCAAGGCAAGTAGACTGATCTCAACTTCTTAAAACGACCCGCCCCCCTCGGTTCGGGTCAGCTTCAACGGAGAAACACAATGAGCAATAAAACCCTGACGACCGCCGCTGGCCGCCCTGTTGAGGAGAACCAGAACTCCATGACGGCAGGCCCTCGTGGTCCCGTCCTGATGCAGGATTATTGGCTGCTGGAGAAGCTGGCTCACTTTGATCGAGAACGCATCCCGGAGCGTGTCGTACACGCCAAAGGCTCGGGCGCTTTCGGTACCTTTACCGTCACGCACGACATCACGCAGTACAGCATGGCCAAGGTCTTCAAGCCAGGCAGCCAGACCCCCGTTTTCTTACGTTTTTCCACCGTAGCAGGTGAAGCAGGAGCCGCCGATGCAGAACGCGACGTTCGAGGATTTGCCCTCAAATTCTATACAGAAGACGGAAACTGGGACCTCGTGGGCAATAACACTCCTGTCTTCTTTATACGGGATCCACTGAAGTTCCCCGACTTCATCCACACACAGAAACGCGACCCTCGCAGCCACCTGCGCAATATGAGCGCCGCCTGGGATTTCTGGTCCTTGTCGCCCGAATCCTTGCACCAGGTCACCATCTTGATGAGCGACCGCGGTTTGCCCTGTAACCTGCGCCAGCAGCACGGCTTTGGTTCGCACACCTACAGCCTGATCAACGATAAGGGCGAGCGCCACTGGGTGAAGTTCCACTTCAAATCCCAGCAGGGCATTGCCAACTACACCAATGAAGAAGCCGCCAAAGTCGTGGGCCAGGACCGCGAGAGTTCGCAGCGCGATCTGTACGAGAACATTGAAAAGGGCAACTTCCCTCGCTGGGCGCTGCGCATTCAGATCATGACCGAAGAGCAGGCACGCACCTACCACATCAACCCCTTTGACGTGACCAAGGTCTGGCCACATGGCGACTTCCCGCTGATCGATGTGGGCATGCTGGAGTTGAACGAGAACCCCACCAACTACTTTGCCCAGGTGGAGCAAGCCGCCTTTACGCCTGCCAACCTGGTGCCCGGCATTGGTCACTCGCCCGACCGCATGCTGCAAGGTCGTATCTTTTCCTACGGCGACACCCAGCGTTACCGTCTGGGCGTGAACCACGGGCTGCTGCCAGTGAACGCACCGCGTTGCCCGTTCCACAGCTACCACCGCGATGGCGCCATGCGTACTGGCGACAATAACGGCGGCACGATCAACTACGAGCCCAACAGCCAGGGCGAATGGCAACAGGCTCCCCGTAGCGAACCGCCTCTGGCGCTGGACGGCCAGCCGGCAGATCACTGGGATCACCGCGTGGATGAGGATTACTACTCGCAGCCCGGCAATCTGTTCCGCCTGTTCAACGACGAGGAAAAGCAGCGTCTGTTCAGCAATATTGCCGACGCCATGGCGGGTGTTCCCAAGGAAATCATCGAGCGTCAGCTGGGCCACTTCACCAAGGCAGACCCTGCCTACGGTGCCGGTGTAAGGGCAGAACTGACAAAACGCGGTCAGCTTTAAACCCTGACCGGGCTGTTTAAGCCATCAAAGAATCGGCTCCCCATCTACAATCGGGGAGCCGATTTTTTTTGCACTGGCCCTGCGTTTTCCTATCGAGCCCCACCATGAAATTTGGCTACACCATCATCTACGTTCCCGACGTCGGCCAGGCACTGGATTACTTTAACCGCGCGTTTGGTTTGTCCACCAAAATGCTGCATGAAACCGGCTTGTACGGCGAGCTGGAAACTGGCCAAACCACCTTGGCCTTTGCGGGGGAAATGCTGGCCTACATGAACTACCCCAAAGGGCATTTGTCGACTCACGCATCCGACGTGCCACTAGCCATTGAAATCGCCCTGGTCTGCGACGATGTGCCTGCAGCTCATGCCAAGGCACTGGCGGAAGGGGGCACGGAACTGGCGCCACCACAGAACAAGCCATGGGGACAGATGGTGTCTTATGTGCAGACGCCAGAGCGTGTTGTGGTGGAGTTGTGTACGCCGGTTAAATAAACGAAAACGCCAGCAAAATTTGCTGGCGTCGGCCCTGATGTAGAGAAAGGACAAGTGTCATTTCAAAGTAGAGAGTTCAACAGGGTCCCTGGTCGGTATGCAGGCGTCCAGTTCAAGCCTTGCCAGGCAAGACAACCGGCGCAGCCAGCAAACCGGCAGAGACAAAGGCAATGATCTGCTCAAGAATCTCGTCGGTATTGTTGGGGTCACAGATACCTGGCGCCAGCTCTTCCAGCCGGTGGGTATCGGAGAAGGCATACATATAGGCCCCAATCATCAGGACCACACGCCAGTACACGTCCTTGGCCTGCAGCTCGGGCAGTATTTCTTCCAGAATCTGCACATACGCACGGGTTGAGCCGTCGTAGGCTTCATTACGCAGTTTGTAGGAAATCTCGGCCGGCTCGGTGTGCAAACGGGCTTGCAGTCGCAAGAAGCGTCGACCTCCGGGCGTCTCGCGCAAGGCGATCGTGGGTGCCAGAAAAGCGCGCACCACATCATCGACCAGGACCTTGCCCTCTTGATCGCGCAAGGCATGCAAGCGCCGTAGACGCTCATCGGAAATGGTTTTGCCTCGGCGGATGAACACGGCCTCAAACAGGCCGTATTTGGAACCAAAGTAGTAGTTGATCAAGGCTTGGGTCACAGCCGCTTTTTGAGCAATAACACGCAATGTGGTCCCGGCATAGCCAGTCTCGGAAAACTCTTCCTCGGCGGCGTCCAGAATTCGCTCTGACGTGTTGTCACCTACCCCTTCCGGGCGTCCAGGCTTATCCCGCTTGACCCAGGAGCTATCCGACGACAAAGTTACACGGCCCATATTTGCCTCAAAATTTGATTCATTCTTATCTACCAGCTAAGCCAGATTGGCGACGCGACGCCGCGCCCGATGCACGGAACCGTTACGTGTGGCCCAACGCAAGACGCCAGCAACGCTGTTCACCACCTTGCGACGCCACCACATGGATGCCGTGCTGGGGCGATGCTCAAAACAGCGTTGAGCCCACTCTGGCAGCATATCCAGCGCCGCCAACAGGAACACCCTGGCAACCCAAGCCTTGGGCCCCTTAAACAGGGTATGTGAAGACATTAAAATTGTAGCTACTTCCTGAGTTCGCGCATCAACCCGTAATTGCGGACCGGCTTGTGCGAACAACTCCCTCAAGCTTGCCGCATCCATGACCAGGCCATCCGCACCCAGCAGCACGGCAACTTTCGAGTATTGCGCAACATAGCGATCCTGCTGCTCCGGCGCCAGTTTGGCATTACGCCAGCGCATATGAGATTGCAGAAAACAGTAGGCCTGAGTGTGATGCACCCAACGCAGCAACTCCGGGTCATTGGCATCGTAAGGCGTGCCATCCGGCAAATACCCGTGTACGTGCTCGTGCACCCGCCGTACCTGATCAATGCAACGCTCAGCCTGCTCCGTACCCGCATAACTGACTGCCGAGATGAACTGCGCCGTTCGACTCAAGCGCCCCTGCATATCCTGACGAAAGCGGGAATGATCCCAGACCCCGGCCAAAACCTTCGGGTCCAGCATCTGCAAACACAATGCAGAAATCCCCCCGAGCATCATGGAGGTGAAATCTGCATGCACTTGCCACACAGCCGACTGTGGGCCAAACAAGCCGGGGTCGCCCGCAGGCGTCGTAAAGTCTACCGGGCTGCCTTGCAGACCGGTAATGATGTGAATCTGGTTCTCAACATACTGACGTATCGACAACAAGACGCTCCCTCCGGCCCTACCTGTTAAACCTGTAATGCTTTCGGCTGAAAGTCAGTAGCATTATATGAATAAACCCAGTCCGTCTTGATGCCGCCCGCGTGCGGGTTTTTCTTCTGCTGCTCACGGTATTCGGCATCACGCTTGGCCTTGGCTTCGCTATCGGACAGGTGATAGGTGCGGCCGCGCTCACGTGCTTCCAGTTGCACCCGGCTGGTACGTGGCAAGCGTTCTGCTTCATAAAGCGACAAGGCGGTGTCCAGATCATCTGGCAAAGCGGCTAGCGCAACCGCCAACACGTAGGCGTCCTCGATAGCCATTGCCGCCCCCTGAGACAGGAAGGGCAGCATGGGATGCGCCGCATCGCCCAGCAAAGTCACACGGCCCGACGACCATTTAGTCATAGGGTCACGATCGAACAGCCCCCAGCGATAGACATCCGTCACACGCTCGAACAGCTTGACGATATTGGGGTGCCAGTCCTTGAAATCCTGCAGCATTTCCTGCTGGGTACTGCGCGCATTCCAGGACTCCTCCACCCAGCTGGCCGTTTCATTCACCGCCACAATATTGACGGCCTTGCCGCCGTTCACGTAATAGGTCACCACGTGGCTTTTAGGACCCAGCCAGAAGGAAGACTCGGGGGCGACGAAGTCAGGCATCTGGTCAAATGGTACGACTGCCCGATAGCACATATTGCCGGTGAACTTGGGTTCTTCCTCCCCGAAGATGGAGCGACGTACTTCCGAACGTACACCATCAGCACCCACAATCAGATCGGCCTCAAAACTAGAGCCGTCAGCAAAATGCGCCACCGCCTTGCCGTCTTGCTGCGACACCCTGGTGCACTGCGTGTTGAAGGTAACCTTCGTTGTCCCCAGAAGCTCGGTCAGCAAATGATGCAGGTCCGCACGATGCACGTGAAAGAACTCTGCGCCATACAGCTGCGGGCAATCGCTCTTTAAAGGGATACGGAAACTTTCCTCTCCACTAGACCAATCACGCCCCACCAAAGCCTCGGGCAAGAAACCCACCTTGGCCAGCGCATCGTGGGCGCCCAAAGCGTTGAGCACCTTGACCGCATTCGGAGTCATTTGAATCCCGGCACCGACCTCTCCAAAGGCGGCGGCACGCTCAAACAAATGTACTTCGATGCCGCGTTGCTCCAGGGCTGCTGCCAAAGTCACGCCGCCAATACCACCGCCTATCACACCTACTTTCAACGTTTTTTTCATGCTGTACATCCTCGGTGTTTGGGCCTTGGGCAGCCCAAACCTCCCCAATTAATTAAACAAATAAATAATAAATATGCAAAAAAACTGATAAGCCTAGATCACCAGCAAGGGGCGCAAGTCTGCATACGGACGAACCTCGCCGTACTTCTGTTGAATATCAAACAGGCTCGCATCATGAGGCTCCTTGGCTCGGTCACCCACGCAATCTGCCAGGACAAAAGGGCGCAAGCCGCAGGACATGGCATCTACGACAGAGGCACGTACGCACCCGCTTGTAGTAGCGCCAGCAATCAGCAAGGTTTGCACCGCCCGTTCCGCAAACCAGGCAGTCAGAGCCGTTCCAAAGAAGGCCGATGGAACCGTTTTACGCACGACCAGCTCACCCGGTGCTGGCTTCAAGGCATCGACAATGGCACTGGCTGGATTGTGCTCTCGCAGCTGCACCAAACCGGGGACTTTCAGGCCGAATACATTACGGTCGGCACTGTCATCGGCAAAGACGATGCGGCTGTGCGCCACCGGCCAGTTCTGTGCCCGCGCATCCGCCAGAACCGTGCGCGTTTGCTCAATGGCTTCCAGAATATTTCCACCGCCAAATGCTTGAGGGTCCGCAAAACCGTTAACGAAATCCACAATTAACAGCCCGACATTGCCTTCAAGCTCCAGCCCTTGCCCAAATCCCTGACGCTCGTAAACACTCTGGCTGCTCATGCCAACTCCTCCACAAGCTTGCCCTCCCGAACGGTCTCGCGACCATCTACGGTCACGGTGCAAGCACGCAGCGGAATATCGATGTGGCAAGCCGTCGTGCGGTCGCCCCCGACCTCATTATTGGGGCCAAAAGAGAACAAGAAATTGCCCGCATAGGCACGGGCATCCATGCCCAAGGTTTGCTCTTTGTCGTAAAGGCCAAGCGTGGACCAGTGAGCACGGGGCTGCAAACCCCAGCCTATGTGGGACATGGCGTAAGCCTCAGGATCATTGAACGAGGCCATGTATTCGCGCAGCAGCTCGGCATCCAACCCACCCTCAATCGAGGTCACCACACCGTTCTCGACTGTCATGGTGATCGGGTCAGCCGCATAGGACTTCATGGGCAACAAGATGTCGCCACGATCAATCACGATGCGGCCATGAGCCTGACCTTCGTTTGGCCAAGTCAGGATAAAACCGCTGGGCCAGTGATCCCAGCGCCCCGGCTCATCCACAAAGCCGTATTCCTTTACTACCGGGTACTGCCCCAAAGGCATGACCAGATCCGTACCTGCCCTGGACGTGGCCCGCATTTCACGAGCGCCCTGTAGCACCTGTGCCGAACGCTCCACACGTTCCTTATCCTGCAAGGATGGCACCATACGCACCAGCACCTCGGGCGGTTCGGCTGCCAAGAGAATTTTGGTGCCCGACTTCAAAATCTCATGCTGTTCGGGAGAGAACAGCAAGGTCATCAGATCCAGCACCAAATCACTGGCCTTGAGGGCGGCAATCGCGGCTGGATTACCCGTCAACGGGGTCGTGCCCAAGTAAGCCAGAAGGTCGCGGCTCAATGCTTTTTCTGCGTTTACAGGCAGCAAGTCCACCTGCATCTGGGTTGCCCCCAAAGATGCCACGGCCAGCTTGGCGGTAGCCAAGGTTTGAGGATGGGTATGCGAACTGGTCAGAATGGTGACCATCTGCCCCGGCTTCACTCCAGAAAGACTCAGCACCTCATTCCAGGCCTGAACCATTTGATGATCAGATACAGCCATCTTCCACTCCTGTTTCTTGTTAAAAGGTAAGGCCCAGAAAGGTGCCCAATGCGCGATAAAAGCCTTCCTCGTCATCCCAGGGGATCATGTGCCCAGCGTCTGGTACACGTAAGATCTGCAAGTCAGGCTTCAAGGACTGCGCCTCTTCAATATCCTCATCGCGAATGACATCCCCCTTGCCCGCCACCATCAGGGCCACCCGCCAGCCAGCAAGCTGGCTGAAGTCCGGGAACGCATCGTCGGTGTGGAACCACTCATAGCTGTCCGTCACCGCGCGCACATCGCAGGTGTGCAGCCACTGGGCGCGCAGCGCCAGTTGCTCGGGAGTCCAGGTCGGGCAAAACTGCCGCATCTGCTCGGCGCTCATACCTTGTTGAGCCTGTGCAATCGAATCGGTGTACCAGGCGATATTCGCCGGATAGGGGCGTCGCCCTGGGCCGGACACTGGCGGATCCACCAGCACCATGGCGGCCCCCTTGGCCAACCCTCGGCTGGCCGCACGCAACAGAATGCGCGCCCCCATGGAGTGCCCCACATAAATGGGCGACTCCAGTGCCAGCTCCCGAACGAACTCGCACAGATCATCCGCGCAAGCATTCACGCCGTAATCCAGATCTGCGCCTGCTTGAGAAAGACCACGACCACGTACATCAAGCACATACACATCAAAATGCAGGGCCAGACGCTCTGCCACAAACCCCCAGGTGGGAGCAGGGCTGGTGATACCCGGCACCAGCACCAAAGCGGGTCCGGGACCGCCATAACGCAAGTAGTGCTGCCGGATGCCGTTAGCGTGGACATGAGCGCCATAGCTAAGTCGCGATGGGAGTTCAGTCGTCTTGTTCATGCTCATCATCAGCCTCCCAGGTAAGCACTCAATAGTTCAGGATCTTTCAGCATGCTGGCGCTGTCTTTCTCTGCAATAACGCGCCCTGTCTCCAGCACATAGGCTCGACTGGCTACGTTCAGCGCGTTATGCACGTTCTGTTCCACCACCAGAATGGACACGCCATGCTCACTGATGTCCCGCACCACCTGAAAAACCTCCAGCGCCATCTTGGGGCTAAGCCCCAAAGAAGGTTCGTCCAGAATCAACAGCTCCGGTTCTGACATCAATGCCCGAGCAATCGCCAGCATCTGCTGCTCCCCGCCGCTCAGCGTGCCTGCCAGTTGCCTGTATCGCTCTTTCAGGCGCGGGAAGCGATGAAAGGCAATGCCTTTACGCCGCCCCACTTCAGTCTTGGACTTGATCAGGTAAGCGCCCAGATCCAGATTGTCTTCAACGGTCATTTCAGGCCACACATGCCGTTCTTCAGGGCAGTGAGCCAAACCCAGCTTCAGAATATGTTCAGGGCTACGACCACTGATCACCTGTCCCTTCCAGGTGATCTGGCCAGAAGTAGGGCGGATCAGACCGGAGATTGCCCGGAGCGTGGTGGATTTCCCGGCGCCATTGGCTCCCAGAATGGCTACAACTTCACCAGGCTGCACATGCAAGCTGACGCCATGCAGGGCCGTCAAATTGCCATAACCCGCCACCACATCCTGCAACGCCAATAGAGGTTCAATGTCCTGTTTACTCATGCCGCTTTCCCCATATAGGCTTCCAACACTTGCTCATTGGCCTGAATCTCTGCCGGTGTTCCCGTTGCCAGTTTTTTGCCAAAGTTCATGACCACGATCTGGTCAGACACACGCATGATCAAACCCATGTTGTGCTCTACCAGCAAAATGGACTCCACCCACTGCCCAGGCAGCTGTTTGAGCAAGTCGGCCAAGCCTTCTGCTTCATGTGTATTAAGTCCGGCGGCTGGCTCATCCAGCATCAACAATCTGGGTTTAGCACCAAGAGCAACGCCCACCTCCAGCAGTCGCAACTCGCCACAAGACAAGGAGCTGGCCAGGACATCAGCACGCTTGGCCAAGCCAATCTGATCGAGAATACGGCGGGCCGAGACGATGATTTCCTGTTCGTTTTTTGCCTGCTCCTTGCTGGGCCAGAAAGTGCGCCACAAGGGTGCCCGATCAGCCAAATAATGGGCATGGACCAGATTGTCGAAAACACTCAGAGCCCGCAGCACATTAGTCTTTTGAAAAGTGCGAATGACGCCCTGCTGTGCCATGCGATACGGCTTGCTGGCCGTGACCTCTTTGCCATCCCATAACACCCGCCCACGAGTAGGCTGATAAAAGCCGGTGATAAGGTTGAAGCACGTTGTTTTGCCAGCCCCATTGGGCCCGATCAAGCTGACGATTTGCCCGGCAGGAACGGTGAAATCAATATCCTGAACCGCATGAATACCGCCAAAGGATTTGCTGAGACCGCACACTTCAAGCATGACGCGTCCTCCCAAATAAATGATGAAAACGCTGCTGCACAAATCCCATGATTCCATCCGGCGCAAACAGCACCGAAGCCATGACGATCAGTCCAAATAAGGACAGACGCAACTCCTTGAATTCGCGCAAATACTCTTCCAGCAAGGCCACCACAATGGCCCCTGCAATCGGCCCCAGCAAGGTGCCCTTACCGCCCAGCAAAACGATAATGATCATGGTCGCGGTAAACGGAAAACCGAAAACTTCCGGCCCTACAAAACTGATGTAGCTGGCGTAGTAAGCCCCGGCAATCCCGGCCAGAAAGGCCGCCACCACAAAGACAAACTGCGAGTAGCGAAAAGGATCAATACCGACCGATTGCGCCACGTAGTTGTTCTCTCGCAGAGTGACGGCAGCACGGCCCGCACTGGAATGCACCAGGCGGTAGCAGATGTAGAAAGTGATGGCGGCCAGCACAATGCCCATCACCACAAAACCCCGCTTGCCAGCCAGCCAGGGCGACATGTCCAGCAAAGCAGGATGAGCCACACCCGAGATGCCCATCGGGCCATTGGTCAGGTCCACCCAGTTATTGGCCAGCAGGCGCAGGACCTCGGCAAAGGCCAGCGTCACAATGACAAAGAAGGGCCCATTCAGACGCAAAGTCACACGCCCAATCACGTAACCCGCTGCCGCAGCAATCAAGGCCGCCGCAGCAATGGTGACCGTAACGGGCCAGCCCACCGCGGGCGAGCTCAAAATGGCGACTGAATACGCACCCAGACCAAAAAATGCCACATGACCCAGCGGGAATTCCCCTACATAGCCAATGATCAGGTTCAGGCTGCTGGCCAGCACGCTATACATCAGCACCAGCACCAGGATATGCAGCAAATAATCGTTCTGCACAAAACCAGCGAGCAACGCCGACAAGGCCAGGAAGCCCACCATAAAGTGACGTTCTATTTTCATTTACGCGCGCTCCGCTCGAACCGAAAACAAGCCATAGGGGCGGAAGAACAGAATCAAAATCACCAGGGCAAAGCCCACCATGTCCGCTGTCCCCGTTTGCACATAACCTCCCCACAGCGCTTCTGCCACGCCCAGGATCAAGCCACCCAGAATGGCACCACCGAAATTGCCCATCCCGCCCAGAATGACCACCACAAAGGCCTTCAAACTGATCAGGCCACCGATCGAAGCCTGCGCGACATAAATGGAGCTGAGCAACATGCCCGAGGTTGCCGCCAGGACTACACCCAAGGCGAAGGTGGAGGCGTAGATAGTGGCGGTATTGATACCGACCAGACTGGCCGCCGTCGAGTCCTGGAAGGTGGCCCGCATGGCTTTGCCCAAACGGGTTTTCTGGATCAGAAGGCGTGCGCCGACGATGGCCGCAATAGACATCCCGATCGCAAAAACACGCACCTCGGTAATGAATATCGGTCCCAAAAACAGGGGAGTATTAGGCACCGGCGCCACCACTTTCAGAGGTGCCGTACCCACGATCATCAAGGCGGTATTTGTCAGGAAAATCGACAAACCGATAGTCAGCAAAATGCCGGGCTCCGGGCCCTTGTCCCGGATACGAGCAATCAGGAAGCGATCCAGCAGCCAACCAAACACCGCGACGATCACCATGACCAGCGCCAGGCCCACAAAGAAATTCAGCTCCAGTTGCTGGGTCACCAACCATCCCAGCAGGCCACCGATCATGTAGAACTCGCCATGAGCAAAGTTCACCAATCGCATCAAGCCAAAAATCAGGGTCAGGCCCAGGGCCGACAGCGCGTAGAACGTCCCGTTCACCAGTCCATTGGCAATGAACTGCAGCAATAAATCAAACACAATGCCCCCTCATCAAACGATAGAATCCGCAGCTCATCGTGCTCTTAGTCCGCCGTTACCTTGGCCTGAGCAACTATTTCCGGCTGCCCGCCTTGAAGCTTCACCAGCACGGCATCAAAGCCGTAGCCCTGGCGTTTTTCGTTGAATTTGAAGTTGCCATTGGGGCCGTTGTAATCCGTGGCCGGCAGTGCCAGACGAATCTTGTCCGGGTCCGCTTCCCCTGCGCGTTCGATCGCGTCCATGATGATGTTCATCGCGTTATAGCCAGCCACCGAATACTTGCCGGGCAGCTCGCCATACTCTTTCTGATAGGACTGCACGAACTCCAGATTTTCGGGACGCTGCAAGGTGTGGGCATAAGGAACGGCAGCATGAATGCCTTCTGATGCAGAGCCGGCCAGATTCACGAAGTCCGCGGTCGCCCAGCTGCCTACGCCGAAAATCAGACTCTCCAGACCCACTTCCTTCATCTGTTTGACCAGAATCGAGCCGTCCTGAGTTTCGGCTGCCACAAAGACACCATCCGGTTTGGCGGCTCGTACCCGCGTCAACAGCGTGTAGAAGTCCGTGGTGCCATGGTCGAAATACAGCTTTTGCACAGTTTCACCGCCCAAGGCTTCGATCTGGCTGGAGAACTCTTCCATGCCGCCCCGGCCCCAGTCATCATTCACACCGATGTAGGCGATTTTTTTCAGCTTGAGCTGCTCGACCAGAATCGTTGCGAAGGCATGGGCCAGCAAACCATCGGTTTCTGCGGTGCGGAAGAACCACTCATTGCCACGCTCGGTCAAATCACTTTTTGACGACACGCCCGAGAGCAGAGGCACTTTGTACTTTTGCGCCACGCTCATGGCTGCGATGGTGGCGGAGCTGCAAAAGGCGCCGGAAATAATTGGCACCTTATCTTTCTGAATCAGTTTTTCAGCCGCGTTCACGGTTTTAGAGGGCTGACACTCTCCATCCTCAATAGCCAGTTCAACCTGTTTGCCCAACACCCCGCCACGAGCATTACGCTCTTTGACAGCCAACTTGGAACCGTTCACATCGGCCTCCCCGTTGTAGGCCACCGACCCGGTCAAAGGCTGAATCACACCAATCTTGATGGTTTGCGCTTGCACGGCCCCCACAGCACCCAGCGTCATGAGCAACCCCATCGTCAATATCGTCTTGCGCACCTTGTATCTCCTTCCTTGGTTTTTAATTAACTGATTGATTATTTCTAGTTTGAAATATTATTAACTGACTAGCCAATAAATAAAATATAGGGAATTCCCTACAGACTTAAAATAATTTTTTATTGTTATCTATCAGTCACTTAATGGATTTTCAGCAGTTTTCATGGATGATGGAGGCCAGGCGAAACCTGCTTGCCGGCTTAATCTTGGTGACAACACTCAAGTGCTATTTGAAGGGTAGACCAAAGGTATTTCAGCTACCCACAGACTGGCTACGAACCGAAAACCCGATGTCTCAGCACATAGATAACCAGCTCCCTTTTCGGGCCACTAGGCCTCTTTCTGATGATGAAATTCCGCCCAAAAGCTGGCCTCACAAGAGACACAACCAACAAGCTCTGAAGGTGGCAGTTCCCTTCTTGAAATCGCCATAAAAAAGCGGACCTGATTTGACATCAGGCCCGCATTCCCACTTTTCTGCGCTAACAGGTTTTGTGCTGCTAGCTGCTACTAGCCGTTGCTCCCCATGTTCCATAAGAACGAAGTCGAAGCGCTAGCCTTTACTCATCGGACTTGATGAACACCGCTCATCACAAGCAGGCGTATGCATCAACACCCTGAGTCTTACTGCTGCAAATACCCCGACTCCTTGATGATGGGTCCCCAAGTATCCAGATCATCCTGAACAATGCGCGATAGCTCCTGCGCATCGCCCGACTCGGGTCGGAAGCCGATCGGCACAATCGCGCTTTCAATGCGTGGCAGCTTGGCCACTTCATTGAAGGCATCCTGGAACTGTTTGACCATCTCCGGCTCCATGCCCAGCGGGGCAAAAATCCCCATCCAGCCCGACGCTTTCAGGTCGCCATAGCCCATTTCTGCAAAGGTGGGCACGTCTTTCAAGATAGGCAGGCGTTCCGCGCCGGTAATCCCCAGCACCCGCACCGAACCGGCGGCAACGTGTTCGGTAATCATGCCCACCGCATCCACGCCAGCGGGAATATGGTCACCCAGCAGGTCGTTGATCAAAGGGGCACCCCCTTTATAAGGCACGGGGGACATCTGGATATCGTTCTTCTTGGCGATGCTGTAGCCAATGAACTGAGGGGCGCTGCCGGGGGCGGGAATACCATAGTGGCCGTACTTTTCCGGTTCTTTGCGCACCAGCTCCACGTACTCCTGCAAGGTATTGGCAGGCGTGGTTTTACCCACCACAAAGATATGTTCGAACTTGGCAATCACGGCTACCGGCGCAAAATCCTTTATTGGATCGTAGCTGACCGTTTTTACGGTCAGGGGCAGGGTGGTCATCATGTGATTATTAGCGACCAACAGCACCGAGCCATCGGTAGGCGAGCGCAAAAAGCCTTGAGCAGCAACCTGCCCGCCCGCGCCTGCGCGGTTATCCACCACCACATTCACACCCAGCTTTTCACGCAATTGCTCGGCATACACCCGCGCGACGGCATCCGCTGTTCCTCCGGCCGGATAACCTACGACCAAACGTATGGTGTCCGGCAATTTGCTAGCAACAGACATACCTGTTGCCAAGGCCAACGCCGTTCCCAGCAAAACCTGCGCCCATTTCTTTTTCATTACTTGTCTCCCTACCTCTTGATGACGCTATTAAAGTTCTACTACTCGTCCATTTCCTTGTGCGGCATGACGGCTTAACAAGGCGGCCGCCGTCAATACGTCCTCGAATGCCAAGCCCAAGGATTTAAAAATCGTGATTTCTTCATTGTTGATGCGGCCTGCGGCTTGCCTCTCCAGAACGGCACCCAGCTCGTTCAGCTCGGTATCGGCCGACAAGTAGCCCTGCTTACACGCATTCAAGAACTCGCCCGACTCGTTACGAGTGGATTGCGCACGGTCCACAAACAAACGGCCTGCCGTCATGGTGGGGCCATCCAGTTCACTGCTGGCGGGTGTGCTGGAACCCATGGCGGTGATGTGCGTGCCAGGGCGCAGCCATTCGCGCTGCAAGACAGGCGTGGCAGAGCTGGTGGCTGTTAGTACCATATCCGACTGGGACACGGCTTCCTGGGCCGAGACTCCGGCTATCAAGGGGCAATCCAGATACGCCTGGGCTTCTTCAATGAAATGCTGAGCCGACTGTGCGGAGCGGGTAATCACAAATACGTTGCTCAAGCGACGCACTTGCGCCACGGCACGCAACTGCCACAAGGCCTGATGCCCGCCACCAAACAAGGTCAGCACGCTGGCATCCGGGCGCGCCAGCATGTCGGTGGCCAGGCCACTGACCGCTGCGGTACGTAAGGCCGTCACGCTGCTGGCATCCAGAATGGCACGTGTTTCGCCGGTCAAGCCGCTCATCAAGAGCACGCAGCCTTGATGGGGGTCCTTACCCAGGCGCACATTGTCTGGAAACAGGGTGCCCATCTTGGCACCGTACAAAGGCTCGGGATAAATCTCCGGCATGTCGATGCAGGCAGGCATCATGCCCAGAAAGCCGCTGGACAAATGGCTGCGCACAATCGTACGCAAGGGCTGGTCAATACGCCCTTGCTGCATGGCGATAAAACCCTGGCGCATCAGATCAATCGCCGCACCCATATCCAGCCCTTCATACACTTCCTGGGCTTTTGCTACATAAACGCTTAGCTGCATGATTAGCCTTGCGCCAGTGGCGTGGTGATATGGCGGATAAAGGTGTCGGTATCCGTATTGGAGCCGCAAAACAACACGCCCACTCGTTGCCCGGCCAGATGTTTGCGCAAGGGGAACATCAAGGCAGCCGTTGCCACAGCGCAAGCCGGTTCAGTGGCCATCTTGAATTCGTTGAACAGGAAGTGCATCCCTGCACGGATCTGGTCGTCGTTGACGGTCACCAGCGTATCGATATTGTCCTGACACACACGGAAGCTGAACTCGTCAGTATGCGGAGCCATCAGACTGTCTGCGATGGACTGCATGGCGCCGATTTTTTGCGGCTCGCCAGCCTGGCGGCTAAGCGCCATGACGTTTGCTCCCACAGGCTCGATGCCATAAACCACGCAATCAGGCTGCCACAGCTTGACGGCAGCCGACACACCGGCGGCCAAGCCACCGCCCCCAATGGGCACCAGCACCGCGTCCAGCTTGCCCGCTTGCTGCAACCATTCGTAGCCCAGCGTGGCGGTTCCCAGCACGGTGGGGTAGGTGCTGAACGGATGAATGAAGGTCTTCTGTTCGTCCTTCTCTATCTGACGCACCAGTTCAAACGCCTGCTCGCCATTGTCAGCAAAGACGATCTCGGCCCCATATTCGCGGCACAAGGCTACGCGCGCCGGGCTGGCCGTCTTGATCATCACGGTCTTGGCTTTCACCCCCATTTGATGGGCGGCATAGGCCACGGCAACAGCGTGGTTACCTGCAGAAACGCAAGTCACCCCTTGCTGGCGTGCTTCTTCGGACAAGCTCAGCAAATTGTTGAAAGCACCGCGTGCCTTGAACGTGCCCGAGGCCTGCAAATGCTCAAACTTGAAATTGACGGCGCTATCCAGACGCCCGGTCTGGTAATCGAACACGGGCGTCTGGCGCACATAGGGACGCAGACGCTCATGCGCCTGCACCACATTTTCCTTGGTAACTTTTTCTGTTGTCATGGGTTTGCCTTGAAACCTGTTTGTCTATTTTTAAGAGGCCACGGCCTGGCTGCGAATCAGAGCGCGCAAGAACTGCTCGCACTGCTCCACTTGCGCCAGTTCTACGTATTCGTCGGGACGATGGGCCTGCTCGATATTGCCGGGACCACAGATAATCGAAGGGATACCGGCTTGCTGGAACAGACCTGCCTCGGTGCCATAGGCCACTTTGCGCACCGTGTCGTCCCGCGTCAGTTCACGCACCAGCTTGGTAATGGCTGCTTGTTCTTCAGGATTCAGGCCGGGGGCGCTGGCCAGCTTCTCCAGCTCCACCAAAGCATCCGGATGCTCGCGGCGCATGGCAGGCAGGACTTTCAGGTCGATGAACTCACGGATTTCCTGCAAGATCGGCTCGGGGTCCACGCCGGGCAGATTGCGGTATTCAAATTCAAACTCGCAAAGGTCAGGTACGGTATTCAAGGCGATACCGCCACGAATCATACTGGTCTGCAAAGTAGTGAAGGGCACGTCGAAATCATGGTCATAGGGGCCCATGCTCTTGTAGTCATCGGCCAGATCACGAATAGCCGTGATGATGCGTGCCGCATGCTCAATCGCGTTCACACCCTTGGGGGTCAGCGAGGAGTGCGCGGCATGACCGTGCACCCGGCAGCGATAGGCGTTAATGCCTTTATGCGCCACGATGGTGCGCATACTGGTGGGTTCACCCACCACGCAGCCTTCCGGTTTCACGCCACGGCGGACCAAGTCATCAATCATGACGGGCGCGCCGACACAACCGACTTCTTCGTCGTAGGAGTAAGCCAGGTGGATGGGTTTGGCCAGCTTGGTCGCCAGCATTTCAGGAACCAATTGCAAAGTCACACCGACAAAGCCTTTCATATCGCAAGTACCGCGGCCATACAGGCGGTCGTCGCGAATCTCGGCTTTGAAAGGGTCACTACTCCAGTTCTGGCCATCGACAGGCACCACATCAGTATGGCCCGACAAAACAATGCCACCCGTACGCGTGCCATCGGCAGCCGGAATCGTAGCGAACAGATTGGCCTTGCGGCCGCTGGCGTCATGCGTCAGCACAGTTTCCAGCCCTTGCTGCTGCAAATAGGCCTGCACGTCATGAATCAGTTCCAGGTTGGATTCCCGGCTTGTCGTATCATAAGCAATCAGTTTTTGTATCCATTCCACCGAGGTAGAGGGATAAGCAGTAGGATCAAACAACGCAGTCATGCCTTCTTTCTCCCAGCGTAAAGCGTGTAGTTCTATACAATAGGACAGAGTTTTCTTATAAGAAAATTAATATTATTTATAAGAAGATGGTTTTTTACTTCTTTAGGTTATGACAAAAGACTTAGCCAACACCGCCCCCAACTTATTGAGCAAAACAGCCATGGGGGCGCGCATACGTGATGAACGCAAACGACAGGGCCTGACCCTGCTGATGTTGGCACGCTTATCCAATGTGTCTTTGTCCACCCTGTCCAAGGCAGAGCGCGGCCTGATTGGCCTAAGCTACGAAAAATTTCTGGCCGTCAGCCGGGCCTTGAAGATGGATTTGTCCGACCTGTTCAAGACGCCTCGCGATCAGAATGAATCCGGCATGGATATTCTGGTGGGACGGGCTTCACGTACCGTGACCTACCATGCGCATCGTTATGAATATGGCATGCTGGCATCGGAATGGATCAACAAGAAGATGACGCCCATGCACGGGCGTGTCCTGGCCGGTAAACCACGCGATGCCAGCGACTTCAGCCAGCACGAAGGCGAAGAATTTATTTTTGTGATCGAAGGGCAGTTGACCATGCAGTTTCAGGATGGGCGCCGCCACGTGCTGCAGGCGCGCGACAGCATCTACTTCAAAAGCAATCTGGGCCACTTGTACCTGTGCGAACACGGGGAAAGCGTGGAGATCTTGGTGGTTTGTGTGAACAATCACTAGGCTCAAGAGGCGTAGACAGTTAGCTTTTGACGCTTTGGTGGCATACCAAAGAGCTCGTTTATTTGCTTTGGCCCCGTTTAGATAACCCTGATGTCTGCTGGATTGCCTGACTGCCTGACTGCCTGATTGCCTGATTGCCTGATTGCCTGATTCTCAAGAGCCTAGGCCACAGGTATATAAACACCAGCGTTTCAGATACCAACAAGGGCTAGTGTGCCAAGCCCGAACCGTCCACCTGCTCCATTACAATACAGCTCTGTTCCGCCTCTTTGATCGATCTGCCCATGTCCAGTTCTTCCCCTATTGTGGCTATTGCCACCGCCCCCGGCCGGGGTGGTATTGGTGTCATCCGTGTGTCCGGCAAGGAGCTTGATGCTCTGATCCAGACCCTGTTTGGCCGCACGCTGCAAGCGCGTCATGCGCACTTTTTACCCTTCAAGGATGCACAAGGCGAGGCAATCGACGAGGGCATTGCACTGTTCTTTAAGGGCCCGCACTCCTATACCGGCGAAGACGTACTGGAATTGCAAGGTCACGGCGGTCCGGCTGTTCTGCGCCGCCTGCTGGATCGCTGCCTGGAAGCAGGTAAAGATCAGGGCCTGCGCCTGGCCGAGCCCGGCGAATTCACCCAACGCGCCTTCCTGAACGACAGACTGGACCTGGCCCAGGCCGAGGCCGTGGCCGACTTGATTGACGCTTCCTCGGAAGCCGCAGCCCGCAGTGCCGTCGCGTCCCTGTCCGGCGTGTTTTCCAACAACGTCAACGCCCTGGCCGACCGTATCATTCACCTGCGCATGCTGGTAGAAGCTACGCTGGATTTCCCCGAAGAAGAAATCGACTTCCTGGAAAAGTATCAGGCGGCGGCCACCCTGCAAGGCATACAGGACGAGCTGGAACGCATCCTGCAGCATTCACGTCAGGGAGCGATCCTGCGCGAGGGCCTGCACGTTGTACTGGCAGGCCAGCCCAATGTGGGCAAATCCAGCCTGCTCAACGCCCTGGCCGGTGAAGATGTGGCCATCGTGACCGACATCGCCGGCACTACCCGCGACCGCGTCATGCAGCTGATCCACATCGATGGCATCCCGCTGCATATCGTGGATACCGCTGGTCTGCGTGAAACCGAGGACACCGTAGAGCGCATCGGTATCGCCCGTACTTGGGACGAAATCGCCAAAGCCAACGTGATCGTGCACCTGCTCGATGCTCGCAACCCGCAAGACGAGCTGGACAGTGCCATTACCACTCGCCTGCCATCACACGTACCCGTGCTGCGCGTCTATAACAAGATAGACTTGCTGACAGCTGAGCAGCAGGCAGCCTTGCCGGCACAGGAAAGCGGCGCCACCGTGCTGCCAATTTCTGCCCGTAAGGATATCGGTCTGGACACGCTGCGCCGCACCTTGCTGGATATCGCAGGCTGGAACCCCGGCAGTGAGTCCCCCTGGCTGGCGCGAGAACGGCACCTGCGGGCCCTGGAGCGCGCGGAGTACCACCTGAGCCTGGCTGCGGAACACGCCACACACAGCGATCAGGTGCTGGATCTGTTTGCCGAAGAACTGCGCTTGGCGCATCTGGATCTGTGCTCGATTACCGGCGAGTTCAGCAGCGATGATTTGCTGGGGGAGATTTTCTCCAGTTTTTGTATTGGGAAGTGACCTCGTCGAAAGACTGAGCCATCGATGTGCAGAGGGGCCAAGCATGAGCGGCAAGAAGCTGATTCGAAATAGCACCACTGAATTTCTGATCTTTACCGGTCAGGCTGGTGAGCAAAGCATCGAGGCTCGCTACGAAGACGAGACCGTCTGGTTGTCCCAGAAGCTGATGGCGGAGCTTTTTGGCGTTGATGTGCGTACGGTCAGTGAGCACCTGAAAAACATCTTTGCCAGCAATGAGCTGGCTTCGGAGGCAACTATCCGGAAATTCCGGATAGTTCAGCAGGAAGGTAATCGGGAAGTCACGCGCCTAGTCGATTTCTACAATCTGGACGCCATCATCTCTGTCGGTTATCGGGTCAACTCCATCCGTGCCACCCAATTCCGTCAATGGGCTACCCAAATCCTGCGCGAATTTGCGATCAAGGGATACCTGATTGATCGTCAGCGCATGGAGAACGGCAGTTTTCTAAACGAAGACTACTTTGAGCAGTTGCTGGCAGAAATCCGAGAGATTCGCTTAAGCGAACGGCGCTTCTACCAGAAAATCACCGATATCTACGCAACCAGCGTGGACTACAACAAGAACGCCCCGACCAGTAAAACCTTCTTTGCCAAGGTGCAGAACAAGCTGCATTACGCCATCCACGGTCAAACTGCAGCGGAGCTTGTTCATCAGCGTGCCGACAGCCGGCAAGCCCATATGGGACTTACTTCCTGGGCCAATGCTCCCGACGGCAAAATATTGAAAACAGACATCAGTATTGCCAAGAACTATCTGAAACAAGACGAGCTGGATGCCTTGGGGCGCATCGTCAATGCCTATCTGGAGCTGGCTGAAAACCGTGCCCGCAGAAAAATCCCCATGACAATGGAAGACTGGGCCAAACGCCTGGATATGTTTCTGGAGTTCGACGATCGGGAAATTCTGCAAGACAGCGGCAAAATTTCTGCCAAGCTGGCCCAAACCCATGCTGAAAGCGAGTTCGAGAAATACCGCGTCATACAAGATCGCTTGTTTGAGAGCGACTTTGATAGAGCCATAAAAGAACTAGGCTCTTCAAGTCCGGAATCAGATCAATAGCCTGATCGCTCCAAACGGCTTGCTCCCCCACCTCAGTAAAAACCCGAAATTCATCCCTGAATTAAGCCCTATCAAAGCTCGCCCTCATCGATCAGGACTATGCTGAGCATTCCATCGTCTCCTGCGGGAGGACATCATGCACACACTCAACAAGTGGGTTTTGATGGCAGCTTTGCTTCATGGCGCTTGGGCAGTACAAGCTCAAGAATGGATGCCTCTGGAATTGGAGGCGGAACAGCGCTCCATCTCCCGTCTCAGCGTGGCCCAGTGCCTGGATACCGTTCAGCAAACCGCCGCGGGCGAAGGCTACCAGCAGCGCAATGACTCGGCAGCCAGCGAACAGTTAGGGGTTTATATTGGTGCCGCTCCCCTAGGGGGCGGATCGCTGGTGGTGTATTGCATTGATTTGAATCCTTCGACTGCCTACATCATTCGTACCAAAGCACAGGTCACGGCGGATTTGATGTCTCCACATCAGCTCAACCACAAAATTACGCAGGCCTTGACGGTGGCAAACCAGCCCTGAGTATCAGTGACGGCAGCCCCAGACTGTCCCGAGTCAAAAAAGGGCGCAGTCACTGGTTCATACAGGCTTGCGCCCGAACAAACCGCCCGCGCCCCCAAGGACTCCCGAAGCCAGTCGAACGGCTTCTTACTTCATCAACAAATCTGCCACTTCCATACGGCTATCTCCATCCAGCTCAATGTCGTCCATAACCTTGTTCAACATGGCGTGGGCACTGGACAGAGCACCGTTCAAACTGGTCAGCTCGCCTTGCACGCGCTCCAGCTCCTGTTTCTTTTCCGCTTCACTACCTTTGTCGCTGGCCTGGATACGCTGCAACTCCATCAGTTTTTGCTGAATTTGCTCTTTCAGGTCGCGGATACGTTTAAGTATGTCCTTGACTCCGTCAGGCAAAGAGCTGTCATCAATGTCCTTGTCGCGGCCTTTTTTCTGAGCTTGCTGACTGGTCAACGACAGATCTTTTCCCATGGGAGACAGGTGCACCTTGATACGTCCCGACGAGTCTATGGAACCAGACTCTTCCTGCTCGGGCACCACAGGGGGCGTCATGGCCGACGCGTTTAATGGTTCAGCCACGGGCATAGTTTGTTTATGTATTAAACCCTGTCCACTGATCTCTATGGTCATACTTTCCTCTCTTGTACACATCATCCCCTAGAGGGTTACGGCTGAAACCCGGTAGTTCTTTACCGTGATGTGTTCACCAAGTGTTGCGCCTTTTACTCAGCTGTTCGGCACAGCTCAGAAATAAGTAGCAAGAAAAGACACTTTTATTTACTTTTATACGAAAAGTGCCTCCTAACCATTGTCTTCTCTTTATCTGAACCCCATGGACTTCAAAATCAAAGCACTACTAGGCCACACCCTGTTGGCCTTGAGCTGGGCCGGCAGCGCTTATGCCTACGAGACAGAATTCATTCTGAACAAACAAGGTCAACAAGCCTTTGAGTTGCGGATCTATGGGCCGGATGATGGCGGTTACGATACGTCGGATCAATCCAATCCACGCGTTTCCCCCTGGAATATTGACGAGAATGGTCGGCTGAAAATTCGTGCCGCACTGGAGCGCTGGGCCGAAATCCTTGACCTGCCGGCGGGCTACACACCGGCTGTGATCAACTTGGGCACCATGAATGACAAGAACGCCAATGCCTATGGTGCCCAACTAAGTAACCCTGATCATCCCAACTTCGTCCTGTCGGCCTTGCAAGCACGCTTGCACGGAATCTTCCAGGGTGACCCAAACAACCCCGATGCGGTTATCAGCGTCGGAAAGCTGGATCTGGATACCGCCCCCGTCAATCCAAGCCAACTGCCCTTAACTGGCAAGGCGGACTACAACGCAGTCATTTTCCACGAGTTGGCGCATGCTTTAGGCATCAGCAATACAGTCACCGACAACCTGCCTGAAAACAGCTTTGATCCACCCGATCCCTTTTTCCTGAATGACCTTAGCCCCTGGGCCTTGGGCTTGCGCGATGACCAGGGTCGAGCCCCCAGCCCTGGACAGAAAATCCTGTGCTCGGTCTGCACCAACCCATATGATCCTGCCGCTTTTGACCTGCGCGAAGACAAGGGCTACTTCACTGGAGATCATGTACAGGAAGTCCTGAATGGCGCCATGCCGGGCATCCCCGTCAGCATCCTGAACGTTCATGACCAACCGCGATACGGAGTGGATCGCAACTACATGAGCCACACCGAGCTGCGCAACAGCTTGATGAGCCATCAGACCTATCGCAACTATGTGAATCTGATGGAAGCCGAGCTTGCCGCCCTGCAGGATATTGGGCTGAGCATTGATCGTCGCAACTTCTTTGGCTATTCGGTCTATGGGGACGGTGTCACCCTGAACAATACCAATGGCTACTTTGCCCGCAATGCAAACGGCACGGCCTACCTGCCCGGTCAATACAATATGGCCACGCAAGGCTTGGGGCTGCACATTTATGGCGAACGCAACATCATTACCCAGGCGGCGGATTTACTGACAGCCGGGCCAGGAGGCGTAGGCGTACGTGTGGATGGTAGCGAAAACACTCTCCTTATCCCCGAAGCCACGCGTATTCATGCCCAGGGCTGGTATGGCCGCGGCCTGCAATTCAGCTATGGTCGTCATCACAATATTGTTCAGCAAGGTGAGGTCCGGGCAGATGGCCAAGCTGGCATCGGAGCCCTGTTTGACTTCGGCCAGAACGCCATGGGTAGCGACGATGAGTATCACGGCTCCTGGCTAGTCGTAGTGGATGGCCAGCTACAAGCTGTACCGACCATTTTGCAAGGTGCCTTGATCAGCAATTACGATCTGTCCGGCACCTTGTCGGGCCAGAAAGCAGCCATCCATATCGCAGACAATGCCTGGGTGCAGAACATCAATATCTTGCAGGGCGCGCAAATTACTGGTGACATCACCTCGGACTACAACCGTCGCGACTCTGACCAGCAACTGCTCCTGACCCGCATCAGCTTCGGTCAAAAGGCCGATGAAAACGGTCGTGCCACCAAGGCGGCTGATCCTAACTTCCAGATGCGTTATGACGGCAATATCAAAGGTCAAAACAATCTGGCTGTTGTCATTGCCGGGGGCGCAACCTCTTTGAATGGACAACACGAGTTGTATGGCTTGCGAGTAGATCGGGGTGCCACCCTGTACGGCAATAGCGAATTCACGATCAACCCTGAATACAACTTCACCAATAACGGCACACTCAGCCCTGGAAATTCCTACGGGAACATGACGATCAAGGGCAACTTTGTCCAAGGTGCCGATGGCCGGATTCTGGTGGAGGCCTCGACCACGCAGAACGATCATATTGATGTGCAAGGTTTGGCGCAGCTGGATGGTGAACTGCACGTGGACTTGCAACCAGACTGGTATCAGAACGGCTGGACACTGAACCAGGACAAGGTGTTCACTGCCAGCCAGACACAAGGGCAGTTTGCTGCGCTCAATGCCACGCTGGCATCCCCCACCCTGAATGTAGAAAGTACCGGCAATGGCTGGTCCGTCAGCCGTAATCAGGACGCTTATGCGCAATATGCTGCTTCACCCAATGCAGCCTCGGTAGGTACCAGCCTGGCCCAAGCCTCCTCGGGCAATCAGTCCCTGGCAGCGGTGTATCAGGCCATGGACTTTTCTCGGACTGATGGCAGCGATATTGGCCTGGCTTTGGACCAATTAAGTGCAGGATCTTACGCTGCCCAGACCGCTGCCGCCTTGCGTCGCGAACAACTGGTATCCGAACAATTGCGCCAAATCGACGGTATCAACAAGAGCGGCTGGCAAAGCTTCATCCAGACCTATGGGGGCCGCTACCACTGGCAACTGGGTAACAACGATGTTGACCACCGCAGCGAGACCTATGGGGTAATGCTGGGGGCGGAACACCGGGCTGAAGGCAGTGACTGGAGCCTGGGGGTGCATGGTAATGCCAACGAGCAGCGTGTCAACGTAGACGCCCCCTTCCAGGCCAAGAGCAAGCTGACCGGTCTGGGCCTGGGGGTGCATGCCCGCTACCGTGGCTACAGCCAGGAAGGCTGGAATGGCTTGGCCCAACTACGTGTGGGTATCGAACAGGGCAAGATGAACCGCAACATCAGCTTTGCGGGCTATCAAGCACGTCCCTCCTCGGATTGGACAGGGCATACCTTCTCGCTCGGTGTACAGACTGGCTACAACTGGACGCTGGGCGAGAACGGCAGCATCGGGCCGGTTCTGGCTCTGGATTACCTCCATTACCGGCGCCCTGGACTGGAAGAGAGTGGCGATGCCGCCAGCCGTCTGCGCCTGGACGCCAGCCGCCAAAATGCCTTGCAGGCTTCCATTGGCCTGGCCCTGCGTCAAAACTGGAATTTAAGCCAGGATCGCCAACTGCAAACGTCCTTATCGATTGCTTGGGAGCAGGCTTTGCTAAGCCGTAACCAGAACCAGGAGGCGGCCTTCGCCAGTGCCCAATCCGTGAGTTTTGATGGTCGTTACGCGCGGGTAGATAGCCATGCTTTGGCGCTGGGCACCAGCATCAGCTTGCAGCAATCCGAGCGTCTGCGTTTAGGTCTGTCGGCCAGTACCCGTTTATTAGGGGATAGCCGTGCCGATATAAACGGTAAATTATTCCTGAACTGGATGTTCTAAACGCTCTGAAACGTAAGAGGCCGACTGTTAGTCGGCCTCATTCGGAGATACAGGAGCGGGTTGAACCCGTTTCATTCCAGACCATCGATCCACATCAATATGTTGACCGGGAATCAAGACCCGAGTCTGTCGACGCCACCATGTCCCGCTAGATACTTCGACCGATCCAGTATCCACAGCAAATTTCATTTGATCGCTGTCCAGAAAAGCCGAAAACTGCCCCTTGTTACTGCGAGCCTGCGCAAAGCTGGAAAAGACCGTCACACTCTTTGGTGTGGGATCAGCCAGCAACAGCGTGACCTGTCCACGTAAAAGCTGCAGATTCAATCTGTCCTCGTATTCACGGATTTCAAGGGCTGAATCCGGGCCCAAGCGCAGCACGGCCCCATCAACAAACCGTTGCTCCAGCATTTGAGCCCCCGATACCAGGTGCTCTTCTCGCAATATCGGCTCGGGCCAGGAGAAAAACACGGTCAGCGCCAAGGCCAACACCAGTAAACCCGCAAGCAAACCACGGTGATAGGGCTTGAGCAACGCTGGCTTTTCCCCCGAGCCAGCCAATAAACGGCGTATCTCATGCTCGGGCGCATCCAGGCTGGCGTCACAAAAATAGCAAATATATCGATATGAACGTTCGTTTTCAGGATTGTCACGGCGCCAATCCTCAAATTCCCGTAATTCAGCTGCGGTAGCCTCGCCCGAGTTCAAGCGAGTAAACCAGTAAGCAGCCTGTGCGTGGGCCTGCGTATGCTCCAGCAGTTCCCCTTGATATGTCGTCATAGCGGCATCTAACCTTGTTCAGTTAAGCCAGCAATAGGGCGGTTTCAGTCCGACGGATTGTCCCTTCCGCTCAAGGCCAAAACCTTAAAAAACGAAACCAGCAGCCACCAACCCTCTAAATTCCACCTTTGAAAACGATACGTTTTTATTTTATACATTCGCTTCAAATGCTTACATTAACTCAAATTGACCCATTCCAAACAAATTCGCCTTATTTAATTACACTCACCACAGAAAAACTGCAGATTACAGGTAAAAAAAGCCGGAATCAGGTCGTTAACTAGTGAGAACCGTCCAAAACTTGGCCACTAAGCAGGTCATGAACCTGTTCTTTTCTTTGATCCGATTCGTCATCCGCAGGCAATACCATTCTCAATAAAAGTGGCCACTGCGGGTAAAAGCGATAGTTGGGCGTCGACACACGCGTACCGGCTGGATAACTAAATCCGCCGAATTGAAATTCTCGAGCCAATTGAGCATGCGAGAGATAAAGTAGATCTTTATTTTTATCGACTGAGAAATAAGCACGCTCCAAAGGCAGATTCCATGCCTGAACCTGTAAACCCTCTTCCTCTACACGTACCATCCAACGGTCCTGATCCCGCTCACCGTTGACATACAAAGTCCCATCCGGCCTTGCCTGAACCAAAGTGCCGGCAGGTAGATCCAGAACAAAATCCGGGGCTGTGTTCATATTGGAAGCCGCCGCATAGGGACTCCAGCCCCTGATCTGATTCCCTTTAGCCAAAAAGCAGCTGACAAAACGAAAACCGTGCTCTGCCATGGGATCTTTTTCCATTTCAAGCACTTGGCTGCCATCACATTGCCAGCCCTCCAATTCTGTATCGCCTGCCAGATGCAGCTTCCAGCTGGAGTTCTGCAAATCGGGCCGGAGGCGCTTGAAAGACAGGACTGGAGCATTGCCTACCATGACCGCCTCCGGGAAACGAGCCCAGGACACGCTGTCCGGGTCGCCCCACACACTCAACTCCAGCTCTGTTCCGGCTGGCATATCAATTCCGGCAAAACGGCCAGGCTCTTTTAAAACATGCTGCCGACTAGCCAGCTCCTGTGCCTGACGTTTATCGAACTGATAGACCTCCCATTGGAAATAACTGTAATAGAGCGCCAATACAAGCAAAGGAAGCAAAACAAGTACGCGTGGCCAGGGTTTTTTCTTAAAGTTTGCCCGGCTCTGTGGCTGTACTAAAAGCAAAACCACCCAGACCAGCACAATAATCAAGGCAAGCGGCCCGAGCGTAATAATCAGCAGAAACAGCAAAGAAAATGGAGCGACAGGAATCATAAGAGATCAAAAAACCATAAAAAGTCGCAATAAAGAAGGCCAAAAAAATGTACAGCCTGTCTTGCTGACTACTGCGCTGATCGGCCAAAAACAAGGGAAGGGAGTTACCAATACAGGCACGGCACCGCCATGCCCGTTTAAACCGCTTGGCATCGTCTCAGGCGATCTGGATGTGTCCTTCCATATACAGGACGGCCTGGCCTTTCAAGAACACGCGGTCACCCGTTAAGGTGCAATCCAATACACCACCACGGGCAGAAGCCTGATACGCCAGCAAATGAGTTTTGCCCAGGATAGGAGCCCAGTACGGCAGCAAAGCACAATGGGCCGAGCCCGTAACCGGATCTTCCTCAATCCCGTGACCAGGAGCAAAAAAGCGGCTGACAATATCAAACTGGCCCGAGCCCGGCGCTGTCACAATGCATCCGTCACAGCCACTGGCCAGCATGGCTGCCGCATCCACCTGCAGCTGTCGCACTTGCTCTTCCGTTTCCAATACAGCCAGATGGGTGAAGTCATTACGCCACAGTTGCGTAATCTTGGTGCCCAAGGCTTGCTCCAGCAAAGGATTGTCATCCACACGGTGAACCGGGCGCACAGGCAAATCCATGACATAGCTGTCTTGGTCACGACGCACCGTCAAAGCACCACTTAGCGTATGGAACACCACCTGGCTGTCCTGGGGACGCACATGCTGCAGCACAACGGCGGCGCTGGCCAATGTTGCGTGTCCACACAAGGGCACTTCTACCGTAGGGGTGAACCAGCGCAGGCGAAAGTCCTGGCCTTGTGGCACCAGAAAGGCGGTTTCGGCAAGATTGTTCTCCTGCGCAATCGACTGCATCAAGGCATCGTCAGGGAACTCGGGCAACAACACCACGGCGGCAGGATTGCCTGCAAACAAGGTGTCAGTAAAGGCATCAAGCTGATAGATGGGTAAGCGCATTCTGCCTCCAGGCATGGAATTCAAGGTGAGTCCCCAGTATAGAAAAATAGACTCTTTGAAGGCAGGTAAATCCGCGGAACAGGGCATTGTTTTAATGCCGCCTATCTTTTCCATTTTTAAAGCACCAGACACGCGAGCGCTTTTTGCAAACGCCTGTTTGCATTCCATTAGTTGGACCCGAGCGCTTCCCGCTTATTTACCTGATGCCAAACGCTTCTTTTTGCGGGTTCAGCAATTACAACGGGTGCAAGGCCGCGCCATTTGATCAATCAAACATTTGCCGCCTCTAAAAGACAGGCAGAAAGACGATCAAAATGCAGCAGGGCAGCCTGGCTCAAATCCACTTGTTTGCGGCGAGTGTCCTCCGTATCACTAAGGACGATCCAGCCTTTCTCGCGCATGGATTTGAGGCGGGTATGAATAGTCGCGGGCGATCCCAGCCGTTCTACGGCCATGACATCGCGCACCGACAAACGCAAACAGTCTTTCGATGCCTTGGCAACCAGCACCAGGATCCGCTCTTCAAGAGGGTCCAGGCAAGGCAAGCAAGGCAGGGTATGCAGCGAATCGGCGAGCTGCAAAAAACGCATATAAATATCAGCAGGTCTGGTGGCAGTTTTCATAACAAAATCTTTATTCCTTTAAGAACCGCTACCACAGCGTCCTTTCTAGAAATAAGTTCTGGTTATTATTGTTTTTATTCCGCCCAGGCAAAGCAAAAAACAACACTGCTTTATGGCCCGAGTGATTGGAATGAGTTTCGGTGCTTATCATGCACTTAAAATTAAACGCTTAAGACCGGGCCTGAATTCCGTACGGAAAGGGGTCTTGAGTCGGGCGATTTATCTGGAATTTTATCAGATAAGCCCTTGATTTAGCTTGAACACTACAGTCCAGACGAAGCAAAATTGTAAGTAGGTGCAGACACGTAGTTAGTTAGTAAGCTGCCTCACATTAAACGCTAATAAAGGGACTTAGCGCAGAGAACAAGAACAGTTACAAAATCCAGGCCCGATGATATAAGCATCCTTTCCAAACAATTTTCCGCCCGCTTGTCCTGGTCGTCACAAAACCGTGCCCAGGATCTTTAGCCACACGTGTTTCAGACCGATAAAATGTGGTGAACAGCGCTCGGAGCGCCTAACGCGCCCCCTCAGATCACTATAAAATCTGGAACGATAAGAAATGATTCTTCACCTTGAGACACCGCTCATTTTTTCACACGCCTTGAGCGAGCAGCTTGGCAAACAAATCTGGTTAAAAATGGATGCGCTGCAACCTAGCGGATCATTCAAAATTCGCGGTATTGGCCACTTGTGTCAGCACCATGCCCAGCAAGGAAAGAAGCGCTTTATCATTTCTTCGGGAGGCAATGCCGGAATTGCCGTTGCCTATGCCGGACGCCGCCTGGCCATGCCCACCCTTGTTGTCGTCCCCGAAACCACTAGCGAACACGCCAGACGCTTGATTCAACGGGAAAAAGCCGAGCTGCACGTAATCGGCAAGAACTGGCAGGAAGCTCATGAGTATGCGCTGACCCTGGTGCAAGAAGACGACGCCCTGATTCACCCATTTGATGACCCCTTGCTTTGGGAAGGCCACGCCAGCCTGATCGCAGAAGTGGCCCAAATGGGCGTACAGCCGGATGCCGTCTTGCTGGCTGTAGGCGGAGGTGGCTTGCTATGCGGGATGGCCCAAGGCCTGCGGGAGCAGGGTTGGGACGAAACCCCGATTATTGCGGTAGAAACCCAGGGCACCGCCAGCCTTGGCGAGTCGGTAAGGCAGCGCCAGCACATCACACTTGGCGAAGTCAGTGGGGTTGCCACCTCCTTGGCTGCACCACGCGTCTGCGATCAGGCCTACGCCATTAGCCAATCTCATCCCACCACCTGCGTTCAGGTCAGCGATGCTCAGGCCGTCAGCGCATGCCTGCGCTTTCTGACCGATCATCGCGTTCTGGTGGAACCCGCATGTGGCGCGGCTTTGTCGACTCTCTACCTGGATCATGAGGCCCTGGCTCCGTACAGCAACATTCTGGTCGTTGTGTGTGGTGGCAACACCACGACGCTGGAGCAGTTGGTGCAGTGGCGGGCCACTCCTTAAGCTGTCCATGAACGGCCCTGACGCATTTGGCAAAAATAATTATTTTCTATCGCATCTGCAATCTGGAAAACAGGGTACAGGGATTAAAAAACCCCATCACATGATTTTCATATGATGGGGTTTTTATTTATTATTTTTATTCCTGATACGCTCTAATTTTCAGAGCGTATAAAGTAAAACATATGTTTCACGTGGAACAAAAGCGCCTAAAGCAGCCTTAAAAAGGCTTTACGAGAGGCAAATCCTGTCGAATCAAAGCAGAAAAATCCTGCCCCTCCTGCTGCGACAAGGCTCTCGGGTTGATGTAGCCCAGTTGCTTCAGTTCCTGGAAACTATGGCCTGGCGCCAAAGCATTCAGACCATACACGTACTCGGCCAAATAGCCCGAAGCCAGCACACGCCAGTCCCACGGTATCCCGTCCACGATCCTGGAGACCATGTCGTAAACAATGGTGGTGCAATTAGCCGTCAAGGTGTTGTAGAAACGAGGAGTAGTCTGCAATTGCTGGCCCTGCTCCACATAAGACAAGAACAAGGCCTGCATGGCAGGTTTTGCCAACTCCACGCTGTACATATACACGTCTTCGCCGCGCGCATTACTACGGGTACGCACAATGTCCTGCTCTGTTGCCGCAATCAAGCTCAACTCAAACTCTTTGAAAAAACCGCCTATCGCAGAAAATGCCTCGTGCTTTTCCTTGCGTATTTCTACCGAAAACACCACATGGCGGCCATCCTCAAACCCGAAAGACACCAGGGTATGAGCGATCACCGGGCCCATCCAGTACGAAAGGAACATATCTACCGATTTGAGCGTCTGCAGATCGTAGTCCTGGCTAATCCAATGCTCATCAAAATCGGTCTCGCTGCGCCAGTTAAAGTCACGCACATTGTGCAGAGTCACCACGGAACCATTTACCTCGCCGTAACTCATTCTGGCCACATCAGGCGCCCATTCCCGGTCGTTGCTGGGCGCAATACTGCTCCACCAGACTACCAACACCAGAAAGCCCAACGCCTGGGGTGCAAAGAGCCAGTTCTTGCCCTTGCTCAAGGCATACAGGCTCAATCCAGCCACCGCTACCCAGCCAGCCAATGCCAGCCAGCGCCCCAGACCTGCTGACAACTGAAACTGTAGTGCCAGCGCGCCCCAGGCCGCTACCGCCAAGACCAATAACAGGACCAAAATCTTGATCACTATCGCCCCCCACCTTTTCATACTCACTCCACAGACCTCTTGAATACAGATTACTTTTAAGCGCTGAACCGTCAAAAAAAAGCCCCACACAACGCCTTCGGCTTGCTGCCCCCCCCAAAAAAGGGGGAATTTTTGCCGGAGGCGCCGAGCCTTTAGGCGACCCGACGACAAAAAAAAACCTGTGTCCACTTGAACACAGGTTTTATTCATTAGAAAACAGGGTTTAGCCCTGATAGCCCATCGCTTGACCTTGGCGGATTACGCCTTGCGGCTGCCAGCTCGGATCAAAACGATAGGCGCTTTCTTTGGGGAACAGCATCACCACCGTGGAACCCAGCAGAAATCGGCCCATTTCCTGCCCCTTTTGCAAGGCGATATTCTGACCTTCGTAGTTCCACTCGTGGATCTTGCCGTCACGCGAGGCATTTACCACACCATGCCAAACCGTGACCATACTGCCCACCACCGTCGCCCCCACCAGCACCAACACGAACGGGCCTTGCTCGGAGTCAAAAAAGCAGACCACACGTTCATTACGGGCAAACAGGCCGGGAACACCGCGCGCCGTCGTCGGATTGACCGAGAATAAATCGCCCGGTACATGAATCATGCGCTTGAGCACACCCGCACAAGGCATATGTACCCGGTGATAGTCGCTAGGACTCAAGTACAGGGTCGCAAACAGCCCATCCTGATAGCGGGCAGCCTCCTGAGCGTCTCCGCCTACCAAAGCCGTCGTCGAGTAACTATGCCCCTTCGCCTGGAACACCTCGGCACCCTGGATAGGCCCCAACTGGCTGATGGCACCATCAACCGGGCTGACCAAGGCCGTCTCCGCGATAGGGCGGGCACCAGGACGCAAGGCACGACCAAAAAACTCGTTAAAGGTAGCGTAGCTGGCTGGGTCGGAGTTTTCTGCCTCGCTCATATCGACCTGATAACGGTCGATAAAACGCTTGATAGCCCAGGTCGTGCGCCCGCCCATGGGCTTGGAGGCCAAGCCGCCTAGAAACTGGGTCAGAGCCTGTTTAGGGAGCAGGTACTGGGGAAGAACAGCCAAACGGGGATGCATAAAATCAGCTCGCAAACAAATCCTGCTTCAGCCTGGGGCCAAAGCGTTTATGCCATTCAATGTAATTGTGTTTCACGCGCCACATCCGGCCGGAGCCACCACTTCAAAGGCCGCGCAACCGTCAGGAATCAGGCACCAAACACTGGCAGGAACAAAACAATACGCACTTGTAGCACAGGTTGCCGCCATACGACATAAAAGGGCGGGCAAGCCCGTCCCATCAGACGTAGACAACCCGGTCGCGGCCTTCTTCTTTGGCCTGATACAAGGCGCGGTCAACCCGGCGCAGCGTGCGCTCGTAATCCGGGTGACCGTCGTACAAGGCCACGCCAATACTGGCGGTGATATTCATGCTTTCGCCATCCACAACCCGGAAGGTCTCCGCATGAATACGAAGACGCAAATTACGGGCGGCACGCATCGCACCATCCGCATCCACGTCGACCAAGACCAGAAGGAACTCTTCGCCCCCAAGGCGGAACACGTAATCACCGGCACGCGCGCTATTGCTGAGCAGCTCAGCAAACTGACGCAAGATACGATCACCGGCATCATGGCCATGAGTATCATTAACCCGCTTGAAGAAGTCTATATCCACGGCCAGCAGCGCAAAACGCGATCCCCGCTGCTGGGCATAGCCCACTTCACGGCTAAGCACGACAGGCAGGTATTTGCGGCTTAACAGGCGGGTCAGCACGTCCCGGCCCGACTCCAGCTCGTTTTGCTGCTCAAACAAGCGATCCAGGTGCAAACCAATGGCTCGGGTTCGATCACGCAGCTCATGCAAGCGTAGAACCTGTCCTTTCGCGTCCCCTTGCTCGAAAGCCGGCATCAGCTCGGTATCAATCAGATTCATCAAGTCCAGGATCTCACGACTCTCTACCGTGCCCTGGAAGGCATGCGCACCCTTATGCTTGAACCAGATACCGAAGTCCGAATCTCCAATCCGCGGGGCAGGCGTCACACCATTGTTGACCGCCATCGCAAACATGAAAAGATTTTCCCAATCCAGCAGCGCGGCTCGCTGTCGGCCACGCTCGGCCGCCACGTTCTGCACAATGGCAAACAGGCGATAGGACTCTTCGGCACGGGATTTACGCTCACGCGAATTGGCATAAGCATGGCTCATCAGTTCCATCGCCAGATCAATGAAGTTCTGAATGTAGCGATAGCACTCCCAGGCCTGCTCGGAACTAATAGTCGAAGATTCAAACAGGAAGCGGGCATAACGCCCCTTGAGCAAGCGTGCACCACGCAGCACCAGGTGAACCGGCACCCCAACCCGAGCATGAACCTCGCCAACCTGATTTTGCAGCTTGACCTGATCTTGCATATCACTGTGTTCATCCACCGAAAACAGCTGTACCAACCAACTGCGCAAGGAGCGATGCAAGCGCTTATGTACCTGATCATGCGAGAGATACACCTGTGCGGCAGGGTGCTTGAGCATATGCGTATAAAAGTGGGTCGCAAGCTCGTCCTGGTTATCTTGAGTGATAGTCAGCACATGAGCACGGACCGCCAGGGGCACTTTCTGGAGCAAGCCGTGCCAGTCCTGAGCGGCTTCTTCGATATTCGGTTGAGACATGAAGTACAGGGAGAGTAGCGAGACGATACTTAAGGATTAAACAGCCTTGGCGGCAATTGTTACATGAGGGGAGATTTCGCGCTATTTCTTATAGCGATACAAGCCACGGGCTAGCAGGAGAATACCCTTGCTGCCCACAAGGAAAAAACATACCCCTTAAAGATAAGTGGGTGATTCCACGGGCCAAGGCAGAAATACGTTGTCCATGTACTGGAGCAAGTGCCGGTTTCGCCTCACTTTGACAGCAATTTGCGATTCAAACCTATGGCTTTGTCGACCCAAACGCACCGAAAGTTCCACGGTGAGCAGATTGTCCTATCAAAGTAGATAGCTGACAAAACGAATTGCCCACTATCGCCAAAAAGCCACGTTTAGCATCCGGACAGAGAACGATCAATAAAGCATGCTAGTGCTTGGGCAAGGGAGGGTGTGCCGGGAAACGGGCACATAGGACTGGGTTTATATCCAATACTGAACAAATACCCAGGTTTCCATAAGACAGCCTGGCCGCCGCAGTCGGGTCGAGTCGAGTCGAGTCGAGTCGAGTCGAGTCGAGTCGGCAGATAGGTTCCATCGCTAAACCCGATCATTCAATACTTATTACTCTGCTTCAAGTTATTTTTTTATTAAAAATAAGCCAACTTTATCTAAAAAACTCGGAAAGGAATCAAGAAATAATCAAAGAAAGCGACTGGAGAATAGAGATAAACAGACTCAAATATTTGATTAGTTTCTATTTTTTCTAAGGAAACACATTAACCAACAAAGAGGCCAGTCCAAATAAAAGATAGATAGGTAAGAAGAAAGCAATCCAGACAACAATTAAAAATGATAATTCGGACTGCTAATTTTTTATTT
Organism: Alcaligenes sp. 1735tsa3; assembly: GCF_024134565.1. NCBI lineage: Bacteria > Pseudomonadati > Pseudomonadota > Betaproteobacteria > Burkholderiales > Alcaligenaceae > Alcaligenes > Alcaligenes sp. 1735tsa3. The sequence goes on along the minus strand of NZ_CP099862.1, from coordinate 4,208,082 downwards.
TTTGAAGACAGAAATAAAAAATGAAAGAAAACAAAATCACGGTGTTGAATTACGAGAACAGGATTTTGTTTGGAACTGGAAAACAAATAACAGTCGTGATAATCAAACTTATCCACAGATCTGGATAACAAAGAAATCCACAATTTTATTAACAAAATAGATTAGACCAGAAATGGAAATATAAAATCCGGAGAAATCAGCAGTTAATAAGAAAGTGAATAATTTGTGGATATTATAAGGGCTTAATTCGCACTTCAACATGGTGTTGGTGCAAACACCGACATCCGCTCATCCAGACGCTCCAGGCGGGCGAGATCCGGCCAGAAAATCGGTCAGGGACTGGGCAAAAAAGCTATATTTAAGGCAGCTACTGGCTCTGGGCCCCTGTGGATAAGCTCCAAGAAGGCCTGCTGTGGACCTGCTGTGGATGAAAGGGGGATAAGTTGCCTGTCTGGCCAGGCCTCAAATTTTGTCCAGTTTCGGTCCACCGACTCCATCGGGGTGGTGCACAGGCGAAAGTGGTCAATAACGTACTGAAATTAAAGGTTAATTTCTATCTATGCCACTTATCCACAGACACCCATTATCCATTACCAGTTATATATATAGTTATTATTAAATAAAGATCTCTTCACCCATGCCCAACTTTCTTGTACAGCCTTTACCTGCTGGTTCTTTAGACATCATCGGTGATGTACACGGAGAGCTTCAGGCCTTGCAACAACTGATCCAAAATTTGGGTTACCAAGAAGATGGCTCTCATCCAGAGCAACGTAGCCTGATATTCGTGGGAGATTATTGTGACCGAGGTCCAAATAGCCCTGCTGTAATTGAATACCTTAAGTCCTTGATAAATAATAATAAAGCAAAAGGGATATTAGGTAATCATGAAATCAATCTACTGATAGATGATGCAAAAGATGGATCAGGTTGGTATTTTGATCAGCGATATCAGTCAGATTTAAAAAATTACTCGCCATTTATACGTGCAAAACCTCAAAATAGAGACAAAATCCGAGAGTTTTTAAGCTCACTACCCATTGCATTGGAAAGAGATGATCTGAGAATTGTGCATGCAGCCTGGAATAATCCTGCTATTGATGCAATTAGATCGGTTAAAAACGAAGATTTTCTTGATTTTTTCTTTGAATGTGAGCGTAAAGCTGATACTTATGCAGAAAACAAAGGAATTCTGAATAAATATCTAGCTGCAAAACAAGAATGGAAAGAAAAAATTGAAGACCCAAAGACCCTGATACCTTTGTTGCAGGCCTACATTGACTACGATTTGGTCAAAAATGACTTCAACCCCATCCGTTTGCTGACTTCCGGCACTGAAGGACCCGCAGATCGTCCGTTTTTTGCTGGCAACCGTTGGCGTTTTTCCGACCGAACTCCTTGGTGGAACAGCTACCAGGACGATATTCCTGTCGTTTTTGGTCATTATTGGCGTCAGCTTTTTCCTCAACCAGCAGCGAAAATGTCTAAATATTCCTTATTATTCAAGGATATAGATCCATTTTCCTGGCATGGAGCAAAGAAAAACACATTTTGCGTGGATTTTTCCGTAGGAGCTCGTTGGCGCGATCGCCGCAAGGACCAGGCACCTGAAGGCTCCGCTTTTCACCTGGCCGCTTTGCGTTGGCCAGAGAAAATCATCATGACAGACACCGGATTTACCCAAGCAACCCGGTAAATTCACTTTATATTCCGCTGTTACAATTTTCTTTGCTGTGGATAAGCTCTAGGAAGGGCATTGTGAACAGGGTGTGGATACATAAGGCATAAGTAGGTACTTCTTTGTGAAGTCTAAAAGTTGTACCTAAACCATCCACCGGTAAGCGTTAGATCTATCCCCGGAAAAAAAAGCGCTAAGCTCTTGTTTTAACGCTGCTAAAGACACTTGTTCGACTTATCAACAGGGCTCCATCCAATAATTCCAATAAAAGATTTAAGTGCTTGTTATATAAGATAAGTTCAACTCTCTGCAGGCCAGCTCCATGCCCTTTGCAAGCTAAAAGTTCTCGACTAAGATGCAGTCCATGAACAAAAATCACGATCTCGCTCAAAGCTGGCTTATGCGGCTTTTGCATACAGAAATCTGAGCGTCAAAGGCTGAAAATTTATTTTCAGAACCGTACAAGATCGACTTTGTCGTCTGTTCCCAGAGTTTTCTTTCAACATGAGAAAAACTCAAACAAAGGAACGGGATGGCAAAAGAGGGGTGTTCTACCTGGACGACATGTTTGGCCAAGAGTTTGCTATGGCTGCAGGGATTGCTGCGCCTGGAGCTTGTACTAGGTCAATCTTGTTTGAATTTTTGACTTATCCACATTTTGTGGGTAAAGCGTTGGTTTGTGCTTGCTCGTATCTTGTGGTGCTCGAAGAGGCTTGGTGACCTGTGTATTTTCACAGTTGCAAAGTCCGTTCAAAGCTTGTGATATTGAAATAAGTCCTTGTTTTATATCTATATTTTTTTTGGTTTTAACTTTGAGGCCTGTTTTTTGGCAAGCCACATGAACTGAAACAGGAAGGCCTGCGAGCTGGCTGATTTTTACTTTTCTCAAAGGAAAAGAAGCGATAACTGGGCAAAAAATCAGGTTTACCCCCAAAGTTATCAACAGGACAGCGCTGGAAGGCTGTATTGCCTGTTTCACGTTTGGCGTTCTATGGGGCACAAGATGCGGGTTTTGTGGTTTGCGGTAGATGGTTTGTGCTTCGGACAATGCTTACTGTTTTACGTCGCCGTTGCAGGGCTTGTGTGACAGATTTAGGCAAGATTGCGATGACTGCACTTGTCCACAAAAATCAGGACACAAAAAAAACCGCCTGACGGCGGTTTGATGAAGGTAGGGAAAAAAGCCTTTAGACCTTTTTCAGGCGTTCAATAGCCTGGTCCAGGGTGTTGAGCTGCTTGGCAAAGCAAAAACGCAGCAAACGATGGTTAGCCTGCTCAGAATTGGGATTCAGGTAGAAGGCAGAGACGGGGATCGCGCCTACGCCATAGTTCTGGTTCAGATGCTTGGCAAAATCCAGCTCGGACAGCTCCGAAATGTGTTCGTAGCTGGCTAGCAAGAAGAAAGTCCCTTCACTGGGCATAGGAGTGAAACGGGTGTTCTGCAGACCTTGATGCAAATGATCGCGTTTTTCCTGGTAGAACGCGGGCAGACTCTCCCAGGTGGCTGGATCCTGCATATAGGTGGCTAAACCAGCCTGTAAGGGGCTAGGAACGGTAAAGACGGTGTATTGGTGGACCTTGCGAATTTCCGTGCTGAGACTGGCAGGAGCACAGCAGTAGCCTACTTTCCAACCTGTGGCGTGGAAGGTTTTGCCAAAGGAAGAAACGATTACTGCTCGTTCTGCCAGGAGAGGGCGGGTAGCAAGACTTAGATGCTCTTTCTGATCGAAGGTCAGGTGTTCATAGACCTCATCGGACAAGATGATCAAGGAAGGATGCTTTTCTACAATCTGCTCCAACGCGTCCAGATCCTGGGGCTGCAAGATGGTGCAGGTTGGGTTGTGTGGGAAATTAATTACCAGCATACGGGTCTTACTGGTAATGGCTTGCTCCACGCGGTCCCAGTCGACGCGGTAGTAGGGTACAGCCTCGCCAGGCGCTGTCATGGGGACAGCAACAGGGGTACCTCCGGCCAGCTCGATGGCGGGGATATACAGATCGTAGAAGGGCTCGATTACGACGACCTCATCGCCTGTGTGCACAAAGGCCTGGAAACTGGCCATTAAGGCCTCAGTAGCGCCACTGGTGACGGTGATTTCCGTATCCACGTTGTAAAGGCGGCCATACCGAGCCTGCGTCTTGCTGGCAATGGCGGCTCGCAGGGCAGGGTAACCAGCCATGGCAGGGTATTGGTTGATGCCATCCAGCATGGCCTGGTGCACAGCCTCAATCAGGGCTGGATCCGGATTGAAGTCTGGAAAGCCCTGGCCCAGGTTAATGGCCTTATGCTCCAGAGCCAGCTGGCTCATGGTGGTAAAGATGGTGGTGCCCACAGAAGGGAGCTTGGATGTGATCTGCATGGGTCTACTGATATGAATAATAAAAATGCACCCGCGCTTCAGATTTGAGTAAAAAGTTGGGTGGCGAAGTATCAGACAAATTCTTGTCGAAAATACCATAGATTCTGCGCGTATCTGTTGATCGTGGAACTGACCACTCAGGATCGGTTTCTTACATTGATATAGCTATTGCCTATATAGGTTCCGAGCCCGGCTTCTCCTGCTGTTTTCCTTCCTCAGCCGTCGCGCTGCAGGCTCGTCTTGTAGCCACGGGAATTTTCTGGCTAGACCTGTGTCTTAACTTCGTCCTCTCGATTAAGTCCCAGGTTTTAAGCTAGGCGTTAAAGGTGCTGCTGTTTCTTCAAAGTATCTGTCGTCTCAAGTAAATCCTGTTCTATCTGGGTAGCTGTCTTTTTGCGCATAGGACACTTTTTTCTTGCAGCCAAGGTAGTCGGATTACATAATCGACGCCTTATATTTTCCGCAGGCCAGCCGAAATTTCCTTATCGCCACGCTGTAGAACGGTGGATGTGGTCCTCAGGCAGTATTTCTTTTTATTGCTCTGTTATCCACAATTTTGCTGCCTGCTTGGGCTGCTTTTATCCACCTGTTGTGAGGTACTGGCTTAGATAGCCCCTTTTAGGGGATTTAAGAGTGATAAGCGCGCCTTTTATGGCTTCGCTCCGTGGAGAGTTCTGGCTGAAGAAAATCTTTGCAAGCGCTGCTTGTGCTTCCCAAGGTGGCCTGGGGATAAAAAAGCGTCCCTTTCTCCACAAAGTTATCCACAGTAGTATTTACGCAAAAAACTGTGTTCCACGTGGAACAGATGTTGGTTCCATGTGTTTCACGTGAAACATACTCCGCTGGTAATCGTATAATTGATTTTTATTTTTTAGCTGTTCTGACATGATTTATCCCGAAGAGTTTGACGTTATTGTCATAGGCGGCGGACATGCTGGTACCGAAGCGGCTTTAGCGGCAGCTCGAACCGGCGTGTCTACCTTATTGTTAACCCATAATATGGATACCTTGGGGCAGATGTCCTGCAACCCTTCTATTGGGGGGATTGGGAAGGGGCATTTGGTCAAGGAAGTGGATGCGCTGGGCGGGGCAATGGCGTTGGCTACCGACCACGCCGGTATTCAATTCCGTACTCTGAATAGCTCCAAAGGCCCAGCCGTGCGCGCCACTCGTGCTCAGGCGGACCGCTCTTTGTACCGCAAGGCTATTCGCGAGGTTCTACAAAACCAACCCAACCTGATGGTGTTCCAGCAATCAGTCGAAGACTTGATTGTGGAAGGTGATCGGGTTGTGGGTGCTGTGACCAAGATTGGCTTGGAATTCAAAGCCAAATCTGTGGTTCTGACAGCAGGAACTTTTTTGAATGGTCTGGTCCATGTAGGCCTGAATAATTATTCTGCGGGCCGGGCAGGGGATCCGCCGTCCATCAGCTTGGCGCATCGTTTGCGGGAACTGCAGTTACCGCAAGGGCGGTTGAAGACAGGGACCCCTCCGCGCATTGATGCCAACACCATCGATTTCTCCCGCCTGGAAGTCCAACCTGGCGATAGCGATCCGATTCCGGTGTTCTCTTATATGGGCGATGTTTCCATGCATCCTCAACAGATGCCGTGCTGGATTACGCATACCAACGAGCGTACCCACGACATCATCCGTTCCGGGCTGGATCGCTCGCCTATGTATAGCGACCAAGGCACTATCGAGGGCATTGGTCCGCGTTACTGCCCGTCTATCGAAGACAAGATTCATCGCTTTGCGGACAAGAGCAGCCATCAAGTGTTTTTGGAACCTGAAGGCTTGAGCACGACCGAGATCTACCCCAATGGTGTCTCGACCAGCTTGCCTTTCGATATCCAGTTGGCTATGGTGCGCAGCCTGCCTGGTTTGGAAAATGCCCGCATCATGCGTCCAGGTTACGCGATTGAATACGATTATTTTGACCCTCGATCCCTGTACCCCACGCTGGAGACCAAACAGATTCGTGGCTTGTTCTTTGCCGGTCAGATCAATGGCACGACAGGTTACGAAGAAGCCGCCGCTCAGGGCTTGTTGGCCGGGGTGAATGCAGCGCGTTTGGCACAAGAGAAAGAGCAGTGGTATCCACGTCGCAACGAAGCCTATCTGGGTGTGTTGGTAGACGATTTGATTACCCGTGGGGTGACCGAGCCTTACCGTATGTTCACGTCTCGTGCCGAATACCGTTTGAGTCTGCGGGAGGATAATGCCGACCAACGATTGACTGAAATTGGCCGAGAGTTGGGCCTGGTGGATGATGCCCGTTGGGATCATTTCAATCGCAAACGCGATGCGGTTGCACGTGAAATTGAACGCTTGAAGGGTACTTGGGTGAACCCCCGCAATTTGCCTGCCGAACAAGCAAATGCACTGTTAGGTAAAAGTATCGAACGGGAGTACTCCTTCTTCGATTTGCTCAAGCGTCCCGAAGTGGACTACGCCAAGTTGATGGCTGTGCTGAATGACCAAGGCATGCCTGTAGCAGGCCCAGGTCTGGCAGATCCGGTGCATGTGGAGCAGGTGGAAATTCAGGTGAAGTATGCGGGCTATGTGGCGCGTCAGCAGGATGAGGTGACTCGTCAGGCAGCACTGGAAGAGCAAGCCATTCCAGAGGACCTGGATTACGACGACATCAAGGGATTGTCGATTGAGGTGCGCCAACGCTTGAAGGCTGCCAAGCCTTTAACCATTGGCCAGGCCGGGCGTGTTCAAGGTGTGACACCTGCGGCGGTTTCTTTATTGTTGGTACACCTGAAGCGCAAGCAAAAGAACAAACAAACGGCATGAGCGATATTTTTTCAAAACGCCTGAATCAGGCCCTGCTGGATTTGGGTCTGGATCAGGACCCTGTCCTGGTACGCAAGCTACTGGATTACATAAATCAGTTGCAGCGTTGGAACCGTACCTATAATCTGACCGCCCTGCGTGACCCAGATCAAATGCTGGTGCAACACATTTTTGATAGCCTGTCGATTGTCCGTCCGTTTCAGAACTATCTGGCCGGCAACAATGCACAGACACAAGAATCGGTAAAGATTGTAGATGTAGGGTCAGGGGCAGGTTTGCCGGGAGTTGTTTTGGCAGCATCATGTTCCACGTGGAACATTACCTGTATCGATGCTGTCGAGAAAAAAATGGCATTTGTCCGACAAATGGTTGGTGCTTTGGCCTTGTCCAATTTGTCGGCGATGCATGTGCGTGTAGAGCAGCTGGAACCCATGCAGGCTGATATTGTGGTTTCTCGAGCTTTTTCTTCGCTGCTTGATTTCGTAAATTTGGCAGGCAGGCATGTTCGTCCAGGTGGACGCATTGCGGCTATGAAGGGTAAAGAACCTGATCAAGAAATAGCGGCATTGCAATCTGAAAGTAACTGGCGGGTCGAACGAATAGAATCATTAACCGTACCGGAGCTAGAGGCACAGCGTTGTCTAGTGTGGTTGGTGCAGCAAGGATAATCATGAGTAAAAAAGACGATAAATCTCCCCGTGCCTATGTGTTTTGTATTGCGAACCAAAAGGGCGGGGTAGGCAAGACGACCACAGCAATTAATTTGGCAGCTGCTCTTGCTGTACTGAAGAAAAAGGTTTTATTGATTGACCTGGATCCTCAGGGTAATGCCACCATGGGTAGTGGTATTGATAAAAACAGCCTGTCTGGTAATTTGTACCAAGTCCTGATTGGCGACGAAAGCATTGCTAACGTAAAGATACATTCAGAAACAGGTGGTTATGACGTCTTGCCTTCCAATAGGGAGCTGTCGGGCGCAGAAATCGACCTGATCCAGATGCAAGAGCGTGAGCAACAACTTAAACAGGCTCTGGCTCAGGTGTTGGACGATTACGATTTTGTGCTGATCGACTGCCCACCTACCTTGTCGTTACTGACGTTAAATGGTTTGGCCAGTGCTCACGGGGTCATCATCCCCATGCAGTGCGAGTATTTTGCGCTGGAAGGGCTGTCGGATCTGGTCAATACGGTTAAACGGGTCTATCGCAATATCAACCCGGATTTGGAGTTGATTGGTTTGCTGCGGGTGATGTTTGATGGCCGCGTAACTTTGCAGCAGCAAGTCTCCAATCAGATCGAGACACACTTTGGCGATAAGGTGTTCAAGACGGTGGTGCCACGTAACGTACGTTTGGCTGAAGCGCCAAGCCACGGTATGCCAGGTATTGTGTATGACAAGAACTCCCGGGGTGCCAAGGCCTATATGGACTTTGGTAAAGAGCTGATCAAGCGCTTGAAGAAAGAATCCCGCAGCGACAAGGCATAAGGCACACAAGAATCAATAGGAATGTAAGCATGGCTACACGAAAACCAAAAGGTCTAGGTCGAGGCTTGGATGCCTTGCTCGGCGCAGACGCAGGCGCTATCGCAACCATCGGGAAAAAGGGCGAAGCGACGGTGAGCGATGGCCCACCTTCCAACCTGCCCGTCAAACTGCTCAAGGCTGGGGTGTATCAGCCGCGTACTCGCATGGACGAGGGCGCCTTGAACGAGCTGGCCGAGTCCATTCGCGCACAAGGCGTGATGCAGCCTATTCTGGTGCGTCCTCTGTCGGGTAAGGACAAGGGCAAATACGAAATCATCGCCGGTGAACGTCGTTTCCGTGCGTCGCAAATTGCTGGTCTGGAAGAAGTGCCCGTTCTGGTGCGCGAGGTAGGCGACGAGAACGCCGCCATCATGGCACTGATCGAGAACATCCAGCGTGAAGATCTGAATCCGCTGGAAGAGGCGCAAGGTGTGAAGCGTTTACTGGACGAGTTCGGTCTGACTCATGAGCAGGCCGCTCAGGCGATTGGCCGTTCGCGTTCGACCACCAGCAACCTGCTGCGTCTGATCAACCTGGCAGAGCCTGTGCAGATCATGCTGCTGGCCGGCGACATCGATATGGGTCACGCTCGTGCCTTGCTGGCTGTGGACGCTGCCCGTCAGATCATGTTGGCCAACGAGGTGATTGCCCGCCGTCTGTCGGTGCGTGAAACCGAGAAGCTGGTCGCCCGTGCTTTGCACGAGGATGACGAGCCTGCCAGCAAGCAGGCCCAGAGCAAGGCGAACCGCAATGGCGACGTACAGCGCTTTGAAAAGGTGCTGTCTGACCACCTAGGTACCAAGGTGACCTTGAAGGTCGGTGCCAAGGACAAGGGCCAGTTGCAGATCGCTTTCCATGGCTGGGAGCATTTGAATGCTTTGCTGGAAAAGCAGGGGCTATCGTCCTTGCTGGAGCAAACGGACGATTAAGTCAGGCCCGCGCCACGCTGAAAGCGATGCAGTTGATGTAGAAAAGCCGACCTTAGGTCGGCTTTTTCCTTGCCATGCCCCGTGTTTTGCTACTGAGCAGTATTTGGCTGAAAAAAAGAAGCAGCTGGTGGGAGATGAACTGGAACAACTTCTGGAATGATGGATTGCTCCTTCCTAAGTAAAGTTCATCAGCAATCCAAGCTTCTTTCTGGAGGTAGTTCATGGCTGCATGGTTTTCAGATTGCTTGCTTGTGCCCCGGCCAGTGGAAAACAGCAAGAGGAAAACTCCAAGCAAGTCAGGGAACAGAGCAGGGAAGACGTCCGAGAGCCGGATTAAAAGCGAAAAATCCGGTTTCGTATCTTTTGCTTACAAAAACAAGCGCTGAAAACAGAAAAAAATCTATGTGTTTACCCGTATTTCACCGTGATTCCCTGGTTTTGAAAGCATTCAAAAGCGGCATGTCTGACGCCTGTAAACAGTGACAAAACCGGTAAGAAAAGCGCCCCAAATCCGGTTTTTCTAAAAAATTCATCGAATTATTCAGTTTTCTTCCCAAAAGGCTTGACGACCTCTTAAAACATGTCCATAATTCGATTTTCGCTTCGGGTGGGATGTCCGAGTGGTTAAAGGAGGCAGACTGTAAATCTGTTGGCCCTGCGCCTACGTTGGTTCGAATCCAACTCCCACCACCAGCACTTTTCTAGAGTCAGCCAGCAAGGCGACTTTAGGAGAGGGTGAAGAAAAGTCTGCGGGTGTAGCTCAATGGTAGAGCAGAAGCCTTCCAAGCTTAAGACGAGGGTTCGATCCCCTTCACCCGCTCCAGGTAAAAATCTTTAGCCACTCTCGGCTGAAGTTGAATGCCCATGTGGCTCAGTGGTAGAGCACTCCCTTGGTAAGGGAGAGGTCACGCGTTCGATCCGCGTCATGGGCACCACATCTCTCTTCTCTATATCGTTCTATCCCTTCAGGAGTCTGCCATGGCTAAAGGCAAGTTTGAACGGACTAAACCGCACGTCAACGTCGGTACTATCGGTCACGTTGACCACGGTAAAACCACTCTGACCGCTGCAATCTGCACGGTTCTGTCCAAGGCATACGGCGGCGAAGCGCGCGATTACTCGCAGATCGACAACGCCCCTGAAGAAAAAGCACGTGGTATCACCATCAGCACGTCGCACGTTGAGTACGAAACGCCTAACCGTCACTACGCTCACGTTGACTGCCCCGGCCACGCTGACTACGTCAAGAACATGATTACCGGTGCTGCCCAGATGGACGGCGCTATTTTGGTTTGCTCGGCCGCTGACGGCCCAATGCCCCAGACTCGCGAGCACATCCTGCTGAGCCGTCAGGTTGGCGTTCCTTACATCATCGTGTTCCTGAACAAGGCCGACATGGTTGATGACGAAGAGCTGATCGAACTGGTTGAAATGGAAGTTCGTGAACTGTTGTCCAAGTACGACTTCCCTGGCGACGACACCCCGATCATCAAGGGTTCGGCCAAACTGGCTCTGGAAGGCGACGAAGGCCCACTGGGCAGCCAAGCCGTTCTGGCTCTGGCCGAAGCGCTGGACAGCTACATTCCTACGCCTGAGCGTGCCGTTGACGGTACCTTCTTGATGCCTGTTGAAGACGTGTTCTCGATCTCCGGCCGTGGTACGGTTGTGACCGGTCGTATTGAGCGCGGCATCATCAAAGTCGGCGAAGAAATCGAAATCGTGGGTATCAAAGACACGGTCAAGACCATTTGTACCGGCGTTGAAATGTTCCGCAAACTGCTGGACCAGGGCGAAGCTGGCGATAACGTCGGTCTGCTGCTGCGTGGTACCAAGCGTGAAGACGTGGAACGTGGTCAGGTTCTGGCCAAGCCCGGTTCGATCAAGCCACACACGGACTTCGACGCCGAGGTGTACATTCTGTCCAAAGAAGAAGGTGGTCGTCACACTCCTTTCTTCAAGGGCTACCGTCCTCAGTTCTACTTCCGTACAACTGACGTGACCGGCACCATCGAGCTGCCAGAAGACAAGGAAATGGTTCTGCCAGGCGACAACATTTCGATGAAAGTGTCTCTGATCGCTCCTATCGCCATGGAAGAAGGTCTGCGCTTCGCTATTCGCGAAGGCGGCCGTACCGTCGGCGCTGGCGTGGTTGCAAAAATCATCAAGTAAAAAAAGAGTAGTAATTTTGGGCGAAAGAGGTTAATATCCTCTTTTGCCTAAAAGCTAAACGTAGCAAAGTAGCGCGCTACGGTTTGTCAAGGTATAGGGGTATAGCTCAATTGGCAGAGCGTCGGTCTCCAAAACCGAAGGTTGAGGGTTCGATTCCTTCTGCCCCTGCCACCACAGTCACTCGCCACCACCTCGCGTGGCGTCACTCGTCGGAATATGTCGAATACCAACGTAGAAACCGTTAACCGAGGTTCCGAGCGCATCAAGCTGGGCCTAGCGGTCCTAGTCGTCGCCGCCGGTATTGTTGGCTATTCCGTTCTGGATGGCCAAAATTCACTGGTTCGCGCTGGGGTATTTGTTGCCAGCTTAATCGTCGCCGTATTGATCATCTGGTTTAGCGATACAGGCCGCCGCCTGGTCGCTTTTTCTCGTGATGCCTACACGGAAGTGCGTCGCGTTCACTGGCCATCCCGTAAAGAAGCAACGCAAATGACGGGTATCGTCTTTGTGTTTGTTGCCGTTATGGCCATCTTGTTGTGGCTGATTGACAAAGGGCTCGGCTGGATCATTTATGGCCTGTTGCTGGGCTGGAAATAAAGGGCACACATGAGCAAACGCTGGTATGTGGTTCACGTTTATTCCGGCATGGAAAAAAGCGTGCACAAGGCTCTGGTGGAGCGCATTGAACGCGCTGATCTCCAAGAAGCGTTTGGTCGCATTCTGGTTCCATCGGAAGAAGTCGTTGAAGTAAAGAACGGCAAGAAATCAATTACAGAGCGACGTATTTACCCTGGTTACGTTCTGGTCGAGATGGCCTTGACCGACGAAACCTGGCACTTGGTAAAAAGTACGCCGCGAGTCACCGGCTTTCTGGGCGGTTCCGGTAACCGTCCCGCTCCCATCTCCGAGCGCGAAGTGGAAAAAATCCTGTCGCAAATGGAAGAGGGCGTTGAGAAGCCACGGCACAAAGTGCTGTTCGAGGTTGGCGAACTGGTACGCGTCAAGGACGGTCCGTTTGCAGACTTTAACGGTAACGTCGAAGAAGTTAACTACGAGAAAAACAAGGTTCGTGTCACCGTTACTATTTTCGGTCGCGCCACCCCCGTTGAACTCGATTTCGATCAAGTCGAAAAGACCTGATTAATTACAACCCCCGGGAAGCCTGTCGCATCATGTGCCAGGCGTCATCACCCGCAAGGAGCTAAGCATGGCGAAGAAAATCGTCGGCTTTATCAAGCTGCAAGTCCCAGCTGGTAAGGCAAACCCATCCCCTCCAATCGGTCCAGCGCTGGGTCAGCGCGGTCTGAACATCATGGAATTCTGCAAGGCGTTCAACGCCCAGACACAGGGTCTGGAACCCGGTCTGCCAATTCCTGTGGTGATCACCGCTTTTGCTGACAAGAGCTTCACGTTCATCATGAAGACTCCTCCAGCAACCATCCTGATCAAAAAGGCTGCTGGTATCAAATCTGGTTCTGCACGTCCTAACGTGGATAAAGTCGGTACGCTGACCCGCGCTCAGGCTGAAGAAATCGCCAAGACCAAACAACCCGACCTGACCGCTGCCGATCTGGACGCCGCTGTGCGTACCATCGCTGGTAGCGCTCGCAGCATGGGCATCAACGTTGAAGGGGTGGTGTAAGTCATGGCTAAAGTAAGCAAACGCGCAGCCGCTATTGCTGCCAAGATCGACCGCAACAAGTTCTACCCTGTGGCCGAAGCTCTGGCCCTGGTGAAAGATACTGCCACTGCCAAGTTCGACGAATCCATCGATATCGCTGTTCAGCTGGGCATTGATCCTCGTAAGTCCGACCAACTGGTCCGTGGCTCCGTGGTTCTGCCTGCTGGTACCGGTAAAACCGTGCGTGTTGCCGTTTTCGCCCAAGGCGAAAAAGCCGACGCCGCTCGTGAAGCTGGTGCTGACATCGTTGGTCTGGACGACCTGGCTGAGCAAATCAAAGCCGGTCAGATGGACTTTGACGTTGTGATCGCTTCGCCTGACACCATGCGTGTTGTCGGTACCCTGGGTCAGGTTCTGGGTCCTCGCGGCCTGATGCCAAACCCCAAGGTTGGTACTGTGACTCCTGACGTTGCTACGGCTGTTAAGAACGCCAAGGCTGGTCAAGTTCAATACCGTACCGACAAGGCCGGTATCATTCACAGCACCATTGGTCGCGCTTCGTTCAACGTTGAACAGCTGCAGACCAACCTGGTTGCCCTGGTTGACGCCTTGAACAAGGCTCGTCCAGCCGCTGCCAAGGGTGTTTACCTGCGCAAGGTTGCCGTGTCCTCCACCATGGGTGGCGGTGCACGTGTTGAAATTGCATCTCTGACTGTTTAATCAACAGTTAGAAAAAAAGAACTTTGGGCTGTGATCCTGTTTACAGGGTCACTGCTGTCAAAGACCGTTGGAGCAGTTGGCTGACTTGTCATCTCACTGCTTAATCGGGGCAGAACGTCCCATCCAACGTAGACGGCGCCCGTGGAAGAATTCGTTATAGAACTCGTCCAGGTGCGCCGCATTCGGTTGATGTTGGGAAGCCTTCCCGACATCGTTTGAAGGAGTGTTCAACCGTGAGTCTCAATCGTGAAGAGAAAGCGGTAGTCATCGAAGAAGTCACTGCCGAACTGGCAAAGGCCCAATCGATCATTATCGCCGAGTACCGTGGTCTGGACGTCGCTTCTGCTACCGTATTGCGCAAAAAAGCGCGTGAGTCTGGCGTCTACCTGCGTGTGTTGAAAAACACCCTGGTTCGTCGTTCGTTGGCAGGTACCTCGTTTGACGGTATCTCCAGCCAGCTCGTGGGTCCTCTGATGTACGCCATCAGTGAAGATCCCGTTGCTGCGGCGAAAGTCGTTGCAGATTTTGCCAAGACCAATGACAAATTGGTCATCATGGGCGGTGCGCTGCCCAATAGCGTTCTGAATGCTGATGGTGTTAAGGCTCTGGCCACAATGCCCTCGCGCGAAGAATTGCTGGCGAAACTGCTGGGCACCATGCAAGCACCTATCGCTACTTTTGTGCGTACGCTTAACGAAGTTCCCACCAAGTTTGTTCGCGGCCTGGCGGCTGTGCGCGATCAGAAAGAAGCTGCGTAAGCAGTTTTCCTTCAGGAAACTTCGTCGTTGCGAACGACAACCAAACCTGGCATTTACCTAATATCTGGAGTTCTTAAAAATGGCTACTAAAGCTGAAATCCTTGACGCCATCGGCGCAATGTCCGTGCTCGAACTGTCCGAGCTGATCAAAGAAATGGAAGAAAAATTCGGTGTGTCGGCTGCTGCCGCCGCTGTTGCTGTTGCAGCTCCTGCTGCTGGTGGCGCTGCTGCTGCCGCTGAAGAGCAAACCGAATTCACCGTGTTCCTGGCTGACGTTGGCGCAAACAAAGTTAGCGTCATTAAAGTCGTGCGCGAAATCACCGGTCTGGGCCTGAAAGAAGCCAAAGACCTGGTTGACGGTGCTCCTAAGGCTGTTAAAGAAGGCTTGTCCAAAGCTGATGCTGAAGACGCTCAGAAGAAGCTGGAAGAAGCTGGCGCCAAGATCGAGCTCAAGTAAGAGTATCGATAGATGCCCGGGAATGCGTTTCAAGCCTTCCCGGGCTTTTGCGTTTCCAGAAAACCCATGATTTTTAATTAGTATTGTAGAAAGTCGGGTTTTTTAGAGTCGTAAACCAGGGCCGTGGTTGACGGTCCGTGTAACCCTTGAGTCGGAGTGCTCATGCCTTATTCGTACACCGAAAAAAAGCGCATACGCAAGAGCTTCGCCAAACGTGAAGACGTACAGCAGGTTCCTTACCTGTTGGCTACCCAGCTGCATTCTTTCAGAACCTTCTTGCAGAAGGACACGCTGCCTTCTCAGCGTAAGGTTGAAGGCTTGCAGGAAGCTTTCAGTTCCATATTTCCAATAGTAAGCCATAACCAAATGGCGCGGCTAGAGTTCGTGAGCTATACGCTCGGCGAGCCGGTGTTCGACGTCAAAGAGTGTCAACTTCGTGGTTTGACCTATGCTTCCCCCTTGCGGGCGAAGGTTCGTCTGGTCCTCATGGACCGCGAGGTGAGCAAGCCTACCGTCAAGGAAGTAAAAGAGCAAGAAGTCTACATGGGCGAAATGCCCCTGATGACTGATAACGGCTCTTTTGTGATCAACGGTACCGAACGAGTCATCGTTTCCCAGCTGCACCGTTCCCCCGGCGTGTTCTTTGAACACGACCGCGGTAAAACGCACAGCTCGGGCAAGTTGCTGTTCTCGGCTCGCGTGATTCCTTACCGTGGTTCCTGGCTGGACTTCGAGTTCGATCCCAAGGACATCCTGTTCTTCCGTATCGACCGTCGTCGCAAGATGCCTGTGACTATCTTGCTGAAGGCCATTGGCCTGACGCCAGAACAGATCCTGGCCCACTTCTTCGAGTTCGATCACATCGAACTGCACCAGGAAGGTGGCAAGCTGCAATTCGTTCCAGAACACTGGAAGGGCGAGGTTGCCCGTTTCGACATTACCGACCGCGACGGTCGTGTACTGGTTGAAAAGGACAAGCGTATCAATGCCAAGCATTTGCGCGACCTGCAAGCAGCCAAGATCGAATACATCTCCATCCCGGAAGATTTCCTTCTGGGTCGTGTGCTGGCCAAGAACATCATCAACGCCGAAACCGGCGAGGTGATTGCCAACGCCAACGACGAAATTACCGAATCCATTCTGGCCGAAATGCGCGCAGCCAATGTGCGTGATTTCGAGACTCTGTACGTCAACGAACTGGATCAGGGCGGCTTTATCTCCCTGACCCTGCGCACGGACGAAACAGCGGATTCCAATGCTGCCCGCATCGCGATCTATCGCATGATGCGTCCCGGCGAGCCACCAACCGAAGAAGCGGTTGAGGCTTTGTTCAACCGTCTGTTCTACAGCGAAGAGTCCTACGACTTGTCGCGCGTGGGTCGCATGAAGGTGAACAGCCGTCTGGGCCGTGGTGACAGCATCGAAGGTCCCATGACCCTGACCGACGAAGACATTCTAGACACCATTCAGGTGCTGGTGAATCTGCGTAACGGCCGCGGTCAGATCGATGATATCGATCACCTGGGTAACCGTCGTGTTCGTTGCGTGGGCGAATTGGCTGAAAACCAGTTCCGCGCCGGTCTGGTGCGTGTGGAACGTGCCGTCAAGGAACGTCTGGGCCAAGCCGAGACCGAAAACCTGATGCCGCACGATCTGATCAACTCCAAGCCCATCTCTGCGGCTGTCAAGGAGTTCTTCGGTTCCAGCCAGCTGTCGCAATTTATGGACCAAACCAACCCGCTGTCCGAGATCACGCACAAGCGTCGTGTTTCGGCACTGGGCCCTGGTGGTCTGACTCGTGAACGTGCGGGCTTTGAGGTGCGCGACGTGCACCCAACCCACTACGGTCGCGTGTGCCCGATTGAAACGCCTGAAGGTCCAAACATTGGTCTGATCAACTCCATGGCGCTGTACGCTCGTCTGAACGAGTACGGTTTCCTGGAAACGCCTTACCGCAAGATTGTTGACGGCAAGGTCAGTGAACAGATCGATTACCTGTCGGCTATTGAAGAAAGCAATTACGTCATCGCTCAGGCTAACGCCGAGTTGACCGAAGACGGTGCCTTTGCTGACGATCTGGTTGCCTGCCGAGAAGCTGGCGAAACCATGATGACTGCGCCAGAGAACATCCATTACATGGACGTGGCTCCTTCGCAGATCGTGTCTGTGGCTGCTTCGCTGATTCCGTTCCTGGAGCACGATGACGCCAACCGAGCACTGATGGGCGCCAACATGCAGCGTCAGGCAGTTCCGTGCCTGCGCCCTGAGAAGCCTTTGGTCGGTACCGGTATCGAACGTACTGTTGCTGTTGACTCGGGTACCACCGTACAGGCCCGTCGTGGCGGTGTGGTTGTAGACGTTGACGCACAGCGCGTGGTTATTCGCGTGCACGATGACGAGAACGTGGCTGGCGAGGTTGGTGTAGATATCTACAACATGACCAAGTACACCCGTTCCAACCAGAACACCAACATCAACCAGCGTCCTATCGTCAAACGTGGCGATATCGTGGCTCGTGGTGACGTGCTGGCTGACGGCGCATCGACTGACCTGGGCGAATTGGCTCTGGGTCAGAACATGCTGATCGCCTTCATGCCCTGGAACGGCTACAACTTCGAGGACTCGATTCTGATCTCCGAGAAGGTCGTGGCTGACGATCGCTACACGTCGGTTCACATCGAAGAGTTGACGGTTGTTGCCCGTGACACGAAGCTGGGACCTGAGGATATCACCCGCGATATCAGCAACCTGTCCGAAATTCAGCTGAACCGTCTGGACGATTCCGGCATTGTGTACATCGGCGCCGAAGTGCGTGCCGACGACGTGCTGGTCGGTAAAGTGACACCCAAGGGTGAAACCCAGCTGACGCCGGAAGAAAAGCTGCTGCGCGCCATTTTTGGTGAAAAAGCCTCTGACGTTAAAGACACCTCCCTGCGCGTGCCTTCGGGCATGGTCGGTACGGTGATCGACGTTCAAGTCTTTACCCGTGAAGGTATCGAGCGTGACAAGCGTGCTCAGTCCATCATTGATGATGAACTGCGTCGCTACCGTCAGGACCTGAACGACCAGCTGCAAATCGTTGAAGACGACGCCTTTGACCGTGCCTTGAAGTTCCTGGTCGGCAAAACCGTCAACGGTGGTCCACGCAAACTGCCCAAGGGCACCGAGCTGACTGCTGATTACCTGAACGATCTGGATCGCTGGCAGTGGTTCGACATCCGTCTGGCAGACGAGCAACACGCACTGGTGCTGGAGCACACCAAGGAATCCTTGGAGCAAAAGCGTCACCAGTTCGACTTGGCTTTTGAAGAAAAGCGCAAGAAGCTCACTCAAGGCGACGAGCTGCCTCCTGGCGTGCTGAAGATGGTCAAGGTTTACCTGGCTGTTAAGCGTCGTCTGCAGCCTGGTGACAAGATGGCTGGCCGTCACGGTAACAAGGGTGTGGTTTCCCGCATCGTTCCCGTGGAAGACATGCCGCACATGGCTGACGGTACCCCTGTGGACATCGTTCTGAACCCGCTGGGCGTGCCTTCGCGTATGAACGTGGGTCAGGTTCTGGAAGTTCACCTGGGTTGGGCTGCCAAAGGTATTGGCCACCGCATCAACGACATGATGCAAGAAGAAAAGAACGTGCAGGTTTCCGAACTGCGCGCGTTCCTGGACAAGGTCTACAACACTGCCGGCAAGAAGACTCGCATCAACGAGTTGACTGACGACGAAGTGATGAACATGGCCACCAACTTGCAGAAAGGTCTGCCATTGGCTACGCCAGTGTTCGACGGTGCAACCGAGCAGGAAATCGACCAGATGTTGCGTCTGGCCTACCCTGACGACATCGCCGAGAAACTGCAGCTGGCACCACACCGCACGCAGGTTCGCCTGTTTGACGGTCGTACCGGCGAAGCCTTTGAGCGTATGGTCACCGTAGGCTACATGCACTACCTGAAGCTGCATCACCTGGTCGATGACAAGATGCACGCTCGTTCGACAGGTCCGTACTCCCTGGTTACTCAGCAGCCGCTGGGTGGTAAGGCGCAGTTCGGTGGTCAGCGTTTCGGGGAGATGGAAGTCTGGGCGCTGGAAGCGTATGGCGCCGCCTACACCCTGCAGGAAATGCTCACGGTTAAATCCGACGACATCGCCGGCCGTACCAAGGTCTACGAGAATATTGTCAAGGGTGACCACGTGATCGACGCCGGTATGCCGGAGTCCTTTAACGTTCTGGTCAAGGAAATCCGTTCCTTGTCCCTGGACATGGATTTGGAGCGTAAATAATGAAAGCGCTACTCGATCTCTTTAAACAAGTCACTCAGGACGAGCAGTTCGATGCCATCAAGATCGGCATCGCCTCGCCCGAGAAAATCCGGTCCTGGTCTTTCGGTGAAGTCCGCAAGCCAGAGACCATCAACTATCGCACGTTCAAACCCGAGCGCGATGGTCTGTTCTGCGCCAAGATTTTTGGTCCCATCAAGGACTACGAATGTCTGTGCGGCAAGTACAAGCGCCTGAAGCACCGTGGCGTCATCTGCGAGAAGTGTGGCGTTGAAGTCACCGTCTCCAAGGTGCGTCGCGAGCGCATGGGTCACATTGAACTGGCCTGCCCGGTTGCTCACATCTGGTTCCTGAAGAGCCTGCCATCCCGTCTGGGCATGGTGCTGGACATGACCCTGCGTGACATCGAGCGCGTGCTGTACTTTGAAGCATGGTGCGTCATCGAACCTGGCATGACCCCGCTCAAGCGCGGTCAGATCATGTCCGATGACGATTTCCTGGCCAAGACCGAAGAATACGGTGACGACTTCCACGCCCTGATGGGCGCGGAAGCGGTGCGCGAACTGCTGCGTACGATCGACATCGATCGCGAAGTCGAGCGCCTGCGTGCCGAACTGAAAGCCACCGGCTCGGATGCCAAGATCAAGAAGATCT
This sequence comes from Alcaligenes sp. 1735tsa3, assembly GCF_024134565.1. NCBI lineage: Bacteria > Pseudomonadati > Pseudomonadota > Betaproteobacteria > Burkholderiales > Alcaligenaceae > Alcaligenes > Alcaligenes sp. 1735tsa3. The sequence continues at coordinate 4,188,137 of NZ_CP099862.1, read as the reverse complement.
CCAAGCGTCTGAAAGTGCTGGAAGGCTTCCAGAAATCCGGCATCAAGCCAGACTGGATGATCATGGAAGTGCTGCCCGTGCTGCCACCGGACCTGCGTCCGCTGGTACCGCTGGACGGCGGCCGCTTTGCCACTTCCGACCTGAACGATCTGTACCGCCGCGTTATCAACCGTAATAACCGTTTGAAGCGTCTGCTGGAACTGAAGGCACCGGACATCATCTTGCGCAACGAAAAACGTATGCTGCAAGAGTCCGTGGACTCCTTGCTGGATAACGGTCGTCGCGGTAAAGCCATGACCGGCGCCAACAAGCGTCAACTGAAGTCCCTGGCCGACATGATCAAGGGCAAGAGCGGTCGTTTCCGTCAGAACCTGCTGGGCAAGCGCGTGGACTACTCCGGTCGTTCCGTGATTGTGGTGGGTCCTCAGTTGAAGCTGCACCAGTGCGGTCTGCCCAAGCTGATGGCGCTGGAGCTGTTCAAGCCTTTCATCTTCAACCGTCTGGAATTGATGGGTCTGGCTACGACCATCAAGGCAGCCAAGAAGTTGGTGGAAAGCCAGGAACCGGTGGTGTGGGACATCCTCGAAGAGGTGATCCGCGAGCATCCCGTGATGCTGAACCGTGCGCCTACGCTGCACCGTTTGGGTATTCAGGCTTTTGAACCGGTCCTGATCGAAGGTAAAGCGATTCAGCTGCACCCCCTGGTGTGTGCCGCCTTTAACGCTGACTTTGACGGTGACCAGATGGCCGTTCACGTGCCGCTGTCGCTGGAAGCCCAGCTGGAAGCGCGCACTTTGATGCTGGCCTCCAACAACGTGCTGTTCCCCGCCAACGGCGAACCATCCATCGTTCCTTCCCAGGATATCGTGTTGGGTCTGTACTATGCGACCCGCGAACTGGTAAACGGCAAGGGCGAAGGCTTGTTCATGGCCGACGTGGCTGAAGTTCAGCGCGCCTACGACAACAAGGAAGTCGAGCTGCAAACTCGTCTGACCGTCCGTATCGAAGAATTCGAGAAGGGCGAAGACGGTGAGTGGGTCAAGACCATCAAGCGTTACGAAACGACTGCTGGCCGTGCCTTGCTGTCCGAAATTCTGCCCAAGGGCATGCCTTTCACCGCACTGAACCGTGCGTTGAAGAAGAAAGAAATTTCGCGTCTGATCAACCAGTCCTTCCGTCGCTGCGGCCTGCGTGCCACCGTGATTTTTGCCGACAAGTTGATGCAGTCCGGTTTCCGTCTGGCAACTCGTGGTGGTATTTCCATCGCCATGAATGACATGGTTGTGCCTGTCGTCAAGGAAAGTATCCTGGCTCAGGCTAGCAACGAAGTTAAAGAAATTGACAAGCAGTACTCCTCGGGTCTGGTGACCGCTCAGGAACGCTACAACAACGTAGTGGACATCTGGGGCAAAGCCGGTGACCGCGTGGGTAAGGCCATGATGGAGCAACTGGCTTCCGAGCCAGTGACCAACCGTTTTGGTGAAGAAGTACGTCAAGAGTCCTTCAACTCCATCTACATGATGGCGGACTCCGGTGCTCGTGGTTCGGCTGCACAGATTCGTCAGCTGGCTGGTATGCGTGGTCTGATGGCCAAGCCTGATGGCTCCATTATTGAAACGCCTATTACCGCGAACTTCCGTGAAGGTCTGAACGTACTGCAGTACTTTATTTCGACTCACGGTGCTCGTAAGGGTCTGGCCGATACGGCCTTGAAGACAGCTAACTCCGGTTACCTGACTCGTCGTCTGGTCGACGTGACTCAAGATCTGGTCATTACCGAAGACGATTGCGGTACCAAGGGCGGCTACACCATGAAAGCCATCCTGGATGGTGGTGAGGTTATCGAGCCCCTGCGCGATCTGATTCTGGGCCGTGTGGCCTCGACTGACATCGTCAACCCTGACAATCAGGAACTGGTTATCCCCGCCGGCACCTTGCTGAACGAGGACCTGGTCGACCTGATCGACAACCTGGGTATTGATGAAGTCAAGATCCGCACTCCGCTGACTTGCGAAACCCGTCACGGCTTGTGCGCAAGCTGCTACGGTCGCGATCTGGGCCGCGGTATGCTGGTTAACCGTGGTGAAGCCATCGGTGTTATCGCTGCTCAGTCCATCGGTGAACCGGGTACTCAGCTGACCATGCGTACGTTCCACATTGGTGGTGCGGCTTCGCGTGCAGCGCTGGCAAGCTCGGTGGAAACCAAGACGGCTGGTACGGTCGGTTTTGAAATTGGTCTGCGCTATGTGACCAACGCCAAGGGCGAACGCGTTGCGATCTCCCGTTCCGGTGAAATCGTCATTTTTGACGACAACCGTCGTGAACGTGAACGCCACAAAGTGCCTTACGGTGCCACCATTACGGTGGGCGATGGTGAAGCCATCAAGGCTGGCCAGCGTCTGGCAAGCTGGGATCCGCTGACCCGTCCTATCGTGTCCGAGTACACCGGTACCGTTCGCTTCGAGAACATCGAAGAAGGCGTGACCGTGGCTCGTCAGGTGGACGAAGTGACCGGTCTGTCGACTCTGGTTGTGATTACTCCCAAGACACGTGGTGGCAAGATCACCATGCGTCCTCAGATCAAGCTGCTGAACGAGCAAGGTCAGGAGATCAAGATCGCTGGTACCGATCACATGGTCAATATCTCCTTCCCGGTGGGCGCGCTGATTACCGTTCGCGACGGTCAGCAAGTGTCCGTGGGTGAGATTCTGGCGCGTATTCCTCAGGAATCGCAAAAGACTCGAGACATTACCGGTGGTCTGCCACGTGTGGCCGAACTGTTCGAAGCTCGTTCGCCCAAGGACGCCGGCCTGCTGGCCGAAGTTACGGGTACGGTTTCCTTCGGTAAGGACACCAAGGGCAAACAGCGTCTGGTCATTACCGACCTGGACGGCGTCAGCCACGAGTTCCTGATTCCGAAGGAAAAACAGGTTCTGGCTCACGACGGTCAAGTGGTGAACAAGGGCGAGATGATTGTGGACGGCCCAGCCGATCCGCACGACATCCTGCGCTTGAAGGGTATCGAGAAGCTGGCCAACTACATTGTTAACGAAGTGCAGGACGTTTACCGTCTGCAGGGTGTGAAGATCAACGACAAGCACATTGAAGTGATTGTTCGTCAGATGCTGCGCCGCGTGAACATTGTGGATGCCGGTGATACCAACTTCATCACGGGTGAACAGGTTGAACGCTCCGAATTGCTGAACGAGAACGATCGCGTTCTGGCCGAAAACGGTATTCCAGCTACGTACGAAAACGTGCTGCTGGGTATTACCAAGGCCTCGCTGTCGACCGACTCCTTCATCTCGGCGGCTTCCTTCCAGGAAACCACCCGCGTGTTGACCGAAGCGGCCATCATGGGCAAAACCGACGATCTGCGTGGTCTGAAAGAAAACGTGATCGTGGGTCGTCTGATTCCTGCTGGTACCGGTATGGCCTTCCATTCCGCCCGCAAGGAAAAAGAAGCCTTTGAAGTGGCAGAGCGCAAAGCAGCCCGTGAACTGGAAAACCCGTTTGCATCGGCTCCTGAGCCTTCGGAAGATCCGGTCTTTGTGTCCGGTGCCTCCGAGCCCGAGCAGCAACCTGCAGCCCCAGAGGGCGATCAGGAATAAGCAAGACTTAGTGGTTCCCCACCCTGCTTATCCAGGGTGGGCCGCTACCTTCAGGTAGTCGGTTAAAACCAGATAGTTCGAGCTAAAAAAAATCCCCACATGGCCAGGCCACGTGGGGATTTTTTATGGCCGTCTGGCGGCTACAAGCGGATGCGCTTAGCTACCCAGCTTGATTTCGCCAGTCATGATGCTCCAGTGACCTGGGAAGGAGCAGAAGAATGCGTAGTCTTCGCCTTCTTTCAGCTTGGAGACGTCAAAGGTTACGGAGGTGCTTTCGCCACCGCCAACCACGTCAGTGTGAGCGATCACGCGTTCGTCACCGGCTTTAACGTAGTTGTTGTCCAGACCGGCTTTCATGCCATCGGTAGCAACAGCGCTTTCATCGGCTTTCTTCGAGATAACGACGTTGTGGCCCATGGCTGCTTTAGGCAGCTTGCCAGTGTGTTTCAGGTTGATTGTGAATTCCTTGCATGTCTTGTCAACAACGATGCTCTTGGTGTTGAACTGCATGGAGTCATTGCCTTCGATGGTAACGTCGCAAGCAGCAAAAGCAGGCACGCTGGCCAATCCAAGAACGGCTGTGAAAGCGATTTTGGCAAACATTCTAGTAACTCCTTGAAAACTGACAAAAAAAGGAACGGGACACGGGGGGTGTTGTTCCGGTCTTACAGCATAGACTGTAGCGCACTCAAGGTGCTTAACAAAACAAAGACCCGGACTATTTTACCGGCTTATATCGCCGCGTCCGAGACCGTAAATGATTTGTTTTCCCATCGTTTGATGTGGCTCTAACAGCCTCACTCTATCACCTTCAGGTAGCTTGACGGCGGTGCAGATCAGGTTTCACTTTTCGGGATGTTTAGTTTGTGACCAAGTGTTGAGCCACGTTGAAGAGGGCGGCAGCGGCAATCAGGCACAACAGCAGGCCACAGAGTTGTTCGATACGTGGCAAGTGCTTTTGTATACGCTGCTGCCAAAGCGGGTGCCCGATCAGAACGGTGATGAACAAGTCCCAGAGCAGAACAATTAAAAACATCCACAGACCCAGCAAGATGTGCAGGCCGGTGCCAGCGCGGCTGCTGGCCAGTACGGAGGCCAGGCTGGCGTAAAACAAGGCGTTCTTGGGATTCAGCAGCCCCGAGAGCAGACCAAGCAGAGCGTGATGCCACCAGCCACCTGTAGAGGCTTCAGAGGCCTTGATCCTTTGCCCAGCAGTGTGGTGGGCTACCTGCAGGAACGTCACGCCCAAGTACAGTAAATACAGTCCTCCAGCGCCCTGTAGCAGCACAAAGAGAGGGCTGCCAGTGCTTATCCGGGCAAAGCCCGTTAGTGCCAGGCTGATGTACAGGCCATTGGCCAGGGCGACACCGGCACACGCTCCGCTTGCGACCCAGCGTCCATGGGCCAGGGTGCTGCGGGCGATCAGGAAAAAATCGGGGCCGGGGGAAAGCAGGGCCAGGAAATGGGTGCTGGCGATCAGCAAGAACAAGGACACGGCGGTACGTCCAGGAGCAAAACTGCAGTGTGACCAGAAGCGTGGGTGCCGTATTGAATAAAAGTGCGCGCGCTTTAACTGCGGTACTGGCCCGGAGTGACACCGGTGTAGTGCTTGAAGACACGCTGAAAATGACTTTGGTCGGCAAAGCCCAGGCGATAGGCAATATCAGCCAGCTCGTCACCTTGGCGCAGGGCGTTTCGGGCCAGATTGATACGTTGGTTCAATTGCCAGCGCTGTGGAGTCAGGCCGGTATGGCGACGAAAGGCGCGAATCAGCTGGTAGCGGCTAAAACCGGTTTCCTGGGCCAGTTCGTGCAGGGGGATAGTGGCTAATTGGCCTTCAACCCAGCGATCCAGGGTTTTCTGCAAGATGGGGCTAGGTGGGGGAGCGGGTGCCAAAGGCTGGGATTGGGCTGAGCCGTGGTGCAGCAAAAAGTCGATCAGGGCTGCTTCTTTACTCAGTAGAGGAGCGGCTGAAAACAAGAGCGAGTTCAAGTCACAGTAGGCTGCATAAAGCAGCGGCTCGTGACTAACGCGGATGGGCTCCTGGGCTTGAAGTCTGAACTCTGTACTTTCCTGCCAAAGCTGCTCCAGCCACCCTGCATCCAGATGCAGCATCTGATAGCTCCAGGACTGATCTGGCAAAGGATTGCAGGCATGGCTGCGGTGCGCAGGGACAAAGACCAGAGAGCCTGGTGCAAGCTGGACCGGGCCGCCGGGTGCGCCCGTAAAGACGCTGCCACCGCCATCAACGGCGCCAATCGAGTAGGTGGGGTGGCTGTGTTCCTGATAGCAGATCCGGCTGTTGCAAGCACGTCGGCTTTCTACATAGGGCAGGGCGGCATCGCGCCAGAATTCAGTCTTCATCAGAGATAGTAATCGTGGCCAGGGAGACGATAAAGGTACAGCCTTGCTCACGCGTGCTGTCCAGGACAATATCCCCGCCGTGTTTGTTGATCACGGTTTTCACAAAGGCCAAACCTAGTCCGCTACCCGAAGGTGCACCTTCGGTATTTTCGTGGGCTCGATGATAAGGCTCAAAAATCGTCGCCTGATTTTCTGCCGGAATTCCCCAGCCCTGATCTTTGACGAATACCTGAACGCTGTTGTTGCCCAGCATAAGGTCTATATCAATCTGGTTGCCATCCGGTCCGTACTTGATGGCGTTTTGAATCAGGTTGGTAAAGGCGCGGCGCAGCATGGGCGCATTGCCGTTCACCCAGACCAGCTCCGAGTCGTTCAAGTTCAGGCTGATAGAGCGCTTGCTGGCGCTGGCCCAAGCGTCATCCAGACAGTCTGCCAGCAGATCAAACAGGTTCAGCGGGCTCAGTACCATTTCCATGGCTTCGGCCCGTGCCAGACTGATGAAGTTGTCCACCAGTTCCAGCGTTTGTTCGGCATAGCCTTCCATCTTGTGCAGAAACTGATCTGGCGGCAGCTTGCTATCATCCTGACGTTGCAAGCTCGTTAGTGCCAGGATGGAGTTCTGGGGCGCCCGCATATCATGCGAAATGAAGCGTAAGGTCTCTTCACGCTTGGTCTGGGTCTGGCGCAATAAATTGATGGATTTGTGTAGCTGGGTCAGACGATGAGGCAGGTTACGTGTACTTAAGCCCGATAGGCGCTCGTTCAAAGCAGTTCTTACATCGGGGTATTCCAGCTGCAGCTTGTTCAGTTCTTCGGTCACCTGATTCAGGGCAGCCTCCTGACTGCGCCAGTGCCATAGCGGGTAGGCCAACAGAACAGTGATCAGGCTGGCTAGTGGCGGAATCCACAGATTGAAGCCATGCATGGCGATCCAGTTCACCAGCAGGATCGCAAAGACCAGCCCGATCAGGCTCAGCAAGGTGGCGCGTGGCGACAGATAGATCAGAACCTGACATGCCAGCAGGACTGGCAGGCAGCTGGCCAGCGCAATGAACCAGGCTGGTGGGGTGCGTACCCAATGATTGCTGCGTACGGCTTGCAAGGTATTGGCCAGGATCTCAACGCCCGACATGCTGCTCATGCCGGCTTTGGACAAAGGGGTAGGAAAGGTATCGCCCAGTCCACTGCCCCAGGCTCCCACCAGCACATACTTGTCCTTGAAGAAAGAGGGCGGAATATCGCCGTTCAGGACATTGAAGTAAGGCACGGTCCGAAAGTGACCGCTGCGGCCCAGAAAGGGAATGTGGGGAATGTCTTTCTGACTGGAGTCCAGAGCTTGCAGGGCCAGATCCACATCTCCGCCTGTCATCAACATGGCAATCGTGAAGTGCGGCAGCACACGGCCCAAGGGGGTCGTCTGCTGCAGGGCGACACGGCGCACTACCCCATCTGAATCAGGTTCGATATTGATGTAGCCCGACGCCTTGGCTGCTTGGCTGAGCACGGGAATGGCGGTATGCACGGCCTGCCGCTGAGTGTCATAGATCATTGGCAGCACAACGCGTCCGTGATGATGTATGGCCTCTGATAGAGCCAGGTCATCATCGGGGTAAGCCGGGTTGGGCTCCTGAAAAACCAGATCGATGCCGACAGCACGAGCCTGTTCAAGACGGCCTAGCAGTTGGGCATGGTTGATGCGTCGCCAGGGCCAAAAGCCCAGGTTGGCGATGCTGTAGTCGTCGATGGCGACAATGACAATATCCGGGGGCGCAGCCTGTGGAAGAGCGGCTGCCATGGTGAAGTCGTAAATCAGGTTGTTCAGCTTGCCCAGCGCGAAGTCGTCACGCAGGGAGCTGAACAATAAGGTCAGCAGCATCAGCAAGCCCGAAACCAGATGCCACTCTTTCCGAATCCGGTCAGAGAGTAGCTTGTTGTTTCTGGGGGCTGGGCTGCTCATGCCGTACGCCGTTTAGCTACTCGAACTGAGAGAGCAGGATTGGATCGCCAAAATTGCTGACCACGGCTTGGCCATCCGAGCTGGTCAGGCTGGCTGCGCCTTCAAAGCTTTCGATTGTGTCCGGGCCCATTAGACCATGGCGGTCAATGGCACGAACGGTAACGTAGTACGTGCCGGGACGCGAGGCACCGAACTGAATATCCGTATCTGTCGTAATGTTACGCGACAGCAGCTTGGCACCTTGCGGGTCGGTAGAGGTCTGGACCAGATAGGCCTGGGCACCGGGCACGGCCTGAATCGTGCTGTTCCATTGGCCACCGCGACGCTCGGGCGTGGAGATCTGCGGAGCGGGCAACAAAGGCTCCAGCGCCATGATATTGCCATCTGTGCCTACAGCGGCCCCTTGATTCTGCTTCAGGGCGGTGGGGGTGCTGCGTTGCTGGGTTCCCAATTCTGCGCGGCCTTCCAGCACTTCGCTGTGAGCCATGCCTTGTTGAGTACGCACACGCAATTCGGTGCCACGTACACCGGTAATGCTGACAGGGGTGCGGACTTCAAAGCGACCTACGCCGGTTTTTTCCGGGGAAACGCGTGATTCCACGTCGCCATCGTCCAGAGCGATGATCGAGTCGGTCAGGCCGGTGCCTTCAAAGGCACGCATGCGAGCCACGCTCAAGGATGCCTGTGCGGGTACGCTCAGTTGGCTGCCGTCTTGCAACTCCAACGTAAGGTAGCCATTGCTGCCTGTGCGGATCAGGTCACCTTCTTGCAAATGAGTCGTTCCTGCACCCAGTGCTTGACCGTTCACAAGAATTTGGCCGGTCTGGTGAGTGATACGGGCGGGGGCGGGCACTTCCGGAATCATGCGAAATGGGATGTGCAGTTCTTTGCCAATAGGCAGACGGTAGGGATCGGCCACCGCGTTCAGACGCTGAATTTCGGACCAGTTGCGGTCCTGGCGGGTGTAGGTCTGGGAGATGCCCAGCAAGGTGTCACCGGCCAGCACTTTATAGACAAAATTTTCGCCGCGGGCGCCAGAAGGTTGGGCTGACACGACGCCACCCCAAATCAGGCCGCAAACGAGAGGCGCGGCGATACGCAAAGTAATCATAGAAATCAGCTAGGGTCGGTCAAAAGTTCAAGGCGATAGCCCAGGGCGTAAGACGCCGTCAGGCGTACCCCGTTTTCGGGTCGCAACTGGAGTTTACGGCGTATGTTGGACAGGTGAGTGTCCAGCGTACGGGAGGTGGCCGGAATTTCCCGGTTCCAGACCGCGGAGCTTAAAACATCACGCGAGAACAGGCGGCCGGGGTTGCGAAACAGCAAAAGGGCCAATTCAAATTCTTTGGGCGCCAGAGTAACGGTTTCACCGTTCAGCACAATATGGCCTTGTTCAGGAAAGATATCGTAGCCTGCAAACGAAAAGCGGCTGTCCTGAGTGGCCGAGGTGCTCAGATCCAGACGGCGCACAGCGGCATTGACGCGCGCAACCAGCTCTCCCTTGCGTACGGGCTTATTAATATAGTCGTCGGCTCCGGCCTGCAAACCCGTGACCAGATCCTCTTCCTGGGTACGGCTGGTCAGGAATATGACGGGCAGGGCATGGCCCAGTGTGGTGCGAACCCAACGCAACACATCCAGGCCGCTGACGTCCGGCAGTTCCCAGTCCAGTAGCAATAAACCGAAATTATGTGGCTTGGCCAGAGCGGCCAGCAGGTCCTTTCCTTGATGAAAGGAGCGACATTCATAGCCAGCCTCGGTCAGGATCCGGGCAATCAGTTCAGCCTGGACGAGGTCGTCTTCCAGGGAAGCGATGATCATGGGTATTGTCCTTGTCGCAGAAGTGCAATAGCCCTGCAGTATAACGATATGTAGATAGCGAGTGACCAAGTGCTTCCATGCGTGTGCCGTGACAACGGGAAACTGCCGGATTGGTGTCCAAATCGTTGACCTATAAGGGTTTACTGTGGTAAATTTTAGAGCTTACTTTAAGGATCCTTTGCCGGTACACCTTGCAGTAATTTGATGGCAGCCCTGAATTTAGGGGCTGCGGGCACTTTTTTAGTGCTTGAAATCAAGCCCAAGCCATGTGCAAGACCGCTCTTTTTCGTGTTTTATGGGGAGTGGTATTGCGCAATGCCGCTTCCGGTCCAGGGTTTCAACACCCGCCAACTGGACGGCGTTTTTCAAAACATATACGTCAACCAGTACGTAAAGTACGTTATAGGATACGTAAAGGTCATGCCAACCATTAGCCAGCTCGTGCGTAAACCGCGCGAAGTCAGCCGCGTTAGCAGCAAGAGCCCTGCGCTCGAGAACTGCCCACAACGCCGCGGTGTTTGCACCCGTGTATACACCACGACCCCCAAGAAGCCTAACTCCGCTCTGCGTAAAGTCGCCAAAGTGCGTCTGACCAACGGCTTCGAAGTCATTTCTTACATCGGTGGTGAAGGCCACAACCTGCAAGAGCACTCGGTCGTTCTCGTCCGTGGTGGTCGTGTTAAAGACTTGCCAGGTGTGCGTTACCACATTGTTCGCGGTGCTCTTGACCTGCAAGGCGTCAAGGATCGTAAACAAGCCCGCTCCAAGTACGGCGCCAAGCGTCCCAAGTAATCCATGTATCCATCGATCAGTTCACTGATCTGGATCCGTGCAACCGTGGCCTGAGTGCCATGGTAGGTAAGTGGTCATTTGTCATGAATGACCGAGACCGCGAAAAGCGGTTCAACTGAATAGTCACAAGGAAATTAAAATGCCTCGCCGTCGCGAAGTACCCAAACGTGAAATCCTACCTGACCCAAAATTTGGCAGCGTTGAGCTGGCCAAATTCATGAACGTGGTCATGCTGTCCGGCAAGAAAGCTGTTGCCGAACGTATTGTTTATGGCGCGCTGGAACAAATTGCGCAGAAAACCGGCAAAGATCCGCTCGAAGTGTTTAATGCTGCCATCAATAATGTAAAACCTGTTGTTGAAGTCAAGAGCCGCCGTGTTGGTGGTGCTAACTACCAGGTTCCTGTCGAAGTGCGCCCTGTCCGTCGTCTGGCTCTGGCCATGCGCTGGATGCGCGAAGCCGCTAAAAAGCGCGGTGAAAAATCGATGGACTTGCGCCTGGCCGGCGAATTGTCCGATGCGGCCGAAGGCCGTGGCGGTGCAATGAAAAAGCGTGAAGACACGCACAAGATGGCCGATGCTAACAAAGCATTCAGCCATTTCCGTTGGTAATCTGAGGACATATAACCATGGCCCGCAAAACCCCCATTCAGCGCTACCGCAATATCGGTATCTCGGCTCACATCGACGCCGGGAAAACGACCACTACCGAGCGCATCCTGTTCTACACCGGTGTGAACCACAAGCTGGGCGAAACCCACGAAGGTTCGGCCACCATGGACTGGATGGAGCAAGAGCAAGAGCGCGGGATCACCATTACCTCGGCTGCTACCACTGCTTTCTGGCGTGGTATGGCGGGCAATTACCCAGAACACCGTATCAACATCATTGATACCCCCGGTCACGTTGACTTCACTATTGAAGTTGAGCGTTCCATGCGCGTGCTGGACGGCGCTTGCATGGTTTACTGCGCGGTGGGTGGTGTTCAGCCTCAGTCGGAAACCGTATGGCGTCAAGCCAACAAGTATGGCGTGCCTCGTCTGGCCTTCATCAACAAGATGGACCGTACTGGCGCTAACTTCTTCAAGGTTTACGACCAGCTCAAGCTGCGTCTGAAAGCCCACCCCGTGCCTGTCGTTATCCCGATCGGCGCTGAAGAAGAGTTCCAAGGCGTGGTTGACCTGATCAAGATGAAAGCAATCATCTGGGATCAAGCCAGCAACGGCGTGAAGTTTGAATACACCGACATTCCTGCCGAGCTGCAAGCTTCGGCCGAAGAATGGCGCGAAAAAATGGTCGAGTCGGCTGCTGAAGCCAGCGAAGACCTGATGAACAAGTACCTGGAAAACGGTGATCTCTCCGAAGAGGACATCAACCTGGGTCTGCGTACACGTACCATTGCCTGCGAAATTCAGCCAATGCTGTGCGGTACCGCGTTCAAGAACAAGGGTGTACAGCGCATGCTGGACGCCGTGATCGACTACCTGCCATCGCCTGTGGATATTCCACCTGTCGAAGGTACGGACGATGACGGTGAAGTCATTCATCGTAAAGCCAACGACGAAGAGCCTATGTCCGCTCTGGCGTTCAAGCTGATGACTGACCCCTTTGTTGGTCAATTGACTTTCGTACGCGTTTACTCGGGCGTTCTGCGTTCGGGCGACACGGTCTACAACCCTATCAAGGGCAAGAAAGAGCGTATCGGCCGTATCTTGCAGATGCACGCAAACAACCGTGCCGAGCTGAAAGAACTGGTTGCTGGTGACATCGCTTCCGTGGTGGGTCTGAAAGACGTGACCACAGGTGAAACCCTGTGTGACGCCGGTCAGCACATCATTCTGGAACGCATGGAGTTCCCAGAGCCCGTGATTTCGCAGGCTGTGGAACCAAAAACCAAGTCCGACCAGGAAAAAATGGGCGTGGCCTTGTCCCGTCTGGCTCAGGAAGATCCTTCTTTCCGCGTCAGCAGCGACGAAGAATCCGGCCAGACCATTATTTCCGGTATGGGCGAGCTGCACCTGGAAGTTCTGGTAGACCGCATGCGCCGTGAATTCGGCGTGGAAGCCAACGTGGGTAAACCACAAGTGGCTTACCGCGAAACCATCCGCAAGACTTGCGACGAAATCGAAGGTAAATTCGTCAAACAGTCCGGTGGTCGTGGTCAGTACGGTCACGTTGTCCTCAAGCTGGAGCCCCTGGAAGCAGGCGGCGGCTTTGAGTTCGTTGACGCCATCAAGGGCGGTGTGGTTCCTCGCGAATTCATTCCTGCCGTTGAAAAAGGTATTCGCGAAACCCTGTCCGCAGGTGTGGTCGCTGGCTACCCAGTGGTTGACGTCAAGGCTACGCTGTTCTTCGGTTCGTACCACGATGTGGACTCGAACGAAAACGCCTTCCGTATGGCCGCTTCGATGGCCTTCAAGGATGGTATGCGCAAGGCTGCCCCAGTTCTGCTGGAGCCCACCATGGCTGTAGAAGTTGAAACCCCTGAGGAATACGCCGGTACAGTGATGGGTGACTTGTCCTCCCGTCGCGGTATGGTTCAGGGTATGGACGATATGGTTGGTGGTGGTAAGGTCATCAAGGCCGAGGTTCCTCTGGCCGAGATGTTCGGTTACTCGACCAGCCTGCGTTCGCAAACACAAGGTCGCGCTACGTACACGATGGAATTCAAGCAATATGCTGAAGCTCCAAAGAACGTGGCTGACGAAGTGATCAGCGCTCGCGGTAAGTAATAGCAATATCAGCCCGCCCTATGGCGGGCTGCTCAACAATTTTTTTGTTTTCCTGTAAAACATAATTGGGATAAATCATGGCAAAAGGTAAGTTTGAACGGACTAAACCGCACGTCAACGTCGGTACTATCGGTCACGTTGACCACGGTAAAACCACTCTGACCGCTGCAATCTGCACGGTTCTGTCCAAGGCATACGGCGGCGAAGCACGCGATTACTCGCAGATCGACAACGCCCCTGAAGAAAAAGCACGTGGTATCACCATCAGCACGTCGCACGTTGAGTACGAAACGCCTAACCGTCACTACGCTCACGTTGACTGCCCCGGCCACGCTGACTACGTCAAGAACATGATTACCGGTGCTGCCCAGATGGACGGCGCTATCTTGGTTTGCTCGGCCGCTGACGGCCCAATGCCCCAGACTCGCGAGCACATCCTGCTGAGCCGTCAGGTTGGCGTTCCTTACATCATCGTGTTCCTGAACAAGGCCGACATGGTTGATGACGAAGAGCTGATCGAACTGGTTGAAATGGAAGTTCGTGAACTGTTGTCCAAGTACGACTTCCCTGGCGACGACACCCCGATCATCAAGGGTTCGGCCAAACTGGCTCTGGAAGGCGACGAAGGCCCACTGGGCAGCCAAGCCGTTCTGGCTCTGGCCGAAGCGCTGGACAGCTACATTCCTACGCCTGAGCGTGCCGTTGACGGTACCTTCTTGATGCCTGTTGAAGACGTGTTCTCGATCTCCGGCCGTGGTACGGTTGTGACCGGTCGTATTGAGCGCGGCATCATCAAAGTCGGCGAAGAAATCGAAATCGTGGGTATCAAAGACACGGTCAAGACCATTTGTACCGGCGTTGAAATGTTCCGCAAACTGCTGGACCAGGGCGAAGCTGGCGATAACGTCGGTCTGCTGCTGCGTGGTACCAAGCGTGAAGACGTGGAACGTGGTCAGGTTCTGGCCAAGCCCGGTTCGATCAAGCCACACACGGACTTCGACGCCGAGGTGTACATTCTGTCCAAAGAAGAAGGTGGTCGTCACACTCCTTTCTTCAAGGGCTACCGTCCTCAGTTCTACTTCCGTACAACTGACGTGACCGGCACCATCGAGCTGCCAGAAGACAAGGAAATGGTTCTGCCAGGCGACAACATTTCGATGAAAGTGTCCCTGATCGCTCCTATCGCCATGGAAGAAGGTCTGCGCTTCGCTATTCGCGAAGGCGGCCGTACCGTTGGCGCTGGCGTGGTTGCAAAAATCATCAAGTAATAAGCCTTGATCGCGGTGTGAAGGTGCAAACCTTCCCGCCGCGTCTTTGCTACCCCCAAAAGGGGTGCTTTTTAGTCAGCGTTTCTTCGAGTTATCGATAAACCCGGTCAAAAAGCCCCCACTTATATCGTTCTTTAGGATTACCCATGAAAAACCAGAAAATCCGCATCCGTCTGAAGGCTTACGATTACAAGTTGATCGATCAGTCTGCTGCTGAGATCGTAGAAACCGCCAAGCGCACCGGCGCTGTTGTTCGTGGTCCAGTACCACTGCCAACACGTATCCGTCGCTACGACATTCTGCGTTCGCCGCACGTCAACAAGACATCGCGCGATCAGTTTGAAATGCGTACCCACCAGCGCTTGATGGACATTGTCGATCCTACCGACAAGACCGTCGACGCTCTGATGCGTCTGGATTTGCCAGCCGGTGTTGACGTCGAAATCGCTCTGCAGTAATTCTGCCTAGCTGTTCGAGTTACATCGAAAGAAACGCCATGCAACTGCATGGCGTTTTTTTTCGTCTGCACGTTTCCTTCGGACGCTGCAGGAGCAATGGCGACTGCCCGTTTATCCTGAACAGAACAAGAGCTTTGCTCTTAGGTGCTTCATGGCTAGTTCATCATGGTGTTGTGATTGGGAAAAAGCGGGTTTTGGTCTACTTTTTACGACCGGACACACTTTGCCAGGGCTACAAATGCGACGATGGGCAGGGTTGAAGGAGGACAAGAATGATAAATCGGAGACGACAGCCGTTCCTGGCCCTGTGGTATTTCCTGGCGCTCTGGCTATGTCTGTGGGGAAGCAGTGCATCAGCGCAAGCGTGTGGGGACGACAAACCCATACGGCTGGCGGACCTGAGCTGGGAGAGCGCAGCATTTAGCACCGAGCTGTATCAGCAGATTCTGGAGAAGGCCTACGGTTGCAAGACCGAACGGGTTCCAGGCTCCTCGGCGGCTTTGGAAAGTGCGCTGGCGCAAAATGATATTCAAGTAATTGGCGAGATCTGGTCGGGACGTACCGAGATCATTGAAAAAGCCATTGAAGCCGGCCAGGTGCAGGTACTTGGTAATACCCTGAAGGGTGGGGCAGAACAGGGCTGGTATGTGCCGGACTATGTGGTCGACGGCGACCCGGACAAGGGAATCAAGCCCACTGCACCCGAGCTACAGAAAGTTGAGGATTTAGGGCGTTACGCCACTGTTTTTAGTGACCCGGAACAGCCCAATAAAGGCCGCTTCTATAACTGCCCCTCCGGCTGGGTATGTGAAACCTTCAATAGTCGCCTGTTCGATCTCTATGGTCTGGGCGAACACTATCAAAACTTTCGGCCCGGTACGGGCGCGGCTCTGGATGCGGCAATCAGCGCCGCCTATGACAGGCGTGAACCGATCCTGTTCTATTACTGGCAGCCTGCGGGTCTGATGGCCAAGTATTCCTTCAAGAAGTTAGCTAGCGCGCCTTTCAATGAAAGCTGTTGGGAAGCCGCTGTGTCGGGTAAGGGCAAGATCTGTCCAACGGACTTTATCCTGGCGCATATAGGCGTAGCGGCTTCTACTCCTTTCGTAGAGTCCCACCCCGAGCTGGTGACCTTGTTTGAAAAGATCCAGCTGGAGCCCGAACAGATGAACAAGATTATTCTGGGCATGACAGAGGGTGGGCAGAACGCCAGCACCCAGGTACAGAAGTTCCTGAAAGAGAATGCAGAGCAATGGCGTCAGTGGATGCCAATGGCCCAGGCAGATCGCTTGCAGGCAGCTTTGGAACCTCAGGCAATACAGCCGGTCGCCGCAGCGCAGTCCCGCTTCTTCCCGGAGTGGTCAGCTGCAGACTGGGTTAATCGTCAGTTGTTGGTGGCCGTGCAGGATTGGGGCACAGGTTTTCGTCAGATCAGCGCCTGGATTCTGACGCATGCCATTTTGCCGGTGGAGCGTGTCTTGCAGCAGGTGCCTGCCTGGGCGATTCTGGCCTTGACCGGTTTGCTGGCCTGGTGGGGACAACGGCGCTTTTTGCCTGTTCTGCTCTATGTAGCTGGCCTGTACTTGATAGGCGCTATGGGCCTGTGGGACAAGCTGATGCAAACCTTCACCTTGGTACTGGTGGCCACGGTCTTTTCTGTGCTGATCGGCGTCCCGGTTGGCATTCTTAGTGCTCGTAGCCGCCTGCTTAGAAAAGTGCTGACGCCCGTACTGGATGTGATGCAAACCATGCCCAGTTTTGTGTATCTGATCCCGGTACTGATGCTGTTCGGTCTGGGTAAGGTTCCCGCCGTTTTGGCCACTGTTGTCTATGCCGTCCCTCCCTTGATTCGCCTGACCAGCCTGGGCTTGCGACAGGTGGACAAACATGTGATGGAAGCAGCCCAGGCGTACGGGGTTACACGCTGGCAAATGCTGACCAAGGTCACCTTGCCCCTGGCGCGGCCCAGCATCATGGCCGGTATTAATCAAACCACCATGATGGCCTTGTCCATGGTGGTGGTCGCTTCCATGATTGGAGCCCAGGGTTTGGGTGAAGACGTGCTGGCTGGTATTCAGACACTGGATATAGGGCGTGGTTTGCAGGCAGGGGTGGCGATTGTGATCCTGGCCATTGTTATTGACCGAATCTCTCAATCCTTTGGTCGTTCCCAGCGTCACCGTCGCAAGGTCAGGAGGCAAGCATGAATATCATTCCTACCCCCTCGGGTGAGCAGGCCTGCAAGATAGAACTGCGAGACGTTTATAAGGTCTTTGGGAGCCGGGCGACCGAAGCCGTAGAGCTGTTAAAGCAGGGGGCCGACAAGCAGGCCGTGCAAAAGCAGACGGATTGCATCGTAGGCCTGGCAGGGGTCGATGCCTGCTTTCCCGCGCAGCAGATATCCTGCGTCATGGGTTTATCCGGTTCGGGCAAATCCACGCTGGTGCGTCACATCAACCGTTTGATCGACCCCAGTGCCGGGCAGGTGTTGGTGGATGGGCAGGACATATTGCAGCTGGACATGGCCAGCTTGCGACAATTTCGTCGCTATGGAATCAGCATGGTCTTTCAGGCCTTTGGCTTGCTGCCCCATTTGACGGTGGTGGAGAACGTCGCCTTCGGTCTGGAGGTCCGAGGAGACAAGCGTTCACAGGCCAGAGAGCAGGCTCGGCAATGGCTGGAGCGCGTGGGTCTGCATGATTATGCCGATAACTATCCGGACGAATTGTCAGGCGGGATGCAGCAACGAGTAGGACTTGCCCGAGCCTTGGCCGTTGATGCAGACATTCTTTTGATGGACGAAGCCTTCTCGGCCCTGGATCCCTTGATTCGCTACGAGATGCAGGATGAGCTTTTACGCCTGCAAAGCAGCCTGAACAAAACCATCATCTTTATTACTCACGATATTGATGAGGCATTACGGTTGGGCCAGCATATTGTGGTGCTACGTGAGGGCAGGGTGGAACAAAGCGGTACTCCGGCTCAAATTCGTGATGAACCGGTGAACGAATACGTGGCTCGTTTTGTCAATAAGGCGCACCAATAGAAAATGCGCGGTAGATCAATTTTTCTGATTCAGACTGTGTAGCCAAGCACCCCGAATTCAAAAAAACTGTTGTCAATCAAGCAGTTTAGGGCGGATTTTTGCAGTAAATCTTGCTTGGCTTTACAGCTGCGTGCTATATTTACTAGCTTAGCCAAAAAGTTTTGGCTATGGTCGTCGCGCAAATTATTGCGTGTACTCTCAGTTAGCCCTGACCAATCGTAGTCAGGAATGGAGAAAACGATGTCGAACTCGACACCTACGCCTGCCGCGTGGCGGCTGGGCCTTGTTGGGCGTAAAGTTGGCATGACCCGTGTGTTTACAGAGGAAGGCGAGTCCATCCCTGTGACCGTGCTGGACGTGTCCAACAACCGCATCACCCAGGTCAAGACGCCCGCAGTTGACGGTTACGCTGCTGTACAGGTTGCCTTTGGCACCCGTCGTGCAACACGCGTTACCAAGCCCCAGGCAGGGCACTATGCAAAAGCTGGCGTTGAAGCTGGCAGCATCCTGAAAGAATTCCGCCTCGACCCCGCTGCTATCGCCGAGCTTTCCGCCGGTTCCGTAGTTGCTGTGGAAAGCATTTTCGAAGCGGGTCAGAAGGTTGACGTTACGGGCACCACGATTGGTAAAGGCTTTGCCGGTACCATCAAACGCCACAATTTTGGCGGCCAGCGTAACAGCCACGGTAACTCGCGCTCGCACCGCGTACCCGGTTCCATTGGTCAAGCCCAGGATCCAGGCCGTGTGTTCAAAGGTAAAAAAATGTCGGGCCATATGGGTGACGTTACCCGTACGGTTCAGAATCTTGACGTGATCCGCGTCGACGCCGAGCGTGGCTTGTTGCTGGTCCGGGGCGCTGTCCCAGGTCACAAGAATGCCAATATCGTTGTGCGCCCTGCTGTGAAAGGAGCCTAATCCATGGAACTGAAGCTCCTGAACGAACAAGGCCAAGCTGCATCCACATTGCAGGCCAACGAAACCGTTTTCGGTCGTGAATTCAACGAAGCACTGGTTCACCAGATCGTTGTTGCATACCAAGCCAATGCTCGCAGCGGTAACAGCAAGCAATTGACTCGTGCCGAAGTCAACCACAGCACCAAGAAGCCATGGCGCCAGAAAGGCACCGGCCGCGCTCGTGCTGGTATGACATCCTCGCCCGTGTGGCGTGGAGGCGGTCGTGCATTCCCCAACACCGGTGAAGAAAACTACGCACACAAGGTCAACAAGAAGATGTACCGCGCCGGTATCAGCGCGATTCTGTCTCAGTTGGTCCGTGACGAGCGTCTGTTGGTTGTTGATTCCTTCACTCTGGAAGCACCCAAGACCCGTCTGGCAGCCAACAAGCTGAAAGACCTGGGCCTGGAATCCGTGCTGATCATCACCGACGCGCTGGACGAGAACGTGTACCTGGCTACGCGTAACCTGCCTCACGTTGCTGTGGTTGAACCACGCTACGCCGACCCGCTGTCCCTGATCCACTACAAAAAAGTGTTGGTCACCAAAGCGGCTGTCGCTCAGTTTGAGGAGATGTTGGGATGAACGCCGAACGTCTATTGCAAGTAATTCTGGCTCCTGTCGTGACTGAAAAAGCCACGTACGTTGCCGAAAAAAATCAGCAAATCGCTTTCCGCGTCGCTCCTGATGCTACCAAGCCTGAAATCAAAGCTGCTATTGAACTGCTGTTCAAAGTAGAAGTTGAGTCGGTGCAGGTGCTCAATCAGAAGGGCAAGGAAAAGCGCTTTGGCCGTTTCATGGGTCGCCGCCGCAGTGTGCGCAAGGCATATGTCTCGCTCAAGCCCGGTCAGGAACTCGACTTTTCTGAGGTGAACTAATATGGCATTGGTAAAAGTAAAACCAACGTCGCCAGGTCGCCGTGGCATGATCAAAGTGGTTCACCCTGAACTGCACAAAGGCGCTCCTTACGCGGCTTTGCTGGAAAAGAAATCCAGCAGTGCTGGCCGTAACAACAACGGCCACATCACGGTTCGTCACCGTGGCGGCGGTCACAAGCAGCATTACCGTATTGTCGACTTCCGTCGCAACAAGGACGGTATTCCTGCGAAAGTAGAACGTCTGGAATACGACCCTAACCGCAGCGCTCACATCGCATTGGTGTGCTACGCAGACGGCGAGCGTCGTTACATCATCGCCCCTCGTGGTCTGGAAGTGGGTGCAACGGTTGTGTCTGGCGCGGAAGCTCCTATCCGTTCCGGCAACACTTTGCCTATCCGCAACATTCCTGTGGGTCAAACCATTCACTGCATCGAGATGCTGCCTGGTAAGGGTGCTCAAATCGCTCGTTCCGCTGGTGGTTCCGCTGTGTTGCTGGCTCGTGAAGGCACGTACGCTCAAGTGCGTCTGCGTTCCGGTGAAGTTCGCCGCATTCACATCGACTGCCGCGCCACGATTGGCGAAGTCAGCAACCACGATCACAGCCTGCGTCAAATCGGTAAAGCCGGTGCTGTTCGCTGGCGTGGTATTCGTCCTACCGTTCGCGGTGTGGCGATGAACCCAGTCGATCACCCGCACGGTGGTGGTGAAGGTCGTACGGGTGAAGGCCGTGAGCCAGTCAGCCCATGGGGTACTCCTGCCAAGGGCTACCGCACCCGTCGTAACAAGCGCACAGACAACATGATTGTTTCGCGCCGTAAGCGCAAGTAAGGGGCGAACACTATGTCACGTTCGATCAAAAAAGGCCCATTCGTTGATGCTCACCTGATCAAAAAGGTTGACGCAGCCGTTGTGGGTAACGACAAGCGACCAATCAAAACCTGGTCGCGCCGCTCTACCATCCTGCCCGAGTTCATTGGGCTGACGATTGCCGTTCACAATGGCCGTCAACACATTCCCGTTTACATCAACGAGAACATGGTTGGCCACAAGCTCGGCGAGTTCGCCTTGACCCGTACTTTCAAGGGTCACGCTGCGGACAAAAAGGCCCGGAGATAAGTGATGGAAACTACAGCAATTATTCGTGGAGTCCATATTTCGGCGCAAAAAGCACGTCTGGTTGCGGACATGGTCCGCGGCAAGTCCGTCGCTCACGCTCTGAATACGCTGACTTTCACTCCCAAGAAAGCCGCTGGCATCATCAAGAAAGCTCTGGAATCGGCTATTGCCAACGCTGAGCACAATGACGGCGCCGACATCGACGAACTGAAAGTCACCTCCATTTACGTGGACAAGGCTCAGTCGTTGAAGCGTTTTTCTGCACGAGCCAAAGGCCGCGGTAACCGTATTGAGAAGCAGACTTGCCACATTGTGGTCAAAGTCGGCGCTTAAGGAGTCACAATGGGACAGAAAATCCACCCAATTGGGTTCCGCCTGGCTGTTAACCGTAACTGGAGCTCGCGTTGGTACGCTGACGGTGCTGAGTTCGGTACGATGTTGGCTGACGACATCCGTGTGCGCGAATACCTGAAACGCAAGCTGAAAAGTGCGTCCGTTGGCCGTGTGGTCATCGAGCGTCCTGCCAAGAATGCTCGCATCACTATTTACTCGGCTCGTCCTGGTGTAGTGATCGGCAAGCGCGGCGAGGATATCGAAAGCCTGAAGGCTGACCTGCAGCGCCTGTTGGGCGTGCCAGTGCACGTTAACATCGAAGAAATTCGCAAACCTGAAACCGACGCTCAACTGATCGCCGACTCCATTGCTCAGCAATTGGAAAAGCGCATCATGTTCCGTCGTGCGATGAAGCGTTCCATGCAAAACGCCATGCGTCTGGGTGCCCAAGGCATCAAGATCATGAGCTCGGGTCGCTTGAACGGCATCGAAATCGCTCGTACCGAATGGTACCGCGAAGGCCGTGTGCCTCTGCACACCCTGCGCGCTAACATCGATTACGGTACTTCCGAAGCGCACACGACGTACGGGATCATCGGTATCAAGGTCTGGGTCTACAAGGGCGACATGCTGCCTAACGGCGAAATGCCTGTTGACACCGTAGCCCCTGAAGAGCGCCGCCCACGTCGTCCACGTGGTGACCGCCCTGAAAACCGCCGTCCAGGTGGTCGTGGCCGCGGTCCTCGTAAAGACGCTGCTCCTGCTGCGTCCGAAGGAGAATAAAACATGCTGCAACCTTCTCGCAGAAAGTATCGCAAAGAGCACAAAGGCCGTAACACCGGTCTGGCTACTCGCGGTGCGCAAGTTTCGTTTGGCGAATTTGGTCTGAAAGCCACTGACCGTGGCCGTCTGACTGCTCGCCAGATCGAAGCAGCACGTCGTGCAATTAACCGTCACATCAAACGTGGTGGCCGCATCTGGATCCGCATCTTCCCCGATAAGCCAATTTCGCAGAAACCTGCCGAAGTTCGTATGGGTAACGGTAAGGGTAATCCAGAGTTCTGGGTCGCTGAGATTCAACCAGGCAAGGTCCTGTACGAAATGGAAGGTGTTAGCGAAGAGCTGGCACGCGAAGCATTCCGTCTGGCCGCTGCCAAGCTGCCTATCTCGACGACGTTCGTAACGCGTCAGATCGGTGCTTAAGGAGACGTCATGAAAGCCAGCGAACTCCGTACTAAAGATGCCGCCGAGCTCCAAAAAGAGCTCGAGAGCCTGTTGAAAGCACAATTTAACCTGCGCATGCAGCGTGCTACTCAACAGCTTTCCAACACCAGCCAATTGGGCAAAGTACGTCGCGACATCGCTCGCGTCCGTACCGTCATGGCTGAGACCGCAGGAAAGTAAGATGAGCGAAACTCAAACTACCGCAAAACGTCAACGTACCCTGATCGGTCAAGTTGTCAGCAACAAGATGGACAAAACTGTCGTCGTTCTGGTTGAACGCCGCGTTAAACATCCCTTGTATGGCAAGATCATCGTCCGCTCCAATAAATACAAAGCGCACGACGAGACCAACCAGTACAACGAAGGCGATACCGTTGAGATTACCGAAGGCCGTCCTATCAGCCGCAGCAAGTCCTGGACTGTTGTGCGTCTGATCGAAGCAGCCCGCGTGATCTAAACGCTTGCTCAGATGCCCAGGCTTCGGCTTGGCTCTGGTAGGTCAAAAACCCCGATCTGTTTACAGATTGGGGTTTTTTTATGCTTGTCCACTTTGCTGTTGCTCATAGACAGGAGCAATGTTCGTATTTCGTCTTGTTGCCCGTCATGCCGCTTGAACCGGCAGCTGAACTGAATGATCAAGCTTGGGGCTTAGCGGCTTGTATGCGTAAGCCGGAAGCCTTCACAAAAAAGCGGGAACAGCTTGTTCTATTCTGTGCGGTGGCAACTATGGGGCGAGGGCTATATCGTGCCAGCTACCCTGCATACGTACTCGGGGTAGGACGACAATCTGGGGGTCAGAGTTGTAGCAGCTTGCTGACTTATGGACGCGCGTCTTGCTTGCGCCATTGCGCCGGGCTGAGACCCACACTGCGTCTGAACGCGGCGCTGAATGCGGCCGCAGAGCTATAACCGATACGCTCGGCAATCTGCTCCATGGTCAGACCTTGCTCCAGCTGACGCTTGGCCAGCTGCATACGTAGTTGCAACAGTACTTGGGCTGGAGCCATCCCGCACAGCAAGGTAAAGCGGCGGTGAAAGGCGGCACGAGACATATTCAGATAGGCGGCCATATCGTCCACCGACCAGGCTTTGGCAGGTTTACGCAGCAACTGCTCGATCAGGCTACCAAAGGCAGAGTCGCTGGCCAGATGAATCAAGCCGGCGGGCAGGGCACCTTCGGCAGGTGTCTGTCCGATTTGCTGGCGCAAGGTATAGAACAACAACAGCTCCACCAGCTTTTCCAGCAGGCTGGAGTTGGCTTGCGGCTGGCGTCGCATTTCGGCCTGGATCAAGTCCAGCAAAGGGCGTCCTGAATCTGCATCTGTCTGAGAACCATCAATTAACAAAACATCAGGCACGGTTGCCAGCAGCAATTCGCTCAAACCACGGCCCAGATCCAGAAAACCACAGAGCAAGCCCGTACTGTGTGGCACTTGTGGCTCCAGGCTCTGCATGGTTTGTCGCCGCATGGCCGCATTCCAGTCTGGCGGCGTGGGCGAGGAGCTTAAGCGATGGGGCACATCCCGCAAGAAAAACACTGCGTCACCCGCCTGCAAGGCCAAGGCTTCCTGATGCTGAATATGCAGCCAGCACGGCCCATGCAAGACCACATGAAAGCCTGCGCGTTGGTGCCCGTGCAGGCTGCTTTCCCATTGATTGCAGTATTGCCCCAAGTGAAACAGGCTGGCAGAGATCTCCAGCCCGGACAAGAGCAGTTCCTCCACAGGGTGTCCTGTGTCTTTGGAGTCGACAGCGCAATGGCTGTCAGGAAAGGCAGAGTCGCTCATGCAGAAAATATGCTTATTTCTTTTCGTGGATATTTTTAATATGAATACCGCTATGTTCGCACATGGAGATAAGGCGCCAGTCAATCGACAATGAAACCTTCTCGGATTAACTAAGGAATTGTCGCCATCATGACTCGCTTAACTTTGCATACTGTGGACTCCGCACCAGAGGCGGTCAAACCAGCCCTTGAGAAAGCTGTGCGTGGTAGCGGCTTTTTGTCCAATTTGCTGGCTATTTTGGCTAATGCTCCCGTTGCCCTGCAAGCCTATCAGGATATGTCTGCCTTGAACGCCACCGCCAGCCTGTCGCTGATCGAGCGTGAGGTCGTGCAACTGGTTGCCGGTACCACTCACGGTTGCCGCTTCTGCGTGGCCGGTCACACCGCCATTGCGACCAATAAAGCCAAGCTGGACCCGGAAATTCTGGCCGCTTTGCGTGCGCGTGGCTTTGACCAGATCAACGACGAGCGCCTGCAGGCTCTGGCTCTGTTCAGTCGCGCCGTGATTGATACCCGTGGTCAGATGTCGGATCAGGCTTTGGCCGATTTCCGCGCTGCCGGTTACGGCGACCAGCAGGCTCTGGAAGTGATTACCGGTATTGGCTTGGCGACGATCTGCAACTTTGCCAATAATCTGGCTCGTACGCCGCTCAATAGCCAGCTGGAGGCCTACGCATGGGAAACGCCTTAAAGCGCGCTGAGCAGCCTGTGCTGGCCTCAGAGCGCCCTGTTTTGTCGCCTGGCTTGGCCCAGTGGCTGGAAGAGCATGCCCTGTCGCTGGATAGCGATGCATCTCAGGCGCAGGCCTTGTTGCCTCGCCTGGCGCAAGACGGTTTGTTGAGCCTGGGCCTGAAAGCGGATTTTTCCGACTTCGGTGATGCCGTTCAATCCATCGTGGAAGTGGCCGAGCATTCGCTGACGGCAGGTTTTGTCCTGTGGAGCCAGCGTACCTTTATTGAATACCTGCGTGACGTTCAGGACCCCGCCATGCGCGAGCGCTATTTGCCCGGTTTGCTGGATGGCAGTGTTGCGGGTGCGACGGGTCTGTCCAATGCCATCAAGTTTTTGGGTGGTATTGAAGAGCTGCAAGTGCGTGCTCAGCCTGAACAAGGACATTGGCAGTTTGAGGGCCGCTTGCCCTGGATTACCAATCTGCGTCCCGGCAACTGCCTGGTTGCCATTGTGGCCGCCATGCCTGAAGAGCAAGCCGGTATTTGGGTGGCAGAACTGGGCGATCCAGGCTTGGAGCGTTCCGCAGATCTGGATCTGGTCGGACTGCGTGGCAGCAATACCGCCGCTTTGAAGTTCAATGCTGTGCGTCTGGGACAAGAGCGTTTGCTGCATCCCGATGCAGGCCACTTTGTGCGCTCGGTACGCCCCCGTTTCATGGCGCTGCAATGCGGGATGACCATGGGCTTGGCACGTCGTTCCTTGAAGCAAGTGCTGGATGCGCCACGCTGCCAATGGGTACAGGAGCAGCCCGCCCGCCGCCTGCTGGATCGTGTGCAGGAATTGTCGGATGTGCTGGTTGATGCCGTACGTAAGCCCGGCTCGGCCACGCCGCCTGATTTGTTCAAAGTCCGTATCGAGCTAAGTAGTTTGGCGTCGCAGGCTGTGGCCCTGGAAAGCTCCGCGATCGGCGGGGCGACCTATATGCAGGGCAAGCATCCGCAACTGCTGCGCCGTTATCGCGAAGCCATGCTGGTGCCTTTGATTTCACCCACGGTGGCGCAACTGAAAGCCGAACTTGGGCAGGATGCAGTATGAGTTCCGGCGCCCCCTCGCCTACCGATTCTGAAGGGGCCGGGCTCTTGTCCGCACGGGGGATCAGTCTGGCCTACGGTGGCCAGACGATCTTGCAGAACCTGGATTTGAACGTGCGCGCGGGAGAGATCGTGGCGCTGCTGGGCCCCAGCGGAGTGGGTAAATCCTCTTTGTTGCGGGTTCTGGCCGGTTTGCAAGCGCCCACTCAGGGCGAGGTGTCCTTTCTGGGGCAGCCCGTGCGTGGGGTTCACCCCGCTTTGGCCATGGCGTTTCAAGAAGCCATTCTCTTGCCGTGGCTGAATGTGCAGGCCAATACTGGTTTTGGTCTGGGTTTTGCGCGCCAGCCTTCTGTATCCGCCGCCGAGCGCCGCCTGCGGGTTGAACAGGCGCTGCGTCAGGTTGGTTTGTATGAAAGCCGTCATCAGCGTCCTGGTGCCTTGTCGGGCGGTATGGCACAGCGT
This sequence comes from Alcaligenes sp. 1735tsa3, assembly GCF_024134565.1. Taxonomy (NCBI): domain Bacteria; kingdom Pseudomonadati; phylum Pseudomonadota; class Betaproteobacteria; order Burkholderiales; family Alcaligenaceae; genus Alcaligenes; species Alcaligenes sp. 1735tsa3. Next base: position 4,161,573 of record NZ_CP099862.1, on the reverse strand, counting down.
GTTGCCATTGCGCGTTGTCTGGCTCGACGCCCACAAGTCTTGTTGATGGACGAACCTTTTGGCGCCCTGGATGAAGTAACTCGTCGCCAGATGCAGGAGCTGATTCTGTCGATACGCGACCAGACTGGCTGCGCCATTGTGCTGGTCACTCACGATATTGATGAGGCCCTTTTGCTGGCTGACCGAGTTCTGCTGTTAGGTGGCCGTCCTGCCGGTTTGCAGCGTGAATGGAGCTGCCCGGCACACCCCCGATCTCATCTGGATAACTGGCTTCAGGCCATACGCCTGGAAATTGTGGCCAGCCTGGAGCAAAGCCTCTCCCAGGCGGATCACGCTTCTGTTTTGTAAGGTGCATTTCATGATTGAATCTCCTACTTCCCGTACCCGTCGCGACTTGCTGAAACTGGCGTCTTTGCTGACCGTTGCGGGTGCTGCGCCCTTGCTGGCCCAAGGGACTGCCCGTGCACAAAGTGAGTCAAATGCGCCTTTGCGTATCGGCTATTTGCCGATTACCGATGCCACCGCCATGTTGGTGGCGCATCACAATGGATATTTTGAAGAAGCGGGTATTGCGGTTGAAAAGCCCGTGATGGTGCGCAGTTGGGCTCAGTTGATCGAGGCTTTCATCTCCGGTCAGGTCAATCTGGTGCACTTGCTCTCGCCCATGACGGTGTGGGCGCGCTACGGCAGCAACGTCCCTGCAAAAGTGGTGGCATGGAATCACATGAGTGGCTCTGCTATCACGGTGGCGCAGAACATCAGCTCGGCCGAGCAATTGGGCGGGCAGACGGTGGCGATTCCTTTCTGGTATTCGATTCACAACGTGGTGCTGCAGCATGTGCTCAAAGCACATGGCCTGACGCCTGTCGTGAAAAACGCCGGTGCGCTGGCACCCAATGAGGTCAATCTGGTGGTGATGGCCCCTGCGGATATGCCTCCGGCCTTGGCCTCGGGACGGATCGCTGGTTTTACGGTGGCCGAACCTTTCAATGCTTTGGCAGAAACTCAAGGCATGGGCCGCATCCTGCGCTTTACTGGCGACGTCTGGCGTGATCACGCCTGTTGCGTGGCCTTCATGCACGAGCAGGATTTGCAGACTCGCCCCCAATGGTCGCAAGCCGTGGTGGATGGTCTGGTCAAGGCACAGATCTGGATACGCAGTCACCGCGCCGAGGCGGCCCAGATTCTGTCGCGTGAAGGCGGGAACCGCTATACCCCGCACACTCAGGAAAACCTGTTGAAAGTGCTGTCCCCGGACCCGGCGGATCGTGCGCAATACGTGAAGTCTGGCGTGATTCGTCATCCGGACTGGGACGACCAGCGTATCGATTTTCAACCTTATCCTTTCCCCAGCTACACCGAGTCCTTGGTGCAAATGCTGCAAGGGACCTTGATTCAGGGCGAGCGTGGTTTCCTGGAAGGGCTGTCTCCTGAACACGTAGCCAGCGATCTGGTGGATGACCGCTTTGTCCGTGCCGCGTTGGAAAAGCAGGGGGGCCTGGCGCAGTTTGGCTTGTCCGAGCAATACACCCGCAACGAGAGCATTGTTGTATGAGTTTGAGTGCGTCTGCTTCTTCTCCGTCATTGGCGCAGTCTGATCCGCGATCGGCTGCGTCTTTGCGACGCCCCAAAATGAATGCCTGGATTGCCAGCACCCTGTGGGGCTTGGGCGGTTTATTGGCGGGAGTCGTGCTGTGGTACTTGGCCACAGCCTGGTCCAGCAGCCCTTTGATGCAGCAATTCGGACCAGCAGCTGCCTTTCATAGCTTGCTGGAGATACTGGGCTGGTCCGAGACCTGGATGCACGTAGGTGCCAGCTTGCAACGTATTTTTGTAGGGCTGGCGATCTCATTGGGTGTCGGCGTGCCCGCCGGTTTGCTGCTGGGCTTGTCAGCGCGAGCTCACGCCGCATTGACTCCCTTGTTCCAGTTCCTGCGCATGATCTCGCCCCTGTCCTGGATGCCTATTGCCGTCATGGCCTTTGGCATTGGGGATGCACCGATTTATTTTCTGTTGGGTGTGGCCGGTGTCTGGCCTGTCTTGCTGAATACAGCCTCGGGCGTACGGCATCTGAATCCGCGCTGGCTGATGCTGGGTCGCAGTCTGGCGGCCACCAAGCTGGAAACGCTGTTGTACTTGATTCTGCCTGGCATTGTAGGCTCAGTCTTGACAGGTAGCCGACTGGCAATCGGCGTCTTGTGGATTGTGTTGGTACCTTGCGAAATGCTGGGTGTGTCAGCCGGTTTGGGTTATCTGATTCTGGATACGCGTGATCGCATGGCGTATTCCGAGTTGATGGCCGTAATTGTCCTGATTGGTCTGATTGGCTATTTGCTGGATAGTGCGTTGCGAGCCATGTTTGCGGCTTTTGGACAGCGCTAAATACTCAGCCCTTGGGCCGACAGGCGAAGAGCTTTGACTGTTTTGTATTTCCAGGAAAGACAAGTGACAGAGCATGCTCAGGCTATCTGCCGCTGCCAGTTTTGTTCTTGTAGGCGCTGGCAGTTTTACCTGGTGCTTAGTGGTTTTTCAGAAGCTGCAGAAAGATAAAAAAGGCCCTCAACATTGAGATGTTGAGGGCCTTTTTGGATTCAGTTTGAAGCGGTATTCAAGGATGCTAATCCCGCACTGACTGGAGCCTGAGTGGTTATGTACGTATAGAAAAGTGATCTTGAGACGAGACTCTAGCTAGGCCTTGATCACTGCCTTCATGCAGCGACCAGGGTATTGTCCGCATCCTGCGTAATTGCTGTACGTGGACTGAGCTGGTCGATTAGCTCGCCATACCAGGACAAGGTACTGCCCAAGGTAGCTACCTGACCGATCACCAGAATGCAGGGGCTGGCAAACTGATGCTGCTGCGCATCCTGGGCAATATTTTCCAGTGTGGATAGCAAGGTGCGCTGTTCGGGGCGCGAGCCATTTTCAATCAAGGCGCAGGGCGTGGTGGCACTGCGGCCACGCTGCACCAGTTCATGGCTAAAGCCCAGGATTTGCTGCAAACCCATGTACACAGCTACCGTCTGGCTGGTGTCCAGTAGCGGGTTCCAGTCCTCAATACCATGACCGCTTTTGCGGTGAGCCGTCACAAACTGCACGGACTGCGCGTGGTCACGATGGGTCAGAGGAATACCGCTATAAGCCGCACATGCGATGGCAGCCGTGATGCCGGGTACCACTTCAAATGCGATGCCATGCTCGGCCAGATATTCCAGTTCTTCACCGCCACGGCCAAAAATAAAGCCATCGCCGCCTTTCAGGCGCACCACGGTTTGACCTGCTCTGGCGTGTTCAATCATCAATTGATGAATGCGGTTTTGGGTCTGGTGATGATCTTCGCCCAATTGCTTGCCTACAAAAATACGGTGGGCATCGCGACGAGCCAGCTCCATCACCTGATCGGATACAAGACGATCGTACAGAATCACATCAGCACGATTCAGTGCACGCAGGGCATGCAGGGTCAGCAGACCTGGATCGCCTGGACCGGCGCCCACCAGAATCACGCGGCCTTGTGTGGCGCGGGGTGACTCAGGCTGTTGCAGCGCGCTCTCCAGGCTCAAGCGGGCTTGCTCGGCTTGCTGACTGCGCAGGGCGGCACCTACCGGGCCATCCAGCAGCCAGTCGTAGAAACGGCGGCGCGCACCCAGCTCGGGGCGGGCGCGCCGAATGGCGCTGCGGTATTCCTGCGCCAGACGGCTGATCGCACCCAGGCTGTGGTCCAACATGGTTTCCAATTGCTCCCGTACTCGCCGTGCCAACATGGGGGCCGACCCTGCAGAGGAAATGGCAATAATCAGCGGTGAACGATCCACAATGGCAGGCACCTGAAAACTGGACAATTCGGGGTCGTCCACCACATTGACCAGAATGCGGGCTTCTTGTGCGTCCTGGGCAATGACCTGGTTCACGTCACGCTTGTCAGTGGCGGCAATAATCAGCCAGGCCCCTTGCAGATGCTGGGCCTGATAGCGCTCCCGAATCAGGGTAATACGCCCTTGATTCGCCAGCTCTTCCAGACTGTCCACCACATAGGGGGCGACCAGCGTGACCTGGGCACCGGCGGCCAGGACCAGACGCACTTTGCGCTCGGCGATTTCTCCACCGCCGATCACCAATACCGCGCGCTGCTTCAAGTTGGCGAATAAAGGAAAGAGGTTCATGTCAGGCTGGCTGTAAAACTAAAGGAATCAAGCGGCTTGTAGGCTCGGCAACCACGCCAGCGCGAACTAGAAAATCGCCAAAGTGCTCGCCTTCCAGACGCTCGGCAGCGAAGCGGCCAAACAGCTCATCCAGAATGCTCAGAATTTCAGGTTCGGCAATATTTTGACGATAGATTACGTTCAGGCGCTCGCCGCTGAAGTTCGCACCCAGACGCAAGTCATAGCGACCCAGAGCACGGCCAACCAGGGCAATTTCACCCAGGTAAGGACGGGCGCAGCCGTTGGGGCAGCCGGAGATACGCAGCACAATGCGCTCGTCGCGCAGCTGGTACTTGTCCAGCAAGGCTTCCAGCTTGGGCAGCAGGATGGGGGCGTAGCGTTCGCTCTCGGCCATGGCCAAACCGCAAGTGGGCAGAGAGACACAGGCAATCGTGCTGCTGCGTATGCCGCTTTGTGTCTGGTACACATCCAGTTTGTGATCAGCAACCAGCTTGTCGATCTTGGCCTTATCTTCTTCAGGCACATCGGCAATGATCAGGTTCTGGTTGCAGGTCAGGCGGAACTGCCCTTGGTGGATCTTCGCGATCTCACGCATACCCGTCAGCCAGGGGCCGACTTCGGTATCCATGATGCGGCCCGAATCGATACGCAGACTCAGGTGCCAGCGGCCATTGCTGCCTTGGGTCCAGCCGAAGCGGTCGCCATTGTGGTCAAAATGGTAGGGGCGTGACGGCTCCAGCGTTTGACCACTGCGGTTTTGCACTTCTTCCAGGAACCAGTCGGCGCCCAGCTTATCCACGGTGTATTTCAGACGGGCATGACGGCGCTCGTCACGGTTGCCATGGTCACGTTGTGTGGTGATGACGGCTTCGCAAACGGCCAGCAATTGCTCAGGGCGTACAAAACCGATCACGCTGCCCAGCCGTGGATAGGTGGTGTCGTCGCCATGTGTGGCACCCATGCCACCACCAATGGCGACGTTAAAGCCCAGCAACTGATTGTTTTCAATAATCGCGATCAGGCCGATGTCCTGCGCAAATACGTCCACATCATTCAAGGGAGGCACGGCAATGCCGATCTTGAATTTGCGGGGCAGGTAAGTCTTGCCGTAAATCGGTTCAAAGTCTTCGCCGTCAATGGCGTCTTCGACTTTTTTGCCGTCCAGCCAGATCTCGGCATAGGCGCGGGTTTTGGGCAGGAAGGTTTCGGAAATCTTGTCAGCCCACTCTTGAACCAGACCATGCTGCTCGGACAGCAAGGGATTGGTGGCGCTGACCACCTGACGGTTCACGTCACCACAAGTAGCCAATGTCGTGGACATGGCCTTGTTGATGGCTTGTAGTGTGGGTTTTAAAAAGGGCTTGCGTACGCCATGCCATTGAAAGGTCTGGCGGGTGGTGATGCGCAGGCCAAACTGGGCCCAGTCACAGGCGATCTGGTCAAAGGCCAGCCACTGGGCGGGCGTAACCACGCCACCGGGCAGGCGAGCGCGAATCATGAAGCTGAACGCTGGTTCCAGCTTTTGCTTGCGACGCTCTTCACGCTGGTCGCGGTCGTCTTGCTGATAGCTGCCGTGAAATTTCAGCAGCTTGTTGTCGTCTTCGCTGATGGCGCCCGTGATTGGGTCTGCCAGACCCTCGGTAATGCCACCGCGCAGATAGCGGCTATCAATTTTTACTTGCTCGATAGCGGCGATTTTCTTTTCTGTCATGTCCTTGCTTCTCAGTAAACGTCGCGGGCGTAACGGCCCTGCGCCGAGAGTTCTTCCAACCAGCTGCGAGCCTGGTCTGCGTCCAATCCACCTTCCTGGCGGGCAATTTCCTGCAGGGTCTGGTGTACATCCTTGGCCATCTGGTTGGCATCACCGCACACATAAATGTGGGCGCCGCCCTGAATCCAGGCATAGACCTCGGCTGCTTTTTCCAGCAAGCGGTGCTGGACGTAAACCTTGTTTTCCTGATCGCGCGAGAAGGCCAGATCCAGGTGTTGCAACTGGCCGTCCTGCAAGGCGCGTTGCCATTCGGTCTGGTAGAGGAAATCGGAGTGAAAGTGCGGGTTGCCAAAGAACAGCCAGTTGCGACCTTCGCCACCCTGAACGCTGCGCTCCTGCACAAAGGCGCGGAAAGGAGCTACACCGGTGCCAGGACCAATCATGATTACGTCACGGCTGGTATCTTCAGGCAGGCGGAAGCGTGTATTGGGGTCGATAAAGACAGGCACGGTATCGCCTTCGTTCAGCCGGGCCAGATAGTCGGAGGCCACGCCCCAACGATCCTGCTCGTTGAATTGGTAATGCACATTGGCCACGGTCAGATGTACTTCTTCGTCCACCTCGGACTGGCTGGAGGCGATGGAGTACATGCGGGGTGCCAGAGGGCGCAAGGCTTGCACCAGCTCGGCAGCGCTCCAGGTGGCCGGGAAGCGCTCCAGTACGTCCAGCACTTGATGGGTTTTCAGCAGCTCTTGCAAAGTGCTCAAACCTTCTGGGCCTACGGCTGTCTGTAGCACGGCATCGCTATTGCGCTTGGCCAGTTCCACCAGGAAAGGTTTGGTCAGTTGTGTCAGCTCGCGGTAATGGCTAAGCCACTCTTGCAGCGTGTGTGACTTGTCCTGAATGGTGACGGTCTCTTGAGGGTCCAGCTTCAACGTCTGGATAACTGCTTCGACCAGCTTGGCGTTTTGTGTAGGCCAGACACCCAATGCATCACCGGGTTGGTACTTCAGGCCACTGCCTTCCAGCGACAACTCGTAGTGATAGATGTTGCGGGTGCTGTCGCGGCCCGTAATGCTTTGGCTTTGCAGCACGGTGGCCTGGAATGGATTGTCGCGGGTGAAGCTGCTGCGGGTCTGGGTTTCCAGCACCGTAACGTTGCTGGATTGGGCGGCAGGAACGGCCGCAGCGGCGTGGGCCTTGTGATCCGTTTCCAGAAAACCAAAGGCTTTGTCCTGCCAGGGGGCGGCGACCGTATCAATATCCAGATCAGCCAGCCCTGCGTCCAGAATGCGTTCCGCACCCAGCGCCAGCAGACGTTGATCAATCTTTTCCGCGATCCCACAGAACAGGGGATAGCTGGAATCACCCAGACCCAGCACACCGAATTTCAGCTCGGGCAGCTTGGGAGCACGGGCGCCGGATAGGAACTCGAAGAATGCGATGGAATCGTCTGGCGGGTCGCCTTCACCCTGGGTGCTGATAATGACGTACAGCAGACGCTCTTCTTTCAGCTCGCGCGTGGGGTAACGATCGGCGCGCAGCAGGCGCACGGGGATGCCGGCGGCTTCGCAGCGTTGGGCAAAGGCTTCGGCGACGCGTTGGGCATTGCCTGTCTGGCTGCCAAACACAATAGTGGCAGGTCGTTGGGCGGGCGCAGCGGCGGCGGGCACCAACGACAGTTCAGGGGAAACAGGCGCTTGAGCGGGAAGGCCGGTGTGGCGCACTTGCGCGACACCCGCGAGATAGCCGGACAGCCAGTTCAGGGACAGCGGATCGAGCTCGTCGGTAATTTGAGCAATCGCCGTGCGATTGGACTCCGAGAGGCGGGACAGGGCGTGCATTCTGACACTCGCTTATATAAATAGTTTGTCCCATTCTAAAGAGCGGTATCAGGGCTACGAACGATCCGATTCTTATTTGTTTATGAATACTCCGGTTAATGAAAAAGGGGCATAAGCCCCTTTCATCTTGGTCTAAGCGCGTGCGAAATACGTGTTATGGACGCAGTTCCCGACGCAGGATTTTGCCCACATTGGTGCGGGGCAGATCGTCGCGGAATTCGACAATACGCGGGGCCTTGTAGCCGGTCAGCTCCTTGCGGCAAAAGGCAATCACGTCTTTTTCCGTCAGCTCGGGATTACGGCTGATGACATAGAGCTTGACGATTTCGCCTGCTTTTTCATCCGGTACACCGACGGCGGCGGCCTCGACAATATCCGGGTGCTGGGCGGCGACCGCTTCCACCTCATTGGGGTAGACGTTAAAGCCCGAGACCAGAATCATGTCTTTTTTGCGATCCAGCAGGAAGACATAACCTTGCTCGTCCATATAGCCAATATCGCCCGTGCGTAAAAAGCCGTCGCGATCAAAGACCTTGGCGGTTTCATCGGGACGTTGCCAGTAGCCGGGAGTAACTTGCGGCCCACGAATGCATAGCTCGCCCGTTTCGCCCAACGGCAGGTCGTTCTGGTTTTCGTCGCGTATGCGTATGTCGGTAGAAGGAACGGGCAGCCCGATTGAGCCAGTGAACTCTTTTTTATCCAGCGGATTGATCGTGGCTGCTGGTGAAGTTTCAGTCAGTCCATAAGCCTGGGCCAGGGGTTTGCCGGTCGCTTCCAGCCAGCGCTTGGCGACCACTTCCTGCACTGCCATACCGCCACCCAATGTAAAGCGCAGCGAGGAGAAATCCAGCTTGCGGAACTCGGCATTGTTCAGCATGGCATTAAAGAGTGTGTTCACCCCCGTAATGGCAGTAAAACGCAGCTTGGACATGTCCTTGATCATGGAGGGAATGTCGCGTGCGTTAATGATCAACAGGTTCTCCGCACCCAGACGCAGAAACACCAGCAGGTTCGCGGTGAAAGCGAAGATATGGTAGAGCGGCAGGGCAGTAACAACGCAGTCGATCTGGCCTTCTTTCAAATAGGGGCGAATCCAGGACAGGGCCTGGCTCAGGTTTGAAACCAGATTGCCGTGGGTCAGGATGGCCCCTTTTGCAACGCCCGTCGTGCCCCCGGTGTATTGCAGGCAGGCAATATCATCGTGGGTCAGCTTGACCGGGGCCGGTGCCCGGCCTCGGCCCTGTGTCAGTACGGCTTTGAAAGAGACGGAGCCAGGCAAGGACCAGGCAGGCACACCTTTTTTAATGTGGCGCACCACTTGATTGACCAGCCAGCCCTTGAAGCCGCCCAGACAATCCCCCACGCTGGTCACAATGACTCGCTTGATGGGTGTTTCGTGCAGGATTTCCTGCAGCACGTGGGCAAAGTTCTCCGCAATGATGATGGTTTCTGCGCCGCTGTCTTGCAGCTGGTGGCGCAGTTCACGGGCCGTATACAGCGGGTTGGTATTGATAATGGTGGCCCCGCTGCGCAACACCCCATACAGACTGATGGGGTACTGCAGCATATTGGGCATCATCAGGGCGACACGGTCGCCTTTTTTCACGCCTTGGCTTTGCAGCCAGCTGGCCAGGGCCAAGGCATTGGTCGACAGTTCGCGGTAGCTCATGCGTTTGCCCATGCTGATATAGGCAGTGCGCTGCGCGAACTCGGTACAACTTTGTTCAAATACATCCAGCAAGGAAGAGTACTGCTGGGCCTGATCTTCGATAGTGGCAGGAATACCGGCGGGGTAGTTCTGCAGCCAGACTTTATCCATGAAGCGCTCCGAGGCGTGTAGGTTCAAGACAATCCCAGCAGGGCCTTTTTGAGCGATTCTTGGGCAGGCTTCTTGCCTAGCCAGATTTTCAACAAAGCAGGGGTCAGATCAGGGTGAGAGAGCTCGCCCAGCGTCTTGTCGTTGAACAGGATCTTGACCTGAGGGGTGTGCATGTCCAGCACCACAACGTCGCCTTCCTTGGCTTCACCCACCTGGCGCATCAAGTCTTCAAATTGCTTGATGACCGGGTCCAGTTCTTGTTTTTCAGGATCAGTCAGGTTGCTGTGAATGCCGTCTTTCAGGGCATCGATCAGGGTTTGGGCATCCAGGTCGCGTTTGAGGACCAGCCGGATCTGATGCGGTCCGGGGGATTGAATAATGGCCTCGGCATCCTGGGAAGGCGAAGCGGTATACAGGGCGGCGACGTACACATCAAAAACAACTTTCTTGCGCAGGCCTGCCCCATTCAGTTTCAGGCTTTGCTGCTCGACGGTGACCGTGTCTGGCACGGTGACATTCGCAACAGTCGCGGCCTGGGCGGCGGGTAGCCCCAGGGACAGACTTAAAATCAGGGCGGCACAGCGGGGGGTAAACATGAAGCGGTCCTCCGGCAAATTAGCGTGATTGTGATTTCTGCTTGTAGAAGTGGGCGTCGGCGATATAGATGGTGCGTTCCACCGTGGTGTAGATCTGGCCTTCGGGGTCCTGGATCTGCACGGTAAATGTGGCTTCAGCCTCGTGGTATTGGTCTAGCTGTCCTCGTATTGCGTCCAGTTCATCTGGATTGATCTGAAAATTGGCGTACAGAGTTTGGTAGCCGGGGCGGCGATACTGAATCTCTGCATTCTTGTCCCAGACAATCACATGGCGTTGCAGCCCAGCCAGAAGCATGGTGGCGTGCACGCCGTCTGTAATGGCAAACAGGGAGCCGCCAAATAAAGAGCCATTGATGTTGCGAGTGCGACGACGCAATGGCAGGCGTACGACGATGTGTTGCAAGTTCGCTGAAACTTTGTGGACCCGCCCGCCGGTTGCCCGGAAGGCGGGGTGCCAGTTAAAGCCCAGCTGCAAAAAGCGCGCACGCCATGTGGGGGGTAGGCGTGCGAGCAGCTCCATGCGGCGACTGCGGGCCATAGTGCATCCTTAGAAGCGATAGCTGAACTGCACGCCCAGGATGTCGCCACTGTTTTTGTAGGTACCGCGTGTCAAACCACGACCTTTCAGATCCGTGTTGTTGTTCATGTCGGTATTTTTCAGGAACAAGTGGGTGTAGCCGATATCCCAGGTGGCGTTCTTGCTGGCACGATACTGAGCACCCAGGGACACCCAGTAACGATCGCTGTCAGGCAGAGCGGTTGGGCGGTAGTTCTTGTCGCGAACGGGGGATTGGTCCCAAGCAATACCACCCTTGAAGGTCCACTGCTCGTTGTAGTGGTAGTTCGCACCCAGGGCGACGCGCCATGCGTCCTTGAACTTCAGTTCCAGACCGGAATCCTTGGCACCGGGGCCGCTGTTTTCAATGGTCAGACGCGGGATGCTGCTCCAGCCTGTCCAGGACACATCGGCCAGCAATTGCCAGCGCGAGTTCAGGTCGTGCACCAAGCTGACAATGGCGGTGTCAGGCAGCTTGATGGTGGCTTCTGCGTCCCAATTGATGTTGGGGGCAGGAATGCCAGCCGGCACGTTGCGGTTGCGCAGTTTGGTGTCGCCATCAGCCGTGACCTTGATTTGCGAGCGATAGGAAACGCCCAAACGAGTGCTGGGGGTAATTTGGTACAGCAAACCGGCATTCCAGCCCCAGGCGTCGCCCTTCATCTTGACGCGGGTGTCCATGTCCAGTGGACCCAAAGCCGGGTGATAACCAACCGGGGTAGCCAGACGGTAGTCCGCATCAATGTGCAGCCAGTTCACACCCACACCGAAGGACAACTGATCGTTGACTTTGTAAGCCACCGACGGATTGACGTTGACGGTTTCAATGGCGAATTTCTCGGAGTGGTAGCGTCCAATCCAGCCTTCGTCGTATTCAGTTGTCAGACCAAAGGGCACACCAATACCCAAACCGATCCACCATTTCGGCGAGAGTTGATGGGACAGATAAATATTGGGTACAGGAGCGACTTTACCGGCATCGCCACCTGATCCACCCGTTGCAGGTCGGCTGGCCCCACCTGTCAATGCCAAGGGATCCGTACTGCCTTTATCCGAAAATTTGAAGGTGGGTTTAATGACGTTGATACCAGCCGAGAAGTTGGTCTCGGGCAGCAGAGTCATGCCAGCTGGGTTGAAGTAGATCGTGCTGGCATTTTCACCAATGGCGGCCGAGCCTGCGTAGGCATTGCCCAGGCCGCTCGCATTTTGTTCGAGCAAGTTAAAACCAGCCGCATGGGCTTGACCCATTCCCATGCTCATTCCCAGAGGAATCAGCAAGGCGGGGATGGTACGCAAAGCTACAACCGTCTTTTTCATGTCTCTTCTCCAAGGTATAGGTGCGACGTCTGACAGAGGCTTATGACAAGTTTTAAAACACCTGTTTGTTTTCTATGGTGCATGACCTAGGCCAATCGGCGTATAGGTATTTGTGCCAATCCGAACTAATTGCGTTGTTTTTGTGTTGCTTTGTAATGCAGAGGGCCCCCTCTGAATGGCGCAAAGCCGGTACCGAAAATCACGCCTGCATCGGCCAGATCGTCGTTCTCCACAACACCGATGCGAACCTGGTGTTCGGTCTGTTCGATAAGTGGTTTGATCAAGCGATCTGCCAGACCGCTTGGGACTGTTCCCGCAGGAGATTTTTGGGCTTTGCCGTCTTTCCAGGTGTAGAAACCCTGGCCGGTTTTGCGACCCAGTTCCTGGCGGTCCAGATGGGTTTTCAGGCAGGCTGGCATGGCCGCCTGCTGGCTTAATTGGGCACCTGCATCACGGGCAATATCCAGGCCCACGGTGTCGGCCAATTCAAGCGGGCCCATAGGCATGCCGAACTGCACCATGGCTTTGTCCACGGTGGCCGGGTCCAGCCCCTCGTCCACGCAGCGCATGGCTTCCAACATATAGGGAGCCAGGACGGCATTGACCAGAAAGCCGGGGCTGTCTTTAACGGGCAGGGGCAGCTTGCCAATCTGGTTCACAAAGGCGTAGGCAACGCTGCGCACTTCCGGGGCCAGCAACTCGCTTTCCACCACTTCAACCAAGGGCATGCGAGAGACCGGGTTAAAGAAGTGAATGCCTACCAGTCGTTCCGGATTGATCAGGTTCAGGCTGAGCTCGGATAAAGGCAGGCTGGAGGTATTGCTTGCCAGCACAGCACCGGGCTTTAGCAAGGGCTCAATGGTGGCGTACAGGCTGCGCTTGGCATCGGCGTTCTCGAAGATGGCCTCCAGAACCAGATCTGCCGACGGGATGCCGTGGCCGTCCGGGTCCGGGATCAATCGGTCCAATGCAGCTTGTACCAGTCTGCGGTCTTTTAGACGGCGCTGGAACAGCTTGGCGGCACGACCTTGTGCCTGGGCGATACGCTTGCGGTCCTGATCCTGCAGCGTCACACGCATGCCTTTCAGCGCACATACGGCGGCAATATCGCCTCCCATGACACCAGCACCGACCACGTGAATATGCTTGATCTCCTGAGTCGACGAATGCTTGCCTACGCTTTTCAGACGCTCTTGCAAATGGAAGACACGCAGCAGATTGGCTGCGGTGTTCGAGCGGGTGATTTGCTCGATCAGTTCGGGAGCCTTCAAGGCATTGCCGTTGTGCTTTTCCCAGATCTCCAGGATGGCGCGGGGCGCCTGATAGTGCTGATAGGGATCGCGCTTTGCCAACTGCTTGCGTACCTGATTAGCAACCAGGGGGCGTAGCAGCTTGGTATTCATCAAGCGTGGCAGACCCTTGGCGCGCCGCGGCTTCTTGCCACTGAGCACCTGTTTGATAGCAGCTTGCTTGGCCAGACGGACGGGAACGCAGGCATCGACCATACCCAGACGGGCGGCCTTGCGGGCATCCACGCTTTTGCCGCTCAGCATCAAGTCCATGGCGGCGGCAGGGCCTATATATTCAGGCAGTCGCAACATGCCGCCCCAACCGGGGAAAATACCCAGCATCACTTCAGGTAGAGCCAGGCGTGTATCGTCCTGATCTACGGCCAGGCAATAACGGCATGCCAGGGCCAGCTCCAGACCACCGCCCAGGCAGTGGCCTTGCACCAGCGCCAACGTGGGGTAGCTCTGCTTGGCTAGCTTGTTGAAGACGGTCCAGCCGCGTGTGACCAGTGCCAAGCCCTTTTCAGGGTTGTTGTTGTGTTCCGAAAACTCGTCAATGTCCGCACCGGCTACAAAACCGGCAGCTTTGCCGGAGTAAATGATCAGTGCTTTAGGAGGATGGCTGCCCAGGTAGTCCAGCGCCTGGTTCAGCTCCTGCAGAACGGCTGCCGAGAGTCTATTGACCGAGCTGCCCACGCAATCGATTTTCAGCCAGGCAATTTGCTGATCGTCCGTGTACAGCGTGAAGTTTTGCAAATCCAGGGTAGCGACGGGCATCATGATTCAGTTCCTTGCAGCGATTCGATCAGCATGGCACCGCCTTGTCCGCCGCCAATACAAATAGCGGCCATGCCCAGACGCAAGTTGCGACGACGCAGGGCATTCAAGCAATGCAGCACAATTCGGGCTCCGGAGGCACCCACCGGGTGGCCGATCGCAATGGCGCCACCGTCCACATTGAGCTTGTCCATATCCAGCAGACCCAAAGCATCACGACCCAGATGCTTTTGGCACCACTCCTGGTTGTCCCATGCAGCACGACATGCTAGTACCTGTGCTGCAAAAGCCTCGTTGATTTCCCACAAGTCCGGGCCATTTAGGGCCAGACGGTTGCGCTCCAAAATAGGCGTCGCGGCGAAAACAGGGCCCAGGCCCATGGTGGCTGGGTCCAGACCAGCCCATTGCGCATCCACAATGCGGCCAATGGGTTTGAGCTGATGTTCCTTGACGGCGGCTTCGCTGGCCAGAATCAGCAGGGCAGCGCCATCAGTCACTTGGGAGCTGTTGCCGGCCGTGATATTGCCCCAAGGCGGATCAAAGACTGGGCGCAGCTTGGCCAGCTTCTCGGGCGTGGAGTCTTCGCGTACGCCATCATCTTGCGGGTAGTTATTACCGCGCGTGTCGCTTAACGGCACGATTTCTTCAAAAGCGTTTTCTTGTTGAGCACGCAAAGCCAGACGGTGACTGCGGGCTGCAAACTCGTCCATATCCTGACGGCTGATACCAAACTCGTGCGCCAGAATTTCAGCGGTCTGTCCCATGGACAGGCCAACGACGGGATCCGTCAGCCCTTTAAGCAGGCCGATCACTGGTTTCAGATAGGACAGACGCAGACTGCGCAGCGCTTTCAGACGTGCACCCAGGCTACGCGCTTTGCCCCAGGTGGCCAGCCAGCGCACCATGTCGTCGCTGAACAGGATGGGGGCGTGAGACAGTGCATCTACGCCACCGGCCAGCACCAGATCCGAGCGGCCGGTTTGAATGGCCTGTACGCCCGAGTCCAGTGCCTGCATACCCGAGGCGCAGTTACGCATCACGGTCCAGCCCGGCACTTTGTGACCTGTGCCCAGACGCAGACCCAGAACCCGGCCGATATTGGTTTCATCGGGCGAGGGGGCGGCGCAACCCAAGATGACCTCGCTTAGCTGCGGGGCCTCAAAGGGTTGGCGCAGCAACAGCTCGCGACCCGTTTGCACGGCCAGATCTCCAGCAGAGAAGGGGCCGGGCGCATTACGCGCTTTCAGAAACGGGCTGCGTGCGCCGTCAATAATATAGACCGGTTGAAAACTCATGCTTGGCTCCCACTGGCGGCTTCAGCGGCAGGATTTTCCCGACGCAAATCGAAGGGGAAATCATCAACGGCAATAACCCGATCGCGCACGATGTCGCGGGCCTGGATTTGCTCGTATTCCTGAGCCGTGATGCCACCGGCCTGAAAGACGGCTTCGGCCAGATCGCGTACGTTGGCTTTGGGGTTGTCCTGCAATTGACCGCTTTTCTCGAACTGACGGATTTTGGCGTCAATATCGCGGGTGTTCAGCGAAGCCAGCAGGGCCGCTTCAATCGCACCGACGGGTTCCATATCGTCGTCAGGCAAGTAGGTGTCGTAAGTCAGGCGATCTCGAGTGGCACCGGGCTTGGTCAACAGTTTGGCAACAGTGTGGTCCAGCTTGTCATCAGGGCCCAGACGGCGCAGACCCAGAGGGAAGACCAGGAAGCGCAGTACGGCCGCCAAAGGACGGTTCGGGAAGTTCTCCAGTACTTTGTCCAGAGCGTGTTGAGCACGCATCAAGGCGTCTTGAGCCGCCCAGTGAGCCAGAGGTGCATCTTCCTGTTGACGGCCTTCGTCTTGGTAACGCTTGAGCACGGCGCTTAGCATGTACAGCTCGGACAGCACATCCCCCAGACGCGAGGACAGGCGCTCACGCATTTTCAGGGAACCACCCAGAACCAGCATGGAGGCATCGGCCAGCAGGGAGAAAGCAGCACTGTAACGGCTGGCCTGGCTGTAGTAGGTGTGCATGGCCTTGGAGGTGCCGGTAGGGCCACTTAGCAAGCGCCAGCCACCCAGGCCCAGCCAGAAGGAGCGGCCTGTATTGGCCAGTGTGTAGCGGATGTGTGCCCAGAAAGCCTGGTCAAATTTACGCAAACCGGCTTCGCGGTCAGGGTTCAGGGCGGCTGTCATCTCTTCAAGGATGAAAGGATGGCAACGGATAGCGCCTTGACCGAAGATGATCAGGCTGCGCGTCAGAATATTGGCGCCTTCCACCGTAATGCCGACGGGAATTTGCTGGTAAGCCCGGCCCAGGAAGTTGGAGGGGCCAAGGCAAATGCCTTTACCACCAATCACATCCATACCGTCGTTCACCACAATGCGACCACGCTCGGTGACGTGGTATTTGACGATGGCCGAGACGACAGAAGGTTTCTCGCCCAGGTCCACGGCAGCAGCCGTCATGGTGCGGGCGGCATCCATCGCGTAGGTATGGCCGGCAATGCGAGCCAGTGCTTCTTCCACGCCTTCAAATTTACTGATGGCGCTGCGGAACTGGGTACGCACGGCGGAGTAACCACCCACGGCGCGGCTGGTCAGTTTGGCCATGCCAGTAAAGGAGGAGGGTAAAGAGATGGAGCGGCCAGCAGCCAGACATTCCATCAACATGCGCCAGCCCTGGCCAGCCATGGCGGGGCCACCAATGATGAACTCCAGCGGCATGAACACGTCTTTGCCACGGGTGGGGCCGTTCATGAACATGGCGTTCAAGGGGAAGTGACGACGGCCAGTGTCCACGCCGGGGTGGTCGCTTGGAACCAGGGCGCAGGTAATGCCAATGTCTTTTTCGCCACCCAGCAAACCGTCCGGGTCATATAGGCGGAAGGCCAGACCCAACAAGGTGCAAACCGGAGCCAGGGTGATGTAGCGTTTGTCCCAGGTGACGCGCATGCCCAGCACTTCCTGACCTTCCCATTCGCCTTTGCAGACAATCCCTACGTCAGGAATGGAGGCGGCGTCCGAACCGGCCCAAGGGCTGGTCAGTGCGAAAGCGGGAATGTCACGGCCATCAGCCAGGCGGGGCAGATAGTGTTGTTTCTGCTCGTCGGTACCGTAGTGCAGCAGCAGTTCTGCCGGGCCCAGCGAGTTGGGCACCATGACCGAGACGGACAAGGCCGAGTTACGGGTGGAGAGCTTGGCGACAACCGCCGAGTGCGCTTGCGCCGAAAAACCGCGACCGCCGTATTCCTTGGGAATAATCAGGCTGAAGAAGCGGTTTTCTTTCAGGTAGTTCCAGACCTCGGCAGGCATGTCGAAGTCTTCCTGGCTGACTTGCCAGTCGTCAATCATGGCGCAAGCCACATTGACTTCATTGTCCATGAACTGGCGCTCTTCATCGGTGAGCCGGTAGGCCGGATAAGAGCTCAGGGTATTCCAGTTGGGTTTGCCGCGAAACAGCTCACTTTCCCACCAGACCGTACCTGCTTCCAGCGCATCGCGCTCGGTTTGGGACATGGCAGGCAGAACGCTGGAAAAGGCGCGGTAGATTGGGCGGCTTAGCCACTTGGTGCGTAGATTCCGGTTTTTGAGAACGTAGACGCAGCCAAGCACTAGCACTATCAATAGCAAGGTCACAAACATAGCAACTCCGGACTAGCTCAGAAAAAAAAGAAGAAGGCCCCCACGCTGCGCCTTCGGCTTGTTGCCCCCGAGGGGGCACTTTTTACCGGGGGCGCCGAGCTTTGGGAGCGACCCGGCGGTAAACCCCCCTCATGCTGCACCTTCGACTTGCTGCCCCTAAGAGAGGGGCGCGGTTCACCGTGGTGTAGCTTGGTGGTCAGGGCCGTTCAGCTCAGGTGCTGGCGGGTAAAGGAGCTCGTAATCCACCCAGCAGGAAACTCATCAAGCGCTGTTGCAGTTGTTGCTCACTTTCCGGGCTGTCGCTAAGGGGTAATTGCAAAGCCCGACGCAGTGATTGGGTGCCCATCAAGGCATAAGAGGTGGCACCCAGCATGAAATGGAATCGCCAGATGATTTCTTCTTCAGGCACGGTAGGCAGAGCTTCATGCAAAGCCTGCTTGAAGGGCAGGAAGATGGCGACTTGTTCGTCCCAACAGATGGACTGAATGAAATCCTGCGGCGCCGGGCGGTCCTGCCCCGGCAAAGGAATAAACGAGCGTGGGGCGCCGTTGCCTGAACCCGCCAGGCGGATCAGTGGGCCAAAAAAGGCATCCACCACCTGGGATGCTTTCAAAGGACCTTCACCGGCTTGCTGGCGATAAAATGCCAGTTTTTCCAGGCGCTCTTGATTGATGCTGTTCAGGCGGCGCTGGAACACGGCCTGTGTCAGTCCGTCTTTACTGCCAAAGTGATAATTGACAGCCGACAGGTTCACCTTGGCTTGCGCCGTAATCTGGCGCATGGAGGTATTTTCGTGGCCATACAGCGCGAAAAGATGTTCGGCTGCATCGAGAATGGCGGACTGTGTCCGATCAGAGCGTTTCACCGTTATTTCCTAATTTCAAACGAGTGTTTGAATAATGTAACGGGAATGCGCAGTTAGTACAGTAGGGGTTCACCCTAGCCCCGCAAAGCGGGGCCAGGAGCCAGTCTTAGATCTGGGTCACAAATTTGGTGACTAAGTATCCGTCAAAGGTTTCGGTACCGCCTTCGCTGCCAATGCCGCTGTCCTTGACGCCGCCAAACGGAGTCTCGGGCAGGGAACTGCCGAAGTGATTGATATTGACCATACCGGATTCCAGTTCGGTACCCAGTCGATGCGCGTCTTGCAAGGATTGTGTAAAGGCATAGGCCGACAAACCGTAGGGCAGGCTGTTGGCACGGGCGATGGCATCGTCCAGATCGCTGTAGCGCGTCAAGGGGGCGATGGGGCCAAATGGCTCCTCGGTCATGACCAGTGCATCGTCGGGCAAATCCGTCAGCACTGTGGGCGAGAAAAAGAAACCATCGCGCTTGATCTGTTCTCCTCCCAGCAACACTTTGCCACCCAGAGAGCGGGCGTTGTCGACAAACTTTTGCATCATGGGCAGGCGGCGCTCGTGAGCCAAGGGCCCCATTTGCGTATCCGGGTCCAGACCATCGCCCACTTTTACATTAGCCAGCTCCTCGGTGAAGCGGTCCACAAATGCAGTGTAGATGTCGTCGTGGATATAAAAACGCGTGGGCGAAATGCACACCTGACCAGCATTGCGAATTTTGAAACGAGCAAGCTGACGAGCAGCGCGGGCTACATCGGCATCAGGCAGGACCAGCACAGGCGAGTGACCGCCCAATTCCATGGTGATGCGTTTCATATGGGCACCGGCCAGTGCAGCCAGTTGCTTGCCTACAGGTACAGATCCGGTAAAGGAGACTTTACGCACGATGGGCGAGCGGATCAGGTAGTCCGACACCTCCTGTGGCACACCCCAGACAATATTTAGTACACCCGGAGGCAGGCCCGCATCATGAAAGGCTTGGGCAATAGCCATGACCGCACTGGGGGAGTCCTCGGGGCCTTTCAGAATAATCGTGCACCCAGCACCGATAGCCGCGCAGATTTTGCGAATGGCCTGGTTGTAGGGAAAGTTCCAGGGCGTAAAGGCGGCGCAGACCCCGATGGGCTCGCGCAGAACCATTTGCTGCACTTTGGGGTTGCGGGCGGGGATGACGCGGCCATAAATACGGCGGCACTCCTCGGCGTGCCAATCCGCATGGTCTGCGCAGGACATGATTTCGCCTACCGCCTCGGCCAAGGGCTTGCCTTGGTCCAGTGTCAGATTGCGGCCAATTTCCTGGGCGCGTTCACGCGACAGTTCCGCGACCTTGCGCAGGATCGCGCTGCGATCCATGGGCGAGCTGTGACGCCAGCTTTTGAACGCGTCCTGGGCGGCGTTCAGAGCCGCGTCCAGATCCGCCTGGGATGCCAGCGGCAGTTGGCCCAAGGTGCTGCCATTGGCAGGATTGATGACGGCCTGGGTCTGGCGACCTTGTCCATCCAGAAATTGACCATTGATATACAGGGCCAGGTGTTGATACATGAGCGGCCTCCAAGTTGTCTGTGTTGCTAACTAAATACGTACCGTTCGATGGTATCGGGCGAGCAGAAACGGGACAAGCGTGGGCGGCGGATATTGCAGCAACGGATTGTTCAGAGAAGCTACAAACGGGCGCGAAACAGGGAGCCCTTCAAGAAACCGTTATAAGTTTTTGATTTCATATCTCTTTTTGAAGGCCTGACAAAGAGATGAAAACCGACATCAAGCTGCAATAAGAAATCGTTACAAGTGCAGCATTCTTAATGTGAGCGATTGTTATATTTTTAACGATGAAAATATTTTTATCGCCTGGTGATAACCTGGTTTTATCTTGATGTAACCTAAATGCTTATTAAGGTGAAAGTTTTTTGTAGATTATTACCAACGATCGCGCCACGTGGGATAAGCGCAACAGTTATTGCTTAAGCGCCTAATCGCCCGAAATCGTTTAATTTCAGTGTATTGTTGCCTTTTTTATCACAGGCTATTTATCATTTTTAACATTGTCGTCCACGAAGCCCCTTGTAATCTAAGATACAATTTGTCCCGTGATCTACGTGATGAGTTTCACTATGCGTCACGTAAAAAGTCACAATCAGACACAAGGTTATGCTCCAAGAATACAGGTCAGAAGCCTGTAGCTCCGCCTTGTCTTGCCCCGGTCCATTATGAACATACTGCTGCGGCTGGCGATGTACTTGCCAGTCTTAGATGTAAAGCCCATGTGCAATACATAGGTGTTGGGCCCTCGGGTGGTGTTTCTTTCGCTTTGTTTGAGCGACACACCGAACCCATTCTTCTTTCATTTTTGTACTTAAATTTGATCTGGCAATGCGTTGCAACGCTGACGTAATGACGTCTGTTGCGAACGCGGCACAGGATCTTACGGAGGCCGACGTGCGTGGTAAGAAAACTCTAACGGTAAGTGCGCTGCTGACAGCGCTACTGCTGGCGCAACCAGCGCTTGCCCAGCAGGAAAACAGCTTGAGCTTCAAGGACAGTATTGAGCGGGCAATTATGTCCAATCCTGAACTTGGCGCTCGCTTCCAGGATTTCCAGTCTGCGCTTGAAGGTCAGAACGTTGGCCGTGGCGCCTTGTTGCCCGAGGTCAATGCACAGGGTTGGGTTGGCAAAGAGTGGCGTGGCAGCACCTCCGGTGCTCCGTCTACCGACTGGTCCCGCAGCGGCTACAGCCTGCAACTGCGTCAGTTGATTTTTGATGGTTTCTCCTCGATCAACCAGGTTCGTCAGTTGGGTTACGAAAAACTGGCTACCTACTACGAGCTGCTGGCTTCGGTAGATTCTCTGGCTCTGGAAGCGGCCAACGCGCACATTGATGTGCTGCGTTACCGCGAAATGGAAAAGCTGGCCCGTGAAAACTACGGCATGCACATGAACATCCTGAGCCAGATTCAGGAACGTTCGGCATCCGGCGTGGGCCGTGGTGTGGACCTGGAACAGGCTTATGGCCGCCAGTCCCTGGCTCAAAGCAACATGATGACCGAGGCCGGCAACCTGAACGACGTGCTGCAACGCTACCGTCGCATTGTGGGTGTGGCTGCTCCTGAAGTCATGCAAGCGGCCCCTAGCCTGAGCGAGTCGATTCCTGCCAATACCACCGACTTCTTGCCATCCTTGCGCACCAGCCCCGTGATTCTGGCCAAGCAGGCTTTGTATCAAGCTGCTGAGTCGGGCAAACACGTGGCTCAAGGCCGCATGTCGCCTACTTTGGAATTCCGTGCTGCGACAGGCAAGGACAAGAATGATCCTCCCGGTTCCGCATACCGCAACTCGCAAAGCAGCAACGTGCAGTTGATGCTGTCGTACAACCTGTTCCGTGGTGGTGCCGATGCTGCTCGCATCCGTCAAACCACAGCTCAGCAGTACGCTGCCCGCGACGTGCGCGATTACACCTGCCGCAACGTACAGCAGGATCTGGCCGTGGCCTGGAACAACATCGAGCGCCTGCGTGCTCAGTTGCCATTCCTGAAACAACACGAGCTGGCTACGTCCAAGGTTCGCGTTGCTTACATGCAGCAGTTCCAGATCGGTCAGCGCTCCTTGCTGGACTTGCTGGATACGGAAAACGAACTGTTTGATGCGCGTCGCGCTCTGGCCAATGCCACTTACGACCTGCAACAAGCCGAATACCGTTGGTTGACCTTGTCGCACCGTCTGGTGTCGGCGGTTGGCCTGTCCCAGCCTTACTCGGAGCAGCCTGAAGAAGCCGCCAAGCTGGACTTCCCCGAAGAGGCATTCAAGGCATGTATGACGCCTGTTCCAGATACCAGCAACCTGACCCCGGTTTCTGTTGATTACCGCGACGGTATGGCTCCGCCAGTCCTGCGCGAGAAACCAGCCGGGCTGTAAGTAGCTGCTTCTTGGCGTTATTGGATAGTGAAGGGAGGCACGTATGAGTCAGAACGAAGATGACTACAAACAAGAGCTCTCAGTCTCGGATGCCAGTTTTATCCGAGTGCTGGAGGATTTGATTGACGCACTGGTTGCTAACGGTGTGCTTCGTATGACTGATCTGCCTCCCCAGGCCTTGGCCAAATTGAACGAGCGCAAACGTACCCGTCAACGCCTGCGGGATTCGCTGGATTTGATTAATGACGATGAACCACTCATCTGACAGCACGACACAAGCAAGCGGGCAATACAGTATCCCGCCTCATCTGACGCATGATGATCCTCTTCTGACCTGCCTGGCAGAGATTACCCGTATCCACGGTAATCCTTGCACGCCGCAGCACTTGTCTGCAGGCTTGCCGTTGCAGCGTGGGCGTTTGACGCCTGCCTTGCTCAG
Organism: Alcaligenes sp. 1735tsa3; assembly: GCF_024134565.1. NCBI lineage: Bacteria > Pseudomonadati > Pseudomonadota > Betaproteobacteria > Burkholderiales > Alcaligenaceae > Alcaligenes > Alcaligenes sp. 1735tsa3. The sequence goes on along the minus strand of NZ_CP099862.1, from coordinate 4,138,659 downwards.
TCGAGCGGCCGCGCGTGGTCATTGCACGGCCCGAGTATGGCGTCGCGCCTTTACCGAACTCGACACCAATCTGTTCCCGGTTATTTTGTTGCTGAACAATAACCGGGCATGTGTGTTGCTGGGGCTGGAAGAAGAACGTGCCCGGGTGCATTTCCCGGAAAGTGGTAGCCCCAGCGAAATCAGCCTGGAAGATCTGCAAGCGCAGTACTCCGGGCTGTTGGCCGTGGTGCAGCCGGATTTCCGCGTCGAAGCGCGTGCCAAAGATGGTGTGGCCCCCATGAAGGGCAAACACTGGTTCTGGACAGCCGTAGTGCAAAACTGGCGTCTGTATCGCGACGCCATTGGCGCTGCCTTGCTGATCAACCTGTTTGCGCTGGCCATTCCGCTCTACACCATGAACGTGTACGACCGGGTGGTTCCCAACAAAGCGATTGAAACCCTGTGGGTGCTGTCGATTGGGATTGGGCTGGTGCTGGTCATGAACATGGTGCTCTCCAGTGTGCGAGCCTATGTAGTTGATGCTGCCAGCAAACGGGTGGATATTCAGTTGTCTGCGCGGATTATGGAGCGGGTGCTGGACTTGCGCATGGAGAACCGACCGCCGTCGGTGGGCTCTTTTGCTGCCAATCTGCGCTCTTTTGAATCGGTGCGCGACTTTATCGCTTCGGCCAGTTTGACGACACTGGTCGATTTGCCATTTGTGCTGCTGTTTTTGGCTGTGCTGGCCTGGATCTCGCCCTGGATGCTGATCCCGCCCGTTGTGGCCATTGTGATCATTCTGGGTATTTCCTGGTTTGCTCAGGCACGTATGGAACGCCTGACCAAACAGACCTTCCAGGCTGCTGCCCAGCGTAACGCCGGCCTGGTCGAATCCCTGGCTGGTATGGAAACCTTGAAGGTCCTGAATGCGCAAAGCAATGCGCAGCGCGACTGGGAGCAGTCCACCGAGTACCTGGCTCGTCAGGGTGCGCGTATCAAGATGACTTCCACCCTGACCGTAAACACGGTGCAGATGCTGCAGCAGATGGTCACCATCAGCGTGGTGATTATCGGGGTGTATCTGGTTCAGGAAACCAAATTGTCCATGGGGGGCATTATTGCTTCCTCCATGATTGCAGGCCGTTGCCTGGCTCCTTTGGGGCAGGTGGCTGGCTTGATGATGCAGTATCAGAATGCCCGTACCTCCCTGGGTTCGGTGGATTCGTACATGAATATGCCGGTAGAGCATCCGGAAGAGCGTCACTTTGTGCCGCGTCCTTATCTGGAAGGCTCTATCGAGTTTCGCAACGTCAGTTTCAGCTATCCCGGCACAACCCAGAACGTGCTGGATAAGGTCAGTTTTTCCTTGAAGGCTGGCGAGAAGATAGGGATTATCGGCCGTATTGGCTCCGGCAAAACCACCTTGTCCAAGCTGATCCTGGGTCTGTACAAACCGACGGGCGGCACCGTTGTGCTGGACGGAATTGATAGCCAGCAGATTGACCCGGCAGACGTGCGTCGCTCCATGGGCTATGTCTCGCAGGACCCCACGCTGTTCTATGGCACTTTGAAACACAATTTGCTGATGGGCACGCCTTACGCAACTGACGATCAAATGTTGGCAGCGGCTCGTCAGGCCGGGGTGGATGATTTCGCACGACGCCATCCTGATGGCTACGACATGATGATTGGCGAACGCGGCGAATCCCTCTCGGGTGGTCAGCGTCAGGCTATCGCTGTGGCTCGTGCCTTGATCGGTAACCCGTCCATTCTGTTGCTGGATGAACCCAGCAGCAATATGGATAACCAGAGCGAATCGGCCCTGCGTCGCAGCCTGCATAAAGAATGTGAGGGCAAGACAGTTGTGCTGGTGACCCACCGCACCGCCTTGCTGGAGCTGGTGGATCGCCTGATCGTGATGGATATGGGGCGTATTGTGGCGGATGGTCCTAAGGATCAGGTCATTGCCGCCTTGCGTAGTGGGCAGATTGGTAAGGCCCGGAGTGCAGCATGAAAATAAAGAACCTGACCAATTGGGTGCGTGCGCAACTCCAGGACACCAATTCCCCACCTCCTGGTAGCAATATGCTCAAAAACGCATCGTGGACGGCTCGTTACCAAGATGTACGGGGTTCCACGCTGCTGATCTGGTTGACCTTGCTGGCCATCAGCCTGCTGATTGTCTGGGCCAGTTTTGCCAGCATTGATGAAGTGGTGCGTGGCGAGGGCAAGGTTGTGCCATCTCGCCAGGTCCAGATTGTGCAAAGTCTGGACGGCGGTGTGGTGGAAGAAATTCTGGTACGCCCTGGCCAGTCCGTGGAAGCGGGCGAAGTGCTGTTGCGTATCGATCCTACCCGTGCCTCGTCCTCCTTGGGCGAGAACGAAGCCGAGTCCTTGTCCTTGATGGCCAAGGCAGCTCGACTGGAAGCGATTGCTGCCGATCAGCCCTTTGATATGCCCAGTGAAGTGCTGGAAAAAGCCCCTGATCTGGCAGAAATGGAACGCCGCGTCTGGCAGGCTCGTACCGAAGAGCTGCGCTCCAATATTTCGGTGGCTCAGGAACAGCTGAACCAGCGTCAACAAGAATTGCGTGAGACGCAGGCCAATCGTGATCAGGCCGCGTCCAGTTGCGGGCTGACCTCGCAAGAACTGCAAATGACACGTCCTTTGCTCAAAAGTGGGGCGGTGTCCGAAGTGGATTTGCTGCGCCTGCAGCGTGATGTGGCTCGTTACTGCGGTGAGCAAAAAGCGGCCACGGCACAGATCAGCCGTATTCAGGCCTCGATTCAGGAAGCCCAGAACCGGATTGGTGAAGTGGAAATTACCTTCCGCAATCAGGCCCGTACCGAACTGGCTGAAACACGTGCCAAGCTGGCTTCCCTGGAGCAAGGCCAACGTGCCCTGGCCGACCGTGTGCGCCTGGCTGAAGTGCGCTCGCCCGTGCGCGGCACCATCAAGACCCTGTCTGCCAATACGGTCGGCGGTGTGGTGCAGCCCGGTAAAGACATTCTGGAAATCGTGCCTACTGACGACACCCTGCTGTTGGAAGTGCGTATTAATCCGCGCGATATCGGGTTTCTGCACTCAGGCCAGACTGCCGAGGTCAAATTCACCGCCTATGACTTTGCTGTTTATGGCGGCTTGCCCGGTGTGCTGGAACAGACCAGTGCCGACACCATTACCGATGAAAAAGGCAATTCATTCTATATAGCTAAAGTACGTACGGACACGGTGTATGTCGGTGACGATAACCGTCCAATCTTGCCCGGTATGGTGGCCGAAGTGCACATCATGACTGGCAAGCGGACTGTTATGCAGTACTTACTCAAACCTATTCTCAGGGCCAGATCCAACGCATTCAGAGAGCGTTAAGGCTGATTGGTCCGTTGGGGGAGTAGCGCTGACGATAGAGGTGTAACACCCGAGTCAGACCAAGAGCTGATGGCATATAGCTCGTGTTACCAGTAAGGGAAAAGCGGTATGCGACAAGTAAATTCGGTTTTATTTCTGACTGCCGATGAGGCGTTGTGGCAGCATTGGCGTCATCTGGATTCGGTCACCTGGCTGCCCGCCAGAGGGCAGGGCATGGACGATTTATTGCGTTGGAAACAACAGCAGCGTGATCTGGTGGTGGTCGATAGTGCCCTGGCTTTGTGGAATCATCCCCAATGGTCCAAGGCTGTGCAGGGCATGAAGATTATTGTCGCCAGCCCACGTCCTTTGGATAGCGAAGGTCAGGCCGTACTGGCCCTGGGGGCTCGTGGTTACATTCACGCCTACAGCTCGTCGCCTTTGCTGGTGCAGGCGCTGGACCACGTGGCTAGCGGGCAGGTTTGGGTTGGGGAGTCCTTGCTGAGCCGTTTGCTTAGCGACGTTACCCGTCGTCTGGAACCCAAGGCGGGCTGGGAAAGCACCCTGACCAGCCGTGAAGTCGAGGTTGCGCAACGCGCCTCGCTGGGCCACTCCAATCAGCTGATTGCAAAGGACTTGGGCATCACCGAGAGAACGGTTCGCGCCCATCTGCAGGCGGTTTTTGAAAAGCTGGATGTAACAGATCGTTTGATGTTGGCGCTAAAAGTACACGGCATAGCCTAAACCCCTGCTCGCCGTCCCGTTCGTATTGTTAAGTAAGGTCAATAACAATAAATAAAACAGCGAACTGGCGGCGACGCCAATATCGACTAGCGGACCAACTCGCTATTCTCTGATCAAAGAAAGTCCATTTCTGACTGCTGCTTGGCGGCAGTCTTTTTTTAGGAATCAGACAGTCATGGCACTGGATACTGTTTTAGTGACACGAGTTGAAGGTACGGCATGGATCCGTACCGCCGATGGCTCCAAAGTAGCTGTCAAAGAAGGGATGCGCGTCCCTGTTAATGCCGAGATCATCACCGAGACCGGCGCCAGCGTCGAGCTTGAGATCCCTGGCAGCCCATCGATGACCATTTCCGATAACCGCTCCTTCCTGGTCAGCGGCGATATCGCAGAAACCGATGTGGACCCAGTAGCCGCTGCTCTGGCCAACCCGAACGACCCAGCCATTACGGCTGTGTTGGCCGCTCTGGAAGCTGGCGATGACCCATTCTCCCAACTTGACCCAACCGCTGCCGTATTGACCGGTGGTGGCGAAGGCGGTGGCAGCAGCTTCACCCGCCTGGTCAGCATTGTGGAAACCACACGCCCTCTGGCCCTGGAATACCCACGTCCTGGCGTGCCCACCGTTGAAAACGTGCGCTTGGGTGGCTACAGCGGTACTGGCGAAGAAGAGGCCGGTCCTCTGGTTCCTCCCTCCGTTACTGTCAAGATCAATGACGACGGCACCGTTACCTTCACATTTACTGAAGTGCCATTTGGCTTTGATATCGAAGATATCGTGGTCACCGGCGGCGGTCGCATCGAAGGTCTGACACCAGACAACAAAGATCCCAAGACCTGGACCGGAACGCTGGTTCCCCCACCGAATTACGAAGGTGAAATCACCGTCAAAGTGCCTGACGGTAGCTACACCAACGAAGTTGGTACCCCAGGTAACGGCGGCGAAGACACGACCACGGTCGACACGCTGCCCCCAGAAGCTGAAATCACGATCGATTCCATTACTGAAGACGGCGTCATCAATAAGGAAGAGTCCGAAGGTGATGTAACTATTACTGGTACGGTTGGTAAAGACGTCAAACCTGGCGACAAGGTCACTGTGACCGTCGGCGGTAAAGAATACGAAACCACCGTCAACCCGGACGGCAAGACCTGGAGCGTGGACGTTCCTGGTTCCGTACTGGTCAACAACGACAAGGTTGAAGCCAAAGTCACCACGACCGACGACGCCGGCAACACCACGACGGCGACCGACGAGAAGCCTTACGACGTCGACGTTACGCCTCCTGAAGCCGAGATCGAAATCGATCCGATTACAGGCGACGACGTGATCAACAAGGAAGAGTCGGGCGGCGACGTCACGATCACCGGTACGGTTGGTAAAGACGTCAAACCTGGCGACAAGGTCACTGTGACCGTCGGCGGTAAAGAATACGAAACCACCGTCAACCCGGACGGCAAGACCTGGAGCGTGGACGTTCCTGGTTCCGAGCTGGTCAACAACGACAAGGTTGAAGCCAAAGTCACCACGACTGACGACGCTGGCAACACCACGACGGCGACCGACGAGAAGCCTTACGACGTCGACGTTACGCCTCCTGAAGCCGAGATCGAAATCGATCCGATTACAGGCGACGACGTGATCAACAAGGAAGAGTCGGGCGGCGACGTCACGATCACCGGTACGGTTGGTAAAGACGTCAAACCTGGCGACAAGGTCACTGTGACCGTCGGCGGTAAAGAATACGAAACCACCGTCAATCCGGACGGCAAGACCTGGAGCGTGGACGTTCCTGGTTCCGAGCTGGTCAACAACGACAAGGTTGAAGCCAAAGTCACCACGACCGACGACGCCGGCAACACCACGACTGCGACCGACGAGAAGCCTTACGATGTCGACGTTACGCCTCCTGAAGCCGAGATCGCTATTAATGTCATCGCTGAAGATGACGTCATTAACAAGGCCGAGTCCGAATCCGACGTGATCATCTCCGGTACGGTTGGCAAGGACGTCAAGGCCGGCGACACCGTCACTATCACTATCGGTGGTAAAGAGTTCACTACAACGGTTAATGCCGATGGCAAGACGTGGAACGTGAATGTTCCAGGCGTGGACCTGCTGGGTCACGCTAAAGTTGACGCTAAGGTTACGACTGAGGACGAAGCAGGCAACCCCGCTTCCGCCAATGCAGAACGTCCATACGATGTTGATACCGATGCTCCGGAAGCCGCCATCACCATCGACACCATTGCGGGCGACGACGTGATCAACAAGGCTGAGTCCGAGTCCGACGTGACCATCACCGGTACCGTGGGTAAAGACGTTAAGGCTGGCGATACCGTGACCGTGACGGTCAACGGTAAGGATTACACCACCACCGTTAACGCTGATGGCAAGACCTGGAACGTGGACGTTCCTGGTACCGAACTGGCTCAGGACAGCAATGTTCACGCCAAGGTGGAAACGGAAGATGCTGCGGGTAACCCAGCCAGCGCTGAAGCCGACCGCGGCTACGGTGTCGATACCGATCTGCCAGAAGCTTCGATTACCATCGACACCATTGCCGGTGATGATGTGATCAACAAGGCTGAGTCCGAGTCCGACGTGACAATCACTGGTACGGTTGGCAAGGATGTGAAGGCTGGCGACACTGTCACTGTGACCGTGAACGGCAAGGATTACACCACCACCGTTAACGCTGACGGCAAGACCTGGAACGTGGACGTTCCTGGTACCGAACTGGCTCAGGACAGCAATGTTCACGCCAAGGTGGAAACGGAAGACGCCGCCGGTAACCCCGCTTCGGCTGAAGCTGACCGTGGCTACGGCGTGGATACCGACCTGCCCGAAGCTTCGATCACGATCGACACCATTGCCGGTGACGACGTGATCAACAAGGCTGAATCGGAAGGGGATGTCACTGTTACCGGTACCGTGGGTAAAGACGTCAAGGCCGGTGACACCGTCACTGTGACCGTGAACGGTAAGGACTACACGACCACCGTTAACGCCGATGGCAAGACCTGGAACGTGGATGTTCCTGGTTCCGAGTTGGCTGCTGATTCGAACGTACATGCCAAGGTCGAGACCGAAGATGCTGCGGGTAACCCTGCTTCGGCTGAAGCCGATCGCGGCTACGGTGTCGATACTGACCTGCCAGAAGCTTCGATCACGATCGACACCATTGCCGGTGACGACGTAATCAACAAGGCTGAGTCCGAGTCTGACGTGACCATCACTGGTACGGTTGGCAAGGATGTGAAGGCTGGCGACACCGTCACCGTGACCGTGAACGGCAAGGATTACACCACCAACGTTAACGCTGACGGCAAGACCTGGAACGTGGACGTTCCTGGTACCGAACTGGCTCAGGACAGCAATGTTCACGCCAAGGTCGAGACTGAAGACGCCGCCGGTAACCCCGCTTCGGCTGAAGCTGACCGCGGCTACGGTGTCGATACCGACCTGCCCGAAGCTTTGATCACGATCGACACCATTGCCGGTGACGACGTGATCAACAAGGCCGAGTCCGAGTCTGACGTGACCATCACCGGTACGGTTGGCAAGGATGTGAAGGCCGGTGATACCGTGACCGTGACGGTCAACGGTAAGGACTACACCACCACCGTTAATGCCGATGGCAAGACCTGGAACGTGGATGTTCCTGGTGCTGAGTTGGCTGCTGATTCGAACGTACACGCCAAGGTTGAGACTGAAGATGCTGCGGGCAACCCAGCCAGTGCTGAAGCCGACCGCGGCTACGGTGTCGATACCGACCTGCCAGAAGCTTCGATTACCATCGACACCATTGCCGGTGACGACGTGATCAACAAGGCTGAGTCCGAGTCTGACGTGACCATCACTGGTACCGTGGGTAAAGACGTCAAGGCTGGCGACACCGTGACCGTGACGGTCAATGGTAAGGACTACACGACCACCGTTAACGCTGATGGCAAGACCTGGAACGTGGACGTTCCTGGTACCGAACTGGCTCAGGACAGCAATGTTCACGCCAAGGTCGAGACTGAAGACGCCGCCGGTAACCCCGCTTCGGCTGAAGCCGACCGTGGCTACGGTGTGGATACCGATCTGCCTGAAGCTTCGATCACGATCGACACCATTGCCGGTGACGACGTAATCAACAAGGCTGAGTCCGAGTCTGACGTGACCATCACTGGTACGGTTGGCAAGGATGTGAAGGCTGGCGACACCGTCACTGTGACCGTGAACGGTAAGGACTACACGACCACCGTTAACGCTGATGGCAAGACCTGGAACGTAGACGTTCCTGGTGCTGAGTTGGCTGCTGATTCGAACGTACATGCCAAGGTTGAGACTGAAGACGCTGCGGGCAACCCCGCTTCGGCTGAAGCTGACCGTGGCTACGGTGTAGACACCGATCTGCCAGAAGCTTCGATCACGATCGACACCATTGCCGGTGACGACGTGATCAACAAGGCTGAGTCCGAGTCTGACGTGACCATCACCGGTACCGTGGGTAAAGACGTCAAGGCCGGTGACACCGTCACTGTGACTGTGAACGGTAAGGACTACACGACCACCGTTAACGCTGACGGCAAGACCTGGAACGTGGACGTTCCTGGCACCGAACTGGCCCAGGACAGCAATGTTCACGCCAAGGTCGAGACCGAAGATGCTGCCGGCAACCCAGCGAGCGCTGAAGCTGACCGCGGCTACGGTGTAGACACCGACCTGCCCGAAGCTTCGATCACGATCGACACCATTGCGGGCGATGACGTGATCAACAAGGCCGAGTCCGAGTCTGACGTGACCATCACTGGTACGGTTGGCAAGGATGTGAAGGCTGGTGATACCGTGACCGTAACGGTCAACGGCAAGGACTACACCACCACCGTGAACGCTGACGGCAAGACCTGGAACGTGGACGTTCCTGGTACCGAACTGGCCCAGGACAGCAATGTTCACGCCAAGGTGGAAACGGAAGACGCCGCCGGTAACCCCGCTTCGGCTGAAGCCGACCGTGGCTACGGTGTCGACACCGATCTGCCCGAAGCTTCGATCACGATCGACACCATTGCCGGTGACGACGTGATCAACAAGGCTGAGTCCGAGTCTGACGTGACCATCACCGGTACCGTGGGTAAAGACGTCAAGGCTGGTGACACCGTCACTGTGACCGTGAACGGCAAGGACTACACCACCACCGTTAACGCTGACGGCAAGACCTGGAACGTGGACGTTCCTGGCACCGAACTGGCCCAGGACAGCAATGTTCACGCCAAGGTGGAAACGGAAGACGCCGCCGGTAACCCCGCTTCGGCTGAAGCCGACCGCGGCTACGGTGTCGACACCGACCTGCCCGAAGCTTCGATCACGATCGACACCATTGCCGGTGACGACGTAATCAACAAGGCCGAGTCCGAGTCCGACGTGACCATCACCGGTACCGTGGGTAAAGACGTTAAGGCTGGCGATACCGTGACCGTGACGGTCAACGGTAAGGATTACACCACCACCGTTAACGCTGACGGCAAGACCTGGAACGTGGACGTTCCTGGTACCGAACTGGCCCAGGACAGCAATGTTCACGCCAAGGTGGAAACGGAAGACGCCGCCGGTAACCCCGCTTCGGCTGAAGCTGACCGCGGCTACGGTGTCGACACCGATCTGCCCGAAGCTTCGATCACGATCGACACCATTGCTGGCGACGACGTAATCAACAAGGCTGAGTCCGAGTCTGACGTGACCATCACTGGTACGGTTGGCAAGGATGTGAAGGCTGGTGATACCGTGACCGTAACGGTCAACGGCAAGGACTACACCACCACCGTTAACGCTGATGGCAAGACCTGGAACGTGGACGTTCCTGGTACCGAACTGGCTCAGGACAGCAATGTTCACGCCAAGGTCGAGACTGAAGACGCCGCCGGTAACCCCGCTTCGGCTGAAGCCGACCGTGGCTACGGTGTCGATACCGATCTGCCAGAAGCTTCGATCACCATCGACACCATTGCTGGTGACGACGTGATCAACAAGGCCGAGTCCGAGTCTGACGTGACCATCACTGGTACGGTTGGCAAGGATGTGAAGGCTGGCGACACCGTCACCGTGACCGTGAACGGCAAGGACTACACGACCACCGTTAACGCTGACGGCAAGACCTGGAACGTAGACGTTCCTGGTACCGAACTGGCCCAGGACAGCAATGTTCACGCCAAGGTCGAGACCGAAGACGTTGCGGGCAACCCAGCGAGCGCTGAAGCTGACCGTGGCTACGGTGTCGACACCGACCTGCCCGAAGCTTCGATCACGATCGACACCATTGCTGGCGACGACGTAATCAACAAGGCTGAGTCCGAGTCTGACGTGACCATCACTGGTACGGTTGGCAAGGATGTGAAGGCTGGTGACACCGTCACTGTGACCGTGAACGGCAAGGACTACACGACCACCGTTAACGCTGATGGCAAGACCTGGAACGTAGACGTTCCTGGTACCGAACTGGCCCAGGACAGCAATGTTCACGCCAAGGTGGAAACGGAAGACGCCGCCGGCAACCCAGCGAGTGCTGAAGCTGACCGTGGCTACGGTGTCGATACCGATCTGCCTGAAGCTTCGATCACGATCGACACCATTGCTGGCGATGACGTAATCAACAAGGCCGAGTCCGAGTCTGACGTGACCATCACCGGTACCGTGGGTAAAGACGTCAAGGCTGGTGATACCGTGACCGTAACGGTCAACGGCAAGGACTACACCACCACCGTTAACGCTGATGGCAAGACCTGGAACGTGGACGTTCCTGGTACCGAACTGGCTCAGGACAGCAATGTTCACGCCAAGGTCGAGACTGAAGACGCCGCCGGTAACCCCGCTTCGGCTGAAGCCGACCGTGGCTACGGTGTCGATACCGATCTGCCAGAAGCTTCGATCACCATCGACACCATTGCTGGTGACGACGTGATCAACAAGGCCGAGTCCGAGTCCGACGTGACCATCACCGGTACCGTGGGTAAAGACGTCAAGGCTGGCGACACTGTCACTGTGACCGTGAACGGTAAGGATTACACCACCACCGTGAACGCTGATGGCAAGACCTGGAACGTAGACGTTCCTGGTTCCGAGTTGGCTGCTGATTCGAACGTACATGCCAAGGTCGAGACCGAAGATGCTGCGGGTAACCCTGCGAGCGCTGAAGCTGACCGCGGCTACGGTGTCGATACCGATCTGCCAGAAGCTTCGATCACCATCGACACCATTGCCGGTGACGACGTAATCAACAAGGCTGAATCGGAAGGGGATGTCACTGTTACCGGTACTGTGGGTAAAGACGTCAAGGCCGGTGACACCGTCACTGTGACCGTGAACGGCAAGGACTACACGACCACCGTGAACGCTGACGGCAAGACCTGGAACGTGGATGTTCCTGGTTCCGAGTTGGCTGCTGATTCGAACGTACATGCCAAGGTTGAGACTGAAGATGCTGCGGGCAACCCAGCCAGTGCTGAAGCTGACCGTGGCTACGGTGTCGATACCGACCTGCCCGAAGCTTCGATCACGATCGACACCATTGCCGGTGATGATGTGATCAACAAGGCTGAGTCCGAGTCCGACGTGACCATCACCGGTACCGTGGGTAAAGACGTCAAGGCTGGTGATACCGTCACTGTGACCGTGAACGGCAAGGACTACACGACCACCGTTAACGCTGATGGCAAGACCTGGAACGTAGACGTTCCTGGTACCGAACTGGCCCAGGACAGCAATGTTCACGCCAAGGTGGAAACGGAAGACGCCGCCGGTAACCCCGCTTCGGCTGAAGCCGACCGTGGCTACGGTGTCGATACCGATCTGCCAGAAGCTTCGATCACCATCGACACCATTGCTGGTGACGACGTGATCAACAAGGCCGAGTCCGAGTCCGACGTGACCATCACCGGTACCGTGGGTAAAGACGTTAAGGCTGGCGATACCGTGACCGTGACGGTCAACGGTAAGGATTACACCACCACCGTGAACGCTGACGGCAAGACCTGGAACGTAGACGTTCCTGGTACCGAACTGGCCCAGGACAGCAATGTTCACGCCAAGGTGGAAACGGAAGACGCCGCCGGTAACCCCGCTTCGGCTGAAGCTGACCGCGGCTACGGCGTCGACACCGATCTGCCCGAAGCCGCCATTACGATCGACACCATTGCTGGCGACGATGTGATCAACAAGGCTGAATCCGAGTCCGACGTGACCATCACTGGTACGGTTGGCAAGGATGTGAAGGCCGGTGACACCGTCACTGTGACCGTGAACGGTAAGGACTACACGACCACCGTTAACGCCGATGGCAAGACCTGGAACGTAGACGTTCCTGGTACCGAACTGGCCCAGGACAGCAATGTTCACGCCAAGGTGGAAACGGAAGACGCCGCCGGCAACCCAGCGAGTGCTGAAGCTGACCGTGGCTACGGTGTCGATACCGATCTGCCTGAAGCTTCGATCACGATCGACACCATTGCGGGCGATGACGTGATCAACAAGGCTGAGTCCGAGTCCGACGTGACCATCACTGGTACGGTTGGCAAGGATGTGAAGGCCGGTGACACCGTCACTGTGACCGTGAACGGTAAGGACTACACGACCACCGTTAACGCCGATGGCAAGACCTGGAACGTGGACGTTCCTGGTACCGAACTGGCCCAGGACAGCAATGTTCACGCCAAGGTTGAGACCGAAGACGCTGCGGGCAACCCAGCGAGCGCTGAAGCTGACCGTGGCTACGGTGTCGACACCGACCTGCCCGAAGCTTCGATCACCATCGACACCATTGCTGGCGATGACGTGATCAACAAGGCCGAATCGGAAGGGGATGTCACTGTTACCGGTACTGTGGGTAAAGACGTCAAGGCCGGTGACACCGTCACTGTGACCGTGAACGGTAAGGACTACACGACCACCGTTAACGCTGACGGCAAGACCTGGAACGTGGACGTTCCTGGTGCTGAGCTGGCCCAGGACAGTAATGTTCACGCCAAGGTTGAGACCGAAGACGCTGCGGGCAACCCAGCGAGCGCTGAAGCTGACCGTGGCTACGGCGTGGATACCGACCTGCCCGAAGCTTCGATCACGATCGACACCATTGCCGGTGACGACGTGATCAACAAGGCTGAGTCCGAGTCTGACGTGACCATCACTGGTACGGTTGGCAAGGATGTGAAGGCTGGTGACACGGTGACTGTGACCGTGAACGGTAAGGACTACACGACCACCGTTAACGCCGATGGCAAGACCTGGAACGTGGACGTTCCTGGCTCTGAGCTGGCCCAAGATTCGAACGTACACGCCAAGGTCGAGACTGAAGACGCTGCAGGCAACCCAGCCAGCGCTGAAGCTGACCGTGGCTACGGTGTAGACACCGATCTGCCCGAAGCTTCGATTACCATCGACACCATTGCTGGCGACGACGTAATCAACAAGGCTGAGTCCGAGTCTGACGTGACCATCACTGGTACGGTTGGCAAGGATGTGAAGGCCGGTGATACCGTGACCGTGACGGTCAACGGTAAGGACTACACGACCACCGTGAACGCCGACGGCAAGACCTGGAACGTGGACGTTCCTGGTACCGAACTGGCCCAGGACAGCAATGTTCACGCCAAGGTGGAAACGGAAGACGCCGCCGGCAACCCAGCGAGTGCTGAAGCTGACCGTGGCTACGGTGTCGATACCGATCTGCCTGAAGCTTCGATCACGATCGACACCATTGCTGGCGATGACGTAATCAACAAGGCCGAGTCCGAGTCTGACGTGACCATCACCGGTACCGTGGGTAAAGACGTCAAGGCTGGTGATACCGTGACCGTAACGGTCAACGGCAAGGACTACACCACCACCGTTAACGCTGATGGCAAGACCTGGAACGTGGACGTTCCTGGTACCGAACTGGCTCAGGACAGCAATGTTCACGCCAAGGTCGAGACTGAAGACGCCGCCGGTAACCCCGCTTCGGCTGAAGCCGACCGTGGCTACGGTGTGGATACCGATCTGCCTGAAGCTTCGATCACGATCGACACCATTGCCGGTGACGACGTAATCAACAAGGCTGAGTCCGAGTCTGACGTGACCATCACTGGTACGGTTGGCAAGGATGTGAAGGCTGGCGACACCGTCACTGTGACCGTGAACGGTAAGGACTACACGACCACCGTTAACGCTGATGGCAAGACCTGGAACGTAGACGTTCCTGGTGCTGAGTTGGCTGCTGATTCGAACGTACATGCCAAGGTTGAGACTGAAGACGCTGCGGGCAACCCCGCTTCGGCTGAAGCTGACCGTGGCTACGGTGTAGACACCGATCTGCCAGAAGCTTCGATCACGATCGACACCATTGCCGGTGACGACGTGATCAACAAGGCTGAGTCCGAGTCTGACGTGACCATCACCGGTACCGTGGGTAAAGACGTCAAGGCCGGTGACACCGTCACTGTGACTGTGAACGGTAAGGACTACACGACCACCGTTAACGCTGACGGCAAGACCTGGAACGTGGACGTTCCTGGCACCGAACTGGCCCAGGACAGCAATGTTCACGCCAAGGTCGAGACCGAAGATGCTGCCGGCAACCCAGCGAGCGCTGAAGCTGACCGCGGCTACGGTGTAGACACCGACCTGCCCGAAGCTTCGATCACGATCGACACCATTGCGGGCGATGACGTGATCAACAAGGCCGAGTCCGAGTCTGACGTGACCATCACTGGTACGGTTGGCAAGGATGTGAAGGCTGGTGATACCGTGACCGTAACGGTCAACGGCAAGGACTACACCACCACCGTGAACGCTGACGGCAAGACCTGGAACGTGGACGTTCCTGGTACCGAACTGGCCCAGGACAGCAATGTTCACGCCAAGGTGGAAACGGAAGACGCCGCCGGTAACCCCGCTTCGGCTGAAGCCGACCGTGGCTACGGTGTCGACACCGATCTGCCCGAAGCTTCGATCACGATCGACACCATTGCCGGTGACGACGTGATCAACAAGGCTGAGTCCGAGTCTGACGTGACCATCACCGGTACCGTGGGTAAAGACGTCAAGGCTGGTGACACCGTCACTGTGACCGTGAACGGCAAGGACTACACCACCACCGTTAACGCTGACGGCAAGACCTGGAACGTGGACGTTCCTGGCACCGAACTGGCCCAGGACAGCAATGTTCACGCCAAGGTGGAAACGGAAGACGCCGCCGGTAACCCCGCTTCGGCTGAAGCCGACCGCGGCTACGGTGTCGACACCGACCTGCCCGAAGCTTCGATCACGATCGACACCATTGCCGGTGACGACGTAATCAACAAGGCCGAGTCCGAGTCCGACGTGACCATCACCGGTACCGTGGGTAAAGACGTTAAGGCTGGCGATACCGTGACCGTGACGGTCAACGGTAAGGATTACACCACCACCGTTAACGCTGACGGCAAGACCTGGAACGTGGACGTTCCTGGTACCGAACTGGCCCAGGACAGCAATGTTCACGCCAAGGTGGAAACGGAAGACGCCGCCGGTAACCCCGCTTCGGCTGAAGCCGACCGTGGCTACGGTGTCGATACCGATCTGCCAGAAGCTTCGATCACCATCGACACCATTGCTGGTGACGACGTGATCAACAAGGCCGAGTCCGAGTCCGACGTGACCATCACCGGTACCGTGGGTAAAGACGTTAAGGCTGGCGATACCGTGACCGTGACGGTCAACGGTAAGGATTACACCACCACCGTGAACGCTGACGGCAAGACCTGGAACGTAGACGTTCCTGGTACCGAACTGGCCCAGGACAGCAATGTTCACGCCAAGGTGGAAACGGAAGACGCCGCCGGTAACCCCGCTTCGGCTGAAGCTGACCGCGGCTACGGCGTCGACACCGATCTGCCCGAAGCCGCCATTACGATCGACACCATTGCTGGCGACGATGTGATCAACAAGGCTGAATCCGAGTCCGACGTGACCATCACTGGTACGGTTGGCAAGGATGTGAAGGCTGGTGACACCGTCACTGTGACCGTGAACGGTAAGGACTACACGACCACCGTTAACGCTGATGGCAAGACTTGGAACGTGGACGTTCCTGGTACCGAACTGGCCCAGGACAGCAATGTTCACGCCAAGGTGGAAACGGAAGACGCCGCCGGCAACCCAGCGAGTGCTGAAGCTGACCGTGGCTACGGTGTCGATACCGATCTGCCTGAAGCTTCGATCACGATCGACACCATTGCTGGCGATGACGTAATCAACAAGGCCGAGTCCGAGTCTGACGTGACCATCACTGGTACGGTTGGCAAGGATGTGAAGGCTGGCGACACCGTCACCGTGACCGTGAACGGCAAGGACTACACGACCACCGTTAACGCTGACGGCAAGACCTGGAACGTGGACGTTCCTGGTACCGAACTGGCCCAGGACAGCAATGTTCACGCCAAGGTTGAGACCGAAGACGCTGCGGGCAACCCAGCGAGCGCTGAAGCTGACCGTGGCTACGGTGTCGACACCGACCTGCCCGAAGCTTCGATCACCATCGACACCATTGCTGGCGATGACGTGATCAACAAGGCGGAGTCCGAGTCCACCATCACCATCACTGGTAAGGTTGGTCAGGACGTCAAGGCTGGCGACAAGGTCACTGTGACCGTGAACGGTAAGGATTACACCACCACGGTTAATACCGATGGCAAGACCTGGAACGTGAATGTTCCTGGCTCCGAGCTGGCTCTGGATGACAACGTCCACGCCAAGGTCGAGACCAAGGATGACGCCGGTAACAGCGCTAGTGCTGAAGCTGACCGCGACTACGGTGTGCAGACCACATTGCCTGAAGCCGAGATCACGTTGGATCCGATCGCCGGTGACGGCGTGCTGGATCACAATGAGGCTGGTGACGGCAAGGGTACGATTGATGTGACCGGTACGGTTGGCAAGGATGTACAGCCCGGCGATACCGTGACTCTGACTATCGGTGGCAAGGAATACACCGGTACTGTTGGCAATGATCTGACCTTCAAGATCCCAGTACCTGTACAGGATCTGTTGAAGAACGACACGGTTGACGCCAAAGTGACGACGACAGACTCGGCTGGCAACAGTGTGTCTGCCAACGACTCCGGTCCATACACGCTGGATGTGGATCAACTGATTGTTGATGGTAACGGTGGTGGCAATCCGAATGGTGGCGTGGGCGACGACGTCATTATTGGTGACCGCGGCGGTGTGCAAGAAAACATTGTTCACGGCCAGAGCTACAACATTGCCATCCTGGTTGACCGTTCCAACAGCATGAAGGAAGCCTCTGGTACGGACAATATGAACCGTATGCAGTTGCTCAAGGCTGCGCTGACGACCTTGGCTGAAAGCTTGGCCAACCACGAAGGCGGCACGGTGAACTTGAGCATTATTGGCTTTGGTACCAGGGCTGATACGCCTATGGTCTTCAAGGACCTGACTCATGCCGATTTGATCAATCTGCTCAATTCGATTGATACCTTGAACGGCTACAACTCCAGCTGGAACTCCAGCGTGGGTGGTACCAACTACGAAGCAGCCTTCAAGGCCGCTGAAGCATGGTTCAAGACTGGCGATGCACCTGCAGTCGACAAGTACGGCAACGCTTATGAAAACGTTACGTACTTCCTGACTGACGGTAACCCAACCCAGTACGGTACTGGCCAAGGTGCTGGTAGCGGTTACGACGCTACGGCTGATTCGCGTGGTAAAGCAGCCTACGACAGCCTGGTTACCTCTTCGGGTAGCAAGGTTTACGCCGTGGGTATTGGTAACGACGTCAGCGTGGATGTCCTGCGCAAATACGACAACACGGGTACTGAGGTTGTTGACGTTGTTCGTGGCACCAAGGACGTGACTGACTTTGAAAACGGCCGTCATGACGGTTGGAACAAGGTCGGCGGTAACGGCACAGTTGGAGTCAAGAACCAGGGTAGCACTTGGTATCCGGATAACCGATTGGAAATTACGGATACCTACAGCCGCAATGGCGATACCGCGACTACCGTTCGTGGCCCAGGTATGACCGTTGCTGCGGGCAGCTATGGCAAGTTGAGCTTCCACTATGCTGAAAGCGGCCGTAACAGTGCCGACGTCTTTAAGTGGCAACTGCAGAAGTACAACGAGAAGACAGGTAACTGGGAAGTTGTGCAGGAAGGTGGTCGTCCAGGTAGCTCCGGCACCATCACGACCAAGCCCGTGGGCGAAGGCCAATACCGCTTCGAGTTCCTGGTGGACGATCGTTCCAGCAGCAGTAATTACAAGGTCTACATTGATGACGTAACGCTGTTGTCCTCCGGCAATCCTCAAGATTGGACTGAGGTTAACAAGGTCGACATCGTCAACACCAAGGAAGACCTGGATGCAGCCTTGAAGGGTGGTTCGGTAACGAACGATCCAGCCCCCGTTGGTAATGACCACATCATTGGTGGTGACGGCAACGACATCATCTTTGGTGACACGATCAATACCGATGGCGATGTGTTGCCATGGCATGAAGTGGGTGGTCGTCCAGACAACCTGCCTGACGGCTCGGGCTTGAAGGCGCTGGAAGTGTTCTTGCAAATGAAGAACGGCGGTACTCCAGCAACAGGTAATGATCTGTACGAGTACATCAAGGAAAACCACGCTGACTTCAATGTTGACGGTGACAAGCGCGGTGGTAACGACATCCTTGATGGTGGTGCTGGTAACGACATCCTGTACGGCCAAGGTGGCAACGATATCCTGATCGGCGGTGCTGGCGACGACATCATGTTCGGCGGCGAGGGTGATGACACCTTCGTATGGAACAAGGGTGATGAAGGTACCAGCAGCAAACCGGCTGTGGATTACGTGATGGACTTTGGTGATTCGGGTACCGACACCTTGGATATCACTGATTTGCTGTCGGGCCACGACGTCAACGACGGTAATCTGAGCCAGTACCTGACGGTAGGCAGCTCGGATAACGGCAAGATGGAAATCGGTATCAGCTCTCAAGGTAATGGCCAGATCGATCAGAAGATCATTCTGGACAACATCGACTTTGACGCAGAGAAGGCAGCCCAGATCGCCAACTCGCTGAAAGACGGTACTTTGAAGTCCTCTGATTTCTAAGCTGTTCACCGGATAGGCACTATCTGCGGGTAGTGCCCAAGCCCCACAAGCCTTTTTGGGTTTGTGGGGTTTTTTTATGTCTGCAGCTTGTCGTCAGCGCCAATAGTGGGTGTTTGGCATTTGTGACTATGATCCTTGATGTGGCTGCAGGAAGGAGGGTGCATGCAGCAGAACGGCTGGCCAGGCTGAGCTGGTAGGCGTTGGCTCTGCGGTTTTGTAGACCAGCTGTTTCTTTTTGCTGGGGTGATTCGAGACCGTTTAACAGCCTGCTCTATATATAGAGGGTTCAGACGCTTTGTCGATTGCCAAGCGTCCACTAAATAGGCAAGCTATAACGCCGTTATAAGGGTTTGCTTATTTGGGATTGACGTGCTCTTGTCTCTTGCCTGGCTACGCCTTTTTCTTCGATCTAGGATTGCGCTGTTTGTGCTGGTCGCACTGCTGGTTGTGGTGTGGCTGCCCTTGTCGGCGCCTGCCTTGCAGTTCGAGGTCAGCAAGATTCGCCAGACCGCCGTTTCCCGCTTTGGCGCCCGTGCCGGGACTGCCGTGGATCGGTGGATGGCTAATCTGGAGTCCGCCCGTGGTTTAAGTGAGCGTCGTCAGCTGGATGCCGTCAATGATTTCTGGAATATGAATGTGATGGCTGGCGAGGACATTCATATTTGGGGCCAGCTGGACTATTGGGCCACGCCCATCGAGACTTTGGGCAAAGCGGCGGGTGACTGTGAGGACTTTGTTATCGGCAAGTATTTTTCCTTGTTGCACCTGGGTGTGCCCAATGAAAAACTGCGATTGATTTACGTGCGGGCTCAAGTAGGTGGGCAAAGCATTGCGCACATGGTTCTGGGCTACTATCCCACGCCCCAGGCCGAGCCTTTGCTGCTGGATAATTTAAGTGGCTCGATTCGCCCCGCCAGCCAGCGTCCTGATTTGACCCCTGTGTTCAGCTTCAATTCGCAAGGGGTGTATGTGGGTAATGCCCAGAAAGGTTCGGTGGACAGTATCAGCCGGTGGCGTGGTTTGCTGGAAAAAATGCGTAAGGAAGGTTTTGTTCCTTGATGATGTGCCGGTCCTTGGGCTAGAGCACCAAATGGAAACAGACCTCAGGACACCCTTGTCGGGTGGGCTAGACCAGAATTTATGGAATATACGGAAGCGCTATGTCTTTACTTAAACAGCTCCTGCTAAGTGTCTCGTGCGCGATTCTTGCTATCTTGATTGGCACGCTGTGGTTCAGCGTCGACTCGGCAAGGCAGTATTTAAGCAGTCAGTTGCAGGCTCAGGGTGAGTCGGCCGCGACTTCGCTGGCCTTGACCTTGTCCCAGCCCAGCAACCAGGACCCGGTGACGCAGGAGCTTTTGATTGCCGCCTTGTACGATACCGGGCAGTTTGAGCGTATCCGCTTTATTGACACTTCCGATACGGTCCTGGTGGAGCGTAGTGCTCAGCAAGAAACACAGATCAGCGGATCTTCGCCTGCGTGGTTCGCCAACTCTTTGCCGATTGATGTACCCGTGGCCTCGGCTCATGTCAGTAATGGCTGGAATCAGATTGGTACGATCGAAGTAAAACCTGCTGACGAGTACGCCCGCGCCAGTTTGTGGAAAAGCTTTGTGCGCGTCACCTTGTTGGTGCTGGGCGCCGGGGTTGCCTGGGGTGTGTTTGTATTGATGGTCATGGCCTGGTTGCGCCGGGCTTTGCGTGAACACGTCCAGTTCGAGCTGCAACAGATGGATCAAAGCGAGTCTGTACCCAGCCGCAAGAAAGTGCGCACGATCCCCGAGCTGGAAGCCGTCACACATACCTTAAGCACGGTGCAAAAACGTATTCGTGTTAGCAGCCAGGAGCAAAATGCTCGAATCGAGCAGTTACAGCTGGAGTTGAACTGCGATCCGGTCACGGGCCTGGCCAATCGCAAGTACTTCGTGAATATGTTCCGTCAGGTGCTGCAACAGGAAGAGGGCGGCCATGTGCTGTTATTCCGTCAGCGGGACTTGCTGCCATTGAATACCTCCCTGTCTCGTGACGCGGTGGATGCCTGGCTGAAGCTGGTGACTCAGCGCTGTACGGAGCTATTGCAGAAAAATGGCATGGACGCGGGCAATCTGGCGCGCTTGAATGGTTCTGATTTTATTGTGCTGCTCAAGGGCCAGACGGGTCCTCAAGTGATGGGCTTTGCCCAGGAACTGCGTACTGCCTTGCAGGAATTGCGCCAGCCTCTACCCGATGGCAGTTTGTGCCGCTGGTCCATGGCGATGACGAACTATGAAGGTCAGGACTCGCTCAGCGCCGTGATGACCCGTTTGGACAATGCCTTGATGCGCGCCGAAGGGGCAGGGCATCAGGAAGTGGAATACCGTCCGTCTGAAGGGCTTCACTCCGAGGCGAGCTCTTCCATTGGTGAGCAGGAATGGCATTCACGTATTGAGCGTGGTCTGAAGCAAGGCCGGATTGAATTGAGTGTGAAGCCGGGCGTTGAAGTCTGGGGGCAAGCGGGCCAGATTCACGATGCAACCCTGAATTTGTTGCCCGAGCAACCGGGACAGGCCAGTTTGCCTGCCTATTTGTTCATTCCGGTGGCGGTGCGTCTGGGTCTGTCGTGGCAGTGTGACTTGCGTACGATGGAGCTGGCAAGCGACTGGTTAGCCGATAACGAGGGCAGTTTAAGTGTCCGTGTCTCCTGGGCATCGGTGATCAAGCCTGGATTTGCAGATCAGGTGGCAGAGGTTCTGACCAAGGCTGGTGACAAGGCCCGGCGTCTGATTATCGAACTGGATGCTTATTGCCTGAGTGAGCACGATGTGGAAACAGTCGCTTTCGTGGATAAATTGCGGCCCTTGGGTGTGCAATTTGGTCTGCGTCGTGTTCTGGAGCAGCCCGAATCGATTCTGTGGTTGCACATGATGGCACTCAAATATATTGTCCTGGACGATGAGCGCGCCCAGACGCTGCAGGCCGAGGTGGGTGGCCGACATTTGCTGACAGCGTTCCTGCAGAGCCTGCAGGAATTGGGGATAGGTTTGCGCCGGGTAACCCGAGGCAGCAATAGTGCCCAGCTGGACGAGCTGTTGCGTGAAAACGCCGTCGTGCCAAGGCCTTAGCAAATAAATCCTTGTTTTTCTGGGGCTTATTTGCTAGTATATGTGGCTTACCTCTTTATTTTGACCGGAGAGGCTTAGTCGCCTATCCGGATTGAAGTTGGTAATACAACGTTTTGTCTCTCGCAAGATTTCAACCTAGGGTTCGGCTTGCCGGACCAGATCGAGATCGGGTTTACGGTATCGAACTGGCTGGATCCGAATCTGACGGGACCAAAACTGGTTGTGTGACCCAGTCATTTTGACTGGATCGTTGCAATTAAGTTGGAACAGGAAAAATCATGATTCAAATGCAGACCACGCTGGACGTGGCCGACAACACAGGTGCGCGTTCCGTAATGTGCATCAAGGTGCTGGGCGGCTCGAAGCGCCGTTATGCCGCAATTGGTGACATCATCAAAGTTACCGTTAAAGAAGCGGCCCCGCGCGGACGCGTCAAAAAAGGCGAAATCTACAACGCTGTAGTGGTTCGTACCGCTAAGGGCGTGCGCCGTAAAGACGGTTCGCTGATTCGTTTCGGTGGCAATGCCGCCGTATTGCTCAATGCCAAGCTGGAACCCATCGGCACCCGTATCTTCGGACCCGTTACGCGTGAACTGCGTACCGAGAAGTTCATGAAGATCGTGTCCTTGGCTCCCGAAGTGCTGTAAGGAGCGCGAAAAAATGCAAAAAATTCGTAAAGGCGACGAAGTTATTGTGCTGACCGGCCGTGATAAAAAACGCCGTGGCACAGTACTGCAACGCGTCGATGCAGACCACGTCATCGTGGAAGGCATCAACGTAGTCAAAAAACACGTTAAAGCCAATCCTATGGCTGGCACGCAGGGTGGTATCGTCGACAAGACCATGCCTATCCACATCTCGAACGTTGCACTGTTCAACCCAGAAACCGGCAAGGGCGACCGCGTTGGTATCCAGGTGATCGACGGTCAGAAGACGCGTGTTTATCGTTCCAGCGGCAAAGCCGTTGGCGCCAAGGCTTAAGGGGCGGATAACATGGCACGTTTACAAGAGTTCTACCGCGAAAAAGTGGTTGCCGATCTGCAAAAGCAGTTCGAGTACAAGAGCATTATGGAAGTACCCCGCATCACCAAGATCACTCTGAACATGGGTGTCTCGGAAGCGGTTGCTGACAAGAAGATTATCGAGAACGCGGTATCGGACATGACCAAAATTGCTGGTCAGAAGCCCGTTATCACGAAAACCCGCAAAGCTATTGCCGGTTTTAAGATTCGCGAAGATTACCCGATCGGTTGTATGGTGACCCTGCGCGGTCAACGCATGTACGAATTCCTGGATCGTCTGGTCGCTGTGGCTCTGCCACGCGTTCGTGACTTCCGTGGTGTGTCGGGTCGTGCGTTTGACGGCCGTGGCAACTACAACATGGGGGTTAAAGAGCAAATCATTTTCCCCGAAATCGAGTACGACAAAATCGACGCAGTGCGTGGTCTGAACATCAGCATCACTACTTCTGCCAAGACGGACGAAGAGGCCAAGGCGCTGCTTAGCGCGTTCAGCTTCCCGTTCCGCAACTAAGGGGCGCAACGTGGCTAAACTTTCCCTCATCAATCGCGACATCAAGCGCGCCAAGCTGGCTGAGAAATTCGCCGCCAAGCGTGCAGCACTGAAAGCGATCATTGACGACCAGTCCAAGTCTGACGAAGAGCGCTACGAAGCTCGTTTGCAGTTGCAACAATTGCCACGCAACGCGAACCCGACCCGTCAACGCAACCGCTGCGTTATCACCGGTCGCCCTCGTGGTGTTTTCAAGAAATTCGGTTTGACTCGCCATAAAGTGCGCGAAATGGCAATGCGCGGCGAGATCCCCGGTATGACCAAGGCCAGCTGGTAGGAGAAATACACATGAGCATGAGCGATCCAATCGCCGATATGTTGACCCGCGTGCGTAACGCGCAAATGGTCAACAAGACATCGGTCAGCATGCCCTCCTCGAAGCTGAAAGCAGCTATTGCTGCTGTGCTGAAAGACGAAGGCTACATCGAAGATTTCCGTATCGTTGGCGAAAAAGCCAAGCCAGAACTGGAAGTCACCCTGAAATACTATGCCGGCCAGCCAGTCATCGAGCGCATCGACCGCGTTTCGCGTCCTGGACTGCGCATCTACAAAGGCAGCACACACATCCCTCAAGTCATGAACGGCTTGGGTGTTGCTATCGTGTCCACGTCTCGCGGCGTGATGACCGATCGCAAAGCACGTGCAGCTGGCGTCGGTGGCGAAGTGCTGTGCTACGTGGCATAAGGAGAACATCATATGTCACGTATCGCTAAGTATCCCGTTTCCCTGCCTAAAGGCGTAGAAACGACCATTGCCGCTGATCAGATCACGGTCAAAGGCCCTCTGGGCACTTTGGTTCAAACTCTGACTGGCGACGTCACTATTGAACTTCAAGACGGTCAGCTGTCTTTTGTGCCTGCGAACGAAACTCGTCACGCAAACGCAATGTCCGGCACCGTGCGCCAACTGGTCAACAACATGGTTGTTGGCGTGAGCGCCGGTTTCGAACGCAAGCTGAGTCTGGTTGGCGTGGGTTTCCGTGCCTCCGTCCAGGGTAATGCCTTGAAGTTGCAACTGGGTTTCTCGCACGACATCGTGCACGACCTGCCTGAAGGCATCAAAGCCGAGTGCCCAACTCCGACGGAAGTCGTGATCAAGGGCTCGAACAAGCAGGTGGTTGGTCAGGTTGCCGCAGAAATTCGTGGCTATCGTCCACCAGAGCCTTACAAAGGCAAAGGTGTACGTTACGTCGGCGAACGCGTCATCCTCAAGGAAACCAAGAAGAAATAAGCCCGCAGGCAAGGACGAATCATGGACAAGAAACAATCCCGTATGCGTCGTGCAGTGGCTACTCGCCGCAAGATCGCCGAGCTGCGCGTACACCGCCTGTCGGTGCATCGCACGAATACGCATATTTACGCGAGCATCATCTCGCCCGAAGGCGACCGCGTTCTGGTCAGTGCTTCCACTGTCGAGACCGAAGTTCGCAAAGAATTGGCCGTTGGCAGCAACGTAGCGGCAGCCAGCCTGGTTGGCAAGCGCGTCGCCGAAAAGGCGAAGGCTGCGGGCATCGAGACGGTTGCTTTTGACCGCTCGGGCTTCCGTTACCATGGCCGCGTGAAAGCGCTGGCCGAGGCCGCGCGTGAAGCCGGCTTGAAATTCTAAAGGAATTATCAAATGGCTAAAGCACAAGGCAGACAGGCTCCAGAGCAAGAGCGCGATGACGGCCTGAAAGAAAAGATGATTGCGGTCAACCGCGTCAGCAAAGTCGTTAAAGGTGGTCGCACCATGAGCTTTGCGTCGCTGGCCGTGGTCGGTGATGGCGATGGTCGCATCGGCATGGGTAAGGGCAAGGCCCGCGAAGTACCCGTTGCTGTTCAGAAGGCAATGGAACAGGCCCGTCGTGGTCTGATCAAAGTGCCTCTGAAGAACGGCACCTTGCATCACACCGTAGTTGGTAAGCACGGTGCAGCCACCGTTCTGATCTCTCCCGCAGCTGAAGGTACTGGCGTTATCGCCGGTGGCCCAATGCGCGCTATCTTCGAAGTGATGGGCGTGCGCAACGTCGTAGCCAAGAGCCTGGGTTCCAGCAACCCATACAACATGGTTCGCGCTACATTGAACGGTTTGCGTGCTTGCTCGACACCTGCTGACATTGCTGCCAAGCGCGGCAAGACAGTTGAAGAAATTCTGGGGTAAGTCATGGCACAGAAACAAATCAAAGTTACGTTGGTGCGTTCGGTCATCGGCACAAAGCAAAGCCATCGCGACACCGTTCGCGGCCTGGGTCTGCGCCGAGTCAACACCAGCCGTGTATTGGTTGATACTCCTGAGGTTCGTGGGATGATCCGCAAGGTGGATTATCTGGTTACGGTCTCGGAAGCCTGAAAGGAATCGGGATGTCTGAATTGCAATTGAACAATCTCAAGCCCGCCGCTGGCGCCAAACACGCAGCACGTCGTGTTGGTCGCGGTGTCGGTTCCGGCTTGGGCAAAACCGGCGGACGTGGTCATAAAGGCCAGAAATCCCGCTCGGGTGGTTTTCATAAAGTCGGTTTCGAAGGCGGTCAAATGCCTTTGCAACGTCGTTTGCCCAAGCGTGGTTTCACCACCCTGGACGACCACCTGTACGCAGAAGTACGTCTGTCCGAACTGCAAAAAATGGATGCCGAAGTTATCGACGTCCAGGCACTGAAGCAGGCTGGCGTGGTTGGCCAAATGGTGCGTTACGCTAAAGTCATCAAGTCCGGTGAACTTTCCCGTAAAGTTGCGCTGAAAGGCATTAATGCAACGGCCGGCGCTCGCGCCGCGATCGAAGCAGCCGGCGGCTCGCTGGAATAAAAAGGGGTCACGGTGGCAAAAGCTCAGGCACAGAGTAAGTCGGGTCCGCGCTACGGCGATTTGAAACGTCGTCTCGTTTTCCTGTTGCTCGCCCTGATTGTCTACCGCTTGGGTACGCACATTCCGGTACCAGGCATCAATCCTGATGCCTTGTCCGAACTGTTTACTCAAAACCAGAGTGGTATTCTGGGTTTGTTTAACATGTTCTCCGGTGGTGCTTTAGAGCGATTCTCAGTGTTCGCACTGGGAATCATGCCCTACATCTCTGCGTCCATCATCATGCAATTGATGACCGCTGTGGTGCCCACGCTGGAAGCAATCAAGAAAGAGGGTGAGTCGGGTCGTCGCAAGATCACGCAATACACCCGTTACGGAACGGTCTTTTTGGCTTTGTTCCAGGGAGTTGGGATTTCCATCGCTCTAGAATCGCAGCCCGGTCTGGTTATCGACCCAGGGATGCTGTTTCGCTTCACGACAGTGGTAACACTGGTCACTGGCACCATGTTCGTCATGTGGCTGGGTGAACAAATCACTGAACGTGGATTGGGTAATGGTATTTCCATCCTGATCTTCGCCGGTATCGTAGCGGGTCTGCCTAATGCTTTGGGCGGTATGCTTGATCTGGTGCGTACGGATTCCATGTCGATTCTATCGGCACTGTTTATCCTCGTTTTAGTAGCCGCCGTCACGTACTTCGTCGTCTTTGTCGAGCGTGGTCAGCGTCGTATCACGGTCAACTACGCCAAACGGCAAGTAGGTAACCGTATCTATGGTGGTCAAAGCTCGCATTTGCCGCTGAAACTGAACATGGCTGGCGTGATCCCTCCGATCTTCGCTTCGTCCATCATTCTGTTGCCAGCGACAATTGCTAATTGGTTCTCCAGCACACCCGGTCTGGGTTGGTTGCGTGAAATCGAGGCTGCTTTGTCGCCGCGTCAGCCGCTTTACATTACTTTGTTCTCCGCGCTGATCATTTTGTTCTGCTTTTTCTACACGGCCCTGGTGTTCAACAGCCGCGAAACTGCAGACAACCTGAAAAAGAGTGGAGCCTTCGTACCAGGGATTCGTCCCGGTGATCAGACAGCGCGTTATATCGACAAGATTTTGATGCGTCTGACTTTGGCCGGTGCGATCTACATTACCTTGGTGTGTTTGGTACCAGAGTTCTTGCAAATGCGCTGGAATGTACCGTTCTATTTTGGCGGCACATCCTTGCTGATTATTGTTGTAGTAACCATGGACTTCATGGCGCAGGCCCAGGCCTATGTCATGTCACAACAATACGACTCGCTGCTCAAGAAGGCTAACTTCAAAGGCTCGAGCTTGCCGATGCGGTAATTCACGAAAATGGCAAAGGACGACGTCATTCAAATGCAGGGACAGGTTCTTGAGAACCTTCCCAACGCAACTTTTCGCGTCAAGCTGGAAAATGGTCACGTAGTGCTCGGATACATTTCAGGCAAAATGCGTATGCACTATATCCGGATTCTGCCGGGCGATAAGGTCACTGTGGAGCTCACGCCCTATGATCTATCCCGAGCACGAATTGTGTTCCGCTCCAAATAAGCGGCCGGTTACAGGAAACTAGGAGTCAAACCATGAAGGTAATGGCATCAGTAAAGCGGATCTGCCGCAACTGCAAAATCATTAAACGTCATGGCGTGGTGCGTGTCATCTGCACCGATCCACGTCATAAGCAGCGTCAAGGCTAAGTTGCCGAAACGCAACCGATTTAACAAGGAATAACCATGGCCCGTATTGCCGGCATTAACATCCCGCCGCATCAACACGCCGAAATCGGTCTTACCGCGATTTTCGGCATCGGTCGCACCCGCGCTCGCAAGATTTGCGAAGCATCGGGTATTGAATACTCCAAGAAGGTCAAAGATCTGACCGACGCGGAACTCGAGCGCATTCGCGAACAGATCGGCCTGTTCACCGTAGAAGGTGACCTGCGTCGTGAAGTTCAGCTCTCGATCAAGCGTTTGGCTGACTTGGGAACTTACCGTGGCATGCGTCATCGTCGCGGTCTGCCAGTGCGCGGCCAACGTACACGCACTAACGCTCGCACCCGTAAAGGTCCGCGTCGCGCCGCCGCGTCCCTGAAGAAATAATCGAGGAATAGAAGATGGCCAAAGCTTCTAGCAGCGCTTCACGCGCACGCAAGAAAGTCAAAAAAAGCGTGTCGGACGGGATTGCTCACGTCCACGCTTCTTTTAACAACACGATCATCACCATTACTGACCGTCAGGGCAACGCATTGTCCTGGGCTACGTCGGGTGGCGCGGGCTTTAAAGGCTCTCGTAAATCCACGCCGTTTGCCGCGCAGGTTGCCGCTGAAACAGCCGGCCGTACTGCCATGGAATACGGTATTAAAAATCTTGAAGTTCGCATCAAGGGCCCCGGTCCAGGCCGTGAATCGTCTGTGCGTGCTCTGAATGCTCTGGGTATCAAGATCACCAGCATTGCAGACATCACACCGGTTCCGCATAACGGCTGCCGTCCGCCCAAGCGTCGTCGCATCTAAGGGGAAGCGAAGTGGCTCGTTATATTGGACCAAAATGCAAGCTCTCGCGTCGCGAGGGTACCGATCTGTTTTTGAAGAGCGCCCGTCGCTCGCTGGATTCCAAGTGCAAACTGGAATCGCGTCCTGGTCAGCACGGCCGCACCTCCGGTGCTCGTACGTCTGACTTCGGTCTGCAGCTGCGCGAAAAGCAAAAGCTCAAGCGTATGTACGGCGTGCTGGAAAAGCAGTTCCGCAAGTACTACGTTGAAGCTGACCGCCGTCGTGGCAACACCGGTGAAACGCTGATTCAATTGCTGGAATCGCGTCTGGACAACGTGGTTTACCGCATGGGCTTTGGCTCTACACGTGCAGAAGCACGTCAGCTGGTGAACCACCGTGCAATCGAAGTCAACGGTCACACCGCTGACATCGCTTCCATGCTGATCAAGGCTGGTGACGTTGTTTCCGTGCGCGAAAAAGCTAAATCCCAAGGCCGTATCAAGGAATCCCTGGATCTGGCTACGGGCATTGGCTTGCCTCAGTGGGTAGAAGTTGACACCGCCAAGCTGTCCGGCGTGTTCAAGCAAGCTCCTGATCGCGCTGATGTCGCTCAAGACATCAACGAATCGCTGGTTGTTGAGTTGTACTCGCGTTAATTTTGTACGCGAAGACCTCTTACGCAATGCAGTAATCGCAGGCCCACTTCCCGATTTTCGGCAAGTGGGCTTTGCGATACTATCCCGCTGGCTTTGCCAGTTTCCGTCAGCCTTATCGGTGTAACGAGCCGAGGGTATTGAAAAGGAAATCGAATGTCTCAAGGTTTTTTGAAACCCCGTTCCATCGAAGTTGAACCGATCAGCAAAAATCACGCCAAAGTGATCATGGAGCCTTTCGAGCGCGGCTACGGCCACACTCTGGGCAACGCACTGCGTCGTATCTTGCTGTCCTCCATGACCGGCTATGCACCCACTGAAGTGCAGATTACCGGTGTGGTGCACGAGTACTCCACGCTGCCAGGCGTGGGCGAGGACGTGGTTGATATCTTGATGAACCTGAAGGGCGTGGTCTTCAAGCTGCACAGCCGTGAAGAAGTTACCCTGATCCTGCGCAAGGAAGGCGCCGGCCAAGTTCTGGCCAGCGACATCGAATTGCCGCACGACGTTGAAATCATCAACCCCAATCATGTGATTGCCACCTTGACCGACGACGGCAAGCTGGAAATGCAAATCAAGGTTGAGCAAGGCCGTGGCTACGTTCCTGGTAACGTGCGCGCCCTGGCTGATGATCGCACCCACACGATCGGTCGTATCGTGCTGGACGCCTCCTACAGCCCAGTGCGTCGTGTTAGCTACGCGGTCGAAAACGCCCGTGTGGAACAGCGTACTGACCTGGACAAGCTGGTTCTGGACATTGAAACCAACGGCGTGATCTCGCCCGAGGAAGCCGTGCGCCAGTCCGCTCGCATCCTGATGGATCAAATCTCTGTGTTTGCTGCTCTGGAAGGTGTGGGCGATGCCTACGAAGCTCCAGTGCGTGGCGCTCCACAGATCGATCCTGTGTTGCTGCGTCCTGTCGACGATCTGGAACTGACGGTTCGTTCCGCAAACTGCCTGAAAGCCGAAAATATCTACTACATCGGCGATCTGATCCAGCGTACCGAAAACGAACTGTTGAAGACTCCAAACCTGGGTCGCAAGTCCTTGAACGAAATCAAGGAAGTGTTGGCTGCACGTGGTCTGACTTTGGGCATGAAGCTCGAAAACTGGCCACCACTGGGTCTTGAGCGTCCATAAGTAGTAAGCAAGACAGACGTACTTAGACGCCGCTTACACTTTTTCTGGTGTTGTACACCTGCAAAAAGTGTAGGTGGCGGCTGAAAATGTGCTATTGTTTTGCGCTGTCCATCTGGTCCGCAGCTTAGCTGATAGAAGAACCGGATTTACGCATGTCGCATAAGCGGCGTGCCAATTAGATTCATTATTTAGGAAAATCATCATGCGTCACCGTCACGGTCTACGTAAACTGAATCGTACCAGCAGCCACCGTTTGGCCATGTTCCGCAACATGTCCGTGTCCCTGCTGACTCACGAAGCCATCAAAACCACCCTGCCTAAAGCTAAAGAGCTGCGCCGCGTGGTTGAGCCTCTGATCACTTTGGCTAAAAACCCAACCTTGGCAAACCGTCGTCTGGCTTTCGCCCGTCTGCGCGACCGCGATGCAGTGACCAAGCTGTTTGAAGTTTTCGGCCCACGTTACCAAGAGCGTAACGGCGGCTACACCCGCATCCTGAAAATGGGTTTCCGTCAGGGTGACAACGCTCCTATGGCATTCATGGAGCTGGTGGATCGTCCAGAAGTTCAGGAAGAAGCCGCTGCTGAATAAGCGCCGCTTGTTTCTACAGTAGTATTGAAAACGGACTCTCAGGAGTCCGTTTTTTTATTGGCGGCGTATGGCCTTATTCATCACGGGGTGGGCGTTTTTGGGAAGGCCTTAACCTTGTTGCTGCTGTTGCTGCTGACCTTGATTCTCACCTTCGTTTCGCTTTTGCCCCAGGCTTAGTGCCAAGCCTACCCCTCATATAAGTCCAAGCGTGGGCTTGAGCCAGAGCGTGGACTCCGTTTCAGTACAGTGTGAAGGTGTAAAGCAGGGTGCTTTGACTATTGAAAAAGTTCTGAAAACACGGCAAGCCGCTGTTATATAAGGGTTTTTGCTAGGTTTGGTGGCCTGTAGAGTTTTAAAGTTCAAATAATTGCAGGCAATTGATAAAACCGGCAGTGATCCGATAGTGGGCCGTAAAGCCAATCCCTAAAATCTGCGCTATGTCAGCTTCGCCATGGTGGTGAGCTGTAAAGAACAACGATTTTCAGGAGACTGGCGATGGCACAGAATACATTGCTCACACACGATAAGTTTCTGCTGGGAACCTTTGCTACCAACTGCGGTGGTGGCATGACGGTGTCGACCTTGCCCGATCGCTGGCAGGCTACGTGGGAAAACAATCTGAAGCTGGGCAAGCTGCTGGACGATGCTGGCATCGACTTCATGCTGCCTATCGCCCGTTGGATTGGTTACGGTGGCGAAACCGATTTCCACGGCTATGTACTGGAAACTGTCACCTGGGCGACGGCCTTGCTGGCCAATACTCGCAATATCAGCGTGTTTGCCACTGTGCACACCGTTGCGAACCACCCCGTTGTGATCGCCAAGCAGATCACCACCATGGCGCAGATGAGCGGCAACCGTGTCGGTCTGAATATTGTGGCTGGCTGGAACAAGCCCGAGTACGACGCTTTGGGTGTGAAGTTGCCTGATGATCACGAAACCCGCTATGGCTATGCACAAGAGTGGTTCGATCTGATCAAGAAGATCTGGCACCACGACGGTCGCTTCGATTGGGATGGCAAGTACTTTCAGGCCAAAGGCGTCTACGGCAATCCTCGTCCTGAGTTTGATCCACCTATCTTTAACGCCGCTGGTTCTGGTCAGGGCCGTGAGTTTGCCAGCCGCAACGCGAACTTCCTGTTCACGCCTGCCATGGAGTTGGAGCGCTCCAGGAAAGAAGTGGCTGAACTCAAGGCACAAGGCCAAGCGCAAGGCCGCAAGGTTGATGTGATGACCTTCTCGCACGTGGTTTGCCGTCCGACGCAAGCCGAGGCCAAGGCCGAGTGGGAACGCATCATGGCCAATATCGACAATGGTGCCGTGGATAACCTGATGAATTTGCAGTTTGCCCACGCCCATTCCTTCCCGCACGAGCTGCTGGAGCAGATTCGCGAGCGTATGGCCGCGGGCCATGGTGGCTTCCCGCTGGTGGGTACGCCCGAGCAAGTGGCTGACGGTTTGTGTGCGTTGCACGAAGCCGGTTTCCGGGGAACAACCTTGTCCTTTGTGGACTATGTAAAGGAATTCCCTTATTTCCGTGATACTGTGCTGCCTTTGTTGCAGCAGCGTGGCATTCGCTAAGAGCGATTTTCTGGCTATCGGGCAGGCTTGGGTTTGCTCTGGGGGATAGCCAGTTCACGTACGCCACGCAGGCAGCACCGTCCTGATGACTGTGCTGCCCATAAGATTAAAAAAGGGTGAATCATGCCTGTGGAATTGGCTTCCTTGCCGACAGACCAAGCGCTGCACGCGCCTGGAGTTTCTGCCGAGCAGTTCAAACTTGCTATGCGCCATCTGGGTGGCACGGCCAATGTGATTACGGTCGAACACCAGGGCCAGCGTAGCGGCCTGACGGCAACGTCGGTCACCTCGGTAGCCGCAGATCCGGCAGAGGTACTGGTCTGTGTGAATCAAAGCTCCTCGTCCTGGCCTTTAATGCGTGACAGTGGCCTGTTCGGTGTGAATATTCTGGGTGTCGAGCAGGCAGGCATGGCTTTGCAGTTTGCCGGTTTCAAAGGCGAGCAAGGCGATGCGCGTTATGCCGGACATGATTGGCTGCGTACCGAGCACGGTATCTGGTTGGCACGACAAGCTCCTGCCGCTTTGGCCTGCCAGATCGTGGAAGTAATTGAACGTCATAGCCATGCTTTGGTATTGGGCCGTGTCTTGCAGGTGCACCATGCCGAGCAGGCACAGGATTCGCCTTTGCTGTATTGGCAGGGACGTTTTGGCCGTTTTCAGGGCCAGTAAATCGTCGGGATCGCTGTCTCTGTCTTGGCACCTTAGCCGGGCCTAGGGATAGTCTCGATGTTGCAGTGCAAGAGGCTGTGCCACACTAAGGCACAGCTTTTTTTATCGCTTGTTGCGACGCTCATGACCACCATACTGAATCGCTATGCCCAGCTGCATTCGCAGGATGTGGACTGCGTTCAGCACTATATCTCCCAGGTTTTCTGCCCGCATAGTCTGACCCTGGCGGATACTCGTCAGCGTCTGAATGCACGCTTGTATCTACGCCAAGGCCAGGATGTAGCCTATGGTCGTTTGCGCTATGGCGCGCAGGTGCAGATTCAGCCCCAGCCACTGGACGACTTCTATCTCTTGCAAATTCCTCTGTCGGGACAAGAGCAGATTCATACGGCGCACGGACGTTTCGCGTCTACCTCTCGCCTGGCTTCCATCATCAGCCCGACTCAAGACTTCAGCATGGAACATAGTCTGGAGGCCGATAAGCTGTTTGTGCGTATTGGACGCCAAGGGCTGGAGCGCCATTATCAGGATTATTTTGCCCAGCCTGTGCGCGGCCCTTTGGAGTTCCAGCCTTCCATTCCTTTGGATGCGCCTGGCGGAGCCAGTTTGCGCCGCTTGCTGGATTGGCAGTTTGCCGAAGTGTCGGACGGCACTTTGTTTGATCAGCCCCGTCAGGTACGCCAATTCGAGCAGACCCTGATTTATGCCTTGTTCGAGCTGCACCAGCACAATCAGCCTGCTCATAAGACCGCGGCAGCCTTGCCGTATGTTTTGCGACGTGCCCTGGATTTCATGGAAAGCCAATCCAGCCAGTCCATCACGATTGCTGATATTGCCCAGGCAGCCGGGGTCAGCGTGCGCAGTTTGTACGCGGGATTCCGGGAGCATTTGGGTGTCGCACCGATGGCGCGTCTAAAGCAGATGCGTTTGGAAGCGGCCCGCCGATATTTGCAGGAAGGCGGCATGTCAGTCACCGAAGTGGCCCTGGCCTGTGGCTTTGCCCACCTGGGACAGTTCTCTGCTGACTATCGACATCGCTATGGCGAGCGCCCCTCTGAAACATTAAGCGGCCTGACTCGACCTCGGTCCAGCATCTAAGCGCCGGCATCCGGCGCTACACTAAGGGCTTGATTAGGAGCCCTGCATGTCCTCTGAGAATTCCTCCAGTTCCAAACCCAAACTGGCCTTGACCTTGCCCGATCTGGATGCACAGCAATTGGTGCTGGTGCAGACGACGGTGCCCGATATGATGCTGGCCAAGTACCTGGCTCATCACCTGGTTGAAGATGGAATTGCCGCTTGTGCGAACCTTGCGCCCGCCAGTTTGTCTATGTACATGTGGCAAGGGGAGTTACAGGGTGATGAGGAAATCACGCTGACTTTCAAAACCACAGTGGCCCGGCTACCGGAACTGGCAGATCGCTTGCGAGAGCAGCATCCTTACGAACTGCCTGAATTGATTGTGTTTCCGGTTGTTGGTGGTTTCACCGCTTATCTGGATTGGGTCCGCACCCAGACGCGTCCAGCGTAATCTCAGATAGCCCAGCCTAAAAAACCGGAATAGATTTGTGCCTTTGTCTTTGAAGCGTTCCCCGTTTTCTGCCCAGCGTCTTGGCGCGTGGTTTGCTGTTTTCTTTGTCCTGATGCTGGCCTGGCTGGCAACGCCATTGACGGCGCAGGCAGAAGAAGAGTTTCTGGACCCGGAACAGGCTTTTGTACTGACCGCGGCCATGAGCCAGCCCGATCAGCTGGATATCCATTTCCAGATTGCGCCTGAATACTATATGTATCGCAAGCGCTTCGGGATCTCGACCGAGAAGGCCGAGCATTTGGGTACTCCCCAGCTTCCCGATGGCGAAAAGGTGTACGACCCTACCTTTGACGAAGTCATGGAGGTCTACCGCAACTCGGTCACTCTGCGAGTGCCTGTTCTGGCCGATAGCGGTACGGGCCAGGATCTGAAAATTGATGTGGTCAGCCAGGGTTGTGCCGATGCTGGCCTGTGCTATTCCCCCTCTACGCAAACCTTGACCCTGATCCCCACCGGACAGGGCTGGGAAGTGGCAGGCCCCTTCGGTGTGGTGTCGGTGCCTGCGCCGGGTGAAGGCTCGGGTCAGAAAACAGACACCGCAGGCACGACGTCTATGGCTACATCTGCCAGCACAGGTGGTGTCGCGTCGGCCTTGAGCCTGAGTGATGTGGGCTTGGCGGATTACCTCAAGCAAGCAGGTTGGGGGCAGATTGTGCTGCTGAGCTTTGTGTTCGGCTTGCTGCTGTCCTTTACACCCTGCGTCTTGCCGATGGTGCCGATTCTGCTGTCCATCATTGCGGGCCGTAATCAGCCTGCGCCATCGCGCTGGCATGGTTTGAAAATGGCTTTTGCCTTTGTGCTGGGCTTGTCTCTGGTCTACACCTTGCTGGGTGTGGCGGCAGGTTTGCTGGGCGCAGGCTTGGCAAGCTGGTTGCAGAATCCGTGGGTCTTGGGCTTGTTTGCCCTGATCCTGGTGGTGCTGGCCTTGTCCATGCTGGATGTATTTACGGTGCAGGCCCCGGCAGCGCTGCAAAATCGCCTGAATGAAACCATGAACCGTTTGCCGGGTGGGCAGATGGGTGGCGTGTTCCTGATGGGCATGCTGTCTGCGCTGATCGTCGGCCCTTGCGTAGCAGCGCCTTTGGCGGGTGTGCTGCTGTTTATTTCGCAGACGGGTGATGTGGTCCTGGGCGGCTCGGCTCTGTTCGCCTTGGCCTGGGGGTCGGGCGTGTTGCTGCTGATTGTGGGCGCGGGTTCTGGCAGTGTGTTGCCCAAGGCCGGTGCCTGGATGGAAAGTGTCAAAACCGCATTTGGTGTCTTGCTGTTGGCTACGGCCTGGTGGATGGTATCGCCCTTGATGTCTGGCACGATCGCGGTCTTTGGCTGGGTCGTTTTGGCTTTGTGGGCCGCGGCCTTGTTGGGTGCATTTGGGCGCGGTACGGCAGCGCGCACACCTTGGTCGGGTTTGCGCCAGGGCGTAGGCATGATGTTGGCGGTCTGGGCCATCATGATGATGATCAGTATTGCCCTGGGTCGTCCTAGCGTGATTCGTCCACTGGAAGGGCTGAAATCGTCCGGTACGGTGGCAGCCGCTCAAAGCAAAGTGGAGTTTCAGCGCGTACTCACTTTGCAGGAGCTGGAAGGACGGCTGGCCAAGACCACCCGTCCCGTCATGCTGGATTTCTACGCAGACTGGTGTGTGTCCTGCATTGAAATGGAGAATTTCACGTTCAGTGATCCTGCGGTTGCACAGCGTATGGCACAGTTTGATTTGCTGCAGGTGGATGTGACAGCCAACACTCCCGAGGACAGGGAGTTGCTGAAACATTTCCGCCTGTTTGGCCCTCCCGGCATCATGTTTTTCGATTCCAAGGGGAAACAGCTGGAACAATTGCGCGTGATCGGTTTTCAGGATGCCAGTCGCTTTTCCAAGGTGCTGGATGAGGTTCTGGCCGGTGCCTGAAGTTCCTGATTTGCCCCGAATCGGCCTTATCAGGGCTTAACAGACGATAGATCGTCGCGTACACACAACAAAAAACGCAGCTCACAGGCTGCGTTTTTTGCGTTCTGATTGATGTGAATCAGCAGTTCTGTTCGCGCATCAGCTTGGCGGCTTCGATGGCGAAATAGGTCAGAATGCCGTCGCCACCAGCACGCTTGAATGCCAGCAGAGACTCCATCATGACCTTGTCGTGATCCAGCCAGCCGTTCTGGGCGGCAGCCTTGATCATCGCGTACTCGCCACTGACTTGGTAGGCGTAGGTTGGCATGCCAAAGGCGTCTTTTACGTCGCGCAGGATGTCCAGGTAAGGCAGGCCAGGTTTGACCATGACCATATCGGCACCTTCGCGGATATCGGCGGCCACTTCGCGCAGGGCTTCGTTACGGTTGGCGGGGTCCATCTGGTAGGTGTTCTTGTTGGAACGGCCCAGATTGGCAGCCGAGCCCACCGCGTCGCGGAAGGGGCCGTAGAAGGCGCTGGCGTACTTGGCCGAGTAAGCCATGATGCGGGTGTGGATGAACTGGTCCTTGTCCAGAGCGGCGCGGATGGAGCCGATGCGGCCGTCCATCATGTCGCTGGGGGCCACAATGTCCACGCCAGCCTGGGCTTGCGTCTGGGCCTGGCGGATCAGCATGGCGACCGTCTCTTCGTTCAGGATGTGACCGGCTTCGTCCAGAATGCCGTCCTGGCCATGGCTGGTGTAGGGGTCCAGAGCCACGTCAGTCAGCACGCCCAGCTCGGGGAATTGCTGCTTGAGCATGCCCACCACGCGCGGAATCAGGCCGTTCGGGTTGGCGGCTTCGCTGCCATCCGGCGTTTTCAGGGACGGGTCGATGGACGGGAACAGGGACAACACGGGGATGCCCAGCTCCAGACACTGTTCGGCCACGCGCATCAGTTCATCAGGCGAATAGCGCATGACGCCTGGCATGGAGCCGACTTGCTCCTGAACTTTCTCGCCTTCACGCACAAAGACCGGGTAGATCAGGTCGTCGGTGGACAGGCGGTTTTCGCGCACCAGACGGCGGGAAAACTCGTCGCGGCGGTTACGGCGCAGGCGAGTATTTGGAAAGTCGGCAGGAGGAATAAAACGAGTCATGGAACAACCTTCGGAGAAATCCAGTTTTCGATGCATTCGGTCGCTTCGGGCAAGCCGATACGATCAGTGGAGGAGAAGGGCAGCGCATGCAGGGCGCCAATTTCCCGGAGTTGGCGGCGCACTTCGGCCACCGCCTTGATGCGTTGACCATACGGCAGTTTGTCGGCCTTGGTCAAAAGAGCCAGTACGGGCTTGCCGGTAGGTGCAATCCAGTCGGCCAGACGCATATCCAGGTCGGTCACGCCGCGTCGGATGTCGATCAGCAACACAATGCCGGCAATCGAGGGGCGGGAGACCAGGTACTCGCCCAGAATTTCGGCCCAGTCCTGCTTTTCGTGGCGCGCCACGGCGGCATAGCCGTAGCCGGGCAAGTCCACCAGGTGGCCCAGAAAGTCGCCCGGCGAGAGCGGGTCGGGGATACCGAACATATTGATCAGGCGTGTTCGTCCCGGCGTTTTACTGGAAAAAGCCAGTTTCCGTTGGTTGGCCAACACATTGATGGCGGAGGATTTGCCCGCATTGGAGCGCCCCACAAAACAGACCTCTGGCGGTCCGGGAGGAGGCAGCTGATCGATCTGAGCAGCTGAAATCGTGAAGTGAGCGCGGTGCAGTATCGACATGGTTGCAGCGTAATTCCATATTGGTTCAGCGCCTATTGTATAATCTCTCGATTTGAAACAGTAATGTCGTAGTCCACTGGGTACTGACCAGCGGCTTACGGTGGCTTTTGCGGGGCGCATGCGGCACCCCGATTGATTCGCGATTATCGAGGTCCAAATGAAGCGTGCGCTTTCCCGAGTCGTTATCGCAAGCAGCCTGACGATGGCTTGCTCTGTGGTTTTTACCGCTAACGTGGCCAATGCAGCTGGTCTGCCCAAGCCAGATGCCGCCAAAGGCGAGCAGCTCTACCTGCAAGGTGAGATGTCGCGTGGCGTGCTGGCCTGTGTGACCTGTCACGGGGATGGCGGCAACAGTATTATTCCGGTCAACCCGTCGCTGGCTCACCAGCCGTACGAGTACCTGGTCAAGCAGCTGCACGATTTCCGTGCCAAGGACGAGAAGTCTGTGCCTTCCCGTCGCGGCCCTGAAGGCGCCAACAGCCTGATGACCGCCATTGCTGCTGGCATGACCGAAGAAGACATGCAAAACGTGGCTTTCTTCCTGTCCCAACAGCCCGTGAACTGGGATCAGGCAGCTAACGCTACCAAAGAAGACACCATGGAGCGTGGCCAGAAGATCTGGCGCGGCGGTTTGCCCGAGCGCGGTGTTGCGGCCTGTGCCGCTTGCCACTCGCCTGACGGCGCTGGTATGCCCGGTCAGTTCCCCCGTCTGGCTGGCCAGCACCCTGCCTACATTGCCGAACAGCTCAAATTGTTCCGCAGCGGCGACCGTGCCAATGGCCCGATGATGCATGACATCGCGGATCGCATGTCGGACGCCGACATTGCAGCCGTGTCAGATTTCGCAGCTGGCCTGCGTTAATCAGTCCAAGGGGGCCATTGGC
Source organism: Alcaligenes sp. 1735tsa3 (assembly GCF_024134565.1). Taxonomy (NCBI): domain Bacteria; kingdom Pseudomonadati; phylum Pseudomonadota; class Betaproteobacteria; order Burkholderiales; family Alcaligenaceae; genus Alcaligenes; species Alcaligenes sp. 1735tsa3. Next base: position 4,098,743 of record NZ_CP099862.1, on the reverse strand, counting down.
CCCCTGACTGTCTGAAGCCTGACATTCGCTTTTTGGCCCCAGCTTCCTGATAGTCATGGCAGTTTGGGAGCCTTAACAACGGGCAGTGCCGATTTGGGCCGGGTCTCGTGTTGGTGTTTTGTCCAGCGATCGAACTTTGTGTGCGTTCTGCGTTCAAAGTCTGGATGTTTCCGGTGAAACCCCCCACCTCCTAAGCTAGCCTTTGTGAAAAAAGTATCCCCCGTACGTCGCTTTGCGGCCGATTTTCTGGAATTGCTCGGTTCGATGCGCTTTGCCATCAGCTTGCTGATGTTCATTTGCGTAGCTAGTCTGATCGGCACTGTTCTGGCGCAAAATCAGCCCGCCAATACGTATATCGATCAATTCGGGCCGTACTGGTTTGAATTTTTCGACCATTTTTCGATCTGGTCCATCTACAACAGTGGCTGGTTCATGGTCATCATGACGTTTCTGGTGGTCTCGACCACGCTGTGCGTCATTCGTAATGCCCCCAAGATGATCCGTGAAATGCGCACGTTCAAAGAGCATGTGCGCGGCGGCAGTCTGAAAGCCTTTCCCCACCGTGTTGAACTGGAAAGCGCCGGTGCTCCCGAACATAATCGCGAGCAGGTGCAAGGCTGGTTGCAGTCCCAGGGTTACGCCGTGCGCGTGCGTCAGGATGACGACGGCAGCATGATGATGGCGGCCAAGAAGGGCAGCGCCAACAAGCTGGGTTACATTTTTGCCCACTTGGCGATTGTGGTGATCTGTGTGGGCGGCCTGCTCGACAGCGAATTGCCCGTGCGCCTGCAAGTGTGGCTGGGTGGCAAACAGCCCATTACTGAAAACATGCTGATTTCCCAGGTTCCCGAGTCGGGTCGACTGGGCTTGGGCAATCCCAGCTTCCGCGCCAATATGCTGGTGCCAGAGGGAGCCCGTACGGCTACTGCCGTGGTCAATTCCGGTGAAGGCGTCCTGATTCAGCCTTTGCCTTTTGCCCTGGAACTCAAGCGTTTCCTGGTGGAGTACTACTCAACCGGCATGCCCAGCAGCTTCAAGAGTGAAGTGGAAGTTACCGATCCCGTCACGGGCGATACGTTCGAGCGCACCATCGAGGTGAACGAGCCGCTGCGCTACAAGGGGGTCACGGTTTACCAGTCCGGTTTTGACGATGGCGGCAGTATCCTCAGCCTGAAGGGCTATCCCTTGGTAGGCCCCGGTTCCAAGACCTTTGCGCTAAATGGCAAAGTGGGCGAAACCGTGGGCATTGCGGCCCAGGAAAGCCCCAACGAACATGCTTTGACGGTTCAGTTGACCGAGCTGCGCCCCATCAACGTGGAGAACCTGACTGAGGGTGATCCTCAGCCCAAGGCCATGATTGAACACGTAGCCGCGGTTACTGGTAGCGCTGCCAACAAGAAAGATCAGCATCTGAAGAACGTCGGCCCCAGCGTGAACTATCGCTTGATCGACGATCAGGGCCAGTCCCGCGAGTTTGTGAACTATATGCTGCCGGTGGAGCTGGATGGCACCCTGGTGTTTCTGGCCGGTATGCGCTTTTCGCCCGCCGAGCCGTTCCGCTATGTGCGTTTCCCGGCTGACGACAAGGGTTCCTTGAAAGAATTCATGGATTTGCGTGCGGCCACGCAGAATGAGGCCCTGGTGACCCAGGCGGCCGAGCGCTTTGCCGAGCGTAACTCTTCGTCGCCCGAGCAAAAAGAGCTGATGCTCTCCGCGTCCAGAACTGCTTTGCAGACGTTTGTGCGTGCCGGTTTTGATGGCTTGATCAGCCGTGTCCCCGAGGCCGAGCGCGAGCGTATTCTGGGTTTTGCAATTCCCATGATTCAGTTCACACTGTCGGAATTGCGTGATTTGATCAGGCAGCAACAAGGTTTGCCAGAGCTGGATTACAGTCAGGAAAATAGCGATGCCAATCGCTGGATTCAGTCTGCTGTACTGGCGTTTGCCAACCTGCCTGATTACCCGGCACCGGTTATGTTGACCTTGGACAGCTTTGAGCAAGTTCAGGCCAGCGTATTCCAGGTGGCGCGCAGCCCAGGCATGTACATTGTGTACTTGGGTTGCTTGTTTCTGATTATTGGCGTGTTCTCGATGTTCTATATCCGGGATCGCCGTGTGTGGGTCTGGATTCGCCCTCACAACCAAGGCAGCAGTGTCATGGCTGCCATGACATCTCAACGTCGCAACTTGGACTTTAACCTCGAGTTTGATCGCCTTAAAGCGGCGTTCAACCGGCTATCTGTCTGACAAGGTGTAGCTACTATGGCGCAGACCCTTTCTTCGGCCACTCCCTCGATGTGGCAAGACAATATCGCTTCCAGTGGTGACCGGCGCGGTATCCGTGGCCGTCCGGACTGGACGGATGTGCTGTTTCTGGTGGTACTGGCTTTGGGTGCGGCGTATGCGCTCAATGTGTACAGCACCAGTATGGATTACTACGAAAAGATCATTCTGGTGGCTTTTGTGCCGTTTGTTGCCTGGCTGGGGTGGTTGTGGCGTCCGTTGCGCACGCTGCTGGTGTTGTCTGGTTTGACAGCTTTGCTGGCGGTCTGGCTGTACAGCACGGGTGATGGTTTGGGCACCGGCGATATTGAAAAGGCCGATTCGGTTTTTCTGCTGAAGTATTTGTTCTCTTCCCAGTCCGCCATTTTGTGGATGTGCGCGCTGTTCATTCTGGCTACGGTGATGTACTGGGCTGGTTTTTTCAGCAATACGGCGGCCTGGATGGGATCGGGACTGACCTGGGCGGCGATCTATGCCGGGATGACCGGTTTGCTGGTGCGCTGGCGCGAAGGTCACTTGTTGGGTCCGGACATCGGTCATATTCCGGTCAGCAATTTGTATGAAGTGTTTGTGCTGCTGGCGCTGATTACGGCCTTGTTCTACATGTATTACGAGCGTCGTTACAACACGCGAGCCTTGGGTGGCTTTGTGCTGTTGGCGATCAGTTCGCTGGTTATTTTCCTGCTGTGGTATTCCTTCACGCGTGATGCGCATCAGATTCAGCCTTTGGTGCCTGCACTGAAGAGTTGGTGGATGAAGCTGCACGTGCCGGCCAACTTTATTGGTTACGGTACGTTCTCGTTGGCGGCCATGGTGGGTTTTGCGTATCTGGTTAAGGAGAATGGCGAGACGCGTTCGCGTGCCAAGCTGATTCCAGTGTTTTTGCTAGGTGCGATTCTGTGTGCTGAGCCCATGATTTTTGGTTCGCGCGAGTTGTCGCCTACCTGGATGCTGTATTTCGGTATCGGTAGTGTGATCGTGGGTACGATTCTGTATTTCCGTGGTCCGATTTCGCGCAAGCTGCCTTCGCTGGAGGTGCTTGATGACATTATGTACCGGGCGATTGCGGTGGGTTTTGCCTTCTTTACGGTGGCTACGGTGCTGGGGGCCTTGTGGGCCGCTGATGCTTGGGGCACTTACTGGCAATGGGACCCGAAAGAGACTTGGGCTTTGATTGTGTGGCTGAACTATGCGGCTTGGTTGCACTTGCGCTTGCTTAAAGGGCTGCGTGGCACGATGGCGGCATATTGGGCGCTGGGTGGGCTGCTGATTACCAGCTTTGCGTTCCTGGGCGTGAATATGTTCTTGTCGGGGCTGCATTCCTACGGGGAGCTGTAAGGTTTTTGCTGTTCTGGGGTGCTTGTGTTTGGGCTTCGGAATGGCGGTTGTAGAATTGGGAAACCCGAGTTTGGCTGAGTGCCGGACTCGGGTTTTTTTGTGGCTGTTTATTTGTTCTTTTAGGGGCGGGTGCCTGGTAGGGGCTTGAATGGTGCTTTGGGGGGGGGCATAAGCTCTGGGAGACGCCGCTGGTGTGCGGGTCGGGGTGTCGGGGCTTGAGCGCTTGCCGGTGCTGTGCACCGGTGCCCTTGGTAGAAGATCGCGTAGGGCGCATCCTGAACTCGCACGATGGTTTGTCCCCCGGACAAACCATAAGCGTCGTGCTCAAACAGCAGGATGCTTGAACCCCTACGCGATCTTCCGCCCGCGGCAAGCACTCTGAATCGCCCCGACACCCCGACCCGCACACCAGCGGCTCACAGTGTTTGTTTATGGACCAGTCCTAATTTTTTCGGTGAATAGTGGGTGGGTTTAGGGGAAGCGTGATTGCGGTTTTTGGGTTAGGCGTTAATCGGAAGTTTGTTGGATTGAGGTGGCTTTGCTTAGCCAGACTCAGATCTAGACCGCTAAAACCCAAGCTAGCTCGATGTCTGTATCTATCTTCAGATCTATTTACTGCTCCAACTTTAGATACGCGCCTGCACTCGGAGCGGTAGCAGATATGAAGTGCGAAATTTAGAGTTGGGTATTACGCAGTGGTAAGTGGTGCGATCGGGCCAGAAGACTCAGGCTCTTATATGGCAGGGTGTCGGGGTGATGATGGTGTCAGGAAGGCTTTTATAGCTTCCCCATGACATTTGCAATGAAGGCGCATCAATGTGGTGAGAAACGCGGTCCTTTGCCACCCAGGCCCTCTGTGGGGCTTGGGCGCTTACCTACTTACATGGCGGGCGGGAACTTGTCCTGGGATTCGATCAGGAACTGTCTGGCGGCGGCGTCGTGGACCAAGTCGGTCATGGCGTTGGCTTTGAGCAGGTCTGCAGGGGTGCAGGCTTTGGAGATGATGAAGCCTTGTACGTAGTCCACGCCCAGTTCTTGCAGGGCTTTCAGGGTGGGGACGTCTTCGACCCATTCGGCGATGCTGATCATGCCCAGGTTGTTGGCCAGTTCAACAATGGTTCGGACAATGGCGACGTTGGTTTCTTTTTTCAGCATGTCGCAGATCAGGGCGCCATCGATCTTGATGGCATCGGCGGGCAGTTCGCGCAGGTAGGAGAAGGAGGTGTACCCCGCTCCAAAGTCATCCAGTGCGATGCGTACGCCCATTTTCTGCAGGCGACGCATGAAATTACGTGTGTGCTCCAGGTCGTCCAGCGCGACGCCTTCGGTGATTTCTACACACAGTCGGCGGGCCAGGTGTTCGAATCGGGCCAGGATGTCGAAGAGCCATTTGATGAAGGTGTCGTCGTTCAGGGACACGCCGCTCAGGTTGATGGTGACCCATTGGGTCTTGCTCAACTGAGCTTCGTGTTTGGACATCCATTCCAGGGTGGCGGAGAACACCCATTTATCGATGATGGTGATGGTGCCGCTTTCTTCTGCTGCTGCGATGATGCGGCCGGTAGGGATGAGCTGGCCAGAGGAGTCGCGCACGCGCAGCAAGGCCTCGAAGTTCAGGCTGTCCATGGGGCGACGCAAGGCAGCGATAGGCTGCATTTCCAGGTATAGCGCGCGAGAAGAGCCACCTTCCAGCTCTTCAAATAAACGTAGTTCTTCGGCGTGTTCTTGCAGGACGTTGGAGTCCTGCCCGTAGATAATCATGTCCTGATGCAGGCGGCGGGCGTCGCGGGCAGCTCGGCTGGCGGCGGAGATGGCTTCTTGCGGAGCCATGCCGGGGGCGACTTCGACCAGCCCCAGTGTGCTGCGCAGGTTGAAACTGCGGTTGCCAGCCAGCAAGGGGCTTTTGTTCAGCGATTCCAGCACGCTATTGGCCAGAGTGCGAGCCTGGTCGGGTTCGCAGTCTTCAAAGATGATGACAAATTCGTCGCTGCCGATGCGGCCAATCTTGTCTTTGCTGCGCAGGACAGATTCCAGTTGCTCGCAGACTTTCAGCAGCAGGGCATCGCCCGAGGAATGGCCGAAGGTGCCGTTCACATATTTGATGTGGTTCAGGTCCAAGTAGGCCAGCAGGCACGGTTTGTCGTCCTGGCTGCGGCTGAGCAGGCCGTCCAGTGCTTTTTCGATGCCGCGCTGGTTCAGGACATTGGTAACCGGATCATTGTCGGCCATCAGGCGCAGTTGGCGGTAGGTCTCGGCACGGGCGGTGATGTCTTGCAGAGATCCTTCGATGCACTGATTGACGATGGCCACACGCAAGGCAAATTGGCAGGGCTGGGCATCGGCGTCGTAGTAGGTAATGGTCACGTCCTGACCATTTTGTGTGCTTTGGGCGACGGCTTTCCAGTCTTGTTCGGGAAAGAAATTGGTCCAGTGAATGGTGCTTTCGTTCGGGTCTGCGTCTATGTTGAGCATGCGCGCCAGAATGGGACTGATGCGCAGAAAGACGCCGGATTCGTTCAGGGTGAACATGCCGACAGGGGTCAGCAGGTAGTGGGCCATGAGTTCGTTACGGGCGCGCAGGGATTCGCTGCGGTCTTCTCGCAAGCGTTCACCTACGGCCAGGGCTACCATCAGATTGGAGAGCAGGAAGGCGATGACGCCGTTGAAGTTCTCTACAAAGCTGGAGCGACCAAAGGCCACCAGAAAGATGGCTGAAATCAGCATGCACAGGGCCATGCTGAGCAGCACCAGTTGCCAGAGCAAGATGCGCGAGCGGGTGTGCAGGAGGACGGACAGCAGCACGGCAGAGACGCAGCACAGCGCGTAGATAGTGCTGACCCACATGACGGGCTGGAACACGGACGCCGGGGCCAGCAGGGACACGGGTAACAGGATCAGGCCCAGTATGCCCACCGTAGGCAGCAAGCGTTGCAGGCGGGCGGTAGTAATCGAGTTGCCCAGCAATACCGTAAACAGGGAATAGCTCAGGATGAAGTAGCAGGCGATGGTCACCTGACGCAGCACCGGCATGTACTGCGAGGGCAGAATCTGGCCTAGCCACTGGGTATCCCAGCCCATGGCCATCGAACCCAGGCGCAGGTTGCCAATCAGCCAGACTGACAGCAGCAGGTAGATCCAGGCGCGGTTGGTGGCGGCCAGCACCAGCATGAACATGGCCATGGTCAGCAAGCCGCCTTCCAGCAGCCCTATGCCACGGCTAAGACGGATCGAGGAGTTGGTGACGTCAGCGCTGGCCCAGAGCTGAGCTTGCAGGAGGGTGGGGCGGGAGGTCTCGACACGGCACAGCACGGTGTCGGGGTGGTTCGCCTGGCCTAATTCCAGGGTGTAGCTTTTTACCGGGGCGGGTGACAGCGGGGTAGGCGGGTCCAGCTCACTGTTACGCAGGGCTTGGCCGCTGCGGGCGTCTTGGCAGTGCAGCGAAGAAATCGGGGAGGCCGGAAAGTGCAGGACCTGGTCCTGCTGGGGGAAGGGGGCGGGTAGGGTCAGCAGCAGCCAATGGGGCTCGCTCAGGTGCAATCGTTGCCGGGTCGGGGCATTTTCCAATTGCGTCAGTAACTCTGGATCCGCATGCTCTTGCTGGCTGGCCAGCGCCTGAATGCCCAAACTTTGACCGGGAACGGTAGGGTAGCGATTCGGCAGGAACAGTAATGCCCATAAAGTGAGCATGATCAGAAACAAAGGGATGACGTAAAGACTCAAGCCGCGAATCAGGCGCTCGCTGGCCGAAGTAACAGGCTCAAAGCCGTGTGTCGGTATCCCTGGGGTGGTCATGATGGTGGTACAGCCTCCAGCGCTTACCATCGAACTGTCTGGCCACTGACAGCGAAATCTGTGCGTTCCCGGCTAGGACAGGACGCAACAGGCCGGGACTGCGATGCCTGCTGATGGCAGCGCAGTCCCGGCCTGTTTTACGGTCAGATTCGAGAGTTCTTTAAGGCTGAATGGTTGTTACCTGCATTCTTGCCCGCCTTTAAGGGAGCAATCGTTCGGTGGCAAACAAACTTTCCAGGCTTTCGCGGGGGCGGATCACATGAACCTGATCGCCGTCGACCAGAATTTCAGCCGCACGGGGGCGGGTGTTGTACTGGCTGGCCATGGTAAAGGCGTAGGCACCGGCGGACATGATGGCGACCAGATCGTCCTGTTTCAGATCCAGCTGACGGTCACGAGCCAGCCAGTCACCGCTTTCGCAGATGGGGCCAACCAGATCGTAGCGGGGAGTGGACTCCGTCACTGGACGAGGCTCTACCGCTTCCACGCCGTGCCAGGCGTCGTACAGAGTGGGGCGAATCAAGTCGTTCATGGCGGCATCAATGATGGCGAAGTTTTTGGTCTCGCCATGCTTGAGGTATTCCACGCGGCTGAGCAGCACACCGGCATTGCCCACCATGGAACGGCCGGGTTCCAGCACGATTTCCAGATGGCCAAGTCCGTTCTTGTCCAGAGCGGCAAACACTTCGGTCAGCAGCTGGGTAGGGGTCACCAGGGTTTCGTCGGTGTAGCGAATGCCCAGACCGCCGCCCAAATCCAGATGAGTCAGGTTCACGCCTTGCTCTTTCAGGGCCAGGATCAGCTTGATCAGCTTGTCCAGCGCATCCAGATAGGGGCTGACTTCGGTAATCTGCGAGCCGATATGGCAATCCACACCCACAATATTCAGGCTGGGCAGCTCTTGGGCGCGTGCATAGATGCGAGGAGCCTGATCAATAGGCACGCCGAACTTGTTGTCTTTCAGCCCGGTGGAAATGTAGGGATGGGTGCGAGCATCCACGTCCGGATTCACACGCAAGGAAACAGGCGCTTTCACATTCATGCGTTCAGCAACCTGTGCAACGCGCTCCAGCTCGCCTTCGGATTCGACGTTGAAGCACTTCACGCCTGCTTTCAGGGCAGCTTCAATTTCCCAAACCTGTTTGCCGACACCGGAGAACACCACTTTGCCTGGATCGCCACCGGCGGCGATGACACGGGCCAGCTCACCGCCCGAGACAATGTCAAAGCCGGTACCCAGACGGGCGAATTCTTGCAGAATGGCCAGGTTGGAGTTGGCCTTCATGCCATAGCACACCAACAACTTGCGGTCCTGGCCTGCCACTCGATAGGACTCCCAGGCGTCGCGCAAGGCTTGGCGGGAATACACATACAGAGGGGTGCCGAATTCTTCAGCCAGCTTGTTCAGGGGAACTTGCTCGGCGTGCAGCGTGTTGTTCTGAAATTGGAAGTGAGGTGCAACGGTCATGGTGTCGTCAAATAACAGAGGTTAAGCGAGCAGGGCGGAAATCAGCGCGGCGCTGTTTGGGCGTCCGCTGCTTCCTGCGCAGGAGGGTGGTACAAGGGGCCTTTGTAGCCGCAAGCGCTAAGAAAAATGCTAAGTGCCAGCAAGGCCAGCAGGCGGGAGGAACGTAGTTTGTTCATAAGGTGTTGAGCTAGTGCAGACAATGCAGAACATTATGCCATTGTGAGGGACAAAGCATAAAAAAACGCCGGCTAGGCCGGCGTTTGGGTACTGGATTTAGAAGGGGACGAAGGGCTGGGCTTGCGTGCTCGAAGAACCGGAGTCAGAGTCCAGTTGCCGCAGCAGGTCGCCAATACCATCGCTTTGATCGCTACCGCCTTGTTGTAGGGCACCGTCACCTGGAGCGGGCAGACCAACACGGGCAATCGCTTGTCCGGGTGGGAATTCGTCAAAGTAGAAGTCCCCGTTGATGCGCGACAGGCCGGAAGGCATGGGGCCTGGAGGGACGATAGGCTTGTCTTTGAGCGCGGCGCGCATGTAGTTGATCCAGATAGGCATGGAAGCACCACCGCCGGTTTCACCCGAACCCAGGCTGCGTGGCTTGTCAAAGCCCATCCAGGCAATACCAACCAGATCTGGCGTGTAACCGGCAAACCAGGCGTCCTGGGAATCGTTGGTGGTCCCTGTCTTGCCACCAATGTCCGTACGCTTCAATTCGCGCGAGGAGCGGGCACCAGTACCGGAAGTTGCCACACCGCGCAGCAAATCGTTCATGACGTAAGCCGTACGGGCGTCGATGGCACGGGCAGCCGCATCACCGGCCACAATGGGCTTGGCACGCATGATGACTTTGTTGGTGCTGTCGGTTACGTAATCGATCAGGTAGGGCTCAGTGCGGTAACCGCCGTTGGCAAAGACCGAGTAGGCACCGGCCATTTGCAGAGGCGTTACGCTACCGGCACCCAGAGCCAGCGGCAGCACGGCGGGTTGACGGGCTTTGTCGAAACCAAAGCGGGTCACGTATTCCTGCACATACTTGGGACCGACGGCCTGCATGATACGGATGGACACCATGTTTTTGGATTTATACAAGCCTTGGCGCATGGTCAGCATGGGCTCGTAGGTGCGACCGTAGTTCTTGGGTGTCCAGGGCTTGGAGCCGGTCTGGGCTGCGGTCAAAACAAAAGGTTCGTCCGAAATCTGAGTGGCTGGAGTCAGACCACGCTCCAGCGAGGAGGCGTAGATGAAGGGCTTGAAGGCCGAGCCGGGTTGACGCCAGGCTTGCGTGACGCGGTTGAACTTCCCGTCCGAGAAGTGGAAACCGCCCACCATGGCTTGGATAGCGCCGTCTTGCGGGCGTACCGACACAAAAGCCGCTTGCACCGCAGGCATATTGATCACTTCCCAGTAATCGCCATTGCGGAACAGATAGACCACGGAACCGCGCTGAATGCGCACGTCTGCCTTGGCGTTTTTCACCAGGCCACGAGCGACAATCTTCAGGGCGCGCTTGTCGTTGACATCAATAATTTGCTGGGCGGTACGGGCCACGCGAATCTGGTTGGGGCTGGCATCGAGCACCACACCGGTCAGCAAGTCGCCTGTGTCGGGGTACTTGTCCTGCAAGTCATCCAGAATGGAGTCCAGCTGGGCGTGATCGTTTTCAATACCGGCAGGCAGATCCACCTGGCCTTGCGGGCCGGTGTAAGGAGCACGACGGGTGTAATCCAGAATACCGTTGCGTACGGCCAGGTAAGCCGCTTCCTGGTCGGTGGACTTGATCGTGGTGTAGATATTGAAGCCGCGCGAGTACACATTGTCCTGGTAGACGCCGTACAGCAGTTGGCGAGCCAGTTCAGCTGCGTATTCACCGTGGATGGCGTAGCCACCTGCAGGCGTACCCAGAGCCGATTTCACGACGATTTCCTGTGCCATCGCGTCCTGGTATTCCTGCTCAGTGATGTAGCCCAGGGTACGCATGCGGCCCAGCACATAGGCTTGGCGAGTTTTGGCACGTTCGAAGTTGGCAATGGGGTTGAAGCGCGAGGGGGCTTTGGGAATACCGGCCAGCATGGCGGCTTCTGCTGTGGTGATTTCGCCCAGTTGCTTGCCCAGATACGTTCGTGAGGCTGCGGCAAAACCATAAGCACGATGACCCAGATAAATCTGGTTCATGTACAGATCCAGAATCTGGTCTTTGGTTAGCGTGGCTTCAATCTTGAAGGTCAGCAGCAGTTCGTAGAACTTGCGGGTATAGGTCTTTTCCGATGACAGGTAGAAGTTACGCGCTACCTGCATGGTGATCGTACTGGCCCCCTGGGTCTTGGACATATGGGTCATATTGGCCAAGGCAGCACGGCCAACACCCATCCAGTCAATACCGCCGTGCTGGTAGAAGCGATCGTCCTCGGCCGCCAGAATGGCCGATTTCATGACATCGGGAATTTCGTCAAAACGCAACACATTGCGGCGTTCTTCACCAAATTCGCCGATCAACACCTTATCCGCCGTGTAAATGCGCAGCGGCACTCGGGGGCGGTAGTCGATCATGGCGCTAAGGTCAGGCAGGTTTGGCCAGGCCAAAGCCAGCGCAAGCGACCCGAGCAGGACGGCACACAGACCAAGCCCCACAAAAAAGACCGAGGTCTTGATGATGAGGCGGGCAAGCCAGGAACCGGAGCTTTGCTCGGGTTTAGAATTGGGGGAGCGGGAAGAGGAACTCATTAGGGCTGATTTTAAAGTCCAAACGCAGCAGGACTGGGCCTCAAACCAAGTATCAATGTAACAAAATAATACTAAGCAAGCGGACTGTGCTTAGGGAAGGCTAATGGGATAATACACAAATGAACCACTCTTTACCCGCTGAGCTGATGCCTGTAGAACATCCTGATCCCTTAACAGACGCCGAGCTGCTCCATTTACAACAGACTGGCCCACGCCCCATTATTTTGGTAGGCATGATGGGAGCCGGTAAAACGACCATTGGTCGCCAATTGGCGCGGGAACTCAAGCGCGAGTTTATGGACCTGGACCACGAGCTGGAAGCCCGTAGCGGTGTGCGAGTGGCCACTATCTTTGAGTTCGAAGGCGAGCAAGGGTTCCGCAAACGCGAATCTGCGGTGCTCGATATTTGTTCGCGCCAGACCGGTATTGTGCTGGCAACGGGGGGCGGGGCCATTTTGTCCGAGGCCAATCGCCAGATCATCAAAGATCGCGGTATCGTAGTGTACTTGTGCGCTACCGTGGATGAGCTGTACCGTCGCGTGGCCCGAGACCGTAACCGGCCGCTGTTGCAAACAGCGGACCCACGCGCCCGCATCCAGGAACTGTTGCAAGCGCGCGAACCCCTCTATGAAGAAGTGGCTGATGTCCGCTTTGAAACTGGCTCGGCGCCAGTTCATCATGCGGTGCGCCACTTATTGTCCCTGTTGAAAGAACGAGGTTGCTAAATGTCTGTAGTGCATGTTGACGCCCAGGGTGGCGCTTATCCCATCCATATCGCCGCCGGGCGTCTGGCGCATCTTGCAGACACGGTGCCAGCCGATACGTCTGCCATTGCAATCGTCACCAATCCTACGGTGGCCGCCCTGTACCTGGCACCTGCAAAGGAAGCCCTGGCTGCAACCGGCAAGCCTGTTCATGTGATCGAGCTGCCCGATGGCGAAGCCTACAAGAACTGGGAATCCCTGAACCTGATTTTTGACGCGCTGCTGGGCGGTCACCTGGATCGCAAGGCCCTGATTGTGGCCTTGGGCGGTGGCGTTATCGGCGATATGGCCGGTTTTGCTGCGGCCTGCTTCATGCGGGGCGTGCGCTTTGTGCAAGTGCCGACGACCTTGCTGGCGCAGGTGGACTCCTCGGTGGGCGGCAAGACGGCGATCAACCACCCGCTGGGCAAGAATATGGTGGGCGCCTTCTACCAGCCTATCGCTGTAGAGGTGGATACGGACGTACTCAAGACTTTGCCTGCTCGTGAGATCTCCGCCGGTCTGGCGGAGGTCATCAAATACGGCATGATTTACGACCTGGACTTCTTCAACTGGTGTGAAGAGCAGATTGCGCCCATGCGTACGCTGGAACAAGAACAAATCGTCTATGCGATTCGTCGCTCCTGCGAGGTCAAGGCTGAAGTCGTTTCCCAGGACGAACGCGAATCTGGTCTGCGCGCCATTTTGAACTTTGGTCACACTTTTGGCCACGCGATCGAGTCCGGCATGGGCTACGGCCAATGGCTGCATGGTGAGGCCGTGGGCTGCGGCATGATTATGGCTGCCGAGCTCTCCGCCCTGGTCTGCGGCTTGCCGGCTCAGGACGTGGCTCGTATCAAGGCCCTGGTGCAAGCCAGCGGATGTCCGATCACTCCACCACAATGGCCTGCGGACCGTTGGCTGGAATTGATGCAGGTGGACAAGAAAAATGAAGGTGGCCAGCTGCGTTTTGTGCTGCTGGATAAATTAGGCCATGCCAAGGTGCAGGCGGTCGCGCCTGATGTGGTACGCCAGGCATTGGCCCGCTTTACAACGGTGGAACAGGAGTAAAACCTATGCAAATGCTTGCCGCTTATGCCTGTCACCCTGAACAGTCCCGCGGTCGGCGTTATGCAGAGGCAGCGCCCCAAGGCCGTAACGCCTTTCAGCGGGACCGCGACCGGATCATTCACTGCAATGCCTTTCGCTTGTTGGAATACAAAACCCAGGTTTTCATTAACCACGAAGGTGATTTATTTCGAACACGATTGACGCATAGTCTGGAAGTGGCTCAGCTGGCGCGGGCCATCGCCCGCAATCTGGGTTTGCACGAAGACCTGATCGAAGCGATCTCTCTGGCTCATGATCTGGGCCACACTCCTTTTGGCCATGCAGGTCAGGACACCTTGAATAGCTGCATGCAAAGCCTGCGTCCCGAGGCCGGGGGCTTTGAGCATAATCTGCAAAGTCTGCGGGTGGTGGACGAGCTGGAAGAGCGCTATGCCGCCTTCAATGGCCTGAACCTGTGCTTTGAAACCCGCGAGGGGATTTTGAAGCATTGTTCGCTGAAGCACGCCCGTGAATTGGGCGAGGTCGGCCAGCGCTTTATTGATCGTACCCAACCGTCGCTGGAAGCCCAAATGGCCAATCTGGCCGATGAAATTGCTTACAACAATCACGATATTGATGACGGTTTGCGCTCCGGCCTGATCCGCTTGGAACAGTTGCTGGAACTGCGCCTGTTCAACAGTCATTACGAGCATGTACAAGCCCAATATCCGGGCTTGAGCGGTCAACGTTTGGTGGCGGAGATTATCCGCGGCATGATCAACACGCTAGTGGTGGATTTAACGGAAACCACGCGCGCCAAGCTGGAAGAGCATCGCCCGGACAGCGTGGATGCGATTCGTCATTTGCCTCGTTTGGCCGGATTCTCGCCAGATATGCGGGCGCAGGCTGATGAGCTCAAACGCTTCTTGCACGCGAATCTGTATCGCCACTACAAGGTGGTGCGCATGATGAGCAAGGCGCAGAACATTGTGCGCGAGCTGTTCCATGCTTTTCTGGATGATCCTCGTTTGCTGGCGGCGGAGCATCGCCGTGAAGACCCGATTGCTCAGGCCCGTGCCATTGCTGATTACATCGCTGGCATGACGGACCGCCATGCCATTCGCGAGCACGACGCTATCTTCAAGATGTAGCTCTTGCAGCCTGTGGTGGAGTTACGTGACCTGCTATCGGCCAGTAGCCGTGTGCTGTTCAGGAGCTCTTCTTCATTGATAAAGCGCCAAAAAACCATGTTTTGGTGCTCGAGGCCTGAACAGCGTGGTCTTTTAAGGGAGACAGCCTTTATCGCTGCAATAAAGGCTTCAGATAGCGCCCGGTATGGCTTTGCTCGCAAGCAGCAACAGTCTCCGGGGTGCCTTGCACCACAATCTGCCCACCGCCCTGGCCACCTTCCGGTCCCATGTCCACAATCCAGTCTGCCGTTTTGATCACATCCAGATTGTGCTCAATTACGACCACGCTATTGCCCGACTCAACCAGTTTGTCCAGCACTTCCAGCAAGACAGCAATGTCCTGAAAGTGCAGGCCGGTTGTGGGCTCGTCCAGCACATATAAGGTTTGACCGGTACTGCGCTTGGACAGCTCCAGTGACAATTTCACCCGCTGCGCCTCACCACCAGACAGGGTAGTCGCGCTTTGACCCAGGCGGATGTAGGACAAGCCCACATCAATCAAGGTAGTCAATTTACGCGCGACCGCTGGCACCGCATCAAAGTATTCCAGCGCCTGCTCAACCGTCAGGTCCAGCACTTCGCTGATATTGCGGCCTCGGTAGCGAATGTCCAGCGTTTCACGGTTGTAGCGACGGCCCTGGCAGACATCGCAAGGCACATAGACGTCCGGCAGGAAGTGCATCTCTACCTTGACCACGCCATCGCCCTGGCAGGCCTCGCAGCGGCCGCCTTTAACGTTAAAGGAGAAGCGGCCTGGGTCGTAGCCACGCAAACGCGCCTCGGGCACGCTGGCGAACAGCTCACGAATAGCCGTGAACATGCCCGTGTAGGTGGCTGGATTACTGCGTGGGGTACGACCAATCGGGGTTTGATCGACGTTGATGATCTTGTCGAAATGCTCCAGGCCTTCCATACGATCGTAGGGCGCCGGTTCGGCATGGGCACGGTGCAGCAAATGCGAGAAGGCGGTTGCCAGCGTGTCGTTGATCAGCGTGGACTTGCCCGAGCCGGACACGCCCGTAATGCAGACTAGTCGCCCAGCCGGAATCGCCAAATCAACAGACTTCAGGTTATTGCCGCTGGCACCGTACAGACGCAGCCAGTTCAGGCTGTCATCCACCGGGCGACGCTTGGGGATGGCAATCTGGCGCTTGCCGGACAGGTACTGGCCGGTCAGAGAGTCGGGGTTCTGGGCCAGCTCTGCGGGCGAGCCTTGAGCGGTAATTTGACCACCATGTTCACCTGCGCCGGGGCCCATGTCGATGACATAGTCGGCGGTGCGTATCATGTCCTCGTCGTGCTCGACCACGATCACGCTATTGCCCAGGTCCCGCAGGTGTTGCAGGGTCTGGATCAGCTTGTCGTTATCGCGCTGGTGCAGGCCAATGGAAGGCTCGTCCAGCACGTACATCACGCCGGTCAGACCGGAACCGATCTGGCTGGCCAGACGAATGCGCTGGGCCTCGCCACCGGAAATGGTGTCGGCGCTGCGGTCCAGAGACAGGTAGTTCAGACCCACATTGTTCAAAAACTCCAGCCGCAGGCGGATTTCACGCACGATGCGGTCGGCAATTTCTTTTTTCGCACCCGTCAGCGATAGACGTTCGAACCAGGCCAGGCAGTCGGACAGGGCCAGGGCTTCGACCTCATAGATGGCCAGACCTTTGGCTTGTCCTTGCGCTGCGGAGTGAGTCTGCGTGCACTGTGCGGCATTGTCAGACAGCTGGTCGACATTGAGGGTTGCGGAGTGGGCAGACGCGGTGCCTGCATGATGCTTGCACCCAGTATGGCTGGGAATCGGATCATCCCCGATACGGACGTGACGCGCCTCCAGACGCAGGCGTGCGCCATGGCAGGCTGGGCAGGTCTGAGTGCGACGCAGCTTGTTCAGTTCCTCGCGCACGGCGCTGGAATCGGTTTCCGCCCAGCGACGCTGCAAATTCGGAATCACCCCTTCAAATGGGTGAGTTTTCACGGTGGTGCGGCCTTTCTCATTCAAATAGAGAAAGGGGATTTCTTCCGCGCCGGAGCCATACAGCACGGTGCGACGCAGCGCTTCGGGCAGGGACTCGAAGGGGGCCTCTATATCAAAGTGATAATGGGCCGCCAGGCTGGTCAGCAAAGTGTAGGTAAAGGCATTGCGCCGGTCCCAGCCCGCAATGGCACCGCCTGCCAGGCTCAGTTCCGGAAAGGCCACCACCCGTTCGGGGTCGAATACATCCACTTGCCCCAGGCCGCTACAGTCCGGGCAGGCTCCTGCTGGATTGTTGAAGCTGAACAGGCGTGGCTCCAGCTCGGGCAAGGAGTAATCGCAGACCGGGCAGGCGTAGTGACTGGAATAGGACTGTTCCAAGCCCGTGTCCAGATTCACCACCAGACAACGACCGTTGCTGGTGGACAGGGCGGTTTCCAGGCTCTCGGCCAGACGCTGCTGGCTATCGGGTCGAATGCGCAGACGGTCTATGACCAGGTCCAGGTCGTGTGCCTGTTGGGCATTGAGTGCAGGCAGATCTTCAATGCTGGAGATCTCGCCATCGACGCGTACCCGTACAAAGCCTTGGGCTTGCAGGCCGCGCAGTTCAAGCTGCAGGTCACCAACCAGGCCACGGTGCATGGGTGCCAGCACAGCAATACGGGTTTCAGGTTCCCATTGCAGAATCTGGTCTACCATCTGGCTCACGCTATGAGCCTGCAAGGCCAAGTGGTGTTCCGGGCAGTAAGGAGTCCCGACCCGCGCGTACAATAGGCGCAAATAATCGTGGATTTCGGTAGTGGTCCCCACGGTGGAACGCGGGTTATGGCCTGCTGCTTTTTGCTCGATGGCAATGGCAGGCGACAAACCTTCGATCAAGTCCACATCTGGCTTGTCCATCAGTTGCAAGAACTGACGTGCATAAGCGGACAGGCTTTCCACATAGCGCCGCTGGCCTTCGGCATACAAGGTGTCGAAGGCTAGAGAGGATTTCCCGGAACCGGACAGCCCCGTCAGCACGACCAACTGGTGGCGTGGCAGGTCTACGGAGACATTTTTCAGGTTGTGGGTACGGGCACCACGAATGCGGATGGCTTCCATCGCTTTATTTAGGCTTGTCAAAAGGCAACTTGCTACTATAGCGCGTTGCGTCAGAATTTATGTGAACGGGTATCCGGGCTCTCTGCTAGCCCAGTTGTGACAGAGTATTAAATGAGTACACACCAAACCATGAATACGGCCGGATCGCGCCCAGCGCGCCTGAGTCTGACTCAGCAAGAGCGCAAGGCCAGCATCCTGCTTGCCCTGTTGTTTGCCTGTCGAATGCTGGGTCTGTTTTTGCTGACCCCGGTCTTTGCAGTGGCCGCGCACTCCTTGCCCGGCGGTAATGATGCCGCCCGTGTGGGTCTGGCATTGGGGGCCTATGGTCTGACGCAGGCTGTCTTGCAGATCCCCTTGGGGATGGCATCGGATCGCTTCGGACGCCGACCGATTATCGTCATCGGCATGGCCTTGTTCGTGATCGGTGGGGTGATCTCCGCGCTGGCCCAGAATATTGACTGGGTGACGGTAGGCCGCTGTATTCAAGGTCTGGGGGCAGTTTCAGCGGCAATTTCCGCCTGGGTTGCCGACTCCACCCGTCCCGAAGTGCGCACACGTGCCATGGCGATGGTGGGTGGCTCGATTGGGCTGTCTTTTGCTGTATCGCTGGTGCTCTCGCCAGTGCTGGTGGGGCAATTTGGTTTGTCGGGACTGTTCTGGGCCATCAGTTTGCTGGGCTTTGTCTGCTTGTTGATTGCCGCTTTTGTAGTGCCCAGCGCGCCTAAAGCACCCGCCTCGATTGTGCAGGTTACCGCCGGACAGGTGTTGCGTCATTTGGATCTGCTGCGCCTGAACTTTGGCGTGTTCTGTCTGCACTTTATCCTGATGTCCCTGTTCATCGTCGTACCGGGCATTCTGGCGACCTTGGGTGGCTACGGCACTCAGGATTTGTGGAAGGTGTACTTGCCCGTTATTCTGGTTTCTTTTGTGCTGATGGTGCCAGCGGTGTTCTGGACAGAGACCCGCAAGCGTCACAAGCATGCGCTGGAACTGTCTGTGTTGCTGCTGATTGTGGTGCTGGCCGTGATGCCATGGGCGCGCGATTCGCTGGTTCCCATGGTGGCCGCGCTGACGTTTTTCTTCATCGGCTTTAATGTGCTGGAAGCCTTGCAGCCTTCCTTGGTGTCGCGTGTGGCGCCACCAGAATACAAAGGTTTGGCGCTGGGTTTTTACAACACCTCTCAGTCCCTGGGCGTGTTTGCCGGCGGCCTGATCGGCGGCATCCTGGCAGGGCGAGGGCTCACCCAATGGGTGTTGTGGACCGGCGCTGCCCTGGCTTTGCTCTGGTTGCTGACAGCGCGTGGTTTCAAAGACAAATATTAAAAGGCATTGCCTGTTACGCTTGTGCAAAGACGTGGCAGGCAGCAACAAGTAAAGTGGCTGGATTGGCCGCAAGAATCAAGAGCTGGGCGGAACAGGTGACACCATCAGGTGTTAGCCATATACGCCGTTCAAGGTGCCGTAACAGGATCGATGGCATGGATAAAACTGCCCTTCCCGGAGCGGGGAGGGAGTGTTAATTAAGGCACGAATCCACGATAATACGGCTTGATATCGAATTTTTGACTACAGGATTTTTTTCATGGCATCGGTAAATAAAGTCATTCTGGTGGGCAATCTTGGCCGCGACCCAGAAGTACGCTACAGCGCAGAAGGCTCGGCCATCTGCAATATTTCCATTGCCACGACTTCGCAGTGGAAAGACCGTACCTCCGGCGAGCGCCGCGAGGAAACCGAATGGCACCGTGTGGTGTTCTACAACCGTCTGGCTGAAATTGCAGGTGAGTACCTGCGTAAAGGCCGTCCCGTCTACGTAGAAGGTCGTCTGCGCACCCGTAAATGGACAGGTCAGGACGGTCAGGAGCGTTTCACGACCGAAATCATTGCCGAGCAAATGCAAATGCTGGGTGGCCGTGACGGTGGTGATATGGGCGGTGGCAGCATGGGTGGTGGCGAATACGGTGGCGGCGGTGGTGCACCAGCTCCGCAACGTGCTCAGCGCCCAGCGCCTCAACAACAGCAGCAACAACAGGCCCCACGTAATAACGCTCCTATGTCGGACAATCTGGCCGATATGGATGACGATATTCCGTTCTAATTGGGCAAGATGAAGCTCGGCCTGGCCCTGTCAGGACAAAGGGTCTCTCTTTCCTGAACTGTTGATTGGCTCGGCAATACTAAAAACCCCCGGCGAATTTAAAATTCACCGGGGTTTTTTATGCATCTCTGCGCGGCGCTGCGGCGCAAGAGTGGGGCAGAATGGGCTGCCTTGTCGTACTGCGATTAGAAACGGTGCGTGAGTGTAGCCAAGGCAGTGCGTCCTTCGCCGTAATATACCGAGTTGTAAAAGCCCATGGCACGGTAATAGCGTTTATCGGCCAGGTTACGCACATTGAGCTGCAACTGGGTTCGTTCGCCAAGGTCGTATTGCGCCATCAGATCGAACAAGGCATAAGGTTTTTGTTCAACCGATGCGGACTGTTCGCCGTAATAGCCTTGTGCATGGGTGCGGCTTTGCCAACGTATTCCCGCTCCTACCACCAGGTTCTTCAAGGTGCCTGGCAATCGGTACGTGGTATTGAGCTTGAGCATTTGTTCGGGTTGCGTAGTCTGGACCTTGCGCCCTTCGTTGTCCTTGGACACGCGGTAGGTATAGCCGATAAAGGCATTCCAGCCAGGGCTTAGTTCGCCGGCCAGTTCCAGTTCCACGCCCCGCGTTCGTGTGCCATCCAGCATCTCGTACCACGATTCGTTACGAGCGACATCAAAGCCACCGTACTCGGCCACGTCTTTCTGATTGGTCTGGAAAACAGCCAGCGATCCGTTCAGGCGTCCATCCAGGTAGGACGCTTTGATACCTGCCTCGTAGTTGTGTCCGTACGCTGGCCCTGTCATTTCCCAGTCTTTGGTCTTGTACATCTGGGGCTGGAAGATGTTGGTGTAGCTGGCATAGACCGTATAAGTGTCATTCAGGTCATAGGTCACGCCCAGATACGGTGTTATTTCCGAGTAGCGCTGTGACTGGGACAGAATGATGGGGGTGGTGCCCGGTGTCCATTGGTTCCAGCGGTACTCATCGGCTTCCCAGCGTGTCCAGCGTGCCCCGGCGAGCAGGTGCAGATCATCGCTCAAATTAAAGCGGGTTGTGCCGAAAATTCCCGTCTGGGTGGTACGCAGGATTTGATCGGAGACGGCTTGATCCCAGACAGGTTCTGGCCAGTTGCCGTGCCAGTCATGAATATTGGGTATGGGATAGCTTGCCTGGTCGGAAGAATTCCATCCCTTGGTTTGACTACGAGATTTGGAGTGTGAGAAGCCCAGATTGAACTCGTGGTTTGCTCCCAGCAGATCGAAATCCCCTGTCAATGAGCCGCCATATACATCTTGCTTGCTATCGCCTTTGTATTTGCGCAGGGTGGGTGTCCCGGATAGCAAGCCCGTATTGGCATCGACAGGAAAGTCGGCGGCAAACAACAGGGAGGCATCAAAGTCATTGTTCAGCCTGGAATAGGACAGTCTGCCGTCCCAGCCATTGGCAAATGTGTGCTCCAGCGAGGCAAAGTATTCTGTCGCGTCGGTATCCCAGGTCGTCCATTTGGCGCCGACCGTTTGTCCTTTCTCCCAATCGACTTGCTCGCCATTGGTGTCAAAAATGGGCAAACCACCCCACATAACGCCTTTGGGACGAGAACGCTGAGTGGACACACCTGCGCTCAAGGTGGTGGCTTCACCCACGTCGGCTTCGATAATGCCGTAGAGAACATCGCGTTTTTTGCGATAAAAATCCAGCGTATCGCCTCTTCGCTCTTTGGCACCGACCAGGCGGGCGCGCAAGGAGCCTGACTCGTTCAGTGCAGAGGATAGATCCAGCTCGCCGCGGTAGGTATCGTTGCTGCCGCCCATGGCGCGGATAGTGCCCTGGAACTCACGGCCAGGACGTTTGCGGATGAAGTTCATGGAGCCGCCTGGGTTGCCGGTACCACTCATCAGGCCCGTTGCACCGCGAATAATCTCTACGTGATCATAGATAATCGGATCCAGATTGCCATCTCCGAACTGGTAGGTATCGTCCAACGGCTTGACCACACCATCAAACTGCATGGTGTCCATCTTGAAACCGCGTGAATAGTAGCTGAGCCGGTCAGTTTCGCTTTGCTGCACGTTCATTCCGGTGGCATTTTCCATAATGTCGCGCACGCTGCTCATCGCGTGATCATCCAGTTGTTGTCGGGTCAGGCTGCTGGTTGATTGTGGAGTATCGCGTTGCGTCAGAATCAGGCCGTTGGCCGAGCGCATCCAGTCAGTTGTATAGGAGCCTGTATGTTCCGTGGTATCGCCTGCACCGCGCACCACAACGGTGCCCAGTTGCGTGATGGGGGCGTTGGGAGTGTCCGTCAGGGTATAGCTGCCGTCAGTTTGCCGCTGAATCTGCAAGGGGGTTTGACTCAGGAGCTGTGCAAAACCCTCGTCAAGGCTATGAATTCCTTGCAGGCCAGGGGTCTGAAGGCCATCGGTTTGGGAGGGAGGGAATGAGAGCAGCACCTGCATGTGCTGGGCGTAACGTGCCAGAGCCGGTCCCAACGGCCCGGCAGGAATGTTAATGGCGCGCCCGCTGTTTTGCGCTGACCCTTGTGCCCATACGAGGGAGCTGGGGGGCAGGACACCTAACAAGGAGATCAGGATGGCAGTGGCCAGGGGGGCCAAGGTATGGCGCGGCTGGCAGGTGCCGCGAGAGTGCAGGGAAGGGGTGTACATAGTGTTTGGTTTCCGGGAAGAGGTTTACTACTTCACCCTGTATGCCAA
Source organism: Alcaligenes sp. 1735tsa3 (assembly GCF_024134565.1). Taxonomy (NCBI): domain Bacteria; kingdom Pseudomonadati; phylum Pseudomonadota; class Betaproteobacteria; order Burkholderiales; family Alcaligenaceae; genus Alcaligenes; species Alcaligenes sp. 1735tsa3. The sequence goes on along the minus strand of NZ_CP099862.1, from coordinate 4,076,282 downwards.
ACGAGATTGGAAAAGTGACAATTTTTAGTGCTTAACGTGCAATGATCCGCGTCCAGTACGCCGTGCGGCGTTCTGTTCGAACTGGTAAAACTCGTTCAATAGCACTAAGGCTGCGCTCAATGTCGCTTAAGGGGTAGGCCCCAGAGATGCGCAGCGCGCCCACGGCTGGATCACAACTAAGAAAGCCTGGCTGGTAGCGGGCCAGGGCGGCTATCAATTCATCAAGGCGCATATTGTCGGCATAGAGCATGCCATCTAGCCAGGCGTGTTGTTGAGTGGGCATAGCCGTGGGGATGCTGGCTCGGTGCGCGTCCAGTGTGGAGCTCATGCCTGCGGGCACGATCGTGGTCAAGTTAGCGGCCAGCGCAGGTTCCAGCCTGACGCTGCCTTGACTGACATGAATATGGGCTCTGTCTTCGCTCCAGTAAACAGAGAACTGCGTGCCCAACGCCACGATTCGCCCTGCTGGGGTGCTGACCACCAATGATCTGGCTGGCAAGTGAGGATCGGCGTGCGTTGCAATGTGGATTTCTCCCCGGCGCAGCTTGATTTCACGGATTTGATTGTTATAGGAAATGTCGACAGCGCTATCCGTGTTCAGGCTTAGCTGGCTGCCATCTTCAAGTGTAGTCTGCCGGCGCTGGCCAACGGCCGTGCGCTGATCAGCGGTCCATACCTGCAGGGGAAGCTGCTGAATCAATGCCGCACTGGCACCAGCGGTCAGCACAAAGGCAAAAGACTTGAGTACGGTACGTCGGCGTCGAAAGAGCGGTGTGCTTAATGCATGGAAACCAGCGGCCTGATCAAACTGGCCAAATTGCTGATTCAGTAATTCGATACGTTTCCAGGCATGTTGATGCAAGGGGCTGGCGGCGAGCCATGCTTGCCAGGCTTGGTGGTCGGCGGGCGTGCACTCTTCCGCGCTCAAGCGCACAAACCATTCGCTGGCCGTAGCGATGACCTTTTCAGGCAAGTTTCCCGTATCCGGTGGATTCAACACGATGTCAGGCAATGTCGAATAGCCAGGGCCAAGTACTGCCGAACCGAACTGACAGAAACTTGCAGCTGTGCAGCGATCTGTGCGTGTTTCAGCCCCTCTAGCTGCAGCAATAAAAAGGCCTGGCGGGCTTTGGGAGGCAGGCCGTCAAGTAGTTTGTCTATCTCGACCAGTGCTTCCACGGCCAGGGCACGACGCTCCGGGGACGGCGCAGAATCGTCTTGGCGAGCAGCCAGTGCTTGCAGATAGGCACGCTCGATATCTCGTCGACGAAACATATTGACCAGCAGGCCGTGTGCGATGGTGACCAGATAAGCACGAGGTTCGCGAAAGCTGCGAACATCGTCACGGCGCATGAGCACTTTCAGGTAAGTGTCGTGGGTCAGGTCCGCCGCATCCTCCGGGCATCCGGTTTTGCGACGCAGCCAGTCGCACAGCCAAGACTGGTGCTGGCTGTAGAGCCCTTCAAACGAGGCGTCCGGACTGCTTTGGGTCATGATCAGGTGGAAATATACGACAGTTGCTAATAATAACCATTATCAATAATTGATCGCAATGTCCCACACAAACAATGCCTGGTTCGTACAAACACCAATGTGTACCAATATCAATTCTTGTATACAATCCATAAAAAATGAATGCAAAATAGGAAAACAATGACCACGATCAAAACAGCAAGTCACAGCGATGGGGTGTATGAGTCGGTGCGTGCTCACGTTCTTGGCCTGGTGAAAAACATTGATGAGCCCGTGCGGGTTCGGGAAGAAGAACTGGCCAAGATGCTCAATGTCAGCCGCACGCCGGTGCGCGAAGCACTGCTGCGTCTGGGGCAGGAAGGCATTTTGACCATGGAGCCTCGGCGCGGTGCCTTGCTCTCGCCCTTGACCAAGCAGGACTACATCGAATGGCTGAAGCTGCGCATTGAATTGGAAGCCTTTGCGGCGCGTGAAGCCGCCTTGAATGCCTCGCAGCGGGATGTCGATGCCTTGCGCGCGCTGTTTGCCCCCTTCAATCAAGACAATGTGGAAGAGCGTGTCAGCGAATATGCGGCAGCCAATGTGGAATTCCACGCGGCCATCATGCGTCTGGCTGCAAATAGTTTGCTGGAGAAGGTATGGAAGTCCTTTGGGCACCGCGACATGCTCAAGACCAAAACCATCGAGCGTCTGAAACGGGCGCACGAGTCTTTGGCCGAGCACTTGGCCATGATCGACGCGATTGAAAAACGGGATGCAGCGCTGGCAGATCGTCTGGCGCGCGAGCACGTTCAAGGGTTGCTGACGCAAACCTTGAACAGTTCCAACAACATCCGATAAGGAGGTTTGCTGTCATGAAGTTACTGACCTTTGTAGCCGCAGGGGAAACGCATTTGGGCGGCATGCTGGACGATGATCGGGTGGTGGATCTGACACAGGCCTGGAGGATGTACGAGCATCCTTTACGTGCTCGGCAGGCTCCCACTGAAGTCATCGACGCTATTTTTATGGGCGATGAGATCCTGATCAGCCTGCAGCTTTTGATGGAGCAGGCAAGCCAGGCCAAGGCTCCCGTCCATGCCGCTTCAGATCTGTGCTTTCTGGCTCCTGTCCCGAATCCGGCCAAAAACATTTTCTGTGTGGGGCGCAATTACCGCGCCCATATCGTGGAAGGCAATCTGGCACGTGGTCGTGCGGCGGATGACTTCCCCAAAGCCCTGGAGTTCTTCAGCAAACCGCCCACCACGGTGGTGGGGCATCAGGCCCTGGTCAGCCGCCATGCGGCTCACACCAAGATGCTGGATTATGAAGTGGAGCTGGGCATTGTGATCGGCAAGGAAGGCCGGGACATTCCAGTTGAAGACGCGCTGGACTATGTCTTTGGCTACACGGTGATCAACGATATTACGGCGCGTGATTTGCAAGCGCTGCATGGTCAGTGGTTCAAGGGCAAGTCACTGGACGGCACCTGCCCGATTGGGCCGGTAGTGGCATTGAAGACCTCCATTGCCGACCCCAACGCGCTGGATCTTGAATTGGAAGTGAATGGCGAACTGCGCCAATCGGCCAATACGTCGGACATGTTGTTCGATGTGCCCAACATCATCGCCCAGTTGTCGGCGGGCATGACCTTGGAGCCAGGGGACATTATTGCAACAGGCACGCCCTCCGGGGTTGGCTTTGCCATGCAGCCTCCACGCTCTTTGGAACCAGGCGATGTCATCAAAGCTCGTATCCCCGCTATAGGCGAGCTGGTCACTACTATTGAGTAAGGTTGACGACTATGCGCTTTAAATTAATCCTGTCAGGCGTGGCTGTATTAAGCGCTTTAACGGCTGTGCCCTCGCTTGCGACGGCACAGGAATATCCCACCAAACCCATCACCATCATTGTTCCGTTCCCGGCGGGCGGCACACTGGATAATCTGACCCGCAGTCTGGCGCAGAAAATGTCGGATGACTTCAAACAGCCCGTCATCATCGACAATAAACCCGGTGCCGGTACGGTGATTGGTACGGAAATCGTGGCCCGCGCCGCGCCGGATGGCTACACCCTGGGGATGGTGGCGAACAGTTTTGCCATCAATCCCAGCCTGTACGACAACCTGCGTTACGACACGGTGAAGGACTTTACGCCGGTTAGCTGGGTGGCCTACACACCGCACCTGCTGGTGGCGAATCCGGATGTGCCGGTCAAGAGCCTGGCGGATGTCATTGCTACAGCGAAATCCAAACCGGGCGAGCTGTCCTTTGCGTCCTTTGGTGCAGGTACATCGCCGCATATTGCCATTGAACGCTTGAAAGCAGAAGCCAAGATTGATGTGCTGCATATTCCGTACAAAGGCCAGGCCCCGGCTTTGAACGATTTGCTGGGCGGTCATGTAGACATGATGTTTGCTAACACGCCTGATGTTTTGCCCCACGTGAAATCCGGCAAGCTGCGTGCAATTGCCCTGGCGAACGACACTCGTTTGGAATCTATTCCGGAAGTGCCTACCTTCAAAGAAGCAGGCGTGAACAATATGAACTCCAACTCCTGGTATGGCGTGATAGTGCCTTCTGGTACCCCAGCACCGATTGTGGAGAAGCTCAGTGCTGAATTTGTCCGTATTGTGAACCTGCCCGAAATTCGTGAACGCTTGTTGGCCCAAGGACTGGAACCTGCGGGTACGACGTCGGCCGAGTTTGCCGAGTATCTGAAGTCTGAAATGGAAATGGCCGCCAAAGTGGTAAAAGCCTCCGGCGCCAGCGTGCAGTAAACCCTTAACGAATACGAAAGAGCCCAGAGAGCTCAAGCTACTAATCAGGAGATGAATATGATCAAAGAAATTATCCGTTCCGACAAAGTGACTCCCCCTCGTGCCCCCTTGTCGCCTGCTGTGCGATCCAATGGCTTTGTGTTTGTGTCGGGCCAGCCAGGTTTTTTTGATGATCGCCAGATCGCTGAAAACGACTTCGACGCACAGATGCACCAGGTCATGGCCAATGTGAAAGCGCTGCTGGAAGAGGCGGGCTCCACCCTGGACCATATCGTCAAAGCCAATGTGATTCTGAAGAACGCTGGTGACTTTGCTCGCATGAACGAGATCTATCGCACTTACTTCAAGGACGGCGAATACCCGGCCCGCACCACGATTGCGGCGGATATGGGGAACCCCTTGTTCCTGCTGGAAATTGAATGCATCGCCGCCGTCGCGGAATGATGAAATGAAAAAAGGCCGACATGAAGTCGGCCTTTTTGTTTCAGAACGCTCCTTGAGCGGAACGTCGCAAGGTAATCAACCCTAGGCCAGTTAAAACCGCAAAGATTGCACCAGCGGCAAAGGTGCCTTGGAAACCTATGGTGTCCCAGAGCACGCCGGCAATGACGCTGGCCAGCAGCAGAGCGATACCGGTTAGCAGGTGGAACATGCCAAAGGCGGTGCCACGCAGTTCGGTGGGGGCGCTGTCAGCGATCAAGACGTTGAACAGGCCCTGGGTAAAGCCCATATGCAGGCCCCACAAGGCAACGCCCAGGCCCAGACCCAGCAAGCCGGGCACGAAAGCCAGGATCAGGTCCGCTGCAATCAGCAGGGCCACACCGATCAGGAGCAGGTCAGTTTTACGCATACGATCTGACAGCACACCGGCAGGGTAGGCGGACAGGGAAAAAGCCACGCTCATGACGACCAGCACGGCAGGGGCCCACATGGGCGGCAGTCCGCTGGATTCACCGCGCAAGATCAGAAAAGCTTCGCTGAAACGGGCCAGGGTAAAAGCCAGGCCAATTGCGACAACCCACCAATAGCGGGAACCCAGGCGGCCCAGATCTTCCCGGTTCAGAGGCAGTTTGCGGGGGCGGGTGGTGGCCGGGATCTTCGGTTCGCGTACAAAGAACACCAGAACGGCGATGGCCGCAAAGGCAGGCAGCACGGCAACCCAGAAGATCAGCTGATAGTTGTTTGCTGTCCACCACATCAGGGCGATGGCCAGCAGGGGCCCTACAAAGGCGCCAATGGTATCCAGCGTTTGCCGCAAGCCATAGGCTGCGCCGCGCATTTCCGGCGGGGTGACATCGGCGACCAAAGCATCACGCGGCGCACCACGTATGCCTTTGCCGATGCGGTCTACAAAGCGGGCACCGACCAGCCAGTCCAGCGAGTTCGCCAGTGGAAAAATGGGTTTGGTCAGGGCGGCCAGGCCATAGCCAATTACTGCCAGCAGTTTGCGCTTCCCAAAACGGTCGCTGACCGCTCCGGAAAACACCTTCATGATGGAGGCGGTGGCCTCGGCAATGCCTTCAATAAAACCGACCGCCAGTACCGATGTACCCATGACGGTGACCATATAAATGGGCAGCAGGGCGTGGATCAGCTCCGAGGAAATATCCATGAACATGGACACAAAGCCCAGTGCCCAGACGCTGCGGTGGATTTTGGCACGGGAGGCGTCGGCCGTCGGGGTAAGCGCGGGATTAGCGGTTTTCTTCATGAGCGTCATAGACCATTTGGGCATACGCATCCAGCCGTGCCTTGCACTCTTGCAGGCGCTCTTGAGCAACCTGTGCCAGGGGGGCGCCATAAAAATCCAGTTTCTGGATTTTCTCGTACCAGTTTTCCAGCTTCTTCAGATCGGTTTCTTCTTCGTCCAGTTCGGCGTAGGTGAATTTCTGAATCGAAATTTCCTTGTCGATTTCGGCCTCGAAGTCTTTGCAACGGCCCAGCAGTTCCTGGTACTGCTCGTTGCGGTCGTCCGTAAAACGGGCGATGACTTTGTCCTCTTGTGCCTTGTCCAGAGCAATGGTCTCCAGCAAGACGCATTCACCTTCCATGGTCGTGATGTCGTTTTCCAGCACCTTCAGACGGCGCACATGCTCGTCGGTTTTAGGCAGAACACATACCCCGTTTTGCAGATACACCGCGCCCAGCGCTTTCAGGCGCCGCCATAAGGCCAGCCGTTTTGCACTGGGTTCAGAGGGGACCTTATAGGTAAGAAGCAGCCAGCTCATTGAAGTCATAATCGTGAATTTAAAGTAACGATCGTTTCATATTAATCGAACTATATGATTCTGAAAAGAAGAACTGAAAATGTCGTTCGAAACCGAGGGTATGTATCCAAGTGTTTGGTCTTGTATCCCGGCTTGTACAGAATCAGGCCATTTTCGGGTCGCGATTGCCGGTAACAATTTCTTCCCCCAAGCCGCATGTGTCATGAGTTCTGGCGACTTTCGCTTAAGGGATTTCCCGGTTTTCTATCCGAAAACAGCCACCTTCCAAGGAAGGAAAACAGCCGTTTTGCGCTTTCCAAGCCAAGGAGCAATCGCTACCATGACAGCACCTATCCACTTTGTTCAGTTTCTTGCACGACCGGTCTCAACCACAAGCAGCGTGCAGACTTCAAGCCCAGGTTTAGGTAAAGCGCTTGTCCTTGGACAAGCTCTTGTTGGTTATGGAGTCAGTGTGTTCGTTTCCGGTTGTTGCGCGATACAGCGCCGCACTTTCGCGGTGGGAATCAATACGGAGGAATGCAATGAGTAAGCAGAAAGCAGTCCAAGCAAGCCAAGGTCCAATCGATGTTGCCGCTATCCGTGCAGCTGCCAAGAAGTTTGTGGACGACGGGGCGGTGGCATCCGGCTACAAGGGTAATCGTGAAGAAATCATTCAGATGCTCAATGAGGCCCTGGCCACCGAGCTGGTCTGTGTGATGCGCTACAAGCGCCACTACTTCACCGCTACCGGCTTGAACAATGAGCCTATCAAAGCCGAGTTTCTGGAACATGCCCAGCAAGAAGCCGAGCATGCCGACCGCATTGCTGAACGTATTGTGCAATTGAACGGCGAGCCGGATTTCAACCCGGCCAATCTGGTCCAGCGTAGCCATGCAGAGTACGACGATAGCGACGATATCAAATCCATGATTCGCGCCAACCTGATTGCCGAGCGTATTGCGATCGAGTCCTATCGTCAGATGATCGAGCGCATTGGCGACACCGACCCGACCACTCGCCAGATGCTGGTTGAAATCATGGCGGTGGAAGAAGAGCACGCCGACGATATGGGCGATCTGCTGGATATCTAAGTAATTTGCGCAGGTGCTCACCAAAACCCCGGTATTTTCCGGGGTTTTTTTCTGCCTGAATTCTGAAAAGGAGTACAGTAGCGGCTTTCCTACCTATCGGTAGGTAGTTTTGATTCACGTCGCTATATACGGGGGTGTGAGCGTGTTTGAATTTCTGTCCTTCCGCAGTGTAGAGGGTGTGACATGAGCGAGCTGTCACGTGCCAGAAGCCTGGCCTGGCCCTTGATCTTGTTGCTGGCCTTGTTGACGGCATTGGATGCCATGGCCATTGATATGTATTTGCCGGGCATGCCTGCTATCGCGCAGGAGCTGGGGGCTTCCCCCGGCCGGATTCAGCAAACCTTGTCGGTGTTTCTGGCAGGCCTGGCCTTGGGTCAAGGTATTTACGGCCCTTTGCTGGATCGCTTCGGGCGTCGAGTGCCCTTGCTGCTGGGCGTGGTTATTTTTGTGGTGGGCTCGGTTTTTGGCGCTTTGGCCACATCGGTTGAAGCCTTGTTGGCGGCGCGTTTTATCCAGGCGTTAGGCGCCGCAGCGGGCTTGGTCACACCGCGTGCCATTGTGGCGGACTTGTGCGATGTCAAAGAGTCGGCAAGCATCTTTTCCCTGCTGATGCAGGTGATGATGATTGCACCGATTGTGGCCCCCATTCTGGGTGCCTACCTGTTGAGCCATGCAGACTGGCGTGCCATTTTCTGGATGCTGGCGGCATTAGGGACGATGGGGCTGCTCTGGGGACTTAAAGCCATACCGGATTCGCTGCCCGTGAGCCAGCGTGTGCCTTTGAACCCCGGTCATATTGTTCGCGCCTACGGTCGCGAGCTGGGTAACAAGGCTTTCATGGCATATACCGGCTCCGGTGGTTTCGCACTGGCAGCCTTGTTTGTCTACATCAGCGGCTCGGCTTTTGTGTTCACGCAGCATTTTTCCTTGTCGCCGGCCGTATTCAGCTATGTGTTTGCCGGTAACTCGGTGGCGCTGGTTCTGGGTGGGGTCGTCAGCAATTATTTGTTGAAGGCCGGGATGCCCACCTCTCGGGTGCTGGCTTTGGGACTGATTGTCCATACGGCCTCGGCTCTGCTCCTGTATGTGGTGGTGCAAGCTGATGTCGCGGGCCTGATTCTGTATGCCGCCTTGATTGCTGTTTCGGTGGGCTCTTTAGGCATGGTGTTTGGCAACGTGACGGCCTTGACCATGGATGTGGCTGGCCCACAGGCTGGGACGGCTGCAGCCTTGATGGGCATGTTCCATTACCTGATTTCGGCGGTGGTGGGCTATATCGTCAGTCTGGCCGTGCCTGGGCCGCAGGTTTTGCCTGTGGCAATTGGTGGCTGCGGTCTGTTGGCTATTGTTCTGTATGTTCTGGCTGGCCGTTGCCGCACGGTGACCCGATCAGTCAGTGAGCTGGGGGTTGTAAAATAGGCAGTTGCTGCGGGCCGCGAAAGCGGCCCTGATCATTGGCCTTTGACTGAGAGCTGTTGGACTGTGAGCAAAACCACGACTGAAAAACTGCAGGATGCCGCGTTGGCGCGCTTTGCTGTTCAGGGCTTTGATGCCACCACCATGAACGAGATTGCCGCTGATGTCGGCATCAAGAAGCCCTCGGTCTACGCCCATTTCCGCAACAAGGACGAGCTGTTTCTGAACCTGATTCCGAAGATTGTGGAAGATGAGCTGAACCACGCCCGTCAAGTTCTGCAGGGAGGCGATGACATCAAGGAGCAGTTGCGAGCGTACCTGGAAGGGATACAGGAGCGCTTTGAGCAATCACATCAAGTGCGTTTCTGGATTCGCACCTTGTTTGCGCCGCCTGTGCATTTGTACGATGTGGTGATGCAGCCCATGCATGTGTTCATGGACGATCTGGAACGCATCATTCATCAAGCCTTGGCACAGTCCGCTTTGGCCAAATCGGAAACAGGTTTGAGCGTGGAGACCCTGGCCATGACGTACATGGCCTTGATCGACAGTCTGCAAAGCGAGCTTCTGTTTGGTGGTGCGCACAAATACCAGCGGCGTCTGGCATCGGTCTGGAGGGTATTTGAGGCGGCCTTGAGAGCAGGCCGCCCGGCCTGATCAGGTTTTCTCGCCGTTCTGGGCGTCCTGATAGGCTTTGGCTGCATTGTGCACGTGTTGGGTGGCCAGCAGGTTGGCCAGATCACCATTACCGGCCACAACCGCATTGAGGATCTGGGAGTGATCTTCCCAGTTTTGGCGGATGCGCTGCAAATTGCTGGGCGCAAATAACAGGGCGGTGCGGTCACGCAGGGAGCGCATGAGCTCGGTCAGAACAATATTGCCCGACATGGTGGCCAGGGTTTCATGAAACTGGCGGTTCAGGGATTTGAGCAAATCCAGATTGCCGGCATCCATGGCTTCATGGCCCTGGCTCAGAATGGTTTGCAGCTTTTCGATATTGGCTGGGTCCCGGCGTTGGGCGGCCAGTTTTGCATTCAATCCTTCGAGCGTGGCGCGCACTTCAGCCATGTTGTAGGCAATCTCGGTCGACAGGATAGCCACTGAGGCCCCACGTCGTGGTTCGATCGTGACCAGACCTTCTGAGGCCAGCTCGCGCAGGGCTTCCCGTACCGGAATACGCGAGACGCCCAGTTCGCTAGCCAATTTACCTTCTACAAGGCGATCCCCCGGATGAAATTCTCCGCTCAAGATGCGCTCGCGTAATTGGTCACGGATAACCGCAAACAATGACGCATGTTGATCGCCCAAGCGACGGCTTTCCGCGCCGGAAAGGGTGTTGGGAAGGCTGAAACTGGGGATATTCATGGTGCGACCTGTGCAATTGGGCAAAAGGGCCAGCCACGATTATACGGTGTGAGCGCATTTTTCTGAATATGGTATACAGTTTGCGGCCTAAGCATCCTCATCACACGCTGCGGGCGATCAAGACCACGGCGCTTAGCGAACAAATCCCCAATAGCAGTCTACGCATTAGCGGCATGCTGACTTTATGACGCCATCGTCCTGATAAGGCGAAGCCCAGCAGCATGAAGGGGTAGAGCACAATGCTGAGCATTGCCTGTTGCCAGGAGAACAGGCCAGCCACCATAAGCAGGATCAAGGACAGGCTTGCCCCTAAAAACAGAATAAGACCCAATGAGGCGCGTAGCTGTGCAGGAGCCAGGTTTTGCATGGCAATTGCCAGAGCGGGAGCGCCTACCGAGGTCAGGGTTCCCATGATGCCCGAGGCAATGCCCGCCAGGATCATGTTTCGTTTGGAAGGCAGGATGCGCAAGCCCCAGGCACTCAGTGCGACTGCGGCCAGAATGGCCAGGGCAAAACCCAGATTCACCGCCTCTATGGGTAGTTGTGTCATGGCCAGTATGGCAATGATCGATCCGGTGGCACGGCCACCCAGAGCACAGACAACGACATCGGGCACGATATGTTGACGTTCTCGCAAGGCCGCCAGCAAAGAGACGCTGCCACCCAAGGCCAGTAGAGGGCCTGGAACCAACTGCGGAAATATCAAGGCGGCAATCGGCGCGACCAGCATTGCAAACCCAACTCCGCCAACGCCTTGCAAAAAGGCGGCCAACACAACCAGCAAGGCCATGAGCAGCCAGGAGAGCGGGTCCACCAGATCAATCAAAGCCGCCATAGTTTCCTCTTCATTTGTATAAGGTATTCAATCTAAGTGTTTCAAACATAAAACTCTTAGAGTTTTCCCCAGTTTTTGATAGTTTTTTCTGATTCGAAATCACAATTGAAGATAGTATACCGTTTCAGATGTGCTCGATATTCAGAAAAAAGAGAAGGAAGGGGGATACATGCAAAGCGACGTGGTGCTCAGTGCGGCGCACTGGGCTTATTTGATCAGCGTTCTGGTCATCATCATTACGATGATTTTCCGGGCCAATGTGGTGGTGCCATCGGTTATTGGCACCTTGGCGGTCGTCACCGCCATGACTGGCAGCCCTATCCAAGGCTTCATCAGTATTTTTTCAGCCAGCTTTGTGGCGGCCCAGGAACTGTTCAATATTTTCCTGGTAATCACGTTCATGACTGCCCTGCTGAACTCGTTAAAGAGGCTGGAGGCCGATGTGAAGATGGTGGCCCCCTTCCGCAAGGTCATGGTCAATAGTGCCTCGTCCTTTCTGATGATTGCGGCGGCTACCTACTTTATTTCCCTGTTCTTCTGGCCCACACCCGCTGTACCTCTGGTGTCGGCCATTTTGCTGCCGGCGGCGATTGCGGCTGGCTTGCCTCCCCTGGTCGGGGCGATGGCTATCGCCATCTGTGGGCAGGGCATGGCGCTGTCGTCCGACTACATCATTGGCGTTGCTCCTGGCATCAGCGCCAAGGCAGCCGGCGTCGGAGCCGATGTTGCCGTGCTGGCGGATCGTGCGCTGGTGCTTTCCTGGATTACCGGTGGCGTTGCGTTGACGTTGACATTTTTGCTGATGCGCCGCTATTTCAAACCGGCAGATAGCCGTTTGCTGGATGCCTGGATGCGCCAGGCGCCGGATAGCACCCTGGATGAAGTGGAATCCCAAGGCACGTATGACAAGGCCGAGATTGCTCGTGGAACGGCGGGTAATGAACACACGGTGCATCCTGGCCTGAGCCCCAAGGAAGAGCGCTATTCGCGCATTCTGGCCTGGATTACGCCACTGGCGTTTCTGGCGGTGATTGGCATCATGCTGTTGCCCCGCTTTATCCCGTCCTTGCCAGTCCTGCGGGGTGGCGACGCCGCCGGTCTGGTGGGGGGTGTGGCCTTTGTGTTGATGATGATTGCTACCTGTATGGCAGAAGGGCCGCGGCGCATGCTGGACACCTGCCCGGATCATATGACCGATGGTTTTGTATTCGCCTTTCGCGCCATGGGTTCGGTGCTGCCCATCGCCGGTTTCTTCTTCCTGGGCGCCAGTGAAGCAACGTCTGCTATTTTGGGCACCCCACTGGAACAAACACCCAGTCTGCTGTTCGAGCTGATCTCGGCGGGGCAGCATCTGATTCCGGACAATCATTTTCTGGTGGCTTTTGGTGTTCTGTTGGTGGGCATGATCTCGGGCATTGATGGCTCGGGCTTCTCGGGCCTGCCATTGACAGGAACCCTGGCCTCGGCCTTGAGCCCGGTATCCGGGCTGGAGGTTGAAACCTTGGCTGCGGTAGGACAGATCGGTGCTATCTGGACGGGCGGTGGCACTTTGATTGCCTGGTCTTCATTGATTGCCGTGGCGGGCTTTGCCCGAGTGCATGTGCTGGATCTGGTGCGAGCCCTGACGGTTCCTGTGCTGGCGGGGATGGCCCTGTCAACAATTTGCGCTGTGCTGGTGTTCGGATGAGCGATATGAGTACGACAGCCTATCGCGCCGGTGAAAAACAGGGCTTGGGGAAACATTGGGCCGTTGCTGCCGGGCACCCCTTGGCGGTGCGGGCCGCGCAGGCCATGCTGGAACTCAAGGGTAGTGCAGTGGATGCGGCTATTGCTGCCGATGCTGTCATGGGGGTTGTCGAACCTATGGCGACAGGCATTGGTGGCGATCTGTTGGCCATGATTGCATCGCCCGACAGTATGCCAGTGGCTTATAACGGCAGCGGAGCGGCGCCCCTGCTGTTGAAGGCTGAGCAGGTTCAGGCTTTGCCTGGGGGACGGATTCCGGAGCGTCATGTGTTGTCCATTACCACGCCTGGCCTGGTGCGAGGGTGGTGGGATATGCACCAGCGCTATGGCCGTCTGGACTGGGCCTGCTTGTTTCAGCCTGCCATTCAGGCAGCGCGGGAAGGTTTTGCGGTAGCGCCGGTGGCGGCGCGTGAATGGCAAATTTTTGATTTTGTACTGCACCGCGATCCCGTGTGTGCCGCCCTGTATAGGGCGGGCAAGCCTCCCAAGGCGGGGGAGCAATACCTGAACCCTGAACTGGCAGCTGTCTTGCAGGACATCGCCACGCAAGGCCCCGATGCCTTCTATCTGGGGCGTCCCGCGCAGCAGGCAGAGCAGGCAATGGAGCAGGTACAGGGGCTGTTGAGGGCTGAGGACTTTCGCCGCCATAAAGGGTTCTTTTGCGAGCCTGTCAGCGCATCGCTGGGAGAGTTCAGTCTCTATGAATGTCCCCCCAACACGCATGGGGTGGCAGTCCTGGACGCCGTGCAAAGTGCCTGGAAACGCCCGGTTGACCAGGATGCGGCGGAGCTGGAACTGGTCAAGGCGACCGAAGCGGCGATGGTTCAGGCTTCACGGGTCGTGTGTGATCCGGCAGGCAATACGGTCTGCACGGTTGTGATCGATGCAGACGGGTTGGCGGTTACGTTCATGTCCAGCATCTTCAAACGGTTTGGGTCAGGCTATGCCGTGCCCGGCTGTGGGTTTGTGCTGCAAAACCGGGGGTTCGGTTTCTCCGAGCCAGGGCATGTGAATGGCCCGGGGCCGGGCAAACGGCCCTATCACACGGTGGTCCCGTCTTTGGCCTTGAAGTCCGGCCAGTTCCATATGGGACTGGGCGTGGTGGGCGGCTTGATGCAACCCCAAGGGCAGATACAGATATGGACCCGTGTTTTGCGCGATGGCTGGCCTTTGGATAAAGCGATGTTTGAACCGCGCTGGCGTCTGGAAGGGGCCGGGCGTCTGGCCCTGGAGGACGGTTTTGATGCGAACCGTACAGCCTTTTTGCGTGAGCACGGGTATGTGCCGCCTGATAAAGGCGTAGGCGAACTGGCTGGCCGCAGCGACTTTGGCGGGGCTCAGGCGGTTGAGCGCTTGGCAGACGGCCGTTTGCAGGCTGTTTCTGACCCTCGTAAGGATGGTTGCGTGGCGCTGGCCTGATAATCGGGCAGGGTTATTCCCTACTTTCTAAAATAGTAGACGGTATACAATATACTTAAATGGTCCAAACCTCATCTTTCGTCGGCTGCTGTCAGGGCGACGTCTTTCAACAAGGAAACAGTCATGGAAAAACTGCTGAATCGCGATGAATTTCGCACCGCATTGGAAACCGCCATTAAAGGGAAAAGTGCCAATACTTCCCCTTTCAGCATTGCCTGGGCCAGCGGCAAATTAAGCCGTGAGCATCTGGCTCGCTGGGCTGAAAACCACTACCACTATGTCGGCCCTTTTGCTGATTACCTGGGCTATCTGTATGCCCGCACCCCCGCCGAATACGTAGAAGCCAAAGACTTCTTGCTGGCCAATATGTATGAAGAGGAAATTGGGGGCGACCGTCACACAGACCTGCTGATCCGCTTTGGCGAAGCGTGTGGCACGACACGGGCTCGGATCGAAGATCCTGACAATATGAATGCCACCACCCGCGCCTTGCAGGCCTGGTGTTACGCCATTGCCATGCGTGAAGACCCCGTTGTTGCCGTTGCAGGGCTAGTCGTGGGCCTGGAGTCTCAGGTGCCCTCCATTTACCGCAAGCAGACACCGACCCTGCGTGAAAAATACGGCTTCACCGATGAAGAAGTGGAGTTTTTCGATCTGCATATCGTGTCCGACGAGATTCATGGCGAGCGCGGCTACCAGATCGTTCTTGAGCACGCCAATACCGTAGAGCTGCAACAGCGTTGCCTGCGCATCTGCGAAATTGGTGCCGAGATGCGTCTACTGTATACCACCTCCTTGTACAACGATTACGTCAAAGACGAAATCAGCCTGCAAGAACTGCAGCTGGAAGCAGCCTGAGCCAGACAGCCGAGCGGGCAGATGGGCTGCCCGCCGACCTAGAAACAAGGAAGTACAGCGGTGGACAATCTCAAGGACGTCGTTTTCGACAATTACATTGATGGGCAGTGGCTGCCCAGCCAGAGCGGGCGTACGCAGCCCAATCTGAATCCGGCCGATCGTGACGATGTAGTGGGGGCTTTCCCATTGTCCACGGCTGAGGACGCAAAGGCGGCTGTTGTAGCTGCTCAGGCTGCCTTTGCAGGATGGCGAGCCACGCCTATCTCCGCTCGAGCTCGTGTGCTGAATGCGGCGGCAGCCTGGCTTGATGCCAATGTGGACCGTATCGCTCAGGGCCTGACGCGAGAAGAGGGCAAAACGCTGGCGCAAAGCAAGATGGAAGTCGGGCGCTCGGCCCAGACCTTGCGTTTTTATGCGGTTGAAGGCCAGACCTATACCGGCGAGACCTTCCCCCAGGATGATGCGCAGCAACTGGTGTACACCCAGCGTGAACCATTGGGCGTGGTGTCCGTGATTGCGCCCTGGAATTTCCCTATCTCCATCCCGGCACGCAAAATTGCCCCCGCCTTGATCACCGGTAATACCGTCGTGTTCAAGCCTTCATCCGACACACCTTTGACGGGCTATTACCTGTGCGAAGCCTTTGCGCAAGCCGGGATTCCGGCGGGTGTGCTGAATCTGGTGCATGGCAGGGCCAGTGAAGTGGGGCCCACGCTGGTGCAATCTCCTCAGGTACGCGCTATTTCGTTTACTGGTTCGACCCAGGCGGGTGAAGACATTTGTCGTCAGGCACGCATGAGCACCCGGACTCAAATGGAGCTGGGTGGCAAAAACCCCTTGATTGTCATGGAAGACGCCGATCTGGATCTGGCCGTCAAACTGGTGGTTCAAGGCGGATTCTCCTTGAGCGGCCAGGCCTGCACGGGAACCAGCCGTGTGCTGGTGCATCGTCAGGTCAAAGAAGAATTCACGCGGCGCCTGGTAGAGAAAGTCAGCGCTTTGACCGTGGGTAATGGTTTGAATGGCAACCCCGATCTGGGCCCGATTGCCACCGAAAGCCAGTTGGAAAGCATTCTGGAATATGTGGCCATCGGCAAGCAGGAAGCCACCCATTTACTGGGCGGCGAACGTTTGACTGAAGGTGACTACGCACGGGGCCTGTTCATGCGTCCGGCTTTGTTCACAGACGTGACCCAGCAAATGCGTATTGCCCGCGAAGAGATTTTTGGTCCGGTGATTGCCTTGCTGGAAATCGATTCCTACGAGCAGGCACTGGCCATGGCCAATGACACCGAATACGGCTTGTCGGCCGCCATTGTGACGCGCAGTGCTGACTATGCGCATCGCTTCGCCAATGACATTGAGGCCGGGACGGTCAAGATCAATCGCACCACAACCGGCAACTTGATCAATGCTCCCTTTGGTGGACTGAAACAGTCCAGCACCTCCACCTTCCGCGAGTCGGGCCGGGCGGGCCTGGAGTTCTATACCCAGATCAAGACCGTGTATCGCGGTATCTGAATTTTATTAACCCGAAATACTGAGAAGACATATGAAAAAGATCCTACGTCTCGAACAGCGCGAAGCGCGCTTGATGGTGGACGCGGCGATTGCCAAATCCAAGGAGATTGGCGTGCTGGAGACCGTTTGCGTGGTTGACGAAGGGGGCTACCCCATCGTGATGGAGCGCATGGATGGGGCACGTATTACCGGCGCCCAGATTGCCTGGAACAAGGCGTTTACCGCTGCAGGCCACAAGCGCTCCACCCATTTGTTCACCACGCCGCCTAATGGCCCCGCCTTGCCGGGTAACGAAGCCTTCGGGATTCAGTTGAGCTTTGAAGGTCGCTTTGCTGCTTTTGTAGGCGGCTACCCCATCGTGGTCAACGGCGAAGTCATTGGTGGCATAGGCCTGAGCGGTGGTAACGGCGAGCAGGATACGGCAGCCGGTGTTGCTGGCTTGCAGGCCTTGGCCGAGGCCTTGAAGGCAGAGGGTCTGGACGTGCTGGTTCAGGCGGACATCAAGAAATAGTGGCATCAGGAGGACGGGTCATGGCCCATCGTGTCGATATCAAGGAAACCGGCGAGCAGTTTTGGGTAGAACCGCAAGAGACCATCTTGCAGGCCGCCCAGCGCCAAGGCGTGCGCATTTATAGCGACTGCGAGTTTGGTGGCTGCGGGACCTGCCGCATTCAGGTCACCCGTGGGAAGGTTTGTTATGAGGATGACTGCCTGCCCATGAGCATTGCTGATGAAGAACACGAGCAGGGCCATGCCGCCGCCTGCCAGGCACGGCTCGATGCCGATATTGAGATCAGTCTGGCCGCACATCGAGATGACTTGCCTGAAACCCGGCAAGTCCGGGCGCAGGTTCACAGCGTGGAAAGGGCATGTCAGGGGATCTGGCGTCTGATTTTACAGTTGCCGCAGGACGTGCAAGTGTCGTTCCGTCCAGGTCAGTATCTGAACATCTTGTTTGAGGACGGGCGTGCACGCAGTTTTTCTATGGCCAATGCCGATGCCGCACAGGGGCGCATTGAATTGCATGTGCGGGAAGTGGAGGGTGGGCGTTTCACCCAGGTATGTTTGCCGACCCTGAAAGCCGGCGACGAGCTGCTGCTGGAACTGCCCTTGGGCGTGTTCTATTGGCGTGAGCGCGACTGGCGACCCATGGTCATGGTGGCAACCGGAACTGGCATTGCCCCCATCAAGGCGATTCTGGAGTCCTTGCTGGACAAGGATGATTGCCCGCCTGTCAGCCTGTATTGGGGAATGAATCGGCCCGAAGACCTGTATCTGGCCCAGGAGATTGAATCTTGGGCTGAGCGCTTGTGCGAGTTCCGTTTTGTCCCTGTGCTCTCCCATGCTGACGAGAGTTGGCAAGGCGCGCGCGGCTATGTGCAGCAACAGGTGTGCCGGGATGAACCTGACCTGTCAGAGCATGCCATTTACTTGTGTGGCTCGCCCGTGATGATTGAGCAGGCCCGTGGTTTGTTCAAGGAGCATGGCGCCAATGAGCAGTTCATGTATGCCGACGCCTTCAACTTTCAGTCTGATCCCAGCTCGGCAGAGCCTTCTCTTGTCTAGGCTCGGTGGGGGAGTTGGTCCTGACCGGCTTCGGGGTTGCGCTTCTTGCGGCCGCCAAACAGTTCAGTTAATGAGGGCAGGTTGATGAGCGGGATACGACGGCGCAGATGCTTGCGCTTTGCCAAGTGTGGCAGCAACTGCTCGCCGACGGGACGCTGCAGATAGCGAAGTTCGACGGGGGTTTTCATGATGATCTCGTTAATGGGTTTGAATTGAATTAAGTATACCGCAATAGGGGTTTCTACTCAAATTGACGGATATTTGTGTCTAAAAACAAGAAAAACTGTTGCTTGAAGGTTGCGGTTTTTATCTTGGTATACCGTTCTTGGTTTTTCAGGCGGTCAGGGCTCGCAATCCGGTCGCATTATTGGCAGCCAGCAGGAGGTTTCATGCCAACCATTACTTTTCATAAAAACGGCCAGACGCATGTGGGTGAGGTGCAGGAGAACACCAATCTGGTGGTCCGGGCGGGTATCAAGCAATTTCCCTTTCCGCATTTGACCTACGGTTGTGGCATGGGCAAGTGCGCTAAGTGTGCCTGCCGTGTTCTGGAGGGGGGCGAGCATTTGCCAGCGGCCAACTGGAAAGAGAAAAAACAATTGGGCGAGCGACTCGATCAGGGCTGGCGGCTGGCCTGTCAGCTATGGATTAATCAGGACATCGTTCTGGAG
Organism: Alcaligenes sp. 1735tsa3; assembly: GCF_024134565.1. Taxonomy (NCBI): domain Bacteria; kingdom Pseudomonadati; phylum Pseudomonadota; class Betaproteobacteria; order Burkholderiales; family Alcaligenaceae; genus Alcaligenes; species Alcaligenes sp. 1735tsa3. The sequence goes on along the minus strand of NZ_CP099862.1, from coordinate 4,057,356 downwards.
CAAGCTGAAACACAGGAGGTGCAGTGATGTATGTGGTGCTGACCAGCAAGCCAGGGGAATACCGCACGGAACCGGGCGTGGGCGTGGAGATGGTGGCGGCCTATGAATACCATTTTCAGGGTCGTTTCAAGGCGGTGTTTGCCATTGCGCGTATTCAGGAAGGCTCGCGCGTTCGCATTGTGGAAGAGACGCCAAATGGCACGGTCAATGACATCCCTACCCGGCAAATGGAAAAGTTTGCAACAGTCGAACAGGCTTATGAAGAACTGGCCGGATTGACGCACTTTGGCAGCATACAAGCCGAATTGCGTCAGTGTGAGCTTGACGGTCACCAGGCAGGGGCACAGACCCCGGCACAGCAGCAATCCTGAGGTAGCAGAATATGGTTCAGATTACATTTGCGTCGAATAATGATTTGGTGGTGTCTGCCGCCGAGAACAGTAACTTGCTGCGGGTTTCCATCCGCGAGCGCGGTGGCATCCCGTTCAAATGCGGGGGCGGGATCTGTGGCACCTGCAAGTGCCGAATTACGGAAGGGCTGAGCAATACGGATGAGGTCAAGGCCAAGGAACACAAGCATTTGTCCGAGCAGGATCTGGCAGAGGGTTTTCGTATGGCGTGCCAGACCTTTGTTCGTGGTGACGTTACGGTGAGCTGGTAAAAGGAGCGGCCATGCTGCATTTGACCGATCAGCAACTACACGAGCTGCTTGATGCGCCTGCCGTACAGGAGGTGCTGGAGCAGGCTTTCATCGAGTTTGGGCAGGGCCAGGCGGCCCAGCAGCGTCGTGTGCGCACGCAGGTGGGCGATACCCGTTTGTCGACCTTGGGCGCGGTCATCCCAGGCCAGCAAGTGGCGGGTGCCAAGATTTATACGACCGTGCATGGCGCATTCAATTTTGTCATTGTGCTGTTTGATGCACTGAGCGGACAGGCTTTGGCCACCTTGGATGCTGGCGCCATCACGCAGTGGCGTACTGCAGCCTGCTCGGTGCTGGCAGCACAGCGTGGCGCCAATCCCCATTCGCAAACCTTGGGAGTGCTGGGTTTGGGTGCCCAGGGGATGGCGCATGCCCTGCAGTTTTGCCAGACCTTTGATTTGCAACGTGTGCTGGTGTGGAGCCCGAATGTCGATGAGAAGCGCTGCCACCAGCTGGAGCTGGAGTGTGGTGTGCCTGTGCGAGCCGCCCGAGCGGAAGAGATCGCCGCACAGGCGGATATTCTGGTCACGGCCAGCCGCAGTCGCGACCCCCTGTTTGATGGACGCAGCCTGAAGCCCGGCTGCTTTGTCGCGGCCGTTGGCTCCAGTTTGCCAACAGCGCGGGAGTTGGATGATGCCTGCCTGCAGCGGGCAGGCAAGATTGTGGTGGAGTGGGGTGAGCAGACTCTCGCGGAGGCGGGGGACCTGATTCTGGCCGCGTCCAATTGCGGCGTTTCGGACAAGTTGTGCGAGTTAAGCGATTGGTTGCAATTAGACCGGGGACAAGGCTACGACGCACAGGGAATTTGCGTGTATAAATCAGTGGGTGTGGCGATTGAAGATATTGCCGTCGCTGGATTGGCGTATCGCCGTCATCAGCTTGGCAAGACAGCGCAGGAGGCGCTTGCCGCACACTGAAAAACGACAATAATTCAAGCATGTTGGGAGTAGGCAATGGGGATGGCAGGCTTTTCTTCTTTAGGCGAATTCAAGCAGGCACTGACCCGGGACTACAACCGCATCAACAGCAGTATTTTTGCATCAGGTGTCGTGACGCTGAAGATTGATGTGCTGGAGGATCGGATCAGCATGTTGGCGGTTCATAAACGCCAGCCTGCCTTGCAGACGTTGAGCCGTGAAAATGCACATATTGCTGATCTGGCGGATCTGTATCTGATCAAGGCCTTCAAAAAGGAGATGAAGCAGGTTTTGGTGGATGAATATGGGCTGGATGTGGTGGCCATATTCAAGGACTACGACGCCGCGGCGCAATTGTCTTCCACCATGGTGTTGTTGCAAAAAGGAGTGTGAATGCAGTGGCATTGGTGAGAACCGTTGCCCTGAATTCCGAACCGATAAAAAGAAGCTGACTGGTAGACAGTCTTGTTGTCCTTCCGTCCGCAGTGGATTGCCTGATGTGCAATTTGCTCTGGAGCCAAGCCCAGGCCCTGACAGGTCCGCTTGGGGAAGTTGCCGACAGGAAGTGCTCGCATACCGCCGGCCTCGGACTCTGGGATACCCCAGGGTTCGAGGCCGGCTTTTTATTTGGAGACAAAATCATGGCCTATGTAGCCGATTTGCTGGATGCATTGAACGTAATCACGGGGGGACGCATGGTGTCCTGTATGGATGAGGTCAAATGCGGCCACCATCCCTTCGTGATCTGGAAGTCCTCTGGAATTTACGGCAAGGAAGTACTGGAAATCCCAGGCTTGATTCATGGGGATCCTAACAAGGAAGTGCGCAAGGTGGCGGTGTGCATGACCATGTCCGAATTGAGCATTGAGCTGGCGGGCGCAACCGGGGTGGACGCCATTGTTGCGCATCATCCGATCGCCGATGCCGCCAGTTGCGGCGGCGTGACCCTGAAGGATTACCTGGACCTGTATGGGGTGGCTGCCCTGGAGTGTCATGAGGCGTTTCATGGTCTGCATCCGGGCATCGCGTATCTGCATGGCCACAAAGTAGCAAAAAGCGATATTGCCTATGGAGGCATTCATGGCAATGTGATGTTCGTGGGCGAACCATTGGATGGGGTGAGCACCTTGGGCGACATGCTGGATCGGCTTGACGGCTTCATGGGGCTGGATCTGGAGGATCAGGTCTTGCAGGCTGAACGCCGCATCAAGGGCAATGAAAACATTCTGGAGACCAGCACCTTGACGCGTGGTGCGATTCGGCTAGGGGAGCGCAACAGTCGCGTCGGGCGTATTTTGCACATTTTTCCGCATACGGGATTCAGCCCCGACCATCTGCGTCAGGCGGTGGCCGAGAACCCGGGCGTTGACACGGTGCTGGCCTCTATCAGCCGGGTCTACGACGGTCATGCGCTTATCGAATGTGCTCGTGAATTGGGTCTGAATTTCCTGGTGGGCAATAGCCACGTGCTGGAGATCCTGGAGAATGGCCTGCCCTTGGCCTATGCCTTGAGTGCCTTGCTCGATGGCGTCGAGGTGGTGATGTTCCGTGATCGGGTGACGTCTACGCCTGTGCACCAGGTGGGGGGTGCCCGCCTGCGTGAATACGCCCAGCATTTTTCGACTGCCCACCTGATGGGCAAGAACGTGTTGAGCTTCCAGTAGGTCCAGCTTCCTGAACGGAGAGAGACATGGATAACAAAACAATAGAAATAGACAAAGTAGTGCATGTAGCGCCTGCGGGCCGTCGGCCCATGGAGCGTATCGAGGCGGTGGGCCTGGGCTTGCTGCTGCTCGCCATGCTGACGCTGTTTTTCTTTCCCGCTACCTTGTCGGGCGCGTTTGATACGGTGCTCAACAAGGTCAAGCCCGTGGTGGTGGATGTATTTTTGACCGGGCAGGTTGGGGTGGCTGTCATTATCAGCGTCATCATTGGACGCTTGCTGGAGCGTTTGGGTTTTACCGATGCCATGATGCGAGTGTTCATGCCGGCGATGCGGGCCATTGGAATCAATCCGGCCGTCATTATTCCCAGCGTGTACAACATTTTTGGCGATATCAACGCCGCTGGTCGTATTTCGGGGCCTTTGTTGCGGCAGGCTGGTGCAACAAAGGATGAGCAAAAGATTGCGGTAGCCACGATGGTGCAGTCTCAGCAGTCGTTCTCCACGTTCATGCTGGGCATGATGGCTTTGACCTTTGCCGGGGTGAATGTCTTTGCCGTGGTGCTGATTGCGATCTTCGGCCCCTTGTTGCTCTCCCCCTTATTGCTGTCGCGGCTGGTCTACCGCAATGTTCGTTCGGTGGATCTGCTGGCAGCCCCCCGTTTCACACCGAATATCGATTTTGCGCCCATGCTGTTCAAGGCCGCCCGCGAAGGAGTGGAACTGTTGCTGCTGATCCTGATCCCGGCTGTGGCCCTGGTGTTCTGTGTCATTGGTTTGCTTGAACATATCGGCATTTGGGCACCTATCAGCGATGTGCTTGAGCGCGGTCTGCTTGCGCTGAATATTCATCCTGAAACCGGCGTGCTGGCGATGCTGGTCAGCCCCACTTTGGCAATGGGCAAGTTGCAGGCGATGGCTGCAACACTGGATCCATCTCTGGTGGTGGGTTCCTTCGTACTGGCTTCTTCGGGATTGCCGCTGTCGGCTGTCTTTGGACAGATTCCGGTGGTCTGGGCTGAATGCTCGGATCTGAATGAAAAAGAAGTCATGCTGGCCGCCGTTCTGGGCATTGTGATGCGCTTGTTGACGGCAGTGGTACTGGCTGTGTTTCTCACGCCTTTGATTGTCTGAGTTCCTGTTTGTAGTTCCCCCCACTTTAGGAGCGCTGATGTTGGCGCTCTTTTTTTATTTTGTCTGTTTTCTCCTGGCGTGGTGACTGCCATCGAACTGCCATAAAACTGTAACAGGGCTGAAAGAACACTTGTTTAACCTGAGCCTGTCGTAGTCTTTTTAAGGCAGGGCACCTCGGTGACTCTGGTTCTTTAAGTTGATGCCTTTTTCTGTCCGGCAGCGTGCGCTGCGGCCCATTGCGCTTATTGATGCTTTGCTTTTGTGTCCGGTGTTGCGCCGTGCTGCAAAGCAGGATGCCGGGTGTGGCTTGGCGATGTATTGGCCTGAATGCCTTGTAGGGGACGGAGCATGAACCAGACCCTGGTGACGGTGTTAAGCGGCTATGGAGGCAAAGCGCCAGCCGCCATTCTCGTGCAGGCATGTGGCCTGCGATTGCTGCTGGATGCCGGCGGGCCTTTGTATCCTGGGCAGGTGTGCGACTGGTATCAAGGGCTGGAGGTGGATGCCATTTTGGTGACGCATGATCACCAGGATCATATTGGCTCCTTGTCCAAGCTGCCTGAACACATACCTGTTTATGCCACGGCCTCTACGGCGCGCAGCCTGCCTGCTGGGCGGATCTGGCGTGAGCTGCCAACCCGTGGCACGACTTATATCGGCGATATTGCCGTGCGTACCGGCTTGTCCGGCCATGCTTTGGGGGGTGTCTGGCTGCATCTGGATGTGGGCGGTGGGCTGTTCTATAGCGGGGACTTTTCCTGCGAATCCTTGCTGTTCCCCTTCGATTTGCCGCCGCCCGCGTATCTGGCTTTGCTGGACGCATCTTACGGTTTGTACGATCAGTCTCATCACGTGGCCTGGAGCATTCTGGAGTCCTTGCTGGAGTCCCATCCCGCCTTGTTGCCCGTACCGCCGTCAGGTCGGGCGATAGAGATTGCCTTGTGGCGCCAGCAGCAAGGTTTTGAGGACTGGAGCATGGACGCGTCCTGCTACGAAAACCTGACCCGCATGATCAGCCAAAGCAGTGACTTGTTGTTGCCGGGTGTGCAGCAATCCTTGCGTGAGTTGATGCCGCGTGCGGCTACGTTTGATCCGCAAGCGCACCTGCTGCTGGCCGGTGAGCCGGACGGCTGTCAGGGCAAGGCAGGGGAGCTGATTCGGGAGCGTCAGGCACGGGCTGCGGACCCCAATGCCGAGTCTGGTGAACGCTTGTTGATTCACACCGGCTATGTGGCCCCACATGCACCACGTGGCACGCATACCCTTTGCTGGAATGTGCACCCGCGTTTGACGGATTTACGCTGGCTGGTGGATATGGTGCAGCCACGTTATTGCATGCCTTTGTTCACGCAAATGCATGATTTGCCGACCTGGCGCAATGTGATGGGACCGGCCCTGAGCCTGGAAGGTCACTGGGAACTGCCAGCGACCTCCGTAGGCGTGGTTTAAGCGGTGTAGCGCTCCAGCAAGGCCTCGCGTCGGGCGGGGCTGAGCTTCAAGGCGTTCTGAAAGAAGTTCTCCAGATTGCCGTACGTTTCATCAATCGTCTTGAAGGCGGTTTCCAGAAACTCGGGCTTGACGCCCCATAGAATATCCAGCACTTCGTCACTGATGCCACGGTTGTCGGGCAGATCGGGGCGGCGGAAGAATTGATTGGTCAGCAGATAGTCGTGCATGACATCGTCAGGGTGCACCCCGGCAGCGCGGTGCAGCAGGGCGACGGCAAAGCCGGTGCGGTCTTTCCCTGCAGTGCAATGCATGACTACTGGCGTATCAGCTTGCAGCAGTTGATCAAAGACTTGGCCAAAGGTGGCGGCGTGCCCGGTCACAAATTCGGTGTAGGTCTTGTTCATGGTGCTGTGTGCCGCATCCACATCCACCTGACCTTTGGCCAGCATGTCCATAAAGTCCGGCAAGACGGTGGGCTCGACGGTCAGTGCGTGGCTGGTCAGAAAGCTGTACTGGTAAGGCGAGCGTTTGCGCTCGTGTGCTCCGCGAAAGTCCAGGGAGCGGGCAATGCCCAGCTCTTGCAGGGTGTCCAGGTCCTGGCTGCTCAGATCCGCCAAATGGTCTGAACGATAGACGCGACCCTTACGAAAGGAGCCGGAGTCTGTGGCATAGCCGCCTATATCACGGAAGTTGCTGGCCCCTTCTAAAGGGCAGGATAGGGAACTGGGCAGCGGCGATACGGACACGGCGGACTCCTGTTGAAACGGTGAAAGTCCCATGTTAACGGTCTTGGACGGGATCTGCATATGACAATGCGGTGACAGCTGGGGAGTGCGGGAGGACCGAAAGCACAATGAATGCAAGTGCACGGTTCTGTATCCTCAGAAAGCCATGTATATTCTTTGCTGGCAAGGCCCAGGCAGACAGGCTGGTACACCGCGTTCACGTTCTTGAGGCTTCGGTTTGCTGAAAATGTGAACAGACTTCAAGGTGACGCTGGCGTTTGACAGCCTGCACCGACTAGACAAGAACAGGTGCCGTGCCGAGCCAAGGGGGGACAAGTCTGATGACGCATTCACGCATCGCTCGCGTGCTCATGTGCTGCAAAAAGAGCCCCAGGATATTGGCTAAAGTAGGCCCAAGGTATAAGGTCAATGGTTATTTGAATAGACCGGCGATCAGCCCGGGCGGCCCACAACCGTAATTTTTCAAGGAACAAGCATGTTTGAGCATTTGCAGGCCTATGGTGGCGATCCGATTTTCCGTTTGAACGAGGCATTTCACGCCGATCCGCGCGATCGCAAGGTCAACCTGACCATTGGTTTGTATTACGACGATCAAGGCCGTCTGCCTTTGCTGGATGTGGCTCGCCGGGCTGAAGAACAATGGGCGGCCAAGGGCCAGCCCCGTGGCTATCTGCCTATTGAAGGTTTGGCTTCCTACCGCAGCGCCGTGCAAAAACTGGTTTTTGGTGCCGACAGCAAAGTGCTGCAAGAAGGTCGTGTTGCGACCATTCAGACATTGGGCGGTTCGGGTGCCTTGAAAGTGGGTGGCGACTTCCTGCACGAAGCCTACCCCAATAGCGAAATGTGGATCAGCGATCCAGCCTGGGATAACCACCACTCCATCTTCCGTGGATCGGGCATTCCTACCCACACTTACCGTTACTACGATCCAGCCACGCGCGGTCTGGATTTCACCGGCCTGATGGAAGACATTTCCGTCCTGCCCGAGCACAGCATTGTCTTGCTGCACCCCTGCTGTCACAACCCCACCGGGGCTGATCTGAGCGACGAGCAGTGGCTGCAACTGATCCCTGTGCTGCAACAGCGCAAGCTGATTCCTTTCCTGGACATGGCTTACCAGGGCTTTGGCCGTAGCCTGGATGAAGACGCTTTCGCCGTGCGCGCCATGGTCGATGCTGGCCTGACGTTCTTGCTGGCCAACTCCTTCTCCAAAAACTTCTCCTACTACTCCGAGCGTTGCGGCGGCTTGTCGGTGGTGTGCAAGAGCGCGGATGAAGCCGATCGTGTTCTGGGTCAGCTCAAGGCCGTGGTACGTCGCATCTACTCCAACCCGCCCTCGCACGGTGGTCAGGCTATTGCCACCATCTTGTCCGATGAAGCCTTGCTGGCCGAGTGGACGGCAGATGTGGAAACCATGCGTCAGCGTATTGCTGCCATGCGCAAGCGTGTGCACGATCGTCTGAAAGAGCTGGCTCCCCAGTACGACAGCAGCTACTTCGTCAAACAGCAAGGCATGTTCTGCTACACCGGCCTGACCAAAGAGCAGATCCAGAAACTGCGTGACGATTTTGGCGTGTACGTTCTGGAGTCGGGCCGCATCAGCGTGCCAGGCCTGAATCAGTCCAATGTGGATTACTTTGCGGAGTCGCTGGCTGCTGTCGTGGCCTAAGACGCCGAGGTCTTTCCCGCAGGATTAAAGAGCGTGTTTATGGCCCCTTCGGGGGCGGTAAACACGCTTTTTTTGATGCTGAAAATGCATCCGCAGCTGCGTTGGTCGTATGGTGGAAGCCGCTTATACGTACCTGTCTGATTGATGCGTCCGACTTGCTTTGGCCACTTGGCTGGGGGCTTGAACCTGAATTGAAAAGCGGAACAGTGTCGAGCTAAACCATTGAATAGCCCTGCGCTTACATAGCCGAAGCACTCAACGGTTCATTAGTGCTTAGCCATGGTCAGGCAAGCAGGTCAACCGGCAAGCTGACCGTATTTCGTCGTATTGCGACATTGCTCAGGTCAATGCTTGCAGCAGCAGTTCCTTATTGATCTGCTCCTGCTGCCGCGCCCGGTTCAACAAATAGCGATGAAAATCCTGGCTATGAGGTGACTCAAATGCACCCGCTCGTCGAGTCAGCACATAGGGCCAGGGCAGAGGCAAGGAATGGGAGAAGGGCAGGATCAACTGCCCGCTGCGCACTTCCTTTTCTATCATCGAGCATTGCGCCAATACAAAACCCTGACCGGCCACTGCAGACTCCAGCGCCATGTGCGACAGGGAAAAAACCCGGAAGCGGTCCAGTGGCGTATCGCCTATATCTATCTCCAAGGACTCAAACCAGTCGCGCCAGGAGGGGGGCGAGGTAAAGCGTGGCTGCCAGTCCGAGGACAGCAAGGGATAGCTCAATAAATCACGGGGATGCCGCAAAGCGGCTTGCCCTTGGAGCAGGGTCGGGCTGCAGGCGGGAACGACACGGTCTGTATAAAGCTCGGTAAAGCTGCGGGGGCGGGCGGCGGCCTGACCGTAGGTAATCCGAAAGTCGATTTGCTCGGCTTCCAGATCGGGCTCGGCATGGCTGCCTTTCAGATGCAGTGTCAGCTCCGGGTCGTACTGTTCCTGCCATTGAAATGCCAGCGGTGCCATCCAGGTTTTAAGCATGGACGGCAAAGCGCTGATCGAAAGCAGGCTGGTGTTGCGCGACCGCTCCATTTCTTGTTGTCCGTCGCGCAATAGCTCAAATGCCTGGGTACAGATTTCATGAAAGCGCACCCCCGCCGCTGTCAGCCGCAAGCGTTTGCCTTCTTTGTAGGTCAGGCTGCAGCCCAGCGAGTCTTCCAGCAAACGTAATTGCTGGCTGATGGCACCGGGGGTAATTTTCAGACGACGGGCGGCTTCTTGCAGGCTTTGGCTATGGCCCAGCGTCTCAAAGACTTGCAGCGCGCGTAAGGGAGGCAAGGTATCCATGATGATCAGACCCCGTCCAGAAAAGTAATTTAACTTTAGAAATTCTAAACGATATGGATAGTAGGCTGAATTTGATTGCGACTATCATGACAAACAAGAGAGCATGAAATGGGCTCGTTCAGCCATCATGCACCGTATTCAGAGTTGGGGGTAAATCATGTTTGTACGCAATGCCTGGTATGTAGGCGCATTGGCTACACAGCTCGGTCGCAGCTTGCAGCCCGTGCGTATGCTTAGCGAAAACCTGGTGCTGTATCGCCGCGAAGACGGCCAGCCCGTGGCCTTGGAAGATTCCTGTCCGCACCGTCGCCTGCCTTTGTCCAAAGGCCGCTTGATTGGCGACCAGGTGGAATGTGGCTACCACGGCCTGACCTTTGATTGCAGCGGCTCCTGTACCAAGGCGCCCGGTGTGGCGCAAATCCCTAAAAGCGCGGTGGTACGCAGCTACCCCTGTACGGAGCGTTTTGGCCTGGTCTGGGTCTGGATGGGTGATCCTGAGTTGGCTGATCCGTCCAAACTGATCGATATCCCCGAGTGGGACAATCCCGAGTGGGGTGTGAACCGTGGCGACGCCATGGAACTGGACTGCAATTACCTGTACGTCACCGACAATTTGCTGGACCCCTCGCACGTGTCCTGGGTACACCAAAGCTCATTTGGCAGCCCCGACATCATTGGTCTGCCCTTGACTGTCAAGGTTGAGGACAATGGCGTGACGGTCTCGCGTTGGTCCAAAAATGTGGAAGTTGCGCCGTTTTACAAGCAGTTTGTGAAATTTGAAGGCAATTGCGACCGCAAACAGCAATACGAAGTGCGCTTCCCGTCGCTGGCCGTGATCAAGGCCATCTTTCTGCCCGCCGGTGCGGCTACCGAGGAGCCCAGCGAGTACCACCAGGACGTTTTTCTGATGGACTCCTATAACTTCCTGACGCCTATCGACGAAGAACACACCCGTTACTTCTGGTTCCAGCTGCGCAACTTCAGCCCGGATGACGAGGCCATCTCCAAGATTTTCAACGAAGATGTACGCCACGCGTTCCTGGAAGACAAAGTCGTTCTGGAAGAAGTGCACAAAGCCCTGAAAGAGCGTCCTGCCGCGTTGGATTTGCCCTTGGATTCAGGCCCCTTGCGCTTCCGTCGCAAGATCAGCCAGATGATCCAGGCCGAGCAAGCCGTCGCCAGCGAGACGGCAACGGCTTGAGCGTGATGAATACGACTGCATCATCTGCGTCTACGGAGGCTACGGCCAACCGCCGTTTCCGGGATTATCGTGTCCTGGAAAAGCAGCGCGAAAGCGACGTGATTACTTCGTTTGTACTGCAGCCGGTGGACGGTGTTGTGCCACCTTATCAGCCAGGCCAGTATCTGGTGTTCCGTCTGGAGATTGACGGGCAAACTGTGCTGCGTAATTACAGCGTGTCGGGGGACCCAGACTGCACGGATCGTCTGCGTATCTCCGTCAAACACGAGAAGGCTCCGGCAGGCTTGAACGTGGCCGATGGTGTGGCTTCCACCTGGCTGCATCAACACGTGCAGCCAGGTGATGTGCTGAGCGCGGCCGGGCCGATGGGCGAGTTCGTGCTGGATGAGAGCAGCCAGCGGCCTGTGGTGTTGCTAAGCGGTGGCGTGGGCCAGACCCCTTTGCTGGCCATGCTGCATCGTCTACTTAAACGCAGCCAGCGTAAGGTGTATGTGATTCATGCGTGCGATAACAGCGTGGTGCATGCCTTTGCCGATGAGATGCGTGAGCTGGTGGCACAACGCGAAGGCGTGCAGCTTTACTTCTGCTATCGCAACCCGACTGAACATGATGAGCAAGCCGGTTTGCACCATGTGGCGGGACTGATTACACGTGAGCAGTTGCAGCGTTGGCTGCCACTGGATGATTACGAGTTTTACCTGTGTGGGCCCAGTGCTTTCATGCAGAGCAATTATGGTGTGCTGCGTAGTCTGGGTGTGGCACGTGAGCGCATTCACTACGAGTTTTTTGGCCCGGCGACGGTGCTGGAAAACACCTTGGCGGATGATGGTGCAGCCAGTGCGGTTCAGGATCAGGTCCAGCCTGCCCCCTCCAGTCGTGTCGATGCGAATGTGTTGGAGCTGGATTCGCCTGTAGAAGCAGTAAGGGGAGCCGCGACAGCAGCGGAAGATGCGGCGCAGACGGTGACATTCCTGCCCGATGGCCGCCAGGGCCAATGGCATGAGGACTGTCCCTCCTTGCTGGATCTGGCGGAAGAAACGGGCTTGAGTCCGGACTTCAATTGTCGCGCAGGCCTGTGCAATACCTGCATGTGCACTCTGGTATCGGGCGAGGTCGACTATTTTGAAGAGCCGCTGGACCCTGTGCCAGAGGGCAAAGTCTTGTTGTGCTGTTCCCGTCCCCGTGGTCCGGTGGCCGTGGAATTACCTTAAGAGTTTTTCAATTGCTTGTTGAGGTTTGCCCCGTCCTTTTGGGACGGGGTTTTTTTTCAAAAAAACATATGCTTCCTTGTTGGAAGTCAGGCGGATTTTCGATGTCTGGAGCAGGGGGTGTGGACATGAGGACTGTTGAAGTGGTGGTCCTACATAGGCTGGCTACCTTGCTATAGCTGGGCTTGCTCGCTTATCCAATCACTAAAGGCACGGACCTCTGCTTTTTGTGTCGCATCGGGCAAGGTCACCAGATAGTAGGCAAAGCGGGCTGGCCAGGGCTTGTCCAGGACTTGCACCAAGCGGCCGGCGGCCATTTCATCCTGCGCATATTCTTGCGGTATCAAAGCCAGCCCCAGGCCCGCAATCGCGCCGCGTATCAGCAGGTAATCATCCTCAAAAGCTGTGCCTCTATCGGCGCGCGCATCGTCCTCCACCCCGTGGGCAGACAGCCAAAGCGCCCAGTCGGCCCGGTCGGCATCTTGTAGCAGTGGCCACTCCAGACAATCTGCTGGTTCCTGAATGGTTGGCTTGTCTTGCAGCAACGCAGGGCTGGCTACAGGCAGCAAGACAGGGGCCATCAAGGGCTCGGCCTGCAAGCCGGGATACGCGCCCAGGCCGTGGCGAATGGCGATATCCACTTTGTCGCGACGCAGGTCCACCAGCGTGGGGGACGCCTCCACACGGATTTCGATATCGGGATGGCGTTGCTTGAAGTCGGCCAGCCGGGGAATCAGCCAGGATGCGGCAAAGGAAGGCACGGTGCTGATCGTCAGTGTCTTCCTTTGCTTGGTGGCTTCCAGCGTGTGCATGGCTTGTTCGATCTGGTCAAACGCCGTCAGCAGGATAGGGTAGACCTGATCACCGGCTTCGCTCAGGCTCATTTTGTTGTGGCTGCGCACAAACAGTGTCACGCCCAAGCGATCTTCCAGCAGCCGGATTTGCTGGCTGACTGCGCCCGAGGTTACGCCCAGCGCCTGGGCGGCCAGCTTGATGCTGCCGTGGCGTCCGACTTCGGTAAAGGCGCGCAGAGCTTGTAAAGGAAAGACAGGATTCATGGTTTAGTTTATCTAAATCTATCAAGTAGATTTAATCGTTTTTATTTGGCCATCTAGCTGGGGAAAATAGGCTTCTGAATCGTTTTTAAAGTTTAGCTTATCTATATAACAAGGAAGAGCGAACTTTCAGTTTTGGAGCCACACCATGATTGATCTGTATACCGATAGTTCGCCTAACGGCTTTAAGGCGACCATCGCCTTGGAGGAGATGGCGTTACCGTACCGCTTGCATCACGTGCGTATCGACGCGAACGAGCATAGGCAGCCAGAGTTCCTGGCCTTGAATCCGCATGGGCGTATCCCGGTGATGAAGGATGATGAAACAGGTGTTGTCCTGTTCGAGTCCGCCGCGATCTTGCTGTATCTGGCGGAGAAAACCGGCCAATTGCTTTCAAAAGAACCTGTTCAGCGCTGGGAAACAATCAAATGGCTGCAATTTCACTCCTCCAGCGTGGGGCCGATTCTGGGTCAGCGCGTGCATTTTGAGTTGTTCGCCCAGGAGAAAATCCCGGCCGCCATCGAACGCTACCGCCGTCTGGTGAATGATCTGTTCACCGTGCTGGATACACGCTTGGCAGACCATCCTTATCTGGCAGGACAGGACTATTCCATCGCCGATATTGCGCATTTTGGCTGGACGCATATTGCGCGAATTATCGATTTTGATTTCAGCCACTACTCGCACATGAGTGCCTGGCATGAGCGCGTGGCTCAGCGCCCTGCAGTCCGTAAAGGCATCACCTTGCCTGAGCCCGCTACCGGCGCTTGAGGGGAAAACATCATGACGATTGAAACAAGCCTGATTCAAGGCGCATCTTTCCCTACCTTTGCCACTCACCCTGGCTATAGCCGCATGTTTGCACCCGGCCGTCTGACCATGGGTATCTTTCTGCCTCTGCGTTTTTATCAAGGCGATATGAGTGTGCTGGCCGGGCAGGCCGCGTTGGTAGAGGAGATAGACCGCCAGGATTTTGCGGCGGTGTGGGTGCGAGACGTACCGTTGTATGACCCCAGCTTTGGTGATGCGGGGCAGGTGTTCGATCCCTTTACCTATCTGGCTTTTCTGGCTGCTCGCACCAGGCGGGTGGCCTTGGCCACGGGCAGCACGATTTTCTCCTTGCGTCACCCGATCGATCTGGCCAAATCTGCCTTCACCATTGATCAGTTGTCCGGTGGACGCTTGGTGCTGGGCATCGCTTCCGGGGATAGGCCTATAGAATTTCCCGCCTATGGTGTGGAGCGAGCCGAACGGGCAGAGCGTTTTGCACACGCTGTCAGCTATTTCCGTCAACTGATGCAAGCGGGGCAATTGAATATCGACTCTCCGCTAGGCCGCTTCAATACGGCAGAGCTGCTGCCCAAGCCCGTGCACGGTTCGATCCCCTTGATTGTCACCGGCTCCTCGGGGCAGTCGCCCGAATGGATCGCAGAACATGCCGATGGTTGGCTGACCTATCCGGAAGCCACACATATACCGCTGGGTCCGCAAAAGCTGGCTGCCAAAATTCAGGCCTGGCGTGCCCGGATTCCAGATGGCGGTTTTCGCCCACACATGACCAACGAGTGGCTGGACTTGGTGGATGATCCTGATTATCCACGCACACCTTTGCAAGGTGGTTTTACACTGCGTACCGGGCGCAAGGGGCTGATCACCTTGTTGGAGGAATGGCAGGCAGCGGGTGTGAATCACGCCGCTTTGGGTATTCAGTTTGCACAGCGACCGGCGGCGGAAATTATCCAGGAGCTGGCTGAGTATGTGCTGCCGCATTTTGCCTCTCACCAGGCGCAGTCTGCCCTTGCAACAGCATGGTAGCAACAGGGGAATACAAGCATGAATAGCAGTGCAGAACAGCTAGTAGTCGATGGCATGCAGATCCGGGATCTGCAGCCACAAGACCGGGCCGCCTGGGAGTCTCTGTACAGACAATACGCCGAGTTTTACAAAGAGCCCATGAATGAAGATATCCTGGCTCGTACCTGGTCCTGGCTGCTGGATGCGCAGCATCCTTTACAAGGGAAGGTGGTAGCTACGGCGAATGGTGCGCTGCTGGGTTTGGCGCATTACCGTCCTTTTCCGGAGCCCTTGCTGGGCAAGGATGCTGGTTTTCTGGATGACTTGTTTGTGTCGCCTGACCAGCGAGGCAGCGGGCTGGGCCGCCGTTTGATTGAGGCAGTCGCCCAGGCAGGTAAGGAGCAAGGCTGGCCGTTCCTGCGCTGGATTACGGCGCAGGACAATGTACAGGCGCGCAGGCTA
This sequence comes from Alcaligenes sp. 1735tsa3, assembly GCF_024134565.1. Classification (NCBI taxonomy): domain Bacteria; kingdom Pseudomonadati; phylum Pseudomonadota; class Betaproteobacteria; order Burkholderiales; family Alcaligenaceae; genus Alcaligenes; species Alcaligenes sp. 1735tsa3. Next base: position 4,042,067 of record NZ_CP099862.1, on the reverse strand, counting down.
TACGATGGTTTGACTCAGGCAACAGCGTGGGTGACGTATGACTTGAATCTGTAGAAGGGGGCTAGGGGCGTGTAGAAGGTGATACGTTTTTCAGGATGCCAGTATGCAACTAACAGGAATGATGGTTTAGTTCCCGAAGGCTCGCAATTCCTTCGTTAAGGAGGAGGCCAAGCGCTCTAGTGGTCTGAATGCACCCTCCAGATAGTTTATGTCTTGGGCGGATGCATCGAACTGCTCAAAATAAGGCTTCCAGGCTCTGACGACTATCCATACTTCATGCAAGGCGCGAATGGCTTCTTGGCGGCTAGAGAAGTAGGCTGCCCAACGTGTCATTAAGTTGTCCAGGGTGGCCAGCCTTCCTTGCTCTCCTAGTTCGAGGTGCAAATAACGTTCGCTTGCCACCGTGTTCATGGGCAGAACGTCATAGAGCGGGCTTAACCTCCATCCTTTGCCGACCACGTCATAGATGAAGGCGTGGTTTCTCAAGTGATCGTCATTGTTGTTGGCAAAGATGTTCAGGGCTTGGCGCTTGAATAGTTCACGTAAATCACGATCGATGAAAGTGGGCAAACAACGCTCTCGTAGTTTGAGGGCCAGTGCCTGATAGGAACTACTTCTTGCTTCGTACTCATCAATGCCCATCAGGGTCATAGCGGAGCAAAAGCCGATACGCCCCTCAACGGTAGAAGCATTGTGTTCTGGGGTGGCGGGCGACCAACTGTCCTGGCCGGGAGCGGGTGCTTCTCCCGGAGCTGCCCAGTAACGGTCAAATCTACGAATGAAGAGCACGCGCGCCGTGCCAACAGATTGGATATGCACGGGTGGAACGCATAGATCTGCAGCACGTGCCAATTCCAAGGTGCCAGCTTCAAGTACAGCATTGCAGGCGCGATCAGACTTGGAAGGGAATTTCGCCAGCCACAGCACATCGGATTCATCGCGAATAGATGCTTTGGGCCGGGCTCCGCCAGCCGAACCTAGGCCTTCAAAGCAGTCAGCCAGGTCCTCACCGATGTCTTCGTCATTTTCAATACGATCAGCGGCTTCAAGTAGGCGTTCAAGGCTGACCTCTCCAACTGCCGATTTCTTGGCGGGGGAATCGAGCGTAAGTCGAATAACCAGTGCGCCTACGCGATCCACTCCTGCCTCCAGTAAATAGGCGACTTCAGGTAAAACGCCCGAGCCTACTTTGAGTTTGTTTTCGATGACACGTCGACCCCATGCGTCAGGGGCCGCGTCGCGCAGTCCACCAAACTCGTGCAGCCCAGGTAAGGTAAAACGTTATATGCCTCCGTTTTCTGCCGTTAGTGGCAGTGCTGCAGGATCGATTTCAATCGCGTGTTGCCGTTGTACATAGCGCTTACCGTAGGTGAAGCTTGGCGCATCGGAATTCGCGTTCTCCAGTAGTCCTGCTGGTACAAAAGCATTGCCCTGATCGCTTTGGGCAATATGAGCAAACACAGCAACCTGACTGGGTGGTCGGCTGTATGGATTGCGCGGTTTAGAAGTCATATTTGTCCTTGGCTGGAGCGATGTTGGCCGTATTCGATGCATTTTTCCTGGAGACACGCTGTACCTTGTTGGCATTGTTGAAGCTCCGCACAGCGCCGGACTGCTCTGTGAGCAGATCCAGCAAGGTAAGTTCGGGCTCAATGGCATGGAGGTAGCGCAGGATCTGAGACATCGTTCGGCTTTCATTACCTTGCTCAAGCAGGGCGGCCGTGGACCGTGAAATACCAGCACGAGCAGCCACATCGCTTTGAGTCATTCCATGGGCGATGCGCAGTTGCTGGAGCTTCTGACCAATGGCGCTGGCTTCCTGCAAGCGTTTAGGGGGGGTGCGTTGTGCCTCATCGTATTTCATAGTTGGCCCTTTCTGCCATGTTCGTCATGGACAATCCTGTGAAACATGTAGAGTCAAGACTTCTGATTTATTGACCGTAATAACAGTCCTTGAATTGATTAAGGACTGTTATTACGGACATTTTAATTGAATTTGATTGTTTGCTAAACAGACGCGTAGTCTAATGTCCGTAATATCAGTCTTAATAGCTATTAAGGACTGTTATTACGGACATTTTGGTTAGGCTTTCCTTCTCTCCAGCAACATCAAAGCAAGCAAAACCACACTGCTCATTCCCAGCCCAAAGACCACCAGTGGCCATGCCGTATCCCCACCCAGCAAGGTCACAGCTAAGGTACCGAACACGCTAACAATCAGGCTTTCCACGCAAAAGTAGATCGCCACGGCGGAACCGGCCACATCATTGAACTGGGCCAAGGCGCCATTGGCGGTGACGGATACCGTCATCACAATGCCCATGGCGGCTAGCCACATGGGCAGGATAAAGCTGCTAAAGGAGGGTTCCAGCAGGAGTTGTCCTGCTGCCAGCAACAGGGCGGCTAGGGCGATCAAACCCATACCGCGTCTCAGGCTCCCGGCCGTTCCCCAGCGAGCCACAAAGGTTTTGGACAGGCGGGTGGTGGCAATCATCACCAGGGCAACACTGGCAAAGGCCAGGCTGAAATCCACTTCTGAATAGCCAGCTTGTCCGATCAAGACTCGGGGCGCGGTCGAGAAGTAGACAAAAAATGTCCCCATCCCGGTGGAGAAGCCCAGGGTATAGACCCAGAAGGCCGGACTCTTGAAGACGGCCAGTGCGCACTGCTGTGAATGCAGCGGTTTTGCAGGTCGGGTCTCCTGCCATCTGCACAGCGCATGGATCCAGGCTATGAGCCCCATCGCCGCCAAACTCAGGAAGATGGCTTGCCATCCTCCCATGCGGGCAATCAGAGCACCTGCAATAGGCCCCAAGGCGGGTACGAATGCCAGGATGGAACTGAGCAGGCTATAGATCACTACCCCTTCGGGGCGGTCTGCATACACATCGCGCACTGTGGCAAACAGGGCCACAAGGGTGGCCGAAGCCCCCAGTGCCTGCAGCACCCGAAAACCAACAAAAGCCCAGGCGGAACTGGACAAGGCAGCGGCGGTTGAGGCCAACACGAACAGGGCGGCCCCTGTCAGCAAAACAGGTCGTCGGCCTATGCGATCCGACAGGGGGCCAAAGATCAGTTGTCCCGCACCCAATAGCAGCATGTAAAGGCTAAGGGTCAGCTGGATGATGGCTGGGGTCGTACCTAGAAGTTCCGGCATGGCCGGGACGACGGGCAGGTAAATATCCATCCCCAGGGAGGCGAGGATGTCAAAGGGCGCCATCAGCAGCAGGGCAGCCGGCAGCGTATAAGCCCAGGAAGAGCGTGAGGAAGACATAACAAAATTACCACTCGAAAAAGAAATCGGGCGGCGTCTGTTTGTTATCAATCAGCGGGATTGGAAGTACAGAACGCCGCAACAAGACCAGAGCTTGTTGCGGCTTACTCAGTTGCTGACTTAGTGCTCGTCATGCAGACGGCTCCTCACATAAATAACTTGAAAGTGTGTCGCGGGGAAAACGTTATGGCTGCGTCTGGCCCAGTCCAAAGGGATGGGGCGCGACAACTGTTTATTATAGGGGGAGGTTTTTACGGCCTTGAAGCCTCAGTCCGTGATGGCTGTTGGTTTTTTGCCCTGCAAAGTTTTGGCAAGACGTGACACCGCCTCGCTGGAGTTGCCTGTCTTGTTCTTCTTCACCCGGATGGCGGCAGCTTTCAGCAAGCGCTGGAATGTCGGGCATTGCGTATGGTTGGCGGCGGGGCAGTGGGCAGCGTGGCGCAAGCCTTCGCTCATGGCTTTCAGGCGCTTGATGGTGGCATCCAGTTGATCGGCCTTGGACAGCAGCAATTGCCTGTCTACCTGCGGAGCTCCATCAGGAGGCAGCATGGCCCGTATTTCTTCCAGCGACAAACCGCCCGCTTGCCCCAGGGCAATCAAGGCCAGTTGATCCAGCACTTGGGGCGTAAAACGACGCCGTTCTCCGGGGGCGCTGACTGCACGGATCAGGCCTTCTTTCTCGTAGTAACGCACGGTGGAGGAGGGTAAGCCGGTTTGCTTGGCAACTTCTGAAATATCCATCTTGTACCTGTTGACTTGAAGTTGACTTCAACTTTTATGATTACTCAAAAACAAGGTGCTTATCAACGGGAAGGATTGCCAATGTTGTCGATCAATGAATGGGTGCATGTGATTCTGATCGGAGTCGGAGCCACTATTTTCATGGATGTCTGGGGCCTGATTCAAAGGGCGATGGGCGTTGCCACGCTGAACTACGCCATGGTGGGGCGCTGGGCCGGGCATTTGCTGCGTGGCCAGATCGCACACAGCAGTATCGGCAAGGCTGAGCCGATTGCGAGAGAGTCTGCCTGGGGCTGGTTCATTCACTATGCTGTGGGCATTGTTTTCGCCTTTTTGTTGCTTGCGGTTTACGGCACTGAGTGGCTGCAAGATCCCCGCTGGTTGCCCGCCGTCATGGTGGGCATGGCTACGGTCGTGATGCCCTTTTTTGTCATGCAGCCCGCCATGGGAGCCGGAGTGGCGGCCTCGCGTACCCCCACGCCTTGGACTAACCGTTTGCGCAGCCTGCTGACACACGCGGTTTTTGGTTTGGGCATGTACCTTGCGGCCTTGCTGATCAAGCAGGTGGCTTAAGGAGATGTCATTTGTTGGGGCCTCTGTCATGGGTGGCCTGCTCTTTTTGTGCGTCAGCCAGTCCCAGGATGCCGCTTCCGAGCTGACCGGGGACTGAGCAGGAGGCACTAGCAGTATGTGTTTGGTTAGGTCTGGAAAACCGCCTCGCTCATGCAATCAATAAAGGCGCGCAGCTTGGGCGACAGGTTGCGGCTGGCAGGCCAGACAATCCACAGTGGCACGGTGTTATGGGTGCATTCATCCAGAATGGTTTGCAGCCGTCCGCTGTTTAAATGCTCGCCCACGGTGAAATCTGGCAGGCAAGCGATGCCTTGCCCTTGCAAGCTCAGATGCACCCGCATTTCCACGCTATTGCAGACCAGTGTGCGGGGCAGCTCGGGTACGTCCTGAGTTTCGGAAATTGGCCATTGTTCCAGCCGCCCGGTATTGGGGAAGCGGTAGTGCAGGCAGGCATGGTGTTGCAGATCTTTGGCGTGCAAGGGGCGACCATGCTCTTGTAGATATTCGGGGGAGGCAGCCAGGACGCGACGGAACGTGCACAGACGGCGGCGCATCAGGCCTGAATCACTCAAGGCGCTGGCACGGATGGCAGCATCAAAACCTTCGCCAATCACATCGACCAGACGGTCAGAAAAGTCCAGATCCAGTTCTACAGCCGGATAACGCTGCATGAAGTGGCTGATGGCCTGCTGAAACAGGCCGCTGTAGCGCGGCAAGCTGATTCGCAAGGTGCCACGCGGCATTTCACTGGCTTGGGACATTTCCAGTTCTGCCGCTTCGATTTCACTCAAGATGCGTCTGCAGCGCTCCAGAAAAACCTTGCCGTCGGCAGTCAGGGCCAAAGTGCGGGTGCTGCGGTGAAACAGGCGCACTTTCAGCCGCTCTTCCAGGCGGGCGATGGACTTGCCTACTGTGGAGGGCGACAGGCCGGACTCGCGGGCCACGGCCGAAAAGCTCAGGCGTTCCGCCACGCGTACGAACAGGCCGATATTGCTCAGGTTTTCCATCATGGTGCCAACTTTATTTAAGAATTTATTTCCTAAGTATTAATAACTGTAGTGTATTTTTCTTTGATGGGGTGACGCTTAAGCTCCTGAAATCGACCCCGATCATGCGGGTATTTCACGCCGTGTTCATTTCTGTTGGGCACGCACGCTTTAGCAGTCAATGAGAACCATGCTTTCCTCTTCTTCCTCGCCGGCCATGCGTCGGCTGCAATTATTGTCAGCCTGTTTAACGGCTTTATTGATCCCCTTGTGCTTCACCGGTCCAGCAGTGGTGCTGTCGGCCATCAGTGCAGAGTTAGGTGGTAGTGCCGCCCAGCTGAGCTGGATCATGAACGCGTACATCCTGAGTTACGGCGGTGCCATGATGGTGTCAGGCAGCCTGACGGACATTTACGGCCAGCGCCGCATCTGGCTGATTGGCATGCTGTGGTTTTGCGCCTTTACCATTGCCATTCCTTTCATGCCCTCCGTGTTCTGGATTGATATTTTGCGCATGATGCAGGGCCTGGGCGGTGCCGCCGCTTTTGCTGCTGCCATGTCCTCCCTGGCTCCCTTGTTTGAAGGACGTGCACGGGCGCGGGCGTTCAGCTTGTTAGGCACGTCTTTCGGGCTGGGGCTGTCTTTTGGTCCCTGGTTTTTCGGCTGGATTGTGGAGGCGCTGCAATGGCAAGGCGTGTTCTACGCGACCGGGGCTATTGGCGTGGTCGGTTTGTTGCTGGTTCTGATCAGTACCAAGCCCAGTCAGGGCGGCTCGCAGGGTACATTGGACTGGCCGGGTGCCATCAGCTTTACGCTGGCTTTGGGCCTGTTTACTTATGGCATGTTGCTGATCCCGGAACGGGGCTGGTCCGATAGCTGGGTGCTGTCCACCCTGCTGGCCTCTGTTGTCGCCTTTGTGGGCTTTGTCTGCATAGAGCGCCGCGTTGCGCAGCCCATGATTGATTTGTGTTTCTTTCGTGACCCCGGCTTTGTGGGTGTGCAGGCTTTGGCTGCAGCCCCTGCATTCCTGTTCATCGTGCTGATTGTGTTGTTGCCCGGTCGCTTTATGGGTATTGATGGTTACGGTGCATTGCAGGCCGGGCAGATGATGGTTTGGCTGGCTGCGCCTTTGTTGATCGTGCCTTTTGTGGCGGCCTTGCTGACTCGCTGGCTATCGGCAGGCAACTTGTCCAGCCTGGGTTTGCTTCTGGTGTCCGTGGGTTTGTGGACTCTGGCTGAAGGCTTTGAGGCAGGTGGCGGGCCAGCCCTGCATCTGCCTTTATTGCTGATCGGCATGGGTATCGGTTTGCCCTGGGGCTTGATGGACGGGATGGCGGTCAGTGTGGTCAGCCCGGATCGGGTCGGAATGGCGACGGGTATCTTCAATACGGTGCGGATCTCTGCGGATGGTGTGGCCATTGCCGTGGTCAGCGTGCTGCTGGCTACCTTGATTCAGCAGCACCTGAGTGTGGGCAGCACTGCGTTTACACAAGCAGCGGTTCTGGAAGCGGCCAGTCGGGCGGCTTTGGGTGAATTGCAGTTGGCCGCGCAACAGCTGCCTGGTTTGGAAGCGCAATTGACTGCCAGTTATGCCGCTTCGTTTTTGGCGGTGCTGCATGCGTTGGCAGGCCTGGCGGCCTTGATTGCCGGTCTGCTCTTTGTCTTGTTGCGACAGCCCAAGCACGCTTTGCAAACGGCCTAGAAGACACCGCGTGCGCTGCACGCGATGCCCAAGGTGAACGGGCCCCAAACGCCTGGGTCAGGTATCCAGGTTTTGGGGGCCGTTCTACACCCACAGCGGCGGCGTGGGTGTGGGTTACGACGGGTGTTCAGGCCTGTTGTTTGGGCAAGGACAACCATTCTTCAGCAGTAATGCGGCTGATGTGCTCAGTCCGGTAGTCCTGCAGGAACGGGTTGTACCTGTTTTCCTCGGTGTGATGATGGCGAAAGCCACACTTGCTTTGCGCGATCTGCGATTGGGCATTGTTGGCAAAGTAGCCGCACCACAGTGCTTTCAGCTTCAGCGTTTCAAAAGCGTGTCGCATCACTTCGCGCATGGCCTCGGGGATCAAGCCCTGGCCCCAGTAGGGCACGCCAATCCAATAGGCAATTTCGCCTTCTTCTTCGCCGATCTCGAAGTTGCTGTTCTTGCCGATCAGGATGCCGATGCAACCGACAGCTCGGCCATTAACTTTGTGCTCGACGGCATACACTTCGGGCATATTGAAAACTGTGCGGATAATTTCGGCACTTTCCTCAACGCTGGTATGCACCGGCCAACCTGCAATCGGGCCAACTCGCTCGTCTTTGGCGTATTCGTACAAGTCCTTGGCATCAGTGTCCTGCCAGGGGCGTAAAATAAGTCTTTCTGTTTGAAGTGTCATTTTCTTTACTCACCATTCATCAGAAAACAGAATAGAAGCTGGCTGGTTTGGCGAACAGAGCAGGATCTTGGTAGTTTCGGTACTTTTAGCAAGTCCTGTCGGTTGCCGGGCCGTGAAGGGCAGAGGAACACCATGCATCAGATTCCACAACTATTCAGCGCCAAAGATAGCTGGCTGACAGGCCAGACCACGCTGGCTGAAGGCGTGGGAATGCCTTTGTCTTTCGGTCATGCCTATATGGCCTTGATGATCTGCCTGTCGGGTCGTGCTTTGGTCAGCTTGAATTTCAAGGATCAGGTCGTACGGGCCCATGATGTGCTGGTGCTGGCCGAAGATACGATTACCTTGCTGAGACGGCGCTCACGCGGTTTCAAGGTGTTTTTTCTGCTGATGCCCAAGAGCCTGGCGTCAGAAGTGGCTTATCAGCTGCCTAATTCCTTGTTCGTGTTCCTGCACGACAATCCGTTGTGTGTGCCTCCGCAGAGAGATCGAGCTTTACTGGCTGCCTGGTTGCTGCAACTGCACGAGATTGTGCAGACCAGCACGCTGCATCAGCACATCATGCTGCGTAATCAGCTGCAGAATTTCTTTCTACATATTGCCGAGCAGATTCCGTCCGAGTATCAGGGCGGCCAGCCGTTCAGCCGTCAGGAAATGATCAGCTGGCGGTTTTGGGAACTGGTTGGCCAGCAATGCCGGCAGCACAGGGAGGTGAAGTTTTATGCCGATGCGCTCAACATCACCCCGTTTTATCTGTCCCAACTGAGCAAACAGTTTTTTAACGACAGTCCCAAGGCCTTGATCGACAGGCAAGTGGTTCTGGAGATCAAGGCGCTGCTTTCCTACAGCCAGCTGGCGATCGGGCAGATTGCCGATCAGCTGAATTTTGAGGATCCCTCTTATCTGTGCCGGTACTTCAAGCGCCACACAGGCTTGTCGTTGACCCGCTATCGCCAGCATGAGCAGGCTCGTTCCGGTGTGGTTGGCAAGTGATCAGCTCAAGGGTTGGTCGTGCCAGGTCAATGCGACAAGACAATGGCGATGGTGTATGACTCAGGAGGCCAGAAGCCTGTGCGCCTGATCGATGCGTTTGGGAGTCAAACTCTAGGCAGAGCAGATTTACGGCTCACATCTTGCCAGTGAATTTGTAGCGATCCCCTGGATGCCACAGTCTGGCGTGCGTTGTGAACTGCTCGCTGGAAAAAGTGCGGCGGTCCATCACCAGACAGGGTTGCTGCTCTTTCATGTGCAGGGCCTGCGCGATTCCGGCGGGCGGCACCAGCACTTCAATGCTGTAAAAGCCGGTTGGCAAGGGGGCAACGCGCACCAAGTACTCATTAGGCGTGATCTGGCTCCAGTCCTGCTCCATGTAATCCGGCGCCATTTGCGCGTCCACCAGACGATCTTCGTACTGGATAGGCAAGCCGTTTTCGGCATGAACAATAATGGAATGAAACAGCGCTGCGCCCGGTGCAATGTCATATAGCCGCGCTTGAGCCGGGCTGGCCTGCAGCCGCTCCATGCTCAGCACTTGGCAACTGTGTTGGTGGCCGCGCTCCCGTATGTCTTGCGCGATGCTGCGTATCTCGATCAGGGTGGACTGGAATTTGGGCTGCGCGACGTAGGTGCCCGAGCCTTTGATGCGGACCAGCAGCTCATCATTCGTCAACTCCCGCAGCGCGCGGTTGACCGTCATGCGCGACACGCCAAATTGTTCGCATAAAGCCAGTTCAGTGGGGATCAGATCACCTTCACGCCATTGGCCGGACTGGATTTTCTCCAGCACAAAATTCTTGATTTGCAGGTAGGCGGGCATGCTTGGTTCAGTTGACGAATGACTCGTCTGGGGGACATCCATTTTTATGCTTTCCTGTAGGACGTGTTCACACTCAAAAGAGTTTCGCGCAGGCCAGATCTGAGGTCGTGCACCAGGCCGCGAGTGATGCCTTCCCATGTTCGCATTCACGGGCTTATGCAAGGCTCTCTTTTGTATGTATAGACAACTTGGAAAAATGACTATACATTGGCATGAGCTTACAAGAAAACCGTTGTTTTGTCGGCGCCAGGACCTGCCCTTCGGGTGTGGAAACAGCCTGCCAGATAGAACCAGCGCGTATCCAGAGACACCTCAGATGGAGGACATCACCATGCCTGATCATCACACTTTGGCGGCCAGCCACGATCCCCGTTTCGATTCTGCGCGGCAGATTCATGCCCCTACGGGTACCCAGCTCAGCTGCAAGAACTGGGTGGCGGAAGCTGCGTACCGCATGATTCAGAACAACCTGGACCCGGCCGTGGCCGAGAACCCCCAGCATCTGGTGGTGTACGGCGGCATCGGGCGTGCAGCCCGGAACTGGGAATGCTATGACCAGATTCTGGCCAGCCTGCGCCAGTTGGAGGATGACCAGACCTTGCTGATTCAGTCCGGCAAGCCGGTGGGTGTATTCCGTACTCATAGCGATGCGCCGCGTGTGCTGCTGGCCAACTCGAATCTGGTGCCCAAATGGGCTACCTGGGAGAAGTTTCACGAGCTGGATCAGGCCGGTTTGTTCATGTATGGGCAGATGACGGCGGGTAGCTGGATCTACATTGGTAGCCAGGGCATTGTGCAAGGTACGTACGAGACTTTTGCTGAAGCAGGTCGTCAGCATTTTGGTGGTTCGCTGGCCGGGCGCTGGATTCTGACTGCTGGTCTGGGCGGCATGGGCGGCGCACAGCCTTTGGCGGCGACCTTTGCCGGGGCTGTATCGCTGACGATTGAATGCAAGCAAAGCAGTATCGACTTCCGTTTGCAGACCCGTTATCTGGATAAACAGGCGCGGGATCTGGATCATGCGCTGGAGTTGATTGCCCAACACACGGCCGCCAAGGAAGCGGTGTCGATTGGCTTGCTGGGTAATGCTGCCGATGTACTGCCTGAACTGGTGCGACGTGCCCAAGCGGGTGGTTTGAAACCTGATCTGGTGACGGACCAGACCTCTGCCCACGATCTGCTCAATGGCTATTTGCCGTCAGGCTGGACGGTGGAACAGTGGCAGGCGGCGCAGAAAGACCCGGCCCAACACGTCCGCATTCAACAAGCGGCTGCCAAGTCTTGCGCAGTTCATGTACAAGCCATGCTGGATTTTCAGAAAATGGGTATTCCGGTTGTGGACTACGGCAATAACATTCGCCAAGTTGCGTTTGATGAAGGCGTGGCCAATGCCTTCGATTTCCCTGGCTTTGTGCCTGCCTACATTCGCCCCTTGTTTTGCGAGGGCAAAGGCCCGTTCCGTTGGGTGGCCTTGTCAGGCGACCCGGAGGATATCTACAAAACCGATCAAAAAATCAAAGAGCTGTTCCCTGACAATCAGCACGTGCATCGCTGGCTGGACATGGCGCAGGAACGCATTGCTTTCCAGGGCTTACCTTCACGAATTTGCTGGCTGGGACTGGGCGAGCGTCACCGCGCTGGTCTGGCCTTTAACGAAATGGTGCGTAAGGGCGAGTTGAAAGCGCCCATTGTGATTGGCCGCGACCACTTGGATACAGGCTCGGTGGCCAGCCCCAACCGCGAAACTGAAAGCATGCGTGATGGCACGGATGCCGTGTCGGACTGGCCTTTGTTGAATGCCTTGTTGAATACCGCCGGCGGGGCCAGCTGGGTTTCGCTGCACCACGGGGGCGGGGTGGGCATGGGCTACAGCCAGCATGCTGGCATGGTGATTGTGGCCGACGGTAGTGAGCAGGCTGCGGCCCGTCTGGAGCGGGTCTTGATTAACGATTGCGCCAGTGGTGTGATGCGTCATGCGGATGCAGGCTACGAGCTGGCGATTCAAACGGCCAAGAATTTCGGGCTGACATTGCCCATGATCAAGTAAGAAAAACAGGACAGATAAATGAGCAAGAGTATCGAGCTTTCTCCCGGCGCACTGACTTTGGCACAGCTGCGCCAAATCTGGCAGGAACCGACTGTTCTGACTCTGCCACCAGAGGCGATCGGGGCCATGGATGCGTCCTCGGCCATTGTGGCCAAGATCATCCGCGAAGGTAATCCGGCTTATGGCATCAATACCGGCTTTGGCAAGCTGGCTCAGCAACGCATTCCCGACCATGATCTGGAGCAACTGCAAAAGAACCTGATTCTGTCGCACTCCGTGGGGGTGGGCGAGCCGGTGTCCGATGCAGTGGCCCGCTTGATCATGGCCATGAAAATTGCCAGCTTGGCACGGGGCTTTTCGGGCATACGTTCGCATGTGGTTACGACCTTGCTGGATATTCTGAATGCGGGCGTGGTGCCTTTCATCCCGTCCAAGGGTTCGGTGGGCGCATCGGGTGATCTGGCGCCCTTGTCGCACATGACTTTGACGCTGATCGGGGAAGGACAGGCCAAGTGGGAGGGCGAATGGATGCCAGCCCAGCAGGCTTTGGCCAAGGCGGGTATCACTCCCATTGTGCTGGCTGCCAAGGAAGGGCTGGCGCTGATCAATGGTACGCAAGTATCTACGGCCCTGGCCCTGAACGGCCTGTTCCGCACCCAGACCTTGTTCCGTAATGCGATTCTGGCCGGTGCCTTGAGTGTGGACGCCGCCAAAGGCAGTGATGCGCCTTTTGATGCGCGCATCCATGAGGTGCGTGGACAGCCGGGGCAAATATATGCTGCTCGCCTGTACCGGGAGCTGCTGGCTGGCAGCCAGATTCGTCAGTCGCATCGCGACAATGACAACAAGGTGCAGGACCCCTACAGCTTGCGCTGTCAGCCCCAGGTCATGGGTGCGATTCAGGATCTGATCACGCAGAACGAACGAAGCCTGCTGACGGAAGCCAATGCTGTCACGGATAACCCGCTGGTGTTTCCCGGCAAGAATGGCGAGCCGGATCAGGTGATTTCCGGAGGCAACTTCCACGCCGAGCCGGTGGCGTTCGCTGCCGATGGCTTGGCTCTGGCGATTGCTGAAATTGGTGCCTTGGCAGAGCGTCGAGTCGCTTTGTTGATTGATGCCAGCATCTCTGGCTTGCCACCGTTCCTGGTGCCTTCTGCGGGTTTGAATTCGGGCTTCATGATTGCCCATGTGACCGCAGCGGCCCTGGCTTCGGAAAACAAGTCACTGGCACATCCTGCCAGTGTGGATAGTCTGCCTACTTCGGCTAATCAGGAAGACCACGTCAGCATGGCAACCTTTGCAGCGCGCCGTCTGGAAGACATGGCACAGAACACGGCCGCGATTGTGGCAATTGAATTGCTGTGCGCGGCACAAGGCATTGATTTCCATGCACCCTTGCTGACTTCCGAGCGTTTGAAAAAGGTGCAAGACGCGATTCGCCAGGCCGTGCCTTTTTACGATCAGGACCGTTACTTGGCTCCCGATATCGAGGCCCTGAAAGCCTTGGTGCTGGATGAGAGCCTGGAGGCGACGGCGGCTGATCTTTTCTAGTTTTCATGAAGTACTGCTGATTGTTTTTGTCTCCACGAACTTGTCCCTGGCCTGGATCACCAAGCCGGGGATTTTTTTGCTTCACGACGACCCTAGCATTGCATTTCTCTGGGCTACGCCCTGCTGACATAAGTCCACGGTGAACACGACGGCTGCTGCGTCCCCTACGTAGGCAGGCACGGTATCTGTTATCGAGCGACGGCCTGTATTGCCAACTGAGGCGTGCCAATCAAGATGGATATAAAGCTCACAAGTCACATGGCTGTGGCGATGTGCATGCGCTATGTTCATAAGGAGGATAAGCCCGCGTGGGATGGGGCGAGCGGGTGGCGAATCGGCTGTTCCACGGCGAGCGATTGATAAGTGTATCCGATACGGGTATAGTTTGGAGATCGATATGACGCGCGTTTTCAAGCGCAAAGACTTTGCGCGATGGCAGGCGGCGGAGAAGCTGCCCGATATTGCCTTGTGCAAGGCAGTTCAGGAGATGGAAAGCGGTCTGATCGATGTGGACTTGGGTGGCGCCTTATACAAGAAGCAGGTAGCTCGTCCGGGTGGTGGCAAAAGCGGCGGCTATCGCAGCTTGCTTTCGGCCAGAATAGGTAGCCGTTATGTGTTCCTGCATGGGTTCTCCAAGAGCGACAAGGGGAACATCACGCCGGATGAAAAGAAAGCGCTGCAATTTGTAGGGAAGGTGTTCCTGGGCTTGTCGCCTGAAGCCTTGTTGAATGCATTGCAGGCTGACGTGTTATTGGAGGTGCATTGTGAGCAAGATCATCGAATCGCTACGCGGCGACCTGGCGGCGCTCCAGGAGGCAGGAGCGATCGGCAAGGTGACGATGCGCGAGTTTGACGCAATTTGTCCACCGCCAGTTCGGGAGTTCGATGCGGCCGACATCAAGCGGCTGCGAGAAGGCTTGAAGTTCAGCCAGCCGATATTTGCGCTTTATTTGCATACTACGGCATCGACCATACGCAAGTGGGAGCAAGGTGAAACCCATCCCACTGGCCCGGCGCTCAAGCTGCTGAATATCATTGCTGACAAGGGCTTACAGGCCATCATCTGATTTTTTTGTATCTAAGCCTTGTTCAGTAGACTGCTCAATGTTTTTTTATAAGCCGTAAAGGCCGCTTCTTCCTGAGGATGCTGGCCGTCTGTCACACAGGCCTTACCACTGACGAATACATCACGAATCGGATTGGCGTAGGCGCGTTCGGAAAAGACCAGAGCCGATAGCCAATGCTGCTTATCCAGCCCCGCCAAACTGGGGTGCTCCAGGTCAATCACCATTAAATCTGCCTGATGACCGGGGCTTAGCTGCCCGCTGGCTCGACCGGACGCCTGTGCGCCACCGCGTGCGCAGGTGTCAAACAAGTAGTCCGCGACGAAAGGTTGTTGGGACGAAGTCAGCACATTGCGTTGCTGGCTGGTCAATCGTTGACCATATTCCAGCAAGCGCAGTTCGGCGCGCCAGTCTACGCAGATATGGCTGTCTGAACCTATGCCCATACGTCCTTGCTCCGCCAGAAAGGCGGCGGCAGGGAATAGGCCATCACCCAGATTCGCCTCGGTGCTTGGACACAAACCTGCTACGGCACCGCTGCGGGCAATTTGCTTGCGCTCCTGCTCGTCAATATGAGTGGCGTGGACCAGGCACCAGCGTTCGTCCACATTGAAGTTGTCATAGAGATAGGCCACCGGACTGCTGCCTTTGATGTCCCGGCAGGCCAGCACTTCGGCTACCTGCTCGGCAATGTGGATGTGAATCGGGTGGCGTGACGGCAGGCTGTGCAGGCCGTCGATCAAGGTACTGATGGAGCCGACGTTGGCGGCGCGCAGGGAGTGGGGCGCAACACCGTAACGCCGGTCAGCATTCAAGGGATGGCTGTTGTGCAAGGATTCCAGCAGGTACAGCAACTGTGTAGGGCTATTCAGAAAGCGCTGTTGATCCTGACGCGGCGCCTTGCTGCCGAAATCGCTGTACTGGTACAGCACGGGCAGCATGGTAATAGCCAGCCCGCTGGCGCTGGCCGCTTCCATGACGCCTTGGGCCAGTAGGCCTATGGGTGCGTAATGCTGACCGTCGCGCTGGTGATGCAGATAATGGAACTCGCACACGCTGGTGTAGCCTGCTTTCAGCATCTGTATATAGAGCCATTGAGCAATGGCCTGCATGTGCTCGGGCTCCAGGCGGGCAGCGAAGCGGTACATCAGGTCGCGCCAGCTCCAGAAGCTGTCCTGGCCTTGCCCCCGGAATTCAGTCAGCCCGGCCATGGCACTTTGAAAAGCATGTGAATGCAGATTGGGCATGCCCGGCAGTACGGCACCTTGCGCTGTGTGGACGGAACCCGCCGCGTCTATGGCCTGCTGACTGGCTTCGGGCAGAACGTCTGTCAGTGTGCCGTCCTGGTCCCAGCGCAGCAGTACATTCGCTTGCCACTGGCCGTCCAGATAGGCCCAAGGGGCCCAGAGCGCTTCATGTTTTCGGGGGATGCTCATGGCGATTCCTTACGCAGGTCACGGCTGATTGTGCCTTGGTATACGACCAGGGCGCAGCGTGGCAGGCCCAGCCAGTAGATCAGCTCGGGCAGGGAGTCTATGTCCCAGGCGACAAAGTCGGCACGGGCCCCGATGCTGAGTTCACCGTTGATGTCGGGGGCACCCAAGGCCTGAGCAGCATGGCGGGTGACGCCTGCCAGGGCTTCGGGGACTGTCAGTCTGAAAAGCGTGCTGCCCATGTTCAGCATCAGTAATAGGGATGCACAGGGGGAGGTGCCAGGGTTGCTGTCAGTGGACAGGGCCATCGGTACGCCGTGTTTGCGCAGCAGTTCAATCGGGGGTAACTGGGTTTCGCGTAGAAAGTAGTAGGCGCCGGGCAGCAGCACGGCCACGGTTCCGGCTTTTTTCATGGCGATGACGCCTGCTTCATCCAGGTATTCCAGATGGTCGGTGGACAGGGCCTGGTAGCGGGTCGCCATTTCCGTGCCGCCCAGATTGGAGAGCTGCTCGGCGTGCATTTTGACGGGCAAGCCCAGCGTTTGGGCCGCTTTCAGAACGCGTTCGGACTGCTTCAGGTCGAAGGCAATACGCTCGCAAAAGACGTCAACCGCGTCGATCAGTCCTTCTTGTGCCAGAGTGGGCAGCATTTGATCACAGACCAGATCCAGGTAGGCATCGGTTTGCCCGGCAAATTCAGGGGGCAGGGCATGGGCACCTAAAAAGGTGGTGCGCACCGTGACCGGGCGCAGCTCGCCCAGACGGCGGGCGACACGCAGCATTTTGCGCTCGCTCTCCAGATTCAGACCGTAGCCGGATTTGATTTCAATCGCGGTGACGCCTTCGTCCAGCAAGGCATCCAGTCGGCGCAGGGCTTGGGCCAGCAGTTGGTCCTCGCTCAGGGAGCGCGTCGCTTTGACGGAGGACACAATGCCGCCACCCTGACGGGCGATTTCTTCATAGGAGGCCCCTGCCAGCCGCAAGGCAAATTCCTGGGCGCGGTTGTCGCCGTACACCAGATGAGTGTGGCAGTCGATCAGCCCGGGGGTGACCCAGCGGTTTCCCAGCTTGTGTTCTTGAGTGGCGTCTTGCCACTGCGCAGGCAGGTCATGACGTGGGCCCATCCAGGCGATACGGTCCGCCTGTACAACCAGGCAGGCATCTTCGATGACGTACTCGGGGTCGGCGGTGGGGGCCAGGCGTAAATCGGTCCAAAGTGTGTAGCTCATCATTTCATTCCGTGGGAGCGATATAGGCGTAGACCAGCGGGGCATCAGCAGGGTCGGCCTGCAGTTGCAGGGACAAGGGGGCGGGTGTGCTGCCTGTCAGGGCTTGCCCGGCGCCCAGGGTCCAGCTGTGTGTGTCGGCCTGGAGTTGATAGCCGCCTTGCGGTGCGTACAGAAAATGCGTACCAGCGGCCAATTTCATGGAGTCGTTTCGTCCTTGCCATGCGTGCAAGCTGCCTTGGGCTCGGCCCCGACGCAGCATCAGGTTCAAGTCCTGTGTCGGACCGAGTGGTAACAAACAGGCCATCTTGTCCTCGCCAGCGAAGGCGTAGGGCTGGAATGGATGCAGCACATGGATATCTTGCTCGTGAATCAGCTGCATGTTGTCGCCCTCGATCAACATGATGTGTCGGTCTATGCCGGGGAAACGGGAAAAATCGCCGGCGGTCTGGACCTGGGCCAGGCTGATGCGCCAGTCAAAGTGCTCATAGCCGGCATGTTCGGGATGGCACAGCACCTCGCGCGTGGTGCCGCCACCGTTTTTCCAGGGCTGCGCGGGCAGGCTGCTGATGTTTAGCAGACGAAGCAAAGTGGCAGGGTGGGGCTGGCTCATGGTGGCATGGCTCCGGGCGGATTTTCAATTGTATATACAATAGCTGAGTATAGACAAAGCGCGACGATCGTCTTGAAGGGCAGGCTGTTTTTTCAGGGTAAATCCCGAGCACAAACCCTTGAGCTACTTGCGCTGCAAGCCGCTTGGTGGCAAGGTATACGCTAATAAACCCGAGTCATAATTCATTCAAAGGTGCAGGATGCCTGGTTTTTTCGGCATCCTGCGTTATTTATTGCAAGCTAGAAAGTTTGCATATGAAGTATTTAATCGTTCTTCTTCAGGACTTCCCCGAATCATGGATACCCTCTCGCAGTCTTTTACCTTTTCCCAACGTGCCCAGAAACTGAGTGGCTCCGCAATTCGTGAAATTCTCAAGGTCACTGCGCGTCCCGAGATTATTTCCTTTGCGGGCGGTCTGCCCACTCCAGTCGGCTTTCCTGTCGAGGAAATGCAAAGCGCGTTCAACAAGGTACTGAGCGAGCAGGGCCGTGTGGCACTGCAATACACCACGACGGAAGGCTATCTGCCCCTGCGCAAATGGTTGGCAGAGCAAATGAGCGCCGAAGGCGCTCCTGTGGACGCCGACGAAATCCTGCTGGTGAACGGTTCGCAGCAAGCCCTGGACATGCTGGGCAAGCTGTTCATTGATGAAGGCAGCAAGGTGCTGGTGGAGTCGCCTACTTATCTGGGCGCTTTGCAGGCTCTGTCTGTGTACGATCCTTCGTTCGTGGCTATTCCTACCGATGGCCAGGGCATGATCCCCGAGTACGTGTCGGCTCCTGAAGCCATGGGTGCCCGTCTGCTGTACGCACTGCCCAACTTCCAGAACCCTACCGGCCTGCGCCTGCCTTTGGAGCGTCGTCAGGACCTGGTAGAGCGATGTGCGGCTGCGCATATCCCGATCGTCGAGGACGATCCCTACGGTGAACTGCGTTACGCCGGCGAGCGTCTGCCCAGCCTGCTTTCCTTGGGCCGCAAAGCTGGTGCTACTGTGATACGCCTGGGTACCTTCTCCAAAGTGCTGGCTCCTGGCCTGCGTCTGGGCTACATCGTGGCTCCCGCCAAGATCATCGACAAATTGGTGCAGATCAAGCAGGCCACGGACTTGCATACCTCCACACTGACACAGATGGCTGTTTACGAAGCCGTCCATAACGGTTTCCTGGAAAAGCACCTGCCCAAAGTGCGCGATATTTACCAGAAACAGTGCGCCATCATGCTGGACGCCATGGACAAGAACTTCCCGACGACGGCTCAATGGACCCGTCCTGAAGGCGGCATGTTCATTTGGGTGACCTTGCCCGAGCATGTGGATGCGACGGTCCTGCTGCAAAAAGCTATTGAGAACCTGGTGGCCTTTGTTCCGGGCGAACCTTTCTACGCCGGCAAGGACGTCAAGCGCAACACCCTGCGCCTGAGCTTTGCCACCGTGCCCGAGGAAAAAATTCGCGAAGGCATCGCCATCTTGGGTAAACTCATCAAGGAAGCCTGATCGCCGTTTGGCAGGCAAGGGACGCAGACTGATGGGTCTGCGTCTTTTCATGCGCTGGCGCGGCCAGCGCTATGGTTTTCAGCGCCGGCCATTGCGTTTTGCTTGCTCCCAGAGCATGAACAGGTTCCTGGAATCCACCGCATACCCTCTGCCAGAGGGTATGCCTGTTTTCAGTCTATGGCTTGAGGCCTGGATTTAGGTTTTACCTCTATGACATCTCCATCCGCTTCGGAATCTTCCCCGCGTCCTGATCTGTCCGATATGCGCCCCAACAATGACTGGGTGGCCCGCTATTTGCCAGCATCCTGGGGGCCGTATGCCCGTTTGTGTCGGCTGGATCGGCCTGTAGGCACCTGGCTGACCCTCTTGCCCGCTCTGGCCGCTCTGGTGCAGGCAGCGGACGGTATTCCTACCCTGTGGCGTTTGGTGATCTTTTCTCTGGGCGCCTTGTTGATGCGCGGTATTGGCTGCTGCTTTAACGATATGGCGGACCGTAATTTCGACCATCAGGTTGAACGTACCCGTTTCCGGCCCTTGACCAGTGGCCAGATCACCATGCGTCAGGCGGTGATCTTCGTGCTGGCGCAAATTGCCGTGTGTGCCTTGCTGCTGCTGGCTATCAATGAGTACAGCCGTTGGCTGGCACTGGCCCTGTTCCCGATCGTGATGATTTACCCCCTGTGCAAGCGTTTTACCTACTGGCCGCAAGTGGTTCTGGGTATCTGCTTTAACTGGGGCATGTTGATGGCCTGGTCCGATACGCAGAACATGGTGCCTTTTGGCGCCATCCTGATGTGGGTGGGCGCGATTTTGTGGCAGGTGGGCTACGACTCCATCTATGCCTATATCGACATGGCTGACGATACCAAGCTGGGCCTGCACTCCACGGCTCTGCGTTTCCGCGATGCAGGCAAAACCTGGATTAGCGGTTTTTACATCGCCGCCATGGCCTGCTGGCTGGTGGGTGGTTTTCTGCTGAACGAGCGGATTTTGTATTACGTGGTGATGGCCGTCATCGGCATTCATCTGCTGTGGCAGATGCGGCAGTTTGACGTGCGCTATCCCGAACGAGGCCTGCGCCTTTTCCGTGCCAACATCTGGGTTGGTGTGTTGCTGGTGGTGGCCGCTTTGGCTGGCACGATCAGCCTGGCTTGATCTGCATTCAAGCAATTTACGTAAAGCTTTAAAGGTTTGAAGAATGGCCTCTCCTCTTGAGTATGTCGCAACGGCGCTATTTGCCATTGCCATCGTCCACACCTTCTCGGTTCCGGTATTTGCCCGCCTGGCCAATAAAGGCGGCAGCCACGCGGGGCTGTGGCACATGTTGTCCGAGGTCGAGGCCGTGTTTGGCGTCTGGGCCTGTGTGCTGGTGGCCTATATGGCCGTTTTTGTGGATTTGCAGTCCGCTATCGAGTATCTGGAAACCCGCAACTTCACCGAACCCATGTTCGTGTTCGCGATCATGGTGGTTGCTGCCAGCCGTCCGATTCTGGAACTGGTGAACAAGACGGTGTCGGTGCTGGCGCGTGCCGTGCCCGTGTCTGACAAGATTTCCACCTACTTCATCACTATTTCGGTAGTGCCTCTGGCCGGTTCCCTGATTACCGAGCCTGCTGCCATGACGTTGGCGGCGCTGCTGTTGCACAAAGCCTATTTCCGTCACCAAGGCCATGCCGGTTTCAAGTATTTGACCGTGGGCGTGCTGTTTGTGAACGTCTCTATTGGTGGCGTGCTGACTGCCTATGCAGCCCCTCCGGTCTTGATGGTGGCCAGCACCTTTGGCTGGGACACCGCCTTTATGGCGACGCATTTTGGTTGGCGTGCTGTGATGGCCGTCTTGATCAATGCCACCCTGGTCACCCTGGTTTGCCGTAAAGCCTTGATGGAAATGGGGCAGGGCATGCCTGAAACACAACAGGCACAGCGTTCAGTGCCCATTACCGTCATGGCCATTCACGTGGCTTTCCTGGTGGCGATTGTGCTGGGCGCGCATCACCCCATTGTGTTCATGGCCCTGTTGATGCTGTTTATTGGCTACGCTCACTCCTACAAGCATTACCAGAACCCCTTGCTGGTGCGTGAAGGCCTGATGGTTGGCTTCTTCCTGGCCGGTCTGGTGGTCCTGGGCGGTCTGCAAAAGTGGTGGCTGCAGGATCTGCTGGGCGGCTTGTCGCCCACCGTGCTGTTCTGGGGGGCGACGGCCTTGACGGCAGTAACGGATAACGCGGCGCTGACCTATCTGGGTTCTCTGGTGGAAGGCACCTCGGATATCTGGCGCTATATGCTGGTGGCCGGTGCGGTTACGGGCGGTGGTCTGACCGTGATTGCCAACGCGCCCAACCCCGCCGGCTTCTCCATTCTGAAAGGCAGCTTCCCGGATGGTGCGATCTCGCCTCTGCGTTTGCTGCTCAGTGCCATGGTGCCAACCCTGGTCGCAGCCTGCATGTTTTTGATCTGAACCGGATGGCCGCCAGGGGCGGCTTGTCTGGCCGGGGCGAAGTTCAGTGCGATTGAACGCCAAAAGGGCTAAAATCACGGCAGAAGCGCCCCTGGGAACCCTTTGCGGTTGCTGATTGAGCGGGTCTCCGGCTTGAAATTGGCTGGTTTCGACCCTACTTATTTGTATCTCGAAGTTTGTTTCGGCTTTTTGTTAGGATGAGTCGTGCCTATCTATGCGTATAAATGCAGCTCGTGCCAATACGAAAAAGATGTGCTGCAAAAAATGTCGGACCCCGTTTTGGAGGTTTGTCCAGAATGTAACCAGCCTACCTTTACCAAACAGGTAACGGCGGCCGGATTTCAGCTCAAGGGTACGGGCTGGTATGTAACGGATTTTCGTAACCAGGGTGGCAGCAAGCCCGCGGACAGTGGCGCTACGTCCACACCCGCGCCTGCGGCGACATCTGGTTCCTCATCGTCCAGCTAACACCACTTCTTATGCGCCCCTTCAAGCGTTATTTCGTCACTGGCCTGCTCATCTGGGTGCCCTTGGTCATCACCGTTTGGGTGATGACTTTGCTGATCGAAACGCTGGAGAGCGTAGTGCCGGAGTTTCTGTCTTCGCAGGCCTTGTTCGGCCTGCGGATTCCCGGCTTTAGAATTGTGCTGGTGCTGGCCGTCTTGTTTGGCACGGGTTTGCTGGCGGCCAATTATCTGGGCCGTGCAGTCGTGGATCGTTGGGAATTGCTACTTGGGCGTATTCCTTTGGTGCGTTCCATTTATAATTCCGTCAAACAAGTCAGTGATACGGTGTTGGCACCCGATGGTCAGGCGTTTCGCGAGGCCGTTCTGGTGCAGTATCCCAGGGCTGGTTCCTGGACCATTGCCTTTCTGACCGGCACGCCGGGCGGACAAGTGGCGCAGATACTGGGAGAGGACTTTGTCAGCGTCTACGTGCCCACCACGCCCAACCCGACTTCCGGTTTTTTCCTGATGATGCCTCGGGCGGATGTACACAAGCTCGACATGACAGTGGATGCGGCGCTTAAATACATCGTATCCATGGGAGTGGTCAGCCCTACCGAGCCGATCGCTTTGCCCCCTGTTTCTGACCAGCCGGAGGGTCCCGAAGGGACACCCCCCTTGGCTGGAACCTGAATTTTCCAATTTGCAGTTTTTACTATTTCGGAGTCATCCTAGATGCGTACGTGTTATACCGGCGAGGTTTCCAAAGAATACCTGGGCCAGACGGTCAATTTGTTTGGCTGGGTACATCGTCGCCGCGACCACGGGGGTGTGATTTTCATTGATCTGCGCGACCGTGAGGGTCTGGCGCAGGTTGTCGTCAACCCTGACAACGTGCAGGCCTTTGAAGTGGCCGAACGTATCCGTAATGAGTACTGCCTGCGCATTACTGGCCGCGTTCAGGCTCGTCCTGAAGGCACCGTCAACCCGGACCTGCGTTCGGGCGAGATCGAAATCGTTTGCGACGAAATCGAGATCCTGAACGCTTCGGTCACGCCTGCCTTCCAGCTGGATGATGACAATCTGTCCGAAACCACGCGTCTGACGCACCGTGTGCTGGATTTGCGCCGTCCGCAAATGCAGAACAACCTGATGTTGCGCTACAAAGTGGCCATGCAGTCCCGTCGCTATCTGGACGACCTGGGTTTCATCGATATTGAAACCCCCATGTTGACCAAGAGCACCCCTGAAGGCGCTCGCGACTACCTGGTTCCCTCGCGTGTGAACGCAGGCGAATTCTTTGCATTGCCCCAGTCGCCCCAGCTGTTCAAGCAGATGCTGATGGTGTCGGGCTTTGACCGTTACTACCAGATCACCAAGTGCTTCCGCGACGAAGACTTGCGTGCTGACCGCCAGCCTGAATTTACCCAGATCGACTGCGAAACCTCTTTCCTGAACGAAGAGCAGATTCGCGATATTTTTGAAGGCATGGTCACGCACATTTTCCGCACTGTGCAAAACGTGGAACTGCCCAAGTTCCCCACCATGAGCTGGACTGAGGCCATGCAGCGCTACGGTTCGGACAAGCCTGACCTGCGCGTCAAGCTGGAGTTCGTGGACGTGGCTGACCTGATGCGTGAAGTGGACTTCAAGGTCTTCTCCGCACCGGCCAACGACCCCTCCTGCCGCGTGGTTGCTCTGCGCATTCCTGGTGGTGGCGCCATGCCGCGTAGCGAAATCGACGCATACACCAAGTTCGTCGGCATCTACGGTGCCAAGGGGCTGGCTTACATCAAGGTCAACGATGTGACCTCGATCCCTGAAGGTCTGCAGTCGCCTATCGTCAAGAACATCAATGTTGAGGTTCTGAAACAGGTGATGGAGCGCACAGGCGCCCAGAACGGCGACCTGATCTTCTTTGGTGCTGACAAGGCCAAGATCGTGAACGATGCGATTGGTGCCCTGCGTATCAAGATCGGTCACAGCGAATTCGGTAAGGCGAACGGTCTGGTTGAAGAAGGTTGGAAACCCCTGTGGGTGGTGGACTTCCCCATGTTCGAATACGACGAGGGCGAAAACCGCTACTTTGCAGCTCACCACCCCTTCACCAGCCCCAAAGACGGCCATGAAGACCTGCTGGAAACAGATCCCGGCAAGGCCTTTGCCAAGGCTTACGACATGGTGCTGAACGGTTGGGAAGTGGGTGGCGGCTCGGTCCGTATCCACCGTGCTGACGTTCAAAGCAAAGTGTTCAATGCCTTGAAGATCGGCCCTGAAGAAGCACAACTGAAGTTCGGCTTCCTGCTGGATGCGCTGCAATACGGCGCGCCTCCACACGGTGGTCTGGCTATGGGTCTGGATCGTCTGGTCACCCTGATGGCCGGTGCCGATTCGATCCGTGACGTGATTGCTTTCCCCAAGACACAGCGTGCTCAGTGTCTGCTCACCCAGGCCCCATCGGCTGTGGACGAGCA
This sequence comes from Alcaligenes sp. 1735tsa3, assembly GCF_024134565.1. NCBI lineage: Bacteria > Pseudomonadati > Pseudomonadota > Betaproteobacteria > Burkholderiales > Alcaligenaceae > Alcaligenes > Alcaligenes sp. 1735tsa3. The sequence continues at coordinate 4,017,486 of NZ_CP099862.1, read as the reverse complement.
GCAGCTGCGCGAGTTGCACATTCGTCTGCGGGCTGTTGAAAACAAGTAAGTCAGAACGGGGGACGGCGTGTCAGTGATTCGGGTAGTTAGCTACAACATTCACAAAGGCCGCTCGGCTTCGGGCAAACGGGAGTCTTTGGCGGATCTGCGCCTGGGACTTTACGGACTGTCTCCCGACTTGTTGTTTTTGCAGGAAGTGCAGGGGCGTAACCAGCTGCAAGGCAGTCTGGACGCCCAGCACGAATCCCTGGCCGCTGCCTTGCGCATGAATACGGCTTACGGCTGCAACGTGGTTCGCCCTCATACGGACCACGGCAACGCCTTGCTGTCGCGCTTTCCCATTCTGCAGTACGAGAACCAGGACATTTCTGACCATCGTATGGAGCAGCGCGGTTTGCTTCATGCCGTCATTGATGTCGATGGCCGTCCAGTGCATTGCATTGTGGTGCACCTGGGATTGTTCAACAGCGGCCGGGTTCGTCAGGTTCAGGCCTTGCTCGATCGCATCAAGCGCATTGTCCCTGCGGACGAGCCCTTGCTGATTGCAGGCGACTTCAACGACTGGAATAACCGCCTGGCACCTATCTTTGTGCAGCAGTTGAATCTGTACGAGGTATTTTCGTTTTCGCCTCGTGGTCAGGCCGATAACCGTTTCCGACTGCGTCAGCCCATCAAATGGCTGCGTACCATGCGCAAAAGCGGGCTGGTCGTGCCGGATCAAGGCATTCAGTTGGGCGTGAACGGTGCTGCACGCATGACGCCACCGCCTCGTACCTTCCCCGCGGCATTTCCCTGGCTACGTCTGGATCGCGTCTACCAGCGTGGTTTTGCAGTGCGTAATGCCCGTGTACTGGTGGGAGACCCCTGGAAACAGTTGTCCGACCATGCCCCCATCCTGACCGAGCTGGAGCTGCCGTAAAGGGGCGTTCAGTGGTTTCTTAACGCATAGGCCTAGCAAGCATGCCGAGTCTGAAGCGCGATCCACTATGGCACGAAGGCAATCAAATCACCTTGCTGCAAAACGGCCAGGAGTTCTTTCCGGCCATTTGCGAAGCTATCGATCAGGCGAAAAAGCGTCTGCATCTGGAAACTTATATCTTCAACCTGGATGACAGCGGTCACAGCGTTCTGGACGCCTTGCGACGAGCCTGTGAGCGGGGTGTACGCGTACGTGTGGTGATTGATGGCTTTGGCAGTGATGTGCATGCCTTGCAGATTGCCGAGCAATTGAAGGCCATGCGGGCCCGCTACCGGATTTATCGCCCCAAACCCCAAGGGTGGCGCGAACCGCGCTTGTCCTTGCGACGTTTGCGCAGACTGCACCGGAAAATGCTGGTGGTCGATGAGCGCATTGGCTTTGTGGGCGGCATCAATATTCTGGACGACTTTGATGAAGTGCCCCTGATCAAAGGACAGGGCAGGCCGCGCTTTGATTTTGCTGTACGCTGCGAAGGGCCCATTGTCGACGATATGGTGCGTGCTCAGCAGGCTCTATGGCTGCGCATGGCCTGGCGCAGACGCAAGGATTGGGACAGCTTTACCCAGCGCTTTACCCTGTGGCGTGAATGGCGCAAGCGGCGTCAGGCGCGCAAGAAGGCGGAGCAGGCCGGGCAGGTTTTTGAAGGAGTACGGGCCTGCTTGCTGCTGCGGGACAATGTGCGCCATCGGCAGCAGATTGAGCAGGCGTATCTGCACTTGCTCGGCAAAGCGCAGGAGCAGGTGGTGCTGGCCAATGCCTATTTCTTTCCGGGCCGTACCTTGCGTCGCCGTATCGAACAGACGGCGGAACGAGGCGTGCGGGTGCGTTTGTTGCTGCAAGGCCATGCCGAATACTTCCTGCAATATCGGGCCTGTAGATTCATGTACGGGAAGTTGCTGGATCATGGCATCGAGCTGTACGAGTACAAGGCCAGCTATTTACACGCTAAAGTCGCCGTTATCGACGATTACTCCATGGTGGGCTCGTCCAATCTGGACCCGTTCAGCCTGTTGCTGGCGCGCGAGGCTAATGTGCTGATTCAGGATGTGCCTTTCACCCAGGACCTGCAGGCCAAGCTGGAGTACGAGATCGAGCACAATGCCGCGCGCGTCTACCCGGAGCAGTATCAGCGGCTGGGTTTGTTCAGTCGACTGGGCGATTATCTGGCTTATGGCATGTTGCGCCTGGGCGTGCTGCTGACGGGTAAATCGTCCTTGTATTGATGCCTGCCAGGCAATTTGTACGGGTCTTTACCCATACAAGGTGCCGCCAGCCGGGCAGCGCCTTATAAAATACTCTCTATACTTTAAGAGTTTGGTCCCGAAGGACCGAGTTTGCCGTAACCATAATTACTTTTACCCGGAGGGTGGACCACATGAAAACACGTGCAGCTGTTGCCTGGAAAGCGGGCGCTCCGCTAACGATTGAAGAGGTCGATCTGGCAGGTCCCAAAGCGGGCGAAGTGCTGGTCGAAATCAAGGCGACGGGCATTTGCCATACCGATTACTACACCTTGTCGGGTGCTGATCCAGAAGGTTTGTTCCCAGCGATTCTGGGCCATGAAGGTGCAGGCGTGGTGCTGGATGTAGGTGCTGGCGTGACTAGCCTGCGTCCCGGCGATCACGTGATCCCTCTGTACACGCCCGAATGCCGCCAGTGCAAATCCTGCCTGTCGCGCAAGACCAACCTGTGTACCGCGATCCGTTCGACTCAGGGCAAGGGCCTGATGCCCGATGGCACCTCGCGTTTCTCCATTGGCGGCAAGCCAGTGCACCACTACATGGGCACATCGACTTTCGCTAACCACATCGTGGTGCCGGAAATTGCCTTGGCCAAGATTCGTAACGACGCACCTTTCGACAAGGTGTGCTACATCGGCTGTGGTGTGACCACAGGCTTGGGCGCTGTGCTGTTCACCGCCAAGGTGGAAGCGGGCGCTAACGTGGTGGTGTTCGGTTTGGGCGGTATTGGCCTGAACGTGATCCAGGGCGCCAAGATGGTTGGTGCTGGCAAGATCATCGGTGTGGACATCAACCCCGAGCGCGAAGCCATGGCTCGCCAGTTTGGCATGACCGATTTCGTGAACCCTAACGAGGTTGAAAACGTGGTCGACCACATTATTCAACTGACTGACGGCGGTGCGGATTACTCCTTCGAATGTATCGGCAACACCAAGGTGATGCGTCAGGCACTGGAGTGCTGCCACCGCGGTTGGGGCCAGTCCATCATTATTGGTGTGGCCGAAGCCGGTGCCGAAATCTCCACCCGTCCGTTCCAGCTGGTCACAGGTCGCGAATGGAAGGGCTCTGCCTTTGGTGGCGCTCGTGGCCGTACCGACGTACCTACGATTGTGGACTGGTACATGGATGGCAAGATCAATATCGATGATCTGATCACCCACACCTTGCCGCTGGAGCGCATCAACGAAGGCTTTGACCTGATGAATGCCGGTAAATCCATCCGTTCGGTGGTGATGTACTGATAGACGTCGCTTGAAAAGGGCGCAGGCAGTCGCCTGCCCCCTTTATCCCGGTTTCAGAGCTCGTATGCTGCCCTTGGGCGTGCCACGGGCTTTGGACCGGATCTGCAATTGAGAACACGAGGGGGCTATGACTCAGACACTGGAACTGCTCAACGAACACCGCTGTTTTAATGGTTGGCAGCGCTACTACCAACACGCTTCGCAGACAATTGGCCTGCCCATGCGTTTTTCTGTGTACATGCCGCCACAACTACAGGCCAGCGCTCAGAAAGGGGCTGCCAGCCTGGCAGAGGCCATTGGGCAAGGCCGTGTGCCTGTGCTGTTTTTTCTGGCAGGGCTGACCTGCACGGAAGAAACCTTCATGATCAAGGCCGGTGCCCAGCGTTACGCTGCCGAGCACGGCATCATGCTGGTCACCCCTGATACCAGCCCGCGTGGCGCTGGTGTGGACGGGGAGGACGATGGCTGGGATCTGGGAACCGGTGCCGGTTTCTATCTGGATGCTACTGAGCCCGGCTGGAGCAAGAATTACCGCATGGAAAGCTATGTGACCCAGGAACTGTTTGATCTGGTCACGACCATCCTGCCCGGCGACGCCCGCCGTGTCGGTATTTTTGGTCACTCCATGGGCGGGCACGGTGCCTTGACGCTGGCTCTGCGCCACCCTGGCAAGTACCGCTCCGTGTCGGCCTTTGCGCCTATTGCTGCGCCGACCCGCTGCCCTTGGGGCGAAAAGGCCTTTGGTGCCTACCTGGGTCAGGATCGTCAGGCTTGGGAACAACACGACGCCAGTGCCCTGATGGCCAAGACCAGTACGCCGTATCCTGCCGGTATCTTGGTGGACCAGGGCTTGAGTGATGGCTTTCTGGCCGAACAACTGTATCCGGAAGTATTCGAGCAGGCGTGCGAGCAGGCCAAACAGCCTTTGACCCTGCGCCGTCACGACGGCTATGACCACGGCTACTATTTCATCTCGACCTTCATTCAGGACCATCTGAATTTCCACGCCGAGCGACTGTGATCGCTGGATAAACAAGGTCGCACTTTGTTATTTTCAGGTGGGTGTTAAGGCGTTACTCTCAGGCAGCCACGGTTTTTTGCCTGTTTGTGGCGTCCTGCCCACCGATTTGCCGCAGTTTTCCCTCAAGTAGTGAACTTTTTCTTGCTGCGACGCTCTTATTCCTGTACTCGAAATTTTTAGCACTCCAGACCATCGAGTGCTAAACTCAATGATTGTTGAAATACGTTTTCTGCGGTTTGAGAGCCTTGTTTAGTGCTCTCGCCGGCTGACTTTTGAAGGATTTTCCATGACACAACAAGCGAACGCTTTGGCCCTGACGTCTGGTAATGAACTCGTCGCCGCCGTGTCTAATCCAGGCGCACTGGGGACGATCGAAGCGTATATTTCTGCTGTTAACCGCCTGCCCATGCTCAGCGCCGAACGCGAAACCGAGCTGGGTCAGCGCCTGCGCGACCAGGATGACCTGGATGCTGCGCGTGAACTGATTTTGTCGCACCTGCGGCTGGTGGTCTCCATTGCCCGCCAGTACCTGGGTTACGGCTTGCCGCATGCCGACCTGATTCAGGAAGGTAACGTCGGCCTGATGAAGGCCGTCAAGCGCTTTGACCCCGATCGCGGTGTACGTCTGGTGTCCTTTGCCGTGCACTGGATCAAGGCCGAGATCCACGAATATGTCGTGCGCAACTGGCGCATGGTGAAAGTGGCCACCACCAAGGCCCAACGCAAACTGTTTTTCAATCTGCGCCGCATGCGTCCGGACGGTCAAACGCTGGATACGGCCCAGGTAGACGCGATTGCACGTGAACTCGATGTGCGTCCTCAGGACGTCAGCGAGATGGAAGTGCGTCTGTCCGGTCACGATATGGCCCTGGAAGCCCCGGCCAACGACGACGATGACAATTTCGCGCCTATCTCCTACCTGTCCGATGAAGGACACGAGGAACCCACACGCGTGCTGGAGCGTCGTGCCCAGGACATGCTGGAAGGCAGCGGCCTGGAAGAAGCGATCGACACGCTGGACGAGCGTTCGCAGCGCATTGTGCGCGCCCGCTGGTTGCAGGACGATGGCGGTGCCACCTTGCACGATCTGGCCGCGGAATTCGGCGTGTCGGCAGAGCGTATCCGTCAGATCGAAGTGGCGGCGTTCAAGAAGCTGCGCGTCGCCTTGGCGCCTGCGGCTTAAGTCGTTTTAAAGAGTTACAACTTTTCGGGGAATCCGAAGAACTTAAGCTGATCTTCGCGGACTAAACAATACATTTGCTGATTTTTGCCACCTATGCAATTCGGCATTTGCGCATCCGCTTCGGCTTCTCCTCTTCCCCTCCCTTTTGAAGCGGATGTTTACGGGACACCAGCTAGGTGTCCCTTTTTTTTGCCCTGATTTTTCAGCTATTTTGCCTGCCGAGTCAGACCGACCCAGCAGGCAAAAAACGGTTAGAAGGTCAGAGCGGCACGCAGCCAGACGGTGCGGCCAGGGTCATTAAAGCGGCTTGCTGCGCCAAAACCAAAACCACTGTTCCCGGCCAGATTCAGGTGCTCGCCGTAAGTTTTGTCGAACACATTATCCACACCGGCTGTCAGGGACAGATTGCGGTTGATCTTGTAGCCGCCATACAGCGACAAGGTACTGAAACCACCCGTAGGCCCGAAGTCGTAACCCACCACATTCCCTTGTCCCTGCGAGTAGCGATTTTGCGTGGCCACAATGCGCCAGACACCGCCGGCAGACCAGGGGCCTTGCACATAATCCGCTGTCAAACGCAGATCCAGCGGGGGCATTTGCGGCAGGGCGCGGCCATCCGTACTGTTACGGCCCCAGGCGTAGGCCAGACTGCCGCCCAACGTCCAGTTGGGCGTCGCTTTCCAGTCCGCACCCAATTCGCCGCCCATGATGCGGGCCTTGACGTTTCTGGCCTGGGTTTTCATGCCCATCATGCCACCGGGCAGGTAGTCGAACAGGATGTAATCCTGGATCTGGCCAATATAGGCAGAGGCCCAGGCCGAGACCGTTTCATCCTTGTACTGAGCACCAAAATCCAGCTGTGTGGTCTTTTCAGGCTGAATGCCCAGGAAGGCACTGGCGCTACCTTGCGGGCCGCTGGCCGGGGAAATCAGCTCCCAGTAGTCTGGCATGCGTTGGACATGGCCAATACCGGCGTACAGGCTCAAGGGCAGGGAATCCAGATCATGCTCGATACGCAGGAAAGCACTGGGCAGGGTTTCTCTACGGCGCTCATTGGCACCGGGGTTGGGCTTGCTCATCATGCCACTGCCCAGGCTGGGTCGCAGGTCGCGGGCACTGGCCCAATCCAGACGAGCGCCACCAATCAAACGGCTGGCGTCGTTCAGATCCCAACGGGCTTCGGTGAACAGGCCAATATTGTCAAACTCGGCATCTTTCACCCAGTCCTGATCGCGGTAGTCCTGCATGCCCATACCGCTGCGTTTGCGATGGCGGCTGCGCATCAAATCAGCACCCGTGGTCAAGGTCAGGTCCTCGCTCAAGGCCCAGTCCATGCTTAGACGGCCACCCCAGGTCAGGCGGTCCACATTGGAGGCCATAGGGATGGACATGCCACCACCCGGTTTGAAGGTGCGCAGCCCGTAGTTGTCCATCACGTGATCGGCGTAGTTGTAGTAGAGCTGGGCCTCTACATTGCGCAGCACGCCTTCGTGCATATCCTTCTTGAAACGCAGACCCAAGGTTTCACGTTTGAATTTTGTGCCATCCATGCCACGACCAGCATAGCGGGCATAGCCGTCGCCTGTGCCTGCACTGAGCTCCAGCAAGGTGTCGGCATCCGGTGTCAGGCCAATGGCGACGTCCGTATTCCATTTCTTCCAGCGCGAGGGCACACGTTCGCCATCACCGTCCTTGTAGTCCTGAGCGCGATCTTGATTGGCAGTCAGGCGGGCATAGTAAGAGGCATTGCCAGCCGTAAAGTCCACATTGCCTGCGTGACGGCCAGCCGAACCGCCCAGAATACTGGCGTCCAGCGTGGCGTCGTTCTTGGTAAAGCCGGGCGCTTTGCGCTCGAAGCGTACCGTTCCGGCAGAAGCACCCGGGCCCCAGCGCACGCTTTGAGGGCCCTTGATGATGGTCAGTTCATCAAAGGATTGGGGCGAAATGTAGGAGGTCGGCGCATCCATGCGTGACGGGCAGGCACCGGGCATGGAGCTGCCATTGGTCAGCACATTCAGACGCGAGCCAAACATGCCGCGCAGTACCGGGTCTCCGTTGCTGCCGCCATTACGAATGGCCGCAAAGCCAGGAATGGTTTTCAAGTAATCCGTGCCGTCGCTGGCAGGCAAGGGCAGGCGGGGCAGTTTGGGGTTGGTGCTGAACTGCAAGGGGGACTCAGGAGCCACTCCGGTCACTACGATAGGGCTGAGTTGTTCAATAACGGTGGATTGGGCCAGGGCAAGAGAGGGCACGCAGGCCAGCACACCGGCGCTGATCAGGCCGGGGTTTATTAATTTCTTCATGACTAAATTCCGAAGAGCAGCCGTCGTCCAGCGGCAAACCCGCTTGGGCGATAGCAACAAAGGAGAAAAGGCGTGGCGGCAGAGCCGAACGCGGGGAATCAGACAGGAAGAAGAGAGGGCGGGGCGCGTTGTCCCACAGGCGGGCCACGAATAAAGGCCTGCGCCAGAGCGGGGCTAAGAGGGGGAAGCAGGAAGGGCCGGAACTGGCCCAGGCTCAAAGGCGTGACGATAGCAATCGGCGCGGGCGTCAATGCGGCTTGCAGCATGACGCAGAACGGACAGGTGGCGCTGGTGGTGGCCTCGTCCGAATGGGACGTGGCGTCCTCGCCTAACAAGGCCGCCCAGTGCTGAATCATTTCAGGGGGCAGGCTTTGTCCTGAAGGCAGACAGAAGGCCAGCGCATACCCCTGATCTGTCTGCTTGGGCATATAGCCCGCAGGGACCATGCCGCGCAGCACCACAGCCAGCAACAACAAGCACAGGCCCAGACGATGGGGCCAGTGAGTCGCAGCGAGGAAGGTGCGCGGGAAATTCATGATGCGAAAGTATAACGAGTTATGTCAGACGTGAACTTGCGCTGGCGCAGATTTTGGCTTGCCGCCGTATCACCGTCCATTTGTGTTTCTGAATGCGGGTCCATAGGCCAAAAAACGTAAATTTTGCGAGAAAAAGATAATTTGGCGGCTGTGTGTCCGGAAAAAGGCGCTATTCTGATTCATGCGGAAAGCGGGGGGATTTTCCGTGCCGATCTGGCCTGCCCATGCCTGAATGCGTATGTACATGCCGATCGACTCAATGCCGATGACAAAGGATGTCGCGATGCAGATTGGGCAGTTTGTTTTTGGGTTGGCAGGCCTGCTGGGGCTGGTTGCCTTTATGCCGCCTTTGGCTGGACGCTTGCGACTGCCGTACTCCGTACTTCTGGCCTTGATCGGCTTTGCGCTGGGCATTTTGCTACACCTGCATGCCTGGGCGCCCAAGATGGTGTCCGACTTCCTGGATACCTTGCAGGCCTTTGACATCTCCTCCGAGACCTTTCTCTACGCTTTCCTGCCCATCCTGCTGTTCGAGACTTCGCTGGCCATGAACTTGCGCCGCCTGCTCGACGATATCGGCGCCATCTTGATGATGGCCATCGTGGCCGTAGTGGTCTGTACCTTTGCCGTTGGCTACGCCTTGAACGCGGCTTCGTCTTATGGTCTGGTGGTCTGTTTGATGTTGGGCGCGATTGTGGCCACGACGGACCCTGTGGCCGTGGTGGGCATTTTCCGTGAAGTGGGCGCACCCAAACGCTTGTCTACCTTGGTGGAAGGCGAGGCTCTGTTCAATGATGCGGCTTCCATTGCCTTGTACTCCGTGCTGTTGGCAGTCTTGACGGGGGGTGGGGAATTAAGTGGCAGCAAGGTGTTGGGCAGCTTCCTGTTCAGTTTTCTGGGCGGTGGTGTCGCGGGTTTCTTGATGGGGCGTCTGGCCAGCGGCCTGTTTGTGCTCTTGCGCGGTTGGCCGGCTGCTGAAGTCACGCTGACCATTGCCTTGGCGTACCTGGCCTTTTTTGTATCCGAGCACTATCTGGGCGTATCCGGTGTGGTCGCCACGGTCATTTCCGGCCTGGTGGTGGGCTCGACAGGCCGCACCCGCATGTCGCCTGCGACCTTCGAGCTTTTGAGCAGCTCCTGGACTCAGATGGGTTTTCTGGCCAACTCCCTGATCTTCCTGTTTGCCGCCATGCTGATTCCACGCCTGATGGCTGAAATCACCTGGATGCAGATCGGCCTGGTGGCCTTGCTGTTTGTGGTGACCTTGCTGGCACGGGCCGTTATGGTGTTTGCCGTTCTGCCCTTGCTGGGGCGCACCCGCTTTGGCACCCGAGTCAGTCGCCCCTATCGGGTGGTGATTCTGTGGGGCGGCCTGCGTGGCGCTGTTTCCCTGGCACTGGCCTTGGCCGTTACGGAACAGCACGCCATTCCGCATGATGTGCGACAGTTCATCGGCGTGGCCACCACGGGCTTTGTGTTGCTGACCTTGTTTGTGAACGGGATCAGTTTGCGCCCCTTGATTCGTCGTTTAGGTCTGAATCAGCTGACCCCGCTGGAGCGCCACTTGCGCGATCAGGCGGTGAGCCTGGCCTTGGAAGAGCTGCGCGACAAGACCGAAGAACTGGGGCGGCAAGAGCAGATCAAGCCACAGGTCATCGAACGCCTGTGTACGGTGTTCGATGCCAGTCAGGCCGGTGTGGCATCCGGCCAGATCCAAAGCCTGACCGAAGCACAGAAAGTAAAAATGGGGATGGCGATTCTGTCGGCCCGCGAGGTGGAGCTGTTTTACGAACTGCTGAAATCGCAGATTGTGGATTGGAAAACCGCCGAGTCCTTGTTGAGCCGCGCCGAACGCATGAATGATACGGTGCGTCTGGCTGGCTTGGCCGGTTTCGAGGCCGCCATTGCCAATGATTTGCGCTATTCCCGAGGTTTCCGGTCTGCTTTGCGCTTGCACTATCTGTTTGGCCTGCAAGGCTGGCTGGTGCGGGAACTGGACAAGCGTTTCTCGAACCTGATCGCCAAGCGGTCTGTGGCCCAGCGTCTGATACGTTTTGCCGAAACCGAGCTGGCTCCTTTACTGGGACAACAGGCTACGGGCACGATTGTGCAGGCTCACAAGTTGCGTCTGTCTCAACTGGAAGATGCCTTGCACTCGCTGACACTGCAATACCCGGTGTTCGCGCAGTGGCTGCAAGAGTCCTATTTGGCGCGCGTCGCCGCTTCGCAAGAACGTGCCCACTACCGCACCATGTTGTCCCACTCTCTGATTACCAGCGAGATGTACGCTGATCTGGTCAAGCAGATCACACAACGCTGGCGTTATCTGGACGAGCGTCCCACTCTGGACATGACCATGAGCGCCATGGAACTGATTGCCCAGGTGCCCATGTTCGATGGCATTTCCGAGCAAGCCAAGAAGGAGCTGGCGCGACGTTTACGCCCACGTCTGGCGCTGCCAGACCAGAAAATTCATCTGCGTTATGGTGGCATGCGTGTCATGTTCTTTGTGGCGTCCGGGGCGCTGGAACTGACTTTGCCTGATGGTAGCCTGGTGGAACTGGGGACAGGGCAAACGATTGGTGAAGTCAATGTCGTGGAACATAGCGACCACGTTGGTGAAGTGCGCTCCCTGGGCTATAGCCGCTTGCTGATGCTGACTGAGCGTGATTTCGATGCCTTGCGTGGCAAAGATCCCATCTTCAGTGAAAAGATCGAGGCCGTGGTGCGACAGCGCCAGCGCGCGTATCAAGTGTGGCAGGAGTTCGAGTCCGGCCAACGCCAACATGAGGAATTGCCACCGCTGTTTGGTTTGGCTCATGCCTTGAGCGAGGCAGAAAGTTTTGTCGGCCCGCCTTTACCCCCGGACTGGGTACGACAGGCGCAGCCCCCCGAGGGACAGGCATAAAAAAAAGCGAGCCGATCATGGCTCGCTTTTTTATTGGGCGTGATCAGATCAAGCGTACCCAGTGATCCAGCAGTAATGCCCCAAACAAGACCGCCAGATAAATAATGGAAAAGCGGAACAGCTTGCGAGACAGCTCATCGCTGTAGTTGCGGTGCAGTTGGTGGGCGTATTGAATGAAGCGTGCACCCAGCAAGATCGCCGCAGCCAGGTACAACGGCCCGCTCATGCGGATGATGAAGGGCAGCAGGCTGGAGGCCATCAGGATGTAGCTGTAGAGCAGCACATGCAGCGTCGTAAAGGTCTTGCCGTGAGTGACGGGTAGCATGGGCAGGCCGGAGCGCTGGTAGTCGTGTTGACGGTAGAGCGCCAGGGCCCAGAAGTGCGGCGGCGTCCAGATGAAGATGATCAGCACCAGCAACCAGGCCTCAGCCGGTACGGCGTTGGCAATAGCGGCCCAGCCCAAAGCAGGTGGCATGGCACCGGACAAACCGCCGATCACGATGTTTTGTGGGGTCAGGGGTTTGAGAATCACGGTATAGATCACCGCATAACCAATGAAGGTGGCCAAGGTCAGCCACATGGTCAGCGGGTTCACCCAGTAATACAGCACCAGCATGCCCATGCCACCCAACAAACCGGACATGGCCAGCACTTGCGGCGGGGTAATGGTGCCGCGTGCCGTACCGCGCCGAGCGGTGCGCAACATGCGGGCATCAATCTGGCTTTCGATCAGGCAGTTGATGGCAAAGGCGGCAGCCGCCAGCATCCATATGCCCAGCGTACCCGCGACCACGGTGCCCGGATCGGGCAGGCCGGGAGCAGCCAGAAACATGCCGATAACGGCACAGAAAACAGCCAGCTGGGTGACTCTGGGTTTAGTCAGTACCAGATACTGGCGCAGGAGCGAGGCGGGAGCCAGGGTAGCGGTGTTTGTCATACTGTATTCCTTGGGGGACAGTCGACTTGCGGGAAAGCCGTACCAACAGGGTGACGCAGCATAAAACGAGACCGGCAGCTCCCCCATTATGCAGGACGGCAATCAAAAGAGGCCATTGGAAAAAGATCGTGGTTAACCCCGTGATGAGCTGGGCCAGCAGCAGCAAAAGCACCAAAGTCGCGGGGCGACGCAAGATGGGATCGGCGCGTAATTTCCACGCAACGGAACCCAGAACCAGAAACACCAGAAAGGCCATATTGCGATGGACCCAATGGATGGCGGTCAGCGCGGCCTGGGAAATCATCTCACCTGAAGGCAGCTCGCCCAACGCGCGGAACAGCGAGAACCCGCCGTGCAGATCCATCTCCGGTATCCATTGACCGTGGCATTGCGGGAAGTCCATGCAGGCCAGCGCCGCGTAGTTGGTGCTGACCCAGCCGCCCAGACCAATCTGAATCGTCAGCAGGATAAAGGCCCCGATCAGCCAGGGTCGCCAACGGCGCGTTACAGGCGAGACTGGCGGTCCTGGGTTTTCGCGCACGGCCAGCCAGGTCATCAAGGCCAGCACACTCATGCCACCCAGCAAGTGGGTGGTGACGATAATGGGCATCAGCTTGTGGGTGACGGTCCAGGCACCAAAGGCCCCTTGCACGCACACAGCCAGTAAGGTGAAAGCCGCCAGCCGGGCTGAATGCCCCAGCGTATGGCGGTGTCGCCACGCCATCCAGACAATGGCAATGATCAGCATGCCCAAAGCCGCGCCCACGTAGCGGTGGATCATTTCAATCCAGGCTTTGCCCCAGCTGACCGGGCCATAGGGCATGGCTTGATAGGCTTGTTCGATATGTGCCCCTGCACCCAGCGGCGTAAGCTTGCCATAGCAACCGGGCCAGTCCGGGCAACCCAGGCCCGAATCTGTCAGACGCACAAACGCGCCGAACATGATCAGGTCCAGGGTCAGGAACCAGGTCAGGTAAACCAGCTTGCGGTAGCGTTGGCGTATATCGGCCATGAGCTTATCCGATGCGTGAATTGTTCAGCAGTTTGCGAATGTCGGTGCGAACCTTGAGCGGGTCGGCATCGCCGGGGAACAGCATCATCAAATTGCCATTGGGGTCGATGATCCACATGCCATTTTTGACGGCTTGTTCGGGGGCCTTGCCAGCGGCTTCAGGGGTCAGGAATTCGGCCAGTTGGCGTGGGTCCGCACGCAGCATATGGGTGCCTTGATAGGCCTCCAGAATTTGTTCCGAAGGCTGGCCCTGGTCAGTCACAAACCAGACGCGTGCCAGGCGTTCCACGTTCTTGCCTTGGCTGGCGTGGGAGTTGCGCAGAATGAACAGCTTGCGCACGCAGCTTTCGGGGCAGGCGCTTTCATCGGCGCTGACCAGTACCCAGCGGCCCCGCAGCGATTGCAGATCAAAAGCTTCGCCTTGCAGATTGCGCAGGGGCAGTGCGGCAGGTTCAGGCACGCTGCGTTGAGGCTGAATCAACTGGCCGTAGGCATTGCTCTCGTCTGGCCGCAGTCCCAGTGATGGCATGTAGTAGGCAGCCAGTGCAAACAGCACCGGCGCCAGACTGATCGCCAGCAGCAGATACAGCGGAGTCATGGAACGCGGGCGGGTTGGGGGTTGAGTCGTGTCCACGTCAGGTTTTCCTTGTAGGGGCAGAGTTGAGCCTGGAGCGTCGCAGCCATTTCCACGCTACACCGATCCAGGCACACAGGGCAATCAGGGCAAAACCGAACCATTGCAGTGCGTAGCCACGGTTCTTTTCAAAGTCGATATTCGGGTCGGGCCAATTGGTTTGCAGCTCCGAGGCGGGGGCGGTCTGGGCCAGCACGCGCGGCAGCACAGGCAGATCAATGCGGCTGCGCAGATCTTCCAGGGCCAGGTTCTGCACGACGGGGGGCGTGCCAGACGGGTCGGGCAAGTGTGCAGGCAAGGGGCTGCTGCCCAGCTCAAACAGGCGCGGCACGCGTTCCATCAACTCGCCGGAAATGGTTTGGTGGCCGGATGGTGCAGCCGGAACACTAGGGGTTTGCCCCGGTACGCGAGCCAACCAACCACGTAGTACGAGCAGGCTGGAGCCCGCCAAATCGCCCTCATCCAGCACAAAAGGGGTGGCAATCCAGTAGCCCGGCTTACCTTTGAAATTGCGATTATCCAGGAGTACAGTTAACTCACTGCGCCAGGAGCCGTGCACTGCGACAGACTGCCACAAGGCACCTTTATCCAGGCTGGCCTGGGAATCAATATGAAGGGGAGCTTGCTGGCGGCCTTGTTCTATTTGTTGTGCCAGGCTTTGACGTTCCTGCGCGCGGCTCAGTTGCCAGCGCCCCAGGCTAATGAACAGCAGCATCAGCAAACCCAGACAAACCAGGGCAAGCAGGGATCGAGTCGAAGAAGAACGAGGATTGTTGCTGGACATCAATTCAACCTGAAGCGGGGGATACGTAATGCGTGTGCTAGTCCTGATCGTGTTTCTGGGGATTATTGTTTCGCTGGGTTCGGCCCTGGTGTATTTGATGCGGGACCGGGGTAATTCCAATCGCATGGCCTATGCGCTGACCTGGCGAGTGGGCTTGTCCGTGGCCCTGTTCCTGTTTGTGTTGCTGGCCCATCATCTGGGTTGGATTGAAAGCACTGGCGTGCCTTTGGCTTGAAGTAAAAACCCAGGCCCGAAGACACGGGCCTGGAGCATGAATTGCTAGAACCAGTACACGTACAGATACAAGCCCAGCCACACCACGTCCACAAAGTGCCAGTACCAGGCGGCCCCTTCAAAACCAAAGTGGTGCTCGGCGGTAAAGTGCCCGCGCATCAGCCGTATCAGCATCACCGTCAGCATGGTGGCGCCGATAATCACGTGAAAACCGTGAAAACCCGTCAACATGTAGAACAAGGCCCCGTAAGCGCCGGAAGTGAACTTCAGGTTCAGCTCGGCGTAGGCGTGCATGTATTCGTAAGCTTGGCAGGCCACGAAGGCAAAGCCCAGCGCAACCGTCATGAACAGCCAGAAAATCGCGCTACTACGCTTGCTGGCTCGCAGCGCGTGGTGAGCAATGGTCAGGGTGACGCCCGAGGTCAGCAGCAAGGCCGTGTTGATCGTAGGCAGCCACAGCGGGCCTACGGTCTGGAAGGGGGCAACAGTGCCCGCCGGGCCTTGATTCGGCCAGGTGCCGGTGAAGTCAGGCCAGAGCAGGGCGCGGTGATCCAGGTCGCTTAGTAGCGGCGTGGCAATTTCACGGGTATACCAAAGTGCCCCGAAAAAGGCTGCAAAAAACATCACTTCGGAAAAGATGAACCAGGACATGCTCCAGCGATAGGAGATATCGACACGGGTGCTGTTCAGACCTGTTTCAGACTCGCGCACGGCATCGCTGAACCAGAAGAACAGCACCAGCAAGAAGCTGAGAATCCCGACCAGGAACACCCAGAAACCGCCCGGCCAGTTATTGATCCAGGTAGCCGCACCCAACAGCGTCAGGCACAGGGAAAGGCTGGCGCGTACCGGGTGCCCCGATAAGCCGGGGACGTAGTAATACGGCGCCTTGGACGGGTGAGCCGTAGTCTCGACATGCATAGTGTTCTCCTTCGGGTCATGTGCCCTGGGGCGCAGTATCCGGCCAGGGTTCAGCTGGCCTGACCAATGAACCAGCGGGCCACCATAATCAGGCCCACAACGAAAACAACCGTGGCGATCAAGGCGGCAATAATCAGATAGACCGGATTGATCTTGGCAATGTCCTGCTCATGGTCACGACCACGACGGACTCCAAAAAAACCCCAGGCAATGGCTTTCAATGTCTGGAAAAAACTGAGCTTGCGCCGTGTGAGGTCCCGAAAATCGTCATCCATATCACTGTCCTAAAAATTGACTGCCTTTTAGAAAGGTCCAGGCCATGACGGCAATGACGAACACGGCCAGGAGCAATCCCAGACGGCGGTTGCGACGGCGTTGTTCGGGGGTCATACGGCGTTCCTCCAGTGTTACTTGACGACAGGGGGTACTTCAAAGGTGTGGTGCGGAGCGGGCGATGGAACAGTCCACTCCAGACCTTCGGCACCTTCCCAGGGTTTGGCGCTGGCCACTTCGCCCTTGCCGCGTGCGGCCTGGATCACGATGTAGATCAGCAGCAACTGCGACAGACCGAACCAGAAGGCACCAATGGTGGCAATCTGGTGGAAGTCCGTGAACTGACCGGCGTAGTCCACATAACGACGTGGCATGCCCGCCAGACCCAGAAAGTGCATGGGGAAGAAGGTGACGTTGAACGAGATCATGGTGGACCAGAAGTGGATCTTGCCCAGACGCTCGTTGTACATGCGGCCGGTCCATTTGGGCAGCCAGTAGTAGGCACCGCCAAACAGGGCAAAGAGCGATCCGGCCACCAGCACATAGTGGAAGTGGGCCACCACGTAATAGGTGTCGTGTACCGCAATATCAATCGGGGCCACGGCCAGGATCAGGCCGGTAAAGCCGCCAATCGTGAACACGAAGATAAAGCCGATGGAAAACAGCATGGGCGTTTCAAAGGACAGCGAACCGCGCCACATGGTGGCTACCCAGTTGAAGATCTTCACCCCGGTCGGAATGGAGATCAGCATGGTGGCATACATGAAATACAGCTGCCCGGTTACCGGCATCCCGGTGGAGAACATGTGGTGGGCCCACACCAGGAAGGACAGAATCGCGATGGCGGCGGTGGCGTACACCATGGAGGCATAGCCAAACAAAGCTTTGCGCGAGAAGGCAGGCACGATGGCAGAGACAATGCCAAAGGCCGGCAAGATCATGATGTAGACCTCGGGGTGGCCGAAGAACCAGAAGATGTGCTGGTACAGAACCGGGTCACCACCACCGGCGGCGTTAAAGAAGTGTGTACCGAAGTGACGGTCCGTCAGCAGCATGGTCACGGCAGCGGCCAGCACGGGCATCACGGCAATCAGCAGATAAGCGGTAATCAGCCAGGTCCAGCAAAACAGCGGCATTTTCATCAGCGTCATGCCAGGCGCGCGCATGTTCAATACCGTCACCACAATATTGATGGCCCCCATGATGGAGGATGCGCCCAGAATATGGACCGCAAAAATCGTGAAGTCCATGCCCGGCCCCATCTGCAAGGACAGCGGGGCGTACATGGTCCAGCCACCGGCAGGCGCGCCGCCCGGCACAAAGAAGGACGCGGTAAACAGAATCGCGCCCACGGGCAGCAGCCAGAAGCTGAAGTTGTTCATGCGGGCAAAAGCCATGTCCGATGCGCCAATTTGCAGCGGAATCATCCAGTTAGCAAAGCCCACAAAAGCCGGCATGATCGCGCCGAAAATCATGATCAGGCCGTGCATGGTGGTGAACTGGTTAAACAGCTCTGGCCGGAAAAACTGCAGGCCCGGCTGGAACAGTTCGGTACGCAGCAGCAAGGCCAGCACGCCGCCCTCCAGCAACATCACAAAGGAGAAGATCAGGTACATGGTCCCGATATCTTTGTGATTGGTGGCGAACAGCCAGCGACGCCAGCCGCTAGGGGTGGCATGGGCATGATGGTGATCATCATGTCCGCTCGGGTTCGCTACATGGTCGACGGTGACGCTACTCATGCTTGACTCCTTGCTGCACTCCCCCTGGCCGTAGTCAGGGATAGATTGATAGTGTGATAGGCGGCGCGCGGAAAATTAGCGCTGTTCCTTGACGTCGGCGGGCATCACGACAGGGTCAGGCCCTTTGCCAGCGTTGCCCCAGGCATTGCGTGTGTAGGTAATGACCGCAGCAATCTGTACATCGGTCAGTTGATTGCGGAAGGCGGCCATTGCGGTGCCAGGGTGACCATTCAACACCGTGTCGATCTGGCCTTTCTTGGGGGCGAGCACAAATTTCGTATCGCCATCCAGAGCGGGGAAGGTGCCGGGCATGCCCTTGCCGTTGGCCTGGTGGCAAGCCACGCAGTTTTGCGCAAAGATCTGTTTGCCGCGCTCGGTCAACTCGTCCTTGGTCCACTCTTTATTGGGATCATCGGCCTGGGCAGTCATCAAGTCGTTCTGCTCCTGGGCCCACTTGTCGTAGTCTTCTTGCGCCATCACTTGCACCACGATGGGCATATAGGCGTGGTCCTTGCCACACAGCTCGGCGCATTGACCGCGGTAGGTGCCGACCTTGTCTGCACGGAACCAGGTATCGCGCAAAAAGCCAGGGATGGCATCTTGCTTGACGCCAAACTCGGGCACCATCCAGGAGTGGATGACGTCCTCGGCCGTCAGCATGACGCGCACTTTTTTATTAACCGGCACGACCAGTGGCTTGTCCACTTCCATCAGATAGTTCGGGCCAATGGGTTCGCGGCCTTCAATCTGGGCGCGCGGGGTGGACAGGTTGGACAGGTATTTCACACCCGTGGCCGGACCGTCCAGATACTCGTAGCCCCATTTCCACTGATAGCCAGTGACCTTGACGGTCAGGTCGGCGCTGCTGGTGTCCTTCATGGCCACCACGGTTTTGGTGGCGGGCAGTGCCATGCCGATCACGATCAGGAAAGGAATGATGGTCCAGGCCACTTCCACACCCAGGTGTTCGTGAAAGCGGGCGGCAATCGCGCCCTTGGACTTGCGGTGCCGGATGATGGAATAGAACATCACGCCGAACACGCCAATAAAGATGATGGTACAGATGATCAGCATCATCCAATGCAGCCAGGCAATGTCCTGGGCGATGGGGGTAACCCCGTTATGCAAATTGAGCTGATTGACACGGGGACCACCCTCCATGTGGGTGATCTGAGCCAGGCTTGGCCCTGCCGTCGAACAGGCGGTCAGAGCAAATAAACTTCTCCACATCTTCATTGTTGTCCCTCTTTTGGTGTTGCCATGCCAAACCGGGGTTCGGCTGCGTCAACGCTCCGAAAAATCCAACGCTGGAAGAAACTGCTGTGTTGCAGTGGCGGGCTTGTCGCATCTAAGTGCTGGTCCGCTCGAAGTTTTTAGTAGCTTATCTGTTCACGGAAATTATATAGAACTTGTTTTAGCCTTCAAGGGCAGGGTATGTCCCTAGAAGACAAGGTTGGACTAAACGCTACAAAAGCCGTAATGGGGCAAGGCTTGAATTACAATCGCCGACTATGACTTTGTTCCAGAACCGATCACTTACTCAGGCCCTGCGTCAGCGCATGGCCAGCTTGACCAGTCAGCTGCAACAATTGCCCCCACCGGGCAGCCGCCCTGTCACTGTAGATGGGCGCGTTGCCGGATGGATCACCCCCAAGGCCGCTCGTTGTATCGAGCCTTTGCCAGGGGTCTCGATTGAAGAAGATGTCTTGCGTCTGAGCGATTGCCCCAGCCAGGAATTGAGCTTGGCTCAGGTCCTGGATCAGGTCGCCTTGCGTTTGCAGGAAGGCGGTTGCATTCGGGCCTGGCGTGACGAGTTGCTGGACGTGGTCGGAGAAGGGCAGTGCCTGTCGCGCATTGAACGCGGTGCGGTACGGCCCTTGGGCTTTTTGACGCAAGCCGTGCATTTGAATGGCTGGTCCACAGACGGCCGTATCTGGGCCGCACGTCGTTCACCCACCAAGTCAACAGACCCGAATATGTGGGACACGCTGGTCGGTGGATTGGCGGTCAGTGGCGAATCGCTGCATACCTCTCTCATACGCGAAAGTTATGAAGAAGCGGGGTTGGCCGAGTCCGTGCTGGACAATTGCACCCCTTTGCGTGTGTCCTTGCGCATGCACCGTCGCCTGCCGGAAGGCTATCAGGTGGAGAACGCCCTGGTTAGCGATTGCGTGCTGGCCGACGATGTACGGCCCTGCAATATGGACGGCGAGGTTAGTGAGTTTCGCTTATTGACGCTGGATGAAGCCTGGCAAATGATAGAAGCAGATTTGTTCACCCTGGAAGCGCAAGTGGTGCTGATCGACAGCATCAAGCAGCATCTGGAACAGCTGGCCTGAACCTGGGAGTCACTGGGCAGGCATCAACCCGATGGGAGCTACGCATGAACCCGAATCCTTTTGGTATACCTGATTTCAATGCCCTGGGCGGCGGCAACAATCCCTTGCTGCGCAGCATGGACATGATGGCGCAGGCTTGGAAAAACATGGCCAGCGGCGGGGCGGGCGATTTGAGCTCGGGCATGATGCCCAGCTTGTCCCCCGATGATCTGGATCGTCGTATTCGTGACTTGCGTGCCGTGGAAAGCTGGTTGCAGCTGAACCTGTCCATGCTGAGCACGACCATCCAGGGGCTGGAGATTCAGCGCTCCACCTTGGCGGCCATCAAAACCATGGCACAGCAAGGTACACAGGCTGCGGGCGGGAAAAATCCCTTTGAAGCCTTTATGGCCTTCAATCCCATGGCAGCGGGTGCTGCGGGTGCAGATAATGCAGCCGGTGCCAAGGCGCAGGCCAGCAAGCCGGAGGCGGCCGCGCATACGGCATCCCAGTCAGCAGCGGCTCAGCCCTCGCCACAGTCTCAACAGGCTGCGCCACAGCCTGAAGCGGCTGCCAAGCAGGACAGCCCCAAAGATAAACAGCCCGGTGCTCAGCAGGAAGCCGGTGCAGGCAATCCCGCTGCGCAAGCGTGGTGGAACATGCTGCAACAGCAATTTGATGCCATGGCGACCGCCACAGCCGCATCGATGCAGCAGGTAGAAAACTATCGCCAGCAGGCGACCAAGGCCAAAGCGGCTGGCTCGGCCAAACCCCCTAAACCGGCAGCTGCCCATGCCCAGACGTCGGCCAAGACCAGTGCTCCGGCAGCAGCCAAGCCGGTGAAAACGGCAGCGAAAGCCGCCACTAAAACTGCGGCCAAGGCGGCCACCAAAACGGCGGCTAAAAAAACCGCCACGCGCAGCACCAAAAGCAGTACCAAAAAGAACTGATCGACCAACCTTGTAGGTAAATTTTTATGCTTAATATCGTGATTCTGGCAGCAGGCATGGGCAAGCGTATGCAGTCTGACCTGCCCAAAGTACTGCATCCTATCGCCGGCAAATCCATGCTGGCCCACGTGCTCGACAGCGCACGTGAACTGGAGCCGGAAAAAGTTGTGGTCGTGGTGGGTCATGGCGCCGAGCGCGTTCAGCAAACCTTCGCACAGGCCGAGCTGGCCTTTGCCTTGCAGCAACCTCAGCATGGTACGGGCCATGCAGTGCAACAGGCCGTGCCTGAACTGGTCGGTGGCGACCAGGAAGATGACGCCACGCTGGTTCTGTATGGCGACGTTCCTTTGGTCCAGGCTGACACCTTGCGCCGCTTGCTGCAAGCGCGTGGCCAAGGCGTGGCCGTGCTGACCGAAACACTGGCAGACTCTACCGGCTACGGCCGCATCATTCGCGGTGCAGATGGCACCGTACAGCGCATTGTCGAGCACAAGGATGCCAGCGAAGCCGAGCGTGCCGTGAAGGAAGTGAACACCGGCATTCTGGTAGCCCCGACGGCGCGCCTGAAAGATTGGCTGACCCGCATCACCAACGACAACGCTCAGGGCGAGTACTACCTGACCGACATCATTGCCTTGGCGGTTGCCGATGGCGTGCCCGTGCAGGCAGCTCAGCCAGCTGCTGGTTGGGAAACTTTGGGTGTGAACAGCCGCATTCAACAAGCCGAACTGGAGCGTCTGTGGCAAGCAGAACAGGCTCGCCGCCTGCTGGAAAAAGGCGTGACCTTGGCCGACCCGGCCCGCTTTGATCTGCGCGGCACGCTGGAGTGTGGCCGTGATGTGTTCATTGATGTGGGTTGCGTGTTTGAAGGCAAGGTTGTGTTGCAAGACGGCGTGCGTGTCGGCCCGCATAGCGTGCTGCGTGACGTGACGATTGGTGCCGGTACGCAAATCGAAGCTTTCAGCCATCTGCAACAAGCCCAGGTTGGCGAAGAAGCCCGTATCGGCCCTTACGCCCGTCTGCGCCCTGGTGCTGTTCTGGCCAATCACACCCACGTGGGCAACTTCGTGGAAATCAAGAACACCCAGCTGGGTGAAGGTTCCAAAGCCAATCACCTGGCCTATATCGGTGATGCCGATGTGGGGCAGCGTGTGAACATTGGCGCAGGCACCATCACCTGCAATTACGATGGCGTGAACAAGTTCCGCACCGTGATTGGTGACGATGCCTTCATCGGCTCGGATACGCAGCTGGTGGCTCCGGTGACGGTAGGCCGTGGCGCAACGATTGGCGCGGGTACGACCCTGGTGCGCAATGCACCGGATGATCAGCTGACCTTGTCGCGTTCGGAACAGCGCAGCGTGTCCGGCTGGAAGCGCCCGGTTCGCAAATCTTGATGTGTGTTAGCCCATCTTCGGTATTTCTCCCTTTGCATCGCAAGGGGAGCATTGCTGCTTGCTCTTGTGGCACACAGTGCCCGGATGGGCTGATTCTGGATCGTCGTCATGCGCATTCTGCAGCTTAACTTCGAGCGCGGCTGGCGCGGTGGCGAGCGGCAAACCCTGCTGAGCATCCAGCAGATGCAACAGGCTGGTCATCAGGTCAGTCTATTGGCCCGACGTGATGAAGAGTTGGCCAAGCGTGCTAAAGAGCAGGGCGTGAGTGTGGTGGAATGCGCCTCCGTGGGTGCCGCGCTGCGTTATTTACTGGTGCATGGCCGGGGTTTTGATATCGTCCATTCCCAAACCGCGTCCTGCATGAGCTGGCTGGCCTTGCTGCATTTCTGGTTGCCCAAACGGGTGGTCTTTACGCGTCGCACGGCTTTTCCGATTGACCGCAAACGCGTCGAGCAACGTAGCGGACAGCAGCCAGACAGCGCTTTGACTTCCAAGGAACGACGCACGCGTTGGAAGTGGCGCAAGGCGGATCGTTTGGTAGCGATCAGCCAGGCAGCAGCGGCAGAGCCGCGTCGCCTGGGCTTTTCCGTAGATGTGATTCCTAGTGCCATCGAGTACGTCGAGCAGGATGAGGCCTATGTGAACCACTTGCGGCTGCGGTGGAATCCGCAGGGCTTGCACGTTCTGGGGACGATGGCGGCACTGACGTCCGAGAAAGACCCCCAGACTTTGATACGCGCGGTTCATGCCTTGTATCAGCGTCGTCAGGACTTTGTGTTTTTGCATTTCGGTGCGCCTGGCTCCGAGACCTCGGCGGCACAGGAACTGATTATGCAGTTGGGCCTGGAAGACTGCTACAAGCTGGCTGGCTTTGAAGCCCGCCCTGAACAGGCTTATCGCTTGATGGACGGCTTTGTCTTGAGTTCCCGGCATGAAGCCCTGGGCTCCAGCGTTCTTGATGCGTTCGTGTACGGCGTGCCCGTTACGGCCACGATGGCGGGCGGTTTGAGTGAGCTGCTGGATAATGGCCGTGGCAAGTTATGCGCGGTAGGGGATGCACAAGCCATTGCACAGGCTCTGGATGACACTTTGAGCAATCCGACAGCAGCGCGGCAACAGGCAGCGCTGGCGCATCGCTGGGTGCAGCAGGAGCATGACCCCGCTGTCATGGTGCAGCGTTACTTGCGTCTGTATCAGCAACTGGTACAGCAACGTGTACGGACCTGAGCCCGGCTTACATCTTTGGTGCAGGTAAAGGCACCCGCGTCTCGAACTTGGCCTGATGAATCGAAAAGAAGCTTCGTATATTGCGGATATTCGCCTGACTGGTGAATAAAGCGTGAGCCAGCTTGTGATACGCCGTCATGTCGCTGACCTGCAAGATCACAATGAAATCCACCCCGGTCGAGACGCGATAGCATTGCGTCACTGCTGCTTCGGGGGCCATCAGGCGCTCGAATTGCTGCAGGTATTCTTCACCCTGACGGTCCAGCGTAATCTCCACAATGGCCGTCAAGCTGGGGCCCAGTTGCTCCGGGTCCAGCAAGGCAACCTGCCTGCGAATTACCCCTTGTTCGCTTAAACGACGTACTCGCCGCAGGCAGGTTGGGGGAGAGGCATGCACGCGCAAAGCCAGCGTTTGATTGCTGATGGAAGCATCATTTTGCAGTTGCTCCAGAATGCGTAAATCCAGCTCGTCCAGTTCAATCATGACAATGTTTATCTATCTATGATGAAATAAAATTCCGTTAAATAAAATGAATTTTGTTTTTCTTTCATTTTGATTATTAAATGAAATTTTAATTCATTTCAGAAAAAAAATAGACATAAAATTTTTCGTGTTTCAGATCAGAATAGGCGGATTGAATTGATTAGTTGGCCCATCGAAAGGGGCCATGAACAGGAGTTGGCTATGTGTGGAATTGTTGGCGCGGTAGCGCAACGCGATATTGTCCCCGTGCTGCTGGAAGGTTTGAAGCGTCTGGAATACCGGGGCTACGATTCTTGCGGCGTTGCTGTTCATGCGCAGGGCCAGTTGTTGCGGGCACGCAGTACTCAGCGCGTGGCCGAGCTGCAAGAACAGGTCAAGGCAGATCATCTGCAAGGCTTTACCGGCATTGCTCACACTCGCTGGGCAACGCACGGCGCGCCTGCTACTCACAATGCTCACCCTCATTTCTCCGGCAAGGGCAAAGCGCGTATTGCGCTGGTGCATAACGGCATCATTGAAAACCACGACGAATTGCGCGCCGAGCTGCAAAGCATTGGCTACGTGTTCGAGAGCCAAACCGACACCGAGGTTATCGCTCACCTGATCGACCACCTGTACAACGGGGATCTGTTCGAGGCCGTGCAGCAGGTCATCCGTCGCTTGACTGGCGCTTACGCCATTGCTGTGTTCTGTCAGGACGAACCTCACCGTGTAGTGGGTGCTCGCCATGGCTCGCCTCTGGTTGTGGGCGTGGGCCAGAATGAAAATTTCCTGGCTTCGGATGCTCTGGCATTGGCCGGCACGACCGATCAAATCATCTACCTGGAAGACGGTGATGTGATTGATTTGCAGATCAATAAAGTGTGGATCATGGACAAGGACGGCCGCGCTGTTGATCGTCCGGTACACACCGTACATCTGCACACCGCAGCCGCTGAATTGGGCCCATACCGCCACTTCATGCAAAAGGAAATCTTCGAGCAGCCCCGCGCTGTAGGCGATACCTTGCAAGACATTGAAAGCGTCACACCCGAGTTGTTTGGTGACCAGGCCTACAAGGTTTTCCAGGACATCGACAATGTGCTGATTCTGGCTTGCGGCACCAGCTACTACGCCGGTCTGACCGCTCGCTACTGGATTGAGTCTCTGGCCAAAATCCCCGTCAATGTGGAAATTGCCAGCGAGTACCGCTACCGCGACAGCGTGCCCAACCCGCGCACTTTGGTGGTGACGATTTCCCAGTCCGGCGAAACGGCTGACACGCTGGCCGCCTTGAAACATGCCCGCAGCCTGGGCATGGAACAGACCCTGACCATCTGCAACGTGGCCACCAGCGCCATGGTGCGTGAGTGCAAGCTGTCCTACATCACCCGCGCTGGCGTGGAAATTGGTGTGGCTTCCACCAAAGCCTTCACCACCCAGTTGACCGCCTTGTTCCTGCTGACCATCGCGCTGGCTCAAGTCAAAGGTCACCTGAGTCAGGAGCAGGAAGGCGACTACCTGAAAGCCCTGCGCCACTTGCCTACCGCTATCGCGGCTGTGCTGGCTCTGGAGCCACAGATCATGGCCTGGGCGGATCGTTTTGCCAGCAAGGAAAACGCCTTGTTCCTGGGCCGTGGCATGCATTACCCCATCGCCATGGAAGGTGCGTTGAAGCTGAAAGAAATCAGCTACATCCACGCCGAAGGCTACCCAGCTGGTGAACTGAAGCACGGCCCTCTGGCCCTGGTCACCGAAGCCATGCCCGTGGTCACTATCGCCCCACGTGATGAACTGCTGGAAAAGCTGAAATCCAATATCGAAGAAGTCCATGCACGCGGTGGTGAGCTGTACGTGTTTGCTGACGCCGATACCCGCATCGGCAGCAGCGAGCGTGTGCATGTGATCCGTATGCCAGAGCACTACGGCAAGCTGTCCCCCATCTTGCACACCGTGACCCTGCAATTGCTGGCGTATCACACGGCTTGCTCGCGTGGCACGGACGTGGATAAGCCACGGAATTTGGCCAAGAGTGTGACTGTCGAATAAGTTTTTCAGATTACATCGACCGTAAAGAGCCGCTTATGCGGCTCTTTTTGCATTCTTCGCCGTTTGGCAATTTTCGAGTGGTTTTTATAGGGAAATAAATCCTGCGAAAGAGGGTGAGCCTTGCCTGAAAGCCAGTTTATGT
Organism: Alcaligenes sp. 1735tsa3; assembly: GCF_024134565.1. Taxonomy (NCBI): domain Bacteria; kingdom Pseudomonadati; phylum Pseudomonadota; class Betaproteobacteria; order Burkholderiales; family Alcaligenaceae; genus Alcaligenes; species Alcaligenes sp. 1735tsa3. The sequence goes on along the minus strand of NZ_CP099862.1, from coordinate 3,990,991 downwards.
GTCGCTCCAAACCCACACCGCTAGCGGATTTAGCAGCCTGCACCATATAATAATTGATAACGATTCTCATTATCTAGCGGTGCGGAGTACCCTCGTGTCATCTTCAGTTCTTCCCTTGTCAGGCGTGTATTCGGCCGAGTCGGTCGAGTCACTTTACTGCGACCACCATAGTTGGTTGCAGCGCTGGCTGCATCACCGTTTGGGTGGGGCAGATCAGGCGGCTGACTTGGCGCAGGACACATTTGTGCGTTTGTTAAGTAGCCGTTCCCGCTGGCAATTTGCCAGTCCCGGCGAGGCCCGCGCCTACTTGCGTAAGACGGCACAAAACCTGTGCATCAATCTGTGGCGACGTCAGGAAATTGAGCAGGCCTGGCTGGATATTCTGGCTGCTACACCCGAGAACTTTTACCCTTCGGCAGAACGTCAGGCCATGATTTTGCAGGCGCTGGAAGAGATCAGTGTCATGCTCAGCAGCCTGTCTCCCAAAGCAGCCAAGGCGTTTACCCTGGCCGTCATTTGCGAGATGACTGATGATGAGGTCGGTGCAGAAATGGGCATTTCCGGCCGCATGGTGCGCAAGTACGTGGCACAAGCCATGTTGGGCTGCATCAGCCTGCATGCTTGCCAGACCGTCGCCGAATTGCGTCAGGAACCTCAATACTAAGCCTCATGAAGCACGGCTCCAGTTTTTCTTCTCCCGCTACACCTCCCCACGCCGTTTTGATGCAAGCCGCTGAATGGTATGCCTGCCTGCGCGATGGCAAAGCCAGTGCGGCGCAGCGCTCTGCCTGGCAGAACTGGCTCAAACAGGACGAGATGCACAGCACCGCTTGGCGTTATGTGGAGGAAGTCAGCCGCAGTTTTGAGCCTGTGCGCACCACGCCGGATTCGCGCCGTGTGGTAGAGAAATTGCATACGGCTAACGAGCGTTTGCATCAGCGCCGTCGCGCGCTGACCAGTGTCGCCGTACTGGCAGGCACGGGAGTTCTAAGCTGGCTGGGCTGGCGTCAGTCCTGGCTGCCCTCCAGTGTTCTGGCTTTGGCGGCTGACCACTCTACACAAACCGGAGAGCAGAACCAGATTGTGCTGGCAGACGGTTCCCGGCTGTGGCTGAACACCGCCTCTGCGATTGATGTGCAGTTCACTGCGCAGGTTCGCCATATTGTTTTGATCTCCGGCGAGATCTTCATTCAGACGGCCAAAGACGATACGGACAGACCGTTCACTGTTCAAACTCCGCAGGGCAATATGCGTGCCTTGGGCACGCAATTCAATGTGCGTATGGACAAGGACTGTACGCAGCTGGCGGTCTACGAAGGGGCCGTGCAGGTGTCTACGGCAAAAGGTCAAAACACCGCCACGGTACAGGCGGGCAAGCAGGTGCACTTTAGTGCGCAGCGTATCCGGCAAAGCATGGACGCCGATCAGGCGCGTGAGGCCTGGACCCAAGGCGTACTGGTGGCTGACAACATTGCCTTGCGTAGCGTGATCAAGGAATTGAGCCGTTACCGCAAAGGCTATCTAGGTGTAGATGAGGCAGTGGCCGATCTGAAGGTCTATGGCAGCTTCCCCATTCATGACACGGACCGCGTGCTGAAAATGCTGGCTTCAGCATTGCCGATTCGCATCGATCAGCCCATGCCCTGGTGGACCAGTGTGCAAGCTCTGGATTGATTGAGCAGGGCATTTCACCAACGATGGTCATAAATAATAAAAATAAAAACCTATCAGATTCAAAGGCTTGCCGGATTTTGGCCAAAAAACCTCAAAAAAGATGCAAAAGCAGGTTCCGGGTTTTGGAGACTTGGTGGTTTTAGACAGTAAGAGGACCTGATTGGCGTGAGGCCAATGAAGCAGGAGGCAGCCCGCCGTGGCTGCTCAGTACTGAACATCAACGCAAGAACATCGTTCAGGTTCATCGTTTTTATTGTGACTGACCCGTGTTTTTGAAGGATGTCTCCTTATGCATCGTCGCCCCGATCCCCTTTCCCTGTCCAAGGATGCAGGATCGCATTGCGCCCCTTTGCGTCCACTGGCCTTGGCCCTGTATGTCTTGATGGCCGGTAGCGCGTTTATTGCCAGTACCTCGCCTGCTCAGGCGGCCACGCAAAACAGCCCGACGGCAGACAAGACACAGCGTTATGACATACCAGCGGGCCCCTTGAGCCGGGTGTTGATGCGCTTCTCGCAAGAAAGCGGGGTCTACCTGGTCGGCGCAGGTAGCGTGGCCGAAGGCAAGCAAAGCGCGGGCCTGAAAGGGAATTACAGCGTGGTGCAGGCTTTGGATACTTTGCTGGCAGGCACGGGCATCAAGTATTCGCGTGATGCCAATACCGTCAATTTGTGGCCCGTCACGGAAACCACTCAATTGGCCCCCGTGCGTGTGCAGGGCACCTTGAATCGGGCGACTGAAGACACAGGCTTGTACACGCTGAACGGTACCAGCAGCACCGCGACGCGCTTGAACATGGACACCCAGCACACGCCGCAATCGGTCAGTGTAATGACGCGCCAGCAAATGGACGATTTCGGCCTGACCAGCTTCGATGATGTGATGAACTTTACCACCGGCGTGACGGCCAATACGGCTGCGGTGGGAGGCGGGTTTCAGTTTCAGGCCCGTGGCTTTGACATCAGCAATGTGCAAGTGGATGGCGTGCAAAGCAGCTACCGTGCTGCCGGGCGTGGAGCGTTTAATCCTATTTCTCTGGATATGGATTTATACGACCGTGTGGAAGTCGTGCGCGGAGCGACAGGTTTGTTGTCGCCTACCGGCGAGCCCTCCGCCTTGATCAATTTGATTCGCAAACGTCCGCAAGCAGAATTTGGCGGCAAGTTAAGCGCCCACTATGGCTCCTGGAACGACAAACGCGTAACGGCGGACGTGACCGGCCCGCTGACTGAAGACGGCCGTTTGCGTATGCGTGTTATTGGTTCGCGCAAGCAGGCGGATTCCTTCATGGATCGCCAGGACCACAAGAACGATTTGCTGTCCGGCATGCTGGAATTTGACCTGACAGACAGAACCTTGCTGACCGCTGGCTACGACTACCAGACCGCCAAGCTGCGAGGCGAAGGCAATATGGGTGTGCCCTTGTTTACCAGCGAGGGCGACCGTATTGACGTTTCGCGCTCCATGTCGCTGGTGCCGGATTGGACCTACTGGGACAAGAAGCATCAAAACGCTTTCTTCTCGGTCGAGCATGAGTTTGAAAACAAGTGGAATGCCAAGCTCAGCTACAGCCATCAACGTGACGATGGTGATGCCTTGATTACTGGCCTGGGGCAAGGCGTGAACCCGGTGGTGCGCCCGGACGGATCCGGCATTGGCATCCGCGCCAACCTGGCCGCCAATGGCTATCGCCATCAGGACAATCTGGAGTTGTCGGCCAATGGTCCTTTCGAGCTGTTTGGCCGCGAGCACCAGCTGATGTTCGGTTTTAACGGCACTCGCAAGCGTGACACCACGTACACCATGCAGGTCAGCGATACCCGCAACTGGTTCATCCCCAATATTTACGACTGGGACGGCTATATGCCCGAGCCCAGCGTCAGCCGCACAGGTGAATGGAACCGGGTCCACACACGCGAATACGGTTTCTTTGCCGGCACGCGCCTGAACATTATTGATCCCTTGAATGTGATCATGGGCATGCGCTTGTCGGACTACAAAACCTACCGTGACAACTACGGTAAAACCGGCCAGTTCACCGGCGTGTCCAACGAGCTGCGCAACCGTAATGAAATTACGCCGTACTTTGGGGTGACGTATGACATCAACCCGAACCTGACGGCCTACGCCAGTTATACCCGCCTGTTCCAGCCGCAAAGCTACAAGGACATCAACGAGAACTTCCTGGATCCCATTACCGGGGTTAACCGTGAAATTGGTCTGAAAGGCAGCTTGATGGAGGAGGCCCTGCAGTTCTCCCTGGCCGCTTTCGAGACCCGTCAAAACAATCTGGCCGTGCTGGACCCTTCGGTGCCGGATGACTTCCTATTGCCTGATGGCAGCCGCCCCTACGTGTCTTCGGGCGCTGGCAACAAAACCAAAGGTTTTGAAGTGGAGCTAAGCGGCGCACTGACCAACAACTGGAATGTGTTTGCTTCTTATAGCTACGCCAGCACTAAAAACGGTGAAGGCGAGCGAATCAACACCTACATTCCCAGCCAAACCTTCCGTCTGGGCACCATGTACCAATTCTCCGGTGCGTTGCAAGGCTTGAGCGCCGGCGCCACCGTGAACTGGTTTGGCAAGCGTGATCTGTGGACGGCTGGCCGTCCTTATACGGCCAGCAACGGCAAGGCGCTGGAAGACACCCACAGCAGCTATGCCCTGGTTGGCCTGCACGCCAATTACCGCGTGAACCAGCATTGGAATGCCAAGCTCACGGTAAACAATTTGTTCGACAAGCGTTACTACGACAACTTCGTGATCTTCCGGGCACGTTACGGCGCGCCGCGCAATGTGCATCTGTCCATTGATTACCAGTGGTAATTCCTTCCCCCACTTTTATCGAGCCTAAATTATGACGTCGTCTACTACTCGCCATCTTGTGCGTGGTCTGTACCTTGCTATTGCAATGAGCTTGTCGGCCGGCTACGTACACGCCAAAACTCCTGCCCCTGCAGGCTATCAAGCCGTTACCCAAGCACAGATCATGCAAAAACCGACTGCCGCCGAAGTTCTGGAAATCGTCTTCAGCCCTGCGCAATCCAGCTTGTACGTGTCCTCTCCCAACTGGAAGGACGAGACCTTGTCGCGCACGCTGGTGCTGGACCCCAAGACCCTGGAAATCAAGCAAGAGATTCCCATGGAGGCCAAGAGCTTTGGGGTAGCCCTGGATGATGCCGCCAACCGCCTGTATCTGACTCAAGGTTTCAACGGCACGATTGCCGTGGTTGATACCGTCAAGAACGAGGTCATCAAGCGCATTCGGGTGCAGGAAAAAATCAATTTTCAGGACACCATCAACGCGGCTGATTTTGGCCAGGCACGCAAAGACGGTTTGCTGAAGATGATGGAGCGTTTCAAGATTACCGAGGACTTCCAGTACAAGACGCGTGAACTGGTCGTGGACAAGAAAAACCACCGTGTGTTCGCGCCTGGCTTGGGCCTGGGTTTTGACAGTGTGCTGTTCGTGGTGAATACCCGGACCATGGAACTGGAAAAAGTGCTGCCCGGCTTTGGCTATAACGTCGTGGGCATCACCCTGGATGAGGCCAATAACCGCTTGTTTGTCTCCAATATGCAGGGCCAACTGATGGTCGTGAATACCCAGACCTTGAACATTGATCAGGTCTTGGAAATTGAGGCCGACCAGTTGCTGAACCTGGCGTATGACCCGGCGCAGAACCGATTGTTCGGGGTGGACCAGGGGATTGACCGTGATGACGCGCGTAACCTGCATCTGGAGCGTGAATACAAGCGCCGCAGCGCTGGTCATCAAGTATTTGTGCTGGATGCATCCAACGGTAAAACCCTGGCAACCATGCCTACCGGCGAAGTGCCTATTGGTGTGCGTTTTGACGCCGAATCCCAGCGTCTGTTTGTCGCTAACCGAGGCGGTGTGCGCGAGAAAGAGGGCAAGGGTTCGGTCAGTATTTTCGATACGGTGAACTACAAGCCGCTGCAAACCATTGAGCTGGCTCCACACCCCAACAGTCTGGAATACATCCCCGCTGAAAAAGCCTTGTATGTGTCGGTGAAGAACGACGGCAACAGCAAGGAAAAAGGGACTAAAGAGCGTATGGTGCGCATCCAGTTCTAAAAGGCCAAAGTAGCCTGATTGATTGACAAGGTGGGAACCAAAGCCCGGGTTTGGCGTGATGCCGAACTCGGGCTTTTTTACGCGTATGGATTGCTTGCGAAATTTATTCGTGATCTATAAGATTAGATATCTAATTAAATGGCATGCTCTATGTGGAAAGGGTGAAACAGTGCTGCAGTCTTGCGCTGCACGCAGTTTCTTTGTTGCCCCACCTGTAAACGCTACATATCCAATTCTTCAGTCCCTATTACGTCTCCTCAGTGAAAGGAAAACAGCCCATGTCTCATTATTTGATCGAGCTTTACACGCCTAATGCCAAGTGGAATGCCTTGCCCGTCGAGCAGCGCCAGTCTTTCCTGGCAGGTCTGCAGGAGGCGATGGGTGGCCTCTCCACCCTGGGTATTGAAGTGCTGGCTCTGACCGCTACCGAGCACGATATTGACCAGGCCAGTGAGCACCGCTTTATGGGTGTGTGGCGCTTCCCTGATCAACAAGCTTGCCAGGCTTTGCTGGCTGGCATCAAAGCCAGTGGTTGGTACGTGTATTTCGACCATGTGAATGCAGCGGGTGCACAAGGGGGGTTTGCTCAACACTTGACGGAGCTGGCTAAGGATTCTCAAGCTGTTTGAGGGTTAGCAAGTAAGGCTGGATAGTTAAAAAACGTTCATAGATAAGAGTTTATGTGATATAAACGGTTATCTATGAACGATAATTGTTGTCTGCACCATGCCCAAGAAACTCGCTCCTACTCCGTTTTACCTGCCAGCCGTCGAGTCACGGACTCTGGTGTGGGGGCGCTGCATTCGTACTCAACGTGTTGCTCAGAAAATTACAGCTCAAGTCTTTAGTTCAAGAGTCGAGGTCTCAGAAAGTACATTACGCCGAATGGAACGAGGCGATCCGGCTGTGGCAATGGGGAGCTATTTGACTGCCTTGGCAGCGCTTGGTCTGCTCGAATCCATCGTGCCTATGCCTGATGCTCATTGGAGCAGTGGAGATATGAAGGGGCGCGCAAGACTGGACAGAGATGACGATGAGTATTTCTAAGCCTTTATACGTCTATTTGCAGCGGCCTGACACGGGGCAATGGGTGACCGTAGGTCGGTACATCCACGACTCGTCAGCTCAGCTTGGCCAATTCATTTATGCGCCTAGCTATCAGGATGCAGGTCTGCCATGGTCAATTGATCCAGTGAACTTACCGCTGAGTGGCTTTGTTCCTATTCAGGCGAGTCGCTATGGTGGCCTGCATGATGCGCTACGTGATGCGTGTCCCGACGCCTGGGGCCGGTTACTCATTCAAAGGCAACACGGATTAAGTGATCGTTCTCCAAACCATGCCTATCTTCTGAAGGCTGGTAATGCGGAGCGTTGGGGAGCATTGGCGGTCGGCTCTTCGCCTAAACCCTCGATCGCAGAATTGTCCGCACCGCCCATCACAGAAATTGAAAAGCTGAGCGCAGAGCTGCAAGCAATGCAGCTGCGCCGCCCTCCGGTGGACCCGCATTTACGTCGCCGGCTGATGGCCACACCCAGTATGGGTGGAGCCAGACCGAAAGCAACCGTTCGTGATGGTGATCAGTTCTGGCTTGTGAAACCGATCCTGCCATCTGATACCGAGGATATTCCGCGTCTTGAACATGCAACTCAAGAGTGGGGCCGGGCAGTGGGCTTGAACTTTGCCCAAACCGCGTACACAGGTTTGGGTGAGGACTCCGCCCTGAGTGTGATGCGCTCATTGAGGTTTGATCGCCAACATGGCCTTAGGATCATGACATTGAGTGCGGCATCCTTGCTGCAGACGGAGTATCCCGGTCATTCAGGCTCATCGGCCTGGAGTTATCCCAACTTGGCCAGAACGTTGACGATGATAGGTGCCCCTCAGGAGGACGCCATTGAATTGTTCTGTCGCATGATTTTCAATGCGGTCATTGGCAATGATGATGATCATCCCCGCAACCATGCCATTCATTATCTTCATGATCAGGGCCGGTGGCGTTTGACGCCCGCTTTTGATGTCGTTCCCAATCCAGATTTCACCCCTCAGTATCTGGCGATGGAGTTGAGTCATGGAAGCCGCCAGATCAGTCGAGCCAATGCGTTACACGATGCCAAAGCCTTTGGCTTGTCAGGTGATGAAGAGGCGGCGGAGCTGCTTGATCGGCTGCTGGACAGGATAGAAGGGCAGTTTGATCAGGTGCGTCTCCTGCTCGGACCTCGTTTGGAGGCGCTCATGCAGGAGAGGTTGTCTGAAGGATTGCGGCGCATGCGCATTAGGTAGCTACTCGGACATGCCCGAGAAATGCCCCAAAGTTTTGATTTGAGGTACTTGCGAAGCCCTGATTCGGCGTCATGCTGAGCCAGGGCTTTCAATCGCACAAACACAGTGATCAATAAATCGCACGCGGTGCATCCGCCTAGCATGCAAAAGAAGCGTCCAGCCCTTCTTGTCTTGTATTCCCTATAACTCGATTGCTATGGCCCTTGCTATTGGTTGCATCGATAGCCAGTGCGAATTAATCGATTTGTCCCCCTTGGTATGCCTCTCTACGATGACTAGTAACAATAAGGAGGCAAACCATGACGGCGTATTTTTCCAACCCGGTTCGTACCTGCTTCGGCCCGGGAAGTTTGAATGAAATTTCTACCTTGGCGGCCAACAAGAAAGTCACCTTGGTGACCTTTCCGGAGGCTCGTGGGCTGGGTTTGGTTGAGCGTATCGGGAATTTGCTGGGCGACAGGCTGATTCATGTTGTCGAAGATGTGCAGCCAAATCCCGATGTCAGTTACTTGAAGGATGTCTACGAGTCCTTCTGGCAGCAAGCCGGGCAAACGGACATTGTGCTGGCCGTGGGCGGGGGCAGTGCCATTGATACGGCCAAGGCGCTGATTGTGGGGACTCAGACGGGCACCTTCCAGGAACTGCTGAATCTCTTGTCCACCGGCAAGGCTTTTACTCCTGTTCAGGTCAAGTCCTTGATTGCGGTGCCTACAACCGCAGGGACCGGCAGCGAGGTCACTCCGTGGGCCACGATCTGGGATCAGCAAGCACAGAAAAAATACTCTTTGCATCTGGAACAAACCTGGCCTGCCGTTGCCATTATTGATCCGGAGTTGATGCTGACAGTACCGGAAAAAGTGACAGTCTCGACCGGGCTGGATGCCTTGTCGCACGCCCTGGAGTCGATCTGGAATGTGAATGCCAACCCCATTTCCGACACCTTTGCGGTCTCTGCCATTCAGGACATCCTTACCTATTTGCCCTTGCTGCAGAAGGATCTGGGTAATATCCAGCTGCGCTCCAAAATGGCGCTGGCGGCCTTGAAAGCGGGCATGGCGTTTTCCAATACCAAGACCGCCCTGGCGCACTCCATCTCTTACGAAATGACCTTGCGTCACGGCTTGCCGCATGGCATCGCCTGCTCCTTTACCTTGCCCTTTGTACTGGGCCTGGCCTGGGGCTGCGATCCATCTCGGGATCTGGTGTTTGAAAGCCTGTTTGGCCCTGATCGCAAGCAGGCTCAAGCTCATTTGCGGGACTTCTTGCTCAGTGTGGGCGTCAAGACCGAGTTTGAGGACTACGGCGTAGGGCCAGACGAGCAGGCTGCCATGATTACTTATGCCTTGCAGGGTGCACGCGGCAAGAACTTTATCGCCGCTTGAATCATAAAAAAAACGAGAGACAAACGAATGAAGGGAGAGAGGAAAGATTCCCCCCCTTCTCATACCGCATGAATAGAGCATTCCTCTGGCCTGGCTTGCCAGCAGCGGGGGAGTGAAAGGAGCTGGTTATGAATCACGCAACAAGTCTGTCGGGGGCCACGGCGGCATCCGGGTCTTCGTTTCGTCGAGCCCAATGGCGCATGCTGCTGGCCGCGATGTTCTGTTATCTGTTTTTCTATACCGGGCGGCAGACTTTCGGGTTTGCGATTCCGGGCTTGAAAGAGGAGTTTGGCTTTAGCAGTGCTGCCCTGGGCTGGGTATCGGCCGCCTTGTTATGGGCCTACGCCATTGGACAAGCCATCAATGGCAATCTGGCGGACAAGTATGGCGGTCGTCGCATCATGTCTGCTGGCGCGATTCTGTCGTGTGGCGCGAACTGGGTAGCCAGCTTTGCCACCGGCTTTTTCAGCCTGATCATTCCCTGGGGTGCCAATGGCTACTTTCAGGCGCTGGGCTGGGCACCGGGTAGTCGCCTGATCTCCAACTGGTGGGGTGTGTCCGAGCGCGGCAAGGCTTATGGCTTATATGTGTTTGCTGCAGGCTGTGCGTCGATTCTGTCGTATGTCACCTCGATCGTGGTGATCGATGTCATGCATCTGGACTGGCGCTGGATTTTCCGCCTGCCCGTATTGCTGATGTTGCTGGGCGGAATCGTGTTTTATCTGGTTGCTCGCGAGCGGCCAGAGGATATGGGTTTTGAGCCTTTGGCCGATACGGGAGTGGCCAATGCCAACGATCAGGCCAAGGCTCTGGAAGGTGAGAAGGAGTCCTCCTGGGAGCGTTACAAGGCTGTTCTGAAAAACAAGCGCCTGCTGATTGCGGCCTTGTCCCTGGGCTTTCAGAATGCAGCCCGATACGGCTTGATTGTCTGGGTGCCGGTCCATTTTCTGGGCGCGGACTGGAAGACGGGCGATAGCCTGATTGATCCCAAGTGGATCACGATCGCTCTGCCAGTGGGCATGGCCGTTGGAGCGCTGAGCAATGGCTGGATTTCAGACCGCCTGTTTGGCTCCAAGCGTTACCTGGCCATCATGCTCTATACGAGCCTGGGTGCCTTGACCAGCCTGTGGATGTGGACCTTGCCGGTTCATAGCACTTTGGGCCTGGTGGCGCTGTTTCTGTGCGGTTTCTTTGTGTATGGACCCGCTTCCAGCTTCTGGGCCTTGTGTCCCGATCTGGTGGGAGCCAAACGTTCGGGCACGGCAACCGGTGTCATGAACTTTTCTTCCTATCTGTTCGCCGGTCTGGCCGAGCCCATGATCGGGAGCGTCCTGGATTCGACGGGGGATACCTCGCTGATCTTTGTGATTGTGTTGATTGCGTGTGCCTGCAGTGCACTGGTGGCACTATTCATACGTCGTTAATCATCACTCCTGAGGCTTGTCCATGCACCAGTACCACAAATGGTTGAGATCGTTTTATGCCGTCGCCCATACCGGCGGTTTCACCTCGGCCGCACGTTATCTCAGCATTGGGCAGCCTACCGTCAGCGAACAAGTCCGGGCTTTGGAAAAGCGTTTTGATGTCGAGCTGTTTTATCGCTCCGGCAATCAGCTGGAACTGAGCTCGGCCGGACAGCAGCTCTACGAGATCACCAAGCCCTTGTTTGATCTTGAAGAGGAAGCGGTGCAATTGCTGGAGAGTTTCAAGCAGCGTAAATCCGGCCTGTTGCGAGTGGGGGCGGTCTCGCCACCTATCGCGATGGATCTGATATTCAAGCTGGGGCAGAACAATCCGGATATTGAATTGAAAACCTACTTTGCCTCGGCCAGCGAGGTGCTGGAAAAGCTGTACGACTTTGATGTGGATGTGGCCTTGCTGGCGCATCCCAAATCAGATCCAAGCTTGTACACCCGGCTTTACCAGCGCTATCCGGTGGTGGCTGTGGTGCCCGAAAAGCATCCCTGGTGCTCGCAGGGTCGGGTATCGGTTCAGCAGCTTCAGGATGAGCCCGTCGTGCTGAGGGAGCAAGGTTCACGCACCCGCCAGATTATTGAGGAGGGTTGCAGGCAGCATCAGATCAGGATCAATTGCGTGATGGAACTGAACAGCCGCGAGGCCATTGTGCATGCCATACGTAAAGGGCTGGGCATTGGTTTTGTCTCAGCGCCGGAGTATGTGGATATTCCCGGTACCCGGCTGATTACGTTCGACCAGCATCCTTTTTATATCGACTACTACCTGTGCTGCCTGGAATTACGAAAAGACCGACCACTTATTAATGATTTGTTCATGGATCTGGAATCCACCCATTAGCTTGTTTACACAGCATTTCGCGTTTGGAGAACGATGATGACGTATCAGCAACCCCAACAAGTACAGGCCGTTATTTTTGACTGGGCAGGCACTGTCGTTGATTTTGGCTCTTTTGCACCCACGCAGATTTTTGTCGAGGCTTTTGCCGAGTTTGGTGTGCAAGTGTCTTTGGAAGAAGCTCGTGGCCCCATGGGGATGGGCAAGTGGGATCACATTCGCACCTTGTGCAACGTGCCCGAGATTGCCGAGCGCTATAAAGCCAAGTTTGGCCGTGTCCCCAGCGACGACGATGTCACGGCGATTTACGAGCGCTTCATGCCTTTGCAGATCGAAAAAATTGCCGAGCACTCGGCCCTGATTCCGGGGGCACTGGAAGTGATCTCCAACCTGAAAAGTACCGGTGTCAAAGTAGGATCCTGTTCTGGCTACCCCAAAGTGGTCATGGATAAAGTGGTCGAACTGGCAGCGAAAAATGGCTACATGGCAGAATGCGTGGTCGCAACGGATGAGGTGCCCAATGGCCGCCCGTACCCGGCCCAGTCGCTGGCCAACGTGATTGCCTTGGGTGTGTCGGACGTGGCCGCCTGCGTCAAAGTAGATGACACCTGGCCCGGCATTGTGGAGGGACGCAGTGCGGGAATGTGGACCGTGGCACTGACCTGCTCGGGCAATGCTCTGGGCCTGACCTATGATGAGTTCAAGAAGCTGCCTGCCGACAAGCTGCAAAGCGAACGCGAGCGTATTGGGGCCATGTTCAGCGATTCGCGCCCGCATTATCTGATCGATACCATTGTTGATCTGCCCGAGGTGCTGGCAGACATCAACCGCCGCTTGGCCAATGGGGAAATGCCTCAAAGCAGCTGATTTGCTGCACCGCATCTCAAGGAAAACCTCCATGTACGGCGGCTAAGCATGGCGGCACACTGAAAGATAGGCCACGCCCGCCCGGGGCTTGGCCTATTTTCGGGATGAGGTCTGATGCAGTCTTCACATGTGGCACACGTCCAAGAGATCACGGCTGTTTGGCAGGGCAGCCTGTCCCGGCGCGATCAGGCTGTGGTCCATAGCTGGAGACGATGCATCGAGCATCACAGACTGGACCCGGCGCAGGCTTGCGAGGCCTATATCGTGCCGGACTCCCAATTGCGCGAGCATCGTCAGCAGTCCGAAGCCCTGATCAATATTGCGCGCTCCGGGCTGGAGCGTCTTTATCAGCAGGTCTCCGGGCTGAATTACGTGCTGCTGCTATCTGATAACAAGGGCGTCACGGTTGATTTCCTGGGCTCGGATGGACAGCGTGATGCCTTGCGGCAGGCCGGTCTGTATATGGGCTCGGAATGGTCTGAAGAGCGTGCAGGAACCTGCGCGGTGGGCACTTGTCTGCACACGGGCGAGGCCCTGACCATTCACCAAAACGATCATTTCGATCATATGCACGCGCCCCTGTCTTGCACGGCGGCGCCTATCTATCATTACGACGGCGAGCTGGCTGCGGTGCTGGATTTATCCTTGCTGCAGTCGCCGCAGGCCAAGGCCAGCCAAGGTTTGGCCCTGCACCTTGCCAATGCGGCGACCCGCCGTATTGAGCTGGCCAATTTGATGGCCTGTCACCGTCAGGAATGGATTCTATGTTTGTCGCAATCGCCAGAGTTTCTGGATATTGATCCGGAAGCCGCTATTGCGATTGATGGCTCTGGCCGTATCAAGGGCATGACGCATACGGGTGCCCGGATTCTGGCGCGGGCAGCGGGGGTGGACTGGCGTAATCCTGCGGATCTGCTGGGGCAGAGTTTGATGCGCTTTCTGCATCTGGAAGTGGATCAGTTACCGACCTTGATGCGCTATCGCCCCACGCAGGAGCGAGTCGTCATGGCGCGGGATGGCAGTGTGCTGTTTGCCCATGCCATTGAACCCCGACGTGTGTTGAGCAACCGGTCTGTGGGGATGGATGGGGCAGCCGTGGATGCCGCCTTGCCACAAGCCTTGCGAGGTTTGGCAGGCACAGATGCGGCCATGCAGTCCATGCTATTGAAAGCCGCGCGTTTGGCAACGCGGGAAATGCCGGTGTTGTTGCAGGGCGAGACAGGTTCGGGCAAAGAGTATTTGGCACGTGCGATTCACACGGCTAGCGGCCGTGGCGGGCATTTTGTGGCCCTCAATTGTGCGGCCTTGCCCGAGAGCCTGATTGAAAGCGAATTGTTTGGCTATCTGGCCGGTACGTACACCGGCGGTGCTGCACGGGGCCGTGCGGGTTTGATCGAGGCGGCTGATGGAGGCACCCTGTTCCTGGACGAGATCGGCGATATGCCGCTGGCCCTGCAAAGCCGTTTACTGCGGGTGCTGGCCGAATCCGAGGTGATGCCACTGGGCGCACGCACAAGCAAGCGCGTGGACCTGCGTGTGATTTCAGCCAGCCACCATGATTTAAGTGCCTTGGTAGAGCAAGGCCGCTTTCGTGCGGATTTGCTGTATCGCTTGAATGCGGCAGTGCTGGCCTTGCCCGCTTTGCGTCAGCGTAGTGATCTGGAATGGTTGGTGCAGCAGATATTGCATCGGCGTAATAAAGGCGATGTGCCCGGTTTGTCTCCCGAGGCCTGGCAAGCGCTGCAAGCCTACGAGTGGCCGGGTAATTTACGCGAGCTGGACAATGCGCTGGTGCTGGCATTGGCCTTGGCGGAAGGTTCCTGCATTGAGGTGCAGGATTTGCCGGAGGCCTTGCGAGAGCGGCGTCTGGCCACATCTACAGGCAGCCCAACGGCCGCAGCTGTCTCTGCCGGAGAATCGTCCTGGCAGCAGGTTTTGCAGGCCTGTGGCGATAACGTCAGTGCGGCGGCCCGGCAACTGGGTATCAGCCGGTCCACTTTGCATCGTTATATCAAACGGGCAGGCGTAGCTCGCCAAGAGTCGCCCTCTGACACAGGTTGCGACACCTGATGCACCACCTGTGTCACCGCTGGCACAGTTTCACCGCCTTAAAACAGGCAGCACCCCTTTAAAACAAGCCACTCCCGGTTTGGCACGGTGTTTGCTATGTACTCCATAGCTGGGCAACAAAAGCCCGGCGCAACATTAAAACGATATGGAGACAAATCATGCAAACACAGCAGCAACTGCAGCCGTCTGCGCGACAGTTGGACACGGTTCTCGAACAACTGACCCATGCGCTTGCCAGCAATGCACCGGACGATGCGGCAGCCCTGTTTGCCGAAGAGTGTTTTTGGCGTGATCTGGTCATGTTCACCTGGAATATCCGAACCATGGAAGGGCGCGACCAGATCCGCGACATGCTGACGCAGCAGCAACAAGGTGCCGTGTCAGCCAGGTTCGAGCGCGACAGTGCCGAGCCGGTCAGTGACGACGGCCAAGGTCTGGTGGAGGGCTGGTTTCGTGTGGAAACTGACGTGGCGCGTGGCTACGGCCATATTCGGGTCAAGGACGGGAAGATCTGGACCTTCCTGACCACCATGTCGGAATTGAAAGGGCACGAGGAGCCTTTGGGTGTGCGCCGCCCCATGGGGGCCGAGCATGGCATTCGCCGTGGGCGTCAGACCTGGCAGGAACGTCGTCAACAGGAGCAGGCTGAGTTGGGCACGACCGAGCAGCCTTATGTGCTGGTGATCGGCGGCGGGCAGGGTGGTATTGCGCTGGGCGCGCGCCTGCGGCAGTTGAATGTACCCGCGCTCATCATTGATCAACATGCCCGCCCTGGCGATAGCTGGCGCAAACGCTACAAGTCGCTGTGCCTGCACGACCCCGTCTGGTACGACCACCTGCCTTACATGCCTTTCCCCGATAACTGGCCTGTCTTTGCACCCAAGGACAAGATTGGCGACTGGCTGGAAATGTACGTCAAGGTGATGGAGCTGAATTACTGGAGCAGCACCGTATGCAAGAAGGTGCGCTACGACGAGTCCAGCCAGACCTGGGAAGTGGAGATCGAACGTGATGGCAAGCCCATGACGTTACGGCCACAGCAATTGGTCTTTGCTACGGGCATGTCCGGCAAGGCGAATGTGCCCAGCATAAAGGGGCAGGATGTGTTCAAGGGTGAACAGCAGCACTCCTCGCAGCATCCCGGACCGGAAGCATATGCGGGCAAGAAAGTAGTGGTGATCGGGGCCAATAACTCGGCGCACGATATTTGCGCGGCGCTGTGGGAGGCGGGGGCAGATGTCACCATGGTGCAGCGTTCGTCTACCCACATTGTGCGGTCCGACTCCTTGATGGAGATCGGCTTGGGAGATCTATATTCTGAACGGGCACTGGCATCGGGAGTCACCACGCGCAAGGCAGATTTGCTCTTTGCCTCTCTGCCGTACCGCATCATGGCGGACTTCCAGATTCCTGTGTACGACAAGATCCGCGAGCGCGATGCACAGTTCTATCAGAAGCTGGAGGAGGCAGGCTTCATGCTGGATTGGGGTGACGATGGCTCCGGTTTGTTCATGAAGTATCTGCGTCGTGCTTCGGGCTATTACATCGATGTGGGCGCTTGCGAGCTGATTATTGATGGCAGCATCAAGTTGAGGTCTCGGACCGGTATCAGTCATTTGACCGAGAACGCTGTGGTGCTGACAGACGGTACGGAATTGCCTGCGGACCTGGTGGTGTATGCCACCGGCTACGGCTCCATGAATGGCTGGGTGGCCGATCTGGCAGGCCAGGAAATGGCGGATAGGGTAGGCAAGTGCTGGGGTTTGGGTTCGGAAACCACCAAAGATCCAGGGCCCTGGGAGGGCGAGCAGCGCAATATGTGGAAGCCAACGCAACAGCCGAACTTGTGGTTCCATGGCGGCAATTTGCATCAGTCGCGTCATTATTCCCAGTACCTGGCCTTGCAGCTTAAAGCGCGTCAGGCGGGCTTGCCGGTGCAGGTTTACGGGATGCAGGAGGTGCATCATCTGCGTTGATCGATAGTGACTTTGTTGTTTGGGTGAGAGTGCGCAGTCTGCACCTTGTTCTGATTTTGGCCAGATTATCAATTCGATGATCTGGCTTTTTTTTCCGCTTGTTAGCTGCGGTGGGCGTGTTTGCGCGGCAAGCATCGCGGCCCAGGCGGTGGTTTTGTTAGCAGCCCTGCTAAATTTTTTACTTTATGTATCTGCCCTGAGCGGCTCCTCTCCAGTGAGCGAGGCTCTGCTTGACTGCTCTGTTCGTGCCCAGAATTTTTCGCGTCAAAGGGGCCTCCGTTTCTTCGGCAGGAACGTATGGAAACCAGCCGTGCTGCGTCTCAGGGCGGATTTTGTCTAGCCAGCATGATGGCCAGGATTGGCCTGACACAAGCCGCTTGCCATAAGTGAGGTGAATAGGGATGTATGAAATTTGAAGAAATTACTTATAAAGAAAACGCTTGTAGCATTTCGTAGTTTCCAGCCTGATCGGGAATGTTACGGTGGAACCATCCATCGCAAACAACGAAATTTTTGTTGATTGATTTGGACTCCTTTTAATAGCAGGGGTAAAGGGTTTTTTAAATTAAAAATTCCCTTTCTGATATTGGAGAATTTATATGAAAAAATCTGCCATCCTATCCAGTGTATTAATGGCTACCGCTTTGAGTTTTGGTTTGCAAAGCGGTGCAATGGCTAATGAGCCAGCCGTTAATCAGGATCACTCGGCAACCGCAGGTGAAGCCGTCAGCGATACCTGGATCACCACCAAGATCAAGGCTGATTTGGCCAGCACCAAGGATTTGAAGAGCACGGATATCTCTGTTGAGACCAATAATGGCGTCGCAACATTGACCGGTACCGTGCCCAGTGAAATTGAGCACAAGAAAGCCGTTGCTGCAACGGAAAGTGTGAAAGGCGTTGTGAAAGTCGATTCGTCGGGATTGAAAGTAAAACCGGAATAAAAGTTCCGTCATCAATCCTCATTGTGAATTCCCGTTGAAACAGGAGAACGACTATGAATGAAGATACGATCAAAGGTAAATGGAAACAGCTGTCTGGCAAGATTCAGGCCAAATGGGGAAAACTGACCAATGACGATATTGATGTTGCCGAAGGCAATACCGAATATCTGGTCGGCAAAATTCAGGAACGCTACGGCATTGCACGTGAAGAAGCTGAAAAGCAAGTTCGTGACTTTAATGGCGGCGCCTGATCCTTTGGCTTGATTGCCCAGGACTACAAAACGCCCTGCATATGCAGGGCGTTTTTCTTTGTGCCTTGGCAAGGTTGCTGTCAGTCCTCATCCATCTGCTGGTAGCGTTCGACCAGGTAATCCAGCAATGCTCGCACAGCTGGCATCTGCCCCCGGCGGGAGGAAAACACGGCATGAATGATTTCGCGTCGTGGAGCCCAGTCCGGAATCAGTTTCACCAAAGAGCCGTCGGCCAATTGATCGCAGACTACCAGGGTAGGCAACTGCACCACACCAACGCCTTTTAGTGCTGCGCAGCGCAGGGCCGTCATATCGGTGGTAATCAGGCGGGGCGTGTGATGCAGCACGGCTTGTGCGCCATCGGGACCATACAAGGTCCAGGTATGGCTTTGTTGTGGCAGCCCCAATGCCAGGCTGGGATAGTCCGCCAGATCAGCGGGTGAGCCGGGCATTCCGTGGCGGGCAATCAGTTCCGGGCTGGCTATCAAACATTGGCTGCGGTCGGACAGAACACGCATCACCAGATCGCTGTCTTGCAATGGTGGCGGGCGCACGCGGATCGCCATATCCAGCGCTTCCCCGATCAGGTCCACGCGCCGGTTGGTGGCATCCAATTGCACCGTGACATGCGGGTAGCTGACCATGAAGTCGGCCAACATATCACTGACATGGGCGTTTAGTAAGGTGATGGGGCAACTGAGGCGCACCACACCGCGCGGCTCGGCACGTGTCAGTTCGATGGCTGCCTGTGCCGCTTCGGCCTCTACCAGCATGGCCTTGCAGTGCTCGTAATAGGTCTGGCCAATCTCGGTCACGGTAAAGCGGCGGGTGGAGCGCTGGATCAGCCGCACTCCCAGGCGCTCTTCCAGTGCAGCCAGCCTGCGGCTAAGCGTGGATTTGGGTAAACCCAGTGCGCGACCGGCCGGGGCAAAGCCGCCGTGATCCACAATCTGAACGTAGAAGTACAAGTCGTTTAAATCTTGCATGGCAGTTTTATCGTTCCATAAATGGAACATAGATGGCCGATTTAGGGGGCTACTGGCTTCGTTGTCCCGAGTTTATTCTGTCTCTTATGTTGAAACAAGGAGATGGACATGAAGAAAATTCTTGGTATCTATAGCGCTCCCCGTCCTCACTGGGTGGGCGACGGCTTCCCCGTTCGCTCCCTGTTTTCGTACCACACACACGCAAAACAGTTGAGCCCCTTCCTGCTGCTGGACTATGCCGGCCCTGCCGAGTTTGCTCCCAGCAACCACAAGCGCGGCGTTGGCCAGCACCCACATCGGGGTTTTGAAACCGTCACCATCGTCTACAAGGGCGAGGTTTCACACCACGACTCCACGGGCCAGGGCGGCACGATCGGCCCCGGTGATGTGCAGTGGATGACGGCCGGCTCGGGCATCTTGCACGAGGAGTATCACTCCGACGCTTTTGCTCGTTCTGGCGGCACTTTGGAAATGGTGCAGCTGTGGGTCAACCTGCCTGCCAAAGACAAGCGTGCTCCCGCTGGCTATCAGGCCATTACCGACCAGCAAATTCCTGTGGTCGCACTGCCTGATGCTGCTGGCATGGTGCGCGTCATTGCCGGTGAAAAGGACGGTGCCACTGGCCCTGCCAGGACCTTCACTCCCATGAATGTATGGGATATGCGTCTGAATCAGGGTGGCATTGCCGAGCTGGAAAGCCCTGAAGGCTGGACAGCCGCCTTGGTGGTGCTGCAAGGCACCGTACTGGTCAATGGTCAAAGCGTGGCTCGTGAAGGGCAACTGGTCGTGCTGGATCGGACAGGCAGCCAGTTCAGCGTGGAAGCCAATAATGACGCCGTTGTCTTGCTGATCAGTGGTGAACCCATTGATGAGCCCATTGTGGGACACGGCCCCTTCGTCATGAATAGCAAGCAAGAGATTTTGCAGGCTATGGATGACTTCAGCAGTGGCCGCTTTGGTGCGATGGCACCAGGGTCGGCATCGTAGTGCAAGGCCCGCGGGGGCCGCATTCAGGTGGCCCCCGTCTCTCATCCACAGGAGAAACGTGATGACTATCCCCAGCAATGTAGCCAACTTTAATGGTGCCGCTCCCGTAATTGATCCCGATGATGCAGTCATGCTGCTGATCGACCACCAAAGCGGCCTGTTTCAGACCGTGAAGGACATGCCCATGACCACCTTGCGTGACCATGCGGCAGCACTGGCCAAAATCGCCACCTTGAGCAAGCTGCCTGTGATTACCACGGCTTCCGTGCCCCAAGGCCCGAACGGTCCTCTGATTCCCGAGATTCACCAGAATGCTCCCCACGCCCAATACGTGGCACGCAAGGGTGAGATCAATGCCTGGCACAACGAGGACTTTGTTGCCGCTGTCAAGGCAACCGGCCGCAAGACTTTGATTATTGCCGGCACCATTACCAGCGTGTGCATGGCTTTCCCTGCGATCAGCGCGGTGGCTGAAGGCTACAAGGTGTTTGTGGTGATTGATGCCTCCGGCACCTACTCCAAGATGGCCGAGGAAATTACCCTGGCTCGCATGATGCAGGCCGGTGTGGTGCCTATCGATACGGGTGCTGTTGCCTCCGAACTGCAGCGCACCTGGAACCGCCCTGATGCCCAGGAATGGGCCCAGGTCTACACCAAGATTTTCCCCGCCTATCAGTTGCTGATCGAAAGCTATGCCAAAGCACAGGACGTGCTCAAGAATCAGGAACAGCTGGATTCGCAGCGTTAATCAACGCCGCGCTCTTGCAGTACCGGGTGCAGTCCCGCACCCGCCCCTTTCAATCATCGTTAAGGAAGACTGAGATGACTACGCCTTACAAACGTCTTGATAAAGACCAAGCCGCTGTACTTCTGGTTGATCACCAAACGGGGCTGCTGTCTCTGGTGCGTGACATTGATCCAGACAAGTTCAAGAACAACGTTTTGGCTCTGGCCGATCTGGCCAAGTACTTCAACTTGCCCACCATTCTGACCACCAGCTTTGAAGAAGGCCCTAACGGTCCTTTGGTCCCCGAGCTGAAAGAAACCTTCCCGGATGCGCCTTACATCGCTCGCCCTGGCCAGATCAACGCCTGGGATAACGAAGACTTCGTCAAAGCCATCAAGGCAACGGGCAAGAAGCAGCTGATTATTGCCGGTGTGGTGACTGAAGTGTGCGTGGCTTTCCCGGCCCTGTCGGCTTTGGAAGAAGGCTTTGATGTGTTTGTGGTCACCGATGCGTCGGGCACTTTCAACGAACTGACACGTCACTCGGCCTGGGATCGCATGTCTTCGGCCGGTGCTCAACTGATGACCTGGTTTGGCGTGGCTTGCGAACTGCACCGCGACTGGCGTAACGACGTGGAAGGTCTGGGTGCCTTGTTCTCCAACCATATCCCCGACTACCGCAACTTGATCAATAGCCACACCAAGTTCACATCCGGTAAGTAAATCGCTTCGGCGCTGCGCTGGTCACTTGAGTGGCCAGCGCTTTTGGCTGTTTGAAACCCAGCCCCCAGATCTGTTTTCAGGAGTTCGACCCATGAGTACACACAGTTCCGAAGTCTCTTCATCCTTTGATTGTCCCGAAGACATCAACGGCGAAAAACGTGTTCAACGTGTTGCCGGGCGCGGCGCACAAGTGGGTGGGGGCATTACCGTCAGCCGGATTCTGCCTTCCTCGCAACGGCGCATGGTGGGGGCCTGGTGCTTTCTGGATCATGCAGGGCCCGCCGTGTTCACGTCGGGATCCGGCCTGCGTGTGGGCCCTCATCCACATATTGGTCTGCAAACCTTTACCTGGATGATTCAGGGCGAGGTTCTGCATCGTGATAGCCTGGGCCATGTGCAAGTGGTCAAGCCTGGTCAGGTGAACTTGATGACAGCGGGACGCGGTATCAGCCATACCGAGGAGTCCTTGCCCGGCGAGGACAAGCTGCATGCGGTTCAGCTCTGGATTGCCTTGCCCTCCAAGGACGCCACCTGTGAACCCGCTTTTGACCACCATCCTGACTTGCCTCATTGGCGTGAGGGCGAGTGCGACTTTACCCTGCTGGCCGGTACCTATGCACAGCATCAGGCACCCAGCAAAATGTATTCGCCTATGGTGGGGATGGATTTGAGCAGCTCCAAGGCTGGGGAAGTGAGACTGAATTTGAACCCCGAGTTTGAGTATGGCTTTTTAGTCGTGCAAGGCACCCTGGGTATTCAGTCCGAGCAGTTCGAGGCCAATGAACTGGCCTATGTGGGCCGTGGCCTGACGCAGTTGAGCTTGAGTCTGAGTGCCGGCAGCCGAGTCATTGTGCTGGGTGGCGAGCCGTATACCGAGGAGCTGGTGCTGTGGTGGAATTTTGTTGGTGAAAACAAGGAAGTCATCGGGCAGGCACAACGCGATTGGCGTGCGGCCCATGAGCGCTTTGGTGTGGTGCATGGCTATGACGGTGAACCCTTGATTGCGCCGGATCTGCCATGGGAAAGCAACTGATTTTCAGTGACGGCTGCTGGTTCTGATCGTCTATTGCGATGACGCTGGCGGTGGTTTGCTGGCTGCCTGTCCTGGTTTCCGAGCAGGGCTATGGCGCATGTGTATTTCGCCCTTATCCCGTTGTTCAGATGGCCCCTTTCGGGGCCATTGTGTCTGTGTACAGTTTGCCTACCGTGACTGGCGGTCTGCCTGTGATCGGAGTACAAAACAGTGTGCTGGTGCAAGCAAGGCCACAGGAAAAGGTCTGTACGGCTGCGGTCAAGCCCTTTTGTTTGCACAACAGCGTTGAACAATTTCTAAAAGGTAGCTGGAATGCGATTGAAAGATAAAGTGGCCATAGTCACCGGTTCGGCAGCTGGAATTGGTTTGGCAACAGCCAGGAAGTTTGCCCAGGAAGGGGCGATTGTGGTGTTGTGTGATCGTAATGCGGATGCCGTCAATCAAGCAGCGCAGTCTTTAAGTGGTAATGGCGTTACCGCCGTAGGCTACACCGTGGATGTGACGGACCGTGCACAGATTGACGCCATGGTGGCGGATGTGAAGCAAAAGTTTGGCCGCATTGATGTGCTGGTGAACAATGCCGGCATCACCAAGGACGCCAAGCTGGTGCGCATGACCGAGCAGCAATTTGATGATGTGATTGATGTGAACCTGAAAGCGGTTTTCAACTTCACTCAGGCCGTGGCCGCGGTGATGTTGGAGCAGGAAAGCGGTTCCATTCTGAACGCTTCCAGCGTGGTGGGTTTGTACGGCAATTATGGTCAAACCAATTACGCGGCCAGCAAGTTCGGGGTGATAGGCTTTACCAAAACCTGGGCCAGGGAGTTGGGCCCCAAGGGGATACGCGTCAATGCCGTCTGTCCCGGTTTTATCGAGACAGACATTCTGAAAACCATCCCCGAAAAAGTGCTGCAAGGCTTTCGTGATCATTGCTGGCTGCGCCGCATGGGCAAGCCTGAAGAGATCGCCAATGTGTATGCGTTTTTGGCCTCGGATGAAGCCAGCTTCATCAATGGCACGACGCTGGAAGTGTCGGGCGGTTTGACGGTTTAATACCGTGTTCTGAACGATGGCTTGGAGGATTCCTGTTTGAATCCTGAGCCGCCACAAAAAAGCCTGAATCTGACTTAAAGCAGATTCAGGCTTTTTCTACGGGAACAAGCGGTTTGGCGTTGCCGCTGTGAAAGTTGCAGGGGGCGTTTCAGGCCCCCCATCCGACAGCACCTACCCTCTATATAGAGAAGACTGTTTTATTAATCCAGCTCGGGGTGGCGGTCCACCAGACGCTGGCGTTTTTGCTTCAAGGCTTCCAGTTCTTCCTCGGCCTTGGCAATGGCTTCTTCCACATCTTGCACGCTTTGTTCGATGTGGTCATACGCTTCTTGCAGCAGTTCCTTGGCCTCCTTGCGGTTGGAGGCGGTAGGTGTATCGCCGCGCAAGGGGCGGTTCGCCGTTTCGGGCAGGAACAGGGCGGTAATCAAGCCGATGACACTGGCAAACATCAAATAGTAGGCAGGCACCAGCAAGTTGTTGGTCTGCTCCACCAGCCAGGCCGCAACCGTAGGCGTCAGGCCCGCCACAATAATGGCGATGTTAAAGGAGGCGGCCAAGGCACTGTAACGTAGCCGGGTCGGGAACAGGGCGGGCAGGGTAGAGGCCATGACCCCGGTCAGGCAGTTCAGTAAAACGGCCAGAATCAGCAGCCCCAGGAAGATCTGCACATTGCTGTCGCTACCAATAAAGTGAAAGGCGGGAATCGCAAAGATCAGCAGGCCCAGACTACCGGCCATCAGAAAGGGTTTGCGACCTATCTTGTCGCTGACAAAACCCACCACCGGTTGCACGAACAGCATCCCTATCATCACCACCACAATAATGAAGACACCATGTTCTTCGGCATAGCCCAGGCTGCTGGACAGATAGGTAGGCATATAGGTCAGCAACATGTAATAGGTGATGTTGGTGACCAGCACCATGCCAATACAAATTAGCAGGGCTTTGCGGTACTTGGAGAAGATCTCGCCAAAGGAAACCGTGGGGCGCTCTGTCAGGGCGGCGCGGTCTTCTTTCTCCATCTTTTCCAGTTGCTCGGTAAAGGCGGGAGTCTCTTCAGCGGCATGGCGCAGGTACAAGCCCAAAATACCCAGTGGACCGGCAATCAGGAAAGGAATGCGCCAGCCCCAATCCTGGAAGGTCTCTTCGGTCAGGGACGTTTGCAGCAGCACGACCAAACCGGCGCCCAGAACAAAGCCCGCGATAGAGCCAAAGTCCAGCCAGCTACCCAGGAACCCGCGCTGCCGGTCGGGCGCGTATTCGGCCACAAAAACTGCCGCGCCAGTGTATTCACCGCCTACGGAAAAGCCTTGGGCCAGCTTGCACAGCAGCAGCAAAATGGGTGCCCAGATGCCGATGGATAGATAAGAGGGAATCAGGCCGATCAGGAAGGTGCTGATGGCCATGATGATGATGGTCAGGGAAAGCACTTTCTGACGCCCGAACTTGTCCCCCATCAGCCCGAAGAACACTCCGCCTAGAGGCCGCACCAAAAAGGGCACCGAGAAGGTACCCAGGGCGGCGATGGTTTGTACTGCGGGAGAGGCATCGGGGAAAAAGACTTTACCCAAGGTGGCGGCCACAAAGCCGTAAACGCCAAAGTCAAACCATTCCATGGCGTTGCCCAAGGCAGCGGCGGTTACGGCTTTTTTAAGTTTGCTGTTGTCTACGACGGTAATGTCGTCAATGTGAAGCGGCTTGGCGTTGCTGGATGCCGCGGAGGACTGCGTCATATGGCTTCTCCTGGAGAGCAGGACAATGACCTGCAGGGTCGCCCTGTGTGCGATCGATACCAGAGAAGAAGCACTGGCATGACGGCATTCTGATCAGGCGAGGCTTGAAGGCGATTCTACGTCCGGCTTTGCTGTTCGTCTATCGAAGGGAAAGGGTCGAGCAGTCAGGGCCAAGTCGCGAGAAAAACGGGACGCGACTTGCCGTCCTTATTGTTACTGAGCCCAAGCCTGTCTCCCACCATATTTGCACATGCTTACAGAGCGCGGCATCCAGGCGGTAAAGGAGCTTTTTTCACGTAGGCTCGCACCTCATCGACCAATGCCGCCGCCGCGGGCGTCAAGTCATGTTCTTGGTGAAACATTAGACACAAGGTGCGGACCAGCGTGGGGGCCTGCAGCAAGGAGAAGCTCAGACCGGGCATCAAGACCCGTTGTGCAGCCAAGGCAGGCAGCAGGGCAATGGCCAGACCACTTTGCACCAGCGCTGCTTGCGAGGTGGTGCTGGAGGCTTCGTAAAACGGGGCCGAGGTTTCGATGGGCAGGTCCGGACGGGACTGCAGCACCGCCATGATCCCGGTTTCGTCTACGACGCCGACCAGTTTGCGTTCGTCCAGAGCAGACCAGCTGACCGTGTTGTTGGCATCCGGTTTGATCAGCTTGTCGTCGCTGCGATAGAGCACGCCAAACTGGTCTTCCAGCAAGGGTTGACTGTCCAACCCTTGGACATCCGCCCAGGGACTGGTCAGACCAAAGTCGATCTCCCCCGCCACGATCTGGCGTTGAATGCGTCCCGAGTTGTCATCCCGTAAATACAGACGGACCGCCGGATGCTGCTGGGAGAAATTGGCGGCTGCCGGTGCTATCAAATCCGTAATGGCCGACGGCGCTGCGGCCACACTGACCCGCCCGCTTTTCAATTCCCCATAACGCATGACATCGCTGATGGCGCCATCAAAATCTGCCAGCAGGCGGGTGATGCGCGGCAGGAACTCCTGACCAATAGGCGTCAGGGATACACGCCGACTGGTGCGGTTGAACAAGGTGGTGTTCAGGGCAACTTCCAACTGCTGGATCAGGCCCGTGACCGAGGATTGTGTTTGAAAAAGACGACGCGCGGCATGGGTGAAACTGGCCTCCTGGGCCACGGCGACAAACGCGTTCAAGTGCTTGAGCGTGATGTGCTTGGGAAGTCTGTCCATATCATTTTCTGATTAATCAATTAACTTAAACAATTTTTCATATTAATAATACCTTTGGATAATGCGGTCAACTCCCCTTTTTGTGGGAGGGTTAGTGGAGACGTAGATGCAGACAGACGACCGCAGGCTGGACGTCAAGATCAGCAATGGCTGGATTATTGATGGCTTGGCCACCCCGCGTTGGCGTGGTGATGTGGGTATTCGAGAAGGACGGATTGTCGCCGTGGGCGACTTGAGCGCCTGGCACGCCGATCAATCGGTGGACGCCAGCGGCCATGTGGTGGCTCCCGGGTTTATCGATACTCACGGCCATGATGATTTGATGTTCATCGAGCGGCCTGTTCTGGACTGGAAAACCAGCCAGGGCATTACGACGGTTGTGGTCGGCAATTGTGGCGTCAGCGCTTTCCCGGCTCCTTTGCCCGGTAACTCGGCAGCGGCTTTGGCCTTGCTGGGCGATTCTCCCTTGTTTGAAGACATGGCGCAGTACGTGCAAGCCGTGCGCAAGCTCAAGCCCATGATCAACGTGGCGGCTCTGGTCGGTCACGCGAATCTGCGCATGGCCGTGATGCAGGACCCCTTGTCCCAGCCGAATGCCGATGAGCAAAAGGCCATGGAAGCCTTGCTGGCCAAGGCCTTGGAAGAAGGCGCCGTGGGCTTTAGTACCGGCCTGGCTTACGAGCCCGGCTGCATGGCCGAGCCGGCCGAACTGGAAGGTCTGGCCCGTGTTGCCGCTTCCAAGGGCTCTTTGCACACCAGTCATATTCGCAATGAAGGCGACACGGTGCAGGAGTCGGTAGAAGAAGTGCTGGCGGTAGGCCGCCAGACGCAGTGCGCCACCCTGGTGTCGCACCACAAGTGCATGATGCCGGCCAACTGGGGCCGCAGCAGCCATACCTTGGCCAATATTGATCGAGCCCGCGCCGATGGCGTGCAGGCCACCCTGGATATTTATCCCTATTCGGGCAGCTCCACGATCCTGATCCCTGAGCGCGCCCACACCATAGACCAGATTCGTATTACCTGGTCCGAGCCTCACCCCGAGTGCAATGGCCTGTATCTGGCCGAGATTGCCGAGCAGTGGGGCTGCGACCGAGAAACTGCCGCACGGCGTTTGCTGCCTGCTGGCGCGATTTATTTTGCGATGGACGAGAAAGAAGTCCAGCGCATTTTCAGCCACCCATGTTGCATGGTGGGCTCGGACGGATTGCCTGCGGATGCGCATCCCCACCCTCGTTTGTGGGGTAGTTTCACGCGCATTTTAGGGCGGTACGTACGCGAAGATGGCCTGATGTCCCTGGAGCAGGCGGTTGCCAAAATGACAGCCATGCCTGCCTCGGTCTTCGGGCTTGAAAACCGCGGCGTGTTGCAAGTCGGCGCCTGGGCGGATCTGGTGGTGTTTAATCCCGAAACGGTGCAAGATTGCGCCACCTGGGAAGAGCCCACCTTACCGTCTCAAGGTGTGCAGACCGTGTTTGTGAATGGCGTACAGGTTCACCCTGTTGCCCCGGAGCAGCGGCCCGGCCAGGTGCTTGATCGCGCCTTTGCCGCTCAGGCACAAAGCCTGGATGCGCCGATTATCCCGCTATAAGCGGCGCGTCGGACAAGAAAACAGTCGCTGTGATCTGGGGCGGTCAACCAGGGCAGGGCGATTGCATCACATGCAGGTCGGTTTTTGAAAACTGGCCAGGAAGGATCGTTAAGGAGACGACATGAGTGTCATTCAGCAACAAATGCCAACGGGCAAGCGCAATGCTGCCATGGTGGTGTTTTTAATTGGCATGGCGATTGCCTTGTACACCCACTTTTACATGCCGGGTGAAAGCTCCCTGTGGGGCTTGACGCCGGTAGTGGTGTTTGCGCTTATCGCCTTGTTGGGTGTGGATATTGTTCTGGCCACGATTGGTGCGATTGTATTGGGCGCCATCATGACCAGTACGACGCCCATTGCCATGGGCAAACTGCTGGCCGAGTCCCTGGGCTCGTTCATTGCCGTGGTGGGTTTGATTATTGTACTGGGCGCCGGGGTGGGTGAAGTGGCTGCCCGTACGGGTGCCGCCGAGCAATTGGTGCGAGCCATTGTGAAGCGTATTGGCTTGTCCAATCCGGTGCGTGTGCGTCTGGGCATCATGGTGGCCTCCACCTTGATCTGTGGCGCTCTGGGTACGCTGGCTGGCGGTAACGCCATTATTGCTGCGGTGGTGATTCCAATTGCCGCGGCCGTGCGTCTGTCCCCTCCTGCTGTGGCTGCCTTGTTCCAAAGCGCCGGTTCCGCCGGTCTGGTGCTGGGCCCATTCACCCCTAACGTGGTGACCGTGACGGGTCTGACCGGTTTGAGCTACACCGATTACCTGCTGGTTGCCGGTCTGCCCATGGCTGCTGCTACCTTGCTGACGGGCTGGTTCATGTCCGGTCGTATTCAGAAGATGACCAAGGATCATTTCCAGTACGAAGAAGCCTCGCAAGGTCAGGCTGCTTTTGACGTGAATGCCAAGGCCTCCCCCAAGGCCGTGCGTGCTGCCTGGGCTTTCTGCATCACCATCGTGGGTCTGGCTGCAGTGGGTATTGCCTCCAAAGCCGGTTTTGCCTACGCCATTATTGTGATGGTGTCTCTGGGTGCCACCACCGGTCTGGCCGGTGGCATGAACCCACGTGAAATTTTGCAGGCCATGTATGCCGGTGCGGGCAAGCTGATCTGGATTTTCTTCCTGTTCTGGCTGTTCAACCCGGTGCTGGTGCTGGTGGATCAGTTGAACGCCTATCACGCCTTGCTGGATTCGGTGCAGCCCTATCTGGTCGGTATTAGTGGCGCCGTGCTGTGCATGTTGATTGTGGCCTTTAACGTGGTCGGTCACATTCCGGGTGCTGCCGTGGCGCAGATGACTTTCACCGCCAAGATCTTTGGTCCTGTGCTGGCGGCCGCCGGTGTGGGCCCCGCAGCCACTGCCGCCGTGATTCTGGGCAGTTCGCAGATTGACTGGTTTGGTCCTTTCCCTTCTTCAGATATGTTCGGCCAGATGGGCCTGGCGCGTTCCACTCAGCTCAAGTACATGTTGTATAACGGCTGGGCGGTCATGGCGGTCAACTTGTTGATGTTCGTCGGCCTGTTCCTGATTCTGGTCTGAGTATTGAAGGAGTGTTTGTATGTTTACCTTAGGAAGCGAGTTGCTGGATGCGCCACTGGTTCGTGAGCGCCTGCAGGAACGACTGGAGCCTTTGCTGACCCAGGAGTCCGCCCGTATTTCGATGGCGGTCTACGCTACCGACGGTACCTCCTTGTTCGAGTGGCAGGCGCAGCGCGTCATGCCCTCGGCCAGTCTGATCAAGACGCCCATGCTCCTGTGCCTGCTGGAACAGGTGGCACAGGGCAAGCTGTCGCTCGATACGGTTTACCCTCTGCCCGAGGGCGACCGTACCCCTGGCACCGGCATTTTGAGTCAGCTGCCCGGCGTGCCCAGCCTGAGCCTGCGCGAGTTGGCTCTTTTAATGATTATTCTGAGCGATAACGTCGCTACCAATGCCCTGATCGATTTGCTGGGCATGGATAACATCAACGCCTGGAGCGCCCAGGCCGGCTTGAAGCACACGGATTTGCAGCGCCACATGATGGACATGAAGGCGCGCGAGGCCGGTAAAGACAACTGGACGACTGTTCAGGATGCCTGCTCGACCTTGCTGTATCTATTGCATTCGCCTGCCCTGCCGGAAAACCTGCGTCAGCAGGGGCTGGACATGCTGGCGGATCAGCGCGAACGAGGTCACTTTGCGGCAATTTTGCCTTCTATCGCCCAACTGGCTCACAAGACCGGCTCCTTGCCCGGCTTGCGTCACGACGCCGGTATCTTGACGATGGGCGAACGCAGTGTGGTGCTGGCTGTGATGGCCGATGGCTTTACCGATGGCCGCACCAGCACCTCTTTATACGGTGGCCAGGGAGCGGGTGTCTTGTCCCGTCTGGCCTTGGAAACGGCCCGAGCCCTGCAGTACTGAGCCGGTCCGAAAGGATAAAAGTATGTCTACGACACGTGTTGCCCTGGTTCAATTGGATAGCGGCCGCGACCGCCAAACCAATCTGGACCAGCTAGAACATTGGGTGCTGGCCGCTGCCAAAGACGGCGCACAACTGATTGTGACTCCCGAGTACAGCGATGTACGTGGTGATACGGAATGGTTGCAGCAAAATGCCACGCCCATTCCGGGTCTGGTGACGGATCACATGGCCAGCCTGGCGCGCCGCACCGGTGCCTGGATTCATCTGGGTTCCATGCACGAGCGCCGTCCTGATGATCATCGCCTGGGCAACACGAGCGTGACGTTTTCACCAGAGGGTGAAATCGTGGCGCAATACCGCAAAGTGCATTTGTACGATGCGGTGGTGAACGGTCTGGAATACCGCGAGTCCGACGATTTCTGCCACGGCCAGCATCTGCAAAATGTGCAGGTCGGGGATCTGAATCTGGGCCTGAGCATTTGCTACGACATGCGCTTTGCCGAGCTGTTCCGTACCTTGCGTGCCCGTGGCGCGAATGTGCTGGTAGTGCCCGCCGCCTTTAATGTGCATACCGGCCGTGACCACTGGGAAGTGCTGTTGCGCGCCCGAGCCATTGAAAATCAGTGTTACGTGCTGGCCGCCGCGCAGATTGGCGGTCCCGGTCCCGCCATGCCGTGCTTGGGTCGCAGCATGATTATTGACCCTTGGGGCACCGTATTGGCCTGTATGCCTGATCATCCAGGCTATATTTGCGCCGATCTGGACCCCGCTCGCGTGCAGCGCATGCGTGAATCACTTCCGGCCTGGCAGCACCGCCGGGGTGATCTGTATCCTATTCCTTCTTGATTGTGTGCTGAAACAGACTGGAGTCTGCCATGACCGTACCTGCTGCCTTTGAGTTTTATCCGGGCACTGCCCCCTTGTTGATTTCCATGCCCCATTCGGGCACCTACGTGCCTTCGGACTTGCAGGCGCGTTTTACGGAGTCAGCGCGTCAGGTGCCGGATACGGATTGGCATATTCCACGCTTGTATGAGTGCGCCCAGAAACTGGGTGCGTCCGTGCTGGTGGCGACGTATTCGCGGTTTGTGGTGGATCAGAACCGCCCGCCGGACAATGCCAGCCTGTATCCCGGTCAAAGCGTCACCAGCCTGTGTCCCGTGGACACGTTTGGCGATGAACCCATTTACCAGCCTGGCCAGGAACCGGACGAGCGTGAGGTTGCCCAGCGTCGCGAGACCATCTGGTTGCCGTATCACCAGAAGCTGGAAGAAGAGCTGACGCGTTTGCTGGCCCTGCATGGCCGTGTGGTCCTGTGGGATGCGCATTCGATTCGTTCGGTCGTGCCGCGCTTTTTTGAAGGCCGTCTGCCGGATCTGAATTTCGGGACTGCCAATGGTCAGAGTTGCGATCCAGCCTTGAGCGAACGTCTGATGAAAACCGCCTCGGCCAACAAAGACTACAGCAGCGTGTTGAATGGTCGTTTCAAAGGTGGTTACATTACCCGCCACTACGGACGTCCCGAGCAGAACATCCATGCTGTGCAGCTGGAAATGGCGCAGTGCTGTTACATGGAAGAGCAGTGGCCCTTTGAGTACAAGGAAGAGGCGGCCCGTAACATCCAGCCCCTGATCGAGGCCTTGCTGCGCGACGCGCTGGCTTTTGCGACCAAGTCGTAAATTCATCCTGAGCCCCGGCATAGACAGGCCGGGGCGCTACACTATCGCCTTGGCCACGGTGGCCGTAGAGCGATTCATTCATGTCTGACCTTTCCCCGCCCCTGTTCGAGAAACTGTGCTGTCCTTTGGACGGCTTGCCGCTCTCGTTTGAGGCTCCCAGCTGGCGCTGCCCCTCGGGCCATTGTTTCGATACGGCCAGCCAGGGCTATATCAATCTGCTTCCTGTACAAAACAAGCGTTCACGCGATCCGGGCGACAGCAAGGAAATGGTGGCGGCGCGGCGTCGTTATCTGGAGTCCGGGGTGTACGAGCCTATCGCCGCTGGCGTGTGGCGTGCCTTGATGGATGGCCTGGAAGGGGAGGCGCCTTATGCCTGCCTGGATGCGGGCTGTGGCGAAGGCTATTACCCGCGCTATTTGCGTCAGCAGGATCAGGAAGGGCAGTTGGCCCTGATTGGTCTGGATATTTCCAAGTGGGCTGTCATGGCGGCGGCGCGTAGTTCCTCGGACATACGTTGGCTGGTGGGTAGCAATGCACAATTGCCCGTGCCAGATGGTGCTTTGGATGCCTTGCTGTGCATGTTTGGTTTTGCCGTGCCCGAGGAGTTCTTGCGTGCGCTGAAGCCGGGCGGTATCTGGGTGCAGGTTGAAGCGGGCCCAGACCATTTGCTGGAGCTGCGCCGCATTATTTATCCGACCTTGAAAGCCGACAAGGACGAGACTCCGCAGTCCCCGGTCGGTTTCAGTCTGGAAGCTGTTGAACGTGTTCGTTGTCAGATCAGCCTTGATTCACAAGAGAAAATTGCCGATCTGCTCTTGATGACGCCGCATTTGTTCCGAGCCAGCGCGCAAGGGCTGGAGCAGGCTCGCCAATTGACGAGCCTGGATCTTCAGGTGGATGTGCGTATCAAGGTCTTGCGCCGTCTTTAAGCTGATCTGCTCTGAGCGTCGCTGGCGGCCGGATCACAAATTTCTACGCGGTTGCGTCCATTGCGCTTGGCCTTGTAAAGCGCTTCGTCCGCCAGTTTCAACACTGTGCTGTGTTCTCGGGCATGCAAGGGCCAGTGCGCCAACCCAATGGAAATCGTAATGGGTGAGCCAGTTGGGCTATTGGTTTCGCTGATCAAAATGCGCAGGCGCTCGGCCAGTTGCACGGCCTGGTCTACATCCTGATCGGGCAGAAAAATACAGAACTCTTCACCCCCGACTCGACAGATCAGATCGGTATCGCGGGTACAGGCCCGCATGGTGTCGGCCAGAAAGCTCAGCACCAGATCGCCCACATCGTGCCCGTAGGTGTCGTTCACGCGCTTGAAGTGGTCAATATCCACCGTCAGCACGGAAAAGGGCGTGTCCGTTTCCTTCCATTGCTGTAGCACAACAGCCATGCCCCGGCGGTTGTTCAGGCCGGTCAGCGGGTCGGTATTGCGCTCCACATCCATGACGCCCATTTTGCGATTAACACGTTTCAAGCCCAGCAACATGGCCAGCTTGATCTGGCGGGACTCAAAATACCAGGCATGAACTTGTTCGATGCGCGAGCTGGCCTTGGCTGAATCCAGATGCGGAGCCTGGCGAGCCAGTTGTCGCAAGGGTTTGGCGATCAGCATGGCCAACATCCAGATCAGGATCTGCACGGCCAGGAAAAAGGGGATGGAATTGCGCAGTACTTTGCCCAGCAGGACCGTTAATTCATCCAGCACCACTTTGGTGGGGCTTTGCACCACGACTCCCCATTTCACATCGTTGCTGGGCGCGAAACCGGCCAGCATGTCTACGCCCTTCACGTTGCGCAGGG
Source organism: Alcaligenes sp. 1735tsa3 (assembly GCF_024134565.1). Taxonomy (NCBI): domain Bacteria; kingdom Pseudomonadati; phylum Pseudomonadota; class Betaproteobacteria; order Burkholderiales; family Alcaligenaceae; genus Alcaligenes; species Alcaligenes sp. 1735tsa3. The sequence continues at coordinate 3,957,229 of NZ_CP099862.1, read as the reverse complement.
ACAGAGCGTCACTCTCGCCCTGGCTGACAGCGTCAATGGCCGGGTTGCCGTGTATGACTTCGCCAATCCGGGCGACGTCACGGTGAAAAATCAGCCGTTTGTGCTGGTCAACTACATAAATGTAAGAACCATCACGGTAAAAGTGCTCGCCCAGCAAGGCGTTCAGGCTATTGGGCTCGTGCAGGTAGATGGAACCACCTACCAGGCCTTTGTAATTGCCTTCTGCATCAAAAATCGGGTGGGACAGGAAGATCAGCAAGCGCCCGGTGGCGGACAGATAGGGTGGGCTGACCACGGGTTTCCGGGTTTTCAGTGCCAGTTGCGTGCCTTCCCCCCGCAGTGTCGTGCCAAGCAGGTTGAGCTGTTGGGGAGCATTGGCCAGAACCCGGCCCTCGGTATTCAGAATCAAAACCGAGTTAAAGCTGTTGTTTTGTTCTTTCAGGCGTCTGACTTCGTCACGTAGCATGGGCTCGTTGCCCTGATTCAGGGAACGGGAGAGTTCGTTGGCGCTATAACGAAGTTGCTGTTGCAAATTGGCGATGAAGGCATCGGTGCTGCTGGCCAGTTTCAGCGCGTAGGCGCGGTTCTTTTCCAGAGCTTGCTCGATCAGCAAGGAACGCTCCGCTGAATAGGCTCCATACAAGGTGTAGCCCATGGTCAGCAGACTGCTGGCAGTAGCCAGCAAGAGAATCAGCCGGCGCAGATCAACAAAAAACATGAGGATGGGCGAACGCTCGAAGTAAAGGGAGGGGCGGGGGAGGCCGAACAGACGGGCGTAAGACGCCTAAAACATTATACGTAAAGAATGTTTCCGAGTTTGAGGAGGTGTGACCTAAGGCCACAGGAAGGACGTCGCGCAGGGCAGGGGATTACGCCAGAGTGTAAGATGTGGAATGGTCTAGACCAATAGACAGTTACCACATGTGTATCGCTGGCTGGGTAGATTGGATGGTATCGGCCGGCACTTTTCCATGGAGATCCCGATATGAAAAGCGTAGATAGTTTTAAGGCTTTGCACCAGTTGGATGTCGGCGGGCAGTCCTACGACTACTATCGGTTAGATGCGGTTCGTGGAGATGGCCTGGATGTTGCCAGCCTGCCTTATGGCTTGAAGATCCTGCTGGAAAACTTGCTGCGCACCGAAGATGGTGGCGATGTCACCGCCGATGATATTCGCGCCCTGGCCGCCTGGGACCCTGCTGCCGAGCCCGATCGTGAAATCGCCTTTACTCCCGCACGCGTTGTGTTGCAGGACTTTACCGGCGTGCCAGCCGTTGTGGACCTGGCCGCCATGCGTGAAGCCATGCAGGCCTTGGGTGGTGATCCGCAAAAAATCAACCCCCTGGCACCGGTAGAGCTGGTTATCGACCACTCGGTGATCGTGGACGACTTTGGCAAGCCCAGCTCGTTTGAACGCAACGTGGAAATCGAATACGAGCGCAATATGGAGCGCTATCAGTTCCTACGCTGGGGCCAAAGTGCTTTTGATAACTTCAAGGTCGTGCCACCGGGCACCGGTATTGTTCACCAGGTGAACCTGGAACATTTGGCCCGCGTGGTCTTTACGCGCGACGAACAAGGCCGTCAGCTGGCGTATCCCGATACCTGTGTGGGCACGGACTCGCACACGCCTATGGTGAACGGTCTGGGCGTGGTGGCCTGGGGCGTAGGCGGTATCGAGGCCGAAGCCGCCATGCTGGGCCAGCCCATTTCCATGCTGATCCCTCGCGTTGTGGGTTTCAAGCTGACCGGTCAAATGCCTGAAGGCACCACCGCGACCGACCTGGTGCTGACGATTACCGATATGCTGCGTCAGCATGGGGTGGTCGGCAAGTTTGTAGAGTTCTACGGCCCCGGCGTCAGCGCTGTGCCTTTGGCCAATCGTGCCACTATTGGCAATATGAGCCCTGAATACGGCTCCACCATCTCCATGTTCCCGATTGACGAGGAAACCCTGCGTTATATGGAGCTGACGGGCCGCAGCAAAGAGCAGATCGAACTGGTGCGCGCCTACGCCAAGGCCCAGGGCCTGTGGCACGATCCTCAGCACGAGCCTCGTTACTCCGAGCGCCTGGAGCTGGATCTGTCCACCGTCGTGCCTTCGATTGCTGGTCCCAAGCGTCCTCAGGACCGTATTGCCTTGTCTTCCTCCAAACCGGCATTCCGTACCGCTGTGCGCGACTTGCTGGGCGACGACGTAGCGACCTACGATGAGGCCGTGGAAGAAAGTTTCCCCGCGTCGGACGTGCCTTCGCATAAGCCGCCAGCACCCCGTAAAGCTGCTGTGAAATTCACCTTGGCCGACGGTAGCCAGTGTGAGCTGGATCACGGTTCAGTGGTGATTGCCGCCATTACCTCGTGTACCAATACCTCCAACCCCAGCGTCATGATGGCCGCCGGTCTGTTGGCCAAGAAAGCCGTGGAAAAGGGCTTGAGCCGCAAGCCTTGGGTGAAAACCAGTCTGGCCCCCGGATCGCGCGTGGTCACGGACTACTACCAGCGTGCAGGCCTGACTTCCTATCTGGACAAGCTCGGTTTTGATCTGGTTGGCTATGGGTGCACTACATGTATTGGTAACTCTGGCCCCTTGATTCCAGAGGTCAGCCAGGCCATTAACCAGAACGATCTGGCCGTGGTGTCCACGCTGTCCGGTAACCGCAACTTCGAGGGTCGTATTCACCCCGAAGTGAAGATGAACTACCTGATGTCGCCACCGCTGGTGGTCGCCTACGCCTTGGCGGGCACCATGGATATTGACCTGTACCACGAGCCTTTGGGGCAGGGCAGCGATGGCAAGGATGTATTCCTGAAAGACATCTGGCCGTCTGCTGCTGAAGTACAGGACGTGATCAGCAAGGCGATTGCCTCGGATATGTACCGTGATGGTTATGCCGATGTGTTCGCCGGTGACGAGCGCTGGCGCTCTCTGCCTACCCCCAAAGGGGATCGTTTCGAGTGGCAGGATGATTCCACCTACGTGCGCAAACCGCCTTACTTCATTGACCTGAAGCGCGATCCAAGCCCTGTCTCGGACATTCGTGGTGCTCGCGTGCTGGCCAAGCTGGGTGATTCGGTGACAACCGACCACATCAGCCCCGCCGGTTCGATTGCGCGTACCTCGCCTGCGGCAACGTACTTGATGGATCACGACGTCAAACCGCAGGATTTCAACTCCTACGGCTCGCGTCGCGGTAACCATGAAGTCATGATTCGCGGCACTTTCGCTAACGTGCGTCTGCGCAACCAATTGGCTCCGGGTACAGAAGGCGGCTATACACGCGACTTCACGCAAGATGGCGCACCAGTAGCCACGATTTACGATGCCTCGCGCAATTACTTGAATGCCGCTGTCCCGCTGGTGATTCTGGCCGGCAAGGAATACGGTTCGGGTTCTTCGCGTGACTGGGCGGCCAAAGGCACGGTGCTCCTGGGCGTGCGTGCAGTCATTGCCGAGTCCTACGAGCGTATTCACCGCAGCAACCTGCTGGGCATGGGCGTGATGCCTTTGCAGTTCCCGGCTGGCCAGAACGCCGAAACCTTGGGCCTGGCGGGGGATGAAGTCTTTGATATCGAAGGCATTACCGCCCTGAATCAGGACAAGATTCCCGAGAAGGTCAAAGTGCGTGCGGGCGATATCGAGTTCGAGGCTCTGGTCCGAATTGATACGCCTAGCGAAGCGCATTACTACCGTCACGGCGGTATCATGCAGTACGTTTTGCGGGGCTTGTTGAAAGCGTAAGCCCGGCAGCAGGTCAAGGCGTGTGCATGCACGCCCAACAGTGCGTCAGTTGTGCCCTGTGCAACTGGCGCACTGGTGTGTTTGAAGGGCCGGCACGGTTGCCGGCTCTTTGTTTGGATAAAGAAAAATGGCAAATACCCAAGAAGCGTCTTGGTCTGAACTCCTGTCTGGCCGTAATGGCTTGCGCTCACTGGCCTTGGCCGGGGGCGTGGCCGTTCATGCGATCAACGTGTACGTGGCGACCACGATTCTGCCCTCGGTGGTGGAGGATATCGGCGGGCTGGAGTACTACGCCTGGAATACCACGCTATTTGTGGTGGCCTCGATTCTGGGCTCGGCCCTGTCGCCACAAGTTCTGGAAAAACTGGGTCTGCGTCACAGCTTCTTGATGTCCTTGCTGTTCTTTGCCATTGGCACGACCCTGTGCGCGGCAGCGCCTTCCATGCCTTTCCTGCTCTTTGCCCGCACGATTCAAGGTTTGGGCGGCGGCTTGCTGCTGGGCCTGAGCTATTCTTCGATCCGGCTGGTATTTGAAGAGCGACTTTGGCCGCGCGTCATGGCCTTGGTATCCAGTATGTGGGGTGTGGCAACCTTGTCGGGTCCGGCGATTGGTGGGGTATTTGCCCAGATGGGACAGTGGCGTCTGGCCTTCTGGAGTGTCCTGCCATGTGCCGCTTTGCTGGCGATTCTGGTCTGGACGCAATTGCGCGATGCGCGTGCGCCTGAAACTCGTAAATCTGGTTCCACTTTGGGCAAGGTATTGCTGCTGACCGCTTCTGTGCTGGTCATGTCCGCAGGTAGCCTGTCTACTTCCTGGATGATCAATCTGGCCGGTGTGCTGGGCGGGGCGATTCTGGTTTATTTGATGGCGCGTGTCGACAGCAAGTCCACCAGTCGCCTGTTTCCGCAGGGCACTTACTCCATCAGCACGGCCTTGGGCAGTCTGTATGCCGGTATTGGTCTGGTCAGCGTGGCCGTGGCAACGGAAATTTTCATTCCCTATTTCCTGCAGATCATCCACCACATGAGCCCGCTGAAAGCAGGCTACCTGACGGCCTTGATGTCAGGCGGCTGGACCCTGGGCTCTATTGCCAGCTCCAGCCGGGGGCTGAAAACCGGGGATCGTATGATTATTGCCGGGCCTGTGCTCTCGGGCTTGTCATTGGCTGCCTTGGGCGTCTTTATCCCGTGGGTAGGCTTGAGTGAGGGCACAGACTATTCCTGGGCCTTGTACCTGTCTTTATTGGGAGTCGGAGTGGGGATTGGTTTGGCCTGGCCGCATTTGCTGACGCGGGTATTTCATTCCGCGCCCAAGGGGCAGGAGAATATTGCCTCGGCCGCCATTACCACCTTGCAGTTGTTCACGATGGCATTGGGTGCGGCCTTGGCAGGAATCATTACGACAGCCTCGGGCTTTGTGGACCCCGGTGGGGTGCAGGGCGCACGCCAGTCGGCGCAGGCTCTGCTGTGGTTGTTCGCCCTGGCGCCCCTTCTTGCAGCCTTCTTGTCCGGGCCTGCGCGTCGGGTGCGCCCCAAGGCTTAGACCTGGACGGTGCTTTTGGGCAGGCGGAACAGCTCTGGATCCGGGCCAAGACGGCCGTCGGCCTGATCCAGGCTGGCAATGGCGGCCATATCGGCTTCGCTTAGCTCAAAGCTGAAAATGTCCATATTGTCGCGCTGGCGCTCGGGGGAGTTGGACTTGGTAATCACCATATTACCCAGCTGAATCTGCCAGCGCAGCATGATTTGCGCCACGGAACGGCCATGTTCCTTGGCAATCTTGTTCAACACCGGGTTGTCCCACAGCGTGCCCAATCCCAGCGGGCTCCAGGCTTGCGTCTGGATGGCGTGGTCTTCGTGGTAATGGCGCGATTCAGCCTGCTGAAAGCCGGGGTGCAGCTCGATCTGGTTCAGTACGGGCAACACACCTGTCTTGTCCAGCAAGGTTTGCAGGTGCTGGGGCAGGAAGTTGCACACCCCAATCGACTTCACACGACCTTCATTGCGCAGATTGATCAGCGTTTCCCAAGTCTGGATGTACTGGCGGTTCTTGGGCACGGGCCAGTGAATCAGGTACAGATCCACATAATCCAGCTGCAGCTTGTCCATGCTTTCTTCAAAGCCTGCACGGGTATTGTCGTGGCCATGCATGTCATTCCACAGCTTGGTGGTCACAAACAGCTCTTCGCGTGGCACCTTGGACTGACGAATCCCTTGGCCCACCTCGGCCTCGTTACCGTAGATGGCGGCGGTATCGATCAGGCGGTAGCCTGCTTCGATGCCACTGCACACCACATCGGCCGTTTGCTCGGCAGGTACCTGCCACACGCCCATGCCCAGTTGTGGCGCACGGTTATCGTCGTGGAAGGTGATTGTTGGGGGGGTAGTCGACATAGGTCTCTCCTCGGTTGAGTGCACGGCAAAACAGCCAGGACATGGCTGATGAAACCACCGCGCATTGGGAACGATCGGGCTCTAGAGTACAGGCGGTGTCAAAGCAAAAGTCCTTAAAAGGACCTGAATCCGCATGGGATGGACACGCGAAGCTTGTACGTAGGCAGGAAATTAGCTTATTGTTTTTTGTCCTGCGGCGATTATAGAGGCGTCGACTGGATTTTTTCTTAAGATGTTGCAATCTGCATCATTCATAATCCCATATAAGCTTTAGCTCTATGGGATTCCAGCTGGAGTAAGTATGAGCGTACATACCACGCAGGTCCGCGTTAGCGTACCCGCCTTGATCGCCTGCAAGGGCAAACAAAAAATTGCTTCATTAACAGCCTACATCGCGCCTATCGCACGTATGCTGGACGAGCACCTGGATATGATTCTGGTGGGCGATTCGACCGCTATGGTGGGCTATGCCATGCCCGATACCTTAAGCATTACGGTCGATATGATGGCGGCCCATGCTGCTGCCGTGGTGCGTGCGACTCAACATGCTTGTATTGTCGTGGATATGCCGTTTGGCAGCTATCAGGAATCACCCCAGCAGGCATTTGCCAATGCATCGCGTATGCTCGCCATCAGCGGTGCCCAATCGGTGAAGCTGGAGGGCGGTCAGGCCATGGCTGAAACCACGCGCTTCCTGGTCGAGCGCGGTGTGCCCGTGCTGGCACACGTGGGTTTGATGCCCCAGTACGTCAACACCATGGGCGGTTACAAGGCTCAAGGCATGACAGATGCGGCTGCCCAACGTGTGCTGGAAGACGCGGTGGCTCACGCACAGGCGGGTGCCTGGGGTGTGGTGCTGGAAGGGGTGGCAGAAGGTCTGGGCCGCCGTATTACTGAAACCATCGCTATTCCGACCATCGGTATCGGTGCGTCTCCCGCATGTGATGGCCAGGTTCTGGTGACGGAAGACATTCTGGGTCTGACCAATGGCAAGATCCCCAAATTCGCCAAACCCTACGCGGATGTGGGTGCCTTGATCTCCCAGGCAGCCGGTCAATACGCGGCTGAAGTGCGTGATGGTTCTTTCCCCACGCTGGATCAATGTTTCGGTGTGAAACGCTAGTCCGGCTAACTATTCCGCATTAGAATATTCCGTGTTGATAAATGCGGCATTCACATAGAACGACATGGAAATTCGCCAATTAGAAGCCTTTGCAGCGGTGATGTCTGCTGGCAGTGTTACCGCTGCTGGCAGACTGCTGGACCGCTCTCAGCCAGTGGTTAGCCGCCAGATCCAGGAGCTGGAACAGGAACTGGGCTTCAGGCTTTTTACCCGCACCCGTCCGCAGGTCACCTTGACTGAACAAGGGCGCGAGTTCTATCTGGAAGCCCGGCCCGTGCTGATGAATCTGGAGGTGCTGCAAAGCCGCGCTCTGGAAATCGCCCGTGGGGGCCTGCGACCTCTGCGCATTGTGACTACTCACGCCTTGGCGATTGGCTTGGTGCCGCAAGCGCTGGGCATCATGGAGCAGCACGATCCGGCCTTCAAGCAAAAGCTGATTATTGATACGGTAAAGCCGGAAGAAGTGGTGCAAGCCATTGACGAAGGACGGGCCGATCTGGCGGTGACCAGTTTGCCGCTGGACATTGATGGCTGCACCTTGCATTGGTCAGGTCAAAGCCCCTGCCTGCTGGGCATGGCCGTCAATCATCCCCTGGCCAAACAGGAACTGGTGCGTCTCAGTGATATTCAGGGTACCCCCCTGATTTCTATCCAGAACCGCCACCGCTTGCGTCATACCCTGGCAACCGCCTTGCTGCGCGCCAGTCCGGAAGCCCCGGAAGATATCCGTCATATCGAGGTTGCCTCGTCGTTGGAGGGCCTGGTTCTGGCCAGCCAAGGGGTAGGAGTGTCCTTGATTGACCCCTTTACCGCCCACGGCTTGCCACTGCCCAACGTCGTGCTGCGCCCGATTGATATCCACGTGCCTTATATGGTCGGTGTGGTGTCCTTGCGATCCCGCGAACTGCGTCCCGATGCGCAGCGCCTGGTCGAAGCCATGCGGCAGTATGTGCTGCAATTCATCCCGCGCTTTGTGCTGGGGGACGACACCGGCTTGCCAAGTACGCAAGACCCGTTTGACTCGCTGTAATCAACACGCTTGTTGATCAAGGCTTGGGCGGCTTGGCTGGATGCTTGTCCGCCTCTGCAGGCCTTAGGGAATCATCGCGTACGCCAGAACTTCCAGCTTCATGCCCGGCTCCACCAAGGCTGCAACGCCAACACTGGCGCGGTTGGGGAAGGGCGCGGAGAAAAACTCTCTGTACACCTTGTCGATGCTGTCCATGTCGGCAACATCGGTCATGTAGATCAGCACTTGGGTGACATTTTCCAGGCTGCCCCCGGCCGCTTGCGTGGCCCGTTGCAGATTGGCAAAGGTCAGGCGAGCTTGCTGCTCGATGCTTCCCGTATCAATGCTGCCGTCCGGCCGCACAGGTCCGTTCACCGTAAACAGCATTTCCCCCTTGGCTTTGACGGCCCAGGAAAACGCTTGCTTCAGGGGTGGCAGTCCGACGTCGACAACTTGTTTCATCACTTGCTCCGAGTAGGGGTGACCGGCAAGGACGCAAAGAGCGCGTGCGTGGCATCGCCCAAGCGGGTGTTGGGACGAACCTGGTCAAGAATGACATCGAAGTGGTTGCGTGCTGGCATTTCGATGGGGGGCAGATACCGGACACCCAATGCATTAAGCGCATCGGCAAAAACCTGACTCTGGCGTTTGAACTCCGAGGTTTCGATTTCTCCCCAGCTGATGATGGCGGGCGGAAAGCCCGTCAGATCAAGCAGTTGGGGGCTGATCGCTTGTGCGCTCGCCGTGTCCAGAGACAGTGCCTCATTGATGCTGGTGCCAATCAGGGGCTGCAGGTCGTAAATGCCTGAAACGAGTACGGCCGCTGCGGGTGCCCCTACGGGTAAATCGGCATCATCTTTCCATCCACGCAAGCAGCACATGGCCGCCAGATGCGCGCCGGCAGAACTGCCGGAAACGACGATGCGTTGCGGGTCAAAGCCCAGTTCTTCGCCATGTTGATGCAGCCAGCGCAGAGCCTGGCGGCACTCCAGCACCATGTCGTGGACAGAGGCTTGCGGTGCCAAGGTGTAATCAATGGCGGCAAAGGCAATGCCGCCCTCGGTGCAGTCCGGGGCCGAGAATAAAGAGGAAGCCTTGGAAAGCTCCTGCCAGTAGCCGCCATGAATAAACAGCAGCAGCGGCGGGAGGGATTCCGAGTTGCGGGGTGCAGGTAAAAAGAGGTCAAGCTTATGCGCGGCGGCATTGCCATAGGCAAGCTCGGCATGCCGAGCTCCGCTTTGCAAAGCTGCTGCGCTAAGTGTGGCGTAGTCCTCGATGTAGGGTGCGTAGTTCCCGCCTATACAGGAGCTGGGCGAGTATTCACGTTCGCGCTCCTGCGCGGAGAGTAAGTCATGTGGAGCCTGCATTACAGCGCGGTCCGAACAGTCCAGATCTCGGGGAACAGCACCACATCGAGCATCTTGCGCAGGTAGCTGACGCCGCCTGTGCCGCCCGTGCCGCGTTTGAAGCCGATGACGCGCTCAACAGTCGTGACATGGCGGAAACGCCAAAGACGGAAGGCGTCCTCAATGTCGGTCAGCTTCTCGCCCAGCTGGTATAGATCCCAGTGTGCATGCGGGTCACGGTAGACCTCCAACCATGCAGCTTCCACCTCGGGGCTGGCTTCGTAGGGCTGTGTCCAGTCACGGTCCAGGTGATCGGCGGGAATGGCAAAGCCCTGGCGGGCCAGCAGGCGCAGCGACTCGTCATAGAGCGAAGGGGCACGGTACGCCTTGTCGACCATCTGGAGCAGGTCTGGCCTATGGGCATGGGGCTTGAGCATGGCCGCATTCTTGTTGCCCAGAGCAAATTCAATGCAGCGATACTGCGCGCTTTGAAAACCGCTGGAGCTGGCCAGATAAGGGCGCATCGCCGTGTATTCCGGCGGGGTCATGGTCGAGAGCACGGTCCAGGCACTGACCAACTGCTCCATGATGCGCGAGACCCGCGCCATCATCTTGAAGGTGTCGGCGTAGCGGTCGGCTGCGATGGCTGCAGTGGCGGCGGTCACTTCATGCAGCATCAGTTTCATCCAGAGTTCGCTGGTCTGGTGCTGGATGATGAACAGCATTTCGTCGTGGGCAGGCGAGAGCGGGTGTTGAGCGCCCAGCACCTCGTCCAGGTGCAAGTAGTCGCCATAGCTCATGGATTGGCTGAAATCCAATTGCGCTTTTTCTTCCGAAACAATGCGCTCTGTCTCGCTGATTCCCTTGTCAGCCGATGCTTTGGAAGCATTCATTTGTTCTGTTCCCGGTACGTTAATAATGATCTGCGCGACCTGTGGAACAGGTCGCGTGGGTCGATAGAAAATCAAAGTCGCGTTGCGCGCCGAGGGGAGTTTGCAATGCATCTTGCCCGAAGGTCTCCATCAGCGGCAGGATGCGGTCACCTGAGTAGGCGGGCATAGGGGTAAAGCGGAAATGGGTCTGTGGTTTCATAATTTCATCCCACTTAAATTTATGCGTTGATCTTATGGATTTAAGGGTCTTGCGCCAAGCTGTTTTTTATAGAAGCATAACTTTTTCTGAAAAACTTAAAAAACGGGTTTTTTTATGCAAATAGAACTGGATCAGGTGGATGGCAGTTTGCTCGCCGAGCTGCAAGGAAACGCCCGGCTGACAACAAGCGAGCTGGCGCAAAAAGTGGGTATATCGCAGTCGCCTTGCTGGCGCCGGATTCGACGCATGGAAGAAGCCGGGCTTATTTCAGGCTACCACGCCCGGCTGGATCGGCGTGGCCTGGGTTATGGCGTGGTGGCCTTTGTCAGCATCAGTGTGGACTTTCAAAATGAAGAGCGTTCGGTGCAATTTGTGGAGGCCGTGCGCGATATTCCGGAGGTGGTGATGTGCCACGGCATTGCCGGTCCGGCGGATTTTTTGCTGATGGTCGTGGCCAAGGATCTGGACAGCTATTCGGAATTGTTGCAACGAAAATTACATCGTTTACCCGGTGTTCGGCAAGCGCAGACCAGTTTTTCCTTGCAGGAATTCAAGGGCCTTAACGCACTGCCAATCCCAGCAATGGCCGGCCCTGCAGCCTGATCAAGTGCTCTGCAAAAGCTGATGCGCGGCTCGCTCACAAAGCGTGTCGAGTTGCTCATCACGAATCAGGTGGCTAAGGGTTAGCTCTGATTTGTTGTCGTAGAAGTCCGTCCTTAGAATTGATCAAAAATCACAAATCTTTGCTCGAATTCACGTTGTGACGGAATTTAATGAAACATTCAGATGCTGCAAGCACAAGCGCTCCGCTCGAAGCTTTTCAACCCATCGTTCGGCAATCCGTCAACGAAGCGGTCTATCAAGCCCTACGTAACAAGCTGATGCACGGTGAGTACCGTGCGGGCCAAGTGCTTGGCATTCAGTACCTGGCCGATGCGCTGGGTACCAGCACCATGCCCGTGCGCGAAGCACTGCGCCGTCTGGTGGCACAGCAGGGGCTGGAGCCTTTGCCTAACGGCACTACCCGTGTTCCGTTGATCACCAAAGCCTGCCTGAGCGATATTCGCCGCGCCCGTGTTTTGATCGAAGGCACCGTCACCGAATGGGCGGGGCCTTTCCTGACTCCGTCCGTGCTGGATCAGCTGGAACAACTGGCGCAAGAAATCACCCAAGAGCGCCGCACGCCCAAAGGCGTGGCCAGCAGTCTGGAAAAAAATCGGATCTTTCATTTCACGATTTACGGAGCCGCTCAGTCTCCCGTCATGCTCGCCATGATCGAGAGCCTGTGGCTGCAGTCGGGCGCTTACTTGCGTGAAACCCGCGAGCAGCTGCATAACGAAGACTCTGCCGATCACCTGCACGAATCCACCGTCAAAGCGCTGCGCGCGGGCAATTTTGCCCAGGCGCGCCAATACATTCAGGAAGATGTTTCCTGGATCTTTGATCGCTTGGACCTGGCCGATTAAGTCGATCTCTCAACTACTCATCACCACCAAAGACCATGCTAAAAAAACATAGATCAAAAGCAGTGACCGAGGGCGTGACTCGCACCCCACACCGAGCCTTTCTGCGTGCAACAGGCCTGGACGATGATGATCTGGACCGTTCGATGGTCGCCATCATTGGAACCGCCGGAGACAACACACCCTGTTCCAAATCGCTGGGTCCACAAGCAGACAGCGTACGCCTGGGTGTAGCCCAAGGTGGTGGCGTACCCGTCATGATGAACACGATTTCCGTGTCCGATGGCACCTCCATGAACCACGCTGGCATGCGCATGAGCCTGGTCTCGCGCGAGATGATTGCCGACAGCATGGAAATAGCCGTGCGTGGCCATGCCTATGACGCTCTGGTCGGTTTGGGCGGTTGCGACAAGACGCTGCCCGGCACCCTGATGGCCATGGCGCGCCTCAATGTCCCTTCGGTTTTCATTTACGGTGGCTCCATGTTGCCGGGCTACTCGCCCGATGGCACTGAAAACACGGTGCTGACTGCCATTGAGGGTGTGGGTCGTTATCAGACTGGGGCGATTTCCCTGGAGCAACTGCACGGTATTGAGCGCACCTGTGCCATGACCGTGGGCTCCTGTCCGGGCCAGTTCACCGCCAATACCATGGGTATGGTGGCAGAGGCTTTGGGCATGTCCTTCCTGGGTTCGTCGACCACCCCGGCGGTTTACAGCCAGCGGCACGCACTGGCTCGCCGAGCCGGTCGCCGCGTGATGGAGATTCTGGAAAACGGTGGTCCTTTGCCGCGTGATCTCATCACCCGCAAGAGTCTGGAAAATGCCGCAGCGGCTGTTGCAGCGACTGGCGGCTCGACCAACGTGGCCTTGCATATCCCTGCCATTGCGCACGAAGTGGGCATTCGTTTCACCATGGACGATCTGGCCGAAGTGTTCAACCGCACGCCGCTGATTGCCGACCTGCAGCCTGGCGGCCGTTATCTGGCTCGCGATCTGGACGTGATTGGCGGGGTGCCTGTAGTGCTCAAGGCACTGTTGAAAAGCGGCCACCTGCACGGCGATGTATTGACCATTACCGGCGAAACCTTGGCCGAAGCCCTGGAGAGCTTCCCCGATGTGGATGGCCGTATCGTGCGTAGCAGCGATCAGCCCATCCATGCGTCGGGCGGTCTGGTCGTGCTCAAGGGCAATCTGTGCCCCGATGGCGCCTTGCTGAAGATTGCCGGCTTGAAGTCTCTGGTTTTTGAAGGCCGTGCTCGCGTCTTTGAAACCGAGGAAGATTGCATGGCCGTGGTATCCAAGCAGGCCTACGAGACTGGCGATGTACTGATCATCCGCAACGAAGGACCCAAAGGCGGCCCCGGCATGCGCGAGATGTTAAGCGTTACTGCGGCTATTTACGGCCATGGCAATGGCGAGAAAGTAGCACTGCTGACCGATGGCCGTTTCTCCGGCGCGACACGTGGCATGTGTATTGGCTATGCCAGCCCCGAGGCGGCAGCCGGTGGGAACATCGGCTTGGTGCGCGACGGCGACCGTATCACCATCGATGCCACGCAAAGCAGCATGCAGCTGCATGTGTCCGACGAGGAGCTGGCTGCACGCAGAGAGCAATGGAAACCCTTCGTACGAGATCGTTTGGCTGGCGCGCTGGAGAAGTACGCACGCCTGGTTGGACCGACCAATGAAGGGGCAGTGACTCATTCGGGTGCTGCCGAGTGGCCGCAAGAGCAGCTTGAGGACGTATAAGATGAAACTCGGTTTTTGCGGTTTGGGATTGATGGGTGCTGCCATGGTGCAGCGCCTGCTGAAAGCGGGTCACGAGGTCAAAGTCTGGAATCGCTCCAGGGAAAAGGCCGAGCCGCTGGCAGCGCTCGGTGCGCAGATTGTGGGCACGCCACGTGAAGCGGCTGAAGGCACAGACGGCGTCTTGTTATGCCTGTTTGATGCCAAGGCTGCCGAGGCTGTGGTGTTTGGCGCGGACGGGATTGCTCAGGCAGCGGGCCTTAAATGGCTGGTGGATCACTCCAGTATCGACCCCGAGGCCACACGCAAATTGGCCGCCCGTTTGGTGGAGAGCTGCGGCGCTGACTGGATTGATGCCCCGGTGTCTGGCGGTATTCCCGGCGTGGAGGCCGGTACCCTGGCCATCATGACGGGCGGTAGTGAAACCCATATGGCTGAAGCCGAGGCCGCCATGCGCGCTTATGCCGGCAATATTACGCATATGGGGCCTTCCGGTACCGGGCAGGCGACCAAGCTGTGCAACCAGGCCATTGTGGCGACCTCGATTGCGGCACTGGCCGAAGCCATTGGCTTTGCCCACCGCAATAACATCAATGTGGACAAGCTGGCCCCGGCGCTGGCGGGCGGCTGGGCGGACTCCAAGCCTTTGCAGATCTTTGCCCCGCGCATGATAGAAGCCCAAGCGAAAAGCATCGGTGCGCTGTCCACCATGCTCAAGGATATCGACACCTTGATCGCCAATGCTCAACACAGCGGTGCGCCTATGCCGGTTGCGGCCAGCGTGCAGCAAATGTTGCGCGTGGCAAGCGCCATGGGTTTGGGTCAGGCCGAAGTGTCTGCCTTGGTCAGCGTTGTGCTGCCTGAGCAGCGTGACGCCTTCCTTCGCCAGATAGACGCATAAGACAGGCGGCCCCATGCAACTATCCGCTAATCTCAGCTGGTTGTATCGGCATCTGGACTGGAGCGAACGTTTTGAGGCTGCAGCGGCTGACGGTTTTCAGGGCGTCGAGATTTTACTGCCCTATGACTATGCACCCGACTGGTACGCCAGTCAGTTGCAATCCGCCAAGCTGGAACTGACACTGATCAATACGCCGATAGGCGAGGAGCAGGGCCGTTTGGGCTGGGCGGCCATTCCCGGCGCACAAGCTCAGTTTCAGGAAGCCTTTGATCGCGCCCGTGCTGTGGCACAGGCTACCGGCTGCCGCCGTATTCATGTGATGGCGGGTGACGTCAGCCCTTTTGCACAGCAAGACTGTCGGGCCGCACTGCTCAGTAATCTGGAACAGGCTTTGGCCCTGGCTGAAGCGGATGATCTGGTGCTGACGCTGGAGGCGCTCAACCGCAGCGATATGGCCGGGTACTTCTATTATTTGCCCGAGCAGGTCATTGAGGTGCTCCAGCATTTCAACTCCCCGCGCCTGCGTCTGCAGTTTGATTACTACCACTGCGTCAAAGAAAGTCTGGATGTCCCGTCCAGCGTGGCAGTCTGTGCTCCCTGGATTGGCTATGTGCAGATCGCGGGTGCCGATGGTCGTTACGAGCCTGATCTTGCACAGCATGATTTGCTGGCAGGCGTAGCCGCTTTGCCCGCCTTGGCTTACGACAGCTGGCTGGGTTGCGAGTATCAGCCTCGCGGCTTGCCTTCAGAAGGTTTGGCTTGGTGCCAGCCCTTGCGTGATCGTGGTGTGCTGGCTGCGCCACGTCAGCGTGATGCTGCTTGCATGCAGGCTGCCGGGAGATAAGCCATGAAGCACGTCTTGATTACCGGCGCCAACGGCTACATCGGTCAAGCGCTTGCTCGTGCGGCGGCCAAACTGCTTGCGGCTAATGAGATTCAAAGCCTGACGCTGACGGATTTGGCTTTTGAAGAGCAAGGCTATCCCCACCTGCCTGGACTGCGTTGCATTAGTGGTGACTTGTCCGATAAAGCCGTGCTGGGGGCGGTGCTAACGCCAGCACCCGACACGGTTTTCCATCTGGCCTCGGTGACCAGTCGGCTGGCTGAAGAGAATTTTGCACTGGGTTTGCGCGTCAATATAGACGGCACGATAGGCTTGTTTGAGCATCTGCGACAGCAAGGCCAGTGTCCCGTTGTGGTGTATGCCAGCAGTATCGGTGTCTTTGGTACGCCACTGCCCCAGCAGGTGGATGACAACACGCCCGTCGCACCCACTTTAAGTTACGGAACGCAGAAGCGGATGGTGGAACTGCTGCTTGCCGATTACAGCCGCCGGGGTTTTCTGGATGGCCGCTCGGTTCGTTTGCCTACTGTGGTTGCCCGCCCCATGACTGCTGAAACGGCCTTGTCTTCATTTGCCAGCTCTTTGATCCATGCCTTGGCTGCTGGAAGCACTTACGAGTGCCCCATCGGCCCGCAAGGCTGGATCTGGCTGCTTTCCTTGCCCGCCTGTGTGCAGCACCTTCTGACAACAGCGAGCCTGGAAGCCGCTCGCTTGCCCGCTGGTCGGGTGTGGAATCTTCCCGCCCAGCGTCTTCAGGTGGCAGACCTGGTACAGGCTGCCAAATCCCGCTATGGCCGGGGGGCCGATGCGGGATTGAGCTTTCAGTCCAACCCTCAGTTTGACCAGCAGTTTGCCCAGTGGCCGCCTTTGACAACGGCAATCGCCACGCAGTTGGGTATGCATCATGACGGCGATGCCGAAACCTTGATTGAGCAGGCCCTTGTCTCCTGACGGGCCTGGCTAACTATACCTATAACGAACTACCACCAAAAAAGGATTTCCCCATGAAGAACCGATGGATTTCTCGCCTGTTGGGTATGGCCTTAACCAGCCTGGCAGTGGCAGCTGGTCCCGCAAAAGCGGACAAGCCTGTGGAGCTGACTTTCTCTGCCTGGATTCCGCAAACGCATGTGCTGGTGGCGAACTTCATGAAGCCCTGGGCCAAAGAGGTGGAGCAGGCCACTGAAGGGCGCGTCAAGATCAACTTTCTGACCAAGGCCGTGACCAACCCGGTTGGGCACGTGGATGCGGTACGCAATGGGATTGTGGATCTGGCCTTTATTTCCTACTCCTATTACCCCGGCAATTTTGATTTGATGAAGTTTGCCATGCTGCCGTTCTCGGGCAATAGCGCCGAGTCTACTTCGCTGGCGGCCTGGGACATTTATAGCAAGTACCTGCAAGATGCCAAAGAGCATCGCGGCATCAAATTGCTAGGCATTTATGGTCACGGCCCAGGCAGCGTCTACACCACTGACAAGCAGGTACAGAACATTGCCGACTTCGAGGGCCTGAAGCTGCGCATTGGTGGTGGTATGCAGGCCGACTTGTCCAAGGCTCTGAAGGTGAACGCGGTTGTGAAGCCCGCCTCCGAATCGTATGAGCTGCTGAGCACTGGCGTGGTGGACGGCGTGCTGTTCCCGCCCGAGTCTGTGGCCTCTTTCCGCCTGGATACGGTGGTCAAGCACGCCACGGTTTTTCCCGGTGGCCTCTATGCGGATCTGCACGGCATCATCATGAACCCGAGCGCCTTTGATCGTTTGTCTGAAAAAGACCGCGAGATCCTGATGAGCCTGTCCGGTGAGCAT
Organism: Alcaligenes sp. 1735tsa3; assembly: GCF_024134565.1. Classification (NCBI taxonomy): domain Bacteria; kingdom Pseudomonadati; phylum Pseudomonadota; class Betaproteobacteria; order Burkholderiales; family Alcaligenaceae; genus Alcaligenes; species Alcaligenes sp. 1735tsa3. The sequence goes on along the minus strand of NZ_CP099862.1, from coordinate 3,939,762 downwards.
ATTGCTCGCCTGGGCGGCAAGGCCTGGGGTGATGCAGACGTGGCCGCCATGAAGATCCTGGAAGAGCACAAGGTGCAGTTTCATCCTGCCAGCGATGAGCTGATTGCCGCCGTCAAAGAGCGCACAGCGTCCTTCGAGCAGGCATGGCTGGATGCTGCCAAGGCCAAGGGCATAGACGGGCCTGCTGTACTGGCCGAGTTTCGTGCCGACCTGAAGCAGCTGGAAAGCGCGAATTGATCAGCACACGCAGACTGTCTTGAACCTGCTGTGCGCCTCGTGCGCCAGCAGCCCCGGAGCTACAAAGCATGAACTCCATTCTCTCTTTATTAAGAGCGGGTCTTCGACGTTTGACCGAGTTATGCATGGTCTCGCTGGCCTTGCTGACTCTGGCTGATGTATTAGGGCGCTACATTTTCAACGTATCGGTCATGGGGGCGGTAGAGCTGACCGAAATATTGATGGTAGGTGTCATTTTCTGCGGCATCGTGTTTGCCACCATGGAGCGCGAACACGTTGTTGTTGATTTAGTGCCTATTCCTGGTGGGGAGAAGGGTGTCCGTGTCGTCCATGTCACCAGCCACCTGCTGGCCGCTGGAATCAGTGCCTTGCTGGCCATGGTCAGCTGGACACAAGCCGAGTCGGCGGCCGAATACCTGGATCAGACCACTTTGCTGGGGCTGCCATTGGCTCCGGTTGTTTATTTCATGAGCATCATGCTGTTCGTCAACACCATCGTGGAGCTGGCTCAGCTTCGCCGGGATCTGAACGCAGACACCGCCCATCTGGAAGAAGAGGCACAGAATGACTGAAGCACTGATTGGCTTTGCAGCCATGCTCCTCTTGATCTTCCTGCGGGTGCCGGTGGCATTTTCCATGGCCCTGGTGGGCTTTATTGGCGTTGGCATCATGCGCAATTGGCCCTCTGCCTATGCCATGACCGGCGCGGTCGTGCGTGAAAGCGGGTTTCAGTATTTGCTGTCCGTGTTGCCGTTGTTCATCTTGATGGGTAATTTCATTACTCAAGCCAAGTTGTCCAAAGAACTGTATGCCGCGGCGTATGCCTTCCTGGGCCATCGTAAAGGCGGTTTGGCCATGTCTACGGTGGTGGCCTGTGGTGGCTTTGGTGCGGTGTGTGGCTCCAGCCTGGCAACAGCGGCCACCATGTCCAAGGTGGCTTATCCGGAAATGCGCAGACTGGGCTATAGCCGTGCGCTGGCTTCCGGTTCCATCGCTGCCGGTGGCACGCTGGGCATTCTGATTCCGCCCTCTATTGTCATGGTGGTCTATGCCATCTTGACCGAGCAGAGCATAGGCAAGATGTTTGCTGCCGGTATTTTGCCGGGCCTGCTGGCCATTATTTTCTATCTTCTGGCGGTGCGCTGGACGATCTGGCGTGACCCCAATGCGGGCCCTCCCGGCGAGCGCATGAGCTGGAAAGAGCGTTTGCTTGCGTTGCGCGATGTCTGGGGCGTGCTGGTGCTGTTCATCATCGTCATGGGCGGTATTTACGGCGGGATCTTCAGTTCTACCGAAGCGGCGGGGATTGGTGCGTGTGGTGCCTTCCTGTTCGCGCTGTTGCGTGGCCGTTTGACCTGGCAAGTGCTTTCCAACGTGCTGGTCGAGTCGGCGCGTACCACGGGCATGCTGTTCATGGTGCTGATCGGAGCCTTGCTGTTTTCCAGCTTCATCAACTTCACCTCCATGCCTGGCGATTTGCAGGATTGGGTGCAACAGTTCGATATGAGCCCGATCGTGGTGATTCTGCTGATTTGCGCGATTTACATCGTGCTGGGCAGTGTGTTGGAAAGTATGTCCATGGTCTTGCTGACCGTGCCTATTTTCTACCCCTTGGTGCAGCACCTGGGCTTTGACCTGATCTGGTTCGGCATCATCGTGGTGGTGGTTACGGAAATCAGCTTCATCACCCCGCCCGTGGGCATGAACGTGATGGTCCTGAAAAGCCTGCTGCCCGACGTGAAGATGAGCACGCTGTATCGGGGTGTGATTCCCTTCGTGGTAGCCGACGTTTTCCGCCTAGCGGTGCTTTTGGCCTTCCCGGTCATCTCGCTGCTTTTGCCCAAATACCTTGGATAAAAACGGATTCGCAATATGATTATCGACCAAAGAACCTACACCATCCCCACCGGCCTGCTGCGCGATTTCCTGTCCTTGTACGCGACGGAAGGACGTGCCATACAGATCGAACATCTGGGCCCCTGCCACGGCTACTACACCACGGAAGTGGGCGAGTTGAATCAGGTGGTGCACCTGTGGGCATACGAAGATATGGCTGACCGAGAGGCCCGTCGTAATGCCTTGGAGGCTGACCCCCGCTGGTTGGCCTATCGCCGTAAAGCCGCCGCTGCGGGGCATGTCATACGCCAGAGCAACGCACTGTTGAAACAAGTCGATTTCGACGTTTTTACGAGCGAATGATGACCATGAGCCCGAAAATTCTTCAAGCCTGCCCCTTGCCACCACCGCTGGCGGGCAAACTGCCCGCCTTGTGCCCGGTCGAAACCCTGAGCGATGCGCCTGATCAAGCGGCGTTCTTGCGTGAGCACGGAGCTGAATTCACGGTGCTGATCACCACCGGAACGCAGGGCGCAGACAAGGCACTGATTGATGCCTTGCCAAACCTGAAAGCGATTTGTAGTTTGGGCGTTGGCTACGATGCCATCGACCTGGATGCCGTCCGTGCGCGTGGGGTGATGCTGAGCAATACGCCGGATGTTCTAAACGATTGCGTGGCCGACTTGGCCATGGGCTTGCTAATCGATACGGTGCGGGGCATTTCTGCTTCTGACCGTCACGTTAGGCGTGGTGACTGGCCGCGTGTCGGCCCCACCATGCCAAGCACGCGGGTCAGCGGCAAGCGTCTGGGCATGTTGGGCATGGGCCGAGTCGGACAGGTGATTGCACGTCGCGCGATCGGCTTTGACCTGGAGATCCGCTATCACACACGTAGCGCCAAACCCGAGTTGCCTTGGCAGCACGAGCCTTCGCTGCTGGCCTTGGCGCAATGGTGCGATTTCCTCATCGTGGCGTGCCCCGGCAGCCCGGAAACCTATCACCTGGTGTCTGCCGAGGTCTTGAACGCTCTTGGGCCCCACGGCTACCTTATCAACGTCGCCCGTGGTTCTGTCGTGGATGAAAAAGCCCTGGTCGCCGCTCTTGAAAACGGCCAATTGGCAGGAGCAGGGCTCGATGTGTTCGAGAACGAACCTGAAGTGCCAACTGAATTGCTGAGCAATGATCGGGTCGTAGTATTGCCTCATGTAGGGAGCGCAACCCGTGAAACCCGAGTGGCCATGTGTGAGCTGGTGTTGAAGAATGTGGAGCGCTTCGTCAAGGAAGGGGGGCTGGTGACGCCGGTGAAGTTATAAGGTGGAGTAGCGGGCTGGCGGCCTTGTGTCCGGCAGATTTGGCCCGATGTCTTGTATCCTCTATCGAGTAAGGCATTCGACGCCCGCTGAAATCAGCGGCGAGAAATTTACTCTTTGGAGGTATGGCTTGTGAGAGGAAGCGGTCTTTGCCAAGGCGTGGTCTTTGATATCACCGGCTCCATTACGGATCTGCTCTATTGCCATTGCCGTATGTGTCGCAAGTCTCATGGTTCTGCGTTCAGGGCGCGGGGCAAGGTAAAGACTAAAGACTTTCATTGGCTTCGCGGGCAGGAGCTGTTGCGCTTTTATGAGTCCTCGCCAGGGGAACACCGTGGCTTTTGCTCTCGGTGTGGATCAAATATTTTGACCAAGTTTGATCAGAAGCCGGGGGAGCTAGGCTTGGCGCTAGGTGTATTGGATGATGACCCTGGTGCGCGTCCGACATGCCATGTGTTCGTAGGTTCGAAAGCATCTTGGCATGAGATTACTGATGATCTGTCTCAGTACGACGCATTCCCGCCAGAGTAAAGGCAAGATTCCGACAGCAGAAAAACAAAACGCCAAGCTTTTTGAAAGCTTGGCGTTTTGTTTTATTCGTGGTGCCGGCTAAAGGAGTTGAACCCTCGACCTTCGCATTACAAGTGCGCTGCTCTACCAACTGAGCTAAGCCGGCGAATTGACGATTATAGCCGGGTTTTTCGCCAAGAAGCAATCACCAGAAAAATATTGCTGTGGTGCACACCACGCCAGCCCAGCCAATAGATAGGTTCTGGTTATAAGAGCATGATGAAAATGTCGTTTTAAATGCCTTTTCCCCTACCCATAATCTGATCTATCCAAGCTGCGCTTATATAGATAGCACGCGATTGAACATCAGTGACGGGCTCCGAAGGCCGCGTCCGGGACCTTTGGGGAACACCATGAAATTGAAGTCTGTTGTTGGCTCTGCCTTGTTGTTGGCGTCTTTGCTGGGTGGCACGGCCAGTGCCCAGGTTTCTTTGCTGAACGCCTCGTTTGACGTGGCGCGCGAGACCTTTGCGGCGATCAACCCCAAGTTTGTTGAACACTGGAAAGCGACTACTGGTGAAGACATCAAGATTGACCAGTCGTTTGCAGGCACCTCCCGTCAGGCCCAGGACATTATTCAGGGCAAGAAAGTAGACACTGTCACCTTCAACCAGGTCACTGATATTGAATTCCTGGCCGAGCGCGGCGCGGTGGCCAAGGACTGGGCCAGCAAGTTCCCGAACAACAGCTCGCCTTACTACAGCACCATCGCTTTTCTGGTGCGCAAGGGCAATCCCAAGAACATCAAGTCCTGGGACGATCTTGTGCGTGACGATGTGAAGCTGGTGTTCCCGAACCCCAAGACCTCGGGTAATGCCCGCTACACCTATTTGGCGTCCTGGTTGTACGCCAATGAGGCTTTCGGCGGTGACGAAGCCAAGATCAAGGAGTTTGTCGGCAAGGTGCTGGGGAATGTAGAAAGCTTCCCCACAGGTGGTCGTGGTGCGACCGTGGCGTTTGCCCAGAATGGTCAGGGCGACGTTTTGCTGACCTTTGAATCCGAAGTGATCAATATTGCTGCCAGCGATGAGTTCAAGGGCAGCGAGCTGGAAGTGGTGGTGCCCCCTGTCAGCGTATTGGCCGAGTTCCCGGTAGCCGTGGTGGACCGAGTGGTCGACCAGAAAGGCACTCGCAAGGAAGCAACCGAATACCTGAAGTTCCAGTACACCCCCGAGATTCAGCGCCTGCTGGCTGGTTTCAACTACCGTGTGACGGATCCTGCCGTGGCCAAGGAGTTCGAGTCCAAGTACGCGCCGGTCAAGCTGATCAATCCTACTGATGTTCTGGGTTCCTGGACTGACATCCAGAGCCGCCACTTTGCTGCTAACGGGGTGTTGGACCAGTTGCTGGCCAAGTAATTCATGAGTCGTACTCTTGTGGGCGGGGCGCAGGATTCCGGGGCGAAGACTGCGCTAAAGCCCATCTTCTTTCTGCGCCGCCCCGTCATGCCGGGTTTTGGACTGAGCTTTGGCTTTAGCGTCCTGTACCTGTCCATTATTGTGCTGCTGCCTTTGTCGGCCTTGTTCATGTACGTCAGTGACATGAGTCTGGCCGATTACTGGCGTGCGGTGACTGATAAACGCGTTGTCAGCAGTTATCAGGTCACGATCAGTGCCGCTTTTTACTCCACTGTGATTGCCAGTGTGGTGGGCTTCATCATTGCCTGGATTATCACGCGCTTTGAGTTTCCGGGGCGCCGTCTGATTGATGCTTTGGTGGACCTGCCGTTTGCCTTGCCAACGTCGGTAGCAGGTTTGACCTTGGCGACGCTATTTGTGCCTGGTGGCTGGTTTGGCCAGTTTCTGCCGGAGGGTTGGAAGGTTGCTTATCAATACCCCGGTATTGTGTTGGCCATGACGTTCACCAGTTTGCCCTTTGTGGTACGTATCGTGCAGCCCGTGATTGAAGAGCTGGGTGCCGAGTATGAAGAGGTTGCCCACACCTTGGGTGCCAGTGGCTGGCAGACCTTTAGCAAGGTGGTGTTCCCACCGCTGATTCCTGCTCTGGTGACTGGAGCGTCTCAAGCTTTTATTCGTAGCCTGGGTGAGTTTGGCGCAGTCATCATGATTGCGGGCAATATTCCCTTCAAAACTGAAGTGTCGTCCCTGATGATTTTTGTGCGGCTGCAAGAGTTCAATTACCCGGCCGCTGCCGCGATTGCCTCGGTGATCTTGATCGCATCCTTGCTGCTCTTGTTCACCTTGCAGATGGTGCAGAATCGTCTATTGGGCTGGCAGCGGAGGGCACCATGAGAAAAACACCTAAAAGCACGGCAGACCGCCTGATTTTGGCCTTGGGCATTGTGTTGGTGCTGGGGCTGCTGGTAGTCCCCTTGGTACTGATTTTCTCCAAAGCCTTGGGCGATGGTTTGCCTGCTTTGTGGAGCAATCTGCAAGAGGACTATATGCTGCATGCCATCGGGTTGACTCTGTTTGTGGCGGTGCTGACGGTGCCCCTGAATATGGTCTTTGGCATCTTGCTGGCCTGGTGTCTGACGCATTACCAGTTCCGTGGTCGTCGTCTGCTAAGTACCTTGGTGGATTTGCCTTACGCGGTCTCTCCGGTGGTGGCGGGCCTGTGTTACCTAGTGGTCTACGGTGTGGAGTCGTCCCTGGGGCAATGGCTAAGCGCGCGTGATATTCAGTTGATGTTCGCCTGGCCGGGTATCTTGATGGTCACTATCTTTGTGACGACGCCTTATGTGGCTCGTATCCTGATTCCCATCATGCAGGCTCAGGGCTCGGATGCACAGGCGGCGGCTTTAAGTCTGGGTGCAAACGGCTGGCAGATCTTCTGGCATGTGACGCTGCCGGATATCAAATGGGCCTTGCTCTATGGCGTGGTGTTGACCAATGCCCGTGCGATTGGGGAGTTTGGGGCCGTGTCCGTGGTGTCGGGCACCATCATGAATCAGACTTTGACCTTGTCCTTGCTGGTGGATCAGCTGAACAACGATAACAAGGCAGCAGCGGCCTTTACAGCGGCTGCGTTGCTGGCGGTGTTCGCGATTGTGTCTGTGATGCTCAAGAGCCTGCTGGAGTGGCGTGTGGCGGCTGGACGTCGCCGTAATCAAGCGGAGGCAGTACAAGGGTAGAGGGTGGGCTGGAGGCTTGGGAAATATTTTCAGTGGCGTTAGGTGGCTGAGTATTCCCTGAGGTGGTTTAAGTAGCTGATACTGATCTGCCAAGCCAAGCCAAGCCAAGCCAAGCCAAGCCAAGCCAAGCCAAGCCAAGCCAAGCCAAGCTAAAGCTAGGGTGAATGCCGAGCTTGGAACCCAAATAAATAGAGCCCCATGCGGGGCTCTATTTTTGTCTGCGTCGAACGCGCCTTATTTGACGATCTTCAGGTGCGAGACCTTGTCAGCGTCTTTCTTGGCAGCGGGAGCTTCCGGTGCAGCTTCAGGAGCGGCGTCCGGTGTGTCACCTTCTGCGTAAGGCTCGGACTCCACCACCTCAAAACCCATACCAGCGCCTGTTTCGCGTGCGTAGATGGCCGATACAGCTGCCACGGGTACGAAAATGTCTTCCGTGACGCCGCCAAAGCGGGCCTGGAATTCAATGTAGTCGTTGCCCAAGATCAGGCCATTGGTGGCCAGATGTCCGATATTCAGGGTGATTTGTCCATCCTGAATATGGCCGCGTGGAACAACCGTGTTGGCGTCTACCGTGACCACGATGTGTGGGGTGTATCCGTGGTCGGAACACCATTCGTGTAGAGCGCGCAGCAGGTAAGGCTTGGTCGAGGTTTCTTGCATAGTGGATTAGCGACGCATGACTTTTTCGGAAGGAGTCAGTGCTTCAATGTAGGCAGGACGCGAGAACACGCGCTCGGCGTACTTTTGCACAGGAGCAGCGCTCTTGGGCAGCTCGATACCGTAGTGGTCCAGGCGCCAGAGCAGGGGAGCGATCGCCACGTCCAGCATGGAGAATTCTTCACCCAGCATGTACTTGTTCTTGAGCAAGATGGGAGCCAGCTGCGACAAGTGGTTGCGGATTTGTTGACGAGCCAGTTCTTGTGCCTTGGCATCCGCGTTGCGGCGGTCTTCCAGGGCGGCCACGTGCACAAACAGTTCCTTTTCGAAGTTATACAGGAACAGACGTGTGCGGGCGCGCATGGTGGGGTCCGCAGGCATCAGCTGAGGATGCGGGAAACGCTCATCAATGTACTCATTGATGATGTTCGATTCGTACAAGATCAGGTCACGTTCTACCAGGATTGGCACCTGTCCGTAGGGGTTCATGACGGCGATATCTTCAGGCTTGTTGTACAAGTCGATGTCGCGGATCTCGAAATCCATGCCTTTTTCAAACAACACGAAACGGCAGCGCTGTGAGAATGGGCAAGTTGTTCCAGAGTAGAGCACCATCATGGTAGGAGATTCCAGTCGTAGAAATAAAAACAAGAGCCTCACGGCTCAGAATTTAAAACCCTGCAAGGGGTTTTAACAATAAAAAGCCGGGCAGGCTAGTTAGGCCTGCCCGTCTAGCATAGCGTTTTACTTGATGTCTTTCCAGAAAACGCTGTTCAGGCGCCATGCAACGGCAAAGAACAAGAGCAGGAACAGGATCACGCCTACGCCAATTTTCTTGCGCTCCAGCTGCACAGGCTCGGCCATCCAGTCCATGAAGTTGGCCAGGTCGGCCACGTCGCTGTCGTATTTGGCAGCAGCCTTGGCGTTAACAGGCTCAAGCTTGACGCTGTCAGTAGCGTGGCCGGTGTAATCGGCCAAAACTTCTTTCTTGACGTCGGAGAAGCCGGCTGGATCGTAGGTGGCTGTGGTCTTGACCCATTCCTTGCTGCCATCGTCCTTGGCTTCCTGAGCTACGGTCGTGCGGTGCAAGGTGACGCCACCTTGGCGCTCCCACATGGCGTGAGGCATACCCACGCTTGGGAAAACCAGGTTATCCCAGCCGGTTGGGCGGGATGCGTCACGGTAGAAAGTGCGCAAGTAGGTGTAGATGTAGTCTGCGCCGCTGGGGCCCAAGTTGGTGGACTTGGCACGCGCAATCACGGACAGGTCCGGAGGAGCGGCACCAAACCACTTCTTGCCCATTTCGGGGGTCATGGCGATCTTCATCAGATCACCCACCTTGTCCGAGGAGAACAGCAAGTTTTTCTTGATGTCCTCTTCGGTCAGGCCGATGTCTGTCAGCTTGTTGTAGCGCATGGAGTTGGCGCTATGACAGTTCAGACAGTAGTTCACAAACAGTTTTGCGCCATTTTGCAACGCCGCCATGTCATTCATGCGGTCGGGCGCGCGCTCCAGGGCATAGCCACCTTCGGCGGCACCAGCCACCGTGCAGGTAAGGGACAAGGCCAGAGCGCCAAGCAGTTTCTTAATCATGGTCATTCCGTTTCGTGTTGGGGGCCTAGTGAGGGCGGAAAGTCACGCGATCAGGTTCGGGTTTGAACGTACCCATGCGGCTCCATACTGGCATCAGCAGGAAGAAGGCCAGGTAGATCACCGTACCGATCTGGCTCAGCAGGTTGAACAAGTCGTTCGGAGCCTGTGTGCCCAGGTAACCCAAGATCAGGAAGTTGATGATGAAAATCGCGTACAGCACTTTGTGCCAGGTAGGACGGTAGCGAATCGACTTCACAGGCGATTTATCCAGCCAAGGCAGGAAGAACAGGATCACGACCGTACCACCCATGGCCACCACGCCCCAGAACTTGGCGTCGATAACACGCAGCAGCACAGCAACAGCGATCAGGACAGCGGGTACGACCAGGCGCCAGATACCGGGCAGCTTGCCTTTGACGAACAGCACCAGAGCACCCAGCACGGAAGCACCGGCCAGAACCCAGGTAAAGTCGGCAGTCGTGGCACGCAGCATGGAGTAGAACGGCGTGAAGTACCAGACAGGAGCAATGTGTGGAGGAGTCTTCAGTGCATCGGCAGGGCTGAAGTTGTTGAACTCCAGGAAGTAGCCGCCCATTTCAGGGGCAAAGAACACAATAGCGGCAAACACAATCAGGAAGCCCGCCACACCCAGGATGTCGTGCACGGTGTAGTAAGGGTGGAAGGGGATGCCATCCAAAGGACGACCTTGAGCGTCTTTGGGGCCTTTCTTGATTTCCACGCCGTCGGGGTTGTTGGAACCCACTTCATGCAGTGCGATCAGGTGAGCCACAACCAGACCCAGCAGGACCAGAGGCACCGCAATCACGTGCAGAGCAAAGAAGCGGTTCAGGGTGGCGTCGGACACCACGTAGTCACCACGGATGAAAATAGCCAGATCAGGACCAATGAAAGGAATGGCCGAGAACAGGTTAACAATCACCTGGGCGCCCCAGTAAGACATCTGGCCCCATGGCAGCAGGTAGCCCATGAAGGCTTCAGCCATCAGACAGAGGAAAATGGCAACGCCAAAGATCCAGACCAGTTCACGTGGCTTGCGGTACGAACCGTAGAACAAGCCGCGCAGCATGTGCAGGTACACCACCACGAAGAACATGGAAGCGCCTGTGGAGTGCATGTAGCGGATGATCCAGCCACCGGGCACTTCACGCATGATGTATTCAACCGACTCAAAGGCCAGCTTGGCATCAGGCTTGTAGTTCATGACCAGGAAAATACCCGTCACGATCTGGATAACCAGCACCAGCAGTGCCAGGGAGCCAAAGAAGTACCAGAAGTTGAAGTTCTTCGGCGCGTAATATTCTGACATGTGCTCTTTGTACATGGATGTCAGGGGGAAACGCCTGTCAATCCATCCCAAGAGTCCTGTCGTTTCGACGGTTTTCTCGCCAGCCATGAAACGGCTCCTTTATCTTTTTAAATAGTACGTATTGGGTTACAGCCGCCTTAGGCCTTGTTGTTTTCGTCTACGCCGATGGTAACCATCGTGCCGTCAGCCGAGAACTCGTAGGGCGGGATTTCCAGATTGTCTGGAGCAGGCTTGTTGCTGTAGACGCGGCCGGCCAGGTCGAACGTGGAGCCGTGGCAGGGGCACAGAAAGCCGCCTTCCCAACCACCGGGCAGACCAGCGCCAGCGCCAGCAGCCAGATGCGGGGTAGGGGAGCAACCCAGGTGGGTGCAGATACCGATACAGATAAAGATTTCAGGGCGACGCGAACGGTATTCGTTCTTGGCGTACGCAGGGGTGTAACCGGGGCGATCCGAGTCAGGGTCGGCCAGCTGGCTGTCCAGCTTGGGCAGTGCGTCCAGCTGCTCTTTGGTGCGGTGCAGAATCCAGACGGGTTTCCCGCGCCATTCCACGGTGCGCATCTGACCGGGGGCGATACCGGAAATATCGACCTCTACGGGAGCGCCGGCCGCTTTTGCTTTCTCGGAAGGAGCAAAGGAGCTGACAAAGGGAACAGCTGTCGCCACACCAGCGACACCACCTAATGCACAGGCGGTGGCGACCCAGGTGCGGCGCGAAGGATCGGGCGGAAGATTGAAATCAACCGCGCCTATGGCATCGGGCTGTGTCGTATTCTGACTCATTCTAGTATCCTTATTCCTGCCCGACTCGGGCAATACCACAATTTACGGATTTGGGCCTGGGTATATTATTCAACCGCACATTATACGCGTTACCCAGCGCAGCATAACTTGATCAAAGGTGAACATATGAACAAGGCTCGAGGTTTCCTGAACGAATTCCGGGAGTTCGCAGTTAAGGGCAACATGATGGACCTTGCGGTCGGTGTCATTATTGGCGCTGCTTTTGGCAAGATTATCGACTCGCTGGTAAAAGACATCGTCATGCCCGTCATCAGTTTCATCCTTGGCGGCGAAGTGGATTTTACCAACCAGTTCACGGTCTTGCGTACACCAGAGGGCTTTACCGGCCCAGAAACCCTGGAAGCTCTGAATGCGGCCGGTGCTGTTGTTTTGTCGTGGGGTAACTTCCTGACCATTTTCATCAACTTCATCTTGCTGGCCTTCGTGGTGTTTTGCATGGTCAAGATGATTAACCGTATGCGTGCCACCGTGGCCAAGGCTGAAGCTGCTGAGGCCGTACCCGAACCAACCCCTGAAGACGTCATCTTGCTGCGCGAGATCAGGGATTCGCTGAAAAAATAAAAGCCCAGACTTATCAAAGCTTTAAGGTGCCTTTCGGCACCTTTTTGTTTATGTAAACCCACCGGCAGGGTCAAGTTTGCCCGCGCCGGATGCCTGATTTTAGCCTTTCAGGGCCTGGGCTTGTCTAGCCTGTGGCGCTTTAAAGCTTGTTCAAGGTCATATGTGCGGGTTTTTGATGAAATCAGATCGGGTTGTCCAGATCGATGAACTCCACTTCTATGCCAAACTGGCGAGCGATTTCTTCGCCCAAAGCCTTGGCCCCATAGCGTTCGGTTGCATGATGGCCGGCTGCCATGAAGGCAATATTGTTTTCCTGTGCACTGTGAAATGTCTGCTCCGAAGCCTCGCCGCTGATGTAAAGATCGGCCTGCGCGGCGATGGCGCTATCAATAAAGCCCTGTGCCCCTCCTGTGCACCAGGCTATTCGGCGGATTTTCCGTTGTAAATCGCCAACAACCAGTGGCTGCCGTTGTAAATTATTGCAAACTGTCAGGCTGAATGTTTCCAGTGAAACTGGGGTTGGCAGTTCACCCAGCCAGACCAGTCCATCCGGACCACAGGTTTGTGCCACGCCGTCTGCGTCGCGCAGCACCTCGATGCCTAACTGGCGAGCCAACTGGGCGTTATTGCCCAGGACAGGGTGAGCGTCCAGGGGCAGGTGATAGCCCAAGAGGTTAAGCTGATGCGTCAGGACGCGTTCTATACGAGTTTTTCGGGCGCCTACAATGCACGGGTTTTCGTTTTTCCAGAACCAGCCGTGGTGCACCAAAATTGCGTCCGCCTGGCGGGCAATAGCGGCGTCAATCAGTGCCAGCGAGGCCGTCACGCCGGTGACGAGTTTGCCAATATAGGGCTTGCCTTCGACCTGAAGCCCATTGGGACAATAGTCCTTGAAACGGGCGACATCCAAGGTGCTATTGAGCCAGCTGGCCAGTTCGGCTGTTGAAACCTGAGTCATGGAAATCCTTATCTGAAAGAGTGCTATGCGTCGATTGTGGCTAGTGTTTGCTCAAGCGGTGACAATTTGTCTGGCGGGCTTTTTTATTGTAGTGACGCTGCGACCGCAGTGGGTGGGCGCGCCCGAGGCTCCCGTCCGCTCTACGAATACGGTGGTTTTGCCTGCACCGGTTCCGCCCCTGATCCCCGCGGCTGCCATGGAGCAGGATGGCCCGCTGTCTTATGCCTCGGCTGTCACTAGCGCCGCGCCGGCGGTCGTTAATGTGTACACCAGCAAGCATTTGGAAGGCAATTCTCCCTTGCTGGAAGATCCTGATCTGCAGCGCCTGTTTCGCGAACTGCCCGACTTGATGGGTCGCCGCTCCACAATCAACCTGGGTTCGGGCGTGATCGTACACGAGCAGGGTTATATCCTGACCAATTACCACGTGATTGAAGCGGCTGATGCCATCGAGGTGGCATTATCGGATGGACGTCAGGCCAAGGCGCGTCTGATTGGCTCGGACCCTGAAAGCGATCTGGCGGTGCTGAAAGTGGATCTGCCCAAGCTGGCTGTGATTCAGACCCAGGAACAGGATCAATTGCAGGTGGGCGATGTGGTGCTGGCCATTGGCAATCCTTTCGGAGTGGGTCAGACCACGACGATGGGCATTGTCTCCGGTTTGGGACGCAATCGCCTGGGCATCAATATTTACGAAAACTTCATTCAGACCGATGCCGCCATTAATCCCGGCAACTCGGGTGGGGCTCTGGTGGATGCGGTTGGCCGTCTGGTGGGAATCAATACCGCTATTTATTCCGAAACAGGCGGCTCGCTGGGTATCGGTTTTGCCATTCCGTCCTCGACTGCGCTGGCCATCATGAACGAAATTATCCGTAATGGTGAAGTGACACGCGGCTGGCTGGGCCTGGAGCCACAGGACATTACCCCGGACCTGATCAAGTCTTTCAAACTAAAGAGTGATGCAGGTGTGATTATTGCCAGTGTGCAACGTCACGGCCCGGCTGCCGAGGCGCATTTGCAGGTGGGCGATATTGTGTTGCGCTTGAATGGTCAGCAAGTGGCCGATTCAATTGGCCTGCTCAATCAGATTGGGCCAGTGCAACCCGGGCAGACCGTGACATTAAGCGTATTGCGCGATGGCAAGGAGCTGGACGTTCCCGTCAAGGTCGGTATGCGACCTCAGGTGCGCAAATAGGGCCAGCAGCTTCTCCTCTTCGCTGGAGTTCACTGAAAGAGCGTAGAGATGCGTTCATGGCCTTGCAGGCCGTACAGGCTCTTGTAGTGTGTTGATGCTTGTGTGGTCAGGCGATTTGCATTTGGCTACGCTGTTTTGCAGATCGTAGTGGCGCGAAGGCTTGGCAAGGTATCTAAAAAAATGGCTCTCTGGGCTACTCCTTTTGGAGCAAGGCAAGAGAGCCATTTTTGGGTCTGCACGCCATGTGACGCGTACAAACAGGTGTTGCTTTGATCGTTTTACAGATCCAGCTCGCGGCCTTCGCTGTTTTCCGCTTCCCGTTTCTTGATCAGGCTGGCGGCCAGAATCCCTAATTCATAAAGCAGGCATAGCGGGGCGGCCAACAAGATCTGGCTGACCACATCGGGCGGGGTCACGATAGCGGCGATCACAAACGCGCCCACAATTACATAACCACGGATTTCGCGCAGTTTGGCTACCGTTACAACGCCTGTTTTCACCAGCAAAATCACGGCGATAGGCACTTCAAAGGTAATGCCAAAGGCCAGGAACATGGTCATGACAAAGCCCAGATAGGCTTCGATGTCCGGTGCTGGTGTAATCGATTGCGGGGCAAACGAGGCGATGAAGTGAAATACGGTGCGGAACACCACGAAATAACAAAACGCCATGCCGGCAATGAACAGCAAAGTGCTGGTCATGATCAGCGGCAAAGCCAGCTTCTTTTCGTGGTTGTACAAACCAGGCGCAATAAAGGCCCATGCCTGGTAGAGCACGATAGGCAAGGCCAATACGAACGATGCCATCAAGGTGACTTTGACCGGCACCATGAAAGGGGTAATCACCCCGGTGGCAATCATGCGCGTACCCTCGGGCAGAGAGCTCATCATGGGCTGGGCCAGCACATCATAAATGGCCGAAGCGCCAGGATACGTAAACAGCACGATAAAAATCCCGACCACGGCAATGACCGCGCGTAGCAGGCGTGTGCGCAGCTCGACCAGGTGGGAGATGAAGGTATCTTCTTGAGGCGCTTCGGTGCTCATGCCGTCGGTCCTTTAGAGGGGTGGGCGGGAGCATCCGTAGGACGGGGAGCGTCGTCACTGGCTGGCGCACTGGGCGCTGGCTGGGCGGCTGCATCCGTATCGGGCTGACTGGCAGCCGATTCTTTCGCGGGGGTGGCGTCGGGGCTCGCCTTGACGCTCTCGGCGGTATCCGAGAAGGCCTTGCGTGCGGACTCCGACGCGTTTTGCAGGGTGTCGCGGGCTTCTGTCAGAGGCTGGCTGATGCTTTTGCCCGTGTCCTCGACCGAACTGCGCACCGAGCGCGCGGCGTCCTCCATCTGGTCTTTGAGCTTGTTCACCTCATCCAGATTGATTTCGCGTTGGATATCGGTCTTGACCTCGTTAACGTAGCGCTGCGCGCGGCCAAGCAAATGGCCGACGGTGCGCGCTACTTTAGGAAGACGTTCGGGACCGATGACGATCAGGGCAACCACTCCAATCAGGAGCAGTTCACTAAAGCTGACATCAAACATTCAGACTCACACAAGAAGGGGATCAGGCGCGATCGGATTTTTCCTTGGCCTGCACGTCGATCGTTTGAGGATCGGCAGCGCGTTGGCTGACGGTTTCGGGTGTTTTTTCTTCTTCACCCACGTCTTTCATGCCTTCTTTGAAACCTTTGACTGCGCCGCCCAGATCCGAGCCGATATTACGCAGTTTCTTGGTGCCGAAAACCAGGGCAACGATGACCAGAACGATCAGCCAGTGCCAAATGCTAAAGCTACCCATAATGTATCTCCCTTAAGCAGCCATGGCTGCGCGTTGTTGCCATGGGCGCTCACCGCCCAAGATGTGCATGTGTAAATGGTTGATTTCCTGCCCGCCATCCAAACCGTTGTTGATGACAATGCGGAAACCGCCTTCAGGGCCGGGGCGACAACCAGCCTTTGCGGCCAGGGAAGGTGCCAAAGCCATCATTTTACCCAACCATTCGCTATCCTGGCCCGATACGTCCTGCATGGACACGACGTGTTTCTTGGGGATTACCAGGATATGGATAGGTGCAGCTGGGTTGATGTCGTGAAATGCCAGAAAGTCCTCGTCCTCGTACACTTTTTTGGACGGGATCTGATCGGCAGCAATTTTACAAAACAGACAGTTCTCGCTCATAGCAACCTCGGTAGCGAAGCACTTGCTGGGCAAGTGCCAAAAATCTAGGTATCAGGACAGTGTAGCGCGTCTAAATGACAGAATTACACCTGGTCCTTAGGGCGCGAAGCTTTTTCTTCCAGGCCTGATGTACCTTCGCGGCGCAGCAGTTCTGTCAGGACATCGCGGGGCTCCAGACCGTAGTAAGTCAGGGCCACCAGGCTATGAAACCACAGGTCTGCCGTTTCGTAGACGATGCGCTCGCGTTCTTCATCCTTGGCAGCCATGACCAGCTCGGTCGCTTCTTCCCCGATTTTCTTCAGGAATGCATCCGGTCCCTTGGCCAGCAGCTTGGCGGCGTAGGAAGAGGATGGATCCCCGCCTTGTGCAGGCAGGCGGGACTTCAGGGTGCGGCCAAGATGATCGAGGATGGTCTCGACAGTAGGTTGTTCGCTCATCGGTAAATATGCTCCGGGTCTTTCAGGACGGGGTCAACCGCCACCCATTGTGCCTGATCGCTCTGGCCTTGCAGCTGGCGATAAAAGCAGCTTTCACGACCCGTATGACAGGCGATCTGGCCAACCTGCTCCACGCTAAGCAAAATAACGTCGCCATCACAGTCCAGGCGCAAGTCGCTGACATGCTGCACGTGGCCGGATTCCTCGCCCTTGCGCCACAGGCGCTGGCGGGAACGCGACCAGTACACGGCGCGGCCGGTGCTGACGGTCTCTTGCAGGGACTCCTGGTTCATCCAGGCGACCATCAAGATTTTGCCCGTGGCCTGGTCCTGCGCAATCGCGGGGATCAAGCCTTGTTCATCAAAGCGGATTTCAGCCAGCCAGGCCGGTAAGTCAGCCATTAGCGTCGCACCTGAATACCTTGCGCAGCCATGAAATCCTTGGCTTCGGCAATAGTGTGTTGACCGTAGTGGAAGATGCTGGCGGCCAGTACGGCACTGGCGCCGCCCTTGATCACGCCATCGGCCAGGTCTTGCAGGCCGCCCACTCCACCAGAGGCGATAACGGGAACGGAAACCGCCTCGGACACGGCACGAGTCAGTTCCAGATCAAAGCCGGATTTGGTGCCGTCGCGGTCCATGCTGGTCAGCAGCAGTTCGCCGGCGCCGTATTCGGCCATGCGGGCTGCCCATTCCACCACGTCCAGGCCGGTTCCACGACGACCGCCGTGGGTAAAGACTTCCCAGCGGGGGGCTTCGTTTTCAGCACTGACACGGCGTGCATCAATGGCGACGACCATGCATTGCTTGCCATGGTGATCGCTGGCGGCACGCACCAGGTCCGGGTTGCTGATGGCAGCGCTGTTAATGGACACCTTGTCCGCACCGGCATTGAGCAGGCGCTGGATGTCGGCTACTTCGCGCACACCACCGCCCACTGTCAGGGGGATGAAAATCTGACTGGCCACCTGTTCGATGATGGGCAAGATCAGATCACGGTTGTCCGAGGTGGCCGTAATGTCCAGGAAGGTCAGTTCGTCGGCACCCTGGTCGTTGTACTTGCGGGCGATTTCGACAGGGTCTCCGGCATCGACCAGATCCACAAAGTTGATGCCTTTGACCACACGGCCAGCGGTCACGTCCAGACAAGGAATGATGCGGCAGGCTAATTCGTTGGTGACGTCCTGGCTCATGCCTGGTACTCGTCAGCGAAGGTTTGCGCCTCGGCAAAATTCAGGGTGCCTTCGTAAATGCTGCGACCCAAAATCACACCTTCGATGCCTTCGTGCTCTACGGCACACAGGTCTTCAATGTCTTTCAGGTTGGTGACACCGCCGGAGGCGATGACGGGAATCTTCACGTGCTGGGACAGCTTGACGGTGGCTTCGATGTTTACACCAGTCAGCATGCCGTCGCGGCCAATATCGGTGTAGATAATGGATTCGCAGCCGTAGTCTTCAAATTTCTTGGCCAGATCCAGTACGTCGTGGCGGGTCAGCTTGCTCCAGCCGTCGGTGGCGATTTTGCCGTCACGGGCATCCAGGCCAACAATGATGTTGCCAGGAAAGGCGCTGCAGGCGTCTTGCAGGAAACCAGGGCTTTTGACAGCGGCAGTGCCAATAATGACATAGCTCATGCCAGCGTCCAGGTAGCGCTCGATGGTATCCAGGTCGCGGATACCACCGCCGATCTGTACGGGAATTTCACCGTCGATGGCAGCAATAATGGATTTGATGGCTTCGCTGTTCTTGGGCTTGCCGGCAAAAGCGCCGTTCAGGTCCACCAGATGCAGGCGCCGGGCCCCTTGTTCCAGCCATTGTGTTGCTATTTTGGCCGGATCATCCGAGAAAATAGTGGCATCGTCCAGGTCACCCTGGCGAAGGCGCACACAACGCCCGTCTTTGAGGTCGATGGCGGGAATCAAAAGCATGGTCTTTAGCCGTAAAAAACGTAAGAAATACTGGGTCGGAAAAAGTCAGAACAACGCCGGGAAGCTTGCTTGAAAAATCATGGCTTCCAGTTGGCGAAATTCCGGAACAGTTGCAGGCCGTTGTCTGCGCTTTTCTCAGGATGGCATTGCAACGCAAAAATATTAGCGTTTGCTATCGCCGAGGTAAAGCGTTGGCCATAGTGCGTCGAACCACAAGTTTGATCTATATGCAGCGGATCGACAAAGTAGCTATGAACAAAGTAAAAGAACGCGCCATCCTCAATGCCAGCCCATAAGGGATGATCCTGAGTCTGGTGTACGCGGTTCCAGCCAATATGGGGCACTTTCAGCCCGGGGCCGGAGGCGTGGTCGCTGCTTTTGTAGTTCGGGCCCTCAAAACGGCGCACTTGGCCGGGAATCAGACCTAAACAGGGGACATTGCCTTCCTGACTGGAATCGAACAGCATTTGTTCGCCTACGCAAATGCCCAATAAGGGCTTGTTGCGGGCGGCTGTCAGCAAGGCATCGCGCAAACCGGATTGGTCCAGGTGGGCCATGCAATCGGGCATGGCACCCTGGCCGGGTAAGACAACCCGGTCCGCATCCAGAATGGCTTGAGGGGTTTGAGCAAGAACGATGCGCGCATCAGGTGCGGCGGCATGCAGTGCTCGGGCAACCGAGAAAATGTTGCCCGAACCGTAATCGACAATAGCGATAGTGGTCACGATGTGTGTCCGAAGGACGTTTACAGAACCCCTTTGGTCGAAGGCACCACGCCTTCGCTACGTGGGTCCAGCTCCAGAGCCATACGCAATGCTCGGCCAAAGGCTTTGAACACGGTTTCGCACTGGTGGTGTGCGTTTTCGCCGCGCAGGTTATCGATGTGCATAGAAACCAGGGCGTGATTGACAAAACCCTGGAAAAACTCGCGTGCCAAGTCTACATCGAACTGGCCGATTCGTGCGCGGGTAAAGGGCACAAAATAAAACAGGCCGGGGCGACCGGAGAAGTCCACCACTACGCGCGACAGTGACTCGTCCAAGGGCACATAGGCATGGCCGTAGCGGCGCAGACCGGCTTTGCTGCCTACGGCCTTGGCAAAAGCCTGGCCCAGTGCAATGCCGATATCCTCGACAGTGTGGTGATCATCGATGTGGGTGTCGCCCTCACAGTGCACGTCCAGGTCAATCAGACCGTGGCGGGCGATCTGGTCCAGCATGTGGTCCAGAAAGGGCACGCCGCTGTTGAGCGAGTGACGGCCGGTGCCGTCCAGGTTAACGGCCACGCGGATGCGGGTTTCATTGGTATTGCGGGTAATCTCGGCGGTACGCATATCAGTGCCGGCGGCAAGGCCGGTATCAGGATTGGTTCAATCGGAATTGCGCGCTGGCAGCGTGGGCGTACAGGCCCTCGCCTTGTGCCAGCGTAGCGGCTATGGGTCCCAATGTTTGGGCGCCTGATTCTGAAACCTGAATAATGCTGCTGCGTTTCTGGAAATCGTAGACGCCCAAAGGTGACGAGAAACGCGCAGTGCGTGCCGTCGGCAGGACATGGTTAGGCCCGGCACAGTAATCGCCCAGCGATTCGGAGCTGTAGGGGCCCAGGAAAATGGCGCCAGCATGGCGGATTTTGCCCAACAAGTCCTGGGCGTTACGGGTAGAGACTTCCAGGTGTTCCGGCGCGATATGGTTGCTGATCTTACAG
The DNA here is from genome assembly GCF_024134565.1 of Alcaligenes sp. 1735tsa3. Classification (NCBI taxonomy): domain Bacteria; kingdom Pseudomonadati; phylum Pseudomonadota; class Betaproteobacteria; order Burkholderiales; family Alcaligenaceae; genus Alcaligenes; species Alcaligenes sp. 1735tsa3. Next base: position 3,919,374 of record NZ_CP099862.1, on the reverse strand, counting down.
GCCTCGTCCAGATCGCGGACGTGGATCAGGGCACCGCGACCAGACAGGCTGCGACGGATGATGTCCGCGCGTGGCATGGTGGGGAGCAGACGTTCGATGGCCGCTTCAACCTGGTCCAGGAAGTCCGCATCGGGACACAGCAAGATGGCCTGGGCCAGCTCGTCGTGTTCAGCCTGGGAGAACAGGTCCATCGCCACCCAGTCAGCAGGAGCACTGCCGTCGCTGATGATCAGGATTTCGGAGGGGCCGGCAATCATGTCGATGCCAACGACGCCAAAGACGCGGCGTTTGGCAGCGGCGACATAGGCGTTGCCGGGGCCGACGATCTTGTCTACCGGCGGGATGGTGTCCGTACCGTAAGCCAAAGCGCCTACAGCCTGCGCGCCACCAATAGTGAACACGCGATCGACACCGCCCAGGGCGGCAGCCGCCAGCACGATGGGGTTGCGCACGCCATCGGGTGTAGGCGTGACCATGATCAGTTCTGGAACACCAGCCACTTTGGCAGGAATGGCGTTCATCAGAACCGAGGAGGGGTAAGCGGCCTTGCCACCGGGAACATACAGTCCCACACGGTCCAAGGGGGTAACTTGCTGACCCAGCACGGTGCCATCGGCTTCCGTGTAGGTCCAGGTTTCAGTGCGCTGATGCTCGTGGTAACGACGCACACGCTCGGCGGCCTGTTCCAGTGCCTTGCGCTGATCGGTAGGCAGGCTGTCCAGAGCCGCAAACAGTTCTTCTTTGGAGATTTCCAGTGCCGAGGCCTGTTCAACAGCCAGTCGGTCAAAGCGCTGGGTGTAATCCAATAAGGCCGTGTCCCCCTCATGCTGGATACGATGCAGAATTTCGGCACAAGCGTGCTCGATAGACGCGTCTTCGGACGCTTCGTAAGCCAGTAGAGTGCGCAGTTCGGCATCGAACTGGGCGGATTGGGAGGTCAGGCGATGGATCAGTGACATGTCGCTATAGGAAAAAGCTAAGGTTCAAGGGCCAGTGTATAACATTTCGCTTAGGCAAAAGGCGGTCTGCGCCTTTTGCGCAAGCAGGATTGTCAGGCTGTTTATCCCCCGCCCGTGGCAGGGGAAGTTTTACTCGTCTACCGAAGCGCGAGAGAAAGCGTCGATCAGGGGTTGCAACTGGGCACCACGATTCTTCATGGCAGCCTGATTGACGATCAAGCGCGAGGAAATGGGGGTGATGTCTTCCACTTCCACCAGCTTGTTGGCACGCAAGGTGCCTCCGCTGGAGACCAGGTCCACAATGGCGTCGGCCAGACCGACCAGCGGAGCCAGTTCCATGGAGCCATACAGCTTGATCAAGTCCACATATACGCCTTTGCTGGCGAAGTGTTCGCGGGCAGCGCGGGTGTATTTGGTGGCGATACGCAGGCGCGAACCTTGCTTGACGGCCGAATGGTAGTCAAAGCCTTCGGCCACGGCCACACACAGGCGGCAACGGGCAATGTTCAGGTCCACGGGCTGGTACAGACCGCCGGGGTGCTGTTCCATGTGCTCGTACAGCACATCCTTGCCGGCAATTCCGATATGGGCGGCACCGTATTGCACGTAGGTTGGCACGTCGGTGGCACGCACAATAATCAGACGCAGGTCCGGGTTATTGGTGGGCAGGATCAGTTTGCGCGACGTTTCGGGGCTTTCCAGCACCTTGATGCCTGCCTCTTCCAGCAAGGGCAGGGTTTCGTCAAAAATCCGGCCTTTGGACAAGGCCAGCGTCAGAGGTTGATTTAAACCGGCGGGACTCATTGGGTTTCCTTGCTGCTGATTCGCTCGATGTTGGCGCCTACGGCTTGAAGCTTGGCTTCCATGCGGTCGTAGCCACGGTCCAGATGGTAGATGCGTTCGACGGTAGTGTCACCCCGAGCCGCCAGGCCTGCAATGACCAGGCTGGCCGACGCACGCAGGTCGGTTGCCATGACGGTGGCGCCAGTCAGGTAAGGAGCGCCGGTAACGACGGCCATATGGCCTTCGATATCGATCTGTGCACCCAGTCGGTTCAGTTCCTGTACGTGCATGTAGCGATTTTCAAAGATGGTTTCCACGACCGAGGCGGTGCCGTCGGCAATGGTGTTCAGTGCCATCAATTGAGCCTGCATGTCCGTGGGGAAGCCGGGGTATTCGCTGGTACGGAAGCTGACCGCCTTGGGGCGACCATTCATGCTGGCCTTGATCCAGTCCGAGCCGGTTTCAATCTGCAGTCCGGCTTCGCGCAGCTTGTCCAGCGTGGCGCCCATGGCGTCAGCATCGGTATTGCGCAAGGTCAGTTCGCCACCGGTAGCGGCAACGGCGCACAGGAACGTACCGGCTTCAATACGGTCGGGGCAGATGGTGTGTTTGGCACCGTGCAGGCGTTCGACACCGTCAATGACGATACGGTCGGTACCGTGGCCCTGGATTTTGGCACCCATTTTGATCAGCAGCTCGGCCAGATCAATAATTTCCGGTTCGCGGGCTGCGTTTTCCAGAATGGTTTGGCCTTCAGCCAGAACGGCGGCCATCATCAGGTTTTCGGTGCCGGTCACCGTCACCATATCCGTGCGCACCACGGCACCGCGCAAGCGTTTGGCGCGGGCATTCACAAAGCCGTGCTCGACATGGATTTCTGCCCCCATGGCCGCCAGACCCTTGATGTGCTGATCTACAGGGCGCTGACCAATGGCGCATCCACCGGGCAGGCTGACGCGGGCCTCGCCAAAGCGGGCCAGCAGGGGGCCCAGCACCAGAATGGAGGCGCGCATGGTTTTCACCAGTTCGTAGGGCGCTTCCAGATTGGTGATGTTGCCTGCATTCAGCTCCAGCGTGCCATTGCGCTCCTGGGTGACACCCAACTGCCCCAACAGCTTCAGGGTGGTGTCGATGTCACGCAGACGCGGGACATTGTCCAGGTACACCGTGTCGGCAGTCAGCAGACTGGCGCACAGAATGGGCAGGGCAGCGTTTTTGGCGCCAGAGACGGTGATCTCGCCATTCAGGCGTTGTCCGCCCGTGATGCGTAATTTATCCATTCGGATTGGCCTTGTATTCGTCGGGGGTAAGCGTGCGCATGGACAGGGCGTGGATTTCGGCTTTCATCCGGTCGCCCAGGGCTTTGTAAACCAGTTGGTGACGAGCAATCAGGCGTTTGCCTTCAAAGGCGGTGCTGACGATTAGGGCCTCAAAGTGCGAACCATCGCCTTGCACTTGCAAGTGTTCACAGGGCAGGTTGTCGGCAATGTATTGGTGAACTTGTTCGGGGGTCGGCAACATGAAATCAATTCCGTAATTTATAGCCTGAGGCAAGCAGGCGTAGCGAAATCAGACACAGCGCAACAAAGACGCTGGCGACAACGGTCAGGCTGAACCAGGGAGAAATATCCGAGGCGGCAAAAAAACCGTAGCGGAACCCGTCAATGGTATAGAGCAACGGGTTCCAGTGTGAAACAGTTTGCCAAAACGGCGGCAGGCTATGAATCGAATAGAACACGCCCGACAGGAACGTCGCAGGCATGATCAGAAAGTTCTGGAACGCCGCCAGTTGGTCAAACTTTTCAGACCACAGTCCGGCGATCAGACCCAAGGTGCCCATGATGCCGCAAGACATGACGGCAAACACCAATACCCATAAGGGCTTGGCCACAGGCAGGGACACGAAGAACAGCGACACCAGCCACACACAGAGGCCCACACAGACACCGCGGGCGATGGACGCCAGCAGATAGGCGGCGAAAATCTCGCGGTGCGACAGCGGTGGCAGCAGGATAAAGACCAGATTGCCAGTGATGCGGCTTTGAATCAGTGATGAGGACGGGTTCGCAAAAGCGTTTTGCAACATGCTCATCATCATCAGGCCCGGAATCAGGAAGGCGGTGTAGGGCACGGAGTCGTATACCGTGACGCGGCCTTCCAGCACGTGGGCGAAAATCAGCAAATACATCAGCGCCGTCAAAACGGGCGCAGCAATGGTCTGAAAGCCCACTTTCCAGAAACGCATCAGCTCCTTGCGCAGCAGCGTAGGAAAGCCCGAGCCCATCTTGGGCTGAGGGGGCAGGCTCAGGGTGCCGATCTTGGCAGCGGGGGCGTCCGTGTTTTGAGGCACGCCCCAGTGTTTGGGAGAATTGTTCTGGTTCACAGTGCGACTCCCATTTTTCCTTCGTTGTGCATGATGCGCACAAATGCATCCTCCAGATCGTGGCCGCCTGCGCGCTCCATAATGGCTTGCGTGGTATCCAGGGCGACGATCTTGCCACTTTTAAGCATGGCCAGGCGACCACAGAGGGCCTGGGCTTCTTCCAGATAGTGGGTGGTCAGCAAGATGGTGTGGCCTTGTTGATTCAGGCGAATGATGAACTCCCACAGCGTGCGGCGCAGGTCCACGTCCACACCGGCAGTGGGCTCATCCAGAATAATGACAGGGGGGCGGTGCACCAGCGCCTGGGCGACCAGAACGCGGCGCTTCATGCCGCCGGACAAGGCGCGCATGTTCACATCGGCCTTGTCGCTCAGGGCCAGATTGGCCAGAATCTCGTCGATCCAGTCGTCATTGTTTTTCAGGCCAAAGTAGCCCGATTGCAGACGCAAGGTTTCACGGACGGTGAAAAAGGGATCGTAAACAATTTCCTGTGGCACCACGCCCAGCGATTGGCGGGCTTTTTGATACTGGGTGCGCACATCGTAACCACAGACACTGACCTGGCCGCTGGTGGGACGGGTCAGGCCGGCCAACATGGAAATCAGGGTTGTTTTGCCGGCGCCGTTAGGGCCGAGCAAGCCGAAAAATTCACCATGTTCGATAGTCAGGCTGACCTGATCGACGGCCAGAAAACCGGCATCGGAACGGGGAGGGGAAAACAGGCTTTTGAGTCCCCGGCTTTGGGGAGCGAAGCGTTTACTGACGTTATCGAGTTTGAAGGCGGACATGGCAATTTGGGTTGGCCTGACGCGGGTGTGGCGGTGTAAGTCGTCGCTGTAGCGTCTTTGTTAACTAAACAGGCCTACGCATGGGCGTAGACCTGTTTGGGGGTGATCAGGCTCTTTATTATAGAGTACGACTCTGGTCTGCTTAAGAATGCCCGACCAAAGCGCCCGTGCTTGCCACGGCCTGTCTTAGCTGTTTTGCTTGTTCAGCGCCTGAATCAGGCCATCAATGCCACCTTGCTCAATTTGCTGGGCAAACTGGTTGCGGTAGTTTTGAATCAGCCAGATGCCTTCCACGTTCAAGTCGTAGATTTTCCAGCCTTCAGGTGTTTTTTCCAGACGGTAATCCACGCCAACCGGGCCACCGTTGGACTGAGTCAGCGAGGAGCGCACCACCACGTCGTCTGCATTGGCATCGCCACGGAACGGCAGGATGGTCAGCTGTGTCTTGTCATCCACGCGGGACAAGGCCCCGCTGTAGGTACGCACCAAGGTGCCCTTGAACGCTTCGACCAGCTTCTGACGCTGTTCGGGGCTGGCTTGACGCCAGTAGCGGCCAGCGGACAGACGTGTCGTCTTTTCCAGGTTCACGTAGGGCATGATGTTTTCGTTCACGGCAGCCAGAATGGCAGCGCGGTCACCCTTGCGGATGGCGTCGCTTTCCTTGACCACTTGCAATGCTTGATTACCGACCGATTCAACAAACTTGTTGGGCTCCCCTTTGGGATCTGCAACTTGTGCCTGGGCTGCGACGGCGTGCAAACACAGAGCCAGGGCCGCACAGACGGTCAGGATCCAGGAAATCAGGCGAGAGGGGGAGGACTGCAAAGCAGTCCCGCCCAAGGCGGGACGGGAAATCATAAAAAACTCCAGAAGAATGTTCTGCGGGCAGCGCGTTTTTATTCGTCTGCGTCCGAGTAGTCAGGCAGGTCCTGGCTGGTGTCGCCACCGGTGCGGCGGGCTTGCACCATCGCATGGCGTCGTTGCAGGTAAGCGTCGCGTATGAAGCTGTAGCGGTCAAGGGCGATGTCGTTAACAAGTTTTTCTGCATCCAGCACGCCAGCACGGGCATCCAAGGCCCACAAACCCAAGATGCTGTTGCGTACCGGTACATCCTTGATCGCCATGATCGGACCCGTGGAGGAGAAGCCTTCCAGGAAGCTGGTGCCACGTGCCACACCGTCGCGAACGGTACTGGGGCCAAAGAAGGGCAGAACCACGTAAGGGCCAGACTTGACGCCCCATACGCCCAGCGTCACACCAAAGTCGTTGGGGATGCGCTTGGAGCCGTTCATGGTGGCAACGTCAATACAACCGCCCAGGCCCATGGTCGAGTTGAACAGGACTCGGCCCAGGGTGTTGAAGAAGTCAACGTGCTCGCCTTGCAGGAAGCTGTTGACGGCCGACCAGGCATCGCCCAGGTTGTTGAAAATGTTACTAATACATGTGCGTGCAGGCTGCGGCGTCAGGGCGTTGTAGCCTTCTGCAATCGGTTTGATCAGCGCGCCGTCCACGGTTTCGTTAAAGGCGTAGATGCCACGGTTCATGCCTTCCCAGGGGTCCTGGGGGTTGGGGTTGGGCACACTGGCGCAACCGGCCACAAGCGCAGCACTGGCACCGATCAGGCTCAAACGGACTCCACGAGGCAGGGAGTAAGAGCGGCGAGTTGTTGTATTCATGGTTGTGTCGTCTGTAATGAGCATGAACGGGCGGGTTTGCTTACTCCGATTTGGAGCCGCCGTCCTTGGAGGCCGTGTTGTAGAGGAACTTGCTGATCAGTTCTTCCAGCACAACCGCGCTTTGAGTATAGGTAATGGTGCTGCCACCTTGCAGGTCCTTGTCGTCGCCACCCGCAGTCAGGCCAATGTACTGTTCGCCCAGCAGGCCTGACGTCAAGATGGAGGCCGAGGTGTCGACAGGAAACTTGTAGTGCTCGTCCATATCCAGGGTGACCACGGCTTTGAAGTCCTTGTTGTCAAAACCAATGGAGCCAACCCGGCCAACGACCACACCGCTGGCCTTGATGGGAGCGCGTGGTTTCAGGCCACCCAGATTATCGAACTTGGCCGATACCTGGTAGGTCTTGGCAAAGGAAAAAGAACTGAGGTTACCCGCACGCAGGGCCAGGAATGCCAGTGCGACCAGCCCCAGCAAAACAAACAGGCCAACCCAGAAATCGGTTTTCTCGCGATTCATAGCTGAGCAATTCCTAAATAGTTAACTGAACATAAGGGCGGTGAGCAGGAAGTCAGTGCCCAATACCGCCAAAGCGCCGCTGACGACCGTGCGTGTGGTCGCGCGAGAAACGCCTTCGGGCGTGGCCTTGGCATGCCAGCCCATATACAGCGCAATCAAGGTCACGATCAGGCCAAACACCAGGCTTTTGATCACTCCGTTGAGTACGTCATCAATGACATCGACACCGTTTTGCATTTGCGACCAGAAGGCGCCCGCATCAATGCCGATCATCTGCACGCCGACGACATAGCCGCCCAGAATGCCGACCATGGAGAACACGGCGGCCAGAATGGGCATGGCAATAATGCCACCCCAAAAGCGCGGTACCAGCAGGCGGCGCAAGGGGTCTACCGCCATGACTTCCATGGCGGCAATCTGTTCACCGGCCTTCATCAAGCCGATTTCGGCGGTTAATGATGTTCCGGCTCGGCCTGCAAACAGCAGGGCGGTGACGACTGGTCCCAGTTCACGTACCAGAGACAGGGCGACCAGCAGGCCCAAGGCCTCTTCGGAACCATAGCGGTTCAGTGTGTAATAACCTTGCAAGCCCAGCACAAAACCCACGAACAGCCCGGAAACGGCAATGATCAGCAGCGAATAGTTGCCAATAAAGTGGATTTGCTGGGAAACCAGACGGGGGCGACGCCACAGCAGGGAAGATCGGGCCAGCAAGGCCACGAACAGGCGGCTGAAGGCACCCAGGCCGTAGATGCTATTGCGTATCGCAGCGCCTAGCGCGTTAATCGGGGCGGTGATGAAATTCATGAGCGCGTCGTCCGATTCTGGAGCCAGGCTTCAAAAGCCGGGGTGACGGGATAGTTAAAGGCGATAGGGCCGTCGGGTTCACCACGCAGGAACTGCTGCACGTAAGGATCCTTGGACGCGCGCAGCTCGGTGGGCGTGCCCTGGGTCAGCAAACGTCCCTGGCCAACAATATAAACCTGGTCGGCAATCGCAAAGGATTCGGCCACATCGTGCGTAATCAATACTGAAGCGCAGTTCAGGCGGTCGGTCAGGTTGCGAATCAGCTGCGCGGTAATGCCCATGGAAATAGGGTCCAGGCCGGCAAAGGGTTCGTCGTACAGAATCAGCTCGGGCTCCAGCACAATGGCACGGGCCAGGGCAACCCGGCGGGCCATACCGCCGGAAATTTCATTGATGCCTAAATGGGCAGCCGCGCGCAGGCCAACGGCGTCCAGCTTGTCCAGTACACGGTCCTGAATGGCGGCTTCGGAGTCGTTTGTCAGCTCCCGCAGGGGAAACGCCACGTTTTCAAACACGTTCAGGTCAGTAAACAGGGCACCCTGTTGAAACAGCACACCCATGCGTTGACGCGTCTGGCGCAGAGCCTCGCCGTCCAGCTTGGCCAAGTCCTGGCCAAAAACCGTAACAGTCCCTTTCTGAGCACGAATTTGTCCGGTCGCAGCACGCAGAAGTGTTGTTTTTCCGGAACCTGACCCCCCCATCATGGCGACGACCTGACCTTTCTGAACGGTCATGGACACGTCCGCGAGCACGGTAAAGGCACCGTAGCCCAGCGAGGCGGAGTCCAGATTTAGTACGGCTCGGTCAGTATTTACAACCATGTCGCGGGCAAAAGGGGATAAAAGGACCTGCCATTGTACCGCTTGCAGCTCTGGCGTCTCAATGTCTTGCGCGCTATGGGGGCGGGATCGTGGCGCTTTTATGAGCCATTTTGTGGCTCTTGATACAGCCACTTACTTCAAACCGGCTTTGGTGGTGAAGCCGCCCTTTTTTGTGTCGAATTTGTTTTAGATAGCGGGTTGTATCAAGGCGAACAGCAATCCGCCGCCTGCCAGCAACCATAAAGGGTTGATGCGACTTAGCAGCAAAATGGCCGTACAGGCCAGAGCCGTGCCCCAGGCCCACAGTCCGCCTTGGGCCGCTTTCAGAATTGTGCCGCTGGCGGCCAGGATCATGCCGGCGGCAATGGGCAGCAGACCAATTTCAATGGCGCGGATGATGCGTGTGCCCTCATAGCGCTTCCAGATTGTTGCCAGGTAATAGATCAGCAGGGCAGAGGGCAGGAAAATGGCGACGGATGCGGCCAGGGCACCGGCCCAGCCAGCCGCCTTCCAGCCCACCAGGGTGACAAGCAAGGATTTCGGGCCGGGTGTCAGGCGCGACAGGGCGAACAGATCCAGAAATTCCTGATTGCTGAGCCAGCCATGGATTTCTACCGATTGCCGGTGAATCTCCGGGATGATGCTTTGCCCGCCCCCTATGGTCAGAAAAGACAGGGGCGCAAAGACGCGCATGAGCTGGAGCAAAACCGTGATCATGATTGCTCCACCGCTTTGTCCCCAAGTTGCAGCCAGGCATACCAGACGGACAGCGGTGCACAGATCAGAATAACGGGGATCAGGCTCCATTCCATGACGAAAATGCCGACAAAAACGGCCAACATGAGGGCAATGGGCACGATTCCGGTGGCGGCGCTGCGCGCCGAGCGTACGCCCATTTCAAGAGACAGGCCAATAGCGGCGGCGGCAATTCCGGCCATGACTTGAGGCACCAGGGTAGAGCCCGTCAGTTGTTCCAGACCAATCAGCATCAAAATGGCCAGCAGTAGCGGGGGAAGCACCATGCCCAGCGTGGCAACTAACGCCCCAGGCCCGGCCAGCAGACGATAACCAATCCATATAGAGAGGTTCACCACATTGATGCCGGGTAGTGCTTGGGACAGCGCCAGACCGCTAAGAAAATCCGCCTGGCTCATCAGGCGCCGCTGAACAACAAACTCACGCATTAACCAGCCACTCAAGCCCCCACCAAAGCTGGTCAGGCCAATGCGGGCAAAGATCAGAAATAGAGCGCTTAAGGATAAAGGGGCAGCTTCTTGAGACCGGGTCATAGAGCAATGAAGGCGGATAGGGCTCGTCAAAAGTGGAAGTTTGAACATTCTGGCATACAAATTAAGCCGTTTTTGCCCTCTTGTGCGCTCGGGTGGCGGCCTGATCCTTCTTGCTGGGGGTGCGGCGTGGCCTTTATTGGCAAGAAAACGGCTGTCGGGCAGCGGTCGTTCAAATTTTTTTCTACCCTCAAGCGCTGCTTATTTGTTTGAAATATTTAAAGATAAAAATTAATTAAAGTGGGTGCAAAAATTAAATAAAAAATGAATTGAAATAAATAAGAAAAGAATTAAAAAAATAACTTGAAACCATGTGTGATGCCCGCTTGAGGGGCCGGGTGCTTCCGGCGGCTAATGAAGGGTGTAATGAGCTTTTTATGGGTTCAATCTGTTGAAATAAAAGAGATTGAAACGATCGTTTGAATTTATGGTGGCTTGCTGGAGCGGCTGAGCAGCCCGATCCGGATCCAAACATGGACAGTTTCATGAAGATGGATTTGATCTATACCCATCTTTGATTGAAAATAAAAAAGACTTTATGGTCGTAAAAGCGGTTGTGCGTGTACGATTATTCGATTGCCTCGCATCGTAGAGCGTCCGTTTGGGACCTTATGCTGCGTGGGGTTTCAGTTTCCTGGAGACAAACCTATGACATCTAGTTCAGCCAGTGCAGTGACGGGCAGTGCCCGTACCTTGCGTCGGGTCGCCGTGTGCGGTGCCGGCGTCATGGGCGCGCAAATTGCCGCCCATTGTGTGAATGCAGGCATACCAGTAGTTCTGTTTGATCTGCCCGCCCGCGAGGGGCCCAAAAATGGCATCGCCCTGCGTGCCATTGCCAATCTGCGCAAAATGAATCCCGCTCCTTTGGGTACGCCAGACCTGGCCGACCTGATCGAGCCCGCCAACTACGACGACAATCTGGACCGTCTGGCCGATTGCGATCTGGTGATCGAAGCCATTGCCGAGCGTCTGGACTGGAAACAGGATCTGTACCGCAAGATCGGGCCAGCACTGAATCCTAATGCCATCATCGCCAGCAACACGTCCGGCCTGTCCATCACTTCCTTGGCAGATGTTTTGCCGGAAGCGTTGCGCCCACGTTTTTGCGGTGTGCACTTTTTCAATCCGCCACGCTACATGAGCCTGGTGGAGCTGATCCCCACGAAATACACCCAGCCAGAGCTGCTGGATGTTCTGGAAACCTTCCTGGTATCGCAACTGGGCAAGGGCGTGGTTCGCGCCAAAGATACCCCCAATTTCATCGGTAACCGCATTGGTGTTTTTGGCATTCTGTCCGTGTTCGAGCAGGCTCGTCGTTTCTCCCTGACTTACGAGCAGGTTGATGAATTGACGGGTACACGTCTGGGTCGAGCCAAATCGGGTACTTACCGTACCGCTGACGTGGTTGGCCTGGACACTCTGGCACACGTGATCCGCACCATGCAGGATCAGCTGCCCGATGACAGCTTCAAAGCACACTTTGGCCTGCCACCAGAAGTGCAGGGCCTGATTGATGCAGGTGCTTTGGGTCAAAAGACCGGTGCCGGTTTCTTCCGCAAGAAGGGCCGTGAAATCCAGCGTTTCGATGCTCAACAGCGCGATTACGTGGCTGCTGACCAGAAAATCGATCCTGATGTCGCCGCCATTCTGGCTGTACGTGACCCGGCTGAGCGCCTGCGCCAGCTGCGCGAGTCCGACAAGCCTCAGGCTCAATTCGTGTGGGCCGTACTGCGCGATACCTTCCACTACAGTGCCATTCATCTGCAAGACATTGCCGACAACGCCCGTCAGCTGGATCTGGCCTTGAAATGGGGCTTTGGTCACAAGCAAGGCCCGTTCGAGATCTGGCAGGCTGCCGGATGGCGTCAGGTGGCCGAATGGATCAACCAGGATATTCAAGACGGCAAGACACTGAGCAGCCAGCCGCTGCCAGACTGGGCGACTCGTGGTCCTGTGTGGGAAGCGCAAGGCGTGCATACCGCTGCCGGTTCCTGGAATCCGTCGCAAAGCCGCTTTGAAGGCCGTAGCGATCTGCCTGTTTACCTGCGCCACATTGGCACACCTTTGCTGGTGGGCGAGGTCGAGTCTCTGGAAACCACCACGGTTTTCGAAGATGAGTCGGTACGCTGCTGGACGCTGCCTGCACCGCACCCACAAGACGTGCTGATCGTGTCCTTCAAGACCAAGATGCACACGCTGAGCCCTGGTGTGGTCAATGGCATGTTCAAGGCGATTGAGCTGGCTGAAGCCTCGTATCAGGCTCTGGTGGTGGCCCAGGATGGTGATCCATTCTCCGCAGGCGCTGACCTGAAAGCCATTTTGCCCGTGTTCGAGAAAGAAGGCGTGGCCGGTGTTGAGCCTGTAGAGCGCGCCATGCAGGACATGGTTCTGCGTATCCGTTACGCCCAAGTACCTGTGGTGGCTGCGGTTGCCGGTCTGGCTCTGGGTGGTGGTTGCGAACTGGCTGTGCATTGCGCGCACCGCGTCGCTCACTTCGAGTCCTACATTGGTCTGGTTGAAGTGGGTGTGGGTCTGGTTCCAGGCGCAGGTGGTCTGGCTTACTCGGCTCGTCGCTCGGCTGAACTGCAAGCCATGGGTGCACCTGATGCCCCGCTGCTGGCCTACCTGAAGCGTTTTGCTCTGGCTATCGCCAGTGCACAGGTGTCGCGCTCCGCTCTGGATGCGCGTCAGCTTGGCTTCCTGAAAGAGTCCGACACCATCGTCATGAACCGTCAGGAACTGGTTTATGTGGCCGTTCGTCAGGCACAGGCTCTGGCCAGCGCCGGTTGGCGTGCTCCATTGCCACGGCGCTTCCCGGTTGCCGGTCGCGATGGCATCGCCACGCTGAAAGCGCAACTGGTGAACATGAAAGAAGGTGGTTTCATCTCGGAATATGACTTCCATATTGCCGAGAAGGTCGTAACCGTGATCTGCGGGGGCGATGTGGATCCAGGCTCGCTGGTGGATGAAGCCTGGATGATGGCGCAAGAGCGGCAGGCCTTCCTGGAGCTGCTCAATTCCCCCAAGACCCAGGAACGTATTACTGGGATGCTGACCACTGGCAAGCCAGTGCGTAACTAGAGCGGATCAAGGAGTAGACATGACTGTACAACAAGCTTATATCGTCGCTGCCAAGCGTACGCCCATTGGAAAAGCGCCTCGCGGTGTGTTTTCGTCCTACCGTCCTGACGAGCTCTTGGCAGAAGCCATTCGCGGCATGCTGGCCGATGTGCCCAAACTGGACCCTGCCGCCATTGAAGAAGTGGTGGCTGGTTGCGCCCTGCCTGAAGGCCCGCAAGGTTTTAACGTTGCGCGTATTTCTGCCTTGCTGGCAGGCCTGCCGCATACCGTGGCCGGGATGACCGTCAACCGCTTCTGCGCCTCGGGTTTGAGCGCCATTGCGATTGCTGCTGACCGTATCCGTACGGGCCAGGCAGACATTATCGTGGCTTCGGGTGTGGAATCCATGAGTCAGGTGCCGGTGATGGGGGTGAATACCACGTTCAGCCCCGAGATTTTCACTTCGGATGAGAACTACGGGATCGCTTACGGCATGGGTCTGACTGCTGAAGAAGTAGCGCGTCAGTGGAAAGTCTCCCGTGAAGATCAGGACGCGTTTGCCCTGGCCTCGCACCAGAAAGCCGTCAAGGCGTGGGAATCGGGCGAGTTCACGGGCGAAGTTCTGCCTGTGACGGTGACACGTCGTCAACCCAACCTGAGCACGCAGGAAATCTCTGTCAAAACTCAAGTGGTTGATCGTGACGAGGGTCCACGCCCTGATACCAGCCTGGAAGTGCTGGGCAAGCTGCGCCCCGTATTTGCGGCGCGTGGCTCGGTCACGGCCGGCAACAGCTCGCAGACTTCGGACGGGGCAGGTGCCTTGCTGGTTGTTTCCGAACGCGCCTTGCGTGAGCACAATCTGACTCCGCTGGCCCGTTTCGTGACTTTCTCGGTCCGTGGTGTGCCACCAGCAATCATGGGTATCGGTCCTAAAGAAGCCGTACCTCATGCGCTGGCCTTGGCTGGCCTGAAGCAAGACCAGATGGACTGGATCGAGCTGAACGAAGCCTTTGCTGCTCAATCTCTGGCGGTGATTCGTGATTTGGGCCTGGACCCCGAGCGCGTCAATCCGCTGGGTGGCGCTATTGCCATGGGTCACCCTCTGGGTGCGACTGGTGCCATGCGTGCCGCCACCGTGGTTCATGCCTTGCAGCGTCGTCAGCTGAAATACGGCATGCTCACCATGTGTATCGGTACAGGCATGGGAGCCGCCGGGATTTTCGAGCGGACATAATTTCCGATCTGCTGCTGTTTCTATCGTTGCTGGACAAAGCCGCCTTCGGGCGGCTTTTTTATTGGGGCGTCCCCCGCATCGGTGAGCAATAGCACAATACGTGTAAGCAAATTTGCTTAAAACCCGCTAAATGTCAAAAAAGTAAAGTTTTGTTGTTGTCATAGAGTAGACATGGGCTCGGGCCATAGTCCTTTTCATTGTGTTGAACAGCTCACACGGAGGATGTATGGGATTGCCCTTGCGCATGGTGTCCAGCCTGCACGTTCCCCCCATGTTCTGGCAGGGACGGGTCAAGGCTCGTCTGGAGTCGGGGCAGTTTGAAGTCGACTGCGGCGAGCGCTGCCGGATTGTGCCGCAGGCCGTCAGTTGCCTGGTGCAGCCGCAAGTGGGCGACAAGGTCTGGGTAGGCGGTGCGGATGGCGAGCAGGCCTATGTGTTCGCCGTGCTGGAGCGACCCGAGGGCGGGGCTTTGCATCTGATCGCCGAGCAGGGCTTGCATGTGCAGGCGGCCCAGGGTGGGGTACATATCCAGTCCGAGGCGGACCTGACTTTGCAGGCAGGTGGCCATTTGCGCCAGTCTGGCCGGGAGATGAGCCTGACCGCAGGCACGCTGCGGATTTTGTCGCGCGTGCAGGAAACCGTGGCGGATCGCCTGTCCCAAGTGTGCAATCACGTATTTCGTCTGACTGAAAAAGAGGAGCGTTGGCGTGGGGGCCGCATGGACGTGCAGGCCCAGCATCAAATGCGTTTGCATGCCCGCCATACCTTGATGACTGCGCGCGAGCTGGTCAAAGTCGACGCTGACCAAATCCATATGGGGTAAGCATGCTGACAGAACGCCTTGTACAAGTGCATAGCCCGCTCGGGCCGGAGGTCTTGCTGTTTCAGGCTCTGCAAGGTCGGGAAGCCTTGTCCCAGCCTTTTGAATTGCAGGTGGATGTGGTCTGCAATACCCCCTTGCTGGATTTGCGCAGCTTGCTGGGCGAGTCCCTGAGCCTGGAAATCAAAACACCTTTTGCGGTGCCGCGCTTTCTGGATGGCCGTATCAGCGCATTTCGCCTGATGGGTAAAACGGGCCGCAGCGACCGTTTTTATACGTATCGGGCCACCTTGCGCCCCTGGCTCTGGTTCTTGAGCCAGAACATGGACAGCCGGATCTTTCAGGAAAAGACCGTGCCCGAGGTTTTGCAGGATGTGCTGGGCCGCTACCCCTTTGCCTGGGAGTCGCGCCTGACGCAGGACTATCCGCGTCAAACCTATTGCGTTCAGTATCAGGAAAGCGACTTTCAGTTTGTTAGCCGCTTGATGGAACGCGAGGGGATTTACTACTGGTTTGAGCACCGTAATGGCGCCCATACCCTGGTGATGGCCGACGATGTGGGTCAACATGCGGCTGCGCCCTGGCTTTCTGAGCTGCCCTTTGTTTCCCCCGATCGGGTAGCGCATCCTGATGTTGAGCATATCCATGCCTGGCACCCGTATGAGCAAGTCACTCCGGGTCGCTACGCGACCGCTGACTACGACTATTGCAAGCCGGGAGCCAGCCTGGACGCCACGCGCAGCAACCCAGCTGAACACGCCTTGGGTGATTTGGAAGTCTACGAATGGGCGGGTGGCTACACCGAGCCTCAACATGGTGAACATTACTCCCGCTTGCGGCTGGAAGCCTTGCAGGCAGTACGTAGCCAGGCTCAAGCCCAGACTAATGCGCGTGGTGTCGCGCCGGGTTATTTGCTGTCCGTACGCAATCATCCGCGCCCCGAGGACAACCGCGACTATCTGGTGACGCAGGTCGATTACGACTTTCTGGATGTAGGCCATACCGGCGAGAGCGGCATGGCCAGTCACTACTTCATTGATTTTCTGGTGATCCCGTCCAGCCAGCCGTATCGCCCGTTGCGACGCACACCTATTCCGCGTACCTACGGCCCGCAAACGGCCAAGGTGGTGGGCAAGAGCGGCGAGCAACTGTGGACCGATCAATATGGTCGCATCAAGGTTCAGTTTTTGTGGGATCGCTACGGGCAGGCCAATGAAAACAGCTCCTGCTGGCTGCGTGTTTCCAGCCCGTGGGCAGGTGGCGGCTTTGGTGGCATTCAACTGCCCCGAGTGGGCGACGAAGTGATTGTGGATTTTCTGGGGGGTGACCCGGACCGGCCCATTGCCGTCGGTCGTGTGTATAACGCCAGTAATATGCCGCCCTGGAACCTTCCGGACAATGCCACACAAAGCGGCTTTCTAAGCCGTTCCAAAGACGGTGATCCCAGCAACGCCAACGCCTTCATGTTCGAGGACAGAGCCGGACAGGAGCGTATCTGGCTGCATGCCGAGCGCAATCTGGATACGGAAGTCGAGGGTGATGAAACCCATACCGTCGACGGTAACCGGACTACTGTGGTCACAGGCCACGATACCTTGAGCGTCATGGCAACCCGCACGACAACGGTGCAGGATCTGGAAACCGAGACATTCAATAGCGGCGTCGTACGTACGGTCATCGGGGATCTGGTTGAAACCATAGAAGGCGAGCAGACCCGAACTCATACCGGTGATGTGACGCGTACCGTGACGGGCAATGTCACCGACACCTTGACCGGCGATTTGACCCGAACCATCACCGGCGAGGTCACTCATACGGTCACGGGCGATGTCACGGATTCCATCACCGGCACTCGCAACTCCACCCAAACCGGCGATTACACCCGCACGATTACCGGCGCGGTGGATTACACCGTGACTGGCGATGTCAAAGAAACCATTACAGGTGATGTGGACCTGACCACCACCGGCAATATCACTGACACCCTGACTGGCAATCTGACCAAAAGCATTTCCGGTCCTGTGGACATTACCGCCGCAGCGGGCGTGAACATCACCACGCCTAGCTGGAAGGTGAATGTCACAGGTATTGAAAAATGGTGGATTCCGCATACCGAAAAAGTGACGGGGTTCCGCCTGAACGGCACGATTTCCTCGCTGGATGCCTGGGGTATTCGGGCGCAGGGCTATCTGGTCAATTTCCAGGCTGCCGTCATGAAGATGGACCACTCGGCCTTCAAGGACGAGAAAGCCTACGCCGCGATCAAGACCAGTGCGGTGTATCTGGGCAAGCAGGCGGTGCGCGTCGGCAGTTCGGCTCTGCGTTTGGCCAAGTCCGGCTTGCACATCTTTTTTTAAGGACGTCCGCGACGATGCTGGGACAGATTATATGGATGGCTTTCAGCGCTTTGATGGGAGCCATCATGATTTCGATTGGTATTGCCCTGGAATGGCGAGATTGGCTGCCTTATCTGGTCATCTTGCCCATGCTGATCGCAGTGGGCGGTTTTGTGGCGGGGTACAGGGGTTTTACGCGCTATTGGCGTGCTCGTCCTGAGGAACGCTTGTATCAGCGTCTGCATCGTGCCGAAGTCGTCCCCCAACAGGCAATGATCGTCTCTCAGGACGAGCTGCTGCCAGAAGTCTTCAAATCTGCTTATCCGCTAGTGCGCCTGGGTCTGGACGTAGATGGCCAGAAAACCCATGTGGATGTGCTGGTGCAGCCCGAACTGAGCAAGCGATTCAAGCCGGGTAATTGGGTCAGCGTACTGTGCGATCCGGCCAATGCTCAGCTGTGTGCTCTGAACCGTGAACAGGTGACCTTGCAGCTGAAACCTGCCGCCAACTCCTATGGGGATTGATTGATGGTGGCGCTGGCTTCGCAGTTGATCGGGGATGACGCACACGCGGGTCCGGAGCAGTCAGGCAGTGCTCCTGCTCCAAGTCAGTCCTGCTCGTGCTCTCCCAAAGGACAAGTCCCATGCGCATCGTAAAGCCCTTGCGCTTGGGTGTTTTGGCACGCCCCTGGAGCTGGCGCGGACAACACGCGCTAAGCGTGTCGGTACAGGCCTGGTGTTCCATGGATGCCCCGCATGTCTTGAGCACCGATGCACGTATGTGGCAAAGCGTATCCGGCCTGATGCAGGACGACGATGTGCTGGATCTGGCCTTGCCCAAACCTTGTGCAGAGTTTCTGGTCTCTGGCCATGCCTGCGCTCCTGGTGGTGAGCCGGTATCCCAACTGGCAGTACAAGCACGTGTCGGCCCGATAGAAAAGCAACTGGCTGTATTTGGGCAACGGCAGTGGCGACAAGGCAGGCCGGGGGAGGCAGAGCCTTTTACCCGCGTGCCTTTGGATGGCAGCCGTAGCTGGGGCGGGCCGCAGTATCCCGATAATCCCGCGGGCATGGGAATGGAAGCAGCCAGTCCGGGCGAACCGCTTTGCTTGCCGCAGGTAGAGCCTTGGGAAGGGCGCTTGCACCGTTCTGGCCAGCAGGGCCGTCCAGCGGGTTTGGGGCCGGTATCGCCTTTGCGACCACGTCGCTTTCGTTTGGCGGGCCGTTATGACCCCGCCTGGCAGCAAGGCGATCCCGGCATGATGCTGGACAGCCTGGACCCACATTTTTTCAATGCTGCTGAACCGGACCAGTGGTGGCGTGAACAAAGTCATTGGCCCGCAGACAGTTCTTGGGAACTACACCATCTGCACGCTCAGCGACCCCGATGGAGTGGCAGCTTGCCGCAGTGGGAGGCGATCTGCTTGTATCAGGATCGTCGTCTACCTGGTTTGCAAAAGCTGGACCTGCGGCACACCACCGTTTGGTTCTTTCCTGATTTGGGCCACATGCTCTTGCTGTACCAAGGAAGCGTGCCGGTTCAGGACGCGCAGGCGCAAGATGTGAACTTATTAATGCCTGCCCTGGAGCCCTTGGGGCAGCCGCGTGGTCAGGACCATTACGAGCAAGTGCTGCGCTTGCGTAGCGAAGGCGATCAGGCCGGATTATTTGCCTTGCGCGACCAGGATTTGCTACCCGCTGACTGCTGCGCACCTTTGGATGATTTTCAGACTAGCGCAGACGACCCTTTGTCCTTGACCATGCGGATGCGCCTGGAGCGCTGGGCGCAGGACGCGGCACAGGAACACCCGGCTTGGCAGAACGAGCTGTTTTCCTTGGCGCAGGCTGGGCCTCCCAAACCTATGGATGTGGACCGAACGGATTGGGTGCAGGAAGTGCGCCAAGCCAATCGCCAGCAATGGGATGCGCGTCAGCAGATGGAAGAGGGCATGGCGAAAGTGCAGGACTTGCAGCGTGAATCTCCCTTTCAGGATCAGGCCAGCACTCGTGTGACGGCTCGTGATACACAGCGCATGTTGTGCGAGCTGGATGCAGCGGCCAGCGACCAGGCGCCTGTGTCCGGCTTGCTATCCAAACCTATGGAGCAGGCCAGACGTGCGATGCAAACCTATGCCCCTGCACCGCCTGCTGCCTCTGATCTGCGTCAGCAGCGTTTGCGCAGGCGAGTGGAGTTGATTCTGGCCGGAACCCGCAATCTGTCTGGCCTGGACTTGAGCGGTCTGCATTTGCAGGACTTCGATTTCTCCGGGGTGCGCTGTGTTGGCACCTGCTTTAACGATGCGGTTCTACGGCAAGGCACGTTTGCAGGAGCTGATTGCTCGGGAGCCACATTTGTGCGGGCGCGATTGGAGCAGGTTCAATTCAATCAGTCCCAATTGGATGATGTGGATTTCAGTGCGGCAGTACTGCAATCCGTACAGTTTCGTCAGGTGCAGGCGGCCCGATGGCAGCCGCGCGAGTCCAGTTGGCAGGATGTCTTGTTCCAGCAGTCGAACCTTCAGGAGCAGGAGTGGCTGGATGTGGACTTGCTGCGCTGCACCTTCGAGACCTCGCAGTTAAGTGGCGTGCAATATTTGATGCGCTCGCGCTTGTCCGAATTGTCTTATCTGGATTGCCAGTTGCAGCAATGCGCTTGGCTGGACTGTGATCTGCGGGACCTGTCCTTGAGGGGCTCCAGCCTGGAGGACACGTCCTGGCTGCTGGGTCTGTTGGACGGTGTGCTCGATTGCCGTGACAGCCGCTGGCGTCAAAGCGTGGTGTCCGGCGTGGACATGCCGGGGTCAGACTGGCGCGGTGCCCGCTTGGAAGAAAGCAATTTGCGTGGGCTGGATTTGTCGCAATCCTGTTTTGAACAGGCCCAACTGATTCGCTGTGATTTATCCGGTGCCAATCTCCAGGGGTCGCAATGGACGCAGGCCCGCCTAAGTGACTGCATTCTGATCGAGACTGACTTTAGCCAAGCCATCATGAACAAGGTGGATATGAGCAATAGCCTGGCCGGGGGCGCGAATGTTCAAGGCACGATGCTGGATACCGTGAACTTCTTCCGCGCTGATTTGATGGGTTTGCAAACGGATGCGCGTACCCGCAGCCGTAATCTGTATCTGCGCACGGCACGCCGCGACCCTGCCGGGGGGCAAGCCTGATGGACGCACATGCTTTGCGTTTGCGCATTCGGCAAGGTGAGCCTTTGCTGGGGCTGGATTTCAGCGATCTGTATTTGCCCCCGGGCGATTATTCAGGAGCGGTGTTCATCGCTTGTCGCCTGCCGCGTGTGCAAGCCTTGGGCGTCAATCTGACAGGTAGCCGCTTTCATCAATGTGACTTGAGCGGAGCAGTACTGGACGCCAGTGTGCTCGATGGCTGCGCCTTTATGGAATGCGTGTTGATCGGCTTGTCCTGCAAGCATGTCCAGGCCAGGGAGGTGATGTGGCAGGACTGTGATTTACAGGGCGCTATCTGGCAAGGCGGAGCCTGGAGCGACACTCACTGGGCGCAATGCATCTTGCAATCGGGCAACTTCGACCAAGCTCTTTTGCAGCGCTGCACTTGGACTGGCTGCCGCGCAGGGGGCTTGTCCTTGCAGTCGACCCGTCTGGAAGATGTGGTGGTCACCGAAATGGATTGGCGGGGCAGCACTCTGGCCGGTAGTCGCTGGCACAGGGTGACGGCCAAAACCTGCAATTTCCAGGGCATGGATCTGTCGGGGCTGGATTTCAGCGGCAGTGTCTTGATGGAGTCCGACTTTACTCAAGCGGATCTAAGCCACGCTCGTCTTTACGGCACCAATTTCAAGTCTGCCATCTTGAATCAGGCCGTGCTGAACAAGGTCCAAGCCAAGCAGGCTTTATTTGTTCAGGCACAGGCTCAAGGACTGCAGATTCGGGAGGCGGATCTGACACAAAGTCTGTGGGCTCAAGCCCACGCTCCCGAGGCAGATTTTCGTGGCTCTTTTTTGCAGCAGGCCTACTTCGCGCAGGCAGTGTTGGAGCGGGCCCGTTTCGAGCATAGCCAACTGCGCTATGCGGATTTCTCGTATGCAGATTGCCGCCGTGCTTGCTGGGATGGCGCACATTTTGAGCGCACCCAGTTTCATCGTTGCTTGCTGGACAAGGCCGGGCAAGAACAGGCCGCAGGCTGCCTGCTCAATGACCCGGCCTTGCACGAGTCTGAGAGCTGGACCGCGCGTCATATGAATCTTGAATAAGGAGCCCTGATGTTTGCCAATTGCCAACGGGGCGGCATGGATATTGCCTTCCCCGACATCTGCAAGACACCACCGGCTCTGTTGCCGATTCCTTACCCGAATTTTGCGACGGGCCTGATGGGTATTCCCAATGCCTGGAACATCCTGTTGCAGGGTGGGCCTGCCCATAACTTGCTCACAACGATACCCTTGAGTAATGGTGACAATCCGGGTGTGGCTTTGGGCTTGATCTCGCAAACTGTGATGTCGCGTTCGCGCTCCATTACCTGTGTGCCTAATGTGCTGTGGAAGGGAATCCCGGCGACCCGTCTGACTAGCTTGAGCATGCAGAACACGGTGAATACGGTGGGCATGCGGGTAGTGCCCAGCCAGTTCAAAGTGCTGTTGCTAGGTGGCGGTGGTGCGGGGGGCGGCGCCGGTAAAGGCGGCAAGGGTGTGTCGGGCAGCGGGCCGGAGGCGGCGCGTAAAGCGGCAGCACGTGAAGCCAAGCGGGCGCAGCTTAAACGCAACCGGCGTCGGGGTGCGCAGCGAGAGCGCGAGGTCGAGGCCGAGCTGAAGCAGGAAGGCCACGAGGTCATGGGCACGCAGGTGTCTGCAAAAACCCCATTGACCCGCCGTGTGATCGATATACTGATCAAGGACAAGAACACGGGCAAAATCCGGGCGGTCGAAGTCAAGAGCGGGGGAGCGCGCCGCTCCGCAACCCAGAAGGCCAAGGACAAGGCAATGGAGAGCAAGGGCGCAGAGTTGATTGGCAAGAATGCACCCAAGCAGCCACTTCCCAAGAACATACGCATACCTACGGAGGTTCGACATTGAAAACGCACACTGATCCCGTTAAATATGACGCTGTGGACTGGCATGTGGGCGGGGACTACCCCTCTGATCTGGGCCCGCAAGGTGGTCGCACGCACATCGGCATGTATCTGGCCTGGCTGGTGGAAAAAGGCCTGCTGGCCAATGCTTTTATGGACCGCTACCCCAACGAGGTGCGCCAGTGCCGTGATCACATGATCAAAGGCTCGCAACTGCTGCAAGAGTGTTGCGACGATGTGCTGGTCAGCGAAGACATGTCCGAGCAGGGCAAAGCCTTTAGCGATTTTTACTACGACGAGCTGTATCTGGATGATTACGTGGATACGCTGGACGACGAGGTTTTGCCATCCATCTATCACGTGCCTGACGATTGGGACAGCTACGAAACCTTGCGGCCGGTTCTGGAGCAACGCTACCAGCACTGGCGACAGGAGCAGGGGTTGGACGACTAGCTTCTCGCCAATTTTTTTCCTTTGAAAAGCGCTGCCTGCGGGTGGCGCTTTTTCCTTATTTGCTTCAAAAAGAGCGTAAATACATCCATTTTGCAAAATAAGTAAGGAAAAATTTTCGTCAAAAAGGTGTCACCTTCAGTTCCTAGACTGGCTCCGTGATCAGTTATCCGAGACGACAGCTATGGTCGAAGGAATACAGGAGCAGTGGCAGCCAGCCTGGATTTTGGCTCCCGAAAACGCCCACTACGGCGAGAACCTGGAATACGAGGCAGACTTTCTGGCCTTGATGCAGGCCTTGCAAGTACAGGGCGAGCAGCAGTTTGGCCAAACCATCATTCCGGCCCAGGTGCCGGACTGGACGCGCATCGTGCGCCTGGTGCAGGATTTGCTGGACCGCTCGGCAGATATTCGCTTGCTGGTGGTGCTGGCCCAGGCGCGTTTGCAGACAGGTGGGCTGCCCGCTTTGGTGGAAGTGTGCGACTGGCTGCTCAGCGCCCTGCAACAAGGCTGGGAGCACGTTCATCCGCTTCTGCACGACGATGGTGAGCTGGACCCCTTGCCGCGCGTCAATGCGCTGGCCGGGCTGTCGGCTATTGATGGTCTGGGTCGCCTGATGCGTGAGGCTCCCGTGGTCAGCCTGGGGCATCGTCAACTGAATTTACGTGAAGTCGGCTATGTGTTGGATGGCAGCCAGAAAGATAGCGGCCTGCCGGGTCGTGACCGTCTGGTCGAAGAGTTGCGCCGTGCCTTTGCCGCCGGCCAAAGTCAGACCGTGGCCTTGAGTCGTCTACGTCAGTTCCGTCAGGAGCTGGAGGCCCTGGTGCATCGTCATCTGGATGCCGAGTGGTCCGTGCGTCTGGACGGAGCCTGGGACACCGTGGAAGCCGCCTGCGCAGTGCTGGATGCGGCGACTTCACTGTCTACCCCTTCTGCTCCCGAGCCTGTGCAGGAAAGTCACTCCACCAGCCCCGTGTCGCCGCAGCTCGCCAATCCGGCTCCCCCGGTGATGGGCTTGGCAGGCTGGCAGAACCTGCATGTTTCATCCCGCGAAGAGGTGGTGTTGTTGCTGGACAAGCTGGTGGCGTATTTCGAACAGCACGAACCCAGCCATCCTGCCCCTTTGCTGCTGCGTCGTGCCCAGCAACTGGTGCCCATGGGTTTTCACGAGCTGATTCGTGACCTGGCTCCCGGTGCCTGGGATCAGATCCAGGTTTTCATGCCTCGATCCGAAGTGGCGACAGCCGCTTCTTAATTCCATAAATCAACTGGAGAAGACCTGATGTCTGTGAAATCCAATTCTGGCAGCGGCCAGAAATTCCTTGGGCGCAATCGGGCTCCGCGTGTGCAAATTGAGTACGACGTTGAACTGTACGGCGCCGAGCATCGTGTGCAACTGCCTTTCGTGATGGGTGTGCTGGCGGATCTGGCCGGGCACAACACGGAGAGCCAGCCGGAGCTGGGCGAGCGCAAGTTTATGGAAATCGACGTGGACAACTTCGATGACCGCATGAAGTCCATCGCACCCAAGCTGAACATGCAGGTTCCCAACAGCCTGAAGGGCGATGGCGTGATGGGAGTGGAAGTGTCTTTTGACTCCATGGACAGCTTCTCCCCGGCTGAACTGGCCCGTCAGATCGAACCTTTGGCCCGCCTGCTGGAAGCTCGTACCCAGCTGGCGAATTTGCTGACTTATATGGATGGCAAAAGCGGAGCGGAAGAACTCTTGTCCCGTCTCCTGCAGCAGCCCGAACTCTTGCGCGCCCTGGCTGGCCGCCCGCCCCAGGCCCTGACGATGGACGAGTCCCAGCCCGATCAGGACAACGAGCCCAAAGCATAAGGAGCCCATCCCATGACTTCCACCCAGACCTTGACCGCCACTCGCGATACGGCCCAGCTGGACGAGCTGTCCAGCCTGTTGCAGCAGGAGTTTCGTCCCAAAACCGAGCAGGCTCAGCAGGCGGTTGAGTTTGCCGTCACCACGCTGGCCGAGCAGGCGTTGGACCAGTCCGTAACCTTGAGCGACGACGCCTATCAAACCATTCAGGCAGTGATTGCCCAGATCGATCAGAAGATGACCGAGCAGATCAATCACATCCTGCATCACCCCGAATTTCAGCGCCTGGAAGGGGCATGGCGGGGCCTGCACCATCTGGTCAGCAATACCGAAACTGATGAGCTGCTGCGTATCCGCGTGATGCCTGCGACCAAGAAGGAATTGGCGCGCAACCTGAAGCGCTACAAAGGGGTGGCTTGGGATCAAAGTCCTTTGTTCAAGAAAGTGTACGAACAGGAATACGGCCAGTTTGGTGGCGAACCCTTTGGTTGCCTGGTGGGGGATTATCACTTCGACCACAGTCCGCCTGATGTGGAAATGCTGGGTGAGCTGGCTCGTATCGGCGCTGCCGCGCATAGCCCCTTTATCGCCGGTGCTGCGCCGTCCGTGATGCAGATGGAATCCTGGCAGGAGTTGGCCAATCCGCGTGATCTGACCAAGATTTTTTCCAATACCGAGTACGCCGCCTGGCAAAGCCTGCGCGAATCTGATGATGCCCGTTATCTGGGCCTGGCCATGCCGCGTTTTCTGGCGCGCTTGCCCTATGGCGCACGTACCAACCCGGTTGATGAGTTCGACTTCGAGGAAGATACCGACGGAGCCAGCCACGACCGCTATACCTGGGCCAACTCGGCCTATGCCATGGCGGTGAATATCAACCGATCCTTCAAGCATTTTGGCTGGTGCACGGCAATTCGCGGTGTGGAGTCGGGCGGTGCGGTCGAGAACCTGCCTTGCCATACCTTCCCCACGGACGATGGCGGTGTGGACATCAAATGCCCCACGGAAATTGCCATCAGCGACCGCCGCGAGGCCGAGCTGGCCAAGAACGGATTCATGCCCTTGGTACACCGCAAAAACTCGGATTTTGCGGCCTTTATCGGTGCCCAGTCCTTGCAGAAGCCCCAGGAGTACTACGACGCAGACGCTACCGCCAATGCCCGTCTGGCGGCGCGCTTGCCGTATCTGTTTGCCTGCTGCCGTTTCGCGCATTACCTGAAGTGCATTGTGCGCGACAAGATCGGTTCCTTTCGCGAGCGCGACGATATGGAGCGCTGGCTGAACAGCTGGATCATGAATTACGTGGACGGCGACCCGACCAACTCTTCGCAGGAAACCAAGGCACGCAAGCCGCTGGCCGCCGCCGAAGTCTCGGTGCAGGAAGTGCCGGACAACCCCGGTTATTACGCTGCCAAGTTCTTCTTGCGCCCGCACTACCAGCTGGAAGGCCTGACGGTTTCCCTGCGCCTGGTGTCCCGTTTGCCGTCGCTCAAAGGCGAGCAGAACTGATTCCCACCCTGGCCTTTTGATGGCCTTATTCGACCTCCAAGGAGAAAAGCGTGTCTGTTGATATGTTCATGAAAATTGAAGGCGCCAATGGCGAATCCAAAGACTCCAACCACAAGGATTGGACCGATATCCAGTCCTTTTCGTGGGGCGCTTCGCAACCGGGTAGCATGAGCTCGGGCGGTGGCGGTGGCCAGGGTAAGGCCAATTTCAACGATCTGCATGTGGTCGCCCGCATCGACAAGGCTGCGCCTGCCGTGATGAAGCACTGCGCCAGCGGCAAGCACCTGGGCAAGGTGGAGCTGTCGGTGTGCAAGGCCGGTGGCGAGCAGGTGGAATACTCCAAAATCACCCTGGAAGAAGTGCTGGTGACTTCGGTTCAGCTCAATGCCGAGCGCGATGTGGAAAGCGTAATGGTCAATTACTCCTTCCAGGCCGCACGCGTCAAACAGCAGTACTGGGAACAGTCCGACCGCGGCAGCAAAGGTGCTGAAACGCTGGTGGCCTGGGACATCAAGCAGAACAAAGAAGCCTGATCGGGCTTGGGTTTTCAGGCAGGGCCGCTATGGACCGCTTTCGCTTACCGGGACGCCGCGGGGCCGCGCTGATGCGCGGTCAGGCGGATCGCTTGCAACCTTGTCTGCTGGACAGGCTGACCGACGAGCGGCCCGATCAAACCTGGGAACCTCCCCAGCCCATGAGCCAGTACCAGATGCGTCAGGCAGTATTGCGCGATCTGGGTCATTTGCTCAATACACCCAATCAGGGCGCTACCCCCTTGATGCAGGCCTTGGCTCATGTGCGCCGCTCCTGCCTGAACTACGGCATGAGCCCGCTGGCGGGCAAGACCATGAGCGAGGTGGAGTGGCTGGATGTGGAAGAAGCGCTGCGTACCGCCATCCTGCATTTCGAGCCACGTATTTTGCCCGATACCTTGCAGGTGCATTGTCTGGATCACAGGGCTCAGCGCGATTTGCATAACGTCTTGAGCCTGCGTATTCAGGGCCATGTCTGGTGCGAGCCGTATCCGCAGGAATTCTTGCTGCGCACCAGTATTGATCTGGAAAGCGGGCAGTTGGACCTTGAAGAGAGTTACGCGTCGGGATGAATCCGGAGCTGCTGCATTACTACAACCGTGAATTGGCTTACCTGCGCGAGCTAGGAGCCGAATTTGCGCAAGCCTACCCCAAAGTGGCGGCCCGTCTGGGTGTGCACGATACGGCGGTGGCTGACCCCTATGTCGAGCGTCTGCTGGAAGGATTCAGCTTTCTGACGGCTCGCATTCAGATGAAGATGGATGCGGAATTCCCCCGTCTCAGCCAGCAATTGCTGGATGTGATTCAACCTTCCTGGTTGATGCCCACCCCCAGTATGGGACTGGTGCAGTTTCGTCCCAGCATGAGCGAAGGTGCTCTGGCCAAAGGTTTTACCATGCCGCGCCACACCGCCTTGCGCTCCCGTATTCCAGCCGGAGAACAAACCGCCTGCGAGTTTTCTACTTGCCATGCCGTGGACTTGTGGCCCATGAGCTTGTCGCAAGTCCGTTTGGGGGATGTGGCGGCTGATCTGCCTCTGGCGGCTTTAGGTAGCCGACAGGCTGCACAAGCCCGTTCGGCTTTGAAACTGGACTTCACGGTGCATGGCGGTTTGACACTGGAGGAGCTGGCTCTGGATGAGCTTAGCCTGCATCTGGACGGCCCGGAATCTGACAGCAGCTTGCTGCTGGATGCCTTGCTGCGGCAGGCGTTGGGGGTGTTCATCCAAATGGAGGACGAGGCCCCACAATTTCTGGCTACGTCTGATTGTCTGACACACGATGGCCTGGAAGATGATCAAGCCATCTTGCCCATGGTGTCTCACGAGTTCTCCGGCCATCGCTTGCTGCGGGAGTATTTCGCCTTGCCGGGCCGTTTTGCTTTTGTACGGCTGCGTGGTCTGCAAGCAGCTATCGCCAGAGGACGTGCGCAGGAGCGAAAAAGCCGCCGCTGGAGCCTGCATATTGTCCTTAAGCAGGCTTGGCCCGATCTGGCGGCACGCGTTGGCCCTGGCCATGTGCGTTTGTATTGCACACCGGTCGTGAATTTATTTCGTCGACGCAGTGAACGCATGGCCTTGCGCCCTCAGGCAACAGATCATCATGTGGTCATGGACAGAACGCGTCCCATGGATTTTGAAGTTTGCTTGATGGAGCAAGTGCAAGGACATGGCCGACAGGGAACAGACGATGTGCTGTTTCGACCCTTGTATGCCAGCACGGCGCAGGATGCAGGACGCTATGGCAGTTACTACACTGTGCGACGCGAACCGCGTGTCGTGTCTGATACCCAGAAACGCTGGGGTGGCCGCAGCAGTTATGGTGGTAGCGAAGTGTATTTATCGCTGGTGAATCAGCACGAGCAGTCCGAGTTTTTTGGCATGAATCAGATCAGTGTTACGGCCTGGTGCAGCAACCGTGATTTGCCCTTGTTGCTGCCGCGCTCGCCCGAGTCTGACTTCAGCCTGCAAGTTTCGGCCCCTGTGTCCGGTGTCAGTTTATTGGGTGGTTTGACCCGTCCTCGACCTGCGTCAACCGGCGGTCGTCAGGCTTGGGATTTGATTTCACAGATGAGTCTGGCCCAGTTGGGTGTGGCCCAGTCCGACCCTAAGCAGGCTGCAGGTCGCTGGCGTGCCTTGCTGGCCCCGCATGTGGACAGCGCGGATGCCGGTGCCTTGCGTCAGTTGGCTTCCATTGTGGCGGTGCAGGCGCGGCCTGTGCAGAGGGCCATGCCGGTGCCAGGACCCTTGGTGATGGCGCGTGGCGTGCATTTTGAGGTCACGCTGGACCAAAGCGGTTTTCCCGGTGGCCGTCCTTTTGTTCTGGCCGCCGTGCTCAGTCGTTATCTGGCCCGTCATGTCAGCCTGAACAGTTTTGTCTCTACCCAGTTTCGTTCCGAGACAGGAGTGGAACTGGGAGTGTGGGGGCCGCAAGCAGGTACGCGGGCGGTGCTGTGAACCGGGCCGAGCAGGAACAGCTAAAGCCCCAGGCTTCTTTGGAAGAGCTGGGCCGGATCATTCAGCAATGGCCTTATGGCCATGATCTGTTTCGGGTTTTGCGGGCCGTTGATGCCTTGCAAGCCGCCCAAGGCCAGCCTCGTTTGGGAACCGCGTCTACGCCTCGCCAAGAAGATGTGCGGGTAGGCCAGCCTCCTAGTTTGGCTTTTGCGGCCTCCAGTGTGCAAACCGCTCGTTGGGACGATGAACAACTGCATCTGGATGTGCAGGGTTTTGGTTTGTGGGGGCCCAACGGCCCTTTGCCGCTGCACATGACGGAGTACTTTTTTCAGCGTAGTCGCAACTTTGGTGACCGCGCTGGTGTGGCCTTTCTGGACCAGTTTCATCACCGTCTGTTTTTACTGTTTTTCAGAGCCTGGGCACAAGCGCAAGCGGTCTGTGATCTGGAACATGATCAGGATGGTTTTACGCGCTGGCTGGCCAGCCTGGTCGGAGTCGGGAGCCCGAGCGAATCGGCTCCCATGAGCGACCATGCTGTCCATTTTCAGGCACCCGCGCTGGCGTCTCAAACCCGTAGTGCGCCTGCTCTGCAATCGCTACTGGCCAGCTATTTCCAATTGCCCGTCAGCATTCAGCAGAACGTGCCGGTTTGGGTAGCGCTGGATGATCAAACCCAGGTCAGCCTGGGTCGCAGTTGTTCGGGGCTAGGGAAAAATTCCGTTCTGGGTGCACGTATTCTGGATGTGCAGCAAACCATACGAATACGGATTGGCCCTTTGAGTCGGCAGGACTATGGCCGCTTCTTGCCAGGTCGTCCGGCCTGGCGGCAATTGCGCTATTGCCTGGCTTTGTATCTGGGCTTGGAGTGGTCGGTTCAGTTGCAACTGGTGTTACAAGCCAGCGAGCAACCTGATCTGGGTTTGGGGGCGGGCTTGGGTCTGGGCCAGGAAACCTGGCTAGGTCAGCCCGGCACACAGGACAGAGCGGATCTGTGCCTGTTTCTGGACAGCCGTCCAGATTGGCAAGAGCCGCGCAGCTAAGGCTTAGGCCTGACGCATTCCCTGCAAAAGATCGAACTCGTTTTCCTTGTCGGACAAGGTGCTGACCCACTCCGGGGCGCGACCCAACTCTGGCTGCCAACTGGCTGCCGGAATGGTGCTGTCGGTGCTGGGTGAGCTGGCTGGTTTGGCTGCTGTATCGAAGGGGTGCTTGTCCGAGGGCGCAGGCATGGGGCCACCGACCGGGACCATGCCGGGAACATGCAGATCTGCGAAAGGATTGGCCACAGGCGCAGCTGCCAAAGGCGTTTCATTTTGTGTGACAGGGCTGACTCCCGATTCCACCCGGTAGTGCATTTCCCCCAAAGTCAGGCGATCCCCATTCTGCAAGGTCTTGACCTGTGCCAGTGCCAATTCGATGCCATTCACGGCGACCTGACCGTCTGAGCTGGCTCGTTGAATCGTCAGCACATCGTGCTGGCGACGCAGGTAAGACAGCACGGGCGGCGTTTGATTGTTATCGGGCAAAACCAGATCAGCCTGAGTCCAGGAACCGCAGACCAGACCGGGTTCAGGAACAGGGCGCGGGGCTCCACCGGACTCTGCTTGCAAACGCCAATCTACAGCTGTGCTCATGGCTGTGCTCCTGCCACTTTTTCATAAACCGGGCCCCAGGTGGGATGACCGCGCTCGGCCTGGGCCAGGGTAAAGCCAGGGTCTACAGCCCGTGCCTGCTTGAAACGCTCTTCACACAAAAAAGTGTAGTCGCGCACGCAAAAGCTGAAGGCCTGCAGTTTCAAGGCTTCGCTGTATTGATTGGGTGCGGCAGCAGGCAGGGTGCTGGAGCGGCCCACTTGCCGGATCACGGTGCTGTAGTCACCTTCATTAAAGGCAGAGCGTATTTGCTCCAGTTCAGCTTCGGCAGCCGGGCTGAAAACAGCCACTGGCTTGTTCTGAGTTTGGGCGCAGGCTGTCAGTAAAAGGGCCAGAGCCGGAACGATCAGGCGGGCAGGTAAATACATGGCAGGAAAAAGAAAAGTTGTACTTGCCCTCAAGACTAGGAAAGGAAAAAGACAGCCACATGACATGACGCGGACGGTTTTGTAAGAGTTGTTGCGCAAGGGTAAGCACCGAAACACCCCGTGTCCTTAACAAAGTTGTCGTATTCATGCTTTTAGATGGGGCGCATTGCCATTCAAGGAGACATCGTGACCGTTCGCCGATTGCTTCGTTTGTGTTCGTTGCTGATGCTGGGTTTGCTGGCCTCGTGCGCGTCCACCTCCAGTCGCATGGCCGTGCCCTACGAGATTGTTCTGACTGCGGATGAACAGCTCAACCCGGATGCCACGGGTCGGCCCTCCCCGGTACAGGTGTTTGTGTTCGAGCTGCGCTCGGGCAGCACCTTTGAATCCAGGGACTTCTTCGCCCTGCAGTCCGACCCGCAACAAGCCTTGCAGGCGGATCTGCTCAATGTGGAGCAGATCGTGCTGCGCCCCGGCCAGACTCATACCTTCAAAAGGCCAGGCGATTTGCAAGCCACCGCTGTTGGCGTGGTCGTAGGGTATCGCGAGCTGGATGCCAGTGTGTGGCGTGTCCTCTTGCCCCTGCCCGAGTCGCGCACCACCAATATCTACAAGTTCTGGCAGTCGGCCCCGGACGCCGTCCAGGTCAGTCTGCAATTACGCAAGAACGCCATTCATGTCGTTAATTGATGGGCGTGGAACGGATTATTTCAATGGATAAAGTCATTTGGACCGAAGGGCTGTTTTTACGGCCTCAGCATTTTCAGCAGATGGAGCGCTATCTGGAGCACTATGCCCACGCCGGAAGGCGGGCTGCGCAGCCGTTTTGCTGGGGCTTTGAAACCTTGAGTCTGGACGAACAGGCCCTGAGTATGGGCAGTGTCGCATTGCGCGAAGCGCGCGGTTTGTTGCCGGATGGCACGCCCTTTGATTGCCGGCCGGGAGCGATGCAGATTGTGGCCTGGACGGCCCCCGAAGTGGTGCGTCCCGAGCGTCTGATGCTGGTGCTGCCTCGTCGTCAGGCCGGGCGGGCAGAGATTCAGTTTGATGGGCACAGCTCGCGTCGTTCGCGTTATGTGGTCAGCGAGCAGGATTTGTATGACAGCAGTGGTTTGTCACCTGAACCCTGCCTGTCGCAACTGGGGCGTTTGCAGCCTGTTTTGCTGCCCGAATCCGAGGTGTATGAAGACAGTGTTGCCATGCCCGTGGCCCGCATTCTGGAGCGCAGACCCGACCGCTCGCTGGTGTTGGACCCGGATTTCATTCCTCCTATCTTGTCCATTCAGGCCCATGCCCGGCTAAGTGCTCTAAGCGCGGATGTGCAGGCTTTACTGCAGGCCCGTGCCCAAGCTCTGGCAGAACGCCTGGGGCCGGGAGGGCGCGGGCAGGGCGATGTGGCCGACTTCATGATGCTGGAGCTGGTCAATCGCTATCGGGCTGCCTTGTGGGCCATGGAGCAGCGCGTACACGTACATCCTGGCGAGCTGTATCAGGCCTGGATGGAATTACATGGTGCTTTGGCTACCTACACCCAGGACGGGCGTCAGCCGCTGATCTGGCCTTCCTATCAGCATGACGATCTGGCCCAGTCCTTCTTGCCGCTAGTGCTGGAGTTGCGCCGTGCTCTGTCCGTGGTCCTGGAGCAGCAGGCCGTGTCGATTGCGCTGGAGGACAAGGGGCAGGGCGTACGTCTGGCCCAGATTGCGGATCGTGCGCTCTTGCGACAAGCGGGTTTTGTATTGGCCGTGCAGGCCGATTTGCCCGCCCAAACTGTGCGGCAGCATTTTGCGGCACAGGTGAAATTGGGGCCGGTAGAACGCATCCGCGATCTGGTGCATCTGCAATTGCCGGGCATCGGTTTGCAGCCTTTGTCTGTCGCGCCACGAGCCTTGCCGTATCACGCAGGATTCACCTACTTCGAGCTGGAAAAAGGCGGCGAGTTGTGGCGTCAGCTGGAGCAGAACGGCGCATTAGCCCTGCATTTGGCCGGAGACTTTCCTGGCCTGCAACTTGAGTTTTGGGCGATACGCCGCTGATCCGGAGCATGGCTATGAACGAGACAGTTTCCTGGAGTAATGGCCCGGTTCCGGACGAGCGCCGATCGCGGGCGGATGCACCGCGCTTTGTTCCGCAAGGAGCCAATCCCCTGTTGGAGGCCGCCAATCCTTTGCTGGTGATGGTGTCCGATATACGCCGCAGCGCCCGACATGCAGACCCGGCGGGTCTGCGTGCCAAGCTGGTGGCTGAAATCCGGCAATTTGAGTTGCGCGCACAGGCCGTGCCCGTGGCCAATGAAACCATTTTGGCGGCTCGCTATTGCCTGTGTACGACCCTGGACGAGGCGGCTGCGCTCACCCCTTGGGGGCAGGCCGGAGTCTGGTCCTCGCACACTTTGCTGGTCACCTTTCACAACGAGACCTGGGGCGGGGAGAAGTTCTTTCAGCTTCTGGATAAATTGATGCAAAGCCCGGCGGCGCATTTACAGCTGTTGGAGCTGATGTACTTTTGCCTGGCTTTGGGTTTTCAAGGCCGCTATCGCGTGCATGAGCAGGGCGCCAGCCAGTTGGAAACCGTGCGCCAACGGCTGTACATGAGCTTGCGCCAGTATGGGCAGACGGTACCAGCCGCTCTGTCCCCGCATTGGCGCGACAACCCGGCGCAGAAAGTTGGCAAGCCTTTGCCTGTGCCTATCTGGGTGGCCGTTTGTGTGGCCTTGCTGCTGTGCTTGTTGATGTATCTGGGTACCAGTCTGTTGTTGAACCGGCAGTCTGATCGGGCTTTCGAGGACATTGTGGCTTTGCGCCTGCCGGCCTTGCAGACACAGGGCCAACCACCGTCTAGTGGCGTCGCACCGCCAGCACCTTTGGCCTTGGCAGAGCTGCTGGCCCCCGAGGTGGCCGAGGGTCTGCTGACCGTGCGAGATCAGGCCGATCGCAGCGTCATTATCCTGCGCGGCGACGGCCTGTTCGATTCAGGAGCTGACCAGATCCGTGCGCCGTTGCTTCCCGTTATTGCACGTATCGCCGATGCGGTGGAAGCCGCGCCGGGCTTGGTGCTGGTAGATGGCTATACCGATAACGTCCCCATACGCAGTGTGCGCTTTCCTTCCAATTTTCATCTCTCGCAGGCTCGTGCCGACTCGGTCAAGGCCGTCTTACAGGAGCGCTTGAGTCAGCCTGAGCGTGTGCGCGCACAAGGCCGGGCCGATGCTGCGCCTGTGGCGGACAATGGCACTGCTCAAGGTCGGGCACAGAACCGTCGGGTGGAGATCACGATTGTGCCCTTGAGCAAGGAGGCCGGGCAATGACACGTCTTTTGAGTCTGGTCTTCAGCCGCAGCGTCTGGACCTTTGTGGGTGTGCTGATCCTGCTGGTGCTGATCTGGTTGCTGGGGCCTTTGTTGGCGATTGGCCAAACCCGGCCATTGGAAACCGAGCTGTCACGCTGGATTGCGATGGCTGTGGTGGTGGTGTTCTGGTTG
Source organism: Alcaligenes sp. 1735tsa3 (assembly GCF_024134565.1). Lineage (NCBI taxonomy): Bacteria > Pseudomonadati > Pseudomonadota > Betaproteobacteria > Burkholderiales > Alcaligenaceae > Alcaligenes > Alcaligenes sp. 1735tsa3. The sequence goes on along the minus strand of NZ_CP099862.1, from coordinate 3,884,578 downwards.
CTGCGCTTGTTGTGGCGCAGTTGGCGAGAAGGTCGCCTGAACGCGCAGTTGCTAGGCCAATTAAGCCGCCCGGCGCAGAAGGCGTCAGCATCGAGCAATACGGCTACGCCGCATCCTTTGCAAAGCCAGTTTGATGAGGCGATCGAATTGCTCAAGCGGATTCGCTTCGGTTCGCATATGGGCGGGCGTTTGCGTTCCTTGTTGTCGCGTCAGTACGTGTATCAGCTGCCCTGGTATGTGTTCATCGGTGCACCCGGAGCGGGTAAAACCACAGCGCTGGTCAATTCCGGCTTGCAGTTTCCCTTGTCGGAGCGCTACGGAAAAACGTCGCTGCGAGGCGTGGGTGGTACGCGCAATTGTGATTGGTGGTTTACCGACGAAGCCGTCTTGCTGGATACGGCAGGCCGCTACACTACACATGAAAGTGATCCGGTAGGAGATGAGCAGGAATGGCGTGGTTTCCTGGGCCTGCTCAAGCGCTATCGCCGCAGGCAGCCGATAAATGGCACTTTGCTGACTATCAGCGTGCCAGATTTGTTGTCCAGCACGGCCGCGCAACGTCACGATCATGCGCAGGTCTTGCGCCAGCGCCTGGCCGAATTGCGCGAGCGTTTGGGGATTCAGTTTCCTATCTATGTGCTGGTCACCAAAATGGATTTGCTCCAGGGCTTTCAGGAGTATTTCGACCATTGTGATCGTCAGGAGCTGGAGCAAGTCTGGGGCTTCACCTTGCCCTATGAAAGCTCGCGCGAAGCGGGATTCTCCTTGTCGCACACCTATGGGCGCGAGTACGAAGCCTTGCATCAACGCCTGGAGCGTGGTCTGGCGGCCGTGATGGCCGAGCAGCCCAACGAAAGCGTGCGTGCCGAAGCCTATCTGCTGCCACAACAGTTTGCTCGCCTGGGGCCGGTGCTGGAGGAGTTTCTGGAACAGGTGTTTAGCCAGTCCCGCTTCGAGGCACCACTGTTGCTGCGCGGCGTGTACTTCACCAGTGGTCGGCAAGGAGGTGTGCGTCTGGATCAGGTGCGGGACTCCATGCGCGAGTATCTGGAAGTGGATGTGCAGGCGGATCAAGCGCAGCCGGTGGCCGGTCAGGGCCGCAGCTATTTTCTGACCCAGCTGCTGAAAGAGCTGATCTTTCAGGAGGCCGGTGTTGCAGGCCGCGACGAGCGCTGGGAGCGCCGCGTGCGCCTGCGTCATTTTCTGGTCTACGGTTTGGTGGCGGTGGGTGTGTTGCTATTGGGGCTGGCCTGGAGTCGCAGCTTTCTGTTGAACCGCAGCTATGTGGAGCAAGTTGAAGGACGTGTCCCGCAGGCTCAGCAACAGGCGGACCAAACACAGGTGCTGGATACCACACCGGCGGTCGGCTTGCTGCCTTTGCTGGATATGTTGTCGTTGCTGCCGCAAAGCGATCAGTTTTCCTTGAATGCGCCCGGTTTGGAGCGGCGTATGGGCCTGTATCAGGGTGACAAGATGAAGGCCGCTGCCGATACCGTCTACCAACGCGCTTTGGAGAAATTGCTGGCCCCCTTGCTGGCGCGTCGTATCGAAACCGTGTTGCGTAGCGAGCAGGCGCAGGATCTGGAGTACGGCTACGAGGCCCTTCGCGCCTATCTGATGTTGTACGACACGCGACGTTATGACGCGGCCCATTTACAGACCTGGTTGCTGGGTAGTTTGAAACAGGACTTGCCGGCAGGCTTTACCCAGTCGCAATACGACAGGCTGGAGAGCCATGTACGTGCAGTGACGCAGGCGGGCTTGCTCTTGAATCCCTTCCCGCGCAATGAAGCCTTGATTGAACAAAGCCGGGAGCGTCTGGCGCGTATCAGCCTGGAGCAACGCACATACAGTCGCATGCGCCGCATTCTGGCGGCCACACCTGGACTGATGCCCATGTCTGTTGCAGGCATGGCCGGGCCGTACGCGGCCTCTGTGTTCAAGCGTGAAAGCGGTAAACCGCTAACCGAAGGGGTAGACGGTCTGTACACCTACGAGGGTTACTGGACCGTGGTTGAGCCACGCATCGACAGCGAGTTGCAGCAGATGCGTGAGGATGATCGCTGGATTCTGGGGCTGGATACGGGAGCCGGACAGTCCGAGGCGGCGCGTCGTGCGGCAAGCCAGGAGCTGCGTCGTCTGTATCTGCTGGATTATGTGCGTGTGTGGGATGAGTATCTGGCTGACTTGCGCCTGTTGCAAGGCGGCAGCTTGCTGGAAAACATTCAGCTGGCCCGCACCCTGTCCATGGCCGATTCTCCCTTGAAGCAGTTGGTCCAGCAGGTGGCTTTGCAAACTCGTCTGTTGCGAGAGGATGCGCAGCAGGGGGCCTCTTTGGGGGCACAAGCCAAAGTGCGGCTGGACGATACCCGGCAGGCGCTGGAGCAGATGTTTGGCCCGGTCGGGTTGGAGGGTAGTCGTCGTAATGAGCCTCAGGCCAAGCAGGTAGAGGCCATCGTGGATCAGCACTTCGAGCCTTATCACCGCCTGGCTTCCAGTAGTGGCGGGGCACCAGCGCCTATTGATGGCACCCTGGAGTTGCTGGATGAGTTCTATGCTTTTTTGACCTCCTCGGATGCTGCTCTGCGCAGCGCGGGTACACCGCCGCAGTCTAATGTCTTGACCAAGTTGCAGGCAGAGGCAGGTCGGTTGCCTGGGCCTTTACGTGATGCGCTGGATCAGTTTTCGGTGGGTGCTTCTGCCGAGATCGCGTCGCGGACTCAAGCCAGTTTGGGGCAGTTGGTAAACGCCACTATCGGTCAGTTTTGCCGTAGTGCGATTGCGGGGCGTTATCCCTTCGTCGCTCAATCCAGGCAGGATGTCGCACCTAACGATTTTGCCCGCATGTTTGCGCCGGGTGGCTTGATGGATGCCTTTTTTCAAGAGCATCTGATGCACCAGGTGGATATGTCAGGTGGGCGCTGGCGTTTCAAACCGGGCATAGATGGGCAGGCAGCGGCCAACTTCCGTTATCTGGATGCGTTTCAGCGTGCGGCTGTGATTCGGGATGTGTTCTTCCCGGCAGGCAGTAATCAACCGCGTATTGATATGGCGTTCACCCCGGTTCAGCTGGATGCAGAACTGTCGCAAGTGCTGCTGGATGTGGATGGCCAGGTGCTGCGTTATGCCCATGGCCCGCAGGTCGCCATGGGCGTGCAGTGGCCGGGGCCGCGTGGGGGCCGTCAGGTCAGTCTGGAGGCACAGCCACAATCCGAAGGGTCAGGGATGAGGGCGACAGGTGCCTGGGCGTTGTTGCGATTGCTGGACAAGGCACAGCCTGTATCGGGTGCGTCTGCTGGGGCACAGCGCTTGTCTTTTGCTTTGGGGAGTCGTCAGTTTGTGGTGGATGTGGTGGCCAATAGCTCCAGGAATCCGTGGCGTTTGGCGGAGATGAGAGGGTTTAGCTGCCCAGGGAGCCATTGAGATGCGCCAGGATGATTTCGACTCCAGCCCGGAGGTGATGTGGTACGGCAAGATTCCGGCCATGGGGGACTTTGTGCGCAGACGTATGCCCGAGCCGATTTTGTTGCCGTGGGAGCGCTGGTTCAGCAGTGGTGTCAGCCAGATTCGTTCGCCCAGCAAGACGGCTGGAGCCAATATGCCCAGCTCGCCTGTCCATGCCTGGGGATTTCTGATGTCCTTGCCGCATGGGGGTGTGCAAGCAGGGGCGGTCATGCCCAGTCAGGACCGGGTTGGGCGCGAGTATCTGGTGTGCGCTTTGGTGCCTTTGAATGCCGAGCAATGTCGGCGTGTCCGTCTGCCTGTACTGGCCAATATGGTTGAGCAATTGGGCCTGTCCTTGCAGCAAGGGGTGCGGTTTTGCTGGGCGGCAACCCAGTTGGATCAGACTTTGTGTAGTGCCGTGCCTTATGCCGGTTTGCTGGCGGAGAGTGCCGCCGCCCAGTCCGAGCAGCGCGATGCGGGGCAGGACATTCTGGATGTCTTGTACGGCTCTCGTGCGCCGTCTGTGCCACAAGACCCGTGGGCTGTCCTGCAGCCTTGTCTGGAGCCCGGCTCCCACCGTAGTTACTGGTGGTGCCTGGGCATGAACAATCCTAGCTGGCGCAGCGTGACGCACAGTGGCGAGCTAAGTCTGGCTCTGTTTCGGCGCTTGTTCGTGTCAGCAACAGCGGCAGATGCAGCAAGCCGCGCTTATCAACCATGGTGAGATCCCTCATGAAACGTACAAACTCTGCCAAGGATGTCCAGGGTCGCCCTTTGGGGCAGATTCTGGACTCTTTGCTGCTGGACCAACGGCTGGTGATTCTGGATCAATTGGCTTTGCAACTGGCCGAGCTGCATGAGCACCAGGAATGGTATGGCGTGCTGGGGCTGGATACGGTGGTTTTGAGTGATGAAGGTCTGGTTCAGTTATTGCCGCTGGAGCAGAACATGCACAAGCGCAGTCTGGCACAGGCGCGTGCTCAGGGTATGGCCTTTGATGAGCCTTGCGCGGCCCCCGAGCAATATGTGGATGATCCTGTGCGGCCTGCCGGTCCCTGGACGGATGTCTACGCTTATGCGGCCTTGCGCTGGCAACTGACAACGGGCTTTCCTCTGATGGCCGCCCCTTGGCGGCAGTTGAAAGATCCTGTGGTGATGGACGAGGACGCGGACGGTCCGACGCAGGCCATGTTGCAGGGTCTGGCCCTTGACTGGGTGCAGCGGCCTCAATCCATGGCTTCTTACCGAAGGCTGGAACGATTGGGGCAAGTGCCAGAGCCTGTGCCCGCACATGCTCCCGCTGCGCAAACTGTGCTGCCGATTACGCCTGAACGCCGGCCTTCCTTGCCATTGTGGCTGGCGGGCTTGGCAGTAGTCGTTCTGGCAGGGCTGGGGGCGGCGTATTGGAGCGGTGATGGCGATACTTCCGGGCCTGCTGTTGCAGCGTCTGATTCCAATCGTCCGGCGGTGGTGGGCGCCACGTCTGAGGAGTCCACATCAAGGCTGGGACCGGGATCAATCACGTCGGAGTTGCAGGGCGGGCTGGTGGCGGCTGGGGAGTCCAAGCCGAATGATGTGGCTGCTTTGGGTGCAGGGGGGGCGTCTGCACCTCAATCGGGGCAGCCTTTGGAGGCAGGATCAGATCAGCTTGGGTCGCAGTCGACAGGTGCACAAAATGACTCGGTGGCAGGGCAGCAATTAGCCCAGGCTTCGGGCTCGCAAGCCGCGACAACACCGGAGTTGAAACTGCTGGCCGAGTCGGGAGCTTTGCAGCCTGCTTTGCCAGTTCAAACACAAAACACATCGGATGATACAGCTCGCTTGGCTTTGGCTGATCATGCTGCCGGAACAGCCGGAACAGCCGGAACAGCCGGAACAGCCGGAACAGCCGGAACAGCCGGAACAGCCGGAACAGCCGGAACAGCCGGAACAGCCGGAACAGCCGGAGCCGCTGGAGGGGGAGCAGCAATAACAGGCGCCTCCGGCGTTAATGAAACTACCGGGGCTGCGGGAAGTGCCGGAGCAATGGGAATTACCGGGACTGCTACGGCCACTGCATCAGGGGTGGCCGCAAGCACGCAAACCGACTCCTCTGAGCCTTCCGCGCAAGTCGATCATGTGGAACAACTGGAGCTGGTCGCTGCCAAGCCTGCGCCACCTGCCAAGGGCACAATCGCCCTGGATATACGGCCTTGGGGGGAGGTCTATGTGAATGGCCGAAAGCAAGGTGTCAGCCCGCCTTTGAAGTCCTTGTCGCTGGCTCCAGGCTCGCACCGCATTGTTATCAAAAATGCAGGCTTGCCAGAGTTCAGCACAACAATTCGAGTGCGCTCAGGAAAGACGGCCAGCGTCAGTCACGAGTTCAAATAGGCTGCGAGAACCGAGAACGAAGACGCTCGAAGGCGGCGTAGCTGACTTACGTCGTCTTGCGCTTGCCGATCAGCCCTGTAGCCAGCAATGTCCCGAACAGAACGGTACTCATACCGATCAGCATCTGCGCGGTCAGGGCCTCGTCCAGCAGCAAGGCACCCCACAACACCCCAAAAGGCGGCACCAAAAAGGTCACCGTAATGGTTTTGGAGGGGCCGACATTGGACAGCAGGCGGTAAAAAATCAGGTAAGCGACTGCGGTACACAGCAAGGATAAGGACAGCGCAGCCCCCCAGGCATGCAGGCCCGGAAACTGTGCGGGCCACCAGTAAATGGCTGCGGGCAATAGAACCAATGTTGCGCTGACCATGCTGCCTGCTGCTACTGCCTGTGGCTGCACGCCGCGCAGATAGCGGGCGGTAAAGTTGGCGGCAATACCGTAAAACACTGTGGCCAGCAAAGATGCCAGCACAGCCCAGCCTTCGGCGCCTTTATTGAAGCTGAGCTTGTCGTACACCAGAATCAGAATGCCCAGGAAGCCCAGACACAGGCCCAGAATGCGGCTGGGTGTCAGGCGCTCTTTCAACCAGACTCGTGCCACCAGTGCGCCGAACAAGGGAGCCATGGCATTCAAGACGGCCAGCAAGCCCGACTCCAGTCGCAAGGCTGCGAAGGCGTATAAGGAGAAGGGCACGGCGGCATTTAGAATGCCCAGCGCAAAGATGGGTTTCCAGTTCGCCAGAAAGATGGGCAAGCGTCCCGTGGCGGTGATGTAGCTCATCAAGGCCAGGGCGCTGACACCGACCCGTATGGCGGTCAGGGGAAAGGGGCCAAAGTCGGGGACCGCTTGCAGCGTAAATAAAAACGAGCCGCCCCAGATGGCGGCCAGCAGGAATAAATCGCGTAAGTCTTTGGGGGACATGGGAGTCAGATTGGTGGCGGCGGTCCGCATGGGCCGCATAACAGAGCCGATTGTAATCCTCTGGCCGCGACCAGGACACCGATGCGGGACGTTCAAGTGGAAGGTCTGAAATCCCTTGATGCTTTAAACAGACAGCTCGTTGTTCAAAGCCCGTTTCAGGACGTTGAAGACGCGTTTGTCCCCGCATTGAGCGACGTTGAAGCGCAGAAACTGGGCAGCATCAGGAGCTTGGCTGAAAACAGGGCCAGGGGCCAGCACGATGCCATGGGGTAGACAGGCGCGTGTCAACGTCAGGGCATCATGCCCGGCGGGCAGGCGCACCCAGAGAAACATGCCCTCGCGGGGGCGCAGCCATGGCGTCAGGCCAAGTTGCTGCAGCTGTGTCACGGCGTGATCCATGGCTTTGGAGAGCCGGTATCGAACTCGTTCCAGATGTTTGCGATAGCCGCTGTCGCCAAGCGCGCTGTTCAGAATATGCGAGGCCAGGCGGTTGCTGCTGAAACTGGTGGCGGTACGCAAATCGACCAGGCTTTCTATCCATGGCGTCTGGGCAGCGATATAACCGCAGCGCAAGGCGGCCGACAGTGTTTTGGAAAAACTGCCTATCTGTACCACACGGGACAGGCCATCCAGCGCGGCCAGACGGGTGGCGGGTCGGGTTTCCAGATCCCCGAAAATATCGTCCTCAATAATGTAGAGGTCGGCACGTTGCGCCATGGCCAGCACGCTATGGGCCGTCATGGCCGAAAGACGCGCGCCGGTCGGGTTGTGTATGCCTGAATTGGTGATGTACAGGCGGGGCTTGTGTTCTTGCAGGGCTGCCTCGAAGGCGGCCAGATCAGGGCCCTGATGGGTATAGGGCACGCTGGCGATTTTGGCCCGATGCGCTCGCAGCAGCGCATGGAAATTGAAGTAGCAGGGGTCGTCCACCAGGACCGTATCGCCTGGCTCCAGAAAGAAGCGACAAAGCAGGTCAATAGCTTGAGTGCCCGAGTCGGTCAGCATGATGTGATGCGGGGCAGCATCTATTTCGGACTGCACGAGACGGCGGGCCAGCATTTGTCGCAAGGGCTCCAGGCCCAGAGGCGAGCCGTAGTCCGTCAAGTCCGCGCTGGGGCTACGGGCGGCCTTACGTAAACCGCGGCGCACTCCTTGGTCATACATCCAATCCGAGGGCAGCCACCCGCAGCCGGGCATCAGGACATCGGCCTCGGCTTCCAGAGATTGGCGCGAGATCCATAAAGGATCGATATCCTTTTCCAGAGCTGGTTCCAGGGCGGCCAAGCTGAGTGGAGCCAAAGGAGCCGTCACATAAAAACCGGAACCCGCGCGAGCCTCGATCAGACCTTCGGCGGCCAGCCTGCCATAGGCTTCGACAATCGTGGACACTGACACGCCTGCCGATTTTGCTTGTGCGCGTACGGATGGCAGGCGGGTGCCGGGCGGGTAGGTCCGTGCCGCGATGCGTTCACGTACGGATTGCATGATGTGGTCGATACGGGTCAAAGCAGACATGGGGCGGGCTCGGGCACGGTGTACGGGTCTGGTAAGCAGTACAGTTTTTTAAAACTGTACTGGACTGTGCCTGTGTATGCTGGCATAGCTGTGTTGTACTGACAAGCATCTTTGTTGGAGAGTGAATGATGGATAGCAAGGCAGTCAGCTGGCTAAATGGCTTTATAGGCGTAGCAATCTTTGCCGGATCTCTGCCGGCTACACGTGTTGCTGTGCTGGGCATGGATCCTTTTTTCCTGACTGGCGCGCGAGCGGTAGTCGCTGCCTTGTTGGCAGCTGTCTGGTTGCTGGTCGGGCGTGTGGCACGGCCAAAGCGATCAGACTTGTTACCCCTGGCCGTGGTTGGTTTTGGTGTCGTGCTGGGATTCCCCTTGTTGACGGCGCTGGCCTTGCAGTACATCACTTCGGCGCATTCTATTGTGTATGTCGCCTTGCTGCCTTTGTGCACAGCCCTCTTCGGGGTGGTCTTGGCCGGAGAGCGGCATAAGCCCGTGTTCTGGCTGTGCTCTGTTTTGGGCTGCTTGCTGGTGATGGCCTATGCCGCGCGAGAAGGTCTGGATGCGGCCTGGCAAGGGGACCTGTATATGCTGGCCGCCGTGGTGGTGTGTGGCTTGGGTTATGCCGAAGGTGGACGTCTGTCGCGTCGTTTGGGTGGCTGGCAAGTTATTTGCTGGGCCCTGGTGCTCTCCTCGCCTTTCATGTTCGTCATGATGCTGTGGTTCTGGCCGCAAACATTCAGCAATGTGAATACAGCAGCTTGGTTAGGTTTCGGCTATGTGTCAGTGTTCAGCATGTTCCTGGGGTTTGTGTTCTGGTATCGGGGGTTGGCGCAGGGCGGGATTGCCGCAGTGGGGCAACTGCAGTTGTTGCAGCCTTTTATGGGCCTGGGATTGGCTGCCGCCTTGCTGGGTGAGTCCGTCAATGCCAGCATGATCTGGGTGACTTTAGGCGCTGCCTTGTGCGTGGCGGGGGCGCGGCGCTTTGCCTCCTGATGGCAGAAGCCGGACGATAAAAAACCGGCCTGTCCCATTCATGGACAGGCCGGTTTCAAGACAAGCTGAGCAAGCGTTTTAGGCTTCCGCGTGCTTGGCTGCTTCTACCGCTGCATGCGTATCTTCTTTAGCACCATTAAAGAACAAGTTCAGCAGAACGGCAGCAATCGAGGTCAGCAAGATGCCCGATTCGATCAGCGGGTGAATGGCGTGAGGCATCCACTGCATGTAGTTGGGCGCAACCAGCGGAATCATGCCGACGCCAATGGAGATGGCCACGATCATGGAGTTGTTGCGGTTGGTTTTGTAATCCACGTTGGACAGGATGCGAATACCGGTGGCCGTCACCATACCGAACATCACAATCCCGGCGCCGCCCAGCACCACTGTGGGCAGGGACTCAACCAGGGCAGCCATTTTGGGCAGCAGGCCCAGAATGATCAAAATCACACCCCCGGCCACGCAGACAAAGCGGCTGCGCACGCCTGTCACGGCAACCAGGCCCACGTTTTGCGAGAAGCTGGAGTAGGGGAAGGTGTTGAAAATGCCGCCCAGCAAGGTGCCCAGTCCGTCGGTGCGCAGGCCGCGTGCCAGATCTTTCTGGTCCACTTTCTTGCCTGTCATGTCGCTAAGAGCCAGGAACATGCCGGTAGACTCAATCAGCACCACAATCATGACCAGTGTCATGGTCGCAATGTGCAGGATATTGAACTTGGGCATCCCAAAGTGGAAGGGCAGAACCAGATCAACCCAAGCTGCATTGGCGACTTTCTCGTAGGTCATGATGCCCATGGCCGAGGCCACAACGGCGCCAATAACAATACCCAGCAAGACGGCCACGTTAGCCAGAAAGCCTTTGGCAAATTTGGCGATCAGCAGGATCGAGGTCAGCACGATGGCGGCAATGCCCAGGCCAGTCAGGTTGGCGTAGCGCGGGTTCGGTACCGTTGCTTTCAGGGCCAGACCTTCTGGAGGTGGGGGCAAGGCCGAGCCGGGCATGGCCGCGGCCGATTGTGCGTGTTGAATCCAGGCCAGGTGGTCGGGGTTGATGACCGTGGGGGCGGTAGGGCCAACAGGGTTACCGAAAATCCAGTTGATCCCCACGCGCATCAGCGTAATGCCGATCATGGCAATAATGGTGCCGGTGACCACAGGCGGGAAAAAGCGCAGCATGCGGCTGACGGCAGGGGCGATGATCATGGTGATGATCCCCGCCCCGATGACCGTGCCAAAGAGTAACTGGGCTCCTTCCTGGCCGGGGTTGGCCTGTGCCATGGAGACCATGGGGCCGACAGCGGCGAAGGTCACGCCCATCATGACGGGCAGCTTGATACCAAAATACTGCGTAAAGCCCATCGATTGGATGATGGACACGATGCCGCAGACAAACAGGTCAGCAGCAATCAGGATTGATACTTCTTCAGACGTCAGGTTTAATGCCCGGCCCACAATTAGTGGAACCGCGACGGCACCGGCGTACATTACCAGAACGTGCTGCAAGCCCAGTGCAGCCAGCCTGCCGTTCGGTAATCGTTCGTCGACGGGTGCGGTGGTCGCGTTCGTACCCATGAAATGTCTCCAGAGTGGATTAATTATTAGATGAAGCCATTTCAATGTAACGGCGTGCGACAGCCCTGTCATAAGACAATTCGTATAGAGCCTAGGTGGACCTAGCTATAGATGAGGGATAACCCCCAAAAAAAACGCCCTGATTTGGGCGTTTTTGATGCGGCTAAGGGAAAACACTGCTTTGGTGACACATGGTCAGGCCGTGAGGGAAGGTCGTTGTATACCGGCACCAGTAACGGGTTTGCGCTCGTCGCGCGTATGTCGTGTTTGTATCAAAAATGAGTTTTTCACTACGACTTGATGGTTGTGTCAGGCCTATTGGAACGTCAGCAAGTGTCAGTCATGGCTGCCTTGTAAGCTGCCTGATAGTCCTGAAAAAGCTCGTCTGGCGGCTTTAATACAGCATCGGATTGTTACAGTGCGGCCCTGCTCGATTTCAATTCTTTATAGATTAGAACAACTGCGTAATGGTAACATTCGCAGCTGCTAATCTTTTTGCAGTGCAGCAGGCTACCGCCAAGTAGGCAGGGTTTTTTGGCGAGGAACAGTCTTTGCTTAATGTCGAATTGAAGTTTTTATTTCGCTAAAGGTGGCGACGAAATAAAAAAACCTTTGATATTTTGCCTAGTGTCTTGATTAGACAGCCTTGGTAAATATACCCAGGGCTTTGTTATTTTTCAAACACTCGTTTTTTGTGCTTAACAATAAATAGAATAATATCGTCAGTGGGAATTTGATTTGGGTATTTTATTTTTAGCATTATTGCTTAAATAAAAATTGAAAATAAATATTATCGGATTACATGGAATTTTTATATATTCCATGTAATTAGGGTTTGTAAATCATAGTAACGGGACGTAAGTTTCGCCATTGTTTACTGGTGTGCTGCCTGCGACACGGCTATGTCAGAAGTCGTTGTCCGAAATAGCGTTTTATCAAATATGACTATTCCGTGCTCCGCGATGACAGGGCAAGTCAGTAAAGATCGAAAGGGTAGGGTGCGTGTCTCAAAATACAGGCAAGGGTGCTAAGGAGTTAGAAGCATCCCGTACGGATATTAATAAAAGCAATACTGCGTCTGGAGCAATCGCCATTATTGGTATGGCGTTTCGCTTTCCGGGTGACCTGTCGCAGCCCGACCAGTTCTGGAATGCCTTAATTGAAAAGCGCGACCTGGTTACGGAAATCCCCGCGGATCGCTGGGCGACGGCCGAGTTGCAACACGATAAAAGGTCCGAGCCGGGGCGTAGCATTACTTTTTCGGCTGGTGTCTTGTCGCGCATTGACGAGTTCGATGCGGACTTTTTCGGCATTTCCCCTCGCGAAGCCGCCTGGCTGGACCCCCAACAACGCTTGTTACTGGAGCTGTCCTGGGAAGCCATGGAGAATGCGGGCGTCTTGCCCTCCAGCATGGCCGGTAGTGACTGTGCGGTTTATGTTGGTATTTCCGGCCTGGATTACGGCATGCGCGGTCTGGACGATTTGGCCAGCCTGACAGCCCATATGATGACCGGCAATACCATGAGTATCGCCGCCAACCGTCTGTCCTATATCTACGACCTGCACGGTCCGTCCATGGCGGTGGATACCGCCTGCTCGTCTTCTTTGGTCGCTTTGCATCAAGCCTGCTCAAGTCTGCGCAGTGGCGAGGCTTCGACAGCCTTGGTCGGTGGCGTCAATCTGTTGCTGCACCCTTATCCCTTTGTTGGCTTTACCAAAGCGTCGATGCTGTCGGCAGATGGCCGTTGCAAGGCGTTTGATGAAGCTGGTAATGGTTACGTGCGTTCCGAAGGTGGCGCGGTACTGATGCTCAAGCCCCTGGAGCAGGCGCTGGCCGATGGCGACCAGGTACAGGCCGTCATTTTGGCAACGGGTGTGAATGCCGATGGGGCCCGCAAGACCGGCATTACTATTCCTAGCTGCCAGGGACAAATCGAGTTGATGCGCTCCGTGCTGGAGCGCAGTGGCCTGACAGCGGCTGATGTGGACTTTGTAGAAGCCCACGGTACCGGTACAGCCGTAGGCGATCCTGTTGAAACCACCGCCATCAGCGCGGTGTATGGCAAATCGCGTGAGCAGCGTTTGCCTATTGGTTCAGTCAAAGCGAACTTGGGCCATATGGAATCGGCCTCCGGCATGGCTGGCCTAGTCAAGACAGTGCTGGCATTGCAGCACCAAGCCTTGCCGCCTGCTTTGCACTTGAATACCCCCAATCCCGCCATTGATTTTGATGGTTTGAATCTGGAACTGCTGCCCCAGGGCCGCGAGTTGCAGCGTACCGATGGCAAGCCTTTGGTCGCAGGACTTAACTCGTTTGGCTTTGGTGGTGCCAACGCCCACGTCTTGTTGCAGGCTCCTGTAGCGACAACTGCCCAATCGGCAACGGTGCCGAACTCGGGTTTGCCGCCTTTGGTCTTGTCGGGCAAGACAGAAGCCGCTCTGCGTGAGCAAGCGGGTAATTATGCGGACTTGCTGGACGGCAAGACGGCACAAGATTTTTACGATGTCAGCTACGCGGTCACTCACCGTCGTCAGACTTTGGCTCGTTGTTTGATCATTCAGCCCGAAACGGTTGAAGAAGGCGTGGCGCAATTGCGTGCTTACGCGCAAGGCCAAGCCCCACAAGGTTTGCAAACCGTAGATGCCCCGAGCAAAGAAGGCCAATTGGCTTTTGTCTACGCCGGTAATGGAGCGCAGTGGTTGGGCATGGGCGTGACCTTGTTGCGCGAGTCCCCTCGTTTCGCGGCTTTGCTGTCCGAGCTGGACGCCATGATGAAGCCCTTGGCGGGCTTTTCGCTGCTGGAACAATTGCAAGCCGAGCCTGCCGCTTCTCGCATGGACGACACAACAGTCGCCCAGCCCTTGTTGTTTGCGGTGCAAGTTATTGTGACGCGCATGCTGCGCGAAGATGGCATTGAACCTGATGCCGTGGCTGGCCACAGTGTGGGCGAAATCGCTGCTGCCTGGGCCGCTGGTGCCTTGGATCTGGAACAAGCCATACGCGTTATTTGTGCCCGTAGTCAGGCTCAAGGTCTGACTCGTGGTCAAGGCCGGATGGCCGTTATCGGTCTGTCGCACGAAGCGGTGAACACCTTGCTGGAAGGCTTGGGTGCGGACTTGGGCGTGAATGTGGCGGGGGTAAACAGCCCTTCCAATATCACTCTGTCCGGCAGTCTGGAAGGCTTGCAGCGTATTCAGTCTGCTCTGGAAGGACAAAGCGTTTTCTTCCGCCTGCTGGATTTGGATTACGCCTTTCACAGTCCCTATATGGATGGCTTGCTGCCGCATCTGGAAAAGAGCCTGGGCGATTTGCAGCCCGGTCAGCAGGCTCCACAAGCCCGTTTTGTCTCGACCGTTACGGGTGAAGAACTGTCCCCGCAAGAGCTGGGCGTGGATTACTGGTGGCGCAATATTCGCGAACCCGTGCAGTTCGAGCAGGCTATTGCCTGTCTGGCGAACCAGGGCTGCCGCGTATTTCTGGAAATTGGCCCGCACGCCATTTTGCAGCGCTACATCCGTGAAACCCTGACTCAGTGTGAGATTCAGGGCGTGGTGTTGTCCAGCTTGCGCAAGCATGACGATGGCCCGCAGCGGCTTACTGATACGGCTTTGCATACCCTGGCTTTATTGCCGACCCAATTGAAAGCCCGTTTCCCTGTGGCAGGCAATCCAGTGGAGCTGCCCGTTTACCCATGGCAGCGCGAGCGTCATTGGTACAAGAACAGCACAGAAGGGATGCGCTCCATCGAGCGTCGTCGTGTGCATGATTTGCTGGGTTGGCGTTTGCCGGATAGCGATATCAGCTGGGAAAACGTGCTGGACCCGGTGATTTTGCCTTGGCTGGCGGATCACAAAGTGGGTGGTGCCATGGTGTACCCAGGTGCCGCTTATCTGGAAATGGCTTTGGCTGCAGCTCGTGAGTGGCTGGGCGAAGCACTGATCCTGGTGGACGAGCTGGATATTCTGGCTCCGCTGGTTTTTGATGGTGAACATGCCCGCAGCCTGCGTTTTGTGCTGAGCCCGCGTGATGGCAGCTTCCATATCAAGAGTCGCCAACGCTTGAGCCAGGACGAGTGGGTGGTACACGCCAGCGGTCGTATTCTGGCTTCGGATGAACGCATGCCCGTGGCGGAGCTCTCGCCCCTGGCCTCGGCTGAACTGCAGATTGATCGCGATCGACACTATCGCTTGGCGCATTCCCTGGGGCTGGATTACGGTCCGGCCTTCCAGGGTTTGAAAGCATCGCAGGTGCAAGGTACTTATCTGAGTGCCGAACTGGAGATGCCCGTCAGCCTGGAGCAAGATGGCTATCTGTTGCACCCGGCCTTGATGGACGTGTGCTACCAGTCTCTGGTGGATTTCTTCGCACAAGATATTGAAGCAGGCCAAGGCGTGGCCTTGCTGCCTGTGAAAGTAGGCCGTTTCACCCTGTCTACAGAAAGACAGGTAACGCATTTCCGTGCACACCTGCGTCGTAGCAGTGCCCGTTCGGTACTGGCGGATTTTGAGCTATATGGTGCTGATGGCCGTTTGCTGGCCAGCGCCCAGGCCTGCCGTTTCCGTGCTGCGTATTTCTTGCGCCAGGATCGCCACGCGGTGTCGAGCTGGCAAATTACCCCGTATCTGCGTCCTCATCCTCGTGATGAGCGAGCTACCGTTACGCTCTCGCCTGAGCAACTGGCCCAAAGCGGCTGGGCAGCACTGGCTGACCAGCAGCAAGAGCGAGAAACCTGGTTCCAGCAGACTTTGCCTTTGCTGGATGCCTTGAGCCTGTCCTTTATTTATGAAGCCTTCCAGAACGTAAAGCCTTCCGAACTCAGCACCGAAGTATTGAATAGCCCGTATGGCCGCTGGCTAAGCGAGCTGCTGCGCGCTGAAGAGCTGCTGCAAGATGACGAAGGCTATCGTGTGGTGGAGCAGGCCGATATGCCTGCCGCCCAGGACTTGTGGCGCACAATTTTGCAGGATTCGCCTAGCAGCTTGCCGCAACTGACCCAGATTGGTTCGGTCGGACGCCAATTGCCGGCCTTGTTGCGTGGCGATATTTCAGGCGAAAAACTGCTGGCTTCGTTGCGCCGTTCCCCCGTGGTTGAAGTCCTGTATGACGATGACCCCATGTATCTGGGTGTGCGTCTGGCACTGGAAACCCAGTTGCGAGAACTGGCTGCGAACTTGCCAGCCTCCCAGCGACTGCGCGTGCTGGAAGTCGCCGTCGGCCCAAGCGATTTGCCCAAGACTCTGGCTGCTTGCCTGTCCGAAGACCAGTTTGAATACGTATTGGCTTTGCCAGATGCTGATTTGCAGGCTCGTCAGGCAACGCAGCACCATGCTTTGGCCAACGTGCAGGTGCTCGGTTTTGATCTGCAAGACTGGCAACTGGAGCAGGTCGATAAGCCCCAGTTCGATGTCGTGATTTTGCGCCACAGCCTGCACCGTACCGTGCATGTGCCTCCCGCCCTGATGCGGAGCAAGCAATGGCTGGCTACGGATGGAGTATTGCTGGTGGCCGAGTGTCACCCTGACTGGCATGCAGACTTCTTGTCCGGTCTGGACCAAAGCTGGTGGCACCCCGCCGGCGAGTCGCAATCCTCCTCCTTGTTGTCGCCCGAAGGCTGGCACAAGGCGTTGGAGCAAGCAGGTTTTGAGCAGGTGCAAACTGAGCAAGAGCCTGCCGCACAGGAATTGAGTGAGGGTGCTTATTTGTTGCTGGCCAAGGCCGCGACAACGCAGGCGATTCCAAACCAGGAAGCCGTCGCTGCAGCGAAATGGGTCTTGTTGTTTGATGAGGCTTCTCAAGTTCAAGCCCATTCGTTGCAGGCCCGTTTGGAAGCAGCTGGCCAGACGGTTAACGCTCAAATCTGGCCGCTCAGTGCCGACATTCTGGCTGATGAGAGTCCTCTGAATGTAGTGCAGATGCTGGGTTGGGCCGATACTGCTGCTGCGGTCAGCCAGACCAGCGCCCAGCTGCTGAGCCTGACGCAAGATCTGTCAGCCCGTACCGCTGCAAGTCGCCTGTTCCTGGTGACGCAAGGCGGTGCCTTGCCGGCGATGGCAGAGGAATTGGATTGGGCGGTGAATCCCGCCCAGTCTGCTTTGTGGGGCTTTGGTCGCGTCGTGATGAACGAGCTGCCCGCCTTGTCCTGCACCTTGATTGACCTGGCCGGTGATGTGAATGCCAGCGATATCGCTCAGCGTCTGGAACTGGAGTTGCTGTGGCCGGATGAAGCAACAGAAATTGTCTTGTCTCAAGACGCACGCCATACCTTGGTGCTGGAAGAGGCTACTGCGGCAGCGACTGCCCAGCTAAGCCAGGACGCCCGCTTCAAGCTGGACTTTCAGGTACCCGGACAACTGCGCAATCTGGAATGGCAAGCTGTTCAAGCGCCGAGCCTGGCTGCGGATCAGGTTGAAGTCCGTACCATGGCCGCGGGCCTGAACTTCCGTGACGTGATGTATTTGATGGGTTTGTTGCCGGACGAAGCCGTAGAAAACGGTTTTGCCGGTGCCAGCCTGGGCCTGGAGTTCTCTGGTGTGGTCACACGCGTTGGTGCTGATGTCACCAATTTGACGGTAGGCCAGCCGGTGATGGGCTTTGGTTCCTCCTGCTTTGCCAGCCATGTGGTGACACGTGCGGATGCTATCGCCCCCATGCCTGAAGGCTGGGATTTTGAAGCTGCCGCCACCGTTCCAACGGTGTTCTTCACGGTCTACTACGCCCTGACGCATCTGGCTCATATCCAGCCCGGTGAAAAAGTGTTGATACACGGTGCCGCAGGTGGTGTGGGGATTGCTGCAATCCAGCTGGCCCGTCATTTGGGCGCAGAGATTTATGCCACTGCTGGCACGGACGAGAAACGCGTATTCGCCTCCTTGCTGGGCGCTGACCATGTGTTCGATTCGCGCAGCCTGAGCTTTGCTCAGGACGTTATGGACGCCACTGGCGGCGAAGGCGTGGACGTAGTGTTGAACTCGCTGGCGGGTGAGGCCATGCGCCGCAGTTTGGACGTCCTGAGTCCTTTTGGCCGTTTCCTGGAGCTGGGCAAGCGGGACTTCTTCGAGAACACACCGATTGGTCTACGCCCCTTCAAGAGCAATATCAGCTACTTCGGTATCGATGCCGACCAACTGCTGACGGGACGCCCAGCCTTGGCGGGACGTTTGTTCAAGGAAGTCATGGAGCTTTTCCATGATGGCGCGCTGTTCCCACTGCCTTACCGCAGCTTCGGTGCCGAGCATGTGGTTGATGCATTCCGCGCCATGCAGCAGGCTCGTCATATCGGCAAGCTGGTGGTGTCCCTGAAGGATGCCCAACCCCGTTTGCCTGCAAAACAAATCACTGCCCCTCTCGACTTGTCCGAACAGGGCACGTGGTTGGTTACGGGTGGCTTGTCTGGCTTCGGTTTGGCTTCCGCCCAATGGCTGGTCAAGCGTGGCGTGCGCTCTCTGGTCCTGGCTGGTCGCCGCGGTGCCGATACTCCTGGTGCACAAGAGCTGCTGAAGCAGTTCCAGGCACAAGGCTGTCGCGTGCAAATCGTGGCGTGTGACGTTACGGATTCCGCAGCAGTACAAGCTGTTGTCGCGCAGATTCAGACGGGTGATAGCCCACTGACTGGCGTGCTGCATGCTGCTGCCGTGTTTGATGACCGCCTGATCGCCAATATGGATCAGGACAGCTTGAACAAGGTGCTGCAAACCAAGTTGGTGGGTGCATGGAATCTGCACCTGGCTACTCAGGATTTGAAGCTGTCCCACTTCGTGCTGTATTCGTCTGTGACGACCTCCATCGGTAACCCCGGACAGGCGAACTACGTGGCCGCCAACGCGGGCCTGGAAGGTTTGACGCGCTTGCGCCAGAACCTGGATCTGGCGGCGTCCTGCATTGCCTGGGGACCGATTGGCGACGCAGGTTACCTGACCCGCAATGAAACTGTGAAGGACAGCTTGGGCAAACGTCTGGGCAAGGCGCCGTTGCGGTCGGATCAGGCGCTGGATCAACTGGATCGCGTCCTGGCCGTCAATGGCGAAGTGTCCATTGTGGCCAACTTCGACTGGAATGCCTTGGCCCGCTTGCTGGCTTCGGCTCAGAGCGAACGCTTTGCCATCTTGAACCGTGCCCGCAAGGATCACGACTCAGGCAGTGATGGCCAGGATATTCACACCTTGATCGCGGGTAAAACGCCCGAGCAAATTCACGCTTTGGTGGCCGAGTGGGTGGCGCAGGAAGTTGCCAACATTCTGCGCACCGAAGTAGACCGTATTGAAACCCAGCGCTCCTTGCATGATCTGGGCATGGACTCCTTGATGGCTGTGGAACTGGCCCTGGGGTTGGAGCAACGCTTTGGCGTGCAGTTGCCCGCCATGGTGCTGAACGATTCTCCCACCGTCTGGAACGTCGCGGCCCGCATTGTGGACAAGCTGACGGCCGGTGGCGAGGACTCGGCAGAGCAGGACGCTGGGCACTTGGTGGCCGATGTCGTACGTCAGCACGGGGACGATATGTCCGAGGCTGACTTGCAAGGCTTGGCAAAAGATGTACAGCGATTGGCAGAAACAGGAACATCACTGATCAATGAGTAAGAACGATCTAGCGCCAGGCAGTAAAGCACAGCTGATACAGCGCATTCTGGGACGTAAAACCGGACAAGCGGCCAGCAATGGCCGCATGGCCGAGCAGTCCGCTACCCATCAAGGGGCGGCCAGCCATATTCCGGAGTCCTTCACCCGCTTTGACCGCCATCCCGGTTACGAGAAAATGCTGGTGCCCAAGGCCATGGCAGATCGTATGGGTGTGCGTAACCCCTTTTTCCGCAGCCACGACGGCGTGGCCGCTGCGCACACCCGTATTGACGGGCGCGACTATCTGAACTTTGCCAATTACAACTATCTGGGTCTGTCTGCACACACGGAAGTGAATGCGGCCGCCAAAGCCGCGATGGACCAGTACGGCACATCGGCCTCGGCCAGCCGTTTGGTAGCGGGCGAGCGCCGCGTACAGCGTGAGCTGGAAGAAGAGCTGGCGCAGAACTACGAGGTGGATGATTGCGTGGTTTTTGTCAGTGGACACGCCACCAACGTCAGCACCATTGGTTACTTGTTCGGCCCCAAGGATCTGGTGATTCACGATAGCCTGATCCACAACAGTATTTTGCAAGGCATCCAGTTATCGGGTGCCGCTCGCCGTTCATTCCCTCACAACGACAGCGCCGCTCTGGAGCGCATTCTGGCTGACATTCGTGGCCAGTTTGAACGTGTGCTGATTGTGATCGAAGGCTTGTACAGCATGGACGGCGACATCCCCAACCTGCCTGCATTTATTGACATAAAACGGCGGTATAAAGCGTTTTTGATGGTCGATGAAGCTCACGCCCTGGGCGTGCTGGGTAAGACGGGGCGCGGCTCGCACGAACATTTTGGTGTGGCAGGCCGTGATGTCGATATCTGGATGGGCACCTTGAGCAAGACCCTGGCAAGTTGCGGCGGCTATATCGCTGGCGACCGCGCGCTGGTGGAGCTGCTCAAGTACGCTGCCTCCGGCTTTGTTTACAGCGTGGGGATTTCCCCCGTGCTGGCGGCTGCTTCGCTTAAAGCCTTGCAGATCATGCGCCGGGAACCCGAGCGTGTGCATACCCTGCAAGAACGGGGCAGTCAGTTTCTGAATTCGATGCGCTCGATGGGAATCAATACCGGTTTTGCCGAAGGCTATGCCGTGATTCCCGCGATTACAGGCAGTTCTCTTAAAGCAGTCAAACTGTCCGGCCAGTTGTTTGATGCCGGTCTGAATGTGCAACCCATTATCCATCCTGCGGTGGAAGAAAAAGCAGCGCGTTTGCGCTTTTTCCTGTCCTCCACACATAGCCAGGATGACATAGACCTGGCGTGTGAAACCGTTCACACGCTCATGAAGAAATAAGCATGGCTCAATTACTACACACAGCAGTAAGCAAGATTGCAGCAATGGGACGGCCAGTACTGGCCAGCACCCTGGTCGCCGTACTGGCCGGATGTGCCACGATGCCCGACTGGATGCCTGCAGACGGCCCCAGCCGCCAGCAAGTACAGGAACGACGTGAAGGCCGTATCGAAGGCATCACCCTGGTCAACGTGACAGATGAGTTGACCAAGAAGTTGGCCGCTAAAAAGCGCATGGGTGACTTTGCCGCCCAGTTCCCCAGCACAGGTTCGAACAACTACCTGATTGGCCCTGGCGATGTGCTGGAGGTGTCGGTTTGGGAAGCACCGCCGGCTATGTTGTTTGGCAGCATTTCCCTGGATCCCAAGGCAACGGCAGCAACCACCAATGCCGTCGCTTTCCCCCAGCAAATGGTCACGCCCGACGGCATGATCAGCATGCCTTTCGCTGGCCGTATTGCCGTCAAAGGCCGCAACACCCAACAGATTGAAGAAAGCATTGCCAAGCGTCTGCAAGGCAAGGCCAATAATCCACAGGTTCTGGTGCGTGTCATTCAGAACAACACCTCGAACGTGACGGTCGTGGGTGAGGTCAATCAAAGCGTCTTGATGCCCTTGACGCCTAAAGGTGAGCGTTTGCTGGATGCCCTGGCCGCAGGCGGTGGCGTCAAGCAAGCAGTCAACCGCATTGCCATTCAGCTCTCGCGAGAGCTGAATACATCCACCATGGCGCTGGATACGATCATTCGTAATCCGAACCAGAACATCATGTTGAAACCGGGTGATGTGATCACGGCGCTGTACCAGAACCAGAGCTTCTCCATTTTGGGTGCCACCGGCAAGAACGAAGAAATTCCATTTGAAGCTCAGGGCATTTCCCTGGTACAGGCCCTGGCCCGTTCGGGTGGCCTGGATACGTCACGAGCTGATGCCCGCGGTGTGTTTGTCTTCCGCTTTGAGGATGCTGCGTTGGTGGACGGCGCCTCTGAGTCGACCCTGCTGGATAAGAAGGGTGTCGTACCCGTGGTGTACGAGATCGACCTGCGTGACCCGGCTTCTTTCTTTGTCACACAGAACTTCCCGGTGCAGGACAAGGACGTGATCTACGTTTCGAATTCGCCAGCGGCTGAGTTCCAGAAGTTCCTGCGTCTAGTGGTGTCGGTGGCTGTGCCTAGTACGACCTTGAACAACATGATGAAGTGATCGTGCGCATGTTTAAGAACAACTCCTTCAACAGAGGCCGAGATGAATAAGCAGGTGCGCAGCCCCATGGCCGTCACTTGGGCGGTCTGGCGGGCGTTAGTTTTGCGAGAGTCCCTGGATCGCTTGTTTGATATGCGGGCTGCCTGGTTCTGGTTGCTGATGGAGCCAGTGCTGCATATCAGTTTTATCACGTTCATCTTCACTGTGATTCGTTTGCGTACAGTCGGTGGCATTGATGTCACTGTCTGGATTGTGGTGGGCATGTTGGCGTTTTTTATGTTTCGCCGTACTGCGATGCAGGTGATGTACGCGGTCGATAGCAATAAGCCTTTATTTGCATATAGACAGGTGCAACCTTTTGATACCTCTATAGCTCGTGGAGTCCTGGAAGCATTTCTAATGACCTTAGTGTCCGCAATTATTTTGACGGGCGCGGCGCTGCTTGGGCATGACGTGCGGCCTGACGATCCTTTGCAGGTTGTGGTGACGATGTTCGGGTTATGGCTCTTTGGCGTGGGCTATGGCTTGGTTGCCTCTGTATTGATGGCCTTGGTTCGCGAAACTGAGCACATACTGAAAATCATGATGATGCCTTTGTATTTGATTTCAGGGGTCATCATGCCTATTTCTGCTGTTCCTCAACCTTATCGGGATCTGCTCTTGTTCAATCCTTTAGTGCATGGATTGGAGTTAGTGCGCAAAGGCTTTTCGAATTACTACCACATGGTGCCGGGCATCAGCATGGGATACCTGTATCTGTGGGGGATAGTCAGTCTGTTTTTAGGCCTGATTTTGTATAGACGCTTCACACAGCAGTTGGTGATGAAATGATCGTCGTCAATGATGTTTATAAGCGCTACAAGACCGCCCATGGTGTGGGTCGTTGGGTATTGGAAGGAGTAAATCTGACAATTCCACCCAAGGTGAATGTGGGTTTGATCGGCGCTAACGGTGCCGGTAAATCTACCTTGCTACGCTTGATCGGCGGGGTGGATCATCCCAATAAGGGGACTGTGCAGCGTTTGTGCAGGGTTTCTTGGCCTATGGGGAATGGCGGGCTGGAGGGTACCTTGACGGGCCGTCAAAACGCGAAGTTTGTGTGCCGAGTTCATGGGCATCAAGAAGATTTGGCAGACCGGCTCGTTTTTATTAAAGATTTTTCTGAACTGGGCCGAGCGTTTGAAGAGCCAGTCTATACCTACTCCTCTGGCATGCGCTCCCGCCTCCAGTTTGCCTTGTCGTTTGCTTTTAATTTCGATGTATATATTTCGGACGAGGTGACGGCGGCGGGCGATGCGGCATTCCGTAAGAAAGCAGCTGATGCTTTCAAAACCATGACAAATCGTGCAGGCCTGATTATGGTGGCCCACGACAACAACACCTTAAGACAATTTTGCCAGGCTGGAGTCTGGCTGCATCAAGGGCGAGCGCACTGGTTTGACCAGATTGACGATGCGCTCAATGCCTACAAGGATTCACTTCCAAAATGACAGATACACCTCAAGTCACTACGCAGGCTGCTAGTGCCGCTCCCGATAAGGCTGTTTCAAAGAAACCTTCTTTTGGGGCTCGCCTCCGTTCATGGTTTTCATTGCGTTTATTTGATCATGCCGTACGTGTGATTCTGATCTTGGCTGTTTTGGCTTCGGCGTACTGGTTAGTTTTTGCCTCGAACCGCTATGTATCCGAGGCCAATGTGATTATTCGAAAGACAGACTCGGTAGGGGCGCCATCTTTTGACCTAGGGATGTTGGTATCGGGTGTAGCTACTGTTGATCGCGCGAATCAGCTGTTATTACGCGATTACCTGCTATCCGTGGACATGCTTAAGAAGCTTGATGAGTCTTTGGACTTACGTACACATTACAGCTCCTCTGACCATGATTTGGTGTCTCGAATGTGGTTTCAAGACGCCTCGCTAGAGTGGTTTCACCGTCATTATTTGCGTCGGGTAGAGGTGGAGTTTGATGACTTTTCTGGTGTGTTACGCATCAAGGTCCAAGCTTACAACCCGGAAATGGCACAGGCTATTACTCAACAGCTGGTCCAAGAGGGCGAGCGTTATATGAACGTGCTTGGCCATGAAATGGCTCAGGTACAAGTGAATTTCTTGGTTACCCAGGTTGATCAAGCTCAGGACCGCTTTCAGAAAGCCAGTCAGGACCTGTTGAATTATCAAAATAAGGCAGGCTTGCTGTCGCCCCAAGCTACAGCTGAAAGCATTAATGCCATTGTGGCGGCATTAGAAGGGCAACGAGCTCAATTGCAGACACAACTAGCCTCTTTGCCTAAAACTTTGGATCGGGATCATCCCAATATCTTGATGCTGAAGCAATCTTTGAGAGCTGTGGATGCGCAAATCAAAGAGGAAAAGCTCAAGTTGGCGACGCCATCAGGCGGTACGTTGAATACTTATGTAGAAGAGTTTTATCGCTTGGAGATGAACGTGCAGTTCACGCAAGAGCTTTACAAGTCCTCTTTAAGTGCTCTGGAGAAAGGGCGTATCGATGCAACTCGTATGCTGGAGAAAGTGTCTGTGCTGCAATCAGCGACTTTGCCTGAGTATCCGATGGAGCCACGTCGTCTGTACAACACCTTAGTCACTCTTTTGTTGGGTTTGGTTTTGGCAGGCATATTGAAACTACTTAAGAGTATTGTTTTGGACCATGTGGATTAATTAGTGATGCCCAAAACCTTGTACCGCAAAAGGTAAAGGCCGTGCGGTTAGGTCGTTGTGTAATTGAACTGTAGGGGTTGGGCGATAGAGGCATTAACTGTTGCTGGAAATTTGTCAGTGTTGGTGCAAGCGGTCTATGTACTCGCCATATTGCTTATTTATCTTAGGATTGCAAGGTTTTAAAAATGAAGATTTTGACTGTATTTGGCACACGACCGGAGGCCATCAAAATGGCGCCAGTCGTTAAAGCACTGGCTGCTGATTCTGCATTTGATGCGCGTGTATGTGTGACGGGCCAGCACCGCCAAATGCTGGATCAGGTTCTGGATATTTTTTCCATCAAACCTGATTTTGACTTGAACCTGATGAAGCCAGGTCAGGACCTGTATGACATCACCAGCAATGTGCTGTTAGGCATGCGTGATGTATACAAGCAATGGCAACCAGACATGATTTTGGTTCATGGCGATACGACTACCACCATGGCCGCAGCTTTGTCGGCCTACTACGCCAAGATCAAGGTTGGGCACGTAGAGGCCGGCCTGCGTACTCATAATAAGTACTCGCCTTGGCCAGAAGAAATGAACCGTCGCCAAGCAGGCGTACTAGCTGATGTGCACTTTGCTCCGACCGAGCAATCACAATCGCATTTGCTGCGTGAAGGTGTGGAGCCCAAGACGGTACACATCACGGGCAATACTGTCATCGATGCGCTGCTGGATGTAGCCGCACGCGTTCGCCAGGACTCGGAACTGCGCAGCCGTTTTGAGGCTCAGTTCTCTTTTATCAATCCAGCCAAACGCTTGGTTCTAGTGACGGGGCATCGTCGCGAAAACTTTGGCTCTGGCTTTGAAAACATCTGCCTGGCCTTGCGCCAGATTGCCTCCCGTGGCGATGTGCAGGTGGTGTATCCAGTGCACTTGAATCCAAATGTTCAGGAACCAGTACGTCGTATCTTATCCGACGTTTCCGATGTTCATTTGATCGAACCACTGGATTATTTGCCCTTTGTTTACCTGATGGATCGTTGTGACCTTCTGGTCACTGACTCCGGGGGCATTCAGGAAGAAGCGCCTTCTTTGGGCAAACCGGTATTGGTGATGCGTGACACGACCGAGCGCCCTGAAGCCGTGGATGCAGGAACTGTGCGTTTGGTGGGCACAGAAACACAAGCCATTGTCAGCGCTGCCACGCAGCTGCTGGATGACGCTGCTGAATATGAGCGTATGGCACGGGCGCACAACCCTTATGGGGACGGCAAAGCCGCCACCCGCATTAGTGAAATTTTAAAAACCTTGATCTCTTGATTCGGAAGACCAGCATGTTTGAAACTCTCTCCATGATCGGCTTGGGCTATATCGGCCTGCCTACTGCAACATTATTTGCCTCACGCCGCAAAAAGGTCATTGGCGTTGATGTGAACGCTTACGCGGTTGACACGATCAATCAAGGCCGTATTCATATTGTTGAACCTGAACTGGATATGCTGGTGCAGGCCGCCGTGCACGGTGGTTACTTGCGCGCTACTCTGACCCCGGAACCTGCTGACGCGTTTCTGATCGCCGTCCCGACCCCCTTCCTGGAAGGCAATAAGCCTGACTTGAGCTATATCGCCGACGCAGCCAAAGCCATTGCGCCAGTGCTGGCCAAAGGCAATCTGGTTATTCTGGAGTCGACGTCCCCTGTTGGTACGACCGAGCAATTGGCGCAGTGGCTGGCTGAAGCTCGTCCTGATCTGAGCTTTCCTCAGCAAGCGGGCGAGGAGGCTGATATTCAGGTGGCCTACTGCCCAGAGCGTGTTTTGCCTGGTCGCGTAGTGCATGAGCTGGTTAGCAATGACCGTGTTATTGGTGGCATGACTCAAAAAGCTACCGAGATGGCAATTGAGCTGTACCGAATTTTTGTGGAAGGTGCCTTGGTACCAACCAATGCTCGCACGGCCGAAATGTGCAAACTGACAGAGAACAGCTTCCGCGACGTGAATATCGCATTTGCCAACGAGCTGTCCCTGATTTGCGATCGCTTGAATATTAATGTGTGGGAACTGATCAGCCTGGCTAACCGTCACCCACGCGTTAATATTTTGCAGCCTGGTGCCGGGGTGGGTGGTCACTGCATCGCCGTGGATCCTTGGTTCATCGTGGACAAGACGCCTGAAGAGGCTCGCATTGTGCGCTTGGCTCGCGAGATTAACGACTACAAACCTGAGTGGGTTGTAGAGAAAGTTAAAGCCGCTATTGCAGGTGTTTTGTCGTTGCGTCCTGATGCGCGTATGGCTGACATCAAAGTGGCATGCCTGGGCCTGGCCTTCAAACCCGATATTGATGATTTGCGTGAAAGCCCTGCTGTTGGTGTTGCTAAGAAGATTGCGAGCCTGGGTTGCAAGGTCCAAGCCGTAGAACCCAATATCGGCGAATTGCCTTCCAAGTTGCAAGGTACTGGTATTGAACTGTCTGCTTTGGGTAGTGCAATGGCTGACGCCGATATCGTTTGTGTTCTTGTCAAACACCGTCCATTCATTGAACAAATGGCTGAGATTCGAAAACATGTCCATTGCATTGATGTAGTGGGGTTGTTTGCCGAATAAGTTTTATATGGTTGATATTTGAATGTCGTGACATTTTTTATGTTTTTGACGTTTATGATTAAAAAAATTCTGTTTTGAGTACCAGCCTTCTTGATCGCATTATTAGTAAGTAATGCAGTGTAGGGGAGGCAATTGAACTGCAGCTTTATTTAAAGTATTCGGTTTGTGTTCCTGTTCTTTTGAACGATGGCGTTTGGGCGAATTTTTCTTGGTTCATGGGCTGAGAGATAGGCGATGATGCAAATGTTAAAGAAATTATTTGGGTTGAAAGAAAGAGAAGAGATACCGCTAAAAAAGAATAGTGTGTATTTTGATTTTTTTGTGGATGGTGCTTCCGAAGTGACGGTTAGCATTTTGACTGCCGTTAAACGTATAAAGGGAAGAGGAGGGGACTTAAAGAAGGCTGCGGTTGCTCATTTTGAGTTTTATGATGAGAAGGGCGCTCGTGTCGAAGTTGCTGGTAATGCTTTGTCGGTTAGCTCGGCGATTGGTACATATAAATATTTAGAATTAAATGAAAGCGAAGATGTATCCACAGATATTGATCTAAATGTGGGTGCAGGAGTGAAATCAATTAGGTTAGGGCTGCGTGGATGGGATAAAAATATTTCTGTTGTTTTAAGAAAAAAACCAACAGCTAAGTTAACAAAGAACAAAGTATTGGAAATTGACTCTGTTGATGAAAGAAAGCAGGTAGAGTTAAATGTTTATGGATACAAACCTGTAGAGAGTGAAAGACTAAGTAGAAAACCGAAGGTTTTCGATATTTTGATTAAAGAATTGAGTTGTCAACGAAAAGCTCTTGTGAAAATATTTTCTTTTGTTGAGGAAAAATTTTCTAAATCAGATAGGCTAAAAAATTCTGCGCTAGTTTCTTTTGAATATTTAGATGCGAAGAATTGCGTTTTGATGCCCGATGAGGGGTTGGCAATCAGTCCTGCTGTTGGGCCGTATAAGTATTTATCTGCTAATCCGGGGAAAATAGCTGAAACTATTGTTGAGCTTAGTATTCCGAAAAAATGTTCTACTGTCAGAATATCGCTTGTCTCTTGGTCAAATGAGGTAGATGTTTATTTGAAGGATGAGCCGTATATTGACTTGATCCAAGAGGATGGGGGAGAGCGAGTAACAGTTCAAGGGCGTATTGATGAAATCTTTGAAAGGGCTGCAGCTAGTAAGGGGTTGGTATTCCTATACACCACGGCTCCGTTGATGGGGCATACGTCACTTGGACTGCGCCCGAATCGCCTTGCTAGAGAGTATGCAAAACTTGGATATTGCGTAGTGTTTTTTCCTTTTGGGAAAGTGCAGGAAAACGAGATTAGGTATCAAGATGATATTTTTCAATTTAATCGAGAGATTATCGCTACTTTACTCGAAGGTGCTACAAAACTAAGGGGGATAGATATTTTATTTATTTGTAGCTCTTTCCCAGATACCTCTGCCATTGCAGCCGTTGATTTCGCCAAAATGTACGGCTGGAAAACTCTGTATGAAGTTAGAGATGAAATGGAGGAGTTTAATCGGGTTGGGTATTCTGTGTGGTACCGATCTCGTTTGGAGGCATATATGTCTCAACGAGTCGATAGAATTATTACTGTTAGTCCATCCTTGCGCGACAAAATGATTGTTTTGGGGGCAGACCCTGCAACTTCGTTAGTGATACCTAATGCGGTTGAGGAAGGGTTTATTCAAAAGGCAGAAGATATTAGGCGTGGTCGTATAGGTGAGCATGGTGGCCAGCTTTCTAAAAAGGTAGGGTATATAGGGCATTTAACTCCGTCATGGTTTGATTGGCCTTGGGTTATTGCTGCCGCTAGGGCTCTTCCTCATATTGATTTTGAAATTATTGGCCATGGCGCACCGGAAGGTTTACCTTTTGTAGAAAATCTAAAAATCCTGGGGCCAAAAACACACGATGAGTTTTTGGATATTTGTAGAACATGGAAAGTTGGTTTGATTCCATTTAAGCCGTCACGCCTGACTAAAGCTGTTGATCCAAATAAGTTATTCGAATATTTGGCGGTGGGATTAACTGTTGTTAGTTCGGATATGGGGAGTGTAAATGAGAGCCCAGTTACCTATGTTTATAAAACAAAAGAGGATTTAATTAAAAAAATTAAAGATGCTCTAGATGAAAAAATAAATGACACAAAACTAGCTGATATAGAACGTTATTTGAAATCGGCTAATTGGAAAGAGCGTGCAAAATCAACATTGAATTGGGTGTTTGGTTGATATGAATATACTGAGTGTATACCCTAATTGCAGTTTGGGTGGTATGGCGACAGTTTATAAAAATAGAGTTTTATTTGATTCGCCATCTAAAAATACATTTGTTTTTAGAAATGATGCAGGAGGGCGGAGTAGCTTTGAGAAGTTGCCTGATGTGGATGTAAAAATTGTCCGTGGAGATCGCTTGGCAAATTATGTTGCATATTCTGCAAAAATTTGTAATTTTGATGAGGTGAGGATTACCTCTTTACCCAAACTAGTTAAGGCGGTCTCGGAATCAGGGGTAAGGAAAATAATTTATGAGTTCCATACATCTACAGAGAAAGTCATAGAGTCCGAAATTTCGGAATGCGATTTGCCTCTGGTTTCTGAATTTTGGGTACCTAGTGCATACTTAAGAGAAGTTGTGGTTCAGCTGCTGCCATATGAGCATCATGATAAGGTTCAAGTACGACCAAACATAGTTAATAAAAATATATTTTCCATAAAAGATGATATTGACGATGTTCGAGTATTCGAAGGTGTGCCTTTGTTATGGGTGGGGAGATTCGACAAAGGGAAAAATCCAAAGGATTTTTTAAGGATTTTAAAAATCCTTCCTGCTGAATATCAAGGTGTTTTTGTTGTAAGCCTAGAGGGGGATTCAGAAAGGACTGATGATTTTATCGCAGAAGCGTTTGCGCATGGAGTAGACGGGAGAATTAAGTTATTCATGAATTTGTCATCCGAAGAGATGGGGCGTTTATGTCAGCAGATTAGGCGCCATAATGGTGCTTATTGTAGTACGTCTTTAGGGGAGTCATTTGGCTATAGCGTTGCTGAGTGTTTAAGTGCTGGGCTTAAGGTAGTCGCTTATGATGTGGGGGCCATAGGTGAGTTTAGTGATCCTAATTTACATTTGGTCGATGTGGGTGATATGTTTGGGTTTGCGGATAAGCTCAAAAAATTGTTGTGATTTCATGATTGGGTGGTCATTATGAGTGCTTGGGACTCCTGGAAAAAAAAAATGGAAAAGAGAGTTTCCAGAAAAGAGGAAGGGGTGCCTTGGTTTGTTGAAAACAAAGTTAAATCTTATGATTTTGTAAAAGAAATTGGTATAAAGACTCCAAAGTTGTTCTATTTAATGAGGCGTCCGGAGGAGCTGTTGTCTGTTGAGTTGCCTGAAAGATTTGTTTGCAAACCCGCAACGTTGTCATCTTCTCAGGGGGTGTTGGTTTTAAAAAAAAATGTTGAGGGGGTTTACGTAAATCAGAGGGATGGGAAAGAGGTGTCTTTGGCGGAAATTGTGGCCGTGCAAAATAAATTTCGCGATAAATCAATTTCTGAATCCTCTGAGGAGTATGGGTTAATTATTGAGGAATGGGTAGCAGGAGAGGGGCAGCTAATAGATGAAATACCCTATGATTATAAGTTTTTTTGCTATGGGGATAAGGTTGTTTATGTGGCTCAATATAATAGAAATACAAGGAAAAGCTCCGTTAATTGGTTTAAAGGGGAGTTTGAGTCAGAGGGTATGGGAGGGCGAATTCTTTGCGATTGGAAATATGTAGATAAAGGTGTCGCAAGGGTTCCTGGTTGTTCCAAGGAGTTGGTTCAAACCGCTAGGAAACTTTCAAGAAGGTTAAAGACGCCGTTTGTGCGGGTGGATATGTATGCTACTGTTGATGGCCCAGTTTTTGGAGAATTTACGTTAACTCCCGGAGCTGCATATTACGGCGATATTTATCAGTATACGGATGAGTTTGATGCTTATTGTGGCCTGCTTTGGCAAGCGGAGCGAATGAATATTGATCTTGATAGCGAGATCTAAGCGAGGATCAATGACTTCTGTAATGGGCTTGGATGTTGAATAGACGCTACATTTTGCTGACAGTTGACACGGAAGCGTTGCAGGGTCGAGCTTCGAGTAACCATGTTCAACGCTTAGTTTGGGGTGAATACGCCGGTGGAACGGCCGGTGTTCGTGAAATGTGTCGGATTGGGAGTGAGTTTGGGGCTAAACACGTATTCTTTGTAGATCTTTGTGCTACTTGGGGTATGCAGGAGCAAATGTTAGATGTGGTGAGGTGGCTTGATCAGCAAGGTCAGGATGTACAGCTGCATACTCATCCAGAAACTCTACCTAAAGTTTTTTGGGATCAGTTTGGACTAAGCTCTCGTCCTAGGATGATGAATGAATACCAGAATAAGGAGCGGGCGGAATTCATTTTGCGACATTTTGGGGCGTTAATTTCAGATATTACTGGTAAAGCTATTCTGGCACATCGCGCTGGCTCATTTCGGTGGAACTCACACACCATGCGAGCTTTGCAGTCTGTTGGTATTCCTTTATCTTTTAATCAATCCATGCGTGCTGCGCTACTTGGTCGATGCCCTTTGGGAAGAGGTGATTGCTTACCCTACGCCTGGTCGAACGGAACGATTGAAGTCCCGGTAACAGAGCGTTTTACACCCGGTATGTCAGATGCCAAACCAGATCGTTGGTCCAGTCTGACCTATCCGGAGTCTTCTTATTTTCAATATGGTTCGCGGCCTACGACTTTCTGGAAGGATCCCTTGTGGTCCTTGCCTAAGGTCTCAGTGGTGTTGATGCATTCCTGGTCCTTGTTGGACCTGGATGAAAACGGTCATTTCCAGTACACCAACGACCGATTGCTGGAGGGTTACCGCCTGTTCTTGCAACGAGTTGTTAAGGATTACGACGTGATCACCACAGCGGATTTTTTAGATCTGCAGGCGCGGGGTAAAATCCGTCTTTCGCGAACAGTTAACTTAGAGCAGGTAGAAACACAGGTATGAGGGATCGCTACGCAATGATTACGGTCGACACAGAGGCGCTGCCAAAGCGGGCCTCTGACGACCATGTTAATCGTCTGATCTGGGGGCGATTTCCAAAGGGTACGGCCGGGGTGGCCGAAATGTGCAAGATCGGTGACGAGTTCGGCGTCAAGCATGTGTTCTTTACGGACTTGTGCGGGGCTTACTCCCGTCTTGACGAGCTGAAAGAAGTGGTGCGTTGGCTGGATGAGCAAGGCCAAGATGTACAACTGCATACCCACCCGGAGTACTTGCCCGACAGCTTCTGGAAAGAGCATGGTTTGTCGAACCGTCCGCAGTATATGAACCAGTACACCGAGCAGGCCCGTGCAGAGTTTGTGTTCAGGCACTTTGCAGGTGTGATGTCCGAGGTAACAGGCAAGCCGGTTCTGGCTCATCGGGCGGGTTCATTCCGCTGGAATGCGGATACGATTCGTGCTTTGAAGGCAGTGGGCATTCCTCTATCCTTCAATAACTCTGTATGCGCTGTCCACAATAATCAGTGCGTTTACAGCAAACCCACAAATAATCCTTTTGTTTGGTCCAACGGCGTGATCGAAGTGCCTACGACCGAGAAGCGGATTTTAGGTAAGGTAGGCAAGCCTGAATGGTGGGCTCGCCTTACTTACCCAGAGTCCAGCTATTTCCGCTTCCGCCCCTGGTGGGGGCAGTTGTTGTTGAATACGCTTAGCGGCAACCCTTCATTTGCGGTTTTCTTGCTGCATTCCTGGTCCTTGTTGTTCTGGGACGAGAACGGTCTGGGTGAATATCGTGACGATAGCCGTATGGAGGGGTATCGCAAATTGCTGGCTCGTCTGACTAAGGACTATGACGTGATTACGACGGCAGAGTTTCTGGATTTAAAGGCTCGCGGGAAAATTGTTGTGCCTGATACGGTGGACTTGTCATTGGCAGAGCTGAAGGCAGAACCGGACAATAAAATTCAGAAAAAGGCCTGAGGAACATGTTCTTTAAGTTATGGCGTGGGCTGGTGCGCGAGCCTTGGATGGCTTTGAGCCGGCGTTTGACCTTGTTTACTGTGCGTCGGCAAACCCGACGCGGTCAGCGTCGCCAGACACCTTACGAACCTGTGCCAGGACGTTTGCTGTATGTGCCGGCTAGTGCCTTGCCTTATCACATCAGTGGCTACACTACCCGAACCCATGAGATTATCCGCGCCATGCAAGCGGCAGGCGGGGATATCTGCGTGCTGACTCGTCCTGGCTATCCATGGGATCGTAAAGACAGACTGGTGGATGCCGAGCAGGATGAAACTTTGGTGGATGGGGTGCGTTACGCACATGCTCGCAGTCCTTCCAACAAGCGCCCCGTCATGCAGTTCGCCATAGAAGCTGCCGCCTCCATTGCTCAGGAAGCCATCAAGCAGCGCGTTGCTGTCATTCATGCTGCCTCCAATCACGTCAATGCCTTGCCAGCCTTGATCGCCGCACGTCAGTTAGGCATTCCGTTCCAATATGAAATGCGTGGTTTGTGGGAGCTGAGCCGAGCCTCCCGCATGCCGGAGTTCCGTGACTCGCAGGGCTTCAAGCAGGGTCTGGAGCTGGAAGGTCTGGTTGCCAGTCAGGCAGACCGGCTGTTTGTGATTTCCGAGCAGTTGGGGCAGTACGCTCGCGAGCATTGGAATGTTGACCCGGCACGCATGGGCCTGATGCCCAATTGTGTCGACCCCTCGCGCTTTACCCCTGGCGCTGCCCAGGATGTGCAGCCCAACACGATTGTTTATGCTGGCTCCCTGATTGTTTATGAAGGGCTGGATGTCTTGATCGACGCCGTGGCGGATCTGGCTGGCCGTGGCAAGGATGTGACCCTGACCATTATTGGAGATGGGGAGGCGCGCGCTCAGTTGCAGGCTCAGGTGCAAAGTCTGGGTATGGAAAAGCATGTGCTGTTTGCTGGTCGGGTCTCGCCTGAGGAGGCTCGCGCCTTACAGGCCAAGGCCGCGCTGGTATGTATTCCTCGTCGTCCCTTTGAGGTGTGCCGTATTGTGCCCCCCATCAAGCTGGTTGAGGCGATGGCGATGGGCAAGCCTGTTCTGGTGCCGGATTTGCCGGTGTTTCAAGACGAAGTTGGGCCATGTCGTTCGGTGCGTTTTTTTAAAGCAGGGGATGTGCAGGACTTGGCTCGTGTGCTGGAGGAAACGTTTCAGGCTGGTCCGGAAGTGTTGGCCCAGGATGGTGCCTTGGCACGTGAAGAGGCCACGCAGCGTCGTAGTTGGGCTGACTTTGTGGTGCATGCTTTGCCGGCCGGGGCTAATTCATGATTGGTCGCGCAATCCGGGCTTTGGGGGCGCGCATCTACACGCACCCAACCGTCAGTGAAGACGGCAAGCCCGCGGGGCAGTTTGGGCAATTGAAAGTAGCCTTGGTCTCGGACTACTTCACTGCAGACTGCCTGTCAGCCGAATGCTCTATCCGTATTCTTAACCCGCGCAATTACGAGGAGGTCATCTCCTCCTGGAAGCCTGATCTGCTTTTTGTGGAGTCCGTGTTTCATGGGCTGGGTGGCGCGTGGCGCTACGAGCTGGCCAAGCAGTCGCGACTGATCCGTTTGCGTACGCCTCGCACGATTTACAAGCTGGTGCAGTTCGCTAAGGATCAGGGTGTGCCCACGGTGTTCTGGAACAAGGACGACGGGGCGTATTTCGAGCACTTCATTGATGTGGCCAAGGCCTTTGATTATGTGTTCACCACGGACAGTGATTGCCTGCCGCGCTATCGCGCTCGCTTGAATCCTGATGTGCCTGTGAACACCCTGAGCATGCCGTATCAGCCTGCGTTTCATAACTTCACGGGCTTTGATTTCACACGCAAGGAAGGGTGTTTTACGGGTAGTTATTACCGCCGTATCCTGAGTGAACGTAGGCGTTTTCTGGACATGATTTTCGGGGCCTGTGAGGATGCGCAGATGCAGCTTAATGCCTACGACAGAAATCACGACAGATTGTCCCGGCATATCGAATTCCGCTTTCCGCGCTCGACGCATGTGCAGGTTCATGGTCAGGTTCCGCACCGCGAGACGGGGCGTATCTACAAAGAACATGTGATGTGCCTGAACGTGAACTCGGTCACGGATTCTGACACCATGTGCTCGCGCCGCTTGCTGGAGATTCTGGCCAGTGGGGGCATTGCGGTGACTAATCCCGGTCGTGCGGTGGATCGTTATTTCCGTGACTTCTGCCACGTGGTGCATTCCCGTGAGCAGGCCACTGAGTTGTTTGCACGTCTGCGCCAGGGCCCCACGGCACAGGATTGCGAGCGTGCGGCGGCGGGGGCGGCGTATGTGCGTCAGTTCCACACCTGGGAGCATCGCCTCCAGGAGCTGGCTGATGTGGTCGGCTTCTAGGGTGCGCTTGTTTCCATGATTGTGAGCATTTTTGCGTACCTGATTCAGGCGCTGTTCTTGTTGGTTGTGGGGGCCTTTGCCCTGTACGTGGTTCTGGAACTGCGGGTACTGCTGATCTCGCGACGGGTGGAGCGTCGTAAGCTAAGCGAGCTGGTGCAGACGTCCGCCTCCTTGCAGCAGGATTGGTATCCCAAGGTCAGCGTTTTATTACCGATTTATAACGAGGCCGCTGTTGTCGAGCGTTTGATCGATGCGGCTTGTCGTCTGGATTATCCGGTGTCCGCGCTGGAAATTCTGGTGCTGGACGACTCAACAGACAAGACTGCGCTGTTGGCCCAGAACAAGGTGGATCAGTGTGCTCGGCAAGGTGTGCCCATTCGCCGCATTCAGCGTGCTGATCGTGCAGGCTACAAGGCCGGGAATCTGGTGCATGGCATTCAGCATTCCCAGGGCGAGTTTTTTGCGATCTTCGATGCGGACTTCTTGCCGCCTGCCGATTTTCTGCAGAAAACGATCCCTCCTTTCAAGGACGAGAAGCTGGGGTTTTTGCAGACGGGTATTGGCTATGAGAACCGCGACCATTCTTTTCTGACCCGTTTTCAGGCCATGGAGATGGGCCACCAGCAGTATGTGACGGTGGGGCTGAGTGAAGATGGGGACATGGCCTCGCTAAGTGGCAGTTCCTGTGTCTGGCGACGCGCTTGCGTGGAAGCCCTGGGGGGCTGGAATGCCTCTACCATTACCGAGGACGTGGACCTGGGCTATCGAGCCCAGTTTGGTGACTGGAAATACGCTTATTTGCGCGATGTGGTGTCCATGTCCACTTTGCCCGAGAACATCAGCGCGTTCCGTGTGCAGCGGGAGCGCTGGGGGCGGGGGCTGATTCATAGTGCCTTCAAGCATCTGGGGCAGATGTGGCAGCAGGACATGCCCTTGATGAAACGCATGCATGCGTTTTCCATGATGTTTTCATCGGTCATGCTGGCGTCGATTTATGCCTTGATCTTGCTAAGCCTGCCGCTGAATTATTTGCTGAATTTTGATCATGTCGTCTTGCAGTGGGGCGCGCCGCTATTCTTTTTGCTGGTCGCTGTCTGGGCGTTGAATAATGCTTTTGGTGCCCGCAAGGGAGCACGTTTTGATGACAGGCCGGGCGTGTTGGGTACCTTGTGGCATACCTACTTGTATGTCGCCATGTTCCCACCCATGGCTTGGTATTATTTTGTC
The DNA here is from genome assembly GCF_024134565.1 of Alcaligenes sp. 1735tsa3. NCBI lineage: Bacteria > Pseudomonadati > Pseudomonadota > Betaproteobacteria > Burkholderiales > Alcaligenaceae > Alcaligenes > Alcaligenes sp. 1735tsa3. Next base: position 3,847,748 of record NZ_CP099862.1, on the reverse strand, counting down.
GGTGGTGTGCGAGCCGCCTTCAAGGTCTACGGGGAATTTAATCGTACCCCCAAAGGGGAGGGCGAGAAGGTGGCTAGACAGCCCCGCATCAATCTTTATTTGCTGATTGGTGAGGTGTTCACTTTCCTGTATTCGGCATTGGCCCTGTATGTGGCCATACGCATGGGCAATTACTTGTTGATTCCTTTGAATGCGACGGTTTGTGTAGGCTTTGGCATGGTTTTGTACTGGTCCTTCCAAGAAAGGAGAGCGCGTGGGCGTAGCTGAACCAGCAGAGCAGGAACGGATTCTGATTACCGGTGCCACCAGTGCCATTGGTGGCGAGCTGGCGCTTTACTACGCCAAGCCCGGTACAAAGCTGACTTTGCATGGTCGCAATGCTGCGATTCTGGAGCCTCTGGCTGAGCGCTGCCGACAGGCGGGTGCGCAGGTACAGACGCATCAGATGGATTTGCGTGATCTGGATGCCTTGCATGACTGGTTGTCGCAATGCGCAGCCTTTGATTTGGTCATCGTGAATGCGGGTATGAATATCCATGTAGGTCCCAATGGCGAGCCGGAGGCCTGGGAAGATACCGAGCTGCTGCTGGATATCAATGTGAAGGCCTCGCTGCGAGTCGTGCAATCTGTGCTGCCCGCCATGCGGGCGAAAGGGCGCGGTCAGATCGCCTTGATGAGCTCCTTGGCCGCTTACTTTGGTCTGCCCACCACGCCGTCTTATAGCGCCAGCAAGGCGGCGGTCAAAGCTTATGGTGAAGGTCTGCGTGGTTGGCTGGCTCCGGAAGGAATCAAGGTTAATGTGGTGATGCCAGGCTACGTTAGCTCGCCCATGTGCGATGCCATGCCGGGCCCCAAACCGTTTCTGTGGACCCCGCAAAGAGCAGCCAAGCGTATTGCCCGTGGCCTGAAAGCCAATAAAGCGCGTATCAGTTTTCCGTTCCCTTTGAACCTTGGTTGCTGGTTTCTCGCCGTGCTGCCCGCCCGGGTGTCTGTATTTATTCTGAGCAAGATCGGTTATGACGCTTGAGCCCGGATTCTGGACTGCAATCCTGGCTGCCGTGTCGGGACTGGCCCTGACAGTCGGTCTGGAGCGTTTTCTGCAAACAGCAGCCAGCTTGCGTCGTCCTGCAGCGGCCTGGGCCTTGCACATAGGCCTGTACGGTTTGGCATATGTCGCCCTGGTTTTTTTGCTGGGACGGCCTGTCTTTGCCACGGCCTTGCTGTGCGCTTTTTTCCTGTTGCTGGTCGTGGTCAGCAATGCCAAGTTCAAGGCCTTGCGTGAAGCTTTTGTATTTCAGGACTACGAGTATTTCACGGATGCGATTCGCCACCCTCGGCTCTACATTCCTTTTCTGGGGTGGGGGAAGTTCTTTCTGGCAGCAGCGGGTTTTATTGCCGCATTGACGATTGGCTTGTGGCTGGAAGCCGTGCCTGCCTTGCGGGCTGCCTGGACAGCGCAATGGGGAGCCTTGGCGCTGCTGGCTGTGCTGAGTCTGGGCTTGCTGCTTTGGGGCAATAGTGCGCGTTTGATGGTGCAGATTGCACCGGAGCAGGACGTGCAGGCCTTGGGGTTGTTAGCCAGCTTCTGGCGTTACTGGCAGCAAGGGCGAGAGCGCCCCAGCTTGTCCTCCCCTTTTGAAAATGCTGCCCCAACGTCTGCGTCTGTTTTGTCCGGTGCGGATTCCTCCGGGGATCTGCCTCATCTGGTTTCCGTGCAAAGCGAGTCCTTCTTTGATGCCCGGCGAATTTCTGATGGAATTCGGCCAGAGATTCTGGCGGAGTTTGACCGCTTCAAAGCCGAAGCAGTTGCCAGCGGATACTTGCAGGTCCCGGCTTGGGGGGCGAACACCGTGCGCTCGGAGTTTTCCTTCTTAAGCGGTATTGAAAACAGCGCTTTGGGCGTGCACCGCTTCAACCCCTATCGTGCAGTATGTGCGGGATGGTCTGTGGCGACTTTGGCTTCCTGGTTGAAGCAGCAAGGTTATCGCACGATTTGTATTCACCCTTATCCCGCCAGCTTTTATCAGCGCAACCGTGTGTTTCCGCTGTTTGGGTTTGATGAGTTTCTGGACATCAAGGCTTTTGCTGATGTGGAACGCACCGGCCCTTATATTGGCGATTTGGCGGTGGCGGATAAAGTCGCCAGTGTGCTGGAGCAGGCTACAGGGCCGGTATTCACTCATGTGATTACGATGGAGAATCACGGGCCTTTGCATCTGGAAAAGGTTGCAGTGGGTGATGTCGAGGCCTTGTACCATCAGCCACCTCCGCAAGGTTGTGAAGACTTGACGATTTACTTGCGCCATATCCGCAATGCCGATGCCATGCTGACACGTCTGCGCGGAGCCTTGATCTCGTCGGACAGGCCTGCCAGCCTGTGCTGGTATGGCGACCACGTTCCCATCATGCCTTCGGTCTACGCGGCGCTGGGTACTCCTTGTGGGGATGTGGATTACTTTATCTGGAACTCCGCAGGGAGCCAGACAAAAACGCCGCATCGGGATGCGGCGATTCATGACCTGGCGCGGGAGTGGATGTGTTTTAGCGGAGTGCTGCGTAATTAGGTGCTGCGTCTGCTGGAATCCCGACAAACCTATTGTGAGCGTTAGTATTAGTCAACAACATTATCTGCCAGGCTGTTATGCTTTACTGCATCGCTATTGCCCCTGTATTAAATAGGAGAAACGATAGAATCGACTCTGAGACACTTTTGTTGACAACAGTATTGTTGTAGGTGCTAATTCAAGGGGAGAGATGTGTTATTCCGATAGTTGTAGCGAGTAATGGACAGCAGCGAACTGGAGTAAGGACAGCCGGTATGCAACCTCAACAAACTCATTTCATCAACTTACTGGCATTTGGCCTATGCCTGGGGCATACTTTTTTGCTCAGACTCCGTATCCAATAGAGTCCATCGAATCGAGTGCGGTTAAGGGAAATAATCTGTTAGTGAATATACGATTGACATCGGCTATACACCCATCACGATGAACTGATACTGCCCTGTCGTTGTCAACTCATTAAGTAGTCCAAGCACATGCTAAATCAACCGGCTATATTCGAGTGCGGAGTGTAATAATAAGTAAGGAAATTATTCACTATTGCAATTAATGACGGTTTCGATTCTAGCCGGTTGTAGGAGTATGAGGGACCTGACAAGGATGGAAAATATAGTTGCGAAGGAGATCGGATACTGTATCCGGAATATCAGCCATATCAAAGCTTAAGGGCCTGTTCCCAGTGTAATAATCAGAATAAAAACCCACTTCTGTGGGTTTTTATTCTGATTGCTGGGCTAGCGGGACAACACTATCTGGTGATGATGAGGTTCGCTGACACGGTGGGGGGCGGTGAGAAGCATTATGCTCTGTGTGGAGGCGCCCATTTCAGAGGCTTGGCGTTATAAGGCGACGAGTGGTTGGACGAGTGAAATATCTAAGGTCCGTGTGTATATCTTGGTTCTGCCAAATAAGCCTTCCACTTCGAGCACAGATGTCAGTTTGCTCGAACTCGAAAAATGCTTAAGGTCAAGAGCGAGTAGGGTGTTAGTTCCCCAGTCAAATTGCTTTTGTGTGCCTAATAGCTGATCGGAGACGAGCCAACGAATAATGTATGAGCCGTATTGTCGAAGAGGGAAGATGCATATTAGTTTATGGTCAAAAAGGTAGTATTCCGGGCCGCTATCCCTTAGTTCGTAGCTAGTTTGGGGGTTAAGCCAGAGAGGGGGGCGTGGTGCTTTGTATCCAAGGCACTTATGTACCAGAGGGTGCCTGTCGGACACAACGTCGTTAACGGCCTCAATAACGATGTCTTTGCTGGGTCCGGCATGCCCATTTCCAAAATGGCCTATGTGAACTAAAGTATTTCCAGATAGAAAATTCTGGTCATTTATTTTTTCCATCGTTGCCGCTTGGAAATATTTTTTCATATGACGGAATATGTGAGGTATGTCGGTATCATTTATGAAATAAACAATTTTTCCTTTACCCCTCTTATGCTGAGCCTCGCCGGAAACTCCAATCTTTGCGATAGCTTTCTCCAGGTTTTCGTGAGTAAGCATTTCATCTGAGGGGATCTCAAAGCAAGTAGATAGATATCTCTTTACCGCCCAAGCCTCGTAATTCGCTATCTTGATTTGAGGGTTCCAGGTGAACACAGAAGCATTGTCAGTGCTCAGTATTGCAAGTGTATTCAGCGCCGCGAACCCTCCTCCGCTGGCCCCGAGTAGAACTAGTCTGCACCCATAAAACTCAGCAATTAGGTCCAATAGCCGTGCAATCTGCTGCTGCAGGTCAGGTAGATATTTATTACCAGCATACCAAGCTAGGTTTAGCGTTTGATCCATGTAGAGGCTGGGGTCAGCGATTGCGATGAAGGGCACGCTACTGCTCAGCTGCTGGCTGATGCCAGTGAACTCAAAAAAGGGAGGTGATTTTTGTTGTCGGTTTGGGACTGCTCCTGCGAAAGCGATGATTACAGTGTCTTTGCGAGTGTTGTTAAAATTTTTGACAAGTAGGTCTAGAGGGAGGTCAGGGTGCCCTATGTTGATGGAGTACAATCCCTCGTGGCTGAAATTCGGGACCGCCTCTTCGACTGAGGTGAAGTGGTATATGGGCGTGTTGAGCCGCGTGTAGTTTGGAGTATCAAAAGACATAAATCTATTTTTGTAGTTGTACGGACAAGTGTGTTATGCAGAGTATCATTGATGCGGCGGTCAAGGCAGCAGGCGGGAATGTCGAGCTAGTCATTGCAAACGTGGAAGACCCCAATCTAGTGGTGTCATTTGGATGTTTTGGCGTGAAGCCGAATAGGTTTTTTTTCTATAAAACATTTGCTGCGCTTGAGAAAAACGTACTCTTTATCAATGCGCCCATTGATAATTGGTATACAGAGCCGCTGCCTTGGTTCTCGACAAATTCGATCGCCGAATCATTCGAGGGTTTTGCGAACTTAGTAAATGCTATTTGTCGTCTATATGGATTTAGCCGAGTTAGGTTGTTTGGGTTCTCGATGGGAGGTCATGGAGCCTTACTTTACTCCAGTGCAAAAAATTTTTCCGTGCCTGTTGACTGTATTGTAGTTGGTACAAACACACCGCTTAATCTTCCAAAAACCATTAGTCTTAGAAACTACCATTTAATATCTGAAGGTTACGGAGTTACAGATATATCTGATATTGATTTTGGTGTGGTCGGTAGAAAATACGCAATTGTATTTGGTGAATTTGATGTGAGTGACGCGTACTCTGGGCTGGTGCTGAGGCGGCTGCTCGGTTCAAAGACGGAAATAGGTTCTCATATTGGATCCACGCATAACATACCTGTTCACATGACGAATACTATGGGGTTGGCATATGGCATGGAAAAGCTTTTGAACCTTGATTTGGATTTTCCTGGACGAGGAAGGATTGCAGATGTTTTGACCGAGGAAGACCTTGAGCCACTTCCTTATTTTAGTCCGACCATCAACCAGCCTGAAGAAATTGCTTATATGCATGAGCTTGTCCGTCGTTACCCTCAATACGCGTTTGGGCTTAATCGTATTGGTGCCTACTTACATAATAAGGGTGATCTGAATGGCGCTTTCGAGTATTTACAAAGATCCTGGGAGATTGCTCCTAACAATGAAAATACTAATCATCATTTGTCTTTGGTCTTTGAGAAGAAGGGGCAGTTAGACTCTGCTTTTGCTCACGCATTGCTTGCAAAAAAAGCGCTGAGTAGCCCTGTCAATGTCAACCGATACGAAGCGGTGAAGAATAAAATCGTCTCATCTGTAATATATGTTTAGTATGGTTTAAGTTTAGTGTCGTTTTCTCTGTTGTGTGCGGTTTCTTTTTACTTAAAAAAATCCGCACGCTCAATATCACTGGCATTTTTAAATTAACGCTATGGTATGCTCGTTTTAGCATTCTCGCTACGGTGGCTCGGGAGACTTTTTTGTGTGCCCTGTCTCGATGTTTGAATTCAGACACAGCGTTTCGATGTCCACCCGTATCAACCATTGGCGCTATAAACGCATCACGGATGCGATTCAATTTTGTATGAATAGTGTCAACAGGGCGTAGGACGTGCGTAGGAGAGTGAGCAAGGTCAGTTCTTGAAAGCCCCTATCCAATGCCGGGTAGAGGCATCATGCTCAGTAGAAGTTTCTTTCTCTCCCGACAGCTCCTGCAAAATTCCATTCGCCAATACTTTCCCGTATTCCACCCCCCACTGATCGAAGGGGTTGATCCCCCAGATCAAGGCCTGCACAAATATCTTGTGCTCGTACAAGGCCAGCAAGGCGCCTAGCGAGAAGGGGTTCAGGCGGGGCAATACGATCAGCGTGTTAGGGCGGCCGCCCGAGTGCACGCGATGGTGGGCCAGTTCGGCAGCCTGCTCGCCCAGACCTTGTTGTTCGCACTCGGCCAGGGCTTGCTCGTAGGTCTTGCCGCGCATCAGGGCTTCGCGCTGTGCCAGGCAGTTCGCCAGCAGCAGGTTATGGTGCTCGACCTGATTGTGATCCGCCTGCTGGCACACAATAAAGTCCACAGGAGCGCCATCGCTGCCCTGGTGTAGCCACTGATAGAAGGTGTGTTGTGCATCTGTTCCGGCCAGTCCCCAGACGGCTGCGCCGGTAGCGATTCCAACCGGTTCACCGCTGGTGGTGACGGACTTGCCCAACGACTCCATATCCAGTTGCTGAATGTAGGGCACCAGATTGCCCAGGCGGAAGTCATAGGGGGAAATGTTCAGTGAGCCATAACCCAGCACACTGCGGTTGACCACGCCAGCCAGTGCCATTTGCACGGGCACGTTGGAGGCGATGGGGGCTTCCTGAAAATGCTGGTCCATGGCTGCAGCGCCTGACAGCATGCCGGCCACCACGTCACTGCTAACCGCTAAGGCCGTGGTTAAGCTGACTGCCGACCACAGGGAGAAGCGGCCACCTACCCAATCCCAGAACTGGAAGACATTTTTTTGTGGAATCCCCCAGTTGGAGGCCGTTTCAGGGCGGGCGGTGACCGCAACGATTTGTTCGTAGGGGTTGGCAACGCCAGCGGCTTGCAGCCATTCCAGGGCCCGCTGTCCGTTCTTGAGAGTCTCGGTCGTGGTGAAGGATTTGGAGGCGATCACGATCAGAGTGTCGTGAGGGTCCATGCCCGACAAGGCATGTTCCAGCGCATGGCCGTCGATATTGGCCAGAAAGCGTACGTTGCGCCAGCTGTGGCGATAGCCAAAGGCCGCCAGGGACAGGCGCACGCCCCAGTCGCTGCCACCAATACCAATATGGATTATGTTGCGCCAGCGGCGCTCGGAGTCGGCGACGCGCACGAATTCGTTCATACGCTCGCGTTCCTTGGCAACTTCCGCCGTGGGGGCGGGGGCGCGCAGGGCGCTGTGCCAGGCGGCGCGTTGTTCGGTGCCGTTGACGATGCCGCCGTTTAGCAACTGCTTGCGTGCCGTGTTGAAATGGCGGGCTGCTAAAAGAGCGGCTCCGGCTGCTTGAAGTTCCGGCGAATGCCGCTGTCCACTCAAGTCCACTTGCAAGCCTGCGGCTTTCAGGCAATGCAGGTCCAACGCGTATCGATCAGACTGGTGTGCTGCCTCGCAAAACCCGGTCCATTCTGGCAGACCGGGTAAAGGGGCGGCAGAGGGAAGGGTTTCAGCGTTCAGGGGCATGGGGTTTTGGCCTGCAGTAGACGAAACCGCCATTGTACGAGGCTTTATCGGGCTTGAGCGTCTGCCGGTAAGCGGGTTTGTCTTGGTGTTTACGAGTGCATCCGTACTAGCTGATCACCATCGTAGGGCAGCACCCATGCCTGCAAACCAGGATCGCCAGCCAGTACCCGAGCTATCTCTGGTGGCGACATCCAGGAAAAGGCTGTGGACAGGGCGTCGGCAATGGTGGCATTTCCGGCCACGACAGAGACACTGCGATACAAAGGACGGGCCTGACCATTGGCGGGGTTGAACAGATGGGTAACGGAGCCATCCCGGCTAAGTGCTGTGCCTGCTCCTGACGAGGTGCTGACTGCCTGATTGTGTACATCCAGATTCAACAAGCTGGCTGGTTCTGCTTGATCGCCTGCCAGACCGACGCGCCAGGGACGATTTCCCGGAGCCGTGCCCAGGCTGCGTATCTCGCCCATATCGACCAAAGCGTGCTCCAGGCCTGCCTGTTTCAGCTGTTCAGTGATGCGATCGGTGATGTAGCCCTGAGCAATCCCGTTCAGGGTCAGGGCCATGCTGGGGTGTTGTAGCAGGACAGTGTCACCTTGAATGTGGATGGCCTGGTAGCCGACTTGCTGCAGTGTTTGGCTAATCTCGGCGGCATCAGGGATGGAAGCTTTAGCGCTGCGTTGGGCTGCTTGGCTATACAGCTCCCAGAGCACCTGCACGGTTGGATCAAAGGCCCCGTTCGTTAATTCACTCAGGCGCTGTGATTCCAGCAGCAGCCGCGTTAAATCGCCGGGGGCTTGCTTCAGATAGCCATCGCGATTCAGGCGGCGCAAGGCGCTGTCTTGTTCATACAGACTGAATATTCGCTCCAGCCGTCGCACTTCGGACAGGGCCTGATCGATCAGGGTTTGTGCGAAAACCGGGTCGGGATGGTGAATATGCAGTTGTGCGTCCGCACCTAAAGCCACCCCTTGCCAGGAGCTGAGTGGGGTAGTGGCTGCTTGCATCGCTTTGACGGCCCAGGGCACGCAAGTCAGGGCGCTGGTCGCGGCCACGATACCGATAAAACGACGACGGGAAACAGGAGTAGAAGTCATGGCAAATACCTGGGATCAGGAAGATAGGCGTTTCAAGGCAGCGCGACCGCACCAAAGATGTAGTTCTCCGGCATCTCGGCAAAACGAACTACTTGGCCGCCATGCTGTTGCTGGAAGTCCTTGGCGGCCTGCTCCTGGCTAAAGGGCAGGGCATCGATGGTGCCCATGCCACCGGTGTAGCGGCTGTAGATCAGATACCAGGCATCTTGTGCCGGTATCCAGGCTTGGTCGGGGAACTGGCCGTCCTGATTGCGTTGGGCCATGTCTTGCACATAGGTGGCGGCAATGGCCTTGGATTCTTCAGGCAGCATGGTGTAGGCAAAGACCTCGCGTATGGTAGTGAACCAGAGCGGCGCTTCGCGTTCGCGCAGAAGGATTTGCCCTTTGGGGCCTTGATGCTCGAACAGGTACATGCCGCAGTAATGGCCTACAGCCGTTTGTGGGATCTGGACGACGGGAGGCGGCGGGGCTTGCACCTGTTCCGGTTGGCCGCAGGCAGCCAGTATCAGACCCAGGCACAGCAACAGAAGAGTGCGCAGTTTTTTCATAGTGCTTTTCTTTTGAATACCAGGCTTGCCAGACCAAAAGGCACGGCGATCCACAGCAGCAGAACGCTCATCAACACACTGGCGGGCAGACGAGCCTGCTCGCTTAAACCGGCCATGCCGGCAAACATGGCGACATTCTCGTACCCGGTCAGATTCAGCAGGCGGTACACGTCAGTGGGGTTGAACAGCAGGATGATGTTCAGCCAGGACGCGGTGATCATGGCGCCTTGATCAGCAACCAGAATACCTAGCAGGGCCATGTCATAAATCACCACGAAGAACAGCCAGATACCGATGGCCAGACCTGCCGCCGTTGCCCGCTCTCTGACCAGGGTGCTGATGAAATAGCCCATGGATAGGAAACTGGCGCCGAGCAGAACGCTGGCCCCCATCATGGCCAGAAAGGGCGTCCAGACGCTGAAGTCCAGGCCACCATGTGCCACTTGCAAGGTGATGCCTGCCAGGCCGTAGCCCACCACCGTGGACAGACTCAGGATCAGGGCATGGCCCAGGAATTTACCGACCAGAACCTGCCAGCGATGGACGGGGTAGCTCAGCAGCAAGGACATGGTGCCGCGCTCGATCTCGCCCACAATGGCGTCGTAGGACAGCAGCATGGCAATCAGCGGGATCAGGAAAATAGACAGGCTGGATAGGCTGACAACTGTGACTGTCAACGGATCTACCTTGACGCTGCCCGTGGGGGCGCTGCCCAGAAAGCCCAGAGACAAAGCCAGTGCGGCCAGCAAGAGGGTGACCGCCAGTACCCAACGATTGCGCAATCCGTCGCGCACTTCCTTTTGGATGATGATCAGGACAGGGTTCATGGCTTAGTAATCCTCGCGCTTCAAAAAGTGCGCATACAACTCGTCCAGACCGGGGGATTCCAGCTCCAGGTCGGTTAATCCTGAAATGGCATGCGCTTCGCGCAGAATCTGGATTTTTTCGGCTTCAGTGCAATGACGTTCCAGGCGATTTGCACCGATGGCATTCCAGTGCTGTGGAACAGAATCGGGGATTTGCTCCACGGTCAGGCGAATACGTACCGGCAAGCCAGCGTGTTGGCGCAATTCGGACAAGGTGCCATCGGCAATCTTGCGTCCTTGTTGCATCACGATGATGCGGTCTGCCAGACGTTCCATCTCCGCCAGAGCGTGGGTACTGAGCAGGATGGTGGCCCCGGCATCGCGCAGTTCTTGGACGATTTCGTAGAACAGCAGACGGGAGGCTGGGTCCAGTCCAGTGGTGGGCTCATCCAGTAACAGCACACGAGGTTTGCCCAATAGGGTTTGAGCCAGTGCCAAGCGTTGGCGCATGCCTTTGGAATAGGTACCCACGCGCTTGTGAGCCGCTTGTGCAATGCCGACACGTGCCAGCAAGGCCTGGTTGTCACGGGCCGGCAGCCCTTTCAGACGAGCGTAAAAAGCCAGTGTTTCGGTGCCGGTCAAGGCGGGGTGCAGGGCGACGGTTTCGGGCAAGTAACCGATATGGGCCCGTAGTCGGGCAGCCTGGGACGAACCGGCGTCATGGTCCAGCAACGTGACCTTGCCTTCGTCGGCGCGGATCAGGCCCAGAATCAGTTTGATGACAGTACTTTTGCCTGCGCCATTGTGGCCAGCCAGTACCGTGCATTGACCAGGGTAAAGCTCGAAGTTCACCGCGTTGGCGGCACGCTGCTGGCCATACAGCTTGCTGACCTTGGCCAGCGCGACAGGGGCCGTGCAGTTATTGGATGGAGTCATGATTGGCCTTGTAGCGCTCCCAGACGGGATTGTCGGGCGCACGCATCAGCGGTGCGCTATCGATGATGCCGCCGGGCAAAATGGCAGGAAATTGGGTTTGCGCCCAGCGCACAATGGAAACGGCGGGGCTGTTCAAGAGCACGCGGGCCGAAGGGGCTCGCCACACCAGTTGTTCAATCAGGCCATTGGGGCGATAAGCGGTGTCACCAATGCCGTCACCGTTCAGGTCAAAGGCGCTGTGATCGCTCCAGTAATTGCCCCGGTCCTTGCTGGACCACTCCAGGTAGCGGGTACCCACATACTTCACCTGATTCTGGTTCTGGATGAAGGCGTTTTCCGTGATCTCATTGCCCTCGGAACCGGCGGTATAGTGCACCCCGATCTGTGTGTTCTGAATCAGGTTGCCGGAGATCTTGTTGAAGTTGGCGTTGTAGAGAAAGACGCCTTTTTCGGCACCGTCCACGATATTGTCAGTAATGGTCGATTGCTGAGCGGCATTGAGCATCAAGCCTTGATGCGTGCTGTTGATGCTGATGTTTTCACGTACTGTCAGGAACTGCGAAAACATCAGGGCATAGGCAATGTCATTGCCTATGGAAACATTGCTGCTGACCTCGCTGTTATTGGTGTACATGTAGTGCACCGCATAGCGCAGCTGGGTAAAGCGGTTGTGGCTGAAAACATTGTCGCGGCTGGTATTGGAAAAAATGCCGTCGCGACCCCAAGAAATATCGTTGTACAAGATGCGTGAGCCGGGGGAGTTCCAGACGGTCACGCCATTGCCGCGCTCATTCAGACGCAGCTCTTTATTGCCTACGATGGTGTTGTGTTGCACCAGCGCGTTGTGGGGCCCCCAGACATATACCCCCACCAGATTGTCGAGGATGTCGTTGTTTTCAATCAGGGCGTTATGGGCGGGTTTATCCAGGAATATGCCTGCATCCATGTCGGGCAGGCTCAAGCCGGAATTACGCACGGTAATCTGACGTATCTGCACATCTTCCGCCTGCACCCACACCGTGCGGCCTTCACGTTCGCCCATCAATACGGCTTGCCGATTGCTGGGACCTTGAAGCGTCAAGGGCTTGTTCACGATGATGTTGCCCTGATACGTGCCGGGAGCCAGCATCAGGATGTCACCGGCTTGGGCGGCATCGATAGCGGCTTGCAGCGATGTATCGGCAGGCACTTCAATGGTGGCCGCTTGCGCAGCCAGACCACTGGCCGTAAGGGCCAGGACCGTAAGCGGCTTGAAGGCCAGCCTCAGCACCAGGGTTGGGCTGAGGCATCGTGCACGGATAGGGAGCAGGCAGAAAGGCGTCATGTCACCGTCAGGCTTTGGGTTTCACGTTCATCTGACCGGACATTTCCATGTGCAAGGCGTGGCAGAACCACTGGCAGTAGTACCAATGCACACCGGGGCGCGAAGCCGTGAAGGTGACCGAGCTGGTTTGCTGCGGACCAATTTCCATGGCCACGCCGTAGCCGGACAAGGTAAAGCCGTGGGTCAAGTCCTCGATCATCTCCATATTGGTGACGACGACAGTGACCTCATCGCCCTGGTTGACCTCAAAGCTGGGCACGGAGAACACGGGTGCCACGGCGGTCATGTAGACCCGCACCTTGTTGCCATCCCGAATGACTTTGGACGCACCCTCCAGGGTGACGCCGTCTTTTTCAGCCATTTTCCGTGCGCCGTCCCACCATGGGTCGTCACGAGTCCAGACGCGCTTGGGGCGCACTTTGTCAGCAGCAACCAGCAGCATGTCGTGTGGTTCGGCAAAGCTTGGGCCATCGTGAACCAGCTTCATGACGTCGCCCGAAATGTCGATCAGTTGATCGTTTTCTGGTTTGAGCGGGCCTACGTTCAGGAAACGGTCTTTGGAGAACTTGTTCAGCGAGACCAGCCATTTACCATCGGCCTCTTTGGTCTCGCCCATGGTGGTGTGGTTGTGGCCGGGCTGGTAGTGCACGTCCAGTTTCTGGATGATGGGGTCTACGTCCTTGCCCTGGTAAGCCTCAATGGCTTTGGCCATATTCCACTTCACGATCTGGCTGTCGATAAACAGCGTGGTGTAGGCATTGCCGCGGCCGTCATAGGCCGTGTGCAGTGGGCCAAGACCCAGTTGAGGCTCTGCCACTACGCAGTCGCGCGGTTTGATTTTGTCGGCGAATAAGTCGTCCAGGCGGCGCACGTCAATCATGGTGACGGTGGGCGAGAGCTTGCCGTTAAACACCACGTGGATGCCATCGGGGCTGGCATTGCAACCGTGCGGGGAGTTGGGCACAGGAATGTAGCGGGTATAGCGCGAACCTTTGCGGCCATCCAGCACTTTGACGCCCTGCATCTCTTTGAAGTCGCCTTTCTTGACGCCGTCTTCAATGGCCTTCAAGTTGAACACCACGGCCCAGTCCTGCTCGTTGGCGCTCATCTCGCCGACGTCCAGCCCCTTTTCGGAGTTGTAGCAGGTGGAGAAGGCGTACTTGCCCTGGTAGTCGGCGTCGCAGTTGTCCAGGTTGCCATCCACGATCACCTGCCAGGCGATTTCCATGGTGTCGCCATCAATGGCGGTAAAGACAGAGAAGTAGTTCTCTTTGGGGTTGCCGAAGATGGTGCCGTTATTGGGCAGGGGAACGATGTGTTCGCCGTTGCAGAACACATAGCCGGTGCGGGGGTAACGTTGGGGGCGCAGGCCGTGGATGCCGTCGGCATTGGGGATCTCGATGATCTTGTCGCACTTCATGACATCGCAACGCACGCGAGCCACGCGGTTATTGGCCTTGTCGTTGATGTAGATGAAGCGCCCGTCGTAAGTCCCGTCGGTAAAGGACATATGGGGGTGGTGAGCATCGCCGTTAGGCAGGATGCCGCCCAAGGAGTCAGCAAAGGCCAGGGTTTCAGGCGTCAGGTTGGCGCGCATGATCTGGCGGCTTTCGTTGGTAATCCCCCAGCCGGTGGCACTGCAAATATTGAAGATCGGGATGCGCATCAGCTCGCGCATGGAGGGTAGACCCATGATGCGGATCTCGCCGGACTGACCGCCGGAGTTGAAGGCGTAGTACTGGTCCAGCTCGCCCGGCTCGATATGGGCGTTTTGCCCGTCCGGTGCTTTTTTCGTATCGGCCAGGGCATTGCCAATATGGGTGGCGCTGACGACTGCGGCACCTGACAAGGCGGCGGTGCCCAGAAAGGCGCGGCGACTCAAGCCGTGTTTATCCTGTGTGTTCTCGGACATGGTGTGATCTTCCTTTTGTGTGATGACGTGACCGACTTGGCGCTGGGGCGCGCCCAGCCGTCTCACGGCGTGGCTGGCGTGGAATCGGTACTGTCTACGCTGCGTGGACGCACGGTAGGGCGGGCAGCAGCATCGTCTTGCAGCGAGCTGGCAACGGCGACGGGGGCCGGTTTATCTCGCTTGCGCTTGGCGATCTTTTGAATCAGGTGCGGGCATTTTTTCTCGTGGTGATACAGCATCTGGCAGTTCAGGCACTGGATGCACTCGTTGGGGTTGATCGGGCCTTCTGGCTCGATGGCTTGGACGGGGCAGTCGGTTGCACAGCGCTGACAGGGGTTGCCACACATGGGGTAGCGACGCAGCCAGTCAAAGATGCGCAAGCGGGCGGGAATGGCCAGGGCAGCGCCCAAGGCACAGAGGTAGCGGCAGTAAAAGCGCTCGATGAACAGGCTGGCAATCAGCAGCAACACGGCAAAGATGGTGAAGGGCCAGTCGCGGATGAATTTCAGGATGATGGCGGTCTTGAAGGGTTCGACTTCGGCCATCTTTTCTGCCACGGCCATGTCGTACAGGGCAAAGCCAAACAGCAGAATGAAGATCACGTACTTGATGGACACCAGGCGCTTATGGGCGCTATAGGCCACCTTGATTTGCGGAATGCGCAGGAAGCGGGCCAGCTTGTTGGCCAGCTCTTGCAGCGCCCCAAAGGGACAGAGCCAGCCACAGAAGGCACCCCGGTTCCAGAAGATCAGGGAAATGGCGGTGGCGATCCACAGAATGAAGACCAGCGGATCCATCAGGAAGTATTCCCAGCGGAAATCGGTGCGCAAGGCGTGCGAGAAGGTCAGCACGTTCACCACGGACAACTGAGCCGAGGCGTACCAACCGATCCAGACCAGGGAGAACAGCAGAAAGCCGATGCGAAAGCGTTGGTAAAAGACTTCGTGCTTGGTCAGCGTGTCCTGGAAGAAAAAGACTCCACCCAAGGTCAGCAAGGACAGCAGCAGTACGGCAATCTGTATTTTTTTGCCCGCCCAGATTTGCTTGTACAAAGGCTCGCTTGCGGCTTCCGGATCATCGTGCTCTGCGGCATCAGGGGCCGCTGCAACGGCTGCTGGAGGGGGCGCGGTCAAATAGGAATCAGGAAGCTGGTAATTCAGATTCAGCGTGACAAAGGCTTTGTCCTTGACGCTCAGCACACGCTGGACCAGCAGTTGGAGCCGCCAGGGCTGGACCGGATCAAAGGTAGCAGTAGCCGGAATTTTGAACAGGGCGGCTTCTTTGAAGTCAGGGGCATTGGCAGCTTTCACGCCGGGCAGACGCTGGTGGTCCAGATCGGTGAAGTGAAAGCTGTCCAGATCCTGGACGATCTCGATACGGTCAAAAATCCCGCCGCGTACATAGCCTGACCCTTTGAAGGAGTACAACCCGTTCCCGACGACCAGCATGGCTTGCTGACCGGGTTTCAGTTCTTGCTGCAGGTATGTGTAGTCAGATTCGCCCAGCAAGCTTTTTCCAATGCTGGGCACGCTGACCAGGGCGGCGTACAGATCAATAAAAGTGTCTTGTGGGTCGCCTTCCTGCGGATGGGCGGCGGCTTCCGTGCGACCACTGTCGATGAAAGCCTGGTTGATGTCGGCCACACTGACGTGCAGGCGTTGGATAGCACCGCTTTGGAGCAATTCATCCCAGCTTGCAATGGTTTGATTGCTGCTGTCTATGCTGCGTTTGACTGCCGCCGGTGCTGTGGCGGGGGCGGCAGGCTGGCCTATGCCTTCTTGCCGGGCCACCAGTTGGGAAGAGCGCATGATGCTGTCACCGACCACCATCAAGGTAACGGTGGCGCCACTGATAATGTCGACAGGTGGTGGTGCGCCGGGTTTGGGACGGTTCTTGATGTAATTCTGGCCCACATAGCCTTGAATGAAGGCTTCTACCCGCGATTCGGGGATGCCGATCAAGACAATGGGTTCATGGTGTTCCAGCAGCTTGGCAGCGACGATGCTGCCATCCATGCTCATGGCGACCAGGGTGTCGATGGGGAAGCTGGAGTAACCACGGGTGTTGACGATGTCGGTCGTCACATACACATACCCTAGCTGTTCCTGATCCTTAAAGACCTTGGCAACAGGCAAGGTGCCTGCGGGCTCGCTGGTGTGGGTGGCGGTGGGAAAGATCTCGTTAAGGGCAATGTCCGGCAAGAAATGGGCAATGCGTGAACTGGAGTGTGCCGGAGGACTGCTCAGACAGGCTGCCAGTACCAAAAGCAGGAGCCAGATAATACGGAACTGAACATGCCGGGCAACGCGATTGAGGGACGTCATTTCTTACCACCTGCAACAAGATTCTTGCGAGATGGTAGGGGTTACCCTTTGTTTACTCTTTGTGTCAGAGCAAGGACAGATTCTGACAAGAGTGGATGTGGGTCGGCGTCAGTCTGTCCTTGATCTGTGAGGAATGATGGCAGGCTGTGCTGGCCGGGCTTTAGATGAGGTTCAGTCTTGTTGACGCAAATAATTCAGGACCGCGTCGGCATCACCCTGAAAAATGATCCGTTCCGCTTTTTGTTCGCGTTGATAGGCGTACATGGGGTCGTAGTATTGCGTCAGCAAACCACCGATCCAGTCCCGGTGACCCTCCAGCGCGCCGCTGCGCTCCTGCTCCTGCAAGGCCTCGTCCATGATGGTGGCTAGTTGCTGGTAGCGTTGATGGCCCAGGCGCTTGGTAATGCGGGCCAGGCTTTGACGCAGTTGTTCGGCAAAGAGCGCAAAGCCTGTTTGCGGCTCGTATTGGGCTGTGTATTCCGCGTGCAGGTTCTGGACGTAATCGCGCACGATGCGCGTAATGCGGTTTTCCAGGCTATCTTCCAGCCAGATGATGGACCACTGCTGCATCCCCCGGTACAGGCCCAGTGGTAGGCTGCAACGGCCTATGGTTTGGCTTTCATCTTCCAGGACGAAGCGCTGGTGCCCTTGGGCCGTTTTTTTGAGCATGGCGATCGATAGCCTGTGCTCGAAGTCGATCTGGCTGGGTTGGCTGGTGGCGTGTTTGCCAAAGCTGGAACCACGATGATGTGCGTAGCCTTCCAGGTCCAGACTGTTATCAAGCTGCTGCAGGACATCGGTTTTGCCAGTACCCGTCATGCCGCCCAGAACCTGAAAACGGGCGTTGCCGACGGTTTGTTCCAGATTATTCAGCAAAAAGCCCCGCATAGCCTTGTAGCCGCCCACTACGCGGGGATAGGGAATGCCTGCCTCTTCGCGCAGCCAGGTTTGTGTGATCTGGCTGCGCAGGCCACCTCGAAAGCAATACAGGTAGCCGTCGGGATGGTCTTGCGTAAATTGTGCCCAGGCCTGCAGGCGAGCTTGCTTGAGCTGGCCACTGACCAGCTTGTTACCCAAGGCAATGGCGGCATCCTGGCCATGTTGCTTGTAGCAGATCCCCACCAGGTGACGCTCCTCGTCGTTCATCAGTGGCAGGTTCAATGCGCCGGGAAAGGCGCCTTTACTGAATTCGATGGGAGCGCGAGCGTCCATCAAAGGCACATCGTTCAGGAACAGCTCGCGGTAGTGGTGGGTATCAGGACGCATCAAGCGATTTCGACGGCGTGGGTTTTGGCGGGGATGAATTCCCCGATGGCTTCCAGGGTCAGGCCAAGTTCTTGTGCTGTTGCCAGAAACTCGGCAGTGGCAGCAGGCTCTACGGCGATCAGCAAACCGCCGCTGGTTTGTGGGTCGCACAGAATGTTGATCTGATCCTGGCTGATAGGAGCGATGCGATGGCCGTAGCTGTCGAAGTTGCGTTGCGTGCCGCCGGGCACACAGCCTTCTTGCAGGTAGTATTCAATGCCGGGCAACAGGGGCACACGGTCCAGATTCAGACGGGCGGTCAGGCCGCTGCCATCTGCCATTTCGATCAGGTGGCCCAGCAGACCAAAGCCAGTCACATCGGTCATGGCTTTAACACCGGGCAGTTGTGCAAAGCGGCTGCCGGGCTTGTTGAGCGTGCACATCCAGTCGCGGGCCAGGTTTTGATCTTCAGGACGAAGCTTGGCTTTTTTCTCGGCCGTGGTCAGCACGCCAATACCCAAAGGCTTGGTCAGATAGAGCTGGCAGCCTTCGGTTGCGGTGTCGTTGCGTTTTAACTGGCCTTTATCAACTACGCCAGTTACAGCCAGACCAAAAATAGGCTCGGGGGCATCAATGGAGTGACCACCGGCCAGGGTGATGCCAGCGGCATCGCAAGCCGCACGCCCACCACGCACGACCTCGCGGGCAACTTCAGGGGACAGGACATTGATGGGCCAGCCCAAAATGGCGATGGCCATGATCGGTTTACCACCCATGGCGTAGATATCGCTGATGGCGTTGGTCGCAGCAATGCGCCCAAAGTCATACGGATCGTCCACGATGGGCATGAAAAAGTCGGTGGTCGAAACGACGCCTGTTTCCTCATTCAAACCGTACACAGCCGCATCATCACGTGATGTATTGCCTACCCACAGGTTCGGGTCCACGTTCTGGGCTCCGCTTCCCGCCAGGATAATGTCCAATACTTTGGGGGAAATCTTGCAGCCGCAACCGGCTCCATGACTGTATTGGGTCAGACGAATGGGAGTATCCATGAGCGCGTACCAAGAAAGAGGTTGAAGATGAAATGATACTAAATTGCCCCTATGCCTTGCAGGCTTTTGCTAGGGAAAGGGCAGAGGCCTAACACGCTGGGGCAACTGCTCAGCGGCCACCCACTGTGCAAATTGCTCGCCCAGTCGCTGGCTTTGTTCGACGGAGTTTTGCCAGGCAATACGCCGGTCTGCGTCGGGCAGACGCTTGTAGTCGGAACGATCGGGGATTTTGCGGTCTTTTAGACGCCGATAGAAACGTTCGGTCGGGCACAGCAAAATCAGATCGTCCAGGCTGTGACGGCGGCGAGCCTTTTGCCAACGGGGCAGGTATTTGTCGAACCAGCTGGCGCTGATCTTTTGAGTGAAATGCGGAAACAAGGTCAAGCCTGGGCTATCCAGATCCAGAGCGCAGAAGTTGTAGTCGACTAGGCCTCCATCCCGGTATAGACCGGCAGGCCAGTTATGGGCGGCATTCACACCGTCAATCACGAGTGGAATAGCGGTGCTGGCGGCCAGGGTCTCGAACAAATTGTGCTGATCCAGTGCGGCGTAGAGAGCCAGGTCTTGATGTCTGCCGTGAATGGGCAGGGGGCTACGAGTGTCGTGCACGATGACCCGCTCAAAGAACCAGTGCGGGATAGCAGGGTGCACATAATTGCCGACCATGCAGCTGAGCAGGGCTGCGCCAAGCTGTTTGGGATTGCGGGAACCCGCCCAGCCCTTGCTGCGTGCCACGGTAATGGCGAAGCGATAGCGTGGATGGTTCAGAATCGCAGCCTGTGAGTCGGCGTCCCCCAGCAAGGTTTTCAGCATGGTCTGGGTCGACCGGGTAATGTCCGCTACCGTGGATTTGGGCAGAAAGGGGCTGTGTATATAAAGCTGCGCAAAGTCCGCAAAGGCTTTGTGCGGATCGCTCTGGGCCGCACAGGCAAAGCGCCAGGAAGCGATGGAACTGCCAAATAGCCATAGCGGCTCATCATGTGTGTTGAGCCAGTCGCCAAACAAATACTGATCCAGCCCGGTTAGCGCCAAAGCCTTGGGCCCACCCGCGCTGCCAATCAGCGTGCTGATGTCCTTGGCATGCAAACCATTGCTTTGAATATGACGATAAGCACGAGGCCCGGCGTAGATCGCGAGATCAGACTCGGTGGACGACAAGATCAGCTCCCGAATGTGGTGATTCTGTAGCCAGAAAGCTGGCTAACCAGGCTTTAGTCTAGCGCTGTTGGAGTGAGGTCGGGAGGGCTCTCTTGGATTGAGGTGGGATAAGATACCGCCCGTGCTGCTCCAGGCGGGGCAGCACGGGCGGGCATAGCGATCAAGCATCCGGACTCCTGCTGGAGTCCGAAGTAAAGCGTGGAGTATTAGAAGCTGGCAGTCAACGTTGCGTAGTATTGGCGACCAGGTTCGTTATAGGTGTTGGCACCTTGGCCGCTACCCGAGTCTTCACGGTACAAGCGCTTGTCGAACAGGTTGTTGACGCCCAGACGGATATTGGTGGACTTGGTCACCTGGTAAGCGCCGCTCAAACCGAAGATGGCATACGAGCCACGTTCACGCAGACCATCGCCTTTCACTTCCGAGTTGTTGGACAGGTTGTGCGAGCGTGGCTTTTGCTTGCCATACAGCGTGGCGGTAGCCAGCATGGACAGTCTGTCGTTCACGCGCCAATCCAGTGTGCTGTTCAATGTGTAGCGTGGAATGACGGTCAACGGCTGATTGGTTTCCTTGGACTTGTTGGTGATCATGTAAGTCAGGTTGTTGCTCAGGCTCAGTGTTTCGCCGTTCTCGCCCAGGATCGGGATAGTCAGGTTGCCTTCCAGACCGCGGATCACGGCCTTGCCGGAGTTGACCCACTGGAATGGGCGGACCAGGGAGCCGCCAATGTACACCGCATCTGGAATGGTCTGGTCGCCCATATCGGCCACAATCTTGTTGCTGTAGTCGTTCTGGAAGTAAGTCAGACCTGCTGCCCAGCCTGCGTTGTCGTAGGCCAGACCGATTTCCTTGTTGATACTGCGTTCGGGCGACAGATTGTCGTTACCGAAGATGTAGCAAGGACCGCTTACGCGTTGACCAGTTACCGGGTCGTACGGGCAACCGTTGCCGCGTGTCTGATACAGGTAGTTGGGGTTGGATTGATACAGGTTAGGTGCTTTGAAAGCGCGGGCGATACCGCCTTTCAGAGTGATGCTGTCGGTGATGAAGTAGGAGGCGTTCAGGCTGGGGCTCCAGTTGTCACCGAACTTGCTGTGATGGTCGAACCGCACTCCTGGTGTCACGGTCAAGGCGTCGGTCAGCTCGATATTGCCTTCCACATAGGCGGCTGTTGTACGGGCCTTGCTTTTGGAATCCGTGTTTTTGTTGATGGTTTGGCCAGAGCGAGTGGCGTAGTCATCATCCAGGCTTTGATCGCGGTGCTCGAACCCGACCGTCATCAAGACGTGCTTGCTAGCGATCTGCAGGGGTGTGTTGTATTCGCCTGAGATGTTCAGGGAACGCAGCTCGGAAACCGAGCCAGCACCGGGGTTGGAGATGCTGCCCTCAACGGCACCGGCCAGGCCCTCATTCAAACGTGAGTTGGTCGTGCCTTCATATGCAAAGGTCAGGCGGGAGCGGCGGCCCTGGCCGTAGTCACCATAGTGGCTGAGCGAGCCGGCGCGACGATACATGATGTTCGTTTCAGCCCCATCTTCGGCAAGTGATGCAATGGTTTGCGTGCTGCGGCTAAACAGACGCTCTCCTGAGTAGATATTGCCTTGGCGGCTGAATGAGCCTTCCAGCTCCAGACGGTGGTCCCGGTTGATATCCAGGCGCAGCAAGCCGTTAACGTCTTTATTGCGTACCCCCTCGCGGCCCGCTGGTGGCACGGTGGTTTCGTTCACCTCCATGCCGGAAGCCTGGGCGTTCAACGCGGGTTTGTCGGCATCTGTCTTGGCGATATTGCCGTAGACGCGGAAAGACAGCTTGTCGGCAATGGGACCGGACAAGTTAAAGCCGGTACGGCGTGTCGAGCCGTAGTCGCTGTCCTCAGGAATCAGACCGTAGGCGGTTACCGAGCCGGAGAAGGTATCGGTAGGCGCTTTTGTGATGATGTTCACGACACCACCGGCAGCACCAGAGCCATAGCGAGCAGCAGCCGGGCCACGCAGCACTTCAATGCGTTCGATGGCGTTGACGGGCACCCAGTTGCTGTCACCACGGGTATTACGTTCACCGTCGCGCCCCATGCGAATGGAGTCGCGCGAGCTAACAGGTTTGCCGTCAATCAGGATCAGGGTGTTTTCAGGGCCCATGCCGCGCAAGTCGATCTGGCGGCTATTGCCGTAGGAACCGGATGGGCTGTTACCGGTCAGGTTCACGCCGGGCATGGTGCGGATCAGTTCGGACAGGTCGTTGGCGGGAGGGCGTTTTTCAATATCCTTGGCAGTAATTGTGGACACGCCAGGAGCCTGTTTGACGGCTTCTTCTGCCGAAGGCAAGACACGAATTTCTTCCAGCGAGGTGACCCCACCACGGACGTTGGAAGTTTGTGCCTGAGCATTGAAACTGGCTGCCAAAGCCGTGGCGAGCAGGCCCAATGCAAAGATCGGGCGGCGAGCCGGAGGCGCCAATAAATTCATAATCACTTTCCTAGTAAACGATAAACAGAATGAGAATTGTTCGCGATCAGGATTGTGTTTAAAAATGTGACGGCTGTCGAGAAAGCTGACGGATTTGTGGTGTGTAAAACACGGTCAAAGCAAAGGGGAATTATTTTTCTGAATTGACACTTAGCTTCCTGCCAAGAAAACATGGGTGTTTTTTGGCATTTCCATGTCCTGGTCGGTGTGGTCCCCAGACAGCGCGTTTTGAGGCTGTTGCTTGATAAAAGATCACACGCATTTAAAGGAATTCTTGTGACAAGTACTCTAAACCTCTCCAAGCCCACTTTGATCGCCCGCGCCCAGGAGCAGATGCAGGCTCAGTTTCAGGTTCCGAAACGTAGTGTTAGAGAAAAGCTGGCTCTGACCTGTCGCATCCTGTTTGATGGTGGTCATGATTCGGGCTTGGCGGGGCAGATTACGGCGCGGGGCGAGCAGGAAGGTACGTATTTCACCCAGCAGTTAGGGCTAGGGTTTGATGAAATCAGCGTGTCCAATATCTTGCTGGTGGATGAAGATCTGACGGTTCTTGAAGGACAGGGCATGCCTAACCCCGCGAATCGCTTTCACTCCTGGGTGTATCGGGCTCGGCCAGATGTGAATTGCATCATCCATACCCATCCCTTGCATGTGGCGTCTTTATCCATGTTGGGTGTGCCTTTGGAGGTATCTCATATGGATAACTGCACGTTGTACGAGGATTGTGCTTTTTTGAAGGACTGGCCTGGTGTGCCTGTCGGCAATGAAGAAGGGCAGATCATTTCCCAGGCATTGGGTAATAAGCGTGCGATTTTGCTGGCGCATCACGGCATGTTGATTGCGGCCAATTCCATTGAGGAGGCCTGTGTGCTGGCCTTGCAGTTCGAGCGTGCGGCGCGGATGCAGTTGCTGGCCATGTCGGCCGGAAAGATCAAACCCATATTGCCGGAGTTGGGGCGCGAGGCACACGACTGGATTGTGCGCCCTCGCCGGTCCGAGATCGGGTTTGAATATTACGTGCGCAAGGCGTTGAAGCATCATGTCGATGCGCTCGAGTAAAAAGATGGGGGCTGTTTGGGGGCGAGTCAGCTTGGAGCAGTGCTTTGGCCCAAAGGTCGGTGGCGGAAAGCAGCAGGAGTCGAACCTACCTGGGAACGTCTGACGCCCCCAACCGGGTTTGAAGCCCGGCCGTGCCACCGGGCACGGATGCTTTCCTTCAAGAGGCCCTATCATACGTTAGGGCCGATGACGCTTCAACGATCAGGGCCTTGCCTGCTCTGGTTCCCGCATGAAGCTCGGGGCTCAGTCCGCCGCTGCCCAGGCTTCACCTCGTAATACATGGCGATCACGCACACGTCGTGTATAGCCGACGCGATCAAAGAACTCCAGAATCTGAATGGCCCGTTTGCGGCCCAGTCCCGTTGCGTCTCGGAACTGCGCGGCGCTGACGCCTTGGCCGCTGTGCAGCTCCTTGACGATATTGGCTAGCACCGCGATCTGGCGGCGGTGATAGAACAGATCATGCACGATCTGAAACAGTTCCCCCTGGCGTACCAGTCGGCGCAGTACGTTGCGGGTCTGGTCTTCCGGGGCTTCGGTTTCTTTGGCCAGATCGCGTGTCCATGGAGGGTCGAAGCGGCCTGCCTCGATCAGGGGCAGCAGGGCGGTGGCTAAAGCTTGGTCTTCGGCGCTCAGAGTGACGCGGTGGCCTGGTGTATGCAGCCAGGCTCCTTGTCGGGCCAGGCGCTGTTCTACCAGCAGATATTCGGTCAGGAGCTGCCAGATTGCGTCGGGCATGGTTGGGGCGGCCATGCGTCGCAAGCGGCTGTTGGACAGGCCAGGCTCGTCCGGATTGCGCTCGTGAAACTGCAGCATCACGCTTTCTATGTGCTGACACAGCGCTTCCAGGCGCGCATCGCTCAACAAGATAGGCTGACTTTGTGGGCGAGATCCGGTGTGCCAGCGGGCATTGGCGGGGGCGCTCAAGCCTTGTTGAGATCCTCCTGACAGACGCAGCAGCGTTGCTTCGTCCAGACCGTAAGGCGCTTGGGCCAGCAGGCCCTCCAACGGTCCGCCGCGTGTCCATTGCGCCAAGGCGTCCAGCCAGGCCAGACGTGTCGTAGAGCGTCGTTTGCGGTCCGGCGCATTCGGGTCCAGCACAATCCCGCCGCCGACCGTTTCGCTGGCCTGGGCATTGCGCAAAATAAAGCGCTCGCCCGTCATGGTGCAGATCGGGCGGTCAAAGACCAACTGGACCTTGCCGGTCTGGCCGGGCTGCAAGGACTCGCCATCCAAAGGCACGGCATGGGCCGTCAGGTGGGCAGCCCCCATGTGGACATGCCAGGGCGACCAGGTACGTAGGGCGGGAATATCTTTGTCCAGCAGGCTCAACTCCACGTCGATACGTGTGGAGGGGATGAAGCAGCGGGCGTCGGCCAGCCAGTCGCCACGCTCGATATCCTGTACATCAATTCCGCCCAGGTTCAGGGCACAACGCTGGCCGGCACGGGCCTGGCGTGATGCCTGATTCTGGGCGTGAATGCTGCGCACTCGTACGGGTGTACCGCGTGGCATCAGGCGCAAGTCCATTGCCGGGCCATCCAGATCCAGCACGCCATCGTGCACTGTGCCGGTCACGACGGTGCCGTGACCTTGCAAGGTGAAGACGCGGTCAATGGCCAGGCGGAAATAGCCTTTGCCATCCTGTTTGGTGGATTGCATGGCCTGTGCATGCAGATGCTGGCGCAGTGCTTCCAGGCCGGGTTTGTCAGCGGACAGGGCATCAACAACGAAGATGGGGGCATTGTCCAGAAAGCTTCCTTGGACAAGTGCTTGCAGCTCGGCTTTGACGAATTCAATTCTGGCAGCATCAGCGCGATCCGCCTTGCTCAGGACGATGGCTCCCGCCTGCAAACCCAGCAATTGCAGTACGGCCAGATGCTCGCGGGTTTGTGGCATGACGCCGTCATCTGCGGCCACGATCAGCAAGCCAAAATCAATACCGGTCGCACCTGCGACCATGGTGTGCACCAGACGTTCGTGACCGGGCACATCAATAAAGCCTAGGATCTGTCCGTCGGGCAAAGGTGTATAGGCATAGCCCAACTGGATGGAGATGCCGCGCTTTTTTTCCTCGTCCAGACGATCGGTATCCACGCCGGTCAAGGCGCGGATCAAGGTGGTTTTGCCGTGATCGATATGTCCTGCGGTGCCAACAATCATGCTTGCTCGGGAATCAGTTGTGCGCTGAAGGCGGCCTCAAAGGGATCTTCCAGGCAGCGCAAATCCAGCCAAAAGGCATCTTGCGCAATGCGCCCGATGACGGGCTGGGGCAAAGTGCGCAGGCGTTTTTCCAGTTGAGTCAGATGGCGGCCCGGACGGCCTGTGCCTTGGTAGGCAAAGCGCAGTCCAAAGCTGGGCAGTACGTCTTCGGGCAACGCACCGCTGCCGATCTGGCTTAGCATGGCAGTGGGTTCGACTGCAAATTGTGTCCCCACCCATTGCTGCAAGACAGGGGCCAAACGTAGTGCTTGGGCACGCATTTCAGCCGAAGGTCGAGTCAGCAGACGCAAGGTGGTCAGGTGCTCGGGCAGGCGCTCTGGCGAACGGTACAAGGCCAGCACAGGTTCCAGTGCGGCCAAGGTGATTTTGCCCACGCGCAGAGCACGTTTGAGCGGGTTTTTCTTGATCTTGGCGATCAGGTCTGCACGGCCTACGATCAGACCGGCCTGGGGGCCACCCAGCAGCTTGTCTCCGCTGAAGGTCACGATATCGGCACCGGCTTCGATGGTCTCGCGCACGGTGGGTTCAGGCGGCAGGCCCCATTGGCTCAGGTCCACCAAGGTGCCGCTGCCCAGATCCACGCTGGTGGGCAGGCCGTGTTTTTTGGCTATCTGTGCAACTTCTTCGACTGAAACGCTTTTGGTGAAGCCTTTGACGGCGTAGTTGCTGCAATGCACCTTCATCAACATGGCGCTGCGTTCGTTGATGGCGCTCTCGTAATCAGCTGCGTGGGTACGGTTGGTCGTGCCTACCTCATGCAGACGAGCACCGGCACGCTTCATGATGTCGGGAATACGAAAGGCCCCGCCAATTTCAACCAGCTCGCCGCGTGACACCACGGTCTCACGGCGGGGGCTCAGGGTGCTGAGCATCAGCAGCACGGCGGCGGCATTATTGTTGACGACTGTAGCCGCTTCAGCGCCGGTCAGTTCGCAGAGTAAGGGGTTGATCAGGTCATCGCGGTCGCCTCGGCCACCGGTTTCCAGATCAAATTCCAGATTGGCGGGCGAGCGCATGGCCTGGACAACAGCCTGTATGGCTTCATCCGGCAGCATCGCACGCCCAAGATTGGTGTGCAGTACGGTGCCGGTCAGGTTAAAGACCGGGCGTAGCTGCAAGCGGGATTCTTCCTGCAGTTGTGCTTGCAGTGCTTTGGCAAGCTGAGCGGGCTCCAGGTCCTGAGGGCTTAGTGCTCCCTTCAACACGGCCTCCCGCAGTGCCTGCAAATGGGCACGAGTGCGTTGACTCAGGCGTGTGTGACCGAACTGGTTTAGCAAGGGCTGGAACTCTGGCGAGCGCAGCAAGCGATCCAGGGAAGGGATGTGGGCGGGGGAGAGTTCAGGCGTAGGGCTCATCATTCAAAGGCAGGCGTTTGAGTCTATGGGCAAGGTCCGTCAGCTACGCCTTGTGCACGGGGCAGCAAGGCGTAGGGGAATCTTAGCTTAAGACTGGTGCCAAAGAAGTGGATTGCCGCTGGCGCGGGAATAGCCTTCTTCACCCATCAGAACGTCCAAAGCCAGACTGGCCAGGTCGTCCGCTACCGGGTCAATGCCCAGCTGCTTTTCCTGATAGAAGATTTTGCGGTAGGTATGGCAGTTGTCGCAGGACTCGGCCTTGATGCCTTCCGGGCCATCTTCAATGGCGTGATACGCCACGCTTTTGGTGCTTTCGCAATGCGAGCAGGTGACACGCACCAGATGCCATTCCACGCTGCAGCGCGGGCAGCACATGTAGCGGCAACCATCTTCACGACCACCCACACGCACCACGCTGGATACAGGTAGGCTGCCGCAGGACGGGCATACGCCAAAGGGGCTGGTTACAGACAGTTGGCCCTCGGTCAGCGAGCAGGCCAGATGCGTCCAGTAAACCTGCAAGGCGGCCATGACAAAAGGTGCCGCGGCACCGTCTTGCTCAGGCAATTGCTCGGCCAGAATCGCGTCAGCCAGATCTTCCAGTTTTTGTGGGTCAGACTCGGCTTTCTTGAGCAGGCTCTGACAGACTTCTTGGGCGGCTGCAGGCACGTCCGAAGTGTTGATCATGTGATTGAGCAGGCTGCTCAAAATGCTGAGCCACTGTGGATCGCGTTTCCAGCCCGATGCCAGCAAGGGTGGCATACCGTGTCTTTGTGCTGTTTCCAGCACCTCGGCGGGCAGTTCGGCCGGGGGCAGGGCATTGAGTTGTTTGTGCTGTCCATCAACCAGATGTGCCAGCAAGAGCAGGTAGGCACCAACGGGATTGCCGTCAGCCAATTGGCGCAGACGTGCTGCCCGGTCAGCAAAGACGCTGGCTCGCACAGGCAGGCGCAGTCGGGGGATGGAGGTGTGGTCCAGACTTTCGATTTCGCCGCGCGGAAGGATGCGTTGCAAGACAGACTCCTGAAAACAAGGCTGCCATGCCCGAAATGGTGCATGGCAGCCGGGTTGCTTATGTACCAGAGCCCCGCTTATTCGGCAGGACGGCTGGGACCTTTTTCCATTTCTTCACGGAACCAGGCGCGGTGGTGCTTCCAGGCCCAGGCACGGGTAACCGTACCGCGGGTCATGGCTTTGACCGAACCTTTTACCCAGATACCGGCGTAGATGTGCACGATAATCGCGCAAATCATCAGCAGGGCGCAGACCGCGTGCAGCACGGAGGCCAGGCGGATAGCCCAGATGGGGAAGAAGGCGGAAAAGTATTCGCGCCACATCACCACACCGGTTGCCAGCAGGCCGATCATGAAGATCACCAAAGCAAAAAACAGGATTTTTTGCCCGGCGTTATAGCGGCCTACTTCGGGAATGCGCTCGTCCTTGGCATTGAGCACGTCCTTGAAGTGACGCAGCCAGGCCGCGTCACCCTTGGAGAACATATTGTGCCGTACCATGCGGGCCGCAAACAGGAAAAAGCACACAAACATCACCACACCAATGAACGGGTGCAGAATGCGTGTCCACGGACCGCCGCCAAACAGGTTGGTCAGCCAGAACATTGACGGATGAAACAGCGCCAGCCCGGACAAGGCCAGGAGCACAAAGCTCATGGCAATGATCCAGTGATTAATGCGCTGACTGGTGGTGTAGCGCTGAATCAAGCCCTTGCGGTTGTGATCAGTCATGGTGAGCCTCCTGGATCTTGCGTGCGTCCTCGTCGGCGCGGCGCTCGTCTTCCTCGTCGGTCTCGTTAGGACCGGTTCGGATGTAGTGGAAGAAACCAATCAGGGCGGTCAGCGCCATGGCAGCAACCCCCAGCGGCTTGGCCACTCCCTTCCAGAGCGAGACCATCGGACTGATTTGCGGGTCCTTGGGCAGATCGCTGTACAGCTCGGGCTTGTCGGCGTGATGCAGCACGTACATGACGTGGGTGCCACCCACTCCAGCCGGGTCGTACAAACCTGCGTTTTCAAAGCCGCGCGATTTCAGGTCTTCGATACGCTCTGCAGCGTGGTGCTGCATGTCTTCTTTGGTACCGAACACAATCGCGCCGGTAGGACAGGTCTTGGCACAGGCCGGTTCCTGTCCGACCGCCACACGGTCCGAACACAAGGTGCACTTGTAGGCTTTCTTGTCCTTTTCCGAAATGCGAGGCACATCGAAAGGACAGCCGGTAACGCAGTAGCCGCAGCCAATGCAGTTTTCCTCGTGGAAATCCACAATGCCGTTGGTGTACTGCACGATGGCGCCTGGCGAGGGACAGGCCTTCAGGCAGCCCGGATCCTCGCAGTGCATGCAGCCGTCTTTGCGAATCAGCCATTCCAGATCGCCAGCGGGGTTTTCATACTCCGCAAAACGCATGATGGTCCAGGACTTGTCGGTCAGGTCGGCCGGGTTGTCATACACCCCGACGTTGTGACCGATTTCGTCGCGCGTATCGTTCCATTCCATGCAGGCGACCTGACAGGCCTTACAGCCAATGCACTTACTGGTGTCGATCAGCTTGGCCACTTCCCCGCCCACGGGCTCGCGCACGCTGGGCGATGGGGTGGTGGTTGCGGAGCGCCGTTTGATATCAAGTGATTGCAAGGCCATGGCTTACTCCTTAACCTTTTCAAGTTGAACCAGGAAGGCCTTGGTCTCTGGCGTTTGCGAGTTGCCATCGCCTACCGGCGGGGTCAGCGCATTGATCAGGAAACCAGGTCGGGCCAGACCCACAAATCCCCAGTGCAGCGGGATACCCACTTGGTGGACAACCTTGCCATCCACGTTCAGGGCCTTGATGCGCTTGGTCACCACCGCCACGGCCTTGATATAGCCACGGTTGGAGGACACCTTGACGCGGTCACCTTGCACAATGCCCACTTCCTTGGCCAGCTCCTCGCCAATTTCCACAAACTGTTCGGGCTGCACGATGGCGTTCAGCTTCACGTGCTTGGTCCAGTAGTGGAAGTGCTCGGTCAGGCGGTAGGTGGTGCCCACATAGGGGAACTTGTCTACCGTACCCATGGCCGCCAGGTCGTCCTTGAAGATACGGGCCGCCGGGTTGGTCATGGCACGTGGCTCGTCAGGACTGAGCGGGTTGTAGCTCAGAGGGCTTTCAAAAGGCTCGTAGTG
Organism: Alcaligenes sp. 1735tsa3; assembly: GCF_024134565.1. Classification (NCBI taxonomy): domain Bacteria; kingdom Pseudomonadati; phylum Pseudomonadota; class Betaproteobacteria; order Burkholderiales; family Alcaligenaceae; genus Alcaligenes; species Alcaligenes sp. 1735tsa3. The sequence continues at coordinate 3,817,400 of NZ_CP099862.1, read as the reverse complement.
CTCGGGGAAGGGGCCTTCTGCCATGCCTTTACGGGCAAAGAAGCGGGCGACACCTTCGGGGTTCATGATGAACGGGCCCATGCCATCAACCGGATTTTCATCGGCCTTGTAGTCAGGGACATCCGCACCACCCCAGCGTTTGCCATCCCAGTGAACCAGGCTGCGGCGTGGGTCAAAGGGTTTGCCGGTCAGGTCACAGGATGCACGGTTGTAGAGCACGCGGCGGTTTGCTGGCCAGGCCCAGGCCCAGTTCAGCGTCTGGCCGATTCCGGTTGGATCGCTATTGTCGCGGCGAGCCATCAGGTTGCCTTGCTGCGTCCAGGCACCGGCATAGATCCAGCAACCGCTTAGCGTGGTGCCGTCGTCGCGCAATTCGGCAAAGCCATCCAGCTGCTCGCCTGCCTTACGCGTGATCTTCGTCGGATCCTTGGGATCATGCAGATCCACCAGTGCGCGGCCCGAGTATTCCTTGGCCAGTTCAGCGGCGGTTGGATCATCCGGGTTGGAGTAGGGCCAGGACAGGTTCAGGATCGGATCAGGGAAGGCACCGCCTTCTTTCTGGTACAGCGAGCGAATACGCGTGAACAGCGTACTCATGATCTCAATGTCGCTCTTGGCCTCGCCCGGAGGGTTGGCGGCCTTCCAGTGCCATTGCAACCAGCGACCCGAGTTCACCAGTGCGCCTTCTTCCTCGGCGAAACAGGTGGTGGGCAGACGGAAGACTTCGGTCTGGATGGAAGCGGAATCGACATCATTGTGCTCGCCATAGTTCTTCCAGAACTCTGACGTTTCCGTAACCAGCGGGTCCATGATGACCATGTACTTGAGCTTGGAGAAACCACGCAGCAGCTTGGCCTTGTACGGTGCCGCCGCCAGGGGGTTAAAGCCCTGACAGATGTAGCCCGTCATCTTGCCTTCGTCCATCAGCTCGAACACTTGCAGCATGTCGTAGAGCTTGTCCAGCTTGGGCAGATAGTCGTAGGCCCAGTTGTTCTCGGCCTGGGCGGCATCACCAAACCAGGCTTTCATCAGGCTGACGTGGAACTTCTTGTAGTTGCGCCAGTAGCTTAGCTGGTTGGGGCGTAGCGGCTGTTGGGCACGTGCGCCGATGTAGCCGTCAAACTCTTTCTCGGCCTGGTTGGGCAAAGTCAGATAGCCGGGCAGCAGGTTGGACATCAAACCCAGGTCAGTCAGACCCTGAATGTTGGAGTGTCCGCGCAGCGCGTTCATGCCACCGCCGGCAATACCAATATTGCCCAGCAGCAGCTGGACCATGGCGCCGGTACGGATGATCTGCGAACCAATACTGTGTTGCGTCCAGCCCAGCGCATACAGGATGGTGCCCGCGCGACCCGGTTCAGCGGTCGAGGCCAGCATTTCACAGACTTTCAGGAACTTGTCCTTGGGCGTGCCACAGACGCGTTCCACCATCTCGGGCGTGTAGCGCTCGTAGTGCTTGCGCAGCAGTTGGTAGACCGAGCGTGGGTGTTGCAAGGTGGGGTCCGTCTTGACGTAGCCGTCCTCGCCCAGCTCGTAGTCCCAGGAGGACTTGTCGTAGCTGCGTTTTTCTTCGTTGTAGCCCGAATACAGCCCCTGCTCGAAGTCAAAGTCTTCGCGCACGATAAAGGGCATATCGGTGTAGTTGCGCACGTATTCGTGCTGGATCTTGTCGTTGTCCAGCAGGTATTTGATGACGCCACCCAGGAAGGTGATGTCACTACCGGTACGTATAGGCGCGTAAAAGTCCGCTACGGATGCCGAACGCGTAAAGCGTGGATCCACAACGATCAGTTTTGCATTGTTGTGTGCTTTGGCCTCGGTCACCCATTTGAAACCACAGGGGTGCGCCTCGGCTGCGTTGCCGCCCATAATCAGCACAATATCCGCGTTCTTGATGTCGACCCAATGGTTCGTCATCGCTCCACGGCCAAACGTCGGGGCAAGACCTGCCACCGTCGGGCCGTGTCAGACACGTGCTTGGTTATCGAACGCCAGTACACCCATGCTGCGGATGACTTTATGGGTGACATAGCCCACTTCGTTACTACTTGCCGAAGCAGCCAGCATGCCGGTGGTCAGCCAACGGTTGACGACGGTGCCGTCTTCAGCGGTGGTCTGGAAGTTGGCGTCGCGGTCTTCTTTCATCAGCTTGGCAATACGCGTGAAAGCGTCTTCCCAGGAGATGCGTTCCCACTTGTCCGAGCCAGCGGCACGGTATTCAGGGTATTTGAGTCGGTTGGGGCTCTTGATGAAATCCACCAAGCCTGCGCCCTTGGGACAGAGTGTGCCGCGGTTCACGGGGTGGTCGGCATCGCCTTCAATGTGAACCACGCTGGGCTCGGCATTCATGGCGCCGTCACCACGGGAGTACAGCAGCACCCCACAGGCTACGGAACAGTAAGGACAGGTATTGCGCGTCTCTGTCATGCGGGTCAGTTTGTACTGCCTGACTTCCGCCATGGCGGGGGTGGGCGCAGCGCCCAGCAAGACCATGCTGGAACTGGCCAGCGAGGCCCCCGTCACTTTGAAGAACTGACGCCGATTCATGTTCACCATGCGGCTCTCCAATAGGATTGTGTTTTCGTGTTTGAAATCGTCAGGGGAGGCGCCTTGTGAGCTCTGCCCCTGTTTTATAGTTGAACAGTATAAGCGTTGAACTTATGGGCTACTGCCAAGAGGGCGTGTCTAATTGATCAAGGACAATCTTGATTCTATTGAGGTTTTCACGCCGGAGCCGCAAGTGTAGTCGGTGATGCGGGTATTCACCTACTATTTGCAAGGGATTTTTTCAATTTAGCGGGCTTGTTTGAAGAATTCGATCTGAAAGCTGCCGGGCAGTTCGAACTCCACGTGATGCAGAACTTGGGGCTCAATCGCCACACATTGTCCGGCTGTCAGCACCACTTCAGTAAAAGGCTCCTGATCCAGAGCAAAGCGCAGCACGCCGGTTTGAACACGCAGCAGGCCCCAGGTGCCAACTTTGGTGTTGTGGGCACGGCGCAAGGCCTCGGGCAAATTGTGCGGCGTGAAAACGGGGGATTGGCTGTAGCGCTCCAGCCCTTCAGGCAGGGTGTCAGGCAGGCGCGTTTGATTGCTTTGCGCCTGATAGGTCTGCCAAAGTTTGGCGGCAATGCGGTCTGCCATAGCGTCTGCCTTTTGTTGCAGGGTGGGTTTGCCCAGCGTGGCCGTGGTTTGGTGGAAAATTTCCAGCCAACGCTCAAACAAGGGCCAGGATAACTCGGGCAGGGCGGCATGGCGTGCAATCGGGGCCCCTTTGAAGCGGCGTGTGCCCAGCAAGATGGCCGACCAGAAATCGCACAGCATATCCAGATGCTCGTCCCAGTCCTGCACATTGTGTTCAAAAATCGGGCCTAGCTGCGCATCTTGCCGAACCTGGGCGTAGAACTGGGTCACCAACTGGCGAATGTCGGCTTCGGTGTAAACGGCCTGCGGCGGCAAGTGTGTCATGAGAGTCAAGCAGAGAAGCTAAAAGTCGGCATTCTCGGTCTGCTTGAAAAGTACTCCAATGACAAAAGTCATGAGTACACCGATCACTTAAAAGGAGCGCTGTGCAGGGCTGGCGAGGCGCAGGAGATGTGCTTGGTCGCGTACCTGCCAATCGCTGCGCTTGCCACTGACGTAACCACGCGCCTGCCAATCGGTGAACAATCGGCTCAAGGTCTCTGCCCGTATACCCAGATGGGCGGCCAGTTGCCGTTGGTTCAAGGGTAACTGGATTTTTTCCCCTTGGCGGGCTTGCAGATTGAGCAAGTAGTTCGCCAAACGCTCGGCGGCCGAGCTGGCTGAAATCCAGTCCACTTTATTGACTTGTGCATACAAGGCGCTGCTCAGGCCCGCCATCATGTTCATGGCCAGTTCGGGCCAGCGGCGGCAGGCTTCTTGCAGGCTGCTGCGCGAGAGTTTGTAGACGCGCACGGTTCCCTTGGCGCGAGCGCACATGGGGTAGCGTCCATGCGGCATGAACATGGCGGCTTCCGCTACCAATTGGCCGGGCTCGAAAACATTGAAAACACGTTCGTCGCCATTTTGGCTGTAGCGCAGGATTTCTACCTGTCCACTGTCCACCAGCAAGCAATAGCGGGCCTCGTCGCCTTCATTGAACAGAATCTGCCCAGAACTGGCGTTTTGAGCCAAAGCGTCACGGCACAAATGCTGGATGACCTCGATGGGCAAACCTTGCAGGAGACGGTGGCGAGCCAGCAATTCAAACAAAGCTGGACACGGGCCGGGCATGTTGACTTTTGTCATTGGGGCGCTGGGATGAAGATGGGAGAATCCCCATTTGATAATAGTTCTCATTATACAAATCTTCATGCCATATATCTATCAAGGGTTTCATTGCTGGGCTGCATCTCAGGGAAAAATTGCCCGTTCAGAGAGAGGGCGGCAGGCTCTCGCCAGCCATGCGCGTGGGCTTCCCTTAAACCAAGCTGCTCCCAAGGCAATCGATGCTGGCTTATCGGGTAAGCATGCTGCCATGCTCCGTCTGGATGAACCTGATCTAAAAAAAGGGGCACAGGTTCACGTTTTGGGTGGAGTTAAGGAGCGGGTTCTTGCTCGGTTTGCCTCTAAGGCGCTGGGTAACTCCAAAAGAGATGGCCGTGGGATGTTCGTTCGCAAAGTCTTGAGCCGTGTTTTGCCTGGCTTGTTCTTGGCCTCGCTGGCAGTAGGTGCCCAGGCCGCTCCCCGTTACGAGTCTCTGACTCTGGCCGGTCCCGGCGCGGTGGTGTCCTATCCCTTGATGCATATGGCGCAGACCCAGGCCTTGAGCCAATACACGGACAAGCTGGAGTTCCGTCTGTGGCAGAACCCTGATCAGTTGCGTGTCCTGTTGGCCAAGAAAGAAGTGGATTACAGCGCTGCGCCCAGCAATTTGTCCGCCTTGATGTTCAACAAGGGGCAGGCCGTCAAACAGCTGAATATTTCGGTCTGGGGCATTTTGTGGCTAGTCAGCCGTGATCCCGCCGTCAAGAGCTTTAGCGATCTGGCCGGTAAGGAACTGCTGGTGCCATTTCAGCGCGATCTGCCTGCTGTCTTGCTGGATACCTTGCTGGTCAAGCAAGCCCAAGGGGGTAAGGAAACTGTACGCTTGCGTCGTACGCGCGATGCTCAGGACGCCATTGCCTTGATGCTGACCGGCCAGGGCGATCAAGCCTTGCTAGTTGAGCCCACTGCTTCCTTGCTCTTGTGGCAGGCGGAGCAGAAGAAGGTGGAACTGCATCGCGGTCAAAGTCTGGAGCAAGCCTGGGCGCAGGCTTTTCCTTTGCAACAGGCGCTGCCGCAAGCCGGTGTCATGGCTAACGTCACTGTGGCCCACGATACCGAGCTGAATCAGGCCGTGGAACGGGCTTATGCCGAGTCGGCCCGTTGGTGCAGCCAGCAGCCGCAAGAGTGCGCCCAAATGGTTCATGGCTATTTGCCTCAGTTCCCGGTTCCGGCAATTCAAACCGCGATTGAAAAGACTCGTCTGGATAGTCGTCCAGCCAATGAAATCCGCCCTCAACTGGAGGCGCTGTACCAATTGCTGGCGGATCAGCACCCCCAAGCCTTGGGTGGTGGCCTGCCTGCTGCCGGGTTTTATGGACCATGAAAAGCAAGTCGAATTTATCGGCACGTAGCTCTCGTGCATGGGGCGTAGCGGGTGTGCTGCTGATTCTGCTGTGCTGGCAGATCAGCGCCATGTTTCTGGGGCCTTTGCTGATGGCTTCGCCCATGGAAACTGCCCGCGCGATTCCGCGTTTGATGATGTCCGGGCACTTTCTGAATGACGCCGGAGCCAGTCTGCTGCGCGTGGCCATTGGCGTCAGTGTGGGTTGCTCCATTGGTTTCACGCTAGGCATTTTGGCGGCACACAGCCCGCGTCTGCGTGGCTTGCTGGAGCCTTTGCGTTGGCTATTGATGGCGATTCCGCCTGTGGTGGTTGTTGTGCTGGCCATGCTCTGGTTTGGCCTGGGTTCGAGCATGGTGATTTTCATGACGGTGCTGATGATGGTGCCGGGCATGTACGTGAACACCGTCAAAGGGATGTTGCAGGTGGACCGCGATCTGATCGAGATGAGCCACGTGTATCGCTTTGGCTGGTGGCGCCGTCTGCGTCACCTGTATCTGCCTTCCCTGACGGCTCCTTTGACTGCCGCTTTGCTGATTGCTTGCTGCGGTGGGGTTCGTCTGGTGGTGATGGCCGAAGTGCTGGGTGCAGAAAGTGGCGCAGGCTATGCCTTGGCCAACGCACGTAGCACCTTTGACAGCGCCGAGCTGTACGCCTGGGTTGTGCTGATTCTGGGCTTGGTCGCCGCGATTGAATTTGTTCTGCTGCAACCCTTGCAGCGTCGTCTGGGACAGTGGCGGGAGGACAGCCATGCTTGAGCTAAGCCATGTCCAGGTCCTGTTCGGGCAAAAGCCGGTTTTGCAGGATTTAAGTTTCACCTTGCAGGCCGGGCAGCGCCTGGGCGTTCTGGGGCCTAGTGGCGAAGGGAAAAGTACCTTGCTGCGTTTGGTTGCGGGCCTGATCAAGCCTGATTCCGGCCAGGTCTGGAACGAGTTTCGTCACCCCGTGCTGGTGTTTCAGCAGCCCCGTTTGTTGCCTTGGCGCAGCGTGCTGGACAACGTGCAGATTCCGCTGCGTGCGCAAGGCTTGTCGGCTGCGCAAGCTAAAGAACGTGCCATGTACTGGCTGGGGCAGGTGGAGTTGGCCGATATTGCCCAGTCCTGGCCCGGTGAACTATCCGGTGGCATGGCACAGCGGGTGGCACTGGCCCGCGCCTTTTCCTTGCAACCGGACCTTTTGCTGCTGGATGAACCCTTCAGTGCTCTGGACCCGGCGCTGCGCCATAGCCTGGCTCAAGTCTGCCTGCGCTGCCTGGAAGAAACCGGAGCAGCGCTGCTGTACGTCAGTCATCAACCCCGTGAATTGATGCGGGTCGCTGATTCCTGCCTGCTGCTGAAAAAGGGGCAAGGCCAGTTGTTTGAACCGGTGGCCCCGGCGGATACTGCTGCCCGCGAGCGTCTGGCCGATTCCTTGTATGCCCAACTTTTGTCTCAGGAGGTTTTGACGCCATGACTGCCTATCCCGTGATCCTGCTGTTCCATCTGTTTGCCGCTCTGTTTTTCATCGGCACGGTGTTTTTTGAAGTCTTGATGCTGGAAGGCATACGCAAGCACGTTCCGCGAGAGGCCATGCGCACCTTGGAGATTGCCATTGGTGACCGTGCCCGGCGCATCATGCCCTGGGTTCTGCTGGTTCTGTACAGCGCCGGGATAGGTTTGGCCTGGCATCACCGCGCTGCGCTGGCCCATCCTTTCGATAACACTTTGGGCCTGTTTCTGACGATCAAGATTCTGTTGGCGCTTAGCGTTTTTGGTCACTTTCTGACGGCCATGACTTTACGGCGCACCGGGCGCATGAAGTCCATCCATTTCAAGCGCATTCATCTAAGCGTGTTCTGTCATATGGTCGGGATCGTGATCCTGGCCAAGACCATGTTTTATCTGCACTGGTAATTTCACTTTCTATCGAGAATACGATGTCACACGTTCCTGTATTGCGTCGGCTGACGGTCAGCCTGGCGCTGGGAGGGCTGTGGTCGGGTGCCGCCTGGGCTGACCCGTCTACCTCCACCTTGTCTCCCATTGTCATCAAGGCGCCTGTCGGGCAAAGCGTGCTGCAGGCCGACCTGCGACAAGAAAAGGCTCGCCTGGATGCGGTGCCTGGTGGCACCAATTTGATTCAGCCGCAGGAAGAGCTGCGTCTGGTGACTTTGCGCGATGCCCTGGACTATCAGCCCGGCTTGATCGTGCAGGATTTCTTTGGCGGGATTGATCAGCCTCGGCTCAATATTCGCGGTTCGGGGATTCAAAGTAATCCGGTCAATCGAGGTGTCTTGCTGTTGCAAGATGGTCTGCCTTTGAACGAGGCGGACGGCTCGTTTGTGATCGGCTTTCTGGAACCGCGCAACAGCTCCTTGATCAGCGTGCGGCGTGGTGCGAATGCCTTGTCCGCCAGTGCGACCACTTTAGGTGGGGAGTTGGATTTTCGCTCCATGAACGGTACGCAGGGTGACGCCATCAGCGTGGAGGGCGGCAGTTTCGGGCGTCTGGGTTTGTATGCCGCCAAGGGTTTTCAGACGGACGAGTTTGATGGGCGCTTGGCAGTCAGCCATGACAAGGCTGATGGCTACCGTCATCACTCGGATTCCGAGCGCACGAATGTACAGGGCAATATCGGTTTCAAGCGCGGGCAGTTCGAGAACCGCACTTACCTGTCCTATGTGGATTTGAAGTTTGATATTCCCAATGTGGTCCCGCGTGAGCGTCTTTACAGCGATCCGCGCAGTGTGATGGGGGACTATGGCACGCCGCAGGATATGGCGGCCAATGTCTATAAGCGTGATCCGAATCGCAAGGCCACTCAATTCCGTTTGGCTAACCGTAGTTATTGGGGTACCGAGGATTTCAACCAGACCGTGGGCCTGTACTGGCAGACGGTGGACGATACTTTTACGAATCCGCAGGTGTCTTCGCCCACCAAGGGGAATACCTATGGCGCACAGTGGCAGTTGGCTGGTCGTGAAGGCAGCCTGGATTATCGCCTTGCCCTGGACTGGGCGCGCAGTGATATGGATCGTGAGTTGTATGCGGTCAATCCCGCCAATGGCAGCCGTGCCTTGTTCTTTGGGGACTATCGCCTGCGCGCTGAAAACCGCAATGCGCTGTTGGGTTTGAGCTGGAAGGTTGCGCCCCAGTGGACCGTGGTGGGGGATGTGAAGTACAGCCAGGCGATTCGTGATGCGCGCAATCGTTTGGGGGGCGATACCCTGAACCAGAAATGGTCCTACGCCAGCCCGAAACTGGGCGTGGTGTGGCAGCCGTCCGAGGATTTGCGGGTGTTTGCCAATGTCAGCCGCAGTCATGAGGCGCCTACGTATTGGGAGATCATCAGTGCGGAAGTACCGCAGCCCATGAATGTGCGCTCGGCAGTGACAGGGCTGACGGAATTGAATGTGCAAAAGGCGACGACTTTTGAGTTGGGTGGTGCCGGGCGTTGGGGCAGTGGCGAGTCGGCGGTGGACTGGTCCCTGGCTGTGTATCGCAGCAATGTGAAAGATGAGCTGATGGCTGTCAGTGATGCAACCGGGGCTTCATCGGTGACATTTAACTATGCTGATCGGACGCGGCACCAGGGCGTGGAGGCTGGTTTGAGCGGTTCCTTGCCTGCTCCGGCTGCAGGGCGCTGGGACTATCGTCTGTCCTATACCTACAGTGATTTCCGCTTCCGAGGGGGCGAGTATGAAGGCAATCGTATTGCCGGGGTGCCCAAGCATTTGCTGGGTGCAGAACTGATGTATCGACGTGGTGGCTGGCGGTTTGGGCCGAACGTGCGCTGGCTGGCTTCGGATACGCCGACCAACCATCAGAATGTGGAAGGCACGCATCAAAATGCTTATGCCATTTGGGGTTTCAAGGTCGCTTATCAGCATGACAAGCATTGGAGTGCTTATCTGATGGCGGATAACATTTTTGATAAGACCTACGCCAGTAGTTATGTGATTCGACGTTCGGCTTCGGAGGCGATGCCTACTTATCTGGCGGGCAATGGCAGGAGTTTCTTTGGTGGGGTGAAATATAACTTCTGATTGTTTTTGATGCCTCGGTTTTTGGCTTGATGATTAGTTAACGATTAGGCAGGAGTTGTCTCAGTGGAGACGCCCCTCTGGCCTGCGCCGGGGCCTTGGGGCTTGAGCACTTGCCGGTGCTGCGCACCGGTTCCCTTGTCAAGAGATCAGGCAGGGCGCACCCAGAACTCACCCGGTACTTGGTCCCCCGGACCAAGTACAAGCGTCGGGTTCAAACAGCTGGGTGCTTGAACCCCTGCCTGATCTCTCGCCTGCGGCAAGCACTCTGAATCGCCCCAAGGCCCCGGCGCAGGCCAGAGGGGCTCACAGGGAATTCTTGCCTTAAGGCTTTCCGACTACAGGGGCGTGACTTTGGCTTTCATTGCACGGTTCCTTGGATCGGCCACGGGTTTATGACGCTGTGTCTGGGTGGATTAAGGCCCGCTTGTATCTGAATTGTTGTTGTGTGATTTGTTGTTGTTGTTGTTGTTGTTGTTGTTGTTGTTGTTGTTGTTGTTGTTGTTGTTGTTGTTGTGTAGTGCGGTGGAAGAGTGCCTCTGACGTGTTCAGGGGCTTTTTTTTGGTCTGTTTGGATGTGTGTCTTGATCAGGATCAGCCGATAGGGCGGTCAGGGTGCACTTTCAGAATTATCTGACAGACCGGGGTGGAATGGGTCGGTAAGTTCAGGGTTCACCGTTCTCTTACATCCTTAGGTTTGTCAGCCATGATGAATACATACTTGTTGACCACTGAAGATATTGATCCTCGCACTTTGCCCGAGCAGGCCGTGCTGTATGCCCATCTGTTGACACGAGATGCCATGAATGATGAGTGCGTGCGCAAGTTGATGGCCGCACCGCGTTTTGTGCGTTCGGACAAGGGTATTCCGTATGTGGTGCTCAAGGATATGCGAACGCATCGCTGGACCCTGATTCGTGCCTGGCGCGAGTATCTGGAGATCAAGCGCGAGCGTTTGGCCAGTCGTTTGGGAATCAGTGTGGCGGAATACAACGTGATCGAGAAAGGTCTTGTTCCATTGAGCCTGACGATGTTGGCTCTGTTGGCGCAGGGAATGGGTCTGGACGAGACGCAGTTGCAGATGTCTCCGTATCAGCCCGTGCTGGAACCTTTGGCTTTGAGCTAGTGCCAAGGGATTAAAAAGAAAGCTACGACAGGAAAGGGCAGGTGCAGGCAGCAGCTTGTGCCAGGCTCAAAAGCAGTTCCGGCCCCATCACGTTTATCGCGCGATGGGGCCGGTTTTTTGATGCAGGATTTGGCTGGTTTTACTCGGCCGAGTCTTCGGTTTGCAGTTTCACTACCTGCTTGGCTCGGGTGTCTACATGCAGGGAGAAGATGTCGGGGCGCGAGTAGTGGCCGTAAACATCAAAGTCCAGGTTGGCCTGTTTGAGCAGGTCCATATCCAGTTCGGCGTACAGCTCGGTTTCTTCGTCAAACACCGGGCCGGCCAGCACTTCGCCGGTGGGGCTGACGATCATGCTGCCGCCGTGCATCACGTAGCTGTCCGGAGCAAATTCGCCCGGCAGGGCAAATTCTTTCTGGAAGGACTCGGGGTAGTTGTTCAGGCGGATGGCCTGGCAGGCGGACAATACAAACACACGGCCTTCAACGGCGATGTGAATCATGGACGAGGCCCAGGTGGGGCGGTCGTCTGCCGTGGGGGCGCAGTACAGTTCGGTGCCTTGGGCATACATGGTCTGACGCAGGGTGGGCATGTAGTTCTCCCAGCAGATCACGTTGCCGATACGACCCATGGGAGTATCGACAGTGCCCATGGTGGAGCCATCGCCAAAGCCCCAGACCAGACGTTCCTGACCGGTAGGCATCAGCTTGCGGTGGATGCCCACCACGCCTTTGCCCGGAGCCAGTGTCAGAGCGGTGCAGTATAGGGTGCGGCCCATTTTTTCGATTACGCCCATCACGGTGTAGACACCGGTTTGGGTAACGGCATCGGCCAGTGCTTCCAGTTCAGGGCCCCCCAGGGTGACAGCGCCTTCCACATACATCTGGTACAGGGCACGGCCTTCAGGACGGCGGTTGCCGATGACGCTGCCAAAGCTGATGCCTTTGGGATACCCGCCCAGAAAGGCTTCGGGAAAGACAGCCAGGGTGGCGCCATTGGCAGCCACACGCTGCAAGATGGCGGCGGCTTTTTCTACACTGCTGGCAGAGTCAAACGGGATGGATGCCGCTTGTATAACTGCAACTTTGCTCATAACTAGGTCTCCTTTAAAGGTCAGCCTGCGGACAAGTCCACGTTTTTGGTTTCAGGCAGGCGGGTATACAGGATCAGGAAGCACACCAGGGATACGGCAGCCAGGTACCAGGCCGGTACGTTGGGGTTGCCTGTGTACTGGATCAGGGCGGCAGCAATGAAGGGGCCAGGACCAGCCAGCAGTGCCGACGAGACGTTGTGACCCAGTGCGGCGCCGGTCGAGCGAATCGAGGCGGGGAACACTTCCACCAGCAGCACCACGTTCATGACGGCAGAGATGGCTACCAGGAAAGCCATGATGATCAGGCCCAGCAGAATCAGCGCGGGTTTGCCGGAGTTCATCATGATGAAAATCGGGTAGGCCATGATGGTCAGACCCGCAGCGGCAAACAAGGCCAGTTTGCGGCGACCGTAGTGGTCCGAGAAACGGCCAACCAGTGGGTGCAAGATGCAATACACCACCAGCGAGGCACTGCACAGCCACAGGGCCGAGGTCTTGCTCATTCCCAGGATGGAAACCAGGTGGTTATTGGCGTAGGTGATGAAGTAGTACAGCGACACCAAGAACAGGGCGGAGAACGCAAAGGACAGAACAAAGGCGTTGAACTTGTCCTTGGACGAGACGCGCTCCAGTGTGTTGTTGGCTTTCTTCTCCTGCAGCTCGTGGTAGACGGGGGTGTCGTTCAGTTTGCGACGGATAAAGACCGCAATGAAGGTCATCACAATCGACAGCACGAAGGGCACACGCCAGCCCCAGCTGTAGACCTGGGCTTCGGTCAGCGTGGCGTTGATGGCGGCAGCGGTGGCGGTACCCAACAGGAAGGCGATGCCGGCGGTGAAGGTCACCACGCTGGCGGCGGTGGCACGACGGTTGGAGGGGGCGCTTTCCACCAGGAAAATACCGGCAGCGGACCACTCGCCACCCACCATCATGCCTTGCAGGAAGCGCAGCACAACCAGCAAGATAGGAGCCGTAATGCCGATGGTGTCATAGCCAGGCAGCAGGCCAATCAGAGTAGTGAACACGCCCATGCCAAAGACGGTAATCATCAGCACGGTCTTGCGGCCAAAGCGGTCGCCAATCGGGCCCAGAATCAGGGCGCCAAAGGGGCGCGAAACAAAGCCCACGGCAAACACGGCCAGGGACGACAACAGGGAAACGCCAGCGGCGTCGGATGGAAAGTAGATGCTGCCGATAATGGCTGCAAAGTAGCCATAAATCGCGAAGTCAAACCATTCCATGAAGTTGCCAATACCAACGGCAACAACTTGTTTTTTACTCAGGCCCGGCTGGCCTGGGGGTGCCGATTTGGCATGCGAAGGGGCGACGGTAGCAGTGCCCATAGAGATCTCCTCGAGCAGGGCAGGTGAATACCCGCCCCTTATTGTGGTTGTGGCTGATTTTTAGTCTAATCAAGCCAAATAATTATTCAAACTAATTAGAAAAATGGCTTCCATTAATATCGCTAATATCAGGCGGATGGATCTGAACCTGCTGCTGGTGTTCCAGTGCTTGATGAACGAGCGCAGCGTGACCAAGGCCGCCAATGCCCTATTTCTGACCCAGGGCGCGGTCAGCGCGTCCTTGCGCAAGTTGCGGGTGGTATTCAATGACGAGCTGTTTACCCGTGGTTCGCACGGAATGACGCCTACGCATCGGGCCTTGGAGATTGCCCCGCAGATATCCGAGGCCCTGAAAAGCATCTCGGCGCTGGTCACATCCGAGCAGGAGTTCGATCCAGCTCGCTCCAGCCGGGTTTTTCGCATCGCGTTGTCCGACGATCTGGAAAATATGCTGGCCAAACGCATGATTCGCATGGCTGACGAGCAGGGCTGGACGATCAGTTTTTCCTTCTACCAAACCAATAGCTATTTGTGGCCGCAAAGCATGGTGGAGCATGGGGCGGATCTGGCGATTTGCTCCAGCCCCAAATTTCTGAGCACCATGCACAAGTCGCAAGTGCTGTTTTCCGCTTCCTATATCTGCATTTACGATAAGCAGTCCATTGCGTTTTCAACCCCCATCAGCAAGCAGGAGTATCTGCATGCTCATCATGGGCGGGTGTCCTTTGACGGCTTGCGCGGCTTTGTTGATGAACTCTTTGATGCCGAGCGACTGCAGCGCAAGGTCAAGGCCTCGTTCACGCATTTTTCCGGGGCAATCAACGCCATTATTGGCAGCCCTTTGGTGCTGACCATGCCCGATTACGCCGCCCGTTCCTTTGTGGAATGCAATAGTCGATTAGCCGTCTCGCCGGTGCCGTTGCGAGTGCCATCTTTTGTGGTGTCCATGATTTGGGACATCAACAAGGAACATGATGAAGAAAGCCGCTGGTTGCGGCGTTTTGTGCTGGAGCTGACCGAGTCTGTCAGCCAGTGACGTGCTGCTGATACGATCCGGCGGCGTACTATTGCCCCTGTTCTGTTTTCTTTTCTACTATCCGCCATGCGAATTTTATTGGTTGAAGACGAGCCTGATTTGGCCCTGTGGCTGACACGCAGCATGCAAAAGAAAGGGTTTGCAGTCGAGTGGTCCAACGACGGGATGGTGGCCTACCATCGTTTGCAGATCGAGGAATTTGATGCGCTCGTCCTGGACCTGGGCTTGCCGGGCATGGACGGACGTGCCTTGCTGGCACGTCTGCGTTCGGAGGATAATCGGACTCCCGTGTTGATTTTGACGGCTCGCGACTCCTTGCAGGAGCGAGTGGAAGCCCTGGAGTGTGGGGCGGACGATTTTTTGCCCAAACCTTTTCGTATTGAAGAGCTGGTGGCGCGCGTCAATGCCCTGATTCGTCGTAGCCGGGGCAAGGACAAACCGCGTATGGCGTGTGGCAGCCTGGTCTATGACTTGTCCACACAGCGCTTTACGCTGGATTCGGCGCTTCTGTCCGTGTCACCGCGCGAGGCCGAGGTGCTGCGTATTCTGGTGCAGCGTAGCGGAGAACCTGTGAACAAGCAGTTCATCCTGGATCGGCTCAATGACAAGGATGAGGATGAAATCAATATCGAAGCTATCGAGGTATTGGTGCATCGCTTGCGCAAGAAACTGCAGTCCTCGGATGTCCATATCGTCACTTTGCGCGGCGTAGGTTATTGCCTGGAGCCTGTGGGCGATGATGAGCCTTAGCGTATTGCCTTATCGGGGGCAAATATGGCCTTAAGCAGTCTGCGTCGTACTTTGTTGTTCATGCTGATTCCTGCGGCTTTGCTGACCTCGGGCGTGTCCCTGTTTGTTTCCAGCATGACTCTGAAGGATCAGGTCAACGCCGCGTTTGACCGGGCTTTGGCCGGTGCCTTGAAGTCCATGTCGTCCAATGTCTTGACCATTAGTGGCGGGCTGGCGATGGAGCAGTCTTACTACATGATGGAGTTCATGGAGTACACCATCAGCAGTCAGGTGTATTTCAGGGTGGCTACTGAAGATGGTTTATCGGAAATTGGCTTTACCGGTATGCCGCTGCCCGTGCGGCGTCTGCTCAGTAATCAGCCCGTTTTCTATGACGCTGAATATCTGGGAGAGCCCTTGCGCATCGCGGCGGTGGCGCTGGAGTCGGATGGGCGCCTGCAGACTTATCAAGACAGCCGAATTCTGATTCAGGCTGGTGAAAACCTGAGCGAGCGCCATGCTTTCATACGCAAAGTCATTATCCAGAATCTGATTCAGGACGTGGCGGTGCTCAGCCTTTTCATTGTTCTGATTCTGGTTGGCACTTTGCTGGCGCTACGCCCTTTGCGCAAGTTGAGCGCCGAGGTACGGCATCGTTCCCCCGACAACCTGGAGCCGATCAGCGAGGCCAGCCTGCCGCGAGAGGTCCGGCCTTTGGTACAGACCATCAATTTGCATATGGATCGTTATGCACGCAAATCACGCGAGCAACAGCAGTTTCTGGACGATGCCTCGCACCAGTTGAAAACCCCCTTGGCTGTTTTGCTGACCCAGGTGGATTTTGCCCTGTCTCTGGCCAAGACCGATGAGATGAAGGAGGTGCTGGAGGCAATTCAATTACGCTTGAACAACACGGCTCAGATGACGCATCAAATGGTGGCCTTGTCCAGGGTTCGCGATGCTGCTGACCAGCTACGCACCCGCGCAGCCTTGGGCACAGTCGACTTGTGCCAGCAAGCCGGGCTGGTGGTGGATGAGCTCTGGAGCCTGGCGAGGTCCAAGCGTCAGGACCTGGGCCTGGACGCGCCCTCCACCCCTGTTCGGGTAGCCGGGGAGGCTTGGCTCTTGCAACAGGCTTTAAGCAATATGGTCAGCAATGCCATCAAGTACTGCCCACGTGCTGCATGCATTACGGTAACGGTGCGCAAGGAAGGGCCGGTGTGCAGCATTCAGGTTGAAGACGATGGTCCGGGTATGAGTGCTGATGATATGGCCAAGGCGGGCCATCGTTTCAGGCGTGGCGAGGCGGGGAAGGCCTTGCAGGGCTCCGGTTTGGGGCTGGCGATCGTACAGGCTATTGCACAGATTCATGGCGCCCGCATGAGCTTGCGGACAGGCCCGCAGCAGCGTGGTTTGATTGTGCGTTTGGAGTTTGATTCGCTTGAACGCTGATTGGATTGTTCAGGGTATACCCTTGAAAATCGTGTTTTTTGGCGAAATTGAAAGGTAGGCGAAAGCTTCGCTCCGGTAAGGTCGCACCCATTACAACGACTAAGATCCTCCTGGAGGCGAATCAATGACTATCCACATGAAACTACGGGTGCTACTGGCCAGCAGTATTCTGGGCTTGAGCAGCCTGAGTGGCGTACAGGCCCAGCAACCCTCCAAGCCTGAGTGTATTGCTCCAGCACAGCCAGGCGGCGGGTTTGACCTGACCTGTCGTGTAGCCGTGAACGGTTTTCTGGAAACCAAGCTGCTGGAAAATCCCATGCGCACCGTCTATATGCCCGGCGGTGTAGGGGCGGTGGCCTATAACCATATCGTGGCGCAGCGCCCGGGCGACGGCAATGCGATTGCTGCTTTCTCGGGTGGCTCCCTGCTGAATCTGGCACAGGGCAAGTTTGGCAAATATTCGGTAGAGGACGTGCGCTGGCTGGCGTCGATTGGCAGTGATTACGGCGTGGCTATTGTGCGTGCGGACTCGCCTTATCAGGACCTGAAATCCCTGATGGAGGCCTTCAAGGCCGACCCGACCAAGATTGTTTTGGGAGCGGGTGGTTCCGTGGGTGGGCAAGACTGGATGAAGGCTGCGTTGACGGCCCGTGCCGCAGATGTGGATTTCCGCAAAATGCGCTTTGTTGCCTTTGAGGGCGGTGGCGAGGCGATGACGGCCCTGCGCGGTGGCCATATTCAGGCCTATATGGGTGATGCAGCCGAAGCTCACACCATGCTGGAGGGTGGAGCGCCTATTCGTGTTCTGGCTGTCTTTAACGATAAGCGACTGGACGGTGCGCTGGCCGAGATTCCCACGGCCAAAGAGCAGGGCTTTGATATCGAGTGGCCTATTATTCGCGGCTTTTATGTGGGCCCCAAAGTCTCTGACGAGCAATATCAGTGGTGGGTGCAGGCGTTCGAGCAGCTGATGAAAACGCCCGAGTTTGCTCGCATGCAAACCCAGCAGGGCCTGTTCCCCTTCAATATGAGCGGCCAGGAACTGGATGCTTACGTAAAACAACAAGTACTTCAGTATCGAGAATTAGCTGACTCGTTTGGCCTGATAAAGAAGTAAGTTTTTTACGGTACTCCCGGCCGGTTTGCGCCGGGAGTGCCGCCTGTCTGCCCCGTCGTCCATGGCGGGTGAATCCGGAGATTCCAATCATGACGCTGAATGATCGCGTACTAGGCGTGGGTGCGCTGGTGCTCGCTGCCTTGATCACCGCTTTTGGCTACGACCTAGAGCCGCCTTTTTCCTATGAGCCTGTTGGCCCCAAGGCCTTCCCTTTATTGCTGGCCTTGATCATTGCTTTATGCGGGCTGCGCCTGATTATCAAAGGTGGTGGGACTGTGCCTGCCAACCCCAGTGGAGCCAATGGCCGCATCTTGATGATGGTGGCCTACCTGGCGGCTTATGCCTGGCTGTTTCAGTGGCTGGGTTTCATCATTGCCACCACGCTGATGGCTACCTTGGTAGGCCGTTTGTTTGGCGGTAGCTGGAAGCAGGCCCTGATTGGCGGGCTGGCGATGGGAGTGGGGCTGTTTCTGCTATTTGATTTGGGCTTGGATGTGGTTCTGCCCTACGGCATCCTGGGAGAGTGGTTATGAGCTCGATTCTTGATTATTTGAGCGTAGGCTTTGGCGTTGCTTTTTCTGCCCAGAATCTGCTGGTCGCCGCGATTGGCGCTTTTATCGGCACCATTGTGGGCGTGTTGCCTGGGCTGGGGCCGATTAATGGTGTAGCCATGCTGGTGCCGATTGCCTTTGCCATGAAGCTGCCCCCGGAGTCTGCTCTGATCCTGCTGGCCGCTGTGTATGTGGGTGCAGAGTATGGTGGTCGTATTACCTCCATTCTGATCAATGTGCCCGGTGAAGCGGCAGCGGTCATGACGACGCTGGACGGTTATCCGCTGGCGCGCAAAGGTTTGGCCAGTGTGGCTTTGTCCCTGTCGGCTTTTTCCTCGTTCATCGGGTCCACCATTGCCATCTGCGGTATTGTGCTGCTGGCTCCCATGCTGGCGGGCTGGGCGGTTGCCTTTGGCCCGGCCGAGTATTTTGTGCTGATGGTGTTTGCCTTTTGTGCGCTGACCAGTTTGTTGGGGGATGAGCCAGTCAAAGGTATCCTGGCCGCTATGCTGGGCCTGTTCATTTCTACGGTGGGAGTGGACGCCAACTCGGGGGTATATCGGTACAGCTTTGATATTCCGAACCTGGCAGATGGCATTGATTTTGTTGTTGTCGTGATTGGTTTGTTTGCTGTGGCAGAGATGTTGCAGATGCTGGAAAACCTGTTGGGTGGCGTGTCGATCGAAGTACCTAAAAGCAAGCGCAAGCTCTTTAACCTGAAAGAGCTGGGCATGACCTGGTGGAGCACCGTGCGTGGTGGCGTGATGGGTTTTTTTATCGGTATCCTGCCCGGTGCCGGGGCCAGTGTGGCCTCTGCGGTGGCCTACGCCAATGAGAAAAAATATATCGAAGGCAAAGATCCCAATGCCATGTTTGGCCAGGGCGATATGCGTGGCCTGGCTGCGCCAGAGGCGGCCAATAACAGTGCTGCAACCGGCTCCTTCATTCCCATGCTGACACTGGGCGTGCCAGGCTCTGGAACAACGGCGGTCATGATGGGTGCCCTGACGCTGTACAACATCACGCCGGGGCCAGTGTTGTTTGAGTCGCAGCCACAGATTGTGTGGGGTTTGATCGCCTCCTTGATGGTCGCCAACGTCATGCTGTTCTTGATGAACGTGCCCATGGTGCGGGTCTTTGCCTCCATGCTGGCTATTCCTCCGCGCCTGTTGGTGCCTGGTATTTTGGCGATCAGCTATATCGGGGTCTATGCCATCAATGGCACGAGCTTTGATCTGCTGCTGGTCGTTGGTATCGGCGTTCTGGGCTACTTCCTGCGCAAGATGAACGTGCCCATGGCACCGATGGTGCTGGGAGTGGTTCTGGGCAATATGATGGAGCAGAATCTGCGTCGCGCGCTGTCCATCACGAACGGTGAAATCGGTATTCTGTTCGAGAGCAAAGTTTCAATTGCCTTGTGGATCGCGGCCGTTTTGGTTAGTGTAGGTCCGATCGTGCTGCGTCGTATTGCAGGGCGCAAGCAACTGCACGACGAGACATAAATAGGGGGACCCCACCGCCTCGGTGGGGCTTTTATCGGGAGAAATCGCCAGGCTGCGGCCTGGCCTTGTTGTTTTTGTTATGGCTATCTGGTTTCGAATTGCCCTGGGTTTTGGGGTAGCCCTGCTTGGTGCCCTGGTGGCCAGTTGGCTAAGTATGCCTTTGCCCTGGATGTTGGGTGCCCTGATCTTGACGGCAGCTACCAAAATGGCAGGCAGTCCGGGGGCCTGCATGCCGCTGGCACGCAATGCAGGTCAATGGGTTATTGGGACATCCCTGGGGCTGTATTTCACCCCAGCCATGGTGCATCTGATTGGCAGTAATGCTCTGTTTATCGTGATGGGCATGGTGTTTGCGCTGGTCTTGTGCTGCATAGGCACATTCATGCTGACCCGTTATGCCGGTACGGATCTGCGTACTGCCTGGTTTGCCAGTGCAGTAGGGGGAGCCAGTGAGATGACGGGGCTGGCGGAGCGTTATGGCGCACGTCCGGATCTGGTCGCCTCTGCACATGGTTTGCGGGTGCTGATGGTCGTAGTGATTATTCCCTTCGCGTTCGAGGCTTTGGGCTTTTCGGGGGAGCAGGCGGGAGCTGTCGTACGGCCTGATTTTTTGAACCTTCCTGGCCTGGCTCTGCTGGTGCTGTTAAGCAGTGTGGCCGGCTTCCTCTTTCAAATCTTGCGTTTGCCCAACCCTTGGGTGCTAGGCCCTTTGTTGGTGGTGGCCATTCTTACGTATAACGACATTATTTTGTCGGGCCTGCCGATACAAATTTCCAACTTGGGGCAGCTGTGCATTGGCTGGGCTCTGGGCGACAAGTTCGGGCCGGACTTTTTCCGTCGTGCTCCCAGGTATTTGGGGGTCGCTGCCATCAGTAACCTGATCAATCTGTGCTTGGCGTTTGCCTTCGCCTATGGCCTGTATCGGCTTTCCGATATTGCCTATCCCACGTTGGTGCTTGGCGTCAGCCCAGGCGGCATTGCAGAGATGGCGATTACCGCCAAAGTGCTGCAATTAGGAGCGCCGATGGTGACCTCCTTTCAGGTGGCGCGCATGGTTTGCGTGTTGGTGTTGACCGGACCTTTATATACCCGTCTTGCCCGCTACTTAAAACTGAGTTGAGGGCTGTTCGTATCAGCCTGATGAAAAAAGCCCGGTGTCTGACCGGGCTTTTTTTCTTTTGCATCAAGAAAGGGTAGCTTGCGACAGAGGGTTAGCGGCCAGGCGTGACTTTGCCATGCTCGCCGATCTCGGTCAGGCGTTCGCCCATTAGCGTGGCTTTCAGCATTTTTCCGGCTTGTGCCAGCTTGCCTTCGCGCACGCTCCAGTACTCCGCACTATCAATATGCACGCACACCAGCGCCAGATCGGGGTCGGTAATACCCTCGGCAAACCAGGCTTCAGTCATGGTGTTCCAGAAGCGTTCTTTCTGGTTCATGGAGTCGACCACGCGGGCCATACCGGACACCGACACATAGGTGTCGCTTTTAGGATCGGCATAGCTGACGTTCACATGCGGATTGGCGCTCAGATTACTGACCGGGTCACTGCTGCGCGACATGAAGAACCATAGCTTGTCATGCTCATAGTCCTCTTGGGTCGAACCCATTTTTGCCTTCTGGGTTGTCATGGGCCAGGCATGGAGTTCGCCATTGGCCGCATGGGTGACGAACATCGCAAAGCGGATGTCCTTGATAATCTCTTGCAGATGTTCAAAGGAAGATTCAATTGTTTCGTTCATGGCATCTCCTTGAGAAGGTTGAAGAGTTAATACTGCTTACTTAATCACCCCGCAAGCAAAGCGTCCGCCACCGCCGCCCAGGGGCGCGGGGTGGTCGGAGTGGTTGTCACCGCCTTCGTGAATCATCAGGGAGCGGCCCTTGATCTGATCCAAGGACTTCAGGCGTGGGGCCAGAACGGGTGTGCTGGCGGTACCGTCAGCCTGTACATACAGGGCGGGCAGGTCGCCCAAGTGGCCGTTGCCCCATGGGAAGCCGTGCTTGCCGGTTTTTGCAGGATCCAGGTGGCCGCCCGCTGCTCCGGCAGGCGTTACCTTGCCGTCTTTTTCGCTGGGGGCGCAGCTGGCGTTCTCATGCACATGGAAGCCATGTACACCGGGTTTCAGGTTTTTCAGGTCTGGCGTGAAAACCAAACCATGCTCTGTCTGACGGACGCTAACCTGGCCGATCTGTTCGCCAGCACCGCTTTCGGTAGCCATATTCATGGGGATGATGACGTCGGCCAGCGAGGGGGCGGATAAAGCAAGGGTGGCGCCTGCGGTGGCCAAGACCATTGCGCATCGCGCTTTGAAGGAAGAAAAACGCATAAGGCTGATTCCTTTGCTGAAATAAAACAGAAGGTTAGATCAGCCTAGCATTGCAGCCGCGCCATGCAGTTAAGAGACGTTTCTCTTTGTCAGTAAAGTCGGCCTGAAAAAGTGCCTGAAAGCGGTGGACCAAGCAAGGGTTTAGTCGGTCCGACAAGGGTAGTCCCGGCCTATCGTCTTTTCCAGAAAACGAGTTACTGCCTTGATGCGGGGCAAGTATTGCAAGTCCCGATGCACTGTCATCCAGATGGTGCGACGTACGGTAACTTGTTCATCCAGCAGCTTGATCATGCCCAGTCGTTCCGGTTTGGCAAAAGAGGGCAGCATGACGATACCTGCACCGGCTGCGGCGGCAAACATCTGGGCAATCATGCTGGAGGACTGAAAAGCCAGCTTGGGCCGGGAGATGATTTCATTAAGCCAGCGCACGGTATCCAGCTGGATCAGGTCGTCCACATAAGAGGCAAAGTGGTGATCCAGCAGGTCGTCCAGATCACAGGGATGACCGTGACGGGTCAGGTACTCGGGAGACGCGTACAGATGTAGCGGAAAGGAGCCCAGGGGCACCACATCAATGGACTTGCCTGCCATGGGAAAAAAACTCAGGAATACATCCGCTTCGCGCCGGTTGACGTGCATTTGCTGGGTCGTGGTAACCAGTTCAATAGCGATCTTGGGGTGTAGCGATGAAAAGCCCTGAAACTCTGCCGCCAGATATAAGGAGGCAATGCCTTCCATGGAGCCGACCCGCACTGTGCCGGAGGGCTCTTTAGGGCGATCCCCCAATTGTTCTGCCAGAGCCACGGCACTGGCTTCCATGGACTCCACATACTCCAGCAAGCCTTGCCCGCCTGCGGTCAGATGCAGACCCTGGTTACTGCGCTCGAAGATGGGCGCGTTAATCGTTTCTTCCAGTCGGCTGATATGACGGCTCAGGGTGGACGGGTCTACCTTCAAACGTCTGGCGGCCGCGCCCAGGGTGCCGCAGCGCGCCACTTCCAGGAAAATTTTCAGATCATGCCAATTGGGATCAATAGGAGACATGGCTACAGCCCTGGACAAGAATATTTGCAAGGCGGGTATCAAATAATGGACGAAACCCGTGCGTATTTTTAAGTCTACTGCGAGCTATCACGGTATAGATCAAGCTTTCAGGGAGTTGCAAATTTGCAATGCACCTTGTGTTGCGGACGGCCTTGTTTAGAAAGAGAAATAGAGGCTGCCATGTACCCCCGAGGCAACGGAAGTACATGGCAGGTACTGCTAGCAGGGTGGGTCAGACGATGGCCTTATTCCTCTATCGTTTCCGAACTGGCTACCTGACCGTCCTGCACGGGCTCACTGCTACGTGATTGTTTACCGCTTGCGCTGTTTGGTCCTCGGAAAGTAGCGGGCGTGATGCGTCGACGATCAATGGACAGATCAAACACATCGAAGCGGTTGTAGTAGCCCACAATGTCGTGGAACTGCTTGGGTTCCACGCAGGCGTTCAAATCAAAAGTGGCATAGGCAATCCCTTCTTCATTTTGCAGAAAGTCGCCTACGGATGCGCCGGTGGGGTCCAGGAACTGGGTTGCCGCGCGCGGGGTGTTTTCCAGCACTTCGCGCGCCTGGGCATCCCCGCCTTCGGTCAGGGCATCAAGCATGGCCTGGTCCATGAAACCGGCATTCAGAATGCCGAAGACTTTGGACTCAAAAGAGTGGCCGCCTGCTCGTATTTTGTTGGCTGCCACATTGTCAAAGTTCTGGCCGGATTGGGGCATGCGGGTCGGCCAGATAGCCGGCCAGGCGGAGATGTGAATCTGCTCGCCCTGGGCCGCCAGTGAGTAGCGGGCCAGCGGGTTGGTGTTCTCCCCGCAGATCAGGGCACCGATGCGGCCAATGCGGGTTTGGCACACGCGCAGACCATGGCCATCGCCCGGAGCCCAGACCATTTTTTCGTAGAAGGTGGGCACCAGTTTACGGTGGTGATTAAGGATGGAACCATCATCGCCAATGATCACATTGGAATTCCAGATGCAGCCTACGCTGGCCTCGGTGCTTTCGCTAAAACCCAGGGATACAAAGATGCCATTGCGCTTGGCAGCGGCACGAATCTGGGCGATTTCCGGGCCATCAATATGGATGCTGTTGGCTGCCATTTTCTTGAACCAGTCGTGGTTGTAAATGGGCGCCCACAGCGCGGCCCAGACTGGAAAACCGGGGATGAAGGCTTCGGGAAAGGTAATCAGCTCGGCACCGTGGCGGGCGGCCTCGTCAATAATGGCAATGGCCTTACGTACCGAGGCGGCCGCGTCCATGTAAACAGAGGCAATATGCGCTGCAGCAACTTGAGTGATTGGAAGTGACATGGTGTGTTTCTCTCTACGTTTAATGAACCGTGGCCTTGGCCACACCTAATCCGGTTTCCCGGCGAACCGACATCTCCACCCACCTGGATTCTGACAAGGCACTGCGGGTGCACAGCGAGAACAGAATCACCAGTAAAAAGCCCAGAGGGATGGAGATAATTCCGGGATTGCGCAAGCTGATCAGGGGCTTGGACAGGCCCACCACGCTGCTTGCATCGGCAGGAATGGCATCTGCCGTGGCCTGGGCTGCGTTGCGTTCAGTGACCAGCTTGTCGCGCAGGGCAGGGTCGCTTGCCGTGTTCAGCTTTTGATTGACGCTGGTGACGGTGGCCAGTGCCGCTTCTTTTTGCAGCAGCGGGTAGCTCATGTTGGGCGATACCAGCACCAGCCCGATGGACAGGATCGTTCCGCCTACTACACCCGCCACCACACCGGCGGTATTGCAGCGTTTCCAGTACAAGGTGCAGACCAGCGCTGGCAGGTTGGCCGATGCGGCAACGGCATAGCCCAGGCCCACCAGATGCGCCACGTTCTGTCCCTTGGCCGCAATACCGGCAGCGATGGAAATCACCGCCATCAGCAAGGTGGCGATACGCGCTGCAATGACCTGTTCGCGCTCGGTGCCTGCACCGTTGCGAATTGCGCCGATATACACGTCATGGGCCAGCGAGGAAGCCGCGGCCAGTGTCAGGCCGGCCACCACCGCCACAATCGTGGCAAAGGACACGGCAGCCACCACGGCCAGCATGAAGTTGCCCATCATGCTCTCCGGCCCCCCACCCAACAGTTGCACCAGCATGGGCGCGGCCAGATTGCCGCCCTTGTCCAGGCCCAGAATTGCGCTGGGGCTGACATTCAGTGCGGCAGAAAAGCCGATCACCACAATGAACAGATGGCACAGGCCGATGGCAAACATGGCGTACAGTGCCGATTTGCGGGCGGCTTGCGCATGTGGCACGGTGAAAAAGCGCATCAGGATATGTGGCATGGCGGCGGTTCCCAGCACCAGTGCCATACCCAGCGAAATCTGTTCGACCGGGTTTTTCAGATACAGGCCCGGTTCCAGAAAGCGCTGTCCGGCTTCGGCCACACCCAGCGAAGATTGCCCCAGGAAATTGATCACATGATTCTGGATGGCGGGGCTGGAAATGACCGAGCCAAAAAACGCTTCCACGTTAAAGCCGTAGGGCGCCCAGGACAGAATCACCAGCACGAAGCAGAAACTGATCAGCAGACCAGCCTTGAGCACTTGCACTGAGGTAGTGGCACGCATGCCACCAAATAACACGTAAATCAGCATCATCAGGCCGACGATGCCAACAGAAACCTCATAGGGAATCCCGATCAGCGCCCGGATAATCACGGCACCGCCCACAATCTGCGGGACCATGTAAAACAGCGCGACCAGAATGCTGGACCCGGCCACAACCAGCTTGGTGGCACGGAAGTTGTTTCGATAGGACAGCACATCGCCCAGCGTGTAGCGACCCAGATTCCGGCAAGGTTCGGCCACCAGAATCAGCACTGGAATGAAGGATACGAAAAAGCCCACCAGATAGCTGATACCGTCCAGACCATATATCGCGATCAGCCCGGAAACGCCCAAAAACGCGGCGGCTGAGAGGTAATCCCCGGCAATGGCCAGCCCATTGAAACGGGCGCTGATACCGCCGCCCGCCGTGTAGAAGTCGCTGGCAGTGGCGTTGCGGCGTGCCGCCAGAAACGTGATGCCCAGCGTGAACAAGAACAAGAAGGCGAATACTGAAAACGTCAGCACCCTGTTGCCTTCATTAACCAAGGTGCTTTCCTGTGCGAGCGCAGCTTCGCTGACAGCCATCAAGGCTGTCGCAAATACTATTTTTTTCATGATGAGCCCCTTAAACGGTCGCGGAGCGCATTGAGAACTGCTGGGATTCTTCTTGTGTTAACTGCTGCACCATCTTGTCCAGGTGACGCAACTGGACGGCATAGCGCCAGGCCACGGCACCCCCCACCAGATACTGGGCGATCAGATACCAGAGCCCGAAATTGGTGGAGTTGCTCAGTTTCAGACGAAAAAGCTCGGGGCTAAGACTGGAAAGAATGGGAACCAGAAAAAAGAAGGCCATGCTGACAAACAACAACCGCAGCACCACGCCTCTTCGCTTGCGTACCAGATCCTGGAATTGAGGCTTTGCGTACAGCGCCTCATAAACCTGGGCAGAGATATCCGCCATGTTTGTCTCCTTTTTTGATTGGATTTGTATTTGCCATTCTTAAGAAGGAGGGCGCGATAGGAAAGCGCCAATGTTGCAAGCCCTCTTGCAAATTTGCAGGATGAGGTGGGATGCCACACTGCAGGGACTTTTCTATATCTAAATGAGAATTATTGTTAATATGCTCGCTTCATTCGACATCCGTCTCTTGTATTTGCCATGTCCCGCCGCCCCACGTCCAAGAAAGGCTGGCTCGCTCATTACAGCGGGCTGATCGGCTCGTGGGCCAAGCGCAGCTCTTTGCCGCAGGACGCGGAAGATGCCGCGCAGGACTCCATTGAAGGCTTGCTGCGCGGCGAACATGCTGCGGCACTGAATCAAAAAGCCTATATGTATCGCAGTGCGCAAAACCAGCTGATCAGTGAGATCCGCCGTCAGTCGCGCCACGACGTGGTGCCTCTACACGATTTGCGAGAGGAGGAGCACCCGGTATGTCTTGGCCCGGAAAGTGATCTGCGCATGGAGCAGCTTAGCCAGGCGTTGCGAGATGCCTTGCAGGAGCTGCCCTTGAAGTGCCAGCAAGTGTTTTTGTGGAACAAAATAGAGGGCTATACGCAAAAGGAAATTGCAGAGAAGCTGGATCTGACGCCCAGCTCGGTGGAAAAATACATGAAGCGGGCATTGCGGCATCTTCAGAAAAAGTTACAAAACTATGCCCCTCATTGATTCCGGATTTCCTTATGCGTAAACGTCTTATCAGTGAAGGGCACGGTTTTGTGCCCTGTGTCCCTGGCGACGCGAGCCATGCCTAAAAACGACAAGCACCCCCCCTCTTATCTGCCCCAAGAGCAAGCGCTGGACTGGTTCTCCAGAGAGCAGCTCGGTGAGCTGACGCCGCAGGAGCAGCGTGAGCGGGATGCGTGGTTGGCGCAGGATCCGGCCAATGAGCGGGAGTACCGTTCCTTGCAGCAGGTCTGGCAGGTGGCGGACCATCTGCCCATGGACGAGATGCGGGAGATCATGAATCGTCCGGCGCAAGAGGTGCCCAACTTTGCGCGTCGACGCTGGGTGTTGGGTACAGGGGCGACGTTTGCCACGGTGGCTGCCGGGGCCTGGTTCAGTCGTTCGATGTGGGCCGAGACACCTGTGTTTACCCAGCGCCTGTTGACCGCACGCGGCGAGCGCAAGCAGCTTGAATTGCCGGATGGTTCGCGTCTGGATTTGAATACGGACACGGAGGTGAACATCGCGTTTTACGCGTCGCGCCGAAACGTGGAGCTGCTGCGGGGCGAGGCCTTGTTTGCGGTGCAGTCCGACAAGAATCGCCCCTTTTCCGTAGACGCGGGTCAGGCTCAGGTGCTGGTTACCGGGACGCAGTTCAATGTGCGTCGAGAGGCGGAGAGTGTCGCCGTGGCTGTGCGCGAGGGCTCGGTGCAGCTTTCCACAGGCCCGTGGTGGCGCCGGGACCGGGCGATGTTATCGGCTGGGCAGGTATCCAGCGCGGTAAACAACAAGGTGATGCCTTTAGCTCAGGAGCGTGTGGAAGCGATTATGGCCTGGCAAGAGGGGCGCATCGTGTTCCGTGATGTGCCTTTGACGACGGTGGCACAGGAGCTGAGCCGCTATCTGGAACACCCCTTGCGGGTGACAGACTCACAGATCACCAAGTTGCGCATTTCGGGCACATTGAGTATTGAGGAACCAGCAGCGGCACTGGATATCCTGCCGGACATCGCGCCAGTACGGGTGGTGCGACAAGCGGATGGCAGCGCTTTGTTGATGGCGCGTTAAGGTTACGGCTCGTTTTGCGTTTGGCAGCAAGCAATAAGCCACGAACCGTGAAGTGCGAATGGTGAACAGCGATTCGAAGACGAACGATGCTGTGCTGTCGAGTTCCGTTGCCAAGCAAGTCGTGCACCACTATTGATACATCTTGTATCAAAAAGAGCAGTGAGAATCATTCCGGAAAATTTTTCGCTACGGCGTCTTACTTATGGGGGCCTGCTTTCCAGATCGGAAACAGGCTAACCCATAGCCTTGGCCAAGGGCGTCTGCGCACCATGCGCGTACTTATTTTTTGGAACTCTGTTCATGCTGGACACGCAAGCAATACCCGCCGCCGCGCGTCGGGGTACGACATCGATTGGTCTTAACGCCCTCGCACTTTCCCTTTTTCTGGCTATTGGTCTGTACGCACCCCATGCCTGGGCGCAGGAAACGCCGGTGGCGATCAGCATTGCCGCACAACCCTTGGAGGCCGCGCTGGAAAAGCTAGGTGCACAGGCCGGGTTGCAGATTTTCTATCTGCCTGACGCGGTTAAAGGGATTGCGGCTCCCCCTGTGTCCGGCAGTCTCACGGCAGATCAGGCCTTAAGTCGCTTGCTGGCAGGCACGGGTCTGGAATTTCGACGTAAGGGCAAGAATGTGTCCCTGACCCGCCCGGTGCAGGGCGAGACGACGCAGCTGGCTCCGGTTCGTGTGGTGGGGCGTGATCTGTCTACTGAAGGCTCGGGCTCCTATGCCGTTCAGGCGACCACGGCGGCAACAGGTTTGCGTCTGTCACCACGCGAGACCCCGCAGTCCGTCAGTGTGATTACACGCCAGCAGATGGAAGATATGAATTTGACTACGCTGGGCGAGAGCTTTAAGACCGTCACGGGGATTGCAACGTCCATGTCGGATATTGACCGCACCGATATTCATTCGCGTGGTTTCTATATCGACACTTACCAATACGATGGGGTGTCTATTGCCACACAGAATGATTTCTTCGGAACTTCCAACTTTGATCCCATTCTGTACGACCGCATCGAGATAGTGCGTGGTGCTACCGGCTTGATGACGGGGGCGGGCAATCCTGGGGCTTCGGTGAATATCGTGCGCAAACGCGCGACCAGCGATGTGTTTACCGGCACCGCCTCTGTTGGCATAGGCTCTTGGGATCATCACCGGGGCACGATTGATCTATCTACGCCCTTGAACAAGGACGGTACCGTGCGTGCCCGCGTGGCAGGGATGATGGAGGAGCGCGACTCGTATATCGACCGTTACCACACGCGCAATCGTGCCTGGTTAGCGACTGCGGAAGCGGATCTGACGCCTGACACGACTGTGCGGGTTGGAGTAGAGCATCAGGCCAAACGTCCGACGGGCGTGACCTGGGGCGGTCTGCCTACGCTGGATAACAAGGGCGGGGATCTGGATTGGCGTCGCTCTTTCAGTGTCGGTGCAGATTGGACACGCTGGGATACGACTAGCAATACCTTCTACGCGGGCATAGACCATCGCTTTTCCAATGGCTGGTCCTTGAAAGCCAATGTCAGCCGTCTGGAGAGCGAGTACGACTCCAAGCTGGTGTATTTGATGGGCCACCCTGATCCTGTCACCGGCTTGGGCATGACGTCCTTGCTGAACAACTCGCATCAGGAGTTCGATCAGAACAGCGCCTCGCTGGAACTGAGCGGGCCATTTAATGCCTTCGGCCAGGAGCATGAGGCTTTTGTGGGAGTGATGGGCAGCAAGTCCAACTACCGTTATGGCAACCATGCTCCGCAAGGCAATACGCCAGTGGGTAATGTCTTTGAATGGGACGGCTCCTATCCCGAGCCGGTATGGGGGAGTTTTCAGCCGTTGGGCGAACAGGAAACGCGCCAGAATGCGGTCTATGGCGCTCTGCGCCTGTCCTTGAGCGATTCCCTGAAGCTGATTGTGGGGGGTCGACAAACCAATTGGAAGCGCGAGTCCGGCAATGACACCATGAACCATCATGTATTCACGCCGTACGCTGGCCTGCTGTACGACTTCAACGATAACTTCACGGCTTATCTCAGCTACACGGATATCTTTCAGCCCCAGACCTATCGTGATGCCAGTGGCGGCTTTCTGGACCCGGTGCAGGGCAAGAGTTATGAGCTGGGTCTGAAATCCGAGCACTTTGATGGCAAGCTCAACACTTCGCTGGCATT
This sequence comes from Alcaligenes sp. 1735tsa3, assembly GCF_024134565.1. NCBI lineage: Bacteria > Pseudomonadati > Pseudomonadota > Betaproteobacteria > Burkholderiales > Alcaligenaceae > Alcaligenes > Alcaligenes sp. 1735tsa3. The sequence continues at coordinate 3,786,969 of NZ_CP099862.1, read as the reverse complement.
GTTTCGTATCGAGCAGGACAATGTGGCCGAAAAAGACGGTGACAGGACTGTACCTGGCTCCAGCGATTTTGCTTATCGGGGGGCCAAGGGCGTGACTAGCGAGGGCTTCGAGCTACAGGCTTCGGGTGAAATTCAACCTGGCTGGCAGGTGTCCGCAGGCTTTGCACGTAATCTGGTGCGCAATGCTGAGGGTGGTCCTTTTAAAACTTCTGAACCGCAGAACCTGGCGCATTTGCAAACTTCCTATATCGTGCCGGGTACCGAAGGGAAGTTGACGGTAGGCGGCGGTGTGCAATGGCGCAGTCATGTTTATGTGGATAGAACTGTGGCGCCAAATCTTAGCGCACGACGCGAGCAAGGTTCCATTTTGCTGGCCAACTTGATGGCGCATTACCGCTTCTCGCCTAGCTTGTCGGCCCAGTTGAACGTGAATAATCTGTTCGACAAAAAGTATGTAGACCTGACGGAAGACTCTCAGGGCTTTTACGGTGCACCGCAGAAGATAATGCTGACGATGAAGTACCAGTTCTAAAACAAAAGCCCTGGTCTGATGCCAGGGCTTGATATTGCGAAGCAGAGGTTTGTGGAATCAGTCCTCTGCTTCCACCTCTTCCACGGACAGCAGCTCCTGGTGGTCGAAGTACAGATGGGAGCTGATTACGGGCGAGGAGTCGTCGGCCTGTGCACTTAGTTCCAGACAATCGCCGGACAGATAAAGATCAGTCAGCCGAGCGGGCTTGCCATTCATCCAGATTTTCCCGCTGATATCCTGATAACGCTGCTTGAGCTGCAAGCGATAGTCCGTCCCGTCCAGACCTTCCCATTCCCATTCGCCTGCCACCTGCGCGGGCACAATCCATTTGTAGATTTTGATGCCGCCTACATGCAGGATCTCGTCGGCTTCCCAGTCTCCCATATCAAAGGCGTGCGACACAATGCGCGCACCGGGTCGCAGCTCCTGCAACAAGCGTGGGCGCAGGATGGCATTGATGGTGTCCATCAAGTACAGCGTCACGATGGTGGCCTGGCTGAAGTCTGCGGTAAACAGATCCTCTTCCACAAAGTCCACCAGATACTCCACGCCGGCATGGCCGGCTTGCTCCATGGCATCGGCAACGCGCAGCGGGTCCAGTTCGACGCCTATGCTGGTGCAGTGGTACTTTTTGGCGGCCGCAATAACAATGCGCCCATCGCCACAGCCCAGGTCATACAAGACGTCCTTGCGCCCGGTTTGAGCCAGTTGAAGCATGGTGTCGATGACGCGGTCGTCGCTGGGGACGAAGGGTACGTCCAGAAAAATGTCAGGTTCCACGATGGAATGGTCGTCAAGGTCTTTAATCAGGTCTTTGAACAATAGCGGTCCTTATCAATGGTGTTAGGCGAAAATTCGTTTAAATTCGGCTATCTATAGTTTAAACCACAGCAAAATAAGCCAAAATTCGCTTTTTGTGTGGATATGGACGATCATCAGTCTATGTCAGACTTATATGGCTCGACCTCATCCACGCCCGCCAAGTTAAAAACCCGTCTCCAGCATATACGAATCTCGCCCAGAGAATCGTTACGTATTCGTTCCTTGGCCGATCACATGCAATATGCTGACCCGTTGGGACATGCACAGTCTCTGGGCATAGGCCCGGCTGTCTGGCCCTTGTTCGGCCTGGTGTGGCCGTCCAGCATCCAGCTGGCGCGCAAATTGAAAAATCGTCCCATTCGGGCGGATGAAAGCATTCTGGAACTGGGCTGCGGATTGGGCCTGACCAGTCTGGTGATGCATAAACGTGGCGCGCAAATCCACGCCAGCGATTGCCATCCCATGGTGCCGCATTTCCTGAAGCTGAATCAGGCTTTGAATGGCTTGTCCGATCTGCCGTATGTCCATGCCCAGTGGGGGGAGCAATCTTGCCCTGATTTATTGGCTTCTTTGGGGCTGAAACCCGCCCGGCAGCGTTATGACCTGATCGTGGGCAGTGACCTGTTGTATGAAGGGAATACGCCCGCCCAATTAGCCCAACTGGTAGACCAGCGTGCGAAGAAACAGGCCGAAGTCTGGGTGGTAGACCCGGACCGGGGGCATCGCAACAAATTTACTCAGGAAATGTCGCGCTACGGTTTTGAGCTGGTACGACAGGTCTGCTTGCGCGATCACCCCATTTTGATGCCCGAAGGCAAGGAGGTGTCTTACAAGGGGCGTTGTTTGCAGTATCAGCGCAGTTAGAAAAAACACATCATCTCAGGCTTTTTTACCAGAGGGGCTGGAGTCAGTCAGCGCTAGCAGAAGCCCCACACAAATCGGACAGGGGACCGATTTGTGTGGGGCTTTTTTATATTCAAACAGGTTTGCTTGGGGCCGGCTGCTTTCTCAGGGATTCGGCGGCGCAAAAGGCGAAGGCGCTGATGGCCGTGGCGGTCGTTGCGGATAAGCCGAGGTCCCGAAGTTCGAGCCCATGCGATTGCTGCTTGTTGCCGGATTGACCAAACCCATTGCATTCGGGCCTTTCTGGATGATGGCTTCAGACCCTAGTCCTAGCGCGCCGGGTGTTGGGCCTGCTTTGGGCTGCATTTGCTGGCTCAAGCAATCGTAGGACAGGGCCGCCTGTCCATCCACTACTACACTGACACAGCCGGGAGACACATCGGACGGGGGCCTTTTTGCGCCTTCAGTCTGCGCGTTTTCCTGGGCCATGCTGCCTGCCTGAACCAAAAACAATAAGAACAAAAGGAGAGGGCGCATAGGGTGGTGCCAATAAAAAGAAGTCACACCATAACGGCGTTCGGGTTCCACACACCCTAGCGCAAGCCTTCACTTTTCTGGGTGAAGTTTTCATGACAAAGGCGGCGTATTTTGCCGCTGTCATGGGGGCAGGCACATCGTGCCGTTGGGGACGAGTCTTCCTGTTTGGCCCCCGCAGTCCAGAAAGAATTATGAAGTTTTTGTTACAAACGAAAGTTTTCGATTTCTGCTGCGTCTAGATGTCAACGAGTCGCGCGGCGTGTCGTCCCAGCAGGGGCACACCGACACAGCGCTCATCAGATTGAGGATCGGAAGCATCGTGATGCCAGCAGAAATTTCAGGGCGCAACGTCCGTTTGTCCGGGTGGAGGGGCCACCCCTTTTGTGCTGCGCCAGTGATGGCGCTGGCTTTGTTGCTGCCTCATAGTGCCTTTGCGCAGGCTCAGGGCAAGGTCAACATCAATGAATACATTGTGCGTGGCAATACCGTGCTGGATGCCCGCAGCATTGAAAAAGCGGTCTACCCCTTTTTAGGCCCCGAGCGCAGCCTTGAGGATATTGAAAAAGCGCGCGACGCCTTGCAGGAAGTCTATAACGCGCAGGGCTATCAGTCGGTTTACGTGGACCTGCCCGAGCAGGCCGTGGCCGATGGCGTGGTGTTTTTCCAGGTCACGGAAACCAAGGTAGGCCGTGTGCGCGTGGTCGGTGCTGAACATTATTCGCCGCTGGCCATTCGTGACGGCGTGCCGTCCTTGCAAGAAGGTCAGGTGCCGGATTTCAGCAAGGCGCAGGCGGAACTGGCGGAGCTCAATCGCGGCGCCAGTCGCCAGGTCATGCCCATGGTGAAAGAGGGGCGTGTGCCCGGCACCATGGACGTGGATCTGCGCGTTGACGACAAAAGCCCCTGGAGTGCCAGTGTGGGCTTGAACAATGATTACAGCGCCGACACCAGCAAGCTGCGCGGCATGGTCACCCTTGGCCACGACAATCTTTGGCAAAGCGGCCATACCTTCTCCCTGACCTACTTCACGGCTCCGCGTGATATGCAGGATGCCAAGGTCTGGTCGGCGGCCTACACCATGCCTTTGTCCCCGCGCTGGAGCCTGGCGTTCTCTGGCTACAAGTCTGACAGCGATGTCTCGACTGTTGGCGGCACCAATGTGCTGGGCAAGGGCCAGTCCTACGGCATTCATGCCACCTACACCTTTCCGCAGTCCGGCTCCTGGTATCACACCGCCTCGATTGGCATGGACTACAAGGATTTTGAAGAGCAAACCCGTTTTGGTGAGATCAGTGACCGCGTGCCGCTGACGTATCTGCCCTTCACGTTGGCCTACAACGGCTACCGCTATACCGAAGACTCGCAAACCAGTGTCGGCCTGACCTTGACGGGCGCCAGCCGCAGCCTGTTTGGCCTGAACAGCGAATGGGAAGAGTTCGACTACAAGCGCTGGATGGCCAGCCCCAGTTTCATGGTGTTCAAGGGCGATCTGAACCACACCGAAACTTTTGCCAAAGACTGGCAGGCCTATGGCCGAGTGGGCTTTCAGATTGGTTCAGGCGCTCTGGTTTCCAACGAACAATTTTCGGCCGGTGGCGCGACCAGCGTGCGCGGTTATCTGGCCGCTGAGCGCAGTGCAGACGATGGCTGGATGGCCAGCGTCGAACTGCGCACCCCCTCGCTGGCCCGCTGGATTGGCCCCTCGGTTAACGAGTGGCGCTTCTACGCCTTCAGCGACGTTGCACGTTTGCGCTTGCGTGACCCCTTGCCTGAGCAGGAGTCCAGCTTTCATCTGGCCAGTGTGGGCATCGGTACGCGTCTGCAAATGTTTGACTGGCTGTCCCTGCATGCCGACTGGGCTTATCCCCTGACGCAAGGCGTCAACACCGAACGACACGATCCGCGTGTGCACTTCAGCCTGCGCGCCTCCTTCTGACCCCCTTAGCCAGAACAATCTGCCTGATTTTGTTCCCGGAGTAATTCGATCATGAAACGCCTTCTTCTTTTGATGCTCGCCATGATGGTGGGCTGGCTACCCGCCGTGGCGCAGGCCTGGTGGCAGCCTGACTGGCAGTACCGCAAGCAAATCTCTGTTGATACTACGCCTGAAGGCGCGGCCATCAGCGAAAACGTAGGCCGCACCCCCTTGCTGGTGCGTCTGCATACCGGCAATTTTTCCTTTGATGGCACCAATGAAAATGGCTCGGACCTGCGCTTTGTGTCCGGTGATGATCAGACCGTGCTGAACCACCAGATCGAGAGCTTTGACCCCTTGATGGGCATGGCGCTGATCTGGGTGGATATTCCTGAGGTGATGGCCAGCCAGAAGCAGGATATCTGGATGTACTACGGCAACGAGAAAGCCCCGGTGGCTTCCAACGGCCAGATTATCTTTGATCCCAACTACACCCTGGTCTACCACTTTGATGGCGCCGCTGGTGCGCCTTCGCGTGACAGTACGGCGTACACCAACCACGCTCAAACAGCCCCAGCGGGCGTGATTGACGGCGTGTCCGGACGTGCCGCCCAGTTTGTGGGTACAGCGCCCTTGATGCTGCCTGCCAGTCCTTCCCTGGCCGTGCCAGCAGCCGGTGCTTTTTCTTTCAGCGCCTGGGTGCGTGCAGATCAGCCCCAAGGCCAGCAATTGGTCTATGCCCGTCGTGATGGTGCCAACAGCTTTCTGATCGGTCTGGACCAGGGCGTGCCCTTTGTTGAGATCAATGGCCAACGCAGTCCTGCCGGTGCCCCCTTGTCGCCCAGCACCTGGCAGCACCTGGCCGTGACAGCCGATGGCAGCCAAGTGATTCTGTACGTCCAGGGCCGTGCCACGGCTTCCCTGAATGCCAGCCTGCCACCACTGAACACGGTTGCCGCTTTGGGTGGTGATGTCCCCGGCACCTTGCTGGCCGCGCCTGCTCCTGTGGCGGCTGAAGTAGTTGGCGCTGAAGGTGCCACGCCCGGTGCAACTGCCTCTGCCGGTGCCGAGGCCACAGCGCCTGTCACCGCTCCAGTCGCTAACTATGCGCCCTTTGTTGGTGCGATTGACGAGCTGCGCTTGTCCAAGGTTGCCCGACCTGCTGCCCTGATTTACGCCGATGCACTGGCACAAGGAGCCGAGTCTCGCCTGATTGCGTACGGTGCGGATGAAGAGCAGTCCGGCTTCGGTTTCGGTGCTCTGGGCTTTCTGCTGAAAGCCGTCCCGATGGACGCCTGGATTGTGATCGCCGTGCTGGTATTCATGATGTTCCAGTCCTGGGTCATCATGTACCGCAAGAGCCGTCAGGTGGGCCTTGTACAAGAAGCCAACCGTCAGTTCCGTGCTGCATTTGGTGAGTCCGGCGGCAAGCTGGATGCGGTACAGACCGACGCCAAGGCTGAACAGAACTTTGCTCATTCCTCTTTGTGGCGCCTGTACCGCATGGGGGTGAAAGAGCTGCACAACCGTCAGGCCCAAGGCATGAAGGCCTTGTCTCCCAACACCATCGAAGCCATCCGCGCTTCCATGGACGGTGTTCGCACACAGGAAAATCAGGCACTGGGTGCACGTCTGGGCATTTTGTCCAACGCGATTGCCGGTGGCCCTTATATCGGTCTACTTGGCACGGTGCTGGGGATCATGGTGGTGTTCCTGGGAACCGCGATGGCAGGTGATGTGAACATCAATGCAATTGCTCCCGGTATGGCTGCTGCCTTGCTGGCGACTGCAATGGGTCTGTTCGTCGCGATTCCGGCCCTGTTTGGCTACAACCGCCTGATTGGCCGCAATAAAGACGTCAGCGCGGATATGCGTGTGTTTGTGGACGAGTTTGTGACTCGCCTGGCTGAAATCCATGGCCAGAACAGCGCGCCCGGCAAAACCAAACACGACAAGCACGAGGCGGCATTGGCTCAAGGCGCTGACCTTGATCTGGCCCACGCCCAGGCTGCTGGCTCGGCATAAGGAACGGACATGGCAGCCCTACGAGACGACGACGATGACGGCGCAGCCGTTGACGGCATCAACATTACCCCGCTGGTTGATGTGCTGATGGTGGTGCTGGTCATGTTCATCCTGACCGCCACCGCACAAATTTCCGGCATTCAGGTGAATTTGCCCAAGGCCAGTTCCACCGTGTCCCTGGTTCAACCCAAAACCAAAGCCATCTCCGTGAACGAAGCGGGCCAGGTGTTTCTGGATGCCTATCCGGTGACCCTGCCCGAGCTGGAAGACCGCTTGCGTACCGAGAAAGCCCTGAACCCGGATTTCCCGGTCATTGTGCGCGGCGACAGCATTGTGCAGTACCAGAAAGTGGTGGAAGTGCTGGATGTGTTGCGGCGCTTGGAACTGTCCCAGGTCGGTCTGGTGACCGGCAAACCTCAGTAAGTTAATTGGTGTTCTAACGATGTTGCCAAACTCATCCAAACCGCAAGCCAACCAAGGCGCACGCTGGCGTCGGCTGGCCATCAGGGTGCTGGTTGTGGTGCTGGTGGCGCTGCTGGGCTGGTGGGTCTGGAAATGGGCCAACGACATGGCAGGGATCAAGCGCCAGGTGCCCAAAGAGCCCATGTTGATTCCTTTGCCGCCACCGCCTCCTCCGCCGCCCGAACCCGAGCCGCCACCGGAGCCTGAAGAGCCCAAAGAAGAGGAAGTGGTCGAGCCGGAGCCTGAACCCGAGCCTACGCCGGTTGAAGAGCCCCAACCGCAGGATGAAGCGCCACCTACGCCATCGGACGATTTGTCAGACCCGATGCAGATGGACAGCGACGCCCAGGCCGGTACTGACAGTTTCAACATCAGTGCCGGACAGGGACGAGGCATGGGCGGCAGTGGCGGTGGCCGTGCAGGCAATGCCACCTACAGCCAGTACCTAGCCTATGCGCTGCAAAAAATCCTGCGTGAGGACAGCCGCACCCGCAACTTGGTCTACCGCGTTCAGGTGCAGTTGTGGTTGACCGAAGACGGGTCCATTACCCGTGTCGCCCTGGCGCAGTCCTCGGGCGATACCGAGATTGATGAGGCCTTGGTAGCTGCCTTGCGTGAAGTCGGGCGCTTGAGCGAGCGGCCACCGGCGTCGGTAAGCATGCCTATCCGAGCCCAGGTAACGGGTCGTAGGCCCAGTTGATTGTCTGCCTTTTTTGACCGAATGATTTGGAGTGCGCTTTTCATGAAAACCCATCCTAGTCGGCTGGCTTGCGCGGTGGCGCTGGCCTTGACCTGCACCGCTGGCCCTGTGCTGGCTCAGGCGCCATCCCAGAACGCCACCGTTAACCTGATTCGTCTGCTGGTGCAGCAAGGCGTCTTGCCCCAGGCTCAGGCCGATGCCCTGGTGGCTCAGGCCGAGGCGGAAGCGGCCCAGGCTCGTAAAGCCGATATTGGTGCAGCAGGTGCCGCCCAGGCCCGGCCAGGGGATGTGCGTGTCACGTACATCCCGGAGACTGTGCGTGAGCAGATCCGCGAAGAAGTGAAGAATGAAGTGATGTCGCAAGCCAAGGCCGAGAACTGGGCCCAGCCCAACACCTTCCCGGACTGGGTGTCGCGCATCACGGTTGAAGGCGATGTACGCGTGCGTAACGAGTCGCGCCTGATGGATGGCGCGAACAGTAACGAGTTGATCAACTTTGCGAAGTGGAACGACAACGGCCCCATTCCTACCGTGGTCGAAAACAAGCCCTATGGTTTGAAGATTCCTTATCTGAACAGTCGCCAGGATCGCCGCAACCTGTGGCGTATCCGTGCTCGTCTGGGTGTGAAAGCGACGCTGTCCGAGCGTTGGGAGGCCGGTATCCGCCTGGCCACGGGCAGCGATGACAATCCGGTGTCCACTTCCGATACGTTGGGCAACGGCATGGGCAAGAAACACCTGTGGCTGGATCAGGCCTACTTGTCTTACCGTCCTACCGATTGGGCCACCATTGTGGCGGGCCGTGCCTCCAGCCCCTTTGACTCCACGGATCTGCTGTGGTCGTCTGACTTGAATGTCGATGGGATTTCTGCTGCCTTCAAGCACGCGATGTCGGATCGTCCAGTGACCGTCTTTGGCAATCTGGGTGCTTACGCGCTGGAGTACGCCAACACGCCATGGGATCGCAACAGCCTCTCCGAAGGCTCCAGCGAAAACAAATGGCTGCTGGGTGCGCAGATCGGTGCTGAATGGAAGATCAACCAGCGCAACAATCTGCGCGGCAGCGTAGCGTACTACCACTTTGACAATATCGCCGGCCAGCGCTCCAGCGCGTGTACTTTGTACTCGTCCAGCGATGTGTGTGACACAGACTGGTCGCGTCCGGCCTTCATGCAAAAGGGCAATACCGTCTTCCTCTTGCGTGACATCCGTCAGTGGTCGGCAGATCCCAAGAACTGGAACGAATGGCAATACGTGGGCCTGGCCTCCAAGTTCAACTTGCTGGACGTGAACATGCGCTGGGATACCGAAGTCATGAATGGCTTGAACCTGCGTTTGGCCGGTAATTACGTGCGTAACCTGGCTTACGACAGCAACAAGATGGCGGATCGTGCTGGTGGTCTGCACAACATCGCCTCCAACGGTACTTACGATGCTTCCGGTAACCCGATTGGTATCGAAAGCGGCGGCAATGCCTGGATGGTTCAAGCGACCTTGGGCAGCAGCCTGGGCTTGAAGGACAAGGGCGATTGGCTGGCTTTTGCGGGCTACAAGTACATCGAACCGGATGCCATGCCCGATGGCTATAACGATTCTTCCTTCCACTTGGGTGGCACCAATGCACGTGGCTACTTCCTGGGTGCAGGTTATGCCTTCGAGAAGAACGTAACCGGCCATCTGCGCTGGAGCAGCTCCAAGGAAGTCTATGGCGCACCGCTGTCTATCGACATCATCCAGCTTGAACTTAACGCCAGGTTCTAAGCCATGAAGATATTGAATTCATCCTGGAATCAGCGTGGCCGCGCAAGTGGACGCAAGCCGTTTGCCATGACGCTGTGTGCGCTGTTGCTGGCGGGCCTGGGCCAATGGGCTGGCCCAGCCATGGCACAAAAATCGGATATGGAGGAGCGGCTGCGCACGCAGTTGCGCTCCAGCACGCAGCAATTGCAGCAGTTGCAAAGCCAGCAAGCGCAGCTGACGGCTGCCAAGACGGCCGCAGAAACCGAACGTGATGCGGCCCGCAAGGAGGTCGAACAGCTCAAGGCCCGTTTGGACAAGGCCAGCAAGCAGGCGCAAAGCTTGCAAGACGAGCAGGAGGGCATCAAGACCTCTGCGCGTCAGCAAGTGGCGGCAGCGCAATCGCAATTAGGCCGTGCGCGTAACGAGTTTGAAACCTTGCAGGTGCAAGCTCGTGCCACTGAAACGCAACGTGCCAGCCTGGCCACCAGTCTGGCTCAGCGCGAAGAGGAATTGGCGCTGTGTACAGCAAAAAACAAGGAACTGTATGCAGCCGGGAAAGAAATCCTGGCGGCTTACGAACAGTTCAGCACGGGCGATTTGCTCAAGATCCGGCAGCCGCTGGCCGGTTCGGCACGGGTGAAGTTTGACGAACACGCTCAGGCGCTGGGCGACAAGCTTTACGACGGCTTGTACACGCCCGGTGCCACGTCGTCGGAACAGCCGCCCGTCGCGCCCTGAGCCTTATTGATTGATACCCACAAGGAATATGTATGACTGACTCTCAAACCATCCAATCCGTCTCCTTGAAGCAATTGCAGGAGTTGTTGCAACAGATGGGCTATCGCGTGACCGAGTCCGAGCAGGTTGGTAATCGCCAGCTTTTGTCGGCTTCGCAAGGCATTGGTTTTGCGTTGCGCCTGGGTAATCCTGCGCATGAGGCGGACCAGGCACTGGACTACACCTTGAGCTGCGCTTTGCGCGTTCAAGGCGAGATGCCTGCCGGTATTGAATCGGCCTGGAATATTGGCAAGCGTTTTGCTCGCCTGGCGGTACAAGGCGAGTTTCTGGTGCTGGAAATGGATGTGATTGTGGCCGGTGGCGTTGCACCAAGCTACCTGCAAGCTACCGCTGAATTGTGGGACCGCTTGTTGCAGGAATTCCTGCTGTTTTTGCGTCAGCATGCGGCGGCGAATAATGAAGCCCAGAGTGCCGACCAGGGTGAAGCGGTTGCTGTTCAGCCAGAAGTAGCCCAAGAGACTACTGCGCCTGTCGACGCTGAACAAACTGAAGCGGCACAAGCTTGAATCAGGTGAGCACGATGACACACCCCAAATTTCTGCTGCAAAGTGTGCTGGCTCTGAGCCTGTCGGCCCTGTTGGTGGGTTGTGGGAAAAGTGGCGATGCTCAAGCCCAGCAGCCGCAAGCTGCCGGGCAACAAAGCAGCGCTCCGGCATCGAGGGCAAAAAGCAGTGCTGCGACGCCGGCGGTCGCCACGCTGGGACAGGTGGTGGTCAGCCAGGACGAGCTACAGCAGTTCCTGCAGGTTTTGCCCGCTGCCCAGCGTGAAGCCATGCGCAATGATCGCGTGGTGCTGGAGCAGTGGCTACGCAGCCGCCTGGCCGAGAAAGCCGTGGTAGAGCAGGCCAAGGCTCAGGAATGGGACAAGAAGGCCGAGATACGCAGTGCCATTGAAGAAGCGCAGAATCAGGTGATCCTGCGCAGCTATCTGCAATCCGTGTCTGAACCTGCAGCGGATTACCCGTCCGAGCAGGATCTGCAAACGGCTTATCAGGCCAATCAGGATCAGTTCCAGTTGCCGGCCATGTATCGCTTGAGCCAGATCTTTTTAAGCGTGCCGGACAAGGACGAACAGGCTTTGGCGCAAGCGAAGAAACGGGCCGATGCCTGGGTCAAGCAAATGCGCGAAGGCAAGGCGGATTTTGCGGCACTGGCCAAAGAGCATTCGGACGAGAAAATCAGTGCCGAGCGGGGTGGCGACAATGGCTTTTTACCGATGAGCCAGTTGGTGCCTGCCATGCGTGCCACGGTTGCCAAGCTGGAACCGGGCCAACTGAGTGATCCGATTGTGCAGGCCGATGGTGTGCATATTCTGCAGTTGACTGATCTGCGCCCGGCCAGCGTGCGTTCGCTGGAGGAAGTAAAGCCGGCGCTACGTGATGCCTTGCGTCGTCAGCGACAGCAGGAAGCAACGCAGGCCTATGTGGCTGGCATGCTGGATGCCGATACGGTAAGCGTGGATGGCAAGGTGTTGAGTCAGTTGTTGCAGCAGACCCCATAGTCTTGAACCCTGGGGGTGATGCTGGCTGTTTGTACCGGGAAAAATGTTGCAGGCAGCAGGCAGCAGGCAGCAGGCAGCGGGCAGCAGGCCCAGGGGCAGGGCGGGTGAAGGAGAATGGCATGCGATTGTGGCGGATCAGCAGTACGCATTGGGAAAAGCAGCATGAAGCCACGCCGTGGTTCAGTGCCAGAACTTCTTCCATCTCCATCTACCATGCCTCCCCTCTGGCGGCAGTGTGCGCGTATTTATTGCGCCACTGCCTGCCTCATCCAGACCTGATCCCCAGCCACCAGACCCTGCACTCAGTCGGTGTCAGCCAGAATTTGATACGCCGTGCGCAGGTCTCGCGCCACTGGCATTTCAACCTGAAAGAAACGCGCGACCTGACCTTTCGCTGGCGCTTGCTGGCCGACCGGCCTGTGCTGTGTGTGCCTGCCTTGAACGGGGCGAATCAATATTTGATTGATACCCGCTCGCCGCTGATTTCCTTGATTCATCTGTACCGCCAGGATGCTCAGGCGCTGGAGCGCAGCCTGGAACAGATGCGTGAACACCTGCAGGGCTCTACGCCCTGGCTGGTGCTGCGCTAAGGTGGCTTGGCACGTAAAGCGGGCGGGAACTGTCACTATGTTGTCATTGGGGACTTCTACAATCGCCTCGCCTCACCCCTTTTCGTTTCACTGTCCGACGCCGCGGCTAGACCTATTAACGTGCGCATGACCATGACTCAGGTGGCGATCAGTGTGGCGGTGTTACTCGGCGCTTTCTTGTTATTTGCCTGTGCAAGTCTCGCAGTTGCCCGGTCTGATGCTGACACCCTGCTAAATTCTTCCGAACGTTTGTCTTTCGACATTCAGGCTCAGCCTTTGGCTCAGGCCTTGAAAGCGTATGGTCAACGTTCTGATCTCTCTGTGCTGCTGGACGGTGCCGATCCGCAGCGACCCATGCCAGCCGTGCGCGGCGAAATGACGCGCAAGCAAGCCCTGTCCTCCTTGCTGCATGGTTCGGGCTTGCAAGCCTATTACGTGGATAACCGCTCGATTGTGATCCGCTTGCCCGATAGCAGGCCGGGCAAAGTGGCCACCGGCCAGCGCCCCTTGAATCTGAATCACATCTCGGGCGTGCGTGATGGTGCCCATGATTACAGTGCCTATGTCACCCGAGTCCAGCAGACTGTGCGTAATGCCTTGTGCCGATCGCCCCAGACCCGTCCCGGCGCGTACCGGCTGGCCATGCAGCTGTGGCTGAACCCGCAGGGGCAGGTGGAACGCGTGCACCTGTTGGGCTCGACCGGGCAGGCCAGCCGCGATCAGGCGATCAGTCAGGTGCTGGACTCACTGGCAATGGGCGTGGCCCCGGATGCCAGTCTGCCGCAACCCTTGGTCCTGTTGCTGGCCCCCGTTTCGGGCCATGTGCGTGACGACTGCCCTGTGCAGGCCGGGAAGTAGATCATGTCCGAAGCTCTGCGTAGTCGTTTGCGCCAAAGTCTGATCGCCCGTTACACGCATTTGCGTCGGCGGCTGGAGCGCACGATAGGTTCGCGTGAAGATGCGGCGGATGCCTTGCAGGAAACCTGGATACGGATAGGGGGGGTAGGCAATGGAGTATCGGTGAACAATGACGAAGCCTACTTGCTGCGCATGGCCACCCATATCGCCATTGATTCCTACAAACAGCGCAACAGCTTGCTGACTGCCATGGATCTGGACGCCTTGAGCCATATTGCCGATGACACCTACGATACCCAGCGTTGTGCCTGGGCGCGCATCACGACGGCGCAATTGCTGGCTGTGCTGCAGGACATGCCTATTCGTCAGCGCACGATTTTGATGGCTTCGCGGGTAGATGGTCTGACCTATGCCCAGATCGCCAAACAGTACAATATTTCGGTTTCCCTGGTGAACAAGGAAATGATGCGCGCGCTGGACTATCTGCGACTGCGTTGCGCGGAACAATTCAATGATGCTGTGGGTGTCAGCGTCTCTGACAGCCTTACCGACGCTTAAGTTTTGCCCCATGAGTCCTTCGTCCTCCTCCCCGTCTGACGCCGTGCGTACCCAAGCCAATCAATGGTGGGTGCGGCTGCATTCGGGCAGTGCCCGGCAGTCCGATGCGCAGAGCTTTCAGCAATGGCTGGAGCAAAGTCCCGAACATCGTGTGGCCTGGCAGGAGCTGACGGTAACGATGGACACGGTAACGCCGGGCTTGCAGGCCGCCAGAGACTTGTTGCCGGAATGGAAAGCTCCCGCTGCCCCACCCGTATTTACGGCCCGGCGCGCCTTCATGGGGGGAGCTTTTGCAGCCTCGGCCCTGGCGGTGGTGGGAGTGGTACATCCGCCCTGGGGCTTGTGGCCATCGTTCACGGAATTGACATCGGATTTTCGAACAGGGGTGGGCGAGCAGCGCGAGATTCAACTGGGACAGGCCGTTGCCATTCAGATGAACACGCAAACTTGCATCAACCGCCGTGATACCGCCCAGGGAGCAGGTATTGAGCTTGTTGAAGGTGAAGTCGAAATCCGGGTGCTGGATGGAGCGGCCAGCCACCTCCACGTCCAGGCTGGGCCAGGACGTATGCAAGCACAACAGGCGCAGTTCAACGTGCGCTACACGGGGAAGAACGTAACGGTGACGTGCCTGCAAGGGCAGGTCCAGGTGCAGGCGAATCAAACCGTTACTTTGCAGGCGGGCCAGCAAACGGTTTACGACTATGAGCGCATCCATGCGGTGCAGCGCCCTAACCTGGACCAGGTCAGTTCCTGGCGACGTGGTTATCTGGCTTTTGAAGGTCAGCCCCTGGCCGATGTAGTGGAAGAATTGAACCGTTATCGGCCCGGAAAAATCGTGATTTACAGCGATAGTTTGAAGAGCCGCCCGGTGTACTTGAGCTTGTCCATCAGCGATATGGATTTGGCCCTGGATATGCTGCGCGCCATGTCCGGCATACGGGTGCAAGAGTTGGCGGGTGGTATTGCTCTGGTAAGGCAGGCGTAATTACATAAAGTAACAAAATAGGCATGATTGATTTCTCGCCAGAACCAGTCTTGTAGATATGGATACGAAATCCCTCCAGTCTTAAGTCGGGAAACTCAAGCAATGTCGCCACGCCTACGCAGTTTGTCTTCCAAGTCATCTGATCCTAGAAACCCTGTCGATAGAGCTTCTCGCGACACGTCCCGGAATCGTCTTACGCCGCTTGCCCGCGCGATAGCCGCTTTGCTGGTAAGCGGTGGTTTGGGGGGGCAGGTCTATGCTCAGAGTCAGCCGGTGTCCGGAGCCTGGTTTGCGGCTCGCGGCGCGGTAGAGCGCAATGTTTCGGGCGCACAAGGGGGGATGGTGGACCCCAGCAGTGGCGTGCTGAACTCGGCGGCACGCCAACATGCCGAAGCACGTCAGCAATTGGCCCGTTCGGTCGAGAACCTGGGTCGTACCGCCAGTGCGATTGCTGCTCAGCAAGCTGCACAAAAAGCTGCGCGCGAGGCCGCTGCCAAAGAAGCCGGTGTGCCGGACGGTTATGTGCAAGGCGGGGTGTGGGATCGTGATGCTGCAGGCAATCTGCACGTCTGGACCGGCGCAGAGCGTCCGGTGCACACACAAGACAATGGTCAGCACACCGTTGCCATCAAGCAGACCGAAAGCAAAGCCGTACTGAATTGGGAAAGCTTTAACGTGGGCCGCAACACCACGGTGCAGTTCCAGCAAAAAGCGTCCGATGCGGTGTTGAACCGTGTTGTGGGAGCGGATACCGCCCCGAGCCAGATTCAAGGCGCCATCAAGGGTGATGGCACCGTGATGGTGGTGAACCAGAACGGGGTGGTGTTCAGCGGCACGTCTCAAGTGAACGTGCGCAATCTGGTGACAGCCGCCGCCAAGATCACGGACCAGCAATTCAAGGAAGGTTTGTATGGCAAGGATGCCAACACGGCGTCCTTCACTAATGCGCAAGGCAAGATCGAGATACACGCCGGTGCACGTATCGGCACACACGCGTCCGAGACCGTGAACCAGGGCGGGGGCTATGTGCTTTTGCTGGGGCAGGAAGTGCACAATGCAGGCAGTATCTCGACCCCGGGCGGGCAGGCTGCTTTGGCCGCTGGCGAGAACTTCATCATCCGCAAGGGGATGGGGACAGAGGAAAACGTCAATTCCACCACCCGTGGCAACACGGTGGTAGCTCAGGCAGGGGCATCCGACAAGGCGGGCCTGGTTCGCAATACGGGCGTGATTCAAGCCGCAACGGGCGACATCACCTTGGCCGGGCGCACGATCAGCCAGGACGGCGTGCTGGTGGCCAGCACCTCGGTTCACAACCGAGGCACGATTCATCTGCAGAACAACAAGACGGATGCTCAATCCAGCGTGACCTTGGGCAAGGATAGCGTCACAGCGATTGTGCTGGACGAAAGCGCCGCCACCGCCCTGGATGTACAACGCGAAGCCCTGATCAAGGAATCGGACAAGGAAGGCGACGGCCTGCGTCATCGCCGTGATCAGTCGCTGGTGCAGATTGCCAGCGGTGGCGATGTGGTTTTCGACGCCGATAGCCTGACGCTGGCGACGGGTGGTCAGGTCTTTGTGGACGCGGCCAGGAACAGCGAGGTACGTCAGGACGCCGTGATTGATGTGTCCGGCCATGTGGGTGTTCGCGTGGCGATGGAAGCCAACAACCTGATGATCAACATTCAGGGTAATGAGCAGCGCGATGCTCCGGTCAACCGCGAGGGCGACAATCTGCGCAGCAGCGATGTCTGGCTGGATCGCCGCAACCTGGTGTTTGTTCCTGCTGGCACCAATGGCTATGAAAAGGACCGTTGGTACACCGCGGGTGGGCTACTGGAAGTGGGTGGTTATCTGGGCGTCGCCAGCCATAGTATTGGCGAGTGGGCCGCCCAGGGCGGAACCGTGCAGTTCAGCGGTGCCAGCGTGGTGACACGTCCCGGTTCCTTGATCAATTTGTCGGGCGGCACGCTGGATGTACAAAGCGGCTATCTGCGTCAAAGCTGGCTGCGGGGAGTGGATGGCCGTCTGTATACGGTCGATAGTGCGCCGGGCGATTTGCTCTACACCGGCTTGTACAAAGGGTACGAGCAGACCAGCGCGCGCTGGGGCCAAACCCGCAGCTTCTACAACCCGATTCTGGCTCCTACCCAGCGTTACGAAGAAGGCTATACGGTAGGACGTGATGCGGGCCGCTTGATCATCTCGACCAAGGCGGCGGACCTGCAAGGACATATCGAGTCCGAGGTGTACCAGGGTCCGCGCCAGATTCAGGCACCGGTCCCCAAGCTGGATGGCTATCAGCAGTCACAAACGGCTGTAGCGCGTCGGGCCGAGCTGATTCTGGGTGGTTGGACACCGGTTTATGACAAGGACACGCAGAATCTGCGCTATAGCCCCAGTGCAGTGGTTGAGCAGATTGTGATTGGCAAGGCTCAGGCGCAAGAGGGGGGTGAGCAGTCCGACGCGACGGCCGGTCCTTCTCGCATCAGCCTGGATTCCGATTGGTTGACGCAAATGGGTCTGGGGGCTCTACGTGCCTATGCCAGCCAAAGTGTGGAAGTCAATGACGCGCTGGAGCTTGCTCTGGGGGGCGAGATCGCGCTGCATGCCAATCAAGTCGATGTGAAGGCTGACCTGACGGCGCGCGGTGGCCGTATTGTGCTGGGTGATCTGGTGGATAAATGGACCAGCGCCAGTTTGGGCTGGCAATCCAGCAAGATTGCCGATGTGGCAGCCGGCGCTATCGCTGCCACACGAATTGACTCAGGTGTCACCCTGGATACCAGAGGCTTCTGGAGCAATCAGGAGCTGGATAGCCGCGCGATGCGCTATCTGCCGTGGCGTAATGGTGGTGAAATCATTTTGCGCAGCAGCGGTGATGTGACTGTGGCCGAACACGCGCTGCTGGACGTCTCCTCGGCGGCGGCCTATATGGCCGATGGCTCGGTGCTAGGTGGCAAGGGTGGCAATATCACTCTGGCCGCTGATGCGTATATGTCCGGCGTATCCGGCATAGGTGGACGACTGGTCTTCGAAGGTGAAATCCGTGGTCATGGTGTGGCTGGAGGCGGCACCTTGCGCTTGCAGACCGGGGAGACTGTCGTGTTGGGTGGCACGGTGCAGGGCAGTGATGGTGTCCTGCAAGCGGGCCAAAGCTCTCTGGCCGATTTGCTGACGACCGAGGCCTTTACCATTGCTGCCGGTGCGATTTTGCCGGTGGATTTTCACTACACGCGTACCCATGCCGCCGCTGGCGAGGTTATTGGCGGGGCGCCTAAGGTTGAGCAGGCCAATCAGTCCAGCTGGATTCATTTGACAACCCCCTGGACCTTGCCCAAGCCAAGCAACGAGAACTCCAGTTATTCGGTTTGGCTGTCCAATGGCCAGCAGTTGCGGGTAGACGGTTATAGCTGGAGCGTGGCGCCAACCTTGCCAGCGGGAACGGTGATCATGGAGATCATGAATCCCGCCAGCTTCCCGACCAACTATGTGGTGCCGGCAGATATCCTGCCTGATGGCATCGCCATTGCGCCATCACCCGGCGTTTACAAAGCTGGCACGGTCGCTCATGCCGATTTGAGCTATAGCGCAGGCACCTTGCTGCGTGCCGGAACGCGCTTGACGCAGGATGTGGCCGTGGGGGCCATGCTGCATTTGGACAGCAGCCTGTTCCAGAAAGGGTTTGCGAATTACGACGTGATAGGCGGCTACGGCGTGGCCGTGGCAGAAGGGGCCAATCTGGCGCTGAACATGCCCGTCATGCAGCTGGATCTGCCCGCTGCACGTCAACTGGCCAACGGTGGGGATCTGAGTCAGGTTGCCTCCCTGTGGTTGCCACCCGAGTTCAGCGAATCGCCCGAAAAAGGCTCGATCAGCCAGCGCGGCGGTGCCGATCTGAGCTTGACGGCAGGTTTTGAGTACAAGCAGCAAGATGTGGACCCCAGTGGCCCCACCTTGTCCGTGGGCAAGGCGGCGCATATTAGCGTAGATGATGGTCGCAATATTGTCTTGCAAGGCAGCGGGCAGATTACGGTGGATGGCTCTTTGCGAGCCTCGGGCGGCAAGATCGGTATCTATGGTCTGAGTGCTGGTAGCGAGGACGTGCGCCACCTCAAAGGACACGACGGTTCGATCTGGTTGGGCAGCAATGCCGTGCTGGATGTGTCGGGCAAAGCCATGACGGCTGTCGATGCCCAGGGTCAACGCTACGGCAAAGTGCTCAATGGTGGCCGTATCGAAATTGGCAGCAAGTACCAGCAGGCTGCGACGCAGGTCAAGGCTATCGACAGCTTTGTCATTGTGCGCGAAGGCGCGCGCCTGCTGGCATCCGGAGCCGCAGCGACTTTGGACATGCCTGGTCAGGGCGCGCAAACCATCGCTTCCAATGGCGGTGTGATTCATCTGGCCAGCTTCAACGGGCTCTATCTGGATGGCGATATGCAGGCTTGGGCCGGTGGTGTCAATGCGGCGGGCGGAACTTTGTCGGTCGCCTTGGAGTCGCCGAACTATGAAATGTCAGGTGGGCCGGGTGATCGCGTGTTGGCACACCGCGAAATGACCTTGGTGCAAGAGCAGCAACTGGAAAATCTGCCGTTTGATCTGCAAGCTGGTCGTGCTGATGCGGGTTTGGTCTATGGCCATGCTCGTGTGGGTGTGGACCGCATTCAGGCGGGGGGCTTTGATAATCTGGCCCTGCTGTCCAACGGCATTTTGTCGATTGAAAACGGTGTGGATTTGCAGATGGGCCAAAGCCTGCATCTGGCCACCCCCAAGATTGCCTTGGCCCCTGGCTCTATGCCCGGTGCTACGGTCAAGCTGGCCGCGCCTCACGTCCGTTTGGCAGGGGCAACGCATCCCACCCGCGACAAGTATGTGACTCCGCTGATTCAGGCTCTGAACAGTAATGAAGGCCGATTGCCCGAGCTGTTGCCAGACTCCTATCTGCGTATCGATGCCAATGTGCTGGACATTGCCAACCAGATCGCCTTCGGTGCGTTGGGCCGGTCCTTGCAAAGTGGCAAGGCCGAGGTATCGCGTGCCGGCTTTGATACGGTGGACCTGCGCGCGCAGAACGATCTTCGTTTCTTGAAGCATACGGTCGGTGATCGTACACAGCTGCTGACCGAAGGGGATCTGGTGCTGGCGGCTGGCCGCATCTATCCGGGAACTGGCGTGACGGCGGAGGTGATTTCCGGCCGTTATATCCAGCGCGATCAGTGGAATAACCCGCTGACACAGTATGACCCGCAGCGCAGCTTGCGTATCGAGCGCATTGGCAGTGGCCCTGTCGCCCAGCCTTATTCTGCCTTGGGTGTCTTGCGCCTGATGTCGGGCAATATTGATCAGGGCGGTGTGTTGCTGGCTCCCTTGGGGCAGTTGGAATTGGGCGTGGGTGTAGGTGGTGCCTCGCAAGCCCCAACCTCCATGGTGATGCGCCCTGGCAGTATTACCTCGGTCAGTGCCGCGGGTTTGATCATGCCCTACGGCGGGACGGTGGATGGGCTGACCTATAACTATGCAGGTAGCGATGCGCCTTATGTGGGCCTGGGCGGTCTGCTGGGTAATCTCAGCCTGAAAGCCACCAGCGTGGACGTGCAAGAAGGTGCCTTGCTGGATCTGTCGGGTGGTGGGGAACTGACAGGAGCAGGTTTCCTGCCTGGGCGGGGTGGTTCTACGGATGCCCGTCTGCACCCCCTGATTCAGAGCACCAATAACGGCTTCATGCTGCCCGAGCTTTCTGGCAACCCGGTCTATGCCGTCGTGCCAGGTGTACAGCAAGTGGTGGCGCCATTGGCGGCCGACAATGGTGCAGGCGATCCTATGGTGGGACGCCAGATTCATATCGGAGAGGGCGTACCGGGCCTAGCCGCAGGGACGTATACCTTGCTGCCCTCTACCTACGCCTTGTTGCCTGGTGCTTACCGCGTTGAAATCAGTGGTTCGGGCAGTGCCAGTGCGGCTATGGGTGGCACCATTGCCATGCGTAATGGTTCCTACAATGTGGCCGCCCGTTTGGGGATCGCCAATACCCATGTCATGGATGCCATGCCCTCGCGCGTGGTGCTGACCTCGGCAGACACTCTGCGCCAGTATTCCCAGTACAACGAAACGTCTTACTCGCAGTTTGGGTTGGACTGGGCCATGCGTGATAGCGTCCCGCGCCCTCAACTGGAGCGGGATGCCCGCCAACTGCAGTTGGAGGCGAACCGTTTGCAGGTGGCGTCCGGTGTTGCCAAGTTTGAACCGGCCCAGAATGGCCGTGGGGGCAATGTGGTGCTGACTGGTCAGCGCATTGAAGTGCTGGCTGATGGGGCAGCGCCGACCGCAGGTTTTGATGGTATGTCGGTAGAGTCCGGTGTGCTCAATCGCCTGGGGGCGGCAGGCATCAGTATCGGGGGTTCACCTACCTCCACGTTTGCCTTGCAAGGTTATGGTTCGACCCGCGATGCCTGGCGTGTCAGTCTGGGCAACACGCGCACAGATGAAATCTATATTCGCGGCGGCGCCGTGCTGGAAGCCGCCCAGGTGTTTCTAGTAGTGGGTAATCGTGAAAAGGGCCTGACGGTTGAGCAGGGCGCCACGATCAACACCTTGGGCAAAGGCGCCGCGCCCTGGGACTCCAGTGAGGGCTATGTGCTGCAGCCCGGTCAGAAAGGGGTTCTGGCCTTGAGCAATGGCTGGCTGGATGTCACTGCACCCAGCAACGACGATAGTTGGGGCACGGTAGGGGCGGGCTTTCTGCATATTGGGACTTGTGCCGTCGGTAGCAGTTGTTCGGGTGAAACCCGTTTGTATTCTGAAGGCACGATTACTGCTGCCACCAATAAAACCTTTGAGCTGGATGAGTCGGTGCGCTATGGCACACGCAATCTGGTGCTGGCTATGGGTGGCATCAATGTGGGCGGAGCGCAGGCCCTGTCCGACGCGTCTGCTGCGGGTATCTTGTCCTCCGGTCTGACGCTGAATCAACGTGTGCTGGAGCGCTTGCTGCGCGGCGATACCCAGATGGGGGCGCCTGCATTGGAGAACCTGGTGTTGACGGCGCGTGACTCCGTCAACTTCTATGGTGATGTCAATTTGAGCACGCTGGACCCGGTGACAGGCAAGTCGGCACTGGAGCGCCTGGTGTTAAGCGCAGCTGCCATTTATGGCTATGGCGACGCAAATAGTGAAGCACGTATCGAAACCGGAATTCTGGTCTGGAACGGAGCCACGACACCGGCGGGCAGCATCGTGGAAGGCGGCGCGGGCACGGGGAATGGCCGTCTGGTATTTGATGCTCAGCAGATTGAGTTTGGTTACGGCCCGAAAAGCCAGCCCGATACCGTGGGTATGCACGACCGTCTGGCCTTGGGCTTTAGCAGCGTGAACCTGAATGCCTCCGAGCGCATTACAGCCAATCACAAGGGCAGCTTGTCCGTGTACCACAGTCGTGGTGCCTGGGATGCAGCCAGCAATGGCTGGACCTATCAGGGCGGCAATCTGAACATCAGCACCCCCTTGTTTACCGGACAGGCCGGTTCGGTCAACAACATCCGTGCAGGTGGCAACATTGCGGTGACTCGTCCGCAGGGGAGCAGCACGGTGCAGCCTGATCTGGCCACAGCAGTGCACGCCTTGGGAGCCGAGTTGAGCCTGGATGCTGCCAGGTCCCTGGTCTGGGACAGTGCGGCCTTGCTGCCTAGCGGAAAGCTGAAGCTGTCTGCTCAGGACGATGTGGTTCTGCAAGAGGGTGCGCAACTGGATCTGGCAGGGCGTCCGATCGGCTTTTTTGATGTGAACAAGTACAGCTGGGGTGGCGAGGTTGTGCTGGAGAGTCGCGGCGGCAATGTGACCCAAGCGGCGGAGTCCCTGATTGATGTATCGGCCCAGCACAATCGTGCAGGCAAACTGACGGCCCTGGCCTTGAACGGCTTGGTGGACTTGCGTGGCCGTATGTCGGGAGCTGGAACAGGGCATTACGATGCGGGCGGTACCTTGGTGCCTTTTGCCTCCGGCTTTATTGAGCTGCGTGGACAGCAGATTGCGGACTTTGCGGGACTTAACGCCCGTCTGAATGAAGGATCGGTGTGGGGTGGTCGCAGCTTCCAGCTGCGCCAGGGAGATCTGCTCATTGGCAACGAGCTTAAAGCGCGTGAAATCAATGTCTCCGTGGACAATGGCAGCCTGACAGTCAACGGCACCATTGATGCCAGCGGTGAGCAGGCGGGCAGCATTCGCCTGGCTGCCAAGCGAGGGGTGACCCTGACTGGCAGCGCCGTGCTGGATGCCAGTGCCAGTGTGCTGCGTCGGGACAGTTACGGCCAAGTGATTGAAGCACCTAACCGGGCTGTCATTGAAATTGATTCGGGCCAGGGTCGTCTGGTTCTGGCCGATGGCATGCGCATGAATCTGAGTGTGGCTGGTTCCCATGCGAATTACGGCACTGTCGCTCTGAACGCACCGCGCCTGGGTGGCGCGACGGGCAACGATGTCGATATTGATGCACGCGGTGCACTCAACATTACCGGGGCCAGGTCGATTGCCGTCAATGCTTTCCAGCAATACGACGATGCGCAGCTCGGCCTCGATGAAACGGTAGATGGTCGCAGCTACCAGCGTATCGATCAGGACTACTTGCGTCAGAAGCATCTGGATAGTGAAACCTTCATCAACAAGGCTCTGGCGAATCAGGCCTTGATGCAAGGCAAGCTGGCCGGGCTGCGTGCTTATGGTGATCAATTCCACCTGCGCCCTGGTGTGGAGATTGTCAGCAATGCCGTCACGAATCCAGATGGTGATCTGCATGTGGATGGGGATATTGATCTGTCGGGCTACCGCTATGCCAGCGTAAATCCTCATGCTCAGAAAAGCTCGGTATATGGCTCGGGCGAGGCCGGGGCCCTGGTATTGCGCGCCGCTGGAGATCTGACGATTTTTGGCAGTTTGACGGATGGCTTCAATACCTCCGTGCTGGGTGTCACGGCTGATGATGGTGGCTGGGTTCTGCCCGCAGGTCGTATGCCTTTTGGCGGTGATCTCATCATCCCCCATGGCGGCATGGCCACGCTGGACGTGGGGACCCAGTTCGCGGCCGGTCGCACCGTTAACTATGATCTGCCCGTGGAGGGCATGAGTTTGCCACGCGGCACCGTAATCCCCAGCCTGATGAGTCTGGCGCAAGGCCTGTCCTTGCAGGCAGGAACGGTGCTGTCAGCGGCCGTGCTGGATGCGTCCGGGCAAGTGGTTTATGCCGCTGGCACGGTCTTGAAAGAGGCTGTGACACTACAAGCCAATATGCAGTTGGCAGCGGGCTTCCGTTTGCCGGAGGATGCGCAAATGGCGGCCACTCTGTGGCCCAAAGGCGTGCCCTTGCCGGTGCTTATGAAATTGAACCAGCAGGTTGCCTTGAAGAAAGGGGCGCTGGTGCCTTCCGAGACGGACGTGGTATTGCCGGGCGGGGCCGTGATGGTCGATCTTCGTCCTCGAGATGGGGATGACACGCAAGGTCGCATGCTGGCTCTGGCCCCCATGTTGGCCGCTGGCTCGCAGTCCTGGGATTTGCGTCTGGTTGCCGGGGCGGATATCTCGGCAGCGGATAATCGCTTGACGTTGATTGATACCGAGCGTCGCTTGATGCTGGCGGATACACACTTTGGCCTTGGCGTGAAATCAATCGAAATTCCAGGAACGGGTAAACCAGCGGTGTATGGCTGGGGAGAGGTCAGCCGCTTTGAAGAGCTGATTGAATTGCTGGCGGGGGGCTATTGGTTGAGCTTTGTGCCTGTCTCTGGTGAGCAGGTGACACAGGCGCAGATCGAAGAGCTGCAAGCGTACGGCATTATCGGCGCCGATGTCACTGAATTGAATATTTTTGGCATGGGCGATATGGCCGCCGAGCTCTCGCCCGCTACACCGCCCGAGATGCAAGACGTGAAACAGCCCACCCGTGAGCAACTGTTCAGTGTCCTGCGTACGGGCGTGGGTGACCTGGATTTGGTGTCCGGTGGCGACATCGAGATGAATTCGCTGTATGGGGTCTACACCGCAGGCACGCCGTCGGCGTCGATGGGGGCTGCCTATAACCAGGCGCGTGGTAAGTTGTTCGATGGCACGATCTTGCGTGCGGAAGGCAAGCGTTTCGAGTCGCTGGTCGACGGTGGTGCGGACAGCCTGTATCAGGCTTGGTATCCCGAAAAGGGCGGCAATGTGTTGCTGCGTGCTCAAGGCAGTGTGAAGGGGGATCTGGTCGGCAATAACGACGGCAAGAATGATCTGAGCTACACCTTCTACAACACGCGTCAGCAGATTGCTTCTACGGCAGTGGGTAACTGGTTGTGGCGCCAGGGAACGGGTAGTGCAGTGTCAGCCTCGGAAGGGACTCCCAGTGCCTGGTGGGTCAACTTCGGGACATATGTGGCGGGTACCGCAAATGGCGGGTATAGCGAGTACGACACCTGGTTGTTTGCCAACGATCCTTTCCTGGCCGGCTTTACCGGTGTGGGTACTTTGGGTGGTGGCAACTTGACCGTGGAGGCCGGGGCGGATGCCGGCATGTTGAACCAGCGCGGTATTCGCAGCAGCTGGAATCAGCAGACGCATACGCCGCGCAGCCAGGGCTTGCATCTGGTGGTGGGCAGCACAGGCCGAATCACCCCGGGGGGCGAACTGGTACAGACAGGTGGCGGGGACCTGGTCCTGCGCCTGGGCGGCACACTGAACCCGAACCCCGATGTGCGCTTGAACGAGCATGATCTGAACAGCACTTTGGTGAATTTGCGAGGAGCCATTGCTCTGGATGCCGGCGCGGTTGGTGGGGTAAAGCTGGGCTTTGGTGGAACAGATCAAATGGATACGCGTCCTGGCAATATTTATGCCAGCGGCGGAGGGGCCGCAACCGGTGGTCCGATTCTGGTCTTGGGTGATTCCGCAGTACGCATGCAAACGCGGGGCGATCTGGTGCTGGGCAGTACGGTAGACCCTGGGCGTACCTTGTCCTTAAGCTCAACGCCTTTCTCCGTAGATGGCCAGCACTATGACGGCAATGGCTGGTCCTGGTTCTCCTTGTGGACACCAGCGACGGCGATTGATTTGTTGAGTGTGGGGGGCAACCTGACGCCCACCACGTCCTGGGATGAGCGCAATGCGTATGAGGATACGCGTTGGGGCGACCCAGGCCGCAACCAGTCTCATAACGCAGATGGTCATTTTTATCCTTCTATCCTGCGTGCGGCGGCCGCCAACGGCAATATTCAGTATGGAGCCAGTGCCAGCGATGCCACTGTATCCAGCAATTCGATATTGCGTTATGGCTTTGGTACGGTACTGGCCCCTTCGCCAATGGGCGAGCAGTTTGTCAACGCAACAGGGCGTGGTGAACTGCAGTTCCTGGCGGGGGGCTCCATTCAGGCGGCCGGCTATGTTTTCTCGGCCTCGGCGGCAGACGCAGCGGCCATGTCCAGCCCTTTCCGTCCTGCCTTTGTAGGCTTGCTATCGCAGACAGGGGGCGGCGAGTACGGCTATAACCCTCGCATTATTCATAACGTGGATGGCGAGGCCGTCAAGCTCAACGACTGGTTCACCGTCAGCAGCAAGGCGGTCACTTCGCTGTACGGAGGCCGTCAAAATACAGGTTCCTTGTTTGTGTTTGGTACGCCGGTCAATATCGGTACTGCCGCAGCTCAACGTCAGCCTGCTCGTTACTACGCTGTCAACGGCGACATTGTTGGCTTGCGCGTCGGTCAGGAAGTGTTGTTGGGGTACCCTCCAGGCTCGCAGGGCTCACGTATGGAAGGCTCGGTTCCTGTGGCGATTCGGGCCGGGCGT
Source organism: Alcaligenes sp. 1735tsa3 (assembly GCF_024134565.1). Lineage (NCBI taxonomy): Bacteria > Pseudomonadati > Pseudomonadota > Betaproteobacteria > Burkholderiales > Alcaligenaceae > Alcaligenes > Alcaligenes sp. 1735tsa3. The sequence continues at coordinate 3,760,289 of NZ_CP099862.1, read as the reverse complement.
GACATTACCGACTCGGGCACACGCCTGGGGCAGAAAGATGCGGTGGCAGGGGCCAAGAGCGCCACTGCGACGACACGCGGTAATTTGATTACCCATGCCTGGGCAGACGATATTTCCATTGTTGAAGCGGGTCGGGATGTCCGTAACAGCAGCTTCTACATCTTGGGGCCAGGTTTGCTGGACGTGTCGGCCGGGCGTCATGTGTATCTGGCTGACAAAGGCGAGATCAAGAGTCTGGGACCCTTGAGCAGTGCCTTGTCCGATAGTCGTGGTGGCGGCGCCAGTATTTCGGTCTCGGCCGGAATGGGCGAAGGAGCGCATTGGAACGACTTTGCGGCGCGCTATCTGAACCCCGAGAATCAGGCTGATCTGGAGCTGCCGTTTGCAGATCAACAGGGCAAGGCGCTGTATATCTACAGCGGTGGCCTGACGCTGGGGCAATGGCTGCAACGCGAGTTTGGCTACACAGGTGATGAAGCCGGCGCACAAGCCTTCTTGCAGGAGAAGCAGGGAGAGCTGGACCAGGTACGCGATCAGGCCAGGGCTGAAGGCCGCAATGCCTCCAGTCGTCCCTTGGCACGCGAGTACAAGCTGGAGAGCCAGCTGCACCTGGTCAATTGGTTGAGCACCCGCTTTGGCGACAAGAACGGCCTGGGCCTGCATTTTGATGCGGCCAGCATGGACGCCCGCAGCTTCTTCGAGGCCTTGCCGCCCGAGCAGCAACGCAGCTATCTGCGCAATGTGTACTACGCAGAGCTGAAGGCATCGGGCCGTGAGTACAACGATAGTGACAGCAAGCGCGCAGGCAGCTATTTGCGTGGCCGTGAAGCGATTGCCACCTTGTTCCCCGAACAGGATGCTCAAGGCAAGGCCTTGAGCTACACGGGTGATTTGACGATGTACAGCAGTGCGCTGTATTACGACGCGGATTACGTGAACAACACGACGGGCAAGAGCCGGCCTAATCCCAAGCTGGATTACATCACCAAGGCCGAGTGGGAGGCCTTGGGCAGTCCGGGTTACAACGTGTCGTTCTACGACGTGCTGGATGCAGGTATTCACACCAACTTTGGTGGGGACATCAGCATTCTGACTCCCGGCGGGCGTGCCCTGGTGGGGATTGATGGTGGTTTTAACCCTGGTCCGGGATCGGGTGTGATCACGCAAGGGGAAGGGGACATTAACTTCTTCTCGCAAAGCGACATTCTGATGGGGCAGAGCCGGGTCTTTACGACCTTTGGCGGCAATATTCTGGCCTGGTCGGCAGCAGGGGACATTAACGCGGGTCGGGGTAGCAAGACCACGGTGGTCTACACACCGCAGCGTCGTGTTTACGATCTGTTTGGCAATGTGGCCTTGTCACCATCAACACCGAATACCGGTGCGGGTATCGCTACCTTGAACCCGGTTCCCGAGGTCCCGCCAGGTTATATCGATCTGATTGCGCCATTGGGAACGGTGGACGCGGGCGAGGCAGGGATTCGCGTGTCGGGCGACATCAATATTGCCGCCTTGCGTGTGGTCAATGCAGACAATATTCAGGTACAGGGCGAGTCCAAGGGAATTCCGGTGGTGGCGACTGTCAACACGGGAGCCTTGAGTAACGCCAGCGCGACAGCATCGTCGGCCGCATCGGCGGCGCAGGATACGGTCAACCGCGCTCGTGCACAGGCTCGTCAGAATCTGCCTTCGGTCATTACTGTGCAGATTCTGGGATTTGGGGATGCAGGGCAGTCGGGGGGCGGGGCCACATCATCAGGAGCAGGCCCAGCGACTTCCAGGATAGATGCCTCTGCGTATCGCCAAGACAGTACGGTGCAGGTCCTGGGACTGGGCGCCAATCCGCAATCCGCTCTGGATCGGTTGACGCCCGAGGAGCGGCGGCGGATGACACTGTAGCTTGAGCCTGGGAGATCTGATCATGCTGTCCACTTGCCTGCCCTTGCCTACACGCAAGCGTAATGAAGAGTGTGTGACGCCGCAGTATTCACTGTGCTTGTATCTGAAGGTGCACTACGAAGAGTTGCTGCGTCAATTGACCATCCGCCTGCGCTGCCGCGACCGCGCAGCGGATGCCTTGCACGACACCTGGCTGCGTCTGCATGGCAGCCGTGAGATCGGGCCGGTCGCCAACCCCCGCCTGTATTTACTGCGTATGGCCAGCAATCTGGCGATTGATGAATGGCGTGCCGAGTCCGGCAGAGGGACGCTGGTGCCCCTGGAGGAACTGGAAGAGCATCAGCAGATTTCCCCCATGCCGGGGCCAGAGTCCAGCCTGATCGGCAGATCTTTGCTGTCCGTCCTGATCTACGCCATCGAGCTGTTGCCCCGCCAACGTCGCGCCATCTTTCTGGCGGCCCGGCTGGAAGAACAGAGCCTGAGTGTGGTGGCCGAACGCTTCGGCGTCACCACCAGCAAAGCACGCAACGAGCTGCGCCGGGCTGAGGCGCATTGCGAACAGGCCTTGCTGGGAAACTGGACGGAACTGCGGCAGGGGCGCAATTCCTGTCTGAAACCACCACCGACCATGACGGCCGGGTTTGGCTGGATGGCGGAGCCGGTGGGATTTTGAGGCTTTTATCGCTAATATCGATAATTTAATTTTATCGATATTGTCGATATTTGTTGTTTATCGAGATAATCGATATACTCAAATTATCGACATTAGCGATAAATAGATATGTACATACTTTCTACTAGTGATCAGCTTGGTTATCAGCTTGTTGCTCGACGCAAGGCTTTAGGTCTGACGCAGCAGGAAGTCGCATCTCGTTTGGGGATCAGCCAAAATCGTTTGTCCGAACTGGAAAGTCAGCCGAGCCAGTTAACCGTTGAGCGATTGTTAGCCTTGACTGGTATTTTGGGGCTGGAGCTAGCCGTACAACAGCGCTCTCAAGCCCCTTTAAGTACAAGTGAATGGTAGCCATGGCGCACCGTTCACAGCAACGCCTATTGGGTTTATGGGCGAATGGCCTTCGGGTAGGGACTTGGCAAGTAGCCGCCAATGGCGAGGATAGACTGACTTACGACCCTGTTTGGCTCGTATCATCACAAGGGCGTCCCTTATCGCTTTCTTTGCCGTTCACTATTGATAACGCGCCTTTGCGTGGTCCTCAAGTACGAAATTATTTTGACAACCTGCTACCAGACAGTGATGTAATCCGCCGTCGCCTGCAGACACGATTCAGAACATCCAGCACAGATGCTTTTGATTTGCTAACGGCTATCGGGCGTGATTGTGTTGGAGCTATTCAGCTGCTTCCCGAAGGTGAGGAGCCCGATGATGTCTTTGATATTCAGGCTTGTCCTTTAAACGAGGCTGAAATCGCTAACGCTTTGAGGGCGGCTACTGCTGCACCGTTGGTCTTGGGGCAACAGCAAGCGTCTGATGAAGACTTCAGAATATCCTTGGCAGGAGCCCAGGAAAAAACAGCCTTTTTATGGCATCACGGACAATGGTGTCGACCTGTTGGATCTACTCCGACAACGCATATCTTCAAACTACCATTGGGCTTGGTGGGGGGCCGCCAAGCGGATATGCGCAGTTCTGTAGAAAATGAATGGCTGTGTGCACAGATTTTGCGCGCCTTTGATTTACCTGTCGCTAACTGCGAGATGGCCAGGTTTGAAGAGCAAAAGGTATTGATCGTTGAGCGTTTTGACCGGAAGTTGGCTGTACAGTCTTATTGGCTGAGGCTGCCACAGGAGGACTTTTGTCAGGCAACAGGCAAGTCTCCTGATGCTAAATACGAGGCCGATGGCGGGCCGGGCGTTGTTGATATCGCGCGTATTTTGCAGCTGTCTGAAGCGAGGGAGCAGGACTTGCGTACTTTGCTGACAGCACAATTAGTGTTTTGGATGTTGGCAGCGACTGATGGGCATGCGAAGAATTTTTCGATTTTTCTATTGCCTGGTGGCCGTTACCGCTTGACGCCTTTGTACGATGTTTTGTCGGCTTGGCCAGTCACGGGTACTGGACCGAACAAGTTGGATGTGAATCGTCTCAAGCTGGCCATGGCCGTTCGCGGGAAAAATACCCACTACCGATTGCGTGATATTCAGCGCCGGCATTTCAACCACATGGCCCGACTGTGCGGGTGGGGAGAGAGCATGGAGGGCCTGATCAAGGATTGCTTAGGACGAGTCCCGCACGTGTTGGAGGTGGTCGCCCAGCAGCTGCCTGCTGAGTTTCCTATGGAAGTGTTTGAGGCAATTGAACTGGGAATGCGTGAGTCCGCCAAGCGCTTGGAGGCGATGCCAGCGACACTGCTGTAGGCAAAGCATGCTGTCTGATGATCGATAGACGAGGTGTCCGAGGCAGGTAGGGCAGATTTCCATACTGAAATGAAAATGCTTTCACGTCGTGTGTATGGGCTAGAGTCTGCGCATCTGGCAAGTAGAAAAATAAAAAGCCCAGTCAGATGACTGGGCTTTTTGCTTGAATTCTTGGTGGCCTGGGGCGGAATCGAACCACCGACACAAGGATTTTCAATCCTCTGCTCTACCGACTGAGCTACCAGGCCAACGTGTACTGCTCGGTAAAAATAGAACTATACCACGTTTTTTAATTTGTGCGCATAGTACAACAAAAAATTTATGCATCTTTTCGACTTCAAATTTGCCGTATCCCTAGGGAGAGGCCCTTTTCAGCAAAAAGAGGGCTGCATAAAGGAGTGCAATTGTAATCACAAAAAGGCAATTCAAGTAACATTTTTGGCAAAACTGCGGCTTGCGGCGTAAAATCACTTAAATTTCATGCGTTTTGCCTTTGCAAAATTGCCAGTCTTGGTCTTTTCAGGGCTATAGCCTGTACTGCTCATGTCTGTAGATGTTCTAACCTTCGGTCTGAATCATGTGTCCGCGCCCGTTGCCGTGCGCGAGCGCGTTGCGTTTCCGATCGATGTGTTAAAGCCTGCGCTTGATACCTTGCGTGCCACGTTCGGCACCGGTGTCCGTGAAGCAGCCATTCTGTCTACCTGTAATCGTACCGAGATCTACTGTGCGGCCGAGCCCCATGTGGCTGAGCGTCTGCCCGAATGGATGGCAGACTTCAACAGTCTGCGCTCTGCCGAGCTGACCCCCCATCTGTACCGCTACAACCAGAACGAGGCCGTGCGCCATGCGTTCCGTGTTGCCAGCGGACTGGATTCCATGGTCTTGGGCGAGCCCCAGATTCTGGGTCAGATGAAAGATGCCGTGCGTGCCGCCAATGAAGCCGGCTCGCTGGGCACCTTGCTGCATCAATTGTTCCAGCGCACCTTCTCGGTGGCCAAGGAAGTCCGTACGCAAACGGCTATTGGTGCCCATTCGGTGTCCATGGCTGCCGCGGCTGTTCGTTTGGCCGAGCGTGTGTTTGGTGACCTGAGCCAGGCCAAAGTGCTGTTTATTGGTGCTGGGGAAATGATCGAGCTGTGTGCCACGCACTTTGCGGCAGTGAACCCCTGTAGCATCGTGGTCGCTAACCGTACTCAGGAACGGGCTGAAAGCCTGGCCTCGCGCTTCATGGCCAGCACCATGAAGCTGGCCGATGTGCCTGATCGTCTGGCAGATTTTGACGTGGTGGTGTCCTGTACGGCCAGTACCTTGCCCATTCTGGGCCTGGGTATGGTGGAACGAGCCGTGCGTTCGCGTCGTCACCGCCCTGTGGTCATGGTTGATCTGGCCGTGCCACGCGATATTGAAACCGAAGTAGGTCGCCTGGACGACGTGTACCTGTATACCGTCGATGATCTGGGCCGCTTTGTACAACGGGGTGCCGATGCCCGTCAGGCCGCTGTGGTGCAGGCTGAAGCCATTATTGACACCCAGGTGCAGCATTACATGCACTGGCTGAGTACCCGTGCGATTGTGCCGGCCATTCTGGATGTGCAGCAGTCGGTCGAAAAAGTACGTCAACACGAGCTGGAGCGCGCGCGCCGCATGTTGGCCCGTGGCGATGATCCAGCAGAAGTCATTGAAATGCTGGCGCATGGCCTGACTCAAAAGTACATGCACGGCCCGATGGCTGAATTGACGCGCAGTGAGGGTTCCGAGCGCGAGCAATTGTTGAATTTGCTGCCTCGTCTGTTGCCCTCGACCACCCGTCGACGTTAGCGTTTGGGCTGTTGTCTGTTCACCGACTTTCCTGCGGTGCAGCCCGATAGCTTTGAACTGCGCCCAGACCCTCTGATTTTCCCTTTAGGCTGTTCCCTATGAAAGACTCTATGCGCAGTCGGCTTGAGCAATTGGCTCGCCGTCTGCATGAAGTTGATGCCATGCTTGCCGAGCCTGAAATTGCCAGCAATATGGACGAGTTTCGCAAACTGTCGCGCGAACGTTCCGAGCTGGACCCTGTTGTAGCAGCCTTCAAAAGCTATGAGGCTGCCGAAGGCGATCTGCAAGCGGCCCAGGACATGATGTCCGACCCTGAATTGAAGGAAATGGGCGAGGAAGAATACAAGTTGGGCAAGGAACGTATCGCTCAACTGGAAGATGAATTGCAAATCCTGCTCCTGCCGCGCGACCCGGACGACACCCGTAACGTGTTCATTGAAATCCGCGCCGGTGCCGGTGGGGACGAAAGCGCCTTGTTTGCCGGGGATTTGTTGCGCATGTACATGCGCTATGCCGAAAACTGCGGCTGGCGTACGGAGATCATGTCTGCCAGCGATTCGGAAGTGGGTGGTTACAAGGAAGTGATCGTTCGAATTGAAGGCCAGGATGTGTACGGGCGTCTGAAGTTCGAGTCCGGTGCGCACCGTGTGCAGCGTGTGCCTGAGACTGAAGCTCAGGGCCGCATCCATACCTCTACGTGTACCGTGGCCGTGTTGCCCGAAGCCGAAGGCTTGGCAGAAATCACCATTAACCCCGCTGACTTGCGTGTGGACACCTTCCGCGCCAGTGGTGCTGGTGGTCAGCACGTGAACAAGACGGACTCAGCTGTCCGTTTGACTCACTTGCCTACAGGTTTGGTGGTGGAGTGTCAGGACGACCGTTCCCAGCACCGTAACCGCGAAAAGGCCTTGCAGGTGCTGGCCGCGCGTCTGAAAGACAAGCAGCAGCGTGAGCAATCTGACAAAGAAGCCGCCGAGCGTAAAAGCCTGGTCGGCACGGGTGACCGCTCCGAGCGCATCCGTACCTACAACTTCCCGCAAGGCCGCATGACGGATCACCGTATTAATCTGACCTTGTACAAGCTGGGCTACATCATGGACGGCGATCTGGACGAGCTGATCAAGGCCTTGCTGTCCGAGCATCAGGCCGGTTTGCTGGCTGATCTGGCGCAGGCGTGAGCATGAACCTATCCGGTGAGCAGGCCGTGTCCTCAATGGCCACGCCTGCCGATTCTCCCCGTACCTTGCGAGCCTTGCAGCCGTTAAGTCCCTTGCCGCGCTTGGAGCGCGACATGCTGTGGATGCAGGTGCTGGGCGTCGGTCGTTCCTGGCTGATTGCGCACGACACGGACGAGTTGCCGCTGGACAAGATCCAAGCCTATCAAGCTCTGGAAGCCCGCCGTGTGGCGGGCGAGCCCATGGCGTATATCGTCGGTGTGCGTGAATTCATGGGTCACGAGTTTCTGGTGTCGCCCTCGGTGCTGATTCCTCGCCCGGATACCGAAACCCTGGTCGAGCGCGCACTGGAGCGCGTGCAGCATATCCAATCTCCCCGCATTCTGGATATGGGCTGTGGCAGCGGTGCCATTGCGGTTTCTCTGGCGCTGGCACGTCCCGATGCCCATGTGGTCGCCAGTGACATCAGCACACTGGTATTGGCGCAGGCGGGCTTAAATGCTCAGCGTTTGTGTGGGAAAGTCGAGTTTTGCCTGGGGAGTTGGTACGATGCCGTGGCAGGCCAGGAACCTTTTGACCTGATCGTGTCCAACCCTCCATACATTGCAGTGGATGATGAACATCTGGCGCAGGGCGATGTGCGGTTCGAGCCGCGTCAGGCACTGACAGATGGCTCTGACGGCTTGACGGATTTGCGTACAATAGTTCAGGGAGCCGGGCCGTATCTGCGTCCTGGTGCTAGTCTTCTCATGGAGCACGGCTGGGATCAGGCCGACCATGTGCAAAATATGCTGCGGCAGGCAGGGTTCAAACAGGTCATCAGTTATGAAGATCTGGCAGGAATCCGGCGGGTCACAGGTGGACAGTGTTAATTCTTTTCTTAAGAGAACATCATGAGTGAAGTTCAAGATTTCATCCGCGAAACCGTAACGGAAAACCCCGTTGTGCTGTTTATGAAGGGCACAGCTCAAGCTCCTCAGTGTGGTTTCTCCGCACGCACCGTGCAGATTCTGCGCGCTGTTGGCCTGAGCCAGGTGGTTGTGGTCAACGTGCTGGACGACGCCGAAGTGCGTCAGGGCATCAAGGACTTCTCCAACTGGCCCACCATCCCCCAGCTGTACATCAAGGGCGAATTCGTCGGCGGTTCGGACATCGTGTCTGAAATGTACGAAAACGGCGAACTGGAAACCATGCTGCGCGAGGCTGGGGCTCTGGAGTGAGCACCAAGCGACGCCTGGTCATAGGCATGACCGGGGCCACCGGGGCGGTCTACACCGTGCGCCTGCTGCAAGTGCTGCAGTCCTGTCCGGATGTGGAAACCCATTTGGTGATCTCGCCCTCCGGGGTGCTGAACATCAAATATGAGCTGGATATCGGCAGGCACGAGATTCAGGCTCTGGCCGATCAGGTGCACAGCTTCCGCGATGTGGGTGCAACCTTGGCCAGTGGCAGTTTTCCTACGGCGGGTATGGTGATTGTGCCGTGCTCGATGCATACGCTGGCCGCCGTGGCACATGGCCTGTCCGATAACCTGATTACCCGGGCTGCCGACGTTACCTTGAAAGAGCGTCGTCGTTTGGTGATGATGGTGCGCGAAACGCCATTCAATCTGGCGCATTTGCGTAATATGACGGCCGTAACGGAAATGGGCGGGATCATCTTCCCGCCTATGCCCGCGTTTTACCTGCGACCCAAAAGCATCGACGATATTGTCGATCACACGGTGATGCGGGTGTTGGAATTGTTCGATATTCAGGTGCCCGGTGAACGCTGGGATGGTTCGCAAAAACCGAGCTAAGGCCTGATAATCTTTCAGCGGGCGCAAAAAAAGCCCCGATATAAACCTCCACAATCTGGATGTCATTCCAGACACTAGCGGTTTATATCGGGGCTTTTTATTGTCTGTCGCTTGTGTATTGGCAGGCGGCAAGCGCTACGCTAAGCCTTGTGTCATGTTTATTGGCCGGAACGACGCTTGCTCATGAACACAATCTGCTGTTCACCGGAAGCGGCAGGCTGAGCAGGTGTGAAGGCATCCTGACGCACGCCCGGAGTAGCTTCGTCGTTATCTTCCTCAAAGCCTGCGGCCAGCAAGTTCTCGGGCAGGTGATCGTCAAAATAATCCTGATCAAAGCCTTTATCGCCTTCCGGATCGGCCTGGCCTGTCACCTTCAAGTCTGCAAAGTTATGCAGCTTGGGGTCCATCAAGTGAGAAGGCACCACGCGAGTCAGGGCACCAAACACGTTCCAGGAACGGTGCGGGAATTTCTTGTCCCAGTCCGCAATCATGCGGTTGATTTCCTGGCGCTTCAGGTTTTCCTGCGAACCGCACAAATTACAGGGGATGATGGGGAACTCCTTGAGCTTGGCGTAGGCGATCAGGTCCTTCTCGGGCACATAGGCCAGAGGGCGGATCACGATGTGCTCGCCATTGTCCGACATCAGCTTGGGCGGCATGCCCTTCATACGGCCACCGTAAAACAGGTTCAGGAAGAAGGTAGCCAGAATGTCATCACGATGATGGCCCAGGGCGATCTTGGTGGCACCCAGTTCCTTGGCGACACGGTACAAGATGCCGCGACGCAAACGCGAGCACAGCGAGCACATGGTCTTGCCTTCGGCAATCACGCGCGTCACCACCGAGTACGTGTCCTGAGTTTCGATGTGATAGGGCACGCCCAGCTTTTCCAGATACTCGGGCAGGATGTGGTCAGGGAAACCGGGCTGCTTCTGGTCCAGGTTCACGGCCACGATGTCGAACTTGATTGGCGCGCGCTTTTGCAATGTCATCAGCACGTCCAGCAGGCCGTAGGAGTCCTTGCCGCCGGACAGGCAGACCATGATCTTGTCGCCTTCCTCGATCATGTTGAAGTCCCCGATAGCGCGGCCCACTTCACGCATGATGCGTTTGCTCAGCTTGTTGTCGTTGACGCGCTGCTTGCGTTCAGCCTTGCTGGCAAACACGGGAGTATCGGTTTCGGAAGGAGGGAGGGTGCTGGTGTCTTGGGACATAAGGAAAAGCGGAAAGAAGTGTCGTCGTAGCCCCGGCCACAGGCGGGGCAGGGGGCTTTAGCGGCTGCGTTCAATCTCGATGCCGACGGCATCACAGTCGGCAAAGGCCTCGGGTTTGCTGGCGCGGATTTTAACGCGTTCCACGGTCGGGAAATCATTCTGGATGCGATCAGCCAGGCGCTCTACCAGTGTTTCCAGCAGATTGGTGTGTTCCGTGGTGCTGACGTCGATCAGTGCCTCGCGTAGCTGACGGTAGTCCAACACGGTCCCGATGTCCTCGTCCTGAACGTCCTGCGTAATGGTGGTGTCGAATTCGGCATCAATATGCAGGGGCTGGCGGTGAACCAGTTCGTGGTCCAGCATGCCGATAGAGGCTTGCACCACCAGGTTGTTGATGAATATACGGCGTGTGGTCATGGCAAAAAAAAGTGTCAGGCCCGCCATGGTTGGCGGGCCTGGAAAGAAGATCAGGACTGGCGGCTCAGGACGCATTCGTCCAGAGCAGGGCGCGTCAGTTGTAGCGTGAAGCAGTGTAGTTCATCGCGGCGGAAGGCGTGAACTTGTACGGTCTGGCCGGGTTCATAGGCTGCCAGCAGGCGCTCTAGGCTGGCGGTGTCACTGACACGCAAGCCGTCAATAGCGACCAGGGCATCACCGGCAGACAGCCCGGCTTGATGCGCTGCACCATCAGTGAAGACGGTAGCCAGCTGGCATTGGCCTGCGCTTTGGCGCAAGCGAGCGTTCAGGCTGGGCAGCTTGGAGGAGGCTTGCCATTCCAGCTTCAAGCCTTGTTCGGCCAGCCAGGGTTTCAAGGGCAGGTCCTCGCAGCCTTCAACGTAGCGAGCAATGAAATCCGTGGCGTCGTAGCCAGTCGCTTCCAGAATCAGGGCGGGCATGGCATTTTCAGGAATGCCTTCTGGCTTGCCTTGATAGAAGTCACGACCATAGCGCTCCCACATCAGCAGCATCACATCGTCCAGACTCTTGGCTTGCTGGGTATGGCTGCGAATGCACAGGTCCAGGCCCAGGGCGATCAGTGCGCCCTTGCTGTAATAGCTGACCAGTGCGTTGGGGGAGTTCTCGTCCTGCTTGTAATAGCGCGTCCAGGCGTCAAAAGAGCTTTGTGCGGCGGACTGCTTGAAGCGCCCGGGGCCTCGTTCAACCGCATTGATGTTCTTGGCCAGCAGCTTGAGGTAATCGGCCTCGCTCAGCACGCCAGAGCGTAGCAGCATTAAATCGTCGTAGTACGAGGTGAAGCCTTCAAACACCCATAGCAAGCGGGTGTGGTTTTCACGGCTCAGGTCGTAGGGTGCGAAGACGGCGGGCTTGATGCGTTTGACGTTCCAGGTATGGAAGTACTCATGGCTGACCAGACCCAAAAAGGTCTGGTAGCCCGCGCTTTTCACCGATTTGTCCTGGCCCTGGGTAGGCAGGTCTCGACGCGAAGCCATCAGGGCGGTCGAGGCGCGATGCTCCAGCCCGCCGTAACCGTCATCGGTCACCATGGTCATGAACACGTAGCGCGAGCTGCAATCCAGGAAGGGCGCGCGACGGGTTTCAGGTTCGAAAAAGGCGATTTGCTCGGCACAGATTTTCTCTACGTCACGGGCAATGCGGGGCAGGTCCAGGTTCGGGATGACGCCAGTAAAGACCAGTTCGTGTTCAGCGCCGTGGGCAAAGAAGCTGATGACCTGGGGAGTACCCATCTCAATGGGGTGGTCGATCAACTCATCGTAATTGCTGGCGCGGTACAGGCCAAAACCATAGCGCTCTGCCGCGCCTGGCATGCCGGTGGCCTCGGGCAGGCTGGTGTAAACCTGCCAATCTTCCATGTCCTCGCTGGACACCAGTTCCAGCAGGCACGGCTGTTCAGTCTGGCCCTCAACGGCCAGCAGGGCGCTGGTGCCATTAAAGAAAGCATGGGTCTGATCAATATGCGCGCCTCGTACGGACAGGTCCCAGGCATAGACCTGGTACTGAATGCTCAAGGGGCCCTCGCAGGGTTCGCACTGCCAGCGATGGTTGTCCAGCTTGCGGATGGAAACCGGCTTTTCGCCGGAGAAGGCGGCTATGCTTTCGATCTGACGCGAGAAGTCGCGGATCAGGTAGCTGCCAGGGATCCAGGCCGGAAGGCTCAAGATCTGGCCATCTGTTTGGGGGGAAGTGATCTGTATCTGGACAGTCAGGCGGTGGCCGGCGAGATCTGTCGGCTCGGCACGGTAAAGTACGGGTGTAGGTTCCATTCCCCTATTCTATTTAATTTTTCTGGGAGTCAGCATGAACGAACCCTTAGTCAAAGCAGAGGTGCATGGTCGTGTTGCTTTATTGACATTAAATCGGCCCAAGGCTTTGAATGCGCTCAATAACGAGCTGATCGCCGAGTTGTATGCCCTGTTAAAGAAATACGATGCCGACAACGAAATCGGTTGTATCGTGCTGACCGGTAATGAAAAAGCCTTTGCCGCCGGTGCCGATATCGGCGCCATGAAAGACTGGAATTACCACGATGTCAGCTCCCAGGACTATCTGGGTGGCCAGTGGGAAGAACTGCGCCGTTTCCGCAAGCCCATCATTGCCGCCGTCGCTGGCTATGCCTTGGGCGGTGGCTGCGAACTGGCCATGTTGTGTGACTTCATCATTGCCGCTGACTCCGCTCGTTTTGGTCAGCCAGAAATCAAGCTGGGCGTGATTCCCGGTTTTGGTGGTACGCAGCGTCTGCCCCGTGCCGTGGGCAAGGCCAAGGCCATGGATCTGATTCTGACTTCGCGCATGATGAATGCCGAAGAGGCCGAGCGCTCCGGTCTGGTGTCGCGCGTGGTGCCTGCCGACAAGCTGATTGAAGAGGCATTGGACGCTGCCACGGTTATTTCCAGCATGTCCCTGCCGTCTGTCCTGATGGCCAAGGAGTGCGTGAACCGTGCTTTTGAATCGTCGCTGGAAGAAGGTCTGCTGTTCGAGCGCCGCAACTTCCATGGCTTGTTTGCCACAGAGGATCAGAAGGAAGGCATGCGTGCTTTTGTCGAGAAGCGCAAGCCCGAGTTCAAGCACCGCTAAGTTTCTCAATCGCTGATAAAACAAGGGGTGTGTTGTAAAATTGCTGCACTGCAATGTTACAAAATAAGCTTACCCCTTGATGCCATTGAGATTGCGTAAATCAGCCTTGCATTAAGTATCAAACAAGCAAGGCTGAATTTGCTTACAACAAAAAAAAGACGCTATACTTTATGGGTTTGACGACACCGGCTTTTGAAAGGGGCCGATAATATTGCGCGGATGGATTGGCCAAGGCCTTTGCAGTACATCCACCCACACAACGTTATCTGATTGTTTCCTACTATGAATCAGCCGATTTATCAGCAGACAGGCACCACAGCCACGGTGCAGGCAGCAGGGGACAAGCCACCATTTCCGGAACCCGTAGTACTTACGCCCGAGCAACGTAGCCGCATGGCTCGCCGGGCAGGGCAAGGAATTGTGCGCACACTTGTTGCCCAGGCTTTTATGGGTCTGGTGGCAATTGGCCTGTCGGCATGGATTTCCGGCGCATATGCAGCAGCCTCAGCACTGATTGGTGCGGCTGCTTATTTTGTGCCTAACGCATTGTTCGCATTGCGTCTTTTGCTGGGTTTGATGGGCGGCGGCAACGCCGGAGCGCTTTCCTTCTTCTGGGGGGAGGCATTCAAACTCGGTTTTGCGGTATTGACACTGGCAACGGCTGCCATGGCAAACACGGGCTGGTTAGTTTGGCCTGCCTTGCTCTTTGGCCTGCTGTGTGTCTTGAAGGGATATGTGCTGCTGCTGTTTTTCCGCAAGCTGCCATAACGAATTTTTGTTTCACGGGCTCGTCCCATAACGTATACATCACAGGGTAAATACAGATGGCTGCTGCTAGTGATATTTCGCCTCAGTCAGGGTACATCCAGCATCACTTGGTTCACTTGAACAACTTGGGTGAAAAACAGGATGTTCTGGCCAACTTCGGTGTCATTAACTACGACTCCATGTTCTGGTCCCTGCTGATGGGTCTGGTTGTGGTTTTCTTTCTGTGGCGCGCCGCTTCGGCCGCAACAGCCGGCGTACCAGGCCGCTTGCAGTCTTTTGTAGAAATGCTGGTCGATTGGGTTGAAGACCAGGCCAAATCCATTGTTCCTAACGCTGAGTCCCGGAAATTTGTCTCGCCCCTGGCGCTGACCGTGTTCCTGTGGATCATCATGATGAACGTGCTGGACTTGCTGCCCGTTGATGGTCTGGGCTGGATCTTCATCCAGACCGGTCTGGCCGCCGAACATGGCGACCCTCTGTACTACCACCGTATTTTGCCAACCGCTGACTTGAACGTGCCTATGGGCATGTCCATGGGCGTGCTGCTGCTGATGTTCTACTACGGCATCAAGATCAAGCACCCCGGCGGCTTCGTCAAAGAGCTGTTTACTGCACCGTTCACTGCCACAGGCCTGATGGCTGTTGTGCTGGCACCTTTCAACTTCTTGCTGAACTGCATCGAATACGCGGCCAAGTCCGTGTCCTTGGGCATGCGGTTGTTCGGCAATATGTTTGCCGGTGAACTGGTTTTCATGTTGATCGCTCTGCTGGGTGGCGCATGGACAGGGTTTAATGGCGCCAGCCTGGGACTGGGTATCGGTCACATTCTGGCCGGTTCTGTGTGGGCAATCTTCCACATTCTGATTGTGTTGCTCCAGGCGTTCATCTTCATGATGCTCACCCTTGTCTATATTGGACAAGCACACGAAGGCCATTAATCCGATTCCGACTGGACAATGGTGTCTGGTTGGGGGGAGCAGGCCTGGCCTGCTAACGCTTTGATTTTTTTGAATTACACCTGATTTTTAACCAAGGAGTTGTCATGACCAACGTAGCTCTCGTTGCTCTTGCTTGCGGTATCATCATCGGTCTGGGCGCTTTTGGCGCTTGCATTGGTATCGCCCTGATGGGTGGTAAATATCTGGAAGCATCGGCTCGTCAGCCTGAACTGATGAACGCTCTGCAAACCAAGATGTTCCTGTTGGCCGGTCTGATCGATGCTGCTTTCCTGATCGGTGTCGGTATCGCCATGTTGTTTGCATTCGCCAACCCATTCGTTGGGTAATAAGGCGAGTCCGTTGCCGCTTTTGGCAGACGGGCAGGCAGTCGTCGTTAGCGGTGTGTTGCTCGGTTTGATCATGCACCGCTTGTCGACTTGAACATACATGTGTCAGGACGCATACCGCTTCCTACACACGTGGTATTGAAGGGATACGACCGTGAATTTAAACGCGACTCTCTTTTTTCAGATGATCGTGTTTTTCGTTTTGGCCTGGTTTACGATGAAATTCGTATGGCCGCCACTGACGAAAGCAATCGATGATCGTCGTCAGAAAATCGCTGATGGTTTGGCTGCTGCCGATAAAGGCAAGGCCGATCTGGCACAGGCCCAAGCGCGTATCAGCCTGATGGATGCTTCGGCCAAGTCCGAAAACCATCAACGCATTGTCGACGCTGAAAAACAAGCGACTGCTCTTTTGGAGCAAGCTCGTCGTGAAGCCGAAGCCGAAAAAGCCCGCATTATTGCGCAGGCCCAGCAAGACGCTAACCAGGAAGTGCAACGCGTACGTGAAGGTCTGCGTAGCGAAGTGGCTGCCTTGGCCGTCAAGGGTGCCGAGCAAATCTTGCGACGCGAAGTTGACGCTAATGCGCACGCCCAGCTGCTCGAGCAGCTCAAGGCAGAACTTTAACATCAAGGCAGGCCATGGCTGAACTATCGACTATTGCCAGACCTTACGCCGAAGCCCTGTTCGCCGCCGTGCGCGACGACAGCCAGGGTCTCGAATCGTGGTCGGCCCTGTTGTCCGAAATGGCTCAGGTGGCCGGTCTCCACGATGTGCGCGAGGCACTGAACGATCCGCGCCTGAATAACGGGCAGCGACTCGAACTCTTTACGGGCCTGGTTAAGTCACAGGTCACCGAAAAGGCTCGCAACTTTCTTCAATTGTTGGTGGATAACCAGCGCATCTTGCTGTTGCCACAAATTGCAGAACAGTTTGATCTATTGAAACACCAACTCGAAGGCACGGCGCAGGCACAGATTATCAGTGCTTTCCCGATGGCTGAGGCTCAGGTTGCTGAGCTGACCGCTGGGCTGGAGAAAAAGTTTGGCCTGAAGCTAAAACCGACTGTGACCGTCGACGCTGACCTTATCGGCGGTATTCGGGTGATTGTTGGTGACCAGGTGCTCGACACTTCCGTGCAGGCCCGGCTGGCCAGCATGCGCGATACGCTGACCGCATAGCGCGAGTCAGTAAACAGGATTTCAGGAGTCTGAACATGCAACTTAATCCGTCCGAGATCAGCGAACTGCTCAAGAGCCGCATCGAAGGCCTGGGTGCGTCGACTGACGTTCGTACACAAGGCACGGTCGTATCCGTGACCGACGGTATTACGCGCATCCACGGTTTGTCCGATGTGATGCAGGGCGAAATGCTCGAATTTCCGAACAACACGTTCGGTCTGGCCCTTAACCTCGAGCGCGACTCTGTCGGCGCCGTGATTCTGGGTGAATACACCGGTGTTTCCGAAGGCGACGCAGTTAAAACAACTGGCCGCATTCTGGAAGTACCCGTTGGCCCCGAACTGCTGGGTCGTGTGGTTGATACTCTGGGTATGCCTATCGACGGCAAGGGCCCGATCAACGCCAAGATGACTGACGTCATCGAGAAAGTGGCTCCTGGCGTTATCGCCCGTGAGTCCGTGTCCCAGCCCATGCAGACCGGCACGAAAGCCGTGGACTCCATGGTGCCAATCGGCCGTGGTCAGCGCGAACTGATCATTGGTGACCGTCAGACCGGTAAAACTGCCGTGGCTGTGGACACCATCATTGCTCAAAAGGGCAATGGCGTTAAATGTATCTACGTTGCCGTGGGCCAAAAAGCCTCCACGATCAACAACGTGGTGCGCAAGCTCGAAGAGCACGGTGCTCTGGAGTACACGATTGTTGTGGCCGCCTCGGCTTCCGAGTCCGCTGCCATGCAATACCTGGCTCCTTACTCCGGTTGCACCATGGGTGAATACTTCCGTGATCGTGGCGAAGACGCCCTGATCATTTATGACGACTTGACCAAGCAAGCTTGGGCCTACCGTCAAGTATCCCTGTTGCTGCGTCGCCCACCAGGCCGTGAAGCCTACCCCGGTGACGTGTTCTACCTGCACTCCCGTCTGCTCGAGCGCGCTGCTCGTGTGAACGCCGAGTACGTAGAAAAATTCACTAACGGTGAAGTGAAGGGCAAGACCGGTTCGTTGACCGCACTGCCTATCATTGAAACGCAAGCCGGTGACGTTTCCGCTTTCGTTCCAACCAACGTGATTTCGATTACTGACGGTCAGATCTTCCTGGAGTCCGACCTGTTCAACGCTGGTGTTCGTCCCGCTATTAACGCCGGTATTTCGGTGTCCCGCGTGGGTGGCGCTGCTCAAACCAAGGTCATCAAGAAACTGTCCGGCGGTATTCGTACCGACTTGGCTCAGTACCGTGAATTGGCTGCGTTTGCTCAGTTCGCTTCCGACCTGGATGACGCAACCCGTCGCCAGCTGGAACGTGGTAAGCGCGTGGTCGAACTGCTCAAGCAGCCCCAGTACCAGCCTCTGGCTGTGTGGGAACTGGCCGTGAGCCTGTACGCTGTGAACAACGGTTACTTCGACGATCTGGAAGTCGCTCAGGTTCTGCCTTTCGAGAAAGGCCTGAAAGATCACCTGCGCAGCAAGTTCGCTGCCCTGGTTGAGCGTATCGAAAGCAAGAAGGAACTGGTTAAAGAAGACGAGGCTGAGTTGGTTACAGCCATCCAGGACTTCAAAAAGCACGGCGCTTTCTAATCATTGTTGGCAGGCGCCGGAAACCCCGGCGTCATGATTAGCGGGAGTCGACAGCCTAGTCTGGCTCCCGATAATGCCCTTACAGGAAAGTGTGATGGCCGGAATCAAGGAAATTCGTACTAAGATCAAGAGCGTGCAAAACACGTCCAAGATCACCAAAGCCATGGAGATGGTGGCGGCATCCAAGATGCGCAAAGCGCAAGAGCGGATGCGTGCTGGTCGTCCCTATGCAGACAAGGTGCGCGAGATTGCTTCGCATCTGATGCAGGCGCACCCCGACTACACTCACCCCTACATGGTTGAGCCTGCCGAAGTCAAATCGGTAGGTATCGTGGTTGTCAGCACGGACAAAGGTCTGTGTGGCGGCCTGAACACCAATATTCTGCGTCTGGTACTTGCGCGTGTTCGCGAGTTTGAAGACAAGGGTATTAAGGTTCAGACAACGGCTCTGGGTGGTAAAGCTGCTGGAACATTGGCGCGTGTTGGTGCCAATCTGGTTTCTCAGGAAGTGGGCTTGGGCGACGCGCCTAACCTGGAACGTCTGATTGGCGCTATCAAGGTGCAGATCGACGACTTCGTGGAAGGCCGCATTGATGCTGTTTATCTGGCGACCAGCCGCTTTGTCAATACGATGAAGCAGGACCCAACATTTATTCGCTTGCTGCCTCTGCCTTCCGGTCTGAAAGATCCTTTCCAGGCTGGTGATCAGGTAGTCGCTCAAGAAAGCGCTAACTCTTCCGAATACGGTTGGGATTACATCTACGAACCCGATGCCAAGTCGGTTATTGACGACTTGCTGCTGCGTTACGTAGAGGGTCTGGTGTATCAGGCCGTTGCCGAGAACATGGCCTCTGAGCAGTCTGCCCGTATGGTGGCCATGAAAGCCGCTTCGGACAACGCCAAGACCGTTATCGGTGATCTTCAGCTGGTCTATAACAAGACCCGCCAGGCAGCGATTACGAAAGAAATCTCTGAAATCGTGGGGGGTGCCGCTGCTGTGTAATCACGGCAAGGCACACCATCAAAGTTATATTGCAAGGACTCAACATGAGCAACGGTACCATCGTTCAGTGCATCGGCGCCGTGGTGGATATTCAGTTCCCCCGCGACAGCATCCCTAAAGTCTACGAAGCATTGACGCTCGTTGACGAAAGTTCGGCTTTCGCAGAAAAAGGCCTGACTTTTGAAGTACAGCAACAATTGGGTGACGGTGTAGTTCGCACCATCGCCATGGGTTCCAGCGACGGCCTGCGCCGCGGTATGGAAGTGGCCGGTTCGGGCGCTCCTATCTCCGTGCCAGTCGGTGTTGGTACTCTGGGCCGCATTATGGACGTTCTGGGTCGCCCGATCGACGAAGTCGGTCCTATCCAGTCCGACGAGCGTCGCGCCATTCACCAAGCCGCTCCTACTTTCGACGAACTGTCGCCTTCCGTAGAGCTGCTGGAAACCGGTATTAAAGTGATTGACCTGGTTTGCCCGTTCGCCAAGGGTGGTAAGGTTGGTCTGTTCGGTGGTGCCGGTGTGGGCAAGACCGTGAACATGCTGGAGCTGATCAACAACATCGCCAAGGCACACAGCGGTCTGTCCGTGTTTGCCGGTGTGGGTGAGCGTACCCGTGAAGGTAACGACTTCTACCACGAAATGGCCGATGCTGGCGTTATCCAGATGGACAACCTGAGCGAGTCCAAAGTGGCCATGGTGTTCGGTCAGATGAACGAACCTCCAGGCAACCGTCTGCGTGTGGCACTGTCCGGCCTGACCATGGCCGAGAAGTTCCGTGACGAAGGCCGTGACATCCTGTTCTTTGTGGACAACATCTACCGCTACACGCTGGCCGGTACCGAAGTGTCCGCTTTGCTGGGTCGTATGCCTTCCGCAGTGGGTTACCAGCCTACGCTGGCCGAGGAAATGGGTAAGCTGCAAGAGCGCATTACCTCCACCAAGACCGGTTCGATTACGTCCATCCAGGCCGTTTACGTTCCAGCCGATGACTTGACTGACCCATCGCCTGCTACGACCTTCTTGCACTTGGACTCCACCGTTGTGTTGTCGCGTGACATTGCTGCTCTGGGTATTTACCCCGCTGTGGACCCTCTGGACTCCACCAGCCGTCAGCTGGATCCACAAATTGTGGGCGAAGAGCACTACGCAGTGGCTCGCGGTGTTCAGCAAACGCTGCAGCGCTACAAGGAATTGCGTGACATTATCGCGATTCTGGGTATGGACGAGCTGTCTCCAGAAGACAAGCAGGCTGTTGCCCGCGCTCGTAAGATCCAGCGCTTCCTGTCTCAGCCTTTCCACGTGGCAGAAGTGTTTACCGGCTCGCCTGGTAAGTACGTTCCACTGGCTGAAACCCTGCGCGGCTTCAAGATGATCGTCGACGGCGAGTGTGATGCACTGCCAGAACAGGCGTTCTACATGGTCGGTTCGATCGACGAGGCTTTCGAAAAAGCCAAGACTATTCAGTAATAAGGATTACTCATGGCTAAGCTTCATGTTGACGTGGTTAGTGCTGAAGAATCGATCTTTGCTGGTGAAGCAAAGTTCGTGGCACTGCCCGGCGAGGCTGGGGAGCTGGGTATTTTGCCCGGTCACACTCCACTGATCTCGCGGATTCGTCCCGGCACGCTGAAGATCGTTATGGACGATGGCAGCGAAGAGCATATCTTTGTCGCTGGCGGCATACTCGAGGTTCAGCCTGGGAAAGTCACTGTATTGTCGGATACCGCGATTCGCGCACAAGACCTGGATGAAGCAAAGGCGCTGGAAGCCCGCAAGCATGCGGAAGAAGCCCTGCGTAACACCAAGGACAAGGCCGATATCGCTGTTGTGGAAGCCGAGCTGGCCATGCTGGCCGCTCAAGCTGCCGCAGCACGTCGCTTGAGCAACGCGCGCAAGCACTAAGCTCAAGTCGGTAGCATCCGTGAAAAAGCCACCCTTAGGGGTGGCTTTTTTGCGTTTGGCTTTTCAAGGAAATGCAGGGGGGGAACACGGCTGTTGCGTGTGACGGCTACTTCAGGGTAAGGGCGATAATCCTGCTAGAAGTAGAAAGAAGGGGGCAGAAGGGGCGGGGCATCGTGCTAGCGGCCATAGCTTGTGCAGAAGAGTGGGCCGATGCCGTATTAATGTGAGTTGAATGGCTCAGGAGTGCTCCCCAAGCGTGAGGAGGATCAGCCTTAGCGAGTGCTTTTAAGCGATAGCAGGCTTTTCTCTACACCCTGACGCCAGTCTCGCTCCTTATTTTGCGGGCCTAATAAAGAATCAAGCCTGGTTTGCAGTAGGCGCGATTGTGCTGGTCGCTTTGCAGGTGTGGGGTAGTGGCTGGTGGGGATAGGTGTCAGGCTGGGGGCTTGAGCCAATAATCCCAGTTTGACCGCCTGGCTGAAGATCTCCTGGGCAAACTCATACCAGCTGACATTAGGTTGCCCTGCGAAATGGTAGATGCCTGAAGGCGGCCGATGCTTGTCTGGGTTCTGCTTGGACTCAAATAGTTTTTCTGCCAGCGCCAATAGCACTTGGGCAATATGCGGTGCGTAGCTTGGGCCACCAATCTGATCAGCCACAATGCGTAACTCAGAGCGTTCCTGTCCCAAGCGAAGCATGGTTTTCAGAAAGTTAGTGCCAAATTGGCTGAACACCCAGCTTGTGCGCAGAATGATGGCAGAGGGTAGGGCGGTCAGGACTGCCTGTTCTCCCTCCTGCTTGCTTTGCCCGTAAATGCTAAGTGGATTGGTAGGGGCGTCCTCGGGGTAAGGCTGTGTCGATGAGCCGTCAAAGACATAGTCTGTCGAGACCTGCAACATGCTTATGCCTCGCTCTGCACATGCCAGTGCGAGCAGGCCAGGGGCTGTGCAGTTGATTAGCCGTGCAGCCTGAGGTTCTGACTCGGCTTTGTCGACTGCCGTATAGGCTGCAGCATTGATCACGATATCAGGACGATACTGATCCAGAGCCTGGGTAATGGACTTTGCTTGTGTGATATCCAGATCGGCACGGCCAAGCAGGATTAGGCTGGCGTCAATCTTTGTACTTTTATCGAGCCAGGCAAAAGACTGGCCTAATTGACCGTGGGCTCCAGTAATCAGGAAGGATGGGAGTGACATGGATTCAGGCTTTGCTTTGTGCGATGAGCTGGCTCAGCACAGGGTAGTTTTTATCCTTCTTGGACAACTGGGGGTTCTGGATTGGCCAGGCAATCGCTACTTCAGGGCAATTCCATGCCAAGCCACCTTCATCTTCAGGAAAGTAAAAGTCGGTGCACTTGTAGCTGAAGTCGGCAAAGTCAGACAGAACACAAAAACCATGGGCATAACCTGGAGGAATCCACAACTGCTTATGGTTGGATTCGCTGAGCTCAATGCCTACATATTGGCCCAAAGTGGGTGAGTCTGGCCGTATATCTACAGCTACATCGTATACTGCTCCCCGGCTGACACTGACCAGCTTTCCTTGAGGCCGAGTTTTTTGAAAATGCAGACCACGCAAGACCCCTTTCTCGGAGCGAGAAAAGTTGTCTTGCACAAATGGTAGATTGATCCCAGCCAGTTCCTGATAGCGTTGCTGGTGAAAAGTTTCCTTGAAGAAACCACGCTCATCACCAAAAACAGCTGGTTCAATAATCAGAACACCAGGCAGGCGGGTGGGATAAATGGTCATTACAAATATTTGGTTTGGGGTATGGGGGGCTGTGTCGGGCGGGAAAAGCGACGCAAGCTGCGGTATTTACAAACCTGCTAAAGCTCTTGATGCAGTATAAGGCTGGCACGACAGCAAGCCTGAAATTGTATCTATTTGACCCTTTTTTAGCTATCGTGGATGGCTTGAGTAAAACACTGGATTAAGCGCGAATGGTTGTTTTTATACGCTCGTACCTGCGCCATGTGGATGGCAAGCTGGCCAAGTACCTCAAGGTTTTGGACGAGGCGCAGATCCCTTACCATTTTGTCGGCTGGGAGCGAGGAACGGTTCCTGCACAGAGGACCAGCAACGACACCTATTACACGCGTCCAGCCGCACTGGGTGCCGGGTGGCGTAGCCTGATTGGTATTGCCTTCTGGAATGCATTTGTCTTGCGCTGGTTGTTAAAAAATAATCGCAAGATCGATTTGGTCCATGCTATCGATCTGGATACCGCGATGGCTGTGAAGGTGTACGCGGTGCTATGTAGGAAGCCTTGGATTTTTGATGTCTATGACAAGTACAGTTCCTTACGCTATTTTCCGGGCGCTTTAGGCAGATGGGTAGACAAGCTCGAAAACTATCTGCTGAAGACGGCTGATGTGGGAATTTTGGCTGATCCATGCCGTATAGCGCAGCAAGGCATTGATCCCGCAACCCCCTCTTTAATGGTGCTGGAGAATGTCCCACAGAAATCCGAGATTCAGAACT
The DNA here is from genome assembly GCF_024134565.1 of Alcaligenes sp. 1735tsa3. Classification (NCBI taxonomy): domain Bacteria; kingdom Pseudomonadati; phylum Pseudomonadota; class Betaproteobacteria; order Burkholderiales; family Alcaligenaceae; genus Alcaligenes; species Alcaligenes sp. 1735tsa3. The sequence goes on along the minus strand of NZ_CP099862.1, from coordinate 3,736,758 downwards.
ATGTGCCGGTCTCTGATGAGCAACCTGTGAAGATTGCTTATTTTGGAGTGCTCGAAGCAAAGAATCGTGGCCTGGAAGACCTACTGGCTGCGTGTGAGCAGTCCCCCGCTTGTGAGCTGCACGTGGCGGGATACGGCCCGTTGGCGGATTTGTTTACGCACTCCGCACAGAAACATCCTCATATTCATTACTATGGGGCACAAAGTTCGGTTCAAGGGCTTCAGCTGATGCAGTCATGCCAGATTGTGGTGGGGATGTATTACAAGACAGTTCCCAATCATTTATTTGCTGCGCCTAACAAATATTACGAGCACTTGATGCTCGGGCGCGCCATGTTGACGACAGCCGGCATTCCGACTGCTACGAAGGTACTTGAGCATCAAACAGGTTGGGCCGTAGAGGAAGGTCAGCAGGCGATTGAAGCCTGGTTAAAAGACCTGGACATGCAGCAGGTTCAACAAGCGGCAGCACGCGCACGGGGAGTATGGCAGGCCCAATATGCAGACTATTTTGACCAGCATTATGCTGGGCAATACCTGCAAAAAGTGCAGGCCTTGCGTAAAAGTTAAGGGGCTTTTCCAGGCAGAATTGGGTCTTGGAGAAGCTTGTGCAAATATTGGCCGTATTCTGTTTTTGCCAAAGCCTGTGCTTGCCGTTCCAAGGCGCTACGTTCAAGCCATCCTTGCTTAAAGCCAATTTCTTCCAGACAGGCGATTTTCAGTCCTTGGCGATGCTCAATCGTGCGTACAAAGCTGCCGGCTTCTTGCAGACTTTCGTGAGTGCCGGTGTCCAGCCATGCAAAGCCTCGGCCTAACAGGCTGACATGTAAATTACTTTGCTGTAGGTAGGCATTGTTTACGTCGGTAATTTCCAGCTCACCACGAGCAGAAGGGCGTACCTGGCGGGCGATATCTACGACGTGATTGTCGTAGAAGTACAGGCCAGTTACGGCAAAATTGGATTTGGGCTGCTGGGGTTTCTCTTCGATCGAGACAGCTTTGCCCTGGGCATCGAACTCCACCACGCCAAAGCGTTCTGGATCGCTGACTTGATAGCCAAAAATAGTGGCTCCTTGTTCGCGTTGTGCCGCCTCTTTCAGCATCTGGCTAAAACCATAGCCATAAAAAATATTGTCCCCCAGGATCAGGCTGACCCGGTCGGAGCCAATGAAATCGGCCCCGATCAGAAAAGCCTGTGCTAACCCATCTGGGGAGGCTTGCTCGGCATAGCTCAACTGAATGCCAAAGTTGCTGCCATCACCCAGCAGAGCACGAAAGCTGGGTAGATCGGCAGGGGTGGAAATGATCAGAATTTCACGTATCCCGGCCAGCATCAGTACTGACAAGGGGTAATAAATCATGGGCTTATCGTAGATAGGCAGTAGTTGCTTGGATACCCCCAAGGTAATAGGGTGCAAGCGGGTACCGGATCCACCGGCGAGGATGATGCCTTTCATTATTCTGTCTTGCCTAAGCGATGTAGCTGATATTGACCGTTAAGGATACGCTCCCACCAGCCCGAGTTTTCTAAATACCACTGTACAGTTTTGCGCAAGCCCGTCTCGAAGGTTTCCTGGGGTCTCCAGCCCAATTCCCGTTCAATCTTGCTAGCATCAATAGCGTAGCGCTGATCGTGGCCAGGTCTGTCCTGCACGTAGGTGATCAGGTCTGTGTAACGCTGGATACCAGCGGGTTTTACCGGAGCCAGCTCTTCGAGCAGTGCGCAGATCTCTTGAACGACATGGATATTCTGCTGCTCGTTATGGCCACCAATATTGTAGGTTTGACCTACCTGGCCTTTTTTCAGGACCGTCAGCAAAGCTCGTACGTGATCTTCCACATACAGCCAGTCACGGATTTGCTTGCCCTCGCCATACACAGGTAGCGCTTGCCCTTTGAGGGCATTCAAGATCATGTGAGGAATAAGTTTTTCAGGGAAATGGTAGGGGCCGTAGTTATTGGAGCAGTTGCTGAGCAAGGTGGGCAGGCCATAGCTACGTTGCCAGGCTCGTACCAGGTGGTCTGAACTGGCCTTGCTGGCTGAGTACGGTGAGCTGGGCGCATAGGGCGTGGTTTCTACAAAGAGCTCCGTGGTGTTATGCAGATCGCCATACACTTCGTCCGTCGATATGTGATGGAAGCGGAAATTGGATTTTTTGGGCGCTGGCAGTGAGTTCCAATAATGGCGCGCACACTCCAGCAAGGTGCAGGTGCCTACAATATTGGTCTGAATGAACGCTGCCGGGCCATCTAGAGATCGATCCACATGCGACTCGGCCGCCAGGTGCATGATGGCATCAGGTTGGAATTTTTCCAGCAGAGCCTGTATGGCTGGCCCATCCTGGATATCGTTTTGCGCAAATTGATATCGAGGGTGTTCCTGGACCGAAGCCAGCGACTCCAGATTGCCTGCATACGTCAATTTGTCCACATTCAGGACGAAGTGCTCTGTCTCCTGGATAAGATGACGGATCAAGGCTGAACCGATGAAGCCGGCGCCACCGGTAACGAGAATATGCATGACGATTAAGTAGCGTTCCGAATGGCTTAGCGATAGCGTTTAGCCAGTATTAATAGGGCAAGGCAGTCTACGATAACCCGGCTGGTCCAGGCAATTGCGGCGCCTAGCAGCCCGAACTGAGAAATCAGTACGTATAGCAAAGCGATATAGGGCAGGATCTCAGCCAAGTGTACATAGGCGGTAATGTGGGCGTATCCCTGGGCTTGGATCACGGTGTAAGGAATCTGGGCAATGGCGTTGAAAAAGAAACCCAGCAACAGAACTTGTAGAATCGGTACGGACTGCTCTACATAGGTTTCACCAAGCCAGAGCAAGATAATCCACTTGGCTCCCACAATGCCTATCAAGCTGATCAGTCCGCATACTGCCAGTAGCAACAGGTAAGACAGACGGGTTTCCTGGCGTGCATCTTTTTGTGCGCTGAGTAAGGGGAAAATCACTCGGACAACTGCCCCTGGAATGTTTAGTAAGCGAGTAATAGCTTCTGATGGTGCTGTGTAAAAACTGACTGTGCTTGCCCCATTCAGGTTAGATAGCAAGAAGCGATCAAAATACACCATTAAAGGGCTGATCAAATTGCTGACTGTCAGCCAGCCCCCAAAGCGTAATAAGGCCTGCGCTTGTTGTTTGTCCCAGCGCCACATTCCTTGACGGACATGGGCAGGCAGAGCCCAGAAGTAGGCGAGCAGGCAACTGAGTAAACGTCCGGCAAACAGCCCGAGAACGGCATAGCTGAGACTGGCCTGATAAAGAATGGTCAGCAAGGGCAAGACAGCGAGCAGCAAGCCGCTGATGGTTCGTTGTATGTTGACCCGTTTGAAGTCCGATAGTCCCTCCAGGTAGGACAACCACACTGCTTGCATCAGCAGTAAAGGCAGAGTTAGTGCCAGGAGACGAAAGGCGAACAGGCTGTCTGGGCGTAACTCCATGCTGATATTGAGCCACTGCACCAAAAAGGGGCTGAGCAGATAAACCAGCGCAGCGGCAACACTGCTGCTGAGCAAGATCAGTAAACTTGCTGTACCTAGAATTGACTGGATTTGCCGAGGGGACTGGCTGGCCATGGCAATGGCTCTGATCAAGGCACGGCTGATCCCCAGGTCAAACAGGCTGGCATAGCCGACCAAGGCAAAGAGTAGTGTGTAAATGCCAAAAGGCTCCAGGCCCAGCAGTCGTGCCATCAAGCCCATGGAGGGCAGGAACGCGAACATGAGCACCATATAGGAGCTCAGATTCCAGAACGAATTACCGAGTAATTTCTTGGCAGACATGAGCTAGGTCGCAGAATGACGCTTGGCTTGGTTGGGGTAAATCTGGCTCCAGAATATCGCTACACTAATCAGGAAAAACAGGAGCGTGTTATTGCGTTCCATCATGTTCTGGGTCAGGTTGGCCAGTATGTATACGGCAACAACAATACTTCCGCAGGTAGCGTACGCGCGAGTGAGCGTGTCTGAGGAATGAACCCGGCGAATAAAGCCATAAAAGCAGTAAAGCAAAAGTGAACATTGCAAGAGCAGACCTGCCAAGCCCCAGTCTACCCAGGTCTCAATGTAATTGTTATGTGAGTTGGCCAACTTCAAAACTACGGGATCTGCCTGTCCGTCTTTAACCAGGTCCTCGAGGGCCTGTTGGTGTTGAGCGTAGGACCAACCAGAAAACGGCTGCTCCTTTATCAGGGTCCAGTTCGCTTGCCAGATGGCAAAGCGGGCGCCAATGGAGGTGTTGGCGTTGCCTGCTTCAAATTGTTCAATATCGTGCTGCGCCAGAGCAACCCGCGACTGGATGGTATCAGTTTGCCACAGGATACTGGCGCTCAGGAGCGCGGCCAAGGAGAGGATCATTACACCTCGCCGAAAGTGTTGCTTGGGTAAATAGGCGTAGGCAAGTATCAGAAACACGACAGGAAGGGCAATCCAGCCGCCACGGCTGCCTGATAGAAGCGATAGGAGAAAACCCGCCAGACAGCCCAGCACAGATAGAAGAAGAACCGTTGTAGAGCGATGCTGCTGGCTGAGCTGGCTCAGTATGGCTGTCAGGCAGAAGCAAGCAAGGCTTAACGCAATATTGCCAAACTGGATGGCGCCGGTATAACCGTAGATGCGACCGTCGTGTAAAGAGCCACCGTATTGGGCTGGGATGATCCACAAAGCGGACAGCGTGCCTAAAGCAAAACAAACCCAGATCACGTTGCTATGCATGCGAATTGAGCTGAGCATGTACAGAATGGGGACAAGCAGCAGGTAGCGGCTTAGCAGATCCAGCTGATTACCAGGGTTCTGGTGCAAGAACCAGATCAGCAGACCGTAGGCAAAGGTTAGTGTCAGTATCGTATACAAGCCCCGGCTGATGCTCTGGCTTTGCATGGACCGACGAGTTTGAGAACACACCAGATACCCTGAAACGGTTGCCAACAGCAAAATGGCGACACCCACCGAATAGATATTACGAGTGGAAAGCAGACTAATAAAGAACAGACTTACGCCTAAATGAGCGGCCGCATTGAATGAGAAAGTAGACTTGGATACGGGCTCGGACATGAGAAAAAAGATGCAAAAAGTTTGCTTGGGCAAAAGCGCGTGAGCAGATCACACGAAGGTTGCGGTATTTACCCGTCAGACCCATCAAGTAAATCTGCTTGGGCTATCTAGCGTTACTCGGGAGCGACGTATAATTGGCGCGTAAATGGGCTATTTTAGGTTATTAGTGCTTCGATGAATCAAATTAAAATCAGGCGGTTTAAGCGTTTGCACGAGATACTCCTACTATCCGGGCCAAGCTCGTGGTTGATTGGGTTTGTTGTCGTGGTGCTAGCCCCGGTTTTGCTGTTGTGGGGATGGGACCGGTTATGGAGCCTGGATGATGGTCAACGTACAGCACTGATTCTGGCCATAGTCGCATTTGTCAGTTGCAAGCTGCTGATTGACAAGAGCCAGCAAGGCTATCCTGGAGCCCGCAGCGCGTGGCTGATTATCCCTACGGTGGGGGTGACTTACGCTGTCATCTACATTACCAGTTTTGTGTTTCGTTATGACGCCTCACGGGCGCTGCTGTTGAGCAGCAGTTTTCTGGCTTTGATCTGGTTTTTGCTGGAAAGCCTATTAACCACTCGCTACCGAGTACTGAAGCTGGCCATTGTGCCCGGAGGGGAGGCCGAGACCCTGCTGGATCTACCAGGCTTGGATGGTCGCATGCTGAGCAGCCTTGATCTTGCCGGGTATCGTTACGATGGAGTTGTAGCGGATTTTTCTTGTATACAGCCTGATGCTGAGCGCTTTCTGACACGCTGTGCGCTGGATCGGGTCGCGGTGTACAACTCTCGACAAGTGTTTGAGTCTTTGACCGGGCGCGTCAAAATTGATCGTATGTCGGAGAACACGATCGGTTCCTTGCTGCCCTCTAGGGGCTACGAGATTTTGAAGTTGATTTTTGACTATTCAATGGTCATTGCCAGTGCCGTGGTTGTGATCCCTGTGTGCCTGGTAGCGATGGTGGCCATCCGTTTGGAAAGCCCAGGTAAAGTCATTTATTGCCAGCAGCGGATAGGCTTGGGAAACCGCGAGTTCACTATTTATAAGCTGCGCAGCATGCGCTTTGACCAGGAATGTGAGGTTGAACAGTTTGCAGGGGAGGATGACCCCCGCATTACTCGGGTTGGCAGAATTATTCGTAAATTACGGATTGATGAGTTACCCCAGTTTTACAACGTGCTGCGAGGGGAAATGAGTTTGATTGGCCCTAGGCCCGAGCAGCCCTCTTTCGTGCGGGAGTTTGATGAAAAAATCCCGTTTTATAGCTACCGCCATGTCGTGAAACCCGGTATCACGGGTTGGGCCCAGGTGCGCCAAGGGTATGTGGCTAACGCTGACGACACTCGCGTCAAGATCGAGCACGACTTCTATTACATCAAGCATTGTTCGGTAATGCTTGATGTTTATATTGTATTTTTGACAGTAAAAACGATGCTTACTGGCTTTGGGGCGCGTTAGATTTATGCTCGCGCAGCAGGCATTTGACCACGTGCCGTGCGGGGCGGGTCAGCCTGTCTAGTACATCGTAAACTGTAAAAATCAACTTGCCTGCTGCACCGTAGCGCTTCTTCAAATAGACTTTCATGCCCGCGCTGTAGCATTGGCCACGGAAAGACTTGTCTGTGAAGGTACCCCCAGCTTCGTGGAAGTACTGAGCGGCAGGGATATGGAAAGATGGGATTCCCATTTCACGGGCGCGGAACTGTAGATCTGTCTCTTCAAAGTACAGAAAGAACTGTTCGTCAAAGCCTTCCAGGGCCATATATTGTTCGCGGCTGATAAACAGCAGGCTACCGGACACATGGTCAACCTGTGTGGGAGTCGTTAGCGGCTGTCTACTGCGAAGCAGACGCCCTAGCCCTACAGACTTTAACAACAACGTAAAACAGTTCGGGAAGCGTTCGAAGGCAAAATCAGGTTGCCCTTTGATCCCCAATGCTGAACCACCTAGAATCGGCCTGGGAGAGTCCGGATATATGTTCAGAAATTGTTCGAAAATACTTAGAACATCGGTTTGCAGTTTGGCGTCGGGATTAATCAGGAGGATGTTCGGGGCTTGGGTATGGGCAACCCCTATGTTGCAAGCCCGACCAAAGCCCAGATTGGCATGTGTCTGAATGATTTGGGTGTCAGGATACTGCTGGGCAATCAGACTACAACTTTGGTCTGTAGAGCCATTGTCGACAATGGTAATGGTGTAGGCATGTCTGGTGCTGAATTGCTTGATGCTGTTGATGGTATCAACAATCTTCTTGCCACCATTGTAGTTAACCAGGATGAAGTCGACCCAAGGTGCAGACTGAACGACAGTTTCCATGGTTAGCTAAGCCCGCTTCAGAATTGCTTTCACGATGTAGTGAAACATTAGATAGCTGGATTGTACAACGGGCAGTTTCAGATGACGTCTATAGATTTGCCATGTCCACTGTAAGGACTTGAGCTTGTTGGCGGACAAGCTAGCTGCGCTCACACGATAAGCGGCCAGGACTTCTTGTAAGCCATAGGCCATCCCTGCTCTACGTACGATTTCCAGCCACATTAAATAGTCTTCATGACGAACTGCTTTTTGATAGACCTTGCCTAATTCCTGGCAGTCATACATCCCGGTCAGGTTGCCAATAGCATTTCCTTTAAGCAAGTTTTTGTAATCCACCCTGAGTGGGGGAGTGCTCGTGCTTTGCCACTGCGGGAGCTGCTGGAAACGATAATAGGCTGTCATCGAGACCGTGGCCTGGTGTTCCTGCATAGTTTTTAACTGCTTACTCAGCTTGTGAGGAAACCAGAGGTCATCGGAGTCGAGAAAGGCCAGGTATCTTCCTTGAGCAGCTTTGATGCCTGCATTACGTGCGGCCGCAACTCCTTGATTAAATGGTTGCTGAATGAACTTGATGCGAGGGTCTTTAGCTGCATACTCCAGAATCAGGGCGGGAGTATTGTCATTTGAGCCATCATCAATAATAAATAGCTCCCAGGACGGGTGGTCCTGCTGCTGCACCGATGCTACTGCGGTTGGTAATGTGTCAGCAGCATTAAACGCTGGCATAACAATGCTGACTAAAGTCGCGTGAGTATTGCTCATGGGGAAATTAGATGGGGTAAGGGCATCTAAGGTTAAGGTCTGTTAGTGGGCGAGTTGCTCGTACTGATATTTTATCTAGCTTTAAAAACGTTAAGAGTTGATTGCGTCTGTCAACATGCTCCTTTTTAGATGACATAAAGGCGGTGACATACTTACAAGTCCATTAATTTTATAAATATGCAGAGCTCTGAGTTTTATTGTCGGAGTGTTAGATAAGACGGTTGACTAAATCATTATTTGCATGAAGGTATGGAGCTGGAACTTAGTTTGGGTTATATGCAGGTTCTGTTTCTTAACTGCACCATATGACAAGTAATAGATACGTCTTGTCTCGGCCAGTCGTACGATTGGCTTATTAAGCGTGTAAGCTGTCTGACTGCACCCGTGATGCGCTGATTGGCGATCCGGCACTGCTCACATTGGTTTGTTCAAGAAAAGGTGTTTAATGAGGGTTTTAACAGTTTTTGGTACTCGACCAGAGGCTATAAAAATGGCTCCTCTGGTGCGAGAGCTAGCCACACGAACGGAGTTTGATACTAAAGTTTGTGTCACTGCCCAGCACCGCCAGATGTTGGACCAAGTGCTGTCTCTCTTTGATCTTCAGCCAGATTTTGATCTGAATGTCATGAGGCCTGGCCAGAATTTGAACGATGTGACAGGGGCGATTCTACAGGGTTTAAAAGGGGTGTTTGAGCAGTTCAGACCTGATTTGGTACTAGTTCATGGTGATACAGCTACAACCTTCGCCAGTACTTTAGCTGCCTACTATCATCAGATCCCAGTCGGTCATGTTGAGGCAGGATTGCGTACGAGCAACATTTATTCACCGTGGCCAGAGGAAGGAAACAGGCGCTTGACCGGCGTGTTGGCCTGTATTCATTTTGCCCCTACAGCTCAGGCTCGCCAGAACTTGTTGCGAGAGGGAGTGGGAGCAGAAGAGATCGTAGTGACAGGCAACACTGTTATTGACGCCTTGTTGTCAGTAGTACAGAAAATCGAGACTGAGCCCTCTTTAGCTAAAGAGATGTCAGAACGCTTTAATTTTCTGAATGAAAAACGCCGGATGGTTTTGATAACTGGCCATAGGCGTGAGAGTTTTGGGGACGGGTTTGAGCGCATTTGTCAAAGTATATGTCGCAGCGCAAAGGAGTTTCCCCAAGTGGACTTCGTGTATCCAGTCCATATGAACCCGAACGTGCAAGAGCCAGTCGCGCGCGTGTTGAGCAAAATTTCTAATGTGTACCTGTTGGAGCCGCAGGACTACCTACCGTTTGTCTATCTAATGAGTCGTTCAAGTGTCATCTTGACAGATTCTGGGGGGATTCAGGAGGAGGCCCCTGCGTTAGGCAAGCCTGTACTTGTTATGCGGGATACCACCGAAAGACCTGAAGCGGTGAGCGCCGGTACTGTGAAGTTGGTAGGTACGTGCTCTGAGGTGATCTGCCATGAGCTGGCAGTTTTGCTGAATGATTCTGCTGCTTATAAGGCTATGAGCTATGCCCATAATCCTTATGGGGACGGTGCGGCCTGTAAGCGCATTGTCGATTATCTGTGTAAGCGCGTTTAAATGACGTCTAACTCTGTAAGAGACAATGGATCGGGGAAATATGCTGAGTAAATTGAAACCTTTTTTAGGGGCTGTATATCGCAGGTTGCCTTGGCGAGTACAACAGAAGCTATTGCCTTTAAAGCGCAGAGTTCTTGGGCAGCAGGTCCGTCGTAGTAATGAGGGGCGCCGCGATGGTAAAAACGATTTGAGCTGGTCGCAGTTTGAAGCAAATATCTTGGCGTTTCGAGATCAGTACAAAGGTGTTTTTGTTCAGTCCGCGGTTATCGATTGGAATGTCCCCTTGTATCAGCGTCCGCAGCATATGGCTAAAGCGTTTGGCCGTCTTGGTTATCTGGTCCTGTATGAAACCCACTGTTGGGCCTGTGATGACGTGACAGGCGCGCGGTGTTTGGGCGACAACGTCTGGTTGGTGCATGCCAGAGAATCCCGTCATCTGAAAGGGGTTCTGCGCTCCTTTTACAGCACCGCTTATGGAGTGTTGAGGGAGTACGGCCCGCACATGCTGGAGGGTAATGTTGTTATCTATGAATACATTGACCATATTGACCCTGCAATTTCCGGTGACAATGTCGAGGTTCTTAATCAGCTAAAAAATCTGGCGTTTGGAGGCGATGCTGATTATATCGTTGCCTCGTCAAAGGCTCTGGTCCAGGAGTCGGTTGCAGAAGTCGGGGAGCCAAAGGTTAGGTTTGTCGCTAATGGGGTGGACACCCGCCACTATCGTCAAGATTGGGGCGATGTGGTTTTACCAGAAAAGTACTCCAGTTTTTTGGGGCAATATGACAGGGTTATTGGCTACTTCGGTGCGTTAGCCCCTTGGTTATGGTACGAGGTCATTGCTGAGCTGGCTGAGAAGCTTCCTGATTATGGGTTCGTTTATATAGGGCCAGATTACTTTGGAGGGAGCTTAAGGCTGCCGGATTTAGATAATGTATTGTGGCTTGGGCCAATAGAATATGCTGTGTTGCCAGCTTATGCACAGCATTTCGATATAGCAACAATACCGTTTGCTCCAGGTGAAATAGCTAAAACAACATCTCCTTTGAAGTTGTTTGAGTATTTTGCGTTAGAAATTCCTGTGGTGGTTAGTTCTGCGATGGATGAGTGCACGTGCTACGAAGAAGTATTTTCGGCCGGCTCGTTATCCGAGTTTGTTGTGCAAATTGAACGCGCATTTGCCGTGAAAGATGATGAGCACTATAAGATGCGTATGCGTCAGTTGGCCGATGAAAATGATTGGATAGCTAGAGCGAAAAGCATGGAGTCTCTGTTTCCTGAAAATGATTTTACGGTTAATGTGAGTCGTTAAAAGTCCTTTTTCGGCAAGACGGTTTTTAAGAAACTAATCAGTAATATTTGATTTTTAAATATATGATAATTTCCGATTTGATTGAAAATCGATATCTAATAAGAATATTGATATATAGAGATATTCAAACAAAATATAAAGGATCTGTACTTGGGCTTCTTTGGTCCTTGTTGGTTCCTATGGTGTTGTTAGTCGTTTATACATTTGTTTTTAGCGTTATTTTTCAAGCGCGCTGGGGGCATTCTGATGGTGGGAAATTAGAGTTTGCGCTAATACTTTTTTCCGGATTAATCGTTTTTAATTTTTTCTCGGAATGTATCAATCGTGCGCCTACTGTAGTTCTCAGCAATGTAAATTATGTCAAAAAAGTCGTTTTTCCTGTTGAGGTTTTAGGTGTTGTTACTGTTGGTGCCGCCCTTTTTAATTTTTTTATTAGCTTTCTAGTCTGGGTTTTGGTTTATTCTGTTTTTTATGGATTGCCAAAATGGACGATTGTTCTTATGCCAGTTTACTTGATCCCTTTGTGTTTTTTTGTTCTTGGATGCGTTTGGTTTCTTTCGGCGCTTGGTGTGTATCTGAGGGATATTAATCAGTTTGTTGGGATATTAACAACCGTTATGATGTTTTTATCCCCTATATTTTATCCTGTTGAGGCTCTTCCTGCTGATTTTAGGAATTTTATTTATATAAATCCTTTGGCTTATTTTATAGAGGCTTTTAGGGATATCGTTTACTGGGGTAGGGTTCCTGGAGGTTTATTTATTCTCCTCTCTTTTGTTTTTTCTTCCTTATTTGCATTTTTTTCATTTATTTTCTTTAAAAAAATGAAAAAGGGTTTTGCGGATGTGCTCTGATCTTATTGTAGTGGAAGGCGTTTCCAAGATATATAAAATATATGAAAAACCTTCCGACAGGTTAAGGCAGTATTTTAGTAAGAATAAAAAATACTACAGAGAATTTATTGCTCTGCATAAGATGAATTTGACAGTTCGCCGCGGGGAAACCTTTGGTATTGTGGGCAGGAATGGGAGCGGAAAGTCTACGTTGCTGCAAATGATCTGCGGAACTGTAATGCCGACAACAGGGCATATTCAAGTCCGTGGGCGTATCGCGGCACTTCTAGAATTAGGGGCTGGTTTTAACCCTGAATTTACAGGGCGAGAGAATATATTTCTTAATGCCGCTATATTGGGCTATCCAAAAAATAAGATAGAGAAAAAAATAGATGAGATTATCCAGTTTTCTGAGTTAGAAGGGTTTATAGATCAGCCAGTTAAAACTTATTCTAGTGGGATGTATGCACGGTTGGCATTTTCAGTTGCTATTCACGTTGAACCAGAAATACTCATTGTGGATGAAGCTCTTGCTGTGGGGGACGCGCGGTTTGTAGCCAAGTGTATGCGCCGTATCAATGATATTAAAGAGTCAGGTGCTACTATCATTTTCGTAAGTCATGATATCTCTAGTATTCGGACTCTATGCGACCGTGTATTGTGGTTGGACCGTGGAAAAGAAATCGATGTAGGTGACGTGTTTCCAATCACAAGCCGATATATGGAGTATATGTTCAAAGATAGTGACGGATTACAGGTCAGTTCAGATCAATCGTCGACTGAGCCAGTGCAAGTAGACCTTATAGAGTCGTTGGACACCAGGCCTTCCTCGCATTGGGGTTCTCATACCGGGACTATCAAATACGCTGCTGTGCAGGATATACAGGGGAATAAAGCAGATCTTATTACTTGGGGCATGTATATAAAAATATCAATAAGATACAAGTTGAACGAGGAAATATCGAACGATAACTTAACGATCGCTTTTTCTATAAAAGATTTGAAGGGTAATGATATTGTAGTAGCAGTTTCTAAGCAGGTTGTTGAGGATAGCCGGAAATATTCTGAACGTCGTGTTGATTTTTCTTTAAAGAACTACCTTTCGCCAGGTAAATATTTATTGGTCGCCACTGTAGAGAAGAGGAATGGTAGCGATGTTCATTACTACGAATATTATGAAGGTGCGCATTATTTTGTAAGTGTCAGTGATGAAACGATGTTCGGTATTTTTTGTCCTGATGTAGAAGTTAATTCTGTGAGCTTGTAATGAACAGCGATATTAATACGAAAAAATACTGGGAAAATAGGTTTGCCACAGATTGGGAGGATAACTTGGGGCCCGAGCAGTCGAGGTTTTTTGCAACAGTAGCTATGGATAATTTGCCGTCCTGGCTTATACAGGTAATACGCTCAGACGGATTAACTGTTGCAGACTGGGGATGTGCCCAAGGCGATGGCTTGAATGTACTAACAAATTTTTTTAATCCAAAAAAATTGACAGGTATTGATTTTTCTAGTGAATCTATCGCCACAGCAAAAACTAAATACCCAGAATTAGAATTTCTAGATCAAGATTGGTTAGATAGTCGAGATTTGATTAATATTAAATCGTATGATTTTATTTTCTCATCTAATACTTTAGAGCATTTTCATAATCCTTTTGAGATTTTAAACTGTATTTCTGAAAAAGCTGAATTGGGTTTGATTCTTGCTCTTCCTTATAGAGAGTTTAATCGAATTGATGAGCATTTTTTTACTTTTACGGATAAAAATGTTCCTGTAACGATTAATGGGTTCGATCTGGTTTGGTCAAAGGTAGTCGATTGCAGTATTTTGCCGTCTAGTATGTGGGATGGTGATCAGATTGTTTTGGTTTATGCCAGAAAAAAATGGTTTGACCAAATGAATTTGACCTTAGGGAATATTCATATAGAGTCAGGCTATGAAATTGATTCTCTATCTCGAGATAGTGTTTTACTCAAGCATATGGAAAACGAGTTTTCTCGTGTTTTAAAGGATTCTCTGGAGCAGGTTGCAGAGAGTTTGAAGCAGCTTAGTATCTCAAAGGCCGAACTGCTGGAGCAGACAACAAAAAATCAGCGTTTGCAGGAGCATAATGCAGAGCTACAGAATGTGATGCGGCAGAAAGACGAGGCGGTTAACGCCATTAGGTTGTCAACTTCTTGGAAACTGACCCGCCCTTTGCGAGTGCTCGCTCGTCTTATTCGGAACCCTTTGGGGTTCTGGAGTGATGCTCGTAACTATGTAGCGTGGAAACGTCTTCAGAGTCAAAATACCGGACCTGTCTCTCTCGGTGGGCTGGCGGCGATAACATCCGTGCCTGGAGCAACTGATTTAAGTTGGGATCAGTTTGAGGCGAACGTCCTCGTACATAGAGATAAATATAAAGGCGTTTTTGTACAATCGGTAGCTATTGACTGGGCTGTCCCGTTATTTCAACGACCTCAACATATTGCTTCGGCGATGGGACGTTCTGGTTATCTGGTTATCTATGAGACGCGCAGCCTAGATCAGGATAATTTGCGGGGTGTGCGTTATATGGGAGACAACGTATGGTTGGTAAACGCTCCTGAATCAGCAAATTTAAAAGGTGTGCTGCGATCAATCTATAGCACAGCCTATGCTGTGGTGCCTGAGTATGGCCCTCACCTACTTGAGGGAAATGCTGTGATTTATGAGTATATTGATCATATAGATCCAGCTATATCTGGTAATACAGTTGATAGTTTGTTGAAGCTTAAAAACTATGCATTTTCTGGTGATGCAGATTATATCGTTGCCTCATCTAAGGCTCTGGTAGAGGAGTCTATAACTGCAGTTGGAAAGGATAAGGTTCTATTCGTGGCCAACGGTGTTGACTGTCAGCATTATCGGCAGGATTGGACACATATTGCTTTGCCTGATAAATATACGAATTTTTTAAAACGCTATAAACGTATTGTGGGCTATTTTGGTGCCTTGGCTCCTTGGTTGTGGTATGAGGTTCTAGAGGAGCTTTCAGTTCGCATGCCAGAGTGTGGCTTTGTCTATTTAGGCCCGGATTATTTTGGTGGAAGTGAGAGGCTGCCAAAAGCAGATAATGTTATTTGGCTAGGGCCAATTAATTATTCTATCCTGCCTGCGTATTCACAACACTTTGATGTGGCAATTATTCCTTTCGAGCCAGGCGAGATAGCACGTACAACATCTCCTCTAAAGCTATTCGAATACTTTGCAATGGAGGTTCCGGTGGTTGTGACCTCAGCAATGGATGAGTGCACTATTTACCCAGAGGTTTTTTCAGCCAGCTCCGCTGATGAGTATGTCGAGAGAATCCGGCAGGCTTTTGATGTAAAAGATGATCAAGCTTATCAAGCTAGGTTACGCCAGATGGCAGATGAAAATGATTGGATGGCGAGAATAAAGACACTGACTCCCTTGTTCCCCACAGGAAGCAGATCTTAAACGAGCTGATTTTTATTTTAATAATATGCGGTGGAATACATGGTCAGGTCTTTCTTTAATCTAAGCTCTGGTTTTAATTTTTTTCGACTTGTTTTTTTGCCGTTTTTTCTGTATCTGATATTTTATTTTTCTCGAACTCTTCATCTGACAAGCGATTATTATTTTTCTTTTTTTTCTATTGTTTCTGTTTTTCTGGTGGGTTTTTTTTTAGCGCGAAATTTCTTTAATGTTTCGCCTGTTTTGTTGTTTTTTGTTGTTTTTTTTTCTTATGTTACATGGGCTTCTAGTGTTCAAACTATTCCGGAAAGTGACTATTTAATTTATTACAATGATGCTGTCAGGTTTTTAAACGGAAATTTTTTTCATGTGTGGACAAGCTCTAAGTATCCGTCGAGCTCTATTGTTTATGCATTCGGGATGAAGTTGCTGGGTGTCAGTTATCTGTCTGCTTCCATAACGGCAGCGGCGTGTTGGGCGTTGCAGGCAGTTGTAGTTAGAGCGATTATGTTGGAGCTTGGGCAAAGCGGAAAAATATCCACTTTTACAGCTTTTTTGTATGCTCTTTTCCCTGCTGTTTTTGTTTATACGGCGGTAGTTTCAAGTGAAGCAACTTATCTTCTTTATTTATTTATTTCTATTTTTTCGTTTCTTCGTTTTATAAAAACAAAAAACTTATTGTTTTTGGTCACTAGTGCTTTTTTTATTGGTTTTGCATATTACTCCAGGCCAACCTCAGTTTTTTTAATTTTTCCTTTTCTTTTGGGCGTGGTTCTATATTCCGATAAGGCTATTAAGTCTGTTGTTTGCTTTTTAGTCCCTTTGTTGTTGGTCTTCTCTTCTCACGCGCTTTTGAATAGCGCATACCAAGGGTTTTTTAGTGTCAACTCGAATCATGGTATGGGTGGGTATGTTCTATTGTTTGGGACTAATAAGAATCATAACGGGCTATATAACACTGATGATGTTGAGTTTGTACAGGAATTGCGGACTTCGCTAGGGGACGAGGGTAAGGTTGGTGCGGCAATAAAGGAAGAGATTTACTCCCGGATTTTTGATGATTTTCCGGGATTTTCGAAATTTGCATATAAGCAGAAAATTAAGACTTTATGGGTTCCTTCGGGCGGGGTTTTCTTTTGGGCTAATAATAATCCAGAGCATAAGGTCAGCCAGGAATATGCCTCTTTGTCTGAGAGAATCAATTCTCATTTATATTATATTCTTCTTATTTTGTTTTTTGTTTCTTTATTGGTCTATTTTTTCAAAAAAAGAAATGAAAATAATATAAGAGAGTTTTTATATTTTTCTGCTTGTGCTTACGTTTTTCAGATGATTGCCTTTTATTTTGTTTTTGAGGTTCAGTCTAGATATGCTTTGTCTATAATGCCGTTTATGTTATTTGCTGTCTCAGCCATTTCATTGAGCTGGAGTTCGGATGAATAGTTTATCTCTCCTGCGTCTTATGCGGCCAAAGCAATGGGTTAAAAATTTTTTTGTTTTTGCCCCTTTGGTTTTTTCCGGCATGATGCTGTCCTCTGATTCAATAATAAAGTCATTATTGGCTTTTTTATTTTTTTCCTTTGCTGCTTCCTCTGTTTATATTGTTAATGATATTGGTGATGTAGAGAAAGATCGCTTGCATCCCAAAAAACGTTTTCGCCCTTTGGCAAGTGGGGAGGTATCTGTAGCTCAATCTATTTTTTTGTTGCTGTTTTGTTATGTCGTTGTTGTATTTTCTTTGCTTCTGAATTATCAGGTTTTTTTTATACTTTCCTTTTATATCGTTGTTAATCTTGCTTATACTAAGTGTCTAAAAAATATTCCTGTTATTGATATTTTTACCGTTGCATTGGGATTTGTTCTTAGGGTGTATGCTGGCGCGCTGGCGATACAAGTGCCTGTTTCTAATTGGATGCTGATTACAGTGTTATCTCTATCGCTTTATTTGGCCGCTGTAAAGAGAGAGCAGGAGCTTAGGAATTCTGGCAGTACGACCAGGGAGGCACTAAGTAAGTATTCAAGTGATTTGGTGCGAAAATATGTAGAAACAGCAGCTACTTGTACTATTGTTTTTTACAGCATGTTTGTTCTTGAGTCCAAGCCTGATTTGGTTTTAACTGTACCAATTATTCTATTTGGTATTTTTAGGTATTGGTATATTGTCGACTCTTCTGACCTGGGGGAGTCACCAACTGATGCTGTTATAAATGATAAACCAATTTTAATGATTGTCATTTCTTGGCTTTCTGTGGTTGTTTATCAGCTTTATTTTTAATTATGACCTACGCATATATATTAACTCCATTCTTGGCATGGCTGGTTGCAGGGGTTTTAAAGTTTCTTGTAAACAGTTTTCGAGCTGGGCGCCTTGCCTTTGATTTGATTGGCTATGGTGGTATGCCGAGCAATCACAGCTCTATTGTTAGCAGTATGGCTGCTCTTGTTTATTTAAAGGAAGGGCTCTCAAGTCCGGTTCTTGGTGTTTCAATAGCCTTGTTGTTTATTGTTTTGCTTGATGCTAATAGTCTGCGCAAGCAGATTGAGAAACATGCAATAGCTTTGAATAAAATCAGGGATTTCAACCTTAGAGAGAGAATTGGTCACAGCAAGACAGAGATTTTGGCTGGCTGCCTGGTTGGTGGGGGAGTGGCTTGTGCAGTACACCTTTTAGGAATATAGAATGGGCGTTGCTCAGATTGGTTTGGTTTTATCCGCCGTTTTATTGAATACTTTCGCACAGATGCTTTTGAAGGCTGGGACCAACTCTCTTCAGGTTTTGTTTCTGCCTGAAAAAGGGGTCTTTTATTCTATTTTCCGAGCCATGTTTAACCCCTTCATAACTGGAGGATTGGTTTTATATGTTCTTAGCTTTGGGGTATGGGTTGTTGTGCTCTCCAAGTTGGAGGTTGGTGTTGCCTATCCATTATTGTCGTTAGGATATTTAGTCGGCTTGATATTAGCTTGGCTGTTTTTTGGTGAACTTCTTACTTTTAATAAGCTAGTGGGCGTGTTGTTCCTGATGGTCGGTACCTACTTTATCACTCGCTAGTAAAAAGTGTTGACCATGTATTAGAGTGATAGGGGAGCTGTCTGTCGGTATGAGTACAGTCGTGTACTCACAGCACTCTAAAGAATCCAGTTTTTATTTCTTTTTGTTATAAGCAAATAAAGATGCGTCTCCCCAACAGGTTTAAGCTTCAGTTTTCGCCTGTTTCACGAGATCGTTATGTTTTCCCGTTATTTAGCCCCTGGCCTTCTTGCTCTATCCGTCTCCTTCTCCGCACAGGCTGCCGAGCAAGCGCTGGAGATCGGCTATTTGCCTATCATGCCTGCCGCTCAATTGTTCGTGGGCTTAGGGTCTGGCGACTTATTGCCAGAGGGACAAGCGGAACCTAAGCTGGTTCAGTTTCAAAGCGGTCCAGCGCTGACCCAGGCCTTGATCGCCGGGCAGCTGGATGTTGCCTATGTGGGTATTGGCCCCGCTTTGGTGGCCAAGGCTAAAGAGGCCGACGTTAAAGTTGTCGCCTCCAATATTGTGGAACAGGTCAGTGTGGTCGCTATTGGTGAACTGGCTGCTTATCTTGATGCCGACCAGCCTGATTTCGCAGCGGCTGTGGCCAAGTTCACTCAGGAGAAAGGTCACAAGCCCAAGGTTGCCAGCTACCCCAAAGGCGCTGTGCCAGAGGCTGCCTTGCAGTACTGGCTGCGCAATATGCTGAAAGTAGACCCGAATGTGGTCGAGGTGATCTACCAGGGCGAGGCCCAGATTCAACAGGCCTTGAGCAATCACGCTGTTGATGCCGCCGCCATTCTGGAACCTACGGTTAGCCAAATTCTGCAGCGCCAGCCCGATGCCAAGATTGTGGCTCACGGTGGGGAGTTGTTCCCCAATGAGCCCGGCTCGGTACTGCTGGTGCGTGAAGGCTTGATCAAATCCAATCCTGATCTGGTTCAGCATTTGGTGAATGCTCACCTGCGTGCCACTGCCATGTTGCGCGACGAGCCAGCCAAGGCAACGCCTTATGTGCAGAAGTATGTAGGCGGTGGTCGCTTGCCTAAAGAGATTGTGCAAGCCGCTATCGAGCGCTCGCGTGATCAGTTCCAGCCTGATCCTCACAAGATTATTGATGGCACGGTTCAGCTGCAGGATTTCCAGGTTTCTTTAGGCACGCTGGCTACCAAGCTGGATGATGTTCAAAGCCTGTTTGACGTTCGCTTTTATGAAAAGGCAGCACCGTAATGAGCGTTGCGAAACAAGCAAGTTTGCCCGCCGCAGCACCCGCAACTGCGGGTGCCCTGGTTGATGCCTTGTGGCGTCGCGGTCTGGAGCGGATTGTTTACGGCGTAGCCGGTCTGGCCTTGTTTATCCTGGTGTGGCGCCTGGCTTATGTCTATGGCTGGGCTCCGCGAGGTACGCTGCCTGATCCATTGAGCTTGCCCTCGGCTTTGTTCCAGGAGATTGAAGCCGGTCGTCTTTGGCCGGCTGCTCAGTCCAGTCTGGTGCATTATTTCTGGGGCTTGGGCATCGGCACTTTCCTGGGTATTGCTTTTGGTCTGGCGGCGGCAACGATCCATCGCTTTGATTTACTGCAAGCTTACTTGGTTCGCTTGCTGCGTCCTATCCCGCCCTTGGCGTGGGTGGTGTTTGCCATTGCCTGGTTCAAGGTCAGCCACACTGGTGCAGCCTTTGTGATTGCAATCGGTGTGTTCTGGCTGAATTACTTTGCCACTTACAGTGCGGTGCGTTCGGTCGATCCCCGCTATTACGAATTGGCTGCGGCTTTCGGGCATAACTCCTATTTCGCTCGCGCCTGGACGGTGGTTCTGCCAGCGATCAGCCCCGGCTTGTTGAGTGGTGTGCGTGCTGGTATTGGTCAAGCCTGGATGACGTTGATTGCGGCCGAGTTGCTGGGTGTGCCTGGTATGGGTCAGGAAATGAATGCCGCAGCGGGAGTGGGTGCTTACGATGCGGTGGTGGTCTATATGTTGATCATCTCGGTGGTCTACACCTTGTGCGATATGCTTTTTCTGGCTTTCAACAAATGGGTACTTCAGTGGCAGCCTTGATTCAGTTCCAGGGGTTTGGTTTTCAGTACCCCGGTGCGCCTGCACCAGTGATCCGCGATGTGAATCTGGAAGTGCAGGCAGGGCATTTTGTGGCGATTGTAGGTGGTTCGGGCGTAGGCAAGAGCACCTTGCTACGTGCGGCGGCCGGTTTGAGCCAGCCCAGCTTCGGACATCTGCGTTCCAACCTGCAAGATAGTCCTGGCCGTCGTGCCAATGCCTTCGTGTTTCAGGACAGTCGTCTGTTGCCTTGGCGACGTATTGCTTCCAACGTGGCTTATGGTCTGGAAGGGTTGGGTCTGTCGCGTGAAGAGCGCGATCAGCGTGTGGATGCTGCTTTGAATCAGGTGGGTTTGGCGCATCTGAAAGACCGCTGGCCGCATCAACTGTCGGGTGGTCAGGTACAGCGTGTTGGCATTGCCCGCGCCTTGGCTGTGCAGCCGGATTTGTTGTTGATGGATGAACCTTTTTCTGCCGTGGATGCCTTGACTCGTCAGGCCTTGCAGGATGAGCTGGTTCAAGTGTGGCAGCGTAGTTCAGCAGCAGTTCTGTTTGTGACGCACGACATTGACGAAGCGGTCTTTTTGGCCGATACCATTATCGTTCTGGGTGGCAGCCCGGCTGGTGTCAGCGCCCGGATAGAGGTAGACCTGCCACGTCCGCGAGATCGCGCCACGCCCCGCTTTGGGGAGTTGGTGAAAGAGGTTGGTCAGGCCTTGTAATTACGTCTGCCATTGCATCAAGAAGAACGGCCCATTGAGTGGGCCGTTTCTGTTGCCTACTCTTGTCTGCTGGTTCTGCATGGGTATGCTCAGAGACAAAACAATCAGGCCCTGTGCTCACTTCTACCTTGTGCGCTTTACACTACTTGTTTGACGCCTAAGCACATGACAAGGAGAGGACATGAAGCACCCGGTAAATGCATTCAAGCAGGCTTTGCGGCAGGGTAAGTCCCAGATTGGTTTGTGGCATGGCTTGGCCAGCCCGTATGTGGCGGACCTCTGTGCAGGCCTGGGCTATGACTGGATCTTGCTGGATGGCGAGCATGTTCCCAATACGGTACAGACTTTGCTGGCGCAGTTGCAGGCCGTATCGGCCCATCCTATTGCGCCGATTGTGCGTCCCAGCTGGAATGACCCTGTGCAGATCAAGCTGCTGCTGGATATGGGGGCTCAGAACCTTTTAATTCCCATGGTGCAAAACGCGGAGCAGGCCAAAGCGGCTGTTGCCGCGACACGGTATCCTCCGCATGGCATTCGAGGGGTGGGTGCAGCCTTGGCACGTGCTGCTCGCTGGGGGGCGACCACGGACTATGTGGGGCGAGCCAATCAGGAAATGTGCGTGATTTGTCAGGTGGAAACTCGCGAGGCACTGGATCATCTGGACGAGATTCTGGCGGTGGAGGGCGTGGACGGTATTTTCATCGGCCCGGCGGATTTGGCGGCCAGTATGGGGTATTTGACCGAACCCGGGCATCCAGACGTTTTGTCAGCGATTGAGGACGCGATCGTGCGTATCAGCAAGGCGGGTAAGGCTCCCGGAATCTTGCAGGCCAATGTCGAGGCAGCGCATCACTATTTGTCCTTGGGGGCCTTGTTTGTGGCCGTAGGCGTGGACGCGGTGTTATTGCGGCAGGCGGCAACGGCTTTGTTGGGTCAATTCAAGGACGAGGTTGAGGTGCCCGTTGCTCAGCCCGGCGCAGCTTACTAACGCTGGTTTGATCGCCAGACGTCTTGCGGATAGCTGCTCCGCCTCAGTTATGTTGTAAAGGCCGGGCCTGCTTATTAGACGATATGACCTTGGCCGTAGCACCGGCTAAGGTCGGCTTTCTTAAGCGCCGCTCTCGAGCAGGAAGCTCAGCAAGCTTTCTGCGCTCGGTTGCAGGTCACTGCGGCGGCGCACACCGATCAGAATTTCTCGCTGGCTCCATTCTTCGTCCAGCTCAATCACACGGGTATTGGGGATCTGATAAATGCTGGCGCTCTTGCGCGGCAAGATGCCTATACCCATGCCTGCATTAATCAGCAAACACATGGCGTCGTAGCCAGAAACCTCGGTGCGGATACGCACCGAGCGGTTGGCTTCCATGGCGATTTTGGTGATCTGGTAATGCAGCTGCGTGCCGGTCAGCAGCGTGATCTGCTCATGCTCCAGCGTTTGCTCGAAACGGACTTTGTCATGCTGAGCCAAGGGGTGATTGATAGGCACCAGCACGACCAGCTTGTCACTGCGAAATGGGTAAGCTTCGATATCGGCTGCGTAAGGCAGGCGGGTAAAGACACCCAGGTCGGCTTTGCCCTCTGCCAGAGCCCGAATAATGTCCAGGCTGGTTTGTTCTTCCAGTTGCAGGGGAATCGCGGGGTGCAGACGTCCAAATTCGCCCAGAGGCTCGGCCAGAAACTGGGAGATAGCCGATGTATTGGCCAGGATATGTACCAGCCCTTGCTGGCCTTGCGAAAACGCTTGAAGGCGTGTCTCGATCTCTTGCGCACTGTTGAGCAAGGCACGTGAGCGGTACAGCAGCTCCAGGCCCGCCGCAGTTGGGCTGACACCTTTGTTCGTACGCAGCAGTAAGGTGGTGTTCAGAGACTGTTCCAGATCCGCAATCCGGCGACTGACCGCGGCGGCAGCAATATGCTCACGCTCTGCCGCTTGGCTGATCGTGCCTTCTTCCAGGATGCGGACAAACAGTTTGAGGGTTAGAAGGTCCAGTTTCATGCAGGCATCATATCGCTTTTTTTTGATTATCTGCATCTGGGCTGACGTGGCAGCGGAGAGAGTCATCGCTCCAAGCTATAGGGCTATTTCGCGTCGCGTCTACGTCATATGTCCATACGGATGTAGTAGCAGAGGATGTTATCAGCCTGTATCGAGGGCGAACGGCCAGCCATGGCTTGGCGTTTGTTTATGAGCCGCCACAACTGCGGTTTTTACGGCACACATTGAGGACGTCTAAGCATAAAAAAAGCCCCGCCGACTGTATGTCGGCAGGGCTTTGTACCGCTAAGCCTGTTGGATCAGGCTTGTGGCTTGGCGCCAGACAGGATGTGGCCAGCGTTAGGAACGCGGGTTTCCAGACCCAGGGTCTTGAGCATTTGGTACACGGTGCAAACAGCGGCGGACAGAACGGGCTTGCCAATCTGGTCTTGAGCGCGCTGGATAGCAGGCAGGGAAGGCATCTGCACGCAAGCGGACAGAATAACTGCGTCCACGCCTTCGTGGTTCAGGCGCTTGACGTGCTCCAGCAGGTTCTCTGGGTTCAACAGGCCCACTTCCAGGTTGTCCGACACTTCCAGGCTGATGGAGTCTTGAACTTCGATGCCTTCAGCTTCGATGTAGTCAGCCACGCGCTTGGTCAGCGGTTTCATGTAAGGGGTGATGATGGAGACTTTCTTGTAGCCGAATTCTTTCAGCGTATCGACCAGGGCACCGGCCGAGCTCAGCACAGGAATTTCCACGCCGTTGTCTTTTACGGTGTTTTGCAGACGCTCTTGCGAGACGCGGTGGTAGCCGTCGCCTTGGGCCATGATGGCGACCAGGCAAGCGTAGGCCATCACGCTCATGCGGGCGTCGCTCAGCTCAACAGCGCAGCGATCGCTGGCGATGTCCATGGCTTTCAGCTCTTCGGGATTCACGTGCATCATGCGCATGCGCGAGGAGTGGAATGTGAAGCGCTCTTCAGGAAACTCGGCGTAACGAGCCTGCAACATGGCAGGAATCTCGGTTTCCATGGTGGTGTTGGAGCTGGGGACGATCTGACCGATGCGGTAGGTTTTCATAGGGATCTGTCTCTGAAGGTGGTTTTTAGATTGACGCCTTCATTCTAGGACCCGTTTTCTTCCTTGCAAATCAATCATCTGTCAACGTGCCATCGCCAACGGCGATGGCAGGAGGGAAGAGATCAGGACTGGCCGGATTGCCAGCGTTGAGTGGCCTCGCATATTTTCCGGAGGCTTTTTAAGCGACAGCTGACTGCATGGTGTGTGACAAAGAGGAACCCGGTGTACGCCTGTTTTTCTTAGCCTATGCGTTTCAAGGCCGTTTTGTAGTGGCCACCGCGTTGGGCGTAAACACTGGCGTTTTGACGTAGCTTGGCAATGTCCTCATCGCTCAGGGTACGTACGGCTTTGGCGGGCGATCCGATGATCAGGCTGCGCTCCGGGAAGACTTTGCCTTCCGTGACCAGTGCTCCAGCACCAACCAGGCTATCGCGACCGATGACGGCCCCGTTCAGCACGACCGCCTGGATGCCGATCAACGCGCCTTCACCGATGGTACAGCCGTGCAGCATGGCCTGGTGGCCGATGGTGACATGGTCGCCAATATCCAGCGGGTAGCCTGGATCGGTGTGCAGTACTGCACCTTCTTGCACGTTGGAGCCTACACCCACGGTAATGGTTTCGTTGTCGCCACGGATAACGGCACCGGGCCAGACACTGCTTTTCTCTTTCAAAACGACCTTGCCAATCAGGGTAGCCTCTGCGGCAACAAAGCTGCTGTCGTCGATCTGGGGGGAGTGATTGTCGAGTTGATAAATAGGCATGAGGATTATTTTCAGATCAGGGTTGGAAAAGGGAGGCAGAGTACAACCAGCTTGGATAGGACTCGCTAAGTTGGGTATAGGACAATGTGGTGTTTTTTGAGCAAAGCGAGTGGTGCTGAGAGTACTGGAACGAAGGGAGTGCCGTTCCTACTGTTGCATCGTTGATAATTTGGGTGAGGCAGAAAAATGGTTGCTGATTCAAGCGATCCGTTAAATCTTGGTTGCGATAGTAGATATAGCCAGGGACGTCGCCTAGGACCTCTTTGGGAGCAGAGGGGGCGAACATGTAGTCGTTGGCAGTTTGCCCTGTTCGGATAAAAAAATCGTCCGGAAATACATTTGCCTGATGGAAAAAACGAGTCAAGGCTGGCTTATGGTCACCGACCAGAAGAATTAAAGTATCCGGGTGGCGTTCGATAAGCTTGCTGGCGAAATCGGCTGTTTCCTGCAGGCTTTGTGTCAATCTTTCACCGTAAACGTGCTCCCCGTCGTCCCCTTCATGAGATTCATATCCCCCATGGGTATAAAGGGTCGTCATAAATTGAAAATGTGACCCATTTTTATTTTGAAAATCTTCTACTGCGGCATCAAATAGAATGTAGTCTCTGGCTAAAGTTGGACCCTCGTAGTTCATATCCTCAATGGAAATGAACTGTTGGAACCCCAGCTTTGGATTAATAATATGACGATTCCAGAAGTTGCGAGAGAAGTTGTGGAGCGAGGTGGTTGTGTAGCCAGCTAGCTGAAGGTTACGAGGCCAGGCCCATGCTTTGGATGATAGTAGCTGGGTGTATTCCTGGTAAATCACACCATTTAGAGCCCCATTGGCAGGAAGGCCTGTTAAGAGCTCAAAGGCGGAATTGACAGTGCCGCCACCATAAACAGGGGAAATCGCCCGGAAAGGTTGAAAACCTATATCTGTTAACGGTGTAAAGGCTGATTTGAAGTGTTGCTCGTCGTGCCAACAGGCCTCACATAGGATGAGGATGATGTTTGCAGGCTGTTCAACCGTTTTTATTTCCGAGGATGTTAAGAGGTCAAACTCAGTTCGCTCTTGGGCTGAGGGAGGCGAAGGTATACGGCGTTGACTGGTTTGAATAAGGTGGGTTAGCAAACCATTTTTACGAATATTGAGTGGCCAGTCCCACATGTAGTATTGAACATCTTGGCGAATGAGCTCAAAGCGCGCGACACGACTGACATGATTGTCGATTTTGTCCAGGTAAGGGTGCAAGGAAATAATGCTAAACAAGGTCCCCAGCAGAATCCCGCTTTTTTTTAGGCGTGTACTTGGGTCGATGCGAGCTAAAACGAAAATCACGCCAACAGCCAGCAGGACATAGAGAACATGGTGGTAGCTGATGTAGTGAGGAATAATTGACCAATTGTCGGTCTGGGAAAGGTCCGTCCATGAAAGCGGCGCAGTTGTCAGAGCTTGTTTTGTATTGCTGACTTTCGTGAGTAGAAATGTGGCGCCGGCCGTGAGTGTGCCAGCTGCTACGCTTGGCAGTAAAACCCTCACAAAGAAATAGAGCGCAAAAAGAGGGGCCATAGAGAGGGCCACGGCTAGCCAGCGGTGTTTCTCCATGTAATCCAGAAGTAGAAAATCCAGATGGTTTTGCAAAAGGTAGTACTGGAAATATCCCAGCGCGGTAACAACAGCCAGCTCGATGAGTCTTGTTCTTGTCATGTCGTAAGCGAATAGCCCGGCTCGAGGGCCGGGCTATTGTCAAATGAACGTAGGGACGTTCGAGCTTAGCTTGTTTCTCCAAACAAGTCATATTCACTGGAATCCGTAATACGCACGCGCACCATTTGGCCGGGTTCCAGTTTTTGTTCGCTGGTGATGAAGACGTTGCCGTCAATTTCGGGGGCGTCGGCGCTGGAGCGGCCAACGGCATCGCCGTCTTCGTCGATCTCATCAATCAGCACGTCCATTTCGCGGCCCACTTTGGCAGCCAGGCGAGCGGTGGAGATGGCTTGCTGATGTTCCATGAAGCGTTCCCAGCGCTCTTGCTTGACTTCGTCAGGGACGATGCCGTCGAGTTTGTTGGCGGGGGCGCCTTCAACAGGCGAATACTGGAAGCAGCCAACGCGATCCAGTTGGGCCTCGGTCATCCAGTCCAGCAGGTATTGGAAGTCTTCCTCGGTTTCACCGGGGAAGCCCACGATGAAGGTGGAGCGGATGGTCAGATCCGGGCAGTCCTGACGCCATTGCTTGATGCGAGATAGGGTGCGGTCCTCAAACGCAGGGCGCTTCATGGCGCGCAGCACGGAAGGGCTGGCGTGCTGGAAGGGGATATCCAGGTACGGCAGCACTTTGCCCTCGGCCATCAGGGGAATGATGTTGTCCACATGCGGGTAGGGGTAGACGTAGTGCAGACGCACCCAGGCACCCAACTCGGACAGGGCGGCGCTCAAGTCCAGCATGCTGCTCTTGACGGGGCGACCATTCCAGAAGCCCGTACGCTGGCGGATGTCCACGCCGTAGGCGCTGGTGTCCTGCGAGATCACCAGCAGCTCTTTGACACCTGCCTTGACCAGACGCTCGGCTTCGCCCAGTACATCACCGACAGGACGGCTGACGAGCTTGCCGCGCATGGACGGGATAATACAGAAGCTGCAGCTGTGGTTACAGCCTTCGGAAATCTTCAGGTAGGCGTAGTGACGCGGGGTCAGCTTGATGCCTTGTAGCGGTACCAGATCAATGTAGGGATTGTGGTCCAGCGAGGGCGGGGCGGCTTCACGCACGGCACGCAGGACTTGTTCATATTGCTGGGGGCCGCTGACGGACAGCACCGAGGGGTGTACGTCGCGAATCAATCCTTCGTCCACACCCATACAACCGGTGACAATGACGCGGCCGTTCTCAGCCAGTGCCTCGCCGATCGCTTCCAGCGATTCAGCCTTGGCGCTGTCGATAAAGCCACAGGTATTGACCACCACCACATCCGCATTGTCGTAGCTGGGGGTGATCTGATAGCCGTCGGTACGCAGCTGGGTAAGAATTCGTTCGGAATCGACCAGGGCCTTGGGACAACCCAGGCTCACGAATCCGACTTTGGGGGCGCTCATAGAGGGTCCTTCTGGAGCTTGAGGGCTCGAAATTGGGAAATAGGCTTGATTTTACCGTCCCATGCCCGGATGCGTGCGGATCTTGTGCGTTTGAGCCCGGTTTATGCGGCAAATAGTGCTACAGTCGCAGTCATATTTTTCTTTTCTAGCGGTTGTTCTGTGTCCGACGCCCATCTTTCTCCCTCTTTGCCCCTGTCTGAAGTCATGTTGCTGAGTGCGCGCAATATTGAAGGCGTACTGGCAGGCAAGTCCCTGACTGAAAGCCTGGCTGCAACGCCAGCGCCAGCCCGTGCGGCGGTGCAGTCTGTCAGCTTCCATGTTTTGCGCCGTCTGGGCCATGCCCGTCAGATTCGTATCACGCTGGTGCCGCGCCAGCCCAGCAATACCTGGCTGGATGCCTTGCTGATGGTGTCGCTGGCCTTGCTGGATACAGCCATGCGTGTGCAAGAGGATGCCAAGGCTTTTGAGGATCGCCCGGATGTGCCGGTCTATGCCGTGCATACGGTGGTGGATCAGGCTGTGCGTGCGGCTGATAGCCAGGCTGCGCTGCGTCTGTCCAAGGGCTTGGTGAACGGGGTGCTGCGTCGCTTTACACGCGAGCGCAAGATGATCCTGTCTCAGGTGGAGAGCCGTCCCGAAGCACGCTGGAATCATCCTGGCTGGTGGGTCAAGGAATTGCGTCGTGCTTACCCTCGTGATTGGGAAGCGTTGTTGCAAGCGGCCAATCGCCCTGGTCCTTTGACCTTGCGCGTGAATCAGCGTCGTTGCTCGGTGGAGCGCTTGCAGGCGGTGCTGACGGAAGCCGGTATTGCGTCCAGCAGCCCCGGCACGGGTGCCGTTACCTTGGACAAGGCCATGCCGGTTCAGGCGATTCCTGGGTTTGATCTGGGCTGGTGGTCGGTGCAGGACTGGTCGGCTCAGCAAGCCGGTCTGCTTTTGCCGGTCAAGGATGGCATGCGCGTGCTGGATGCGTGCGCGGCCCCAGGTGGCAAGACCGCTCATTTGCTGGAGCAGGCGGATGTTTCCTTGTTGGCCCTGGATTCGGACGGCGAGCGTCTGGAGCGCGTAGGTCATAACCTGCGTCGTCTGGGCCTGGCCAGCGACAAAGTTCAATTGAAACGGGGCGATGCGGCTCGTCCTGCCCAGTGGTGGGATGGGCAGCCCTTTGATGCCATCCTGGCTGATGTGCCTTGTACCGCTTCGGGTATTGTGCGTCGTCACCCCGATATTCGCTGGTTGCGCCGCGAGTCGGACATTGCCGATACCGCGCGTTTGCAAAGCTCTATACTGGATGCCTTGTGGTCCACATTGCAGCCCGGCGGGCATTTCCTGTATTCGACCTGCTCGATTTTCCCGGCTGAAGGGGAGCAACAGGTCGAGGCATTTTTGGCCCGTCATCCCGAGGCGCAGCTTTTGGACTCTCCTGGCCAGATTTTGCCCGGCGTTGCGGGACGATCGCTGGCAGATGGCGACGGTTTTTTCTACGCCTTATTTACGCGCCCGGTTTGACTTGTCACAATTAGGGCTCTGACTTTGTCCTTTTTGCGGTTAATCACGATGTGGCGCGTTTTTCTGTCTTTTCTGCTGATTTTCAACTGCGCGCTAAGCTCGGCCAATACCATTGTGCCGGTCGCTACGTCGGGAGAGCGGGTCGTCAAGGTCGAGCCCCATATTCGGGATGAAAAACTGTATATCGACGCGGATGTCGAATTCGAGTTAAGCCCGGAATTGCGCACCGCTGCCGAGAAAGGGGTGCCGCTGTATTTCACGGTTGAAGTGGAATTGGCCAAACCCCGCTGGTACTGGTTTGACAAAAACGTTGTCAAAGAACAACAAACTTGGCGGGTTGTGTATAACGCCCTGACCCGTCAGTGGCGCGTGGGCACCGGGGACCTTTCTCTGCCCGAATCCTCCATGAACGACGCATTGGCCATGCTGCGGCATATTCGCGGCTGGGCCGTGGCCTATGTGGCTGATCTGGACCGCGACCAGGAATACCAGGGTCGTGTGCGTTTGCGCCTGGATACCTCTTTGCTGGCCCGTCCGTTTCAAGTGGACGCCATCAATAGTTCTGCCTGGACATTGGCTACTCCATGGAAAACCTTTTCCTTTTCCGTCTCCGTCGACGAGCCCCAACCTTGATACGTTGGATCTTGCGCACCGCTCTGTTCGGAGCGGGTGTCAGCGCGTTGGCGCTGTTTTCTCTTCTTGTCTGGTCTACGGGGAACGCTTCGCGCTATGCGCAGCAGTATGACTTGCTGCTGGTGCTCAACGGTGTACTGGCCGCCACGCTGATTTCCTGGGTGCTGTTGCTGACGATTCGTCTGTTCAGACAAATACGCCGGCGTCAGTTTGGTGCCCGCATGACGGCGCGCTTTGCCTTTTACTTCACCTTGATCGGCATTATTCCGGGGGCGCTGATCTACCTGCTCTCGGTGCAGTTCATGTCGCGCTCGATCGAGTCCTGGTTCAACGTGCGGGTAGATACGGCGCTGGAATCAGGCTTGAGTCTGGGCCGCGCCGCCCTGGATTCGCAGCTCAATGAGCTGGAAGGTCGTGCCAATGAAATGGTGTCGGCACTGAACAAGGCGGATAGTGCGCAGTACAGCAGCTTGCTGATCTCCTTGCGTGAGAACAGCGGGGTGACGGAGGCAATGGTATTTTCGGGCAATGGTCGTCTGATTGCCTTTTCCTCGGGCCGCTATGACACGCTGCTGCCTGATATGCCGCCCTCCAGCGTGATGAATCAGCTGCGTATTGCAGGCCGCTATTCGGCTGCCGAGGTGGATGATGATGCGCCTGTTCACGACAACGGCCTGGACGAAGGCGGGGTTCCCGCAGAGTCCACGGGCTTGCGTCTGCGCACGGTTCTACCATTGGCCGATCCCAATCGCTTTGCGGCAACCTTGAGTGGCACGGCAGACTCGCGCTGGCTGCAGGTCATTCAGCCTGTGCCGGACAAGATTGCACGCAATGCCAACCAGGTGCAGCAAGGTTTCCGGGATTATCAGGAGCTGGCCTTATCTCGTCAGGGCTTGCGCAAGCTCTACGGCATAACGCTGACGCTGGCCTTGATTCTGGCGGTGTTTACGGCTGTGGCGGCTGCCTTGGCCTTGTCGCGCCGCCTGACGCGTCCTTTGCTGACATTGGCTGCCGGGACGCAGGCGGTAGGGGTAGGGGATTACCGGGCTTTGCCTGAGCCACCTGCCAAAGATGAAGTAGGCCAGTTGACCCGCTCTTTCAATGCCATGACTCGGCAACTGGATGAAGCGCGCCGCATGGTCGAGAAAAATCGTCTGCAGCTGGAACGCTCCAATATGTACCTGGAGTCAGTGCTCAGTAATCTGTCCAGTGGTGTACTGGCGTTTGACGAGATGTTCCGCGTCACCATGTTCAACCAGGGGGCGCAGCGTATCTTGCAGGTGGACTTGCGCTCCATCAAGGGGCGTCCGCTGGAAACGCTGGAAGGGGCCATGACCTTTGCCTCGGTGATACGTGAAGCCTTTTCCACGCATCAGGCCATGGGCTCGGATCATCCTTACTGGCAGCAGCAGTTTGAATTGGAAATGCAAGAAGGTAATGAAGCGCGTGATACTATCGTCACCGTTTTGGCCCGTGGTACCTTGCTGCGTGTAGATGGTCAGCCAACCGGGTATCTGGTGGTGTTTGACGATATTACCGACGTGATTTCCGCCAGCCGTCTGGTGGCCTGGAGCGAGGTGGCTCGACGCCTGGCACACGAGATCAAGAACCCGTTAACGCCTATTCAGTTGTCGGCCGAACGACTGGCCATGAAACTGGAGTCGCAGCTGGATGAAGTCCATGCTGCCATGTTGCTGCGCTATACCAATACCATCGTCAATCAGGTCAGTTCGCTCAAGAAGATGGTGGAAGATTTCCGAGAGTATGCTCGTAAACCGGCGACTCAGATGCAAGCTCTGAATCTGAACGAGCTGATTACCGAAGTGCTGACTTTATATGGTTGGGACCCGGAAGAAGGCATGGTCCGGGACGATGGTTATAGTGTGGCAATTGATGTGGAGCTGGACCCTGATTTGCCCATGGTTCAAGGCGACCCCACGCAGCTGCGGCAGGTTATCCATAATCTGCTGGCCAATGCTCGTGAAGCGGCTGCCCAGGATCAATCACTTGACCAGGCGCATGTATTTGTTAAAACCATGATTGCGGGCGTAGAAGGTTCCGACTCTTCTGATGCGGTCAGTTTTGTGGTGTCAGATAACGGGCCTGGTTTTGATCCCCAGATGCTGGTGCGCGTTTTTGAACCTTACGTAACCACCAAGCCCACCGGCACGGGTCTGGGACTTGCTATAGTTAAGAAAATCATCGAGGAGCACGGCGGCAGAATCGATGTTTCCAATCGTCGTGAGGGGGGGGCTCGCATTTCCATCCTCTTTACCCGGCTTGCTGGCCAGCATATTCGTCTGGACTCTGGGCGGCGAGCAAACGATAATGCGTAAAAATCACGTAGGTGACGTTTTATGGCCAGAATTCTGGTAGTTGATGACGAAATCGGCATTCGGGAACTTTTGTCGGAAATTCTTTACGACGAAGGGCACACCGTGCAATTGGCAGAGAATGCCGCCCAGGCTCGCGAGGCACGCTTGCGGGGCCGCCCCGATCTGGTCTTGCTGGATATCTGGATGCCAGACACTGACGGTGTCAGCCTGCTCAAGGAGTGGGCTTCTCAAGGCTTGCTGGATATGCCAGTGGTCATGATGAGTGGCCACGCCACGGTGGATACCGCGGTGGAAGCAACCCGTATTGGTGCGGTGGACTTCCTGGAAAAACCCATCACCATGCAGCGCCTGCTCAAGACCGTCGCCTCGGGTTTGGAGCGTACCGTTGCACCCAAGGCGCTGGCAGCCGCTGCCCGCCCAGTGGTTCAAGGTGGTGATCGCCGTCCTGAAACCGCCACAATGGCTCCCGGTATGGCACCTGCCATGGCCGTCCCTGAAGTCGAGCAGGATGAGTCCCAGCTAGGCAGCATATCTTTGGATCTGCCTTTGCGCGAAGCGCGTGACGAGTTCGAGCGCATTTATTTTGAATATCATCTGCGCCGCGAAAATCACAGCATGACGCGTGTGTCGGAGCGTACTGGTCTGGAACGCACCCACTTGTACCGCAAGCTTAAACAGCTGGGTATAGACTCGTCGCGCAAGCGTAACCAGTCTTGATACAGTAGTTACCAAATGCATGGCCAGTAAGCTTCTGGCCAGCTCTGGCGCTGCGGGTAAAAGCAGCCTGGGGGGTTTGGGATTGAGGCGGCCTTTTCAGGCCGCCTTGCCGTTTAGAGAGCGGCGACGGATGCCGCAGGCAGTGCTTGCAATTTGCTCATGGTATCCAGGCATGTACGGGCCGCTTCCTGGCCCTTGATCACAAAGTGACGGTGAAAGTAATCGTGGTGCTCTTTGCCATCATGGAAATGGTGAGGAGTCAGCACGACTGAAAACACCGGCACGTTGGTGCTGAGCTGGACTTGCATCAAGCCTTGAATCACTGCGGTAGCCACAAAGTCGTGGCGATAAATACCGCCATCAACCACCAGGCCGGCAGCCACAACAGCGGCATATTGACCCGATTGGGCCAGACGTTGAGCATGCAGTGGGATTTCAAAGGCGCCGCCCACTTCAAAGAAGTCGATCAGGCTGCTGTCGTGGCCCATGGCTTTGATTTCGTCGATAAAACCCAGTCGGGCCTGATCCACAATGTCCTTGTGCCAGCAAGCTTGAATAAAGGCGATACGGGGAGCCAGAAGATTGGCTGGGGTAATACTGTTCATGTTGATTTCCTGTTTTATGACAACAAAAACAGGGCATGCAGGAAGCAGGATAGCTCAAGCCCATAGCAGGATGACTCCTGTACAGGTTATGAGGGTATCCCGTTCTCTCTTTATCCGGACTATACCGTCGGCCCCGGAATCACACCGGGTCTGCTGTCCCTGACACAAGGCCAGGCGCTCGCGGGCTAGGCTAGTGCCATTACCGCCGGTGGGGACTTGCACCCCGCCCTGAGAACGTAGTTGGCCGGGGAGGCCAACCGGACGAGTTTACCGCTAAACCGTTTTTTTGTCAGAGGCGGGAGCCGCTAGTGGCAGCAAGAGCCTCAGAGTGCAGGGTGCGCCGGGCAGGAACTGGGCCTGGCCACCGTGGCGCAGCAAAATCTGACGCACAATCGTCAACCCCAGGCCCGCTCCTTTGCTGGCGCTGTCTTGCTTGTGAAAGCGCTCAAAGGCCAGATGAGCTGTTTGCGCATCCAAGGCTGCACCTTGATCGCTGATATCGATCGCGCATTGGTCTGGCTGTGGGTTATGCAAATGCAAGCTGACCGTGCCTTTGCCATGCGTCAGGGCATTGTCCAGTGCGTTGACAATGGCTTCGGACAGATCGGCCTCACAAGCTTGAACAGTATCGAGCGAACTATCATCGTGAAATTGGATCTCTCGATTGGCCTGCTCGAAAAGCGGCCATAAGTCTCCCATCACACGGCGGCACAACGGTGCCAAGGCTGTGTGGTCTGTTAGTTCCGTAGCCTGCTCCTGCTTGCGGGCCAGGCTGAGCCATTGGCTGACCAGACGCTGCAAGTGGGTAATATCCTCGCGCAGCAAATCCCAGTCCTGCTCGCTATGGTGTTCAGCCGTTTGCAGACGCAAGGACATCACAGCTAATGGGGTGCGCAGTTGGTGCGCGGCATCTGCGACCAGTTGTTGTTCATGGTGATAGGCCTGCATCAGGCGGTCCAGACTTTGATTGACGGCCTGTGCCAAGAGGCGAATTTCTTTGGGTAGCTCAGTGACTGGCAAGCGCAGCTCGGGTTGTGCGGGACCCAGCGTCGCAGCCAGATTTGCCGCTTGTCGTACCGGGCGCAAGGTCCAATGAATCAGCCAGGCGATCAACAACAGACCCAACGCACACACCGGCAGCCACAAAAGCAGTGAGCGCCACATGCGGGTTTGCAGCAAGGCTCCGATCAGCTCTCTTTCGCGCTGGTCTCGTTTGGCGACCATCAGGATTTCGCCACTGGGCAGCGTGACCGAAACCGACACCACATAGCCACTGCGATGCTTCAGCCTGAACAAGGCCAGCTCGTCTTCGGGCTGAGCAGGGCGCAGGCGTCGTGGACTTGCCAGATTGGATGAAGCCTGGAGCAACTCACCCTCGGCGCTGTACAGCGAATAAGACATTTCCCCACCGGCGTACTGACGCGGCAAGCTATCCAATGATTCCGAGGGTTTAAAGTCGCGGGCAATTTCCTCGGCCTGCAAAAACAGGCTGATGCGGCGCAGCTCGTCTCGTGTATCGAACAAGGACAGGGCCAAAGTGCAAAAGCCCAAGGCCAGCATCAGCAAAAGGCTGATCAGTAATCGCCCGCGCAGACTGAAGGCGCGCCTGCTCACAGAGCGCGCAAGCGGTAGCCCACACCGCGCACCGTGTCGATGCAAACCAGGGCATTTTGCTCGCGCAGCTTGCGGCGTAGTTTGGAGATCAACGCTTCGATGGCATTCAGACTGATGTCGGTCTGGTTTTGATAGAGCTGCTCCAGCAAATAATCCTTGACCAGCAAACGGGGACTGGCCTGCATCAGCTCCAGCAAGAGCAGGCTTTCCCGCCGTGGCAACATCAAGGCTTGGTCATTGACCCAGGCTTGTCGCACTTCAGGCTCGAATCGTAGATTCGCGATCACCAGTTGCTGGTAACGATGGGGCGCAGCCCGCCGCAGGATTGCGCTAAGGCGGGCCTCCAGCTCAACCAGATCAAAGGGTTTGAGCAGATAGTCGTCCGCACCGCCACGCAGCCCTTGAATGCGATTGTGGACGGCATCGCGCGCACTCAAGATCAGGCAGGGCAGGCGCTGGCTGCGATCTGGGCGATGCAGCTGCGCCAGAACTTCCATGCCGTCCATATCGGGCAATCCCAGATCCAGAATCAGGGCATCAAAGCTATGTTCTTGCAGCAGGGCAAGACCAATCCGCCCCGTCGTAGCGGTGCGAATTGCATATCCCTGCCCTTGCAGATGGCTTGCCAACAGGCTCAACAAAGGCCGGTGGTCTTCAATAATCAGAATAGTTTTCATCAGACTACGGTCAGAAACCGGGCTCATGATAGTAGCAAATAGAAATGAGTTTGGTTCGTATTATAAATAATGGAAGAAGTCTGATGAAAATGAGAACGGGCCTGCGTTGGCCCTTGGCCGCCTTATCCTTGGCGTGTATGTCCGCCTGGGCTCAGGAACGCAATGAAGTTGAGCAGTTAAGTGCAATCTCGGTGACCGCCTCGGGATTCGCTCAGGAGGTGGTGAGCGCACCAGCCTCTATCACCGTGATTCCGCGCGAGGAGCTGGAGGGGAAACGCTTTGAGTCTTTGGCCGATGCCTTGCGCCAGGTGCCGGGCGTCAGCATTTTAGGTGGCGACAAAGGGGCTATCTCGATTCGCGGCATGGAGTCCGAGCATGTGCTGGTCTTGATTGATGGTCGCCGCCAGGACATGCGTCAGATCACTATGAAGGGTGGGGTGTCTGAGGCTCTGGACATGAACTGGATTCCCCCGCTGGAAGCCATTGAGCGTATCGAAGTGGTGCGTGGCCCCATGTCGACCTTGTACGGCTCTGAGGCTTTGGGCGGAGTCATCAATATTGTGACGCGCAAAGTGGCCGACAAATGGCACGGCTCCTTGACCGGTGGCTATACCTTGCAGGACAGTGGTTCGGCTGGAAATAGCGGCTCGGCTGATTTGTACTTGTCTGGTCCCATCGTGCCGGGGCGCTTGGGCTTGCAGTTCTGGGGCTACCACAAGCAACGTCAGGAAGATCAGGTGTTGAATGGCTTTGCGCGTGCCAAACGTCAAAACGGTACGGTGCGTTTGTGGGCAACCCCCAATAACAATCATGAGTTCATGTTTGAAGCTGGCCGCACGACCCAGCATTTCTGGACCACCCCCGGCAAGTCATTGGCTTTGACGGGCAAGGCCAATGAAAACGAGTACGTGCGCGACAGCTATACGCTGGCCCATACGGGGCGTTGGGGCCGCTTTGATACGGAGCTAAGCCTGAACCGTGAACAAGCCTATCGCGATGGCCCCACTCAAAGCGCCCGCCCTGATCTTCGCAATACCGTGATTGATGGCAAGCTCACCCTGCCTTTGGCCGATCACATGCTGGTGGGTGGTTTTCAGTGGCGCAAAAGCGAGTTGAAGGCCGATGGCTACTACGCCAATCCGAATGGCGCAGGTGTGGATACTTCCGTACGTGAATACTCCCTGTTCCTGGAGGATGAATGGAGCCTGAGCCCATCCTTCGCCCTGACCGGCGGCGTGCGTATGGACGACAACGAGTTCTATGGCCGTCACTGGACTCCCCGTTTGTACGGTGTCTGGAGTGCGACGGATGCCTGGACGCTGAAAGGCGGGATCGCCAAGGGTTTCAAGTCTCCGACCATCATGCAAAGCAATCCGCAAATCGGTTTGCCGCAGCGTGGCGGTGCTTATACCTGGGGCAATCCGGATCTGGAACCTGAGGTCAGCACCAACGTAGAACTGGGCTTGTACTTTGACGATGGCGGACCGTTGAGCGCCAACGCTACTTTGTTCCACACCCGCTACAAGAACAAGATCGCCAATACCGGCTCGCGTCAGCTGTACTACCCCGATGGCCGTCCTGTGCCACCGGACCCGTATACCAACAGCATGTATAGCACCTACTTCAATATCACTGAAGCACGGGTTCAGGGGCTGGAACTGGGCTTGGCCTATCGCTTTAACGAGCAATGGAAAGTGCGCGGCAGCTATACCTTTACGGACTCCAAGGTGCGTAATGGCAGCGCCACTATCCTGGGCTTTGGCTACCCGCAGTCTGAAGGACAGCCCTTGGTGGCGACCCCACGCAATATGGGCAGCCTGACCGTGGACTGGACGCCGAATGAAGCCGTGTCAGCCTTCTTGACCTTGAACGTGCGTGGTCGGGAAACCAATATTTCCTGGGGACAGGGCGGTGCTGTCAGCGAAAGCATGGGGACGATTGCTACGGTGGATCTGGGAGCCAGCTGGCGTGCCAGAAAAGATCTGAGCTTGAGCGCGGCCGTCTATAACCTGACCGATCGTCGTCGCGACTCGGGTACCAGCGGAGCCTATTCCTATGCGGAAGATGGCCGCCGCTTCTGGTTGCAGGCCGAATACCGCTTCTAAATGCGGTTTATTCCTGGGGTTTGGGGCGGCGGCTGATTGTGGAGATCGGCACGCTGACCTCGCCCTGGGTGCTGCGACGGCTACGAGCGCGCCAGGCGTGCCCGTACGCAATTTCCAGGCTCAAATGCAAGGTGCCGTCCATATGGCGCTGTTTCTCCAGCGCATTGAGCAGGCGTTGACGCCAGGGCAGGGTGCTCAGGCTGGCCTTGCGTTGTGGGTGCGGATTGCCGCCCAGTAGACGCAAATCATCCAGCAGTTTTTCAGCGCTGCGGTAGGTTAGCGTCACGACCTCCTGATCCATCACGGGATCAGCAAAACCGTTTTCCAGCAACAGATCGCCAAAGTCGTGCATGTCCACGAATTCCAGCGTTTGGGTGCCCAGATCCGCTTGCTCCATGGCACTGCGCAGCTCGGCAAAAGAGCCGGGACCCAGGCAGGAGAACATGACCAGCGTCTCGGGTTTCAGCAGGCGGTTCCATTCAGCCAGGACTCGATGCGGTTCCGGGTGCCAGTGCAGTGCCATGTTCGACCAGACCAGCTCCTGGCTTTCTGCGGGCAGGCCGCTGTTGGCCATATCGGCCTGAACCCAGTTGGCAGCAGGGGTAGGTTGGTTGCGCAGTTTTTGCCACAGGCTGGGTTTGGATTGGTAGCGCTCGCGGGCAACCTCCAACAGCTTGGCGCTGCGATCCAGACCGGTGTAGTTCATATCCGGGTAGCGGGAACGCAAAGGCTCCAGCGCGTGGCTGGCACCACAGCCG
Organism: Alcaligenes sp. 1735tsa3; assembly: GCF_024134565.1. Classification (NCBI taxonomy): domain Bacteria; kingdom Pseudomonadati; phylum Pseudomonadota; class Betaproteobacteria; order Burkholderiales; family Alcaligenaceae; genus Alcaligenes; species Alcaligenes sp. 1735tsa3. The sequence continues at coordinate 3,697,818 of NZ_CP099862.1, read as the reverse complement.
GCATCCAGAATATGAGTGGGTTGCAAGCGCACCAAAGCCAGCCGGGACAACATCCGTTGGGCGACTTCACCATAAAGAAACTGAGCGTGATCCAGGGGAGCGCGGCGATTGAATTGCTGCTCGACGTGGGCGGAGTTGATTGGTAAAGAAGGTAACTGGGACATAGTTGCGCGGACGTTGCTGGCCTGGATCAGTGGCATGTGCTGTGATCGAATCAGCCTGGCTCTGAAAGGTAATGATCTATTATGGCGCATCCCCTGTTTCGGCGCGAGCCGACCCATCGTCTTGTAGGGATTCCACTGTTGGCACGGCCTTGTGTGCTGTGCGGATTGCGTTCGCAAAGTGGCGCACTGTGCCGCTTTTGCCGACACGCGCTGGCAACACCCGCCCAGGATTTGCGCTGCCCTCGTTGTGCTTTGGCCTTGCCGCCCTTGGCTTTACTGGCCTGCCCGGATTGCGGAGCAGGGCAATTGTCCCTGCAAGCGACGGTTGCCGGATTCGATTATGAACATCCTGGCGATATGTTGATACATGCGTTTAAAATTTCCCGTCGGCTGGAAATGGCAGCGGTGTTGGCGGAGCTGATGGTGCAGCAATGGCGTAGGCATGGGCCTGTGCTGAACGCTGCTTGCCGGGTCATTCCAGTGCCTTCGCAGCGTAAAGCCTTGCACCGGCGGGGCTTCAACCCGGCAGCCGTGCTGGCCAAGCGCGTGGCACATGAATTGGGTTTGTCAGCACGTTTGCATATCGTCACGGCGCAGCTACGGCACGAGCAGGCACAGAAGAACTTGGGGCGTCAGGCTCGCAGGCAGGCCATGCGGGGTGCTTTTAACCTACGAGAGTCGTTACGAGGGTGTGATGTGCTGTTGGTCGATGATGTACTGACCACAGGGGCCACTTTGGATGCCCTGGCCCGGGCCTGCCGTTTGGAGGGGGCACAGTCTGTTTATGCCTTGGTCGCTGCACGAGCTCCCTGGAAATTGAAGGCATCCTAGCCCTGTATACTTCGTCGCTTGTTCGCGGCTTTTTCTGCACTTTTTAGGTTTTTCATGTTTCATATCGTCCTGGTTTCGCCCGAGATCCCCCCCAACACGGGTAACGTCATTCGACTGGCGGCCAATACAGGCTGTGTCCTGCACTTGGTGCGGCCCCTGGGCTTTGAGCTTGAAGACAGCAAGTTGCGTCGTGCCGGGCTGGATTATCACGAGTGGGCGCAGGTGAAGGTGCACGACAGTCTGGAAGAAGCCCTCCAGGCCACTGGCTCCGCGCCGGATCGCGCGTTTGCCCTGACTACACGTGGTAGCCATTTGCTGGCTGAGCAAAGCTTTCAGCCGGGTGATGTATTTGTATTTGGCCGCGAAACCGCAGGCTTGTCTGCAGAACAACTGGCCTTGTTTCCCAATGAGCAGCGGATTCGTCTGCCCATGTTGGCGGGGCAACGCAGCTTGAACCTGTCCAATGCCGTGGCGATTTGTGTTTTTGATGCCTGGCGGCAAGCGGGTTACGAAGGTGGGGTTTAAGCTTGTGTAGAGACAGGCCGCAATGGTGTAGTCCTGGGCGACGCCACATTTTTCATTGAACTGCGCGTATTTATTTTTGAGTGATGGCTGCAAAGAAAACGGCCCCGCAAATCTTGAATTTGCAGGGCCGTTTTTTTCGATCGTGTCCTTATTCCAGCGACAGATTCAGGCGTTCAATCACTTCATCCCAACGAGCCTTGTCGGCAATGATCTTGTCCGTCATCTCCTGCGGGGTGGAGGGCTCGGACGAGAAGTAAAAGGCGTTGAGCTTGGCCTTGATGTCGTCGCGTTGCAGGATGGTGGTGATTTCCTGGTTCAGGCGTTTGACCACATCGTCCGAGGTATTGTGGGGCACAAAGAAGGCATCCCAGGAAATCGCCTCGAAGTTTTCCAGACCGGCTTGCGCCATGGTGTCCAGACCGGGCAGCAATTCGCTGGGTTGCAAGGAGGTCACGGCCAGGGCTTTCACCTTGCCGGCTTCAACCTGGGGCATGGCAATGCCGGGCACCATGAAGGCGGCGTCAATGTCGCCACCAATAATGGCGGTCAGGATTTGTGGAAAGCCCGAGTAGGGGATTTGTTCCAGTTTGATATCAACCGCATGTTCCAGCATGGCCATGGCCAAGTGGGCCGAGCTGCCGGGACCAACTGAGCCGTAGTTCAATTCGCCAGGACGAGATTTCGCCAGGGCAATGAACTCTTCCACCGTGTTGGCGGGCGAGTTGGCCGGCACGACCAGCACGTTGGGGCTGGTGCCAATCATGGAGATGGCCTGCAAGTCTTTCAGCGGGTCATAGCCCAGCGAAGTCTTGTACAGGGTGGGGGCGGTCACCATGGGACCATTGATGGTCAGCAGCAGGGTGTAGCCGTCGGGCTTGGCATGCGCCACAAAGCGCGTGCCGATATTGCCACCAGCACCAGGACGGTTATCAACAATGACAGTTTGGCCCAAAGCTTGGGACAGGGGCTCGGAAATGGCACGGGCCAGGGCGTCAGGCGAGGAGCCTGCTGGAAAGGGCACGACCATTTGAATCGGGCGCTCAGGCCAGCTGGATTGGGCCAGAGCCGATTGAGCCAGCAAACCAGTGCAGGCCAGCCCCAGGACGGAGCGGATCAGAAGATCACGAGAACGAGCAAGCAATGACATTGTTTTATTCTGAGTAAGAGACGGTTGACTGCAGTTCTGGCAGTGCGGGTGAAGTGCCAGATCGGGCAGACGAAGGTATTAGTGGCCTTCCTGCTTTGCCTCGCGGGTAAGCAAGGCGTGGACAGCTTCGCGCGGGGCCAGTTTTTCAAACAGGATTTGGCAGACCGCGGCGGTAATCGGTAATTCAATCTGGTGCGCTCGGCCCATTTCCAGAACCGAACGGGCACAGCGTACACCTTCAGCGGTAATGCCGGTGGCCAGGATGCTGTCCAGGCTTTCACCGGCACCCAGCGCCAGGCCTACTTGGCGATTGCGGGACAATTCGCCCGTAGCCGTCAGGACCAGATCTCCCAGACCGGCCAGGCCGGAGAAGGTTTCTGCTTGACCACCCAGGGCAACACCCAGGCGCTGCATTTCAGCCAGGCCTCGGGTAATCAGGGCAGCACGGGCGTTATGGCCCAGGCCCAGTGCATCGGCAATGCCACAGGCAATGGCCATGATGTTTTTGACAGCGCCGCCCACTTCCACGCCGATCATGTCGGTGCTGGTGTACAGGCGCGCTTGCTTGCCATGCAAAGCCTCCAGGGCAATGCCGGCCATATCAGCAGGTTCGCAGGCCAGTGTCAGCGCAACAGGCAGGCCTTTAGCCACTTCCAGGGCGAACGAAGGGCCAGAGAGCACGGCACGGCCTAGCCAGGGATGGTCGGGCAGGCTTTCACGCACAATTTGGTGGGGTAACAAGCCGCTTTCCTGATGGAAGCCTTTACAGGTCCAGACCAGCAGGACGGGATGGCGGCGTGTGGCAGGCAGGTACTGCGCCAGATCCACACAGGTTTGCGCCAGGCCACGCACAGGCACGCCCAGAATCAGCAGGGCAGGGCCGGTGTCGTCAGCCAGGGCAAACTCCATGACTTGCTGCAGGCTGTCGCTGGCCTGTAGCGAGTCGGGCAGCACGACATCGGGCAGGTAGGCTGGATTGCGATGATCCTGCCCGATGGCTTGTGCGGTTGATGCTTTGCGCGCCCATACCATCGTGGGAGCCTGGGTGCTGGCCAGAGCGGCCAAGGCCGTTCCCCAGCTGCCTGCGCCCAGGACTGCAACACGAACAGGAGTGTGCGCGTTTGACATCATCAGGCCTGCAAAGGCTGGCCGTCAGCGGGGGCGGCTTGCTGGGCCAGACGCTGCTCGTACAGGGACTGGAAGTTCACTTCAGTCAGGTGCAGGGCAGGCAGGGAAGTGCGGTTGATGGCGTCGGCCACGGCAGCGCGCAAGTAGGGGTACAGCATGGTGGGGCACACAATGCCCAGCAGGGGTTCGAGCTGCTCTTCAGGAATGTTGGCAGCTTCAAAGATACCGGCTTGGGTGGCTTCGACCAGGTACATGACCTTGTCGCCAATGCGTGTGGTCACAGTAGCGGTGACGGTGCTTTCGTAGACGGTGTCAGCCAGGCGTTGGCCGCCTACATTGATGGACACTTCCACGGAAGGGGCCTCTTGCTCCAGAAAGATTTGGGGAGCGTTGGGCATTTCGATGGACAGGTCTTTGATGTAGGTGCGCTGCAGGCTGAAGCTGGGTTGTTGAGCTTCTTGGTCAGCGGCTGGGGTGTTCTGGTCGGCCATGGGTGATCCTATGGGATAAAAAAATTGTTAGAAAAAAAATCAGGCAGCCAGCAGAGGCAGCAGGCCACCTTCGCGGTCCAAAGCGGCCAGATCATCGTAGCCACCTACATGGGTGTCGCCAATGTAGATTTGGGGAACGGTACGCCGACCGGTGCGCTCCATCATGAGAGCGCGCTGTTCGGGCTCGCGATCAATCATGATTTTATTGATTTCAGTTACGCCGCGTTGCTTGAGCAGCATTTCAGCGCGCACACAATAAGGGCACACCATTGTGGAGTACATCGTGACTTTTGCCATGAGAGCCTCGTAGAAGGGGGAGCTTACGATTTTTTGACGGGCAGACTGGACTGCAGCCAGCCTTGAATACCGCCTTGCAATGTGTAGGCTTCGTTGATGCCGTGCTTGCGCAGGACGGCCACGCTGCGCGGAGCGCTGCGACCGGTATCGCACACCAGAATGACAGGCTTGTCTTTGGGCAGTGTGCTGGCCTTGGCGTCAAGGTCGGCTGCAGGAATGTTGCGAGATTGTGCAATTGCCCCGGCTTTGAACTGATCGGCGCTGCGCAGATCAATCAAAATAGCGTCTTTCTGGTTTACCATCTGTACCGCTTCCGAGCTTGAAACTGCGCGTCCCGCACGGCCTTTGAAAAAGCTGGGTATTAACAGCATAATGCCGGCAAGCACCGCAATTGCTAAAATTAGAAGATTGTTCTGACTTAAGATGAAGTCCACGTTAAATCCTGTTGATTACCAAGAAAAGCAAGAAAAAAGGGCAAGATCACACGATTATAGAGTGGCGCCAATTTTTCAACCTCGAGGCTGTTTTTACCATGTATAAACTTGTACTGATGCGGCACGGCGAAAGCCAGTGGAACCTGGAGAACCGGTTTACTGGCTGGACCGATGTCGATCTTACCGAAACCGGGCGTCAACAGGCAAAGCAGGCCGGTGATCTGCTTAAAGAAAACGGTTTTGAGTTCGACCTGGCTTTCGCGTCGGTCCTCAAGCGCGCTATCCGTACCTTGTGGATCGCCCTGGATTCGATGGACGCCATGCACACCCCCATAGGTTTGAGCTGGCGCCTGAACGAACGCCATTATGGTGCTTTACAGGGCTTAAATAAAGCCGAAACCGCACAAAAGTACGGTGAGGATCAAGTCCTGGTCTGGCGTCGTGCCTACGCAATCGCTCCCGAGCCCGTCGCTGAAGACGATCCACGCAATCCGCGTTTTGATGCTCGCTACGCTCGTGTGCCAGCTGATCAACTGCCTCGCACCGAGTGCTTGCAAGACACTGTGGCCCGCGTGGTTCCTTTCTGGGACGAGTCTATTGCTCCTGCAATCCGCTCCGGCCGTCGCGTTCTGGTGACGGCTCACGGCAACAGCTTGCGCGCGCTGATCAAGCACCTGGACGGCATCTCTGACGAGGACATCGTTCACCTGAATATTCCTACCGGCCAGCCTTTGGTGTACGAGCTGGACGAAAACCTGCGTCCTATCCGTCATTACTACCTGGGCGACCAGGAAGCGATTGCGGCTCAGATGCAAGCCGTGGCCAATCAGGGCAAGGCGCAGTAAATAATGTGGCGCTACAGCGTTTGCCTGTTGCTGGCAGCCTGGACCTTACCGGCCCTGGCTGCTGATCCGGACTTGGCCGCCCGCCAGGCCCAGGCTCAAAAGCAGCAGGCAGAGCTGCGCCAGAAGATCGAATCGCTGCGCAAAACCATCGACACCAGCGAAAGCTCGCGTCGTGATGCCGCCAATGCCTTGCGCGAATCCGAGCAGGCTATTTCCGATATCGATCGCACGCTGGCTCAGATCGAGCAGCGGCAGGAACAATTGCACCAGCAGCTAGGTACGCTGGGCAAACAGATCAGCGAACAGCAAGTGATTAAAGAGCAACGTCAGCAGGAGCTGGCCGAGCAATTACGAGCGCAATACGCCAATGGTGTGTCGCCCTGGTCTGCCCTCTTGTCGGGTGATGATCCCAACGCCATTAACCGCGAATTGCATTACCTGGGCTATGTCTCGCGTCAGCAGACCGAGCAGGTTCATAAAGTACGTCGCACCGTAGAGCGTCTGGATCGCTTGCAGACCCAGGTTGCCGCGCGTGAGAAAGAGCAGGAGCAACTGGCCAAGGAGGCCGAGGCTCAGAAGGAAGCTCTGGAAGAGCAAAAAGAAAAACGAGCCAAGGTGGTGGCTGACATCAGCGCCGAGCTGGAACGCCAGCGCGGTCAGGCTGCCAACCTGCAAAGTAATGACAAACGGCTGGGAGATTTGATCTCCGGCCTGGAAACTGAAATTGCCCGACAGGCCGAGCTGGCCCGTCGCGCCGAAGAACAACGCCGACGGGAAGCGGCGCGCCGTGCAGAGGAAGCGCGCAAAGCCGAGCTGGCTCGTCAGCAAGAGTTGCAGCGTAAAGCCAAACAAGAGCAGGCCGCCCGTGAACAGGCACGTCTGGAGCGCGAGCGGGAGTTGCTGGAGCGGGCTCGTGCCACGCAACCGCCTTTGCCTGCGGCCTTGCCACCTAGCAAGCCGGAACCTGCTGCGCCACAGAAGCCAGATCCGGAACCCATGATTCCGCGTCCACCGCTGACCTACACGCCGCCGACCGCGAACGAGCGTCTCTTGTCAGACAGCCTGGAAGCGTCGTCCGAGCCTAGCGAGCCGATCAGCAAACCGGCCGTTCCCAAAGTGCGCGAGGTTCAGGTCGTTGAGGAGCCCGTTGAGCAGGCATCTGCTCCCGCCTTGGAACCAGAAGGTGGTTTCCAGGGTCTGAAACGTGGCTTGCCTTATCCGGTACGCGGCGAAATGCAAGGCAAGTTCGGGGCTGAACGTCCTGATGGCGGCATTTGGCGCGGTATTGTGTTGCGAGCACAGGCCGGCACCACGGTTCGCGCGGTAGCTCCAGGCCGAGTGGTTTTTGCCAGCTGGATGACCGGTTTTGGTAATTTGCTGATTATTGATCATGGTCGCGATTACTTGAGTGTCTATGCCTATAACCAGAGCACCCTCAAGCAAGTAGGCGATATTGTGGGGCGTGGGGATGCGGTTGCGCGGGTGGGAGCCACCGGCGGCCAGGTTGAACCCGGCCTGTACTTCGAGTTGCGCCATCAAGGCAAGCCAATCAATCCGCAGGTTTGGTTAGGTTCCTAAGCCACTTTTGCCTGCGGTGCTTACGTTTGCTCGCATTTGTTGCGCGGGGTAGCGACTCCAGCCCAGTTCACGCTGGTCGACGCTTTACGCTACTCTTATAATGCATGGTCGGGTCAGCTCCGGGAGGTGGCCCCGTCTTGAATCTGAAAATAATGGGAATGTGCATGAGCACTCGAAGGATTGGCAGCATTGGTCTAGTGGCAGCAGGTGCTGTGGGCGGTATCTTGATCAGCCTGGGCATTACTGCGGTCGCTCAACGCGGCGAGCCATTGCCTTTGCGCGAACTGCAGCAGTTCGCCAATGTGTTCGCTGCCATCAAGAACACGTATGTGGAGCCTTTGACGGATCAGGCCCTGGTCAATAACGCGATCAAGGGTTTGTTTACCGATCTGGATCCGCACTCGGCCTATCTGGATGCCGACGCTTTCAAGGAAATGGAAGCCATGACCCAAGGCGGGTTCGGCGGTCTGGGCATAGAGATTGGTAGCGAAGACGGGATGCCTAAAGTTATCTCGCCTATCGAGGATACGCCTGCGGCGCGCGCCGGTATTCTGGCGGGCGACATCATTACGCACATCAATGGCAAACCCACCAAGGATTTGAGCCTGAATGATGCCGTCAAGCAAATGCGTGGCGAGCCCAAAACCTCCATCAAGCTGACTATCCGTCGTGCTGGACGTGACAAGCCGCTGGAGTTCAACCTGGTGCGTGATGTCATCAAGGTACGCAGTGTGCGCTCCAAGATGCTGGCTGACGATGTGGCCTATGTACGCATTGCCCAGTTCCAGGAACGTACCGCTGCTGATCTGGTCAAGCAGTTGTCCGAGGTTCATAAAGGCCCAGGCGCACCAAAAGGCTTGGTGATTGACCTGCGTAACGACCCCGGTGGCTTGCTGGAAAGCGCTATCGGCGTGACTTCCGCCTTCCTGGATTCGGGTGATCTGGTGGTTTCCACCAAGGGCCGTATTCCTTCCTCCAACCGCGAGTACTACGTCAAATCCATGCAGTCCGTTCTGGGCGAGCTGGATACGGACGCGGATGTTCTGAAGAAACTGGATTGGCTCAAGAACGTGCCTATCGTGGTGCTGGTAAACGTGGGTTCGGCCTCGGCGTCGGAAATTGTGGCCGGTGCTTTGCAAGACCACAAACGCGCCACCATTATCGGTAACCGCACCTTCGGCAAGGGCTCGGTGCAAAGTGTGGTCCCTCTGTCCGAGGAATCGGGCCTGAAACTGACGACTGCCTTGTACTACACACCTAACGGTACTTCCATTCAGGTAACGGGCGTACAGCCGGACGTGGTCGTGGATGACACCGCTCAGGGCAATCTGTTCCGCTTGCCGCGCGAAGTGGACCTGAAGCGTCACCTGGTCAACAGCAAGGTGGATGAAACTACCGAAGAAGAACAGCCTGATCTGGGTATGAGCCCGGAATTCAAGATGTTTGAATTCGGTGGTGACGACGACTTCCAGTTGCAGCAAGCGCTGAACCATCTGGCTGGCCGTCCTGTGATCAAGAATGATCCAGCCAAAGTAGCTGCCGCCAAGGAAGCGGCTGCCAAGCGCGAAAAGGAAGTGGAGTCCGAGTCGCCGGAAAAAAAAAGTCCCCTGAGTCAGCAACCCAGCGTTGAGCGGTTCCGAATCACCCCCAAGGGGCTCGAACCGGTAAAGCCGTAAACACAGGTTCCTGACGTGGAAGATCAGCAATTACTGCGCTATGCGCGGCATATTCTGCTCGATGAATTCGGGGTAGAAGCGCAGGAGCGAATTCTGGCTTCTCGCATCCTGGTCGTTGGAGCCGGGGGACTGGGTTCCCCCGTGGTGGCTTATCTGGCGGCCTCGGGTGTGGGCTCCATCATTCTGGTGGATGATGACCAGGTGGAATTGAGCAATCTGCAGCGTCAGATTGCTCACACCACCGATCGTCTGGGCTGGGACAAGGTTGAATCTGCCAAGCTGCATATCGAGCAGCTCAATCCCGAAGTGAAGGTGACACCCGTCGTTCAGCGTCTGGACGAAGCGGGCTTGATGCATTGGGTTCAGCAAGTGGATCTGGTGCTGGATTGCTGCGACAACTTCGCAACCCGCCATGCGATCAACCGTGCCTGCGTGGCATTACGTAAACCTTTGGTGTCAGGTGCAGCGATTCGCTTTTCGGGTCAGGTCAGTACTTACGACTTGCGTCAGCCCGAAGCTCCTTGCTACCACTGTCTGTTCCCTGAAGCGGACGACGTCGAGGAACTGCGTTGCGCCACCACAGGCGTTTTGTCGCCCTTGTTGGGTATGGTGGGCAGCGCACAGGCGGTTGAAGCCTTGAAGCTGTTAGGCGGCTTCGGAGAGCCTTTGGTGGGCCGTTTGCTAAGTGTGGATGCCTTCAATATGAATTGGCATACCGTACGTTTTCGCAAAGATCCGGCTTGCCCGGTATGCGGTTCAGCGGCTGAACACGCCGATCACACTTGATCTGTTTCTGATCTCTGCTTCACGACTTCAGGCCATGAGCATGAAAATGGCCTGGCGTGGTGCCAAAGCGTCGTCTAAATTGGCGGTGAAAGTAGGACAGATCCGAAAATCCCACTGAATAGGCTATTTGCGCCACCGTGTTGGACGGTGTCTGGCGCAGCAGCTGTGCGGCTGCATCAAGCCGCAGCTGCATTAACTGGGCTGTAAAAGTACTTCCCTGTGCTTTGAACAGTTCCTGAACGGTACGCGGTGCCATACCCAGGTGCTTGGACAGGGCCGCAATATTCAAGGCGGGATCACCTAGTCGATCAGACAGATAGCCCAGTGCATCTTCGTACCGAGCCGCGCTTGGAGCAGGCGGGGCAGAGCGCCGTTCGTTAATGCTCATGGCCAGCAGGTCGCGCAGACAACGCCAGGCCTGATCGTGCTGATTCGCCCGCAGGCCATCGGCAGACAGTAGCAAGCCTTGTAGATAGTGCTCCAGCAAGTGCAGGCTGGCGCCTTGCGCCAGGGGCTGGGCGACCACGTCATTCAAAGGGCCGGTATAGGGCAACAGACCCTCCAGCGGCAAGCGCAGCGTGGTCATAATGACCTCGTCCACAAAATCCAGTGTGAAGGGGCTAGTGCCTATATTCAGGCTCAGGCTCCCGACGGGGAGCCATTGCTCACGCCCGTTCTGAATCAGGCGGCAGTGGCCTTGTTGATGCACATTCAAGAACAACCAGGGCTGATCCGTTTGCGGCCTGCTTGTGCTGACCCGATAGGGCTGAGCGGTCAGCCGGTTGATCGCTACCTCCCCCAGACGTTGCGAGCGCAAGGTGCCATGAAAGTTTTGTCCGTGGCACTGCGTTTGCACATGCTGAAAGGACAGTGAAATGGCTTGAGTCCAGAGCTTGGCGCCTTGTCCGGGTGGCAAAGCCTGCGTATCCCAGTGGTAGTTCGTGCTCATGCGTTTTTTTCCGTCTTCTGCGCCATTGTCCAGATTGGGCTGCGCCCCAGTCCACGACACAGAGAGGCATTCGGCTCAAGAATAGTATCTAAGACAGTACTGCATGGTGAGCTATGGCGCACCTCGGTGGCTATCGGGTTTAACCATGAAGGGTGCCCAAAGCGCACCTGGAGACAACACAGGAAAGGAGCAGTCATGACAGAGCAGCTAAAGCAGGTCTACCCCTACATCAACGGACAGGCCTGGAAATCAGAAGGTCAGTTGCATAAGGACCTGGTCAATCCCTATACGGGCAAACCGCTGGCTCGCGTTTTTCTGGCGACCAAGCAGGACATTGAAGAGGCGTTGGCCAGTGCAGAACGTGCACAGCGCATCTGGGGCAAGATGCTGGCCCGTGAACGTGAAGCGATTTTGTGCCGTGCGGCCGACATTGTGGAACGCCGTCGCGACGACATCGTGCGTGTGCTGGTTGAAGAGGGCGGTAACGTCTTTGGCAAGGCCATGTTCGAGTGCGATTACATCGTCAGCACCTTCCGTATTGCCGCCGGTCAGACCCGCGATATTCGGGGTGAAACCATGCCGTCGGACCTGCCAGGGCGTATTTCCATGAGCATTCGTCGTCCTTTGGGCGTGGTGGCTGGGATCGGGCCTTTCAATGCACCTTTGCTGCTCAATGGCAAGAAGTTGGCCCCGGCACTGGCGGCGGGTAACAGCTTCATCCTGAAGCCTTCGCCGCATACGCCTATGGCTGCCTTGATGTTTGCCGAGATTCTGGAAGAAGCCGGTCTGCCTCCCGGTGTGTTGACCGTTTTGCTGACCACCGACGAAGCTCTGGGCGATACCTTGTTCTCTGATCCGCGCGTCAAACTGGTGACTTTCACGGGCTCGGCTCGAGTGGGTCGTATCCTGGCGGATCTGGCTGGTCGCCATCAAAAGCGCATTGTGCTGGAGTTGGGTGGTAAAAGCCCGGTCGTGGTGCTGGATGATGCCACGCTGGATTACGCTGTGCGCTCCGCCGCTTTCGGCATCTATTTCAATCAGGGCCAGGTGTGCATGGCCAACTCGCGCATCATTGTGGAGCAGGGCATTTACGATGCGTTCTGCGAAGCCTTTGCCAAGCAGGTGGCTCGTATTCCTACTGGTGATCCTGCTTTGCCACAAACCGCGGTTGGTCCGCTGATCAGTTCCGAACAGGCTGATTTTGTGCAGGCCCACATTCAGGACGCCGTCTCCAAGGGGGCAACCTTGCTGGCAGGTGGTGGCCGCGAAGGCAATGTGATCCAGCCTACGGCCTTGTGCGATGTGACCCCGGACATGCATCTGTACCACGAGGAGACTTTTGGGCCTGTGGCTGCCATCTACAAGGCGCGCGACTACGAGCACGCCCTGGAAATGGCTAATGATACTTCCTACGGCTTATCCTCTGCCATTCTGACCAACGATCTGCAAAAGGCCATGGATTTTGCCGAGCGTATCGAGGCAGGTTCGGTCCACATCAACGACAACTCCTTTGATGATGATCCGAATGCGCCTTTCGGTGGCTTCAAGGACAGTGGCTACGGCAAGGAAAATGGCCGCTACTCGATTGCGGACATGACCGAATTGAAGTGGGTCACCATTCAGCAAGGGGAGCGCCAGCTGGCGTTCTAAGCAGGCCTAGGGACGTGGCCAGTTCTTGACCAGTTGTGCGATGCGGTTGATGCGATGGTCAACATACGGGCTGCGTCCATGATACAGAGCGCTAAATGGAGTGCCTGCGTTATAGATATGGATGGTTTGCATCCCTAACTGGCGGGCACTTTTCAAATTGCGCAGGGTGTCTTCGACCAGAACAATGTCGCGGGCCTGGGATTTCAGCACGGCCAGAGCCTGCTTCATCAATGCCTGAGAGGGCTTGGGGCGATAACGGCCTTGCAGCTGCATATGCTCGATGGCCCACAGCCCGTCAAAGACAGGCAGCAGATTCAGGGCTTTCAAGACGCGCTGTGCGTACTCCAGCGGTGCATTGGTCAGCAGCAGTTTGTAGCCAGGCAGACGGCGCAATTGGTAGGCCAGGCCTGGTTCGGCGCTGATCAGGGAAGGCACGTCAAAGTCGTGAGCGTGTCTCAGGAATGTCGCCGGGTCTGCTCCGTGGTGGCGTTGCAGGCCGATCATGGTGGCGCCATAACGCTTCCAGTATTCCAGACGCAGCCGGTCGGCCTCGTCCATATCCACGCCCAGCGTTTGCGCCACGCCGATGCGCATGCGTCCATCAATCGCCTGGAAAATGCCTTTGGAGGCATTGTGCAGGGTGTTATCCAGATCAAACAGCCAGATGGTTTCATCTGGCTGACAGGCTGACAAAGGCCGTGCCCAGGCATGGGCACGGATAGGAGCGCGCACGGATTAGTGCGAGCTGATCATGGTGCCCACACCACGGTCAGTCAGGATTTCCAGCAACAGGCAGTGAGGGACACGGCCATCAATGACATGTACGGAGTTGACGCCATTGCGCGCTGCATCCAGGGCCGAAGAGATCTTGGGCAGCATACCGCCGGAGATGGTGCCATCAGCGAACAGTTCGTCGATGGTCTGAGCTGACAGGCGACGCAACAGTTGACCTGCCTTGTCCAGCACACCGGGAGTGTTGGTCAGCATGACCAGTTTTTCAGCGCTAAGCACTTCGGCCATCTTGCCGGCAACGACGTCGGCATTGATGTTGTAGGCCTGACCGTCCTCACCGTATCCAATTGAGGAGATCACGGGGATGAACTGATCGTCCTGCAGGGCTTTGACCACTTCTGGCTGGATGCTTTCAATATCACCCACAAAACCAATATCCAGCAGCTCGCCAGGGTGTTCGGCATCGGGCAGCATTTTCTTGGTGACGCGAATCATGCCACCGTCTTTACCGGTCAGGCCCACTGCCTTGCCACCGGCTTCATTAATCATCATCACGATGTCTTGCTGCACCTGCCCGCCCAGCACCCACTCCACCACTTCCATGGTTTCGGCATCGGTGACACGCATGCCCTGAATAAAGGTGCCTTCTTTGCCCACTCGCTTGAGCGCGTCATTGATCTGGGGGCCACCACCGTGCACCACAACGGGGTTCAGGCCAACCAGCTTGAGCAAGACGACGTCATGGGCAAAGCTGCGCTGCAACGCTTCTTCAGTCATGGCGTTGCCACCGTATTTGATGACGACGGTCTTGCCGTGGAAACGACGAATATAGGGCAGGGCCTCGGACAAAACTTCTGCTTTGACGGTCGAGGAGTAATTCTGCGAATCTGTGGTGCTCATTGATGCGCTCACTTGAAGAAAACCCGGGTCCACTGCTGGTACCCGGGGTTATGTGGCTGGGGGCAGAAACAGGCTTTTAGCTGCTGGCCAGGGCTTTTTCGACGGTGGCAATGAATTCCTGCTTGTCGTAGTTACCCAGGTAGCGCTTGATGATGTGGCCCTGTTTGTCGAGTAAAAAGGCAGTGGGCGTCAAACGGACGTCCCCAAAAGCCTTGGCGATTTCGCCCTTGTCGTCATGGACAACCGTGAACGGCAGTTGGCGGGATTGGGTGAAGTTGCGCACGTAGTTGATGGGGTCGTGCTTCATGGCCACGGCAACAATATCGAACCCTTTGCCGGACATGGCATTGAAGTTCTCAATGTTGTCAGGCATTTGCGCCACGCAAGTGGTGCAGTCCGTGGCCCAGAATTTCACCAGGACGACCTTGCCTTGCAAGTCTTTGGTTTCAAAGTGCTTGCCATTCAGATCGGTAAAGGCGACATCCGGGGCGCTGGCCTTGGTGCTGCCGGACATGGTCCAGACGCCCAGACCCACGGCAATGGCAACAGCAAGGGCAATGATGACTACTTTTTTCATTGGACGGGCATAACTTCTACAGAGGAGGCGGGCGCAGGCTCAGTTGCAGGGGCCGCTGTGCCAGAACTATTGCTTGGCTGATTATTGGTGCTCAAAGGCTGTGCCAGGCTTTCGGCGCTGACGTATTCAAAGAGCTTGGCCACCTTGTTCACGCCAGGGACGCTGGAGGCAGCAATCGCGGCGCGTTCGCCTTCTTCACGGGTGACGCGACCCAGCAGATAGACCACGCCACGCTCCGTGGTGGTGGAGATCGTGCGGCTGGGAACGTCTTTGGCGTTCAGCAAGGCGGTGCTGACTCGGGTGGTGATCCAGGAGTCGTTCGAGCGTACGCCCAAGGGGGTAGGTTCACCCACACGCAGTTCGTTGACCACGCGAGTTACCTTATCAACCTTGGAAACCAGGCGAGCAGCTTCCTCCTTGTCGGCCTGGGTAGGCACATCACCCGTCAGCAGGGCAACCCCGGCGTAAGACGTGGTATTGATGCGGCCTTCCTTGTTTTCCAGCAGGCGGCGTGTTTCCGCACCGGCTTTCATGACAATGGTTTTGTCCTCGACCTGCTCGCCCGTAGTGCGGCGGTCGGTAGCGACAACGGCGGTTGTGGCAGCAGCGCCGCCAACTACCAACAGACCGCAACCGGTCAGCGTAGTGCTGGCCAGCAGGGCGGCCAGAATCAAACGGTGTTTCATAATGGATCTCCGAGCAGCAGCGCATCAATGCCATCGCACATGGCGTGCAACAGAACAATGTGTACTTCCTGAATACGCATGGTTCGATCGTGCGGGACGCACAGATGGATGTCGGTATCCGAAAGCAGGTCGGCGATTTGTCCGCCGCCCTTGCCAGTCAGGGCAATGATGACCATATCGCGCTCGCGAGCCGCTTCGATGGCGCGGATTACGTTTGGCGAATTGCCGCTGGTGGAGATGGCCACCAGAATATCGCCAGTCTGGCCCAAGGCACTGACCTGGCGTTCAAAGATGCTGTCAAAGCCATAGTCATTACCCACCGCCGTCATGATGGAGGTGTCGGTATTCAAGGCAATGCCAGCCAAGGGCAAACGGTCGCGCTCAAAGCGGCCCACCAGCTCAGCTATAAAGTGCTGGGCGTCGGCTGCTGATCCGCCGTTTCCGCAGGCCAGAATCTTGCCGTCGTTGGCCAGGGTGGCAAACAACAGCTCGACAGCGGCGGCCAAAGGTTCGGCCAGTTCGCGTGTGCTGGCTTTGAGAGTATCGACGGAATCGTCGAAATGCGAAGTCATTAAGGCGATAAGGTCCATAGCGCGCATTATCGCACGGAGAATTTCCCCGTGGGGCAGGCAGATCGTGTCATGTTGAAAAAAACGCCACGGTATTGAAACCAGATGCTGTAACAGGGCCGAAATACGGCGTGGCGGCTGGGTTTTTTGTATAGGACAGCGTTCTTGTCTGAAAATTCCCAGGGCGGCTTTGCTACTTTTTATTTTTCAGCGCTGCTCGAAGGCGTTCTGGATCCAGGTCAGGGTGTCGTCTTCAATGGCGATAACGTCAAATCGGCAGGCCGGCAGCCTGCCCTGGAAATAGCGCTGGCATAGCGTCGGCAGCCATTGTTGGGCTGTCAGGATCAAGCGCCGTTGCTTGTCCCGGTTTACACTGGCAAGCGCCCCGCCGTAGCCCTTGTGATTGCGCTGGCGCACTTCCAGAAAGACAAGATGATCTTGATGCCACAGAACCAGGTCAATCTCCCCAAAGCGAGCACCCAGTTGACGGGCCAGAATATGGGCACCCTGCGCGGTGACATGATCGCAGGCGCGCTGTTCAGCCTGGTCGCCGCATTGCTGGCTGGGAGAGCGCCGTGGCCTGTCCTTTCTGGCTGCAGGACGACTACGCTGTTTGCGCCGCAGTTGCCGGTTTTGAGCCTGGCGAGCGTATTCAAAGGGATTCATAGGGATACACGATGATCAATAAGCAGGATCAAGCATGAGCGATACCGAAAACCGAACAGGGAATGCCGGCGTCTGGCAAAGCATGATGGACAAGGTGCAAGGTCAGGTCTGGCCACAGTCTTGCCTGTATGTGGTGGCCACGCCCATTGGCAATATGGGAGACCTTAGCCTGCGCGGTTGGCAGGCGCTGGAACTATGCGACATTATTGCGGCAGAGGATACGCGGGCAACCCGTCCTTTCCTGCAGGCTTGGGGCATACAAACGCCTTTGATGGCGGCGCATCGCCATAACGAGGCCCAAGCCGCTCAGGCAATTATCGAGCGTCTGGAGCAGGGGCAGCGAGTGGCCTTGGTATCGGACGCGGGTGCGCCTGCTGTCAGTGACCCCGGTGCTCGCGTCGTACGTTCAGTGCGGGAGGCGGGCTTTCAGGTGATTCCTTTGCCCGGTGCCTCGGCAGTCATTACCGCCCTGATGGGGAGTGGTGCAACCAGTGACGAGAACCCCGCTTTTGCTTTTGCCGGTTTCATGCCGCCCAAAACTGTGGCGCGCCGTAAGTGGCTGCAGCATTGGTCCAGCCTGGGTATGCCGGTATTGATGTTTGAGTCTCCTCACCGTTTGCGTGCGGCCTTGCGCGATATGGAAGAGGTGTGTGGCCCGGAGCGCGAACTGACTTTTGCACGTGAACTCAGCAAGCGTTTTGAGCAAATTCATACCGTGCCTTTGGGGCAGGCCTTGGGCTGGCTGGATGAAGACAGCCACCGCGAGCAGGGTGAATTTGTCCTGATTCTGCATGACGCTGTGCGCGAAGTGGACGAAGATGCGCCTGCGCTGGATGCCACTACAGAGCGCTGGATGAAAGCCTTGCTGGAGCAGGTCTCGCTGCGTGATGCAGCCCGGATTGCCAGCCAGGCGACCGGAATTCCTCGTGATGTTCTGTATGCCTGGGGTCTGGCGAACTCGCCCAAGGACTAGGGCGCCTGGGTTTAGCGAACGGCAACCGAAGGGCTCAAGCCAGTTTGCTGCTGGATACGGTAAGCCGCGTTAATTGCTTCGGTCCGATTCTGATACGGGCCAATTTGTACCCGGTACAGATCGTTGTGCATCTGTACTTGGGCATCGCGATACTCTATCTGCGCAATCTGGCGATTCAACTGCTGTGCCAGGGCAGCCGCATTTTCACGGGCAGAAAAAGCGCCAAATTGCAGGTAGACCCGGCTCTGGCCGGACGGGGCCTGCGGCTTGCTGGTGGCAGCGGGCGAGGACTGCACAATCAACTGCTGATCGCTGGCGTCGCTGCTCCAGCTAGGCGAATCGTCCAGCTCTACCTCTATGTCTTGCTCAGACAAGGCGGCCAAGGCGTCCGGCGTGGGCTCCAGCTTTTCGGTAATCACCAGGCTGGATTTGGGGGCCGGAGCGGCGGGAGCCGGCTTGGGAGCCGGAGCCTCGGCAAGTTCAATGTCACCCCGGCCAAAACTGCCACTGCGTATTTCTTCCTGTGTGATGGATTCAACCACCACGGTGCCGCTGCCGGGCGCAATCAAGTCCAGCTTGGCGGCGGCAACGTAGGACAAGTCGATGATGCGTGAGCTATGAAATGGTCCACGATCGTTAATGCGCACAATGACGGATTTGCCTGTTTTGGGCCGGGTCACGCGAGCATAGCTGGGAATAGGCAAGGTGGGATGTGCCGCCGTCATGGCGTACATATCGTAGGTTTCGCCATTGGCTGTTTTCTTGCCGTGAAACTTGCGTCCGTACCAGGAGGCGGTGCCGGTCTGGGTAAAGGCTTTGTGTGAAGTGTGGGGAACAAAGCTTTTGCCGAGCACGGTATAGGGGCGGGTATTGCTGCGGGCGATGGGTTCTATTCGGGGAACTGCGTCGGGGGTGGCTTGAAGATTGGCGGGGATGCGGGCGTCGGGGCCATCGTCTTTGTAGTAGCCCCCGCCTCGGGGCGCTGAAACGGTGGCCCCTGATTTGGCTTTGGGCTTGGCGCGTTTGGGGCTGGATGCGCATCCGGCCAATAAGGCCAGGATGCTCAGGATGGCGCCTAGTTTGCGTACAGTTGGGCTCATGGGACGGGATTAATGGGCGGTTGATTGCGATGGCGCACCAGCAAGGGGGCGTAATCGGCAAAGCGCAGCGCCAGTTGTTCGGTAACGTACACAGAACGGTGCTGGCCGCCGGTGCAACCAATGGCGACCGTCAGGTAGTTGCGGGTGTCCTGCATATACAAAGGTAACCAGCGACGTACAAAGCCGGCGATGTCATCTACCATGGTCTCGACGGAACCGAACTGGGCCAGCCATTTGGCTACTGGTTCGTCGCGGCCTGTCATGGGGCGCAGCTCCGGGTCGTAGTGGGGGTTGGGCAGGCAGCGAACGTCGAACACCAGATCTGCATCGCCGGGCACGCCACGCTTGTAGGCAAAGGATTCGAAAGTCAGCACCACGCTGGCGCGGTCGGCTTGCACCAGATCTCTAATCCAGGCACGCAATTGGCCAGGGGTCAAGTCGGTAGTGTCGATAATGTGACCCAGCTCGCGCAAGGGGGCCGTCATTTCACGCTCAACGGCAATACATTCTTCCAGGGAAGGCGAGCGGCCATCCTGACGCAAGCGGTCTGTCAACGGATGACGACGGCGTGATTCCGAGTAACGCTGCATCAGCGTGTGATCGCTGGCGTTCAGGAACAGGACACGCAGGGAGTAGCCTTCTTCATTCAGTTTGCTGATGACACCGGGAAGGATGTCCAGATCACCGGCGCCGCGCACGTCAATGGCAACGGCCAGCCGCTCCAGTCCTTGTTCGGCAGAGCGCTCGACAAATTCGGCCAGAAATCGGGGTGGCAGGTTGTCGATGCACAGGTAGCCGGTATCTTCCAGCAAGCGCAAGGCAACTGATTTTCCCGAACCGGATATGCCGGTAATCAATACAACTTTCAGCATCGTGGCAAAGGGCTCCGAGTCGCCGCCCGGCGGGCAGCGTTTAGGTGAAACAGGACAAAGCTGTCAGGGCCGTTAAGTGCCAACCGGCCCTTGAGCGCCTAGTCGTCGCGACTATTCATGATAGCCAATGCCTGGCGCTCGATGAAGTCGCCCATGGTATCAATGCCGCGAAAGGCCAGAATGGTGTTGCGCACGGCGGCTTCCACCAGCACGGCCAAGTTCCGGCCTGCGGCCACTTGAAGCATCACGCGTTTGATGTCCACCCCCAGCACTTCCTGGGTCTGATCCTGCGTAGGCAGACGCTCGAAGCTGTCGGGGTTGGAACGAACCAGGTGCACAATTAGTTTAAGCTTCATTCTACGACGAACGGAGGTTTCGCCGAAAATGGTGCGAATGTCCAGCAGTCCCAGCCCGCGTACTTCCAGCAGGTTCTGCAGCAGAGGCGGGCATTGGCCGTCAATCATGTTGGGAGCCGTGCGGGACAGCTCAACCGCATCGTCTGCAACCAGCCCGTGTCCACGGGAGATCAGCTCCAGCGCCAGTTCACTTTTACCCAGACCGGATTCGCCGGTAATTAACACGCCCAGACCCAGCACATCCATGAACACGCCATGCATGGTGGTTTTGGGGGCCAGACGTTTGCCCAGGTAGATGCGCAGCAAATCGATAAGCTGGGCCGCATCGATAGGGGTGTAGAGCAGCGGCACCCCTTGGGTTTCGCAAAACTGGATCAGATCGTCGGGCGCAACGGCGTCGTTGGCAATGAACAGGGCAGGAACACCGCCTTGCCTGAGATCATCCAGATGATGCAGGCGACGTTTGACGTCAAAGCGGTTGTAAAAAGAGAGTTCTTCAGGGCCGAAAACCTGAATGCGGCCAGGGTGGATCAGGTTCAGGTGGCCGACCAAATCCGCGGCAGAGGCGCCAAGATCGGGGATGGGGCGTTGGGCAGCTTGTTTTCCGGCTGCCCAGCTTACCTCGAGCTTGTCATGATTATCATTGACCAGTTCTTGAACTGTCAGCATCGGGATGTTCCGCGTTGAGATCAGGGGTCTGGGTCAGGAGTTGGTGGATTTGAACAGGGTCCGTTTCCTGGGCCAGCGCCTGGCGGATGTCCTGATCGGCCATCAAACGGGCGATCTCGGCCAACAAGTCCAGGTGAATTTGAGTAGCCGTTTCGGGAACCAGCAAAAAGAACAGCAAGCTGGCGGTACGACCGTCGCTGGCATCAAAACGCACCGGTTCGGCCAAACGCATGAAAACGGCACAAGGCTCCTTCAAGTCCTTGATGCGGCCATGCGGGACGGCTACGTCGTGGCCAAGAGCAGTGGAGCCCAGACGCTCGCGAGCGATCAGGCTATGGAAAACGGCTGTCCGGGCAATGCCGTGATGGTTCTCGAAAATCAGTCCGGCTTGTTCAAAAGCGCGCTTCTTGCTGGTAACAGCAAGATCCAGAACCACGTTGGACAAAGGCAAAATACGCGACAAGAGATTCATGACGGCCATTATAGGGGGGAATGTTTTTTAGCTAAACATTTTTTGGATGGCTAACAACAGGCGGACACTGTGCCAAGAAACACAAAACCCCGAACTTCTGAAAGAACGGGGTTTGTCGGCAGGCGGCTATGCCTGCTGTAACAGTTCGGCGTGATCAGGCTGCCGGAACTTCGAGCCGCTTGGCGGGCTCATGCGCATGGCTGTTTGCCTTTTCCTTGTATTTCAGAATCTGGCGGTCGATCTTGTCGGCTAGCAGATCGATGGCGGCATACAAGTTTTCGTCTGAAGAGGCGCAGTGTATATCTTTGCCGGGGACACGGACGGTCACTTCGGCATTGTGCTTCAGGCGTTCAATGGAAAGCATAACCTGCGAGTCAACCACGTTGTCGAAGTGCTTTTCAATTCGACCAATTTTGCTTTTGACGTAGTCGCGAATGGCAGGAGTTATGTCAAGATTACGGCCAGTGATGTTAAGGCTCATATAGGCTCTCCGTAGTAGTCAAACAACATGTTTCAGAGGGGGGGATATCTTCGTGTTTAGCCTCCTTACTACTGATCTTGGATATTCCAGTATACCTATATGTTGGTCAGATAACATGACCTGGATCAATCTGCGGTGTGCAGGAAAACCCTTGCTCCGACAGGCCCCGTTACAGGGCCACAAGTCGGCTTACATTCGGAAGTTCGAGCCCAGGTAAACCTTGCGCACGGCTTCGTTATCGATGATCTCGGACGGGTGCCCGCTGGTCAGTACCGTGCCTTCGCTGATGATGTAGGCGCGGTCACAGATGCCCAGGGTTTCACGCACGTTGTGATCGGTAATCAGCACGCCAATATTGCGGCCTTTCAGAAATTGCACAATGCGCTGGATTTCAATCACGGCGATCGGGTCCACCCCGGCAAAGGGCTCGTCAAGCAGAATGAAACGGGGGTTGCTGGCGAGCGCGCGGGCAATTTCTACGCGGCGGCGCTCGCCACCAGACAGGGATAGGGCGGTATTTTGACGAATGTGCGCAATTTGCAGCTCGCTGATCAAGGTTTCCAGGCGCTCGTTGATGTCGTTCTTGCTGATGCTGCGGCCGTTATCGTCCAGCTGCAGCTCCAATACGGCGCGGATGTTTTCTTCAACCGTCAGGCGGCGAAAGACGGACGCATCCTGGGGCAGATAGGACAGGCCCAGCCGTGCCCGCTTGTGCATGGGCATGGCGGTAATGGGCGTGCCATCAATTTCAATACGGCCTGCATCGGCGGGCACAATGCCCACAATCATATAGAAGCTGGTGGTTTTACCAGCCCCGTTCGGGCCTAGCAGGCCCACCACCTCGCCGCTTTCCACATTCAAAGAAACATCCTGCACGACCGTACGTTTGCCGTAGGTCTTGCGCAGTCCCTGGGCAATCAGACTGCCTTTGGTCGAGTGGCTGGCGCGAGTAGGGGTAGACGGGTTGTTAGAAGCAACCATGATTCAAGGGGGTCCGGGCTATTTGCGGGGGGAGGACTTGCGTTGGCATTCGGCCAGAGCAGCATCGGCATTGGCGCGTGGGCGGGCCACAGAGCGGACCCGGCCATCACGTGTGGCGGAGTCCGAACCACCAAAGGCCTGGTACGTGCCATCTTTTTGGCGGTAGATAATGCGCTGGCCCTGGACAGAGTCCTGCAGCTTGCCGCAAACATAACGATTGACGACTGCCTTGCCAATCAGCTCGACCTCTTCGGTTTTGCCGTTGTAGATGGCTCGGACGCCTTCGGCGACCATCAGTTCAAACTTGGCCGGGTCTTCCTGACGAATAGTGACACGGGCGCGCTCAGTCACCGTTGCGGTGCCATGCTGGAAACCTTCCGCGTCCTGCTCGATGGCCAGTTGGTCAGCCATCAAGGTCATGGCGCCACGGGTCAGGATGATGTTGCCTTTGTAAATGGTCTGCTTGGCAATATCGTCGTAAGTCAGGGTATCGGACAGCACGGAGGTGTCCGGTTCGGCGGCAGCAGAGGCAGCCGCTTGGGCCAGAGCAGGGGCCGTAGGCAGCAAAGCCAGGCTGGCAGTGCTCAGGCACAGGGCCAGGGCACCACGCAAAAGGCTAAGAGAGAGCTTGGGCTTGTGGCCCAGGCGGGCGCTGTCAGGCGTGGTCATGGAGGGGAATCCTTAGAGCTATTGGAAGAACGCGCTTTTTGTGTTTGTTGGCCGGAGATTTTAACGTCGGATTCCGACATGACGTTCAATTGGCGAACGCGATTATCGTAACGCATCCCGGTACCGCGCATGGTGGATTGGCCGTTGACGACCAGGGCCGGTTCGTTGGTGTACACCACGTCCTCTTCGGGCAGGATGATCAGCACTTCGCTGCGCACGTCCATCGCCTCGTCATCAGGTGTGGCCTGGCGGTGAATATGGGCATTGCCTTTCATGGTGATGGTGTCCCCGCCTGCATTCATGTGTGCCGTATCGGAAGTGGCAATGGTCAGGGGCGAATCGGCCCTGTTGCTGACCGCGCGTGGGGAAGTAATGTCGTGCGAGTCGTCATCCGGGTAGTGATAGGCAATCTTGCCATCCAGGCGGCTGATGGCCATCCCGGTCTGGTCGGAGCTGATCATGGTGAAGTCGCGCGCCCAGGAGTCGGGTTCGTGGGTAATGCGGCGTGGCGGGTCAATGGCGACCGAGCTTTGGGTGTAATCGACCGCCCACAGCGTTGCCAGCACCAGCAAGGTCAGCAACAACAGGGAAATGACGGTGGGTAGACGGTCACGCATGATTACTGAATGACTCCCGTGGTCTTCAAAGGACCACCTGTAATAAAGGGCGCAAGGCGACCCTGGGAGGCCAGAATGGCATCACAGCATTCGCGCACTGCGCCGTGGCCGGCGGGCTGTGTGGCTACCCAGCTGGCAATTTGACTGATATAGAAGGGGGCTTCAGGCACGCTGGCGGAAAAACCCACGCGCTGCATGGCGGGCAAGTCGATCAGATCGTCGCCCATATATCCCACTTCACTTAGGGACAGGCCGTTTTCCTGAGCCAGCTGGGTCAGGATGGCAATTTTGTCGCGTACGCCCTGGTAAACAAAAGGAATGCCCAGTTCGGCAGCGCGACGCGATACGATGCCGCTTTCGCGTCCGGTAATCAGGGCGACATTAATGCCGCTTTCGCCCAGCATGCGTAAACCGTGGCCGTCCAGAGCGTGAAAGCTCTTGAACTCCTCGCCATTCGCGCTGTACCACAGGCGTCCGTCGGTCAGCACGCCGTCCACGTCAAACACCATCATGCGCAACTGACGTAATTGCGTGCGCACGTTCTCGGGCAGCTTGGCCAGAATTTGAGCTTCAGCGGGATGGAGCGGGATGGTGGGCGTATTCATCATGATCAGATTACCTTTGCAGCCAACAGGTCGTGCATGTGCAGAGCTCCCAATAGTAGCCCGTTTGTGTCCAATACCAGCATTTGGCTGATACGCAGGGCATCCATTTGCTCGGCTGCTTCAATGGCCAGGGCTTCGGCGGCAATGCTGCGCGGTTCGCGCGACATGCCTTCAGATACTGGCAGATTGCGTATATCGCCGGCACGAGCAATCAGGCGGCGCAGGTCGCCATCGGTGAACATTCCAACGGGGTGGCCTTGTGCGTCCGTGACAATAGTCATGCCCATGCCTTTGCTGGACATTTCTATCAGGGCATCGGGAATCAGGGTCTCGGGGGAGACGATAGGCAGTTGTTCGCCGCTGCGCATGATGTCGCGCACAAACGTCAGTAGTTGACGGCCCAGCGCACCACCGGGGTGGGAGCGGGCGAAGTCTTCGCGGCTAAAGCCTCGTGCTTCCAGGCAGGCAACGGCCAGTGCATCGCCTAATACCAAGGCGGCTGTGGTACTGGCCGTGGGAGCCAGGTTGAGTGGGCAGGCTTCATGTTCTACATGGGCATCCAGATGCAGGTCGGCATTTTGGGCCAGTTCGGACTGGGCATTGCCGGTGATCGCAATCAGTTTGGCACCCATGCGGCGCAGCACAGTCAGCACCGTGACCAGTTCCTGGGCCTGCCCAGAGTAGGAAATGGCAATGACCACGTCCTGCTTGGTAATCATGCCCAGGTCGCCGTGCAAGGCTTCGGCAGCGTGCATGAAAAAAGCGGGAGTGCCGGTCGAGGCCAAGGTAGCCGCGATCTTGCGGGCTACGTGGCCGGACTTGCCTATGCCGGTCACCACCACACGGCCCTGACAGTGCACGAGCAGTTTGGTGGCTTCTACAAAACTTTGGTCCAGACGCCCGCCCAGCGCTTGTAACGCGTCAACTTCAATGGCGAAGGTGCGTTGTGCCGAGGACAGGATATGTGCGGGGTCTAAAAGTGCCGGTGTATTCATGGCGAAATTGTAAACGTGAAGTGTCTGCTTGGCATGTAGATTTGCAGGAGGCAAATTGTAAGGTCAGATGGCCTTGGACCAGTGGCAAGCCGAATAGTTTAGGGTTAAGATACGTCTTGTTTTGTAATTTCAGTAATTACTGAAAATTCAGGAAGACATGAATCTAGGACCACAGGCAGAGCGTTTTATTCTGCACTTTGGGGAGATG
Organism: Alcaligenes sp. 1735tsa3; assembly: GCF_024134565.1. Classification (NCBI taxonomy): domain Bacteria; kingdom Pseudomonadati; phylum Pseudomonadota; class Betaproteobacteria; order Burkholderiales; family Alcaligenaceae; genus Alcaligenes; species Alcaligenes sp. 1735tsa3. The sequence continues at coordinate 3,672,189 of NZ_CP099862.1, read as the reverse complement.
GGCGGGCGCTGGGGGGTCAACCGGACGGTGGGCCAGATCTATGCGCTGCTGTTCATTGCCCCCGAAGCCCTCCACGCCGACGAGATCGCTGAAACGCTAGGCATCTCCCGCTCCAATGTCAGCATGAGCTTGCGCGAGTTGCAGTCCTGGCGACTGGTCAACATGACGCACAAGATTGGCGAGCGCCGCGAATACTTTGAATCCCCCAAGGATGTATGGGATATTTTCCGTACTTTGGTGGAGGAAAAGCGTAAGCGCGAGATTGATCCCACATTGACCTTATTGCGAAGTATCCTAATGGAAGCGCCCGTCAATGACGAAGAGGAATATGGGCAGCAGCGCATTAACGAAATGCTGGAATTGATCGAGTTGGCTTGTGGTTGGTTTGACGAGGTTCATCACTTACCGCCCGAAACCCTGCAAAATCTGATGCGTTTAGGTAGCAAAGTTCAGAAAGTGCTGGGGTTCGCCGGGAAGATTCGCAAAGCTGATCAAACTGGGGGTCGTCATGATTGATCTGGATGTCGTTACCTTGTCGCGGTTGCAATTTGCTTCCACCGCGATGTTCCACTTTTTATTTGTTCCCTTGACGCTGGGCCTGTCTTTTTTGCTGGCCATTATGGAAAGCGTCTATGTCATGACGGGCAAGGCCATCTGGCGCCGCATGACCAAGTTCTGGGGCGTACTCTTTGGCATTAACTTTGCCCTGGGTGTCGCAACCGGGATTGTGATGGAGTTTCAGTTCGGTATGAACTGGGCCTATTACAGTCACTATGTAGGCGATATTTTCGGCGCACCGCTAGCCATTGAAGGTTTGATGGCTTTTTTCCTGGAAGCAACCTTTGTCGGCCTGTTCTTTTTCGGCTGGGATCGCCTCTCCAAGCTGGGACACCTGATTGTTACCTGGCTGGTTGCCATCGGTACCAACCTGTCGGCCCTATGGATTCTGGTCGCTAACGGCTGGATGCAAAACCCGGTCGGTGCCATCTTCAACCCCCACACTATGCGTATGGAAATGACCGACTTTGCCGAGGTCATTCTCAATCCCGTTGCGCAAGCCAAAGTTGTTCATACCGTTAGTGCCGGCTATGTCCTGGGTGCCATGTTCGTGATGGGCATCAGTGCCTGGTACTTGCTGCGTGGTCGCCATATTGATCTGGCCAAGCGCTCGATGACGGTAGCGGCCAGTTTCGGCTTGGCAGCGTCCCTGTCCGTGGTGGTGCTGGGTGATGAAAGTGGTTACCTGACTACTGAACACCAGCAAATGAAGATCGCAGCCATGGAATCCATGTGGGAAACCGAGGAAGCCCCTGCCAGTTTCAATCTCTTGGCCTGGCCTGATCAGGAGGCCCGTGAAAACCGCTTCGCCGTGGAAATTCCATGGGTGATGGGTTTGATCGGTACACGCTCAGTCAGTACCCCCATGCTGGGCATTAATGAACTGGTCGAACATGCCAAGATTCGTATTGCCAATGGCTTGCGCGCTTACGAGGCACTGCAGCTGGTGCGCGCTGATGACAGCAATATCGAGGCCCGCCGCGTCTTTGACAATAACTGGAAAGACCTGGGCTATGCCTTGCTGCTCAAGCGTTATACGGACGACATTACCAAAGCCGATACCGAGACCATCGCCCAGGCTGCCTGGGATACGGTGCCACAGGTTGCACCCCTGTTCTGGAGCTTCCGTGTGATGGTGGCGCTGGGGCTGTACTTCATCCTGTTCTTTGGCGTGGCTTTTGTGCTGGCATCGCGTGACCGACTGCAACGTCACCCGCGCTTGCTTAAAGCAGCGGTCTGGAGCATTCCCCTGCCTTGGATTGCGATCGAATGTGGCTGGTTTGTGGCCGAGTTCGGACGTCAGCCCTGGGCGATTGAAGGTGTCTTGCCTACCTACTATGCGGCCTCTGGTCTGTCCTTTGTGGACTTGATGATCAGTATGACCATCTTCCTGTTGCTCTATACCACCTTGGCGGTGATTGGCATCAAGGTCATGTTGCACTCGGTGCGTAAAGGGCCGGACGAGGCTGGCGAGACCGCCACACCTTCCGCTTTGTCTTATGGTTCGCGCAACGCTCCGTTGCTGCGCGGTTAAGGAGGGGGAACCATCATGGAAAATTTGATTCTTCTCGATTACGACACCTTGCGCATCATCTGGTGGTTGCTGCTGGGCGTTTTGTTGGCGGCATTTGCCATCATGGACGGGGCCGACCTGGGTGTGGCTATGGTGTTGCCCCTGGTGGCCCGCAGTGATGATGAACGGCGCACGCTGTACAACGTGATTGGCCCGGTCTGGGAAGGTAACCAGGTTTGGTTGATCGTGGCCGGTGGTGTGGCCTTTGCGGCCTGGCCTTTGCTGTATGCCATGGCTTTCTCGGGCTTTTACCTGGCCATGATGTTGCTTTTGGTCGCCTTGATTGTTCGCCCGGTGGCCATCAAGTACCGCAGCAAGCTCAGCTCGTCGCGCTGGCGTCGTAACTGGGACGCGATCTGGACCGCCTCCGGTCTGGTTTGTGCTCTGGTGTTTGGTGTGGCTATTGGAAACGTGATGCTGGGCGTACCTTTCGGCTTTGACGAGACCACGCTGCGTCCCATGTACCAAGGCAACTTCTTCGGTCTGTTCCAGCCCTTTGCCATTCTGTGCGGTTTGCTCAGCGTTCTGATGCTGGCTTTCCAAGGTGCGGTAGTTGTTGCCTGGAAGGGCAGTGATCATGTGGCTCGTCGTGCGCGTGCCTGGGCCATGCCTTTGGGCCTGCTGTCCATTGTGGCTTTTGCTGCCGGCGGCTGGTGGATCAGTGCCATGAATGGCTACAGCATGCCTTGGCCCGAGGCGGCCCACGCCATGTCCAACCCGATTGGCAAGACGGTCGATATGGTTGAAGGTGCCTGGTTGGCTAACTATCGTACCTGGCCTGCCTTGTGGGCAGCCCCCATTGTCGGTTTTGCGGGCTTGCTGTTCGGCGCCTTGCTGGCTGGTCGTGGCCGCGGCTTGTTGGCTCTGCTGTTCTCGTCCTTGGCACTGGCTGGCATCATTCTGACTTTCGGTTTTGCCGTCTTCCCATTCCTGCTGCCTTCGTCCTTGAACCCCGGTTCCAGCCTGACCCTGTTTGATGCCTCGGCCAGTCATCTGACCTTGTGGATCATGCTGCTGGTGACACTGGTGTTCTTGCCCATCATCGTGCTCTATACCTCCTGGGTGTATAGCGTAATGCGAGGCAAGGTGTCGGTTGCCAGCATGAAAGATTCTTCTCATTCTTACTAAGGAGGCCAGCGCATATGTGGTACTTCTCTTGGGTTCTAGGTTTGGGTCTGGCCTGCGCATTCTCCATCCTGAATGCGATGTGGTTCGAGCTGCGTGAAAACACGGCTTTGCAGAGCGCAGCCGCCTCCAAGGCTAAAGCAGATATCGAGGTCTGATTGACACCGCAAAGTCCAACGGCGCAACAATGGCTGGGGCAATTTTCCAGCCGCGCCCGCACGGCTTTGCGGGCTTCCATGCTGGCCCCTGTGCTGGCCGGCGCTTTACTGATTCCTCAGGCCTGGTTGCTGGCAAAGATTGTGCAGGCAATTGTGGTCGATGGCTTGCCCTGGACCGGGCAGCTTTTCTCTATCCTGATGGTGGCCGCACTTTTGTTGCTGCGTGCCGCCATTTCTGCTTTTGGCGAGCGCCGTGCGCAAAAGGTTTCAGAACATCTGAAACAAGGGCTGCGCTCCGAGCTGTTTGCCCGACTGTTCCGCAGTACGATGCCGCGTTTGCGGGCCAGCAATAGCGGCGAACTGTCCACCAGCTTGATCACGCAAATTGAAGCCCTGGATGGCTTTGTGACGCGTTACATTCCTTGCATGGCAGCGGCTGCCCTGGTGCCTTTGGCACTAGTGCTGGCAGTGTTGCCGGTGGATGGCATTGTGTCCTTGATTCTCTTGTTGAGCACGCCCCTGATTCCCCTGTTCATGGCCTTGGTGGGCTGGGGGGCGGAAGCGGCCAGCCGTGAACAACAACAAACAACGCTGCGACTGTCCGGCTTTTTCGCCGACCGGCTGCGCGGCATTTTTACCCTTAGCTTGATGGGGCGTGGGCAGGACGAGTTGCAACGTGTGGAATTGGCCAGTCAGGAGCTGCGCACACGTACCATGAAAGTGCTGCGAATCGCGTTTTTATCGTCGGCTGTGCTGGAGTTCTTCGCGGCATTGGGTGTGGCCGGGATAGCCGTCTACATTGGCTTGGGTTACCTGGGCTATCTGGGCGAGTCCTTCTCGGGCATTAGCCTGCAACAAGGCTTGTTCTGTTTGCTCCTGGCCCCGGAGGCCTACCAGCCCTTGCGCCAATTGGCCGCTAATTATCATGACCGGGCAGCGGCGCGTGCGGCTGCAGTAGAAGTCGACAGGCTGTGGGCAAACTTGGGCCAGGATTTGATTCCTGCGGCTCCCACCAGCGCCGACAATGAAGCGGTTTTTCCCAACTTGCCGGTACTGGTATTGCGTCATCTGCATTTGCCGCAGTTGGGCGGGCAGGGGACCTTGCTGGAAGTGCCCGGCCTGCAACTTTATATAGATCAGTCTTACGCCTTGCTGGGGGCCAGCGGCTCCGGCAAGACCAGTCTGCTGGAAAGCCTGATTGGTTTGCGCCCCTTGGCGCAGGGTGAAATTTTGCTGCGCAATAGCGATACTGCCGGGCGCTTGCTGACGCGCCATGATGGCGTCGTACTGATTTCCCAGCAGGCCTTTTTAGCCATGGGGACCATTGCCGATGGCTTGCGTCTGGCAGCCCCACAAGCCAGTGATGAACAGCTGTGGCAAGCCTTGGAACAAGCCTGTGCAGCCGAATTTGTACGGGCCTTGCCCGATGGTTTGCAAACGGCGCTGGGCGAGGGTGGTTTTGGTCTTTCCGGTGGCCAGATTCAGCGTTTGGCATTGGCCCGCCTGTTTTTGACAGACCCGCATGTGGTTTTGCTGGACGAACCCAGCTCCCGCCTGGATGCGGCGACCCGGGATCGTGTCATGCGCAATATTCTGCGCTTCTGTCAGGGACGCTGTCTGGTCGTGGCCACGCATGACCAGCAACTGGCGGCCATGTGCTCGAACCAACTGCACATTGCCCAAGGAGTCCTGACGGCATGAAAGCGTGGTTGCGTCTCCTAGGTTCCAGCCTGCGCGCCCGACGCGGGGCCGTATTGTTTACGGTTCTGCTGGCGATCAGCACGGTGGCGGCCGGTGTTGGTCTGCTGGGTGTGGCTGGTTGGTTTCTAAGCAGCGCTTTTCTGGCTACGTTGGGCATCGTATTCAATCTGTTTGGCCCTTCGGCCATGATTCGCGGCCTATCTTTTTGGCGTATCGCTTCCCGGTATCTGGAGCGCGTCGTCGGTCATGCCCTGACGCTGGATTTGCAAGTACGCATTCGCAGCCTGGTTTTCGGACGCTTGAGCCGATTCAGTCAGTCTCGCTTGGCCCAGTTTCGGGATGGGGAGCTGGCTTCCAGCCTGACATCTGACGTGGCTGTGCTGGATCTGGTGCTTTTGCTGATTTTGGTGCCGCTGACTACGGCTGTGGTGGCTGGTCTGGTGTTTAGCGTTGTGCTGCACACCTGGCTGTCCTGGTGGGCCTGGCTGATTCTGGCTTGTTTGCTGATTGCCGCTTGTTTGATTCCGTATATTTGCGCCCGTGGCGCCAGCCGTGCAGCCCAGCAAGTCCATCAACTGGAAAACCGCCAGCGTGTTCTGGTGCATCAGGCCATCCGCGCCTATGCTGATATTCAGGTGTTTGCCGCTGCGGATGCCGTGCAGGAACAAGTGGACAAGCTGGGCCTGGAACTGGGGCAAGCCCGTTTGCGTAGTAATGGCTGGGGCATTGTCGGGCAGTTTTCCCAGCAGGTCTTGATGGGCGTGGCCTTGATGACCTGCCTGCTGGTTGGAGCGCAACAAGTCAATCTGCAAGCCATGAGCGGCCCCTTGTGGGTGGGGCTGGTGCTGGCTTTGCTGGGCTTGTTCGAGATCATGGCACCCATGATGCGCGGTGCGTCCCGCTTGGGAGAGGTTCAGGCAGCCAGCAATCGTTTGCTGACCATTCTGGACGAGCCTGAGGAAACCGATCAGGCGCAAGGGCAGGCGATTGCGTTGGACAAGCCAGCCTCCCTCGAAATCACAGATCTGAATTTTGCCTACGGTTCACAGCCTGTATTGGAGCAGTTGTCGCTGCAAGTCCAAGCTGGTGAGCACATTGCTATTTTTGGCCCCAGTGGTTCCGGCAAGTCCACCTTGTTGGGTGTGCTGATGCGCTTGTTGCCTGTTTCGGAAAAGCAGTATCTGGTTGAGGGTAAAGCAGCCCAGCATTGGAGCCGCGCCAGCTGGTTTGATCATTGCGCCTTGCTGGCACAGGACTCGCCACTGTTTCTGGGTTCGGTGCGAGATAACCTTTTGCTGGCAGAACCGACAGCTTCAGAGCAACAAATCTGGCAGGTGCTTCACGACGCCCAACTGGACAGTGTGGTACGTGAATTACCCCAAGGGCTGGATACCTGGCTGGGTGAGGGGGGGCAGCAATTGTCCCTGGGGCAGCAGCGCCGCCTGTGTCTGGCACGTGTGCTGTTGTCGCCTGCCCATATCTGGTTTCTGGACGAGCCTACGGCCAGTCTGGATGGCCCGACCAGCCAGGCCTTGATGCGGGATATTCTGGCTGCAGCGCAAGGAAAAACCGTGATTATGGCAACCCACGATACCCGTTTGCTGCCTTTGGTCGATCGTGTTTACCAGTTTGAAGCGGGGCGCTTGCAGGGCAAATCAAGCCTGGAAATAAATACTTTAGAACCAAACTAAAAGGACGCTGCGGGTCAAGTCTGCAGGGATTTTTGCTCAATCGCGTCGTATTAGTACAACTTACGAGCACAAGCCGGGTGAGCCCTTGTTGCTGCTGCCCAATTGTGTACACTTGCAACGTATCCAAGTGCGCCCTTCGCGCCCGGATTTTTTGTTGTAGAAGCTTTGACATGCAAATTGATCCCACCCAGTACATCCGTCAAATCATTCGCAATGTGCCGGACTGGCCCAAGCCAGGGGTGACTTTCCGCGATATCACCACCGTCTTGCAGGACCCGCGCTCCTTCCGCGTTCTGATTGACCTTTTTGTCTACCGTTACATGGGACAAAAACTGGATCTGGTGGCGGGTGTGGATGCACGTGGCTTTATTGTGGGCTCGGTTCTGGCTTACGAGCTGAACTTGGGTTTTGTGCCTGTGCGCAAGAAAGGCAAGCTGCCTTTCAATACCGTGGCCGAAGAGTACTCCCTGGAATATGGCAATGCCAGCGTCGAGATGCACACGGACTCCGTGCGTCCTGGTCAGCGCGTCCTGCTGATTGACGACCTGATCGCTACTGGCGGTACTTTGCTGGCGGCGGCTCGTTTGCTGCAGCGCCTGGGTGCCAACGTGGTGGAAGCTGCCGCGATTATTGATCTGCCTGAACTGGGTGGATCCAAGGCCGTGACAGATTCCGGCTTGTCGGTTTACACCGTCTGTAGCTTTAATGAATCTGACCGCTAATTGCCAGGACCGGCGTATTGCCGGTTTGGTTTTGTAGCCTGAATCCCTGCCATGCCCGGAGCATCGCAGGGATTTTTCATGTCTGTCTGCTTGAGAGCGGGACTGGGGTACTGCCAGCCCCGCGCTTGGTAGTATTGCTTAGAAACGGACCTTCATGAACAGGGAGCCAGCATGGTCCTGATTGCGGCCAAACTGACCCTGGTAGTTCAGACCAAAAGAAGTGCTCTTGCCTGCTTTGAGCTCTGCGCCCAACTCGGCAACGGCGGCGTTCTTGGCAATTGGCGCACCGCTGATACGGAAGTTGCTGCCGGGCAAGGCGGCAAAGGCCAGTTCACGTTCGGGAGTGGTGTCACCCAGGGCATGACGCCAGCCTAAACCGGCGCTCAAGGACAGCGTGGTTTTGGGCAGGTCCAGCTCGGTGGTGCCGCGCAGACCCAACGTGACAGTGCTCAGATTCTGGCGTTGCGAGTCTCCGCGCAAGGCGGCTTGACCGCCCGATTCGCTAAAGGAACCGTGACGCAGCTGGTGCCAGTTCACGCTGGCGTATGGTTCTACACTGGATCGTGGGCTGACCGGCATACGGTAGCCCAGTTGGGCAAAGGCCTGGATGCTGTGCGCTTTGTAATCAGCCTTCAGTGTTGCGCTTTGGTGAATCGAAATCGAGCGTTCGCTGTCCAGGCTGTGGCGGGTGTAAGCACCACCTGCCAGCAGGTTCAGACTACCCGAACCCATTTCCCAAGCTTGTGTTCCATACAGGGCCGCGCTGTAGCTGTTGCTGCGTGAGCTTTGACGGCGGTCGTCCAGCTTGATGCGGTTTTCCAAATAGCCCAAGGAGGCACCCATGCGCCAACCTTGTTCGCCGATGGCTGTATCGCCACCCAGGAACAGACCACCGACTTTATGGCGTACATCCTGGCTGTTGTCGTCGCCGTCCAGATCACGTTGTTGATGGATGACCTCAGCCCACAAAACAGTATTTTTCCCCATTGCATTACGTGCGCTAGAAGCCTGTTTGCCCAAGGTGCGGGGCAACAGATTGCCGTTGCTTAGCAGAGCCGAGGTGGTGCCTGCATGAATCTGGCCTTGCAACTGCTCCATATAGCCTGCGACCTGACTGGATTGGGCATTAAGCACCGTGTCATACAAATCAGTCATGGCGGCAGGAGGCTGTGTGGAGCCGGTATCCAATGCCTGGGCGACAGACTTCTGATTGCCGGTATAGGCAAAGGAGGCAAAGGGTATGTCGTTACGCTCGATCACCAAGGACAGGTTGGGGCCGTAGGCTAAGGTCGGTGACAAGAAGGCCATGTCATAAGCGATGTGGCTATATTGTCCGGTCACACCGTTGGTCGCATTCAGGAATGAATAGCTGACGTTCTGACGGAAGGGGCCGCCAGCTAGTTTGAGGGTGCCGTCGATACGGGCCGTGCCACCTACCACCAAGCGGTCACTTGCGCCGCTTGAGTCAACTTCCAGCTCATGTACGGAGCCTGCATGGGCGGTGTAATCCCCGCTGACGGTTAGCGTGCCAACTGAGTTACCCGGAGCCAGGGTGCCGTAGTTGTCGACTTGAGCAACCGTACCGGAACCGCCCAAGGTGCCTTCGCCCTCTACGGTGATAGCGGATACCAGCGTGCCATTGACGGCCAGACGGCCACCGCTCACGGTGGTGTTACCGGTATAGCTGTTGTTACCGGCCAGCTCCAGAGAACCGGAACCGCGCTTATGCAGGCCGCCTATGCCGCTGATGTCATTGGCGAAGGTCGAGTTGTATCCCAGCGTGTCTACATCGAACAGACGGGTAAATTGTGCGGGGCCTTGTACGGCCTTGCCCACGTTCATCAGGCCCCAGCCGTAAAGACTTGGGTCACCCAGAGGCGTTGCGGTGGTCAGCAAGGTTTGTTGCAGGTGATAGGCGGTGAAGTAGGGAAAGGCTTCCTTTACCAGAGCAGCACCGCCCGCGACGTGGGGGGAGGCCATGGAGGTGCCGCTTTGGTAGGTATAGCCACCACCAGAGTCGACGGAGTTAATCCCGGGAGCCCACTCACCGCCAGGGGCGGCCAGACACCACTCGGCTGCTACGCCGCACTTGTTCGCATAAGAGGCTAGAGATCCATCTTCACCCAAGGCCGTTACGGCCAGCCAGTTGTCTTTTAGCTCGGGAAACCAGTGTGGAGAGCCAGCTAGGAGGTCAGGGTGGTCCTGCCATTCATTGCCGGTAGCAAATACCATCAAGGTGCCTGCTTGTACGCTGCTCTTGAAGGCGTCGATAATCAGTGGCTGCCATTCGAGTGCGTCTTGAGCTGAGCTGTAGTCCAAGACATGGCAGGGTGGGCCAAACGAGCCATCGCACTTATTGACTCCTGAGCTGTTATTGATAATAGGCAGGTTAAACGGTGCTAGATAATTCCAGCCTTGAGACAGGACCTGATCGAACACGGCCGCTATTTGCCGACGGGTTGGCGGGGTGTCATCGTCATCGTCATCGTCGTCACCATTTGTGCCGTAAGCAACGGCAAAAAGCTGGCTGTTGAAGGCAACGCCGTGCATGCCTGCACCATCGCGGCGTGCCCCGATGATGCCTGCAACGTGGCTGCCGTGGCCAGCAGGGATCGTCGAGTCTTCGCCTTGGCCGTTGGTGTAGAGAGTGTCTGTGTTGAAGTCAAAGCCGCCGGCAATCGCGCCCGCAAACTCAGGGTGCTTGGCCGATATGCCCGAATCCAGAATGCCGACCGTCACGCCCTTGCCTGTAAAGCCTAGCGAGTAGGCTGTGGCCGCATTGATCATGTCCAGGCCGGGCTGGCGCTTGTATTCTTTTGTACGCCATTGCGCCAGTGTGTTGTCGGGTTCTGCATGGGCAATACCCGGCAGGGCAAGGCTTAGCAAAGCCATCTGCACCAGCAGATAAGTGCTGCGTTTCTTGTTCGACATCTGTTCCCCTTTCCGGCTTTTTATGTCTGGCGGCAATTCGTTGCGAAAGCTTGCCGTTGATATCCTTAAGACATATTTAACGGCATAACCGTTTAATCCTGTCGTTACGGGCCTATATGTCGTCGAGCTTGTGCGCTATTAAGCGTCCCGTCCTTGTATGTGCATCACTGATGCCCCTTCATACTTGTTTATTTTTGTTGCGAAGGTGGTGGCTGTGCGGAGCAGGCACCACCCTGCAAGTTCTTTGATTAGAAGCGCACTTTCATGAAAATAGAGCCTGCATGATCCTGATTGCGGCCAAACTGACCCTGGTAGTTCAGACCAAAGGATGTGCTCTGGCCTGCTTTGAGCTCTGCGCCTAACTCGGCAACAGCGGCATTCTTGGCGATAGGTGCGCCGCTGACACGGAAGTTGCTGCCGGGCAGGGCGGCAAAGGCCAGTTCACGTTCGGGAGTGGTGTCACCCAGGGCATGACGCCAGCCCAAACCGGCGCTCAAGGACAGCGTGGTTTTGGACAAGTCCAGTTCCGTGGTGCCGCGCAGACCCAGCGTGACAGTGCTCAGATTCTGGCGCTGCGAGTCGCCACGCAAGGCGGCTTGACCGCCCGATTCACTAAAGGAGCCGTGACGCAGTTGATGCCAGTTCACGCTGGCATAGGGTTCCACGCTGGAGCGTGGGCTGACCGGCATGCGGTAGCCCAGTTGGGCAAAGGCCTGGATGCTGTGCGCTTTGTAATCAGCCTTCAGTGTTTCGTATTGGTGAACGGAGAGAGAACGCTCGCTGTCCAGGCTGTGGCGGGTGTAAGCACCACCGGCCAGCAGGTTCAGACTACCCGAACTCATTTCCCACGCTTGCGTCCCATACAGAGCTGCGCTGTAGCTGTTGCTGCGTGAGGTCTGACGGCGGTCGTCCAGCTTGATGCGGTTTTCCTGATAGCCCAGAGAGGCACCCATGCGCCAGCCTTGTTCGCCGATGGCGGTATCGCCACCCAGGAACAGACCGCCCACTTTATGACGAACATCCTGGCTGTTGTCGTCACCGTCCAGATCGCGTTGTTGGTGAATCACTTCGGCCCACAAGACGGTGTCTTTGCCGTTTGTATTACGTGCGCCTGAGGCTTGTTTACCCAGGGTGCGGGGCAGCAGGTCGCTGTTGCTCAGCAGAGCCGAAGTGGTTCCTGCATGGATCTGACCTTGTAGCTGTTCCATATAGCCTGCCACACTGCCAGACTGGGCATTGAGCACCGTGTCATACAGTTCAGCCATCGCGGCTGGCGGTTGATCCGAGCCGGTATCCAGCGCGTTGGCCACGGCTTTCTGGTTCCCCGTATTGGCAAAGGTGGCAAACGGTGTGTCATTGCGCTTGATCAGCAAGGACAGGCTGGGGCCATAAAGCAGTGTGGGCGACAGGAAAGCCATGTCATAAGTGATGTGACTGTATTGACCAGTCACACCATTAGCCGCATCCAGAAAGGAATAGGCTACGTTTTGCCGGAAAGGGCCGCCGGCCAGTTTCAGTGTGCCGTCGATATGGGCTGCACCGCCTACTACTAAACGATCGGTGGCACCTGCAGGGCCAACTTCCAGCTCATGCACCGAACCGGCATGGGCGGTGTAGTCGCCGCTGACGGTCAGAGTGCCAACAGAATTACCTGGAGCCAGGGTGCCGTAGTTATCGACTTGAGCGACTGTACCGGAACCACCCAAGGTGCCTTCGCGTTCCACTGTGACCGCAGAAGCCAGCGTGCCATTGACGGCCAGACGACCGCCGCTGATGGTGGTGTCACCGGTATAGCTGTTATTGCCCGTCAGCTCCAGGGAGCCGGAACCGCGCTTGTGTAGTCCACCTGTACCGCTGATGTCATTGGCGAAGGTGGAGTTGTAGCCTAGCGTGTCTACATCGAACAGGCGGGTAAATTGTGCGGGTCCTTGTACGGCCTTGCCTACGTTCATTAAACCCCAGCCGTAAATGCTTGGGTCACCCAGAGGCGTTGCGGTGGTCAGCAAAGTTTGCTGAAGGTGATAGGCGGTGAAGTAAGGGAAGGCTTCCTTTACCAGGGCAGCACCGCCCGCGACGTGCGGTGAGGCCATGGAGGTACCGCTAAGAGGCGCATAACCTCCACCTGAGTTGACAGAATTAATGCCAGGATTGTGGCCGCCTCCCGGTGCGGCCAGACACCATTCAGCCGCGACACCACATTTATTGGCATAGGAGGCTAGATTACCTTGCTCATCCAGTGCTGTGACGGCTAGCCAGTTGTCCTTCAGTTCCGGGAACCAGTAAGGTGAACCGGCCAGCATGTCCGGGTGGTCCTGAGCTTCATTGCCAGTTGCAAATACCATTAACGTGCCTGCGGCCGCACTATTGTGAAAGGCATCAATAATCAGTGGCTGCCAGTCCAGTACTCCTTGTGCGGAGCCATAGTCCACAATATGACAAGGTGGGTCATACGAGTCGGAACAATCGTTCACCCCCAGGCTGCTGTTGATAATAGGCAGCTTGAATTGCGCCAGATAATTCCAGCCTTGCGAGGCAACGCGGTCAAAGTGGGCCGCTGCTTCTTCACGGGTAGGCTCAGTGCCATCGTCGTCGTCATCATCGTCTGGTTCCCCGTAAGCGGTGGGCAAGAGCATGCTGTTGAAAGCGACGCCGTGCATGCCGCTGCCATCACGGCGGGCTCCGATGATGCCGGCCACGTGGGAGCCGTGGCCGGGAGCCTTGTCCGAATCCACTCCCTGGCCATTGGTGTAGGGGGTGTTGGTGTTGAAGTCAAAGCCTCCTGCAATGGCACCGGCAAATTCGGGATGCTTGCCCGCAATGCCAGAGTCCAGAATGCCGACCGTCACGCCCTTGCCCGTAAAGCCCAGCGCATACGCTTGGGCGGCGTTGATCATGTCCAGGCCAGGCTGGCGTTTGTATTCTTTGGTACGCCATTGCTCCAATGAGCTGTCTGCTTGCGCATGGGCAAGGCCAGGTAAAGTCAGGCTCAGCAAGGCCATCTGCACCAGCACATAGGTGCTGCGTTTCTTGTTCGACATTTCTCCCTCTCCTGGGTGTTTTTCTCTGTGTGGCGGCAATGTGTTGCGAGGTCGTGTTGTCGAGTCCTTGCGTGCCATTTAACGTTGTAGCTGTTGAATCTTATAGCGGCCAAATTTACGTTTTGTCATGCTTGGCGTTTGAGACACACGAAAACGGACGACTGCACCGGAAGGGCAAGGAGAAGGAGTGGCGATTTCTCTGGTGAGAAAGGCGTTTAATCAGTGATCTGTTTTCTTTGTCTGGAAATCAGTTAGTGACGAATTTGTTGCAGAGTCTGCAACATTTTGGGTGCAGGCCGGGGCTTGTAAGGGGCGAAGGCTTACCTGTTTGTCGTTGTATTAAGGTGCTTTGACGTGGTGATGGCTGGAGCACAGTTCCAGCGCTTCCAAGGCGTGCTGCGATTGCGAACTCGGGGACTTCAATTGGCCACAGGCTCTGCCAGCAAGGCACGCACTCGCTCAGGTTTCAAGGTTCGTGCCGCCGCAAACCCGGCAATATGGCGCACCCTGACCAGATCCAGAGCGAAGAAATGAAAGTCCGTAAAGCTGCTTAGAAATTCCATATCGGGAAAACGGGCGGTATAGGCTCGTTTGGCCTGTTCCCAGTCGGGCTGCTCGCGCTCCAGTTTGCGGGCCTGCATTTGGAAGGTGACACGGGGCAAGTCATGGACAGCATCCTGGCCATGCTCGCTTTGGCTGACCATCAGGCTGGCATCGGGACGTTGCAGCAAATAACGGGTGTGAGCCGCCATTTCGCTGATGTGGATGATGATACTGGCTTGTTCGGGGCAGATCGCAAAAGGGACGCGAGAGACGACCGGCAAGCCCTGATTGCTGAGTGTGCCCAAAGACGCAGTGCGTTCACTGCGGAGCAGGGCCTGCAGGCTGTTTAGCAATGGATCATCAACAGACATAAAGACACCTATTCTGAAAAAGCTTCCATACTGCGGTTGGGGTTTCATTCGTCCCTAAGGGAATTTCCTTGGGCTGCTCCGCAGAAAAATCTCCGCGCAGCCCCTTTGCTTTATTGCTATCCGGGCGGCGCTTCTGGGGGAGGGCCTGGCGATGAATAGCGATCACGCTGCGCTTTCTCCCCACCCAGGGGCATTTTTATCCTGGAGCAGTCCAGCGGTAAAAGATACTTGCTCACCCCTTACAAAACAGGCCGACATAAAGCCGGCCTGTTCAGGGGGAGTGATGCGTTGGGTTTACACCAGAACGCGCTCAATACCACCGTCGTTGGCACGGCGTACGTAGTCCGCCATCCAGTTCTCGCCCAGCATGTGCTTGGCCATTTCCACCACGATGTAATCCGCATCCATCTTGGTTTCGTCCTCGTAGCGGGACAAACCTTGCAGGCAGGACGGACAGGAGGTCAGCACTTTGACTTCGCCCTGGAAACCATCGGCACGGACGGTGTCCTGGTTCTTCTGCAGTTCTTCGTGCTTGCGGAAACGGATTTGCGTGGAGATATCCGGACGCGACACCGCCAGCGTGCCCGACTCGCCACAGCAGCGGTCTGCCTTGATGGTGCTGTCGCCCACCAGGGATTTGACCGTTTTCATGGGGTCTTGCAGCTTCATGGGGCTGTGGCAAGGGTCGTGGTACATGTAGCGCACGCCTTGCACGTCTTCCAGCTTCAAGCCTTTTTCCAGCAGGTACTCGTGGATGTCGATCAGGCGGCAACCGGGGAAGATCTTGTCGAATTCATAGCCTGCCAACTGGTCGTAACAGGTACCACAGCTGACCACCACGGTTTTGATATCCAGGTAGTTCAAGGTGGTGGCCATGCGGTGGAAAAGCACGCGGTTGTCGGTGATGATCTTCTCGGCCTTGTCGCTTTGACCGCTGCCGCGCTGCGGGTAGCCACAGCACAGGTAGCCAGGAGGCAGAACCGTCTGCACGCCGACATGCCAGAGCATGGCTTGAGTAGCCAGACCCACTTGCGAGAACAGACGCTCCGAACCACAGCCGGGGAAGTAGAACACGGCTTCCGAATCCACGGAGGTGGCTTCAGGGTTACGGATGATAGGTACGTAATCCGAGTTCTCGATATCCAGCAATTTACGGGCAGTCTGCTTGGGCAGGCCGCCGGGCATCTTGCGGTTGATGAAGTGGATGACCTGTTCACGGATCGGAGCCTTGCCGATAGTGGCAGGCGGGGCGCTGACCTGTTTCCGGGCGGGAGCCGCCAGCAGATTGTGTACAGCACGCTGGGCCTTGTAGCCCACTTCAATCATGGCGGTACGAGTGGCCTTGATGACGCGCGGGTCCTTGGCGTTCAGGAAGAACATGGCTGCGGCCGAGCCTGGATTGAAGGACTTCTTGCCCATGCGGTTCAGCAAGGAACGCATTTCCATGGACACATCGCCAAAGTCGATGTCCACCGGACAGGGGTTGTAGCACTTGTGGCACAGGGTGCAGTGGTCGCCTACGTCTTCAAACTCTTCCCAATGCTTCAGGCTGATCCCGCGACGTGTTTGCTCTTCGTACAGGAAGGCTTCGATCAGCAGGGAGGTGGCCAGGATCTTGTTGCGGGGCGAGTACAGCAGGTTGGCGCGTGGCACGTGAGTGGCACAGACCGGTTTGCACTTGCCGCAACGCAAGCAATCCTTGATGGCATGGGAGATGGAGCCGATTTCGCTGCGTTGCATGATCAGCGATTCGTGGCCCAGCAGGTTGAAGCTGGGGGTCCAGGCGCGGCTCAAGTCCGCACCGGGCATCAGCTTGCCAGCGTTGAAGTGGTTGTTCGGGTCCACTTCGCGCTTGTAGTTCTGGAAGGGATCCAGCTCTTCCTGCGTCAGGAACTCGTACTTGGTCAGGCCAATACCGTGCTCACCGGAAATCACGCCGTCCAGACCGCGCGCGATTTGCATGATGCGGGCTACGGTGACATTGGCTTGTTGCAGCATGCCGTAGTCATCCGAGTTCACGGGGATGTTGGTGTGTACGTTACCGTCACCGGCGTGCATGTGCAGCGCCACAAACACACGGCTTTTCAGCACACGGTCGTGAATGGCTTGCAGTTCGGTCAGCACGGCTGCGCAGTCGGCACCCGGGAAAATATGTTCCAGGTTTTCGCGGATCTCGCTTTTCCAGGAGGTGCGGATCGTGTGATCCTGCAATAGTTGGAAAATCGAGGTGTTCGGGTCTTCTTGCAGACGGGCCTCGATCGCGGCGCTATCCAGCGGCACACCAATCTCGGCCAGATCAGCTTGCGAGTCTTTCAGCGGTTTGTCCAGATTGTCCTGCAGCCACTGCCAGCGCTGGCGCACATCGCGCACGATCTGCAGGGCGTCGTGACGGCGCTCGTCCAGAATCTCTTCGCGAGTGTGCTCGGCGTCGTTGTGATCTTCGATCTTGCCCACGGGCAGATCGCCTTGCAGGAAGTCTTCCAGTTCACGGGTCAAGCGCAGCTTGTTGTCCGTGGACAGCTCAATATTGATGCGTTCGATTTCTTCGGTGTACTCACCCATGCGGCGCAGGGGGATCACCACGTCTTCGTTGATCTTGAAGGCGTTGGTATGGCGGGCAATGGCAGCGGTGCGGGAGCGGTCGGCCCAGAACTTCTTGCGGGCTTCAGCGCTGACGGCTACAAAACCTTCACCGGAGCGGCCATTGGCCAGACGCACCACTTCAGAGGCAGCTGTGGCCACGGCATCGGGATCGTCGCCCACGATGTCGCCAATCAGGACCATCTTGGGCAGGCCGTCGCGCTTGCTCTTGGTGGCATAGCCCACCGCACGCAGATAGCGTTCGTCCAGGTGTTCCAGACCGGCCAGAATGGCGCCGATGCGCTTGCCTTCGCCGTTCAGGTAGTCAATGACTTCCACAATGGAGGGCACGGCCTGCTTGGCCTGGCCGAAAAACTCCATACAGACGGTGCGTGTATGCGCCGGCATGCGGTGCAGCACCCAGCGGGCCTGCGTGATCAGGCCATCACAGCCTTCTTTCTGAATACCGGGCAAACCTGCCAGGAATTTGTCGGTAACGTCTTTACCCAGGCCTTCCTTGCGAAAGCGCCGACCCTCAATGTGCAGGGTTTCGCTGCGCAGCAACTGGGCACCAGGGGCGTAACGGCCATCAAACCATTTGACTTCAAAATGAGCCATTTCCACGTCGTGGATCTTGCCCATATTGTGTTCAAGGCGGGTGACTTCCAACCAGTTGCCTTGGGCATCGACCATGCGCCACCAGGCGAGGTTATCCAGCGCAGTACCCCACAGCACGGCTTTCTTGCCGCCCGCGTTCATGGCGATATTGCCGCCCACACAGGAGGCATCGGCCGAGGTCGGGTCTACCGCAAACACGGCACCGGCGGCTTCGGCAGCGTCAGCCACACGACGGGTCACCACGCCAGCACCGGTCAGAATGGTGGTGACGGGCTCGGACATGCCGGGCAGAGTGGTTTGTTCTGGCTTACCAATGGCATCCAGCTTTTCGGTGTTGATGACAACCGAGCGCCAGCTAAGTGGAATGGCACCGCCGGTGTAACCGGTACCACCCCCACGCGGGATGATGGTCAGCTTCAGTTCGATACAGGCGCGCACCAGTGCGGCCATCTCGTTTTCGTGATCGGGGGTGAGCACGACAAAGGGATATTCCACACGCCAGTCGGTGGCGTCAGTGACGTGCGAGACGCGCGACAGGCCATCAAACTTGATGTTGTCCTTGGCGGTCAGGCGCGACAGGGAGCGCACAATTTTCTGGCGCAGCTCGCGGGTATCGGTAAATTCTTGTTCAAACGCGGCTACTGCACCCCGAGCAGCGTGCAACAGGCGCAGAACCTTGGCATCGCGATCGGGCACGGCGCTGTCGCGGCGCTGGTCAATCTCGTTCAAGCGATGGTTCAGGGCCTCGATCAGTTGATGCTGGCGCTTGGGATTGTCCAGCAGATCGTCCTGCAGATAGGGGTTGCGCTTGACGACCCAGATATCACCCAGCACTTCAAACAACATGCGTGCGGAGCGGCCGGTGCGGCGTTCGGAGCGTAGCTCGGACAGCTTTTCCCAGGCCTCTTCACCCAGCAGTCGCAGGATAATTTCCCGGTCTGAGTACGAAGTGTAGTTGTAGGGGATTTCACGCAGGCGCGGCGTGTCGTTGTTGCGTGCCTGGGCAGCCAGGTGCTTGCTTGCAATGGGGGCGTTCATGGCGATAGTTGGCAAGGCCCGTCAAGGGCGGCTCAGCGAGGAGCAGATAGGCAAAAGACAAGTGTATACGAATCGTAGCCGGGCTGCCCCCTTACTACAGGGCCAAGTCAGGGTTAAGGGGGCGTTTGCGGCCAGTTTGCTGCAAATTACCAACCCAATTTGGGGAAAATCCACAGCAGACCAGCGGTCATGGTGATATAGCGCGCCAGTTTTCCCACCGCCATGTAAAACACGCTGGGCCAAAATGGCAGGCGTAGCCAACCGGCTACGGCACACAGGGGGTCGCCTACCACGGGTAGCCAGGACAAGAGCAGGGCGGGCGGTCCCATGCGGGTCAGCCAGCGCTGCCCCAGCTCGTGCCAGCGGCCTGCTGCCTTGTTCTTGGGAGTTGCGCCGTCTTCTGTGTGTTGCGGGTGCTTCTCGCGCCAGGCTTCGTAGGCTTTCTCGGCGCCCAGACCCATGGCATAGCTGATGGCCCCACCTGCCGTATTACCCACAGTGGCAACCAGCACGGCGGGCCAGAACATATGTGGAGCCAGATTGATATAGGCGAATACGGCGGGTTCCGAACCCAGGGGGAGCAGGGTAGCCGAGACCAGGCTGATGATGAAAATGGCGCTCAAGCCCACTTCGGGCAGAGATAGGGCGGCCAAGAGCCACGAAATAAGATCAGAGATCCAGGCTTGCATAAGTAAAGTGGACGGGTTTTGTAGGGAATAATGGACGCCAGTTAGGGCATCCGCCTATGGTATTCTGTTTTTCTTTTCCGGTGAGCGGTCTCAGGCAGGGGCCTGCGGCTGGCCTTGGTGGCAAAACCGGTTGTTATTAAAAGCTGAGTCATGTCGAACGATTACCTAAAGCGCATTCTGACCTCGAAAGTGTACGATGTTGCCATCGAAACACCACTTGAACCCGCTCCCCAGGTATCGGCACGAATTAGTAACACGGTCCTGCTCAAGCGCGAAGACTATCAACCTGTTTTTAGCTTCAAGCTGCGCGGTGCCTATAACAAGATGGCCAATCTGTCGGCCGCGGAATTAAAACGGGGTGTATTGGCCGCTTCGGCGGGTAACCACGCGCAAGGCGTGGCCATGGCAGCGCGCAAGCTGGGTTGCCGTGCCGTTATCGTCATGCCAACCACCACCCCGCAAGTGAAAATTGATGGTGTACGTAATCTGGGCGGCGAAGTGGTCCTGGTGGGCGAGAGCTATTCGGATTCCTACCAGCACGCTCTGGAACTGCAAAAGAACGAAGGCCTGACCTTTGTGCACCCTTTTGACGATCCTGATGTGATTGCCGGGCAGGGTACGGTGGCCATGGAAATTTTGCAGCAGCACCCCGGCCCAATTGAAGCGGTCTTTGTCGCTATTGGCGGCGGTGGTCTGGCAGCGGGCGTAGCCACATACATCAAGTCCTTGCGTCCTGAAATCAAAGTAATCGGCGTACAGACCGAAGATTCCTGTGCCATGGTGCGCAGTATCAAGGCCGGTCGTCGTGTGAATTTGTCGGACGTGGGCCTGTTCTCTGACGGTACTGCCGTCAAGCAGGTGGGCTCCGAAACTTTCCGTCTGGTGCGTCAGTATGTGGATGATTTTGTCATCGTGGATACGGACGCGATTTGTGCGGCTATCAAAGATGTGTTCCAGGATTCGCGTAGCGTGCTGGAACCGGCGGGTGCCCTGGCTTTGGCGGGTGCCAAGCGCTACGCCGCTCAAAACAAGCTCAAGAACAAGACCCTGATTGCGGTCACGTCCGGCGCGAACATGAACTTTGACCGTATGCGCATGGTGGCGGACCGTGCGGATGTGGGGCAGGCTCGTGAAGCTTTGTTCGCCCTGACGATCCCCGAGGCAAAAGGCAGCTTCCGCCGCCTGTGCGATGCCCTGGGCACTCGCTCGGTGACGGAGTTCAACTACCGCATGTCCAATCCTGAAAAGGCGCATGTCTTTGTGGGTATGTCGATTTCCTCGGAAGCGGAGATCGAAAAGCTGGAAGAGCGTTTCGTCAAGAAAGGCTTTGGTACCTTGAACCTGACGGGCAACGAACTGGCCAAGACCCATGTGCGTCATATGGTGGGTGGAGTGTCCAGCCAGGCTACGGACGAAGTCCTGCTGCGGTTCGAGTTTCCAGAGCGTCCTGGTGCCTTGCGTAAATTCTTGTCCAGCATGAACCAGGACTGGAATATCAGCTTGTTCCACTACCGGAATCAGGGTGATGACTACGGTCGTATTCTGATCGGTATCCAGGTCCCGCCTTCCGATAAAAAGGAATTCAAGGCTTTCCTGGGCAATCTGGGCTACCCGCACTGGGACGAAACGGATAACCCGGCTTACAAGCTGTTTTTGTAAGTCTATGGACGGCGCACGGCATTCGCTGTCTTGCGTCAGACCAAATGAAAACACCTCGCTTGGAAAAGCGAGGTGTTTTTTATTGGGGCTTGAATGTGGTGGCTGTCGTTGGAGCCGTATTGAGCCTGGGAGCCAAGAGCAGTGGGTGTTTGCTCCTGAGTTCGTCATGGGGGATTGGTTCAAGCCGCCTTACTGCCTTTGCGGCCTGATAGGCCGTTTGGCCATACGAATGTGCGATAAGGCCAGATGCCCGTTAGTACGGTGGTGTCTTAACACGCTCTATGCCACACACTGTTTTAGAGCCTGCCGCAAAGGTTCCAGGCTGTCATTCAGACGTGCAAAAGCCTGCTCCTGACGGGCAGCCAGTGCATGGGCCTGTTCTACCGTCACCACTTCAAAACTCAGATTCTGACCGGGCAAGCGCTGGGCAACTTGAGCCAGATCCACGCTGGCGACTTGTCCGATACGCGGATAACCGCCGGTGGTTTGCCGGTCCGCCATCAACACAATGGGCTGACCATCGTTGGGGACCTGGATTGTTCCAAAGCAGGTGGGGGCGGACAGTAGTTCTTTTGGCGACTTGCGCTGCAAGGGCTGGCCTTCCAGGCGATAGCCCATGCGTTCTGAAGCCGGGCTGATGCGGTAGTTTTGGCTTTGGAACAGTTCCAGTGATTCCTCGGTAAACAAATCAGCTTGATCCAGAATGACGCGCAGGCGTTCACGTGGAGCCAGGGCCAGGGCGGCGGGCATGTAAATGCGCAGCTCATCCAGCTCGGCTTGCAGACGGTTCAAGGTCGTTTCGTCATTGGGTAGTGGTCGAGCCAATGCGATCTGGTCGCCTTTCTTCAAGGCGCGGCCTTCAAAGCCGCCCAAACCGACTCGCATATGCGTGCTTTGACTGCCCAGCAGGGATTCGACCTGAAAGCCGCCGTAAACAGACAGGTAGCTACGGGCACCTTGGCCGGGTTTGGCGGACTGCATCGTCAGGGTTTGTCCGGCACGCGCCAGAGTAGGGCGCAGGACCGCCACGGGCTGGCCGTCCAGGCTGGCGTTCATGTCCGCACCCGTCAGGACAAACAGGGCGGGTTCTGCAAAGCGCAGGCTGGGGCCTTGCACCGTGATTTCCAGGCTGGCCAGATCCTGCTCTGCGGCATTGCCTGCCAGTAAATGGGCCAGTCGGTGGGCACGTTCGTCCATGGCACCGCTGGGCGAAACCCCCAGGTGCTGATGTCCATAACGGCCTCGGTCTTGCAGGCTGCTCATCATGCCTGGTTTGAGGATATGCACCGTCATGCGGGTGTCCAGTGATCAAACTGCTCGTGAGGCAGAGGCACAAAGCGCACTTGGTCGCCGGGGGCGAGCAGGGCGGCGGGCGAGCGCCGGGCATCAAACAAATTAACTGGCGAGCGGCCAATCAGATGCCAACCGCCGGGAGATTCGTTTGGGTAAATAATGGTTTGCTGGTTGGCAATGGCCACCGAGCCTTTAGGCAATACAGTGCGGGGTGTGGCGCGGCGCGGCACATTCAGTTGCTCGGGCAAGATGCCCATATAGGGAGCGCCGGGGGCAAAGCCCACCATGAATACCAGTTGCACCTGGCTGCTGTGCAGTTCGATGACTTGTTCCTGGCTTAGCCCCAATTGCTCGGCAATGGCAGGCAGGTCCGGACCGAAGAGGCCGCCGTAGCACACGGGAACATCTACCAGTGCGCCGGGAGCGGCCTGGTCCTGGCTGGCATCCAGCTCGGCCAGGGCTTGATGAACATAGTCGTGCAAACGAGCAAGCTGGTCGCTGCTGCCATCCGGGTAAAAGTGGATGGCGACTGCGGTAAAGCTGGGGACCAGATCACGGACACAGGCGGGGGCGTGGTCGCGCAGCAAGCGGGCGGCGCGGGTACAGCGCAAGCCGGTGTCCAGAGAAAGCGGGCCGCTGAACTGCACTAGCAGACAGCGGTCGCCTTGCTCGTTAAGTTGCCAGGATTTGTGCATCTTTATTTGGCGAAAAGCGAATCCAGGCTATTGAAGGCCTTGAACTCCAAGGCGTTGCCCGAAGGGTCCATGAAGAACATGGTGGCCTGTTCGCCGGGTTCGCCCTTGAAACGGATATAAGGTTCGATAACGAATTTGGTGCCAGCGGCAACCAGCTTGTCAGCCAGGGTCTGCCAGGTGGGCATGTCCAGCACGACGCCAAAGTGGCGCACGGGCACATTATGGGCATCCACCGCGCTGGTGGCGTTGCTGCCACACTCTGAAGGGGCCAGATGAGCCACGATCTGGTGGCCGTAGAAGTTGAAGTCAATCCACTGATCCGAGGATCGGCCTTCGGGACAGCCCAGTGTCTGTCCGTAGAACTGGCGTGCAACGGCCAGATCATGGACCGGAAAAGCCAGGTGGAAAGGGCGCAGCTCGTTGGTATGGGACATGCTTGGCTCCTGTGCGGCATAAGGCCGCCAACGTGGTCTTCAGAGCCGTTTATTGTAGGGCCAATATGGCCCCACATGTTCTAGCTGTCCTGGAGTCGAACCCGGCTCTTGGGGAAACGCAACATAAACACGCTGCCCACACCCAGACGGCTCTGGATTTGCAGGTCGGCGTTATGTCGCACGATGATGTGTTTGGTGATGGCCAGGCCCAGACCCGTACCGCCAGTGGAGCGGGAACGGCCCTTGTCTACGCGGTAAAAGCGTTCGGTCAGGCGGGGAATATCCTGGGCGGCAATACCGATGCCCGTGTCTTGCACCGAATAACAGGCCTCACCATTGTCATTCAGATACCAGCGCACGGTGATGGTGCCATCCTTTGGGGTATAGCGCACCGCGTTGGTAATCAGGTTGGAGACAGCCGAGCTCAGTTCGGTTTCCATGCCCTGAATGGCAATGCGAGGGTCCAGATCTGTGACAAAGCTGTGTTGGCCGCCAGAAATAGCCTCGCCTTGTTTCAGCGCGCTTTCAATCAACTGGCTGACCTGTACTGTCTCCCCTTCCACTGTGGGTGAGGATTCCAGCGTGGATAAGGTCAGCAAGTCGGACACAATCGACTGCATGTGGCGGGTCTGCTCCAGCATCATCTGCTCGTAGCGTTGACGCTGTTCCAAAGGCAAGCTTTCGGGCGGCATGTCCTGCAGAGTTTCCAGAAAACCCAGCAAGACGGTAAGTGGTGTGCGCAGTTCATGGGAGACATTGGCCACAAAGTCCTTGCGGGTGGTCTCCAGCATTTCCACCTGGGTGACATCACGCGTCACGATCAGGAACTGGCCCAGTCCATAAGGGGTTAATTGCAGCAGCAAGGAGCGCTCACGTCCGTCTTTGCTCAGATGCAGCAGCAAAGGTCCATCCCATTGAGGCTGACGGGCGTAACGAGAAAACTCGGGTTCGCGCAGGATATTGAAGATGCTGTGATGGCGGTCCGTGGCCAGATTCAGGCCTATGTGCTCACAGGCGGTCTGGTTGCACCATTGCAGTTCCATCTCCCCATTCAGGGTAATGGCACCGTCGGGCAGGGCCTCGGCGGCCATCATGATGCCGTCTACGTAACGATTCAGATCCTGAATTTCCTGGCGATCACGGCGCAGTTGGCGGTAGATGGGAGCCAGAATGGCGTCCCAGGGGCCAACCGCGGGGGGCGGAGGATCATTCAGGTTGCGGGTCCAGCGTTCAACGCGGGAAAGCTGCAGGGTGCTGATGACAACCAGCAATAACAGGCCACCACAAAACAAGGCCAGACCGGTGAATGGCCCTAGCCACCAGCCGATCAAGCTGCCCAACAGGGCCCAGATAACAATAGACGTAAATATGCTGAACATGGGATCAGGCGGTCGGCGCCTTTTCCAGTGGGGAAAGGGCAAAACGATAGCCCGAGCCACGAATCGTTTCAATATGTTTGTCGTGTCCGCTAGGCTCCAGCGCCTTGCGCAAGCGACGAATGTGCACGTCTACCGTACGTTCTTCCACAAATACGTGGTCGCCCCACACCTGGTCCAGCAACTGGGAGCGGGTGAATACGCGTTCGGTGTGTGTCATGAAGAAATGCAGCAGACGGAACTCGGTAGGCCCGATGGTCAGCGCCATGCCCTGGCTGGACAGACGGTGCGTGCTGGGGTCCAGCTGCAGGTTGCCAATGGAGATCACATCGTCAGTTAGCTGGGGAGCGCGGCGGCGCAACACGGCCTTGATGCGGGCAATCAGTTCTTTGGGCGAGAAAGGCTTGGTGATGTAATCGTCCGCACCGGCTTCCAGGCCATCGACCTTGTCCTGTTCCGAGCCTTTGGCGGTCAGCATGATGACCGGAATATGACGGGTACGTTCGTCCGAGCGCAGTTTGCGGGCCAGATTGATGCCCGAGGAGCCGGGCAGCATCCAGTCCACCAGAATCAAATCAGGCAGTTCCGCGCGAATGAGGATCTGGGCTTGTTCGGCATCGAAGGCGCGCAGCACTTTATGGCCGGCAAAAGACAGATTGACAGAGATCAGTTCCTGGATCGCAGGCTCATCTTCCACGACTAATATGCTTGTACTCATTGTTAGCTTCAGACTGGTCCGATAAAAAATAATAGAGGGTCAGGCTGGCTGTCTGTATTGTGCTTGGGCGCGGGGCCTGCTGTTGCCATCAGGCGGCTCAAGGGCAATACGGCAGGCGCTTCAAATCCCTGACTGCACGTAATAGCGCCATCATATGGCGTTAATGTTTCAGGTTTGTGAACGTGTAAAAAAGGGGAGCACTCAGCGAGCCGGATTTTCGTTTCTGTACCGGGAAATCTGCGTTACGATTATGCACTATGGAAAAACAGCGTCCTCAAACCTCCTCCGCCCAGAACGCCGATACGCACTTCGGTTTTCAAACCGTGGCCGAAAACGAAAAAGCGGGCAAAGTAGCCCAAGTTTTTCATTCGGTGGCTAACAACTACGACATTATGAACGATCTGATGTCGGGCGGCCTGCACCGTATCTGGAAAGCCTTCACGATCGGTCGCGCAGCAGTGCGTCCCGGCATGAAAGTGCTGGATATTGCCGCGGGTACGGGTGATTTGACCAAGACTTTTGCGCGTCAGGCTGGTGCGGACGGCGAGGTCTGGCATACCGATATCAATAGTTCCATGTTGCGCGTGGGTCGTGATCGTCTGCAGGACAAGGGCATCATCACGCCCGTTACGGTCTGTGATGCCGAGCACCTGCCTTTCCCTGATGGCTATTTTGATCGTGTCTCGGTGGCCTTTGGTTTGCGCAATATGACGCACAAAGACCGCGCGCTGGCTGAAATGAAGCGGGTGTTGCGTCCGGGCGGCAAATTGCTGGTGCTGGAGTTTTCCCGCGTGGCCAAGCCCTTGCAGGCCCCGTATGACTGGTATTCCTTCAATATCCTGCCCCGTATTGGCAAGTTTGTGGCCAAGGACGAGGAAAGCTACCGCTATCTGGCTGAATCCATTCGCATGCACCCCGATCAGGAAACCCTGGCCGACATGATGCGTGAAGTGGGCCTGGAGCGCGTGCAGTATTTCAATCTGACAGCCGGCGTGGCCGCGCTGCACGAAGGCATCCGCCTGGATTGATGCCGGGTGTATCCTCTTTCTAATAACAGCGGCACCTTCAGGTGCCGTTCGTTTTTTGTCTGTAATGAACGGTAAAAAAAACATGGTGCATGAGAACTTGTCATGTTAATGTTCAGCTTATCGTAAGTTTTCTTGAATAATCGACTGGGATGGCATGGCCGGGGGCGTCAAAACCCTGTGTGTTAAGCGCTTGTTCTGGTCAGGAGTTTGTGACTATGTCTGGACGGCTTTCTCGTTATTTCATGGCCGCTGTATTGGCTTTTAGCACCGGCGCCTTGCTGACCGTTTCTTATGATGCGGAAGCACGACGCATGGGTGGTGGCTCCAGTTTTGGCCGCCAATCCTCCAACATCACCAGCAACCGCTCGGCAGCGACGCCTCCTGCTGCAGCGAATAACGCGACTCGCTCGGCTACGCCTGCTGCGGGTGCCGCTGCTGCCGGTACGGCTGCGGCTGGTACCGCTGCCAAGTCGGGCATGTCCCGCTTCCTGGGCCCGATCGCCGGCATCGCTGCTGGTCTGGGTATTGCCGCCTTGCTGTCCAGCATGGGTCTGGGCGGTGCTTTCCTGGAAATGATGTCCAGCCTCTTGCTGATCGGTCTGGTGATCTTCGCCGTTCTGTTCATCGTGCGTCGTCTGCGTGGCTCGGCCGCTCGTCCTGCCATGCAACAGGCCGGTGGTCAGTCCATGATGCGCAATGCTGATCCTGCTCCCAGCCCATGGAAGCAGCCCCAAGCTGCGCCAGCACCTATGCCTGCTGCTGCTCCAGCTGCTCAGCCAGCTGCCGCCGCCGCTGTTCCAGCGCCGCCAGTAGACGAAAGCTGGTTTATCCCCGGTGATTTCGACACGCCTACGTTCCTGGCCAATGCCAAGACCCAGTTCGTGGAAATCCAGAAACTGTGGGACAAGGGCGACGTGGAACAACTGCGTACCTTCCTGACCGACGACCTGCTCAAGGAAGCCGCTCCTCAAATCGCTCAGCGCCAAGGCGAGAACGTGACTCAAGTGGTACTGCTCAATGCAGAGCTGCTGGGTATCGAAAAAGTAGCCGACGGCCACCTGGCCAGCGTGCGCTACTCCGGTATGCTGCGTGAAGAAGTGGGTGCAGAGGCTTTCCGCTTTGAGGAAGTCTGGAATCTGTTCAAGGCCGACGGCGCAGGCTGGCTGCTGGCTGGTATTCAGCAGATCCCGGTTGACCCCAACGCTTGATCTCTATCTATACAGACAGCCGCCTTCTTACCCAGGCGGCTGTTCTGTTATGAGTGCTCCCGTTTCGCTGTGATCCCATCTGCCCGTGTTCCTGTCGCCCTGTACATCCGGCCGTGTCTGTGTCGGGTTAAACTGGCTGTTTTAATTGGACTGGTTTACTCGCCCCGGCAGTAGACTTGCATGGACATGCTTGGTATCCCTTCATTCCTAGAACCTGGCGCCGTGGGCGTGCGTTTGCTCAATGCCTTGCTTGATCGCGAGGATTGGGCGCGTGAGCGTTTGCGCAGCCATGCAGGCAAAACCGTGTCGCTGATTGTGGGCCGTTTGCAACTGGTCTACACCATCAGCTCTCAAGGAAAGCTGGAGCAAGGCCATCCTGCCGTCGTGCCGGATGTCACGTTGACACTGCCTCAGGACAAGCTGCCTGAACTGCCACAAATCCTTCAAGACGGCGATTTCAGCCGTGTCGCCCAGTTAATGCATGTGCAAGGCGAGGCCGGGCTGGCCAATCTGGTGTCGGACCTGGCGGCCAATCTGCGCTGGGATGCCGAGCACGATCTGGCCAAAATCGTGGGTGATGTCATGGCCGTGCGCCTGTTCAGCGGGGCGCGCCGGGCCTTTTCCGGGTTGAGGGATCTGGGCCAGCGTCTGGCTGGTAATGCCAGCGAATACCTGACTGAAGAAAGCGCCTTGCTGGTTACCCGCCCCGAACTGGAACGGATGCGCGAGCAATCGGCTGGTTTGGTCCAACGCCTGGACGAACTGGACCAGCGTTTGAAACGTCTTGACGCGCGTCGGCGGGAGTCCTGAGCATGTTCTCCTTGTGTCGTCTGCTGACCATTTTGCTGGTTGTATTCCGTTATCGCCTGGACGAGCTGGTGCTATCGAGCATCCGCCACCCTTGGGCATCACGTATGTTGCGCATTGTGCGCCTGGGTCGCAAACCCAAGCTGCCACGTGGCGTACGTTTACGGCTGGCCCTGGAAAGTCTGGGGCCCATCTTCGTTAAATTCGGCCAGGTGCTCTCCACTCGCCGGGATTTGATCCCGCTGGATATTGCCGAGCAACTGGCGTTGCTGCAGGACCGCGTGCCGCCATTCCCTTCGGAGGTGGCGGAAGCCACAATTCAGAAGGCCCTGGGTGCTTCGCCTTACGAACTGTTCCAGAAGTTTGATCGCGAACCCATCGCTTCGGCGTCGATTGCGCAGGTTCACTTTGCCGAGCTGCATAATGGCCGCGAAGTAGCCGTGAAGGTGTTGCGCCCTGGCATGCGCGAGGTCATCCATAAAGACTTGCGTCTGATGCGCGTGCTGGCTGCATTCATGGAACGGCTGGGCCCGGATGCCCGTCGCCTGAAACCGCGCGAAGTGGTGGCCGAGTTCGACAAGTACCTGAACGACGAGCTGGACCTGATACGCGAAGCCTCCAACTGCAGTCAGCTACGCCGCAACTTCACCAAAGATGTAGAGCGTACCCAGCTTTTGATCGTGCCTGAAGTGCATTGGGACTATTGCGCCTCGACCGTGTTCACCATGGACCGCATGAAGGGCATCCCGGTCAACCAGATTGATCGCCTGCGCGCCGCCAATGTGGATTTGAAGGATCTGGCCCGCAAAGGGGTAGAAATTTTCTTCACCCAGGTGTTTACCGACGGTTTTTTCCATGCCGACATGCACCCCGGCAATATTTATGTCTCGGATGCACCGGAGAGCTTGGGCCGTTATATTGCCCTGGACTTTGGCATTGTGGGTTCGCTGTCCGAGTTCGACAAAAACTATCTGGCGCAAAACTTCCTGGCTTTTTTCCGGCGCGATTACCGCCGGGTGGCTCAATTGCACATCGAGTCCGGCTGGGTGCCACCTGAAACCCGTGAAGAGGAGCTGGAAGGCTCGGTACGCGCGGTATGTGAACCGTATTTTGATCGGCCCTTGTCCGAGATCTCGCTGGGGCAAGTGCTGTTGCGCCTGTTCCAGACCTCGCGCCGGTTCAATGTAGAAATTCAGCCGCAGCTGGTGCTGCTGCAGAAAACCCTTCTGAATGTGGAAGGGATGGGGCGGGATCTGGATCCGGAGCTGGATCTGTGGGATACCGCCAAACCTTATCTGGAAAAGTGGATGTACCAGCGTATTGGTCCATCGGGCTTTTATTCGCGTTTGAAACAGGAAGCAGGGCAGTGGGCCCAGATCATGCCGCAGCTTCCGCGTCTGGTGTATTCCGCTTTGAATAGGCCAGAGACAGGGCAGGCGTTGAACCAGGAACTCAAGCTGCTGCGCCAGTCGCAGCAGCAGACCAACCGATTATTGACTGCCTTATGTGCTGTATTGGCGGTTGCGGTCGGGGTGGCCATCTGGGCTTTGGTGGGGCGATAAGTGTGACGACCCCGCAACGCGTCAGTTTTTTTGTGGCTGACATATTTCTGATAACTGCAGGTTCTACGATAGACGCAGGTCCGCCAGCTGATTGCTAAGCTGGCGCTTTCCGGCGCCTTCCGGACGGTGAATGGCCGCCCTCAAGGAACCGCTTGATTCTTTTTAGGAATCGTTATGCTTTACCATGACTTATTTAAATCCATGGAAGCGGTGCGCTGGAATTTTGCGCATGACATACCGTGGGATGACTTTGATGGCAGCAAGCTTACAGACGAGCAAGCCTACACCATCAAAATGAACGCCATTACCGAGTGGGCAGCCTTGCCTGCTACCGAAATGTTCCTGCGTGACAATAAAGATGACAGCGATTTTTGCGCCTTTATGTCCGTGTGGTTCTTTGAAGAACAAAAGCACTCGCTGGTTCTGATCGAATACCTGCGCCGTTTCCGCCCCGAGCTGATGCCTACCGAAGAAGAACTGCACAAGGTGCGTTTTGACTTCGATCCGGCCCCGGCCATGGAAACGCTGATGCTGCACTTTTGCGGCGAAGTGCGCCTGAACCACTGGTACCGCCGTGCTGCCGACTGGCATACCGAGCCGGTGATCAAGGCCATCTACAAGATCGTGGCTCAGGACGAGGCTCGTCACGCCGGTGCTTACTTGCGCTACATGAAGCGTGCCCTGGTGCACAAGGGCCAGGAATTTGGCCTGCAAGCCCGTCTGGCTTTCTCCAAGATTGGCGTTCTGATGGCTTCGGCCCATCGCACCGCTCAGGCGCTGCATCCCACCAACTTGCACGTGAACAAAGCCATGTTCCCCGAAGATACCGTGCAGTCCAAGCTGCCATCGCCCGGCTGGCTGGAAAACTGGCTGGATACGCAGATTCGTTTCGACAAGGAATGGGAGCACAAGGTCAGCTCGCGCATCTTGCACAATATGTCGTTGCTGATGGGTAGCTCGTTCGAGACCGTG
This sequence comes from Alcaligenes sp. 1735tsa3, assembly GCF_024134565.1. Taxonomy (NCBI): domain Bacteria; kingdom Pseudomonadati; phylum Pseudomonadota; class Betaproteobacteria; order Burkholderiales; family Alcaligenaceae; genus Alcaligenes; species Alcaligenes sp. 1735tsa3. The sequence continues at coordinate 3,641,101 of NZ_CP099862.1, read as the reverse complement.
CAGGAACTGAACCGCTACCGCAAGGATCTGGCACGTCAGGTCGGCTCTGATTCGACGCTGGTGCAGGCTTGATATGAGCGCACGTTTCGAGGCCAAGGTGATGGGTCTGGACGCCTTGCGTGAAGCGGTGGAGCAGGGGCGCCTGGCGCGCCCGCTGGTCTTTACCAACGGTGTGTTTGATATTTTGCACCGTGGGCATGTCAGCTACCTGGACGAGGCTGCCCAATTGGGTGCCTCGCTGATTGTCGGTGTGAATACCGATGCCTCGGTGCGCCGTCTGAACAAGGGGCCGGAGCGCCCCATCAATCCCGAGCAGGATCGCGCTGCCTTGCTGGCTGCGCTGGCCTGCGTGGATGCGGTGGTCTTGTTTGACGAGGACACGCCCGAAGCCTTGATCGCGGCGCTGCGTCCGGACTTGATCGTGAAGGGCGGCGACTACGATATGGAAGCCTTGCCTGAAACGGCTTTAGTGCGTAGCTGGGGTGGCGATGCAGTCGCGATTCCCTTCGAGTTTCAGCGTTCCACGACAGCACTGGTCAAGAAGCTGCGCGACTAAAAGCGAAGTACAGATTGATGTGTGAATCCCGGCTTGGTCCGGGATTTTTTTGCTTTTAAGTCGTGAACTCGAGGTTCTCCTGATGCCCAGGACTGCTTGGCGTTTGAGATGTGCCGGGGCATTGGACCCAAGCCAGGCCGGGTTGCTAATGCCACTGTCAGTGGCTGAACAAGGTTTGATGTGACCCTCGTGCTTGATCTGGTTTGCTTGGCGTGTCTGCCTCAGAGGCAGATATTGAGCATAATTCGGAGATATTAAATCTGGCTGGAGAGGCCGCACTTTAAAGGCCAGATTGCGGTGCCTAGTCTGTATTTTTTGCCAGCGCAGGCTTCAGGACGCCGGTTCAAGCAGATCGTTGATAGCACGCAGATCGTTTTCGTTCAAGGTGCCGCTGGCTGCTTTCAGGCGCAGGCTGTTCATCAGAACTTCGTAACGCGCTTGGGCCAAGCTACGTTGCGCTTCGTACAACTGCTGCTGGGCATTGAGTACATCGATGTTTACACGTACACCGACCTCGTAAGCCAGTTTGTTGGCCTCCAGGGCGTCCTGACTGGATTTGGTGGCTGCTTCCAGTGCCTGCACACGGACCAGGCCTGTGGTGACGCCAGAGAAGTACTGGCGCGTCTGCTGGATGGATTGCTGAATAGCGAACTGATGATCGTAGCGGGCCTGTTGCAGGCGCGAGCTTTGTTCGCGTACTTGCGAGCTGGTTTCACCACCACGGAAAATCGGGATGCTTAACTCCAGACCTAAAGCGCTGTTCAGCGAACGTGGGCCACCGCCCGCTTGGCCAAACAGAGTCTGGTCGCTACCGCTGCCGGTTTGGGCTTTCAGGGCCAGGGTGGGTTCGTGCAGGGCCTGGGTGCTTTTCAACTGCTCTTCGGCAGCACGGGCCTTGATATCAGCCAGTGCCACGGTCAAGCCGGACTGGCTGGACTGATCCAGCCAGTCTTGCAAATTCGCAGGCTGCGGGGCGGGAAGACGCAAAGGCTCACGCAGGCGCGCCAGCGTGTCATAACGCTCCAGCGTCAGCGCAGCCAGCTTGTCCTGAGCCACTTGCAAGGCATTTTCAGCCTGCAAGACGCCAGCCCGGGTCAGGTCCAGGCGCGATTTGGCTTCGTAGGTATCGGTAATCGTGGTGCCGCCCAGTTGAAAGTTCTGATCAGCAGCGCGCAATTGCTCGTCAATGGCGGCTTGCTGGGCTTTCAGGGTGGACAGCGTATCTTGCGCAGCCAGCACATCAAAATAGCTTTGGCTGACGCGCAGCATCAAATCCTGCCGATCCAGCGTCAGCTGAATATCCGCACCCTGCGCCAGTAATTGGGCACGTTCGTAACGGGCCCAGGCATTACGGTTGTACACGGGCTGGCTCAGCGTCAAGGTCCAGGCAGCTCGGTCACTGGAATGCTGATTGGACAGCTTGCTGGTTTGACGACGCTCCTGTAGTTCGGCTGTGCCGATGGCGCTGATCTGTGGCAACAGTTGTGCCCGGCTTTGGGGTACTTGTTCCTGATCGGCTTGATGCGCAGCTTGCGCAGCGCCAAACTGCGGTTCATGTGCCAGGGCCTGGTTCCAGGCCTGCAGCAGATCTTGCGACTGGGCGGTGCTACTTAAGGCAAGCAGCGAAAGCAATGCCAGGCGCAAGGGAGTCATGAACCGCATATGTGCTTAAAAGCGGAATTGCGAAACGGCGGTGCCGCGCAAAGGTTTGATCCAGGTATCGAACAGGGGTGTCGTCTCGAAGCTGGCCGCGCTGGTGCGAGTAATACGTACAGCCGTCATGACCGGGTTTTGACCGACCACTACAACCAGACGGCCGCCGATACAGAGCTGGTACTTCAAAGCATCAGGAATGGTGGGCACGGAGCCGGTGACCAGAATGGCGTCGTACTCGGTGGTGCCCCAGCCTGCGTGTGCGTCACCCACTTCAACCTTGACGTTGCGCACATTGTTGCGCTGCAGGTTTTCCTGGGCGAAAGCGGCCAGTTTGCTGTCAATTTCGATGGAGGTAACTTGTTGGGACAGGTGAGCCAGCAAAGCAGCCTGGTAGCCCGAGCCGGTACCAATTTCGAGCACACCGTCGCTAGGCTGCAGCAGCAGCTCTTGAGCCAGACGGGCTTCGACTTTGGGCGAGAGCATGGTCTCGTGCGTGTCCACGGCATTGATGATCAGTGGCAGCTCGGTGTCCGAAAAGGCCGAAGGGCGCAAGGACGAGGGAACAAAGCGTTCGCGCTGGACCTCGACCAATGCTTGCAGCACTTTTTCGTCGGATACGTTCCAGGGACGGATTTGTTGTTCCACCATGTAGTAACGGGCACGTTCGAGTTCAGACAGCGCAAAATGGTTCATAGCTTCCAGAAAACTAAAGGCTTGGCAAAGAGCCGATTATAAGCCAGCACATCGATAAAGATGCGCAGTTGGGCTTAGCAGGACGGCACCATTGCATGGAGCAAGGTGCTGGCGTTGTTGACGGCAATGGGCAAGAAGGTATCAAAATCCATGTGCGCTTCACTGTTGGCATTGTCTGAAATACTGCGTATGCAGACAAAAGGTACCTTGTTCAGATAGCACACCTGGGCAATGGCGCCACTTTCCATTTCGCAGGCTAAAGCGTTGAAGGTGGCGCTTAACCACTGTATTTTATCGTTACATGCGATAAATTGGTCGCCGGTAACAATTCGGCCCGTATGGACCTGGTGGCCTTCGATCTGCTGGGCGGCGGTTTGAGCCACGGTCAGCAGGGCGGGGTCAGCGGGGAAATCGAAGGTATCCAGACGGAAAACCTGTCCCGGCGCCAGACCCAGGGCTTTCAGTTCCACATCGTGCTGGACCAGGGTATCGGCAATGACGATATCGCCCGGTCGGATGCTGGGTTCAACCGCACCCGCAATACCGATATTGATAATGCTGCCCACGGCAAATTCCGAGATCAGCATCTGGGTGCAGGCGGCGGCGTTGACCTTGCCCACGCCGCAAACCACGGCCACAACGGGCTTGCCCAGATAGCTGCCGCGATGAAAATCCATGCCGGCGCGCTGGATGGTCTGGGGCTCTTGCAAGCGCTCCAGCACAATCTCCAGCTCTTCGCGCATGGCGACAATAATTCCAAGTGTAGACATAAGACAGGGGCCTTCAAGCGGCCCGATCAAACGGCACGTATCAGGACGATGGCCACAGTTTATGGAAGTGATGCACCGGACCATGTCCGCTGCCCACTGTCAGTTCACCCGAACGGGCAATGGCTTCGTACAAGTACTTTTTGGCAGCCAGAGCAGCGTCAGGCACATTGCTGTATTGGGGTAGCAGGGCGGCCAGCGCAGCCGACAAGGTGCAGCCGGTGCCGTGCGTATTGGCAGTATCAATACGTTTGGCGGGCATTTCGATCATCTTGTCGCCATCGTGCAGCAGGTCTATGCAGTCCGAACCGGGCAGGTGACCGCCTTTCAGGAAGACCCAGCGTTGATCGCTGTGATTCATCAGGCGACGCAGACGCTCGGCAGCCTGACGCATTTCCTTGACGGTTTCTACCGGGCGGGCGTCCAGCAGGACACCGGCTTCGGGCAGATTGGGCGTGATCATGGTGCACTGGGGCACTAACTGTTCACGCAAGGCATGGACGGCCGACTTTTCCAGCAGATGATCGCCGCTTTTGGCGATCATTACCGGGTCCAGCACCAGATGCCTGGGTTTGAAGTGAGCCATGCGCTCGGCCACCACGGTGGTGACGGCCTCCTGGCCCAACATGCCGATCTTGACACCATCAATGCGCACATCGGCAAACAGCGTATCAATCTGCTGGCGCACAAAGTCGGCAGGAACCGGGCTGATACCGGTTACCCCTTGAGTATTTTGTGCCGTCAAAGCGGCAATCACAGCGGTGGCATAAGCACCCAGGGCGCTCATGGCTTTGACATCAGCCAGAATACCGGCGCCGCCGGAGGGGTCAACCCCGGCAATGGTCAGCGTGTTGGGAATCATGTCTCAATCAGGTACGGGAGTGAATCAGCCCTTCGGTGGGGGAGCTGGGGTCGGCATCGTAGTATTTGCGGGGCACACGGCCAGCCAGATAAGCCTGACGACCGGCTTGTACAGCCAGGTTCATGGCGCTGGCCATCATCACAGGCTGGCGGGCACCGGCAATCGCGGTGTTCATCAGGACACCATCACAGCCCAGTTCCATGGCAATAGCCGCATCCGAGGCTGTACCGACACCGGCATCGACCAGCACAGGCACCTTGCTCTGATCGATGATCAGGCGCAGGTTCCAGGGGTTGATGATGCCCATGCCCGAACCGATCAGGGAGGCCAAGGGCATGATGGCTACACAGCCAATCTCTTCCAGCATACGGGCCTGGATAGGATCGTCGGCGCAATACACCATCACATCAAAGCCTTCATCCACCAGGGTTTTGGCGGCTTTCAAGGTTTCGGGCATATTGGGGAACAGATTGCCGGAGTCGCCCAGCACTTCCAGTTTGACCAGTTTGTGGCCGTCCAGCAGTTCGCGGGCCAGACGCAAGGTACGCACGGCGTCCTCGGCGGTATAGCAACCCGCGGTGTTGGGCAGCAGGGTGTATTTGGAGGGGGGCAGGTAATCGAGCAGATTGGGCTCGTTGGCGTTCTGGCCGATATTGGTGCGGCGAATGGCCACCGTCACAATTTCAGCGCCACTGGCTTCAATAGCCTGACGAGTTTCATCAAAATCTTTGTATTTACCGGTGCCTACCAATAGCCGGGATTGGTAGCTGGTTCCGGCCAGGATAAAGGGATCGTTGTTCACTGTTTGGGTCATGGTGGTGCTTTGTTGCGCATCCGTCTTTGTTGACGGATAAAGAATTGGTTTTTTGCTGGGCAAACATTGCAAGAATAATCCATTTGGCCGGTGCCCGCAGGAAAACCCGTATGCCGACTTGCTGGTGTGCGGTAGGGATTTGGCTCGGGCAGGGGGCTGGCCACGGATGCGAGCCCGATTGGCCTGTGGCTGTGGCAAATATATACCTTGGCATATTCGCCTTATGTTTAAGGCCATGCGCAAGGCCCCAATGCAGGCTGGCCCTGCCAGAGTTGCGATGCGAAAATTCTGTTGTTCCTCAAGAACGGGATTTTTCTTGAGGGATCCGTAGATTTCATCCGTTCTTTCTGTTTTATCGCTCGGACACAAGCCTCAGGTGCTGATGTACCTGGGGCTTGAGTTCGATTGGCATTGTTTGATTGTTAAAGGAGCACGTTCTTGGGCCCTGACCCTGAATCTGAAAGACGCACATTTGCGTTGCGCCCCGCGTTTCATGTCCGCATGAAACCCCATTGCGAATTGAGCACCGGCTCCAGGTTCCTCACGGTCTAAGACGTGTGGGGCGCTTCTGTGGCCGTGTGCCCAGGAGAATCTCATGCTGTTTTCCCGCCCTCACGATAGCTTGCAGCGCGCTTTGCGTATGGCTGTCGCCACTTACCGTCCTGTCGCCGTGTGCGACTTGCTGGCCTCGCACGGCACCTTGGCTTTTGCCCAGGCCTTGCCCGAGCTTTCGGCTCGTGTCCGCGCCGATGTTCTGGCCATGCTTCCCGCGTTTGATCGCAGTCAGGTCTACAACGCCATGCATACCGGCGTGCGAGTAGGGCATTTGGGTCGCCGCCGCACTCATGGCCCGTCGCCCAGCCTGTTCACCCTGTTCCCGCACCGCTACGGCACGCAGGACTGGCTGCGTGAGTATCGCCAGCCCCAGCGCTCTTGAGCACTGGACCCTACCCCTTTTCTGTTCAACCTGTCACAGCAGACCAGCCCATGCGGGGTTCGCACCGTCATGGACGGCTGCTGTGGCTTTCATTAACCCAAAAGAGTGCTATGCCACAAACCATTCCCTCTTCCTTGAGCAGCAAACCGTATCAGGACAACTCGCTGGCCGCCCAGGTCTGGACCCGCTCGGCGCGTCGCCCCAGTGTTGCACCGCTCAAGGGTCGCAAGCGTTGGTCGCGCTACGAACGTCTGTCCTTTTCCATGCTGCTGTCTTCGTGGGGCATTTTGATTGTGGTGGTGAGCTGGCTGTTTTTCAGCAACTCGCACCTGGAAACCCGGACCAGTTCTACCTCCGGCTCGCATTCCAGCTTTTACATGGGTACCACGACGCCGTCGCCCGATGCGTCCAGCACCCAAGAGACCCGTTCTGATGGAGATCAACAATGACGGACCAAGGTAAAACGCCGCCGCTCTTTGGCAACGACGGCCAGCCCAATAACTGGATGCGCATCAGCATCCATGCCACTGAGCAGATCAGTGGCCTTCGTAAAAAGCTGGGCGTGGAAATTCCACAGACCTTGCAGAACAGTCCCACACAGGAAGGCCCCTTCAGCTTTGTGCCTGTGACGTTTCTGAACGTGGACAAGGGTCAGAAGAAAGCCAGCCGTGTGGTGTTCATCCTGAGCCGCGAAGCCTTGGTGTCCATTGAACCTGATCCCAGCCCCAAGCCACTGGCCCAGGCCCTGCAGCGCTTGCAGCGTGATGGTCGCGAGAACGATGCCTTTGAAAGCTTTGCGGTGATTTTGCAATCCATTAACGATGCCACCGATGAACTGCTGGACTCCCTGAGCCACGATCTGGGCAAGGTGCTGACTCAGACCAACGCCGTGCTCAACAGCCTGGAAACCAAGGACCGGGACTTTGGCGTCAGTGATGTGGTCTCCACCCAGATGGATTTGAGCGAAGTAGAAGAACTCTTGTCCGACTGCCTGGAAAGCCAATTGCAGCTGGCCATGGCTGCTCGTCATGCCCTGGCGCGTTTACCCGCAGATCAGGAAAAACTGAAGCCTGTTTTTCATACCCTGATCGACGACATCGAGGCCGTGGAAAAGCAGGTGAACTTTGTGCACGACCGCGTCCGCCTTTTGCAGACCACCAACAATATGGCGCTGAACGTGAAGCAGAACCAGATTGTGAAAGTGTTCTCGGTGGTGACCGCCGTGTTCCTGCCCGCCATGCTGATTTCAACCTACTACAGCATGAACTTTGCCTATATGCCGATTCTGCAATGGGAGCACGCCGAGATAGTGGGGATTATTTCCACCGCCTTGTTCTCCATGTTGCCGCTGATCTATGTGAAACACCGGGGCTGGCTGCGCTAGAGCGCGCTGCCTTTGATACTTAAATGAATGGGAAGAATTTCGTATGTTGAACACACTGAAAAGCAGTACCGAGGTGGCAACGGCAGGCTCGGATAAATTACGCGGACTGGTTTGGAATGAAGACTTGAGCCTGCAGTCGGACTCCAACGCGGCCGTCCAGCAGCGCCGTCAGGCCATTGACCGGGCGCGTGCCAACCGCCCACGCACCGCGCATATCGAGCGCGAAATCATGATTGCGGTGGTGGTGCTGTACATCCTGATTCTGGGCAGTTTTGCCGGTCTGCATTTGTATGGCCACTACATGGTTTCCCCGGAAGCGGAACAGGTACAAAGCGAGGACTAAGCCATGACTGAAAAAAAACAGGGGGGCGCGGTGGTGTCCAGCCTGAGCGACAAGCGCGGGCAAAAAACGGCATGGTTGCAGCTGTCGGCCAGCCGGCACGATGAACTGGCCGAGGCGCAAGCCAAACTGGGCCTGGACCTGAGCGTCAAACGGGGCCGTGCTGCCGCGGAAGAAGCGGGCTTTATTCTGATTCCCGTGGAGATGGTGATACGTCAGGGCCAGCAGTACCGCGAAACTAGCCTGCTGTTCGCCTTGAGCAAGGACCGCCTGATCAGCGTGGAGCAGGACGTGCGGGTTGATACCTTGGAGCGAGTCAGCCAGCAGTTGAACGCCATGGCAGAGGCCGGACAAGCTGCGCCCAGCCCCGCGTCAATTCTGTTCATGATCCTGCAGGCTCTGAACGACCAGGCTCGTGCCACGATTTCCGATATTGCCGGGCGTCTGGACGAGCGCAGCGATACGGTGGCGGCAGCCAGTGGCGGCTTTGATACCTCCGGCCGTCAGGCCGGGGTAGCGGATATTGCCAGTACCGCTATCGGCCTGGGTGAGGCCGAGGAACTGGTCGCCAAAACCGTGGAAGGGCAATTGATGCTGGCTCGCGCAGGCCGTTGGCTGCGTCGTACGCCCGGTGGCGAAAGCGCAGAGAACCTGTCCATGTTGCTCTCCGACATTCAAAGCTTGCGTCGCTATGCCCGCTTTCAGCACGACAAGATCCGCAACTTGCAGCAGTCCTTGATGACCACGCTGGATTTGAAGCAGAACCAGGTGATCAAGGTCTTTACAGTGGTTACTGCAGTGTTCTTGCCGCCTACGCTGATCGCGGCGTTTTACGGCCAGAACTTTGCCAATATGCCCGAGCTGGAAATTATCGGTGGCGAGTGGCTGGTCATGGGCATGACCGCCGTATTTGCCTTGGCTCCCTTGGCCTATGTAAAGCGTAAAGGGTGGATGCGATGACGGCCCGTTTCAAGGATATGGCTTCCTGGCGGCGCTTGCAGGCCCCTGACCGTCAGGCGCTGGAAGATCTGGGCAAGTTGTATCGCGTGGATTTGCTGCCACAAGCCCAGGCCAGCCTGGGGATGGCCACACGCATACGCTGTGTGCGAGTGAGTGACGAACAGATGCAGGTGTCTGACCTGATCTGGTGTTTGGGGCAGGACGATCAGCCTTTGTATACCGTGGAAACTGGCCATCGTCTGCTGCGTCCCGGCCAGGCTCTGGAGCGCTTGAGTGCCCAGGAAATGTCCTTGGCCAGCTCCCATGCCCTGGCTTTGACTTTGCTGTATCAATTGCTGGCGCAGACCTCGCAAGTGCTGGACCGTATTGATCAGGGCCTGAGTGTCTCGACCCTGTCCTTGCGCGGCTTTCTGTCCAATGTCGGCACGGACTATTCGCGCGGTGCCGAGGACATGATTGATCTGGACAGCCATATGGCAACCCTGCACAAACCGCTGTCTCATGTGATGCATTCCATTGACGATCTGGAGCAGGCCGCACAACGCTTGCGCCGCTGGGTGTATCAGGAAAAAAGCCTGGAGTTGAGCCGAGTGGACGAGCTGATTGCCGCCATTGAAGGCATGCAGCGCCGTGCGCATTTCGTCATTGAACGCCAGCGTTTTCATTGGCGTGCCGCCGGAGAGTCCGTGGCCATGAGCGACCTGAACGTGACCAAGGTCTTTACGGTGCTGTGGGCCTTGCTGGTGCCCGGTACAGCCTTGATCAACTGGTACGGTCAGAACTTCCATGTCATGCCCGAGTTATCTTGGGAGGGCACCATGTGGGTGCAGTTGGTGACCGTGTTGGTGTTGACGGCGGTACCGATCTGGACAATCAAGAAATCGGGCGCGTTGCGTTAAGGGGGAGTGCTGTGTGCTGGCACGGTTAGGCGCTAACTCCTATCCGAATCAATTAGCGATTTTTGTCTTTCCACTGCGACGGTAAACACATCCCTAACCTTTCAGAGCGGGGTGGCCGTCCCTGCACCAATGTGTAGAGGTATCCATGAATGCAAGCCGGTTTTTCCATCCCGATCACAGCGCCGTCGTACACCAGAGCCCGGTGCGTCTGGTACGCCGTGCCCACTGTGCGCTGAGCTACTACGCCACCCGCAGCGTGCCACAAGTGTTGCAAGCCTTGAGTACCCAGCGCCATGGCCTGGCCTTTGATGAAGTGTTGCGCCGTCTTATACAGAACGGCCCCAATCAGGTACGGGTACTGCGTTCCAGCCCCGCTGATCTGACCCAAGTGGTCCAGACCATGAAAAAACAAACCTGTCAGGTGCGCCGCGATTTGACCATGTACGATCTGGCACGGGATCACCAGTCCCGCGTGCCGGCTCGTATGCTCGTGACTGGCGATATCGTGCTGTTGTCTGCCGGTGATTACGTGCCGGCGGATCTGCGCTTGATCCATCAGGATCACCTGATTCTGAACCGCGCCATTTTGCAGGCCGCACCCGATACTTGCGCCATGGGCGACCGGGTTGTGGCCGGGACCGCACAAGGTGTGGTGGTGGCGACGGGTAATCAAACCTTGTTAGGAGTTCTGATGCGTGAACCTGTTCCTGTGGCCTGTGGCTGGCGTCGTGTGCTGGAGTGCAGTCCTTTTCAATTGAGCAAAGCCGCTTCTTTGGCAGCTGGCGTGGCCCTGTTTGGTCTTGCAGGAGCGCTGATGATGCCCAGCCACAGCCATGCTGAAACCTCGGTGCAGCTCTATGGCACTTTGGATGCCGGTTTGGGTTGGACTCGCGTGAGCGGTGAAGGCTCGCAGCGCGACGTATTAAGCGGTGGGCAGACGGACTCGCTGTGGGGGATTCGCGGCCATGAGGATCTGGGCGATGGGCTGCGCGCCACCTTCAATCTGGAAAGCGGTATTGATCTGGCCACAGGCCGGGCCGAGGATTCCGAGCGTCTGTTCAACTATCAGGCCTGGCTGGGTCTGGGCAGTGATAACTGGGGCGAGCTGCGTTTTGGACGCCTGTACACCGTGGGCCAGGAATTTGTCTCTGCCATTGAAGTGGGTTCCTGGAAAGACTTTGGTATGGGCGCTTTGATGCGTGCTTCGGACAACTACCAGATCTCCAATCAGTTCAGCTGGCGCAGCCCGGAATGGGCGGGTATGCAGTTAGGCGCCAGCTATAGCGCGGATGTGGGCGAGCAGGGCCTGGGAGGGTCTCGCAGCAAACTCTATAGCCTCGCTTTGCGCTACGAGGACGGCCCCTGGCTGTTGGGGGCCAGTTACGAGAGCTTGAGTCGTGTCGAGTCCCATCGTCCTACGGCCTGGCAATTGGGTGCGAGCTATGACTTTGAGGTAGCCCGTCTTGCAGCTGGCTGGAGCCGTCAGAGCAATGGCTTTGTGGGCCTGAATGGTGATGATGGTCCTGCCCATCTGCAAGACAAGGGCTTGGAAGGCTTGGGCCCGGCGGAGTTCATCAACGGTGGCCGACTGGACACCTGGTATGTGGGCACGGCGATTCCTGTAGGCAAGGGCGAGTTCCAGCTGCAATGGTCTTTGGGCCGTCCGAACTGGACATGGGAGGATACCGATGAGCGCGCACGTCGCATTCAGGTGATGTCTGTGGGCTATGTGCATGCCTTGTCGCCCCGAACCAGCGTCTATGCCTTTGCGGCTCAAGGACGTCGCTTTGATATGGAAACGGCAGCCAGTGCCAGCGAACCGCGTAGCAGCCGTGTGGCTTTGGGTGTGACGCATCACTTCTAATGAAATGGCCGGTTTCCTGCACCTGAGTCCGTGTTCTCACTGGCCCTGGCGCAGGAAGGTCGGGCAGGGCTGAGTGCTTGTGGGGACGGCTCAGGGGACATATCCCTAAGTATAAATTTGATGTCTGCAAGGCGATGGAACGTGTGCCAATGCCTGGCAGACAAGCCCACACTCAGATGCGAAAATACTGTTGGTGCAAAAACCGTTGCACCTTCTTTTTTAACTACTCACGTTTAAAAGTAAATGGACCCTGATCCTTCTTTATGGCTTTGTTCCTGTAAAGGACAAGCCTCCTTAATGACCAGTCAATTGGACACTGGACCACAAAGCGGGCCCCTCTGATGAGGTGAGCACTCTTTCTGGACCCCTGTGTCCGAAGGAGAATGCTATGTTCCGCCTCAACCTGTTTCGTTCCACCCCACACAACAACGCTCTGCAAGACGCTCTGCGCCTGGCCGCATCACGCCAGCGTCAAGGCTACCTGCTGGAGCTGCTGCAAACCCACGGTGCTCGCGAGTTTGCTTACGCACTCAACGACCTGTCCGGTCGCACCATCGAAAACGCACTGTCCACACTGCCCACCGTGGAGCGCAGCCAAGTCCTCAAGCATCTGTCCCGTCGTGCCAAAGCCCGTCTGAACGATGTAGAAGGCTTTCGCTACCAGCCCACTCATGCCGTGCTGACACTGCCTTCTTTTGTGATGTAAGAGCTTGGCAGATGCCCCTGACATTCGGGGCGTAACCCGGCGCCGCGGCAATGATCTGTGCAGAGATCTTTGGGCGGGCATGGCTTTATAGCTATGCCCGCCTTTTTGATTGCAGCCTGAACGCACTTCTTTTTTTTACGGCCCTGCAGGGCGAACAGTTGTTTTCATCGATGATCTGTCGTGAGCAGACGACGCTTGCGACGCTCGCAATCAGAATCCCCGTCTTTTCATGTCATAATTTTGGAATGAGAATGATTATTGATTAGTTTAATCAGGGTCTATGGACTATCCGTCAGCGCCCATAGGGATGGGAGATTTCTATCAAGATCACCGTAGCTGGTTGTTGCGGTGGTTGCGCGCGCGTCTGCATTGCAGCTTTACGGCGGAAGATCTGGTTCAGGACACCTTTGTGCGTCTGCTGTTGGCCCCCTCTACCGTTCATCATTTACGTCATCCTCGTGCGTTTTTGGCTGCCACGGCCAGAAGGCTGTTAATTGATCGCAGCCGACGCATGGCGGTTGAGCAAGCCTATCTGGAAGCCTTGGAGGCGACCTTGGCCGAAGGGGCGCAAGCACCCTCGGCAGAGCAGTGCGCCCAAACCCTGGAGGCGCTGGCCTTGTTGGCTCAGGCTTTGGACGAGTTGTCCGCGCGGGCTCGCATGGTGTTCCTGAGCTGCTATCTGGATGGGGAAACGCAATCAAGCGTGGCCAAGAGCTTGGGGGTTAGCGAACGCACTGTGCGTAATGATCTGGTGCAGGCTTTGCTCCATGTTCAGACCTTGATTCCAGCTTGAGCCCCATGTCCAACGAGGAGATAGAGCGACAGGCCGCCCAATGGGTTGTGCTCTTGTCTGATCCCGAACAATTCACCGAACAGGCCCAAGCCGAATTCATGGCCTGGCGTGCGCAGGACCCGCGTCACGAAGCGGCGGCCGCAGGTATGGAAGCGGTCTTGGGCAGAGTCAGAAAACTGGCGGTACAGGCCAATACCACCCCTGGCCGTAGTGCGCTGGATGCAGGATTGTCGGCGCGTCCCAAGCTGTTGCGTGATTGGCGTCAGGGCATGATGCTGCTGCTCTGGGCTGTGGTGTTTATCTTGCCGATTCTGGCCTTTGTATTGCCCTGGTCCAATCAGTCCGTACAGACCGCTGCCGGAGAATGGCGCATTGTGGTGCTGGAGGATGGCACTCGTTTGGAGTTGGCCGGAGCATCACAGGTCAAGATTTTGTATAGCAAGCAGTACCGGGATATTGAGCTGCTGGAAGGGCAGGTCCGGGTGGTGGTGGCCAAGCAGCCGGATCGACCCTTGCGGGTCTTGAGCAGCCAGGCGGTATCGCAAGCCTTGGGAACTGAATTTATTGTGCAGGAACAGCCGCAAGGCACGCTGTTGACGGTACTGTCGTCTCGGGTGCTGGCTTATCCGCGCCCCCAGGGCCCGCAAGCCGCTCGCGAGTTGGGGCCCGGCGATCAGGTACAAATTAATGCGCAAGGCCTGGGGGCGAACCGCCAGACCGATGTAAGCCGTGTCATACGCACTTGGGATCAGCGGCAGTTGCTTCTGGAACATGTGCCTTTGACGCAGGCTCTGGAGCAGATCACCCGCCAGTACCCCGGCAAAACACAGATCAATCCGCAAGGTATGGAAGGTTTGACGGTCAGCGCTGTCTTGCCTGCCGACAAGCCCTTGTCGGCTCTGACTTTGCTAAAGGACTTGTATCCCCGATTGCAGGTGCAGAACCTGTCAGACCAAGGATTGATGATTAATTTCAGGCCTTGATTGCCGCTTTTTTGAGCTCGTGCGTCTTTAACAGATAGACCTTGCCAAAGAAGGAGAGATTTCATGGTCCCGAAGAATGCGCCACCTTTGGCGCTTGTGAAGACGCCGTTCATGCCCAATACCTGCCGCCGCCTGCTGGGCTTGGCCTTTGTAGGGGCCTTGATGCTGAGCGTGGCGCCGGCCTCGGCCCAGACGACCCAAGCCTACGCGCTGGAGGCCGGGGATCTGGCCAGCCGCTTGAGCCAGTTCGCTCAACAGGCCGGGGTAGCGCTGGTGATGGATTCCTCCCGATTGCAGGGTTTACGCGCTCCGCGCTTGCAGGGGCAGTATTCGGTGCAGGATGGCTTTGCCGCCTTGCTGGCTGGGCAGCCGTTTCAGGTGCAAAGCCGGGATCAGGGCTATGTCTTGATTTCCTTGCCCGATAGCGACACCTTGGCGGACGACGCCAGTGTGCAGTCTTTGGCCAGTATTGAAGTGCGTCGCAATGCGCTGGGCGACATTACCGAAGGTTCAGGCACGTATGCAGCGGGCACGATTGCCACGGCAACCCGCTTGCGTCTGACTCCGCGTCAGACGCCGCAGGCCATCAGCGTGACTACACGCAAGAAGATGGACGACTTCAACCTGACCAGTATTGATGACGTGGTGCGCCATACGCCGGGCGTCAGCATCATTACTTACGATAGCGAGCGTACCGCCTACGAGGCCCGTGGCTTCGATATCAAGAACTTCCAGTACGACGGTATCCCCACCTTGCGGGATTCGCCTTACTCCGCCGGTAACACGTTAAGCGATATGGCGATTTATGACCGTGTTGAAGTCTTGAAAGGGGCCTCTGGTCTGTTGACCGGCAGTGGCAACCCCGGTGCCACGATCAATATGATTCGCAAAAAACCGACGCAAGAGTTTCAGGGCCATGCCAGTGCGGGCGCGGGTACGTGGGACAACTATCGCGGTGAAGTGGACTTCTCCGGTCCTTTGAATGAGACAGGGTCTATACGTGGCCGTATGGTCGGTGCCTATCAGGACAAGAAAAGCCAGCTGGACCACTACCAACGTCAGACTTTGGTGCTGTACGGCATTATGGAAGCCGACCTGACTCCAGACACCCGCCTGACGCTGGGGGCGGATTTGCAGGATAACGACCCCAAAGGCTCGACCTGGGGCGGCATCCCGATTTATGACGCGCAAGGCAACTTCAACGATATGGACCGTTCTTTTAATAACGGTACGCGCTGGAGTCGCTGGAACCAGTACACCCGTTCGGCCTTTGCCACTTTGGAGCATGAGTTCGACAGTGGCTGGATGGCCAAGGTGCAGCTCAATCACCTGATCAACGGTTATGACTCCGAATTGGCGGCGGTGGCGGCTGGCAATCCCGATCCTTTGACGGGCAAAGGCACCTCCTTATGGTCCGGGCGCTACGTGGGCAAGACGGTCTCGAATACAGCGGACTTCTATGCGACCGGCCCCTTTGAACTGTTCGGACGCGAGCATGAGTTGGTGGTTGGAGGCGGCGTATCGCGTCGTCGCTGGACCAATGCGTCTTACGGTGAAAACAGTAATACCGATGTCTCGAATTACTACCAATGGGATGGTCGCTGGCCGCGCATGAACTGGAAGCACCTGGGCGATGATCGTGAAGTGACACGAGAAAATGGTTTGTACGTCAGCACGCGCCTGAACCTGCGTGATGACTTGAAGCTGCTGCTGGGTACACGCTATGCCAACTACAACAAGCTGGATATGCGCGAGACAGGTGTATGGGTGCCTTACTTTGGGGCTGTGTATGACCTGAACGACAACTTCTCGGTCTATGCCAGCTACACCAATATCTTCCAGCCCCAAGATTTGCAAGACGAGGGCGGTCGTACTCTGGATCCCTTGCGAGGCGATAACTACGAGGTCGGTGTCAAAGGCGAATTCATGGGCGGCCGTTTGACGTCCAGCCTGGCTTACTTCCAGCTGCGTCAGGATAACTTTGGCAAGGAAACGGGGGGGCGCACACCGTCGGGGGGTATCGCTTATGAGGCCACTCAAGGTGTGCGTACTCATGGCGTAGAGCTGGAAGTGGCCGGTCAGTTAACGCCGCAATGGCAGATGCATGCAGGCTATGCCTACAAGCTGTCGCGCCGCGATGGTGAAAAGGTGTCGACCCTATCGCCTGAGCACCAGTTCAACATCTATACCACCTACGATTTCGAGGGCGACTTGAATGGCCTGACCTTGGGCGGCGGTGCACGTTGGCAAAGCAAGACCTGGGGCGATGTCAGTCGACCTGGATCGCCGGGTAAGGTGCGGCATACGGTCTCGGGGTACTGGCTGGTAGATGCGATGGCGCGCTATCGCTTCAACAAAAATTTGTCGGCCACTTTTACCGTCAATAACTTGTTCGACAAGCGCTATTACTCCATGTTCTCCTGGTACAGCACCTATACCTGGGGCGAACCGCGCAACATGATGCTGGCGGTGAAGTATCAGTTCTAAGCCGAAGTAGAAAACCGCTCAGGATACCTGGGCTCGATAGCGATCCAGTTGCTCGCATAGTTCGCGAGTAGCCTCTATCAGCCTGGGGCCGGGGCGGTACAGCGCATCCGGGTTCAGGTTCAGCAAGGCGTGGGGACTTAGCCCCAGATGCTTTTCCCAGAACAGGTGGCGGGCGCGTAGTTGGGCCGGATCACGGTAGGCCATGATGACCACTTGCGGGCGCTTGTGCAGCACGTCTTCCAGACTGATGGTGGGGGCGACGGCAGCATGGCGAGCGTAGATGTTTTGCGCTTTGCAGGTGGTCAGCACATCTTGAATCAATGGATCGCGCGCCAAGGTGTACAAAGGCTCGGAGCCGATTTCCAGAAACACGCTGACCGTCTCGCCCAAGCGGCTGTTCTGGCGCAGGGCGGCAATCTGATTGTCCAGCAAAGCAGCCATCGGCACGGCCACCTCCGCCGTATCCAGGCTGTCTCCTGCCAGACGGACAAAGGCGGGAATATCGTCCAGTTTTTCAGGGGCGGCAAAGATCAGGCTGATATGGGTTTGCTGTAGCTGGCGCTGTAATTCAGGGCCGATCTGGTTGGCTTGCCAGGCCCAGACCTGATCAGGCTTTAGCTCCAGCAGCCGTTCCGGGTTTACGCGCAAGGCGTCCCCAATGCGGGGCAAATCCTTGGCGGCAGGCGGGTAGTCACTGGAACTGTCTACGGCGATCAAGTGCTCTTGGGCACCGGCGGCAAACAGAATTTCAGTGATGTGAGGGGCCAGACTAATCGCGCGGGCTGGAGCGACAGTTTGTGGGGGTTGGACTGCTTGCCCTGTCGCGGCTTTTTGTATTGTTTTATCTTGCTGCTTGCTCTGTACTTCTTGAGTGCTTTGCTTTGTGCGTGTCTGTGTCTGTGTCTGTGTCTGTGTCTGTGTCTGTGTCTGTGTCTGTGTCTCGGGCTGTGCTTGAGTCTGCGCCTGTGACAGCAGCGGGTCTTGCTCCTGCGCTTGCGTCAAGATGGGCAATCCCAAAAGCAGGGCGAACAGGCAAAGCAAACCCCATAGCCCCAATCCGCTCCAGACAGAGCGCTTTGAGTGCTGAAGACGACAAGTCGCAGGCAAAGAGGGCATCGTGCGCCTTTAAGTAAATGGCGCGGCTCTTGTGCAGATCCGCGCCAAAATCAAGCAAAGCTGATTTTACTGATTACATGCGCCAGGCAAAGTTCAGGAACACGCTGGAGCCGGCGTTGTTATAGCCACGAGCCAAGGTGTAATCCTTGTCGAGCACATTGTTCCAACGCAGTTGGGCCTCCAGACTGGAGGTCAGAGGGTAGCTGGCGGTCAGGTTCAACAGGCCGTAGCTGCCCAGACGCTGTTCGTTCTTCGCATCTTCATAGCGATGGGAGGCGAACAGGTACTCTGCGCCGGTTTTCAGCTCACCAAACTTGTGCTCCACAGCCACTTTGTAGTTTTGCTTGGCACGGCGCACCAATTGCTTGTCGGTGTTTCTATCTTTTGGATCGGTGAAGTCAGCACTAGCGCTCAAGGTGGTGTCGCCCAGTTGCTTCATGGCCGTCAAAGTCAAGCCGGTGATACGCGCTTTTTCGGTGTTGCTGGTCGTGCACTCGAAGTTGGCGTCACACACATAAGGGTTGATCATGTCGCGGATGCGGTTCTGGTAGACCACCAAGCCCAGCTCAGTCGTATCGTCCGTGTAGCGGATATGGCCTTCGACGTTGCGGGATTTTTCCGGTTTCAGATCCGGGTTGCCTTGGAAGCCCCAGTTGTATGGCGAGTACAAGTCCGCGAACGTAGGTGCACGAAAGCCCGTGTTGGCGGCGACGCCTACTGTCCAGTTGCTGGTGATATCCAGGTCATAGCCCAGGCCACCCGTTACCTTGTTGCCATAGCCACTGATATTGTCGTTACGCACGCTGGCTTGCAGGTGGTGTTGATTGATATCGCCACGGTAAATCAGGGCAAAGGCATTGGTGTTGCGCTTGTCGTCCTTGTGTACGGTGGTGTGGGTCATGCGCTCTTCCAGACGCTCGGCCAGCAAGGAGACGGTATGGCCCTTCGCCACGGTCAGATCGTTTTGCCAACTGTATTGGCGTTGCAGTGTGGAATAGCGAGAGCCAAAGGCGCGGTTTTCCACTGTTTCTTTGCTTAGCGAGGCACTCAGGCGGCTGGTCCACAACTCAGACAGCTTGTTGGTGCTGGTCAGGCCGTAGGCTTGCTGACGTGTTTGCGTGCTGGGGGTGCGGCGTTCGGACAGGCCGTTGTCGAATTGACCATCCATAAAGCTGTTGATGGCAGTCATGCCCAGGTGTTGGCCTTGTGCCCATTCATATCCCAGAGAACCGTTCAGTCCGTGCTGGGTGTAGCCATTTTTGTCCGGGTTGTAGCTGAAGGACAGCGGGTTGGTTGCGTTGAAACCATCGCTGGTGCCGTAGCTGGAAGCCAGGCTGTAGTCCCAGCCTTGGGCCGCACCTGAAAAACCGGCGCTGGCTTTGAAGGTGTCTTGCGAACCCAGGCCTACATTCCCCCATGCGCTCAAGGCACGGTCGCCGCCGCCTTTTTTGGTGATGATGTTCACCACACCACCAATGGCATCCGAGCCATAGAGGCTGCTGCCTGCGCCACGCACAATTTCAATGCGTTCGATCAGGGCGAGGTCAATCGCTTGCCAGTTCACCGAACCACTGGTGGAGCTGTTGATGCGCATCCCGTCGATCATGACGCGGGTATGTTGTGGATTGGTACCGCGCAGGTAAATGCCCGTTGTAGTCTGCGGGCCTCCACTGCTGTAAATCTCCACTCCAGGCTGACGCTGCAAAATTTCGGCCACACTGCTTTGACCCGCTTTCTGCAAGGTTTCCTGATCAATCACCGTCACGTCACCCACCACGTTTTTCAGTGGCTGAGCCATGCGGCTAGGGGTAACAACAATTTGATCCAGTTTGGCGACAGGGGCAGTTTGGGCCGTGGCGATCAAAGGCAGGGCGCCCGCCAGGGCGACCATCAAAGGTCTGATGGACAGTAGTGTCATGGAGATTCCTGTGAGATGTGCGTCCCCGCACATCAGTAAGCGAAGCCGCCCATCGTGGGACGGCCATGAATTCAGGGTCGAGAAGCAGGCTGGTGTCGGGCTTTGCGCGTAGCAGGTACCGTTGCGGGGGCAGCACGTTTGGCAGTTCCAGGGCGGAACCGCTCACGTTTCCCATTTGACTTTCCCAGGCCCAAGGCTGCATGGGCCGGAAAGCACCTCTTTCCGAGCGGAAAATGTTACATGCCGCTGGGGCAAAGGTTAAGTGTTTAGGGTGGATTCGCTGTACAAAGCGCTACAATTGTGGCGCCAATCCACCATTCTCGCGGCTCTTGCTGTCAGATGCCGTCAACGTCCCGTTTCGTGTTACGGAGCTTTTAGTGTCCTATCCTGCTTTGCCTTATCCGATCTCTGCCTATACGCGTGGTACCGAGTTTGCGCGCCGTTTGGGGCAGCAAATTCTGATTCTGGATGGTGCAATGGGCACCATGATTCAGCGTTACAAATTGGGCGAGGCCGATTTCCGGGGCGAGCGCTTCGCGAATCACCATAAGGACGTCAAAGGCAATAACGAATTGCTGTCGCTGGTACGCCCTGACATCATTCGTGAAATTCACGAGAAATATCTGTCCGCCGGTGCCGACGTCATCAGCACCAACACGTTTGGTGCAACGGATATTGCCCAGGGTGACTACGATTTGCAGGGCATCAGCTATGACCTGAACCTGGCTTCTGCCCAACTGGCCTGTCAGGCGCGCGATGCCTTCAGTACACCCGAGTGGCCGCGTTTTGTAGCCGGTGCCTTGGGCCCACAGCCCAAGACGGCTTCTATTTCCCCGGATGTGAATGACCCGGCCGCCCGTAACGTCACCTTTGAGCAGCTGCGTGTAGCGTATACGGAGCAGGTTCGAGCCTTGCTGGATGGTGGCGTCGATATTCTGTTGATTGAAACCGTCTTTGACACGTTGAATGCCAAGGCGGCTGTTTTTGCTCTGGAAACGGTCTTTGATGAACGCGGCGAGCGCGTTCCGGTGATGGTGTCGGGCACGGTCACGGATGCCTCGGGCCGTATCTTGTCTGGTCAGACCGTGGAGGCCTTCTGGAACTCCATGCGTCATGCCCGTCCTATTACGATTGGCCTGAACTGTGCCTTGGGCGCTGCCTTGATGCGCCCTTACGTGGCCGAGCTGTCCAAGATTTGTGACACCTATGTGTGTGTCTACCCCAACGCCGGTTTGCCCAACCCCATGGCGGAGACCGGCTTTGATGAAACACCTGCCGATACGTCCAGCCTGCTGCAAGAGTTCACGCAAGCCGGTTTGGTGAATATGGTGGGTGGCTGCTGTGGCACAACGCCAGAGCACATTGCCGCCATTGCCGAGCTGTGCCGCAAGCTGCCTCCCCGCATTGTTCCTGAAGTTCCTGTCAAAACCCGTTTGTCGGGTCTGGAACCACTGAATATTGACGAAGAAACCCTGTTTGTGAACGTGGGTGAACGTACCAACGTCACGGGCAGCAAGGCTTTCTTGCGCCTGATTCAGCAAGAAAACTACGAAGAAGCCTTGTCGGTGGCCCGTCAGCAGGTGGAAAACGGTGCACAGATTATCGACATCAATATGGACGAAGGCATGCTGGACTCGGCAGCCTGTATGCATCGTTTCCTGAACATGATTGCCTCCGAGCCGGATATTGCCCGCGTGCCCATCATGATCGACAGCTCCAAGTGGGATGTGATCGAAACCGGTTTGCGTTGCGTTCAAGGCAAGGCCATCGTGAACTCCATTTCCATGAAAGAGGGCATTGAGCCGTTCCTGGAACATGCCCGTCTGTGTCGTAAATACGGTGCCGCCATTGTTGTGATGGCGTTTGACGAGCAAGGTCAGGCCGATAGTTACGAGCGTCGGGTGGAGATTTGTGAGCGCGCTTATCGCTTGCTGGTGGACGAAGTCGGTTTCCCACCTGAAGACATTATTTTCGACCCCAACGTCTTTGCTGTTGCAACTGGCATGGACGAACATGCGACTTACGGTCTGGACTTTATTCGCGGTGTTGGCTGGATTCACAAGAATCTGCCGCATGCACGCTTGTCCGGTGGTATTTCCAACGTCAGTTTCTCCTTCCGTGGCAACGAAGCCATGCGCGAGGCCATCCACACCGTCTTCCTGTACTACGCTATTCAGGAAGGTCTGACCATGGGTATTGTGAATGCCGGTCAGTTGGGTGTGTACGCCGATATCGAACCGCATCTGCGCGACTTGATCGAAGACGTGATCCTGAATCGGGCCGAGCCCAAAGGGAAAACCGATCCGGCGGACGAACGCACCCCCACCGAGCGTCTGGTGGAAATGGCCGAGAGCGTCAAAGGCTCCGGCGCCAAGAAAGAGGAAGACCTGAGCTGGCGTGAAACCACCGTCGAACAGCGTCTGATCCACTCTTTGGTGCATGGCATTACCAGCTTCATCGTGGAAGATACGGAAGAAGTTCGTCAGAAGATCGATGCCCAGGGTGGTCGCCCCATCAGCGTGATTGAAGGCCCCTTGATGGACGGCATGAACGTGGTGGGCGACTTGTTCGGTCAGGGCAAGATGTTCCTGCCGCAGGTGGTGAAATCCGCGCGTGTAATGAAACAGGCCGTGGCCCACCTGATTCCCTTTATCGAAGAAGAAAAGCGCCAGATCGAGGCCGCAGGTGGTGATGTGCGCTCCAAAGGCCGCATGGTGATTGCCACGGTGAAGGGCGACGTCCATGACATTGGCAAGAACATTGTGTCCGTGGTGATGCAGTGCAATAACTTTGAAGTGGTCAATATGGGCGTGATGGTGCCTTGTGCCGAGATCCTCGCCAAGGCCAAAGAAGTGGAGGCCGATATCGTGGGTTTGTCCGGCCTGATTACTCCCAGCCTGGAAGAAATGGCCTATGTCGCTTCCGAGATGCAGCGCGACCCGTACTTCCGTGAGCGCAATATTCCTTTGATGATTGGCGGCGCAACCACCAGCCGCGTGCATACGGCGGTGAAGATCGCCCCGCATTACGACGGCCCGGTTATCTATACTCCGGACGCCAGCCGCTGCGTGGGTGTGGCTACCCAATTGGTGTCGGACAATGTGGAAGAGTTTTTGGCCGAAGTGCGCGAGGAATACGAGCAAGTGCGCCAGCGCCATGCCAATCGTAAAGCCACGCCTTTGATCTCGCTGGAAAAAGCGCGCGAAGACAAGCCTGCCAT
Organism: Alcaligenes sp. 1735tsa3; assembly: GCF_024134565.1. NCBI lineage: Bacteria > Pseudomonadati > Pseudomonadota > Betaproteobacteria > Burkholderiales > Alcaligenaceae > Alcaligenes > Alcaligenes sp. 1735tsa3. Next base: position 3,618,146 of record NZ_CP099862.1, on the reverse strand, counting down.
TGACTGGTCCACTTACGTGCCACCACGCCCTAAATTCATTGGCCGCCGCACCTTCAAAAACTACGACTTGGCCGATATTGCCCAGTTCATCGATTGGACGCCGTTTTTCCAGACTTGGAGCTTGTTCGGCAAGTATCCGGCCATTCTGGAAGACAAGGTGGTGGGCGAGCAGGCCAAGACGCTGTTTGCCGAAGGGCAGGCCATGTTGAAGAAAGTCATTGAAGGACGCTGGTTGACGGCAAACGGTGTGATTGCGTTCTACCCCGCCAACACCGTCAATGGCGAAGATATCGAGGTCTACTCGGACGAATCGCGCAGCGAAGTCCTGTTCACCTGGCGCAACCTGCGCCAACAAGGCGTCAAGCGTGAAGGCGTGGATAGCAAGTGTCTGGCTGACTACATTGCTCCGAAAGAAAGCGGCGTGGCCGATTACATCGGCATGTTTGCGGTTACTGGCGGGATTGGCGTGGACAAGCTGTCCGAGCGCTTCCAGGCTGCCGGCGACGATTACTCGGACTTGATGATCAAGGCACTGGGCGACCGTTTTGCCGAGGGCTTTGCCGAATGTCTGCATGCTCGCGTACGTACCGACTTGTGGGGCTATGTCACCGACGAGCGCCTCTCCAACGAAGAGCTGATCGACGAGAAGTACCAGGGCATTCGTCCTGCTCCCGGCTATCCGGCCTGCCCGGAGCACGTAGTCAAGCACGATATGTTCCGTGTCCTGCAGTGTGAAGACATCGAGATGTTCATCACCGACAGCTACGCCATGATTCCGGCTTCCAGTGTGTCGGGCTTCTACTTCAGCCACCCGCAGTCCAAGTACTTCAACGTGGGCAATATTGGTGAAGACCAGTTGCAAGACTATATCCAGCGCAGTGGTCGTACGGAAGAAGACGTACGCCGCAGCTTGTCGGGCGTATTAGGCTGATATGGGAACGACGGGGCCAACAGGGGCTAATCCGGGCGGCGCCGAGAGCGCCTCTCAAACCCGGCGTCAGGCTTTGGGACGATTTTTGCGTAATGCACGCGAGCGTATCCAGCCTGTAGACCTGGGGCTGGCCCCCGGTGTGCGCCGTCGCACTCCTGGTTTGCGTCGCGAAGAAGTGGCGCAGCTGTGCGATATCAGCACCACTTGGTACACCTGGATCGAGCAGGGTCGCGACGTTACCGTGTCCCCCACGGTGTGCGCCCGCCTGGCAACGGTCCTGAAACTGGCCCGGGCCGAGCGCCACTATCTGTTTGAACTGGCTGACTGCGCCGATCCCGAGCATTGGCAGGGTGATATTCAACCCTTGCCGCAAGGCTTGAGCGCATGTGTCGATAGCATCTCCGCCCCGGCCTACATTCTGGACCGCAGCTGGAACGTACTGGCTCGCAACGAAGCCTTGTTGGGTTTGTTCGATGGCTGGCCCGACCGTAGCGAGCAGCCCAATCTGCTGCGTTATATCTTCCTGGACCCGGCAGCGCGCGAGCTGGTGGTGGACTGGGAGCAGCGCGCCAGCCGCGTCGTGGCCGAGTTCCGCGCTGACGTAGGCGCCCATGCGGACGAGGCCGATATACAAGCTTTGATCCAGGAGTTGGCGCAGCAAAGCCAGGTATTCGCTTTCTGGTGGGGACGCCAGACCGTGGTGGAGCGGGAGGGCGGCTTGCGGGATTTCCGGCACCCCAGCCAGGGAGTGCGCCGCTTTCAGCAATTTACCTTTCGCCTGGCGATACGGCCGGATTGCAAGCTGGTGATGTTGCTGGAGGATGAGGATAAGCCGGCGTAAGCGCAGCTTGAGCAAGACAGCAGCTTGAGCCGCTGCGTGCCTTGCTCCTTCAGTCTTGCTGGCCTACTTCTTCTGCAAAGACTCACCATCACTGGCTGACAGCCGGGCAAAGGACAGGCTGGAGATGGCGGTAATAGCACCCAGAATCAAAAACGCCCAGATCGTATCCTGAGTCTCCACACTGCTGGCTCCGCGTAATGCCATGCTGACATTCAGCGTTACCGCCGCACATGCCACCCCCAGACTGATAGCCAGTTGCTGCGCCATGGCAGCAAAACTGCTGGCCTGGCTCATGGCCTCAGAATCCAGGTCGGCGTAGGTCAGGGTGTTGACTGCGGTGAACTGCAGGGAGCGGAAAAAACCGCCTGCGGTCAGGACGGCAATCATGAGCCACATGGGCGTGGTGGCCTGGAACATGGCGCACAGGGCAATGAACAGGCCCGTCAGCCAAGCGTTGACGATCAGGACTTTGCGAAAACCGTAACGCCGGATGATGGGTGGGGCCACCAGTTTCATGCCCAGAGCACCAATGGCACCGGTGAAGGTGATCAGGCCTGCTGATAATGCGCTCATGCCAAAGTTGGTTTGCAGCATGATGGCCAAAAGGAAGGGCGCAGCGCCTAGCGAGAAACGACACAGATTGCCGCCCAGCACGGAAATGGCAAAGGTTTTGGTGCGCAGCAGTGACAAATCAATGATTGGGTAGGTAACTTGTCGGGAGTGCCAAACGTACCATGCGCCAGCGACCAGACCGGCCAGTGTCAGCCAGCCCAAGGTATCCCAGCCCAGCGTGCCATGGCCTACGTTCTCGAAGCTGGTCACCAGAGTGGCCAGACAGATGGCGCTCAAGATAAAGCCCAGCCAGTCCAGGGGCGGGCGCTCTGTGGGGTAGTCCTCGCGGATATAGCGCAGCACCAGGGCAATGCCCAGTATGCCAACGGGGATGTTGATCAGGAAAATCCAGTGCCAGCTGGCGTACGTGACTAAAAAACCACCCACGGGCGGGCCGATGATGGGGCCCAGCAAGGCAGGCAAGGTCAGCACCGCCATAGCGCTTAAAAGCTCATCTTTAGGGACGCGCCGCAGTAAGATAATGCGTCCCACCGGCACCATCATGGCCCCGGCCATGCCTTGTATCACGCGGGAAATGATCAGTTGTGACAGGGTCTGGGACAGGGCACATGCAACAGAACTGGCTGTAAAGAGTAGAATGGCGGCCAGGAACACCTTGCGAGCACCAAAGCGGTCTGCAGCCCATCCACTGATTGGAACGAATACCGCCACGGCCAGCAGGTAGCTGGTAATGATGGTATTCATGCGGATGACGCTGGTATCCAGCGACAAGGCCATCGTGGGCAGGGCAGTGGCTACAACCGTAGAGTCCAGCATTTGCATGAACAATGCACATCCCACAATGTAGGGAATAATGCGTATGGCTCGACGCTCTTGAGGGGACATGGTCGCCGGTTTGGCGGCTTCGGTCTGTTCAGATGCCATGCGGCGAACTCTCTGGTGTGCGGTGCAGTAAACTCAAACTTTTCTGTTATCCAATTTATTTAGGCGTACAGGTATTATGGCAAAGAATTTCGAATCCGAAATTACCCAGTTTCTTAAACAGTATAAAGAGCAGAACGCGGATACCGAAGCACGGCAGCGTGAAGGCCGTTATCGTCTGTGGGACAAGCAGATTGACCAGGAACTGCAAGACGGTTACAAGGCTGCTCGCACGCCTCAGAAACCTTACGTGTACTACGAAAACAACTAAATCTGTACACCTGCGCCTGTGACTGAGATCGCACAGCAGACTGTTGTGGATACGCCAGCTCCTCAGCCCGAGGATGTGCTGGCGCGCCTTTATGGTGAGCCGCTGTTTGCGATCCCTCAGGATCTGTATATTCCGCCTGATGCGCTGGAAGTATTTCTGGACGCCTTTGAAGGCCCGCTGGATCTGTTGCTGTATCTGATCCGCAAGCAAAACTTCAATGTGCTGGATATTCCGATGGCCCAGGTCACCGGGCAGTATCTGGCCTATGTGGAGCAGATCCGCGCCACCAATCTGGAGCTGGCGGGGGAGTATCTCTTGATGGCCGCGCTGCTGATCGAGATTAAATCCCGCATGTTGCTGCCAGTACGGCGCGCTGACACGGGCGAAGAGGTGGATGATCCGCGTGCCGAGCTGGTACGCCGGCTGCTGGAATACGAGCGCATGAAGGAAGGCGCGCGTCGTCTGGACGAGCTACCCTTGATGGGGCGCGACTATCTGCTGGCCAATGCCCAGGCCGAACTGGTTATTGAGGCCATTCCGCCGGAAGTGAATGCGGATGATTTGCGCGAGGCCTGGCTGGGCATCTTGAAGCGTGCCAAGCTCAATGCCAGTCATAAGATTACGCGTGAGCAGTTGTCGGTGCGCGATCACATGAGCCAGATTCTGCGACGTTTGCAGCATGTGCGCTTCATGGAGTTTACAGAGCTGTTTAATGAACGCCTGGATCAGGGTGATCCGGCGGCGGTGCTTGTCGTGCATTTTCTGGCGATGCTGGAATTGGCACGAGAGTCACTGCTTGAAATCACGCAGGCCGAGCCCTACGCTCCTATTTATTTGCGCCTGACTTATATTCGAGCGCAGGCCGATGGGCCTGATCTTATTCCGTAGCGGAGAATTTTTTGAAAGTCGTCCATAACATCCAAGAACTGCGCGATCAGCTCCAGGGCCAGACACGCGTGGCATTTGTGCCAACCATGGGGAATCTGCATCGAGCTCACCTGGACTTGATGAAGTTGGCTCGTCAGCATGGCGATCCGGTGGTGGCCAGTATTTTTGTGAACCGCCTGCAGTTTGGCCCTAACGAGGATTTTGATCGTTACCCGCGCACTTTGCAGGAAGATGCGGCCAAGATGGAGCAGGAGCGCGATGTGTATGTCTTGTTTGCTCCTTCGGAGCGCGAGATGTACCCCGAGCCACAGAGTTTTCGCGTCAGCCCGCCTGATCATTTGGGTCGTATCCTGGAGGGTCATTTCCGTCCTGACTTCTTTGAAGGCGTGTGTACGGTTGTGTTGAAGCTGTTTTCCTGTGTGCAGCCGCGTGTGGCTGTATTTGGGAAGAAGGATTATCAGCAGTTGATGGTGGTGCGCCAGATGGTGCGTCAGTTCCAGTTGCCGGTAGAGATTCTGGCTCACGAGACGGTGCGGGAAGAGGATGGTTTGGCCATGTCTTCGCGTAATCGCTATTTGAGTCCCGAGGAACGCGCTCAGGCTCCGCAGATTTATTACGCACTGCAGGAAATGAATGAGCGTTTGCAGCAAGGTCAAAGCCGCGAGGAGATCGAGGCTTATGCGACCAAGAAGATGACGGATCTGGGCTGGAAGGTGGACTATATGGCCTTGCGTCGTCAGTCGGATTTGCTGGAACCGACGCCAGAGCAAATTGCAGCTGGTGAACCGTTGGTGGCATTGGCCGCTGCCAAATTGGGCGCGACGCGTTTGATCGACAACCTGGAAATGGTTAAAGCCTGATTTCTTGTGTTGTTTGGTGAGAAAAGCACAGTTTTTACTGTGCTTTTTTTATATCTGCGTGGTTTGTTTTTGCAGTCTTTGTCTTTGCCTGGTTCTTTGATTGGGGTGGTGGCAGTTCAGGCCCATTCATGCCAGGGAGGGACTCAGTAAGACGCCACTCTGACGCGCAGCTCTGGGGGGCGGCTGACTACTTGCCGGTGCTGCGCACCGGTGCCCTTGTCGAGAGATAGCTACGGGCGCACCCTGAAGTCACCCGGTACTTGGTCCCCCGGACCAAGTACAAGCGTCGGGTTCAAACAGCAGGGTGCTTGCATCCCTGCGCTATCTCCCGCCGGCGGCAAGCAGTCTGAATCGCCGCCCCCCAGAGCTGCGCCTCAGAGTGGCTCATGGCCGTGAATGCTCATCTCTGCTGGCAGTTTATGGGGCCGGGTTTGTTGTGTTGCGTTGTGTTGTGGTGAGGTGGGGTGTTTGAGCGATCCGGGGGGGGACCCAGGTGATTGTTGTGTTTCTTGGGGGGATGAGGCTGTAGCTTTGTCTGCGTTTATCCCCAATTTGAGGCGTAAAAAGATGGTTTTCCGACGCATTGAAAACCGTATATCTATATTAGTCCTGTGACAAAAACATCCCGTACAAGTTAACAGTCGCGTAGTCCCTGCCTAAAATGACAAACTCTGTCTATGGTTGATTTTTCACATCGCAGGCGGCCTGTTCGCCTGGTACAGATATACGAGACTGACATGGTATTGAATAGTCATTTGCCCGCCTCTGTGCTGTTTGAAAGTCTGACTCCGCGCGAGCGCGACGTGCTGTCTTATATCGCCATTGGCAAGGCGAACAAGGTGATTGCGGCTGAATTGGCGATTTCCCAGCGTACGGTGGAGGCGCATCGGGCACGCGTTTTTCAGAAGTTACGCGTGCGCAATGCGGTTGAATTGACCCGCTTTGTATTTAGCGAGCCGGGCTTGCGCGATGTGCTGCCGCCAAGCCTGGTGGGCAGCCTGTCTATGCCTTAGATTAGCGGCAGGCAGGAGTGGCCTGGCCGTCCAGCTCGCTGATCGGGTCGATGTCGGCTTGGCGAGTCAGGTGGCTCTCCAGCGTAGGGCGTTGCTGGTTAAAGGTGTGAATGCGCAGTACGTTGTTGTTCACAAAGCTCAGATCGGCCAAGGTCGAGTCGTTGTTGGCCAGCAAAGCGATGCGGGTAGGCTGTGTGCCGATAGGTACCCAGCAGCCGCTCATGCGGTGTTCTTCGCCAGCGCCCAGCGGGGTGGCACGCAAGCGCCATTGGCCAGCAGGAGCCAGGGTTACGCTGATTTTGTAGGGCTCACATGCGCCGCCTTGTGGTGGGCAGGACAGGGTGCCCAGAAAGGTTTTGGGCTCGGCCAGCTCTGGAACGCTACGGTCGACCATGGCGGCAGGCTGCTGGGCTCGGGCCGGTGTAATGGCGTGCAGGCCTTCCTGGTTACCGAAGCCTAAATTGATTTGCGAGGGGGCACGGGCGGTGCCGCTACCTTGCGCTTGGCGCAGGGCGTCTTTCTGGGTGGAGTCACGACCCTCGTTAGGGGTAGGCTGAACGGGTGCCTGGGCACATGCTGCCAGCAAAACGACCGAAAGCAAGGTAAGGGAACGCAGGGGGGAAATCTTGGTGAAAGACATGGCGGGCTTCCGTGGACTGGTTGATAGCTGAATTCTACGCTAGACCTGGGGCGGCGGGACAGTATCAGGTCTATTCAGGGTAGGAGGATTGGCGCGGGTACGTTACAGTTTTGTTTTTTATCCGTGGATTGCGCATGCTGACAATTGGGCTGACCGGTGGAATTGGATCGGGCAAAAGCCAGGTGGCCAATTTTTTTGCCTCTTGGGGGGCGGCTGTCGTGGATACGGATGTCATCGCGCATGAGTTGACCGCGCCCGGTGGTCTGGCCATTGAGCCGATTCGCGCTGCCTTTGGGGCACAGGCCTTGGCCGCGGATGGTTCCATGGACCGGGATTGGATGCGGGCCTGTGTATTTGCCGATCCTGATGCCCGTCATCGACTCGAGGCGATCATTCATCCCCTGATTTGGAACGTAACAAAAGCACAGACCTTGAAAGCGCAAGGATGTTATCTTGTTGTGGTTGTACCCTTGCTGGTGGAATCAGGACGATGGCGAGACCGTGTGGACCGGATTTGCGTTGTAGATTGTGATGAAGCGACCCAGATCGAGCGTGTTCAAAAGCGCAACGGGCTGGCAGTGGCCACAATTGAACGTATCATGGCAGCACAGGCGCAACGTCAGCAGCGCCTGGATGTGGCCGACGACGTGGTTCTGAATGACGGGCAGACGACTTTGCCCCTGTTGGAAGAGCGGGCGCGAGCCGTACATCAACGCTGGTGTGCCTTGACTGCCTGACAACACGACGTGTCTGACCCTCCAGTCGACAGAAAAAGGTTTTTAAACGCGTGACTCTATACGAATACCCCTGCAATGAGCGTGTCCGGGCTTTACTGAGAGTCGAATACTTGTTCGATAGGCTGTTTCATTTTTCGGCCAACCAGGATGCGTACTCGCATCAGATCGCTGTAGCGACTTTGTTTGATTTACTGGACATCTCGGATCGAACCGATTTGCGTTCTGCTGTTCTTCAAGACCTGGAGCGTCAACGCGTGGCGCTGGCTGCGCTGCGTGAACACCCCGGTGTTCAGCTGCAGGCGCTGGACAAGATGATTGAACAAATTGTGCGCGCTTCTGCTGACCTCTCGGCCCAGGGGAGGGTGGGGCAGGGCCTGCGTGAAAATGAATGGTTGGCCAGTTTGCGGGGCCGGGTTGCTGTGCCCGGTGGTACGTCGCAGGTGGACATGCCTTCTTATTATTCCTGGCAACAGCGCCCCGATGCCGATCGTGTCCAGGATTTGCGCCGTTGGTCCGAGTCTTTCCTGCCACTGTATCAAGGTCTGGCCTTGATTTTGCGCTTGCTGCGCCAGTCGGGTGACTCGGCAGACCAACTGGCCCGTGACGGTTCCTATCAAGAAATGCTGGCAGGCAAGACCTTCCAGTTGCTGCGGGTGTGGGTGGACGCCGGTGCGTGCATCTATCCGGAAATGAGCGCTAACCGCTACGTCATCTGGATACGCTTTGTGCAGCAAGATAATCAATTGAAACCGCAGGCCGTGACGGGGGATATCCCCTTCAGGCTGGCCCGTTGCAACTTCGGCTGAAAACGCTGTTCATATAAGGTTCAGACTGCCGCTTTTATACTTGCTGTGCCAGCGTGGTCTAGCAGGGATGCGGTTTTGTCAGCGCTTGTATCTCTTTATCGTTTGAAACTAATTGCTATCGTGTTTTGGCTGCATAATGCGTGTCGCCGTCACGATCGGTAGTGCTTAAACGCTTATTTAGACCGTGCATAGAGACAATCAAGTTTTAGCCGGGGAGTATTCATGTCGGAGTTGAACACAGGCAGAGGTCGGCGGTCCCGATCCTTCTATGTCTGGGTGGTGGTGGGGCTGCTGGTGACAGCAGGCCTCGTTTATTACGCCCTGTCTTCCCCTTCCAGTACGTCCACTCCCATGCGCGGGCCTCGCGGCATGATGGGGGCGACTAAAGTCCCGGTGCAGGTGGCCACGGTCAAGGAAGGCCTGATCGACCAAACGGTCAATGCGATTGCCACGGTCAAACCTTTGCAAACAGTCGCCTTGCGCGGTGAAGTTGATGGTGTGCTCGAACGCATCCACTTCAAGGACGGCCAACGTGTAAAGGCCGGCGATTTGCTGGCCGAGATTGATCCGCGTACCTATCAGGTGCAACTGGATCAGGCGCGTGGCCAATTGGCGCAGAATCAGGCTCAGCTCAAAGGGGCGCAGCAGGAACTGGCCCGCCACCGCGTCCTGTTTCAACAGAATTCTATTGCTCGCCAGGCCTTGGAAACCAAGGAAACGGCCGTTCAGCAACTGCAGGCACAGATCAAATCCAATCAAGCAGAGGTGGCCCGTGCGCAGGTCCAGCTGGATCGCACTCGTATTACGGCGCCTTTGGATGGCCGCCTGGGTTTGCGCAAGCTGGATCAGGGCAATCTGGTGTCTGCCGGTAGTACTGATGGGATTGTCGTCATTACCCAGACGGATCCCATAGGCGTGGAGTTCTCCTTGCCGCAGAATCAATTGAGCAGCCTGCTGGAGGCCATGAAACAAAGCGAATCGCCTTTGCGGGTGTCCCTGATCGACAGCAAGGGTCAGCTCTTGTCGGACAAGGGCCGTTTGCAGGCACTGGATAACCAGATCGACATCAATACCGGCACGCTGAAAGTGAAGGCCGAATTTGATAATGCCGATGAAACCTTGTTTGCTAATCAGTTTGTCAATTCCCGTGTCTTTTTGGGCCAGGAACAAGGCTTGCTGATCCCATCGCACGCTGTGCAACGGGGTTCGGTGGGCACGTATGTGTACACCTTGGATGCCGAGGACAAGGTCCATATCCAGGTGGTGGAATTGGGTACGGCCACGCTGGAATTGACCTTGATTAAAACCGGCCTGAAAGAGGGCGATCGTGTGGTGGTTGAAGGGACTGACCGTTTGCGTGAAGGCTCGGAGGTCGAGGTGATGCAGCAAGATGGTCAGGCCAAGGAAAAGCCTGCGCTCGATGATGCCGCCGACAAGCCAGAGCAAGGCAAACGTCCGGGTGAGGGTCGCCGTCCACGTCCTGCAAGCGAGTAAGCCGTGAGCATGTCGCGTATCTTTATCCTGCGCCCGGTGGCTACCACCTTGGCGATGGTGGCCTTGCTGGTGTCCGGCTTGCTGGCCTATCGCATGTTGCCCGTAGCCGCTTTGCCGCAGGTGGATTACCCCACTATTCAGGTGGTCACGCTCTATCCGGGCGCTAGCCCGGATGTAGTGGCGGCCTTGATCACTTCACCGCTGGAGCGGCGCTTCGGCAGCATGTCGGGCCTGTCGCAGATGATTTCGTCCAGCTCGGGCGGGGCATCGCGCATTACCTTGCAGTTTGATTTGGGCTTGCCCCTGGATGTGGCCGAGCAAGAGGTGCAGGCGGCGATTAATGCCGCCTCCAATATGCTGCCCAATGATTTGCCTGCACCGCCTATCTATAACAAGGTCAATCCGGCTGATACCCCGGTTATTTCTTTGGCGGTGACTTCCCCCAATATGCCCCTGCACGAGGTGCGCGACCTGATTGATGTGCGGGTCGCACAAAAGCTCTCGCAGGTGACGGGCGTGGGTCTGGTCAGCATTGCGGGTGGTCAGGAACCAGCCATGCGCATTCAGGCTGATCCCAACGCCTTGGCCGTCCGCAATCTGACCTTAAGTCACCTGCGGCAGGCGGTGGTCGCGGCCAACGTGAACCAGCCCAAAGGCAATCTGGATGGGCCTCAGCGTTCCACCAGCATCGGTGCCAATGAACAACTGAAAACGGTACAGGATTATGAAAATCTGATCGTCAGCTACAAGGACGGTGCTGCCGTGCGTCTGGGCGAACTGGCCAAGGTGGTGCGGGATGCGCAGGATGTGCGTCAGGCCGCCTGGATGGGCACTGTGCCTGCGATCTTGCTGAATATTCAGCGTCAGCCTGGCGCCAACGTCATTGATGTAGTGGACCAGATTCAAAGCCTGCTGCCCGAGATACGCCGTTCCTTGCCGGTCGGTGTGGATGTGGAAGTCGCCACGGACCGCACCCAGACCATTCGGGACTCGGTTGACCATGTGCAAAAGGAAATGATGCTGGCCATTGTGCTGGTGGTGCTGGTGACTTTTGTGTTCCTGCGCACGTGGACGGCTACGCTGATTCCCAGCGTTGTCGTGCCTATCTCCCTGATCGCCACCTTTGCCATCATGCTGATGTGGGGATTCAGTATCAATAACCTGACCCTGATGGCCTTGACGGTTGCCACCGGCTTTGTGGTTGATGATGCGATCGTGATGATCGAGAACATCGCCCGCTATATCGAAAAGGGCGAAACCGCCTTGCAGGCCGCCTTGAAGGGCGCAGCGCAAATTGGCTTTACCCTGCTGTCACTGACCATCTCCCTGATCGCAGTGCTGATTCCGTTGCTGTTCATGAGTGATGTCATCGGCCGTTTGTTCCGTGAGTTTGCCATTACCCTGGCCGTCGCCATCCTGCTGTCCCTGTTCATTTCGCTGACGCTCACGCCCATGATGTGTGCGCGTATGCTCAAGCCCGAGGACGAGCGCCAGTATGGCCGTTTCACGACCTGGTTGGGTGATCAGATGGACCGCATCATTGCGGCTTACGACCGTGGCCTGATTGTGGTGCTGCGCCACCAGACGCTGACCTTGTGGGTAGCTCTGGGCACAGTGGTGTTGACGGGCCTGCTGTACGTGATCGTCCCCAAAGGCTTTTTCCCACAACAGGATACCGGCCTGATTCAGGCGATTACCCAAGGACCGCAAACCGCGTCGTTCCGCGCAATGGGGAATTTGCAGCAGCAAGCCGTTGCGATTGTGCTGGAAGATCCGGATGTGGAAGCCGTCACGTCCTTTATCGGGGTAGATGGCACGAACGCCACCTTGAACAATGGCCGTCTGCAAATTGCTTTGAAGCCCATTGGTTCAGGCCGGGCCAGCGCCAATGAAATCATGGCCAGGCTCGATGAGCGTCTGAAAGATATTCCCGGTTTGTCGGTTTACCAACAGTCCATTCAGGAGCTGACGGTAGACGATCAGATCAGCCGTAATGTGTACCAGATGGCCTTGTCGGACCCGGAAACAGAGGTGCTGACGACCTGGATGCCGCGCTGGCTGGATGCCGTCAACGCCTTGCCGCAGATTAAAGATGCATCCATGAGCCTGCAAAACGATGGCCTGCAAGTGCTGCTGGATATAGACCGGGATGCGGCAGCCCGTGTGGGCGTGACCAAGGCAAATATCGATGATGCACTGTACGACGCGTTCGGACAGCGTTTGATCTCCACGATCTACACGCAGTCTGCCCAGTACCGTGTCGTGCTGGAGGTAAAGGATCAATATCGCCAAGGCCCGCAGGATCTGGAAAATATTCATGTAATGACAGCGGCAGGTACACCTGTGCCGATTACTTCCCTGGCGCGCATTCAGCTGGTTCCCACAACGTTATCGGTAGAGCGCTTGGGACAGTTCCCGTCCGTGAACGTATCCTTTGACCTGGCTGATGGCTATTCCTTGTCCGACGCCATTGAAGCCATTGAAACCGTGCCCGACCAGATCGGTATGCCATCCTCGGTGGATACCCGCTACCTGGGTGCCGCCAAGGCCTTCCATGCCTCTTTGTCCAGCACGCTGTGGCTGATGTTGGCCGCCGTGCTGACCATGTACATCGTGCTGGGTGTTTTGTACGAAAGCTATATCCACCCCATCACTATTTTGTCGACCTTGCCTTCGGCTGCCATCGGGGCGTTGCTTGCCTTGCTGTTGGCCGGGCGGGATCTGGATATGGTGGGGGTGATCGGGATCATCCTGCTGATTGGTATCGTGAAAAAGAACGCCATCATGATGATCGACTTCGCCCTGGAGGCGCAGCGCGAGCAGGGCATGAAACCGCAAGAGGCCATTCATCAAGCCGCCTTGCTGCGTTTCCGCCCCATTTTGATGACGACTCTGGCGGCCTTGTTCAGTGCCATCCCTTTGATGCTGGCCACCGGCTCTGGCGCAGAGCTGCGTCAACCCTTGGGACTGGTCATGGTGGGCGGTCTCTTGGCTAGCCAAGTGCTGACCCTGTTCACGACTCCCGTGATCTATCTGTTTTTTGACCGCTTTACCCGTAATGGCGCCAAGTCGGTACGCGAGTCGACATGAAACGCTTGTTAGGGCTGTTTATCTTCCGGCCAGTGGGCTCCAGCCTGCTGGCACTGGCGATGGTCTTGGTGGGCGCATTGGCCTTGCGGCTCTTGCCCGTGGCGTCTTTGCCGGAAATGGATTTTCCGGTGATTGCGATTTCGGCCAATTTGCCCGGTGCCAGCCCTGAAACCATGGCTTCCAGTGTGGCCACGCCACTGGAGCAGGCTTTAGGTTCTATTGCCGGGGTGTCGGAAATGAGCTCTCGCAGCAGCGAGGGTTCCACCCAGATCATGCTGGTATTTGAACTGGACCGAGATATTGAAGGGGCTGCACGCGATGTGCAGGCCGCTATCAACCAGGCCCGGCCCATGTTGCCTTCGGGCATGTCCAGCGTGCCCACCTACGAGAAGGTCAACCCGTCGTCCATGCCTATCATGGTGCTGGCGCTGACCTCGCAGACGGCCAACAAGGCCCAGCTGTTTGATATGGCCAGCGGCATTGTGCAGCAGAAGCTGGCACAGATTCCGGGCGTGGGTTCGGTAGACGTGGGCGGTGGCTCCTTGCCAGCGGTACGGGTGGGATTGAATCCCAAGGCATTGGCCTCGGCTGGCATTGCGCTGGACGATGTGCGTTCGGTGATCAATAACGCCAACAGTTTGCGTCCTAATGGCTACCTGGAAAGCGAGCAGGGCCAGTGGCAGATCAACTCGGGCAAGCAGTACAACCAGGCACGGTTTTTTGACCCCTTGATTCTGAAGAATCAGGACGGGCAGGTTATCCGTTTGGGGGATGTCGCCAAGGTCGAGGACTCTGTTGAGAACATTCACAGCATGGGTTACTGGAATAACCAGGAAGCGGTGCTGTTGATTGTGCGTCGTCAGGCGGGCGCCAATATTATCGAGACGGTCAATACCATTCGTGAACGCCTGGCTGGTATCGAGGAAATGCTGCCCAGCCAGGCGCAATTGACAGTGGCTCAGGATCGTACGCCCAGTATTCGCGCCACGCTGGAAGAGGCTCAACTGACACTGATTATTGCGGTGGCCCTGGTGGTGCTGGTGGTCTTGCTGTTCCTGCGAAACTGGCGCGCTGCTTTAATTCCGGCCATTGCCGTCCCGGCGTCCTTGATCAGTACCTTTGCCTTCATGCATTTGTTCGGCTTTACGCTGAACACCATTTCCCTGATGGCTCTGATTGTCGCTACTGGTTTTGTGGTGGATGACGCCATCGTGGTGCTGGAAAGCATTATGCGTTACCTGGAAAAAGGCTTGTCCCCCATGCGGGCGGCCTTGCGCGGGACGCGGGAGGTGGGCTTTACCGTCACGGCCATGAGCTTGTCGTTAGTGGCCGTGTTCATTCCCTTGTGGTTGATCGGGGGGCTGGCGGGGCGCTTGTTCATGGAGTTTGCCGTCACCTTGTGTACCGCCGTGCTGGTGTCCCTGGTGATCTCCTTGATGCTGACTCCCATGATGTCATCGCGCCTGCTGCGTCCTGGGCCGCAAGAGCATGAGTCCACCAACCCTATCAGCCGCTTTTTGGGCTGGATAGGCAGCGTCAGCTGGCGTGGCTACCGTCGTTCATTGGGGTGGGCGCTCAAGCACCATCGACTGATGTTGTTCTCCTTGTTCGTCACGATTGGCCTGAATGTGTACCTCTACGCCGTAGTGCCCAAGGGGCTGTTCCCACAGCAGGATACTGGCCAGTTGATGGGTTTTTTCCGAGTCGACCGGGGGACCTCTTTCCAGTCCATGGTGCCCAAGCTGGAATACTTCCGTTCTATCCTGAATCAGGACCCGGACATTCGTTCGGTGGCCGTGTTTGCCGGTGGCCGCAGTGGCAGCACCTCGTCCTTTATTCTGGTTGAGCTCAAACCTATGGACGAGCGCAAGGCCAGCACGACGGATATTGTGAATCGTCTGCGCGAGCCTTTATCTACCACGCCGGGGGCGCGCATGTTCATGGTGCCGCAGCAGGATATTCCGGTCGGTAGCGGGGGCGGTGGGCGCAGTGGCTCTTACGACTATTCCTTGCTGGGCAGTGATCTGGAGCTGTTGAAAACCTGGTTGCCCAAGGTTCAGCAAGCCATGGCCGAATTGCCAGAGCTGGTGGACGTGGACACTGGCACGGACGATAAGGCAGGCCTGGTCCAGCTGGAAATTGACCGCGATATGGCCACGCGCCTGGGCATTGATATGTCCATGGTGGCGGGGACCTTGAATAACTCCTTTTCCCAGCGTCAGGTTTCCACGATTTTTGGCCGCTTGAACCAGTATTACGTAGTCATGGAAGTGGAGCCGCGTTTTGCGCAGGATCTGGAGTCCCTGAAGGAAATCGAGGTTGTTGCCAAAGACGGCACCCGCGTTCCTTTGTCTGCCTTTACGCGCTTTACGACCGGCACCGCGCCGCGCAGCATTAACCATATGGGTTTGCTGGTGGCCGAGTCTGTGTCCTTCGGTTTGGCCGAAGGCGTCACCCTCAGTCAGGCAACGGCGGCCATTGAGCAGGCCATGGCTCGTATTCAGCTTCCTACACGCGAGATCCAGGCCGGGTTTGAAGGTAATACGGCGCAGATGCTCGATGCCCTGGCCAAGCAACCCATGATGTTCCTGGCTGCCTTGGTGGCTTTGTATATCGTGCTGGGGATGCTGTACGAGAGCTATATGCACCCGCTCACCATTCTGTCCACTTTGCCTTCGGCTGGGATTGGGGCATTGCTGGCCCTGATGATGACCAGTGGCGAGTTCAACCTGATTGCCATGATCGGGGTGTTCTTGCTGATTGGTATCGTCAAGAAGAACGCCATCATGATGGTGGATTACGCCTTGCAAATGGAGCGTGAGCGCGGCATGGGTTCGCGTGAAGCTATTTACGAAGCCTGCCTGGTGCGATTCCGCCCCATCATGATGACGACCTTGTCCGCCATTTTTGGTGCTATTCCTTTGATTCTGGCCTCCGGGCCGGGCGTGGAAATGCGCCAGCCCTTGGGCGTCACCATTGTGGGTGGTTTGGTGCTCAGTCAAATCCTGACCTTGTACACCACGCCGGTGGTTTATCTTTATCTGGATCGTTTGCGCCATCGCTTCATGCGCCGCAAGAACCAGACAACTTTGAATATATAAGCTGATATGCCTACTTCTAACGCCATGATTCTTCCGCGCTTCGCACTGGCTGGGATGGTGCTGCTCCTGTCCGCATGTGCTGTTGGCCCTGATTATCAGCGGCCCGAAGCGCCGGTGGGCGAGCACTTCAGGGAAGAGGTACGGTCCACGGCCTGGAAGCAGGCCGAACCGGCTGATTTGAAAGACCGCGGCCCCTGGTGGGAGAGCTTCAACGATGGCGTGCTCAACACCCTGATGCAAAGCCTGAACGAGCAGAACTTCACTTTGCAGCAGGCACAGGCACGCGTTCGTCAGGCGCAGGCCACCCTGTCCAACACGCGTTCGACCCAGTTCCCGCAAGTAGGCAGTTCGGTCGGCACGACAAGGCGTGGCAGTGGGTCGGGTGATACCAGCCA
Source organism: Alcaligenes sp. 1735tsa3 (assembly GCF_024134565.1). NCBI lineage: Bacteria > Pseudomonadati > Pseudomonadota > Betaproteobacteria > Burkholderiales > Alcaligenaceae > Alcaligenes > Alcaligenes sp. 1735tsa3. The sequence goes on along the minus strand of NZ_CP099862.1, from coordinate 3,601,585 downwards.
AAGCAGCAGCGCCTATGACGCCAGCATCACGGTGAATTGGGAAGTGGACTTGTGGGGGCGGATTCGCCGTCAGGTAGAGGCCGGTGATGCGGGCCTGCAAGCCAGTGCTGCGGATATGGCTGCTACACGCTTGAGCCTGCAGTCTCAATTGGCACAGACTTATTTGCAGTACCGCAGTGTGGAGTCCAGCGAGCGAGTGCTGGATGAAACCGTGGCCGCGTACGAGCGTTCTTTGCAAATCAATCAGAATCGCCTGGACGCCGGGTTTTCGGCACCGGGAGATGTGGCTGCAGCCTTAAGCCAGCTAGAGGGGGCTCGCACCCAGCGCTTGGCCTTGAATCGCGAGAAGGCCACCTACCTGCATGCGATGGCTGTGTTGGTAGGCCGCGCACCTTCCCAGTTTGAGGTGGTGCCTCATGCGCCCTGGCCTGTTGCTCCGGATATTCCGGTGGGTCTGCCATCCAGTTTGCTGGAACGTCGCCCCGATGTGGCCCGTGCCGAGCGTCGCATGGCGCAGGCCAATGCCCAGATTGGTGTGGCCAAGGCTGCCTGGTTTCCCAGTCTGAGCCTGAAGGCCAGTGGAGGGTTCAGCAGCAGTGATCTTAGCGAATGGCTGACGGCACCCGCGCGTGTCTGGTCCCTGGGCCCAGCCTTTGCCCTGACTTTGCTGGATTTTGGGGCACGCCGTGCGCAAGTCGAGCAGGCCGAGGCCAGCTATGACGAACAATTGGCTGCCTATCGTCAGACGGTGCTGGATGCGTTGAAGGAAGTGGAAGATGCCTTGTCTGAACGCAATGGCCTGGAGCTGGAGCAAGCCAGCCAGGCGCGTTCTCTGGCCGCGGCACGCGAGTCCTTGCGGCTGACACGCAATCAGTTTGATGCTGGTCTGGTGGATTTCCTGAGTCTGGCACAAACCCAGGCTACGGCACTGTCGGCCGAGCGGCAGGCTTTGGACCTGGAGTCTCAACGCCTGCGGGCGGCGGTCAAGCTGATGGTGGCCTTGGGTGGTGGCTGGGATGTGACGACAGGTCTGAATCCCGAAGAGTCTAAAGCGCTAGAAACTGATTCTGCCGCTAAAACAGAATAGGCCTGACCTGACCTGATTCGATTTGATCCGATCTGCTCTGATCCAAGTTTGGTTTGGCTTCTTGGCGCTGGTTTTAGCAGTTTCACCGTGCTCTCCGGCCTGGGGCTGGACCGGAGCTGTGCCCGTATGGACCAAGCAAAGATTGAACCACATCCCAAGCTTTGGGCTGCAGTTTGCTTGCTTGTAGTTCAATAGCGGCTCATTCCTTGCTTGATAGTGCGCGGAAACCGCCTCAGTCCTGGTCCATCCAGGCATACAGTCCGTCAACCCATTCCTCGCCGTCGGCCAAGCCCAGGGTGGCGTGGATTTCTTCGGCCCGCTGGTACAAATCATCAAAATCAATTTGCGGCGGGTCAGCAAAGGCCAGGGCAACCAGATTGCCATCATGGGTTTCAGGTAACCAGACCACGGCCGGGAAACTCTCTTGCAGCGCATGCAGATTGCGCGCATGGACCAGTTCCGAGCCCAGCAAATTCACCGTTAACAGTCCTTGTGGCCCCAGAGCTTTGCGGCAGGCCTGATAGAAAGCTTCGCTTTCAAGGGCAGGGTGCTCGGCCTGGTCGGAGTACACATCAATTTGCAGCACATCCAGCTCGCCGTAGACGGCATCCAGATAGTCCAGCGCGTCTACCGTGTGCACGTTCAGGCGTTCGTCGTCGGGCGGCAGATTGAATAGCAGGCGACTGGCCTGCACCACTTCCGGGTTGATTTCCACGGCGTCGATGCGCGCCTGGGGGAAGTGCTGGTAGCAAAAGCGTGTCAGGCTGCCTGCGCCCAGGCCAAGCTGGGCAATACGGCGCGGATCGGTCTGGAACAAGGTCCAGATCATCATTTGACGAATGTAGTGCAGCTCTAGCTGATCGGGAGCATCCAGGCGCATCGCACCCTGCACCCAGGCAGAGCCCAGGTGCAGGTAGCGTACGCCTTCATGTTCCGAAATAGTGACGTGTGGCGTCATGCCGGGTCGTTGTCCAGCATGTGGCGTATACCGGCAATACCGTGTGCACCGTGGTTGCGGGCGTCAGCCAAGGTCTTGGCCGACTGTCCGCCTATGGCAAACACCGGTAGTCCAGCTTGTTCCGCCAGGCTGGCGAAACGGGCCCAGCCCATGCCGGGATCGCCGGGATGGGAGGAGGTTTCCAGGACATGGCCCAGAACCAGAAAGTCCGCCTGGATTTTGCGGGCTATTTCAATATCACTTTCATTGTGCGTGGACATGCCGATCAGGCCTTTGCTGATTGCGGGAAATGTCGTCAGGGTGTCGTGGCATTTCGCGGACAGGGCTTGGGCGTCGCTGGCGCGCAAATGCACACCATCGGCATGGTCCCACCAGCTCTCGGGGTGCAGGCTATTGACCAGGCAGCGCGCTTGGTAGCGCTGGCACAGGTTCACAACTTGCAGGAACGCTTGGTGCAAATGGAATTCGGCATCGGGCCGGGCAGCCCAGGCTGGCTCACGAAACTGGACCAAGGCCGGGCCTTGTTGCAGGGCTTGTTCCAGTTGTTCCAGATAGGCGGGTAAGCGGGCCGGCTCGTCGATGTTGGTAATCAGATAGCGTTCGGGCAGTTGCAGCCATTTAAGCGGCGGTTCGGTAGCAGGCAGTACAGGGCCGACTTCCAAAGGACCTTTAGGGTTGACCCAGGCAAGCTCTTGGCCTTCCAGGCACTGGGGTTCGCCTTCCCATTCCCGCACCAGGCAGAAAGAGAGTTTGACGAAATTCTTGGGGTATTCGTGTGTATAGGTAACCCAGGGGTGTGCGTGGGTGGTTTCAATGCCGAGTTCTTCGCGCAGTTCCCGTACCAGCGCCTGTATGACGCTCTCGCCCGCCTCAATCTTGCCGCCTGGCAGTTCCCACCAGCCCGGCCAGGGTTTATCGGCTGGGCGTTTTCCCAGTAGCACTTGGCCGTGTTGGTTCAGTAAAACGCCAACGGCCACTTCCAACGTGGGTTTAGACATGTCTAGCGGTCCAATCTCTAGCAAATTGACGTGCTACCCGGCCGGAGCGAGAGCCACGTTCCAGAGCCCATTGCAAGGCTTCCATACGCGAGCTTTCAATGTGTTCTGCAGGGCAACCCAAAGCGCCAAGCCAGTAATACACAATGTCCAGGTAGTCGTCTTGTTTAAAGGGGTAAAACGACAACCATAGTCCAAAGCGCTCGGACAGGGATACCTTTTCTTCAACGGCTTCACCAGGGTGGATCTCGCCGTCTGCAGACGTGGAGGCACTCAGGTTCTCTTTCATGTACTCGGGCATCAGGTGACGTCGGTTGGACGTGGCGTAGATCAGTACATTGTCGCCAGGGGAGGCCAGCGAGCCGTCCAGCACGGATTTAAGCGCCTTGTAACCGGCTTCACCTTCTTCAAAGGACAGGTCGTCGCTGAAGATGATGAAGTGTTCGGGGCGGGTGCTGATCAGGTCAATGATGTAGCCCAGGTCGCCCAGATCGGATTTGTCCACTTCGATCAGACGCAGGCCCTGATCGGCAAATTTGGCCAGCATGGCCTTGACCAGCGAGCTTTTGCCCGTACCGCGAGCACCTGTCATCAAGACGTTATTGGCCGGTTTGCCTGCCAGGAAATGGCGGGTGTTGCGCTCAATAATGCCCTTTTGGCGTTCGATATGATGCAGGTCTTCGGTCTGGATGGTGGCTACGTGCTGGACACCTTCAAGCCAGCCGCGCGAACCATTGGTACGCCAGCGAAAAGCAATGGAATCCCAGTTGATGGGGGGTGGAGCAGGGGGCAGCCAGGCTTCCAGTTGAGCGAGAACCCGCTCGGCCCGGCTGATCAGGGTACTAAGGTCTTGCGAACTCAAGACAGTCTCCGTTTCAGGTTGAAATGCTTATTATCGCTAATTTGGCCCCTTTTTCTGTGATCACTGTTGTGCTTGACGCGTAACAATAGGCCCAAAGCGATTCAAAATCGTATAATCATCAAGTTACGGTTGGCCGATAGCGGCCCCCTCCCTTACTCGTCCGGAATTCTGTTTTGAACCTGTCCACCCTGATTGAACCTATTGCCGACGACATGAAGGCTCTTGATGTCGTCATTCGTGAGCGCTTGAATTCGGATGTGGTGCTGATACGCACAATCGGCGAATACATCGTTAGTGCTGGCGGCAAGCGCATGCGTCCTGCGCTGCTGTTGCTGGTAGCCCGCGCGCTGGCTTATCAGGGGAGCACGCACCATCTGTTGGCAGGTGTGGTGGAGTTCATCCACACCGCCACCTTGCTGCACGACGATGTGGTCGATGAATCCGATATGCGACGCGGTCGCCACACGGCCAATGCGGTCTACGGTAATGCCGCCAGCGTGCTGGTTGGCGACTACCTGTACTCGCGCTCCTTCGAGATGATGGTGCAATCGAACTCCATGCCGGCCATGGCCGTGCTGTCGGCAGCCACCACGGTGATCGCCGAAGGCGAGGTCTTGCAGCTGCTGAACGTACACGACCCGGACGTTTCCCTGGAACGTTATCTGCAAGTCGTACGCTACAAGACAGCCAAGCTGTTTGAAGCGGCGGCGCAAGTGGGGGCGATTGTGGCCGGTGCTTCGCCTGAAATGGAAGAAGCCATGGCCGCCTATGGCCGCCACCTGGGTACCGCCTTCCAATTGGTCGACGACGTGCTCGATTACACCGGTGATGCCCAGGCCTTGGGCAAGAACGTTGGTGACGATCTGCGTGAAGGCAAACCCACCATGCCACTGATCCGTGTCATGGAAGTTGGCACACCCGAGCAGGTTCAGCTGATCAAGTCGGCCATTGAAACCGGTGATGCGGATTTTGCCGCTGTTGCACAGGCTATCGAGCAAACCGATGCTTTGGCCTATACCCGTGAAGCGGCCAAGGCAGAAGCCCAGCTGGCTGTTCAGGCCTTGGCTGATGTTCCCGAGAGCGAATTCAAGCAGGTATTACTGAGCTTGTGCGCGTTTTCCATCGAGCGCGACCGCTAAGTCTCCAGCCTTTCCCAACCCGCCACATGGCGGGTTTTTTTGTAATAAAGCGGGCCGATTCAGGGAAATTGGCGTCATTAGGCGCCTGTTCATGTTATTTTTCTCGGTTTTACTACGCTGTTGGTGGTCATGCCTTTGTCCCACAAGGACGAAGTAGCGACGATAGACATGCCTATTTGAACAAATTGGTTTGAAGCCTCTGTCAGACACAAAGGTGCAGGCCCCTTATTCCAAAGATGTAAGGAACGGATAGATGAACATTCAGCTCGATATCGCGCAAACGGTAGGTTTGGCGGCTGTCTTTCTCGTGCTGGGAGAATATATAAAGAATCGCGTTGCTGTATTGGCCCGCTATTTTATTCCCAGCCCCATTATCGGCGGATTGATTTTTGCCCTGATTGCCTTGGTTGGACATCAGACCGGCTCGTTCAACTTTACGTTTAACGACGATATACGCAATTTCTTGCTGATGGCCTTTTTCACGACCATCGGTTTTTCAGCCAGCTTCGAGTTGCTGAAAAAGGGTGGTCTGGCCGTTGCTTTGTTCCTGGGCTGCGCGGTTGTCCTGATTATTTTGCAGAACGTGATGGGCGTGACCTTGGCGACCCTCATGGACGCTAACCCCTTGCTGGGTCTGGCCGCTGGTTCGATCTCCATGACGGGGGGCCACGGTACTTCGGCTGCCTTTGGTCCAATGCTGGAAAATGCTGGTGCTGTTGGGGCTTTGCCTGCTGCCATTGCTGCTTCGACATGGGGGCTGGTAATGGGTTGTGTCATCGGCGGCCCCTTGGGCAAGCGCTTGATGAAAAAATACAATATCGACGGTCCTGCTCCACACCGTCGTCATCGTCGTCAGCATGAGGGTGCAGATGCGCCTCATGTGGTGGAAACCACGGTTAAGGAAACCGTTAAGGTTGACGATGGTGGCTTTGAAATGCCGGTTTACGCCGTAGTCCTGTTGTCCATCGCGATTGGGGTGGGCAGTGTCATCATTGAATGGTTGGGTGAGCGCGGCATTGTGTTGCCAGCCTACCTGGGCTCCATGCTGGTGGCAGCCATCATCCGTAATGTGATCGACTGGCGTCGTTATCGCTTGCCGGAAAAAGAGTTTGAAACCATGGGCAATGTGTCCCTGGCTTTCTTCCTGGTCATGGCGCTGATGGTGATGAAGCTGTGGGAGCTGGCTGAAGTAGCGGGCCCGCTGTTGATCATCCTGATTGCCCAGACGGTGCTGATGTTCTTCTTTGCCAGCTACGTGACTTTCAAGGTCATGGGCAAGGACTACGATGCTGTGGTGATGTCGGCTGGTCATTGTGGTTTTGGTATGGGCGCAACGCCTAACGCCATGGCGAATATGCAGGCCTTCACGGAAGACAATGGTCCATCACGCAAGGCCTTCTTTGTAATCCCGCTGGTGGGCTCCTTGTTCATCGACTTCTTCAATGCCGTGATCATTACCGGTTTTGTGAATTTTCTGACTTAAGTACCGAGAAGTGGGCGCAATCAGCAATATCGCGGCCCTTGTCAGACAGCCCCTTGGATCGATATCCGGTCCCAGGGGCTTTCTTTTTACCTGTGTTGTTGAATCGTGAATCTTGGATCGCTTCTATTTTTGAGTCCTTAAGGACTCTGTTTGCCTTGGCGCAAGGACGCCTGCAGGCGCTTGGGCTTCAATTGTGCTTGTCTTTAGGGAGTGCGCAATGCGAAGCCATGTAGTGGGATCCGTGCTGTTAGTGGCCATTCTGGCCGGATGTTCGTCTGGCGAGCCCAGCAATCCAGCGGGTTTGCCCGAGCTGGTTGAAGTGGCCGGTCCGGCGCGTGAAGTTATGCAGGCCGGTGAATACTTGCTGGATGGGCGTCTGATTGCATCCGACACGGTGATGTACGCTCCTGTTCCCACCTTGAAAGCCATGAAGTATCAGGTCAGTCAGTTTGAGTACGATCAGTGCGTTCGTGCCGAGCGTTGTAAAGCTGCCGATGCGGTGGGCCAAGGACAGGCCAAGAATATGCCGGTGGTCGGTGTCAGCTGGCAAGACGGCCAGGATTACGCCGCCTGGTTAAGTGAGCGCACCGGCAAGCAATTCCGTCTGCCGGATTACCTGGAGTGGAGCTATTTCGCGGACCAGAAAGTGCCTGAGTCGGCCCAAAGCGGTCTGGATGAGAACGAGCAAGCTGCCTTGTGGCTGCAGGAGTATCAGGAGAGCTACAAACGCAAGCAGGAACAGGAAGTTCCCTTGGCACCCTTGGGGCAGGGCGTTGCCAATGCTTATGGGGTGTTTGATGCGGGCGGGCAGGTGGCTGAATGGACCAATACCTGCCATGTCCGGGTACACCGTATCAGCATGCCACGCGCAGAGTCTCGCCTGGAAAACTGCGGTGTCCGTACCCTGGGGGGCGAGCACATTGCGGTGATGCCCGACTTTATTCGCGACCCAAAAACCGGGGCGTGTTCGGTGGGTGTGCCACCGCGTTACTTGGGTCTGCGTCTGGTCACTGAAGACTAAACCTGCGCTTAGCCGCGTTCCAGAACCGCTTGTGCAAACTTGTCCAGGTCCGCAATCGTAATTTGCTTGCGGCCCGCCAGAATCAAACCTTGATGATCCCAGCTGCTGACGACGCGGCTGGCCGTGTACAAGGTGGTCCCGGCCAGGTCGGCCAGATCTTGCCGGGTTACCGGAATACTCAAGGACGTCCCTTGTGCGCCGCTTTGACCCACCTGACGAATCAAGCGCAGCAGGCTGTGAGCCAGTCGCTGCTCCACTTCCAGACTATGAATTTCCAGCAGGCGATCATCGGCATCGCTCAGTCGTTGCGCGACCGTGTCTTGTGCAGAGCTGAGCAGGCAAGGAAAGCGTTGCGTCAGGCTGTCCCAGGACTTTTCAGGCCAGGCCAATGCGGCGCTGGTGGTTACGCTAATGGCGGTTGCCGGATAGTTGCGACGGCGCAGGGCAGGGGCAATGCCAATTACGTCGCCGGGCAAGGCAAAACGTACCAGGAGTTGTGAGCCATTGGGCATGGTGCGTACGACTTTGATCAGGCCTTGCAGCAGAACAAAAAAGTGGTCGCTGCTTTGTTCCTGACGAAAGACCTGGCTGTCCTTGTCGTAGTGGATCAGGCGTCCCTCTTGCCACAGTTCGTTAATGCTGGCTGCGTCCAGCTGGGAGAAAACGGGCAGGCTGGCTAACAAGGAGGGGTAGGATATGTCAGTCATCACTTAAGCTTTCTGAGCGGGTTTTAAGCCCTAGTTTGCTGGCCAGCTTGTGCAGATTGCTGGGGTCTATGCCTAGCTGCCGGGCAGCCTGGCTCCAGTTACCATCAGTCTCATCCAGAGCTTGCCGAATCAGCCGGCTTTGCAGCTGCTCAACGGACTGACGCAAGGATGGGCGAGGTGAGCCAATAGCCGTACTGGTCGCTGCGACAGGCTGGTGAGTAGAAGGTAACAAATTGAGATTATCGGCGCTAAGCGTAAATATTTGGTTACGATCTGGCGTATCGACCAGCAGGCGGATGGTTGCCCTACTGATTAAATGTTCTAGTTCGCGAACATTACCTGGCCAATGATAAGCCAGTAAAGCGGCTTCTGCGTCGGGGGATAAGCGAATTCCGCGCAATCCCAAACGAGAACGGTTGGTTTCCAGAAAGTGGCCTGCCAGCAGCAGAATGTCCTGATGGCGCTCGCGCAAGGCGGGGATCGTGAGCGGAAAAACTGACAGGCGGTGAAACAAGTCCGCCCGGAAACCACCTTGGGCGATCTGCTGGCTCAGATCACGGTTGGTGGCAGCAACCAGACGTACATTCAATTTGATGGGGTGGTCCGCCCCGAGGCGCTGAATCTCGCCGTTCTGCAAAGTACGCAGCAGTTTGGCTTGTATCGTTAAAGACAACTCGCCGATTTCATCCAGAAACAGGGTGCCGCCCTGGGCCGCTTCAAAGCGCCCGGCCCGATTCTCATGGGCACCCGAGAATGCGCCCTTTACGTGCCCGAATAATTCGCTTTCTGCCAGAGACTCGGGCAGGGCAGCGCAGTTCACGTAGATCAAGGGTTTGTTGTGGCGTGGTGAGCGTTGGTGCAGGCGTTGTGCGAATAACTCCTTCCCCACGCCGGTTTCACCCAGCAAGAGCACAGGTAGCTCGGAGGTGGCCACCGTGTCCAGCAATTGAATGACCTCCAGCAGGGATTTGCTGTTGCCAATGATGGCGGCCGAGTTATTGCGCGACAGGTAATCGGGCGGCAAGGTGGAGAGCAGGCGCAAGCTGCGGTTTTCTTCTTCCAGCTCGCTGATGCGAATTGCGCTTTCCAACACCAGACACCAGTGCTTGAGTTCCACCAGCGTGGAGGCTGAAAACGTCCCTGGTCGCAAGGCATCCAGCGTCAGAATGCCCCAGGGCGTGCCCTGGACTTGCAAGGTAATTCCCACGCAATCATGCACCGGCAGGGGCTGGCCCAGCTTGTCATCAAGCAGGCCGTCATACGGGTCCGGCAGGGCACAGTCGGGTTCAAAGCGGGTCAGGCTGGGGGAGTGCAGGATCCGCGTCAGTCGGGGGTGATCTGCAATGACAAAGTGACGCCCCAAAGTGTCATGGCCCAGACCACTGGCCGCCACAATGCGCAGCACCGTGTCGTCCAGCTTCAGCAAACCCGCCGCATCACAGCCAAAGTGCCGTGCCAGCAAATGCACCATGCGCTGCAGGCGTAACGGTCCCGGAATCTCGGTGGCAAGGTCGGAAATCAAGAGATCTAGCATGGGTGAAAAATACCCTTATGGTGAAAAATACCCAGTTTTGTCGAGGTAGTTTATACCCAGGCTGACGGCAACCCTTTGATCTATGTCGTCCAGGACTTGGCACGGTCTTTGCTTTAGATGTTTTGTCATACATTTTTAAGGACTATGACATGACCCCCGACTTAGCAGAACATCGCTACAAGGCGTGTACTTCGGTCCGTCCTCCATTCCGGGGCCGTACCCAAACAGGTTTTGACCAGGTAACTGGGTCCTGCCAGGACTTGTTTGGATTGGGTCGTTTGATTCATCAGCGAGACGGAGAAGAAAATGCGTAGCTATAAAAAACTATGGTGGTCCCTGGTGGCAGTCACCATGGTCACCTTTGCCATCCTGGGATGGACAGGTGTGGAGGTGTATCGTCAGGCACCCCCCATGCCCGTCAAGGTAGTCACACCGGATGGCCGTGAATTTACCTCACAGGAACAGATACATCGTGGCCAGTCCGCCTGGCAAAGTACTGGCGGTATGCAGCTGGGCTCGATCTGGGGGCATGGGGCCTACCAGGCCCCGGACTGGAGCGCCGACTGGCTGCACCGGGAGGCTCTGGCATGGCTGGATCTGGCCGCCCAGCAAACCTACTCGCTGAACTATGATCAGCTGACATCCAGTCAGCAGGCCACCTTGCGGCAGGAACTGCAGGACGAATACCGTCCTAACCGCATTGATGAAGCGACGGGCGTATTGCAGATCAGCGAACGTCGCGCCAAGGCCATCGACACCACTGCCCAGTATTACATCGACCTGTTTGGTGATGCGCCCGAGCTGAAATCCAGCCGTGAGAGCTTCGCCATGAAGGACAACACCCTGCCAGAGCTGCAGCGCCGTCAGGACATGACCCGCTTTTTCTTCTGGCTGTCCTGGGCCACGGTAACGGAGCGTCCTGGCACTACCGTCAGCTATACCAACAACTGGCCACATGAGCCCTTGGTGGATAACCATCCTTCCACGGCCAATATCGTCTGGTCCATTGTCAGTATCGTGCTCTTGCTGGCCGGTATTGGTTTGCTGGTCTGGATCTGGGCCTTTACGCACAAAGAAGAGGAAGCCCCTGTTGCACCGGCCACTGATCCGGTTCTGGCATTTCGCCTGACCCCTTCGCAGCGTGCCCTGAAAAAATATGCCTTCCTGACGGTTGCCCTGTTTGTCATCCAGGTCTTCCTGGGCGGCTTTACGGCGCACTACACGGTTGAAGGCCAGATGTTCTATGGCATAGACGTGTCGCAGTGGTTCCCTTACTCCTTGACCCGTACCTGGCATATTCAGGCAGCCCTTTTGTGGATTGCCAGTGGCTTCCTGACCGCTGGTCTGTTCCTGGTGCCATTGATTAATGGGGGCGAGGATCCGAAGTTTCAGCGTCTGGGTGTGGACGTTCTGTTCGGCGCTCTGGTTGTACTCTTTATTGGTTCTTTTGCCGGCAACTTCCTGGCCATCAAAAACATCCTGCCCCCCGAGCTGAACTTCTGGTTCGGTCACCAGGGTTATGAGTATCTGGATCTGGGCCGTTTCTGGCAGATCATCAAGTTCATTGGCCTGGCTTTCTGGCTCCTGCTGATGTTGCGTGGCATGTGGCCTGCCTTGCGTCGTGACAAGGGCGACAACCATTTATTGGTTCTGTTGACCATCTCTACCGTGGCCATTGGTCTGTTCTACGGTACCGGCTTGTTCTATGGCGAGCACACCAATATCACCATCATGGAGTACTGGCGCTGGTGGGTGGTTCACCTGTGGGTTGAGGGCTTCTTCGAGGTCTTTGCAACGGTTGCCATGGGCTTTATCTTCCTGACCTTGGGTCTGGTTTCCAAGCGTAGTGCCACGATTGCGGGTCTGGCAGCGGCCTCGCTGTTCCTGGTCGGTGGTGTGCCTGGTACTTTGCACCACCTGTACTTCTCGGGTACGACCACGCCGATCATGGCCATTGGTGCTTCCTTCAGCGCGTTGGAAGTGGTGCCTTTGATCATGTTGGGCTACGAAGCTTTCCATAACTGGAAGATGCAGAAACAAGCCAGCTGGATGAGTGATCTGCGTTGGCCTGTCATGTTCTTTGTGGCCGTGGCCTTCTGGAACATGCTGGGTGCTGGTGTGTTTGGCTTCCTGATCAACCCACCTATCTCGCTGTACTACATCCAGGGTTTGAACACCACGCCATTGCATGCTCACGCAGCCTTGTTCGGTGTGTATGGCTTCCTGTCTCTGGGCTTTGTCTTGCTGGTGGTGCGTTATATCTCGCCCGAGGTTCGTTACAACGATCGCCTGATGAGCTGGGGCTTCTGGACGCTGAACCTGGGTCTGGTGCTGATGATGTTCGTCAGCCTGCTGCCAGCCGGGATTATTCAGGCCTGGGCCAGCATCTCGGAAGGCATGTGGTATGCCCGTAGCGAAGAGTTCATGCAGCAGCCTATCCTGCAATCCTTGCGCTGGTGGCGCACCTTGGGTGACGTTGTGTTCATTGCCGGTGCATTGATTGTGTTCCAGCAGGTCTGGGTACGTATCATGGCTGGCCGTCGCGGTGCCGCTGCCAATGCTGCAGGTGCAGTAAAAGCATCGTGATCTTGTTTAAGGACGGTCTGTTTTTTCTGTGAGATTCCGTCTATGAAAAAAACCGCCTTCGGGCGGTTTTTTTTGTTGCTTATGCGAGATGCTTGCGCTGCAGCAAAGAGCGGGAAGTCTGATTGCGGTCCAATACATCCTGTAACTGTTAGATCTGAATAACATTTAATCAGCAGGCATCACGCCTGGATCAAACCGGAGGTAGTATGGAACGTCGTCATTTCTTGAAAAGTGCTGGCCTAGGTGTCGCCGCAGGAACGACTTTGCTGGCGGCTCAAGTACAAGCCCGCGAGACGGCTGCACCAAAGAAGAACGCGCCCTGGCTGGCCGCGCGTACAGAAGCCCAGATCGCCAAGCTGGAGCGGGTCAAGGTGGATCTGGTTGCGCCTCCTATGGTCCACAAGCACGAGCAGAAAGTAGGTCCCGAGCCTCGCGTGGTGGAGTTCCGCATGAGCATCGTGGAAAAAGAGATCGTGGTCGATCGCGATGGCACCACCATGCACGCCATGATGTTTGATGGCTCCATGCCCGGCCCCACCATGGTTGTGCATGAAGGCGACTACCTGGAGCTGACTCTGGTCAACCCGGCCAGCAACACTATGCCGCACAACATCGACTTTCACGCCTCGACTGGCGCGCTGGGCGGTGCCAAGTTGACCAACGTGAACCCCGGCGAACAAGCCACCTTGCGCTTCAAGGCCGACCGTACCGGTACGTTTGTGTACCACTGCGCACCCGAAGGCTCGGTAGCCTGGCACGTGGTCCAGGGCATGCACGGTACCGTCATGGTGCTGCCACGCGACGGCCTGAAGGATTCGGCGGGCAACTCGCTGCATTACGACCGTGTCTACACCATTGGCGAGTTTGACCTCTACATCCCTCGTGATGAAAAGGGCAACTTCAAAAAGTATGGGTCCTCGGCTGAAAGCTATGGCGACACCCTGGAAGCCATGCGTGGTCTGATCCCCAGCCACGTGGTATTCAACGGCAAGGTCGGTGCCTTGATGGGCGACGGTGCCATGAAGGCCAACGTGGGTGAAACCGTGCTGTTCATTCACTCGCAGGCCAACCGCGACACCCGTCCTCACCTGATCGGTGGGCACGGTGACTGGGTTTGGGAACTGGGCAAGTTTGATGATCCACCTGCCAAGAACCTGGAAACCTGGTTCATTCGCGGCGGTTCGGCCGGTGTGGCGCTCTACACCTTCAAGCAGCCTGGTGTGTACGCCTATGTGAACCACAACCTGATCGAAGCCATGGAACTGGGCGCAGCAGGTCACGTTCTGGTCGAAGGCGAATGGAACGACGACTTGATGAAGCAAGTCAGCCCTCCCGGCCCGATCAAGGGCTAAGCAGGGTTGGCACCCGGTACGCGGAATTGAGGACCAGAAGCACTTATCAATTCCGCCGGGCTTCAAGGCAGTTATTGAATAGTGATTAGCTAGTGAAAACGCAAGAGGTTCGAACCATGAAAAACGGGCCTCTTGTACAGAAAACGAAGTATCAGCCAGGCATGCATTCATTCATGCCGACTGTTTAAAGGGTAAACCCATGAGAACCTATCGCCCCGCCACCATGATGTACTCCGCAATGGCCGCTTTGTTTTTGCTGGCCGCCGCACCTGCAGCACATGCCAACTCGGACGAAGCTCTCAAGCTGTACAAGTCTTCGTGTATGGTCTGTCATGCATCGGGTATGGCCAATGCCCCTCGTTTGGGTGACAAGGCTCGTTGGGAGCCCCTGATCGCCCAAGGCGAAGACGCCTTGATGCAAGTTGTGCTGAACGGCAAGGGCGCCATGCCCCCACGCGGTGCAGCACCCAAAGCAACCGATGAACAATTGCGCAGCGTTGTGCGCTACATGATTGAAAAAGCCAGCTAAGGCGCTGGCTTTTTCAGGCTGGATTTACAGGCTCCAGTCGTAATCAACCGTCAGTGGCGCGTGGTCGCTGAAACGCTCTTCCTTATAGACCGTTGCACTGCGCGCCTTGGCAGCAATACCTGGGGTGGCAATTTGATAATCAATGCGCCACCCCACATTTTTGGCCCAAGCCTGGCCGCGGTTGCTCCACCAGGTGTAGCACTCGTCCGTGGTATCGGGATGCAGGCTGCGGTACACATCCACCCAAGCCAGTTCGCCCAGCACTTTGCTCATCCAGGCGCGTTCTTCAGGCAGAAAACCGCTGTTTTTCAGATTGCCTTTCCAGTTCTTCAAATCGGCTTCGTGGTGCGCAATATTCCAGTCACCGCAAATAATGAACTCGCGGCCGGTATCGCGGTGTTCCTGCATCAAGCCATTAATCCATTGCTCAAAATGATCCAGAAAGCGGTACTTGGCGGTTTGACGCTCGTCGCCCGATGAACCCGAGGGCAGGTAGGCGCTGATCACACTAAGGTCGTTCCAGTCGGCGCGGATAATGCGGCCTTCAGCATCGAACTCTTCGCAGGCCATGCCTTCGGCCACGCTTTCTGCTTTGTGGTTCAGGTACAGGCCTACACCGCTATAGCCTTTTTTCTGAGCATGGTGGAAATGCCCGTGGTATTGACCGGGGTTGGTCAAATCGGGGGTCAGATCAGGCTCGCTGATCTTGATTTCCTGCATGCAGACAATATGAGGTTTCTGGGCTTCCAGCCAGGCGGGCAGGCCTTTACGAAAGGCGGCTCGAATACCGTTGACGTTTAACGAGGTGACGCGTAACACGTGGCAATTCTCCTTATAGCGTCAGCACTTTAACCCGTAACCTGCCTGGATGTCAGTGGCCGTCAGAGCTTGTTACGACGCTGAGCTGAAGCGGTAGCTGGACACGGTCAAGCCACCAAAGGCCTGGGTTTCGTGGTGGAAGCGATGCGCTGCGTCGCCACGCGCAGCACCAGCGGCCACCATGAGGGGAACCAGGTGATCTTCGCGGGGATGAGCAATACGTGCGGCCGGGGCCTGTTCCCAGTCCATCAAGGCCTGACGACGGGCGGCAGGGTCCTCCAGGCTCAGGCTTTGATGCAGCCAGGCATCAAACTGGGCAGAGGGCTGCACACCGCCAGGGCCCATATTGCGCAGATTGTGATAGCTCAGACCGCTGCCAATAATCAGCACCTCTTCGTCTCGCAAAGGCGCAAGCGCCTCGCCCATGGCGTAGTGCAGGGCCGGGTCGTAGTTCGCGTGAATGGACAGTTGCACCATAGGCACTTTGGCTTGCGGATAGATCACATAAGCCGGTACGAATGCACCGTGGTCAAAGCCACGCTGCGAATCCAGATGAGTGGGCAGGCCAGCGCCTTCCAGCAAATTACAGACCTGTTGGGCCAGAGCAGGATCGCCTGGTGCAGGGTAATGAATCTCGTACGTGTGGGACGGAAAGCCGTAATAGTCGTACACCATGCTCGGTTGTGCTGCGGCGGCAACCAGCAGATTGGCTTGTTGAGCTTCCCAGTGGGCGGAGACCATCAAGATCGCTTTGGGTGTGCGCCCCAATTGGCGTGGAATATCCTGCAAGGCAGCACGCAGCGGGGCGTACATGGTTTGCGCTTCAGGCATCCAGGGCCAGGGTCCGCCACCATGCGAGATGAAGTAGGTGGGCATTGTCATGATGATCTCCTGCCCCTGCCCTGATAGGGGCAGGGGATAAGGGGTTGGTTAAGGCGTCAGGCTTTGCCGCGGCCTGCGTCAATACTCCATGGGCCTGGGCCGGCAAAGGCCAGGTACAGGAAGGCAAAGCAGAACAGAACTGCCGCCTCACCGCCATTGAGGATAGGGGTTGCGAAGGTGCTGCCGCTGGCGTGGCCAATAAAGTAGGCGAAAGCGCACAGGCCCGAAGCGATAAAGGCCGCAAAACGAGAGAACAGACCAATCACCAGCAAGACACCCAGAACCAGTTCCAGAATGCCCGCAATGCCGTAAATGGAGCTGATTTGCAGGTTGGCAAACATGTCTACTTTGGGGAAACCCAGGATCTTGGCAGTACCGTGTGTCAGCAGGAGATAGCCTGTAACGATGCGCAGCAGGCTAAGGATGCGAGGAGTCCAGCTAGAGGTAAGGGCGCTCATGTATGTTCCTTTGGAAAGTTGACAGTATCGGTAAACGAAGCACTGGCCCGGCGTAGTGACAAAAGCTCTGTGTCAGGCATGACGTGATGACATCCTGGTGCTGGTCCCGCCCATTCAAGGCCCAGACAGGCACCGGGTTAGCGCTCGTTCAAGATTAATCAATTACTATCAGGAAATAAACAGGCCTATTTTCATTAGTTACTTTCTTATTAGGAAAGCATGGATACGATTCAGAGTTTGCGGGTGTTCCGGGAAATCGTCGCAGCGGGCAGCTTTGCAGCGGCGGCGCAACGCTTGGATATGTCTGCGCCCATGGTCAGCAAGCACTTGGCCAATCTGGAAAAACAGCTGGGCGCCCGCTTGCTCCATCGCAGCAGCCGTCGTTTGAGCCTGACAGAGTTGGGGCAAACCTACTTTGATTATTGCTTGCAGGCACTCGATACCCTGGAGCGCGGACAGCAGGCATTGTCGGGTTCTGAGCATCAGCCCCAAGGTGTGTTGAGAGTGACGGCCCCCGTATGGTTTGCCAACCGCAAAGTGGCGCAGCTGTTGCAGGATTACCAAACGCGCTTTCCGGAAGTGACTCTGGATATGAGCCTGAGCAATCATAAAGTGGATTTAGTGGCGGAAGGTTTTGACCTGGCCTTGCGGGTGATGCGCGAGCCTGCGCCGCATCAGATTGCACGTCTTATTTGCCCCACGCCCTTTCATCTGGTGGCCAGCCCGGAGTTTGTGGCCCAGCACGGCATGCCGCGTAACTGTGCGGAGGTGATGCGTCTGCCGGCTATCAGCCCCAGTTATTTACAGCAGCCCAGTTTTGAATTTTTGGGGCCGGACGGGCCGGAGTCCTTGCGCCTGAATCCTTTCATGCGTTCGGATAACACCAATCTGACTTATTACAGTGCGTTGGGTGGAGCAGGGCTGGCCTATTTGCCGGAGTGGCTGGTGATGGATGATCTGGAGAATGGTCGGCTGGTTCGCCTGTTGCCTGATTACACCGAAGAGCTGCAGCAGCTGCATGCCGTTTATGCCAGCCGTCGCTATTTGACACCTAAAGTGCGCAGTTTTATCGACTTCTTGCTGGAAGAACTGGCCGAACCTGCCAAGTGATGGCTCACATCACGCTAAAATGCCTTTCGTCTCTATCTTTTTCATACTCTGTCATGTCGGCTAATAACTATAATCGTCGCAATTTTGTGCGCTTTTCCCTGGAACAGGGAGTGCTGCGCTTTGGGGAATTCAAGGTCAAGTCTGGCCGTTTGAGTCCTTACTTCTTCAATGCCGGCCTGTTCAATACGGGACGTAGTGTGGGTCAGCTGGCCCGTTTCTATGCTCAGGCTTTGCTGGATTCGGGCGTGTCTTTTGACATGCTGTTTGGTCCCGCCTACAAGGGGATCCCTCTGGCTGCCGCAACCTCGATTGCCTTGGCCGAGCACCCACAAATCGGTGAGCGTGATGTGCCTTTTGCTTTCAACCGCAAGGAAGCCAAAGACCACGGCGAAGGTGGCACCCTGGTGGGCGCTCCTTTGCAAGGCAAGGTCGTGATTATTGATGACGTGATCACAGCGGGTACGTCCGTGCGTGAATCCATGCAGATCATCAAGGCCGCCGGTGCAGAACCTGCCGCGGTGCTGATTGCTCTGGATCGCATGGAGCGCGCCGGTAACGATCAGGAACTGTCCGCGCATTCTGCAGTGCAGGAAGTGGAACAGACTTACGGTATTCCTGTGATCAGCATTGCCTCTTTGGCTGACATCATGGCGGTGCTGGCGGATGACACCACTTTGGCAGCTCACGCTCCCCAAGTGAAAGCCTACCGCGACCGCTACGGTGTCTGATCATCTGCGTTTGTTAAGCAGAGTTCAGCAGTAAAAAAAACACCAGGCCTTGGCCTGGTGTTTTTGTATCCGCTAAGCGCAGAGTCCGGACTTAGGCGTCCAGCTTTTGCTTGAGCATTTCGTTGATCTGCTGCGGATTGGCCTTGCCCTTGGCAACCTTCATCACCTGACCGACCAAGGCGTTGAAGGCCTTTGGCTTGCCGGCACGGTGCTGCTCGACGATGCTGGGGTTGGCGGCCAGTACTTCGTCCACCATGGCCTCAATGGCACCTACGTCATTGATCTGCTTCAGGCCACGGGCGTCGATAATGGCATCCACATCGCCATTGAGCTCGCCATCCCACTGTGCCGCGAACACGTCACGGGCAATCTTGTTGGAGATGGTGCCGTCCGCAATACGGGCAATCAGCTGAGCCAATTGTGCTGGGCTGACTTTGGACTGCTCAATGCTCAGCTCTTCACGGTTCAAGGCAGCCGACAGTTCGCCCAGAATCCAGTTGGCGGCCAGTTTCGCGTTCGCCTTGGAGCCCGCCTGCAAGATGGCTTCGAAGAAGTCAGCCGTTGCACGATCTACCGTCAGTTGCGAGGCGTCGTAACGGCTCAGTTCAAACTCTTGCTCGAAGCGAGCCAGTTTCTGGGCGGGCAGTTCAGGCATGTCCTGACGAACCTGTTCGATCCACTCTTCACTGATAAACAGAGGTGGCAGGTCAGGATCGGGGAAGTAGCGGTAATCGTGTGCATCTTCCTTGCTGCGCATGCTGCGGGTCTCGTCACGGTCCGAGTCGTACAGGCGCGTTTCCTGGATGACTTTGCCACCGTCTTCGATCAGCTCGATCTGGCGGCGTGCTTCGTATTGAATGGCACGCTCCAGGAAGCGGAAGGAGTTGATGTTCTTCAGTTCGCAGCGAGTGCCAAATTCTTTCTGGCCTTTGGGGCGTACCGATACGTTGGCATCCACACGGAAAGAGCCTTCCTGCATATTGCCGTCGCAAATGCCCAGCCAGACTACCAGGCTGTGCAGGGCGCGTGCATAGCCCACGGCTTCAGCTGCCGAGCGCATTTCAGGTTCGGACACGATTTCCAGCAGCGGAGTGCCTGCGCGGTTCAAGTCGATCCCGGTGCTGGACTCGCCGTAAGGACCACGGAAGTTTTCGTGCAGGGATTTACCGGCATCTTCTTCCAAGTGGGCGCGAGTCAGATTGATGGTTTTTTCTTCACCGTCCAGCATGAAGCTGACCGTACCGCCGCTGACGACGGGAATTTCCATCTGGCTGATCTGGTAGTTCTTGGGCAGATCCGGATAGAAGTAGTTCTTGCGCTCGAATACGGAGCGCGGCGCAATGTGGCCGCCTACGGCCAGACCCAGGCGAATTGCCCGTTCGGCAGCGCCACGGTTAAAGACAGGCAGAGCGCCGGGCAAGGCCATATCGACTTCGTTGGCTTGCGTGTTGGGCAAGGCGCCAAAGCGAGTGCTGCTGCTGGAGAAGATTTTGGATTCGGTCGAGAGCTGGGTATGAGTTTCCAGCCCGATCACAATTTCCCATTCCATTATTGTTGTCCTGGTTGACGTTGATGCCAGTCGGTGACTTGTTGGAAGCGGTCGGCAAAGGCCAGCAACTGGCCTTCACGGAAGTAGTTGCCAATGATTTGCAGGCCGATGGGCAGGGGGCGCTCATCCTTGCTAAAGCCGCAAGGAATGGACATGGCGGGCAGGCCGGCCAGGCTCACGCCCAGTGTGTAGACGTCGCCCAGCCAATCGGTGGTGGGATCCTCGATGGTGGCACCCAGCTTGCGGCCCAGAGCCGGTGTGACGGGGCCCAGGATCAGGTCGCACTGTTCAAAGACTTTCTGGAAGTCGTCCACAATCATGCGGCGCACGCGTTGGGCTTGCAGATAGTAGGCGTCGTAGTAGCCATGCGAGAGCACATAAGTGCCGACCAGGATGCGGCGTACCACTTCAGGGCCAAAGCCTTCCGAGCGCGAGCGCGAAATCATGCTGTTCAGATCGGTGTACTGGCTGGCGCGGTGGCCAAAGCGTACGCCGTCAAAGCGCGACAGGTTAGTGGAGGCCTCAGCGGGGCTGATGACGTAGTAAGTCGGGACAGACAGCTCTGTCAGGGGCAGTTGCACGGTGACGCGCTCTGCACCCAGGCTTTCGTAGGTTTTCAGGGCGGCTTCAATGGCGTCGGCAACGACCGGGTCCAGGCCGGGGCCAAAGAACTGGGCGGGCACACCAATACGCAGGCCTTTCAGTGGCTGGCTGCCTTGGGCTTCTTGTTGAGCCTGTTGCTGTTCAAATTGCTGACGAATGCGCGCGCCGTTATTGGGCTGGTCGTCGCAAAATTCCAGGCTGGTGGCGTCTTGCGGGTCGAAACCACACATGTTCTCCAGCAGGTCCAGCAAGTCGCGTGCATTGCGGGCGATAGGGCCGGCCTGATCCAGGCTGGAGCCGTAGGCAATAATGCCGAAGCGGGAAATCGTGCCGTAGGTGGGCTTGATGCCGCTGACACCACACAGGGCGGCAGGCTGGCGAATCGAACCACCGGTATCGGTTGCAGTCGCACCCGCTACCAGGCCAGCAGCGACAGCGGCGGCAGAACCACCCGAGGAGCCACCGGGCACCATGGAGTGATCCCAAGGGTTGCGCACGGGGCCAAACACCGAGCTTTCGTTGCGCGAGCCCATGGCGAACTCGTCACAGTTCAACTTGCCCAGCGAGACAGCACCGGCTGCCTGCAGCTTGGTCACGACCGTGGCGTCAAAGGGGCTGACGTAGCCTTCCAGCATTTTGCTGCAGGCGGTGGTCTGCCAATCCTTGGTGACAAACAAATCTTTGTGGGCGATAGGGATGCCGGTCAGTGGACCGGCCTTGCCTTGAGCAATCAGGGCGTCAGCAGCATCGGCCTGGGCCAGGGTCAGGGCAGCGTCCTGCTGCACGAAGGCATTGAGCTCTTTTTGACGGGCGCTGTTGTCCAGGGCTTGCTGGGCCAGTTCGCGGGCACTGACGGTTTTGTTTTGCAGAGCTTGGCGCAGCGCTGCAATAGTCGCGAATTCAGGGGTAAAAGACATGGTTTTGCTTTATTCGATGACCGTGGGCACCAGAAACAGGCCATCCTGCTCGGCGGGGGCGTTGCGCATCATGGCCTGGCGGCTTTCTACCGTTCCGGAAGGCAGGGCCTTGTCCTCGCGCAGACGCAGACTGATCTGCTGGCGGGCGGACAAAGGGTGGGCCATGGGCTCAACGCCTTGAGTATCAACGGTTTGCAAGGTCTGGATCAGGCCCAGGATGCGCGTCAAATCGTGCTCGACCTGGGAGGCTTGTTCAGCAGAAAGATCAAGGCGCGCCAGTTGCGCTATACGGGCAACATCCTGTTCAGTGATAGACATGTGGGTGGGTACTGGAAAATGAGTAATAAAAAAAAGCGGAAATCCGTCAGTTAGGGACAGTTTGGCACTTTTACAGCAAATGCGGGGGTTACAGAACTTAACTGACCATTAAAACAGTCCTAATGTAGAGCAATTATAAGTTATCATTGACCGTTTCCTTCCCAGGTATTTTTGAATTCGTTGCCTGGTTCTTGTGCCTGTCGTTTTACGCTTGAGTTCCGCGCCGAATTTACCTGCCTTTTCCCCAAACACTTTACACTTTGCGCGCCCATGTTCGGATTCCTACGCAGTTACTTTTCCAGCGATATGGCAATCGACCTCGGTACGGCCAATACCCTTATCTATGTACGCGGCAAGGGTATCGTACTGGATGAACCGTCCGTTGTAGCCATCCGCCATGAAGGTGGACCTAATGGTAAAAAAATCATTCAGGCCGTTGGGCAGGAGGCCAAGCAAATGCTGGGTCGGGTGCCTGGCAATATTGAAGCCATCCGGCCCATGAAGGATGGTGTGATCGCGGACTTTACGGTTACCGAGCAAATGCTCAAGCAGTTCATCCGCATGGTTCACCCACGCAGCATGTTTGCTCCCAGCCCACGCATTATCGTGTGTGTGCCTTGCGGCTCCACCCAGGTGGAACGCCGTGCCATCAAAGAATCTGCTCTGGGCGCTGGCGCCAGCAAGGTCTACCTGATTGAAGAGCCCATGGCGGCCGCGATCGGTGCAGGCCTGGCCGTGTCCGATGCCAGCGGCTCCATGGTGGTGGATATCGGTGGTGGTACAACCGAAGTGGCCGTGATCTCTTTAGGCGGTATGGTCTATAAAGGATCGGTTCGCGTCGGTGGCGACAAGTTTGACGAAGCCATTATTAATTACATCCGTCGCAATTACGGAATGCTAATTGGTGAACCTACGGCTGAATTGATCAAAAAAGAGATCGGTTCCGCATTCCCTGGCACTGAAATTCGCGAGATTGAAGTCAAGGGTCGTAATTTGTCCGAAGGGGTGCCACGCAGTTTCACGGTGTCGTCCAACGAGATTCTGGAATCGCTTACCGATCCCTTGAATCAAATCGTTTCCGCGGTTAAAACCGCTCTGGAACAAACTCCTCCAGAACTGGGTGCGGACATCACTGACAAGGGCATCGTCCTGACAGGTGGTGGTGCTCTGGTTCATGACCTGGACCGTCTGCTGCAAGAAGAGACCGGCTTGCCCGTCGTGGTGGCTGAAGATCCTCTGACCTGCGTGGTACGGGGTTGCGGTGAGGCTCTGGAACATCTGGAGCGTCTGGAGTCCGTATTCATTTACGATTGATCTTTGCTTGGCCTTCACGGCAGTGTCTGCCTGTGGGGGCAAGCGATCGAGTGCTTGAGTAATGCGAGAACAAGGCTCCATCCGGCTATTTAGGCGCGGCTCATCAGCTGAGCTGCGTCTGGCCGCTCTTTTGGTGCTGGCTGTGGGCTTGTTGATTACTGACGCTCGTTATGCTGTGCTCGAACCCGTGCGGCAGGCCGTGGCCACTGTGCTGTATCCCTTTCAGCGTGTCATGCTGGCCCCTCGTGATCTGGTTACTTATTTCAGCAGCTGGACCGACGCGGCCTCCACCGCCCGTTCCGAAAAAGAAGCCTTGCAACGCCAGCGTATCGAGCTGGCTCAGTTGTCTACCCATGCCGCCCAGCTGTCTGCTGAGAACGAGCAGCTGCGCCGTTTGCTGCAAGTGGCCGATACGGTTACCCAACCGTCTGTCGCGGTAGAGGTTCTGTACGAACCGCCTAATGGGTACGCCCGTCACCTGATCTTCAATAAAGGCTCGGCCAGCGGCATTCGACCCGGCATGCCGGTTATTGACGAAGGCGGCGTGGTTGGCCAGGTGGTGCGCGTCACGCGCTTTACCTCGGAAGCTGCGCTGATCACGGACGATAAAGTCTCGGTGCCGGTACAGGTGTTGCGCAATGGTCTGCGTTTGATTGCCTTCGGTGGCAACCCCGGTGGCAAAGTGGAAGTGCGTTTTCTGACGGCTGATGTGGATCTGGAGCCGAACGATACCTTGATCACCAGCGGTATCGGTGGCTTGTTCCCTGCCGGTCTGCCGGTGGGCATGGTCAGCAGTATCGAGCGCGATGATGCGTCCGGTTTTGCGCTGGCCTTGGTGACGCCTTTGTCGCACCCCGAGCGTTACCGCCATTTTCTGATTTTGCTGGTGCCCGAGAGCGAGCGCCCTCTTGAACAGGACGATGCCAATGATGCGACGCGCTGAGTCCTCGGACACCTCTGGCCGTAAAACCCGGTCCTCATCCTTGAGTAGTTTGCAGCCTATTGATAGCAGCCCGTTTTCGCGCGCTTCCAGTCCCTGGTTGGTGTGGGGCTCGATTCTGCTGATGTGGCTGGTTTCCATGCTGCCCTGGCGCCTGCTGCCCTTTGCGCCCGATCTGTTGATGCTGGTGCTGGCCTTCTGGGCTGTACACGAGCCGCGCCGTGTTCCCATGTCACTGGCATTTATTGTGGGCATTCTGGTGGATGTGCACGATGGCAGTCTGCTGGGCGAACATGCCCTGGCCTATATTCTGGTCGTGTACGGCGCATTGCTGCTACGCAAGCGTATCCTGAACTTTGGCATGTGGACTCACTTCTTGCACATGGCAGTTGTCATGCTGCTGGCCCAGTTGATTGTGCGGGTTCTGCACGCTTGGCTGGTAGGGGAGTGGTCTGGCTGGGAGTGGGCCGGAGGCGCCTTGTTGACCGCCGCCCTGTGGCCGCTGGCCGATAGCGTGCTGTTCTTGCCGCAGCGACGTCTGGACGAGTCCGACTCCGGTTCGTCCTGACGGGTAGGGCGGCCATGTTTGAATTCAAAAAAACTTCGCATCAGTTGCGCCAGCGCATCCTGTTTCGCGCTTTGGTAGCGGCCGTTCTGGCCTGCGTACTGTTAGGGGTGCTGGGCGTGCGCTTGTGGTATTTGCAAGTGGTGCGCTACGAAGGCTTTGCCGCCCGAGCCGATCAAAACCGTATTGCTGTTATCCCGATTACCCCTCGTCGAGGCGAGATTCTGGACCGCAATGGCGAGGTGCTGGCCCGTAATTATCGGGACTATACCTTGTCGGCCGTACCCGCCAGTCTGGGCGAGCCGGTAGACGATATGCTGGATCGTGTCGGCGAGCTGGTGGAGCTAAGTCCACGTGATCGTCGTCGATTCAAGCAGAACGTCGCGCAAAACAGTCGATATTCTGAAATTCTGTTGCGCAATAACCTGAGCGATGATGAAGCCGCCTGGTTTGCTGCCCATGCTTTCAAGTTCCCGGGTGTGACCTTGCAGGCTCGCTGGGTGCGCGAGTATCCGCAAGGCGAGGCGGCGGCGCACGTGCTGGGTTATGTGGGCCGTATTTCCGAGGGCGATCAGCAGCGCCTGGAAGAAACCGGGCAAACTGGTAACTACCGTGGCACGCAGGTCATTGGCAAAAAAGGGATCGAGAAAACCTGGGAAAAGACCCTGCACGGTCGCACAGGGATCGAGGAAGTGGAAGTGGCTGCTTCGGGCCGTCCAGTACGTACCTTGAGTCGGGTCGACCCCGTACCGGGTGCCAGCTTGCGCTTGTCGCTGGATATTGGCTTGCAGAAAATGGCTGAAGCCCTGTTTGCAGGACGACGCGGTGCGCTGGTGGCGATCGAGCCCAGCACTGGCGAAGTGCTGGCTTTCGTGTCGGCCCCGTCTTTTGACCCGAACCTGTTTATTGACGGTATTGACGTAGAGAACTGGCGCAAGCTGAATGACTCGCCCGACCACCCGCTGATTAACCGCCCACTGTACGGCACCTATCCTATCGGCTCGACTTACAAGCCCTTTGTGGCCTTGGCTGCTTTGGAAACCGGCAAGCGCAAGGCGACGGACCGTATTTCTGACCCTGGCTACTTTGAGTTTGGTGGTCAGCGTTTCCGTAACGCAGGTGGCGCTGTGTATGGCTCTACCGACATGCACCGCGCCTTGGTGGTGTCCTCCGATACCTATTTCTACTCATTGGGCCCAGAAATTGGCGTTGATAATCTGCATGATTTCATGAAGCAGTTTGGCTTTGGCCAGCAGACGGGTATTGACCTGGATGGCGAGCGCCAAGGCATTCTGCCTTCTACTGAATGGAAACGTCAGGCCTACAAAAAACCGGCCCAACAGCGCTGGTATGCCGGGGAAAGCATCTCGGTGGCCGTGGGCCAGGGATATAACTCGTTTACTGTGCTGCAACTGGCCCATGCGACTGCCGTGTTGGCCAGCAATGGCATTGTGCGGCCTCCGCATCTGGTCACCCAGACACTCAGCCCCCATGATCCGGAAATTGAACAGCCCGTGCGTATTGATGCCAAGCTGATCCCCCTGAAGCAGGCCAATGTGGATGTGGTCAAACGTGCTCTGGTGGATGTGGTGCGTTTGGGCACCGCCCGCCGGGCTTTTGCGGGTGCGGCGTATCAGGCCGCTGGCAAAACGGGTACGGCACAGGTCTTTAGCTTGCGCGGTGCCAAGTACAACGCCAACGCCATTGATGAGCGTTTGCGCGACCACGCCTTGTTCATGTCTTACGCCCCGGCAGAGAACCCCAAAATTGCTGTTGCCCTGATCGTGGAAAACGCAGGTTGGGGTGGTTCGGTTGCGGCACCGATTGTGCGCAAGGTCTTTGATTACTGGTTGGTGGAACGAGGGCAGATGCAATGAAGCGACTTTTGCAACTGGGCCTGAGAGCCGTCACCGCCTTTGATTGGCCTTTGCTGCTTTTGCTGGTGCTGATGGCTGCGCTGGGCATGACCGTCATGCATTCCGCTGTGGGCGGTACAGACTGGCGCTTTGCCGATCAGGTGCGTAATTTCCTGTTGGCCTTTGGTGTGATGTGGCTGGCCGCCCTGATTCCGCCTGCCTTGTGGATGAAGCTGGCTCCGGTGGTGTATTCGATCGGGGTCGTGTTGCTTTTGGGGGTGGAGTTCTTTGGCGAAACCAGCAAGGGCGCAACGCGCTGGCTGGACCTGGGGGTGGCACGTATTCAGCCCTCGGAAATGCTCAAAATTTCCGTGCCCTTGATGTTGGCCTGGTATTTCCACCGCTATCAGCGGCCCAAGATGAGCCTGCTGGACTTCATGGTGGCAGGCATCTTGCTGATGATTCCGTTCCTGCTGATCGTGCGTCAGCCGGATTTGGGTACGGCTTTGCTGGTGTTTGCGGCCGGTTTCTGCGTGATTTACTTTGCAGGCCTGTCCTTCAAGCTGATCGTGCCCATTGTGGTGGTGCTGGTGCTGGGCATTAGCGCCTTGCTGTACTACGAAGACTATATCTGCGTACCTGACCTGGATTGGGTGGTGTTGCACGACTATCAAAAGCACCGTGTCTGCACCTTGCTGAACCCCGGTAGTGACCGTTTGGGCAGAGGGTTCCATACCATCCAGTCCATGATTGCGATCGGTTCTGGTGGTGTTTACGGCAAGGGCTACATGATGGGCACCCAGTCCCATCTGGATTTCGTGCCCGAGCGCACAACCGACTTTATTTTTGCAGTGTTTGCCGAAGAATTCGGTTTGTACGGCGGCATCATGCTGCTGGTGCTGTACGCCTTGTTGATCCTGCGCGGCTTGTCGATTGCTGCTGTGGCTCACACCCAATTCAGCCGTCTGCTGGCCGGTTCCATGTCCATGATGCTGTTCGTTTATGTGTTCGTGAACATAGGCATGGTGACGGGAATTCTGCCCGTGGTGGGCGTGCCTTTGCCGTTCCTGAGCTATGGCGGTACGGCCTTGATGACCTTGGGTGTCGCCTGCGGGATGCTGATGAGCATCAGCAACGATAAGCCAGCGCGGCCTGCATAGGCGCCGCTCCCCCCCGGATTAGGCCGGGGATCTTGGCATCAGCTTAGCAGTAACTGTTCACTATCCTTGCTCTGGTACAAACCCAGCAGCAGCTTGCGTATGGGCGCAGGTAAAGCGGTCTGCTCCAGTGCTTCATGATCCTGCCATTGCTGGCCTGCCACTGGCTCGGCCAGTACAGATTCATCGACTTGCAGTAACCAAGGGGTGATGTGCAGCTTGAAGTGCGAGAACACATGCTGGAAAGAGGCCAGCGCAATAGCCTCCTTGTTAGACCAATGCAGTGCCGCCGTTTGCAGGCTGATGGCATCGTCAAACTGGGGCAGGGTGAGCAGACCACCCCAAATTCCCTTGTCAGGACGTTGCTCCAGTAAAACCTGGCCATTCAGTTCCAGAATCAGCACATGCGCATAGCGCTCATCCTGACGAATGCGTTCTTTGGGGCTGGGCAGCTCGGACTGTGCCTGATGCGTGTGGGCGTAGCAGTCGCTTTGCAGCGGACAGAGACTACAGGTGGGCTTGCTGCGGGTACAGCATTGCGAGCCCAGGTCCATCAGCCCTTGGGTGTAGGCCGCCATATCCAGGCTGGCGGGGGCAAGTTCCACGACCTCATCTGCCTTGGCCCACAAGGTGTTTTCCACGGCCTTTTTCTGCGTGGGCCCATAGATCCCGAAGTAGCGTGTGAACACGCGTTTCACGTTGCCGTCCATGATGGGGCTGCGTTCGCCAAAACAGAAGGCGGCGATGGCACAGGCGGTAGAGCGGCCAATGCCGGGTAAGGTCGCCAGATCCGCGGCATTAGCCGGAAAACGGCCGCCCCATGTCTCCATGACCTCGCGGGCACAGCGGTGCAAGTTACGGGCGCGGGCGTAGTAGCCCAACCCGGCCCAATAGGGCATGACTTCATCTTGCTCGGCCTCGGCCAAATCCTTGACGGTGGGGAAGCGTTCCAGAAAACGCTCGTAATAACCCAGTACGGTAGCGACCTGGGTTTGCTGCAACATGATTTCGGAAAGCCAGACGCGGTAAGGATCTTGCGTGTTCTGCCAAGGGAGGTGGTGGCGGCCGGAGGTTTTTTGCCAGGCCACCACTTTTTCGGCCAGATCTTGGGGACAGGGTTCAGGAAGTGACATCAATATTGGGTACTACGGGTAACAGACCAGCGTGCTGCCAGGGCGCCCAAAATGGCGACCAAAATAGCCGCTGTCAGCAACAGAGAAAATTCCGGCAGCCGGAGCGTCAACTGGACGCCATAGCTTTGGGCCAGACTGGATAAAGCTTTGTTCAGCGGGGTCAGTGCCAGCAAGGCCAGACCGCATGCCAGAGCGCTGGCCGTCAGGCCAGTTAGCGCGCCCATATACAGGAAGGGGCGGCGTACAAAGGCTTCGGTGGCGCCGACCAGACGGGCCACGGCAATTTCTTCACGTTGGTTCAGGGCTTGCAGACGGACGGTATTGAACACAGTGGCAATCACGACTACGCCCACGCCTGCCATCAGAATCCATAAGCCAATACGGATGAAGCTCAGAATTGCAGCCAGACGCTGCACCCATTCGCTATCCAGTAACACACTATCCACGCCTTCGCGGTCTTGCAAGGTCTTGGCCAGGGTGTCAGCACGTGTTACCAGATCCGGTGTTTCATGCAGGGTCAGCACAATGGCGTGTGGCAAGGGGTTGCTGGGCAAGGCGCCCAAGGCATCTGTCCAGCTGGGGTTGCTTTGCAGTTGTTTGAGCGCCTGCTCCTTGCTGACCAGCCTGATCTGGGCCAGTTCAGTTTGAAACTCTTTGCCCACGGCCTGACTGAAGGCTTGCGCCTGTTCCAGCGTGCTGTTCTGCTTCATGAACACGGTCATTTCGGGCGAGGTCGGAATCTCGCGCACGACAGGTTGAGCGGCCAGCAAGATACTGGCTCCCAGAACGGGTACAGCCAGGGTCAAGGCAATGACCAGCAGGTTGGACAGGGAGGAGAAGGGTTGCACTTTCAGGCGGCGCAGGGCCACCAGAAAGGCGTATTGATGATGACGCAGCCAGGTTCTCATGCCAGCACTCCTGGGTGATCGGAAAAACGGCCATCCTGAATCAGCAGGGTTCGACGTGCATAGCGTGCCATCAAATTCAGATCGTGCGAAGCAATCAAGGTGGTGACACCCACCCGGTTAAAGTCCATCAATACATCCATGATGCGTTTGGCGTTATCGGCGTCCAAATTGGCAGTGGGTTCGTCGGCAATCAAAATAGCCGGGCGATTCACAATAGCGCGGGCAATCGCCAGCCGTTGTTGTTCACCTCCCGACATTTCCACCGGCTTTAAATCTTCTTTGCCACGCAGGCCCACTTTTTCCATGGCGGCGCGGGCACGTGCCTGCGCCGTGCTGGGCTCCAGACCCATGACGGCCAGGGGCAGGAGTACATTGGCCAGGGCGCTGCGATCTTGCAGCAAGTGCGTATCTTGTAAAACCACGCCTACGGCGCGTCGCAAATACGGCCGTGCGCGGGCTGGCAGTTTGTCCAGTCTGTGCCCATTGACCTGGACCGAGCCACGGCTAGGCAGCTCCAGGCCTCCGATCAGACGCAATAAAGTGGATTTACCTGCTCCAGAGGGGCCGGAAACAAAAATGAATTCGCCGTCATCAATGCGAAAATTAATGTCGGCTAGAATATTTTTACTGCGGCCATACGATTTAAAAACGTGTTGGAACTCGATCATCGCGACGCACAATTAAAGAGGAATCTGCTTGGAAAGCCCCTGGGGAATGACCGCCGGGGCTCGCATGAAAATGTCGGCGTAGGTAAAAGTATTAGTCAGATTGTTAGAGGGAAACCCCCGATTTGTGTTTGGACAGTCTGGCTCTACGATTGGACACCACAGCTTAGCTGCAATTGTAATCTGCATCCATTTACCAAAAGTAAACAGGAGGTGATATTCCATGACCTTAGTGAAAACCATTGCATGTAGTGTTGCGTTGATGGCCCTGGCCGCTAATGCACAGGCAGGTGAAACCCTGGACTCGGTGAAGAAGAAAGGCTTTGTTCAGTGCGGTGTCTCAACCGGTATTGCAGGATTCTCGCTGGCAGACAGTAAGGGTGTCTGGTCCGGCATTGACGTGGACATGTGCAGTGCGATCGCCGCTGCTGTTTTTGGGGATGCCAAAAAATACAAGGTTACGCCTTTGACCACTCAGCAGCGCTTTACCGCCCTGCAATCGGGTGAAGTCGATGTGCTGACCCGTAATACCACCGCGACGATCTCTCGCGATACGACCTTGGGTTTGGTCAGCACTGGCATTAACTACTATGACAGCCAGGGCGTGATGGTGAAAAAATCCCTGGGCGTGAAAAGCGCTAAAGAGCTGGATGGGGCCGCTGTGTGCGTACAGCCCGGCACCACGACCGAGCTGAACCTGGCGGACTGGTTCCGTGGTCAGGGTATCAAGTTCAACCCTGTGGTGATCAACAACCCTGAAGAAGCCATGCGCTCCTTTACCTCCGGTCGTTGCGACGGCTTTACCAGCGATAAATCCCAGTTGGCAGCCATGCGTGCCGCCCAGGCTACGCCGGATGAGTTCGACATCCTGCCCGAGGATTTTTCCAAAGAGCCGCTGGGCCCATTCGTGCGTCAGGGCGACGAGGACTGGTTCACCCTGGTGCGCTGGACTCTGAACGCCATGCTGGAGGCCGAAGAATATGGCATTACCAGCGCGAACGTGGATGAAAAGACCAAGAGCGATAACCCGAACATTCAGCGCATTCTGGGCGTGTCCGGCGAGCTGGGCAAAGGTCTGAAGCTGGATAACAAGTGGGCCTACAACATAATTAAACAGGTCGGCAACTACGGCGAAAGCTTCGAGCGCAATCTGGGTAAATCGACCGCCTTGAAGCTGGAGCGCGGTTTGAATGCGCAATGGCGTGACGGTGGTGTGATGTACGGCTGGCCAGTGCGTTAAGATTTCGGTCTTCGCTGTTTGTTCTTGCGTCTGGCTTCGGCCAGACGCGCGCCACCTCGCAGGGCTACGCGTAGTGCTGCATCCATGGGTTTTACGCTATGGCACAAAATACACCTGCCGCGCCAGCCCCCCCTAAACGGCGCCTGTCCTGGAATGATCCGTTCACACGCGGCATTATTTACCAGGTGCTGATTTTGGGTGTGCTTGGCTTTTGTGTGTGGTATCTGGTCTCCAATACCTTGCACAACCTGGCTGTTCGCAATATTTCTACAGGCTTTGATTTCCTGAATCGAGAGGCTGGCTTTGCCATTGGCGAGTCGGCGCTGGCTTATAAGCCCTCGGATACGTATGGGCGGGCCATTCTGGTCGGTCTGGTCAATACGCTGAAAGTGGCGGTGATCGGCATTATTGCTGCCACCGTGTTTGGCACCTTGCTGGGCATTGCACGCTTGTCCAAGAACTGGCTGGTCTCCCGGCTGGCGGGCTTGTACGTGGAAGTGATGCGTAACGTGCCTTTGCTGCTGCAACTGTTCTTCTGGTACGCCCTGATTACCGAGACCTTGCCCGGACCGCGGCAGGCTTTGAATCCGCTGGGCGGCGTATTTTTATCGAATCGTGGTTTGAAGCTGCCCACCCTGCAGGGCGATGGCATGGACTGGATCTTCATGGGTCTGGGCCTGGCGGTGGTGCTGTGGGTCTTGATGGCGCACTGGGCGCGTCGTCGTCTGGAAAAAACGGGCCGTCCTTTCCCCACCATTCGCTTTGGCATTTTGCTGCTGGTTCTGATGCCGGTTCTGGCCTTGCTGATCAGCCCCGAACCCTTGGCGCTGGATGTGCCCCGTCTGCAAGGTTTCAACTTTGTCGGGGGCGTGACCTTATCGCCTGAGTTTGCCGCCTTGCTGGCCGGTTTGATTACCTATACCTCGGCCTTTGTGGCGGAAGTGGTGCGTTCCGGTATTCAGGCCGTGGGCAAAGGACAATGGGAAGCGGCGCAGGCACTGGGTCTGTCCCGTGGCCGCATGATGCGTCTGGTGGTTCTGCCCCAGGCTCTGCGCGTGATTGTGCCTCCCATGACCAGCCAGTACCTGAACCTGACTAAAAACAGTTCCTTGGCCGTGGCCATTGGCTACCCCGATATTGTGTCTGTGGTGAACACCACCTTGAACCAGACAGGGCAGGCGATTGAAGGCATTTTGATCATCATGGCGGCTTACCTGACGGTCAGCTTGTCGATTTCGATCTTCATGAACTGGTACAACAACCGAATTGCTTTGGTGGAGCGCTAAATGAGTCATACGCCTACATCCACCCTAAGCGGGCCACCGCCACTGCAGCGGGGCACCCTGGGTTGGCTGCGCCAGAACCTGTTTTCCTCTCCCTTGAACGCCATTTTGACGGTGTTGTCGGCCTGGCTGCTTTTGATGACTGTGCCAGCCATGATCGATTGGCTGTTCATCAAGGCCAATTTCGATGCGCAAACCGCGCAGGATTGTCGGGCCAGTGCGGGTGCGTGCTGGGCTTTCATTCGTGAAAAGCACCGTCTGATCCTGTTTGGCATCTATCCCTATGACGAGCAATGGCGACCCTTGTTGGCCTCCATCCTGCTGACCTTGCTGATCGTGTGCAGCTGCGTGCGTTGGTTCTGGAAACCCTGGCTGCCTGTGATGTGGCTGGTTGGCCTGACCGTTGTGGGTATTTTGATGTGGGGCGGTGTGCTGGGCCTGAGCTATGTGGAAAACAGCCTGTGGGGCGGTTTGCCGCTGACCTTGATTCTGGCTACCTTCGGCATCGCGTTCGCCTTTCCTTTGGGCTTGTTGCTGGCCTTGGGACGTACCTCGCGCTTGCCGGCCGTCAAGGCAGTGTGCGTGGTTTACATCGAACTGATTCGTGGCGTGCCGCTGATCAGCTTGCTGTTCATGTCCTCGGTAATGCTGCCTTTGTTCATGCCCGAGGGCTTTAACATCGACAAGCTGCTGCGTGCTCAGATCGCCATCATTTTGTTTGCGGCGGCGTACATCGCGGAAACCGTGCGGGGCGGCTTGCAGGCCATTCCCAAGGGACAGTATGAAGGCGCGGCTTCGCTGGGCTTGAGCTACTGGCGCACCATGCGTCAGATCATCTTGCCGCAGGCGCTCAAGATCGTGATCCCGCCACTGGTAGGCATTTTCATTTCCCTGTTCAAGGACACCTCCCTGGTCGTGATTATCGGTATTTTCGATTTGACCCAGGCGGCCAAAGTGGCCCTGGCCGATGCGGCCTGGCGCGGCTTTAGCCGGGAAGCCTATCTGTTCATCGCACTGATTTATTTTGTGTTCTGCTACTCCATCTCTCGCTACAGTCGTTCGCTGGAGCGACGTTTGCAAACGGGTTATGAACGCTGACACAGGTAGCAAAGCCTTGGTTAAGACCTATTGCTTTGCTGGCCAGACAAGGAGTTTTGCATGGCAGACGCCATTATTCAGCTAAAGAACGTCAATAAATGGTACGGGCAGTTCCATGTGCTGCGCGATATCAATCTGGATGTGGCCCCCGGCGAGCGCATCGTTATTTGTGGGCCTTCGGGTTCGGGCAAGTCCACCCTGATCCGCTGCATTAACCGCCTGGAAGAGCATCAGAAAGGGCAGATCATTGTGTCCGGTGAAGAGCTCACCAACGATGTGCGTCAGGTCGAGGCTATTCGGCGAGACGTGGGCATGGTGTTTCAGCACTTCAATCTGTTTCCTCACCTGACCGTGATGGAAAACCTGACTTTGGGGCCGATGTGGGTTCGTCGCAAGACCAAGGCCCAGGCTCAGGAGCTGGCCATGAAGTATCTGGAGCGTGTACGTATTCCAGAGCAGGCCAACAAGTATCCCGGACAGCTCTCTGGCGGACAGCAACAGCGGGTGGCCATTGCGCGTTCCTTGTGCATGGAGCCTAAAATTATGCTGTTTGACGAGCCGACCTCGGCGCTGGACCCGGAAATGGTCAAGGAAGTGCTGGAAGTGATGGTCGAGCTGGCCCATACCGGCATGACGATGTTGTGCGTGACCCACGAGATGGGTTTTGCGCGTAAAGTGGCTGATCGGGTCATTTTTATGGATCAGGGCGAAATCATCGAGCAAAATACGCCTGATGAGTTCTTTGACTCGCCACGCAGTGAAAGAACGCGTGAGTTCTTAAGCCAGATCATTCATTAAGGATCAGTGGCTGCTCTGTATGGGCTGCCTTGTGCAGCCCATATGCATTTTTATTTCAAGGAAAAAAAGTGATGTTTCGAGTCTGTAAGTGGCTGCTGGCTGTCTCTGGTGTCGCGGCTGTCATGGCTGCCCCGGCTGTAATGGCGGAGGATGCTTATCCTTCCAAACCTATCCAGTTCGTGGTGCCTTATCCACCGGGTGGCCCTTTGGACAGCATGGCTCGCTTGCTGGCTGAACGCGTCAAAGGCGACCTGGGCACGGTTGTGGTGGAGAACAAGTCGGGTGCGGGTGGCAATATCGGTGCCAGCATTGTGGCCAAGGCCGCTCCGGACGGCTATACCCTGATGATGGGGGCGGTGGCGATCAACTCCATCAACCCCTGGCTGTACAAGACGGTGCCTTTTGACCCGGTCGAAAGCTTTGCGCCTATCGCCCTGGTTGCCTCGGTGCCTAACATTCTGATCGTGAACAAAGAGTTTGCCGAACAAAACAAGATTGCTTCGGTGCAGGATCTGATCAGCTACGCCAAAGAGCATCCCGGTCAAATGAACTTTGCTTCGGGTGGTAATGGCAGTGCGGGTCATCTGGCCGGTGAGGTCCTGAACACCCGTGCCGAGATCAATTCCGTGCATGTGCCTTACGCCGGTGCCAACCCCGCCAAGACGGCCTTGCTGGCAGGCCAAGTGCATTTCATGTTTGACAACCTGGCTTCGGCAGCGCCGTTGATCAAGGCAGATACCGTCAAGGCCCTGGCTGTGACGACTCTGGAGCGTTCCAGCTTCCTGCCTGATGTTCCCACCATGGAGCAGGCTGGCGTGAAGCCTTTTGATCTGGGCACCTGGTTTGGAGTGTTTGCTACGGGCGGTACACCACAGCCTGTGCTGGACAAGCTGCATGCCGCTTACTCCAAGGCTTTGATGGACCCGGCAGTGCGTGAAGCACTGGCTACCATGGGCTCGGATGTGCAGCCTGGTACCATGGCTGAGTTCAGCGAGCTTGTCAGCAATGATCTGAAGAAGTACAAAGAAGTCGTTGCCGACTCGGGTGCCGAGTTGTTCTAAGCTTTCAAGTACTTAGCCCCCAGGCAATCAGTGACTGCAGTTTGTGTGGTCGCTGGCAAGATCAAGAATTGTTAAAGAAGGCAGTGAAGTCTGTTTTGAAGTACCTGCTTGCGGTGCCTCTTGCTAGTATTGGAGGCATTCAAGCGGTCCTGGTACTTAATTTGAGATTACGGAGCCAATAATGACAATTTCCATTCGTTCTGCAAAATTAGCAGCATGTGCTGGTGCTCTTTCCCTTTTGGCCGCTTGCGGCACGATGGACAATATGAGTACAGGTGGTCGTACCGCAGTGGGTGCGGGTGGCGGCGCTGCTGTGGGGGCTGGTCTTGGGGCTTTGATTGGTGATAGCAGTAAGGCCGCCATGATTGGTGCAGGTATCGGTGCACTGGCTGGTGGTATTGCAGCGTACAACTGGTCTGGCATTAAAAAGGATGTTCAGCAGTCTGGCGCAACTGGCCTGGGTGTGGATGTGACCGAAATGCCCGATGGCAGCTTGCGGGTCAATATTCCTAGCAGTGTGTCGTTTGATACCGGCCATTATCAGTTAAAGCCTGCTTTGCTGCCTGTTCTGGATAGTGTGGCTCGCGCCATGAATCAGCATCCAGAGTTGCGTGCCAAGGCTGTCGGTCATACCGATAGCACCGGGTCGGCACAGACCAATCAAACTTTGTCGGTTAACCGCGCAAGCGCTGTGACGAATTACCTGACGCAGCAAGGTGTGGGACAAGGTCGTTTGATGGTAGAAGGCCGTGGCCCGAACGCTCCTATTGGGGATAATGCGACGGCTGAAGGCCGTGCCATGAACCGCCGCGTGGAGTTGTATTTGTACGCTCCGCAGAAGTAAGTCTCTGCTTGCCGCCTTAAGGCGTGCTGACAAAAGGCCCGGTTTTTTAACCGGGCTTTTTTTTGTTTGATCGGGGAGTGAGGGCATGGTTTGAGGGCAGCATGTTCTGTCAGTTGTCAGTTGTCAGTTGTCAGTTATTAGTTGTGAACTGCTGATTGGTGGTTATCTGTTGTCGTTGATGGCATTAACGTTACTTGAGAGGGGCAGGGCTGATTATTGAGTAGAACGCAGTAATGAGCACGCCCTTGGGGGCGGTGGGCACCCGGAGGGGCTTGAGCACTTGCCGGTGCTGCGCACCGGTCCCCTTGTCGAGGGCATCATCCGGGCGCACTCTGAACTCGCGGGGTGGTTCGTCCCCCGGACGAACCACAAGCGTCCCGCTCAAACAGCAGAGTGCTTGCACCCCGGATGATGCCCCCGCCTGCGGCAAGTACTCTGAATCGCCCCTCCGGGTCCCCACCGCCCCCAAGGGCTCATACCGTGGCTATTCAAGCAATCATGTATTGAGGGTCTGGGTCTGGGTCTGAGATTTGGGATTTCGGATCTTGGGTCTGAGGTTTGACGTCTGAGGAGAGAGGTCGGAGGTGAAAGGTCTCAGGTGATAGGTGATAGGTGATAGGTGATGGGTGATGGGTGATAGGTCAGAGGTCAGAGGTCAGAGGTCAGAGATTCGACGCAGACCAGGAAAGTGCCACACGCTATTCAAGCATACAGTTTGAACCGTCCAGAAAAAAACGATTGTGAGCCAGTTAAGCCTAGCTTCAGGGTGTCCGGGCGGTTCAGAGGGTTTGCCGCGGTCGGGAGATAGCGTAGGGGTGCAAGCATCCTGCTGTTTGAGCCGGACGCTTGTACTTGGTCCGGGGGACCAAGTACCCGGCGAGTTCAGGATGCGCCCGTAGCTATCTCCTGACAAGGGCACCGGTGCGCAGCACCGGCAAACCCTCAGCCCGGACACCCTGAAGCTAGGCTTAACTGGCGTCTTCAGCAACGATCTCTTCCGACTGTTAAACCTCGCTTTCCAATTAAATGAAATGACGAAGCCCCCAAAAAGAAAAAGCCCCAGGCAGAAATAATCCACCCAGGGCTTCAACCTATCAAGGCCTGATCAAACAAAGATCATGTTCACACCAGGCCCGCATTCAACACAGCATCAAGCCTCCTGATACAGCTTGCTGCCCTGTTGAACAAACTGCACTGACATTTCCTTCATCCCCTGATCCACAGCGGACTGTTCATCCAGACCGTTAGCCTTGGCATAGTCCCGTACATCCTGTGAAATCTTCATGCTGCAGAACTTGGGGCCACACATGGAGCAGAAGTGCGCCACTTTCATCGAGTCTTTCGGCAAAGTCTCGTCGTGGAACTCACGCGCTGTATCCGGGTCCAGACCCAGATTGAATTGATCATCCCAGCGGAATTCAAAGCGCGCCTTGGACAAGGCATTATCCCGGAATGCCGCCGAAGGATGTCCCTTGGCCAAGTCCGCGGCATGTGCTGCGATCTTGTAAGTGATGATGCCGTCCTTCACGTCCTTCTTGTTCGGCAAGCCCAGATGCTCCTTGGGCGTCACATAGCACAGCATCGCCGTACCTTGCCAGGCAATCATCGCTGCACCCAAACCGGAAGTGATGTGATCGTAGCCCGGCGCAATGTCCGTTGCCAAAGGCCCCAAGGTGTAGAAGGGGGCCTCATGACAGTGCTCCAGCTGCAACTGCATGTTCTCTGGAATCAAATGCAAAGGCACATGACCAGGACCTTCAATCATGACTTGAACATCATGCTTCCACGCTACCTGGGTCAACTCGCCCAGGGTACGCAGTTCCGCGAATTGTGCCTGATCATTAGCGTCATAGCCCGAGCCGGGACGCAAGCCATCGCCTAGCGAGAAAGCCACGTCGTACTGCTTCATGATCTCGCAGATGTCCTCGAAATGCTCGTACAGGAAGCTTTCGCGGTGATGCGCCAGACACCACTTTGCCATGATGGAACCACCGCGCGAAACAATGCCTGTCATGCGGCTGGCCGTCATGGGAATAAAGGGCAAACGCACACCGGCATGAATGGTGAAATAGTCCACGCCTTGCTCGGCCTGCTCAATCAAGGTGTCGCGGAAAATATCCCAAGTCAGATCTTCGGCAATGCCGCCGACCTTTTCCAGGGCCTGGTAAATAGGCACCGTACCGACAGGAACCGGCGAGTTGCGAATAATCCATTCGCGCGTCTCATGGATATTCTTGCCCGTGGACAAATCCATGATGGTGTCCGCACCCCAGCGAATCGCCCAGGTCATTTTTTCGACCTCTTCGCCAATGGTGGAGCCCAGGGCGGAGTTACCGATATTGGCGTTGATCTTCACCAGGAAATTGCGGCCAATAATCATGGGCTCGGTTTCCGGGTGGTTGATATTGGCGGGCAAAATGGCTCGGCCACGCGCAATTTCATCACGAACAAACTCGGGGGTGACCGTGGTGGGCAAGCTGGCACCGAAACCTTGACCAGGGTGTACCTTGGTCAGGCGACGAGCCATCTCTTCACCTTGCGGACCGCTGGCGCGCAAGCTTTCAATGTATTGCTCGCGTCGCAGATTTTCCCGAATCGCCACAAACTCCATTTCGGGAGTGATGATGCCGCGCCGTGCGTAATGCATTTGCGTGACATTAGTGCCCGAAATGCTGCGTCGTGGCTGACGCTTCAACTCGAAGCGCAAAGTATCCAGCTCCGGATCGGCCTGGCGAGCCTGACCGTACTGGCTGTTGAGCCCCGCCATCAACTCGGTGTCCTTGCGCTCGCTGATCCAGGCTTGACGTAGCGGGGGCAGGCCTTTGCGAATATCGATCTGTACCGAGGGGTCCGTGTAAGGACCACTGGTGTCATAAACGCTTAAGGGAGGATTCGGCTCGGCGCCGAAGTGGCTGGGCGTATCAGCCAGGGAGATTTCCCGAAAAGGCACACGCAGATCAGGCCGTGAGCCGGTTTGGTAGATTTTTCGGGAGTTGGGTAAGGGCTGGATCGCAGCCGGGTCTACGCTGGCCGCTGTGGCCGTAAAAGAAGGGGTTTTGCTTGTCATTGCAGCTCCAAAGAAATGGTGGAGCCGATATAGGAAGAAGTGCCGTGCAGGCATTGCACCTGTGGCACACGCTCCCAGCATCGGCATTATCCGTACTGGTACGAGGGTTTATCTCAACCCGCCAAATGGCGAGTACCCCTGCGTGCTGACAAGTATAGGTATCTTGGAGCTGCTTGTGGACGTATAAGGCTTATTTTCTTTTCATACCGTTGAGCAGATGACGGATGGTTTGATCCAGATGGTCACGCTCTTTGGGCGGCAAAGCCACAATCTCGTCCACGGAAAAGCGGTTGAAGGGCCAGGTCACAATCGGTGGGCCTTCGCCGGAGTCTTGCAAGGTGGTGGCATGGGCTGCACTCAGCTCCATATTGCCCAACCCGTTTTTCAGCCATTGAGCACTGATATTCAGGGCTTTGGCCAGATCCAGAATTTCGCGCGCGTCACGCCGCGTACCACTCTCGTAATTGGAGATGGCGCTTTGACTGAGGTTGCACAGACGAGCCAGCTCGGCTTGAGAAAAGCCGCGTTGCAGGCGGGCGTGGCGGAGGCGATCAGAGAAGTGTTTCACAGTACAGATTGTTCATGGAACGCCCTGCACGATGGTTTTGAGTAAAAATGTCGTATGTGATAAAAATGTCTGGCTTAACCGGCTGAATGAAACGAAGAGAAGCTTAAGATGGGGGCAGCACCAGATTTGTCGGGTTCAAGCCTGTGCTTAAAGCTTGAATGTCAGGGGCGTTTAACAAGGCAGGCGGTATAGGCGGGTAGAACGTACGGTGCCTAGCGTTTTTTCATGCCGTCCAGTAAATGACGCAAAGTGCGATCGAGCAAATCACGTTCGCCATCTGCCAAAGCAACCACTTCATCGACGGAAAACAAACGGAAAGGCCAGGTAACAATGGGAGGACCATCCAGGGGTTCGGACAATGTGTAGCTGTCCTGCGTGAACTCCATCGTGCCGATCCCCTTGCGCAACCACAAAGCGCTGACATTCAAGGCTCTGCTCAACTCCAGAATTTCACGCGCATCCCGACGAGTGCCATTTTCATAATTGGAGATGGCGCTCTGGGTCAATCCGCATAGACGTGCCAAATCTGCCTGAGAAAGACCGCGATGTTGACGTGCGTGGCGAAGGCGTTCGGAGAAATGTTTCACACAACAGATTGTTGATGTAAAGCCAAACACGATGGTTTTAATTAAAAATCACAGTCGTGATTTATACTGTCCGGCATAGTCATCAGATGTCATTATAGTTAAGGTATCAACTATGTCGGTTGCAAATGAAATTGCTGGCGGTCCTGTTGTTCTGTACCTGGCCACGGCTATCCCTGATCGAAACTTACTAGAACAACAAATTCAGGCTCTGGCAGAACGTGGTTATCGTCTTATTTTTTGCCCGGATGCGACGGCTTTGCTGCAGTTGGCCCAAACGCGGGGCCGTTACGCCGGTTCGATATGTATTGCCTGGTTGGGCGGGGCCTTGGCGGAAATCTGCTCGGCGGCCGTGCGCTTACGTATGCTGTGTCCGCAAATTGGAATCCTGATGCAGTCTGATGCGACGGACTCGGCCATGCTGCAAGCCTTGCATAGCGGCGGAGATCAGTTTTGCCCCAGGGATGCGTCTTTGGAGTTGCTGGCAGCCAGTTTGCACAGCTTGCAGCGGCGCATGATGCAGATGCCCATCATTCCTGAACCGTCTCAGCCCCAGGAGTGGGTGCTGGATCAGGAGGGCTGGGCCTTGATATCGCCTGTCGGGATCTCGTTTAGCCTGACCAGCACGGAGCGCGCCTTCATCGTCCGCTTGCTGCGCGAAGAGGATCGCCGGGCCAGTCATTACGAGTTGATGCGGGCTGTGGCTAGTAAAACGGATGTAATCAGCAATCCGCCCGGTGCTTCGCATATCAACCGTCTGGGCGTTCTGGTCAGCCGTATGAGACGCAAATTCAACCAGGGAGGCACGGTTCTGCCTATCCGCTCGATTCATAACTGGGGCTATATGTTCGCTGCTAATTGCCAGTTGCTGGCCTAGTCAGGATGTCATCAGGGCAGGGCAGTTGAAAAAGGCCCTGTCGGTTATACCGGCAGAGCCTTTGTTCATGCTGTGGGGGGGCAGGGCTTAGTAATAGCGCTGCACTGACAAGTCGTCTGCACGGATGGCAGGCTCCTTGTTGCTGATCAGATCAGCCAGCAATTGCGCACTGCCGGTAGCCAAGGTCCATCCCAGCGTACCGTGGCCGGTGTTCAGGAACAGATTGGAGTAGCGGCTACGCCCCACAATTGGGGTGCTGTCCGGCGTCTTGGGACGCAGGCCGGTCCAGAAATGCAGATCTGCATCGCTTTGGTAGCTGCCGGGGAACAGATCATTCAGGACCATCAGCAAGGTCTGTTCACGGCGGGGATTCAGGCGCTTGTTAAAGCCGACGACCTCGGCCATGCCGCCCACGCGAATGCGATTATCAAAGCGGGTCAGGGCGATCTTGTAGCTTTCATCCAGCAACGTGGACTGAGGCGCACGCGAGGCATCCGCAATTGTGGCGGTAATGGAGTAGCCCTTTAACGGGTAGACCGGGATGGCCTGCAGGTCTTTCATCAAACCCGTAGACCAGGAGCCCAAGGCCACCACGTAGGCATCGGCAGTCAACAGGCCATCGGAGCTTTGGACGCCGCTGATCTGCGTGCCGTTGCTGTGAATGCGCTGAATGTTCTGGTTCCAGCGGAATTCCACGCCTTCCTTCTCGGCCAATTCGCTAAGGCGGCGGGTGAACATCTGGCAGTCGCCGGTTTCATCTTCCGGGAAGCGCAGGCCACCGCTTAGTTTGTGCTCTACGTGGCGCAGAGCCGGCTCAATCGTGTGCAATTCGGAGGCGGACAGCAGCTCGTAGGGCACGCCAGCTTCTTTCAGGACCTCGATGTCGGCGGCAATGCCGTCCAGCTGCTTTTGCGTA
Source organism: Alcaligenes sp. 1735tsa3 (assembly GCF_024134565.1). NCBI lineage: Bacteria > Pseudomonadati > Pseudomonadota > Betaproteobacteria > Burkholderiales > Alcaligenaceae > Alcaligenes > Alcaligenes sp. 1735tsa3. Next base: position 3,559,074 of record NZ_CP099862.1, on the reverse strand, counting down.
CGGAAAAGCTGCAAGGTGCCTTGGGCACGGTGCTCGAATTGAATGTCGGTCTGGGCGCGCAACTCGGCCATGCAGTGGCGGCTGTATTCAGCCAGACGTACCATGCGTTCTTTATTGATGGCGTAGCGGTCTGCTGTGCAGTTGCGCCACATGGCCAGCAGCCACTTGATTTGTGTCAGCGTGCCATCCGGGCGAATCGTCAGGGCCGGATGTTCGTCGAACATCCACTTGATGGCTTTGCGCGGGATACCCGGCGCAGCCCAAGGGCAGGCATAGCCAAAGGACAACTGACCGGCGTTGGCAAAACTGGTTTCCAGAGCGGGCCCAGCCATGCGGTCGATGACCGTTACGCTGTGTCCTTGGCGGGCAAGATAATAAGCGCTGGTTACGCCTTCTACGCCAGCACCTAGCACGAGGATCTTCATACGGTTCCTTGGGCGCATCGCCCGAAAGGGAAAGTGTTGCAATCAGGCGCGAAAAAACCGCGCGCACTGTCGCAATTCGATACGTTTTATCCGTCTATTTCAACAGGCGGGCAGGGTAGGGGTCAAGGATTAGTCCTGATCCGGTGCACTGCGTGGGAACACCATATTGTTACGGTGTATCAGCTCTGTATCGTGTTCGCTGCCCAGCAATTCATTGATCAGGTGGCTGGGTTGGCCCATGATGCGGCGGGTGTCGTCTGAGGAGTAGTTGATCAGACCACGGGCGTATTCCACGCCGTGCTTGTCCACGCAGGCCACCACGTCGCCACGGTCAAATTCGCCTTCTACATGGGTGACACCGACGGGCAGCAGGCTCTTGTGACCGTCTACCAGCGCACGTACAGCGCCTTCGTCCAGCGATACGCGACCACGCACACGCAACTGGTCGACCAGCCAGCGTTGACGGGCCGAGCGTACGGGCAGGGTGGCACGCAGCTCGGTGCCGATGCGCTCACCTTGCGCCAGGCGGGACAGGACTTGCTGTTCGCGGCCAGAGGCAATAATGGTGTGGCCACCGCTTTGCGCAGCGCGTTTGGCGGCCAGGATTTTGGTGATCATGCCGCCGGTGCCGATATTGCTGCCCGAGCCGCCTGCCATGGCTTCCAGCGTCGGATCGCCCGCCTGTCCCAGCGAGATGAACTGCGCATCGGGATTGCTGCGCGGGTCGGCACTGTAAAGGCCAGCCTGGTCGGTCAGGATAATCAGGGTTTCGGCTTCGATCAGGTTGGTGACCAGTGCGCCCAGCGTGTCGTTGTCGCCCACGCGGATTTCATCCGTGACCACCGTGTCGTTCTCGTTCACGATGGGGACTACACCCAGGTCCAGCAAGGTGTTGATGGTGCCTCGTGCATTCAGGTAGCGATGGCGGTCGGCCAGATCTTCATGGGTCAGCAGAATCTGAGCGGTGCGCACACCATGGCGGGCAAAAGCCACTTCATAGGCTTGAATCAAGCCCATCTGGCCGACGGCCGCCGCCGCTTGCAACTCATTCATGGCCTTCGGTCGGCGCGGCCAGCCCAGGCGGGCCATGCCTTCGGCAATGGCACCGCTGGAAACCAGCACCAATTGCTTGCCTTGGGCATGCAGTTGAGCAATCTGGGTAGCCCATTGCTCTACGGCATCCAGGTCAATCCCTTTGCCCTCGTTGGTGACCAGGGAGGAACCTACTTTAATAACCAATCGGCGCGATTGCGCAACGGCCGATTCAGAATGAGAAGAGTGCTGCATGACGAGTTCAGAAATCCATCGCTTGGCGTGTAAATAGAGAAAATGCCAGGAGTAGGGCGGTTGGCTTAACCGCGTCTTCCGGGCATTTTGGGGTTCAGTCCTGGAGTCTAGATCCTGGACCTGTGTAGCACGATCAGTCTGGGGCAAACCTCTCGTCGTAAATATGGGTGCCGTCGGCAATATCTTGCTCGATATGCTCTTTGCGGCTTTCTTCATCCAGCCAGGATTGCAGCTGATAGACCAGATCCTGTGTACCGACACCGGTCAGGGCGGAGATACCAAAGACCGGGCCTTCCCAGTTCAGCTCTTTGAGCAGGCGGGCTTTCAGGTCTTCCGGGTCCGAGACCATGTCCAGCTTGTTCAGAACCAGCCAGCGTGGCTTGGCGTACAGCTCTTCGCTGTACAGACGCAGTTCTTCAACAATGGCACGGGCCTCTGCAGCCACTTTGGCTACAACATCCTCGTCCGGGTCCAGGCTGGATACGTCCAGCAGATGCAGCAAGATACGGGTGCGGGTCAGGTGGCGCAGGAACAAGTGTCCCAGGCCGGCACCTTCCGACGCGCCTTCGATCAGGCCAGGAATATCGGCCACTACAAAGCTGTGGGCTTCGGACGAACGCACCACACCCAGGTTGGGGTGCAAGGTGGTGAAGGGGTAATCCGCAATGCGCGGCTTGGCGTTGGAAATGCGGGTGATCAGCGTGGATTTACCGGCGTTGGGCATACCCAGCAGACCGACATCAGCCAGCACCTTCAGTTCCAGACGCAGCTTGCGATGCTCGCCTTCCTTGCCGTAGGTAAATTGACGCGGGGCACGGTTCACACTGGATTTGAAGTGCAGGTTACCCAAACCACCGGCGCCGCCTTGGGCCAGGGTTATTTTTTCGCCATGACGCTTCATGTCAAACAGCTGCTCGCCGGTTTCTGCGTCAAAAATCATGGTGCCAACGGGCACACGCAGGGTGATGTCCTCGCCACCCGCGCCATATTGGTCGGACCCACGGCCGTTTTCGCCGTTGCGAGCGCGGTGCAGGCGGGCGTAGCGGTAGTCGATCAAGGTGTTGACGTTACGGTCAGCCTCGGCATAAATGCTGCCACCGCGTCCACCGTCGCCGCCATTGGGGCCACCTTTTTCAATAAATTTTTCTCGGCGAAAACTGGCAGCGCCGTTTCCACCTTTGCCTGCGACCACTTCAATGGTCGCTTCGTCTACGAATTTCATGGTGATGAGTGCTGTATAGGTCCAGGGGCCGCAGAACCGTATGGGCTGCTGGTCTGGGAGCAGACCATTTTAAACAAAAACCCCAATTGCTTAGTGTATAGGAGATTGGCTTATCTGCCGGTATGTGCCGTGATAGTGGCCGATTTTTAATCTCTTGCTGTGGCCGTAGGGAGACTGGCTAAGCCGGGTGGGCGGGTTTGGGCGATGGCGGGTTGGCCATGCATAAAAAAAGCCCTGCCTAGGGCGGCAGGGCTTTTTCGCAGCGAGTACGCTTTGATCGGGTGGCTTATTCGCCAGCAACGACCGAAACGGTACGCTTGTTCAGAGCACCAGTGATGGAAAATTTAACTTTGCCATCGACCAGGGAGAACAGGGTGTGGTCTTTGCCAATGCCCACGTTCACGCCGGGGTGAAACTGAGTGCCGCGCTGACGAACAATGATGCCGCCAGCCGAAATTACCTGACCGCCGTAGACTTTAACGCCCAGACGTTTGGCCTGTGAGTCACGGCCGTTCCGCGTAGAGCCGCCGCCTTTCTTCTGTGCCATTTCTTTAGCTCCTAGATGAAGAAAATACCAAATTCGCTTTTAGCAACAACTTAGGCGTTGATCGCTTCGATGCGGATTTCGGTGTAGTTTTGACGATGGCCTTGCGTTTTGCGGTAGTGCTTGCGACGGCGCATTTTGAAAATCTTGATTTTGTCGTGACGGCCTTGCGCAAGAACAGTAGCCTTGACCACAGCGCCAGCAACGAAAGGAGCACCGATTTGCAGTGCTTCACCTTCGCCGACGGACAGAACCTGGTCAAGCGAAATTTCTTGCCCAATGTCTGCCGGTATCTGTTCTATTTTGAGTTTTTGGCCAGCAGTAATGCGATATTGCTTACCGCCGGTTTTTATAACCGCGTACATAGGGAATCCCTTAAAGAGTCAAACAGGCATCGCGTAAAAGGCCAATAACAGCCCGCTGTAATGCCATCTAACATAAAAAAATCTTGACACGCAAAATGCCAAGCAAAAAATAATAGGGCAAAAAGGCTTTGCTGTCAATGGCTTGGGCCTTCTCCTGTCTGTATTTTGCATCCAATCCTTTCGTTTTTCACTGGGTAGGCAGGGGAGGCCCCTTGTCTTCGGGTCGTAAAGGACGTGTGAGGGGACCTGCCTCGTCCAGAACAGGGCATATCGCTAATTTGTTACATTTCTCCTCAATCTGTGGCCTTTGAGTGGCTCGCCTTCCGCTACGGTAGAGCTGTTGCGTTCACAGAAGCGTAAGTCATTTATTTTTCGGACCTACTAAGGGGAAACGTATGAATAAGGACACGATCGAAGGCAAATGGAAACAACTGGCCGGTAAAGCCCGCAGCGTCTGGGGCGAAATTACGGATGATGAGTGGGCCAAGGTGAAAGGGGATGCCACGCAATTGGCCGGTCTGGTGCAAGAGCGCTATGGCCGTACCCGCGAAGAGGCGGAGCGCGAGGTTAAAGACTTCTACGACAAGTACGACCGTTAGCGGGTGGGAACCTTTTTTTGTCTGTAGGTATTTCATGAGCTGTCGTTGAGATGGCCCGTCAGACAAGGTGCTGTCCCTGTACGTACTGATGATGAGGAGAATCGTATGCTTTACTACGCCGTAATCTTTTTTATTGTAGCTATCGTGGCTGCTGTGCTGGGTTTTGGTGGCATTGCCGCTGGTGCTGCTTCGATTGCCAAGATCCTGTTTGTCGTGTTCCTGATTCTGGCGGTGCTCTCGCTGGTCAAGGGCATGGGCAAGAAATAGAACAAGCCCGCCAGTGGCGGGCTTGTCCGTAAGGAAAAACCGTCTCCACCGATTGGGTGGAGACGGTTTTTTTATCAGGAGCGGTAGTCCGCGTTGATAGTGACGTACTCGTGCGAGAAGTCGCAGGTATAAACCGTTTCGCTGTGTTGGCCACGGCCCAGAGAAACACGTACCAGAATTTCGGCTTCCTGCATGACGCGCTGGCCATCTTCTTCCTGGTAGTCGGGGTTGCGGCCACCGTTCACGGCCACCAGCACATCGCCTAGCCACAGACGCAATTTGCTCACGTCCAAATCGCTAATGCCGGCGTAGCCAATGGCGCACAGAATACGGCCCAGGTTCGGGTCGGAGGCAAAGAAGGCTGTTTTCACCAGAGGTGAGTGAGCGATGGCGTAAGCCACTTTCAGAGCTTCTTCGCTGGAACCGGCGTCATCAACCTGAATGGTCATGAACTTGGTGGCGCCTTCGGCGTCACGCACGATTTTCTGGGCCAGTTCGCGCGAGGCGTCGACCAGGGCATCCAGCAAGGTGTTGTAGTTCGGGTCTGCAATCGACTCTACCGTGACACCGCTTTGGCCGGTTGCCATGATGATGAAGGAGTCGTTGGTGGAGGTGTCGCCATCAACCGTAATGCGGTTGAAAGAGCGGTCCGCTGCCAGACGGCACATATCGCGCAGCAGTTCGGGAGCAATACCGGCGTCCGTAGCCAGGTAACCCAGCATGGTGGCCATATTGGGGCGAATCATGCCCGCGCCCTTGCTGATGCCGGTCAGTGTGATGGTTTTACCCGACAGCTGGATTTGACGAGACACGATTTTGGGTTGCGTGTCGGTGGTCATGATGCTGTGAGCAGCATTGAACCAGTTGTTGTCGGCCAGATCGTTCACCGCCGCAGGCAGAGCGCCCAGCAGGCGATCCATGGGCAGAGGCTCCAGAATCACGCCGGTGGAAAAGGGCAGCACTTGCTGGGGCAGGATGTTCAGCAGGCGCGCGGTTTCCGTGCAGGTTTGCTGTGCTTTTTCCAAACCAGCCTGACCTGTGCCAGCGTTGGCATTGCCGGTATTGATGACCAGGGCGCGGATGCCATCGTGCGTAGCCAAGTGCGCTTCGCACACTTGTACTGGAGCAGCACGGAAACGGTTGGTGGTGAACACACCGGCCACGCTGGTGCCGGGGGCCAATTCAAACACGGTCAGGTCGCGTCGGTTGGCCTTGCGAATACCGGCTTCGGCAATACCGATTTTGACACCGGCAACGGGGTGAATATCAGATTCAGAGGGAATGAACAGATTGACGGCCATGACGCGATCCGAAAAACAATGTTAAAGGCGGCTCAAAGCAGTAATGATACTTGCTTTGAGCCGCCTGAGCATATCTTTGGTCGCGCCGGAGCGCTTAGCTTTCGCGAGCAGCCATGGCCACGTTGTTGCGAGTGATCAGCTTGAGTTCGCCCAGGGCTTCAAACAGGTTGACGCGCGCTTTTTCCGACAGGTTGGCAAACATCTCCTGTAGCCACTGCTCGTGGGAGGCCGCCATTTTCTTGAACTGGCGCTTGCCCTTGGGTGTCAGGCGGATCAGGGAGCTGCGACGGTCGGTGAGCACCTTGATGCGTTCGACCAAACCTTCTTTTTCCAGCTGATCGGTAATGCCCGTGATATTGCCGTTGGTGACCATCAGGTGACGGGACAGCTCGCTCATTTTCATGCCAGCGGGCTGACGCTGCAATTGAGCCATCAGGTCAAAACGGGGCAGTGTGGTCGTGTGCTCGGTACGCAGGCGACTGCGAATTTCGCCTTCAACCAGATTGGTGCAGGCCATCAAGCGCAGCCACAGGCGGGTGTCGAAGTGGTCGTCGCTATGGGCACGGCTTTCCAAGTCGGGAGCGGCATCGGCGACGGCGGAAGCGGGGATATCGTTCATGATCATAGATAGCTTGCCTTAATGGTGCATGTCCAAAATGTTTAGCTTTGAAGGACGCAGACCGCAGCCATGAGCAAGCTGGGTTAGCTTGGTGGGTATCTTAGGGGCTGGTTCGAAGTTTGACATTGCGACAGATCAAAGTAAATTCGTTTTTAAGCTTAAATTAATCAACTTGATAGAAAGCACCGGCAAAGCAGGCAAAGCATTGGGTAAGGAAATGCAAACTCTTGTCTGCTATTTACTTTTAGGGCCACGGCTTTGAATAATCTTCGGACGGCGCTCTAACTTTGATCCGACACGATAAGCTGGCTAAATTCAAGTGATTATTTAGTTGAAGTATAAGGCATTTGCCTCTGTATCGCCTGTTCGCTTAATCACTTTTCTGCTTTTTTTGATACTTTTTTTTGTTTCAAAAATAATGCCTGCCGTAATTTTTCTTAATTGAAAAAAATGCATGCAGAAGATCGATTTATTTCTTATATCCTGAAATTCATTATTGAGTTTTGCGTTGCGCGGGCAAGGGCCTCAGAGGAGCCGGGATCAGTCTAGGATACCCCTTGAAACAGCGGAGGATGATGCGCTACTGCGGATAACCCGTAGTCGGGATTGCTGATACTGGAGCGTTTTTTTTGCTAATATCCTTTAGAACTAAACAATATAGACCTTGCCAATTTGGCTGGCGCCTTTGATGGACCAAGGTCTACGCCTGAGTGGGGCGTAATCTACGCAGGAGATAAGGATGGAACGTTCAGCGCACCTTGATACCTTTGCACGCGACAATCTGCCACCCATGGAGTGGTGGCCAGAGATGTTGCTGGAAGGCAATCCGGATGTGGACTATCCCGCTCGTCTCAATTGTGCCGTGGCGCTGTTGGGAGAGCAGGTAGCAGCGGGGCATGGTGATCGCGTGGCTTTGCAGTGGGCACAGGGCGATGAGAATCGCAGCCTGACCTACAAGCAGCTGGACGTGCTGACCAACCGTATTGCTCATGTTCTGGTTGAGGACATGAAGCTTGTGCCCGGCAACCGGGTTTTGCTGCGTGGTCCCAATAATCCCATGATGGCCGCCTGCTGGTTGGCCAGCATCAAGGCCGGTCTGGTCACGGTTCCCACCATGCCTTTGTTGCGGGCGGTGGAACTGAAGACGATTCTGGACAAGGCCGAGATTCATGCTGCCTTGTGTGACGAGCGCCTGCGTGAAGAGCTGGAACACTGCATGGACTCCACGCATGATTCCTACACGCCTGCTCTGAAGCAACTGTTGTGCTTTAACGATGAAAGCGCCAAGGGTCTGGAAGCCTTGTTGGCTGACAAGCCCGAAGAGTTCACCGCTTGCGATACGGCGGCTGACGATGTTTGTCTGATCGCTTTCACCAGCGGCACGACCGGCCAGCCCAAAGGTTGCATGCACTTCCATCGTGATGTGCTGGCAATGTGCGATACCTTCTCGCGTCACGTACTGCGTTTGACCCCGGATGATGTGGTCTGCGGTACGCCTCCTTTGGCCTTTACTTTCGGCCTGGGCGGTCTGCTGTGCTTCCCGCTGCGTGTGGGTGCATCCACTGTCCTGCTGGAGCGTCTGACGCCTTCCGATCTGCTGGGCATGATTGATCGCTTCAAAGTGACCATGAGCTTTACCGCACCCACCTTCTATCGTCAGATGGCTGGTTTGGTGGATCGTTACTCCTTGGCCAGCTTGCGTGCCACCGTGTCGGCAGGCGAAGCCTTGCCAGATGCGACGCGTCAGCTTTGGAAGCAGGCCAGCGGCATCGAGATGACAGATGGCATTGGTGGCACGGAAATGATTCACGTGTACGTGTCCAGCCCACCTGAAAAAGTGCGTGCTGGTGCCATTGGCCAAGTGGTGCCCGGTTATGTCGCCACGATTCTGGACGATGATCTGAATCCGGTGCCAGTCGGTACGGTAGGCCGTTTGGCCGTAAAGGGGCCTACAGGCTGCAAGTACCTGAATGACGAGCGTCAGAAGCAGTTTGTTCAGGGCGGTTGGAACTTCCCTGGCGACACCTTCAAGATGGACGAGGACGGCTACCTGTATTACCAGGCTCGTAACGACGACATGATTGTTTCCTCGGGCTACAACATTGCCGGTCCTGAAGTGGAAGGCACCTTGCTCAAGCACGAGGCTGTGGCCGAGTGTGGCGTTGTAGGTGCCGCCGATGAAGAACGGGGCCAGATTGTGCAGGCCTTCATTGTGCTCAAGCCTGGCTTTACCGGAAACGATGAGCTGAAAAAGAAGCTGCAGGATTTTGTGAAAGAGAACGCAGCGCCGTACAAGTATCCACGCGCCATTGAGTTCGTGACTTCCTTGCCTCGTACCGAGACAGGGAAGTTGCAGCGCTTTGTCTTGCGGCAGATGGCGCAAGACTGAGTGTTCAGAGCATAAAAAAAGCGGGCATATAGCCCGCTTTTTTTGTCCGGCGCTTTTAGTTTTTGAAGGTGGCAAAAACTTCGCGTGCCGCTTGCACAGTGGCGTCGGTAATGTCCGGGGTGTGCTGCACCGAAACAAAACCTGCTTCAAAGGCCGAGGGTGCGAAGTACACACCCTTGTCCAGCATGGCGTGGAAGAACTGCTTGAAGCGCTCGATGTCGCCAGCCGACACTTGGGCCAGGGAGGTGGGCACGGTTTCGCTGAAGTAGATACCGAACAAGCCGCCCTGGTGGTCTGCCGTAAAAGGTACGCCTGCTTCTTTTGCAGCGGCCTTCAAGCCCTGGATCAGGTTGGCGGTGTTGGCTGTCAGGGTGTCGTAGAAACCGGGTTGAGCCAGTTTCTTCAAGGTTGCCAGACCTGCGGCCACAGCAACAGGGTTACCGGACAGGGTGCCTGCCTGGTAAACACCACCGACGGGAGCGACACATTGCATGATGTCGCGACGGCCACCGAAAGCACCGACGGGCATGCCGCCACCAATCACCTTGGCCAGGGTGGTCAGGTCAGGACGAATGCCGGTCAGGCCTTGCACGCCTTGAGGGCCAACACGGAAGCCGGTCATGACTTCGTCAAAAATCAGTACGGCACCGTATTCGGTACACAGTTCGCGCAAGCCTTCCAGGAAGCCGGGGGCTGGGCGCACCAGGTTCATGTTGCCGGCAAAAGGCTCAACGATAATGCAGGCGATTTCGCTGCCTTTCTGCTTGAAAGCATCGCGCACGGCGTCCAGATCGTTGTAGTCCAGCACCAGGGTGTGGCCGACAAATTCGGCTGGCACGCCTGCAGAGGTGGGGTTGCCAAAGGTCAGCAAGCCGGAACCGGCTTTGACCAGCAAACTGTCAGCGTGGCCGTGGTAACAGCCTTCAAACTTGATGATGGTGTTGCGGCCGGTAAAGCCACGGGCCAGACGAATGGCGCTCATGGTGGCTTCGGTGCCGGAGCTGACCAGACGCACTTGCTCGATGGACGGCAGCATTTTGGTCAGAGTTTCAGCCAGCACGACTTCGCCTTCGGTAGGCGCGCCGTAGGACAGGCCGTGTACGGCGGCTTCCTGTACGGCTTTGATAACGTCCGGATCGGAGTGGCCCAGAATGGCCGGTCCCCAGGAACCCACGTAGTCCGTGTATTGCTGGCCGTCTGCATCCCAGATGTAAGGGCCCTGAGCGCGTTCGATAAAGCACGGGGTGCCGCCCACGGAACCGAAGGCACGGACGGGCGAGTTGACGCCGCCGGGGATGACTTTGCAGGCACGTTCAAAAAGTTCGGAGTTACGGGACATGAGGCAAGAATCCAGATGTGAAAAGGTCAAGGCCAGGCAAGGGGTCAGCGCATAAAGCGCGATGAGTCCTGGGCGTGAAAGTAGTCGGTAAAGCGTTGCGCCGTGGCGCGTATATCGCTGGTTTCAAACAGGCTGCTGATAACGGCAACGCTATCGACCCCTGCTTCCAGCAGTTCGGGCATTTTCTCGGGTGTGATGCCGCCAATCGCAACAATGGCAGCACGTCGTCCCTCGTGTTCTTGTTCTTGGCAAAGCAGTCGAGCTTGTCGCAAGGTGTTCAGTTCAGCCGGGGGGGCTTCGGGTTTGACGCTGGAAGGGTACATGGCACCAAAGGCAATGTAGTCTGCATCGTCTGCCAGGGCCTGGCGAGCCAGATCCAGACTGTTGTAGCAGGAGCGTCCCAGCAGGGCTTGCGGCCCCAGTGCCTGACGGGCCTGGGTCAACTCGCCATCGCTTTTACCCAGGTGCGCGCCTTGCACGTCAAACTCTTGCGCCCAGCTCCAGTGATCGTTCACCAATAGCGGCAGATCCAAAGACAGGCACAGCTTGATCAACTCTTTGAGTTGTTGCTGGCGGATTGGTTCCGGGCCGTTCTTGCGACGGAACTGCAAGACCTGCAAACCCCCTTCGTGAGCGGCACGTACTGCGTTCAACAAGCGGGCGGTGTCGTCCCATTCGGGAGTAATGCCGTATAGACCGGCAGGAAAGCGCAGGGTGGTGGCGTCAGTCATTTTGGGGAGCAACAGGGTTGAACAGGCGGTGGCCCATACCGGGCTGGAAGGTGTCACTGGCACGTGCCTGCAGGTGCAACAAGGCTGATTCTACCGCGTTATCCAGCTCGTGGCCTTGAGCCAGAAAGCTCAGGCAGGCGGTAGCCAGCAAACTGTCTATGTCCTGCTGACGCAGGCCGCCATCCAGCGGCATGCTGTAGTCCAGACGACCGTGATGTCCCTGAAAGCGCGTGTGCCATTGTCCGGCAGCACCGGGGACGCCGGTGACCAGTACGGCATTGGCTCCGTTATTCAACAAGGTTTCCACGGCATCGGGGGTGTCGCCCAGCAGCTCGTCGGCCTGCCAGCGCTCCAGGCTGGGGTGGTCGATCAATAATAAGGAGCTCAGGGGCAGGAGCAGGCGTAAACTGGCATCAAGAGCATCGTCCGCATCCAGCTCGTCCAGGCCGGTGGGCATGGCGCTCAGGTGCAGGACCAAGGGCAGTTCAGGGTAGTCGGAGCAAAGCTCGGCCACCATGCTGGCGATTTCAGGACTGTAGACAGGACCACACTTGATGGCCTGAATGTTCATGTCCTCCAGCAAGCAGCGCGCCTGGTCGTCGGCAATGTCCTCTGCCAGGGTCTGAATGTTTTCTTGCTGCGCGCTATCGCGCACCAGCAAGGCGGTGGGCACGCTGACGATATGGCAGCCCAGATGAGCGCCAGTGATGGCATCGGCGGGCAGGTGGGCACCGCCGCTGGGATCATAAGGAGCCAGCACGAGCGCCAGAGCAGGACTTGAATTTTTGATTTCAGCAGCCATCTTGTCTTGGTTACCCATGCAGGGCCGGCAAGGCTCTGGATGTCACGGGTTGAGTAATTTAGTAATATGAACCCCATTTTAATGGATTGCCCCGATTTGCACGCGGATCGGACTATGTTTACAAATACAGTAGGAATACTATGCGTACGTGGATGTGCCTGATTTGCGGCTGGATTTATGATGAAGAAGCAGGTTTGCCTGAGGAAGGCATTGCGCCGGGCACACTCTGGGAAGACGTCCCTCCGAACTGGGTCTGTCCCGAATGCGGCGCTCGTAAGGAAGACTTCGAAATGATCCAAGTGTGATCATCTCAAGTTCCAAGGTGGTTTGTTTTGACGGGAGGTGTGTATGAGTGCCACTAGCCAGTCCCCGCTAATCCAAGAAAGCGCTGATCTAACGCACCACCTGTTACTTGCCATGCCCGGTGTGGTTTCGGGCAGCTTGGCCGACACGGTGATTTATGTCTGTGAACATAATGAGCAAGGTGCCTTGGGCCTTGTTATCAATCGACCAACGGATCTGAGCCTGGTTGAGCTGCTGTCTCGTATCGAGGTGGATGTGGAAAACCGGGCTGATCTGGCCGCGACTTCTGTCTACTTCGGTGGACCGGTGCAAACGGATCGCGGCTTTGTTCTCCATGATTCCGATAAAACCTATACCTCCAGTCTGGGGGTAGGTGATCTGACTCTGACTACTTCGCGGGATGTGCTGCAGGACGTGGCCCAAGGCCAGGGGCCAGTGCATATGCTGGTCACGCTGGGTTATGCCGGTTGGGCTGCGGGCCAGCTGGAAAGCGAGATGGCCGACAATGCCTGGCTGAGCATCAAGGCTACCCATGAAATCCTGTTTTCTACCCCGGTTGGGGAGCGCTATGATCGCGCCCTGGCTTTGCTGGGAATCAGTCCTTTTACCCTGACAGGTGCTGCGGGCCATGCCTGAACACGAAACACCGTCAATGGTCAGCTCGGCGCAAACCTTGCTGGCCTTTGACTATGGCCTGAAAAAAATTGGCGTGGCGCTAGGCAACACCTTGACGCGCCAGGCCCGCCCTTATACGATTTTGCGGCCCGTTACACGGGAACAGCGCTTTGCGGCTATCGAGGCTTTGCTCAAGGAATGGCAGCCCGATCGCGTCGTGGTAGGTTTGCCTTTGACCCTGGATGGTGGCGAGCAGTATGCTTCGCTGCGGTGTCGGCGTTTTGCCAACCAACTGCACGGTCGCTATGGCGTTGCAGTAGACCTGGTCGATGAGCGGGGCTCCAGCATGGAGGCTCAAGAATTGCTGGGCAATAATGACGATGATGATGCCATGGCAGCTTGCGTGATCCTGCAGCGATATCTGGACAGCCTGCCACCGGCCTGAGCTCTCTACAAGGTTGCAGCCTTTTGATTAGTTTATTTCGTTTTAGTTGGCGCGCTGTCGCTCTGATTGTGTGGATCGTGGTCGGCTTGTTAAGCGTCGGTCTGCTTTTTCCGGTATTGCGTCCAGGCGGGCGCCGCGTCATGGTGTTGCGCATGTCGCGCCTCTTGATGCTGATCTGCGGCGTGCGTGTACTGCAGCACGGCCAGGCCGTTCAGGATCGCTCCGTGCTCTATGTGTCCAACCATATCTCCTGGTTGGACATTTTTGTACTCAACAGCGTGCGTAGTACCTCTTTCATTGCAAAAAGCGATATTCGCCGTTGGCCAGTGATTGGCTGGCTGGTGGCGGGTGCCGGGACGGTTTTCATTGAGCGCGGACAGCGTCGCGCCATTCAGATTGTCAGCCAGCAAATGGCTGTGTGCTTTGAGCGTGGTGATGCCGTAGGTCTGTTCCCTGAAGGCACCACTTCAACCGGACTGGATGTACAGCCTTTCCACGCCAGTTTGTTTGAGACGGCTATCAGCCTGAATGTGGATATTCAGCCGGTGGCTCTGGTATTTGAGCAGAAAGGTCAGCGCAGTGAGCGCTTTGCCTTTGTGGGCGAGCAGTCTCTGGTTGGCAATATCTGGGTTCTGCTCAGTGCGCGTAATGTCTCTGTGCACTGCCATTTTCTGGACCTGATGCCGGCTCAATCCTGTACGGAGTGGGGACGTTCGCAAACGGCACAAACAGCTCGTGAACAGATCCGTGCGGTCGTGTGCCCCGAGGCCGTCACTGTCGAGGCCTGATGGCTTTAGCCCGGTTTCTTGCTTTCCGGGCAGTGAATCTGAACCAGATGGCGGTCTTGCAGGCGTACAGCACTAAGCTGGCGACCCCAGACGCAGCCGGTATCCAGACTGATCACGGTAGGCGTGTTCAGCAAGCCCAGCGTAGACCAATGTCCAAAAATAATAGGGACCTGGGCACAGGCGCGATTCGGCATTTCATACCACGCTAGCAAGCCGGACTCGGCATCCGGCGCACCCTTGTGCTTGAAGTCCATGCGACCATTCACATCGCACATGCGCATGCGGGTCAAGGTGCTGACAATGGCGCGCAGGCGATCGTAGCCTTGTAGCCCAGCATCCCAGCGATCCGGGTTGTTGCCGAACAACTCAATAATCTTTTCTTGCCAGTCATCCGCACGTAAGAGTGCTTCCAGCTCGTGGGCGTATTCCAGCGTTTGCTCCGGGCTCCAGTCGGGGTGCACTCCGGCATGTACCATCAGATGGCCATGCTCATAATGAGCCAGCGGTTGGTGTCGCAGCCAGTCCAGCAGCTCTTGTGCGTCCGGCGCGGCCAGCAGTTCCTGCAAGGTATCCTGTTTGCCGGGCTTGCGCACCCCGGCAGCGACTGCCAGACAGTGAATGTCGTGGTTGCCCAGTACACAGACGGCGCGATCGCCCAGAGAACGAATCAGGCGCAACGCTCCCAGAGAGTCCGGGCCACGGTTGACCAGATCGCCTGCAAACCAGAATTTGGCCTGGCTGTCGGCTGCAACATCAGGATGGCTGAGCAAGCTGTCCAGGGGGCGGCAGCAGCCTTGAATATCACCAATCGCCCAGATGGCAGGGGAAGTAGCTAAGGACATGATTTAGTTGGTTGTGCTGGAGTTGCGACGACGCCGGTTGTGCCGGTTTTCCATCATGATAAGAGCACTCAAGGCCATGGCCATGGCGATCAGGTTCGGAACCAGAGCGGTGACCCACGGCGCCAGATTGCTGAGCATGGCCACGTTCAAGGCCAGCTGATTGATCATGAAAAAGCCCACGCCCAGCAAGATACCGGTAAAGACCTTGGTGCCCACACCGCCGTGGCGGGTCTGCATGAAGCCGATAGGCGCAGCAATGGTAATCATGACCAGCAAGGTAAAGGGGTAAGCGACTTTGCGCCACAGGGCCACAACCTGACGTTTGGTCTGCAGCTTGTTCGCGTCCAGGTAGCCGATGTAATCCTTCAGGTCCAGAATGGACATGCGCTCGGGGGTCACGACGCGTGCAATCAGTCGATCCGGCGTTAGCGTGGTGGTCAGCGTCAAGGTGGGGCGTTTTTCAATTTTGACCAGCGCTTGATCAGGTGCCTTATCCTGTGACAGAGCCGTGTGGGCCTGCTCATTGACTTGGGTTTCGGTAACGTCCTGCAAGTCCAGCTGGTTCTTGTGGAACTGTCCGCTGGGCGCTTGAGTCATTGCACTCAGGCGCTGCCCATCCGCGAAGTCGAACACGCTGACATCGCTTACTTTGCCATCGCCCTGCAGGTTGGCAATATTGATGATGCGCACCCCGCCACTGTCATTGCTCTCCTTGAACCAGTAGCCACTGTCCAGACGGCCGCCACCGGAACGTCCCAGCAAGGCCATGCCTTGCTCACTGGATTTGATCTCGGCCATGGGGGTGACATACTCGGACAAAACAAAGGCCCCCCCTACCAGGGGCAGGGTAATGGTCCAGAGCATCAGCATCATGTGCAGGCCGCTAACGCCTGACGCACGCAAAATTACCAGCTCATTGCGCTGAGCCAGACTGGCCAGGGCCAGGGTGGCACCAATCAACAGGCCAATGGGCAGCAGGTCGTACAGACGGGTGGGCAGCTCCAGGGCCTGGATGTAAAACAGATTCATCAGGGTGAACTTGGAACCGACCTTGTCCAGCTCTTCAATCAGGGCGAAAAAGGTGAACAGGCCAAGCAGGGCAATCAGCACCACGGCGCTGGAGCGATAGATTTCGGAAGCGAGATAGCGGCGTGCGGTGCGCATGAAAATAGGGCCCAGGAAAGACGTGGCTAGCTTAACAAAAATGCGGATTGCAGTCAGGGAATAGCGACTTGTCGCATACGTTGACTGATAGTGCGCGTGCGCGATTGCAAATAGGGGCTGTTACGGTTTTTGTCATAGTAGGCCGGGTTGGGCAACATGCCCGCCAGACGGGCGGCCTGCATGGCACTGAGCTTGGCCGCATCAACCTTGAAGTAGTGGCGTGCCGCCGCCTGGGCACCAAAAACGCCTTCTCCCCATTGAGCTACGTTCAGGTACAGCTCCAGGATGCGCTCCTTGCTCATGACGGTTTCAATCATATAGGTCAGAATCAATTCCTGACCTTTGCGCAGATAACTGCGTGATTCCGATAGAAACAGATTCTTGGCCAGTTGCTGGGAAATGGTAGAACCACCACGACGGCGGGTAGAGCCCTTTTCCGACTGGCGGCGGTTGTATTCCCAGGCTTTGCGAATGGCATCCCATTCGACCCCCGAATGGTTCAGGAAGTTCGAATCTTCGGAGGCAATCACTGCGCGTTTCAAATTGGCGCTGATCTTGTCGTACGGCACCCATTGATAGCGCAGTTCGGCATCCGCATTGGCGCTGCGCAACTGGCCCTGTTCGGCCGCCATGAAGGTGGTCATGCGGGGCGGCACCACGCTGTACCAGAGCACCATAAGAAACAGGGCGATCTGATAAAGCAGAACACCAGCGGCCACGGCCAGAACGGCCAGGCCAGCCAGTTTCCAGGGATGGGCCAGAAGGCGACGCACGTCAGATTTGTCCGATGTCCTGGCGCAGCTGGGCCAGTACGGGTTCGACATCGGCCTCTACGCCGTGCCAGATCTGAAAGCTGGCGGCCGCTTGGCCTACCAGCATGCCAAGGCCATCTTTGCTATGTGTGGCACCGGCTTGCTCGGCGGCACGCATGAAGGCAGTGGGTTCGCTGGCATAAAACATATCGTAGGCCAGAGAGTTGCTGCGATAACGGGCATCTGGCAGTTCGGGCAGATTCTGGTTCAGGCTGGCCGAGGTGGCATTGATCACAATGTCCCAGTCGCCACAATGATCGTCCAGACCGCCCGCGCTCAGGCGGCGGGAGGCATCCGGGTCCAGAGCAACGACCTGCTCACGAATGTCGTAGGCTTTGGCGCTGGTGCGGTTGATGATGTGCAGCATTTCGCAACCGGCTTCCAATAAAGGGAACACCACTCCACGCGAGGCACCACCTGCACCGATCAGCAAGATACGCTTGCCTTCCGGGTTGTGGCCGACACGCAGCAGGTCCGAGCACAGGCCCACGCCATCGGTATTGCAGCCGTGCAACTGCCCATCTTCCAGCCATAGCGTATTGACGGCTCCGGCCATGCGAGCGCGACGGCTCAAGCGTGGGCCCACCAGATCATAAGCCTGCTCTTTGAAGGGCAAGGTGACATTCAGGCCGCTGCCGTCCTTGAAAAACTCCTCCACGGTGGCGTTAAAGCCATCCAGTGGTGCCAGAATGCGCTCGTAGCTCAGGGCCAGATTGAACTGGCTGGCAAACTGCGTATGGATTTGTGGAGAGCGGCTGTGCTCGATAGGGTGACCAATAACGCCGTAGCGCTTGGCGGGAGTCGTGTCGGGCATGGTTAAGCGATGCTTGTCTTGTTGTGAGGTGTCAGCCCCAAGGCTGAAAGCGCATATTTTACCCTAGGGTCTGCTTTTGCCAGAGCTTGCTGTGGACAATACGATCTTATTGCACATCCGTGCCGTGCATACTGAGCCTGTCATGCGTAAAACTCCAGCTGCGGGTAATGACGAGTACATCCGAGCCAGGAGCCACTTGTTCGGGCAGGGGGGCGAAGGGGGCGGCCAGTTCCACAATGCGGCGGGCCGCCAGATTCAAGGCGGCCTGATCTGAAGGCTCAGTAATCTGGGCACGCAGCAGGCTGCCATCGCGCCGGATATAGACTGTCATTTGCAGCTGACCGTACAGTTGCTCGCCATTTTGCTTCGGATAGTGGCGGGTGCCGGTCTGCTCAATTTTTTGACGCCACTGATCCAGGTACTGGGCTTGTTCGCTGGCTTTGGCGCTGGGGCCTACATAGTGGTAGCGGGGTTGGCGTTGTTGTTCACGAATCTGCTCGCGCAAAATCGCCAGTTGGCTATTTTGCACTTGTGGGTCCAGATCATGGTCGTCCGGGCCGGGCTCAATGGACGCGCCAATATATTCAAAGCTGGGTGTCGACAAAGGTACCTTGTCCTGACTTTCCAGCTCGCCCAGCAGGCGCTGCTGTTCAGCTTCCAGGCTTTGCTGGCGTGCACGCAAGGCTTCCAGCACTAACTGATTCGGCAGATTGGGATCGGTCAGCGGCAAAGGATTGCTGGCTTGCCCTTGCTGATGCTCTCCGCCGCCATCCAGATTCAACTGCGCCAACAGTTGGGGGCTTAACGGTGCCGAGTCGGTACTGAAATTGACCAGTGCTACATCCAGACTGTTGGCTGGTGCGGGCGAGGGCGCGCGAGCCGGCCAGAAGATCAGCAAAAGATGAATCAGTGCCGAAAGGGCGACCGCCAGCCACAAATAGTCTTTGGGCGCGTGGCGGCGGTCGAGCTTGGTCATGATCGTCAGTCAGCCGTGGCGACCGAGCGCAAACGGGCTTCCACCGTCAAAGCCAGTTCGTCGAAGGACAACAGATCCAGCGTGACTTCCTGACCACGTTCAAGTGCTGGCAGGCCGGGGACATGAAGAACCAGCGGCGCATTGCTCAGGCGCACCAGATCTTCCTTGATGAAGTTGGCCTGGACTTGCTTGATGTCGTTTTGTTGCAGCCAGCGCAGGCACCAGAAGCGCTCCAGAGACGACTGGTAGTCCGACCACTGGGTGTATTGCGATTCAAAGGCGCCAATAATGGCGTACAGATCCGCATCCTTGGGCTGGAAGGGGGCGGCCAGGCGTGCGGAGATGCCGTGCTCGGCCGCCGCCAGAATCTGGCCCTGATTGATCAGGTCCACATAACGGCGCAGAGGCGAGGTCGACCAGATGTATTGCGGCACACCAATGGATTCGTGCGGGCCGGGGGTGGTGGACATACGCGTACGCATGAACTGCTGGGAGCGGTAAATACCGGGCACATTGTGCTCGGCCAGCAAACCGCCCCACAACTGATTGGCCAGAATCATGTATTCAGCCACCAGCAGGCTTAGCGGCGCATTACGCACGCGTGGCACCAGACGAATGATGGAGTTTGGATCGTCGTGCGGGCCATCCAGCTCGAAGCTGTATTCCACACGGTTATTGTTTTCCGGTTTGCCACGCACGGCTTCACGCTGGGCTGACAGTTGGCGCGAGAAGTTCCATAGCGGACGCAGCCATTGTGCATAGGGCAGTTCGGCGTTTTCGTCGGCCAGAGCTTCTTCGCTGATGAGCGGGTCCAGCTCGTGCTGGCGCAGGTTGCCCGCCACGGTAATGCGTTCCAGACGAGTCTGATGCGACAGGATTTCACCAGTGCTGATGTCGGCGTCTACATACAGCGACAGGGTAGGACGAGTCTGCCCTTGATCCAGGGAGAAATGCGCGATCAGCTCGGGCGGCAGCATAGGGATCTTGTAGCCCGGTGTGTATACCGTTGCCATGCGATTGCGGGCAATCTGGTCGATCTCGTTGCCACGAGCCAAGGCCAGCGAAGGCACGGCAATGTGAACCCCGATACGCAGGCGGCCCGGTTCCGGATGCTGGACGGACAGGGCGTCGTCAATTTCAATCGTATTGGCGTCGTCCACCGAGTAGGCGGTGACATCGGCCTCGGGCAGGTCCTGCCCCCAATTTTGCAGGGCAATCTCCGGAAAGCCTGTCCCTTTGGGGAAGTGCGCGGCCAAAAAGCGATGTTGATGCAAAGTCAGTGGATTGGACCAGGCACCCAGCGACAGCAGAAGCTTTTCCGTGCTGACACCCAGTTCTTTCTGGGCCTGATCAAACGCTTTCCACTCCAGCGTGTTCTTGTCTGGCTGAGTCAGGAAGGTGCTGGCTTTCTCGGCAACTTCGGGCGGCAGTTCGCCCTTGATCATCTGTTCGGCCCAGGTCTGGATTTGCTCTTGCTGCAGGCGTTTCTTTTCAATGGCGGCCAGAGCGGCTTGCAAAATTTCTGGCGGAGCAGGGCGGTACAGCCCTTTGCCACGACGGTGAAAGTAGGCGGGTGCGCTGTGCAGGGCAAAGATGGTGCCGGTTTTTTCGACAGCGCTGGGCGCGTGACCGAAATAATCCTGTGCCAGCGTGGACGCTTCAAACTCCTCCTGGGGGGCGCATTCCCATAAAAAATTGATATCCAGGGATTCGGCCAGCGCTTGGGCTTTTTCCAGCAGTTCTGCCGGGGCGGGCTGCTCGAAGGTAAATAGAACGCTGTTTTTCTTTATTTTGCTGCGTTTGCCAGACGCGGATTCCACCTGCATGGTGGTATCGCTGTCAGAAAATATTTTTTCTGCTTTGAAATTACCGCTGTCTTCAAAAAGGACGTACATGATTTTCCATCTGGATGGTGCTGGCCATCCGGTAAAGATAGTTAAGGTTGTTGCAGGGCAAAGCGCAAAATTTCGTCGATCCAGGGATCAAAGTCGGTCAGGCCGTGATCTCCGCCTTCCAGAATGTGACCTTGGCTGCCTTTGTACCAGTCCGCCATCTCGCGCCAGTTCAGGACTTCATCACCTTTGGCGGCCAGCAGGTAAAAGCGCTGGGGATCGCTGGGGCGTGGTACGTGAATGTCGTTGAGCTCATCCACATAGTCGGGCAGGAAGTGAAACGGGTCGGGCGAGTGATAACAGACATGCTCGCCCACCTGCGTAGCCAGATCGCGCCCTGCGTAGACCACCGGGTTAAGCAGCACGGCGCGGCTGTGATAGTGCTGCGCCAGGTGGCTGGCATAGTAACCGCCCAGCGAGGAGCCGATCACACACAATTGATCGGCGCTCATGCCGGCCTGCATTTCCGTGTCCACAATGCGCTTGCACATGGCAATGGCCTGGGCCGGGCTGGCGGGCAATTGCGGGCAGCGCCACAGGTGCAGCAAGCCCCTGTCCTGCATGGTTTGTTTCAGGCGCTGCGCTTTGTAGGACGAAGGCGAGGAACGAAAGCCGTGTAGATAGAGGATCATGGAGGCACCTGCTATATAGATAAGAGGGTCAGCGTGACAGTTGATCCAGCAGGCGCTGATGAATGCCGCCAAAGCTGCCGTTACTCATCACGACAATGGCATCGCCGGGCTGGCTGGCCTGAACAATGGCCTGAACCATTTTATCCAAATCATTCCACGCTGTGGCGCGATCCCCTAAAGGAGCCAGGACCTTGGCCGCATCCCAACCCAGCGCGTGCTTGCCCTGGGTCTCGCCGTAGCAAAAAACCAGGTCGGCATCTTCCAGCGAACCGGGCAGGCGGGCAGCCATGGCACCCAGCTTCATGGTGTTGGAGCGTGGCTCCAGCACGGCCAGAATTCGGGTGGCTTTACCTGTCTGGCTGCGCAAACCGGCTAGCGTAGTAGCAATGGCGGTAGGGTGATGGGCAAAATCGTCGTAGACGGTAATGTCATTGACCACGCCACGCACTTCCATACGGCGCTTGATGCCAGCGAATTGGCTCAGTGCCGCGCAAGCCTGTTCAGGTTTGACGCCCACGTGGTGGGCAGCGGCGATGGCGGCCAGAGCGTTCAGGCGATTGTGTTCGCCGGTCAGTGTCCATTGGACGATGCCTTGGGACTGGCCTTTGAACATCACGTCGAAAGAGGTGGCGCTGATTGCCTTGCTGTCCCAATCTCCGTCGGGGCCAAACTGTTCAACCGGCGTCCAGCATCCACGGGCCAGGGTTTCGTCCAGGCTGGGGGTGTGGGTGGGACGCAGAATCAGCCCGGTGGAGGGGATGGTACGCACCAGATGGTGAAATTGGGTCTGGATGGCGTGTAGATCAGGGAAGATATCAGCATGATCGTATTCCAGATTGTTCAGGATGGCCGTGCGGGGGCGGTAGTGAACAAATTTGGAGCGCTTGTCGAAAAAGGCGGTGTCGTATTCGTCGGCCTCGATCACAAACAAGGATTGTTCTGGATTGAAGCGGGCCGACACACCCAGGCCGGGGGCCACGCCACCGATCAGGAAGTTGGGGGACAGCTGGGCCTGCTCCAGGATCCAGCCCAGCATGGAGCTGGTGGAGGTCTTGCCGTGCGTGCCGGCCACGGCCAGAACGTGCTGCTTGTGCAGAATGTTCTCGCCCAGCCATTGCGGGCCGGATGTATAAGGCAGACCCTGATCCAGAATGGCTTCCATCAGAGGATTACCGCGCGTCACCACGTTGCCCACTATATAGAGATCAGGGGACAGCCTGGTTTGCTCTGCGCCAAAGCCTTCAATAAGCTCAATGCCTTGTTCTTCCAGCTGCGTGCTCATGGGCGGGTAGACCCCGGCATCGCAACCGGTAACCGTATGGCCAGCCGAGCGGGCAATCAGGGCCAGACCACCCATGAATGTGCCGCAAATTCCTAGTATATGTATGTGCATGACAATCCTCCGGCCTGTATTCTAGACGACTGTTTGATCTGATGCGTGAGCTTTGGTGAGGGCCGGTGCTATCATCCCCAGATGATATTTTTTCAGGTGTGAGCCGGTATGCGTAGGCGTCTTTTTCTGCAGAAATCGCTAGTGTGTGCAAGTCTTTTGGCCCTGCATCCCGCCCCTTGGGCCAGTTTGCTGCCTTCAGACCCCTTCCTGGCGCAAAGCTTCAAGGATCTTCAGGGCGAAGATCGCGCGCTCTCTACTTATATAGGCAAGCCCCTGGTGGTCAACTTCTGGGCGACCTGGTGTGCACCTTGCGTCAAGGAAATGCCGGATCTGCAGGAACTGCACAAACGCTACCCCGAGGTGAACTTTGTGGGTATTGCAGTGGACTCGCTGGATAACGTGAAAGAGTTTCTGGAACGCGTGCCGGTCAGTTACGACATTTTGCTGGCTGGTTCGGGCGGCCTGAAACAAATGCGCAGCGTGGGCAATAAAAAGGGCGGATTGCCCTTTACTGTCGTGTTTGGCAGCAATGGCCGGGTCAGCGAACGCATTTTGGGCCAGATAGATCCCGAAAAGTTGGACGAAGTTATTAAAGCTCAACGCTAACTGGCCGACTTTTTCGCTTAATTTCGTCAAATTGTCGGTCTGGCCCACCCCTGTTTCAAACGGGATGGGACCAATGCTAACTGTTTGTAAGCCAAGCAGGTTTATGGACAAATGACGTTATTTAGCGTAAAAAGGCGGTCTGTCTTGACGAAAAATCCGCTATGGCGAAACATGTCCTGGTCCTTAACGGGCCCAACCTCAACCTGCTGGGTACCCGAGAACCCGATGTCTACGGACATCAGACTCTCGACGATATCAACAGTGGTTTACAGGTGCTGGCCGACCAGCATGGCGCGCAGTGTCATTTTTTTCAAAGTAATCACGAAGGCGGGCTCGTCGATCGAATTCATCAAGCCCGTACCGAGGGCGTGGATTTCATCCTGATCAATGCTGGGGCCTACACCCATACCAGCGTGGCGATACGGGATGCGCTTGCCGGTGTCGGTATTCCGTTTATTGAAGTTCATCTGTCCAATGTTCACCGTCGTGAGCCGTTCCGTCACCACTCCTATCTCTCTGACATCGCTAGCGGTGTCATTGTTGGTTTGGGGGCCTACGGTTATGAAGCCGCGCTGCGGTTTGCTTTGAATAGTTAGGCGGTTCGTTTCGTTTTTTTGACCAATATTTTTTTAATGCCGTCCTGACCCAGTCAGTGGCTAGTGCGGCGTTGCGGGAAGTACGCATGGATCTTAGAAAACTCAAAACCCTGATCGATCTGGTAGCCGAGTCTGGCATTGCCGAACTGGAAATCACTGAAGGTGATGACAAGGTTCGCATTGTGAAATTTTCGCAAAGCTCGGCAGCTCCCGTGGTCTATGCTCCCGAGGCTCCTGTAGCCCAGGTGGTAGCCCCCGCCGCTGGCGCTCCTGCCGCAGCTCCCGCTGCACCCGCCGTTCCCGAAGGCCACGCCGTCAAGGCTCCTATGGTCGGCACGTTCTACCGTGCTCCTAGCCCAGGCGCTGCTCCTTTTGTGGAAGTGGGCCAGACGGTCAAGGAAGGCGAGCCTTTGTGCATTATCGAAGCCATGAAGCTGCTCAACGAGATCGAAGCCGACAAGTCCGGCGTGATCAAGGAAATTCTGGTTGAAAACGGCGGGCCGGTGGAATACGGTCAGACTCTGTTCGTCATCGGTTGATGATATGTTTGAAAAAATCCTAATCGCCAATCGGGGCGAAATTGCCTTGCGTATCCAGCGCGCTTGCCGCGAGATGGGTATCAAGACAGTCGTCGTTTATTCTGAAGCTGATCGTGGTGCCAAGTACGTGCGTCTGGCCGACGAGGCCGTGTGTATTGGCCCCGCCCAAGCCCGTGACAGCTACCTGAGCATGCCTGCCATTATCTCGGCAGCAGAAGTCACCGATGCGGAAGCCATTCACCCTGGCTACGGCTTTATGGCTGAAAACGCGGACTTCGCTGATCGTGTCGAAAAGAGCGGTTTTGTCTTTATCGGCCCACGTCCCGAGAACATCCGCACGATGGGCGATAAGGTCATGGCCAAAAAAGCCATGATCGAGGCCGGTGTGCCTGTGGTTCCCGGTTCGGATGGCGCCTTGCCCGACGATCCCGCAGAAATCGTGCGCATTGCCCGTGAAGTGGGCTACCCGGTCATCATCAAGGCCTCAGGCGGTGGTGGTGGTCGCGGTATGCGCGTGGTCTACACCGAAGCCGCTTTGCTGACGGCCGTTGCCACGACCAAAACCGAAGCCGCCGCTGCGTTCAATAATCCCGAGGTCTACATGGAAAAGTACCTCGAGAATCCACGCCATATCGAAATTCAGGTATTGGCTGATGGTGATCGCAATGCCGTCTGGCTGGGTGAGCGCGACTGCTCCATGCAGCGTCGTCACCAGAAAGTGATTGAAGAAGCACCGGCTCCAGGTATTCCACGTCGCCTGATCGAACGCATCGGCGAGCGTTGTGCTGATGCCTGCCGTCGCATGCGTTACCGCGGTGCTGGTACGTTTGAATTTCTGTACGAAAACGGCGAGTTCTTCTTTATCGAGATGAACACCCGTATTCAGGTCGAACACACCATCACTGAAATGATCACCGGCATTGATCTGGTCCAGGAGCAGATCAAAGTGGCCGCAGGCGAGAAGTTCGTGCTGCGCCAGCGTGACATCGAGTTTGAAGGTCACTCGATCGAATGCCGTATCAACGCGGAAGATCCATTCAACTTCGTACCAAGCCCGGGCTTGATTACCAAGTGGCACACTCCCGGTGGCCCTGGCGTGCGTATCGACTCGCACGTGTTCACCGGCTACACCGTGCCGCCGTACTACGATTCCATGATTGCCAAGCTGATTACCTACGGTAAGACGCGCGAGCAAGCCATTGCCCGTATGGACATTGCCTTGTCCGAAATGGTGGTGGAAGGGATCAAGACGAACGTGGATCTGCACCGGGAATTGATGCAGGACGCCAGCTTCAAGGCAGGCGGCACCAGCATTCACTACCTGGAACAAAAGCTGGCCCAACGTAGCAAGTAAGGGCAGCAACAGGTCAGGCCACAGGCCTGACCTGACAAGAATGATGACTACGTAAAACAGGGGCGAGCCCCCTGTTTTGCTTTATGGAAACTATGTATGCGTGAACTCTTACTGAGCTGCCAGGAACACGAGGCCGAGCGCTTGTCCGATGCCTTGCTTGAGGCGGGCGCCTTGTCGGTGTCGGTGGAAGATGCCGATGGTGATACCGACCAGGAAAAGCCCCTGTTTGGCGAACCTGGTATCGAACCGGATGTGCTGGCCTGGGACCGAAATCGGGTGGTGGCCTTGCTGCCCGAGGAGCTGGAGCCTGAAGAGTTGTTGCAACCACTTTTTGAAGCCGGTGTGCTGGATCCTGCAAAGGCCCAGTGGAGCGTGCGCGAAGTACCCGACGAGGATTGGGTTCGTTTGACGCAATCGCAGTTTGGTCCCATCCCGGTGGGCGATCGTATCTTGATTGTGCCCAGCTGGCACAAGGACGACGAGGACCTGCCAGTCGCCCAGGAAGGCGATGACGGCCTGGTGCGCATTGAATTGGACCCCGGCCTGGCCTTTGGTACCGGCAGTCACCCCACGACGCATTTGTGTCTGGATTGGCTGGCCCATCATGTGCAAGCGGGTCAGACCGTGCTGGACTACGGTTGTGGCTCCGGTATCTTGGCGATTGCCGCCCGCAAGCTGGGTGCTGGCCATACGGTTGGTGTGGACATTGACGAGCAGGCCGTGATTGCCACGCGCTACAATGCGCAAGTCAATCAGGTCGAGGTTGAAGGCTTGCTGCCCGATGCCATGCCCGCAGGGCAAACGGATCTGGTTGTCGCCAACATTCTGGCCAATCCCCTGCGTATGCTGGCTCCCATGCTGGCCAACCGTGTCAAACCGGGCGGGCATCTGATCCTGTCCGGTATTTACGATTGGCAGGCCGAGGAAATGATCGAGGTCTATTCCTCCTACTTGCCCATGTCGGTTTGGCAGGAGCGCGATGGCTGGGTGTGTTTGGCTGGTCAACGCCCGTTATAAGACGGCAGAACTTAAGGTGAGTTCATGGAGCTAAAGACTCGCTGCCCCCGTTGCGGGACATCGTTTGCAGCCAGTGTAGAAACGCTGCAACGCCGCCGGGGCTATATACGCTGCATTCAATGTGCGCATATCTTCGATGGCTTTGAAGAAGTCATTGATGAGCAAGCCCCTGAGCCTTCCTATCACTCCCCCGCCACGCCGGTTCAGATCGAGCCGCGTCTGGCGCCCGAGCCACCTGTTTCGCCACGGCAGGAACAGGTGCAGTCGGTGGACCTGCAAGCGCCCATTCCGGGGCCGCGATTTGTGGAGCACTCCCGTCACGCCCCGCCGCGTGATGAAGGCACGGCCCACGAGTCCTTGCAGGTACGCAAATTCCCCGACTCCATCCTGACACAAGCACCTGTCACTCCGGCCGCGCCTGCTGCTGTAGCTACCGAGCCTTTTGTCCGCCCGGCAGAGCCTGCGGTTGAGTCGGTAGAGCCGTCGGTCATTCGCGCCCGCTCCAGACACGAGCCTTTGCCGCAGGATGATCAGGACACCTCGTTTTTCGTATCGACCGGCTCTGTTTCTGAGCCAGATGGGGACCATCATATTGGTCAGGCATCGTGGTCGGCTGCCGAGCCTGAGTTCAGTGTGGGCGACCGTGCCAGTGCCTTGCGCGCCTCTTTCCCCTCGCGTCAGGCTGATGGTACGCATGATAGTGATGGCGAGGATTTTCAGCAGGACTGGGTCATTGACCCCAACCCAGCCTTGCAACGCGAAACACGTTATGAGGGCGAAGCCAGTTTTGGTCAGCGTGTGGGTTCGCTGATCTGGACCAGCTTGTGCGTTCTGGGTGTTGTCCTGTTCGTCGTGCAGCTGATGTACGTGTATCGCGTACAGATTGTCAGCCAGATACCCATGCTGCGTCCCGTGTTCGAGAGCGCGTGTCAGACCTTGTCGTGCAAGGTTCCCTACGAACGTCGTCTGGACCAGATTCGCGTGCAGGCTTCGGCCTTGCATAAAGCGCCGAATCAGCCCGGACAGTCCACCTTGGGCTTTACGCTGCGCAACGAGTTTGAACGGCCCCAGGAGTGGCCTACGCTGGTACTGGATTTGAAAGATTTTTCCGGAGCCTTGATCGCCCGGCGCAATATTACGCCCGATCAGTACCTGGCTTCCGAGCGACGTGAGCCTGCTTTTGCAGCGCGCAGTGAAATCATGGTGCGCCTGCCTTTGAATACCGGGCAGCTCCAAGTTAATGGCTACCAGATTAGCCCTTTTTTTCCTTAAGGTAATTTATGACCGAGCGAGTGCTGGTATGTGGTTCGATCGCGTTTGATACGATCGCGGTTTTCGAGGGGTACTTCAAAGATCACATCTTGCCCGACAGCATCAAAACCCTGAGCGTGTCCTTCTTTGTGCCCAGCTTGCGTAAAGAGTGGGGCGGTTGTGCGGGTAATATCTCCTACACCTTGAACATGCTGGGTGGCCAGCCTGTTCCTGTGGGGGCTGTTGGCAGCGACGGTGTGGATTATGTACAGCGTCTGCAGAACCTGGGTATTGATACCAGTATGGTGAGTGTGATGCCCGAGATGTTCACCCCTCAGTGCTTTATCACCACAGACCTGGCCGCCAGCCAGATCACCTCTTTCCACCCGGGCGCCATGATCAATTCTGCCCAGATCGATTTGTCTGGTCAGGAAGCGGCATGGGGCATTGTGGCTCCGGATTCCAAAGACGGCATGTTTGCTCATGCCCGTCACCTGCATGCGCAGGGTACGCCCTTTATTTTCGACCTGGGTCAGGCCATGCCTTTGTTCGCGGGTGAGGACCTGCTGGAGATGCTGGAACTGTGTCAAGTTCTTACGGCTAACGAATACGAAGCCGAAGTTATCGAGCAGCGCACCTCCAAGAGCATGGCCGAGATTGCCCAGGGCTTGCAAGCCGCTGTCGTGACGCGTGGAGAGCATGGCAGCACGCTTTATCACAATGGTCAGACTTACGAGATAGCCCCTGTGCCCGTGGAAAATGTGGTCGATCCCACCGGCTGTGGCGATGCTCATCGCGCTGGCTTGTTATATGGTCTTACAAAAGGCTGGAGCTGGCAGGAGGCTTGCAGCTTGGGTAACTTGATGGGCAGTATTAAAATTCAGGCGGATGGCCCGCAAAATCATGAATTTAAACGGTCAGATATCTCGGCCATGCTAAAACAGCACTATGGTATTGAGCGCAGTCTGTAAAAGAGCGCTCGATAGTTTTTTATGATTCGGCCAGCTACGTTTTTTGGAGTAAACCGTATGTACGTTTCTTTTTTCGATCGACCCAAAGTGCGTCTGCTGGTAGTGGCGAGTCTGGCAGCCCCCGTGTTTTTGCTGGCAGGTTGTGCCAATAAATCGGCATCCAGCTCGGTGTACAGCTACGGTCAGGCTCAGCGCGAACAGATCGTGCGTTTGGGTACCGTGGTGTCGGTACGCGCCGTCACTATTCAGGAAGACCAGAACTCGGGCGTGGGCACCGTGGGTGGCGCAGCCTTGGGTGGTGTCGCTGCCAGCAGCATTGGTGGTGGCCGCGGTAGCATCCTGGCCAGTATCGGTGGTGCGATTCTGGGCGGTCTGGTTGGTAATGCGGTTGAAAACCGCATGGGCAAGACCCAGGGTCTGGAAATCACGGTTCAACTGGATAATGGCGAAACCCGTGTGGTGGCCCAGGAAGCCGATGTACCTCTGTCCGCTGGTCAGCGTGTACGTATGCTTAGTGGTAATGGCCCAACTCGCGTGGTGCCCTTGTAATCAAAGCCTTAGTGCTTTGTGCATAAAGAACCCGGCCATTGGCCGGGTTTTTTAACGCCTGTCAGCGCTGAGCCTTTTGGGCGCGTTCGCGCTCCAGCAAGGTTTTCTTGCGCTCCAGGCCCCAACGATAGCCTGCCAGATCCCCGCTTTGCCGCACGACCCGATGGCAGGGGATGGCAATGGCCAAGGTGTTGGTGGCACAGGCTCGTGCCACGGCACGGGCGCCTTTGGGCATGCCCAGACGTTCGGCAATCTCGGTATAGCTCAAGGTCTGGCCTGCTGGGATATGGCGTAGAAACTCCCAGACACGTTGTTGAAAAGGGGTGCCCTGGATGTCCAGGGGTAGATCCAAACCCAGGGTCGGCTTTTCTACCATGGCAACGACCAGGGCCACTCGTTGATTGAATTGCGGATCGGCTTCGATCAGCTCAGCGGCCTTGAATTGCTCTTGCAGCTGTTCCAGCAAGACTTTGGCATCATCGCCCAGGGAAATCGCACAAATCCCGCGCTCGCTTTCGGCAACGAGCAATGCACCCAAGCTGCATTGGGCAATCGCAAAATAAAGACGGCTACTTGGAGTTTGTTGGCGAACGGTCTTGTCCTGCGAGCGCGGAGCGCGATGTAGCTCGTTCGAAGAAGGCGCCAATACTGGCGCCTGTTTGGGCATGCGCCACAAGTACCAGGAAGCCACGCTGCGGTAGGGTGCCCAGGCTTGGCCAATTTCACGCAAGACACGGGCTGAGGGAGCCTTGTCCAGCTGCTTCAAATTGCGATAGCCCTCGCGCACCCCAAAGTCGTCCGCAGGCAGAATGTCTTCGTGCTCCAGCGTGTACATCATCATCATTTCCACCGTCCAGCGACCTATGCCGCGCAGCGTGGTCAACTGCTTGATCAGCTCTTCATCCGGCATTTGCAAAGCGGTGGCCTGGTCGGGAATGATGCCATCCAGGCGCGCCTGGGCCAGGCCCAGAATGCTATTGGCTTTGGCACCGGACAAGCCACAAGCGCGCAGGGTGTCATACGGAGTCGCCAGCACTTCCTCGGGCGTTGGGCAATGGCCGTGCGGATAGATATCAATCAGGCGTTGCAGGATGCGCTCAGCCGCACGGGTATGCAACTGCTGATACACAACAGAGCGAATCAGGGCTTCGTAAGGGTCGCGCTCGGGGCGTGGCTGATGGATGCAAGGGCCCACGTGGGCGACCAGCGCTTGCCAGTCGGGGTCCAGTGCGGCCAGGAATTGTTCGGCCTCGCGGTAGCGGCTGGATGTGTCTGGTTTTGATGGAAGGCGAGTCATGGAAGTGGCCTGCTGATTGGTGGTGAGGCCAGTATAAGGTCCACTTTCGCACAAGACACCCTGATTCTTGCTCTTGAATTCAGCATAAAAAAACCTGGGCATAGCCCAGGTTTTCCATGTGTACAGTCCGCTTTGCTTAGATTGGTACCAGACTGAAAGCGGTGCGCGTGATGACCATATTGAGCACTTGAGTCAGCAGCAGGACGACCAGCGGCGACAAATCCAGACCACCCAGGTCAGGCAAGACGCGACGGATCGGGTCCAGCAAGGGGGCTGTAATGGAACGCAGCAAGGGCATGCTGGGCGATTGTGGCTGAATCCAGGATAGCAGTGCTTGCAGCAGGACCACCCAGAAGATCAGGCTCAAGGTCCAGCGCAGAACGGTGAAGACGGCTGCCAGCAAGAACATGGGGAAGTTCGAGAGCATGGACACCGATCCGGTCAGTACCATGGCGCTCAAAACCAGGTATACCAGGGCGCTAAGCCAGGCGGCGAACAAAGAGGTCCAGTCCCAATGGTTGCCGCTTTTAATGACACGGCGCAAAGGCATGACCAGCCAGTCCGTGACCTTGAACATAGCTTGCGAATAAGGGTTGAAGGGATGGATTCTGAGCGCATACACCCAGGCACGCAGTAGCAAAATCGTGCCCAGCAGCGACAGAACAATATGGATTAGGAAGAGGGCGACTTCACTGAACATAGTTGCTTGGTATGAATTGATGGGAGAGGGAATTGTCGCATGCAAGTGCTACAAACCAAAGAGCCACCCTGATCAGGGTGGCTCTTTGGGGAGAAACATAAAAGTAGCGTGTGCTTAAGGACGCTTGCCTGTTGGGAAGGGCCAGGAGCCAGCAGGATTGACATCTTCGCGGCGAGGTTCGGCAGGCGCTGCTGCTGTTTTGGTCGCTTTGCGAGCCGCTGTTTTATTGCCTGCTTTAGCGGTGGCGTTAGTCGTTGTGCTGGTCTTTGGGGTCTTGGTTTCTGCGGTCACGGATTTAACTTCTTTCTTCTTTGGAGCTACGGGTTTCTTGGCACTGGTAGCAGGACTGGCTTTTTTAGCCGCGGTCTTTACAACTGCTTTGGTGCCGGTTTTGGTGGCAGGTTTCGCTGCCGCTTTGCTGGGGGTGGCTTTTTTGGCCACGGGTTTGCTTGCCTTGGTGCTGGCCGGTTTTTTTGCGGCAGCGGTGGCAGCAGGTTTGGTGGTAGCGGGTTTGGCACTGGCCGTTTTGGGCGCAGCTGCTTTTTTAGCTACCGTTTTTTTGGCAACCACTTTCTTTGCCACCGTCTTCTTGGCTACCGCTTTTTTAGCGACGGCCTTTTTGGCAACGGCTTTCTTGGCTACCGCCTTTTTAGCGACTGTCTTTTTAACAGCTGCTTTTTTGGCTACGGTTTTAGCGGTGCTTGTCTTGGTCGCAGCGGCTTTAACAGCCGTGGTTTTTGCTGGAGTGGCTTTCTTTACCGCTGTTTTTTTCGCAGCCGTTTTCTTGGCAGATGCGCTGCTTGCAGACTTGGCAGGGGCTTTTACAGCAGCCTTGCTGGTCTTGGTAGCGGTGGTTTTAGCGGGGGACTTGGGGGCAGCGGTTTTGCTGCTGGGACTGGTCTTGGTAGCAGTAGCTTTTACGGGTGCTGCGGCTGCTTTTGCTGGCGTTGCTTTTTTGGGGCTAACGGCTTTTGTGCTTGCTGCTTTTGCTGCGCCTTTCTTGGCTGTTGCCATGATCATGCTCCTTGAGAACAAGTCTTTAGTTTGTCCACACCCATTTGACCTGGCCTGGAAAACTGCAATGGCCTTTTTCAAATGACGCAGGCGTTTAAGGTCGATACCTTATACGCTTAGAAGTCTAACGCAAGCCCCTACACAGTCAAGCATTAATCATGGCTTGGGGCTTATGGAATTAGGAATCGGTGTCTGCTGTCTCAAATAAGTTGCGTTCTGGACACGTGCAATCGGCCCATAGTCGCATCCAAGTCTCTGATTTTTGACGCATTGCTGGATCGATTGCATGGCCTTTTCATGCTTTGAAAGGCCTGTGTTAAGCATGGAAAAGCGGTTTGAAAACGGACTTCAATTCACGACTGAGCTGCGGTTTTCAATGTCTGTTCAAACCAAAAAAAAGCCCTGCATAAGCAGGGCTGAAAGGGCAGGTTAATCGTTTCAAAAGTCGCAGCGGGCAAGGCTCAGGCGGGAACTGCCTGAATTTCCGGGCCAGTGTTTTTCAACTGCTGCGACAACTCGGCAAAGCGGGCTTCATACTTCTTGGCCGATTCCATTTTCACGGGACCGAAGCCGCGCAATTGTTGGGGCAGCTCGGCCAGTTCCAACGCTGTGGCGTAGTTGGCTTGATTCAGGTTCTTGCTCAAGCTGTTGAGCAGGCTCTGGTATTCGCGCCAGAAGCGACGTTCCATACGACGCTCATGGGTGTAGCCAAATGGATCCAGTACCGTGTTGCGCAGACCTTTGCCTTTCGCCATCCAACGCAGCAAGGTGGCGGTGCGTGGGCCCAATGTGATCTTGCGCGGGCGGCCGGTAGATGGATCACGGCGTGCCAGCAAAGGAGGTGCGAAGTGGAAGCGCAAGGAGAAGTCACCTTCAAATTGCTGTTCCAGATCCTGGCGGAAAGCGGGCGAGCTGAACAGGCGAGCAACTTCGTACTCATCCTTGTAGGCCATCAGCTTGTACAAGCTGCGGGCGGCTTTTTCCGTCAAGGTAGGACGCTGACCCGGACGCAGTTTCTGTTCGGCTTCACGCAGAGCATTGATGGTGCTGCTAAAGCGCTGGGCATAAGCGGCGTTCTGGTATTGCTCCAGGCTGCTGGTGCAGCGCTGCATGATTTGTTCCAGTGTTTCGCGACGCTGCAAGGTTACGACCTGAGCGGCTGGAGCCAAGAGGCTGGCCAGTGCTTTCTCATCGTGAGCCAGCACGCGACCCAAATGGAAGGCATCCAGGTTGGCTTGAATCGCCACACCGTTCAGGCGGATAGCCTGTTCAACAGCCGCACTGCTAACGGGCATGGAACCTTGCTGCCAAGCCATGCCCATCAAGAGCATATTGGACAACAGGCTATCGCCAAACAGCAGGGTGGCAGCCTGGTGAGCATTGAAAGAGCGCACCTGGTTTTCGCCAGCGGTGGTCTTGAGTTGGCTCAGCAAGTGCTGGGCATCCAAAGGGGCATCCGGGTTGCGGGTGAACTCGGCCGTGGGAGCCAGATATTCGTTGATGATGGCGTGGGTATGACCAGGACGCAGGCAGGAAAGGGCATTGGGGTGAGCGGCGGCCACCACGTCGCACAAGATCGCCAGGTCGGCTTGGCCGGGATCGACACGCACCGCACCCGTGTTCTCTTTATTGGCAGATAGACGGATGTGGCTGATGACGGTGCCGCCTTTTTGTGCCAGGCCCGTCATGTCCAGCACGGAGCTGGAGCGGCCTTCCAGGTGTACCGCCATGGAGAGCACCGCACCAATAGTGATCACACCAGTACCACCCACACCGGCCACAATTACATTGCAGTCCTTGGCTTGAATATTGGGTTGTGGCAGCGCGTCCAGCTTGGCCAGCAACTGGGCTTTCATATCGGCCTGACCGTTTTGATCGCCACGGCGCAGGGCACCTCCCATCACCGACACAAAGCTGGGACAGAAACCGTCCACGCAGGAGTAGTCCTTATTACAGCTGGACTGGTCGATCTGGCGCTT
Source organism: Alcaligenes sp. 1735tsa3 (assembly GCF_024134565.1). NCBI lineage: Bacteria > Pseudomonadati > Pseudomonadota > Betaproteobacteria > Burkholderiales > Alcaligenaceae > Alcaligenes > Alcaligenes sp. 1735tsa3. The sequence continues at coordinate 3,524,635 of NZ_CP099862.1, read as the reverse complement.
GCGGCCTTCGGGCGTTTCAGCAGGCACCAAAGACAAGCAGTTCGATTGCACACCGCAATCCCCACAGCCTTCGCAGACTGCCTTATTAATAAAGAGGCGACGAGCAGGATCGGGGTACTCGTTCTTTTTACGACGTCGGCGCTTTTCAGCCGCACAGGTCTGATCGTGAATCAGAATAGTGACGCCGGGGATCTCGCGCAGTTCACGCTGCAAACGATCCAGCTCGCGACGGTGATGAACGTCCACACCGGCAGGCAGGCTGACACCGCGATAGCGCTCTGGCTCATCGGTGGTGATGACCACACGACGCGCACCTTCACCAATGGTCTGCTGACAAATGCGAGGCACAGATATCGGGCCGTCAACCGGCTGACCGCCTGTCATGGCAACCGCATCGTTGAACAGAATTTTGTAGGTAATGTTGGCACCCGCGGCAATGGCCTGACGAATTGCCAGATAGCCGGAGTGGAAATACGTGCCTTCACCCATGTTCTGGAACATATGGCCGGTCTGGATGAAGGGCGACAGGCCCACCCAGTCCGTGCCTTCGCCACCCATTTGAGTCAGACCACGGGTTTTGCGGTCCATCCAGGTCGCCATGTAGTGGCAACCCACACCCGCCATAGCCTGGCTGCCTTCGGGTACTTTGGTGGAAGTATTGTGCGGACAGCCCGAACAGAAGTAGGGGCGACGAGTCAGACCATTGGTATCAATCGGTGCCAGGTTTTGCACCGTACAGGCAGGCAACTGCACATTGGCGTGATGGCCCAGCCAGCGACGCAGACCCACGGCCACACGGGCAGGGCTGAGCTGGCCATCGGCAGGGATCAGCACTTCATTTTCGATATCGCGCTTGCCAGACACCGTAGGGCGCTGGGCACGGTTAAAGAGCAGATTCTTTAACTGGTCTTCAATGATCGGGCCTTTTTCTTCAATGACCAGAACGTGGTCCAGGCCTTCAATAAAATCGTTCAGTGATTGCGGGTTAACAGGCCAGCTCAAACCAATTTTCAGATGGCGAATGGCGGGCAGATTATCCAGACCGCTGAGCTGCTGCAGCGCGTCCAGCGTATCCAGTGTGGCTTTGCCGGTGGACACAATACCGATACGCGCATCAGGTGCCGCTTCCAGCACGCGGTCCAGGCTGTACTTGTGCGCAAATTCACGCACGCTATCCAGGCGGGCGTCCAGCGTACCTTCCATGGAAGGGGTCAGGAATTTGCTCGGGTCGTAAGGGTGTTTGCCGCCTTGCTTGTCGGCCAAGGCCGGGGCCAGATCATCCAGAGGGGCAATCTCGAAAGAGCGGCCGCTTTCCACGGTTTCGGTAATGGCTTTGAAGGCCACCCAGGAGCCGGAGTAACGCGACAAGGCCCAGGCCCAGATACCAAAGCGTTCGTATTCTTCAACCGAGCTGGGGTTGACCACCGGGATGCCCCAGGCGATCAGGGATTGTTCGCTGGCGTGGGGAATGGACGAGGACGAGGCCACGTGATCATCACCCACAATCATCAGGACGCCACCGTGTTGGGAGGCACCGGCAGCATGGCCGTGGTGCAAGGCATCGCCCGCGCGGTCTACACCGGGGCCCTTGCCATACCACATGGAGAACACGCCATCGACGGTACGGTCGGCACGCTCGCCAGCTTGCTGGGTGCCCATAATCATGGAGGCGGCCAGGTCTTCGTTAATAGCGGGTTGGAAACGGACCTTGGCCTGGTCCAGATACTTCTGGGCCTTCCACATGATCATGTCCACGCCACCCAGCGGCGAACCACGGTAGCCGGAGACAAAACCGGCGGTGTTCAAACCGTGTTCTTTATCCAGGCGAGCCTGGGTCAGCAACATGCGCACCAGGGCCTGTGTGCCAGTTAAAAAGATGCGTCCTGATTGTGCGGTCAGGTTGTCGCTTAGCTTGTATTGAGTGTCGACGGACTGCGTCATGATGAAACCTCCAGATAGAGATCATGATAGAGAGTCTGCCCTCGCTTTTTTTTGCGTTATAGTTGCGTGTATTCCCTATTCTTTGAAATGTTCATTTCGTAAATATTCAAATATGGATAAAACTGACTTAAAAATATTGGATGCCTTGCAGTTGGATGGCCGAGCCTCGGCTCAGCAGGTCTCCGAGCAGGTGGGTTTGTCCACTGCGCCCGTGTGGCGGCGCATCAAAAATCTGGAAAAAAACAAGGTTATCCAAGGCTATTATGCGCGCGTGGATCGCCGTCAGGTGGGACTGCAAAGTTGCATGTTTACCCAGATCAGTCTGGACCGTCACTCGGGTGAAATAGTCGATAACTTCATTCGTGCCGTGCGCGATGCGCCCGAGATTCTGGAATGCCACGCCGTGACTGGCGATGCGGATTTTCTGCTCAAGATCATGGTGCCCAGCGCGGAGTCCTACGACGATTTCCTGCATCGCTTTCTGTTCAATATGCCGGGCGTGCGTCAAACCCGTACGATTGTGGCCATGCGTGAAATCAAAAACGTGACCCGACTGCCTTTGCCACTTTGAAGCATCTTGTTATGGGGTAATACAAGCGCCTTCGGGTAGAATAATCAGGATTCGCCGGCCTGTGGTGGGTCGGTATGTACGCATGAAGGACGGGGTTTTATGACGAAGGCGAATATCTTGCGACGCACTTCCTGGGTTGCTGTGCTGGCTACTGTGTTTTTAAGCGCCTGCGCGGTCAAGGCGCCGGCTCCCGAGCCTGCTGCACAAGCGGCTGCCAAGCCTGTCCATCCTGCATGTCAGCCTGCTGCGGCGGGGGACCAACTGGCTGGTAACTGGCTAAGCAAGCACCGCCAGAAAGGCGTGGTTGGCGAGCTGCGTACCTTGTTCACCTTGCAAACTGACGGCTCCATGGCGTACACCGAACAGGTCAAGCGCCCCAACAAGCCTTCGCAAGGCTTGAACGAAAGCGGTTGCTGGGTGCGCAAGGGCAACGACTTGCAAATCAGCACGCAAGAATCCAATGGGGTCACAACCGAACCGGGCGACCCGATTTATGAAAACCACTACAACATCGTCAGCCTGACAGCCCGCAATCTGGTGCTGCGTGACCAAAGTGGTACCACCTATCGCTTGACCAGAATGTCGCCTGGCTACCGCCTGCCATTCTGATCTCTGCTTGCTTGAATGATTCCTGGCCGTCCTGGGGGCGGCCAGTTTTTTGTCTGTTTCTTTTGCTGGACGCTCCATGGCTCTGCGCGCGACGATTTATAAAGCTGAACTTAATGTGGCCGATAACGACTGGGCCTACTACGGCAGTCATACCCTGACGCTGGCCCGTCACCCCTCCGAGACCGAAGAGCGTCTGATGGTGCGTTTGTTGGCTTACGGTTTGTATGCGCAAGCGGACGAAGCCTTGAGCTTTTCGCGCGGGCTAAGCGACTCGGACGAGCCCGCCTTGTGGGAACATGATCTGGGCGGCAATTTGCTGCATTGGCTGGAGGTAGGCCTGCCGGACGATAGACGTCTGATCAAAGCCAGTGGCCGTGCTGACAAAGTGACGGTGCTGGCCTATGGCCGCAATGTCTCCGTCTGGTGGAGTGGCATCAAGGACAAGATCAGCCGCGCCCGCAATATACAGGTCTATGCGCTGGATACCGCCGGGACTGACGCCTTAGCCGCCCTGGCCGAGCGTGGCATGACCATCAATCTGAATGTTCAGGACGGCACGGTCTGGGCCAGTAGCGACAAAGGCGAAGCCACTATCGAAGTCAGCCACCTGAATGCTGCCGCTTGATATGAGCCAGCAGCTCACTACGAAATAAGGTAGCTGCTGGGGCTAAAGAGCGCTGCCGCAGTTGCAACAGGCTTACCTGCCGGGGTAGCACTGGGGCCTTCAAGGGGCGAAATATAATTTGCGCAGCTTCGGGCAGGCTTTGCGTGTTCGCCGGCAGGATCGCCAGCCCCAAACCATGCCTGACCATGCTGAGCACTGTGGTGTGCAAAGACACTTCATGCACCTGCGCAAAGCGTATGTCCAAAGCCGTCAATTGCCTTTGTATGGCCTGACCTAAAGGGCTGTGCGAGGATAAGGCAATAAACGGATGGGCGGCCAGATCATGCCAGCGTATTTGCGCCTTGGCCGTTAGCGGATGATGGTGGGGTAGCAGGGCCTGATACTGGTCCTGCATCACCGGATGCGCCTCAATTGTGTCGGGCCGATTCCAGTCTGTACCCAAACCAAAATCAATCGGCTCCTGCTCCAGACGGCGGCTGATGTCCTGCTCTGCCATATCCAGCAACTCCACCCGAATGCCGGGGTAGCGCTGCTGAAACAGGGCAATAAATGGAATCAGCAAGCTGGAGGACAAGACCGTACCGCTGGCAATGGACACGCGGCCCCGTTGATGACTGGTCAACTCCCTGGAATGGCGCACGGCTTCTTCCACCTCGGCCAGTACACGCCGCGCCGTCCCCAACAACTCCTGACCCGGTTCGCTGAGCACCACTTTGCGGGTGTGCCGATCAAACAGCCGTAGCCCGGTCTGGGACTCCAGCTCCCGAATCAACATGCTTAATGCCGATTGAGTGACGTGCAGATTGCGCGCTGCCTGAGTGAACTGGCCCGCTTCCGCCACAGCGACAAAAGCACGAAGTTGTCTGAGCGTTATATTCATCAGATTATCTTACTAATAAATAAAATAAATTCAATTGTTTTATCAAATTGCGGGTGCTTAAATGTTTTCCATAGACCGCAGCGGGGGCTGCAAAGGTCAGATAAGAAAAGGAGGCATGAGCATCATGAAATCCTGGATACGCAGCATACGCATCGAGGCCGAGGGCATCCGTTCACTGGAGCTCTGTCCACAGGAAGGCCGCTTCCCAGCTGTGGAGGCGGGGGCCCATATCGATGTGCATTTGCCAGGGGGCCTGGTTCGGCAGTATTCGCTGCTGGCGGGAAGCCACGAAGGGCAGTACCGGATTGGCGTCAGTCTGGACCCGGCCAGCCGGGGCGGCTCACGTGCGGTTCATCAAGTCTTGAATGTGGGCGATGCACTGGAAATTTCCGAGCCTCGCAATCTGTTCAAGCTGGATGAAAGCCAGGCGGCAACCAGTGTCTTGCTGGCAGGTGGCATAGGCATCACGCCTATTCACGCCATGGCACAACGTCTGCAAGCCTTGGGCCAGCCCTGGCATCTTTTCTATTGTGTGCGCAGTCGCAATCGCGCCGCCTTTCTGGACGAACTTCATCAATTAGAAGCGAACAGCCAAGGTCTGGGGCGGCTGGATGTCCTGATCGAAGACGAAATGAATGGTGCGCGCATGGATATGGACGCCGCACTGGCTCCCTATAAAAACCAGGGCAGCCATTTCTATTGCTGTGGCCCGGCGGGCATGTTGCAAGCCTACAAGCAGGCCTGTGTCGATCTACCTGAGCAACAGGTGCATTTTGAATACTTCGCGGCCGCGCCTGTTAGGGCTGCCGATCAGGGCGAAGACAGCGCATTCACCGTTCATCTGGCCCGTACCGGCGGTTCCATTGAAGTTCCGGCAGGCCGCAGCATTCTGGAGTGTCTGCTGGATCAGGGCATACGCGTGTATTGCTCGTGTCGTGAAGGGATTTGCGGTTCCTGTGAGACCAAAGTCCTGTCAGGCACACCCGAGCACCGCGACCACGTCCTGAGCGAGCAAGAACGGGCCGCATCTGAAAGCATGATGATTTGTGTTTCCCGCAGTCGCGGCGAGGCACTGACGCTGGATTTATAAGAGCAGGGCGCAAACGCCCGTACACGGAGGAGAGAGGAAAATGAATGCTTCATTGAAAGGCAGGACGGTTATCGTCACCGGCGCCGGGGGGCAGATTGGTTTGGCGTATTGCGATGCCTTGGTCGAGCAGGGAGCCAATCTGGTCATGGCCGACCTGGGCGATTTAAGCGACAAGGCTCGGCAATACTGCGATGAGGGCGGCAAAGCTATCGCCGTTCAGGTGGACGTCTCCAATAACGACCAGACCCAGGCCATGGCCAAAGCGGCTCTGGATGCCTTCGGTTCCATCGACGGCATTATTAATAACGCCGGGTTTTTCCGCGGCTGTACCTTTGGCTCCCTGATGGATATTCCTGCCGAGGAATGGGACCGCTGCTACGCGATCAATGTGCGCGGCCTGTGGCAGTGCTGCAAAGCCGTGATCCCGGCCATGAAGCAGCAAGGCGGCGGCAAGATCATCAATGTGTCCTCCAACACTCCCTACAAAGGCGTGCCCAATTTTCTGCACTACGTCTCGTCCAAGGCGGCGGTTGTGGGCTTGAGCCGTGCCATGGCGCGCGAAGTGGGGGCGTTCAACATTCAGGTCAACACCTTGTGCCCGGACTTGATTCCCGATGCGGGCATTACCGCGACCCAGGGCGATGAGGCCGACCGCCGCACCGTGGCGGGACGCTGTTTGCAGCGCACCCAAAAGCCCGAAGACATGGTGGGGGCTGCCCTGTTCCTGTTGGGCAGCGGCTCGGACTTTGTGACGGGGCAAAGCCTGCTGGTGAACGGCGGCGCGCATTTTCTGTAAACAGAATCAGCTGGAATTTTCAGGAGTAGACCATGACAGTCATGAATGAGGTGCCGATGATCCAGGCCCGTCATCCACAGGAACAGAGCAATCCCCTGTATCGCGCACTGGCGCATTTCTGGCACCCTGTGGCCTATAGCAGCCAGGTTCTGGACAAGCCGTTTGGAGCGCGCTTGCTGGGTCAGGATCTGGTGCTGGCGCGCTTGAATGGCGAGCTGGTTGCCATGGATAGCCGTTGCCCGCATAAAGGGACCAATCTGGCTTTGGGCGAAATTGTCGATGCCACGATCGAGTGCCCCTATCATGGCTGGCGCTTTGATGCCCAAGGCGAGTGTGTGCGCATTCCGGCCCGTGAGGAGCTGACCTGTGCCATGCGCGTAAACGTGAAACGTTTTAACGTTACCGAGTCGGGCGGCATCGTCTGGGTGGCGTTGGAAACACCGCAAATGCCTGTGCCGGTCTTTCCTGAAATGAACGACCCCAGCTATCGGGTGCTGCAAGGCAAGACGTACGACTGGCGCACCAGTTCGCCGCGCCGCCTGGAAAATTTTGTGGACTTCAGTCACTTTGCCTACGTGCACGACGGCACCATTGGCAGCCGGGACAACCCACGGGTGGAAGCTGTAAAAGTCTGGCGCGAAGAGCATGTCCTGCGCTTTGATCGCAGTGGTGTGAAAGAGCCTGGCGTAGGCTTGAAGAAAAAACTGCTGGGTATTGAAGAAGAGCTGATTGAGCCGGTGAATGAATACCACGTCACCATGCCGCATACCGTGCATCTGAAGCGTACCTTTCCCAATGGCAAGCGTTATGTGCTGCTGATGGCCGCCTGTCCGGTGGACGAATTTACCACCCGCAGTTTCTGGTGGCAGGCGCGCGATTTCGGGACCGAGCCTATGTACGATGACTTCTTCATGGACTTTGAGGACGAGGTGCTGGGTCAGGACAAACCCATCATCGAATCGCAGCGGCCCTTGTGGATCAATCTGCAAGGCGATCAGCCCCAGGAACGTGAGACACCTGTGCGTGGTGCGGATATTGTCACGGTGGAATACCGCCGCTGGCTGAATGACCTGGTCGCGCAGGTCGAGAGCTTGCGATGAGTCAGTCCATCTATGTACAGGGCGGCGCAGGTTTGTTGCACGCCCGTCAGTACGGCACTCTCCGTACCGCACAGGTGCCCCTGGTCGTTATGCATGGCGTAACCGGCCATGCGGGGCTTTGGCATCAGGTGGCTACCGCCTTGTCGCAGAACCGGGCAGTGATCGCCCTGGACATGCGCGGACATGGTTTAAGTGACTGGTGTGCGCAGCAGGACTATGCCACACCGGCTCATGTGCAGGATCTGGCTTGCCTGCTGGAGGCATTGGGTCAGCCCCAATACGATCTGGCCGGTTTGTCCTGGGGGGGCTTGGTCAGCCTGCAGTACGCGGCCCGTTATCCGGAACGGGTCCGCCGATTGGCAGTACTGGATGTCGAGCCCAGTTTTACGCAAAGCGAGCATGAAGTGATGGCACGCCCGGCGAATTTTCCCAGCCGTGCTGCGGTTATGGAGTACGAGCGCAAAGCCAACCCGCAAGCACCGCAGTCCTTGCTGCAGTTGTTTGCCTACGAGTCCGTGAGTCAGGTTGAACTGAACTTATGGCAGCGGCGGCATGACCCGTACTTTTTGAGGCGCTGGCCATTTCGTAATGACGATGTCTGGGCGCAGCTGGAGGAGCTGCGCTGCCCGACCTTGTTATTGCATGGCGAACGCAGCTTTGTGCGTCTGGCCATCATGCAGGAAATGCACGATCGCTTGCGGCATCCGGCGGGTCTGTACGAGTTGCCGGATACAGGCCATTTATTGCCTCTGGAGGCACCTGAGCCTGTAGCCGACTATTTGGAGGAATTTCTGACAGCAGATTGATGATAGATGCCCCTGGGTCCTGCACCGGCAGGGGCATTTTTATAGAGCGGCCCGGACAGGCAGCAAGGGGGACGGTGCCGCTACCCGATGTACTGAGCAAAAAAATAACGGGAAAAAGATGAGGAGACAAACCTATGAACACCCGTCAAATTCAGGACAGTATTGACGAGCGGCTGCCTGTTGGACGCTCTTTCTTGTTTGGTTTGCAGCATGTGCTGGTCATGTATGCGGGAGCGGTGACCGTACCCTTGATTCTGGGCAGTGCTCTGGGTCTAAGCCAGGAAGACATTGCCATTTTGATCAATGCAGACCTTTTGTGCTGTGGGATCATTTCCATCATGCAATCCATGGGGGTAGGGCGCTGGGTAGGAATACGCTTGCCCGTCATGATGGGAATTTCCTTTGCGGGGATTGCCCCCATGATCGCCATCGGGCTGACGCCCGGTATGGGCTTGCCTGCCTTGTATGGAGCCATTATTGCGGCCGGTTTCATTGCTGTGCTGATGGTGCCTTTGATTATTCGTCTGCTGTGGCTTTTCCCGCCCTTGGTAACGGGAACGACACTGGTGTCGCTGGGCGTAGGTCTGTTTGGGGTAGCGATTACCTGGGCGGGGGGCGGACATGGTGCCAAAGACTTCGGTAGTCTGGTGTACCTGGGCATTGCTGGGACCGTGCTGCTGGTGACCTTGCTGGTCGCCCGATTTGGTCGTGGTTTCTTGAGCAGCATCGCCGTGCTGGTGGGCTTGGCTGCTGGCATGATACTGGCGATCTTGATGGGACGCGTCACCGTAGAAGGGCTAGACCAACTTCCCTGGATTGAGCTGGTTACGCCTTTTCACTTTGGCATGCCCACCTTTTCCTTTAGTGCCACCTTCACCATGTTGCTGGTCGTGATTGTGACCATGGTGGAAGCCATCGGCCTGTTCTATGCACTGGCTGTGATATTGAACCGTCCATTGAGCCACGAGGATTTTGCCCGTGGTCTGCGCGCCGACGCCTTGGGTGCGGTGATCGGTGGCGTATTCAATACCTTCCCGTATTCCTCGTATGCCCAAAATATCGGCTTGATTGGAGTGACGGGGGTACGTAGCCGTTACGTCTGTCTGGCCGCGGGCCTGATCCTGATTATCTTGGGGCTGGTGCCGCGTATTGCCCATGTTGTGGCTCTGGTTCCACAGTATGTGCTGGGAGGCGCAGCCATTGTGATGTTTGGCATGGTGGCCGCCTCTGGTGTACGTGTCTTGCAGACCGTAGACTTCAAGAACAACAAACACAACACCTTCATCTTTGCGATCAGCCTGGGCGTGGGCTTGATTCCCGCTATCGCGCCCACCTTCTTTGACCAGTTCCCGCAGTACCTGATCCCTCTATTGCATAGCGGGGTACTGCTGACCGTAATCTCATCGGTGGTGCTGAATCTGTTTTTCAATGGAACCAGCGGCCGGCAACACACAGAAGAGCTGGTGATGGAAACACAGGAAGAAACGCCTCTGAGCGTCGTGCGGGTGACACCGCAAGGATAAGAAACAGGAGACAGACAATGACAAGTCAAATATGCGATATCGTGATTCACGCAGGAAAAGTGGTCACCATGAACGACCAGAACGAGGTCCTGGAAAACGGCGTCGTGGCCATCAGCGGCAATCGAATCTGTGCCGTGGGTCAGGCTCAGGACATGCAGCATTGGCAGGGAAAGAAAACGATCCATGCCCCCATGCAGGCCCTGATCCCTGGCTTGATCGATACGCATAACCACCTGTTCCAACTGGCTGGACGCGGTTTGGGAGATGGCATGGCCCTGTGGCAATGGCTGGGTGAGTTCATGCTGCCCTTGGCTGCCGACATACGCCCGGCAGAAGCCTTGGCTGCGGTACGCCTGGGGGCACTGGAAGCCGTCTCTTCCGGTGTGACCACCGTGCTGGACAACCACTACGCTCCCGCAGATCCGGAAACCACCATCGCCGTTGCCCAAGCCCTGCAAGACACTGGTTTGCGCGGCATCGTGGCCCGAGGCATGTTCGGCCCCTTTACCCCCGTCGCCCGTGACAACGGATTGCAGGACACCCTGTTTCGCCACAGCGTGAAACACGAGCTGGACACCATGCAGGAGTGTTTGAGCAACTGGCAACAAGGCCGCGTGCAGATCTGGCCCTCGCCCATCAACATCATCTACAACGACCTGGATCTGGTGCTGGGTTCCGCCGAAATGGCCCGCAAATTCGACGTGCGCTGGCAAACCCACTGTTCAGAAGCGCCCGTAGACCCGGATATCTTCCAGAAAGCCTACGGCGCACGCCCTTTCCGCTGGCTGGATGAGCAAGGCTGGCTGGATGAACGAGCCGGATTTGCCCATGCCATCTGGATGGACGACGATGAAATCGAGCGCGCAGGCCGCGCCGGATGCAGCATCGCCCACAACCCCATGTCCAACGAGTACCTGGCCTCCGGCCCCATCCGCCTGAAAGAACTGCTGGAAGCTGGCGTGCGCATAGGCCTGGGCGCAGACGGAGCCGCAGGCCACCAGGTCGACCTGTTTCAGATCATGCGCCAAGCCGTCTACGTTCAACGCCTGGCACGACTGGACCCACAAGCCAGCAACGCCCAGGACGCCTTCTGGCTGGCCACCCGAGGCGGTGCAGAAATGCTGGGCATAGACGCTGGCCAACTTAGCGAAGGCAAGCTGGCCGACATGGCGCTGGTCAACCTGGATCAAGCCCACCTGAGTCCCTGTTTCGACGTGGTCGCCAGCCTGGTCTACTGTGCCAGCGGCCGTGACGTCACCATGACCATCGTGAACGGCCAAGTCATCTACGAAAATGGTGAAAGCCAGTGCGTCTCCAAACAAGAAGTCGTGGCCAAAGCAAGAGAACATTGCACCGCCTTGATTACACGGCTTGGAGTCCTGAAACCAGCAGGTCTGATGCCAGCTTAAAAAGCAGATAAGAAAAAAGCTGACACAAAAGAGTAGAAGGGGAGGAGGACCAAAGGCCGAGGGGCAACCCCCTCGGCCTTTGATTTATGAGCTTGGAGGTCAATATAGATAGACCCCTGCAGTGAAGAGAAACTGCTACTCCTAAAGCTGGAGCGAGCTGTTATCTTGCTTCCGACCGTTAGTGAGAGCGCTATTAATGATTTTTTTCATCGCCACCACTTTTTGAGTAGCTGGGTTGTCCGTTGTTTGCGGCTTGTTGTTGTGCCAATTAGATGGGGCCAAAGCAGAAGTGGAGTATCTATTTATCGTGGGAGAGGCGGATGAATAATTTTTATCCTTTGGTCTATGTAAACCGTTCTTCAAACGGGATGGGGAATTGATTCATCGCCGCTTTCCAATCATAGGTAGCCCGTACGGAGAGGCACGTAGAAGTTGGTTTTAAGTTGTATTTGTTTTTTCAAACTCTTGATTTCTCAAACGAGCTTAGCCCCCAGCTTTGGGCATCGTCATCCAAACCCAAAGAACCCTTTCTTAAATAAGATCTGGAATCCGAAGCAATTCTGAGTCGTTCGAGTGGGTGGTGCTCTGGCGGGGCGATTCAGATGGCTTGCCGCGGGCGAGTGATTGCGTAGGGATGCAAGCGACCTGTTGTTTGAGCGGGGCGCTTGTGGTTCGTCCGGGGGACGAACCACCCCGTGAGTTCAGGTCGCGCCCGTAGCAATTACTCGACAAGGGCACCGGTGCGCAGCACCGGCAAGCAATCAGCCCGGCCAGAGCACCACCCACTCGAATGACGTCTTCAGAACGCCTTCCTTCAATCCAGAGACGGCACCCCAGCCCCACATGGTCTTCAATCGCTCTCACTTAAGCCCCAGGCTTGAGGCAAACCCCGGCAAGCCTCATTAGCCATCCAGACGCAACACCGCTCAAAACAGTGTTCTGCAGAACGAAACACAAAACAAAAAGGGCATCCCATAAGAGATGCCCTTCAAGTGCTTAGCAATAATGCTTACAGCCCAGCCAAACGTCCCAACACCTTGTCGCGTCCAACCAAAGCCAGCACCGCATCCACCGCAGGCGTCTGCTTCTGTCCTGTCACTGCCACGCGCAAAGGAATCGCCAGCTTGGGCATTTTCACCTCGTGATCCGCCAGAACCTGCTTGATCAAAGCAGCCAGATTCTCCGTATTCCACTGCGGCAAGCTAATCGCCTTGCTGGCAAAATCACGCAGCAAAACACGCGCTTCCGGTGTCAACACCTCGGCCATCAGCTCATCGCTGGCGGGCTCGAAAGGACGGCAGAACAGCAAAGCACCTTCAGCCAGCTGATTCAAAGTCTCGGCACGGTCTTTCAACAAACCCATGATGCCGGGCAAATCCTGACCATCCGTCTTGCCACCCAAGGCCTCAATACGGGGAGCCACACGCTCGGCCAGATCCGCATTGTCGCTGGCCTTGATGTAATGGGCGTTCACCCAGTTCAACTTCTTGGGATCCCACTGCGAAGCCGACTTGCTCAGACTGCGCGTATCAAACCATTCCACCAACTGCTCGCGAGTGAACAGCTCGTCATCACCATGACTCCAGCCCAAACGGGCCAGGTAATTGATCATGGCTTCAGGCAGATAACCGTCCTTGTCGTAATCCATGATGCTGACCGCACCATGACGCTTGGACAGCTTCTCGCCATCAGGGCCCAGAATCATGGGCACGTGACCGTACTCAGGCAAAGTCGCGCCCAAAGCCTGCAAAATCACAATTTGACGTGGCGTGTTGTTCACGTGATCGTCACCGCGAATCACATGAGTGATCGCCATGTCCCAATCGTCCACCACCACGCAGAAGTTGTATGTAGGCGTGCCATCCGGGCGGGCAATGACCAGATCGTCCAGCTCGCTGTTATCAAAGCTGATGCGGCCCTTCACCATATCGTCCCAACTGGTTGCGCCAGACTGCGGGCTCTTGAAACGAACCACAGGCTTGCGATCAGCCGGGATGGCAGGCAACTCCTTGCCAGCCTCAGGACGCCAGGTGCCGTCATAACGAGGCTTCAAACCCTGAACACGCGCTTTTTCGCGCATGGCTTCCACTTCCTCGGGGCTGCTGTAGCAGTAATAGGCATGGCCGTCTTTCAGCAACTGGGCGATGACCTCGCGGTAACGATCCATGCGCTGCATCTGGTAGAACGGACCTTCGTCCGCATCCAGGCCCAACCATTGCATACCATCCAGAATGCCTTGCACCGCCTCGGGGGTGGAACGCTCCAGATCCGTATCCTCAATACGCAGCACAAAAGTGCCTTGATGATGACGGGCAAAGGCCCAGGAGAACAGTGCAGTGCGCGCCCCGCCCAGGTGCAGATAACCAGTGGGCGAGGGGGCAAAACGGGTGCGGATGACGTTGGAAGTAGACGTGCTCATAACTTGTGTGTGGCCTTGACCTTGGGAAGCCCGCATACGGGACCGAATCTGCGTATTTTAACCCAGCACGCCAACTAGGAAAGAACCGCCGCGTAGAACTGTCCTAATGGCCGCTTTCAGTATTGAGTTGATCGAACTGGCGCACCAGTTCCGCCAGCGACCCAGCCTGCATTTTTTGCATCACGCGGGCGCGGCGAACTTTGACCGTTACTTCCTTCACATCCAGCTCGGCCGCGATCTGTTTGTTCAGCAGGCCTTGCACCACCCGCTCAAAGACATCGCGCTCGCCGGCGTTCAGGCTGTCCCAGCGTTGCTGCAAAGTCAGCCGGGTTCTGGCTTCTTCCTTGCGCTGCGCATCAGCAGCCAGAGCCGACTGCACGGCATCAATCAGGGCCTGATCTACAAAAGGCTTGGTCAGAAAATCCCAGGCACCATGCTTGATGGCCTTGACCGCCATATGAATATCGCCGTGGCCAGTAATAAAGATGACCGGCATATGCAGCCCGCGCGATTCCATCTGCAAATGAAAATCCGTGCCGCTTTGCTCGGGCATGCGCACATCCAGCACCAGACAGGCAGGGGCATCAGATAAAGGATGCGCCAGAAAGTCTCGTGTAGAGGCAAAGCTCAGCGCGTTCAAGCCTACGCTGGCCAGCAAATCGTCCAGGGCAGCGCGAACGGACGGGTCATCATCAATGATGTAGACGGTGGGCGTGTTCAGAGAGGAATCCAGATTTTCTGTCATGGCGCCAAAGGTAAGGTGAAATGAAAGGCAGCACCGCCATCGGCTTGGTCAGTGGCCCAGATATGGCCGTTATTGGCATCAATAATGGTGCGGCTGATGGTCAGGCCCAGGCCCAGGCCGCTTGCCTTGGTGGTCCAGAAGGTATCAAACAATTGGGACAGCTGCGTGCCCGACAAGCCGGGTCCATTATCCTTGATGGAAAACAGCACCTTGTTGGCTTGCGGCTTGTCGCCGGGCAAAACGCTGGTTTCTATGGTGATATGAGCCGCATGATAGTCCGAGGGAGGGGACAGGGCTTCAATGGCATTGAGCAGCAAATTGGCCATCACCTGCTGAATCTGAACCCGGTCGGCAAAGACCTGGGGCAGATCGGACTGCAAGGCCAGACGCAGATCAATATGCTGACGTCGCATCTCGCCACCGGACAGGCTAAGCAGTTCGGTCAGAGCCAGATTCAAATCAAACGCGCTGCTGGTGGGGGCTTCGTTACGGGTAATGCTGCGTACCCGATCCAGCACATCCTTGGCGCGCTGGGCGTCGTACACAATACGCTGCGCGGCAGCCTGTGCCTTCTCGACATTAGGGGGCGAGGCTTCCAGCCAGCGCTGACAGGCGCCCGCGCTGCTGTTGATGGCGGCCAAAGGCTGGCTGACTTCATGGGCAATCGAGGTGCTGAGCTGGCCCAGGGTAGTCAAACGGGATAGACGCAGCAAATGCTCGCGTGTCTCATGAGCCGCTGCCTGTACAGACTTGAGCTTCAGCCCCAGATACGAGGTGATCGCGATGGCAATAATACTGATGCCGGTATTGACCAAGCCCACGTCGTAGTCGCCCGAGCGGGTCAGCAGGAAACTGACCACGGTCAGCACCATGCTGATGGTAGTCAGGGCAACAACTTGCCGTGCCGACAAAAAACGAATCGCTATCAGCAGCAGCGGGGTGTGAAAGACCGCAGCGGCGATAGCGTAGTTGGTGACGGTATCGGCAATGAAGACCAGCGCCATCAAAATACAGATGCCGGTCAGGGCCAAGGCTCGGTAGGTTTTGCTCGATAGGAAGCGAAGGGGTGGTGTCATATCTTTCGTGTATGGGCCAGGCTGCAGGATGGTGTCTGTCGTGTGGCCATCATATACCCGAGGTTCTTTCAGAATGTGCGTTAAGGCCTGGGCTCCCGAAAGGAGTTCCGGGAGCCCAGGCCTGTCAGACTTAGAACCACTGGCCAAAGCGGCGGATGTACAGCATTTTCATACCCTGTGCGACCAGGCAGTAAGCCAGCAAGGTGCCGACCAGCCATGGGAAGTATTCCCAAGGCAAAGGCTGCAGGCCAACCAGTGCACCGACGCCCGAGAAGGGCAGATAAATACCAATAGCGGCGATCAGGAAGGTCATCAGCATCACAGGCAGGGCTGCGGTGCTTTGGATGAAGGGGATCTTTTGCGTACGCAGCATGTGAACTACCAGAGTCTGCGAGAGCAAGCCTTCAATAAACCAGCCGGACTGGAACAGCGATTGCAGTTCAGGCGTATTGGCGCCAAACACGTACCACATCAGGACAAAGGTAGTGATGTCGAAGATGGATGAGGTCGGGCCAATCCAGATCATGAAGCGGCCAATATTCTTGGCATCCCATTTACGCGGTTTGCGCAGAAAATCCTTGTCCATGCGGTCCCAGGGCAAAGCCAGCTGGGAGATATCGTAAAGCAGGTTCTGAATAAGCAAGTGGATGGCCAACATGGGCAGGAAGGGGATGAACGCACTGGCCACCAGCACCGAGAACACATTGCCAAAGTTGGAGCTGGCTGTCATGTTCAGGTACTTGATGATGTTGCCAAAGGTCTCGCGGCCTTTGATCACACCTTCTTCCAGAACCAGCAGGTTCTTTTCCAGCAGGATGATGTCTGCCGATTCCTTGGCAATATCCGTGCCGCTATCCACCGAAATCCCCACGTCGGCATCGCGCAGGGCGGGGGCGTCGTTGATGCCATCCCCCAGAAAACCGACGGTGTGACCATTGGCCTGTAGCGCTTTGAGCACACGCGATTTTTGCAGGGGAGTGAGCTTGGCAAAAACCGAGTGACGTTCGACAGCGCAACGCAGATCGGGGTCTTGCATCAGCTCGATTTCAGGTCCGAGCAAAGGCTTGCCGGGCTCCAGGCCCACTTCACGGCAGATTTTTGCGGTAATGATTTCGTTATCGCCGGTCAGCACTTTCACGGCTACACCGTGTTCGGTCAGGGCGGCAATGGCTTGGGCAGCACTTTCCTTGGGTGGGTCCAGGAAGGTCAGCAAGCCTTGTACCGTCATCTCGCGTTCATCCTGGGCTTCGTAACGGCTCTTGGCCTGTTCGACAGGAATACGGCGAGTGGCAATCAGCAAGACACGGAAGCCGTCCGAGTTGTAGCGGTAAGCCATTTTCAGCAAACGGGCACGTTGCTCGGTATCCAGTGGCAAGCGCTGGTCACCGTCTTGTACGTGGGTGGCAATGCTGAGCATTTCCTCCACCGCCCCCTTGCAGACCATGAGCTGCTCGCCTTGCGGATTTTGCACGACAACTGATAGGCGACGACGCACAAAATCAAAAGGCAGTTCGTCGATCTTGCGGTAGGAGCCGATGGCTTGCAGGGCAGAGGGTGTCTTTTCTGCAAAGCGCAGTACCGCCTGATCCATCAGGTTCTTCACGCCGCTTTGGTGCAGGCTGTTGAGCAGAGCCAGTTCCAGAATGCGGGGGCTGTTGCGATCATCCAGACCCAGATGGTGTTCCAGAATGATGCGATCTTGTGTCAGGGTGCCGGTCTTGTCGGTACACAGCACGTCCATGGCACCAAAGTTCTGGATCGCGTTCAGACGTTTGACCACCACCTTGTTCTTGGCCATGGCCACCGCGCCCTTGGCCAGGTTGGAGGACACAATCATGGGCAGCATTTCAGGGGTCAAACCGACGGCAACGGCCAGTGCGAACAGGAAGGCTTCGGTCCAGTCGCCTTTGGAGAAACCGTTGATCAGCAGCACGATGGGCACCATGACCAGCATGAAGCGAATCAGCAGCCAGCTGACGCTGTTAACGCCCCGGTCAAAAGAAGTTTCGGCGCGCGAGCCGACAATGGCTTTGGCCAGCGAGCCGAAATAGGTCTTGGCACCGGTGGCCACAACCACTGCCGTGGCCGTACCGCTGACCACGTTGGTGCCCATAAAGCACATATTGTTCTGTTCCAGCACACCGGCCTGGGAATTGGAAGCAGAGGCACTCTTGCTGCTGACGGCGCTAAAGACATCGTACTTTTCAACAGGCAGGGCTTCACCTGTCAGGGCGGCCTGGCTGACGAACAAGTCGCGGGACTCTATCAAGCGCAGGTCTGCCGGGATCATGTCCCCAGCCGACAGGCGCACAATATCGCCTGGCACGATCTGGCTCATGGGGATTTCGCGCATGACCGTAGCGCTGGACACGGTAGAGCGTCGTTGTACGCTGGCGGTGGTACGAACCATGGCTTTCAGAGCCTGGGCAGCTTTGCCGGAACGGTACTCCTGCCAGAAACGCAGCAGGCCGCTCAAGGTGACCATGACCACAATAATCAGCACGCCGGTGTAGTCCACGTCTTCGCCCGAGCGCATGGGCAAGATGATGTCGGTGACAGCGCTGACGGCGGCCAGCACCATCAGGACCGCAATAAAGGGATTTTTAAAGGCCAGCGCCAATTGAATCAAGGCGTGGGCGGGCTTGTCCCGGGCGACCTCGTTAGGGCCGTATTCGGTCAGGCGGCTCAAGGCTTCGGCGTCGGTCAGGCCATTCAGATTGGCTTGCACAGAGGCCAGGGTCGTCTCCAGGCTAAGCCCGGTTTCGGTGGCCGTGCGCAGCTTGGCGTCGTAGTCCGCTGAGCGCAGTGGCGGACGATGTTGTTGAATGCTCATGTAATGCTCCTGGTGTACAGGCGTGACGGTGCTGTCCATCCCAAGAGATGGACACAGCAGGTCCTGCCGACCGGTGTGAGGGTCGGCAAACTAAAGATAAGAACAAGCGGATTTAGTAAGCGTCAGGCCAGCGTTTAGTGGCTGGGCAAGGTGCAGCGCCACACTCGCGCTGAGGGTGGTTTGTCACTGTCTGCAATCCAGTGAATTTCTGGTTTGCGACTGGCCGTGTTGATACGCCAGGCAATAGCGGGGCGGCGGCCAGGAATAGCGCGCTCGCGAGGGCAAGGTGTGGCAAGATGCGAACCCGACGAGGTCAGGGCCCGGATCGGTCCAGTATGAATAATGCGGTGCATGGTTGACTCCTGATCGTGCTGCGCAAGCCACATCAGCAGACAACCCGGTGGGTCAGTAGCGTCTGAGGGGCCTGTGCAGCATCTTTCTTCGACTGTCGTCGCTGGACATAGTGTGTTTTTTCCTGTCAGAGAGAACGAAAGGTCCTGCTTTCCGAACGGGTGTTATTTTACGACCTGCAAGCCGCTTTGCGACTGGCTTTGCGCCCGTTTTGCCCAGGCATTGGCGTATGGTTGCTATACGAAAGTATATGAATGGCCCGCCACAGGATAAAAACCGGCTGCATGATGCAAGACAGAGATAGCCAGCCAAGTCTCTTTTATTTGTAGACGGCTGTGCTTAAGATGGGAGAATTCATTATTTTGGTGTGTGGTTTTCTTATGGCGGAACAATCATGGCAGCCCTAAGGCATCGTCTGACAGCATTGTTTGAGCCCCGTTCGGTGTTGGTCGTGTCCACCTTGCCTTTGCCCCTGATCAACGAGATGCCAGCCCGATTGGCTGGGCGGATCACGCAGGCACGGATTACAGCCACGCAAGTGCTGGTGCCCGATCGTCTGGAAGGATTGACCGATACACAGCGCCTGGATCTGGCGCTGGTGTGTATCGAGCCGGTGCGTTTGCCACAGGCCCTGGATGCCATCCGGGTGCATAAGCCACGTGTGGTTCTGTTGCTGCCCTCCAATCTGGCCTCCCGCGATCCTATGGAAGACATGGTGTATGCGCGCTCCTGGGCCCGTATCAATAATTGTCTGGTGCTGGGGCCGCGTGCCTTCGGGATACAACGGCCGCATCTGGGCATCAATTTAAGTCACGAGCCGCAAATGGCTCTGGCGGGCCGTGTGGCCTTGGTGTCTCAGTCACGCTCCATTACCTCGGCCTTGATGGACTGGGCTGAGGATGTCAGCCTGGGTTTCTCTGCCATTGTGTCGGTCGGGGACGAGGCCGTTATCGACGTGCCCGAGGTGCTTGAATATCTGGCCATGGACCCGCGCACGGACAGTATTGCGCTGTATCTGGAGCACACACCTGCTTCTCGTCGTTTCACCAGTGCCTTGCACGCCGTGGCGGCCGTCAAACCTGTGGTGGTCCTGAAAGTAGGCGGTCAGCGTCAGCAGGGCGAGGCCCACGAGGCGGTCTTCAATGCCTTGATGCGGCGTGTGGGGGCGGTGCGCATTCGTTATTTTGTGCAGCTGTTCTCGGCCCTGAAAGTGCTGGTTTACACCCGCCGTCCCAAAGGGCGGCGTATTGCCTTGTTCTCCAATGGGAATGGGGCCGCGCAGATGGCTTTGGATGTACTGGGTTCGGATGCCGCGGTGACCTGCCCGGAGCTGTCGCCCTCTACCCAGCGGGCGCTGGATAATCTGCTGGCGCCTGGCGACCAGGTTCAGAACCCGGTGGTCACTTATGTACCACTGACGCCCATGCGCATCGACTCGGTTATTTCCACCTTGCTGGATGACAAGGAAATTGACGGGGTGCTGGTCTTGCTGACACCGGACCCCTTGGCCGATATGCCGGCGGTATCGCGTGAACTGGCCATGCTGTCGGCCAGTGCTCGCAAACCCATTATTACGTGCTTGATTGGGGATGCGGATATGCGGCCCCTGCGTCACCTGCTGGATGGGGTGGGGACACCGGCGTTCCGTACCCCGGACACGGCGGCCAATGCCTTTGACCTGTTGGCTCGCTATCACTATAACCAGCACTTGTCGCAGCAAACCTTGCCACCTTTGCCGCTGGGCACCTTGCCAGAGGTAGAACCCGCTCGCGAACTGGTGCGCCAGATTCAAAGCGAGCGCCGCGAGGCTAGCGAGCAGGAGTGCCGCGATCTGCTGCGCTACTTCCACGTGCCTGTTGTCGACTTGCGTGTGACGCACGATCAGGGTGAGCCTGATCCTGATGTCCCGCCCATGGGGCTGCGTTTTGAGACCGATGACAAATTGGGCCCTTACGCCGTCTTTGGTGGGGCCGATCACGCGGATTGGCTTTCCTCATCCTATCCGGCGGTAGAACTGCCACCGCTGAACCGCTATCTGGCGCGCCAGTTGGTGGAGCGTAGTCCCTTGTGGCGCAAGAGCTTGTCCTCGCAATTGACGCCTTTGGTATTGACGCAGCTGTTGCAGGTGCTGGAGCGTCTTTCGGATTTGATGAGCGAGTTGCCCGGCGTGCGCCGTGTGGTGCTGGACCCCATCATGGCGGGCGAGAATAGCCTGTACATCAAGAGCATTTCCATTTCCCTGAGCAAGCAGTCCATGCTGGTACTGCCTGAAACGGCTGGCTATCGCCACATGGCGATTCATCCCTATCCGCGTCACATGATTGAGCGGCGTCAGTTCAAGGATGGGCAGCGCTGGACCTTGCGCCCTATACGTCCCGAGGACGCCGAGGCCTTGCAGACCTTTATGCGTGGCCTGTCGGATGAAAGTCGCTACATGCGCTTTGTGTCCATGCTGCGAGAGCTGACTCCACGCATGTTGTCGCGCTACACCCGCATTGACTACGACCGGGAGCTGGCGCTGATCGCTACCGTGCGTTCGCCCAATCCAGATAACCGTAACCATCCCCGTGACGAGATTATTGGCTTTGCCCACTATCTTCGTAATGGTGATGGTCGGGGGGCGGAGTACGCCCTGGTTATCGGGGATGCCTGGCAGCGACGTGGTCTGGGAGTCATCCTGATGGAGGCGCTGATACAGGCTGCCGCCGAGCAGGGGCTGACCTACATCGACGGTTATGTGCTGGCCTCCAATGCGCCTATGCAAGCTCTGATGAAGCGTCTGGGCTTTCAGAACGATGCGGACCCGGAAGACCCCAGCATGCGTCGCGTCTGGCTGGATCTGGGTGAGACCCGTCGCTCGGACTGATGCTCAGCTTGTATTAGTTCATAAAAAAACGCCACTGGTATCCAGTGGCGTTTTTCTTGCATGTGGCCTGACCGCCAGCAATTGGCTCAGGCAGACCCGAAGCCTATTTCAGTACCTGCTTCAGAAACTGGCCAATCGCGCTGATTTCTTCCGGGCAAACAGCGTGGGGCATGGGGTAGACATTCCATTGCACCTGATAGCCCATGGCTTCCAGTTGCTGACGGCTGGCTTCGGCACGTGTCAGAGGCACGACCGGGTCCATGCTGCCATGCGCCATGAATATAGGCGTGTTCTGATTGGCCTGATGACGTTCTTTTTCCACCGCTGCCGCCAAAGGCAGGTAACCGGACAGGCAGAGCATGCCAGCCAGACGCTCTGGCAAGCGCAAGCCGGTTTGCAGCGTCATGGCACAGCCTTGCGAGAAACCGGCCAGAACAATATTTTCCGTGGGAATGCCGCGAGCGTTTTCGCGGGCAATCAGGTTCTGCACTTCGATCTGCGATTGGCGCAGGCCGCTTTCGTCCTCGTGGCGCACCAGGTCCGCCACATAAATGTCGTACCAGGAACGCATGGCCATGCCGCCGTTAATGGTGACGGGCTGGATGGGGGCGTGCGGGAAAATGAAACGGACGGCGGGGGCGTTTTGCAGGCCCAGCTCTGGCACGATAGGGGCGAAATCGTGGCCGTCAGCGCCTAAGCCATGCAGCCAGATAACAGCGTGCTGAGGGTTGGCACCGGTTTCAATCTCAATCGACTCAAGCAGAGGGTTCATGCGGACTCCGAAAGATCTACCAAGGTCTTGATGTACTGGTACAGGGCGCGGTAGTGCTTGCGCTGTGGGTCCTGGCCTTGTACCAGTGTGGAATTTTTCTCGGCTTCTTTGCGTGCGGCACGAATCAGGGTGCGCAATTGCTGGATATCGGCGCCGGAAAATTCATTCATGAATTCGGTCAGAGCGTCGTCATCACGCAACAACAGGTCGCGTAGCGCTTCCAGCCTGTGCATGGCACGGGTGTCTTCCTTGGAGCCGTTTTCCCAGACGTCCAGTTGTTTCAGGATCGGTTCGGGTTCCACATTGCGCATCAGCTTGCCCACGTAGTGGATTTGACGGCGGCGTCCTTCGCGGGCCGTCGGGCTGATGCGCTTGGCATCCTTGATGGCAGCCATCAAGGCCTCGCCCAGATCAAGTTGTTTGAGTCGGTCGTCCGAGAGCTCAATCAGGCGTTTGCCCAGGTCGAGCAGAGCGTGCATTTCGCGTTTTACCTGCGATTTGCTGGGGCGGTCGTAACCGTTTTCATCGATTTCAGTGCGTGGACGGGCCATAAGAAGTGAAATAGCAAAGATTGTCGCCAATTGGCTATGATAACCGCCTAACCCTCAAAGAGTAGCAATGAGTCATCCAACTATTTCCCAATTGTCGATCAGTGCCAATCAGTTCCAGTTTTGTGAATTGGTGGATGAAGCGCTGCGGCATGCCAAAAAACTGGGCGCCAGTGATGCTGCCGTCGATATTTCAGAAAACAAAGGTCTGGCCGTCTCTGTGCGCCAGATGGAACTGGAAACGGTAGAGCAGACGCAAGACCGCTCCTTGGGTGTGACCGTGTTTGCAGGCCAGCGCAGTGGCTCGGCCTCCACGTCGGACTTTTCGATCAAGGCGCTGCGTGAAACGGTAGAAGCCGCCTGGCATATTGCCCGCTACACCGCTGAAGATCCTTTTGCCGGGCTGCCTGAAAAAGACATGCTGGCGCAAAGCTATCCCGATCTGCACCTGCACCATCCCTGGCTGCTGGACGCGGATCAGGCCGCCAAGCTGGCGATTCGTGCCGAGCAGGCTGCGCTGGAGTTGAGTCCTCTGATCAGTAATTCCGAAGGCGCGTCGGTCGATACGCTGGAAGGGCATTTTGTGATGGGTAACAGCCGCGGCTTTCTGGGGGGCTACCCCTATAGCCGTCACTCGCTCAGCGTCAGCCCCATTGCCGGCAAGGGCGACAATATGCACCGCGACTACTGGTACAGCAGCTCGCGTGACCCTTCCCGCCTGGCCAGCCCCGAGTCGGTTGGGCGTTATGCGGCCGAGCGCACTTTGTCGCGCCTGTCGGCCCGCCGTATCCCGACCGGCCGCTATCCGGTGTTGTTTGAAGCCCCGCTGGCCGTGGGCTTGATCGGTTCTCTGGTGCAGGCCACCAGTGGCTCGGCCCTGTATCGCAAAACCAGCTTCCTGCTGGATTCTTTGGGCAAGTCCGTCATGGCCAAGCACATTGACGTGCTGGAGCGTCCGCATCTGGCTGCCGCCATGGGCAGTGCACCGTTTGACTCGGAAGGGGTGCGTACCTGCGACCGTGATGTGGTGCGTGGCGGCGAGCTGAAAGGCTATTTTCTGTCTTCCTACGCAGGCCGCAAACTGGGCATGCCTTCTACGGGGAATGCCGGTGGTTCGCACAATTTGCTGCTGAGCTCGCGCCTGACTCGTCCCGAGGACGACCTGGATGCCATGTTGAAGAAAATGGACCGTGGTCTGCTGGTAACCGAGCTGATCGGCCAGGGTATCAATTACCTGACTGGCGACTACTCGCGTGGTGCCTTCGGCTACTGGGTGGAAAATGGCCGCATTCAGCACGCCGTGGAAGAAGTAACGATTGCGGGCAATCTGGCCGAGATGTTCGCGCAGATTGTTGCCGTGGGTGCTGATACCTTTGCGGCTGGCTCCAAGCGTACGGGTTCCATCCTGATCGAGCAGATGTCGGTGGCCGGTTCCTGATTTCTGCTGTCTGGAAAACCGGTTTAGCCCCTTATGCCTTGCCACGGGCAAGAGGGCGCTCAATAAACAGATGTTTACGGCCTGAGTTCGGAGTTGCTTCCGACTCAGGCCGTTCTCTATGGAGCACCCTTCAGGTGTTTCAGATCAAAGACCCGACAATATAGGGCCGGATTTGCGGGATAATCCGGGCTTTCCCAGCCCCCCATTCGGGGCGCGCCAGTGTACTATCCATAGCATAAAAATATTTCCCAGTTACCGAATACCCACAAGGAGGTTATTCATGCAGCGTCGCTCGTTTCTGAAAAAGGCAGGTCTTGGCGCCGTAGCCAGTACCGCCGCTATTGCTGCTCCTGCTATTGCCCAAAGCAATCCCAAGGTTAATTGGAAGCTGACATCGACTTACGGTCCCGCTACCCCGGCTCTGTTTTCGACAGCCCAGTCGTTTTGCAAGATGGTGGAAGAGGCCTCGGACGGCAACTTCAACATCCGTCTGTACCCAGCTGGTGAAATCGTCCCCGGTTTTGGTGTGATGGATGCAGTCAGCAATGGCACGGTGGAGTGCGGTCAGACGGCCTCGTATTACTACTACGGTAAAGATCCTTCTTTCAGCTTTGACACAGCGGTGCCTTTTGGCCTGAATGCCCGTCAAATGAACGCCTGGATGCAGGAAGGCAACGGTACCAAGCTGCTGCGTGAGTTGTTTGCCACTCGCAACATCGTCAACTTCGCTTTCGGTAACACGGGCACCCAGATGGGTGGTTGGTACCGCAAGGAAATCAACTCTCTGGAAGACCTGAAAGGTCTGAAGATGCGTACGGCCGGTTTTGCTGGCGAAGTGCTGGCCCGCATGGGCGTGGTGCCTCAGCAAGTGCCACCAGGCGATATTTACCCATCGCTGGAAAAAGGCACGCTGGACGCCGTGGAGTTTGTGGGTCCAGTGGACGACGAAAAACTGGGCTTCCAGAAAGTGGCCAAGTATTACTACTATCCCGGTTGGTGGGAAGGTTCGGCCCAGGTTTCGCTGTACGTGAACGACGCTGCTTTCAATGCACTGCCCAAGCAATATCAGTCCCTGATTGAAATTGCTTCGCGTGCTGCGGGCGAGCGCATGATTTGTCAGTACGATGCCCAAAGCCCAGGCGCACTGCGTCGCCTGATCGCCAGCGGAGCTGTCCTGAAATCCTTCCCGCGCGACGTGATGGACGAGTCCTTCAAGACCTCCAACATTCTGTACAAGGAATTCTGCGACAAGGATCCCATGTTCAAGAAGATTCACGACGACTACATGGGCTTCCGTGACGCGATTGTGCCTTGGTTCCGTGTGGCCGAAGGTTCTTATGACAACTACCTGGGCATTGCTCTGGCAAACCAGAAAAAAGGCTGATCTCTGTAGTTGGGACCGGGCAGGGCAGTCTGCTCCGGTTCCACAGGCCAGTCTTGTTAACCCCTGTTTTCCACTTGGAAAGCAGGGGTTTTTTATGGGCTTCCCCTCTATGAGAGAGCTCCTATTTGTGGCAAAAAACCTGTGTTTTTGTGCAAAACCCTAGTGTTATCCACTATTTATGTTATTATGGCGAGCTATTTGGCAGAAATGCACGGGCGGAATATAACGCCTTGGCAGGGTCAGGTAGAGCTACCCGGCTTGAAAAAGCGGGTGGATTGTATGGGCCAGGCATGTTGCTTTGACCCAGAATTTTAATATTTAGGAACCATCATGAAGACCTTCGTGGCCAAGCCGCTTGAAGTCAAACGTGACTGGTTTGTGATTGACGCTAAAGGCAAAGTCCTTGGTCGTGTGGCCAGCGAAGTCGCACGCCGTTTGCGTGGTAAGCACAAACCCGAATATACCCCTCACGTTGATACCGGCGATTACATCATTATCATCAACGCTGCTGACATTGCCGTGACCGGTAACAAGGCACAGGATAAGAAGTACTATCGTCACTCGAACTACCCAGGCGGTATTTACGAAACCAACTTCCAAACCATGCAAGAGCGCTTCCCAGGCCGTGCCATCGAAAAGGCCGTCAAGGGTATGTTGCCAAAAGGCCCTCTGGGCTACGCCATGGCCAAGAAACTGAAGGTTTACGCTGGTGCCGAGCATCCTCATAGTGCTCAACAGCCTAAAACTCTGGACATCTAAGGATAGGTCATGATCGGTAACTGGAATTACGGTACGGGCCGTCGCAAGACCTCCGTCGCTCGTGTCTTCATCAAAAAAGGTTCGGGCCAAATCGTAGTCAACGGCAAGCCTGTTGACGAATACTTTGCTCGCGAAACGGGTCGCATGATTGTGCGTCAGCCTCTGGTGCTGACCAACCATGTTGAATCGTTCGACATCAAGATCAACGTGCATGGCGGCGGCGAAAGCGGCCAGGCCGGTGCTGCCCGTCACGGCATCACCCGCGCTCTGATCGACTACGACGAAACACTGAAGACAGCTCTTAAACAAGCTGGCCTGGTGACTCGTGACGCTCGTGCTGTTGAGCGTAAGAAAGTCGGTCTGCACAAAGCACGTCGCCGCAAACAGTTCAGCAAGCGTTAATTCGCCTCGCGACCTGTTTATGGTGCTCAAAAACCCCGGACGTGTCCGGGGTTTTTGTTTGCTGGCTACATTTGTCCTGCTTTGCCCGGTCTGGTGCTTGAGAACAGGCAGGACTACGTTAAGATAGAATTTTTGCTCGTCTCTCTTTCAGGAAAGTTCATGGCTACACATAGCGATACCCGGATCAAGGTAGGGATTGTTGGCGGTACAGGTTACACCGGGGTCGAGTTGCTGCGTCTGTTAAGTCAGCACCCCCAGGTAGAACTGGTTGCCATTACCTCGCGTAAAGAGGACGGCGTGCCGGTATCGGATATGTATCCGAACCTGCGTGGTCATGTGGACCTGAAGTTCTCCACGCCGGAAAATGCCAATCTGGAACAGTGTGACGTGGTCTTTTTTGCCACTCCACATGGCGTGGCCATGAGCCAGGTCGAACGTCTGCTGGAAGCGGGCGTGCGCGTTATTGACCTGGCCGCAGACTTCCGCCTGCAAGATACGGACGTATTCCAGAAGTGGTACAAGATGGAGCACAGTTGCCCGGACATCCTGAGCCAGTCGGCTTATGGCCTGCCAGAGCTGCTGCGCGACAAGATTGCTCAAGCCAAGGTTATTGGTAACCCGGGTTGCTACCCCACCACCGTCTTGCTAGGCCTGGCTCCCTTGCTGGAAGGCGGCAAGGCGCTGGTTGATACCCAGCATCTGATTGCAGACTGCAAATCCGGTGTGTCCGGTGCTGGTAAAGGGGCTTCGGTTCCCAATCTGTTTGCTGAAGCCAGCGACAACTTCAAGGCATATGGCGTGTCGGGTCACCGTCACCATCCGGAAATTGTGGAACAGTTGCAGCGCTTGGCTGGTGGCCCGGTCGGTCTGACCTTTGTGCCGCACCTGGTGCCCATGATTCGCGGCATGTTCTCCACGATCTACGCACGTATCAAGCCCGAAGCCATGGATACAGACTTTCAGGCCTTGTACGAGCAGCGCTACGCCCAGGAAACCTTTGTAGATGTGCTGCCTGCCGGTACTCTGCCAGAAACCCGCTCGGTACGCGCTTCCAACCAGCTGCGTATTTCCGTGCAGCGTCCTGGCAATGGCGATCAGCTGATCATTCTGGTGGTGCAGGACAATCTGGTTAAGGGTGCTTCGGGTCAGGCTGTGCAGAACATGAATATCTTGTTTGGTCTGCCAGAACAAACCGGCTTGAATCACGTTGCAATTTTGCCTTAAAGGGAACTTGGTCTTGGTGAACAGGTCAAATGTTTATGGCTGAATCACCGCAAACCAATTCTTCTACTGTCGCTCCTTCCCGTTCGCGGGGCGGGGCGACTACGATTGGGCTGGCCGTATTGCTGGGAGTGTTGTTGGGCGGTGGAGGCCTGTGGCTTTACCGCAGCCTGACTCAACCGGCCGATCAGTCCGAACAAATACAGCTGGCCATGCAAAATCTGGCGCGTAGCCAGCAATCCCTGCAGCAAATTCAAAGTGAATTTGAAGGGCTGCGCGGGCAACTGGTTCTGGAAGAGAGCACGCGCAAGGGTTTGGAAAAGTCCTTGTCGTCTACCCAGGCCGAACTGGCGCAGACGCGCGAACAGTTGGCCTTTTATGAACAGTTGCTCCCACCCGGTCCCAGTGGTTCTGTTACTGTCCGAGCCCTGGACGTTGCGAAAAGGGGTGATTTGCTGGAGTACAAGGTACTGCTGCAACGTAACGCCCCAGAAGGAAAGGCTTTTTCCGGGCGCCTCCAGTTTCAGCTGACTGGGCGGCAAGACGGAAAAAACGTTAAAATCGATCTATCACCCAGTTCCGGGCCGGACTCGGTACTGGCAGAGTCGTCTGTAGAACAGATCGATCCCTTGGTTTTAAACTTCAACCAGTTTCAGCGCGCCATGGGTTGGCTGGCTTTGCCGCCAGGCTTTGAACCCACCGCCTTGACGCTGAACGTCCTGGAAGGAAGCGTTATCCGCGCCTCTCGCCAGGAAAAAATCGCCCAGCCAGACTAATCACCTTACCCGCGGGTGGTCATGTGCAAGGCGATCACATGATAATTATTCATGCCGGCGGGGGCCGGCAGGAGAACCACATGAGCACTCTTACCGAATCCGTTGATCTGCAAGCCCCTCCTTCCCCACTGATCTTTACCGATTCAGCGGTTGAGAAGGTCCGTGAGCTCCTGATTGAAGAAGGTAGCCCCGAACTGAAGCTGCGCGTCTTCGTGCAAGGTGGCGGCTGTTCCGGCTTCCAGTACGGCTTCACCTTTGATGAACTGGTTAACGACGACGACACCATTATTGATAAGGATGGCGTGCAACTGCTGGTTGACGCCATGAGCTTTCAATACCTGGTGGGCGCTGAAATTGATTACAAGGACGACCTGGACGGCGCTCAGTTCGTGATTCGTAACCCGAATGCCACGACTACCTGCGGCTGCGGTTCTTCCTTCACGATGTAAGAAGGCAAGGCTGGCGCTGATTGCTTAGCGTTCCAGGCCTTGGCAAGTTGCTACAAAGTACACCCCAGACTCTGAGTCTAGAGTCTGGGGTGTTTTGTTTATGGGGTTTTGTTGAAGGCCGTGCAGCGTCAGGTTTCAGGGCTGATCCGTTGTAGGGCGCTTCGCGGTTCAACTTGGGGGGCTCGTTCGTAGCCTAGGTAGGGCGGCGAAGCAGCTCAATGCTGTTAATGGCACGGCCCAAAGAAAAGAACGGCTTGCTTCTATTTGTTTTGAACAGGAGGGGCGCTGCCTTGTCATGTTCTGCTTTTTTGGCAGGTGCTTGGCTAACGGATTATGAGTCCGCCGCTGTATTTTAAAGTTTTGCGAAGCTAAACGTTAAAAGCAGTTCTCAGGCCGGATAACAAGCGCCCAGCACCGTAGCGCGCCGTGCGCCTGTCACAGCGGGCAGTCCCGCAGGAATACGTTCGATATGCGCGTAAGCCAGCCAGGCAAAGGCCAGGGCTTCGATGGATTGCGGATCCATGCCCAGCTCGGCGCTGGAGCGGATAGGCATAGTCACCAGATCGCCCAGGCGTTTCAGCATGGCCGGATTGGCAGCGCCACCGCCACACACAATCAATTCCTGAATCTGTTCTGCGTAAGGCCTGATGGCTTGTGCAACGCTGTGTGCGGTCAAATCCATCAGAGTGGATTGCACCGTAGCAGGCTGAAGCTCGCCTTTCGGATCAACACGATCCAGATGCTCCTGCAGCCACCCCAAATTGAACAGATCACGACCTGTAGATTTAGGAGCAGGCAGAGCAAACCAGGCTTCGCTCAATAGGCTGGCAAGCAAGGCAGGGTCAGATGCCGCGCTATCAGCCCATTGTCCGCCCTTGTCGTAGGACTGGCCTTGATGCTTGCTCACCCAGGCATCCAGCAGCATGTTCGCCGGGCCAGTATCGAAGCCAAAAACATCGCGTCCAGGCAGCAGCAGGGAGATATTCGCAATTCCACCCAGGTTCAGAATGACGCGCCCGTGCTCGTGACGGAAAAGAGCCTCATGAACAATAGGCACTAAAGGGGCACCTTGGCCGCCCGCCGCTATATCCCGGCTGCGGAAATCCGCAATCACGTCCACTCCACAGCGTTCGGCCAGAAGAGCAGGGGCATTCAATTGCAGGGTATAGCCCTGGTCAGGTGCGTGGCGGATAGTCTGACCGTGTACGCCAATCGCACGGATCAGGTCTTTCTCGGGGCCTTGAGTCCAGGGCGTGCAAGCCTGAGCATAGAGCTCGGTCAACTGCTGGGCGGCGATGCTGGCGCGGGCCAGTTCGTTGTGCCCTGGATGCTGCAAAGCCAGCAGCTCGTCTCGTAGGGCAACTGGCATGGGCAGGCTATGGGTTTGGTGTATCTGTGCCCCCTGTGGGCCGAAGGATGCCAGCACGGCATCCACACCGTCCATGCTGGTACCAGACATCAGTCCGATAAACAGGGGGGCTTTCATGGTTTAGCGGCTGGCCAGCTTCACGGGCTCAGCATCTGTGTGCAGCAAGGCAAAGCTGTTCTGGTAGGAAGCCAGGGTTTGCTGGAACTGCTTGCGCTGCGGGGCATCCAGAACGCGTGCTACTGGCAGGTCTACCGACAGGGGATCAACGGCTTTCTGGGCGATACGGAATTCGTAATGCAGATGTGGGCCTGTTGCCCAGCCCGTCGAGCCCACATAGCCAATCAACTGGCCTTGTTCTACGCGGTCGCCTTTGCGCAGTCCAGCGGCAAAGCGGCTCTGGTGAGCGTACAAGGTGGTGAACTGACCGTGATGCTTCAGGATGATCGTGTTGCCGTAACCATTTTGGCGGCCAATAAACTCGACCGTGCCATCCGCGGTAGCGTGGATGGGGG
Source organism: Alcaligenes sp. 1735tsa3 (assembly GCF_024134565.1). Taxonomy (NCBI): domain Bacteria; kingdom Pseudomonadati; phylum Pseudomonadota; class Betaproteobacteria; order Burkholderiales; family Alcaligenaceae; genus Alcaligenes; species Alcaligenes sp. 1735tsa3. The sequence continues at coordinate 3,493,365 of NZ_CP099862.1, read as the reverse complement.
TGCCGGATGGGGCAGCATAGTCCACACCCTTGTGGTCACGCCATCCGCCATGCACCGGATGGCGGCGACCGCCAAAGGTGGAGCTGATGCGGGTGAACTTCAGGGCGGTGCGCAGGAAAGCGCCTTTCAGGCTTTGGCCGCTGAAATCGTAATAACCGCCGGAGCCATTTTCAGGCTGGAACCAGGCGGCCTCATGGGTTTTGCCCTGATTGATGAACTCCACTGCCAGCAAGCGGCCCGAACCCACGTCCTGGCCTTCATGACCGTAGGACTCATAGACCACGCGGAAACTGTCGCCTTTGCGCAGATCTTTCAGAAAGTCGATCTTGCTGCCCATCACATCCGCCATTTGCAGCGTGATGTTGTCGGGGATGCCAGCCTGATCGCTGGCGCCAAACAGCGAGCTGTTGATGGTAGCTTGAGCCACGCGCACTCGGGTCTGGGTCAGGTCGGTTTGTTCCTGGGCGATAAAGCCATTGTTACCGTCCGGGCGTACTTCCAGCCAGCTGGCCAGACCTTGGCCGGACTGATCGGAGTAGGGGGTATGACGGTAGCGCAGCCATTGCAAATTGCCATTGGCATCCAAGGCAGCTTGGATGGTACGGCCAGGGTAAAGCTTGTAAATGGAGCGCGCTTTCTTGTCGTGCGTCAGAAATTGCAACAAGCCTTCTTCACTGACTTCCATGCGCTGGAGCAGGGCGGACAAGGTGTCGCCACGGCGGATGCGGGTTTCAGTAATGTAGGCTTGCTGGTCCTGGGCCTGCAGCACGGTCAGGTCCGAGGGCAGGGTCAAGGCGGTGCGGGCTTGGTAAATCTGGGGTTCCGGACTGCTGGGCATCACCACGGCAAGTGCACCGGCGGCTACAAAAGAGCCAAGGGCAAGCGTGATCAAACCGGCACGGATAAAAAGGGCTCGGGCGGACCGAGGCTGGTGGATGTTGAGGTGGGAGGAGGAGCGTTTCCCTTTGCTGAACATAAAACCAGAACCTTGTTGGACGTACGGTTTACCGTCCACCCGGCTGGCAGGCGGAGGTCAGTTGTACTGGGCGGACAGAACATTCCAGCCCTGGCGATCTGACCTGCGCGGGAATGATAAAATAATTCGGTTTACGAAACCTTGCTCAATTATTAAGCACGTCTCGCAATAGCAGGCTATCCTAGCGCATTAGGCTTAATTTTTCGAGCATTTTTACTCATTAGTTTGTCACCAGATTTGTTATGTCATCCCCCTCAGAGCCCCTTTCTCCAGAAGTCCTGGCTGATTTAGCCATCGTCAAACGCGGCTGCGACGAATTGCTCGTCGAATCCGAGTTTGCCCGCAAACTGGCGCGCAGCCATGCAACAGGACAGCCGCTGCGGATCAAGCTGGGTCTGGACCCCACGGCTCCCGACATTCACCTGGGGCACACAGTGGTGCTCAACAAGATGCGCCAGCTGCAGGATTTGGGGCATACCGTCATCTTTTTGATTGGCGACTTCACCTCCACCATTGGTGATCCCAGCGGCCGCAACACGACTCGTCCGCCCCTGACGCCCGAGCAGGTCATTGCCAACGCCAAGACCTACTACGATCAGGCTGCGCTGGTTCTGGACCCGGCCCGTACCGAAGTTCGCTACAACTCGGAATGGTGCGACAAGCTCGGTTCGCGCGGCATGATTCAACTGGCTTCGCGTTACACCGTGGCCCGCATGATGGAGCGTGATGATTTCACCAAGCGCTTCAAGGCGAATCAGCCTATTTCGGTGCACGAGTTTTTGTATCCTTTGCTGCAAGGCTACGATTCGGTTCAATTGAAAGCGGACGTGGAATTGGGCGGTACCGACCAGAAATTCAATTTGCTGGTGGGTCGTGAATTGCAAAAAGAATATGGTCAGGAACAGCAATGTATTTTGACCATGCCATTGCTGGTGGGTTTGGACGGCGTAGAAAAAATGTCTAAATCCAAAGGCAATTACATTGGTATCAGTGAAACGCCGGACTCCATGTTCGGCAAGTTGATGTCCATCTCCGATACCTTGATGTGGCGTTACTTCGAGCTGTTGTCGTTCCGTAGTCTGGAAGACATCGCCGGTCTGCAAAAGCAGATTGAAGAAGGCCGTAACCCACGTGAAGTCAAAGTGGAGCTGGCACAGGAGATCGTCACACGTTTCCACAGCGCCCAGGCCGCCGAGCAGGCGCTGGAAACTTTCGATGCCCGTTTCCGTCGTGGCGAAATGCCCGAGGACATGCCCGAGGTAACCGTGGCGGGTGAACTGGCTTTGCTGCGTGTCTTGCGCGAAGCAGGTCTGGTTGCTTCCGGCAGCGAAGCCCAGCGCAATGTGGAGCAGGGCGGCGTGCGCATCAATGGCGAACGTGTGGACGATAAAGGTTTGCAACTGGAGCCGGGCAGCTATGTGCTGCAAGTGGGCAAGCGCAAGTTTGCGCGAGTCACTTTGACCGGCTGATTGATTGTGGAGGTCTGCAATGAAACTGCGTAGTGATTCTTTTCAAGATCAGAGCGTGATTCCCGAGCGTCTGGCGTTTTGCCGTTACGACGCGCAATCGAGAGTCGCCTTGGCCGGTAACGCCAATCCGCATCTGGAATGGTCCGATGTTCCCGAGCAGACCCAATCCTTTGTGGTTATTTGCCACGACCCCGATGTCCCCAGTAAACCGGACGATGTGAACCAGGATGGGCGCGAGGTACCGGCGGATTTGCCACGGGTGGATTTCTTTCATTGGGTCTTGATCAACATCTCGCCCGAACTGCGTAGCCTGGCAGAAGGCTCTTATTCCAAGGGCATCACGCCACGCGGTAAAGCCGGTCCACTGGCTCTGGACGATACGCGCCAGGGCGTGAACGACTTTACCAACTGGTTTGCCAGCGACCGCGACATGAACGGTGATTACTTCGGCTACGACGGCCCGTGCCCTCCGTGGAACGATGCTTTGCCGCACCGTTATGTCTTTACGGTTTATGCCCTGGATATTGCCGAGCTGCCTTTGGAGGGTCGCTTCAATGGCCAGGACGTGTTGCGCGCCATGGAAGGTCATATTCTGGGTCGTGCATCCCTGACCGGCGTGTATACCCTGAATCCCCGTTTGATCCAGCAATCCTGATTCCCCAGGGCGGACTGTTTGAGTTTTTTTCATATTCTCTTGAGTCCGCCTGCCGCCGCCTTACTTATTTCCATGTTTTTTGGGGTTTCTGCCACCAGAGACGTTTGTCTCGGTGGTTTGACGCGCTTCCGCGCTAAAATGTTGCTTTCTTAGTTTGCTACCACTTTATCCTTAGGAACCCTCATGTTTGACCGTTCTGCGACTCTTGACAAAGTTGACCCCGATCTTTGGGCTGCGATTCAAAGCGAAGATGTGCGCCAGGAGCAGCACATCGAGCTGATCGCCTCGGAAAACTACACCAGCCCCGCCGTGATGCAGGCCCAGGGCACACAACTGACCAACAAATACGCGGAAGGTTATCCTGGCAAGCGCTACTACGGCGGTTGCGAGTTCGTGGACGTGGTCGAGCAACTGGCTATTGACCGTCTGAAAGAGCTGTTCGGTGCAGAAGCCGCCAACGTGCAGCCCAACTCCGGTTCGCAAGCCAACCAGGGCGTGTACATGGCTGTGCTCAAACCCGGTGATACCGTTCTGGGCATGAGCCTGGCAGAAGGTGGTCACTTGACCCACGGTTCCCCCGTGAACGCATCGGGCAAGCTGTACAACTTCGTATCCTACGGTCTGGACGAGAACGAAGAGCTGGACTACGACGAGCTGGAGCGCCTGGCCAAAGAGCACAAGCCCAAGCTGATCGTGGGTGGTGCTTCGGCTTACGCCCTGCGCATCGACTTCGAACGCATGGCTCGTATTGCTCATGAAAACGGCGCCTTGCTGATGATCGACATTGCCCACTACGCCGGTCTGGTTGCTGGTGGTGCTTACCCCAACCCCGTGCCTCACGCTGACTTTGTGACGTCTACCACTCACAAGTCCCTGCGTGGTCCTCGTGGTGGCGTCATCATGATGAAGGCCGAACACGAAAAAGCCATCAACTCGGCTATTTTCCCCGGCATTCAAGGTGGTCCACTGATCCACGTGATCGCTGGTAAGGCTGTTGCGTTCAAGGAAGCTCTGGCTCCCGAGTTCAAGACCTACGCTGCTCAAGTTGTGAAGAACGCTGACGTTCTGGCCCGCACTCTGGTTGAGCGCGGTCTGCGTATCGTGTCCGGTCGCACCGAAAGCCACGTCATGCTGGTAGACCTGCGTCCCAAGGGCATCACCGGTAAATTGGCTGAAGAAGCACTGGGCAAGGCTCACATCACGGTCAACAAGAACGCTATTCCTAACGACCCCGAGAAGCCATTTGTCACCAGCGGCGTGCGTTTGGGTACTCCTGCCATGACCACTCGCGGCTTTAAAGAAGCCGAAGCGGAATTGACGGCGCACCTGATTGCTGATGTACTGGACAACCCTCACGACGAAGCCGTTTTGGCGGACGTTCGTCGCCGTGTACACGAGCTGACTGCCAAGTTGCCCGTTTACTCCTCCAAGTAATCCAGCCGGAGCGGGCCGCGAGGCCCGCGATCTTGAATGAAGTGTCCGTTCTGCCACCATGCCGATACCCAGGTGATCGACTCTCGAATCACCGAAGAAGGCGACGCCATACGGCGACGTCGTAAATGCTCGGCCTGTGAACGGCGCTTCACGACTTACGAGCGTGCCGAGCTGAGCCTGCCGGTTGTGGCCAAGCGCAATGGCACTCGTATGGATTTTGATCCCGCACGTTTGCGGGCGAGCATGGGCGTTGCACTGCGCAAGCGTTCCATCCCCATGGCTCAGGTCGATGCCGCTGTGCAGCGTATCGAAGAAAAACTTCAACTGACTGGCGAGCGCGAAGTCTCCTCCGAGACCATAGGCGAGCTGGTCATGGCCGAGCTCAAGCAGTTGGACCAGGTGGCCTATGTGCGCTTTGCCTCGGTCTACAAGAGCTTTAAAGACATCCGCGAGTTCGTAGAGGCGATCGACGAAATGAACGATCCCGACCGCGGCTAAGGCTATGGTCGAGCAAGAAGACGTCATCTGGATGCGGCAAGCCCTGGAGCTGGCCGAGAAATCCCTTTATATCAGTGCCCCCAACCCGCGAGTCGCCTGCCTGATCGTGCGCGATGGCCAATTATTGGCTTCGGGTTCAACACAGCAAGCGGGTGGCCCCCACGCCGAAGTGATGGCCTTGCGCCAAGCCAAAGAGCGCGGCGTCAGTGTGGCCGGTGCGACCTTCTACGTCACCCTGGAGCCTTGCAGTCACCACGGGCGAACCCCTCCTTGTGCCGATGCGCTGATCAAAGCAGGCGCTGGGCGTGTTGTCTTTTCCATGTACGACCCCAACCCCTTGGTGGCTGGCAACGGCGTCTCACGCTTGCGTCAGGCGGGTATTACCGTAGATGGCCCCTTGTGCGTAGAGCAGGCGCTGGCGATCAACGCCGGTTTCTTTGCCCGCATGACACGTGGGCGTCCCTGGTTGTGGATGAAGATGGCCGCTTCGCTGGATGGCCGCAGTGCCTTGCCGGACGGTCGCTCTCAATGGATTACCGGGCCGCAGGCTCGTGACGACGGTCACCACTGGCGCGCCCGTAGTTGCGTCGTGCTGACAGGCATCGGAACCGTGCATGCCGATAATCCCTTAATGAATGTGCGTGCGGTTTCTACGCCGCGTCCCCCGATCAAGGCTGTGCTGGATACGCATTTGCGCATGGACCCGAAAGCTGCCTTGCTGGACGGCACGCCGTGCTGGGTATTCAGTCACCGTCGTGATCCCGAGCTGGAGGCGGAGCTGGCAGATCGAAATGCACAGGTTATTCCCATGCCCTTGCACGAAGGTCAGGTGGATGTCCGTGCCGTTCTGGACTGGATGACAGATCAACAGATCAATGAAGTCCATGCAGAAGCCGGTGCTCGCCTTTCCGGTGCCTTGATTGATGCGGGTGTAGTGGACCAATTACTGATGTACCTGGCCCCCAAGATCCTGGGGCAGGGGCGAGGCGTGGCCGATATTACCGAACTGGCCGGGCTGGACGATGTAGAGCCGTTTGAATTTACCGATGTGCGCTTGCTGGGTGCCGACCTGCGCGTCCTGGCGCGCCAGCGCGATCATTGGGAAGCCTTGCTGCGAGCGGTGGGTGGAGCTTATCCGCCGGACTCGGAATAAGCTGTTTGTACGCTTTACTGTTTAGTTGCTACTAATTAGCCGAAGAAAGAATTTGAGCACTTGCGTTACAAGGATAAGTGCTGCTATTATTATGGACTTGGCGTTAGCAGCTTCAAATTGCTTGGCCAAAAGAACAGTTAGGACAGGTGGCCGAGTGGTTGAAGGCGCACGCCTGGAAAGCGTGTATACGTTTATAGCGTATCGGGGGTTCGAATCCCCCTCTGTCCGCCAGAATTCAAAAGCCCTCGCACAGCAATGTGTGGGGGCTTTTTTCTTGGCTGCGTTTTACAGAGTCGGTGAAATTAATAATTCATTTGTAGTCAGGCTCTACGTCGTCGTTGCAAAAAAGGTCGCTGACCGGGAACCGCGCAAGATCAGCGCAGGCCTTGAGAGTCTTGCCTTTGCTGGCTGCTCGATTTAGATAGGAGATTTTGAATAACTATTTAATAAATAAAGGATTGGTTTTTAACAGTTAGAGCAAGGAACTGATTGTGCTGGTCTGTACGTCTATTTTTGCTTGGATACAATAAAAATCGGGTTTTCCAGATTCTTAATATTGGCCAAAAAATAGATGCCGAGGGGAAGTTATGAAATTAATGAATAAAGCATTGCTGCTTATCGCTTCTACGGGAATAGTAGTGGGTGGAGTGGCTCAGGCTGGTTCTGTCACAATTTCGTCCGACAATCCTCGGGGGGAAGTGCATTTCAATTTGTCATGTACATTTCCAGACGGTGAGGAAAGCGAGGTGGCTCAATATATTATTCGAGGCGAGAGATCAGAGTCCTACGAAGAGGATGGTTGCAAGAATTTCAACGCCAGATTCTTCAAGATTTCTCATAACGGTGAAGTGACTTATCGTTTAAAGGCCGGGCATTCCTATACTTTTCAGTGGATGGGAACTTATTGGGATCTATTTGAGGATTGAAGAGGGCGCCATGAGATTTTCTATTCGACAATTGGGGGGCGGTACCTTGCTGTCTTTGGTCTTGGTGGCTCCCTTGATGCAGGGCTGCACGACTGTTCAAGATGGGCGTGTCGTAGCTGCACAGCAGGATATGTCGTTTAAGACCTGGCTGGATGGGTTGTTAGTTCAGATCAAGGCAAATCCTAAATATGATCGTTTGCCTATTAACACTAAAGCGCAGGAAGAGCAGTTCCTAGTCTGGCTGCATGATGCGTTTCGAGGTGAAATCAGCAAACATGACTTGATGCGAAATATTAATAGCACCTATCCAGGTCATGAGTACGAGACGTCTTATATCGTCTCCCGTCTGCCTTAAGTGAAAATGGGTTCTCATCAGGAACCCATTTTTCATTCTTTTGACCGAGTCAGCACGCCTGCATCCTCATAGATATCTAACGGCCTATCTAAGGCAGCCGTATTTTCCGGGTCTATCAGTTGTAAGGTGTTGGCGGATCGGATACCGAAGCTCCATGTGTCGCCTGTCCGTCCTGGCACCAATTGCAAGATGGCGTGCTTACCTTGACGTTCTACTGACCAAGCACCGTGTATGGGCGTGCCAACGGCGTCTCCGCTGAGTACGTAGCTTCCTTGCGGCTTCAAGGTCAGTTTGATGTCGTCGCCTACAAATGTCCCGGCTGGCAAATTCGTTGCGGGGGCTTGATTGGTTTCCCGGCTTTGATGTGGCGTATTTTGTGTGTCCAGATTAGCAGCTGCGCCAGGGGCTGGAGATATGCCAAGGAAAAGTGCAAGTAGTAAAGGGGGCAAGCGGTAGGGAGTCATACGTTGTAATCCGAGGTCAATAGTGTTGGCTCAGCGTTGTGTATCAGGATTTTGTAGGATGAGCAGGCAGGGTGCAGCGCGCTTGGAAGGTCTGACGCTCAGAATGACGGATCTGCGACGGGTTTTTCCCCCAGGCTTTCTTCATGGATGCGCTCATATGGCTGTTGCTGGAAAAGCCTGTGAGCTGGGATATTTCGTATAGCGAAGTGCTGGATGTCTGAATCATTTTTTTTGCTAACTGCAAGCGGGTGGTGACGACGAATTCGTGAGGCGTTTGGCCTAGGGATTGCCGAAAGGCTCGGGCAAAATGACTGGGAGACAGCCCTGCGATTCGGGCGAGTGTTTCGACGGTGATCTTCTCGGACAAATGGCTATGGACGTAATCGATGACTCGGCTGCGCATCATGGGGCTCAGACCGCCGGTGATGGGCATATCATGAGTAGATCGCTTGTTCAGACTGGTGTAGGTGCGCAGGACATGTATGCCGAAAAGCGTCAGTAGGGATTCGAGGCACTCTTCATACCCGAAGGAAGCGCATACCAGTTCATTGCGCATTTCCGCAGCAATGGCCAGCGCTTTTTCATCCACAACACCCAATCTGGGTAGATGAAATTCTCCGGGATCCTCTCCCCATTCGCGGCCGCTCAACTGCAGCAGCCGCTTTTCTGTCATGGCAATCAACATGGTGTGTTTGGTGTACCGCCAGGTTGAAAAAAGCTCTGAGTCCTGAGGCACGATTTCGATGTTGCCTATTGGCGCAAAGCCGGTCAGACGACGGTCACTGTTGATGGCCAGGGTGCGCTCGGGCTGGGCGCTGAGCATGATCAGGAAAAAATAGGCCTTAGTCTTGAGGTGGATGGAGGCCGGATCTATCTGAGCGTCAGCTATGGCTGCGCCGACAGATTCAAATCGGTATCCCCAATGTTCTGGTATGGATTCCAGAATACTCAATTTCTCTGCTCCTCTGACGTTAGCTCTGCTGGGATGTAGTTATGTTCGAGTATGTGCTGTGTTTGCCCATCTACGTTTTACAAAATAAATAAACAGGTAGAGGCGCAGGTTTATTACATCCGAACACTTATGAAGATTGCAGACCAACCCTCTGAATTTCTAAAAAAAAGGTCAGTTTAAATAAAAAAAAGCAGAGTTTTGTTAGGGTATGGGATCTGTGTAGGGGGAAAGTACTGGCCAACCTGAAAGTGCTTGTATAGCTGCTGTGTATGTTGAAAGCATGGCAGCTTTACGCTGCTTGCTCCACCGTGCTTTCAATCTGCGCAATTTTTCTACAAATTTTGTCGAACGTGACTGCTCGGAAGTCCTGGATGCCAATAGTTTCGAATATGTATTGCAGATACGGCGTCAGGTAATCGGTTTGTGCTCTTTTTTAACGATGCTTCTGCAAACGCTTCGTCAGGTTGGAGGAAGGGTTGTTGGCGGGACTTGAACCTGGCGAAGAGAAAATTGTGCGACGATGGCTGGTGGCGACTGCCAAGGGAGAACGGACAAAAGGGGCGGGTAATATTTCCAATAGCCAGCTGGTGGGGTCCCATTGCTCGCTTGGCTGACTGTTGGATATTGGACACCGCCCGTCTTGTGGCTAGGCAGGATTAAGGCAGCAGGCTCAGGCGGTCGACTTCAAATTCGGTTTTGCGCAGGCCTTTGTCGAACTCGCCCGTCAGCTCCACTTTCTGTTCGGCGCTGATGGTTTGACCAGCCGGAAAGTCCTTGTTGTCGATCTCTACCGTGATACGGCCGGTGGCATCTTCAAAAATATAGCGCTCATCACCTTCAAACGACACCAGACGGCCTTGCAAACGCGCGATTTGATCGTCGCGGCCGGTTTCCAGGAGCTGCTTGACGGTCATGAGCGGCACATTGTTAGGGCCAGAGTAGGAGCCGGCAGCCGTGGCGGCTTGAGGTGCATTGCTTGGGCCTGTGTAGTTGGCTGGTTGCGCGAGGGCAGCGGTGGCGCTCAGAGCAAGTACGGCGGCAAGAGTGGGTAAAGTGAATCGCATGATTGGGTTTCCTGTATCGGGTTATCGGGTCAATGTTCCGCCGATTGCGGAATGGTTTTATTAGACCCCCCGAACCTGAAGGCAATCTTAAGATACTTAATTGGGTGGGAAATCCAGCACGACACTCAGACCCTGGCCGTCCAGCCCCTCTTCAAAGGACAGCGTGGCCTCGTGCAAGGCCGCGATGCGGGCCACGATGGACAAACCCAGTCCGTTGCCTGTTTGGCCGGTTCCCAATACGCGAAAGAAGCGTTCTCCCAGTCTGGGCCGTTGTTCGGGGGGGACGCCAGGCCCATTGTCTCGGACCGCAAGGCGTACACCGCCATCGTGTCTGCGTGTTGTTTCGACCCGTACTCGGACGCCTGCGCCGCCGTAGCGAATGGCATTGCCAATCAGGTTACGTAAAGCGCTGTTTAACAGCACTGGCGCCGCCTGTATGCTTGTGACGGCCAGGGCTCTTTCCATGTTGATGGATGTCGAAGGCAGGGATGGAATCAGACTGTCCAGGACCTGATTCAGGTCTACGGTTTCACGCTTCAAGGGTTCGGCCTGCGGCTCCAGTCGCGTCAGGGCGAGCAGGCTTTCTACCAGGGCGGTACAACGGTCCAGGTCTGCGCGTAATTGCTGCAGATGGGCGTCAGGCAGTTGCAGCTCGCGCTCAATTAGTTGAACGCGCATGCGCAGCCCGGCCAAGGGCGTACGCAGTTCGTGTGCGGCATCGGACGTAAAGCGCCGTTCACTTTCCAGTGCGGAAGACAAGCGTGCCATGAGCGCATTCAATGCATCCAGCATGGGTTGCAGCTCGCGTGGGGGATTTCCGCCTTCTACAGGAGTGAGGTCATCGGGCGATTTGGAATTGATGCGTTTAGCCGTGTCCTCCAAAGGACGCATCAGGCGTCGGATCAGGAACCAGCTGGATAGACCCAGCAGCGCCAGTAGTCCCACTGCGGGCCAAACCAGGTTCTCGGCCATGTCTTCAAGCAGCTCCAGGCGTTCTTCCATAGGCTGGCCAACCTGGGCTGTGACCCCTTCGGCTCCGGGGCGGACGTAAACCCGCCAGAGTTCGTCATCAACCCAGACAGTGGTGATTTGCTTGCGTTTCGCCTGGGGGATAAAAGCCGTTTTGGGAGTGTCGTCGCCGCGCAGCAGTACCCGGCCATCTGCGGCCACGAGCTGGTAATACATGCGCAGCTTGAGAGCCGCGTCACGGTTCAGTCGTGTGTCTGTAGTATTGGCAGAAGCCTGCGCCTCTTGCGGGTCCAGCATCAGTACCAGACGCGCCCCTTCTTCAAGGGCATCATCAAGCACATCGCCGGTTGCGTGCCAGGCCACTCCGACTACGATGGCCAGGCTGACCAGCCACAGCCCAATACTGGTGCCCATGACGGTAAGCAGCAGACGACCTCGTAAGGACCAGCCTTTCGGGCGTGACACCGGGGACTTGGCGGCAGAGCGGATACGCTTTAGTTTCTGGAGCAGGCTTTTCATGCGGGTGCCAGAACGTAGCCTTGATTACGTACGGTGACGATGAAGTCACTGCCCAATTTCTTGCGCAGATTGTAGATGTGTACTTCGATAGCGTTGCTCTCCACTTCTTCGCTCCAGCCATAAAGGGCTTCTTCAAGCTGGGCACGACTCAGAATATGGGTGGGATGGTGCATCAAGGCTTGCAGAACAGCGAATTCGCGTGCTGTTACGGCCACAGGCTTGTCGTTCAAGGTGACGCGCTTGGCTGTCGGGTCAATGGCGACGGGACCGTGACGCCATTGGGGAGAGGCTTGGGCGGCACTGCGGCGCAAGGCCGCACGTACTCGCGCGGACAGCTCTTCAAGATCAAACGGTTTGACCAGATAGTCGTCCGCGCCCAGATCCAGACCCTGTACCCGGTCGGCCAAGGTATCGCGGGCAGTGATCACAATGACGGGCACCTGTGCGTGAGATCCATTGGCCCCTCGCAGACTGCGTAAGACCGCGTCGCCATCCAGACCAGGCAAGCCCCGATCCAGCAAGATGCATTGATAGGTGTGAGTGGCCAAGGCCGTGGCCACTTGGTCGCCACGTTGCAACCAGTCCACAGCGTAGCCGTCCAGATGCAGCCAGGACTGCAAGGAACTGCCCAGCGAAGGATCATCTTCGATTAAGAGAATACGCATGTGCAAAGCCTGGCACGGAAAGATGAAGGGAAACTGATGTTGCTGCGGGGTATGAGGCAAAGCAGGGGCAAGCCCCTACCTTGTTTGTATAGCGACTGTGTGTTTTTGAAAAGCGCAGCGATGTGTTTTCCGTTCTGATTGGCGCGCTAGATGCTGCGCTGTTGTACCCGTGCAGACAGCTCCTGCGCCGTCTCCTTGCGCTCGCTATATCGATCCACCAGATACTGCGCACAGTCACGCGTCAGCAAGGTGAACTTCATCAGTTCCTCCATCACATCCACCACGCGCTCGTAGTAGGACGAAGGTTTCATGCGGCCTTCTTCGTCAAATTCCAGAAAGGCTTTGGCAACCGAAGACTGGTTGGGGATAGTGATCAGGCGCATCCAGCGGCCCAGAACCCGCATCTGGTTCAAGGCGTTAAAGGATTGCGAGCCGCCTGACACTTGCATCACGGCCAGTGTTTTGCCTTGTGTTGGGCGTACAGCACCGATGCTTAACGGTATCCAGTCAATTTGTGCTTTCAGAACGCTGCTCATGGCACCGTGGCGCTCGGGCGATGTCCAGACCATGCCTTCGGCCCACTGCACGAGTTGGCGCAACTCCTGCACTTTCGGGTGGTCTTCTGCTGCACCGTCGGGCAAGGGCAGGCCTTGCGGGTCGAAAATTCTGGTTTCTGCACCCATTGCTTCCAGCAGCCGTGCTGCTTCTTGCGTCAGAAAGCGGCTGTAGGAGCGTTCTCTCAGGGAACCATATAAAAGCAGAATTCGAGGTGGGTGTGTGGCGCGTGCTTGAGGCAGCAGTTCTGCCATATCTGGAGTGTTAAATGCGTGCTCGTCCAGATTGGGTAAATCAGGCTTGCTCAATTCTTTGTCCTTTTTCATCAATAACGGCTTGGCCGTCTTCTTTCCGGAAGGCACCTTGTTGTGCTTGGGGAAGTATCTCCAGCACCTGTTCCGAGGGACGACACAAGCGCGTTCCCAATGGGGTGACAACAATAGGGCGGTTGATCAGAATCGGGTGCTGCAACATGAAATCAATCAGCTGTTCATCGCTCCATTTCGGGTCGCCGAGCCCGAGTTCTTCATAGGGCGTACCTTTTTGTCGCAAGACTTCACGCACGCTCAGGCCACAGTTTGCGATCAACTTAGTCAGCGTGCTGCGGTCCGGCGGTGTTTGCAGATACTCGATGACGGTGGGTTCTTGTCCGCTATTGCGGATTAGGCCCAAGGTGTTGCGCGAAGTGCCACAGGCGGGGTTGTGATAGATGATGATGTCTGTCATGGCGCGATCTTGATATCAGGGTTTAGTGGGCCATACCCAGTCGCAGCGCCAAGGCTGCCAGGGTGATCAGCAAGACGGGTGTGGTCAGGATGGCTCCTACTTTGAAGTAGTAGCCCCAGCTGATTTTTGTGCCTTTCTGGGCCAGGACATGCAGCCACAGCAAGGTGGCCAGACTGCCTATAGGTGTGAATTTCGGGCCCAGATCGCTGCCAATGACGTTGGCGTAAATCATGGCTTCCTTGACGATGCCCTCGGCGCTGGAAGCGTCAATGGACAGGGCGGTGACAAGGACTGTGGGCATATTGTTCATCACCGAGGACAGCAGCGCAGACAGGACGCCGGTACCCATGGCCGCCGCCCACACGCCAGCTTGGGCGAACTGATCCAGCAACAAGCCCAGGTAATCGGTTAGCCCGGCATTGCGCAGGCCGTAAACCACCAGATACATGCCCAGCGAGAAGATGACGATTTGCCAGGGGGCGCCACGCAGCACTTTTCGTGTGCTGATGACTGTGCCACGGGCGGCAACCGCCAGCAAAATGATGGCGCCTGCTGCGGCAACCGCACTGACGGGGACACCCAGGGGTTCCAGTGCAAAAAAGCCTGTCAGCAATAACGCCAGCACCATCCAGCCAGCCTTGAAACTGGCCCTGTCCTTGATAGCCTCAGCAGGCGTTCTTAATTGTTCAAGGCGATAGAGGGCGGGAATGTCGCGACGGAAGTACAGCATCAGAACGACCAGGCTGGCCAGTACAGACACGATGTTGACGGGTGCCATGATGGCGGCGTAGTCCGTGAAGCCCAGTTTGAAGTAGTCGGCAGAGACGATGTTCACCAAATTGGAGACGACCAGCGGCAAGCTGGCTGTGTCCGCAATAAAACCGGCTGCCATGACAAAAGCCAGAGTTGCTGCTGGTGAAAAGCCCAAGGCCAGCAACATGGCCATGACAATCGGCGTCAGAATCAGTGCGGCCCCGTCATTGGCAAACAGGGCAGAGACTGCTGCGCCCAGAATCACGATAAAGGCAAAGAGCTTGCGCCCGTTGCCGGCTCCCCAACGGGCGACATGCAGGGCGGCCCATTCAAAAAAACCTGCCTCGTCCAATATCAGGCTGATGATGATAATGGCGACAAATGTGGCGGTGGCGTTCCAGACGATATTCCAGACCAGGGCCAAGTCAGTCCATTGCACGACGCCAGACAGCAAGGCAGCAACTGCGCCTAAAGAGGCACTCCAACCAATGCCCAAACCTTTGGGCTGCCAGATCACCAGGGTTAAGGTAGCGATAAAAATGAGTACAGCAAGAAGCATGACGGAGTGCTCTGATCAGGGGGATAGCCAGCAAGGCAGTTAAGTTCCGAGTGGTTTTTGCAGGACGTGGATATCAAGTGTCCGGCGCTCTAGCAGTTCTGACACAGGTCTTGCGTTGGGAGGCAGGTTTGACCCTGACAGCAATTCTCGGTCAGATAAGTAAGCAGATTGTTCATGGCGGGAAAGGTGGCGCTGTAGAGCAGATTGCGACCTTGCCGCTCGGCGTGGATCAGCCCGGCATTGCTAAGCTCTTTCAAATGAAAGGACAAGGCGTTGGGGGCAATGCCTAGCTGCTCAGCCAGAGAGCCGGGTGTCAGTCCGGTGGGCCCGGCAACAACGAGTGCGCGGAAAACCCGTAGGCGGGCTTCGTGGGCCAAAGCGGCCAGGGAGCGGATAACTTGAGATTCTTCCATGGAGTAATAATACAACAATTCAAGAATTATTGAATAGTTTGATGTTTCCCATAGAGAGCTTTGAATGACAAGATTCGCGTGTGACGTTTTATTGATTTGTCAGGCATTGTGAAACTCGTGGTTTGCGGCAGCAGATCCTTCTGGAACCGGGAACAGGGCCGATGCCAATTTGCTATCCTCTAAGACAATATCCGCCCGTCCTTGTGATTCTCAGCCCGCCTGGCAAGTGGAATCTCGGACTACACCCCCCAAGATTGCCTATGAAAATCCCGTTTCTGAGCCACCATCAGTTTGGCCGCCGCATTGTTCAAGCACGTCTTTTTGGCCTTGTTGCTCTGTTGATGTTGTTGGCGGCGCTTCCCCAAACAGGCTATGGCAAAGAGCCGCCATTGACGGTCGGTGTATTGGTCTCGCCACCATTCGTAATGAAAAGTGATGGTGCTTTCACCGGATTGGCTATCGACTTATGGGAAGATTTGGCAGCAGAAAAGCAGTGGGCATTTGAATATAAGGAATACGGCACGTTTCGGGATTTGCTCAGTGCCACAGAGTCGGGTTCTCTTGATGTTGCCATGACTAATCTGACTATCACGCAGCAACGCGCGTTGAAGGTGGATTTCACCCAGCCCTGGTTTGATGGTGGTATGCGCCTGATGGTCAGTTCCGATCGAGGAACAGGTTTTCAAAGTGTTCTCAAGGGTTTGGCGCAGGCCGGTTTTATTACGGCGTATGCATGGATCGCTTTTGTCATTTTGTTTGCCACTGTTGTTTTGACCTTGTTTGACCGGCGGTTTGACCAATCCTTCCCTGCTCGCTGGCGCGATGGCGTGGCAGAGAGTTTCTATACCGTGATGTCTGTTGTGACTTCGGGGCGTGCCCCGGCCAGAAAGAATCTTTTTGGCTGGTTAGGACGTATCTGGCAGGGCTTGTGGCTGGTGTGTGGGGTGGGCATCTTGGCCTTTGTAACGTCCTCTGTCACCAGCGTGATGACAACGCTGGCTATCTCAAACCAGATCAATAGTGTGGACGATTTGAAGGGGCGACCAGTAGGCGTGCTGATCGGGACCGTAGAAGAGGACTATGCCCGCAAGCAGGGACTTGCCATGCGCAGTTATGCCAGTTTGGACAAAGCCACGGCAGCTTTGGACAATGGCGATGTTGTGGCCGTGATTGCCGACGCTCCGGTACTGGAGTACTACGTGTATTCCAACCCTGGCTTGCCGGTGAAGGTAGTGGGGCGACTGTTCGAGCGTGACAAGTATGGGTTTGCCTTGCCACTGCAAAGTGAGCTATCCCGAGAAGTAACTTTGGCTGTGCTAGGGGCCGTGGATGAAGGCAAGGTGGAGGCCTTCAAGACCAAGTATTTTGGCTTGGGACAGTAGTAGCCGGGCTTATTGGCTTGGGTTCATCTTTGAGGGCTCAAGCTGCTCACTTAACCAGTCGGCAAATACTTCCGCACGCGGGTTTTGATCCAGAGCCTGGGGAGAGAGCAGGTAGTACGCCGAGCCGTCCGCAATGAATCCTTGCGGGGCAATGAGCTGCCCGCTTTGCAGTTCATCTTGCACCATCAGACGCGACACAATACTCATGCCTTGTCCGGACAAGGCGGCCTGGATACATAAATAAAAATGCTCTAGTTCCAGCTTGTTGGCAGAGCGTATGACTTGGCCGCTAAGTCGCGCCCAGGTGGCCCAAGCTTGCGGACGGGAGCTGCTTTGTATCAGCACCTGTTTGGCCGTGTCCTGGGTGTGGGGATAGTGAGGCTGGCAGACCGGCCCTATCATTTCTTCGCACAATTTCAGGCCGCAGACCGAGTCTGCCCAATGAAAGTCGTCACGGCGTATGGCCAGATCCACTCCCATTTGAGCAAAGTTCACTGGCCCTCCGGCTGTAATCAGATGCACGGTGATATTGGGATGCAGAGTGTGGAAATCCCCCAGTCGGGGTATCAACCATTTCATCGCAATGGTGGGCTCGCAGGAAACGACCAGCGCATGTTCACGCTGTGTCTGCTGCAACTGATACACCACGTCTTCCAAGCGCTCGAACATGGGCGCGGTCACATGCAAAAGCTGGCGGCCTGCCTGTGTCAGAAATACAGCTCGATTGCGCCGTTCAAACAGTTCTACCCCCAAAGATTCTTCCAGCGCCCGAATCTGGCGACTGACCGCGCCGTGAGTGACATGCAGCAGCTGGGCTGCCTGCACAAAGCTGCCTGCCTTGGCGGCCGTGTCGAAGTAGCGGAAGGCCGTGAGATTGGGGATTTGCATGGTCGATGAAAACTCACAGAAATAGCGCAGGAATTATCGTTTTTAAATTAGCACAGGATTATCGATAATGAAATCTTTAGAGCAAATATTCAAACAAGAAAACGATAGAAGTTTTGGAGGGTTTTTCTTGGGTTTTGAAAATCTGGATTGATCCCGTTGAGAATAGCAAAAACTATATAAATTGGATGAATACATAGCTCACCAGGAAGGGTTTTCACATTCTGACTGGAGCGGTCTTTGCAGACTGGTAGATCGTCCGCGAAGGAACGATCTCATTCCTAGAGTGTAGGACTGGCTCTGCGGTTTGGCTGCCTTTGACCTAGCTTGTCACACCGATTTCATCAAACTTAGGCTTGTTAAAAATGCATGAACTGTTGGCCGTTGCCACTATCACTATCCTGGCCGTGATCAGCCCAGGCCCCGACTTTGCCATGGTCACTCGTAATGGCTATTCCTTTGGCCGCAAGATTGGCCTGATTTCAGCTCTGGGTATTGCTGCCGGGGTGCAGGTGCACGTGGTCTACACGGTGCTGGGCGTTGCGATTCTGATTACTCAGTCTCCCACCTTGTTTCTGGTGATGAAAGTGGTGGGAGCAGCGTACTTGATGTACCTGGGCTATCAGTCTTTCCGTAATCGCACTGTTTTGAATACGGACGGCGAGGCGGGAAATATGCCCAGCGCCTGGCAAGCTTTTGGCATGGGGTTTTTGACCAATGCCTTGAATCCCAAAACCATGTTGTTTGTGGTGGCCACCTTTACGCAGCTGGTGCAGCCGGATGCATCGTTCTGGCTGAATTTCGCTTATGGGTTTTTCATGTCTTTTGCCCATTGGGTCTGGTTCAGCATTGTGGCGCTGGTGTTCTCAAACAAGCGCTTGCGGGCAGCCATGCTGGCCCGGCAAAGATTGCTGGACAGGGTGATAGGCGTGGCCTTGTTCAGCTTGGGCGCTTCGCTGCTATTTGCCAACTCGGTGTCTTAGGGCGGCCATGCGGGAGCAGGTGCTGTGCACAGGCGATTTGTACTGCCTGATTATTGAAGTGATTAATAAATTGGCTTGAATTAAATTCAGAATTTAATTGAGTATTTTATTTTTAATTTGATTTTGAATTATATTTGTATGGCTATTAATAATAAAAATATAAAAGTATGGAAAAAAATATGAATTAAATTCTTTAAAAGAATATCTGTTATCTTCTGTCATTTATTGACGGCGCTCTGGGTATGGTTGTTACGTTGCCGTTTCAGGTTTCGCACACTACTTGTAGAGAGGGAGACAAGAATGACTTGCCATCATATAAACGCAAAAGCGCTGGCTGCGTCTGGCCTGGCTTTATTCGCAGCGGTTCAGAGCGGTGTTATGGCTCAAAGCCCGGAGCCCCGGCTGGATACCAGCCAGCTGTATGCGGACGTGCATTTCCACGCTTCCAATTACGCCATGCAAGGTATTTCCTTAAAGGAATATGCAGAGCGCTATATGAGCGCCAATCGCCAGCAAATTGTGCGCTCCACCATCATGCCGATTCCTTTGCAGCAACGCTGGGATGGGTTTGAACAGTACCAGGCACAGTCTGGCGATCAGATGTATGGCCCGAACTACTACATAGGCCCCAAAGCAGACTTGTATTACTACTCTTTTGTGGATGCCATGTTTGCGCGCGAGTACGAACGCTTGCCGCCCCAGTATCAGGAAAAGCTGGATGTCATGATTACGGCCTTCAATCCCATGGACGTATATGCCTCGCAACATATCAAGCGTGCGGTGCTCAGTTTTCCAGGCGTGTTTGCCGGGGTGGGAGAGTTCACCATTCACAAGGAGCTGGTGTCCAGCAAGCTGGCTGGTGAAACGGTAGAACAAACCAAGGCCCCCTCTGTGCCGCTACCGCCTGATGCGGGCGATGGCAGCAAGGTATCGCTGTATTCCGAGTCGCTGGAGTATTTGTTCAAGACCATTGAAGAGATTGGTTTGGTCGCGATCTTGCACAATGATATGTACCGGGTAGAGGTCAATTACCAGGGTGAGCTGGAGCATTCCTATCCCGATCAGGACTATGTGGACGGCTTGAAGCACGTGTGCGGACATGCGCCCAAAGCCAAGGTGGTGTGGGCGCATACGGGCCTGGGGCGTTTTGTGAAACCCACCAGCGACCACATTACGCGCGTGAAAGAGGTGCTGGATGCCTGCCCCAGCTGGTCTACCGATATTTCCTGGGATCTGGTGCAGGACTATATGTTGAATCCCGAGCCGGGCATGCCCAGTCGCCAGGATTGGCTGAATTTCTTCAATGAATACCAGAACCGGATTCTGTGGGGTTCAGATGTGGTGATTTTTACGCGTAATCGCTTTGAGTCGGACCCTCCCTCGTCAGTGACACCGGGCGGTTTGATGGAACCGGCTCAGTACCATGCGGACTTGTCCAAGATGAGGGAGTTTCTGGACGAGTTGCCAGTGGCCATAGGCAACAAGATTCGCTATGAAAACTATCTGGGTCTGTTCAATCGTGCCAAGTTCTCTGTGCGGGCCTGGGAGCGCGAGAATGCGGATCTCAATATCTGGGATATTCCTACGCCCGTGCATCCTTGAAGGAGGCATGCTGTTGATATGGGCGATCAGCCATAGATACTGGACTTGATTCTGGCCCTTTCAAAGCCAATGGCAAAGGCAAAAAACAGCCCCCCGACAGTTGGATAACTGCCGGGGGGGCTGTTTGCGATTGCGCGTCAAGAAAGCCGAGCCTGGCTTCTTGATTCTGCTGTCAGGCATCTGGCTGGATGCAGCTTGGTTAACCGGCCTTGTTCTGCGCAGCCAGCTTGTCCAGATCCTCCTGAATCAGCTTGCGAATCGCGGTTTTCAAGAGCTTGCCGGTTGCTGTGTGGGGCAGTTCATCGACCACGATCAGTTCGTCAGGAATACTCCATTTGGAGACTTGTTCTGTAAACAGATCAATCATGTCCTGCTTGGTGAAGGTGGCGTCGTCCTGTAGCTGCACCACCAGAACCGGACGTTCGCCCCAGCGCTCGTCGGGCTTGGCTACGACAGCTGCTTCCTTGATCGCCGGGTGAGCCTGGGCAATGTTTTCCAGCTCGATGGAGCTGATCCATTCGCCACCGGATTTCACCACATCCTTGGTTCGGTCCACGATCTGGATAAAGCCATCCTGATCAATGGTCACCACGTCGCCCGTATTGAACCAGCCATCTTCTGTATGGGCAGAGGTGTCATTGCTATTGAAGTAAGAAGCCGCAATCCAGGGGCCGCGCACCATCATGGCACCAAACATCTTGCCGTCGCGGGCAATGGGTTGACCATCGTCGCCATCTACCCGGAACTCGACCCCGAAGAGCGGACGACCTTGCTTGGCCAGCAGCTTGAGTTTCTCGTTCTCCGGCAAGGACTCGTGCTTGGGCAGCAGGGCAGCCGCCAGACCGACTGGGCTGGTTTCCGTCATGCCCCAGGCGTGGCGTACCTTGACACCCAGCTTCTGGAAGCGGGTAATCATGACTGGAGGCGCAGACGAGCCGCCAATCACCAGACGTTGCAGGCTGCTGAAGGTTTTGCCATTGGCTTGCATCCAGTCGAGCAGGCCTAGCCAGACGGTAGGCACACCGGCTGTCATGGTGACACCTTCGTTTTCAAACAGGGTATGCAGGCTGGCGCCGTCCAATTTCGGGCCGGGCAAGACCAGTTTGGCGCCCACCATCAAGGCCGCATAAGGCAGCCCCCAGGCATTGACGTGGAACATGGGCACGATGGGGGTAATGGTGTCAGAAGCAGACAGACACAGGGCATCGGGCATGCTCAAGGCAAAGGCATGCAAGATCGTGGAGCGATGGCTGTAGAGCACGCCTTTGGGGTTGCCCGTGGTGCCGGAGGTGTAGCACAGGCCGGAGGCCGTGTTCTCATCAAACACCGGCCAGTCGAAATGATCGGATTCAGACGCAATCAGGGTTTCATAGCACTGCAGGTTGGGCAGCAGGTCCGACTTGGGCATGTGCGCTTCGTCCGTCATGATGACCACGGCTTTCAGCTTGGACAGCTGATCGGCCAAGGACTCCAGAATCGGCATGAAGTTCAGGTCGGCAAACAGCACGCTATCGTCTGCGTGTTCAATGATGTAGCCAATTTGATCCTGAAACAGACGCGGGTTGATGGTGTGGCACACCAGGCCCGAGCCCGATACGCCGTAATACAGCTCCAGGTGACGATAGCCGTTCCAGGCCAGGGTTCCGACGCGGTCGCCATGTTGCAGACCCATTTTTTTCAGCGCATTGGCCAGTTGCTGGCTGCGCTTGGACAGATCGGTATAGGTGTACCGGTGAATGTGGCCTTCAACGGTTTGCGAGACGACCTCTCGGTCTGCGTGATAGTTCGCTGCGTGACGCAGTATGGATGATACTAGCAGTGGGGTATTCATCATCATGCCAAGCATGGTCTTCGTCCTCCCTGGGAGTAAATCAAACAGAACTGACGGGCCTTGAAACTGTGAGTCTACGCGCAGAAAATGGACGAAACACATCACTGACTGTCATGGCCTACGTTTGCACAGTAGCCTAAAACTCACAAATACGTCTATGTAGTCGTTTGTATTTGCTTGCGTAATGCCAAAGCTTCTGTGAAAAATTGGGCAATCATGCGGCTGTCCCGGCGCTCGGCCAGGCAATACAAATATGTGTCGGTGCGCACGGGGTCTCCCTGAATACGAACGGCTTTGAAACGATGGTCCGGAATGAATTCGGCCTCGGATACCGTACCGACGCCCAGCCCTCGGGCGACGGCTTCCCGCAAGGCCTCCCGACTACCGATTTCCATGACGGCGCGGGGCCGGATATGCTCCTTTTCCAGTGCTGCTTCCAGACAGGCCCGTGTGGTAGAGCCCGATTCCCGCTGCAATAACGGAGCATCCTGCAAGGCGGACAGAGGCACGCTGTCGTACCGGGCCAAAGGGTGCGACAAGGGGGCGAACAGAATGACAGCATGGCTGGCGTAGTGCTCGGTGTGAAAAGCCGGGTCCTCGCAGGCTCCGGCCAGCACGGCAATATCGGTGGCATAGTCGGCCAGGTCGGCCAGCACCTCGGCCGAGTTCCCCATATGAATGGAGATATCCACCCCTGGAAACAGCTTGTGGTAGGCCTCTACCATTTCGATCACATGAAAAGGCCCCACCGCTCCAATGCGCAAGCGCCCCACGTGCAGCTTGCCACTGTCATGCAGGAGGTTGAAGGCATCAATTTCCAGAGCCCCCAGTTGCTGTGCCACGGGCAGCAGGGCCAGCCCGACCTGGGTTAGCTGAATCCCGCGCCCCCGGCGATGAAAAAGCTCGACATCATGCTGTTGTTCCAGGCCCTGAACCTGTTTGGTAACGGTGGGTTGGGCCAGTCCCAGGGCACGGGCCCCGGCGCTGAAGCTGCCGTGGCGGGCAACAGCCAGAAAGGCACGTAGGCGTGCGGCGGACATATAGACTCCATCTATAGATAACTGATGTTTTCAATCCTAAATCGATAACATGAAGGCAATGTGACCTTCCTAAGATGTCGGCATTCCTCCTACAAACCTTAAGGACGACTGCCGTGAACAAGAACGTATTTCAGACTGCCCGCCGCTCTTTCATCGCGGCAACGGCCGCTACAGCTATTTTTTCGGTGTTCGGTACAGCGGCTCAGGCCGCACAGGACACGCTGACCATTGGCTTGATCCCTGCCGAGGATTCCCAAGCCATGATCGAATCCAGCAAGCAGGTGATTGAACAGCTGGAGCGCGAGTCGGGCATGAAGGTCGAGCCCTTTGTCGCCACGGACTACAACGGCATCATCGAAGCCCTGCGTGCCAAGAAGCTGGACGTGGCTTATCTGGGCCCATTCTCTTATGTGCTGGCCAATTCGGTGGCCGATGTAGAAGCTTTTGCCGTGGCTGTGACCAAGAAGACGGGCAAAAGCGCGTACAAGAGCCTGATCGTGGTGCGCGCAGACAGTGGCATTGAAAATGTGGAGCAGTTGAAAGATCGCACCTTTGCCTTTGTTGACCCCAGCTCCACCTCCGGCCACCTGTTCCCTAAAGCGGGCCTGGAGAACGACGGCTACAAGCCCGAGGCGCTGTTTTCCCGTGTGGTGTTCTCCGGTTCGCACGATGCCAGCCTGCTGGCCGTGGCCAACAAGAAAGTTGACGCTGCCGCTGTTGCAGACCGTATTTATGCCAGCGCCATTGCCAAGGGCCAGTTGGCCGAAGGCGATTTGAAAGTTGTCTGGTCGTCCAGCGATATTCCCGAGTCGCCCATGGTCTGGCGCAAGGATCTGGACCCAAGTGTGAAAGAGAAAGTCGCCAAGGCTCTGGCCAATATCAAGGATGTTCCTTGGGGCGATCAAGGCATGCTCAATGGCTTCCAGCCTACCACTGACGCGGCTTACAACGTAGTGCGCGATACCGCCAAGGTGCTGGATCTGGATCTGCGGAGCATGAAATGATCCGTGTGCGTGGCCTGAACAAGTGCTACGGCAGCAATAAGGTGCTGTGTGGTGTGGACATGGATGCAGAGGCTGGCGAGTTCCTGGTGGTACTAGGCCAGTCCGGGGCGGGCAAGTCCACCCTGCTGCGCTGCATGAACCGGCTGGCCCAAGCGGATACGGGCGAGTTGTCCGTGGCCGGTATCGACGCCATGTCCGCCCAGGATACGCGGGCTTTGCGACGCCAGGTTGCCATGATTTTCCAGCATCACGACGTGGTGCCGCGCTTGTCGGTGCTGCGCAATGTGTTGACTGGGCGCCTGGGGGCGGTGCCCGTGTGGAGTTCCATTTTGCAGCTGTTCAGCCGGGCAGATATCGCCCTGGCCCAGGACTGTCTGCAACGGGTCGGGCTGGCGCACAAGGCCCAGGCTCGTACCGACTCCCTGTCCGGTGGTCAGCGTCAACGGGTGGGGATTGCCCGTGCGCTGGCTCAGCGTCCGCGCATCATTCTGGCCGACGAGCCAGTTGCCAGCCTGGACCCGAAAACGGCCCGTCTGGTGATGCGTTATCTGCACGATGCCAGCCGGGAACTGGGCATTACCGTGGTCTGCAACCTGCACCAGGTTGATTACGCACGCGAATTTGCAGATCGCATTGTGGGTCTGGCCCATGGCCGTGTGGTGTATGACGGTGCCCCGGAACAGATGACTGAGGATGATCTGGCCCGCATTTACCCCGGCCCCGAGCCAGGGCACGGCGGTGTGTCCGGCAGCACGGGTGATGCCGCTTCTTTTCTGGCCGAACCGTTAAACCTTGCTACCAAGGGAGCGTGATGATGGACAGCAAGTACTCCTGGGTCATGTCTACCCCGACCAGTGCCAAGGGCTGGATTCTGACCGCCCTGATGGTGGCCGCCATTATGGTGGGATTGCAGTGGAGCGCAGAGGGGGCGCAGTTAAGCGCCGCCGAGTTTGCTGCCGGCCTGCCACAAATTGCCGACTTTCTAAGCCGCACCTTTCCACCGGACTGGAGCATTTTGGGCAATTTGCTCGCTCCGGCTATCGAGACCATTCAGATTGCGATCTGGGGCACGGTGTTGGGCGTGATCGGCGCAGTGCCCGTGTCCTTTCTGGCAGCCCGTAACCTGAAGGTCAACCGCTACTTGTACGGCTTTACCCGCCAAAGCCTGAACATCATCCGCAGTATCAATGAGCTGATTCTGGCCCTGGTGTTTGTGGCTGCCGTGGGCCTGGGCCCTTTTCCCGGTGTGTTGGCTCTGGCCGTACATGGAGTGGGAATGCTGGGCAAGTTCTTTGCCGAAAGCATTGAGGAAATTGACCAGGGGCCATTGGATGCCCTGCGTGCTACCGGCGCGCGTCCTTTGCAGGTGATTGTGTTCGGTGTCTTGCCGCAGGTTATTACCGCCTGGATTGCCGTGATCCTGTATCGCTTCGAGGTCAACCTGCGTTCGGCCACCGTGCTGGGCATGGTGGGGGCCGGTGGCTTGGGCTTTGAACTGGTCAGCAGCCTGAAACTGTTCAAGTACCAGGAAACAGCGACCTGCATTGTGGTCATTACCGTGATGGTGGTGGTGGCCGACCTTATCTCCAACCGCCTGCGCGAAGCGATTCGCCACAACGGGCGCGATTGATTGCAGTTTTTCTTTTGAGATTGTTATGTGGCATTTTTTCAATCCAGTTCAGATCGATGCAGGGCATGGGGCTTTTGAGCGTCTGCCCGAACATCTGGGAACACGGCGAGCCATTCTGATTGCCTTTCCCGAGGCGCGTGAACTGGGCCAGTGCGATCGTTTGCAAGCCTTGCTGGGCGATCAACTGGTGGCGATCGAAACCGATATACAGCCCAATCCGGATGTGTCCTGGCTGGCCCCGCTGTATGAGCGCCTGTGGCGTGATCATCCCGATGTGGAGTGCATCATTGCTCTGGGTGGTGGCAGCGTGATCGATTGCGCCAAAGCCATGCTGAGCAGCACGCCTTCGGGCACGTTTTCCGAACTGCTGGACTGCCTGTCTGGCAAGACCAGCCTGAGCCAGCCTCCAGGGCGGGTGCGCAGCCTGATTGCCGTGCCCACCACGGCAGGTACCGGGAGCGAGGTTACCCCCTGGGCAACGATTTGGGACAAGGGGCAGGGGCGCAAGTACTCCCTGCATCTGCCCTGGACCTGGCCTCAGGCCGCCATTATTGATCCGGGCTTGATGCGCAGCCTGCCTGCAGCGGCGACGTTGGCCAGCGGCCTGGATGCCTTGTCGCACGCCCTGGAGTCTTTGTGGAACGTCAACCGCAATCCGGTGTCGGCAAGCCTGGCGGTCTCGGCAGCGCGCCAGATCATGGGCAGCCTGCCACTGCTGATGCAGGACTTGTCCAACCTGGAACTGCGCGGCCAGCTGGCGGTTGCGGCTGTCATGGCAGGACTGGCGTTCTCCAATACCAAGACGGCCCTGGCCCATTCTCTGTCTTACGAGCTGACTCTGGAACAAGGGCTGCCGCATGGCATCGCCTGCTCCTTCAGCTTGCCGCATGTGATGCAAATGGCACTGGGGCAGGATGCCGATCTGGACCGCTTGCTGCTGTCCATTTTTGATGCGCACAACGGCCAGCAGGCGGTGACGGCTCTGGCCCGTTTTCTGGAGGGGCTGGGCGTCAGTACAGACCCGGCCACTTACGGTCTGGCTCCCCAGCAGTGGCAAGAACGAATTGCCCAGGCTCTGGAAGGCCCGCGAGGACGTAATTTCATTGGTGCACAGACTCTGGATGCTGTGCAGGTATAAGCCCGGCTATTGATCCGGTTTGTTTTCAAAACTGAAGGTTTTTCAATAATGACTCAGAATTTCAAGGCTCTGGATACGCTTATGTCGGACAAGGTGGAGGCCGTTATTTTTGACTGGGCTGGCACGCTGGTCGATTTCAGTTCTCTGGCACCGACACAGATTTTTGTGGATGCCTTTGCCACCTTCGGGATTCAGATCAGCCTGGAGCAGGCACGTGGTCCCATGGGCTTGTCCAAGCGCGATCATATCCGTACCTTGCTGGCGACTGAATCGATTCAGGACCAATGGGTGGCCCAGTTCGAGCGTGCTTCCACGGATGCCGATATTGATGCCATCTACGAGCGTTTCATGCCCATGCAGATCGAGAAAGTAGCCGAGTACTCGGCTCCGATTGAAGGGGCGGCAGCTGTTCTGGAGCAGTTACGTGCCAAGGGCATCAAAGTGGGATCCTGCTCGGGCTACCCTCGTCAGGTGCTTGATGTGCTGTTGCCTGCCGCAGCCAGCCAGGGCCTGGCTCCCGATTGCGTTATTGCAGGTGATGAGCTGCCTGCGGGTGGCCGTCCCGGTCCTTTCATGGCTTTGGCCAATGTTCTGGCTTTGGGCGTGGGTGATGTGCGTCGTTGCATCAAAGTGGACGATACCGTGCCCGGTATCGAAGAAGGCCGCCGCGCAGGGATGTGGACGGTGGGCTTGAGCCTCTCGGGTAACGAAGTGGGCTTGTCGCTGGCCGAACTGAAGACTGCTGACCCAGCTGAAGTAAAAGCACGAGTAGAGCGAGCCAGCGAGCGTTTGAGCCAGTCCGGCGCGCATTATGTGATTGAAACCATTGCGGACTTCCCGGCCATTGTCCAGGCAATCCAGGCGCGTCTGGCACAAGGCGAAACACCCTGATTTCGTGGGGGCATTGAATCAGGCGTAAAGGGAAGGGCGGGGCTTTATGCCCCGCTTTTTTTATGCCTGGTATCAGTATGGCCGGGCGTGCTTCAGGTATTGCGCCGTCAGGCGACTAGGCACGTAGCTTGCAGGCGCTGGACAGGGCGCTTTGGTGTTGAGCAATGGCCTCGAAGAAGGCGGCCACCAGGCGCGACTCACGTCGTTCGTGCAGACAGCAGACATGGATTTGCGTCCAGACCGGCTCATTCTGGATACGCACCACCCGCAGGCGCGGGTCTGGCACGTATTCGGACTCGGAGACCGTACCCACTCCCAGGCCACGAGCCACGGATTCGCGCAAGGCCTCCCGGCTGCCGATTTCCATGGCGATATCCACCTTGATCTTGTGTTCATGCAAGGCATCTTCCAGTGCCTTGCGAGTGGTGGAGCCTTCCTCACGCATCAGCAAAGGCTCGCCAGCCAGTTCGTCCAGGGCAATGGCATCGCGCTTGGCAAAGGGATGGTCATGGCGCACAAAGGCAATGACCGGATAACGGGCATAGGGTTGCATGTAGTAGCGGCGCTGGGGCTGGCAACTGGCCACGACGCCGACATCGCAGACGTACTTGTCCAGGTCGTCCAGGACCAGCTCGGAGTTGCCCAGTTTGACAGACAGCTTGATGCGCGGGTACACCGCGTGGAAGGACTCGATCAGTTCGGTGACGTGGTAAGGGCTGACGGCACCCAGTTTGAGGGTGCCGTAGTGCAGCTTGCCCGTGCCATCCAGCATTTGGCGCATGTCGGATTCCAGCGAGATCATGCGCCGGGCCATGGGCAGCATTTCCAGCCCCAGGGTGGACAGCTCGACACGCCGGCCCCGGCGATGAAACAGCTCGGCTCCGTATTCGCGTTCAATCATCTGTATTTGTGAACTGAGCGTGGTGTGGCTCATGTTCAGGGCCCGCGCGGCGGCGGTAAAGCCACCGTGCTGGGCCACCATGACGAAGGCCCGAATCTGGTTGAGCGTCATCGTGTTTCTCTAACTGTTTTTTCCGGGACTGGCTGCCCTATCTTGCCTGATCAGTATGACTAGCGTGCGACACCCATGGCCGGATCACTGATCCCGTCGCGACCATTTTCCAGACGGCCAGCAAAGCGGCGCTCGAAATGTTCGCCCATGGTGGCGGTGAAGTCATACCAGTTGGCCGAGCCCTCCAGCGACCAGCGTGCGTCAATCTGCATGCCGGGGTCCACGGTGTACACCCATGGGCCATCTTCCCGATACGCATTGGCGGCGACCGTGACGGTCACCGCTTCGCTACCCACGTTCATGATGGTCAGGGAGACGATGTTGGCCTTGGGCTCGTAGCAGACGCGGACTTCGGGTTTGGGGCCCTGGCGCAGGGCGTGCAGATTGCCCTTGAAATGACGGTGGTAGCCGTTGGGGCCCAGCACCCACAAGCTGTAGTCGCCGTTCTGGTCTGCGCCCACGGTCCAGGAGTCCGAAATCATCTTGTCGGCTTCT
Organism: Alcaligenes sp. 1735tsa3; assembly: GCF_024134565.1. Classification (NCBI taxonomy): domain Bacteria; kingdom Pseudomonadati; phylum Pseudomonadota; class Betaproteobacteria; order Burkholderiales; family Alcaligenaceae; genus Alcaligenes; species Alcaligenes sp. 1735tsa3. The sequence continues at coordinate 3,464,367 of NZ_CP099862.1, read as the reverse complement.
ACGGTAAAGCGACGTGGGTACTCGGACAGATGCAGCTCGTCGTACACATGGAACACGGTGCCTTGGGTGCCAGTATTGCTGAAGGTCAGCCAGACCTTGTCCTTGTCCAGATCCACATTGGCGCTGGTATGCAATTGATAAGGCAGGGCACGGGAGGGGCGCAGCATCAGATCCTGTGTGGGCATGGGCTCGGAACCCACAGGCGGCATGGGAACCTTGCCCGCCTGTACTTGCTGTGCCAGTGTGGCATCGGCCTGATCGCGGGTGGGGGCTGACACCAGGGCGGGCTTGTTGGCATTGGGGGACTTGAAGTCAAAGCAGGAGCGCATGTCGCCGAATACGGCTCGACGCCAGGGGCTGATATTGGGCTCCTGCACACCGAAGCGCTGCTCCAGAAAGCGCAGCACGGAGGTGTGGTCAAACTGCTGGGAGTTCACCCAGCCGCCCACGCTCCAGGGAGAAATGATCAGGGTTGGCAAACGGGGGCCGGCACCAAAGGGGCGGCCATCGGGGGGCAGCTTGCGCGAGTCTCCATCCGGGGCGGGCATGGTGTAGTACTCGTTCGAGACATCCACGGTGGACTTGCCGGCCAGAGTGCCGTCGCGGTGACGCCATGGCGGGGCTGGTGGGGGCATGTGGTCAAAGAAGCAGTCGTTTTCGTCGTAGTTCACGATCAGAACGGTTTTGCTCCAGACTTCGGGATTGGCCGTCAGGATGTTCAGCAAACGCTCCAGATACCAGGCACCCTGTCCGGGCACGCCCATGCTGGGGTGTTCGCTGTAAGGGCCAGGGGCCACAATCCAGCTGACCTGTGGCAGGGCACCCATCTCGATATCGTCGGCAATGGCTTGCAGAAAGCCGCCGTCGGGCATGGTATTGCCAAAGCCCTTGTACAAGGGGGACAGTGCTTCCATTTGTGGTGAATAAGTGGCCGAGGGCGAGCCCATCGAGGCCAGATCTTCATTGACCTTGCGGTAGGACGCAAACGCCACTAGCTGATTGTTATTGCTGTTGTTGCCGGGACGGTTGTAGACCTTCCAGCGCACGCCTGCTTCCTGCAGACGCTCCGGGTAGCTGGTCCAGTCCAGCCCGTCTTCGGATGGGCCCAGGCCCCCCCAGTTAGAGTTGGTCACGCAGGCACGCCCGGTGACATTGGCCCCGTTGGTGCCGCTCCACAGGAACATGCGGTTGGTGAAAGTGCCGGTGTTGATGGAGGTGTGATAGGCATCACAGACGGTAAAGGCGTTGGCCAGAGACCAGTGAAAGGACAGGTCCGACTCCTTCAGGTAGCCCATGGCCACATTGGTGTATTTGGCTTTGGGCCAAAAGGCCATGCGGCCGCCGTCCCAAGCCTCCTGCTGGTCATTCCAGTCGTGTGCACCACCCACGCGCAGGGCATTGCCTTTGGTGGCGTCCAGATAATAGGGCTGCACCACGCCGCTGCTGCCTTGCTGACGCCAGACCGATTCGCCCGAGGCCATGGGGATGGTGAAGCGGTCACTAAAGCCGCGTACTCCCGGCATGGTGCCGTAGTAGTGGTCAAACGAGCGGTTTTCCTGCATCAGGATAATGACGTGCTCCACGTCATTGATGGTGCCGGTGGCATTGTTGGCCGGGATGGCCAGTGCTTTCTGAATGGCGGGGGGAAAGGGCCCCAAGGCAGCGGCGCTGGCGGCCAGCCGCAGAAAATTGCGACGATTAAGGTAAGTCATGGGAAAGCCTTGTCGATTGAAGGTAGCAAGAGGGCCAGGCGTGGCAGTGGCCACAGCCTGGTCGGGGGGGCTCTGTCAGGGAGCGCAGTCCAGTTGCGAATTGGGAGTGGCGGGCTTGTCCGTGCCTTGTTCGCCCAGCGAACCGCTGGCCGGAGGCGTGACGATGGGTACCTGCTCACTGCCCGAGCCCGTGTTGCTTGCTGGGGAAGGGTTGCCGCTGCTGCCATCGCTGCAGGCACTCAACAGTAGGGCCGTAACGCTCGTCAGGGCCAGGGTTCGCATCAAGCGAGCCAGAAGAGTCAAAGAGGTCATGGCGTGCTCGCTTAGTGGGTGGACAAGCTGGACAGCGGCTTGTTGGACCAGTAGATCGACTGCAGCTCTTCGTCGCTCAGCACACGATTCCACATGGCCAGATCACCGAACATTTGCTGGGTTGGCGGAGCAACAGCACATTTGCCCACGGTGTAGGGCGGCGTGACCGAGCCATTGCACTTGTTCATCAGGAACTTGCCGGTGCCATCATCGCCAATCCCCCATTGCGGATAGGGAGAGAGCTTGGACAGATCAACAGCGCCGGTGGATTTGCCAGCTGCAACCTGCGTTGTCTGGCCGATGACCGGGTCGAAGATCTGCATGTTCATCTTCTTGGCCACACCGTCCACCTCAAAGGCAATGTAGACCCAGCGGCCTACCGGAATTTGCGTGTAGGGATTGGTGGGGCCGTCGGCACGAACACCGCCTGAACCAATATTGAAGGCCACGCCACACTGGTTCTTGGTGGAGCTGCTGAACAGGCCAATCGCCACACCGGCATTGCCACCGCTGACATAGTTCTTGTTGGACAGGATGGTGACGTTATTGCGGTCAATGCACTGGGGCACCTGATACCAGAAGCCGATGGTGAACTGGGGGCTGCTGCCGGTGGAAATATCAAAGCCTTGTGTCGGCGTCATGCGGTAGCCTTCCAGCCCTTCGACAGTGACATGGTTGGTATCGACCAGCAGCCCATGCGTGCCGCTAAAGGGGCCGGGCACCACTACCCCTGCGGCCGAAGGCAGATCGGCAGAGGCGGGGGCCATGCTGCTGTTGCCTTGTGCATCAACAGGCGGCAGGGTCGCGCTGAAGGGGTAGTAAGAAAGCAGACCGTTGCGCAAGGTGGTGGCCAATGGCACAGGCGGCAAGTAGGAGATGGGCGGGCTGATCAGGTTGCGCCAGGCGGCCTGCTCGCCCGAGCCTGCCTGCACGGTGTAGTCAAACTGATACGTACCTTTGCTGCTCAGGTCGGCCGTCAACTGATTGTCGGTATAGCTTTGTGTCCCTGCGGGCAGACGCGAAGCAATGACCTGGCCATCGCGCAGGATATCGATGGGGGCGTCGGCCGGTGCTTTCCAGTCCAGCTTGATGGCCACGGACGAAGAATTGTTGTCCACGACGGTGGCATTCAGATTGGACACGGCTTGTGGGCCCAGCAGGCTGCTGCCATCGAGCTTGTATTCTGCCGCTGGGGGCAGCGTGTCCAGATAGCGCATGACGGTGGGAGCGACATCAACCAGGCTGTTGTACTGATACAGCTCGGCCAGTGTCTGGGGCAGGCTGGCGCCTATGCCTTGTTCCCCTGTGTTGACGCGTTGGTTGAAGGCCAGGAAGGTAGCGGACTGGGACAGCAAGGGCAGGCCATTGTCTTGCCCATGCTCGCTCAAACCGTGGTTGCCTGTCACGACAATCAACCATTCGCGATCCTGCTGCTTGGCCGTGGCCGCCATCAAGGTACCGATCTCCTTGTCCAGCTTGCTCAGGGTGGCCAGGTAGTCAGGCGATTCGACACCAAAATCCAATGCCGCATCTTTGGCAGAACGGTACTGAACCAGAACCTTGCGGTAGTTTCCTTCAATCATCTTCATTGCCTGGGTGGAGACACAGGACAGGGTGACGGCTTGTGCAGAACAATCGGCCAGCTCGTGCAGACGCTCGGCATCATGGTCAGCCTTGAGCAAATGGGCCAGTCCGCTGGATGCAACGGCCGCGGCATTCTGGCCAGGCTGGGCAGAGTGAAACAGGCTGTTTTGACGCAAGACCTGGTCTGGTGCCGTAGATACCACACCGTGACGATTGGCCCAGGTGCCGGTCAGCAGGCTGGCCCAGCCCGGCATGTCCAGATTGGCTTGTTGGCTGGGGGTGCCCACCACACCGCCGCTATAGGCCAGTTGGACGTTCAGCTTGGCCAGATTGGGGAGGCTGCCCGCTGCCATGCCTTGCTGCACAGCGCGGTAGGTAGCCCCGTCCAGATCAATGATCAGGGCGTGACGAGTGCTGGGTGTGTCAGGCTTTTCCGGATTGGTGGGTGTTTCGGGGTCGGTGGCCGGGCCCGAGCTGGTTTCAGAGCCACCACAAGCGGCCAGAGCGGCAGATAGGCTTGCTACTGCCAGGGCCTTGATCAGGCCTGTTTTGCTGCGTCCTGCGCGGCCCAGGGGCGGGTGTTGCAAGCAGCCAGCTTGGGCCGCGTTCAGATACCGGGTTGCAGAAGGAGGGGGAAAGCCGGGCCCTTGAGAAAGGGGGCTGGCCATGTGCGCATCTCTCATGATTCGATTGCCTTGTCGCTGACGTTAAGAAAGGATCGATCGAATTAGAGCAAGGCAGCATGACGGCCTTGGGTCGATATCCTAGACGTTCATCGTCGTTGCTGTGTATTGGTTCGGCAGATGGTGTTGACGCTCCCAGAGCTCCAGTCGTTCGACAATGAACTGATGCAGCTGGCGCAGGAGCGGGGTAATTTGGGCCCGACCGGCAACCAGCAAGTGCAAGGGCGTCAGCTCCCCGATCCAGTCCTGGCAGATGGCCTGCAAGCGACCCTGGGCCAGATCCTGTGCCACATCGAAATGGGCCTTGTAGGCGATGCCCTTGCCCAGCAGGGCCCAGCGTCGGACAACATCGCCGTCATTGGACACATTGACGGCACGCACACGAATCAGGCTGGCTTGTTCGTCCGGCCGTTCAAAGCGCCAACGGTCATGAACGTCGTCACCCAGCATGAAGCACAGACAATCATGTTCCTGTAATTGGGCGGGGGAGCTGGGCGTACCGCGCCTTTGCAAGTAGGAAGGGGCTGCGCACAGCACACGTCTGTGTTCAGGCGCAATGGGCAGGGCGATCAGATTGGAGTCGGGGGGATGTCCGTACCGAAAGGCCGCATCAATAGGTTCGCTGTACACATTGGCCAGCCGGTCCGACAGATGCAAGCGGATGTCCACACCGGGATTGGCATCTTGAAATTCGTTCAACCACGGCAGCAAGACATTGCGCCCCAGGTCCGAGGGAGCAGCCAGCTTTAACTGACCACGCGAGCCGGGCCCGCCGCTGGCAAGCTGCAGAGCTGCCTGTTGCAAGGTTGACAAGGCCGGACGACATTGAGCCAAAAACACTTCACCTTCCGAAGTCAGACGCAAATGCCGAGTGGAACGCAGGAAGAGCTGGACGCCGGTCTCGGCCTCCAGCCGCTTGAGGGCGGCGCTGGCGGCGGCCGGAGTAATCCCCAGGGACCGTGCGGTGGCGGACAGATTGGCGTTATCAGCCGTACGGACGAAAATTTCCAGATCTTGCAGCGCTTTCATGGCAATCCTTCGGAGACATAGAGAATGTCGTTAAGACACGGTTTTACCGCGATCAGACCCTGATTTTAGGGGTGATTTTCAAATTATTTTTGAAAATGGATTCAAGCCGCCACGGGTTTTTCTGATTCCCCTGGCGTTGCACACTGTGGTTTCGGCTCTGATTATCTGAAGTGGCATTGCCCCACGTCGCCACCAAGAGCCATCCGATTAACGGTGCTTCCAAGGAACAAAGATGAAAGCGATTGGATACAAGGTTTCCCAAGCGATTGAGCAAGCAGAATCTCTACTGGATATTGAACTGCCTGATCCCGTGGCCAGTGGTCGTGACTTGCTGGTGGAGGTAAAAGCGGTGTCCGTCAACCCGGTCGATACCAAGGTGCGACAACGTGGCGGGCCGGATGCTGGGCAGCAGTACAAGGTGTTGGGCTGGGATGCCAGCGGCATTGTGAAGGCGGTTGGCCCCGAGGTCCGCTTGTTCAAACCGGGTAATCGCGTCTGGTATGCCGGTTCGATTGCGCGTCCGGGTACGAACAGCCAACTGCATCTGGTCGATGAGCGCATCGTGGCGCATGCACCCAAATCGCTGGATTTTGCAGCGGCAGCCGCTTTACCCCTGACCACCATTACTGCCTGGGAAATGCTGTTTGACCGTCTGGGGATTGCACCTGGCAAGGCTCCCAGCGGCAAGAGTCTGCTGATTGTCGGGGCGTCAGGTGGAGTGGGCTCCATCATGACGCAACTGGCTTCCCGCCTGACTTCCCTGACCGTGATTGGTACTGCTTCCCGCCCCGAAACCCAGGCCTGGGTGCGTGAACTGGGCGCCCACCATGTGATTGATCACAGCAAGCCCTTGACTGGCGAGCTGGAGCGTATCGGCTACCCGCAAGTGGACTACGTCGTCAGCCTGACACATACCGATCAGCACTTTGAGCAGATTGTTCAGGCCATCGCCCCGCAAGGAAAGTTTGGCCTGATTGATGACCCCGCCAGTCTGGATGTCAGCCAGCTCAAGCGCAAATCCGTGTCCTTGCATTGGGAGTTCATGTTTACCCGCTCCTTGTTTGGCACGGACGACATGCTGGCCCAGCATCGCTTGTTGAGCGAGGTCGCCGACTTGATCGATGCCGGTCTGATCCGCACAACCTTGACCGAGCGTTTTGGCAGTATCAATGCCAGCAATCTGAAAAAAGCCCATGCCTTGCTGGAGTCGGGTAAAGCACGTGGCAAGCTGGTGCTGGAGGGGTGGGACGAGTAAACCGTTTGCTGTATTTAAGCCGCCAACCCGGGTTGCCATATGGCGACAGCGGGTTTTGGTGGTTTGGATTAAACGGTTTATATGCCTTGTTGGGCTTAATGTGCGCTTGAGGGTTTTGCCCGGAGCGTTTTAAAGTTGCTTGCCAGAGTTGTTTACGGACCTCGTTGGCCCCCTCAGGGTGTCTGACGGCTGCTTTCAAACCAGTCCCACAGTGCCTGACGCTCCGGCTCCAGTTCCACCGCCAGGCCACCCGTAAACTCACGCCATGCAGGCAGGTAGGTGTGGGCCACAACGGTCAGCACCGGGTAGCCTTGGTCGATCAAGGCCAGGATCTCGTTATTAAAGCCCTGGCCGTCCGCTTCCATGATTCCAAAGCGATTCACAATCACCAGATCAGCTGGGCTTTCCAGCGCCTGCCGCAGCACTTCGCTGGCTTCCAGCAAGGCACCAATGTCCAGGCAACAGGCGGTGGATTCCGCCCCCAGGTTCTGGGTAATGGGATACAGCGTGCCCTTGTCCAGATCCTGTACCGTGCGCAGGCTATGGTCTTCCTTCTGAATTTCCGGACCTTGCACCAGACCACAGACGCGATAGTTCTTCGCGCGCAATTCCTGCACGAATTCCAGTAGCAAGGCGTCGGCACTGCCTTTGCCTGCGTGCACGATGGCGGCAAGGGCAAGAGGCGGGGAAGTGGTGTCCATCGGGATGTGGCTCCGGGCAGTAGAAAGAGAAGGCAAGGCTCTTTGTACACGCATTTGGCCTGGGCTGGAAAGCGGAAAAACCTCTGTGCTGCTGGCCGGTGTTTGGCCTTGGTGGGTAGCAGGCTTGTTGTTTAAGGTTCAAGTCTTGAAGCCTGTGTGCTTGAAAAGCGGATGGAACTGTTGCGAAAGCCGCTTGCTGCTTTGCTATACGGGCTTGTCTGGCTATGGCGTGGTTCTGTTCCATGAGACAATTCATGCACTTTTAGTGACTGATGGGATATTCGATTGGACAAGACTTTTGTTAAGGGCCTGGTGCTCCTGGAAGCCCTGGCCAAGCACGAACGCGGTTCGGGTGTCACCGAACTGGCCAATCAATTGATGCTCAATAAAAGCAATGTGCATCGCCTGTTGCAGGCCCTGGTTCACCAGGGCTTTGCACGCAAGAATGAAGATACGGGTCGCTACGAGCTGACTATGAAGCTCTGGGAGCTGGGCTCGGGCCTGGCCAACCGTCTGGATGTGCGGGTGGAAGCCTTGTCTTTCATGAAAGAGCTGGCCGAGCAAACCCAGGAAACGGTGCATTTGTCGCTGCTGGACGGGGTCGAGGTGCTGTATATCGAGAAGATAGACAGCCCGCAGCCGGTGCGCGCCTACACCACGGTGGGTGGTCGCTCACCTGCGCAATGTGTGGCTACCGGCAAGGCCATGCTGGCATGGGCCAGTGAAGACACCTTGAATCTGGTCAAGAACCGCCTCAAGCCTTATACGCCTCGCAGTTTGGTCAAGTTTGGTGAGTTGCGCCGAGAGCTGGAGCAGGTGCGTGATCAGGGCTATGCCATTAACCGTGGCGAATGGCGTGAGCAGGTCGTGGGGGCGGCTGCGCCTATTTACGATAGTCGTGGAATGGTGGTGGCGGCTTTGGGTATTTCCGGGCCTGCGGAACGTCTGGAGGAAGCCCGGCTGGTTCAGGCCGGTAAAACCTTGATGACGGCAGCGGCACAGATCTCGCGCCGTTTGGGCTATAGCGGCCGTTAAGCTGCTACAGCCCCAGTCAGCTTGCCCTGGCTGCAAGAAGCCGCCCGGATGCAAATTGCCCCCAAAATCTGGATGCGTCTCCAGTTTTTGGGGGCAGTTCCATTCAGGAAAGAAAGTTCAAGATTTTGCGGCTTGCCGGAAGGCCGCAATTCTTTGTTTGAGGCCGGGTGCGGAAGCAGAGCGTACCAAGGCTGCCATATCCCGATCAGCTTGTTGTGGGCAGCCCGTTAACTGATGCAGATAGGTGCGACTGGTGGCGTCCAGCAAGCCCGCAGTCTGTTGAGCCTGCTCGATGACAGCAGGCCATGCATCGGGCTCTTGTATGCCGTTAATAAAACCCAGCTGCTCCGCTTTGGCAGCATCAAAAATCTGGCTTCCTGCCAGAAGTTGATGAGCCTGCTGGCCGCCGATCAGGGCAGCCAGCCTGCCTGTTCCCAGTGCCAGACCAAACTGCAATCCAGGCATGCGAAAGCGGGCATCGGCACTGGCGATACGTTGACGACAAACAGCAATCAAATCCACCCCGGCGCCGAAGTTCTGCCCATGCGCCAGGGCCAGCGTGGCGCAAGGCGTATGGGCCAGCATCTGCAAGAGGGTTTCAATGCGGATAAAGCGCAGTACCAGGTCCCCCCCGCTTTGTTGCTCGTAGTCGCTGAAGTCAAAACCGGCACTGAAATTGCGGCCTTCACCGCGCAATATCAGCAGATCCGCCTGGGCCTTTTCCGCGGCCTGCACGGCCGCGATCAAGGCTTCGACCAGATCGGCCGACAAGGCATTGCGTTTGTCAGGCCGGTTCAGCGTCAGTGTCCAGACTTTGCCCGCGCAGTCCACGTTCAGGTCGGGACTGCTGCTGCAATACGGCTCTGTCATGGGGTAACTCCGTGCAAGATGCTGTCGTTATGTTCGCCCAATGCCGGGGGGGCCATACGGACGGGCAAGCCCACTCCATTGATACGCAGGGGCGAGACAAAGGTGCGCGTCTCGGTGTCTGTGCCCGGCAGGCGAATGTTTTGCACCCACTCCATGTGCTCGACCTGCGGGTCTCGCAGCACGTCGGAATAGCGGTTGATGGGACTGCAGGGTACGCCTTGGGCACGGAATTGCGTCAGCCAATGTTCGGAGTCGTGCTGCGCAAAAATAGCTTCCAGCAGTTCACGCAAGGCGTCTTGATGTTTGGCGCGCAGGGTGGTGCTGGTGAAACGCTCGTCCTCGGTCAGGTCCGGGCGTTCTACAACCTGACAGACGGAGCGCCACAGCGCATCGTTGCCCGCTGCCATGGCGAAGTAACCGCCTTTGCACTGGAACGCCTGGTAGGGCGCATTGCGTGGGTGGGCGGAACCCAGCTTGTCCGGGTCGCGACCACTGCCGAAATACTCTGAGGTTTGCAGTGCGGCGATGGCCAAGGTGGTCCCCAACATGGGCACATCGATATGTGCGCCCTGACCGGTGGCGCGGGCTTGAGGCAAGGCGGCACTGATGGCAAACGCCGCATACAAACCGGCCGCAAAGTCCGCCAGTGGAACTCCGCATTTAACGGGGGCGCCACCTGCTTCGCCCGTCACGCTCATCACGCCGCTCATGGCCTGAATCGTTAGGTCAAAACCGCCTTCTTGCGAGCGGGGGCCGCTTTGTCCGTAGGCAGAAATTGAGCAGTACAGCAGTCTGGGATTCAGGGCCTTAAGGCTTTCATAATCCAGCCCCAAGCGCTGCATGACGCCGGGCCGATTGTTTTCCAGCAAGACGTCTGCATCCAGTACCAGTTGGCGTGCCTTGGCTACATCTTCGGGGTTCTTCAGATCCAGCGTTACCGAGCGCTTGTTGCGGTTCAGCGAAGCAAAGTTCTCGCTATATCCTTGGTTGATGGGCGGCCAGCTTCGCAAGGTGTCACCCCCTTTGGGGTGTTCGATCTTGATGACGTCAGCCCCCATATCGGCCAACAACATACCGCAGTACGGGCCAGCGGCCACATTGCAAAATTCCAGTATCCGAACCCCGTTCAGGGGCAATGTCGTATCCATGAATCAGCTCCAGAGCATGATAGGTAGATGGGGGCCGACAGGGCCTTATGCGTTCACATCAACCACGATGCGGCCGCGTACCTTGCCTTCCAGTAACTGGCCGGCCTGATCAATAGCTTGGGAAAGCGTGATGGTGCTGGCGCCGATGCGCTCCAGGGCTTCGATAGACAAATGCTTGGCCAGCAAATCCCAGGCCGCCAGACGCTCGGGTTTGGGGCAATGCACGCTATCTATGCCAATCAGTTGCACACCACGCAGAATGAAGGGGGCCACCGAGGCAGGGAAATCCATGCCCTGGGCCAGACCGCAAGCGGCGACTGCACCCAGGTATTGCGTGCCTGCGCAGACATTGGCCAGGGTATGGCTGCCTACGCTGTCGATGGCTCCGGCCCAGCGCTCCTTGCCCAGTGGCTTGCCCGGTTCGCTCAAGGTGTTGCGGTCCACAATCTCGCTGGCGCCCAGCGCCTTCAGATAGCTTTCTTCCTGAGGTCGGCCTGTGCTGGCCATGACGGTGTAGCCCAGGGCATGCAGCAGGGCCACGCTGACACTGCCCACGCCACCCGCGGCACCTGTCACCAGAATCGGTCCCTTGTCAGGCGTGACGCCTTGGCGCTGCAAGGCACGCACGCACAGTGCAGCGGTATAGCCGGCGGTGCCTATCATCATGGCTTGCTGGGTGGAGAAAGCGTCGGGCAGGGGAATCAGCCAATCGCCTTTCACGCGTGCTTGCTGTGCCAGACCGCCCCAATGGACCTCACCCAAGCCCCAGCCGTTAAGCACCACTTTCTGGCCGGACTTGAAATTCGGGTCGCTGCTGTCGGTCACTGTGCCAGCAAAGTCGATGCCGGGCACCATGGGGAACTGGCGCACTACGGGGGATTTACCCGTCATGGCCAGGCCGTCTTTGAAATTCAGGGTGGAGTAGTCGATGCGGACGGTAACCTGGCCTTCGGGCAGGGCGGACTCGTCCAGGGATTGCAGGCTGGCTTTGTATTGGCCGTCGGTTTTGTCGATGACGATGGCAGAGAACATGAGTGAATTCCTTCGATCAGTTAAGGGTTTGTGTTCTGATATTTGGAACAGCGTTCTTTAAATTGACATGGAAAAGCAGTGTTTTCATTTTATCCAGAAGCTCGTTGCGGTCAAGCCCAATGCGACCAGATGATCGAACTGGGGAAATCCCGAAGGGGTTTAATAGTTGACACCTGAAATCAAATATCCCACTATTTGAACCGTTGTCCTAAGTTGCTTGTGTTGTTGCTGTCTGTTGTATTCAAGCCGTTCTCACGGCATTTTTAATATCAAAAACAAGAACAGCGTTCTATATATTGGAACATCAAGAGAGAAAAACTCTCACACAGGAGGCAAGGATCATGTTCAGTTCTTTTTTTTCGCGCACAGGGTTTCTACGCACAGTGCTGGTCTCGGGACTGGCGGCAGTCAGCAGCTTTTCTGCCCCGGCGGCCATCGCGGCCGATACCTATCCCAGCCGTGAAGTGACCTTTGTGGTTCCCTATCCCCCAGGCGGTAACAGCGACAATCTAGCGCGTCTGTTTGCCGACCGTCTGCGCGTCAAGCTTGGCGTTCCCATCGTGATTGAAAACCGGCCCGGCGGCACCACCTCGCTGGGCACGTCTATCGTGGGTCGCGCCAAACCCGATGGCTACACCTTGTTGCTGGCCACCAGCACCGCCTTTACCGTGCTGCCCTATATACGCGACGTGCCTTATGACCCGATCAAGGGCTTTGATTTTGTAGGCAGTCTGGCCGGTTACCTGCCCATCATGACGGTGCGCAATGATTTGCCCGTCTCCAATCTGAAAGAGTTTGTCGAGCTGGCCCGTAAGGAGCCCGGCACCTTGACCTATGGTTCGGCAGGTATTGCGTCTGGCGGCCACCTGGCTGGAGAGATTCTGGAAAACGCCGAGAAACTGGACTTGCTGCATGTGCCGTTCAAAGGCTCGGCAGACACCATGACGGCTTTGATGGGCAATCACATCGATTTCTTTATAGATGGTGTCGGGCTGGAACTGGTGAAAAGCGGCAAGGCCAAAGCCCTGGTGACCTATGCCAGCGTGCGCCATCCCGAACTGCCGGATGTGCCCACACCGAAAGAAGCCGGTTTTGATCTGGCCCTGCCTTTTGAAGGGTTCTGGGGGCTGGCGGTACCGGCAGGCACGCCTGACGAGGTCATGAAGAAGCTGGCCAAGGCTACCGAAGAAATTCTGGCCGAGCCGCAGACTCAAGAGCGTTTCCACCGCATCAGTGTCAGTGCCAGCTGGAAAGACGGCGATGCGTATGCCAAGGATCTGGAGCAGAGTCGGGCTTATTACAGCGAGCTGCTCAAGACCATCAAGATGAGCGATGACTAAACGCTCACAGAACCACCAACAGGAGACAAACGTGATGGAAACCGTCACTTGCGCCAGCACGCTGGACGCTTTGCTGGACCCGGCATCCATAGCTTTGGTCGGCGCCTCGGAAGATCAGTCCAAGTTTGGCGGCCGACTGTTCCGTATGCTGCTCAAGCACGGTTATGGCGGCAAGGTCCTGCCTATCAATCCCAGCCGCAGCAGTTTGTTTGGTTTGCCCGCTGTGCCCGGTCTGGCTGCACTGGATAGCGCTCCGGATCTGGCCGTGTTTACGGTGGGGGCCGATACCGTTATGGAACAGGCGCAGATTGCGGCCCAAATGGGGGTACGCGGTTTGCTGGTGATCTCCGCAGGCTTTGCTGATGCAGGCGAGCGCGGGCTGGAGCGCGAGCAGGCCTTGCTGCGTATCTGTCGTGACTCGGGCATGCGACTGATCGGCCCCAATTGCCTGGGCATGATCAGCCCCAGCCGCAGTCTGGTGCTGTGCTCTTCGCCGGTGCTGGACAGAGACAGCCTGCCGGAACGGCCTATTGGTTTTGTCAGCCAAAGCGGTGCCTTGATGACTACCTATTTTGATCGGGCCTGGGCGATGGGCGGTGGCTTTACCTACGGTTTTTCGGTGGGTAATCAGGCTGACCTGGATCTGTGCGACTTTGTGGATTTCCTGATTGATGATCCCAAGACGCAAGTGATCTGTACTTATATAGAGGGCATTAAAGATACCCAGGCTTTGCGTCGCACAGCTCGTCGGGCGCAGGCCGCGGGCAAGCCCTGGCTGGCCGTCAAGGCAGGGCGCTCCAGTGCGGGCAAGGCGGCCGCCTTTTCGCATACTGCCAGCGTAGCGGGTGACCATGATGTGTTTGCCAGCGTCTGTCGCGATGAAGGCATCAGCCTGATGGACGATATGGGGGCCATGCTCTTGCTGGCAAACAGCATGGTGCGCTTTACCAGCAACAAGATCTCCAAAGTCGCGATTGTGACGCCTTCGGGTGGCGGTGGGGCCTTGGCTGCAGATGCTTTGGCAGAGCATGGCGTGGAACTGTCCAGTTTTTCCGCTACTACCAAGCAGGCTCTGGCTGCCCACTACCCGGCAGGGCAGGCGGATAACCCGGTTGATCTGGGAGCGCGTCTGACGCAGGACTCCACCGAAGTGGCCCGCGCTACTTTGGATGCCTTGATGCAGGATCAGCAAAGTGACGCGGTATTGATCACGGCTTCCATGTGTCCGCAGGAGTGGATGGCGGCCCTGATTGAAAAAATCATCCACCCCGAACCGCACTGGGCCAAGCCCGTGATGGTGGCGTTTGATGCGGGCGCAACATCCGAGCCTTTGCGGCAGAAACTGGCCCAGCACGGCCATGCGTATGCCAGTTCCAGTCTGGAAGCGGCGCTGGCCTTGTCCGCCTGGAAACGTCACGGTCAGTTTGTGCCGCGCCAGCAAGCCTTGCGTCCCAGTGCCTGCCAAGCGCCTACGGTCATGCCGCGCGGTGTTTTGAATGAAGATCAGTCCAAACGTCTGCTGGCGCATTACGGCCTGCCCGTGAATCTGGGCCAGGTGTGCGAGGACGTGGAACAGGCCGTGGTGCAGGCCGAGCAGATTGGCTATCCGGTGGTGATGAAGATTGTCTCCCCCGACATCGTCCATAAAACCGAAGCGGGTGGGGTGGCGCTGGATGTGGCCGACGACGCCAGCTTGCGACGCGATTTTGCCCGGCTCTACGCCAATGCCAAAGCCTATAAAGCAGATGCCCGTCTGGAAGGCGTGCTGGTGCAGGCCATGGCCAAGGGGGATGTGGAGCTGCTGATCGGCGCCCGTCAGGATGCGCAGTTTGGCCCGGTCGTGGTGTTTGGTGCCGGTGGCATTCTGGTGGAAATGCTGTCGGACCGGGTGATTGCCGCGGCCCCTTTAACCCTGGCTGATGCAGATCGACTTTTATCTACCTTGATGATCGACAAGCTGCTGAAGGGGTACCGGGGACGCATGCTGGATCGTGACGGTGTGCTCGATGCGATTGTGCGTGTCAGCTTCCTGGCCCACGACTTACGCGACACCAACTTTGAATTGGATATCAACCCCTTGATCGTGGCGGCTACCCGCTGTCACGCCGTCGATGCCCGCCTGTCCATAGGCGAATAAAACCAAAACCTATTCTTTGAAAAATACCCAGGAGGAGTAAACCATGTCGGATTATCAGTGCATTCTTGTAGAAAACCATGATGACGGTGTTTCCATCTTCACGATCAACCGTCCTGATCGCCGCAATGCCTTGAGCGCTACCGTGGTCAAGGAACTGCAGCAGGCGTTTCTGGCCTTTGACGAAGACCCCACACGCCGCGTAGCCGTGCTGACCGGGGCAGGCAATGATGCTTTTTCTGCCGGGGCGGATATTAATGAGTGGCCCGAGTTGTGGCGCGCCATTCCCACGGTAGGCTTTGAAACCGACAAGCCCATTATTGCGGCCGTTAGTGGTTGGTGTGTGGGTGGAGCCCTGGTGATGGCCATGATGACGGATTTGCTGGTAGCGTCCGAGAGCGCCAAGTTCTCCTACCCCGAAGCCAAGCTGGGCTTTACTGGCGGCATCATCTCGGGCCTGGCCTCGCGCATTCCGCATCATGCCGCCATGGAAGTGATCTTGTTGTGCCGCACGCTGGAAGCCCGCCGTGCTTACGATCTGGGTTTTGCCAATGAAGTGGTGCCGATAGGAGAGCAAGTCCAGGCTGCTGTGCGTATGGCGCAGGACTTGGCCAAGATGTCGCCGCGTGTTTTGCAAACCTTGAAGCGCTTTATCAATAATGAAGTGCTGACGCGCGGCCCATCCGAGCAGATGGCGCGCACCATGCGGCAACTGAAAGCGATCGAGGATAGTTATGATGCCAAGGAAGGGATGAACGCGTTCAAAGAAAAACGTGCCCCGGTGTATCTGAACAAATAAGAACTGATTCACGAATTGGGCCGCAAGGCCCAGTCAACTATGGAGACATCCCCTTATGCACCCCCGTTTTGAGCGTTTTATTCAAGGGATGAATGAATTGACCGGCCGCCCGGCTGTCGCCGAGGCGGATATCCTGCGTGATGGCCGTGTCCTGCTGGGCGAACTGGTGGCCCAGGACGATTGGCTGGCCCCGGAGTACACCCAGCCCCATCCCCAGTTTTATCAGCAGTACTTGCTGTATTGCTGTCCGCAGGAACGCTTTTCCGTGGTCAGCTTTGTGTGGGGGCCCGGCCAGAAAACCCCTATCCACGACCACACCGTGTGGGGCTTGATTGGTATGTTGCGTGGCGCGGAACGCTCCCGGCCTTTTGACCGTGATCCCGATACCGGCCATATGACAGAACAAGACACACAGACTCTGGAACCAGGCGTGGTGGAAGTGGTGTCACCCACGGTGGGTGATATACACGAGGTCTCCAATATGTATGACGACCAGGTGTCCATCAGCATTCACGTTTATGGTGCGGATATCGGCAAGGTACGCCGTCACGTCTTTGACCCGCAGACTGGGCAGGCCAAGGAGTTTGTCTCCGGCTATGCCAACCGTCCGGCTGTCGCGTGAGTCAAGTGGTGTTGTTGGGCAGGTGCCCAATACGGGCGCCAATAATCATTTCCTGAATCCAGCGATAAAGCAGCACGGAGTAATCACGCTGGGCGACTTTCTCGTCCAGCGCGTGGTTGCTGCCTTCCAGCACTCGATGTGTCAGGGAATGAGCCTGGCTGAAGGCTTGGCGATACGTTAGCAAGGTCTGGCGGGGAATCAGCTCATCGTATTCCGCTTCAAACAGCAGAACATCTCCCGTGAATTTGGAGCAGGCCTGCAAGGCGCGGTTCTCTTGCGGAGAATGAGTATGCAGACGGTAGTCCTGCAGCAACTCTCGATTGAGCTGATCCTTTGGAGACAGCCAGTCGTCGTCCGGGTACAAGGCAGGAGCCAGCAAGCTGAGCCAGCGTACCGATCGAAATTCACTTAACAGGCAGGCCAGATAGGCGCCATAACTATGCCCCACAATGGCGATGGAGCTGGAGTCCACCATAGGGTGGCTGCTCAAGGTGTCAAAGGCCGCGCAGATGTCCTGAAAGTTCTGTTCTCGGGTGACGTTCTCGCGCTCGTGCTGATTGGCATTGTGCCCGGCAAGATCAAAGGTCAGACAAATACAGCCCATACCGGCAATGGTGTGGGCGCGTTTCAGGTCAAAGTGCTGGCTGCCGCCCCAACCGTGCACGAACAAAATGCCAGGGACAGGGGATTGGGGGACTAGCAGGCGTGCATCCAGGTGCTGATGGGGCACTTTGATGGTGGTGTTGAAAATTTCCGTACTCATGATGGCAGTGGGCCGCCGAAGCGGGCAAGATACGCCTCGTCTTCTTGGTCGAGGCTGTAAAGATGAGGGGAGTTTTTCACCAGGCTGGCATCGTCCAGATAGCGCTCGCGTGTCCATGCGTGGGTATGTTGGAGCTCAGGGTGGCGTTGCAGGGTGCGGATGGCCAGAATCTCTGCAATGGACGCTCCGCCGAAACGCCAGGAATGTTCCAGTACGGCTGCCTTGTAGTGGCCACGCGCATTTTTACCGACGATGAGGTCATAGTTGCGACGTGAGGCATACAGTTCAGGAAAGGCCTGCCTGATGTTTTTTTCGTAGCTTATGGTCAGCTCAAGCAGATGCTCAATGCGCTTCATGCCCGAGAGCTGCAGCAACTGCTGAAACCCGCCGCGAACCAGTAGCAAGCTGGAGCCGCCATATACGGACTCGTGCTGCAGGTTGGTGGTCTGGTGTTGCTGGCCGATATAGGAAAAAAGATGCTCGCCCACCTGGGTCTGGCCGATGCTGAAGGTCTCGCCATCGAGCAGGTTCTCCTCCAGTACCAGACCCTGTTCCAGTTGACTCTGCCACGGCGGCAGGTTCAAGAGCTCTTCCAGCTCTTGACGGCTGTAGATCACCTTCTGGCCTTTGCCTGCATTAGCACTGGCCAGTTTGGCCCGTATGCCGGTCTGGCCTGCTTCATCCAGAAGGCTCATTGTGCGTAGCGCGTCGTTTCTTGAAAAGACGCTGTAGCCTGGCAAGACCGTGTGCCGTAACGCCAGGCCCAGCTCATTGTTCCAGCCTTCCGGGCGGTTCATATCGTCCTGGGGAAGGGGATGGGCGACGATTTTATGGGCCAGAAAGTCATATGGCACTACACCCCCATACAGTTGGGAGGCCTGTTCGATACCCAGTTGTCGCGCCTGCTCCAGGCTCAAGGTCTGCAGGGGGAGGTAGTAAGTGTTCCCGGAGCTGGGCTTTAGCTGGTCCTCATAGTCAATATGGACTCGAGGCAGATCCAGGAATTGCGCCAGTTCCCTGGCCATGAATTCCAGACTTTGGAGCGCGCCCTTGTTGCAGCCCTTGCTGGGCAGGCTGATTTGCAAGGAGGTCTTGGGCGTAGAGGTAAGTATCTTGCTCATGGGGCCATCCTTTTAAGTAAAGAGAGTGCGGCCAGTGTCAGCGAGTCATGGCGCAACCGTTTTGGCGCCTGAGGGCGTTCGCTGTGCCAGCTCGGAGAAAAAGCGCGTCTCCAGCAGACTGGTTTGCAAAAGTGTCAGCAGGTCAGAGGGGTGTGGCAAGGAAAGCTGGGCCGCGCTGGCTGGCTCCTGAGGACCGATGCGTATGCTCAGCCCGCCTTTCTGGTTCACAAACTCAAAGGCGGCCTCATCGGTCAAGTCGTCGCCAATCATGACGGGCTTGCGGTCGGCGAACGCGGGCAGGCGTTGGGCCCGGGCCAGGGCTTGGCCTTTGTCAAAGCCGCTCATGCGCAGTTCGATGACACAATGTCCACGGATCAGATCAAAGCCGGGATATTCCGAGCACAGCACGTGCAGTTCTGTGGCCAAGGCCTCGCCAACTTCAGGGCGTTGCCGAAAGTGCACAGCCACACCGTGCGATTTGCGCTCCATCCAAACCAGTGAGTAGGGGTGGATCAGGGCGGCGACAGAGCGGGACAGGCTGTGGTGCTCAGCCGGGTTGATCGGGATGTTCCAGCATTCCTGACCCTCGGCGTCATACATGGCTGCGCCGTGGCTGCTGATCATGGCAAGCGGAAGCTTGGTGCAGGCGATATGCAGGCTGTCATAGTCGCGGCCTGAAACCAGTGCCACCGCGCCGTCGCAGGCAGCGTGCAGATTCAGCAGCAGGCCGGCGGTGGACGGGGGAAGAAATACCTGGTCAGGCCGCGCAGCCAAGGGGACCAGGGTACCGTCCAGATCTAGAAACAAGGCGGTCTGATCCAAATGCAGAGCGTTATTCATATCAGCTTCCTGGGTAACCCGTGATGGGGAGCACGGTGCCGGTGATGTAGCTGGCGGTGATCGGGCTGGCCAGGTAGACATAGGCAGGCGCCAGTTCTTCCGGCTGGGCGGGGCGGCCAAAGACCGTATCGGCACCAAACTCGGGGATTTTTTCGGCCGGGGAGTCGGCGGGGTTCAAGGGGGTCCAGACGGGTCCGGGAGCGACCGCGTTTACACGTATACCTTTGGGCGCCAGGTTGGCCGCCAGGGAGTACGTGAAGGCAATAATGGCGCCCTTGGTGCTGGAGTAGTCCAGCAGATGAGCGGCCCCGCGCAAGGCTGTGACCGAGCTGGTATTGACGATGGCATCGCCCGCGTGAAGGTGCGGCAGGCAGGCCTGGGCCATGTAGATATAGCCATAGATATTGGTGTGGAAGGTTTCATTGAGTCGCTCCGGGGTCAGGTCCAGCAAGGATTGGGCATGTTCCTGAAAGCCGGCATTGTTGACCAGAATATTCAGGTGACCGAAGCGGTCCAGTACCTGCTCAATCGCTTGTCGGCAAAATTCAGGGTCTTTCACATCGCCGCGCAGTGTCAGGCATTGGCGGCCTTCGGCCTCGACGGCCAGACGAGTGCGTCCGGCATCTTCATCCTCGTGCAAATACACAATCGCCACATCGGCACCTTCTCGGGCATAGAGCACGGCAACGGCCCGGCCTATGCCCGAGTCCCCACCGGTAATCACGGCTACTTTTCCTTCCAGCTTGCCGCTGCCCTTGTAGCTGGAGGCTTCGTAGCGGGGGGCCGGGTCCAGATCACTTTCACACCCAGGCTTTTCCAGGTGTTGTTGCGGCAGGGGGGGAGTGGGGTAATCGCTGCCTGGGTGGCTCTTATCGTGCGTGACGGGCTCGTTCTGGCCGACCCCGTTCTTGTCCTTCTGGTCCTGCTGTTCTTGCAGGTGACGTTGCTCTTTCACTGTTTGACGCGTTGTCATGACGGCTCCTGAAATAGACAAGGAATGGGACAGGGCGCGGCGGCCCTGGTGGGTGCGCCGCGTCCAACTGGGGCTTGGTTAAGGCTTAGCGTCGCTGGTCCTGGGTGGCCTTGCCACCTTTGGCGCCGGCCTTGCGGGCCTCCTCGGAGTCGAACTCATGGGCCGTGCCCTTTTCATGGGCTGCCCGGCCACCCTTGGCACCGGCTTCACGGGCTTCTTCGGAAGTGAACTCGTGAGCTGTGCCCTTTTCATGAGCGGCGCGACCGCCCTTGGCGCCCGCTTCGCGAGCTTCTTCAGAGTTGAACTCGTGCGCCGTACCGCGTTCATGGGCTACACGGCCGCCTTTAGCGCCAGCCTCACGGGCCTCTTCCGGGGTGAACTCGTGCGCGGTGCCTTTTTCGTGCGAGGCACGCCCACCTTCAGCAGCAATCTCGCGCTGCTTTTTTTCGTCCATGGAGGCAAAGCCACGTTGATCTTTATGATCCTGTTTGTTTGTGTGCTGGGTCATATAACTCTCCTTGAGAAAGAACACCAATCACGTGATTGGTTATGACTGACCCAGCACAAAGCGTGCCTGACTGCCTGGGGGCGGGGCGCGGCACACAAGTTGCTGTATCTGGAGACATGGTTTTCAGGAGAGCAATCATGATGTCAATGACGTGGTGGATGTGGCTGCTGTTATTGCTGGGCGGCTGGGCGATACTGCTGCTGGTGCATTTTCTGGGTGGCAAGATTATTGAAAGACTGGCCTCGCCAGAGCACTTTCTGCGGTTTTTCAGCGAACGGATACGCTGGCCGTCGCGGCTGTTTTTTCTGGCCGTATTTTTGCGCATATGTATTCCGCTGGCCCCCATTTCGGCCAAGTGGCAGTCCTATCTGATCGTTGGGGACATGCTGGTGCTGATTATCTGCACGACCTGGATGCTGATGAGTGCAGTCGAATCTCTGTTCCAGCTTGTGGTGGTGCGTCATCCCTTGAATGTGTCCGACAATCTGCGTTCGCGTCAGATCTACACCCAGGCGCGTGTGCTGGCACGCAGTGTGCATTTCTTGCTGGTCTTGCTGGGCTTGTCCTTTGCTTTGATGGTTCTACCCGGCGCACGGCAACTGGGCACCAGCCTGCTGGCATCGGCCGGGGTAGCGGGGCTGGTAGCCGGTATTGCTGCCCGGCCGGTGCTGGGTAACTTTATTGCCGGTTTGCAGATCGCATTCACCCAGCCCATACGCATTGACGATGTGGTGATTGTGGAAGGGGAGTGGGGCCGGATAGAGGAAATCACGGCCACTTATGTGGTGGTTCGTGTGTGGGACGAGCGCCGTCTGATCGTTCCCTTGCAATGGTTTGTAGAAACTGTCTTCCAGAACTGGACCCGTCGCAGCGCCTCTTTGCTGGGCACGGTATTTCTATGGGCGGACTACAAGGTTGAAATGCAGGGCTTGAACGCGGCATTCAAGGACTTGTGCGAGTCCTCTGAATTGTGGGATGGGCGCGTTCAGGTGTTGCAGGTGACCGATACCAATGAGTGGGGGATGCAGTTGCGCTTTCTGGTCAGTGCTGCCGACTCGGGCCGTTTGTTCGACTTGCGCTGTTTGTTGCGCGAGCGCTTGGTGGCCTATCTGGGTCAGCACCAACCGGATGCATTTGTACGCGTCAGGATGCTGGAAGCTCAGCCAGAGGGTCATGGGCCTGATTCAAACCCGAGCTGATGCCAAGATCATGCAGGAACTGTTCGCACCACTGCCTCAGGTCCTGCTGTCGCAGTTGCATCATTAAATGCTGGTGGCGTCGGCGTCGTTCCTCTAGCGGCATGTTCAAGGCTTGATACAGGCTGCGTGCGGTGGCGTCCGCATCAAATGGGTTGACGGGCAGGTAGCCGCCTTGCAGGGATTGTGCCGCGCCCGTAAAGGTGGACAGAACCAGGACACCGGGGTCGGCGGGGTCCTGGGCAGCGATATATTCTTTGGCCACCAGATTCATTCCGTCACGCAAGGGTGCGATAAAACCGACGCGGGCGCGGCGCAACATGCGCATCAGCTGGCCGGCCGGAAAGGCGCGGTTCATGTACACCACCGGACTCCAGCCTGGCGTGGCAAATTGACCGTTAATCTGCCCGGCCAGACTTTCCAGCTCTTCACGCATGACTTGATAATCGTGAATATCGCCGCGGGTAGAGGGGGCGATTTGGACATACGTTGTTTGCCCGTGCAGCGTCGGGTAGCTGCGCAGCAGCGTATCCAGGGTGCGCAGCCGATAGGCCAGACCCTTGGTGTAATCCAGCCTGTCCACACTGATAATGGTGTCAGGCCCGTTGACTGGCTCGATTGGTGTGGCGCTGTCGGTCCATGAGGGGGCCTTGGCCAGAGCCTGAACCAGATCCACGTCGATACTGATGGGATAGACGTCTGTGCTGACGGTACGGGCGCCTGACTCGCTCGTACGCGGTGGCACTAAGGTCTGGAGTGCGGCTGTCAGCGCATGATGGTCGCCACGGCTCTGGACGCCAATCTGGTCGTAATGGTGCAGCATGGGCAGCCATTGTTCATAGCGGGGAATGGAGCGCAGAATCTCCGGGCACGGAAAGGGGGTGTGAAAGAACAGCCCAATAGCCTGCTGCATTCCTTGCTCTCGGCAAAAATGGGCTAATGGCATCAGGTGGTAGTCATGGACCCAGATCAAGTCGTCCTCTTCGGCAATCTGGCGCAAATAAGCGGCAATTTGCCGGTTGATCTCCAGGTATTGCTGGAAGTGGTGGGTCTGGAAGTCCATCAGGTCCAGGCGGTAGTGAAAGGCGGGCCAAAGGCAGGTGTTCGCGTAACCGCAGTAAAACTGTTCGTATTGCTCCTGGGTGAAGGAGAAGGTGACGGCTTGGTAGCTGCCCCGATCTTCGGTACGCAACGCCCCCGGCTGTGGATCACATTGGCCGTTCCACCCCAGCCAGATGCCCTGGGTCTGCGGGTGCTTTAACAATTGATCTACTGCGACGGCCAGTCCGCCTGTGCAAGGTTGATCGGAACTGGCCACGCGTACGGACACCACAATGATTTTGCTCATGCTGATTCTCGCTTTGTTTTATTAAGGGATCTTCGTTGGAGAATCAGCAAATTGCGTACCCGCTCAGTTCAAGGGGTGCACATCCTGCCCGCTGACAGCACGCAGGCGTGCCCGTTGCAAACGTTCGCGGGCATTGGGAATACCCAGTTGCAGGCGGTACTTGGTGACGGTTCGTTTGGATAGCTCCACACTGTTCTGACGCAGCGCCTGATGCAAGTCGACATCGCTTAAAGGCTGACGCTCTGGTTCACTGGCAATCAGCCGGCGTATCTGCTCCTTGACCAGGGCGGTGGAGCAACTGCCACCGAAATCAGTCTCCAGCTCGCCGGAGAAAAAATGCCTGAAGCTCAAGGTGCCAAAGGGAGTGCTCATGTACTTGTTGGCAGTCGCTCTGGAGATGGTGGATTGATGCAGATCCAGCTCCTTGGCCAGATCGCTGATGCGCAGGGGTTGCAGGCCTTGCTCACCCAGCTCGAAAAAAAGGATCTGGTGCCGGACGATGAATTCAGCGACACGGCACACCGTACTGCGCCGCATCGCCAGACTCTCGGCCAGCCAGCGAGCCTGAGTCAGGGCGCTGTGCAAAGGGCGGTTCTGTTGCGTGCGTGCCTGTTGCTCCAGGGTGGCGGCATATTCTTGATGCACCTGAACGCGTGGCAGGCTGCGAGGGTCCGCGAGCACACGCCAATGCTTGCCATCGCGGTAGACGTGAACGTCTGGCGTAATGGCTTGGCGTAACGGCTCCAGATAAGCCAGACCGGGGTTGGGGTCCAGGCTTTGCAGTTCGCGCAGCGCCTGATGAAAGTCTGCATCGGACAGATTCAGGCGGCTCTGCACTTGTGACCACTCGCCTTGCGCCAGCGCAGGCAGCTCGGTAGCCACTAACTTGAGCAGTCTCTGTTTCAGAACCGGGTCTAGAGACTGACGCGCCTGGATCTGCAAGCGCAACGCGTCGGACAGGCAGTGGGCGCCTGTGCCGGGAACAGACAGGGACTGGACCAGCGCCAGCGCGGTTTGCCATTCGGCAAGGGGGATGTGTTCGTAGCCGTCGGGGAGCAGGTCTTCAAAGTGATCGCGCAAGTAACCGTTGTCATCCAGTGCGTTCACGATCAGGGCACATAAGGCCTTGCAGCGCTCACTGGCGTGACTCAAACGTACATGCTCCAGGATCTGTTCGTCACGGCTGCGCGGAGCCGGGCTTATGTCGTGCTTATCGATCAGGTGAGCGCTTTGGCTGGACACAGGATGGGACAGGCCCTCTCGTACGGGGGCGGCGGGTTCTGGAGCGGGTTCCAGTAGGGGATTGTCTTGCAGGCTGTCTTGTACCAGCGTTTGCAGCTCCTGCGCCGAGAGCTGCAGGATTTGTGCGGACTGTTGCAGTCGCTGCGAGAGGGTTTGCTGCATGTGCAGCTGCGGAACCATTTCCAGCTTCATGGTGGCGTCTCCTTGTGGTTGGTGATGAGAACCGACAGTTCTTTGGACACAGTTGCCGGGATGATCCAGGCCCTGTGCTATCTACATAGCAAGTTCCGTTCCTGCCCCAAGGTTCAAGGCGCGGGTACGGTCCTTGCTAGGACACCGTCAAGGCTTTGCTGGCCATGCTGATTGGCCTCAGGTCAGCAAAGATGTTCTGGTTTCAGGCAATGACTGACGTTTTTGGAGGTGTGCGATGCGAGTAAGACATCTGATGTGTTTGGCGCTGGCGGCGGGTCTGGTATTGGGTTTGAGTGTTCGCAGTGCTTCTGCCATTGAGCTGTTTTCTCCGGATAAAGGGTTCTTGAGAGATGCGGCACAATCGGGACATTTTGAAGTGAAGGCAGCCAAGCTGGCTCTGGAGCGCAGCAACAACGATAGAGTGGTCGAATTTGCACAAATGATGATCGACGACCACGAGCAGCTGGCCAAGGAACTGCAGACGCTGGCACAGGCCCGCAAGGTGGAGCTGCCCACCGAGCCCAGCCTGATGCAGCGCGGCAAGATCTCCATGCTTGAGGGCGCGGAGGGTGAACAGTTCGATGCGGACTATGCCAACGAAGCGGCAGTCAAAGCGCATGAGGACACCATCAAGCTCTTTGAGGACTACATCAAGGATGGTAAAGACAAGGAAGTCATGGGTTTTGCTCAGGACGCTTTGCCCATGCTGCAGCAACACTTGCGGCATGCTCATGCGCTGGCAGACTCCATGAAGCCTGCCGTGGCCCAGTAAGCTTTTGCCAAGCTTGCTCAGTTCCACACTGGGCAAGCATTTATTCCATGGGGTCGGCCTCCATATTGATTTCCACCTGATCGCTGTTGCTCATTACATAGCTGCGCAGTACCGCATTGCGTAGCTGGCGTATATTGCCCGGCCAGTGATAGCGCTCGATCTCCTTCATGCTGGCCAGGCTCAGTGAGCGGTTCTGCTGATGCTCCTGATTCAGCTGTTCTACCAAGTGCTGGGCGATCAGGACGGCATCGTCGCCGCGTTCACGCAGGGGGGGAATTTGAATCGGAAAGACCCCCAGGCGGTAATACAGATCTTCGCGCAGTTTCTTGTCCTCAATAGCGCGCATGGGCGGGCGATTGGTCGCAGCGATGATGCGGGCATCATGTTTGATCAACTGGTCGCCACCTACCTTCATGTATTCGCCATTTTCCAATGCGCGCAGCAGCTTGGTTTGGGCGTCTATGGGCATTTCGGTGATTTCGTCCAGGAACAGCGTGCCTTGGTCCGCCAGTTCAAAGTAGCCCTGCCGATTACGTTCGGCTCCGGTAAAGCTGCCTTTTTCGTGGCCGAACAGCTCGCTTTCGATGAGTTGTTCTGAAATGGCTGAACAGTTGATGGGCACATACGCCTGTTCCTTGCGAGCGCTGCAGCGGTGAATAGCCCGGGCCGCCAGTTCCTTGCCGGTACCACTCTCGCCAATCAGCAGCACAGGCAGGTCGGTGCTGGCCACTTTGCTGATTTCTTCATAGAGTTTTTTCATGGGGGCGGAACAGCCTACAAACTCGCCAAAGTCATGATGCTGCTCGGCGTGAAAAGCACAGGCACCGTTTTGATACTTGGCTTTTAATTGCTCCAGCAAGGTGCGCAATTGCGCCTGGTCTTGCCGGGTCGAGCCACTGTAGGCGTGCAAGGTATAGCTTTCCACCGCATCCAGTCCGATGCGACGGCTCAACTCCTGGGCCTGCAGGGCGCTGACACTGGGGCCAAACAGCAGGGCATCAGGAGTTTTCTGGTGATAACGGATCAGAACATCTTCTGGCGTATTTGCAGCGATGGCGGAAAAGTTCATCTGCCGCGCCAGTGCCAAAAAAAGGCTTATAAAAGCTGAATCTGTCTCCAGCAATAATAGGTGGGGCATTTTTTCCTCTGGGATAGACAAAGTTAATTTGAAATCCGATGTCTTATCCTAATCAGGATAGAAAGGGCATTCGTTACCAGATATGGCAAGGACGAACCCGCTTATTTTCTGAAAATACCTTATGGCCGCGTCCCCATGCCCTGGGCTCTTATGGCGTTTTTTGTCGCCTGGTCATGTACGTATTCAACTTACACATCTGTTTACCTGTCAGCGACGGGCAGGCTTGCCTGTGCCTGGGGGCACAAGGCAGCAGGTCAACCTCTGACCCAATCGCAGGTGGGGGTCAGGACTGAGCTGGAGGCGGCTGAGTCACATCAATCCATTGCGCGCTGGTCAGCTCGGCCAGGCGCTGCGGGGTGATGCGTACCGCAGAATTAATAGAGCCTGCTGCGGGCAAGACCGTGTCGTAGTCCTGCAAGGACAGATCGCAGTAAATCTCCAGCGGGGTAGCCAGACCAAAGGGGCAGACCCCGCCAACCGGGTGACCCGTCAAGGCTTCGGTGCTTTCCAGGTCCAGCATTTTTACGCGCGTACCGAAGGCGGTACGCAGCTTCTTGTTGTCCAGGCGGGCATCGCCCCGAGCGACCAGCAGCACCACTTTATCGCCCACTTTCAAGCTAAGCGTCTTGGCAATTTGCCCCGGCTCGACTTGGTGCACTTGCGCAGCCAGCACGACGGTGGCTGTGCTTTCGGTGGTTTCAATTACCTGGATATCGGCAGCGTGTTCGTTAAAAAACTGTTTGACGGAATCAAGACTCATGGCGGATCAGGACGGATTAGTGTGTTTTGTTAAACTTTTTTGCGAGTGCCTAGTCTTAGTCAAGCGCATGAGAGTGTCAACCAGAGCGCCGTGGCGCTGCAAAACAGGAATGTAATTGTGATTAAACCTTTATTGTTGACGGCCAGCCTGATGGCCTTCAGTTCCATGGCGTTGGCAGAGGGTCCCGCTATTACGATGTACCAGGATCCTAACTGTGGTTGTTGTGGGGGTTGGGCACAGCACATGCGTGATGAAGGCTTTGAGGTCAAAGAGGTCAAGGTCGTGAAGATTCAAGACGTGAAGCGGCTTTTGAGAGTGCCGGAAAACCTGGCGTCCTGCCACACCGCGATGATTGAAGAGACGGGGCAATTGATTGAAGGCCATGTGCCTGCCAAGGTCGTCAAACGCATGATGAATGATGGCAGTGTGCGTGGGGTGGCCGCGCCAGGCATGCCCGCCAATTCACCCGGCATGGGCCAGATGGACGGCAATTTGGTAACCGTGGACTTTAACGGACGTCCTTACTCGCGCGACTGAAGTCTGTAACGGGAAGGGTGGCATGCAGATACACGAAACTACATTGAGAAACTTGTAAGCTGCTGCCGCTCTTGTCATGATGGTCGTTCATTGACTCTGTTTAGGAGGTTCTATCCATGCAGCCCTCAGTTAAAGCTTTTCTTGCTGCTACCGCAGTCGCATTTGGCATGTACAGCCCTTTTGCGATGGCCCAGGGCAATGCGGCTCCGGCCAACTCGGCAGCCCCTGCTGCCACCCAGGTCGTTAAACCTACGGATTCTCAGCTGGAGCAATATGCGCGCACCTACAAGAAGGTCGCTCAAACTGCTTCGGAATATCAGCCGCGTCTGGATGCGGCCAAAAGTGATGCAGAGCGTCAGGCTATTGTTCAGGAAGCCGACCAGCGCCTGGTAGGCGTGGTCAGTGCCAATGGCATGGATCTGGCGGACTACAATGGTATCAGTCTGGCGATTCAGCAGGACCCGGCCTTGCGCCAGCGTGTTGAAGGGATGCTGAAGTAAGGCTTGTTTGTGATCCTCGGGTTTGACAGAGCGCCGGGTGTCATTTTGTAGTGACCGTAGTGGGTAAATTTAAACCCTGGACGTAATCGTCCAGGGTTTTTTTTGTCGCCGTGCTGCCCCAAAGCTCGGCGCCCCCGGTAAAAAGCCCCCTCGGAGGCACTAAGCCAAAGGCGCAGCGTGGGGGCTTATTGTGTAGGTCGCTTCAAGACAAAGCGTGCCGGCCAGAGCCGGCATGACTGCCTGCATTGAGACTGGAGCCTGACGCCAGATTTACGGCTTCAAGCTCAGTCTCTGGGCGCCATTAGCAGCGGGGATAGTTAAGCGCCCCGATCATTGCATTGAATTTCAATTGCAAGCTGCTGGCGTCATTTTTTATGGGGTTATTGATCTGCCAGCTGATCGAGCCTTGCTGAGGTACGTAATTGCCTTCAGAGGCATGCTGGATGACGCTTCTGCCCTGAGCCAGGAATTCATTCATCTTCGACATGATTCTTGGGCATCCTTGTGGCGTTTCTTCCTTGAATTTTTTATCCCAGTTGCTGATCATCGCGGCTGCCTGGTCAAGACTTTCCTGGAAGGGGGGAATGCTCTCTTTTGCTCCCTGCTGCTCGAAAATAGCATCGACCTTGTTCATGGCCTGCTTGCTGAACAGCACGGCACCCAAACGGTAATGCTCCATTGAGTCCTTGGGAGCTTTATCGAAAGAGGTCTGGATGTTTATCTCATCCTGTTTCTGAATACCTTGGAGAAATGCAGCCTCTGCCTGTACGACTTCTGTCAGGGCGCTGACGAACGCCTCGTTATTGTCGGCTGCCTTCTTGCCGCCATCCGTCAGAAACTCTTTTGATTCGGCATAGTTGTTCAACTCGGAATTGAGAGGTGCCAGCTTGGTCAAGGAGTCGTCAAACTGCTTTGCTGGTCCATCTATTTCCGGCATGTTGGCTTCCAGTGCCAAGGCGGATTTCAGTTTTTCCTGGGTGTTCTTGATGCTTACCAGTGAAACAACGGAATAGTTATCCAGTTTCTTGCCAGAGCGCACGGCAGGCTCGTAGACGGTTTGATAATCGGAAAGCGCACGGTAGAAAGGCGTATGTAAGCTATTGGCGACTTCAACATAGGCATTGTATTTCTGGATAAAGCCTTGCTCGGACGAGACCGCTTGAGATGGTGCTTCTGTCGCTTCTTCGCTGTTGCAGCCCGCAATAGCGATGCAAAGGCCCAGCGTGGCGAAAACAGATAGTTTTTTTAAATTCATGATGAAAGTGATTGATGCTTTTGATGCGTTGGCAATACGTTAAAACCCCTATCGGGCAGGACGCAATTTTATAGCTTCACCACTTCGTATTTTGTATCAAGCTAGGACCTTATGTTTCAGGAGTGCGTGCTACACGCGGCCGGGCGGGCTAGCAACAGTTGGCTATGCCCACCCTGTACAGGCCCGTCTCCATCTCTGGTTTTTGGCCTTGCTTAATCCATGTCCTGAAAGTCTGGGCTTGCCCTGGGAATAGGCACGCCGGCATCAATGCGTTTGGCCCATTCTTGTAGCGGTAGCGGTGGAGTCGGCTCCCAAATACGACGCAGAACGGGCTTTAGCAAAGCAATATTGTGGCCACTGGCCCAACGATACGGAATCACCGGCAACCAGGTGTCGTCGGCAATGCGTTCGGCCACGACAAAGCGGAAACTGTACTGGCCAGGGCCCAGGCTCATGCGTATATCACTGACCACCAGCAGGTCATCGATGATGTCGTAGCGCAGCCAGTCGTCCGAAAACCAGCGCAGTTGCTCCAGCTGTTTCAAGGGGGGGAACAGCTGGGTGTAGTCGCTATGAACGGGCAGGCACAGGGATTCGTATTGATGCCCCTTGGGTGCACGCAGCCGGTCCAGCAGGCCCACCATGACTTCGCATTCCCGGTCCTGTGTGTCGCGCACCAGTACACGCCAGAGCAGGATGTTCATGGGTTGGGCGGCGGAGTATACCCGCGCGATTTCCACCTGCTCTTGTTTGAGCTGTGCGGTTGCCTGTTGCTCGGCCCAGAACTTGGCACCTACCGAGGCTGCCAGATACAGGCTGCTCAAGAGCAAGGCCCAGTTGCAGGCCCGTATCGTTGCGGGTACCGGCCCACGAATCAAGCCTATGATCGTGGCGATCAGTAAGGGCACGGTATAGAGCGGGTCAATAATGAAGATGCTTGACCAGGTTGCCGGGGTAGCGGCCAAAGGCCACAGCAATTGCGTTCCGTAACTGGTAAAGGCATCCAGAAGAGGGTGGGTAATCAGCGCCAGCCAGACCGCCAGCCCCAGCCTCCCCGCAGAGGCACGTGCTTGTGGAAACAGCAGTCGCCATAAAAGGGTGACCAGGATGCCTGCCGCGCTCAACACAAACAAAGAGTGCGAGAAACCCCGATGACTGACCATGGAGGTAATCGGGTCCCCATATTGAATGAAGACATCCAGATCGGGCAGGGTGGCGATGATGGCACCGGACAGGACCGCCTTGCGGCCATACTGCCGCCCGAGGAGGGAGCCGCAGATGCTGGCACCGAGGACTGCTTGTGTTACGGAATCCATAGCTCTCGTGCAAAGTGAAACAGGGACCGGGGCCAGATGCGGCCTGACGGCTTTAGCGTTATGATTTTAAAGTTGAATCCCCGGCCCGCCCTATTTTTTTGACGGGCGTCAAAGGCCCAAGGGGTATCAGTCGCGTATAGTGTACGACGGCCTACGCTGTCCTACCGCCTGCGGGCTGCGCCACCGCTTCTATCCAGAGAATTCGTTTACCTATGTCTACCTACCTGATCGCGGCTTTATATAAGTTCGTGGAATTGCCCGATTTCGCCCAAATGCGCGACCCCTTGTTTGCTTTTTGCGAGCAGCACGAGGTCAAGGGCACGCTGTTGCTGGCGCGCGAAGGGATTAACGGCACGATTGCCGGCCCTCAGGAGGGTATTCGTGCCGTCTTGGCATATCTGAACTCCGATCCACGTATTTCTGGCCTGGTGCATAAAGAGTCCTATGCCGACAAGGCTCCGTTTTACCGCCTCAAGGTGAAGCTGAAAAAAGAGATCGTTACCCTGGGCGTACCGGATCTGAAAACCGCCGAAATGGTGGGCGAGTATGTTGCTCCCGAAGACTGGAATGCCCTGATCAGCGATCCGGACGTGGTGGTGGTGGATACCCGCAACGATTACGAAGTGGGTATTGGCACTTTTAACCGTGCCATCAACCCCAAGACCCAAAGCTTTACCGAGTTTCCTCAGTGGGTGGCCGAGCAGTCCAAGGAAGGCGGTGTCTTGCATGGCAAACCGCGCGTGGCCATGTTCTGTACCGGCGGTATCCGCTGTGAAAAATCCACAGCCTTCATGCGTTCGCAAGGCTTTGATCAGGTTTACCACCTGCAAGGCGGCATTTTGAAATACCTGGAAGAGATCCCAGCCGCAGAAAGCCTGTGGGATGGTGACTGCTTTGTGTTCGACGAGCGCGTATCGGTGCGTCACGGTCTGGAACCCGGCGATTATGATTTCTGCCGTGCCTGTCGCATGCCTATCAGCGAAGAGGAAAAAGCCTCGCCCCAGTTCGAAGAAGGCGTCAGCTGTCCCTACTGCCACGGCCACAGTTCCCCCGAGCAGATCGAGCGTTTCCGTGAGCGTCAAAAGCAAGTGGCTTTGGCGCGCGAGCGTGAAGAGCGTCACATTGGCGTCAGCATGGACGAGTTGACCGAGCGCCGTGAAGCCGCCCGCCGCAAGGCGGAAGAGCAACGCCTGCTGGCTCAGCAAGGCAAGGACGCCTAGCCCTGATCGGGCCACTGTGTTACCTCTACTAGCTTGATTCTGGCGCTGCGTCGTTTATAGTCCGCCCTTCTGCTACAGAAGGGCGCTTTGCATAAACGCCAGCGCTTTAAGTCCGTGCCTGTGGCGCGGCTTTTTAACGGGATTGAGCATGTCCTTATCTGATCTGCCCATTTTGTATTCCTTTCGCCGTTGCCCCTATGCCATGCGGGCACGGCTGGCTATTGCGGCCAGCGGCGTAACTTGTCAGTTGCGCGAAGTCGTACTGCGCGACAAACCCGAGGCCCTGCGCCTGGCCTCTCCCAAAGCCACCGTCCCGGTGCTGGTCTTGCCCGATGGCAAGGTTATTGATGAAAGCCTGGACATCATGCGTTGGGCTTTGGCGATTCAAGATCCCAAGCAGTATTTGCAGCCTGAGCAGGGCGATGTCGAGCAAATGCTGGCCCTGATTGCGGCCAATGACGGGCCTTTCAAGCGGCATCTGGATTGCTATAAATACCCGGATCGCCATACCGAGGATGAACAATTCACGGATGCAGCCAGTTTTTCGGCCCTGCATAGAGCCCAAGCCAGTGAATTATTGATGGGCCTGAATGCCCGCATTGAACAGCAGGGCTACCTGATGGGACAGCGTCCTTGTCTGGCAGATTTGGCGATTGCCCCCTTTGTGCGGCAATTCGCACAAGTGAACAGGGGCTGGTTTGATGCGCAGCCTTGGACGGCCTTGTCGACCTGGTTGCTGAACTTTCAGTCCAGCCCTTTGTTCCTGAGCATCATGGATAAATACCCTGCCTGGACGCCAGACAGCGAGATTGTGCAGTTTCCTTCTGTCTGACTGAGTCGCTAACGACCTGCCCAAAGCAATACGAGCGGGAGCAGCTTGGCAAGAACAAGCAGACAAGCAAAAGGCCGGTTCTTAATTGAAAACCGGCCTTTCTTATTAAGTACCTGAATCAGGCAGCAACGGTCGCACGTGGCTCGCTGGCCTCTTGTGCGGGAATCTCCATGTCACCGCGCTGATGCAAGGTGACGCTGGTGTCCAGCGGTGGCAGCTCGCCATTCATGGCGCTGTTGAGTTGATCGGCATCCAGTTCGCCTTCCCAGCGGGCAACCACAATGGTGGCAACCGCATTGCCCACCAGATTGGTCAGCGCACGGCATTCGGACATGAAGCGGTCAATCCCCAGGATCAGAGTCATGCCAGCGATAGGCACTGAAGGCACCACGGACAGGGTAGCCGCCAAGGTAATGAAACCGGCCCCCGTCACACCCGCCGCGCCTTTGGAGCTGAGCATGGCAACCAGCAATAGCAGAACCTGCTGCTGCAAGGTCAGTGGAATATCACAAGCCTGGGCGATGAACAGGGCCGCCATGGTCATGTAGATATTGGTGCCGTCCAGGTTGAAGGAGTAGCCGGTAGGTACAACCAGGCCCACAACCGACTTTGCACACCCGGCGCGTTCCATCTTCTGCATCAAGGTAGGCAAAGCCGCTTCCGAGGAGCTGGTACCCAGCACCAGCAGCAGTTCTTCACGAATGTAGCGGATCAGCTTGGTGATGGAAAAGCCGTTGTAGCGGGCCACGGCACCCAGAATGATCAGCACAAAAAGCACGGAGGTGACGTAGAAAGTCACCACCAGCAGCGCCAGGCTGGACACGGATTCAATCCCGTATTTACCGATGGTGAAAGAGATGGCACCGAAGGCCCCGATGGGAGCGGCTTTCATCAGGATGGCAACCAGCTTGAAAACAGGCGTCATCAAGGCTTGCAGCAGTTTCAGCACGGGTTTGCCGTGATCGCCCACAGCGGCCAGGGCAATACCAAACAGCACGGCCACAAACAGTACCTGCAGAATGTCGCCACCGGTAAAGGGGCTGATCAGGGTGGCGGGGATGATGTTCATCAAAAAGCCCGTCAGCGTGCTGTCATGGGCTTGCTGCACGTAGCCCTGGATAGAGCTGGGGTCCAGGGTGCTGGGGTCAATGTTCATGCCATGGCCGGGCTGCACGATATTGCTGACCACCAAGCCTACAATCAGGGCCAGCGTGGAGAAAGTCAGAAAGTAAATCATGGCCTTGCCCACCACACGGCCCACTTTTTGCAGGTCTGTCATGGCGGCAATGCCGGTGGCTACCGTCAGGAAAATGACGGGCGCAATAATCATTTTGACCAGCTTGATGAAGGCATCGCCCAAAGGCTTCATGCTCTCGCCCAGCGAGGGGTAAAAATGGCCCAGCAAAATCCCGATAGTGATGGCGATGATGACCTGTACGTACAAAATTCGATACCACTTGATTTTGACGATCTGCGGTACCGAACGGTCTCCTGTGCTTATATCCATCATGATGTCGTCTCCGTGACTTGATGTAGCCGACCTGGCAGTCAGCTGGTGGCCTGCTTGGAATTGTGTGTGGGCAGGCGGTTTAAGCTCGCCGGAATCCTTGTCCCGGCCCATAAGCTCATGACTAAAGCAACATCCGTGCCAATCTGTTCGCCGGCAGAAAACCAGTAAATAAGCGGCTTGCGGACAGGAGACTTCCCCGCTATCTGCTTATGTGTGCGAAAATCCGCACAGCTATTACTAATTTTTGGCGATATTTCGCACAGGTTTCATGAACTCCATTCCGGTTTCTTCGGGCATGCGGCGGCGCTTCAGGCTCGAATGGTTGCTGCTGCTGGGCTTGGCCGTCGTGCTGGGGCTGTTTGCCTTCTGGCGTTCGGCCGATTTGGGCACGGCTCGTTTGCTGACACAAAGCGAACAGCGGCTTGATTCCTTGATGCGCGGGAATGCCGGCTGGATCAGGACAATTCGCGATAAATTCCGCACCTTGTCCTTTGCGCTGGCCCAGGACGAGGCTCTGCGCCAATACCTGATGGGCAATCCTGCCTATGGTGATGCCGAGGCTTTGAATCGCAAGTTCCAGCAATTGGCCGAAGATACGGGCGCTCCTGTTCTGTACCTGCTGGATATTCATTCACAGACGCTGGTGTCCAGTAACTGGCAGGAGCCCGACAGCTTCGTGGGCAATCACTACGGTTTCCGCCCTTACTTCACCAAGGCCCTGGAGCAGGGGCATGCGGAATACTTTGCCTTGGGGACTGCCAGCGGCAAGGCGGGTTTGTACATTTCACGCATGGTGCAAGATCAGGATGGCAAGCCGGTTGGTGTGGTCGTCATCAAGCTGGTATTCGATCTGCTGGAAAAAGAATGGGAAGGTTATGGCGATCGCATGTTTGTAAGCGATCCCAATGGCGTGATCTTGCTAAGCGGTGAACCGGACTGGCGTTTGCATAGTCTGGATCAAGCTGCGCCCGAGCAACTGGTCAAGCTGCGGGCCAGTCAGCAGTTTGGTAATGAGCCCTTGGAGTCAGTGGGCTTGAGCATGTCGGACGCCGGCGAACGGGCCTCCTTCTGGACACTGGGGCAGGAGCGCTTTTTGCATGTGCAGCAGCCTGTCGCAGGCAGTGATTGGGTTTTGCACGCGATGGCTCCCATGGATGCTGCGTTGCAGACCCAGGCCTTTCAATCCCGTCTGACGGTGATGGGGCTGTTGTTTGCGGCGCTGGTGCTGACGGCCTTGGCGCTGCAACGCAGTCAACAGCGACGAGAAGCCCAGGCGCGGCAGGAGTTGCTGCGTGATGCCCTTGAAGAAGCGGTGGAGTCCCGCACCGCCCAGTTGCAGGTGGCGCGTCGCCGCCTGGAACAGGAGATGCAGGCCCTGCAGGAAGCCCGTTCGCGTGCACGTGATCTGCGTGAACAGTTGGAGCAGGCCGAGAAGCTGTCCTTTCTGGGGCAGGTGACGGCGGGGGTGGCTCACGAGATCAACCAGCCCGTGGCGGCGATTGAGGTCTATGCCGACAACACTTTGCGTTTGCTGGATCAGGGTCAGACGGAAACAGCACGGCAGAACCTGTCCCGCATCCAGACGCTGACCCAACGCATCGGCAGCATTACCTCTCAGCTGTGCCATTACGCTCGCAAGCCCAAAGAGCAGGAAGGCCCGGTACGGGTACGCTCGGCCGTGGATAGCGCCTGGCAATTATTGGAACACCGGGCAAGGGCACAGGGTGTAGATCTGGAGCTGGAAGGCGTGAACGAATCTGTGCGTGTATGGGCTTTGCCGGTACGCCTGGAACAGGTTCTGGTGAATTTACTGCGTAATGCGCTTGATGCTCTGGAAGGGAGCCGTCAGGGGCGCATTCGTATTGAAGTGATGAGCGAGCAGCAGCATGTGCGCATTGTGGTTTCTGACAACGGCCCCGGCCTGAGTCCGGAAATCCGTCAGCGCCTGTTTACGCCCTTTAGCTCCAGCCGCCGTCAAGGTGTGGGCTTGGGGCTGGTGATCTCGCACGATATTGTGGCGGCCCTGGGTGGCCGTTTGGAAGAAGGGCCTTCGCGCCTGGGTGGCGCCACGTTCCATATCGTGCTGCGCAATGCCGATAGCGAGCTGGCCCAGGGAGAGAGATAAGAATGGAAGTCGCGTTTGTTGATGATGATGCGGACTTGCGTGCCGCCGTGGTGCAAAGTCTGGAACTGGCGGGCCTGAAAGTGGTGGCCTGTGCCAGCGGGCAGGAGGCCTTGAGCCGCTTGCCCAAGGATTATCCCGGCGTGGTGGTGACGGATATTCGCATGCCGGGCATGGATGGCCTGGCGCTGATGCAGGCCTTGCATGCTCGCGATCCCGAGCAGCCCGTCGTACTGATTACTGGCCACGGCGATATTGATATGGCCGTACAGGCCATGCACGATGGCGCCTTTGATTTTCTGACCAAGCCCTATCAGGCCGAACGCCTGCTGACGGTAATACGTCATGCCGCCATGCAGCGCAGTCTGGTTCTGCAAAACCGTGCCTTGCGCGAAGAGCTGGACGAGGACGGCCAAGGCCCGGCGCTCCTGGGTAATTCCGAGGTCATGGTCAATTTACGCACTACCTTGCGGCATCTGGCACAGTCCGATGTGGATGTGCTGGTGGAAGGGGAAACCGGCACAGGCAAGGAAGTGGTGGCCATGTTGCTGCACCGCTGGAGCGCCCGAGCACAGCATCGTTTTGTAGCGTTGAACTGTGGTGCCTTGCCTGAAACCATTATTGAAAGCGAGCTGTTCGGCCACGAAGCCGGAGCATTCACGGGCGCGCAGCGCAGACGTGTAGGCAGTGTTGAACATGCACACCGTGGCACGCTGTTTCTGGATGAAATCGAAAGCATGCCCATGATTGCACAGGTGCGCTTGCTGCGTGTGCTGGAAACCCGTTGCGTAACTCCTTTGGGTTCCAACGAAGAGCACCCGGTAGATATCCGCGTCGTTGCCGCCAGCAAGGTGGATTTGTCCGACCCCGCCCAGCGTGCGAACTTCCGCGCCGATTTGTATTACCGACTCAACGTGGTTACCTTGCGCCTGCCGCCTTTGCGGGAGCGCAAGGAGGATATCCCCATGCTGTTCGCTCACTTTGCGGCGCTGGCTGCCAAGAAGTACGGTATGCCGCAAAAGATGCCCGATGCGCGCAGTCTGGCCTATATGCAGTCACATCACTGGCCGGGCAATGTGCGCGAGCTGGCACACTTTGCGCAACGTGAAGTGCTGGGTGTGCAGCACCCGGAGATCAAGGAGCTGGAAAACGAGGACTTGAGCCTGCCCGCCCGCATGGAGCAGTTCGAGTCGCAGCAGATACGTCAGGCGCTGGCACGCCATCGTGGCGATATCAAGGCGACCTTGCAGGATCTGCGTATCCCGCGCAAAACCTTTTACGACAAGTTGCAGCGGCATGGCATTTTGCGTAGCGACTTTGTGGGAGAGGGGGCGCAGGGTGAATAAAGGCTGGAGTAAAAGTGAGCTATATCGGGGTTTTGCTCAAATTTACGACCAGGCTACATATTCCTCAGGGCAGCGCGCCCATATTGATTGTTGTGCTCCACAATGCGGGTCAGCATATCCATGAATACCTGACGTTGCTTTGCCGTCAGTGGGTCCAGCAGACGCTCCTGTGCCTTGTTCATGCCAGCGCTCAGTCCTTGCATGACGGCCAGGCCGGCCTCGGTAATGTAGGTTTGGCGCGAGCGGCGGTCATCAGGGTTGACGCGTCGTCCCAGCAGTCCTTTTTCTTCCAGACGGCGGATAACTTCTGCGGAGGTCGTGCGGTCCAGACCAAGCTCATAGCCTATGGTAGTTTGGTCTAGCCAGGGTGAGCCCATCAAGACGGACAGTACCCCGTGCTGGACAGGGGTGATATCGCTTTTGCATTCTTCGTAGAACATGGCGTAATGGATTTGGTTCAGACGTCGAACCAGAAAGCCGGAACGCGACCACAGCTTTTGCCGAAATAATTCGGCATTTTCTTCTTTTACTGGGCCGAGGGATTCGGCCTCGCCGGATTTCGGTCCTTTCTCTTGCTTTAACTCGGTGTGATTCTTCATGCTTAAGCCAGACATCAAGAGTGTGACCAATTAGCTGTGACTGGTGAGGCCACAGCTTGATGGCAGGATAAGCCCCAACGGGGCGGTAGTAACAAGGTCGGCGATTATAGGGAGGACAGCGCCAGACTTGGAAAGGTAGGCGCTGCATTCTTATTTTGTATTCGTTTCCACCTGGTGCTGTCCATGCTCAATCTCTCAGTTATTTCCCGACTTGCTGAAAAATATAATCAGTGTGCTGCTTTATCGCTTTTTCTTGGTGAAAGTTTCTCTGTTTTAAATCAAGAGTTTGTCAGGCGATTTTAATAACTGCGTGTTGGCAGCCGATTGATACCTGATTGGCATTTTCAGGGGCAGTCTAAGCGCCGGGTACAAGGCGCTTAGTTTCCTCGTAAGCTTTACGCGGGGTCCTTGCGCCCGAACAGTCTTCCCACTCGATAACGTATCTGCGACCAGAAGGCTTTGAGACCGATAGATAGCATATTGAGCTCGCCTGCAGAGTCATCATCCTGTCGGCCACGTGCTTGCAGCCTTAGCAGGGTTTGTTGCATCTGGGCCTGTAGCTGCTGGGTTTGAGCCAGCACGGCTTGGGATTGATAAAGGATGGCTTGGGCTTCGATAGTGGAAACTGGCGTGGCAGTTATTGAGGGCATGTTGGCAACCGCAGCGCCAGCTGCGGCTGTCATGCCCTGGCTGCTGGGGGAGACGGGGGCGTCAGAGCCCTGTGCAGGATTGGTGTCACCCCGCACCATGCGCGTAAGGTTGCGCTCGAACTGGCCCAGGATCTGTCCGGCCACTTCGGCGATCATGCCGCTGCCGCGTCCATACTGGGCTACCGCTCCTGACAAGGTCAGCTCTGTGCTGACCTCCACGTCGGTGCCTCCTTCTGGTGACGGTGTCAGCGCAAAGCTGAAGTCCGAGCTGGCTGAACCGCGTCCCTTGGGGTCCAGACCGGCGCCACGCAGATAGGCAATATGATTTTCCTCATCGGTGTTGACCAGCTCCGCAGTGCCATCAAAAGAAAGTTTGATCGGCCCGAGTTTGACTGAAACCGAACCCTGGTACTTGTTGCCGTCCAAGACATCAGTCAGTTTGGCTCCGGGCAGGCAAGGCATGATGCGCGGTACATCCAGCATGAGCGTCCATGCCTGATCCAGTGGTAGAGGAATATGAAACCGGTTTTTGAAGTTCATGGCAGCTTTCCTGTTTTATTGTGTCGGTTGCGTGGCCTGATCGATCAGTTCCAGTAGCCGCATAGGGCTGAGTGGGAACTCGTTGATGCGCACATTCAGCGGTGACAGTGCTTGCTCCACGGCTGAGATGACGACGGCGGCGACGGCGATGGTGGAGCATTCGCCCACGCCTTTGACTCCTAGCGGATTCAAGTGTGTGGGCGAGGGGCAGAACAGCACCTCGATATTTGGTACTTCCGGGGCGGTGGGCAGAAGATACTCTGCACAAGTGGTGGACAAGGGCTGACCTTCGGCGTCGTAGGCCATCTGTTCGAACAAGGCATTGCCCAGACCATGGACGACCCCGCCCACGACCTGACCTTCCACAATCATCGGGTTGATGAGCGTGCCGCAATCTTGCACAGCCAGATAGCGTGTGATGTGGATAGCGCCAGTGCTGGCATCTACCTCCACTTCACAGGCGTGCGTGGATCCGGCGTAGGTTTGCTCATCACAATGAAAATGAGCGGTGCTCTCCAAACCAGGGTCGGTCTTGATAGGCAGGCTGTAGCCCGGCACACCTTTGAGCTCCATGGCCAGTCGAGCCAGGCTGATGGTTGTGTCAGTTGCGCTGCTACGCACGATGCCGTAAGAAATGTTCAGGGTTTCTTGAGGGACTTTCAGCACGGCCGCTGCTGCCAGCAGCACTTTATGGCGTAGTTGCCGGGAGGCCTGTTCAACGGCTGTACCCGCCATAATCGCCTGGCGACTTGCGAAACCGCCCATCCCCACACCGATGTGACGTGTATCGCCGGCATGAACGTCTATGCCTGCGGGCTCCACGCCGAAATGTGCTGCGCAAATCTGCGCCAGCGAGGTCTTGATGCCTTGGCCCATGGCCAGGGCTCCCGTGAACACGGCAATTCGACCTGATGGGAAAATCTTGACGGTGGCCGACTCATAGGGGCCGCGACCGGTAGGTTTGACGGCATTAGCCAGGCTTTGGCCCAGATAACGGCCTTGAGCAAGGGCCGCCTGTCGTCGTTGTTCAAAACCGTCGCGGTCCATCGCCTGCTCTGCCATGGCTTGCATGCGGGGAAAGTCTCCGCTGTCGATAACCAGTGGTATACCCGCCCTGGATTTCAGCGGCTTGGTGTAGGGGATTTTGGCGGCAGGAATCAGGTTCAGTTCGCGGCAGCGGATGGGGTCCATGCCGATCTGTTGCGCGAGCCGGTCCATTAATCTGTCCATGACGAACGCGGCTTGCGGATAGCCTGCGCCGCGTACGGTAGCCACTGGCACCTTGTTGGTGTAGACCACGTCAGCAGTCAGACTGAAAGCCGGAACGATATAGGGGCCCGTCATGGATGAGGCTGCGTTGTAGGGGACGTTGGTGCCCTGCGGCGTGTAGGCTCCGTGGTCATGGATGAAACTGCCACGCAGGCCGCGTATGCGCCCGTTTTTATCGGCCGCCAGAGATACTGACCATACCTGGTCGCGCTCCTGAATAGAGGTCAGGAAGTTCTCGCGCCTGTCTTCTACCCATTTGATGGGACGACGTAGCAGGCGGGCGACAGCTGGAATGACGATTTCTTCGGGGTAGATCATGAACTTTGCCCCAAAACCGCCGCCTACGTCGGGGGTGATCACACGTAATTGATCTTCGCGATGGCCCAGCATCAGGGCCAGGGTGTAGTGCAGTTCGTGTGCCATCTGGGTGGATGACCAAACGGTCAACTCGTTGCCGGCGGGGTCCAGTCGTGCAAGCACGCCTCGCCCTTCGATGGGATGAGCACAGCCGCGGTGGGCTGAAAATGATTCCTCGATAAGGATGTCTGCATCAAGGAAGGCGGCATCGATATCGCCATAGGCCAGCGTGTAGTTTTGCAGGCTATTGCTTTGTAGCTCGGTGCGTACCACCGCTGCGTTCGGTTCTAGAGCCAGACGCAGGTCAGAAATCGCTGGCAGGACTTCGAAGTCGATAGCCACCAGTGCCGCAGCATCTTCGGCCACGTGACGGGACTGGGCGACGATCACGGCAAT
This sequence comes from Alcaligenes sp. 1735tsa3, assembly GCF_024134565.1. Lineage (NCBI taxonomy): Bacteria > Pseudomonadati > Pseudomonadota > Betaproteobacteria > Burkholderiales > Alcaligenaceae > Alcaligenes > Alcaligenes sp. 1735tsa3. The sequence goes on along the minus strand of NZ_CP099862.1, from coordinate 3,422,809 downwards.
CGCTTCGCCAACGAAGGCGACTTCTTCGCGTGCCAGGACGAAGGGGACGGTATTTTCTGGTAGTACGGCAAAGGCAAAGCCCAATGGCATACGCCAATGAGTTAATTCGCCCATCAGGTCTTGCGCGGTAAATACTCCGTGTACGCCAGGTAAGGCTCGGGCCGCCGACAGGTCTATGGAACGAATGCGTGCGTGCGCGTGAGGACTACGTACAAAGCACGCATGCAATACACCCTCCATGGGGATGTCATCCAGAAACTGGGCCTGCCCGGTTAACAAGGCTTCATCTTCCAGGCGCAGAAAGGAGTGCCCCAGACCGCAGGCGGCTTGTTCCTGCTGGTGAGGATCATTCATGAGCATGGCTGGCCCTCATCGCAGCAGCGGCTTTCTGTACCGCACGCACAATATTCTGGTAGCCGGTACAGCGGCATAGATGACCGGACAGCACGTCGCGTATCAGTTCGGGGCCGGGATCGCTGTGGTTCTCCAGCAGTTCGACGACTGACATCAGGATGCCTGGCGTACAGAAACCGCATTGCAGGGCATGCAGCTCGCGAAAGGCTTCCTGGATGGGATGCCAGCAGCCTTGCTCGTTGGCAAGGCCTTCAATGGTGCGGATATGCTTGCCTTGGGCCTGTACTGCCAGCATCAGGCAACTACGGGCTGAGTGGCCGTCAATCTGCACGGTGCAGGCGCCGCAGACGCCGTGCTCACAGCCCACATGGGTCCCTGTCAAACCCAGATCGTGGCGCAGGAAATCGGCCAGATTGACACGAGGCTCGGCATGGGCTGTCAGGTTCTGGCCATTGACACACAGGGTGATGGGGCGACTGCCCGAAGGAAGGGGGTTATTCATGCCGTTGTCCTGTACGAGAGAGCGCTAGCCGCAGGGCGCGCGCCGTATATTCTTTGGCCAGCCGCTGGCGATACCAGCCCTGGACATAACTATCGCTGGAAGCATCGACCTGGCCACATAGTTCGGCGGCCCGTTCGATATCTGAGGGGCTGGCCGGGGTGCCCAGCAGGGCGTTTTCTGCCTCGGTCATGCGAAGGGGAAATGCACCTACTCCGCCCAGGGTGATGCTGACGCGACTCACCAAGCCGGCTTCATCCAGCAACAGCAACGCAGCGCAGGACACGATGGCGAAATCGCCATGCCGACGGGAGAACTCCAGAAAAGCCCAGCCGTGACTGGCGGGCCACGGCTGCACCTGGACGCGGATCAACAGCTCGTCAGCCTGCATATTGGGGGTCATGTAGGCTGCCGGGAAATCGGCCATTGAAAGTGTTCGTTCTCCACGTATGCTGGCGACGGTCAACACAGCATCCATCGCCATGCTGACTGTCGGTATTTCGGCAGAAGGGTCCAGCTGACAAAGACTGCCGCCCACTGTTCCTCGGTTACGAGTCTGGCGATGCCCAACGTTGAGGATTGCATCCTTCCAGAGCGGCAGACGTGTTGCCACCAGCTCGGAAAATTCAATGTCGCGCTGTCGTGTCATGGCACCCATCGCGATATCGCCATTCTCTTGCTCTTGCAGGTAGGACAGTTCGGGCAACTGGTTGATATCGACCAGCGTGTCCGGAAATGCAAAGCGCATATTGAGCATGGCCAGCAAGGACTGGCCTCCAGCCAATACACGGGCGTTTTCCTGATTGGCCAACAAGCCCAGTGCCTGAGCCAGCGTTTCGGGGGCGTAGTAATTGAAAACGGGAGCCTTCATGCCGGTTTTGCCTTATATCTTGGAGAGGTCCAGCGAGGAGGCCGCGAACAGTTCCTCGGGCTTGACCAGGCGTTGCGACATGCCCTGATCGTGGTGGTACTGCGCAAAGGTCTGGATGGTGTGGCGATTTGCCTCCAGGCCATAGGGCCAGTAGTCCTCTCCCATCAAGGCTTTGGCTTCATTGTGATGGTGCACCATCCACGGCAGGGTGACAGCCAGATGGCACAACTCGTTCAGTTCATGCACGGCCAGCTCTTTGGCCTTCAGAAAGGACTTGTACACACTGACCGGCAGCCAGGGGTTGTCCTGTACCAGAGACTTGCGGATGCCAACCATATGCATGATCGGGAAGATGCCCGTGCGGCGGAAATAGTCTTTTTCTACTTCCACGTACTCATCTCCGAACAGACGGCCCACATTGGGGGCGTTACGCAGAAAGCATGAAGGTGCTCGTGCTCCGATGTATCCGTCGATTTCGCCTTTTTCCAACATGTCCGACAAGGTGCGGTCATCCGGGATCTGCTCCAGGCTGATGTCATCTGGCAGATCAATGGGAGCGCGCTCGCCCCGGCCTGGTTCTTCGATCCCTCCGCGTACCCATTTGATCTGATTGGGGCGGATACCGAACTCATCTTGCAAGATGCCCCGGATCCAGACGTTAGCTGTGATCTGGTATTCGGGCACACCAATGATTTTGCCTTTCAGATCTTCGGGCTTGCGGATACGGTCGGTACGCACATAGATGCCGGAATGGCGAAAAACGCGTGACAGAAAGGCTGGAATACCTACGTACTGATTGTCGCCACGCGCAGTAGTCATCATGTGGCTGCTCATGGAGATTTCCGTAACGTCGAACTCCTCGTAGCGAAAAGCACGGTGAAATGCTTCCTCGGGCTCCAGGGATACGACATTGATGTCACAGCCCTCAATGCCGACACGTCCGTCTTTCAAGGCCAGGGTACGGTCGTAATTGCCAATCGATACGCTTAACTTCAGTTTGCTCATGGTGGATCCTTAGTTGATTGTTAGTCCAATTTTTTGTGCCAATTCGCGAAACCGGTCGATGTCGGCATTGATCATCGCCTGGAACTGGGCGGGGCCGTCGTGGGCAACGGTGTAGCCCAGGCTTGTCAGCTTGGCTTGCACATCTTCGCGCGCAATGATTTTTTCGATCGCCTCATGCAGTCTTTGCACGACAGGCTCGGGAGTGCCAGCGGGAGCCAGTAAGCCGTGCCACTGGTTCAGCTCGTAGCCTGGGTAGCCAAGCTCGGCGATCGAGGGCACATCGGCCAGCAGGGGACTGCGCTCTGCCGAGGTCACAGCCAAGGCACGTACCTTCCCGCTTTCAATGAAGGGCAGGGTGCTGGAGGCAGTGACGAAGGCCGAGCCCACCTGATCACCCATCACATCGTTCAGAGCGCCACCGCAACCTTTGTAGGGGATATGCGCCATTTCCACGCCCGCTGCTTCGTTGAGCATTTCGCCAGCCAGATGTTGCGGAGTACCGTTGCCGCAAGAGCCAAAGAACACTTCGCCCGGTTTCTCTTTGGCAGCCGTGAGCATGTCTTTCAGTGTCTTGTAGGGGGAGTTGGCCGGCACGATAACGACCGATGGAACAAAGGCGAAGTTGGAGACAGCTGTGAAGTCATTCTTGGGATCGAACGGCAGCTTGTCGAACACGGCCGGATTGACAGCAAAGGAGCTGTTGACCATCAGTAGTGACTGACCGTCGGCCGGGCGCTGGGCCACCATACGAGCGCCAATATTGCCGCTGGCACCGGGGCGGTTGTCCACAATCGCGGGCTGGCCAAGTTGTTCGTTGAAGTAATTCCCGATCAGACGGGCCAGTAAATCCGTGCCCCCTCCTGGTGGGAAGGTGACGATAATTTCGATCGGTTTATTAGCACTGGCGGTGGCGGGGGCCAGCATTGCACAGCTCAGCAAAAGCCCAGCCAGGGCCAGCAGACGCGGTTGGCGTTGGAACATTGTGTCTCCTCGAGAATCGAGTTCTGTGATTGATTTTTTATGCTTTAATAGTCAGTGCACTGACATAAATATTATTCACAGATTATTTTTTATATCCTACTAGGGAAAACGAGAAAGTCAGTGTACTGATTTATTTATGTTTTTTATTGCTTATATAAGAAGCCGGTAGCGCAAATTGCAGCTGATCCAGGGCCAAAAAAAAGGAACAGTGCAAAAGCCTGTTCCTTTTTGTCATCAGGATGCTTGTAGGCATCTGATGCTAGCCTTTACTCCTGCATACCTGGAACGATGCAGTTAAAGCCGGCGTCAACGTGCGTGATTTCGCCTGTGATACCGCTGGCCAATTCGGACATCAGGAAGGAGGCCACATTGCCCACTTCTTCAATGGTGACGTTGCGCTGCAAGGGAGCGTGCGTCTCTACGAATTTCAGAATGGTGGAGAAGTCCTTGATGCCGCTGGCAGCCAGGGTCTTGATAGGACCGGCCGAGATGGCGTTGGCACGAATGCCGTACTCGCCCAGCGCCACCGCCAGGTAACGCACGGAGGCTTCCAACGCAGCTTTGGCCACGCCCATGGTGTTGTAGTTGGGAATGGCTTTTTCAGCGCCCAGGTAGGTCAGGGTCAGCACCGAACTCTTGCGGCCCTTCAGCAAGGGCAGGGCAGCCTTGGCCAGTGCGGGAAAGCTGTAGGCGGAAATGTCATGAGCGACGCGGAACGATTCGCGCGACAGGCCGTCCAGGAAGTTGCCGGCAATGGCTTCACGGGGTGCAAAACCAATGGAGTGCACCAAACCGTCCAGACCGTCCCAGCGCTCGCCCAGCGAGGCCATGGCCTGTTCGATCTGATCGTCTTCAGACACATCACAGGGCAGCACGATATCCGTGCCCAGTTCTTTGGCAAAGCCTTCAACACGTTCTTTAAAACGCTCGCCTACATAGGTCAGGGCAATATCAGCACCTTGTTGGCGACATGCTTGCGCAATCCCGTAAGCAATAGAGCGATTCGAGAGGACGCCTGTGACCAGGATGCGTTTTCCTTGCAGGAAACCCATGCTGAAAATCCTTTATGTAATTAGTGGGTGGACTTAGCCACGAATATTGGAACCGGGAACACGCAAACGTGTCCCCCTGGAAAGAGAGCTGCCTTTGATATTGTTCAGGCGCCGCAGTTCTGCCACCGAAGTGTCGTACCGTTTGGCCAAGGCGTAAAGTGTATCGCCCTGTCGAACCGTATGGGTGCGCACATTGGCGCCGCGACGCAAAACAACAGTGTCATTCTTGCGGTTGACGCTGGCCGTTTGCGTACGAGCACGGCGTGTGCTTTGCGCTACCGGGGCGGCAGGTGTATTGGTCAGAGAAGCCAGTTGCAGGCTGCCTTCACCCAAGGTGGTGCTGGGCACCAATAGTGTCTGGGCCACGGCCTTGGTGCTCTTGCTACCCAAACCGTTGATGGAGCGCAGCTGCGACAAGGTAATGCCGTGACGCTGGGCAATGGACAGATAGCTTTCGCCGCGCTTGGATTGGTAGGCCTTCCAGTTACTGAGCTTGCCCTGGTAGGCCGCCAGATTGGCATTGAAGATATCCACCTTGTTGGCGGGCAGCAGCAAGGTACCGCGATCGGCAGGGATTGTGGGGCGATTGTGGGCAGCGTTCAAGGCTTTGAACTCGTCCACGGAGATTTCAGCCAGTTCAGCAGCAAGGGCTACGTCAATGTCCTTGTTTTTGCGCACGGCTGTGAAATACGGTGTATTGCTGACTGGAGGCAGGGTGATGCCATAACGCTCCGGGTTAGCCACAATGTTTTTGATCGCTTGCAGTTTGGGGACGTAATTACGTGTTTCGTCCGGCATCTTCAGCGATAAGTAGTCAACATCCAGGTTGGCCTGTTCATTACGCTCCATGGCGCGGCGTACCGAACCTTCACCCCAGTTGTAGGAGGCCAGGGCCAAATACCAGTCGCCCTGGAACTCGTACAAGTAAGACAGATAGTCCAAAGCAGCGCGAGTGGACTCGACCGGGTCACGGCGCTGGTCTACCCACCAGTTCTGCTCCAGCTTGTATTGTGTGCCGGTGCTGGGGATGAACTGCCACAGACCGGACGCATGGGAGCGCGAATAGGCGACGGGGTTATAGGCACTTTCCACAAAAGGCAGCAAGGCCAGTTCGGAAGGCAGGCCACGGGCATCGAGCTCGTCCATGATGTGGTACAGATAGCGCGAGGCGCGCTGGCTCATGGTACGGATGGATTCGGGGTGCGAAGCGTAGTAATTGGTCCAGTAATCAACCAGATCGGTATGCAGGTTGGGGATGGAGAAACCCCGGCGCATCCGGTCCCACGCGTCTTTGGGTGGGTGGGTCAGATCAATGGTGCGAGACGTATCGGCGGCAATGCTGGTGGAGGTCTTGGCGGCTTTTTGAGGGCTGACCTTGGGGCCTGTGGCGCAGCCTGCCAGCACGAAAGCGCATAGCAGCGCAAAAAGTCTCATTAGGTTCATTGCGGAATCTTCAGAAATTGTTTTTCCAGTCGCGCAGGCTGGCAAATACCTCGACAGGATTATTAAGGGACTGGGCAGCATGGTGCTCGGCAGCCTTGATAACAGCAGTCGTCTCGCAACGCAGAAATGGATTGGTAGCCAATTCTGTTTTCAAGGTGGAGGGCACCGTAGGCAAGTTTTGCTGACGCTTGAGATTATCCTGTTCCCAACGTTCATGCAGTTGGGGATTGTCCGGCTCTACCTGTAGAGCCCAGCGTAAATTGGATAAAGTGTATTCGTGCGCACAGCAGATCAGGGTGTCCGATGGCAGTTTTGCCAACTTGCCCAGGGAATCCGTCATTTGTGCCGGGGTGCCTTCAAACAGGCGTCCGCAACCAGCAGCAAACAAGGTATCACCACAGAAAACAAAGGGCTGTTTTACCTCATTTTGACCAAAGTACGCAACGTGTCCGGCGGTATGGCCGGGGATGTCCAGCACGTCCAGCGTCAGTTCCAGAGTAGGTAACTCGACCTTATCGGACTGGCCGACACGCACGTCACAGGCAGGCAGACGCTCGTTGGCGGGGCCCCAGACGCGAGCCGGGTGCTTGGCCAGGACATCCATGACACCTCCAACGTGGTCACCGTGGTGGTGTGTCAGTAAAATGGCATCCAGTTGTAAGGACTCGCGTTCCAGCCAATCCAGAACCGGGGCGGCCTGGCCGGGGTCCACAACCAGGGCATGACCGTTTCGACTTAAAGCCCATATATAGTTGTCGTTCAGGGCTGGTAGTGGAATCAGGCGAACATCGCTTGGCACAGGCCAGGTAAATGCATTCATCATGGTAGAGGGAGAGAGCGCCAGTGGAGCAGACTTTGAATGATCAATTTGCCCAGTGGTTGGAAACCGTACCGGGGCGATATGTGCGGGCTTGGGAACAAGCCGGAATCGATGCGGAGGTGGTCAACACCTTCGGGTATCATGCCATACAAATTGGATTGCCGCATTGGGACCTCCTGGCGCATAGTCGCATCTCCTGCAAGGTATGTACGGCTCAGGCCGGCGTCTTGCCCGCTCAGCAGAAGAACCTGGTTTATGCCGAACCCGAGCATCTGCCTTTTGATACGCAAAGCATTGATCTTTTAATCCTGCCCCATACATTGGAAAGCGCCAACGACCCGCATCAGGTGTTGCGAGAGGCCGAGCGCGTTCTGGTGCCAGAAGGGCGCATTCTCCTGACGGGTTTCAACCCCTTGAGTTTGTGGGGTGCCCACGACTGGATTCCGGGTCTGGAGCGGGGCACGCCTACCTTGCCGGGAGATGTGATGTCACCCTCGCGCTTGCGCGACTGGTTAAAGCTTTTGTCCTTTGATGTGCAAAGTACGCAGATGGGCTGTTATGCACCGTTGTGCCGTCAGCAGTCCTGGCTGGACCGCTGGTCCTGGATGGAGCAAAGCGGTGCACGCTGGTGGAGCTTTGCGGGGGCCGTCTACATGATTAGTGCGGTCAAACGCACGCCGGCCTTGCGTATGGTCGGGCCCAAGTGGAAGAAAAACCGTCGGCGTGTGCGTCGGCCTATGGTGGTTGCTGGACGCGCTGCCGATGAGGGAATTAGCAAGACATGACTGATGTTGTCGATATTTGGACCGATGGTGCCTGCAAGGGCAACCCCGGTTTGGGGGGCTGGGGCGCCTTGTTGCGTCATGGCGGACGTGAAAAAGCCATTTGCGGTGGCGAGGCCAATACTACCAATAACCGCATGGAACTGATGGCTGTGATCGAGGCTCTCAAAGCCTTGAAACGCCCTTGCCAGGTGCGGGTACACACCGATTCGCAGTACGTACAAAAAGGCATGAACGAATGGTTGCCCGGCTGGAAAGCCCGCGGCTGGCGTACTGCCGATAAAAAGCCCGTCAAGAATGCCGACCTGTGGCAGGAGTTGGAGCAGCAGGCCGCAAAACATGAGCTGACCTGGTTATGGGTGCGTGGCCATGCGGGTGATCCCGGCAACGAGCGTGCGGATCAGTTGGCCAATGAAGGGGTGGAAATCGCCAGGCAGTTATAAGATCTTGGGCAGAGTTGTAGCCCGCTGATAGTACTATTAGCCACTCGTCATATTTTGTCAGACAGCTTCACCGGCCTGGCCGGTCAGGATAAGCCGCCCATGATTTCCACGCTGCGTCCCACGATTTTTTCTCTGTTTCTTGTACTGTTTGCCAGTAGCAGCCCCAGTTGGGCGCAGTCTGACGCCACGCGGGTGGAAGTTTTACCCGTGCGGCAAAGTGAGTTGATTCGTGATGTGGCGGCGGTGGGAACCCTGGTGGCCAGAGAGTCCGTCGTGCTGCGGCCCGAGATCAGTGGTCGTATTTCAGCGATCAGCTTTGAAGAAGGTCAGCCCGTCAAAAAAGGCCAGCTCCTGATTCAATTGGACCCGGCCATGGCGCAGGCGCAACTGAATCAGGCACAGGCAAATTTGAATCTGGCCAATAGTCAGCACAAGCGATCTTCGGAATTGAGCCGTCAGGGCTTTATCAGCCAGCAGGCCAAAGACGAGTCCGGTAGCCGCTTGGCTGTTCAGCAAGCCGAAGTGCAATTGGCGCGTGTGCAGCTGGACAAGACCCGTATCCGTGCCCCCTTTGATGGTGTGACCGGCTTGCGTAATGTCTCGGTGGGTGATTATGTTGGGCCGGGTACGGATCTGGTGCAGCTGGAAGCGGTTTCGACCTTGAACGTGGACTTCCGTATCCCTGAACAATATCTGGCCGATGTGAAGGCCGGCATGCCGGTCGAACTGCGCTTTGATGCCTTCCTGGGCGAAACCCGCCATGGCTCGGTACTGGCTGTCAGCCCGGCGGTGGATACGGCTGGCCGTTCCATTTTGCTGCGGGCTCAGGTCCCGAATGAAGATGGCGCTTTGCGCCCCGGTTTGTTCAGCCGTGTACGCCTTGAACTGTCGCGTTACCAGGCTTTGATGGTGCCTGAAACCGCCTTGGCTCCTTCGGGACAGGATCAGTACATTTATATTGTGAAAGATGGTCGGGCCGAGCGCCGTCAGGTGCAGGTTGGTGTACGCGAGCAGGGTTGGGTACAAGTCACAGGCGATCTGAAAGCGGGTGACAATGTGCTGGTGGCCGGGCTGCAAAAAGTGCGTGACGGAGTGCCGGTCGATATTCAGGAAGTGATCGACGTCCAAACACAGCCGCAGCAATAGGACGGAATCATGGTTCTTTCTGACTTATGTATCCGTCGCCCGGTATTTGCCACGGTTCTGTCTTTGGTGATTGTGCTGGTCGGTTTCATTTCCTATGAACGCCTGACCGTACGCGAATACCCCGCTATTGACGAGCCGGTCGTCTCCGTCATCACCAACTATAAAGGGGCCTCACCGGAGGTGATCGAGTCCCAGGTGACCAAGCCTCTTGAAGATCAGTTGTCCGGGATCGAGGGTGTGAACGTGATGACTTCACGCAGCCGTTCCGAGCGCAGCCTGATCAACATTAAATTCAATTTGGACCGGGCCCCCGATGCCGCTGCGGCTGATGTGCGCGACAAGGTATCGCGTGCCCGACGTTTCCTGCCCGATGAGGTGGACGAGCCCATCATCAATAAGGTGGAAGCAGACTCCACCCCGATTATTTATGTAGGTGTGGATACGGGCGACTACAGCATGCTGGAGGCCTCGGACTACATCAACCGCTACATTAAAACGCGCCTGTCCGTCTTGCCTGGTGCCGCCGAAGTGCGCGTGTTTGGCGAGCGCTTGCCCGCCATGCGTATCGACCTGGATCGCACCCGCCTGGGGGCCTACCAGCTCACCGTGCAGGATGTGGAAGATGCTCTGCGCAAACAGAACGTGCTGATTCCGGCGGGCCGTATCGAGTCCGATGCACGCGAGTTTTCCGTGGTTTCCTCCACCGACCTGGAAACGCCCGAGGAATTTCGCAACATCATCATCAGTCAGGCAGCCGGTTATCCGGTGCGTATCTCCGATATTGCCGACGTGCGTATCGGGCCTGCCGAGGAACGGGTACTGGCCCGATTCAATGGGCAAAACAGTTTGAACATTGGCGTGACTAAACAGTCCACCGCCAACCCGCTGGATCTGTCCAAATCCGTGCGAGCAGAAGTGGAGCGCATCAACGAAAGCCTGCCGGGCAATATGAAGTTGTCCGTGTCTTACGACAGCTCCATCTTCATTCAGAAATCCATTGATTCGGTGTACACCACCATTGCCGAGGCCATCTTGCTGGTGGTGCTGGTGATTGTGTTTTTCCTGCGCAGTTTCCGCGCCAGTGTGATTCCCATTGTGACGATTCCGATTTCCCTGATCGGGGCCTTCGCCATCATGTACATGCTGGGCTTTTCCATCAACACGCTGACCTTGCTGGCCATGGTGCTGGCGATTGGCCTGGTGGTGGACGATGCGATTGTGGTGCTGGAGAACGTGTACCGCCATATCGAAGAGGGCAAGACGGCCATGCAGGCTGCCTTTTTGGGTGTGCGTGAAATTGCCTTCGCCGTGATTGCCATGACGCTAACCCTGGTGGCGGTGTATGCCCCACTGGCTTTTGCCACAGGCCGTACCGGGCGATTATTCATTGAGTTTGCCCTGACCTTGGCGGCTGCCGTGCTGGTATCCGGTTTCGTGGCCCTGACCCTGACGCCCATGATGTGCTCGCGCATGTTGCGTCCACATAGTGCGAAAGTGGGCCGCGTCAGCCAGGGTATCGAGAATTTCCTGGTCTGGCTGACACGAGGCTACCGCCGTATCCTGATTCGCGCCTTGCGCTGGCGTTTTCTGGTCCTGTTCATTGGTGTGGCCGTTGCCGCGACCAGTGGGCTGCTGTTTACGGTCATCAAAAGCGAACTGGCTCCGATTGAAGACCGAGGTGTGATTTTCGGGATTGTGAATTCGCCCGAAGGCGCTACGCTGGATTACACCTTGCGCAATGTGGAGCGGGTGGAAGAGCTATATCGCGGCATACCGGAGACAGAGGGGTACCAGTCCATTATTGGTTTCCCTACCGTCACCGATTCCTTTGCAATTTTGCGCTTGAAGCCGTGGGAGGAGCGTACACGTAACCAGCAATCCATTGCGCGTGAACTGCAACCGCATTTCTCCGCCATTCCCGGTGCGCGTGCTTTCCCCACTAACCCGCCGTCGTTGGGACAGCGGGCCACTTCCAAGCCAGTGGAGTTTGTGATCATGAGCCAGGCACCGTATCCGGAGCTGGCCAAGATCGTGGACGGTTTTCTGGCTGAGCTGCGAGACTATCCAGGGCTGTTGAATGTGGACACGGACTTGCGCTTGAACACACCAGAAATCCGTATTGATGTAGACCGCGACAAGCTGGCCGATACCGGCGTATCGGTGGAAGCGGTAGGCCGCACTCTGGAATCCATGCTGGGCGGGCGTCAGGTCACGCGCTACAAGAGCGATGGCGAGCAGTACGACGTGATTGTGCAGGTGGACAAGCAGGCTCGTTCCAGCCCGCAAAACATTCTGGATATTTACGTGCGCACTAAAGATGGTGGCATGGTGCAGGCCTCCAACTTCCTGAATGTGCGCGAGAGCGTATCGCCGCAATCGCTGAACCACTTCAACCGCTTGCGGGCGGTCATTGTGGAAGCATCAGTGGCCCCCGGCTATGCCTTGGGTGAGGTGCTCGAACACATGAATGAGGTGGCTCGCAAGACCTTGCCGGAAACGGTGCAGACAGACCTGGATGGCCAGTCGCGCGAGTTCCGGGATTCCTCGGGCAGTATCTATCTGGTCTTTCTGATGGCACTGGCCTTTATTTATCTGGTGCTGGCCGCGCAGTTTGAAAGCTGGCGCAACCCGCTCATCATCATGCTGTCCGTGCCCTTGTCCATGACGGGGGCCTTGCTGGCCCTATGGCTGTCAGGCGGGACGCTGTCCATTTACAGTCAGATCGGCTTGATTACCCTGGTGGGTCTGATTACCAAGCACGGTATCCTGATTGTGGAATTTGCTACTCAACAACGCGAGGCCGGGGCCAGTTTGTACAATGCCGTGGTGCGTGCTTGCGAGATGCGCCTGCGCCCCATCCTGATGACAACTGGCGCCATGGTGCTGGGGGTCTTGCCGCTGGCGTATGCCTCTGGGGCGGGTGCCGAATCTCGTCAACAGATTGGTTGGGTGCTGGTGGGCGGCTTGTCCCTGGGAACGTTGTTGACCTTGTTTGTGGTGCCGGTGGCCTATACGCTGATTGCGGGCAAGAAAGAAGGGCAGGACAAGCAACTGGAATTGATTGATAAGCCCGAGGCCTCTGTCTAAACCCGTAGTGCTGGTCTGCGGGGAAGTTGTTTGTATAGCCTCCTTGTCGAGTGCCATTACTGTGATTGAATTTGTAGGGAAAGTGAATGCGTCAAATTATTCTGGATACTGAAACCACCGGTCTGGAGCCTCGTGAAGGGCACCGCATTGTTGAAGTGGGTGGGGTAGAGCTGTTCAATCGTAAATTGACGGGCCGCCATCTGCACTTGTATCTAAACCCGGACCGGGACTCCGACCCAGAAGCTTTGGCGATTCATGGCTTGACCACGGAATTTCTGTCCGGCCATCCACGTTTCAAGGACGTGGTGGATCAGGTGCTGGATTTTGTGCAGGGTGCGGAAGTCATTATTCATAACGCCTCCTTTGATACACGCTTTCTGGATGCCGAGCTGCAAAAGGTAGGTAAAGGCCCATTCTCGCAGTACTGCGACAGCATCACCGACTCCTTGTTGGTGGCGCGGGAAATGCACCCCGGCAAGCGTAACTCCCTGGATGCCCTATGCGAACGCTACGGTATTTCCAACTCTCACCGTACCTTGCACGGCGCTTTGCTGGACTCGGAATTGCTGGCTGATGTCTGGCTGGCCATGACCCGTGGCCAGGACGCCTTGCTGATGGACTTTGATGAGTCTGATGGTCAAGGTGGGGATGGCAGCAATCTGAGTCTGGGCAAGTTTGACGCCAGTGTGCTGAAAGTGCTGCGTGCGTCCGAAGCCGATCAGGCCGAGCACGAGAAATACATGGACGTGCTGGAAAAGCAGAACAAGAAGCCGCCCATGTGGCGTGAGATGCTCAACCCGGCAACGGAGTAATTATTTAAGAAAAGAGCTGGCCCTGAACTTGTAAATCAATCAAGGCCATGCTATAGTTTTTTTCTTCGCAGCTTTTGTAGTTCTTTAAAGCTCCGGGCGGTTAACTCAGTGGTAGAGTGCCACCTTCACACGGTGGAAGTCACAAGTTCGAACCTTGTACCGCCCACCATTTCTATTTCCCCCTCTTTTATTTAGTCCAAGGCCAATTTCAGGTCAGCAATGATGCGCCCATAGCGATCGTAATCTTCGCGTATGGCGGCATCCAGCTGCTGGGGTGTGCTACCTATTCCCACGGTGCCTGAACTGGCGAGTACGCGATTCAGATCCGTGTTGTCCATCACGTGCTTTAGATCATGTGCAATTTTTTCTCGTATGGCTAGTGGTGTGCCTGCTGGCGCCATTAAACCGGACCACGAAATAAAATCGCCGTACGTCTCGCCGGTGGATTCAGTTAGTGTGGGGGTGTCTGGCAGTAGTGGGCTGCGCTGTTGAGCGGCGATACCTAGCAAAGTCACTGTTTTTCCTTGGATAAAGCCCAAGGCGCTGGGGAGTTGCGCAAACATCAGATCGACATGACCGCCTGCTACGTCAGTAATGGCAGCCGAGACGCTGTTATAGGGAATATGGTTTAGTGTCAGCCCATGTTTACGAGCAAATACTTCGGCGGCCAAATGTGCCTGACTGCCCACGCCAGGAGAGCTGTAGCTCAGGTTTTGACCCGGTTGCTGGGCCAGTTTGATTAAATCCGCTGTGCTGTGCAGTCCCAGCGCCGGGTTAGTGATCAAGACGTTGGGTACAGAGCCTACCTGACTGACGGGATCCAGATCCTTCAATACATCAAAAGATCGTTTCTTGTAGAGGTGTGGATTAACAGCCAAGTCAGATACGGGCACTGAGACCAGGGTGTAGCCGTCGGCCTTGGATTTGACCACGCTCATGATTCCAATCGTACCTATACCCCCTGGCTTGTTTTCTACGATAACTGTCTGGCCCCATAATTGAGTCAGTTTGTCGCTGATTGCGCGTGCCAAAATGTCCGCGCTTCCGCCTGCTCCGTAGGGGACGATGACACGCACAGGGCCTTGCGGAAAATCTGCCTGCTGAGCTTGTGCCATCGGAAGTGTGTTCAGTAAAGCCGTTGTGACAATAGCGAGAGCTGTTTTTCTGATCATGTCTTGTCTCCTCAACGAGGTATTTTTATAGATGTGTGCAGCGGCTGATGGGGCACATATCTTGCGCACTGCGTTTGAGCTGATCCCAGTCCTGCAGGCTGGGCCAGATGTCTTCGGCAAAGTCCTGAACCTGACGGCGCAAGGCTGGCAGATCCACCTCCGGTATGACGCCGTCTCGCATGCTGATTCTGCCATTGCAGATCACGGTATCCACGTCGTCGCCGATGCCGCATTCAATCATGCTGCGGATAGGGTCCCAAATTGGGCCATAGCGCAGCACGTCGCTGCGGCCGATCCGCACCAGAATCATGTCCGCACGGGCATTGGCAGCCAGTCTTCCCAAGTCTTCCCGGCCCAAGGAGCGCGCTGCTGCCACGGTGGCGGCTTCAAATACCTCAGCCGCACTGGCAGCGGTCAGGTCATGGCTCATGACTTTCCCGTGGTAGGACGCGGTACGCATGTTCATGAACATGTCGCGCGGGTAGGTATCGCTGCCGATGGTGATATTGACTCCTGCCTGGCGATACGCTTTCCAGTTATCCAGTGTGCGAGCCCGGCGCACAATATTGACCGGGCAGTGTGAGATGGATACCTTGTTCTGTCCCATTAAACCCAGGTCGTCTCCACCCGAATAATTCATTTTTGGGTTATTGGATATCAGGTTGGCATGGCCAATATTCAAGGTGGGGCGTAGCATTCCGACATGGTTCAGCAGCTCGATAGGAGTGAAGCCGTGTTCGCGTACTGTCTCCATGAACTCGATCACGTTGTAGCCAGCATGTGTGGCCATAGGTAGCTTCAACTCATCGGCCGCACGTACCGTTTGACGTAGCAAGTCCAGGCTGCAGTTTTCAATTTCCCGTGGGACCAGGATGCCGTGAATCAGGTCGGATTCATGGGCTTGTGCACGGCGAATAAATGCCAGGGCATCCTGGAAGAGCTGCTCGCCCTGGTCTGGATAGGGAATACGTTCAAGCTGACCTTTATCATCGGACTGCCATCGACCACTATCGTAGCCAGGGCCCAGGTATCCACGAATACCTAAAGCCTCGCATTGAGTCCACAATGCCTCCTGGACAAGCACGTGTCCCCCCAGCTCTACAAAGGTGGTGACGCCGTTGCGCAGCAGCTCGGCTGCGGTAAAGGCTGCATGCAGAGCAATACCGGGGTCTTTTGCCGCTTGCTCCTGATCCAGATAGTTGGGGTAACCGCGTATTTGCGTGCCTTGGCGTGCAATGGTCACGTCCATATAAGGCTGACCAAATAATGCAGGGCGACCACCGTCGGCCAGAAGCTTGTGCAGTGCCCGATGACCGGAGTGGACATGGGTATCAATAAAACCAGGAGCCAGAACGCTGTCAGGCGCTTCGATGATCTGGTCCACATGCCCTTCGTAGCGGGTGCCCACGTATATGATATGTTCGCCTTCGTAGACGAGCTGGCCATGGTCGATCACGCAATGGCGTCCTTGTTCAAATGCAATGACCCAGCGCGCTTTAATCAGAGTCCTCATGGGGTTTCCTGTGGTAGTAAGTTGTCGCACTAGTGTCCGAGAGGCCTGAAAGCGAGGCAATTCCGTATTGGAATGATTGATTAGGCTGAAATAGAAATACCTGAGCAGGGGAGCGAAATGAAGAATCTGGATTTGGTCCAGTTGCGTACTTTTCTTGCCGTATTTCGAGAAGGTAATGTCAGCCGTGCTGCTTTGACGCTGGAGTCCAATCAATCCACGGTAAGCAAGGAAATCGCAAAACTGCGTCTGTATTTTGGTGATGCCTTGTTTTTGCGTACCGCTCAAGGTGTCGAGCCAACCCACAAGGCGCGCGCTTTGGCGCCCCGTATTGAGCAAGCCTTGAGCTTGCTGGATGATTTGTTGCTGACCGATAAAGAGCAGCTTGAACCATCCAGTCTGGATGTGCGCTTTCGTGTGGCAACGACGGAATATTTGTCTTATTTGTTGATCCCGGCCTTAACCGCACATTTGCAGCAGCATGCTCCGCGGTGCAGCTTGGAAGTCCTGGATATGGCGGATTTGGGGGCTGAAGACTGGCTGTTGGGCGGGCGAGCCGACCTGGTGCTTTCATCGTCGGCAGCTGTGTCCTATCCGTTGTTTCGCCAGGAGCTTTTCCATGACCGTTATGTGGTGGTGATGCGATCCTGTGGGCGTAATGGCCAGGCGATGGCATTGGACGAGTTTTGCAGACGTAGCCACATTGGGGTGCCTGGTCATAACGGCAGCCGTGAGCGTCGTTTGGCTGATGCTTTGCAAACACGTCAATTACAGCGGCAAGTACAAGTTAGCCTGCCTCATTTTTTGGCGGTTCCCGGCGTGTTGGAGCGTACCGATTTTGTAATCAGTTTGGCTGAACGCATGGCTCGTCTGCTATGTGCCGGGCACAAGCTGGATGTGCTGGACCATCCTTTGGATTTAGCCCCGTTTTGTGTGTACCAGATTTGGCATGAACGCACGCGTGCCAGTTTTGCCTACGCATGGTTCCGGGAGCAAGTCAGCCTCGTCTGCAGTGAGCTGTCATAGCAAAGGGCCCGCAGTTAGCGGGCCCTTTTACTTTTATTGCTGGGTGGGTTTACAACCAGGTCAAACCAATCGAGATCACAATACCCGAGACAATCAACTGAATCAGGCAAAAGCCCATGATGTCCTTGGCTTTCAGACCGGCAATAGCCAATACCGGCAAGGCCCAGAAAGGCTGCAGCATATTGGTCCAGGAGTCGCCCCAGGCAACGGCCATGGCGGTGCGCGCCATGTCCGCATCCAGAGCCTGTGTGGCAGCAATCACGACCGGGCTTTGTACGGCCCACTGGCCACCGCCCGAGGGCACAAAGATATTGACCAGACCGGCGCTCATGAAGGTCCAGAAGGGCAGGGTGGTCGCCGTGGCAAAGGACACCATCCACTCGGACAGGCTGGCAGCCAGACCGGAGTCGATCATGATGGCCATGATGCCTGCGTAGAAGGGGAACTGAATCACAATCCCGGCACCGCCGCGGATGGCTTCATCCAGGCTTTTCAGCAGGCGGCGAGGGGTGCCATGCAGCAAGATGGCCAGAATCAGGAAGGTGAAGTTGATCACGTTCAGATTCAGGGTCGCACCGCGCAGCACGTAGTAGTCAAACAGGTAGGCCAGGCCAGCGACACCAATCACGATGGAGATCAGACGGCTGTTTTCCAGACGGTCTGCTGGACGATCGGTGGTCTGGTTGACGTCGTCTGGCGTGTCTTCCAGCAGCTTGGGGTCGACGTAAATACTTTCCTTGTCACTGGGCAACATCAAACGGTTAATCAGTGGCACCAGAATGAACAGGGCGATCACAATGGCCAGGTTAAAGAAGGCGAAGATGGTGTCGGAGGTCCCGATGATGCCGATCTTGTCTTCAGAAAAGTGGCCCGAGGTGGCAATGGTCAGTGGTACAGAACCGGCCAAGCCACCGTGCCAGACCAGAAAGCCGGAGTAGGCACTGGCAACCAGCAAGCGGTAGTCCACACGGACCTGACGAGCCAGCTCTTTGGCGAACAGGGCACCGACCACCAGGCCGAAACCCCAGTTGATCCAGCTGGCCGCCAGTGACACCAGGGTCACCAGAATGATGGCGGAACCAGCCGAACGGGCCAGCGAGGCCAGGCCACGCAACCAGCTTTTTACCAGTGGCGTGCTGGCCAGCATGTGGCCGGTCAGCAAGACCAGCAGCATTTGCATGGCAAAGGTCAGCAGGCCCCAAAAGCCATTACCCCAATATTGGATGATCTCCATGGGAGAGCGTTGCTCAAACGCCATGGCCGCAATACCGGCAATCAGTGTGAGCAGGATGACGAAAATATACGGATCGGGTAGATAGCGTTCAACCAGGCGGACCGAACCGCGCGTCATGGCTTTAAACATAAATTGTGCTCCTGTGGATTTGCGCCAGTATTTGCGCGGGTCCTGATGTCTTGGGATCGTTTGGGTGCCCGTTTGTGCAGGCACCTTGCTGGCAGCATTTTGATAGGAATGCTCAGTACAGCCGTATTGTTGGCGAGAAGCCGCAAATCGGGAAGACGGGAAAACCTGAACCTTAAAGTTTCTGGCTAGTTGTTGTTCTTCGCTATATGCTTTACTATATAGCGGTGTTTTCGAAAGAACCATCACTCATCGCTCGATGATGGGTTCTATTTACGGGCCCCCTGGGGTCCGTTTTTTTTTGTGCCGCATCTTTGTGTGGCGTCAGTTCATAAATCAATTAGAAAGATCGAATAGGGAAGGGGAATGAGACATCAGTCCAAACGCGCCACAGCAGCGCGTCATCAGTCCGTCTGTTTTGTGCCGCGCGCATTGGTCTTGAGCATGATGGGGGCCTTGGCAGTTAGCCAGGCTCAGGCTCAGGAAAACAATGACCGCGTGTTTCAGCTGGGCAAAGTGGTTGTTCAGTCCAGCCTGGATCGCGAGGCTCCTTTGGGGGAGAGCGCAGTCAGCCAGAAAGAAATGCAGGCTTTTGATTTGCGCGATGTGGGTGCCGCCGTTAGTGTGCAACCCGGCGTGACTGTGTCGGCGGGCGGTGCCCGTAACGAACAGATGGTCTATGTGCGTGGTTTCGATTCTCGTCAGGTGCCCTTGTTCCTGGACGGTATTCCACAGTACGTGCCGTACGACGGCTATGTGGACTTTACCCGTTTCACCACCATGGACCTGAGCGAAATTCGCGTGGCCAAGGGAGCAGCTTCCTTACTGTATGGTCCCAACATCATGGGTGGTGCCATCAACCTGGTGACCCGTAAACCCGTCAAAGAGTTTGAAGGCGAGTTCCGCGCCGGTTACGCCACGGGCGATCAACGCTACAGTGCCTTGAACGTTGGCACCAATCAGGGTTCCTGGTACATGCAGGCAGGCTTGTCCTGGTCAGGCGAACGCAGCTTCCCCTTGGGGCGTGGCTTTGAAGATCAAAAAGCACGTCCTACCGACACGGGTGGCATGCGCAGCAATGCTTCTCAAATGGACAAGAAAGCGTCTTTTAAATTGGGTATCACCCCCAATGTGACGGATGAGTACGTTATTGGTTACGTGAACCAGAAAGGTCAGAAAGACAATCCGGTCTACACCGGCGTGAACGATGCCAAGCTGGGTCAACGCTACTGGCGCTGGCCGTACTGGGACAAGGAAAGCCTGTACTTCCTGAGTTCCACCCAGATTGGCGAGAGCAACACGATCAAGACCCGCGTGTACGAAGACAAGTACAAGAACGGTCTGGATATGTATAGCGATGGTCAATACGCGACCCTGACTGGCCCGACCAGCGAGTACACGGACCGTACCCGTGGTGCTGCTCTGGAGTGGGTCAACACCAGCCTGGACAATCACGAGCTGCATTTTGCCTTGCACTACAAGGAAGATCAGCACCGTGATCCCAAGCCATCGGGCACTGAGCACTACAAGGACGTGACCACGTCTCTGGCGTTTGAAGACCGTATTGCTTTGGGTGAGCTGTGGCAGTTGCGCGTGGGTGCCAGCCACGAACGTCGCAAAGCCAAAGAAGCGCACAACTTTGAAACCGGCGATACCGATGCCACCAACGGCTTGCTGGAGCTGGGTTACGACTGGAGCGAGGCCATGCAGGTCTACGGCAGTGTGGCCTACAAGACTCGTTTCCCCACGATTAAAGATCGCTACTCCAGCCGCATGGGCTACGCCCAACCTAATCCGGATCTGAAACCCGAGCACGCCATTCACTATGAACTGGGCTTGCGCGGTCAGCCATGGGAAGGTGCACAGCTGGAATCGGCGCTGTTCTTGAGCCAGGTGCGTGACATGATTCAAAGCACGGTTATTCAGGCTCCCGGTTGTGACAAGTACCGTCCAGTGGGTTTTTGTGATCAGGCCACCAACGTCGGCAAGGCTCGTCAAATGGGTCTGGAGCTGTCTTTGCAGCAGGAGTTTTCTGCTCATTGGTCGGCAGGCCTGGCGTACACATATTTGAATCGTCGCAACCAGTCTGACCCGGACGTCAAACTGGTGGATACACCCAATCACCGCCTGTTTGCTCACCTGAGCTGGAAGCCCACTGCGCAGTGGGAAGTGATGGGTTCGGTGGAAACCGAAAGTGGCCGTTACTACTCCTATGCAAACAATAAGGGTGATCAGCTCTACGAAAAAACACCGGGCTTTGCCTTGTTGGGCTTGAAAGGTATCTGGCGTCCGAATTCGGACATCACGCTGGAAGCCGGTGTGCGTAATCTGGGCGACAAGCTGTACCAATACAAAGAAGGCTACCCCATGCCCGGACGTGTCTGGTTTGTGGGCGGAAGCTATCGTTTCTAAAGCCGTTTTGTGATTTGCAGTTAAAGGGGGAGAGGCATAAATGAAGCGTCGTGATGTATTGCGTGCCTTGGCGGCACTGCCGGTTTTGGCGCCTCATGCCCGTTTGCTGGCCCGGCCTGAGCAGGCGGGAGCCAGCGCCCCGATCAATCTGCATATCAGCGTGGCGGGCAAATTGCCCGATCCGGCCCATGTTGGCCGGGTGGTGGCAGCCGGTCCGCCCGCTTCGGTGCTGGTGTATTGCCTGGCACCCCACGCGCTTTTAGGTTGGCCTTTTCAACTGGCTCCTGCTGCACGCAGCATGATGGAGGCCGCTGGTTTTTCCTTGCCGTATCTTGGCCGTCTGGCTGGTCGGGGCAGTACCTTGTCCCTGGAAAGCCTGCTGGCCTTGAAGCCTGATATGGTCGTGGATATAGGCGATGTGAATCCCTATTACGAGTCTGCCGCCAAATCCGTGCAAGAGCAGACGGGCGTGCCTTATGTCTTGCTGGATGGTCGCCTGAACGACAGCCCGGCGCAGTTGCGTCAGGCAGGTCATATCCTGGGGCAGGCCGAACGCGGCCAGCAATTGGCCTTGCGTGCACAGGCAATTCTGGACAGCGCACATCAAGCTGCCAGACCCCGAGCCAAAGGCTTGAAAGCCTATTTGGCACGCGGTAACGATGGTCTGGAAACCGGCATGGGCCAATCCATCCATACCGAGGTGCTGCGGCTTTGCGGCTTGACGGTAATGGGTGACGAGAAAACCGATAATCGTCTGGGCCGTATTTCCTACGAACAATTATTGGCCTGGGACCCGGACATGCTGTTTGCTCAGGATGATGCTTTCTTTGAGCTGGCCCGTACTCAGGCTCCCTGGAATCAGCTCAAGGCAGTGAAGGAAGGACGCTTGTACCGCGTACCCGCCTTGCCCTTTGGCTGGCTGGATGGCCCGCCGGGTATCAATCGCCTGGCCGGGGTGATCTGGCTTAATGCCTTGCTGGAAGGCAGTGCTGCCATGCCACGCATGTATTCAGAGTTGCAGGAGTTTTACTCGGCTTTTTACGGCATGTCCTTGAGCGACGAGCAGGTCAAGCGATTGGTACAAGGGCTGGACCCGCTGGGTTCTCAGCAAGGCGCATGAAGTCAGGTTTGTCCTACGGGCTATTGCTGCTTTTGCTGGGGCTGGTTCTGGCCGTATTGGTGGTGTTTGCCCTGGGGCAGGGGGCGTATCCCTTGTCCGGAACAGAAGTGCTGCGCGCCTTGGTCGCCGGTTTTGGTAGCGATCCAGAAGCGGGGCAGAGTCAGGCCGTACGCGTGGTCTGGGATTTGCGTCTGCCACGTATTGCAGCGGCTTTGCTGGTGGGGGCGGCGCTCTCGACCGCAGGCGCGGCGTATCAAACCATGTTTCGCAATCCACTGGTTTCACCCGATATCCTGGGTGTGTCCTCGGGTGCAGGTCTGGGAGCAATTCTGGCCATCTATTTGAATTTCTCCTTGTTCGGCGTGCAGATGGCGGCCTTTGTTGGCGGCCTGCTAGCGGTGGGCATTGTCTTGAGCCTAGCGCGCATGCTAGGCCATCATCCACCTATTCTGATATTGGTCCTGGCCGGGATGGCGGTGGGCACCTTGCTGGGTGCCGCCCTGTCGCTGATCAAGATCCTGGCCGACCCCTACTCTCAATTGCCCTCCATGACCTTCTGGTTATTGGGAGGTTTGAGCGCCGTACGTTCCTACGAAGTCTGGCCGGCTGCGCTGATGGTATTGGCGTGCATCGTCCCTGTCTGGCTTTTGCGTTGGCGTATCAATGTCCTGGCGCTGCAAGATGAGGAGGCCCGCTCCTTGGGTATGTCGGTCTCTGCCTTGCGTTGTCTGCTGATCGTTTGCGCGACCTTGATGACGGCGGTGTGCGTGGCTCTGGCAGGAATTATAGGTTGGGTCGGTTTGCTGATCCCGCACGCGGCCCGTTTATTGGTTGGCCCGGACTTCTCCCGTCTATTGCCCGTCTGCTTGTTGGTGGGCGCCGCCTTCCTCTTGTTAACCGATACCTTGGCACGAAGCATAGGCACGCTGGAATTGCCCTTGGGTGTGCTGACGGCCTTGGTGGGTGCTCCCGGCTTCTTGCTGTTGCTGGCTCGTGGTGCGAGGCAGCGATGAGCGAACAAGGCTTGGAAGCGATTGATCTGGCTGTAGGCTACGGGCGCAAGCAAGTCGCCAGTAATTTGAATCTGCGCGTACAGACCGGGCAGGTCGTTTGTTTGCTCGGGCCCAATGGCAGCGGTAAGTCCACCTTGCTGCGCACCTTGCTGGGCCTGCAGCCGCCTTTAAAAGGGCAGGTGAAGGTGCAGAGCAAGCCCCTGGAGCAATGGAGTGCGCGTGCCCTGGCCAGACAACTGGCCTATGTACCGCAAGCGCAGGAGTCGGCCTTTGCCTTCACGGTAGAACAATGGGTCTTGCTAGGTTGTGCCAGTGAGCTGGCCTGGTACACCCAACCTCGGGCCGCCGACCGGCAATGGGTAGGCGTTTGCCTGGAGCGGTTGGGCATAGGGCAGCTGGCTCAAAAACGTATTGATCAGATCAGTGGTGGAGAGCGTCAGCTGTGTGTGATTGCACGTGCCTTGGCGCAGCGTTCGCAGTTCTTGATCATGGACGAACCCGCCTCCAGCCTGGACTTCGCGAATCAATTACGGGTGCTGGATCAAGTCTCGCACTTGCGTCAGGAAGGTCTGGGTGTGCTTTTGTGTACGCATCAACCCGAACATGCGGCCCGCGTGGCGGACTGGGTGATCTTGTACCGGGATGGGGGCATATTGGCGCAGGGACAGCCCCGCGACATGCTTAGTCAGGCCAGTTTGCGCCAGCTGTACCAACTGCCAGCGCATGCCTTTGAACTACCTGATTGGTATGCGCGAGGGGCCTGAGGCCCCCCGAGCTTCTCACATGTTTTTCAGGGCGGCACGACCATATTGGTTGTTGTGCTCCACTACACGCGTCAGCATGGTCATAAAGGTCTGGCGCTGCTTGGCGGTCAGTGGGTCCAGCAGTCGTTCCTGGGCGCGGTTCATGCCAGCACTGATTTCCTTCATCGCCGCCAATCCTGCTTCGGTGATGTAGGTCTGGCGAGAGCGGCGGTCTTCGGGGTTGATACGACGCCCCAGCAAACCTTTTTCCTCCAGCCTGCGGATGACATCGGCCGAGGTGGTGCGATCCAGCCCCAGCTCGTAGCCGATCGTGGTTTGATCCAGCCAGGGTGAACCCATCAACACGGACAGGACACCGTGCTGGACAGGGGTGAGGTCACTTTTGCACTCCTCGTAAAACATGGCGTAGTGAATCTGGTTAAGACGGCGCACCAGAAAACCAGGCCGGGACCACAGTTTGCGTCGATACAGCTCGGCATTTTCTTCTTCCACTGGACCCAGGATTTCGGCCTCGTCGGCTTCCAGTCGTTCTTCTTGCTTTAGCTCGGCGTGATTCTTCATGGATAAGTCAGTCATCGATTGAGTGGCCTTCAGCCCGTTGCCAACAAGGCAGCACACTGAAAGCGGGACGACCTGCAAAGGGTACGGCTGCAAGGTCGGCGTCTACAAGGAAAGCAGGGCTACGCTAACGTGAACAAAAGCCCTGATTTCTGATTTGCAGTCATTTCTACAGGCGCTGTCCACGCCCCAAAGTATATGTGATTTCCCGACTTGCTGAAAACAATAATAATCAGCATACTGATAGATATTGTTGGGGGGTCAAACGATTGACCTTATGTAAATCAATAATTTAGGGAAAATTTACGGTGAAACGTATTAAAAAAATAGCACTGGAGGAGCACTTCAACGCCGTTGGCTTTGAGGATTATTCCAAGGCCTTTGTCAAACATATTGACAGTGCCGACGCGCGTGAACTGATGGCTCGTTTGCATGACTTCGACGCCCAGCGTCTGGAGGTGATGGATCGTGCCGGTATCGAGTACGTTGTGCTGTCGCAGACCGGCCCTGGGGTACAGGTGGAAAAGGATGTGTCCGTCGCTATCGAGCGTTCACGTCAGAACAATGATTTCCTGGCGCAGCAAATTGCACGCCATCCCGATCGTCTGGGCGGCTTTGCCACTTTGCCCATGCAAGACCCGGCTGCTGCCGCGCAGGAATTGACGCGTGCGGTGCAGGATCTGGGCTTGAAAGGCGCTTTGGTTAACGGTCACACGCATGGCGTGTACTACGATGGCCGCGAATATGATGCCTTCTGGGAAACCGTGCAGAAGCTGGATGTGCCGTTCTATCTGCACCCCTTTGATGCTTATGAAATGCCGCACGCTTACACGGGCCACCCGGAGCTGATGGGTGCAACCTGGGGCTGGGGCGTGGAAACCGGCACTCACGCGCTGCGCATGTTGTTCGGTGGTGTGTTTGATCGCTGCCCGGATGTGAAGTTGATCTTGGGTCATATGGGTGAAGGCTTGCCGTTCCAGCGCTGGCGCTACGACAGCCGCTTTGCCGTGTACCCACATGGTGTGACCTTGAAGCGCAAGCCTTCCGAGTACATCGGCAGCAACATCCTGATCACTACTTCGGGTGTCTGTTCTGCCCCAACGCTAATGGGCGCAATTGGTGAAATGGGTGCTGAAGCCGTATTGTTCTCGGTTGATTACCCCTACGAGTCCACTGAGCTGGCCGCTGATTTCATCGAGGCAGCGCCTATGGATGACAAGACACGCGAGCTGGTTTGCTACGGCAACGCTGCCCGTCTGTTCAAGCTGGACCGGAGCTAAGCATGAGCACATTTTTGTACGGCGCTCATGTGCACGCCAATGGCATTCGTCAGCATTACCTGCGTTTTGGTGGTTCCGTTGGTGGGCGTGACCAGCGTCCTGCCGTCATCATCGTTCCTGGCATTACCAGCCCGGCGGTGACCTGGGGCTTTGTGGGCGAGCAGTTCGGCAAGCACTTTGATACCTACATTCAAGACGTGCGTGGTCGCGGTTTGAGCGAAGCGGCTGAAGGCATGGATTACAGCCTGGATGCGCAGGCGGATGACTTGATCGCCTTGGCTCAAGCGCTGGGCCTGAAGGACTACATCGTGGTTGGTCACTCCATGGGTGCCCGCATTGGTTTGCGTGCCGCTCACAAGAACAGCGAGGGCCTGAATCGTCTGGTGATGGTTGATCCGCCAGTGTCTGGCCCAGGTCGTCGCGCTTATCCCTCCAAGTTGCCCTGGTACGTCGATTCCATGGCGATGGCTCGCAAAGGCTGCACCGCAGAAGACATGCGTGCCTTTTGCCCGACCTGGACCGAAGAGCAATTGCAATTGCGTGCCCAGTGGCTGCACACCTGCCATGAGCCTGCGATTCTGGCCAGCTTTGAGGGCTTTCATACCGACGATATTCATGTCGACTTCCCGCATTTGACCGTGCCTGCCTTGCTGATGACAGTCGAGCGTGGTGACGTGGTGCGTGACGAGGATGTGGCCGAGATTCAGCAGTTGGCCCCTGGCGTTCAGCACGTTCGCGTGCCTGATGCCGGTCACATGATTCCTTGGGATAACGAAGCAGGCTTTTACGAAGCCTTCGGTGACTTCCTGGGCCAGCGCTTGGTGTGATGTTGAGCAGGGGCCGCCAAGGCGGCCCTGTCGTGATTAGGCATGTCGGTTTGAAGCCGAGGTGTCTCACTAGGAGAGACAAAATGGCAGTGAGTGATTATCAACTTATCGAAGCATGGCAAGAGGTTCTACGTCTGTCCAAGCTGCAAGCAGGTCAAACCGTGACCCTGCTGACCAGCTCCACGACGAATCAGCAAACCATGCAGTGTGCGCAGATCGCGGCCCAGTCCATGGGCGCGGTGGTAAATCGTCTGGATCTGTTGCCTGTGAATGCAGAGAAGGCCCTGAGCCGGGATTCTTTGGCCTATCTGGGCACGACGCCTTTGACGGGGAATGAAGCGGCGATTGCGGCCTTGAAGGCCAGCGATCTGGTGCTGGACTTGATGACTCTGTTGTTCTCGCCCGAGCAGATCGACATTTTGAAGTCGGGTACCAAGATTCTGCTGGCGGTGGAGCCACCGGAGATTCTGGTTCGTACCGTTCCAACCGAAGCGGATCGTGCGCGTGTGACGGCAGCCGCAGCCCTGATCAAGGCTGCCAAGGAGATGAGTATTACCTCTCCTGCTGGCACCAACTTGCGTTGTCCATTGGGCGAGTTCCCGGCAATTCGTGAATACGGGTTTGTGGATGAGCCCGGTCGCTGGGATCACTGGCCTAGTGGCTTCGTGCTGACCTGGCCGAACGAGCTGGGCACTAACGGCACCATTGTGATCGACAAGGGCGACATCCTGCTGCCGCAGAAAAAGTATTCCTCCGAGCAGATTATTCTGACGGTGGAGAATGGTTATGCCACGAAGATCGAAGGCGGCATTGAGGCGCAATTATTGGACGAGTACATGAAGTCCTTCAATGACCCCGAAGGCTACGCTATCTCGCATATCGGCTGGGGTCTGCAGCCACGTTGCCATTGGTCCACACTGGGTCTGTACTCGCGTGAGAACACCATTGGCATGGATGCCCGTGCGTTCGAGGGTAACTTCCTGTTCTCCCTGGGCCCGAACAATGAAGCTGGCGGCAAGCGCACGACGGCCTGCCACATTGATATTCCTTTGCGCAATTGCACGGTCAGCCTGGATGGCCGCGCTGTCGTGCGTGATGGCAAAGTACTGGATGGAGGTGTTGGTGAGTACGAATGAAGGAGCGGTGTACGCTCAACAAGGGTTTGGGTCGACGCTGGAGCCTAAAGCTCCTTACGGCTTGTTGATTATTGATCTGGTGAATGGCTTTGCGGATCCTGCCGTGTTTGGCGGCGGCAATATTCCTGAAGCTATCGAGAACACGCAGAAGCTGTTGGCAACGGCGCGTGAACAGGGCTGGCCAGTGGCGCATACGCGTATCGTGTATGCCGACGATGGCGCTGATAACAACATCTTCAGCATCAAAGTGCCCGGCATGCTGGGTCTGACCGAAGACGCCCACAACAGCCATATTGTGCCGGAACTGGCTCCTGCGCCCGGTGAGTTCATCGTTCGCAAGAACGTGCCTTCGGCGTTTTTCGGTACGCCTTTGGCCGCTTGGTTGACCCAACGTGGTGTGCAAACACTGCTGGTTGCTGGCGCCGTGACCAGCGGTTGCGTGCGTTCCAGCGTGGTTGATGCGATGCAACTGGGTTTCCGTCCCCTGGTGGTATCGGATTGCGTGGGTGACCGTGCGATTGGCCCTCACGAGGCTAACTTGTTCGATATGCGTCAGAAGTACGCCACCGTGGCAACACGTGAAGAGGCGATGACGTTGATCGGTCTTTAACGCTATTCAATTTTTTTGAGCTTTTGAAAAGAGCGACGTGTTTCATCATGGTCTGGATGGGCGTCCGTGCTTGATGGATATGAGTCGTCGTTAACAAGTCTGTTTTGATAGCCTTGTAATTGAGTATCGATGGTCTGCCGCTTGGGGGCGGGCTATCGGACCTGTGCCCCTGGAAGCCATATGGCTCTCGGGGGCTTTTTTATTTTTGGCAGCGTTGTGGGTTTGCAAGGATTACGGTGTCAGGGCTTTCTTCTGGACGTGCCGTTTGGGCTTTGCGTGAGGGCGGCGGATAGTTTTCTTGTGGGGCCCGGGTACGGCTTGTCTTGGCGGGTCTCTTGCCCACGCTGCGCGTGGGTACCCTTGTCAGAGTGCTGGGGCGGGCGGGTCGTGAACTCGGAGCGCGGTTTGTCCCCCGGACAAACCGCAAGCGTGCTCCTCAAACAGCACGACCCTTGCATCCCGCCCCAGCACTCTGCCTGCGGCAAGAGCCCTGACTCGCCCGCCAAGCCGTACCCGGGCCCCACAAGAAAACAAGCAACACGGGTTAAAGCCCAAACGGCACTGGCAGAGGTGGGATGAAATTAAGGGCCCAGATTGGATGGGTGGAGAACGGAAGGGAGGGGGGGCTGAAGAGCAGAACGATAGGTGCTTAGGAAATACAGAAGAGCAAGGCACGAGGCCCTGTTTGTTCAAAGAGTCCGTAAGAGATTGGTAGATAAAAAGCCATTGTGAGCCGTTCAGTCGGCCTGCTGGGGTGTCAGGGCGGATCAGAGTACTTGCCGCGGGCAGGAGATAGCGTAGGGGTGCAAGCATCCTGCTGTTTGAACCCGACGCTTGTACTTGGTCCGGGGGACCAAGTACCGGGTGAGTTCAGGATGCGCCCGTAGCTATCTCCTGACAAGGGAACCGGTGCGCAGCACCGGCAAGTGCTCAGCCCGGACACCCCAGCAGGCCGACTGAATGGCGTTTTCACAGAGACCTTTTATCCCCGATCCTGACAAGCTGAATGCCCTCCAAACCTGAGCTACCAGCCCTAAAGCCTCATATCTCTGACGTTGCGCCAGGCATCAGCCCTTTGCCCCAATAAATAAGCAAAAAAAAGCACCCCTCAACAAAGAAGGGTGCTCAAAGGAATCAGAAGACCTTCTGACTCAAGTGGCTCGGAAACAGCACACAAAAAACAGTTTTAAAACCAGAAGCAAACCCCGGGCCTTAGACCGGGAACACCAGATCGTTCGCCAGGATGGACGTATCAAAAATCACCTGACGCTCCTTGAGCATCAACCGACCCTCCACACGCGTGAACTTATCGAAATAATTACCCACCAGATGCACCGTGGAAGGCCCTTCCACCAAGGTCTGCATCAGCATGAAATTGCCTTCAGCCTCAATGTCGCCATTGTCAGCCTCGCTGATCACGCGCACATCCGTGACCAGATGCAGCATGTAGCGCGGGGCATACATCTGCGTGCGGGCAATAGCCACCGCACGATCGTGCATCATGTCGCGCCCTTCGGCATAGACCAGACCTACCGGCAAATTCAGATCCGCGTTCTCGCGTGAAGTGACTCGGTAAACCGCGCCCTCCACAAAAAACATGGGCCAGTCCTCAACATTGCCACGATCCAAAGTGGCACAGTACTCGGCATTGAAAAGCTCAATTTCCGCCTTTAACGCCAAAGCACGCTCAACAGAAACCTGGGCGGGTTTGAAAGAAAAATCCATTTTCATAAGTCAGCTCGTCTTACAGATCCATCACTTGGCGGTAGTACTGGTACATGGAGCGAATAGCCGCTTCCGAGATCAGCGTATTGGACGTACCCAGCTTGCTTTCATCCAGCTTGATGATGTTCACCTCGCTGCTGGAACGACGTACCCCTTCCTGCACAAACTTCATGGCCTCGTTGTCTTCCAGACCCAGGAAACCGGCAGGACCCATCAGGTTGCCCTGACGCAGACGGTGACGAGTCATCTCCTCGGTATCGTCCTCATAGCCAAACATGGTCCATTGCATGATCAGACTGTTGGGGCCATTGGGCACGATCTGACGCACACCCAAGGTGTTCATCTCGCGCTGAACAATCAGGTTGGGCCAGATCGTCTGCATGGTCACCGACCACGGCGAATCAAACTCCTTGACGTAGTCCAGAAAACGCTCATCGCGCAAACGCATATCGTCCACAAAGGAACGCATTTCCTTCTTGTTGTCCTCACTGACCTCGGCGTACTTGTCCTCGGACTTGGCCGAAGCCATATAGCCATGACGACCATGCACAGGGTCCACATACATCTGCGACTTGTTGCCCGCTACCAGCAGACCGAACACCACCAGGAAAGAGTGCAGCAAGGTCGCGTGGTAAGGATCTTTCAGGTTCTCGTGGTACATCTTCCAGTTGCAAGGCAACTCGTTACGGTAGTAACCCAGAATCTTCAGCTTCTTGCCGGGAAACACCGCCTCGAAATCCTTCAGAATTTCAGGCGTCAGGTATTCCGTAATAGGCTCGACCTTGTCGCTGTAGGACGCAAAAATTACGCCGTTGTGCGTTGTCACATGCAGCTTTTTCAGACCATGCTCGGAGTTCTTGAAGCTGCGCGGCATGCCGCCTTCTTTATTCGCACCGCGCTTGAAAGGAATCCCTTGCAGATCACCCTTCAGGCTGTAGGACCACTGGTGATACGGGCACACAAACTCATTGGTATTGCCCTGATTGTGGCGGCAGAACTCGGCACCACGGTGCGCACAGCGGTTTTCAAATACGTTGATGCTGCCATCTTCCGCACGAGCGACGACCACTGGCGTGGAACCCACATACGAGCGCTTGTAGTCGCCCGAATCGGGAATTTCCGCCTCCAGGGCCACAAAGTTCCAGGTGTCACCATGGAAAATGCGTTCCATCTCGCGGTTGTAAATGTCGTTGCTGGTGTAGACCCAGTCCGGAATGGTGTTGAGCACGTCCTCGGGCCAGGTGCATTCCTCGACAGGGCGGTCTTTGGACCCGACCGTCTGGCCTATCACCGTTTGCGTCTGATACATGGGGTTCTCCTCTGATAACTCTTTAATGATTCGTGATGACGAGGCGGCGCAGGCCGCTTCTCTTTCTTAGACTTGGGCCGTACGAGCCGCTTCTTTCACGTACTGGCGCAGCTTGGTGGCCGGGTCCAGCACGATGGCCGGGTCCACAGGCAAGTTCTGTTCCATGACGCTGCGCAAAGCGCGTAGATCCGCGCCGGCATTGACGCCAATTGCGTGTCGCAAATGCTGGCCTTCAAATGCCAGCAGCATGAAGCTGATGGCATCGCCCTGGCTGTCCATGACGCCGCGTACCTGATAGTTCAGATCCGGGCTGCCTTGGCCCAGCATTTGAATGTTGCAACCGAGCACATCCGTCCAGAACCAACTGACAGGTGCAGCAGGAGCATCCTGCCCGGCAATGGCGTGGGCCACCTGACGGGCTTGCTCGTTGGCGTTCTGCCAGGATTCGGTGCGCGTGCGCACGGCGGTATCGGGGCAGATCTGGGTGGCGCAATCGCCAGCGGCATAAATGCCCGCCACACTGGTGCGGCCCTGGCGATCCACAATAATCCCGGCCGTCATATCGTCTACCGCGATACCACTGGCCCGCGCCAAGGCGGAGTTCGCGCTCAGACCGGCGGCCACAATGGCCAGATCGCCATTCAGGATCTGGCCATCATTTAGTTCCAGCTGAACGGGATGCTCGTTTTCAGCCACAAAGTGGGCCTGACGTACTCCCTGTCCCAAGCGCACGGTGATGCCTTGCGACTCGAAGCGCTCCAGCAACCATTGCGACAGCAGCGCAGGGGCGTTGCGGGCCAGCAGACGTTCATTCGCTTCAATGACAGTGACCTGTGCGCCAGTTTCACTGGCAGTTGAAGCCAGTTCCAGACCCATGAAACCGCCACCAATCACCAGGGCGCGCAAACCGGGTTGCAGACGAGCTTGCAGGCTCAGGGCATCGTCCAGCGTGCGCAGATACAGGGCGTTGGCCTGGCTGGCGGGCAGCAGAGCCAGTTCGCGGGCCGCGCCGCCTGTGGCCAGCACCGCGTGGTCAAAGCTCCAGGTCTGGCCATTGCTCAGGCTGGCCTGACGCGTGGCGCAATCCAGAGACTGCACGCTGGTGCCCAACAAGAGTTCAATATTCTGTTCTTGATAGAACTCGGCTTTTTGCAAAAATACGCTGTCAGTGGTCGCGCTGGACTTGAGCACGTCTTTGGACAGGGGCGGGCGTTCGTAGGGAAGGTGAGTTTCATCCCCTACCAAGGTGATGCTGCCGCTAAAGCCCAGGCTGCGCAGTTCGCGCGCCAGCACCGAAGCCGCTTGGCCAGCGCCGATGATCAGTACGGAAGTGTGGTGTGCCATGATGTTGCAGGTCTCGTCAGCAAAAAAAAGCTCAGGCCTGACTGAAGTCGGCCAGAATATCGTTGCCTTCAATGCGCAGCGGGTAGACCTTGATGTCCACCGTGGCAGGGGCGTTCATCGCCTTGCCAGTGCGCAAACAGAACTTGGCCTGATGCAGCGGACATTCCACACAACCGTCTTCCAGGTAGCCGTCGGACAGCAGGGCATATTGGTGGGTACAGACGTTGTCGGTCAGGTGGAACTCGTCATCCAGTTTGTGCAGGGCCAGTTTCTTGCCTTCCCACTCGATTGCCAGGGACTCTTCGTTGTCGATGGCATCAGTTTCGGAAATTTTTATCCAGTTCAAAGTTGTCTCCGGGTTGTGCTTTCAATTAGTCAGTATACTGTATAAATTATAAAATCAAATATCGTTTTTATAAGGGATTGCGCTAGTTGAGGCTTAAGCTATTGATGATGCTTTCCTTTATCTCATCAAGGACATGCGTCAGTAGTTTCCCTGCTTGACCAAAAATTAATTAATCAGCACACTTACTATTATCGAAGCGGTGAATGTCAATTTCATAGTGTGCTGACACTGCTTGGAACGTCCGTCTGGCCCCTCGGGGGGGACGGTTTGGCAAGGTTCGGACAGTTGCTGTTGGGGCTGCAAGCCAGACTGGCGGGCAAACTACCCAGACCCCTATCGAGCAAGGGGTGTAAATACATTAAAAAATACAAAGAGGTGAGTGATGGAGCGTCGTAGTTTTCTGCTGAAATCGGCAACGGTTGCGGGTGCGGGTTTGGCAGCCGTAGCCGCCCCTGCAATTGCGCAGAACAGCCCCACCGTACGCTGGCGCATGTCTACCGGCTGGCCCAAAAGCCTGGACACCATTTATGGTTCGGCCGAAGCGTTGTGCAAACGTGTCAGCGAACTGACTGAAGGCAAGTTCGAAATCCGCGCTTTCCCCGGTGGCGAGCTGGTGCCATATGCTCAGAACATGGATGCCATCAGCAACGGTACGGTCGAGTGCAACCACGTGCTCAGTACCGCTTTTGTGGGCAAGAACACCGCCGTAACGTTTGATACCGGCTTGTCCTTTGGCATGAACGCCCGTCAGCACAATTCCTGGGTGCACTTTGGTGGTGGCCTGAAATTGCTGCGCGAAATGTACAGCCAGTACAACATCGTGAACTTTGTGGCCGGTAACGTGGGTGTGCAGATGGGGGGCTGGTTTCGCAAGGAAATCAAGGACCTAGACAGCCTGCAAGGCCTGAAAATGCGTATCGGTGGCATTGGCGGCATGGTGCTGTCCAAACTGGGCGCCGTGCCCCAGCAGATTCCTCCTAGCGATATTTACTCCTCGCTTGAAAAAGGCACGATTGACGCGGCCGAGTGGATTGGCCCTTACGACGACGAAAAACTGGGTTTGAACAAAGTCGCTCCCTTCTACTACTCCCCCGGCTGGTTCGAGGGCAGTGCGTCCCTGACCACCATGGTCAATAAAGATGCCTGGGAAGCCTTGCCAGCCAACTTCAAAGCAGCATTCGAGACGGCCTGTAATGAGCAGACCATGCTCAGCCTGGCCAAGTACGATGCCTTGAACCCCGGCGCTCTGCGCAAGCTGGTGGCCGATGGGGCCAAGCTGCGTTACTTCCCCAAGGACGTCATGAAGGCCGCTTACGACAAGTCCCAGGAACTGTGGAAGGAACTGTCGGACAGCAACGCCGATTTTGCCAAGATTTATCCAAGCTGGAAGGCCTTCCAGGAGCAGGAGGCCAGTTGGTTCCGGGTTGCTGAAAGCGCCCTGGACAACTTCACCTTCAGCGAGTTGGGCAAGCGCAGTTAAGCAGCACATTCTTAAGGTAGTGAAATGAGTCAGCACAGTCACCCGTCAAGCCTGGGTGGCCAAGGAGTGGGTGCGCGTATTCTTCGCAAGGAGGATGCGCGCCATCTCAATGGCCGGGGCAACTTCATCGGAAACATGACCATGCCAGGGCTGCAGGAAGTCGCCTTCCTGCGCAGCCCCATGGCGCATGCCCGAATCCGTCAGATCAATATTGAAGACAGCGCACGTGCGCAGGTTATTACCCGCGCCGATATGCCGGACTGTCTGGATATTTACGCCGCTTCCACTTTGCCCAGTTACCAGGCCTCCAGCATGCCGCCGCTGGCCTCGGGCAGTGTGCGTTATGTGGGCGAGCCGGTTGCCATGGCCTTTGGTGAAAGCCGCGCCGTGGCCGAGGACGTTCTGGAGGAGATTGAAGCGCTGTACGACGAGCTGCCGGTTTACGGCAGTGTGCCGGCCTCGCTGGCCGCGCAGGGTGATCTGCTGCATGAAGGCTGGCAGGATAATGTGTTTGTGACACTGCGCTCGGACGTGGCCTTTGAAGAGCATGCCGCCCGTGCCGATCGCGTGATCGAGCACTCGGTCAGCCTGTCGCGTCAGTGCATGTTGCCGATGGAAGGCAAGGCCGTTCTGGCCTATTGGGATTTCCAGGCCGATCAACTGGTGGTGTATTGCGGCAGTCAGATCCCGCATATGCACCGCACTGGCATTGCCCAGTTCCTGGGTATGGATCAGGCGCAGGTTCGTGTGATTTCCCCCGATGTGGGCGGCGCTTTTGGTTATAAATGCGTGCTGCATCAGGAAGAGCTGTGCGTGGCCTGGTTGGCCAAGACCTTCCGCAAGCCCTTTCGTTTCATGGAAGACCGCCGTGAGCACTTGATTGCTGGCGCCAATACCCGTGAACACCAATACCGCCTGAAAGCACACATCAGCAATGAAGGCCGCCTGCTGGCGCTGGATGCTGAAATTGATATTGATGGTGGCGCTTACTCGGTCTGGCCCTTTACCGTGGGTTTGGAAGTAGGCCAGGCCCTGGGCAACTTGCCCGGTCCTTACG
The DNA here is from genome assembly GCF_024134565.1 of Alcaligenes sp. 1735tsa3. Taxonomy (NCBI): domain Bacteria; kingdom Pseudomonadati; phylum Pseudomonadota; class Betaproteobacteria; order Burkholderiales; family Alcaligenaceae; genus Alcaligenes; species Alcaligenes sp. 1735tsa3. The sequence goes on along the minus strand of NZ_CP099862.1, from coordinate 3,387,465 downwards.
ATTTTCGTGGCTACCGCTGCCGCACGCGCGGTGTGGGCACCAACAAACCAGGCTTCATGCCGTACCGTGGCGTTGCCCGTACGGGTGTCTGCCTGGCCATTGAACAGATGATGGATCAGATCGCCCTGGCGGTCGGCAAGCCCTCCTGGGAAATTCGCTTGATGAACCTGGTGCAAGGCGAGCAAATGCCTTACGTCAACGTGGCCAACAAGCACTACGACTCGGGCAACTATCCAGAAAGCCTGCGCCGCGCTCTGGCTGCGGTGGATGTGGAGGCTGTGCTGGCTCGTCAGGCCAAGGGTGAGCCCGATGGTCGCCTGATTGGTCTGGGTGTGGCTTCTTATACCGAGCAGTCCGCACACGGTACGTCCGTGTTCGCCAGTTGGGGCACTGCGGTGATTCCGGGTTTTGATCAGGCTTTTGTACGCATGACCCCGGACGGTGGGCTGGAAGTGCGTGTGGGTGTGCACTCGCACGGCCAGGGTATGGAAACCTCGTTTGCCCAGATCGCCAGCGAAATTCTGGGTATTCCCGTGGCCAAGATCAAAGTGGTGCACGGCGATACGGGCCGCACGCCATTCTCTACCGGAACGTATGCCTCGCGCTCCCTGGTGATGTCTGGCGGTGCGGTGTCCAAGGCCTGTAAAGAGCTGCTGCCGCGCGTGCGCAAGATTGCCGCGCATATGCTGAAAGCCGATGTGGACAGCATGCAGCATCAAGGCGATATGTTCAGTGCCGAGGGCCGTCAAATCAGCATCGCCCAAGTGGCGGATGCCTGGTACATCAATCCGCAGCATTTGCCCGAGGACGTGGACCCGCAAGGTCTGGAGCTATCCGTAGGCTACAAACCCAAAGTCGATACCGGCAGCTTCACCTACGCCAGCAATGCCGTGGTGGTGGCTGTCGATCCAAAGACTGGCGGGGTGGAAGTGCTCAAGTACGTGGTGGTGGAAGATTGCGGCGTCATGATCAACCCCATGATTGTGGAAGGCCAGACCATAGGCGGGATTGCCCAGGGGATCGGCACCGCCTTGTACGAAGAAATGCCCTACGACGAGTTTGCTCAGCCGCTGGCATCGACCCTGGCAGACTACGTCATGCCCGGTGCCTGCGAGGTGCCCAATATTCATATCGAACACATGGAAAGCCCATCGCCCAATACCGAGTTTGGTGCCAAGGGCATGGGCGAGGGCGGAGCGATTGCACCTCCTGCCGCCATCATGTCCGCCATTAATAATGCCTTGCGCTCTACGGGAGCACAGGTCTCGCACACGCCCGTGACACCGCATCGACTGCTAAGCGCCATTCGCGCTGCAGCACAGCCCGCCAATCAGCAAGATAAACAGCCCGTGTCGGAGGTTCAGGCATGAAGGCCGCCAAGTTTGAGTATGAACAGGCCCAGAGCCTGAAACAGATCCAGGACGCTTATGGCAGCGACCCTTCCGCCGTGCGCTTGATGGGTGGCAGCCAGTCCCTGGGCCCCATGTTGAATCTGCGTCTGGTGCGCCCTGCTCGAGTGCTGGATGTGTCGGCAGTGCCCGAGCTGCGACAGGTAACGGCCAATAAAGGGCAAGTGCGTATCGGCGCTGCTGTGACTCACGCCCAGATTGAAGATGGCATTCACGAACTGCTGCGCGGCCACATGATGCAGAAAGTGGCAGGCCGCATTGCTTACCGGGGTGTGCGTAATCGCGGCACCTTGGGTGGCAGCCTGGCCCATGCTGACCCGGCGGCAGACTGGGTACTGACCTGTGCCGCCCTGGGCGCACGCATCAATGTGCGTGGAACCCAAGGCAGCCGTACGGTTCCCATGAGCGAATTCATGCTGGCTGCCTACACCACGGTGCTGGAAGCCGGTGAGTTCATCGAGTCTGTGGATGTACCTGAAGTGTCCGGTTCGGCCCGTTGGGGTTACTACAAATTCACCCGCAAAGTGGGCGAGTTTGCTGATGCCAGCTGCGCCTGTTATTTCGACCCGGCCACGCGCACGGCGCGCGTAGTGATTGGAGCCATGGAAGGCGCTCCGCGCTCTTTGCCCGAGCTGGCCGTGAACGTGGCTGCACAAGGGGCCGCCGTCCTGGAAGGGGACACGATTGCAGCGGCCTTGCAGCCGTATCTGGCACAACGGGATGAAGCTCATCAGGTGCTGTTCCGTACGGTAGTAGAGCGCAGCCTGAAGCAAGCGCTGGGTGTGAAAGGTTAAGACATGGCAGAAATCTCGATTCAAGTTAACGGTCGTCAGCAAAAGCACGAGGCCGAACCGCGCACCCATCTGGGTGATTTCATCCGCGAGAAAAGCCGTTTGACCGGCACCAACCTGAGCTGTGAACACGGTGTGTGCGGCGCATGTACGGTGCTGGTGGATGGCCGTCCAGTGCGCTCCTGCATCACTTTTGCCGGTGCTTGTGATGGCCACGAAGTCACCACCGTGGAAGGCTACGACGACGATCCGATCATGAGCCGTCTGCGTACGGCTTTCTCGGAAAAACACGCCTTGCAATGCGGCTTCTGTACGCCCGGCATGTTGGCGACCAGCCGCGACATCGTGCTGCGTTTGCCCGATGCAGACGAAGCCCGTGTGCGTATTGAGTTGTCCGGCAATATTTGTCGCTGCACCGGCTATCAAGGCATTACAGCCGCCATTCTGTCCGTGCTGCAAGCCCTGCGCGATCAGCCCGATGCCCAGGTAGAAGCCTTGCGCGCTGCCGTGGTGCAGAACGTGCAGCAAGACTGGAACCAGGACGGCTTTACGACTTTTGAAGCTGTACAGGAGGAAGTACAGGCTCCCGCCCCGGTGGCGGCAGCTGCGCCCACTGCGTCCGGTAGTGCCGACAAGGGCAAGGGTCAGGCCATTCAAGGTGGTTTCGATGCCCGTTTCCCGGCCGATCAGGTTTGGGCTTTCATGAAGGATTTGCCCAAAGTGGCGGGCTGTCTGCCCGGCGCGATTATCGAGTCCCAGGAAGGGGCTACGGTACAGGGCAAGATCGCCATCAAATTTGGCCCCATGTCGGCTGCCTTCAAGGGTAATGCCACGTTGGAAGAGGATAACGAACGCCGTGCTGCCGTGCTGCGCGGTGAGGGCGTGGACTCCTTGAGCCAATCGCGTGCCCGTGGCGATGTCAGCTTTCAGGTCAATCCGGATGGCGAAGCGCGCAGCCGCGTGGAAGTGGAGCTGGTGTATTCGCTGCAGGGGCCACTGGCGCAGTTTTCGCGCTCCGGGCTGGTTCAGGATTTCGTGCGCCGCATGATTGCGGAGTTCGGCAAGAACGTGAACCTGCGCCTGGAAAAACCACTGGCCGAAGGCGAAGAGCCGGTGGTGGCCGAGTTCAATCCGGTCAAGATGTTCTTCAGCATTTTGTGGGACCGCTTCAAGGGACTTTTCCGGCGCTCATAAGCGCATAGACGACGCAAGACGATAAATAAAACGGGGGTAAGGAGATGACGGAGCGTAAAGCTTTGGGGGGACGTGTGCGCCTCGCAATCGGGGCCACCTTCTTGTTGAGCACCTGGGGGGCGGCAGCCGAGCCCTTGAATGTAAAGCTGGACTGGACCCCTTGGGCCGTCCATGCACCGTTTCATCTGGCCGTGGAAAAGGGCTGGTTCAAGCAGGCTGGCCTGGATGTACGGCTGGAAGATGGCAACGGTTCTGTCACGGCGGTGCAGATCGTGGGTGGCAGTGATCGCTTTGATGTGGGCCAGGCAGCGCTGGCATCCATGGTGATTGCACGCAGCAAAGGCTTGCCAGTCAAAGGGCTGGCCACCTTTGCCACGTCCAGCGACATTGGCGTGCTGGTGCCCAAGGATTCGGGCATTAATGGGCCGGAGGGTTTGAAGGGACGCAAGATCGCTTATACCGCTGGTTCCCTGGAAGCGCCTTTTGTCGATGCGTTTCTGGCGGCGGGCGGCTTGCGTCGCAGCGATGTGGATCTGCTGAGTGTGGATGCGGCTGGCAAGGCAGCGACCTATGCGGTGGGGCGGGCCGATGCCGTGATCTCCACCATTCCATTTGTACTGGCTTCGGTGTCGCGTCAGCGCGCCTCCAATGCCATTCCTTTCGCCCAGCATGGCCTGGATATGGTCAGCTTTGGTCTGTTCACCAGCGAAGCCAAGCTAGCCAGCCGGGGACAGGAGCTGGCGACTTTTTCCAATGTGGTGGCCAAATCCTGGAACTACATTTACAGCGGTCACGAACAAGAAGCGGTGGATGCGATTGTGGCGCAACGCCCCAATGCGCGTTTGGACAAAGCCATTTTGCTGGACCAGCTGAACATTCTTAAAACCTACTTTGGCCCCGCTGTCGAGCAAGGCAGTATCGGCGTGAACCAGCCTGCGGACTGGGACAAGACAGTTGCCACGCTGGAACGGGTAGAGCTGATTCCTGCCGGTCAGAAGGCCACGGACTATTACCAGTCCGGCGTGGTCACCCCGCAATCCCTGAGCAGTCTGGAGCTGAAGTAATGGCGGCGCGGGTACTTTCTCAAGATGTGCGCAAGCGCTTTGAGGGCGCGCGTGATGTGCTGGCGCTGGACGGCATCAATGTCGATATTCAACCAGGCCAGTTCATCAGCATTCTGGGCCCCAGCGGCTGCGGGAAAAGCACCTTCCTGCGTTGCGTGGCCGGGCTGGAAAACATCAGCAGTGGCTCCCTGACGGTAGACCAGCAACCCGTCAGCGGCCCGCCCGACCAGGTGGGCATGGTGTTCCAGCGCGATGCCTTGCTGGAGTGGCGCAGCATACGCGACAACATTCTTTTGCCTTTGGAGTTTGCCGGCAAGCGCACGGCCGATTATCTGGACAAGGTGGATCAATTGCTGGCCTTGACCGGCCTGTCTCAGTTTGCCGACAGCTATCCACGTCAGTTGTCTGGAGGCATGCGCCAGCGGGCCTCCATTTGCCGTGCTTTGGTGGATGATCCGCGCCTGCTGCTGATGGATGAGCCTTTCGGTGCGCTGGATGCACTGACGCGCGACAACATGAACGCCGAATTGCAGCGCATCTGGATGAAAACGGGCAACACCACCTTGTTTGTGACGCACGGCATTGCCGAAGCCGTTTTCCTGGGCGATACCGTGCTGGTGTTCTCGTCTCGTCCAGGCCGCATTCTGGAGCAGATCAAGATCGACTTTCCTCGTCCGCGCCCGCTGTCCTTGCGCGAGACCCCGGAGTTCGGCCGGCATGTCGCTCATATCCGTCAATTGTTCGGTATTGCCGATGGTGCAGGAGACAGCCATGAATAAAGCCTTGCGTTCCATGCCCAGCTGGTTGGCGGGCGTGGTCTCTACCGTCGTGGTGCTGTTGGCATGGGAATTAATTTGTTGGCTGGGTCAGGTGCGGGAAGTGATTTTGCCGCGCCCCTCGCTGATTCTGGAGGATTTGTATGGCGAACTGGGTTGGTACATGGGTCAAGCGTTATACACGCTCGGCATCACGCTGGCTGGATTTGTATTGGCCGCCGTAGGCGGCGTGCTGATTGCCGTCGCCCTCGTGGGTTCACCGCTCTTCGAGCGTTTTTGCTATCCCCTGATTGTGGGTTTCAACAGCATTCCCAAAGTGGCTTTGGCACCGCTGTTCGTGGTCTGGATGGGTACCGGCTACGAGCCCAAGGTGGCCATTGCTTTTCTGATCGCCGTCTTTGCCGTGATTGTGGATACGGTGCAAGGCTTGCGCTCGGTCTCGCCCGACATTCTGGACCTGGGCCGGGTTTTGAAAGGCGGGCCGGTTGCCCTGTTTTTCAAAGTGCGCCTGCCCTCTGCGCTGCCATCGATCATGGCGGGCCTGAAAGTGGCTCTGTCCCTGGCTTTGGTAGGGGCTATTGTGGGCGAGTTCGTGTCCTCCCAGCGTGGCCTGGGCTTTGTGATCATGAGCGCCCAAGGGGTGTTCGACACGGTGCGGGTGTTCTCCGCCCTGTTCATTCTGGCCGTCATGGGGCTGGCGCTGTACTTCCTGCTGGATGCAGTCGAAAAGCGCGCCACCCGTTTTCGGTCTCATTAGATTCCAACTAACTTCAACGCAGAAAATCTGGGGGATTGATGCAATCTTTACTCAAACTATCCAGGGCGATCGACAGCCTGAATCAGCTATGTGGCCGGGTGGTCATGTGGGTGGTTTTGCTGGTTGTCGTGATCAGCTCTTATAACGCCATCGCGCGCAAGTTCTTTGACTCCAGCTCCAATGCCTGGCTGGAGGTGCAGTGGTATTTGTTTGGCGCCTTGTTCCTGCTGACGGGCGGCTATACCTTCTTGCGCAATGAGCACGTGCGTGTGGACGTGCTGGCCTCGCGCCTGTCCGAGCGCAAGCAGATTGTGATCGAAGCCGCGTGTGTGGTGCTGTTCATGCTGCCGGCCTGTATTGCCATCATGGCCTTGTCCTGGCCGGTGTTCATGGACTCCTATCTGACTCAGGAAGTGTCCTCTAATTCCGGCGGCCTGATTCGCTGGCCCGCCAAATTGATTATTCCCATCGGCTTTGCCCTGATTTCCTTGCAGGGGATCTCGCACCTGATCAAGTGCATTGGTTTCTTGCGCGGTGCCTGCCCCAACCCCAACAAGAAGTTGCAGGAAAAATCGCCCGAAGAGCTGCTGGCTGAAGAAATTGCTCGGCAAGCCGAGGCCAAGTTAGCGCATCAACACAAAGGCTGAACCAGATCATGATGGATTTATTTGTCGCCAATATGGCGCCAGTGATGTTTGCGTCACTGATTGTTTTCTTGCTGCTGGGCTTTCCGGTTGCCTTTGCGCTGGCCGCCAACGGTATGGTGTTCGGTCTGATCGGTGTGGAAATGGGCCTGTTCAACTGGTCCCTGTTCCAGGCGCTGCCGCTGCGTGTGTTTGGCATCATGGCCAACGATACTTTGCTGGCCATTCCCTTCTTTACCTTCATGGGGCTGATTCTGGAACGCTCCGGCATGGCAGAAGACCTGCTCGATACGATTGGTCAGCTGTTTGGTTCCATGCCTGGTGGTCTGGCCATTGCCGTGGTGTTTGTGGGTGCCATGCTGGCTGCAACCACAGGTGTGGTGTCAGCCTCGGTGATCTCCATGGGCCTGATCTCCTTGCCCATCATGTTGCGCTACGGTTATAGCCGCAGACTGGCCACGGGCGTGATTGCCGCTTCAGGCACCTTGTCGCAGATTATTCCGCCGTCGCTGGTGCTGATTGTGCTGGCTGACCAGTTGGGCCGTTCGGTAGGCGATATGTACCGCGGTGCCATGGTGCCTGGTCTGGTGCTGACAGGCGCTTATCTGCTTTACATCCTGATTCTGGCCGTGCTGCGTCCCAAGGATGTGCCACCGATTCCTGCCGAACATCGCACTTATTCGGAGGCCAATGGCCGTTCGGGTGCGCGCTCCTTGTGTGTGCTGCTGCTGATCTCGCTGGTGGCCGGTTATATCTTGGACGAATTTTGGGTTGACCCCAACGGCCCCGTAGATGAGAAAGTCATTATCTGCATCTTGCTGGTTGGTGGTGTGGCGTTCGTGTTGGCCCTGATCAACAAATGGCTGAAGCTGGGCTTGCTGTCGGTGCTGGCAGAACGCGTGGTGTTTGTGATGATCCCGCCCCTGGGCCTGATCTTTCTGGTGCTGGGCACGATTTTCCTGGGTATTGCCACCCCCACGGAAGGCGGTGCGATGGGCGCAGTCGGTGCCATTCTGATGGCGGTCAGCCGTCGTCGTTTGAGCACCGATCTACTCAAGCAAGCCATGGATACCACGGCCAAGCTGTCCTGCTTCGTGATGTTCATTCTGATCGGTTCCACCATCTTCTCGCTGACTTTCCGTGGCGTGGATGGTGACTTGTGGGTGGAGCACCTGCTGATTGACCTGCCTGGCGGCGAATATGGCTTCCTGATTCTGGTCAGTGTGCTGGTGTTTGTACTGGCCTTTTTCCTGGATTTCTTCGAGCTGGCGTTCATCATCGTGCCTTTGCTGGGGCCGGTGGCCGACAAGATGGGCATCGATTTAATCTGGTTTGGCGTGCTCTTAGCCGTTAATATGCAAACATCCTTTATGCATCCACCATTTGGCTTCTCACTATTTTATTTACGCTCGGTGGCGCCCAAGGATGATTACATCGATAAAGTGACCAAGAAAAAGATTCCGGGTGTGGCCACAGGCGACATTTACTGGGGCTCCGTACCGTTTATTTGTATCCAGATCGTGATGATTGCTGTGGTGCTGTTGTTCCCTGGCATGGTGACGCATTACAAGGGAACGGGCGCCCAAGTTGATCCCAATACAGTCACGATCGACATGCAGGACGAGTACGGTGCCGACCTGAATCCGTTTGATGATTCGGGCGAGGGTGGCGGTATGCCGGTATTCAAATAAACACAGGAAAGACTGGAGACACATATGGAGAGCCTGGATGTCAGGGTATTGCGCCAGTTGCACGAGTGGCGCGCACAAGGACGTGATGCCATTTTGGTTACGGTTGTGCAGACCTGGGGCTCGTCCCCCCGTCCAGAGGGATCCATCATGGCTCTGGAAAAAGGTGGGGCGGTGGTCGGGTCGGTCTCGGGTGGTTGTATCGAGGACGACCTGATCCGTGCCTATCACGACCCCGCAGGGGCGGATAGGCGCCTGCATGGCGATGGCTGTCCTCAGATGCTGACGTATGGCGTCAGCGCGGATGAGGCGCATCGCTTTGGCCTGCCTTGTGGTGGAACGATCCGTTTGCTGGTGGAGTTCAATCCCTGCCCGCAAGCCCTGTCGGAATTGCTGAGCTTGTTGGAGCAGCGCCATCTGGTGCAACGTCATGTGGATCTGCAAACTGGCCGTGCCTGGGGCAGTGCCACCCGCGTTCCGGCTGCCTTGCATTTAAGTCAGGACAGCCTGTCGGTGACTTTTGGCCCGTCCTACCGGCTCTTGCTGATCGGTGGTGGGCAACTGTCCGAGTACGTGGCGACCATTGCCTTGTTCAACGGCTTTGATGTGACGGTCTGCGATCCGCGCAGCGAGCATATTCAAGGCTGGAGCGTAGCGGGTGCGCGTGTAGTTAAGGGCATGCCGGATGATGAGGTCATTGCCTGCGTGCCGGATCGGCGTACGGCCATTGTGGCCCTGACGCACGATCCCAAGCTGGATGATATGGCCTTGCTGGAGGCGCTCAAGAGCAGTGCCTTTTATGTGGGGGCGATTGGTTCGCGACGTAATAACCAGAGCCGGCGCGAACGCCTGGCCGAGCACTTTGATCTGACGGCCGAGGAAATCGACAAGCTCAAAGGTCCGATTGGTTTGTATATAGGCAGCAAGACCCCGGCAGAGATTGCCGTCAGCATCATGGCCGAGATCATTGCGATCAAGAACGGGGTGGAGGTACCGCGTGAGCTGTCCGTCGGCTCTGTCAAGGATAGACAAGAACAGCCGTCGGCCTAGGTGGTGGCTGTTGCGACAGTTCTGCATTCAGACTTTTCGCACTAAGATAAGAGAACGGGCGGCGACCCGTTCTTTTTTTGTCTCCGGGCCGCCCAGGACCTGACGCCTTCTGTTTTCAGCAGGCCGCCAGCGGGTGACCAGCCCGTGCAGCGTAGGGACGTTTTGATTTCTGCCTTTGTGAGCCTGCCATGCCCTTTGTGTCCCAATATGGTTTTTTGCCCCTGAGTGCCGCGCCCGGAAAACAGGCCCTGTACAGTCCGGCACAGTGCGCCAGCATGGATGCAGCCGCTCCGGCTTTCGGGGTATCCATCGAGCAATTGATGCAGGCCGCTGCCAGTGCGGTGGCGCGTACCGTGCAGCGCCACTGGCCGCAAGGAGCGGTGCTGTTCTTGTGCGGGCCGGGTAATAACGGTGGAGATGCTCTGGTGGCGGCGCAGATTCTGCGCGAGCAGGGGCGGGTGGTTTCCGTGTTCAGTCTGGTGGACCCGTCTATACGGCAGGGTACGGCCGCCTGGGCGCAAACGCAATGGCAGGGTCGCTGGGAAAGTCAGTGTCCGGACTTTCGACGTTTTTCCGTGGTGGTGGATGGTTTGCTGGGAGCAGGCCTGGATCGTGATGTGGAGGGTGAGACAGCCGCCTTGATTCAGGCTTTGGCGGCTTCCAAGGTTCCTGTATGTGCCATTGACGTGCCATCGGGCCTGGATGGGGCCAGCGGGCAGGTGCGCGGTGTGGTTGCCCCTGCCACGGTGACAGTCAGCTTTGTGCGCTACAAGCCGGGCCATGTGCTGTATCCGGGCCGTGCCTTGTGCGGCAAGCTTGAGCTGGCCGAAATCGGTATGCCAGCGCCGGCCTTGCAAGAGGCCAATACCTGGTTGAATGAACCTGCCTTGTGGCAGGCTCATCTGCCGCAGTTGGGCGCCCAGAGCCATAAATACACGCGTGGGCACGCTTTGGTGGTCGGGGGCGAACGGATGACCGGAGCCAGCCGTCTGGCGGCTCGTGCAGCACAACGCGCAGGAGCCGGACTGGTCAGCATGGCTGTGCCGCCCTCGGTCTGGTCGGTGTACGCCGGTGCGCTGGACAGCATCATGGTGGCCCCCTTGGATGACACTTTGACCACGGACGAGCGCATTCGCGCCTGGCTGGTGGGGCCGGGTGCGGGATTGGGTGAGGAAACCCGTCGCCTGACTTTGGCTTTGCTGGCAACGGGGCGACCTTGTGTTCTGGATGCGGATGCCATCAGCAGCTTTGCAGCACAGCCCCAGGAGTTATGGGATGCCTTGCATGAGCAGTGCGTATTGACTCCTCACGCGGGCGAGTTTGCCCGCGTTTTTGAGGAAGCGCCTGATCGTCTGGAAGCGGCACGACTGGCTGCTACGCAATGTGGTGCCGTGCTGGTGTTGAAGGGAGCAGATACTGTTATTGCCGCGCCCGATGGGCGGGCCTTGATCAATGCCTGCGCACCGCCGTGGTTGGCCACCGGGGGCAGCGGGGATGTATTGGCGGGTCTGGTCTGTGGCTTGTTGACCCAAGGCATGCCTGCTTTTGAAGCGGCGGGGGCGGCTGTCTGGCTGCATTCACAGGCCGCCCTGGAGTTTGGTCCCGGATTGATCCCGGAGGATTTGATAGAGGTGCTGCCCTGTGTTTGGCAGCGCCTTCTGTCCAGGGCCTGATACTTACTTGCGTGGGGCGCGCTGGTAGGCCAGCGCCACAATCCCGCTCAGCACCACCGCGCCACCCAGCAATTGGGTGGAGTTCAAGGTCTGCTTCAGAATCAGCCAGCCCAGAATCAGCGAGGCCACCGGCTCCATATTCATGAAGGGCGCATTGCGTGTCATGTCCAGGCGGGGAGCCAGCACAAACAGGGTCACAAAGCCCGTGGTGTACAGCACACAGACCAGCGACAGGGCAATCCAGCCTATAGCGTCGTGGGGCAGCGAAGAGCCACCGGGCAGCAGTCCCAGAGGGCTAAGTGCAATCAGGCAGACCAAAGTTTGGCTGATGGTACAGAAACTGCGTACCAGGCCGGGCAAGGGCGCCAGTTTATTTTCTGTAATCCACAGGCCAATCGCAAAGGTCAGGGCGGTCAGCAGGCTGCACACCACGCCCAGGACCCACTGCCCATCCAGCGTTGCGCCCTTGATCAGACTGGGAGCGTCCAGCGCCAACAAGAGGCCGATCAGAATTGCCACCATGATGATGGAGGTTTTGCGCGTGGGTTTGTGCCCGCCCAGTATCCAGGTCAGTAGCGCCAGCAGAATCGGGTACATATTGGCCACCAGCAAGGCCAAGGCGACGGGGATACGGGCAATGGAGGAATAAATCAGCATGCACTGCATGGTGATCAGCCCGCCCAGCATCAGTTGCCAGCCCAGATACTGACGGGGCACATACAGGGCTTGCTTGCGCCAGATCAGCAGCATGCTCAAGGCCAGGGTGGCCGCGGCCGAGCGAAAAATAACCGAGATGATTAGCCCGGTGCCATGGTCCAGCGCCACTTTGGCCGCGATATGGTTGGCGGCGAAGGAGCTGCCCAGCATTAACAGCAACATAATGGCAAGGTGACGGGGCAGTAAGGCAGGAGATGTTGCGGGGGGCATGCTACTTTTATTTCAAGTTTAAAGAATGGGCGGATGCTTTATTGTTGTCCGCCCTGTCACTTGCTGCAAGTATTGATTGCGAAACATGCCCAGGCTTGGTCCCGAGGGCGGTGCTACTATGTTGAGCGATGTCCATGTCCACAGAGATGCCTTCATGAAAATCGACCCCGCTAAAAAGCCGACGATTCCTCGTTCTACGGGACAAGCGCCGTCCTTTTTCTGGCGCAGCTTGATGGCGGGTGGGGCCTTGCTGGCTGGCCTGACAGGCTGTGCCCTGCCTTCGCTGGAAGGACGTAGCCAAAGTGAGGCTTTGCCGCTGGATCAGGCCAAGGAGACCATGATTGGCCAGGCTGTGGCCCCCATGGCCCAGGAGCATCCCGGTCTGACAGGCATTTATCCCTTGTTCGATCCGCACGATGCCTATGCTGCCCGTGCCTTGTTGGCCTTTGCCGCTCAAAAAACGCTGGATGTGCAGTATTACATCTGGCGGGGCGACACCACCGGCACCTTGATGCTGGGCACCTTATTGCAGGCTGCCGAACGTGGCGTGCGTGTGCGCTTGTTGATTGATGACAACGGCATCACCGGGCTGGACGATATCTTGGCCGCTTTGAACGCTCACCCCAATGTCGAGGTACGGCTGTTCAACCCCTTTGTGCTGCGCTGGCCCAAACCTCTGGGTTTTCTGACGGACTTTTCCCGTCTGAACCGGCGCATGCACAACAAGTCTTTTACCGTGGATAACCAGGTCACCATTATTGGTGGGCGCAATGTAGGCGATGAGTACTTCGGTGCGACTCAGGACGTCTTGTTTGCGGATCTGGATGTGATGGCGATTGGCGCGGTGGTGCAGGACGTCTCCAAGGATTTTGACCGTTACTGGGCCAGTCAATCGGCCTATCCGGTGGACAGCCTGATCAAAACGGGTGGTTCGGAAGCTCTGATGAAGTTTCAGGCCAAGTTGCAGGAAGCCGAAGCGCAACCACGCGCCAAGGATTACCAGCAGGTGCTGCGTGAGTCGGACCTGGTCAGCCATTTGGTGCGTGGTGAGCTGGATTTCCAGTGGGCGCGGACCACCATGATCAGTGATGATCCGGCCAAGGCCTTGGGCCCGGTCAACCCGGAGCAATTGATGGTCTGGCAAATGGACCATGTGCTGGGCAAGCCCACCAGCCAGGTGGACCTGGTGTCCTCGTACTTTGTGCCTACCGCTGCAGGTGTACGGGCCTTTGAGGACATGATGAAGCGGCCTGGCATGAAGGTCCGTATCCTGACCAATTCCCTGGCTGCAACGGACGTGACGGCCGTACATGCAGGCTATGCGAAACGACGTAAAGCCTTGTTGGAAGCCGGGGTGCAGTTACTGGAGCTGCGGCCCACCATGGACAAGCCTACGCGTCACGGCTCCGGGCCTTTTGGTAGCTCGGGTTCGGCCCTGCATGCCAAGACCTTTGCGGTAGACGGCAAGCGCCTGTTTGTGGGCTCTTTTAATTTCGATCCGCGTTCGGTCAATTTGAATACGGAGCTGGGCTTTATTATCGAGAGCCCCGAAATGGCGCAAGCCCTGTCCAAGAGTTTTGAGGACGTCCTGCCTTACCGCAGTTATCGTGTAGAACTGGATGAAAAGGGTGATCTGGTGTGGATTCAGTTGAACGAAGACGGCACCCAGCGCTTTTTCACCTCCGAGCCGAATGCCAGTATCTGGCGTCGAGCCGGGGTAGGCGTCTTGTCTATCCTGCCGATCGAGTGGCTGCTTTAAGCCGATTCAATTATCGGTAGCGGATCTGAAATGCCCCCAAGGAGTCAGCTTGATCCTTGGGGGCATTTTCTTGTCGTTACTGGTTTTATTGACTAGACCTTGAGCTTTTGCACGGCCTGTCGGCGTGTCTGAATCCAGTCTGCGTAGCGATGCAAGCCATGTTTTTCCATGTGTTGCTCGGCCAGATTCCACTCCTGCAAGGCTTGCGCGTTCTCGCCCAGCGCCATCCAGGCGTCCCCGCGCACACAGTGCAGTTCGGTGCCCAGACTATTGGTGTCATAGCGCAGACCTTGAGCGGCAGCCTTGTCCAGCCAGGGCATGGCTTCATTGCTGCGACCCAGACGTATCATGGCGCGAGCAATGCGGCTCATCAGGCCATCTGTGCTGATGGGTAGACCGTACTGTGCGATCTGTACGCAATCGAGCAGGGACTGCAGACTGGTTTCTCGGCCTTGCAACATCACTTGGCAATAGTGCAGGTACGAGCGACTAAGTGCAGACCAGGGCTCGGGGTTATGCGATTTTTGCAGCTCTTGCAAGGACAGCTCGGCCACTTGCTGACAGTCTTCCAGCTGTTCCATCAGGTAGTAGGCCTGCATGACGAACAAGTGCGTAATGGCGCGCAGTGAAAAAGCGGTATCCGCACGCAAGGATTGCAAGGCCAGATGGACATGTTGCTGAGCGGCATCCATATTGCCTTTCAAGGCCAGGGCGACGCTCAGGGTTCCAAAGGTAATGGACTGAGGAAAGTGCTCGGCAATGGCCTGACGACCGTTCTGCTCCTTCAGGTCATCAAAGACGGCCAGGCTCAGGTTCAGCGTCTGGATGGCATTGGTGACATTCCCTTTCCACAGCTCGTGCTGGCCAATGGCGTACAAGGCCCAGCTGCGGTTCTGATCGTGGCTGGTTTCATTGGCCAGAGCCAGTAACTGGCGCGCTTTTTGCAGGGCTTGCTCGAAATTGCCCTGGGCTTGAAAGGCTGTCCAGGCTGTCCACAAGCTGATCATGACCTGATCCGAGTCATGCTCGTCATGCAGCTCATGGCCCAGCTCGTAGGCCATGGCTGTAGAGGCGGAGGCGGGGCCGTACAACGAGGACTCAATCGCGCCTTGCAACATGCGACATTCAAATTGCAGGGTTTGGCGAACCTGCAAATCTTCAATCAATTCGCTGCGGTTCAAGGAGCGCTGCAGGTATTGGCTGGCCTGGCGCAGGTCGTCCTGTGCCAGCGCTTCGCGGGCCGCACGCTGCCACCAGAAGGCGGCTTCCGGACTTTCCGCTTCGCACAGATGCAGGGCAATGTACTCGGGCGCGTGACGGCGGCGTATGCCGTGCTGGGCGATGGCGTAGTGGGCCTGACGCAGTTCTTCCTGCATCGCTACACGTTCCAGCGCTTGGGAGACCAGCGGCAGACAGGAGACATGCTTGTCATGCACATCGATCAGATCCAGCGTTGCCAGCGTGTCCAGTCCACTGCTCAAGGCGGTGTTTTCCAGGCGCAGCATCAGAGCCAGCTCGTCGATGGAAATAGGCTGTGCCTGCAAGGCGATGCTGGTCAGGATGTGGCGTGTTGCGGGCAGGAGGCTGTGGTACTGGGTGCAGACCAGGTCAGTCAGGCACAAGGCATCGCTGCATTCACTATTGAGCTCATGGCAGCGCAGCAGCTCGTTGGCATGGCCCGGATTGCCTGCGCTTAAGCGGACCAGGCGGCTGCGTTTATCGCGCGCCAGCCTTTGCCCCCGTTGGCCGCTTAGCAGGCTGTTGATGCTGGAGCGATCCAGTGTACGCAGGCTCAGGTGCTCGGCACGTTCCAGTCCATGACCGGGTTTGCGGCTGGTCGTCAGCAGCAAGGTGGGGTGACGCGGTGCCGTGTGCGCCAGCAAGCGGATCAGGCGCTGGGTAGGCGGGTCGGCCCATTGCACGTTTTCAATTATCAGCAAGCGACGGCGTGGCGAATTGCCTGGGCCGCTGAGCAAATTGAACAATAAATCCATATGAGCCGTGGAAGGCTCGTTCAGGTCTTGCTCGTCCGGGCCGCTATTTAGCCATTGATGCAGGGACTGAGCCTGTTTGGGGCTGATTTCCAGTGCCTCTTGCAAGGTTTGCACGGAGAAGGGATCGCGCTGCTTGCCGTTTTGCGCGGTGAGGTAATCGGCAATCTGCTCGTGCAGCCAGAGACGAATCGGATGCCAGGCCACACGACGCTTGTCTTCACGACAATTGAGCACAATGCAGTGGTGGGCGGTTTTCTGCACATAGTCCGCCAGAGACTGCACCAGCAGACTCTTGCCGATATGAGCCCGACCGTGAATGGCAATGTGATGCAAGGCACGGTTGGGACCGATATGCGACCAGGCTTGCACCAGATGGTCGAACTCTTGCGAGCGGCCATAGACGCGGCTGGTTAAACGCGTAGGGTCTGCGTCGGAAGGGCTCAGATTAAGCCACAGCGCTTCGCTCTGGCGGCCCAGCGGGCCTTGCACATCCTTGGTGTCCAGACGCAGAGCGGCCTGCACGCTGATACGTGGTGTGCCGGGGCTGGCTTCCCAGCTCAAGGGCAGTACCACTTGTGCCAATTGGCCCCAGGGATCGGGGTAAGCACTTTGATCGTCCATGGCCAGATCGGCGTGGAGGGCGATGCTCAGCTTGACGTTTTCATCCATGCGCAAGGTTGCCGCAACCCGTGCCAATGCGGCTGCTTGCGCAACGGGCGACTCCAGCAACTCGGGATAGCCAAAGTAGGCAATCAACTGATTGGGACCGGCCTCACAGGGCCAGCCGCCATGCTGTTCAATCAAGATTTGCAAGGTCTGGCGACATTGTTCCAGCAGATGGCCGCCGCGCTCACGAGCATGCCGGTGACCGGGCTCAAAGCGCAGGCAAAAGCCGACCGCGGCCAAGGGGCGCAGGCGCAGGGAGACCATCGTGGGTAAGGATTTGGCAGGGCTGATCGAGCGTGCCGGCAAATCCACCAGACTGCGTGTCTGGGCACTGGGTTCGCAACCCAGGCGGTCGGCCAGCAAGACCGAGCACTGCTCGTAGGCGTGCAGGGCAGCTTCATGCTGGCCTTCCTGTTTCAGCAGCCGAATCAGCTCTTGATGCAGTTTTTCTTCTTCTGGCCAGATCAGGAGCCAGCGTTTAAGGTAACTGATTGCTTGCGGCGTAGGCAGTGTGCTCAGGCCAGACTGTATGTAACGGTCACGGCATTGCGACAGAGTTTGACGAATGTTTTGCTGTGTATCCTGCAACCAGTCCTGTAACTGCTCGCCATGGTGCAGTTTTACCTGCCCTAGCAAGGGGCCTTGATACAGGTTCAGGCGCTCCAGATCGTTAAGCGATGGCTGACTGGGGTGTTGCAACAGGCTGAGCACATCCACCTGGGTGTGGCTGGGGTCCAGGGCCAGGGTGTCATTGGTAATGTGCAGGGCCTGATCACACCCCTCAAAGGCGCGGCGCAAGGCGTGCAGCGCGTGGCGTAAACGAGCGCGGCCCACACTGATGGGGTCTTCATGCCAGATCGTTTCAGCCAGACGGCTGCGACTAATCGGCTTGCCCTGGGCCAAGGCCAACATGGACAATAAAATACGCGCTTTATCGTAGTTAATGATTTGTGCGCGGCATTGTCCTTTCACCAGCAGTCGGTAGGTACCGAGCAGGTAAATTTGGGCCAAGTGCGAGGCGGAGGAAGGCAAAACATCCATGGGCTCGGGCTCGTATCAAGAGTTAAGCAATGATTGGGATAATGTATCCGATCCGTTTAATTTTCGTTTACCAACTTTTGCAAAAATAAACGCTTTGCTTGTTCAAGATTAAACCTTTTTGGGATAACTCCGGCTTAACTCATCGCAGGCTATGATGTGGACTTGTCACTTTCCTGTGCTTGCTTGCCTCTTGGTATGGTCGATCCCACACGTTCATCGCTGCGCAAACAGTCCAAATTACCTCTGTCGCTCAAGGTGAAATATACCTTGCGAGCGCGCCTGGAGCGTGGCGAATGGCCGGTAGGCACGCGTATTCCCACGCTGGAAGAGTTGATGCAGGAGTATGGCGTCTCGCGCGCTACCGTGCGGGCGGCGCTGGATGAGCTGGAACACGAAGGCCTGATCGAGCGCACACGCGGCAAGGGCACATTTGTGATTGGCGACGTCGCGCAAGACCATTGGCTGATGTTGCCCACCAATTGGGATGCCTTGATTGAACATCTGACGCGTCTGGATTCGGTCATGGTGGAGCTGGGCAATGGTCTGGGTGCCTTGCCCATTGAAATTACCGGGCAGTCCTTGCCCGATGAGTATTGGTGGACCAGCCGTGTGAATTACGCTGATGGCGTGGCTTACAGCCTGAATACGGTCTACGTGTTGAATACTCTGGCCCAGACCTTGCAACCGGAATTAAGTCAGGAGCCAGTGCTGCTGGTGCTGAACCGTCTGGCTCGCGAGCAGATCCATACTATTCGTCAGACACTGACCGTGCGGGTTGCCGATGCGGATTTAGCACGCCATTTGAATATGGACATAGGCATGCCTGTGGTGCGGGTAATTCGCCTGATTGTGAACCGTGCAAATCAACTGGTTTATGCGGCACAGGTCTTTTATCCCGCTAAATATCTCAGCATTCAGACCGAGCTGACACCTGGCCTTTAAGACTGCCATCCCAGGCGCGCTGCGCCTTTACGACACTCCTAGGTAAAAACACCAAGTTATGCCGCTGGATAGCGAGGTGTACACTTTTTCCATAAAGTCCTAAAAATAGAACTTTATGACTTTATAGGGAAGGCACTGTTCTGGTGCTGGATGTTTTTATTGTTTGGAGGAGTTTTACGTGAAGATAACCATGCTTGGCACCGGCGCTGCGTTGCCAGATCCCGATCGTGCTCAGTCGTCCATTTTGGTGACGCTGGAGAATGGCAAGAATTATCTGTTTGATTGCGGCGAAGGGTCCACGCGTCAGATGGTGAAGGCCAATATCAATCCAGCCGATGTGCCTTGGGTGTTTTTAAGCCATCTGCACTATGACCACGTTTGCGGTCTGCCTTTTTTTGTACTGTCCAGCTGGGTTTTTAACCGTGAAGGCAAGCTGAAGGTTTTTGGCCCCAAAGGCACGCAGGATTTTGTGGATCATTCCTTCGAGAATGGCGCGTTCCGGGTGGATATTCAGGCTCGTGCGGCTTATCCGGCTCGTCAGAAAAATATTGAAGCGGTGCGCCCCGAGGTCTTCGAGGTGGAGCCAGGTCTGATGTACGAGGACGAGGACGTCAAAATCTACATTGATGTGGTGGACCACATTCCTAGCGAAATTACGGACTGCTTTGGTATTCGTATGGAGGCTGAAGGCAAGGTTGTGGCGTTCAGTGGCGACACGGCTCCGTGTGAGTCCATGATTCGCCTGGCGCAGGATGCGGATCTGCTGATACATGAGTGCACTTTTCCGGAGTCTTTCCTGAAGCATCGCGCGCAGTCAGGGGTAGGGACGTTTGCCCATACCAGTCCTTTGCAGTTGGGTGAGATCGCTCGTAAAGCCAATGTGAAGAGTTTAGTGGCCACGCATTTTGGACATTACGACTCCACCAGTCCGGTGATTAAACGTGCGGCGGGCAATCATTTGCCGGTTGATTTGATGGGGCCGGAGCGTCTGGATGAAGTGGCTCGGGATATTCGCAAAAGCTACAAAGGCGATTTGCGCTTGGCAACGGATTTGATGCGCATAGACCTGTAAAAGGCGCGCGGGGGAGACAAGATGCAAGCAATTAAAAAGACGGTGATGGGCCTGGTGGCTGCGCTTGGTCTGGCTGCGGCAGGTCCGGTCTGGGCAGATTATCCCGATCACCCTGTGCGAGTGGTGATTCCTTACCCTCCAGGAGCGGCGGGTGACATTATTTTCCGTATCTTGCAGCCCGAACTGTCGAAGGAGCTGGGGCAGACGGTAATTACGGATTACAAGACCGGCGCGGGCGGCAATATTGGCACGCAGATGGTGGCGCGCTCCAAGCCGGACGGCTACACCTTGCTGTTTTCAGCCACTAATAATTTTGTGATCAATCAGTTCTTGTACAAGAACATGGGTTATGACCCGTTCAAGGATTTGTATGTGATCAACAAGGTGGCGGATGCGGCGGCTTTTGTTTATGTGAATGGGGATTTGCCGGTCAAGAATATGGCTGAATTCCGGGATTATGTTCAGCAGCGCAAAGGGCAGGTGAATTACGGCACGCCAGGAGCAGGCACAACGCCGGAGCTGTCGGCCTGGAAGTTGTCCGAGGCCCTGGAGGGCGACATGTTGGGCATTCATTACCGAGGCTCGGCGCCGGGGATTCAGGCTTTGTTGAGCAATGAAGTGCAGATGTTTGTCAGCAGCTATGGTTTGGGGGCGGCTTTTCTGCCTGAAGGTCGTTTGAAGGCCTTGGCAGTGGCCCTGCCAGAGCGTTTCCCGGCTTTGCCCGATGTCCCCACGATGGAGGAGCTGGGCTACAAGGACGTGGTGATCAGCAACTGGTGGGCGTTGGCTGTTCCTGCCGGGACGGAGACGGAGATCGTGAGCAGGATTGAAGGGGCTTTGGAGAAGGTTCTGGCTGATCCGGCTATTCGCAGCAAGCTGCTGGATCAAGGGTATTTGCTGTCCAAGGTTTCTGCTGAGGAGTTTCGGAAGGGACTGCCTGCGGAGGCGGATTATTGGCACGATATCGTGACTAAGGCTGGGATTAGTTTGGATTGATATGTCGCTTGGGTACAGGGTTGGCTTGATTGGGATTGAGTGTTTTGTCGAGCCTTGTATGCGAGGGTTTATTTGAAGTGGGAGGGGTGCTGACAGAAAGGGACTTTCTTCTGGACGTGCTGTTTGGGCTTTGCGTGGGAGCGGTGGTTAGTTTTCTTGTGGGGCCCGGGTACGGCTTGTCTTGGCGGGTCTCTTGCCCACGCTGCGCGTGGGTTCCCTTGTCAGAGTGCCGGGGCGGGCGGGTCGTGAACTCGGAGCGCGGTTTGTCCCCCGGACAAACCGCAAGCGTGCTCCTCAAACAGCACGACCCTTGCATCCCGCCCCAGCACTCTGCCTGCGGCAAGAGCCCTGACTCGCCCGCCAAGCCGTACCCGGGCCCCACAAGAAAACAAGCAACATCGTGTACATAGCCCAAACAGCACTGGAGAGTAGAAATGGTTTGGACTTGTTGAACGGTGGTTTCGTTTTTCTTGGGACGCTTCAGACAGGTTTTGAGCTTGGTTTGAGTACGTGGGTCATAGGCGGGGTGACTGGAGTTGAGGAAAAAGGGGGTGGGGATTAAGTAGCTTTTTTACGATGCTGGAGGAGGCTTTAAGGTTTTGGGGCGCTACTCTTTTGGCTTTGGCTTTGGCTTTGGCTTTGGCTTTGGCTTTGGCTTTGGCTTTGGCTTTTGTTGTTGTTGTTGTTGTTGTTGTTGTTGTTGTTGTTGTTGTTGGCGTGACCACTACTACACCGGCACTAACCGGCTCCCTGCTCCTGCTCCCTTCTTTTTACGAGCTGGCTCGCTATCAAGCATTGAGTCTCCCCAAGGCAACTCCACGAAGAAAGCCTCCCCTCAGCAATACCTACGCACCTACGCAGCCCAAAAAAAACAGCCCCTGAAACCAGGGGCTGTAATTCCAACAATTACTGATCAGAGCGAATATTGTTATCCCGCACAATCTGTTCCCAGCGAGCGTTACGCTGCTGCACCCATTGGGCTGGAGAAACCTTGGATGAGTCGTAGGCTTGAATATCCAGCATCCGCAAAGTCTCGGCGGTGGACGGACGTTTCACGATATCGCTGAGCAAATCGTTCCATGCCTTGATCTTCTCTGGAGGCGAACCCTTGGTGGTGAAAACCAGATACGAGAAGCTCTCGTTAAAGTTTTCCAATCCAGGCAGCTTTGCTTCGGCCAAAGTAGGAACCTCAGGCAGTAAAGGATTGCGCTTGCCGCCAGAAGTCGCCAAGGGAGTCAGCAAACCTTCCTTGATCGGACCCAAGACACCGGCAATCGTCAGAAAGCCGCTGTCCAGACGCTCGCCATACATATCATTGACCACAGCGCTATTGCTGCGATACGGAATGTGATCCAGCTTGATACCGCTATCTTGCGTCAAGGCCGACATCATCAAATGCCCAGGCGAACCCATACCGGCCGAGCCGTAATTCATGGGCTTAGCGCGGGCGCGCTCCAGAAACTCGGCAGGTGTTGTGATGCCGGTCTTGCTGGGAACCACCAGAACCTGGTCAAAAGTACCCAGCAAAGACACCAGATCCAGGGACTCCCCGATCTTGAACTTGCTGTTGACGTAAATATGCGGGTTGGCTGTCGCAACCGTATCCAGTGTCAGCAGCAAGGTATTGCCATCTGGCTTGGCCCGGCCCACTGCCTCTGCAGCAATCGTACCGGCTGCACCCGCCCGGTTCTCCACCACAATCGTTTGGCCCGTGGTTTCAGTGGCTTCGCGGGCCAACATGCGACCCAGGACATCTAGCGGGCCTCCTGCCACGGAACTGACCACAATGGTGGCCACCTCGGCACTCTGGACTGGCGTAGCCAAAGGTAAGATCAGCGCACAAATGCTTACTTTGCGCAGCAAGGAAAGGGTGGGCATAGATGTCTCCAGATAGGGGTAATTAACAGTGTTCAGCTCACGCTATCGCCAAAGGCAAGGGACTGGTTTCGCTGTGAGCCATCATGGTATCGATCAATTGACACAAAAGCGTTGTTTTTAACGCTTGCGCGTCAGGTTCATTCCACAAATTATGTTGTTCCAGCGGATCGGCTTGCAGATCGTACAGCTCGCCAATTTGACCGCCTTCATACAGGCTCAGACGGTGCTGCTGCGTGACCAGCGAACGCAGCTTGGTGCGAATAGGCGTATTGAACAGCTTGCGCTGGTTTTCTTCTTCGATCAGTACGCCTTTGCGCCATTCCACAGGCTCCTTGTGCATCACTTTCAGCAAGGAGCGACCCTGGATGCCGTTGTAGGGCAGCTGGCCGGCACGTTCCAGCACCGTAGGCGCGACGTCAATGGTAGAGCAGACCGCCTCACTTGTGCCTTGAGTTTTCGCATCCTTGGGGTCAAACCAGATAAAGGGGCTGCGAATAATGCTTTGATAATGCACAGGACCCTTCAGCATCAATTGATGGTCGCCCATGAAGTCGCCATGATCACTCATGAAAATGACGATGGTGTTCTCCGCCTGGCCAGTGCGCTCCAGATGGTCCAGAATGCGCCCGATCTCGGCATCAATATGCGTGATGGAACCGTAGTTCAGCGCAATCGCCTCGTGGGCCTCGCGCTCGGAACAGGCAAACAGCGTAGGAGTGTGCTTGATGGCTTTGCCTTCATCGCGCAGCTGATGCAGCAATTGCAGATGGGCAGGCAGGGGATGCGGACCCAGGTGGAAGGAGTCGGGCAGGCTGACCTCTTCAGGCTTGTACATATCCCAGTACTGACCGTGCGGAGTGAAGGGATGATGCGGGTCCGGGAAGGAGCACTGAATAAAGAAGGGCTGTTGTTCCTGGGCATATTTGTCCAGCACAGCGCGGGTCCGTTCACCAATCCAGGCCGTGGTGCTGTACTCTTCTGGCACACGGGTACGCCAGGCCTGGCCAATGCGGCTTAACTCGTAGTCCGGAGTCGGGATGGCGTTTTCAGGGCCGGACAGGGCGGCGATTTCAGGATGTTCATCCTGCAGCCAGCGGCCATAGTCGCCCCAGACCTGATCGCCGTGATCAATGGCCAGGTCCACGTGCTCGTAGCCGTAAAAAGGTAGCTGAACACCGTGATCGGCGCGATCGCGCCACCATTGGCCACATTCCTGGCCGTAATCGTTGGTAGGCAGAGGAGGGCGAGCTTCTCCCTTGGTTGGAGGATCATCCGGCCGTGGGTAGAGCGGGGGCGTATCCGTTATATTTTGCAGGTGCGCCTTGCCGACCAAGGCTGTGCTCCAGCCTGCCTGGCGCAGTACATCGACAAAGGTGCTGGAATCCAGTGGCAGGGGCACACCGTTGTGACGGGCGCCGTGCACCGAGGGCATGCGACCAGTCATCAGGGACGCACGGTTGGGCATACAGATGGGGGTGGCGACGTAAAATCGGTCAGCACTCCAACCGCGAGCGGCTAACGCATCCAGATTGGGCGTTTTAACTTCTTTATTGCCGTAACAAGCCAAATGGTCTGCGCGGAGTTGATCCGCAATGATCAATAAAAAATTGGGTACTGACTGAGACATGAAGTGCCTATTTTGTAGCTTTGGGTATCCCCATTATGGAAGCAGTAGCCATAATGTTAAATTGAATAACTTGCAGGTATATATACCTCTTTCATATAGGTAAGTCATGAGCTGGAGTGAACGCATTCGCTTGAAGCATCTGCAGGTTTTAATTCGTTTGTGCGAAGAAAAAAGCATGAGCGATGTGGCCCGGCAGTCCAATATGACTCAGCCTGCCTTGTCAAAATGGCTCAAGGATTTTGAAGACAATATAGGCATGCCCTTGTTCGAGCGTCATGCTCGCGGCATTGAGCCTTTGCCAGCCGCCCTGGCGCTGGTTTCCCAGGCCCAGGGGGTGTTGAATCGCCTTGACCGCATGAGTGCAACTCTGGAGCAATACAGGCAGGGTTTTCGCCAGCAATTTACTTTGGGTATTTCGCCTATGGTGGCTGCGGTTTATTTGCCGCAGTTGCTGGTGTATTTGCACGAGCGCGATCCACAATGCCATATCCGTATTCAGGAAGGCACGCTGGATATTTTGAGTCGTAATCTGGAACAGGGCGAACTGGATCTGGTCATTGGCCGTGTGGATGAAGCAGGCCGTAACCCGGCGATGGCGTATTTGCCTTTGGGTATGGTGCCTTTGGGGGTAGCGGCTTGCCGCAAGCATCCTTTGGCACAGCAAGATGAAGTGACCTGGGAGCAGACGCTGGAGTATCCCTGGATATTGCCACCACGAAACAGCCCGATGCGGCGCAGTTTTGAACTGGGCCTGGATGCCAAGGGCCTGTCGTATCCCACCTGCGCCATTGAGTCCGCCTACGCACACACCAATGCCCGTGTGGCAGTCAATAGCGACTTTTTAGTGCCCATGACACGCAGCATGGTGCCGGTCTACCCGGAGCTGTGTATCTTGAACCTGGACTGGAGCGACCCGCGCTTGCATGGTCAGTTGGGTCTGTTGTGGCGCCCGCAGGATTCGGGCGAACCGATGTTGGAAGAGGTAATTAGCTGGATGAGTAAGCAACCTCAAGTGGTGTGATTGTAAGTCGGGGTCAGCGCGGGCTGACCCTGAAAGAACTGACAGCTTGTTTTTCAAACTCATGTAACTAAAAATTGCCGTTATGTTACTTTGTTTCTTCTTAGCGAATTGATTGATGGGAACAATTCTGGAAGGCTGGAAAAACTTGCAAGCGATCAGTATTAGCTCGGTGCGCGACACACTGAGCGGGAAATATCATTCTCGTGACTTCATTCATGCCCGAATGGAGTATTTGCGCAGCCGTGTCATTCTGGTCGGCTTGTTATTTGCTTTGCTGACCCCCCTTTGGACTTTGATGGACTGGCTGGTCTTGCCCAGCTGGCCCGCGCATTTGATGGCGATACGGGTTTTAAGCCTGGGGGGATTGATCTTGTGCGTATGGCTGGCTTTCAATGGCCACCAGCGCATTACCCGTATTTATGTTTTAAGCGGCCTGGTCTTTATTTTGCCGGCCTCTTTTTACGCTTATATGCTGCTGACCCTGTCCGGGGCTGGCCAGTACGTTGTACTGGGGTATGGCTTTATTCCTTTCCTGCTGGTGGCCACCTTAAGCATTTTTCCTTTCACTTTGCTGGAATCAGCCTTGGTGGGGGGCGCGTTAATTGCTTTGCAGGTTTTGGCCAGTGTCAGTTCGGGAACCTGGCTAAGCATGAAAGGTTTACAGGATCTTTGGCTTTTGACAGCCTTGCTGGTCGTCGCTTTAACAGCCAATTATTTTCACCTGGGGCTTTTGCTGCGTTTATATCGGCAAGCCACACACGATACCTTGACCGGCTTGTTGAACCGGGGCGCGATTAGCCGTCAGCTGGGACAGGGACCAGTGCATGAAAGGCTGCATGTGCTGATGGTGGATCTGGATCATTTCAAGCAGATCAACGATACCCACGGTCACTCGGTAGGGGATGACGTGCTGACGCGTACTGCCTCTTTATTCAAGGCGCAGCTGGGGCCGGATGATCTGGCGGCCCGTTATGGTGGCGAGGAGTTTGTGTTGATTCTGGCCGGACGTAGTGATGCACAGGCCTTGAGTTTTGCCGATCTGCTTTTGAGTCAGGTACAGGCACAAACCTTTTATAACCACGACCGCGAGGCTTTTCAGATTACGGCCAGTATGGGTTTGGCGGTATGCCAGCCCGGTCAGGTGATTGAGGATGTCCTGATGCAGGCTGACCAGCGCTTATATCAAGCCAAGCGCGCTGGTCGTAACCAGGTGGTGGCGAGGGATTAAGCCTGCCGGGTGAAGCAGAAAGAAACGAGGCCTGGAGCGGCACACGCTCCAGGCCTCGTTTTCTATTGACGGCTTAGTAGCGCAGGGTTTGGCTATCCTGGCTGGCCTTGTCGATGTCCTGAGCGCTGATGGCATCGCTCTTGCACTTGAAGGCAGCAAACATCTCCAACTGATCCGAGTGATGGGCGCTGGCTTCGCCTTCAGGATTGATGAAACCGCTTTGACCGGGAGCCATAACCGAGCACATGCGCACGCCGGTGGGGTCCAGCACATACTGGAATCGGGCGCTGCCGGTGTTCAGATAAGGCATGATGCGGCGCTCGTGCGCAGGGTCAGACCAAGGCACCCCAATCGCATTGCGTGCGGCGAACAGCATGGATACGGCTGGAGCACGCCATTGCTGGGCTTGTGCACCCTGTGATTTCTGTAGCGAGGCAGCAGCTTGCTCCAGTGCGTCCAGCACCAGTTCCTGGGCCGGGCGACCTTGCAGGAAATCAATTGTTTGTGGCACACCAGCAGCCGGGCCCTGAATGGCATTCCAGATCAGCTTGGCGGCCGCAGCGGGCTGGGCACTGCGCGGATCATCCATGGCCGGGTACAGGCTTTGTGTGTAGGTGTTGTAGACGCTGTCAGGCAAACGACCTTTCAGGAATACGGGCACTGCGGCTTGCATCCAGGCCTGCATCACGGCTGGGGCGCTGCCTTCGTACTGTTTGCCATTGCTGGCCACGTGCAGCTTGTAGTCCCAGCCTTTCAGTTGTTCGGCAGCCTGACGTGCCAGTGCACTGGCACGTGGCAGCTTGGCAGCTTCCTGGATGATGGGGGCGAAGTAGCGCGCATTCAGATCAGAGCGGGCACCCAGGGAGTCAATGCCCCAGATTTCTTCGTCACTCAGGCGCTGCTTGGCCTGTAGCGGTGCCAGCAGTTCCTGCACACGGTCCACATAGGAGAAGTTGGAGTTGTCTGCCAGCAAGGCACCGTAGGCCTTGTTGTTCCAGCTGGCGATATAGCCTTGCTGCGGGTTCAGCACTTTGGGGTTGTGATCAAAGCTCAGGAAGCCTTGCCATTCCATACTGCCGTCGCCCGCTGCAGGGAACTGGATCGCCTGATTGGCTGGGCGCTTGGGCAAGAGGCCCAGGGCTGCCGCACCGATATTGTTCTGGGTGTCGGCATAGAACCAGGTAATGGAAGCGCTGACGCGCGAGGCCTGAGCCATGAATTGATCCCAGTTCTTGGCCTTGGCCGCATGGGCCCAACCCAGCAAGGTTTCAATTTCCCGGCCTTCCCAGGTGCGACGGTTGGCGTAGGCGGTGTTGTTCTTTTTGTCCCAACTGCTGACATAACCTTGAGCTGCGCGGTAAACGTCCAGCGTCACATCGTCCTGACCACGCACCTTGATGCGTACCTGCTTGTGCTCCATGGGGTGCCAGGCATTGTTGTACCAGTAACTATGCGGGTCACCGTCTTTCAAGCGCAATTGGTAGACGTCATTGGTGTCCAGTGAACCCACGGTGGAGCCCCAGGCAATCTGGCCATTGGTGCCGAACAAAATAGCGGGCAGAGCAACGGCCGTGCTGCCGGTCAGGTCGTAGCCCGCACCGTGCAGGCCGACGCTATAGGTAATGGACGGCGTGTACCAGCCTTGTTGCGGGCCGTTGTACAGCACGGCATGACCGTGGCTTGTCTTTTCGGGGCCCAGCAACCAGGCATTGCTGGCAGTAGGTGTGCCTGCGGCCACGGTGGGGCCCAAGGCCACGGCTTGCTTGTGCAGGTAGTCCTGCGCCGCTTGTGCGGACAGAGCCTGCAAATGCGTAGGCAAATCGGCCAGCGCTGCCTTGGTGTCAGGCTGCGGAATAATGGTGGGGGCAGTCGGGTCGTTCAGCCAGCGTAGTTGTTTGTAAAGCTGTTCGCCACGTTCCGCGCCCTGGTCTGCTTTCAGGGTTTCCAGCAGACTCAGGTTGGCCACTTCGGCCGTGCCAGCAAAGAAGCGGTTCAGAATCAGGCCCACCCAGACCATGGCAATGTCTTCAGGCTGCCACTCAGAAGGCTCAAACCCTTTGTCCAGAAACTCCTTGGGCATCAAGGTGTCGCGCTGGGCTTTCACCTCGCGAACGCGTTGGGTGAAACCAGCGGCATAGCCCTCGAACATGGCGCGGTCCTCTTTGGACAGAGCGGCCAATTGTTTGCGGATAGAGTCCGGATCGATATTGTTGTGAGTGACTTTATCCAGCTCCAGGAAGTCCGGTCCCAGAACTTCTGCCACGGTTCCCCAGCCAGAGCGCTTGGCAATTTCCATCTGGTATAGACGGTCTGTAGCCACGGCATAGGCATAGCCATAGAACAGGCCATAAGTGCTGTCGGCATAGATATGAGGAGTGCCGTAGCTGTCGCGCTTGATGGTGACGCTGCGCTCACTTAAGGGGGCGCTGGCACAGGCGGCCAGCAAGACGCTGGTGGTCAACACGCCAAGAGTCAGTCGGGATGGAAAGCGACGGGGAAAAGTCAAAATCTTGTCTCCAAAAGAATAGCCTGGAAGGCTACGTTTTTTTATCTCTTGAGAATATAACGTCAAAATTCTTTAGGCATTGATATTTCCAGGTGAAACCTTCTAGAGGATTTCCCCAGTAGAAGCGGGGTTTGGGAACGAAACTTGCTGGTTCTTTGGTGAACACATTTATTGGGGAGCCTTGTTATGGAACGCATTATTGCGGCGGAATTCGATACGTTTGATCAGGCCCAACAAGCTGCGCGAGTCCTGCAGGGGCTGGGCTTGGAAAGTCAGGATCTGCAGATTTTCTACCTTAAACCAGGAGGTCAACATGCGCAGTATCCGATTGGAGGTGACAGAACTTTGGACAAGGCTGCCCGAGGAGGTGGTTTGGGTGCCATCCTGGGTGTCGTTCTAGGGGCCGTCTTGGGGATCGCCCTGGGCTGGTGGTTATTGAGCATGACAAGCTGGCCTCAGCTGCTGTTGCTTGCCTTTGCGGCTTTGGGGGCTTACATCGGTGCCATGGTGGGCGGGATCGTGAAGCTGGGTGGCCATAAGCCTGAAAAAGAGCCTTTAAATCGTGTTTCGGGCGTCATGTTGGCGGCGCGTCTGGGGTCGGCCGAGGAAGCGGTACTAGTGCGCGAATTGCAGCGCAATGGGGGCTACGCGATTGAATGGGCCAACGGCAATTGGAGTGATGGCCAATGGCAGGACTTCAACCCAACGCGTACCCCTCAGTTATACGATTTACCCTCTGCGGGGCAGAAAGTTCATGAGACTCGCAGTGGCTGATTGCCACTTTGGCGCGGTGACTCCAGAGCAGTAGCTCATAAGCCTTTCTAGCGTTTTTAGCCGTTTGCTTCCCCTTTGCCGGATATGATGGAGCAGTTTATGAAAACCATGATTCGGCGCGTGCAGGAACCAGGCGGGGTGGTTGCGTTTTAATCTTTGGGCTTATTAAGTGTAGTCACTGTATATCGGTAGTTATCTTCTTTTCAGGCTATCTACTTTTTCTGCTCATTTCTTCTTGATCTCCTTGCTGTAACGGCTTTCTGCTTGGTTTGTTGTGTTTTATGTTTAAAGTGTTCAAGGGTATATCCCTAGGTCTTGGCCGATTTACTCCAAAAAATACCATGTGTACACTTTAAATCACTAAAACAAGACAAGTTGCTGAGTCGTGTTTCGCCTCACAAGCCCACGGAGAAGACAATGAACAAGACATTTGCAGGGGTAGCACTGGCAGGAACGATGATGTTGCAAACCTTGGGGGCCACCGCTGCCGCCGAGGGGGTGATCAAGATCGGGGAGCTGAACAGCTATAAATCCCAGCCCGCGTTTTTGGGGCCCTATCGAAACGGGATGGAGCTGGCGGTTGAGCAGATCAATCAGGCCGGGGGGATTCACGGCAAGCAGCTGCAATTGATCATCAAGGATGACAACTCCAATCCCGGCGATGCGGTACGTGCGGCCGAGGAATTGATCTCGCGTGAAAAAGTGGATGTGCTGACCGGGACCTTCCTGTCCAATATCGGTCTGGCCATTACCGACTTTGCCAAACACAAAAAAGTATTCTTTCTGGCTAGCGAGCCTTTGACCGACAAGATCGTCTGGGCTGATGGCAACCGCTATACCTTCCGCCTGCGCAACTCTACCTATATGCAGGTAGCCATGCTGGTGCCCGAAGCCGTCAAGCTGAACAAGAAGCGCTGGGCGATTGTGTATCCCAACTACGAGTATGGTCAGTCCGCCGTGGCCACTTTCAAGACCTTGATGAAAGAAGCCCAGCCCGATATTGAATTTGTAGCTGAACAGGCTACCCCGCTGGGCAAGGTCGATGCCGGTGCCGTGGTGCAGGCCTTGTCCGAAGCCAAGCCTGATGCGGTCTTTAACGTACTGTTTGCGTCCGACCTGGCTCGTCTGGTTCGTGCCGGTAATCAGCGCCAGTTCTTCAGTCCCGCCTTGCCGGTGGTCAGCATGTTGACGGGCGAGCCGGAGTACCTGGACCCCTTGGGTGAAGAAACGCCAGAAGGCTGGATTGTGACAGGCTACCCCTGGTACGCCATCGACACGCCCGAGCACAATGCCTTCCTGAAAGCCTATCAGGACAAGTACAAAGAGCACCCACGCCTGGGCACGATTATTGGCTACAGCACCATTGTGTCGATTGCCGCCGGTATTGAAAAAGCCGGTTCTACCGACACGGAAGCCATGATCAAAGCCTTCCGTGGTCTGGATGTGGTCACACCTTTTGGCCCCATTACTTACCGTACGCAAGATCAGCAATCCACCCAGGGGGCGTATGTGGGTGTGCTGGCCAAACAAGACGGCAAGGGCATCATGACCAATATCCGTTATGCCGATGGCAAAGATGTACAGCCTACGGATGAGCAAGTCAGCCAGTGGCGTCCTGCTGCGGCTAATCAATAACTCCAGGAACGCAGTATTTCGTAGATCGGCGCACCGTCTGGTGCGCCACTTCTGACGCGAGGCAGTAATGGCCTTATCGGGTTTATGGGTGCAGTTCCTTAACGGGCTGGCCGAGGCATCGTCTTTGTTCCTGGTGGCGGCGGGTTTGTCCCTGATCTTCGGGGTGACACGCATCGTCAACTTTGCACACGGTTCCCTGTATATGCTGGGCATCTACATGGCGTACTCCACCGTGCAGTTCATGGGGGGCTCGGCGCTGGGGTTCTGGGCAGGCTTGATTGTGGCAGCCTTGCTGGTAGGCGCCTTGGGGGCCTTGCTGGAGATCGTGCTGCTGCGGCGTATTTATAAAGCGCCCGAGCTGTTCCAGTTATTGGCTACTTTTGCCCTGGTGCTGGTGATTAATGATGGCGCTTTGGCCGTGTGGGGGCCGGAAGATCTGCTGGGGCCGCTGGCTCCGGGTTTGAACGGTTCTATTTCCATTGCAGGGCGCTTCTTCCCGGTCTATGACCTGGTGCTGATCGTGATCGGTCCGGTAGTGCTGGGCTTGCTGTGGCTCTTGCTCACCCGTACCCGATGGGGGGTGCTGGTGCGCGCCGCGACCCACGACAGACAAATGCTGGGTGCGCTGGGTGTGAATCAGGCCTGGTTGTTTACGGGTGTGTTTGCCTTGGGTGCCTTCCTGGCGGGTTTGGGTGGTGCTGTGCAATTGCCGCGTCAGCCCGCCAATCTGCTGCTGGACTTGAGCGTGATTGGGGATGCCTTTGTGATTGTGGTGGTCGGTGGCATGGGCTCCATCCCCGGCGCTTACGTGGCTGCCCTGATTGTCGCTGAATTGAAGGCCCTGTGTATTGCGCTGGGCACGGTCACCTTCTTTGGTGTGGACTTTGCCTTTCCGAAGTTGACGCTGGTGGTGGAATTCATCTTCATGGCCGTGGTGCTGGTGTTCCGGCCCTGGGGCTTGTTTGGACGTGCTCAAGCCGTCAGCCGTAACTCGGCCCCTATCGAAGCGCCTCTTCGTGCTGGTAGTGGAGCGTTCCAGATCATGGTGCTGGTGGTTCTGGGTGTGATGGCAGCCTTGCCTTTGATGAGCGACTGGTTCCCGTATGCGCCCGTGCTGGCTCTGGATATTCTGGTTTTGTCCCTGTTCTCCTTGAGCCTGCATTTCATGATGGGGCCAGGGGGCATGAACTCCTTTGGTCATGCTGCTTACTTTGGTCTAGGCGCTTATGCGGCTGCCCTGTTGTTCAAGGCGGCGGCCTTGTCCATGGGCTGGTCCCTGGTTCTGGCTCCAGCTGTCGCAGGCTTGGGTGCGCTGATCTTTGGCTGGTTCTGCGTGCGTCTGTCCGGTGTTTACCTGGCTATGCTGACCCTGGCTTTCGCACAGATTATCTGGTCGATTGTGTATCAGTGGGACAGCTTTACGGGTGGCTCCAATGGCGTGGTCGGTATCTGGCCTGCGGAGTGGCTGTCGGGTGATCGCTACTATTACTTTGCCTTGCTGCTGGTGGTGGCAGCGGCCTTCCTGTTGCGTCGCATCTTGTTCTCCCCCTTTGGTTACGCCATGCGTGCCAGCCGGGATTCGGCCTTGCGGGCTGAGGCAATTGGCATTCCCGTCAAACGCGTGCAGTGGCTGACCTTTATTCTGGCGGGGACGTTTGCTGGTCTGGCTGGCGCCTTGTTCGTGTTTTCCAAGGGTAGTGTCTCGCCCGAAGTGATTGCGGTGAACAAGTCCGTGGATGGCTTGGTCATGGTCTTGCTGGGTGGTTTGCAAACTCTGGTTGGGCCAGTGGTGGGTGCAGCCGTATTCACCTTGCTGCAGGACTTCTTCCTGGGCATTACACAGTATTGGCGCGCCTTGTTCGGTGGCGTGATTCTGCTGCTGGTTCTGGCTTTCCCGCAGGGTATTGCCGGCTTTTTCAAACGCTGGGCGCATCGCCGCGTAGCACCGGAGGCATCGTCATGAGTTTGCTGCAAGTACGAGGTCTTAAAAAAGCGTTTGGCGGCAATCTGGCCGTAGACGGTATCGAGTTTGATGTGCAGGCCGGAGAGTTTCTGGCCTTGATCGGCCCCAATGGGGCTGGCAAAACCACCACCTTCAATATGGTGGGCGGGCAATTGACGCCTACAGCCGGGTCAGTGCGTTTGGGCGATCAGGAACTGGTAGGGCTGGCCCCGCGCAAGATTGCTGCCTTGGGGGTGGGCCGTACCTTTCAGATCGCCGCAACTTTTGCGTCCCTGACGGTGGTGGAAAACGTGCAGATGGCCTTGCTGGCGCATCAGAAAAAACTGTTTTCCTTCTGGCGTCGGGCGGCTCAGTTCGAACGGGCTCGTGCGCTGGATTTGCTGGATCAGGTGGGTATGCTGGCGCAGGCCGAACGCCCTTGTAGCGAGCTGGCTTACGGGGACGTGAAGCGGGTAGAGCTGGCGATTGCATTGGCCAACGACCCCCGTCTTTTGCTGATGGACGAACCCACGGCAGGCATGGCACCCAAAGAGCGTAATGAGCTGATGCGCCTGACCAAAAAACTGGTGATCGAACGCAATATGGGTGTGCTGTTTACCGAGCACAGTATGGACGTGGTGTTCGAGCACTCGGACCGCATGTTGGTGCTGGCCCGTGGTCGGCTGGTGGCAGAAGGGGATGCAGACTATATCCGTCAGCATCCCAAGGTGCAGGAGGTGTACTTTGGCACAGGCAAAACATTCGAGAACAAGGAGCCCGCATGATGCAGGATTTAGTAGCCGGTTCTGAGCGGGTTGCCACAGGCGTGGCCGACAAGCAGCCTTTGCTAAGTGTGGATGGCTTGAATGCCTGGTACGGTGCTGCGCATATCTTGTTTGACCTGTCACTGACTGTGCAACGTGGTGAAGTGGTCGCCTTGATGGGGCGTAACGGCGCGGGCAAGTCCACTACCTTGAAATCCATTATGGGTTTGATGGAGCGCTGCGACGGTCACATTGAATTCATGGGCCAGGCCATTCACGACAAGCAGCCATTTGAAATCGCACGCGCAGGTTTGGGCTTTGTGCCCGAAGACCGGCGTATCTTTACCGACCTGAGCGTCACGGAAAATCTGGAAGTGGGACGTCAGCCAGCACGGCGCTGGCCCGATGGTACAGCAGCTCCGCACTGGCAGCCCGAGCGCTTGTACAGCCTGTTTCCGAATCTGGGTCAAATGCAGGACAGGCCCGGTGGGCAGATGAGTGGGGGCGAGCAACAAATGCTGACCGTCGCGCGCACCTTGATGGGCAATCCTTATCTGGTCTTGCTGGACGAACCATCCGAGGGCGTGGCTCCCGTGATTGTGGAGCAGATGGTGCACATGATTCTGGAGCTGAAGCAGGCCGGTGTCAGCATCTTGCTGTCCGAGCAGAATTTGCATTTTGCCGAGCTGGTGTCGGATCGGGCTTATGTGCTGGAAAAGGGGCAAATACGGTACAGTGGCGCCATGCAGGAATTAAGTGCCAACGAGCAAGTGCGGCGCACTTACCTGTCCGTCTAACTTCGGGCCTCCCCGTATTGGAGGCCAGACCGGCTTCAGGAGAACACCATGGCAGATGCACGTCCCAATCCTCAGGCAGTGATTGATTTCTGGATTGAATCAGGGCCAGAGAAATGGTTTCGCAAGTCCGATGACTTTGACCGGGAATTTCGCGAACGGTTTTTGGACTGGCACGAACGTGCTGCCAGGGGCGAGCTGGATGATTGGGCACAGACGGCAGAAGGAGCCTATGCCTTGCTGATTCTGCTGGATCAGTTTCCGCGCAACTCTTTTCGCAATACCACGCGCATGTATGCGACCGATGAGAAGGGGTTGGCGATTGCCAAGGAAATGGTGGCCAAGGGGCTGGATAAACAGATTCCGGTGGAGCGTCGGGTGTTCTGCTACCTGCCGTATTCCCATGCAGAGAACCTGGCCGATCAGCAAGAGGCCGTGCGTCTGAATCAGGAAATTGGCCGTCCCTGGCTGGATCACGCCGAAGAGCATCTGGATGTGGTGGAGCGCTTTGGCCGCTTCCCGCACCGTAATTCGATCCTGGGGCGTACTACCACGGCGGAAGAGCAGAAGTTCCTGGAGGCTGGGGGTTTTTCCGGCTGATGGGTTTTGAGTCCGGGCCTGGCTGGGATCTTGGCCTTGGCCAAGTCTGAAGGCGATGTGAACCATAAAACAAAGGCGGCCAAGTGAAAACTTGAAGCCGCCTTTGTTTCGTTTGCCACGTGTCCAAACACTCTCTGCGGACACCCTCCGTCTACAAGTGTCCCTTCTGCTCCCTGATGGTCGCAATCTTGTCTTTCAGCCCGGTCCAGGCCGGTTTGTCCGGAGCAAAACGCGCCCGCATATAGTTCAGCAAATCTTCCATCTGCTCGTCATTCATGCTGTTCTTGAAACCGGGCATGGAGCCCAGAGCAGGCTGTGCCGGACGGGTAATGCCGTGCATCAATACCTGAATCGTATTGTCCGGATGCTCGCTGTGCAGATTGCTGTTCAAGGCCAGGGACGGGCGGGCACCAAATAGCACCGGCCCACCGCGCGGGTCGTGACAAACAGCACAAGCCCCGTTGAACAGGTTTTCACCCGGCATCAACATCACTTCCTTATTGCTGCGGCTGTTCTGCTCCAAAAGCGCGGCCTGAGCGGCGTGCGTTTGTTCTTGTTCGCTCTCGACCGGGTTCAGGCTGCTTAGATAATGCGCCATGGCGCGGACATCGGATTCAGGCAGTTCTGCCAAACCCGCCACGACCGGTCCCATTGGTCCTGCTGCTACGCCATGACGGGGCGAATAGCCGGTACGCAAGTACTGGTACAGCTCCTGCTCTGTCCAGGGGATGGGGGCTTTGGACAAGCTATTGAGTGCAGGAGCTTCCCAGTTGTCCGCAAAACCACCGGCCAGGAAATTCGCTTCACCCCCTTTCTCGGCTCCCAGCATATTGCGCGGGCTATGGCAGGCGGCACAGTGGCCGCTGCTATTGACCAGATAGGCTCCCCGGTTCCACTGCACAGTTTGCGTGGGGTCCGGCACGTAGGCATTCGGATCACGGTGAAACAGCAGGTTCCAGCCCGCTACCAAAGGCCGCATATTCATGGGGAAGGGCAGTTTGGTTTCAGGCACTTCGG
Source organism: Alcaligenes sp. 1735tsa3 (assembly GCF_024134565.1). Lineage (NCBI taxonomy): Bacteria > Pseudomonadati > Pseudomonadota > Betaproteobacteria > Burkholderiales > Alcaligenaceae > Alcaligenes > Alcaligenes sp. 1735tsa3. Next base: position 3,351,236 of record NZ_CP099862.1, on the reverse strand, counting down.
ATTTCACCGGCTCTTGCGTCATCAAGTAGGCATAGAGGGACTGCATGTCCTCATCGCTGATCTTGGCAAAGGCTGTGTAAGGAAAGGCCGGGTACAGGTGGCGACCGTCCTGATGAATACCTTCGCGCATGGCACGTTCAAAGGCTTTGTAGCTCCAGCTGCCTATGCCGGTTTCTTTGTCCGGGGTGATGTTGGTGGTATAGATCGTGCCAAACGGCGTATCCAAACCCAGACCGCCCGCATTGGGTGTGCCGCCTTCAGCGGTGTGGCAGACCATGCAGTCGCCCGCAATCGCAACCAGGCGGCCGCGTTCGATGGCCAGCTCTGAAAAGATGGAGGTATCCACCTGGCCGACCGGTGCAATGGCAGGTCGCCAGGGCAGGGCACTCAAGACTGTGCCGGTGGCGACCGCGGCCAAGGCACCCCACCAGGCTTTGCGTTTTTTGCTGCTGCCTGTCTTATCGGCCTGATAGCCCAGTGTCAAAGACTGTTCGCTAAAGGGCGCGCTGGTCAGACGTATGCCACTGGCATTGAAAATTGCATTGGCAATGGCGGCAGCGGCAGGCAGTTCCACGCCCTGATTCCAGGCCAAAGGCTGGCCTACAGCAGACTCCCGTTTGACCAGCTGAACGGCTGGCTTGTCGGCTGTTTCTTTGACGGGGCTGTCGCTATGACCTTCGCCGCCTTTGCCCACGCCCTTGGCCAGCAGTTGCTGCGCCCAACGGCCTAGTCGGTCGGCCAAGGCGGGTGCAGACTCTGGGGTCTGCTCGGCATTGCCCAGTTCGGTGCTGTCGTGGCCAATGGTCAGCTTGTCTATGCTGAGTGTGCCTTGGCGGGTATCGACGCTAACATCCACGGCCCAGGCGGACCACTGCTCGCGCGCAGCTTGTCCGGGGACGTGTTCAACAATATGGCTGTAGGCCAGCCCGCGACCCTTGCGTAAAGGGCCTTGATGGGCGGGCAAGGGTTCGGACCAGTCCGACTGTTCGGCAACCCGTTGCAGCAGATCTCGACCTTGGGGACTACTGACTTGTTCCAGTCGTGCCGCCAAGGGGTCCAGTCCCAGGCTGTGGCAGTCTTGATCGAACTGCGACTCTTGAGCAAAGATCGTGGCCTGGGCCAGGCTGTCGGGGTCGCTGCTGGCGGCTGCGCCATCATAGTTAGGTGTAGGGGCGGAGAAGTAATCACTTTTTACGGTCGGGCCGCTGCTGGGCAAACCTGGCTGACCGCAAAGAATGGCCGCCAGAGAAGGGCGCGCACCGGACAAGGTATTCAGTTGCCAGCGGGTGGCCCGCAAATGGGCATTCAGGTCGTTTGGCTCTGCAGTGCCTTTAAAGACACTCAGGCGAATGATGTCTGCACTGTGGCTGGCACGAACTTGTACGGCCTGGGGGCGCCCAAAGGCCATGACTGCCGCATCCATGGCACAGTCGTAAGCATCGGCCTGATTACCGGCAATATCCTGCAAATGGATCTGTTCGCTGGGCAGGCCGCTCAAGGCTTGCAGCTCAATCAGCAGGGCCGCGGGGCGCTGCGTATGCGCCCAAACATAAAGCTGTTTGTCGTGATAACAGGCACGGGCCCAGGCAGTTTCCTGATGCTCGGCGGCAGATTGCCATTCATAGCTTTGATCAGGGGTGCTAAGCGTAGCAGCAACATCCTCATTCGCTGGAAGCGCAGCCTGGTTTGCTGCGACGGGCGTAGCCCAACGTGCATCCAGCAAAGCAGCGCCTTGCTGAGCCTGCTCGGCTTGTACCGCCAGCACACCCAGAAAATTGCCCATATGCACACAGGCCACGACACCAGGCACTTGCAGGGCGGCCTGCTGGTTTACGGTCTGTAATTCAGCACCCAGATACTGCCCGTTCTCGTACGACCAGTAAGGAGGGCGTACAACAGCGCCATGCAGCAGGCTGGTGCCAGCAGGCAGTTCCGGCCACAACGCTCGGGAAAGGTCTTGTACTGAATGACTCATTGCCGGGCCTTTGCGACGCGTACAGCGGCTTGCATGATTTCTACGTGTGTGCCGCAACGGCACAGGTTATAGCGCAGCTCGTCCCGAATTTGCTCTTCGGTGGCTTGCGGATTGCGTTCCAGAAGGGCCTGCACAGTCATGACCATGCCATTGAGGCAATAGCCGCATTGTGCGGCCTGGCAGTCAATAAATGCCTGCTGAACATCATTAGGCTGGCCGTTCCGGGCCAAGCCTTCCAAGGTAGTGATCTGACGGTTTTCTACCAGGCTGACAGGCACAACACAGGAGCGGGCGGCCACACCATCGACCAGCACCGTACAGGCGCCACATTCACCCAGGCCACAGCCGAATTTGGGGCCATTCAGTTCCAGGTCGTTACGCAATACATAAAGCAGCGGCGTATCGGGTTCCACCTCGATGATGTGGGTCTCTTGATTGACCCGCAAGGTGTGCGGGCGAGTACAAGGGTTCATGGGTTTCACCTTTGGTAGATCGCACCTTGTTGTCGGACAGCGTGTGCGGTGCTTTTATCAGCTCGGTATTGATATGCTTAAATTAAGTGTATACACTTTAATTTATCGAGTAAATAGATTCTACTACTCCCTTGAGGTATCAATCAAAGCCCTCTTGGGAAGCCGTTCGAAATTCGGTCTAATCTTATTTAATATAGGGTTTACACTGATTATTAAGCCCTTGATTTTCTCTTTATAGTAGTTGCGATAAATGGGTTGAAGCGCACTGCATTTGTTTTTATTAGGGCGTGTACGCTAGTAATCAATGTTTTGCCAGGGGGCGTTTCAGGCAGGTTTTCAGGGATGGAGCCCTGATGGCCGGTTTCCAGCCCCTTATATAAAGCCCAGCCAGGAGAGTGTGATGTCTTACGATGCGCCGCGCCACCAGCAGCAAGACTTGCTCAGGGCGTCTGGCACCTTGCTGATTTTAGCGGCACCGGCGCGGCCTCCCAAGCCTTCGCCCGGCCAGCCCGGCGTGGTGTCCGAGTATTTGCAGGCGCACGACGATGTCTTTGTCGCCGTGTCCGAACAGGGCTGGGTGCGCGCTTTTAATGGGCACGTGGATCTGGGTACCGGCATTCAAACTGCACTGAGTCAGATTGTGGCCGACGAGCTGGATGTGCCCATGGCACGCGTGCAAATGGTGCTGGGTCATACCGATGCGGTGCCCAATCAAGGCCCCACCATCGCCAGTGCTTCGATTCAGATTCATGCTGTACCGCTGCGCAAGGCGGCGGCTCAAGCACGTCAATTGCTGCTGGCACAAGCCGCAGAACGCTGGGCACTGCCTGCCGATCAATTACGCGTGGAAGACGGCACCATCATTGCCCCGGACGGGCGCAGCCTGACGTACTGGCAACTGCTGGAGGGTCTGGAACTGCGGGCCTATCTGGATAAAGAAACTCCCACCAAACCGGCCGAACAATTGCGCATTGTAGGGACAGCCCAGGCGCGTGTCGATATTCCGGGCAAGGTCGCAGGGCAGTGGGTGTATGTGCACGATGTGCGCGTGCCCGGTATGTTGCATGGCCGTGTTGTGCGTCCTCCTTATATAGGGCGTGATAGCGGCGACTTCATCGGTCGCAGCCTGGAATCCGTGGACGAGGAGTCCATCCGTCATATTGGCGACGATGTGCGAGTCGTGGTGATTGGCGACTTTATTGGTGTGGTCGCGCGTCGTGAAGAACACGCCATGCGTGCTGCTCGCGAATTGAAAGTGCGCTGGAAAGCGATTCCTCCGCTGGAGGATATGAGCAATCTGGAGCAGCTGATTCGTCGTCAGCCCATGACAGAGCGTTTGCTGGCCGATAAAGGGCCGGGTTTTGACGAGCTGCCGCCAGAAGGCAAACGCTTGAAGCGTAGCTATGTCTGGCCTTTTCAGCTGCATGCCTCTATTGGTCCGTCTTGCGCGGTGGCGGACTATCAGCCCGGTCATAGCCGGATCTGGTCAGGCTCGCAGAACCCGCATATGTTGCGCGTTCATTTGAGCCAGTTGCTGGAAGAGGACGAGGCCGGTCTGGAGATCATCCGTCACGAAGCGGCCGGTTGCTATGGCCGTAATTGTGCTGACGATGTGTGTGCGGATGCCTTGCTCTTGTCCCGAGCCGTAGGTGCGCCGGTGCGTGTGCAACTGACAAGAGAGCAAGAACACGGCTGGGAGCCTAAAGGCGCTGCTCAGTTGATGGATATCGAAGGCTCCATTGATGCCCAAGGGCAACTGCGTCATTACGATTTTGTGACCCATTACCCCTCCAACGATGCGCCGAATCTGGCGCTCTTGCTGACGGGGCGGGAGTCGGCGTCCCCCCGTCAATTGGAAATGGGGGACCGTACGGCCGTACCGCCTTACAGCTATCCCAAGCAGCGCATTGTGTGTCAGGACATGCCCGCGATTGTGCGCGCTTCCTGGTTGCGCGGCGTGTCGGCCATGCCCAACTCTTTTGCGCATGACTGCTTTCTGGATGAGCTGGCAGTGGAAGCGGGTGTGGACCCCTTGACCTATCGCCTGCGTTATCTGGATCAGGATGAACGTGCTCAGGAACTGCTGCAGGCGGTGGCGGATAAGGGGCACTGGCAGATTGGGCAGCGTGGTTCGCGCGGGCAGCCGGATGAGCAGGGCTATTTGTATGGCCGTGGTCTGTCGTACGCCCGTTATATACACAGCAAGTTCCCTGGTTTCGGGGCGGCCTGGTCAGCCTGGTTACTGGATTTGCGGGTCCATATAGAAACGGGCGTGATCGACGTGCAGAAGATTTATGTGGGTCAGGATACCGGGCAGATGGTGAACCCGGCCGGTGTGCGTCACCAGATTCACGGCAATGTGATTCAGTCCTTGAGCCGCACGTTGTATGAACAGGTGCGCTTTAACGCACAGGGCGTAGTCAGTGCGGAGTGGGGTGCCTATCCTATTGTGGATTTCCCGCGTATCCCGCCCATAGAGGTGATTTTGATGGACAGGCAGTCCGAGCCGCCTATGGGGTCGGGCGAATCCGCCTCCGTACCCTGTGCCTCGGCCATTGCCAATGCTTTGTTTGATGCAACTGGCCGACGTTTTCGGCAGGTGCCTTTTACACCGGATGTGGTCCGGGCCGCGCTGGCTGCTACGCCTCAAATGGCCTAGGCAGCAGCAGTTTTCATGGGTCGGGCTTAGGGCCTGACGGTTTCAATCCAAGGACAGATTAATGAGTACCTTTCTTTACGGCGGCCATGTTCATGCCAATGGCATTCGTCAGCATTACTTGCGTTACGGTGGCTCCAGCGAGGGTCGCGATCAGCGCCCAGCAGTCATCATCGTTCCCGGCATTACCAGCCCGGCAGTAACTTGGGGCTTTGTGGGCGAGCAGTTCGGCAAGCACTTTGATACCTACATTCAAGACGTACGTGGTCGCGGCTTGAGCGAAGCGGCTGAAGGTATGGATTACAGCCTGGATGCGCAGGCGGATGACTTGATTGCACTGGCTCAGGCGCTGGGCCTGAAGGACTACATCGTGGTCGGTCACTCCATGGGTGCCCGCATTGGTTTGCGTGCCGCTCACAAGAGCAGCGAGGGCCTGAACCGTCTGGTGATGGTTGATCCGCCAGTGTCCGGCCCAGGTCGTCGCGCTTATCCCTCCAAGTTGCCCTGGTACGTCGATTCCATGGCGATGGCTCGCAAAGGCTGCACCGCAGAAGACATGCGTGCCTTTTGCCCGACCTGGACCGAAGAGCAATTGCAATTGCGTGCCCAGTGGCTGCACACCTGCCATGAGCCTGCGATTCTGGCCAGCTTTGAGGGCTTTCATACCGACGATATTCATGTCGACTTCCCGCATTTGACCGTGCCTGCCTTGCTGATGACAGCCGAGCGTGGTGACGTGGTGCGTGACGAGGATGTGGCCGAGATTCAGCAGCTGGCCCCTGGCGTTCAGCACGTTCGCGTGCCTGATGCCGGTCACATGATTCCTTGGGATAACGAAGCAGGCTTTTACGAAGCTTTCGGTGATTTCCTGGGCCAGCGCTTGGTGTGATGTTGAAAGGGCCGCATGGGCGGCCCGTCGTGATGCAAAGGTTCCGCGTCAGTGTCGGAACTTTTCACAAGGAGAGACAAGATGGCAGTTAGTGATTACCAACTTATCGAGGCATGGCAAGAAGTGCTACGCCTGTCCAAGCTGCAGGCCGGTCAAACCGTGACCTTGCTGACCAGCTCGACCACGCATCCGCAAACCATGCAGTGTGCGCAGATTGCCGCTCAGTCCATGGGTGCGATTGTGAATCGCCTGGACTTGTTGCCGGTCAACGCGGAAAAAGCCTTGAGCCGTGACTCGCTGGCCTACCTGGGTACGACCCCGCTGACGGGTAACGAAGCAGCGATTGCAGCCCTGAAGGCCAGTGATCTGGTGCTGGACTTGATGACCCTGTTGTTCTCGCCCGAGCAGATCGACATTCTGAAGTCGGGCACGAAGATTCTGCTGGCCGTGGAGCCACCAGAAATTCTGGTTCGCACGGTGCCAACGGAAGCGGATCGTACACGCGTGACTGCGGCGGCCGCTTTGATCAAGGCCGCCAAGGAAATGAGCATCACCTCTCCTGCCGGTACGAACCTGCGTTGCCCGCTGGGTGAATTCCCGGCGATTCGTGAATACGGTTTTGTGGATGAGCCCGGTCGTTGGGACCACTGGCCCAGCGGTTTTGTGCTGACCTGGCCGAACGAGCTGGGCACTAACGGCACCATCGTGATCGACAAGGGCGACATCCTGTTGCCACAGAAGAAATACTCTACCGAGCAGATCATTCTGACCGTGGAAAACGGCTATGCCACCAAGATTGAAGGTGGTATCGAAGCCGAGCTGCTGGACGAATACATGAAGACCTTCAACGATCCCGAAGGTTATGCCATTTCCCACATTGGTTGGGGTTTGCAGCCACGCGCTCACTGGTCCACCTTGGGTCTGTACTCGCGTGAGAACACCATTGGCATGGATGCGCGTGCGTTCGAGGGTAACTTCCTGTTCTCCCTGGGCCCGAACAATGAAGCTGGCGGCAAGCGCACAACCGCATGCCACATTGATATTCCTTTGCGCAATTGCACGGTCAGCCTGGATGGCCGCGCTGTCGTGCGTGATGGCAAAGTACTGGACGGAGGCGTTGGTGAGTACGAATGAGGGAGCGGTTTACGCTCAACAAGGGTTTGGGTCGACGCTGGAGCCTAAAGCTCCTTACGGCTTGTTGATTATTGATCTGGTGAATGGCTTTGCGGATCCTGCCGTGTTTGGTGGCGGCAATATCCCTGAAGCTATCGAGAACACACAGAAGCTGTTGGCAACGGCGCGTGAACAGGGCTGGCCAGTGGCGCATACGCGTATCGTGTATGCCGACGATGGCGCTGATAACAACATCTTCAGCATTAAAGTGCCCGGCATGCTGGGTCTGACCGAAGACGCGCACAACAGCCATATCGTGCCGGAACTGGCTCCTGCGCCCGGTGAGTTCATCGTTCGCAAGAACGTGCCGTCGGCGTTTTTCGGTACGCCCTTGGCGGCTTGGTTGACCCAGCGTGGTGTGCAAACACTGCTGGTTGCCGGCGCCGTGACCAGCGGTTGTGTGCGTTCCAGCGTGGTCGATGCGATGCAACTGGGTTTCCGTCCCCTGGTGGTATCGGATTGCGTGGGTGACCGTGCGATTAGCCCTCACGAGGCGAACCTGTTCGATATGCGTCAGAAGTACGCCACCGTGGCAACGCGTGAAGAAGCGATGAAGTTGATCGGACTTTGATCGAGTATCGGTAGTCTGCCGCTTGGGGGCAGGCTGTCGGACCTGTGCCCCTGGGAGTCGAACGACTCTCGGGGGCTTTTTTATAGTTGCTGTTCAGGTCCGTGTGAGGCCATCTGTTTTTAAAACGCCCAGCGCAGATTCATCTGTCCTTGCAGCGATGAATACCCGCCGCCGAACTGTGAACTGATGCTGGTGCCAATCGACAGACGCTCACTGCGTTGCCAGGTCAGGCCAGTTCGCAGGCTCATCGTGTCGCGAGGCAGTACGCTACTGCGGGTATTGAACGTCGTATCTGTGGATGCAATGGCGAAACGGGCAGCTTGAGTCAGGTCGCGATCCAGCCATTCGTGATTCCAGCCAATGTCAACGTTCACGGCCAAGTTGCTGCCATCAGCCAGGGCGCGCTTCCATTCCGCCGTCAGCCCCAGGCTGGAGCGCAAGGCGTCTACGCGCTTGCTGTCCAGATGAAGTCGAGTGGCCGCATTGCCAGATTCGTCGACCGATGGGCGGGACACCAGGGCATAGTTCATGCTGGCAAAGGGTCCGACAGAAAAGGATGGGTTCAACTGCCACAGGTAGCCTGTGCCGGCGTCAATCGACAGGTTGCGTCCTGTCCAGTCAGACGAGTGCGTGGCCTGGTAGTCTCCAATGGCAATTTGCCTGCGCATATCGGCTTGTTCCAGACCCAGGCGCAGCCCGCTGAATGCAAAAAGACCTTCCCGAGCACCGGGGCGGTATTGCAGATGGGCTGCAAGGCCGAACGCGGAGGCTTTGCTCTTGCCGGAGTACGGGGCATCCGGCTTGACCGACAGGTCTGAAATATCCAGCTGCGCTCCCACGGCGAAGTCGGGGGCCGTTTCCAGGGCGCGTCCAGCTCCAACGATCAGGCCATAACTGTTGGCATCGTAGCCAAGCATGGACCCGCGCGTGTTTTGATCGCCACTGGCACCGAATACCAAGGCGTAGCCTTGCCAGTCAGTACCGGGCCGCAGCATGCTTTGGCTCAGGCCTTGGCGGGCGGTTTGCATGATCGAGCGCTCATGCATCAGGGAGCCGGCCATTGCAGCGCTGTAGCCTGCCGGTGAGATCTGGTCCAGGGCGGCGGATATTTGGGAGCCGTCGGTAGCGGAGAAGTCGAGCGTCTGGAACAGGCCTTGTGCGGATGCTGGCCCAGCGGCGGCTAGTTTGAACAAGGCTTGGCCAGCTTCTTGCTGGTTCTCGTCGCGGCCATACTGGCTATAGGCATTGTTGGCTCGCGTGGCCGACAAGTGATAGCGCTCATTACCCAAAGGAGCAACGTCAAATTGCAAGGTGGGCGATACGGAGGCGATTTGAGTGGTGCCGAAGCTGCCGCTGTAGCTGGTTGCTTCAACAAACGAGCCTGTGTCGACGGACCAGGCGTTTTGATACCAGTCGGCGGCGGGCGTCAGTTGCAGCGTGCCGGCCAGGTCAGCATGGCCACTGACGGCAAGGGTGTCGTGGCCGCCTTTACCATCAAACTCGGCTAACAGGCGGCCTGTTGCTGTTTGTTGGAAGTTGCCATTTACATTGATGCGTCCGACGGAGTTGCCGGGCGCCAGGGTGCCGGCATTAATCAGAGCATTGCCGCTGGCCAGATCGAAGCTGGCATTCCCGCCCAAGGTTGCCGCTTCCTTGATGGTGGCGCTGTGAACCTGCAAGGTGCCGTTCAGTTGCGTTGTGCCGCCGTCAAATGACAGGGCCAAATTGTCTTTGCCGGTGATGTTGCCGGCGTAGCTCAAGTGGAATGTGGCATCGGGCTGATCAATGCTGCGGCCCATCTTGTTGGCAGCCTGACCAAAGGACAGCGTAGTCAGACGCAGCTTGTTGTTGTCGTCGCGTTCTGCGTAATGCGACACTATATCGCCTTCAATTTGTGCGCCTTGCATCAGGTTGATGCGCTCAACGTAGGCATTGTCAGAGATCAGGATGGCCGCTTCTTGACCTGCAACTCGCCCGCTGATGTCGGCTTGTTGAACCAGGGGGCCGTTCAGTTCGGGGAGCAGGGCTTCATTGCTGCCCTCGCTGCTACGGATGTAGGATCCACGTCGCTCGGTCTCGTTGCCTAGCGAGTTGGTGCCAAAATCGAAACGCAGGCCTACACCCTGAGGTCCGCTAGCCTGGATATCGCCGCGATGAACCAGTGTGTGTCCGCGACCATAGGCAAATTGAACGCCTCGCCCGTTCAAACCATCTGCGTAGATTCTGACGCCTGGGTCGATGACAAGGGTGTTGTTCTCGCCATCGACCCGTATGCCTGCACCGCCTGATCCTGCTGCCAGCAGGTCAGCGGCTTGTCGGACCTGATTATTGCTGCCATAGATATGCAGGCCCAAGCCTAAAGTGGATTGGTTGTACTGACCTGGAAGGTAGTGGGTGCCCTGGGCATTGCGGGCAAAGAAGCCTTGTGTATTCACCAGTTCAAGGCCATCGCCGTAGATCGAGCGCCCGAAGAAGTTGCCCCGGTCAATGGTGTAGCCCAGGTCTTGCAGAACGGCCAGTTCAGCTTCCATGAAGCCCGAATAGTTACGGAAATTCTGGTGGCTCATGACGCTGTTTCGAAGTTCGATGTGGCTCATGAAGTTGTCATCTACGTCGCCGTTTTCCCCCAGTATCTTGACGGGCACGCCCTGCAGGCCTCCAGCCAGGACTTGCTCGATATTGGCACCGACTAGGAAACCCTTGTCCTGGCGCAGATCGAAGGCATCAGGGTCGTAAGAGGTGTTGCAGCCATTGCATAGAACTTTCTGTCCTGCCTGTGCTGGATTACCGTTGTCGTCCCTTAGCAGTTGCGTCCAGCTACTCAGCTGGCTTGTGAAATACGGTCGTATGTCCTGTTTATTGCCTCTGTTTTCTACGCTGCTCAAAATACCCAGCCCATGAGCAACCTCATGAATGGTCGTCAGGAGTACGCTGTCTTTACCGGTCTGGGGTGTTTGTGTAAACGCCGGACTTGTTGCGTAGTCGTCTGTGCCCAGGCCAAACAAACCATGTCCACCTAACGGTAGCGAGCCGGCGGCAGGCGACAGGCCGAAGATATTTTGCTGCATTTGCGTGAACGGACTTTGGCCGTCATTGGCTTCGGGTGAGCCACCGTAGGCGTTGCCCGACACATTACTCGTACCGATATTGACGATGGTTGGGGGATTGTTACCTTGGGTCTGGAGTATTTCAGCCCAATAGCCCAAGCCGTCAACGATCTCGTTTTTGTAAGCTTCATGACCTTGCCAGCTCCAGGAGGACGTAGTGCCCTCGTCGTCGAATGGACCATCGTCAATTTCAAAAAAACGCGCGATAAAGACGGGGCGTCCCGAGGCGTTTTCTATGATTCTGTCTTCCAGGGCTTGAGCAGACAGTGGGGCAATGACAAGCGCCAGGGCGGCACACAGTTTTGTTGGTTTCATTGTTAAGCAGGTGTTGAAAGCGCGAGATATTGTTTGCACTGGATGGCCCCTGAGGTAGAGGAAACAGTTTGATTAGAGTTGGGCGTTCATTATTGCTGCATCGTGAGGGGCTGACGTAGGGGGAGCTACCTTGGTCTGCGTCGGGAAAATATATCAGATGGTGTCAAATGGATATGGATGGTTTTAAACCCTTGGCCCTGTTTTTTAAACGGGCGGTGGTTTGCCGAGGCCCAGGGATTGTGTGCTGGCAGGAGTGGTCGTTGTTTAAGAGGAGCCTTCTTCTGGGCGTGCCGTTTGGGCTTTAACCAGTGTCGCGTGTTTTCTTGTGGGGCCCGGGTACGGCTTGTCTTGGCGGGTCTCTTGCCCACGCTGCGCGTGGGTTCCCTTGTCAGAGTGCTGGGGCGGGCGGGTCGTGAACTCGGAGCGCGGTTTGTCCCCCGGACAAACCGCAAGCGTGCTCCTCAAACAGCACGACCCTTGCATCCCGCCCCAGCACTCTGCCCGCGGCAAGAGCCCTGACTCGCCCGCCAAGCCGTACCCGGGCCCCACAAGAAAACCATCCACCGGCCTCACTCAAAGCCCAAACGGCACTGGCAGAGGAGGTGAAAGGAAAGAAGCCCTATTTTTCAAGGAATTAGCAAGGATTTGGTAGAGAGAAAACCATTGTGAGCCGTTCAGTCGGCCTGTTGATGTGTTGGGGCGGATCAGAGTACTTGCCGCGGGCAGGAGATAGCGTAGGGGTGCAAGCATCCTGCTGTTTGAGCGGGACGCTTGTGGTTCGTCCGGGGGACGAACCACCCCGCGAGTTCAGGATGCGCCCGTAGCTATCTCCTGACTAGGGTACCGGTGCGTAGCACCGGCAAGTGCTCAGCCCGGACACATCAACAGGCCGACTGAATGGCGTTTTCACAGAGACTTCTTTTATCCACTAATCAATGTTCTTTCACCCAGCTTGTTCCTCCACGCTTCTTTCTATTAGTCTAGTGAGCGAAGTAATAAGCATTTTCGACGAGGCACCACATCGTTCAAAAGGAGCCAGGATGGCAGGGCAGCAGCATGTATCTGGAGTGGCGGGCATTATTCTGGCGGCGGGCCTGGGTAGGCGGTTCGATCCGTCGGGCCAGCAGTTGAAGCTATTGGCCAAGACTGAAGATGGCAGAACGATGGTGCGCCGCGTCTGTGAGACGGCTTTGTCCGTGCTTGATGAAGTGCTGCTTGTTTGTGATGTCCATGAGCAGATTTTGCGTCGGGAGCTGAGTGGCTTGCCGGTCAGATTTGTTCAGGCACCTGAGGCCATCCGCGGTATGGGTGTCAGCCTGAAAGCCGGGATCCACGCTTGCAGTCCCCGTTATGGTTATGTCGTTCTGCTGGCGGATATGCCTTGGTTGCGGCCAAGCACCGTAGCGGCGGTGGCCCAGGCTGTGCAGGATGGGGCCGGAATTGTACGTCCCGTTTTGAATGGCCAGCCCGGCAACCCTGTTGGCTTTGGATTGGAATGGCATCAGCAGCTTTTGGAGCTTGCAGACGAGCAGGGCGCGCGTGGCTTGTTGCAGGCCAACAAGGATCAGACCTTGTTTGTGCCTTTGGTGGACGAGGGGATTTTGCGCGATGTGGACACCCCCAGCGATTTGAGGATGCCCTAAGCATCGAATTAGCCGTGACCGCGCTGTTTGGCGATCTGCTGGCGTTCCAGGCGGCTGATGTAATGCTGAATTGCCATCTGCGTGGAGGCAGACAGGTCAATGAAGGTACAGCCCAAACGTTGAATCTGTTTGCCATTAGGCAGTTGCTGCGTTTCCGTACGCGCTACTTGTAGCGCCACAACAAAAGAACCGGCTTGCGGCAGTTCCAGCAGGGATTCGGTTTTATGCGTGCCGATCACCTCTGCCAGGGTTTGCGATTCGTCCACCAAAGACAAGCCGCCACCACTGATGTCGTGCAGCAGAAAGCTTTTGGACTCGTTATTCAAGCGCAAGATCACCATGGCCGGTTCGCTGACGGGTACGTTGACGCGGAAGAACTCACGTCGCTGCAAGCGGCGAATGGATTCGGGGATCGGGATCGCCAAGGCTGGCTGACCTTCGTAGGACACGACCTCTGGGGTGGGGCCCTGAAACGTCACCTTGATCTTGTCCAGCGAGGTCTCGAAATGGGTGTGTTCGGACTGCAGCAGATTGCGGGTTTTTTCTTCTTTGTTGGCGGTATCAATCACCACCACGTTATTGTCCAGATCAATATCCAGAATGGTGGTGACAATCCGGTCATTGCCCTGATTGGCTTCCATGTGCAGTAACAGGCCCCCTTTTTCGATAGCCCGTAAAACACGCAGAATTTCAAACTTGGACTGGATCTGATACGGATCGTCTTCGGTGGGAGGGAGCGTAGAAGTCATGGGTAGGGCGGCAAAAAGAGATCGGTAAGTGACTGTAAGGGATTGTACGCGCCAGAGTAACACTCTGGGCGCGCTTTGGCGTGTGAAGTCAGCTAGTTAACAGCCTAAGTATTTAGGCTTGGTTTAAATGATGCAGGGCGCAACGTGCTGCTGCCAAATCCCACGCAGCCGAGCCTACTGATTTGAAGAACAAGGGCTTGTCTTTGGGGGCTGGGGTACGCAGCGCCTGGTGAATGCTGTGGACTTGCTCCCAGTCCACGCCGGCCTGGATCAGGTCGCCTGCTTCCTGGCGGGCGCCGGCGACATCATCGGCATATAGACGGCTGGCCAGCAAGGTGTGGGCCTCGAACTCGGCCATATCTGGTTGAAAGGCTCCCAAGCCAATCAGCAAGCGGTCAAGGCGTGCGGGTTCGTGATACACGGGTGTCAGGCTGGAGGTCAGGGCGATCAGTACATCCGTTTTTTCCGGAACAGCCGTGGTGGCCTGGACCCGGTCCCCGAATCTGGCTTGCAAGGATGTGGCCACAGCCTGTGCACGGTCTGGGTTACGGCCTGTCAGGGTGACGCGTGCTTTGGGGTACAGCGTCATGATGGCATCGCAATGCGCGACAGCCTGCTGTCCGTACCCCAGCAAAGTGATGTGCTCCGGCCCTTGGGGCCACAGGGCTTGAATACCCAGCATGGATACTGCTGCAGTACGGCGTTCGGATAGGGTGGGTGCATCCAGAATCAGTAGCGGCAAACCGTTCTGGGCGTCGTAGACGCTGACCAGGCCCTGGATACTGCCCAGTTCCTGCCGCTGGTTGTCCAGCATCACATTAGCCAGTTTATGAACACCTATATCGTGTGAAACCGCTGGCATGGACAGCATTTGCCCCGTTTTGGGATAGTCCAGAACCTGACGGGTTGGGGCGACGATAGTACCAGCAGCATACTGGGCCATGGCTTTGCCTAGCTGGGCGACCAGTTCAGGATAAGGCAGGGCACGAGCAGTCTCTTCAGAGGACAGGACGGTATAGGAAGCTTGCGTCATTCCAGGGTCTCCATGGAGTCGGTCTGTGGGGGATGCCGGACTATTGAGAAACCAGTGTAGCGTAGGCCCAGCTCAGGGCAATAGGGCCTTTCCGCCAGTGATCTATTGACCCACCTTGACAATTAATCCGCCCCGCCTGGCGGCCTGTCGCGGCATAATGAGGCCTGATATCAGCACCTGCCCACGCGCGGGGCCGTGCATTGGGGAGAAAAATAATGAGTTTGCTTAATTCTGTTGTGTCGGCCTTGTCGGCTACGGATTCCAAATCCAAAGAGCAGGGCGCCTTGTTGCCCGCCCTGATTCAAGTCATCAGCAGCTATCCAGGCGGTTTGAGCGGCCTGATCGAGCGCTTTCGCTCGGGCGGGTTTGGTGATGTGGTGTCGTCCTGGATTTCGCAGGGCAGCAATCAGGAAATCGGCCAGCAGGATTTGCTGGGCGTGATGGGGCAACCGGCCATCAAGCAATTGGTGGACCTGTCGGGTTTGAATCAGCAAAGCGTGCTGGATAATCTGAAGATCATGCTGCCGTCCTTGATCAATCAAGCCAGCCCCAATGGTCAGTTTGACCCATCTCACATTACCGATGCCAGCAGCCTGCTGGGTGGTTTGACGCAGTTGTTTCGCAAGTCCTGATTCTCTTGCGTCCGTGACACGGTCTGTCTGACGGCCGTATTGCCAAGAATGAAAAAAGCCTGGAGTCGGTGCAATACCGATTCCAGGCTTTTTTGCTTGATGCAGAAAAACCTGTACAGCAATTCCGGCCTGTACAGATTTTTGGGTCTTAGCCGCGTGCCGCTGCTTCCAGAGCTTGTTCCAGATCGGCCAGAATGTCGTCGATGTGTTCCAGGCCAATGGACAGACGCACCATGTCTTCGCTCACGCCCACGGCGGCCAGTTCTTCGGCATTGAGCTGACGGTGAGTCGTGCTGGCAGGGTGGCAAGCCAGGGATTTGGCATCACCAATATTGACCAGACGCAGCACCAGGTTCAGCGCGTCGATAAAGCGGGTACCGGCTTCAATGCCGCCTTTGATACCAAAGGACAAAATCGCCGCAGGCTTGCCACCCATATAGCGCTTGGCCAGTTCATGATCCGGATGGTCAGGCAAACCGGCGTACTTCACCCAGGACACTTGTGGGTGCTTGTTCAGATACTGGGCCACTTTCAGGGCGTTTTCTGTATGACGCTCCATGCGCAGAGGCAGGGTTTCGATGCCTTGCAGGATCTGGAAGGCGCTCAAGGGGGCCAGGGCAGCGCCGGTATTGCGCAGCGGAGCCACGCGGCAGCGGCCGATGAAGGCGGCTGGGCCAAAGGCTTCGGTATAGACCACGCCGTGGTAGGACGGGTCAGGGGTGTTCAGGATGGCAAAGCGATCTTTGTGCTCGGCCCAGGGGAACTTACCGGAGTCCACGACCATGCCCGCAATGGTGGTGCCGTGACCGCCCATGTATTTGGTCAGCGAGTGCACGACAATGTCGGCACCGTGCTCGATAGGACGGCACAGGGCAGGCGAGGCCACGGTATTGTCTACAATCAGGGGTACACCATGACGGTGAGCGGCATCGGCCAGTGCACGGATATCGATGATGTTGCCAGCCGGGTTGCCGATGGTTTCGCAGAACACGGCACGAGTGCGGTCGTCGATCAGGGCTTCCAGTGCTTCGATATCATTGGGTTGGGCAAATTTGACGGTAATGCCCTGACGCGGGAAGGAGTGCGCGAACAGGTTGTAGGTGCCGCCGTACAGTTTACTGACGGACACAATGTTATCGCCGGCCTCTGCAATCGTTTGGATAGCATACGTGATGGCTGCCATGCCAGAGGCTACTGCCAAGCCCGCAATCCCGCCTTCCAATGCTGCAACACGCTCTTCAAGCACGGCATTGGTCGGGTTCATTATGCGGGTGTAAATATTGCCGGGCACCTTCAGGTCAAACAGATCCGCGCCGTGTTGCGTGTTGTCGAAAGCGTAGGAAGTGGTCTGGTAAATCGGAACAGCAACGGCTTTTGTGGTCGGATCTGGCTGGTAGCCAGCATGAATGGCAAGAGTCTCTAGTTTCATGGTTAATTCTGGAATTGATGATCAAGTGGCTTATATAAGACAAAGCAAGCATAACCCCTGTATGTAGAGAAAAGCATCTAAGGGCGCAGACATTAATACTATGCCTTTATTTCTTTTGGTAATAATGGCGAATTACTGACAACAGGCTCTGCTTTTTAAAGTGCGGGTGGATATTTCTTATTTTCGTTACTTCGCAATGGCCCGACATGGGTTAGCATTTCGTATCCGGGCAGATGGCGTGTTGCATCCTGCCCCGAGGTCCTAGAGGCTTACATGAAAGTATGGTTTAAGCGGGGCTTATTCAGCCTCGTCGTTTTAGCTATTGTCACGGTGGTAGGCGGGGCGATTTTCCTGCTGACATTCAATCCCAATTCGTACAAGCAGAAGCTGGCTGACATCGTCCAGCAAAAGTATCAGCGTACGCTCAAGATTGACGGTGATATCGAACTTTCTTTATTTCCCCGCATTGGCCTGTCCGTGCAGGGGCTGTCCCTGTCTGACCGTAATTCGGAAGATCCTTTCGCTTCTTTGGAAAGCGCCCGGTTTGCGGTGGCCTTGTGGCCTTTGATCAATAACCGCCTGGTAGTGGACCACGTTGCTGTTACCGGCTTCAAAGCCTGGATTGTGCGCGATGAAGAAGGCAAGCTGAATTTTGACGACTTGCTGCAAGCCCCGCCGGCTGGCCCTCACCTTCCCCTTGCCCGCTCGGGCGTATCCTTGTTGCCCGCAGCACAAGCTGCCGAGGCTCCTCAGACAGCCGAGCCTGCACCCGAATCCTTGCCTGTTCCTGAATTGATTGCCAAGCGCTCGGGCAGCGAAACGGATTTCCAGATTGATATTGCAGGTCTGAGCCTGAAGGGTGGTGAGATTCATTACTTCAGCAAACGCAGCAATGTAATTGGCCGTTTGTTGCAGCTTGAAGTGAACACGGGTCGCATGACCTTTGGTCAGCCTTTTGATGTGGCTTTCAAGAGCCGCTTGTCGGGGGACTATCCCGTGGCGGATGGCGTGCTGGAAGGGCAAGGGCAACTGAGTCTGGACCCTGCTTCCAAATCCTACGGCGCACAAAAGCTGAACTTGAGCTTTATCGGTGATCTGGACCAGCTGCAGGCACAAAGCCTGACACTTAAGGGCAATGTGGCCTACAAGTCGGCCCAACGCCAGTTCAGCGCCACCAATCTGGATACCCAATTGCAAGGTCAGTGGTTGGGCGCTTACCCGGTCAGCGATCTGAATGCCACGCTAAATACGCCCAAGATGGAAATCGACAGCGTCAGCGACCTGGTGTCTTTCGAGAAGCTGGCGCTGCGTGTTCGTGGCAAAAATGAAGATCAGAATCTGGATCTGGCCCTGGATGTGCCTCGTATCCAGGTATCGCCTGCCCAGGCTGAAGGCTCGCCTGTCGTTGCCAGCCTGAAAGTCAGCGGCCCCAAGGTCCTGGGTTTGGGTTTGACGCTGCAAGGCTTGTCCGGTAATAGCCAGGAATTGATATTTGAGCAGGCCAAGCTGGACGGCGCCATCAAACAAGGCAGCCGTGTGGCGCAATTGAAGGCCAGTTCTCCCATGCAGTGGCAACCATCGAATGAGTGGCTGCGTCTGCCGGAGATTCAAGCCAATATCCGCGTGGAAGACGAGGCCGACGCAGGTAGCCGCTTCGAGATGCCGCTGACGGGTCAGGCAGACCTGAACAAAGGCAAACAAGAATACAGTGCGCAGCTAAGCAGTAGCACCGAGCAGGCTCAAGGCAGTCTGGATGTGAGCTTGCAAGATAAGGGTAAAGGGCCGTTGCTGAACGCGGTACTCAAAGCGGACAAGCTGGACCTGGACGAACTGCGTTCGATTTTCTGGGTGACAGCCCCCGAAGTGGTGACCCCACCGGAGCCAGAGGCTGAGGCGCCGGAAGCCGCTGCCGAGCAGGAGCCGGGCGCAGAGGAAGCTGAACAAGTCGAGCAGCCCAAGGCAGAGCAGGCAGAGGCGGCTCCCGCAGCCGAAGAAGTGGTTGAAGAAGCTTCCTCTTACGCTTGGCTGGATACGCTCAGCTTTGATCTGCGTTTTGAAATCGAGAAGCTGCGCAGCCTGGGTGTGGTGATGGATCAGGTGAAAGCTCAGGTCAAGAACCAGGGCCAGTTGATCAATTTGTCGCAGTTCAATGCGCAGGCGTATGAAGGTCAGCTTCAGGCCAAGGCCAAGGTTGAGCCCGGCAAGCGCTTCGAATTGGGCCTGAAGTTGCAGCAAATGCAGGTCGGTTCGCTCTTGCTGGATGCGTTCGGCAATGACTACCTGGCCGGCAAGGGCAATGTGGATCTGAACCTGAAGGCTCAAGGTGCCACAAGCCAGGAGCGTCTGAATGCTCTGGAAGGCGGCCTGACGGTCGATTTGCATGACGGCAGCTGGCGCAGCGTTGATCTGGACCAGAGCGTGCGCGATATCAACGAAGCCGTGCGCAATGCCTTTGGCGGTCAGATTCCTTTGCTGCTGCCCCAGTCCGATCCTTTGCGCCGCACGGTCTTGAACCGTTTGCAGGGCAGTCTGGATATCAAGAAAGGGCAAGCGACTTTCCGTAATTTACGGGCCACCACCCCGATTCTGACGGTGACAGCGGCTAAAGGCGCCACGCTGGACCTGGTAAATCAGCAAGCAGATGTGACTTTGCAGGCTCGCCTGAACCACAACAATCTGGCCGTGGAAGAGCGCAAGTCCTTCCAGGACCTGCGCAATGTGCTGATTCCTATCCATATCTCCGGCCCCTGGACAGGGCTGTCCTACCAGATTCAGTGGAAAGACATTGCCAGCAACTCCATCAAGAAGGCACTGCAAGACGGTTTGCTGGATTTGTTGAGCCAGCAAGCTTCAGAAGCTAAAGCAGAGTCCACCCCCGATGTGAAGTCCGAGGTGAAGCAGATCATCAAGGAAGAGTTGGGGGCCAAGGTTCCACAAACCGTGGGCGAAGCCATGAAGCAGTGGTTCAAGCCATGAGCACAAGTTCAGCGTTAAGTTCGCCTGACCAGACGGTTTGCCTGTTGCAAGGCGGCCCGTCCCTTAGTGACGGCAAGGCACTGGCCTGCAAGGGGCGATGGGTGCTGGGGAACGATCAGGGGCAGGTTCTGGCCGCCGATGCGCTGCCTGCTTTGGCCGAGCTCAGTATGGAACTGCGTTTTGGCCAGCTGGTGTTGCGCGCTCCCGGTATGTTGCGCCTGGATATTGAAGTGGATGTTATTGAAGACGATCCGGATTCCTTTTCCCTGTGGCAGGAAAATGGGCAATCCGTGCAATTGGTAGACGAAGGGGATTTGCCTGCCCAGTGGTTCAGCCGCTATACAGGCCAGTCGCTGCGTCTGTTAAAGCGTTTGCCCCAGGCTGAGTAAGCTGTCTGCGCGGTGATCCCTATAGAACAAGCCCTGCTCATGGCAGGGCTTTTCTTATTCTGCTTATGTCGTAGGTTCGGACTGTAGCCGGTGATAGCGGGCAAGCAGCGTTTCCTGGCTTTCCTGGTGCTGGGGGTGAACCTCGATACATTCGACCGGGCACACTACCACACACTGCGGCTCATCAAAGTGGCCGACGCATTCTGTACACAGGTTGGGATTGATCTCGTAGATCTCCTCGCCCATGTAAATAGCCAGGTTAGGGCACTGCGGCTCACAAACGTCGCAGTTAATGCATTCTTCAGTAATGTGCAGTGCCATAGCGCAGTGTCCTGATAAGCGTGGTCCTTGGTTTTGACCAGTCGGTCACCCTACAGTGTAGTACGGACCGCTGCGCAGGGCGAGTTCAGGTGGCTGAAACCGTTTGCTGATTGCGTTCCTTGGCTTTGGTTTGTAGCCAACGCTCCACGGACGGGAACACAAATTTGCCTACATCACCGCCCAAAATCGCAATTTCGCGCACGATGGTGCCGGAGATGAACTGGTACTGATCCGAAGGAGTCATGAACATGGTCTCGACTTCGGGCAGCAGGTGACGGTTCATGCCCGCCATTTGAAATTCGTACTCAAAATCGGACACGGCGCGCAGGCCACGTACGATAACGCGACCATTTTGTTCGCGTACAAAGTCCTTGAGCAGGCCGGAAAAGCTTTTCACTTCCACATTTGGATAGTGGCTGAGCACTTCGGAGGCGATCTCAACACGCTCTTCAACGGTGAAGAAAGGGCGCTTGTTCTGGCTGGAGGCCACACCGACCACAACGTGATCGAAAAGGTTGGCGGCTCGCCGGACCAAGTCTTCATGGCCTCGTGTCAGGGGGTCGAAGGTGCCGGGGTAAACAGCTGTGATCATGGTGCATCCGCGTAAGTGGTTCAAGTTGGCAGGTCGGAGTCCGGGGGGAGCGGTGCAGGCGTCCCGGAAAATTCGGCATTATTGACTGTTTTTTGCATCGCAGCAAATCGCAACAAATGATAATGTACCTGCCCTGCCTTATCCTGTCGTAGTATCCCGTATTGATCTGGGGCTTGTATAGGGGTTTCGGACTCAATGTAAACCAGTGCGTCCGGTGCCAGCACATTGGGCAGCAAGGGCCAGATACGTTCCATCCAGTCCTGCGCAAAGGGCGGGTCTATGAAGACCAGATCGTAGCGCATCTGGCTGCGCTCCAGAATATGGAGGGCGTCGCCCGCATGGATACGGACGTGGTCTGCCTTGAGTTTGGTACGCAGGCTGCGCAAATTGCTGACAGCGGGTCCGTGGCGTTCCACCATTTGTACAAAGGCGACACCGCGCGAGGCCGCTTCAAAGCCCAGGGCTCCGCTACCGGCAAACAGATCCAGCACGTTCTTGTCGCTGAATTGACCGCCCCAGAAGTGGTTAAGCCAGTTAAACAGCGTTTCGCGCACACGATCCGGGGTGGGCCGCAGACCGGGTGCATCGACGACTGAAATCGGTGTGCGGCGGTAATCACCACCTACAATACGGACAGCATGTTTTCTCATTAGCGCTTTGATCGGATAATGTGGTCATTCAACAGAATTTTCTAGTGTAAATCGTATGTTCAGTTTTTTTAAAAGAAAGAAGGCCAAGCCAGAGCCACAAGTCACTCAAACGGAGCTGACCGAGCCGCTTTCTCCTGCCCCGTCTCAGCCCCAGGCTGACGCGGCAGATGCATCCCCCGCTGTATCGCAGGAGCAAAGCACGCCGGTTCAAACGCCGGTGGCCTCGCCTGCTGTGGCTTTGGGTAGCCAGGCAGCCAGCCAGGCTGAACATCGCGCTGCTTCCGAGTCTACGCCCACGCAGCCAGAGGTGCCACAACCCGCCCCGGCCAGTGTCCCGACCCCAGAGCCTGCCCGTATCCACGAGCCGCAAGTGCAGCCCGTACCTGAACCCGTTCGTATTCCCGAGCCGGAGGTGCAGCCTGTGCCGGAGCCAAGCCGTGCTCTGGAGCCCGAGGTCGAGCCAGTGCCTGAACCCGAGGTGCAGCCGATTCCCGAGCCGGTACCGCAACCGGAACCCGAGATACAGCCGACTCCTGAACCGGAGCCAGAGATTGTTCCAGTTCCTGCGCCACAGCCTGCCCCAGCACCTGCCCCGACGCCAGAGCCAGAAGCCGCCGCACCTGTGGTGAAAACTTCCTGGATGGCGCGCTTGAAACAGGGCTTGTCGCGTACCGGTCAGAGCTTGAGCAGCCTGTTCGTCGGTGCCAAGGTTGATGAAACGCTGTTCGAGGAACTGGAAGACGCCTTGCTGATGGCAGACGCGGGTGTTGAGGCTACCGAGAAACTGATTACCGCCTTGCGTGCTCGTGTTCGTAAGGAAAAAATCAGCGATGCAGCCCAAGTCAAACAGGCCCTGTGCGACATCCTGACCGATCATTTGAAGCCCCTGGAGAAATCCTTTCCTCTGGAATCGAGCAAACCACTGGTAGTCATGATTGCCGGGGTGAATGGTGCAGGTAAAACCACGTCTATCGGTAAGTTGGCCCACACCTTCCAGGAGCAGGGCGCAAAAGTCTTGTTGGCCGCCGGTGATACCTTCCGTGCCGCCGCTCGTGAACAACTGATTGAGTGGGGCACCCGCAATAACGTCAGTGTTATTGCTCAGGACGGTGGTGACCCCGCCGCGGTGGCGTTTGATGCTGTGCATGCAGGCCGTGCCCGCGATATGGGCGTGGTCATGGTGGATACCGCCGGCCGCTTGCCAACCCAGCTTCACCTGATGGAAGAGCTCAAGAAGATCAAGCGCGTCATCGGCAAGGCCGATGGTCAGGCTCCTCATGAAATTCTCTTGGTTGTGGACGGCAATACCGGCCAGAACGCCATTTCGCAGATCCGTGCCTTTGATGCAGCCTTGGGTCTGACTGGCCTGGTTGTGACCAAGCTGGACGGCACGGCCAAAGGCGGTACGCTGGCTGCCGTTGCTGCCTGTGCGCAAGGCGTACGTCCTATTCCGGTTTACTGGATTGGCGTGGGCGAGGGCATGCAGGATCTGCAGGCCTTTGTGGCCCGTGAGTTTGCGTCGGCCTTGTTGGGCATGAACGCTTAAATCCAAGTTTGGCTGTCAAAAAAGCGGCGATGTCTTTACAGGCATCGCCGTTTTTTTATCCCTGGGCCGACCAGGAAAAGAGCACTACGTAGTAGCAAGCAAAGGCTCAGTGCACAGTGGGCTTTTCAGTGCTTTTGACGTTCAGCGTCGCAGAAGCTCTGTTTGCGGCTGATGCTGATCCAAGGCATTGAGCGCATGCTGTGCATGGGCGGCACGACCTTGGCGGGCATGCGTCAGCCAGTCCCGCGCAAACTGCGCTTGCTCGGGGTTGGCCGCATGTTGGGCATACCAATCCAGTGCCACGTCCACGTCGGTGACTGCACCAATCAAGGCCTGACATTCGCGCAGCACTTTGTGCAGCCCTTGCTTGTCGGCTGCGCTGGGCAAAAACTCCAGGCAGTAGCGCAGGCTCTTGATACGGTTGCGCAAACGATGCTGCTTGTCCTGGCTGATCTGCGCAAAGCGTTGGCTGCGTAGTTGAATTGTCTGGAACCAGCGGCTGATACGGGCTTCGATCAAATGTTCGGGCTGAGGTACACCGTTCAGTTCCAGCGTAGGGCCGCAAATCAGGCTCTGCAGATTACTTAACAGCAGGGACTGAAACTCGGCTGCACTGGCCAGTTGGACCGGGTCGTGCTCCAGATGGGCGGGAGTAGGCTCAGGTGCGGGGCCGGGCATTCCCGCCTGCAGCAGCAAGGGGGTGATTTCCAGGTGTACCAGGTCATGGTCGCGTGCCTGACCAAACAGACCAAAATAATGTGTCAGACGCGTATTGGCATACCCTTCGCTAGCCGATAGCCACATTTTGAACAGCTTGCGGCAGGAGCGCAGACGGCGCAGACCCACGCGCATCAAGGCCAGATAGTCGGCCTGACGGGAAGAGTCCGGACGTATGCCATCCACGCCGGCCAGCAAGGCGGCATTGCGAATGACCTGTTCCAGGCTCATGGTGGCACTCAGGCTATAAAACTGTTCCAGATCTTCGGTGTCAACAAAATGCGGTTTGGGCAGGTCGTAGGCTTTGCGGGTCAAGGCCGCAGCTACCTGTTCGGGCGTCAGATCCAGACTTTCCGATTTGGCCCGGCGGCGGTCCGCCAGACTGGCCAGGGCATCACCACGCTCGGACTTGCTGCGCATCTCCAGAATCAGGCCATGTTTGTACAGCCAGCGCTGGCCGACCTCAAACATGGTCAGGCTCTCGCCCTTGATCAGCTCAATTTCCAGCTCGTTGACCAGCAGCTTCAAACCATTGGATTCGATATGGCCCACATCGTAGGCCAGCTCCAGTTCAGACTGGCCTTGCTTGATCAGGGCCAGCTCGCGCTGGATGCGGGTTTGATAACGGGCTTGAATCTGATCCGCGTAACGAGCCAGCGCAGCGTGGGCGGGTGTGTCCTGATACAGGCTCAGGTCCAGTTCCGGGCCGGGACGGGGGTGATTGATTTCAATGCGGGACAGGGTATCAGGACCGGGCAGTTTGACGGTCTGAACCCATTGCTCGCCTTCCTTGCGCAGACGCAAGGCGATACTCGAGCGCGCCAAATCGCGTTCGGGCGTATCAAAGTAAATGGCATTTAAGGTAATGCTACCCGTGCGTACTGCGTCAAAGGCGGTCAATAAACCGGGACGGGCACTCTCGGGTACAAAAAATTTCAGTTCTTGTTCTAGCACAGCATCGCACTCGAGAAATCACCCACAACAGGTGGGCGGATAAAACGATTATTTTGCATGTAAACCAGCCAAACTTGAAGTGTCGACACCCGTATAAGTGTGTGTAGTCATGTCAAGTTTTATAAAGGGGGAGTACCTAGTGGCTCGCGCCAGCCCAACTGGTGTGAAATGCTGTTGGCGCACTGTCGCAACTGAGCCAGGATGGGGCTGTTGATACTGGCATCAAACAGCGTACTGGGGCCCAGACTGGTCAGGGCCAGCACAATCTGGCCGGAGTGATCAAATACGGGGACGGACAGGGCATCAATACCGGGCAAGGGGTTGCCCAGTGCCTGTGCCACACCTTGTTCACGGATTTTTTCCAGCATGGCAGCCAGTTCTTTGGGGCTGGGGCGCAGCGGACTGATACTGGTGACAACCGCGCTGTCACCTGCCTCGCGCTCAATGTAGTGGCGCGCCACTTCAGGGGGCAGCCAGGCGGCAAAGACGTGGCCGGTGGCCGTGTGCAGCATGGACATGACCGTGCCGCAGCGCATGTTCACATGGACCGGGTAGCTGGCCTCGCTGATATGAACCATGGTGGGTCCGTGTGAGCCCAGCACCGCCAAGCCCAGGGTGTGCCCGATGCGCGAGGCCCAGGCTTGAACCAGGGGCAGGGCAATCTTCACCGGGTTCTGGCTTTGCAAGCTGACCAAACCCATCTGCAAGGCAAACGGCCCCAGCTCGTACAGGCCGGTAGCCGGAGCCTGCTGCACCAGTCCTACGTTGGTAAAACTGACCAGATACGGGTGGGCTTTGGCCGAACTCATCCCAGCTTGCGTGGCCAGATCTCGCAACATCATGGGTTGTCCGCTATCTACCAGCACTTTCAACAGGCCAAAACCCGTTTCAATGGATTGGATACGGCGACGCTTTTCGTCCATAGCAGGCAAAATGGGTTCGGTCATAGGGGTTTGGAGCGGTTTGGCACGGTCTTCAAGTGTACCGACTAATGAAGCTGCCCGCCGGGCCTTGGGTGTCGTAAAATGGCCTTAATTATTATCTGTCTGAGCAAAGAGCACGATGAATCAAGAAATTCAGTCCGACGCTGGTCAACTGGGCGCCAGTCCAATCGCTCCCGTTCCAGAGATTGTTGAAGAGCTGCGCGCCGGTCGCATGGTTATTCTGGTTGACGAAGAGGACCGCGAAAACGAAGGCGATCTGGTCATGGCCGCCGAATTTGTAAATGCCGAGGCGATCAACTTCATGGTGACGCATGGTCGCGGTCTGGTTTGCCTGACCCTGACCGAAGAGCGCTGCCGCCAACTGGACCTGCCTTTGATGGCCACCCGCAACGGTACACGCTTTGGCACCAACTTCACGGTGTCGATTGAAGCGGCTGAAGGCGTGGAAACCGGCATTTCCGCTGCTGACCGCGCCCGTACTGTGCAAGCGGCCGTAGCCCGTGATGCACGTCCGATTGATCTGGTGCAGCCTGGCCACATTTTTCCCTTGAAGGCGGCCAAAGGTGGTGTGCTGGTGCGTGCCGGTCACACCGAAGCGGGCTGCGATTTGACGGCGATGGCAGGCTTGACCCCGGCTGCTGTCATTTGTGAAGTGCTCAATCCTGACGGCACCATGGCGCGTTTGCCCGATTTGTTGGTGTTCGCCCGCGAACACGGCATCAAGGTTGGCACCATTGCGGACCTGATCCAGTACCGCAGCGAACACGAGTCCATGATCGAGCGTTTGCACAAGAAGTCCGTCAAGACTCCTTATGGCGAATTTGAATGCCACGCTTACCGCGATCTGTCTTCCGGTGGCTTGCATCTGGCACTGGTGCACGGTGAAATCAGCCCGGAAGTGGAAACCCTGGTGCGTGTACATGAACCGACTACCGTGCTGGATGTTCTGATCGAGGGGGATGTGGGCCACAGTTGGACCCTGCCCACTGCGTTGCGTACCGTGGCCAAATCCGACAGCGGTGTTGTCTTGCTGATGAACTGCCAGAGCTCCGAAGAAGAGAGTTTCGAGCAGATTCAGGCCTGGGCTGCAGACAGCCCGGCCCAGGCGCCACGCGGTCGCCCTAGCCGCAACGATCTGCGCACCTACGGAATTGGTGCACAAATTTTGCGTGACCTCAATGTTGGTAAAGCCCGTTTGATGTCGCGACCACGTAAAATGCCAAGCATGGCCGGGTTTGCATTGACCGTGACGGGTTACCATAGCGAACCAGACTCTCAATCCTAAGCGGAGCTTCCAACATGAATCCTTACATTGTTACCCCTGACCTTAATGGGGAAGGTCTGCACATTGGTATTGTGCGTGCGCGTTTTAATGAATCCATCGGTCTGACCGAGTTGGAAGCCTGCTTGAAAGAGCTGGAAGCTTTGGGTGTAGACGAGCGTGACGTGACCGTTCTGTCCGTCCCCGGCGCGCTGGAACTGGGCATTACCCTGGGCCAGATGGCTGAAACCGGCGAATTTGATGCCCTGATCGCTCTGGGTGCTGTTATCCGCGGTGACACCTACCACTTTGAAGTGGTCAGCAATGAAAGCGCTTCGGCCATTACTCAAGTCTCCCTGGCAACCGGTATTCCTGTTGCCAACGGTGTACTGACCACCAACACAGATGAACAAGCCGAGATTCGTGCTGCTGAAAAAGGTCGCGATTGCGCCCGTACAGCGGTCGAGCTGGGCAATCTTATCGCCGTCCTCGAACCCGAGCTGGACGACGATGAGGACGAAGATTACGAGGACGAAGATCTTGACGACGACAAATAAAGTCCCGGCCAGCAAGGCCAGCGGACGATCCGCGCGCCGCCGCTCGCGCGAATTTGCCCTGCAGGGCATCTACTCCTGGCTGTTGCGAGGTGCTGATGGCCTGCAGGAAGCCACCTCCATCGACGCCCATATCCGGGGCGACGAGGAGTTTGGCGAAGCCGACGCAGCCTGGTTCAAAACCTTGCTGTTCGGCGTCATGCGCGAAGCCCCTGTGCTGCGCGAACGCTTTTTGCCGTATGTGGATCGTCCTTTGGAAGAGCTCTCTCCCATTGAGCACGGCATCTTGCTGATTGGCAGCTACGAACTGGTGCATCACGTTGAAGTGCCTTACCGCGTTGCCATTAACGAAGCCGTTGAACTGGCCAAGTCCTTTGGCGGTACCGACGGTTTCAAATTCGTGAACGGCGTGCTGGACAAACTGGCCGCCGACGTACGCGCACCTGAAGTTGCCAAGCAGGCCCGCCGCTAAAACGGGGCGTGCCGTGCTGAACGAGTTCGGTCTTATCCAGCAGTATTTCAATCGTCCCGCTCCCGAAGGCTATTTGGGAGTGGGCGACGACTGCGCCCTTTTTACTCCAACACCCGGCTGGCAACTGGCCAGCAGCGTGGATCTATTGATCGAAGGGCAACATTTCTTTCCCGATGTGGACCCCTTTCTCTTGGGGCACAAGGCGCTGGCCGTGAACCTGTCGGACCTGGGCGCCATGGGGGCCAAGCCACGAGCCTGCCTTCTGGCTTTGTCCATGCCCGAAGTCCGGCCCGAGTGGCTGGCCGCATTCTCCAAAGGTTTGTTTGAACTGGCCGATCAGGCGCAATGCCCCTTGATCGGTGGCGATACCACGCGCAGCAAGCAAGGGGTGGTCATCAGCATTACGGTGCTGGGTGAAGTCCCGGTGGGACAGGCCTTGCAACGCAGTGCGGCTCAAGCTGGTGACGACATCTGGTTGACGGGGACGTTGGGGGCGGCAGACATTGCCTTGCGCCTCTTGCAAGGTCGACTGGCTGCGGACCCGGATCGTCTGGCTGCCAGCCGCCCAGCCTTGGAACAACCCTGGCCGCCTTACCGCCTGGGCCATGCCCTGGCAGGTTTGGCTCATGCTGCCATTGATGTGTCTGATGGCCTGGTTCAAGACCTGGGTCATATCGCCAAAGCCAGCCAATGTGCCGCCCATCTGGATTGGGACGCCTTGCCGCTGGATCTTTCCTTAAAGGGTTTGCCTGCCGAGCTGCAACGCGAAGCGGTTCTGGTTGGTGGTGACGTTTTTCAATTGTGTTTTACGGGGGCTCCCCAACAACGGGAGTCCATCATGGCGCTGGCCCAGCGCGAAGGCGTGCAGCTTAGCTGTATTGGCTCCATGCACGCTGGTAGCGGGGTGTACGTGCGTGATCAACAGGGTCTGCATCCTGCCCCTGCCCAGGGCGGTTTCGATCATTTTGGTGGCTGAGTCTGTGTCATGAGCACATTTCCTGATCCTTCCTTGAATCCCATTCAACGTCCTACCCTGGATTGGGTGGTGAAAAAGCCTTGGCGCCTGATTGCCTTTGGCGGCGGTACCGGCGTATTGCGTCCGGGGCCGGGTACCTGGGGCACGGTGCTGGCCTGGGTCTTGTGGGTCTTGGGTCTGCATGTGCTGACCGACACGCAAATGGCCATTTTCTTGCCACTTACCTTTTTCATTGGCTGCTGGGCTTGCCACCGCACGGGCTACGACCTGGGCGTGTCCGATCACAGCGGCATGAATTGGGATGAGATGGTCGCCTTTTGGCTGGTGCTGTGGCTGATTCCGCAGACCTGGCTTGCACAGGGCATCGCATTCGTTTTATTTCGTTTCTTTGATATTCTCAAACCACCGCCAATCCGCTATTTTGATCGTCGTCTGCATAATGGTTTTGGCGTTATGTGGGACGATCTCCTGGCGGCAGGCTATACCTTGTTGCTGATGGCTGTCTTGGTACGTTTTGGAGTTTTCTCATGAGCGATTACGAGCACGGCAATGCCGCCCTGGCCCTGGGGCGAGCCCTTAAAGATCGCGGCTGGATGGTGGCCTGCGCCGAGTCATGTACCGGTGGCCTGCTGGCTGCTGCCCTGACGGACCTGCCCGGCTCCAGTGCCTGGTTCGAGCGCGGTCTGGTCACTTACAGCAACAAGGCCAAGGTTCAGGAACTGGGCGTGAACCAGGACACCCTGGATCGTTTTGGCGCGGTCAGCGAGGAAACCGCCATGGAAATGGCGGCGGGTGCGCTGGAAGCCACTGCAGATGCGGAACTGGCTATTTCCACGACCGGCATTGCCGGTCCGGATGGAGCCACAGCGGGCAAGCCGGTTGGCCTGGTGTGCTTTGGTTTTGCACAGCGCCGGGGTGATGGCATTGTGACCCGCGCCTCTGCCCGTATCTTTGACGGAGACCGGGCCCAAATCCGTCAGCAGGCCGTGGAATACGCCTTGGCCAGTGCGCTGACCATGCTCAATCCCGCCTGATTGCTCAGGCCGGTAACATCAAACCCAGCTGCCTGGCGCTCGAACGTAGTTCGGGCAGGCAGCGCTGGATCAGCTTTTCTTCCGTATCCTGCCAGTCCTTGATGCTGATGCTCATTCCGGCTACAACGCGCCCGCTGGCACTGCGCACGGGTACGCCAATGGCCGTTAGACCCAGTTCCAGTTCTTCCTTGATCAAGGAATAATCCTTTTCCTGCACCTGCTTTAATTCGCGCAGCAAGGCCTCGCGAGTATGGGCGGTGTATTGCGTCATGATCTTGAAGGGAGCCAGCTCCAGGTAGGCATCCAGCCTGCTTTGCGGCAACTGCGACAGCATCATTCGCCCGATAGAGGTGCAGTGAGCAGGCAGGCGGCTACCCAGGCCCAAAGACACAGTCAGTACACGCTGTCGTTGGGCGCGTGCCAGATACAGAATTTCGTCTCCATCCAGCAAGGCCAGTGCACAGGTTTCACCGACGCGGTCACTCAGGTCGTCCAGTATGGGCTGGGCCAGACTGACGATGGAGGTCGAAGAAAAGTAGGCATGGCCCAGCTGCAAAATCGCCGGACGCAGCTTCCAGAATGGACCTTCCTGCTCTGCATAGCCCAGGGCTTGCAGCGTGTAGAGGCAGCGCTGCACCACCGCCCGTGCCAGACCCGTTTTCAGGGCAATTTCTGCGGCCCGCAATGGCCGCCTTCTGTCTGAAAAAGCCGTAATCACCTGCAAACCACGGGCTAGCGATTGCATGTAGTCCGGATCGCTTTTGTAGCTGCTGGCGGTAGGGCTTGTCTCTTTATTCGTCGTCATTGCTCAGTAAGTGGCAGGATCTAGTTTTGTTCGATTAACGAACTCGATGGGATTAACAAGAATTATCGATGATAAATTGTAAAAAAAACAAGACTTAGCAATTTAATAATCAAGTTCGATTATCGGACAAAATAAGTTTGGAGTGATTCATGAAAAAAATTCTAGCCCGTAAAGTGGCTCCTCTGCTGGCCGGAATGGGTTTGTTGTTTTGTTCCTTGGGCGCGCAAGCCGCGTATCCGGACAAGCCTATCCGTCTTGTTGTGCCCTTTACGCCGGGCGGTGTGACTGACGTGATTGCCCGAGGTGTCGCGCAGCAACTGTCCAAGGATCTGGGCCAGATCATCATTGTGGAAAACAAGCCCGGCGCCAGCGGCATTATCGCTACGGACTTCGTCGCGAAGTCTGCTCCCGATGGCTATACCGTCTTGCTGGCCGCGGTTGGTCAGGCCGTGGTGAACAACCATCTCTACAAGAAACTGCCTTACGATCCGGCGCAGGATCTGGCCGCTGTTTCTCTGGTGGCGGAAGGGCAGAACGTGCTGGTGGTGAACGCCAAGCAAAGCCCATTCAATACGGGCGAGGAGCTGATCAATCATGCTCGCGCCAAGCCCGACGATCTGACTTACGCTTCCTTTGGTAATGGCTCGTCCTCGCACCTGTCGGCCGCCGCCTTTACCACGATGGCCAATATCGACGTGATCCACGCTCCTTACCGTGGCAGCGCACCTGCCATGACTGATCTGCTGGGTGGTCACATCTCCTTCATGTTCGACAGCATGGGCACCGCAATTACGCACATCAACGCCAATACTGTACGTCCCCTGGCTGTGTCCGGTCCGGAGCGTTCCTCCTTGTTGCCAGAGGTTCCAACCTTTGCAGAGCTGGGCCTGGATCAGGGCTATAACGTGACAGCCTGGTTTGGTTTCCACGTCAGCAGCGGCACGCCTACTGAAATTATTGATCGCCTGAGCCAGGCCATGAAAACCGTCAGCGAGAACAGCGAGTTTGTTGAAACCTTCCGTCGTCAGGGCGTGGACATCATTTCCTCCACCCCTGCCGAGTACGCCGAGTTCCTGCGTCAGGAAGACGAGAAATTGGGCAGCCTGATCAAGCAAGCCAATATCACGCTGGACTAATTGTTTTTGAATGGAGCACTGTAACGTGAGCGATCAGCACGCCTCGCAGGCGACGCGTCCTGCCCCTTTGGATGGTATCCGGGTTCTGGATCTGACACGCATTCTGGCTGGCCCATGGTGCACACAGAACCTGGCCGACCTGGGGGCCAATGTCTACAAGATAGAGCGACCCGAAACCGGCGACGATACTCGCGCCTGGGGCCCGCCCTTTTTGCAGACACCTGAAAAGGAAGATACGGCTGAAGCGGCCTATTACTTGTCGGCCAACCGTAACAAGCAGTCGATCAGCCTGGATATTGCCAGCCAGGAAGGGGCGGATGTGGTGCGTGCCATGGCACGGGAATGCGACATTCTGGTGGAGAACTTCAAGGTGGGTGGTCTGGCTAAATACGGCCTGGACTACGCCAGCTTGAAAGAGATCAACCCTCGCCTGATTTATTGCTCTATTACCGGCTTTGGCCAGACAGGCCCTTATGCCGAGCGTCCGGGTTATGACTTCATGATCCAGGCCATGGGCGGCATGATGAGCCTGACGGGCGAGCGTGATGACAAGCCCGGCGGTGGTCCTCAGAAAGCGGGGGTTGCCGTCGCGGACTTGATGACGGGCATGTATGCCACCAGCAGCATTCTGGCCGCCTTGTTTGAACGCTCACGCAGTGGTTTGGGGCAGCATATCGACATTGCCTTGCTGGACTGTCAGGTAGCCATGCTGGCGAACCAGAACATGAATTATCTGGTCAGTGGGCAGGCACCGAAGCGAGCCGGTAATGCACATCAGAATCTGGTGCCCTATCAGGTGTTCCGGACGGCAGATGGCCACATCATTGTGGCTATCGGCAATAACCGTCAGTTCGCGGCTTATTGCGAAGCAATTGGGCACCCGGAAATTGTTGAGGATTCGCGTTTCAACATTAACAGTCAGCGGGTCAAGCACCGGGATGAGCTGGAGCAGATTCTGAGCGCCGCGATGCAACAGCATCCTAGCGCTTACTGGCTGGAAACGCTGGACAAGATCGGTGTGCCAGCTGGACCTATCAATGATCTGCACGGCGTGTTCTCGCACCCGCAGGTTCAGGCCCGGAATATGCGTATCGAGCTGGACCACAGCCAGGCCGGCAAGGTCAGCATGACGGCCAGCCCCATGCGCTTCTCTGACAGTCCGGTGTCCTACCGCATGGCTCCGCCGCAGTTGGGTGAGCATACCGAGCAGGCGCTGGAGAGTTTGCTGGGAGCGGATAACCCGGAGCTGAAGCAGTGGCGCAACCGGAACCAGGCTTGACTAGGGTCAAAAGCCAAAGCCAAACCAGAATTTGAACCAGTGTCAGAGTCGAGGCGCAGGCCTAGTTTAGCGTTTGGACTTGTGGCAGAAGTAGTGTCTGATTGACACTGCCCCTGCTACCTGAAATACAGGTCAGACCCTGGCCTAGGTCTCGTGACTCAGTAGGGGGAAGCTGCTTCTTACGCTTAAGGCTCAACTGAGCCTGAGCGGGTCCTATCGGTCATAGCTTAATAAATAAGAAGCCCCACTCACTTTGGATTGAATCCAAGTGAGTGGGGCTTTCTTGTATCTACACTAATTGCTGTCGCTGTCGCTGTCGCTGTCGCTGTCGCTGTCGCGATCCCCGGGCTTGTTCGACAAGCCGGGAGGGCCATCAATCAACGCTGCTTGTTGCGCGCATCATTAATCGCATTGCGCGTAGCAATCGCTGCAGCTTGTGCCGCATCACGCCAGTCATCGCCTCGGCTGGCGTACAGAATGGCACGCGAAGAGTTGATCATCATGCCGTTACCTTGCGAGTCCATACCAGCAGCAACGGTGGCGACCACATCGCCACCTTGTGCGCCAATGCCGGGTACCAGCAAAGGCATATCGCCAATACGGGCACGTACCTTGCCAATTTCCTCGGGGAAGGTTGCGCCCACCACCAAAGCACATTGGCCGTTTGTATTCCATTTCTCTGCCACCAGGCTGGCTACGTGCAGGTACAACGGGGTACCGTCGGCCATCTCCATGAATTGCAGGTCCGAGCCACCAGGGTTGGAGGTGCGGCACAGCACGATCACGCCCTTGTCCTTGTGCTCCAGGTACGGCTCTACCGAGTCAAAGCCCATGTAGGGGCTGACGGTGACGGCATCTGCGCGGTAGCGCTCA
The DNA here is from genome assembly GCF_024134565.1 of Alcaligenes sp. 1735tsa3. NCBI lineage: Bacteria > Pseudomonadati > Pseudomonadota > Betaproteobacteria > Burkholderiales > Alcaligenaceae > Alcaligenes > Alcaligenes sp. 1735tsa3. The sequence continues at coordinate 3,317,112 of NZ_CP099862.1, read as the reverse complement.
AAGGCTTCGCGTGCGTACTGCTCGGCTGTCGAACCCACGTCGCCACGCTTGGCATCCAGAACGATGGGCAGGTGAGGGTAGCGGCTGCGAATGTAGTCGCACAGGTCTTGCAACTGATCCTCGGCACCCTGAGCGGCAAAGTAGGCAATCTGTGGCTTGATGCCACAGGTGTAGTCGGCGGTGACGTCCACAATCGCTTTGCAGAACTCATAAATCGCGCCGGGTTTGCTGGCCAGCTCCAAAGGCAGGCGGGCAGGGTCTGGGTCCAGACCCACCATCAGCATGGATTGGTTGTCCGTCCAGGCACGGTTCAGTTTTTCTATGAATGTCATGGGAATCAGGAAAGTAAACGGCTATACAAAAAGCTGAGCCAGACGGCACCAGCAAAAATAAGGGACAGCAGCACGGCAGCACTGGCCAGATCCTTGGCCCGCCCGATCAAGGGGTGGTGCTCCAGGGTAATCGTGTCGGCCAGGGCCTCCAGGGCCGAGTTCAGCAGCTCCACCACCAGCACAAAAACCAGTGTGCCCAGCAGGACCAGAATCTCCGCCGGGGTTTGCCCCAGCCAGAATGCCAGTGGCGTCAGGATGACAGCCAGCGCCAGTTCCTGGCGAAAGGCAGCCTCATGGCGCAGAGCAGCGGCCAGGCCCTGGCTGGAGTAGCGCAGGGCATTGAACAGGCGACCAACACCGCCTTTGCTTTTGAATGGAGAGTCTGACATGAAGGACGCTGCAGATTGAAGTGCCCTGATTATAGGGGTTTGCTTGGGCGAAAAAAAACCGGATGGAAAAATCCATCCGGTTTTTGTACTAAAAGCGTGGCGATCAGGGCAGAAGTGATCAATTTCCGCCCGGATCGGGGTGCTGATAAGTGGCTTAGAAGCCGCCCATACCACCCATGCCGCCCATGCCACCCATGTCAGGCATGGCTGGAGCAGGTTTGTCTTCCACGATTTCGGTCACGGCCACTTCGGTGGTCAGCAACAGGCTGGCGATCGAAGCTGCGTTTTGCAGGGCAGTGCGAGTCACCTTGGTTGGGTCCAGAACGCCTTGCTCGACCAGGTCACCGTATTCGCCAGTAGCAGCGTTGTAACCATAGGTGCCGGTGCCGCTGGCCACTTGGTTAACAACCACGCTGGCTTCTTCGCCGGCGTTGGAAACGATGGTGCGCAAAGGAGCTTCGATAGCACGCAGGATCAGCTTGATACCGGCGTCTTGGTCGGTGTTGTCGCCTTTCAGTTGGGCAACAGCTGCGCGGGCACGAATCAGAGCAACGCCACCGCCAGGAACGATACCTTCTTCGACGGCTGCGCGAGTAGCGTGCAGGGCGTCTTCAACGCGGGCTTTCTTCTCTTTCATTTCGACTTCGGTGGCAGCACCAACGCGAATCACGGCAACACCGCCAGCCAGCTTGGCCACGCGCTCTTGCAGTTTTTCACGGTCGTAGTCGGAAGTGGACTCGTCGATCTGAACGCGGATTTGTTTCACGCGAGCTTCGATGTCGGTGCCGTTGCCAGCGCCGTCGATGATCGTGGTGTTTTCTTTGGCCACTTCAATGCGCTTGGCTTGACCCAGGTCGTCCAGAGTCGCTTTTTCCAGGGACATACCGGTTTCTTCGGAGATCACGGTACCGCCAGTCAGGATAGCGATGTCTTCCAGCATGGCTTTGCGACGATCGCCAAAGCCAGGAGCTTTAACGGCGGTAGTCTTCAGAATGCCACGGATGTTGTTCACAACCAGAGTAGCCAGGGCTTCGCCTTCCACGTCTTCAGCAACGATCAGCAAAGGACGGCTGGTCTTGGCAACTTGCTCCAGTACGGGCAGCAGGTCACGGATGTTGGAGATTTTCTTGTCGAAAATCAGAACAAACGGATCGTCCAGAACAGCAACTTGCTTGTCAGCGTTGTTGATGAAGTAAGGGGACAGGTAGCCGCGGTCAAACTGCATACCTTCGACCACGTCCAGTTCGTTTTCCAGGGATTTGCCGTCTTCAACGGTAATCACGCCTTCTTTGCCCACTTTGTCCATGGCATTGGCGATGATCTCACCAATGGAGTGGTCGCTGTTGGCGGAGATGGAACCGACCTGAGCAATTTCTTTGCTGGTGGTGCAAGGACGGGACAGTTGACGCAGTTCGTCAACCACAACGCCAACGGCCTTGTCGATACCGCGCTTCAGGTCCATTGGGTTGATGCCAGCGGCAACAAACTTCAGGCCTTCTTCAACGATGGCTTGGGCCAGCACAGTAGCGGTAGTCGTACCGTCACCGGCGTTGTCGGAAGTCTTGGAAGCAACTTCTTTAACCAGTTGAGCACCGATGTTCTCGAACTTGTCTTTCAGTTCGATTTCTTTGGCAACGGACACACCGTCTTTAGTAACGGTAGGAGCGCCGAAAGAGCGGTCCAGAACAACGTTACGGCCTTTGGGGCCCATGGTGGTCTTAACAGCGTTGGCCAGAACGTTGACGCCGCGCACGATGCGGGTACGTGCGTCGTCGCCGAAGTAAACTTGTTTTGCGGTCATGGTTTGAATCCTATTGAATTTTCGTTGGCGGTACTTATTCGATCACGGCGAAGATTTCTTCTTCGCGGATCACCAGCAGCTCTTCGCCGTCGATCTTGACGGCCTGGCCGGAGTATTTGCCAAACAGAACTTTGTCGCCGACCTTCAGATCCAGCGCCAGAACCTTGCCGTCCTCGGTTTTCTTACCGGGGCCAACGGCCAGGATTTCGCCTTGATCGGGCTTTTCAGTCGCGCTCTCGGGGATAACGATACCGGAAGCGGTGGTGCGTTCGTTGTCCAGACGCTTGACGATCACACGATCGTTCAAAGGACGCAGTGCCATGGAGAAACTCCTGTTTAAAGATGACTTTAGTTGTTGGTCCGATTGTGGGGGCGAGGCGTTTTAGCACTCAACCCCTTCGAGTGCTAATTATAGGGACGACTTTTCTAATTTCAAGAGCACCAGGGTCAGGCTGTTACATATTTGTCCTGGGGCGTGAAGTAGGGGGGAGGGAAACGCCGGGTTCTGGTGCGTGTCTGGACTTGGACTCACATTAATAAGGCAAGCTCAGTTAAGCTGGGCGCTTTCGATCATGAGCGGTCGGGCATGATTGAACGCCAGGCTTTCTTTTGCCTAAAGAGATTTCCACGAAAACCAGCGCAATGTCCAACTTCAACCTATTCAATGTGTTTCTCCAACGCTGGGGGGCGCAGGCCGCTGGCAAGCCTTTCAGCACCGCGACCAGCGATCTGATGCCCGTGCGGCTGACCGGGAAGTTGGAGGGGCAGCCGGCGATGATCAAAATCACACGAGATCTTGATGAGCGCATCGGCGGCCAAGTGCTGCAATGGTGGGCTGGTGATGGCGCGGCGCATGTATATGCGCTGGACCCAGACTCTGGAGCGTTGCTGATGGAGCGTGCAACGGGCTCCAGGGATCTATTGCGCATGGCTTTAGAAGGGGAAGATGATGCAGCGACGACCTGTATCTGCCGTGCCCTTGAGCAATTGCATTCAAACCGACCTTCGGCCCCACCTGACAATTTGCGCCCCCTGAGCGATTTTTTTGAATCGCTGGCACCGATGGCGCAGCAAGAGGGCGGTTTGATGGCCGAATGCGCACTAGTGGCCAATGAGCTGCTGCGAGATCAGCGTGATCAGGTCGTTCTGCACGGGGATGCGCACCATAGCAACATTCTTGATTTCGATCAGCGTGGATGGCTGGCAATAGATCCCAAGCGCGTCACTGGTGAGCGCTATTACGACTATGTAAATGTGCTGTGCAACCCTGATCTTAAAACGAGCACCGATCCAGCGCGCTTTGCACGGCAGTTGTCGGTAGTCATCGAGGTTGCAGGGCTGGAGCGTCAACGCTTGCTCAGATGGGTCATGGCGCATGCGGCCTTGTCAGCTGCCTGGTTTCTGGAGGATGGATTGCGCACCGAGGCCAATAAAGAGTTGGCCGTTGCGGCGCTGGCTCGACGGGCCTTAGCTTGAGGGGTTCATCACTATTTCATTACCCGTACTCAAGGCGATCAGCTTGCTCATGGTGTTGAAGTTGCGTGTCGTCGCAACGACCTTGAGCTTTCTCTCGATGAAATTATTGTTGGCTTTCAGGTCTCGATACCGGGTTGCGCACACAATATAGGCGATGTCATCAATGACGCGGACCTGATCCGGTGCGTGCTCCAGGGCGTGGAAGGCATGCAGCAAGACGCTATCTGCTGGGGAGCGCAGCAGGGTGAAATATAGCTGGCTGGGGCTTTCGTCCTTGAAAGGATTGTTCGCCATCACCCGCATGAAATAAGTCGGTGTTCGGGCGATAACCTGAATATCTCCGCCCAGCTTGTTCTTGATAGTGTGGTGAACCAGTTGCTCCAACTCCGGCTGTTCCAGCTCTGTGGTCACAATCACATTGCCGCTTTGTATATAAGTCCGGACCTCTTTCAGACCCGCTGCTTCCAGGGCTGCGCGTAGTGGTGCCATCAAGACCTTGTTCTTGCCGGTGGGCATGACGCCACGCAATAAAAGAATCTGTGTATTCATGGTGTGTGCTGGCCGTGAAGTTGGGGTGTTGCCGTGCAGGCGGAAGTTTCAGTGTGCCATTTTATGCTGTGATAAAAAACAGTATTGTGTTTTGTTTTCAAGGCTCGTCAGTCTGCACTGTGTGAGCATCACGGCTGGTTGGTGCAGATGTTGCGTCGGCGGTTTAGTGGTAATACGGACCCGGGCGCATGACGCCTTCGTGAGGAGCCTCATCAAAAAAACAGGCCGATTTCCCTAGGAATTCGGCCTGTTTCTTGTTGGGCTGATGGCATTTGGATGTGGCGAGTTATTCAGCCTGGTGCAGTAGCCTGCAGATTGCTTAATCCGCCTTTACGTCGTTTATGCCCGTTTGCTCAAATCCGGTGCAGGTGTGGCTGGTAGTAAAGGATCAATCGCACGGCACAGAGCCAGCAGCTGATCATCTGCACCGATACCGGCCTCAATCAACATCCCCACTGGCAGACCACCCGACAGGCCGATAGGCAGGGAAATACCCGGTGCGCCCAGGTTCGAACCCAAGTCGGTACGAGAGATGTAAGTGTTGAACGTAGGCACAGCCTTGCCGTTCATCATGGTGGTTTCATCATCGCCAATCGGGCAGGCGGTCAGCGGACTGGTTGGGAAGATCAGGCCACCCACATTGGACTGGCGCAGCAGGTCTGCATAGGCTTGCTGCATCAGGGGGCGGTCTACATTCAGCGCTTCTTCATAGGCTTCCTGGCTGATGGTGTAGTCGCCCGTAATGGCGTCGAAAATCTCTTTCACATCGGGGCTGTGAATGCCGGCAATCAGCTCGTCCAAGCCAATGTCGTACTTGTTTTCGGCCAGGTACAAAGGCAGGTTCTGCAAGGTCTCATACAACACAATCGGCATGCCGACGCGGGCATTGATCTTCAGAACCGGAGACAGGTCTACATCGACCAGCGTGACACCGGCTTTTTGCAAATCATCCAGAAATGCCAGGGTCACGTCGGCCACACCGGCATCCATATCCTTCCAGAAGCTGTCACGGGGTACGCCCAGACGCAGCTCCTTCAAGGAAGGAGTGGCAATCACAGTAGGGGCCTTCTGGCAGAGCAGGCTGTCCAGCAAGCTGATGTCAGCTAGACTGCGAGTCATGGGGCCAGCTGTATCGCGGGTGGGGGACAAAGGCACAATGCCCTGACCCGAATAACGGCCTACCGTAGGACGGAAACCGTACAGGCCGCAAAGCGCGGCAGGCAAACGCACCGAAGCGCCCGTATCCGTGCCCAGGCCAGCCGGGAACTGACGAGCTGCCACAACCGTTGCAGTGCCACCGGAAGAGCCGCCGGGAATACGACTTGGATCATAAGGGTTGCGACTGGGGCCCGTAGTGGCGTTATTGGTCGTAATCCCAAAAGCCAGTTCGTGCATCACGGACTTGGCGGGCAGCACGGCACCGGCCTTGCGCAATTGTGCGACTACATCTGCATCTTTCAGCGGCACGCGACCTTGCAGGGCGCCGGTGCTGGACGTGGTGGGCATGTCCGTGGTGTTCAGGTTGTCTTTCATCACCAAAGGCACACCGTCCAGCGCCAAGGCTTCGCCACGGGCGCGGCGTGCGTCAGACTGATCGGCCTGCTGGTAAAACAGCTCTGAATCCAAATGTGCCAGACCGCCCAAATGGGCCATTTCTTGTGATTGCTTGAGCAGCTCGTCGGCAATCTCACGGGCGCTGAACTGGCTTTTTTCCAGACCTGCCAGCAGTTCGCTGGCGCTAAGTTCGGTAAGTGACATGGGGTCTCCTGGGGAGGCGTGAACGCCCCCGGCTTTTGCTGTGATAGTCCTATCAATCAGCCTCTAACGGGGCTGTCTTGAAAAAAGAGACTGTAAGGGTATCAGCAAGCAGGAGGAATAACTCAGGACGCCTTCCAAACGACCTTGTTGCGGCCAGCATGCTTGGCTTCGTACAAAAGCCGGTCAGCTTGCTCAATGGCCTGGTTGATGTCGCCATTGCTGTTTAGCTGAACTACACCGAAACTGGCCGTCAGCGTATGCGCCGTGGCGGGGATATGCAGATTCATCACACTGCTGCGCAAACGCTCGGCAACCAGCACGGCGGTATGCAAGCTGGTGCTGCGTATCAGCAAGACAAACTCCTCGCCCCCAAAGCGGGCTGCCAAATCGTCCTGGCGAACCGTGCGAGCCAGTAAGGCCCCGAACTCCTTCAAGGCCCGATCGCCCGCCACATGGCCCCAGGTGTCATTGACCATCTTGAAGTGGTCCAGATCGCAGGTCATGACCGCCCAGCCGCTATGTCCATACAGCTCCAGCCGTTTTTTGACCTGCTCGAAAAAAGCACGACGGTTCAACAAACGGGTCAAAGGGTCCCGGCTGCGCTCATGATCCAGCGTCTGCACAATCGACATGGCCGTACTGGTCAAAATAGCCAGCGCGACCCAAATGCTGATGAACATATTGGTCGCCAGCATCAAGAGCCAAAACCCGGAGCGGGTCAGCTCTGGCTGCATCTCGCGAGGGATCAGTGTGGCCAGCGCAAATACACGAACAAAGGCATAAAGCAAGGCTGTCAGGTAAGAGGCCCGCAACAGCGTTGCCAAAGGAATCGTGCGTGACCTGCCGGACAAGATCGACTTGATGGGCAAAGCAACCAACAAGGCCAGGCCCCAGTTCAGAATTTGTAAACGCAGCCAGAGATCATCATCAATCTGGGAAAAATAAAAAAGCAGCCCCAGCGTGACGAGGACGATTGCTCCAGCCAATCTGGGATGAGCACGTCCGCCAAAACGTAAAGCGACCCCATGAGACAAAGCCCAGACACCATATAAATACATAGCCGACAAAGGCAGAGTCCAGCGGGCGAGTTGCTCATTGGGCATCAGGCTATGGATCCCCATAGGAATAGCCGTGGAGATATACCCCGAGGCAATCCAGAGCAGGTAACGGTGATCGCGTAGACGGCTCCAGCAGTAAATCATCGCGATGCCCAGCAATGCCGCGCAGGCAGGGACGATCAGAACGAAATACTGGTTGGGAGAGGACACGGTGTGTTCGCGTGCATTAAGAAGAGTTGAAAACTGGCGTTACAACAATTGTAACGATATTGCTGCAGGGCAGACGCTTATCGATTGAGAACAAACAGTTTAATCAGAGAAAAGAAGAAGTTTTGATCTGCTTTATGAGCCGGTTTCCGTTAAGGGAAGGCTGCGCAGAATGAGAAGGACAGACAAGGGGAAGGATTGTTTATCTAAGCTAAACAAAAAATCAGGAATACTTTTCAAAACCACACCGAAAACAGACAGTTGAGACAGCCCACCTCCAACTGTATTTTTCATGGCAGGAAATTGAGCCACGAAAAATACCCCTGAATCCATCATCAATTAGCTCATAGAGCGGCATCACAGTTACGTTTCGCCCTTAAATTGCTCATGATGCCAGCCACTTGGAGCCCTGCCTGGGTGTCGGGGCGATTCAGAGTACCTGCCGCGGTCAGGAGATAGCGTAGGGATGCAAGCGCCCTGTTGTTTGACCGGGGCGCTTGTGGTTCGTCCGGGGGACGAACCACCCCGGGAGTTCAGGGTGCGCCCGTAGCTATCTCCTGACAAGGGGACCGGTGCGCAGCACCGGCAAGTGCTCAGCCCGGACACCCAGGCAGGGCTCCAAGTGGCGTCTTTCTGCCAAGGTGGAGTACTGAACAAACAACATTACGCCAGCAAACGGCAAGGCAACCCAAGCGTTCTATTGGGTTGTTTAATTTCCGAGCTGACATATGACCTTAAAAAGACATATATCTTCTCTTACCTGCGTTTATTTTCAGAGCACCAGAACAGCAAAAAGAAGCGGGGGGAGCGCTCAAACGGCCTCTCCCCCATCTTCAAAACAGCTCGTCCGCAATTACTGCGCCGTCTCAACCAGCACCAGCTCCGCATCCTCCAGCGCCTGAATTTCCAGCGTCGTTTCATCGCGAATCGCCGCCCCATCACGGGCATTCAACTCCAGACCATTTACCGAAACCCGCCCTGTGGCAGGCACCAGATAAGCCAGATGCTCGGCAGGCAAAGACAGAGTCGTGCTTTGACCTTTCTTCAAGGTCGCTCCCAGCACACGGGCCTGGGCACGAATCGGCAAAGCCTCTGCGTCACCTTCAAAACCACTGGCCAGGGCCACAAATTGCCCCGAACGCTCATCCTTGGGGAAAGGCTTGGCACCCCAGGCAGGTGGCAAACCACGACGCTCTGGCTGAATCCAAATCTGGAAGATCCGTGTCGTACCACTTTCCAGGTTGTACTCCGCATGGCGAATACCCGTGCCGGCACTCATCACCTGCACATCACCGGCTTCAGTACGACCCTTATTGCCCAAACTGTCCTGGTGGCTGATCGCCCCTTCACGCACATACGTAATGATCTCCATATCGGCATGATCGTGAGGTGGAAACCCGGTGTTGGACGCAATCGTGTCGTCATTCCAGACACGCAGGGCACCCCAGCTCATGCGAGCGGGATCGTAGTAATTAGCAAAAGAAAAATGGTGCTTGGCGTCCAGCCAGCCGTGGTTGGCGCCGCCCAGTTCATTAAAAGGCCGATGTTCAATCATGATGCGCTCCTTAATATTGGATACTAAAAAGAATTCTAGGCGTCTTGCTGATTGAATAAAATAGAATCAATAGCATAGAATTCATTCCAAAAACGACATGAAAACATTACCGGATCTACAAGCCTGGGCCATCTTTGCCACTGTGGCGGAAACCGGCTCCTTTGCCCAGGCAGCCGAAGTTCTGGGCCTGTCACAACCTACTGTCTCCAAGGCAATCACCCGGCTGGAAAAACAGCTGCATGTGTCCCTGTTCCACCGTACCTCCCGACGCCTGTCCCTGACAGAAACCGGGCAGGCCAGCCTGGAACAGGCCCAAGCCGTTCTAGCTGCCGGACAAAACGCGGAAGCCCTGGCACGCGACCAGAAAGAAAGCCTGCAGGGACGTATCAAGATTGCTGCCCCCATGTCCTTCGGGCTGGAGCATCTGGCCCCTTTGCTGCCCGCCTTCATGGAAAAGCACCCGGCCGTGCTGCTGGATCTGCACTTTAACGACGCTCAGGTCAACATCGTGGAACAAGGTTTCGACATGGCCTTGCGTATCTCGACCATGGATGATTCCAGCCTTCTGGTGCGCCGTCTGTGCAATTTGCGCCTGCGGCTGGTTGCCGCCCCCAGTTACCTGGCCAAGTACGGCAGACCCTCACACCCCAGCGACCTGGCTCAGCACATGAGCCTGCGCTACGCCTACGAGCGACGCGGCAGTGTCTGGCGCTTTCAGCAAGGGCAGGAGTATTACTCCCAAACCGTGCCCTGCGCTTTGCAAGTCAACAATGCCCAGGCCCTGATCCCACCCTTGCTTGAGGGCCTGGGGCTTAGCGTGCTGCCTCAATTCCTGCTGGGCGATATGGTCGAGCAAGGCCAGTTGGAAATCGTGTTGCCGCAATGGGATTTGCCCAGCCTGACCTTGCATCTGCTGACGCCTCCGGGCCGCTCTCGCTCGGCTCGTGTGCAAGCTTTTATCGATTTTCTGGTCGCGGGATTTGAACAGGCAGCCTGGGCAGATACCGGCCAGTAAGAGACTGCTTACGTTTTGCCGCTAGACTGTCCGGTCCACTCTTGTTTTCTAGGAGATCACTATGGATACACGTCCTCCCTTGCCACCTTTCGATCTGGAGAGTGCCCGCCAGAAAGTGCGTGCCGCCGAGGATGCCTGGAATAGTCGTGACCCGGTCAAGGTTTCGCAGGCATATACCGTGGATACGCGCTGGCGCAATCGCAGCGAGTTTCCGCAGGGGCGAGATCAGGTTCAATCTTTTTTAGAACGCAAATGGCAAAAAGAGCGTGAATACCGCTTGATTAAAGAAATCTGGGCCTGGCATGAAAATAGAATTGCCGTGCGCTTTGCTTATGAATGGCAAGATGAATACGGTCAGTGGTGGCGCAGTTACGGAAATGAAAATTGGGAATTTGACGAGCATGGCTATATGGCGGTGCGCCATGCCAGCATTAATGATGTGGCAATTACAGAATCCGAACGCAAGTTCCGTTGGCCCTTGGGGCGGCGCCCCGATGAGCATCCGGGTTTGAGTGATCTTGGCCTTTAATTAGACCTGGGTGGCTGATCCTGGATACGTTCAGATTGCGGTGGTTCGGGACGAATAAGCCACCACAGAAATAAAAATCCGGTTTGCACTTGGCTAAACCGGATTTTTTTAATATTTAATCTTTATGCTTCATTCTTCATGGTCTGGAAAGAATAAAGGGCGAAATATTGAAGTTTCCCTGTTCGCAATCAAAGACACACGCTTGGATAAATGGTTTAGTGTTGGGTTAGCCTTCGTTCATCTCCAAGGAGTCTTCTATCATGAATCACCCTGCTGGCCCGGATACGGCCGCCGTGGATCGCACTGGGCCTTCCAGTCATTATTCCCGATTGATCGAGCAAGCTCGCAAAGAGCACAGTCGAATTTGTGTGGTGGCTCATCCCTGCGATGATGTGTCCCTTGGAGCCGCCTTGCAGGCACGGGCCCAAGGCCTGTTCGAGATCGTGCTGGTTGGCCCGCAGGCCCGTTTGCATTCCGTAGCGGCAGAGCATGGTTTAAGCCTGGAAGGGGTCACCTTGATTGATACCCCCCACAGCCATGCCTCGGCAGAGCGAGCCGTAGAGGAAGTGCTGGCCGGCCGTGCCCAGTTGCTGATGAAAGGCAGCCTGCATACGGATGAACTGATTCAGGCCGTGCTGTGCACCCAGGGCAAAGGTTTGCGGACTGGTCGCCGTTTGAGTCATGTTTTCATCATGGATGTGCCCAGCTATCCGGAGCCCTTGTTTGTGACGGACGGCGCCATCAATATTTTCCCCGATCTGAGCACCAAAGCGGATATTGTGCAAAACGCCATTGATCTGCACCACGGCCTGGGCTTGGGCAAACCGTTGGTCGCCATCCTGTCTGCGGTCGAGCAAGTGACCGAAAAAATCCCGACCACGCTGGAGGCGGCGGCCTTGTGCAAGATGGCTGATCGCGGCCAGATTACGGGCGGTGTGCTTGACGGCCCCTTGGCGCTGGATAACGCTATCAGCCCCGAGGCGGCGCGCATCAAAGGAATTGTGTCGCCCGTTGCGGGCAAAGCGCAGATTCTGGTGGCCCCCGATCTGGAGGCCGGCAATATGCTGGCCAAAAACCTGACCTTCCTGTCCGGCGCCCAGGCTGCCGGTATCGTGATGGGGGCTCGTGTGCCTATCATTCTGACCAGCCGAGCCGATAGCGCCCAGACCCGTATGGCTTCTTGCGCCGTTGCCAGCCTTTACGCGGGCTATCTGGAACGTAAAGTTGCTGTGGAGGCTGCGCACTAATGAGCGAGCAGATTCTGGTCATTAACGCAGGCAGCTCCAGCCTGAAGTTTCATATGTACAAGGTCCAGCCGGGCGACCATCTGGATTTTGAGTTTGGCGGTCAGGTTTCGGGCATTGGCAGTAGCCAGCCAGCCTTCAAAGTTAAAGATGCCCAGGGCCAATCCATGGTCAAGCAGGATCTGGATGGCGAGCAGGCCAAGGACCTGCATACAGCGCAGGCTTTGGTGGCGCGCTGGCTGCTGGAGCATGTGGATGGTCGGCCTATTGCCGTTGGCCACCGTATTGTGCACGGGGGCGCCCGCTACGACAGCAGCGTACCCTTGACCCCGCAGGTGCTGGAGTATCTGGACAGCCTGTCACCCTTGGCACCACTGCATCAGCAGAACAATCTGGCTCCTGTTCGCGTGATCTTCGAGCACTACCCGGAAATCTTCCAGGTAGCGTGTCTGGATACGGCCTTCCATCAAGGACATGCCCCGCATTTGCAGCACTTTGCCTTGCCTGGTCGGTTCTTTGAACAGGGCGTGCGCCGCTACGGTTTCCACGGCCTGTCCTATCACTATATTTCCCAGCACCTGCGTCGCGAAATTCCCGAACTGGCTGACGGGCGCGTCGTCGTTGCCCATCTGGGTTCCGGAGCATCGGCTTGCGCGTTGAAAGAAGGCCGCAGCGTTCACACCACCATGGGCTTTACGGCGCTGGACGGCTTGCCTATGGGGACTCGTCCGGGGCGTCTGGATGCCGGTGTCGTGCTGTGGATGCTGGAGCAGGGTATGGAGCACGATGAGATCCAGTCCGTGCTCTACACCCAATCCGGCCTGAAAGGCTTGTCCGGCGATCAAGCGGATATGCGTGCGCTGGAAGCTTCCGATGATCCTCGTGCCAAGCTGGCGGTGCAGTACTTCTGCTATCACACGGCAGAGAATCTGGCGGGCTTGTGCGTTGCCTTGAAGGGGCTGGACACCTTGGTCTTCACGGCGGGGATTGGCGAGCACAGCCCGTCTATTCGGGCAGGCATCGCCAAGCACCTGGAGTGGATGGGGGTGGAGATTGATCCGGCTCGTAATCAGGCAGGGGAAACCGTGATTTCTACCGACAGCAGTGCCGTGCGTGTATTGGTGATTCCAACCAACGAGGAACTGATCATTGCTGAACAGTCCCTCGCCTTGGTGCGTGCCAAACAGTAGGCCTGCTACACGTTTTTAGGCGGTTTTTTGAACCAGACCGGCAGCCACGGTCTGGTTCGTGCTGGGGTCGATCAAGATAAAGGAGCCCGTGCTGGAGTGATCCTGATAATCGTCCAGCACCAGCGGGTCACGGCTGACCAGACTGACACGACCAATATCATTCAGGGATAAGCTGCCAGTGGCTTGCTGCTCTTGCAGGCTATGTACATCGCGCAAGGCATGAACGGCTTGCACCTTGGCTTGGGTCAGGCGTGTGCCTTGTTTTAACCAGTAAGAGCGGGTGGTGTTCAAGGCCTGCTCGTCCAGCCAGCACAGCTGCGCATCAAAGTGTTTGCTGGTGCTTACTTCTTCATGGGCCAGTGTCAGCAAATCGCCCCGTGAAATGTCCAGTTCACGATCCAGCACTACAGTCACGGCGTCCCCGTCGCTGACAGAAGTTTGTTCTGTGCCCGCGCGAAACAGCTGTGTGATCACCGCCGTTTTTCCGCTAGGCCATACCTGAACGCTATCGCCCACCTGGATGCGACCGCCACTGAGCTGCCCGGCGTAGCCACGGAAGCCATCAGCACGGCTGCCGCCATGACGCGCCACCCATTGCACAAACAAACGGGCAGGGCGCTGAATGTTCTCGCGCAGATCCAGCGATTCCAGCAAAGGCAGCAGTGGCAAACCTTGATACCAAGGCGTGTGTGGCGAAGCCTGGGTGATGTTCTCGCCCTTCAGGGCCGAGAGCGGAATGATGTGAAAGTGCTCAATCCCCAGCTGGGTAGCCAGTTGGCGATAGGCTTCATGGATACGGTCGAACACGGCTTGGTCCCAATCGACCAGGTCCATCTTGTTCACTGCCACCACGATATGGCGTAGGCCCAGCAGCTTGGCAACGGTGCTGTGGCGCTTGGTCTGGGTCAGCAGTTCACCGTCCTTGGCGCGGTGCGCATCAATCAGAATGATGGCGGCCTGGGCGGTGGAGGCGCCCGTAATCATGTTGCGGGTGTACTGCTCGTGACCGGGGGTATCGGCCACGATGAATTTGCGTTTTGGGGTCGCGAAGTAGCGATAGGCCACGTCAATCGTGATGCCCTGTTCGCGCTCGGCTTCCAGGCCGTCGGTCAGCAGGGCCAGATCGGGTTCGGCGTCCTCGCCACGCTTGTATTTGGAGCGCTGGATGGCTGCAATCTGGTCGGCAAACACGCCCTGGCTGTCTACCAGCAAGCGGCCAATCAAGGTGGATTTTCCGTCGTCCACGGAGCCAGCGGTAATCAGACGCAGCACGCCTTGATCGGCAGCCTGCAGCCAGGCGTCATTGACTGTGTTCATTAGAAATATCCTTGTTTCTTGCGGTGTTCCATGGAGGCTTCGGACGTCTGGTCATCCATGCGGGTCGCACCACGCTCGGTAATGGTGGCCAAGGCGGTCTCAGCAATAATGTCTTGCACGGACACGGCGGTAGAGAGCACCGGGCAGGTGCAGGAAATATCGCCTACGGTGCGGAAACGCACATCGCGCCATTCAGAGGTTTCCCCATCCAGCAAGGGAGTCAATGGCGTGATGGGTACGATCAGCCCCTGACGCTCCACCACTTCGCGCGAGTGGGTGTAGTAGATGGATGGCAGATCAATGGCCTCACGCTGGATGTATTGCCACACGTCCAGCTCGGTCCAGTTGGAAATCGGGAAGACGCGCAGGTTCTCGCCCTTGTGAATACGGGTATTGAACAAGTGCCACAGCTCGGGGCGTTGCGCTTTGGGGTCCCATTGGCCGAATTCGTCGCGAAAAGACACGATGCGCTCTTTGGCGCGGGCTTTTTCTTCATCACGGCGGGCGCCACCGAAACAGGCATCAAAGCCAAATTCGGCAATCGCTTCCAGCAAGGTGACGGCTTGGGCACCGTTGCGGCTGGCGGTTTCATTGCGCAGCACCACGGTGCCGCGCGCGATGGAATCCTCCACACTGCGCACAATCAGTTCGGCGTTCAGCTCGGCGGCGCGGCGATCCCGAAATTCGATCACTTCCGGGTAATTGTGGCCGGTGTCCACATGCATCAAGGGAAACGGCAGCGGGCCGGGCGCAAAGGCTTTCTGGGCCAATTGCAGCAGCACAGCGGAGTCCTTGCCGCCGGAGAACAGCAGCACGGGTTTTTCAGCTTCAGCCGCGATTTCACGCAGAATAAAAATGGCCTCGGCTTCCAGCCAGTCCAGATGAGTACGGGTAGAGAGTGGTTCGCCCATGGGGTTCCTTCAGGTGTTGACACTGCTATTCAGATTGCTGGCATGCAGGCCGCATTCCAGGCTGTCGCGCTGTTCCCACCACCAGCGCCCGGCGCGCACGTCCTCACCGGGGCGAATGGCGCGCGTACAGGGCTCGCAACCTATGGAGGGGTAGCCCTGGTCGTGCAGCGGGTTGTAGGGGATGCTCAAACCACGGATCACGGCCCAGACATCGTCCTGAGTCCATTCGATCAAGGGATTGAATTTCTGCAGCCCAAAGACGCTGTCGCATTCCTTGCTGGACAGTTCGGTGCGGCTGGCTGTTTGTTCGCGGCGCTGACCGGTAATCCAGGCTGATCGGCCTTGCAAGGCACGACGCAGTGGCTCTACCTTACGGATCGCGCAGCATTCCTTGCGTAGCTCCACACTTTCGTAAAAAGCGTGTGTGCCATGAGTGCTGACGTGTTCCTGCACCCGGTCCGGATCCGGGTGAAAAAACAGGATGGGGCGTTCGTAGTGCTGCTGGATGTCCCGCCCCAGCTGCAAGGTCTCTTCGTGCAGACGACCAGTATCCAGGGTGACAGTTTGCAACTCGGGGGTGTAGATGGACATGGCATGAAACAGCACCATGTCTTCCGCAGCCAGGGAACTGGCCAGAACGGCATCCGTGTGTTCGCGCGCGATGTATTGCAGATCGTCGCGCAGCTGTTTCCACAGCATCAGTGGCCGGGCGCTCAGGGCAAGCGCGGCAGGGGCTTGGGCGGGCATGATCAGATGTCCTTGCGGCAATACCAGTACCGGCCCTGCTCAAAACGGAGTCACGTGGGCCGCGCTATCGCCTTTACATGGTTCATGAAGTGATGAGCCAGTGTGCTTGCGCGAGCCCTCGCTGGGAACGAAGTATTAGTTAGGTGAATATGCCCTTGCTGTATTTAGCCGCCTTGTCATTGTGTTTTCAGGCCCGTCGGCTGGCGGCAATAATGGCGATGATGACGATGCAGGACAGCCAGGTCAGCAAGTCCACTTGCTCGCTTAACCATACTGCCGAAATCAGTACGGTCAGGAAGGGTTGGGCCAGTTGTACCTGACCAATACGGGCCACACCACCCATGGCCATGGCCTTGTACCAGGGGAAGAAACCCAGCAAGGAAGAGAACAGGGCCAGGTAGAGCAGAGCCATGACAGATTGGGAAGAGGGCATTTCTGTCATGGGAAAAGTCAGCCACAAGGTGGCAGGAATGGTCAGCGGCAAGCTGGCTGCCAGGCACCAGCAGATGGTGCGCCAGCCACCCAGGGTGCGGGCAACACGCCCCCCTTCGGCATAGCCTACGCCAGACATGAATACCGCCAGAGCCAACCAGATATCGCCGGTTTGCAGGGCGCCTTCACCGATATAGAAAGCGTAGAGCAGCACCAGTACGGCACCCAGCAGGCTCAGCATCCAGAAGCGGCGGCTCAAGGGTTCACCGCTGCGGGCGGAGGCAACAATGGCGGTGGCCAAAGGAATCAGCCCGCTCAATACGGCCCCGTGCGAGGAAGGCACGGTCTGCATGGCAATCGAGGAAAACACGGGCCAGCCTACGATCACACCTGTACAGGACAGGGCAATCCCGCGCCATTCCGACGCAGTGGGGCGACGGCTGCGGGTTGCCAGCAAAATGATGGCCGCAAACACCCCCGCGATACTGGCTCGTGCCATTCCGACCAGCCAAGGGTCAAAGCTTTGCACCGCCAGCCGTGTCATGGGCAAGGTGAAGGCAAAGACGGTAACCCCGATAAAAGCGTAGAGATAGATCAGCAATGCTGGGGCGGTACTGGGCATGGGAAGACTGGTGCTGCGGCTCATGAAAATCACCACGGATGAGAAATAGGTTTATCACAGCTTTGAGCTTAAAATAAATAAACAATACAGTTGCGATACAGTTCATCAATCAGTCGGTCAAGCTGTACTGGTCAAACTTCCGCTACAGTTGGTTTTCTCGCTTGGAGCTCAGCATCATGGAATGGTTGGATTGGCAGCCCGTGCGCGGTTCGGACGTGACACTTAGCGATCAACTGGTCGCCTGGGTGCAGCAGGCCCTGCATTTGCGGTATCGGGGCGGCAGTCGCTTACCCTCTGTGCGCCGGTTGGCGCAGTCTGCCGGGGTCAGTACGCATACTGTTGTGGCCGCGTACGACAAGTTGATGGCCTTGGGCTTGGTGGAGTCCCGGCCCGGTTCCGGTTTCTTTGTGCGGGTGCGCAGCCCTCGACGCCTGCGTTCCGAATCCCTGCATGTAGAAAAGAATGAGCCGCGCAAAATAGATGTGAACTGGATGTTGAACAGTTTCATGGGGCATAGCGACAGCGCGGGCATTCCCAGTCAGTGGCTGGATAACGAGATGATTCTGGCGGCCTTGCGGCAGGTCAGCCGTAGCGCCGGCTCCAACTTGCTGGGCTATGGGCATTCGCATGGCTACCGGCCCTTGCGTCAGCACATTGCGGGACAGCTGGAAGATAGCGGCATACAGGCAGATCCTGATACGCAGCTTTTATTGTGCAGCGGTGTTACGCAGGCGCTGGATTTACTTCTGCGCCATTGGTTACGGCCTGGTGATGCGGTTGTTGTGGAAGATCCGGCCTGGTATCTCTTGTTTGCTCGCCTGGCGGTGGTGGATGTGCGAGTGCTGAGTGTGCCACGCCGCGCAGATGGCCCGGACCTGGCGGTACTGGAACAGCTGGCGCGCGAGCATCGTCCACGTCTGGTTATTTTGAATACCGTGGTGCATAACCCCACCGGCTTTAGCTTGAGTCCGGCGGTGGCGCACAGCATTCTGACTTTGGCCCAGACCTGGGACTTCCACATTATTGAAGACGATACCTATAGCGAGCTGCACGCCAATCCTGCCTGCCGTCTAGCGCAATTGGATCAACTGAACCGGGTGACATTGGTGGGGGGCTATTCCAAAGTCATGGCAGCTGGTTTGCGGGTGGCCTATATGGCAGCAGCTCCCGAACTACTGCAGTCTTTGGTGAATCTGAAAATGCTGGCAGGGCTGACGTCACCGGAGCTGGGTGAGCGGGTCATTCATCGGGTGCTGGTAGATGGACCCTATCGCAAACACCTGGAGCGGTTGCGCCGTCACGCCAACGCCGACAGGCATAAAACCCTGGAGCAATTGGCGCATGTAGGCCTGGCGCCGGACGCACCACCCCAGGCGGGCATGTTTGTCTGGGTGGATACGGGTGTGGATACGGAAAGTCTGGTGCGTGCTTTGGGGCGACCAGGGCATTTATTGGTGCCGGGGGCCTTGTTTTCCCCGCAACAGCAACCATCTACATATATGCGTATTAATGTTTCTTTAGGCGACGATGCGCAGTTTTGGCAGGATTTTGCCCGTTGTTTGTTCAACGCCAAGCAGTTCTCCAGCCCCGTGCCCAGCGAAGTAGCCTTATAGCTTGAACGCTGATAGTTGCACTGTCATCTAGCTCTGTTAGCATAAGTCTGTGCGACGCATAGAAAGAAGTTTTTATGCGACGCGCGATAGCTAATAGCAATTAACGTTATTGCATTAATCAATTTTACTAATCGATAGTGGCTTCCTATAATGGCTTTACTGTCAATGATTAATCACTCACCGGAGCAAATATGTCTTTGATCAACACCGTCATCAAACCTTTTAAAGCACAAGCTTTTCACAACGGCAAATTTATCGAAGTCAGCAACGAAACCGTTGCCGGTAAGTGGGCTGTTTTCGTTTTCTACCCAGCCGACTTCACGTTTGTTTGCCCAACCGAACTGGAAGACCTGGCTGACCACTACGCCGAATTCCAGAAAATGGGCGTAGAAATTTACTCGGTGTCCACCGACACTCACTTTGCTCACAAAGCATGGCACGACACTTCGGAAGCCATCAGCAAAGTTAACTACCCAATGATCGGTGACCCAACTCATCAGCTGTCGCGCAACTTTGACGTGCTGATCGAAGAGGAAGGTATCGCTCTGCGCGGTACGTTCGTGGTGAACCCAGAAGGCGAAATCAAGGTCCTGGAAATCCACGACAACGGTATCGGCCGTGTGGCTTCCGAACTGCTGCGCAAAGTTAAAGCTGCTCAGTACATCGCCGCTCACCCCGGTGAAGTTTGCCCAGCTAAATGGGAAGAAGGCGCCAAGACGCTGACTCCTTCCCTGGATCTGGTTGGCAAGATCTAAGACCTTTTAAACACGGGTCTTTAGCGGTGGTCGGTGCGTTGCGCCGCCACCCCGGTGCCTGACCGGTTCAGGCACCTCAAGTTGTTTCGTTCAGTACAGGATAAAGGGCGTTTCACATGTTAGATGCAAACATCAAAACTCAATTGAAGGCATACCTCGAGAAGATCACGCAACCGATCGAGATCGTTGCGACGCTGGATACTGGCGCCAAGTCCGTCGAGCTGCGCGAACTGTTGCAAGAAATTGATGGTCTGTCCGACAAGACCAGCTATCGCGAAGATGCGGATGCGCAAGAGCGCAAGCCTTCCTTCCAAATTAACCGTCCCGGTACCGACATTAGCGTGAGCTTTGCGGGTATCCCGATGGGACACGAATTTACCTCTTTGATCCTGGCCCTGCTGCAAGTGGGTGGCCACGAGATCAAACTGGATGCCGCTGTGATTGAGCAGATCCGTAATCTGCCCGGCGACTTTGTTTTTGAAACGTATTTCTCGCTGTCGTGCCAGAACTGTCCTGACGTGGTGCAGGCCTTGAACGCCATGTCCGTGATCAACCCACGTATCAAGCACGTGGCGATTGACGGTGCCCTGTTCCAGGACGAGGTTCAGCAGCGCAACATCATGTCGGTTCCGGCCGTGTTCTTGAATGGCGAAATGTTCCATCAAGGCCGTGCCAGTGCTGAAGAGTTGCTGGCCAAACTGGATACGGGCGATAACTCGGCTCGTGCCGAAGCCTTGAACGCCAAGGACGAGTTTGATGTGCTGATTGTGGGTGGTGGTCCTGCAGGTGCTGCCGCTGCTGTGTACGCCGCTCGCAAGGGTATTCGTACGGGTGTATTGGCCGAGCGTTTTGGTGGTCAGGTTCTGGACACCATGTCGATCGAGAACTACATCTCGGTGGTTGAGACCAATGGTCCTGCGTTTGCAACGGCGCTGGAGCAGCACGTCAAAGCCTACGATGTGGACATCATGAATCTGCATCGTGCCCAAGGCATTCGCCGTGAAGGCAAGCAGGTCATTGTGGATGTGGATGGCGGTGCTCAGCTCAAGGCCAAGTCCGTGATTCTGGCTACTGGTGCCCGCTGGCGCGAACTGAATGTGCCTGGTGAGCAGGATTACCGTAACCGTGGTGTGGCGTACTGCCCGCACTGTGATGGTCCTTTGTTCAAGGGCAAGGATGTGGCGGTGGTTGGCGGTGGTAACTCCGGCGTTGAGGCGGCAATTGACCTAGCTGGTTTGGTCAAGCACGTTACCTTGATCGAGTTCGGTGATGCCTTGCGTGCTGACCAGGTCTTGCAGACCAAGCTGCGCAGCTTGCCTAACGTGACGATCATCATGCAGGCTCAGACCATTGAAGTTCTGGGTGATGGCACCAAGGTGGTGGGTCTGAATTACCTGGACCGTGCTACTCAGGAAGCCAAGAGCCTGAAGCTGGATGGTGTATTTGTTCAGATCGGTCTGGTGCCCAACACGGAATGGTTGAAGGGCAGCGATGTGGGGCTGTCGCGTCATGGCGAGATCGAGGTTGATGCTCGCGGTGCGACTTCGCTGGCTGGTGTGTTTGCAGCGGGTGACGTGACTACTGTGCCGTTTAAGCAGATCGTGATTGCTGCTGGTGAAGGTGCCAAGGCTGCGTTGAGCGCTTTTGATTACCTGATCCGTAGTTCGGCTGAAGTTGAAGAGCCGGTTGCAGAGAAAGTGACTGCTTAATTATTTCTGATTGTTGGACCTGGCTGTTCAAGAGGGCCACCCTGTTTGGGGTGGCTCTTTTTTTGTCTGTGGGTGGGGTGACAAATAGTTGTTGTGTATCAGGAGTGCTTCAGCATTGATCCTGTCCTTTGAGAAAAGTCGTCTCAGGAAAGACGCCGCTCAAGCCGTCTGCCCCTGCCTCGGGGCTTGACTACTTGCCGGTGCTGCGCACCGGTACCCTTGTCTGTTCTGGAATCCGGGCGCCCTGTGAACTCCCGGGGTACTTGGTCCCCCGGACCAAGTACAAGCGTCCCGCTCGAACAACAAAGGGCTTTCATCCCGGATTCCAGAACAGCCCGCGGCAAGCAGTCTGAATCGCCCCGAGGCAGGGGCAGACGGCTTGAGCGGCTCGATGCATGAGATGGCGCGATTTTTCAGTCGTTTCATGTACGAGAAATTGGCAGGGATGTGGAACAAAAGAGGTGTTTGATTTCCTACGTTCCATGTGGAGACAACTGGCGGTTTGTGATGTGTTCTGAGCAGATGGTCATGAGCCTGCCAACTAGCTGTTGATGGACGCTAAATTGGCGGGGTTTCTTGTTTTCTGTTGGTCTACCTACCTACCTACCTGTCTGCTTGTCTATTTGGCTGTCTGTCCATTTATTTCTTCGTGTTTACTTGTCAGTCGATCTACTTGTCTGGCAACTAAGCACCTACCCGCCCACATATTTTTTGATGCAGTGGCCCATCATGATCATCTTGCTCTAATTTGAATGTGCTGATGCTGATTTGTGATTCAGCTCTACATGTAAATACTTCCTCACTGCATACACCGTCTCAGGCTTAGAAGTTGGCTTGATGCTTGCTGACGCTATAAACCACTGCTGCGGCCTGCGGGGGCGCGGGGCGATTCAGACTACTTGCCGCGGGCAGAAAGACAGGACGGGATGCAAGCATTCTGCTGTTTGAGCGCGACGCTTATAGCTCGTCCGGGGGACGAGCTATCGCGCGAGTTCAGAATGCGCCCGTCCTGTCTTTCTGACAAGGGTACCGACGCGCAGCGTCGGCAAGTGGTCAAGCCCGGCGCCCCCGCAGGCCGCAGCAGTGGTGCTTTACAGAGATTGCCTATGCATTAATCCAGGCCTTTCCAAACCGAAGCGACGTCACATAAGAAAGACATGCTCCTGCATGTACATGGCAATTCAATGCGATTGGGCCGGCCTTGGCCTAGTGTCGAGTACACGATGAGTATTCAAGGGCTAATAAATAGTTCTGCTATAAATCCCCTTCAAGCTCAGGCCAGTTCCCGCCCAATACATCCGCACAGACCTGTAGCCATGCTCTGGCCGCCTGCGACAGATACCGCCCATTCCACAGTAGCGCCACTTCCCAGTTCAATGCCGGTTCCACCACTTCTTTGGCAATCCAATCCCCCGGTTCCAGCCGAGAAAGAAACGGCTGGGGCAACAAAGCGACTCCCATTCCCGCCTGTGCCATGGAAGCCACCCAATCCCATTGATTGCTTTGCGCCGCAATATTCGCCCGCAAGCCCGCATGAGCGAACGCACGCCGCAACATACGGGTCAGGGCATAGTCTTCGCCCAGGAATATCAAAGGATGCTTTTCCAACTCCCGTAGCTTGATCTTCTTTTGCGCACCGGCCAGCGTATCTTTATGGCCAATCGCCCAAACCGCATGCTTGGCCACGGGGGTAGCCGATACATTCAGCTCCGGCCCCAAAGGCAGAATACTCAGCCCCATTTCAACCGTGCCCGCCGCAACCATGCGCTCAATCCCCATGCCGGTTTCTTCATGCAGAATCAACTCGATCTGCGGATGCCGGTTTTTGAAAGTCTTGAGCACTTCCGTAAACAGCACATTAATCATGGGCGGAATACCCAGATCCAGGCGGCCGCGTTGCAAGGCCTGAACTTCGTGAACCTCTCGCAGCAAGCCCTGCATGCTCTGCAGAACTTCCTGCCCCCGCTCCAGCACCACCTTGCCACAATCAGTCAGCTGTAATTGACGGTGATCGCGAATCAGCAGGGGCTCGCCCAGCTCATCTTCCAGCTGCTTCACCATCTTGCTGATGGTCGATTGCGTCACGTTCAGGCTTTGCGCAGCTTGCGTAAAGCTTTGATGTTTAACGGTTTCAATGAAGTATCGCAAGGATCGGATGTCCATGATTGGCAGGCCTTTTGTCTATGACTTTTACGACTTCTTGGGAGTTATTTTATTCATTATGGCGATGCTATGCTGGCTTTGTTCAAAAAACATAAACGCCTGTTGTCAGGGCGATTTCGGCTTTTTATCTCCGGCTTGTACAGCCCCTATTTTTAAAGCGTGATGTCGTTCTGTTGCGTGAAGATTTCGCCTGGCGCTTTCGGCCCTGGCTCCTTCCGAAAGCAACAACAGGTAGATCAATGACACAGAGACAGGAGCACACGATGTTCAAGGATCGCATTCGTTCCCCCGAATTGGAAGGCAAAGTCATGACCGCTCAGGAGGCAGTCGCCTTCTTCAAAGACGGGATGAATGTCGGGATGAGCGGTTTTACCCGTGCAGGGGACTGTAAGGTCATGCCTCGTGCCTTGGCCGAGCGCGCCCAGACCGAGCAATTAAAACTGAATGTGGTGACCGGCGCTTCGCTGGGTAATGATAGCGACGGCATGATGGCCGAGGCCGGTGTGCTGGCTCGCCGCTCGCCGTTTCAAGTGGACTCGGTGCTACGCCGTCATATCAATGAAGGCAAGGTCCTGTTTACCGATCAGCACTTGTCCCTGACGGTGGAGCACATGCGTTCGGGCAACCTGCCTGCCATCGACATCGCTGTCATTGAAGCGGTTGCCATTACAGAAACCGGTGCAATTGTGCCGACGACCTCGGTAGGCAACTCGGCCAGCTTTGCCCAGCAAGCCAAACAAATCATTGTTGAGCTGAACCTGAGCATGCCAGTGGAAATGGAAGGCTTACACGATATCTATGTGCCCGAGGCTCGCCCCAACCGTCAGCCTATTGAACTGACGGATGTGGACCAGCGTATTGGTACCACCGCCATTCAGGTGGATCCTTCCCGCATCGTGGGTATTGTGGTGACCGACGCTTTGGACAGCCCCTCCAGCGTGCTGCCACCTGATGAAGAAACCCAGGCAATTGCCGGTCACATTATTGAATTCCTGAAAGGCGAAGTAGACGCTGGCCGTATGAGCCACTCCTTGCTGCCCTTGCAGGTGGGAATCGGTACGATTGCCAATGCCGTCACTTACGGCCTGCTGGATTCTCCCTTCACCGACCTGAAGATGTACTCGGAAGTCTTGCAGGACAGCGCGATTGCCATGCTGGACTCCGGCCAGCTGAGCTTTGCCTCGGCTTCGTCCTTGACTCTGTCTGCTCCCAAGATGGCGCAGTTCCTGGAAGGCCTGGAAAACTACCGCGACAAGCTGGTGCTGCGTCCTCAGGAAATCAGTAATCACCCGGAACTGGTGCGTCGCCTGGGCATTATCGCGATCAACACCGCCCTGGAGTTTGATATCTACGGCAACGTGAATTCCACCCATGTCTGTGGCACTCACATGATGAATGGCATTGGTGGCTCCGGTGATTTCGCCCGTAATGCGCACTTGTCCATTTTTGTCAGCAAGTCCGTCGCCAAAGATGGTGCTATCTCCAGCGTGGTGCCTATGGCATCGCACGTCGACCATTGCGAGCACGATGTGGCCGTGCTGGTTTCCGAATGGGGCCTGGCTGATTTGCGTGGTTTGGCTCCCCGTGAGCGTGCCCGCGTCATCATCGAAAAATGTGCCCACCCCGACTACCGTCCTGCTTTGCTGGACTATCTTGAGCGCGCCAGCCAACGTGGTGGCCACACGCCCCACATCCTGGAAGAGGCCTTGTCCTGGCACGTTCGTTTCCAGCAAGAAGGCACCATGAAACAGGAGCAGTTCCAGACCCAGGAACTTGCGACTGCGTAGTCCATCAGGTCTGGTAATGCGTAGCCGAGTCAGTCCGGCAGCGTAGACCTTACAAATTGACCTGATCGCCCCTGGCATTCCACCCGTGCCAGGGGCATTTTTTTAGCGCTAAAATTGCGGATTCTGCTGCGTTTAGCGAGGCCGGCGTGTTCGAACAAATCGGTATTGTCAATTTCTGGGCCTTTGTGGTGGGTACGGTGTTTATCGTGCTTTTGCCCGGACCCAATTCTTTATACGTCCTGGCCAGTGGCGCCGGACATGGCGTGCGCGAAGGCTATAAAGCAGCCTTGGGCGTGGTCGTGGGCGACGGCATTTTGATGACGCTGACGGCCCTGGGCGCTGCCTCGCTGCTCAAGACGCTGCCCATGTTGTATATGGGCATACGCTGGCTGGGGGCTGCCTATTTGCTGTATTTGGGTGTGCGGCTGTTACAGTCGGCCTTCAGGCAAGGTGGCCCGGTTCAGTCTGTGGACACGCGTTTGCGTCACGAAACCCGCTTTCGCAAGGCCTTGCTCCTGAGTTTGTTGAACCCCAAGGCCATCTTGTTCTTCCTGTCCTTCTTCGTGCAATTTGTGGACCCGTCCAAAGGTCACACGGGCCTGGCCTTTATGTTGCTGGGCCTGGTGGTGGAACTGATCAGCATTTGTTATTTGTCTTTGCTGATTTTTGGCGGAGATCGCCTGGCAGGAATTTTCCGACGCCATCAGCGTCTGTCCCGGATGGGCAATGGCTCGGTGGGGCTGCTGTTCATGGGCTTTGCCGCCCGTATGATCAGCGACTAAGCCAGTTGCTTCAGAGCGCAGCAGTTCTGACAGCACTTATTTATCAGTTTTAAGGAAAACACCATGAGTAGCAAAATCCGTGTCGGTATTGCAGGTTACGGCAATTTAGGGCGAGGCGTAGAGCTGGCCCTGGCACAAAACCCGGACATGGAGCTGGTCAGCGTTTTTACTCGTCGTGACCCTGCTTCCCTGCGTCTGCAAAGTGCAGGCGTGCCCGTGCGCGCCCTGGACCAGATCGAACAGTACCGCAATGATATTGACGTGCTGATTCTCTGTGGTGGCTCTAAAAATGACCTGCCCGAACAAGGCCCGGCCTTGGCCCGCTGGTTCACAACGGTAGACAGCTTTGATACCCACGCCCGTATCCCTGAGTACTACGAAGCCGTGGATGCCGCCGCCAAAGGCGCAGGCACGACCGCCTTGATCGCGGTGGGTTGGGACCCAGGCCTGTTCTCGCTGAATCGCTTGTATGGCGAGTGTGTCTTGCCTGTTGGCCAGACGTACACCTTTTGGGGCAAAGGCTTGAGCCAAGGTCACTCCGATGCCATCCGCCGTGTGGCCGGTGTAGCCGGTGGTGTGCAATACACCTTGCCTATCGAAGCAGCGGTACAGCGTGTGCGCAACGGGGAGCAGCCCGAGCTGAGCACCCGTGAAAAACACAAGCGTCAGTGCTTTGTGGTCCTGGAAGAGGGCGCCAGCGCCGACGCCGTACGTGAAGCCATTGTGACTATGCCTGACTACTTCGCGGACTACGACACGGAAGTCAACTTCATTGACGCTGAAACCCTGGCACGCGATCACGCGGCCATGCCACACGGTGGTTTTGTGATTCGTAGCGGTCAGTCCGGCGCGGGTTCGCAACAAGTGGTTGAATACGCCTTGAACCTGGGCAGCAACCCGGAATTTACCTCCAGTGTGCTGGTTGCCTACGCGCGTGCGGCTTACCGCATGAACCAGCAAGGTCAAATCGGTGCCCAGTCCGTGCTGGACGTGGCTCCTGGCCTGTTGTCGCCTAAATCGCCTGCGCAATTACGTAAAGAATTGCTGTAAATCCTGGTTTCAGGCTGCGGCCCGGCTCAGCCTGCCTGAGTCGGGCCGCAGGTCTTGCTGGTTTGCGCACAAATGATTCAGTGGGTCAATAAAGGGTAAAATAGCGCCCATTCCTCACTAAATTGAGTGTTCTCATGCGCTTATTGATCGCACTGCTCCTGCCTTGGTTGGTCTTTTTCACGATCGGTCGGCCTGTAGCGGGCATTATTTGCCTGATTTTGCAGTTGACCGTCATTGGATGGATACCGGCCGCTATTTGGGCGGTATATTCTCTTAGCCAATACAAAACTGACAAGAAAATCGAGCAAGCCCTGGGCAAGCGTTAAGCCCTAGGTTTTCCTTCCTTTTTGCACGTCTGAGCAGGCCATGATGCGCTTGCTCGGGCGTTTTATACTTTTTTGCTGATACAGCCATGACCCTATCGTCTCCCGTGGGCCATTCTTCTGAGTCCGGTGAGCAAACGGTATCCGTAGACCCCAAGGCTGTGCCACGCCTGGAACTTCGCAATATCACCAAGGCCTATCCGGCGGTGGTAGCCAACGACAATATTTCCCTCTCTATCCTGCCGGGGCAGATTCATGCCGTGCTGGGGGAGAATGGCGCGGGTAAATCCACCTTGATGAAGATCATCTACGGTGTGGTCAAACCCGATCAGGGCCAGATTCTGTGGGACGGCCAGCCCGTCCAGATCAGCAGTCCGGCGGCGGCCCGACAGTTGGGCATCGGTATGGTGTTCCAGCATTTTTCCTTGTTTGACACCCTGACTGTCACGGAAAACATTGCATTGGGTCTGCCTGCTTCGACCAATATGCAGGAGCTGGCTGGTCGAATTAGTGAAACGGCCAGTCAATATGGTCTGGATCTGGACCCCCAACGTCATATCCATACGTTGTCCGTGGGCGAGTGCCAGCGGGTTGAAATTGTGCGTGCCTTGCTGGGCAAGCCCAAGCTGCTGATTCTGGATGAGCCAACCTCGGTATTGACCCCACAGGCAGTACGCCGCTTGTTTGGCACTTTGCGTCAACTGGCTGCTGAGGGTTGCAGCATTGTCTATATCAGCCACAAGCTCGATGAAATCCGCGAGCTGTGCAATGCCTGTACGGTCATGCGTATGGGCAAGGTCACCGGCTATTGCGACCCTCGCGAAGAAACCACGGCCAGCCTGTCGCGCCTGATGATTGGTGCCGAGCCTCAGTCTCTGGGTGAGCGCAGCATGCAACAAGGCGGGACGCTCTTGCAGGTGCGTAATCTGCAGTTAAGCAAATCCCATCCTTTTGCCTGTGAATTGCAGGATGTCAGTTTTGATCTGCACCAGGGCGAAATTCTGGGAGTAGCCGGTATTTCCGGTAATGGTCAGCAGGAGTTGCTGGCTGCCTTGTCAGGTGAAGATACCCGCGCACGGGCAGACATGATTTTGCTGGATGGTCAGGCGATTGCCCAACGCGATGCGGCTTGGCGACGAGATCAGGGCATGGGCTTCGTACCTGAAGAACGCTTGGGACGCGGTGCTGTGCCGGAATTGTCTCTGGCTCAGAACCTGCTGCTGTCTCATCAGAACCCGGAAACGGTGAAGCGCGGTTTTCTGCGTTTTCCCAGCATTCGCCGTCTGGCAGGCGGGATTATCAAGCGTTTCCGCGTCAAGACTTCCAACGAGCAGGCCGCTGCCAACAGCCTGTCAGGCGGGAACCTGCAAAAGTACATTATTGGCCGTGAGGTCACCCGTCAGCCTCGCATTCTGGTCATTGCCCAGCCCACCTGGGGGGTGGATGTAGGGGCTGCCGCCCAGATCCACGCCGAGCTGCTGGCCCTGCGCGATGCGGGCTGTGCCTTGCTGGTCATCTCTGAAGAGCTGGATGAATTGTTTGCGATTGCCGATCGCCTGATTGTTATCTCCAAAGGTCGTATGTCTCCCTCTATTCCCGTGGCGCAAGCCAGTGTTGATCAGATTGGGCAATGGATGAGCGGTTTGTGGGAGGAGGGTGAACATGCTCAGGCTTGAGACTCGTGCCACGCCCTCTACCTTGATGGCCTGGTGCTCCCCTTTGCTGGCTGTCTTGCTGACCATGGTGGTCGCCGGAACCTTGTTCTGGTCGCTGGGCAAGAATCCTCTGGCGGGCTTGAACGTATTTTTTCTGGAGCCTTTGCGTGACCTGAATGGTTGGGCCGAGGTGGGCGTCAAACTGGTGCCCTTGCTGCTGATCTCGGTCGGTCTGGCCATCTGTTTCAGAGCCAATATTTTCAACATCGGGGCGGAAGGGCAGTTGGTGATGGGCGCCTTGGCAGCCGGGGCCTTTATTCTGCAAGTGGACGATGGCGATAACGGTGGTTTTTTCCTGATTACCGTGGCTTTGGCCTGCGGTATGCTGGGCGGCATGGCCTGGGCTGCTATCGTGGCTTTCCTGAAAGATCGCTTCAATGCCAACGAGATTCTGGTGTCCCTGATGCTGGTCTATGTGGCCCAGCACTTGCTCAGCTATCTGGTACACGGTGCCTTGCGCGATCCCGATGGCTTTGGTTTTCCGCAGTCCAGCCTGTTCTCGGACGGCTTTTTGTTGCCCGCGGTCTTGCCCGGCACGCGCTTGCATAGCGGTATTGTGCTGGCGGTGATTGCGTCGGTGGCGGCCTGGCTTTTCCTGACACGCAGCATGGCCGGTTTTCGCTTGCGCGTGGGGGGTATGGCCCCATTGGCTGCTCGTTACGCCGGTTTTTCCTCCCGTAAAGCCTTGTGGAGTTCCTTGCTGATTTCGGGGGCATTGGCCGGTCTGGCTGGTGCAGCGGAAGTCATGGGCCCGGTTGGGCAACTGACTCCTTCGATTTCTCCCGGATATGGTTTTGCGGCCATTATTGTGGCCTTTGTGGGGCGACTGCACCCGCTGGGACTGATTTTTTCCTCTTTTGTGATGTCCTTGCTCTATATCGGTGGGGAATTGGCCCAAAGTCGTTTGGGCTTGCCCAATGCGATTACCGGCATTTTCCAGGGCATCCTCTTGTTTTCCTTGTTGGCTTGTGACGTGCTCATCACCAAGCGTTTGGTCTGGAGAAAGTAATGGACGCGATTGCACCTTTGCTCGCCGCAACCATCAACGCAGGCACCCCTTTGCTCCTGGCAGCCTTGGGTTTGCTGATTAATGAAAAGTCGGGCGTCATCAATCTGGGCTCGGAAGGCATGATGCTGATGGCGGCCATTGTGGGCTTTGCGGTGGCCGTGCAAACCGGCAGCCCTGCTTTGGGCTTTGTGCTGGGCGCGGTGGTTGGCATGGTCATGGCAGCCGCCTTTGCCTGGCTGACCGTCTGGCTGGGCGCGAATCAGGTGGCTTGTGGTTTGGCCCTGTCCTTATTCGGGGTAGGGGCCTCGGCCTATATTGGCTTGCCCTTTACCGGCAACTCCCTGGTCGTGACCAAGCTGTCCATTCCCGTGCTGAAAGATATTCCCCTGATCGGGCCTGCTTTTTTCCAGCAGCATTACATGGTCTATGTGTCCTGGGTGCTGTGTATTGCCGTGGCCTGGTTCCTGACTCGTACCCGCTCCGGTCTGGTGCTGCGCGCGGTGGGTGAATCGCCTGCCTCGGCGCACTCGCTGGGCTACAACGTGCGCTACATTCGCCTGGGTGCCTTGATGTTTGGTGGTGCCTGCTGCGGTCTGGCCGGTGCCTTCATCTGTCTGGTTTACACGCCCATGTGGGTCGAGAATATGGTTGCCGGGCGCGGCTGGATTGCGTTGGCGCTGACGACGTTTGCAACCTGGCGTCCCTGGCGCGTCATGCTGGGCGCTTACTTGTTTGGTGGGGTCACGATCCTGACCTATCATGCGCAGGCTCTGGGTGTTCCGGTAGCCTCGCAATTGCTGGCCATGATGCCGTATCTGGCCACGATTATTGTGCTGGTTTTAATTTCCCGAAACGCTAACTGGATCAGGTTGAATATGCCTGCATCGCTTGGCAAAAACTTCAATCCCAACAACTAGAGGACTGACATGACTGGAAACTTTATGCGCAAGGCTCTTTTGGCCGCTGCCATCGCTTCCCCCCTGGCCGCCTTGCCTGTGTCCGCTCAGGCAAACGATCAAGAACCCCTGAAAATCGGTTTTGTGTATGTCAGCCCTATCGGTGAAGCCGGTTGGACCTGGCAGCAAGATATTGGCCGTCGTGAAATGGAAGAGGCCCTGAAAGGCCGCGTGGTCACTCAGTACGTAGAAAACGTGCCTGAAGGTGCTGACGCAGAGCGCGTCATTCGCGATCTGGCCCAGCAAGGCAACAAGCTGATCTTCACCACCTCGTTTGGTTACATGAACCAGACGCAGAAAGTGGCCAAGCAGTTTCCTGACGTGAAATTCGTCCACTCTACCGGCTACAAGACGGCTCCTAACGTGGCCACCACCAACGCCCGTTTCTACGAGTCCCGTTACCTGGCTGGCGTATTGGCCGGCAAGATGACCAAGTCCAATGTGGTCGGTTACGTGGGTGCTCACCCCATTCCTGAAGTGCTGCAAGGCATCAACGCCTTTGCCATCGGTTTGAAGAGTGTGAACCCCGAAGCCCAAGTGCGCGTGGTTTGGGCCAATAGCTGGTACGACCCAGGTAAAGAGCGTGACGCAGCGGTCACGCTGCTGGGGCAGGGCGCGGACGTGGTGACTCACCACACCGACTCCACCGCCACCGTGCAAGCGGCTGAAGAAGCTGGCAAGTACGCGATTGCCTACCACTCCGACATGAGCAAGTTCGGTCCTAAAGCTCAACTGGCTGCCGTGACCCACCACTGGGGTGATTACTTCACTCGCAAAGCGACTGAAGTTCTGGATGGCAAATGGCAGAACGACAGCACCTGGGGTGGCCTGAAGTCCGGTATGGCTGCTTTGGAAGGCTTCGGTCCTGAAGTGCCGGCTGACGTGAAAGAGTTCGTTCTGGCCAAACAGGCTGAGATCGTGGCTGGCACACTGCAACCTTTTGCCGCTCCTATCAAGGACAACGATGGCAAGGTGCGTCTGGAGTCCGGTTTCCTGGATGACGATGCCTTGAACCGCATGGATTACTACGTGGAAGGCGTGGCCAGCAAACTGCCCAAGCAGTAAGCTGCCCCGCAGTCTGTAGATAAACAAAGCCCCTTGTCGGACTCTCCGACAAGGGGCTTTGTTATAAGTGGCTCGTGTGGCTATTCAGGCTGCTGCTGGGATCAAGCCCGAGCTTGTTCGGTGTTTGTTCCGGGGCTGGTTTATCATCCGTTCAGGAAGACAAAGCTGACGCACAGAGCTGCAATACAGAGTCGCCATGCAAAATTGATCTATGGAACCGACCTCAGAACTATGCTGCCTGTGCAGGCCGCTTGCGGCCCAAGCGTGTCGATGCTCGCATCCAGCGCAGCGTCATCAGCACGGCAACCACAGACAAACCTGTCACCAGCCCGATCCAGATTCCCATCCCGCCCATATTGAACTGGAAGGCCAACAAAGAGCCCGTAGGAACGCCCAGCACCCAATACCCTAGCAAGGCCAGCAGCATGGGTATGCGCGTGTCATGCAGGCCGCGTAGCATCCCTGCAGCCACGGCCTGAGCACCATCACTGATCTGAAACAGCGCCGCCAGCGCCAGGAAGGTAATGGCCAACTGAATAACGGCCTGGTTTTCGGCGACATCCAGATCCAGAAACAGGCCAATCAGGGTCAAGGGGGCGAACCAGAATACCAGAGCCGCCAGCCCCATGAAGCCTACCCCCAGAATGTAGGAAATCCAGCCGGCGCGGCGGGCACCCAAAGGATCGACCCGGCCTGCAGCCAGCCCCACACGGATGGTGGCAACCTGACTGAAGCCCAAAGGAATCATGTAGGACACCGAGCAGATCTGCATGGCAATCGCGTGTGCGGCCAGATCAGATTGCCCCAGTACGCCCATCATCATGACGGCGGCGTAAAACACCAGGGTTTCCAGGGTGAAGGTAATCGCAATGGGGATGCCCAGCGCCCACATTTTCCACAGACGCTTCACACTCCACTGCCAGGCATCGTTGAACAGGTAGTAGCGTCGGAAGCGCGGATCGCGCAGTACCACCCAGCTCAAACCTGCGAACATGAAGATGCTGGACAAGGTGGTGGCCAGACCTGCGCCTGCCAGTCCCATGGCGGGCATGCCCAGATTGCCAAAGACCAGGAGCCAGCCCAGCACGGCATTGATACCGATCGCGGTGATGGCCACCGCCAAAGTCCATCCCGGCTTTTCCATGGCGGCCAAGAAGGAGCGCAGCACGATGTAACCCAGATAGGGCAGCAAAGCCCATTGCAGGGTGTGCATATAGGTCACCGAGCGCGCCGCGACAACAGGGTCCTGGCCCATCATCAGCAAGATATGCTCGGCATTCCACAACACAATCCAGGCAGGCAGGGTAATCAGTAAAGCCGTCAGAAAGCCGTGACGGATGATTTGCTGGGATTCGCGTACATTGCGCAGTCGTCGGCCCAGCGTTGTGGCCAACATGGGAACGACAGCGGACACCAGCCCCATGCTGAAAATCATGAAGGCCTGATACAGACTGGCGGACAGTGAACCGGCAGCCAGCTCATCAGGGCCCAGTCGGCCCATGTAAATCAGGTTGGTTGCCAACAGGCTGACTTGAGCCAGGTTGGTCAGAATCAGGGGGCCGCCCAATCGCAGGGAGGATTGCAGCTCCGCCAACCAGAGCTGGCTCGGGCTGGTAGTTTGAGACTTTGCAAACATGGTTTATTTGGCGCGAGGCAGGGACCAGGTGCTGATAACTTGTGCGACTGCCGGACCACCGTTGGCCGGTTCGAGCAGCACATCGCCCGCGCAGGTACGGCCGGTCTTGTGAATCCGGGCATGAGCCAGAATATCGCCGGGAGGGGCCTTGCGCAGGAAATTGATGGTCAGGCTGGAGGTGACAGCATCGGGGTTGCCCGTGGCTCCGACTACAGCGGCATACAAGGCCAGATCAGCCAGCCCCATCAGCATGGGGCCTGCCACCATGCCGCCCATGCGCTGGTGGGCATTGCGTTCGGGCAAGCGCAAACAGGCGTTGTCGTGGCCTATGTGGACAACATCAATACCCAAAACGGCGGCAAAGGGATGCAGACGCTCTAGAAGATCACGAAACTGAACAATATCGATTTTAGGCTCGGGTGCAGAGTGTGTGCTGGTCATGACGTCGTCACTGAAAAGAAGGCCGTTGTAAGAAGGGCATACTGGCTGGTACTGTATCAGATCGTCCCGCGTATCGGGGTAGTTCGGCGCCCGGCTGTTCAGGGCTGGACCCATTCCAATCGATCAACAAGAAGCGAGGAGCATCATGAAACGCAGCGCAATTGTGTTTGCCTTGAGTTTGCTGGCATCAACCGGCACCGTGATGGCACAGGGGCATGGAGGCCATGGTCATGGCACGCCCGAACCGGTACGCGCCTTGAGCACGCAGGTCCATGCCAGCCAATGCTGGGTGCGCATGATGCCCGAGCCCACACCTTCCGCCGCCTATCTGGAACTGGAGAACAAGGGTGAGCAGTCCGTAGCCGTGACAGGAGCCAGCTCATTGTCCTTTGGGCATGTGATGTTGCATCAAACTAGCGAGAGCGAGGGGATGGCGCGCATGTCGCATGTCTCCGAGGTGGAGATCCCGGCAGGGGGAGTATTAAGCCTGAAGCCGGGGGCTTTCCACGTGATGCTGGGTCAGGCCAAAGAAGACTTGGCCCTGGGGGAGCGCATCATCTTGAGCATTCATCTGTCGGACGATACTCAGGTCCAAGCCGAGTGCGAGTTGCGACCTGCCAAGACACAGGCTTATTAAACGTAATTAGCGTTTGGATAGAGACCGGGAGTTGGCCGCTGCATGCGGCCAGTTTTGCATTGGGCTTCAGGCTTGCAGCGCGTCCAGCACCGCCTGGTTGAACGCCTTGGGATTGGCCAGATTCATACCGTGGGCAGCCAGCGGGATGCGATGCATCTGGTCTTCGCGTCGGTACTGACGAATGATGTCCATGCAGTGGTGATAGCGTGTGGGGCTGTTTTCGCCTGTGATGAAACTTAAGGGCGCCTTCATCTGCTTGAGCCACTCCAGATCCGGACCTTGATTGGGCTCTTGCTGCTGATCCAACATGGTGTGGGCGTTGTCCTGAATCATCTCGCGGAACCAGCGTGTCATTTGCTTCCACGTCCCCGAGCCATTGACCGTATCCACAAACAAAGCCATGGCACCATCGCGGTCGCCCTGTTCCAGGCGTTCGGCCACTTGCTGGAACAAGGGAGCATAGGAGTAGGCACCGGGAGTCGGAAAGCCGGGATCCGCCAGGGTCAGGCTGGCCACCTGCTCGGGCATTCTTTGAGCCAGCAGCAGGGCTACATGACCACCGCGAGAGTGCCCCACGATATGCACTTTCTCATCAGGAATATGCTGATCCAGCAGGGCCTGCAGGTCCTGGGCGTGTTGCGCCGTACTGAAGTGGCCGGGGCTGGGTGCTCCGGGCCAGTAGGAGCGCAGGCTGGGAGCCAGAACCCGATACTGGGTAGCAAAGGCGGGGATCTGCCAGCGCCAGTAGCGCCAGTCGCACAGGGAACCGTGGATCAGCAAAACGGGTGCGCCTTGTCCCTGATCCACAAAGGTGTGGCGATAGCCTTGCGCGGTCAGTTCAAGCGTGGAGAAATCGGCAAAAGGGTTTGTCATGGCAAGCAGTAGAGGTCAGGCAAGGATGGGCCACCTGAAAAAAACAGACCGGGTCTGAACCCGGTCCTTGTGGCACTGCGCGCTGGGTGATTATTCCAGCAATTTCAAGCGGCTGCGCGCGGTCTCGGCTGCCTCGGATTGTGGGTAGTCCTTGACGATACGCTGCAAGGTGGTTTTGGCACCGCTCAGATCGTTCAGTTCGATCTGGCTGGAGGCTGTCACCATCAGGGCATCAGCCGCGCGTGGGCTTTGTGGGGAGGCCTTCACAAAAGCCTGGAGTTTCTGAATGGAGGTCTTGAAGCTTTTGACAGCATACAGGCTGCTGCCTTCGTAAAAGCGCACTTCGTCAGCCAGAACGCTGGATGGGTAGGCGGCCAGAAAGCCGGCAAAGGCATCGGCGGCGGGCTTGTATTGGCCAGCGCGGTAAGCGTCCATGGCACTATCAAAGACGGCTTGTTCTTGTGGGTCGGCGGCATGAGGGCTTTGCTGGCCGGGAGCCGGGCTATTGGCCTGGCCTTGGCCGCTGGCTTGCCAGCTCAGTTTTTCTACCTGGCCGCGCAGCGACACCACTTCGGAGCGCAGGGTATCAATTTGATCAGCCAATTGCAGGCGAGCCTGGGTGTTTTGCTCGTTCATCTGACGAATTTGCTGCCGCAGCTCCAAAATGGCGCGTCGGGCCTCGTCATCGGCAAAGGCCTTGGCCGGCAGGCTGGCGAACAGGGCGGCCGTAGCGAACAGGGTAACGGTCGCGAGACGAAAAGGCTTTTTATAAGCGTGCATAGTGAAGTCCGTTAAAAAATGTGCATCCGCAATGCGCAGGCTCCTCACCTGCCGGTTTCCCCTCTGTTGGGGGCTGTGATCTGGGGGCTTTGTGCCGGCCTGGCGAGCCCGCTGTCCAGCATAACGAATTTTCAGTGGATCGGGCACAGCGCCGATAAAAAACGCCGCGGCGTTAACAACCGCCACGGCGTCGGAACCACTTGGTCGATGCAGAGATTATCGTTGGTAAACGATGTCTGCGCGACGGTTTTCAGCGTAATCAGCTTCGGTGTTACCCAATGCTTTTGGACGCTCTTTACCAAAGCTCACAGCTTCGATCTGGCTGTTGCTTACGCCCAGCAGACCCAGCATGCGTGCCACGGCGTCGGAACGACGCTGACCCAGAGCCAAGTTGTACTCGGCACCACCGCGCTCGTCGGTATTACCTTCGATGCGTACGGTTTGCTGAGGATGGCTGCTCAGGTACGAAGCGTGCATTTCTACCAGGCCACGGTACTGGTCGTTAACCACGTAGCTGTCGTAGTCAAAGAACACCGAGCGTTGTTGTGCCAGTGGGCTTTGAGGGTTGAAGGGGTCCATGATCTGGCCTGCGCTGGCAGAGTCCGATCCTGTACCGCCGGTTGAACCGGAGCCAGATTGATCCAGAGGAACCGAGCTGCAAGCAGCAAGGGCGGCAGCCATAACGGCGAGGGTAAGACTTTTAAGAATGCGCGAGCTCATTTGAATTCCTTTTGAAAAAGAGTCACACAGGATGTCAGTTGGTAAATGGTCCCCAGGTGGGTTCGCGTACTTTGCCATTCAAAGACGAGAGGGTCTGACGAACGCGACCGTCCACGGATGTCACAGCTAGGACACTGCGGCCCCCCTGAACAGAACTATATAAGATCTGCATCCCATTAGGGGCGAAACTCGGAGACTGATCGTCGGGACCTGTCGTCAGCAGTTGCTCAGCTCCTGATGCCATATCTTGAGTGGCAATTCGGAAAGCACCGTTTCTGCGTGTGACGTATACAAGCCTAGTACCGTCTGCAGAGACCTCCGGTGAAATATTGTAACTCCCGTTGAAGGTAATGCGCTGTGCATCGTCACCACCCAGGCTTACTTTGTAAATGTTGGGAGCGCCACCACGATCGCTCACAAATACAAGGGAGTTGCCATCGGGCATAAAACTCGGTTCAGTATCGATCAAGGGAGAACGCATCACGCGGCGCAATCCGGAGCCGTCCGTATTTAGCGTGTAAATCTGCGAAATACCGTCTCTGGAGAGCACAACAGCGACCTGATTGCCGTTGGGAGCCCATGCGGGACTACTGTTATTACCCTTGAAATTAGCTAACGGTTCGCGGTGACCGGTGGCCAAAGTTTGCACATATACAACAGGTTTGTCGTTTTCGAAGCTCACATAAGCCAGCTTTTTACCGTCAGGAGACCAGGCTGGGGAGATGATTGAGTGTCGAGAACGCAACATTACTTGCGGATTTTGCCCGTCCGCGTCAGCAATTTGTAACTCGTAGTTGTTGCCTGTTTGCAACACGTAGGCCAGTCGAGTCGAAAAAACACCGCGCACGCCGGTAATTTTTTCATAAATCCGGTCTGCAATCTGGTGTGAAATACGGCGCAGTTCTTTTTCACTGCCCGCAAAAGCCACCCCATCCAGCTGTGTTTGACGGACCGAATCCACCAGGCGATAGCTGATGGAATATTGGCCGCCGGTCTGGGCAACCGAACCATAGGCCAGGTAATCGGCACCGCGATTGCGCCATTCGTCGTAGGCAATCGTGCTTTCTGCATTCAGACCAGCACCGGTGGCATTGATCAATTGGAATTGACCCGAACGGGTCAGGTCGGCACGGATAACTTCAGCTAGCGATTGGCTGGCTGGGTTGTCAGCAAAATCGGCGATCGCGATGGGGTACTGGGTAGCACCCACACCCGATATATCGACCCGCAGTTGGGCCTGGGCCGGTTGGCTGGCGAACATGCCAGCGGCCAGGGCAAACGCTCCAGTGGCCGTGGCGCGCCAATGACGACCTAAGGTCGCCAGGGCTGGGGTAGCGGCGGTCATTATGCAATCTCCTGATTAATCGAACATGCGGTATTCGCCATCAATATACGATGGATACTGCCCGCTAGGCGGTTTGGGGAAAGGGCTGCAACGGGCAAGACCCTTGGATACGGCATCATCGAACTGCGCGATGCCGGACGATCGTTTGATTTGAACGCGGTTAGGCGTGCCATCGGCATTCAGGTCCACGCGGTACTGCAGTGCAGGGTTGCCACGTACTTCAGAGCGGGCAGGGGTGCTGTAGACCACGCCAGGCTGCACGCAAGCGCGCACCTTGGCGGCGTAGCCACCGTCACCACCACCGCCTCCGGCCTGGTTGCGGTCTGCAGTGCCACCGGCACGTCCGGGGGCACCTTCACGCATGGCACGGCGGAATGCTTCTTCCTTGGCCTTGCGCTCGGCATCGGCACGGGCTTTACGTTCCGCGTCTGCTTTGGCTTTAGCTTCGGCATCCGCCTTGGCTTTGGCTTCTGCATCGGCTTTGGCCTTGCGTTCGGCATCGGCCTTGGCTTTCGCGTCGGCTTCTGCTTTAGCCTTGCGCTCTGCGTCTGCCTTGGCTTTGGCTTCAGCTTCAGCTTTTTCCTTGCGTTCCTGTTCCTGCTTTTCCTTTTGTTCGCGTTCGCGACGTTCAGCAGCTAGCTTGTCCTGACGCTGTTTCTCCTGACGCTCCTGTTCCAGCTTTTCTTCACGCTCTTTTTTCTCGCGTTCCTTGCGAGCCTGCTCCAGGGCGATTTCGGGATCAACCTCAGGTTCAGCAGGAGGGGTGACCTTTTCAGGCTCTGGAGGCGGCTTGGGAGCCGGAGGAGGTTCAGGTTTGGGCTCGGGCTTGGGTTCTGGCTCTGGAGCCGGCTCAGGCTCAGGCTGCGGCTCGGGTTCGGCCTCGGGGGCTTCGGGATCAGCATTGACGGCCGCATCGGGTGCGACACCGTCCATCCACAATTCGACCTGCACCGCATTGGGGGTCTTGGGCGCAGAAAAAAGGGCTCCCGCCAAAATGGCGAGCAGCAACAGCCCGTGCAGACCCAGGGCGATGAGCAAGCCGCGCCGATCTTCCTTTTGCTCAGGCGAGCGCAGCGCCTGATTGCGGGTATTGCGTGTTCTGTGCTTCATTCAGTTCAGGTTTTTCGCGCCGGACGGCGAGCACGCTATCCGGCCAGAGGTTATTTGCGAGCGTCAGGATCGCTGTTGCGATCGACGATCAGACCCAGGCGGTTAATGCCATTGGAGCGCAGTTCATCCATCAAGCCCATGACGGTCTCGTAGGGAACCTTGCCGTCGGCGGCAATGACAACCGGGCTGTCGGCCTCCATACGCGAGCGCACTTCATTGAGCAGTGTGGACTTTTCGATGTTCATGAACTCGGAGCCCGCATCGCGCAAGCGAATGGCCAGTTTGCCGTCCTTATCAACCTGGATTTCCACCGGCTTGGCAGGCACTTCGGAGGCTTGGCCTACCGAAGGCAATTCCACCAGACCGGGGGTAATCATGGGAGCAGTGACCATGAAGATCACCAGCAGCACCAGCATCACGTCGATATAAGGGACGACGTTGATTTCATTTTTCATGCGCCGGCCGTGACGGCCGGTGCTTCCACGCATCGATGGCATCAGTTCACCTGCCGCTGCAAGATGTTCAGGAATTCGTCGATAAAGCTGTCAAAGCGGATCGAGATACGATCGAGCTCGTTGGTAAAGCGGTTGTAGGCAACCACGGCAGGGATAGCGGCAAACAGACCGATAGCTGTGGCGATCAGGGCTTCGGCAATACCGGGAGCCACCGAGGCCAGGGTGGCCTGCTGCATGCCGGACAAACCGATAAAGGCGTGCATGATCCCCCAGACGGTACCCAGCAGCCCGATGTAAGGGCTGACCGAACCGGCAGAGGCCAGGAAGTTCAGGTGTGTTTCCAGTGTGTCCATTTCGCGCTGGTAGCTGGCGCGCATGGCACGGCGTGGACCGTCCAGCAGGGCTGGGCCCGAGCTCTGGCTGCGACGGGCCTTGATGAATTCGGTCATGCCGGCTTCAAAAATACGGGCCAGTGCACCGTGTTCGGCGCGACGCGAGGAAATGGATTGCTGAAGCACGGCCAGATCGCCACCTGCCCAGAAGTCGTCCTCAAAGCGGCGGGTCTGTTCCAGCGTGCGTTTAAGTGCAGCCCGTTTACTGAAAATATAGGCCCACGAGAGAATCGATATCCCCAACAGAATCAGCATGACAAGCTGAACGGGAATACTGGCATCGAGAAGTAGCGAAATCAGCGACAGGTCGCTAGTAGCTTGCATGGTCAGTCCTGAACCTTTTCCAAGAGGGTACGTAAATCAGAGTCCAGCTTGCTTGGACGAAGCGTGTTGGCGTCAACGCAAACAATTTGGATGGTGCTTTGGCATAACAGTTCCTCACCTCGCAGGGCACCTTGTTCGAAATGGATGGTAGCCGAACCCAGCTGGGTAATGCGGCTGCGCACCGAGATCAAATCATCGAGCCGGGCAGGTTTGAGATATTGTATTTCAACCTTCTTGACTACGAACAGGCGTTGATTCTGCTCGGCCACATCGGATTGGTTTACGCCCAGGTTCCTGAGCCATTCTGTGCGCGCACGCTCAAAGAATTTCAGGTAGTTGGCGTAATATACGATCCCCCCAGCGTCGGTGTCTTCGTAATATACGCGAATATCAAGCCGAGCCTGGGTGTCCCACTTGTCATTAAGCATGTCGTTCGTAAAAGAGTTTATGTTGACGGGCAGGGCATGGCGCACGGCCAGCCCTGCTTGGAGTCCTTACAGCGTGGCCAAACGCTCCAGGCTGACCTGGGCAATCTGGTCCACCGGCACGTTGGTGCTGCTGGCGTCACGGCGTGCCTGCATTTCAACCATGCCTTCTTTCAGGCCGCGCTCGCCAATGGTAATGCGCAGTGGCACACCAATCAGCTCCCAGTCGGCAAACATGATGCCGGGGCGGGCGTCGCGGTCGTCCAGAATGACATCCACACCTTGCTCTTTGAGCTGGGTGTACAGATCAGTAGCAGTCTGACGCACAGCATCGCTTTTGGTAAAGCCGATCGGGCAGATCACCACTTCGAAAGGAGCTAGGGCACGAGGCCAGATCATGCCGCGTTCGTCGTGGTTTTGTTCAATGGCAGCAGCGGCAATACGGCTGACGCCAATGCCATAACAACCCATTTGCATGACAGCCGGTTTACCATCAGTTTCCAAAAAGGTGGCGTTCAGCTTCTTGGAGTAGACATCGCCCAGGAAGAAAACGTGACCCACTTCAATGCCGCGCTGGATGGCCAGCTTGCCGCCTTCGGGGGCTGGGTCGCCGTGAACCACGTTGCGCAGGTCTGCCTTGATGGGCTCGGGCAGGTCACGGCCCCAGTTCACGCCCGTGTAGTGGAAGCCTTCTTCGTTGGCACCGCACACAAAGTCGCTCATGTTGGCTACGGTCAGGTCGGCAATCACTTGCACAGGCTGACGGGTGCCGATCGGACCTAGGTAACCGGGCTTGCAGCCAAAGGTGGCCACAATTTCCTCTTCCGTGGCCAGACGGTGGCCTTTTTCAAAGCCGGCCAGCTTGGAAACCTTGATGTCGTTGACTTCATGGTCGCCACGAACCAGCAGCAGGTGGACGGTGCTCTTGGTCTTGCCGTCTTCTTCGACGTCCGTTGCCAGCACAACCGACTTGACGGTTTGGCTCAGGTCACAGCCCAGGAATTGGGCCACCAGTTCACACTTGGGGGCATCAGGCGTGGCGGTCTTGACCAGGGCTTGGCCAGGAGCGGCACGCTCGGCCAGCAGGCAAGGGGCGGGAGCCAGCTCGATATTGGCAGCGTAGTCGGTGTCAGGGTTGTAAACCAGCAAGTCTTCGCCGGTATCGGCAATCACCTGGAATTCATGGCTACGCGAACCGCCAATGGAGCCGGTATCAGCGGCCACGGCACGGAAGTTCAAGCCCAGGCGCCCAAAGATGCGCATGTAGGCGTCGTACATATTGTCGTAGCTGGCTTGGGCGTCTTCGGCATTGCGGTCGAAGGAGTAAGCATCCTTCATGGTGAATTCGCGGCCACGCATCAAGCCAAAGCGGGGACGGCGCTCGTCACGGAATTTGGTTTGAATGTGGTAGAAGTTGATGGGCAACTGGCGCCAGCTGTGGATTTCGTTGCGGGCAATGTCCGTGATCACTTCTTCGGAGGTAGGCTGCAGCACGAAGTCGCGCTGGTGGCGATCCTTGATTCGCAGCAGTTCGTCACCATATTTTTCCCAACGGCCCGACTCTACCCAGAGTTCGGCAGGCTGGACGACTGGCATCAGCAGCTCAATGGCGCCGGAGCGGTCCATTTCCTGACGGATGATGTTTTCAATCTTGCGCAGCACGCGCAGGCCCATTGGCATATAGGTATAGATACCGCCGGCGGCTTTACGGATCATGCCGGCGCGCGTCATGAGCTGGTGGCTGGCAACTTCGGCCTCGGTAGGCGCTTCTTTCAGGGTATTAATGTGATACTGGCTAGCATGCATGGTAGGGAACTCGTCAGGTACGTATAATCAGATCTAATTGTATTGAATTCGTTAGAGGTGGCCTATGTTAGATCGTGAAGGCTACCGTCCTAATGTCGGAATTATCCTCGTTAATCGCAAGAACGAGGTTTTTTGGGGCAAGCGTATTCGGGAACATGCCTGGCAGTTCCCGCAAGGCGGTATTAAATACGGTGAAACACCCGTACAAGCGATGTACCGCGAACTGCATGAAGAAGTGGGCTTGCTGCCTGAGCATATCCGTATATTAGGCCGGACGCGAGATTGGCTTCGCTACAACGTGCCCAATCATTTTGTACGTCGGGAGGCGCGTGGCCATTACAAGGGCCAGAAACAAATCTGGTTCCTGTTGCGGCTGGTAGGGCGAGACAGTGATGTCTGCCTGCGTTCCTCGTCGACGCCGGAGTTTGATGCATGGCGCTGGAGTCAATATTGGGTGCCACTTGATTCAGTGATTGAGTTCAAGCGGGAAGTCTATCAGCAAGCGCTGAACGAGCTGTCGGATATTTTGTTCCGACGACGGCAGGAAAATCGTTATTTACGTCAGCGCCTGCAAAGCGCAGTTGATGCCGATACCTTAGATAGCAGGGATCATGCGCATATTATTGGTTGAAGATGAGCGGGAAATGGCCGCATGGCTGGAGCGGGCCTTGGCGCAAAGTGGTTTTTTGCCCGATCCCGCTCATGACGCCCGCTCGGCAGAAGTGTTGTTGGCGGCCCATGAGTATGATGCGGTCGTGATGGATTT
The DNA here is from genome assembly GCF_024134565.1 of Alcaligenes sp. 1735tsa3. Taxonomy (NCBI): domain Bacteria; kingdom Pseudomonadati; phylum Pseudomonadota; class Betaproteobacteria; order Burkholderiales; family Alcaligenaceae; genus Alcaligenes; species Alcaligenes sp. 1735tsa3. The sequence continues at coordinate 3,273,343 of NZ_CP099862.1, read as the reverse complement.
GCGCCTGCCCGACAAACACGGGCTGGTGCTTTTGCGCGAGATGCGCGAACGCGGCGATCACACTCCTGTGCTGATTCTGACCGCTCAAGGTGCCTTGCAGGATCGCGTTCGTGGTCTGAATCTGGGTGCCGATGATTTCCTGACCAAACCCTTTGCCCTGGAAGAGCTGGAAGCTCGCCTGGCGGCACTGGTACGGCGTAGCCGTGGCCGTGTGGCTCCAGTGGTCAGCTGTGGCTCTTTGGAATACAACCCTGAGAGCCGAGCATTCCTGCTGGACAATGCCATTGTGCATTTGACGCCGCGTGAACATGCGGCCTTGCTGGTTCTGATCAGCCGCTCTGGCATGCCTGTAGAAAAGTCTCAGCTATTTGCCCGAGTATTCGAGCACGATAGCGATGCCAGCCCTGATGCTATCGAGGTGGTCCTGCATCGCTTGCGCAAGAAACTGGCCAATAGCGATGTGCACATCGTGACGGTGCGTGGTCTGGGCTACATGCTGGAAGTGCTTGAGGCGGAATCCGGCGTTTCATGACGGCCCCTTCTCCACCCCCCGCCAATGCCTGGCAAGGCAGTTTGCGCTTTTGGCTGCTGGTACTGCTGATACCGGGGGTGGTGGCTTTACTGCTTTACGACAGCTGGGAAGACTACCTGGCCATGAACGCGGTCACGGAAAATGTCTACGACAGCGCCTTGCTGGAACCGGCCAAAGTGCTGGAGACCAGCGTGGAGTTCAATACTGACGGCAGTTTGCGTATTGATCCGCCTTTTTATGCGCAGGTCATGCTGGAATCCCGACCGGGTAATCGCAAGTATTTCCGTGTCGAAGAAATTACCCCTTTGGTCCGTAACCTGGGCGGTGTTGATGCCAATCAGTTAAAAGGGCGCACCTTGCTGGGGATGGAAGGGCTGCCGCGTCCTTCCAATCTGGCCGACCATGAAGGCGTGCCGGTTTTCTACGATTCGTATTTCCGCAATGACACCGTGCGCATGGTGGCCTTGTGGCGCGATCTGCACTACAAAGGCCAGCACAGACAGGTTCTGGTCATGGTGGGCGAAAGCCTGGATTTGCGGTTGCGCACCCAGCAAGAAGCCTGGCGCGAAGGCATTTTCCGCAATTTGCGTATGTTGCTGCTGGCTGTGGCGTTGGTGTGGTTTGCCGTAGCGTGGGCCTTGCGCCCCCTGCAGGCCTTGCGACAGGAAGTGCGTAACCGTAGCGTGGACGACTTGCAGCCTTTGGACGAGCGTGATGTTCCTCGTGAAGTAGTGCCTTTGGTGCGTTCGGTCAATCACCATATTGAGTTGTATCGTTCCGTGCTGGATCGGCAGGCCCAGTTTCTGGCCGACGCCTCGCATCAATTACGCACCCCTTTGGCGATTATTCATACCCAGGCCCAATATGCTCGCCGTGAACCGGATATCGAGCGCGTCCGCGAATCCCTCGGGGCGATCATCAAGCAATTGGGGCAGGCCACTCGCCTGACCGAGCAGTTGCTGGCTTTGGCTCATGCCAGTCATACCACCACCATGAGCCAGGGGCAGGTTGACCTGGCCAGTCTGGGGCGTGAGGTGGTGTTGCAATATCTACCTTTGGCCCGTGAGCATCGTCAAGATTTGGGTTGGATCGGGCCAGGAGAAGAGGGCGAGCAGGCACCTTTGTGGGTGTATGCCAGCGATGCCGAGATTCACGAGTCCGTTTCCAACCTGATTCACAACGCCATCAATCACGCTGGTAGTGGCAGTGCAATTACGGTTTCTGCCGGGCATGACGACAAGCTGGCCTGGATCAGCGTTACAGACAACGGCATGGGCTTGGCCGCCAGTTTGCGTGAAAGCGTATTTGTACGTTTTGACCGGGGCGGCCCGGCACGCAAGGGTGGACGGGGTTCTGGCTCCGGGCTGGGTCTGGCCATTGCGCTGGCTTACGCCGAGCGCAATGGCGGCACGATTGTGCTGACCGATGGAGAGCCCAACGATATGGGCGGCTACGGTTTGAAGGCGACGCTACGCTTGCCCTTGCTGCAGTCCGAAGCGCCTAAACCAGAAAACACGTGAATTAAGCCGCGTCGTTTGGACGGGCCAGCAGATTGAACAGGGTAGAAATATCCCAATCGCGATGGCCCTGCTGGGCAATCTTCGCAAACTGCTCCTGAATCAAGCGGGTTGCGGGAAGCTGGGCCCCATTACGCTGTGCCTCCCGCTGCACCAAATCCAGGTCCTTCAACATCCAGTTCACGGTAAAGCCGGGCTGAAAGTCTCTGGCCAGCATTGTGGGTCCTTTAGTTTCCATTTGCCAGCTGCGCGCCGCACCCTTGGTCAATACAGACAGGGCCTGCTCCATATCCAGTCCGGCCCGTTCACCGAAAGCCATGGCTTCGGCCAGACCTTGCAAGAGTCCGACAACGGCAATCTGGTTCACCATCTTGCACAGCTGCCCGGACCCCAAGGGCCCCATCAGGGTGCAGGCCTGGGCGTAGCTCATCATCAGCGGGCGGGCGCGTTCCATATCCTCAGCTTGCCCACCACACATAATGCTGAGCATGCCTTTCTGGGCACCCGCCTGTCCGCCAGAAATGGGGGCGTCGATAAATGCAACTTCTTGCTTGGCCGCCTGTGCTCCCAGTTCCTGGGCCACTTCGGCGGAGGCAGTGGTGTGGTCGATAAACAGGCTCCCTGCCTTCATGCCTGCCAGCACACCGTCCGGCCCCTGAAAAATCGAGCGCAAGTCATCGTCATTGCCCACACAGGCCATGACAATGTCTGCTTGGGCAGCGGCAAGGGCCGGTGTAGCGGCCCTTGCCTGTTTGAACTCCTCACTCCATTGTTCCGCCTTGGCCGGATTGCGGTTGTACACCGTGACTTGATGCCCTGCCTGGGCCAGATGTCCTGCCATGGGATAGCCCATCACCCCCAGACCAATGAACGCCACTTTTTGCGGGCTGGCGGGTTCATAGTGTTTAGGCTGAATGGATGGGGTCATGGCGCGGGCCTCCTTGAAAATAATCTGTTCGATCGTACAGCTTAGCGTAGCTTTATCGGCTTGATCTTTGCCTGCCCGAATAAGCGGCAAAACGTTTTAGGCTTGACGGCGTCAGGCCCCTCATGTTCTAAACCAAACATAGATCTGTAATAAATGGAATTTGCCTGTCTGGATTATGATGGGCGCACATAATTTCCTGGCTAATTAACTGGAACTTGAATCCTATGACCACTTTTGATCGTCGTCGTTTCTTGAAGCTGGCAGGTGCCACCGGACTGGCGTCTATGAGTACCTCTTTGCCATGGGCGGCGTGGGCGGCAGACGCAGCCGTACTGGAAAAAGCAAAGGCTCAAGGCCAGGCTGTTTTCTACGCCAACATCACGGCGGTAGAGCCCATCATGAAGGCCTTGCAACAAGCGCAAGGCATTGAAGGCAAATACACCCGTATTTCCAGCTCCAAGTTCATTCCCACCATCCTGACCGAGTTCAATGCCGGCAAGTTGATGGCGGATGTGGTTCAGGCTCCCTTGCCGATGCTGCAACTGCTCAAAGAGCAGGGCGTGCTGATTCCTCATCAGTCCGAAGCCGTGCAGGGCTACCCCGAGTGGGCCATTCAAGACGATTCGATTATTCAATTTGGCATCGAATATGTGTCTTATATCTATAATACGGACCACCTCAAGGCCGAGGATGCGCCACAACGCTACGAAGATTTGGCCGATCCCAAGTGGAAAGACAAGATTGTGATGGCCAACCCTTCCAACCACCCCTCCACCATTGGCTGGCTGATTGGTTTGAAGGAAAAGGTCTTTAGCAGTGAAGAGCAGTGGCTGGACTTCCTGAAAGGCCTGGCTGCCAACAAGCCCATGTTCGTGGCCTCGTTTGGCCCAACTCCGGCTCCTATTGAAAGTGGCGAGAAGTTGATTGCCATTTCCATGCCCAAGTACATCGTGACCAAGTCGCCTGCGCCATTGGCCTGGGGCCCCATGTCGGATCAGCCCTTGCTGGGCTCCCCACGTGCCATCGCCCTGACCAAGAATGCACCGCATCCTGATGCTGCTCGCGTGTTCCTGGACTACTGGCTGGGTAATGAAGCCATGGGCATTCTGGCCAACAAGGTTGGCGAATACGTCCTGGCTCCAGGGGTACACCCTCCGGTTGCGGGGATCGATAAAGCCAAGGTCGAGCCTATTCGCGACCTGAGCGACGAAGAACTGGTCCGTTGGGGCCGCGAATTCAGCCGTATCTTCGCCGTCCGTTAATCGGGACGATAAGAACGACAGGTTCGTCTAGAACGGGGCGCCTTGGCGCCTCGCCTTATTTTTATTGAAAACATTTACTCATTATGCAAATTGAAATTACCGGCCTAAGCAAGACCTATGTCTCAGAGGGCAAAACCTTCAAGGCTTTGGACAATATCAACCTGACGATTCCCGCTAATGAGTTTTTCACACTGTTAGGGCCCAGCGGCTGCGGCAAAACCACGCTGCTGCGGTGCATTGTTGGTCTGGAAACCCCAGACGAGGGTGAAATCCGCATTGGGGACGAGATCGTCTGGTCCAGCGCCAAGAATATTGCTGTGCCGGTGGAAAAGCGCGGTTTGGGCATGGTGTTTCAGACATACGCCATCTGGCCGCACATGACGGTGTTCGATAATATTGCTTACCCCTTGCAAGTGCGCGGCGAGCGCAAAGAGGTGATTCGTGAAAAAGTCGCGAACATCCTGAAGTTTGTGCAGCTGGAAGGGGTGGATCAGCGTTCCGCAACGCGTCTGTCCGGTGGTCAGCAGCAGCGTGTGGCATTGGCCCGAGCCCTGGTGGCCGAGCCTAAAGTCATTTTGTTTGATGAGCCGCTCAGTAACCTGGATGCCAAGCTGCGTGAAGAAACCCGTAAAGAACTGCGCGAATTTCTGAGCCGTCTGGACATTACCGCTGTGTACGTGACGCATGATCGCGTCGAGGCATTGGCCTTGTCCAACTCCATCGCTGTGATGCGAGGTGGCAAGATTCTGGAAATTGGTACGCCAGAAAAAATTTACTTTGATGCCGATCACCGCTTTGTGGCCGACTTTATTGGTCGTGCCAACCAGATCAGCGCCAAAGTGCTGGAGCAGCGTGCAGACTCCACCATTGTGGAATGCGAACTGGGCCAACTGCATTGCAAGAAGCGTGACCTGCCCGTGGGCACCGAAGTTACCTTGTGCATTCGTCCAGAATTTATTCGTGTCAGCAGCCAGGCCAATGAAGTGGGGCAGAACCTGTTCCACGGTCAGGTCCAGGCCCTGGAGTTCGTCGGTGAGTCCTACGAGGCCGAGGTCAAAGTGGGTAAAGAGCAGCTTCTGGTGTGTATTGATCCAGACGTGAAGGTGAAAGAGGGCGATACCGTACGCTTTAACCTGCACCCTGAACACTGCATGCTGTTGTCGGCATAAGGGCGGGGCATCATGAATCACACACGCAGACCACTTAGCTGGTCGCTTATTCTGATCGTCGGCTTTCTGACGCTGTGCCCGGTCCTGATGTTGCTGCTGGGCAGCTTCTCGCAGGGCCTGACGGCTTTTGGCTCCTTTACCACGGCTAAATACGTAGCCGCCTACACCGATCCTTTCTTGCTGGAAGTCACCTTCAATACGGTGGTTTTCGTGCTGGGCTCTTCCCTGTTCTCTACTGCGCTGGCTGTTTTCCTGGCCTACCTGAATACGCGTACGAACATGCCCATGAAAGGGGTGTTCACGGTGCTGTCCATCGTTCCCATGATGATTCCGCACTTGCTGTTCTCGGTTAGCTGGGCCTTGCTGCTGAACCCGTCCAACGGCCTGATCAATATGTTCTTGCAGGATACATTGGGCCTGCAGGAAGCACCGCTGAACATCTATTCCCTGTGGGGCATGATTCTGGTTGAAGGCTTGTTGAACATGCCTGTGGCCTACCTGATCATTGCGCCTGCCATGGCCTCTTTTGACGTTTCCATGGAGGAGTCCTCCCGTGTATTCGGGGGCGGTCTGTGGCGTACCTTGACGCGGGTTACCCTGCCGATTCTGCGTCCAGCCATCATGGCGGCTTTCATTCTGGCGATTGTGCGGGCCTTGGCTTCCTACGCCGTGCCACGTGTTCTGGGTACCCCAGGTCGTGTGGATGTGCTGGCCACTTATCTGTTCGAGATGATCTCTACCGGCTTCGCTCCGGATTACGGAAAAGCGGCGGCGCTGGGCATGAGTGTGCTGTCGGCCTCCATTGCCCTGATCGTTCTGTATCGCTACATGACGAAAGAAAGCAGCAAGTATGTGACGATCTCCAGCCGTGGTTTCAAACCCACTCAGCTGGAATTGCGTCGCGCGAAAATCCCCTTGTTCATCATTGTGGGCATTATCAGTTTGCTGATGGTGGTGCTGCCTGTGGCCGTGCTGCTGTATACCTCCATGATTCCGTATTCCATGGTGCCTAGTGCTCGCGCCTTCTCCTTGATGAGCTGGGCGAACTGGATTGATGTCATTCAAGATCCGATCTCCAAAGTGGCCATGAAGAACAGTTTGTTCCTGGCTGTGGTCGGAGCCAGTCTGGGTGTATTGCTATCGCTGTTTGTGGCCTATGTGGTGGTCAAGTTACGAACGCGGGCGGCGGCGCTGCTGGATACCTTGAGCTTCCTGTCCTTTTCCTTCCCGGGGATTGTGATCGGGATCGGCTTTATGTGGTTCTTTGTGCAAACGCCTTTGTATGCCACGCTGACCGCCTTGCTGTTGGCCTATATCGCCGCTTATCTGCCTTACGGTATCCGACCCTTGTCGGCCGCTTTTGTGCAGGTCCATGCCCACCTGGAGGAGTCCTCGGCCGTTGCCGGGGCCAGTTCCTGGACCACCATGCGCCGCATCATTATTCCTTTGCTGATTCCTGGTGTGGTGTCGGCCTGGATCTTGATGGCAACCATGTTCATTCGTGAGCTGACGGTGTCGGTGGTGCTGTCCCGTCCCGGTACGGAAGTGCTGGCGGTACAGGTGCTGGGTTATGCCGAAGATGGTTTGTGGGGCAAGCTCTCGGCGCTGGGGATCATCATGATTCTGATCTCTACCGTGCTGGTGCTGCTGGCCATGTATATCGGTAACTTTTACAAGCGCCGCCAAGGCACGATGTAAGTTGGACTGATCTCAAGGGCCTGAATTCCGCAAGGGATTCAGGCCCTTGTTGTTTTTGCTGAGAGCAGACCGTATCTTGTTGCCTGGCTGGTTGTTCGCTTGTTCATGCGCACAAGGGGCTGGCTGTTTTTTGTTTACTCATTAGTAGAAAGCTATGACGCATAAATGCAAAGTGCTGGTCGTCGGTGGTGGTGTGATGGGGGCGTCGGTCGCCTGGCATCTGACTCAAGCGGGTGCCGCAGTCACTTTGATCGATCAGGGTTCGGGTAGTGTGCCTAGTGCAACCGCTGCCTCTTTTGGATGGGTAGGAGCCAGCGCCAGTACACCTTCTGATGACACTGACGCCTTTGCCTTGCGTCTACACGCTCTGGAAGAGTACACGCGTCTGAAGCAGAGCTTGGGGGCATTGCCTGTGACCGTGCGTGGAGCCTTGTCCTGGGGGGAAACGACGGACGAGACAGCCGCCTTGATTGCCGAGCATCTGGCAGCCGGTTCCAGGGTTGAAAGCCTGTCAGCCGCGCAAGTGCGTCAGAAAGAACCGTCGTTGGCAGCCGTACCGGATTTGGCAATGTGGGCGCCCGATGATTTCGCCTTGGAGCCAGTAGATCTGGCACGTTGTTTTATTCAAGCGGCACAAGCGAATGGCGCCACGGTTTTGTCCGGTACGGTACAGCGTGTGTTGTCGGCAGGAGGGCGAGTGAACGGTATAGAGATGCAAGGGCAAGTCATCGCGGCCGACAAGGTGGTGTTGGCCAATGCTTATGGTGCCTTGGCTTTGGCAGCCAGTGCGGGGGTAGCGTTGCCTATAGAGCAACAGCCCGCCGTGTTACTGCGCCTGGATGCTGATAGAAATCGGGTCCGGCATTTACTCTGTGCTCAGGATCTGGAGGTGCGACCGGGCAAAGAAAGAGGGTTGATGTCGGCGTTGGATTATCCTTTGGAAGGCGAGGCAGGTTTGCAGCGTCTGGCCGAGCAAACCTGTCAGTCCATTGCCCAGTTGCTGCAACTACCTTCTGTCCCGCACATCTTGTCGATAGAGGTCGGGCAGCGCCCCATGACTAGTAACAAGCAGCCATTGTGTGGGCCTAGTGGGACTGTAGATGGTTTGTTCGCCGTCGTGGCTCACCCCGGTGTCATTCTGGCTCCCCTGTTGGGAAGCTTATGTACGCAGGCAGTTCTGGCTGCCTGAGGCTTGTTTCCTGACGTAGGGCTGTGCGCTCTTTCAAAGATTTGGCTGTCTTGAAAGCAGGCAGCGAAATCAGCTGACAAAGAAAAAGGCCTGATTTCGTGGAGAGACGAAATCAGGCCTTCTTGTTGACTGCGCCGGTTTGAATGCTCCCTTTCAGCGGGAGCGTTCAAACCAGAGAACGGACGGTGTCTTAGTCCTCTTCGACGAAGGTCTCTTCGCGTTTCTTTTTCACCGAAGGCAGGGCCACAACCACAACCAGGAAGGCAGCCAGGACCAGCAGCGACAGGGACAGAGGACGTGTCACAAAAGTGGTGTAATCACCGCGGGACAGTAGCAGGGCACGACGGAAGTTTTCCTCCATCATTGGTCCCAGGACCAGACCCAGCAACAGCGGAGCACCTTCACAACGCAGCTTGGACCAGACGTAGCCCACCAAACCGAAGGCGGCGGTGACCAGAATGTCAAACACGTTGTAGTTCAGCGAGTACACACCCACCGTGCAGAACACCAGAATGGCGGGGAACAGCAGGCGGTAGGGCACTTTAAGCAGTTTCACCCACAGGCCTACCAATGGCAGGTTCAGGATGACCAGCATCAGGTTACCAATCCACATGGAGGCGATCAGACCCCAGAACAGTTCAGGGTGGCTGGTCATCACTTGTGGACCAGGCTGAATGTTGTGGATGGTCATGGCACCAATCATCAGCGCGGTCACAGCGTTACCGGGGATACCCAGGGTCAGCAGCGGGATGAAGGAGGTTTGAGCGGCAGCGTTGTTGGCAGACTCGGGACCGGCCAGACCAGCAGGGTGACCTTTACCAAAGCGTTCCGGGTTCTTGGAGATTTTCTTCTCCAGTGTGTAAGACGCAAAGGAGGACAGCACCGCGCCACCACCGGGCAAGATACCCAGGCAAGAACCCATGGCGGTACCACGCACGACAGCAGGCCAGGACTCCTTGAACTCTTGCTTGTTGGGGTACAGCGAGCCGACCTTGCCAGTGATCTCCACGCGTTGATCGCCCAGCTCCAGGTTGTTCATGATTTCGGAGAAACCAAACACACCCATGGCCACCACGGCGAAGTCGATACCGTCCTGCAGTTCTGGAATACCGAAGTCGTAACGGGCAACACCGGAGTTCACGTCGGTACCGACCATACCCAGCAGCAGACCCAGCAAGATCATGCAGATAGCTTTGGGCAGGGAGCCCGAAGCCAGCACCACAGCACCGACCAGGCCCAAGACCATTAATGAGAAATACTCCGCAGGTCCAAACTTGAAGGCGACTTCAGCCAAGGGCGGAGCAAAAGCGGCCAGCAGCACGGTGGCCACACAACCGGCAAAGAAAGAACCCAGAGCAGCAATCGCCAGGGCAGCACCGGCCCGGCCATTACGGGCCATCTGGTGTCCGTCCAGCACGGTGACCACGGCTGAGGTTTCCCCCGGCAGGGCAACCAGAATGGCGGTTGTAGACCCACCATATTGGGCGCCATAGTAAATACCGGCCAGCATGATCAGACCGGCTACGGGAGGCAGCACATACGTAATGGGCAGCAGCATGGCAATGGTTGGCACAGGGCCAATGCCTGGCAACACGCCAATCAAGGTGCCCAGTATGCAACCGAGCAAAGCGTAGGCCAGGTTCTCGGGCGTGATCGCCACCGAGAAACCCAGCATCAGGTTGTCAAATAATTCCATATTCGTTCACCCCCTAATCAGGCCAGAAAACTTGGCCACAGGGGGAACACCAGCCCCAGGCCCTTGATGAATGCCAACCAGACGAACAGCACCAAAAAGACGGCTGCGCCCAGTGCAACAGGCCAGCTAAATTCATGGCTGGCAAAGCTGCTGATCAGTACAAGCAGGAAAATGGAGATGTAAACACCCAGCGAGTTCAGTGTCAGACCGCAAAGCACGACCGCGCCGATGATAACGAAGAGCACTTTCCAGTTAAACTTCTCTACCTCGGTGCTTTCTGCTTTGGCAGACATCGAGCCCAAAGTGACAACCGCCCCTAACAAGCTCAGGCATACACCAAGCCAGAAGGGGAAGTAGCCGGGCCCCATGCGGGCGGCTGTTCCCATCGAGTAGCTGGTGGCCCCGAGCGCGAAAGCGGCGCCCACGACCACGAACATGACCCCGGACCAGAAGTCCTGTTTATTTTTAATTTGCATAAGGTGGATTCTCCTTGTCTGCCTTGCGCATTGGTTTTCCTTTTTCCTGTGTCAGCTTCTTTATAGTGGAGCGGGCTCCATACTCTGCGTGTGCCGACTGCATTGAACAGAGGTGACGCATGGTAATGGAGCACTTGAAGACTGGAAACCCTGAGATGACCCTAGTTTTTAAGGGTTTTCCCGGTAATTCCGGAAATTTAGGGTTTTTTGGGAGCGTGTTCGTAGGTGGATGGCAGGCTTTGAAAGAAGTTTGAAAGGTAATGGAAAGATGGGTGAAAGGTTATCATTAGTATGAAATTCCTCTACCCAGTAACGCTAGCAATGGTTTACGATAAGGCCCATGTTGCAAGATCTCGACTTTCTCGCTGACCGTATCGGTCAACTGGTAGAGCAATCTCGTCAGCTCAACGCTGAACGCGCTCAATTATTAGCTCGTCTGAAAACTCAGGATGCCGAGCTGGACGCCTTGCGCCAGCAAAATCGTCGTCAACAAGATGAGTTCGAGTCCCTGTCCACCGGTGTTGCTTCGCATCAGCGTCAACTGGATGTGGTGCAGCAACAAGCGCAGGCTGATCAGGCAGAACTGAAAAAGCTGCTTGAACAGGAACAGGCCCAGGTAGTTGCCTTGCGTCGCGAGTTGGACAGCGCACGCGCGGGTATGGGTGTGTTGCGTGATGTAGCAGGACAGGCTCGCGACCAGATCGGTTCGATCCTGATGCGTTTACCCGGTGCCGTACAGGAGTAAGTCATGGAACGAGTCGATATTTCCCTGTTGGGCCGCGATTACTCTCTGGCATGCCCTCCTTCCGAAAAAGCGCGCTTGCTGGAAGCTGTCAAACTGGTAGACCAGCGCATGCAGTCTATCAAGGGTTCGGGCCGTGTCTCTGGCAACGAACGTATCGCCGTCATGGCCGCCATTCAGATCGCCAGCGAGTTTTTATCCGCTAAAGCACCTGATGGTCCTCTGGCTAATGTTGCTTTTGGCGATTTCAAGCGTAAAATTGAAGACATGCACGCAATGATTGATGAGGTCATCGAACCTTCGGGTACCGCGCGCTAAACCAAATTTGAAAGCAGTCCCTTGTTGTCCCTCGCGGACTGCTTCATCCCAGTAAGTCCCTGCCGTGTTCGTGACACGACCATACATTCCTTGAACCAATGCTTTTGGCATACAGGTTGTTGGATTAGCCAGTAGGAGCGATCGTCCTCGTCGACGAACCCGAAGCTGGCTTGATGACAGCCGATCTTGGACCCTCGGTTCCAGGATGCCGGTCTTGACGGCAATGGTGGGGCACCTACAAAAAAAGCCCGTCCAGATCTGGACGGGCTTTTTTCTTTTCTGCTGTTTTGTTTATTTCTGACTGCCAGGCACAACGTCTCGTTTGCTGGCATACGCAAACAGAGCCAGGCCAGCGACAATCATGGGCAAGGACAACCACTGTCCCATCGACAAGCCTGCGCTGAGCAGACCCAGGTAGCCGTCGGGCTCGCGAGTGTATTCCACCATGAAGCGGAAGAAACCATAGCCGATCAGGAACAGGGCACTGGTCTGACCAACGGCGCGTGGACGACGCGTGAACCACCACAGCAAGATAAACAGGGCAATGCCTTCCAGGGCCATCTCATACAACTGCGAAGGATGGCGAGGGATTGCATCCACTTGTGGAAATACCATGGCCCAGGGCACATCACTGGGGCGACCCCATAGTTCGCCGTTAATGAAATTACCCAGGCGGCCCACGGCCAGCCCCAAGGGAATCAGGGGAGCTAGAAAATCGCTGACTTCCAGAAAACGCCGTCGACGGTTTCGAGCAAACAGCGCAATTGTCACCAGCACACCGATCAGACCACCATGAAAGGACATGCCACCTTGCCAGACATACAGAATCTCCAGCGGGTGCGACAAGTAGTAAGAGGGTTGGTAGAACAGGGTGTAGCCCAGACGCCCACCTGCCACCACGCCCAGGACGCAGTAAAAGATCAGGTCTTCCAGGTCTTTGCGGGTCAGCAAGTCATAGCCCGCACGGATACGCGCTGTGCCAGCCAGCCAAACCAGGCCAAAGCCCACTAAATACATCAAGCCATACCAATGAATGGCAAGGGGTCCAAGTTGTATGGCGACGGGATCAAACTGCGGGTGAATTAACATGCGTGCCCATTACAGAGATGAATATCAGATAATAGCGTGACTGCGAGCCCAGACCAGGGCTGGGTAAATTGTAAGGGAAGGATCATGCTGCATTCAGTCTCTTGGGCCAGACGTTTACCATTAGTAGTTTTTTGTGGATTGATGATCTTTAATCCGGTGGCAAAGGCTGATACGGTAGCGCTGATGGATATCGTGCAGGCGCAGTGCTTGTCCTGTCATCAAATTGATCGTAAACGGGTCGGGCCCCCTTTTCGGGAGATCGCCCAACGCTACGCGTCAGGTCCGGCGCAGGAAACTCAGGCGTATTTGCAGCGACAAATTCAACAGGGTAGTCGGGGGAACTGGGGAGCTATTCCCATGCCCGCTCAAAACCGGATCAGCGCCGAGCAAGCACAAGCTATTGCAGCCTGGTTGCTGAGTCTAGCCAATTCGTCAACAAAGGAGAATTCATGAAGGAAACAGCCATATTAGGTGGCGGATGTTTTTGGTGCACTGAAGGGATTTTCAAAGCCTTGCAAGGTGTGCAGTCTGTGGTGCCCGGATATTGTGGCGGCCATGTAGAGCATCCCACCTATGAGCAGGTTTGCGGAAAGCAGACCGGCCATATTGAAGTGGTCAAAGTGGAATTCGACCCTTCCGTCATTTCCTATCGGGATTTGCTGGAGGTATTTTTCCTGACCCATGACCCTACCACGCCGGATCGTCAGGGCGCTGACCAGGGACCACAGTATGCGTCGGCAATTTTTTGTCAAAATGAAGAACAGCGCCGCCAGGCCTTTGAAGTCATCGAAGAAATCAAATCGCAGTTTGATGCACCGATCGTGACCCATGTGCTCGACAGTTCCACTTTCTGGGAGGCCGAGGATTATCACCACGATTATTTTGCATTGCACCCCGAGCAAGCCTATTGCCAGATGGTCATTGCGCCCAAGCTCAAGAAGTTCTACCAGCGTTTTCAGGATCTGCTGGTCAAAAGCTAAGCATCCTGAGGGTGCGAGGCAGAAGCAAGGTAGCGTCTGTACAGGGCGCTACCTGGTAATGTCAGACGGGCCATCAGGCCAATAATCAACAAGGTCAGAACAAGTCGGCCGACCAGGGCCACCCAGATGTTGGCACCCAGAGCCAGAATAAGAATGGTGTCTTCAATCAGGGAGTGGCTCAATGACAGCCAGGACAAGGCCAGCAAGCGTGTTCTGGGACTGTAGTTCTGCTGGCGGGACTCATCAATAATCAAGGCACCGCCGTAGCTCAAGCCCAGCAATACGCCAATCGTGGTGGTGGGGGCGACTCGTTCTTCCAAGCCTGAAAAGCGGAGCAAGGGAAGCAGGAGTCGAGTCAGCAATCGGGTGAAGCCGATTTTCTCCAGGACTGACAGGATCAGGAGCAGGCCAAGAATAATCAGCCAGGTCATGAATAGCGAGCTGGCCGTTCCCCACAACCAGTCTACCCAGCCTTGCCAACCGCCTTGTGTGGCATTGGATTGCCCATAAAGCCAGGCAAGGGACACGGGTTCCTGTAACAGCCCGGCGCTATTCAAACCCCAGGCCAGCAGGCCACCGTAAAGCAGGGCGCAGACAATCCGCAGCGTGGCGGTAAACCAGAAGCTGGCTCCGGCCCGACGCACAATGGCCTGTTCCATAGGCATATTGTGTGCAAACAGCATCATGGTGCCCAAGACGCTGATTTGAGCCACGTTGAAACTCAAGCTGTCGCCCAAGGCCGCCATTGATCCTATGCCAGCGTAAATACCGGCCAGAGCAGTGGTTGCCCAGACAATACCGGCTTCGGCTGGCAGGCCAACCAGTGCCATGATCGGGCCTATCAGTTTACCGACTTGCTCGATCAGACCCAACTGCGCGGCAATACGCACCGCAATCATGATGGGGAGCATGATGCGCGCAACGGTATAAAACATGCGCAGGCTGCGGCTAAAGGTGGTGCGAAGGAAGGTCAGCATGACAACAGAGGGTTGGGAAATCTGATTGATGCTAGCACGGCTCTGTGCTTGCTTTGTCGTGCTCTGGCGCTTGTGTGGGGGCGGGCAATGCAGGCTGTCGGTTTGTCACTACAAGCGGATGCGCTTTACTTCACCCAAAAGAAAACCCCTGATGGTGAAACCCGATGCAGCCAAGTAAGGCTGCCAGGTTTTCTCCCATCAGGGGTGTTGCAGGCCGGGTAGGCCCCGGCTTATCGACCCGAGCAGTGGCCGCCGCTAGCGGCTTGTCCACTACCCCAGGCAATGGGGGCGGGCTCGGGGCGGTAGGGATAGTCTTGCAGGCTGTCCATGACAACTAGCAAGACAACGACCAGCCAGAAGGTACTGGTAATAAGGCGGAAAGTAGTTTTGCTCATGCTTGCACGACTCAAGGATTAACGCGGCGACGAATGCGCACGCCTATGATGGACCCGGCAAAGGCCAGTGCAAACCAGACCCAGCCATGGATGCTGGCCGAGGCGATGCCTCCCAGGAATGCGCCCACATTACATCCGAAGGCCATACGGGCACTGTAGCCCATCACCAGGCCCGCAATTGCGCCTACCCACAACGTGCGGGCATTGGGGGATTTGAAATTGGCAGGATGATTCCAGCGTGAGGCTGCCATGGCGCCCAAAATCAAACCAAAGTTGGTGACCGAAGTAACGTCAGCCAGGACGGGTTCAGCCAGACGTTGTGCATGTGGAGCCACGCCCCAGAACGCGTCGCCAACTGGGGACCAGCCCAGAGCCGAGAATACTTTTGCGCCCCACAAGCCAATACCATAGACGATGCCCCAGGGTTGGCCTGCGACGATCATGTGAATGGCATACAGCACGGCCAGCAGCAAAGCGCCCATCCACCAGCGCATTTCCCATTTGGCAGGTGGGCTGTTTTGCTCTTTCCGATGGCGACGTGCACCTCGGCCGACGAACCAGGATACGGCGGCGCAGCCTAGTACGGTAATCAACAAGGCAGTGGGCCAGCCCAAGGACACAGTCAGGTCGATAGCGGGTAGGCCGCCCAGGGCAATCCAGCCGGGCTGGTGCGATGCGCCTAGAAAGCTACCAATGGCAAAGGTAGGCAGAACCGCAAAGGAAATCGGTGCGCCTGCGCCTGCTTTATAGAGAGTGCCGGAACCGCAGCCATCGGCCAGTTGCATGGCAGCGCCAAACAGAAAGGCACCCAATACCAAGCTGATGGTCAATGGGGCAATCGCGCCAACCAGCTCACCGCCACTATCGGCGATCAAGGGTAGGGTGAAGGCAGCGGCCAATACCAGCAGGAGCATTTGTGCCCAGATACCTTGAGGGTCACGGCGCTCGATATAGTTACGCCATCCGGTCGTGAAACCGAAACGAGCTCCTTGCAGGACGGCACCAAAGCCAATCCCCAGCAGGACGAGCAGGCCTTGGCGCAGTCCACCTACCAGAGCGACCCCAACAATCAGGGCCAGGCTGGCCAGGATAAAGCCCAGTCTAGTCAGATAAAGCATGATCGATTTCTTTAGTTAATGGCGCGTTTGGCATCGAGTTTCAGAACTTCGAAACGGGAGGGCTGGTTATCCATAGGCAAGTTGCTGCGGCTCCATTCCACGACGGACTCGGGGTAGAGCTTCACGTTAGGGTTGCCGGCCAGTTCGGACAGGACAAACCAGTTCGTGGCAGCCCAGTGCCCGGTATTGCAGAACGAAACGGTGGGTTTGTCGTCCAGACCTTGTTCTTTGACGATCTTGACGAGTTCACCGGTGTCTTTCAGGACAGGTTTGTCGCTACGGAAAAAGCTGTTGAAGTCCAGCTCGCGTGCGCCGGGCAGGGTGCCGTAGCGGGCGGCGGCGTCAACGCGCTTTTCGCCTTTGAAGAATTCGGTTGGGCGAGCGTCCAGCAGGACGGGAGCCTGGCCGTTCTTGATGTAGTCAGCGACTTCTTGTGTGCTGACCACCATGTCTTTGTTGTAGTGGTAGCTGAATTCGGTGGGGGTGACAGTGGGGGTGTCTTTGCTCAGGGCTTTGCCTTCGGCTTCCCAGGCTTGCAGGCCGCCGTCCAGAATGGATAGCTGGGTCAGGCCGCCAGCTTTTAGTGTCCAGTACACGCGTGCTGCTGCGCCGAAGTCTGTGGGGTTCGCGCCCGCGTAGGTGACGACAACGTAGCTGTCCTTGGAAATGCCGGCTTTGCTGAACAGGGCAGACAGCTCGGCTTCGGAGCGCAGAGCACCGGCGTTTTCGGCCGGGCCGCGGTAGGCTCCATATGGAGTGTGGACGGCACCTGGTACATGGCCTGCTGCATATTCTTTGTCTGTGCGGATATCCAGAATGCGCAGATTGTTTTGATCCAGCTTGGTGGCCAGGTCGCCAGCCGAGATCAAGGCGGCTGGTTTGGCTGCCGTGTCGGGTGTGCTTGGCTCTGCGGAAGCAGTCGGTGCCAGGACCGCACTGAATGCAAATGCCAAGGAGATGAGGATTGGTTTGATCATTATTACTCTCTTGAGTAAGCAGAGGCCTGCTTAGAGGATTAAGTGCATAAGGAATGGTAATGAACGTGGCTACAGAAAATAACAATGAATTGGGGATTAGCTTATTGCTTGGGGGCGTAAGGGGGGATCTCTCTATATATAGAGTAGATAGGAGGGGGAGCTGTGTTTGTAGCCCTGCCTTGGGTGAGCTTGTGTCTCTTTAGTTGCTTTCTGCAGGTGTGTCTTTGTCCTCTATATAGAGAGAGCGTGTCGGTGTAGAGGACGTTCTATCGGTGAGAGAAAGCTGGGTTTTTTCTACTAGAGAGGATGTGTTGAGATGTTTGGTGTTCTCATGAGTGCAGACTTAGAGACTTAGAGACTTAGAGACTTAGAGACTTAGAGACTTAGAGACTTAGAGACTTAGAGACTTAGAGACTTAGAGACTTAGAGACTTAGAGACTTAGAGACTTAGAGACTCGGAGACTCTAAGATCTAAGCAAAGAGACTGAGAACCAAAGGGCTATTGAAGGTCAGTGAGGATAGAGGGGGAGATTGGATTACTTCTTGGGGAGGCTCACCACCCAACTATATATAGAGGGTTGAGTCGCAACGATGAATGGCCCTTCTATATAGAGAGGGCGCTCATTGTTTCAACCGCTCTACGTAGGTCGCCACTCGAGGCCCCGGAACCGGGTGTTGGGGCGGACTACTTGCCGGCGCAATGCGCCGGTCGCCTTGTCGCAGTCATGATCGGGGCGCAGTCTGAACTCGCCCAGTGATTGGTCCCCCGGACCAATCACAAACTTTGGGCTCAAACAGCAGACTGCTTGCATCCCCGATCATGACTGCGACTGCGGCAAGTACTCTGACTCGCCCCCACACCCGGTCCCGGGGCCCCGAGCGGCTAGCAGCCCTGCATAATGCTCGATCTTGGAGGCCATTCAACTCGCTATCTATATAGAGACACTGTTGATTGGAGGCATAGGGCCGATGCAGTGTTCGTGTGGTCGTTCTTTTGTCCGTTATCCAGCCAGCCAGCAAGCCAGCCAGCAAGCAAGCAAGCAAGCAAGCAAGCAAGCAAGCAAGCAAGCAAGCAAGCAAGCAAGCAAGCAAGCAAGCAAGCAAGCAAGCAAGCACAAGGACTGATGACTGGCGTGGGTGATGAGTTTCGCTGTCTCTATATATAGAGAAGGGGCTATTAGGCGACTGGAGAATATCTAGCCAATTTTCACGAGAAAAACAGCGGTTTGGTCTGGAAGATGCGGTTGAGGATGGGATGGCCGCTACCAGGGGAAAAAAACTGAAGTTAAGCTAAAAATTATTTTTATAGTTATTCCTTATTGTTATCAATGATCTAAGTGTTTTTGAAGGGTTTCTGCTTCTTAAATGCCAAGAAAAACCCCATGAAACGCTTGCAAAGCGGAAAATCGTCGTGCTATAGTTCTTTTCTCGCTGCAGCACACACAGGGTTTTCCCCGAAGCGCCGCAGAGAGCAGTTAGACAAGTTTCACCGCCTTGGCCAAGAGGCCCGCACCGAAGCTTGAATGACTGGTCAGAAAACTGACAGGGTGTAAAACCCGGAGCTTGACAAATCAGAAAATTCTGTGTTAAAGTTCTAGGTTCTGCTCCAGAGAACGCAACGTTAAGTTTTTAAGCGGTTTTGCAGGTTGAAACGGTTTTGAAAATTTACCCTTGTTTGTGAAGTTGGGTGGTTAGCCTCACGGTTGATTGTTCAGCAGGTAGAAAGGAACGAAAGTTCTGGTTTAAGCGAGACGAGTTGGACGGTTTTAAAACTTTCTAACTTCTTCAAAAAAACGCTTGACACACTGCCTGATCTGCTTCATAATCTCGTTTCTCTGCTGCTAACACAGCAAGGCACGAAGCGCTAGGCGCGACGAGCCAGCCGGGTTAGTCAGTAGAACGACAGGCAACTGTCACTGCTCTTTAACAATTAACAGCCGATAAGTGTGGGCGCTTGGAATGAGCGAGTCGAACCCTTCGGGGATCGCCACAAGTTTGTATCAAGTGCTCACAAACGAAAGATGAAGAATTACCTTGTGTAACTCTGAATTTTTCTTTGAGACACAATCGGTCTCGTCGCAAGACGGGACAACCACAGAGATTAAACTGAAGAGTTTGATCCTGGCTCAGATTGAACGCTAGCGGGATGCTTTACACATGCAAGTCGAACGGCAGCGCGAGAGAGCTTGCTCTCTTGGCGGCGAGTGGCGGACGGGTGAGTAATATATCGGAACGTGCCCAGTAGCGGGGGATAACTACTCGAAAGAGTGGCTAATACCGCATACGCCCTACGGGGGAAAGGGGGGGATCGCAAGACCTCTCACTATTGGAGCGGCCGATATCGGATTAGCTAGTTGGTGGGGTAAAGGCTCACCAAGGCAACGATCCGTAGCTGGTTTGAGAGGACGACCAGCCACACTGGGACTGAGACACGGCCCAGACTCCTACGGGAGGCAGCAGTGGGGAATTTTGGACAATGGGGGAAACCCTGATCCAGCCATCCCGCGTGTATGATGAAGGCCTTCGGGTTGTAAAGTACTTTTGGCAGAGAAGAAAAGGTATCCCCTAATACGGGATACTGCTGACGGTATCTGCAGAATAAGCACCGGCTAACTACGTGCCAGCAGCCGCGGTAATACGTAGGGTGCAAGCGTTAATCGGAATTACTGGGCGTAAAGCGTGTGTAGGCGGTTCGGAAAGAAAGATGTGAAATCCCAGGGCTCAACCTTGGAACTGCATTTTTAACTGCCGAGCTAGAGTATGTCAGAGGGGGGTAGAATTCCACGTGTAGCAGTGAAATGCGTAGATATGTGGAGGAATACCGATGGCGAAGGCAGCCCCCTGGGATAATACTGACGCTCAGACACGAAAGCGTGGGGAGCAAACAGGATTAGATACCCTGGTAGTCCACGCCCTAAACGATGTCAACTAGCTGTTGGGGCCGTTAGGCCTTAGTAGCGCAGCTAACGCGTGAAGTTGACCGCCTGGGGAGTACGGTCGCAAGATTAAAACTCAAAGGAATTGACGGGGACCCGCACAAGCGGTGGATGATGTGGATTAATTCGATGCAACGCGAAAAACCTTACCTACCCTTGACATGTCTGGAAAGCCGAAGAGATTTGGCCGTGCTCGCAAGAGAACCGGAACACAGGTGCTGCATGGCTGTCGTCAGCTCGTGTCGTGAGATGTTGGGTTAAGTCCCGCAACGAGCGCAACCCTTGTCATTAGTTGCTACGCAAGAGCACTCTAATGAGACTGCCGGTGACAAACCGGAGGAAGGTGGGGATGACGTCAAGTCCTCATGGCCCTTATGGGTAGGGCTTCACACGTCATACAATGGTCGGGACAGAGGGTCGCCAACCCGCGAGGGGGAGCCAATCTCAGAAACCCGATCGTAGTCCGGATCGCAGTCTGCAACTCGACTGCGTGAAGTCGGAATCGCTAGTAATCGCGGATCAGAATGTCGCGGTGAATACGTTCCCGGGTCTTGTACACACCGCCCGTCACACCATGGGAGTGGGTTTCACCAGAAGTAGGTAGCCTAACCGTAAGGAGGGCGCTTACCACGGTGGGATTCATGACTGGGGTGAAGTCGTAACAAGGTAGCCGTATCGGAAGGTGCGGCTGGATCACCTCCTTTTAGAGCGAATGGCTCGCAAAGCGAAAGCGTCCACACTTATTGGCTGTTAGTTAATGTCATGACCATTGAAGGTATCGCCCACTGGTGATAGATGGGTCAGTAGCTCAGTCGGTTAGAGCACCGTCTTGATAAGGCGGGGGTCGTTGGTTCGATTCCAACTTGACCCACCAACGATTACCTCGGGGGATTAGCTCAGCTGGGAGAGCACCTGCTTTGCAAGCAGGGGGTCGTCGGTTCGATCCCGTCATCCTCCACCACCGCTTTTGTGGTTGGTTGTCGATACAGCAAGGTTCATGACAGAGTATAGGGCACAGGCCAACAGCGGTTGACCTGGCGCTAGATTCAACGAAGAGTGTTCTTTTTAAAGAATACTGCTCGTTGGGTTATGCAACCCACGAATTGCTCTTTAACAATTAGGAAGAAGCACAACGAAGGTGTGTTGTCTAATAAACGCAAAGCGAATTTCGCCTTGTGATGACAATACACGGGTTGTGATTGCAACAGAACAAATTATGTTCAACGAAAGTTCTCAAAAATATAGACGTTGTTCAGTCTTCGGATTGGATAACAGCTAAGGATTGATGAACGGCAACAACGTATACTCATATTCCTATAACAGCATCAAGCGTTATAGGATCAAGCGAATAAGTGCATATGATGGATGCCTTGGCGATCACAGGCGATGAAGGACGCGGTAGCCTGCGAAAAGCTACGGGGAGCTGGCAAACAAGCTTTGATCCGTAGATGTCCGAATGGGGAAACCCACCGTAGTAATACGGTATCCCATGCTGAA
The DNA here is from genome assembly GCF_024134565.1 of Alcaligenes sp. 1735tsa3. Lineage (NCBI taxonomy): Bacteria > Pseudomonadati > Pseudomonadota > Betaproteobacteria > Burkholderiales > Alcaligenaceae > Alcaligenes > Alcaligenes sp. 1735tsa3. The sequence goes on along the minus strand of NZ_CP099862.1, from coordinate 3,251,847 downwards.
TACATAGGCATGTGGAGGCGAACCGAGTGAACTGAACCATCTCAGTAACTCGAGGAAAAGAAATCAACCGAGATTCCGGAAGTAGTGGCGAGCGAAACCGGACCAGCCTGGATGTTTTAGCGTAGTGAATAGTCGAATGGAATGGAAAGTCCAGCCGTAGCAGGTGATAGCCCTGTAGGCGAAATTCAGTACGTGGAACTAAGCATCGAACAAGTAGGGCGGGACACGTGAAATCCTGTCTGAATATGGGGGGACCATCCTCCAAGGCTAAATACTCGTGATCGACCGATAGTGAACCAGTACCGTGAGGGAAAGGCGAAAAGAACCCCGGAAGGGGAGTGAAATAGATCCTGAAATCGTATGCATACAAACAGTAGGAGCACCTTCGTGGTGTGACTGCGTACCTTTTGTATAATGGGTCAGCGACTTACATTCAGTGGCAAGCTTAACCGAATAGGGGAGGCGTAGCGAAAGCGAGTCCGAATAGGGCGATTCAGTCGCTGGGTGTAGACCCGAAACCAGGCGATCTATCCATGGCCAGGTTGAAGGCACGGTAACACGTGCTGGAGGACCGAACCCACTAATGTTGAAAAATTAGGGGATGAGCTGTGGATCGGAGTGAAAGGCTAAACAAGCCTGGAGATAGCTGGTTCTCTCCGAAAACTATTTAGGTAGTGCCTCGTATATTACTGCCGGGGGTAGAGCACTGTTATGGCTAGGGGGTCACAGCGACTTACCAACCCATGGCAAACTCCGAATACCGGCAAGTACAGTACGGGAGACAGAGCACCGGGTGCTAACGTCCGGACTCAAGAGGGAAACAACCCAGACCGCCAGCTAAGGTCCCTAACTATGGCTAAGTGGGAAACGAAGTGGGAAGGCATAGACAGTCAGGAGGTTGGCTTAGAAGCAGCCATCCTTTAAAGAAAGCGTAATAGCTCACTGATCGAGTCGTCCTGCGCGGAAGATGTAACGGGGCTAAGCCATAGACCGAAGCTGCGGATGTGTACTTTAGTACACATGGTAGGAGAGCGTTCCGTAAGCCTGTGAAGGTGTTCCGTGAGGAATGCTGGAGGTATCGGAAGTGAGAATGCTGACATGAGTAGCGATAAAGGGGGTGAAAAGCCCCCTCGCCGTAAGTCCAAGGTTTCCTGCGCAACGTTCATCGGCGCAGGGTGAGTCGGCCCCTAAGGCGAGGCAGAGATGCGTAGCTGATGGGAAGCGGGTTAATATTCCCGCACCGTCGTAGAGTGCGATGGGGGGACGGATTGCAGAATGTTATCGGGGTGTTGGATGTCCCCGTTGGCGCATCATAGAAGGCACTTAGGCAAATCCGGGTGCGTAATTCAAGGGTGTGACTGGATAGAGCTTCGGCTCTAAACTAACTGGAAGCAGTTCCAAGAAAAGCCTCTAAGCTTCAGCTCTACGAGACCGTACCGCAAACCGACACAGGTGGACGGGATGAATATTCCAAGGCGCTTGAGAGAACTCAGGAGAAGGAACTCGGCAAATTAATACCGTAACTTCGGGAGAAGGTATGCCTCATTAGTGTGATGTGCCTGCGCACAAAGCATGAAGAGGCCGCAGTGAATCGGTGGCTGCGACTGTTTACTAAAAACACAGCACTCTGCAAACACGAAAGTGGACGTATAGGGTGTGACGCCTGCCCGGTGCCGGAAGGTTAAGTGATGGGGTGCAAGCTCTTGATCGAAGCCCCGGTAAACGGCGGCCGTAACTATAACGGTCCTAAGGTAGCGAAATTCCTTGTCGGGTAAGTTCCGACCTGCACGAATGGCGTAACGATGGCCACACTGTCTCCTCCTGAGACTCAGCGAAGTTGACATGGTTGTGATGATGCAATCTCCCCGCGGCTAGACGGAAAGACCCCATGAACCTTTACTGTAGCTTTGCATTGGATTGTGAACCGGCCTGTGTAGGATAGGTGGGAGACGTTGAAGCGTGGTCGCCAGATCGCGTGGAGTCATCCTTGAAATACCACCCTGGTCTGTTTGCGGTTCTAACCTAGGTCCCTAATCGGGATCGGGGACCGTGCATGGTGGGCAGTTTGACTGGGGCGGTCTCCTCCTAAAGTGTAACGGAGGAGTTCGAAGGTACGCTAGAGACGGTCGGAAATCGTCTTGATAGTGCAATGGCATAAGCGTGCTTGACTGTGAGACTGACAAGTCGAACAGGTACGAAAGTAGGACATAGTGATCCGGTGGTTCTGTATGGAAGGGCCATCGCTCAACGGATAAAAGGTACTCTGGGGATAACAGGCTGATACCGCCCAAGAGTTCATATCGACGGCGGTGTTTGGCACCTCGATGTCGGCTCATCTCATCCTGGGGCTGTAGCCGGTCCCAAGGGTATGGCTGTTCGCCATTTAAAGAGGTACGTGAGCTGGGTTTAAAACGTCGTGAGACAGTTTGGTCCCTATCTGCCGTGGGCGTTGGATACTTGACGGAGCCTGCTCCTAGTACGAGAGGACCGGAGTGGACGTACCACTGGTGTATCGGTTGTCATGCCAATGGCATTGCCGAGTAGCTACGTACGGAAGAGATAACCGCTGAAGGCATCTAAGCGGGAAACTCGTCTGAAGATTAGGTATCCCGGGGGCTTGACCCCCCTGTAGGGTCGTCCGAGACCAGGACGTTGATAGGCTGGGTGTGGAAGTGCAGTAATGCATGTAGCTAACCAGTACTAATTGCCCGTGTGGCTTGATCCTATAACCCTTGAGGTTGTAGTGAGTTAAGTTGTTGACCACAGAACGTAATATTGAAGTGCAGCGCAACCCGCGCTTGACACCTTCGTAACCGCTGCTAGTTGATCCGTACTGATCGCTAGCGGTGTGCTTCTTCCAATTGGCTGGGGCGTCCCTTAAAAAGACGACTCGGCAACCAGTTACGCTTGACGACCATAGCAAGGTGGTCCCACACCTTCCCATCCCGAACAGGACTGTGAAACGCCTTTGCGCCGATGATAGTGGACGGACGTCTGTGAAAGTAGGTCATCGTCAAGCTCTTATTCCTCAAAACCCCCGCAAGCATCCCTTGCGGGGGTTTTGTTTTAGGCGTCGACAAAAGCGCAGGCTACCGGCCTGTCTCGGATTGCTCGAAGGCCTGACCCTGGACCGCCCGGTTCAGGCGCACCGCCACCCCTCCTGGCCCGTTCTGGGCTGCGTGTATTCCGTGTTCTTACCGACGCCGTTTGGCCTAAGCCTAGTAGGTTGGTCATGGAATCCTGTCCCTGCCCCCTAGGATTGGCGTTCAATCCGTCGTTGCTTACCTGCAGGGTGGTCGGTCGTTCTACTCTTGCTGTGCTGACTGTCTGTTGTTGAGACGTGGCGACAGGCCACCTCTTCTTCTTCTTCTTCTTCTTCTTCTTCTTCTTCTTCTTCTGCTGCTGCTGCTGCTGCTGCTGCTGCTGCTGCTGCTGCTGCTGATTGCCCCGGGTAGTGACTCTGATCGGCATGAGGGGGGGCCTGCTCTATGACCGGCGCGCATAACGTTTATTGCTTCAGCAACTGCATAGAACGTGACTGGATCATAGAAGCGGCGTTTCACACGCCGCTTCTTCTGCCTGGATGGTGGTAGCTCTGCCACTGTCATACGGTTAATGCTCAAAGTATGGGTAAAATAGTTCGGTATAGTTATTGTTAATGCTTGTTTCAGGAGAACCGAATGAATCAGCCCATTAGCCCCGAGCTTGAACCAGGCTTGTCGCTGCGCAAGATTACGCACATCTGCTATGGCTTGTTTTCTTTGGCTATGATCAGTGCAGGTATCTTCGGTGCTGCAGCTGTAGCAGCTGTGATTCTGGCTTACGTCAAACGCGGTGATGCATCGGGCACTATTTATGCCAGCCATCTGGATTGGGTCATCAAGACTTTCTGGTGGGGACTGTTGTGGGTGGTGTTGAGTGCTTTGCTGACGACCATCTTTATTGGTTGGGTAACCGCTCTGGTAGCCATGGTATGGATCATCCACCGTCTGATTAAAGGCTGGTTGGCTTTGGCAGGTGGTCAGGCTCTGGGCCACGACTACTAACGCGATCCCATTTCAGTAGTGTTCTGGCGTAGCCCAGAAAGAAATATTTAAAAGGTGCTCAGATGAGCACCTTTTTTTATTTGATGTTGCTTTGCTTGGGCTTGCTCAGATTTGGCCAGCATCTGCTTGGCTATGCACCCTGGTTCAGGCCCTTGGTCGGTGCGTTTCGCTTATCCCTGTTGAGGAAGACTTTAAGGTGCCAGCAGGTGGATCTGTTCGACATGCATATGATGCAGGCACTCACGCAGCAGCAAAAGATAAATACCCAGGTTTTGATTATTGACCAGCTGATGGATATTTTCCAAAGAGCCCGCGTTGATCATTTTCAGGCTGACCGCTCCTTGGCTGGCTGCTGCATACAGGGTGAACAGGTCGTCAATCATGTCCCGATTAAGAGTGTGCTGCTCGCTGCCTTGAGCTTCTGTGAGCCAGACGCCAAGCTCTTCAGCAAACTCCCCAGCGGCAAACACCATGAACTGACGCAGATCCAGGCGGGCTGGCATGATCGCGTCTTCCACGACCTCGATAGCATGTTCCAACTGCGCTGCGCGCGAGCTGGAGTCTGCGAAACAGCTTGCCAAGAGCTGGACCCCACTAAGTTCCGGGAAGTGCTCGGTATGAACAGGGACACCTTTATGAGCCATGCTTATTTCGGCGTGATCGGAGCCGAAATCAAGGATAGCCACTTGTGCTTGAGGATGAGCGGTTTGCAGGTTTTGCAGTAATACCGGGGTACTGGCTGGAGGTGGTGGTCGGGAGCTGTCTGACATAAATATCCTTAAGGTATTTCAATCCGTTTGCTCTTGCTCTCCTGCTTGCTTGAATAGCGCCAAAGCAAGATGCCGTTGTGTGTCGTGATCCACGATGGGGGCCGGGTAATCCTGTCCCAGCCTGAATTCGATAGGAAGCTGCTTGGCCTGCCAGGGGGCATGCACGGCCTGCTTGTCCAGGGACGCCAGCTCAGGGATATAGCGTCGTATGAATTGCCCCTCTGGATCAAATTTACGCGATTGGGTGATGGGATTAAAGATGCGAAAGTAAGGCTGCGCATCACATCCGGTAGAAGCGGCCCATTGCCAGCCTCCCACATTGGAAGCCATATCGTAATCAAGCAGCTTCTGAGCGAAATATTGTTCACCCCAACGCCAGTCTATCAGCAAGTCTTTCACCAGAAAGGACGCGCTGATCATACGGAGCCGGTTGTGCATATAGCCTGACTGGTTCAATTGACGCATGGCGGCATCCACAATCGGGTAGCCGGTCTGGCCTTCTTTCCAGGCCTGGAACCAGTCTTCGCGATTAGGGAAGGGCAGATCCTTGTAGGCGGGCTTGAAGCTCTCTGAGGCCGTTTCAGGGTGGTGCCACAGGAACTGTTGATAGAACTCTCGCCAGATCAATTCGCTCAGCCATGTTGCTGCGCCCTCGGAGTCGCTGGGCCAAGCTAAAGATACCGCCTGGCGGATCGAGAGGGTTCCAAAGCGTAGATGGGGGGCCAGATAGGATACCCCTCGTTTGGCTGGAAAGTCTCGGCGCTCCTGGTAAGCGTGGATTCTGGGTTCGAATTCTTCCAGCAAGGTTTGGGCGCCTTGCCAACCGGCGGGGTTCAGTAGTTTTGCGCGAGACTCGTCTTGAAAGCCCAATTGCTCCAAGCCAGGCAAGGCTTGCTCGGGCAGCGCGGCCCATTGGCCTTGCGAGCAGTCGTATGCTTGCACATTTTCAGATTGGATACGCGCCAGCCAATTGCGCTTGTAGGGCGTAAAAACCGTGTAGGGCTGCTTCTGTTGGGTCAGGATTTCATCCTGCGCAAAGATCACCTGGTCCTTGAATAGCTGCAGTTCCATGCCTTGTGAGGATAGAGCATGGCTGACAGCCCGATCCCGCGTGATGGCCGCAGGCTCGTAGTCCTCGTTTGTATAGACGGTTTTTGCATTCAGGCTGATCGCCAATTCTGGAATTTTCTGTACAGGGTCCCCATAAACCGTGATCAGATCACTGCCATTTTGACGCAGCTGCTCCTGAACCTGTAGCAGGCTGTCGTAGATAAAAGCCAGTCGGACATCATTGGCGGGTAAGGATTGCAGGATGGTGCTGTCAAAGACAAACACACAGGCTACAGGCAAACCACTTTTCAAGGCATGGTGCAAGGCAGCATGATCGTGCAAACGTAGATCACGGCGTAGCCAGCACAAGGCGCGTGGGGGTTGAGCGGGTGGGGTAGAGACTGAAATCGACATGAAGACGAGAAAGCAGCGGACTTGATGCCGCCAAATGAAAAAAGGGCCGCGGCTGAAAGCTCAGCGGCGCGGCCCGATATTGCCAGAGGTGCCTGGGCACCCCGTGCTTATTTCAGGTGAGCGCTGACCAGCTTGGTCAGTTCAAACATGGAGACCTGGTCCTTGCCGAACAAGGGGCGCAGCTTGGCGTCGGCATTGATGTTGCGACGGTTCTTGGGATCCTGGAGATCGTGTTTCTTGATGTATTCCCAGATTTTCTTCGTAACTTCAGTACGCGGCAGCGCGCCAGAGCCAATCACCGCAGCCAGTGTTGGGCTAGGAGTGAGTGGTTTCATGAAGGCTGCATTGGGTTTGCGGGTAGCAGGCTTTTTTTCAGTGCTGGCCATGAACGGAACTCCTGAGAAACGAGTTGAAGGGGCGGGTTATGCGTTAGGGCACGACTTGTCTGTCAGCATACCGTGATACTCCCGATACGTCCAAGTCCTTTGTGAGCAAGAGCTTTGCGGGTCTGTAAGCAGATTTTCCAGTGTTTACAGGCTGCTGCAACGCACTATGGATTTGGGTTCGGGATTCCTGTGCCAATCATGCGCAGCACAGGTAGCTGTAGCATAATGATGGATTCGGCCTGCTGAAAGGCAATTGTGGCACCTGTTGCTTTATTGACGGTTCAAAGCACGGGCCTTTGTTTGATATTGAGTAAAGATATGAGCCCTACTGTGGATACCCTGGTCATTCGTCGTCCTGATGATTGGCATTTGCACCTGCGCGATGGCGCTGTGTTGGAATCGGTCTTGGGCCATACCGCGGCACAATTTGACCGGGCTATCGTCATGCCCAACCTGACGCCGCCCGTTACCGCAACGGCACAGGCTCTGGCCTACCGCGAGCGTATCCTGACCGCTTTGGCCAAAACTGAGTACGCTGGCAAGTTTGAGCCTTTGATGACCTTGTACCTGACCGACAATACTCAGCCAGAGGAAATTGTCCGTGCCAAGGAAAGCGGAGTTGTGCATGGCGTCAAGCTGTATCCTGCCGGTGCCACCACCAACTCCGACGCGGGCGTGACAGATTTGTTGAAGAACTGTTCCAAGGTGCTGGCCCAGATGCAGGAATCGGGTATGCCTTTGCTGATGCACGGAGAGGTCACAGACCCCAGCATCGACTTGTTCGACCGGGAAGCCGTATTCATCGAGCGTGTGATGATCCCCATGCGCAAGGCCTTCCCCGAACTGAAAGTGGTGTTTGAGCACCTGACCACGGCAGAGGGCGCTGCCTATGTGAGCCAGGCGGAAGGCCCGGTTGCCGCAACCATCACCGCCCATCACTTGCTCTATAACCGTAATGCTTTGTTCCAAGGCGGTTTGCAGCCACACTGGTACTGTTTGCCTGTCTTGAAGCGCGAGAAGCATCGCCAGGCCCTGGTTGATGCTGCCACCAGCGACAGCAATCGTTTCTTCCTGGGTACAGACAGTGCACCACACTCGCGTAGCCGCAAAGAACAAAGTTGTGGCTGTGCGGGCTGTTATACCGCACTGCACGCGATGGAGCTGTACGCATCGGCTTTTGACAAGGCTGGCCGTCTGGATCGCCTGGAAGCCTTTGCCAGCTTGAATGGCCCTGCTTTCTACGGTCTGCCCGTCAATGAAGGAACAATGACCCTGCAGCGCAGCCAGTTCACGATCCCCGAGTCTGTGGAGATGGCCGGTGAGCCATTGATTCCTCTGGCTGCCGGTCAAGCCCTGGACTGGAGTGTGGTGAGCTAAGGATGACAGAAGCCGCCTGGCTCCAGCGTCTTTACTAGCGCTGAGTCAGGCTGCTCTGGATACCTGGTTTCACCGCGAGATACCGTCGTGGAAACTGCTTTTCTTGATGTGGCGTGGTCTGCCTTGGCAGTCCGCATGGCCGCCACCGCTTTGGTTGTTGTTCTGGTGTCGTGGTCAGTGGGCGCATTTGGCCCATTGATTGGTGGTGCTCTGGCGGGTTTGCCCATGGTGTTGGGCCCCGGCTTCTATTTTCTGTCCCAGCAGTTCCCCGCCGATTATGTGCAGCAGGCGGCAACCTATGCCGTGTATTCGCTTAGTGCGACTCAGCTGTTTTTGCTGCTCATCATTCTTTGTGCTCCCACCTTGTCGCCTTGGCGCACCTTATTGTGTGCGGTCGCTGGTTGGGCGGTGGCCGCCTTGCTCTTGTCCTTCATGCCGGTGCAACCTGTGTTGGGGCTGGCTTTGTTTATTGCTGTGACTGCGGTCAGTTTGCGCGTGTCGCGCCGTCTGGCCGGCATGAAAGGGAACAGCAAAGCAAAGGCGGGCTGGGGTTTGCTGATATTCAGAGGGGCCTTGGCAGGACTTCTGGTTGCTATCGTGACCACCAGCAGCTCTTTGCTGGGGCCGAGCTTGTCTGGGCTTATCATGGCTTTCCCCATTGGCTATACCGTGGTCGCCGTGACCATTCACCAAACCTTGGGTGCAGCCAGCTTGGTCGCGACGTTGCGTTCGGCCTTGTGGGGAACAGGCAGTCTGGCGGGGTTTTGCACCACGCTGGCGTTGACCTTCACGCATCTACACTGGCTGACAGCCTTGCTGTTGGCTGCCGCCGTGTCGATTGCGATTACCTTGCTGTTGGTGTTCCGCCCCTGGGCTCGCCGGGGCTAAGCGCTTATTCTGCGTCGAACAGATCCTGACCCTGCGTGTTGCGTGGCGGCGTGAGCCCCAGGTGACGCCAGGTGTTCAGGGTAGCAATGCGGCCTCTTGGGGTGCGTTGCAAAAAACCATGCTGGATCAGATAGGGTTCGATCACATCTTCGATCGTGTCGCGTTCTTCACCAATGGCAGCCGCCAGGCTGTCTACTCCAACCGGCCCACCGTCGAATTTATGCACGATGGCCTCCAGCAATTTTCTGTCCATCAAATCCAGGCCTTGTGGGTCCACTTCCAGCATGGACAGGGCGGCCTGTGCGCATTCGGTATGGATGATGCCGCCGGTTTTGACTTCGGCGTAATCGCGTACTCGGCGCAGAAGTCGGTTGGCAATACGCGGGGTGCCACGCGAGCGGCGAGCAATTTCGTAGGTGCCTTCATCCGTCGTGCTGACATTCAGTAACCCGGCACTGCGCGCCACGATATGCGTCAGGTCTTTGACGTCATAAAACTCCAGACGGGACACAATGCCAAAACGGTCACGCAAGGGGTTGGTCAACATGCCGGCACGAGTCGTGGCACCGACCAGGGTGAAGGGCTGCAAATCCAGTTTGACGCTGCGTGCTGCCGGGCCTTCGCCAATCAGGATGTCAATTTGAAAGTCTTCCAGTGCCGGATACAGAATTTCTTCGACGACGGGAGACAGGCGATGGATCTCGTCAATAAACAGGACGTCGTTAGGTTCCAGGTTTGTCAGCAAGGCGGCCAGATCACCGGGGCGCTCCAGCACGGGGCCGGAAGTCTGGCGCAGGTTCACGCCCATTTCATGGGCAATGATGTGGGCCAGCGTGGTTTTACCCAAACCGGGAGGGCCAAACAGCAAGACGTGGTCCAGCGCTTCCTGGCGTTGGCGAGCAGCCGCAATAAAGATTTCCAGCTGTTCGCGCGCCCGAGCTTGCCCGACATAGTCCTCCAGCATCTTGGGTCGCAAGGCGCGTTCGATGGACTCTTCGTTGGGTGACAAGGGTTTGGGCGTAATGATGCGCTGTTCAGAAGGCAGGCTGGAGAGCGAATCGGAATGTATGGCCATGATGACTACGCTGATTGAATATACAGTATGGTACACCAAGCACCCACCGCCTGAGTATCAGGGCACATGGCAGTGTGCATGGAATGCGTGGGCAAATCGGTCATCCGTAGCAGCCAGGCTGGATTTGTCCGGCCAGCGCTAGGCTGCTTCGCATGGCATCGCGCATAATGTGGGTTGGAGTTTTTAATCGAGATTTTAGCCATGTCCCTGGAATTACCTGATTTTGCTGATGTTGTAGCCGCCGCTGAACGCTTGGCGCCTGTGGCACACCGCACACCGGTCTTGACTTCCGCAACCTTGAACGAGCGCCTGAATGGCGAAGTCTACTTCAAGTGCGAGAACTTTCAGCGTATTGGTGCTTTCAAGTTTCGCGGTGGCTTCAATGCGCTGGCGCAGTTGAACGAGCAGCAGAAGAAAGCAGGGGTCGTCGCTTTTTCCTCGGGCAATCATGCGCAAGCTGTGGCCCTGTCGGCCAAGCTCTTGGGGATACCGGCCACCATCATCATGAATTCGGATGCTCCGGCTGCCAAATTGGCGGCAACGCGTGGCTACGGTGCCAAAGTGATCGAGTACGATCGCTTGACCCAAGATCGTGCCCAAATTGCACAAGAGCTGGTCGAGCGTGAAGGGCTGACCTTGATTCCTCCCTTTGCGCATCCTGATGTGATCGCGGGGCAGGGGACGGCGGCACTGGAGCTGTTTCAGGACGTGCCGGACTTGCAGCAGTTCTATGTTCCATTAGGGGGCGGTGGCTTGCTGTCGGGCTGCTTGCTGGCCGCCAAGGCTATGGCACCGGCTTGTGAAGTCTTTGGTGTTGAGCCGCAGGCTGGGGATGATGCCCAGCAGTCCCTGCGTAGTGGGGAGATCGTCAAGATTGCTCCGCCTGCATCGATTGCTGATGGGGCGCTGACCCAAGCTTTGGCACCCATGACGTTTGAGCTGATTCGCAGCATGATTACAGATATTTTGACGGTGCCTGATACCGAGCTGGTTCAGGCCATGCGTTTCTTTGCAGAACGCATGAAGATGGTTGTGGAGCCTACAGGTTGCTTGGGTGCCGCGGCGGTAATGCGTCAGGGTGATTTGCAAGGCCGCAAGGTTGGCGTACTGATCAGTGGTGGGAATGTGGATGTATCCGCCTTGGGGCGTCTGCTTGCTTGATGAATTGAGTAGTTCGTAAACATAGGCATTTATCTTGCCTATGTTCCAAAGCGCAGGTCAAACTGGATTGGCAAACGAGCAAACGAGCAAACGAGCAAACGAGCAAACGAGCAAACGAGCAAACGAGCAAACGAGCAAACGAGCAAACGAGCAAACCAGTAAGTCGGCAAATCATTGCATCAATAAGAAGCTCAGCCACCGCGCGGTTGCGCGAACAGAAAAAAGCCGGGCCGTTCATATGAACGGCCCGACTTTTTATACATAGCAGTGTCGTCTCAAGCGCGTGACAGCGATTTCAACGCCTGTTTGATCCCTTCTGACACATCAATATCATCCGGCAAGGCTTTGACAGCAACACTGGCTTCCTTGTTGGAGTAGCCCAATGCTTCCAACGCGTGCAGCACATCATCACGGCTATTGGGAACGGCGCTGACTGTACAGCCGCTGCCCAGGTCTGCACCCAGCTTGCCACGCAGCTCCAGCAAAAGACGCTCGGCTGTTTTCTTGCCTATGCCTGGAATCTTGACCAGACGGGACGTTTCCTGGCGCGTAATGGCATCAGCCAGTTCTTCTGCACTCATGCCCGAGAGCAAGGACAGGGCGGTGCGGGCACCAATGCCCGTGACTTTGATCAGTGCCTTGAAGGTGCTGCGCTCGTTCAGGCTGGAAAAGCCAAACAGCACGTGAGCATCTTCACGAATAGCCAGATGGGTGAACAGATTGACCTGTGCGCCCAGCTCTGGCATTTGGTAGAGCGTACTCATAGGTACATCGATTTCATAACCGACCCCCCCCACATCCACACAGATGGTAGGCGGCTGTTTTTCGATCAAGGTACCCCGGATGCGACCTATCATGACATTCCTTCTGGAGAGTTAACCCAAGATCCGGCCAGCGCGAATGCGACGGCGCGGCCCGGTGGTGATGGCTCCGCTTTTTTGCAGGCCGCCCACCACACTGCTGTGATGAGCATGACTGATGGCGCAGGCCAGAGCGTCGGCCGAGTCCGGTGCGGGCAGGCCGTTCAGCTGCAAGAGCCGCTGGACCATCAGCTGGATTTGTTCTTTGGCAGCATGGCCGCTGCCGGTGACGGTTTTCTTGATCTGCAACGCTGTGTATTCATGTACATCCAGGCCGCCTACGGCCAACGCACATAAAGCGGCGCCCCGTGCCTGCCCCAGCAAAAGGGTAGAGGCAGGGTTGCTGTTTACAAAGACTTTTTCGATGGCAGAGGTATCGGGCTTGCTTTGCTCAATCACCTCGGTGATGTGAGTCAGAATCAGCTTTAGCCGCTCTGCAAGAGGCAGATCAGGCGGGACCACGATGGTCCCGCTGGCCACATAGCGCAAGCTGGGCCCCTGGGCGTCGATCACTCCGAAACCAGTGCGACGCAAGCCAGGGTCTATGCCCAGGATTCGCATATTAGTGACGGAAGTGGCGTGTGCCGGTCAAGACCATGGCAATACCACGCTCGTTGGCGGCGGCAATGACTTCGTCATCACGCACGCTGCCGCCGGGTTGAATCACGCAGGTGGCGCCTGCTTCGGCAACTACATCCAGACCATCACGGAAGGGGAAGAAAGCGTCGGACGCAACCGCCGAACCCTGCAGGGTCAAGCCAGCGTTTTCAGCCTTGATGGAGGCGATGCGGGCGGAGTCCACACGGCTCATCTGGCCAGCGCCTACACCCAGGGTCATGCCTTGACCGCAGAACACGATGGCGTTCGATTTCACGTACTTGGCCACGTTCCAGGCAAACAGCATGTCTTGCATTTGCTGGGCGGTGGGCTGTACTTGTGTCACGACCTTGAAGGCTTCGGTGTTGTCGCGGAAGGTGTCGGGCGTTTGCACCAACCAGCCGCCGCCGACACGTTTCACGTCGAAAGCGTTGTGAGCCTGACCGGGCTGAATGCTCAGCACGCGCACGTTCTTTTTCGCGGCAAACACGTCCAGAGCACCTTGCGTGTAGGAAGGTGCCAGCAGCACTTCTACAAACTGGCTGCTGATCGCCTGGGCAGCGGCTTCGTCCACTTCACGGTTGAAGGCAATAATGCCGCCAAAGGCCGACGTTGGGTCAGTTTGGAACGCTTTGCGATAGGATTCTTCGGCGGTTTCGCCCAGAGCTACACCGCAAGGATTGGCGTGCTTGACGATGACGCAAGCGCCCGCGTCAAAGCTGCGGACACATTCCCACGCGGCATCGGCGTCAGCAATATTGTTGTAGGACAGTTCCTTGCCCTGTAGCTGCTTGTAGCGACCCAGCAGACCTTCGCCAATGGTGCCGTCTGTGTAGAAAGCCGCGCTTTGATGCGGGTTCTCGCCGTAGCGCAGAGTCTGTTCCTGTTTGAGCTGAATGGTCAGCACATTGGGCCAGGTGTTCACTTCGGGGGCGCTGTCCTGGGCAGGCTCAGCCTGAGCCAGGCTGGTGAGGTAAGCCGCAATAGCACCGTCGTAAGCGGCGGTGTGGGCGTAAACCTTGGCGGCCAGTTCCAGACGCAGGCCATAAGAAGGGTGACCAGCAGGGCCATCCATATCAGCCAGTACGCGTTCGTAATCGACAGGGTCAATCACCACACAGGCGCCGCCTTCAGGCGTACCGTGGTTCTTGGCAGCAGCGCGCAACATGGCGGGGCCACCAATATCAATGTTCTCTACCGCATCGGCAAAGGTGCAACCCGGCTTGGCAATGGTTTCACGGAAAGGGTAGAGGTTGACGACCAGCAGATCGATACGGTCAATGCCGTGCTCTTCCAGAGTGTTCAAATGTTCGGCGCTGTCGCGACGCGCCAGCAGGCCACCGTGAATTTTTGGATGCAGTGTTTTGACACGGCCATCCAGAATTTCTGGCGAACCGGTGTGCTGGGCCACTTCGGTAACTGTCAGGCCAGCTTGGGCCAGCAGCTTGGCGGTGCCACCAGTGGATAAAAGCCGCACTCCGCGTTGGGCGAGTGCTTGGGCAAATTCGACAATACCGGTTTTGTCGGAGACAGAGAGAAGAGCTGTCTGGATTTTCATGGAAGGTGAGACGTGAGAGTTAGGAATCAGGGTTGCAGATTGTGGGCGCTGAGCTTCTTGCGCAAAGTACTACGCGTGATGCCCAGCATTTCTGCGGCCTTGGATTGGTTGCCCGCGGATTTCTCCAGGGCAACTTGCAGGACAGGCCGTTCCACGCAGGAGATGACCATCGACAACAGATCGCGTGGCTCGGATTCGCCCAGATCGGCGAAGTAGCGTTCGAGGCGTTCACGTACGGACTGTTCTAGTGGGTTGGTCGTTGACATTTTTTTCTGAAGGTATACGTAGTACTTAAATACAAAAGAGCCACACAGCTGTCTGTTATTGCAGGTAGGGCTGGTCCAGGTCGCATTCTTGAAACCAGTGAGTAATGGCTTCTAATTGATCTGCACAGTTTTCGATACGATTAATCTGGTCCAGCCAGTGTCGGGAGTCCGGCATATCCGACAAATACCAGCCTATATGCTTGCGGGCAGTACGTACTCCAGTGTGCTGCCCATAGAAAGCGTAATGGTCTTGCAGGTGTTCGATCATGCAATCGCGCAGTTCGCCGAAGGTGGGGGCTGCACGATGTTCGCCATGTTCGAGGTAATGCAGGATTTCCCGGAAAATCCAGGGTCGTCCTTGCGCGGCTCGACCGATCATGACGGCATCCGCTCCGGTGTACTCTAGTACGAATTTTGCCTTTTCGGGACTATCGATATCCCCATTGGCGATGACCGGAATAGAGAGGCTGTTTTTGACTTCGCGTATGGTGTCGTATTCGGCGTGGCCCTGGTAGAAGTCGCAGCGGGTGCGGCCATGCAGAGTCAAAGCGGCGATGCCGATATCCTCGGCCAAGCGGGCAATACGAACAGCATTGCGCGATTGCGCATCCCAGCCGGTGCGGGTCTTGAGTGTAACCGGAACCTGGTAGGGAGTACATGCCTTGACAACGTGTTCAAGGATTTCAATGATGCGTGGCTCGTCACGCAAGAGGGCGGAACCCGAGGCCACGTTACAGACTTTTTTGGCCGGACAACCCATATTGATATCAATGATGCGAGCGCCTTTGCCGATATTGAACACAGCGGCTTCGGCCATCATTTCAGGGTCGGAACCGGCAATCTGTACAGCCACCGGATCCGCTTCACCCTCGTGATTCAGACGTCGTGACGTTTTCACGCTATCCCACAAGCGCTTGTTGCTGGCGGCCATTTCCGAGACGGCATAACCGGCGCCCAGCGTCTTGCACAGACGACGGTAAGGTCTGTCTGTGACTCCAGCCATGGGGGCAATGAAAATAGGGTTAGGAAGGGTCCAGGGGCCGATACGCATGGGGAAGATTTTAACCCTGCGACACGGGTTCGTGGGCAAGGACTTACAAGAAGAATAAGGGGTGGCCCCGCATCGGGGCCTGTAACGCAGGTGGGCCTAGGCGCGCATTCCTTGCAGCAACTGCCGGGCAAATGGCTGCCGGGCGAAGGGCAGGGTGTCCATGGCCAACAGTCCCAGACCACATGCATGCTGGATCAATGGATTCCTGGTGGCGAACAGACGCGGCAAGGTGTCGGTGATGGCAGCGGTCAACCAGCGATCCGGGCGACGCAAACGGGCATAGCGGGCCAAAAAGGGATCGGGGTTCTGGCTGCAATCTGCTTGCCAGGCGGCCAGACACTGTGACAATTGTGCGACATCACGCAAGCCCAGGTTCAGACCCTGACCGGCAACCGGGTGCAAGGTCTGGGCGGCATTGCCTACTGCCAGCAGGCGTTCGGACAAGCGACTGGGGCCAGCATGAAAGGCAAGCGGGAAGATGTGACGCTTGGACACCAGCTCCAGATGTCCCAGGCGCTCTCCAAAGGCTTGCAGCATGGCGGCCTGGAACTCTTGAACAGGCAGCTCGGCCAAGGATTGGCTGCGTTCCGGGCTATTGCACCAGACGATGGCATATAGATCGGGAGCGTCAGGGTGGGGCAGAGCTGCAAAGGGGCCGTGCTCGGTGAAGCGCTCGTAGGCCCAGCCGGTTTGAGGCTGGCTGGCGCGCACCGTCGTCAACAAGGCATGTTGACCATAATCGCGTCGCACGCCGGTAGGGCGGACGCCATCACACTGTACGGCAATCAAGGCTGTGGCCTGACCCGCATCGTGGTCGAGCAGAATCTGTTTGGGGGCGGAGTGGGTGCGGGCTTGCTGAGCGGGCAGTAGCGTAACGCCGCTGTCCCGGAGCCGGGCGTGCAAGGTCCAGAGCAAAGCATCGTAATGAACCACGGCGCCCAGGTCAGGTACGCCCAGTTCGTCGGCCTGAATCAGACAGCGACCCAGGCGTCCTTTTTGGGAAACATGCACGGTGCGCATCAGGGCGGCACGCTCGGGCCAGGCTTTGAGCTGATTCAGAATCAGACGACGGCTGCCGTGATTGAGGGCCAGCGTGCGTGGATCGCCCTGAGCATGTTCGGTGCTGGCCAGATCGAAGTTTTTCCCCAGAACGGCAATGCGTGACGGGCTTGGGTGCTGGGCAGCCAGCATTAGCGCCAAAGATGCGCCTACGGGACCGGCGCCACAAATGGCGATGTCGTAGTCGGTGGCATTCATGGGGGACCTCATGACGGCAAGGAAGTAATTCAGGTATTGTACGGGAAGGTGGCTGTCAAATTGGCTTTAAGCAAATGACAGCTGTGCGCAATGGCTGGCAGCACAAGCCCGGATCGGATGCCCTGCATGTCTCAGCAGACTTTGTCATTTGAACAGACCAAACCTTTTCGCCATAAAGTCACCGCCGCGTGGCTGTCTCTTTTATTAGGTATGGTGGGTGCGCACCATCGCTATCTGGGCAGACGCTTTTGGTATGTCCCTTTGGTGTTTACTGGCCTGGCCATTCTGGGAACGCTGGTGTTTCAGCAGGGGCTGGATTCGTTATTTCCCAATTTGCTGATCTTGCCTGTCAGTGCCGGGATTATCGAGGCCGTGATTCTGGCGCTGCGTAGCCCCGAAAAGTTTGACGCCCTCTACAACCCGCAAAGCGATCAGCATAATCAGCATGGCTGGCCCAGTGTGTTGACGGCAGTGGTGTCTACGGTTGCCTTTGCCAACATCAGCCTGTTCTGGCTGGTACACATCATCATGGCCTTTTATCGCTACATGGGCTGGCTGGATTTGTCTGTGTATTAAACACATCAAGTGCCTTGTAAAGTAAAGGTTTTTCACAGGGCTGCCCTTGTGGCGCTGCCTTGCGCACGTTACAATACGGGTTCTTTGGTTTTATAGGAGCTGTGTGGTGAATCCCGACCCCGGCGACAGTGCTAGTCGATCTATGTTCGACCTATCTATGTCCAGGCGCGTTCAGGCCCGCTGATTCCTTCACAGCTTGCCGCGTCCTGGAAGTTTCAGGGCGTGGTATCTCAGGCGGCTGTTCTGCTGTCTTAAATTCCCCGCCATTTCATTCTCTAGAAAGCCTTTGGCTTTCCGAATCCTGATGTGTTGCAACTTTTATGTGCAATAGGGGGAATGTATGCGTATTTTTGATCTCTTTTTGCGCCGTGCCGGCATCCAGGCTTCTGCCCTGCGTGCTCGTGCCCCTTTGTCCGTCTCCCGTTTGACGGTTGTCTGCCCTCGTGGCGATCTGGCCCAGATCCGGCGTCGTATTTACTCGGACCTGAATACCGCAGGCATCCGCGTGGCCAATGTGCAGGTAGACCATTCCGATACGCACGATACCGCGTGCGTGACCTTGACTTGCCCGCCTGAACTGCGTGCAGAACTGATGCAGCGCGCCCGGCTGATTCGGGATTATCCCGGTGTGCTGAATGTGAAGTGGGCAGGGCGGGAGCGTATTGCTATAAACTAAACCGCAACTGGATTTGTTGCGGATGGCGCTGCTATGTCCTTGCTCGACTGGCTGACACCTTGGGAGTTTTCTCCTGTTCTGCTTTTGACCTTCTTGCTGGTCATCGCTTTGTACGTCCGGGGGCGGCAAGTACACCGCCCCAATCTTTTGCGCCAGTCCTTCTTCTGGATTGGCCTGATTCTCCTCTACCTTTCCTTGCACACGCGCCTGGACTATTACGCTGAGCGCATGTTCTTCATCCATCGGGCCCAGCATTTGATCTTGCATCATCTGGGCCCCTTGTTCCTGATGGGTGCCTATCCCGGTCAAACCTTGCGTGCGGGACTGCCGTTGAGCTGGCGGCGGGCTTTGGCTCAATGGTTGCGCCGACCCAGTGGCCGACGTGTTCAGGCTGTCCTGACCAACCCGATACTGGTCGCCTTTCTGTTTGTTTTCCTGGTCCTGATATGGATGCTGCCTACGGTGCAGTTCTATTCCATGCTGGACTGGCGTTTGTACCGTTTGATGAATTGGTCTGTGGTCATCAGCGGGATCATGTACTGGAACCTGATTCTGGATCGTCGGCCTTCACCACCGGCCCGGCTGTCGGTGGGTGGGCGTATACTTTCGCCGGTTATTACGATGGTGCCGCAGATGATTGTGGGCGCCATCATCACATTTACTGAATACGACCTTTATCCGATTTTCGATTTATGCGGTCGTGCCATTCCGGGTATGGATGCGCTGGCTGATCAGGTCATGGGTGGCCTGATTATGTGGGTGCTGGCCGGTCTGGTTGAAGTGTTTGGCCTTTTGTATGCCTTGGGCACCTTGATGCGCCTGTCAGCGCGTCACCGTTTGCCAGAATCTCGCAAGCGGACAAGCGCTATGATGGTCAGGGCCAATTGATTTTGTCGGGAGTATCCATGCAGTTTAAACCCGCCCGTTCCGCGCTTTCTCTATGTCTGGCTTTGTCGCTGGCTTTCGGTTCAGTGTTGCCTGTGCAGGCGCAGCCTGTGGGCATCCCTTCAATGGGAGCAGCTTCGGGTGCCGAGTTGTCTCCGGCTTTGGAGCGGACTTTGGGCAATGCCATCATGGAGCAGGGCAGGCGTTCACCCGACTATGTCTCGGACCCGGATATCAATCAGTATTTGACGGATATGGGCCGCAAGCTGGCCCAGTACGGTCCTGCCATGGCGCAGCCAGTGACGGTATTTGCCCTGCGTGATAGCAGCATCAACGCCTTCGCCTTGCCCGGTGGCTATATCGGTATTCATAGCGGGCTGTTCACGGCTTCACAGTCCGAGTCCGAATTGGCCTCGGTGCTGGCTCACGAAATTGCCCACGTAGCGCAACGTCACGTGGCTCGCGGTATTACCCAAAGTGCGCAAAGCAACCATTTGCTGATTGCTGCTCTGGCCGGAGCCTTGTTGGGGGCCCTGGCGGGCAGTGGTGATCTGGCTATGGGGGCGGCTGCTTTCGGACAAGCAGCGGCCGTGGATAGGCAGCTGGGTTTTTCTCGTCAGGCCGAGCAAGAAGCTGACCGCGTCGGTTTCGAGATGCTGCTCAAGGCTGGTTATGAGCCACAAGGCATGGTGCAGATGTTTCAGCGTCTGGCCGCGGCTTCGCGTCTGAATGAGCGCGCGACAGCCAATGAGTACGCCAGCACTCACCCCATGTCTCAGCAGCGTGAATCGGACATCAGTAACCGGGTACGCGGTCTGCCAGCCAGTAATTATCAGGACACCCCTTCGTTCTGGTATATCCGTGCGAAGTTGATGGTGATGCAGGCTGGGGGGGGGCAGTCTTTGCGTGTTCTGGAACAGGCGCTACAAAGTACGAACCAGTCACAAAGTGATCTGGAGCGCTCTGCGGCGCAGTACGGTCTGGCCTATATTGCGCAAGGCCGTCAGGATTATGAACAGGCTCGTGCGCATCTGACCGAAGCGCGGGGACAGGGCAAATTCCAGGCTCCGGAGCTGGATACCCTGGGTATACGCATTGCGATTGCCGATCGAGATGTGCAAGGTGCTTTGAATTTGGCCAAGCAGGCCTGGCAGCGTTGGCCCAAGAGCCAAGGGGTGGCTTTGGCTTATGTGCAGGTCTTGCAGCAATTGGGGCAAAACGATCAGGCGCAGGCTTTCTTGATGGAGCGTATCAAGCAATGGCCTGATGAACCCCAGCTGCATCAGTTGCTGGCACAAACCTATGATCGTTTGGGCGACGGTGTAAAGGCCCGACGTGCCATGGCTGAGTACTATGAATTAGTGGGGGCTCTGCCTACCGCTGTGGAGCAATTGCAGCAGGCGCGCAATTTGACCCAGGACTTCTATCAGCAATCCGAGCTGGATACGCAGATTCGTCAATTGCGTGAACGTGTGGAAAGTGAGCGTATCTTGCTGGAGCGTTTCCGCTCCTGATGAGCCCGCAGGCCCGCTTTAGCCGATCTTAGCTATTGGTTTCAAAGAAGCGGGCCAGTCTTGCGGGTAACCAACCCATATTGCCGGGGATGCTGCCCGTGATGAAACCGACGTGCCCGCCTTCGGCAGGTTGATGCAGCAGGATGGAGTCCGAGCAGTCCTGAATGGTCGGCAAACTGGTGTGCGGCACGAAAGGATCGTTGCGAGCATTCAAAACCAGCGTAGGAATTTTGATATTGCGCAGCAAAGGCTTGCTGGATGCGCGCGTCCAGTAATCCAGCGCATGGCTGAAGCCGTGCATGGGCGCGGTATAAATGTCGTCGAAGTCGCGTATGGTGCGGGCCTGATTCAAGCGGGCAGTATCGACCATGCCTGGAAAACGGTGAGCCTTGTCCTGCAGCTTGCTGCGCATGCTTTTCAGAAAATAGGGCGAGTAAAACCAGCGGCCCATTCGGGATTCGGACAGGTAGCGGCCGCAAGCGACCAGATCCAGTGGTACCGAAATGGATGCACATGCCTGCAACCAGGACACTTCATCACCCGCTTCCCCCAAATATTTGAGCATGGCATTGCCGCCCAGCGAGGTGCCGGCTACGTGCCAGCGCACATTGGGCAGATGGCCTCGAACCGTATTCAGGATAAAGCTGATTTCTTCCGAGTCACCCGAGTAATAGGCGCGTGCCATGCGATTCGGGAAGCCTGAGCAGCCCCGGAAATGGGCGACCACCACAATCCAGCCACGGGCGCGGAAGTACTGGGCGATTGCCTGGATGTAATGGCTGCGGCTGCTGCCTTCCAGCCCATGAAACAGAATCAGGGCATGGGTATCGGCCGTGCTGGGCAGGCTGACCCAATCCTGAGGCTGCATCCAGCGACGGGCGGCGGTGCGGGATAAGTGGGCGTCGGGTTGGGCGGTGGCACCGTTGGCCAGCTTGTCGGCAAACAGACCAGGCCCGGTCCAGTCCAGGTCCAGGAAGTCGCCATCGGGTGTATCAATCCTTTGACGGACAAAGGCGATATGGTGATGGCGGGCAAAAAATGCCCCGTGAATGGTCTGTATGTGTCCGCCAGGCAACCAGGCGGGCAGGGGGCAGGCGCTGGAATCCAGACGGGCAACCGTATCGGCATGACGCCAGGGTTGCGCGTCAGCTCCGGGCACAGGGCCCGGCTCTATCGCATTGCCAGAGGGGGGAGCAGTGGGGTCCAACGAAGCCAGATTCAGAAATTAATGACCGTGAACCTTCTCGCCTTCTTTCAGGCGGTAGCGGGCACCACAGTAAGGGCAAGCGGCTTCGCCGGTCTTGCTGATATCGATATACACGCGGGGGTGCATGTTCCACAGTGTGCCACCTGGACGGGGGCAGTGCACGGGCAGATCGTCGGCTCCGACCATAATCAGTTCGTGATCTGCTTTTTTAGGTTCGATAGCGGCGCTCATAAGGTTCCTGATAACAATGAGAGAGGTAAGAATACCGTGCACGCAACGGCGGTGCCGAACTTTACGTGCGTAGACTAGCGATTGTAGCAAGACCCGGCCTGTTTTTTCTTGACCTTATCAACAGAGCAAGATGTTCGTGCCTCGGTTTTGCTTCTAGAATAAGAAAAATCATAAGCAAAGCTGCCGCCGCTGTTTACAGCTTGCGGGCAGCACATCTCAGGAGACGGCGTGTCAGCCATCACAAGATTATCGGCCTTGTTGCCTAGTGCACAGGATCGTGTACACATGCGCGCCGGTTTCATCGACTTTATTCCCGCCTTGATTGCCACTGTGGTCTGGGGCTTTGTAACGGGCGTGGCCATGGTCAAGTCCGGCTTGAGCGGGTTTGAAGCCACCTTGATGACCTTGTTTGTGTATGCGGGCTCGGCCCAGCTGACGGCCTTGCCGCTGATCGAGTCCCACGCGCCCTTGTGGTTGATTTTCACTGCCGGGTTCATCGTCAATATTCGCTTCATTATTTTTGGAGCGGCCTTGCAGCCTTTTTTTCGTCATCTGAGCTGGAAGAAACGCCTGGGCCTGGGCTATATCACCAGTGACATGGTGTTTGTGCTGTTCATGTCCAAGTATGGCGACTCCAAAGAGCGCGGCTCGCGCGAGCATCTTTGGTATTACCTGGGAATCATCCTGCCTGGTTGGCTAAGCTGGCAGATTGCCTCCTTGTCGGGCATTGTGCTCAGTGCCTATGTGCCGCCTTCCTGGTCGCTGGAGTTTGCGGCCATTCTGGCCTTGTTGGCGCTCCTGATTCCCTTGGTCAATAACCGTGCCATGTGGGCCTGTTTGATTACGGCCAGCGTGATTGCATGGGTCGGACAGGCGCTGCCCCTGCGTTTGGGGCTGGTGGCAGCGGTGCTTGGCGGAGTGCTGGCTGGCGTGGCGGCAGAACAACTGCAACGGCATAGGGATGCACGGTGATGAGCGATTGGCAGTATGATTGGTACGTTTTGGGTGCAATCGCCCTGTTGGTGTTGTGCAGCTTGCTCTCCCGCTCCGGCTATTTCATGTTTGGTGATTTGCTGCCCCTGACCGAACGTATGCGGCGCGCCTTGCGCTTTGCTCCGGTAGCTGCTCTGGCAGCAATCATTATCCCGGAACTTTTGCCTTGGGCTTACGGCGACACCCCCCGATTGGATATTAAAGCTCTGGCCTGCCTGGTGGCTGTGCTGGTGTTCATCCGTACCCGTAACGCTGTTTGGGTAATCGTGGCCGGGATGGTGGCGTTCTGGCTGATACGTGCCGTGATGCCATAAAATCCTGAACCGAGTACTGACATGCCCGTGACTGCTGTGAGGCAGGCGGGCATAAGTTAAAATAGGATTGTTACAAATGCTTGCCACTGGTGGCAAGCCGACTTTTTGCGTACATGACAGATAAAACTCCTTCGACCCCCAATGACCTTACGTTTGCTGATTTCGGTCTGCACCCTGGAATATTAAGCGCCGTTACCGAGGCGGGATATTCCAAGCCTACGCCTATTCAGGCCGAGGCGATTCCCGTGGTGCTGGCCGGCCGTGATGTCATGGGGGCAGCACAGACGGGTACAGGTAAGACGGCAGCCTTTTCCTTGCCTATCCTGAATCGTCTGATGGCGCACGCCACGACCAGCGCTTCGCCCGCCCGCCACCCGGTGCGGGCTTTGGTGTTGACACCAACACGCGAGCTGGCCGACCAGGTGGCCGAGAGCATTGCGCTCTACAGCAAATCGGTCCCCTTGCGCTCGACGGTAGTGTTCGGTGGTGTGGATATTGGACCGCAAAAAGAGGCCCTGCGCCGTGGTGTTGAAATTGTCATCGCCACCCCAGGCCGTCTGCTTGATCACATTGATCAGCGCACGATCAATTTAAGCCAGGTCAGCATTCTGGTGCTGGATGAAGCTGATCGCATGCTGGATATGGGCTTCCTGCCCGATCTGGACCGTATTGTTTCCTTGCTGCCGAAGAATCGTCAGGGCCTGTTGTTCTCGGCGACGTTCAGCAAGGAAATCCGCAAGCTGGCCCGCAACTTTCTGAATGATCCGGTCGAGATCGAAGTGGCTGCCCGTAACGCGACCGCATCGACAGTCACCCAGGTGGTGTACCCCATGTCGGCGGACGAGAAGCGTCGTGCCGTGGCGCATCTGATCAAGACCAAGAAGCTGACCCAGACTATCGTCTTTTCCAATACCAAGATTGGTGCTGGTCAACTGGCCCGCTATCTGGAGCGTGAAGGCATCAAGGCGGAATCCATCCACGGCAATAAAAGCCAGCTGGAGCGCATGAAGGTATTGGACGCCTTCAAGAGCGGCAGTGTGGATGTATTGGTGGCAACCGATGTGGCCGCCCGCGGTCTGGACGTGGCCGGTATGCCCTGCGTGATCAACGTGGACTTGCCGTACAACGCTGAAGATTATGTGCACCGTATTGGCCGTACTGGTCGTGCTGGCGCCTCGGGTGAAGCCATTGCCCTGATGGCTCCTGATGAAGAGCATTTGCTGCAAGAAATTGAGAAGCTGATTGGCACGGCTGTGCCACGTCTGAAGCTGGATCTGCCAGCGGCTGCCTCCTCGTCCCGTTCCGGTTCCAACCGTCACGAGCGTGGCGAGCGTCGTTCGTATCAGTCGAACACGCCACCCGTGGATGAATTTTTCCTCAAGCCTTACGAGCCATCGACCGCTGCTGCGCCCAAGCCAGCGGTGACGACTCCTTCCAATACAACGCGCAAGCGTTCGGTGGGTGTGCTGTTAGGCGGCGGCCGCTACTAAGGCGCGCAAATCCCCAGGCCCGGCATCAACGACCGGGCTGCGTTCGGAGATGCTGTGCACCAGACGCTCCAGATGTTCGATATGAGGCAGCATGGGACCGTAGAAAACGGTCCCATTTTCGTTCTGGATCAGCAGCGTGGGGAAATCTTCAATATCTTCATCGCCCACTAGCTCGGGCTGCTCTTCAATATCAATCCAGATCAGGCAAGCCTGGGGAAACTGTGTGGCCAAAGCCTCAAAAGCGGGTTGATACTGCTGACAGGTTTTGCACCATTCGGCGCAGAAACAGGCAATCAACAAAGCATCGGGTTCGGCTTGCAGGTGGGCCGCCAGGGCGGTCAGATCGTGTTGGGCGTTGAACAAGGCCATAATTTCATACAGACAAAAAGAAGCGACTGTGTCTATGATACTCGGGTAATCGATTTTGCTTAGCAGGAGCAGTATGTCCGTATCTTCGTCTGCCCCATCGCGATCGGGCCCTGCTGGTGGTTGGGCCAGCATCTCCATCGCCTTCAAGCGTTCTTTGGTGTCGCAATTTCAGCCACGCATGCTGGTGGCCCTGGTCATGCCTTTCCTGATCATGTTTGTGGGCCTGATTTTACTGAGCTGGCTATTGTGGACCCCCATTCAGACCTGGTTGCTGGAGCTGCTGGGGGGCTGGAATGCCTTTGAATCCGTGGATCAGTGGTTGGTGGGCTTGGGTCTGTTCTCGCTGAAAGTGTATCTGGCGCCCTTGTTGGCTTTAGGCATTTTGTTGCCTCTGGCCGGTGTGTTGGGCCTGATTATTGCCGCTGTGCTGGTCATGCCTTTGGTCCTGGGCCATTTGCAGCAGAAAGACTATCCCGATCTGGTCAAGCAAGGCCACAATGCCACGGTCTACAGCGTCTGGAACGCGGTGTGGGTGGGAACCTTGTTTGTAATGGGTTGGCTGGTCACCTTGCCGTTATGGATTTTTCCTCCTTTTGCGCTGATTTTGCCCGTGCTGTGGTGGGTTTTTGCCCTGACGCGCATGTTGCGGGTGGATTCCCTGGTTGAGCACGCGAATGTGCAAGAGCGCAAGTATCTGTGGTCCCGTCTGAATAGCCAGTACTGGTTGATCGGTCTGATCTTTGCCCTTTTGAACCTGATTCCACCGGCCTGGCTGGTCTTGCCTGTGTTCTCGGCTCTGGTATTTGCCCACTTCTCTTTGGAAAATCTTCGTCGCCTGCGCCAGCACGAGGCAGCAGCGGCTTCTACTACGCTTATTGACCATGACAACTAAGGATCAAGCCATTATTCGTCTGATTATTATTGGCGACGAAATCCTGTCGGGACGTCGCTACGATAAACACTTTTCAAAACTGATCGAGCTGCTGGGGGCCAGGGGCTTGCAACTGGGGGGCGCCCAGATCATCCCTGATGACCTGGATACGATTGCCGCCACCCTGCAGCGCAGTTTTGCGACGCCGGATATTGTGTTTTGCTGTGGTGGGATTGGTGCGACACCGGATGATCAAACCCGCCAGGCGGCGGCCAAGGCTTTGGGTGTGGAGCTGAAGCTGCATCCCGAGGCCGCAGCCTTGATTGCTGAGCGCTGTGCTGAAAATGAGCGTAATGGCGTGGGTAGTGCAGATATGTCCTTGCCCGAGAACCAGCAGCGCCTGCAGATGGGTGTGTTCCCGGTGGGTGCCGAAATTGTGCCCAACGTCTACAACAAGATTCCCGGTTTTTTCATTCACAATCACACCTTCATGCCGGGTTTTCCTGTGATGGCCTGGCCTATGATGGAGTGGACGCTGGATACTCGCTATCGGGAACTGCACCATCTGGCTCATCGAGTCGAACACTCTTTCCTGGCCTTTAACTTGCCAGAGTCGCGTATTACGCCGGCCATGGAGCATGTAGAGTTGAATTGGCCAGGTGTGAAAGCGTTTAGCCTGCCCAGCGTGGGGGAAGCGGGCGGACAGCCACATATTGATCTGGGCGTTAAAGGGGAGCCGGAACCGGCGGCAGAGGCCTTGGCCTATTTGCGCCAGCAGGTGCTGGACTTGGGCGGGAGCTTGAGCCCTGCGCTAAAATAGCGCTTGCCAAGCGCGCGACCATTTCATATTATGGAATTTGTTGCGTTGCATCATAATTCTCCTAATAATGACAACAAATTCCTTTACGCCCTCAGGCGCGTCGTCAAACAATGGTGGTCAGATGTCGATCCAGGTTCTGGAACGCGCCATGATTCTATTGGACGAACTGGCCAAGCAATCTGAGCCAGTGGCATTGAAGAATCTGGCGGCTGCAACTGGCCTGCATACCTCAACCACTCACCGTATCCTGAACGATCTGGTGGTGGGACGTTATGTGGAGCGCGTGGACAGCGGTTTATACCGACTGGGCATGCGTTTGCTGGAGCTGGGCTCCCTGGTTAAAGGCCGTCTGAATGTGCGTGCGGCTTCCCTGGCCCCCATGCGCGAGCTGCACAAGTACACCGGACAAACGGTGAATCTGTCCTTGCAGCAGGGCGATGAAATTGTCTATGTGGAACGTTCCTGGAGCGAGAGCTCGGGTATGCAGGTGGTGCGCGCCATTGGTGGCCATGCACCTTTGCATTTGACCTCGACCGGCAAGCTGTTTCTGGCTTCCTGGGAACCGCGTCAGGTGCGGGCCTACGTCATGCGTACCGGCCTGGCCGGTGCTACCCGTAACAGCATTACTCAACTGGAATTGCTGGAGCGCGAATTGGCGCAAGTTCGTCGTCTGGGCTATGCCCGCGATAACGAGGAGCTGGAGATGGGTGTGCGCTGTATTGCGGCTGGTGTGTATGACGACACCGGCAAGCTTTTGGCCGGTCTGTCTTTATCTGCTCCGGCCGAGCGTTTGCACGATGACTGGATTCCCGTTTTGCTGAATACCGCCGCTAAAATTTCCGAAACGCTGGGATACGACAAACAGCGTTAAGTCTGTGTTTTAGTGTTGTTTTTCCAGTCTTGATTACAAGTCCATGACGGTTTTGTTGCAGCGCAACAAATTACGTTGACTTTGTTTTGGATAGCGCTTAAAGTTGAATTGTTGCGGTGCAACATAGAAGGTTTGCCTTGCGTAGTTGCGAATGAGCCGGGCCTTCTTCAGACCCTTGTCTAGTAACACTGACACTAATTTCACGCTGGCTTGACCCAGGCCACGTATCTCCAAGGAAAACATCATGAGTGCTATTCCACAAAACGTACTGGAATCCCAACAAGCTACTTTGAACAACCTGTTCGCTGCTCAAGGTCAATTGCTGCAAGGCTTTGAAAAGCTGGTTGGTCTGAACCTGAATCTGCTGCGCAGCTCGCTGGAACAAGCGGCTGGCCAATCCCAGCAAGTTATCAACGCCAAAGACGTGCAAGACGTTGTGGCCCTGTCGCAAAGCGTGGCCAAGCCTAATGCTGCCCAGGCTCTGGAATATGGCAAAAGCGTTTACGACATCTTCTCCGATCTGCAACTGAACCTGTCGCGCATCGCTGAAGCTCAACTGGCTCAAGGTCAACAGCACGCTGCTGACGCTATCGACCAGCTGGCCAAAAACGCACCTACCGGTACCGAAAGCGCTGTTGCTTTGCTGAAGTCTTCCTTCGCCACGGCCTCCAACGCGGCTGAAACCGTTGTCAAGGCTGCTCGCCAAGCTGCTGATGCTGCTGAAAGCAACATCCAGGCTGCTACCAACGCCAGCCTGAAAGCTGCTGCTCAAGTTACCGAAGCCAGCAATAAAACCGTTGAAGCGGCTGCCGCTGCGGCAACGGCTGCTACCAGCAAGAAGTAAGTCTTTGCTGGTCTGATTTAATCAGGCGCTAAAGAAAAAGCCAGCTCATCGAGCTGGCTTTTTTCTTGCTTGCCGTGCCAGTAGTGAACTTGCTTCAGGATGCTAGTGCCCGCGTCACGCGGGCACGATGCGTTTTACAGGGCGCGAATGCACTCGGAGATCAGGGCGGGGCCTTTGTAAATCAAGCCGGTATATAGCTGTACTGCTTGGGCTCCGGCCTGGATCTTTTCCTGAGCCTGACGGCCAGATTCAATACCACCCACACCAATAATCGGGAAGTCGGGGCCTAGTTGCTCGCGCAGACGACGAATGACGTTCAAGGATAATTCGTGCACGGGTGGGCCGGACAAGCCGCCTTGCTCCTGACCGTGACGCAAACCCTGTACGGCATCGCGCGACAAGGTGGTATTGGTGGCAATAATGCCGTCCAGACCTTGCGAGGGTACTGTGTCCGCAATGGCATCAATTTGCGATTGATCCAGGTCAGGAGCGATTTTCACCACGATAGGCACGTAGCGTTGGTGCTCTTGTGCCAATTCCGTACGTAGCGCTTGCAAGGAACCGAGCAGACGGGCCAGTTCATCCTGAGCCTGCAAGGCACGCAGGTTTTGCGTGTTGGGTGAGGAGATATTCACAGTAACGTAATCAGCGTGGGGGTAGACCGCACGCAGACACGTCAGATAGTCCTGATCGGCCTGCTCAATGGGGGTAGTCGCGTTTTTGCCAATGTTCAGACCCAGAATGCCGCCTTGCGAGCGGAATTGGCTTTTGCGCACATTATCAATAAAGGTATCCAGGCCGTGGTTGTTAAAGCCAAAGCGATTGATCAGGCTATTGGCTTCAGGCAAGCGGAACAGGCGTGGCTTGGGATTGCCGGGCTGCGCTTTCGGGGTCACTGTACCAACTTCGACAAAGCCAAAGCCCAGTGCGCCCAGGGCATCAATATGCGCGCCATTCTTATCCAGGCCTGCGGCCAGACCCACAGGATTGCGCAGCTTCAAACCCATCAGTTCCAAAGGCTTGCTGGGCAGGTCTTTCAGCAAACTGCCCAAAATAGGAGTTTGGTGGGCGCAATGCAGGGATTTCAGAGTCAGTTCGTGAGCGTGTTCAGCATCCAGACTGAACAGCACCCGGCGAGCCAAGGGATAAAGGCTGAATAGGGCAGACATGGGGATCGATAAAAGAGGACGTTAAGCCAGCCATTCCCAACGACCTTTTATCAGGAGCTGGTAGGGGCGAAAGCGGGTTTTGTAGGCCATTTTACGGCTTTCTTCGATCCAGTAGCCTAAATAGAGCCAGGGCAGGGATTGTTGACGGCAATAGTCCAACTGCCAGAGCACGGCGTAGGTGCCCAGGCTGCCGGTGTCGTCGGGATCAAAAAAGGTATAGACAGCGGAGAGTCCGTCTTGCAGTACGTCGATGACGGCCACAATTTTCAAGGTACCGTCGGGCTCACGAAACTCCAGCAGACGCGAAGTGACATGGCTGGCCAGCAGAAACTGGGCGTACTGGGACTGGTCGTCCTCGTCCATGCCGGCGCCGGGGTGTCGACTGGCCTGGTAACGGCGGTACAGCTCGTAGTGTTCGGCATTCCAGTGCAGGGGCAGATCTTGTACGACCAGATTGCCGTGGCGTTTTTTGGCACGGCGCTGGGCACGGTCAGGCTGAAAGTGCAGAGTGTCACAACGCAGGGGCAGGCAAGCGCGGCACTGGTCGCAATAGGGGCGATAGGTAAAGGTGCCGCTGCGTCGAAAGCCTTGCTGGACCAGCTTGGAGTAAACCGTGTCGTTAATCAGGTGAGCAGGAGCGGCAACCAGCGAGCGTGCCTGTTGTTCTGGCAGGTAACTGCAACGATAGCTGGCCGTGGAATAGAATTGCAGCGTTTGGGGACTGGGTGCTTTGGGATAATTCATGCGACTCTGCCAAGCGTGATAGAGCCATTATGGGATGCTCGCGCCAGCCTAGCAAGTTGGGGGCAGGCCTAGTTGCAATGCCCCACGCGGCCAGACCGGGCTGGGTTGATCTTTGGCCCAGGCCAGGGCAGCCATAAAGTCTTTCCGGGGGATGGGGCTGGCACCCAGACTGGCCAGATGCGATGTCTCTTGCTGGCAGTCTATATACGGGATGCCCGCGAACTTCAGGAACTCCACCAGATGGGCCAGGGCGATCTTGCTGGCATCGGTTTGCAAGGCAAACATGGATTCGCCAAAGAAAAAGCGGCCCAGATTCACCCCATACAAACCGCCGACCAGCTTGCCGTCCATCCAGGTTTCTACGCTGTGGGCGTAGCCACTGTGGTGCAAAGCTGTATAGACCTGCTCAATATCCGGGCTGATCCAGGTGCCGGTCGCACTACGTTGGGCGGCGCATTGGCCTATGACTTGCTCAAAGGCCAGATCGCAGGTGACTCGGATAGGGGCGTCGTCCTGATCTTGCTGCCGTGCAATCTGGCGCAGTTTTTTGCCCAGGGAGCGGGAAATCTTGAATTGATCGACCTCCAGCACCATGCGCGGATCAGGAGACCACCACAGAACCGGGTCGCCAGGGCTGTACCAGGGAAACATGCCCTGGCTATAGGCTTCCAGGAGGCGTGGAACGCTTAAATCCAGACCGGCAGCCACCAGCCCTTCGGGGCTGGCGTGTTCAGGGCTGGGCAGGGCCTGATCAGGAGCGACCCATACAAGCGACATGATCAGCCGTGGTCGCGGGGGGCGATATCAAATTCGTGAATCTGGAAGCGGCCTGCTTTGTGGTCTTCGACGTAACGCTCCAGGGTGGCGGTTACGGTGCGAAAAGCCAGGTTGTCCCAAGGGATGTCGTCCAGGTGGAAGAAACGGGCTTCCAGGGACTCCGGACCGGGGTCCAGCACGTCGCTGATGACTTTGGCCAGGTAGTACACGTGAACTTGTTCAGCGTAAGGCACGCTGATAACGGTAAAGAGCGGGCCGGGTTCGACTTGCGCACCCGCTTCCTCGCCCATTTCACGCAAGGCGCCTTGCCCCAGCGTTTCGCCCAGCTCCATGAAACCGGCGGGCAAGGTCCAGGTGTTGTAGCGCGGCTCGATGGCGCGACGGCACAGCAAGACCTGATCGTCCTTCCACATGGGCACAATACCGACCACATTGCGGGGATTCTGGTAGTGCACCGCGCCGCAATTTTCGCAGACATCACGCATGCGGTTATCGTCCGGGGGCACCAGGCGTGTCAATTTGCTGCCACATTGATTGCAGAAGTTTTGCGTGCGTGGGGCGGGGAAATAGAAAGAGGCGGATGGCTGGGTCATGCAGATTCTGTGATGGCGGTTCAATTGGGATCGGGTTCTGGCAAAACAATATACGCCAATTCCTCGGCGGGCGACACGCAGGACGACCAGACTGTCAGGGAACAGGCTTGTGGGTACGCGGGCAAGGACCAGCCTTCGCTGCGCTGGGCTTGCTCCAGATCCAGACTCTCCAGGCCGTGTTGATCTGTGCGTAACTGATCCAGCAGGGCAGGAACATCACGGCCCGCTAACAAGGCCGGGCCTGCGGAGCTGCGCAAATAGAGCCTGCCCTCAGCGCTGATGTACCAGGCCTGAATAGTTTCAACGGGACGGCCAGTATGGTCTTGCAAATGGGCTTGATCCTGGGCCAGGGAAACAATCAGTGGGGCCGCGTCCAGACGGACATAAACACGTTGCGGACCATTCTGGATAAACCAGCGGCCTTGTTCATCCGCCTGATAATTACGGTTGAAAAATGCCAACAAACCCTGGTGGGCAATGCGCTCGCCCACTTGCCCTGGGTGCTGGTTAGCATCGCCAGCCGGATGATGACGCCAATGACCAGACTGATCTAAAGAGATATACCCGCTGACAGCGGGCACATTGGGCCATTTTTTCATGGCATCCATAACAGCAGCATCCATAAATTTCAGCCTTGCAGGGACGAAAACAAAGGGTGGCACCGATACGGTTGCCACCCTTGACGGTGTAGGGTCGACGACAAGGTCGACCCTGGGGCAAGGCGAGTATGTGCCTTAAGCCATATAACTGCGCTGCATGGTTCCGGGGATGGTGTGCGAAAGAGGCTTTTCAACTTTGATTTCCGGTGTGTCGTTGCCTTGCAGGGCTTTGGATAACAAATTGGACAAGCGTTCGCGCACGTCTTGGGGCACATGACTAAATACGCCCGATAGCCACTCGATGTAATAGGGCAGCAGGTGCTCGCACAACTCTTGTCCGGCCTCGGTGAGTTTAACAGTGAGCACGCGGCGGTCCGAGGTATTGTTCTGGCGTACCAGCAATTGCTGCTGTTCCAGCCCGTCGAGCAGGCCGGTGATGGTGGCGCGGGTCACGCCAGCTTGTTCTGCCAATAGCGCGGGGCTCAGGCCAGAGGGTTGGCGGCTAAGCAAGAACAGCAGAACCAGACGTCCTTCGGACAGACCAAATTCGTTCAGAACAGAGCTGGAAGCGCGATTAATGCTGGAGGCCAGCGACAGAACGCGTAAACACAGTTCGATATCCTCGGTTTTAGGGTGGGCCTGGCGTTGGGATTCGCTCAGGATAGTTTGATATTTCAGATCGAGTAATTTCATAGTGCTGTGCCGTTAAGGAGTGCGCGGCAAAGAGCAGTAGTTATTTAGAAAGAATCAATAAAACCCAATAAAAACGGGTTTGCTTTCTTTTATTACTGAGCCGCTGCTTTTAATGTGGAAATTTATCTTATTTTTTAATTCCATTTTTACTGATTTAAACATCTTTTATTGATTAGGAATTTTCATTTAGTAAAATAAGACCAGTTTTTTTCAGTATAAGCGGCTATGGGTTTACAGAATAGTCGTAAAGCCTGTGTATACTCTTTTGCCTTCCTTTTTTTCTCAAACTGCAAGGTTTCCGGACTTCCTATCCGGGCAGCATGGGATGATTTTTGATCCTGTGTTGTGAGTCTTATGGCTTGAACGCATCAAAATGATGCAAGCGCGCAACGCTCGTGTTCAAAGCGCCAGACTCTTGTTACAGACATGATGAGCGAGCTATATCGGAGATACACCGCTAAATTAAGCGAGTTTTCAACTGTCAGTCAGGAAAGCAGAGGGGCCCAACTCAAGAAAAACCGCAAAACGACGTGCATGTGAGCGCTCGGCGTTTACAATGTTCAAAGCGCTTCCCGAGCTCGACGATGCCTTCAAAAAAGGCGGTTGGATCATTCACCCCGCTTGGCGGATTGCAATAGAGGCCCGTTTTTTACGGGCCTTTGCTTTCCGGAATTGGATACAAGCATTATCCAAAGCTTATTAGCGGTATTTGCCAGCATGTCCCCGAGCCCCTGCCAAGTTCGCAAGAAATGGTAGGGCTTTGTTCCGTTTGTAGTCCGGGATTGAGTATGAGGCGTATCAAAAAAGTCTTGCTATCGTTATTAAGGAAACGAAGGAATTATGAGTCAGTTCCGTATCGAACATGATTTGCTGGGAGACCGCCAAGTCCCCGATGAAGTCTATTATGGTGTTCATACCTTGCGTGCCAAGGAGAATTTCCACATTACCGGTACGCCTATTTCAACTTACCCGGAACTGATTAATGCTCTGGCGCTGGTCAAGCAGGCAGCTGCTCAGGCCAATTTCAAACTGGGTTTGCTGGAGCAGGATAAGCACGACGCCATTGTGGCTGCATGTCAGGCCGTACAAGCGGGCAAGTGCCATGAGCATTTCGTGGTAGACATGATTCAGGGCGGCGCAGGTACCTCGACCAATATGAATGCCAACGAGGTTATCTGTAACCTGGCCTTGGAACATATGGGTCACAAGCGCGGCGAGTACCAGTATCTTCACCCCAATGAAGATGTGAACATGGCCCAAAGCACCAACGATGTCTATCCAACGGCTTTGCACCTGGCTGCCTACCGTTCGCTGGACCCGCTGTTTGCCGCCATGGAACGTCTGCGCGACGCCTTCCTGAAAAAGTCCGAGGAATTCTCCTCGTACATGAAGATTGGCCGCACTCAGTTGCAAGATGCTGTGCCCATGACCCTGGGTCAGGAGTTCAACGCCTTTGCCACCATGATCAACGAAGACATCGTGCGTCTGAAAGAATCGCGCAAGCTGATGTGTGACGTGAATCTGGGCGGTACGGCTATTGGTACCGGCATTACGGCTCACCCTGAGTATGCTCAGCTGGCTGTGGCTGCCTTGTCCGATCTGTCCGGTGTTCAACTGCGTGTCTCTGACGATTTGATCGAAGCCACTCAGGATTGCGGCGGTTTCCTGCACCTGTCGGGTGTGTTGAAGCGCGCTGCCGTCAAGCTGTCCAAGCTGTCCAACGACTTGCGTCTGCTCTCCAGCGGTCCTCGTGCTGGTATGGGTGAAATTTGTCTGCCCGCCGTGCAAGCTGGTTCGTCCATCATGCCCGGTAAAGTCAACCCCGTGATCCCTGAAGTGGTCAACCAGGTTGCCTTTGAAGTGATTGGTGCCGACATGACCGTGACCATGGCTGCTGAAGCCGGTCAGTTGCAGCTGAACGCGTTTGAGCCTGTGATTATTCACTCCCTGCTGCGTAGCATGGCTTTGTTGAGCAATGCTTGCGACACGCTGACCCAGTTCTGCGTGGTAGGTATCACTGCCAACCGTGAATGCCTGGAAAGCAATATCGAGCGTTCCATTTCCCTGGTCACCGCCTTGAACCCGTTCATCGGTTACAAAGCGGCTACCTCGGTTGCCGCCGAAGCCTTCCAGACAGGTACCAATATTCGTGACGTGGTTCTCAAGCGTGGTTTGATGGATGCCGAGACCCTGAATGACGTGTTGCGTGCCGAATCGCTGATCCAACCTCGTGATCTGCGTGCTGCTGACCCAGCCTGAACCAATCTGAACCAGGCCTGATTGGCCAGTCTTGGCCGACGCCGGTAACAGTTTGGGAAGCCTCCATTGTGGAGGCTTTTTTCTGCCCGCTCGATTCGTAAAGAGAGATACTGTCGCTTGTCTACAGGCAAGGAGCAGCGGGGGATGATGGAGTCGGTTTACTGGGCGGTGGCTGTTGGCGCCATTGTGGCGGGTTTTGTGCAGGGTTTGTCGGGCTTTGCCTTTGGCATGGTGGCTATGTCCTGCTGGGCCTGGTTTCTGGAGCCTCAACTGGCGGCGGTGCTGGCGGTATGCGGTGCCTGGACAGGGCAGATGATTGCCGCCTTCACCCGGCGGCGTACCTCTTATTGGCAGATCCTGTTGCCGTTTCTGGCCGGCGGCCTGATTGGTGTGCCTTTGGGGACCTATTTGCTGCCTTTCCTGGATGCAGCCGTATTCAAGGCGTTTTTAGGAACCTTGATGGTGATCTGGTGCCCGATCATGCTGATGTCCAGCCGTTTGGGCCATGTGAGGGTGCGTAGCCGTCTGGCCAATGCCGTGTCGGGTTTGATAGGCGGCATCATGGGCGGGCTCGGTGGTATGACGGGGGTGATTCCTACCTTGTGGACCACCATGACCGGGCTGCCCAAAGATGAGCAGCGCGCCGTTATACAAAACTTCAATCTGGCGACTTTGTCGGTAACTTTGCTGGCCTATATTGCTTCCGGTTCTATTCTGCCGTCCATGTTGCCGTCTATAGGACTGGTGATGCTGGCTGTGCTGATCCCTGTGCTGGCGGGCGCGCGCCTGTATGTGGGCATTAGCCAAAGCACGTTTCGAGCCCTTGTTTTAAGTCTGTTGACCCTGTCCGGCATTGCGATGCTGGTCTCGTCCGTACCACAGTTGCTGGCGCGCTAGAGCAGGTGATTGAAGCCTCTAGGGTAATGCTCTATATCGAAAAAAGGCCTGTTTACCTGATAATAAATGTCGGCGATGGGAATGCATTTCGGCTTCCCGCCCACTGGAGCAGAGCCTGTGAGGTTTCTGGGATTTCAATTGTTGTTTGGTGATCACTTGGCACGCAGTGTGCGTGGGGTATCCTGCGCGCCCCCCTGCAAGGCTTGAGCCCAAGTTTCAAGGCGTTTTTACGCCATCTTTGATTACCTGATTGCAACTGGAGTCTGCTATGACTGACTTGTTTGAAAATCCAATGGGCCTGATGGGCTTTGAGTTCATCGAATTTGCCGCTCCCCAGCCTGGTGTGATGGAACCTGTCTTCGAGATGATGGGGTTCACCAAAGTGGCGGTACACCGCTCCAAGAAAGTGTCCCTGTATCGCCAGGGCGAGATCAACCTGATCCTGAATGAAGAGCCCAAGAGCCACGCGGCTTACTTCGCCGCCGAGCATGGCCCTTCGGCCTGCGGCATGGCGTTCCGCGTGCGCGATGCGCAAAAGGCCTACGAGCGGGCGCTGGAACTGGGTGCCCAGCCTGTCGATATTCCTACCGGACCGATGGAACTGCGTCTGCCTGCCATCAAGGGTATTGGTGGTGCCCCTCTGTACCTGATCGACCGCTTTGGTGAAGACAACTCCATCTACGACATTGACTTCGTTTACCTGGACGGCGTGGATCGTCATCCCGTGGGCGCGGGCCTGAAAGAGATCGATCACCTGACCCATAACGTGTATCGCGGCCGCATGGCTTACTGGGCCCAGTTCTATGAGCACCTGTTCAACTTCCGTGAGATTCGCTATTTCGACATCAAGGGCGAATATACCGGCCTGACGTCCAAGGCCATGACCGCCCCCGATGGCAAAATCCGCATTCCCCTGAACGAGGAATCTGCCAAGGGCTCGGGCCAGATCGAAGAATTCCTGATGCAGTTCAATGGTGAAGGCATCCAGCACGTGGCTTTCCTGACCGATGATCTGATCGCTTCCTGGGACAAGCTCAAGGCCATGGGCATGCGCTTTATGACCGCACCGCCACAAACCTATTACGAGATGCTGGAAGGCCGCCTGCCTGCACACGGTGAACCCACCGCAGAACTGCAAAGCCGTGGCATTTTGCTGGACGGCACATCGGAAGGTGGCCACCGCCGTCTCTTGCTGCAGATTTTCTCTGAAACCTTGATGGGCCCCGTGTTTTTCGAGTTCATTCAGCGCAAGGGCGATGATGGTTTTGGTGAAGGCAACTT
The DNA here is from genome assembly GCF_024134565.1 of Alcaligenes sp. 1735tsa3. Lineage (NCBI taxonomy): Bacteria > Pseudomonadati > Pseudomonadota > Betaproteobacteria > Burkholderiales > Alcaligenaceae > Alcaligenes > Alcaligenes sp. 1735tsa3. The sequence continues at coordinate 3,214,418 of NZ_CP099862.1, read as the reverse complement.
CAAGGCCTTGTTTGAATCCATCGAGCGCGATCAGTTGCGCCGGGGTGTCTTGCAGGCCGAGTAACAAGGTTCTGCGCCTGTGTAAGACGCATGGGTGCTGATCTGTCCCCACTGTTTGGCGATGGCAAGCAGTGGGGATTTTTTTTGGGCTGAACCTTTATATTCAGTCCTGCTTGCCGCGTGGTGGCTGCAGAATTCTGAACAGCTCCAGCATCAGATCAGATTGGGTAATCATGCCTACCAACTCTTTATGGTCATTGACCACAGGCATGTGACGGTGGCGGCCCTGGCTGAACAAGGGAATCAGCTCTGCCACCGACCAGTTCGCGTTGGCGGTGACGGCCGGCGCAGTCATGATCTCGGCCACTGTGGGGGCTGCACGTTGTCGGGGGCTCAAGAAGCGCTTGAGTCGCTGGCGCAGATTATCCGGCTGATCCAGTCCGGCGCGTTGCAAGAAGTCCGACAGGGCCAGGATACCAATCACGTGCTTGTTCTGATCCAGCACGGGCAAGGCCTTGATCTTGCGCTCGCGCATCATGTCCCAGGCTTGCTGCAAGGGCGTACTGACCAGGCAGGACAGAGGCGCATCATTCATCAGGGTGGAGCAGCGGCGTGTGCCCAGATTGCGTCGGAAGGCAGACTGGTGCACATAACTGACCAGCTTTTCCAGATCATCGTGGCTGATGTTCAGAGTCTGGTTGTAGTGGCTTAAAGCCGCATCGTAATCCTGGTCCGTAAAGCGGGCTGGCGTGGCGGCTGGGCGTGTTGCGGGTTTATGTACCGGCGGATAAGCCACGCCGGTCAGGCGGTTGTACAGCATGCCCAGAAGGATCAGCACGCAGGAGTCAAACAGCACCGGAAACAGGACGAAGTCGTAGTTCTGAATACCATTCAGAGCGGGAAAGACCGCCATTGCCAGACTGGGCGGATGCACGCAGCGCAGGGCCAGCATGATGGGCATGGCAACGCAGACGGCCATCGTAATGGCAGCAATCGGATGAGGGAGCAGCACCGCGCAGGTAATGCCTGTGAGTGCGCCCACCAGATTGCCCAGCAATATGTTCCAGGGCTGTGCCAACGGGCTGCTTGGCACCAGAAAAATCAGCAAGGCGCTGGCGGCCAGGGACGCCACCAACCAATGATGCGTATGTGCAAAATCCGACAGGTACAGGCTAAGAGAGGAAACCAACAACACGCTAAGCGTGGCGCCTAGCGTGGCACGCAGCATTTCAGGGCGTGCAATGGCCAGCGACTTGGGGCGCAGGCTGTCAAACCAGTGACGAAGTAAAGCAGGCATACCCACCAGGGTGAAGAAGAAAGACAGCTTTAAATCATACTGCTAACTCTTCAATTCAGGGCTTAGCCCCTTGCTGGATACCGGGAATGATGGCGGGGCCTTTGCGCTCGGTGGCGATTTGTTGAGGCACGGCATCTACCGTAATCACAATGTGTTCGCGTTGCAGCGAATCCAGCAGCACACCCGGTGCCAGCTCCTGACCAGGGCGATACGCACGTACCGGCTGTTGATTGATGCTGAGCAGGGCTGCCCCCGCCTGGCCGCTTACGATCATGCCATGCAGACGCAACTCGGGCAGCGCGGTGCTGCCTCCAAACCACTGCGCAATTTGCTGCGTGCTGATCTGCTCGCGGTGGTCTTCTTCCAGTACCGGCGCAATGGTCCCGTCCGAGGGCAGGAACAGGTTGATCAGCAAATTGATCAGGGCCAGAGCGATACCGGCCTGACACAGACGCAACCAAAGATGTGACGGAAATATGGCGGAAATAATACCCATTTAGACTGCATCGCATAGTGCTTTGGCAGACGGCCAAGATGGCTGTCTTAAGGGCTCTTAGTGTGCGTGTGCTGCATGAAGCCCGTATGACAAGAGCTTGGGTTTTTTTGGGTAGCTTATTTCCTTCATGTCTCGATCTACTTTATCTCGCCGTCCGGCACGCCGTTTGGCCGGCTCTGTTCAGTCCCGCGCTCAACAAGGTTTTTCTCTGATTGAGGTCATGGTGGTGGTGGTCATCATGGGCATTATGGCGGCCCTGGTCGTCCCCAGTCTGATGGACCGTCCCGATCAGGCACGTGCCGTCGCCGCTCGTCAGGACATTGCTGCCCTGACACAGGCCCTGAAGCTGTACCGCCTGGATAACGGCCGTTACCCCAGTACCGCTCAAGGTTTGGCGGCACTGCACCAGCGTCCCACCCAGCCTCCCGAGCCACGCAACTGGCGTCCTTATATGGACCGCCTGCCCAACGACCCTTGGGGCAATCCGTACCAGTATCTGCAACCCGGCGTTCATGGCGAGATTGATGTGTTCTCGCTGGGGGCGGATGGGCAGGCCGGTGGGTCGGGCAGTGATGCCGACATAGGCAATTGGGACTGATGTGGCTCAGCGGGGCTTTTCCTTGATCGAGACCTTGGTGGTCTTGCTGATCGTGGGCATTGTCAGCAGCGCGGGTTTAAGCGTGCTGGTGCTGGACCGGGATCAGGGGATACAGCGAGAAGCCCGTCAACTGGCTCTGCGTCTGGCCGAACTGCAAAGCTATGTGCGTGAAAGCGGGCGTAGCGTCGCCTGGAGTGCGGATCAGCAGGGCTATCGCTTCAGCTTGATCCCGGACGCTACGGATGGTGCCAGCCCCACACCGGGCTGGCTGCGCGATCAGGCCCGCTTTGCCCAGTTGTTTCCTCAACGATCCTGGACTTTGGAATCAGTGCGTGTGCGCCTGGAGCCGGCGGGACCGTGGGTTTTTGTGAATGAATGGTTGTCCGCGCCGCGTCAGCTGGAGCTGGATGATGGTCACGAGGTCCTGCATTTACGCAGCGATCCGACGGGCCGTTTTGATGTGCAGTCATGACAGAGCGTGGCATGAGTTTGATTGAAGTATTGATTGCGCTGGCGATCGTCTCGGTGGCCTTGACCGCCGGATTGCGTGCACTGGGCCTTAGCGCCTCTGGTAGCCAGGCCATGCATGAACGCAGCCTGGCTCTGTTGGCAGCCGATGGTGTGGTGGCCGAGATGCGGCTGCGCCGCCTGTTTCCCGATTCGGGTGAAACCGTTGTGCCTTGTCGTCAGGGTTCCTTGAACTTGCAGTGCAAGCAAACCGTGCAGGCCACGGCCAATCGCTTCTTTCGTCAGGTAACGGTACAAGCTTTCTTGCCCCAAGGCCCCGTGCTGGCCGAGTTGCATGCGACCTTGGCGTCCTTGCCATGACAGACGCGAGCCAGGAAGGCTTCACTTTGGTGGAAATGTTGGTGGCCCTGACCATCATGGCCTTGATCAGTCTGATGTCCTGGCGTGGCCTGGATGCGGTCTTGCACGCGGATGAGCAGCTTGGCCGACAGGCGCGCCAGACCCAGGCCTTGTTCAATGTCTTATCCCAAATGGGCCGGGATCTGGAGTTGCATCTGCCCACCGCGCCAGGTCCTGCGGACCCGACGGGGGCGATGGCGGTGTTGCCCGCCAGTATTCGCTGGCAAGCCAAGGGTGAAGGCCCGGCCATCCTGATGATTGAACGTCGCGCCGAAGCCGGAGCGGGAACCCAGCAGATTCAATGGCGTTTGCAGCAAGGCGTGTTGCAACGGGCTATTGCCCAGGCAGGAACGGTTTACCCCTTGCCCGAGTTGGGCCCTTTGCAAGATGTGCTGGAGCAGGTCACCGCCTGGAACTTGCGTATCTGGATTCCGGCGCGTGGCTGGCAAAGCTGGCCGTGGCCCGATCAAGCCGGGGCAGCCGCTACAGGCATAGAACTGACAGTGCAGTTGGAAGGGCAGGAGCAACCGTATCGCAAAGTGGTGATGCTGCTATGAAACGGGCATCTCAACAAGGCATGGCTGTGATCAATGCGCTGGTGGTCGTGATGGCAGTGTCCATTGCCACCATGGGCATCGTCCAGCGTCAAAGTGGGCTGGCAACCCAGTTGGCCAGCGAGCGCGATTACATGCAGGCCAACTGGTTGCTGCGCGGCGCGCTGGATTGGGCTGTGCTGGTCTTGCGTCTGGACTCGCAGCGCTCCGCTGTGACGCACAAAGGTGGACTGTGGGCGCAGGCCCTGAGCGAGCTGAAGATAGAGACTCCGGACAAGACCCGTGCGGCTTACTTCTCCGGCTATATCCAGGATGAGCAGGGCAAATTCAATCTGGCTTTATTGCTGCGCGATGGCCGCATTCAGGCCCGCTATGTGCAGGCATTGGAGCAATTGCTGGGCAGTGTGCAGCAGGAACCCTCTTTGGCTTTGGAGCTGGCCCAGCGATTGGAGCGGGCACAGGCCGGGCAAGCGCCTTGGCCCTCTCATTTGCAGGACTTCTTTCCCAATGCAGAGCAACAGGCCAAGCAGCTGGAGCCATATCTGAGCTATTTGCCGCAAGCCAAATCCGTGAACGTGAATACCGCCAGTGCCCAGGTGCTGGCGGCCGTGCAGCCTTCCGTCAGCCTGGTGGAATGGCGTGGCCTCTTGGAGCAGCGCGACCGGGGCCAGTGGTTTCGGGATCAGGCCGATGTGCAGGCCCGCCTCCAACGTCAGGAGGCGCTGGAGGGGCAAACGCTGAGCGTGCGCAGTGAATGGTTTTTATTAAGTGGCGAGTTACGACTTGACCATAGCCGGGTGGCAACCCAGGCCCTGATCAACAGGGCTGCGGACCGCAGCCGGATTGTCTGGATTCGTTGAAGTGATGAGCAAAGTGCTGCGTATTTATTTGGACTCTCCGCCAAGGCTGGATCAGCCGGTGGACTTTGTGCTGCGGGACAAGCGCGCCAGGGTATTGCGCCGTGGACGGGGAGAGGTGCAGGAGTTCAAGGGCCTGGCCCGCTCTTTGGAACTGGTCCTGCCTGCAGGGATGGCGACGGTGACGGAAGCGCGTATTCCCTCGGTCAGCGCCTCGCGGCGGCAGGCTGTGGCGTGTAGTGCGGTCGAGCCTATGTGCTTGAGCCCTATCGAACAGGTGTGGGTGGCCTGTTCGGCACCGGGGCCGTCCGGGATGAGTCAATTGGCCTGGACGGAGCGCCAGCCTTTGCTGGCTTTGGGGGAGCAGGCGCGTCAGTTGGGACTGCCTTTGAGCGGGGTTTACGCCTGGTCCGATGGCCATGAACAAGACAGGCAGGGCCAGGGCCAAAACTTGACGGTGCCGGCCTGCTCCTTGCTGATGCCAGAGATGGCGTCGAATGGTGGTAGCAGCGTGCTACGACAAAGCCTGTGGTGGACTTTGGCCACTGTGTTGAGTTGGACCCTGGTCTTGCAGCAGCAGGCGCAGTCGTTGCGATCTCAAATGAGGCAGGTGCAGACTCAGATGGAGCAGGCGGTTCGGCAAGCCTTGCCACACCTGCCCGTTATCGTCGCACCCTTGACGCAGGCCAGACAGCATCGTGATGGTTTGCTGACCGAGAAAAGCCCGGCCTCGGCTCCCTTTGATCGTTTATTGATGGCCAGCGCCGTGCAGTGGCCTGCTTTGCAAGGACAGGTGCGGGCATTGAGTTTCAAAGATCAGCAATTGCATTTGACGCTGGCCAGCGAACTGGCCGCGCAGCCTTTGCCGGCTGAATCGGATCTGGAGTGGAAGCAGGGCGAGTCTGCCCGCCAATGGGAAATCGGCTTTAGCAAAGCAGCGCAAGCAGCCAGCCAGCAGGGGGCGCCGCAATGAGCAAATTCACCGCACTTCAGCCTGTATGGCTGACCGTACAAAGCAAGCTCGCCCTGGCAAGACAGTACTGGCAAGCCTTGGGCCGTCGGGATCAATTGGCCTTGTCGGTATTGGGCGCTTTGCTGGTTTTGATGTTTCTGTGGTTGTTGCTCTTACGTCCTGCCATTCGTGATCTGGCCTTGGCAAAACAGGAGCTGCCTCGTCTGCAGTACGAGATGGCGCAACTGCAAACCGTGCTGGCGCAGATTCAGGTGCTGGATAAAGAGCTGGTCGCGCCTGTGGATGGACAAGGGCAAGACAAGGCCTTGCAGCGCAGCTTGCAGACCTTGGGTACCCAGTGTCAGACAGAGCAGTCACAGGCCGAGCAACGTGTTCTGGTCTGCCAGGCTGTGGCCGCTCCTGCCTTGATGGATTGGCTGATGCACGCCCCCCGCGTGCTGGGCTTTGCCGTGCAGGAAGTCAGCATGAGTCGCTCTGTGGTCGATAGCCGTGAACGCGCCGGTCTGCTGGATGGCCGCATTGTGCTGCGTGCAGGAGAGCCTTCATGAAAAAGCTGGCCAAGATCATGGGGTGGGTTTTGCTGGCGCTGTGTTTGCTGCTGGCCGCCGTGCCCTTTCTGCCTGCCCGCATGATGCTGGCCTGGCAGCCCGAGCAGTTGCCGCTACGGCTGGAAACCGCCCATGGCAGCCTGGCCTCCGGTCAAGGCTTGCTGGTCGTGGGTTCGGGTCTGTTGGCCCGCACTGTTCCCGGTCCTGTCAGCTGGCGTTGGCGTTTGGCACCCTGGCCGCAAATGGAGTTGAGCCATGGCTGGCTGGATCAGCCTGTGCGCCTGCAAGCCAGCCTGCAAGGTTGGCGTATTTCGGGCCAAAGCCTGACCGCTCCCGCCGCGCTGTTAGGACGTTTGCATCCTTTGTTGCAGACCGTGCAACCGCAAGGGCAATTGCAGCTGCGCTGGCCCAGTCAGGCTCTGGCCGCTGAAAACGGGCCGTTGCTGGAACTGGATTGGCGTAATGCACGCTCCGCGCTGGCGGCCCAGGCCGAGCTGGGTGATTACCAATTGGCAGTCAGCCGCAAGGGGCAGGGCGTGCAGTTAAGCCTGCGTACCTTGGCGGGGGATTTGACCTTGGCAGGTCAAGGCCAGTGGGGGCCGGATGGTGGGCTGTTTGAAGGACGCGCCCAAGCCAGACAAGCCGACGATCAACGATTCAAAGAGTTACTGGAGGCCTTGGGGCCTCAGCGTCAGGGTGTGACCCAATGGCGAATAGCCACAACGACTAGCAAGCAGGAATAACGATATTTTGACTATGAGTACCTTGACTAAACGACTTCCTGGGCTGCGGCCTCGCTTCCTTTTAGGCCTGGGTGCAGCCGTGCTGTTGAGCGCCTGTGCGAGCAATGGTCAGAAACCTGAGCCCGGCCCCGATCCTTCTTCGTTTTTTGCCTCGGTAGGCAAGACGCCCGTTCGTAGCACTCAGGCTGACCCGCGCTTTGCCAATAGCAATACCTCGCCTCCGGCCGTGACACGTCGGGTTCCACAACGTGTCGGGGGCAGTGCCGCCCCGATCGACTTGCCCGACCCGGCCGAGTTCCCGCAAGGCAACGACATCACGCTGAATTTTGTGGATGCCGAGCTGGATGGGGTTGTGGCTGCCTTGGCCCGTTTTACCGGCCAGAACTTCATCGTGGACCCTCGCGTAAAAGGACAACTGACTTTGGTGTCCGAAGTACCGGTCGATGCCCGTACCGCCTACGAGATGCTGTTGTCTGCCCTGCGCATGCAAGGGTTTGCCGTGTTGCGTAATGGCAAGGTCAGCCGCGTGGTGCCCGAAGCCGAAGCGCGTCAACAAGGTGGTGCCGTGCGTGCCGCCGGTGCCGGGGCCAGCGGTAGCGGCGAGCTGGAAACCCGTGTGTTCACCCTGCGTTATGAAAACGCCACGGCCTTGGTGCCTGTGTTGCGGCCCATGATTTCGCCCAACAACCCTATCAATGCCTACCCGTCCAATAACACTCTGGTCGTGACGGACTATGGCGACAATCTGGATCGTATTGCCCAGGTGATTGCCGGGATTGATACCCCCGCAGGCTTGAATACCGACATCATCCCGATTGATTACGGAGTAGCTCTGGACGTGGCGGCACTGGCTTCGCAAATGCTGGACACGCCCGGCAACGATGTGGCGCAGCGCATTACCGTAGTGGCTGATCCGCGCAGTAATTCCGTGCTGGTGCGGGCAGGCAGTCCGGCCCGTCTGGATCTGGCGCGCGATCTGATACGCCGTATCGACAGCCCGGAAAGCAATAAGGGCAATTTGCACGTGGTCTATTTGCGTAATGCCCAGGCCGTGCAGCTGGCCGAAGTGTTGCGAGCAGCCTTGACCGGGCAATCGGGTTCGGGGAATGCGTCCACAGGGAATCAGCAGCAAAACAACAATAGTCTGGCTCCTGACACCAATACCAACACCACGGGCGGTGCCAAGGCCATGACGACCTCGGCGACAACGGGCCAGCAGCCCCAAGGGGAGTTGGGTTTGAGCGCTGCGAACAATGCCAGCGGCACTGTGGCCTTCAGCGCGGGTGGTGCGACCGTGCAAGCCGACCCATCCACCAATACTTTGATTATTTCCGCTCCCGATCCGGTCTACCGAAGCTTGCGTGAAGTGATTGATCAGCTGGATCAACGTCGTGCTCAGGTGCTGGTGGAAAGCCTGATCGTGGAAGTGAATGCAGAGGATGCTGCCGAGTTCGGTATTCAGTGGATGACGGGCGGCGGCAATATCGCGGACGGTGGTTCGGGCTTTGTGGGCGGTGCCAATCTGGGCGGCAGCGGCATCACCAAGGCCGGGGCAACCACATTGGATTCGCTGGCCGCCGGTTTAAGTTTGGGTGTGGTGAAAGGCACGGTGAATGTGCTGGGCCAGCAGGTGGTCAATCTGGGTGTTCTGGCGCGTGCGCTGGAACGCCAAGGGGGCACCAATATTCTATCCACGCCAAACCTGATGACACTGGATAACGAAGAGGCCAGCATCATGGTGGGCCGCACCGTCCCCTTTGTGACAGGGCAATACACCACCACGGGTGACGGGGCCAGTAACCCTTTCCAGACCATTCAGCGTGAGGACGTGGGCTTGACCCTGAAGGTGCGCCCGCAGATTTCCGAAGGCGGCACCGTCAAGATGGCGCTGTATCAGGAGGTCAGCAGCATTGATACCGCCATGTCGGTGTCGGCCAACTCGCCTGTCACGCGTAAACGTGCGCTAAGTACCAATGTGCTGGTGGACGATGGTCAGATCATTGTGCTGGGTGGTTTGCTGGAAGATTCGATTGAGGACGGCACGCAGTCCGTGCCTTTGTTGGGCGACATTCCGCTGGTGGGCAACCTCTTCAAATACGAGAAACGCAAGCGTACCAAAACCAATTTGATGGTGTTCCTGCGCCCTCATATTGTGCGTAATGCCCAAGATAGCCAAAGCCTGTCTTTGGACCGCTACAACTACATGCGTGCCGTGCAGACAGGCTTGCCGGATCGCTCCACCTGGTTCCACCCGGATGCGGGACACATGGTCTTGCCGCAGGCCGCAGGCTCGTCCGGAACCGTGGACTTGCGAGAGACCTTATGACCCGCCTGCCGTACTCCTGGGCACGTCAGCACCGTGCGGTGCTGACGCAGCAGCAAGGTGTGGGTACGCTGGTCATTAGCGAACGCACACCGGATTGGGCCTTGGTGGAATTGCGGCGACGCTACCCCGAGCTGGACGAGCGCCAAGTGCCTGATGCGGAACTGGATACCTTGATTGATGCCAGTTACGCACAGGGCGACGATGCCGCCAGCGTGGTGGATGCGGCCGCCAACGAGGTAGACCTGGATCGTCTGATGCAGGAACTGCCCGCTGTCACCGACTTGCTGGAAAATCAGGACGATGCGCCGGTCATCCGCATGATCAACGCCTTGTTCACCCAGGCGGTGCGGGACGGTGCCAGTGATATACACCTGGAGCCTTATGAAACCCATTCGGTCGTGCGGTACCGGGTGGATGGCCGTTTGCGCGATATCGTCAGCCCGCGTCGAGCCTTGCATGGTGCTTTAGTGTCCCGTATCAAGATTATGGCCAGCCTGGATATTGCCGAAAAACGCCTGCCCCAGGATGGCCGGATTGCCCTGAAAGTGGGGGGCAGGGCCTTGGATCTGCGTGTCTCGATTTTGCCTACCGGGCATGGCGAACGCGCCGTAATGCGTTTGCTGGACAAGTCCGCCGGGCAACTGGAGCTGGAGCGTCTGGGCATGGCCCCGGACATCCTGGCTCAGCTCGATGAGCTGATTCATCAACCACACGGCATTGTGCTGGTTACCGGGCCTACCGGCAGTGGCAAGACCACCACCTTGTATGCTGCTCTGGGCCGTGTCGATACAGCCCGCAGCAATGTGCTGACGGTGGAAGATCCGATTGAATATGACTTGCCCGGCGTAGGCCAGACGCAGGTCAATCCCCGTATTGAGTTGAGCTTTGCACGTGCCTTGCGTGCCATATTGCGACAGGACCCGGACATCATCATGATCGGGGAAATTCGGGATCTGGAAACCGCACAGATTGCGGTGCAGGCTTCTCTGACAGGCCACCTGGTTCTGGCCACCTTGCACACCAACGATGCCGTGTCCGCCGCGACTCGCTTGGTCGATATGGGTGTGGAACCTTTCTTGCTGGCGTCTACCTTGCGTGGGGTGCTGGCCCAGCGGCTGATACGCAAGCTGTGCCGACATTGTCGTCAGCCTGCCGAGCACGGGCAGTATCGGGCCAGTCCTGATGGTTGCGAGCATTGCGCTCACACGGGTTATCAAGGCCGTACCGGGATTCACGAGCTGTATCGCATCGATGAACGTGCCCAGCACTTGTTGAATGCTGCCGGGGCCGAACCTGCCTTGCGTCAGGCCGCGCGTGAGTCGGGCATGCGCAGCTTGCGCGAGGACGCCCAGCGTTGGGTAGAGCAGGGCATCAGTACCCCTGAAGAAGTATTGCGCGTCACGCGCGAGTTATAGAGGGGTGAAACAGCATGGGTACCTATCACTATGAGGCGGTGGATCAGGCCGGACGCAGCGAGCGGGGTGTGCTGGAGGCCGAGAGTGAACGGCTGGCGCGTCAGCAATTACTGTCCCGAGGTCTGCTGACGGTTTCCTTGAAGGCTGGCCGTAGCCGAGCCGCTGCCCGTGCTCGCAGTGCGGGTCTGCGTCGTACCGAGTTATCCTGGCTGACTCGTCAGTTAGCCAGTCTGGTGGCGGCGGGCTTGTCTCTGGAGGCCAGCCTGGGAGTGGTGATCGAGCAGGCGACGCGTCGGCCTCTGGTGCAATTGCTGGCAGCCCTGCGTGCGGATATTCGGGCAGGGCAAAGCTTGAGTGATGCCTTGGCGAATCACCCGCGCGACTTCCCGGAAATCTATCGGGCATTGGTACGAGCAGGGGAGCAGTCGGGCGAGCTGGAGCAAGTGCTGGATCGTTTGGCCAGCTTTATCGAGGATAGCGGCGCCCTTCGTGGCAAGGTGCTGACGGCCTTTATTTACCCTGCCATTGTCAGTCTGATTTCGGTGGCGATGGTGGTGTTTTTGCTGAGCTACGTCGTCCCGCAAGTGGTAGGGGCCTTCACCCAAGCCAAACAGCAACTGCCCATGCTGACTCGGGTCATGATCAGCGCCAGTGATCTGCTGCGTGAATGGGGCCTGGTGTTATTTGTTGTGCTCTTACTGGCGGCTGGCCTGGTGGCTTTTTTGCTGCGACAGCCGACCTTGAAGCTGGCCTTTCATCGGCGTCTGTTAAGCGTACCCGTTCTGGGGGGCTACTTGCTGGGTGTGGATACCGCTCGCTTCGCTGCCACGCTGGCCATTCTGGCTGGCAGCAATGTTGCCTTGCTGAATGCTCTGGAAGCGGCCGGGCGTACTGTGTCCAATCTGGCCTTGCGCGAGGCCGTGAATCAGGCCGCTATTCATGTGCGCGAGGGTCTGCCTTTGGCGACCGCCTTGCAGCGCAGTGCCTTGTTCCCGCCGCTATTAGTCCAACTGATTGCCAGCGGTGAAAAAACCGGCGAACTGGCACCCATGCTGGATCGGGCCGCGACGACCTTATCAACCGAGCTGGAGCGCAAAGCCCTGACCATGACCGCCTTGCTGGAACCTTTGATGATTTTGCTGATGGGTGGTTTGGTGCTGTTGATTGTTCTGGCCGTGATGCTACCAATTATCGAGATGAATCAGCTGGTGCAGTAAAAGGCGGTAGGGTGCTTGCCCTGTTCCCCTACAGATCATTGCCGCCACCTAGTTGTCTGGCGGCAATGCTGACTAATAAAGTCACTTGCGTTGAGCCCGCTATGTCGAGGCCATGGCCTTGATGCGGCGTATCGTCCTGGGATGTACGTCATATTTTTTGGCAACGATGTCCAGCGGAACTTGATTGGTCAACGCAATAAGGGCTTCTTTATGTTGGGCGGGTGATAAGGCAGGACGTCTGCCTAGTGGCCTGCCATTGGCACGCGCTGCTGCCATTCCTGCGCGAGTGCGTTCGCTAATCAGCGAGCGTTCAAACTCAGCCAGGGCGGCCATCATATGAAACAGCAATCTACCACCCGATGTTGTTGTGTCTATATTTTCCGTCAAGGAAATGAAATGGATATTCTCTTTGCCTAAACGATCGATCGTGTCGACCAAATAGCGTAGTGATCGGCCCAGCCTATCCAGACGCCAGACAATAAGCGTGTCACCCGATTTCAGTTTTCGCTGCAGATGATTCAATCCTGGACGTGTTGCTTTAGCCCCGGATATCCCTCTATCCGTATAGATATGATCACAATTCACCTTTTTTAAAGCCGCGATCTGTAGGTCCAGGTTTTGATCCTGTGTTGAAACGCGTGCATATCCATATTTCTTACTCATAGTACCCATCTTCCTAGCGCAAAGCGCAGCCTCCCCCCTCCCACTCGACTACATCTCAGTGCAATCGATGTTAGTAAACCCAAGATGGTCCAGTGGAATGTTGGCCACGCGATGTCAAGTTTTACTAACCGCATGCAAACCTGCTGCCACGTAAACGGCGATTGAGGTAGCTCGTACTGCAATAAAAACTATTACGTAATTTTTTATTAACGCTGTGTTTCAGATGCAGATACTGATTAAGTGTTAGCGGCGGCCACATGTGTGTCAACACGAAGCAGGTCTGGCCGATGCACTTTCTGAAGAACGTTGCAGCCAGCCATAGGCAAGCGTCAACAATGGTTAAGAAAAGGCGTAAATAGGCTTGCGATTTTGACAAGAAGCCTCCTTTTAGTCCCAACCGAATAGCGCATCGAAATGATCCTTTTCAGCGTAATTTTCACGTACAAACGTGTCTATTTGTTATGGAATGGATGTTGACATAAAGGAGGCTTTTTGACCGCTGCCAGGTTGAAAGCCAGACGCTGATTCACGCTCAGCGTCCACAGTGCCAACTGACAATGCGGGGCGCGTAATGGGCGTCCAGTCGCTAGAGTCATTGTCCTGCTGGTTGCAGCAAGTTACTCCTTCAAGCAGCTATTTGCTTTTAGGCTTGCGAAGACTGGCAATGCTTGCCCAGGCCTATGATGCGCGCCTGTTCCAGCAAGCCTTTTTGTCCGCCATTTCGGCGCGTCTGCGTCCCTACGGCATAGCACGCAGCGACATCCTGGTGCTTGATCAAGTGGTGTTGATTGGCTTGACGAATTGTCGTCTGCCCACCCAGTTTGACAAGGACCTGTTTCTGGAACGAGTCAAAGCGGCGCTGTGCTACGAGCCCGTTCGCTGCGGCTCGGACCGTATCCTGGTCAATGTTGTTCCGGCCTGGGTTGAAGCATCGGGCGACCGTCCGGTTTGCCTGTCTCATTTGCAGTCTCTGGCCAGCACTATTGCCTTCTCCGAGCTTGAGCCTCCTGTTTGCGAGCAGACTCGGCGCGACATGGCTCTGGCGACTCGTTTCTTTGCAGATATGCGGGACGAGAAGGTAGCCCTGTCATTTCAGCCTGTGGTCTTTGTGCAGGATCGCGAGCAGGTTCTGTACTACGAAGTGCTGTTGCGCTGGGATGATGCGCAGAACAGTACTGAGCCCGTTTCTTGTGCGCAGGTCGTTCAGGCCATAGAGCGCTTGCATGTGACCGAACGCCTGGATGCCAGCGTTCTGTGGTCGGTGGTACAGGTGCTGGAGCGTTATCCGGATGTTCACCTTGCCTGCAATATTTCCCCCTTGTCTTTGCAGCAGGGGCCGTGGTGGCGGCTGCTGATTGCGGTGCTGCGCGATGCGCCACAGCTGGCCAGCCGTTTGACCCTGGAAATTACCGAAACGGCTTCTGTCTTTGATCAGAAAGCCGCCATTAGCCTGCTGCGCACCTTGCGCGGCCTGGGCTGCAAAGTTGCCATTGATGATATTGGGACCGGATTCAATACCTTGGATCTGGCTCGGCAGATCCGTCCCCAGGTCATAAAAATTGATAAGTCCCTGGTGCATCAGGCACGGGACAGGGACGGCATTGCTGCCCTTCATTCTTGGGTTCATGCCTCGCGTGGCATCAGCCAATACGTCATCGCCGAAGGAATTGAGACTGCCCTGGATTTCCAGTTGAGCGTCGATGCCGGCGTGCACGCCGTCCAAGGCTACTTCATAGAACCTCCCTGCCTACTGCCCCCCTGGGAGGGGGCGGAGCCTTTGTGCGTTCGAGACAGTTTCAACCCTACTCACACACACGTAGCACTCAACACGTATTCCTTAAAGGATCAGGAACAGAGATGAATCACGTCTACAAAACCATCTGGAATGAGCAAACGGGAACATTTGTTGCCGTTTCTGAGCACAAGAAAGCCAAAGGCAAGCGCAGTTCCTCGTGCGTCAAAGGAGGAAAGCGTGCGTCTTTTTCCGCACGCATGGGATGGGGTGCCTTGTTGACAGCAAGCGCATTGGCGATGAGCAATGCCTGGGCCGCGGTCGAGATTCCTGGCGATGGTCAGAACAACCTCATTGACTTCACCAGCCCAGGCGGCACCATCCGGTTTACGGGTGGTGGCAGCATCGTGGGGTTGAGTAGCCTGACGATCTCCGGCGCCTTGAGTGCCGATCAGATTACGGTGGGTGGTGAGTCTGTGGCGACCCAGGCGCAGCTCAATGCTACGTCCGCTGAGGTGCAGACCAATACCGGCAAGATTGATGGGCTGGAAGGGCGGGTCACGAGCAATGAGTCCACTCTGACGGATCATGGGACTCGCATTACGGATAATGAAACGGCCATTACGGGTCATGACACCCGGATTACGGATAATGAAACGGCCATTACGGCCCATGACACCCGAATCTCGGACAATGAAACGCTTATTGCTGATCATGGCAGCCGCATTGGAACGGCTGAAGCAGGGTTGGTGACGATCAACGATCGTCTGACCGCCTTGGGTGTGGATGATACCAATCCTGGTGTGAAGTATTTCCGTGCCAATTCAGAGCAGCCTGACGCAGAGGCGAACGGCGAAGAATCCATTGCAATTGGCCCTGAGTCCAAGGCAGAGGGTGATCGCAGTATCGCTGCAGGGCAGGGCGCTTTGGCCGATGCCCAGAGCGCGATTGCATTGGGTGACGGTGCCAGTGTCGCCAGCGCAGACAGTCGACCCAAACCGGAGGCGGCCATTGCGATTGGCAAGGATAGTCAGAGCAGCGGTCTGGCCAGCGTTGCGGTAGGCCGCGAAGCAGCGGCGAGTGGAAATAATGCGCTTGCCTTGGGTATGCAGGCACAGGCCAGCGGGGCTAACGGGATCGCCTTGGGTCTGGATGCTCAGGCTGATGCAGAAAACAATATCTCTATCGGTAATGGTGCTGGCCGGGCGACTGGCAATCATCTGCCGGGTGATCGTTCGCACAATATAGCCATCGGTCAGGCCAGTGGTCAGAACGTCAAAGGTCAGTTCAATGTGGCGCTAGGTGATGGCACCGGCAATGGCGTGGATGGCAACGAGAACGTGGCACTTGGCCGAGATGCTGGCCAGAATATCATTGGCGATAGCAATGTCAGCCTGGGCAAGAATGCGAATCGGGGGCTGTCATCAAACCGTGCGATCGGTATTGGTGAGGACTCCGGCGCTGAAACAGAAGGCGTGGCGATTGGGTACAAGGCGATTGCCGGTAATACCGGGGTTGCGGTGGGCCGTCAGACAACGGCATTGGGAACGGGTACAGCCATTGGTCCTAATGCACATGCAGACAGCAATTTTGTAGCCCTGGGTTTGAACTCGCATGCCGCACAAAGCGATGTGTCTGGCTTGAGCAAGTTCACCAATAGAGGCTTCAATGGCAGTGCCGTTTCCGTTGGTAGCAGCCAGTCGGGCAGTGAGTTCACTCGTCGTATAGTGAACGTGGAAGACGGTGCCAATGACACCGATGCTGTCAACGTGCGCCAGTTGCAGTCGGCTGTTGATCAGGTGACGCTGGGTGCGACTGTGGATTATGAAAAGCTGGCCGAGAAGGTTGGCGAGGACTGGGGCCAGCAGATTGCCGATAGCAAGACTGGTTACTTCAGCGTCAATGATGGTGGTGTGGACAAGGGCAACAAGAATAATAATGGTGCTGCTGCCTCCGCCATTGATTCGATTGCCATCGGCCCGGATGCGACCGCCAAGGAGAAGGACTCCGTTGCCATCGGGCATATGGCAGGGGCAGAGGGAGCGTCATCTGTTGTGCTGGGCCACAACATCAAGGGCTTGGGGCTGAACTCCACGACTATCGGTAACTCCCAATCTGAAGCGCGGGACGAGAGCGGCGTGGCAATTGGTACGCACGTTGTCAGCCGTGACAAGAACTCCATTGTCATTGGCCGGGATTCCTACACAGATCGTCAGGCAAACGGTCCCTCGGTCGAGAACTCGATTGTGATCGGTACAGAATCCAGTTCCACAGCCGTGGAAGGGATTGTGATCGGTAAAAATTCGGTGGTAAATGCGGCTCGCGGTATCGCTCAGGGTAGCAACGCGACGGCAACGGCTAATGACGCCATGGCGTTTGGTACTCGGTCACAGGCAACAGCCGGTAATTCCCAAGCCAGCGGTACGGATGCCAAAGCCTTTGCGGCGCGCGGTATTGCAATGGGTACTAACGCTCGCTCCGGCCAATCTAATCCTGATGTCGAAAATCAGGACAAGAACCGCGATTCGATTGCGCTGGGAACGGACTCCATTGCCCAGTTCAATAGCAGCATCGCGGTAGGTCGTGAGGCCGAGGCTACGGCCGACTTTGCGCAGGCACAGGGCAAGGGCGCTCATGCCTTTGGCGAGGCATCGATTGCACAAGGCCGGGACGCTTGGGCTCTTGAGCGGCAGGCGATCGCGCTGGGTGACGGTTCCCGCAGCACGGCCGACCGTGCCGTCGCTATTGGTCAGGGCGCACGTGCTGGCAATGCACGTTCGGTAGCGCTGGGCGATGGTGCAGAGACAGCAGGCGCGGTTGGCACCTCGAATGCCTCTTTGAACGGGCTGACTTACGGTAACTTTGCCGGGGATCGTCCTGTTGCTACCGTCAGCGTGGGTACGGACGAGGAAAAACGTACGTTAACGAATGTGGCCGCGGGCCGGATCAGCGCCAGCAGCACAGATGCGATCAATGGCAGCCAGTTGTATGCCACGAATTCGGTACTGGGTAATGTGGCCAACACTACGAAAAACATCCTGGGCGGCAATGCCACGCTGGCCTCTGATGGCAGTCTGAGCATGAGCAATATCGGTGACACCGGTGAAAACACGGTGCACGACGCGATCAAGTACGCAGCTCAGGGCTGGCATGTGAGCGCTAATGGCGCTGCCACGGAGAACGTGAAACCGGGTGGCTCGGTGGACTTCAGCAATGACGATGGCAACATCACCGTCACGCGTACCGGCACCGATCTGGCTTTCAACCTGGCTGATGATTTGACCATCGGCAACAGCATTACGGTGGGCGACACCATCGTCAATGGCGATAGTGTCACGACCACGAACCTGACTGTTGAGGGTGCCACCCGCTTGGGCGACAACTTCGAGGTTAACAACGCGGGCGATGTTATCTACAAGGGTAGCGAAGTAGCGACCCAGACCGATGGCTTGAGTTTTGCGGGTAACACCGGCGGCACCATTGCCAAGGCGCTGGGCGATGACACACCGCTGACCATTTCGGGTGAACTGGCCGAAGGCGCAGAGTCCACGGGTGCGAACTTGCGTGTCGATAGTGACGGCAACAAGTTGAACCTGGTGATGGCTCAAAACCTGACAGACATCAACAGCATCACCATCAATAACGGTGGTCCGGTGATCAACGGTGACGGCATCAATATGAACGGTAAGAAGATTACCGATCTGGCCGCTGGTACGGATGACACCGATGCGGTGAACGTGTCGCAGTTGAAGGATGTTGAAGAGGTTGCCAACGCAGGCTGGAACATCAGCGCCAATGGTGCAGCTGCTGAGAACGTCAAACCCGGTGGCTCGGTAGACTTTAGCAATGACGATGGCAACATCACCGTCACGCGCACGGGCACCGATCTGGCTTTCAACCTGGCTGATGATTTGACCATCGGCAACAGCATTACGGTGGGCGACACCGTGATCAACGGTGACAGCGTCACCGTAGGCGACACCATCGTCAATGGCGATAGTGTCACGACCACGAACCTGACTGTTGAGGGTGCCACCCGCTTGGGTGACAACTTCGAGGTCAACAACGCGGGCGATGTTATCTACAAGGGTAGCGAAGTAGCGACCCAGACCGATGGCTTGAGTTTTGCGGGTAACACCGGCGGCACCATTGCCAAGGCGCTGGGCGATGACACACCGCTGACCATTTCGGGTGAACTGGCCGAAGGCGCAGAGTCCACGGGTGCGAACTTGCGTGTCGATAGTGACGGCAACAAGTTGAACCTGGTGATGGCTCAAAACCTGACAGACATCAACAGCATCACCATCAATAACGGTGGTCCGGTGATCAACGGTGACGGCATCAATATGAACGGTAAGAAGATTACCGATCTGGCCGCTGGTACGGATGACACCGATGCGGTGAGTGTGTCGCAGTTAAAAGAGGTCTCGGACGTTGCTAACGCAGGCTGGAACATCAGTGCCAATGGTAGTGCAGCTGAAAACGTGAAACCCGGTGCTTCGGTGGACTTCAGCAATGATGATGACAACATCGTCATCTCGCGTGATGGCACCGATCTGGCTTTCAATCTGGCCGATGATCTGACCGTGGGTAACAGCATTACCGTAGGTGATACCGTGATCAACGGTGACAGCGTCACGGTTGGGGACACGGTTGTTAATGGCGATAGCATCACCACCAACAACCTGACTGTTACGGGTGAAACCCGCCTGGGCGACAACTTTGTAGTCAACAACGACGGCGACGTTATCTACAAGGGTGGTGAGATCGCCAACCTGAATGATGGCTTGAGCTTTGCGGGCAACACCGGCGGCACCATTGCCAAGACTTTGGGTGAGAACACACCGTTGACTATCTCGGGTGAACTGGCCGAGGGCGCAGAGTCCACGGGTATGAACCTGCGTGTTGATAGTGACGGCAACAAGCTGAACCTGGTCATGGCCCAGAACCTGACGGATCTGAACAGCATCACCATCAATAACGGTGGCCCGGTGATCAACGGCGATGGCATCAATATGAGTGGCAAGAAGATCACCAATCTGGATGCTGGCACGGATGATACCGATGCGGTGAATGTGTCGCAGTTGAAAGAGGTCTCGGACGTTGCCAATGCGGGCTGGAATATCAGCGCCAATGGTGCTGCTGCTGAGAACGTCAAACCCGGAGCATCGGTGGACTTCAGCAATGACGATGGCAACATCACCGTCACGCGCACCGGCACTGATCTGGCTTTCAATCTGGCTGATGATCTGACCGTAGGCAACAGCATTACGGTGGGCGACACCGTGATCAACGGTGACAGCGTCACTGTGGGTGATACGGTCGTCAATGGCGATAGCATCACCACTAACAACCTGACTGTTACGGGCGAAACCCGTTTGGGCGACAACTTTGTGGTCAATAACGGCGGCGATGTTACTTACAAGGGTAACGAAATCGCCACCCAGGCCGATGGCTTGAGTTTTGCGGGTAACACTGGCAGTACCATCGCCAAGACCTTGGGCGATAACACGCCATTGACTATTTCAGGTGAGTTGGCTGAGGGCGCAGAGTCCACGGGTGAGAACCTGCGTGTTGATAGCGACGGCAACAAGCTGAACCTGGTCATGGCTAAGGATCTGACGGATCTGAACAGCATCACCATCAATAACGGTGGACCGGTGATTAACGGTGCCGGCATCAATATGAACGGCAAGAAGATCACCAATCTTGCCGAAGGTACGGATGACACCGATGCGGTGAACGTATCGCAGCTGAAAGAAGTTTCAGAGGTTGCCAACGCAGGCTGGAATATCAGCGCTAATGGTGGTGCTACTGAAAACGTGAAGCCTGGCGCCTCGGTGGACTTCAGTAACACGGACGGCAACATCAACATTTCTCGTGATGGCACGGACCTGGCCTTCAACCTGAACAAGGATATTGATCTGGGCGCAGACGGTAGCCTGAAGACAGGAAACACGGTCGTGAACAACGACGGTCTGACTGTGGATGATGGGGCAGGTAACAAGACCTCCACGACTGCGGCAGGCACCACGGTCAGCAATGCCGCCGGTGACACGACTACCGTAGGCGCAGGTTCGATCACGGTGGCAGATGCGGCCGGTAACAGCACGGCTATCGGCAGCACGCAGGTCGTGGTGGGCGGAGCAAACCCGGTCACGATCAATGGTGATACCGGCCGAATCGGCGGACTGACCAATCTGACTTGGGATCCGGACAACTACACCAGCGGTCAGGCGGCCACCGAAGATCAGCTCAAGCAAGTCAATGACGTTGCCAGCGCTGGCTGGAATGTGACCGATGCGGATGGCAACAGCGCCAATATTGGCCCGAACGGCCAGGTTGCCTTTGTCGGTGACAAGAATGTCACAGTTGAGCAGACAGGCACTGATGATTCCGGACAAGTTGAAGTCAAGCTGAACAAGGACATTGATCTGGGTGCTGATGGCAGCCTGAAGACCGGCGATACCGTCATCAACAACGCAGGGGTTGCGGTAGGAAACGACGTACACCTGGGTAACACCGGCCTGACCATCAATAATGGCCCGAGCATCACCCTGGCTGGCATCAACGCAGGTGATATGCGCATCACCAATGTTGCCGCCGGTCGCAATCCGACGGATGCCGTCAATTATGGTCAGCTCCAGCCTATCGAGTCCTTCATTGGTCTGGATGGAAACGGCTCGTTTGCCTACAACGGTGGCCAGCATTCCTCCTTGAAAGATGTTCTGGACAGCATGCACTGGAATGTTGAAGCACCGACGGATGGCAAGGAAGGCGGCAATACCGGTGGTTCCAACGGCAATGGTTCCGGCTCCACAGGTGGTGGCAATAATGGTTCCGGTGACGGCACGCCTATCCACAATGGCAACACGGTGGGCTTTGTTGAAGGGGACAACATCGTTATCTCCAAGACGGACCGGGTCAATGATGCAGGCCAGACCGTTGGCGCTGATATCAAGGTGTCGGTGTCCCAGGATCTGAAGGTCAATTCCATTACGGCAGTAAATGTTCAGGCCGATGAAATTCAGATCAATAACGGTGGTCCGATCATCAACGAGAACGGCATCAATATGTCCGGCAAGCACATCACCAATGTGGCGGCGGGCGTGAATGACACCGATGCGGTCAACGTAAGCCAGTTGAATCAGGTGGCGGGCAATCTGCAAGGCCAGATCAACAATATTCGCCACGATATCAATCGTCTGGATAACCGCTTAAGTGCAGGTGTGGCGGCCGCGATGGCAACAGCGTCTCTGCCTCAGGCTTACTTGCCGGGCAAGCACATGATGTCCATGGCCGGCGGTACCTGGCGTGGAGAGTCCGGTATGGCCATTGGTTTCTCCGGTATTACCGATAACGGTAAGTGGGTTTACAAGCTCTCGGGCAATACCACCTCGCGCGGTGATTACGGTGGTGCCGTGGGTATTGGTTATCAATGGTAAGTCGGCCCTGACTCTATGGTGCATCGGCGCCTTGGCGCCGATGCACAGCACACACTTTTGAAGGAATTCAGATCATGAAGAAAAATTGGTTTGGGGCTGCTTTGCTAGGCAGTCTGGTGCTTGCTGGTTGCGGAACCTTGAGTCAGGTGGACTCGGAGGGCCACACGGAAAACCCGGTGTTTCCGGAAGTGGATAAAGCGACTTTTCACACGGGCTCTTACCCGAATATCGACAATCTGCGTCAGGTCCGGGAAGGCGTGACTCGCGATCAGCTGTATGACCTGCTGGGTCGTCCGCACTTTGCCGAAGGCTTCAAGGTTCGGGAGTGGGATTACCTGTTCCACTTCAACACGGCACAGGGCATCAAGACTTGTCAGTTCAAGGTGCTGTTTGATCAGGACAAGCTGGGTCGCAGCTTTTACTGGAAGCCTAGTGAGTGTGCTTCTGTTCTGGATGCGGCGCCGAAAACCAAAACCATTCAGCCATTTTCGCTTTCCGGGGACGTGGCCTTTGCGTTTGGCAGTGCGACCTTGACCAGCGCCGGTCTGAGCACGATTCGTGATATTGCAGGCCAGCTCAAGCAAATGTCCGACATCGAACGGGTGACGGTTTCCGGCCATACAGATCGGATTGGAAGTGCGGCATCGAATCAGCGCTTGTCGCAACAACGTGCCCAGACGGTGCGACAGGCCTTGTCCGCCCAGGGCATTCCAGCCGCCGCAATTGTGACGCAAGGCTTTGGTCAGGACCGCCCCCTTGTGCAGTGTGATCAGCCCAATCGCAGTGATTTGATTGCCTGCCTGGCACCGAATCGTCGGGTCGATATCGAAGTTCAAGGCCAACGTTAAGTTGGATGCGGCAACCAGGCACGCACCCGTCTTGGCCGGGTGTGTGCCGTGATCGAGAAAACAATGAATATTCTGCACAAATTAGCGGTGTTGATTCTGGCTGGTGGCCTGGCTGCTTGTCAGCAAACCATGCCTCGTCATATTTCCGAACCTGTAGATCCAGCACCGCCTGTCATGCAAGGCGCGGGTGGTTCGACCAATGCCAGCACGGCGGCACCGACGGCCTCACGTGCCCAAGCTCAAACTGTTATTACCTTGCATTTGGCGCAAGAGAAAGCAGAAGCGCCCTTGGTGGCCGTGGATGTGGGGGGAACCTCGCTGTATGCGCTGCCCCAGCCTGTTTTGACGCAATCCGATCTGCACCGCGTCACCCCTGTGACCACTCAGGATCAAGGTACGTTTTTGCTACTGGAGATGAACCAGAACGGCATTAGCAAACTGCGCAGTGTCACGGCTCAGGCACGAGGGCATTATCTGCTCTTGAGTGTGCAGGGGCAGTTGGTCAGTGTGGCTCGTATCAGTGAAACGATTTCCGATGGGCGTTTGCTGATCGGAACCCAGAACGCCCAGCATACACAGGCCATTATTAAATTGATGCAGGGTGGTCGGTGATAACAGGACTGCGTATCGCGCCCTATGTATGATTTTGATGTGGTTTTTCTACTGATTGCACAGCCTGCATCATCGCGTGTGGGCGATATGCTGGCCCTGCATGATTATTTGGCCGGCTCCGGGGTGTGCACGACGGTAGCAACCAGTCCTACAGACCTTGCCACTTTCGGAAAGCGCTTGCGCATTCTGATTATTGACGGGGAGGGCGAGAGCGCGTTTGATGTGTACGCCGTTATTTCCGCGATGCGGCAGCTGGATAATGTTGGCATTCTGTTTCTGGCCGATGAGTCCCCCTTGTCCAGTGAGCGTGCTATGTATGCAGGGGCTGACGTTTGCTTGCCTGCCCGTACTGCTTACTCTGCTGTTTTGCGCGCGGTTGTGGAGTTGGGCAGCGCCCGGATACCGGTCCAGGTCAAAGAGGAAAGAGTGGCGACGAAAAGAAAGCGGCAACGTAGAAGGCATTACATTGGCTTGAATCTACGGTCGCGCTTTTCCCGCTAAGCTTGCTGGATCAGCGGGCTTTCAGGTCCCGTTTGACATCACTCACAATCAATAAAAAAAGCCCCGATGCCAAGCAAAGGCATCGGGGCAAAACGTGTGCGTGGTGCGCACGCACACATAGTCAGACGATAGAGAACTATAGATGCACAGCGTTTAAGTCTTACAGGTAAGCCGGAATGCCCAGAGCCGGATCGCTGACACCGTGCTCGCCAAACTCCACGCGGCCAGCGAAACGACGGTAGTAGCTTGGGTCGCTGTTGCTGCGCACCACAAAGTCGTACCAGTGACCGCTGGATTTCAGAACCCAGGATTGCTTGGCTTGCTTGCCTGGTTCCACGGTGACTTCCCATGGGCCGTCTTCGCGGTATGCCATGGACTGGATGGTGAAGGTGCAGGCAGACTGGCCGCCGTTCATCATTTCCAGATAGATGTCGCCCTTGGTCACTTCGTAGCAAACGCGAATTTCTGGACGGGCGGCTTTGGGCTGGCTCAATACGCTGACATCACCACGGAAGTGGCGGTGGAAACCATTCGGGCCCAGTACCCACAGGTCGTAGTGCCCCAGATTGTTCGCCTGCACGTCCCACACATCGTCCAGAATCTGGTCGGGAGCGACCATGTAGCGGCGTGGGATACGGTCCAGGTTCAGCTTGTCGTAGACGTGGAAAACAGCGGCGGCCTTACCTGTGTTGGAGAACAGCAGTTGTACGCCTTTTTCACTGTCGCAACGGGCGCTGACGTGCAGTTCGTAAGGCAGGGCACGCGATGGACGCACACCGGTTTGCTGTACGGGAATACGCTGGTTGTCCACGGGCTGAGGCACTTGGGACAAGCGCTCTTGTGCGCTGCGGATGGAGTCGGCTTCCTGACGGCTGCGACGGCCGTTCAAGGTAGGCAGCGGCTCGTCGTTCGGGCTGGCAAAGTTGAAGGCCGAAGTCAGGTCGCCACACACGGCACGGCGGTAGGGGCTGATATTGGGCTCCATCACACCGAAGCGTTCTTCCATGAAGCGGATGACGGATGTGTGATCAAACACTTGCGAGTTCACCCAACCGCCACGGCTCCAGGGGGAGATCACGTACATGGGCACGCGCACGCCGGGGCCAAAGACCTTGCCGTCACGGGGGGGCTGGCCCAACAGACCTTTGGGGCTGGGGTAGTTGTAGTATTCGAACGCGATTTCGTCTTCGCTCAAGGACGTTTTGCCTGCGGGCTTGCCGGTGACCGGATCAATGGATGGCGCGGAGGGCGAAGGCACGTGGTCAAAGAAGCCGTCGTTCTCGTCAAAGTTGACCAGCAGTACGGTCTTGCTCCAGACCTCGGGGTTGGCTGTCAGAGCATCCAGCAGTTCCTGGGTGTACCAGGCACCTTGCACCGGGCTTGATGGGCCTGGGTGTTCGGAGTAATTGGCGGGCGCCACCACCCAGGAGATCTGGGGCAGATTGCCTTCTTCTACATCTTTACGCAGCTGGCCAAAGAAACCGCCATCGGGCATGGTGTTAGCGATGCCTTTGTACAGCGGATTACCGATATTGTCCGAGGGTTCGTAGGGTGGGTGAGTCAGCGGGTGACCGGACTTCTCGTTGGCACGACGGTATTGCTTGAAACCTGCCAAGGAGTTGTCGGTGAAGTTGTCAGGCAGGTTCTGGTACACCTTCCAACTGATGCCGGCTTCTTCCAGACGCTCGGGGTAAGTTTTCCACTCGTAACCCAGTAGCGAGGGGCCCAGGCTGTCCCAGGCGTTGTTCACCGTACATTCGCCGCTGCCCGAGGGCCCATTGGTACCGGTCCACAAGAACATGCGGTTCGAGTTCGTGCCCGTGTGCATGGAACAGTGGTAGGCATCGCACAGGGTGAAAGCATTGGCCATGGCGAACTGGAAGGGTACTTCGGCTTCGCGATAAAAGCCCATGGAGTGGCGGTTCTTGTGCTTGGGCCAGAAAGCCATGCGGCCGTGGTCCCAGGCCGCCTGACCGTCCGACCAGGAGTGCGGGGTGCCGTTGACACGCTGGGCATTCCCTTTGGTGCTGTCCAGGTGATAAGGCATCACGGTTTCGGTCGAGCTGACATTTTGCTGCCAGACGTTGCGGCCATTGGGCAGTGGAATGGTGAAGCGGTCACCAAAACCACGTACGCCTTTCAGGGTGCCGAAGTAGTGATCAAAGGAGCGGTTCTCTTGCATCAGAACCACAATGTGCTCTACGTCCTTGATGGTGCCCGTCTTGTTATTGGCCGGGATGGCGAGCGCCTTGCGGATGCTGGGAGGAAAGGCGGCCAGAGAGCCGGCTGCCAGGCTGGCACCCGTCATGTTACGTAGGAATGTGCGGCGTGAAGTCATTGTGCTTAATCTCTTAATCAATCAAGGGGCGCATTTGAGTTGCGGCGCAGGTTCTGGAGTGGGCTTGCCCGGTTCGGTCGGTCCTTCCGGCGAGCCGGTGTCATCCGAACCGCTACCGCCGCCGCTACCGCAGGCAGCCAGCAGCCCGCAGAACATCAGCAAGACAGATGCGCGTTTGAGGCGCTCGAAGGTAAGTGAGGTGTTCTTGGGAGTCATGAAAAGTCCTTGCGTGGCGATCAGGGTTGGAGGCTGGACAAAGGTTGGCGAGATTCATAGATGCTGGTCAGCTCGTCCGTGCTGAGGGCACGATCCCAGATGGCCAGCTCGCCAAAGTCCATGTTGATGTCGCTGCGTCCCCAGCGTTTGTAGTACTGGCCGGTAACGTCTTCGTTCAAGCCCAGTTCACCCGTGCCAGTGCCGCCCAGGGCCTGGATCGTGCGGGCTTCCAGGGCTACGGAGCTAAATTGCGCCCCTTTCTTGGGGTCGAATACGTGGCCCAGCATCCGGCCATCTGTCTTGTCGATCACGACGGCAACATAAGCCCACTCGTTGGGTGTGACGTTGTAGCCTTGGCTTTCATTACGGCCACCGCCGTAGCCGGTGTTAAAGCGGATATCGCAGCCACCGGAGTTGAACAGGCCCAGTGCAAAACCGGCGGTGTTGCCCGAGTCGTAGTTCTTGTTGGCCATGATGGAAGCGCCGTAACCCTGGCAGTTGTCGGGGGTGCGGAACCAGAAGCCGATGGTCATTTTGGGCACGCTGCTAAGGGAGAACAGGTCGCGGCTCATGGCCAGGCGGTAGCCTCGGTTGCCATTGGCATCAACATTGCTGCCCAGGATGCGCAGGCCGCCTTTGGCGGTGCTGGGGTCCAGGAAGTCGGCGGCAATCAGCTGACCGGCGGGCACGGATGGGGTGGAGGTTTGCAGGCTGCTGCCACCTTTGCTATCGGTAAAGGGCTGGGCGCTGAAGGTGTAGTAGCTTTGCAGGCCGTTTTTCAGGGTGTCAGCCAGTTTGGGTGGGGGCTTGTAACCTACTTCTGCTTTCAGGGCGGACGCTGCCTTGCCTGTCTGGATCGAGTAGTAGAGCGAGTAGATCTGCTCGGTGTCCGAGGTGGGCATTGGGTCGGAGTACTGGGTTGTGCCGGCAGGCAGGGTAGCGATCAGCTTGCCGTCGCGCATGACCTGGATTTCCTGTGAGGCGTCACCATCCAGTACCCATTTCAGGTCCACCATGTTCTTGTCGGCGGGTTTGCTGAAGGACACGTTGCGCACACGAGTTTCAGCTTGCAGTGGTGAGCCACGGAAGCGGTACTGTTCGCTTTGGATGCCCAGGTGGGACAGCACGGTGGGGGCAATGTCGATGACAGCCGCCAGGGTGTTCATGTCTGTGGTGCTGGTGATGGGGCTGTCAGCCGCTGGCAGGGAGGCCAGTGTCTTGTTGGTGGCGATGAAGCTGGTCTTGTTGCGGTTGAATTGCGAGCCGGTGGTGCCGCCAAATTCGTCCAGACCATAGCTGGTGGTCAGGATGACCAACCAGTCTTCCGACGCGTCTGCCTGCTTGCGTTTTTCGATCAGGGCAAACAGTTTGTCCACGGAGGCCAGCGAGGCTTGCACGGCTTGCTGGTAGGCCTGGCCACCCAGGCCACCCTGGGATGCGGCACGGGCGGGAGCCTGGATTTGGGCCAGGATCAGGGATTTGCCTTGCTGCAGGTATTTTTCGGTTTGCTCGCTGACACAGCTGTCGGAATCGGTGCAGTTGGCCGCTTCGACGATGCGTCCGGCCTGCAGGTCTTCACCCAGCAGCTTGCGGTAGTCGGCGGCGCTCAGGGCCATGGCGGCCTGGGGCTGCTTGTCAGCCAGGGCTAGCAGGGTGGGGGCGCTCAGTGTGGGAGCGGCAGTGCCTACGCCACGCAGGCCGTGCTGGTCTGCCCAAACGCCGGTGATCAGGGAGGCCCAGCCAGGGACGGGCAGGGTGCGCTGTTCGCTGCTGGTGCCGACATAGCCGCCGGTTTGTGCGGGGGCGATGGTCAGTGATTTCAGGGCGGGGTGCTGGCCGGCCTGACGGGCTTGCAACAAGGCTTCGTAGCTCAAACCGTCGATGGTGACGATCAGTGCTTTTTTGCCACCCAGGGCCTGGGGTTTGTCGCCGGGTTCAACGGTAGGGGGTTCCGGGTCCACGCCAGGACTGGTGGAGCCATCATTGCCGCCGGAGCCACCACTACAAGCACTTAGCAGCAGGGCCATGGACAGAGTAAGCCCGGCTTGCTGCATGCGCTGCAATGTCGGGGACTTGGGAAGACGGGGAGAGAAGGTCATACAGCCACTCGTGTAGAAAAGTGAAAAGAGAGGCCAGACTGGGCGTGGGGGTGGGCTGCTCAGTTGGCATCGGATCAGGACTGCGGGCAGTGTAGGAAGGGCGTATGACTGCCCTGTGAACGGATCAGCAAATCCGCCGATGATTGGATTGTGTTTTATGCGAAGGGTCGGGTGGGGGTGGGAGCAGGGGGGCTCAAGGGCTGTCTGGTTGCGGCTTGGCAGGCATATGGCGGCTTGATGGATGGTTTGTTACGGTGGCGTGGTTTGGCGGGGTTTTAGGCGTTTTTTTATGCTTTAGGCTCAAAGTTGTTGTTGTTGTTGTTGTTGTTGTTGTTGTTGTTGTTGTTGTTTGCTGAGCTTGAAGGTGGAGCAGGCTTGGGGGCGTTGGTTGCTGCAGAGTGGGGGGCAGAGCACTCTTCGTAGGCCGCTACTCGGGGTGCTGGCACAGGGGCGCGGGGCGGACCACTTGCCGACGCTGCGCGTCGGTCCCCTTGGCAGAGTGACAATCGGGGCGCAGCCTGAACTCGCCCGGTGGTTTGTCCCCCGGACAAACCACAAGCGTCGGGCTCAAGCAGCAGGCTGCTTGCATCCCCGATCGTCACTCCGCCTGCGGCAAGTGGTCTGACTCGCCCCGCGCCCCTGTGCCAGCACCCCGAGCAGCTCTCAATGGCTTCAAGAGTGAGGTCTGGAGTCTTTGTTTGGGTGGGTTGCTGGTTTGAGTTGCGATGGGGCAGGCTTGTTGTTCGGGCTGACTTTAAAACCGTCCGGGGGGAGGGGCGTCATGTCATCACGTCAGTTCGAACGCTGAGTCTAGTCGAGTGGAGAGGGTGAATGGGGGGCGGTGGACCGCTAAAGCTAGTGGTCAATTAGCTGGAGCAGCCAATTCAAGCTGCTCTTATTGAACATGGCGAGAGATTGAGTAGAGGCCGTTTTTACAGCACGTTTAGCGAATGTATGGGGAATGCCAGCATGGTGGGTTCGCTCAGTCCTGTCAGGGCTTGGATGACTTTTTGGGCTTGGTCCACGGGGGCGCTGCTGATGAAGGCGCTGTTGCCTGCTTGGGCTTGTGTGTTCAGGCAGTTGGCCTGCTCCAGGCGACGGTGCACTTGGGCGGCGACGGCAAAGGACGGTTCCAGGATATGGAAGCGCGAGCCGCTGATGGCTTCGATTGTGGGACGCAGAAAGGGGTAGTGTGTGCAGCCCAGGACCAGGGTATCGGCCTGGCTTTGCAGGGCGGGGGCCAATCGTTCTTTGAGTTCTGCTTCGATTTCCGGGCCTGACAGTTGCAGGGCCTCGACCCGGTCGGCCAGCCCTGGACAGGGAATGCGTATGACTTCCACATCGCTGGCATAGCGGTCAATCAGGCTTTGCAGGCCGCTGCTGTCCAGGGTGCGGCTGGTGGCCATCAGGGCGACGCTACGGCTACGGCTCAAGGTGGCAGCGGGTTTGATGGCGGGTTCGATGGCGATGATGGGGATGGAAAGCCTGGAGCGCAGGGCGGGGGCGGCTACCAGTGTGGCGGTGTTGCAGGCGATGACCAGCGCCTTGCAGCCCTGGTCTACCAGCAATTGAGTCATTTGCAGGGTACGCTCCACAATCCATTCGGGGGATCGGTCTCCGTAGGGAGCGTATTGGGAATCGGCCAGGTAGAGCAGATGCTCGTTGGGCAGGGATTGGCGCAGGGCACGCCAGATGGACAATCCACCCACGCCCGAATCAAACACGCCAATAGGGGCTTGTGCAAAAACGGCGGGGCGGGATGGACTCATGGCGCTGAACGATGCTTGTGGGGCAAAAATTCTATTATGGCGCTTTTGTCGTGTTTGGAGCAGAGGCTACAGCCTGGTTTACAGCGGCTGTCTCCTTTGGGCCCTGTTCCAGGTCTTGGTTGGTGTGTGGGGCGGTCTTTCCATGACCGCCCTGTTGCTGCGTTCAAGCCAGGTTCTTCAGGACGCCTCCCACTGCATCGAAGAGTGAGTTGAGTTGCTCGGGGGTAGAGGTAAAGGTGGGGCCAAATTGCAGAGTGTCGCCACCAAAGCGTACGTAAAAGCCCTGTTTCCACAGTTGTAGTCCCGCTTCAAAGGGGCGGATGGCGGGGTCGCCATTCCGTGGGGCGAGCTGGATGGCACCTGCCAGGCCGCAGTTGCGGATGTCGATGACATTCGGGCTGTCGCGCAGCTGGTGCAGGGCTTGTTCAAAATGCGGAGCCAGTTCAGCGGAGCGTTGCAGCAGATTGTCCTGTTCCAGCAACTCCAGGGCAGCCAGTCCGGCGGCGCAGGCGACGGGGTGGGCAGAGTAGGTGTGCCCGTGGCTGAATTCCACGGCGTGCAGTGGTAAGTCCTGGCCCATGAAGGTTTGGTAGATTTCCTTGCTGGCAACGACCGCGCCCATGGGGATGGCACCGTTGGTCAATTGCTTGGCCATGGTCATGATGTCGGGGGTGACGCCAAAGTATTCGGCCCCGGTATAGGTTCCCAGGCGGCCCAGGCCGGTGATGACTTCATCAAAGACCAGCAGAATGTTGTGCTGGTCGCAAATCTGGCGCAGGCGTTGCAGGTAGCCGGTAGGTGGCACCAGTACGCCTGCCGATCCGGAGACGGGTTCGACAAACACGGCGGCGATGGTGCTGGCATCGTGCAGTTCGATCAGTTTCAGCAGTTCGTCGGCCAGGGCAAGGCCCCCTGTTTCGGGCTGGCCGCGCGTGAAGGCGCAGTCTGCTTGCAGTACGTGGGGCAGGTGGTCGGCATCCATCAGTTGCCCGAACATCTTGCGATTACCGCCTATGCCTCCCAGGCTGGTACCGGCCACGTTCACGCCGTGGTAGCCACGAGCTCGGCCAATCAAACGAGTCTTGGTCGCCTGGCCTTTGATGCGCCAGTAGGCCCGCACCATCTTGACGACCGTGTCGGTACATTCAGAGCCGGAGTTGGTAAAGAAAACGTGATCCAGTCCCTCGGGGGTGTATTGCGTCAGCTTGTCGGCCAGCTGAAAAGCAGCGGGGTGTCCAAACTGAAAGGCGGGAGAGTAGTCCAGTTGCCCGAGTTGACGATGCACGGCGGCCTGGATTTCATGGCGAGCATGTCCGGCACCACAAGTCCAAAGCCCGGACAGGCTGTCAAAAATCTGGCGGCCATCCTGATCGTACAGCCAGTTGCCTTCGGCTTTGACGACAAGGCGCGGGTCCTGCTGGAAGTGTCGGTTCGCGGTAAAGGGCATCCAGTGGGACTGGAGATTGAGTTCACTGGCAATCTGCTGTGGCGCAAAGTAGGGTGAGTTCATGGTGGTCTCCTCAAGGCGGTGAATACCCCCAGTGTAGGCAGCTAAGTTGTTGAGTAAAATACGTTTTTATTCAACTTCACTTATTGTTTTACTCACCTATATGCAACTCAAAGGACTCTTGCAGGTTTCCGATTTTGATTTGCGTCTACTACGTGTGTTCAGAACAGTAGCGCAAGTGGGCAGCTTTTCAGCCGCGGAAGGCGTGCTGGGCATTACACGTTCGGCCATTAGCTTGCATATGAGCGATCTGGAAAAACGTTTGGGTGGAATCCGGCTTTGTCAGCGTGGCCGGGCGGGTTTTGCCTTGACGGAAGAAGGGCGACAGGTATTGCGGGCCAGTGAAACCTTGATGGCGGCGGTGGAGAATTTCCGCAGTGAGGTGAACCAGCTGCATTCCAGTTTGCGGGGGGACTTGAATATAGGCTTGATGAATAGCCTGATCTCGCAGCCTCATATGCACATCACCTCGGCCTTGCGTGCCTTGCGCCAGAGCAGTGAGGCGGTGCGCGTCCATATCAGCATGAGTACGCCGGGTGAGATTGAGCGTGGTTTACTGGATGGCCGCTTGCATATGGGCGTGCTGCCTGAAACCAATGCCTTGAGCGGGCTGGAATATCGCACGCTTTATGCCGAACCTTATTTTCTGTATTGCTCCTGGGAGCATCCTTTGTTTGCCGCGGTGCAAAAAGGGACAGTGTCTCAGGAAGCCTTGCGCCGGGCTGCGGCCATTGCGCCTGCTTATCGCATGAGCCCGGAGGCGATCGGACAACACCAGGATCTGAATTGTGTTGCCACGGCCAGTGATCGGGAAGGGATCGCCTTTTTGATTTTGACGGGGGAGTACATCGGTTTCTTGCCCGAGCACGTGGCGGCTCGCTGGGTAGAGAAGGGCCAGATGATTGCGGTGGACCCGCAGCAGCGTCAGTTCACGATTCCCTTGTCCTTGGCCATGCGTAAGGACAGGCGCGCACACGCGATTGTGGATTATTTTCTGGGCCTGCTCGATAACGAGGCTCAAAACTGAGGCGGCCA
The DNA here is from genome assembly GCF_024134565.1 of Alcaligenes sp. 1735tsa3. Taxonomy (NCBI): domain Bacteria; kingdom Pseudomonadati; phylum Pseudomonadota; class Betaproteobacteria; order Burkholderiales; family Alcaligenaceae; genus Alcaligenes; species Alcaligenes sp. 1735tsa3. Next base: position 3,181,762 of record NZ_CP099862.1, on the reverse strand, counting down.
GCAAGGGCTGGCCGCTAGTGAGGGAGCGTCTGCTTGGCCTGGTCAGGCTCGGTGCCACAACAAGGTGCCCACTCCCAATTTGCCGGCGACTACCACGGGGTCACGGGTGATCAGTTCCAGAGCGCCTTGCGTAAAGCGCGCCAGTCGTGGCTGGGGAACCCCTACCCAATCGGGGTACAGGGACATATCAACAAAGTGGGTAACGCACTGGGTGGCCTCATCCACTTCAAACGTCCCAGCGTAGGCCAGATACGTATCCAATAGCGATTGACAGCTGTCTTGTACTGTTCGGGTGCTGCTGCCCAGTTGTGCCCCTACATAACCTGTTTCTGTATAGATCAGCTGACCGATAGGATTAGGCCCCAGTCCGGGATAGCTGGGCGAGCCATCTTCCGGGACAAAATCAAAGGACACCAATTGCCAGACACCGATCAGCTTGCTACGTAAGGTATGGGCCATCAAAAACTCCTGAATAGACAGTGTTGTTGCGTTATGTAACTGAGCCATCATGCTGTCTTTTCGTTTGTTATTCAATGACTTGCCTATTCTTATTTTCTATCGCCAGGCCCTACGCTTCATGACTTTTTAAGTGGCAATGGTCGGCATAAATTACCCAGTATTTCCAGTGCGTGATCGCTGTGTTCTGTCCACGGATGGCCAAAGTTAAGACGCAGGCAATGGCTGTAATTTTGGGTAGTTGAAAAGATGGAGCCTGGTGCCAGACTGATGCCTTGTGACAGGGCCAGGCGATGCAGCTCCAAGGTCTGCACACTTTTTTCCAGCTCTACCCACAGGAAGTAGCCACCCTCGGGGCGGGTGGCCCGAGTCCCTGCGGGGAAGTAGCGTCCCAAGGCTTTGGAGAACTGCGCATACTGGTTTTTTAGTTGAGTGCGTAAACGGCGCAGGTGTTGCTCGTACGCACCTTTTTCCAGGTAGCTGGCCAGTGCCAATTGGGTGGGCACGGGGGACGTCAGGGTAGTGGTCAGTTTGGCTTGGGCGACTTCACGTATATAGCGTCCCGGCACAGCCCAGCCGATGCGATAGCCGGGTGCCAGGGTTTTGGAAAAAGAGGAGCAGTGCATCACCAGTCCCTGACGGTCAAAGGCTTTGGCGGGGCGGGGGCGCTCCGTGTCGAAGTACAGTTCGCCGTAAACATCGTCCTCGATCAAGGGGATTTCATAGCGGGCCAGCAGCTCGACCAATTGGGCTTTTTTGGCATCGGGCATCAGGCTGCCCAGCGGGTTCTGGAAGTTGGTCATCAGCCAGCAGGCTTTGGGGGCGTGATGTTTGATCGCGTGTTCCAGCGCTTCCAGATCAATGCCTTCACGCGGGTGGGTGGGCACTTCCAGTGCTTGCAGCTTCATGCGTTCCAGCGATTGCAGCGCGGCATAAAAGGTGGGCGATTCCACCAGCACGATGTCACCCGGTTGAGTTACCGCTGCAAGACATAGGTTCAGCGCTTCCAGAGCTCCGTTGGTAATCACAATATCGTTGGCATTGATGGCCATGCCTTGAGCCAGATAGCGCAAGGCAATCTGGCGACGCAGGGGAGCGTGGCCTTGGGTCAGATCGTCCACGCTGGCCCAGGGATCTTGCTGTTTCAGACTGGCAGACAAGAAGCGGCCCAAGCGTTCCAGAGGAAAGAGCACAGGGCTGGGGAAAGCGGAGCCTAAAGGCGCTACGGAACGCTCTGAACTGGATTGCAGGATCGCCATGATCAGGTCGCTATTGTTGACGCTGGTCGCTTGCAGCGGTGGCTGGGAGGCCGTGTCCGCCTCCAAGGTATGAGGCGCCAGGCTGGAGCAGACGTAGTAGCCCGAACGAGGACGCGCCTTGATCAAGCCTTGTGCTTCCAGGCGGTAATAGGCCTGGAAAATCGTCGAGGCACTGATCTTGTGCTTATCCATCAATTGACGTACAGAGGGCATGCGCTCGCCTGCGGCAACTGTGCCGTCAAGAATGGCCTGGGCTAGTTCCTTGGCCAGAGTCTCGTACAGTTTCATGTCCTTCTGCGCTCCATCTGATACGGTAATTTTAATAAATGTGGTTTTTTTATTATCTGATGGGTATGTCTTCAAGCACAAGCAAACGGCGATTTGCGTGGCTTTCAGGACAACTGATAGGGTTTTTTAAGCTTTAACTGATTCTTGGAATGCTCTGTGCCGACAGGTAGCCTTGCCGGGTGTTTTCGTCCGTACCCGTGTGGGCTGCGGGCCTATCTAATCAGAGGAATACCATGAACCCGACGGCGCTTTTGCTTGCCGCATTCATCCTGTCGATTGCCGGGCTTTTTGCCTTTATCTGGTCCTTGCGCAAGGGCCTGTTCGATGCTGACGTCAGTGGTGCGCGCACTATTTTTCACAAGGGCGAAATCGGCCAGCCCGAAGAACCCTCGGCCGATGCTGCCCAACGGCAGGCGCTAAGCCTGGCGGCGGCCGACCATATTGCAGAGAACCATGGTCAGCAAACCAGCGCGCTTGAAATGGCGGCGCGTGAACAGGCCGACCGTTCCAGTTCCATGCCTGCGTTCTTACTGATTGTCTGTGCGGTGGTCTGGCTGGTGGTGGCCTCGTTTGCGGGTTTGATCAGCTCCTTGAAACTGCACTGGCCCGAGTTCCTGGGTGACGTTTCCTGGTTGAGCTTTGGCCGCCTGCGCACGATTCACCTGAATGGCGTGGCATATGGCTGGGCACCCATGGGCTTGTTGGGGCTAACGATCTGGATGTTGCCGCGCTTGCTGCAGACCCCTTTGCTGGGTGGCCGTTTGGTGATGGTGGGCGGTCTGGTCTGGAATGCTGCGCTGGTGGCGGGGATTGGTGCTTTGGCCATTGGCTTGAATGCGGGTTTGGAGTGGTTGGAAATCCCCTGGCAAATCGGTGTGCTGTTCGCCTTTGGCGGCATGATGATCGGTATGCCGCTGGCCTTGATGCTCTCGCAACGCAAGGTCAAGCACTTGTACGTGTCGGTGTGGTACATCGGCGCGGCGCTGTTCTGGTTCCCCATTCTGTATTTGGTCGCCAAGGTTCCTGGCGTGCACTTCGGGGTGGAACAAGCCACCATGAATTGGTGGTTCGGGCATAACGTGCTGGGCTTGTTCTATACCCCCATGTCGATTGCCGCTATTTACTACTTCCTGCCCAAAGTCATTGGACGCCCTGTGCGCTCCTACAACTTGTCGCTGCTGGGTTTCTGGACCTTGGCCTTCTTCTACGGACAGGTCGGTGCGCACCATTTGATTGGTGGTCCTATCCCTGAATGGCTGATTACCTTGTCCATCGTGCAAAGCGTGATGATGGTGATCCCGGTGCTGGCCTTCTCGGCTAACCAGCATTTGACGTTGAAGGGGCATTTCAGTGCGCTGCGTCACTCGCCCGTTCTGCGTTTTATTGTCTTTGGCGCCATGATGTACACCGTTGCGTCCTTGCAAGGTTCTGCTGAGGCCTTGCGTTCGCTGAATTCCATTACACACTTCACGCACTTCACGGTGGCTCATGCTCATCTGGGTATGTACGGCTTTGTGACCATGGTGATTTTCGGCGGAGTGTACTTTGCCTTGCCTCGCATTCTGAACACAGCCTGGCCCCGTCCTGCCTTGATCTCCTGGCACTTCTGGCTGGTGGTGGCTGGCTTTGCTGTGTACATGATCACGCTCAGCATTGGTGGCGTGCTGCAAGGTTTGGCCTTGCTGGATCCTGCCCGTGGTTTTATGGAGTCGGTGGCAGTCACCATGCCCTGGTTGCAAGGCCGTTCTATTGGCGGCGCCATGATGACGCTGGGCCATCTGGTCTTCGCCCTGCACGTATTGCTGATGATTGTGAAGTCGGGTGCGTTTGCCTTGACCGAGTCCCGCTCGGCTGCAGTGCGCCGTACCGCTGAGCTGGAGGTTTAAGGTCATGGAAAACGAACTGAAGTTGATCATCGGGTCCATGGTGACCTTGTCCTTGGCAACGGCCGCCATGATTGTGGTGCCTTTTTTGCAGTTGAAGGATGAGCCTGCTCCTGAAGGTTTGTTGCCCTATACCAGTCAGGAAGTGCGGGGGCGGGCGGTGTATCGGGGCAATGGCTGCATTACTTGTCACACGCAGCAGCCCAGTACAACGGGCGCGGGTGTAGCGGATGCCAGCCGTGGCTGGGGGCGTGCTTCGGTCGCGGGGGATTATCACTACGACGATCCGCCTTTGCTGGGCACCATGCGTACCGGGCCGGATCTGTTCAATATTGGTGTGCGTCAGCCTAGTCAGGATTGGCATTTGGGGCACTTGTACGATCCGCGCGCTTACTCGCCGGGCAGCAATATGCCTCCCTATCGTTTCTTGTTTGAAGCCAAGAACCCGGATCAGGTGCAGCCTGACGAGCGCGTCGTGAGTCTGCCGCCGGGTGTGGCACCGGAGGGCAAGGTGGTGGTAGCCCGTCCGGAGGCCTTGGATCTGGTGGTGTATTTGCAGTCACTCAAGCATGTGTATCCGATCTTGAGTGCTGATGTGGTGGGGAGTGTGGAATGAACCGGCCTGTTCAAAGTCGTCAAAGCGAGAATGCTGATCCCCACGAGCAGTACAACCCGATTCCGCGCATAGTGATTCTGGTGATTTTGGCCTTGCTGGCCTGGGCGGTGTATTACATCGTCTCGGCTCAGCCCAACAGCTCTCCGCGTTTGGGGGATCAGCGTCCTTTGGCGGTTCTGGCTCCTGCGCCTGGCAGTGCATCTGCGGATGGCAAGCAGCTATATGCCAATGCCTGTGTGGCGTGTCATCAGGCGACGGGGCAAGGTTTGCCAGGGGTGTTCCCGCCTTTGGTGGATTCAGAGTGGGTGAAGGGTGACCCCAAGGTACTGGCGCAATTGGTGCTGCACGGGGTTACGGGAGCTATCACGGTGAAAGGCCAGGAATATCAGGGGGCGATGCCTGCATTTGCAGAGCAGTTCAGTGATGCGGAGCTGGCGGCTGTGTTGAGCTTTATTCGCCATGAGTGGGGGAATGAGGAGGATGCCATTACCTCCGAGTTTGTTGCCGAGGCGCGGGCTGCCAGTGGGGATCGTAGTCAGCCTTGGCAAGGGGAGAAGGAACTGTTGGAGTGGATTGCGGCGCATTGAGGTGGCTGCGATGAGTTCTTCTGGAATTAATAATTAGAAGCACGTTTTGAAACGGTAGCACGCCGGGAACAGGCCCCCGGCTTTTGAACCGATATCTCGCCCGACCCCAGGGTTGGAGATGTCGGTTTTTTTTGTTTGGTGTCTCTGTGGGGACGCCGCTTGGGGGCCGGGTCCAGGGGGGCGGGCTTGACTACTTGCCGATGCTGCGCATCGGTACCCTTGTCGATTCTGATATCCGGGCGCCCTGTGAACTCGCCCGGTGATTGGTCCCCCGGACCAATCACAAGCGTCGGGCTCAAACAGCACAGGGCTTGCATCCCGGATATCAGAACCGCCTGCGGCAAGCAGTCTGAATCGCCCGCTCCCCTGGACCCGGCCCCCAAGCGGCTCACAACGGAGAAATATAAAAAACCGATTTGTGGCGGAAGGAAGTGCTGGTTGTAGCGCGGACGGGGGGCTGTCTAGTGTTTTTGGGTTTGGCGCTTGGTGGGGCTAGGGCTTGTGGTTGGCCGAGTTGTTGTGATGAGTTGAAGGGCTACTGCGATTGGGCGGAGTGCGGCCAGTTGAAAAAGCCCACAAGTACTCATCAATGATGATCAGCATGCTTGCGGTATTCACACACTGATGACAGGCATTTATCTGTAGCGAGAGCTCGTAAATCAGTAGTTTTTAGAAGGGCGCTTTGAGGGTTGCCGCTTAAGAATAAAGATCTAGGCATTGAGATCTGTCCATGCCGTGCCTGGATTTGGGAAGCAAACCGACTTGAATCGTGGATATGTATCACTGTGAACCACTTGGGTCCCTCTGCCGGGATTGGGCGGATCAGAGTACTTGCCGCGGGCAGGAGATAGCGTAGGGGTGCAAGCATCCTGCTGTTTGAGCGGGGCGCTTGTGGTTCGTCCGGGGGACGAACCACCCCGCGAGTTCAGGATGCGCCCGTAGCTATCTCCTGACTAGGGCACCGGTGCGCAGCACCGGCAAGTGCTCAGCCCGATCCCGGCAGAGGGACCCAAGTGGTGGCTTCACGGAGACCGATCTCATCATTCAAAGACCGATTTCACTCTCCGTGAACCCCCACCTATACAGGCAGACTTACGCCGCTTTCTTCCGTAACGTCAGCCAAAGACCAGCCAAGATAGCCACCAGTCCCAACCCAGCGCGAGCCGCCAAGGTATTCCCTAGAATCAGGAAATCCAGCCCGGCTGTCACCACAGGAACCAGATAAAACAGGCTAGTAACGTTGACCAGATTCCCGCTGCGAATCATGCGATACAGCAGTAACTGGGCCAGTACGGAAATCACCAGACCAAGCCAGACCACCGGTCCCCAAAAGCCCAATGTGTTCTCCCAGCGGATTTCTTGTCCCAAACCCAGGGACGCAAGAATAAACAAGCCCAGAGACAAGGAATACTGCAAAGGCATTCCTTGCAAAGCCCCCACGGGCTGACGCTTTTGAACAATGGTCCCCACAGTGATGCTCAACAAAGCAGCAATTGCAAATACCAGACCCATCACGGACAAACGGCTGACAATCAGGCTTTGATACACCACCAGAATCAGTCCTGTCAGCGATAGTGCCAAACCGGCCACACGGCTCAAAGAAAAACGCCGCTCGGTCAAAGCCAAGGTCAGAATCGGCTGCACACCCAGGATCGTCGCCAGCAGACCCGGCGTGATTCCTTGAGCCAGGGTTTCAAAATAGAAAAACGAATACAGCCCGATCATCAGCAAACCGCTGATAGCTGGCAGCAGACGTTGCCCTTTGGGTGGCAGCCAGCCGCCATTGAAGTGCCCCAGCATGATCACCATAGGTAGGGCGATGGCAAAACGCAGGATCAGCATGGCCATAACCGAGCCATGATCCAAACCGATACGCGTGAAAATACCCGCGCTGCCCCAAAGCAGCACGAACAAGGCAATAGCACCCGCTTGGGCGCGAGAAGAAGAAATCATGATGTTCTTTATCTGTCTAAATAAATTAGGTTTGTCTGCAAAGACATTCCAGGCGCATCAATGGCGCAGGAAAAGAAAAAGAGGTCTTAGGAGCAGACGCTGTAGACGCGTGTGTCGACGACGACGTCGGACACGACTGCGGCTTGATTGACGACGCCTGGGGCGACGACAGTCAACAGCAAGACAGATGGAGGGGAGCCCGCCCGCAGCGACGCGGCCCGCGACAGGGGCAGAGTGCTTGGCAAAGAGGATGCGGGGCGGTTCATGAAATAAGAATCAGATCGTTAAATCGATGAAGTACTGTAGCACAAAATATATTCAGGACGCCAATCATCAGCCGCTAGGGTAATCGCTAGTACAGGCGATAGTCCGGGCTATGTAAGAATTGCACCGATCGCGATTTCAGATCGCTGCGACATTTCCAAATAGATACGACATCCGCTGCCAATGCTGCCAGCGCCGATGCCGGGCAAAAAGGCCCAGACCGGTTCAATGCTTGAACCGGTCTGGGCCTTTTTGTTTGCCTGAAATAAATCCGACCTCGTAGTTAGGTTGCGAACTATCTGGAACCTTGCTTCGCGGCACGATGCCATCGCGATACACAGAGCTCACGCAGCGTCAGCAAGATCTGACGCCAGCCAGGCCGGAATCGTCACCTTGTTTTGGAGGCTTATGCCATGTTGGGTGTTGCGCTTTTCTTTATTGGGGCTGTGCTGATTGTGAATGGCGTGGGTTTGACTGGACGTATTGAAAGTCGGGACCTGGCCCCCTTTAACTTGCTGGTGGGGCTGTTGGCCCTGTTCATCAATTTGCTGGGCTTGCAGCGCGGCGAGCAAATGGCGGATTACTTTGCCGTTGCTGGTGGGCTGCTGTTTGCCTTCACCTATCTGTATCTGGCTGTGGTGCAGTGGTATGGGTTGAAAGGAGTGGGCTTTGGCTGGTATTGCCTGTTCGTTGCCATCAGCGCACTGGCCTTTGCCGGGTCTGCCAGCGATCCGCGTTTGATCGCCATGTGGCTCTTGTGGTCCAGCCTGTGGTTTCTGTTTTTCCTGGCCTTGGGATTGGGACGGTCCTTGCGTATTTTGCCTGCGTATACCGTCTTGATCGGGGCCTTGACCTGCTGGTTGCCCGGCACCCTGATCATGATGGATGCCTGGTAGTTTTCATAGGAGTGCAAGCGTGGTGGGGAGCCAGAGTAATGCAGTTTTTTGGAGTAACCTGATGCTCGCTCGTAGTGTTTACCGGCAGGTCCGTCGACCTGCGCCCCTACCATGCTAGACAGGAGATGGACTTTGGCTCACAACGAACCCGTACGCGTCGGCGTTCTTTATTCCGCAACCGGCATGACCTCTACCATTGGTCAGTCGCAATGGCAGGGCACCAAACTGGCGATTGAGGAAATCAACGAGGCCGGTGGCCTGCTGGGGCGTGAACTGGTGGCGGTGTGCTACGACCCGGCGTCCAGGCCCGCTTGCTACGCTGAACAGGCCGAGCGGCTGATTGTGCAGGACCGCGTCAATGTGATCTTTGGCTGTTATATGTCCAGCAGCCGCAAGGCCGTGATCCCGATTGTGGAGAAGTGGAACAAGCTCTTGTTCTATCCCACCCTGTACGAAGGTTTCGAGTTTTCGGGCAATGTGATCTATACCGGCGCTGCGCCCAATCAGAACAGTGTGCAGCTGGCGCATTTCATGACCAGCAATTTTGGCGCGCGGGTCTACATGATTGGCTCGGACTATATCTACCCCTATGAGTCCAATCGCATCATGCGCGAGCTGGTCATGCAGCATCCCGATAGCAAAGTGCTGGGCGAACACTATCTGCCATTGGATGCCAGCGAGAGCGATTACAGCCTGATCATGGAAGACATACGCCAGAAGCAGCCGGACTTTATTTTCTCCACCGTGGTGGGGGACTCCACTGCCAATCTGTATCGCGCGTATGCCAATGCGGGCTTTAATCCGCAAACCATGCCCATTGCCAGTTTAACGACCTCCGAGGCCGAGATTGCCCAGATGGGCGCGGAAATTGCCTGTGGACACTTCACCGCCGCACCGTATTTTCAGTCCATCGAGTCGGAGGTCAATGCGCGTTGTCTGGCCAGTTTACGCAAGCGCTTTGGGGCCGACTGCCACCCTAATCTGTGCTGGGAAGCCGCCTATTCACAGATGCATTTGTTCGCCAATGCGTATCGACAATCTGCCAGTGATGCGATCGGAGATTTATTGCCCTACCTGCTGGGCAGTGAACTGGATGCACCTCAAGGGCGGATCAAGATCGATCCCAATAATCACCATACTTGGCTTTATCCACGGATTGGCCGCATCAATGCCGACGGCGAATTTGCGATTGTGCGCCAGGCAACGCGCCCGGTCTCGCCCGACCCGTATCTGGTTACCCATTCCTTGGGCGACTGGACTGCCAAGCTGGATACTTTGGAGACATAAAGCGTGGCCAACTCCTCTTCCTACGGTGATGAGCCGGCAAACAAGCCTTTGCGAGTGCGGAATCGTTTTCCGCATGCCACCTCGCCGCAGCTCAAGGAACTGCGGCAATTGACGATGGTGGTCATGCATCCGGACGATAGCGATGGCCGCTTGCTGACCCAGCAACTGCAGCGTATCGGGTGTTCGGTCCAGACGATCTGGCCGCCCACGCAAAACCTGCCTTCAGGAACGGATCTGGTGTTTCTGGCCGTGCAGCCTGATCTTTTGCACCTGCGCCTGGATTGGGTCTGCGAGGAGGAAGCACCCACGATTATTGCCGTGGTCAATTATGAAAATCCCACGATAGTGTCGGCCGTGCTGGATTTGAATATTCAGGCGATCCTGCCTTCGCCCATACGCTCTTTTGGCTTGTTGTCCACGGTGGTGCTGGCGCGTAAATACCATAAAGAACTGCGCCAGCAACGTCGGCTGATCAGCAAGCTGCAAACCAAACTGATGGGGCAGCGGCATGTGGCGCAAGCCAAGACGATCTTGATGCGTACCCATCAGGTGTCCGAGGACCAGGCCTACGATTTGATTCGTGAGCAGGCCATGAACAAGCGCAGCACGATTGAGGATATTTCGATTGCCATTGTGAATGCCAGTGAAGTGCTGTCCCTGGGGCAAAAAGGTTCGTCCTTGCTGGGGAACTAGCAAGGCGTTCTGGCCAGGCTGAGCTGCGGTGGCTGGCTAGAGCAGGCGCGTGATTGAAGTGGTAGGCATAGGCTTGCTTGGTAAAGAGAAAAAGGCAGAAACACTACCCGTTTTCATTCCTCCTACAATAGCGATTTTCTAGAGTACGCCGCTGCCTCAGCGTAGAGATAATGAGCCATCAGGAATATGAACAGCCCCGGTCTGCCCTTGCGGTGACATCAGAGCAGCGCGCTGCTTGGGTGCAGCTGCAAAAAGACCGCGATCAGCTTTACGAGCAATTAGAGACTCTGAACCGTGGCCACCTGGATTTGAGGAAATTCTTGCTCAAGGCCAAGCGCAATAATTGGATTGCCTGCACTTTAGTGGTGATTTTTACCGCGCTTGGCTGGTTGCTGGATGCATCGGTCTGGCTGCGTTGGTATGTATTGCCGATTACGTTTTTCTGCTGCGCCTTGTTGTGGTTTGGCGGAAAGCTGCTGGATCGGCTAATGCAAAGCAAGATTGCGAATCTATCCGAGTTTTTGCAACAGACGGATGCACAAATAGAAAAGGGGCGGCCTATCTTCGAGACAGACCACCCCCAATCCAATCAAGCTTGAAGTTACTCAGTGGAGCTTGGTGTCGCCACTCCCCAACCCAAGGCCTGATACAAGGCAATTACATTCAGGTACGAGCCGGTTTCCGCTATTGCCAGTTCTTGCCGGGTCTGGTTCAGGCTGCGCTGATTTTCCAGCACTTGCTGATAGGCACCGGCTCCCACTTCATAACGCGTCAAGGCACGCTCATGGGCATTTTCCAGATGTGACGCCGCTCGAGTCAGGCTAAGCAGGCTTTCCTGATGTTGAGTCAGCCTTTGCAAAGAGCCCTGAATTTCTTCCTGAGCTTGCAACAGCACTTGTTGATAGTGCAGGCGTGATTCATCGGCCACCGCCTCCATGCCACGCAAGCGCGCTTTGGCATGGCCCAGGCGCAGGGCAGGCCATTGCATGGCAGGTGAAACATCAAAGGCACGGGCAGCATGGCCCAGGTCGCTACCTCGCAAAGCAAAAAAGCCAATAAAGCCAGCCAGATCCAGGCGGGGGTACAGCTCGGCGGTGGCGGCGGCCACTTCGTGCGAGCTGGCCAGGATTTCTTGCCGGGCGGCGCGTACGTCAGGCCGGTTGAACAGCATGGCGTTCACATCGCCTAAGGGCAAGGAAGCGGCCAAGGGTGCCTTGGCGCTGGGCAATGGCGTATCAATGCTCCCGGCTTGCCCGCCGCTTAGTACCTGGATGCGCAAACGAGCCAGTTCCAGGTCGCTGCGCAGTTGGGGCACCAGGGTTTTGGCACGCTCCAGACCAGCCTGGGCATTGTCCAGATTCTCCGGCAATTCCCGACCCAGCGAGACGCCAGCCTGCACCAGCCTGATCGTATGCTCCCAGCTGCGTACGTCATCCTCAGCCAGAGCCAGTTGCCGTTGCAAACCTTGGGCTTGCACGTATTGGCGTGCCAGTTCAGCCGCGATAGCCTGGCGAGTCAGGTCCAGTTGGTCTGCGCTGGCCTCGCTGCGAGCCTGTGCAGAACGGGCCAGTTGCTCCAGACGACCGAACAGATCGATCTCCCAAGTGGCCTGCATGCCCAGGCGCCAGTTCTCGGTAATACCGTGATCAATGGAGCCATCGGGCGCGGCAAATTGTGAACCGCTACGGTTGTAGCTGGCGTGGGCCGTGATGGCGGGTAGACGGTCGTGTTGGCGCTCGTCGATCAGGGCGCGGGAGGCCCGCCAGCGGGCCTGTGCCTGGGCAATATCCAGGTTGTGGTCCAGGGCCTTGGCAATCAAGGCGTTCAGTTGCGGGTCTTGCAGCAAGGTCCACCAGTTTTCGCGTTGCTCGGTGGCTTGAGCGAACTGGCTGTTCCAGTTGGTGTCGGCCAAGCTTGGAGCGGTGGGAATGGAGGTGTCCAGCCCCACAGCGCAACCGCTCAGGATCAGGCTGGGGATCACCAGTCGCAGAGCACGCGCCACAGGCGCTAGCCTGTTTGATAGTTGTGGCGTCATGATGAGTGTTCTCCAGTCGAAGGGCGCAGGGCTTGCGCCAAATCGCGCGCCCGCGGGGTGTCTGCTTGATGGGCGTGATCACGCGCCAGCAAGGTATACAAAGTCGGCAAGATAAACAGGGTGAATACTGTGCCGATCAACATGCCCGAGACCAGCACTACGCCCAGGCCAAAGCGGCTGTTAGCACCCGCACCGGAGGCAAATAGAAGAGGCACCAGACCAAAGACCATGGCCCCGGTTGTCATCAGCACAGGGCGCAAACGAATGCGGGCGGCTTGCAAGATGGCTTCGGGCTTTTTCAGGCCCTCTTTGAATTGCAGCTCATTGGCAAACTCCACCATCAGAATGCCGTGTTTGCTGATCAGGCCGACCAGCGTTAACAGACCTATCTGGGTGTAGATGTTGAGCGTGCCAAATCCCAGGGCCAAAGGCAGCAGGGCACCGCACAGGGACAAGGGCACCGTCACCAGAATGATGATGGGGTCCACCAGGCTTTCGTACTGCGCGGCCAGTACCAGGTAAATCACCACCAGTGCGGCCAGGAAGGCCCACACCAGAGACTGACTTTCCTGGGTGAATTGGCGCGACTCCGATTGCCAGTCATGCGTAAATCCTGCAGGCAATTGACGGGCGATGTCGTCCAGATAGCCCACCGCTTGTCCCAGCGTGACGCCCGGTGCTGGAATGGCTTGCAGCGTGGCCGAGTTTTGCTGGTTGAATTGGCGCAGGCTGTTGGGTTCCACTTCGCTGTGGATTTGAACCATGGCCGACAAGGGCACCAGCTCGCCATTGGCGCTGCGTACAAACTGACGTGTCAGTGCTTGAGCCGTCAGGCGCAGTTCACGCTGGCTTTGTGGAATCACGTCATACGAGCGACCATCCAGCGAAAAGCGGTTCAGGTAATTCTCGCCCACCAGCACGGCCAGGGAATCAGCAATATCTCGCAGACTAATACCCATGCTGGCCGCTTTGCTGCGGTCAATTTCCACGCGGGAAACGGGCTTGTTGTAGTCCAGATCGCTGTCTACCACGACGAACAATCCGCTGTCACGGGCTTGCTGCTTCACCCATTCCATCGTGTCGTACACCGTGCGGTAGTCGCCGGGACTGCGCAGTACCAGTTGCACCGGCAGACCGCCGCTGGAACCGGGCAAGGGGGCAAGCTGGAAGGCGAAGATACTGCTGCCGGGAATCGCGCTGACACGTCCTTGCAGCTCACCCTGTACGGCGCTGGCATCGCGCTCGCGCTTGCTCCAGTCCTTCAGGTTGATCCCGCCAAAGCTGGCAGCCGGGCCGTCTGTCCCCACAATCAACCAGGTGCTTTCGGTTTCGGCCACTTCACGATACGTGTCATCCAGCAGCTTGCCGTCGCGCTCGGCATAGGCCAGGTTGGCATTTTGCGGAGCTTTCACGGCTGTCAGCACGCTGGCCTGATCTTCAATGGGAGCCAGTTCGCTGTGCGTCATTTGATAGAGCACGGGCAGGCTGATAAAGACCAGCAAGGCCATGGCGCCCGTGATCCAGCGATGGCGCAAGGAGCGGGCCAGCAATCGACCGTAGCGGGCCGACAGACCACCAAAGAAGCTCTCTGCCAGGTGCGCCATGCGACCTTCATCTTGCTGTGAGGGCAGTAGCAAGGAACTCATCACTGGGGACAAGGTCAAGGCCACGACCCCGGATACCAGCACGGCACCGGCCAGCGTCAGGGCAAACTCTTTGAACAGTGCTCCAGTCAGGCCACCCATCAGACCAATCGGGGCATAGACGGCGGCCAGGGTCAGGGTCATGGCGATCACTGGGCCGGCCACTTCACGTGCGCCCAATAAAGCCGCCACCACGGGTGAGCGTCCGGCGGCAATGTGACGGTGTACGTTTTCAACCACTACAATCGCATCGTCCACCACCAGTCCGATAGCCAGCACCATGGCCAGCAAGGTCAGCAAATTGATGCTGAAACCAAAGGCCAGCATCAAGGCGGCTGCTCCCAACATGGACAAGGGAATGGTAGCCAGCGGAATCAGCACGCTGCGGAAAGAACCCAGACACAGATAAATCACCAGCACCACGATAATCATGGCTTCGGTCAGGGTCTTGAGCACCTCATCAATCGAGGCCTGGATGAAGCGGGCGGTTTCAAAAGCCAGGGCCACTTCCACGCCGGGAGGCAAGGTGGCCTCAATGGCTGGGAGGCGATCACGAATGCCCTCCACAATCCGCAAGGGGTTGCCGCCGGGAGTGGGGAACAAGCCCAGGTGAATCGCGGGCAGGCCATCCATCAGGGCGCTGGTTTCCGTCGCTGCTGCTCCCAGCTCTACCTTGCCTACGTCGCGCAGTCTAACCAGCGAGGTGCCGTCTTCGCGCACGATCAGGTCCTGAAATTCGGCCACGCTGGTCAGGTCCGAATTGAGCTGAATATTGCTCAAGACATGCTGGCCTTTGACCATGCCGGGGGCGGCCTGATAGTTGTTGGCACGCACAGCCTGGGCAATATCGGCAGCCGTCAGTCCATAGCCCGCCATGCGATCCGAATCCAGCCACAGTCGCATGGCCAGTTTTTGACCACCAAAGGTCTGGATTTTTGCCACGCCATCAATGGTGGAGAACATGGGCTCCACCACGCGGGACAGATAGTCATTCAGTTCCGGGATGGAGATTGACGTCGTGGAAAAGCCCACATAGGCCACCGCAGTGGAGTCCCCGGAGGAACGTTCCACAACCGGGTCATAGGCGCCTTCAGGCAGGCGGTAGCGCACCTGGCTGACCTTGCTCATGACTTCGGTCAGGGCCTGGGTAGAGTCGCGGTTCAGCTCCATGCGCAGGGTCACGACACTGCGGCTTTGCACGGAGTTGGAGGACAGGTAATCCACCCCTTCCACCGAGGCCAGAGCCTGGGCGATGGGCTGGGTGACAAAGCCTTGCATCAGTTGTGCAGAGGCGCCGGGGTACTCGGTGGTAATCGTGATGGTGGAGTTCTCCAGCAGGGGATACTGCCGGATGGGCAGCTTGTCCAAGGAGAACAGCCCCAACATCAGGAGCAAAGCGCTGACCACCAGGGCAAGTACCGGCCGACGAACGAACAAGTCGGTAAAGCCGGGACGGGAGGTGGTGTTCATACTGGCTCCTTGTCCTTGGCGGTTTGTACTGTGGAGCCGTCTTGAATCTTGATCTGGCCGGCGCTCACAACCTTGTCGCCTTCTTTCAAGCCATCAATGATTTCGACACGTTCATCCCATTGCTCGCCAGTTTGTACGGCCACGCGCTTGACCTGCCACAGACCCTGATCCGTGGGGGAGGCCACAAACACGGTCTGGCCGTAGGCGGTGTAGGTCAATGCGGTTTCGGGCACGGTCAGGACGGGCGCTTCGGCGGGGCGCTTCAATTGAGCACGGGCGTACATCCCCGCTTTCAGGCGATTGTCCGGGTTGGGCAGCAGCGCTTGCAGGCGCACGGTGCGCGAATCTCCAATCAAGGGATCGATGGCGCTGATTTCAGCCTGGAAGTTCTCGCCTGGCCAGGCGTCCACCTGTACGTGCAGGGTCTGGCCCACTTTCAGATCCGGCAGGCTTTGCTCTGGCACGGTCAGGTTCACACGCAGTTGACTGTCATCGACCAGGCTGGCGATGGCTTGGCCGGGTTGCAAGTAGTGGCCCTGATGCAAGCTGGTGATACCGATGCGACCCGAGAAGGGGGCGGCAATCTGTTTCAAGGCCAGTTCAGCGCGTTGATATTGCAGTTGGGCCTGGGCCACAGCGTGATCGGCCTGGGCTTGATCCAACTGCTCCTGGGTAGCGGCTTGCTGTTCCTTCAGCTTGCGTACACGGGTGAGCTGAATGGCGGCCTGTTTGACCTGTGCCTGCTCGCGGCGCACGCTGGCTTGTTCCAGTTCGTCATTGAGCAAAACCAGTGGCTGGCCTGCCTTGACTTGCTGTCCGGAGGTGAAATCAATCTTGCGAATACGGCCGCTGGTCTCTGCACTGAGCAGCACTTGCTGCCAGGCTTCCAGTGCACCGACGGCATGCAAAAGACGAGGAGCGGTCTGGGACTCGACGCTGGATAGTTCGACGACGGCAGGCGGATAGGCTCCCCCTGCTTGAGCTTCTTGCGAGGCTGGCAGCAAACGCCAGCCTATGGCCAATACGCCGGCCAGAACGGGAATCATGATCCAAGTACGACGCGAACTCATGCTGCCGACCCTCCTGTCAGGGAAGAGGGCCACAAAGGCTGTTTGTTGGGAAGAGTCCAGCCGAATCGCTGATCACTTTGCGACCAGTCTTCGGGTTTGAAGTAGGTGGCTGACACAAGCTGGGCTTGCCGTAACCATGACAGAGGTCCGGCAAACAGAATCCAAATGAGGGGAGGCATGGCAGGTTCCTGTGACAACAAAGAGGCAGCCAACATGGCTTGCCTTAATTAGGTACCTGGACTATAAAACCTCAAGTTAACTTGAGGTCAAGGGGTGTCAAGATGGCAAAAACAGTGGATTTCAGTCGTGCCTTGACGGTGGGGGAAGTGGCCAAACGCAGTGGTGTCCCTGTCTCGACCGTGCATTTTTATGAAGCCAAGGGCTTGATTGCCAGTACGCGGAATAGCGGGAACCAGCGTCGTTTTGATTCGGTGGTTTTACGCTATATTGCGATCATCAAAGTGGCGCAGCGTACCGGGATTCCCCTGGAGGAAATCCACGAGGCCTTGCGTGGTTTGCCACCGGGCAGCAAGCCATCCAGTAAGCAATGGCGAGCCATGTCCAGCCGTTGGCAGGCCAGTTTGAATGATCGTATTGAGCAGTTGACGCGACTGCGCGATGAGCTGACCCACTGTATTGGCTGTGGGTGCTTGTCCATGAGTGAGTGTCCCTTGCGTAATCCGGCCGATATTCTGGGCCAGCAAGGGCCCGGTCCCCAGATTCTGGAAAGAAAGCTGGAGACCGGAACAGAGGCTTAGCTCGGGTCGGGCGACTGCGCGTACAGCGCGGTGGCTTCGGAAGTGACCAGGGACTGATAGCGCTCGAAGTGGTTCAGGATGTCGTTGATGACCTGACTGGAGGACAGGCCCATCAAGTCATAACCCCGACTGCCATCGGCAAAGACAGTACGCACTTGCCATTCTTGAGGGCGAGCCTGTTCGTTGCGTGCTGCTGCCGCGGTAAAGCTGGCAACCCGGCGAGCGCGCAACTCGACGCCATAGACAAAGTTGCGCTGGTTGTCGGCCTGAATGGTCAGTTGGGCCGTATCCTGCTCGCTGGTCTCCAGGCTGACGTTCAGGTTGCGTTTGCCCAGCTCGTCGGCCACGGCCTGCAAGGCGGGAACCACGGTTTCACCCATGAAGCGACGGGCGTCCCGCTGGTTGGGCGTGTGCAGGATCGTCGAGAGGCGTCGACGCCAGGACACTTCCGAGCCGGGAGCCGGGCCGGACATGGGGCCTTGACGACGCAATCGTGACATATCTGCCTTCATGCCTTTGAACAGCCCCAGGATCAACAAGAACATGATGATGGCAAAGGGCAGGGCACTGACCAGCGTGACGGTTTGCAAGGCTGTCAGACCACCGGCCAGCAAGAGCAGGGAGGCAGCGGTGCCTTCCAGCGCGCACCAGTAAATGCGTTGCCAGACTGGAGCGTCTTCCACCCCACCGGCGGCCAGGGTATCGATAACCAAAGAGCCCGAGTCGGCCGAGGTCACAAAGAAAATGGCTACCAGAATAATTGCCAAGGTCGAGGTTACATTGGACCAAGGCAGGTATTCCAGGAACTCGAACAGGGCCACGGATGCATTCGCGGCAGCATCC
Organism: Alcaligenes sp. 1735tsa3; assembly: GCF_024134565.1. Taxonomy (NCBI): domain Bacteria; kingdom Pseudomonadati; phylum Pseudomonadota; class Betaproteobacteria; order Burkholderiales; family Alcaligenaceae; genus Alcaligenes; species Alcaligenes sp. 1735tsa3. The sequence continues at coordinate 3,163,761 of NZ_CP099862.1, read as the reverse complement.
TGGGCCAGTTGGCCCGCCGCCACACCCATATCCAGGAAGATGGCGGTGTTACCAAAAACGGTCATCCAGAAGAAGGTGAAGACGGTGGGCACCAGCAAGACGCCCAGTACGAATTCACGTACGGTGCGGCCACGCGAGATGCGGGCGATGAACATGCCGACAAAGGGCGACCACGCGATCCACCAGGCCCAGTAAAACAGGGTCCAGGCTTTCATCCAGCTTTGCCCGCGGAATGCTTGTGTACTAAATGAGCGTGCAAAGAAGTTATCGAGATAACCGCCGATATTCTGTACAAAAGCATTCATCAAAAAGGCTGTAGGGCCCACGGCGAGCACAAACAGCATCAAGGCAATGGCAACCAGCAAATTCAGTTCGGACAGGCGGCGAATGCCAACATCCAATCCGCTGACAACAGATAGGGTAGCCAGCGAAGTAACCACCACAATCAAAATAATTTGTAGCCAGGTTTCCTGCGGCCAGCCAAATAAATGCTCCAGACCAGCATTGATTTGAAGTACGCCCAAACCCATGGAGGTAGCGATACCAAATAGCGTGCCGCAAACAGCGAAAATATCCACGCTATCGCCAATCCAGCCTTCGATACGCTTGCCAAACAAGGGATACAGGCCCGAGCGAATGGTTAAAGGCAGGTTGTAGCGAAAGCAGAAGTAAGCCAGCGACAAGCCAACGACCGCATAGACGGCCCAGGCGTGAACGCCCCAGTGAAAGAAGGTGATGATCTGCGCCTGATGGGCGGCTTCCACTGTGCTGGCCAGGCCCGAGGGCGGGGCCGAGAAGTGTTGCAGTGGCTCGGCCACGGCAAAGAACATCAGGCCAATCCCCATACCGGCAGCAAATAGCATCGCCATCCAGGTGAGATAGGGGTAATCAGGCTCCGAGTCGTCCGGCCCTAATTTCAAATTGCCGTAGCGGCTTAATGCCAGATAGACGACGGCAAAGAAAAACAGGGCCACAGCCAGGATATAGAACCAGCCGAAACTTTTGATGACCCAGTTTTGTAACTGCTCAAAAATAAGTGCGGCGTCTTTAGGGAAAATAATCCCGATCAGCAAAAAGACCAGGACGATAAAGGTAGATCCCCAGAACACCCGTGGATGTAGCGTGCTTTTAAAAGGCAGCCCCATGTCATGCTCCGTTTGTAACTAGAGGGCACAGCTTAACGAGAACGACTGCCGGTTGAAAGGTTTGTTAGATTAGGAAATATTTGCTCAGGCTCGGAAAGGATCTATTGGCAAAATTAATTCCTGATGTCCGGCCTGGCGGGTCAACTCCAATTGATGCAGCACACTGGCACTGGCCGTATGCACCGCAGAATGCAGGTCTGCACCCAAAATCAGATGGGCCAGCAAGGTGGAGGCAAACAGGTCTCCGGTGCCTTTGGCGGCGCAATCCACGCGTGGATGGCTAAGCAGGGTGTCGGCACGCGGCTCCTTGCGGGACATCAATAATTTGATCTGACCATCCTGCCAGGAGTCGGGGGCGGCGCTGGTGGCAATGACCCATTCGGTCCGGCCATTTAGCAAGGCGTGCGCGGCACTGGAACTGCCCTGAATGGTGTCGCAAGGCTGTTGGGACAGCAAGGACAGCTCGTAATTATTGGGGGTCAGGCCCGTGGCCAGCGGCAGCAAGGTTTCGTGATAGGCGGGGATCAGCGCCGGGTCTACGTAGACGCCTACATCCAGATCGCCGATGACCGGGTCCACTATCACCAGAGTGTCAGGGTGCTCTTGCAGCAACGCTTTTAACCAGCGCGCAATGATGACGGCCTGGTTGGCGCTGCCCAGATAACCGATCAGGACAGCGCGTACCTTGTCCAGCGCACCGCGCAAGACCAGATCATTCAGAAAGCCTTCCAGCCATTCATCGGGGACAGCACCGCCGTGCACCGTGGGATATTGCGGGTTGTTGCTGAGCAACACGGTGGGAACGGCGGCCACTTTAAAGCCATGTCTACGCAAAGTCGGGCCGGCAACATTGTTGCCTACCCGACCGTAGACGACTTGAGACTGAATCGAAACGACATCCACATGGTAGGGATGTCGTTCACGATCGACAAACGTTACAGCAGCAGTGTTCATGCAGTGCAATCAGCGGAACTGGCCTGTTTAAGTTGGCTGAGCCAGCTGGTCAGGACCGTAGCGGCAGCGGCGTGCAGGCGTTTTTGTACCGCCATGGCTTCCAGACGCAGCATTTGCGGATCGATATCAGCTTGTCCCAGTTCGTTGGCATGACCAACCAACCAGCGTTCCAGCTTGCTGGTGTCGGCTTCCAGGTGAAATTGCAGGCCCAGTACTTGGGTTCCGAAGGAGAAGGCCTGATTGGGGCCTACGTCCGTGCTGGCCAGGTGAATGGCTCCGTCAGGAATATCGAACTGATCCCCGTGCCAGTGCAGGACGGGAATGCCGCTAACGGCGGCCAGGGGCGATTCTTTGCCCGCTTCGCTCAGTTTCAACGGAGAGAAACCGATTTCTTTCACACCCAGGGGGTAGACATTGGCACCCAGGGCGCGCGCAATCAGTTGTGCGCCCAGGCAAATGCCCAGCAAAGGTTTGCCTGCCAGCAAGAACTTGTTGATCAGTTCCAGCTCATCAGACAGGAAGGGGTAAATCTTTTCGTCGTAGGCGCCGATTGGCCCGCCCAATACAACCAGCAGGTCAGCGTCCTGTTCACCCACGTGACGCAGTGACTCGACGGAAGGGTCAATGTATTGAACTTGGTAGCCCTGTTCGATCAGAACAGGTTCCAGTGTGCCCAAGTCTTCAAAATGGATATGACGCAGTGCGATGACTTTCTTCATAAGAGGTTCTTTCAATCCAGATGGTAAGGATGTCAGCTCGTGGTACCGATGTCTACATTAATGGCACCCGATAAGGGGAAGGTGCAACATGCCAGTGCATGGCCCTGGGCCTTGTCCTGGTCGCTCAGGCAAAAATCCGGTTCAGAGCGGTACTCGCCCTCCGAAATCTGTACCCGGCACGCGCCGCAAATGCCCGAACGGCATTGGCTGCGAATAGGCACATCGCCTGCTTCCAGCATTTCCAGCAGGCTGCTGCCCGGCTCAGGGTTGAGCGTTTGCCCGGTGCTGCGCACATTGATTTGCAAGGGGGGACTGCCTGCTTCAGGCAGGATTTCCACACCCGCTTTGGCCGGTGGGGAAAAGGCTTCAATCAACATATGCGAGATGGGGTGAGCCTGAATGGTGTATTCGCGCAAGGCCTGGGCAAACCCATGGCTGCCGCAAATCACCACGGCCTGCGGGTCTTTCAATTGCTCCATATTTTCAAAAGAGGGGCGACCCACTTTGAAATGAGCGCTTTCGCGAATCTTTTCCTGCGTGACAAACACGGTCAGCGTGAACCAGCTGGTGCCCAGATCCAGTTGCAGCAGTTCATGCAGGAAGGGAATGTCGGCAATACGGGCAATACTGAGGAGCAAATGTACTTGTGGTACAGGCAAGCCGTCCTGGGCTCGCGCCGCCAACTCACGCAGCAAGGCAATGGGCAGGGTAATGCCAATGCCGCCTGCGATCATGGCGATACGCTCGTAACCCACAATAGAGTTCACCGAGATTTCACCCGCCACATATTGCAGGGGCACACTCATGCCCTCGCGCAAGGTGGCGTGCAAGTGATCGGAAACACTATTGCGCCCCGACCCTTTTACGGCAATTTCAATCAGGTCTGGATCGGCCATACGAGTGATCGAATACATACGCTGTTGAATGGTGCCGCCGGTATCGGGGTAGCTCAGGGCGACGTGCTTGCCTGCCTGCAAGGTTTGCAGAAAATCAAAATGGCCGCCCTGCACCCGCAAGGTAAACACTTTGACGTTTCCGGCCTCGGGGCGAACGGTCTCGCAGCGCGCCTGAATCATGGCTGTCATTGCAGCGCCTCCTGTTGTTCGGCCTCGGCAGGAGCCTTGCCGGACTTGCTGTTCAGGCCAATGCGCTCGATCAGGCTTTCTACCGAGCCGGTGTACACGCCAATTTCGTTGGAGTCGCCGGTGTCGTGCAAAATGTCGCGGGCATTGGGGAAATTCACCATGGAGAAGACTTTTTCCCAAGCGCCCATTTCATTGTTGGCGAACATTTCTACGGTGCGCAAAATAACGGCGCGCATATGCTCGCGCTCTTTCTGGCTCAGTCCGTGAATGATGTCCGACGCCACAAAGCTGAACACGCTGGAGTGGCTCCACTCGTCCATGGCATGGGTGCGGGTAACTTCATGGCACACGGTCTGGATGCTCTTGTCCTCGGCCATGGTCTTCAGGTAGTCGGTAATCAGGGTCTCGGATGCGCAGGCAATGGCAAAGCGGGTCAGACGACGCTCGGATTCGGAACCGCATTGGCTCAGGATGTCATTGCGCCACTGCACCAGGTTGAAATTGGTGAAATCCAGGGGCGTCAGACCACGCATGGAGTAGATGTAGTTGCAGGCCATGATGGACATGCGAGTGTGCAGGGCCTCGTCCAGCAAGGCCTGGGACATCACGTCTTGCAGCAGATTGCGGTTGGCGCTTGGGGGCGGGGTCTTGATGATGTCTTCGCAAGAAGGCGTGACCACGTTGCACTCAACGTAAATGGTCTTCAGGTTGTAAATGCCCCAGGCATAGGACAAGCACTGCGATTTCAATTCTTCAGGAGCTTCCAGCCAGGCCTGATGCTCGCGAAAAGGCAGCAGGCATTCGCTGAAATCGGCCTTGTTGGGATCGAAAGCCAGATTGTTGTAGTCAGGCAGTTCCTGATTCACGGCAGCCCGGTTTTTCCAAAGTACCGACAGTTTTTGCAGCATATTACGTACGGCGTCATCAGTTTCGTAGCTTTTGATTGTCATTTCAAACTTCCTTGCTGTTGATTGCGATCTGTTCGAAATGAACAGGTCGTTTCTTTATTCCACCTATCTTTATTTCCAAATGGAAAATCGCAGGCTTAAAAGGATTTGCCGATTCTTATGGACAAGGCCCAAAAAAATCCCGTTGCCGGGTTTCTTGAACCGTGGGGATCAGCGTGGTTGAACTGCCGTTAAAGCAATGGCGTTTCCTGTAGTCGTGGGAAAACTGGGGATGTTTTTTATCGTGCACAGATTGAGAAAGGTGATAATCTGCTTGAGCGTTTAGAAGTATGGGTGTTGAGTATTCGTTGGCTGCATTCTAATGATCCTATGACAATAAATGACAGACCATTTCAAGATCATTTGACAGACCACTTAATAATAAAAATTTGAATCTTGTTTTAATTCTTGACCAGGATAATCGGGATTGGCGTTCTCTCTGTGTTTCAGAGGATTTTGAATTCTTTATGCTTTGAATGTTTATTCAAATAACAATAATTAAAAGTGGTCTGGTGAATTAATTTTTAATGGACTGTTTTATAGGTCGATAAACAGAATAGGATGTTTATCTTTCGCCCTTGGAGTCCGTGCGTCCAGGGCAGCACTTTTGCCTGGTATCGGGCAATGAGCCACGACCCTATCGTGGCTAATCTCTAAACAGGAACTCCCATGAAGAGTCTTGCCGGTGGCGACACCCCCCACCAGCCTCTGGCGGGTTCGCAATTTCTACAGCAAAGTGATCGCAATCTTTGGGACATCATCGAAGCCGAACGGCGTCGCCAACAACACACCATTGAGCTGATCGCTTCCGAGAATTACCTGAGCCGCTCCGTTTTGGACGTGCAGGGCTCCTTGCTCAGCAACAAGCAGGCGCAAGGCTATCCTGGGCAACGGATTTACGGCGGGTGCGAACAAGCCGATCAAACCGAAGAGCTGGCTATCGAGCGGGCCAAGTCGGTTTTTGGGGCCTCTTACGCCAATGTGCAGGCGCACTCGGGCAGCCAGGCCAATCTGGCGGTGTATCTGGCCTTGCTCTCGCCGGGCGACACGATTCTGGCGCTGGATCAAAGTGCGGGCGGGCACCTTAGCCACGGTTCGCATTTCAATGTGTCCGGACGCTGGTTTCAGACTTGCTCGTATGGAGTGGATCGTCAGACGCAATGGGTCGATATGGACGAGGTTCGCGCCCTGGCCCACAAGGAACGGCCACGGTTGATCATTGCCGGAGGTTCGTCCTATTCACGTACGCCAAATTTTGCCGAATTTAGAAATATCGCCAATGAAATCAACGCTTATTTAATGGTGGATTTGGCCCACGGCGCGGGGCTGGTGGCGGCCGGTCTGATGGAATCACCTGTCAAACATGCCCATGTCACGACCTTTTCCACACATGGCACCTTACGCGGACCGCGGGGTGGGATTATCTTGAGCAATGAGCCCAAGCTGGCCGAGCGCTTGAGCCAAGCCGTATATCCAGGGCTGCAAGGCGGACCTTTGCTGAACATTCTGGCCGCCAAGGCGGTGGCTTTGGGTGAAGCAATGAGCCCATCCTATAAAGCCTATGCCCAGTCCGTCATCATCAATGCGCGCAGCTTGTGTCGCCGCTTGTCCGAAGGTGGACTGACGGTGGTGTCAGGGGGAACAGACTGTCATTTTGGTGTGGTGGATTTGCGCCCTTGGGGGCTGTCCGGGCCTTTGGTGGAGCAGGTTCTGGCTCAGCTGGGCATTAGCTTGAGTAAACACCGTGTGCCGTATGAGCAAGCCTCTGGCGCCTACTCGGGGGTACGGGTCGGCAGTGCCGCCTGTACGACTCGCGGTTTGGGTGAAGATGATTTCAAGGAAATTGGCGACATGATTCTGGCCTTGCTGGGCGGGGTGCGCAGTGGTTCGCGCAATCCCCGCACCGAGAATGCCATTTTGGAAGGGGTCGCAGACCTGAACCGGCGATATCCCTTGATGTACTGATTTTTCCCGGCTCAGCCTTTGCCCTGACGCAGAGCGTTGGCCAGACGCAACATGGCGGACTCGATCTCGTAGGCGGTCAGGGAGGCATAGCCCAGCAGCCAGCCCTGTTGTTTTTCTTCACCAATGTACAGACGGCTCAAACCCGGCAGTTGAACGCCAGCACTCAAGGCGCGGCGCAGCGTGTGTTCTTCTGACCAGCCCGGCTCCAGAAAGCAGGGAATCTGCAAACCGCCTTCAGGTCGGGCCGCACGAACGATTCCTTGCAAGTGCTGCTCGATGGCTTCCAGCATGATCTCCCGCCGCCCGGCATACAGCTTGCGCATAGCGCGAATATGCGAGTTGTAATGTCCGTCTTCCATAAAACGCGCCAGCGTCAGCTGCAGGATTTGCGGTGTGTGACCATCCATGATGCTGCGTGCCTGGGTGAAGGGTTTGACCAGCTCGGGTGGCAGGGCCATATAGCCCATGCGCAGGCCTGGATACAGGGTTTTGCTGAAAGTGCCCAAGTAAATTGTGCGTTGGTATTTATCCAGCCCTTGCACACACGCCGTGGGTAAGCCGTCGTAATGAAATTCGCTGTCGTAGTCGTCTTCCATAATCCAGCGGCCATTTTCAGCCGCCCAGTGTATGAGCTCCAGACGACGTTCCAGGGACATGGTGGCCCCGGTGGGGTACTGGTGTGAGGGTGTCACGTAAATGCAGTTCGCGCCGCTGCGATCTTCATTCAGCAGATCGGTGCGCAAGCCTTGCTCGTCCACGCCAATTGGTACGACACGAGCCTCGGCTGCTTCAAAGGCTTTGCGGGCGCCGAAGTAGCCAGGATTTTCAACCAGAATAGGTTTGCCAGCATCGACCAGTAATTGTGCGCACAGAAACAAGGCCTGGCGCGTGCTGCTCAGAATCAAAATCTGATCAGCGGAGACCTTCGCACCACGCTCCAGATTCAGGTACACGGCAATCGCTTTACGCAGGGACTCGGTGCCTTGCGGATCGCCATGCAGCAGGATGTTGGCTCGATAGTCTTTCATGGCCTGACGTTGCAGGCGTTCCCACACATCGGTGGGGAAGTTGCGGGTTTCCGGCAGGCCAGTGGCAAAGGCCTTGATGGTCTGTTGATCGGCAATGCCGCCACTTTCAAACACGGCGCGACCCCGACGGCTTAAGCCCGTACCGGGTTCCATTACGCTGCGTTTCAGATCCTGGGCTTTGATGCGGCGATAGGCACTGCCGCGCAGCTCCGTGCCGACCGACTCGGAAACATAGCTGCCCGAGCCCTCGCGCCGCACGATAAAGCCGTCTCGATGCAGTTGAACATAGGCGTTTTCAACCGTATCGCGGGCCATGCCCAAGGATTTGGCCAGGGAGCGTGTGGCAGGCAGCTTGACCCCCGGACCCAGGGCGCCATCCAGAATCAATGCCCGCAAGGCACGCTGAATGCGCTGGTGAAGATCCAGGGATTGAAGTTCGTCATCGTTAAGACGCATCTTCAAGGTGTCCAGTTCAAACGAACGCGTCATGCGGTCTGCTCCAGAGAATATTAATGGTCTGACTAGTCAGACCATTGTGCTCGTAGACTTGATTGTCATTGCCGAAATAGGGGGGGCCTGTTCCGGCGTTCAGGTTTGTACAGGATCTCAGCAAGTATGTCCCGACCCTTTAATTTCAGCGCAGGGCCCAGCGCCTTGCCAATGGATGTTCTATTGCAAATACGTGATGAGCTGCTTGATTTTGCGGGCACAGGGGTGTCCGTGATGGAAATCAGCCATCGTTCCCAGCCTTTCATGGATTTTGCCCATCGTACCGACGCCGCTGTGCGTCGTGTTCTGGCCGTGCCAACGGACTATCACGTCTTGCTCCTGCAAGGAGGGTCGTACCTGCAGTTTTCTCAAATACCGATGAACTTGCTTCATCAAGCAAACACAGCGGACTATATACATACGGGTTTATGGTCGGAACAGGCGGCTAATGCCGCCAAGCAATATGGGAATGTCGAAATCGTAGCCAGTTCTTATGAAACTGGATTTGATCGTATTCCCGAGATTAATGAATCTAATATTAATCGGGATGCAGCGTACTTGCATTACACAGAGAACGAAACTGCACAGGGCTTGCAATTTTCAAAACCACCTGCTTCACCTATTCCCTTGGTGTGTGATGCTTGCTCCAGCTTGATGTCAAAACCGATTGATGTCTCGGCTCACGATTTGATTTATGCCTCGGCTCAGAAAAATATGGGAATTGCCGGTGTTACGCTGGTATTACTTAATCCCGCTATTTTAGACAGGCCTTTGGCAAATACGCCACAAGCTTTGGATTTTTCCATTCAAGCAAAAAAGAAATCGCTATTAAATACACCGTCAACCTTTTCCTGGTATGTGCTGGGTTTGATGCTGGAATGGATAGAGCGTGTTGGTGGAATAGAAGTATTGCACAAAATAAATAAGAAAAAATCGCAGCTGCTCTATGAGCTTATTGATAGCAGTGATGGTTTCTATATCAACAATGTTTTGCCTGACTATCGATCCCTCAATAATGTCCCATTTCATATTGCTGAAACTGATTTAGATATTTTATTTGTTGAAGAAGCGCAAAAGAATGGTTTTCACGGCTTGAAGGGCCATCAATCAACGGGGGGCTTGCGCGCCAGCATCTACAACGCCGTCACCTTGGATGCGGTACAGGCGCTGGGAGAGTTCATGCGCGAGTTCAAGCGCACGCACGGTTAGGGCGTGCGCCTGCTTTGCAAGGCGGCCAAGTAAGTAGCCGCGACGAGGGTAGAAATTTTTTTAAGGAAAAGCGATGTACGACAACACACTCAGCCTGGCTGAATTCGACAAGGAATTGGCTCAGGCCATTCAGGGCGAAGAAAGCCGTCAGGAAGATCACGTAGAACTGATTGCCTCGGAAAACTACGCCAGCCCTTTGGTGATGCAGGTTCAGAACTCCGTGTTTACCAACAAATACGCCGAGGGTTACCCGGACAAGCGTTACTACGCCGGTTGTGAATTTGTAGATGTAGCCGAACGTCTGGCTATCGAGCGTCTGAAAGCGGTGTTCGATTGTGATTACGCCAACGTACAGCCTCATGCTGGAGCGCAGGCTAATACTGCTGTGTTCCTGGCTTTGCTCAAACCGGGCGATACGGTGATGGGGATGAACCTGGCTCAGGGTGGTCACCTGACCCACGGCAACCCCATCAATATTTCCGGGCGTCTTTACAACATTGTTCCTTACGGAGTTGATACCCAAACCGGGCTGATCGATTACGACGAAATGGAGCGCATTGCTATCGAGACCAAGCCCAAAATGCTGATTGGTGGTTTCTCCGCCTATTCGCGTGTGAAGGATTGGGCGCGTATGCGCCAGATTGCTGACAAGGTCGGTGCCTGGTTCTGGGTGGATATGGCCCACGTAGCTGGTCTGGTGGCGGCGGGTGAGTACCCCAGCCCCTTGCCACACGCCCATGTGGTCACCAGCACAACGCACAAAACTCTGCGCGGTCCACGTGGTGGCGTGATCATGGCTAAAGGGCAAAGCGAAGATTTCTACAAACGCCTGAATTCCGCTGTATTCCCCGGCGTGCAAGGCGGCCCCTTGATGCACTTGATTGCGGCCAAAGCCATTGCTTTCAAAGAGGCTCTGCAGCCGGAATTCCGTACCTATCAGCAAAACGTGGTGCGTAATGCCCGCGCCATGGCGGCGGTACTGATGCAGCGTGGTCACGACATCGTGTCAGGGGGGACAGATAACCACATGATGCTGATCAACTTGTCGACCAAGCCCTACACCGGGCAAGAGGCCAGCGATGCCTTGGCAGATGCCTATATCACCGTGAACAAGAACTCGGTGCCCAATGATCCCCGTTCGCCCATGGTGACCTCGGGTATTCGTATCGGAACGCCGGCTGTAACGACACGTGGCTTTACGGTGGAGGACTGCGAGCAACTGGCGCATTACTTGTGTGATGTGCTTGATGCTTATGAGGCAGGCACCCTGGATACGATCAAGCACGATATCCGGGAAAAAATCGTGACCTTGTGTCGACGCTACCCGGTGTATCAGGTGCAGACGGAACCAGCTCAGCTGTGATTTGATTAATTTTTTTATAAGGGCCCAGCCACTTTGGTGGTTGGGTTTTTCTTATGATTAATTTAATTTCTTCTTCTTTAGCTTCTATTTCTTCTTTGCTTGCTGTTGTTGTTTTCTTGTTTTCTGTTGCTTACCTTAAATATAAAGGGGCGTATTTTGTTTTCTTTAATAAAATTTGGTCTTCTTTTCATAGGGAAGAGTTTTATGATTCACTTCTTGATTCTGAAAGAAAAAATTGCTTGGACTTGGAAAGATTCAAGGCAATGTACTCTATCGAGAGTGTGAGTTGCCCTAGGGATGCCAGTAGAGCAGTCAAATGGTCACACGCTTTATCTATTCCATTGAAAAATATGGGTAAAGCAGGGCGTTGGGTGAAGTGGGGTGCGTGTAAGGTAAGAAAGCCTAGTGTTGATCGTGTGATTTTCACCACTCTAGGGTTTGCTTTTTTGTTGTTTCTTTCTGCCCCTTTCGCTATTTTGACTTTTAATTCTGAGGCAATAATTAAATTTGATGAAAGTGATGTTTGGGCGTGGCAAGGGAAGCAGGGTTTGAGATCTTTCTTGAAGGATGGCGATGAGCGCTGGTTTTTCGATGTTTCGCTCTGTTCAAGTGGTGTCTCTAATGAGATTAAGCCTCTTTCTTTGAGTGATCTGGAAAGCGTTTGTGAGGCGGTTGAGTCTGGGAGCTATTTTAGTTAGTTGGAGTCGACGGTGAAGCTTCAAAGATATTTCGCGGGTCCATTTTTAATTTATTTCTTGTTTTTTATCATGCTTGTAATTAAAGAGTTATTGTCTTTACAGGCGGCGGTGAACCTGTATCGCGAGGTCCCAGCCGCCTATCGTATTGAGTAACTACGTAATATCAGCCCCGCAACTTCCAATCCCCATACCCCTTGGCCCGCAGCTCACAAGCCGGGCATTGCCCGCAGCCATATCCCCAGTCATGCAGGGTTTCCCGCTCGTTCTGGTAGCAGGTATGGCTGTCTTCCTGAATTAGCTTCACTAAAGCATCCGAGCCCAACTGGTGGGCTAGCTCCCAGGTATCTGCTTTATCCAGCCACATCAGTGGTGTTTCCACGGTCAGTGGGCGCTCGATCCCCAGGCTCAATGCCACCTGCAGTGCTTTCAGCGTGTTGTCGCGGCAGTCCGGGTAGCCCGAATAATCGGTTTCGGACATACCGCCAACCAGCGTATCCAGTCCCCGACGGTAGGCCAGGGCGCCAGCCAGGGTAAAGAACAGCAGGTTTCGACCCGGCACAAAGGTATTGGGCAGACCATCTTCCTGCATGGCAATCGTCATGGATTCAGTCATCGCGCTGCCGCCTATCTGAGCCAGGACGCTGGCATCGAGCACATGGTCTTGCCCGAGGCGCTCTGCCCAGTGCGGGAACTGCTGGCAAAGCTTGTCTCTTAGTGTCTGTCGACACTGCAATTCCGCATGGTTGCGTTGGCCGTAGTCAAAGCCCACGGTTTCTACAAAGGCAAAGCGGTCCAAAGCCCAGGCCAGACAGGTGGCCGAATCCTGTCCGCCCGAAAAGAGAACCAGTGCCCGGCGGCGGGGAGTGTGCGGCTTCATGCTTTGACCTGTGCGGTGCTCAGGGCGCGGCGCTTCATGGTGCTGATCAGGGAATTGAGCAGTACGCCATACATGGGTACAAACAGCAGCAGGCTGACGCCCAGTTTGATGACGTAATCGACGACGGCGATCTCGCCCCAGTGTTCGGCCATGAAGGGATTGCTGCTGTGCCAGAAAGCGATGCCGAAAAAGGCCAAGGTATCCAGTGCCTGCCCAAAGATCGAGGCGGCCGCTGGAGCAAGCCACCATTGTTTGTAGTCGCGACGGATGCGATCAAAGACCTGTACATCCAGCAGTTGCCCTAATACATAGGCGGCAAAGCTGGCCAAGGCAATACGGAACACAAAGCTGTTGAATTCGCCCAGTGCCTGCAAGCCGTTGAACTGGCCTTCATTAAAAAGTACCGAGACCACATAAGAGGCGATCAGGGCTGGAAACATCGCGCGGGTAATCACGCGGCGCGCTTCGGACTTGCCCATCAAGCGGACGGTCAGGTCGGTAGCCAGAAAAACAAAGGGAAAGCTGAAGGCTCCCCAGGTGCTATGAAAGCCGAATAGTTCAATAGGAAGTTGAACCAGATAATTGCTGGCAATCACAATAAAAATGTGAAAGGCAATCAGAAGTCGCACGTAGAACGACAGCCGTGAAGACGGCACGGTAGGCAGAGTCATGTCTGGACCTTTTTGGTGGATGGGGTGAGGGAACCCATTGGAAATGGACTGCAACCGACTATTGTACGGTCAGTTGCGGTTCGATGGAATGGTTGTTGCCCGCAAGTGTAGCGTGTGCATCAGACGCGCTTATACGTCTGCCTTGATGAGGCTTATGGCACAAAAAAAGGGTAGGGGGCTTGCAGAGGCTCAAACAAGCCCGCTTGCCAAAGCAAACGAACTTGTTTGGCTCGTTCTTGATGAGCAGCCCTTAGGCCGATGCAGGTTGCAGGCACTCTATCAGCAAGCGCTTGTGCAACTGGTGTACTTCTTCAAAGGGCACGGGCGAGTTCTGTGGTCCCAGAACCAGCAAAACCATCAGCCACATCAGGGAGGGAGAGGCGGCCAGGATGTAGTCGGAGGAACTGACGTCGGGGCGGATGAGACCTCGCTGGATGCCCAGTTCAAAAAACGCCTGATTGGCGGTGTAGTTCTGGCTCAGGAGCTGTTTGCCCCAGTAATGGGCCAGATCCGGCACGCGGCCACTTTCTGTCATCAAAAGCCTGAACATGGCTTGCACGTCCGGGTTGGACAGGCGTTCATACAACTGGTGCAGGTACTCATCCACGATACAGGACAGGGTGTCTGCCTCGGAGGTATCGGATAACTCAAAGGTATTGCCATCAGGCGGCAGCAGAGTGCTGTGGAGCATGTCCTCGAACACTTCATCTTTGCTGCTGTAGTGCGCGTAGATGCCGGACTTGGATATCCCGGCGCGCGCGGCGATGCGCTCCAGCGAAGTACCCAGAAATCCCCGATGAGAAAACTCTTCAAAAGCGGCTTTCAGGATTTCGCGTTTGCGCTCAGCTGACGGTAGGTAACGTCGCTTGTTTGTGCTTTCGTTTTTAGGAGGTTTATTTTGGTGCGTGTCTGTCATGTCATCCTGTGGGGATGGGCAAGATATGGGGCTTGCAGTATATCAGGCCACTTGTCCCAGGCCGATGGCAAGCCAGCCTGGCTGCGGCTTGAGGGCTTGACGAGGGGCTGTGCTTGTTTTGTCACATTGCTGTGGAAATAATAGTTGTGCCATGAGTCTGGGTTACCGCTTGTTTCACTGGATTGCATCGCCTTTGTTTTTTTTAAAAGCCTGAGTTTTTTAGTGAGGCTTTATTTGTTTTTTCACTTGTTTTTATTTCCCTATTCCATAACAGGCACGGTATAACAACAAATGTGGCTGAGGCTGGTCGTTTTTTATCTGCCATGAACTTGATCTAACGCAAAGGTTTTTTATGGCTCTTTATTAAAAGGCCTGCATACAAAAAGTTTAGATGTAAACTGGTGTATTATTAAAAAGACTAAGCAGTCGTATCTGCTTTTTGTATGTACTTTTTGCGGAGTGGCAATGGTTAGCAGGCAGTCCCTTGATCAGACTGAGCAGTTAGACGCATCCGCACGAGCCGCCTGGGCTCGTATCTGGAGTTCCATCTCCCCCGAATCGCAGTTTCTTGCCTGGATGGACTGGATACGTCATCTGGCCCTTAGCCCTGGCAAACAAGAACAGTTGCGGCAGTTGGCGCAAAGCCAGTGGGAACAGCTATTTCGTGAATGGAGCGAGGAGCTGGCCGCATCGGCCCAGTCGTCTTCGCAAACCTCAGAGCAAGCTGCAGCGCCTGCCTATACCGACCGCCGCTTTTCGGACCCCGCCTGGGATCGTTGGCCTTTTAATTTGCTGCGACAAACCTATCAGGCGCAGCAGCAGTGGTGGCAAAGTGCCACGGAAGGCGTAGCCGGTGTGGAGCCTCATCATCAAAAACTGATTGCCTTTGGTGCTGAGCAATGGTTGAACATGCTCAGCCCCAGCAACTTTGCCTGGACCAACCCCTTGGTGTGGGATAAAACCCTTGCAGAACAGGGGGATAACTTCAGCCGTGGCCTGGAGAACTGGCAGCAGGATATGCAGGCCCAGTTCGCGGGTGAACCGCCCGTAGGCACCGAAGATTTTGTGGTCGGCAAGGATGTGGCGGCCACGCCGGGCAAGGTGGTACTACGTAACGAGCTGGTCGAACTGATCCAGTACACGCCTTCTACCAAGCAGGTCCATCCAGAGCCTGTGCTGATCGTTCCGGCCTGGATCATGAAGTACTACATCCTGGATCTGTCCGAACAAAATTCCCTGATCAAATACCTGGTGGATCAAGGCCACACGGTGTTTTGCCTGTCCTGGAAAAACCCGCTTGCCGAAGATCATGCCTTCGGGATGGACGACTACATTCGCCTGGGCTGGAAGGCCAGCCTGGATGCTGTCAACGCCATTGTTCCCGGCCAGAAAATCCACGCCACCGGCTATTGCCTGGGCGGCACCTTGCTGGCGATTGCCGCGGCTGCCATGGCACGCGATGGAGACGACAGGCTTGCCTCCCTGACGTTCTTTGCGGCCCAAACCGACTTTTCCGAGCCGGGCGATTTGTCCCTGTTCATTGACGAAAGTCAGGTCAGCCTGCTGGAAGCTCAGATGGCCGACGAGGGCTATTTACGCGCCAATCAGATGGAAGCCGCTTTTCAAATGCTGCGCTCCGCTGATTTATTGTGGGCGCCCATGGTTAATAAATATTTATTGGGCGAACGCCGCCCCTTGAACGATTTAATGGCCTGGAATGCAGACGCCACGCGTATGCCCGCGACCATGCATTCGCAATATTTGCGCCGCATGTATTTGAATAATGATTTAAGTCAAAACCGTTATCCGGTTGAAGGCCGTATCGTTTCTCTGGCGCAAGTTAATTTGCCTATTTTTTGTGTCGGTACTGTTTCCGATCACGTTGCCCCTTGGCGCTCTGTTTACAAGTTGCATTATCTGGTGCCTGCCGAAATCACCTTTGTCTTGACCACAGGTGGGCATAACGCCGGGATTGTCAGCGAACCGGGCCATCCGCGTCGCAAATATCAGATTCAGACCCGCGCAGCAGGCACTGCGCCTGTTCTGGTGGACGAATGGCAGGCACAAGCCGCCTCGCATCAGGGCTCCTGGTGGCCCGCCTGGACGGAATGGCTCAAGGCGCGCTCGGGAGCGGAGGTGAAACCACCGCAAATGGGTGCCGCCAAACAGGGCTACGCCCCAATCGGCCCGGCTCCCGGTCAATACGTATTAGTGAAGTAAGCAGTCAGTTCATACAAGCTCGCTAAATGGTGAGCTTGTCGCTCTGTTTGATGTCGGCGATAGGTGCAAAGCCCATCGCTGACGTGCTGTTTTGCCTTGACGGCAGTTCCCTTTTTCTCATTAGGCATTTTTTCCAATGGCCCCACAGACCTACGATTTGAGTCTCAAGCACCGAAGCGCTGCGCGTCGCCCTCATTTCGCGCTGGCTGCCTTGCTGGTCACCCTGGCGGGTTGTGCCTCGATGGCACCCGATTACGATCAGCCCGCTTCCCCCGTTCCACAGGCTTACTCGGACCTGTCCGCAGGCCCGGCCAATGCGGTGCGAGCGCGTGATCTGGGTTGGCGCGAATACTTTAAAGACCCGGTTCTGAGCAAGCTCATTGAGACTGCGCTGGAAAATAACCGCGATATGCGCGTGGCTGTTTTACGGGTGGACGAAGCCCGTGCCATGCTGAATTTGCAGCGCAGCGAACGCTTTCCTGAATTTACCGTAGGGGGGCAAGCTGCTCGCTCGCGTGTGCCTGGAGACATGAACCCCAGCGGCCAGGCGGTGACAGGTGGTGATTACCGCGCCCAGGTCGGTTTGACCAGTTGGGAGCTGGATTTATGGGGCCGCGTACGTAGCCTGGAAGATGCTGCCTTGCAAGGCTGGCTGGCTACCGAGGCAGGCCGACAAGCCGTGCATGTCGCTTTGGTCTCGCAAGTGGCCAATAACTATATTGTGGTGCGTGAGCTGGACGAACGCGTGCAGATCGCCCGCAAAAGTGTAGAGACTCGTCAGGAGTCTTACCGCATTTTCTCCCGTCGTTATGAAGTTGGCGCAACGTCCAAATTGGATGTGACGCAGGTGCAAACCTTGCTGACGCAGGCTCAGTCCATGCTGGCCCAGCTGGAACAGCAACGTGCGGTGCAACTACATGCCTTGCAACAGCTGCTGGGGGCCGATCCGGGCGTGTCTCCAACCGGTGCGCCTTTGAATGAAAACATCATGTTGGCCGAGCTGTCCCCCGGTTTGCCTTCGGACCTGATGGTCTGGCGTCCCGACATTATTGCGGCTGAACACAAGTTGCGTGCCGCCAATGCCAATATTGGGGCTGCCCGTGCCGCTTTCTTCCCCCGCATTGCCTTGACTGGCAATTTCGGCACCGCCAGCGCCGAGCTGGATGGTTTGTTTGATTCCGGCAGCAAGGCCTGGATGTTTGCTCCGACCATCTCCCTGCCCATCTTTGATGGTGGCCGCCGCAGCGCGAATCTGGACGCTTCCTATGTGCGTCGCGACATGCGCATTGCGGAATACGAGAAAGCGATTCAAACCGCCTTTCGTGAAGTGTCGGACGCCTTGTCGACACGGCACTGGTTAAGCCAGCAGTTGGACGTTCAGCTGGTTGCCCGCAGCGCCCAGACCGAGCGCGCCCGTCTGGCGCAGATGCGTTACGACAACGGTTCGGCTGCCTATCTGGAAGTGCTGGATGCGCAGCGTGATTTGCTGGATGTAGAGCAGCAAGTGGTGCAAACGCGCCGCGCGCTCCTGGCCAGCCAGATTGCCATGTATAGCGCCTTGGGCGGTGGGCTGGACCCCTCCGAGCCCCTGACCAACACCCATAACTCCTCTAATTCGGATCCATCCTCGAGCCAGCTATGAGCAAACAATCCTCTTTGAAAAAAAATCTTGTTCCTGTCCTAATCGTTGCCGGTGTTCTGGGCCTGGGGTGGTGGGCATGGCAGAAAATGTCCAATACCGGTCCTGGCGCTGGCTTTGTCAGCGGTAATGGCCGTATCGAGGCGACCGAGATTGATATCTCCACCAAGTTTGCCGGACGTATCCAAAGCATCGCCGCCCACGAGGGCGATTTCGTGAAAGAAGGTGAAGTGCTGGCCATCATGCAGCAAGACAGTCTGGAAGCGGCCCGCGATGAAGCTGTGGCTGGTTTGCGTCAAGCTGAAAACAATGTGGCGGCCTCTCAGGCCCAGGTGGCCTTGCGTGAAAGCGATGCCATCGCTGCCAAAGCCTTGATTGGTCAACGTGAGTCGGAACTGGACGCAGCCCAACGTCGTCTGGCGCGTTCCACCACCTTGTCCAAAGAAGGTGCCGCTTCGGCGCAGGAACTGGATGATGACCGTGCCCGCGTGCGTGGTGCTCAGGCTGCGGTAGCTGCTACCAAGGCCCAGGCCAATGCCGCAGAAGCGGCCATTAATGCTGCCAAAGCTCAGCTGATCGGTGCCCAATCTGCCGTGGAGGCCGCCAAGGCTGCTGTGGCCCGTATCGAAGCTGACTTGCGCGACAGTGAGCTGGTCAGCCCCCGCGATGGTCGCGTGCAGTTTCGTGTCGCCCAGCCCGGTGAAGTACTGGGTGCGGGTGGCCGTGTACTGAACGTGCTGGACCTGTCCGATGTGTACATGACTTTCTTCCTGCCCAGCGAAGTGGCCGGCAAGGTGGCGTTGGGTACCGAGGTGCGTCTGGTGCTGGATGCCATTCCGGACATCCCGGTTCCGGCTACTGTGTCCTTCGTGGCCAGCTCTGCCCAGTTCACTCCCAAGAGTGTGGAAACGGCCTCGGAGCGCCAAAAACTGATGTTCCGCGTCAAGGCCCAGATTGCCCCCGAGCTGTTGAAAAAGCACTTGGAGCAAGTCAAGACCGGCTTGCCCGGTGTGGCCTGGGTAAAGCTGGACCCCAATGCCAGCTGGCCTGAGTCGCTGACTTCCACCTTGACGGAGTAAACCATGCCCAAGCAGCAAGCGGCGGCGGTTGCTCGCGTTGTTGAACTTAGCCAGCGTTATGGCGACACGCTCGCACTGGATCGTTTAAGCCTGGATGTGCCTGCCGCTTGCATGGTCGGACTGATTGGTCCTGACGGCGTGGGCAAGTCCAGCTTGCTGTCCTTGCTGGCGGGCGCCCGTGTGATTCAGGAAGGCCGTATTGAAGTGCTGGGTGGCGATATGGCGGAAAAAAGCCATCGCGACCAGATTTGCCCGCGCATTGCCTACATGCCTCAAGGCTTGGGCAAGAACCTGTATCCCACCTTGTCGGTGGAAGAAAACCTGCAGTTTTTTGGTCGATTGTTCGGGCACGATGCTGCCGAGCGCCGTCGCCGAATTGATGATTTGACGCGCAGCACGGGCCTGCATCCTTTTCTGACACGGCCAGCAGGCAAGCTTTCGGGCGGTATGAAGCAAAAGTTGGGTCTGTGCTGCGCATTGATTCACGACCCGGACTTTTTGCTGCTGGACGAGCCTACCACCGGCGTGGACCCCTTGGCCCGCAAGCAGTTCTGGGATCTGATCGAGCGTATTCGCATCGAACGTCCCAGCATGAGCGTGATTGTCGCCACCGCTTATATGGACGAGGCCCAGCGCTTTGATTGGCTGGTCGCCATGGACGACGGCCAGATTCTGGCAACAGGTTCGCCCAAAGAACTGCTGGAGCGCACGGAAAGCAAGAGTCTGGAGCAGGCCTTTATTCGCCTCTTGCCCGAGGACAAGCGTCAAGGCCACAAGGCTGTAGAAATCCCGCCACTGGATGTGGATGCGGACGATATTGCCATTGAAGCCGAAGGGCTGACGATTCGCTTTGGCGACTTTACCGCCGTTGACAATGTGTCCTTCCGGATACGTCGTGGCGAAATTTTTGGCTTTCTGGGCTCGAACGGCTGCGGTAAATCCACCACCATGAAGATGCTGACGGGGCTGTTGCCTGCCTCCGAAGGTCAGGCCTGGTTGTTTGGCCACGAGGTCGATCCCAAAGACATCGATACCCGCCGTCGTGTGGGCTATATGTCACAGGCTTTTTCCCTGTACAGCGAGCTGACGGTCCGGCAAAACCTGGTGCTGCACGCCCAGTTGTTCCACGTCCCCGAGGACGAGGTGGAAGGCCGTGTGGCGGAAATGGTGGAGCGTTTTGAGCTGGGCCAGATTCTGGACCGTTTGCCCGATGCCATTCCTTTGGGGATGCGCCAGCGACTGTCCTTGGCGGTGGCCATGGTGCATAAGCCAGAGCTGCTGATCCTGGACGAACCCACTTCCGGTGTGGACCCAGTGGCTCGCGACAATTTCTGGCGCTTGCTGATTGAGTTGTCCCGCCGCGACAAGGTCACGATTTTCATTTCCACCCACTTCATGAACGAGGCCGAGC
This sequence comes from Alcaligenes sp. 1735tsa3, assembly GCF_024134565.1. NCBI lineage: Bacteria > Pseudomonadati > Pseudomonadota > Betaproteobacteria > Burkholderiales > Alcaligenaceae > Alcaligenes > Alcaligenes sp. 1735tsa3. The sequence continues at coordinate 3,143,346 of NZ_CP099862.1, read as the reverse complement.
GTTGCGACCGCATGTCCATGATGCATGCCGGTAAAGTGCTCGATAGCGATACGCCTGCGAACCTGGTGAAAAAGCGTGGCGCCGCTGATCTGGAAGAAGCCTTCATTGGTTATTTGCTGGAAGCCAGTGGCCCCGAGCCTGAAGTGGAACCGGCGACAGAACAAGCGGTGGTGGCAAACGAAGCTCATAGCGAAAAGCGCGAACGCTTTAGCTTGCAGCGTTTGCTGAGCTACACCTGGCGCGAAGCGCTGGAGCTGCGTCGAGATCCGGTGCGAGCCACTTTGGCCTTGGCCGGTTCCCTGATTTTGCTGTTTGTGATGGGGTTCGGGATCACCCTGGACGTAGAGGATTTGCGCTACGCCGTGCTGGACCGCGACCAGACCAGTATCAGCCAGAACTACGCTTTGAACCTGTCCGGCTCGCGCTATTTTCTGGAGCAGGCCCCCTTAACGGATTACCAGGATCTGGACGACAGAATGCGGCGCGGCAAGATTGCGCTGGCGATCGAAATTCCGCCCGGTTTTGGACGTGATGTGCTGCGCGGCAGCAAGCCGGAAATCGCCGCCTGGGTGGACGGTTCCATGCCTACCCGTGCCGAAACCATTCAAGGCTACGTGAAGGCCATGCATCAGCAATGGCTGATTACTCAAGCCAAGGAGCGTCTGGGGGCAGGGGCTTTGGTCGTACCCGCCAGTATTCAGGACCGTTACCGCTACAACCCGGACGTCAAGAGCTTGCCGGCCATGGTGCCTGCCGTGATTCCGGTGCTGCTGCTGATGTTGCCTGCGATGTTGACGGCATTGTCCGTGGTGCGTGAAAAGGAACTGGGTTCCATCATCAACCTGTACGTTACGCCGGTCACCCGAGTGGAGTTTTTGCTGGGCAAGCAGATTCCCTATATCGGCCTGGCGATGATCAACTTTCTGTGCATGTGCCTCTTGGCCATCACGGTGTTCGATGTACCCATCAAGGGCAGCTTCCTGACCTTGAGCGTGGCCACCTTGATGTTTTGCGTGATTTCTACCGGCATGGGGTTGGTGGCTTCCACGGTGACGAAAAGTCAGATCGCGGCCATGTTCTTTGCCATGATCGGCACCATGCTGCCAGCCACGCAATTGTCCGGTTTGCTGAACCCGGTGTCCTCCATGGAAGGGATCAGCCGTTGGGCGGGCGAGATTTATCCGGCTACGCATATGTTCAACATCAGTCGCGGGGTATTTAACAAAGCACTGACCTTCTCGGATCTGCACGGGGCCCTGTTTGCCTTGTTGCTGGCCATTCCGGTGGTGTTGGGCGCGGCGGTCATGCTGCTGAAAAAGCAGGAGAAGTGAGATGAGAAAACTCAAGAATGTACTGTTGCTGGGCCGCAAGGAGCTGTGGAGTCTGGCGCGTGACCCCATGATGCTGCTGCTCATTGTGTACGTGTTTTCGGTCTCGATTTACACCTCCGCGACCGCGCAGCCCGAAACCCTGAACAATGCGCCCATCGCGATTGTGGACCAGGACCAGAGCCCCTTGTCAGCGCGCATTACTTCGGCTTTTTATCCGCCTGAATTCATCCACCCGCACATGATCGAGTATGGGGAAATGGACTCGGGCATGGATACGGGGCAGTTCACCTTTGTGCTGAACATTCCACCGAACTTTCAGCGCGATGTGCTGGCCGGACGCAGCCCCGAAGTGCAGTTGAATATTGATGCCACACGCATGAGTCAGGCCTTTACCGGCAATAACTACATCCAGCAGGTGGTGATGGGCGAGGTGAACGAGTTTGTGCGACGGTATCGCAGCATTGACACCTTGCCGGTGGATCTGGCCTTGCGGGTGCGGTTTAACCCCACACTGGAAAAGGCCTGGTTCGGCAGTATTGCCGAGGTCATCAACTCGGTGGCGATGCTGTCCATCATCCTGACCGGAGCCGCCCTGATCCGGGAGCGCGAGCACGGCACGATCGAACACTTGCTGGTGATGCCGGTGACACCGGGCGAGATCATGGCGTCCAAGGTCACGGCCATGGGACTGGTGGTCCTGGTGGCGACGGCGGCGTCGCTGAATTTTGTGGTGCGAGGCCTGCTGGGCGTGCCCATTGAGGGTTCCATTCCCTTGTTCCTGTGCGGCGCCGTTCTGTGTCTGTTTGCCATGACTTCCATGGGGATTTATCTGGCTACCTTGTCGCGCAGCATGCCGCAGTTTGGCTTGTTGTTGATGTTGACCTTGCTGCCCATGAACCTGCTCTCGGGCGGACGTACCCCCCGCGAAAGCATGCCTGAAATTGTTCAGAACCTGATGCAACTGGCTCCCACTACACACTTCGTGTCCCTGGGGCAGGCCATCTTGTTCCGGGGGGCTGGCATTGAAACCGTATGGCAACCCTTTTTAGCCCTGCTGGTGATCGGGACGGCGTTGTTCCTTCTGTCACTGCGGCGTTTTCGTAACACCATCTCTCAGATGGCTTGATGGACTGGGCCCCGTCAGGGGGCACTTTTTTCCTTTAAGGAGATTTCGATGAGCATGGAAACACTTCCCCTGGATCTGTACAAGGCCAATGTTGAGTTGCAACTGCGTATCACGCGCCTGCTGCAGGAGGGCGGCCATCGTTGGCTGGAGTCCGTACAGAAAAGTAATTTGCGCAGCATGGAGCAGACTACGGCCGAGATTGAAGGCTTGTTGCAAACGGGTAACTGGCAGTCCTTGGCCACCTTGCCCGCCGACACGTTCTGGCGTTTGTTCCAGCACGGCGTTAACGACAGCCAGACCATCAATCAATTAGCGATTCAGAACCAGACCGAGTTCACCTCCGGTTTGCAGGAAGCGCTGGAAGCCTGGCAGAAGTCGGTGATGGCGGTGGTCAGCAATACCAGTGCGGCCGTGCCAATGATGGATATTTTCAAGCAGTGGGGCGCACCTTGGGCAAACGCTGCCAGCGCCTCTGACACTAAAAAGGGAGCATAAGCGGTATGTCTACGGTTAAACGCACGGCGTTGGTGACAGGTGGGATGGGCGGTCTGGGCCAAGAGATCGCCCGTGCCCTGCATGATGCGGGCCATCAAGTCCTGGTGACTCACTCGCGCAGCGAGGCCGATGCCCAGGTCTGGCTTAAAGAGCAGGCCGATGCAGGTTATGTGTTTCAGGGCTATCACGTTGATGTGGCCGATTTCGAATCGTGCCAGCAAATGGCGCAAGCTATCGAGAAGGACGGTCTGCAAGTCGACATCCTGGTCAATAACGCCGGTATTACGCGCGATGGCACGTTCCGCAAGCTGAGCAAAGACAAGTGGGACGATGTGCTGCGCGTCAATCTGGACTCGGTGTTCAACGTCACCAAGCCTTTTATTGACGGCATGCTGGAGCGTACCTGGGGCCGAGTGATCAATATCTCGTCCATCAATGGCAGCAAGGGACAGTTCGGTCAAACCAACTACTCGGCCGCCAAGGCAGGGATGCACGGTTTCACCAAGGCCTTGGCTCAGGAAGTGGCGCGCAAGGGCGTGACCGTAAACACAATTTCCCCCGGTTATCTGGCCACCAAAATGGTCATGGCCGTGCCTGAAGATGTGCGTAATAGCATTATCGCGGGCATCCCGGTTGGCCGTTTGGGCAAGCCCGAGGAAATTGCGGCTCTGGTGACCTTTATTGCCAGCGAAGCAGCCGGATTTATGACAGGTAGTAATGTCGCCATGAATGGCGGCCAGCATATGTACTAAGCCCGACTCTGTTCGGCTGCTGCCTGTATGGGCCCGCTTGTCGGGCCTGCGACTTATGAAAGGAATGGATATGCACAAAGATATCGCCATTGTTGCTGCGACTCGTAGTCCCATCGGCCGTTTTCAAGGGGGGCTGTCTACGGTGCCCGCCCACGATTTGAGCGCACAACTGATTCGTGCCGTGCTCCAGAGCACGGGCGTTGCAGCCGAACAGATTGATGAAGTTATTCTGGGCCAGATTCTGACCGCCGGCGCTGGTCAGAACCCGGCTCGTCAGGCCGCGGTGAACGCTGGCCTGCCTTATGAAGTTCCCTCCATGTCCCTGAACAAGCTTTGCGGTTCAGGCTTGAAAGCGGTGCATCTGGCGGCTCAGGCCATCGCCCTGGGCGATGCCGATCTGGTGCTGGCCGGTGGTCAGGAAAGCATGAGCCTGGCTCCCTTTGTTGTACACAAAGCCCGTACCGGCTTGGGCCTGGGCCACGCCATGATGGATGACACCTTGTTGCGTGACGGTTTGACCGACGCTTTCCACAACTACCACATGGGGATCACAGCCGAAAACCTGGCCGAGCGCTACGGCATCACCCGCGAACAACAAGATGCTTTTGCGGTGGAGTCCCAGCGTAAAGCCGTAGCCGCGATGGAAGCCGGACGCTTCAAGGACGAAATTACCCCCATCGACGTACCTCAGCGTAAAGGAGACCCTGTGCGCGTTGAGGCCGACGAACAGCCGCGTGCCCAAACCACGCTGGAGTCCTTGGCCAAGCTGCGTCCTGCCTTCAAGAAAGACGGCACGGTTACCGCCGGCAACGCGTCCACCATCAACGACGGTGCAGCCGTACTTTTGCTGGCCAGCGCAGAGAAAGCCAAGGAATTGGGTCTGCCCGTTCTGGCGTGGATTCGTGGCTGGGCCAGCACGGGTGTAGACCCGGCCATCATGGGGATTGGCCCCGTGTCGGCCAGCCGCAAGGTCTTGAAGAAAGTGGGTTGGGAAATTGATCAACTGGATCTGATCGAAGCTAACGAAGCCTTTGCCGCCCAATCGCTGGCTGTGGCCAAAGACTTGCAGTGGGACATGAGCAAGGTCAACGTCAACGGCGGTGCGATTGCCTTGGGTCACCCCATTGGTGCGTCCGGTGCGCGCGTGTTGGTCACCCTGGTTCATGAACTGCGTCGCCGTGGTGGCCAGAAAGGTCTGGCCACCCTGTGCATTGGTGGCGGTCAAGGCGTAGCCATTGCCATTGAGGCCGCTTGAACAGCTAGCTGATTGAAGGGAGAAGATGATGACAGATAAGTCTCGTGACGACAGCACGGCCTGGTCCCCCTGGATGATGAATCCCTGGAACCTGGGTCAGACCGTCTCCTCGTACTTTGTGGACGCCTGGCAGCGCGCCATTCTGTATGCCGATATCGAGCGTCAGGTCGGGGATCAGTACCAGGCCCAACGCAAGGTAGAAGTGCCGAATGTGCTGAACTTCCCGGCCGAACTGGTCATGTCGGGTCTGACTCTTCCCCGACCCGTCAACTATCTGATGGTGCGTATTCTGGCACCGGAAGATCAGCCTACCGACCCCAGCAAACGTCCGTTTCTGGTGGTTGATCCCCGTGCCGGTCATGGGCCGGGCATCGGTGGTTTCAAGTCGGATAGTGAAATCGGTGCCGCGCTGCAAGCGGGGCACCCTTGCTACTTTGTCGGATTTTTACCGGACCCTGTTCCTGGCCAGACGGTCGAGGATGTGATGCGTGCCCATGCAGCCTTTGTCAGCAAAGCGGCCGAGCTGCATCCAGAAAGCCAGGGCAAGCCGGTGGTGATCGGTAATTGTCAGGCGGGCTGGCAGATCATGATGGCGGCGGCTGTGTGGCCGGAGTTGTTTGGTCCCTTGATTCTGGCCGGAGCCCCCGTGTCTTACTGGGCAGGCCGCAACCCCATGCGCTATGCCGGTGGCTTGCTGGGTGGTAGCTGGTTAACAGCGATGACCAGCGATCTGGGCAATGGTCGCTTTGACGGTGCGTGGCTGGTCAAGAATTTCGAGAATCTGGACCCGGCCAATACCTTGTGGTCCAAGCAGTACAACGTGTACGCCAATGCAGACACCGAAGCCGAACGCTATATCGGTTTCGAGAAATACTGGGGCGGTTATGTATTTCTGAACGATGTGGAAATGCAGTACATCGTGGATAACCTGTTCATTGGCAACAAGCTGTCTACGGCACAGTTAATGACCTCCGACGGCATCCGCATCGACCTGCGCAATATCCGTTCGCCCATCGTGGTGTTCAGTTCTTTTGGCGACAACATTACGCCGCCCGCACAGGCACTGGGCTGGATTACTGACCTGTATCTGGATGACGATGATGTGCGCAGTCACGACCAGACCATCGTCTTTACGACCCATGATCGTATCGGACATTTGGGTATTTTTGTGTCCGGTAGTGTGGGCAGCAAAGAGCACCGCAAATTTGCCAGCACCATTGATCAAATTGATTTGCTGCCTGCCGGTATTTACCGCGCGACTGTCGAAGAAACGCCCGATGACGACACCTTGCTGAATGACCCCTATTTGATGTCGGTGCGGCAAAGCAATCTGGCTGAAATTGCCGAAATTGTGCAGCCTGATCCTGAGTCGGATCGACGTTTTGCTGCTGCGGCGCGTCTATCGGAAATCAATCTGGCGTTCTACAAGAGCACCTTGCAGCCTTGGGTCAAAGCGCTGTCTACTCCCTATACCGCGGCATTGCTGGAAGCCGTTAACCCCATGCGTCTGTCGTACGAGTCCTGGACCAGCGCCCATCCCTGGGCCGCCACGATTCATCAGTGGGCAGAAAACATCGCCCAGCAGCGCCAGACCGTGGACGAGGACAATATTTTCCTGGAAGCGCAGGAGAATTTCTCCCAGGCTATGGAACGGGTCCTGAACAATTACCGTGACCGGCGCGACAGTATTTATCAGATCTGGTTTGACACGGTTTATGGCTCGCCCTTGTTGATGGCTTTGGCGGGCCATGCACCGGGTGACTCCGTACCGGCGCGTCCCCATCCCGGTAGCTCGCCCGAGCATCTGGCTTTTGTGCGTCAGCAAATGCACAGACTGGACGGTTTGCTGAACGAAGGCGGTTTGCTGGAAGCGGCTTTGCGCGCCTTGTTCCACATTGCCAAGCAGCGCAACAGTGTGGATGAGCGTTATCACCATGCTGCCATGCGTCTGCGCGAGCAGTACGACACCGGCAAGATTGATATTGAAAAAATGCGTGCTGCAATTCGTGAGCAGGCGCTGGTTCTGGCGCACCACGGACACAAGGCTGTAGAAGCGATTCCACATCTGCTGAGCAAACAGACGCCAGAGGAAATCCGCTTGGTCGCGTCCCTGATCAAGAAGCTGATCAGCGCCATTGATGAGCAGGATGCTGCGCCTGAAGCGGTGGTGAAGGCTTCTGAAGAGGTGCTCGGCTTGTTCGAGATGGCTGCCCAGCAGCAAGAGCAGGGCAAGAAATCAGATGAGGCGGACGCCAAGCCCGTCGTTAAAACGGCAAGCAAGACCGCAACTAAAGCTGCCGCTAAAACTACGCCAGCAGCGCTCAAGAAGCCTGCCACTCCTGCACCAGTAAAGCCAATAGCCCAGGCCGTAACAAAAACGGTAGCGAAATCAACGGGGCCATCGTCAGTAGGTACGACAGCTAAAACAGCGACATCTGCTCCAGTGAAACCAGCCGCCGAGCCAGCGACAAAACCGCTTGCTCAAACCATGGCGGGTATTCCGGCTCAAGCCTTGGGTAAGGCCGCATCTAAGTCTGCGACGCCTAGCTCCGCGACACGACCTACGCCTGCTACAGGCGCAGCTAATAAACCAGTTGCTACTTCGTTTGCTTCTGGACCGCTGTTCCCCGCAGAAAAAGCCAAAGGTAAGCCTGCTGTTAGCGCACCTGCCAAGGCCGTTAGCGCAGGGGCCAAGCCTGGTTCGGCTACTACTGCAACAAAGCCAGCCGCCAAGGCAGCAACGGCGCCTACCACGCCAGCAAGTAAATCGGCAGCCAAGTCTGCAACAAGCTCAACGCCATCATCCGGGCAAGGCAAAGCTGCGGCTAAACCTGCCAGCACGGGTGCAGCGTCCAGGACTCGTCAGCGCAAGTCTTGAGACTTGGTTCTAGTGAATTTTTGAAGGAGTTTTCAGCATGAAGTATTCATTTTCCGGCCACTCTGTTTTGGTAACTGGCGCAGCCTCGGGTATCGGTGCTGCAACAGCCCGCCTGCTGGCCGCCAATGGCCTGTCGGTTGTTGTGTCTGACGTACAGGCCGATGCGGTTCAAGCCGTGGTCAAGGAAATTGAGCAGGCCGGTGGCAAGGCGGTGGCGAATGTGGCGGATGTCACCCAGCCCGATCAATTGAAAGCCGCTGTCGATTGCGCCATTGAACACTTCGGTGCCTTGCACTTCGCTGTCAATAACGCCGGTGTGGGCGGGGATTCCGGCCCGGCAGGCGAGATGGATCTGGACGGCTGGCGTCGCCTGATCGACATCAACCTGAACGGCGTAGCCTATGGCCTGCGTTATCAGATTCCCGCCATTTTGGCGGCGGGCGGTGGTGCCATCGTCAATATGTCGTCCATTATGGGCCTGGTCGCCAATCCTACTTTGCCCGGCTACAACGCCGCCAAGCACGGTGTGATTGGCCTGAGCCGTTCTGCAGCCCTGGAGTACTCCTCTCAGGGCCTGCGCATCAATACCATCCACCCCGGTTATGTCGATACGCCGATTTTGTCGGGTCTGGATGCGGCTGCTCGTGAAGCCTTGGTGGCTCAACACCCGATTGGCCGTTTGGGTCATGCCGATGAAATTGCCCATGCTATTGCCTTTCTGCTCTCGGAAGGGGCCAGCTTCATGACAGGCGCTTGTTTGGTTGCGGATGGTGGCTATACCGCCAAGTAAGTGATAGCAGGGGGGGCTCTGTTGATTTGGTGGATGGAGCCATTACCGCAGGTTTGGGTTTAAAACAGTCCTAATGCCGGTGCTCGATTTTTATGCGAGTACCGGCATTTGTTTTATTTCACGCCAATAATCTTGATCGTGGTAATCGAAACCGAGCCTGGCGGCACGCCGGTGGCGGCATGGGCCTCGGTGATGGGGACATGGATGCGTGCAGAACCACCAATACCCAGTTGTTTGACGATCTCTTGGAAAAGGGGCGGTAAGTCCGCAGTCAGACTGGTTTTGGTGTCTCTGGCAGCCAGTATTTCCCCTGTTCCCAGTTCTTCATCAAGCTCAAACAGGATATCGCTGCTGGCGGTCACCATCGGTGCCTTGCCCTTGTTCAGGATCTTGTAGACCACTCCATCCGCCATTTTGATGGCACCTTTTTCTGCCCCTGCCGCCGCCAGAACCGATTTGGCCAGCTTCTCGTTCTTGGACAGCATGGCCTGTTCCAATAGCTTGTCGACGTTGGTCAGCTCCACAGAAATGATGCTGGAGGACAATTGCAGGCGCTGGTCGATTTTGTCGCTGAAACCCTGGGAGAAGGCTTGCAAATCCAGTTGCTTGCCAATGGATGCCAGTTTCTGCGTCTCGTGCGGCGCACTGTCCGCATACCAGGCCCCGATGGCATAGCTAAGGCGGATGTCTGGCGAGGCGGCGTCATTCACAATCATGCGTCGGGGCGCGCCTGCAGGTTCGGCCTTGTTTGAATTCAGCGCTTGCGCGACCAACCTGTGTTGCAAGTCCTGTTTTGCCTCTTTCAGCTCGTCTATCTCTTTCTTGAGCGTGGCGATCTCAGTCGCGGTCGCAGCAAGTTTGCTGTCTTGCAACTGGTCATTGGATAGGTCCTGGCGCTGGGCACTTTGCAGGCTTTCCAGTTCTGATGCCAAAGCATGTTTTTGACTCAGCTCCTCTTCCAGACGTTGGCTTAATTCCCTGATCCGCGCCTGGTTTTGTTCCTGATCGATGGCGATGGGTGCCAGAACCAGAGAGCCGTCCGGCTCTGCCTGTAGCTGCTGCAATTGTTGTTGTAGTTGGCTGTTCAGGTTTTCGGTATCTGACAGACGCTGTTGCAAGGCAATCAACTGCGTGTTGGCCTGATGCAGCTCGTTTCTGAGCAGGGCATTGTTCTCGGCCTGAGCTGTAGTGGGAGGTAGGGGGCTGGTTTGGGGAGAGCCCGCATTTCCTTGTGGTCTAGGAAGGCCATCACCAATGATGTTTTCGTGAGCCAAGCGGTCCAGTAAGCCCGTTCCCACCGAATGAGAAGCTTCATAAAACAGCAGCAAGCTGCAGCAAAGTGCCGCGTTGAAGTACTTTCTCATAGCTTGTTCAGGCTTTGAACGCGATCCATCATGTTGGAGTAGACGGCGTTGTTAATCCGGACACAGACCAGGGACAGCATCTTGTTGACTTCAGTCAGCATGATTTCAGAGGCGTTTTCATCAATCAATGCCGCATTGCTTTTATAGATCCCAAAGTTCTCATCAATAGTCTGCATTTGCTGACGGTATTTTTCGTAGGCGACCGGGTCCAGATCTTTGAGTGCGGCGAACTCCTGAAAGCACTTGTCCTCTTTGCTGGATGCGCTGGTCTCCGGGGCGTTGTGAACAGGTGCGGTCGTTTGGCAGGCAGATAAAACAAAGGCAGCCACAATGGCTGCGCCGGGAAAGGTGAATCGCATAAACTCCTCGATACGTTCGACTAGCTTTATTCAGATTATTTTGGGGACGAGTATTGAATTCGAGCGTTGCCGCAAGCCTTGGAAACGAGGTCCAGACTCCTTGTTTTGAACCATCAGCAAAAGCAGATTGCATGGGCTTGTTGGGTCCCGAAATTGGAACATGCAGATCCAGGCCAAGAATTAAGAACTATCTGATTTTCATGGCTTTCGATTATTGAGATAGACGTAAAAAATCGCCGCTCCCCAGGCAGGGCAGCGGCGATTTCATTGGGAATGACGTGGCTGTGGTGATCGGGGCAGACGCGGTTCTACGGCTTGCCGGTTTTTGTTGGCTGAATATAGAGCAGCGACAGGAGCAACAGCACCAGGCAGATCATGGCGGATAGAATATTGGTGCCGCTCCAGCCTGCAAGGCTGAACAGAAAGGCCGGGGCAAACGCCCCCAGAGTAGCGCAGATGGATACGCCCAAATCATTCAGGCCCTGCACTTCCAGAAACTGCGGCTTGCCTTCCAGCGTCTCTGTCAGCAAGGCGCTGCCACCTACATAGGTGAAGTTCCAGCCCAAACCCAGAATCAATAAGGAAAGGCTGAGAGTCGTATAGCTGTGGCCAACAATATTGACCAGGCTGCTCAAGAGCAAAAGCAGAATGCCGGTGATGGCAATAGTTTTCAGGCCAAACTTCTGGATCAGAATGCCGGTAAAGAAAGAGGGGGCGAACATGGTCAGCACATGCCATTGAATGGCTGTGCTGATATCTGAAAAGTGCACATGAAGATGGGACATATGCATGGACGCCTGAATCATCAGCAGGTTCATGATGCCGTAGCCAATCGCGGCGATACAGATGGCAATGGCCAGCGTCTTGTTATGCAGCACCAGGCCCAAGGTCTGGCCACGATTTGTTTTCTTGCGCGCAGCCTGTTGAACAGGCTGCACTTCCTTGATGCACAGATTCAGGATGAACGAGATCAAAGCCAGCAAGATGAAGGCGGCATAGCAGGCGGCAAACTCTGCCCCGAAGCTGCTGGTTTTCAAGCCCCGTATCAGCAAGGGGCCTGATACGGCGGCAATCACCCCTCCGGCCACAACCAAAGAGATAGCACGCGGTATCAAGTTGCTGCCAAGTCCGTCGGTGGCGGCAAAGCGGTTGAAGTTGGCAAAGGCAATATACATACCCAGCAAGGCATGCGAGACCACCAGCCAGGAGAACTGCTTCATCTCGATTGCCCAAGACCCGACGACACCCGAGGCGGCCAAGGGCAGACAGGCCAGTAAAAAGGATTTTTTCCGGCCTATGGCGGCCATCAGCCTGGATGCGGGAAGGGTGAATAGCATCACAAACAGGAACTGGAAACCATAGGGCACAGTGGATAGCCAGGGCTCGGGGGCCAGACTACCGCCAACCAGGGCCGCCATGGTGACGGACATGACGGCGGTGGTCAGGTTAATGGATTGGGCCAGGAAGTAGATGTAGGTTTTGAAAGGGAGTTGGGTGGTGGTCATGATGCTGCGTTGTGGTGGGCGTCGGTGTGCATGGATGAAATGACAAATGCCCCGATCTTGAGAGCGAGGCAAACCTCTACTGGCACGTCAGAAAGATGGGGGTGATTTTGTATTCTCCTGGCGGGCTTGTCTCGAACAGTAGGTGTACTATTCTGAAAACTGTTAGCTATTTTCTTCTAACAGTGTCTGGGGAGGCAGGCATGGATTTTTATGAAGGTTTGAAGGCTCGTATTCTCAAGGGGGAATGGGCAATAGGGCAGCAATTGCCGTCGATCCGGCAGATGAGGGCCAAAGAAAGCCTGAGCCATCACACTGTGGTCAGTGCCTACACTCGCCTGGTGGGCGAGGGGATGCTGGAGGCTCTGCAAGGGCGTGGTTATTTTGTGGCGCGCTGGTCCGCCCTGAATGAGCACTTGTCCATTTTGCCGTCCGAGGCCCCGATGGACCCTTTGTTCAAGTTGCTGCAGGCCAAGCCAGATCAATGCAAATTAGGCTGCGGCTGGTTACCCATGCCTTGGCGGGATACGGATGCTTTGGCTAAAGCCATACGCAAGACGGCACGTTCAGGGCGTAGCGGTTTGGTGGAGTACGGCGATATTCAGGGCTATTTGCCCTTGCGTAAACAGTTGTCGCTGTTGTTGCGGCAGTCGACCTTGATCGAGGTTTCTCCCCAGCAGATTGTGACGACATTGGGGGCGACGCAAGCGCTGGATCTGATCGCGCGGACTGTGATTCGTCAGGGTGATCATGTTTTGGTGGATGAGCCGTGTAATGGCAACTTGATCAAGCTGATTCGCTTGTGTGGCGGTGTGCCTATTGGTGTGCCGCGCCTGGCGGATGGGCCGGATGTGGCAGCGTTGGAGCAGATTTTGCAGACGCATAAGGTACGGGCGTTTTTCTGCAATAGCACTTTTCATAATCCGACCGGGGCGGGCTTGAGTCCCAAGGTGGCTTTTGCCGTGGTCAAGCTGGCCGTAGAGCATGACTTCCTGATTGTTGAGGACGATGTGTATGGGGATTTCTTTCCCGGCGTGCGGCAGACTTTTGCGGGGCTGGGGGATTTGGAGCATGTGGTTTATATAGGCAGTTTTTCCAAGTCCTTGTCGGCGTCCTTGCGGATTGGCTATATCGCCTGCGGGCCGCAGTTGCTGGAGTCTTTGATTCGTTTGAAGCTTTTAACCAGCGTGGCCGTGCCGGGGTTTTGCGAGCGTTTCGTCAATACGATTCTGGCGGATGGCACGTATGCGAAACATACGCAGTCGATTCAGCGGCAGTTGATGACGCATCAGCAAATTGCCCAGAAAGTGCTGAGGGAGTACGGCTGGGTGTTTGATGTACCGGCGCAGGGCGGGATGTTCTTGTGGGTCGGGCACCCGGAGATGCCGGATTTGACGGCTTATATAGAGAGGCTGGAACAGCAGGGGATCTTGCTGATGCCGGGGGCGTCGTTTGCTGTGGGCAAGGATTACAAGGACAGGATGCGCTTGAATGTGGCGCATTTGACGCAGGAGGTGATGCCTTGCTTGGGGTGGGTGTAACGTCTGCGCTGTTTGACTTCGTTTAGATTGCTTTCTTGTCTGAAGCGCCTCGGGTTGGTAGCAGGGGGGCTCGTTCTGAAAGACGCCATTCAGGTTCGCCCCACGGCTGAGCGGCTGAGTCCTTGCCGACGCTACGCGTCGGTTCCCTTGGCAATGGCAGGATACGGGCGCGCCCTTAACTTGCCCGGTGATGTGTCCCCCGGACACATCACAAGCGTCGGGCGCGAACAGAAGGGCGCTTGCACCCCGTATCCTGCAATCGCCCGCGGCAAGAACTCTGACTCGCCGCTCAGCCCTGGGGCGAACCTGAATGGCTTATTGAAAGAAAATAGAGTCCCTCTGTGTTTACGATTCTGATGGCTTTGGCCTGGTTGGGGATTGCTTGTCTTGGTCTTTGCCTTTGCTTGGTTTGGTCGGGTGTGGGGTATCGGGCCAGTTCGGGTGGGGGCAAACTGTCTGAGTCCACTTAATTTTGTTGTTTTCGGTAGCGGGGTCCGAGCTGTAGAGATTGCTTCTTTTCTCCGCTTTTCTAAAGAAAGCCCCTGTCTGCTGTTAGCGGACAGGGGCTTGTTTCTGTGGTGCTTTGTTGAGCTTATGGTTTCAGGACGGGGTGGTGTCCTGCCAGGGGTTTCATGTTTTCCACGGCGTAGGCAACGTTCAGGATGCGGGCTTCTTCAAAGGCGGGGCCGATGATTTGCAGGCCCACGGGCATGCCTTCGGAGATGCCGGCTGGCACGGTGACGGCGGGCAGGCCGGTCAGGTTGCTGGGGCCGGTAAAGCGGATGCCTTCGTCGATGAAGTCCAGGGTCTTGCCGTTGATGTTGACGGTATCAGTGCCGATATTGGGGACCTGGCAAGGCAGGGTGGGGGCGATGATGACGTCTACGTCTTTGAAGGTGGCGGTGAATTGCTGTTTCAGCGCACGGCGCACTTGCTGGGCTTGCAGGTAGTCGATGCCGCTGAACAGCTCGCCCAGTTCAAACAGGAAGCGGATGTCGCCGCCGAAGTCGTCGGGGCGTTTGATCAGGTCCTGATGGTGGATGGTGGCAGCTTCGGTCAGGCTGACGGCCAGCTCGGCCCATTCGGAGTAGCGCAGGGCAGGGACTTTCAGCGGGATGACTTTGGCGCCCTGTTTTTCCAGGTCGGCCAGGCGGTCACGGATCACTTTTTCGATACCGGCGTCCACGTTCTTGAAGAAGTAGTCTTCGATGATGCCGATGCGCAGCCCTTTGACATTACCGTTCAGCGCGCTCAGGTAGGAGCCGACGGGGACGTTGGCGCAAGTGGGGTCGCGACCATCAAAGCCAGCAATGACTTCCAGCATCGCAGCAGCGTCAGCGACGGTTTTGGACATGGGGCCTACGTGGTCCAGGGTCCAGGCCAGGGGGTAGACGCCGAATTTGCTGACGCGGCCATGGGTGGGTTTCAGACCGACGATGCCGCATGCGGCCGATGGGATACGGATGGAACCGGCCGTGTCGGTGCCCAGGGTGTTGTAGGAGCTATGGGAGGCGACAGCCGCACCCGAGCCACCGCTGGAGCCACCGGGGACGCGGTCCGCATTCCAGGGGTTATGGACGGCACCGAAGTGCGGGTTGTTGTTGTCGATGCCCCAGGCGTACTCGTGCATGTTCAGCTTGCCTGTGAAGATCACCCCGGCATCGCGCAGCTTGGTGGCAACGGTGGCATCGTCTTTGGAGACAAAGTCTTTGTGGATTTTGGAGGCCATGGTGGTGACCTCGTTCGCAAAGTAAATATTGTCTTTCAGTCCCAGGGGCACGCCGTGAAAGACGCCCTTGTACTTCCCGGCCATGATGTCCTGCTCGGCTTGTTTGGCGCTCTTGCGGGCCTGATCAGCCGTCACAGAGATGTAGGCGTTGGTCTGCTTGTTGGACTGGTCGATATAGGCCAGCAGGTTGTCGGTGACTTCAACGGGGGAGACGGCTTTGCTGCGCAGCTTGTCGGCCAGGTCGATAACGCTCAGTTCAAGTAGATCTTTATTCATGGTGGTCGCCTCCGGCCAGGTGTTTGATCGCAACGTCTGCATCGTCAATGGCAATGCCTTCCAGATTGCCTTTCATGGCCTGGATTTCGCGCCATTTGACCTCCAGTTTCTCCAGATGCTGGGGGCTGGGATGTATCCCTTTTGCGGCCAAGGCGTCTTTCACACTTACCGTCATTTGTCTTCTCCTTGTGGTGGTCATAAAACAGGCATGCATAAATCGCGCGCACAAAAAAAGCCCCACCCCTTGTGAAAGGGAATGAGGCTTAATTGCCTGCATGTCACTGGCAACTCTGGCAGCGCATGCATCTGTTTTTGGCAGACGAAGATGTCTGCTTATTTAATCTACAAAATCTGTTGCTTGAAAAATACTAGGGTTTTCCAGTGCTGTAGGCGACGACGTGTGCCGGGTGCATGCAACAGCAAGAAGTCAGTGGGGTTTATCTGTCGTGCCCTGCCAATAAGTACATGAAAGGACACAAGGGGACTTATAGGAATAGTCTTATTTATATGCTTTCTTGTGAATGATTAAATGATCAAGTACCGGTAATAGGTGAATAAAAATGACGAAAAAATTAAATAGAAACATGAATAAAATTATCTTCATGTGTTTTTGTATTTTTATGTTTTTTATAAATCCCAACGCACATGCCCAGACGTCACAATGCTACAGGGCAAGCGGCGGGCATCTATATAATTGGGTCACTTACCCAATCAAGGGTGAGGTCTACAATAGACAGATTCTTGCCACTGCCTCTACCACTTTTCTTTTTAGTTATCCAGCCAATTTACCTAAGGCGTACGTGGAAATGAGGGGGGGAGCGGATGCTTTATATCCTGATGAGGTTGTCCCCATGCGCGAAATGCCTGGGGTAGGTGTGCGTATACGCTGGATGGGGCATTACGCTCAGGGGAGCTACAATTTTGTTCCTAGTCATGCAGCCCCGAGTGGGACCACGGTAACTAACCCCTATGAGTTCACTTTGCTGGTTGGATCTGCACCTGCAAGTTTTGGTATTTCCTATACCTTTCAGTACGAAGTGGTGGTTATTGATGCCAAAGCATATCAGGGAGGAAAGCCGGATTTTAAACGGTCGGGAATTGGTAACGGTCGGGTATTTGGAGGTCCTCTTCAAGGAAACCGATCTTTGTGCAGAGATGGTTCCTTCGATTTACTGGGAATGTTGTCCCAGGATACGACTGTTCCTGAGTTGCCACGCCCCTCCGTATCGACTTGTGCCTCGGCCGATTTGAATGTGGTGGCCACAATGTCGCCTGTAATGGCCTCTGAATTGGCTTCAGCAGGCAGCCATCGGAGCGAGGGTATTATCGGGCAATACAATTTTGATCTGGTCGGCAAGCAGTGTCCAGTGGGCACGACGATCAAAGCGTTCTTTACTGACGCACGTGCACCGTCTGCTTCCAATGCTTATGTCACATCGTCACACCCGGAAGTAGGAGTGCGGCTGTATCACCGCGATAGCCAGACAGCGATTAAGCTAGGGCCTGCTCCAGTTGGTTCGACGTTGCCAGAACGCCAGGCTGTCGTTGAGGGGCCATCCGCCAGTACTACAAGTGATATGTACATGCCAATTACTGCTCAGTATGTGATGATGCCAGGTGTGACTAAAACGGCGGTGACACCCGGTAGTATGAATGCAGAGGCAGTGGTCACTTTTATGTATGACTAATGGCCCAATGGTTTGAGCCTCTTGTATCGTTTAAAGCCCTGTTCCTTGAGTTTGGAGCAGGGCTTTTTTTATTGTTGATTGACTGTTCAAAAGATCAACTGAGGCTCCGGTTTTCCTAGGCTGTTTTGTAGTTGACAAGTTTTTTCGGATTATTCCTAGACCCGTCAAGCTGCTGAAATCTTAAGATTTAAAGCATCGATGATAGCAGCTGAACCGTAAGGCGGTTTGTGATGCGCATCTCTTGTTGCCGGGGCTCTTCATGTTTGCACCTTCTGTTTTTAAACAACCGTCCGGATGCTTGACCTACCGCCCGTCCAGAACGCTGGCGCGGCCTACCCGTCGTGCTCGCTGCGAGTCGGGCTTGTGGGTGCCAAGGCCTGCGGCTGCCTTGCCGGGTGCTCAGGCAGGCGGGGCCATCATCAGCCGGGCTGGCTTGCTGAATGCTTTGCACAAGGATCAGATTCAGGCCTGGTTGCAGCCCAAGGTATCGGTGCAGTCCCAAAAGCTGGTGGCTTTGGAAGCCCTGGCGCGGTGGCGTCATCCGCAATTGGGTTTGTTGTCACCTAATGTTTTTCTGCCCTGGTTCAGTGAGCACGGCCTGGACGAGGCCTTGCTGATGCACATTTTGCAAGAGGCCTTGGGGTTGCAGGCTTACTGGCGGCGTCAAGGGACGGTGATGCCGGTGTCCGTGAATTTGCCCACACATTTGCTTGATGATGCTGGCTTGCCGGATCGTTTGATGGCCTGTGTGCAGGCCAAGCAGGGGCGCGCGCGTGACATCACTTTTGAACTGTTGGAGAACTCCGACACCAAGACGCCTTGTGCCTTGTTCATGGGGGCATGTCGCTTGGTGGCGATGGGTTTTGGCCTGGCTCAGGATGATGTGGGTGTGGATTACAGCTCCATGGAGCGGCTGGCCTGTGCGCCGTTTTCAGAGTTGAAACTGGATCGGCGTTTTGTGCATGGTTTGTCGGACAATCGTCAGCAGGCCAATCAGGTTCTGGGCTGGATTGCGACCGCCAAGGAACGTGGCTTGCGAGTGACGGCAGAGGGGGTGGAAGCCCAGGCTGATCTGGATATCTTGCAGCAAATGGGCTGCGATTACGCGCAAGGGTATTTGTTTGCCAAACCCACTCCCGCTTTCGAGCTGGATATGTGGATGCGTCAGCGTTGGGCCGCTTAGGAAAACAAATTGTGCTGAGTGCAAAAAACAATCAGGTCCTGGTTGTTCTGCACGTTCAACTTGCGCATGGCCGAGGCTTTTTGCGCGCTGATTGTTTTGATGCTGCGATTTAATTGCTCAGCAATGCTGCTGATGGAGTCGCCCATGGCAAACAGACGCAGCACTTCAAATTCACGTGGGCTCAGTGATGCCAGACGATCGGGTACCGAGCTTTCCAGCACATCTTTGGGTGTGTCCTGTTTGAAATTGGCCGGGTAATATTTCACGCCTTGGCGCAACAAATGCAAGGCGACCAGGGCTTCGGACAGTTCGTCCTGTTTGAGTACCACCCCTTGTACGCCCGCGTCGTACAAAGAAGAAATAATCATGGGGTTGGACACCATGGTCAGCACAATCAGCTTGACCTCTGGGAAGTGGCGTCGCAGATAGGAAATGAAGCGCATTCCATCGCCATATTGCTCATCGCCCGGCATGGAGTAGTCGGTAATGATGGCATCGGGCTGGCTTTTCTGCAGGTGCTGGACCAGCTCCGAGGGGCTGGCTGCTACGGCCTCGACACTCAGATTGATATCACGTCCCAGCAGCTCGCGTATGCCCATCAGGATCAATGGGTGATCGTCTGCAATGATGACGCGCAGTTTTTGAATGGCGGGCATACCGGGGTTTCCTTGCCTGTTTTGCTAAGCTTGTTCGATCAGCTTGCGTAATGCATTGCAAACTGCGACTGCTGTTTGAGCTTGTGTTTCAGTTTGTTGAGTATTCTGCCTGAAATTCTGTTCCAATTCTTTCACCTTGTCAGCGATTTCCTGCAAGCCCATTACTACCAGTGCACCAGCCATACGATGCAAAACGGCCTGGCTCTGGGCGGTGTCTTGTTCTTGCAGGGCCTGTTCCAGCACTTCCAGATCCTTGCTCATGGTGCTGCGGAAAATCTCTCTGTAGCGTCGTGGTACGGGTGAACTGACCAAGGATTCCAGCAAATTGCCCAAGGTGGCCAGATTCATGGGTTTGACCAGGCAGGCGTTCATGCCACTTTGTGTACAGCGCTGGGCTTCGTCACGCATGGCGTTGGCTGTAATGCCCACAATAGGGGCACTCATGCCTTGGTCGCGCAAGCGTCGGGCCAGTTCGTAGCCCGTCATATTGGGCATATTGACGTCCGTTAGCAGCAGATCGTGGTTATTGCCATCCCACAGGCTAAGGGCCTCTTCACCGTCCTGGGCCAGAGTGACCTGACATCCCAAACGCTCCAACTGCTCGCGTAAAGTGGCCTGGTTAAGCGGATTGTCTTCAGCCACGAGTACATGCAGACCGGGGCGGCAGGGGGGCTTGATGGCTGCTTTGACGGGCGGGGAGACAGTTTGTTCGGATGTGGCGTCTTGTTGTGCCTGCCAGCGCTCCAGGGCGCGTGCAATGCTTTCCGGGTTGGTGCCATCGGCCTCGGGCAAGGTGGCGCTGCCGTCGCGTGCCGATACGCTGATGTAAGGGCCAGGCCAGTTCGGGGCAGGCTTGCTGCCGGGCATCATCACATCCAGCAAGATATCTTCGGCATTCCCCTTTAGCGGGTAGTTGGGCAGCATGGCCTGTGCTTGCGCATTCCAGCGATTTAACCAAGTGCAAATTGACTCTGACAGCTCGGCGTGCGGCGTGCGTACATGCAGCCTCATGCCTTGCAGATCCGGGGCTGGGCGAATTTCCGCGCCTGCGGGCTCTATATCCAGATTCAGAATAAAAGAGAAACTGCTGCCTAGACCAGGTTCGCTGGTCAGTTGAATCTGGCTGCCCATCAGATCGGCCAGACGGGCGCAAATGGATAGGCCCAGGCCCGCCCCGCGTATGGTGTGTTCTCCCGAATGGGCCACATAAAACGGAGTAAACAACTGCTCCTGGCGTTCATGTTCAATGCCTACGCCACTGTCCGCTACCTGAAACAGCAGTTGCGCCTTGCCTTTGTCCTGTTGTTCCTGGTGCAGCCGCACAATAATATGGCCAGCCTGCGTGAACTTGACGGCATTGCTGATCAGATTGCTCAGAATCTGGCGTATATGCAGTGGGTCGCCCAAAACGCTGCGGGGCACATCCGGGGCTACATGGCAGAACAAGAGCAGGTTTTTCTGCTGGGCCATGGCGGTGTAGGTGGCGATGCAGTCCTGCACCAGAGCTACCGGATCCAGCGGCACGGACTGCACATGCGTCTGGCCTGCTTCAATTCGGCTGATGTCCAGAATGTCGCTGATAATTTGCAGAAGCTGGCGCGATGCACCCTGTATCCGGTCCACTTGCTGATGTTGCTGGGCATCCAGCTCGGTCAAGGACAGCAGCTCCAAAGACCCCAAGACTCCGTACAAAGGCGTGCGAATTTCATGGCTCATGGTGGCCAGGAAGGCGGACTTGGCGGTGCTGGCCTCGTCCGCTGCCGCACGGGCTCGCTCCAGCTCACGCTGGATTTCTTCTTGGGCAGTCAGGTCCATCAGGACGCACAGCAAGACATCCTGTTCGTGATAGCGGCTGGGAGCGCAGGCAAGATGCAGGCTGCGGCCATCGGCCAGGTCCACTTTGCCTTCGTTGGCCTCTGGCCCTTGCTGCTGCAATTCGTTCAATGCCAGGGACAGAGGGGACTGCTCGGGCAAGCTATCCCCTGCATCCAGTTCCAGCCATTCCAGCGCCTGGGCATTGCCAAAAATAATCTGGCGCTTGTCCTTGCTGATGACGCACAAGGCCACCGGCGAAGTATCAATAATGCTGCGGTTAAAGTCCTGGCTTTCCAGCAGGGCGCTTTGAGCTTGCCGGGCCGGTTCCACCACACGGCGTCCATACCAGCGTGCATAGGCCATGCCGCCTAACAGACTCAACAATAAAAATACGACTGTGCCCAATGGCACCCAGGTGGTGTTGAGCAATTGACTGGGGCTGATCAGATAGCGGCCCGTCCAGGTTCCCGAAGGGTCGCGCATCTGGAAGGCCAGCCCTTGCAGGCTGAAGGTAAAGCCATCGTGTTTCAGATCAGGGGAATCGTTCTTCCCGATTAACAGGCCCTGTTCGGCATGGTGCAGCCAGAAGCGATAGCCCAGCGGAGCTTCGGACTGATTGAAAAATTCGCGCAGCCGGCCCTTGTCAAACAGACTCATGGCCTGGAACAGCGTGGGGTCTGCTCCAGGCACGGGCAGGCCGGGCAGGGAAATCGGGATAATTCCCAGCATATGCAAAGGGTGGCCGGGCAAGGAGACCCATTTTACGGTTGGTGGCCCGGATACAGGTTTGCTGGGTGCCTGAATATGCTGGCGTGCCTCTTTGTGAGAGGCAATGGGCAGAACGGTATCCGTGCGGGAAGACTCCAGTTCCGGAATGCTCAAACTGTCTTCCATCTCGGGATGAAACAGGAACAAGTAGCCGGACGGAAAATAGGATAGCGCCCAGAAGGAGGCAAAACTGTCGGCCAGATCGGCGCCCAGCGTGCCGTAATCCTCTTTAGGGGCACGACAGTGATGTTCGCAGATCATGGAAAAGGACACACTGGCAGTGGGTCGCCAGATGCTGACGGAGTGGCCGCTTTCTACTGGCGGGGGTTCGGGTTCCAGCCCGGCTTCCAGTTTGGCAGCATCGGCTTTTAATTGGGCTAAAAAGCGTTCCTGCTCGTGGATGTACGCCAAGGTCACCGTGAAATCTGATTTCAGGCGATGGCGCTCATTACTGAAGAAATGCTGGCCACCGACGACTAGTGCGCCTAGCAGCATGAATGAAACAGGGATAACACTGAGCAACAGTCGCGTGTGTCCATGCGAGCGTCGCGTCATGCGATTAAAAGGTGAGTTGGCCATGGTTCTCCGTGGGATCGCCGTGCAGGGCAAGTCCTGCCATATCATACCGTCCCGCGCGGCGATGGCGACGCAGGAGTCGTGCATGATGGGGCAGGCTTAGGGTGTCGGAGGCTGCAGACTGTCGCGCAAGGCGGCCATAGGCAAAGGCTTGATCAGCAGGGCATCCATGCCTGCGGCAGACCATTCCTTGTCTTTGTCCAGAATCGCATTGGCCGTAATGCCGATGATGCGCCCCTGATAGCCCTCGGCACGCAAGGCGCGGGCCAGGGAGTAGCCGTCCATGCCGGGCATGAACAGGTCGGTAAAGACAATATCAAAACGGTCTTTGTCTGGCAGGTCCAGGGCGGCTTCGCCATTGGCCTCCAGATGGGTGGTGCAGCCCAACACAGTCAATTGCTCCTGAAGAATTTGCCGGTTCACCGGGTTGTCGTCTACCACCAGGACTCGCTGTGTGCGTCTGGGTGGATTAAAAGGCTCTTCGTCTCGCTGGGGCGTACAGTCCAGGGCCTGAGCCTGCTGTACCGCATGCATGATGTGCTCCATCGCGGTTGAGGCAGTGTAGAAGTAGTCCGGATTGTCTGCTTGTATGGCTGTGGTTTGGGTATTGGGTCGAACCATCACCTGGCGGCCAGTCCATTCTGGCGTGCTGGTGGCAAAAGCGGGCCAACTATGCACCAGGACCGTGCCGGGTTTGGCGGCCTGCCCGGTGTAGGGCAGGGCGTAGGCGCCCCAGTGTCGCAGCCATTTGCTGACGTTGGAGACGATCTCGGGGATGTCTCCGGCAACATAGACGGGGTGGAATGCCAGCAAGGACTCGGGTGCCGGAGGAGTACCTGGCGGGGCGGCCACTGGCAAAATCACTTCAAAGCTAATGCTGGTCCCCAGTCCGGGCTCGCTGACTACAGACAGGGAGCCGCCCATCAGGCTGGCCAGACGCTGGCAAATCGGTAAACCCAGACCTGTGCCAGCTTGCTTGCTGACCCCGCCTTTGTTTGCGCTGAAATACGGTAAAAACAGCTTGGGCAGGATGTCGGCACTGATGCCTTGGCCCGAGTCCGTTACCTGAAAACGCAGGGCCAGGCGGTTGCCGGGTTGAGGCTCGGTATGCAGGCGCAGCACCACATGGCCGGAGGTGGTGAACTTGATGGCATTGCTGACCAGATTGCTCAGAATCTGGCGGATTTTCAAGGGGTCACCAATAGTGGGGACCAGGGCCCGCACCGGGGTGACAGAGTAAAGCAGCAAGCCCTTGTTCTGTGCTGTGGCGGCAAAGGAGGCAATCACTTCATCGACTTGCTCCTGTGCCGTAAATTCGCGTGGCTCCAGGCTGACGTGGCCGGCTTCAATGCGGGACAGGTCCAGCGACTCACCCACCACCCGGAACAGGGTTTCGGCCGAGCGGCGCAAGGTGTCCAGATAGGGCGAGGGATGTCGGTTTTTCTCGGACAGCGACAGCAGTTCCAGCGTGCCCAGAATGCCGTACAAGGGCGTGCGGATCTCGTGACTCATCGTGGTCAGGAACTGGGTCTTGGCAATATTGGCATTTTCCGCCAGTTGGCGGGAGTGACGCAGCGCCGCTTCTTCGGCTTTCTCGCTCGTAATGTCAATGATGGAACACAAGGCCGCCCGATTGCCCCGGTAACTCAGGCTGATGGCATGCACGCGCACGCTGCGGCCATCTCTCAAGGTGACGTCGGTGCAGGCACTTTGATCCTGCTCGCCGGGCAGACGCGTGCGCCATTGATCATCGCCTTGCATCCAACTGCGGGCTTGCAGGTTTTCTTGAAAGATCACGTCGCCCTGGGCATCGACCAGAGTCAGGCCCACGGGCGCCATGGCAATCAGCTTGCGATTCAAGGACACACTATCGACCAGGCTTTGCTGTTGCTGGCGGGCTGGCAGCAGCAAACGGCGTCGGATCAGGCTGGCACCGACAAGGACAACAGTGGTAAAGACCGTAAGGGTCAGCAAGGCAGTGATCAGGGTGCTGCGACCATCGTGCAGCAGTTGCCGGGTTGGCAAGGCATAGAGCACCCGCAAGCCGCCTGTCCCGATGGACTTGCTCAGGATGATGTGTTGCGGCCAGCCTTTGCCGTCGAAACCAAAATAGTCTTGTTGTACCCAGCGCAACTCGGACGAATCCGGCGGGGCGCTGCTGTATAAGACAGCCTGTCCGCGTATATCGAACAGAATGTATTCGGTACTGGGCGGGGGAGGACTCAAGGTCAGGGCGCGATCTATGTCTCTTAATTCCAGGCCTAGCCAGGCACCCTGGCGATTTTCCCGATCGATAGGCGTGTAGGCCACCAGACGCGATACAGAGTCAATATTCTGATGCAGCCAGATCACGGGAACTTGACGGGCATGAGGATCTTGATTGATTGTTTTCAGGCGTGTGGTCAGGGCATCGATTTGAGGCACCCACAGCAGATCCTGGCCGTCGCGCTCCAGACGAAAGTCTTGGGTAGGACTGAGTTTGCTGTAACGCAGGTTGCCCGTGCGGTGGATGGCGTTCCAGTGGCGACGTGTCAGCAACAAGGTGTAGTGATCCAGGGGACCACTGTCTGGCGTGTCGATTGCTTCCAGATTGTGGGTGTTGGCTGCCAGACTCAGGGAGTCTGGGGAAACCGCGCTGGCGGCCACGGCACGCAGCAGCACTTCACGCTGGTCAAAGAACAGTTGTGCGTGGTCTGCTGCGCTATTGAGCTGCCGACGATATTCGGAAACCAGATGTGTGGCCGAAGCATACAAATAAGCACCGGTACCCAGCGAGGCGCACAGAATCAGAATCAGGGACAAGGCACCCAGCAACACGCTGGGAAAGCGGGGAACCTGCATGGCGGGCAGGTTCTCACGCAGGGGGCCGCTATTTAGCTTGTGGATGCGCCCGTTCATACCGTGCCGTCTTGATCCTTGCCTTGCTTGGCCAGATCGCCCGGCAGCATGGGGTCAGGATCGCGCTGAACACAATTCAGGCGGACCAGTTGGTAGTTCAGCTCGTCCGTATTTTCGGACAGTTCGTAGCGAGCGCGGCACAGTTGGCCGTCACGGCTGATGTCCAGGTGACCACGCATCTGCTCGGGGGACACCATGGTCAGGACACGGCCACGCGGGTCTGTCATGCCTAGTTGTTCACCGGCGGCATTGCGCACCATGGCACCAAAGGGCAGAGCTAGCCCTTGCTCGTCACGCAGTTCAAACTGTACGCGGTAGCCCACCTCGGCCTTGAAGGTCGCCAGCGCAACCGCACCGCGTGTAGGGACAATCTGTTGTACGGCGTTGTCGAATTCGGCGTTTTTTGGAGCCTTGCGTGTATCCAGACTGACGTGATTGCTGCGGTACGGCGTGGCATTCGGGATGATGGCGTAGCCGTTTGACCCGGTTTCGACACCGACATGGCTGGAGATTCCTACACCGGCTACGGCGGGTTCTACTTTGGCCAGCATGATGGTCTCGCCCAGAGCCTGACCCAGGTTGACGCCGCCACCGTGCGCCACAATTGAACCGTTGGCCGAGAAGTTGCCGGAGTTGTGACGGTTGCCGTAGGAGTAGCCAGCATTCATACGGGCAAAGGAAGTGGTCGTGCCGACGTTGACCGATGCATTGCTTTCGCCGGCAACTGTGCGTCCACCTGCGACGGCGTAGCTGATCTCGCGGTCGGTAGGTAGCAATCCACTGGCACCGGCTTGGACCGAGTTGCCATTATTGTCGTGATTGATGCTGGTAAAGCTTTGTGGAGCATGGGAGCCACTGCCCAAGGGCATGCTCAGCGTCAGCATGATGGCATTGTCGTGGGAGCGCGAGGAGCTAAAGGAGGACTGCAAATTCCGGGTTCGGGTGTAGGCCAGGTTGTAGCTCACCTTACCGATATTGTTGCTATAGCCCACCGATAGGCTATTGGAGGAGGTGTTCTCCCAATGTTTGTTGTAGGAGGCATTCAGATAGAGGTTGCCGTCGCCCACAGGCTGGCTGATGTTGGCATCAATGCGCTGACGAGAGTCGCGCGAACCATACATGCGAAGGTGCGCGGGGGCTTCCATTGCCTGGACATGATCGGACAGGGTGCGATAGCCACGGCTCAGGTCGTGACGCAGATTGACGGACACGTTCGAGCCGGTGGTTTCGATGAACTTGTTGTAGCGCAGGTTCATGCTGGTGCCCTGGGATTGCTGACCCTGGATATGGCTGGTGGAACGGGTTGCATCCAGTGACACTGCACCTAACTGGGTATTCATGCCTACGCCCAGGGAGTAGGCGCTGAAGTTTTTGGATGCCTGTACCCCGGCGGCCAGCGTCGTATTGGCGCTAACGCCATACAGCATGGAGCCGCTGACAAAGTGGGGGCGTTCTTGCATATTGTCGTTCAGGCGCAACTGGCCAGCAGCGATGTCATAGCTCAGACGGCCCTCGCGTACCATCAGGGGCGGAGCAGAAAAAGCTTGACGCAAAATACGGCGCGAACCATCAGCTTCGATAATGGTGATTTCCAGATCGCCATTGGAGCCTGATGGAGACAGATCGCTGATTGCAAAGGGGCCCGGTGCCACGTTGGTGGTGTAGATGACATAGCCGTTCTGGCGCACTTCCACGGTGGCGTTGCTCTCGGCCGTGCCGCGGATAACCGGTGCATAGCCTTGCTCGCTATCGGGGCGCATGGCCTCGTCCGAGAGCATTTGCACACCCATAAAGCGCACGCTGTCAAAAAGTGGCGAACGGGTATAAGTTTGCCCGGCCAGCAGTTGGCTTTTCAGGGCGACGATGTCGCGTTGAGCATAGGTGTTCTGGCTGGTAAAAGAGCTGGGGCGGTTGGTACCCGAGCTGTAGTAGGAGTTGTTACGTAGACGCCAGGGTCCGATATTCACGCCCATGCGCAGGTCTGCGCTAAGGTCATTGGTAGCGGACATGCCCTTGCTTTGATCCCGGCGCACGTTCAATCCGTAGTTCACAAAAGCAGCCATCTGCCCCGAATCCCACAGCGATGGGTCTACATAGCCGCGCTTGCTGGGGCTCAAGTAAATTTGTGGAATGTTCAGTTGCAGGCGCAACTGGGCGCTTTCATACGTCACAGTGGCTTCGGGCACAATCTCTGGCAGGCGCAGGCAGCTCGCCTCGGCTGGCAAGGGGGCAGGCAGTTTGCTCAGGTCAACACCGGCTTGTTCCAGCATCTCCTGGTTAAAGCAGGGTTCGTTGTCATCAGTGCGCGGGTTGCGCTTGAAGGTGATGTCTCGCCGTCCGGTGCGCTGTTGGTTCACATACAGGTCCACACGCTGCACGCCTTCGGACACGTTGCTGTTCGAGAGCAAGGTGCGCAGATCCGCTGTGGAGGCATTGCCTTGAAGGAAGGCCATGTTAAAGCCCAGGGAGTCAGTCGTGCTCAGGGCGGCAACTTGAACGGGCTCCGCCTTGTTTTCTTCAGGGGCAGGCACTTGGATGGAGGAGTCTGTCTGGGCCTGGACCGTGCAGGCCATGATGACCAGGCAGGGCAGCAAAGCCAGTCGCAGCGTGGCCAGAGGCTGGCGGCTGACGGGGCGAATGCTATGGCAGAACAGGTGATTTTTTTTAGACATGACTCTGCACCCAGGGGGCGTGTTGGACGATTCGAGGACGTGCAAGGGCTCCTGCTACTGGCCAAGAGCCAGTAGCCGAAAGGGTCAGACGTGAGGCGGGGGAGGCTGGGCGGTCGAGGCCGCCGTTTTTTTTTTACTTATCCGGAGTCAAGGCGCGGCCTTGGACCTTGTTCTGCCCGTTGAGGCGAACTTCATAGGGATCGGCACTGCCATAGTCGCTGATAGCGCGAAACTGCAAGGTGTCTTGGGCGCCCGAGCGGCCCAGTGGCAGCAGACGAGTCTGGCCAGGGGCAATCATGCCAGGGTCTTCCATTGCCTGACCTCTGGCGGTGCTCAGGGTGGACATGGACACGTGGTAAGCGCTGGGGTTGTGAATTTCCAGCATGGGTTTGCCTTGATTGTTCACTACAGACCACTGCAATTGAGCAGGAGCCTGCTCTGCCGAACCGGGCAGGCCGTCAGGGCGGAAAAATAATTTGATGCGTTGGCGGATAGCAATCTGCAATTGATTGTCGCCAGGGCCTTGTTGGGGGATTTCTTGAACGTTCAGCCACAGTACGGTTTCACGGTCGCGGGGCATACCTTGTTCGCCACCGGCATACAGGACGCGCATCACTTGCTGTGCATTTGGGGCAACTTTGACCAGTGCGGGGGTGATGGCAAAAGGCAGTTCCGCTTGGTCGTGGTCGGTATTCGTTTCCAACCAGGACTGAACCAGTACCGGCGAATTTTCGTTGCGAACTACGATGGATGCTTCTTGTTGTTTTTCGGGCAGGATCAGGCGGGTACCACTCAAGGAGATCGATGCCTGTGCATGGCTGCCCAACAGTGCAGCGCCAAGGGTTAGACATCCCAAAGCCAGTTTCTTGAAAGTTAAGATGGACATGGTTCATTCTCCTTGAGGGGTGACTCTGGCGAGGAGGGCTCCCCTCGCCAGCAGCTTAGGCAGTCTTATTCGTAAGACAGCTCGTAAGCAACGGTGGCATTGGCTTGGCCGCCAACCACATCAGCAATATCAGCGCCGGCTTTACGGGTGTAGTAAGCGGTCAGAGGGATATTGATGGCGCCTTCAGCGTAAGGAGCTTCCAGCTTGGCGGTGCCGCCGGTAAAGTCCAGAACGCTTTCGTTGCTGACCAGCATGATCTGCACGTTCTGGGCGCCGCCAGTAACAGCAATACCCTTGCCGGACGTGGCGGTAGGAGCCAGTTTCAGTTCAACTTTGGTGCCGCTTGCACATTCAACTTGCATGTCGATGTTTTTGGCGATGGAGGTCAGGCCGCCTTCGGAGGTGGCAGGTACGGCTTCGGTACCCAGGGTTTTGGCCGAGACGGGGCCCATGTCTACCAGCATGTTGGCACCGGAACTGGATGCACCAGGGGTGCGCACGGTGCAGCTGTCAGCGTTGATGCTACCGACAAAGCTGATGTTGCCACGAGCACCAAGAACAGGTTCGGCTTGAGCACCGGCAGCGGCGAAAGCGGAAAGGATGGTGAGGCCTAAAAGGATCTTTTTCATGATTGATTTGACTTCCGATTGTTGGACAAACGAAGCAACCTTGTTGTACGCCTTGGGGCGCTCGAAGGTTCCCAGGTATGTGCTTGGTTTAGAGCACAATTGAAGTTTAGGAAATCAATCGGTGAAAAGATTTAGGACTATTCTTAAAAATGAAATTAATTGATTGGCAGGGTTGGTTTTATAATTAATCGTATGTCAAGAAGTGTTCGAAGCGAGTTTGCAATTATTGACAATTAACCCATGTAAGGTTTGATTGTATATAAGTCGTTGAAAAGTAAAAATAAGAATGGTCTGATATAAATAAAGAAGTCACGACCTTAAAATTAATTTCAAGCCGGTTTGCATATAGGCAGGAATTAATTGTTGATGAATAAGGAGTGTGATGTGAGGAGCAGGCAAATCAAGAAACCGACTTTGCCCTTTCAACGAACCATATGGGCTAAGGTTTGGCTCTTGCCACTTGCACAAGTTTGTTCTGGGGGGGAAGTGCAGGCGTAGCAACTGTTCTGTTCCAACGGCAACGTCGTGAACAATTCATACCAGACTTTTCAGAGGCTTTTGCTGTGCTGATGGTTGGGTAGTCATGATATTGATGTATAAAAAAAGGAGCCGTGCTGGCTCCTTTTTTTACTGCTTGTCCTGGCCTTGCTGCCAGCGCAAATAGGCGCTGCGAGTCTGGGCAGACACGGACTCCAACACTTTTTGATGAGTGACTTTATGGCGTGCTAGCAAGCGTGCATCGGCCACGGTTTTGGACTTGCAAAACCAGTGACAGCTATGTTGGAACAGATAAAGTTCGGCTGACAAATGATAGGCCCGGTTCTTTGGGTCCAGTTGTTCGGGATTATCTACAACATGGCGCAAACCGGCAGCATGAATCTGCAAAAGCTGACGAAAGTCTCGTGTCATGGACGGGATGATTCGTTCTGCATAAGGAACGCAGAAAGGCAGCATGCCCACGCGGGTATTTTCTGCCGGTTCTTTTTGCAGCAGATCGGCCAAGGATTGAATCTGGGTGGCCACGGCATGTTCAGTTTGGGCAAACATCTCCAGAACCTGTAGCTGACGCGAGGGATCCTGTTCTCCAATGGCGCGGGTATAGCCTTCTGTCAGCGTTTCCATATGGCGCTCTAGCTGGAAGCTGCTCAGGTGGCGGCCCAGCAAGATAATGCGCCCGCGTTGATAGCGTGCTCGCACAAAATGCAAGGCAATAGCGGCGATCAGAAGAAGTATGACTGTGTCCATCACTCGTGTTTCCGTGCTGGGTCAGGCACCTTGTTCTTGTTTCCCCGCTGCAGGGTTACGCCCGACCATAAAAAACTGCTGCCAAAATAGCAGCCGGCCATTGTATCCTGCCATTCTTTATTCTTGTTTCCATTCTCCTCAGGGATTGCCACAAGTGACCCCGCATAGATCGCGTAGGTCTGCAACGCTGAATGGGGGGCTGCCATTGCGAGTGGCCCCCAAGGTCGAATACGGTCAACCTTGGGGAGCCAGCCATGCAGGCAGTGCTACTTTGGCTTGGCA
The DNA here is from genome assembly GCF_024134565.1 of Alcaligenes sp. 1735tsa3. Classification (NCBI taxonomy): domain Bacteria; kingdom Pseudomonadati; phylum Pseudomonadota; class Betaproteobacteria; order Burkholderiales; family Alcaligenaceae; genus Alcaligenes; species Alcaligenes sp. 1735tsa3. Next base: position 3,112,650 of record NZ_CP099862.1, on the reverse strand, counting down.
GCAGCCCTTAGGTACAAGGGCTGGCTATAGGATGGCTGGTGTGCAGATTGCAGCCCGGTTTTGATCTGCAATCTGCTCTGTTCTTATGCTTTGCCTGCTGCTGACAGGGCAGGATTGCTGGAGGCCAATGCTCGTTCTTGACTGATCTGACGCACCACCAGGAACATGCACAGCGCCGAGACAATAATGCAGGGAATGGCCGAGCTGATCACACCGGCAGCACCATAGCCCTGGCTAAGCAACATGCCTGCAATGGTCGGGCCTAAGGTGGCACCAATGCGGCCTACTGCAGCGGCGGTGCCTACACCTGTGGCACGCACGGCGGTGGGGTAGACAATGCCGCCAAAAGCATACAAGACGCCTTGGCAACCGATGACAAAAGCACCCGTCAAGGCGGCGGCCCAATACATCTGCTCCAGCCCGGAAGCGCCGTTCAAACTGAGCAAACCGGCCAGGATCCCGCCATACATCAGCGCGATGACTACAGCCTTGTGCCAGCGGTCGGTCAGATAGCCCAGCAAGACGGTGCCCACGGTTGCGCTGACCATGAACCAGAACTGTGCGGTGCTGCCTTGCTTGCGGCTAAAGCCCAGCTCCTGGAACAGGGAGGGCAGCCAGCTCAGCATCAGATACACCACCATCAATGTAAAGAAATAGCTGACCCACAAAAGCAGGGTACGAGCGGCCAGCCCATTGCTGAATAGGTCTTTGAAGCGCCCTTGCACGATGGTGCGGCTCTGGCGTGCTTGCAAAAACTCGCGCGATTCGGGTAGCAGCCACACCATCACAGGAATGACCAGCAGAGGCAGCAAGCCGCCCAGATAGAAGATGTTTTTCCAGTTCTCGCCAAAGTTGGAGGCGGCCACCAGCGACAGGATGGCTGCACCCACAGGCATGCCCGCATACATCATGCCTACAGCGCGGGCACGGTGTTCGGGTTTGACCGATTCGGCGGCCAGGGTAATCAGGTTGGGCATGGCTGCGCCCAGACCTGCACCAGCCAGAAAACGCACCATCAAGAGGATGGCCAGGCTGTTGACCCAAGCGGTGAACAAGGTAAACAGGGCAAAGATGGCGACTGAGGCAATCAGCACGGCCTTGCGACCGTATTTATCTGCCCAGCGCCCGCCCATCAGTGAACCGGGCAGCAGGCCCAGAATGCCTGCACTTAGAAAATAGCCCTGATAAGTTTTATCCAGTCCAAACTCGGCTGCCACGCCTTTAACGGCAATGCCAGCAGCTTGAATATCCATGCCTTCGATAACGGCGATCAGAAAGCAGATCGCCACCGTGATGACCGCGTGCCTGCGGCCGTGGGTTTGTGTCATTGCAATGTCTCCTCGGTTGACCGGGACGTTTTTTTATTGCTTCTGCGACCTGCCCGCCCCGAATTCAGGGCGCAGAAATCCGCTCACCGCGAGTTAAAGCGGCGGTGAGTCGGGGTAGAGCTTTTTTAGAGTTCCGGAGTCAGGCCGTCGCGGCTTGTCGTTGCAGCAAGTCCAGAGCCACGTCCACAATCATGTCTTCCTGGCCGCCAACCATGCGGCGCTTGCCCAGCTCGACCAGAATGTCCACGGTTTTCAGGCCGTATTTCTGGGCGGCTACTTCGCTGTGACGCAAGAAGCTGCTGTATACGCCTGCATAGCCCAGGGCCAGAGTCTCGCGGTCTACGCGCACTGGGCGATCCTGCAAGGGGCGCACAATGTCGTCTGCTGCGTCCATCAGGGTGTACAGATCCGTGCCATGGTTCCAGCCCATGCGTGCGGCGGCAGCAATAAACACTTCCAGCGGGGCATTGCCGGCTCCGGCCCCCATGCCTGCCAGGCTGGCATCAATGCGGTCGCAGCCTTCCTCCACGGCCACAATGCTGTTGGCCACACCCAGGGACAGGTTGTGGTGGGCGTGAATGCCGGTTTCGGTTTCGGGTTTGAGCACATCCTTGAAGGCGCGGAAACGGTCGCGCACATCGTTCATGTTCAAGGCCCCGCCCGAGTCGACCACATAGCAGCAGGTCGCCCCGTAGCTTTCCATCAGCTTGGCTTGTTCGGCCAAATGTTGCGGCGTAGTCATGTGGCTCATCATCAGAAAGCCCACCGTGTCCATGCCCAGATTGCGGGCATATTCGATGTACTGTTTGCTGACGTCGGCCTCGGTACAGTGCGTGGCCACCCGCACAATGCGGGCACCGGCGTCATAAGCGGCTTTCAGATCGTGAATGGTGCCAATGCCTGGCAGCAGCAAGGTGGCAATCCTGGCATGGGTAATGACCGAGGCTACGGCCTCAATCCATTCCAGGTCGGTGTGTGCGCCAAAACCGTAGTTGAAGCTGGAGCCACACAGCCCGTCGCCGTGGGCCACTTCGATGGAATCGACCTTGGCCTGGTCCAGGGCACGGGCAATATCCATGGCGTTTTGCAGGCTGTATTGATGACGCACCGCGTGGCTGCCGTCGCGCAGGGTCACGTCGGAAATAAAGAGCTTCTTGTTGGGATCGTGTGCCATTGTGATGTCCTTGCGTGTCATGCGGTTTGCGTGAGCAGGCGGGTTTGGGCCAGTCGCTCGGCGCAGGCCAGCGCAGCACTAGTCATGATGTCCAAGTTGCCAGCATAGGCAGGTAGATAATGTGCGGCGCCTTCCACCTCGATAAACACCGTAGTTTTCAGGCCGGAGCACCATCCCAGACCCGGCACATTGATGGGCTTGTCCTCGGGGATTACATCGAACTGCACTTTTTGTTTCAGACGATAACCGGGCACGTAGGCCTGAACCTTGTCGGCCATGCGCTGGATGGACTGCTCGATTTCCGCTTCCTTGCCCGGATCGCTGAGGGTGTAGACGGTATCGCGCATCAGCAAGGGCGGCTCGGCCGGGTTGAGCACAATAATGGCCTTGCCCACGGTGGCACCGCCTACGACCTGCATGGCTTTACTGGTAGTTTCAGTGAACTCGTCAATATTGGCGCGGGTGCCCGGACCGGCGGATTTGGACGAGATCGAGGCAATGATTTCGGCATAGTGCACGGGGGTGACTTGCGAGATGGCCGCGATGATGGGCACGGTGGCCTGTCCGCCGCAGGTCACCATATTGATGTTGGGCGCGTCCAGATTGTCTTCCAGGTTCACCACGGGCACGGTGTACGGGCCAATGGCGGCAGGCGTCAGGTCAATCACCTTGATGCCGTGTTCTTGCAGCAGCGCATTGTGGCGGGCATGGGCTCCAGCACTGGTGGCATCGAACACAATACGAATGTCCTGGAAGTTGGGCAGCTTCAACAGCCCTTCAATACCTTCATGGGTGGTGGGCACGCCCAGCCGTGCCGCACGGGCCAGGCCGTCCGAGCTGGGGTCGATACCGACCATGGCACCCATGCTCAGGTATTTGCTTTGGCGCAGTACCTTGATCATCAGGTCGGTGCCGATATTGCCCGAGCCAATAATGGCGACGGCAATTTTGGGGTTTGTCATGTGTGTTACTCCGAACAAAGAGGACTTAGCCTGCGCTGAAGGTGACCGATACCGAGCCTATGCCCTCGATCACGGCTTCAAAGTGATCGCCGCTGGCCACCGGCGCCATGGGGCCCAGAGCGCCGGTCAGAATGACATCCCCGGCCTTGAGCGGATCACCCAGTTTGGCCAGGGTGCGGGCCAGCCAGGCGGCTGCATTAAAGGGGTGGCCCAGGCACTCGGCACCACTGCCGCTGGAGGCCGCTTCGCCGTTACGCAGCAGAGTCATGCGGGCGGCGCGCAGGTCCAGACCATCCAGGCGACGGGCGGGTCCGCCCAGCACATACAGGCCGCTGGAGGCGTTGTCGGCCACGGTATCGACAAAGCGGATGTCCCAGTTTTCGATGCGGCTGCCCACAATTTCCAAAGAAGGCATGACCCAGCCTACGGCGGTGGCGACATCCGCAAAGCTGGTGTCGGCGTGGGGCAGGTCGCGCTCCAGAATCAGGGCGATTTCGGCCTCGATCTTGGGCTGCAATACACGTTCGAAGGGGACGGTGTCGCCATCGCCATAGGCCATGTCGGCAAACAGGGCGCCGAAGTCGGGCTGGTCCACGCCCAACTGCTTTTGCACCTTGGGGTTGGTCAGACCGATCTTGCGGCCCGTCAGGCGGCGTCCCTGCGCTACGCCACGAGCAATATTGATACGCTGGATGTCGTAAGCGGCCTGGGCATTGTCTTCACCGATCAGAGCGCGAATCGGTTCAATGGCCTGACCGCTGTGTTCGGCCTGGCGCAGGCGGGCAGCCAGCGTGTCCAGCAGTTCAATGGATGATTCGCTCATCTCAACGCTCCAGGAAGTCCAGCACCAGCTGGTTGAACTTCTCGGCGTGTTCCCATTGCGCCCAGTGGCCGCATTGGTTGTAGACGTGCAGCTCGGAGTTCGGGATACCCGCCAGCAAGCGCAGGCCGGTGTCAAAAGGAACGACACGGTCCTGACGGCCCCAGATGATCAGGGTGGGGGCGGTGATGCCGGGCAGGCGCGGGCTGAAGTCGGGGAACTGGCGCGGGTTGGCTTCCAGGGATTTCAGGAAGTTTTCCAGGTGATCCTTGCGGCTGAGCATATTGTTCAGACGGGCTTGCAGCAGCTCTTCGGTCAGAACGCTGGCATCGAACACAAAGACATTGTTAAAGCGCTTCAGGTTTTCCAGCGTAGGTTCGCGGTACAGGCCGTTCAGCAGCTTGATGCCTTCGCTGGGCATGGGGGTGAACAGGCTCATGCCACCTGTGCCGCCGCCCATCAGAACCAGTTTGGCCACGCGTTCGGGCCAGGTCAGGGCAAAGGCCACCGAGCTATGTCCGCCCATGGAGTTGCCCAGCATGTGAATCTTGGCTATGCCCAACTGGTCGATGATGCTTTTGACGACACGGGCATTCAAATCCGAGCGCGAACCGCTGTTGACGATGGAGTCGCTCTTGCCCCAGCCGGGGCAGTCAATCAGCAAGACGCGATAGCCAGCCTGGGTCAGGGGTTCGATATTGCGGTTGAAGTTGGCCCAACCGGTTGCACCGGGGCCCGAGCCGTGCAGCATGACGACGGTCTGTTCGCCCTGGCCCAGATCGTTGTAGTGAATGCGCAGTTCCTTGCCTTCCTCGACCACGGTCGCGAAACGGCTGTAATCAGCTTCATTAAGACTCATGACAATCTCCTGATGTTTTGTTGTGGTGGATTTCAGTTCTTGCTGGGATGGGCGGACAAACCGCCAAAACCGGCAATCCACTCGGGAATTTCGCGGTAGTAGCGATGGCCTGCTTCGTAAGGGCCATAGGCCGACAGCCCGGCAAAGGTGGCTACCCAGGTTTTGACTTCGTGGGCGCTGCGGCCTGCCAGGGCGGAGACCTCGTCGTTGGCGACCTCATCGAGCTGGGCATAGCGCTGCGTTTGCAGCAGATCCAGAAAGTTCTGGTCCCACTCGGGGTTAAGCGGATGCAACACCGAGGGGTCCTGGGTGAAAGCCTTGCCAGCATCAATCGTGCGCTGGGTGCGAGCGGCACGGGCTTCGGGCGACAGGGTGTAGCCTTCGCCATCCAGAGAGCGGCGCACGGGCTCGGGCGCTTCGGCGTAAACGGGCACGGGGGGCTGATGGGACAGCCCGCCGGAACCCAGCCACAGCACGCGTTTTCCGGTAGAACGGGCCCATTGACCGATGGCTTCACCCAGCAGGCGTGCACGCTTGAACGTGGGCAGGGGGGCCGCTACCGAGTTGATGAACACCGGAATAACCGGGTACTGATCCAGACTGCCTACCAGATGCTCCAGCGGATAGGCAGCACCGTGATCGACCTGCATATCGTGCGAAATCGCCACATCCACACCGCTATTGATGACATGGGTGGCGCAGTCGGTAGCCAGCTCAAAGGGCACGTTCAAGCGCCCGGCCAGACTGCCAAAATCCCCAATCGCATGGCCGCCTGTGCCGATGCAAAAGCTGGGCATGACGTTATAGAAAAAACCATTGAAGTGATCGGGCGTGAACAGCACGATCAAATCCGGTTTGAAGGCGGCAATGCGCTCGCGGGCGGCTTTTTGTACTGCAAAGACTTCGTCCAGCACGGCCTGTGCCGGGTCGTGATGACCCAGCAAGGGGGTGTGCGATAAGCACTCCAGATGTGCCTGCATCCCGGTCTCCTGTTTTATGAGTGTGAAGGGGCCGCGACGCATGGAGCCGCGGCTTGTGCGGCAAGCGCAAGGCTCGCCCCCTGTTTGGCCAGATTGCGCAGGGCCTGGGTGGTATCGGCCCAGACCTCCAATGGCAAGATGGCTCTTTGTTCAATCAATTCCTTCAAGGGACGCATGTCGCGACCTTGGTTGACGGTGATGGCGCCACAGATGGCACCTTCCGGGTCCAGGCCGATCAGCACAAATGGCGTTTGCTGCAGTGAGCCACGCAGGACCCAATGAGCCGCCTGCATCTCCCCGGCGAATTGAATATTCAGGTCGCATTGGTCGGTCCAGAACCAGGAGGGAGTGGCTTTGGCGGGTTCCTGGTTCAGCATGTGGCACACAGCCATCACGGCCTGGCGGTTGGCGTTCTCCCAGGTTTCCTGCCGCTGCCAGCGGCCATCCAGTCCGATCTGAACGGTGGTGTCGCCGGCGGCATAAATGCCTGGGCAGGAACTGCGGCCATGCTCATCAATGACCACGGCGCCTTGCTCGGTATTTAGCCCGGCACTGTCAGCCAGGCAGGTGTCTATGGTGACGCCTACGCCGTAAATCAGCAGATCACCTCGCAGTGTCTTGCCGTTGCTGAGTGTCAAAGCAATTTTTTGTTCAGCTTCAAGGCTTGCATGCTCGACATGGGTGCCCAGATGAACGTGGACGCCGCGCGCTTGATGGACGCCGAGCAAGTAATCGCTCAAGACTTCGGGAGCATTGCGCGACATGATGCGGGTGGCCGGGTCGATCAGCTCGACAGTTGCGCCCATGGCGACCAGGCTGGAGGCCAGCTCCAGACCAATCACGCCAGCCCCTACCAGCAGTGCATGACTACCGGGTTTGATCTGGGCGCGAATGCGATGGGCATCGTCCAGGGTGCGCAGCACATGCGATACAGAACCCAAGACATCCAGTTCGGGCAGGCGTCGGGCCTGCGCACCGGTGGCCAGCAGCAGCGAGTCGTAGTTCAGGCTGTCACCATTGGACAGACTGACCTGACGAGCTTGAGCATCAATGGCCACAGCACGTACGCCCAGTCTCAGATCGATATTCTGTTCCTGGTAGAAACTTGCGGGGTGCAGTGTCAGTTGGGCCTGTTCGGGGTTGAGCAAGGCGTCCTTGGACAGCGGCGGACGCTCATAGGGCAGATGAGGCTCATCACCGACCAGCGTGATCGAGCCTTGAAAGCCACGGCTGCGCAGTTCAGCGGCTGCTGTGGTACCGGCCTGCCCAGCTCCAATAATGAGGATATGTGGTGCTTGCATCACAGCTCCAGACCGCCAGCCACATTGCGGATGCCCCGGATACCCAGGCCCGCATCAGCATTGATCATGACGCCGGTCAGCGTCTGGTTGTTCTGGCGTGATGCCAGCAGCACAAAGGGGCCGGTAAATTCTTCTGGTTCGGGGAAGAACTGCAGGGGCAGGATGGCCTTGATTGCATCGGGCGAGCGTGAGTCCATGATGCGGGTGTCTTGCTGACCCAAAGCCTGCGGTCCGCGCAGATCGGTTTTCATGCCGCAAGGGCCCACGCCATTGACGCGTACCTTGGGGGCCAGCTCGAATGCCAGTTCACGAATCAGACCGACCGCCGCGTGCTTGCTGGCGGTGTACAAAGGGCCACCGCCTTCGGCGTAGAAGGCGGAGTTGCTCAAGGTAAAGATCATGCTGCCGCAGGATTTCACCAGTTCGGCGGCGGCCGCTTTGGCCCCAAGCAGATAGCCTTTGACGTTGATGGCAAACAGCTCATCAAAGCCTTTGTCCAATTGCTCCATGCTGGTGTTGATCAGGCGTGCGCCGTGATCCCAGACGGCCGCATTGCCAATAAAGCAGTCCAGCTTGCCAAAGCGGGCCACTGTGGCATCCACGGCCTTTTGATTGTCGGCCGCGCTGCACACATCGCCCTGGATGGCCAGCACCTTGCCTTCAAAGTGCTGCTCCAGCTGGGCGCATTTTTCTGCCGAGCGTTCCAGCACGGCCACCTTGGCCCCTTCTTTCAAAAAGCGTTCCACCAGAGCCAGGCCCAGGCCGGAGCCGCCTCCGGTGATCAGTGCGACTTCGTTTTCAAGCCAGCCTTTCATGCCTGGGCCTCCAGATCGATATAGACCATGCCTTCGCTGATGATGACCGGATAGGTACGCAGCGCTTCCGTGGCGGGCTGGCACAGCGCCGCGCCCGTTTTCAGACAGAAGCGGGCAGCGTGCAAGGGGCACTCCACGGTGCCGTCGTCCTCGACATAGCCTTCGGACATGGACGCGTTGCCGTGGGTACAGCGGTCGTCCGTGGCGTAGAAGGTGCCAGCGATATTGAACAAGGCGATCTGGCGCTCGGGGGTGTCTATCTTCAGTGCTTCGCCATCGGCCAGCGCACCGGTTTCACATGCAGTAATGCGGGTCATATCAATCAACATCGGAAAATAAGCGGGTTCAGAACAGAACGCTTAAGTTGTGGGAGGTAATGACGACCTGATCCAGAACGATTTCGCGTTCATACAGCTCCCAACCAAAGCGGTTGTCGCTGCGGCGCACGCAATCAATGCGTTTGCCGGCATACCAGGTCTCATCCCGTTCTTTCTGAGCGCGGTACAGGATGTAGTTGCTGCGGATCTCGTAGCCCTGGCCATCGCTCGTTGGGCGGATACGCAGATTGCTCACAAAGTGACGGGTGCGGGAGGGTGGCTCTTCCGCCCAGGCCATGCCGGTTTCCAGACGTGCGACGCGGCGCTCCAGCTGGAACTTGTTGTCGTTGAAGATCCAGGTGCTCGGTGGCTGCACACTGCGCCGACGATCGCGGGTTTGCGCATTGGTCGTGCTGCGCATGTGGTAGTGCACATCCTCGGACAGCAGGTCCAGCCAGTCACGGAACTGCCAGTCATCCAGCAGTTCGGCTTCCTGGTACAAAAAGTCGGCAATCTCGTGATGCAGCTGCATGTCGACGATGGCAGCTTGGCTTGGCTCTTGAATGACGGCGCTCATTTCACCAGCTCCTCTTCGTAGGCACGGCTGCGTTCCAGTACTTCATCCCAGGTTTCGGACACCATCAGGTCGGCCCAGTACTTGTACAGGCCACGGGCGGCGGTCTCGGAGAAGATGTAATTGGTCACCCCGGGTACGCCATCGCTGCGCAGCCCTTCGTTACCCAAGCCCATTTCCATGCACAGTTGCGTGCCGCGAGCGCGTTTGCCACGCAGGATTTTCTGGATTTCAGCCCAGTTCTCGGAGTCGTCCTGTTCCAGGAAACCGGCGGGACCGAAGGCGCGGGTAGCGCTGCGCTCGAAGGCGGCTTTTACATCGTCGGGAGCGGCTGCATCGGCAATGCAAAAGGCCCAGACTTCTACCTGATTAGGACCACGGGGATGCCAGACGCGTAGTGTGGCGGTGCCGTTCAACCAGCTCAGGGTAGGGAACATATTGTTGTGACCGGCCAGGCGCAGGGCGCGGACTTCACCCAGGCGTTCGTGGGCTTCGGCATAGGTGTCGCGGAAGTACTGGGAGACTTCACCGTCCACCCACACGTTGGCGTCAGGCTGCTCGGTAAAGAAGAAGCCACTGCCATGGCCGCGCTGGCCGTACTGGACGGCGTCCTTGGCGGTTTCCCAAACCGGGCGTGCGGTTTGTCCGGCGCCCAGAGCCTTGTCCTCGTCACCGGGTTTCTGGCCCAGCACTTGCACGGCAGAGGCGTGCGAGAACAGGGCGTGATACTGGTCGGAGGCAAACTGTTCGGCGGGGAATTTCCAGTTGCATTCGATGGTCCATTTCTGAACACCACCGATGATTTCAGTGCCGCCTTCGCGTCGGTCCAGCACACCGTCCAGGTACCAGGCAATGTCGCCCATGTACTCTTCCAGATCAGGCGCTGTGGCGTCCCAATTGCCAAAGACCAGGCCTTTGTATACTTTGACGCGGGTTACTTCCTGCAGGCCCCACTTTTCCTTGCACAAGCCTTGCGGATAAGCGCGCGGCTCCAGCGGTACATCCACCAGATCGCCGTTGGTGCCGTAGCTCCAGCCGTGGTAGGGACAGGTAAAGGCTTTGGTGTTGCCCGAGTCTGCATAAGAGACGCGCATGGAGCGGTGTCGGCATTGGTTCAGGAAGGCCTTGATCGAGCCGTCTTTCTGACGAACCACGATGATCGGGTCCTCGCCCATATAGGTATTGAAGAAGTCTCCCGCTTTGGGAATCTGGCTGGTGTGGCACAAGAACAGCCAGGTGCGGCCAAAGATGCGCTCCAGCTCCAGCTCATAAATATCCGGGTCGGTGTAAATGGAGGGGGTGACGCGTCCATTACGTGCATCGACCAAGGCTTCGATTTTTTCAGGGTTGATTCCCATCGTTTGCTCCTCGCTATTGCAATGCGTGCTTTTGCAAAACAGGTTTTTGTCGCTAGCGGCAAAATGTAGAAGCTTGAAATGAATCCGACCAATACTTGCTTTAGATCGGGTGATCGGCAAACCCGATAAGTCTCTCTAAAACCCCTTGCTTGCATGTGGGTTTCGGTTTCAGGCCAGTATTGACGCGGCTTTGGCGACACCTAGGGTTTACGCTAGCTATGATTGCTGCGCTGCAGCATTGAAGATTGGGTCTGCTTTTCAGGGCGTGGGAGCGGCGACAATAGTGCCTAAAAGAAAGGCTTGTTTTGGTCCTCACAGCAGGCTGCGTCCAACGCTGTGCAGGTACGTTCCGGGCAGGGAACGATCAATTTGACAGGAGACAAACTTGGAGTTGCGACACTTGCGTTACTTCGTTGCAGTCGCGGAAGAGTTGAATTTCACCCGTGCTGCCGAGCGGCTGTATACCTCTCAACCCTCCTTGAGCGAGCAGATCCGAAATCTGGAAGAAGAGATCGGTTATCCCTTGCTGAACCGCACGCGCCGTAAAGTCGAATTGACCGAAGCAGGTGTGATTTTTCTGGATGACGCGCGCGAGATCCTGCACAAGGTGGAGGAGGCCGTACAGCGGGCCGGCAAGGCGGCCTCGCAGGCGCGGGAAGTGCTGACGATAGGCTTTGTGCCCGCGGCCGAGGTGCGTATCTTTCCAGCAGTGCTGCCCGCTTTTCGTGCAGCCTTTCCTCAGGTCGATGTAGTGTTGCGCAGCCTGACTTCCAATGAGCAGGAGGGAGCCCTGGCGCGTGGCGAGCTGGACCTGGGATTCATGCGCGGCCCGGTGCGCGCCACCAATGTGTTCAGCGAAGTGGTGCTGGATGAGCCCTTGCGAGTGTATCTGCCTCAGGGGCATAGCCTGGAGGCTTATAGTCTGATCCCGCCGGCGCGCCTGAATCGCTTGCCCATGATTGCGGTGGATCGCTCCTATGGCCGCTCCATGCACGATGTGCTGGCCCGCTATCTGGCTCATCATAAAGTGGTGCCCGAGCACACCTATAACTCGGCCAACCCCCTGATGAGTATTAATCTGGTCGCTGCTGGCCTGGGCTATACCTTGCTGCCTACCTACGCGGAATACTTCATGCCCAAGAATGTGGTGTCGCGCCCCTTGATCGGTGGCGGCCCGCGCTGTGAATTATTGATGGCCTATCCACGAGATACAGGCTGCATGAGCGAGGCCGCGGTCAGCCTGATTGAACGTATACGGGAGCTGGCTCGCTGGCACGGTTCGGGCCCCTCGGCTGCCAGTCATTTGAAACTGGCCCCCAGCAAAATCGCCTGTATGTAGTTGCACATACAGGCGAGGGCGTTTTTCAAAAATACGGGCTCTATCTTACTGTTTGATAATGTGGATCTCGTTTGACAGTTCAGGCGTATTTATTATTGTGTCCAGAACTGGGCAGGTTCTTTCAATGAATTTGACGAATTCTTCTATTTCTTCATCATTGTTATTGGCCTGGATATAGTATTTGCACGTAATTTTATGAAATCCCATTTTGGCCTCTTTATTGATCCCGTAGAAGCCATCTGTGTCTATTTCACCGTCCATCTCGATTTTGATGTCGATTAAGTCAATTTTTTGACTCTTTGCAAAGCTTTTTGCAGCAATGCATTTACAGGCGCCAATTGCTGAAAGCAGGGCCTCCAGGGGAGTCATCCCGCCGCTGCCATTATCTCTCTTGCCGGGTTCATCCAGAACAATGGAAAAATCCCTGGAAGTGCATTCAATCTTTAGTTGGTCTATTAACGTTGCGGTTGCAGAAAAAACGTGGTTGCTCATGGCTGTTCCTTTTGCTTATAGCTTGTTAATTGGCTAATGATTCCAGGCTTCTGTCCCTTTTTTAAAATTGGATAAGGGTGTGCTTTAGTGTGCTCCGGTGGGAGCGTGCGGCGCTTTTGGGCTTGAAAGGTAGTTTATATATTTTTTTTGGCTGCGGCATTTATTTTGAAAATTAGCTGCCTAAGCTAATAACTGCCTGGTATGGCACGAGCTGCTGCTTGCAGACTCGGCAACGGCACTGGCTATTGCTTCCAATAGGTTATGGTGCTGGCGTTGCCGGTCCTTGGTTCAGGGACTGTCGCTGCCCTATTTATTTATCTTCTACAAAGCGCATGCGAAAGCGTCGGCCTTTGATGTTGGCGTTGGCAATGCGGTCAAAATATTGACGTGCAATCTTGCGGTCCAGCGCCACGTAGGAACGGGCGTCGGTAATCGCAATCTTGCCGACTTGCTCGCCTTTCAGGCCCACATCGCGGGTCAGGGCACCAAGCAGGTCGCCGGGGCGCAGCTTGTCTTTTTTGCCACCCTGAATTTCCAGCGTCATCATGGGGGCGCGCAGCGGCTCTTTGGACTGAGGGCGCAAGCCTTTCAGATTGCTCCATTTCACTTCGCTGCCCTGGAACTCCTCGATCAACTTCACCCAGCGCTGCTCGCTGCGCGAGACCAGATTCAGGGCCAGGCCTTTCTGATCACCCCGGCCGACCCGACCCACGCGATGGATATGCACTTCGCTGTCTTTGGTGACGTCTACGTTGATGACGGCCCCCAGATTCTGAATGTCCAAACCGCGTGACGCCACATCGGTCGCGACCAGCACGGCACAGCTCTGGTTGGAGAACTGCACCAGAATCTCGTCGCGATCACGTTGTTCCAGGTCGCCGGTCAGAGCCAGGGCCTGGATGCCTTCGGATTGCAGTTCTTCCACCACTTCCTGGCAACGCATCTTGGTGTTGCAGAAAATTAGGGTAGAGGCGGGGCGGAAGTGCTCCAGCAGGGTCACCACGGCAGATAGACGTTGCTCAGGGTGAACTTCATAAAAGATCTGTTCGATCTGGCTGGCATCGTGCAGCGCTTCCACTTTGACTTCTGCAGGGTTTTTCAGAAAGCGGGCGCTGAGCTTGCGGATATTTTCCGGATAAGTGGCGGAGAACAGCAGGGTTTGACGGCGGGGTGGGCAGTGCGAGGCAATGGCCACGATGTCATCGTGAAAGCCCATATCTACCATGCGGTCGGCTTCGTCCAGGACCAATGTTTTCAGGGCGGACAAGTCCAGATTGCCGCGCTCCAGATGGTCCTGAATACGGCCCGGCGTTCCCACCACCACGTGCGCACCATTGCGCAAGGCTTCGGTTTGCGGACGTGAAGGCACACCACCGCACAAAGTCAGCATGCGCACGTTAGGAATCTGGCGGGCCAGACGACGCAGTTCCGTGGTGACCTGATCGGCCAGCTCGCGCGTGGGGCAGATCACCAGGGCTTGCGGAGTCAGCTTGCTGGGGTTGAGGGTTTGCAACAGACCCAGGCCAAACGCGGCGGTTTTGCCGCTGCCGGTCTTGGCTTGGGCGATCAGGTCGCGGCCTTGCAGAATCAAGGGCAGGCTTTGTTCCTGAATGGCCGTCATTTTTTCAAAACCCAGGCTATCCAGGGTTTCAAGCAAGGCGGGCAGAAGGGGAAGGGTACTGAAAGAGGTATGGGGCACGATGGGTGACATCAAAAAGGACTGCAAAATAAAGGATTTAGCGACAGTTTACCGTTTGCGGGCCGATCGCTGGGAAATAGAAAGCAGGGAAGATGGTTGGATGTTGGCAAGCAAGTAAGCAAGTAAGCAAGCAGGCAGGCAAGCAGGCAAGCAGGCAAGCAGGCAGGAAGGTAGCGCAGCTCCTGCGATTCACTGGTTTTCTTGCAAGGCCTGGCGGGGGTGACAGTCCAGGCCAGGGTTTATAGGCCTGCGCTTTATAAACAAACTTCAGGGTAGATGCCGCTACCGCCTTCTGGATCAAGAAATAATTCAAACAAAAAGGGGCTGCTGATGCCGCCCCTTGTTTTTATAACGTGCTGTGCAGGCTGGAAAAAGCTTATGCCTTGCGCGACGCCCCCAGGCGTTCTGACAGGCGATTAGCCAGCTTGCGCATGGCTTCACCGGCACGGCGCTGGGCTGCTTCATCGGCTTCCTGGGTCAGCAAGCTGACGGCTACTCCGGCCACGGCAGCGCGGTTATTGGAATCAAACACGGCAGCTCCAAAGCAGTGCATACCGTCGCGTACGCCACAGGCGTCCACGGAGTATCCCAGGCGCTGCACATCGTTCAATTCCACCATCAAGTCTTCCTTGCTGCGCGGGCCATGCACGGTAAGCGGTTCGGGCCAGGGGTGATTCAAGGCCTGCTCCAGCTCCGATCCCGGCAAGGTGCTGAGCATGGCCTTGCCGGTAGCGGTATAGACCGCAGGCAAGCGCATCCCGGCACGGAAGGTGAAACCCAGCGGGCGGGTTCCGTTGCGGCAGGCAATGTAGACCACGTCTTCGCCATCCAGAATGGACAGGGTGATGGTCTCTTCAGGCAAAACGCGCATATCGTCCCAAGCGGCAAAAAACTCCTGCGTCAGATCCAGCTGAGACAGGAAGGCATTGGCCCAGCCCATCACGTGTGTACCCAGGGTGAAACTGCCATTTTCCAGCTTACGGATCAGGTGCAGATCCAGCAAGGTGGTGCACAGACCATACAAGGAACTTTTGGGCATACCCAGGCGTTTGACCAGGTCCGTAAATGACAGGGGCTCCGGCGAGGCCGCCAATTCGTCCAGCACGGTGACTGCACGTACTACAGCCGGAACCAGTTTCTTCTCTTCCACTACG
Source organism: Alcaligenes sp. 1735tsa3 (assembly GCF_024134565.1). NCBI lineage: Bacteria > Pseudomonadati > Pseudomonadota > Betaproteobacteria > Burkholderiales > Alcaligenaceae > Alcaligenes > Alcaligenes sp. 1735tsa3. The sequence goes on along the minus strand of NZ_CP099862.1, from coordinate 3,097,478 downwards.
ACTAACTCCATAACGACACACAGGAAGTCCAATAAGCCCGGATGGACAGGGCTGAACTCTGGGAACAGGGGCAGGGTTCTGTCAGCACAGCCAGAAGCATCTCATAGGGCAATCAGCCCACAGACCAGGCGTACAGGCCCTGAATTAGGCCAGATTTGCTGTCGGGATGCCAACTCTACATTGTGCCTTCAAATGCCCCAAAACAAAAAATACGGTGACTGATGTTCTACGGGTAAACCCGTAAGCCGATTCGTTGACGTCGCGATTTTTCGGCTCCTATAATTCTACCAAGTTCACTATAAGAGAAACAGGTTCAGCATAATGAACAATATCGCGGCATCATTGATTAGCAAACTGAAGGATCCCAGCCTGGCAAAAGATCAGTCCTGGACCGCTCAGGGTTGGGTCTCGGCAGGCGATGGCAATACCTTCGCCGTTCTTAATCCTGCTACGGGTGAGTGCCTGGCCAATGTCGCCAGCCTGGCCACAGCGGAAATCGAAGCGGTCATCAGCGATGCTGAAGTGGCCCAGCGCGAGTGGAAGGCACGTAGCGGGCACGAGCGTGCCAAGCTGTTGCGCGCCTGGTTCGATGCGCTGGTTGCCAACGCGGACGACCTGGCCACCATCATGACCATGGAACAGGGCAAGCCCTGGGCCGAGGCTCGTGGTGAAGTGCTGTACGCCGCTTCCTTTGTGGAATGGTTCAGCGAAGAAGCCAAGCGTGTATATGGCGACGTGGTCGGCCACCCCCAAGCGGACAAACGCATTGTGGTGGTCAAGCAGCCCGTCGGTGTGTGCGCTGCCATCACTCCCTGGAACTTCCCTGCGGCCATGATTACCCGCAAGGTAGCGCCAGCTCTGGCTGCGGGTTGCAGCATTATTGTTCGTCCTGCCGACCTGACTCCCCTGACCGCCCTGGCGCTGGCCGTACTGGCCGAGCGCGTGGGTATCCCTGCTGGTGTGTTCCAGTTGGTCACCGGTCAATCCCGTGTGGTGGGCGCCGCTCTGACGGAAAGCCCTATTGTGCGCAAGCTGTCCTTTACCGGCTCCACCGAAGTGGGTCGTTTGTTGATGGCGCAGTGTGCTCCAACCATCAAGCGTCTGTCGCTGGAACTGGGTGGTAATGCCCCGTTCATCGTGTTTGACGATGCGGATCTGGACGCCGCCATCGAAGGCGCCATGGCCTCCAAGTACCGCAACAGCGGTCAGACTTGTGTGTGTGCCAACCGCTTCCTGGTGCAAGACGGTATTTACGATCGCTTTGCCAAAGCCCTGAGCGAACGGGTTGCTGCCCTGAAAGTGGGCAACGGTATGGAAGAGGGCGTGGAGCAAGGTCCGCTGATCGAGCAAAAAGCCGTCAATCGTTTGCGCGAATTGATTGATGACGCCGTTGAAAATGGCGCCAGCGTTCTGCAAGGTGGCCAGCCTCATCCTCTGGGCGGTACCTACTTCTCGCCCACCGTGCTGGGTGATGCAACACCGGCCATGCGCGTGGCCCGTGAAGAATTGTTTGGCCCTGTGGCGCCGTTGTTCCGCTTCAAAGACGAAGCTGAAGCGATCGCGATGGCCAATGACACCGAATATGGTCTTGCTGCCTACCTGTTCACCCGCGACAACGCACGTGCCTGGCGCATGGGCGAAGCGCTGGAGTACGGCATGGTTGGCGTCAATACCGGTTTGATTTCCAACGAAGTGGCTCCCTTTGGTGGCGTCAAGCAATCCGGTCTGGGTCGCGAAGGCTCCCGTTACGGAATCGACGAGTACCTGGAAATCAAATACATGTGCCAGCAGCTGTAAGTTGATACATGCCCGCGCCCAGCGCAGCGAAGGGGGCCGCTCTTATATATAGAGCGCCCCATCAGCAGAACCCCACAATAAGCTAAATAAAGGAGACGCTATGTCTATCCTGTCTGCAACCCCACGAAAATTGACTTTGGCCCTGACACTGGCCACCGCTGGCCTGATGGCCAGCACGACTGCCAACGCTGATGATGTCAAACCCATCAAGATTGGTGTGGTGACTTTCTTGTCCGGCGCTGCCTCCGGCCCGTTTGGCGTTCCAGCCAAAAATGCCGCTGAACTGACGGCTGCCCAATTGAATGAAGGTAAAGTTCCTGCCCCTTACAACACCAAGGGTCTGGGTGGCGCACCGATTGAACTGGTTTTCATTGACGAGAACGGCGGCACCGCCAAACAGGTCAGCGAATACCGCAACCTGGTTCAGCAACAGAACGTGGACATCGTAGTTGGCTACATCTCCTCGGGTGATTGCCTGGCCGTGGCCCCCGTTGCTGAAGAGCTGAAAAAACTGACGCTGATTTTTGACTGCGGTACACCTCGCCTGTTTGAAGATGCCAGCTACCAGTACGTCTTCCGTCCTGTGGCCCACGCCACCATGGACAACGTGGCAGCTGCCCGCTTTGTGCTGGAGCGCAACCCCGAGTTGAAGAGCTACGCCGGTATCAACCAGAACTACGCCTGGGGTCAGGACGCCTGGCACGACTTTGAAGGCACAGTGCAAGCCCTCAAGCCCGGTGTAGAAGCCAAGACCTCGCAAATGCCCAAGCTGGGCGCAGGTCAGTACAACGCCGAAATCTCGTCCTTGATGGCTGCCCGTCCTGAAGTGATTCACTCCAGCTTCTGGGGTGGTGATCTGGAAGGCTTCGTGGTGCAGGCTCTGCCACGCGGTCTGTTCCGCAACACCCTGACCGTGCTGACCGCCGGTGAAACGGCAACACACCGTGCCAACAACCAGATCCCGACCGGCACCATCATCGGTGCTCGTGGCCCACATGCTGCTTTCGCTCCTGACAATGAATTGAACCGTTGGTTGCGTGCCAGCTACCGCGAACAGTTCAATGCAGATCCTAGCTACCCGTCCTACAAGATGACGCAAACTCTGCTGGGTCTGAAAGCGGCTTACGAAAAAGCCCAGGCTGCCAACGAAGGCAAAACCCCTTCCACCGAACAAGTGGTTACTGCATTCGAGCACCTGACCTTCGAGAGCCCATCGGGCGACGTGACCATGTCTTTGGGTAAAGGTCACCAGGCTGTTCAAGGTACGACCTTGGGCGTGGTGAAAAACGATAAAGGCGTGATCAGCTACACCGACTTGCGTCACTTCAAACCTGAAGAAGTCACTCCACCCGAAGGCGTGAAGTCCATCGACTGGATCAAGGGTGGTCTGAAGTACTGATCCGAGCAGACGTCCTGAAAAGGACGCTGCCCTGACAATCCGGGCATGCAAGACCGTTTTTTGCATGTCCGGTTTTTACCGCCGGGCCGCTCCCAAGGTTAAGGCTCCCTGTAAGGGGGACACCGAAGGCGTCGCCAGTGGTATGTGCATTACCGCCCAGTTGCTTGCCAGGTAAAGGCTTCTCCCATAAGGAGAAGTACACCGAGCTTGCGGCGTGGTGGCATTTTTTATTCCCTTTCCACAGAAACCGACTATGTCTCTTCTTTCTGCTGCCCTAATAGATGGCATCATGTACGCCGCCTGGCTGTTTCTGGTCGCGGTCGGACTCACGCTGATCTATGGTGTGATGAAGATCCTGAACATGGCCCACGGCAGCCTCTATACCATTGGCGCCTATACCGCTGTCACCATGGTGACGCAGTGGCTCTCTACCGATCAAAGCCCATACGGCAGCTATTTGATGCTGATCCTGGCTGCGGTTATTGCCGGTCTGGTGCTGGGGCTGGTCATTGAATATGGCCTGCTGCGCTTCTTCTACCAGGAAGAACCTGTTGTCTCTTTGCTGATTACCTACGCGGTCTTCCTGATCCTGGAAGATACCGTCAAGCTGGTCTGGGGCGTGGATCCTTATGTGATCGCCGAACCTTATGGTTTGCTGGGTAACGTCGAATTCGGCGACCTGTTCTACCCCACCTACAGCTTTGTGATTGTTGTGGCTGCCATTCTGGCTGGCCTGTTCCTGACCTTGTTCCTGAAGTATTCGCGTCAAGGCCGCATTTTGCTGGCCGTGATTCATGACCGCGAAGTCAGCCAGGCCATGGGCATTAACGTGCAACGTTACTTCCTGCTGACGTTTATTGCTGGTGCCACGCTGGCCGCCCTGGGTGGTGCGCTGACGGCTCCTACCATCTCTGTCGCTCCCGGCATGGGCGTGGAAGTCATCGTGATGGCTTTCGCCGTGGTCGTGATCGGTGGTCTGGGCTCCTTGCCTGGTGCTGCTCTGGGCGCTGTGATTGTTGGCCTGGTGCGCTCTTTTGCCGTGCATTACTGGCCTGAAATCGAACTCTTCTCCATCTACGCGGTAATGGCACTGGTGTTGGCCGTCCGTCCTAAAGGATTGTTTGCTGCCGCCGAGGCCCGAAAGATATGAACAAGACCAACATTACGCTTAAGCAGGGCATGATTGCCCTGGTCATTACGGTGGCCGCCCTGATTGTGGGCTTTGGCCTGCCATCCTGGCAGTTTCTGATCACGGTGGCGCTGGCCAAGGGCCTGGTTGCCCTGGGCGTGGTGCTCTTGCTGCGCTCCGGCCTGGCCTCTTTTGGTCAAGGCTTGTACTACTGCATCGGCGCCTATGGTGTCGGTATGGCCATGAACTACCTGGACTGGCGTGAAGCCGTGATCCTGCTGCCATTTGCCGCTGCTTGCGCTGCGCTGCTGGCCTGGGTTCTGGGTTTTCTGCTGGCTCGCTACCGCGATATTTTCTTCGCCATGCTGAGCCTGGCCCTGTCCATGATCATGTACGGCTTGCTGGTGCGTAACCCCAGCCTGGGTGGCAGTGACGGCTTTAACGTGCACGCGCCTTCCTTCATGTGGGGTGCCTTTGCTGAAACCCTCTCGCGTCCAGGCGTGTTCGTCCTGACCGTGGTGCTGGTGGGTTTTGTGCTGTGGGCCATGCAAGGTTTTCTGCGCAGCCGTGCCGGTCGTCTGGGACCAGCCATCAAGGACAATGAAATCCGTGTTGAATACCTGGGTGCTTCGGCTTACCGCAATATTCACCTGAGCTACGTGCTGGCGGCGGCTCTGGCTGGTCTGGGCGGTGCCTTGTCCTCGCTGAGCATCGGTCACGTGGACCCTGAACTGGCGTTCTGGACCACCTCGGGCGAGTTCATCTTTATTGCTGTGCTGGGCGGTACTCGTAACGCTTACGCGCCTTTCCTGGGTGCGCTGAGCCTGGAACTGATCCGCACACTGGCTTACCAATATGCGCCTAACACCTGGCAGATTGTCATGGGTGTCAGCATGTTGGCCCTGATTGTGTTCTTGCCCGGTGGCCTGATCAGTATTCTGAACCGTCGCAATGCAGCGGCTACCTCCAACGATTCTTCTTCACCGACAGGGGCCCGCTCATGAGTCAGTCACCCTTGATTTCCGCTAAAGGTTTGTGCAAGCAGTTTGGCGCTGTCCACGCTGCACGCGATATGACCGTTGATATCCATGCGCAAACCATTACGGGCCTGATCGGTACCAATGGCGCAGGTAAAACCACCTTCGTGAACATGTTGACCGGCTACATGAAGCCGGACTCCGGCAATATCTTTTTTGCCGGTCGCGAGATCACGGGTTTGCCACCCCGGGAAGTGACCCGCATGGGGATCGCCCGCTCTTTCCAGATTCCTCAGCTGTTCACCTCCTTGAACGCCTTGGAAAACGTGGAAATTGCCCTGGGGGTGGCCAAGCAGCCCTTGTCCGAAGCCAGTGCGATTCTGGAGCGTTTTGGCCTGAGCGCCTTCGCCCAGTCCCAGGCAGGCACCTTGCCTGAAGGGATTCGCAAGTTGCTGGACATTGCTTTGGCCATGGTGGCCCAGCCTAAAGTGCTGTTGCTGGACGAGCCCACCAGTGGTGTGGCCAGTGACGAGAAATTTGAAGTGATGGACCGCGTCATGAAAGTGGTTCGTGATGCTGGCGTGACGGTTCTGTTTGTGGAGCACGATATGGAAATCGTGCGTCGCTACAGCGATCGCGTGCTGGCTTTCTACGACGGCACCATTTTGGCCAATGGCACGCCAGACGAAGTGCTGGCCCATGAGCAGGTCCGTGAATACATCATCGGCGAGCCGGTGGGACGCAATAAACAGGAGGCCGATAATGCTGCTTGATGTCAAAAATCTGGATGTACGTATTGGCCCCACCAGCATCTTGCGCCAGGTGAACCTGCAAGTGCGCCAAGGCCAGATCGTGGGTCTGGCCGGCCGCAACGGCGCGGGTAAAACCACGCTGATGCGTACCGTGATGGGCTTGCTGGCCGTGGACAGTGGCTCGGTCATGTTTGATGGTCAGGAACTGGCCAAGATGCCCGCTTACCGTCGCACCAGCCTGGGCATGGGTTTTGCCCCCGAGGATCGCAAACTGATCCCCGAACTGAGCGTGGAAGAGAACATCCGCCTGCCCGCCTGGGCCTTGAAATCCCAGGACATTGAAGAGCGCCTGGATCGCGTCTGGCGCATCATTCCCGAGTTGAAAGTGTTTGGCCCACGCCGCGCCCTGCAATTGTCGGGCGGTCAACAAAAGCTGGTCGCCATTGGCCGAGCCTTGATGACGGCTGACAAGTTGCTTTTGCTGGACGAGCCTTTTGAAGGCGTTGCTCCTGCGCTGTCCAAGCGTATTGCAGAAGTGGTGGGCGAGTTGAGCAAAGAGGGCTTCAGTGCCTTGTTGTCCGGTGCTGACTTGCAGCACGCAGGCAATGTGATTGATTACACCTACCGGATGGACCGCGGCCGTATCGAAGTACCGCAGCCCGCCATACCATAAGGAGAAAGCCCATGTCGGCATTCGAGTTCAGAACCACCCCCGCTATTTATGTTGAAAGCGGAGCCGCTGCCCGGCTCGGTCAGATCCTGCGCAAGCGCTACTCGCAAGAGCGCGTTTGTCTGGTGACTGACCGTTTCCTGCACGAAAGCGGCTTGCTGGATCCTGCCCTGGCTGATCTGAAAGCCAACGGCTGGACCGTGCAAGTGATTGACGATGTTATTGCCGATCCTCCAGAGCACATTGTTTTGCAGGCAACGGAGCGCGCTCGCCAGGCCAAAACGGAAATCGTTGTTGGCCTGGGTGGCGGTTCGTCCATGGACGTGGCCAAATTGCTGGCCGTCCTGCTGGCGTCAGACCAGCCCCTGCAAGAGATGTACGGCATTGATAATGTGCGCGGCTCGCGCCTGCCCTTGGTGCAGATCCCGACCACGGCGGGAACAGGCTCGGAAGTGACGCCTATTTCCATCGTGACCACCGGCGAAACCACCAAATCCGGTGTGGTGGCGCCCGAGCTGTACGCTGATCTGGCCATTCTGGACTCGCAACTGACATTGGGCTTGCCACCGCGCATCACTGCGGCGACGGGTATCGACGCCATGGTGCACGCCATCGAGGCCTACACCAGCCGTATTTTGAAAAACCCGCTCTCGGACAATCTGGCCAAACAGGCCTTGCGTCTGATTGGCGGCAAGCTGGTGCACGTTTGTCGCAACGGCCAGGATGCCGAGGCTCGCCAGGACATCCTGCTGGGCGCCACGCTGGCTGGTCAGGCTTTTGCGAACGCTCCCGTGGGTGCCGTACACGCATTGGCTTACCCGATCGGTGGAATTTTCCACGTGCCACACGGCTTGTCGAACTCGCTGGTCCTGCCACACGTTCTGCGCTTTAACGCCCCGGCCGCAGCCCCGCTGTATGCCGAACTGGCGGAAGTGCTGATCCCCGGCATCCAGGGTGATGAGGCCTCCAAGACCGAAGCCTTCATCAATTTTATGGAACAGATCGCCATTGATACCGGCATCGAGCGCCAATTGCGCGAAGTCGGCATCAAGGAAAGCGACCTGCGCCGTATGGCCCAGGAAGCCATGAAACAAACCCGTCTGCTGGGCAACAACCCCCGCGACGTGACTGAAGACGACGCATTCGCTATTTACAGCGCCGCGTTCTGATAGACCGCTAACAGCGGAAACCTTTTTGCCTGAGTCTGGTGCTGTGCCGGCTCAGGTTTTTTTTGTTCAATTTTAGGTCTTTAGCTTATATACCTCGAATGTTACATTTTGCATAATTGAAGTCTATGTTTTTGCTTAAGGTTGCATCGACATCAAGTGAACTCATTATTTGTGCGTGTTTATCGAGGGGGAAGGGGAGTGTCCACAGTTTGGAGTGATGCGGAGTTAGCAGCGTCGATACACAGTTATCAAAAAATGTTAGATAACGATCGTGACGGTATTAGTTATTTAAAGACGGAAATTTATAAAGAATTGTCGCTACAGTTTGGCCGTAGTCCGAAAGCCTTTGAGTACCGCATGAGCAATATTTCGGCCGTGCGCCAAGAGTTAGGTATGCCGTGGCTTGCAGGACTGGCACCGTTGGCAAACGTAGGATCTGGCGTGCGGTCCAGGTTAATTCATTTAATGACAGGGGAGCCTCCTACACCGGCTCAATCAAAAGTTGGCACAAAAGAAAGCCCATATTGGCAAAAAGCCCTGCAGGCAGTAATCGAGCTAGGAGGAAGAGCTAGCCGAAAAGAAGTAGGAAACTGGATTGTTGAGCGTGACAGCGACTACAACCCCAAAAATCTATCAGATTTGTACATGATGTCCGTTAACTCTAAAGCGCGCACAGGCTATGAACGGAACAAGAAACCACGTAGAACAGACGAAGGCTATGCGTGTGATTGCCTGTTTATGTTGGGGGGAGGACGGTTTGAATTGTATGAACCTGAGAAGCATGGCGTATGGGAAATTTACCGGGACCCAGCTTCAGGTAGTCGGCTTGGCGTGTCAGTTCGTAAGGTAAGTAGTTTTGTTGACGAGGAATTGAGGCAAGTCGAGTTAGAGATTGCACAGACTTCCTATTTTGATCCAGCCGACAGTACTGATGCCAGAAAAAAGGTGGTAACAGAGATAGTTCGTCGAAGGGGACAGCCCGCTTTTCGTCGAGCTTTGTTAAAGGCTTATGAGGGGCGCTGTGCTATTACCGCTTGTTCAGTGAGTGCTCTATTAGAAGCTGCTCATATTTATCCCTATAAAGGGGAGCACACGAATGTGGTGTCTAACGGTCTTTTGTTACGTACCGATATTCACACCTTATTTGATCTGGGTTTGATCGTTATTGATTCCCAAAGTATGACGGTGCAGGTCGCGACGGAGCTAATGGGCACTGATTATGAGGTGTTGCAAGGAGTTCAGTTGCGGAAACCTAAAAATGAGATTGAACAAGCTAGTGTGCAGTCTTTAGATTGGCATCGGGGACAGTTCGCAGGCATTTAGCGTACGCTTTCATGGATTTTTGGGTTATCAAGGTTATGCTATGATGAGTAATCTTAAATAACCTTTGAGGGGTGCATCCATGAGCGTCTTGGCAAGCAGTCCCAGTGTTTCGGCCTTGGTGGGAACACCCAAGGAGGTTAAGGTAAGTTTGGGCAAATCCAAGGCAGAACAAGTGCTGGTGCTGGCTTTCGATCACATCAAACCCGCCGCTTTCAAGGCTTTGGCAGAGAACTTCACCAATGTAGCCTCGTCCATGTTCGAGGTTTTGCAAGAGCGTCAGGACAAGGAGTCGCTGGAGCGCCTGGCCGAAGTGCTGGTGCCGCGCACGCCGCCATCGCCTCGTTTGCTGAAAGAAGCTGCCATGCTGGTACAGGCCCGCAAGGCCGTACTGGAAAGTGGGGACTGGCTCAGTGCCGCAGAAGTGGCGCAACTGGCAGGGTTGAGCACGCGCAATCCCAGTGCCCAGCCCAACAAGTGGAAGAAGCAGGGGCAGATATTTGCCATCAATCATGGTGGTGTGGATTATTTCCCCGGCTACGGTCTGGACCCGGACACCAGCTTTCGTCCCGCCAAACCCTTGGCGCAAGTGGTCGACATTCTGGCCGGGCATAAAGACAGCTGGGGCATGGCCTACTGGTTCATGTCCAACAACAGCTTCTTGGGTGGTAAGCGCCCGCAGGACTTGTTGATTTCTGCTCCGGAAAAGGTCATCGCCGCTGCACAAGACGAAGTGCAAGCCGTGGCTCATGGCTAAGCCTGCGGCTCTGGATAAAAAGCACATCCCGGTGGAGGGGGTAACGGTAATCCCCGTTCCGGACGGTGAGCTGCGCCTGACCTTGATGGATTGGCCCAAAGGGCAGTTACTGCATCGCGTTCATCAAGATAAATATTTGGCGACTCAGTTCAATCCGGGCATGCAGGGCAATGCGCGTTTCAGTCCGATTCAGGATGAGCAGGGCAAGCCGATTCCCACCTTGTACGGTGGCACCAGCCGCGATTGCGCCATGATGGAGACCGTCTTTCATGACGTTCCGCACGCCGCAGGCTTTAAAAGCTATGACAAGAAAAAGCTGTTGGGGCAGGTGCATTCCACCGTGCTGCTGAACGCGCCTTTGGTGTTAGTGGATCTGGCCAGCGTTCCGCTAAGGAAACTGGGTGTGACACGCAAGCAACTGATCGACACTGAGAAAGATCAATATCCGGCAACCCGCCTGTGGGCTGCCGCGATTTATCAGCAATGCCCTCAAGCCCAAGGCTTGTGCTGGGTGTCCCGGCAGGACGATTCGGCGCGAGCCGTGATGCTCTTTGGGAATCGCATCGTCAAAAGCGCCTTGAAAGCTCAGGGCCCATCGCACAGCTTGAGCGAAGATCCGGCCAGCTACGATGCCGTGCTGGATCTGGCCGAACGGATTGGGGTGCTGATCGTTCCAGGTAGTGCCTAAGTAATCGATATCTTCAGGCCTAACGTCTGCTTACAAGAGCGGCTCTATCCGGTACTGAGAGACGGCTCTTCACCGTACTAAACTAGCCCAGGTTTGCAGGGCATAGTCTGGGCTTTCCTTTTATGGCCTGATGTCGTCAGCAATGGTGCTTTCCATATGCTGTCATTGTTGAATCGACTGTTTTTACTCACCATGATTGCGATCTCATTTTCTTCCTTACAAAACCGGCGGACGCTGACTTTATGTCTGGCCGGTGCAGTGCTGGGCCTGCTTGAATGGGTGGCCTTCAGCAATCTGATGATGGCGCCCGCGCCGCGTGAGCATATCTGGGTGTCCTTGCTGTTGGCGGTGGGAATCTTTGGGGTGGCCTCTTTCACCTTGCTGATGCACGTCGCTGTGCGCAAGGCCTTGCTGGTGTCCCTGGGGCTGGGAGTGGCCAGCGCGGCGCTGATCTTGCAGGCGCAAGGGGGATATGCTGAGGTCGCCCTTTTTTGGCGAGCCCCGCAGATGTGGGTGGCAATGGGGCTGCTGGCGACTATTACTCTGCCATTTCTTGCCATTCTGGTAGAGCGTCCACGCGATTGGGCTGATTACCGTCGCCTGTTCGAGCTGAGTTGGTCCATGGTGTGTTCCTGGGCGGTGGCCTTGTTCTTCTGCGGCCTGGCCTGGGGCGTGCTGATGGCGTGCCATATGTTGCTCAGCTTTGTCGGCATCACCCTGTTAGGGGATGTTCTGCTGGAACCCACGGTTGCGGCTGTGGTGTCTGGTGCTTTGGTGGGAGCCGGTCTGGCTCTGGCCTCGGACTCGGATGGTGGCTATCTGTCCCCCATTCTGTTGCTGAAACTGCTGCGTTTGCTGACCCCTGTTTTGCTGGTGGTGATGGTGGTGTTCATCGTCGCCTTGCCCTGGCGTACGGGTGAGGGCTTGCCACTGGCCGCCCTGTGCGTGGCGGCTGTTCTGGGGGCGTCGACTCTGGTGTCTTCTGTTGTTGCGGACGAGGACACGAATGCCAGCGCCACACCTTTGTTGCGCGCTTCGGCCCGTTTGTTGGGCTTTGTCATGCCCGTGCTGGCAGGCGTTGCCTTGTGGGCGATAGGGGAGCGAGTTGCTCAATATGGTTGGACCCCAATTCGTGTTCTGGTAACGACGGCAGCGCTGGTGGCGGCGGGCTATGGTTTGAGCTACTTCTGGGCTTCCTGCCACCCTCAACACTGGATGGCGCGAGTACGTCGCTCCAATGTGGGGATGGCGTTGGTTCTGATTGTGCTGGCCATTATCTGGCTGCTGCGCATTGGCTCTCCCGAAGCGATTTCGGCGGCTTCGCAAGTGGCTCGGCTGGAGGCCGGTACCTTAAGCGCGGATGAGTTCCCGGATACGGAAATGAGAATGTATTGGGGACTGCCAGGGCAAAAGGCCGTGGACTATGTGGTTGAGAAGAACTTGCTGGTCGGGAAGTCCGAGGATAAGCCTGAGGAGGCTGTGCCGGATCAAGAGCTCGAAGTCTGGGACATCGGTGAGGACAAGGCGCGGCAGATGCTCTTGGGCTCTTTGCCCAGCTCTCCGGCTGACCATCCTTTACGTCAGTCCTTTATCGAAACCTATCCAGGTTGGGACATCGCCTATCTGGCCAAGGCTTGCGAGACTCGAACTCAGGGTAACCACGCCGGTTGCTTGCTGGTATTTGTGGATTTGTTGCCGGGCGAAGCGGGAGACGAAGCGATTGTTCTGTCGGTCAACAACCCCATGAATAATGGTGCTGTCTTTGTGCAGACCGCTAATGGGGAATGGGAGAAGGCGACCGCTTTCACGCCCGGTTTGTCGCTGGATAATATGGGCGCCGTCATTGATGGCATTCACGCCAAGGGAGCGGTCATTGAGCCCGCGCCTTTCAGTGTCTTGAAGTTGCCGGACGGCGGCTTTATAGGTGCAGCTCAGCGCCCTTGAGGGCAGGGCGCTGATAGAGCGATCAGTGGTGATGCCTTTGGGTTGAAGGCATCACGGCTGGGCCGCAAGTCGCAGAGCAGGCTTCAAGGAGGCGGCCAGCATCTGCCCGTGGTTCAAGTCGCTGAAGTTTTCGTAGCTGACGTTCAGCCCTGCATCCTGCAAATGCTTGGCCACATCCTGTGCGGACCATTGAGCCGCAGCATTGCTCATGGAGGTACTGCGGCGCTGCCCGCCCACCATGATGGCAATGCGCTTGTCCTTGGCCAGCGTTGTATCAAAAGCCTGAGCCGTCTTGACCAGAATCCCGTCATGCCACCACAGGGAAGGATCTCCCGCGACGTAACGCTGGTACAGATCAGGGTGGGTGAATAGGGTATGCAAGGTGAACAGGCCGCCATAGGAGTGACCCCACAGGGTCTGGCGGGAGCGATCAATAGGTTCGCGTTCTTCTACCGCCGGCTTGATATGCGTTTCGATGTAGTCCAGGAAAATATCTGCACCGCCGCCTGAACGGCCCCGTACTTCCACAGGTTTGCTGACGCCGTTTTCCGTAACGGGAGGCGTGTAGTCGAAGGCGCGGGCAATCACATCGTGGCGCGCTTCGGTGTCGTAGCCAATGGCAACCAGGACCGGGGCAGACAAGGCGCTGATGGCTTTCAGGTCGTCCACATCAATACTGGCCATGGCGGCATTGCCATCCACCATATAAATCACCGGATGACCGCGTGCGGGGGCGGGACGGTTGGGCGTGCCTATCTGTATTTTGTAGTGCCGCTTGCCGTCTTCCGAGGACATGATCAGCGTCTCAAAACGGTACAGACTTTGTTGCTGGTCCACGATGGAGGGGCCGGCTGCCTCGTTCCAGGGGCGCTGGGTTTGCTGGGCGTGGGAGGGAAGTGTGAACGCCAGGCAGAGCGTGGCGGCACTGATCAGAAAGCGGGGCAGGGAGGTCATTATCAAAGTGTAGGGCGATAAGGTAAGTTGATAATGATTATTATTACATCCCGCGGCCTCTGTAGTGACGAATCAATTTATACAGCTGGTAAGCCGCGATGCTGCTAAAGAACAAAGCGGGGACAGACCAGACTGCTCCCCCACTGATCAGGTTATTACCTTCAGGCCCATAGCAGCTTGAAGAAGCGGCTTGAATGCAGTCGCGATACTGGTAATAGCGTTCGTAAAATAGCCACCAGAAAAAGAGAGCAGCGATGGTATGGATTATAAATTTCATGCTGGTTCAGCGTACAGAGACAGGCTTGCCTGCCAGTCTATCCCGATAGCGCAGGTTTCATGACGGCAAGGGTAGAAATATAAAGCCGCCATATAATTGAGAATGTGTGCTATTCTCATGTGGCCTATTTCACCCTTTCCCGCCATCCGCGCCATTAAAGAATTATTTGCGGGCCTGGCTCGGGCTGCTTGCTCCCACACTCCTATGATCAGATTTACGGTATCGGACTTTGACCGACTCGGTAGTCCGACGGGTTTTCGCTATTGCTTGCCGGATTACAACGGTCCCAAGCAGGACATGGAGCAGGTTTGTATTGCCGAAGGGCGCGTGCAGGAATACGAGGTCCGGCCCGGCATGAAGATGGTGCTTTCAGACATCATCACTCACCACCAATACCAGGCGACCTCTTTGGCCGCGCCGCAGTTCTCGGCCATTGTCATGTTGCAGGGTCGGGCGCAGACTCAGCTCGCCAGCCAGAACACGGTCAGCATGATGGCTCAAAGTGGGGCCACCATTGCACATGCGGATGCGGTGGCCATGACAGGAACTCATCCTGCTGGGCAGCGTCTGCGTGGCTTGAACATCACTTTACATACGCCTGACAGCTTGGCTGACTCACCCTTGGGAGAGATGCTGGCCAACGTCATGGGTTCTTCGCGGATACGATTGCAACGCTGGGCGGTGCCCCCGCATTTGTTGACCGCGATCGATCAGTTGATAGACAGTCCCTGGCAGGGCACCTTGCACAATCTGCTGCTGGAGGGTGTCAGCCTGCAAGTGCTGGCGCATGCGCTGGATGGCCTGGCCCGAGAAACAGAAAAAGATTCTCCCGTCTCCGCGCGCGACCGGCAATTGCTCGAACGTGTCAGAGAGCGCCTCTACCATTCGCCTGGCGAGGACTACACCTTGGCAGATCTGGCCAAACTGGCCTGCATGAGTCCCAGCACTTTGCGGGTGAAGTTTCAGGCGGTCTATCAATGCTCGGTATTTGGCTGGCTGCGTGAGCGCAGGCTGGAACTGGCGCGAGAGTATCTGGCACAAGGCTGGAGCGTACAGCAGGCAGCGCACTATGTAGGCTATCGCCATGCCACCAACTTCGCCACGGCATTCCGTGAGCGCTATGGCATCTCACCCAGCGAATTGAACTAGGCTGTCCCGTCATTGCCCAAAGCTCTTCAAGCATTGCGCATTCCCCGACGGTGCTTGCATCGCTCATGCTGAAAGACCCTGCCCCTTGTGGGCCGCTTCTTTTTGTATGTGACTGTGCCGCCTTTCCTGCTTCCTCCGTATCCCTTGATGGTTTTGATGTTGGGCCTGCTGGCCTGCGTGGCACCGGCCACCATTGATGCCTATTTACCTGCATTCAGCGCTCTGGAACAGGAATTCAATGTGCCGCCACACAGCGTGCAGCAGACCCTGGGTGTTTACATGTCTGCGTACGCGGCCATGTTGCTCTTGCACGGTACCTTCTCCGATGCCTGGGGACGCAAGCCAGTGGTGCTGGTTTCCTTGCTGGTTTATGTGGCAGGTTCTGTGATGGCCGCTGTGGCGCCCAGCTTCTCGTTTTTGTTGGCGGGCCGTGTCTTGCAGGGCTTGTCCGCCGGAGCTGGCTTGGTCATTGGGCAGGCCATGGTGCGTGATTGCTATCAGGGGCAGCAAGCGCAGCGCACATTTTCTTATATCGTGCTGGTGTTCAATGTCTCGCCCGCGCTGGCGCCGATTGTGGGCGGGCAGTTGATCGCCCATCTGGGCTGGCGCTCGGTGTTCTGGATGCTGGCCGTATTGGCCGCGCTGGCGGCTTGCTTGTGCGCGCTGCGCCTGCCAGAGACCTTGCCGACGTCCAGACGTCAGCCTTTGGTCTGGGCGCAGTTGCGGGTCGAGCTATGGCTTTTGTTGCGCAATATCCCTTTTATGGGGATGAGCCTGGCTTTGAGCTTGTTGATCGGTGCGCAGGCATTTTTGATTGGTGCCGCGCCTGATTTCATCACCCATACCTTGAAGCTGCCCGAGACCGCGTTTGCTGCCTTGTTCGTGCCCTTGGTGATTGGGGCCAGCGCGGGAGCCTTGGCCTCGGCCCAGCTCGCTCGCCGTTGGGAAGCGCGCAAGCTGATTACTTGTGCCTATGGCTTGATGCTGGGGAGCTGCCTGGCCTATGTCGCCTACCTGGCACGTGCTGCAGAACCCGCGTTGCTGTGGGCGGTGGGGTTGCCGGCATTCTTTGCCGCCGGGCTGGCTATGCTGTTTCCGGTGATGACCATGCAGGTCTTGGCGCAGGTTCCCGCACGCGCGGGGCTGGCGGCCTCCTTGCTGGGGTTTTGTCAGATGGCTACCTTTTCCCTGGTCAGTGGCTGGTGCGTGCCCTGGGTTTACGGGCAGCCTGTGCGCATGGCGGCCGCGATGCTGTTGGCCGTAGTTGCCAGCCTTGCAGCCTGGCTTTGGCTGCAAAAGCGTGCAGATCGGGCCGTGTCATAGGCAGGACTGATGTTTGGCATAGCGTTTTTGCGTTTATGAATACATCGCTCTTAAACATGAAGATGATAATTGTTCGCATCTAAAACCTTTGCTGAGATCCACCTTCATGTTTGCCGTTTCTTCCAGCTCTGCTCGCCTGCGAGTGCGTTTGCTGACACCTCTTACTCGCTCCGCCATGCTGCTGGCGGCCGCGGGCAGCCCAGCCTGGGCACAGGACAAGGCTCCTGATCAATCCCCCGTAGAGCTGTCCACAATTACGGTTAAAGGCAATCGAGATCTGGGGGTGACCGAAACCAGCCAGTCCTACACCACCAAGGCAATGAGCACAGCCACGGGTTTGTCACTGTCCATTCGTGAAACACCGCAGTCGGTCAGCGTGGTGACCCGCCAGATGATGGAAGATCGCGGTATGCAGACAACGGCCGATGCCCTGCAAAGCGCCCCGGGTATTTCCGTGACGCGCAGCGATACCAACCGTTATTCCTTTTCTTCGCGTGGTTTTGGTATCGATAACTATCAGTTTGATGGCTGGACCCAGCCTGTGCTCTCGCCTTGGGCCTTCGGTGAAAGCAATCTGGACCTGGTGGTATTCGACCGGGTTGAAGTGGTACGCGGTGCGACAGGTTTGATGACGGGGGCGGGCAGCCCCTCGGCCTCGGTCAACTATGTACGCAAGCGTCCCTTGCGTGATTTTGCAGCATCGGGGGGCGTGGACGTAGGCAGTTGGGACTTTGCCCGTGGCTATGCCGATGTTTCCACACCCATTACCGAAGATGGCCGTATTCGCGGGCGTATTGTGGGTGCTTATGGCAAGGCCAACAGCTACACCAGTTTGCAGGACACCAAGACGCGCACCTTGTATGGCGTGATTACGGCTGACCTGATGCCCGGCATGGAATTGACCGGTGGAGTGGCCTATCAGTCCAGCTCGAACAATGGCTTTGGCAGTGGTTTTCCGCTGTTCTATAGCGATGGTTCGCGTACAGACTTCAAGCGCTCTGTTTCCAACAATACGGACTGGTCGCGTATCGAGAATGACACCACCACGGGCTTTCTGGATTTGAGCCATCAGTTTGCCAATGACTTGAAGCTACGCCTGACTTATAACCAGTCGCACACCGATGCATCCATGAAACAGATTTTCCGGGGCGGCTACCCGGATCGGGAAACCGGCTTGGGTACCGCTAACTCCTATTCCTATTACAAGGGGGATGTGCGTCGCAAGGCATTCAATGCCTCTTTGTCGGGCCCCTTCGAGTTGTTCGGTAAAGAGCATGAGTTCTCTGTGGGCTGGATGATGTCCCAGGACCGCGTCTCCTTCCCGCAGTATCGCGCCCTGGCACCTTTGCCGGATGCGGGCAGTTTCTATCAGCCGGGTCGCGTGCCCGAGCCCGTGTGGTCAGGCGAGCCCTCCCAGGCGGATGACATGAGCAACAGACAGTCTGGTGCCTATGCCGTAGGGCGTTTTTCCTTGATGGATAATCTGCGCTTGATGGTAGGTGGACGCTTGAGTAACTGGGAGACGGACCAGACCTACTTTGGTGCCAAACGCCAGTATCGCAACCGCAATGAGTTCATCCCTTATGCCGGCCTGATCTATGACTTTGACGACACCTACACGGCTTACGCCAGCTATACGGAAATCTTCAAACCGCAGAACGCCCGCAACGAACAGGGTGATCTTCTGGCTCCCATCACGGGTAAAAGCTACGAACTGGGCTTGAAGGCCGCTTGGCTGGATGGCCGCTTGAATGGGGCGGTATCCTTGTTCCAGACCCGCCAGGACAATCTGGCCGAAGCCACTGGCAATAACGTGATCGGCGCGCCGCCCAATACCCCCGCTTATCGCCCCGTGTCGGGAGCCAAGGTAGAAGGTATCGAGCTGGAGCTGGGCGGGGAGTTGATGCCTGGCTGGAATCTGGCCAGTAGCTTGACGACCTTCACAGCCAAGGATGCACAAGGTAAACCCATCAATACCAGCAAGCCACGTACTTTGTTCAAGCTCTACACCACCTATCGCTTGCAGGGCGATTGGCAAGGGCTGACCGTGGGTGGCGGCATCGACTGGCAAAACCGCATGTACCAGGATGCGACCGCACCGGGCCGTAAAGTGGTCAAGGTAGAGCAGGGCAGCTATGCCATCGTCAATCTAATGGCGCGCTATGACTTCAACAAGCGCATGTCCGCCACGCTGAACGTGAATAACCTGTTCGACAAGAAGTACTACTCGCAGATCGGGTTTTATAACCAGGGCTGGTATGGGGCGCCCCAGAACGTGATGCTGTCCTTGCGGGCGCAGTATTAAGAGAGAAAGGTGCAGGCAGTAGAGCCTGATGCAAAAGCCTGCTTGCCATCGCCAAGCAGGCTTTTTTATTGGAAGCGGATAGGTTGCTTGCTGTATCTCGGACACCGAGATCTTGTAGCCCTTGAGCTACAAGAACAACGCTATCGGTCTGCTTTGAGGCCTGCGGGCTACAAACTCAGGACACCAAAGCCAATAAATCAGTCACCCCAATATCGACACCTGCCTGATACAACAAGGTGCTGGCCTGACCGCGATGGTGAGTCTGGTGATTAAAAAAGTGCGTCACTAAAAGCGCAAAATCCTTCTCCATACTCTGGCCCGCCATATTGCTGTAGCGTAGCGTTTGGCCCAGTTGCTCCGGTGTCAGCGTGGCGGCCCAATCAATAATGATCCGGTCCAGCTTGTGACGGTACTGATCCAGTTCCGCCAAGGTGTCGAACAACTGCTGGTCCAGTGCACGTGGCTTGGCAAATACGCCGATTTGCTCGCGCAAGGCGTGAGCATCAGGATGCTCGGCAAAGCGGTGCAGCCAGACGGTGTCCCCCACCGCAATGTGCATCATGGTCTTGAACAGCGAACCGAAGAAAGCCCCGCGTTCCTGATACAAGTCCTGCGCTGAAAGACTGGCCGCCGCATCGTAAAGACGGCGGTTCATTTGGCTGTTATATGAAGCCATGCGGATGGCGGTTTGGGGTGTCATGTTTTTTCCAGGCCAAGGTTCAGTACAAGGATTATTTGATTAAAAGGAAGTATGGATCAAGACGGATCTGCTTCTTCAGACTTGTGCCTCATTAATTCACTTGACCCAAATATAAGTAGTCAGCTACATTTCAGCCATGATAATTATGTGGCAGCGTGATGTTTGAACTCAAAGACCTTCCTAGCTACGACACTCTGGTAAAGATGGGCGTCGAGTATCGCAACCCGGATGTGGATGGGTTGCAGGCTTGGCTTATCTGGGCTTCGGCTACCAGTGAAATGTTGTCGGCTTTTGAGGCCAATCTTGATCGCACTTCCGGTTTGTCGCAGACACAGTTTTTTGTGCTGATTCTGCTCAAACGCAATCCGGATGGCTTGAGCATAGGCACGCTGGCAGATGGGGTGTCGGTTACGTCGCAGACGATGACTCGCATTATTGATCGCATGGAAGTTGCCGGTTTATGTGATCGGGAGCAGCACCCTCAGGATCGTCGTGCCTGGTTGGTTCGCCTGACAGAGCATGGGGCCCAGGTTTTGGGTAAAGCCTTGCCGGCTCACTATGTGTGGGTTGCTGAGCTGATGAGTCATTTCGACGCGCAAGAACGCGATGTGCTTGTGCGCTTGATGCTCAAGCTCAATCAACAAGGCATCTTGCCCAAGACAAGCAGCGGCTGATTGTCGGCCGTTTTTTTTAAATAAATATGTAGCTTGCTGTATAACAGCTAGGAACATTTATCGTGAAAGTATCTGCTAGTGATCCGCAAGCTGTCGGGACAGGTTTGCGTGCCTTGATGGTTGTCTGCGCTTTAGCGGTTGTTTCGCTGCTTTACCTGCCTTTGCCCATTCTTGGAGTCTTGAAGCAAAGCCATGGCATTGATGCGACGGGCATGGTGAGCAGTTTTGGGTTTGCCTACGCAGCCGGGTTTCTGATCTTTGGTCCCCTGTCCGATCGAGTGGGGCGTCGCAATGTCATGGTCGCAGGCCTGCTGGCCCTGGTGAGCGCGACGGTGGTGCTGGCCGTAGCAAGTACCTCCTGGTCCCTAATGGTCGGCCGTGTGTTGCAGGGCTTGGCGGCTTCTTCTTTCCCTCCCGTAGCGATTGCCTATCTGGCAGAGCGGGGTAGCCCACGTCAAAGGGTGTGGAGTGTGGCCTGGATGAGTACGGCATTTCTTTCCGCTGGTTTGCTGGGGCAGATTTATGGCGGACTGGTTGCTGGACCTTGGGGGCTGGCGGCTGCCTTTGGGCCGCTGTGTCTTGTATTCGCCTTGACGGCCTGGTGCCTGTGGAAGAAACCCGCTGATATGCAGGCGGGCCAAGGCTTAAGCGGATTTTTCAGCAATTACAAAGCCATAGGTGGCTTGTTGGCTGATGCACGACTGCGTCGTGTTTACCTGCCTGCATTCTTCCTGCTGATGTGTTTCGTTGCTTTCTACATGACTTTGGATAGCAAGCTCGGGATGCAATTTGCGCAGTTGGGAATGTCTCCTTTGATGACACGGGCTGTGGTGGCGCCTGCTTTTTTGATGCCCCTGCTGGTGGCTGTCGTGATGCCGAAGCTAGGGCCTCAGCGAACCTTATGCTCTGGATTAGCGTGTGCCGCTGCTGGCTTGGGCTTGAGTGCATGGGCTGGGGAAGAGCATCTGATGGCTTTGCTGGGTGCCAGTTTCCTGTTTGTGGCTGGGCTGGGCATCAGCGTTCCTAGCCTGATTGCCCGAGTGGCAGCAGTCAGCGATATCTCGGTGCGGGGATTGGCCGTGTCGCTCTACACCTTTGTGCTGTTTATTGGCGCAAGTCTGGGGCCATGGCTGGCTCAACAGACTGCGGATATGACTTTGGCCAGCACCTATTTGCTGCTTGCCGGTGTATTGGCCATCTGCGCGATCTACGCCGTTTTTTCCAACTAGGAGTTCACAACGATGCGAGTTCGTCTTCCCCTTTCTGCTGTGCTTGCTGTTGCGACGTTGCAAGCTGCCTGGGCTTTTCCTGTGCAGACACAGAACAGTCTTTCTACTACGGAGAATGTCATGAGTACCACAATCAACAATCCGGCTGCCGCCTTTGTTCCTGAGGCTTACGTTCAAGTGGCCCAGCGGGCTGTCAGCGTGGATGGTGAAGCCGTTGTATTGACTCGTTATGAGCGTGAAGATGGTCGAAATTCAGGTTTGGAAGGTGAGCACTTCAGCTCTGTAGTGTCTGAGTCCGGGCGGCTGAAGGGCTTTGCGCATATCTCTTTGGACCTGGTGGATCGGCCCTTGCCCAGCGCTGAACGTAGTGAGGCGATCGCTCGTGCTTTCTTGAAGGAGCATGCCCCTGACCTGTTGCCAGAAATGGAGATTCATTGGGTCGATACCCATGATGAGCCTATCCGTGTAGAGCGGAATGGTCGTACCGAAACAGTGGCCTTGACCGGTATGAAAGTGAAGGCGCGCAACCTGGAGGATCGCCTGTGGTTCTGGGTCATTGTTGGGCCGGATGAGCAGCCCATGGTGTTCGAGCGCGACATTACCTGGGTTACTTTCCCTGGCCATCGCAAGACAGAGAAGTGGCTGCATGATGGTTGGCTGAAGCAGCAAAAGACGGATTTTGCTAAGGGCACCAAAGGTGTTTAAGCTGCTTCCAGGGAGTATTTGACGCTACGTTGACAAGGCCCCGGTTCCGGTTTGGAAAGCCTTTGTGCAAGCGCAGTTTTAGCCGTTCAGGCCAAGACTGCGCGTGTTGGATTCAAGCCTTCCTCAGCTTTTATTTCATATATGGAATATCGTTTCTTACAGCTTTTTTAGCTTGATGCCTTTTTAAGCGGACAAAACTGTCCGTATAATTTCGGAATGAAAAACCGGAATTTACCTAATCGTTCTGATGCCTTGGAACGCCGGGAACTGTTGCTGGATGCGGCTAACACGGTCTTTAGCAAGTGTGGTGTCACGGCCCCTTTGGATCAGGTTGTGTCGCAGGCAGGGGTAGGACGGGCGACGCTCTATCGTAATTTCCCTGATCGGGCTGCCTTGATGGAGGCGTTGCTGATACGGGCAGCAGACCGGATTGAAGAGCGCTTCTTAAGCAAGCGCAAAGGCAATGCCCAGGACTTCAAGGTCTTGATGCAGGTGCTGGCAGGGTTCGCGCTGGAGTCGGCTCCCATGTCGGATTACTGGAAGGCGATTGACCCCAATCACCCCACTATTGTGGGGGTGCGCGCACGTTTGGTTGAGCTGGCGCGCGAACCCTTGGCAATGGGGCAGGCTGCTGGGCAGTGCAACCCGGCCTTGCAGCCCACCGATATTCCCTTGTTGATTGGTATGCTGGCCGCCAGCTTGCGGGGGCGCACGGACAAGGAAAGGCTGCTGTTCGTAAAACGCTCGCTGAAGTTCTTGTGTGAAGGCGTGTTGTTGCAGGTGGACCGTAATGCTCCCGATTGGGAGCCTGAATGAGTCAGTACATCAAGCCGCATCCACATTGGGAAGAGCATGAAAAGCCCTTTATGCCGGGCTCGCCATCGGCACCTCATCATGAATCGCATATCCGTATGGCTTATGGTCTGGTTGCGATTCTGGTTGGTTTGACAGGTGGTTTGGGTAATGCCCTGGTGTCGGTGAATTTGCCGACGCTGCAAGGGGAGCTGGGGTTGACGCCCTCCGAGGCAGCCTGGTTGCCCGCAGCCTATGCCATGGTCAATATCACCGCCAATCTGCTGGTGTTCAAGTTCAGGCAGCAATATGGCATGCGCCTGTTTGCCGAGATAGGCCTGGGTTTGTATGCCGTTCTGGCTTTGCTTCATTTATCCATTAATAGTGCTGAATCGCTGATTTTTCTGCGTGGTGCCAGCGGGTTTTCTGGTGCGGCGGCCAGCACCCTGGGCGTCTTGTACATGCTGCAAGCTTTCCCCAGACGCCTGCTAGGTAAGGCTTTGGTGCTGGGAGTGAGTATCACGCAAATGGCGACGCCCTTGGCCTGGGTGCTGTCGCCGTCCTTGATAGAGCTGGGGAATTGGCACGGCCTGTATAGCTTTGAGGCGGGCATGGCCTTGTGCTCCTTTGCGGCAGTAGTGCTGTTGAAGTTGCCCCCCGGCTATCAGATCAAGGCGTTTGAAAAACTGGACTTCCTGGCTTTTGCCTTGTTTGCTCCGGCTGCCGGTTTGCTGATCGCATTCTTGACGCAAGGCTATATCCGCTGGTGGTTCAACGACACAAGCCTGGCCTGGATGGCGATGGCGTCCTTGTTCCTGTTCACCGTCTGTTCGTTTCTGGAATATCACCGCGTCAATCCTTTGCTGAAAGTGCGGTGGTTGGCGCAGGGTTCCACCATTTACTTTGCCGTCGGGGCCATGATTTTGCGCTTCATCACGACCGAGCAGAACTACGGCATGGTCAATATGCTGCGCAGTTTGGGCATGGGCTCGGAGCAGATGCAGCCTTTGTTCTGGGTGGTGTTTGTGGGCATTGTGTGCGGCATTGTGCTCAGCGCCGTCACCTTTGGGCCCAAGACGATTCTGGTACAGGTGTTTGCCGCGATTTTGCTGATTGGCGTGTCCAGCTTCATGGATTTTGGGCGTACCAGTCTGGACCGCCCGCAGGATTTTTTCTATAGCCAGTTTGTGCTGTCCATTGGCGCGGGCATGTTCATGGGGCCCTTGGTGATGATTGGCTTCAAACAAGCCTTCAAGTATGGCCCCGACCATATCGTGACTTTTATTGTGCTGCTCAATGTTACCCAGACCTTGGGCGGATTGATGGGCACTGCCACGTTGAGCACGTTTCAGCAGCAGAGACAGCAGCATCATTACGCGGCAATTGTCAGCCATGTGAATGTGGCTGAGCCTTTGGTGGCCAATCGTCTGAAACAGCAGCAACAGGCTGTAGGGCCAACGGTGACCGATCCGATGTTGAGGGCGGCGACGGGCACGGCTCAGTTGGCACAGATTGCCCGCCGCGAGGCCAGTGTCAGGGCGTACAACGATGTTTTTCTGTTGATTGGCATTCTGGCGACGGGCTTTTTGCTGTGGCCCGTGTTGCTGGCCGCTGGCCCCGCTATTCAGTCCAGACGAGCGCAAGCCGCTGCTGGCACTTCTTCGAATTCTTAAACCTGGTCCGTATTTATGAGTCAAGACACTTCATCTGAAAATCAGGATCGCAATAGTGAGCTTGCCGCGCCGACAGACTCGGATAACGATGGCAAGCTGGGTCCGAATACTGAACCTTCTCTGCCGCCCAAGATCATCAAACCCAGCAAACGCAGTGTCATTGCGATGGCCTTTGTATTGTTGGGAGGTTTGCTGTTGATCTTGTGGGCTTGGAACCTGGGGCCGTTCAACACCACTCGCGTCACTACCGACAACGCCTATGTACGTGGGCAGATGACGGTGCTGGCACCGCAGGTAAGCGGTTATGTGTCCGAGGTACTGGTGCAGGACTTTGAGCGAGTCCAGGCGGGCCAGCCTTTGGTGCGCATTGATGAGCGCATTTATAAAGAAAAACTGCATCAGGCGCAGGCTCAACTGGATGCGGCTTTGGCTGAGTTGGCGAATCTGGATCAAGCCCAAGCACAGAACCGCGCCAGCCTGGATGCTCGCAAGGCGGCCTTGGTGTCGGCTCAGGCTGAAGCCCGTCGCTCCGAGGCGGATCGTAATCGTGCCAGGGAATTGGCAAACAAAGGTTCGATCTCGGTGCGAGAGCGAGATCAGGCTGTAGCGACTGCCGAGCTGGGGCGCGGCAATATGCTGCAAGCCAAGGCAAACATTGCGATTGCCGAAGAAACCATCAAGTCCACCGAGGTGGCTCGGGCGACCTTGCAGGCCAAGGTGAAATCCGCTGAAGCCGCCTTGGGTTTGGCTCGCATCGATATGGATAACACCGTGGTGACCGCGCCCGCAGCCGGTCAGATCAGCGAAGCGTCTGTGCGTCAGGGGCAGTATGTGACGGCAGGTTCGCAACTGCTGTTTCTGGTGCCGGATACCCGTTGGGTAGTGGCGAACTTCAAGGAAACGCAGACGGCGGGTATTCATGTGGGGCAGTTGGCCCGATTCACCGTTGATGGTCTGGATGGCACAGAGTTTCAAGGTCATGTAGAGCGTATTGCCCCGGCCACGGGCTCCGAGTTTTCTGTGCTGCGCGCGGATAATGCCAGTGGCAACTTCACCAAGGTTGTTCAGCGCTTGCCGGTACGCATTGCTATCGATGCGGATCAGCCCGGTATGGAGCGTTTGCGACCCGGCATGTCCGTGATTGCCAAGGTGGATATTTCCGATAAGCCTGATCAAACAAAACAGGAGCATGAACAATGATCCTGTCTGCAAGAACGTATGGCATGGCCTTGTTAAGTGCTGCGGCGCTGTTGTCCGGCTGTATGCCTGCTTACCGGGTCGCACCCGAGCAGGCGCAGGTAACCGTGCCATCCGGGTGGATAGGAGCATCCTCTGAAGGCACAGTCGTTGATTCGGCCTGGTGGAAAGCCTTTAACGATCCTGGCTTGAGTGCACTTGTAGAAGCTGCCTTGGCACGTAATAACGATATCTTGAGTGCCGCTACCCGCATCGAACAGGCAAGGGCGGCCGTGCAGCTGGCGGATTCGTCCTTGGGCCCTTCCTTGTCCTTTGACACAGGCGCGCATGCAGAGCGGGCCCTGGGGCCTGGCGGTATGGCAATCAGCCGTGCGGTACAGCCTGCCGTGCAATTGAATTGGGAGCTGGATCTATGGGGGCGCTTGAGTTCGCAGGCGAAAGCGGCTGAACTCAAACTGTCTGCTACGCAGGCGGATTATGCTGCCATTGCCTTGAGCGTCGCCTCCGAGACAGCACGTACCTATATTGCCTTGCTGGGTCTGGATGCACAGTTGCAGCAGGCCAAGGCCACCTCTACCTCCCGGACAGAAGCCTTGCGCCTGGCGCAGGAAAAGTTTGATGCGGGCTATATCTCCCAGCTGGAGTTGACCCAGGCCCAGTCCGAGCTGGAAGCGGTAGCGCAGCATATTCCACAGCTGGAATTGGCGATTAGCCGTCATCACAATGCTTTGCGCCTCTTGTCCGGGGAGTTGCCTGCGGCTTATGAACAGAACGCCAGTTCCACCTTGTCGGCTTTAGAGCTGCCTGCACCGGGCTCTGGCTTGCCGTCCGAGCTGCTACGCCGCCGTCCTGATATTGCGCGAGCAGAGCTCGGTTTGGCTTCCAAGGACGCGTCCATGGCAGCCAGCCGGGCTGCCTTTTTGCCGCAGGTTTCCTTGTCGGCACGGGCAGGGGCTTTGTACGTCAGCGCCTTGAGTTATGACCCGACCAAGATCTGGAGTTTGGGTGGCAGCATTCTGGCACCAATTTTTGACCGTGGTCGTTTGCAGGCGCAGTTTGATTCTGCAACAGCCCAGCGCGATGAGGCGGCCTTTGCGTACCGCGGCGTTGTTTTGACGGCCTTTTCCGAAGTGGAAAACGCCTTGGCGGGCCAGCGTCGTTTTGCGGAAGAGTTAAGCCACGTGACCGCGCGTCGGGACGTCTTGAAGCGCTCTTTGGAACACGCCCGCAATCGCTATGAGGCTGGCTATGCGTCTTATCTGGAACAACTAGATGCGCAGCGGAATCTGTACGAGGCAGAAAACCAGGTCATCGCCGTGCGGGAAAACCAGTTGCAGAATATGGTGGATCTGTACAAGGCGCTGGGTGGCGGCTGGGATTATGAAAAGGCGATGAAGCGGGAGTAACTTGAAAGAGTCGGTAGAGGGGCCCTGTCAGGTGGAGCATGTGTTTTGCTGCTACTGCTCCCGCAAAATCCGCCGAATTTCCAGAATCGCCTCGGGCGTCTCCTGCACGCTGTGGGAGAACGGAATCACCAGCTCCGACGTCGCGCCGGGCAGATGAGAGCTTTGATAAGGCACCAGCCCGTCGTCCGAATACAGCAGGTCTTTTTTGGGCGTGTCGTTGGCGATAATGCTGTGATAACGCACTTGTGTGGAGATCGGCATTTTGGAGGTGATCTGCATGAATGGATCGCTGTCGCGCAGGCTTTCCACGCCATTGGGCAGGATCAGCATCTCGTCTTTGGCGGGCGTATTGCCAACCGCCACCTGGCTAAGTTTGTTGAGTTGAGTCACCACCGTAACCGGTAAGGTAATCAGTGCTGCCGCCAAGCGTGAAATACGATTTCCCGCAAACGGTGTGCCCTTGTGAGGCGCAGCAATAAAGATCGCTGTCGTCACACCGGGCAGGGGAGAGAAGTGCACCACATTGCCAAACTCCTGATTCATTTTGGCGATGCTGACATCATCCATTTGATAACGGTCGCGGGCTGCGTCTTCCAGCAGATTGTCGGACGAGGACACCAGCAAACGTCCCAGCACACCGCCCATGCTATGGCCGATCACCACGATATTGTTCGAGGCAACGGCTTTCCTGTCCGGATCAAAATGCCGGAAGGTTTCCGTCAGAGCTTTGCGAATTTCGGCATTGTTGTAGGGCAGGGGCAGGTTGGTCGGATAGTAGACCTGCCAGATCTGATAGCGATCCCGTAATTCTTCATCGCCCAGCACCTCATTGGCGACGTTAATCCACGCTTCCGGGCTGCTGGCCAGGCCGTGTAGCATGATGATGACGCGGCGATTCGGGTCATAGGGCTGTAGCAAAAACACATGCGGGGCTTCAATACCCCCCTCCCGTCCCAGAACGGTGCGCAATGCCTGGGTCGAGAAGTCCGAGCGTGCCAGCCATAGACCGTAGGCAGAGGTGTAATTGGCCGCCAAGGGTACTTGCACGTCTTTCAGCTTGACGCTGGTTTGCTGGTACGGATCGTAGCCAATAATGGTAGCGTCGCGAGTTTGCAGAACCTGGGACAGGGTTTCGCCGGGGAAAGTAATAATCCCCGTGACAGCCTGGAAAGGCGGTTCGCTGTAGGTGCTTTGAAAGCTGTTCGGCGTGACATCCTTTGACTCGTTCACGACCACCATCTCGGCTCCAAAACCGTCGCGCCGATAAATGCTGCGCACCCCGCGGAATGTTAATTGGGAGGCCGGAATCAACTCATGGGGCTGAGGGGCGGTGGCATCGCGTACCTGGGACAGATCACCACGAATACGCCACCGACCAATCTCGATAGTTTTCTGGAAGGCGTAGCTGGTGTCGTGATACTTGGCAAACAGCAGCATGGTCGCTTGCTGCACCGCGTAGTTGTAGTAGTCACGCACCTGGGTCTGGCGGTCTTCAAATGCCCGGTCTCCAGGCCTGCGATCCGTGAAGAACAGATAGGCGTAGGCATAGCGGGCGCTTTGCAGATAGGCATCGAACAGCTCGGTCGAGAAGTCTGGCCGGGCATTGCGACGCCCCTGCAAACGCAAGGCCTCTTGCGTCCAGATCTCGGCCAAGGTGGCCATGCGCTGCTCGGTGTCCAGATTCCACAGCTCTGTCAGCCTGGAAGAGCAGTGGGGAATATCTTTAGCACATTGCTCGGGCGCGATAGCCAGACTGGTCAGCGTATCGCGTGCGGAGGCGCTGAGTTTATTAGTGGTAAGAATGTCGCCACGGCGTTGGGCAATGTAATCCTCGGTGCTGACGGTGGCGATTTTGACGCCGGCGCAGCCGCTCAGCAGTATGGCCAGAACTGTGATGGCCCCAGCCTTGTGTAGCCCGCTCCTATGCTTGCCAGATACAAGCCGCTTCAAGCTGGTCGCGACGGCTTGTACCGGTGCCAGGTCAAGCAGCGTGTTCCGTACAGGATTAATCAAGGCCATCACGTTCTACAGTGGGTTCGTTGACGGGTTTAGAGGAGCTTGGTGCCGTGATACGGACTCAAGCAGCTGTCCAGCGGCGTCAAATCGGCAGATTTGCGGAATGTATCCGTGTGCGAAATGCGATATTAACCTAAAGGCCTGGTACTGGCAGCAGCCGGATCTGGGCTGTGCAAAGCGTGCTTGGTTTTCTTTGCTGCGGGCGCGGTAGGTGGCTGGTGTATTCAGTCTGTATGGAGGCACTGCGTTCGTAGGCGCAGCGTTCCAGGCATCGCTGCAATGTAGAGTGCTAATTCTTGATGAGGGGCTAGCTTTAAGCGTGTAGGGTGGACCCACATCAGAGCGTGGTGGAACTATCGGTTTGCTCTTATGGTGTTTTAGCTGCTCTAACGCTTGCCTGCAGCAGAAAAGAAAAAAGCCCAAACCGAAGTTTGGGCTTTTTGAATTTGGAGCGGGAGACGAGTCTCGAACTCGCGACCTCAACCTTGGCAAGGTTGCGCTCTACCAACTGAGCTACTCCCGCATTTTTTACTGCACTACCGACTTGTGACCAGAATTACTGGAGGCGCAAGCCGGAATCGAACCGACCTAGACGGATTTGCAATCCGCTGCATAACCACTCTGCCATTGCGCCGTGGTCGATTAAAAAGGGAAGCCTAGGCTTCCCTTAGGAATCTGGAGCGGGAGACGAGTCTCGAACTCGCGACCTCAACCTTGGCAAGGTTGCGCTCTACCAACTGAGCTACTCCCGCATTTTGCTGTGCAGATTGAATCTGTTTTCAGCGTTTTACTTATTAGCTATTGCTTATTAAGTAAAGAAAGCTAGTTTAGAGTGGCTATCTTTGTTTGTCAAGCGTTTTTGATATTTTGCTTAAGCTTTTTATCAGTACTGCCTAACGAACTAGCCTGCCTTCAAACTGCTTTTTGCTGCGAAACCGACGCTGCGCTAAGCAAGAACGTAACTATAGACTGCAGCAAAGAAGCTTGTCAATAGATTCTGTAAATTTTTCCGGAAAATTGTCTGTCCGAGCTATGCTTACTGCTTTCTTTGATCGTGGGACAGGGCCGTGGACAGGCAGCGTAATGTGGATTTGAGCTCTTTTAATACCTTGGGTTTGGGCAGCCGCGCGCGCGACCTGGTGGTGTATGACAATGTTACCCAGCTGCCTGCCTTGCAAGCGCTGGTGGAGCAGGGGGAGCGTATCTTTGTGCTGGGCGGTGGCAGCAATGTGGTGCTGGCCGAGCACGTTGATGCCCTGGTGATCAAGGTAGAAAGCAAAGGGATCTGTTTACTGCAAGAGCGGGACGATGCCTATATTGTGGAGGCGCAGGCGGGTGAATGCTGGCATGATTTTGTGCAGCATTGCTTGAATCAAGGCTGGCCCGGTCTGGAGAACCTGGCTTTGATTCCCGGTACGGTAGGTGCTGCGCCTGTACAAAATATTGGTGCTTATGGCTTGGAGCTGGAGCAGCGGGTGCACAGTGTACTGGCCTGGAGTTTTAAGGAAGGCAAAGAGGTGGAACTGTCTGCGGCCGAGTGTGGCTTTGCTTATAGAGACAGTCGCTTCAAGCACGACCCGGCCGGGAGCTGGTTGATTCTGGCGGTGCGCTTTGCCTTGCCGCGTCAGTGGAAGCCGGTGCTGGAGTACCCCGATCTTAATAAGCAAGCTCATTTGGCGGGGGAGCCAGACCCTCAACGTATTTTTGATGCGGTTTGCCAGATTCGCCGTCAAAAATTGCCTGACCCTCGTGTCTTGGGTAATGCGGGCAGTTTCTTCAAGAATCCCCTTGTGCAGACCGAGCAGCGTGATGCCTTGAAGCAGCAATGGCCCAATCTGGTTTCTTATGAAGTTGGACAGGGCCAATGCAAACTAGCGGCGGGCTGGTTGATTGACCAGTGTGGCTGGAAAGGCAAGCGTGATGGTGCCGTGGGCGTGCACGATCGCCAGGCTTTGGTGCTGGTGAATCATGGTGGCGGAACTGCGCATGATATTGAACGCCTGGCCCAGGCGATTCGGGGTTCTGTTCGGGAACGCTTCGGCGTGGAGTTGGAACAAGAGCCCGTTATTGTCAATTAAACATCGACCGCGCCCCACCATCGCAGAGTTTGTGCCAGATGGTGGCGCACGGCTTGCATGGCCGCTTCG
The DNA here is from genome assembly GCF_024134565.1 of Alcaligenes sp. 1735tsa3. Lineage (NCBI taxonomy): Bacteria > Pseudomonadati > Pseudomonadota > Betaproteobacteria > Burkholderiales > Alcaligenaceae > Alcaligenes > Alcaligenes sp. 1735tsa3. Next base: position 3,066,329 of record NZ_CP099862.1, on the reverse strand, counting down.
GGGTTTCCTGCCTGTAGCGTATCCAGAATCTGTAAATGCTCCTTCATGGCGGGCACAATGCGCTCGGGTAATGGGCGGCGCGAGTGCTGCAGCACATTGATGCGATCACAGTTCTCTTCGTAGATCGTCATGGCCGAGCGGTTCTGTAGTGCTTGAGCCAGATAGCGATGCAAGGCCCAGTCCACTTCCATGGCCTGAATCTGCAAAGCGGTGGTAACAAGGCCGCTTTGTGCCTGCTCCAGAATCTTCTCGTGTTTGTCCCGCAAGCTCTCCAATGCGGGCTGCTTGGCACAGCCAGCCAGTATCCTGGCCCCCTCCTGATCAAAGACACAGCGCAGCTGGAAGCATTCCCGCAGCGCTTCCGTGGTTGCCTCCAGAACCAGCACTCCCCGCTTGGGCAGGATGGACACCAGCCCGGCAGCCGCCGCGCGCTTGACCGCTTCACGCACTGGGGCCAGAGGGAAGTCGCTTAATTTCATCAGCTCCGCCATCGACACCATCTGCCCCGCGCGTACCTGCCCTGTAGCCAATAAATGACGAAATGCCTGAAACGCCTGGGTGGCCAGCAAAGTGTCATCAGAGGAGGAGGGAATACTCATTTAGCGTCTCCGGTTTGTACTTGTAGGGGTTTTTACGACTGCTTGTGCATATTCGATTTTAATTATATTCGGTATTTCATATTGAATATATGCTGACATGTCAGATGAGATTTTAGATTGATGGATTGCTGGTAGCGACACGGCAGCGCTTACAAAACAACAGGAGACAACGATGCGTTTTTTGTACAGAACCTTGTTTGGACAGGTCATTGTGGCCTTGATACTGGGAGTCCTGGCGGGTGTGATCTGGCCGGATTTCGCCGCCTCGCTCAAACCCTTTGGTGATGGTTTTATCAAGCTGATCAAAATGATCGTGGCTCCCTTGGTGTTTTGTGTCGTGGTGCACGGAATTTGTGGCAGCAGCGATTTGAAGAAGGTGGGGCGTGTTGGGGTGAAGGCCTTGATTTACTTTGAGGTTGTCACCACCTTTGCCTTGGCCTTGGGCATTTTGCTGGGCTACTTCTTTACGCCTGGGCATGGGATGAATGTAGACCCCAGTACTCTGGACGCCAGTGCCATGGCTGCATATACCTCGCGAGTGGAGCAAAGCACAGATACCGTCGGGTTTTTAATGAAGATTATTCCGACGACGTTTGTGGATGCCTTTGCGTCAGGCGATATTTTGCAGGTGCTGCTGATTGCAATTTTGTTTGGTTTGGCGGTTGCCTTGCTGGGTGAGCGGGGTCGTCCGGTAGCATCGGCGGTAGAGACGCTGTCCCATGTGTTCTTCAAAATTATTGGTTTCATCGTCCGTTTGGCTCCCTTGGGTGTGCTGGGAGCCGTCGCTTTTACGGTTGGCGAATACGGGCTTGGCACCTTGGGCAAGCTGGGCCTGCTGGTTGTACTGTTTTATGTGACGTGCGCCATTTTTGTGCTGGGCGTCTTGGGGCTGATCTTGCGCATGACCGGCTTTAGCATCATCAAGCTGTTGAAGTATCTGCGCGAGGAATTGCTGGTTGTGCTGGGCACAGCGTCGTCTGATGCGGTCTTGCCCCAAGTGATGCGCAAGCTCGAGCGTATGGGTATCAAGCAATCCACTGTGGGTTTGGTGGTGCCAACAGGTTATTCCTTTAACCTGGATGGTTTTTCGATCTACCTGACCTTGGCCGCCGTGTTTATTGCACAGGCAACCAATACCCCCTTATCCTTTATCGATTTGATGACCATTTTGGCCATTTCCATGTTGACCTCCAAAGGGGCGCACGGTGTGCCGGGGTCTGCCATTGTGATTCTGGCAGCGACCTTGAGTGCGGTTCCTGCTATTCCGGCCATTGGTCTGGTGCTGGTTTTGTCCGTTGACTGGTTCATGGGTATGGCGCGGGCCTTGACCAACTTGATTGGTAATTGCGTAGGAACCGTGGTGGTGGGCGCCTGGGAAGGTGACGTGGACCGAGAGCGGGCTCATGCTGTTTTGGATGGGCGTGTTCACGTTGATCTGAGCCAGGACAGTAATGGCAATTAAGCCGAGCCGTTCATGAGCTTAAAACCCGTGTCAGCCAAATCGGCTGAAACGGGTTTTTTATTGAGCCTTAAGTCTACTAATCATCAATTAAATCAGAGCATTAAGCTGAAACTTCTTCCAGCGAACGCCCCTTGGTTTCCACGCCCAGAGCGATCACCACCAACGCTGCAATGGAGAAGGAAATAGCCCCCAAGGTGAAAACGCCTGCATGACCGGTCCAGGGCAGGATAAAGCCCACCAGCAGCGGTCCGAACAAGGAGCCCAGTCGGCCAATGGAAGAGGCAAAGCCCGCGCCTGTGCTGCGTGTCCGTGTGGGGTACAGCTCGGGGGTGTAGGCATACAAAACCGACCACATGCCAAACATGAAGAACTGCATGCACAAACCAGCGCCAATCAGTTGAGCCACAGGCGCCTGACTGGTGGCGACGTGGCCATAAATAAAGGCACAGCCTGCGCTACCGAACAGCATCAAGATCATGGTTGCCTTGCGTCCCCATTTCTCCAGCAACCAGGCCGAGAAGATGAAGCCTGGAATACCGGCCAGGGAAATATAGATGGTGTAGGTAACGGACTTGGTGACTTCATACCCGGCTTGTTGTAGCAGTGCGCCCAGCCAGGTAGTCAGACCGTAGTAGCCCAGCAAGGAGAAGAACCACAGCATCCACAGCATCAAGGTGCGGCGGGCGTATTGGCCTTGCCAAAGTTGGGCAAACAGCGCGCCACGTTTCAACTTCTCGCAAGGGGTGGGAGGCAGGGGAGAGGGCAGGGCCTGGCCGCCGTTGGCCTGAATAACTTTATGTTCAAAGGCCGTGGTGACTTGTTCGGCGCGGTCGTTATGGCCTGCTTCTTCCAGCCAGCGGGGGGACTCAGGAACCCAACGGCGGATCACAAACACAAACAGGGCGGGGATAGACAGGGCAATGAAGATCCCGCGCCAGCCTATATAGTCCAGGCTCAGGTAGGTCAGAATCCCGGCGCTGATAAAGCCCAGCGGCCAGAAGCCTTCCAGAATCGCGATGTACCGACCGCGACTTTTAGCGGGCACGATCTCCGAAACCATGGCCAGGCCGATGGGAAATTCCATTCCCATGCCAAACCCCAGCAGCACCCGGAACGCCATCAACTGCTCGACGTTTTGGGACAGGCCACAGGCCAGGCTTCCTACACCCCAAAAAATCATGCTCCATTGAAAGACAGGTTTGCGCCCGTACTTGTCTGCCAGCATGCCCGCAATGGCAGCACCCAAAAACATGCCTAAAAAGCTGGAGCTGGCCAGCATCCCCGCCTGCGCGGTGCTGAGCCCCATTTCTGCTTTGATGGAACCTAAAACAAAAGTCATGATGCCCAGGTCCATGGAGTCAAAGAACCAGGCGGTCGCGATAATACCGAACAGCATGCGTTGATAGCGTGTCATGGGCAATCGCTCCAGGCGATTGGCCACATTGGGGGATACGGCTGTCATAGGTGTCTCCTGTAGGTCCGCTCTTGTGGCGGGTTTATGTATAGGTGACCTGCCGTCAGGCCATGGCAGGCCTTTTTTCTTCTACTGATATATTACATGAATACTAGTGGTATCTATTTTAAGATTAAATAATGGTATGTACTTAGCTGGCTAATTAATTGTGGGTCAGTGCTCCGGCTAAAGAGCCCTCAAAAGCGTGTTGAATAATGCGTTGATAGGCGCTGGTGCAGTCAGCAACCGGGAAGGCTTTGGCAAGACGAGTCACTTGCAGTGCGTCGCTCAACAGGCGCTCCAGCTGATGCTCCTGTACGCCGCATTGGCTCAGGTCCGAGGGGATGTCCAGTTGTTCGACCAGCGACCGCACAAAGGCAGGCAGGGCCAGTAAGGTATCTTCCGGCTTGCCGGTTGGCATGCCCAGTAGTTGGGCGACTTCCAGCAATTCCGAGGCGCGGGTTTCACGCAGTTCGTCCAGAACGTAGGGCAGCAGCACGGCATTGGTGGTGCCGTGAGATTGATGCGTCAAACCTGCCAGTGCGTAGGCAATGCCGTGCACCGCATTCAGACCTGCCGTGCCGTAGGACAGGGCGGCATAGTAGCTGGCGCTGGCCATGCCATCACGGGCTTCAGTGTCGGTGCCGTCGCGATAGGTTCGCAGCATGTACTGGCCGCACAGGCGTATGGACTCGCGTGCGAACATCATGGTCAGGCTGGATCGGCCACTATAGCCAGGGTCGGGGCTACCGCCACGGTCAAACAAGCTGGCGTCCTGAGTCACGAAGGATTCAATTGCGTGGGTCAGGGCATCAATACCGGCGTCGGCAGTGACTCGGGGTGGGCAGCTATCGCTGAGTTCCGGGTCGATGACCGCAATGGCGGGACGCAGCGCATTGCCCATGACGGCAATTTTGGTGGCATTGTCAGGGTCGACCAAAATGGCTCCCGGTGTTGCTTCTGATCCCGTGCCGGAGGTGGTGGGCAGGGCGATCAAGGGCAAGGGCTTGGTGTGGGCGGGCCAGGTCCCGCTGTAGGTGCGTATGGGCTCCCCGGTGGGGACGGTCAGACACAGGGCTTTAGCCAGATCTATATTGCTGCCGCCGCCCAACGCTAATACGAAATCGATAGGGTGATCGGCCAGGTGGGCACGTACTTGCAGCGTGGCCTGATCACATAAGGTAGTGGAAGGATCTGGCTCGCCCCCATCAAAAACCACAAGTTCAATTCCCTGTTCTCTACAGGCGGCGATGTGGTCCTGAACCCAGGTGGTTTGAATGGTGAAAAAACGGTCGGTAATCAATAAGCCGCGACGCCAGCCCAGGTGGGCAATCAAGGCAGGTAGTTCATGGCGGCAGCCGCGTCCCATCAGGGTGCGGGGTGGTGGGCAAAAGAAAACGTGTGTGTTCATACGGCAGTCCTTGCGGTGTGTAGAGAGCAGAAGGGGTCTATCAATGAGGCGATCAGTTCAGTGTGTGAGCCCAGGATGCTGTGGCCCGCATCAGGCAGGCTGTGCAAGGTGGCTTGTGGCAGTGCCTGCGCCAACCGGTGGGCGTGCTCAATGGGACAGTCCTGATCCTGTTCGCCATGGATGATCAAAGAGGGGATGGAAATACGGGGAAGTTGCGCATACAGGTCGTGGTGCCGATTAGCCAGCCAGGTCCAGGCCACATCTTGATGACCGGCGGCCTCCAGCAGGCCCAGGCGCTGTTCCCGTTCTGCAATTTCTTGCAGCAAGGCAGTCGTGTCTTGGGCCTTGAACCATTGAGTCCGGTTCAGGCTGGCTGTGCCCGATAACAACAGCAGGGCTTGAGGCAGTGGGGCCTGTTTGTCCAGTAAAGTCAGACAGGTTTGCAGCACCACCGAGACACCCAGGCTCCAGCCTGCCAGGACATAGGGCGTGTGTTCAGGCAAGGCTTGAATGCTGGCGCGTAGATCCTGCACAAAGCCGTCCAGCCCGTAATCTTCCTGGCTGGAGCCACGAAAGGCATCGCCTCGGCCTCGCAAGTCCGGGGTGTGCCAGGACATCAAATTCGAGCTGGCGTTGACCACTGGCAGCCAGCTGCGATGGGTGCCCTGAATCCCATGCACGGCAATGATGGTGGTTTGCTTTGAATCGCAGGCAATGCTCATGTGGCTTCCTGGAGTAGATAAATACAACTAAGATATGAGGCTGTTGCCCAGTTCCGGCCTTGTACTTGCAGGGCCAGAGCAGGCGTCAGAGTTTGGGTGTCAGCAGCAAACGCTGCGTTTTAAAGGCAGGGTCAGCATGGTTACAAGCAAGCGGAAGGTAGCGGGAAAAGGGCAGGCTCAAGATGAGGTGCTGGACATCAAGGCCTTGACGGAACCCAAGCCCAAGCTCACAGACATTGCTTATGAGCGTTTGGAAGAAGCCATCATTACCCTGAAGCTGCCGCCGGGCAGCATCGTGTCCGAGCTGACCTTGAGCCAGATGTTCGAGATTGGCCGCACGCCGATTCGGGAGGCCATTCAACGTCTGGCACGCGAACATTTGATGCTGGTCTTGCCGCAGCGTGGGCTGTTGATTCCAGAGCTGGACATGCCCAAGCAACTGCGCCTGATCGAGACGCGACGGGAGATCGAGCGTCTGATCTGCCGTAGTGCGGCCAAACGGGCGACACGCGATCAACGCGAGCAATTCAAGAGCTTGCATGATGCTTTCCTGGAAGCAGCCACCCAGAACGATGAAGTCAGTTTTATCCGGGCAGATCGACGGTTGAATGAGCTGGAAATCGAGGCGGCTCGCAATGAGTTTGCCGAGGCAGCGATGCGTCTGACACATGGGCTATCCCGTCGTTTCTGGTTTTGCCACTATCAGCAAAATCCGGATTTAACGGAGATGGGCAGACTGCATGCCAACTTGGCGATGTCCATTGCCGGGGGCGATATGGACCAGGCCGGTCAAAGCCTGGATCTCTTGATGGACTACATCGAAGAACTCGCCCGCACGACCCTGATTTCCAGCTTGTAAGGACAGGCAGGGTCTTAGCTGGCCAGACCACGCTCAAGGGCGTGGGCCTCTTCTTTTTTCAAGGCCGGGCCGTCCGTGGTGTCGCCAGTATCTTCAAAACGGAAACGGCGAATAATGGGCTTGAGCTCTTCCTTGACGTGCTTTTCGCTGTAGCCATTGAACAGGTGGCCAAGCAGACCGCGACGCAGATCCGTAGTGCCCATGGCCCAGTCGGCGATCGGGAACGTCAGGTTCATGTTGTACTTCATCATGATGCCCTGATTGTGGTGGGCGGTATGGTGGCGGCGAATGGTGTTGATGAAGGGCATATTGCGTACAAAGCTGTTCTCATGCACATGACAGCAGTAGTGAAAGGCCTCGTACACCAGGTACTGCGCCACCATGGTCATGAATACAAAATAGCCTGCATTGGGGTTGATGATGGTTGCGGCCAGCCAGCCCAGAATCCCGCCGCCTACCCCCAACGTGGCCAGAACGCGCCAGGGGAAAAACACAATCCGGAACTCCTTGCTGGAATCAATTGTGGCTTCGTTGTCGGTGAAGTACTGGTGATGCTGGCGGGTGTGGCGTTCGTAGATTTCCCGCAATCCAATGATGTTGATGCGTCGGTGCATCACATAACGGTGCATGGCCCATTCAACAAAATTACCCGCCAGAAAAACGGGGATCACAATCAGCCATTCCCAACCTACCGGGCCTAGCTGGGTGATGCTGTAGTAAATCGCTGCCAAGCCCACGATGTAGGTCACTACCACGTGAACAATGCCGTTGTAGGCGGGGCTGATGTTGGATTTGTAGTCCTCTCGGAACTTGCGTTGGCGTTCGCTCATCATGTCGGTTGTCTCCTGCGGAAAAGGTTTATTCTTTGAATATCCAACTAACATATTAGTGATATTTTTTTCTGCGTCAAGCAGGGAAAACAGGGGGGAGGGAATGTGACAAGGGGGCGACTTAAGGGGAGAACCCGCCACAGCGTTTGGTGGAGCAGTTTTTCAGGCTGGGCTCAGGGCTGGTTTTGCCGTTTTACTGGCGAGCTTGGAGCTGCTTTTTTGTGATGAGGCGAGTTGGGAAGGGACAGGACGGGACACACTGGATCAAGGCTGGAGCAGGAGAGGAAAGGACGAGTGAAGGACAAAGCAAGGTAAAGAGTAGGGACAAAGGCAAAGGGATAGGTGCTGGTCAGATCAATCCAGCGTGGCCACTTTCGGAAAGTAGCCAACAGGAGGAGGCTCTGTTAAGCGAAGATAAAAAAAGCCGGCTCGAAAGCCGGCTTTTGGTCAGAGCGTTTGCAAGTCAGGAACTTACAGGCCCAGCACGTCTTGCATGTTGTACAGGCCAGTGTTTTTATCGCCCAGGAAACGGGCTGCACGCAGGCTGCCGTTGGCATAGCCAGCACGGCTGCTGGAGCGGTGCGAGATTTCGATGCGCTCGCCTTCGCCGCAGAAAAACACGGTGTGGTCGCCCACAATATCGCCACCACGGACGACGGAGAAACCAATGCGGCCATCCTGACGGGCACCGGTGTGGCCGTGACGGGCCCAGTCGGCTACATCATTCAGGGATTCACCCCAGGTTTTGGCAATGGCTTCGCCCATGGCCAGAGCTGTCCCCGATGGCGCATCCACCTTGTTGCGGTGGTGGGCCTCAAACACCTCGGCGTCGTAGCCCTGGTTCAGCAAGGCAGCCGCCATTTCAATCAACTTCAGGGTGGCATTGACGCCTACGCTCATGTTCGGGGCGAAGACAATGGCAATCTCGCGACCAGCCGCCAGAATCTGTTGTTTCTCTGCTTCGGAAAAACCGGTAGTGCCAATGACCAGACGGGTGCCGTGCTGCATGCAGGCGTCCAGATGGGCCATGGTGCCTTCAGGGCGGGTGAAGTCGATCAGGCAATCTGCCTGGGCCAGGGCGTTCAGGTCGTCCGTGACTTTGATACCTGTGTCTTTACCCAGAAAGGCTCCTGCGTCCTGACCAATGGCTTTGGAGCCGCTGTGGTCCAAGGCCGCGGCCAGTGTCAGGTCGGTACTGTTCAAAACAGCTTCAATCAGCATACGGCCCATACGGCCGTCTGCGCCAGCAATGGCAATGCGCATGTATCCTGTGTCCTTAACGTAAAGCTTAAAGCGTGGGCTGGTTGCCGCTCACGCTGGGCGTTGGGGCGGCTTGGTCGGCATCAGCGGGGGGCGGGGTGTGTTTCTTGCCTGTGTCGCTGCGCTCGAAGGGCTGGCGGTCAGGTTGCTCGTCGCCTTCCCAGCGAACCAGAGTGTCGCCTTCAAACCAGACGGTAAAGGTGCGCTGCTCGCTCTTGCCGTAGCCAGGCTTGTTCAGGTAAGGGTAGTCCCAACGGTCGGCGTGGAAAATGTCCTGCAAGGTGGGCGAACCCAGCAGGTAACGAACCTGTTCGCGTGTCATCCCCGATTGCAGGCGGGCCACTTGCTCGGCAGTGATCCAGTTCCCCTGCTGAATGTCGGCGCGGTATGGGAAGCCCCATTTAGAGGATCCGCAAGCGCTCAGGGCGGCGGCAGCCAGGCTGGCTGCGAGTATGGCGCGGATGACAGGAGTGAATGAATTGGCCTTCTTCTGCACGAAATGCCCCAGTAGGAATAAAATCGTTATCATATAAGGGTTTAGGAAAAAGCGCATGAATTGCGCATTGAACCGCCTCAAGACGAGCTGGTTTTCAACCAGGACGGACTTGAGATCCATCCCCATCAAGATGCGATAATTTAGCCATGAACGATCAAAATGAACTGAAGAACATGGGGCTTAAGGCGACTTTTCCGCGCCTGAAGATTCTGGATATTTTTCGCCGCTCCGACCAGGACGGTCAACGCCACCTGAGCGCTGAAGACGTATACCGCCTGCTTATTGCCGAAGAAGTCGATATTGGTTTGGCCACGGTTTACCGTGTGTTGACCCAGTTCGAGCAAGCCGGCATTTTGGTGCGCAGCCAGTTTGACGGCGGCAAAGCCGTCTTTGAACTGAATGATGGCGATCACCACGATCACCTGATCTGCACCAATTGTGGCGTTGTGGAAGAGTTTACCGACAGCAATATCGAAGCCCGCCAGCACCAGGTCGCCAAAGACCACGGTTTTGTGCTGGAGAGCCATACCATGCTGCTGTACGGCATTTGCCCCAAGTGCTCGGAAGCGGGCAAGCAGGCCAAGCCTACCTTGCGCAGTTAATCCCTTTGTAGAGGGTCCGCCGGTGCGGGATCTGATGATTGGGGGCAGGATAGCCAGGGCGGCATCCTGAAAATTCAAAGAACAATCAGATCCGGATCACAGGGCCTCACGATTGGATACAAAAAAACCACCAGCTGCCTCGGCGCTGGTGGTTTAGCTTGCGTTTCAAAATTGCTTAACGCTGACGTGCCAGCATTTCCCGCGCATGTTCACGCGTTGTTTGTGTAATTTCCAGACCACCCAGCATGCGGGCGATTTCGTCCACGCGTTCGTCTTGCGTCAAAGGACGGATAGAGGAAAAGGTCTGACCTTGCTCGGTCGTTTTCTCGACCTTCAAATGATGGTTGCCGCAGGCGGCCACTTGGGGCAGGTGGGTCACACACAAGACCTGATGACGTGCCCCCAACTCTTGCAGCAAGCGTCCCACCACTTCGGCCACCGCGCCACCGACACCCGTATCCACCTCGTCAAAAATCAAGGTAGGCACGCGGGCTGCCTGGCTGGCGATAACAGACAGTGCCAGGGAAATTCGGGCCAGCTCACCACCCGAGGCCACCTTGGCCAGCGGACGTGGTGTTACCCCTTCGTGACCAGCCACCAGAAACTCTACCTGCTCTGCGCCGTGAACCTGGGGCGCGCAAGCGGTCAGGGCGACCTCGAAGCGACCGCCTTGCATGGCCATGGACTGCATCGCCTGGCTGACTTGTTTGCTCAGTTGCACACTGGTTTTGCGTCTTGCGGCACTTAGCTTGCTACTTAGCTCCTGGTACTGTTTTTCAGCCTGCTGAGCCTTGGCTTGCAAGGCTTCCAGATCAAAAGACTGTTGCAGCTGTGCCAGCTGTTCCTGCCAGGTTTCCAGCAGGCTGGGCAGTTCTTCGGGCTCCACTTTCAGCTTGCGTGCGGCACTGAAAATGGCAGAAACCCGTTCTTCTGCCTGCGCCAGACGTTCGGGGTCCAGCTCCATATCGCTTAGATAACTGTTCAAGTCCGAAGCTGCTTCGGTGACGGCAATTTGTGCCGACTCCAAGGCGTCCACAATCGCTTGCAGGCCTGGGTCATGACGAAGCAGGGCGCTCATTTCGTGGCTCGCTTTGCCCAGCAGTTGCTGTACCGAGGTTTCCTCGCCATCCAGAGCTGTCAGGGCCAAGGCACTGCCGTCAATCAAGGCCTGGGCATGGGACAGGCGGGTGTGTTCTTGTTGCAACTGGTCCCATTCACCAGCACGCAGATTCAGGCTGGACAGCTCGTTGATCTGCCACTCCAGACGCTCCTGCTCTCGTTTGCCCTGCTCAGCACTTTGACTGGCCTGTTCGACGGCTTTGCGTGCCTGGCTCAATTGCTGCCAGGACTGCGCCACTTGGCGCGCCAGGGGTAAATGGCCGCCTTGGCTGTCGAGCAGATCGTATTGGCTTTGAGGGTTCATCAGACTTTGATGAGCGTGCTGACCGTGAATCTCCACCAGCAATTCACCCAGCTCGCGCAATTGAGTCAGGGTTGCAGCGCTGCCATTGATGTAGCTGCGGTTGCGACCTTGCTGGTCGATCAGTCGACGCAAGATCAACTCGTCCGCGACATCGAAGTCACGCTCGCTCAGCCAGCTTTGAATGTCTTGTTCACAATCGAAGTGCGCGCTGACTTCAGTGCGCGGACAGCCCTCGCGGATGGCTTTGGCATCGCCGCGTGCCCCCAGCACCAGGGAGAGCGCGTCAATCAGAATGGATTTACCAGCGCCGGTCTCTCCGGAAAAAACCGTGAAGCCGGAGTCGAAATCAATCGTGGCTTGATCCACGATCACAAAGTCTCGAACGTGCAGGGTACGGAGCATAGGGGTTTATTCGTTTTCGTCGTTAGGCAAAGGGATGTGATTCCAGCCCAGCTTCTGACGCAGGGTGGAAAAAAAGCTGTAGCCCTTGGGATGGATAAAGCGAATGGTGTCCTGGGAGCGACGCACGTCAATGCGGTCTCCCTGCTGACAGTCCGACCAGGTTTGCATGTCAAAGTGCACGCTGCCACCCGACTCCACCCGGCCCAGGGCCGTAATGGTCAAGTTCAGGGTGCCTGTGTCGGGTAGCACGATAGGGCGGTGCGACAGGGTTTGCGGAGCAACGGGGACCAGCAAAAATGCCTTCAGGGAAGGGTGCAGCAAGGGACCACTAGCCGCCAGCGCATAGGCCGTGGAGCCCGTGGGGGTGGAGATGATCAGGCCGTCGGAGCGCTGGCGGTACATGAATACGCCGTCAAGCTCGACACGCAGCTCGATCATGCCGCCGCGCCCGGCACGGTTGATGACCACATCGTTCAGGGCCACACCTGAATACAGCACTTGCCCGTCACGCACCACGCGGCCTTCCAGCATGGAGCGCTCTTCAATGTCGTATTCGCCTTTCAGCACGCGCAGCAAGGCGTCGTTGGCGTCATCCAGGGGAATGTCGGTAATGAAGCCCAGGCGGCCGTGGTTGATCCCGATCAGGGGAACCTTGCTGTGGGCTAATTCGCGCGCAGCGCCTATCATGGTGCCATCCCCGCCCATCACGATAGCCAGATCGGCGCGCTCGCCAATTTGGGCATAATCGCCGATGGGGAATCCGGTAATACCGGCATTCTGGGCGGTTGTGGCCTCAAGCAGCACCGAGCAACCAGTGTTGACCAGGGTTTTAGCCAGCGATCGGATGGGCGCATCCAAGCCGGAGTCCTGGTATCTGCCAACAATGGCAACCGTTTTGAAATGCATGGGGCGAAAACCTTATGATTGATGAAATAATGGCGATCAGTGGATTATAGAGTTGCCACTCTAGGCTTGGCTGTAAGATTCTCCCCTTTATCATGCAGAGCTGGTGTTTTTAAGTGACGTACGCGACATGGATGACAGAGCAAATGCCTTGTTGAAGGTGCTGATCGAGCGTTACATCGCCGATGGTCAGCCGGTAGGGTCCCGTACCTTATCGACCATTTTTGATTTTTCCCCGGCCACGATTCGTAATGTGATGGCCGAGCTGGAAGGCCTGGGCCTGATTCATAGCCCCCACACCTCGGCGGGGCGCATTCCTACGCCCAAAGGCTATCGCCTGTTTGTGGATCGCCTCCTGGCTGCCGAGCGTTTCGAGCGGCCCGATGCACGCAACCTTAGCCAGTACCTGCCTTTTGACGAGCCCAACCGGGCGGTCAGTTCTGCCGCTTCCTTGCTGTCGAATCTGTCGCAGTTTGCCGGTGTGGTGCTGGCGCCGAAAAAAGCCCAGACCTTCAGGCAGATTGAATTTATTCGCCTGTCTGACAAACGGGTGTTGCTGATTATCGTCACGCCGGATGGTGATGTGCAAAACCGCATCCTGTTTGTCCCGCGCGACTATCTGGAGCAGGAGCTGGTCGAGGCCAGCAACTTTTTCAATCAGCATTTCTCGGGCATGTCCTTCGAGTCGGTCAAGCTGGCCTTGTCGCAGGAGCTCAGCTCCTTGCAGGCGGACATTTCGCGCCTGATGCAACAGGCGGTGGATGTGGGCAGCCATCAGCCCGATAGCGAAGAAGCGGTGGTCATCGCCGGTGAAAGCAAGCTGTTGAACGTGACCGAGATGGTGGCGGACATGGACCGTTTGCGCCGTCTGTTTTCCTTGTTCGAGAAGAAAACCGATCTGCTGCACTTGCTCGATGTCTCCAGTCAGGCCGATGGCGTGCAAATTTATATAGGCGGAGATTCGCAGCTTTTACCTTTGGATGATGTGTCCGTCATTACCGCGCCGTATGGCGTGGATGGCAAGGTCGTGGGGACGCTGGGTGTGATTGGGCCATCGCGGATGGCGTATGATCGTGTGATTCCTATCGTGGACATTACGGCCCGGCTATTGTCCAATGCCTTGAGCCATCACTCTGCCAGTTAAGGTTTGGACCTTCAGTCTGTTGTTGGGCTGAAGGCAATCTGGCTGTCTAACGTACTAATCATCATGCCCAAGTTGTTTGCTTCTCCTTATTTGCCCGAAGCGCAGGACGCCGATATGTTCAATGATCAGGCTCCGGTACGCGAGGCCGGGCCCATCGGTATTTTGCTGGTCAATCTGGGCACGCCGGACCAGCCCGATGCTGCGTCCATTCGCCGCTACCTGGGGGAATTCCTGTCAGATCCCCGTGTCATTGAAATCTCTCAGCCGCTCTGGCAGATTATTCTGCGTCTGTTCATCTTGCCTCGCCGCCCCAGCAAGCTGGCACCGCGTTACAAGGATATCTGGTTGCCACAAGGCGCGCCCTTGCTGGTCTACAGCCAGGCACAGGCCGATGGCCTGCAAGAGCTGCTGCAATCGCAAGGCCATGATGTGAAGGTGGAGCTGGGTATGCGTTATGGCAACCCGTCCATTGCCAGTGGTCTGGATAAATTGAAAGCAGCGGGTTGCGAACGAATCTTGAGCTTGCCCCTGTACCCGCAGTATGCAGCCAGCACCACGGCTACGGCGGTGGATTGCGTGGCGGAGCACCTTGGAAAACAGCGCAATCAACCTGAGCTGCGCTTCCTCAAGCGTTACCATACGCACCCGGACTACATTGGCCCGCTGGCGGCACAGATACGCCGCTACTGGGATGAACATGGCAAGCCAGAGCGTCTGCTATTGAGCTTTCACGGCTTGCCGCGCCGCTGCGTGGAGCTGGGCGACCCTTATTACCGTGACTGCCGTGAAACGGCGGATGCCTTGCGTGCGGCGCTGGATGAGCCTGCTGTAGAAGTGCATATGGCATTTCAAAGTCGCTTTGGTGCGCAGCGCTGGCTGGAACCCTATACCGAGCCCACCTTGCGCGAATGGGGCAAGCAGGGCGTGGGGCGTGTGGATGCCGTCTGCCCCGGTTTTCTGGCCGATTGTCTGGAGACGCTGGAAGAAATCCAGGTGGAATGCCGCGACGCTTTCCTGGAAGAAGGTGGCCGCGAGTTCCATTACATACCTTGCCTGAATGACGATCCGCAATGGATTGAGGGTCTGGGACGGCTGGCCGTGCAGCATCTGGGAGGCTGGTTGCCCAGTCGTCTGGTGCCAGCCGGATAGCGGTATTGGACGTTTTCCAAGGGACTGGCCAGCAAAATATGCAGGTGGGTCTTGAACTGGGGGCAGATGCCCCCATTTTTATGCGATCAACGAATTCTGTAGTGGAGATACATCGAATGGCTACACATGCCGATCCCAATAAGCCTCTGGACGGGGAAGTGACGGAAAACACGCCTGAACAGGCACAACAGGGCACCCCCGAGCACGAACAGCCAGAGATTTTGGCTCAGCAGCCCGAAGAAAGTTCGGCTGATCTGGCCACCGAGTTGGCCCAGGCCCAGGAAAAAGTGTCGCAGTACTACGACCAACTGCTGCGTGCCAAGGCCGAAGTGGAAAACATTCGCCGCCGTGCGGAGGATGATGTCTCTAAAGCCCGCAAGTTCGGCACCGAGTCCTTTGCTGAAAGCCTGATTCCCGTGCGTGACAGCCTGGAAGCGGCTCTGGCCCAGACCGAGCAAAGCACGGACGCCTGGAAAGAAGGCGTGGAAACTACCTTGCGTCAACTGAACAAGGCTTTTGAGCGCAACAACCTGAAAGAAGTGGCTCCCCAAGCCGGTGACAAGTTTGATCCGCACCTGCACCAAGCCATTTCGGCCGTGCCTTCGGAGTTTGAAGAAGGCGCAGTGGCTCAGTTGCTGCAAAAGGGCTACACCATTTCGGATCGCGTGTTGCGTCCGGCCTTGGTGATGGTGTCGGCCCCCAAGTAATAGAGCCAGCCTGTCTGTGCGCGCAGGCTGTCCGGAATTAAGGCGTTTTTGACTGCTTTTTCGGATCAGCCGCTGGCACAGTAAAAAAATAAGGCCATTGCTCTTGAAATGCACGCAGAGTTCCCCATATGCATTTCATCAAATAATTTGCTTTCGCAATCAATCTTTTAGTCAGGTAAAAAATCATGGGCAAAATCATTGGTATTGACCTTGGAACCACCAATAGCTGTGTATCGGTGTTGGATGGCGACCAGGTTCGTATTATCGAAAATGCCGAAGGCGGTCGTACGACCCCTTCCATCGTGGCTTACATGCAGGATGGCGAAATCCTGGTTGGCGCTCCTGCCAAACGCCAGGCGGTCACCAACCCCACCAACACTATCTTCGCTGTCAAGCGCTTGATCGGTCGTAAGTTCACTGAAAAGGCAGTTCAGACAGACATCGAGCACGTGCCTTACACCATCACTGCCGCCGACAATGGCGACGCATGGGTGGAAGCTCAAGGCAAGAAGATGGCACCTCAGCAAGTGTCCGCCGACATCTTGCGCAAAATGAAGAAAACCGCCGAAGACTACCTGGGCGAAGAAGTAACCGAGGCCGTGATTACCGTGCCTGCTTACTTTAACGACAGCCAGCGTCAGGCAACCAAGGACGCAGGCCGAATTGCCGGTCTGGAAGTCAAGCGCATCATCAACGAGCCTACCGCCGCAGCTTTGGCTTTCGGTCTGGACAAGGCTGACAAGGGTGATCGCAAGATCGCTGTGTACGACTTGGGTGGCGGCACGTTTGACGTGTCCATCATCGAAATCGCCGACATCGACGGTGAGAAGCAATTCGAAGTGCTCTCCACCAACGGTGACACCTTCCTGGGCGGCGAAGACTTTGACAAGCGCATCATCGACTACATCATTGACGAGTTCAAGAAAGAAAGCGGCGTTGATCTGTCCAAAGACGTGCTGGCCTTGCAGCGCCTGAAAGAGTCCGCTGAAAAAGCCAAGATCGAACTGTCTTCCACGCAGCAGACCGAAATCAACCTGCCTTACATCACGGCAGACGCTTCCGGTCCCAAGCACTTGAACCTGAAGATCACTCGCTCCAAGCTGGAAGCGCTGGTTGAAGACCTGATCGAACGCACGATCGAGCCTTGCCGTGTTGCCATCAAGGATGCTGGCGTGAAGGTTTCGGAAATCGACGACGTGATCCTGGTCGGCGGCATGAGCCGTATGCCCAAGGTGCAAGAGCGCGTTAAAGAGTTCTTTGGCCGTGACCCACGTAAAGACATCAACCCTGACGAAGCTGTTGCCGCTGGTGCAGCCATTCAAGGTTCCGTGTTGTCCGGCGATCGTACTGACGTCTTGTTGCTGGACGTGACTCCTCTGTCCCTGGGTATTGAAACCCTGGGTGGCGTCATGACCAAGATGATCCAGAAGAACACCACGATTCCTACGCGTCACTCGCAAGTGTTCTCCACGGCTGACGATAACCAGCCTGCTGTGACCATCAAGGTGTTCCAGGGCGAGCGTGAAATCGCTGCCGGTAACAAGGCTCTGGGCGAGTTCAACCTGGAAGGCATTCCACCAGCAGCACGTGGCCTGCCACAGATTGAAGTGACCTTCGACATCGACGCCAACGGTATCTTGCACGTGTCCGCCAAAGACAAGGGCACAGGCAAAGAGAACAAGATCACCATCAAGGCAAACTCCGGTTTGTCCGACGAGGAGATCGAGCGCATGGTGAAAGATGCCGAGGTCAACGCAGCAGAAGACCACCGCATCGCTGAGCTGGCTGTTGCACGCAACCAGGCCGAGGCTTTGATTCACTCTACCCGCAAGTCCATGACGGACTACGGCGACAAGCTGGAAGCGGAAGAGAAAGAAGCCATCGAGAAGGCCATCGCTGATCTGGAGGAAACTCTGAAAGAAGGCGATAAGGAAGCCATCGACGCCAAGGTGGAAGCACTGGGTGTGGCCTCGCAGAAACTGGGCGAGAAGATGTACGCCGACATGCAGGCTCAAGCCGCAGCACAGGAAGGTGCTGAAGGCACAGCCCAGCAGCCCGCCGACGAGAACGTGGTCGACGCTGACTTTAAAGAAGTCAAACGCGATCAGTAATTGCGAGCCTGAATAAGGTTCCCTGGCCCGATCTTTGGCGGCATACGCTGGAGATCGGGCATTATTATTCAAACAGCGGCGTTTGGACGTCGTTAATCAAACATGGCAAAACGCGATTTATACGAAATTCTCGGTGTGGCCAAAAATGCGACGCAGGATGAAATCCGCAAGGCGTATCGCAAGCTGGCCATGAAGTTCCACCCTGACCGTAATCCGGATAGCAAGGACGCCGAGGAAAAGTTCAAGGAAGCCAAGGAAGCGTACGAGATCCTGTCCGACGAACAGAAACGCGAAGCCTATGACCGCTATGGTCATGCCGGAGTCGATCCCAATGCCGGCATGGGCGGTATGGGTGGCGGCATGGGCGGGGCCGGATTTGCAGACGCCTTTGGCGATATATTTGGCGAAATCTTTGGTGGTGGCGGCGGACGTCGTGGCGGTGGCCCTCAGGTTTACCGTGGCGCGGACTTGCGCTATTCGCTGGATATCAGCCTGGAGCAGGCAGCAGCCGGTTTTGATACTGAAATTCGTGTACCAAGCTGGGAAAACTGCGAAACCTGCTCGGGTTCGGGTGCCAAGCCCGGTACCTCTGCACAGACTTGCCGCACTTGCCAAGGTAGTGGCGCGGTCCGTATGCAGCAGGGTATTTTCAGCATGCAGCAAACCTGCCCGACCTGTCACGGTAGCGGCAAGGAAATTCCTGATCCCTGCGTGGTGTGTCACGGCGAAGGCAAGGTCAAGAAGACCAAGACTTTGCAGGTCAAGATTCCAGCCGGTATTGATGATGGCATGCGCATCCGCTCCAGTGGCAATGGTGAGCCTGGCGTTAACGGTGGTCCTGCCGGTGACTTGTATGTGGAAATCCGCATCAAGCCGCACGGTATTTTCCAGCGTGATGGCGAGGACCTGCATTGCGAACTGACCATCCCCTTTACCACGGCGGCCTTGGGCGGAACGGTGGAAGTGCCTACCCTGACAGGGCGTGGCGAAATCACCATCCCTGAAGGCACCCAAGTGGGCAAGACCTTCCGCTTGCGTGGCAAGGGTATCAAGGGTTTGCGTTCCAGCTACCCCGGTGACTTGTACTGCCACATTCAAATCGAGACACCTGTACGTCTGAACGAAGAGCAAAAGAAATTGCTGCGTCAGTTTGAACAGGCCTTGAGCGATGGTGGCGTCAAGCACTCGCCAAAAAGCGAATCCTGGACGGACAAGGTGAAGGGTTTCTTCTCCTGAATCCTGGCAGGGCTCCAGCAAGGAGTCGCCAAGTAGAAAGTAAAAAGCCCGGTACTTTTGTACCGGGCTTTTTTACGCCTGCTCAAAGTTCAGGCAAGCGGGGTTGCTGGCTTGATCAAGGTTGGGCATCCAGTGGCTCTGGAGCCGGCGCTGTCACCGGAGCCTGTTCTGCGGTTTCAGGTGCTGGCGTGGCGGCACCTTGCTTTTGACGCTCATGGTCAGCGGCAATCGCTACGACCATTTCCTTGGGTTTCAGGTATTTGCGCAAAACCGCATTGACTTGCTCCGCATTGAGCTTTTGCAGATCCTGGTCCATTTTCTCGGACCATTCAAAGCTGCGGCCCAGGTCCAGGTAATTCAACCACGCACTGCTGACCACGGTGTCCTGGCTGCGCGACAAGCGGCGGTAGTTCAGCAAGGCATTCACACCTTCCTTGACCTCTTGCTCGCTAAAGCCATCTTTCAGTGTTTGGGCCAGGACCTCGTCGATAGTCTTGCTCAACTTATCGCTATTGCTGGGAGCGTGAATGGCATAGACCGTCCACGAACCCTTGGGTTCATAGCTGGACGCATCCACCTGGCTGCGTACGTTGTAGGACAAGCCATCCTCTACGCGCACACGGTTCCACAAGCGCGAGGTTTCAGATAGGCCCAGCAAGTAGTTTGCCAGGTAGACAGCTGGAAAGTCCGCATCGCTGTCTTGCAGTTTCAGGCCCAGGTCCGCCAGATAGAAGGCATTTGCCTTGTCCGGCGTGTTGATGTCAAAGACCTTGGGAGCCACGGTCTGCAGTGGATCGTCCGGACGCTGGTAGGTCGGGGCTTTGCGCCAGCCTTTCAAACCATCGGCCAACGCCTTGCGAACCTCGTCCTTGTCAAAGTCACCCACGGCGCTAAAGGCGACATCACCCGTACCGTAGAATTTTTGATGGAAATCCCGCACCTGTTTGATGTTAATCGCCTGGACTCGCTCTATGCCTTCTTCAAAGCTGGGCGTGTAGCGGATATCGTCTTTGGGCCATGGGTTGGTGTAGCGTTCAATCGCTTGGCTGGCCAAAGCAGCAGGTTCAGTGCTGGCCGATTTCAGATCGGTGACCACGGCTTGCTGATATTTCTTCAGCTCGTCCTCGGGGAAGTTTGCGTTGCGCAGCACGTCCAGCGCCAGAGCAATGGCTTTGGGCAGGTTCTCGCGGTTGGAGGACAAGCTCAGGTACAGACGACCATTGGAGCCGCTGGTGCTGAACTGGGTTTGCATGGCGGTGAACTGATCAGAAATCTGTTCGCGGTTCAGTTTCTTGGTACCGGTGCTCAGCAGGCTGGCGACGGCAGCAGCGGTAGCGGTCTGGTTCTTGAGCTGATCAGGTGAACCAAACTTGAAGGACAAGCGAGCCTCCACGCGTTCCGCGCGAGTTCCCTTGGGCAGCAGGGCCATTTTCACTTCGCCCAGATTCTTACCCAAGGACAAGGGCTGCAGATCGGTGCGAGCCATGATGTTGGCAGGGCTAGGATCAAAGGCTTCTACCGTTTTGCCGCCATCCTTGCCGGTGTAGTCCTGGACCAGCTTGGCCACATCAACGGTGCTGGCTTCAGGAGCTCGCAGCGGTTTTTCTGTGGGGATGTACAAGCCATTGCTGCGGTTGCTGGCGACTAACCAGGTTTCCAGCGCCTTTTGAACTTGGGGCAGCTTGGCAGCTTCGACCCGGTCGCGCTGCAGGAAAAACAAACGCCAGTCGCCGCTGGCCGCGGCTTCGGATAACGCGCTGGCCAGACTGGAGGGGTTGGCATAAGTTTGTGTCCAGCCCGTCATCCACTGGCTGCGGATGCGTTCCAGGTCCGTATCTTTCAACGGGGATTTGGCCAGGCCTTCCAGCGTGTCATTCATGACCTTCAAGGCCTTTTGCTGATCCATATCAGGTTTCAGCTCCGCACCAAACAGGGCGTAGCCTGGGTCGTGGCTTTCGGAATCAAAGCTGAATACGCTGGTGGCCAGGTTCTTGTTGACCAGATTCTTGTACAACTGTCCGCTGGGCGTGTCGCCCAAGGCGCTGATCCCCAGGCTCAAGTCCATGTATTCCGGGCTGGCAGCGCTGGGCAGGTGGTACAGCGACATGATCAAGGGCGCACCACCGTGACGGCGCAAGGTGACTGTGCGGGTACCGTCTTGCACGGGTTCAACCGTGTATTCGGGGCGCAGCGTGCGAGTCGGTTTTGGTATGGAGCCAAAGGCCTTGGCAATGTGCTCCAGAGTCTGATCGGTGTCGAACTGCCCGGTCACAAACAGCACCGCATTATCGGGCTGATAGTAGTCGTGGTAGAACTTGCGCAGTTGTTCAATATCCACGTTTTCGACGTCGGAGCGGGCGCCAATCGTGGTCTTGCCGTAGCTATGCCATTGGTACGCAGCGGCTGTCAGCTTTTGCATCAGAACACGGAAAGGGCTGTTTTCACCGCTTTCCATTTCATTGCGTACCACGGGCATTTCCGCTTCCAGATCCTGCTTGTCGATTAGAGCGTTGACCATCACGTCGGCTTGCCAGTCCAGATACCATTTCAGGGTCTCGGGATCAGCGGCGAAGCTGGCAAAGTAATTGGTACGGTCGCTGGAGGTGGTGCCGTTGGCTTCCAGACCACGTTTGGAAAATTCTCCCAGCGCATTGCGCAAGGTGGGGGTGCCGCGAAACAGCATATGCTCCAGAAGGTGAGCCATGCCGGTTTGCCCATAGTTCTCGTGTCGCGAGCCGACCAGGTAGGTCATGTTGACGGTGGTCGTAGGTTTGGAATCGTCTGGGGCCAGAACAAGGCGCAAGCCATTGTCCAGCGTGTATTGAGTGACGCCTTCGACAGAGGGGCCTTGGGCCAGACCTGCGGGTAGGGCATAGGCTGCCAGCGAAGTGGACAGCAGCGCAGCCCCTGCAAGATGGCGCAGGCGCAGGGCGGCAATCAGTACAGAGAGTTTCATGAACACATCCTTACGGTTTTAGCGATGAAAAAGCCAGCCAAGCCGACCAGTGTCTTTTGTAGCATGGGGCCGTTTGGCTGGGTAGGCGACTTCTCTTGCAAATGTCCTGCACCATCGAAAAAAAGCCCACCAGGGGTACTGGTGGGCAAAACAGCAAGAAACCGGTCCCTGATCTTCAGTCAGGTTTGCGCTTGAGTCTGTGCAGCGCATCATGACGGAGATGGCCGATGCTGCCGGTCAAAAACTCGTGCAAGGCGGCCAGTTGGCCCGGATTGTGCTGAGCAGTGGCCTTGATAATGTGCTGCGCAGCGTGTTCCATATTGGCGATCAGGCGTTTACATCGTTCCTGATTGGGGTAGAGGCAAGTCATGCGTCCATCGCGAGGGTGTGGCTTGCGAGTCAGATAACCAGCGTGCTCCAGCCGGGTAATCAGGGCGTGGTTGCCACTAGGGCTAAGGTGCAGGAGCTGAGCCAGCCTGCCCGGTGACAAGTGTTTGAGCTCCAGTACAAATTCCAGTGCCTTGTATTCGTTCAGGCTCAGGCCCGCTTCTTGTGCCAGTTCGTGCTTGTTGGCTTCCATATAGACATCGAACTGACGCACCATCATGCGCACAATGTCGCCTTGCATATGCCCTGACAGGATCTCCTCCTGACTCTTGGTTTCGGTCCAGCGTGTCGTCAGGGGCAGTTTATGCGGCATACGCACTAATCCTTAATGTGCTCCACCACTTAGTAGTCCGTTTACTAAGTTGGTAACCGGTGCGAGTACGCCTGCGTTGGCAGTGTCATTGTTGCCTAGTCCGCCAGTTAAGCCGCTGACCACGTTGGTAACGGGTGCGAGTAGGCCTGTGTTGGCAACGTCATTGCTGCCTAATCCACCTGTTAAACCACTGACCAGATTGGTAACTGGGGCGAGTAAGTTGGTGTTGGTTGCATTGCTGCCGACCAAGCCATTGAGTAGCCCATCACCAGCTTGCAGTGGAAATCCACCTTGGGCTAGAGCATCGGTTGCATTGGCGAGGCTGCTGGTTAAGTGATTTAACGTGTTCGTAATGAAGTAAGGGTTATCTGGGGGGTTACGGAGAAAATCGCCTACGCTGCTGACAGTGCCACCGACGCCATATAGCAGCTTTCCTGCAGCGGGCCCAATCTCTAGAGGAAGTGAGGATTGTGCGAGGAGTTCACCTAGTAAATCAACGTTGTTTCCTGCAAGATCTAGGGCTTTGCCTGTGTCGTCCGTGACTCGTCTAAGGTCGATTGCCTCCATAACGCGATCCGACCAACGTTGTATATCTTGCATGTTTACTTCTGAATCAAGCGTCGCCCCAATGTCTATAGCTACAGGTCGTAACCTAAAAGGAGTAACGTTATCGACTGCTTGACCGACATTGCCTAAGCTCGTTGCGAATGTGCCAGACGGTGGAGCGGATAGAAGGTTACTGGTAAGTAGATTTTGATTCGAGGCTAGACCCGCGGGAATGGCCAGAGTATTTGCTCCTATAACATCGGCCTGTGCAGTCATGGAAAAGAGACTGGCTGTCAGGCTGAGCACAACGATCCTGCTGGATGTAAAACGTGTCTTTGTGATCATGACTTACTCCATTTGAAGATCAGGGTTGCTCAGACATTTCAGAAGTGAAATAGTGAGTTCCTGGGGGATAGGAATGGGGCGGGGTACGCCCCATCCCCCGTGCTTAGCGAGGGCCGCCCAGCAGTCCACCGAGCAGTCCGGTTACCGGTGCCAGCAAGCCGCCATTGTTGGTGCCTGCAGCGGCTCCACCACCAGCGTTGACGCTGCCCGAGGCGCTGGTATCTACGGAAACAGTTGCACCGCCGCCCAGGCCGCCCACCAAACCACCGACCAGGCCTGTCACGGGAGCCAGCAAACCGCCATTGGCTGAATCACCGCCTGCCAGGCCGCCAGTCAAACCACCGACCAGGCCCGTCACGGGCGCCAGCAAACCGCCATTGGCTGCATCACCGCCGCCCAGGCCGCCTACCAAACCACCGACCAGGCCCGTCACGGGAGACAGCAAGCCACCGTTGGCTGTGTCGCCGCCACCCAGACCACCCGTCAAACCACCGAGCAGGCCGGTCACAGGGGCCAGCAAGCCACCGTTGCCAGCATCACCACCGCCCAAACCCCCAGTCAGTCCGCCGAGCAAGCCGGTTACTGGCGAGAGCAGCCCGCCTTCCCCATTACCTGTCAGCCCGCCAGTCAAGGAGGCGACAGCTTGTGTGGCGTGATTCAGGGTGTTGCCCAGCGGGTTCGTGTTGGTATCTGTTTTATGCAAGAGGCCACCGACCGAGGCAACAGCCTGACCCAAGTGGTTAACGGTGCCGCCCAGACCCAGAGGGGTTGCGCCATCAATCTGCGTACCCACATTGCTCAGGGCGCTGCCTACGCCACCCAGCAAAGCATTGATAGGCTGACCAACACCCAGACCGTCACCCACTTGTTGGGTGACATGAGTGACCGTTGCACCAACAGGAGCGACTACGGTGTCCAGGGTCTCGCCGACATTGCCCAGGATGGGGTTCAAGCCAATGGGCAAAATGTTGTCGACTGTCTGGCCTACATTTGCCAAGGCAGGTTCCAGGATAGGGGCAGCATCAGCACCATTGAGCAAGTCGCCCAGCCCCAATTGTCCTGTCAGGGGATACAGCAGACTGCCTTCACCCAGCAGGGAGCCTGTCAGTGCAGCAACACCGCTGGTTGCATGGCCCAGTACGGCTGTCAGCGGCTTAGGATTGTTTGCATCAGCGTGAAGCAGGCCGCCTGCGCTACCCACGGCATTGCCCAGACCGCTCAGCAAGCCTCCAACACCCTGGCCCAGATTCAGGGGCAGGCCGCTGTTACCCAATTGCTCGCCCAAGTTGGTGACGACGCCGCCAACTTGCTGTGTCAGACCATTGATGGGTTGGCCCAAGCCGGTTGCGCCACCAATTTGTTGAGTCAGGCCTGTTGCCGTGTCCACGACAGGAGCGACTACGGTATCCAGTGTTTTGCCCAGTTTGCCGCCGGTATCTTGCAAGCCGACTGGCAGGACGTTGTCGACGGCTTCACCTACATTATTCAGAGTGGTTTCCAGTGGGCCCGGTGTACGCGTGGGGGGATTGCCGCCGTTGTCACCACCGCCGTTATCGCCACCGCCGTTATCGCCACCGCCGTTATCGCCACCGCCGTTGTCACCGCCGCCGTTGTCGCCACCGCCGTTATCGCCACCGCCGTTGTCACCACCGCCGTTATCGCCACCGCCGTTATCGCCACCGCCGTTGTCACCACCGCCGTTGTCGCCGCCGCCGTTATCGCCGCCGCCGTTGTCGCCGCCACCAGTGCCTGGGCCTGGATTGGTGGGGGTTTCCGATCCGCCGCCACCGCTGCCACTACTGCCACCACCACCGGATAAACTGCCGCAGGCAGTCAGCGCTAAAGTGCTGGCCATAAGGGTGGCCAGGAGTGTCAGGCGCAGGCCTGGTTTCTTGCTGTCTGTATTTTTATGCATTGCTTGCTCCAATAAATGATCGGGGGACTTGCTTGCTTCCTGAGTCTAGTTAAGCAATTCACGTGCCAATTTATTGGCTTGCCTGCAGGCCGCATGTAAGCTGGGTTTGGCGAAAAGTAGAGGAAAAAAAGAGGGCTATTTGTTACGGGTTTTAGGGGCTGGGCGGAACGTGTTACGTAACAAAAAAAGAACCGCTGACAAGCAGCGGTTCCGTAGAGGCTGAGCAGGGTGCTCAGGAGGCTCGTGGCACCAGGGCCTTGGCATCCAGCCAGGCTTTGGTGTTTTGCCTGAAGGTGCTCATGCTGTCGACCAGAAAGTCGTACATGGCAATCAGCTGGGCAGGGTTTTGATTCGCCGCCGTGTTGATTGCCTGGTTGATAGCACGTTCCTTCACAGCCAGGACTTCACGGCATTTGTCCATTACCGGATGCAAGGCAATCACACGCTTGTCCAGGGGGTGGCGGCCGCGGGTAATGTAGCCCCTGTGTTCCAGACGGTTGATCAGGGCGCTGACACCGCTGGCACTCAAGTCCATCAAATGAGCCAACTGACCTGTAGGCAATGCATCGAATTCCATGATGTATTCCAGTGCTTTGAAATCATTCAAGGGGATATTCGCTTCTTCGGCCAAGCTGGCTTTCAGGGCTTCTGCGTAGATGGTGAACTGACGGCCCAGCATTTTGCCCAGATCCATCAACATCTTTTCTGACAACATGCTTTGCTCATCGCTGTGTGAGGACCAGCTGGAGCGAGCCCCGGCGCCTTGGGCGCCAGGATGAAAGCTCACTGGCAAACTGACCGGGTTCATGACTTTATTCATCATTTCCGGCCACCTCCCAGCAAGCCACCGAGCAGACCAGTTACCGGGGACAGCAAACCACCATTGGCTTGTTCGCCGCCGGCTGCGCCAGCGTTTGCCTGTACGTTGACGCCACCTGTCAGGCCACCGACGAGACCACCGACCAAACCGGTAACGGGTGCCAGCAATCCACCACCAGCCTGACCTTCTGCTGCTGCGCCACCACCGATCGAAACACTGCCTGTGATGCCACCCAAAAGACCCGTGACAGGAGCCAGCAAGCCACCGTTGGAGGCATCACCACCCGTCAGGCCACCAGTCAAACCGCCCACCAGATTGGTGACGGGAGAGAGCAAGCCGCCGGCCGCGCCGTCACCGCCACTCAAGCCACCAGTTAATCCACCGACCAGATTGGTGACAGGGGAGAGCAAGCCGCCGCTCGCGCCGTCGCCGCCAGCCAAGCCACCAGTTAGTCCACCGACCAAGCTGGTGACAGGGGCCAGCAATCCACCGCTAGCACCATCGCCGCCACCTACACCACCTAACAGTCCGGTAACGGGTGCCAGCAAGCCACCACCTTCTCCACCTGTGATACCGCCCAGTCCGCCCGTCAGGGAGGCGACGGCCTGGGTGGCGTGATTCAAGGTATTACCCAGGGGGTTGGTATTTGCATCAGTCTTGTGCAGTACACCACCCACCGAGGCGACGGCCTGACCCAAATGGCCTACCACACCGCCCAGCCCCAGAGGTGCTGCATTGTCCAGTTGGCTGCCCACATTACCCAAAGCGCTGCCAACACCACCGAGCAAGGCGTTGATGGGTCGGCCAACACCCAGGCCATCCCCCACTTGTTGGGTCACATTAGTGACGGTGGCAACCACAGGCGCTACCGTGTTGTCCAAAGCACCGCCCACATCACCCAGAATAGGGTTCAGCCCCAGTGGCAGAATGTTATCTACGGTTTGTCCGATATTGCCCAGTGCAGGCTGCAGGACAGGCTCTCCCCCCTCTGCCAACAAGATACCCCCCAGGCCTAGCTGCGCTGTCAATGGATGCAGCAGGCTGCCTTCTCCCAGCAAGGAGCCGGTCAGCACTTCTATGCCTTTGGTGGCGTGGTGCAAGGTGTTGCCCAGTGGATTGGGATTCTTGGGATCGTTGACCAGCAAGCCGCCGACCGAACCCACGGCTTGACCCAAGTGGGACAGTAGACCGCCCGCACCCTCACCCAGGTTCAGGGGCAGGCCGGTTTTGCCCAGTTGATCGCCCAGATTGGTCACTACACCGCCGACTTGAGTAGTCAAGCCGTTGACGGGCTGCCCCAGTCCGGTCACACCACCGACGGTGCGTGTGGCATCCGTCACGATATTGGTAACGGGCTTGAGCGCGCCATCCAGCGTTTTGCCCAGTTGATTGCCTGTTTTGCTCAGGTTCAAAGGCACTACGTTGTCGACAGCCTGGCCCAGATTGCCCAGTGCATTTTGGGTCAGGCTAGTGTCCTTGCCACCGCCGTTGTTTCCGCCGTTATTGCCGCCGCCGTTGTCGCCACCGCCGGTACCGCCGTCACCGGGCTTGGGCAGGTTAGGGTCAACAACAGGGGGGCGAACCGACACATCCAGGCCGTCGCGAACACCGCCGCGCGAGGAGCAACCGGCCAGAACGGCGGCGCTGATGACCAATGTAGCGACAACGGCACGTTGCAAGTTGCGTTGTACCGAGGCGTTTCTTGCTGAATTCCTTGCTTTCATGTCTGACTCCGATTTGAAGTGTAAGCACGCCCTTCAAGGGCTGTTGATAGACATGAAGCAAGTAGCGTGCCAAGTTCTGTTTTTGTTGTTGTGTTTTATTTTTGTTGTTGTTAATCAGTGTGTTGTGAGTTTTTCTGGTTTTTGTGGATCAGGATTTCATCAAAAAACAGGGTCGGTGTGAGCGTGTTTAGGGCTGTTTTTGTGGGGTGTTCCGTTCCTGTTACGTAACGTTTTTCGTAACACCTGAGGCCGGAATCTGCCGAAATGGAAAACAAAAAAGGCCATCTTGCGATGGCCTTGGGGAAAAATCGGCAGTAAGGGTACCGGCAGGATGCCTGCTAAAAACCGTCGTAGAAGAACAGAAAGTTGGTGTTCAAGCGCACTTTGCGTTTGTCGGAGTTAACCGGCAAATCGCCCAGCGGTTTGGCGACGTTGATGTCAAACAGATAGTGTTTGTTATTGGACAGCCGTACACCAATGGCAGCGGAACGCAGGCGTCGATTGTTATAGCTGTTCAGTCGCTCCAGGTTGTACCAGGCGCGTGCCCAGTCATAGGCAATATAGGGCTGAATGTTGTTGAGCCAGGTGGAGGAGTTCGTAAAGCGTCGATTGATTTCCAGCGTGGCGCCTATGCCTTTATCGCCAGCCAGCTCGCCTTGCGGATAGCCATAGCCATGTCGCCAGGCACCAAAAGAAACCTGTTCGGAGTTTGGCAGGACGTTTGAGCTGTACTGGCCGCTGGCCGAAAAGCTCATGCCAAACTGCCCTGGCAAGGCCAGATTCTGCTTGAAAGAGGCGGTCCAGCGGGTGAAGTCCAAGTCCAGATCGGACTCGGCGTCACGTTGCAAGTAGGTGTTCAGAGACTTGCGGGCGCCCATGGCATCCAGACCCTTGTACACCCCCAGATTGACCTCGCGAGATTGACGCTGCGAGGCATCGGTATAGCGCAACTCAGCCTTCAGGGCGCGCACGTCGGTGGTGTTCTCGATCCAGACATTGTCCAGCGTCTTGTGGGTGTAGTCGTCCAGGGAGCGACTGGCATAAAAACCTGCCGTGCCTTTCAGACTGCGTTGATTGTTCAAAATAAAGGGATAGCTGATCGCCGCCCCGATACGTTCGTTGATGACCTTGCGGTTCCAGCCCTGGCTTTCCAGAACTTCATCACGCGGCTTGGAACGGTAGTGATAGCCATCAATCTCCAGATTCAAGCCATTACCGGTCAGGGGAATGGTCAGGTTGCCGCTGACGTACTTCACGTCCTCAGAGCTGGTGGGGATGGCGGCAGTCAGCTTCAGCTCTTCGCCCAAAGGCGTCAGGCTATTGGCGCTTAACTGCACCAGAGCCTGTTTGCTGGAGCCCATTTCCGCC
Source organism: Alcaligenes sp. 1735tsa3 (assembly GCF_024134565.1). Lineage (NCBI taxonomy): Bacteria > Pseudomonadati > Pseudomonadota > Betaproteobacteria > Burkholderiales > Alcaligenaceae > Alcaligenes > Alcaligenes sp. 1735tsa3. The sequence goes on along the minus strand of NZ_CP099862.1, from coordinate 3,037,186 downwards.
ACGCTGGCATTTGCGCTGAAAGATTTGTGCTGTGCATTGATGACCAGCTCGGAGGCGCCATCAGTACGTACGGGCATGTCCAGCTTGGGATCTATTTTCAGGCCCGGAACGGTGCGCAGCAGATTCATGGTGCGCTCCAGCGTGCGCTGGGTAAGCGGCTTTTCATCCACCATGGCTTTGGCGATACGCTCGATGCGAGCCTGGCTGCGACCTGGATCGCCTTCAATACGAACACTGCCTACATGCCCTTCCACCACCGTGACTTTGATGTGTCCTTGCGCAAAGTCCTGTTGCTGCAAGATGGCAAAAGACAGGGGGTAGCCCTGCTGCTGATACAGGGCGGTGATCTTGTTCACCTCGTTGATCAGCTGGGCAATGCTAAGCGTTTTACCGGCCAGCGGTTCCAGAATCGCGGTGATCTGTTCAAAAGGAATGCTGCGACTGCCGCTGACATCAAAGCTGCGCACCACCACTTGCAGCTGTAGTTGCTGCTGCAATTGAGTCTGGGCGGCAGCGGGCGGAATGTTTAGAGATGGCGCACGCGTGCTGGGGGCCGGTGCATTAATGGGCGGCAAAGAGTCGACCGGGTTCCCCCGCAAGGGGGCGTCCGCCCAACTTACTGAACCAGTAGCGGCCAGCCCCATAAATAATCCCAAGCTCACAATCAGGCTGGGATTTTTTTTTCTAAGGAAGGCCAGTGACAAGTGATGCTTGGGATTCATATTCATTAATCATTATTCGCTGTAAATCGGGCGCTTTTTTCTACTGTGCCGTAGTTTAACTTCGCTGTCACTTTTTGCTGTTTGAAAGCAGGGTATTTCCTCTTAGTGCTTTAAAATACTTTAACTATTACATTTTGAAACGTAAAAAAAATAGCCCTGATTTAGCTCGTTAGCAAACAGTCTTGTATGTCTGTATTCATGCTTAGTTGAGGCTGCGCGGGTTTTCCCTTGCTAACAGCAATAAATTGAAAAAAAGCTACTTTCTTTCAAGTAATTAAAGCTGGCTTGCAGACGTCTTGCAGCAGTAGCCGGTCAGTTTTTCTGTTGCATTCTGAAATGATAAAAACAGTAACATTAACAAACTTCGACACAATACAGGTAAGTAAAGGTTTCAAATTAGCTGTTTTTTGGCCTTTTTCTATGGGAAATTGGCTGTTGTAAATACACAATCATGCGTTTTTCGTATCTTTGGGCTAGAATTCGTTTGTGTATTTGATGTTTGTTACACGTAAACCCTAGTAAAAACAGATACATACATGGGTTTAAGATGATTTCAACTGAAAAATACAAAAATTGATAACAGTTAGCAGTGGAAGTTGCCAAAGTTGGCAAAGTGTTGTGCCCCAAGGGGCCTTGAATCCTCGCTGTTGAGGGTAATTTTTTCTTTTTGAATGGGGACAGTCATGAAGACTCAACTTCAGCAATTCTGGAACGATGAAGACGGTGCAACGGCTATTGAGTACGGCCTGATCGCAGGGCTGATCGCTGTGGCGATTATTGCTACGCTCACGGCTGTAGGAACAGACCTAAAGGCAATGTTTGGTGCTGTTTCTAAAGCCATTAAGAAGGGCACAACAGACGGGGCAGCTGCTGGTACTGATTGATTTCATTTAATCTGTTTGAGCATCAGCCACTTCAATCCTGGCTGTGCCTTTTAGCTTGAATGGCTGATGCTTATGCCCGTTTTAATTAAGCTTTCCTTTATTTTTATTCTGCTTTTCTTTTCCGCTCAGATTATCTATAGCGATCTGAAGCTCCGGAAAATCCCTAATGCCTTATTAGTTTTTTATGGTTTGGCGGTTCTGTTGCACAAGGTTTTTGTCAGTGTGTCCTATGGCCTTCCCTGGGGATGGGTGGCGGGCTGGGGGGACTCCCTGATCGGTTTTGCCGCCGCCTTGATCGTGTTTTATCCAATCTGGTTATTGCGTTTGATGGGTGCGGCCGATGTGAAGCTGATGGCCGTGCTGGGCCTGGCCCTGGGGTGGAAGGAAGCAGGCATGGTGGTGTTGTTTGGCACGGTACTGGCGGGTTTGCATGCCTTGGTGCTGGTGCTGATTCCATCCTTGGAACGTAAGTACGGATTTGCTTTGCCGGGAACCCGCGTCAAGGCGCGTAGTGTGCCTTTAGGGGCCTGGTTATCCCTTGCAACAATGGGGTGGGTATGGATGCAAAATCAATAAAGCCCCCACGAGAGGGCCAATTAGCAAAACGGCGTGGCGTAGATAAAAAATACCAATACGGAGCCTACGCACTGGAATTTGCATTGGTTTTTCCATTGTTGTTTCTCTTCATGTATGGCTTGCTGACGTTCGGTCTGATCATGACCGCCCAGCAGTCTCTTAATTTTGCGGCCGAATCCGGTGCCCGCGCTGCTTTGCTGGAGCCAGGCGCAGGTCCGGGTGGCCCCATGCTCAGTCCGGATCGCCTGCAAGCACGAGTAAATCGGGCCAAGGAAGTGGCCGCCGATCAGGTTCAGTGGCTAAGCACTTGGGTAGGTAGTGAGCATGTGCGCATCACCACAGATTTGCTCAGTGATGAGCTGCGTGTGGGGATTGTGTACGACTACCTCCAAGCCCCCCTGATTCCTCGTTTTGCTCCCGATACCTTGTTTGCGCTGGTTGTGCCCGAACAGTTAAAGGGCAATGCGCAGATCAATCTGCTGGTTGCCGGTGAAGTGGGCACAGCGGGAGACACGCCATGACACGTGCCGCCTGTTTCCTTCCTGCTGCACAACGTCAGCAAGGCGTTGCTGCCATCGAGTTTGCCTTGATGGTGGGGATTCTGTTGTTGATCTTCAGCGGCATCATCACCTTCAGTTCCTTGTTTCTGGCCAAGCAAAAAATGGACCATCTGGTCGGCGATCTTTCTCGCCAAGCGACGATGCAGGTCAAGAACGCCGATGAGATCGCGCCTTTTATAAATCAGGAACTGGCCAAGAACTATGGCAGGGGCCAAGCCAAGAGCGACGCGTTCTTGCATTGGTTTGGCGACCTGAGTGCGGATGTTCAATCCCAGGCTTGTGCCTCGGAGCCTCAGTATGACTGCGCCCAGCTTTCCCTGAAGCTGGAGCTTGAACCCGGAATTCTTTCTCAAACCCTGGATCTGTTCAGGCCTGAAGAGGGTCAGGCAGATCAATTGCGCAGCTTAAGCGCCAAGACACTACTCGTACTCAGGAGACCACATTAATGAGCGGCATTATGAAGGGGGCGGCAGTCCTTTTATTGCTGATCGCAGCCGTATTGGTTGCGTTTGCCTTGTACCTGGGCATGAAGCCCAAACCCGAGGTGGTCCAGCCTGTGCTCAGCACGCAAAGCGTAGAGCCAGCAGCCAACTTGCAGGCGGTGGTCGTGCTCAAACGGGATGTGAAAGCGGGGGAAACCTTGCAGGCTGATGCCCTGGAATTGGCGCAGTGGCCTGCGGCCCCTGCCCAGTCTTTCAACACGCTGGAAGCCTTGAGCGGGAAAACCCTGCGTTTTGACTTGGGCCAAGGGCAGCCAGTGTTAAGCAGCTTCATCGCCAAAAGTCTGGCCAGCTATCTGGAAGAGGGTGAGCGCGCCGTCAGCATTCCCATTGATGTGATTACTGGCGCCAGCCACAGGGTAGAGCCGGGCGATCTGGTCGATATCTTCATTACCTTTAACAGCAACAACGAAGTCAATGACACCCAGGCCCGCCTGTTGATGTCGCGTGTGCGCGTGCTGGCCTATGGCGGCGCTTCGCTGTCCGGGCCAGATCCGGCAGAGGCCAATGCGACGAATCGTGCCGAGACTCAGGCGCGCCACGCCATGCTGGCCGTCCCCCTGGAGTCGGTGAACGAACTCCTGCTGGCCAGCCGTAGCGGCAGCCTGCAACTGGTCTTGCGTGCTCCCAAGGACGAGAGCTTGCCGGACGCCTCCTTGTTCCCTGAATTTGCGGGTCTGATTCCCGCGCGTGCTGGTCTGGATGCGGATCAGCGCGATGCCTTGAAACTGCCGGATAACCGCGCCATGGCCGGTTTGGGCTTGCGTGAATTTGCAATCAGCCAGACCGAAAAAGAACAGGTGCAGGCACGAGCCCTGGCCAGCGGAGAACCGCATGCTGCGCCGCCGCGCCGCACGGAAGTTATTCGCGGGGGCCGTTTAGAGGTCATTCAGTATTAAGCAATACAGAGCTTGTTGTGGGGACGGGTCAGCCTGCCTGTGAGGGCTGACGAGACGCGACGCAAGGCAGCATGGATTAAACACATGAGACAGAAAATCAAAAAAGCAGGTCTGGGTTTGGGGTGCTGGTATGCGCTCTGCTTGTCGGGTTTGGCACCGGTGCCGGTGATGGCGCAAACGGCCCAAACCAGCGCCAGTCAGAAGGTGATACGTCTGGTGGCCAACGATCAGGATATTTTGCGTTTGTCGCAAGTTCCGCAGCGTGTGGCGATCAGCGATGAAAGCGTGGCGGATGTGCAAATTCTGTCTGCATCGGCTGGGCAGCGCGGCGAGGTGCTCCTGATCGGCAAACGCGCGGGTACGGCTGATTTGCGTGTCTGGATGCCTGGTCGCACGAATCCGGATCGCTGGACGATTGAGGTGACCAGTCAAGTGCAACAGCAACTGGCACAGGCGGGTCGCCCTATGTCGGCGCAGGTGTCCAGCGCCGGGCAGCAGTCCTTGATTACGGGTAGCAGCCCCTCTTTGCTGGATCACCAGGATGCCATGGCCGCCGCACGCTCCGGCGCTGGTCCGGATGCGCCGGTGCTGGACCTGTCCGAGGTCAGCACCAGTGGCATGGTGCAGGTGGAAGTCAAAGTGGTGGAAGTTTCCCGCGAAGTCATGAAAGACATTGGCCTGAGTGCCAATGCCATTGGCGGCAAGCCCTGGTCGGGCGGGGTGAACTTGTTGCCCAAGGCTCTAACGGGTGGATTGAGCCTGGGGTACAACTCGAGCAACTTCAGTGCGACCTTGAATCTGCTGGAGCAAAATGGCCTGGCCCGTGTGCTGGCCGAGCCGACTTTGGTGGCCATGTCAGGTCATAGCGCCAGCTTTTTGTCCGGTGGCGAAATTCCTATCCCCAGTTCGGGCGGTTTGGGAACAACGACGGTGGAATACAAACCTTTCGGGATCGGTCTGACGGTAACGCCAACGGTGCTGTCTCCCGAGCGTATTGCCCTGAAGGTTGCCCCTGAAGCCAGTGATCTGGATTACTCGAATGTGGTGCAAATGCCCGGTGGCGGTGTGATGCCTTCTTTGCGTACCCGTCGAGCCGATACAACTATTGAGCTGGGTGATGGCCAAAGCTACATCATCAGCGGGCTGGTGTCGCGCCAAACCGCCGCTGCCGTCAAAAAGATTCCCTTCCTGGGGGATTTGCCGATTCTGGGTAGTTTTTTCCGCAACGTGCAGTACAGCCAGAAAGAGCTGGAACTGGTCATTGTCGTCACTCCCCGTCTGATCAAACCTATCCAGAAAGGCGCCACGATTGCCTTGCCGGGTGGTCGTCAGGAAAAACTGGATGACGCACCCAATGCCTGGGGCTATTTCTTGCTGGGCCGCCATGGTTACGAGCAGATGCCAGGGTTTTCGCGCTAAGCGCGTGGAGTGGTGACGTGCAACGATATCGGGAATACCTCTTGTGTACAGAGCACCCCGAGCTGGCTGTGATGATCAACACGGCAGCTGCCGGGCTCCTGACGGTAAGGGCGATTGAGCCCACGACCGAGAGTTTGCGCCGGGAGCTGGCCAAGCAAGCGGAACCTTTGGTGTTTTTTGACTTTGTTCATGGACAGCATGGGGAAGAGAACGGACAGGTAGTAAGTTTGGTACGCAGTCTGGCGCGGCTTGATGCCAGTGTGCAGCGTGTGGCGGTAGGGCGGGCATCCGTGCCCCAAGGCCCCGTCAATGCCTTGCGGGCGGGTGCCAACGAGTTCCTGAACCTGGACACGAATGAAGATCTGCATCATCAGTTGCAGGTATTGATTGAAAAGCTGGGTCAGACCCAGCACAGCCCTTTGCTGGACAAGCCTTTTCGCAGTGTGCTGTTGATGGGCGCGCGTATTGGTGTCGGTTGCAGTACCGCTGCCAGCAGTCTGGCCTGGCTCTTGCAACAAGAGATGAACCGCATGGGCAAGGAAGTACGAGGTTTGACGTCGGCCAAGCCCTTGCCGGTTGAACTGGTGCCGCTGTCCGAGCGAGTCGGTTTGCTGGATCTGGGAGCACCTACCGGGGACTGTGCCTTGTACATGGGCCTGGGTTCGGAATTTGACTTCATTCAGGCGGCATCACAGCGTCATCGAATGGACGACACCATGTTGCATTCGGCACTGGCACAACACAGCAGCGGCTTGAACCTGCTGTCTTTGCCCGCCGATGTGAATACCTTGAATCAAATCAGTCTGGAAGATTCGCTGGGTTTGTGCAGTTATTTGCGTGAACGCATGGGCTGCCTGGTGATTGATGCTGGCGGTTTTCCCAATCCGCGTTTTCTGGTGGAACTGGAATCGCTGGTGGACGAGGTGCTGGTGGTCACAGACCAAAGCATGGGGGCGCTGGTGTCTCTGGCCGAGTTCATGGCCTTGCGTGCGCAGTTCGATGCGCTGGCCAATGTGCGTCTGGTGGTGAATCAGTTTGATCCAGCTTACGGTTTTTCTGGGCAGGCCATTGCCGAGCGCTTTGATCTGGAGTTGGCCGCCGTGCTGCCGGATCGGCGTCTTGGGCATATGCGCAGCGCCGGTCTGGGCAAGATTCTGGTGCAAGTAGATGAGAAGGACCCCTATACCCGTGCCTTGCAAAGTTTGGCATCGGGTTTGACGGGGCGCAGGCAGGGGCTGTCACAAAACAAGGTCAGTACGGTTTTGGGACGGTTGAAATTCAGGTTCGGGGGCTGAACAGGCCCAAGCATGGAAAAGTAAGGCATGAACAATACTTCATTGCTCGGTGGGCGTCCCGACCTGATTCAGGTCCGGGAACAGGCCCATGAACATTTGCTGGCTCGCATCGAAGAGTTGGGAGCCGAGTTTGGTCGCTGGACACGGCAGGCCATACAGGATTTTGTTGGCATTGAATTGGCCAGCTTTGTTCGTTTGAAACGGGTGCCCGTCAACGAACAGGAAGTACGAGAGATCGTGCAGGCGCTGACCCGCGAACTGGCGGGCCTGGGGCCTTTGGAAGACCTGCTGGAGGATCCGGCGGTTGAAGACATTCTGATCAATGGCTACGACAAGCTGTTTGTGTCGCGCGGTGGCGTGTTGGGCCAGGAGCCCAGTGGGTTTACGGATGATCAGCACGTGTTGCGTATCGTGCGCCGTATTCTGGCTCCGTTGGGACGCAGACTGGACGAGTCGGTTCCGATGGTGGATGCCCGCTTGCCCGATGGTGGCCGCCTGAACGTGGTCATTCACCCCCTGGCGGTGGACGGCCCCATGGTCTCTATCCGTAAGTTCCGCAAGGACCCGCTAAAGCCTGAAGACTTGATGCGTTTGGGCGCGTTTGACGAGCCGGTGGACCGGCTGCTGCAAGCCGCAGTGAAATCGCGTTGCAATATTCTGATTTCTGGCGGGACCAGCTCCGGCAAGACGTCTTTGCTCAATGCCCTGGCTTTTTACATCCCCAAAACCGAGCGTGTCGTAACGGTGGAGGATACCGCCGAACTGGCCTTGAATCACCCGCATGTGGTGCGCCTGGAAGCACGTCAGGCCGGGTATGACGGCAGCGGCGAAATCTCGATTCGCGAACTCCTGCGCAACAGCTTGCGTATGCGTCCGGACCGGGTGGTCGTGGGGGAAGTGCGGGGCGCCGAGGTCATCGACATGCTGCAAGCCATGAATACTGGTCACGAAGGCTCCATGGCCACGATCCACGCCAACTCGCCGCGCGAATGTGTGTATCGCGTAGAAATGCTGGCCGGGTTTGCGGGCTTTCAGGGCAGCGAGGACAGCTTGCGCAGACAGATCGCCAGCGCGCTGGACTTCATTATTCAGATTGGCCGCCTGCCCAATGGCAAGCGCCGGGTGCTGTCCATTACAGAAATTACCGGCATGGGCGATGGTGTGATTGCCATGCAAGAGCTGTATCGCCACGAATCCTATGTGCTGGATGATGGCACCGAGCAGGATCGCTGGGTCAGCCTGGGCATTCATCCGCATACCCGCAAGCTGATGCAGTACCGCGATCAACTGGCTAATGAGCAGGTTCAGGCTCAGGACAACACGCCTAAAGAAGGCGGTGGTTTCTGGGATTGGAGACGCTAAATGATGGCTTTGTATATCGCTTTGGCGGCTGTGATTCTGATGCTGGGCGCGGTGCTGCTCTGGGCCAAGGGTGCTCAGCGTCAGCAGGCCCAGCGTTCGGCACAGGTGCTCGAGCAGCAGCTGGCTTTGCGCCCGGCGGTGCAAAGTAGCGTACGAGCCCAGCCTAGTACGCAGGATGCCTGGTTGGGAGCACCCAAAGGCTGGCGGGAGTTCATGCTGCGCACCGGCATTCAGCCTTCACGCCGTTTTTATCTGATTCTTCTGTTGGGTACGCTGGTGCCGCCTGCTTTGTTGCTGGCTTTTGTCGGGCCGGTTGCAGGTGGGGCCATGCTGCTTGCCACCGTACTGGGCGCCTATACCTTTCTGTGGTTTCGCAGTGATAAGCGTCACCGCAAAATCGTCTCGCAGATTCCGGATTTTCTGGATCTGATGGTACGCCTGATCACCATTGGCAACAGCATGGGGGCGGCCTTTTTGAATGCGGCTGACAACACGCCACAACCCTTGGGTCAGGTATTGCAGGATGCAAATTCTCTGCATCGTTCCGGGCAGGATCTGGATGTGGCCTTGCGTGCCGTTTCACGTCAGCACGGCCTGCACGAGCTCTTTCTGGTCGCCGCTGTAATCAGTGTGGCGATGCGCTTTGGCGGTCGTAGTGATCAGACCATGGAACGTATGGCTGGTTTCATGCGAGACCGGGAAAACGCCCGCAGCGAGTTGGTGGCCTTGTCTGCCGAGGTGCGCCTGTCCGCCTGGATTCTGGCGTTATTGCCGATCCTGATCGGTGTCTACATTCTGATTTTCAATAACGAGCTGTTCCTGACCATGTGGAACGACCCCGTGGGGTTTCGCATGCTGCTGTTCGCAGCAGTCTTGCAGTGTGTGGGCTGTTATTGGCTGTATTGGATGGCACGCAATGTCTAGGAGCAAGACATGATGGCCTTGGAAGCACAAACCGTTCTGGTCTGGGGAGCTGTGGCTTGCGCTCTGGCTGGCCTGATTCTGTTTGCCTTGTGGTTTCACAACCATTGGCAGCAGCGTCAGCAAGCCATGCGTTTGAGCCAGGCGGTGGATGAACGCCTGAAAGGCGCGCCGCACATGACGCAGGCGCCCAGCCAGTCTCGCCAGACGGTGGAACAGATCAAGATGCAGGCAGGCAGTCTGGGCGAGCGCTGGCTGAAAGGGCGTTTCGGGTCCAGTCTGCTTAGCGAGGAAGATCGCGTACTCATCATGAATGCGGGCTTCAAGCACATTGATGTGGCGCGGCAGTATTTCGTCCTGAGTCGAGTCGGCCTGAGCATCGTTCTGATTGTCCTGTTCAGCTTGCTGCCCATGACTCGCAGGCTGAATGAGTATGTGCCGTTTGTGTCTGTGTTCATTGGCTTTGCCCTGGGCTGGATGCTGCCCAAATGGTGGCTGGCGCGCCGGGTCTCGCAACGTCGTCTGCGTATCGCTGCGGAGCTGCCCCTGTTTGTGGATTTGCTGCGTTTGCTGCAAGGCGTGGGCCTGTCCATGGACCAGACCTTGCACACTATCGAGCGCGAGTTCCATGACGTGATTCCCGTCATGGGCTCAGAGCTGACCATTGCGGTCGAGCAATATGCCCGTGGTCGTACTCGTGAACAGTCGTTAGAGCGGATTGCCAGCGGCTTTACCAACGAGGATCTGGCCGTGATCTGTCGCCTGATTGTGCAGGTGGACCAGCATGGTGGTGCGATGCAGGAACCCCTGCACCGCTTCGGTGTGCGCTTGCGCGAGCAGCGTCGCCTGGAGCTGAAAGCCAAGGTAGGCAAATTGACCGTAAAGATGACGGGCGTCATGGTGCTGACTTTGCTGCCTGCCTTGTTGATTATTACTGCGGGGTCAGGTTTTCTGGCCTTGTTCCGTGGCTTGAGCCAAGTGGCCGGAGGGTGACTTTGATGAAAATGTCGACATGGACTCGTCCCTTGATGCGCTGGGCTGCGCTGGGTTTGGGGAGTACTTTGCTGGTGGCGTGTTCCACCACGGACTCCGCCTACGAGCTGGTGCGTCAGCAACAGGAACAGGAAGCCTTCTTGCAGAGCAAGGAAATTGAGCATTGGGAAAAGCGCAGACCGACTGACAAGCAGATGGCGGTACGCATGCTGGAAGAGACGCAAAAACAGGGCCGCTACTTTGCGTCCCTGGCCTATGCCGAAGCCATGGAAAAGGAATATGGCGCAGACCCGGAGGTCATGGTGTTGCGGGCTGAAGCACAGCGTCAAACCGGACAGCTGGAGCAGGCAGCGCACACCTTCAAGGCCCTGTTGAATACGCCCGTGGCCGGACGGGCTTATCAAGGTTTGGGTTTGATTGCTGGCTCGCAAGAACACTTTGATCAGGCTGCTCATTTCCTTAAGCAGGCGGCTGGGCAAGACCCCACGAATGCGATTGTGCAAAGCGATCTGGCTTATGCCTACTTGCGTTCCGGTCGCCCTCACGAAGCACGTCTGGCCCTGGGCAAGGCGGCCGAACTGGCCCCGGATAACCCCAAGATACTGAGCAATATGGCCTTGTATTTGCTGGTCAGCCAGGAAACGCAACGGGCTGGCTTTGTGATGCAGCAAGCAGGTATGGACGCCGCAACCCAGCAAGCTATTGTGCAGATGGCCGAACAGATTGGACAGGATCTGGAGCAATTGCACGCCCGTCAGCAAATGCAGAAACAACACGAGCTGCGCATGGCAGCGGCTGCAAAGGATGAGCAGGCCAGAGCCCAGGCGGTGGCATTGAGTCCGGCTACTCCGACGGCGATGGGCCAGGTCGTCTTGAACCGATCCGCCCAGGCACCAAACCCGGCCGTGGCTCGTCCTGCTGCGGTTGTGGTTTCTTCTACGCAAGCGGGCTTGAACCGTCCCTTGCTGGAAAGCCTGGGCCCTGTGTCTTCGTCAATGAATTGATTGCCGTTTTTTCAAGGATATCGCAATGAACCGATCCCGCATTTTGGCCTGCTGCACCTTGTTGATGGCCAGTAGTGCCTGGGCGCAGACACAAGCTCCGCTGACTGGAACCATGGTTTCAGGCACCAGCACCTACCCGGTCAGCACCAGCCCGGCAGCGGCCAGCAATCAGGGTGTGCACACACCGGCCGCTCCGGCGGCAGAAACAGCGCCCGCTGAGCGTCAGCCTTACGAGAAGTACCGCTTGAGTAATGAGGAAGTACACCCTTGGCCTGAAGTGGAAGGCCTGCCTGTGCATGTACAGAACGAGCGCCGCCATATTCCGCCGCGTATCGAGGTGGGGCCTGATACCCGCAGCCTGCTCAGCATGCAGGCCGACCCGGACCGAGAAGGCAAGGTCTTGCCGGTGCATGGTGCAGCAGCCAATCTGGCCTGGGAGCGCTATTTGGAGAGCTTCAAGCATCCCATTCCTGAGTACATGAAAGAGCGCATCAAAACAAACGGTAGTGATTAAAGCCCACAGGGCTGGAGTGGGTCAGGAGAGCGAGATGAAATGGGGAAGAACTCGAACCCAGAGCGAGCAGGCACATAAGCAGCAAGGTTCCATTATTGTGCCTGCAGCCGCCGCGTTGCTGGTGGGGCTGGTGTTGCTGGGGGCAGCGCACCTGGGGCATAACTTCCATGTAAAGCGGGGGCTGCAAAACGCGGCTGACCTGGCTGCACTGGCGGGGGCGCAGGCCTTGGGTTCCGGGGATGCGCTGGGCTGCCAGCAAGGTGAAAGCATGGCCAGGTTCAGCCTGAATAGCCAGCCCGATTCGCCTGCTGCGGGTTTGACGGGCGATGGTGCCAAAGTCTTTTGCGGTAAATGGAATAGCAGCCACAGTGATCCGGCCCAGCGTTTTGTTTCTTCCTTGCCCGCTGATTCCGTGCGCGTGCATTTGAGCTATCAGCCGCCTTCCCTGTTCCCTTTCTTTACTTCCTCGGTGATTGAGGCGGTTGCCACCGCCAAGAACAGTGAGCCGGTTGCGACCTTCTCCGTGGGCAGTCGTCTTTTGTCCTTGAAGCGCAATGGTCTGGTCTATAACCTGCTGCGCGGCGTGGGCCTGCGCCCGGACCAGTTGACGGTGCTGGACTCGGCCGGTTTGGTCAATGCCAAGATTACGCCTTCCGGTTTGTTGAAAGCCTTGGGATTGCCCGCCACGGTTATCGCAGGAGTGGGCACACCTGAAGAATTGGCCCGGCTGGAGCAGCTGACTTTGGCCGATTTGCTAAGTGCCAGTCTGGCCTTGCTGGACCAGCAAAAAACACTGGGTCTGGACGTTGGGGCCTTGCAGGAATACATCCGCTTGTTGCTGGGCGTCGGTCCTCTGGATTTGCCCGTCAAACTGCTGGGTGAGGGCGGTATTCTGGCCTTGATCGATGGTGTGGATCCCTTGTCGGCCTTGAATGTGAACCTGGACGTGCTGCAACTGGTCAACACGGGACTGGTGGTGGCCAATGGCAAGAATCTGATTGATTTGAACCTGACTGCGCTGCCTTCCGGTTTGACCAATATGTTCAATAACGCCCTGGATTTGCGAGTGCGGGTTGTGGAGCCGCCCAGCATCGCCATGGGCGGGATAGGCACTAAAGCGAACTCGGCAGGTGTGCGAGTCTATCTGAATCTGGATACTTCCAAGATTCCATTGGCCGGCCCGATCCTGAAGGTGCTGGGAACCGAAGTCAGCTTGCCGGTCATTATCGAGTTGTCCCAAGCCACTGGGGAGCTCGTCAATATCTGCCGTGCCCCGATTGCCGAGAATCAGGCCACGATTGCGGTCAAATCCTCCTTGGTGAATGTGTGTCTGGGCAAGTTCCCGCATTCGGATTTCTTCTCGACCAGCAATAGCTGCAAGGACGAATCCTTCGGGCAGATTCAGCGCCATCGTGTCATCAATGTGCTGGGTATCTTGCCGTTGACTGCCAAAGTCACCTTGCCCCTGATTGATACCAAAAACCCGGTTCATGTGACGCTGACCGCGCCTCCGGGCGAGCCTTCGGAAGCAACCGTGAACGCAACTCAGCTGGACTTGTCCCGCAGTGTGCGCCTGCTCTCCGATGCGGTTCTGTCGGGAATTCTGGGCGACTTGCTGAACACGCCCTGGAGTGGCGCTTCCGGTAAACGTCAGATGGCAGAAAGTCTGGTCGGTGATGGGGCGGGCCGCTCAATTTCTGCCGTTGTGAACGAGATGAACTGGTCCAAGGAACGCATGGAGCAACTGTCCCGCACCATGAGCCAGAACGGTTTGATTGGTGTGTTGGGCGGAACTCTGGGCTTTGTCGATAATTTGCTGACAACCCTGCTGGGTGCTCCCTTGAGCGATCTGGCTTGTGTGATTGGCGGTATAGGTGGCCAGAAAGCCATGCGCGAGTGCCGGACAGGCGCGGTAGAGGTGCTGGTCTTTAAAGACTCCAACCTGGTTGGTGCCGTTCTAAGTCTGGTTGTCGCTTTGTTAGACCCTGTATTGCAAGGTTTGAGCGCGCTGCTGGAAGAACTGCTGAAGCTGCTGGGCCTGAGCCTGGTCGAGGCGGATGTGAAACTTCATGATGTGCAGTGCGGTACTGCCTATCTGGTGCAATAGGGCGGGAGGCGAATACAGCAATGAGCGTCAGCTTTATGGGTAATGAACCCGTTTTATACGTCTGGGAGGGTAGTTCCGATCTGGTGACGCGTGCCGAGCGCGCCATGGAACCCAGTTCGGTAGCGGTCATGCGCGTAGAGCCTTCCCTGGTGCTGGACGCCGAGCGTCATCCCACGCGCCATGCGGTTGCATTGGTGTCCGTCAGTGTGATGGCCCAGGGACGTTTTGAACAGCACCAGTGGCTGGTTGAGCACGCCATTCCAGTGATCTGGGTGGCCTCGGAGGACCGAGGCTACGACCCGCGTTTTTACCCCTCGGCCTACTCCTATACCTTGCCGCTGTCTTTCAGTCAGGCCGAGCTGCGTACTCTGGTGGCCAAGCTGGCCGGGCTGACCGCACAGGTCGAGCGCGAAGGGCAAGGTGGTCCTCAACCATTAGTAGCCGTATCGCCTGTGATGCGGGCCTTGATTGCTGAAGCGGATATGTACGCCGATAGCGGGGCCAGTGTTTTGATTCATGGTGAAACAGGTGTGGGCAAAGAACGCATCGCTCAATTGCTGCACGAGCGTTCTTCACGAGCGCAAGGGCCCTTTGTTCCGGTGAATTGCGGGGCGGTGCCTGAGGGCCTGTTTGAAGCCCACTTCTTCGGCCACGCGAAAGGGGCTTTTACTGGTGCGATTGGTGCTCATAAAGGCTATTTCGAGCAGGCGGATCAAGGCACCTTGTTTCTGGATGAGATCGGGGACTTGCCCTTGCACCAGCAGGTCAAGCTGCTGCGGGTGCTGGAGCAGCGTTCGGTAACGCGCCTGGGATCGACACAACAGATCCCAGTAGATTTTCGTATGGTGGCTGCCACCAACAAAAACCTGTTGGGGCTGGTGCAACAAGGCCAGTTCCGTGCAGACCTGTATTACCGCCTGGCCGTGGTGGAGCTGCTGATTCCGAATCTGGAGCAGCGTGGCTCCCAGGAAAAAATCGCCATTTTCTGCGCCTTGCTGGAACAGGCCCTGGAGTGTGACGTCGAGGACATCCCTCAATGGGTTCTGGATGCGGTGGGCAGCATGCGCTTTAACGGCAATGTGCGCGAGCTGGCTAATCTGGTGGAGCGCGTTGCTGTCATGAGCAAGCAGTTTGGGGCCTGGGAGTCGGTGCAGTTGCGGCAAGTGCTGGAGCGTTTCAACGCCCCCGTTATGGCCCCGGCTCTGGCTTTGCCTGAAGGTGCGCCCATTCTGGAGCGGCCCGAGCCCGTCATCAGCCTGAGCGCACAGGAGCAGGAAGAGCGTGCACGTATTATTTCGGTTCTGGATACCCAGAACTGGCGACGGCAGGATACCGCTGCCGTATTAGGGATTTCTCGTAAAGTTTTGTGGGAAAAGATGCGCAAATTCAACATAAAGGCACAAGATGCGACAAGCCGCGTTTAGAATACGGGCTGATTCTGTGTATCAAGCTAAACACAAAAAAATTGTTTATCAAGGGATGGGTATGGTGAACCTTAGTCAGAAGACGGCGGTGTTGCTGTCCTTGGGGGGACTTCTTTTCTTGTCAGCGTGCAGCTCGGTGTCTTTGGTGCAGGAGCCTGAGCGGCCGGTGGTCGCGCAAACCCAGGAACAAGAGGTTGAAGAGGTAGCCCCGGTTGCGGCTCCAGCCGCTGCTCCAGCGCCCGCAGCGGCCCCGGCTTATCAAAACACCACTGTGGCTCAGTTGCAGCAGCTGATTCAGGCCCGTGCCGTGCAAGAGCTGCGTACCGCCTATAACGGTCGCTTCGGTGCCAGTCTGTTGTTCTCTGCCGAAAGCATGACCTACTACGTGGCCCTGTTCCAGCAGCGTGAGTTCTGGCGCGTCTTCAAGACCACCGACGAATCCCTGGCCGAGCGCATGTACACCCAGTACCGTCAGGACACGGTGGACTATGCCGCCGCCGATCTGGAGCGCATCAAGCTGCAGGCTGAAGTTGCCAAGGCTGAAAAGCAATTGAATGAAAGCGCCGATCAACTGACCGTGCTGCAGAACGACTTGGCGTTGCAGCGTCAGCAAGAGGCCTTGGCCATTGCTCAGCGCGAGGAGTCCCGTCGCGAAGCCCAGGCGCTGGCCGAACAAGAGCGTGAAGCCCGAGAGCAGTTGCGTGAATTGCAGAGTCAGATCAAGGATCTGGAGCGACAGCGTGCCGGGATGTTGCAGCGTCAACGAGGTCGCTGATCGCTGCAATAGCAAAGCCTGATTGAAAGCCCGCACAGTCGCAAGACTCTGCGGGTTTTTTAATCGTAAATAAAAAAAGACCCGAAATTCGGGTCTTTTAACTTGCTGCTTGATAAAGGTCTGATGCTACCGCGACAAGTACCGCATTGCCTCTTCCAGCCCTGCGCTGGTGACGGGGTACATATGGTCGGACATCAGATTCTGAATGATGGCAATGGACTGGCGGTACGGCCAGTAAGCCTGCGGCTCGGGGTTGAGCCAGGCAATACGTGGCCAGTGGTCGTTCAGTCTTTGCAGCCAGGCTGCGCCGGTTTCCTTGTTGTAGTGCTCGACAGAACCACCTGGGGCCATGATCTCGTAAGGACTCATGGTGGCATCGCCCACGATAATGACGCGCCAGTCCTCGTTGTACTTGCGCAGCAAATCCCAGGTTTCCAGTCGTTCGCTTTGGCGGCGTGAATTGTTCCGCCATACCGATTCATACACGCAGTTATGGAAGTAGTAGGCCTCCAGGTGTTTGAATTCGGAACGTGCGGCCGAGAACAGGGACTCAACCTGGGCGATGTGGTCATCCATGCTGCCGCCTATATCCAGCAGCATCAGCACATTGACGCGGTTTTGTCGCTCGGCCTGCATTTGCAAATCCAGCATGCCCGCATTGCGAGCCGTCTCGCGTATGGTGCTGTCCAGATCCAGCTCGGTAGGGGCACCTTGGCGTGCAAAGCGTCGCAGGCGACGTAGCGCCATCTTGAAGTTGCGTGTGCCCAGCTCTTGCTGGTCGTCGTAGTCCACGAACTCGCGCTTTTCCCAGACCTTGATGGCGGTACGGTTTCCTGCCGAAGGGCCACCAATGCGGATACCTTCGGGATGATAGCCACCATGTCCAAACGGCGAGGAGCCGCCGGTTCCAATCCACTTGTTGCCGCCTGCATGACGCCCTTGCTGCTCTTTCAGACGTTCCTTGAACATCTCCAGCAGCTTTTCCAAGCCATGCTTTTCCAGTGCGGCTTTCTGTTCCGGAGTCAGGTTGCGCGTCAGGGTTTTGCGCAGCCAGTCCTCGGGCAGGGTTTTATCTTTGGCCAGCGCTTCCAGCTGCGGCTGATAGAACTCCCCAAAGGCCAGATCAAAGCGGTCGTAAAGCGTTTCGTCTTTGATAAGAACCAGTCTGGATAGATGATAAAAATCGTCCAGCGTGGGCGGCATGATGCCTTTGCACAAGGCGTCCAACAGCGTCAGGTGTTCCTGAATGGACACTGGCAGGCCACGTTCACGCAGGTGGTAGAAGAAATCAAGCAACATGGCTGTGCTGCCTTAGTTTGTCCAGCAAGTGGGCGCGGGTATCGGGCCACTCGCCTGCCATCAAGCTGTAGAACATGGTGTCGCGTATCGTGCCATCGCGGCGGATGGCATGGTGGCGGACACGACCATCGAAACGCGCTCCCAGCCGGGTGATGGCTTGCTGAGATTTGAAATTCAGGTGGTCGGTACGCCAGCCCACGACTCCGGCTCCCAAGGTCTCGAACGCATGTTGCAGCAGGAGCAGTTTGGCCGCGGTATTGACGTGGCTGCGCTGGGCGCTGCGGGCGTACCAGGTATAGCCGATTTCCAGGCGGGCCACTGGCGCAATAATGTCGTGATAGCGCGTAGTGCCGACAGCCCGGTCTGTTCTCAGGTCACGCACCAGAAAGGGCAGCATATGGCCTTGCTCCAGGCCGTCCAGCGCCTTTTTTACATAGTCCTGGGCCTGGCCGGGGGCGGGCACGCTGGTTACACGTACATTCCAAAGTTCGCCATCGGCAGCGGCGGCTTCCAGTAACTCCACGTGCGCCAATTGCAAAGGCTCCAGACGCACGTCCCATCCTTCCAGTGTCACGGGGGCCAATGGCTGGGAAAAAGCGCTTGTGTGCATATCAGCTCCGGCGCTGGCTGCGTTGGCTCATGGCGGCCAGACGCTGCATCAAGGACAAGTCCTGTTCGTTTTTCAGCAAGGCACCGGCCATAGGGGGCAAGCCTTCATCCAGCTCGTGCAGGGCATCGGCAGGAATGTCGTTGGCCAGGAGCAGACGCAGCCAGTCCAGGAATTCCGAGGTAGACGGCTTTTTCTTCAGACCGGGGACATCTCGCAGGGCAAAGAAGGTATCCAGGGCGCTGGACAGAATGTCGCTGCGCAGATTGGGGTAATGCACCGCCACAATCTGTTCCATGGTTTCGCGCTCGGGGAAGCGGATGTAATGGAAGAAACAGCGGCGCAGGAAGGCGTCGGGCAGATCTTTTTCATTATTGGAGGTAATGATGATCAAGGGACGATGGCGCGCCTTGACGGTCTGGCGAGTCTCATAAACATGAAACTCCATGCGGTCCAGTTCCTGCAGCAAGTCGTTGGGGAACTCGATGTCGGCCTTGTCGATCTCGTCGATCAGAACAACCGTGGGTTCCTCGGACTCAAACGCTTGCCACAATGTGCCTTGCACAATGTAGTTGCCAATGTCGCGAACTTTTTCATCGCCCAACTGGGAGTCACGCAGACGCGACACCGCATCGTATTCATACAGGCCCTGATGGGCCTTGGTGGTGGACTTGATGTGCCATTGCAGCAGGGGGCGTCCCAGGGCACGGGCTACTTCCAGGGCTAGCAGTGTCTTGCCAGTGCCGGGCTCGCCTTTGATCAACAAAGGACGTTGTAGCGTCAAAGCGGCGTTGACGGCCAGCTTCAAATCATCAGTGGCAACGTACTGATCGGTGCCTTCAAAACGGGTCGTAGTAGTCATAAATCGGCTCAAACTTGTACTTAAAATGTTGATCTGTCAAGAATAGAAACTCGGGTATAAATACTAGTATCAGTCATCCTTGGCAATTATCATACAATCGACTCAGTACTCGTCGGTCAGCATCACAGAGCCAGGTGTCGCGTTGATTCCTTTTTGCTGCAATAGACGCAGAGCCTGACCCGGACCGTTTTCAACTCCACGACAAAGCGAATAGCGATGATGAAGTTGCAAATGAAGCGGTATGTCTCTTTCTTTCTTCTGGCCTCAAGCTCCTGTCTGCCCTGGGCAGCCCAGGCGCAGGATTCCGAGCCGATCAAGGCCAATCCCGAGGCGGCGCGCGACAAGATCTCCATGTGTATAGGCTGTCATGGCTTGCCCGGTTACAAGGCCAGCTTTCCCGAGGTCTATCACGTCCCCATGATTGCCGGGCAGGGCGCTGCTTATATAGAAGCAGCACTCAAGGAGTATGCCAGCGGCGCTCGAACCTTCCCCACCATGCAAGCCATTGCGCTGAGCTTGTCCGAGCAGGACATGGCGGATATTGCCGCGTACTACGCGGGCAACAAACCTTAAGGACGGGGAGGCACGTATGAGAAAAGCAGTCTTGCTGGTGGCAATGGGGCTGATGGCCGGGGTGGCCGGTCAGGTGATGGCCGCCGAAGATCTGGCCAAGGCAGGCGGGGAAGCCTGGAAGAATCTGAATTGCGCATCCTGTCATGGTGACGACGCGAAAACGCCCTTGAACCCGGAATATCCCATTCTGGCCGGTCAGCATGCCGATTATTTGCGGCAGGCCTTGATGGCTTACAAGCGTGGGCAGGCCGGAGCACCGGCAACGTCCAATATCCGCAAGAATGCCGTTATGGGGGCTATGGCCAATACCATGAGCCAGGCGGATATCGACAGTATCTCCGTATGGCTGTCGCGTCAGCCCGGCCCCTTGAGCAATAGAAAGTAAGGCAGCCTGCGACTTTAGTCGCGCGTGCTGTGGCGCAAAATCAATTCGATATAGCGCTCGTTGTTCAGCGGTGTGCCCAGACGTTGTGCTTCCCAGATCACCTCGCCCAGCGCTTCCATAATGATGTGCGCTGCGGCGTGCTGATCGTGCCGGGTCAATAGGCGCTGATACGCTGCCTTGATGCCTGGAGGCTGGTCAATGGACAGTTGTTCATTGATAGCCAGGTGCATGGACAGATGTAGGAAGGGATTGCTGCGTCCTTGCTCCACGGAATAGTCCTGGTTGACGGCGTCGGCGTTGCGCAAGTCGTCGTGGTATTCAGGGTGCTGTTGCACCAGATCCACCGCCATGGTCTCCAGAGCGGTCAGCAGATGACCACTTTGGTGCTTGTCCCAAGCTTCAATGAAAAATTGGCGAACCTGCTCGCGAGAGGGGTTGAACATGGTGGAATCGAGATAAAAATAGTCAGAAAATGCGAATCTTCGGCGCGCGTTTTGCGTGAAATGGTGGGGGCGCAAGGCCGGCACAAGCTGCAATCGGGGCCGTGTAGAATGGATAAGTTGCCAAGAATGCAAGCATTTTTGGCAAGCTTTGAGTTTACAGGTGCCTGAATACGCGCGAATTAAGTTAAACTCTTATATAAGACTTCGGAAACGCGAAAGCGTTCCGTGTTTAGCTATCCCTAATATTGGAGCACAACTGGAGCATCCATGTCCTATCAGCATATCAAGATCCCCGCGTCGGGGCAGAAAATTACAGTTAACGCGGATTTTTCCCTGAATGTTCCCGATCAACCCATTATTCCTTACATCGAGGGTGATGGTACGGGCGTGGATATTTCGCCAGTCATGATCAAAGTGGTCGACGCTGCTGTTGCCAAGGCTTATGGCGGCAAGCGCAAGATCGAATGGATGGAAGTGTTCGCCGGTGAAAAATCCACCAAGGTGTACGGTTCCGACGTCTGGCTGCCAGAAGAAACTCTGGATGCCGTTAAAGACTACGTCGTGTCCATCAAAGGCCCTCTGACCACTCCCGTTGGCGGCGGCATCCGTTCCCTGAACGTGGCCCTGCGTCAGCAACTGGACCTGTACGTCTGCCTGCGCCCAGTGCGCTACTTCAAGGGTGTTCCTTCGCCTGTGCGTGAGCCAGAAAAGACCGAAATGGTCATTTTCCGCGAGAACTCCGAAGACATTTACGCCGGTATTGAATTTGCTGCCGAGTCCGAAAGCGCCAAGAAGCTGATCGACTTCCTGCAAAACACCCTGGGCGTGAACAAGATTCGCTTCCCCAATACCTCCGGTATCGGTGTCAAGCCTGTGTCCCGCGAAGGTACCGAGCGCCTGGTGCGCAAGGCCATCCAGTACGCCATCGACAACGATCGCTCTTCCGTGACCATCGTTCACAAGGGCAACATCATGAAGTTCACCGAAGGTGGCTTCCGTGATTGGGCTTACGAACTGGCTCAAAAGGAATTTGGCGCTGAATTGATCGACGGCGGCCCATGGTGCAAATTCAAGAATCCCAAGACTGGTCGCGAGATCATCGTCAAGGATTCGATTGCTGACGCCTTCCTGCAACAGATTCTGCTGCGTCCTGCCGAGTACGACGTCATTGCCACACTGAACCTGAACGGCGACTACATCTCCGACGCTCTGGCTGCTCAAGTGGGTGGTATTGGTATCGCCCCCGGTGCCAACCTGTCCGACTCCGTGGCCATGTTCGAAGCTACCCACGGTACTGCTCCCAAGTACGCTGGCAAGGACTACGTGAACCCAGGTTCGCTGATCCTGTCTGCCGAAATGATGCTGCGTCACATGGGCTGGACCGAAGCTGCTGACCTGATCATCTCCAGCATGGAAAAATCCATCACCTCGCGTAAAGTGACTTATGACTTTGCCCGTCTGATGGAAGGCGCGACTCAAGTGTCCTGCTCCGGCTTTGGCGATGTCATGATCGAAAACATGTAATGAATGCAGGCTGTTAAAGCCGGTTTTCTACATGAGAAACCGCCGACCTTCGGGTCGGCGGTTTTTTTTCGTCTCATGCTGGCGCAGGCCATTTTTTTTCTCTTTTTTCTGCTTTGCTTATGCTCAAAATATTTTTGATCGTTAGTTTTATGCAATTAAAAATAAGCTTGGCGCATGATTTTTACTAGGTGAAAACCCGAATAAACTCAATAAAACAAGCGTGTTTAGCGGTTTCCATGATTATTGATATTGCGATTAACTGACGATAGCTATAAATTTGCCATATCAAATAATTCTAAGGAGCTGTTATGACTATCACAGGAGCTACATTGGTCGCCGAGCGCGAGCGGATCACCGTTACCCAGGCACCATCCCGTCAGGAGACAGAGGAGATTCTGGAGCGCATCCATGAGATCGGCCCGCTGCTACGTGAGTTGGCCCCGCAGGCTGACCGTAATCGCATGTTGTCAGACGAGGCGGTTCAGGCTTTGGAGTCCACCGGGGCCTGGCGCATTTCGGCCTTGAAGCGCTACGGCGGTTATGAGGGTGGGGCGGAGATGCTCTTGCAATGTGCCAGCGCCGTGGGCTATTACGATCCGGCAGCAGCCTGGTGTGTGGTGATCTCTAATGGTTCGGTCATGCTGGCCAACCGCTTTAGCGATGCCATGCTCGATGAGGTGTTTGCAGACGGTCCAATCCGTGCGGCGTCCATTTTTGCCCAACCCCAAGGCACGGCAACGCCGGATGGCGATGGCTGGCGCATTACGGGCAAGTGGCCTTTTGCCTCGAACAGCAATCACTCGGACTGGGCACTGGGGATTTTGTTCATCAAGGAAAACGAGCAGGTCGAGCCTACCGTGGGCTTTGTGCTGATGCGTCGTGATGAGTTTGAAATTCAGGATACCTGGTACACCATCGGTATGCGCGGTTCGGGCTCCAACACCATGGTGGCAGAAAACCTGTGGGTCCCCAAAGAGCGCCTGATTACGTTTCAGCAACTGATGGGCGATGTGCAGGAGCAAGATCCCTTGGCTACATTTGGTCGTCGTTTGACGCCGCACCTGACCATGTCCACCTGCATTCAAGCGCCATCTTTAGGGGCCGCGCAAGCCGCCGTGGATTTCACTACTGGTGTCAGTGGCAAGCGCGGCATTACCTATACCCATTACAAGAAGCAGTCGGATTCGGGGGCGTTTGTGCAGAACCTGGGAACGGCCAGTATTCAGATTGATGGTGCCCGCTTATTGCTGGAACGCGCTGCGGCTCAAATTGATGCTGCTGCCTCTGGCACCGTGCCCATGCCTTTGGAGCTACGTGCTCGTCACCGCGCCGGAATCGGCCATGCCGGACACGAACTGGTGGATGCGGTGAACAATCTGTGCTGGTTACATGGCACGGCCTCTTTTGCGGAAAACAGTTTGCTGGGCCGCATGTGGCGGGATATTAATACAGGTACTCGCCATGCTTCGATTACCGCCCCTATGGGTTATGAGCTACACGGTAACGGCATGACCGGTACGCCTTACATTTCCAACAAGCTTTAAACCATGACGGCGACATTGCTGGTCAATGCTCCCTCGCGACGTTGTCATGCCGATGGCGTAGAGGTGCAGGCCTGGTATGGCCTACGTTACGCCCAGGGGGCGCGTCGTTTTGAAGCGGCGCAGGCGGTGACGGGGCGAGTGGCAGCGACCTCTCTGGATCAGGTGCCCTTATTCCCGCAGCGCCCCAGCCGCCTTGCGGCGGTGATGGGCGCAGGCAGTGCCAATCCGCAATCTGAAGATGCTTATTTTCTGAATGTGTGGGCTCCCGCCCAAGCGCAAGGTCTGCCTGTGCTGTTCTTTATCCACGGTGGAGCCTGGATGAGTGGCGGCGCTTCTTTGGATTGGTATGACGGCAACCGCCTGGCAGCGCAGGGCATGGTGGTGGTCAATGTGAATTACCGTCTGGGTGCCTTGGGGCACCTGGGCGATGCACAAGCTGACGATTTGCCTTTGCCGGCAGCCGACCTGCTCTTGGCACTGCAGTGGGTGAAAGATCGTATCCATGCCTTTGGCGGAGACCCGGACAAGATTACCTTGATGGGGCAATCGGCGGGCGGCTGGTATGCGCATTTGCTCAGCGTGCTGGAGTCCACACGAGGTTGGATTGATCGTGTTGCTTTGCTCAGCATGGGAACGCGCACGCCGTGGTCACCCGAGCAACAAAGAAAAACCACAGAGCGCCTGCGACAAAGCCTGGGTGATCAGTGGCTGACGGCGAACGTGGATACCTTGATGCAGCACGGCATGATGGCCTTGGACAAAGAGCCGCCACGTTTGGCTCATGCTCCTTCGGCATTCTTGCCTGTGGCCAGCGCCGGGATGCCGCCCGACTTCTTGAATCCTGACTGGGCGGCACAAGCCTGCCATGCGCAGACGGTGTATCTGCGTTGTACTGCCCAAGAGTCCTCGGTGTTCTTTTTTGATGTGCCTTTTCATCGGCAGGCGACGCAAGAGCAGGTCGATCAGGCTTTGGGTGTATGGCCTGTGGGAGACTTGCCAGACAGCCTGCTGCGAAATGGGGTGTATCAGGGAGCAGGATCGGGTCTGACGCCGTATCAGCAAGTGGTGGCCGCATCGTCCTGGTTGCAGTTTCAGCGTTTTCCCACGCAGTATGCGGCTAGTCTGAAAGCAGCGGGGCGCTCGGTGGTTTGGAGTGACTTCATGGAACAAAGTCCGCTTGAAGCGGTGTTCAGCGGGCACTGTTTTGATTTGCCTTTCCAGTTTGGCAACTTCCGGGCCTGGCAGGATGCACCCATGATGCAGGGGGTGACGCCGGAGCGGTTTGAGCGCGTCGCCCAGGATTTGATGGGCGACATCGCACGCTTTGCGGGGGCCTGACTAAAGGAGCAGGTTTACTCCGTGCCGCGGGCCTTCCAGTTTGGAATGGCCTGCTGCACGTGTTGCGAGCTCAAGGGACTAAGCAGTCGATGCAAGTCACCGAACAATTTGCGGGCCGTATTGCCTACCCAGTTGTCTGGCAATAGCTCGGGTGCCAGGCCTGGGTCCAGAAAGGGCAGCCTGCGCCAGCGTGTCACCATAGGCATATAGAGTCGGAAGGCTTCCAAAGGGTCGGCCGTGCCTTGGCGTAAAGCGGTTTGCCACGCCTCAACTTCGTGTTGATATGAGTTCAAGAAGGACTGGTACTCATTGGCCAGCTTGTCCCAATTCCACCAGCGGGAGATCTTTTCCTGAATATCGCTCAGGCCGCTGGGTTCGCAGGTGAACAGCTCAATATAGGGCCAGAGCTGGTGCTCGCGTATGTACTCGACAGCCTCTGCCTGCAAGCGCGCCGGACCTATATACAGGCCCGCATTTACAGTGCCAAACCCCATGCGAGCCAAGCCTGTACGAATCTTGTGACGGTTCTGGCGTTCGCTTTCCGGAACGGAGAAGGAGACCAGCAGCCAGGGGTCCCGAATGTTCATGGAGGGGGAGGAAAAAATCCGCTCGTCACCGGCCTGCATATGCGGCTCCAGTTCGGCCGCCAAGGCATAACCTTTGCCCGAGGCGGCTTGTTGGCTAACTAGTACGCCTTTTTTCTTGAGCCGGGAAATGGCGGAGCGCACGCTGGACGGTTCAGCACCCAGGTCGGCCAGTAGTTGAACCACGCTGGCCACGGGAATGATGACGCCGGTGGGGCGGGCGAACAGACCGTAGAGCGTCAGAATGTAGTGGTGCGGGGCAAGTTGCTCGTGCTCGCCATGGTCTCGGCTAGCGATGAACTCATCAATCGCGACGCTTGCTTTCATTCTGTTTTCCGGTGGTGGGGCTGATTGCTACCCATTTTTGATAGTAGGTTTGTAGCGGGCCATTTTACCGTGCGTGCCCCGGCGGCGCTAGCGTAGCCGCACTGGGGCTGCTTGCGTCCTGTTTGCCAGGGCGCCAGCTTGAGCTTCTTAGGGCAGGCTTTTCTCCAGCACGCTGTCCAGCACGACGATGTCCTGAATGTGCGGGGCGATGGCATCCAGCATGGCCTGGTGAGCATCACTCTGTCTGTAGGCGTCCAGTGCTTCTTGAGTGCGGAATACAGAAAGCAGGGCATGGCTGTAGCGCGCCGAGCTGCGTGACAGGTTCGGCACCCATTCAAAGCGTTCTATGCCGGAGCATTCCTGATGTATGCGGATAAAGGCCTGGTCCAGTTTGGGTGCGAGTTCCGGGCTGACAGGGGTGTGGGGTGCCATCAAAACGATATGTAGATACATGCTGTCCTTGTGGATTCCGAGAGGTTTTAAGCTCATTGCTTATTGCAAATAAATAATGATGAAAGATAATACGCAATAATATTCGGTTGAATTGTATAGGCCTATAGCTTTTAAAGCGACGAATTTTCATAGGGTTAATACCTAAATTCAACAAAAACCATCCTTGTTTGCCTATTTTGTTATTGCAAATAAATGACGATCGAAACAGAATTGAGGCCAAGCGAGTTTGTTGTCGTAGAGCTCGCCTCATTTTGGGTTTTGGGTCTTTAACGCCTGAGCAGAGTCATCGTCATGAAAGAAAACATAAGTGGGTTGGGAGCCAGGGTGGTGCGCGAAGCCTTCGGACATTTTCCATCCGGGGTAGCGGCCATTGCCGCCGTACTCGATGGCAAGCCGCAAGTCATTGTTGCGTCCAGTTTTTCCGTAGGGGTTTCGCTGGATCCGCCTTTGGCCGCCTTTTTTGTGCAGAAAAGTTCCTCGACCTGGGCGCTGCTGTCTCGCGCCTCGCGTCTGGGGGTGTCAATTTTGAGTGCTGAACATGCGGCTATTTGCCGTCAGCTGGCCGGACCGGACAAGGACAGCCGATTCAGCGATATCGAGGTCGAGCTGACCGAGGAGGGGGCCGTCCATATACAAGGGGCATCAGTCTGGTTTGACTGCAGTGTTTTTCAAGTGCATCCCGCCGGGGACCACGATGCCGTGCAATTGCTTATCCACGATGTGCAGATCGAGCGCGAAATCTCGCCACTGATCTTTCATCGTTCTCGTTTCACGCAGTTGGTGGCCTGAGCCACCGGATCAAAAACAATAAACAAGAAGCATAACTATCACAGTGAAGGGGACATCTCTTGGACGCACATACACCATCTTTGCGCGAGCAGCCCATGACTGCCGCGCAGCGTCGACGCGTTATTTTGGGGGTTGGGGCGGGTAACGCCCTGGAGTGGTACGACTGGACGGCTTATTCGATTTTTGCCGCCTATTTTGCCAAGCAGTTTTTCCATAGTGAGGACCCGCTGGCGGCTTTGCTGGGCACACTGGCGGTATTTGCTGTGGGTTTTTTCATGCGCCCGCTGGGAGGCATCTTTTTTGGCTGGCTGGCCGATCGCAAGGGGCGGCGTTTCACCATGACCCTGTCCATGCTGGTGACAGCCTTGGGCAGTTTGGTGATTGGTATTGCTCCTACGTATGACATGGTGGGGCCGATTGCCGCCTTGTTTTTGTTGATGGGCCGTTTGTTGCAAGGGATTGGCCACGGTGGGGAGGTGGTTTCTTCCTTCACCTATGTCACCGAAATGGCACCTGCTCATAAACGTGGGCTGTGGTCTTCCTCCGTGTTTGTGTTTGTCACGATCGGGGTATTGGCGGCTGTGTTGCTCAGTGCCTGCCTGACCAGTCTGCTGGGTGAGGATGTTGTTCGGGCCTGGGCATGGCGTGTGCCTTTTGTCTTGGGTGGGGCCTTGGGGGTATATGCGCTGTATCTGCGTAGAAAGCTGGATGAAACTCCCATGTTCAAAGCCCGTCAGGCCGCAGCGCGAGCGGCAGGCAAAACGGCGCGCCCGGGCGCACGCGTGTTCTGGTCGGAGGTCTGGAAGTATCGCAGTGCCTGCTTGCGCGTATTTGCCTTGTCGGCCGGCGGCACCGTGCTGTATTACGTCTGGGCCATCATGGCGCCCACCTTTGCCATTACCTCCCTGGGCATGCCTGCCGCCAAAGTGATGTGGGTGGGGGTAGGGGCCAATCTTTTTCTGATTCTGTGCCTGATTTTCTGGGGCGCATTTTCGGATCGTTTTGGTCGCAAGGCGAACTGGTATTTCTTCTCCATCGGTTCAATCATCAGCATCATCCCGCTGACCATGGTGCTGACCGGCGGCCAGGGCGAGATCTGGCGTCTGGTGGTGTTCATGGCGGGCGGCATGCTGTTGATCTCGGCACCCACCGCCATCATGCCGGCCTTTTTCCCCGAGCAGTTTCCGACTCGTATCCGTGCGGTTGCCATGGGCTTGCCCTATTCGGTCGCTGGTGCCCTGACGGGCGGGACCGCTCCCTATTTGCAAGCCTGGCTGCATTCCATCAATCAAAAGCAGGTTTTTGACTGGTACCTGATTGGCCTGTGCGTTCTGGCCCTGTGGGCCACCATTGCCTCGCCCGAGACCAAGGGCAAGGATTTGCACGACTGATGTGTATAGGCGCTGCCCGGCTGAAAGAGCCGCGCAGCGCCTTTTTTGAATTTTCTAGGAGTAGTGAGATGTTGCGTGAGCATATTGAAGGTAAGTGGATTGCTGATTTTGTAGAAGTGTTTGGACTATGCAAAGTACAACCCGGCGAAATGGCTGTCGTGCTGTCCGAGACGCAATCGCGCTCCGTGCTGGCCGAGCTGGCTGAGTTGGCCCTGACGCAAATGGGGGCACGGGTTTGCCATGTGAAACTGGTCTCGCCACGTCTGAAAAGCAATATTGCCCTGCGCTCGACCGGGACGTCTTTGGCGCTGGAAGGTATGGATCCGATTGTCCAGGCTTTGGCAGGCAGCCAGTTCATTGTGGACTGCACCGTAGAAGGGCTGCTGCATTCGCCCGAGCGTGCCGCACTGCTGGCCAAAGGTGCCCGCATCATGATGATTAGCGACGAGCATCCCGAGATTCTGGAACGGGTCAAACCCAGCCCTGATTTGCAAAGCAAGTGCGATATTGGCGGCAAGCGGATTACCGATGCCAGTGTCATGCATATTAGCTCCGAAGCCGGCACGGACCTGACGGTCAGCCTGGCGGGTGTGATCGGGCGCGGCAGTGCCGGGATAGCCGACAAGCCGGGCAGCTTTGGGTATTGGCCTGCTGGCCTGTGCATTTGCTACCCCAGCAATGGCAGTGTGAATGGCACGCTGGTGCTGGATAGTGGAGATGTGAACCTGACCTTCAAGCGCTATCTGGAATCGGCGGTGACCCTGCGCATCGAAAACGATTATGTCGTGGCTATTGAGGGCAAGGGCGTGGATGCCGATTTGATCCGCTCCTATTACGCCAGTTGGAATGACAAGGATGCCTATGCGGTCAGTCATGTGGGCTGGGGCATGGCGCCGGCGGCACGCTGGGACTCCATGGCCATGTATGACAAGCGCGATACCAACGGAACCGAGCTGCGCGCCTTTGCCGGTAACTTCCTTTTCTCTACGGGCGCAAATCCAGCGGCGGGTCGTTTCTCCGATTGCCACTTCGACTACCCAATGCGCAATTGCACGGTTAGCCTGGATGGCCGTGAAGTTGTCAGCAAGGGGGTGTTGCAAGGCGATCTGGCCTAAAGCGCTAGTCAGGGCGGTACCAGCAGGAGAATGGACCTACAGAGCCCGGCCGGCTGAGGCCGCCCTTTGATATTCCGTGGTACAAAACCAAGCTCAATGGTTTATGGCTAGATGGTTCAATAGTCATCAAGCTGTGCAGGCGTGTCGTTGCTGCTATTTTGTTTTGTGTGAAGGCGGCGCGACCCAGCCTTGCTTTGTTTTCAAGGGTACGGATTATGCGCGAAGGATTGGAGAAGCTACTGGCGGCAGGCAAGGATAATGCTTTGTTGCGCTTTGGCCTGGGCAATGCATGTATGGGCGAGGGCGATTTGGAAGCGGCTCGCGAACATTTGTCCAAAGCCGTGGAAATGAATCCGCGTTACACCGCAGCCTGGAAGCTGTTGGGCCGGGTGCTGGTGAACCTGGAGCAATTCAAACAGGCCAGGGAAATTCTGGAGCAGGGCTTGGTGATTGCCCAAGAGCAGGGCGACAAGCAGGCTGAGAAAGAAATGCAGGTGTTTTTGAAGCGGGCCGTGAAGGCTTTGGACCAGGCAGCAGAATAAAGACTGCGAATGGGCGACTGATATTTTCTTACCATGCGGGTATCAGTGCATTCCCTAAGTGTGACAGCTTTATAAATGGGGCACAATACGTTTCATGCAGGTGAGGAGACATAGCCCCGCAACGCTGGGCAATAAAGACCGAAATAAAACGGTCACTATTATAAAAGCAATAGGCAGTACAACATAACAACAACAAAAAAAAGGCCAGCGAAAGCTGGCCTTTTTTACGTCTGTACCTAATGGAAAAAATCAAACGCCGGGTTCGGACATGGCTTGCAGCACCAGTTTGACGGCACCTTGCCCACCTTCGTTGGGCGCGCATTCCATATAAGCCAGAACGCTGGGCAGCTGGGTTAACCAGCGACGCACGGCATGACGCAAAACGGGTTCGCCATTGCGCGAGCCGTAGCCCGTGCCATGGACAATTCGTACACAGCGCACGCCGTGCTCCAGACAGGAGCGCAGAAAGTTGTCCAGTCGCTCGCGGGCCTGTTCCAGATCCGAGCCATGCAAATCCAGGCTGGACTCAATCGGCCAACGGTTGCGTTCCAGATCGCGCAAGACATCGGTGCCACAGCCAGCACGCAAATGTCGTATATCGTTGCTTTCACCTTGCACGCTGACATATTGGTCAGAGGCCTGGGGCAGGGCGGGCGTACTGGTGGGCGCACCTACCGCGTGGCGACGACGTTGCTCCAACTGTTCCGGGCTAGCCGCAGGACGGCTCATGACTACGCTTTGACCACGTTTTTTCAAGGGGGCGACGTCCCGCATGGACTGGCGTAGCCAGGCCCTGTCGCTGGGGTCCAATAAGGAAACGGGGTCTTGGGCCGCTGTAGCATTACTGGCAGGAGCCAGTTTGGCTGGCTTGCCACCCGGATCCGGTGGGCGGGGGCGCTTGCGAGCCTGGGGACGGGCGGGGGCCGGGGGCGGATTGAGATCCTGGCGGACCTGACCTTGTAACTTCTTCAGGTCTGCCAGACTACGCCCTACGGCTTTGGGCTTATTTGTTTTCATCCAACCAGCGCTGTGCGTCCAGGGCGGCCATGCAACCGCTGGCTGCACTGGTAATGGCCTGACGATAGATATTGTCTTGCACATCGCCCGCGGCAAAAACGCCAGGAACGGAAGTCATGGTGGCCATGCCTTTCAGACCGCTGCGAGTCGTGATGTAGCCGTCGTGCATCTCCAGTTTGCCTTCAAAGATCCCGGTGTTGGGCTTGTGGCCGATGGCGATAAAGGCACCTGTCACAGCCAGGTCTTCAGTGGCCTGGGTCTGGTTATTGATGATGCGCACACCTGTCACGCCCGAAGCATCGCCCAGCACTTCTTGCAGTTCGCTGTGCAGTTTCAGCTGGATATTGCCATTCTGGACGCGGTCCATCAGCTTGTCGGTCAGGATGGGTTCGGAACGGAAGGTATCGCGACGGTGAATCAAGGTCACGGTCTTGCAAATATTGGACAGGTACAGAGCTTCTTCCACGGCGGTATTGCCACCACCGACCACGACCACGTCCTGGTTCTTGTAGAAGAAACCATCACATGTTGCGCAACCGGACACGCCACGGCCCATGAATTCCTGCTCGGTTGGCAGGCCCAGGTATTGGGCCGAGGCGCCTGTCGCAATAATCAGCGAATCGCAGGTGTAGACTGTGCCACTATCACCATTCAGGGTCAGGGGACGGGTGGACAGATCAACCGAGGACACCATGTCAAAGATTAATTCTGTTTCGAATCGTTCCGCATGAGCCTGGAAACGTGCCATAAGATCAGGTCCCTGGACGCCTTGGGCATCGGCTGGCCAGTTATCTACATCCGTGGTGGTCATCAGTTGGCCACCTTGCTCCATGCCAGTGACCAAGACGGGGTTGAGGTTGGCGCGGGCTGCGTAGATCGCTGCGGTATAGCCGGCCGGGCCTGAGCCCAGAATGAGTACTTTTGCGTGCTTAGTAGTCGACATCACAGAAAATCCGAAAAAGACGATCTCCAATTATAATGAGTCCATGGCAAGAATACCTGCAACATCCCCTCGTTCGTCCCGGTCATCCAAAAATGTGCGTAATGGGCCTTCAGCTCTGCAACAGCGCCTGACAGGACTGCTGCGCGAAGCACGGTGGATTATCTTCGCTGCTCTGGCAGCCTGGCTGGGCCTAGTACTGGCAACCTGGGATCCGGGCGATCCCGGCTGGTCGCATTCCGTGCACTCGGGTCTGACTCAAAACGGCGGGGGCATCTTTGGTGCCCACATCGCCGATTTCCTCCTGTTTCTATTTGGTCTGACGGCCTGGCTTTGGGTGGTGCTGCTGGTGCAGCGCGTGGCCGTGGGCTTTTACCGTCTGACTGCTTTGCTCTTGCCCAGCACAAAAAACGAGGATGTTCTGCCTCGGGTGCGCTGGGAAATTGGCATAGGCTTTTTCTTTTTGTTTCTGGGCAGCATGGGCCTGGAATCGCTGTTTTTTAAAGACCTGGGCCACCAATGGCAGCTCCCTGCGGGGGCTGGCGGGCAGTTGGGCCAATTATTATCGCAACTATTAGTAACTTCGATAGGCTTTGGTGGAGCCTCTCTGGTGCTGATGGGCCTGCTCGCCGGTGGGGCCAGTTTGTTTTTCGGTTTCTCCTGGCTGACGTTGGCAGAACGTCTGGGCGGCTTCATCGAAGGGGCGATTCGCCGTGTGATGACTTTGTGGTCGGCCCGTCAGGATCGTCGCGTGGGCGAGGTCAAACGTGCCGAGCGTACGGAAAGCGTGGTCGCCAAGCAGGAGCAATTGGTACACGAACAGCCTGTGCGTATCGAACCTGCTTTTGTGGCTGTGCCCAAATCGGAGCGCGTCGAGAAAGAAAAGCAGCAGACCTTGTTCAAGGCGCCTCGTCAGGCTGGCGAAGCGGGCGATTTGCCTCCGCTGTCCCTGCTGGACCCCGCCTCTGACAATGTAGAAACGGTGTCGCCGGAAACCATTGAGTTCACCTCGCGCCTGATTGAAAAGAAATTGTCGGACTTCGGTGTTGCGGTGACGGTAGTGACCGCCCAGGCGGGGCCGGTCATTACGCGCTACGAGATTGAGCCTGCCACCGGCGTGAAGGGCAGCCAGATCGTGAATCTGGCCAAAGACCTGGCCCGTGCCTTGAGTCTGGTCAGCATACGGGTGGTGGAAACCATTCCCGGAAAAAACCTGATGGGCCTGGAACTGCCCAACCCCCGCCGCCAAATGGTGCGTCTGGAGGAAATCGTAGGCTCGCAAACCTATCACAGCAGCGCTTCCTTGCTGACCATGGCTTTGGGCAAGGATATTGCCGGCAAGCCTGTGGTGGCGGATCTGGCCAAGATGCCTCACTTGCTGGTGGCCGGTACAACCGGCTCCGGTAAGTCCGTGGGGATTAACGCCATGATTCTGTCGCTGCTGTACAAGGCAGACCCGGCAGACGTGCGCCTGATCCTGATCGACCCCAAGATGCTGGAAATGAGTGTCTATGAAGGCATTCCTCATTTGCTGGCACCGGTGGTCACGGATATGCGTCTGGCGTCCAACGCCTTGAACTGGTGTGTGGCCGAAATGGAAAAACGCTACCGCTTGATGAGCAAGCTGGGCGTGCGCAATCTGGCTGGTTACAACGCCAAGATACGCGAGGCGCAAAAGCGTGAAGAGCCTATCCCCAATCCTTTCTCTTTGACGCCGGACGCTCCCGAGCCGCTGTCTGTTCTGCCCATGATTGTCGTCATTATTGACGAGTTGGCAGACTTGATGATGGTGCAGGGCAAGAAGATCGAAGAGTTGATTGCTCGTTTGGCCCAGAAGGCCCGTGCGGCTGGTATTCACCTGATTTTGGCTACTCAGCGCCCTAGCGTGGACGTGATTACAGGTCTGATCAAAGCGAACATTCCTACCCGTATCGCTTTCCAGGTGTCCTCCAAAATCGACTCGCGCACCATTCTGGATCAGATGGGTGCGGAAACCTTGCTGGGCATGGGCGATATGCTCTATTTGCCGCCCGGTACAGGTTTGCCTAAACGAGTGCACGGCGCTTTTGTCAGCGACGAGGAAGTTCACCGCGTGGTTGAACACTTGAAAGAACACGGCGAACCTGATTACATCGAAGGCCTGCTGGAAGGTGCTGTCGAAGGCGAATCGGGTGAGGGGGTCAACCCCGCTACTGGCATGGTCGATGCTGAAGCGGACCCGCTGTACGACCAGGCTGTTCAAGTCATTATCAAGAATCGTCGCGCTTCGATTTCGTCGGTGCAGCGTCATTTGCGTATCGGTTACAACCGGGCAGCCCGACTGCTGGAACAAATGGAACAAGCCGGTCTGGTATCGGCTATGCAGCCTAACGGTAACCGTGAAATTCTGGTCCCCGCAGGAGGTGCCAAAGATGAAGATTAAGACACTGCTGGTCAGCATGTTGCTGGCCGCTACACCTGCCTTGACCATGGCCGCTTCGGCCAGCGAGCAATTGCGCTCTTTTGTACAAGATGTGCGTGCTGCGAAAGGCGAGTTTTCCCAGCGTACGGTCGATAGCAACGGCCAGTCCAAAGGTGCGCCGCAATCTGGGCAATTCGTGTTTCAGCGCCCTGGCCAGTTCAAATGGCATGTGCAACGCCCTTATGAACAGTTGATCGTGTCTGACGGCAAGCTGCTTTATCAATACGACCCGGATCTGGCCCAGGTCACCGAGCGTGGGGTGGACCAGTCCATCGGCGCTTCGCCTGCTGCGATCTTGTTTGGTACTGGCAATCTGGAAGACTCCTTCCGTCTGGTCGAGCAAGATGCACGGGATGGGCTGGAGTGGATCCGAGCCACGCCTCTGCAAAGCGATGCCGGCTTTTCCTACGTAGACATCGGCTTCAAGGATCGTGAGCCACGTCGTCTGGAATTGCAGGACTCGTTCGGGCAAACCACGTATATCGACTTCACCGGCTTGGAACCGAACCCTCGGATTACCTTGGGTACCTTCACGTTCAAGGCTCCTGCGGGAGTGGATGTCGTCTCCATGCCTTGATGCACATTCTGTTTTTGTGCAGCTATCGTCAGGGTCAGTGTTGGCTGGCTCTGACAAAACAAGTTTTCAATACAGACCTGGTCCGCTTGGCCAGGTCTTGCCATTTTAGGAAGGGCGATCGCCATGCGTGATTTGTTCGCTCAGGAACCCGCCGCACCCTTAGCCGAAGCACTACGCCCCAAAACCCTGGACCAGGTGGTGGGGCAGTCTCACCTGCTGGGCGAGGGCAAGCCACTACGTTTGGCTTTTCAGTCCGGCAAACCACACTCCATGATTTTCTGGGGGCCTCCCGGCGTGGGTAAAACCACGCTGGCACGTTTGACGGCCAGTGCATTCGAATGCGAGTTCATCGCCTTGTCCGCCGTCTTTTCAGGCGTGAAAGATATCCGAGCGGCCATGGAGCAGGCCCAGCAGAATCTGGCCATGGGCAAGCACACCATCCTGTTTGTGGACGAGATACACCGCTTTAACAAGTCTCAGCAAGACGCGCTGCTCCCTTATGCTGAAAGCGGCTTGGTGACCTTTATTGGTGCCACCACGGAAAACCCGTCGTTCGAGGTTAATTCGGCCTTGCTGTCGCGGGCGCAAGTCTATGTGCTCAAGTCCCTGACGGATGATGAGCTCAAACTCCTGCTACGCCGTGTACAGGAACAAAATGCCCTGGATGGCCTGGAGTTTGAGGATCAAGCCGTCGACACCTTGATCGGTTATGCCGACGGCGATGCCCGACGCTTTTTGAACCTGCTGGAGCAGACCAATACGGCCGCCAAGACTTCCGGCACCGAGCTGGTCACGACAGACTTCCTGCAAAATGCGCTGACCCTGAACTCCCGGCGTTTTGACAAGGGGGGCGACAACTTCTACGACCAGATTTCTGCTTTGCATAAGTCGGTACGTGGTTCCAACCCGGACGCTGCCTTGTATTGGCTGACCCGGATGCTGGACGGCGGAGCAGATGCCCGCTATTTGTCGCGCCGTATCATACGTATGGCTTGGGAAGATATCGGTCTGGCCGATCCGCGCGCCATGCAAATTGCCAACGATGCTGCCTTGACCTTCGAGCGCCTGGGCAGCCCCGAAGGAGAACTGGCGCTGGGGCAGGCCGTGATTTATCTGGCGATCGCGGCCAAGAGCAATGCCGGTTATATGGCATACAACCAGGCCCGCGCCTTTGTGAAGCAGGATAAAAGCCGCGAAGTGCCAGTGCATTTGCGCAACGCGCCCACCAAGCTGATGAAAGAGCTGGGCCACGGTCATGCGTATCGCTATGCGCATGACGAGCCTAATGCTTATGCGGCGGGTGAGACCTACTTGCCGGACGGTATTCCCGATCCCCACTGGTATCAGCCTGTGCCTCGTGGTCTGGAAATCAAGATTGCTGAAAAAATGGAGCGCCTGCGTCAGCTGGATGAGCAGGCCGGTAAAAAAGACACCTAAGACAGGACAGGCGTTGCCTGACCTGTCACCCCCGTATTTCCCGATACCTCAGTACTGCTTGCGCTGTGCTGCGCTTGCGGTGGCTTGTGGTTAAAATCACCAGATCAATCGGGATTGAACCATCACCTATATGGCTATTAAATGTTAGATCTGAACCAATTACGCAAAGACTTGGAGCCGCTGGTACAGGGCCTGGCGAAACGTGGCGTGCAATTTGACACCGAGCGTTTCCAGCAGCTGGAAGCCCGCCGCAAAGCGGTACAGGTGGAAACGGAAACCTTGCAGGCCGAGCGCAATGCATTGGCCAAACGCATCGGCCAGCTCAAGTCCAAGGGCGAAGACGCCAGCGAAGCATTGGCTCAATCCCAGCAAATTCCGGTGCGCCTGAAGCAGCTGGAGCAGGACTTGTCCCAAGTGCAGGCCGAGCTGTCCTCCTGGTTCGCCACGATTCCTAACCTGCCGCACGAAAGCGTGCCGGTAGGCGAGTCCGAAGAAGACAACGTCGAAGTACGTCGCTGGATCCCGGGTCCTAAAGATGATCAGGGCAAGCCTGCGCACATCACCTTTGAGCCGCGTGATCACGTGGATCTGGGTGAGCAGTTTGGTCTGGATTTTGAAGCCGCTCGCAAGCTAGCTGGCGCCCGTTTCATGGTTCTGCGTGGTCCTCTGGCTCGCTTGCACCGTGCTCTGGCCCAGTTCATGCTGGATACCCAAGTAGAAGAGCACGGCTATACCGAGTGCTACACCCCATACATCGTGAACGCGTCCACGCTGTATGGCACCGGACAATTGCCCAAGTTCAAGGACGATATGTTCTGGGTCACTAAAGGTGGTCAGGACAACGAGCCAGCCGATCCGACCGAATCCAAGCCTGAAGACCTGTACCTGATCTCGACCTCCGAAATCAGCCTGACCGGTACTGTGCGTGACGAGATTCTGGCCGGTGACGATCTGCCTATCCGCCTGACTGCTCACTCGCCTTGTTTCCGTTCGGAAGCCGGTAGCGGTGGCCGAGACACCCGTGGCGTGATCCGTCAGCACCAGTTCGACAAAGTTGAAATGGTGCAGATCGTTCATCCTGAAAAATCCTACGAGGCGCTGGAGTCCATGGTCGGTCATGCCGAGCACGTTCTGCAGGCTCTTGAACTGCCATACCGTGTAGTGCAACTGTGCACTGGCGATATGGGCTTTTCTGCTGCCAAAACCTACGATCTGGAAGTGTGGTTGCCTGCCCAGGACACATTCCGCGAGATCTCCTCGGTGTCGAACTGCGAGGCTTTCCAGGCTCGTCGTCTGCAGGCGCGTTTCCGCGCCGACAGCAAGGCACGTCCGGAGTTTGTGCATACGCTGAACGGCTCTGGCCTGGCCGTAGGCCGCGCCTTGGTGGCTGTGTTGGAAAACCACCAGCAAGAAGATGGCAGCGTGATTGTGCCCAAGGTTCTGCGTCCTTATATGGGCGGACTGGAACGTCTGGTGCCGGCCAAATAAAGTATCTGTCCGAATGGAAAAAGGGCTGATGACCTGTGTGGTCCTCAGCCCTTTTTCATTCATGGTTCCGTAGTGATGGATTAGTCATCATCCCAGTAGCGCTCCTGCTGTTTGCGCCAGCGCTTGTGAGCGCGTCGCTGCTCCTTGCGCCATTCCTTGTTGGAGCGACCATATTCCACGTAGCCGGGACGATAGACGTAACGTGGCGGGTGGTAAACCACTGGGGGTGGGGCGACATAAACCGGGCGTTCCACAACATGAGCGGGTGGGTAGTAGATCGGCCCGTAACCGATACCCGGAATACCGACATTGATATCGACATTTACACCGCCCGCAGAGGCGGCGCTGGTGCTCAAGGCCATTAAACCGGCTAATAGTAGTTTTTTCATAAGCTGCACCTCTAATGACACTAGCTGCAGCGATTGTTGCCTAAAACCTGTAGTCCAAACGTTAGGTAATCCTGGCAAAGCACTTCCAAACGCAACACGGCTCGTATGCGCTATGCCAGGGGTTTACCTTTCTTAACACATGTTTCTCCTTTTTCGGCAGGAGGGCATGAGTGCATCTAGAAGGTATGGCGTTCAACCTGACGATGGCGGACAGGGCGCCGGTTGTAGTTCGCGTGTAGTTGCCGACCGTGCACAGAATCCAGTTGCTTGTTCAAGTGTGGCGCATGGCGTACGTTGCGCTGCGCAGGCTCTGCACGTGGCTTGGAGTTGACTTCCAGAAACCAGAGACAGAGTGCGGCCCAGAAGAATAACGACAGGATATTGACCAGTCCGCCTCTCAAAGAAGCGTAGCCTGTCGCTTCTGAAGCCTGGATACGCAGTAGATCAGACAGAACCGGGATGGAGCCCAAGGTTTCAACTACCAGGCTGCCTGGTATCCGAAAAGCCCAGCGCAGAGTCTGGAGAACCTCATTCAGGCTGTATATGCCGTCGCCGTTGGCGTCGATAATCCATTGGAAGGTTTGCATGACAATTCCTTTTATCAAGTCCAGCAAGCTGCGCCGGAATTACAAGGACTGCCTTGGAGAGGCAGGGCTGCGATGCATCAATGTGTGTTTCCAATATAGGCCTGCGGCTCAGGGTGAACAAGTGAATTAGGCCAAAATAGAGGGTAAACCCTTGATTGGAAAGAGCTCTTTGGTTTGAGTGGCTGGTCTTATCAGGAAACTCCGCTCTTTGATGCAAGTGCTATGTCTCTTTAGTGCTTGTCAAAGAGTGTTCTTTGATCTATATTTATGGGCTTGCTTGTAACCATATAAGCAATCGCGGACAGGTGGCAGAGTGGTCGAATGTACCTGACTCGAAATCAGGCGTACGTGCAAGCGTACCGTGGGTTCGAATCCCACCCTGTCCGCCACCTGGAATTTTGAAAGCCCTTGATTATTCAAGGGCTTTTTTGTTTTCTGCTGGTTTGATCGTCCTGCTCCCTCAGCATGGTTTATTTGCTGTTTTGTCACATAAGAACGTTAAGGTAAAAGTGTCAGTCGCGGCCGATGTTCGGAAAACTCATCCGCAACATTGTGTATGGCCGACTTTTCCCCGCACAGGCCGAAGTTCTAGGGGGTAATGCGCTAGTACGTGGTCCGATGGTGTTTGGCCTTGTTTTGCAAGCCTTCATGATTGCGGACAAAACGAGCCCATTGCATTTCCCGGCAGTGCGGGGCGGCGAGTACACTTGGGGTTTCAGTTCCCTGTTGTCCATACTCACGAGGTATCTATGCTGAAAGGTAAAAAAGCGGTCGTAACAGGATCGACCAGTGGTATCGGTCTGGCCATGGCCACCGAGTTGGCGAAAGCCGGTGCAGATGTGGTGATCAATGGTTTTGGTCAGCCTGAAGATATCGAGCGCGAGCGCAGCACGCTGGAGTCCAAGTTTGGTGTCAAAGCCTATTATCTGAATGCTGATTTGAGCGACGCACAGGCCACGCGTGACTTTATTGCCAAGGCGGCAGAGGCCTTGGGCGGTTTGGATATTCTGGTCAATAATGCTGGTATTCAGTACACCGCGCCTATCGAAGAGTTCCCTGTCGACAAATGGAACGCCATCATTGCCTTGAACCTGTCAGCCGTCTTCCACGGCACAGCGGCTGCCTTGCCCATCATGCAAAAGCAGGGTTGGGGGCGCATTATCAATATCGCCTCGGCACATGGTCTGGTGGCATCGGTAAATAAATCGGCTTATGTGGCTGCCAAGCATGGTGTCGTGGGTCTGACCAAAGTGACCGCACTGGAAAATGCTGGCAAGGGTATTACGTGCAACGCAATCTGCCCGGGCTGGGTACGGACTCCCTTGGTGGAAAAGCAGATCGAAGCTATCAGCCAGCAAAAAGGGATTGATATTGAAGCTGCCGCACGCGAGCTGCTGGCTGAGAAACAACCTTCCCTGCAGTTTGTGACTCCTGAGCAATTGGGCGGTGCTGCTGTGTTCCTGTCGTCTGCCGCCGCAGACCAAATGACGGGTACGACGCTAAGTCTGGATGGTGGCTGGACGGCTCGCTAATTGCTGTCAAAGCGTGTTTTGTAGATGGCAGATAAAGGGCATGGCCCTTTATCTGTTTGGATAGAAAGGATATAGGCGCATGTTGTTATTGCTCTCGCCAGCGAAAAAGCTGGATTACGATTCCCCTGTACGCACGCAGCTGGAAACCCAGCCTCTGTTTGTGGAGCAGGCGCAAGGCTTGATTGATATTTTGCGCACTCAGTCCGAAGAGGATATTGCCGGCTTGATGAAGCTGAGCGACGACCTGGCGCGCTTGAATGTCCAGCGTTACCAGGAGTGGGAGCCCAAGTTTGACCGCTCCAATGCCCGTCAGGCCATTCTGGCTTTTAATGGTGATGTATATGAGGGCATGGCTGCAACGGATTTGTCGGACAAGGAGCTGAAGTGGGCGCAGGACCACATTGTGATTCTTAGCGGTTTGTACGGTGCTTTGCGTCCTTTGGATTTGATGCGTCCTTACCGTCTGGAAATGGGCACTCGCTTGAAGAATCCCGAAGGTGCCAATTTGTACGCTTACTGGGGCAGCCGGATTGCCAATTATTTGAACGAGCGTCAGGAAGGCGAAGCCAAGCCCGTTGTCTTGAACTTGGCCTCCGAAGAGTATTTCAAGGCGGTCGATCAAAAAGCCTTGCGTGCCCGTGTGGTTCAGTGCGTTTTCCAGGACGAGAAAAACGGTGTCTGGAAGATTATCAGTTTCTACGCCAAGAAAGCCCGTGGTTTGATGGCCCGCTTTGTCATCGACAAGCGTGTGCAAACAGTGGAAGGCTTGAAGGCGTTTGATCGCGAGGGGTATGTATTCCAGCCTGAGCTCTCCAGCGAGGACAAGCTGGTGTTCCGTCGCTCCGAGCAGGATGCCAAGGCTTGATAAGTAGTTAGCGTTGTTGCTTGCGCCGTAAGAACAGCTCTTTAGCTGATCTGCGGTCTTGCAGGTAAAAAAGGAAAGGCAAGGCCATGTATTTGCGCCTTGCCTTTTTATTTTTGGTCCTGCGAACTGAGGAGGGCTTGGCACCTTATGCTCTTTTGCTTTGTGCTTTGTGCTTTGTGCTTTGTGCTTTGTGCTTTGTGCTTTGTGCTTTGAGTTCTTGTTTATTTGGTCCCGACAACGAGCTCCACATGTATACAGGACATGGCATGGCCATCAGGCCCCTTGCTGCTTCAGTTCCTGCTTGCGCTCAGGCGGCAGTTGCGGGCCAGCGCTGTATTCCAGGCCTCTCATATCCTGACGTATCAGTTGGGCGGCCTTGACCATCTGACGGATAGGGTAGGCCAGCATGGCCAGCTCACCTTCGGTTTCGATGGAGGCAGGCGGGTCGGCATCCTGGTCGTTAATCAGTGCGCCAATGGCATCCAGGGAATTCTGGATGCCTGGCGGAATCTGACTCAAATTAGCCAGAAGCGGGGCAGCGGCACTGATCTGCGAGGCCAGCACGTGGTTCTGAATCAGCAGATTATTCAGCAGGGATACATTGGCTTGTCGGCTAACTGGTTCATCCATCATGCGATAAAAGGCCGAGGCAAAGTTGCTGAAGGCAATGTGTACGTTCTTGTTTGCCACTTGCCAGGCGGTGTCGGCTTCCATCAAGTCCAGATCCACCTGGTTTTTCTGGGCCTCTGTCATAGTGGGTTCGCCTTCCTGACCGCTTTTAAGGATCTGGTTATGCAGGCGGCTCAAGCGAGCGAATTCCAGCCCTGCACGCCAGAATTCTTTGTTGGCGGCCAAGGCTGCTCGGGCCAGGCCTGTCATGGCGCTGGATTCCCAGTTGGGGAGCAAATAACTGGCGGCCATGGCAATACCGCAACCAATCAGCGTATCCACCAGACGTTCTCCAATAATGAAGGAGCCGCCCGTGGACAGGAATTGGAAGGACAAAATCACAAAGATTGTGTTGAACAGGGCCGATAGCAGGAAGTTCAGTTGAACCAGGCTGTTACCCAGCAGGTAGGCCAGCAACATGGCGATCAGATACAGCTCGCGGTTGTCCGTTAGCTTCAGGAGCAGGAAGGCCGCCCCGCAGCCCAGTACCGTGCCAAAAAGGCGCCAGCCATTGCGTTGGCGTGTGATGGCAAAGCCTGGCTTCATAATGACCAGAATCGTCAGGATGATCCAGTAACTGTGTGCTGTCAGGGCGCTGACCAGGCCCAGTTCGCTTTGGAAATGGGCGCTGAGTGCGCCAACTCCCAGGGCCACCATGGACGCAATGCTGACACGTGCCGCATAGCGGAAGTGCGAGGACTTCAGCTTCATATTGCTGCTGAGCATGCCCAAACGCAGTTCTTCACGCGAGAGCATGCGGCTTAGCGATTTATTCAGGTACTGATCGACTGGCAGGTTCTGGCTGGCACGATGTGACAGGCTTGCCATGCTGTCCACAATACGGTTCAGGTTACGCAGTCGGCGCAAGACCTGGACTAGCAGGGCGTAGGTTTCCGGGTCTGTTTGCGACATGCCCTGGCGTTTGTATTTCTCCAGCTCGTATTCCATGGCACGGATTTCCGCTTTGACGCTGGAGCGACGGGTGGTGCGAGCGCTTCGTGAAACATTCATGGCAATGCGGCCAATATCCAACGAAAGCTTGTGCAAGCCATCACGCGCAAAAACCATGAAATCGCTGTCGGAAAGCTGACGGCGCAGGACGGTGTAGTCGGTATAGGTCGCGACCAGCGAGTCCAGAATGCTGACCATATTCAAGAAGATTGTCAGCAGTGCCTTGCGGTGGTGATCGCCTCGTCCATAACCGCGCGGCAATTCACGCAGTACCACGTCGCGGGCGGCCTGGTGCTTTTCGGTCATATTGGATTGAAGATTGATCAGCCGTCTATAGCAGGCGTCCAGATCCGAGGTGGAGTCATAGAATTGCGAGCGCGCTTCCATGTATTCAGCCGTGGCAAACAGGGCTACCGCCAGTGTCTGGCGCTCTTCCCGATACCAGAACAAGCGTCGGAACAGGGTGCTGAACAAGTAATAGGACAGACCACCGGCAAAGGAATACAGCGTGTGCGCCAATACCTCGTGAGGCTGCATGGGAAAGCGCATCGTCAAGGTCATCAGCAGCAGGGCGGCAAAGCCGATCAGCCCGCCGCGACGACCAAAGACGGAGAACATGCTGTACAGAAAGCACAGAAACGGTACACACAGGACCAGCAGCAGGGGAGAGCTGGAGGCCAGACCTGTCAGGCCAACGGTGACCGTGCCCAGCGCAATACCGCCCAGCATTTCATTGTTGCGATAGCGGCGTGGGCCGCCGGGTTGGTCAATGATGGCAACGCAGGTGGCACCCATGGACGCAATGACGCCAATGTCATAGTGACCAAAGAAGCGGCCCAAAATAATGACCGGCAACAGCACACCGATGGACTGGCGCAGTCCGCCGAAAAAATAGTGGCTATACAGGAATTGTTTTAATTGTGGGATGGGCGATGCCATAAAATACCCGGACAGCTCGTCATAGGTAGACAGTATATCGTTTTACGTATGCAAGCTTTAAGCCTGTTTTTTTGCACTTTACCAACAATCACAGTTGCTCGCTTTGTGCAGTCAAGGTAAAGTAACCAGGTGTTTTTGCTCCTTATCCGAGCAAATTGTAGCGAGGCACTGTTAACCGGGCCATCCGCCCGGTTTTTTGCGCCTAAAAACTTTGTTGCTGGCCGCGTCACAAGCGTGGGATGCCAGGACTTCCGTTTCAAGCTAACGCATACGTTTTTGTATGCACGCACTGGGTGTCGAAGAGTGCAGGCCGGACGGTAATGTGTCTGGGTGGTGTGGTCCTGTGGGCCATGAAGCGCCAGATCATGTTGCTGACATCGGTTCAAGCTCGGACCGTCGTGGTCAGTCGATATTGCAGAGCAAGACTGAAAGGAAAACTCATGTCTGAATTAAATGGCGCAGATATTGTTGTGCGCACGCTCGCGGACGAAGGCGTGGAACACGTTTTCGGTTATCCGGGTGGTGCCGTTCTCTATATCTACGACGCAATCTTCAAGCAGGACCGCTTCCAGCACATTCTTGTGCGTCATGAACAGGCTGCTGTTCATGCTGCGGATGCCTATTCCCGTTCGTCCCAAAAAGTTGGCGTGGCACTGGTAACCAGTGGCCCGGGCGTCACCAATGCCGTCACCGGTATTGCGACCGCTTACCTGGACTCCATTCCGATGGTCATCATCAGTGGGCAGGTCAGCACCCAGGCAATTGGTGAAGATGCTTTCCAGGAATGTGATGCCATCGGTATCACCCGTCCTTGCGTCAAGCACAACTTCTTGGTGCGCGATGTTCGTGATTTGGCCGATACCATTCGCAAGGCATTTTTTATTGCCACGACGGGCCGTCCAGGTCCTGTGCTGATTGATATCCCCAAAGATATTACGACT
The DNA here is from genome assembly GCF_024134565.1 of Alcaligenes sp. 1735tsa3. Classification (NCBI taxonomy): domain Bacteria; kingdom Pseudomonadati; phylum Pseudomonadota; class Betaproteobacteria; order Burkholderiales; family Alcaligenaceae; genus Alcaligenes; species Alcaligenes sp. 1735tsa3. Next base: position 2,992,662 of record NZ_CP099862.1, on the reverse strand, counting down.
GCAACGTGCAAATACACGCCCAAGCGTGGCGAGGTCAAGATGCGTTCCTACGCACCTGTGACCAAAGGCCATCAGGGGCAGATCAAGAAAGCCGTCCAGATTCTCAATAGCGCCGAGCGCCCGCTGATTTATGTTGGTGGTGGTGTGGTGCTGGGTAATGCTGACAGTGAGCTCAATGAGCTGGTCAAGTTAAGCGGTGCTCCTTGCACGACTACCTTGATGAGTCTGGGTGCCTATCCAGGTACGGCGGATCAGTACATCGGCATGCCCGGCATGCACGGTACTTACGAAGCCAATATGACCATGCAGCATTGCGACGTTCTGATCGCAGTGGGTGCACGGTTTGATGATCGAGTGATTGGTAATACCCGCCACTTCGGTCAGAACCCACGCAAGATCATTCATATTGATATTGATCCTTCGGTAATTTCCAAGCGCGTGAAAGTTGATGTGCCTATCGTGGGCTGTGTCAAAGACGTGCTGACCGAGTTCAATGAGCTGTATGCGCAAAGCCGTCAGGAATCGCAGAACCAGCCCTCCCTGAATGATTGGTGGAAACAGATCAATGTCTGGCGGGGCAAGAACTCCTTGGCCTACGCCAAGTCGGACGAGCTGATCAAGCCGCAATACGTGGTGGAATCCCTGTGGGAAGTGACGGGCGGCAACGCTTTCGTGACTTCTGATGTGGGCCAGCACCAGATGTGGGCGGCTCAGTACTACAAATTCAATAAGCCTCGTCGCTGGATCAATTCCGGTGGCCTGGGCACGATGGGCGTGGGCTTGCCTTACGCAATGGGTGTGCAAATGGCCAACCCTGGCCAGGATGTTGCCGTCATAACGGGTGAAGGCTCCATTCAGATGAACATCCAGGAACTGTCTACGTGTAAACAGTACCGCTTGAGCCCCAAGGTTCTTTGCCTGAACAATCGTTATTTGGGCATGGTGCGCCAGTGGCAGCAAATCGACTACGGCTCGCGTTATTCCGAGTCTTACGTGGATGCACTGCCTGACTTTGTCAAACTGGTGGAAAGCTATGGTCATGTGGGTCTGGAGATCGACAAGCCAGCCGATGTGGTCCCCGCTATTCGCGAAGCCTTCACCACGCACAAAGACCGCCTGGTATTTCTGAACTTCATCACGGACCAAACCGAAAACGTGTTCCCGATGGTGAAAGCAGGCCGCGGCCTGACAGAAATGCTCTTGGGCCCGGACGATCTGTAAGGAGAGAATCATGAAACACGTCATTTCTATCCTTCTGGAAAACGAGCCCGGCGCACTGTCCCGTGTGGTCGGTCTGTTTTCGGCCCGTGGCTATAACATCGAGACCTTGACGGTCGCTCCAACCGAGGACGACACCCTGTCTCGCATGACTATCGTTACCCGAGGGGCGGACGACGTCATCGAGCAGATCACCAAGCACTTGAACCGTCTGGTTGACGTGGTCAAGGTGGTGGATCTGTCCGAAGGCCCACACATCGAGCGTGAACTCATGCTGATCAAAGTGCGGGCGGTGGGCAAGGAACGTGAAGAGATGAAGCGCATGGCGGATATTTTCCGCGGTCGCATCATTGATGTTACGGACAAGACATACACCATCGAATTGACCGGTGTTCAAGACAAAATTGCTGCTTTCATCAATGCGCTGGATCGTACGGCCATTCTTGAAACAGTGCGCACCGGGGTCTCTGGTGTCAGCCGTGGCGAACGTGTCTTAAAGCTGTAAGCCAAGGCTTTTTCAGGACATAATTACCGCTTTTATTCAAGGAGCTGCTTTTCAAGGCAGCTCCTTATAAAGGGTAAACACGGCCTGACGCTGTGTAGACCGCGGTGGCCCTGTTCTGAAAGTAATGAGTCAAGGTCCTTTTTGTGCCGCTGCTGCATGAGCGGCCATTCTCGAATTGCTGTTTAAGCGAAATTATTAAATTTGGAGCACCTGAAATGAAAGTTTTCTACGACAAGGATTGTGATCTTTCCCTGATCAAAGGCAAGACCGTTGCCATCATCGGTTACGGCTCGCAAGGCCACGCCCACGCCCTGAACCTGCACGAGTCCGGCGTGAACGTGGTTGTTGGTCTGCGTAAAGGCGGCGCTTCCTGGAGCAAAGCCGAGAACGCTGGCCTGAAAGTTCAGGAAGTGGCTGAAGCCGTCAAGAGCGCTGACGTCGTCATGATCTTGTTGCCTGACGAAAACATTGCCGAGGTTTACCGCAACCAGGTTGCCGAGAACATCAAGCCCGGCGCCGCTCTGGCATTTGCTCACGGCTTTAACGTTCACTACGGCCAAGTTGTGCCACGTGACGATATCGACGTCATCATGATTGCTCCCAAGGCTCCTGGTCACACTGTGCGTGGCACCTACAGCCAAGGCGGCGGCGTTCCTCACCTGATCGCTGTTTACCAGGACAAGACCGGCGCTGCTCGCGACGTGGCTCTGTCTTACGCATCGGCTAACGGCGGTGGCCGTGCCGGTATCATCGAAACCAACTTCCGCGAAGAAACCGAAACCGACTTGTTCGGCGAACAGGCTGTTCTGTGCGGTGGTGCCGTTGAGCTGATCAAGGCTGGTTTCGACACGCTGGTTGAGGCTGGTTACGCTCCTGAAATGGCTTACTTCGAGTGCTTGCACGAACTGAAGCTGATCGTGGACCTGATCTACGAAGGCGGTATCGCCAACATGAACTACTCGATCTCCAACAACGCCGAATACGGCGAATACGAGACCGGTCCGAAGATTGTTACCGACGAAACCCGCAAAGCCATGCGTCAGTGCCTGGAAGACATCCAGACTGGTGTGTACGCCAAGAACTTCATCCTGGAAAACGCCGCAGGCGCTCCTACCCTGATCTCGCGTCGTCGTATCAACGCCGAATCGCAGATCGAGCAAGTGGGTAGCAAGCTGCGCTCCATGATGCCTTGGATCGCCGCTAACAAGCTGGTCGACAAGTCCAAGAACTAAGTTTGATATCGGGGCAACCTCATAGGCTGCCCTGGTCTTGAGCCTGAACCGGCTGACGTCTTGCGGCGTCAGCCGGTTTTTTATTGCTGCAAGAATTTGGCTTTCAGTGCCGCCTCTACTTGGGCTGAGAAAAGGATGGAAGCGCCTTGTTCTCGTCTTATAGCCGTATTGGTGAGGGCGCGATAAAATGCAGTGCTTGGTTTGACCATCGTGCCCCTGTTGGGGTGGTGCGCAAGCGGGTTCGATAAAATCCACTGTTTATCCATGAACTCCCTGGCCGCAGGCCTCTTGGCCATTTCTGTTCGCTCTGGCTCATATATGCTGGAATTATTTGCACTCTGTAGCCTTGGGGACAATGCTACATTCGAGTGTTCAGTCCTTAGCAACAACTCTTAAAGCATAAATTATGCCCAATTTGCTCAATGATGAAACCCGTCGTCGGCGTAGCATCTATCTTCTGCCCAACGCATTTACGACCGCCAATTTGTTCGCGGGGTTTTATGCTGTTGTGCAGGCCATGAATGGCCGCTTTGAGGCGGCAGCCATCGCCATTTTCCTGGCGCTGGTGTTTGATGGTATGGACGGGCGAGTTGCTCGTTTGACCAATACTCAGTCCGCCTTTGGTGAGCAATACGACTCCATGGCAGACATGATTTCCTTTGGTGCGGCGCCCGCGCTGGTCATGTACGTCTGGGCCATGCAGGGCCTGGGACGCTGGGGCTGGTTGGCTTCCTTTATTTACGTAGCCGGTGGTGCGCTGCGCCTGGCCCGCTTCAATACCAATATTGAAGTGGTCGACAAGCGTTTTTTCCAGGGCTTGCCCAGCCCGGCGGCCGCTGCTCTGGTCGCTGGCTTTGTCTGGCTGGCGGTGGACAACAAACTGTCCTTGCAAGTGAATGTGATTCCCTGGGTTGCCTTTGGTTTAACCATTTATGCCGGCCTGGCCATGGTCTCCAATGCGCCGTTCTACAGCGGTAAGTCCTTTGCGATCAGCCGTAGCGTGCCATTTTGGGTCATGCTGCTTTTTGTGCTGGTCTTCGTGTTTGTCTCTACAGATCCGCCAGTCTTCCTGTTTGGCCTGTTCTGCCTGTATGGCTTGTCGGGCTGGTTTGTGATGGCCTGGCGCTGGCGTCGAGCCCGTGCTTTGGCACGACTTCGGCGTGGAAACAACTAAAATCCCCGGCTTTGGCAGGCCAGCTGGCCGAAATGCTTAACGCCTTGTCCGGTTTTTCGTTATAATCGTTTGCTTGCACTTGGCCTGATGGGCCCGGTGCACTCAATCTCATTTTCAACACGTTAGGGCACCTCGGTCCTAACGCAAGTCTTAGAGGCTAAATAAAATGGCAGTTGCAGATATCAAAAAAGTCGATATCGTTTCCGAGTTTCAGCGTAAACAAGGCGATACAGGCTCCCCAGAAGTGCAAGTGGCTTTGCTGACCGCTCGCATCAACGAATTGACCGGCCACTTCAAGGCTCACAACAAAGATCACCACTCCCGTCGTGGTCTGTTGCGCATGGTTAGCCGTCGTCGCAAATTGCTGGATTACCTGAAAGGTCGTAATCCAGACGCTTACCGTGCTTTGATCGAAAAACTCGGTCTGCGTAAGTGATACCGGGGCTGGCTCCCCGCTAAACAACCGTGCATTCGGCGAACTGGTTTCGCTGTGTGCACGGTTTTTTTATTGTAAGGATTCTCCTAATGTTCAATAAAGTCACCAAGTCTTTCCAGTACGGCGAGCATACCGTCGTTCTGGAAACCGGCGAAATCGCACGTCAGGCGTCAGGTGCCGTGCTGGTTTCGATTGAAGACACTGTTGTGTTGGCCACTGTTGTTGGCAAAAGCGAAGCGAAAGCGGGTCAGGATTTTTTCCCTCTGACCGTTGATTACGTCGAAAAAACCTACTCCGCTGGCAAGATCCCTGGTGGTTTCTTCAAGCGTGAAGGCCGTCAATCCGAGCGCGAGATCCTGATCTCCCGCCTGATCGACCGCCCACTGCGTCCTCTGTTTCCTGAAGGCTTCTACAACGAAGTTCAGGTCATCATTCACACGGTATCGGTCAACCCTGAAATTGATCCTGATATCGCTGCCATGATCGGCGCCTCGGCTGCCCTGGCTATTTCCGGCATTCCTTTCAACGGTCCTGTGGGCGCTGCCCGTGTGGGTTACGTTGATGGTCAGTACGTGCTGAACCCATCCGCTACTCAGCTGAAATCTTCGGCTCTGGATCTGGTTGTGGCTGGTACCGAGCAGGCTGTGCTGATGGTTGAGTCCGAAGCCAAGCAATTGTCCGAAGAAGTCATGCTGGGTGGTGTGGTGTTTGCTCACGAGCAAATGCAAGCAGCCATCAACTGCATTCACGAACTGGTTGAAGAAGCTGGCAAGCCCGAGTGGGATTGGCAGCCTGCTGCTGTTAACGAAAGCCTGTTGGCTGCGGTAACCGCTGCTGCTGAAGAAGGTCTGACACAGGCCTACCAGACTCGCGAAAAACAAGCTCGTACCGAGCAAGTGCGCGCTGTCTACGCTCAGGTTAAAGAAACGGTCAAGGCTCAAGCTGAAGCCGCCGGTCAGGATCAGCCTGATATGGTTGCCGTCGAAAACATGATGTTCGACCTGGAAAGCAAGATCGTGCGTTCGCGCATCTTGAGCGGCGAGTCCCGTATTGATGGTCGCGACACCCGTACCGTTCGTCCTATCAGCATCCGTTTGGGCGTTCTGCCCCGTGCTCACGGTAGCGCCTTGTTCACGCGTGGCGAAACTCAGGCCTTGGTGGTCACCACTCTGGGTACCAAGCAAGACGAGCAGATCATTGATTCGATCATGGGCGAGTACCGTGATCGCTTCATGATGCACTACAACATGCCTCCATTCGCCACTGGTGAAGCTGGCCGTTTCGGCGCTCCCAAGCGTCGTGAAATCGGTCACGGTCGTCTGGCCAAGCGTGCTTTGACTCCCTTGCTGCCAGCCGCTGAAGACTTCCAGTACTCCATCCGCGTGGTGTCCGAGATCACTGAATCCAACGGTTCGTCCTCCATGGCATCCGTGTGTGGTGGCTCCCTGTCCATGATGGACGCTGGTGTGCCTGTGCAGGATCACGTGGCTGGTGTGGCCATGGGTCTGATCAAGGAAGGCAACAAGTTTGCTGTGCTGACCGACATTCTGGGTGACGAAGATCACCTGGGCGATATGGACTTCAAGGTTGCCGGTACCGAGAAAGGTATTACTGCTTTGCAGATGGACATCAAGATCCAGGGCATCACCAAGGAAATCATGCAGGTTGCATTGGCTCAGGCTCACGAAGGCCGTATGCACATCCTGGGCAAGATGAAAGAGTCCATCGACGGTTCCCGTACCGAGATGTCCGAATTTGCACCTCGCATGCTGACCGTGAAGATCAACCCCGAGAAGATTCGTGACGTGATTGGTAAGGGTGGTGCAACCATCCGTGCCCTGACCGAAGAAACCGGTACACAGATCGATATTTCGGATGACGGCACCATCACGATCGCCAGTGCTGATCTGGACAAGGCCCGCGAAGCCGAGCGCCGTATTAAGGAACTGACCGCTGAAGTGGAAGTGGGTCAGGAATACGAAGGTCCTGTGATGCGTTTGCTGGACTTTGGCGCGATTGTGCAAGTGCTGCCAGGCCGTGACGGCTTGCTGCATATCTCCGAGATTGCTAACTACCGTATCGCCAACATCAATGACGTGCTGAAAGTAGGTCAGGTTGTTAAGGTCAAGGTCATTGAAGCTGACGAGAAAGGTCGTCTGCGTCTGTCGATCAAGGCTATTGGTGGTATCGAAGCTCAAGGCGGCCCAGCTGCTCCTGCTGCTTCCTGATAGCGCTTGTAGTCTGCTTGAAGAAAAACCCGCTGCAAGGCGGGTTTTTTGCGTTTGGCATTGCCCGGGGTTGGAGGGGACTGGTTTGAATGCGCCTTGTTTAAACGTTGTACATTCTGGCTAAAGCCTTGGTCTTCGTGCTTGAGAGGAAATCTGTCGTGGGTTTTGGTAGCGCTTGTCTTGGGTTAGCAGGGCTTTATTAAGCGCTGTCTGGATGTCGAGATCATAAAATCCATAAACAGAGAGTGATGCGATGTCATGCTGATCCAAGTTTGAGTTGTCGCTTGGGTGGGTACTGGCCGAGCATGATCAAAAGCTGAGGCAGGAGACAGTCAATGATGGGGATAAACAGGCTATTAAGGTGCTTGTGTGCTGTGATGCTAGTTGGGTCTACGGGGAGCGTTGGCGCTAATGAAGTCGCTGATACGATCTTTCTGGACGCGAAGATCTATACCGCTAATGCCAATTCACCTGATGCCGAGGCGATGGCCGTGAGCCACGGCCGAATTCTGGCCATAGGCAAGAGCGAACAGATCTTGCACTATCAGGGAGCGAAAACTCGCATGCTAAGCCTTGAGGGTCGACGCGTTATGCCTGGCCTGATTGATGCGCACTCCCACGCTATTTTTGCGGGCCTGGCTGCCTTGGCGCCAAACCTGGAGGATCAAGAGCTCAGTCCGCTTGAACTCGCTCAGCGATTGCAAACCTGGCTGGTGGAAAAAGAGTCCGGACCAGATGTGCCTATGGTGGTGTTTGGGGTGAATCCAGCGGTGTGGTCTGCGCCCGAGTCATTGAGCGATTTGCTGGATGCTGGGGCTTGGCAGCATCAGGCTGTGTTGCTGATGGGGGCTGACTATCATACGGCCTGGGCGAATCAGGCAATGCGTGAAAAGGCAGGAATTGACGCTGCTTACGTGCAGTCATTGCCTGCGAAGTCTCAACACACCATCGGTGTGGCCAGTAATGGACAGCCTGATGGGGTGTTGGTGGATGCTGGCCTGGATAAGGTAACGGTGATCTTGCCCAAACCAGCTGAAAAGCAGCTACTGGCAGCTGCAAAAATCGCTGTTGAAACCAATAATCGCTATGGCATTACGGCCTGGATGGACCCGGCGGCCAACGCCGGACCGGGGGAAGCGTTGTTTTCTCGATCTCTTGGCAGTGTTGGAGAGGGCATATTGCCGGCTTACCGGGTTTTATCAGAAGCGGGTTTATTAACTGCTCATGTTGCTGCCTTGCTGGTGGCCAGTCCGGAGAGTGATGCTGCGGATCTGGAGCAGCTTGATGGTGTCCGAAAGCGCTTTGCGCACATCCCTAACCTGAGTTTGCCGGGTATCAAGGTGTTTGCTGATGGGGTGTTGGAGTATCCGGCTCAAAGCGCAGCCTTGCTGGGCCGCTATGAAAATTCTGGCAAGCAGGGCGAGCTGCTGCTGGAGCAGTGCAAAATGACGCAGCTGGTTGATGCTATTGATCAGCGTGGCTGGCTGGTGCATATCCACGCCTTGGGTGATCGGGCTGTGCGTGTATCTTTGGATGCTATTGAGTCGGCGCGCAAAAAGCGTAGCAGTGGTGTACCGCATTCCATTACGCATCTGCAGTTGGTAAGTCCGGCTGATTACCCCCGCTTTAAACAGCTCGATGTGATGGCTGTCATGCAGTTGCACTGGGCCGAGCTTGATAACTATCTGCTTGATCTGGTCAAGCCTTATATTCCTGATTCGGAGTTTCAGGGTCAGTATCCAGCTCGGTCGCTGCAGCAGCATGGAGCGGTGATTGTGGGTGCCAGTGATTGGCCTATTTCTACGGCGAATCCGTGGGAAGCCATGCATCATGCAATGACACGCTCTGGGCCGGATGGCGGTTTGAATGCAGGCGAGCGTATGGGTAAAGACAGTATGTTTAGGGCCTATACCATCAACGCGGCCAGGGCTATCCGAATGGAGAGGGAAATTGGCTCTCTGGAGGTGGGTAAGCAGGCAGACTTTATCGTGCTGGATCGCGATGTGCTGGAGGTAGATGTAGAGGCTTTGAAAGACACTCAGGTTCTGGCGACTTACTTTGCCGGTCGGCAGGTCTACGGCGCAGCTCCGTAGAAGGAGCCTGGCAGTGTTTTTCTGATTGACAGGGTTTGAACAGGCAGTGTGTATGCCGTATGCGGCTTATATAGCGGCAGATGGTTACTGCCCCATTCGATGGTTGGTGAAACAAAAAAGCCCACTATGCGTAGTGGGCTTTTTGTCGCCTGGTTTTTGCTGCAAAACCAACGCAGGTTTGGGCAAATTCAAGGCTTATGTATCAGTGCAGACCGCTTCAGGTCTATGGTGCATCCAGCCGGAATCGAACCGGCACGATCAAAGATCGAGGGATTTTAAGTCCCTTGCGTCTACCAATTCCGCCATGGATGCAGCGGGAGATGATGGCGGAAGCGGTGAGATTCGAACTCACGGATGGGTTACCCCATCGCCGGTTTTCAAGACCGGTCCATTCAACCGCTCTGGCACGCTTCCTGTCTGTTGGGCTTTTCTTCCTGACAAGTCACATACGCAAAAAAGCACGGAGGCCAGGAAAGCCTTAAAGTGTAACGTATAAATTTGCCAGCGTCATCGAAATAATCTGTTTTCATGGCTGGAATAGGGCGTTGATGCCAGTGCCTGTGATAGATTGCAGCAGGTAAGGCGGCTGCTTATGGTTTGTACTTGCAGCCGCGCTGGAAAAATAGTCTAGATATCAGGGAGTAGGTATGCGAGCTGTTGAAATTACCGAGTTTGGAAAGCCGGAAGTGTTGCAAGTGGGCGAGCGCCCCATGCCACAAACAGGTCCGGGTGAAGTGCTGGTCAAGGTGCTGGCGGCGGGCGTGAACCGTCCGGACGTCTTGCAACGAGCAGGCGCTTACCCGCCGCCGGCTGGTGCCTCTGATATTCCCGGCCTGGAACTGGCCGGTGAAATCGTATCGGGCGATGTGCAGGGCAGTGAGTTCAAGATTGGGGATCAGGTCTGTGCGTTGGTCACTGGTGGTGGCTATGCCGAATATTGTGTGGTGCCAGTACAGCAATGCTTGCCTATTCCTGCGGGTTTCAGCTTGCTGGAGGCGGCGGGGCTGCCAGAAACTTTCTTTACTGTCTGGAGCAATGTGTTCGACCGTGGTCAGTTGAGCAAAGGTGAAACCCTGCTGGTTCATGGCGGTGCCAGTGGAATTGGGACAACAGCTATCCAGTTGGCAGTGGCTCTGGGGCATACGGTATATGCCACGGCAGGCAGTGATGAGCGCGTGGAGGCCATTAATCGCTTGGGAGGGATCGGCATCAACTATAAAACCGAGGTTTACGAAGACGTCATCAAAAGCAAAACAGGCGGCCGTGGCGTTGATGTGATTCTGGATATGGTCTCTGGCGACTACATCAACCGGGATTTGACGTGTCTGGCTGATGACGGTCGTATCGTCATTATTGCTTTGCTGGGTGGGGTGAAGGCCACGATTAATTGTGGGGAGATCCTGCGTCGTCGCCTGACTATCACTGGCTCAACCTTGCGGTCCCGCTCTGTCGAGTTCAAGGCGCAGTTGGCGCAGGCTCTAAAAGAGCGTGTCTGGCCTTTGCTGGAAGCAGGGCAGGTACGTCCCTTGATTCATGCCACTTTCCCCTTGGAAAAGGCGAGCGAAGCGCATGCCATGATGGAGGCTGGTGAGCAGGTGGGCAAGATCATTCTTGTTCCATAAAAGCAGCAAGGGTGGCATAGCCACCCTTTTTCTTGCCGTTCTGAAACGAATTTTCTGTCAAATATGCGCGAAATGGATTAGCACGCGCTACAATAGCCGGTTAGCTGCGCCTTGATTGTGGGCGTTGGTGTAACTTTTTGACTGGCATCAAGGGAGCAATGAGCGTACATTCTTCGCGTAAACGACTGGTTGCGGGTAATTGGAAATTAAATGGCTCGCTTGATGGCAACAGCCGTCTGCTGCAAGAACTGCTCGTTCAGCCTGGTGCGCAGGCAGATTGTGATGTGCTTGTATGCGTTCCTTATGTGTATTTGCCTCAGGTGGCAGGTATCTTGAAAGATTCGACCATAGCGGTCGGCGCTCAAGATGTCAGTGTCCACGCCAAGGGTGCATACACGGGGGAAATCTCGGCGGCAATGCTGGCTGATATCGGCTGTCGCTGGGTGATTGTCGGGCATTCCGAGCGCCGTCAGTATCACCAGGAAAGTAGCGCTCAGGTTGCCGCCAAAGTGGTTGCGGCACTGGATGCGGGCTTGACGCCCATTGTCTGTATTGGCGAGCAGTTGGCTGATCGTGAGGCGGGGCAGGAAACCTGTGTGGTGCAAGATCAGCTTGAACCCATCAAAGCTCTTGGGGCTGAAGTGGTATCCAAACTGGTCCTGGCGTATGAGCCGGTTTGGGCTATTGGTACGGGCCTGACTGCAACGCCGGAGCAAGCGCAGCAAATGCATCAACAGATTCGCGCCTATATGGAGTCGGATCAGTTGCGTATTTTGTACGGTGGCAGCGTGAAGGCAGATAATGCCGCCGAGCTGTTTGCGATGCCGGATATTGATGGTGCCTTGGTGGGTGGTGCATCTTTGGATGCGCAAGAATTTTTACGTATTGTGGCCGCTTAAAGGGTCTGGAGTCTTTAAATGCAAGATTGGATGTCTTCCGTTCTGATGGCGGTGCAGGTTATCTCCTCGCTGTTGATTATTGGTCTGGTTCTGCTGCAGCAAGGCAAGGGCGCTGATATGGGCTCGGCCTTTGGTGGCGGCTCGGCAGGGAGTGTGTTTGGTGCGGCAGGTGCGGCGAACTTTTTGTCGCGCATGACCAAATGGGCGGCAATCGTCTTTTTTGTGTCCACCGGTGGCTTGGCTTGGGTTGCTCACCATCCTGCGCAGAAAGTGGATGCGGGCGTGATGCAAGGTTACGAATCGTCTGTTCCTGGCGCAGCTCCATCGGGTGCAGCTTCGGTTCCGGCCCCTGACGCTTCTGTGCCAGCTGCTGTGCCTTCAGCAACTCCTGAGCAAAGCGCTCCTGCGGTTCCTGCTGCTGAGTAAGTTCGATCTGCTTGGGGATTCAATGCTGCTCTATATATAGAAGACGGTAAGGATCAAAAGCAGGATCGGAAAATACGATATCAAAGCCCGCCTCTAATGGCGGGCTTTGTCTATTTGGCGTTGTTTGTGTGGAATATGCCTGAGTACGTGCTTTTTTAGGTGTTTTGGGCTGTTTTGTACTGACAGCTTTACTTTTGTCATGCTAATATCGCTGTCTTGATTGCTTGCCGACGTGGTGGAATTGGTAGACACGCTATCTTGAGGGGGTAGTGGCGAAAGCTGTACGAGTTCGAGTCTCGTCGTCGGCACCAAACAAAAAAGTTGAAAAGTTCTGCGATTGCGGAGCCTGGAAATAAAACCTGATCCTGGCAAGGGCAGGTTTTTTTTTCGCCAATTTTTGGGTGTTTTGCCTTCTTGTGTAAGTTGCTTGCGTTGTGGTTTCCGGAATCCGTTCTTGATTGCCAGGAAAGTGATTGAACCGGGTCAGTGCATGCTGAATCCTATGTTGGTGTTAGTTCTCATAATGTGAGAATTTATCAGGTGGATTGAGTAGCCAGCTTTGGCTCTCGATAGGCTGGGGTCGGCGATCTTGTCTTTTTCGGTGCCGATTTCATTTTTTGCCTTGTTTGCAGAAAACCAGCATTGGCAACCGATTGCTCGGATCACTTAAAGCAACTTCTTAAGAAGATTCCGGCTTTAGCCTGCTAATTGTCGTGCTTGCTCAAGGCGGCATGGAAAGCGGCTTCAAGTGGGTTTTTGTTGTGTATAGCCAACAAGCTGTGCACAAAGATTCACGTTTCCGAAGGGTTTCGTAGTCAAGCGACGGGAATTTTGATGCAATAGCGTTAACTTCCCATCGCGGAGTTAGAAAGAGCAGCAGCACTGTTGTAGTTGGGCTGCTCTGATTTACTCAAATCTACGGAGATTTCTTACATGAAAAAGACTCTGCTCGCTGCTGCTCTGATGGCCGGCTTCGCTGGCGTCGCACACGCAGAAACGTCTGTCACCCTGTACGGTATTCTGGACGCTGGTATTGGTTACCAAAAAGTTAAAGGTTCCGAAGGTTACGTTACCAGCGGTCCACAAACTGAAATCAACTCCAAGCGCACTGGTCTGATCAACGGTATTCAGTCCGGCAACCGCTGGGGCCTGAAAGGCTCTGAAGATCTGGGCGATGGCCTGCGCGCTGTGTTCGTTCTGGAAAGCGGCTTTGATATGGGCACCGGTAAGTCCAAGCAAGGTGATCGTCTGTTCGGTCGTCAAGCTACTCTGGGTCTGGCTGGCGACAGCTGGGGTCAACTGGACTTCGGTCGTCAAACCAATATCGCTTCCAAGTACCTGAGCGCTGTTGCTGATCCTTTCGGCGGTGGCTTTGACCAAGCTAACATCGGTGGCGCTTTCACAGCTGCTAACACCGTTCGTTACGACAACATGGTCATGTACCAAACCCCTAACTTCTCCGGCTTCCAGTTCGGCGTTGGCTACTCGTTCAATGCTGACGGTAACCAGCACTGGGACAAAGATCTGGATACCAAGCTTGGTGGCACTGTTAACGCTAAAGACCTGAACAAGCAAGCTATCACTACCGGTCTGCGTTACGCTAACGGTCCTATCGGTATTGCTCTGACATATGATCAGATCCGTGACCGCGGTGTGCGTGCTGACGGTAGCCCTGTTGGTGGTGTGCAGTACTACACCCAAGGCGACGATACCACTATCAAGTCCTGGAACATTGGTGGTAGCTACGACTTTGAAGTTGTGAAAGCTTACTTGGCTTTTGGTCAAACTCGTAACGGCCTGTTCGAAGGTCAAACCTTCGGTGAGCTGAACCAGCAATCTTTGCTGGGTAAAGGTCTGAAGGTTAATTCCTACCTGGTCGGTCTGTCTGCTCCTGTTGGTGCTGGCACTGTGATGGGTTCTTGGACAATGGCTGATCCGGACAAGGCTCCTGATTCGTTCTACCAAGACTTCGCTAACGACTCTTGGGAAATGAAGAAACAGCACACTTTCAGCCTGGGTTACAGCCACCCACTGAGCAAGCGCACGAACGTGTACGCAATTGGCTCCTACGTCAAGAACGTGTACTTCATGCCTGACGCTAAGTCGACTCTGATCGGCGTTGGTCTGCGTCACCAGTTCTAATCGTTTTGCGTAGCATGTCTACGCATCGCGATGAGCAAGTCTTCGGACTTGCTTGAGCTGAAGAAGTATAAAAAGCCATCCTTCGGGATGGCTTTTTTATTGCCCGCTATTTGGGGTGTTCAGATTAGTCTGTTTGGATTGCCGCTCTTGGGCTGTTTTGAAGCTGTTGCTTCTAGGGTTGTTGGTATGTGCTTGCCCTCGCTCTTGCGGTTTTGTGTGCAGATCTGTTGAGTAGGGCGGTGCGATGGCGCACTTGTGCCTGGCGTCCGAATCGCTTGTGTGTTGTGCCTGCCTATCTACTATTCCGACTACTCGGTCTTGTTTGTCTTGCTTACAAAATAAGCGCGAAAAATCGTTTTCCTGGCTGTTGTCGCTGACATTTTCCTTACAAAAGCGGGTAAGATAATTAACCGTTGCCTGAAATCGCAACCCTTAATAAAGTAAATAATCAATAGTTGAAGGGTTTTTGGTCAGGTAGCTGACAGTTTTTGCGGCATGGGTGCAACACCCGTGCATAGATGTAATGGTTTGGGGTTATCCCCCAAAACTGTGCTCTCAAAATGCTACAATCCAAGAGTTTATTTACTGCGATTGGATGCTTTGCATGAACCTGCAAGAGTACTTTCCCGTTTTGCTATTTATCATCGTCGCCACTGGGATTGGCCTGGCTCTACTTTTAGTCGGTCGAGTGCTCGGTCCAAACCGGCCCGATGCTGAAAAGCTCTCTCCTTACGAATGCGGTTTTGAAGCATTCGGCGATTCGCGCATGAAGGTGGACATTCGTTACTACCTGATCGCGATTCTGTTCATCATGTTCGATCTGGAAATCGCTTTTCTGTTTCCCTGGGCCATGGCCAATGGAACAGTAGGCCTGGTCGGTTTCTGGACCGTTATGGCGTTTCTGGCCGTTTTGACGGTCGGTTTTATCTACGAATGGAAAAAAGGCGCTCTGGACTGGGAGTAAACCCATCCATAGAGAACCCTGCTAGGGGTTTTCGCGTCTGCTGCTGGGCATAAGGGGCACGAGGATGCGTCTTGATGACAGCGGGTTTGGTCAGCAACAGGATAGGCCGGGGCTTCCCAGGGTCTGATCCGGCAAAAGGCAACTACTATGGCTATCGACGGCATTCTCAAAGAAGGTTTTGTGACGACCAGTGCAGACAAGTTTCTGAACTGGGCAAAAACAGGGTCCATGTGGCCCATGACATTTGGTCTGGCCTGTTGTGCAGTGGAAATGATGCACGCTGGTGCAGCTCGTTATGACCTGGACCAATTCGGCATTATTTTCCGTCCCAGCCCACGTCAATCTGACTTGATGATTGTGGCGGGCACCCTGTGCAACAAGATGGCACCCGCCTTGCGTAAGGTGTACGACCAGATGGCCGAGCCACGCTGGGTCGTCTCCATGGGCTCCTGTGCCAACGGTGGCGGTTACTACCACTACTCCTACTCGGTCGTTCGCGGCTGTGATCGCATCGTGCCGGTAGATGTGTACGTGCCAGGCTGCCCTCCGACTGCTGAGGCTTTGGTTTACGGCTTGCTGCAAATGCAGAACAAGATCCGCTTGACCAATACCATCGCACGCTGAACGGTTAGAACAGGCTAAACAAGACTATGACACGGCTAGAAACTTTAAAAACCAACTTGCTCTCTATCCTTGGCGAGCAGGCTGCGTTGACGCAAGCGCGCAATGAACTCACTTTGGAAGTGCCCGCTGATGCATGGGTCGACACTTGCACATTGCTTCGCGACCACGCTGATCTGCGCTTTGAGACCTGTATCGACTTGTGCGGGATTGATTATTCCGCCTGGAAAGCGCCCACCTATCAGGCTGCCTCGGCTCAGTTCCCCCATCGCTTTGCCGTTGTGCTGCACCTGATGTCCTTGAAGCACAACTGGCGCCTGCGTGTGCGCTGCTTTGTGCCCAACGACGATTTCCCCGCTTTGCCAACCCTGTTCGAGGTCTGGCCGTCGGTGAACTGGTTCGAGCGCGAGGCGTTTGACCTGTACGGCATTATTTTCGAGAACCACCCTGATCTGCGTCGCATCCTGACCGACTATGGTTTCATCGGTCATCCGTTCCGCAAAGACTTCCCCATCTCCGGCTACGTCGAAATGCGCTATGACACCGAGCAGAAGCGGGTCATTTACCAGCCCGTCACCATCGAACCGCGTGAAATCACGCCACGAGTGGTGCGCGAGGACGATTACGGAATTGGGCGATAAGCATCATGGCAGAAATTCAAAACTACACCCTGAACTTTGGTCCTCAGCATCCAGCCGCACACGGTGTGTTGCGTTTGGTGCTTGAGCTGGACGGCGAAGTCATTCAGCGTGCTGACCCCCATATTGGTCTGTTGCATCGCGCCACCGAAAAGCTGGCCGAGCACCGCACTTTCCTGCAAACCCTGCCATACATGGATCGTCTGGACTATGTGTCCATGATGGTCAACGAGCACGCTTACTGTATGGCCGTGGAGCGTCTGGTCGGTGTTGAGGTGCCGTTGCGTGCTCAATACATCCGCGTCATGTTTGACGAGATCACCCGCATCCTGAACCACCTGATGTCGGTCGGTTCGCATGCGCTGGACGTGGGTGCCATGGCCGTGTTCCTGTACGCCTTCCGTGAACGTGAAGACCTGATGGACTGCTACGAAGCGGTCTCCGGCGCCCGTTTGCACGCGGCCTACTACCGTCCTGGTGGCGTTTACCGCGATCTGCCCGGCACCATGCCTCAGTACAAGGCCAACAAATACCGTTCCGACAAAGAACTGAAAGCCATGAACGAAGCGCGTTCGGGTTCTTTGCTGGATTTCATCGAAGACTTCACCAACCGTTTCCCCGCTTGTGTCGACGAGTACGAAACCTTGCTGACCGATAACCGTATCTGGAAGCAGCGTTTGGTGGGCGTGGGCGTGGTTGATCCCGATCGCGCCAAGGCGTTGGGCTTTACCGGCCCCATGCTGCGTGGTTCGGGCGTGGAGTGGGATCTGCGCAAGATGCAGCCCTACGAAGTCTATGATCGCGTCGAATTTGATATTCCTGTGGGTCGCAACGGTGACTCTTACGACCGCTATCTGGTTCGTATCGCAGAAATGCGCGAGAGCAACCGCATCATCCGTCAGTGTGTACAGTGGCTGCGTAACAACCCCGGTCCTGTCATCACGGATAACCACAAAGTGGCGCCGCCATCGCGCGAACGCATGAAAACCGGGATGGAGGACTTGATCCACCATTTCAAACTGTTCTCCGAAGGTATGCACGTGCCTACTGGCGAAGTGTATGCCGGTGTGGAGCATCCCAAGGGCGAGTTTGGCATTTATCTGGTATCTGACGGCGGTAACAAGCCTTACCGCATGAAGATCCGTGCTCCGGGCTTCGTCCACTTGCAGGCCCTCGATGAAATGAGCCGCGGTCACATGATTGCCGACGCGGTAACGATCATCGGCACGCAGGACATTGTGTTTGGCGAGATCGACCGCTAAGGTCGCGCCTGGAAAAACGGAACCGAATTATGTTGCTTTCCGAAAAAGCCTACCAACAGATAGATAAGGAACTGAGCAAGTTCCCGGCAGATCAACGTCGCTCTGCCATCATGGCCTCCCTGGCCATTGCCCAGCAGGAAAAAGGCTGGGTATCGCCAGAAATTATCGAGGATGTGGCCCAATACATTGGCGTGGAGCCTATCGCTGTGCAGGAGGTTGCGACCTTCTACAACATGTTCCACACCAAGCCCGTTGGCCGCGTCACCATTTCCGTTTGCACCAACTTGCCCTGTGCGCTGCGTGATGGCGTCAAGGCTGGCGAGTACCTGAAAGAGAAACTGGGTATCGAATACGGTGAAACCACGGCGGACGGCCAGTTCTCCCTGATCATGGGAGAGTGCATGGGTTCATGTGGTGATTCGCCCGTCATGCTGCTGAACAATCAGCACATGTGCGTGCGCATGGAAGCCGAGCGCATTGATGCCATGCTCGAAGAATTGAAGACACACGGAGAATCGGCATGATTGCACCGGACATTCTGCGCAAGTTCGCACAGGGATTGGAACCTAACCCTGGTGGCGACCTGTCGCGCAGCATGATTTTTCATGATCGTCATATTCAGCCACAGATTCTGGCTGGTTTGAACGGCGATAACTGGGGCCTGGAAGAGTACGTCAAGCGTGGTGGCTATGAAGCTCTGCGTAAAGTACTGACTACCGGCATGAAGCCCGAAGACGTGATTGCTGAAGTCAAGACTTCGGCCTTGCGCGGTCGTGGTGGTGCAGGTTTTCCATCGGGTTTGAAGTGGAGCTTCATGCCCCGCAGCTTGCCCGGTCAAAAGTACCTGGTATGTAACTCCGACGAGGGCGAACCCGGCACTTTCAAAGACCGCGATATCCTGCGTTTCAACCCGCACATCGTGATCGAAGGCATGGCCATTGCAGCCTACGCCATGGGTATTACCGTGGGCTACAACTACATCCACGGTGAAGTGTTCGAAATCTATCAGCGTTTTGAAGAAGCGCTGGAACAGGCCCGTGCGGCTGGCTTCCTGGGTGACAAGATCCTGGGTTCGGATTTCAGCTTCCAGCTGCATGCGTTCCACGGTTACGGTGCCTATATTTGCGGTGAAGAAACTGCGCTGCTGGAGTCCCTGGAAGGCAAGAAGGGCCAGCCTCGCTTCAAACCACCATTCCCGGCCAGTTTTGGTCTGTACGGCAAGCCGACAACCATCAACAACACCGAAACCTTCGCGGCTGTCCCCTGGATTTTGCGCAACAGCGGTCAGGAATACCTGGAAGTGGGTATCCCCAATGCGGGCGGTACCAAGATCTTCTCCATTACTGGCGACGTAGAGCGTCCCGGTAACTACGAAGTGCCTCTGGGTACACCGTTTGCCACCTTGCTGGAATTGGCAGGCGGCATGCGCGACGGTCGCAAACTGAAAGCTGTGATCCCTGGTGGTTCCAGCTCGCCCGTTTTGCCCGCCGACATCATCATGGCGACCAACCTGGACTATGACTCCATTGCCAAGGCTGGTTCCATGCTGGGTTCGGGCGCTGTCATCGTGATGGACGAGACTCGTTGCATGGTCAAGTCCCTGCTGCGCCTGTCCTATTTTTACTATCACGAAAGCTGCGGCCAGTGCACGCCGTGCCGGGAAGGCACAGGCTGGTTGTGGCGCATGGTGCATCGTATCGAGAACGGTCAAGGTCGCCCAGAAGATCTGGACATGCTCGATGACATCGCACAGAACATCATGGGTCGCACCATTTGCGCCCTGGGTGATGCTGCTGCCATGCCGGTGCGCAGTTTCGTTAAGCATTTCCGCGACGAGTTCGCACACCACATCGAGCATAAAGGCTGTGTGGTGCCTCAATATTTGTAGGCCAGGACAACGTAATGGTAGAACTCACCATCGATGGCATTAAAGTTGACGCCCCGGAAGGCAGCATGGTCATTCAGGCTGCCCATGACGCCGGGGTCTACGTGCCGCACTTCTGTTATCACAAAAAACTGAGTATTGCCGCCAACTGCCGCATGTGTTTGGTGGACGTGGAAAAAGCGCCCAAGCCTTTGCCTGCTTGCGCCACTCCCGTCACCAACGGCATGGTTGTGCGTACTCGTTCGGAAAAAGCCATTGCCGCTCAAAAAAGCGTCATGGAATTCCTGCTGATCAACCACCCCCTGGATTGCCCCGTATGCGATCAGGGCGGTGAGTGTCAGCTGCAGGATCTGGCCGTGGGTTACGGTGGCTCCGAGTCGCGCTACAAGGAAGAAAAGCGCGTTGTGGCCGCCAAATCCATGGGCCCACTGATCTCGACCGAAGCCATGCAGCGTTGCATTCATTGCACCCGCTGTGTGCGTACTGGCGAAGAAATCGCCGGCGTTCAAGAGGTTGGTATGCTCAACCGCGGCGAGCACGCTGAAATCACCACCTTTGTGGGTCGCGCAGTCGAGTCTGAATTGTCGGGCAACATGATTGACGTTTGCCCCGTGGGTGCCTTGCTGTCCAAACCCTTCCGCTTCAATGCCCGTACCTGGGAATTGGCTCGTCGTCGCAGCGTTAGCCCGCACGACAGCGTGGGTGCCAACCTGGTGCTGCAAGCCAAGATGGACAAGGTGCTGCGTGTTGTTCCTTTCGAGAACGACGAAGTCAACGAGTGCTGGATCAGCGACCGTGACCGTTTCTCCTACGAAGGCCTGTACACCGAAGATCGTCTGACTCGCCCCATGGTGCGCGGTGATGACGGCCAGTGGCGCGAAGCCTCCTGGAACGACGCCATGCAAACCATCGTTGCCGGCATGAACGCCGTGCGCGAGAAGTTTGGTGCAGATCAGCTGGGCTGTATTGGTTCGGCTACCTCCACGACCGAAGAACTGGCTTTGCTGGCTCGTCTGGGTCGTGCTCTGGGTACCGAAAACGTGGACTTCCGTCTGCGTCAGACCGATGCCCGTCTGGATGGTGCTCTGGCCGGTGTGCCTTGGTTGGGTATGCCTCTGACCGCCTTGAACGAGCTCGATCGCGTCCTGGTCGTGGGCTCCTTCCTGCGTAAAGATCACCCCTTGATGGCCCAGCGTCTGCGTCAGGCTGTCAAACGTGGCGCTCAAGTTTCCTTTATTGATTCGGCTGCCGATAATCCATTGTTCAATGCGATTGCTGGCCGCATGACGGTGGCTCCCAGCCAGTTGGCCAACTCTCTGGCTCAAGTGCTGGTTGCCGTTGCCAAAGCCAAAGACAGCGCAGTTCCTGCGGGTCTGGAAGGCGTGCAAGTTTCTGCTGAAGCTCAGCAGATTGCTGACAGCCTGGTTTCCGGCGAACGCGTGGCTATCTTGCTGGGCAATATGGCTGTCAACTCGGATCAGGCTAGCGTAATTGCTGCCAACGCCAATGCGATTGCACAGGCTAGCGGTGCCAAGCTGGGCTTCCTGACTGCCGGTGGTAACACCGTGGGTGGCTACTTGGCTAACGCCGTACCGGGCAAGGGCGGTTTGACTGCCGAGCAAATGCTGGCTCAAACCCTGCGTGCTTACCTGGTTCTGAATGTTGAGCCAGCACTGGACAGCGATCTGGGCGAACGTGCAGTAGAAACACTGAAGTCCGCCACCTTCTCGGTCGCGCTGACTTCCTATCGTTCCGCTGCCGAGCAGTGGGCCGATGTGATGCTGCCTGTGTCTCCTTTCACTGAAACCTCCGGCACCTTCGTGAACGCCGAAGGCCGTGTACAAAGCTTCAAGGGTGCTGCTGCTCCTGTGGGCGATACACGTCCGGCCTGGAAGGTTCTGCGCGTGCTGGGCAATCTGTTCCAGCTGGATGGTTTTGACGATGAAACCTCGGAATCGGTTCGTGACTCGGTCATGGCTGCCGGTGTGGAATCGCGTCTGTCCAACCAGATCAATCTGGCTGCCAGCGTTCTGCCTGCAGCAAGCGGTCTGGAGCGTGTGGCAGATGTGCCTATCTACCGTAGCGATGCGCTGGTGCGCCGTTCGGCTCCCTTGCAGGAAACACCTGCTTCGGCAGCACCTACGGCTCGCATGGCCGCTGCCACGCTGGCCCAACTGGGTCTGGCTGACGGCGATCTGGTAAAGGTTCGTTCTTCGCAAGGCGAAGTCAGCCTGCCAGCTCAGCTGGATGACACCGTGGCATTGAACTCGGTGCGTGTTGCCACCGCTTTTTCTGAAACAGCCGCTTTGGGTAGCGCATTCGGTCAATTGACAGTGGAGCGTGCATAACATGGAATTTCTCTCTGCCATCAATAGCTACGGCACGGACCTGCTGGGTCCGACCGCATGGTATGTGGTGTGGACGCTGCTGAAGGTTGTTGCCATCGCTGTGCCCGTCATTCTGTGTGTTGCCTACCTGACTTACTGGGAACGCAAGATGATCGGCTTCATGCACGTTCGTCTGGGACCAACCCGTGTTGGTTACCGTGGCTTGCTGCAGCCTTTCGCTGACGTTTTCAAACTGCTGACCAAAGAGCTGATCGTTCCAGCCAAGTCCAACAAGGTCCTGTACCTGTTGGCTCCGGTTGTGACGCTGATGCCTGCTCTGGCTGCCTGGGCTGTGATTCCTTTCAGCCCCGATGTGGTTCTGTCCGACGTTAACGCCGGTCTGCTGTACATCCTGGCGATTACCTCGCTGGGTGTGTACGGCGTGATCGTGGCCGGTTGGGCTTCCAACTCCAAGTACGCCTTGCTGGGTGGTCTGCGTGCAGCCGCTCAGGTGCTGTCCTACGAACTGGCCATCGGCTTTGTCCTGATTACTGTCTTGCTGGTTTCCGGCACGCTGAATCTGTCGGGCATCGTGGTCGGTCAGACTCAGGGTTACTTTGCGGACAAGGGCTTGAACTTCCTGTCCTGGAACTGGCTGCCACTGCTGCCACTGTTTGTGATCTACGTGATTTCCGCCGTTGCTGAAACCAACCGTCACCCGTTTGACGTGGTGGAAGGCGAATCGGAAATTGTGGCCGGTCCCATGGTGGAGTACTCCGGTACTGGTTTCGCTCTGTTCTTCCTGGGCGAATACGCCAACATGATTTTCCTGTCGGCTCTGGCGTCCATCATGTTCTTGGGTGGCTGGACTCCCATTGTCGAGTTCGCTCCATTTACCTGGATTCCGGGGTGGCTGTGGCTGGGTCTGAAGACCTTTGTCGTGGTCTCCATGTTCATCTGGTTCCGTGCAACGTTCCCACGTTACCGCTATGACCAGATCATGCGTTTGGGCTGGAAAGTATTTATCCCGCTGACCGGTGTTTGGCTGGTTATTGTGGCGATCTGGATGCAGACGCCCTGGAACATCTGGCATTAAGGCTAAGGGGCAAGATTATGGAAGCAATCAAAGATTTCTTTGGCAGCCTGATGCTGTCCGAGATGCTCAAAGGCATGCGCCTGACGGGGAAGTATTTCTTCAAGCGCAAGGTAACCCTGCGTTATCCCGTTGAAACCACGCCCGCTTCGCCACGTTTTCGCGGTCTGCACGCTTTGCGTCGCTACGAAAACGGCGAAGAGCGTTGCATCGCGTGCAAACTGTGCGAGGCCGTATGTCCCGCCATGGCCATCTCGATCGAATCGGCAGAGCGCGAGGACGGTACCCGTCGTACTACGCGTTATGACATCGATCTGGCCAAGTGTATTTTCTGTGGTTTCTGTGAAGAAAGCTGCCCGGTCGATTCGATCGTGGAAACGCACATTCACGAGTACCACGGTGAAAAACGCGGCGATTTGTACTACACCAAGGACATGCTGCTGGCTATCGGTGACCGTTACGAAGACGAGATCGCTCGTCGTCGTGCCGCAGATGCACCTTATCGCTAAGGCCGGAGCTCTACACTCATGTTATTTACTACTGTTCTGTTTTATGTGCTGGCGCTGGTGATGGTGGTGGCCGCGTATCGCGTGATCGCTGCCAAGAATCCGGTTACAGCCGTATTGCATTTGATTCTGGTGTTCTTCACGGCCGCCATGATGTGGATCACGATGGGCGCCGAGTTCCTGGGCCTCTTGCTGGTGGTGGTCTATGTGGGCGCCGTGATGGTGATGTTCCTGTTCGTCATCATGATGCTGGACGTTCGTCAGGAATCCGCTGCCAAGAAATTCAAGGCTCACGTGCCTATGGGGCTGTTGATCGGCGCCATCATGGTTCTGGAAATGGGCTTTGTGCTGACCAAGCTGTGGTTCACAACGGCACCTGCTGCCGCGGTGGCTGCGGACTACAACAACACCCGTGTTATTGGCGAGTTGATGTACTCCCAGTACGTGCTGGCGGTGTTGCTCGGTGGCATTGTGCTGCTGGTTGGCATGATCTCGGCCATTGCACTGACTCTGCGTAAACGTGAAGGTGTCAAACGCACCGTCTCCAGCGAACAAGTCAAGGTTCGTTCGCAAGACCGTCTGCGCATGGTTTCCATTCCTTCTCAAACCGAAAAGCCGTCGGCGTCCAGTTCGGCTGACGCTGTCGTGCCAGGAGACAAATGATGATGACGCTGACGCTTGCGCACTATTTGGTCCTGGGCGCTGTGCTGTTCACGATCGGCCTGTTCGGCTTTTTCCTGAACCGTCGCAACCTGATTATCTTGCTCATGTCTGTTGAGCTGATTCTTTTGTCGGCCAACATGAACTTTGTGGCCTTCTCCACCTGGATGGGCAACGAGGCAGGTCAGGTGTTTGTCTTTTTCGTCCTGACGGTCGCTGCGGCCGAGGCGGCCATTGGTCTTGCAATTCTGGTTCTGTTGTTCCGTAACCTTAATTCGATCAATGTCCAGGATCTCGACCAGCTCAAGGGTTGATGGGATAGCACACTAATGAACTCCATAAATCTTTACTTAACGATTGCGCTTGCTCCCCTGGTGGGTTCGGCGCTAGCCGGTTTGTTCGGTACCGGCTTTCTGGGTCGATTTATCGGCAAGACAGGCGCTCACCTGATTACGATCGCGGGCGTGCTGATTTCCTTTATCGGCTCGGTCATGGTCATGTTGCAGGTTCTGGAAGGCCAGACCTTCAACGGTCCGGTCTACACCTGGATCACCATTGGCAGCATTCAGTGGGATATCGGCTTCCTGATCGACAAGCTGACTGCCCTGATGATGGTGGTGGTGACGTCCGTGTCGCTGATGGTGCATATCTACACCATTGGCTACATGAAGGATGATCCGGGCTACCAGCGCTTTTTCTCCTACATCTCGCTGTTTACCTTCTCGATGCTGATGCTGGTCATGTCCAACAACATGCTGCAGTTGTTCTTCGGTTGGGAAGCGGTGGGTCTGGTGTCTTACCTGCTGATCGGTTTCTGGTACGAGCGCAAGACTGCCATTTTTGCCAACATGAAGGCCTTCCTGGTCAACCGTGTGGGTGACTTCGGTTTTGCTCTGGGTATTGGCTTGCTCTACGCCTACACCGGCTCCATGAACTACAGCGACGTGTTCGCCAAGGTTCAGGAACTGAGCACCATGACATTCCCCGGTACTGACTGGCAATTGCTGACCGTTGCTGCTCTGGCCCTGTTTGTGGGTGCCATGGGTAAATCGGCTCAGGTTCCTTTGCACAGCTGGCTGCCTGACTCCATGGAAGGTCCTACTCCTATCTCGGCGCTGATTCACGCCGCGACCATGGTGACGGCCGGTATCTTCATGGTGGCTCGTTTCTCGCCTGTGTTTGAACAGTCGACAACCGCGCTGTCCTTCATCATCGTGATCGGTGCAACGGGTGCCTTGTTCCTGGGCTTGCTGGGTATTATCCAGAACGACGTCAAACGCGTTGTGGCTTACTCCACCTTGTCCCAGCTGGGTTACATGACGGTAGCTCTGGGTGCTTCGGCTTACTCGGCTGCTGTGTTCCACCTGATGACACACGCTTTCTTCAAAGCCTTGCTGTTCCTGGGCGCTGGTTCGGTGATTATCGGTATGCACCACGATCAGGACATCCGCAATATGGGTGGTCTGCGCAAGTACATGCCTATTACCTGGCTGACTTTCCTGATCGGTACGCTGGCTCTGGTGGGTACGCCGTTCTTCTCTGGTTTCTACTCGAAAGAGCACATCATCGAAGCCGCAGGCGAAGCCGGTATCTGGGGTTCGACCTACGCTTACTACGCCACACTGATCGGTGTGTTCGTCACCTCGCTGTACTCCTTCCGTCTGTACTTCCTGGTATTCCACGGCAAAGAGCGCTTCCGTGACGTCAAGCACGACGAGTCGCATGGCCACGACGACCATCACGCTCACGGTGGCGATCCTCACGAGTCGCCTTGGGTGGTTACGCTGCCTCTGGTTCTGCTGGCCATTCCGTCGATCTTCGCCGGTATCTGGTTCGTTGATCCATTGCTGTTCGGTGGCTACTTTGAAGGCATTGTGACGGTTCTGCCTGAACACCCTGCAATGGCAACGCTGGCCGAGCACTGGACCGACTGGATGGCTTACGCCGTACACGGTTTTGGCACACTGCCATTCTGGCTGGTTGTGGCTGGTGCTGTGGTGGCCTGGTACATGTACCTGGTTAATCCTGCTTTGCCTGCCGCTATCAAAAAGAACTGCTCTTTTATCTACCGTATCCTGGAGAACAAGTACTACGTTGACTGGTTCAACGAGCAAGTGCTGTCTCGTGGCGTTCGCTGCCTGGGTACGGGCCTCTGGAAAGGTGCTGACCGCGGTCTGATTGACGGCCTGGTGGTCAACGGTAGTGCACGCGTAGTGGGCTGGGTGGCTGCAATCAGCCGTCATATCCAGTCCGGCTATGTCTATCACTACGCCTTTGCCATGATCCTCGGGATCCTGGCGCTCTTATCCTTTTTTGTACTGACGGTTCGGTAAATGGCTAGCGATATGGCGTCTTCTACTCTTCCTTGGTTAACGCTGGCGATTTTCGTACCTATCGTCGCTGGCCTGTTGGTGCTGGCTCTGGGGCGTGATGATCGTCCCTCCTTCACCCGCTGGCTGGCTCTGCTGGGTTCGATTGCCGGTCTTGTTGTCACTATTCCTCTGTACACGGGCTTCAATCCCGGTACGGCCGACATGCAGTTTGTCGAGCTGGCCCCCTGGATTGATGCCTTCAAGGTGAATTACCACCTTGGCGTGGACGGTATTTCCATGTGGTTTGTTCTGCTGACCGCTTTCATCACGGTGATCGTGGTGCTGGCGGGCTGGCAGGTAATCAAGAACCGCGTGGCGCAATACATGGGTGCCTTCCTGATCCTGTCGGGTCTGATGGTTGGCGTGTTTGCCGCTCTGGATGGCTTGCTGTTCTACGTGTTCTTTGAAGCCACGCTGATCCCGATGTACTTGATCATCGGTATCTGGGGGGGGCCGAACCGCGTGTATGCATCGGTCAAGTTCTTCTTGTACACCTTGCTCGGCTCGCTGTTGACCCTGATCGCATTCATCTACTTGTGGAATGTGTCCGGCGGTACTTTCGATATCCTGACCTGGCATAAAGTGCCGCTGGATTACACCACTCAGGTGCTGATCTTTGCTGCTCTGTTCATGGCTTTTGCTGTGAAAGTGCCTATGTGGCCTGTCCACACCTGGTTGCCGGATGCCCACGTGGAAGCACCTACTGGTGGTTCCGTGGTGCTGGCTGCCATCATGTTGAAACTGGGTGCTTACGGTTTCCTGCGCTTTTCCCTGCCCATCGCTCCTGATGCTTCGCAAGGTCTGGCCGGAATCATCATTGCCCTGTCTCTGGTCGCGGTGATCTACATTGGTCTGGTCGCCATCGTTCAGGACGATATGAAAAAGCTGGTGGCTTACTCCTCTGTGGCTCACATGGGTTTTGTCACGCTGGGCTTTTTCGTGTTCAACACCACGGGTATGGAAGGCGCGATCATGCAAATGATCTCGCACGGTTTCGTGTCCGGTGCCATGTTCCTGTGTATCGGTGTTCTGTACGACCGTCTGCACAGCCGCCAAATCGCCGATTACGGTGGTGTGGTCAAGGTGATGCCTCGTTTCGTTACCTTCTTTGTGCTGTTCTCGATGGCCAACAGCGGTTTGCCAGGCACCAGCGGCTTTATCGGTGAGTTCACCGTCATCATGGGCGCGGTGGAGTACAACTTTTGGATCGGTCTGTTGACTGCAACAGCGCTGATTACAGGCGCGTCTTACTCGCTGTGGATGCTCAAGCGCGTGGCCTTTGGCCCCGTGGGTAACGACAATGTTGCCGGCATGAGCGACCTGAGTGGCCGTGAGTTCTTCGTTCTTGGCGTAATGGCGATTGCGGTGCTGGGCATGGGTGTGTATCCCAAGCCATTTACCGAGGTCATGCACGTTTCGGTTGAAGCGTTGCTGCAACACGTCTCCATCTCGAAACTGTAGGCCGAATCACTATGGATACTACCTTTAACTTTTCTCTGGCTTTGCCCGAGATCCTGCTCCTGGTTCTGGCTTCGTGTGTGCTGATTTTTGATGCTTTCAGCAAACACAAACAGCGCCACTCGACGTTTGTTCTGAGCCTGTTGACGCTTGCCGTGGTTGCGGCCAGCGTAGCCTGGCAGTGGTCCAAGGGCGTGAGCGGTGTCTCGTTTGGTGGCCTGTTCGTCGCAGACGAGTTGGCGCACTTTCTGAAGCTGCTTTCGTGTGTGGCCGTGGCTGCTACCCTGATCTACGGTCGTGAGTACGCCGAACAGCGCGACATGATGGAACGCGGTGGTGAACTCTACACTCTGACTCTGATGGCTCTGCTGGGCCAGATGATCATGATTTCGGCCAACAGCATGTTGACCGCTTATCTGGGTGTGGAGCTGATGTCCTTTGCGCTGTACGCACTGGTTGCGCTGCGTCGTGAACACCGTCAGTCCATTGAAGCGGCGTTGAAGTACTTCGTTCTGGGTGCCTTGGCATCGGGTATCTTGCTGTACGGTATGTCCATGATTTTTGGCGCTACCGGCCATCTGGAATTCCCACGTATCGCTGAGGTCATCGCTAACGGTCAAGCCGAGCGTCTGGCTCTGGTCTTCGGTGTGGTGTTTGTTGTGGCAGGTCTGGCCTTCAAATTGACGGCTGCTCCTTTCCATATGTGGACACCGGACGTCTATCAAGGCGCTCCTACTACCGTTACCCTGATCATCGGTGCTGCTCCCAAACTGGCTGCTTTTGCCGTAACCATGCGCTTCCTGGTTGAAGCCCTGCACGGTATTGCCGTGGACTGGCAGCCCATGTTGCTGATCATGGCTGTGCTGTCGCTGGCTCTGGGTAACCTGACTGCGATCATGCAAAAGAATCTCAAGCGTATGCTTGCGTATTCGACCATCTCGCACATGGGTTTCATTTTCC
The DNA here is from genome assembly GCF_024134565.1 of Alcaligenes sp. 1735tsa3. Lineage (NCBI taxonomy): Bacteria > Pseudomonadati > Pseudomonadota > Betaproteobacteria > Burkholderiales > Alcaligenaceae > Alcaligenes > Alcaligenes sp. 1735tsa3. The sequence goes on along the minus strand of NZ_CP099862.1, from coordinate 2,963,941 downwards.
TGGGCTTGCTGGCTGGCGTGTTCAATGGCGAGACTCACTCTCAAGCCTACGGTGCTTCGTTGTTCTATGTGGTGATCTACGTTCTGACCACCCTGAGCACTTTCGGTCTGATCCTGATTCTGAGCCGTCGTGGTTTTGAATGCGAAAACATCAGCGACCTGAAAGGCCTGAACCGCCGTAACCCTGGTCTGGCTTTGATCTGGCTGCTGTCCATGTTCTCCCTGGCTGGTATTCCTCCGCTGTCCGGCTTTGCTGCCAAGCTGAGTGTTCTGCAAGCTGTGGTGGGTGCAGGCTATGTCTGGCTGGCTGTGTTTGCCGTGATCATGTCCTTGATTGGTGCTTTCTACTACCTGCGTGTCGTGAAGGTTGTTTACTTCGACGAACCAGAAGGCGAAGAGCATCCTGTGGCAACGGGCTTGCTGACCAAGCTGGTCATGCTGGTAAACGGCGTTCTGATTATCGGCCTGGGCGTGTTGCCTGGTGGCTTGATGGACACCTGCATCCGTGTGATTCAGTCTTCCTTGCAGTTTTAAGTAGGTAGCACTATGGACCAAAGCCTTTCCATCTGGGTCTTGATAGTTCTTTCCGTGATTACGGCTAATCTGCCGTTTCTCGTGGAAAAGCCCTTGCTGGTTTTGCCTTGGTCCATGCCGGGCGAGCGCTCAGGTCTCTCGCCCTGGCTGCAACTGATTGTTGGCCTTGTGTACCTGGCCGTGCTGGCTGCTTTGGGTTTGGGAATCTACACGGTGATTGCCTCCAGCTCTGGCCTGAGCTCCTTGCCAGTCATGTTGGGCAAGTTGTTTTTGGGTCTGGCTTTGGTGGGGGCCATGTTTTACTTCCCGGCCTGGCGCTCTCGCCATCAGAAAGTTTCCAAAGGCTTTTTTTCTCGTCTTCTGGAAGTCTGTGCGTTTTACGGGATTATGGGTGCGTTCGGCTTTGCTTTTGAAGCCAGCATCGGTAACCCGTTCAAGCAGACTTGGGTGTTCTACACCATTACCTTTGCTTTATTCTTGGTGATGGCGTACCCCGGCTTTGTGTATCGCTATTTGATGCGCCACCCCAAGGGCAAGTTTGAATAGTGCTGAATGCATGAAAAAAACCTCGCAAGATTGCGAGGTTTTTTTGTCCTGAATGTCTGGGCCATGCCGTCAGCGGCGGGCTTTGATCCATGTGAGGGGCTGCATACCGCGTGTGCAGCCCCCAGAATCGATCAAGGTTTGTCCAGGGGGGCATGGGTAGCGCCAGCCACGCCCAGACGCTTGCAGACGCCCTGAGCTTCTTGAGCGAGAACCAGCGTCAGTTGTTCGGCAGGCAGGGCACGACCCAAGGCAGCGCTTTGTCCGCTCCACAGAGAACTGAATTCGGTACGGCCTTGTTTTTCGGCTTCGATACGCAGCGGGCTGAGAGCCGAACCCGCATGGGGAAATACCGGAGCGCTGGCACTTAAAGGACCGATTTCATCCATCAGACGAGTGCGGATACTGCGGGCAGGGCGACCGGAGAACAGATTGGTCAAGGCTGTGCCGTCCGAGCGACTATTGGACAGGGCTTCGCGATGCAGTGGAGTGATCTTGGATTCAGGGCAGAACAGGTAGGCCGTGCCAATTTGAGCTGCGCTGGCGCCCAAGGCCAGGGCGGCAGCAATACCGCGTCCATCGGCAATACCACCGGCCGCAATCACAGGAATAGTGACGGCATCGGCAATCTGGGGAACCAAAGACATGGTGCCCACTTGTGTATGCACTTTATCGTCCAGGAATATGCCACGGTGGCCACCGGCTTCCAGACCCTGGGCGATGATGATGTCGGCGCCGTGCTCTTGCAGCCAGACCGCCTCAGCCGTCGTGGTAGCGCTGGACATGACCAGGGCACCGGCTTTTTTCACGCGCTGGATCAGCTCGGGGGAGGGCAGGCCAAAGTGGAAGCTGACGACTTCGGGTTTCAGGTCTTCGACCAACTCTGCATGCTGACTGGAGAAGGGCGCGCGTGCCGCTTTGGGCAATTCCTGATTGGGGTCCTGGCCGTATTCCTGGTAGTAAGGCATCAGGCGCAGACGCCACTCTTGCAGAGCCTCAGGCTCCAGGCGCAGGTCTTCATGACAAAAGAAGTTCAGATTGATAGGGGCCGATACGGCTTGCCGGAACAAGCCTACTTGTTCCCGAATCTGCTCCGGACTGAGCATGGCGCAGGCCAAAGAGCCCAGGCCCCCAGCACGAGCAACGGCAATAGCCAGTTCGCTGTCTTGGGCGCCGGCCATAGGGGCTTGAACGATGGGATGTTCGATGTGGAGCAGATCCAGCAAGGTATTGTTGGGCCAGATGTACATGGAGGGCGTCCTCGGTCATTTCGCGATAGCTTTTATCGTAGCAGGATGAGTTCAGGCTGAAAACTGACATTGTCGCCTGTTGGCAGGGCCGTGCCGGGGCTGCAGCAGGCTACAATAATCGTCTTTTGGCACAGTGGCTGTGCTGTATTTTCTTGCTTTGTGGACGATCTGATGTCTCATCTCATTCTTCAAGGGCCGCGCCTGGATAGCGCCATCATCGAAAAAATTGCGGCAGTGGTGCAGGCCGATGGAGTCCAGGAGCTGGGTCCTACCGCCGTGCGCCTGCTGGGTGCAGATGCTACGCAACGCGCTGAGGTGCAGGCCCTGTGCAAGACCGGCGCGATGGACTTTGCTTTTCTGGAGCAGATTGATCGCCTGAAAGAAATGCGTGTGCTGGCAATGGACATGGATTCCACGCTGATCAATATCGAGTGTATTGACGAGATCGCTGATATGGCTGGCCGCAAGGAGCAGGTTGCCACAATTACCGAAGCGGCCATGCGCGGCGAAATCAAGGACTTCACCGAAAGTCTGAATCGCCGTGTCGCATTTCTGGAAGGTGTGCCCGTCAGCGATCTGACTCGCGTCTATGAAGAGCGCTTGCAGCCTAACCTGGGTGCGGATCGTTTGATTACGACGGCCCATGCCCACGGGGTGAAAACTTTGCTGGTGTCGGGGGGCTTCACCTTCTTCACCGAGCGCATGAAAGACCGTTTCAGTCTGAGCTACGCCCACTCCAACACCTTGGAAGTGGTGGACGGCAAGCTGACCGGTAAAGTGTTGGGCGCAATTGTAGATGGTCAGGCTAAAGCCCGTTTCCTGCAGGAACTGGCGGCTGAGCTGGGTGCAGGTCCAGAGCAGTGTATTGCGATTGGAGATGGGGCCAATGACTTGCCCATGATGTCCAAGGCCAAGTACTCGGTGGCTTATCGTGCCAAACCGGTGGTGCAGGAGCAAGCCAGCTTTGCCTTGAATCACTCTCCGTTGGATGCCGTGTTGAACTGGTTCCGTTTGGACGTTTGATGTTGGCGGATCGTCAGCGTAGTATGGCGAAAAAACGAAGGTGGGCGCCGCAAACTCAAGGCTTACCAAGAGTTGGTCTGTATATAGGCCTTCCAGCTCACCAGCGTAAACGCACAAGGCAGGAGTTTGGCTGTCAAAAATAAAAGAGCGCTGTCCTTGGGCAGCGCTCTTTTTTATATCCTAGCCTTGTTGTTAAGGCTTACTTCTCTTTGCGCAAGCTGTTCAAGACATTATGCACGGCTTGAATACGGTTCTTGATTTCCTCGCCTTTGGTAATTTCAACCTTGAGCTTGTCCGGCCCAGCCAGGCGTACCTGCTTGTTCTTTTGCACCAGTTCAATAATGCTGACCGCGTCCACATTGGGCTTGGAGGAAAACTGAATCGTCGCTTGAGCTTCGCTGGCATCGATTTTCACAATACCCAGCGGTTCGGCCTTGATGCGCAAGCGATGCACGGCCAGCAGGTTTTCGCCCGCTTCTGGTAGCAGGCCGTAGCGGTCGATCAGCTCCTCATGGATATGGATCAGGTCGTCTTCGGTACGGGCGTGTGACAGGGCTTTGTAGTGTCCCAGACGGGCATTCACATCCGGACAGTAGTTGGCTGGCAGCAGCGCAGAAGTATGCAGATTCACTTCGCACTGCAAGGCAAAGGGCGAGTCCAGATCAGGTTCTTCACCGGCCTTCAGGGCTTTGACGGCGGTGTTGAGCATATCCGCATACATGGAATAGCCCACTTCCTGAATATCGCCGGATTGGGATTCGCCCAGCACTTCACCGGCACCCCGAATTTCCAGATCGTGCATGGCCAGGAAAAAGCCTGCACCCAGTTCTTCCATGGCCTGAATGGCTTCCAGCCGCTTTTTCGCATTGCTGGTGATGGCATCCTCGCCAGGGGTCAGCAGATAGGCATAAGCCTGGTGGTGAGAGCGTCCTACTCGTCCACGCAATTGGTGCAGCTGAGCCAGACCCAGGCGATCTGCACGGTGGATGACGATGGTATTGGCGGTGGGCACGTCAATGCCGGTTTCAATAATCGTGGTACACAGCAGCACGTTGTAGCGTTTCTGGTAGAAGCCCTTCATGACGGCTTCCAGCTCGCGCTCGGGCATTTGACCGTGGGCCACGGCAATACTGGCTTCGGGCACCAGCTCTTCCAGACGAGCACGGCGATTGTGGATGGTCTCGACTTCGTTATGCAGGAAGTAGACCTGACCACCGCGTTTCAATTCGCGCAGCAGCGCTTCGCGTATGGTGCTGCCATCTTCACGACGCACGAAGGTCTTGATCGCCAGACGTTTTTGCGGTGCCGTGGCAATGACGGAAAAGTCCCGTATGCCTTCCAGGGACATGCCCAAGGTGCGTGGAATAGGTGTAGCGGTCAGGGTCAGGATATCGACTTCGGCACGCAGCTGTTTCAAGGCCTCTTTCTGGCGCACACCAAAGCGGTGTTCCTCGTCGATGATGACCAGACCCAGTTGTTTGAAACGCACATCCGAGGACAGGATTTTGTGCGTACCAATCACAATATCTACGCTGCCATCGCGCAGGCCCGCAATCGCGGCCTGCGTTTCCTTGGTCGAACGGAAGCGGGACAGTTCGGCAACACGGATAGGCCAGTCGGCAAAACGGTCCGAGAAGGTCTGCGCATGTTGCTCGGCCAGCAGAGTGGTTGGGCACAACAGGGCAACCTGTTTGCCATTGGCCACGGCCAGAAAGGCGGCACGCAGGGCGACTTCGGTTTTACCAAAGCCCACATCCCCGCAGACCAGACGGTCCATAGGCTGGCCGGACGTCATGTCGTTCACGACGGCTTCAATGGCAGCAGCCTGGTCCGGTGTTTCCTCAAAGCCAAACCCTTCGGAGAAGGCTTGATAGTCATTGAGCGGCAGCTTGAACTTGAAGCCTTCACGAGCGGCGCGCTGAGCGTACAGGGCCAGCAATTCCGCAGCGCTGTCACGTGCTTGTTTCGCTGCGCGGCGGCGGGCCTTATCCCATTGGCCGGAGCCGAGCTGGTGTAAAGGTGCATGCTCGGGATCAGCACCGCTGTAACGGGCAATCACGTGCAACTGGGCTACGGGCACATACAAAGTGCTGCCTTTGGCGTATTCCAGGTGCAGGAACTCGACCGGGCCTTCGCCCAGGTCCATTTCTTTCAGGCCGCAGTAGCGTCCAATCCCGTGCTCGGCGTGAACGACGGGGTCGCCTTCACGCAGTTCGGACAGGTCCCGCACCATGGCTTCCACATCGCTGCTGCGCTCGTTGCGGCGACGGCTGCTTTGGGTGCGAGTCTGGGTGGGGTAAAGGTCGTTTTCAGTCAGCAGGCTCAGGCTGTCATGCACCAAGGCAAAGCCACGTGCCAAAGGCGCGACGACCAGGGCAAAAGCCGCGTCTGACTCCAGGAAATCGGCCAGACTCTGGCAGTCTGTTGCGGGTGACAGATCATGTTCACGCAGCATCTGCAGCAGCGTTTCCCGACGACCTGCCGAATCCGCACACAGCACGGTCCGGTTTTTCGGGTCCAGCACTTCTTGCCGCAGTTGAGACAATGGATCCTTGTCGCGTCGGTTTACCGCGACCACAGGCAAAGGCTCGAAATCGGGATGAGCGATAGGCTGGTTGTCAGCCTGGGCGCTCAGGCTCAGGCGGCTGAAAGGCTTGATGCCATTGAAAAACTGCTCGTCTGACAAAAACAGGCTTTCTGGCGGCAGAATCGGGCGTTCACGGTCGTTCTTCAGGAAGGAAAAACGGCTATGAGTATCGCTCTGGAAGCGGCCAATCGCGTTTTGTGCATCCCCGTGAGTAATGACCAGGCTGCCTTGGGGCACATAGTCCATCAAGGTGGCCGTTTCTTCAAAGAACAGCGGCAGATAGTATTCAATACCGGCAAAGGCAATGCCATTGCCTACATCTTTATAGGGCAGGGCGCGTGAAGGATCGCCTTCAAAGAACTCGCGAAAACGAGCCCGGAATTGTGTGCGCGCCTCTTCATCCATGGGGAATTCACGGCCGGGTAGCAGCTGGATTTCCTTGACCGGATACAGGCTGCGCTGGGTGTCGATATCAAAGCTGCGTATGCTTTCAATTTCGTTGTCGAACAGGTCCAGACGGTAAGGCAGCACTGAACCCATAGGGAACAGGTCAATCAGGCCACCGCGAATGCTGAATTCGCCTGGAGCGCTGACCTGTGTCATATGGGTGTAGTTGGCCAACATCAACTGGGCGCGCAGTTGCGCCTCATCCAGCTCGTCGCCCTGGCGGAATGAGAAGGTGTAGGCGGCCAGAAAGGAGGGCGGTGCCAGACGATACAAGGCGGTGGTGACGGGGACCGTCAGTACATCGACCTCGTGCATGGTCAGGGCATGCAAGGTGCGCAAACGCTCGGAGATCAGATCCTGGTGCGGAGAGAAGCTGTCGTATGGCAGTGTTTCCCAGTCCGGCAGTTGGCGAACGCGCAGGGCGGGGCCAAACAACAGGATCTCCTCGGCCAGCCTTTGGGCCGTCAAGGGATCGGCGCAGAGCACCAGAATAGGCGCTTTATGTTGGCGGGCCAGGTCGGCAATCAGGCAGGCATCACCCGAGCCGGGGGGCATGGGCTGCGAGTAGCGTTGACCGGGGCGTAAGGCAGCCAGCACATCTTGGGTGCTGGGCAGGGACAGGGAGTGCTGTTTTTCGGTTTCCATCAGGATTGTCATTATAAAATCACCCACCTATGAAGACTACCTTGATTGCAATTGTTCCAGCCGCCGGTATTGGCTCGCGCGCCCTGGATTCTGCCACGAAGGCGCAAGGCTTGCCCAAGCAATACCGTTTGCTGGGTGGGCAGCCCATGTTGCGCCGCTCGGTACAGGCTTTGCTGGCTGATGAGCGCATCAGCCAGGTGCGGGTGGCCGTGGCCCCCGGTGATATCTGGGCCGCCTCCGCACTGGAAGGCTTGCCGCGCACGATTTGTCTGCCTTGTGGTGGGGAAACGCGGGCAGAAACAGTGCTCAATACCTTGCAGAGCCTGGATAAGGACGAACAAGCCTGGGTTCTGGTTCACGACGCTGCTCGTCCCGGTTTGCCCAGGAAGGCTTTGGCGGGGCTGATTGATGCCTGCTTGCAGGCGCAACGCGGTGGCTTGCTGGCTTTACCCGTGCCTGATACCGTCAAGCGCGCAACGCCCGCCGAGCCAGCTGCGGTGCAGGAAACAGTGGATAGAGATGGACTGTGGTTAGCGCAGACTCCCCAGCTGTTTCCTGCCCATACTTTGCGTGAGGCTCTGCTAGCGGCTAAAGAACAGGGTTTTGCGGTGACGGATGAGGCCAGCGCCATGGAGTTGGCGGGCAGCCAACCCTTATTGATATTGGGTTCGGCGCGGAATTTTAAAGTCACCTGGCCTGAAGATTTTGAATTGATGGAGAAATGGTTATGAGCATGCCGATTCGCGTAGGACAAGGTTTTGATGTGCATGTGCTGTGCGAAGGCCGACCTTTGATTTTGGGCGGCGTCACTATTCCGCATACGCATGGCCTGATGGGGCATTCGGATGCTGATGCCTTGCTGCATGCGATTACCGATGCGATTCTGGGGGCGGCGGGTCTGGGAGATATTGGTCGTCACTTTCCGGACACGGACCCAAAATACAAGGGGGCCGATAGTCGAGTGCTGCTGCGCCATGCTTATGAGCAGGTACGTGCGGCTGGCTGGTTGGTAGGCAATGTGGATGCCACGATTCATGCGCAAAAACCCAAGATTGCACCACATGCTCCGGCGATGGTGGCCAATATCGAGGCCGATCTGCAATTGGAACCCGGCAGTGTGAACATCAAGGGAAAAACAAACGAGGCGATCGGCTTTGTTGGACGCCAGGAAGGGATTGCAGTGACCTCAGTTGCCTTGTTGTACCGTGCTTGATCGACTGCGGGACTGAGTCCGGCCTTGGGCAAGGGCTGTCCCCTGCCCAAGGCTCATGGTACTCAGGAAGCTTTGGTGTCTTTATCGCCCTGGGTTCCAGGCGCATTACGACTGGCGCGGATGCGGGGCAATTGAATGCGGGCGGTCAAGCCCTCGGACGGAGCACTGACCAGCTCGAAGTGGCCGCCAACTTGTCCCAGCAAACGCTCCACAATAGCCAGTCCCAAGCCTGCACCACTGACGCCTGTGCGTGCAGAGACGCCGCGCGAGAAGGGGCGCAGCAGGCGCTGGATATCGCCTTTTTCAATACCGGCTCCCTGATCCTTGACGGCAATCACCAGAATATTGCCGTGCTGATGCGCCGACAGCTCGATGCGTGCCCGGTCATCCTCAGGACTGCGTCCATAGCGACGGGCATTTTCGATCAGGTTGGAGACGATACGCTTCAAGTCGTGAGCGCTGATGCGAGCATACAGATTGGGTTCGACGGAGGCCGTCAAAATTCCACCCAGCGATTCTGTATGCGTGCGTTCGCGTTCGTAGACATCATTGAGCACGGCGGAAACATCAATGCCATGTTCAGGAACGGCAGCAGCGGGGCGGGCGTATTCCATCAGTTGACCAATACTGTGGTCAATCTGGGCCAGGTCCTCGTCAATGGCGGCGCGGGTTTCGTCCGATACCTGGCTTAATTCAATTTCCAGACGCATGCGCGCCAGCGGTGTGCGCAAGTCGTGCGAAATGCCGGCCAGCATGATTTCCCTGTCGGCCTCCGTCTGGCGAATGTCGCGCGCCATGCGGTTAAAGGCAATATTCATGTCGCGGATTTCAACCGGACCTTTTTCAGGCAGGGTACTGGGGGTTTCGCCACGGGCCAGTTGCTGAGCCACTTTGGCCAACTGAGCCAAAGGCCGGTTCACAAAACGCACACTGACAGCGGCACCAATCAAGGCCAGCAGCAAGGCGGTAGCGCCCCAGCCCAGCCATTCCACGCCGGCAGTCAGACTTAATTGTTCGCGATCAAAGACCAGCCAATACTGATCTTCATTGATATCAAAGGAAACCCAGATGCCGGGCACGCTGTTGACCGACCACATGATCAAAGTCTGGCTGCCCAGTGCGCCACGCACTTCGGTAGAGACGTGCTGCCAGTAGTTGGAGCGTGGCAAGGGTTCCAGTTCGTCCGTGTTCTCGCGTGGTTGCACGCGCAGACTTTCCTTGGTGGCCAGATCCAGCAACAGGGCAGGGCGTACCGCCGGGGGCGCGTACACCAGGGCCGAGCGGGTGATGCTGACGATGGACGCCACGCGCTGCGCCATTTGGGCTGCGCGTGGGCCTTCTTCCATACTGAAGAATACTTGCAGCCAGGCACCCAGGCTGACGAGCATCAACGCTGCGAGCAATAAAAAAGACCGGCTGAATAAACCCAGCCGGATACTTGAGTTTTTTGTTGCTCGGCGTTGGGCGGCCACGGCGGGCCGCCCTTCTTGCTGACCGGAAGACAAGGTCAGTTACCGCCGTCTGGAACAAAAACGTAGCCCAGACCCCAGACCGTTTGAATGAACACGGGCTTGGAGGCATTGGGTTCGATCAGCTTGCGCAGACGCGAAATCTGCACGTCCAGGCTGCGGTCAAAAGCTTCGTATTCGCGGCCACGCGCCAGTTCCATCAGTTTGTCGCGCGACAAGGGGATCTTGGGATGACGGGCAAACACCTTCAGCACGGAGAACTCGCCCGTTGTGATGGGGACGACTTCGTTGTTGCGTGTCAGTGTTCGTGTGGACAGGTTCAGCACATAGGGGCCGAACTCGATCGATTCATTTTCCTGACTAGGTGCGCCGGGGTGTTCCTCGGTACCACGGCGTCGCAAGATAGCGTTGACACGGGCTAGCAGTTCGCGGGGGTTGAAAGGTTTGATGAGGTAGTCATCGGCACCCATCTCCAGGCCCACGATACGGTCGATTTCTTCGGCCTTGGCAGTGAGCATGATGATGGGAGTGTTGTCGTGTCCGCCGCGCAGCCGACGACAGATGGACAGGCCATCCTCGCCTGGCAGCATCAGATCCAGTACCAGCAGATCGAAATGCTCGCGTTGCCAGAGTTTGGCCATTTCTTTACCGTCTTCGGCGACGAAAACGTTGAACCCTTGTTCAGACAAGTAGCGGCGCAATAAATCGCGCAGCCGGGGATCGTCGTCAACGACAAGGATTTTGCGGGTGAGGGGGGGGGTCGGCGTATTCATAGCGAAAATGTAACAGGCATCAGAAACCGCGTATAGGGGGGTGTAGAAAAATATTACACATTAAGCGTTTTGTACTATTTATGCGCCTTGCAGCGGATTTGGACTGGCTTCACAGAGGATTATATGGTGGCAAATAGTTTGATAGCCCGGCTTGAGTCAGGTCAAAAAAAGAGCGGCCAGAGGGCAAATACACCCGAAATTCCATGATGGACTGCTTTGTCCTTGTCCGATCCCAGGGAGCTGCCTATTTTGAGTCTGCTTAAACTAAAATAGCGCGATGGATGCACATATACTTGCCCTGGAGACTTCCTCCAATCTCTGTGAACTGACCTTGTTGTCTCGCACCCAAGCGGGTATTTCGCTGGTGGAGCTGAGCCACGAGGGGACTGGCGATCATGCCGAACGCCTTTTGCCCATGGCCGAGCAACTGCTGGAGCAGGCCGGTCTGGATAGGCACGCCCTGACGGCGATTGCTTTCGGCCAAGGCCCTGGCGGTTTTACCGGCCTGCGCGTGGCCTGTGGTGTAGCTCAAGGTATGGCTTTTGCTCTGGACCTGCCGGTGCTGCCGGTCTCGTCCTTACTGGCGGCTGCTGCTTGCGGTACGCCTGTAGAAGGCACCGCCTATGTGGTGGCACAGGATGCGCGCATGCAAGAGGTCTACGCGGCTGTGTACTGCTGGACAGCTGAGAAGTCCTGGTCTGTGCTGCAAAGCCCGGTCTTGCTGGATGCCGCGCAGGTCACTACCTGGATCGCCCGTTTGCAGGCTGAGGGTTTGATCGCAGAGCAGCAGCCCATTCAAGTCGTCGGTGACGCATTGGAGCAGTTTCCTGATCTGGCCCCAGCTATCGTTGCGCAGGGCTGGGAAGTGGGCCAGACATGGCGTGCAACAGGTGCCAGCGTGGCGCATTTGGCTCTGCATGATCTGGATGAAGGGCGGGGTATCTCCCCGGATCTGGCCATGCCGCTGTATGTGCGCGAGAAAGTCGCCTACACCATCCAGGAGCGTGAGCAGGGCCTGGGCGGAAACCCGGCGGCTCTGGATCAACCTCTACAAATTGAAGCCATGCAGGCCGGGCATGTGTCCGCTGTGCTGGATATTGAGCGTCGTGTGGAAAGCCATCCCTGGACGGCAGGCAACTTCACGGATGCCCTGGGCAATAGCGCGTACTGCTCCCGGATCATTCACAAACAAGGCTTGGTGCAAGGCTATGCCATCTGGCTGCAAGCTCCCGATATGATCGAACTCTTGCTGATTGGGGTGGCCCCTGAACAGCAGCGGCGCGGTCTGGCTCGACAATTGCTGGATGACGGCCTGCAGTGGGCTCGTCAGCATCAGCTGGAGCGCGTGGTTCTGGAAGTGCGGGCCTCGAATGCGCCAGCTATTGGTCTGTATCAGAAGTACGGTTTCAAGGCGGATGGTCTGCGTAAAAACTACTATCCGCTGGGCGATGGACAGCGTGAAGACGCGGTCTTGATGAGTCTGAACCTGGCCAGCAGGGCTGGGGCATGATCGATTTTCAGCCTATCTCTCCTTTGCAGCGCACCTGGCTTTTGGAGTTGGGGCTGGAGCGTGCTTTTCTGGCGCGTCTGCCGCAGGCACAGCCTCTGGTTCAATCCGCCGCCATTACCGCAGCCCCTGCGCAAGAGGCCGCAGCGTCACCGCAGACGGCTCAGTTGGCAGGCCGAAATCTGGATGATGCAGGCAGCCCTGCGCCTGTTTCAGCTCCCGCAGCGGCTACTGATGCCATGTCGGCGCGTGATCAGGCGCTAGCAGTTTTGCGTAAATCCGGCGCTCGACCTGTTGCAGCGGCTCCTGTGGAGGAGGTCGTGCAGCGGCCTGCTGTACTGATTCAGCCCGAAAAAGCCCAGGATATGGCCAGCTTGCTGGAGCAGGTACAGGCTTGTCAGGAATGTGGTTTGCATACGGGCCGCGCTCAAGTGGTATTTGGTTCAGAACTCTTATCTGAACCGGACTGGATGATTATTGGTGAAGCGCCGGGCACCAGTGATGATCGCAGCGCCCAGCCTTTTGACGGCAAAGCCGGGCTGCTTTTGCAAGCCATGCTCAATAGCGCGATTCCTGATGCTTCGGTCTATAAAACGCATCTGGTGAAATGCCGCCCCTTGGGCAACCGTCCACCTACCCAAGAGGAGCTGGCCGCGTGTCGGGCCTTTCTGGATGCGCAGATTCGCTTGGTACAGCCACGTCGCTTGCTGGCCGTTGGCCATTTGGCGGCGGTGGCATTAAGTGGTCGTGATGAAGATCTGGAGGCTTTGCGGGGCCAGGCCCTGACGTATACCGATGCCCAGGGTCGTAGCCTGCCTTTGGTGGTGACTTACCATCCTGCCTCGCTGTTGCTGCGCCCGCAGCACAAAGCCAATGCCTGGCGGGATTTGTCCTTGTTGCGCGAGTTGCAGGGCCAGTCCTGATCTCAGTTCTTGCAGGTGGCTTTTAGCGCTGAGTTGCCTCGTCAGACGTCATCATGGAAAAACACCCCAAAGATTGGATTCATGTCCAACTTTTGGGGTGTAGTGCCTTTTTGGGGCTGTCCCTTACTTGGCCGTCAAGGCCTGCCCATGACCTTCCTGGCCTATGCAGGCTTCCAGCTCGGGGTGCGCGCGCAGATTGGCGTTTTTCCAGATGATGAATACCGTCATCAAGGACGCTACCATCAGGCCAAAGAACACAATGATGTAGTTGATGGGCAAACGCAGCCACAACAGCAGGCTGTACAGCGCCAGCATGAAAAGAATGTTCAACTGTTCATTGAAGTTCTGCACGGCAATGGAGTGACCGGCCGACAACATGACGTGCCCGCGATGTTGGAGCAGGGCATTCATGGGAACGACGAAAAAGCCGGACAAGCCGCCAATGCCCATGAGCAGGGTGTAGACCGCCCATTTCTCGTGCACCAAGGGCATGAGCAGAACCACAAAGCCCATTGCCACGCCCACTGGCAGAACGGCCAGTGATTTCTTCAGGGGGACGCGGGCCGCAAAAACGGCGCCAAAGACCGTACCCAATGCGGCTACGCCCATCAGCACCGAGGCCTGGTCCAGACGGTAGCCCAGATGTTGAGCGCCCCATTCGATCACAATGAATTGCAGTGTGGCACCGGCCCCCCAGAATAAAGTGGTTACCGCCAGCGAGATCTGGCCCAGCTTGTCACGCCACAGAATATGTACGTAGGTACGGAATTCCTTGAGCAGCAGAATGGGGTTCTTTTGTTGGGGCGGGTAGTCGATATTGGTGCGGGGAATTAGCAGATTGCACAGCGCTGCCGACAGGTAGATAAAGGAAATCAGCAAGATAGCGACTTCGGCACGCGTCTGGGCCAAAGGTGCAATCAGGGGGTGTTCGGCCAGCGAACTGGCGATCGACGGGTTGATCAGAATGCCGCCCAGCACGGTGCCGCCGATGATGGACAGAACGGTCAGCCCTTCAATCCAGCTATTGCCCTTGACCAACTGTTCGGGCTTGAGCATTTCGGTGACGATGCCGTATTTGGCGGGAGAGTAGGCAGCAGCACCGATACCTACCAGGGTGTAGGAGACAAAGACCAGAACCAGCTGCTGGGAGTCGTTCATGCCAAAGTACTGGTGGCAGAACATCAACATACAGCCTATCAGCTTGATGGCATTGGTGGCGAACATCACCCGGCCCTTGGGATACGAGTCGGCAAAGGCCCCTACAAAAGCGGCCAATAGCACGTAGGACAGCGCAAACCACCATTTCATCATGGGGACCATCCAGATAGGTCCGTGCAGGTCAGCGATCAGGGCGATGGCGGCAATCAGCAAGGCATTGTCGGCAACTGACGACAATGCCTGCGCGGCCATGACCAGATAAAATCCTTTATTCAAAATACATCCCGAATACGTGTGCCCACAGGTGCAGTCTCGGGACTGCAGAGCACGAATCAAAGCCAGGTGTCAGGCCTGGGGAGCTTTTTCAAGGCGGCTCCTCATGGTTTTTCTGACCAAGCCTGAGCCGGTGTGAAATTTACGAAGAGAGATGGGGAGCAAGAATAACAGGGACTGCGGGGGCAGTGGTATCAGAAATTCATTGCGGCTATCTGTCTGCGCGGATTTTCTGGCCGGGCGGGCGCTGGCAAAGCGCTATTGTAAATGCCCTGTCTGACACTCTTGTCCTGCTTGCCAAGCAGGGTAAACAGGACTTGACGGCAAGGGGGAGTTTACTGCCTTATCATCCCAGCAGCCGTGCCGTGGTTTTCATTTGTTTTTTGGCGTGTTTTGCTGTGGGTGGCAGGTGCTGCGGTATCATACGACTCGCGGTGCCGGGCAGATCAAGATGCGCCTGTGCGCCTGTTCAAATTGGTCTTTTCTGAGCTGACTTCTACCCTGTGCGTCTAACCCAGATCAAACTAGCTGGTTTCAAATCCTTTGTGGACCCGACCTCCATCCCAACTCCCAGTCAGTTGGTTGGCGTTGTCGGGCCCAACGGCTGTGGAAAATCCAACATCATCGATGCGGTGCGCTGGGTGCTGGGCGAGAGCAAAGCCTCCGAGCTGCGTGGCGAGTCCATGCAGGACGTGATTTTCAATGGCTCCTCGCAACGCAAACCGGCGGGCCGCGCATCGGTTGAGCTGGTTTTCGATAATTCTGAAGGGCGGGCCTCGGGTCAGTGGAGCACCTATGCCGAGATCTCGGTACGGCGTGTCCTGAGCCGGGACGGGACCAGCAGCTACTTTCTGAACAATCAGGCTGTTCGCCGGCGTGATATTCACGACATCTTCCTGGGTACGGGCTTGGGGGCGCGGGGTTACGCCATCATCGGGCAGGGCATGATCAACCGCCTGATTGAAGCCAAGCCGGAAGAACTGCGTGTGTTTCTGGAAGAAGCCGCAGGCGTGTCGCGCTACAAGGAGCGTCGCCGCGAAACAGAAAGCCGCTTGCGCGATACCCGTGAAAACCTGCTGCGAGTGGAAGACATTCAAAGAGAACTGGATGCGCAGTTGGAGAAATTGCAGGCGCAGGCCGAAGTGGCACGCCAGTATCGTGACTTGCAGCAAGACGGTGAGCTCAAGCAAAACCTGCTGTGGCTGCTGAAAGAGTCCAATGCACAGAGCGATCAAAAAGCCCGTTTCCTGGCGATTGAACAGGCTCAGACCAAGCTGGAAGAATCCATTGCCGGTTTGCGGCATGCCGAATCCACGTTGGAGTCGCAGCGACAAGCTCATTTACAGGCTGGCGATGCCTTGCATCTGGCGCAAAGCCAGTTGTATGAGGCGGGCTCTCAAGTGTCCAGCCTGGAAGCGGAAATCCGCCACGTGCTGGATTCGCGCAGCCGCATGGCGCAGCGCCGTGAGCAACTGGAACAACAGCAGCATGACTGGATTGAACAACAAGAACATTGCCAGCAAGAACTGGAAAACAGTGAGCAGCAGCGCGAAGAAGCCGCGGTAAAGCTGGAAGAATTACAGATTCTGCTGGAGGAGGCGCAAGGCGCCTTGCCCGATCTGGAGCTGCGTGTACGCGAACAGGCCCAGCGTCGGGACGAAATGCGCATGGCTTTGGCGCGTCTGGAACAGAATTTGGCCTTGGCTGCGCAATCGCAGCGTGATGCCGACCGCCAGATTCAAGGCGTGGAGCAGCGTCAGGAGCGCTTGAAACAGGAGTTGCGCGAACTTAATGCTCCGGACCCGGACAATCTTGAGCGCCTGCAAGGCGATCTGAACATGCTGCAAAACCAGTTGCAGCAAGCTCAGGAGCATATGCAGCAACTGGAAGCCCAACTTCCTCGACTGGAAGAGGAGCGCAAGAAGGCGCAGGAGCAAGCCTTGCAAGGCGGGCAGGATATGGCCCGTCTGGAAGCACGTCATCTGGCCTTGAGTCGTTTGCAGGAGGATGTGGCGCGCAAGGGAACTCTGGAACCCTGGCTGGCCAAGCATGGACTGGAGAGCATGAAGCGTCTATGGCAAAGCCTGGACGTGGAAAAAGGCTGGGAAACTGCGCTGGAGGCTGTGCTGCGCGAGCGCATGACGGCCTTGGAGCTGCGCCGCCTGGATATGGCCGCAGCTTTCGCCAGTGATGCACCACCGGCCCGTTTAAGTTTTTATCAGTTGCCCGAGGCGGGAGCGCCGGCCAAGCCTGCCTTGGATTTACCCTTGTTGACTTCGGTGCTGCGTCAGCAAGAGGGCGGCTTGCGCAGCTTGCTGGATAATTGGTTGCACCAGGTTTATGTCTGTCAGGACTTGAAGCAGGCCCTGAGCTTGCGCGATCAACTGACAGATCAAATGGCAATCGTGGTGCGTGACGGCCATTTGGTGGATAAGCACAGCATTCGCTTTTATGCACCCGACTCCGAACAAGCCGGGATGCTGGCACGTCAGCAGGAAATTGCTCATCTGGAGCGCGAGCTGCGCGGCGCTCAACTGATTGTCGATGAACTGGGCCATACAAGCACCCAGGCCGAAATGGCCTTGCAGCAAGTGCGTAACGGCCTGGTTCCGGCCCGAGCCCGCGTGGGCGAGCTGACAGCTCGGATGCACGATGTGCAGCTGGAGCACTCCAAGTTGGCCCAACAGGCGCAGCAGTCGCAAGAGCGTGGTAGTCGCATCAACGAAGAGCTGGAAGAACTGGCAGTACAGCGCGAAGAGCTGCAGGCGAACCGCGAGGAGTTCGAGGCCCGCTTTGAAACGCTGGATGAAGAGCTGGCCGAACATCAGGGCGTGTTTGCCGAAGCGCAGATGGAAGGCGAGAAGGGCGCCGAACAGGCAGAACAGGCCCGCCGTACCGTACACGAGCGTGAGCGCGCCGTGCATGATGCCCAATTTGCCGAGCGTGCTTTGGTGCAGCGCATGGCCGAACTGCAGCGCAATCTGGCCCTGGCGCAGGAGCAGGCACAACGCACGGCCGGTCAGCTGGAAGGTTTGCAAGGCGAACTGCTGGATCTGGATGCGTCCGCTGCACAAGCCGGTTTACAAGATGCCCTGGAGTTGCGTGCCGAACGTGAAGAAGCCGTTCGTCTGGCAAAAATTCAACTCGATACGCTGGCTGCCCAATTGCGTGAGCATGAACAGGCCCGTGCCGAGAACGAAAAGAATCTGGCACCCTTGCGCGAGCAAGTCACTGAATTGCAGTTGCAGGAACAAGCGTCGCGTCTGGCGGTCGAACAGTTTGCTGAACAGCTGGACAGCAGAAAGGTAAACCGTTCCGAACTGTGGAGCTTGTTACAGGAAAAGACACCGGAATGGCAGCGTGTGGGCTGGTTGCAGTCTGAAGTGCAGCGCATCTCGCGCCAGATTGAAGGCCTGGGTCCGGTGAACCTGGCGGCCCTTGAGGAGCTGACTACGGCCCAGGAACGCAAGACCTATCTGGATGCTCAGCATAAAGATTTGAGTGATGCCATCGAGACCCTGGAAGATGCGATTCGCAAGATTGACCGCGAGACGCGCCAGTTGCTCATGGAAACATTCAACATCGTTAATCAGCACTTTGGCGAGCTTTTCCCAAGGCTATTTGGTGGTGGAGAGGCTAAACTGACGATGGTGGGCGATGAAGTGCTGGAAGCTGGGGTGCAGGTCATGGCTCAGCCACCAGGCAAGCGCAATAGCACGATTCATTTGCTCTCTGGTGGTGAAAAGGCATTGACAGCGACAGCGCTGGTTTTTGCCTTCTTCAAGCTCAATCCCGCACCCTTTTGTTTGCTGGACGAGGTGGATGCGCCACTGGATGATGCGAATACCGAACGCTATGCCAATCTGGTGGCCAGCATGAGTGACCAAACCCAGTTTTTATTTATTTCTCACAATAAAATTGCCATGCAGATGGCCAAACAACTGATCGGGGTCACCATGCAAGAGCAAGGTGTATCCCGAATTGTGGCAGTGGACGTAGACGCTGCCATGCAAATGAGCAGTGTGTAAGCCTGTTTTTTTTAATCCGCTAGTGTTGATTCGACGGAACTGACAATGAGTGATTTGCAAATCGCACTGATTTTATTGGGCATTTTGCTCATCTTGCTCGTGGTGGTCTTTAACTGGTGGCAAGACCGCCGAGTGCGCCAGCAGATGCAAAGCCAATTCCCGGATGGGGATACCGATCCCTTGATGAGCCAGCTCACCGAGCTGGAACGCCGCGAGCCCAGCATGACGCGTGGCGGCGATTCTGCGTCTGCTGACGGTGAGCACGATGCGGCCGAGGCCGACTGCACGACCGAGGCCGTTATCGATATCAGTTTCAGCCAGCCCGTGGATGCTCAGGATCTGGCTCAGGCCTTGCAATCGGTATCGCGTACCGGTGCCAAGCCTGTGCGTTATTTCGCGGAATGCGAAGGGGGCGGTCATCGTGCTCGCCTGCGTTCGGGCGAGTCCTACGCCAGCATGCAGATTGCCGTTTTACTGGCCAACCGTAGTGGCCCCTTGTCGGCGATCGAGTGGTCGCAGGTCTGGATGGCTGCGCAAGCGCTGGCACAGCAGTTTGATGGTTCGGTAGAAGGTCCGGAACAGGATGATGTGCTGCGTCGTGCGGCTGCCCTGGATAATACCTGCGCTGATCTGGATGCCCTGGTGGGCGTGTCGGTGCGCTTGCCTGGCCCCATGCCTGCCTCGTCCGTGATTCAAATGGTCAAGGATGCCGGCTTTCTGCCCTTTGGCCAGCAACTGGCCTGGTTGGCAGATTCGGGACAGCCCCGTTTCACCGCCATGTTCGATGGTGCCCAGCCCAAAGATATTCAGTCGGCCAGCATTGAGCGTATCGACTTGCTGCTGGATTTGCCCAACAGCCCTGCGGACGATCATGCCTTCAGCCGCATGGCAACGGTGGCCCGTGATCTGGCCAGCCGTCTGGACGGCGTGGTGCTGGATGATCAAGGCCGCCCCTTGCCCGAGAGCACCGACCAAAACATTGATGAACAACTAAGTAATCTGTACGAACGCCTGGAGCAGGCTGGCTTTACAGCAGGCCAGGAACGTACAGGCAGGATTTTTTCGTGAGCTTGAAGCGAGTACAGCAGTTACATGAAGAACTGGCCCAGCATAACTGGGCCTATTACGTTCAGGATGCGCCCAGCATTTCGGACGCGCAATACGACGCATTGATGAACGAGCTGCTGGCGCTGGAAGCCGAGCACCCGGAATGGATTACTCCGGACTCGCCCACACAGCGTGTGGGTGCAGCGCCTCTGGACGGTTTTGATACGGTTCAGCACGCTGTCCCCATGCTGTCCTTGGGTAATGCCTTTGATGCTGAAGAAGTTCAGGCCTTTGACAAGCGTGTCGCCGATACCCTGGTCGAGGCAGGTGTGGTGGGACTGGATCGTCGGGTAGATTATCTGGCCGAATACAAGTTTGACGGCCTGGCGATCAGCTTGCGCTATGAGCAAGGCCTGTTGGTACAGGCATCGACTCGCGGTGATGGCACCACGGGCGAGGACGTCACCAGCAATATTCGCACCATCAAGTCCATTCCTCTGCGCTTGCGTGGCGATGCGGCACAATTGCCTGCCGTGCTGGAGGTGCGAGGCGAGGTTCTGATGAACCGGGCGGACTTTGAGCGCCTGAACGAGAACCAGACCAAGCGTGGCGAGAAAGTATTTGTGAATCCGCGCAATGCGGCCGCAGGCAGCTTGCGTCAGCTGGACCCGAAAATAACTGCCAAACGGCCTTTGCGCTTTTTTGCCTATGGTTGGGGTGAGGTCAGCCCCATGCCTGCCGCGAATCAGCCACAAAGTGCCTTGTTTGCGGAACCCGCTGGCGAGGCACTGCCTCGTGATACCCAATCGGGCATGATGGACTGGCTGGAAAGCCTGGGTATGCCGTTGAGCCGCGACCGTAAAGTCGTGAAGGGCGTGCAGGGCTTGCTGGATTTCTATGGTGAAACCCAGCAACGTCGTCCCGGTTTGCCCTTTGAAATTGACGGTGTGGTCTACAAGGTCAACTCTTTGGCTGCGCAGCGTGTTCTGGGCTATGTGGCCCGTGCGCCGCGCTTTGCCGTTGCTCATAAATTCCCCGCGCAAGAAGAAATGACGCGTGTGGAGAGTATCGAGTTTCAAGTGGGCCGTACCGGGGTTGTCACACCCGTCGCACGTTTGAAGCCGGTGTTTGTGGGCGGTGTCACAGTCACTAATGCCACGCTGCATAACGAAGACGAAGTGCGTCGCAAAGATGTGCGAGCAGGCGATACCGTCGTGGTACGCCGTGCCGGTGATGTGATCCCTGAAGTGGTTGCTGTGGTGTTGGAGCAGCGTCCCGAGAGCAGCGTGCCTTTCGAGATGGTCAAGGAGTGTCCCGCTTGTCAGTCGGCACTGGAGCGTCTGGAAGGAGAGTCTGCCTGGCGTTGTACTGGTGGTCTGATTTGTCCTGCCCAGCGCAAGCAAACCCTGATTCACGCCGCCAGCCGTAAAGCGCTGGATATTGAAGGCTTGGGTGAAAAGCTGGTGGATCAGTTGGTGGAAACCGGGCTGGTGCGTACCTTGGCCGATATCTTCAAGCTGCAAGTTGAAAAGCTGGTGCTACTGGAGCGTATGGGACGCAAGTCGGCCGAGAATCTGATCGAGGCGATTGATAAAGTGCGCGAACCGGCCTTGAATCGTCTGATTTACGCCTTGGGCATCCGCCATGTGGGTGAGACCACGGCACGCGATCTGGCACAGCATTTTGGCTCCTTGCAGGCATTGGAGCAGGCTGATGAAGAAGCGCTGCTGCAGGTCAATGAGGTGGGCCCGGTTGTAGCAGCTTCCGTACGGCACTTTTTCCAGGAGCCGCATAATCGGGAGGCCCTGGATGCGCTGCTGGCGGCTGGGGTCACACCTCAACAGGCGCAAGCCCGCGCCAATAGCGCTAATCTGCCGCTGGCGGGCAAAACGGTGGTCATTACGGGTACGCTGCCCAGTATGAGCCGGGACGAAGCTACACGCCGTGTATTGGAAGCAGGGGGCAAGGCCAGTGGCTCGGTCTCCAAAAAGACGGCCTATGTGCTGGCAGGTGCAGAGGCGGGTTCCAAGCTCACCAAGGCGCAGGAGTTGGGCGTGACTATTTTGGACGAAGCCCAGTTCCTGGCTTTACTGGCGGGTGAATAGCACGGGGTGAGCCGTGAAGTTCTGGTGGCTTGAATCGTCCCGGTAGTGATTCAGTAGTGATCTGGGCTGGTCGTCACCTCATGAACGACCTCCAGTGAAGGAGATCTTCACTACAAACAAATATGGCGCCCTTGAGGCGCCATATTTGTTTTCCCCGCAAACCGCTTTATCAGGAAGACAAAGCGGCTGTCAAAGCCATTACTTGATGTTGGCTTCTTTCAGGATTTTTTGCTGGTACTCGGCCAGCTTGCGCTGACGCATCATTTCTTCCAGCTGAGGCTTCACTTCGGCCATGGCGGGGAAGGTCACAGGGCGAGCATCGTCCACCTGGATGATGTGCCAGCCAAACTGCGACTGCACAGGTGCAGCGCTTAGCTCGCCTTTTTTCATCTTCTCTACAGCCTGAGCGAACTCGGGCACGTAGGTGGAGCTAGGAGCCCAGCCCAGATCGCCGCCTTGCTGGCCGCTGCCGGTGTCGATGGAGTCTTTCTTGGCGGCATCAGCAAAGCTGATTTTCTTGGACTTGATCTTGGCCAGCAAATCTTTGGCGGCAGCTTCGTCCTTGACCAGAATGTGGCGGACCTTGTATTCCTGCTGACCTTCTTCCATCGCCTTGATGGTGTTGTATTCCTTGGTCAGGTCGGCGTCGGTGACAGGGTTCTTTTTCAGGTAGTCAGCCATCAGGGCACGGACCAGAATGCTCTGGCGGGCCAGTTCCAGCTCTTGCTGAACCTGGTTGGTCTTGTCGATACCGGCTTTTTCAGCGGCTTGCACCACAGCCAGACGGTTGACCATTTCCTGTTTGACTTGTTCACGCAGCTCGGGCGAGTCCTTGGCGCCTTGCTCGACCAGAACGGCGACGAACTGATCCAGGTCTTTTTGCGTGAGGTTTTTGCCGTTTACGGTGGCAATCGTCTGTGCATAGACGGGAGCAGCCATAGCGCAGGTCAGGGCAAATGCGGCAATACGTTTCATGAGCATCCTTAAGCGGTGGTTTTGGCTTGAATAGCCAATGCGTGAATCGGGAAAGGCATTAGATCGTGGACGCGATCATACACAAGTCTGTGTCGTGCCAGTGTTGAAATTCCATCAAATTGTTTCGAGGCGATGATCACCCGAAAGTGGCTTGCACCACCTTGTGCACCGGCGTGGCCAGCGTGCAGATGGGACTCATTGATGATGTCCAGCTCCGACGGTTCCAGTGCCTGGAGCCGTTCGTGAATCAGGGAAGCAAGTGCGTCTGTCATGGTGAAATCAGGATTTTGGGGGAGTGGAGTTGTCGGAAGAGTCTTGCAGGTAGCGGCCTAGCCACAAGGATTGGGCAACGACAAACACCAGCATCAAACCCAGCAGGCCGAAGGCCTTGAAGTTGACCCATTGGGATTCGGTAAAGTGGCCCGAGAAGGCAACGTACAGATTGACCAGGCCCATGGCGACAAAAAAGCTTGCCCAGACCAGGTTTAATTTGTCCCAGACATGGCCGGGCAAGACCAGATGGGTGCCCATGAATTTTTGCATCAGATTGCGATGCATCAGGTAACGTCCGCCCAGCAGCACCAGAGCAAAGATCCAGTACAGCACCGTGGGTTTCCAGCGGATGAAGACATCATTGTGGAAAAACAGGGTGGCACCGCCAAAGACCACAATGACGGCCAGATTGATCCAGTGCGAGGTCTCGATCGCCTTGCTGGTGAGCTTCAGCCACAGTATCTGCAGGACTGAGGCGGCCATGGCCACGCCGGTGGCGACATAAATGTCGGAGAAGCGAAACGCCAGAAAGAACAGTACGAGCGGGAATAGATCAAATAAGAGCTTCTTCATGCTTCGGGTTCAAAAGTCATGGATAGAGAGTTAATGCAATATCGTAGCCCAGTGGGTGGGGGACCGTCTTCAAAGACGTGCCCCAAATGAGCATCGCAGACATTGCAAAGCACTTCGGTACGGCGCATGCCGTGACTGGTATCCAGCTCCTCGCGCACATTGTCCGGGTTCAGGGGCGTGAAGTAGCTGGGCCAGCCGCAACCGGCATCAAACTTCGTGTCCGAGGCAAACAGGGGTGTGCCGCAACCGACGCAGCGGTAGATGCCGGGCGTGGTGGTGTCCCAGTAGCGGCCGGTAAAGGGGCGCTCCGTCCCTTTCTGACGGGTGACATAGAATTCTTCGGGGCTGAGCTGGGCGCGCCACTCAGCGTCTGTTTTACGTACTTTTTCCACGTGTGCTGCCTTATGAAAAACAGTTCAATGCCTACAGGAGGTGCAGTCCTACATAGTAATCGACAATTAGAGTGCGTTTGGAACAGAGGGTTCCAAAGTGCAGATCTTCCTGACCTCCAGTGGGCTCTCCAGTGAAGAAAATCGCGGCACAGGGCACTTAATTAGTGAGCTATCACTTTAGTTAGTGCACTATTTAAACTTTTAATATTTAAGGTAAACACCAATATCTGAAATTCTCGTGACTTGATACGTTTCTGGTATGTGCTGGTGATTATCTGTATTACGATTTTTTGACCGTTAAATCGGTCCACAACAATGAACAAAATTTGGGAGAAAAGGATGAACTGCATTACTACTGGTCGCCTGACGACATTGGCTGCAGCCCTGGCCTTGAGCCTGCCCGTGGCCGTGTCCGCGCAGATCAAGGTGGGTGTGACGGTGGCAGCGACAGGACCGGCGGCCTCGCTGGGCATTCCTGAGCGCAATACAGTCAGCCTGCTGCCTACTGAAGTGGCCGGCCAGAAAATCGAGTACATCGTTCTGGACGATGCAACCGATACCACCGTAGCTGTACGCAATATGCGCAAGCTGATCACCGATGACAAAGTGGACGTGGTGATCGGTACTTCCGTGACCCCCGGTTCCCTGGCCATGGTGGACGTTGCCGGCGAAACCAAGACTCCCATGATCAGTGTGGCCGCCAACGCCAAGATTGTTGATCCTGTGGAAGGCGCCCGTACCTGGGTGTTCAAGACCCCTCAGAATGACCAGTTGATGGCCGGTGCCCTGGCCGATGCCATGGTCAAGCAGAACGTCAAAACCCTGGGCTTTATCGGCTACAACGACGCCTACGGTGACGGCTGGCTGAACGTGATTACCGAAGCCGCTCAAGCCAAAGGCATCAAAGTGCTGGGCGCCGAGCGCTACGGTCGTAACGACACCAGCGTGACCGGTCAGGTTCTGAAGCTGCTGGGCACCAAGCCTGATGCCGTTCTGATCGCCGGTTCCGGCACCCCTGTTGCCTTGCCCCAGCGCGAACTGAAAGGTCGCGGCTACGCTGGCATCATTTACCAGACACACGGTGCCGCCAACAGCGACGTGCTGCGTGTGTGTGGCAAAGACTGTAACGACATGATCTTGCCAGCCGGTCCTTTGCTGGTTGCCGAACAACTGCCTGACAGCAGCTCGGTGAAAAAGACCGCCATGGACTACAAGGAAAAATACGAAGCCAAATACGGCGCTGGCTCCATCAATACCTTTGGTGGTCACATGTGGGATGCCGGTCTGCTCGTGACCGAAGCCATTCCGGAAGCCCTGAAGTCCGGCGCCAAGCCAGGTACCCCCGAGTTCCGCGCAGCCCTGCGTGATGCTCTGGAGCAAACCAAGGAACTGGCTGCTTCCCAAGGTGTGTTCAATATGTCTGCAACGGACCACGCCGGTCTGGACAAGCGTGCCCACGTGATTGTGAAAGTGGTCGACGGTAAATGGACGTATCAGCCTGATCTGTAATATCTGACAGGCAAAAACCGGCTCAAGAGCCGGTTTTTTCCAAGGCGGGTGCTGGCTGATCCTGGCACCCGTTCCCGCTACAGGCCTGCGTTTGCCGTAAGCCCTTTGCCCTTTTTTGTTGTACAGGATGTTGTCCGACATGGATACCACCATCGCTTTAATTTTGTTGCAGGATGGCATATTGAATGGCGCCATCTATGCCTTGCTCGGGCTCGCCCTGGTTCTGGTTTTCCTGGTTACCCGCGTTATCTTTATCCCGCAAGGTGAGTTCGTCACCTTTGGCGCCTTGACCCTGGCCTTTGTGGTCAATGGCCGCATGCCGGGAACCGTTATTTTGCTATTGATCGCCGGTGCGCTGGTGTTCTTGCTGGAGTTGCTCTCTGCCTTGCGCAGCCGCAGCCTGGCCGGCATGCCCCGCAAGTTTCTGGTCAATATCGTGATCCCCGTCGCGGTTTACTTTGCCGCTCCCGCCATTGTCAGCTCGGAGCTGCCATTGTGGGTGGCCGTGCTGTTCTCGCTGGCGGTGGTGATTCCTCTGGGCCCTATGGTCTACCGCCTGGTATACCAGCCTATCGCCGAAGCCAGTGTGCTGGTGCTGCTGATTACCTCGGTCGCCGTGCACTTCGCGCTGACGGGTCTGGGTTTGGTGTTCTTCGGTCCGGAAGGCTGGCGCACGCCTCCCTTCATGGAAGGTGAAGTGTCCCTGGGTGCAGTGAGCTGGTCCGCTCAAACCTTCTTTGTGATGGGCGCCTGCGTGGTCCTGATTCTGGCCTTGTGGGGCTTTTTTGGTAAGACTCTTTACGGTCGCGCCCTGCGTGCCACGGCGGTGAACCGTCGTGGTGCCCGTCTGGTGGGTATCAGTACCAATATGTCCGGATCCCTGACCTTCACTCTGGCTGCGGCCATCGGTGCCTTGTCAGGCATGCTGATTGCGCCTGTAACGACCATCTACTACGACACGGGCTTTTTGATTGGTCTTAAAGGCTTTGTGGCTGCAATCTTTGGCGGCCTGATCAGCTACCCCGTCACCCTCTTGGGTGCCTTGTTCCTGGGTGTTCTGGAAGCGTTTTCCTCTTTCTGGGCCAGTGCCTACAAAGAAGTTATTGTATTTACCATGGTGATACCGGTGTTGTTGTGGCGCTCCTTCGGTAGCAAGCACGTGGATGATGAGGAGTAAATCACATGAGACACTGGCTGACGCTACTATTTATTGCGGTTCTATTGGTTTTGCCGCAGCTGGGCGCAACGCCCGAATTCTGGATTACCCAGCTTAACTATATTGGTTTGACCAGCTTGGTCGTGCTGGGTCTGGTGTTGTTGACTGGCGTGGGTGGTCTGACTTCTTTTGGTCAGGCTGCATTTGTGGGCCTGGGTGCATACACTACGGCGTACCTGACGGCTCGCCTGGGCTGGTCGCCCTGGTTCAATCTGCTGATTGGCATGGCCATTACCATGATGGTGGCCTACATTCTGGGCGCGATCACACTGCGCTTGTCCGGTCACTTCCTGCCCCTGTGTACCTTGGCCTGGGGCCTGGCCTTGTACTACCTGTTCGGTAACCTGGAGTTCCTGGGGCAGTACGATGGTATTTCCGGTATTGCTCCTTTGGAGTTCTTCGGTATTTCCCTGTCCTCCGGTCGGGATATTTACTACCTGATCTGGGCCTTTGCCTTGCTGGCCATGTGGGGTACGCGTAACCTGCTGAACTCCCGTCCCGGACGTGCTATTCGCGCTCTGAAGCACGGCAGCGGCATGGCCGAGTCCTTTGGTGTGAACATGGCCAATTACAAGGTCATCGTGTTCGTTTACGCCGCTTTGCTGGCTTGTGTGTCCGGTTGGCTCTACGCGCACTACCAGCGCGCCGTCTCGCCTAGCCCCTTCGGTTTGAACTACGGTATTGAATACCTGTTCATGGCCGTGTTGGGCGGAGCAGGCAGTGTCTGGGGTGCCGTTCTGGGTTCGGCCCTGGTGCTGAGCCTGAAAGACCAGTTGCAGAACTGGTTGCCCAAGCTGCTCAATACCGACATCAACTTCGAGCTGATCGTTTTCGGTATCTTGATGGTTCTGATCTTGCAGTACGCGCGCGACGGTTTGTGGCCCATCCTGCACAAGGCCTGGGAACAGGTTTTCGGTGCACAGAAGCGTCATCAGGCTGCCCCCCCACAAACCGAGGCTTTGCCTCAACGTGAGCGTCCGCAGGCCGGTTCGCTGGTTCTGGAAGTGAACAAGATTCGCAAGGAGTTCGGTGGTCTGGTGGCTGTGAACGACATCAGCTTCACCTTGAACGCAGGTCAGATCATGGGCCTGATCGGTCCTAACGGTGCGGGCAAGAGCACGACCTTTAACCTGATTACCGGCGTGCTGTCGGCCACCAGTGGCCAGGTCAGCTTTCTGGGGCAGCGGATTGATGGCAAACCTGCACGCGAGATTTCTCGTCTGGGCGTGGGCCGTACCTTCCAGCACGTGCAATTGCTGCCTACCATGACGGTTCTGGAGAACGTGGCACTGGGCGCTCACTTGCGTCGGAATGTCGGTGTGGTGTCCGCCGTCCTGCATACCGAGCGTCGCAGCGAAGCCGAGCTGTTGCACGAAGCGGCTGTTCAGCTGCAGCGTGTGGGTCTGGGTGACTACCTGTACGAAGAGGCGGGCAATCTGGCCCTGGGCCAACAGCGTATTCTGGAAATTGCCCGTGCTCTGGCTTCTGATCCGCTGCTTTTGCTGCTGGACGAACCGGCTGCCGGCTTGCGCTACAAGGAAAAGCAGGAACTGGCCAAAGTGCTGGATCAGCTGCGTAGCGAAGGCATGAGCATTCTGCTGGTGGAGCATGACATGGACTTTGTCATGAATTTGACGGACAAGCTGGTGGTCATGGACTTTGGCACCAAGCTGGCCGAAGGTTTGCCCAAGGAAATTCAGGAAAATCCAGCCGTGCTGGAAGCCTACCTGGGTGGTATTGATGACGACCTGGATCTGGATCAGGTCAATGAGCCCGCCTCGGCAGGAGCAGCGCTATGAGTTCGGCACAATCGAAAGACATTATTCTGAAGGTAGACAATCTGGCGGCTCAGTACGGCAAAGTCAGTGCCGTGATGGGTGCCAGCCTGGACGTGCGTGCCGGCAGCATTGTGACCGTGATTGGTGCCAACGGCGCCGGTAAGTCCACTTTGCTCAATTCCATGATGGGTTCTTTGCCCAGCGTGGGCCGCAGCACAGGCTCGGTGCAGTACGAAGGGCAGGAGATCAGCCATTGGGAAGTGGAGCGTCGTGTTGCGGCCGGTATTTCCCTGGTGCCAGAGCGCCGCGAGCTGTTTGGCAGCATGACAGTAGAAGACAATCTGCTGTTGGGCGGTTTTCGCCTGTATCGTGCCCGCCATCCCGGTTGGCGCGACACCATGGACAAGGTCTACACCTTGTTTCCCCGCTTGAAAGAGCGTCGTACACAGCTGGCAGGGACTTTGTCAGGTGGGGAACGGCAGATGCTGGCCGTAGGCCGTGCCTTGATGGCGCAACCCAAAGTGCTGATGCTGGATGAACCCAGTCTGGGCCTGGCGCCGCGTGTGGTGCGGGAGATCTTCATGATCATTGCCCGACTGCGCAGTACCGGCGTGGCCATCTTGCTGGTCGAGCAAAATGCGCGTGCCGCTTTGCAAGTGGCTGACTACGGTTATGTTCTGGAGACGGGCGATGTGGTGCTGCAAGGGCCCGCGTCTGACCTGGCTCATAATCCCCGAGTGATAGAAAGTTATCTGGGCTTGGGGCAGGGCAAACGCGAGCAGGAAGAGGCGACAGCTTAGAAGCGGTAGCCGACCCCGATGGTGGCAACCACGGGGTCTAGCTTGGCTTTGCCAATGGACTGGCCGTTCAGCTTCACGTCTGGGCGGATGCTGATGTAACGCACGTCAGCATTCAGGAACCAGTTCTTGTCCAGCTTGTAATCCACACCGACCTGGGCTGCAAAACCCCAGCTGTTTTTCAGCTTCAGGTCGGAACCCGCCAGAGCACCGCGCGACTCGGTGTCAAAGAACATGGTGTAGTTCACGCCCACGCCCACATAGGGCTGGAAGTCGCTGTCAGGCAGGAAGTGGTATTGCAGGCTCAGGGTTGGGGGCAAGTGCTTGGTCTTGCCGATACGACCCAGATTGCTGTCGATATTGTGCTGGAAGGGGAAAGCGCCCAGCAGCTCAATACCAATATTGCGGGTGGCCATGTAAGTCAGCGAGAAGCTGGGGCGGGCATTATTGCCTACGTCCAGCTTGACGGTGCCATCAGCCACAGAGCCGTTATTGGATTTTGGGGATACCCAGGTCACGCCACCTTTGAGCAAGAAATCACCCGCTTCGTGTGTTTGGCCTTGAGGCGCGTACAAAACAGCGGCCAGTCCAACAGCAAGCAAGGACAGGTGCAGACCTGGAATCAAGTGGCGGGATTTCATAGGAGCTCCGTAGGTGTGTGTAAAGCCTACAGAGTGCATGAGGGCTGGGCCTGCGGATTTGATCCAAAGCAAGCTTCAGAGGTAGTTGGCCGCCTGACCTTGTTGTAGATCAAGTAAGCAGAATTCATGCGGGGCCAATTTGGCCGCTATGTCTGTTTTTAGCATCACCTGGTAACAGTCCGGAAATGGAAAGCCTTGGAACCCGTCCGGTTATTTCTGGGCGTTTTTCCACTTTTCGGGATGCCTGTTTATTGGGATCCTGGGATCCTGTACCTGCCTTCCAGGCAAGGACAAGCAGGGGGAAAACGCAGGTTTGGAGCTTGGCGAATCAAGTGCTCATACATTCAGGAGTGCGTGCAGGGCTTCGTATTTATGGCTTAATTCGTTGCGGCTGAATCGCTCGATAATTTGCCCTTGTTCCAGCACATGAAACTGATCGCTGAACTCTGCCGAGAAATGCGGGCATTGTTCGGCCAGCACAATGGTGTAGCCCTCATTGCGCAGCGTGCAGATCAATTTGCTCAGTGTCTGGGCCTGCACCGGGGCCAAGCCCTCGGATACCTTGTCCAGAAGCAGCAGATTCACACCCGTGCGCAGCAAGCGCGCAATCGCCAGTATCTTTTGTTCCCCAGTAGACAGGTGGGTAGCCATATGGTGGCGCCGCTGCTCCAGACTGGGCAATAGTTCATAGATTTGTACCAGCGACATTCCACCACCCAGGGCTGTTCCTATGGCAGGCGGCAGCAGGAGGTTTTCCTCGCAGCTCAAGCCGGTAAAAATGCTTTGTTCGTAGGGGCTGTAGCCCACGCCCAGATCTGCCAGCTGATGCTGGTTCAGGTGAATGGCTTCGGTGCCTTGGATACGGATGGAGCCGCGGCGGCTATCCGTTAAACCCACGATGGCGCGTAGCATGGCGCTGCGGCCGGCCCGGTTGCGGCTCAAGACAGTGCAGATTTCGCCGGAAGCGACCTGCAAATTCAAACCGCGCAAGAGCGGGAACTCTCGGTGCCAGGCGTACAGATTCTCAATATCCAGGGCAGCCCGTGTCATGAGAACGCTCCTTGTCGTGAGTCGTCAATATGGGCCTGTACGTTGGCTGGTCGGCGCAGGAACCCGTTACGCGTCCTTTGCCTCTTACCGCGGTGATTCCATCGCCAGCAAACTATAGGCAGAGTCCTTCATGCGTTTCAGTATGGAAGCGCCGACGAAGCAAAACTATGCGGGTTTGTCATAGGATGGTCCGGTTTAATGCACTGTTTGGTAAACAAATGTTGTTAAACCGGGTATGTGTTACTTAAGTGTTAACGGTTTTCGGTTTGAAGTCGCACAAATCCGAGATGCCGCACTGGGGGCACTTGGGCTTGCGGGCTACACAAATGTAGCGGCCATGCAAAATCAGCCAGTGGTGGGCGTCCAGCAAAAAAGGCTTGGGTATGACTTTCTCCAGCTTCTTTTCCACTTCGACCACGTTCTTGCCGGGCGCAATGCCGGTGCGGTTCGCTACACGGAAAATATGTGTGTCTACCGCAATGGTGGGCAGGCCAAACGCGGTGTTCAAGACCACGTTGGCGGTTTTGCGACCTACACCGGGAAGCGCTTCCAGAGCGGCGCGATCACAGGGAACCTTGCCTTGATGCAAGTCCAGCAGCATCTGACAGGTCTTGATGACATTGGCGGCCTTGGTCTTGTACAGACCGATGGTCTTGATGGCCTCGCGCAAGCCTTCTTCACCCATGGCCAGAATTCCTTCGGGCGTGCCATGCTCGGGAAAGAATCGGGCTGTGGCCAGGTTCACGGAGCGATCAGTGGCCTGGGCCGACAAAATCACGGCAATCAGCAGCTGAAAGGTGTCAGCGTATTCCAGTTCGGTGGTGGGTTTGGGGTTGGCAGCCTGAAAACGACTGAAAATCTCGTAGCGCTTGGCAGCGTTCATGGTGTGGTTCCGCTTGCAGTCTTGCTGGCACGGCGGGCACGGGCGCGAGCCAGGGCAGAGGCGATGGATGCCTCGCGTTTATCAGCCTGATCGGCATCATTGGCCAGAACGGGTTTATTGGCCAGGGTACGGGCCGCCAGATCCGAGCTTTCCTTGTGGCGATTCAGCAGGCGCTCCCGGCGCTGTTCGGTATCCAGGCGTGCTTGAGCGGCCTGTTCGGCGCTCCAGTCGTCGGTGGGCACCATGCTGATGCAGTCCACCGGACAGGGTGGTACACAGAGCTCACAGCCCGTGCAGCGATCGGCCAGCACGGTATGCATCAGCTTGTTGGCGCCAATAATGGCGTCCACCGGACAGGCCTGGATGCACAAGGTGCAACCAATACAGTGTTCTTCGATAATCACCGCCCGACTGGGGCCGGTGAATTCGCCACAGGACGGATCCAGGGGCAGGGCCTCACGACCCAGCAGCTCGGCCAGGGCTTGTACGCCTTCCTGCCCGCCTGGCGGGCAGCGGTTGATGGCCTCGCCCTCAAGCGCGATGGCTTGGGCATAGGGCAGACAGGCGTCGTAACCACAGCGGGTGCACTGGGTTTGAGGGAGCAGGGCGTCAATGCGCCGTATTAAGGTGTCGGACATGAATGCAAAAACGGGGCCATCTGGCCCCGTCAGAAACGGCCTAAGCCAAATATCAGTTGTGCTGACGGATGAAGTCCCTGATTTTAGGACAGATCAGCGTGCGCCAGCGACTTCCGGAGAAAATCCCGTAATGCCCACAGTTGGGTGCGGTGAATTGTTGCTTGAGTTCAGGGGCAATTTTTGCGCACAGCGCTTGAGCCGAATGGGTCTGGCCCTGGCCGGAAATATCGTCCAGTTCGCCCTCAATGGTGAACAAGGCTACGCCATCAATATCTTGTGGACGAACCTGTTCGCCATGCACGTGCCATTGGCCCTTGGGCAGGCGGTGCTCTTGGAACACAATGCGGATCGTGTCCAGATAGAACTCGGCGGGCATATCCAGCACGGCATTGTATTCGTCGTAGAAACGGCGGTGTGCTTGTGCGTCGTCATCATCACCCTTGATCAGGTGCTGATAAAAGTCGTAGTGCGAGCTGACGTGACGATCCGGATTCATGGCCACAAAGCCGGCATGCTGCAAAAAGCCGGGGTACACGCGACGGTGAGCACCGGGGTACTTGGTGGGCACGCGATGAATCAGATTGTTTTCAAACCAGGAGTAGGACTTGGTCGTGGCCAGACGGTTCACTTCCGTAGGCGACTGACGCGTGTCGATGGGACCACCCATCATGATCATGCTGCGCGGCATCACGGCCGAGCGGCGGGTCGCCATTAGCGAGACGGCAGCCAGTACTGGCACTGTGGGTTGGCAAACCGACATGACGTGCACCTTCGAGCCCAGCGCCTGGATGAACTCCTGCACATACAGAACGTAATCGTCCAGATGGAAGGGGCCGGCCGAACGGGGCACCATGCGGGCATCAATCCAGTCGGTGACATAGACGGAGTGATCGGGCAACAGCGCACGTACGGTTTCACGCAGCAAGGTGGCGTGGTGGCCGGACAAAGGGGCTACCAGCAAAATTGTGGGGTCCTGAGCGGCTTTGGGGTGATCACGCTCGAAGTGGATCAACTTGCAGAAGGGCTTGCTCAGGTGTTCGACCTCGCGCACGGCAACGGTCTGGCCGTCGATCTGGGTTTCGTTCAGCCCCCAGGCTGGCTTTTCGTAATCCTTGCCGATACGGTGTACCAGTTCAGAGGCCGCCGCCAGTTGGCGCGACAGGGGCGTGTAGGCCAGTGGACTGTATGGGTTGGAGAACCATTGGGAGCTGGTGCCGGTAAAGGCAGCCAGCGGGGCCAGAAAGGACCGCTGAAGTTCGTGCAGATCGTAAAGCATAGTGTGCGCCTTGGTGTTGCCTAATTTGATACAGAGGAATGTATATGCTTATTCCTGTGGGAAACAATACGACGTTTACCGTTCCTCTGTACTTGGGATTTTCCCTTGCTGCAGTGCGGCAAGTTTTTTATCAAAAGGCGAGATTGGGCGCAAGAGTGGCTGGATAGGAACGCAGCCACCGGGTCGGACTTCTATAGAGCGAGCGAAGGGCTTAGCGCTCCAGATACTGTAGTTTGTTCTCCACACCGTTCCAGTCGTCCGCATCTTCCAGCGGTTTCTTGGAGCGGTTGATGCTGGCAAAAATAGGCGTCAGTTCTGCGTTCAGTTCGATGAAGGGAACTTGATCCTGCGGCACATCTTCTTCAGCAAAAATGGCATTGGCCGGGCATTCGGGAATACAGACGGCGCAGTCAATGCACTCGTCCGGGTCAATCACCAGAAAGTTCGGGCCTTCACGAAAACAGTCGACGGGGCACACATCCACACAATCGGTGAATTTGCACTTGATACAGTTTTCGGTGACGACGTGGGTCATTTCAGTAACACTCCTGCGGTATCGCTAAGGCGGTCAGTCACGGCAAAGGGCCGTGGATGGGGTGCGCGACAACGCACAGGGCCTGAACGATAAAAATGGGATTTAAATCGAATCTTTCGATTTTAACGAATATTCAGCTTCTTGCTTATTGAGATGGCGCAATAGCTCACCTGCTAGATAGCTGTACGCAAGAACTGGCGCCCGTGCTATGGTTGCGCAATCAAAATCGGTAGGTTTGTGATGATCATTACCTCTTTACTTGATACGGACCTGTACAAGTTTTCCATGATGCAGGTTGTTTTGCATCATTTCCCGGCTGCGCACGTGGAGTATCGCTATAAGTGCCGTACTCCCAATATTAATTTGAGCCAGTACCTGGACGAGATTCGGGCGGAAATTCACGCGCTGTGCCAGTTGCGTTTTTCAGACGCCGAGCTGGATTATTTGCGTAGCCTGCGCTTTATCAAAAGCGACTTCGTCGATTTTCTGGGCCTGTTCCACCTGCCCGAGCGCTGCATTCAGGTGCAGGCCGGTGATGTGCCCGGCGAGATCGAAATTTCGGTTCAGGGGCCCTGGCTGCACACGATCCTGTTCGAGATCCCGGTGCTGGCCATTGTGAACGAGGTTTACTTTCGCAACGAATGTCCGCAGCCACCATGGGCAGAAGGGCGCGAGCGTCTGCAGTCCAAGATGCGGCTGGTGGTGGATGATCCGGCCCTGAGCGACTTTCGTGTGGCTGACTACGGTACGCGCCGCCGCTTTTCCAAGCAGTGGCACGAAGAAGTGGTCACTACCATGATCGAGCAGATGAAGCCGCACTTTGCGGGCACCAGCAACGTCTGGTTGGCCATGAAGTATGGGGTGACGCCGCTGGGCACCATGGGTCACGAATACTTGCAGGCTTGTCAGGCTCTGGGCCCCCGTTTGCGTGACTCGCAGATTTTTGCTCTGGAAGTGTGGGCCAAAGAGTATCGCGGTGACTTGGGTATTGCCTTGTCGGATGTCTACGGCATGGATGCCTTCCTGCGCGACTTTGACATGTACTTCTGCAAGCTGTTTGACGGTGCTCGCCATGACTCGGGTGACCCATTCATTTGGGGCGAGCGCTTGCTGGCGCACTATCAGGCCAACCGTACCGATCCACGTACCAAGACCTTGGTGTTCTCTGACGGTTTGACCATACCCAAAGCCATTGAGCTGGCCCTGCGTTTTGCAGGCCGCTGCAAGGTGTCCTTCGGGATTGGCACCAACCTGACCAATGACCTGGGCCATGAGCCGCTGCAGATCGTCATGAAGATGGTGCGTTGCAATGGCCAGCCCGTGGCGAAAGTGTCCGATGCTCCGGAAAAGACCATGTGCGACGATCCGGCGTATCTGGCGTATTTGCGGCAGGTTTTTCAGCTGCCTCCGGCTTAGAGCTTGAGGCTTCCCTTCTTGAGGCAAATGCTGCTTGGGTAGGGGAGCTAAGGGCATCGTAGTCAGTGATGCTCGTGATTTCAGACGGGCGGCATCGTTTTAAAGCGATAAAGCTATAGCACTAAAAGTTTGAATCAAAGCCCTTTGCACATGCAAAGGGCTTTTTCATAGACACAGCAGTGCCGCCAGATGCCCACCGGCTTCCCGAGCCTGGGCAATTTGCTCTTCACTCAAGGTCTTGGGGGCCAGAATGCTTTCTGGCGTCTGGGCGTGAAAATTGAAGATACGGATGGGGGCGGCCAGCTCCAGCCGCCAGCCGGTACAAATCCGCTCCAGTTGCCGTTGTGCACCTTGCCCATCGCTACCCGCACTGATCAGGGCGGAATAGGGACGCCCGTTGAGTTGATCCAGCACCTCGTAGTAGTTCCGGTCCAGACACTCTTTCATGGCACCGCTCAGACTGCTCAGATTCTCGGGCGCGCAGAACAAATAGGCGTGGGAATCGCGCAAATCCTGTGCTTGCACCTGATCACAATGCAAGCGTTTGATACAGACCTGCTCTGTCTCGCCCAGTTCTTTGAGTATCTGCAGCGCGCCTTCCTCGGCCTGTTCGGCCAGTTGACGGGCGGCGCCGGTACGGGAGTGCCAAATCAACAGAAGCTGGCGGCATGTGTTCAGACTCATAAGCTCTTACTCGCGGTGATAGACTAGCGTCTACAGTATAGAGAGCCACTTCAGCGCTGAGTGGCCACATCGACGTAATCCACATGAATCACACCGCTTCTCCCCCTATGGCCGAGTCGGCCTTCAATCCTCAATGGTTCGCGCAAGCCAGCCACGGACTGGATGAAGCAGGGCGTACGCTATTGCAGGCGGCTGCCGACTGGGCGGGGCCTATTTTGCTGGATCTGGCCGGAAGTACCGGCGAACCCTTGGACAGCCATTGCGCTCAGGTAGCGCTTATTTTGGCTGGCTTGGGTGTGGACGCTCAAACCCGTGCCAGCGCCTTGTTGGCCGTCACTCCTGCTCCTGGGCCGGAGGTCAAGCAGGACCCTGTTCAGAAAGCCTTTGGTGCCGAAGTCATGACGTTGGTACGTGGCTCGCGCGCCTTGTACCGGCTGGGTTCGCTGACAGGCCAGGCCAAGGAGCAGACAGGCGGGGGCGATCAAAAGGAAATGAAGCGCAAGATGCTGCTGGCGATGGCCGCTGACTTGCGCATTGTGATGATGCGTCTGGCTTCTCGCCTGCAGTCCTTGCGCTGGTATCGGCAGTCCAAGACCGTCTGCCCGGTCGAGTTTGCGCGTGAAACGCTGGAGCTTTATACGCCCTTGGCGAATCGTTTGGGGATTTGGCAGATCAAGTGGGAAATGGAAGATCTGGCCTTTCGCTTTCTGAATCCCGAGGTCTACAAGAATATTGCCAGTAAGCTGGAAGACAAGCGCGTAGAGCGCGAAACCCTGATCAGTCAGGTGCGCGACCAACTGCTGGCAGCCTTGAAACGCGAGCATATCGTGGCTGAGGTTTCAGGCCGGCCCAAGCATATCTTCAGTATCTGGAACAAGATGCGCAACAAGCATCTGGATTTCGATCAGTTGTTTGATCTGCGCGCCTTGCGTGTCATTGTTGATGACGAGCGCAGCTGCTACCACACCCTGGCGGTGGTGCATTCGCTGTGGACGCCGGTGCCCGAAGAGTTTGACGATTACATCTCCCGGCCCAAGCCCAATGGCTACCGTTCCCTGCATACCGTTATTGCGGATGCACAGGGGCGTTGTTATGAAATTCAGATCCGCACGCGCGACATGCACCAGTTCGCGGAATACGGGATGGCTGCCCACTGGCGCTACAAGGAAGCCGGAGCCCAGGGCGGACAGCAGGTGGCCGATGGTGAGGACGATAGAAAGATCGCCTGGATGCGTCAATTGCTGGCCTGGGACAGGGAGGCGTCCACCTCGAACGCTACCGAGCCTGGCCTGCAAGCAGACAGCAGCAAAGATTCGGCTTCCGAAAAGGTAGTAGAGCCCGTTGCCAGCAAGAAACCAGCTGTTGCCAGGCCTTTGAAGGCTCAGGAAGACGAACATATTTATGTGCTGACGCCGCAGGCTCGGGTTATCGAGCTGCCTGTGGGGGCGACGCCGGTGGACTTTGCCTACTACCTGCATACCGATCTGGGCCATCGTTGCCGGGGTGCGCGGGTTGATGGGCAGATGGTGCCTTTGTCCACGCGCTTGTCGACTGGTCAGACGGTAGAGATTGTGGCGGCCAAATCCGGCGGTCCATCGCGTGACTGGCTGAACGTGCAGTTGGGCTTTCTGGCCAGCCCACGCTCGCGCTCCAAGGTGCGCGCCTGGTTCAACGCGATTGAGTTGCAGCAGCGCATCTCCCAAGGCCAGAGCATGGTCGAAAAAGAGTTGCAACGGCTGGGTCGTACGGCCGTGAATCTGGAGCAGATGGCGCAACAGCTGGGCTTTGCCAAGGCGGATGACTTGTATGTTGCCGTGGCCAAGGATGAATTCAGCCTGCGCCAGGTGGATGCCTTGTTCCGTGAGGATGTGCAGGAGGAAGAACCCGTACAGCGTGTGTTTGATGCGGCCCGGGAAAGTGTTTCCAAGACCGGGAAAAGCGGCGTGCTAGTGGTGGGTGTAGATTCGCTAATGACGCAACTGGCCCGTTGCTGCCGTCCCGCACCCCCTGATCTGATTGCTGGTTTTGTGACTCGTGGCCGGGGGGTGTCCATACACCGTGCCGACTGCAAGTCCTACCAGGAACTGGCTGATCGACAACCTGAAAGGGCTATTAGCGTCGATTGGGGCGATACGGGGGATACTCAGTATCCCGTGGATCTGGCCATTGAGGCTCAGGAGCATCCCAGCCTCTTGCGTGATCTCTCGGAAGTGTTTGCCCGCCTGCGTTTGAACGTAACGGGTATCAACACCTTGAGTCGCCGCTCGTTGACGCGCATGATATTTACTATTGAAGTGCGTGATGGCGAGCAAATTCAAAAGGCTTTAGCGGCCTTGAACGAGTTATCGGGCGTCAGCGCCCGCCGCTACTCGTCCTGAACTGCTAAAATCGGTAAACCTAAACCTCGCGGGCGTTGTGCCCGCGATTGTTCTTGTCAATCAAGAGAGCGAGCTTTGAAAACCTATACCTTGCCCGACCCGGATGGACATTTTGGTCAGTTTGGTGGTTCGTTTGTCGCTGAAACGCTGGTCCACGCCCTGGACGAGTTGAAAGCAGCCTACGAACAGTATCGGAACGATCCTGAGTTTCTGCGCGAGTTTCACTACGAACTCAAGCATTTTGTCGGTCGTCCCAGCCCCGTGTACCATGCCCGTCGATGGTCGGAGCAACTAGGTGGAGCTCAGATCTGGTTCAAGCGCGAAGATCTCAATCACACTGGCGCACACAAGATCAACAACTGTATCGGTCAGATTCTGCTGGCTCGCCGCATGGGCAAGCCACGCATTATTGCTGAAACCGGTGCAGGCCAGCACGGCGTGGCAACGGCTACGGTCGCCGCCCGCTATGGTCTGGAGTGTGTGGTCTACATGGGTAGCGAAGACGTACGCCGTCAGGCTTCCAATGTGTACCGCATGAAGTTGCTGGGTGCGACGGTCGTTCCTGTGGAATCCGGTTCGCGCACGCTGAAAGACGCGCTGAACGAAGCCATGCGCGACTGGGTCACCAATATCAGCAATACCTTCTACATTATTGGCACGGTGGCTGGTCCTCATCCTTACCCGATGATGGTGCGCGACTTCCAATGCGTGATCGGTGACGAGTGCGTGGAGCAAATGCCTCAGGACGCCGGTCGTCAGCCGGACTACGTTTTGGCGTCGGTGGGCGGTGGTTCCAATGCCATGGGCATTTTCTACCCCTACATCGAGCACAAGGATGTGGAGCTGATCGGAGTGGAAGCGGCTGGCCGCGGTCTGGATACGCTGGAGCACTCGGCTTCCCTGAACAAGGGCATGGTGGGTGTGCTGCACGGTAACCGTACCTATGTGCTGCAGGACGATGACGGTAACGTCATGCCTACGCACTCGGTGTCGGCTGGCCTGGATTACCCCGGTGTGGGTCCCGAGCACGCCTGGCTGAAAGATTGTGGCCGTGCGCAATACGCCACCTGCACCGATGAAGACGCCCTGAAAGCGTTTCACGATTGCTGCCGCATCGAAGGCATCATGCCCGCGCTGGAGTCCTCGCACGCGCTGGCGCATGCGGCTCGCATTGCCCCGACTTTGCCCAAGGATAAAATCATCCTGGTCAGTTTGTCCGGTCGCGGTGATAAGGACATGCACACGGTCGCCGAGTACGGCGGCTTGACTCTGTAAGCAATCGGGAACGGATATGTCGAGTAATGTGCGTCTGAAAAAGACGTTTGAAGGTTTGAACGGGCGCTGTGCCCTGGTGCCTTATATTACGGCCGGAGACCCTTCGGTGCCCGCTACCGTGGCCTTGATGCATGCCTTGCGTCAGGCCGGGGCAGATGTCATTGAATTGGGTGTACCGTTTTCTGATCCCACTGCCGATGGCCCGGTGATTCAGCAAGCGGCTGAACGTGCCATCAGCCGTGGTGTGGGCTTGCGTAAAGTGCTGGAGATTGTGCAGCAGTTTCGCTTGATCGACGAGGAAACGCCGGTTGTTCTGATGGGTTACGCCAATCCTATTGAGCGTATCGGTCAGGCTGAATTTGCTGTCATGGCAGGCAAGGCGGGTGTGGACGGTGTGCTGACGGTGGACTACCCACCTGAGGAGTCCGAGGATTTCACCCGTTTGCTGACCGAGCAGGGCGTGGATACTATTTTCCTGCTCTCGCCTACGTCCACGGACGAGCGTATTGCCAAGGTAGCCGCTTTGGCGCAGGGCTATGTGTATTATGTGTCCCTGAAAGGTGTGACCGGTTCGGCCCAGATTGATGTGGCTGATGTGGAACACCACTTGCAGCGTATTCGTCAGCACGTCAAAATTCCGGTCGGAGTGGGTTTCGGGATTCGGGACGCGCAAAGCGCCAAAGCTATTTCCCGTAGTGCGGATGCAGTTGTCATTGGCTCCAAGCTGATCCAGACCATGGAACAGGCTGTGCAGGAGAACGCTGGCAAAGAGCAAAAGGATATGGATGCGGCTGCGGTTGCAGCAGCCAGCCAATGGCTCGCACAGATACGTCAGGCACTGGATAATTAGCCTAAATACCTATTCCGCGTATAGAATCATCTGCCTGTTCTTTAGGAACAGGCGCTTTTTTTCAGAATAAAGAGCTTGGTGGGCCGGGTGCCGGCCAGGCGAAAACAGGATCTAACAATGAGCTGGATCGAGAAAATACTCCCGCCGCGAATTAACCGTAACCCCGAAAGCAGCCGTCGTGTTCCCGAAGGGCTGTGGGTGAAATGTCCGTCGTGTGAGTCTGTGCTCTACAAGGAAGATCTCCAGGCCACCTTGAATGTCTGCCCCAAATGCAGCCATCACATGCGCATTGGTGCTCGTGCCCGGATCAAGTCCTTGCTGGACCCCGAAGGCCAGACCGAGATTGGTTCCAACACCCGTCCTATGGACCCCTTGAAGTTCCGCGATTCGCGCAAGTACACCGAGCGCGTTTCCGAGGCGGCCAAGCAGACGGGCGAAACTGAAGCCATGGTGGTCATGAGCGGCACGATTCTGTCTGTGCCTGCCGTGGTGGCCTGCTTCGAATTTGAATACATGGCCGGTTCCATGGGTTCCGTGGTAGGCGAGCGTTTCACACGTGGCGTGCAGGCAGCTATTGCCAACCGTAGTCCTTTTATTTGCGTGGCCGCTTCGGGTGGCGCGCGTATGCAGGAGAGCTTGTTCTCTTTGATGCAGATGGCCAAGACGACGGCTATTTTGGCTGAATTGTCCGATGCGGGTTTGCCGTTTATCAGCATTTTGACTGACCCCACCATGGGTGGTGTGTCGGCCAGTTTCGCTTTTATGGGCGATGTGGTGATTGCCGAGCCTAATGCCTTGATCGGTTTTGCCGGTCCTCGCGTGATTGAGCAGACTGTGCGCGAGAAACTGCCCGAAGGCTTCCAGCGTGCCGAGTTCTTGCTGGAGAAGGGCGCTATCGATATGGTGGTTGATCGTCGCGAGCTGCAGCGTGAGCTGGCCGAGTTGCTGGCTTTGCTGACTCGTCAGCCGGCTGAGGCTGTGTCGCGGCATTCTTGATTGCCAAGGAATTGCTAAAGAAGAACGCCACCTGGGTTTAGGTGGCGTTTTTTTTGGGCTGCCGTGTTTTTGTTTTTTTGCAAAGCGGTTTTTGGTATTGAGGCGTTGGCTTGTGAGTTGAAGCTTCAGGGCGAGATTGGCTTGGTTTTCTTGGTGTGGGGAGTACGACCCTGGGGCGGGGCCCTGGCCCGTGCTGCGCACGGGTACCCTTGGCTATTGAACAATCCAGGCGCCCAGTGAACTCGCCAGGTACTTGGTCCCCCGGACCAAGTACAAGCGTCTGGCTCGAACAGCACTGGGCTTGCACCCTGGATTGTTCAATAGCCCGCGGCCAAGTCCCTGACTCGCCCCAGAGTCGTACTCCCCACACCAAGAAAAAAGGAATATCGCAGAGGGCTCAAGAAGAGGGAGAAGGAGCCTAGATGGCTGCTCTTTATGGATACGAGAGGAAAAAAAAACGCCGCCCCAAAGGGCGGCGTTTTTAGTCTTGCTGTTTACTGCGTTTCGACCTGTTGCAGCGGCTCGCTGTTCTCGGTTTCTGCAGCACGTTGCTTGCGTGGGCGACCCAGGCGCACTGGTGCGGGCTGGTAGTCGTCCTGTGTTGCCGAGCGAACAGTTTCCACCAGTTCGATGCCCGCTGCGTTCAGTACGGCTTCCAGAGGGGCGGCTGTGGGCTTCTGTGCTTGTTCGGCAGCAGGGGCTTTTGCAGCTGCAGTCGTTTGAGTCTCAACGCGAGTCTCTACGGCTGTGGTTTCCACTGGAGTGGCTTCAACGGCCGGGGCTTCAACTGCTGGTTGTGCTTCTGCGGGAGTAGCAGTTGTCTCCACGGCTTCAGCTTGAGCTTCGGTGGCTTCTGCTTTGGCTGGTTCGACAGCAACTTCTGCTTGCGCAGGAGCAACAGCTTCTTCAGCGGCAGGAGCTTCTGGCGCTACCTCGGCCTGAGCGGCTGGAGCAGCAACTTCTTCCTGGGCAGTAGCGGTTTCTACGGCTGCAGTTTCCACTGGAGCGGCTTCAACGGCTGGGGTTTCTGCTGCGGCTTGCGTTTCTGCGGGCGCTGCGGCTGTTTCTACAGCTTCAGCTTGAGCTTCGGTCACTTCTGCTTTGGCAGGTTCGGCGGCAGCTTCTGCTTGCACAGGAGCAACGGTTTCTTCTGCGGCTGGAGCTTCTGGAGCAACTTCGGCCTGAACGGCTGGAGTGGCTACTTCTTCCTGGGCTGGAGCGGTTTCAACAGCGTTTACCGGGGTCGTAGCGACTTCTTCAGCTTGTTGTGCGGCTTGAGCAGCGGCAGGAGCGGCTTCTTGGGCTGCCGGTGCCTCTACGGCTGCTTGTGGCTGTTCAGGCTCGGCTGCTGCGGTTTGGGCGGCA
The DNA here is from genome assembly GCF_024134565.1 of Alcaligenes sp. 1735tsa3. Taxonomy (NCBI): domain Bacteria; kingdom Pseudomonadati; phylum Pseudomonadota; class Betaproteobacteria; order Burkholderiales; family Alcaligenaceae; genus Alcaligenes; species Alcaligenes sp. 1735tsa3. Next base: position 2,920,917 of record NZ_CP099862.1, on the reverse strand, counting down.
GCTTGTTCCTGGGCATCCAGGGCAGCGGGGTTGAAGCTAGGTGTTTCGTGAGCAACGTAGGCGCTGGTATTGCCTTCTTCGTTGTTCTCTTCGTTCTCGGCTACGGCGTTGGCGTCGGTATTGCGACGACCACGACGGCTACGACGACGGCGACGTTTGCGCTCTGGGTCCAGAGCGCCGTTTTCGCTGTTCTCGTCGGTTTCGGCATCCGAGTTGTCGCTGGTATCAGAGCTGTCAGCCTCGGCCAGCTGTTCAGCGCGGTTTTGCGCTTCTTGCTTGGTGGCGGCCACGGCAGCCACTGCGGCGACGCTGGCCACTGCGGCAGCAGCCTGATCGGGCTGGGCTTCTGTGCTGGCGACGTCTTTGTTCAGCTCGACGTTTTCTGCGCTGCCTTCTTCACGGCGTTGACGGCCACGGCCACGGCGGTTGCGTGGGTTGCGGCTGTTGCTGCTGCCTTCGTCGGCAGTGGCGGGCGTGGTGTGGGCGCTTTGTGGGGTTTCCAGAGCAGATTCGTTACCTGCTGAGGCGTTACGGCGGCGACCACGGGTATTACCGCCGGTGCTCTCCGTGCTGGCCTTCTCTTCCTGAGCCGCTTCCGGGCGGTTGGACTGGCGACGGCCACGACCACCTTGGCCACGGCCACTATTGGATTGGCCGGGACGACCTTGGCGGCGGCCAGAGGAGGATTTGCTGCCTTCGGATTTGGTGGTCTCGGCCACGGGTTCGGCAGGTGCGCCGGACAACCAGTTCAGCAGGCGCTTGAGCAGGCCGGGTTTGTTGTCGCTAGCAGCGGCGCTGGCGGCTGCGGCGGCAGCAGGCTTGCTCATGGGAGCTGGCTGGGCCGGTGTGGTGCTCTTGACCAGGGCTTCTGGACGAGGCTTGATTTCGTGGCTGCGGTGCGGCACCAGGCTGTCTTGCTGCTCAGGCTGCTGGACCAGCTCGTAGCTGCTGCGCAGTTCATCCAGGCGTGGGTCGTCGTGGCGCAGGCGCTCGATGATGTGGTGCGGGGTTTCCAGATTCTTGTTCGGAATCAGGATCAGGGCAATGTTCAGGCGCGATTCGATCTTGGTGATGTCAGCGCGTTTTTCGTTCAGCAGGAAGGTAGCCACATCCACCGGCACCTGAGCGTGCAGGGCGGCCGTGCCTTCTTTCATGGCTTCTTCTTGCAGCAGACGCAGTACATGCAGAGCGCTGGATTCGGCATCGCGAATGACGCCAGTGCCGGTGCATCGTGGGCAAGTGATGTGGGAGCCTTCATTCAGGGCAGGGCGCAGGCGCTGACGGGACAGTTCCATCAGACCAAAGCGCGAGATCTTGCCCATCTGGACGCGAGCACGGTCCAGGTGCAGGGCATCGCGCAGGCGTTGTTCGACAGCACGCTGGTTCTTGCTGTCTTCCATATCGATAAAGTCGATAACAATCAGGCCACCCAAGTCACGCAAACGCAACTGGCGGGCCACTTCGTCAGCGGCTTCCTGGTTGGTGCGCAGGGCGGTTTCTTCAATGTCGGCACCACGCGTGGAGCGAGCCGAGTTCACGTCAATGGCAACCAGGGCCTCGGTGTGGTCGATAACGACAGCACCGCCCGAAGGCAATTGCACGGTACGCGAGTAGGCGGTTTCGATCTGGTGTTCGATCTGAAAGCGCGAGAACAGCGGGATGTCATCGCGGTACATCTTCACGCGATGCAGATTGTCGGGCATGACCACGCTCATGAAAGCGGCGGCCTGCTCGTGAATCTCGTCCGTGTCGATCAGGATTTCGCCAATATCGGGCGAGAAGTAATCACGGATTGCCCGGATAACCAGGCTGGATTCCAGATAAATCAGGATGGGGGCTGCATTGTCGCGGGCTGCGCCGTCAATGGCGGTCCACAACTGCATCAGGTAGTTCAGGTCCCACTGCAGCTCTTCGACGCTGCGGCCGATACCTGCGGTGCGGGCGATGATGCTCATGCCCTGCGGGATGTCCAGCTGGTCCATGGCTTCGCGCAGTTCCTGGCGGTCTTCGCCTTCAACGCGGCGCGATACGCCACCCCCACGGGGGTTGTTGGGCATCAGAACCAGATAGCGGCCTGCCAGGGAAATGAAGGTGGTCAGGGCAGCGCCCTTGTTGCCACGCTCTTCTTTTTCAACCTGGATGATCAGTTCCTGGCCTTCAACCAGGGCGTCCTGGATGCGGGCGCTGCGTACATCAACCCCTTCCTTGAAGTAGCTGCGAGCTACTTCCTTGAATGGCAGAAAGCCGTGACGCTCTTCACCGTAGCTGACGAAGCAGGCTTCCAGGCCGGGTTCGATGCGGGTGATGACCCCTTTGTAGATATTGCCTTTGCGCTGTTCGCGCCCGGCTGTTTCGATGTCGAGGTCAATCAGTTTTTGACCGTCGACAATGGCGACGCGTAGTTCTTCTTGATGCGTCGCATTGAACAACATGCGTTTCATGAGTGTGGATCTCCGTTGTCATGGAGCACCGAAATATCGGCGCACGACCGCGGGTCACAGGTGTGTAGCGCTATAGCTGCATCAGTTTGGTGCAGGCAGGCAAAATCGGCCTACCGGCTTATAGTCTGGGAGGCACGAGTCGCGCCAAAGCGCGAAGTTCAATCAGCAGGGGGGTCAGAGTCACGGTGTGTGTTTGACGAATATAAAATTGCTGGGGGAACGGCAGCCGCATAAATCATGCGGCTGGTGCAAAAGAGCGGGACAATCTGTGCAGGAATTCAGCGCCGCACGCGGGAGGAAAACATCTCTTGGAAAGCGGGCCTTCTTGCCACACGACTTTCGCTATTTCGGACTCACCCCGGCGACCTTATGACCCGGAAGCTGGAACTCAAGGATACAATTATCAGTCCTTGGTCATCCAACGGAGACGCACCCTTTGCATCTCTACGCTGGACCCAGTCTCAGCTTCCATAGGCTGAAGCGATTATATGCCCCTTTTTGTTATGTGCAAACCTCATGAATCACAAAGATCAGCCCCTCAAGTGCGAATATTACGCATTGATGAAACGCGGGCAGGTCAGCGTATAGATAATTTTTTGTTACGTGAATGTAAAGGGGTGCCAAAAAGCCACATTTACAAAGCTATCCGTGGCGGTCAGGTGCGCGTGAATAAAGGCCGTATCAGCAGTGACTATCGTTTGCAGGACGGCGATATGGTGCGGATTCCGCCGCTGCGCCTGCCCGAGCCCGAGCAGCCGCGTCATGTTCCCGCTGCCGTTTTCCCGGTGGTGTTCGAGGACGAGCACCTGATGGTCATCGACAAGCCTGCCGGTGTTGCCGTGCATGGTGGCAGTGGTGTGTCTTTCGGTGTCATCGAGCAGATGCGTGCTGCCCGTCCTCAGGAGCCCTTTCTGGAACTGGCCCACCGTCTGGACCGGGATACCTCCGGTTTGCTGATTATCGCCAAGCGTCGTGCTGCGCTGGTTGGCCTGCACGATATGTTCCGCGAAATCCGTGCACGCAAGTTTTATTGGGCGCTGGTGCAGGGCGATTGGGTGAACGATCGCCAGCATATCCGTTTCCCCTTGCTGCGCTGGCTGACCGAAAGTGGGGAGCGGCGCGTCAAGGTTGACCCCACAGGCAAGCCTGCGCATACCATCATCACCATGCAGCGCCGTTTTGGTCGCTTTACTTTGGTACAGGCGGAGCTGAAAACCGGCCGCACTCACCAGATCCGGGTTCATTTGGCCCATTCGGGCTTTCCGATTGTGGGCGACGACAAGTATGGCGACGACGCCATTCGCGATCAATTCGCCCGCCAGGGCTTCAAGCGCATGTTCCTGCATTCGGGACGCCTGGAGTTCAATCATCCTGTCACCGGACAGCCTCTGGTTCTGGAGGCCGCCTTGCCGGCTGCCTGTCAGGCCGTTCTTGAGCGTTTGGAGAAGTAGTTATGACGCGTTACGCCGCCGTTCTGTTTGATTGGGACGGCACAGTTATGGATTCGACGTACTCAATTGCCAGTTCTATTCAGTTGGCCAGTGCGGATCTGCAATTGCCTGTGCCCTCGATTCAGCAAGCCAGCTGGGTTATTGGTTTGTCGCTGGAAAGCGCCTTGTATCGCGCTGTGCCGGATTTGACTGCCGAGCAGATGCCGCTGTTTCTGGAGCGCTATCGACATCACTTTATGCAGCGCGACCCGCATATCAAGCTGTTTGACGGAATTTTGCCTTTCATGGGTGAACTTCGGGGCCGCCAGATTGCCTTAGGAGTGGCAACGGGTAAAAGTCGTCAAGGTTTGGATAGAGTGCTGCAGCAGGTCAATCTCAGCACTTTTTTTGATGCTACCCGTTGTGCAGATGAAACCCGCAGCAAGCCGGACCCGGAAATGCTGCATCAATTGCTGGCCGAATTGATGTTGGAGCCCGAGCAGGTCTTGATGGTGGGCGATACCGTGCACGATATTCATATGGCGGCCAATGCGGGCATGGATAGCGTGGCTGTCACTTACGGCGCGCATGATCCTCAAACCCTGGCCAAGGCTGAGCCCACGGTCATGGTTGATAATGTGGCGCAAATGCGCGATTGGGTATTGGCACGGATTTAATAGGCGGCAAGTCGGTTTGACGACCATCTTGCCAGACAGGTTCAGGAGATGGAGATGTTCAAATCACGTTCGCAGCCCATACGTCCCTCTGAAATTACCGACGAGTCGGTCTGGCGGGCGCGCCGCCGCCTGCTTTTGCAGGCTCCCGGCGCCTTGGCCCTGGCGGCCAGCTTGCCGGGTCGGGCTCAGGCGGTCCCGGTAGGGCAGGACTTGTCGTTCACGCCTTCCCAGCGCTGGAAACTGGACGATATGCCCACCAGCGAGTCCGATGTCACCTCCTACAATAATTTCTACGAATTTGGCACGGGCAAGGAAGATCCTGCCCGCCATTCGGGGAAATTCAAGACTGAACCCTGGACTTTGCAGATTGACGGTTTGGTGAACAAGCCGCTTACCTTGGATATGGACCAGATCTTGAAGCTGGCCCCTTTGGAAGAGCGTATTTATCGTCTGCGTTGTGTTGAAGCCTGGTCCATGGTGGTGCCCTGGGTGGGCTATTCCTTGTCGGCCTTGCTAAAGCAGGCGTCGCCCCAGGGCTCGGCCCGCTTTGTTCGGTTTGAAACAGCGGCGGACCCGGAAACCATGCCGGGTCTACGCTCTCGTATCTTGGCCTGGCCCTATGTGGAGGCGCTACGGTTGGACGAGGCCATGCATCCTTTGACTCTGCTGGCTACCGGTCTGTACGGAAAAAGCCTGCCTGTTCAGAATGGAGCGCCGGTGCGGCTGATCGTGCCGTGGAAGTATGGGTTCAAATCGGCCAAGTCTTTGGTGCGCATCACCTTGACGGACACCATGCCCGAGTCCAGCTGGATGAAGGTGGCTCCGCATGAGTATGGCTTTTACGCCAATGTGAACCCGGAAGTTCCGCATCCCCGCTGGAGCCAGGCCACTGAACGTGTCATCGGTTCGGGATTCTTCGCCACCAAAAAGCCGACTTTGCCTTTTAACGGCTATGCCGAAGACGTGGCAGGACTGTATGCCGATATGGACTTAAGGCGTTACTACTGATGAGTACCTGGAAGGCTGCGCAGTTGGATAGGCTCAAGCCCTTGGTATTCTTGCTGGGCTTGTTTCCCTTGGGGCGCTGGGTATGGTTGGGTTTCAACAATGGCCTAAGTGCCAATCCAGCTGAATTTTTGACCCGATCCAGTGGGATCTGGGCCTTGGTACTCTTGCTGCTGACCCTGGCTTTAAGTCCTGTAAGGCGTTTGCTGGCTCAGCCCGCCTTGGTGCGTTGGCGCCGCATGTTGGGCTTGTTCAGTTTTTTTTATGCAGCTTTGCATACCTTGGCCTGGGCATGGTGGGATCGCTCGGGCGACTGGCTGTCCATGTGGCAGGACGTGATGCAGCGGCCCTTGATTGCGATCGGGGTAGTGGCTGTGCTGATTTTATTGGCCCTGACCCTGACCTCCACGCATGGCTGGCAGAAACGTTTGGGTCGTGGCTGGAGCCGCTTGCATCAAACCGTGTATTTGGCGGCGGTCCTTTCCATCCTGCACTTTTACCTGATTCGTACTGGTAAAAATGATGTGGTGGAAGTTTATGTCTATGGTTTGGTTCTGGTGGGCTTGCTGGTTTTGCGCCGCTGGCCCGTATTGAATAAGACAGTGCACTAAGCAAAACAGGTAATGAGCATAAGCCCATTACCTGTTTTTTTGTCAATCCAGACTTTGCAGAATGGCGGCTGTTTCGGCATCCAAAGTGCCGTCGTAGCGGGCTGGGCGGTAGTGCATCTGGAAGGCGGCGATCACGTTTTGTGTGGCCTTGTCGAACACGCCGCTGTCAGGCGTTTCGTAGCCTGCTTTGCGCAGCAGGGCCTGGGTTTGAGCAGCAGAGGGCAGGGGGCGCGTGGCGTACTGCGCCTGCAGTGCTCGGGCCTGTGATTCCTTGTACCAGCGGCCTATGCCTGCTTGGGCCAGTTCCTTCCAGGGGAAATGAGGGCCGGGGTCCAGCTTGCGTTGTGGGGCAACATCGCTGTGGCCAATAATATTGCGGGCAGACACGCCATGGCGCTGAGCCAGGTCTTTCAGCAGTGCTTTGATTGCTTCAATCTGCCCGGACGTATACGGAGCCCAGCGACCATCTGCCAAGCGGCCCATGTTAACGATTTCGATGCCGATAGAGCCGGTATTCAGGTCTGTGAAACCGTACCAGGAGCCCAGACCTGCATGCCAGGCGCGGCGTTCCTCTGGAACCAGACGGTAGACAGTGGGACGGCGCTCGTCGCTGACCAGGTAATGGGCGCTGACATCACGCTGCGTCAGCACCTTCAAGGAGGTAGCGTGGTCGCCAGCGGTGTAGTGCATGACCAGATAACGCACTCGGCTGTTCTGGCCCTGAGCGCTATAGCTGTCATCAAGTTTGAAGGGACCGCTACTGCCACAGGCCGCCAATAAGGCCGTCAGGCTAAGTACGCCAATCTGAACGCTGCGCTTCAAGGCGGGTGTAAGAAAAGACAGGGATTTCATCTTAACGACCAGCCAGAAACAGGAAAATGCAGGGGGTTTTGTCCAGGGCAGGCGGCTGGCGCTCGCGCCATTGTTCAACTGTGGCAGTCTGGATCAACTCACGCGTACCTGTCAGGTCACGAGCCAGGCACAAGCGTGTTGTGGGCTTGAGGGACTGCAGCAAGGTGCTGTACATGGCCTGATTGCGATAAGGTGTTTCGATCAGGATCTGGGTTTGTTTCAGGGCTTGGGACTGGCTTTCCCATTGTTTGAGCTGCTTGGCGCGTGCGCCGCCATCCACGGGCGCATAGCCGTGGAATACAAACTGCTGACCGTCCAAGCCGCTGGCCATCAGGCTCAGCAAAATGGAAGAGGGGCCAACGTGAGGGCGCACGGGGATCTTCATTTCGTGGGCCATGGCAACCACCAGCGCACCGGGGTCGGCGACGGCGGGGCAGCCAGCTTCCGATACCAGACCAATGGCTTGACCTTGCAGGGCTGTTTTCAACCACTCACGCATTTCACCGGGTTTGTTGCCGCGCTTGTCCAGCGTGTGAATAGTGATTTCTTGCAGAGGTACCACGGGCTCAACCAGTTTCAGGAAGGCGCGGGCGGTTTTGGCGTTCTCGGCAATAAAGACGGTCAGTTCGCGCGTCAAAGCCTTGACGTCGGCGGGTAGCCAGCCGCTGATCGGGCTCTCACTTAAGCCTACGGGGATCAGGTGCAAAGGGGCGGCTTGGGGCATGGCGTATCAGTCCTAAACGGAAGGGGGCAAAAGGGTGGGGCGCAAGGGGTTCAAGCCAAAGTGACGCAGCATGGTGCACAGCTCGATCAGCGGCAGGCCAATGATAGCGGTTGGGTCGTCCGAGCGCATGGACTCCATCAGGGCAATACCCAGGCTTTCGGCCTTGGCGCTGCCAGCGGTGTCATACGGTTTTTCCTGCAGCAAATAGTGCTCGATTTCTTCATCACTCAATGCGCGAAAACGACAATTGGTAACAATATCGCTGCACAGAAATTCCTGGCCATCCGTCACGCATAAAGCGCTATGGAAATCGATGTCTTGACCGCTCAGGCGACGCAGTTGTTTCTGCGCACCGGCATGGTCGCCAGGCTTGCCAATAACATCCTGGCCCGATGTGGCGACCTGATCGGAGCCGATCACGAGGGCGCCTGGGTTCAACTGGCTGATACGAGCCGCTTTTTCACGCGCCAGACGCAGGCTGAGCTGGGCGGGAGCCTCTGCGGGAAGTGGGGTTTCATCAATGTCAGGAGACTGACAGGTGAAAGGCAAGCCCAAACGCGCTAACATAGCGCGGCGATAGACTGAGCTTGATGCAAGGATGAGACGCATAGTGTGTTTTAGCTGTGCTTTGGTTTGACTGCCTTGTGCTTAGCACGGTATTATCTAATGTTTTCTTCGTTATTGAAATGGTTGTGGGCTAGCTTGGCGGTTTGCTGGCTGCGCTTTACATGCTTCAATACCGAGGGGCAGGAAAAAAAGCAGTACAAGAAAAAGTGGTAGAGCCCCCAAGCGATACCAAGGCAGTGAAACAAGCAAGCAGCAAACAAGCGAAAGCGACAAATAAAGCAGAACAAACAAGCGGTTCCAGATCCTGGTAAAACCGTGGTTTGATGCCCTAAGCATACTTATGACGACACAGTATATCGACACCTTGAATCTAGCCCGTGCCCCTCAGGAAATGTCGGGTCAGGTGCTGGTGGAAGATTTGTCTCGTCTGGTATCCGATTTGCCCGATCAAGGCGATTTGCGCATTGACTGGAGTGTGTCGGGTCGGGAAGATTCTGCCCGGCGTCGTTTTGTGCATGTGCAGGCCAAAGGTAGTGTCATTTTGGAATGCCAGCGCTGTGTGAAGCCTTTTGAGTGGCCCATCGATATTTCCAACGAAGTACAGATTGTGGCAACCGAGGACGAACTTGAGCTGGATGATGACGATACGGAAGGTCCTGATCGCATCTTGTGTGAAGGCCAGTTGGATGTCCTGGGACTGGTCGAGGACGAGCTGATTCTTAGCGTGCCTTATGTGCCGCGCCATGAGGTTTGTCCCGACGCGCAGTCGCTGTCCATGGAAGCCAAGTCTGACGACCTGGATGAGTCCGCCTTTGAGCGGCCGTCCCCGTTTGCCGTATTGGGCTCGCTCAAGAAGTCTTGATTGTTTGTTACTAATTCGTTAATTTTTTCGGGCTGCACCCATTTATTCGGGGTTGTCCATCTACAGGAGTCATCATGGCTGTTCAGCAGAATAAAAAGAGCCCGTCCCGGCGTAACATGCGTCGTTCGCACGACGCGCTTACTGGTCCTTCGACGGCTATCGAGCCTACGACTGGCGAACTGCACCTGCGTCACCACATCAGCCCTAACGGCATCTACCGTGGCCGTAAAGTGCTGAAAACAAAGAACGACGAGTAATAGTCTCTTTGTCGTTGCAAGCAACATAGGTTGCATGCTTGATGTCTAACAAAAAAATACGTATTGCCATCGATTGCATGGGCGGCGATATCGGTTTATCCGTCACTGTCCCTGCAGCGCTGCTTTTTGCCAAGCGCTATCCGGATGTGCACTGCTTATTGGTTGGCGAGCCTCAGGCCATCGAGCAAACATTGCGTGCGCAAGGTAATGTCGATACCTCCTGGTACGACATTCTTCCCGCATCCGAAGTTGTCACCATGGCCGATTCGGTCGAGGTGGCCCTGCGCCGCAAAAAAGACTCCTCCATGCGAGTGGCTGCCCAGTCCGTCAAGGATGGGATAGCTGATGCCTGCATTTCTGCGGGCAATACCGGCGCATGGATGGCAATTTCGCGCTACGTACTCAAAACTCTGGATGGGATTGATCGCCCAGCCATTGCCACGTCCATCCCGAACCAAAAGGGCGGGGCCACGATCATGCTGGATCTGGGTGCCAATGTGGATTGCTCCGCAGAACACCTGTTGCAGTTCGCCATTATGGGATCTGCCCTGGCCAGTATTGTGGATCGCCATGAGCGTCCCACCGTGGGTCTGCTCAATATTGGGGAAGAGGTCATCAAAGGCAACGAGGTCGTCAAAAAGGCGGCTGAACTGTTGCGCTCCAGCGGACTGAATTTTTACGGCAACGTAGAAGGTGACGATATCTGCAAAGGTACCGTCAACGTGGTCGTGTGCGACGGTTTCGTGGGCAATGTGGTCCTTAAATCCATTGAAGGGCTGGCCAAGATGGTCGGCAGTATGCTGCGCGACGAATTTACCCGTGACCCATTGAGCAAAGTGTCCGCTTTGCTGGCTCGTCCTGTCTTGAATCGTTTCCGCGACAGGGTGGATAATCGCCGTCATAACGGTGCGGCCCTTTTGGGTTTACGCGGTATTGTTATCAAGAGTCATGGTTCTGCTGATGCCTACGCTTTCGGTTATGCTTTGCAACGGGCCCGCGGTGCGGTGCTCAATGGTCTGCTCAGCGGTACCAGCCAGGCAGTCGAACGCATCATGCAAAGTGTGAACTTGCATGAAGAGCAAAGCGGCGAACCAGATACACGCCATACTTCAGAGCCCTCGTCCTCATAAGAACGGGCTTGATCGGGAACATAAAATGACGATATTTGCCAAGATTATCGGTACAGGCGGCTACCTGCCTCCTCGGATTGTGTCTAACGATGATCTAGCGGTGGAGCTGGCTCAAAAGGGTATCGAAACCTCCGATCAGTGGATTGTCGAGCGCACCGGTATTCACCAGCGTCATCTTGCCGATCCCGGTGTCCGTACCAGCCACTTGGCAACCCAGGCCGCGCGTCAGGCGCTGGAAGATGCAGGCATTGCTGCCCAGGATCTGGACCTGATTGTGGTGGCTACTTCCACTCCCGATTACGTTTTCCCCAGCACTGCATGTCTGGTGCAGGCCGAATTGGGCAACAAGGGCGCTGCCGCGTACGACGTACAAGCGGTGTGCAGCGGCTTTGTCTATGCACTGACGACTGCCGACGCCATGATCAAGGCCGGCCGTGCGCGCAATGCGCTGGTCATCGGTGCCGAAGTATTCTCCAGCATCCTGGACTGGAACGACCGCTCTACCTGCGTCCTGTTTGGCGACGGTGCGGGCGCTGTGGTTCTGCAAGCCAGCGATGAGCCCGGTGTTCTGGCTGCCCAGCTCAATGCGGATGGCAGTCAAATGGGTATTTTGTGCGCGGCCGGCAATGTCTCGCACGGTCAGGTAGTGGGCGATCCCTTCCTGCGTATGGATGGTCAGGCTGTGTTCAAGCTGGCTGTCACTTCTCTGGCCGCTTCGGCCAATCAAGTCTGCGAACAGGCTGGCGTCTCTCTGGCCGATATCGATTGGCTGGTGCCGCACCAGGCCAACGTTCGTATCATCAATTTTCTAGGTCGTAAGCTGGGTATCCCCTCCGAGAAGGTGGTTATCACGGTTGATCAACATGCCAACACCTCGGCAGCCAGTGTGCCTTTGGCCCTGAATGCCGCTCGCCGGGATGGTCGTATCCGTGCCGGTGATCTGGCGCTGTTGCAAGGCGTGGGTGGCGGCTTTACCTGGGGTTCGGTGCTGGTCCGCTGCTAAGTAGCGCGATCCGGATTACCGCCTCATCTCTTTGGGTTTTTCTACCATGAAAATTGCGTTTGTCTTTCCAGGACAAGGCTCGCAGTCCGTAGGCATGCTCGATGCCTGGGCCGAGTCTGCTGTCGTACAGCAAGCCATTGCACAAGCCAGCCAGTCGCTGGGCCAGGACCTGGCTCAGTTGATGGCACAAGGGCCTGCCGAGGCTCTGAACCTGACTACCAATACTCAACCTGTCATGCTGGCTAGCGCCGTGGCCATGTACCAGGCCTGGATTCAGGCCGGTGGCCCCGCCCCTGCCGTGATGGCCGGTCATAGCCTGGGTGAATACTCGGCCCTGACTGCTGCCGGTGCTCTGAGCCTGGAACAAGCAGTTCCGCTGGTTCGCATCCGTGCCGATGCCATGCAAGCTGCCGTACCTGTGGGTGTCGGTACCATGGCTGCCGTGCTGGGTCTGGATGACGATCAAGTGCGCGATGTGTGTGCTCGTGCCTCTGAGGGACAGCAGATTGTTCAGGCTGTTAACTACAATGCGCCTGCTCAGGTTGTGATAGCCGGGAATGTGGAAGCGGTAGATCGTGCATGTGCGCTGGCTAAAGAAGCCGGTGCCAAGCGTGCCTTGGTGCTGCCTGTATCGGCTCCTTTCCACTCCAGTCTGTTGGAACCGGCAGCTGCTGTGCTGGCCCAGGCTCTGGCCTCGGTTCAAGTGCAAACGCCTGCTATTTCCGTGATCAATAACGTGGACGTAGCCGCGCCTACCGACCCCGAACAGATTAAAGATGCGCTGGTCCGTCAGGCCTGGCATCCCGTGCGCTGGGTTGAGACTATCCAGGCCATGAAGGCTCAAGGAGTCACCCACGTGGTCGAGTGTGGTCCAGGCAAAGTGCTGACGGGGCTGGTCAAGCGTATTGACCGTGATCTGGTCGCCTTGTCGATCAGCGACCCTGCGTCCTTGCAGGCCACTTTGGAAGCCTTGGAGGGAGCATAAATGCAAGAATTGGATCTAAGCGGCAAGACTGCCCTGGTAACCGGCGCATCGCGCGGTATCGGTCAGGCGATTGCTAAAGAATTGATGGTACGTGGTGCCAAGGTGGTTGGTACTGCTACTTCCGAGTCCGGCGCACAGGCGATTTCCGCTGTGCTGGATCAGAATGGCAGCTACGGCCATGTTTTGAACGTGGACGACCCGGCTGCTTGCGAAGCGCTGATTTCGGCTTTGAGCAAAGAAGACGGTGGCCCGCACATTCTGGTTAATAATGCCGGTATTACGCGTGACAATCTGGCCATGCGCTTGAAAGATGAAGACTGGGACGCCGTTATCCAGACCAATCTAAGTGCCGTGTTCCGCCTGTCGCGTGCCGTTATCCGCCCCATGATGAAAGCCCGCTGGGGCCGTATCATCAGCATCACTTCGGTGGTGGGCGAGAGCGGTAACCCCGGTCAAGCCAACTACGCAGCTGCCAAAGCCGGTGTCGCCGGCATGAGCCGTGCCTTGGCGCGCGAGCTCGGTAGCCGTAACATTACAGTTAATTGTGTCGCTCCGGGCTTTATTGATACGGACATGACACGCTCTCTGACCCCTGAGCAGTCGGCGGCAATTTTGTCGCAAATCCCCCTGGGACGACTGGGTGCTGCTGAAGATATCGCTAATGCGGTAGCCTTCCTGGCCGGGTCGCAAGCGCAATATATTACGGGCAGCACCATCCATGTGAATGGTGGTATGCACATGTAAGGCTTGGCATCGCGCCCGGCTGAGGTAAAATTGCGGGATTATTTGGGGCCTATTGCTTGAGCCGGCGTTGTAAGAATAACGTTGGGCCTCATACAAGAACGCCGTTTTTTGTCATAGCTTATCCCTCTTAGCAGTATGGATTGGCTATAATTTGCGGGAATTTTTCCCAACTTGGAGAATCTGCATGGAAAGCATCGAACAGCGCGTCAAGAAGATCGTCGCTGAACAACTTGGCGTTAACGAAGCCGAGATCAAAAACGAATCTTCTTTTCTCGACGACCTCGGTGCCGACTCGCTCGACATGGTCGAGCTCGTGATGGCGCTCGAAGACGAATTCGAAACCGAAATACCAGACGAAGAAGCTGAGAAAATCACGACGGTCCAGCAAGCTGTGGACTACATCAATTCTCACAGCAAGCAGTAAGTTCAATTAAGAGGGTGGGCGGCATTGTGCACGCCCTCGCTCCAGAGCGGTTTCCAGAGAGTAGCCTGTGCCCGGCGGCTTTAGCTTGCAAGACGCAGTTATTCCCTTTAAACCGCTTTTTTTGTGTTTAGGAGTCATCCGTGAAACGACGTGTCGTGATTACCGGGCTGGGTATTGTTTCCCCGGTCGGCAACGATATTCCTACCGCGTGGGATAACATCGTCAATGGGCGTTCGGGCATCGGGCGTATTACCCGTTTCGATCCTTCGGCCCTAACAGCCCAGATAGCGGGTGAGGTCAAGGATTTTGATTTAACACCATACATTTCGTCCAAAGAAGCCAAGCAGATGGATACCTTTATCCATTACGGCGTGGTGGCAGGTATGCAGGCCTGGAAGGATTGCGGTCTGGATATCAACAGCATCAATGCTGAGCGTGTGGGCGTTATCGTCGGTTCGGGGATTGGTGGTTTGCCCCGCATTGAAGAAACCCAAAAAGATTATCTGGAACGGGGCCCACGTCGGATTTCCCCGTTCTTTGTGCCTGGCTCCCTGGTCAACCTGGTGTCGGGACAGCTGTCCATCGGCCTGGGCCTGAAAGGTCCTAGCTACGCTGTTGTGTCGGCATGTACAACCGGTCTGCACTCCATTGGTGACGCTGCTCGCTTGATCGAGTATGGCGACGCTGATGTGATGATTGCCGGCGGTGCCGAATCCACCGTGTCCCCTCTGGGCATTGGCGGTTTTGCCGCCATGCGTGCTCTGTCCACCCGTAACGACGATCCTGAAACAGCCTCGCGTCCTTGGGACATGGACCGTGACGGCTTCGTACTGGGTGAGGGCGCTGGTGTGCTGGTGCTGGAAGAGTACGAACATGCCAAGAAACGTGGCGCACGCATTTACGGCGAGTTCTCCGGCTACGGCATGAGCTCTGACGCTCACCACATTACTTCGCCTGACCGTGACGGTCCGCGTCGTGGCGTGATGAATGCCTTGCGTAACGGTGGCATCAACGCTGACGAAGTTCAGTACGTCAACGCACACGGTACCTCTACGCCACTGGGCGACGTGAACGAGTCCGAAGCATTGAAACTGGCTTTTGGCGATCACGCTTACAAGCTGGTGGTCAACTCCACCAAGTCCATGACGGGTCACCTGCTGGGTGCGGCCGGTGGTATTGAAGCGGTGTTCACCACCTTGGCGGTGTATAACCAGATCTCGCCTCCAACCATCAACATCTTCAACCAGGACCCTGCCTGCGACCTGGATTACTGCGCCAACCAGGCGCGTGACATGAAGATTGATGTCGCTCTGTCCAACTCTTTCGGGTTTGGCGGCACTAACGGTTCGATGGTGGTTCGTCGTCTTCGCTAAGTTAGACTGCCCCACTCGTAACGCCCAGTCCTGGTCGATCGGAGCTCCGGCTCCGGTGCGCCGACTGGGCGCTTTTGTCTGTGCCTTGCTTGCAGCAGCCCTGGCCTGGACAATGTCTAGCTGGCAATGGCCCTGGGGCCTGGCAATATTGGCAGGTGCTTTGTGGGCTTATTTTTTGTATGCTCGCAGTCGTGGGGCATGGGATGAGCGCGCTACACTAGCGCATCGTGCAGGGCTATACTCCTTGCAGTGCGAGGGGGCAGCAAAGGAGTCCGTGCAAATAGAGCAGATCTGGCGTTGTGCCTGGTTCATGACCTTGCGTTTGCGCCGTGATTGCATCAAGGCTTGCCGTACCGTGACCGTATGGCGCCGCGCCCAGTCGCAGCAGGACTGGTGGGCCTTGTCTCTATGTGCCAACCGACTGTCTCATCAGGTCCGTGCTCAGAATAAGGATTCTTAATGAGTGAACGCGATACCGATGCCGAACTAGTTGCACGTGTTCAGCGTGGGGATAAGCGAGCCTTTGACCTGCTGGTACTGAAGTACCAGCGCAAGATCATGCGTCTGCTCAGCCGCATGGTACGTGACCCGTCTGAAGTCGAGGACGTGGCTCAGGAAACCTTCATCAAAGCGTACCGAGCTCTTCCCCAGTTCCGGGGCGAGAGTGCTTTTTACACCTGGCTGTACCGCATTGCGATCAACACGGCCCGTAACTGGCAGGCCTCGGCCGCCCGACGTCCCAATACTTTGCAGAACGTCGAAACTGAAGAAGGTGAAACTTTTGACCGAATCGACAACCTAAGCGATATAAGCACGCCAGAATCCATGATGGTCAGTCGCCAGATTGCTGAAACGGTAAATACAGCGATCCAGGCACTGCCCGAAGAGTTGCGGACGGCTATCGTGCTACGTGAAATAGAAGGTATGAGCTACGAAGATATTGCTCAGACCATGGACTGCCCTATAGGAACTGTACGCTCACGCATCTTTCGAGCCCGTGACGCCATTGCTGCGCAATTGCGTCCCATACTCGATGGTGAAGATAGTGAACGACGGTGGTAAGGATTGATGATGCAAGCCCTGAAATCCCATTCCGATGATGATCAACTCAATGCCTGGGAGGCCGCCGTGTCTTCCTGGGTGGATGGCGAGGCTGAAATACGCCCCGAGGAACTGGACTCCCCCTACGGGCGTCAAGTCTGGGATACCTACCATTTGATTGGTGACGTCATGCGTACCGATGCGCTGGCGATCCGTACGTCGGATCGCTTTTACGCGCGTCTGTCCAAAGCAATTGACGAGGAGCCTACCGTGCTCGCCCCGAATGCCATGAAACGGCCCCTGGTGCAGCGCTATGGTGTCAGCGGCCTGGCCGTGGTGGCTGCCGTGGCTGCCGCCTTGTGGGTGGGTCTGCCGTATATGGGGGTGAACTCCGTGCCAGGCACACTGGTGGCCAGCGCCCAGGATGATCAGCTCTGGAATGATTACGCGGATTTGCACCGCGACTTTGTTGGTACCGGTCCGGTACGCCATGTTTCCTTTGAAAGTGGAGCCCTGGGTCAATGAGGTCTGTACGTATGCCGTCGCAGATGGGCCTGGCGCGTCTCTATAAGGGCTTGTTTGCCCTTTCTCTGGCGGTGCTGTGCACACCTGTACTGGCTCAGGATGCCAGCGGGCTGGAGCCCCTGGATCTGCCCTGGTTGCAGAAAGTCCATAAAGCGGCGCGTGACCTGGATTACTCCGGGGTCATTATTTACACCCAGGATCAGGCCAGCCAGTCCATGAAACTGGTCCACATTATTGACGGCACCGGCGAGCGCGAGCGTCTGGAAATTCTGGACGGCGAGCCGCGTGAGTTTCTGCGTCAGAACGAAGTCACCCAATGCCTGATTCCCGAAAAGAAAATGGTGGTGATCGAGCGTCGTGAAAACGAGCGCTTTCCCAGTTTTCTGGTCGGTGATGTCAGCCAATTACCCAATTTTTACGATATGCGCCGCTTGCCATCGCGCGAGCGTGTGGCCGGTCGCCCTTGCGACCTGATCGAGCTGGTTCCCAAGGATGATCAGCGTTACGGCTACCGCGTGTGTGCCGATACCGATCATCATTTGCTATTGAAAATGCAGACTCTGGACCCACAACAAGCGGTAGTGGATCAGATCGCTTTTGCCTCTGTTGCCTTTGGCGAGCAGGTGGATTTGCAGGAGCTGCGTACCAGTTGGAACCCCAGCAAGTGGGAAGTGGTCGAACCCGAAGTACGAAAAATAGATTTGAACGAGCTGGGTTGGCATCTGGCCATGCCTGCCGGTTTTACCTTGCGGTCTGAAATGCTCCGACCCATGCGTGCGGGGCGTCAGGTTACCCATTTGATGCTGTCTGACGGTCTGGCTGCCATATCCGTGTTTCTGGAGAAGGTAGGCACCCCCGAAGCAGAAGAAAACAGCCTGGGGGCCTTTCACCGTGGCTCCATGAATATGTACCGCAGTCGCATTAATGATTATGTTTTGACCAGCACGGGTGCCGTACCTGTACAGACCTTGCGCGCCTTGCTGGAAGGTACCCAGTTCACCCCTCTATCCCGGACACATTGACTATCGTCCACCAGGAGTATTTGAATGGAAAAATCGAGTCAAAAAATGCGTATTCCTGTTCTCTCGGCCTTGACGGTGGCCGTGATGCTGGCGGCGGGTGCGCCTATGGCCCACGCGCAGGCTCAGCCTGTCACGACAACCGAGCAAGTCCAGAGCACGACGCTGGGGCTGCCTGACTTTACTGGCGTTGTTGCCAAGACCGAGGATGGAGTAGTCAATATCCGTACCACCGAGGCCGTCCGGGTGCGCTCCCCCGCCATGGGTCCGGGTTCGGATCCTTACGATATGTTCCGCTGGTTCTTTGGGCCCGATTTCATGCCGCCAGGCATGGCGCCTCAGCGCCCACGTGGCGGTGGCAATGAAGGCCAGCAGCCTCAAGAGCGCACTGTGCCGCGTGGTGTGGGTTCGGGTTTCATCATCTCTGCTGATGGCTACATCCTGACCAATAACCATGTGGTGGCCGACTCCAACGGCATTTTCGTCACGCTAAGCAATGGCAAGGAATATCCAGCCAAGATCATCGGGACTGACGAGCGCACCGACGTGGCCCTGATCAAGATCGAAGCCAAAGACCTGAAGCCCATGGTGATAGGGGACTCCAAACAGCTCAAGAAAGGGCAGTGGGTTCTGGCTATCGGTTCGCCCTTCGGTCTGGAATCCACCGTGACCTCCGGGATTGTCAGCGCTATCAACCGTGAAACCGGCGATTACCTGCCTTTCATTCAGACCGACGTGGCTGTGAACCCCGGTAACTCCGGGGGGCCGCTGATCAATCTGAATGGCGAAGTAGTGGGTGTGAACTCCCAGATCATTTCGCGTAGCGGTGGCTTCATGGGTATTTCCCTGGCCATTCCTATCGACGAAGCCATGAATGTGGTCGAGCAGCTCAAGTCTGACGGCAAGGTGACTCGCGGCCGTATTGGTGTACAGATCACTCCGGTGGCCGATGATGTCGCTACCGCATTGGGTCTGAAAGACAGCAAGGGTGCCTTGGTCAGCAGCGTGGAAGAGGGCGGTCCTGCCGCCAAGGCCGGTATCCAGTCTGGCGACGTGATCCTGAAGTTCAACGGTCGCACCATTGATCAAATGACAGACCTGCCCCGTATTGTGGGTGGTACCAAGCCAGGTCAAAGTTCCACGCTGGAAATCTGGCGCAAGGGCAAGTTGCAGACCATCAAGATTGATGTCGAAGAAATGCCTTCCAGTAGCCCAACTGCTGCCGCCAAGGACGAGAAAGACAATCCTGCTGCCAGCACGGCCGATGCCTTTGGCTTGAAAGTGACGGCAGTTCCCGCCGCTGATTTGAAGCGTTTGGGCGTGGAAAGTGCGGTTCAGGTAACAGAGGCCACGGCCCCTGCCAGCGAAGCCGGTCTGCAGCCTGGTGACCTTATTTTGCGTGTCAACGATAAAGACGTAGGGACGCCGGATCAATACGCTAAAATGGTGGCTTCCTTGGATAAATCCAAAGCAGCAGCCTTGCTGGTTTTGCGTGCGGGCCAGTCGCAATGGGTTTTGATTACGCCATCGAAATAAAAATTCTGTAAAACGGCTAAAATGGTAGTCATTGATGAACTCCGGCCAGGGGCCGGAGTTTTTCCGCCGCTATTCGCGGGGGCAGTTTGCCCCGAATGGATACTGGCTCCACGTGCGCCCGTCTGACAGGACGGGTCTTGCGTTTTCGGCGCGTGGACTGAAAAGGGGCGTCATGGGCGCCCCTTTCTTGTGCCGTCTCTCTGGCATTGCGCCTCAACATTTTCTTTGTTTATTAACGGGTTTATGGATCACATCCGCAATTTCTCTATTATTGCCCACATCGATCATGGCAAATCGACCTTGGCTGACCGCCTGATCCAACGCTGTGGTGGCCTGGCCGACCGCGAGATGTCGACCCAGGTTCTGGATTCGATGGACATCGAGAAAGAGCGTGGCATCACGATTAAGGCCCAGACCGCCGCTTTGCACTACAAGGCTCAGGATGGCAAGGTATACAACCTGAACCTGATCGACACCCCCGGCCACGTTGACTTCTCCTATGAAGTCAGCCGCTCCTTGTCGGCCTGTGAAGGTGCCTTGCTGGTTGTGGACGCTTCCCAAGGTGTGGAAGCGCAGACTGTAGCCAACTGCTATACCGCTTTGGATCAGGGCGTGGAAGTGATTCCAGTGCTCAACAAAATGGACTTGCCCTCGGCTGACCCGGATGCCGCTCGCCAGGAGGTGGAAGACGTGATTGGCATTGATGCCAGTGACGCAATTGCCGCCAGTGCGAAAACCGGCCTGGGTATCGACGAGATCCTGGAAACCATCGTGGCGCGTGTTCCCCCGCCAGTGGGTGATCCGACCGCTCCCTTGCAAGCCCTGATCATTGACTCCTGGTTTGACAATTACGTGGGCGTGGTCATGCTGGTGCGCATCGTCAACGGTGTGCTCAAGCCTAAGGAAAAAATTCTGCTGATGGCCACCCGTGCGACGCACCTGGTCGAGCATATCGGTGTCTTTACCCCCAAGTCTGAAAACCGTCCTCATCTGTCTGCAGGCGAGGTGGGTTTCATCATTGCCGGTATTAAAGAGCTGGAACACGCCAAGGTGGGTGACACCATCACTCTGGCCGGCAAACCGGCTGAAAAAGCCTTGCCGGGCTTCAAGGAAGTGAAGCCTCAGGTGTTTGCCGGTTTGTACCCGGTGGAGAGCAGCGAGTACGATCAACTGCGCGATTCCCTGGAAAAGCTCAAGCTGAACGATTCCTCCCTGATGTTTGAGCCCGAAGTGTCTCAGGCGCTGGGCTTCGGTTTCCGTTGCGGCTTCCTGGGCCTGCTGCACATGGAAATCGTCCAGGAGCGTCTGGAACGTGAATTTGACATGGACATCATCACCACTGCGCCGTCGGTGGTGTACGAGGTCGAACGTCGTGACGGCGAAGTCCTGATGATTGAAAGTCCCTCCCGCATGCCGGAGGTGTCCCATATCGAAGACGTGCGCGAGCCTATTGTTGTGGTTTCGCTGCTAATGCCGCAGGAATACGTGGGCCCGGTCATGACCCTGTGTACAGCCAAGCGCGGTTTGCAGTTAAATATGACCTATCATGGCCGTCAGGTGAACCTGGTCTATGAGATGCCTCTGGCCGAGATCGTGCTGGACTTCTTTGACCGACTCAAATCGGTATCGCGCGGCTACGCTTCCATGGACTACGAGTTCAAGGAATACCGTTCGGCCGATGTGGTCAAGGTGGATATCCTGATCAACGGCGACCGGGTTGATGCCCTGTCCATGATTGTGCACCGTAGCAACGCCCGTTACCGTGGACGCGAAGTGGTTGCCAAGATGCGCTCTCTGATTCCGCGGCAGATGTTTGATATTGCGATTCAGGCTGCCATTGGCGCCGAAGTTATTTCTCGCGAAAACGTCAAGGCATTGCGCAAGAACGTGCTGGCCAAGTGTTATGGCGGCGATATTTCTCGTAAGAAAAAGCTGCTTGAGAAGCAAAAAGCCGGTAAGAAGCGGATGAAGCAAGTTGGGAACGTGGAAATTCCGCAGGAAGCCTTTTTGGCAATTTTGCAGGTCGAGGATAAGTAATGCTCTGGTCGGCAGCTCAAGCCGACCACAGCCAGGACTGCTTTAATTTCTTTAAAGGAAACCGATGAGCTGGGATTTCGCTCTGATTTTGTTTGTACTGCTGATACTGACCGGCGCAATCTGGTTTTTGGATCGTTTTTCCCTGCGCTCGCGCCGTCTGGCGCGTGCGCAGGCCGCGATGCAGGCGGTACCGGAAACGGCAGCTCAAGACCCCGAGCACTTGCAGCAACTGCGCCAGGACGCTTATGACCAGGCCAACCGCATGCCGTGGTGGATTGAGTATGGCGTCAGTTTTTTCCCAGTCATTCTGTTCGTGTTTGTATTGCGCTCTTTTATCATCGAGCCTTTTCGCATTCCGTCGGGCTCCATGTTGCCCACGCTGAAAAATGGCGATTTGATTCTGGTGAACAAATACGAGTACGGCATTCGCCTGCCCGTCAGTGGTACCAAGGTTGTGCCTTTGGGTCATCCCGAGCGTGGCGATGTGATTGTGTTCCGTTACCCCGTTGATACCACTGTGGATTACATCAAGCGTGTGGTTGGTGTGCCGGGTGACCGCGTGGAGTACCGCGACAAGGTATTGTCCGTGAATGGTCAAGTCATTACCCAAGTGCGCAGTGGCGATTACTACGAACCGGATCGCTCCGCTTACATTGGGCGCTATCTGGAAGAGCTGGGCAAAGTGCAGCACAACATCTTGCTGAACAAGACTCAGCCTCAGGGTTTGATGCCTATCGTGGCGTTCCCCAACCGCGACTCCTGTGAGTATTTCTCCAACGGTATCTCTTGTGTGGTGCCCGAAGGTAATTACTTCGTCATGGGAGACAATCGCGACAATAGTCTGGACAGTCGTTATTGGGGCTTTGTGCCCGATGAGAATATTGTGGGACGCGCCTTCTTTATCTGGATGAATTTCCGCGAACTTAGCCGTATAGGTCGCTTCCATTAATGAAACGTCTTGCTTTGCTTGAAGCCGCTATCGGCTACTCCTTCAAAGACACAGGCCTGCTTGAGCAGGCCTTGACCCATCGTAGCCACAGCGCTCGCCATAACGAGCGGCTGGAGTTCCTGGGGGATTCGGTCTTGAACTTCACGGTTGCGGCCTTGTTGTTCGACCGTTTCCAACGCATTGATGAAGGCGATCTGTCCCGCCTGCGAGCGAATCTGGTCAAACAGGCCGCTCTGGCGGAAATCGCTACCCGTCTGGGTTTGTCGGATTATTTGCGTCTGGGGGAAGGGGAGCTGAAAAGCGGTGGTTTCCGTCGTCCCTCCATTCTGGCAGACGCGCTGGAAGCCATTTTTGGCGCTGTCTTTCTGGACGCGGGCTTTACGCAAGCCCAAACCGTCATCACCCAGCTCTATGAGCCCATGCTGGTAGATGTGGACCCCAAAACCTTGGGGAAAGATCCCAAGACCTTGCTGCAGGAGCTGCTGCAAGGTCGCAAGCTGGATTTGCCGGTGTATACCGTGGTGGCCACCCATGGCGCAGCCCACGATCAGCTCTTCGATATCGAATGCACGATCGCCAAGCTCAACATCCATGTTCGTGCCAGTGGCAGCAGCCGTCGCGCTGCTGAACAAGCCGCCGCGACGCAGGCCATTGCTATTTTAGAAGCTGAATTTCCAGCCAAGACGACGCGCGCCAGTCGCCATCGTCGCCCCTCACAATTGACATTGCCCGTGGCAGTGTCGCAGGAAACAGAATGACAGAGACCCCTTTTCGCTGCGGCTTCGTGGCTATTGTTGGACGACCGAATGTCGGCAAGTCCACGCTGGCTAATGCCCTGATCGGCAGCAAGATTTCGATCGTGTCGCGCAAGGCGCAGACCACGCGTCACCGCATCAACAGTGTGCTGACGCGTGATCACGATCAAATGGTGTTTGTGGACACCCCCGGTTTTCAGACCAAGCACGGCGGGGCCATGAACCGCATGATGAACCGCGTCGTGACCCAGGCCCTGGCCGACGTGGACGTAGTAGTGCACGTGGTCGAAGCCGGGAAGTGGTCCGCTTCGGACGCCGAGCTGCTGCCTATGCTGCCTAAAGGCGGCAAGACCATTCTGGTCATCAACAAGGTTGATGCCTTGAAAAGCAAGAATGACTTGCTGCCCTATATCGCCCGCCTGTCCCAGGAATTCGACTATGGTGCCGTGATTCCGGTCAGTGCTGCCAAGCGCCTGCAACTGGACCCTTTGCTGAACGAGATCGCCTCCCGCCTGCCTGAGGGCGAGGCCATGTTTGACGCGGACACCATTACCGACCGCTCGGTGCGCTTCATTACCTCGGAGCTGCTGCGCGAGAAGATCTTCCGCCTGGTGGGTGACGAGCTGCCGTACGGGTGTACCGTGGTTATCGAACAATGGGACGAGAACGAGCAGGGCGCGCGTATTTCGGCCTGCGTGGTCGTAGAACGTGAAAGCCACCGTCCGATTCTGTTGGGAGCGGGTGGCATGCACATGAAGCGCATTGCTACGGAAGCTCGCCAAGATATTGCCAAGCTGATCGACAAGCCCGTGTTCCTGGATGTGTATATCAAGGTGCGCAAGGGCTGGTCCGATCGTGAAGCGGTCCTGCGCGACCTGGGGTATGAGTAATCCCCGTCATCGCTTTCAGGACGAAGCGGGCTATATCCTGCACACCAGTGCCTGGCGTGAAACGTCCCTGATCTGTCATGCCTTTACGCGTAACCACGGGCTGGTGCCCCTGGTCGCGAAAGGCGCCAAGAGGCCGCATTCCATTTTGCGGCCTGCTTTGTCTGTGTTTCAGCCTTTGTTATTGGCCTGGTCGGGCAAAAATGAAGTCAAAACGCTGACACGGGCGGACTGCGCCGGGATTCGCCCCTTGAAAGGTCGTGCTCTGATGTCGGCCTGGTACATGAACGAATTGTTGATTCGTTTGTTGCCGCGTGAAGACCCACATCCTGTTTTGTTCGATGCCTACGAAGAGGCTCTGGTGCACTTGGCCCAGATACCTCGTCCACCCGTGGCGGGGGCCTTGCGGCGCTTTGAGTGGGTGCTGCTGACCGAAACCGGGTATGGCTTTGATGAAGCCACGCCAGACTTCGACGATCCTGTTGGTGAGCCTGAGTTGCGCATACGCTTGCGTGAACGCCTGAACAGCTTGCTGGGTCGTCCCTTGCATACCCGCTCCGTTCTTATGCAGCTGCAACGCTATTGATATGGCCGTCTCCCTTCCTTCCGTGCTGGTTCTGGATACCTGCGTACTGATCTCCAACGTACTGCGCCGCTTGCTCCTGGCCCTGGCTGACGAGCAGTTGTTCAAGCCTGTCTGGAGTCCGGTGATCGGGGACGAATGGCGGCGCAATGCGGGCAGGCTGTGGAAAGTCATGCCCACCTCTATCGAGGAGCAGTGGGAAGCGCTGCAACAGCGTTACCCCGAAGCCGATTTAGGCGATAGCAGCGAGTTCAAGAAGGACTTGCGTTACTCCGATGCCAAAGACTGGCATGTGATCGCCACTGCCCGTTTGGCACAGCAGCGTTATTCCGGTCAGCCGGTCGGCATCCTGACCCGTAATCTGAAAGACTTTAATCGTTCCGAGCTGCGTCGCCTGGGGATCAGCTTGTGGGAGCCGGATCAGCTTTTGAGTTTGTACATGGCCGCGCACCCGGATTTGATGCAGCGTTTGCTGGATGGTTTGCCCGCTTTGATGCTGACGCCCGAAGCGCAGGCACTGGATACGCATACCTTGTTAAAGCGTGATCGTCTGTTCAGTGTGGGGCAGGCTTATTTGCGGCGTCAGAAAATGGGCGAGGCGCACTCATGAAGCAAGGTGTTTTGCTGTCGGTCCTGGCCTCAGCGTTATTTGCCTGCCTGTACTACTACGCCACCGTCTTGCAGCCGCTTAGTGGCGAGCAGGTTTTTGCTTGGCGTATTGTGCTGGGGCTGCCTGCTTTGGCTTTGGTGATCACTCGGGCACGGCGCTGGCGGGAAGTGCGTTGGGTATTGCGTCACTGGCCCGGGAATTGGCGCTATTTTGCCTTGCTCTTGCTGGCTGCAGCCCTGGTCGGGGTACAGCTCTGGATTTTTGTCTGGGCGCCTTTGCACCAGATGGCGCTGGACGTGTCCCTGGGCTACTTCCTCTTGCCGCTGATGATGGTGCTGGTAGGGCGGGTGATCTACAAAGACAGATTGAGCACTATTCAGTGGATTGCTGTGGCATTGGCCGGCGTGGGTGTGCTGCACGAGCTGTTCCGCGTAGGGAGCGTCTCCTGGGCGACAGCGGTGGTGGTTGTGGGTTATCCACCTTATTTCATGCTGCGCCGTTATCTGCGTCTGGGCTCGCTGGCTTCACTCTGGTTTGATCTGAGCTTCTTGTTCCTGCCAGCTTGCTGGCTGCTATTTGTTCAAGACACGCAGATGTGGGGCCTGTTCGCGGATCAGCCTCGCTTGATCTGGCAGGTCCCGGTTCTGGGCCTGATCAGCTCGGTTGCGTTGGTCAGCTATCTGTCTGCCAGTCGTCAGTTGCCTTTGGCCTTGTTTGGCATTCTGGGCTATGTGGAGCCGGTGCTCTTGTTCTGGGTGGCGTATTTGCTGCTGGACGAGCCCATGAGCGCGAATCAGTGGTGGACCTATATTCCGATCTGGATTGCCATTTCCTTGATGGCTACGGAAGGTTTCATCAAGATGTGGCGACCCGGACCGCCTGTGCCGCCTCCCAAGGCGTAAACTCTGCTTGTTAGTACCAGCTAGTGCCGAAGGGCAGTTAGCGTCTACCCAGACGTTCTGGGGGCTTCCTGAGTGAAGCAGAACCCAATATAAAACGACTCCTGAAAGACCCTCTCCAAAGTTGGATAGCTATCCATGCTTTTGGGAAGGACATGACAGGAGTCGTTTTTTTTACTACGGGGCTCTTCTAGAGGAGATAGTCCGGGCCGTACCAGACTGGGTCCTGCGCGATATAAGCAGGCTGCTTAGCGCAGTTTCTCCGGGCAGTCAGGTTGATTGCGCAACAAATTGGCCTGGGTCACCGAACAACCCGCTGGTACGTCTTCCGTAATCCAGACATTACCGCCAATCGTGGAGCCCGCACCCAGAGTGACGCGCCCCAGGATGGTTGCACCCGCGTAAATAACCACGTCGTCTTCCACGATGGGGTGACGTGGCTGACCTTTCAGCAGCAAGCCTTTTTCGTCCTTGCTAAAGCGCTTGGCACCCAGGGTGACGGCCTGATAAATACGAACCCGCTTGCCGATGATGGCGGTCTCGCCAATAACAACGCCGGTGCCGTGGTCGATGAAACAGGAATGGTCAATTTGCGCGCCGGGGTGAATATCAATACCGGTCTGGCTGTGGGCCAGTTCTGCAATAATGCGCGCCGTCAGGGGCAGCCCCAGATTGGTCAGAGCATGGGCGATGCGGTGATGGATCATGGCCAGCAGACCGGGATAGCACAGCAGTACCTCGTCCACATTGCGGGCAGCCGGGTCGCCTTGATAGGCGGCGACCACGTCCAGATCCAGGGTGCGGCGCAAGTCTGGCAGCTTGTTGGCAAAAGCCTGTATGGCCTTGTGTGCCTGCTCTTCAATGGTTTCGCGATCGTACTTGTCACCACGGAGCAGGGCAGCGCGTTGCAGCTCGATACGCGCCTGTTGCAGCAGCGTATTGAGCGCCTGGCCCAGGTGGTGGCCGACAAAGTGATCTTCGTACTCGCGACGCAGCTCCGGGCTGCCCAGGCGCATGGGAAACAGGATGCCTTTGAGCTGCTCGGTCACTTGAATCAAAGCTTGTACCGACGGAAATTCCTGGCCTTCAAGCTCGTTCAAGCGTTGATGCGCCTGTCGCCATTCTTCGCGGGCCCCGCGCAGATTGTCGACGATATGTTGAGTTTCAAAGACTGCCACCAGTGTTCTCCAAAGGGGAAATTTTCTACAAGGTTTACTATACCCGCGCGTCTGAGCAAGGACACGAAAAACAGGGCGCTGCGTCAGGGTGATTCCCTTTGCCATGGCTCAGGCCTGGTCGTGCCGCTTCAAGGCGCCATGAGCTTGGGGCAAGATCAAGCAGATGAGGGGCATGGTCAGGTTTTCAAGCCAGCGTGCTTGAGCGTGCGGATAATAAAAAAAGCCCCCTTCGAAAAGGGGGCTTGGGGAGTGCGGGGTCCGCGATCTTATTCGCGGTTACCGCCCAGCACGCCTAAAAGCACCAGCAGGTTGCTGAAAATGTTGTAGACGTCCAGATAGATCGCCAGGGTGGCCGACACGTAGTTGGTTTCACCACCGTTGATGACGCGCTGCAGATCAACCAGCAAGAAGGCCGAGAAGATACCGATAGCCATCACGGAGATGGTCAGCATCAGCGCAGGCAGTTGCAGGAAGATGTTGGCCAAGGCCGCAACCAGCAGGATAACGGCACCGACAAACAGGAATTTCTGCATGCCGGAGAAATCACGCTTGGTGGTGCTGGCAATAGTTGCCATGGCGCCAAAGACTGCGGCGGTACCGCCAAAGGCCAGCATGATCAGTTGTGCGCCATTACCCATGCCCAGGACAAAGCCCAGCAGACGGGACAGCATCACACCCATGAAGAAGGTAAAGGCCATCAGCAGGGCGACACCCAGCGAGCTGTTCTTGTTCTTTTCGATCAGGAACATCAGGCCAAAGGCACCGACCAGGAAAACAATGGCGCTCAGGCCTGGGCTGGCGCCCATAACCCGGTTAATGCCGGAGGACAGGCCCAGCAAGGCTCCCAGCACGGTGGGAATCATGGACAGGGCCAGCAGCCAGTAGGTGTTGCGCAGGACGCGATTGCGAGCAATCAGCGACTGGGCGCCCAGGGTGCCGTTATGCTCAGGCAAGCTTGATTGACGAAATTCGCTCATGATGAGTCCTTAGAATACAGAGAGATCAGTGGTCAAGAATAACTGACAACTACCTGAATAATCAAGAATCTTCTTTATTATTCAAGCACCCAGTTTATGAGCATGCACTTGGCAGCCTTGCGCCTGGTAGACACGCCAGCGTTCGCGAGCCTGGGTACGGTCAGCTTCCCGTTCGGAGACAATTTCCAATATACGCGGGAATAGCTCAAAACCGGGCGGGCATTGGGCATCCAGATTCAACAGCCAGCTTTGCTCACCTGCGGGCACGGGGGCGGCACTGGTCAACAAAACAGGGGTGGTGGCTGCCAAGGGGTCTTCCACTCCGACGTGCGGGACAAAAGCCGTGGATTCAAAACCCCAGAGCAGGCGATCGAAACGGGCCAGTTGGCGGGCATCGGAAAGATACACCACCACCTGACGGCCCGCCTCGTAGTGCTTGCGCACGACCTCGCAGGCCATACGCAAGCGATCTGGCGCGCCGAAAGCGAAATCGACGCGGCTCATGCTTAGCGACACTGATTAAGCAGGTACTGAACCAGCAAAGGCACGGGACGGCCTGTGGCGCCCTTGTCCTTGCCGCTGCGCCAGGCAGTACCGGCGATGTCCAGGTGAGCCCAGCGGTACGCTTTGGTGAAGCGGGACAGGAAGCAGGCGGCGGTTACCGAACCGGCTGGTGGGCCACCAATATTGGCCATATCAGCAAAGTTCGAGCGCAGTTGCTCCTGGTAGGCGTCGTCCATGGGCATGCGCCATGCCGTGTCACCCGTTTGCTTGCCAGCTTGCATCAGTTCATCAGCCAGGTCGTCGTCGGTCGAGAACAGGCCGGTGTTGACGTGGCCCAGAGCGACCACGCAAGCGCCGGTCAGGGTGGCCATATCGATCACGGCAGCGGGTTTGAAGCGCTCGACGTAGGTCAGGGCATCGCACAGAACCAGACGGCCTTCGGCGTCCGTGTTCAGGATCTCGATGGTCTGGCCAGACATGCTGGTCACGACGTCGCCCGGTTTATTGGCGCGGCCGCTGGGCATGTTTTCGCAAGAAGCCACCACAGCGATCACTTCACGGTCGATGTTCAGTTCGGCAATGGCGCGCATGGTGCCCAAAACGCTGGCAGCACCGCCCATGTCGTACTTCATTTCGTCCATATTGCCGGCTGGCTTGATGGAGATACCGCCCGAGTCGAAGGTCAGGCCCTTACCCACCAGAACGATAGGACCGTCCTCGTGTTTGGTCTTGGTGTTGGGGGTATGGCGCAGCACGATGAACGCAGGCGGTTCATCCGAACCCTTGGCCACCGACAGGAACGAACCCATCTTCAAGGCTTCGATCTGCTTGCGCTCCAGCACTTCGGCTTTCAGTGTCTTGAACTCCTTGGCCAACTGCTTGGCGGTTTTGCCCAGGTAGGTAGGAGTGCAGATATTGCCGGGCAGGTCAGCCAGCAAACGGGTCAGGTTCACACCGTTACCAATGGCCTGACCTTGCTCCAGACCCGCCTTGGCTTCGCTGGCTTGGGTGCGGGCCGTCCACAGCAGGAACTGGTTCAGCTGGGGAGCAGGTTCGGGCTTGCTGAACGTGGCGGTGTAGCGGTAGCTGGCGCGGCATACGGCCACGGCAGCGTCCTGAGCGCGGCTGCGCAAGGTGGTGCCTTTGCAATCAATGCTGGCCAGGGCCGAAACGGCTTCTTTCAGGTCTGCTTTCAGGCAGTAAGAAGCAAGGCAGGCCTGGGCTTGCGTATGAGTTGCTGCTTTGTATTCCTCTTGAGCGCCTAAGCCGACTAAAATAACGCGTTCGGCCTTAACACCGGGCAGATTGCGCAGCACCAGGTGGGTATTGGGCTTGCCTTTAAACTCGGCTTTGACAGCAGCGCTCACAGCTCCGTTGCTGGCGCGGTCGATAAGTTCCGCTGCGGGGCTTAGAATGCCCTCGGCAAAGACGCCTACGCCTAGTGCGGCCGTCTTAATTTGGTGCAAAGAAGCGGATGTCTGTGTGCTAAATTCCATTCAACTATCCTCAGTGTGTCGCAAATCGTACCTGCGATTATCTCGCAAATTCTCATATGTCTCTATTTAAACGCTCTGCGGTATCCGAAATCTTAAGTCACAGTGGCGTTGTACTGTCCACTTTGCTGATTGTGTGGCTTAGTGTACTTCTGGTGCGTTTGTTAGGCGAAGCGGCCAATGGCACGATTGGCCCTGATGTGGTGCTGGGTCTGGCCGCCTTTTCCAGTATTACCGCCTTGCCGATTATTCTGGCCGTTTCCCTGTTCATTGCCGTGCTCACTACGGTGACGCGCAGCTTTCGGGAATCCGAAATGGTGGTCTGGTTTGCCAGCGGCCTGTCCTTGAAAAACTGGGTAACGCCCGTTTTGCAGTGTGCCGTGCCGGTTGCCATTCTGATTGCCGTTCTGACCTTGCAGGCTTCGCCCTGGGCTTATCGTCAGATTGCCGAGTACCGCCAGCGTTTTGAGCAGCGCTCGGACCTGAGTAAAGTGACCGCCGGGCAGTTTATCGAGTCCGATGATGGTGCCCGCGTGTTTTACGCCGACTCCCCAGAAAAAGAAGGGGATGAGCTGGGTAATGTGATCGCCCGCGTGATCGACCCGCAGTGGCTCAGCATTGTGACTGCGCAAAGTGCTCGCATGGAAGAGCAGCCCAATGGCGATCGCTTTCTGGTCTTGAGCGAAGGCCATCGCTACGACTTGAAGCCCGGTCAGGCCGAATTCCGTATGGTGGACTTCGAAAGTTACGGCATGCGTCTGGAGAGCCGTGATGCAGGCAATACCGCTGAAACGATTCGCGCCCGTGCCGAGCAGCAGATCAAGGCTCGTCAAACCACCTTGTTACTCAGTGATGACGATGCCGAGGCGCGCTCACAGATCATGTGGCGCTTGGCTTTGCCCCTGGCGGCACTGAATCTGGCCTTACTGGCGATTCCTCTGGGAGCGGTGAATCCCAGGATGGGACGCTCAGGCAATATTCTGGTAGCTGGTCTGGTAGGTCTGCTCTATATGAACCTGATCAACCTCTCGCGCGGCTGGATTCGTAATGGCCAATTGGGTTTTGAAATCGGTTTGTGGCTGGTCCACGCGATCTTCTTGCTGATCATGGTCTTCATGATGTGGCGTAAATTGCGCATCAAGGCACCTAAACCACCAGCGACAAGCTGAAGTAGAAAAGGGGCGTGACGCCCCTTTTTTGTACCTGTTACTTCTAGCTTGATTGAGCGATTCAAGCTCCATCCAGCAAATCTTGTCGCTCCTGAACAGACTGCTTCAGAAAGTGCCAGAGCCGGGTCAGGCTGGGATTTTGACGCTGCTCCTCATGACAGAACATCCAGAAGCGTCGACGCAATTCCACCTGGTCGGGTAGAACACAACGCAGGCGCGGATCGGTTTTTGCCAGAAAGCAGGGCAGAACGGCAATTCCTTGTCCCTGCAAGGTAGCCTGATACTGCGCAATCACGCTGGTGCTGCGAAAGCGTACGGCGGCCGATCTGACGATTTCTTCCAGATAGCGCAGGCTGTCGCTGAACACCAGATCATCCACATAGGCAATAAAGCGATGCTGGGACAAATCCTGCACGCTTTCTATGGGCGGATGGCTGTTCAAATAATCCTGATGGGCATAGAGCCGCAAGCTGTAGTCTGCCAGGCGCGTACACCAGTAAGGGCCGCGTTGGGGGCGCTCCAGTGCAATGGCCAAGTCGGCATCCCGGCGTGACAGACTGATAGGGCGGGGTACAGGCAACAGCTCCAAGGTCAGCTCCGGATACTGGGCCTGGAAAATGCTGAGCAAGGGCGTCAGGACATAACTGCCAAAGGCTTCAGTGCAGCCCAGGCGCAGCTTGCCGGTCAAGGGTCTGGCCTTGCCCGTAATCGCATCGCGAGCCGCCAGCAAGCGGCTTTCTACCGGCTCCATGCGTTGCTGCAGATTCTGCCCTTCGCTGGTCAGGCTATAGCCGCTGACCGTGGACTTGTGGAACAGCCGCAAGCCCAGTTCCTGCTCCAGTGCCTGGATACGGCGTGCCACGGTGCTGTGTTGAACGCCCAGCCGTTGAGCGGCAACGCTGATACGCTGGCAGCGGGCCACTTCCAGAAAGTAACGCAGATTATCCCAGTCCATCGTGATGGGCCCGCCCTGAAAAAGACTTGTGCATAAATGCCCAGCTCCTGTGCATTTTTCAACATGGTAAACGGGTCTTGAGGCTTCTACACTCGATGAGAACCCTCATACAAGTGGGATAACAAATAAGGCTTAGCCGCCTGAGCAATTCATTGGAGACATGCTATGACGGAAGTGGTTCGTGTACCTTTGCTGATCGATGGACAACATGTTCAATCCAAGAGCACCCGTTGGGACGATGTGCTCAATCCAGCCACCCAGGAAGTCGTGGCCCAAGTGCCTTACGCCACGATGGAAGAGCTGGAAACCATTATTGCCAGCTCGGCCAAGGCTTATGAGAGCTGGCGCCATTCCAGCCAGGGCGCGCGCATGCGCGTCATGCTGAATCTGCAGCGTCTGGTGCGTGAAAACAGTGCCAAGCTGGCTGAAGCCATTTCGCGTGAACACGGCAAGACCATGCCTGACGCTGAAGGTGAAGTAGGCCGCGGCCTGGAAGTGATCGAATACGCGTGTTCCATTGCTTCGATGCAATTGGGCGAATACGCAGAAAACGCTGCGGGCGGTATTGATGTCTACACCCTGATCCAGCCCTTGGGCGTGTGTGCCGGTGTGACCGCGTTCAACTTCCCGGTGATGCTGCCCTGCTTCATGTTCCCGCTGGCTGTGGCTTGCGGTAATACCTTCGTGCTCAAGCCTTCCGAGCAGGATCCTAGCGCCAGTCTGATGCTGGCTGAACTGGCTCTGGAAGCTGGCCTGCCTCCAGGAGTGCTGAACGTGGTCCACGGCGGTGCAGATATTGCCAATGCCCTGGTGACCCATCCTGAAGTCAAGGCTGTGTCCTTTATTGGTTCGACGGCCGTTGGCACCGAAATTCACCGTCGTGCCACTGAAGCTGGCAAGCGCTCGCAAGCCATGATGGGCGCCAAGAACCACTGCATTGTGATGCCTGATGCGGATCGTGATGTGGCGATCAACCAATTGCTGGGCGCTGCTTTTGGCGCGGCCGGCCAGCGCTGCATGGCGATCTCGGTAGCCGTGATGGTCGGCGAAACTGGCGAGTGGGTTGATGAACTGGTCAAACGTGCTGCCACCATGAAGGTCAACGTAGGTACGGACCGTCAGGCCGATCTGGGCCCCTTGGTCTCGCCGCGTGCTCGCCAGCGTGTGGAATCCTTGATTGAAGCCGGTGTACAGGAAGGTGCCAGCCTCTTGCTGGATGGTCGTGGCGTGAAAGTGCCTGGCTATGAAAGCGGTAACTTTGTCGGCCCAACCATCTTCAATGATGTGAAAGCCGATATGCGCATTTACGAAGAAGAAATCTTCGGACCCGTGCTGTGCATTGTGCGTGTCAATACGCTGGAAGAGGCGGTGCAGTTCATCAACCGCAACCCCAACGGTAATGGCGTGTCCATCTTCACCCAGGACGGCGGCCATGCGCGCTACTTCCAGAACCGTATTGACGTAGGCCAGATCGGTATCAATATTCCTATCCCTGTGCCGGTGGCCTGGTTCAGTTTTACTGGCTCGCGTGCGTCCAAGCTGGGTGATCTGGGTCCGAACGGCAAACAAGCCGTTCAGTTCTGGACACAGACCAAAACCGTGACGGCCCGTTGGCAAGCTCATGCCAATACGATGAATACAACAATCAGCATGACGTAATTGTTGAATCTATATATATAACTTAATGCAATAAGCGAGCTGTTCCTTATTACATATAATAGCCCTGTACCTGGGGCTATTAACATATGAATATTCAACAATTCCGCTTTGTCCGAGAGACCATCCGACGTAACTTCAATCTGACTGAAGCCGCTCGCTCGCTTTATACCTCCCAGCCGGGGGTGTCCAAAGCGATCATCGAGTTTGAAGATGAACTGGGCATCAAGATTTTTGAACGTCATGGAAAACGCATTAAGGGCTTGACCCGACCGGGCGAAGCTGTCGCCGAGGTGATTGACCGCATCATGCGCGAGATCGACAACCTCAAGCGTGTCAGCGACGACTTCGCCCGCCGCGATGAAGGCACCTTGGTTATCGCTTGTACCCACGCCCAGGCACGATATTTGCTGCCCAAGGTGATCCCTGAATTCCGCCGTCGCTTTCCCAAGGTCCATATGTCCTTGGCTGAAGGCAGCCCGCCTGTGCTGGCCCAGATGGTGATACACGAGCAGGCTGACGTGGCCATCGCTACCGAAACCCTGGCGCTGACGCCGGGCCTGGTCGCCTTGCCGGTCTACACCTGGGAGCATACGGTGGTGGTGACGCCGGACCATCCACTGGCTGATCTGCCTGCCAACAAGCAGCTGTCCATTGAAACCCTGGCGCAATACCCCATCGTGACTTACGACCATGCTTTCTCGGGCCGAGGTTCGATCGACGAGGCCTTTGCCAAGCACGGCATCACTCCGGATATTGTGCTGGAAGCTATTGATGCTGACGTGATCAAAACCTACGTTGATGTCGGTCTGGGTATCGGTATCATCGCGGGCATCGCGTTCGATCCGCGTCGTGATAAGGGTCTGGTGGGCCTGCCAGCAGGGCATTTGTTTGGCGCACACCACACCAAGGTGGCGGTGAAAGCCGGGGCTTTCCTGCGTGACTATATTTTTGAACTGCTGGAGATGCTGGCACCGGAATTGACCCGGGATGTGGTGCTGAGCGCTCTGGACGAGAAACAAGCTGGTGGCCCGTTGTAGAGCTAGCCACTGTTTAGTTGGCAATAAGGGCCATCGTGATTACACGGTGGCCCTTATTGTTTGTGCGGTCGGCGTGGTTTGGCAGGGCAGGTGAGAGCTTATGGTCAAAGGCTATAAGTAAAAATTGAAACAAGCTATCGACTCAATTGACTATGATAATAAGAATGATTATCATTATCCAACTTTCTTAGCCAATGGAGCTTCCTGTGTCTCAATACGTCAGTGCAGTCGTGGTTGGAGCAGACCGTCTGGGGAACATTCCCGACTTGCTCAAGATCCACAATATCTCGATCAAACATCATATTAGCGGGCGTGATCCAGCCCACCAGAAAAAAACCCTGCAGTTGCCTTCCGGCACCGATTTGCTGATTTTG
Source organism: Alcaligenes sp. 1735tsa3 (assembly GCF_024134565.1). Lineage (NCBI taxonomy): Bacteria > Pseudomonadati > Pseudomonadota > Betaproteobacteria > Burkholderiales > Alcaligenaceae > Alcaligenes > Alcaligenes sp. 1735tsa3. The sequence goes on along the minus strand of NZ_CP099862.1, from coordinate 2,885,645 downwards.
CTGACCGACTTCCTGGGTCACAACGTCATGAAAACCTTCCGGGCTGCTGCCTTGAAGTCCGGTATACGAGTAGTTGCCTGCCGACGCTCGGTTTGTAGCATGAAGCAAGCCTTAACCCAATGCGGCTATTGTGAATCTTGTCCGCTCGGTAAGTCCAAGAGCCACTAGATTGGCGGCATGACTTACTGGGGCAAAGAAGGAATCTTTACAGATTAAAAAAAAAGCCACTGTTATAAAACAGTGGCTTTTTTGTGTGCTGCCAGTTTGGCAGCAGGGCGGTCTTATTTGACGCTACGCAAACGAGCTTCGGACTGCTGCGTATCGGCAGCCGCCAGACGGCGTGCGCCGTTATAGCGTTTTTTCCAGTAACCCACTTCCATGCTCTCGACGCGGACAACAGCGCCAGTGCGAGGGGCGTGGACAAATTTGTCATCACCCAGGTAAATGCCTACGTGAGAGAAACGAGCGCCACGAGTATTGAAGAAGACCAGGTCACCTTTGCGCAGCTCGCTACGGTTAACCGAAGTGCCTTCTTTGGCAATGTCCTTGGATTGGCGGGGTAGCTTCAGACCCAGGGACTTTTCAGCCACGTAGGACACCAGACCGCTGCAATCAAAGCCAGTGCTGGGAGCATCGCCACCAAAACTGTACTTCACGCCCAGGAAGTTCAGGGCGGCGTTGGCAAGGCCGTGGGTAGAGGAAGAAGCTTGGCTACTGCGGCTTTCGGCGCGCCCCTGGCGACGATCGCTGCTGTAAGCAATATTGATGTCATTGCGAGCGCGGTTAGCTAGATATGTACCCAGCGGGTCGGACTCGGTCTGGAATTCGTAGTCGGCGTAATAGCCGTGATCCAGTTCTGCACGATCTTTGTTCTGGCTGGACTGTTGAGTTCCAGTGGTGGCACACCCTGTCAGAGCGAGCGCGCCGGCCAACAAAAGATACTTGGCGCTGCGATAGGTAATGTGCAAAAGTGCGGGTGGATTCAGGTAATGTGGCGGCATGACCAGGGCTTTTTTAAGGACTTGGTGGGCAGCAGCACAACCTTGATGCCTATTTTTGCTGAAAGTAGCAGCAATTGATGGGTATCAGGGCTGTAAGTATGGCTAAAAGCACCATACTTTGCCGGACGTTGCTGTGCGTTGAATGTTTGGCAGTGTACCGGATGATAATTGCACCGTAAAGCATTGTAGGAGTGTATTTTGCGATTGAATCATACTGTTGCAAAGTGCGGCTGACAGCGGTTTTCAGGCCCTGTGCATGGGTCCAGTGCTGTTCTTGCTGACTTGTTGAAAGTTAGCCGAAATAGAACGAAGTTTTACTGTTTATAGGGATTGAATGATGCGATTTATGGGACAAGCCCTAGGGAAAGCCCTAAACGAAGGAGTACGGCTGCGCGAGTTGTGGGCTTGGGCTATGTATGATTTCGCAAACTCTGGCTACACCACCGTCATTTTGACCAGTGTTTACAGTGCCTATTTTGTTGGTATCGTCGCCGAAGGCCGCAGCTGGGCTACCTTGGCGTGGACCTTGGCCTTGTCCGCTTCGTATTTGAGCATCATGTTGACCATGCCGGGGCTCGGTGCAAAAGCCGATGCACGTCAAGGCAAAAGGCGGCTTTTGTTCAGCAGCACCATAGGCTGTGTGTCGGCAACCGTGATGCTGTATTGGGCCGGTCCCAATGACATCGTCTGGGCCCTGGTTTTCATCGCTTTATCCAATTATTGCTATTGCATAGGCGAGTCCATCATCGGTGCTTTCTTGCCGGAAATTGCCCGGCCTGACGCCTTGGGGCGTGTCTCCGGTTGGGGCTGGGGTTTTGGCTATTTTGGTGGCATGTTGGCCTTGGGCCTTTCCCTGGCTTTTCTGACCTGGGCGACATCGCAAGGATGGACGGCTCAAGAGTATGTGCCCGGTATCGCCCTGATTACGGCTGCCTTGTTTGCCTTGTCGGCCTTGCCTTCTTTTCTGTTTCTGCGCGAACGCAGTGCACCCAGCGGGGCAGAGCAGCAGGGCATGTTGTCGCGCCTGATTGCATCGGCGCGTGACGTGCATCAGCATTTTCCCGATTTCCGCACCTTGTTGTTATGTGGTGCTGCCTATCAAGCCGGAATTGCCGTCATTATTACTTTGTCGGCGGTGTACGCCACCGAGGCCATGGGTTTCACCATGGCGCAAACCATGACGCTGATCTTTACCGTCAATATTGCGGCTGCCGTGGGGGCTTTGTTGTTTGGACATGTGCAAGATCGCATCGGCCATAGACGTGCTCTGGCACTGACGCTGTGTGCCTGGCTGGTCATGGTGGGAATTGCTGTCAGCACGCGTTCCTTGGCCGGGTTCTGGGCGGCGGCAGCCGTCGCCGGGCTATGCATAGGGAGTAGCCAAAGTGCGGGGCGAGCCATGGTTGGACTGCTGGCTCCCAAGAGTCGTCTGGCTGAGTTTTTTGCCTTGTGGACCTTTGCCATTCAACTGGCCGCAGTATGTGGTCCGCTGTCTTACGGTCTGGTGACTTGGCTAAGCGGCGGGAACCACCGCTTGGCTCTGGCCTGCACGGGATTATTCTTTCTGGCGGGCCTGCTGATCCTGTCGCGTTTGAATTTTCAGCGCGGCATTTTGGCCAAGAATCAAGCCGATCTCAGTTGTCAGGATTGAGTAAGTAAGGCGCGTTACGTTTATATAAAATTAAGCTGGGCTGCCCATGCGTGGCCCAAAAAAAACACCAAATCTGGAAAATAAAGGAGCCAACACCATGAGCGGTCCAACGTCTATTGAATCCGTCCTGTCGGAAAGCCGAGTCTTTCCCGTGTTCCCCAAACTGGAACGCGAAGCAAGCATTGCTGGCATGGCGGCCTACCAGGAGCTTTGCCAGAAAGCCGAGCAGGACAACCCCGGTTTCTGGGCGGAGTTGGCCCGCGATCGTCTGGTCTGGACCAAGCCTTTTACCCAGGTTCTGGACGACAGCAAGCCCCCGTTTTACAAGTGGTTCCATGATGGCGAGCTGAACGTCTCGGCCAACTGTCTGGACAAGCACCTTGGCACCCCCACTGAAAACAAAACTGCACTGATCTTTGAAGCCGACGGTGGTGAAGTCACCAAAGTGACCTTCCGCGAACTGTATGAACAGGTTTGCCAGTTTGCCAATGGTTTGAAAGCCCTGGGTTACAAGACGGGCGAACGTGCCCTGATCTACATGCCCATGTCGGTGCAGGCCATTGTGGCCATGCAAGCATGTGCCCGTTTGGGTATTACTCACTCCGTCGTGTTTGGTGGTTTCTCGGCCAAGAGCCTGCACGAACGTGCCGTGGACGTGGGTGCCTCTCTGGTCATTACCGCTGACGAACAGCGTCGTGGTGGCCGTGCCATCCCCCTGAAAAATGCAGTTGACGAAGCCCTGAGTGGCGGTGACTGCGAAGCCGTGCGTCACGTCATTGTGTACAAGCGCACGGGCGGTCCCGTTGCCTGGCATGAAGGTCGCGATCTTTGGTGGGAAGATGTTGTCAAAGGTCAAGGTAGCGAGTGCCCAGCCGTGTCCGTGAATGCAGAGCACCCTCTGTTTGTTCTGTACACCTCCGGCTCTACGGGCAAACCTAAAGGCGTGCAGCACTCCTCGGCAGGTTATCTGCTGGGTGCCATGCTGAGCGTGCAGTGGACCTTCGATGCCAAGGACAGCGATGTGTTCTGGTGTACCGCCGATATCGGTTGGGTAACAGGCCACACCTTCATTACTTACGGCCCTCTGGCTGCCGGCGTGACGCAGGTTGTGTTTGAAGGCGTGCCTACCTACCCGGATGCCGGCCGTTTCTGGAACATGATTGAACGCCACGGCGTGACGGTGTTCTACACCGCACCTACCGCTATTCGCTCCTTGACCAAGGCAGCCGAAGCGGACGAGGCCATTCATCCCAAGCAATACAATCTGGATACCCTGCGCATCATCGGTTCGGTGGGTGAACCCATCAACCCCGAAGCCTGGATGTGGTATTTCAAGAATGTGGGCCGCGAGCGTTGCCCCATTGTGGATACCTGGTGGCAAACGGAGACCGGCGGTCACGTCATTACTCCCTTGCCTGGTGCCACTCCTCTGAAACCCGGTTCCTGCGGCCTGCCGTTCCCCGGCATGGACGTTGCCATTGTGGACGAGGTGGGTGAAGAAGCGGAACGCGGCAATGGCGGCTTCCTGGTCATTCGCAAGCCTTGGCCCAATATGATCCGCACCATCTGGGGCGATCCAGACCGTTTCGTGAAAAGCTATTTCCCACCCGAGCTGAAAGGCTATTACCTGGCCGGTGACGGCGCACAGCGTGATACTGACGGTTACTTCTGGGTCATGGGCCGTATCGACGACGTGCTGAACGTTTCGGGTCACCGCTTGGGCACGATGGAAGTGGAGTCTGCTCTGGTGGCACACCCGCTGGTCGCTGAAGCCGCTGTTGTGGGCAAGCCTGACCCAACGACAGGTGAAGCCATTGTGGCCTTTGTGGTGCTGAATGGCGATCTGCCTTCCGGCGAAGAGGCCGACAAGGTTGCCACTGAGCTGCGCAATTGGGTAGGCAAGGAAATCGGTCCTATCGCCAAGCCTCGTGAGATCCGCTTTGGTGAAAACCTGCCCAAGACACGTTCGGGCAAGATCATGCGTCGTCTGCTGCGCTTTGTTGCCAATAACGAGCCGATCACCCAAGACGTATCCACGCTGGAGAATCCGGCCATTCTGGATCAGTTGTCCGAAGCACACTAATTTTTTTGGTAGTTCCTGTTTGACCCTGGTTTCTTTGCAGAGCCAGGGTTTTTTTATTTCTCCTGATTATTTTGTTACTGAAAACCTGCGCAGTGTGGAATTAGCCTAGCATTGAGTCCGTGGCCAAAACATCGGTCCATGAATTCAAAGAAAAGGGGAAAGGTTTGAGCGGGGAACAGCAGGCAGACAGGGGCGCTTTGGCGCTGATGGGCTTGGTGGTACTGACCTGGGGCATGAGCTGGGTCGTGATGAAGGCGATGACTGTCTACATCGGGCCAGTGGATCTGATTGCAGCACGCTATGCGGTGGCATTTGTTTTTTTATGGCTGGTGCTGCGTCTTAAAGGCGGGCATTTACGGCCTACGCCATGGAAGCTGAGCCTGGGTGTTGCCATTTTCCAGACTACCGGCTTTCAACTGCTTAGCCAGTTTTCCTTGCAAGCCGGTGGGGCAGGCAAGATGGTGGCCCTGGCCTACACCATGCCAATCTGGATTCTGCTGTTGTCCTGGCCCATGTTGGGGCAACGACCTCAGAAACGTCACGTAATGGGTATGGTGCCCGCGATTTTGGGCTTGATGCTTCTGATTGCGCCCTGGGAAGGAATGGGCGGCATACTTGGTTCGGTTCTGGCGACATTGAGTGGCGTGAGCTGGGCCTTGGGGGCGGTGTTCTCCAAACAGCTATTTGAGCGTCATCGGGTGGAGCTGCTCAATGCCACAGTCTGGCAGTGTCTTCTGGGGATTGTGATTGTTCTGCCCTTGAGCTTCCTGATTTCCCAGCGTCCTATCGTGATGGAATGGCAGATGTTCAGTGGCGTTCTGTACCTGGGCGTGATTGCAACTGGGGTAGGTTGGCTGCTGTGGATGGCGGTAGTCAGTCGTGTCAGCGCGACCTTGGCGGGGATGTCCAGTCTGGGCGTGCCTGCACTGACTGTTTTGCTGGCCTGGCTGTTGTTGGACGAATGGCCAACTCAACTGGAGTTAATGGGGACAGGCCTGATTCTATTGGGGCTGTTCGTAGTGAACTGGCCCAGCCGATCTCGCAAGTCATAGAGCAAAAAAAAAGCCACCCTGAGGGGGGCTTTTTCGACATTAATACTTCTGGCCTTGGCGGTGACACCAAGGCCAGATTTGTTTTTACATGCCGTTGTACACCGGACCTTCGCCGCCTTGCGGGGGAACCCAGACGATATTCTGGGTGGGGTCCTTGATGTCACAGGTTTTGCAGTGCACGCAGTTCTGTGCATTGATCTGCAGCTTGTCGTCGCCGGTTTCAGTCTTGATGAACTCGTATACGCCAGCCGGACAGAAACGGGCTTCGGGGCCACCGTAGCGAGCCAGGTTCACCGCCACAGGAACGGACGGATCTTTCAGCGTCAGGTGGACAGGTTCGTCTTCTTCGTGGTTGGTGTTTGAAATAAACACGGAGCTGAGACGATCGAAGGTGATCTTGCCATCTGGCTTGGGGTAGTCGATACGCGCGCATTCGGCTGCAGGCTGCAAACAGGCGTGGTCAGGCTTGTTGTTGCGCAGTGTCCAAGGCATTTTTCCTTTGAACAGGCCTTGCTCCACAAAGGTCATGACGGATGCAATCGAGCGGCCTTTCTTGAACCATTGCTTGAAGTTGCGGGCCTTGTTCAGCTCCTCATGCAGCCAGGACTGTTTGAACTTTTCGGCAAATTGTGACAGCTCGTCTTGCTTGCGTCCGGCTTGCAAGGCTTCAAAAGCGGCTTCAGCGGCCAGGGAGCCGGATTTGATCGCAGCGTGGCTACCCTTGATGCGCGAAGCATTCAGGAAACCGGCATCACAACCGACCAAAGCACCACCGGGGAAGCTGAGCTTGGGTAATGCCAGCAAACCACCGGCGGTCAGGGAGCGAGCCCCGTAAGCAATGCGCTTGCCACCTTCAAACGTGGCGCGCAGGGCAGGGTGGGTTTTGTAGCGCTGAAATTCTTCAAAGGGAGACAGCCAGGGGTTGGCGTAATCCAGACCGACTACCATCCCGACCATGACCAGATTGTTATCCAGGTGGTACAGGAAAGAGCCGCCGTAGGTGTCCGAATCCAGTGGCCAGCCAGCGGTGTGGATCACCAGGCCGGGCTGCGATTGGGAGGGGTCTACTTCCCACAATTCTTTAATGCCAATGCCGTAGCTTTGGGCATTGCGGGACTCGTCCAGCTTGAAACGCTCGGTCAGTTCACGGCCCAGGTGGCCACGCGAACCTTCGGCAAAAATGGTGTAGGACGCCAGCAGTTCCATGCCGGGTTGATAGTGGGCGGTGTGCGTGCCGTCACGGGCCACACCCATATCGCCCGTCAGGACGCCACGGACCGCGCCGTTGTCGTCATACAGAATGTGGGCAGCGGCAAAGCCGGGGAAAATATCCACGCCCAGGGCCTCGGCCTGTTCACCCATCCATTGCACGACATTGCCCAGGCGAACAATGTAATTGCCATGGTTTTTAAAACAGTCAGGCAGCAACCACATCGGGGTGCTGCGTGCGCCTTTTTCGGTCAGGAAAAGGAATTTGTCTTCAGTCACTTCTACCGAAATAGGAGCGCCTTGCGCTTTCCAGTCTGGCAGCAGCTCGTCCAGAGCGCGCGTGTCCATGACAGCGCCTGACAGGATATGGGCACCCACTTCAGCGCCTTTTTCCAGGACACAGACGCTGATTTCTTGTTCTTTTTCTTGGGCGAGCTGTTTAAGACGTATCGCAGTGGCCAGGCCTGCAGGGCCAGCGCCGACGATAATAACGTCATATTCCATCGATTCACGTTCAGACATTGCTGCTGATCTCCTATTACGGCTTAGCGCTTTGTTCTTGATTGTTGGCAGGTGAAATTCGTGTACTGTGCGTACGGTCGATTGTATTGTAGTCTGAGCAATCCCGTTTTGAGTTCAGAGGCCAGAGGCAGTGCCCCTTGGCTTCCGGCTTCATCAGTAAATATCAGTAAGGAGAGCATGTAATGACACAAGTAGTAGATTCTGGTGCAGGAGCCACTTTTGATATTGCCGTGCGCTGGGGCGATCTGGATGCCATGAATCATGTTAACAATACGGTCTACTTTCGCTACATCGAGGAAGCCCGTGTCCAGTTAATGATGAAGCTGGGCATGGTGCCACCTTCTCCACGTACCGGGGTGCTGGCGCACGCCAGCCTGGATTTCCTGCGTTCGGTCCTGTATCCGGCCACTGTGCGGATTGTGCACAAATTGCTGAAAGTCGGTGGCAGCAGCATTGAGTTGGAAGTCTTTGTATGTGACGCAAATCAAGCTGATGTCATTTATGCACGTGGCCGCTGTGTGCTAGTGTCCATTAACCCCCAAGGCGGCTCACAACCTTGGACCGAAGATGAGCGTAAACAGATACACTCGGTTTTTCAGGGTTAAGCTTTACGTATACGGAAAGCATAGTCAAGTCGTAGAATGCCTGATAGCACTGTATGGTGCATAGCGGCATTATTGGACAAAGTTTGCTGTTTAGGCCAATTAAAGAGTTATTGGAGAGTCAATTGAATAAAGTCTATCCAAGCGCCAAGGAGGCGTTGCAGGGGGTCGTTGCCGACGGACAGACAGTCGCGGTAGGTGGATTCGGCCTGTGCGGAATTCCCGAAGCGCTGATTGCTGCGCTGCGCGATAGCGGAGTCAAAAACCTGACCTGCATTAGCAATAATGCCGGGGTGGATGGCTTTGGTCTGGGTCAGTTGCTGGAAACACGCCAGATCCGCAAGATGATTTCCTCCTATGTGGGCGAAAACAAGGAGTTCGAGCGCCAGTATCTGGCGGGCGAGCTGGAACTGGAGTTCACTCCTCAGGGCACACTGGCTGAAAAGCTGCGTGCCGGTGGCGCAGGCATCCCTGCGTTCTTTACCGCAACGGGTGTGGGTACTATCGTGGCTGACGGTAAGGAAATCCGCGAGTTCAATGGTCAGCAATACGTGATGGAAGAGGCCCTGGTGCCCGATGTATCGCTGGTCAAAGCTTACAAGGCTGACCGCAGCGGCAACCTGGTGTTTCGCAAGACCGCGCGCAACTTCAACCCGAACGTGGCCATGGCTGGAAAAATCACCATTGTCGAGGTCGAGGAAATTGTCGAGACCGGCAGCCTGGACCCGGATGATGTGCATTTGCCCGGTATTTATGTGCACCGTATCGTGCTCAATGCCCAGCCCGAAAAGCGCATTGAACAGCGTACCGTTCGTTCTTCCTGATTAGCGAGGCAAGATAATAATGGCTTGGAATAGAGATCAAATGGCGGCACGCGCCGCTCTGGAGCTTCAGGACGGCTTTTACGTCAACCTGGGTATCGGTTTGCCTACGCTGGTTGCCAACCACGTGCCCGAAGGCATTGAGGTCTGGCTGCAGTCGGAAAACGGTTTGCTGGGTATCGGCCCCTTTCCGACTGAGGACAAGATTGACGCTGACCTGATCAACGCCGGCAAGCAAACCATCACCACCTTGCCCGGTTCGTCCATCTTTTCCTCGGCAGACTCGTTTGCCATGATTCGTGGCGGCAAGATCAATATCGCGATTCTGGGCGCCATGCAGGTGTCGGAAAAGGGTGATCTGGCCAACTGGATGATCCCCGGCAAGATGATCAAGGGTATGGGTGGTGCCATGGACCTGGTCGCAGGCGTTGGCCGTGTCGTGGTTCTGATGGAACACGTGGCCACCAAGAAAGACGGCACAGAAGACCTGAAAATTCTGCCTTCTTGCACCTTGCCCCTGACGGGCGTGGGGGTAGTTGACCTCATCATTACCGATCTGGGGGTGATGGAAGTGACGGAAAATGGTTTAAAGTTGCTTGAGTTGGCACCAGAAGTCAGCCTTGAGTACATTCAGTCCAAGACAGGCGTCCCGCTGGACGTCAGTGCTTTGGCCTGATCGGTCTCTCTGGCTAAAAAAGCTTCGGCGCGAGTCGGAGCTTTTTTTATGCTTGATCGGTGCGTGAACGCTGTTTATGTAAAGGAAGTTGGCATGGCCCATCCCCCCGTTGCCGCACGCTTGCAGGCGCTGCGCGAACAAATGCAATTTCAGTCCGTGCAGGCAAGTATCTGGCCTACATCTGACCCTCATCTGTCTGAATACCTGCCTGATCGCTGGAAAAGCCGTCAGTGGCTAAGCGGATTTGTCGGGTCGGCCGGGCTCCTGGTGGTGACGGCAGATTGGGCCGGTTTGTGGACCGATAGCCGTTATTGGGAGCAGGCTGCCAAGGAGCTGGAGGGTAGCGGCATTCAATTGCAACGTGCGGGCGAGGCCGGGGTGCCCGAGCCTGCCAACTGGCTGGCGGAACATTTACCTGCCCAGTCGCGAGTCGCGCTGGATAGCCAGTCGGTGTCGGCACAAAGTCTGCTGGCCTGGCAAAAATCGACGCCAGAGCTGGAGTGGGTGCTGGAGGCCGACTTGCTCAGCCCGATCTGGACGGAGCGACCTGCTGCACCTGTTGGTCAGGTGGTGGAGCATTTACCCCCGTTTGCCTGCCGCACTCGTCAAGAAAACTTGAACAGCACGCGGGCGGCCATGCAGGAGCAGGGCGCACATTGGCATTTGCTGAGTGCGCTCGATGATATTGCCTGGACCTTGAATTTACGCGGCAGCGATGTGTCCTATAACCCGGTGTTCCTGTCGTACCTGTTGATAGGCCCGGATCAGGCGTTTCTGTTTGTGGATAGCAACAAGCTGTCAGCAGGCATACAGGAGGCGCTGGCTGCGGATGGCGTGCAAGTTCAAGGCTATACCGAACTGTCCTCCTTCATGCGCGCCTTGCCTGCCTCCATGCCCATCTTGCTGGATATGGCTCGGACCACGGCCTGGGCCGCCCAACTGGCTGCGCATTTGAATGTGGTCGAATACATCAACCCGGCTCAATTGCTCAAGTCCTGCAAGACCGATGCCGAGCTGGATCATGTGCGTGAAACCATGGAAAAAGACGGCGCTGCCTTGTGCGAGTTCTTTGCCTGGTTTGAACAGCAAAGCGATGTCAATGAGCTGGATGTGGATGAACATATCTGCGCCGCCCGTGCTCGTCAGGAAGGTTTTGTCAGCCCCAGCTTTGGCACGATTGCCGCCTATAACGCCAATGGTGCCATGCCGCATTATCAGGCTACCCCGCAGTCCCATGCCCGTATTGAGGGCAATGGCTTGTTGCTGATCGACTCAGGTGGGCAGTATCAGGGCGGGACCACCGACATTACCCGTGTGGTGCCGGTAGGCCAGGTGTCTGCCGAGCAGATTCGTGACTTCACGCTGGTGCTCAAAGGCATGGTGTCCTTGTCCATGCTGGTGTTCCCGGAAGGCATTGCCGGTCAGCAAATTGATGTACTGGCCCGTCAGCCTTTGTGGGAGCAGGGCCTGGACTTCGGTCATGGCACTGGCCATGGCGTGGGTTACTTCATGAATGTGCATGAAGGCCCGCAGTCCATTTCCTGGCGCGGTCGTATCGGACCTCATTCCGCCATGCGTGCCGGCATGATTACCTCCAACGAGCCTGGCTTGTATCGTCCCGGCCAATGGGGCATTCGCATCGAGAATCTGGTGGCGGCGGTTCCGGCCCTGCGCAGCGAGTACGGGCAGTTCCTGCGTTTTGAAACCCTGACCCTGTGCCCCATTGATACGCGTTGTATAGATGCCGCACTACTGACGGCTGCCGAGCGTAACTGGCTCAATGAATATCATCAGCAAGTGCGTGAACGTCTCTTGCCTCGTGTTCAGGGGGATGCACGCAAGTGGCTTGAGCAAAGGACGCAGGCGATCTGATCGCCACCCTCTGCTCTTGTCAATAGCTGCAAGGGCTAGTGGTATTTCCGCTGTGAAATGCCACTAGTCGGGTCGCCAAGCATGGGCGCTTGCCGTTATAATCCAAATTTCCCGCTATCGCCTGATTTGACCTCAGGCGCCTTTTATAATGACCACCAAATATGTATTCGTAACGGGAGGCGTTGTGTCCTCCCTGGGCAAAGGTATTGCGGCTGCATCCCTGGCTGCCATCCTGGAGTCCCGCGGTTTGCGCGTGACTATGCTCAAGCTGGATCCCTACATCAACGTAGATCCGGGCACCATGAGCCCCTTCCAGCACGGTGAAGTGTTTGTTACTGAGGATGGTGCGGAAACCGACCTGGACCTGGGCCACTACGAGCGCTTTATTTCCGCTCGCATGCGCAAGGTCAACAACTTCACCACGGGCCAGATTTACGAATCCGTGCTGCGCAAAGAGCGTCGCGGGGACTATCTGGGCAAGACCGTGCAGGTTATCCCGCACATCACCAACGAAATCCAGGACTTCATCATTCGTGGCGCCAAGGCTGCCTACAATGGTGAGGCCGATGTTGCCATCGTCGAGATCGGCGGCACAGTGGGTGACATCGAATCCCAACCTTTCCTGGAAGCTGCCCGCCAGATGAATCTGCGCCTGGGCCGCAACAACACCGCTTTTGTTCACCTGACGCTGGTGCCTTTCATTGCATCGGCAGGCGAGCTGAAAACCAAACCTACCCAGCACTCGGTGCAAAAGCTGCGTGAAATCGGTATTCATCCACACGCTTTGCTGTGCCGTGCGGATCGCGTCATTCCTGACGACGAACTGGCCAAGATTTCGCTGTTCTCCAACGTGCCCATGGACGCCGTGATTTCGGTGTGGGATGCGGATTCCATCTACAAGATTCCAGCCATGCTGCACAAGCAAGGCCTGGACAGCCTGGTGTGCGATGCATTGGCGCTGTCGCCTCCACCGGCTGATCTGTCCATGTGGGATCGTCTGGTACAGGCCCTGGAAAATCCGGAGCACGAAGTGCGTATCGGTATGGTCGGCAAGTACGTAGACCTGACCGAATCCTACAAGTCGCTCAGCGAAGCACTGGTTCACGCCGGTATTCACACCCGTACCCGTATCAATATCGAGTACCTGGATTCCGAAGTCATCGAGAACGAAGGCACCGATTGCCTGAAAGGTCTGGACGCCATTCTGGTGCCAGGCGGCTTTGGCAAACGCGGTACCGAAGGCAAGATTCGCGCCATTCAATACGCTCGTGAAAACGGCGTGCCATTCCTGGGTATCTGCCTGGGCATGCAATTGGCGGTGGTTGAATTTGCTCGCAATGTGGGCAATCTGGTGGGCGCGAACTCGACCGAATTCGATCCATCGGCCGTGCACCCGGTTGTGGCCTTGATTACCGAATGGGCAGACCGCGAAGGCAAGATTGAGCACCGTGATGGTTCCTCCGATTTGGGTGGCACCATGCGCAAGGGCGCACAGCGTTGCCCAGTGAAGCCAGGTTCGCGTGCTGAAGCCATTTACGGTCCGGAAGTAAATGAACGTCACCGCCACCGTTTCGAAGTGAATACCTTGTATGTGCCACGTCTGGAAGAAGTGGGCATGGTGATTTCCGCTCGTACTCCTACCGAGAACCTGCCAGAAATCATGGAACTGCCTGATCATCCCTGGTTCATGGGCGTGCAATTCCATCCGGAATTCACTTCCACTCCGCGTGATGGCCATCCGCTGTTTACCAGCTATATCAAAGCTGCTCTGGACCACCAGAAAAAATCAGCCTGATAATTTGGTATGACTGAAAAGGCCCGCGCTACGCGGGCTTTTTCATTCGGGGCGACAGAGTGTGTTGCCCGCTTTCCTGGGAGTAATCATGATCGAACAGCTGGATCATTTGGTGCTGACCTGTACCGACCCGCAAGCCACGACCCATTTCTATACACAAGTGTTGGGCATGAAGCAGGAAGTCTTTGGGCAAGGACGCATTGCCTTCAGCTTTGGCTCGCAAAAGATCAATTTGCATGTGCGTGGGCAGGAGTTCGAGCCCAAGGCGCATTTGCCGGTGCCCGGGGCGCTGGACCTGTGCTTTATTGCCAGTATTCCGCTGGAGCAGGTGATCGCGCATCTGCAGTCACAAGCTTGGCCCATTATTGAAGGGCCGGTGCAGCGTACAGGAGCTACCGGCCCGATTCGCTCAGTCTATGTGCGCGACCCGGACTTGAACCTGATCGAAATCTCCGAACGATTGGGCTGACAGGCTTGCTGCACTGCGGTGCAGCAGCGCCGTCAGGAATGTGGGAGAATGCAGAAATACTGAAACGAGGTCTATTATGGATTTATGCGGTTACGACGTTGGCCTGGATCGGCCCTTTTTTCTGATCGCTGGCCCTTGTGTGATTGAATCGCGTCAAATGGCGTTTGATACAGCGGGCCAGCTTGCCGAGATTACTTCGGCTCTGGGTATCCCCTTTATCTACAAAAGCTCGTTTGACAAGGCCAACCGGAGTTCGGACAAGTCTTATCGTGGCCCCGGCATGGCCGAAGGTCTGCAGATTCTGGCGGATGTGCGCTCGCACTACAAAGTGCCGGTCCTGACCGATGTGCACGACAAGGACCAGGTCGATGATGTGGCGGCCGTCGTGGATGTGCTGCAAACCCCGGCTTTCCTGTGCCGTCAGACCGACTTTATTCAGGCCTGCGCTGCTACCCTGAAACCCGTGAATATCAAGAAGGGCCAGTTCCTGGCTCCTCAGGATATGGTGCAGGTGGTGGCAAAAGCACGTGCGGCAGCGATGGAAATGGGCGGAGATGGCTCCACCATCATGGTCTGTGAGCGTGGTGCTTCCTTTGGCTACAACAACCTGGTGTCCGATATGCGGTCCCTGGCGATCATGCGCGCCACGGATTGCCCGGTCGTGTTTGATGCCACGCACTCGGTACAGTTGCCGGGCGGGCAGGGCACGACATCGGGTGGTCAGCGTGAGTTTGTGCCCGTCCTGGCGCGTGCTGCTGTCGCAGCGGGTGTGTCGGGCGTGTTCATGGAAACTCACCCTAACCCGGACAAGGCCTTGTCTGACGGCCCGAATGCTGTCCCTCTGTCGCAGATGGCAGACTTGCTGCGGACATTGCAGCAGATCGATTCGATTGTTAAAAACAGCGGTGCCTTGCAGCACGGCTATTAAAAGTAGTTTGGAGACACTATGTCCGCATTTTTGATTGCTAATGTCGAAGTAACCAACCCCGAGCAGTACAAGCAGTACCAGGAGTTTTCCAGCATTGCCATGAAAACCCACAACGTGAAAGTGTTGGTACGTGGCGGTGAAACGGTCACTCTGGAAGGCAATGCGCCTTTGCGTACCGTGGTTATGGAGTTCGACACACTGGAACAGGCCCAGGCGTTCCACGATTCCGAGGAATACCGCCGTGCTCGTCAAGCACGTGAGGGTGCTGCCAACATGACGATGTACGTGGTGCAGGGTCTGTAAGAAGCGGACTACGCCATGTAGTCAGGCAGGAAAAAGGGAGTGTGAAAACACTCCCTTTTTTGATGCTTGCAGGGACACAGTCCGACCTTCTTGAGCACGATGGCAGGAAGGAGTTGTGTGGCTGTTTAGAAACGCGGATCACGCAGGGCTGGTAGGGTCAGCTCACGTATGAAGCTGGCGGGAGACAGTTGCAGCAGGCTACGCACAATCGTGAGCACGTCATGCACTGGAATCGTCTCGCCCTGGTCACGCTCTGCGGCGGCGTGCAGTGGCACATCCAGGCCGTCTTCCGTATTCAGGTAGCCCAGTTGCAGGCAAGTGACGGCCAGGCCTTGATCTCTATAGCCTTCACGCAGACTGTCTGCCAAACCATTCAAGGCAAATTTTGTCGCTCCGAAGGCAACTTCTGGGCGACCGCTTTGACGCAGACCCGAGGTGGAGCCAGTCAGAATCAGGCGGGGCTGTTTGCTGCGCAGTAAATGAGGCAGCAGATGACGTATGGCCAATAAGGCTCCAGTCAGATTCACATCGACCAGACGACGGATAGCCTGATCGTTTTGCGACAGAAAATCGTAATCCTCACTGAAGGCAGTGTCTTCCCAAATCCCAAGGTTATAAATCAGCACGTCCAGTGATTCCGGGCAGGCGGCTGCTAATTGGCTGGCGGCGTCAGGCTGGGACAAGTCGGCACTGATCCAGTGTTGATTGATGCCGGGATCGGGACTGAGCGGGCTGGCCGATGGTGCAGGTGTCCGGCGAGCCACGCCATAAAGCGTGTTGCCGTCTTGGGCCAGGCCGTCCATCAAGGCGCGTCCCAGCCCCATGCTGGCACCGACAATCATGATATTCATACTGTTTTCCTGTGGGGAGGATGTGCTTGGAAAGCGGTGCTTTCCGGATGGTCGCTATTGTGTACCGGGATGCCGGGATAAGGGTTGATTCAGGCAGCGCTTGTCAGGTTTTTATCACTCTCGTAAAATTGTTGACTAGGCAATAATTGCATGGTCAATGGAAATGGTAAACGTATCGGAAACAGCACAAAAGACGCCGGGGCGGGTCTTGTCAGTCACAGAATCCATACTGGCGATGATGGGGCTGTGCTTTGTGGTGATGTTGGTGGCAATTGATCAGACCGTGGTCGGGACAGCCTTGCCCACCATTGTCTCCGAGCTGCATGGTTTTGAACTGTATGCCTGGGTGGCAACGGCGTATTTGCTGACTTCAGTGATTACCGTGCCTATCTTTGGCCGTCTGGGAGATTTTTATGGACGCCGCCGCTTTGTGCTGGTGTCCATCGTTTTGTTTACCCTGGCTTCCGTGCTCTGCGGCATGGCGCAAAGCATGTTGCAGCTGGTACTGGCACGTGCCTTGCAAGGAGTTGCGGGGGGCATGCTGGTGGGGACCGCATTTGCCTGTGTGCCTGATCTGTTTCCTGACCCCCGTGTGCGTTTGCGCTGGCAAGTCATGCTGAGCGCTTCCTTTGGGATTGCGAACGGGATAGGGCCCTTTCTGGGCGGAATTCTGACCGAGCACTATGGCTGGCGCTCCGTGTTTTATGTGAATCTGCCCGTGGGTTTGTTAAGCCTGTATTTTGTCTATCGCTATTTGCCGCAGATCCGTCATTTTCGTCAAACCCAGGTCCGCATGGATTACTTGGGTGCTTTCTTGTTGATGGTCGGTTTGGCCTGTATCCAGTTGCTGGTAGAGTTGCTGCCGCAATATGGGGGCAGCTATTTAATGGTTTTGCTTGGCCTGTGCAGTGTGGCCGCTTTTGTTCTGCTGGTGGCCTGGGAGCGACGGGTGGCAGAACCTTTGCTGCCCCTGGTCTTGTTCAGTAGCCCAGCCCAATTCTCTTTGCTGGTTCTGTCTGCGGGCTTGGGCTTTATTCTGTTTGGTCTCTTGTTCTATGCGCCCTTGTTGTTGCAAGGGGGGTATGGCCTGCGACCACAAACCGCCGGTTTGTTGATCACACCCTTGGTCGTGTTCATTACGGTGGGCAGTATCATTAATGGCCGTACGATTACACGCCTGCGTCGTCCTACCTTGATGCTGTATCTGGGCCTGGTGCTGTTGACGATCGCCTGCCTGGGTATGGTGTTCATCAAGAAGACCGATCCGCACTGGCATTTTGTGATCTATGCCACTATTGCTGGCACCGGGGTCGGTTGCATCATGCCCAATCTGACGGTATTTGCGCAGGAAATTGTGGAACGCTCCATGCTGGGCATTGCCACGGCCATGCTACAGTCCATGCGCATGGTGGGTGGCATGTTGGGTACTGCTGTGGTCGGAACCCTGATCAATTATCAGTATGGGGAGGCCATCCGCACGCAATTGGCGGCTTTGCCCACAAGCCTGGTCAACTCCCTGCAAGATCCGCAAGTTCTGATGAGTGTGAGTCAGCAGACGCAGTTTCTGGAGCAGGCCGGGCAGGAAGGGCAGGTGTATCTGGGCTTGGCCCGCGACGCCCTGGCACATGCCGTCAATATGGGGATGGCCGTGACCTTGCTGCTGATAATTTGGTGTTTTTATTGGGTACGCAAAGTGCCACCGATACGTTTTAATCGTCAAGAACAGTCTTGAACATGATGAATGAATTTCCGCAACTTCAAGCGGCTCAGCAGCTGGGGCGCACGTATCGCAGCCTGATGGCGGCATTTGATCAGCAGTTGGGGATGCCCTTGCCACGCTGGCGTATCCTGATTTCCTTGTACCAGGAAGAGGGTAGTCTGTCTCAAAAGCAGTTGGTGCGTCTGCTGCGCATTGATCCGGCTGCGGTGACACGGCAGCTTAAAAGCATCGAGTCCCTGGGGCTGGTCGAGCGTTTCACGGATGAGCAGGACAACCGGCTGACCAATGTGCGTCTAAGCCCCGCTGGCCGCGAGCTGGTGGAAGCCACCTTGCCCCGGCGTCGTCGTCTGGTGGAAGCCATGCTGCAAGACTTCTCTGATCAGGATCTGAATCAGTTGATCACCTTGCTGGGCAACTGGGAAAGCGCCTTGTTGAAAGCGGCCGACAAAGATTTACTTTGAGACGTATCGGTACTTTTTGTATTTACAGAGACGCCGCCTAGTCTCGGAATTTCTGGTGATAATAAACACGTGCCGGTTTCGATCAGGATGAAGGCAGGGTCTTGAATCCAGGCTTTTTTCCAGCTTTCGGGACCAGACATGGCACGGCTGTGTCATGGGCAGGTACAATCCTGTTTTAGCAGGAGGGCAGGGGGCGCTGATTGCACTATAGCTGTCGCGCTTGCTGATCTTTTCAACTTCCAGGCTAGGCGCCTTTTCAAGCTGATTTTCACATCGACTTACGGCGATATGCCCGGCAGCAGGATTGTTTAACTTATCTAGCTTAATGCTACTTCAGGCAGGACTGTCAAAATCATGAGTGCAATCGTAGATATTATTGGCCGCGAGATTCTGGACTCCCGTGGTAATCCAACGGTGGAGTGTGATGTATTGCTCGAATCGGGCGCTATGGGGCGTGCCTCCGTTCCATCTGGTGCATCCACTGGCGCTCGCGAAGCGTTGGAGCTGCGTGATGGTGACAAGAGCCGTTACCTGGGCAAAGGTGTTTTGCGCGCTGTCGAGAACCTGAACACAGAAATCTCCGAAGCCTTGATGGGCTTGGATGCTCAAGAACAAACCTTTATCGATCGTACCCTGATCGAGCTGGACGGCACCGAAGACAAGAGCCGCCTGGGCGCTAACGCCATGCTGGCTGCCAGTATGGCTGTGGCCCGTGCCGCTGCTGATGATTCGGGTCTGTCCCTGTACCGCTACTTCGGTGGCAGTGGTGCCATGGCCATGCCCGTGCCGATGATGAACGTCATCAACGGTGGTGCACACGCCAACAACACCCTGGATCTGCAAGAATTCATGATCATGCCCGTGGGTGCCAAGAGCTTCCGCGAATCGCTGCGCATGGGTGCAGAAGTATTCCACACCCTGAAAGGCCTGATCCACGATCAAGGCATGTCTACCGCTGTGGGCGACGAGGGTGGTTTTGCTCCTAACGTGGCCAACCACGAAGCCGCTATCGAACTGATCCTGCGCGCTATCGAACAAGCTGGCTACGAACCCGGCACCCAGATCGCTCTGGCCCTGGACTGCGCCGCTTCCGAGTTCTACCGCGACGGCAAATATCACCTGGCTGGCGAAGGCGGCGTGTCCCTGAGCTCGCAAGACTTTGCCAATCTGTTGGCCAACTGGTGCGACAAGTACCCCATCATCTCCATTGAAGATGGTATGGCCGAAGACGATTGGGATGGCTGGCGCATTCTGAGCCAGCAATTGGGCGACAAGATCCAGTTGGTTGGTGACGATTTGTTTGTAACCAACACCAAGATCCTGAAGAAGGGCATCGAGCTGGGTATCGGCAACTCCATTCTGATCAAGATCAACCAGATCGGCACCCTGACCGAAACCTTTGCTGCCATCGAAATGGCCAAGCGCGCTGGTTACACCGCCGTGATTTCGCACCGTTCGGGTGAAACCGAAGACTCCACGATTGCGGACATCGCTGTGGCAACGAACGCCATGCAGATCAAAACAGGCTCCCTGTCCCGTTCCGATCGCATGTCCAAGTACAACCAGTTGTTGCGTATTGAAGAAGAATTGGCAGAAGTTGCTACCTTCCCAGGTCGCGAAGCGTTCTATAATCTGCGCTAATTCTGTTTGATGAACCGGGTCGGAAGACCCGGTTCTTATATCGCCATGCGCCTTATCGTCCTGCTTCTGCTGTGCCTGACCCTGGTAACCCATTACGCTTTATGGTGGGGCAAAGGCGGTTGGCTGGATGTACGGCAAATGCAGACCAAGCTGGTTGCGCAAAAAGAAACCAATGAAGCCCTGACGGCGCGTAATAACGCCTTGCTGGCCGAGGTTCAGGATTTACGCTCGGGTACCCACGCAGTCGAAGAGCGCGCCCGTAGCGAGTTTGGCATGATGCGTGAAGGCGAGATCTTTGTGCAAATCGTGCCTCCCGGTGGTTCGGCTGCCACGACAAGCAGCCCACGTTAAGAAGTAGCGCGCAAGGCGCTGCTGGAACGGCTGATCAGCCAGTTCCTTTCTGATAATTCTTCTTTTTTCCCTTATTGCTGTCCCGACTACGGCCACAACTGCTGATTGCGGCGACTGTACGTCTGTTTCCCGCTTGGGGCAGGAATGCGTTGATCGCGTCCTATGCTGCCGCCGCCCGCCGCCCGCCACCCGCTCTGACTGGCTCGGCGATTAGTAGCAAGCAGGGTTTGGAGGTGAGTAGTCAGCTCCTCCTGAGTCTGGTGTGGGGGCGGCAGGCCCTGGAGAAGGGGAAGCATCACCTGATCCTTGAGCAGGGCCATCCCATGATGGCAGACGGCCATCCCCGTCCGTTGATGGCGGTTCTGCTAGCTCCAGGTCTGTGGACCAGCCTGTTTGGGAAACTGGCAAGGCAAGCTCGTTTTCAGTCTGCTGGGCATAGACGACCCGACCGTCAGCCAAGTCATCCCACTGCACGGCATTGGACTGCATAGGGTGTCTGATTTCCAGGCGTAGCCAGACCGCTGCCGAACCTGAAGGGCCAGGCATGCTGGCAGCAAGCTTGGGTAGCAGGCGAAGCAAGGAAAGAGGGCCCGGCTTATGGGCATAGAGCAGGTACAAGTGCAATGTGTTGGCCTGGTAGATGCTGGGGCCGCCGTGGCTGGCTTGATCCGCTTGTTGTGCCTGCCAGCCCTGGGTAATGCTTGTACGCCCCTCATGAAGCCGGGAAGGCCTACCATGCAGCATAAAAGCCTGTGGCGAGGGCGACAGGATCTGGATCTGCCATTGATCGTGCAGTGGCACTTTGGCAGCAGCCAGTGTTTGGCTGAATGCCAGGGCAATGGTTTCAGGCCGGGCATGCTGCACACTGGCCTGGCGAGCCGCCTGTAACAGGCCGTGCTGCAGGCGTACGCGCAAGGAGTACAGCGTCAGCACGTCCAGCACCAGCCAGCTCAGCAGGATGATCGCAAGCAGGGCTCCCATGATGTGAGCGCCAGCCAAACCAGATTGAGGATGGGGTGAGGAAAAAGAATCAGCCATGATGCTGCCATCATGGCTGAGTGTCTTTTAGCTTGGTAGAAGGACTTGTGCGGGTGTAGTCCTTCGTAGCGGTTTCTGCTTAGTGCAGGGTATCGTCACCAGGCTGGGTATCGCCCTTGTCGACAAACAGGGACGCGCAGTCAATTGCATCGTACTGGTAGGGCTTGCCGCAGAAGTTGCAGGACACATTGATGGTGTCTTGTTCTGCCAGCATTTGCTCGATTTCTGCCCGACCCAGCATGCGCAGCATATTGCTGACGCGTTGACGGGAACAGGGGCAATGCCAGCGCACGGACTGAGGTTCAAAGACCTGCAGGTCTTCTTCCCAGAACAGGCGATGAATCAAGGTGTCGCTATCGAGTTGCAGCAATTCTTGTGTCTGGACGGTGGAGCCCAGCGCCAGGGCGCGTTCCCAGGTGTCCAGGTTTTGCGCCAGGCTGTGGCCGCCTTGGGGCGGGATACGTTGCAGCAACAGCCCTGCACAACGGTTTTCGTCGGCGGCCAGCCACAGGTGGGTATCCAACTGCTCGGAGGTGCGCATATAGGTTTGCAGAACCTCGGCAACGGTCTCGCCTTCCAGAGGCACCACGCCTTGGTAGGGGCGGAAATCCTTGCTGCTTTGACGCGGGGCCAGCACTACGGTGAAGCGACCTTGGCCTTGCGGGTTCAGCAGGGTTTGCAAGGTGCCAGTTTGGGGCACCGGATGGTTCTCACGCAGCGACACCGTTGCGCGTATGTCCATGTCCGATGTGCATTCCACCACCAGCAAGGCGATCGGGCCGTCGCCCTGGATTTGCAAAATCAGGGAGCCGTCAAACTTGAGGTTGCCCGCCAGCAGTACCGAAGCGGCTACCAGCTCGCCCAGCAAGTCGCGGATGCAGGCAGGATAGTGCTGGTGTTCCAGACCCATTTGCCAGGCTTGCTCAAGATGAACAATTTGGGCTCGTGTGCTTTGGTCGGCGAACAAGTATTTTTTTAAAATGTCAGTCATGACTTTGCTGTACTACTAAAAAATGAAGAGGCAGCCTGCCTGCTCAGGTGGCTGCCGAAGTAACACGGGTAGGGCGCGCATCGATCAGGCGAGTCTTGCTAAGACGGTCGTGCAGGAACTGCTGGTCTTTGTCGAACCAGGTCCAGATGAAGTTCAGAAAAGGCGTAAACACGATAAGCAGGTCCGTGGACGCATAGCCTGTGTAGCCAGACAGAAGCTGAACCAGCAAAGCTCCCAGCAAGGGCAGGGGCCATAGCAGAATATAACGCAGCAGCAGGGTACGCAGGGCAGGAATCTGACCTTGCTCGTCTACCAGTCGCATATGCCAGGTTTTCATGGGCAGGGTCTGACCCACTTTGCGCCAGCACAGCACGAAATAAATCCCCAGCGCAATAAATAGAACGACCTGACGCACATGACGCAGATCCAGGCCGCTACGGCTTTGGGTCAAGGTGTCAAACAGATAGCCGGTGGTGAAAATAACGCCAAACAGCAGGATGGATTCATACATCATGCAGGCAAAGCGTCGCCAGCGGCCAGGAGTAGTGAAAGTGGGTGTCATGGTGCGTCTTGAGGCAGGGAAGACTGCCATTATCGCGTATATCGCTGCCTAACGGAATGCTGCCGGTTCGGGGCTGGAACAGAAGGCATGGAGTCGGGCGGGCCCCAGAAGGGTAGAAAAGTAATCAAGATATGGGGGGCTTGTCTCAATAAACAAGGGCCAAGCCATTTTCATGGACTTGGCCCTTGTCGCCTTGTGCAAGACGGCTTGACGCTTATTCGGCGCTGGCTGAGTCTTCGCTGGCGTCCGAGGCTGTCTCGTTATTGCGATAACTGGCCGGAACCATGTCAAAGCAGAACAGACGGCAATCCAGAGCACCGTTGTACAGCGGGTAACGACGCTTGGGCTTGAGGCGCATATGACGTGGCAGCTCCAGGTCGCTGCTGATCATGTTCACGCTCCAGTTGGCGAAGTTTTGCTTGAGGTTGCTGGCCCAGTTTGGCCAGAAGTCCTCGTCCTGATGTTCCAGGCGCTCGCCGTAAGGAGGATTGGTGACAATCCAGCCGGCTTCCGTTTCTGGACGAATCTTCAGGGCATCGCCTTGCTCGAAGCGAATCGTCTCCAGCGTCAGGTGCGAGCGTTCCAGGTTGGAACGGGCTGCATCCAGAACGGTGGGGTTGATGTCGTAGCCAATCAATGGAGTATCCAGACGAGGAGCGATCATGGAACGCGCTTCGTCTTTGATATCACGCCACAAGCGCTGGTCGTGGCAGCGCAGACGCTCGAAGTGGAAGGGACGCCAGATGCCGGGAGGCGCTCCCAAAGCCATCCAGGCGGCTTCGATCAGAATCGTGCCACTACCGCAGAAGGGGTCGATCAAAGGCTTGCTGGGGTCCCAGCCAGACAGGGCCAGCAGGCCCGCTGCCAGGTTTTCACGCAAAGGCGCATCGCCCTTGTCGTGACGCCAGCCGCGCTTGAACAGAGACTCGCCACTGGTATCCAGGTAGAAGGTGGCACTGGTCTCGTCCAGGAACAAATGCACCTTGGCATCCGGGCGTACGGTATCGATGGAAGGACGTGCGCCTTCCAGATCACGCAGGCGGTCACAAATCCCGTCTTTGGCGCGCAGATTGCAGTACTGCAAGCTTTGCATGGGGCTGCGTACGGCCGAGGTGTCGACACGCAGTGTCTGCTCGGGGCCAAACCAGCGTTCCCAGGGAGTCACCCGAGCCAGGGCCAGAATGTCTTCCTCATTGGTGACAGGAGCGTGCGAGACTTCCAGCAAAATGCGCGTAGCCAGTCGCGAGGACAGGTTGGCACGCATGACGCCGATCCAGTCCGCATCAAAGTGGCAGCCTGCACGGCCGGTTTGGACGTTCTCGTAACCTAGCGCCTGCAGTTCCAGCGACAGCGCTTCTTCCAGCCCTTGAGGGCAGGGAGCAAACAGGCGGTAGCGTTCGCCTTGCAGGGCCTTGACCTGGACGCGTTCGTTTTGCTCGATATTGCTATCGGGCAGGCGCTGACCGGGCTTGGGGGCCTGGGGGCTGTCTACACGCTGAATAGGCGAGACATACTGAGGAAAGGCATCGGAGTCACCGGCCGGGCTAAACAGCTTGCTGGGCATTTTGCCGGCAGGGGTACGCTCCGAAGATTCCTTGTCGCCCTTGAAGGCTGGACGCTCGCGGCGTTCACCCGAGAAATTGCGGCGCTCGCCTGTTTGAGGGCGGCTGTCGCGGTCACGATTGAATGCAGGGCGTTCACGACGCTCACCGGAGAACTCACGACGTTCGGCCGATTGCGGACGGCTGTCACGGTCACGGTTGAATGCAGGACG
Organism: Alcaligenes sp. 1735tsa3; assembly: GCF_024134565.1. NCBI lineage: Bacteria > Pseudomonadati > Pseudomonadota > Betaproteobacteria > Burkholderiales > Alcaligenaceae > Alcaligenes > Alcaligenes sp. 1735tsa3. The sequence goes on along the minus strand of NZ_CP099862.1, from coordinate 2,861,272 downwards.
TTCGCGGCGCTCACCGGAGAACTCACGACGCTCGCCAGACTGAGGGCGGCTGTCACGGTCACGGTTGAATGCAGGACGTTCGCGGCGCTCACCGGAGAACTCACGACGCTCGCCAGACTGAGGACGGCTGTCACGATCGCGGTTGAATGCAGGACGTTCGCGGCGCTCGCCGGAGAATTCACGACGTTCACCCGATTGCGGACGGCTGTCGCGGTCACGGTTGAATGCAGGACGCTCACGGCGTTCACCGGAGAATTCACGACGTTCGCCCGATTGCGGACGGCCGTCGCGGTCACGGTTGAATGCGGGACGCTCACGGCGTTCACCGGAGAATTCACGACGTTCACCCGATTGCGGACGACTGTCACGATCACGGTTGAATGCGGGGCGTTCACGACGCTCGCCGGAGAATTCACGATGTTCGCCCGATTGGGGACGGCTGTCGCGATCGCGGTTGAATGCAGGACGCTCGCCCGAGTGGGGACGGCTGTCGCGGTCACGATTGAATGCGGGTCGTTCACGACGTTCGCCCGAGAATTCCCGACGTTCACCGGAGAACTCACGACGCTCGCCCGATTGTGGGCGGCTGTCGCGGTCACGGTTGAATGCGGGTCGTTCACGACGTTCGCCCGAGAATTCCCGGCGTTCACCGGAGAACTCACGACGCTCGCCCGATTGTGGGCGGCTGTCGCGGTCACGATTGAATGCGGGTCGTTCACTACGTTCGCCCGAGAATTCCCGACGTTCACCGGAGAACTCACGACGCTCGCCCGATTGTGGGCGGCTGTCGCGGTCACGGTTGAATGCGGGGCGTTCCCGGCGTTCGCCCGAGAATTCCCGGCGTTCACCGGAGAACTCACGACGCTCGCCCGATTGTGGGCGGCTGTCGCGGTCACGATTGAATGCGGTTCGTTCACGACGTTCGCCCGAGAATTCCCGACGTTCACCGGAGAATTCACGACGTTCCCCCGATTGCGGACGGCTGTCGCGGTCACGGTTGAATGCGGGGCGTTCACGACGCTCGCCGGAGAATTCCCGGCGTTCACCGGAGAACTCACGACGCTCGCCTGATTGTGGGCGGCTGTCGCGATCACGGTTGAATGCGGGACGCTCACGGCGTTCGCCTGAAAATTCGCGACGCTCGCCCGATTGAGGACGATCTGCGCGGTCGCGGTTGAAAGCAGGGCGCTCGCGGCGGTCCTGGTCACGTTTCTCTACGTAGGGGCGGGTCTCGCGCTTGGGGCCGCCCTGGCGGTCTTGCTGCAGGCTGGCTGCTCGTGCGCGCGCACCCGAGCGCACGCGGGGTTCCGCATTGCTGGCTTTCTTTTTAGTGCCTGGGTTCAGGCTTAGTGTCTTGCGTTCAGATTGGTCTGACATGAATAAGGTATTAGAAGGGTTTTATAACCACCAGGATGAGGACCAGCAGCAGAACGATGACCGGAATTTCATTGAACCAGCGGAAGAATACGTGTGAGCGGCTTTGTTGCCCTTGCTGGAACTGCCGCAGATAGCGTCCGCACACACCGTGAAAGGCAAACAGGATCAAGACCAGGGTCAGTTTGGCGTGCATCCAGCCCTGTCCTTTGCCTATGCCGTAATACAAAAACAATCCCAGGCCTGTCAGCAAAGTCAAAATGGCCAGAGGAGCCATAAAGCGATACAGGCGCCGGGCCATGCCCAGAAGCGTTTCATAGGTCTTGGCATCTTGCTCCTGGGCCAGATTGACATAGATGCGGGGCAAGTAGAACAGCCCTGCAAACCAGGAGGTCACAAACAAGATGTGAAATGTTTTTAGCCAAAGCATGATTTAACCACGCATTTGGCCATTGCCGTGCAAGACCCATTTGTAGGTCGTCAGGCCTTCCAGGCCGACCGGGCCACGGGCATGAAGACGGTTGGTGGAAATGCCGATTTCTGCGCCCAGGCCGTACTCGAAGCCGTCGGCAAAACAGGTAGGCAGGTTCACCATGACGGAGCTGGAGTCTACTTCGCGCTGGAAGCGTTCGGCCAGGCTCAGGTTTTCCGTCACGATGGATTCGGTGTGCTCTGAGCTGTACTGTGCGATATGGTCCATGGCCTGGTCCATGGAGTCCACAATGCGGATTGCCAGAATGGCCGCGGCAAATTCGGTTTCCCAGTCTTCCTCGGTAGCAGGGGCCACATTGGCAACCAGGGCACGGGTCTGCTCACAGCCACGCAGTTCCACCCCTTTTTCCTGCAACTGGCGGGCCATTTCTGGCAGGAAAGCGGGTGCAATGCTGCGGTGAACCAGCAAGGTTTCCATGGTGCCGCAAATACCGTAGCGGTAGGTCTTGGCGTTGAATACGATGCGGGTCGCTTTTTCCAGATCGGCAAATTCGTCCACATAGACGTGGCAGTTGCCGTCCAGGTGCTTGATCAGAGGAACCGTGGCTTCGGCGCTCAGTCGTTGGATCAGGCTCTTGCCACCACGCGGGACAATGACGTCCACGTAGTCGTTCATGGTTACGAGCAGGCCAACAGCATCGCGGTCCGTGGTGGGAACCACTTGCACGGCTTCTTTGGGCAAACCAGCACGTTCCAGGCTGCTGGAGATGATCTGCGCCAGGGCCTGGTTGGAATGAAAGGCTTCGCTACCACCGCGCAGAATCGTGGCGTTGCCCGATTTCAGGCACAGGGCAGCGGCGTCAATAGTCACATTGGGGCGCGACTCGTAAATGATGCCGATGACACCCAAAGGGACACGCATCTGAGCCACGCGCATGCCATTCGGGCGGGTACGCGAGGCGCTGATCTGGCCAACCGGATCATCCATATCGGCAATTTGACGCAGGCCGGTGGTCATGATCTCCAGGGCGCGGTCGGACAGGACCAGGCGTTCGATCATGGCCGGGGCAATCTGACGTTCACGTGCCGCTTGCAAGTCCAGCTCGTTGGCTGCTTGCAACTGGGCTTTTTGCTCAATCAGGGCATCAGCCATATAGCGCAGGGCGTCGGCCTTGGCTTTGCCTGTGGCGGCGCGCATACGACGGGCAGCAAGCTGGGCGCGCTTGCCCAAGTCTTGCATCATGGAAGACAGATCGCCGACCTGGGTGGCGGCAGAGGACTGGGTGATATCGTTCATAGCCGTGTAACTCTCCGGTTCAAGAGAGCATTATCGCAACAATTAAGAAGTTAAGGGGTATCGGACGCTTAGCGGCGGGGCGCTTGTGTCGCGACCGCGATACGCATGGTCAGGCGGCGCATTTCTTCCCACGGGTCTTGCTGACGTCCGTTGGGGTGCAGGCCTTTGATCAAACGGTCTATATCGTGTGCATGCAGAACCGAAGCGGGCCAGCTTTGAGGCGGGATACGGTCCAGGGCCTGACGAACGAGTTTTTCACGCGGGCCAAAAATGCGGTATTGGCGAAACAGGTTGGACAGGTCCTGTCCTTGCTGACGCGCTTGTGACAAGCGGGCCAAGGTACGCACTTCTTCGCCTACAGCCCACAAGACCAGGGGTAGGGCTTCGCCTTCTGCCTGCAAGCCATCAAGCACCGTCAGGGCGCGTTGACTGTGGCCTGCCAGCATGGAGTCACGCAGATCAAACACGCTGTAGCGGGCTACGTTCAGAACCGCGTTTTCCAGTTCTTCCTGGCTAAGCTGGCCAGGTGGGTAGATCAGGGCCAGTTTCTGTATTTCCTGATGGGCGGCCAGCAGGTTGCCTTCAACCTTGTCAGCCATCCATTCCAGGCTGTTGCGCTCCAGGCTTTGGTCCTGGGCTTTCAGGCGCTGGGCAATCCAGCCTGCCAGAGAGTTGCGGTTGATGGGCTGAATGTCAACCCAACAGGCCACCTGCTCCAGAGCCTGACACCATTTGCTGTTGCGTGTAGCTTTGTCCAGCCGGGGAAGTTGAATCAGAAAGCTGGTGCCATCCATTTGCCCCCCGCTGATCAGCTCGCACAGCTTTTGCAGGGCGTCGCCGCCTGGCTTGCCAGGTTTGCCGCTGGGAATATTGACATCCACCAGTTTTTGATCGCCAAACAGGGAAATGTTCTGGGCTACAGCAAACAGCTGCGACCAGTCGGCCCGTGCATCCAGGGTAAAACTGCTGCGTTCGGTAAAGCCGTCCTGGCGGGCGCGGGCGCGCACCGCATCCGCCGCTTCAACCAGCAACAGAGGCTCGTCACCGGACACCACATAAAGCGGTTGGAAAGCGGCGGTTGGCGTGGCCAGCTCGCGCAGCAAGGTGTCGTGGTCGGCCCTGCGTCCCATTCTTACAGCGGAGCCTGTTGTCGAGTGGGCAGCAGTTCCATCTCTTCCATGGAGCTGGCCTCTGGTTGGCTGCTTATGTAATGGTAGGCACTGGTGACGTCGGGCGAACTCAAGCGACGCACAATGCGATTGATCAGAGACTGTTCCATATCGCGGAAAATCATCTCGATTTCGCTATCTTTGGCTTGGACAGCCTCGGCATCGTACGGTACTTCACGAATGACGTTCAGTGTTGTGGGCGGCAGGATCACGCGGCCTTTGGCGTCCAGCAGCTCGAACACAAATGTCAGTTGCAGTTCGTACTCTTCCACCTGGCCTTTGGCGTTGATGGAGATTTCGCGTTGATTACGGCTGTGGGAGAGCTGTTGCAAGATGGCTTCAGCGTCTTGCGGGCGCTCCACAAAGCGGGTTTGCGGTGAACTGGCCGACAAGGTACGACGCAGATTCGCGCCAAACGCACTGTTGTCCGTAATGTTGGTGTAAATCGTGTCGAACGGCAGCGGGGCCACCCCTTTCAGGTGAAAGCCACACGCTGTCAGAACAACACTGAGCAGGATCATCAAGCCCGCCAGTCCCCAGAACCTGGGTGCAGGAACAGACAAGGAGCTGGAAGGAAGCAGGCGGGCTAGGTGCATGATTAACCTACGACGTTAACGAGTTTGCCAGGCACCACAATGATGCGCTTGGCGGGGCGGCCTTCCAGATACTTGAGCACGGCAGCGTGTTCGGCTGCGGCTTGTTCAATGGCGGCTTTTTCCGCTCCCTGAGGCACGACCAATGAACCGCGCAGCTTGCCATTGACTTGCAGCATCAGCTCCACTTCGTCAGCAATCAGGGCTTGTTCATCCACGGCAGGCCATTGGGCGTCGAGCATATCGCCCAGGCTGTCTGCCCAACCCAGTTCACGCCACAACTGCCAGGTGATGTGAGGGACGACAGGGTACAGCACGCGCAACAGAATGGACGTGGTTTCAGCCAGTGCACGTTGTGCGGCGGGAGTGTCTTCCCATTGAGTCTGCTCCAGGGTGTTGAGCATCTTCATGCAAGCCGAAACCACGGTGTTGTATTGAATACGCTCGTAGTCGTAATTGGCTTGCTTGAGCAAGGAGTGAATTTCCAGACGGGTACGCTTGGCGGCCGCATCCAGATCGCTCCAGTCGGTGGCTTGTTGGGCGTTGCCAGCGCGCAGAGCATCGGCGTGGTTATAGCAGAAGGCCCACAGGCGACGCAGGAAGCGGTTGGCGCCATCCACGCCCGAATCCGACCACTCCAGGGTTTGCTCTGGCGGGCTGGCAAACATGATGAACAGGCGGGCAGTATCCGCGCCCAGCGTGTCGATCAGGGATTGGGGGTCCACGCCGTTATTCTTGGACTTGGACATGGTGCCGATGCCGTTGTATTGCACGGGCTGACCATCGCTCTTCAAACGGGCACCGATAATCGCGCCTTTTTCGTCGTAGACGTTTTCGACGGTTTCAGGCCAGAAGTACTCAATACCACCTTGAGGTGTGCGGCGGGTGTAGCTGTGGTTCAGTACCATGCCCTGGCACAGCAGGCGGGTGAAGGGCTCGTCAATCTTGACCAGGCCCATGTCGCGCATGACTTTGGTCCAGAAGCGGGCGTACAGCAAGTGCAGCACAGCGTGTTCGATACCACCGATGTACTGATCCATGGGCATCCAGTAGTCGGTGCGTGGATCGGTCATGGAGTCGTTCAGTTTGGGCGTGGTGTAGCGCAGGAAGTACCAGGACGAGTCCACAAAGGTGTCCATGGTGTCCGTTTCGCGACGTGCAGGCTTGCCGCAAGAAGGGCAAGTGCACTTCAGGAAGGCTTCGTGCTTGTTCAGCGGGTTGCCGCTGCCATCGGGAATCAGCTCTTCGGGCAGAACCACGGGCAGGTCTTTTTCTGGAACAGGAACCGGGCCGCAATCCTCGCAGTGGATGATCGGGATCGGGGTGCCCCAGTAACGCTGACGGGAAATGCCCCAGTCGCGCAGACGGTAGGTGGTTTGTTTCTCGCCCAGCTCTTGAGCATTCAGGTCTGCCGCAATTGCGTCCACGGCGGCGGCATGCGCCAGGCCGTCGTACTTGCCGGAATTGATGGTTTGGCCTTGCTGCTTGTCGCCGTACCAGTCTTGCCATTGAGTGGCGTCGTACTCTTTGCCTTCAACGCCAATCACTTGTTGAATAGGCAATTGGTATTTCAGGGCAAAGGCGAAGTCGCGCTCGTCGTGAGCAGGCACGCCCATGACGGCACCGTCGCCGTAGCTCATCAAGACGTAGTTACCGACCCAGACAGGAACGTCCGCACCGGTCAGTGGGTGCTTGACGCTCAGGCCGGTAGGCAGACCTTCTTTTTCACGGGTGGCCATGTCGGCTTCCGTGGTGCCGCCTTTCTTGCATTCTTCAATAAAGGCAGTCAGCTCGGGATTGTTGCGGGCAGCCAGGGCAGCCAGCGGGTGTTCAGGGGCAACAGCACAGAAGGTAACGCCCATGATGGTGTCCACGCGGGTGGTGAACACGTACAGACGACCGTCCTGAATCAGTTGGCCCTGCTCGTCACGAATATCGTGAGGGAAGGCAAAGCGCACACCCTGGCTCTTGCCGATCCAGTTTTCCTGCATCAGGCGCACACGCTCGGGCCAGCCGGGCAGGCCGGTTTTCACGGTGTCCAGCAGCTCTTCAGCGTAGTCGGTAATGCGCAGGTAGTAGCCGGGGATCTCACGCTTTTCAACCAGCGCGCCCGAGCGCCAGCCACGGCCTTCAATAACCTGTTCGTTGGCCAGAACGGTTTGATCCACCGGATCCCAGTTCACAGTCTGAGTCTTGCGGTAGGCAATGCCTTTTTCCAGCATCTTCAGGAACAGCCACTGGTTCCATTTGTAGTATTCGGGATCGCAGGCACACATTTCACGCGACCAGTCGATGGCCAGACCCATCGCCTGCATCTGCTTTTTCATGTAGGCGATGTTGTCGTAAGTCCACTTGGCGGGCGGAACCTGAGATTTGATGGCGGCGTTTTCAGCGGGCATGCCAAAGGCATCCCAGCCCATGGGCATGAGAACGTTAAAACCGCGCATGCGTAGCTGGCGCGCCATCATGTCGTTGATGGTGTAGTTGCGCACGTGGCCCATATGTAGCTTGCCACTGGGGTAGGGCAGCATGGAGCATGCGTAAAACTTGGGTTTGAGCGAGCCATCGGGAGCGGTGGCGTTTTCGACGGCGCGATAGGCGTCCCGATCGGTCCAGTTTTGCTGAGCGAGTTGTTCAACCTCGCTGGGGTTGTAACGTTCCTGCATGAGTGGCAATACCGTTTTAGACAAAAGTAAAGGAGTATCCGCCATTATACGGGGCAAATCTCGCTGTGGACGGCTGCAAGGTGGGCAGTGTGCATGAGCGTAATGGCAGACAGGAGGCAGGCCTTTCACAGCAGCCTGTGAAGGGCAAAAAAAACCCCTGCAGGGCAGGGGCTTTTTTTGAAAACCAATCCGCTGCAGGAGCGGTGCGCGAATTAACGCAGCTTGGTTTCTTTGTACTCGACGTGCTTGCGAACGACGGGGTCAAATTTCTTGATCACCATCTTTTCAGGCATGTTGCGCTTGTTTTTGGTGGTGGTGTAGAAGTGACCGGTGCCGGCGGACGATTCGAGTTTGATTTTTTCGCGTATACCTTTAGCCATGATGAGCTCCTGGTTAAATGTTTAAGAAGCGCAGCTTAGTATTTTTCGCCGCGGGAGCGCATTTCGGCCAGAACGGAGTCGATACCGTTCTTGTCGATGGTGCGGATAGCGTTAGCGGAAACGCGCAGGCGAACCCAGCGGTTTTCACTTTCAACCCAGAAACGACGGGACTGCAGGTTTGGCAGGAAGCGACGCTTGGTTTTATTGTTGGCGTGCGAAACATTGTTGCCCGACATTGGGCCTTTTCCGGTCACTTGGCATACGCGTGCCATGGTCATACCCCTTGAGATCTAAATCAGCCTCCGCTAAACGAAAAAAGCCGCGGGCGATTGTAAAATTAGGATCGTGTTAACCCCAGTGCTGGGGTACAAAGAAGATTATTCTAATATGGAAAAATCACTTAGATCAAGTTTTACCGTGCTTTCCTTGCTGCGTTGCGGCCAAACAGCCACGATAAGACGGCACAACTGGCCAATACGGCGGTCAAGGGCAAAGCATTGGAAGAGGACCAGCTGCTGACCGCAAAACCGGCCAGCGCACCACAAAGCATTTGCAAAGCGCCCATCAGGGCCGAGGCCGTTCCCAGGCGATGGCCTTGTTCAGACAGGGCAAGGGCCGCGGAATTGGGGTTCACAAAGCCTTGGCACGCCATAAAGCCCATCAGCGTCACCATCAGCCAAGTCAGGTCCAGTACGCCCAGCAGGGTCAGAACGGCACCCAGCAGGGTAAAGATCACTTGCAGTCCCTGTGCCACGCGCAGCAAAGTGGGCGGGCTGTACGTATTGAGCAAACGGGCGCTGACTTGAGAGAAAACAATCAGACAGGCGGCATTCGCGCCAAAATAAAAACCGAAATGGCGCGGCTCGACTGCAAATAAATCAATAAAGACGCGTGGCGATCCGGCGATATAGGCAAACATGCCTGCAGAACTGAAACCGGCGGCCAGCGAATAAAACATGAAAGGCCGGTCGCGTAACAAGGCACTGTAATTATGGGCAATCAGTTTGGGTTGCAGTGGCAGGACTCGTTCGGGGGTCAGGGACTCTTTCATGGTGAAAAAAGTCAGCAGCCACAAGAGCACGCCACAGCCAGCCATGAAGTAGAAAATACCGCGCCAGTCGCTAAACAGCAGGATCTGACCACCGATCAGCGGGGCCAGAATAGGCATGACGCCCATAATCAGCATCAGCATGGACAGGGCGCGGGCGGCTTCACGGGTCTCGAAACGATCCCGGATCACGGCACGGGGAATAGCCATGCCAGCGGCACCACCAAAGGCCTGCACAATGCGCCACACGGTCAATTCATCAATATCGCTGGCGCGTGCACAGAAAAAGGAAGCGGTGGTGAAAATCAGCACGCCCAGCAGCAAGGGCAGCTTGCGCCCGAAGCGGTCGGCCATGGGGCCGTACACTAATTGAGCCACGCCCACACCCAGCAAGAAACCCGCCAGCGTGCGCTCTACCATGCCCGCCGAGGTGTTCAGACTCTGGGCCATTGCCGGGAAGGCGGGCAGGTACATATCAATGGCCAGTGGCCCCAGGGCAGTGAGCAGCCCCATCAAGATGAGCCAAGGGGGAAATGCAGGGGAGTGGTTGCGTGTCATCGGGCCAAGTATTAAGGTGGGGCAGATCCTGGCCGAGAGCCTGAACCCACTACCCTGTGCCGAGCATCAATGCAAACCGATGCAATGGGCCAAAGGCAGGCAGTTTAGCATGGGGCAAGGTCAATTCCGGTCTAAGTGCTTTAGGTGTGAAGCACATGATTCGTGACTTTGACGCAACGGATTCAGGGGCTGATTGTATTAGGCTACAGGATTGACAGCTTACGGGCGGTGTGTCGAAAGAGGCGACACATTGTCATCTTTGTTTGTTTACATACAAGGAGGCGAAGTTGAGTTCAATTTCATCAATGGTCCAGGCCAAATTAGATCAACTCAGCATCCCGGTTCGGCTGACCTTGCCCAACGGCGAGCAAGTTGGCACGGCTGATGCAGCGGTTCATCTGATCATTAAAGATAATGCCACCTTGGCGCAGCTGGCCGCAGGGCAATCCGGGCAGTTGGGAGAAGCCTACGTGGAAGGGCGTATGGACTTTGAGGGCTCCATGCGGGATCTGATGCAGCTGGCAGCGGATATTTTGCCGGGCTCCCCGGTTGACGCTGCCCAGGCAGGCTGGCTGACTTCCATCGTCAAGCACCTGACCTCGGTTTGGCGTCACTCCCAGGAAAGGGATGCCAAACAGATCCAGTTTCATTACGACTTATCGGACGATTTCTACGCCTTGTGGCTGGACCCGCGTCGGGTCTACTCCTGCGCCTATTACCGCGAACCGGACATGACGCTGGCGCAGGCTCAGGAAGCCAAGCTGGACCACATCTGCCGCAAGCTGCGTCTGCAGTCGGGCGAGCGCTTTCTGGATGTGGGGGCCGGGTGGGGCGGGCTGCTGATGTGGGCGGCTGAGAACTACGATGTGGACGTGACGGGCATCACCTTGTCCCGTAACCAGCATGCCTATGTGAACGGGCTGATCGAGCAGAAAGGTCTGTCGGGCCGGGCCCGCATGATGTTGCTGGATTATCGTGAGCTGGATGAACTCAAGCCTTATGACAAGCTGGCCTCGGTCGGGATGTTCGAGCACGTGGGCCGCGCCCAGCTCAGCGCCTATTTCGACAAGTTGCGCCGTTTGGTCAAACCCGGTGGTTTGATTCTGAATCACGGCATTACGGCCGGTGGCGTGGACAATAGCCAGCTGGGTGCCGGGATGGGCGACTTTATCGAGAAATACATTTTCCCCGGCGGAGAGCTGACCCATATCAGCCATGTGCTGCGTCATCTGGCCGAAGGTGGTCTGGAAGGCCTGGACATTGAGAATCTGCGTCCGCACTATGCGCGCACGTTGTGGGCCTGGAGCGATGCCTTGGAAAGTCAGTTGGACAAGGCCAAGGCCACGCTGGATTCCGAGCAGGGTCAAAAATCCTTGCGTGCTTACCGGGTTTATCTGGCTGGTTGCGCCATGGGTTTTGAGCATGGCTGGATTGCCCTGCATCAGGTTCTGGCTCAGGCGCAAAGTGCTGGGCGGGCACAGGAGCTGGATTACGCGCCAGACCTGGTGTATCCATGGCGTCGGGACTATATGTACCAGCGTTAGAGGGCGCGGTCTGGAGGGGCAAATGACAAGGCTTTATGCCTTGTCATTTGTCTTTTTTGGGGCTGCTTTTACGCCACTCCATCAATTCTGAATTAATAAGTAACAAAAAAAAGTTTAGAAAATCGCTAAAACCACGCCAAACAAGGGTTTTGTTGCGTTTTTGCCATTGACATATTCCAAGGTTTTGATGGTTTTGCGCGGTAAGAATTTGTTTTTGATTGCAAAGGCCCGTAGAATGGCCTCCTTACCAGATTCATCAATTCGATCTAGAACCGCCTGAAACTGCGTGTTCTATTCGCACCAAATCATCGCCCCGCGCGGTGTAACCCTGGCCCAGCCGTTTTGTTTCGGTCAAGGCAGCGAACAGTACAAAAAGGGCTCAGCCCTGAATATTGTTCCGGGTTTTTCGTGAGTGCCTGGCACTCGCTCTATACGTAGGTATGTATTGGCGATAAGAGCATCGTCTTCCGCACACCCCTTTAGCCTTGGCGCCGACTGATCATGCAGGACGCGTCCACAGTAACTCAAGGAGGAGCATCATGTCTTCATACTTCCCTCACGCCGGTGCCAAGTCGCGCTTGCACCGCTTTCCCCTGATTCAAGCCTCTGTGCTGACCAGCGTGTTGCTGGGTTTGTCGTCCGCCGCACAAGCCGCTACCCCGGTTGCCTGCGAACTGGACCGCACGGTTCGCTTTGGCGGCATGAATTGGGAATCCAATCTGGTCCTGACTGAAGTCGAGCGTTTTATCGCTGACAAGGGTTATGGCTGCAAGACTGAGGTCATCTCGGTCGAGACGCTTCCGGCCTTGGCCGCATTGGAGCGAGGCGACCTGGATGTCAACACTGAAATCTGGCTCAACAGTGTGGCTGATCCCTGGAAACAGGCTGAAGCCAAGGGAAATGTAAAACGTATTGGCGATATTTATATGGGTGGCGAAGCCTGGTTCATTCCACGCTACACCGCCGAGCGCCTGCCTGAACTGAAGTCCGCTGCGGACTTGCCCAAGTTCAAGGATGAATTCAAGGACCCTGAAGAACCCGGTAAAGGCCGCTTCTATGGCTGCCCGGCAGGTTGGGGTTGTGAAGTGGTCAGCGGTAATCTGTTCAATGCCCTGAAACTGGGTGATACCTTCACCTTGTTCTCGCCCGGTACTGGTGCCACGCAGAAAGCGGCTCTGACCTCTGCTTATCAGCGCAAGGAAAACGTGGTGTTCTACTACTGGTATCCGACACCGCTGGTGGGCTCCATGGATCTGGTCAAGCTGGAACTGCCCGCTTATGACGAGAAAAAGCACGGGTGTCTGACGGACCCGGATTGTGCTAATCCAGAGCCTAGCGATTACCCCGAAAATCCGGTGTTCACTGCTGTGAATACGGAATTCTCCAAGCAAGCTCCCGAACTGACGGCCTTCCTGGCCAATGTCAGCATGCCCCTGGAGCTGATGAACGACACCATGGCCCACATGGAAAAAACCGAAGGCGAGCCTGAGGATGTGGCGCACTGGTTCCTGAAAGAGCACGAGGACACCTGGTCCAAGTGGGTGCCCATGGAAGTGGCTCAGCGCGTAAAAGCCGCTCTTTAGTATTCGTGTCGTTGTAGGGCGAGGCCGGCCTCGGTGACTGCACCCCATGTGGGTGCGGGTACTGAGCCGTACCTCGCTTTTCTGCCTGGTCCCATTGTGGCCGGCAGGCTCATGGCCGGGCGATATGCCCGCGCCGCATGCACGAGTTTTACGGAGTGTTTTTTATGTTTCCTGAGTTGATTGATCCGCGCGCCTTACGTTTGCCCATCGATCAGTTCGTGGGTGATCTGGTTGCCAATTATTCCAGTACCTTGCGCGCCATGACCCAGCCTTTGCTGGACATGCTGGTCTTTATGGAGTCCATCTTGCGCAGCAGTCCCTGGTGGGCCGTTGTGCTGGTGGTGGTCGTTCTGGGCTGGGCTGCCAGCCGTCGCGTCCTGTTTTCCGTGGCCATGGGTGCCATGCTGTTCGTCATTGGTTTGATCGGCCTGTGGGATGCTGCCATGCAGACCCTGGCGCTGATGATCGTGGCCGTTTTCCTGTCTGTCCTGATAGGCATACCGCTAGGTCTGTTGATGGCCAGCTTCAACTGGCTGCGCCGCATCATGATGCCGGTGCTGGACGTGATGCAAACCATGCCCAGCTTTGTGTATCTGATTCCGGTAGTGATGCTGTTCAACCTGGGCAAGATCGCCGCCCTGATTGCCACCATTATTTACGCCATTGCGCCGGTAATTCGTCTGACCGATCTGGGTATACGCCTGGTCGACAGCGAAGTGCTGGAGGCCTCGCGCTCCTTCGGGTCCAACCGCTGGCAGCAGCTCTACGGGGTGCAATTGCCATTGGCCATGCCCAACATCATGGCGGGTATTAACCAGACAACCATGATGGCGCTGGCCATGGTAGTGATCGCCTCCATGATTGGTGTGCGAGGTTTGGGCTACGAAGTGCTGCAAGGTATCAACCGCCTGCAAGTAGGCCGTGGCCTGATGGCCGGTTTGGGTATTGTGCTGCTGGCTATTCTGTTTGACCGTATCACACAAGAATTTGGCCGCCGCTTTCAGACACGGGAGGCCTCATGAGCAAGATTGAAGTTCGCAATATCTACAAGATCTTTGGCTCCCAACCCGAGCGCTGGCTGGAAGAGGCCCGCAACGGTGTCCGCAAGGACGAGCTACTGGCCAAAAGCGGCCACACCTTGGGGCTACGTGACATCAGCCTGTCCATTGAACATGGCAGCATTTACGTCATCATGGGTTTGTCCGGTTCGGGCAAGTCCACCCTGATCCGCCATTTCAACCGCCTGATCGAACCGACAGCCGGGCAGATTCTGGTCGATGATGTGGATGTGATGAGCCTGGATGGCAAGGCGCTGATGCAGTTCCGCCAGCAAAAGATCAGCATGGTCTTCCAGCGTTTTGGCCTGTTCCCGCATCGCACGGTGCTGGAGAACGCGGCTTACGGTCTGCAAGTGCAGGGCATAGGACGTGCCGCCCGTGAAGAGAAAGCCACTTACTGGCTGGAACAGGTAGGGCTGCAAGGCTTCGAGAATCAGTATCCGCATCAGTTGTCTGGCGGTATGCAGCAACGTGTGGGTCTGGCGCGTGCCTTGGCCACCGATGCCGACATTCTTCTGATGGACGAAGCCTTCTCTGCGCTGGATCCGCTGATTCGACGTGAAATGCAGGACCAGTTGCTGGAACTGCAGGCCCGTCTGAACAAGACCATTGTGTTTATTACGCATGATCTGGACGAAGCGCTGCGTCTGGGCAACCGGATTGCCATTCTTAAAGATGGTGAACTGATCCAGGAAGGCTCGCCCGAGGATATTCTGCTCTCGCCCGCCAGCGATTATGTGCAGGCCTTCTTGCAGGATGTGAACCGCAGTAAAGTGCTGAACGCTGCTCATGCGGTGCGCGATTCCAGCAAGACGCTGACCTTCACCATGCGTACCCGCGCTGTTCATGCGCTGGAGCGCTTGAGCGAACGGGGCGTGCGTTATGCGCCTGTGCTCGATGGCAAGCGTTTGGCCGGTGTCTTGATGCGTTCCAGTGCTCAAGAGGCGGTGCAACAAGGTGCACGGGATATTTCCGGTTTTGTGGACGAGATGAGTTCCGTTCCCGCCACCATGGGTCTGGATGAAATCCTGGGGCAATTGTTGCGTAGCAGCGAACCTTTGGCCGTCACGGGCGAGAACGACGAGTTCCTGGGCCTGCTCTCGCGCAGCAAGGTTGTGGACCTGGTCAGCCCGCTTATTGATGCGGTTGAAGCGTCGCCGGATGCGGCTGCCGAGTCGACTCCGAGCGATACTGCCAAGATCGTGGAAGCCATTGAAGGCAGTAAACCTGCTGCCTGAGTTAGCCTTGTCTTGCTAAAGCGGTAAAGAAAACGGGACCCGTTGAATAACTGGCCCCGTTTTTTTTGTTTGTGCTTTCACGGTTTGGCTTATTTTGGCCTTAGGCTTCTACTGCTGAGCAAAGAGCAAAGAGCAAAGAGCAAAGAGCAAAGAGCAAAGAGCAAAGAGCAAAGAGCAAAGCGCCGCCGGATGTCTGAGTCTGCCATGGACCTGAATGCCGGCAGCTCATGCTTTGCTTGTCAGGACGCCCGCGCCTTGCGCCTTGCCGGATTGTAAATACGCAAAATATGTACATACCAGAATAGCAGCAGCAATGCCGAGGCTCCCAGACCCAGGCTGGACATGGTCCACAAGCTGGCTGCCCCTACAGGCGCTCCCGGTGCCAGCCACTGAATGACTCCTTCCAGCGATCCGGCTGCCGGTCCAAACCCTAACCACCAGCCACCGCCCAGGCCCAGCACGCTCAAGGCAAAAAATTGCAGCAGCATGGGGACAAAAGCCACTTTATAGGCGCGCAGCAGATAGGAAATCAGACACTGGAACGCGTCGCAAAAGTGGAAGAAGGGCAGCAGTTGCAGCAAGAGCAGGGCGCGCAGGGCCACGTCGGCATCGTCGGTATAGGCATGGGCCAAGGTAGGGCGCAGCAGAACCAGCAGGCTGATCGTCAAGGTGACCCCGGCCAACACAATCCCCAGACTTAACATTCCCACATGGCGGGCACGATGATATTGCCCGGCTCCAATGGCTTGAGCGCTGACCGAGGCCGCAGCAACACCCACGGCCATGGGCACCATAAAGCAGACAGCGGCCAGATTGGCCATGATCTGGTGAGCACCCGAAGCAAAGACCCCTTCGCGGGCTACCAGCAACGCCATGAAGCTGAAGGCACAGATCTCGATCAGGTAAGAGCCGCCCATGGGCAGGCCCAGGCGCAGCAGTTCTTTCTGCGCCGTCCAGCTAGGCAGGCCCAGTCGCAAGCTAAAGGGCTTGTAGAAGCGGTCGGCGCGCAGCAGCCACAGGCCAGCAGCCAGCATTAGCCAGGAAACCACGGTGGTCGCCAGGCCTGAACCGACGGCTCCCATGGCTGGCAAACCAAACTTCCCGAAAATCAGCATCCAGTTGAACAGGGCCTTGAAGGCCACGCTGAACAGATTGATCAGCATGACGGCTTTGGGGCGAGAGGTTGCCGTGCCCAGGCAGTAAATCGTTCGGAAAACCAGGGAGGCGGGCAGGGCCAGAATCAGGCTGCGCAAATACCAGGTCACCCGGTCGTGAACCTCAGGGCTCAAATCGCCGGACCAGCTTAGCCAGATATTGGGAAAGGCCAGCGCCAGGGTGCCGATCAAGGTCAGCAACAGGGCCAGCCACACACCTTGCCCCCACCAGCGGCCTACTTCAGTCAGGCGGCGCGCGCCAAATTGCTGCGCAATGATAGGAATCAGGGCGTGGATGACACCCATCAAGCCAATAAAGACGGTGATGTAAATGGATACGCCCAGGCCCATGGCCTGCAAGTCGACCGGACTGCTGTGGCCGACCATAACGGTATCCAGCACCCCAAAGGCGATACCCGCCCAGGAGCCGACCAGCACAGGCCAGGCCTGACGCAGGATTTGGCCTGCCTGGCCTTTCCAGTTGTGATGAAACACGGAGGACATGATTGAAACTTACTGAGCTTGTACTCGCAGCAGACGGAAAGCCTCGTGACGATCTGGCCCGCGTTTACCTTGCCAGAGCTGGACCGCATTGTCAGGAATGGGGGCCTTGCCATCTTGCAGGTCGCGCAGGGAGAACTGTTCCAGCACCAAAGAGCAGCGGTTGTCGAAATTGATCTTGATGTTGTTAAACACCAGGAAGGAGGCTCGTTGTCCCGAACCCAGGCCCCAGGAGCGCAGGCATTCGCCGGGCTGCCTGTGTTCGCGCAGGGCGACGGACAGTTCACCGGAGACGTCCCGGTAACTACGTACGTAGTCCAGCGAGGGCATCCACAGGGTAACCAGCAGGAGCCAGGTCGTAATCAGGCCACCTGCAGACAAGACCGTGCCGCGCAGCAGCCCTGGCGGGTTGGTGGACAGGCGCCAGCGTACCAGGGCGATCCAGGCCAGCGTACCCAGCGCAGCAATAATCATGACCGGCCAGGAGATAAAGGTGTCATAACCTTGAGTCTGGCGGGCGATATTGTGCGAAATCTGACGTGGCCAGCCGGTTTGTTGCGCAATCCAGCCCAGCCAGACTGTGGTTGCCGTCAGCGAGAAGCACATGATGGCAAACCAATCCAGCGTATTGACCACGCCACGCCGCAAGGTGGGCAGCGAGAACGCGGCCAGGACGGCGCAAGGTACGACCAGCAGGGCGTATTCGGGCTCGAAGGCATCGCGGATAAACAGCAGGCTCAGCAGCGGGACCAGCAGGCTGATGGCAGGCACATAAATATGTGGGGCCTTGAACCAGCTGCGCCACTGCCACAGTGCCAGCAGTGCCAAAGGCCAGGTCGGCCAGAGGAACCACAGCAAGTCACGCAGATTATTCAGTTGTTCCTTGAAACCCGCCCAGCCCCAGGCGGCCAGATGCCACAGACGCCACTGTTCAGTCCAGTACACGCTGACGCGTTTGGCGGGAATCCACCAGGCCATGATGATGGCCAGGGTCAGGACGGCACTCAGGGCCAGCCATTGGCTGTGCTGACGCAAGGGGCCGCGTGGAATGAAGCACAGGACGGTGGCCAGCATGATGGGGCCCGCGCCCAGCCAGCCACGGGTCAGGAAGCAGGCGCCCAAAGACAGGCCCAGCATGATCGCACCGGAAGCGGGACGGTCAAACATGCGCACCAGGCTGTACAAAGCCAGAGCCTGGAAGGCAATGATGGCTGGCACTTCCGAGGTTTCGTGCATACGCCAGAGGATGCCGACCGTGGCTACCGTCAGCAGCAAGGTGGCGTCGGCAATCATGCGCCCATAGGCCGTGGGCGAGGGCTCGCCCCCAAAGGGCAGGCGCAGCGGTTGGGCCTCAGGGCGTCGAGCCAGCCAGTAGGCGCTGTGCCAGACCGAAGCCGCCAGCATGCCGAACCACAGCAGGTTAGGCAGTCGGGACGCCACAATATTGGCGTTCAGCTCGGAGGTAAAGAGTTTGAGCAGCGGTGCAAACAGCGTAATGAACAGGGCACCCAGCCAGGTGGTCAGCGGCCCGTCCTGGGCATGTGCCAGATCGCCCACCTGCGGCAACAACAGGGCCTGACCGCTGGGATCTGACAAAGCGGTAAGCATGGTTGCCAGCCCGATGACATCGTCTGCCTTCCAGGGATCGCGGAAAAACAGACCCGCAAGAATGTAAATAGTCCCAACGACCAGCAGGACCAATCGGGGAAGTTTGACGGCAGCGGTAGCAGTCAGGCGAGCAGGGGTGGAGGTGGGTATGAGGCTGGATGACACGTCTAGGGTAAAACAGTCTGTTGATTCGCCCTATCTTAATGCAAAGGGGGCGCCTTGGCCGGGAAATGTGCGGTAAAAAAAAGGCAGCCGAAGCTGCCTTTTTTGCGCTGAACGCGGTATGCCGAGAAAGAGAGCTTATTCGCCTTTCTTGACGGTACCAGCCGTACGGGCAAAACGGGCGCGGAATTTTTCAACGCGGCCAGTTTCCACGATACGGGTTTGAGCGCCCGTGTAGAAGGGGTGCGACTCGGACGTCACGTCACACTTGAACAGCGGGTAAGTCTGACCGTCTTTTTCGGTGGTTTCGCGAGTCTGGACAGTGGAACGGGTGATAAAGGAGTTGCCCGTTTGCAGGTCCAGAAACACCACGTCACGGTATTCTGGGTGAATGCCTTCTTTCATGATGATTCCTGTTTTGACAAATAAGGACCGCCAGCAAGGCACGTATTTACAAAAATAAAGCTGCGCAGGGCAGATTTCCAATCTTGTAAGTACCGGCACTAAAAAGCTAGAGGGCTGTTTTTTTAACCGGGTTTGGGTTTTGACATCCTGCCCGATTGAATAATGCCTAAAGACTTTTTGCCACGTATCCGATGAAGCCTGAAATTTTAGCATTGAGCCGCCGCTTTTCAAAGAAAACTCCATCAAAGCGCGGCACAAGTGCAACAAGAAGCCGCCTAATGATAGGCCTCAGGTCCCGAAACCCGGAGATTGTCAGGGTTCGGGGCGTCTTGCTTGATGGTCGATAAGGTCGTCAGTCGATCTGTTTGCGCTTGCGGAAAGACAGAATCCAGATGCCGACCGCCAGCTCAAGTGCCGCAATAATCCACAAACCGCTTTGGAAATTACCGCTGGCGTCTTTCAGGGCACCCAACATGAAGGGCGCGCCAAAGCCGGCCAGGTTGGCGACCGAGTTGATGAAGGCCACGCCAATAGCTGCTGCCGAGCCTGCCAGAACGGCGTTAGGCAGTTGCCAGTACACCGGAATGCAACCCATGGTGCCGGACACGGCAATAATCAGGCTGATGAAGGCCATGGTCGTGTTGTTGCCCAGGAAGAGTCCCACGCCTGCCAGACCGACTGCGCCAATGATGACGGGAATTCCTGTATGCAGACGGGCTTCGCGTCGACGGTCGGCACTAAAACCCAGCGCCAGCTGGAAAATCGCCCCAAAGACATAGACCAGGCCAACCAGCAAACCAACTTGCAGCGGGTCGGTTGGCCCTAGCGAGCGCACCAGGGTGGGGGCAAAAAAGGCCAGTGTGGAGTTGGCCGCCACGATGCCAAAGAACATCAGGGTCAGGGTCCACAGATCGGTATTGCCCAGGGCTTTCTTGAAACTGTGCTCGCGTGGGCCTGCAGCCTTGGCGTCCAGCACCAGCTCCTGCTTGATCAGGTCTTTTTCAAGCTGGCTTAACCAACTGGCTTTTTCCGGACTGTCCACGATGAACATCACCGCCAGAATACCCGCGAAAATTGTGGGCAGGCCTTCCAGCAGAAACAGCCATTGCCAGCCCGACCAGTCATTGACACCATCCAGGCGCGTCATGATGAAACCGGCCAGGGGCGCGCCCACAACCGAAGCTACCGCGGAGGCAGAAATAAAGACCGCAAAGGCTTTGGCGCGTCGATGGGCCGGGAACCAGAAGGTCAGAAACAGCAGCACGCCGGGCTGGAAGCCCGCTTCAAAAGCCCCGAGCAAAAAGCGCATCACATAAAAGTAAGCGGCTGTTTTGGTAAACATCATCAGCACGCAGATCAGCCCCCAGCCAAAGGCGATACGGGCCAGGGTCTTGCGCGCACCAATACGCAGCAGCAACCAGTTGCTGGGTACTTCAAAAAAGAAGTAGCCCAGAAAGAAGATACCAGCGCCTATGCCGTAAACCGTTTCGGAAAACCCCAGTTCGGGCTGCATTTGCAGCTTGGCAAAACCAATATTGAGCCTGTCTATCCAGGCCAGCATCCAAAGCAAGAAGATGAAGGGCAAAATGCGCCACATCACTTTCTTGTAAATCTGATCCAGTTCTTGCTTGCTGGCGGATAAAGCCTGACTTCCGTGCGCAAGGGTGCTGCTTGTCATGGGGTGTCTCCTTGTGTGGTACAGCGTGTTATGGCTGATCTGGGGGCAGGCGCTCGGCCATAAGCTCGCAGGCAGCAATGATGGGATTGATCACCGGCACAGCCAGCCTGCTTTGCAGGGCCTGGGCGCTTTGGGCCAGTGGGCCGCCGCCGATGATGACGGCGCGGGCACCGTCCTGTTCGATACATGCCGCGACGCTATCGGCCAGTTCCTGATCCTGACGATCAGGGGCCTGGGCCAGATCCAGTGGTGCGGTAGGGGTCAGGCGCAGGCCGGAGAATTGTTCGCTCCAGCCATAGCGCTGTACTTGATCCAGAATGGATTGCTCCAGACCGGGGGTGGTGGTGGCAATGCCAAAAGGCGTGCCTGCTCGGGCAGCCAGCATCATGGAGGCCTGACCGATGCCGATGACCGGAACTGTGAGGCGTTCAGTCAGGGATTGCAGGCCGGGATCTCCAAAAGCGCCGACGATGACGCCGTCAACGTCTTGCGCCTGGGCTAGCACCTGCGGGTGCCTGGATATGGCGGCGGCCTGCTCCAGTTCTTCCATTTCGGTCAACATGCCCGGTCCCTCAGGGGCGGTCAGCCCCCGGACCTGGATGTCGCGGCGCTGCAGGCTCTGGAAACAAGCCTGGGCAAGCGCCACCATCATGTCCGTGGTGGGACGGGAAGTATTGGGGTTGATGAGCAGTACGGTATGAGACATAAATACAAGGGCCGCAGCAAGGCGGCTTTTTAAGTGAATCAGGTATCCAGGGGGCGACCAAAGGTTTCGGGCGCCAACTGCAGGACAGCGGCAAAGGTGATGTACATGCCCGCCATCAAGGTGAACATGCCGGCTACGCCGTAGCCTTCCAGCACCCAGCCGCTAAGCGTAGGGATAAATGCGCCCGCCAGGGTGCCCAGTGCCAGAATGAAGGCGGTGCCAAAGGCGCGGACGCGGGTGGGATACAGTTCGGGGGAGAAAATCCAGATCGTGGTGTTCAGCAGCAGCACGCAGAACTGGAAAGCTGCACCGAATAGCAGCACCAGGTAGATATTGAAGCTCAGGAAGCCAAAGGCCAGACCGCTGGCGCAAGCCAGTAACGCTCCGTAGGTGAAGACGCGCTTGCGAGGCACGCGGGAGCCCAGGTAAGAGGCGGTCAAGGCACCCAGCAGGCTGCCCGACTGCATCAGGATTGTGAAGGTATAGCTTTTCACCAAAGAATAGCCTTGCTCCACCAGCAGGGTAGGCATCAGGGTCAGAACCGTCAGCTGTGCGCCATAGGTCATGCACACGGCAATGCCGGTTACCAGGGTGCGCATGGCCAGCGGACCTTGAAAAATCTCGTTCAAACGCACCCGCTCTGCTTTTTGTGCCTGCGGGCCGCTGTGCAAATAAGGATAGGGATTGGCAACGTGACGGCCCAGCTTGCCCGAGGCCAGAATATTCAAAACCTGATTGGCCTCCTCGATACGCCCTTGCGACACCAGGAAACGGGGCGTTTCAGGAATGTAGCGACGGTAAAACAGCACCATGAAGGCAGGCATGACCAGCAGGCCAAACACCCAGCGCCAGCTTTCAGGGCCGGGAAAGAGGGTGAAGACCAGCAAGCCGAAGGCCGGGGCCAGCATATTGCCCAGACCGCCACCTGCGACGTTGATCGTGCCGACAGCCGTGCCGCGAAAGCGTGAGGAGCAGAACTCGGCCAGCATGGTGACGGCAATCGAGATCTCGCCACCCAGACCAAAGCCGACAATCATGCGACCCAGGCCCAGTACCCAGTAGCTGGGGGCCAGGGCGCAGATCAGGGCGCCCAGCGTGAACAGGGCCAGATTGATGGTCAGCATGACACGGCGACCGTAGTGGTCGGCGATATAGCCGGACAGCAAACGTCCCAGGGCGGCGGCAGCGAAGGTCAGGGTGTTCAGAAACCCGACATCACGAGGCGTCAGCCCCCAGTGTTCCTGCAGCAGCGGGCCGACCAGGCCCACGGCATTTTGCTCGAGTACGTCAAACAGGACGCCCAGCAAAATCAGGGCCAGCACTTTGCGGTGCGAGTTGGTGACTCCTATGGTTTCCAGCGAGTTTTCCAGTTGCTGCTGAACCGTGTGATTGTTGGCCGTAGAACTGGCCTGTGCCTGCCCGGTGTCGGCTGGCAAGGTTTGCTGCTTGCTAGACATGGTTTCTCCTCGTTTCAGGGCGTGTATGAGCCCAGCATTATTTTTTCAATCATTATTGTTATGAAAAAATATTTTCAAAACTAGGGTAAACGAGAAAGATTTTGCAGTGTCTGCAGATTGTCGGAGCAGGGCGTTGATATACAAGGATTTTTAATAAAAAAAAGGATCATCGCCGTTTGCGTATGATCCTTATCTGATTCCAGCCATGAAACTTCTAGGCTGGCTTGTCTACGGAGTGCCTGATATGGGCCTGTAATACGAGAGTAGCGGTCTACAGCTCCAGAAAGCTGTCATGGAAAGCCTCCACCAGACCTAGATGACGACGCCCGGCAGGACCGGCCTGATCCATCACCTGGCTCAGGATCAGATGGCACAGCCCGATCACCGCCACGTGATTATCCAGTACACCAGGCGATTGGACATCACAGCGCAAAGTCCAGCGACAGGCGCTTTTCTCCGGGCTGAGCTGGTCAGTGATGTGCAACACATTCGGGTTCAGCTGCGCCATCTGCCCAATCAGCTGATCCATATTGCGTACCCGGCGACGCAGGGCAAAAATCACCACGACATCGTCAGCGTGTATGCCTGCCAGATGTTCCCCCATGGTCTCGCCAGGGCCGGGAATCAGTTGAGCCTCAGGGACGATTTGTAGCAACTGCCAGCGAAAGTAATTGGCCAGGGCATGGCTGGATCGAAACCCGAGAACCCATACTTTGCGCGCACCCAGAATGGTCTGGGCGATTTCTTTCAGTAACGAGTCGGGGATGCGTCTATAGGTAGCGGCCAGGTTGTTCTGACTTTGCTGCAAGTGTGTGGCCAGCGAGCGCTCGGCTTCTGTTTCAGTGGCTGCCAGCAACAGGGGTGAACCTGCTTTCTTTTCGGAACGCACTTGTTTGCGGGCGGCCTCGTAATTGCTGTAACCCAGGCGTCGAATAAAGCGGGTGACCGTCGCATTGGACACATTGGCCAGGGAGGCCAGCTCCGAGGCGGTGTAGCCGGCCAGGTCGCCCGGAAAGTCCAGGGCAAATTCCGCCAGACGTCGCTCTGATGGGGATAGATCGTGAAGAATGTCACGTACGCGTCCAACAAAGGACTTGACGGCGGGATCAGACATGGCGCTCCGTACTCTTATAGTGTGTTCTGGATTTTACGGGGAAGCTCATGGAACTGTATCAAAAATAAGGTGGCATTCACCGCCCTGAACCGTCTATAGATCTCCGCGCTCGGCCATGGAGACAGTCTGGCTGGGCGTGACAATAATGTGGTCCAGCAAGCGTATATCGACCAAAGCCAGTGCCTGACGAATGTGCCGGGTCAGCCGGATATCGGAGACGCTGGGATAGGCGGCACCGGAAGGGTGATTGTGCGCCAGAATAATGGCGCAACTGTGGTGACGCAGGGCGGCGCGCAAAATCTCCCGTGGGTAGACTGAAGCCTGGTTGACTGTGCCCCGGCTGATCTCCTCGGCGCAGATCAGTCGTAGCTGATTGTCCAGAAACAGAGCTAGGCAATGCTCCACGGGTAAATGTCCAATATGGGCCAGACAATATTCGCGCACCTTGTCCGCCTGGTTCAGCACCGGCAAGTCCGTGAGTGATTCCAGGGCACAGCGGCGTTGCAGTTCCCGGATAACCAACAGTTCCGCACATTTGGCCGGCCCGATTCCGTCCAGTTGGCGCAGGGCAGATGCATCAGCCGATAATAATCCTTTGAGTCCGTTAAAATGGTCCAGCAACATCTGGCCCAGCTCGACAGCATTGCGCCCGCGTGTACCGGTGCGCAGGACAATGCCCAGCAGTTCCGGGGTGCTCAGACAGGCAGGGCCGTGCGCCAACATGCGCTCACGGGGCCCTTGGCGGCGTAAAGTGGATGTGGCCATAAGAAACGCTAAAATGCGGTAATTGAATGATTTTCTATAGTGAGCGATCGTGAGTAACTCTGCTAGTTCCGAGCTTGGAATTGTCCGTCAGGATTCCTACCTGACTTTGCACTATCGTATAGAGCTGGCCAGTGGCCCGGCGGCAGGCTCTGTATTTGCGGATACCTTTACGGGCCGTCCGGCGACCTTGCAACTGGGCAATGGTCAGTGGGCCCCCGGTATGGAAGAGAAACTGCTGGGTCACCGTGAAGACGAGCGCTTTCAGCTCGACATTACTCCCGAGGATGCATACGGCGCCCGTAATCCGGACCTCTTGCAGCGCATCACTCGCGAAATGCTGGCCAGCAACGCCGCCGAAGGCGCGGAATTCGTGCCCGGTGATATGGTGGAGTTTGCCGCCCCTAATGGCAGTCGCTATTCGGGCGTGCTCAAGGAAATCGACGACAAGACCGCCTTGTTCGATTTCAACCATCCTTTGGCCGGTGTGGCTTTGCGCCTGGATGTTCATATTTTGGGGATTCTGTAATGAGTCAAGCTACTCCCGTTCAGAACGCTGAGGTTGTTCTGGCCCAGCCCCGTGGATTCTGTGCAGGGGTCGATCGCGCGATTGATATTGTCGAACGCGCTTTGGAATTGCACGGTGCACCAATCTACGTGCGCCATGAAATCGTCCATAACCGTTACGTGGTGGAAGACCTGCGCAATAAAGGGGCGATCTTTATTAAAGAGCTGGACGAGGCTCCCTCGGGTGCAATCGTTATTTTTTCGGCTCACGGCGTATCGCGTCAGGTGCGTGACGATGCCGAAAAGCGTGGCCTGAAAGTCTTTGACGCCACGTGCCCGCTGGTGACCAAAGTGCATATCGAGGTCTCTCGCATGCGCGCCGAAGGCCGGGAAATCATCATGATTGGTCACGTCGGACACCCTGAAGTCGAGGGTACGCTGGGGCAGGCTGATGGCGGCATGTACCTGGTGGAAACGCCCGAGGACGTCGCCAACCTGAAAGTGGCCGATCCCGACAAGCTGGCCTTTGTGACGCAAACCACCTTGTCCGTGGACGATGCGGCAGTTGTGGCCCAAGCCTTGCGCGAGCGCTTCCCCAATATTGTGGAACCCAAGAAAAGCGATATCTGTTATGCCACACAGAACCGTCAGGATGCGGTCAAGATCATGGCTCCTCAGTGTGATCTGGTCCTGGTGGTGGGCAGTACCAATAGCTCCAACTCCAACCGTTTGCGCGAAGTCGCCGAGCGCAAGGGGGCTGAAGCCTATCTGCTGGATAAACCGGAAATGATTGATCCGGCCTGGCTGGTCGGTAAAAAGCGCGTGGGTGTGACGGCCGGCGCTTCTGCTCCGGAAGTTCTGGTGAATCAGGTGATTCAGCGCTTGCAGGAACTGGGCGTCGGTAAAGTGCGGGCCCTGGATGGTGTGGAGGAAAACATTGCCTTCCCGCTGCCCCGAGAACTGTCGCGCAAGATTGAAAGCCTGAACAAATAAAAAACGATTTTTGCAGGGTGGACAGGAGACAAGATGATTCTGTATAGCTACTTTCGCAGTTCCGCTGCTTACCGGGTGCGGATTGGTCTGAACCTCAAAGGTCTGGACTACCAGATCAAGCCTGTACACCTGCTCAAGGATGGTGGTCAGCAGCATCAGCCCGATTATGTGCAGGTCAATCCCGTGCAACTGCTGCCCGCTTTGGATGATGATGGTCTGATCATCACGCAGTCCCTGGCCATCCTGGAATATCTGGACGAACGCTATCCTGAGCTGCCTTTGCTGCCCAAAGCGTCGGCAGAGCGGGCCTGGGCACGTTCCATGGCCCAAACCGTGGCTTGCGATATTCATCCGCTGAATAATCTGCGCGTGTTGCAGTATTTGCAAAACGAACTGCACGCCCAGGAAGATGCTCGCAATCAATGGTATCGCCATTGGGTCAGCGTAGGGCTGGAAGGCCTGGAAGCCTTGGTGCAGCGCCATGGCAAAAAGGATCATGACTTTATTTTTGGTGATACTCCTGGTCTTGCCGAAATCTGCCTGATTCCTCAAATGTTCAATGCCCGTCGTTTTGACATTGATCTCAGCACATTTCCACGCCTCTTGGCTGTGGAGGAAAAATGTCTGGAGCTGTCCGCCTTTCAGGAAGCGGCCCCCGACCGCCAGCCCGACGCGGCTTGAGTATCAGCATAAGGGCGGTCCCTTGTTGGGCCGACCAGACTTCACCCGCCTGACAGGCGGGTTTTTCTTGCCCCGCTTCAATTGGCTGGATGATGTTGGGGGCGTAAAGGACGAGACATGAATATTGGTTTTTGTGGTTTGGGCCGTATGGGTCAGCCTATGGTGCGCCGCTTGTTGAATGCCGGTCATCAGGTTCGTATCTGGAATCGTTCCAAGGACAAGGGGCAAGCCCTGATCGAAGCCGGTGCTCACTGGTGCGATACCCCGGCGCAAATGGCCGAGCAGTGCGAAGCCGTGTTCCTGTGCGTCTTCGATGCACAGGCGGTGCACGACACGGTCCTGGGCAAGCAGGGCCTGGCGTCGGTGCAGGGAGCCTTGCGGATTGTGGTGGACCATTCCTCGATTCCTCCACAGGCTACACGCGAGATGGCTGCCCAATTGCAGCAACGTTGCGGGGCTCATTGGCTGGATGCTCCGGTATCCGGTGGTGTAGGCGGAGCAGAACAAGGCACGCTGGCCATCATGGTGGGCGGGCAGGCGGCGCAGCTGGATCGTGTTCGTCCGGTGCTGGCCGCGTATTCGCAGCGCGTCACCTTGATGGGGGCGGTAGGGGCCGGCCAAGTAACAAAGTTATGCAATCAGACCATTGTGGCCACCACCTTGACCGCTATCGCCGAGGCCTTGAGCCTGGCCAATGACAATGGCGTGGACGCCTCCAAAATCAGTGAGGCCCTGGGGGGCGGTTGGGCCGATTCGGTTTTGCTGCAATTGTTCGTGCCGCGCATGACTACGCCCGACAATCAAGTAAAAGCGTCGGTCGATACCATGTTGAAGGATTTGAATACCGTGGCGGAGCTGGCCAGTGCCAGTCACACCAGCATGCCAGTGGCTCATGCAGCCCAGCAAACCTATCGTGCGGCCCATCGTTTGGGCTTGGGCGCAGACGATGTCGCTCGCATTACGCATGTGAATAGTTACAATTACGGGGAATAAACTACCATCAGTCAAACTTAGTTTCGGTATTATGTCGGCTATTTGAAGTTGGGACTGTAGGTCTACAAAAGGGAAGTCATGAAGAAAAGTACAGGGCTGGTCACACTGGTTGTCGTGTTAGCGGCCGCATACGGCGGTTCGACCTGGTACACCGGTAAGAAAACTGAAGCGCTGGTGGGTGAGAAAGTGGCCCAGTTCAATACCCTGGCTGCCGAGCAGATGCAGCAAATGGGCATGAGCGAGTCGGTCGTCATGAACGTGGTGGACTACCAACGTGGCGTATTTTCCTCTACTGCTCGTTACACCATCACCATCAAGCCTTCCGACGCTGAAGAGAAGCCTCTGGAGCTGACTTTTGATGACAAGATCAGCCATGGCCCGCTGCCTATGTCGGCAATGGCTCTGGGTAACTTCACCCCTGTTGCCGCCTTGTCGCACAGCACTCTGGTCAAGACCAAAGACACCGAAGGCTGGTACAAGCTGACGGGCGACAAGACCCCTTTGTGGGCGGACAGCCTGGTCGGTTTTGACGGTGCCGTGGACTCCAATGTGCATTTTGAAGCCATCAAGCACCAAGGCGACGAAGTCAAAGTAGACTTCAGCGGCGGTCAATTGCGCACCAAAGCCGGTGGCAAGAGCAAAGATATTGTTGTGACCGGCAGCTTCCCCAAGCTGTTTGTTGATGACATCAGCGCAGATCCCTTGAAGCTGGAAGCCTCCAACTTCGTGGTGGACTTCAAGCAAGACGGTGACATCAATGTCAGCGGCACCCAGGTCGGCAAGCTGAGCGTCGATGACGTCAAGATGCAATCTGCCGAGACCGATGGTATTACTTTCAAGCAGATCGCCATCAATTCCGATGCGGTCACCAAAGACTCCGTCAGTGATACCAAGGTTGTTTACGCGCTGACTGATCTGGTGTTTGAAGACAAGGTCAAGCTGGGTTCGGTTGAGCTGTCAATGAACTTTGACCGCGTTTACGCACCTGCAATCTCCGCCCTGTCCAAGCTGATTTCCGATTCCAATCTGCAAAACGATATGGACTCGGTAGATGGCCCAACGGCTCAGAAGATGATGGAACTGGTGCTGCAGGCGCTGGAGCACAAACCTGTGCTGCGTGTTGAGCCTCTGCGTTGGTACACGGCTGCTGGCGAGTCCAAAGCCACACTGCGTATGGACTTCCAAAAGCCCAATGCGACCTTGCAAGAGCTGCAAACCAGTCCTGAAATGTGGATCGAAGCCATTCCTGCTGCTCAGCTGGATGTTCTGATTTCCAAGCCCATGCTGCGTGGCCTGGCTGCCGAGATGGACAAGGCTGAAGGCCTGTCGCCTGAAGAAGGCAATGCTGCCATGCTGGACATGATTCTGGATGCGGCTGTCGCTCCTTACGCTGAATCCAATATGGTCAAGAATGACGAGAACGGCATTTCCACGGCCATCAAGTACGACGGCAAGGATCGCGTGTTCGACATCAACGGCCAGCGTTTCACTTCCGAGCAATTGCTTGGTCTGGTCCTGATGGGCATGATGTAATTCGTCTGGGCCTGGTCCAGCGTAAAGCCCACCGAAATTCGGTGGGCTTTTTTTTACTGTCGGGCCGTCCCAGGGTGGAGTGCAGGCCGAAGGCGCAGCGTGGGGGCCTTTTTTATTTAATCAGCGAAGGGAGCCAGATTTTATGGCCAGCTTATCGGATCAGCTGTCTCGGCTGGTGTACAGCACGGAACAAGGGCGTATGTGTCCTGATTGCGGGCAGCCACAAAAGCAATGTCGTTGCGAGGAGAATCGGCGCGAGCAAAGCCTGTCTCAGGCTCAGGGGCCGGTGCGCTTGAGTCTGGAAACCAAAGGGCGAAAAGGGAAGGGAGTGACCGTGGTAACGGGCCTGGTGATGCCCGAGGAGCAGCTCAAGGCGCTGGTCAAGGAACTGAAGAACGCCTGTGGAGCGGGCGGGACGCTGAAAGAGGGAACGCTGGAGATTCAGGGCGATCATCGAGCCGTTGTGCAGGCTCGCCTGGAACACAACGGCTTGACGGTCAAGCGGGTCGGCAGACCCTGACAGGAATTTAGAAGCTGTAGCCCAAGCCTACGCCACCAAAGACGCTGCTTTTCTTCTCGACCAGGGGGCTGTCTTTGGCTTCTTCACCCAAGGTGTTCACGCCCAGCAGACCTTGCAGGGACCAGCTTTCGCTGATCTTGTGGGTGTACTGGCCGTACAAGGCATAAGAGCGCAAACCAGCGTCAGGGCGGTAGGTGCGCAGTTGTCCATTGCTGCCAGCAGCTTCATGCGACTTCACGCCAAAGTAGGTGCGCATGGCTTTTTCGTTGGACCATTTCAATTCGGCACCCAGCGAGAAGCTGCTGTCCTGATCGTTCCAGAGGCGGTAGCTCAAATCCAGAACGGCCGTGGCGCCATAACCGCTTTTCAGTGCCTGGTAGTAGCTGCCTTCAATCTTGGCATTGCCCAGTTGGTAAGCAGTAAATACACCCAGATTGCCGTGACGATCAATATCATCAGTTCCGTACAGGCGGTCGGCATCACCGGATTTACGGGCACGGGCCAGAGCGGCGTAAGTACCGATAGTCCAGTTGTCTGTCAGATTGGTTTGCAGACCGATGGCAGGCATGCCTGCTTTGGGAGCCAGGAAAAAGTGGCCGTTACGGTGTGAGAGCAGAGGGTAGAAACGGCCGTCGTAGCTGTCAGCCCCTTCGTACTTGGGGGCAAAGCCAACACCGACACCCACGGTAGTTTGCTGTGCAAGTGCCTGGCTGGTTCCTAAAGCACATAAAGCCAGTAAAAGGCAGGGACGCAGAGCAGAACGGACGAGGGTGGGCATGACGGATTCCTTGTGATACGGGTAAAAACAGGCCCGCTTGTCGCGAGCTTAGCTATCGTATCAAGGTTTGGGCGGGGGCAGGCAGAATCATGACCGGCCAGTATGGTCTGTTGTTCTGGCCCTACACCCCATCAGGCCCGAATGTAAATCCAGTTTTCCGCCTGTAGTTTCACCAGGGCGGTGATGGCCCCTTGCTCCAAGGTTTGGAAGCGTTCTGGCGCACTGAGGGACTGATTGCGCAGCGTGTTGGGGCACAGGTAGGTGTAGGCGTCGCAATCGTGTTCCGCGCCTTCTACGCAGGCTTTAACGGCCTGCGCATTGGCGATGATGCGAATCTGGGCATCCGGTATGTCCTTGAGCAAGTTGCGCGCATTGCTGCGGGCACGCTCCAGGGCATGGGCGGTGGGGGCATGCAAGAGAACACGAGTGCTCATGAATAAACGTCCTGCTTGAAATTAGCGTGGGCCAAAAACGCGTTCGGTAATGTCGGGTGAAGCGCCGGTCTGCATTTGAATGCGACCTTGCTCATCTTGCCAGACCATGGCGGGGGTGGCACGCAAATCCCAGCCCATCATCAGATCTTCATTACGGGTCAGATCGGCTTCAATATCGCTGGGCACACTGTCCAGGCCTTTCACACCGGCACTGCGATCTTTCAGCATGGCCAGAGAGTGCTCGTTCAAGGCCTTGGTAGGATCTTTGGCGGCCAGGATGGCGGCGGATTTCAGGCTGCTGCTGGGGGCCAGAATGCCCACCATGACGTGGCGCAGCTGTACTTTGCCGGACTCAACCCAGGGGCGAGCCATTTGCCAGAACTGCATGCAGTAAGGGCAATTCGGGTCGGTAAACACGTAGACCACGCGTGGCGCCTTGTCGTCGCCATCCTTGATCCAGCGGGATTTTTCCAGCTTGCCCAGCATGTCCTTGGCAATGGCGGGTTGCACCAGTTCGTCCAGACCGGCCGGGCGTACCTCTTCACCCTTAGCGTCGATCATGGTGCCCACCATCATGTGCTGCCCGTCGGGCAGGTTATAGATGGCCAATGCGCGATTCCCGCTATACGCACCCCAGGCTTTCAGGCCACCGGGAGCATCAAACTCGCCCACAATGGATAGCCCTTGCTCTTCCAGGGCCTTCAAGGCAGCGGGGCGGTCGGCGGCTTGGACGACGGTGCTGGCGCACAGTAAACCGGCCAAGGCAAGACGGATCGAAAAAGAGGAAAGCGGCATGGTGGTTAATCCTGCAAAACAGTCGGTGAATGTATATATCCAGAAAATATATACTAAGATCCAAATGGAATAAAAGAATGGGACTAGACCTTGCCTGGATAGTTCCCCATTCCTGTTCTGATCAGGCTGTTTCTCTGCGTTGGCCGGTCTTTAAGCGCGGATCTTCAGATTGGCCAGTTCCAGCAAGCGGTAGGTTTCGTGAACAGGCAAGCCCATTACGCCGGTATAGCTGCCACTCAAGTGGCTGATAAAAGCACCGCCCAGACCTTGAATGCCATAGGCTCCCGCTTTACCCATAGGCTCGCCGCTGGCGCAGTATTCCGCAATTTCTTGTTCGTTCAGCGTTTTGAAGCTGACTTCGCTGATGCTGATACTTTCAAACTCCACACCACCTACGCCCAGGGACAAGGCGGTCATCACTTTGTGACGGCGGCCCGAGAGCTCGCGCAAGATGCGTGCGGCATCGGCCAGATCAGCAGGTTTGCCAAATATGGTCTCGTCCATGCAGACCGTGGTGTCGGCACTCAAAATAGCGCGCTCCTGATCCAGACTGCTGTCCTGTGCTCGCCATTCCAGGGCGCGCAGCAGCTTGTCACGGGCCGTGCGACGGACATAATCCAGCACCGCTTCCTGTTCCAGACGCGGTTCATCCTCGCCCGGAGGGCTGGGCACATGCAGGACTTCATGAGTGATCTGGATGCTGTTGAGCAGATCGTGGCGACGTGGACTGGCTGAGGCCAGATAGATGGGCTGAAAAGGCATAAGAAACCAGGACTAAAAGAAGGTTCAGGCGCGGTGGTAAGGATGCCCGGTCATGACGGACCAGGCGCGATACAGTTGCTCGGCCAGAAAGATACGTACCAAGGGGTGGGGCAGGGTCAGGGAGGACAGACGCAACATGCCGTGGCAGCTTTGCTTGAGTGCCGCATCCAGTCCGTCCGGGCCACCGACCAGAATGGCAATATCCTGACCGCTGCTGCGCCAACGCTCCAGCTCCTGAGCCAGCTTGACGGTGGTCAGGTCCTTGCCGCGTTCGTCCAGGGCGATGCGCATCGCCTGGGCAGGAATGGCCGCTTCAATGCGTTTGGCCTCGGCCTGCATCATCTGGGCAGGCGTCTTGCCGCTGGTACGGGGTTCGGCCTTGATTTCGCGCAGCTCGATGGCGCAGTCCTGGGGCATGCGGCGAGCATATTCCTGCCAGCCTTGTTCCACCCAGTCGGGCATGCGCTGACCTACCGCGATGACAATGAGTTTCATGAAATGTCGTAAAAGAAAAAAGGCCGCATCGTAAGCTGCGGCCCGGGTATTGCCGACAGGGCAGAGGAAGGGTTTAGTCTTCGTCTTCGTCGGCGCTGGCAAAAAAGCCAGCCGGTGGAACCTGGCGCGATTGCGGCAGCAGTTCCACTTCGACAGGGCGCTCGCCCCAAAGTTCTTCCAGGTTGTAGTACTGGCGGATGGCCGGCTGCATGCAATGCACCACGATGTCACCCAAATCCAGCAACACCCATTCGCCGGTGTCCTCGCCTTCATGGGCCAGGACTTCGACCTTGTTTTGGCGGGCCTTGTCAAACACGCTCTGGGCCAGAGCGCGGGTTTGCCGGTTGGAAGTACCACTGGCGATGACCACACGATCGAACAGGCCGGTCATGTGGGTAGTGCTAAAGACCTTGATGTCTTGAGCTTTGACGTCCTCGAGGGCATCGATGACGAGTCGTTGAAGTGTTTCTATATTCATAAAAAGAACTATACAGGGCGCGCCTGTGGGTGGGAAAGATAGAGCCGTTTTTTGTCAATGTATTGAGCGACTTCTTCCGGGACGAGGGCGGTGATGTTGTCACCGCGCTGCACTCGCTCCCGAATCTGGGTGGCCGAGATGTCCATGGGCAGAAAGTCAATCTGATGCAAACGGCGCTGAAGTCGACTCAGTTCCTGCTGCAAGGCGACGGGCGTCTCCAAAGGACTGCCGGGGCGCTGGGCAACAGCCAGTTCGACGTATTCAAGAATTTCTTGCCAGTCGTTCCAGCTGCAAAAATTATGCAGTTGGTCGCTGCCTAAAATCCAGTAGTAGCGCGACCCGGCGGGCAAGCTGCGCACCGTGTCGATGGTGTAGGTTGGGCCACCGCGCTCGATCTCTACGGGGTTGACCTGCAAGCCCGGATGGCTTTGGGCGGCCAGCTCGGCCATGACCAAACGATCCTGGGTGCTGGCACCCAAGGCGTCGCGTTGCCAGGGCTGGGCAGCGGGCAGCAACTGAACCTGGTCCAGCTGCAGCTGGTCGAACGCGGCAAGCGCCAGCGCCACATGAGCTTTATGGATGGGGTCGAAACTGCCACCCAGGAGCCCGACACGCTTTAAATCCATTCGCGAGGCACCAGGTATTGCGCCAGGGCCGCTTCTGGCGTACCGGGTTCAGGCGACCAGTTGTAGCGCCAGTTCGCCTGGGGTGGCATGGACAATAGGATGGATTCCGTACGCCCACCTGATTGCAGGCCAAACAGGGTGCCACGGTCAAAGACCAGATTGAATTCGACATAGCGGCCGCGACGAATGGCCTGGAAGTCACGGTGCGCCTGGGTGTATTCCTGATCCATGCGGGCACGCACGATAGGTGCATAGGCATCGGTAAAGGAATTGCCCACGGAGCGGGTCAGGGCAAAGCTGGCTTCAAAGCCGGGCTCGTTCAGGTCGTCGTAGAAAATGCCGCCAATGCCACGGGTCTCGTTGCGGTGCTTCAGATAAAAATATTCGTCGCACCAGCGCTTGTAGCGCGGGTAGTAATCCGCACCGTGTGGGGCCAGCGCATCGTGGCATACCTGATGGAAATGGCGGGCATCGTCTTCGTGCAGGTAGTAGGGCGTCAAGTCCAGACCGCCGCCAAACCAGAACACATCCTCTTGATCCGCTGTCTGGGCCTGGGCCACAAACATGCGCACATTCATATGGGTGGTGGGCACAAAGGGATTGCGCGGGTGAATCACCAGCGAAACACCCATGGCCTCCCAAGGGCGTCCCGCCAGTTCAGGGCGGTGGGCGCTGGCCGATGGGGGCAGGGTGTGGCCTTTGACATGGCTGAACAGAACGGCTGCCCGTTCAAAAACGGGGCCGTTCTCCAGCAGGCGGGACAGACCGCCACCGCCTTCTGGACGATCCCACTGGTCCGACTCGAAAGGCGTGCCATCCAGCTGCTCCAGAGTGTCCACGATGTGGCTTTGCAACTGACGGAAATAAGCCTGGACGGTATCAATGGGTAAAGACATGAAAAGACCTTGCTGCGACAATCAGGATTCACTGCTGGGCAGAGCGCGCCAGCCGATATCGGTGCGAAATTGCTTGCCGTCGAAATGCGTTTGGGAAATGGCCTCGTAGGCGGCTTCCTGAGCGCGACGGATGGAGTCGGCCATAGCGGTGACACACAATACACGACCACCTGTGGTGACCACGGTGCCGTCTTTCATCTGCGTGCCTGCATGGAAGGTGATGCACTCGTCGGTGTCTTTCGCAAATTGCGTGATGGCATCACCAGTACGAGGCTCTTCGGGGTAATTGGCCGCGGCCAGTACCACGCCAATGGCGGTACGACGATCCCATTCGATGGTGGCCTCGTCCAGCTTGCCAGCCAGAGCCAGTTCGAAGGTTTCGGTCAGATCGCTCTTGATGCGCATCATGATGGGCTGGGTTTCAGGGTCGCCCATGCGGCAGTTGAATTCCAGCACCTTGATAGGGCGGGTAGCGTCCGGGCCATCGTCAATCATCACGCCTGCGTACAGAAAGCCGGAGTAGGGCAAGCCTTCCTTGGCCATGCCTTGCATGGTGGGGTGAATGACTTCGCGCATGATGCGGTTATGCAGTGTGGGGCTGACGATAGGGGCGGGGGAGTAAGCACCCATGCCGCCCGTGTTCGGACCCTGATCGCCGTCTTTCAGGCGTTTGTGGTCCTGGCTGGTGGCCATGGGCAGCACATTCTTGCCGTCGCACATCACGATGAAGCTGGCTTCTTCGCCGGTCAGGCATTCTTCCACGACCACGCGGGCACCGGCGGCACCAAAGCGGCCATCGCCCAGAATGTCGTCAATGGCGCCCAATGCTTCTTCCAGCGTGGTGGCCACAATCACGCCCTTGCCAGCGGCCAGGCCATCGGCCTTGACCACAATGGGAGCGCCTTGCTGACGGATGTAATCCTTGGCGGAGTCCGGATCGGTAAAGGTCGCGTAGGCTGCCGTCGGGATGTTGTGGCGCACCATGAAGGCCTTGGCGTAGTCCTTGGAGCTTTCCAGCTGCGCGGCAGCCTGGGTGGGACCAAAGATTTTCAGACCGGCCGCACGGAAGGCGTCCACAATGCCGGCGGCCAGCGGTGCTTCCGGGCCGACGACAGTGAAGGCAATTTTTTCTTGCTTCACAAAGGCAATCAGTTCCTGGATATCGGTGATGGCCAGGTTTTCAATACGTTCGGCACGCGCGGTACCGCCATTGCCCGGGGCAACGTAGACAGTCTGCACGCGTGCAGATTGGGCCAGGCGCCATGCCAAGGCGTGTTCACGGCCGCCGCTGCCGACAACAAGTAGCTTCATAGTGATGAGTCGGGCAGGGCCCGCAAAGAGGAGTTTTCAGAAATAGCTTATTCGGCTTCGTCCATGACGGCGGTGGTGTAGACCTCTTGGACATCGTCCAGGCCTTCCAGTGCGTCCAGAAGTTTTTGCATCTTGACGGCATCGTCGCCGCTCAGTTCGGTTTCGTTCAGGGCTTTCATGACCACGCCTTCCACTTCAGGCGTCAGGCCAGCGGCCTGGAACGCGGCTTGCACAGCCGGGTAGTCCGTAGGAGCGCACAGCACTTCGATCAGGCCTTCTTCGTCGGTCACGATATCGTCGGCACCAGCTTCCAGGCCGATTTCCATAATCGTGTCTTCCGAAGTGCCCGGAGCGAACAGAAACTGACCGCAGTGGCGGAATTGAAACACGACCGAGCCATCCAGACCCAGATTGCCGCCATTTTTTGTAAAGGCGTGACGCACATCCGAGACCGTGCGCTGACGGTTGTCGGTCATGCAGTCCACAATCACGGCCGCGCCGTTAATACCGTAGCCTTCGTAGCGAATTTCTTCGTAGTTGGCATCGTCCGCGCCGCCTGCGCCGCGCTGGATGGCGCGCAGAATGTTGTCTTTGGGCATATTGGCAGCGGTTGCCTTGTCCCAGGCCATGCGCAAACGTGGGTTGGACTCGGGGTCAGGGCCGCCGGCACGTGCGGCCACGGTGACCTCACGAATGATCTTGGTCCAAAGTTTGCCCCGTTTTGCGTCTTGACGACCTTTACGGTGCTGAATATTCGCCCATTTACTATGTCCGGCCATAAAGTATTACCAATTCAGTAGACTACGTTCAAAGAAAAACAGATCTATTTTAACCTGTCTGCGCGACAAGGCCCGAGCTTGGGCGAAAGTCGCTAGAATCTAGGCACTTGGCATTCTATCCGGAAGAGAACAAACAATCATGGCTGATCCAATTTTGCTTGCTCAGAATAGCGATACTCCCATTTACCTGTTGCCTGCGCTGGCCAATCGGCATGGTTGTATTACGGGGGCCACCGGGACGGGGAAAACCGTCACCTTGCAGGTACTGGCCGAAGCCTTTTCCCGTCTGGGAACGCCGGTTTTTCTGGCCGACGCCAAAGGCGACTTGAGCGGGATTTCCCAGGCCGCCCAGCCCAATCCCAAGCTGCAGGAGCGTCTGCAAAAGCTGGGCCTGCCCGAGCCAGCCTGGGGGGCGAACCCGGTCACCTTCTGGGATATTTTTGGCGAGCAGGGCCATCCGGTCCGGGCCACGATTTCCGACATGGGGCCTTTGCTGCTGTCCCAGATTCTGGAGTTGAACGATACCCAGGAAGGGATTCTCAATATCGTCTTTCGTCTGGCAGACGACGAGGGCCAGTTGATTCTGGACCTGAAGGATTTGCGCGCCGTGCTGCAAGACGTATCGGACCGTGCTGCCGAGCTGCGCAATCAGTATGGCAATATCGCGGCAGCCAGTGTGGGGGCAATCCAACGCGCCTTGCTGCGCCTGGAAACGCAGGGGGCGGATCGCTTCTTTGGTGAGCCAGCGCTGGATGTGATGGACTGGATTCGTACCGACTCGGCCGGGCGCGGCATGATCAATGTGCTGGCAGCCGACAAGCTGATGCAGTCCCCCCGCTTGTATGCGGTCTTCCTGCTGTGGATGCTGGCCGATCTGTACGAGCGCCTGCCGGAAGTGGGCGATCTGGACAAACCGCGTCTGGTTTTCTTCTTTGACGAAGCCCACTTATTGTTTACAGGTGCACCAAAGGCCTTGCTGGAAAAAGTCGAGCAGGTTGTGCGTCTGATCCGCTCCAAAGGTGTGGGTATTTATTTCGTGACACAAAACCCGCTGGATATTCCCGATACCGTTCTGGGTCAGCTGGGTAATCGAGTACAGCACGCCTTGCGCGCCTTTACACCGCGTGATCAGAAAGCCGTCAAGACAGCAGCGCAAACCATGCGCCCCAATCCTGGTCTGGATATTGAAGCGGCCATTACCGAGTTGGGCGTGGGTGAGGCCCTGGTGTCCATGCTGGATGCCAAGGGGATTCCCACGCCTACCGAGCGTGCCTGGCTGGTGGCTCCGGGTAGCCGAATTGGCCCCGCTACCGATGCGGAGCGGCAAACGGTACGACAGGCGTCTTTGTTTGGCTTGAAGTACGACCAGGCAATTGACCGCGAATCCGCCTACGAGGTGCTGGCCAAAAAAGCGGCTGATGCGGCTGCCAATGGTGCCGCGGGTGCCACGCAGCCGGGAGCGGCGGCTGGCAAGGACGACGGCCTGATGGGTGTCGTCAATGACTTTCTGTTTGGATCAACAGGGCCGCGTGGTGGAAAGAAGGACGGCCTGGTGCAAAGCATGATCAAAACCGAGACCAAACGGGCTGCCACCAAAGTGCTGCGTGGGGTATTGGGTTCTTTATTTGGAGGGAAACGTTAATGCCCACGCAACTGCCTCATTTAATTGTTGCCACCACAAGGCCATCAGAAACAACACGTTGGGCGGATGAATTCCGCAAAGCCTATCCCGATTGGAAAGTTGATGAGTTTGTAGCGGGTCAGCCCAGCACCGGGGCGACCTACGCCATCGTCTGGCAGCCGGATGCGGCCTTGTTCAAGCAAGAACCCCATTTGCGCGCCACCTTCAATCTGGGGGCGGGTGTGGATGCCGTCGCAGGGACCATCCCGGCCGAGATGCCTTTGTACCGCTTGGAAGATGCGGGCATGGCCGAGCAAATGGCCGAATATGCCTTGTATGGCGTGCTGCGTGCGGTAGGCCGTTTTCAGCCCTACGAGGAACAGGCGCGTGAAGGAAAGTGGAAAGCCTACCGCCCGATCGACCGCCGCCAATGGCCAGTCGCTGTGCTGGGGCTGGGCGCGATTGGCAGTAAGATTGCCAAGGTCATCGCCAGTCTGGGCTATCCCGTACATGGTTGGTCGCGTCGTCTGCACGAGGCGGACTTCCCTTGCTATGCCGGTGAAGAGGGCTTGAAAGAGTGCGTCTCTGCCAGCCGTATCCTGGTCAACGCCTTGC
The DNA here is from genome assembly GCF_024134565.1 of Alcaligenes sp. 1735tsa3. Taxonomy (NCBI): domain Bacteria; kingdom Pseudomonadati; phylum Pseudomonadota; class Betaproteobacteria; order Burkholderiales; family Alcaligenaceae; genus Alcaligenes; species Alcaligenes sp. 1735tsa3. The sequence continues at coordinate 2,821,968 of NZ_CP099862.1, read as the reverse complement.
CACTGACTCCGCAAACAGAAGGTTTGATCAACCGCGACGTATTGTCGAATTTGCAGCCTGGTGGCTATTTGATCAACGTGGCTCGCGGTGGCCACTTGGTCGATGCCGATGTGCTGGACGCCCTGAAGAGCGGTCATCTGTCAGGCGCTTTGCTGGATGCCTTTACCCAGGAGCCGTTGCCAGCCGATCATCCGTATTGGGGTATTCCTTCTGTGATGGTTACGCCTCATATTTCGGGTATCACCGTTCGTGAATTGGCATTGGAGCAAATTGGCTCGCGCATCGAGCTTTTGCAGCAAGGCAAGCCTGCGACTGGTCGGGTGAATCACAGTCAGGGCTATTAATCCTGAACCGATTTGGACTAGCCTGCCGGCACCGTGGAAGCTGGCAGGCTAATTGCTGTTTTGTGAACAGAGCAGCGTCTTTTCAGAATAAGGCCGTGGAGGCCATGTAAAACCACAAGGAAAGAGGAATGAGTAAAGTTCATCGTATTGCCGTGATCGCGGGAGATGGGATCGGCAAGGAAGTCATGCCTGAAGGGCTGCGTATTCTGGAAGTGGCCGCTCGCCGTCACGCCATCAATTTTGATTGGAAAGTGCTGGACTGGAGCTCGGACTACTACCAAAAGCACGGCACCATGATGCCTTCGGACTGGAAAGCCCAATTAATGGATACCGAGGCCATTTTCTTTGGCGCCATGGGCTGGCCTGATCTGGTTCCCGACCACGTTTCGCTGTGGGAATCTCTGTTCAAGTTCCGTCGTGAATTTGACCAATACATCAACTTGCGTCCTGTGCGTTTGATGCCTGGTGTGCGTTCGCCACTGGCAGGTCGTGAGCCCGGTGATATCGATTTCTTTATCGTGCGCGAGAACACCGAAGGTGAATACTCCAATAGCGGCGGCATCATGTTTGAAGGCACGCAGCGCGAAGTGGTGATTCAGGAAAGTGTTTTTACCCGCACGGGTACGGACCGAGTCTTGAAGTTCGCTTTTGAACTGGCTAAAAAACGCGGTAAACACGTGACTGCTGCGACCAAGTCCAACGGTATTTCGATTTCCATGCCCTGGTGGGATTCCCGCGTGGCCGCCATGGGCGAGCAATACCCGGATGTGAAATGGGACAAGTATCACATCGATATTCTGTGTGCACACTTTGTGCAGCACCCGGACTGGTTTGATGTTGTTGTAGCTTCCAACCTGTTTGGCGATATCTTGTCCGATCTGGGCCCGGCATGTACCGGCACCATCGGCATTGCACCGTCGGCCAACCTGAACCCCGAACGCGTATTCCCCTCCTTGTTTGAGCCCGTGCACGGCTCGGCACCGGATATTTATGGCAAGGGCATTGCCAACCCGGTCGGTCAGATCTGGAGCGGTGCCTTGATGCTGGATTTCCTGGGCTACCCCCAGGCAGCCGCCGAAGTAGTGCAAGCCATTGAGCAGGTTCTGGCCAATGGTCCACGTACCCCTGATTTGGGTGGTCAGGCCAGCACAACACAGGTAGGCGAAGCGATCGCCCAAGTGTTGGAAGCGATGGCCTAAGCCATTAGCTTGATTTGGGCGGGCGCAGACCCGCCCACGTGATGGCACCAATCATGATGGCTCCCCCCAGCAGTGCTCGGCTACTGGGGTATTGAGCAAACAGCAGAGCCGCAAAGGCAATCGCGTAGACAGGCTCCAGGGCGATCACAATCCCGGCACTGCGAGCATTCAGAACGCTTAGCGCAGAGACCAGCAGGTAGTGCGACAAGGCCGTACAAAACACCCCCAGCAGTGCAATCCATACCCAGTCCACCAGCGTGCTGTCGCCCAGCAGCGGTATGGCAAAAGGCCAGCACATCAGGGCGACAAACAGGTTTTCCCACCAAGCGACTTGCTGTGCAGACAGATGCTTGGCAGCGCGTCGGTTGATAAGGGTGAACATGGCGAAAGTAAAGCCGGAGGCAATGGCCCAGGCCAGGCCAATGGTGGATTGATCCTGGAAATCAAAAGAGGGGGTAACCAGCAACAAGCCCACGGTGACCAAGGCCAGAATGATCCACTCCGATACGGTAACGCGCTCGCGCAGTACGGCCCATTCACACAAGGTAATAAAGGCCGGGAAGCTGGCAAAGCCCAAGGTGGCAATGGCCACGCCGCCCACTTTAACGGCCACAAAAAAAGTGGCCCAGTGAATGGCCAGCATGATGGAGGCCATTAGCAGGGTGCGAAAGTCCGCTGCTTTCATGCCCTGACCCAAACCGCGCCCTTGAGAGCGAATGCTGATAAACAAGGCCAGGACTGCAAAGCTGGCTCGGCCCGCGGTGATCAGCATGGCGCCAACCTGAATGAGTTCACCAAAAATGCCGGTCAGTCCGAACAGAACGGCGGCCACATGAATGGCAGCCAGAGCACGTCCATGCGTCATGGAAAGCGATCCGAGAAAAAAGGAGTCAATTTAGGCTATTCTGGTGTTTTATATCAGCCAGTGATAGGGCTAGTGGGTCGGGCAGGCAATAAGAGCAAGGCATTATTCTAAGACATTGCTACGGGCCCCTCATCAAAGGAGTAAAACAATGACGCAGACGGTTAAGGCGATACGGATTGAGCGTAATGGTGGTCCGGAGGTATTGCAGTGGGCTTCGGTAGAGCTGCCCGCTCCGCAGGAGAAGGAAGTCACCATACGCCAAAAAGCAGTGGGCTTGAACTTTATCGACATTTATTTCCGTAATGGCCTCTACAGCAATCCCTTGCCGCATGGTTTGGGTTTTGAAGCGTCCGGCATTGTGGAAGCAGTCGGTTCGGGTGTCACGCATCTGAAAGTGGGTGACCGTGTTGCCTACGGTCAAAGCCCGCTGGGTGCGTATGCCGAGGCTCGTAATGTGCCTGCTGATCGTGTGGTACGCATTCCTGATGGCGTCACTTTTGAGCAGGCGGCGGCCATGATGCTCAAAGGTTTGACGTGCTGGTATTTGCTGCGCCAGACCTATCGCGTGCATGAAGGCCAGACGATTCTGTTTCATGCCGCTGCGGGTGGCGTGGGCTTGTACGCCTGCCAATGGGCACGTGCTTTGGGTGTGAAGTTGATCGGTACGGTGTCCAGTCCCGAGAAAGCCGCTTTGGCGAAAGAGAACGGTGCGTGGGAAGTGATTGATTACTCCCACGAAGACGTGGTGCAGCGCGTGCTGGAACTGACCAATGGCCAGAAAGTACCTGTCGTATATGACGGCGTGGGCAAGGATACCTGGGAGCGCTCGCTGGATTGCTTGCAGCCGCGTGGCCTGATGGTCAGCTTTGGCAATGCCTCCGGCCCGGTAACCGGTGTGAATCTGGCGACGCTGGCATCGAAGGGTTCCTTGTATGTGACCCGTCCTGTGCTGGGGGCTTATGTGCCTACACAGGAAACCATGCAAGATGCCGCTGACGAAATGTTCGAGCTGGTGCTGCAAGGCAAGATCAAGCCGCTGATCGGTCAGCGTTTCCCGCTGGATCAGGTTGCCAAGGCCCATGAGGAATTGGCAGGGCGTCGTACCACGGGCTCGACGGTGTTGACGCTGGATTAAGGCGGATTATCGGGTAAGAAGGGGGATGAACAGCTAGCCCTTGCTCAGCGCTGCGCTTGATATAACAGGGGTAAGTCAGGCATCCACTCTTCTGGCGTTGCTTGTTTATCCTGATGTCCCGATTTGTATGTCAGGTATTTTGAAAGCCCGATAAGCACGCATCCCCAATAGTTCTACTTATAAAAAATGGCCTCCTTAGCGGAGGCCATTTTTATTTAGCAGTGCGGCAGCCGCTGAGATTCAGCGGACAGGAATCAGCCTTGCTCGTGGTACTGACGCACGCGCTCGACTTCATTGCGCGAACCCAGAATCACGCCAATGCGCTGGTGCAGCTCGGTAGGTTGCACGTCCAGAATACGCTGTGTACCGTCAATCGACATGCCTCCGGCCTGCTCGACCAGGAAGCTCATGGGGTTGGCTTCGTACATCAAACGCAGCTTGCCCTTGCGACCGGAGGCACGGGCATCGCGCGGGTACATGAAGATACCGCCACGGGTCAGGATGCGGTGTACATCGGCCACCATGGAGGCGATCCAGCGCATATTGTAGTTTTTGCCCAGTGGGCCGTCCGGGCCAGCCAGGCAGTCGTCGATATAGCGTTTTACCGGGGCTTCCCAGTGACGCATATTGGACATATTGATGGCGAACTCAGAGGTGTCCTCGGGGATGGTGATGCGCTCGGTGGTCAGCACCCAGGAGCCCATTTCCTTGTCCAGAGTGAAGGCGGCGACGCCGTCACCGACAGTCAGGACCAGCATGGTTTGCGGGCCGTAAATGGCATAGCCGGCGGCAACCTGACGCACGCCGGGTTGCAGGAAGTCTTGCTCTTCGATGACGCGATCACGTGCTTCAGGTGGGACGCTCAGGACCGAGAAGATCGTGCCGATGGACACGTTCACGTCAATATTGGACGAGCCATCCAGCGGATCGAACAAGAGCAGGTTTTCGCCCTTGGGGTAGTAGTCGGGAATGCGGTGCAGGGTATCCATTTCCTCGGAGGCCATGGCCGCCAGGTTACCGCCCCATTCATTGGCTTCCAGCAGGATTTCGTTGGACAGCACATCCAGCTTTTTCTGAACTTCGCCCTGGACATTCTCGGAGTCCAGAGAACCCAGAACGCCGCCCAGCGCTCCTTTGCTGACGGCATGGCCAATGGCCTTGCATGCGCGAGCCACTGTTTCCAGCAGCAGGCGCACGTCGGCGGTGACCGTTTTCTTCTGGCGCTGTTGCTCCACCAGATACTGAGTAAGGTTTTTCTTCAAGACAGACTCCGAGGTCAAAGAGTTAATGCTTTATGTACGATTTCGGCCACATTGCCCGACAGGCCAGGTTCGGCCTGAATACGCTCCAGCGCTGCCTTGAGCAGGTCGCGGGCTTCGGGTTCAAAGCGGGCCCAGTTATCAAACACACGGGCCAGACGGGCAGAGATTTCCGGGTTGAGCTTGTCCAGGGCAATGACTTGCTCAGCCCAGAAGGCATAGCCTTCCGGCGTGTGTACAGCCTGCATATTATTCATGCAGAACTGGAAAATCAGAGAGCGGGCGCGGTTGGGATTGCGCATCGAGAAAGCGGGATGCAGCATCAGGGCGCGCACCTGGGCAACTTGTGTGCTGGGGGCGGTGGCCTGCAAGCTGAACCAGCGGTCCAGCACCAGAGGATTGTCCTGCCAGCGCTGGAAAAAGTCATCCAGGCCGTCTTGACGATCCTCTTGGTCACCGTAATTCACCAGAGCGCTCAAGGCACCCATGCGATCAGTCATATTGGTGGCCTGATCGTATTGATTGCGTGCCAACTGCGGGCCGGTATTCACACCGGCAACCAGCAGGTAATTCAGGGCCAGATTGCGCAAGGAGCGCTGGCCAGCCTGCAAGGCGTCGGGGCTGTACGGGGCTTGTTCCAGGCTCAGGTACTGATACAGTTCCTGCCAGTAGGGAGTCAGGGCCAGGCCCAGCTCACGTTGCAGCTGACGACGGGCCTGAACCACGGCGCGCGGGGTCATGGGCTTGGTTTGTTCCAGCAATTCGCGCTCGCTGGGCAGGGACAGGATGCGCGCCTTGTAAGCAGGGCTCAAGGCCGGGTCTTGTACCAGCGCATGCCAGGTTTGCACCACGGTCGCCAATTGTGCGGCCGACGGTGTGCGTCCCGATGCCGAGGACAAGATCAGACGGGTCGCTAGCAGTTGAGCCGCTTCCCAACGTGCAAATGGATCCGCGTCGTGACGGGCCAGCAAGGCCAGCTCGGAATCCGGACGGTAGTAGTCCACCCGCACAGGCGCAGAGAAATTGCGCAACAAGGATAGGACGGGCGCCTCAGGAATCTGCGTGAAGGTCCAGCTTTGTTCGGCTTGCGTGAAATCCAGTACCAGCGTATCGCCTTGCTGACCATCCAGGTGCAGGGTCAGTGGTGCGCCTTGCTGATCCAGCATGCCCAAGGCAAAGGGGATGTGCAAAGGTGGCTTGGGTGTGGATTTGTTTTCGATCCCGGCGGGCGCATTGCTTTGACGCAGGGTCAGCGTAGCGGTTTGAGTGGCAGGGTCGTGCTGCAGGCTGACCTGAACGCGTGGCGTTCCCGCTTGCTGATACCAGCGGCGGAACTGTTCCAGGCTCTGGCCGGGTTTGACCTGGCGATACACGCTGTCCATGCTGTCCACGAAATCGTCGCAAGTGACTGCCTGGCCGTCATGGCGCTTGAAGTACTCACGAATACCAGCCTGGAAGTTTTCTTCACCCAGCAAGGTGTGCTGCATGCGAATGACTTCCGCACCTTTCTCGTAAATTGTGGCGGTGTAAAAGTTGCTGATTTCCTGATAGCTCTCGGGGCGGATGGGGTGAGCCATTGGGCCGGCATCTTCAGGGAACTGGGCCGCGCGCAGGACGCTGACATCATCAATGCGTTTGACGGCGCGGGCGCTGGCGGCTTGAGCGCCGTCCAGCCCTTGAGCCAGCATGTCGGCCGAAAACTCCTGATCGCGGAAAACCGTCAGACCTTCTTTCAGGGATAGCTGGAACCAGTCGCGGCAAGTGACGCGGTTGCCGGTCCAGTTATGGAAGTACTCATGGCCAATAACTGCTTCCACGGCGTGAAAGGACGCATCGGTAGTGCTTTGTGCATCGGCCAGCACGTAGGCGGCATTAAAGATGTTCAGGCCCTTGTTTTCCATCGCGCCCATATTGAAGTCGCGAGCGGCCACAATCATGAAGCGGTCCAGATCCAGTTCCAGCCCAAAACGTTGCTCATCCCAGCGTACCGAATGTTCCAGGCATTCCATGGCCCATTCTGTTTTATCGCCGTCACCACGATCGCAATAAACCTGCAATAGGGCAGGCTGGCCATTGGCTTTTTTGATTTCGCGTTCGCGCACATCAAAGTCGCCAGCAACCAGTGCAAATAAATAAGAAGGCTTTGGAAATGGGTCTTCCCAAATGGCCTGGCTGCGTCCATCGTCCAGCGTAGTGCTTTCCAGCAAATTGCCGTTGGACAGCAGATAAGGGTAGAGCTTGGCATCGCCGCGCAGGACCACTTCATAACGGGACATCACATCAGGACGGTCCGGGAAGAAGGTAATACGACGAAAGCCCTGGGCTTCACATTGGGTAAACAGGTTCTGGCCCGAGACATACAAGCCCATCAGCATGGTGTTGTCTTGGGGGCGGCAACGGCTTACCAGCACCAGATCACATTCTGCGGTCTGGGGCGCGAGCGTCAGGCCCTGTTCATCAAGCTGGTAATCCTGGGTGGTCAGGGCGACCCCGTTGAGGCTGACTTCAAGCAGTTCAATGTCTTCGCCATCCAGTACCAGGGGGCGGATCTGGCCGTCCCGGCTGCTGGCTCGAAAAGCCAGACGAACCAAGGTTTGCTCGGCCGCCAAATCAAATTCTAGCCGTACCTTATCTATTTGATAAGGGTAGGGCTGGTAATCGTGGCGGGAGATCGTAGGTAAGGTGTCTGTGCGCATGTGATCCTGGTCCGACAATCGAAAAAGATGGTCTATTGTAATGTTGTTTGAACGCCCACACTGGACGCCAGAAACAGGCAGTAAACTAATTGTTCGTCGGCGCTACGGCGCTGCCATTAATCGGGCTTGAACGTGCAAGCGAAAAACAAGCAAGGGTGAAACTATGACGTTATTTTCTGAAGGGTTTTCCTGGCGCGCCCTACGCCTGATGAGCCTGGTATTGGCGGTTTTGACCACGGCTTGCGCTGCGCCTAGCTGGTCCGCCAAATTGACGCGTTATCAGCAATGGCCCACGGCGACCAGTGGCGATACCTATTACATCAAGTCCTCGCCGGACAAAAGCAGTAGTCTGCAATACCAGTCTTTTGCAGATTCTGTACGGGCCTCTATTGGTGTGACCGGACTGGTGCAAGCAGCGGATCTGAAGTCTGCGCGTTTTGTGGTGCAAATGGATTATGGCAATCCGCAAGAACAAAGCTGGGTGCCTCAATTTGCAGATAGTTTTTACGGTCCATCGGCGTGGGGAATCGGGCGCGGCTATTATGCGCCAAATGATGGTTGGGGCGGAGGTTTCTTTTATTCTCCGAATGTAGTGAATGTTCCTGTCACTGTGTATAAAAATTATCTAAATGTAATCATTACAGATAATCAAAACTCGGGCGCAGAAGTGTATCGCGCCACCGCCGTGTCTTATAGCCATTCCGACAACCTGGACCAGCAGATGCCGTTTTTGTCCCAGGCCATATTTGATGGTTTCCCGGGTAATAATGGACAAGTGATTGATATCCGATATCCATTAGCTCGGGATTGAGTCGCCAGAACCCCGGCATTATGTAGGGGATTTATATCAATAAGAAAGGGACCGCTTTTTCAAGCGGTCCCTTTCTTTTGTTTGGTTCCCAAAACTTATTTGATAAGGAACTCTTCACGGCTGCGACCATTGGCTTCAGCATCGATAATCCAGCGTGGTGGGCGGCCACGGCCCGTCCAGGTGTCCTGGGTGCCGGGGTGGCGGTATTTTGGAGGCAGGCTGGTTTTAGGGCCGTTGGAACCAGCACCAGCGCCGCGGCGGGCGGAATTTTCCAGCGCTTCAGCGACTTCTTCAATCGTGATCTCGTTATCTTGCATGGACTTGACGATAGACGCGATGACAGGACGACGCTGTTTGACTCGAAGAGATTTCATCTGCTTTTGCAGACGCAGAATCTCTTTTTCTATCTTTTGCTTCGCGGAGCTGTAAGTTTCGACTGACATATGGGATTCCTGTTTCATGATTGTAGTTATCTGATAAACCCTGCCTGTACAAGCTCGTGTTTATCATGCGAAAACAGTGTACTTTGATTTTCTTGAAAAGATAAGTGGTTTGGATAAAAAATAAACGCTTAATGAAAAAGGTGTTTGGTTTTTGTAATTATTTAAGGTCATTAGACAATTCAATGGCTCTTGATTATTTAATCTAATCAGGGGTTATCATGAATTTGAATGGGTTTATATCAAAACCATATAGGTGGGTTTCTAATTAGGAAGATTTTAAAATAGTTTTAATTCCGTATCAGAAAATGTCGTAATTGGAATTTTTGAACCTATTAGTTCAACAGGCTGATTCATGGTTCTGAAAGCCAGGAAACTGCCCGATCAGTACGTCGGCATCGCATACGGGGGCACATTCTGTTTTAATGCTCAGATGGACGGAAGCCAAGTTGATGTCAGCACGTCTTTTGGTACCCATTTTCGTCCCTTGCAGCCATGGGTTTGCCGGGGATCTGTCAGTAGGAATAAACGATGAAGTTAGTTGATCCGGCTATCAATGCCCTGGAATGCGCCCGTGGACTGTTGCTTGAGCCCTGGGGCTTGAATGAAAGCCATTTGTCCGGCGCGCTCGGTGAGATCTTCACCCATCAGGCTGACTATGCCGACCTGTATTTTCAGTACACCCGCAGCGAAGGCTGGGCGCTGGACGAAGGAATCGTCAAAAGCGGCAGCTTTTCCATTGAGCAGGGCGTGGGTGTGCGCGCATTAAGTGGCGAGAAAACCGCCTTTGCCTATTCGGATTCCCTCAGCCCCGAGGCTTTGCTGTCTTCGGCCCGTGTGGTGCGCTCGATTGCCCGCCAGGGCGGTTCAGGCAAAAGCGGCATTTTGGTGCCAGCCGACACGCAGCGCCCCACCTTGTATACGGGCACAGACCCTATTGCCAGCCTGCCTGCTCCTGACAAAGTAGCCCTGTTGGGGCGACTGGATGCCTTGGCTCGTGCAGCGGACCCGCGCGTGGTGCAGGTCATGGCCAGTCTGGGTGCGGAATACGATGTCGTGCTGGTGGCCGGTAGCGATGGTCGTCTGGCCGCCGATGTACGCCCCTTGGTGCATTTGTCCTTGTCGGTCATTGTTGAACAAAATGGCCGCCGTGAACGCGGCTCGGCGGCAGGTGGTGGACGGGTTGATCTGTCCTACTTCTCCGACGATATGCTGCGCAGCTACGTGGATAAGGCCGTGCGTTCGGCCATGACGAATCTTGAAGCCAAACCTGCGCCTGCCGGTCAGATGACGGTGGTTCTGGGCCCAGGTTGGCCAGGGGTCATGCTGCACGAAGCCGTGGGCCACGGTTTGGAAGGGGACTTTAACCGTCGTGGCAGCAGCCTGTTCTCGGGTCGTATTGGCCAGCGCGTGGCGTCCAAGGGCGTGACCGTCATTGACGATGGCACTCTGGAAAACCGCCGTGGCTCCTTGAATATGGATGATGAGGGCAATGCCACACAACGTACCGTCTTGATTGAAGACGGTATTTTGAAAGGCTATTTGCAAGACACCCATAATGCGCGTCTGATGGGCGCTGCCATTACGGGCAACGGTCGACGCGAGTCCTACGCCAGCCTTCCTTTGCCACGCATGACCAACACCTTTATGTTGGGTGGCGATAAAGACCCTCAGGAAATTATTGCCTCGGTTAAAAAGGGTTTATATGCCGTAGACTTCGGTGGCGGCCAGGTCGATATTACTAGCGGTAAGTTTGTTTTCTCGGCCTCGGAAGCCTGGGTGATTGAAAACGGCAAACTGATGTATCCCGTCAAAGGTGCCACTTTGATTGGTAGCGGCCCCGATGCCATGAACCAAATCAGCATGATCGGTAATGACATGCAGTTGGATTCAGGAGTGGGGACTTGTGGTAAAGAAGGTCAAAGCGTTCCGGTTGGAGTCGGTATTCCTACCGTGCGGATGGAAAATCTGACCGTAGGTGGAACCGCCTGATTTAATTTGCTGGCTAATCAAAATAGATAAAAAGAACCGCCCCCCTTAATTCAAGGTTGGGCGGTTTTTTTATGCTGCTTTTATTGCAGTGCAGCAAATAGAATTTAATTTTGATTTTTGCTCATCAGGCACAGCCGTGCCCGGATTAATGAATATGGTTTTTCAGGTAGCACTTTTCGTTGGCCTGGGTTTGCGGACCCGGATGGCCAGCCAGCACAACAAGGCGCCCGAACACACCATGGCCGAGCCTTGCCAGAAGCTGGGCGTCAAGGGAGCCTGCAGCAAAAAAGTAGACAGGGCGGCTGACAATACTGGAATGAAGTAGGAGGCGCCGGCCAGTATGGTGACATTGCCGTGCAAAATACCCACGTTCCAGGCCGCATAGCCAAAGCCCATCGCCATGGCCGCCAGAAGCAAGTAGATCAGTGCTGGAAGGGTAAAGGTCATTGCAGGTGCTCCTTGGCCTAGATATTTCATCCACAAGACGGTGGCTGTCAGCATGAAAAACAAGGTAATGCCATTTTTGCCCTGGCCGATGCGTGCAGTCATGGTGCTGTAGCCCGCCCAGATCAGTGCGCCACTAAAGGCCAGGCCGTAGCTCAAGGGGTTGTCCTGCACATTCAGCCAGATGCCGTGCAGACTCAAGCCTTGCTCACCGCCCAGAATCCAGCTGATACCCATCATGGACAAAAGCAGGCCAGGTGCGATCAGCCAGTTGGCTCTTTGCTTGTTGAACAAAATAGCGGCCACGATGGTAAAGGTGGGCCACAGATAATTAACCATTCCCACTTCAATCGCTTGCTGGCTGTTGTGGGCGTAGCCAATGGACAGAGCCAGGCACAGCTCATAGCAGACGAACAGAACGCTGCCCCAGATAAGGTAGCGGCGCGGAAAGTCGCGCAAGCGTACCCAGCTAAGCGATAAAAGAAGAAAGACAGAGGCCAGGGTGTAGATCAGTGCGGCGCCGCCAGTCGCACCCAGGTAGTCGCTGACGCTGCGTATCAGGCCGACAATCATGCTCCAAAGAACAATGGCGATCAGACCAATCAGGGTTGCCTTATCAGATTGCTTCATGCGGGTTTCAGTGTCTGCAAGGCACGGCGAGAACAGCAGCAGGCTTTACTTGGCCAAGAGACTTATGGGTTAATGGACCGGGTTTGTATCAGGCTGTGCCGGTTTGCAAGCAGGGCTGTGACGCGGCACACCCGGTCTTGAGTGAAAACCGACAGGCCCCCACGGCAAGGGCTCGTGGCAGTTTACTGTAAGCGGCGTGTCGGCTCGAGCCACTCACGGCGAAAAGGGGGGCAGGCAGGGTATTTTCTGCGCCTTGCTGGTCCGACCCCGTAAGCCAGGGTACTTACATTTTTTTGGACTTTGAGTCAGAACCTCTTGTTTATGCTCTCTATGATTTTGAGTGTAAATCGGTTTGACTTGAATCTTTTCTAGGCATATCATTTCAACACGAATTAATCGTGCTGAATTATTTTGTTTGGCTAATTAAATGACCACAGATCAACACTACGATTTACGAATTTTGCGGGCTTTGCGCCAGATCACGCGCTCGATTGCCCTGCATTCCAGGCAGCTGTCGGCGTACAGCAATATCACCGCGCCCCAGTTGATCTGCCTGCGCACCATTATCGAAAAAGGCCCGTTGACGGCCACGGCCATCAGCCGCGAAATGCACGTCAGCCCCAGCACCGTGGTTGGTATTCTGGACCGCCTGGAAGACAAGAAGCTGGTGCTGCGCGAGCGTGGTCGTGAAGATCGACGCATTGTATTTGTCAGTGCGACACCAGAAGGGGAGACCCTGGCACGCGATACGCCGTCCCCCTTGCAAAAGAAGTTGTCGGACGCCTTGAAAGAGTTGCCCGAGCTGGAACAGGCCACCATGACCTTGTCCCTGGAGCGCATTGTGCGCTTGCTCGATGCTGACCCGGATGTTGTGCTGGAGGCCGACGATGCGGCCTCGCCTATTCTTGAGGTCCCGGAAGGGGATGTACCCCCCGAATCCGGGTTGGTGGTTTGACGGACCGACCTAGTCCGGGCAGCTCGGCAGGCAGCATCACTGCCGCCGATCCTGCCCCCAGTGACCCGGCGCTGATACTGCGTGCGCCCCTGTTGCGTGATGCGGCCGCAATCCATCAGCTGATTGCCGATAGCCCGCCACTGGATCTGAATTCTGAATATCTCTATTTGCTGCTCAGCGAGCACTTTTCCCAGACCTGCGTTGTCGCGCAGCGTGGGGAACAAATAGACGGTTTCATCTCTGCCTACTTTCTCCCCGACCGTCCTGATGTGCTCTTTGTGTGGCAAGTGGCCGTGCATGAGCGCGCCCGTGGGCGTCGTCTGGGGCAGGCCATGCTGGAGCATCTGCGACAGCGTCTGCGTGGCCGTTCCTTGCGCTATCTGGAAACGACGGTCAGCCCCGGTAACCGGGCTTCGCGTGGCCTGTTTGCGGCCATGGCCCGGCGTTGGGGCGCCCCCATGCAGGAACAGGAATTCTTTGATACCGCCTTGTTTGCCGCACAGGCTCACGAGGCAGAACCTCTATTACGAATCGGCCCCTTGGACTCTGGATAAGAGGGGACTTTACGCAAATGAACGGTAGAGCCGGTCTGGTTCGCTGATTGTTGTTTGTCGGCTCAAGACACGCCGTTCTATAACCAGGAGAGGAAATATGACTGATTTAAAAATATTCGACCGGATGGAGTCTGAAGTAAGGGGCTACGTCCGGTCCTTCCCGGTCATTTTCAACAAAGCCCGAGGCTCGGTTTTGGAGGACGAGTCAGGCAGGCAATACATCGATTTTTTCAGTGGAGCCGGTACGCTCAACTATGGGCATAACAATCCCCATCTGAAAGAAAAGCTGATTGAATACCTGAACACCGACGGCTTGGTACACGGTTTGGACATGGCCACCAGCGCCAAGAAATACTTTCTTGAAACGGTGGACAAAGTGCTGCTCAAACCGCGCGGGTGGGACTACCGCTTGCAGTTTACGGGGCCCACCGGCACCAATGCCGTGGAGGCGGCGTTAAAACTGGCACGCCAGGTCAAGGGTCGCCAGAATGTGATTTCCTTTACGCACGGTTTCCACGGCGTCAGCACGGGTTCCCTGGCAGTGACGGCGAACTCCAAGTTTCGTAGTGCAGCGGGTGTGGCCCTGGGCAATACCTCGTTCATGCCCTATGACGGCTACTTGGGACCGGACGTCAATACGATGGCTTATCTGGAGCGCTTGCTGGAAGACCCCAGCAGTGGTCTGGACCATCCTGCCGCGGTCATCGTGGAAACCGTGCAAGGTGAAGGGGGCGTGAACGTTGCTACACAGCGCTGGCTGCGTGAACTGCAACGTCTGTGCCGCGAGCACGACATGCTGCTGATTGTCGATGACATTCAGGTCGGTTGTGGTCGCACGGGCCGTTTCTTCAGCTTCGAGCAGGCCGGTATCAGCCCTGACATCATCACCTTGTCCAAATCCTTGTCCGGTTTTGGCTTGCCCATGTCTTTGGTTTTGTTGCGTCCTGAACTGGACGTATGGAAACCCAGCGCCCATAACGGCACCTTCCGTGGCAATAACCTGGCTTTCGTGACTGCGGCTCAAGCTCTGGAAAGCTACTGGGCCAACGAGGACTTTGAAGCCGAGATCCAGGGTAAGGAGCGTCAAGTGCGCGACTGGCTGGAAAACCTGGTGCACAGCTATCCAGATCGTGGTTTGAGCGTACGCGGTCGCGGCCTGATCCAGGGCCTGGTGACGCCGCCCGGTGCCGGTCTGGCCAATGAAATTGCTGCACAGGCTTTCAAGCAAGGTCTGGTGATTGAAACCTCGGGCGCCCACGACGAAGTTCTGAAGCTGCTGCCTGCCCTGACGATCAGCAATGAAGAGCTGACTCAAGGCCTGGACATTATTGAACGCAGCGTGGCCCAGTGCCTGTCCAAGCGCGGCAGCCAGGCCAAGATTCTGAAGATTGGAGGAGCACGCTAATGTTGGTCAAGAACGTACAAGATGTGATTGGAACCCGTGACGAGGTGCGCACAGACACCTGGGTCAGCCGCCGTGTTTTGCTCAAGAAAGACGGCATGGGTTTTTCCTTTCATGAAACCGTTATTTTTCCTGGCACCGAAACCCACATCCACTACCAGAATCATCTGGAAGCGGTGTGGTGCATCGAGGGCGATGGCGAAATCGAAACCGTTGCCGACGGCAAGAAATACGATTTAGGCCCAGGCGTAGTTTATGCCCTGGACCAGCACGATGAACACTATCTGCGCGGTGGCAAAGAGCCGCTGCGAGTGATCTGCGTGTTCAATCCGCCCCTGACCGGTCAGGAAGTTCACGATGAGAAAGGGGTTTACCCAGCCATCGTGGAAGACTGAAGACCTAAGGAGAGCATGATGACAGTGACCATGAGCGATCTGTACACATCCCGTACAGAACGAACGGCGGCCATCGTCAGCCGCCAGGAGCCGGTGGTGTATCCGGATCCGGTAGGTAGCCAGCCTTTGAACAAGTCCCAGCTGCGGGAGTACGAGGACAATGGCTTTTTGCTGCTGCCTGATTTGTTCAATGCGCAGGAAGTGCAAGCCTTGCTGGGCAATGTGGAAGCCATGAGCACCGATCCCGGCATCTTGTCGCGTGAAGAAGCGGTGGTGGAAAAGGGCAGTCAGGCCGTGCGCTCGATCTTTCGTGTGCATGAGTTAAGCGAGCTGATTGCCCGCCTGGTGCGCGATCCGCGCGTACTGGATGTGGCTCGTCAGATTCTGGGCTCGGAGGTGTATGTGCATCAGTCCCGTGCCAACCTGAAACCGGGCTTTACCGGCAAGGAGTTTTACTGGCATTCGGATTTCGAGACCTGGCATATCGAAGATGGCATGCCGCAAATGCGCGCCTTAAGCTGCTCGGTGCTGTTGACTGACAATAATGTGTGCAATGGCCCCTTGATGCTGGTGCCGGGTTCGCACCGCCAGTTCATCTCTTGCACAGGGCAGACACCGGACAACCATTACAAGGAGTCCTTGCGCAAGCAGGAGTATGGCGTACCCGATCCGATCAGCCTGCGTTTGCTGGTGGATCAGGGGGGTATTGAAGCCATTACTGCCAAGGCCGGTTCGGTGATCTTTTTTGACTGCAATACCTTGCATGGCTCGGCCAGCAATATCTCGCCTTGGCCACGAGCCAATGTGTTTACGGTCTATAACAGCGTGGAAAACTGCGTGGGTGATCCCAAGCAAGGGCTGACACCCCGTCCTGCGCATGTGGCCACTCGCGGGCAGTTCCCTGTCCTGACGCCGTTGAACGGACCGCTGCTGGAGTCCTAGGCAGAAAGAAGGTCTGCGCCTTGTGCGCAGACCTGGCCGGATAAGACGCTCCCTGGATTTATTTCAGGGGGCGTTTTTTTGTGGGCTCAGGATTGTGAAGAAGAGGGGAGCGGCCAGCGTCTGGGGGCGGGCGTTGGTAAATGACGGGTCTGCACCGTACTGATTGGCCGGCGTCCGGAAAAGCAGTTATCGGAGATGCTCATCAGATATGACTCGGCATGTCCAGGAGTCCTTGTGATGGCTGCTGGACAGGATCAACTGTGTTAATGCACCCAATTAGCAACAATCGCTTATTTCTACCCGGGTAATATTGACGAATTAATATCATCCGGGTAAAAATAGAGCCTTCTTACTTGAAGCTCTGGTTTTGACATGAAAACGACTTACCCCAATACTTACACCAGCTTTATGGGCCACCGCCGTATCGCGTCCGGTCCCATGCTGACCAATGTGCTAGCCGTGAAGAAAGTGCTGGAGAGCGGGGTTAACGATCCCGTGCTGATCTTTGACGATGTGACAGGCCGTTTTGTGGATGTGAACACCCAAGGGACGGACGAAGAGCTGGCGCAACGCTATGCGCCAGTGGATGCTCCTGAAGTAGAGGTCGAGCAGACAGAGGAAGAAGCTCCACGCGGCCGTGGTCGCCCTAAGCTGGGCGTGATTCCTCGTGAAGTGACCTTGTTGCCACGACATTGGGATTGGCTGGCGACTCAACCCGGAGGGGCATCGGTTGCGCTACGCAAACTGGTTGAAGAAGCTCGCCGTGCCAGCGCCGCCAAAGATCAGCGTCGCCAGGCGCAGGAACGAGCCTATAACTTCATGACGGCAATCGGTGGTGATTTGCCTGGCTTTGAGGAAGCGATGCGAGCCTTGTTTGCTGATGAGCTGGAGCGCTTCAAAACCCTGCTGGCTGGCTGGCCGGAAGATGTGCGGGAGCATGCTATCAAGCTGGTTAAAGATGTCGATGCATTTGAGGTGCAATAAAGCTTAAAAAAGTATCCTCTCCCTCTGTTAATCCCACTTGAAGCCGGGTCTGCGGAGGGAGAGGTCTATGCGGCCTTCAAGCTCTGCCTGGATGGCCTATCTGGTCGAAGACTCGCTGCTGTGATAACCCAGTAGTTGGGACAGTTCTGTTGCAGCGGTGCGCACAGTATTGACTAAAGACGAGGTGTCCAGTTTGCCGGAGCGCAAGTAACTGACCGGAATCGTCACACCCAGTGCGGCTACGATATGCCCCTGCTTATTGCGTATCGGGACAGCTGCACTTCCTACTTCAGGCTCAAAATACCCTTCGTCGTAACCATAGCCACGCTCGGCATCTTGGCGGATGAGTTCGTACAGCATATCCGTGGTCGTAGGAGTCCGCTCAGAAAATCTGGGCAGTGTGTTTTCTGGGTACAGCTGCAGCAAATCCGCCGGTTTCATATCACTTAACAGCACTCGCCCCAGCAGGGTGGCATGCAGCGGCAAACGGGTACCTACATGTACGGTGCTGACAAATGGGGTGGGGGCGGCCACTTTGCTAATGATGACGGCGCTATGTTCATCTTGAATCGCCAAGTTGCACGAGAGCCCGGTTTGATCACGTACGCGCTCCAGAATCGGTGTCCCTAATTGAGTCAGCTCCAGAGAAGCCAAATACTCAAACCCCAGTCGCAAAATGGCCATGCCCAATTTATACGTATGGCCACCTTCCACGCGCTGTACAAAGCCCAGATTTTCCAGTGTCGCCAATAATCTGAAAGTGGTGGTGCGGGGAAGCTCCAGTCTTTTGGCTAGTTCCGGCGCCGTCAAAGTCTGCTCGTTCCGGTTGAATTCGAACAACAAGCGCAGGCCACGCTCCAGTCCTGGCACGGTGTAGTTTTGTTGTGCCGGCAAAGTCGTACTCATAAGTTCTCTTGGGTATTGGTCACAGCGGTTTAGTTGATGTGGCTAAGTATAAGAGTGGGCGCCGCTATTGTGATAGACAGCGGCGTGCCCGTCTGAAGTGATTCATGCTTAAAGGGTTTCTACTCATTTCTCTCGAAGTTTAAATGATTTTATACTTTATGTTCCTAATATAAAACAACATTTCACTAGTGAAACAGAAAGGGTAAGGGATGAGTAAAGGACGAATGGGGGCAGTAGTGGGTGTATTGGTCATGGCGTGTGCTGGGCACGGCGCTGCGTTGGCCCAGCAAAGCAGCGTGCAGCTCTACGGCTTGCTGGACAGCGGCCTGTTGCTGGAAAAACAGTTGGATGACAGCAGAAAGTTTGGAATGGCCAGCGGGATTGCCGGTCAATCGCGCTTTGGTATCCGCGGCAGTGAAGACCTGGGTAATGGTTATTCCGTGACCTTCCAAATGGAAGGCGGCTTGTTGACGACGACCGGCACCTCCACCCAAGGCCGCCTCTTTGGACGGCAAGCAACCTTAGGAATCAAGGGCGGTTTTGGTGAACTGAAGTTTGGTCGGCAAACTGTTTTTGGCTATTCGTGGACGCCCTTTATTGCCAGCCCGTTTGGCGTGGCATGGTCTGGTAACGGCATCGGTTCTACCTTCGGGTATAAAAGCGGCGACTACGGTGCAGATGGTCGCTTGAGCAATGCGGTGACGTATCAGACGCCTGTTGTCGGTGGGCTGGAAGCCGGTATTGGTTATAGCTTTTCCACTGCTGATGAACAGTCTTTTGGCTCATCCAACAACAATCGTGTTCTGACCGCTGGCTTGCGCTATAGCAATGGCCCCTTGAAGGCGGCGCTGACCTACGAGCGCTTGAATCCTATTAAAGATAGTAATAATCGCAAGGCGCAAAACCTGCAGTTTGGTTTGTCTTATGACTTTGGCGTCGTGCGTTTGTTCAGCGGCTATAACGAGCAGCGCAACATTAACCTGAACCCTGCGCCTGGCTATGTGAAAACAGGGGGCGACAAAGATCGCGCCTTTACGGTCGGCGCGTCCATTCCTACTGGAAAAAGAGGGACGGCCATGCTGAGTTATCAGCGCGCCATGCTCTCGAACAATGGCGGTTTTGCAGCAGGTTACCGCTATCAACTCTCCAAGCGCACCAACGTGTATGCGATGGGCAACGTGTACAGCGTGCGCAACCACTTTATTGACGAAAAACAGCGCAAACACCAGCTCGGTGTTGGGCTGCAGCATTCATTTTGATTGTTTTGATGTTTTGGGAGTAGAAAGGAAAGCCATGAGTGATATGACAACAGAACAAATTGTGCCGGTTCCCGATCAGGAATCTCCTCTGTTTGCGAGCTGGAAGCGTCCACAGGACAAGAGTTTGCAAGAGTGGATTGAATCACGCATCGCTCGCCGCAAAAGCCGTCAGTACGATTGGAATGCACTAGGTTGGCAAGCAGAGGTGAACCCGACGTACCGTCGAGCGCAAACTCGCTACATCGGCACAGGAGCAGCGGGCGTAACCCATGACGACAACGTCATTCCGGCAGAGCATTTCACGTTTTCCACCATGATCTTGCCTGCTGGTTGTGAAGGCCCCTTGCATGTGCACCACGACGTTGAGGAAGCTTTTTTCATTTTGCGCGGCGACAGTATCCGTCTGTTCCTGGAATACAAGGGAGAGCGTTGCGAAGTTGTCTTGAATGAACGTGACGTTATTTCGGTGCCACCGGGTGTGTACCGCGGTTTGCGCAATGAGGGTCAAGAAGAGTCCTTGATGTGCGTGATGCTGGGGGCGAACCGGCCTGATTTGCCTGACTATCCCGAAGACCATCCGCTGACTGCCGCCAAGAAGCTGCGTATGCAGGCAAAGGCCGCTGCGCAAAACAAGCAGCCCACCTAAATCCTATCAAGGAGCGATTCCATATGAACCGCAGGAAATTTCTGGTTTATAGCGCCGGCGCCTTGGGGGCAATGAGTTTGCCCCTGAGCGCCAGCGTGGCCTTTGCCAAGGCAAGGGGGACCTACACGTACCTGACCCCTTTCACGCTGTCCCTGGCCTTCGCGCCCGTCTTGTATGCCAGCGCGTCGGGTGGTTTCGACAAACTGGATGTGAACGTCAAAGTAGAAGTGGGCAGGGGGGCCGGTCAGGCCATACAGCTGGTTGCCGCCAAGCAGGTAGAAGCTGGCCGCACCGGTGGCGCCAATTATCTGTCTGCGCGCGCCCAAGACAACTCCGATGTTCTGGCCTTTGGCACGGTGTCACAGATTTCACCTTTTGTGGTGATTTCTTCCCAGAGCCACCCAGTTCGGGACGTGAAGGAACTGGCAGGGAAAGTGGTTGGCGTGGCGTCATTCGGTGGTTCTATGGAGGCCACCTTGAACTTGATGCTGGCCAAAGCAGGCGTGGACCCCAAGTCGGTGCGTCGTGAGCGTGTTGCTGACGGTCCGGCGTCGTTCGCGATGGTGGAGGCGGGCCGTATTGCCGCATTTTTTGGCAATGCCAGCACGGTATCGCGCCTGCGTGCTGCCGAACTGCCTTTGGTGGCGCTGCCTGTAGACGACGGTGTGCCTGGTCAAGTCTATGTGGCCAGTGAAGAGGATCTGGAATCCAACCGCGAGCAGCACGTCGCATTTTTGCAAGGCACCCGCTCGGCGATCTTGGCGATGGCGGATATGGACGATGCGCAACTGCTGGAAGTCATTCGCACGATTGCGCGTCGTTTCGATGTGCCAGGTATTGAAAAAGAAGATATTGCGCTGGGCGACCTGAAAGGCAACCGTGAGTTGTGGTTGGCGCACGGTAAAGAAAATGTCTTGCGTAATGTGCCCGAGCAGTGGGATGAAGCGACTCGCTTGTTGCAGGGTGCCGGTCTGATGAAGGAAACCTCCAGACAGCTCTATACCAATGCCATCTGGGAGTCTACCGTTGTCTGAGCTAGCAAAAAAACCGTCCACTGACGCACCGCCCATCGTTCGTTTTGACCGTGTCTCCAAGCATTTCAAGACCTCTACCGGTACGACCATTGCTTTGCAAGACATTAATCAGCACATCATGGCCGGTGAGTTTGTGGCAGTAATTGGTCCATCAGGCTGCGGCAAGTCCACCTTGCTGCGCTTGTTATGTGGTTTGGAACAGCCCACCTCCGGTCAGGTGAACTGGCCCGCTACGGCCGACAAGAAAACGCCCGATATCGGTGTGGCATTTCAAGAGCACCGACTTTTGCCGTGGATGAATATCCAGAAAAATATCCTGCTGCCCAAGTTGATGCAAGCGGGCAGTTACAGCGCTGAAGATGAACAGCGGGCGCTGTTGCTATGCGACATGGTGGGGTTGAAAGGCTTTGAAACCAAGAGCCCGGCTGAGCTGTCCGGTGGGATGCGCCAACGGGCGTCTTTTGCGCGCGCCCTGTTTTCCCAGCCCGATTTATTGCTGCTGGATGAACCGTTTGGGGCATTGGATGCCTTGACCCGGGAAAAAATTATCGCTGATGCAGAGCGTATCTGGATGGATCAGAAATTTGGTGCTTTCCTGATTACGCACTCTATCAGTGAAGCGGTGCACTTGGCGGATCGGGTCATTGTGATGTCGGCGCGCCCGGGACGTGTGGTCGCCGAAATTCCTATTACGTTGGAGCGTCCGCGCACAAACTTTTTGGGTGATCCCGAGTTTGCCCGTCTATGTGATGAACTGCGTCAGCATCTGGAGTTGTAAGTGAATCGTCTACTTATTCAAATCATTTCCGTGCTGGTGTTTTTCCTGCTCTGGAAAGCCTATGTCAGTGGTTTTGACGTGTCCCCCCTGGTCTTGCCCCCACCGGAAGATGTGGTGCACGCCCTGGTGAGGCTGATGCAGCGTGATGATACCTACTATCACATCTACACCACCTTGGCCGAGTGCCTGGGAGGCTTTTGTATCGCGGTAATTGTGGGAACCTTGCTGGGGCAGTTGCTGGGACGGATCGCCATCTTGGACACGATCTTCAAACCCTTTGTGATCGCCTTGCAGCTGACGCCTAAAGTGGCGCTGATTCCCCTGTTCATTTTGTGGTTTGGTTTTGGAATCGAATCCAAGATCATCATCTCGGCGCTATTGGCTTTCTTTCCGGTTTTCTCCAATAGTTATCTGGGGGCCAAGTCTGTCGATACGGGTTTGATTGAAGTGTTTCAGGTGGGCAAGGCAAGCACCTGGCAGCGCTTCAAACTGCTGGTGATCCCTGCCTCCTTGCCTTACATCCTGACGGGTATGGAGATGGCAATTGTGCTGGCCATTATTGGTGCCGTGGTGTCTGAGTTTGTGGCTGGTTCGCGTGGTCTGGGCTACTTGGCCACCATCAAGCTGCAGGATCTGGAAGTGGATACCTTGTTTGCCGTTGTAATCCTTTTGGCGATGATTGGTTTCGTGCTGTATTTCACCGTTGGTTCACTGCGTAAAGTTGTGATCCCTTGGCATGAGTCGGCAAAAGCGGCCAAGAAATAAGCCATCGCACGAAAGTAGGAGGCAAAACATGCCACTGAGCACACAGAGTGCGATGCGTAAGACGGCTTCTGGCCTGTCTTATTGGGATAACGGGGAGCAGCAAGGCGATGTGTACGTCTTGCTGCACGGCATCAGTTCGGCTGCGGGTTTGTGGGCCAAGCAGTTTGCAAGCCAAGCGGGGAAAAACCGGCTGATAGCCTGGGATGCGCCGGGCTATGGCGACAGTGTCGCTTTGGCCTCGGCCACTCCCAGCGCTGCTGATTACGCTCAGGCACTGAGAACCTTGGTGCAGGAGGTGGGTTTGCCCGCCTTCACGCTGGTGGGGCATTCCTTGGGCGCATTGATGGCCACTGCCTATGCCTCGCTGTATCCGGAGGATGTGTCACGTTTGGTGTTGGCCAGTGTGGCACAGGGCTATGGCAAAACCTCGGCAGAGCAGCAACGGCAGGTATACGAGAAACGTCCACGACTGCTCGAAGCGCTGGGCCCGGAAGCCATGGCGCAAGAGCGTGGGCCGTTTCTGTTGGGGCAAGTGACACCCGAAAACATGCAGATGGTGACGCAGGCAATGAAACGACTGCGTCTGGAGGGATTCCAAGCGTCTTCCTATCTCTTGGCGTACGACAGTATTGATGATTACCTGCCGAGTATTCAAGGTGACATAGAGGTTTTGTACGGCACAGAGGATGGCATTACTCCACCTGCCGGGATGCAGGCCTTACAGCACAGTTACCCACGGCTGAAATTACAGGCAGTGCCGCAAGCTGGCCATTTGCTGTACGTGGATCAACCTGCGCTATTTGATCGCCTGGTCTTTGGCCATGCCGAGCAGGACAAGAAGGAGAGCAGCATATGAGTTTTCAAGTTAGCGGCAAAGTGGCCGTCGTGACGGGAGGCTCCTCAGGCATAGGTCTGGAAACCGTACGGCTATTGCTTGAGCAAGGCGCATACGTTGCCTGGTGCGGACGGGATTCCGGGCGCCTGCAGGATTCCTGGGAAGCAATGGCGGCCTGTTTTGAGTCGGATCGTCTGTATATACAGTGTTGCGACGTGTTGAATGCGGATGCCGTCAAACAATTTATTGAGCAGGTAGCGCAGCGTTTCGGCGGTGTGGACATGCTGATCAACAATGCGGGCCAGGGAAAAGTTGCCAGCTTTGAAGACACCTCGGATGAAGAGTGGATACGGGAAGTGCAGCTGAAGTACTTCAGTGTGTTAAATCCCGTGCGGGCCGCCTTGCCGTATCTGCGCCAGTCAAGCATTGCGTCCATCGCCAATGTGAACTCCTTGCTGGCTTACAAACCTGAGCCGCACATGATGGCAACTTCAGCCGCCAGAGCGGGTTTGTTGAATTTGAGCAAAGGTTTATCCAAAGAGTTTGTGGCTGCAGGCATTCGAGTGAACTCCATTTTGATTGGCATGGTGGAGTCCGGGCAGTGGCAACGTCGCTACCTGGATAGATCAGATCCTGATCAAAGCTGGGAGGATTGGCTCGCGGGCATTGCCCGCAAGCGTGGCATACCGATGGGACGTCTGGGCAAGCCTGTGGAAGCGGCTCGGGCTTTGGTGTTTTTAGCGTCGCCGTTGTCTTCCTATACAACGGGATCAGTCATTGACGTGTCTGGCGGGTTTAGTCAGGAAATTTAGGGCAGAACGATGAAAAAAGTAGCATTTATTGGCTATGGGGCCATGGCAAAAACGGTGCATGCCCTGT
Organism: Alcaligenes sp. 1735tsa3; assembly: GCF_024134565.1. NCBI lineage: Bacteria > Pseudomonadati > Pseudomonadota > Betaproteobacteria > Burkholderiales > Alcaligenaceae > Alcaligenes > Alcaligenes sp. 1735tsa3. The sequence continues at coordinate 2,797,819 of NZ_CP099862.1, read as the reverse complement.
TGCCTGAATCCATTGAACTGGCATGGGTGATTGTCACTGAAGCGGGTGTGGCCGCCATGCAGCAAGAGCTGGGGCCTGCTGTGCAAGTGATCAGCCATGTGGATGACATGGTGGGAACGCCAGATCTGGTGTTGGAGATGGCCGGGCAAGCTGGTTTGAAAGCCCATGCCAAAGCGGTATTGCAGCGCCAATTGCCTTTGGCCGTGATTTCGGTGGGGGCGTTTGCCGACAGTGTGTTTGAGCAGGGGATACGTGAATTTGCGGTTGCACAGGGCGCACAGCTACAGATTTTGCCTGGCGCTATTGCGGGGGTTGATGGTATTGCCGCTGCACGCACAATGGGTTTGGATAGTGTGGTGTATCAAGGGCGTAAAAAACCAGCCAGTTGGAAAGGCAGCTATGCCGAGCAACTGGTCGATTTGGATGCGCTAACCGAAGCGACCGTATTTTTCCGAGGCTCGGCTCGTGAGGCGGCACAGAAGTTTCCGGCCAATGCAAACGTGGCAGCGACCATCGCCCTGGCAGGGGTGGGCATGGACGCAACTCAGGTTGAGCTGATTGCTGATCCTGCCATGACACGAAACCAGCATCGTATCCGTGTCGAAGGAACGTTTGGTGAGATGCAAATAGAAATGCAGGGCGTCGCTTTAGCCAGCAATCCTAAGACGTCCACCTTGGCAGCACTGAGTGTGGTGCGCGCTTGCTATCAACTGGGTGACGCCCTGGTCATCTAGGCGGAGAAAAACATGAAAGCATTATTTTTGGCCGGCCATTGGCGGCAAGGCCGGGGGGCAGTTGCGCGCAGCATTTTTCCAGCAGACGGTAGCGTGAATGCCGAGTTTTCTACCGCCAGCCTGGAAGATGTGCAAGAGGCCGTTCAAGCCGCGCACCGGGCCTGGCAAGAGCCCTCCTGGCGCAATAGCTTGCCCGTGGAGCGGGCTCGGGTGCTCTATAAAGTGGCCGATCTGATCGAGCAGAATGTGGCCGAGCTGGCCGCTTTGCAAACAAGAGACAACGGCAAGCCGCTGGCAGAAACGCGTGGTTTGGTGATGAGTGCTGCCGCCACGGCCCGTTATACCGCCGCGTGTCTGGAAACCCTGGATACAGAGCTGACCAATGCCCGGTCCAGAGAGTGGTTGACCATGAGTGTGCATGAGCCCTTGGGGGTGGTGGCCGCCATCACACCCTGGAACTCGCCCATTGCCTCTGAAGTGCAAAAACTGGCACCCGCTTTGGCAGCGGGTAATGCCGTGATCTTGAAACCAGCCGAAGCGACATCCTTGATCGCCTTGGAACTGGCGCGCCTGTTTGAGCAAGCGGGGCTGCCTCCCGGCTTGCTAAGCGTGTTACCGGGTAAAGGTTCAGTCGTGGGCAATGCCATTGTGCAGCATCCACTGGTGAAGAAAATTTCCTTCACAGGCGGGACGAGCACAGGACGTCAGCTGGCTCATATTGCAGCAGAGCGCTTGATTGGTACCTCCCTGGAGCTGGGAGGCAAGTCGCCGACGGTGGTGTTGGAGGATGCCGATCTGGATCTGGCCGTAAATGGGGTGATCTACGGCATTTTCAGTTCCTCAGGGCAGGCTTGCATCGCCGGTGCGCGCTTGTTTGTACACGCAAACGTGTATGAGGCCTTTATGCAGCGTTTGGTCGCTAAAACACAAGCGCTGCGTGTGGGGCATCCCGAGCACGCCGCGACTCAAGTTGGCCCACTGATAGACGAGAAACACTTGAGTTCGGTTGACGCCTACGTGCGGCGCGCCGAACAGGAGGGCGGGCAGATTGTAGTTGGTGGGCACCGTCTGACCGAGGGTGATATGGCGCAGGGCAATTACTACGCCCCCACCATTATTACCGGGCTGGGTAACCGGGCCAGCGTGTGCCAGGAAGAGATCTTTGGCCCCGTGCTGGTGGTATTGCCGTTTGAGGACGAGCACGACTTGTTGCAGCAAGCCAATGACAGTGTCTACGGCTTGGCCGCCGGCCTTTGGACTGAAAACTACCGCAAGGCCTGGCAACTGGCCCGAGCACTGGATGTAGGCACGGTCTGGATTAATACCTACAAGAAATTCTCTATCTCCACACCCTTTGGCGGTTTTAAAGAAAGCGGCGTGGGCAGGGAGAAAGGCAGGCTGAGTATTTTGTCGTACATGCAGCAAAAAAGCATTTATATGGGGCTGAGTACACAGCCTGATCCGTGGTGTGAAGGATGAGAGACACAAACATGACAGAAACCATTTCCGTGGGTGAGGCCATTGCCCGTGTGTTGGAGAGCCACCAGGTACGCAATGTGTATGGCGTGATTTCCATTCACAATTTGCCCATTGCCGATGCGCTGGGCCGCCGCAAGCAGGTGCAGTTTGTATGCGCCAGGGGCGAGGCGGGTAGCGTCACCATGGCCGACGCAGAATCACGTTTCACTGGTTTGGGCGTGGCCTTGACCAGTACGGGGGCAGGGGCTGGCAATGCCGTGGGCTCGCTCATCGAAGCCTGCAATGCTGCCAGCCCTGTACTGCATTTGACGGGCCAAGTTGAACGTGAGTATCTGGACAGAGATGCCAGTTTCATTCATGAAGCCAAAGATCAGTTGGGTTTCTTGCGCGCGTCCAGTAAAGCCGCGTATCGCATCACCAGCCCGGAGAACGCGGTGGGCATGATTCAAGAGGCCATACGCGTTGCGACCACCGTTCCCATGGGGCCGGTAAGTGTCGAAATTCCTATTGATGTGCAGGCTGCACACATTGCCTGGCCCATCTCGCTGGAACCGGCCGCCCCCTTGCAATTGCCTGCTTTGCAAGAGCGCGACAGAGCCCGACTGGCCGCAGCCGTTAAAGCCGCAAAACGTCCCATGCTCTGGATAGGGGGGGGAACCCTGAAAGCGGGTAAAGCCGTCCGTCAGTTGGCGGATATGGGGATCCCGGTGGTGTCGTCTACACATGCACGTGGCGTCCTGGCAGATAGTCACCCTCGCAGTTTGGGTGCATTTCACAATACGGCTGAAGTGGAAACGCTGTTGGCCGACGCGGATTTGGTCTTGGTGGTCGGTTCGCGTTTGCGCAGCAATGAAACCAAAACCTATTCCATCCAGTTTCCTGCCAACACCCTGCAAATTGATGCGAACCCGGCTGCACAACAGCGAAACTACGCCATCAGCCAGTTCGTCTGCGCAGAGGCCAACGAAGCCCTGACAGCCTTGGTGCAAGATCTGCAGGGCTGCTGCTTTGTCGATGCGGATTATGATGCCGCGATTACCCAGGCCCGTGAAGCCGCCATACTCCAATTGACTGAACAGTTGGGGCCGTATGCCGAGCTATGCTTTGCCCTGCGTGCTGCCATGCCTGAAGATGCGATCCTGGTGCGCGATATCACCATGTCCGGAAGTACCTGGGGCAGTCGGCTGTTCCCTGTACAAGCCCCCTTGCAAAACATCCACTCCTTGGCAGGGGCGATCGGCTTGGGGCTGGCACACGCGATCGGTACGGCCAAGGCAAACCTGGACAAGAAGGTGGTGGCCTTGGTGGGTGACGGCGGCTTGATGCTGGGTATTGGTGAAATGGCCACGATGGTACAAGAGCAAAGCAACCTGGTCTTGCTGGTGATGAATGACGGTGGCTATGGCGTGATGCGTGGCATACAGAAGCGTTACTTTGACGATCGGCAATATTACAACCAGCTGCACACACCTAGCTATCGTGATGTGGGTCGGGCGATGGGGTGTCAGGCGTATCTGGTGTCGTCGTTGGACGAATTCAAAACAGTGGTGAAGCAGGCCATTGAGCATCAAGGCCCCTCGGTGGTCGAAGTGGATATGGCTAGCATCGGACCACTACGTTTTTCAGGCCCACCTCAGAAAAAGCTGTACTGATTCATTTCATGTGGCAGAGCAGGGTGGTATGCTGCGTAAGGTAGCGCCACCCCGGCTGGATTGTGTGAAACCGCAGCTTGTGGAAATCCGCTTCCGGCGGTTGCAGACCTCGCCTCTGTATCATCCTGTTCAGCTTGGTGTTGTCTGCTAAATCTGGATGGTTTTTTATCAGCCACTCTTTCTTGTTGCCACGTTTTTGGGGTTATGGAGGCAGCGAACAGACGTGTCGCTGGTCTATACGCTCCCTCTGATCCGCCCTGTGAACAAAAAGAATTAGGCCGCCTGAATAAAGTTGCTCAAGAACGCCTGCGTCCGCGCTTCCTGCGGATGGCAGAACACTTGTTCGGGTGGGCCGGATTCCACGATCACGCCTTTATCAAAGAAGCAGACGCGGTCTGAGACTTCCTTGGCAAATTGCATTTCGTGGGTCACCAGCAGAATTGTCAGATCCTGTTCCTGACTCAGCTTTTGAATCACGCCCAGCACTTCGCCCACCAGCTCCGGGTCCAGGGCCGAGGTGGGTTCATCAAACAGCAGAATATTGGGTTCCATCGCCAGGGCCCGGGCGATGCCCACGCGCTGTTGCTGTCCGCCAGAGAGCTGGCTGGGGAATTTGTCGGCATGGTCGATCAGGCCCACCAGATCCAGATATTTGGTGGCCCGTTCGCGCGCCTGTTCTTTGGACAGGCCCAGCACATGGGTGGGCGCTTCAGTCACATTGCGCATCACCGTCATATGCGGGAACAGGTTGAACTGCTGGAACACCATGCCCATTTCCTTGCGCATCTCGCGTAAGTGGTTCTGGCTGGCGGGCACCAGCTTGTCATCGACCCGCTCGTGCCAGAGGGGTTTGCCCGCTACCGTGATGACACCTTCGTCTATGGTCTCCAGCGTCATCAGAATGCGCAGCACGGTGGATTTACCGGAACCGGAAGGGCCGATGATGGTGACTTTTTCACCTGGTTCGACCTGGAAGTTCAAGGCGTCCAGCACGGTGACATCACCAAATTTCTTGGTGACATTGTCAAATTGAATGATGGGGTTCGTAGAGTCAGTCATCGCAGGGGGATTCCTTGCTTGGGCAAACGCTGGTCCAGCGCTCGTACCCCAGCGGATGCCAGGAGGGTCAGCAGCAGATACAGGCCGCCCACCATGGACAGGGGAATGATGTAGTTAAAGGTACGGTCACCGATAATCTTGGCCACATTCAGAACTTCCAGTACCGATACAACAGAGAGTACAGGCACGTCTTTCATGATGGACACCAGATAATTACCCATGGCCGGAATGATGCGCGGGATGGCCTGGGGCAGAGTGATGACCATAAAGGTACGCAGCGGGGAAATGTCCAGGGCGCGGGCTGCTTCAGTCTGGCCATGGGTAACGGACTCCAGACCGGCTCGGTAGACCTCGGACAGATAGGCGCTGTACTGCACCCCCAGCGCCAGTGCGCCGGTCAGAAAGGCGGGCAGCACAATCCCGTAGTCCGGTAGCACGTAGTACAGGAAAAATAATTGCACCAGCAAAGGCGTGTCGCGCAGGAATTCGGTCAGCACATAGGCGGGCCAGGAAATCAGGCGCAGACGCACACTTTTCAGGCCTGCCAGAATCAGTCCCAAGACAGCCGCAACACCAAAGCCCAGTACGGCGGCCTGGATGGTGACCCATAAGCCTTTAAGCAAAATAGGCAGGATAGACAGCGCAAATGCCCCGTTGCTGCTGGTGTCCCATTCAATACCAAACAGCATGTTCAGCTCCTTTGCGCACGCCAGCGGCCGGTTGCGCGTTCCAGCAATTTCATCAGGACGGTCAGCACCAGTGCCATGCCGAAGTACATCAGCAAGAGCAGGGTATAGATAGTGGTGCTGTCCTGGGTGAAGTTGCGTATTTGTTCAGCTCTGAAGCTCAAGTCGCCCAGACTGATCAGGGAGACCAGGGCGGTGTCTTTCAGATTTTGCACGGCCAGATTCCCGAAGCTGGGCATCATCTCTGGGATGGCCTGGGGCAGGCTGATGCGCCACAGGGTTTGGCGCTCTGTAAAGTCCAGGGCCTTGGCCGCTTCCAGTTGGGAGTGTGGCACGGCCTGGATGGCACCGCGCACCACTTCGGCACCGTAAGCGCCAATGTTCAGGCCCAGGGCCAGGGTGCCGGCCACGACCGGGTCCAGACGCCAGTCCAGACCCATGGACTCGCCCAGAATGGGCAGGGCAAAGTACAGCCAGAACAGCTGTACCAATAAAGAGGTGCCGCGAAAAACTTCAATAATCGTGACGGACAGCGAGCGCAAGGCGACCGAGTGGGACAGCCTGCCTATGCCCAGGGCAAAGGAGGCGATGGCTCCCACCACGGTTGAATACAGGGTGAGCTGTATGGTGACCCAGGCTCCGTCCATCAGAGCCGAGCTGTAACTTAACCAATCCATATCAGGTTCCAGACAAGGGCAGGCGGTACACCTTCAGTGCGCTGTCGGCCCTTGCAAGGGGCCGCGCAGGCCCGTGCGGCCGCCTTACCCGCAGGTGAAGGATCAGGCTTTACACAGCTGTTCCGTGGATTTCTCAAACGAGTGCTTGGCGTCTTCTTCGGTAAAGCCGTGTTTGCTCAGGATGGCTTTCCATTCATCGGTTTTCTTGAATTCGGCCAGTTCCTTGTTCACGGCGTCGCGCAGGTCTTCGGATTCCTTGGCAAAGGCAAAGCCGCCCCAGCTACGAACCGGGTTGCCATCAATGATGGGGTCCTTGAACTCGGCGGCCAGCTCGACTTTGCCGCCCCCTTTGGAGGCCAGATCACTGGCAGTCTGGCCAGTTGCGGCATAGGCATCGGCACGGCCGGTTGCCACGGTGGAGATCGCATCCGCGTTGTTGGAAATAGTGATCATGCGGTTATCGGGCACGCCCAGGGCCTGCATCATTTCCAGTTGATCGGCACCGGCCATGATGGCGATCTTGTGATCAGTCTTGGCGAAGTCTTCGTACGAGTGAATGTTCTTGGGGTTGCCCTTGGCGACCAGCAGGCCTTCACCGTAGGAGCTGTTGGGCTCGGAGAACAGCACGGTATTGCAACGTTGCGGCAGGATGGCCATTTCGGCGGCCACCATATCAAAGCGTTTGGCTTGCAGGCCGGGGATCAGGGAACCGAAGTTGGCGGTTTCCCATTTGATTTCTTTGACACCCAGACGCTCCATGATGGCCTGGGCCACTTCGGGGCCAGCGCCTTGGGCTTTGCCGGACATGTCCATGTATCCGTACGGAATTTCATTAGCAACGGCGACGCGAATCACGCCGCGCTCTTTGACTTGTTCCAGCGTGACTGCCTGGGCGCTGGAGGCGGCAGCCAGGGTGCCCAGCAGGGCAAAGGCCAACGCGCAGAGGGGCTTGGATTGTAGTTTCATCATGAGTCCTTTTCTCGCCTATACCATTTCGTTATAAATGATTTGTTTTACGAAAGATTTGCAGAGAAATCATAGCTTATAAAATCATTCGTACTCAAATTAAATGTATAGAAACTATCGAGCAAAGGGTCTGCTTAGCCTTTCTATATAAGGAAAGTGGCAGGTCTTAGGGAAAATGCGTGGTGTCTTGAGTACGTGTTTTCACTATGCTCCCAAGGATTAAAGAGCGCTTGTCCTCTCAAAAGCGCCTGGCTTATGCCTACCCCAGATTGATTCACGAATGAGTTCGGCGCGTCTTCGGGCGCGCCGACACCCTTTTGGAAAGTGCGCTTTGGCGCTCTTTCAAACCCTGCCGGTTCGGGAAATGCACGGTACCAAACGACTGTGCTGACCCCGCAAGAACGCCTGCCACACTCGGTATTGCGTCTCTTGTGCAGGCAGCTGGCGACTTCTTCAGATCAGAAGCGCGGCCAGAAGAAAAAGTTGGTGACAGGCTTACTTAATGCAAAATCGTGGAGGCTCTATGAGCAGAGAAGAGGGCGGTTTTATAAAACAGCATCTGATTTGGGGGCTGGTTGCGGTGCTGGGGGCCTTTGCCCTGGGAACGGTGGCACTAAGCCGGGGGGAGAGCATCAATGCTCTATGGATCGTAGTCGCCGCAGTCTGCGTCTATTTAATTGCCTATCGTTATTACAGCCGTTTCATTGCTCGCAAGGTTTTTGAGCTGGACGCGACCCGCATGACGCCAGCCTGGCGTCATAACGATGGTCTGGACTACGTACCGACTAATAAACACGTGCTTTTTGGGCACCATTTTGCCGCCATTGCAGGGGCTGGCCCTTTGGTCGGGCCAGTGCTGGCTGCGCAAATGGGTTATCTGCCCGGCATGCTCTGGATTCTGGCCGGTGTGGTGTTTGCGGGGGCGGTGCAGGACTTCACGGTTCTGTTCATCTCCATGCGCCGCGACGGGCGCTCGCTGGGGGATCTGATCAAGTCCGAACTGGGCACGGTGCCCGGTGTGATCGCCTTGTTTGGCGCTTTCATGATCATGGTCATCATTCTGGCTGTGCTGGCGCTGATTGTGGTCAAGGCCCTGATCAATTCGCCATGGGGCACCTTCACGGTGGCAGCGACGATTCCGCTGGCTATCTTCATGGGGATTTATCTGCGCTTCCTGAGGCCGGGTCGTATTGGCGAGGTCTCGGTGATCGGGCTGATCTTCCTGTTGGCTGCGATTGTCTATGGTCAGAACGTGGCGGCCCACCCGACCTGGGGGCCCTTCTTCACCCTGAATGGCGAGGAGCTGACCTGGGCGCTGATTATTTACGGCTTTATTGCTGCTGTGCTGCCCGTGTGGCTGCTGCTGGCTCCGCGTGACTATCTGTCCACCTTCCTGAAAATTGGCACGATTGTGGGTCTGGCCATCGGGATTGTGATTGTGGCGCCCGAGCTGAAAATGCCAGCGACTACCAAGTTTATTGACGGCACAGGCCCGGTCTGGTCCGGCAGCTTGTTCCCCTTCTTGTTCATTACCATTGCTTGCGGTGCCGTGTCCGGTTTCCACGCTTTGATTTCCTCGGGCACCACGCCCAAGATGATCGAAAACGAAACCCAGGCGCGCTATATCGGCTATGGCGGTATGTTGATGGAGTCCTTCGTAGCCATCATGGCCCTGGTTGCGGCTTGCGTGATCGAGCCGGGCATTTACTACGCCATGAACAGCCCAGCCGCCTTGATTGGCACCACGCCTGAGCAGGCCGCGCAAGTGGTGTCCAGCTGGGGCTTCCTGATTACTCCCGCTGATCTGACCCAAATGGCCAGCGACGTGGGTGAAAACAGCATTATTTCCCGTGCCGGTGGTGCTCCTACCCTGGCGGTGGGCATGGCCTTCATCTTGCATAACGTCATCGGCGGGCCGGCGATGATGAGCTTCTGGTATCACTTCGCCATTCTGTTTGAGGCCCTGTTCATTCTGACGGCGGTAGATGCCGGTACTCGTGCAGGCCGCTTCATGCTGCAAGACTTGATGGGTACTTTTGTGCCGGGCTTGCGGCGTACGGAGTCGCTGGTCGCCAACCTGATTGCCACATCCTTGTGCGTGGCGGCGTGGGGCTACTTCCTGTATCAGGGTGTGGTCGATCCACTGGGTGGTATCAACACCTTGTGGCCTTTGTTCGGTATTGCCAACCAGATGCTGGCAGCGGTGGCATTGGTATTGGGTACGGTGGTGCTCTTCAAGATGAAGAAAGACCGCTACGCATGGGTGACCGTGGTTCCCACTATCTGGCTGCTGATTTGCACGCTGGTGGCAGGCTTTCAGAAAATGTTCCACCCCGACCCCAAGATTGGCTTTTTGGCCCACGCCAAGGTTTATCAAAAAGGTCTGGCGGAACAAACTGTCATGGCGCCGGCCAAATCTCTGGAGCAGATGCAACAGGTGATTTTCAACGATTACGTGAACTCCACCTTGTGCGGTCTGTTCATCTTTGTGGTCTTGAGCATGGTGTTCTTTGGCATCCGTTGCGTGCTGAAAGCACGTCGCAGCACGGAGCCGCATTCTGCCGAGACTCCGTACGAGCCATTGCCGGCTCAAGCGGCAGCAGGAGCTTGATATGAAAGGATTATTGACAGGAGCCATTTCGCGCAGTGCCCAGGCAGGGCGGGGCACCGGGCGTTATCTGGCCACAACCTTGCGTCTGATGGTGGGCGTGCCTGATTACGAAACCTATCTGAATCATATGCGGGTGAACCACCCGGATCAGAAACCGATGGAGTACGCTGAGTTTTTCCGGGAGAGACAGCAAGCCCGGTATGGTGGCAAAGGGCGTATAGCCTGCTGCTAAATTAGGCGGCTAAGGGCCAGAACCCAGTGTTCTGGCCCTTTTGCATTTGTGCCTGGCAGTGTGCCATCAGGTTTGTATGTAGATGTAAAAATAAGACAAACAAGGCATCTAAACGATTTATCGTGGTTTTTCGCGATAACACGAAACAAAAGGGCCAATAAAAAACTCAAAACGAAACAATGATTTCGTTTGATGGTGTTTTTTAGGGTCCTGTTGGTATAAATATTTTGTTGTTCTGCGTTTTTGTGGATGAATCTTGCTGGTTTTGTTGGCGGCGCGTCAGGAACTGTGTTAGGATTTTTCCCATGACTTTCGCAACCCCCGTTTTCTTCTTTTATTTTTATGCTTTTCCGATGCCGCTGGTGGAGGAAAGGACGGGTTGCACCAAACACAAGTAAGACCTAAATCCTGAAATAAGCCGCCAGCATAGACCGGGCGGCTTTTTTTTCGTTTGCCCCCGGACCTGGCAAACCAACTGGAGTTCAATCGTGTCGCACAATACTGATGATTTACGGATTCGTGAAATTAAGGAGCTGTCTCCCCCATCCCATGTGATGCGCGAGTTCCCGTGTACCTCTGCTGTATCGACGACGGTTCACAAGGCCCGCCGCAGCATTCACAAGATCCTTCACGAACGCGATGATCGTTTGGTGGTCGTGGTGGGACCTTGTTCCATCCACGATACCGAAGCCGCCATGGACTACGCGCGTCGCCTGACGGTCGAGCGCAAGCGCTTTGCCCCCGAGCTGGAAATTGTGATGCGCGTGTACTTCGAAAAGCCACGTACCACCGTGGGCTGGAAAGGGCTGATCAACGACCCCTTCATGGATGGCAGCTTCAACATCAATCAGGGTTTGCGTACGGCGCGTGAATTGCTGCTGGCCGTCAACCAGCTGGATTTGCCCGCTGGCTGCGAGTTCCTGGACATGATTACTCCCCAGTACATTGCTGATCTGGTTTCCTGGGGTGCCATTGGTGCTCGCACGACAGAGAGCCAGGTTCACCGTGAACTGTCCTCCGGATTGTCCTGCCCCGTCGGCTTCAAGAATGGCACGGATGGCAATATCCGTATTGCTCTGGACGCGATCAAGGCCGCTTCCCAGCCTCACCATTTCCTGTCGGTCACCAAGGGCGGTCACTCCGCCATTGTGTCCACCGTGGGCAATAACGATTGCCACGTGATTTTGCGCGGTGGCAAGACGCCGAACTACGACGCTGAAAACGTTGAGGCAACCAGCCAGGCCATGATCAAGGCCGGCATGGTGCCGCGTGTGATGGTCGATGCCAGCCACGCCAACAGTAATAAAGACTACCGCCGTCAGCCCGAAGTGCTGGCCGATGTTGCTGGTCAGATCTCGGGCGGCGATATGCGTATCTGCGGCGTGATGATCGAAAGCCATCTGGTAGGCGGCCGTCAGGACGTGGTGGAAGGCAAGCCTTTGACCTACGGCCAAAGCATTACCGACGGTTGCATCGATTGGGATGACACGGTGGTGGTTCTGGAAAAACTGGCTGAAGCGGTGCGTCAGCGTCGTCAGGCACGAGTCGCTCTTGAAGAGGGGGCACTTAGCCACTCATAATAGGGTTTTGCCTTTTTGGAATGCTCATGAATGCTCCCGGTCATGCCGACCTAGCGCGGCGCCCTTTACCTGAAGGTTTTGTAGAAGCCTTGCAGGCTCAGTTCCAAGAGCGTTGCTCGCTTTCTCACGCTGTGCGTGAACACCATGGACGGGATGAATCGCCGTATCCACCCATGCTGCCTGATGTGGTTGTTTTTGCTCGCAGCACAGAAGAAGTGGCCTGGGTGGCACGTCATTGTCATGAACACCATGTGCCCCTGATTCCTTACGGGGCTGGTTCCTCGCTGGAAGGGCATTTTCTGGCGATTCAAGGTGGCGTCAGCCTGGACTTGTCCGGCATGGACGAAATTGTCGCAATCAACGCCGAGGACTTCACCGCCACCGTGCAAGCTGGCGTGACACGCATGGCCTTGAACGAGCACATCCGTGATACGGGCTTGTTTTTCCCCATCGACCCCGGTGCGGATGCCAGCCTGGGCGGGATGGCCGCAACGCGTGCGTCGGGTACCAATGCCGTGCGTTACGGCACCATGCGCGAAAACGTCCTGACTTTGAAGGTTGTGACGGCAGATGGCCGCATTATTGATACGGCTAACCGTGCCAAGAAATCCTCCGCCGGTTACGACCTGACCCGCTTGTTCATCGGTAGCGAAGGCACGCTGGGCATCATTACCGAAGTGACGGTGCGTCTGTACCCGCAGCCCGAAGCCATTTCGGCGGCTATCTGTAATTTCCCCGATCTGCGCTCTGCCGTGCAAAGCGTGATCGAGGTCATTCAAATGGGTATCCCGATTGCGCGTGTCGAGTTCATGGATACGGCCGCTGTACGTGCCACCAATGCCTACAGCAAGCTGACGCTGAAAGAGTCGCCCTTGCTGCTGTTTGAATTCCACGGCAGCCCCAGCGGTGTGCAGGAGCAGGCTCAGGTTGTCCAGGAAATCACTCGTGATAACGGCGGCATGGACTTTGAGTGGGCCGATAAGGCCGAGGATCGTTCCCGCTTGTGGACGGCTCGACACAATGCCTACTTTGCCGGTTTGCAACTGCGCCCTGGCTGCCGCTCCAGCACCACGGACGTTTGTGTGCCTATCTCCGCTTTGGCAGAGTGTGTGGCGCAAACCGCGGCCGATATGGATCAGGCTCCGTTCCCGTACACCATCGTGGGTCACGTGGGCGATGGCAACTTCCACGTCCTGATGCTGCTGGACGCCGATAGTCAGGAAGAGTGGGACGAGTCCGAGCGCTTGAACCATCGTCTGGTAGAGCGTGCCATTGCCATGCAGGGCACCTGCACCGGCGAACACGGTGTGGGCTTGCACAAGATGGAGTTCATGCTGGCCGAGCACGGTCAGGATGCACTGGATGTGATGAGCAGCATCAAGCAGGCGCTGGATCCTCACAACATCATGAATCCCGGCAAGATGTTGCCCCCGCGTCCTCTGGACTGATTCTGCGGTAGTCGCCTTGAAAGCCCAGACCATGTCGTCTGGGCTTTTGTGTCTTGGGCAGCACAGTTTTCCAGAAACCCCAGGTACGGGCGGTGTCTGCCTGTACATGTGTCAGGGCAGGCGTACAATGCCTTTTTTAGTTAGTCAGGTGCGCACTGGGCGCAAAGCCCAGCCAATGCGGCACCTCTCATCATCACTGCAATGACTATTTCCACCAAAAAAGGTCGCGTCGTTATCGGAATGTCCGGCGGCGTGGACTCCTCTGTCTCGGCCTGGCTGCTTAAAGAGCAAGGCTATGAAGTCGTGGGCCTGTTCATGAAGAACTGGGAAGACGACGATGACTCCGAATTTTGCTCTTCGCGCCAGGATTGGCTGGACGCGGCCAGCGTGGCTGATCTGGTCGGGGTCGAGATCGAGGCGGTCAACTTCGCTGCGGAATATAAGGACCGCGTGTTTGCGGAGTTCTTGCGGGAATATTCGGCAGGTCGCACCCCGAATCCCGATGTTCTGTGCAATGCGGAAATCAAGTTCAAGGCCTTTCTGGATCACGCCATGACCTTGGGCGCCGACTGGATTGCCACCGGCCATTACGCCCGTGTGCGTGGCGTGCCCATGGCTGGGGGCGGTACAGACTATCAGCTGTTGAAAGGTCTGGATGCGTCCAAAGACCAAAGCTATTTTCTGCATCGCCTGAACCAGGCGCAGCTGTCGCGCACCTTGTTCCCCTTGGGCGAGATCAACAAGCAGGAAGTGCGCCGTATTGCCGAGGAACTGAAGCTGCCCAACGCGGCTAAAAAAGACTCGACTGGCATTTGCTTTATTGGTGAGCGTCCTTTCCGCGAGTTCCTGAATCGCTATCTGCCCACTCAACCCGGTCCTATCAAAACACCGGAAGGGCAGGTATTGGGTCAGCACGTGGGTCTGGCTTTCCACACCTATGGTCAGCGCAAGGGTTTGGGCATTGGTGGTGTCAAGGGCAAGCAGCGCGAAGACGGTACCGCCGACGCCTGGTATGCCGCCCGCAAGGATCTGGCCACGAACACGCTGTATGTGGTGCAAGGGCACGATCACCCCTGGCTGTTGCAGTCTGAATTGAAGGCCGAGCAGACCAGTTGGGTAGCGGGCCATCCGCCAGCGCTGGGCCCGACTCATGCCAAGACCCGTTATCGCCAGGCCGATGCTGCCTGCACGATCCTGGCTGCCGAAGGCGACAGCCTGTCTCTTCATTTTGATCAGCCCCAATGGGCCGTAACGCCGGGCCAATCCGTGGTCTTGTACGACGGTGACCGCTGCCTGGGCGGCGGCATTATTCAATAAGAGGCGGGCATGGATCCCATTCTTGTCATCAGTTTGCTGGTGCTGGGTGCCGGTATTGGTTTGGCCGCCGGGCTGCTGGGGATTGGCGGAGGCATGATTCTGGTGCCGTTCCTGACCTTTCTGCTACCGCTGTTTGGTGTGCCGCAAGAGCTGGCCGTGCATGCTTCCATTGCCACGGCCATGGCTACGATTCTGTTCACCTCCTTGTCCAGTGTGAGGGCGCACCATAAACATGGTGCCATTCGCTGGGATGTGGTCAAGGTCATGGTGCCCGGCCTGATCCTGGGCGGGCTGCTGTCGGGCGGCGCGATTTTTGCCATGATCAACAGCACGGCGCTGGCGATTGTGTTCGGTGTGTTCGTCCTGTATTCGGCCTCCAAAATGGCACGTAAGTCGGCCCCGGTGCAAGGCCGCTCTTTGCCTGCCCCATTCTGGATTGCTGCCATGGGAGCCTTGATCGGTTTCGTGTCCGGTCTGCTGGGGGCGGGTGGGGCCTTCTTGTCCGTCCCCTTCATGCTGCGCGGCAATGTGCCTGTGCGGCAGGCCGTCGCTACCTCGGCCGCCTTGGGCTTTTTCATTGCTCTGGCCAATAGCGTGGGTTATATCTGGTCCGGGCAGGCCACCTTTGGCAGCCACCCCGGCATGATTGGTTTTATCTACTGGCCGGCCTTGTTGATTGTTTCGGCCACCAGTATTTGTACCGCCCCCCTGGGGGCCAGTCTGGCCCACAAGATCGATCAGGTGACGCTCAAGCGCATCTTTGCTGGCATGTTGACTGTGCTGGCGATCTACATGATTACGCAGGCCATCACACAGGCTTGATGTTTTCTGGCTGGACTTTGCCATACGCACAGTCCAGCCCATTCAGTTCGGTTTCTTCTGCCGGCTCAAAAACTCCCCCAGCTGTCCAGTGAATTGCTGTCTGTAGCGCAGTCATTGCCTGCTCGCTTTGCGGTAGTGTGCTGCCGTAAGCATGAAATTCGTGCGTCATATCCGGCCAGACATCCAGCCGTATATTGGCCCCCTGCTTGTGCGCCTCTCGGGCAAAATCCCGGATCATGTCGACCAGAATTTCCTTGCCGCCTGCCTGAATGTAGATGGGGGCCAGATAGCGCAGATCCTGTGCAATGGGTGAGAGCCGATCATCACTCCAGGGGCCGTTGCCCTTTAGCCATTGACCGTATTGCAGCGTTTGATAGCCCTGCACCATATCGTAGCGATCATGACCAAACTGGCTGGCGCCGCGTCGTCCTATATCCGTCCAGGGGCTTAGTGCCAAGGCCAGAGAAGGTTGGGGCAGTCCCGCTTGACGCAGGCCGACCAAGCTCATCAGCACCAGGTGTCCGCCTGCCGAGTCGCCTGCCAGGACAATATCCTGGGCGGGGATTCCACGTCCAAGCAGATAGCGGTAGGCGTCTAGCGCATCTTCCTGTTGGGCCGGGTGAGGGTGCTCCGGGGTCAGGCGGTAGTCCACGGCGAAGATGGGTATTTGCAGCTTGTAGGCCAGCAGACGAATGAAGTGGCGTGACACGATTGGGTAGAAAGCATAGCCGCCGCCATGAAAGTACAAGATGGTTTTGCTGCTGTTCGGGCGATCTGGAATGAACCAGTCTCCCCGCGGTTCTGGGGACGTGCTGGCCTGCATCTGGACGGGCAAGTCCGGTTCGGCAATCGTGTACAGGCTGTCGAAATAGGCGCGGCCTTCAGCTATGGTTGGCAAGCGGAAGGCGTGGTTGAACTGCTTGCGATAGAACAGGGTGGCGATTTCAAAAGGCACAGACCAGCCGGGCACTAGCGGCTTGGCGATGATACGTCGAGCCAGTACGTCTATGGTGGTGGACCAGAGGGTGAGGGCGCTTCGGCAACGATGAGACCAGGAACCTTGCAAGATAGTTTTGGGCATAAAAGGGCGGGGCTGAAGTAGGATAAAAGGACTTTCAGTGTGGCCCGGCTTGCCTGGGCCGGATAGAACGGAAACGACCTCCCATGTCTGCTTTGCCTTGTGCCCGTTTGCATCACCCCAGCCGAAAAACGGCGTCCATTATCCATCTGGGCGTGGAGCGTGATACCCGTGCTCTGGATCTGCTGCCGCAGCAACGTCTGAACTGTTATCCGGCTTCGCCCCTGGTGGTGTTGTCCTGGGTTTTCCATGGCCAGCTGCACATGGTGCAGACGCCCGTGGATGGAGGGAGTCCGGTACTGTCAGAGCCCCTGCCCGGCATGCTGTTTGCCGGGCCTTCGCGCACACCTTCCATTAGCTGGTCTCCGGGGCCTGTCCATGCGATTTCGATTGGACTGTATCCGGATGCCTTGAAACGTGTGTTTGGTATCGAGGCCAGCGACTTTCTGGATCAGGTACTGCCCATGGAGCAGGTCTTGCCCGCTGCCAGCTGTCAGACACTTGGGCAAGCTGGCACAGAAGAAGGCCCTTTATTCGAACAACTGGAGGCGGCAATTCATCGTTGTGCTCATGGCTGTCTGGCGACAGAAGGTGCTGCCACCTTGCATCATTGGTTGACGGCATTGGGGATGCGGATGGCAGCAACACGCACGGGAACGGGCTTGCGTCAGATGCAAAGGCAATTCAAGCGTTGGGCCGGGCAGAGCCAGCGTGAGCTGCAGCTGTATGTGCGTGCCGAACGTGCTTTTGCCTTGGTGCAGCAGCAGGAAAATCCGGTCTGGTCTGATGTGGCGTTGCAAGCCGGGTATAGCGACCAGTCTCATTTTGGCAGAGAGGTCAAACGGGTTTCGGGCTTTTCGCCTGCCCAGTTCGCCCAGCGCATGAAGTCTGATGAGGCCTTCTGGATGTACCGATTGCTGGGCGAGGCCTGAACCAGCAGACATAAAAAAACCCATTCAAAAGAATGGGCCCTGGCTTGCTGGCGCAACGCTCACTGCGTAGGCGGTAAGGTGCTGGCAAACGAGGGGCGCGCTTGGAGTTTTTCATCCAGGCGTTGCAGATTGCCGTACTGCGAGCGCCAGTCCAGTTCAGGAAAGCGCAGATCCAGATAACCCAGTGCGCAGCCTACGGCAATGTCGGCCAGGCTAAAGCTGGTGCCCATGCAAAAGGATTGGTCACCCAAGGTGTTGTTCATGGATTGCAGGGCGGCGGTAATCTTGCTGTTTTGGCGGTCAATCCAGGCGGGTAGACGCAGCTCTTGGGGACGGCGTTTTTCCACCACGATGGCAACGCAGGCATCAAGCAAGCCATCGGCAATGGCTTCCCAGCATTTGACTGCAGCGCGATCACGTCCGGCTTGGGGAATCAGGCGGCCGACGGGCGAGAGGGTATCCAGATACTCGACGATCACGCGGGAGTCAAACAGATTTGCCTGATCATCCATAATCAGACAGGGGACTTTGCCCAGTGGATTGTGCTTCAGAATATCGCTGTCATCGGCCCACACATCCTCCAGAATCAGCTCGTAGTCGAGCTTTTTTTCCGCCATGACAACACGCACTTTGCGCGCGTATGGGCTGGTGAGGGAAGCTAGAAGTTTCATAAAAAGCTATCAAAAGTTGCAGGCTCAAAAAGTATAGCAGGAACCTATGGGCGAACGTCCCGCAGGCCGGGCCTGAACCTGTCGCTGGAAACAATGTTGGAAAACTGTGGTTTATTCGTCAAAGCCTCGAACAGCCGTCGCATTCTGACCCCATGCTGAACGCGTGGCATACGGGTGCCAGCCTGCAATGTTAGAATGCGGGCTGACTTTATTCCCCCTTCTTTTCTGTAGAACGATGCACATAGCCGATACCCTGAGCACTCTGAATGCCTTGTCGCCATTGGACGGGCGTTATGGCAGCCGTACCGCCCCCTTGCGTGGCCTGTTGTCCGAAGCCGCATTTATGTGGCATCGCGTAGAGGTCGAAGTGGCCTGGTTGATCGGCCTGTCCGACGCGGGTCTGCCCGAACTGCCTACTTTCTCCGCCGAAGCCCGCGAGGTACTCAAGAGCCTGGTGCAGAACTTCTCGGAAGACGATGCCGCCCGCATCAAAGCCATCGAGCGCACTACGAACCACGACGTGAAAGCCGTGGAATACTGGTTGAAAGAAAAAGTGGCCGACCACGCCGAGCTGTCCGCTGCGACTGAATTCATCCATTTTTCCTGCACCTCTGAAGACATCAACAACACCTCGCATGCGCTGATGCTGACGCGTGCCCGTGAGCAGGTGATCCTGCCGCAACTGCAAGAAGTGTGTGATGCCATCAAGGCTCAGGCCCGCTTGCACGCCGAGCAGCCTTTGCTCTCGCGCACCCACGGTCAGCCAGCCAGCCCCAGCACCATGGGCAAGGAATTTGCCAACGTGGCGGCTCGCCTGCAAAACGCCATTGCGGCCATTGCTGCGGTCCAGCCCCTGGCCAAAATGAATGGTGCCACCGGCAACTACAACGCTCACTTCTCGGCTTACCCCGAAATCGACTGGCCTGCATTCAGCCAGAAAGTGCTGGCTGGTCTGGGTCTGACGCAGAACGTCTACACCATTCAGATCGAACCCCACGACTGGATGGCCGCTCTGTTTGACGCCATCGCCCGCGCCAACACCATCTTGCTGGACTTCAACCGTGACGTCTGGGGCTACATCTCCCTGGGTTACTTCAAACAGCGCCTCAAAGAAGGCGAGATCGGTTCGTCCACCATGCCGCACAAGGTCAACCCGATTGACTTTGAAAACTCGGAAGGCAACCTGGGCCTGGCTAACGCCATGCTGCGCCACCTGTCCGAAAAGCTGCCTATCTCCCGTTGGCAGCGTGACCTGACCGACTCGACCGTGCTGCGTAACCTGGGCGTGGCTCTGGGTTACAGCGTGGTGGCTTACGACGCCTGCCTGCGTGGTCTGGGCAAACTGGAACTGAACGCCGCGGCTGTCGATGCGGACATCGACGCATGCTGGGAAATCCTGGCCGAGCCGGTTCAAACGGTGATGCGCCGCTACGGTTTGCCCCAGCCTTACGAGCAACTCAAAGCCCTGACACGTGGTCGTGGTATTACTCAGGAAGCGTTGCGCGAGTTTATTGGCGGTCTGGAACTGCCCGCCGACGCTAAAACCTATTTGCTTGAGCTAACTCCACGCAGCTATCTGGGTGTGGCAGTAAAGTTGGCCCAGGCGATCTAAATCCAAACGGCTGTGTTCTTGCACAAGGGCACAGCCGGCCGGGTTTCTTGAGCCAGTGCTTTATGAAGTGTTTTATGTTTCATCACACAGGAGTTCACATGAAAAAATTCGCGTTTCTGACTGCCGCTGCCGCCTTGTGCGCTGCGTTTGTCACGCCTGCTACCGCCCAGTTTGCCAAGCCAGAACAGGCCGTGAACTACCGTCAAGCCAGCATGTCGCTGATTGGCTCGCACTTTGGTCGTATGGCTCCCGTGGCCAAAAAAGAAGCACCGTATGATGCGGCTGCAATCGCTAAAAACGTAGAAGTGCTGACGGTTTTGGCGGCTTTGCCTTGGGGCGCATTTGGCGCTGGTACCGAAGGCGGCGAGACCAAAGCTGAGGCCTGGAGCGATGCTCAGGGTTTCAAGCAAGCTACCGATGATTTCACCGCTGCAATCGATAAGCTGAAAGTGGCTTCCGATTCGGGCGATTTTGATGCCTTCCGCGTGGCTTTCGGTAATGTGGGCAAGTCCTGTAAGACTTGTCACGACGCTTACCGTAAAGAAAAATAAGCAACAGGTTTGCTTATAAAAAAAGCCCTCGAAAGAGGGCTTTTTCTTTTAGGCCTGTGCCTGTGTTTGAAGGGAGCAGTTTGCCTGCAGGCAAGATTGGCAAGAATCATGATGGGATCTCAGTGTTGATAACCCGTTTCACCGTGGGTACGGATATCCAGACCTTCGCGCTCGTGGTCAGCATCGACACGTAAACCGCCGCAGACTAGCTTGGCAATGGTGAAGGCAATCCAGGCAGCCACACCGGACCAGACCAGCGTAACCAGCACGCCTTCGAGCTGAATCCACAACTGCATCCAGATACTGTTACCAGCGGCAGTACCAGGACCACCCAGAACAGGTGCGTTGAACAGACCTGTGAGCAAAGCGCCCACAATCCCGCCCAAACCGTGAATGCCAAAAACGTCCAGCGTATCGTCGGCGCGTAACCAGCGCTTCAGAACATTCACACCCCACAAGCAAGCCAGGGAGGTAATCAGGCCAATGGCCAGTGCGCCGGAAGGAGCCACAAAACCGGCTGCCGGGGTAATGCCGACCAAACCTGCGATCGCACCTGAGCAGGCACCCAGCAAGGAAGGATGACCTTTGCTGATCCATTCACCCAAAGTCCAGGCCACAACGCCGATGGCGGCTGCCAGCATGGTGTTGAAGAATGCCAGCGTGGCATTTTCATTGGCCGACAAAGCCGAGCCTGCGTTGAAACCGAACCAGCCTACCCACAGCAGAGCAGCACCAATAAAGGTCAGGGGCAGGTTATGAGGTGGCATGGCTTCACGACGGTAGTTCAGTCTGGGGCCAATCATCCAGGCACCGACCAGACCGGCAATACCGGCGTTGATATGCACCACCGTGCCACCGGCAAAGTCCAGCGCGCCACGGGAGTTGAGCAAGCCGCCGTTCTGTTCATCGGCAAACCAGACCATATGGCAAATGGGCAGATAGGCCAAAGTGAACCAGATCACGGTAAAGACCAGGATGGCGGACAGGCGGGTACGTTCTGCCAGACTACCGACAACCAGAGCGCAAGTCAGACCGGCAAAGGTGGCCTGAAAAGACGCAAACAGCAGTTCAGGCAAGGTGCCCGACATGGAGAACTGTTGGTCAGCAGCGGTGAACATGCCGTTGAACAAGACCTTGTCGAAACTGCCAATCAAGGGATTGCCAGCGGTAAAGGCCAGTGAGTAGCCATAGATAAACCACAGCACCACCCCCAGACTGAACACCAGCAAGGTCTGGGACAACATGGACAAGGCATTTTTTTGACGCACCATCCCTGAGTAAAACAGGGCCAGGCCCGGCGCGGCCATCATCAGTACCAGAAGCGTGGAGACCAGCATCCACGATAGATCAGCGTTGTTCATGATGGAGTCTCCGATTACAGGGCTTGTTCATCGCATTCGCCGGTGCGGATGCGGATGACATGGTCCAGCGGCTGGACAAAGATCTTGCCGTCACCAATACGTCCGGTGCGGGCACTGCTTTGAATGGCTTCCAGAACGCTTTGCAGCTGCTCGTCGGGAATAGCCAGTTCAATGCGGATCTTGGGCAGGAAGTCGACTGCATATTCCGCACCGCGGTAAAGCTCGGTGTGGCCTTTCTGGCGACCAAATCCCTTGACCTCGGTAAGCGTCATCCCCTGTATGCCCAGATCGGAAAGGGCCTCGCGTATCTCGTCAACCTTGAAGGGTTTGACGATGGCGGTAATCAATTTCATAGGTGTTCCTGAAGTAAACACAGGCAAGCTGGCCTTGCGGATGCAAAGGAACACCGAGAGGGGTAGGAGACGGTTGAGAGGGGGCCGACCGGGATGGGTAATCCTGGTGGATGGCTTGAGTGCAACCGGGCAACGCCGGTTTGAGCGACTCTCCGGCTGTCAGCAGGGTGTGCGACAGCGCGAACGCAAGTGGTAGGCAAGCGGACCTGTGTTGTAGGTTGAAGAGCAACACAATTCCGGCAAGGCGAGTAAGCTAGCTAGGCACGTGACCCCGGTCTTGCCTAGTCGGTGGGCAGCGAGATAACAGCAGCGCTCTGTGACGCCTGTCTCCGCTCATCTCACCACCGCAGGAACAACGACTATGGAAAAATAATATATGTTGCGGCGCAACAAGTGCGCATTTTTTTTTAATAGTCTTAACTTTGCAACATTCGGTTCAGAAAAATGACCGGCTGCAGAGTAGGCAAAACAGACCTGTTCGTGCTGGAATTGCCGTGTCTGAATGGCAGGGCGCCAGGAGGATCGACAGGGCAGCCCGCGTGTCAGCGCTGCCCGTGTATCGATAGAGCTAGTTCTGCGACTAGCAAGGATCAAGAGAGCAGCTCAGGACCTTTGTGCTTTCTGGTTTTTTTGCTGTCTGTGCTCTGAGTGGGGAAGGTAAGCGGTACATGCCGCCGGTTAAATGCCTGCAGGCCTCCTTGCCATAATTTGAATCCCAGGCAGGCGTCCCATTTGTCGCGTTGGTATAGCCAATGGGTGTGACAAACAGTGCAGTGATACAGACTTTCGGTGCTTGGTTCGTCAGTGTCATCGACTCGTCTGATGGGTTTGAGGTAAGGATGTCGTTGAGCGTTGGGTTGCGATAGTGGAAGGGTTTGGCACATGATGCACATGGTGCCTCGGTCTAGCTGGGCCATACAATGCTCCTCAAATAATTTTGTGGTTGATGTAATAGCGTTTGCAAACTGGCTTGCCAATTAGCGTAGGGTGATGGTTTGTAATAAATATCACCACGATTCACTGTACTGCAGAAAATGTGACAGCCGTTTCAGGCCGCATCTCAATGTAATGACATGCGACCTGCGTATGGCGAGCAAGTGTTCAAATTCCTGCAAATACCAGCGTCAAAAGCTCTGGCCTTTGACTATTTTTTGGATGGCGGCTCATTGCCAGGAATCTTTTTAGGGTCCGGCTCGGGGTTGGGCGTTTTGCCGGGAGGAGTGGTGTCGGGCGCTTTGGTGGGATCAATGGCAATTGGCATGAACATCTCCTGACTGAAGTGATCTTCCAGCGTATCGGATTTAGGGCGCAGCTAAAGTAAACAACTATGACTGCAGGGCAGGCCGCTCTTGTTTTTTCTTGTTGCATCGAAAAGAAGCTGGGTAGCCAATCGGCGAAGCCATTGCCTGGCGATGCTATGATCAAACTCCTTACAGAAAGCGGACTAGCGCCTTGGGAAGCGAGTTGGAAAAAACCACCCTGGACCTGGAGAATTTTCTCCCTTATCAAGTCACGATACTGGCCTCGCATATTGCGGTGACCTTTGCGCGTCAGCATGCACAGCAATTTGGTTTGTCCATTCCAGAGTGGCGCATCATTGCGACCCTGGGACGCTATGGCACCCTGACCTCGGGCAGTTTGACCGAGCGCACCAGCATGGACAAGGCCAAGGTCAGCCGTGCCGTTTCTCGCCTGACAGCCGCTCAGTTAATTGCTCGTCGCGATAATGAAAACGATATGCGCAGCAATCTGCTGTGTCTGACCGAGCAGGGTCAGCAAGTGCACGATCGCATTGTGCCCATCGCTCTGGGTCTGGAGCAGGAGCTGACGTCCGTGCTTAGCCAGGAAGAGCTCAGCTCCTTTAAAGAGATGATGACGCGCCTGGAGAACCGTATGGTCCAGCGCTTTGGCAGCGATTTCAGCGGCGACGCACATATTTGAAGTCTCAAGGGTAATCACCGAGTTGTGCTGGATATTTCTCACGCTAATATTGTTTCGTTTGAAACGAAACAATATTCAGGAGAGGATCATGACGCAGGTCGTAGACAGCCCAATCGCAGCCAGCCGCTTGGAAACCACAATAATGTCGCCCGCTATCGGTGTCGAGGTAGCGGGTGTCGATTTGACTCAGGCCCTGGAGGATATGCAGGTACAGGAGCTGCGCGCCTTGTTGTTGAAGCATCAATTGCTGGTGTTTCGCGACCAGCCTTTGAATGCGGCACAGCATGTTGCATTTGCCCGTTGCTTTGGTGAGCTGGAAGTGCATCCGGTTTTTCCACACGATCCGGACTATCCCGAGCTGGTGCTGCTGGGGGGCAATAACACGCAGCCGGGGCGTGAGAATATCTACCATAGCGATGTCAGCTGGCGGGCCGAACCTTCCATGGGTTCCATTCTGCGTTGCATTGAATGTCCACCCGCCGGGGGCGATACGATCTGGTGCAATATGGCACTGGCCTATGAGAACTTGCCGCCTCACATCAAAGATACTTTGCACGAGCTGGAAGCCGTGCACGATTTATTGCCCGGTTTCATAGACCGTATCCCCGAGGAAGACAGAGCTGCGTTGCGAGATCGTTTTCCAGCGCAGACTCACCCTGTGGTGCGCACTCATCCAGAAACTGGCCAGCGGATTTTGTATGTCAGCAGCTGGACTACCCATCTGGCCAATTACATCGAAACCGGCTTTTTCCGTGGCATGCCCGAGCTGCAAAGCGGCGCTCATTTCCTGCTGCAGTATTTGGTGGATCAGGCCCGTCACCCGGAGTATCAGGTGCGCTTGAAATGGCAGCCTCACACCATTGCGTTTTGGGACAACCGGGCCACTCAGCATTATGCCGTTCAGGACTATTTTCCTTTGCCCCGCAAAATGGCCCGAGCCACCATTATTGGTGACCGTCCTTATTGATCGTATCGCTGCACTTTTGACAAGTTGGGGGGAGACATGGAAAACCAGAAAAAGTATTTCCCAGGACAGCGCTACGTCGTGGTGTTCTTGTTGTTTTTGTTCATGGTGATCAACTTTGCCGATAAGGCGATATTTGGTCTGGTCGCCGTGCCGTTGATGGAGGAGCTGGCCATCGGGCCACAGCAGTTTGGCACCATTGCAGGCAGCTTTTTCTTCCTGTTTGCGATCTCGGGCATTGTGGTGGGCTTTGTGTCCAATACGGTGTCCTCACGTTTGCTGCTGGTGGGGCTGGTCATTATCTGGTCTGTAGCCCAGGTTCCGATCGCTATGGGAGCCAGCACGATTGTTGCCTTGATGGCTTGTCGCATTTTGCTGGGCGTGGGGGAAGGCCCTGCCTACCCCCTGGCCTTGCACGCGTGCTACAAGTGGTTCCCGGATCAGGAGCGTACTTGGCCTACGGCCATTGTGATGCAGGGTGGGCAGGTGGGCATGCTGTTGGCCGGCCCCTTGGTGGGGTATTTGACCATCAGCCACGGCTGGCGCTCGGTGTTTTGGGTGACAGCGGCAGCGGGGCTGATGTGGCTGGTGGTATGGGCCTTGCTGGGCAAGGATGGTCCCATCAGTGCGAATCCGGCGCCCGCCGTTGGCAAGAGCAAGCCGCAGTCTCGCTGTTCGTACCGTGATGTGATTTTGAATCGTAGTTTCATCGGCAACCTGCTGATGTACTGGGTAGCGTACTGGTGTGCTGCACTGGTCTTTACCTGGTTGCCCGCTTATTTGCAACGCGGTCTGAACTTCTCGTCGGACACGGCTGGATGGCTATTTTCCCTGTGTATTTTTGTGGCAATCCCGATTGTGTCGGGCGGCTCTTACCTGTCCAACCGCTTCTTGCGCCAAGGGTATTCGTCCCGAGTGGCACGCAGTCTGGTCACGGTCGGTTTCTTGTTGGCAGGGGCCTTGTGCCTGCTGGCGGTCGCTTACTTGAAGCTGGGTCCGACTGCGGGGATTGTGCTGATCGCCTTGGGCTTGAGTTTTCCCCAGGTCGGTTTTGTGCTCTGTTCGGCAATCTCAGCGCAAATCAGCCCGATTGAAAAGCGGGGTTCCACACTGGCCATCACCAATTCATTGTCCACAACAGCGGGCCTGGTTGCGCCCATTGTGATGGGAAGGCTGATTCAGGCCGAGCCCGGTCTTGCCGGTTTTCACCAGGGCTTTGCCTTGACGGCCGTGCTTTTACTAATGGGAGCCGTGTTGGGTTTCATCTTGGTGGATCCTTCCCGCACGCTGTCGCAGATTCAGGCAAAGGCAGGAGGTCCTGTGAGCGGTCCGGCCTCTGTTTAAGGCAAGGTTTTGAAGAACACAGAGTGGCACTGCTTACCGTGTTTTTCTATACACTTGCCTGGATGGACAGTATGGAGATTCAGGAAAAGATGATGGCAAGCTACCAGAAGTTCGATCTTGAGAGTTGGGGGCGGCGTGAGCATTTTGAAGTCTTTAAAACGTATGCTCAAAATGCGTTCAGTATTACGGTTGAAATTGAAATTACCGGGTTTCTGAACTGGGTGAAGGCCAGGCGCTGCAAGTTTTACCCAGCAATGATCCATGAGGTAGCTGCTGTCCTTAATCGCTATCCCGAGTTTCGTATGGCCATGAAGGACGATGAGCTGATTGTCTACGATCGACTCAACCCCAGCTACACCATCCCGCACGTGCAGCAAGAAAGTTTTTCATCTATTTGGAGTGAGTACCACGAGAAGAAAGAGGACTTTCTGGCCGAGTATGAGCGGGATCTGGAAAAGTACGGCGAGGACACTCGTTACTTTCCACGATCCGATACGCCTGAAAACGTATTCTATATTTCCGCCTTGCCGTGGGTTTCCTTCACCAGCTTCAGTATGCAGTTCGCGAGCCTGCATAATTTGTTCACCCCTATTGTCACGCTAGGCAAATACTTTGAACGGGACGGCAAGGTTTATATTCCCGTGGCCATTCAGTTGCATCATGCTGTGTGTGACGGGTTTCATGCGGGCCGCTTCATGACCGAATTACAGAAGGGGTGCCACGACTATTGATCGTGTGCAGTATTGTCACCCAAGCCCTGCCACTCAAAAATTGGCAGGGCCCTTGAGCTTCGCAGGGATAGTGTTCAGACGCAAAAAAGCCCGCTACAGTAGCGGGCTGATTTACGGTGTTACGGCATGGTGTACCGTAAGCAGCAGGACATTTGGTGGGTCGTGACAGACTCGAACTGTCGACCAATGGATTAAGAGTCCAGTGCTCTACCAACTGAGCTAACGACCCCCGTTTCCTGCGAAGAAAAAGATTATAGAACGGAAATTATCTAGCGCAAGACGTGGTTACATAATTTTACGTTTATCAGGAGACCGGGTCAGGACGGGTGAAGGTGTCGCACATTTTCAGCTGTCCGGTTTTATAGCCTTCCATGAACCAGGCCATGCGTTGTTGCGAGCTGCCGTGGGTAAAGGAATCGGGGACCACATAGCCTTGCGATTGCTTTTGCAAGGTGTCATCGCCTACGGCTTGAGCGGCATCCAGGGCCGAGCGAATATCGCCTGGTTCCAGAATCTGGCGTTGCGCGTCAGCGTGGTTTGCCCAAATACCGGCATAGCAATCAGCCTGAAGCTCCAGGCGTACGGAGGCTTGACGAGCCTGGGAGGCGGAGCCGCTGCGACGGGCCTCATCGACACGACGCATCATGCCTAACTGGTTCTGAACGTGGTGGCCCACTTCATGCGCAATCACATAGGCAGGGGCAAAGTCGCCCTTGACGCCCATCTTTTGCTCCATCTCGGTGAAAAAGCCCAAGTCTATATAAAGCTTTTGATCGGCAGGGCAGTAAAACGGCCCCATGGCAGATTGACCTGCCCCGCAGGCGGTCGGGGTAGCGCCCCGGTACAGCACCAGCACGGGATCGCGGTAGCTGCCATTGGTTTGCTTGGCAAAAACATCACGCCAGACATCCTCGGTTTCGCCCAGGATCTTGGCAATGGTTTGGCCCTGTGCATCCGAGGCTGCAACGGGTTGAGACTGAGGGGCGCTGGTAGGGCCGTCGGCCAGGTTCAGCACCACACTGGGATCCACCCCAAAGTACATGGCCACCAGGGCCAGCACGATTGTCCCCAAGCCGATCTTGCCGCCGCTCAATCGTGGCCCATTGGCACGGCGGTCCTCGACATTACGGCTGGAGCGAGACTTATCCAGACGCATCACGCTCTCCTTGAATTGGAAAACGTCAATGTACTCTGATTTCCGTGGATAGAGCAGGGGCATTTTCGATTCTTATCATCGGAAAACGGGTAGGGGACGTTAATTACCCCACCATGACAAGTCATTGAATTGCTTGGCTTAATGTGACTTGTCCAAAGGCTATCCCCGAGCTTGCCCACTGAAAGTGTGGATAAGTGGATAAGTAAGTCACCGGGACACTGCGGTATGCTACTTTTCTCAGAGCGTACCCTACTGGAGAGCGAGTATGTTGGGAGGAACCTTGTTGGCCTTGCGCGACCATGCACGAGTCCGTGCCATTGGAGCGGTCATAGCTCGATACGGGATTGGGGATGTGATGCATCGCCTGGGCTTGTCGGACCTCCTGCCCGGTAACAAGACCCCGGTGGCGGCCGAAGTGCCCGAGCGCTCGGCACCTGAACGTTTGCGACGTGCGCTGGAAGAGCTGGGTCCGACCTTTATCAAGCTGGGTCAGATTCTGGCTACACGTAATGATTTGCTGTCGTTGGAGTGGACGCAGGAGCTGGAGAAGCTGCAAGGTCATGCCGCGCCGGTGCCTTGGGAAACGATCAGACCCGAGCTGGAACAGGCTTTGGGTCAAACGGTTGAGCAAGCCTTTGCGCGCTTTGACACCCAGGTGCTGGCCTCGGCCTCCATGGCACAGGTGTATCGCGCCTGTTTGCGGGATGGCACCGAAGTCGTGGTGAAGGTGCAGCGCCCTGGTCTGGAGCCACTGATTCAGGCTGACTTGCGTTTGTTGAAACAGATTGCCCGACTGGTCCAGCAACAAGGCCTGCTGCCCGAGTATCGCCCTTACGATATCGTGCGTGCCCTGGCTGAAGCCATTGCCGATGAGCTGGACTTCACCCGCGAAGCGGCCAATACCTTGGCGGTGCGCGAGAACATGCAGCCCTTCAAGGACATCGTGGTTCCGCGTGTCTATATGGAGTGGACCAGCGCGACGGTCATGGTGCAGGAGTTTGTCCCCGGGGTCTCGCCCATTCAAGAGGCACAGTTGCAAGCTATTGAGGCGGATCGTCCATTATTGGCCCGCCGAGGTGCCTTGGCGTTCCTGCATATGGTGCTGGAGGACGGGCTGTTTCATGCTGATCCGCACCCCGGCAATATGATGGCCTTGCCGGGCAATAAGGTTGCCTTTATTGATTTCGGCTTGGTGGGCCATTTGACGGAACGTCGCCGCCAGCAATTGCTGGTGTTGCTACGGGCGATTGTGGATGGACAGGCAGATGGGGTGGCAACGACCTTGCTGGACTGGTCCGGGGCAGAGGACTTTGATTGGAGCCGTCTGGAAGAAAGTGCCCAGCGTTATGTGGCCCGACAAAGCAGTGGACTGTTGTCCATCTCGGCTGCCTTGCTGGACTTCATGGCTCTGGCGCGCGAGAACCATTTAATTCTGCCGCCGGATCTGGCCTTGCTGTTCAAGGCTTTTATCACGGCGGACGGTGTGCTGAAGCGTCTGGACCCGCAGTTTGATGTGGTCGAAGTCGCGCAGCCCGTGATTATGGGCTTGATGCGCAAGCAGTACTCGCCACGTCGTGTTTATGCGGACCTGCAACGCAGTTTGCTGGAGTCCCGGCAGTTGGCCATGGATGCGCCCCAATTGCTGCGTCTGTTGATGCATAGGGTGCGGCAAGGAAAGATCTCCGCGCGTATTCAAATCGAGGGGATGCCGCGTCTGGCCTCGTCGCTGGAAAAGGCGGCCACCCGTCTGGCCATTGCGATTGTGACGGCGGCTTTTGTATTGATTTTGGGTCCGGTGCTGGTCACGCGCGGTCCCGCATGGCTGGGCCTGACTATTTTCAGCTGGGCGGGCTTATTAGCCGCTGTGCTGGGCCTGGTTCTGGTTTTGTGGGGATTTTGGCGACGGCGCTAAGAAGTATCTTGAGGCCGTCGCTTTCTGCGCAGGAAGTGCTCAAGCGGCTAGTCACCGTCCAGTTTAAAAGACGGCTAGTAAAAATGCGGCTCAGCCCAAACAGTCCCCGCATTATCCCCAGGTTTATTCACAGCTTCTGGGGATAAGTCGGGCTTACATAAAGTCGTCCATGCCACCGCCTACGGGTGCCAGACCTGTCATCCAGTACACACCCCAGGCAATCAGCGCCACAATGATCAGAGCGAGAAAACGGGTTTTCCAGCTGTCTTTGCTGGCAGGCAGGCTGGCATCGGCGGGAACCGGCATGCTGCCCCTGACCATGACGCTGGTTAATTTCTGACCACGCAACACGCGATACAGGAAAATAGCCAGGATATGCAAGGCAATAATGGCCAGCATGATCCATTCATTGGCTTTGTGCAGGCCGGTCAGGGTTTTGGACCAGTCGCTGCTCAGATAGGCCAAAGGGCCAGTCGTGAAGATGTCGTCATTGGCAAACAGGCCCGAGACGGCCTGAAAACCGAACACAATCAACATGATCCAGACGGACCAGGCACCGATGGGGTTGTGGCCGGGGTAAACCGCGGGCTTGTCACGCAAGTAGCGCAGGCTGCGCACAGGGTTGGGCAGGAAGTGGCTAAAGCGGGAGTAGTAACCACCAATCAGGCCCCAGACCAGACGAAATGCCAGCAGCCCCAGGGCCAGCAAGCCAAAGCGTACGTGCCAGTCCATCCACAAACCGCCAACCTTGATCGTCACAAAACAGCCCACGATGCTGATCACGAGCAGCCAGTGGAACAGGCGGGTGGGTAGATCCCAGATGAGTAAAGGGCGAGTCGAGGAGGCGTGCATAGGGAAAATCCGGAGAGACTAAGACATCTGATTATAGTCAGTGTTGTCTTGGAGTCCGTTTTCCGCCGTGGGTTCCTTCTCTTATTGAGTGCGGTGTTTGCGCTTGCGCAAACTGATCTTGCGACCGTCGTAACGGTACTCGTCGATCAGGGTGGGATTATCCAGGCTGGGGGTTTCCATGATCAGGGTTTGGCCCTGGTGGCGTACTCGAATTTGTGCGCTGCAAGACCCAAACGCTGGCGAGACGGTATAGCCCTTGGATGACACTGTGACCCAGTGATAATAAATCGAGCAACCCCCCAGGCCGTTGTCCACCGAAATCAACGCTGTCTGGTTGTTGGATTGTCTGAAGGCGTAGGGAATATTGATCAAGCCCTTGAGTTCGGGCGCGATGATTTGCGAGTCCAGTTGCAGTTGTGCCTCATAGACATAATCGCTTTGGCTCACTTGCAAGGTGCCGTAGGGGCTGTCCAGACTTAATTGAGAAGGAGGCTGGGGCCAGGTCTGGCTTGCCGCACTATGGGCGACAAACGGTTGCAGGGCCAAGCCGAGCCCAATCACAACATAACGAATAAAGACCTTAGTGGCGGGCATGATCAATCAAGTAAGAGGATGATCAAGGCTCAGTGAAAAACACAAAGCGCCATAGATCATCTGTATTTGTAAGTTTCATAACATTTTATGTATTTTCTTGTTGCGTAGAATACCGGATCGCAGAACTTTTCGCTATAAGGATAGGCACATAAGGTGAATGTTTCATGTCTGTGTCATAGGGGGACTGGCGAAATTAGTCCTGAAAAGCATCTTGCCTCAGGCTTAAAGAAATGGAGTGAATTGGGCTATCATTGCTAGGTTGCCCCGGATGGGGCCAAGCCGCATTTCTTCGTTGCAGCAGAGACTCATTATGCAATCCATCCCGGATGCCGCACTGGCATCAGAATCGGACTCCCCGCTGGCTGCCCAGCAGGCCAAACCCGGCGCTTTATTGGACTACGTCAGCTCCAGCCGTTTGCCTACCCCCTGGGCCGTATTCCAAATCCATGTATTTGTAGAGCGCAGCAATCAAAAAGAACACGTCTTGTTGACCCTGGGGGATGTGGCCGACGGCGAGCCTGTCCTGGCCCGTGTCCACTCCGAGTGTCTGACGGGCGATGCCTTGTTCAGCCTGCGCTGCGATTGCGGCCCTCAGCTGCAATTGGCGCTGGAACGTATTGCTACGGCAGGCCGTGGTGCCTTGATGTATTTGCGCCAGGAAGGGCGGGGTATTGGTCTGGTGAACAAGATCCGTGCCTACAACCTGCAAGATCAGGGGGCGGATACGGTGGAAGCCAACGAGAAGCTGGGGTTTCCTGCGGATATGCGTCGCTATGATATTTGCAAGGATATGCTCGAGCACGTCGGTATCCAGAAGCTGCGTCTGATGACCAATAACCCGCGCAAGGTAAAAACCCTGCAGGAAATTGGCATTGATGTGGTGGAGCGTGTGCCGCATCAAATTGAAGGTAATCCCTTTAACGAGGCTTACCTGAACACCAAGCGTCTGCGCTTGGGCCACTGGCTGGAAACAGACGAATAAAAAAGGGCGCGCGGGCAGAAATTGATTCTGCTCCGATTTCGTTCCTGCTTATCGCGGTATCAACACAAAGGGCCATCAATTGGCCCTTTGTGTTTTTCTCTGGTGGAGATTCAGCGCGATCAGGATGTGCTGCCTGCTGGCAGGCAATGCAAAAGAGAAAGCCGGATCCGATGTCCACACAGGGATTGGGATCCGGCTTTATCTTTGTTTGCTCAGGCTTGAGCGCTGAAGGGGCGGGTGGCTGCTTGTGCAGAACTAAACAGCCAAGGCCTGGTCGAACCAGGCCTTCCCGGTCTTAGGCAGGGCTCTTTTCCAGCAAGGCGCTGACACTGGCCTTGGCGTTCTCTACAATCTGATCACGCAGCTCTGGGGTTTTGCCCAGGCCTTCGGCGTACACAATACGCAGGTCCGTTACACCCATGAAGCCGAACATCACACGCAGGTAGCTTTCCTGATGTTCCATGGCCTGGCCTTGCTCCGATTCGGAGTAGATGCCACCACGGCTCAGAACCAGGTAAACCGTTTTGTCGCCAGCCAGACCTTCCGGGCCATTGCTGGTGTAGCGGAAAGTGCGGCCAGCTTGAGCCAGACGGTCCATCCAGGCTTTCAGTTGGCTAGGAATGGTGAAGTTGTAGAAGGGGGCGCCAATCACCACCACATCGGAAGCCAGGAACTGGCTCAGGTATTGTTCGGTGATGGCGTTCTCGGCACGCTGGCGCTCGCTCAGGGTGGCTGGGTCCAGACCCAGACGCATGCCCAGGGAGTCAGCCGAAAAGTGAGGTGGCGGGTTCAGGGCCAGATCTACATGCTCCACTTGGACTTGCTCATTTTGCTGGCGCAGCTGATCAACCACAAATTGCGAAAGTTCGCGGGAAACGGAGTTGGCGCCGGTGATACTGGAGTCTACGTGTAGCAGTTTCATGATGTTTGGTGTCCAAAGCGATGAAGGAATGGTGTCATTATGTTTGATGCCCATACCTTTGATAAGCCGGTTTTTCTGAGAAAGATTATTCTACTTTTGTCTGTAATCCTGGAAAACTTCCCTGTATGTATGACTTAAATGACATGGTGCTGTTTACCGAAGTGGTACAGCGTGGCGGCTTTAGTGCTGCTGCCCGACACTTGGGCATGCCGCCATCGCGAGTATCGCGACGTCTTAGCCGTCTTGAGGCTGAAGTCGGTGTGCGCCTGCTGCAACGCACCACGCGCAGCCTGTCTCTGACCCCTGCTGGAGAGGTGTTCCTGCGCCATTGCCAGGCCATGCGTGACGAGGCCGAAGCTGCGTATTCTGCGGTGGCTCAAGTGCAGCAAGAACCGCGTGGTCTCTTGCGTATCAGTTGCCCGGTCACCTTGGCCCATACGGTCTTGTCGACCGTGTTTGCACAGTTTCTGATTCGCTACCCTCAGGTTGAGCTGGAGGTGGAAGTCAGCAACCGGGTGGTTGATCCGGTGGCGGACGGGATTGATGTGGCTTTGCGAGTGCGCAGCACCTTAAGTGATAGTGCGAGCTATATCGTCAAGCGCCTGGGTGAAACAGGGGCAATTCTGGTTGCTCAGCCTGAACTGCTGGCGCGTTTTGATCCGGTGCGCGGCCCGGCTGATTTGGTGAAATTGCCCACGGTGGCCATGTCGGCCCGACAAGGTCAAAACGAATGGGAGCTGTATGGTCCCGAGGGCGCCAGCCTGACGGTAACGCACAGGCCGCGCTATATGGCCTCGGATTTGCTGACGTTGCGTGAAGGGGTGGAGCAGGGCATAGGTGTGGGTATCTTGCCCGACTATATGTGTTGCGAGGCCTTGAAAGCCGGACGCCTGGTGCAGGTATTGCCACAGTGGGCACCCTTGCCGGGGATTATTCACGCTGTGTTTGCTTCCCGCCGAGGCATGGCCCCGGCGGTACGACATTTTCTGGATTATCTGGGTGAGCAACTGCCGGTGCATCACCCCAAAATTTAAGTGATTCAGCGGGCGGTGGCTGCAAAGGGGCAGCTGCTTTGTGCGGGCAGAATGGCCCAGTTCAGATCAATCATGGGACTGCGCTCGGAAGACCAGCGCTGCTCGGCCTGCCCCTTGATAGGGGCTTGCTCGTACAGCTGGAGCAAGGATGCGGGAGGTTTCCCACGGGTCTGAATGCTGTACACAATCAGAGCGCCGCATTCCATATCCTGCGGGAGTGTCAGCCAAGGTGAAGCAGCCGGGTCAGCATCAATAAAGACCATCACATCCTGGCCGGCATGAACGGCAATATTGCCGCCTAGCCAGGTATCGGCTACTACGACTTTAAGTGGGATGCCGGGCATGTGTTCGTTCCAGATGGCTTGCATTTGGGCAGACACTTCCGGGCCGGGGAAGGTGGAGCGAGAGTCCCTACCTTTATGCCAGGCCAATGGGCCACGAGCCAAGGCGTAGCCCGATGCCAGCAATATCTGCAACACGATCACAATAATAGCCACGCGCCGCAGCTGGATCTTGTCCTTGCCGTGCATGACCCAAAGAGCAAAAAAGCCATACAAAACAAAGAAGGTGGTGGCCCAGGAAGCGACCAGACGGGTGCCCATCATGGCTGAAATCAAGACGGTGCTGACGATCGGAGTCAGGCCCACCCACAGCAGGAATTGCTTGTCGCTGCGGGAAATATCATCGGCATAGCGCTGCTTGTTTTGCAAGGCCGCGTCGGATGGGGCCAGCTTTTTTCTGTCGCGACGATTCCAGATACCCAGCGCAATCATGGCCACAACCATGGGGCTTAGTCGCCCCAACTGGTCCAGGCTAAACGCCAGCAGTTCCTTGTAGGCCTCCCAGCGGGTATGTGTTTCCAGCGAGCCGTCCATATAGCGGAAGGGGGCGAAGTCGTGCTTCATCAGCCAGTACAGATGGGGCGACAAGACCAGCACATAGGCAAACAGGGCCAAGCCCAGCCCTATCCAGGTCTGCCGCTGACGCCACATACCGCTGCGCAGGAAATACAAAAAGAAGGCGGTGAACAGAATCACGGCACTGTATTTGGTGACCGTAGACAGCGCAGCGACGGCGCCCAGCCATAACCAGTCTGCCGGTTTCTGGTCGCGGCTGGCGCGATAGAAAAACCAGGTCGCGGCGGTTACGGACCACAGTTGTGCCGTGTTGTGATTAAAAATGGTGCCGCGCAAGGAAAAGTAAATACTGACAGAACTGATCAGCAAGACCATGAAAGCGCGTTCGGGATTCAGGAATTCGCAGGCCAGTTTCCAGATAAACCATAGCCCCAGCACCGAAGCTGTCATGCCCGCGGCAAAGGTCAGCCATGCCGGGCGTCCGACTACGCTGGTCAAGGCGGCCATCACCCACGCTGGGAAGGGCGGATGCTTCAAATAGCCCAGCTCGAAACTGGCCGACCAGACCAGTTCTTCCATGCCGTCCAGATCGGGGGCTTTATGGCTAATCGCCATCAAAACGGTCCACAGCAAAATCATGAATAACAGATACAGCAGCACATAGCGCTGGTAGGTGTTGGGCTGAGCCGATGCTGGGTTTTGGGCAGTCATGCGTCTGGTGAAAGCGTGAAAATAAGCAAGTGTACTTCTTGTGCGTTGAAAAGCCCCGATTGGACAGGCGTCTTAATCTGGGCTACGATGCGCTTCGTCATTAGGGAGTAGCCGCTTCGGTTTACCGAAGATCAGCGTCAACATACTTGACCTACACAGGGTCATGGCGCTGATAGCAACTTAGCCTGGCAAGACTTTTGACCATGGACCTTCGCGTTTGGCCGGGAGGGTTTGTGGTCATTTGTCTCTTATCCGGCCAGGAGTTGTTATGGAAGCGTTGTTTATCTCCACGGGTGTGGTTGCCTTGGCAGAAATTGGGGACAAAACCCAATTGTTGGCTTTTATTCTTGCAGCCCGCTACAAACGCCCTTGGCCCATCATTCTCGCTATTTTCATAGCAACCTTAGTTAATCACGGTCTGGCTGGCGCCATTGGTGCTTGGGTTCCCGCTTTGCTGGATCCGGAAGTGCTGCGTTGGGTGCTGGGTATTTCCTTTCTGGCCATGGCCATCTGGATTCTGATTCCTGACAAGATCGATGATGCCGAAGCCACCCGTACGCGTTTTGGTGTTTTTGGCACCACGCTGGTGACATTCTTCCTGGCCGAGATGGGCGACAAGACACAGATTGCGACGGTCGCTTTGGCTGCTAAATATCAAGAGTTCGGTTTGGTGGTGCTGGGCACGACCTTGGGCATGATGTTGGCCAACGCACCTGCCGTTTTGTTTGGCGAGCGCATTGCCCGCCGTTTGCCGACTCAGTTGGTACACCGGATTGCTGCCTGTATCTTTGCCGTGCTGGGCGTGCTGGCCTTGTTGGGAGGGGCTGAAAGCCTGGGCTTTTAGCGAACTCAGGTACTGGATGCCAATTGTCGTAGTCGGCCTGGGTGGGCTGGTTTGCGACGAGCGGCGTCCATTTTCACAACCGGGGCCAGGATCAAGGGGGCAGCAGAGCGAGTGGGGGGGTGAGTATGCGCACTTTCTCCGTGATTCAGGACGCTGATAGCCTCTTGCAGTTCGGCCCCATTCTGGTTCAGTTCCTGCGCTGTTTCACTCAAGTCATGGACCAGAGCGGCGTTGTCGCTGGTGATTTGGTCCACCTGTTTCAAGGCCTGGGTCAACTGGCCCAAACCGATGCTTTGCTCGCTGGTGGCAGCAGAAATCTCACCCATCAAACCCGCAACCTCAGACACGGATGTCAGGATTTCCTGCATGGTCTGCCCCGCATGGGCGGCGTGGGTGGCACCTTCAGCACTGAGGGTTTGGGTTTCGGTGACCAGTTGCTTGATTTCATCGGCCGCTTGAGCCGCTTGCTGAGCCAGCGAACGCACGGCAGAGGCAACCACCGCAAAGCCTTTACCGGCCTCTCCGGCGCGGGCCGATTCAATTGAGGCGTTGATCGACAGGATATTGGTCTGAAAGGCGATGTTATTGATCATCGACACGATATTGCCAATATGCTGCGAGCTTTCCAGAATCTGCTGCATGGATGAGCTGACTTTCTGAACCGCTTCGTTCCCGCGACCCGCGATCTCCGCACTGCGGCTAGCCAGTTCGTGGCTGGCCTTGGCGTTTTCCGCGGTCTGTAGAACGGCTTGCCCAAAGGAGCTCATACTGGCAGTGGTCTGCTGCATGGAGGCCGCTTGCTCTTGAGTGCGTGCTTCCAGCAGGGCGCTGTTATCCGAGAGCTTGCGTGACACCATTTGATTGTTGCTGCAGCTATGGTCCACGTCGGTACTAATGCTCATCAGGCTCTTACGCATCAGATCCAGATTCTGGCCCAGCGTTTCCAGCTTCTTCACAGCGGGCCCGCGTGTGTTGACTGTCAGGTTGCCTGCGGCAATTTGTTGGGCGATGTGCGTGGCCGTTTTAAACGATCCCAAAACCCGTCGCATCAGCACGGCCTGATAGCCCAAAATCATCAATGTTCCTACCCCCAGAGAACTGGCCAGGAGGATCATGCTTTGCTGTGGCATTTCCGTATTCAGGATCATGGCAATAATCCCGCCGGTAATACCCAGATTCAACAGGCCTTTTCGTAAAAAGGCGGCCAACAAACTGGGACCAGCCAGGAAACGAAGGCCGGCAAAAGGGCGACGCCAGCTGCGAGCCGTAATTTGGCCAGCGCGTATCGTTCGGGAACGATTTCGACCTTCGCGCAATTCCTGATAAAACTGTTCAGCTGCTTGAATATCCTGAGGTTTTGCGCGCACACGAACCGACGCAAAGCCGGTTAATTCCCCTTGTTCAATAATGGGACTGGCATGGGCCAGAACCCAATAAAAACCGCCGTCTTTACGGCGATTCTTTACCACCCCCACCCACGAACGGCCCTGTTTTAAGGTATGCCACAAATCTGCAAAAACTTCGGATGGCATATCGGGGTGACGCACGATATTGTGCGGCTCGCCAATCAATTCTTCCCGACTAAACCCGCTCACCTCGACAAAGGCCGGGTTCGCATAAATGATGCGGCCGGCCAGGTCAGTTTTGGAAATGAGATATTGCTCGTCCAGCAGCTCGGTTTCGATGCCGGTAATTGGTAGGTTCTTGCGCATAGCCTTTCCCTTTGTATTTTTGTATCAGCAAAAGACTCGAGATAAACGGATCAATTTCTTGTTGTGAATTTTCGTGAATAGTATCATTTGATTCGTTTTTTATGTCTAAAAATAAAAAAATGATAATCAAATGAAAATTTTTGTCACAAAAAGATCGAAATTGAAAAAATTGATCCTGGCTGATAAAGGGAAGAGGACGTGCTCAGGAGGGCAGGTATTGGGCGTGGAAGGCTTCGCTGAGCAGCTGCAGGAGCAGGGCAATGGGAATGGGTTTGGCCAGGGCTGTTGCTTTGCCGGGCAGACCGCCACGCGCGTGAATATCGGCGGCGCTCAATGCAGAAATCACATAAATCTGGGTATGTTCGGTTTCAGGGGCATCGGCCAGCGCCTTGAGCATGGCAAAACCATCCAGTTTGGGCAGGTTCAGGTCCACGATCAGCACATCGGGGTAGAAATTGCCGGCAGCAATCAGACCTTTCAGGCCATCTTGTTCGCAGCGCAATTCGACCGGGAAGGGCAGATGTTCCATGGCCATGCGGTAAATCGCCAGCAAATCCAGGTCGTCTTCAACGACCAGTACGCGCAGGCAGGGTTCACCGCTGCAAACAGGTAGGCTGGGAGTGATCGGAGCATCAGGCGTCGGGGGGCTGGTTTGCCCACGGCGCTCTTGCAAGATGGCTTGTACGGAATCGCGGTCGATGCGTCGGTGCCCGCCTTGGGTTTTCCAGGCTTTCAGGGTCCCGGCTTCTACCCAAAGTTGTACGGTGCGTACAGACACACCTAGTAAATCAGCAGCCTGCCGAGTGGAGTAAACGGCGTCGTTCATGGAGTCAACAAAATGAAAGCAGGCCAGACCGGGGAAAGAAAGGCTATGGGCCCCGATGTAGCAGTGCAGAGTGTAGAGACGGTATTAGTAAGTACAGAAATACTACTAATGGCAATGGGAAGTGGCCTGTTCACGCCAAGTGATAGGCAGAGTATTGGACACACATGCTTCTAATATCTCCGATTTTCAGATGTTCATGCTTCATCAGGGACTCACTTCAATCGGGCGGGCCTGTGAACCTGGACTCGCCTTGCTGATTTTACGCGTATCCCTTGCGCTGTCGTGTTACCGGACGGGCCCAGTGTGGGGAGCTGAACACACTTATAAGTGTTGATGTTACGGGCGGGTCCGGGCGGTGCTCGGCTTGTCGGGCCAAGAAAAAGGGTGTTAGCACCCTAGCACTTGTTTTTATCGTTAGTCTTGATCCTGGTCAGTCTTTATGAAATAAATAGGAATCCATTTTGTACAAGTTCCCTTGTTTCCTCAAAGAAAATTTATGCGCCTTATGATACGGCTGTTTCTGCCGTTAAGCAGTATGGGCGGTGGTTTTGGAGTAAAACTTTTAAAAAGTACTAATCCCTTTCTTATTGTTCCGCCTGATTATTATGAAATTTATTTATTAGGCGATTAACCGTTTTTTCACCCAGGCTGATGCAAAGGCATTGGCAGATCAGTAATCCCATCTAGAAAAATGCTTGGTTTATCCGCTGGACTGGCTTTTTGTCGCATGGAGATTGAAACCACACTGAGGCAGGCCTGGTGCTTGTTTTGGGACGAAAATAGGGGATTGGCTTGTTGCTCACACTATTTACCAGTTTTTTGATCGGGCAACGTTTGTTTGACCGAGCGAGCGTGCCTAAATGGCCGGGACAGGCTTATGAAAAAGCACATCGCTTTGAGCAAATGCTGGATGCCTTGCCCGATGCCATTGTCATGTTCGATTCCTGTGGGCGAATTGAGGGTTGTAATCGGGCCATGCGGCGTTTGCTGGATACGCCGGAATTGGCCAATGATAACGATGATTTAATCGATTTTTTCCAGAATCTGGAAAAAGGAATACGGGCAGATTTAGCGTATTTGCTCCCTGGGATTAGTCAGGTTATTAACCGCGAAAAAAATCCTTTTTACTACATGCACCGGGATGGGGAAGGGGAACAGGCCCGTGCCCTGGAGTTTCATGCCTATGCGGCCTCCGATTCAGACAGCGCAACTTTGTTGATGATTCGCGATGTCAGCACAAAAATGCAACAGGAGCGCGATCGTGCCGACTGTTTTGCCATGGCTGCCCATGAAATACGCTCCCCGCTGGCCGCCATCAGCGGCTATATCCAATTGCTGCAACTGGAGACAACCCCGTCAGCCTGGGCCAGCAAGATCTACTCTCAATTACATGAAAAGGTTCGTGGCGTTGATGTGCTGCTGGATGATTTGACGCGCTTGAATCGCATGGAGTACGAGGGGACGAGCATGCAGGAATGGCGCGAGTCCGATTTGCGTGCCGTGCTACGCCTGAGTCTGCGCCCCTTTCATGAACAGCGCCACCGCATTTACCTGGATGTACCCGAGTATGGCTTGTGGGCCAAGGTGGATATCGTTCCTTTATTGGTAGCTCTGCGCAATGCGCTGGAAAATGCCCTGAAGTACTCCGCGCCAGACACCATGGTGACCCTGCGCTTGCAGCCGGGCGAAACCGGTTGGGCTCGGATAGAGGTCCTGGATCAAGGGCCGGGAATTGATCCGCTCTATAAAGAGAAGGTCTTTGACAAGTTCTATCGCCTGCCTGGCCAACAGGTGCAAGGAAGCGGTCTGGGCTTGTCCATTTTGCGCTCGATTGTTCACCACCACGGGGGCAGAGTCTATTTCAAGGACCGTCCGGGTCCAGGGGCGCATTTGGTCATGGAATTGGTTCTGCTGCCTTCCGCGTCGTATATACCTTAATCTTCCCTAAAATAGGGTTATTTTCATATATTTAAGTTTGATATAAGGTACAATTTGCGCTCTTTTCGATGAAGCGAGGTGATCGCCATTCCAGGTGCACCTCGCTTTGAAGTTTTTACGTTGCGGTCGTCTCGTTGGTAGGGAGCGCAAAATCTGTTAAAGGAGCACACGATTATGCAAGGCTTGCACTTGACCGCAGACCTTTACCAATGTGCATGCAGCCCGGAGCTGCTGATCGATGCCCAGAAACTGGCTGATTTTTGCCGTCAGCAGAC
Organism: Alcaligenes sp. 1735tsa3; assembly: GCF_024134565.1. Taxonomy (NCBI): domain Bacteria; kingdom Pseudomonadati; phylum Pseudomonadota; class Betaproteobacteria; order Burkholderiales; family Alcaligenaceae; genus Alcaligenes; species Alcaligenes sp. 1735tsa3. The sequence goes on along the minus strand of NZ_CP099862.1, from coordinate 2,756,403 downwards.
TATTGATGCAGGGCTGACGATTGTTGGTGAAGAGTGGCAGGCATTTCCCGAATTTGAAGGGCAGCCTGGTGGTGTTACCGGGGTACTGTTATTGGCCGAGTCTCACTTGGCCATCCATACCTGGCCAGAGCGTGGTGGCGTGACGCTGGACGTCTATGTCTGCAATTTCATGCAGGACAATTCCGGCAAGGCGACCCGCCTGATTGACGGTATTGAGCAGGCTTTCAAGCCCGGTCAGGCCCAGCGTAATCGCTTGTGGCGTGGCGAGGCTGATGGCCCGGCCCATGCTGGTGAACTGCTGACGGAAAACCTGAATCAGGATGCACTGTACGGCTTTCGCTTCACCGAGCGCTTGCTGGAGCGCCAGACTGCTTTTCAGCGTCTGGAGTTGCTGCGTTCCGAATCCTTGGGTAAGACCTTGCGCCTGGACGGTTGCATGATGACTTCCGAGGCCGAAGAGTTCTTCTACCACGAAGGTCTGATTCACCCGGCCGCTATGGCTCACCCGAATCCACGCCGTGCCCTGATTGTGGGCGGTGGGGATGGTGGAGCCCTGGAAGAACTGCTGAAGTACCCCAGCCTGGAGCGAGTCTCTCTGGTTGAGCTGGATGGGGAGGTGATCGAGGTGGCCCGCGAGCACTTGCAGTCCATTCACAAGGGGGCGTTTGATAACCCGCGTGTACAAATTCAGATCGAAGACGGCGCGAAGTTCCTGGCCCATACACAGGAACGCTTTGACTTGATCTATCTGGACCTGACCGACCCCGAAACTCCGGCCGGTCCCTTGTACACGACTGCCTTTTTTGAGTCCTGCAAACGTGCGCTGGCAAGTGGTGGTGCTTTGGTATTGCACCTGGGTTCGCCTTTCCACGAAAGTCAGCAGGTCAAGAACCTGAGCGAATCCCTGGCCAGTGTGTTTGCACAAGTGCATGGCTACGGTCTGCATATCCCGCTGTACGGCTCTTACTGGGGGCTGGCAATTGCCTCCGACGAACTGAACCCGCGTGCTTTCTCCGCCGATCAAATCCAGGAACGACTGGAGCAGCGTATGAGCAACGAGAACCAGGATTCCCTGCAGTTCTACAACGCTGACATTCATGGTGCCTTGTTTGCTCTGCCTACTTTCTACCGCCGCCTGATGCCTGTGAATGAGGTCAATCTGGAAGAGGTCTGTTGAGCAGGTTCTGGACAGTTTGAGTCTGCCTTCGGGCAGATTTCGTGATGAAAAAGCCCCTGATCTTGTCAAGGTCAGGGGCTTTTTCTGTTCAGGGGGAAGCTGGATAGAGCCTTATTCCTTATCCGCCCCACGATAGCGCTGGTAAGGCAGGACGTTCCAGGTCCTTTTGGTCAACTGCTTGGCAGAAATCACGGTCGGAATATCATCCAGCAAGCTGCGGGCCGAATGCAGCTCGCGCACGACTTCCTGCTTGTCCTGATACATGAACTCGTCCGAGGCTTCTTCCGGTGCTTGCTGCTGCTTTTCTTCCAGATCGCTGATCAGACGTTCCTGCTGGAAGCGTAGAGCAGCACGTGCATCCTCAATCCAGGCGGCTTGCATGCTGCGGTTGTGATCCACCACGGCGCTGTACTCGGTGTACACCCCGTTGTAGATATCTCCCGCATGGTGCCGCACGTCGTGGCTGGCGATTTCCAGATCGCGCACCGTCAGCTGAGATGGATCCAGCGGTTCACTACGCTTGGCCCCGCCCAGACGGGTGTACTGGGTGTAGTAGGGGAACATGCTCTGGATAACTTTGCTGACGGGCTGGATTGCTTCGCCTTCCTCGCACAGTCCTTTGGGCTGTACACCTTGCATGGCCGGCAGAATGGATTCAGGGCGGCAAATTTCCTTGGGCGGCATGATGCCGTGACGCAGCATCTCGCGAATGCCGGTGCCGGAGATGGTCAGCCTGAAGCGATCATCGTGCGGGCAGGTCTCGGAAGTGGCATGGCAGGCACAACGCGTGCAGTAAAACACTTCGTGGAACAGGCGCACATCAATGCCCATTTCCTTGGGGCTGAACTGATCGAAAATACTGTGGCTGGCGTACTTGTCGTAGTAGCTGCCAATCCCGGCGTGATCCCGACCAATCAAGGCGTGGGTGCACCCATAGTTCTTCATGATCAGGGCATGCAAAATGGTTTCGCGCGGACCCGCAAAAATATAGGTGACCCGCAGCGGCGAGAGGATGGCACGGTCCTTGGGGTAGTAGGTATCCAGTACGTTTCGGTAGGCCATCATGCGGAACTCGTGGCGCACGTATTCACGCTTGGCCATCTCTACCAGTGGCTGCAGGAACAGGCCATCAATCCCTTCCAGCGCATTGCGGTGAATGTACTCGTGGCCACGGTGCAGCGGATTCGCACCGGTGATAAAGCCTGCCACGGAATTGAATTTCTTTTCTTCGTAGAACAGGCGCCAGGTGTCTTTGGGTTCGCGGCGCAGCTTCTCGAACGGGCCCCAGTCCACACGCTGCAGCAGGTGCAAGGTGCCACCCAGGGACACATCGCCCATGCGGCGGTAAATGGAGTCCACACCGGGGTGATTTCTGTCCGTGGTGCCAAACAGTTGCTGAGCGCGCTGCTCCTTGTCGTAGGAGAAGATGTCCTCGATGCTCAGGATGGCTACCGGCTCGTTGTCGCTATTGGTCAGCGCCACTTCAGAGCCGACCGAAAGTCCTTTAATAATGTCGCGGTTGCGATCGCCAATCGGGGCGAAGCTCAGCGGCACAGGCCACACCACACCATTACTCAAACGACCCTCTTTGAGCACGGAGTTGTAGTCGGCCTCGTTCATGAAGCCTTTGTTGGGGGAGAGCACGCCCGTAGCAATCATCTCGATGGTGATGACGGCTTCCAGATCCACGCGGATGCTGGGCAGGGTGCGCGCACGTTCGATCTCGTCCTTGACGCGATCCTCCGGGACAACCTGGTTGACCAGTGTTCCACCGTGCGGTTGCTGTGGATAGCGATCAAAGTTCAATGTTGAGTGGTTCATATTGCCTCCTTTAATTTGCCCCGCATGACGATGAAAGATAGTTTTTTTGTCGGGGCGTTTTTCGTTTGCGAGTGATAGATGAGTTCTGGACTGGAGCAGTGACTCCCCGGTTTCAAACGCTCTATTTCTTCTTGTGATGCCAGACGAAAGCTCTTCGTCCAAACAGGTGATGCAGCGCTGGCTTGAATACCGCCTGCGCATCGTTGTGCTGCGCTTGTTAAATGCGACATGAGGACAGGAATGCAGGCATCGTTCCGGGTTTATCGGTGCGTGAGGTGATCCTCACCGTGGCTCATGATGCTGCGGGTGCTGCCTGCCCCAGGAGATCTGTCCTGAAAATCAAATTGGGTATAGGTGATAAGCCCTAGTTTTCCGAGCTCAGATCCTGCTGGAACTGTCTTAGTATTACTCACAATCGCGAGAAAAATCATCGCGTTATACCAAAGTAGGAGACAGTGCAGATGACGCCAGCTTGGGTGGTGTTGGCCTCGTTGATTTACGCCGCAATTTTGTTCGCCATTGCCTGGTTCGGGGACAGGAATCCTTTGTATACCCAGCGCCCCTGGTTGCGACCTACGGTCTACAGCCTGGCCCTGGCTGTGTACTGTTCGTCGTGGACGTTTTACGGCGCGGTCGGGTCGGCCGTGCGCTATGGCATTGGTTTTCTGCCTATTTATCTTGGCCCCATGCTGATGCTGCTGTTTGGCTGGCGGATTATTGAACGTCTGGCGCTGGTGGCTCAATCCCAGAACACGGTTTCCATTGCGGACTTCATGGCCAGTCGTTATGGGCGCTCGCAGCGCTTGGCGGCCATGGTGGCGGGGATTGCCGTGGTGGCGGCCGTGCCGTATCTGGCCCTGCAATACAAGGCGGTGGCCTTGAGTTTGAGTGTGCTGGCCGGGACGGAGTTTCACGCCGGGCTGTTTGGCGATCCGGCCTTGTATGTCGCGATTTTGATGGCCTTGTTTTCCATTCTATTTGGAACACGCCAGGTGGACGCGACCGAGCATAGACCGGGTTTGATGCTGGCCGTGGCCTTTGAGTCCGTGGTGAAACTGGTGGCCTTGGTGGCGGTTGGCCTGTTCGCCTTTCGCTGGTTTGGCAAGACTGAACTGAATATGGTGGGGGCCGTCAGCACACTGTTCGAGAACAGTCCGCCGGTGGGTTTTGTCGGTCAAACCTTGCTGGCCTTTGCCGCGATTATTTGTTTGCCCCGTCAGTTCCATGTGGCCATTGTGGAATGTGGTGACGTGGTGGATATACGGCGGGCGCGCTGGTTGTTTGGGGCGTATCTGCTGGTGGTCAGCGTCATGGTCTTGCCTATTGCTGCGGCAGGTGTCAGCCTGTTTGGCGTCGGGGGCGAGGGCGTGGCGCCGGATAGTTTTGTGCTGGCCTTGCCCCTGTCGCAAAACCAGGTTGGCTTGGCCTTGATGGTTTACATAGGCGGTTTTTCGGCCGCAACTGGCATGGTCATTGTGACCAGCGTGGCGCTCTCAACCATGGTCAGTAATGACTTGGTGATGCCTTTGTTGCTGCGTCGTGGCTGGGCACAGTATCAGCAAAGTACGGTGGCTTCCACAGTGCTATGGATACGCCGTGTCGCCATCATGGCGCTGGCGGGTGTGGCTTACGGCTATTACATGCTCAGCGGCAGCGATACGACCCTGGCCGCGTATGGGCTGATGGCCTTTGTGGCGGTTGCGCAGTTTGGGCCGGGCTTGATTGGTGGTTTGTATTGGCGCGGTGCCAGTCGACAGGGCGTAGAGGCCGGACTGCTATTGGGCTTTGCCATCTGGGTCTATACCTTGCTCTTGCCGACGCTGACCGAGGTGGGCTGGCTGGCGGATGATTGGTTGTATCACGGGCCATTTGGCCTGTCCTGGCTGCGCCCTTATCAACTTTTTGGCGTAGAGGGCTGGGACCCGCTGACACATGGCACTTTCTGGTCCCTGCTGTGCAATATCAGCGCCTTTTTGTGGGTGTCCTGGCGCCGGCGTCCGGGCTTGGGAGAGCGCTTGCGGGCCGAACCGTTTCTTAATCCTTATGCGGAGCGGCAGACCTTGGCGGCCCGTCATTCTTATGGGGATTTGTCGGTCCAGGATTTGCTGCTTTTGGCAGAGCGTATCGTTGGTAAAAAAATGGCGAAGCGGGCTTTTGAAACGCAGGCCAGACAGGCCAAGCAATCGCTGGAGCCTGGTTTGCGGGCGGATAGTTCCTGGGTGCATTTCACGGAGCTATTGCTGGCAGCTGCGGTGGGGGCCGCGTCCGCGCGCCTGGTGCTGACCAGCGCCTTGCGTGGTTCGGGCATGGAGGTGGCTGCCATCATGGCCGTGCTGGATGAGGCGGGGCAGGAACTGCGTTTCAATCGGGATATTTTGCTGGCCACCCTGGAGAACATTGATCAGGGTGTCAGTGTGGTGGATGCGGACATGCGGCTGGTCGCCTGGAACCAGCGCTATCAGCAGTTATTCGATTACCCGCCCAGCATGTTGTACGTGGGGAGGTCCGTGGCGGATCTGATTCGCTTTAATGCCGAGCGGGGCAAGGTCGATGGCGTGGAAAGCATAGGGGTGGAACAAGCCATAGAACGTCGTATTCAGTTCATGCGCGAAGGCTCTTCCTATGTGACTCAGCGTATGTTGAATGACAAGCAGGTGATCGAGCTGCGGGGGCGGCCTTTGCCGGGCGGCGGTTATGTCACCAGCTATAGCGATATCACGCACTACAAGCGCGTGGAGCGCGAGCTGCGAGAGATGAACGACAGCCTGGAGCAGCGTGTCGCGGTGCGTACGCAGGAGGCGGAAAAAGCCCAGGAGTCTCGTACCCGATTCCTGACGGCCGTCAGCCACGATGTGTTGCAACCGATTAACGCGGCACGTCTGTTTGCGTCGGCCTTGCGCGATACGCATGACCTGGCGGAGATGCCCAATCTGGCCGAACGAGTCGATACCTCTTTGCGTACGGCGGAGGAATTGCTGGAAGGCCTGCTGGATATTTCCCGTCTGGATGCCGGAGCCTTGAAGCCGGATCTGGGCGTGATCAATGTGCAGCATCTGCTGCAGCATTTGGCAGACCAATACGCTCCTATGGCTGCAAGACGTGGTATCCAGTTGCGGATTCATGCTCGACCTTTGCAGGTGTATAGCGACCATCGTCTGTTGCGGCGCGTGCTGCAGAATTTCCTGGCCAATGCCTTGCGCTACACCCAGGAAGGACGAGTGGTGTTTGGCGTGCGTGCCCGGGGCGAGGAGCTGGAGTTTCAGGTCTGGGACTCAGGCCAGGGTATCCCGCCACATCATATTCAGCAAATTTATGCGGAGTTTCATCGCTATGAACAAGCCTTCGATTGGGATGGCCGTGGCCTGGGCTTGGGCCTGTCCATTTGCCAACGTATTGCGGTCTTGTTGGGGCACACGCTGGATGTGCGATCCGAAGTGGGGCGTGGCAGCATGTTCTCCATTCGCGTTCCTTTGAGTGACGCTACGCAGGCCAGCAGTCAGCAAAATAACGAGTCCAGCAAGCCAGCCGATGGCTTGCCTTTAACAGGCTTGCGTGTGCTGTGTCTGGATAACGATCTGGATATTATTGCGGGTATGGAAGTGCTGTTGGGGCGTTGGGGAGCACAAATTATCACCGCCAATACGGTAGATAGCGCTTTGGAGAAAATTGCCTTGAGTCCCGATGTCTTGCTGGTGGATTATCACTTGCATGATAGGCTGGACGGCTTGCAGGCACTGCAACTATTGCGTTTGCATCTGCCTCATGCGCAAGGCGCTTTGTTGACGGCGGATGGTAGCGACGAGCTGAAAGCGGCGGCTCGACAATATGGCTATCTGGTGCTGACCAAGCCGGTAAAGCCCGCTTCGCTGCGAGCTTTTCTGACCGCGCAAATTAAAACGTATTAGCGTCCTGGGATTCGTCCTGGTTCAGGCCAAGATGACTGGCCATCAAGACGGCCTGAGTACGATTGGAAGCACCCAGCTTGCGCAGGATGGCCGTCATGTGCGCCTTGATGGTGGCTTCCGAGACATTCAGTTCGTAGGCAATTTGCTTGTTCAGTTGCCCGGTGCTGAGCATTTGCAGAACGCGAAATTGTTGCGGTGTCAGCTCGCGCAATTTCGCCGCGACCTCCCGTTCGTCCAGGCTGATGCCCGGAGAGGAAGAGCCGATTTCCGGCAACCAGGTGCCACCATCCAGAACCACCTGCAGGGCTACGCCCAGCGTCTGTGCATCAATGGATTTGGGGATGAAGCCCATGGCTCCGTGATCCATGGCGCGGCGCATGAAGCGTGCCTCTTCATGGGCGGTGACCAGAATGATGGGCAGGCAGGGGTAGGTCGCGCGTAAATGGACTAGAGCGCTGAAACCGATTGCCCCTGGAATATCCAGATCCAGCAAGAGCAGATCGGCGTCAGGATGGTCGTCGACCAGGGGATACAAATTGGAGATACGATCCGCTTCGTAGATGGCCGTGCCGGGAAACAGGCTGGCGACGACGCCTCGTAACGCCTCACGAAATAGTGGGTGATCGTCAGCAATGAGCAGTTCATTCATGTGGGGATTATGCCATGTTCAAGTATCTGTAATGGTGCCTGCCAGGATGAGCTGCACATCAGTAAAAACAGGGCACCGAAATGCCCTGTTTTTTGTCCCTGCGTGCTGATTAAGTCAGCGTTAAAAAGGTTTAGTGAGCGCTGGCGCTGGCAGCACCAATGCCGGTTTGACTGCGTACAGTCAGAGCCTCGAAGGCTTCGCGTTCCTGGGTAGCGCGGGCGCTGTTATCCAGGGTCGAGAACAGCCAGATCGAGAAGAAAGCCAACGGAATGGACAGGATGCCAGGGTTAGGGAAGGGGGTGATGGGCTCGGCAAAACCGAATACATCCACCCACACCGTGCTGCTCAGGACCACCCACACCGTGGCGGTGACCAGGCCCAGAAAACCGCCAATGGTGGCACCACGCGTGGTGCAGCCACGCCAGGCAATCGACAGCACCAGGACCGGGAAGTTGGCACTGGCTGCAATGGCAAAGGCAAGGCCCACCATGAAGGCGACGTTCTGGTTTTCAAAGATAATGCCCAGCAAAATCGCCAGCACACCCAACACCACTGTGGAGATACGCGAAATGCGCATCTGGTCTTTTTCGGTGGCGCGGCCTTTGGCAATGACGTTGGCGTACAGGTCATGCGAAATGGCGGCGGCACCGGCCAAGGCCAAGCCTGCAACCACGGCCACAATCGTGGCGAAGGTAACTGCTGCCAGGAAGCCCAGCAACAGGTTGCCGCCTACTGCATTGGCCAGGTGCACCGCCACCATATTGGTGCCGCCAATCAGGTTGGTCAGCATGTTGAAGGAGCCGTCCGGACCCGTCTGGAAGTACTCGGGATGCTTGACCAGCAAGGCAATCGCACCGAAACCGATGATGAAGGTCAGCAGGTAGAAGTAACCAATAAAGCTGCTGGCGTAGATCACGGATTTGCGGGCTTCCTTGGCATCGGCCACGGTAAAGAAACGCATCAGGATATGCGGCAGACCTGCGGTACCGAAGGCCAGGGCAATACCCAGGGACAGCACGTTCAGCGGGTTGCTGCTGACAGCTGCGCCGGGTTCAAGAATGGCGTGTCCGGTAGGGTGTGTTTCCACGGCAGCGGCCAGCATGGCATCGACATCCCAGTAGAACGCAGCCAGAACCAGAATCGTCATCAGTGTGGCACCGAACAGCATCAGTACGGCCTTGATGATTTGCACCCAGGTGGTGGCTGTCATGCCGCCAAAGGTGACGTAAATCATCATCAGTGAACCTACGATGACGACGGCCACGTTGTAGTCCAGACCAAACAGCAGCACGATCAGTTTGCCTGCGCCGACCATTTGCGCGATCAGGTACAGGGCGATGATCAATAGGGAGGCACTGGCCGCCAGAATCCGCATGGGGTTTTGCGACAGGCGAAACGAGGTGACGTCGGCAAAGTTGTAGCGGCCCAGATTGCGCAGGCGCTCTGCAATCAGGAACATCACAACCGGCCAGCCGAACATGAAGCCGATGGCGTAAATCATGCCGTCGAAACCGCTGACGTACACCATGCCCGCAATCCCCAGGAAAGAAGCGGCGGACAGATAGTCCCCGGCAATTGCCAGGCCGTTTTGAAAGCCGGTCAAACCGCCACCAGCGGTGTAAAAGTCGGACGTGGTGCGTGTACGGCGGGCCGCCCACCAAGTAATGACCATGGTCCCGGCAATAAAGATCAGGAACATCACAATGGCGGAGGTATTGGCCTGGCCGGAAGAGGCTGCCATGGCATTGCCACTGGCCATGCCAAACAGGCCCAGGCTCAGAAGTAGTTTCTTCATGTCACGTCCTTCATGATTTGAGCCAGCAAGGGGTCATACACCTTGTTGGAAATGTAGACGAAGGTGGACACCAGGACGACGGCACTAATGAGCACAATGGCGGCGCTAAGTACGCCAATGGTCATGGTCATGGAACCGACAGAACGGCTGAAAAGTTCGGGGTCAAAGGCCAGGGTCAAGATAAAACCGGCGTACACAATCACGGTCAAGCCGAAAAAAATCAGGCTCATGCGGTTGCGTCTTCTAAGCAGTTCTTGATAGGCAGGGTGCTGAGTTACTGCCGTCACGACAGTATTGGCTGAGCTCATTCTTATGTCTCCTTATGGGGTTTGATGATTCTTGGCATCGAGGCTCTCTAAACACGGCGTGTACAGAGAGTTGGCGCTTGAGGGCGCTCTGTGTACAGCATGTATAGAACGAATCAACTTTTCCCAACAGGCGACTTTGGTCGTAGATGAGGGAGGAGAAGGCTCTGATTTTGGAGCCTTGGTTTAGCTGGGCGGGGCAAATGATGCAGGAGACGCACAGGCACAAGAGCTGGTCTCTTCTGCTCTGAGTAGCTTGCAGAGCTTGAGAAGGGAGTTTTTTGTTAGTTCAAAACAGCGCGTCAGCGGTGGCCAGTTCTTGTTCTGATTCATCACGGCGATCAGCGCCACGTACTTTCAGTATTTCGGACAGCAGCAGATGAGACAGGCTGGCAACGGCCACCGAATTATCAGGCAGCGCTTCAGGCCCAGGCTGGCAGGGCAGGGACCAGCGGGTTTTGGGCCGCTCTTTGTAATCCTGGTCGGTGATCAGCACGATGTCCGCACAGCGTGTTTCCAGGCGTCCGATCAGCTCAGGCATGTGGCTGGGGCGTGGATGCAAATCAAAAACAATCACGACATCCTGGTGCTGAATGTCGGCCAGGTAGTCGGAGACGGTTTGCCCCGCTCCGGGGATAAGTCGTACGCCCGGTATGAGTTTGGACAAATGCCAGTAAAAATGCCCGGCCAGAAAGTAGTTTGCCTGCAAACCCACCAGCCAAACCTGCCGCGCACGGCTGATGGCCTGACTGGCTTCCTGCAGAACAGAATGGGACAGATGCCGATAGGTATTGCCCAGCTTGCTATAGCTTTCCTGCAAGTGTGAGTGCAAGGCGGCCTCGCCCGGAGATAGCGGCTGGTGGACCGAGGTGAAGGAGTCATCCGTTCTTTCCGTGCGAATCTGCTTGCGTGCCGCTTCGTAGTTGGCGTATTCCAGACGACGGATCAGACGTGTGACAGTGGCATTGGAAACTTGGGCCAGACTGGCGAGTTCCGAGGCGTTGTAGCTGGATAAATCACCCGAGAAATCCAGTGTGAATTGGGCCAGACGTCGCTCGGAGGCGGGGAGATCACTAAGAATGGCGCGTACACGATCAAGAAAAGAGATGTTGCTGGTGTCTGGCATGGTGCTGGGCATAGCCCTGTTTTTTTGATTCAGGAAAAGCGGGTTCTGCGGGGAACCAATTGTGGTTCCTGTGTACGGGCAGGGAATTTCAAGTCCACATCATACCTGAGTACAAGATGCGTTTAATTTCCCTGAAAACCGTTTAATTTTGACTCTGTTTGACGGCTTGTGATTGATTAATCAGCAGTATTTTTTCCGAAAATGAATTAGCCAATAGCTTTGAAATAATCCTGTGCGGCGATCAGGGCATCTGTAAAGGAACCGTGTACAAACTCCGTGCTGATCGCCACCATCAAGTTCGAGGGCAGGCCAAAGTCTTCGATCAGCGCACCATTGCGATCACGCCAGATCTGGCTGGCCGGGTCCAGCACAACTGGGCTGTAGTGCTCGCGTACGGTGTCCAGAACGGTATCGGCGGTAGAGCGGTAGGTAAAAACAGGCAGGCCCTGGGCTACGGCGTAACCGATTTCAAAAGCGGTGCCGGTATCAATCTCTGCGCCTCGAAAGGGCGTGATGTTGGCCAGAACCGCATCGGCTTGGTCCAGCAGACGAATATTATGGTGGTAGATAGCCGAGGCCTCGATCTCTTCCTGATCAACGGGATGCAAGGGCTTGAAGCCAAAGTCTCGTACCAATTGCTTGTGCAGCTTGGCACGCTCGGTGGCATCGCTGAAAAACACATCAGGACCCGCTAAATAGATACGCTTCATCTTGGCTCCTTGTTGATTCGGGGTGAAGGGAAATCGTGCCGGTTCAGGCTGGGCTGCTGGCCGCTGGGGCAAACCGGAATTTGTGAGGACATGACTGTTCTGAACCCGTAGCAGGCTATTCGTGGTGGCCATCTGAATGATGATATACGATCCCATCAGCCTGAACATGGCGCTGGGTGTAAGGACCTGGCACGGGTTTGCGGTTTGTCGTTTGGCCTGTTGCTCTAGCGTCACGGATGGTGAGGTGCAGTCTTGTGGTAGGCAAGACTGGCTTGCAGCACATAAGAAAAAGGGACCGATTCAGGTCCCTTGTTTTCCTTGGAGGTTGCGATCTTCAGTTGGCATTACCGCGTCGATACAGACTTAACGCAATACCCAGACCTGCCAGCATGCCAGCACAAGCCCGGTTCAACCAACGCATAGCCTTGCCGGAAAGCAGCCGCATGGCGTGATGGCCACCCACGGCGTAGACAGTCATTAAAGCCATATCAATCAGGGCTGTGACCAAGGCCAGTGTGATGTACTGAACGGCAACTGCTTCTTCCGGACGAATGAATTGCGGCAAAAATGCAGAGAAGAACAGCAGCGCTTTAGGGTTGGACAGGGCAACCAGCAAAGATCGCAGAAAAGCCGCGCGACCCGTCTGAACTTTTTCCGTGGGAGTGTCTGTCTGGATAGAGCTGACCGGAGCGTGCCAGAGACCATAGGCCAGATAGAGCAGATACGCCGCACCTATCCACTTCACCACTGTGAAAAGCTGCTCGGAGGCAAGCAGCAGCGCGCCCAGTCCACCGCCGACAGCAGCAATCAGAATCAGGTCCGAGAGCGCCGCACCCGCAATACCGCATGCTGCGATCCGTTTGCCGCCATGTGCACCATTGTTCAAGGCAAGCAGCATGGTGGGACCCGGCATGATAGTGACGGCCGATACTGCAACGATATACAGAGAAAGGCTGGCTAAATCCACGAAGATTCCTTGGTAAGAGTCTGATTGCAGAAGCATTGAGTGCCTGCGCACTCAAGCATGGCGGCGGGTACTTGGGCTGAGGCAATCAGGCGTTGCCTGATCGGCCTACAAAAAAGGCCAGCCTGAATGGCTGGCCCCTTGTGCGTCAAGATATCAAATCAGGCACGGCCTGGTTCGAGTGTTGCCGCAGCGGTAAACAGCACGTCGGTCGAGGAGTTCAAGGCCGTTTCTACCGAGTCTTGCACCACCCCAATCACGAAACCTACACCAACGACTTGCATGGCGACATCGTTGGAAATACCGAACATATTGCATGCTAGTGGAATCAGCAGCAAAGAGCCACCGGCCACGCCAGACGCACCGCAAGCCGCAATGGTAGCCACCAGGCTCAGCAGCAGGGCGGTAGGCAGGTCAGCCGGGATTTCCAGTGTGTGCACCGCAGCCAGCGTCAGGACGGTAATCGTGACGGCAGCACCGGCCATATTGATGGTGGCACCCAGTGGAATTGAAACCGAGTAGGTGTCTTTATGCAGGCCCAGGCGTTCGCACAAAGCCATGTTCACAGGGATGTTGGCGGCAGAACTGCGGGTGAAAAAGGCTGTGATGCCGCTTTCACGCAGGCAGGTGAATACCAGCGGGTAGGGGTTGCGACGAAGCTTGGCAAACACGATCAAGGGGTTGATGACCAGAGCCACCACCAACATGCAGCCTACCAGCACGAGCAGCAGCAAACCGTATTGGCGCAGCGCATCAAAGCCGGACTCGGCAATAGTGACGGCTACCAGACCAAAAATACCCAGCGGTGCAAAGCGAATGACCAGTCGCACCAAGGACGACACGGCATTGGCCATATCGGTCAGCAGGTCGCGAGAACCTTGCGAGCCGTGTTTCAGTGCCAGGCCCAGAGCAATAGCCCAGGCCAAAATGCCCATGTAGTTGGCGTTGAGCAAGGCATCAACCGGGTTCACCACAATGCTGGTCAGCAGATCCAGCAATACCTCAACGATATTGCCAGGAGGGTTCAAGGTGGCATCGGCCAGATCCAGCTTGAGCTTGACGGGGAAGGCGAAGCTGGCGATTACGGCAATCAGTGCAGCCAGGAAGGTGCCCAGCACGTACAAGAGCAAAATAGGACCCATGCGGGTGGAGGACTGGGCTTTTTGGTTGGCAATGGAAGACATCACCAGAACAAACACCAGAATCGGCGCAACCGACTTCAAGGCAGAGACAAATAATTGGCCCAGCAGGGCGATCGAGTGCGCGGCATCGGGAGCAAAGCGTCCCAGCAAAATACCGGCGACCAAACCGATCACAATTTGAGTAACAAGACTGCCGTGCAGGATAAAGCCTAATGGGCCTCTGGCTTGATTGGCGGGATGGGCCATGAAAAGCGACTCCAAACAAATGGGTAGGCGTGAAGTACGTGAAAAACGCTCTGGCGAGGACTCAGCCAGAGCGCGGAAGAGGGTTATTCTAGCACCAGGCGCTATACATTTTGTAGCCGATGTGGTATGGTTGCTAATCCACATGGGGTCGACATGGCTTCGACGTGGGTCAAGAAGCAGATCAGGGCGTGTCGAGCACCAGTACGCTCGTAAATCCACTGGAAAACTACAAACGCCAACGACGAGCGTTTCGCTCTAGCCGCTTAAGGCTGGGCCACTGCACTAATTTGTCTTTGGGTTAGGTAGGGCAACCTACAGCAGTGTTATTTACAAAGAATCGAATCGGCCTGCGCCACGAAGTCCGGTTCTAAAACTTAGTGGATCGCCAAGGAAAGGCCTGTCAATTGGCACAGTCCAAGGTTAAAACTTAAAATTAATTGACTACACATGTAGAACTGTCTGTGGACGGCTTGCGGACGGGGGTTCAATTCCCCCCGACTCCACCAAGATATCCCAAGAAACCCAACAGCTTAACGGCTGTTGGGTTTTTTGTTTTTTGCTTGCCCAACAAGGCTTCAGCGTCATAATGATCCTTTCGTTTTATGGACAAAAGGAGATCGACATGTCTCGTTGGGTGTTCTATTCCGCGCCAGGGACCTGCGCGCTTGCCACTCATATTGCACTGCATGAAGCAGGGGCTGACTTTGATGTGGTCAAGCTGGATTTTGGTGCGAGTCAACAGCAAAGTCCGGAGTTTCTGCGCGTCAATCCCAAGGGGCGTGTGCCGGCACTGGTGACAGAGCAGGGGGCTTTGACGGAAACTCCGGCTTTGCTGGCTTTTGTGGCGCAGAGCTTTCCGGATGCCAAGCTGGCGCCTGTGAATGATCCTTTTGGATTCGCCCGTATGCAGGAGCTGCATAGCTATCTGGCGTCCACGGTGCATGTGGCCCATGCACATAAGCGCCGTGGTTCTCGTTGGGCAGATGATCCAGCGGCGGAAGAAGCCATGCGCGCCAAGGTGCCGCAGAACATGACGGTCTGTGCGGCTTATCTGGAGTCCTTGATTGTGGGTCCCTGGGTGTTGGGCGATCAGTTCAGCGTAGCTGATGCTTATCTGTATACAGTAGGTGGTTGGCTGGAGGGGGATGCAGTCGATATGAGCCAATTTCCCAAACTAAGTGCTTATCTGGAGCGGGTAGGGGCGCGTGAAGCCGTGCGCAAAGCGGTAGCCGAGGCCGCTGCCTGAACGGCATTCTTTATATGCGTTGCGCTGTGTTCGGCATGGCGTAACGCCTTTCTTCCTATTCCCGAATCAAAATCGTAACAAACATAGTTTCATGAGTTGACCTGTTTTTCTCTAATACGTAACATGAAAAGATACGTTAAAGAGAAGGTGAATTTATGGACTTCGACATCATCATCGTCGGTGGCAGTTTTGCAGGTCAGGCTGCGGCGATTCAATTGGGTCGGGCGCGGCGGCGCGTACTTTTATTGGACGCGGGACAGCCCCGGAATCGCTTTGCCCAGGCCTCTCATGGTTTTCTGGGGCAAGACGGGCAGGCTCCGGCGGCCATCATGGCGACGACAAAACTTCAGCTTGCGAAGTACGAGACGGTCAAGCAGCGAGCCGGGTGTGCTATGGAGGTTCATGCCATTGAGGGTGGGTTTCAGCTATTGACCGAGGACGCCCAGACAGTCCGTGCGAGTCGCCTGATTCTGGCCACTGGCGTCAAGGACAGCT
This sequence comes from Alcaligenes sp. 1735tsa3, assembly GCF_024134565.1. Classification (NCBI taxonomy): domain Bacteria; kingdom Pseudomonadati; phylum Pseudomonadota; class Betaproteobacteria; order Burkholderiales; family Alcaligenaceae; genus Alcaligenes; species Alcaligenes sp. 1735tsa3. Next base: position 2,740,822 of record NZ_CP099862.1, on the reverse strand, counting down.
TGCCTGATATTCCCGGTATGCAGGAGCGTTGGGGCAGCAGCGTGCTGCATTGTCCTTATTGCCATGGCTTTGAGTTGAACCAGCAGCCTTTGGGTGTGTTGGCCAGCAGCGAGCTGGCTATGCATCAAGCCATGTTGGTGCCAGATTGGGGGCCGACCACGTTGTTTACTCAAGCTGTATTTACACCGAGTGCAGAGCAGGAAGTCCAACTGATAGCGCGTGGCGTGCAGATCGAAAAGACACCGATTGCAGAGCTGTTGGGAAGCAAGCCTGGGCTGGAGGCAGTGCGTTTGCAGGATGGCAGAATCGTGGCTATTTCCGGCCTGTTTGTAGCGCCCAAAACAGAGCTGGCCAGTGACCTGGCCATACAGCTGGGTTGCAAGCTGACAGCCGGCCCTACGGGGTCTTTTATTGCTGTGGACCCCATGCAGCACACGTCCGTGCCGGGTGTGTTTGCGGCGGGTGATGCTGCCAGTCCCATGGCTAATGCCACCCTCGCAGCCGCTGCGGGGGTAATGGCGGCGGGTGGGGCACATCATTCCTTGATTTATGGCTTGGCGGAGCAGGCTGGAGCCAGCTCGGAAAAGGCTGCATGAGGCCAGAGCAATGTCCAGCGCCAAACTCCACGCAGACCGAGTAATGGCATAGGGTGCACCCATGCCATTGCTTACCACCCGCTCAGGATTTCAATGAAAACCCCCACTTCCGTCCAGCCCTTTAGCGATCCTGCCTTGGTCGCCCGGTATGCCGATACAACACCACAGCGCATTCCTGGCTTCCATGATCTTCATCGCATGGCCTTGATCCTGCTTTCCGAACGGGTAACGAGCAATGCCAGGATTCTGGTCCTGGCAGCAGGTGGTGGGCTGGAGTTGAAGTCCTTTGTGCAAGCCCGCCCCGATTGGTCTTTCGTGGGAGTCGATCCTTCGCAAGCCATGCTGGATCTGGCGGCCCAGGTGCTAGGGCCTTTGGGGTCGCAAGTGGATTTGATACCAGGCTATGTGGACGATGCACCGCTGGAGCTGTTTGATGGTGCTACTTGTCTGCTGACTCTGCATTTCTTGTCAAAAGCAGAGCGCTTGTCGCTGTTGAAGTCCTTGCGCGCACGCTTGAAGCCGGGGGCGGCGCTTATCGTGGCTCATCATTGTCGGTCAGAGGAGGGGGCAACTGAGGACTGGCTAGCCCGATCCATCGCCTTTGCTACAGGGGCGGAAACTACGGCGGAAGCGATAAGTTCTGCATCAAATATGGCCCGGCATTTGACGCTGTTAAGCCCGCAGGAGGAAGAGGGTTTGTTGCGGGAGGCCGGGTTCTCGTCACCAGCCTTGTTCTATGCTGGGCTCTCGTTCCGGGGTTGGGTAGCCTATGCGGATGATCAGGCCTAATTGCTCAACCTTTGCTCTTGTATTGATTCTGCCCTGAACCAAGCAGAGCCTGCGGATTATTGCTCCGCCATTTTCCTGTCCAGCTCTGCCATTTCTGCCTTATAGAGCTGCTCAAACTCGGCCAATAGTTCTGCCAGGGGGATGGCTTCCAGCCTTTGCATGACCAGGGTTTCCGCTTCCTTGAGCACATCGCCCAAGGCGGCGTTAACTACTTTGGCGACACCGCAGCTTGGGTTCTCGTTCTCGTGGCCGATAAAGAAGATACGCGGTCCCCCAACCGCTTTGTGTATGTCCAGCAGCGTGACTTCTTGCAGATCACAGCTTAGTGTCCAGCCGCCCCCGTGGCCTTTTTCGGAGCGCACGTAACCCGCCTTGCGTAAGCCCGCCATGGTGCGTCGGACGACCACGGGATTGGTGCTGAGCATGGTGGCGATTTGCTCGGAGGTAAATGGCTGATCGTGCCTGGCCATGTGCAGCAAAACATGCAGCATGCGGGAGAGCCGACTATCACTTCTCATATTCTTGACCTTGTAATGCACCGGGGAAGGGGGGGAGGGTGTCCCGGTGCACGATGTCACATTATAAGTAGCACGAATCGGATAGTCAGATCGGGGTGGTTTGTACTTTGCAGTTGGCCGTCACCTTGCTTATTTCTTGGCCTCTTGTGCCCGTTTGTCTACTGCCACCGCCTGCATCGCACTGCCAATGAAATGATCTCCCTGGCTGATTAATGCTGCTGATGCGGCCTCCACATCCCGAGCCTCCTTATTCTGGCTCAGCTTGGTTTTGCCGATCAGCCGAGTGATCTCAATTTCAATTCCGACAATGGCTTTCAGCATGGCGTCGATATAGTCCTTGGGACCATCCGTCATCTTCCAGGGCACGGGCTGGCTGGCTTCGTGGATGCGGGTCAAACGCGCCACGGCACCACGAACATACCGTTCATCATCGCGTATTGTTACCCGCCCATAAGCATGGGCCACGATGTAGTTCCAGGATGGAACTTGCTTGTGTGTTTCCAGTTTGCTTGGGAACCACTGTGGGGAGATGTAGGCGTCTCCTGCACGGAATATCACCATCACTTCGTCACCGTCTTCCAGGTCTTGCCAGACGGGATTGTTTCTGGCGACGTGGCAGTGCAGTACTCCTTGTGCACCTTCCTGGGGATGCAGCATGAAGGGCAGGTGATTCGCGCTTAATCCGCTTTTGCCATGGGCGATCAGAATGCCCAGGGGATGCTGGGCGATCAGCTCGTGCAGTGGTTCAGGCCGGGATTCATTGAAGTGAGCGGGGATATACATCGTTGTCTTTCTTGGCTTGGGGTTCAGGGACGATGTGTCTATTATTGGTCTATTCTGGATCATTGATCTGTACCAGTTTGGCGCTATTTTTATGGACCACAATTCATGTCTCGTACTGCTCATAATCCAAAGATTCCTTCTCTTGGCGAACTGGACCGAAGTGCAGGGGGCCTGGGCCGTCAGTTGGCGCAGAAGTTGCGCGAAGCAGTAAAAAACGGTGCGCTCAAGCCGGGTGAATCCTTGCCCTCCACACGAGCCTTGGCAGCGTCCCTGGGTGTCGCCCGCGGCACGGTCGTAGAGGCTTTCGAGCAACTGATTGCCGAAGGTTTTCTGGAGTCCTCGCCGGGCGTAGGCACTTACATCGCTCACTCGCTGGCCAATCCCGAAACAAGGCCGAAGAAGCGCAGGACGGCATCGCTGCCTGCCCAGCCTGCACCACTTGCCGCCCAGCCATTCAATAGGGTTGCGGCTCAATTTCAGCCTTTGCCCTCTGCCCCGTTTGCCGTGTCGATCCCCTTGGGTGCCGCCGCGCCAGGCCCCATCTGGCGACGCTTGGGGAATCGCTTGCGGGCCCATGGTCAGGGCGCGCCGGGTGGTTATGGGGACCCTCAAGGCGCCTTGCCATTACGAGAGGCTATTGCAGAGTACGTGCGCCGGTCACGCTCGGTGCGCTGCGAGGCGGAGCAGGTCATTGTGACGACGGGTACACAGCAGGGCTTGTTTCTGGCTTGTTTGGTGTTGATGGGCAGGCAGGATTTTGCCTGGGTAGAGAACCCCACCTATCCCGGTATTACCGCGATCTTGAATACGATAGGTTCGCCGGAACGTATGGTTCGTGTACCTGTGGATGAAGAGGGGCTGGATGTGGCTGCGGGCATACGTTTGCAAGCAGATGCGCGGCTTGCCTTTGTCACTCCCTCGCATCAATATCCTTTGGGCATGCCCATGAGCATGGCGCGGCGCAATGCCTTGTTGGCCTGGGCACGCGATAGGTCCGCCTGGATTGTCGAAGATGATTACGACAGCGAGTTCCGCTACAGTGGTCATCCCTTTCCTTCCTTGCAGGGCCTGGACCCGGAGCGAGTGGTCTATCTGGGAACCTTCAGCAAGGTGTTGTTTCCCTCGCTGCGTCTGGGTTATGCGATTGTGCCGCCGCAGTTGGTCCAGGCTTTTTGCGGAGCGCGCGTTCTGCTGGATCGGCACCCGCCCAGTGCAGACCAGCATGTCTTGGCCAGCTTTATTTCAGAGGGGCATCTGGAGCGCCATATTCGGCGTATGCGCGGGATCTACACCCAATGTCGTAGCCATCTTTTTGAGATTGTGCGCGAGGTTTTGTCCAGTGACTTGGCCAGCTTGCAGCCAAGCGATCAAGGCATGCATTCCGTCTTGTGGCTGGCCTCGCCGGTTGATGATGTGGCGGTGGCGCAGCGGGCCATGAAGGAGGGCGTGGCAGTGCGTCCCGTCTCACCCATGTATCACGCTGGGCAGGGGCCTTCGGGACTGATTCTGGGTCTGAGCGCATTCAGTCCCGAGCAGATGAAGGAAGCGGCGCAGAAGCTGGCGCGCATTATTTCTGAGCTTGCCCGACCTTCCAGAACCAAACGAAAGTCCTGAGTGCTGTTCTCGACAAATCTGTGGCAAGAGCCGGCATGAATCAGACTTCTACCATCTTCCTGAAGTGGAAAACTTCACCCATTGTTTTCCCGTACGGACCTCAAAGAGCTGTTCAAGAAGGCGCTGGCAGCAATGAGGTGCGGGTCGCTTCTTGAAGGGCCCTACCCATATTGCGCAAGGTGTCGGAGCGGATAGCCGCATGTTGCCAATACAAAGGCACATCCAGCCAAAGGCCGGGGGCGACTAAAGCCAGCTCTCCGGCGGCCAAGGCATCGCTGACCATGGAGTCGGGTGCCAGACACCACCCCAGGCCCAAAGCCGCTGCTTTCACAAAGCCGGTGGAGGTGGGCAGGTAGTGGATGGGAGGGGCTACGGATTCATTCGTGATTTGGCGTATAAAGCGCCACTGTAATTCGTCCTTGCGGTTAAAGACGATCATGGGGGCTTGAGCCAGGGATGCTGCGTCTATTCCCAATCCAAAATGGCGGGCCACAAACTCGGGAGAAGCAATGGCCTGATAGCGCATGATGCCCAAGGCCTGCACCTCGCAGCCTTGAAGGGGGGCAGGTTCGGCAGTGACCGCGCCCAGCACGGAGCCATTGCGTATCAATTCCAGTGTGTGGTCCTGGTCATCCACGCGCACATCAAACAGGTAGCCATATTCCTGACTTAGCCGGGACAAGGCTTCCAGAAACCAGGTGTCCAGCGAGTCACTATTGACCGCAATGGCGATAGGCCGTCGTGGGCCATTTTGCTCTGGCAGGAAGTCTGCGACGGCCTCAGCTTCCAGAACCTGCATGGGCCGTACACGACGCAGCAGCAACTCTCCCGCCGGTGTTGGACGACAAGGCGGCTGGCGCAGGACCAGCACTTGCCCCAGTCTGTCCTCCAGCGCTTTGATACGCTGCGAGATGGCTGAGGTGGTGATGTACAGCTTGCGCCCGGCTGCTTCAAAACTGCCTTCTTCCAGGACGGCCGTAAATGCTCGTAGTTGTGGGTGCAGCAGATCCATAATTGGCTTGTTTGATTAATTATTCTTAATTAAGTGAAGAATAATTAGCTTTTCTTAAACCGTAAATGACAGCACCATAACGCAGTTTTTCAATTCTGTGGATGGCTGGCATGTTCTTCTCTGTTGTTGCAACTGGCTTTCTGACGGGGGCGGGCCTGATCATGGCTATCGGCACTCAAAATGCCTTTGTGTTGCGACAGGGCTTGGAGCGTAGTCATGTGGGGCTGGTGGTGGCAATCTGCGCGCTGGCCGACATTGTCCTGATTCTGGGGGGCGTGGCTGGCATTGGTACGTTGGTACAGGAATGGCCTGGTTTGCTGCAAGTTCTGCGCTTTGGTGGCGCGGCTTTTCTGGCCTGGTATGGGCTGCTGGCCGCGCAGCGGGCCTGGACGGGTAAAGGAAGCCTGATGGCCGGGCAGGGGAGCGAGCGTAATCGTCGTCGTATCTTGTTGACCTGTCTGGCGTTCACCTTTTTGAACCCCCACGTCTATCTGGATACGATGGTGCTGTTGGGCAGTCTGTCCACGCCTTATCCCGGTAACTTGCAGTGGGCATTTGCTGTGGGGGCCTGTGCGGCCAGTGCCAGCTGGTTTCTGGCCTTGGGCTATGGGGCGCGGTTGCTGCAACCTGTGTTTCGTCAGCCGTTGGCCTGGCGTGTACTGGATGGCAGCATTGCTGTTTTCATGCTGGCTTTGTGTGCTTTATTGCTGTTGAGGCCTTTGCATTAAGCCTTGGACTCCTTAGAGATTTTCTGTGGATGCGATTGCTGCCTGGATAACGGCCCGCTGCACAGGCTACAGAAAGTCAGTTTTTTTGAATCAAAAGATAACTGTCTGAACTTTAGAGCGGCTTTCTGAAATTAAATAGGCTTTAGGGAAGAGCTTGTACCTAATGAAGTCTTGGTTTTTACACCTTCAATCAGGAGAAAACTATGAATGTCGTGAAGATGCTTGCCTCTGCTGCTCTGATCAGTAGTCTGGCTGCGCCGGCGTTGGCGCAGGATGTGAAGCGCCATCCTATTCCCAATTCGGATTTCCCGATTCTGACGGCAGTGGAAGTGCCAGCCGGTAAAACCACGGTGTACTTGAGTGGTACCGTTCCCGCTGTGCGCGACAAGTCGGCTGATGCAGCCAGCACGGCAGCCTACGGCAATATGCAGCAGCAAACCGAGTCCATCATGGAGCAGATCAAGGCTCAGTTGGAAGGGATGGGCATGTCGGTAGGGGACATTATCAAGATGCAGGCCTTCCTGGTCGCTCCGGAGGGCGGCAAGTTGGATTTTGACGGCTTCATGGCAGGCTATTCCAAGTACTTTGGAACCAAGGAGCAGCCAAATCTGCCTGTGCGATCAGCCATGGCGGTCCAGGCTCTGGTGAACCCAGGCTGGTTGGTCGAGCTGGAGGTGACGGCTGTACGGCCTTGATCGCCGCCAGATTTTTCTTGAAAAGGATGTGTTGTGATCTCTATTCGTCCGGTTCAGGCGCAGGAATGGCGCCTGTATCAAGCATTGCGTCTTGGCGCCTTGCGTGATTCTCCCGATGCATTTGGGAGTACCTATGCCGTGGAGTCCACACATCCAGAGCATTTCTGGCAGGAGCGGATTCAAGCTGCTTGTGCGTCCGAGACGGACCGCGTCTTGTTCGCTGAAAAAGAGGGGCAGGCTTGCGGCCTGGTCTGGTGCAAGTTGTCTGCCTCAGAGCCCGTTCTGGCCGATATTTATCAGATGTGGGTGGCGCCGTCGGCGCGAGGTTTGCGAGCGGGTTTTGCTCTGCTGGATACCGCAGTGCAATGGGCAAAAAGCAGGCAAGCAGCCTGTGTTCGCTTAGGCGTGACCCTGACGAATGAAGCAGCCGTCCGGCTATATGAGAGTTATGGCTTTGTGCCCAGCGGAGAGCCCGAGCCTTTGCGTGAGGGTTCGTCCTTGATGTCGCAGACCTTGGTGCTGGATTTAGCAGACTGAAGCCCAGCTGATACAGACAGCCCCTTGTTGAATCTGACAACAAGGGGCTGTTTTTATGCCTTGCCGGATCTGTTGAGCAGACAAGGCATAAGGTCTGGATTACTCCAGGTTCAAGGCTTGGCGCAGCTTGTGGATTTCCGCTTGCCAGACCTCTTGCAAGCCAGGCTTTTGATGCTTGAGCTTGCGTGCCAGATCAGCCTCCAGTTTGCTTTCCAGCTCAATCAGTTGTTCCAGCAATGTGTCGTCGCTGGAGGGGGCTGATTGAGCCCTTGTTGTGCTCCCGGTGCCCGGACTGAGGATGGGTGAGGATTCCTCTGGCTGATCTGTCTGGACCAGAGCGGCATACAACTGCGTCAAGTCCTGCATTTCCGTCAAGGAACCCTCGTCCACCAGCCAGAAGCGATTGCAGCTTTTCTCCAGCAGCTCCCGGTCATGGGTGACCAGGATAAAACCGCCTTTGAATTTGCACAGTTCCTCTGCCAGTTCTTCCTTGCCTTCCAGATCCAGGTGGTTGGTTGGCTCGTCCAGAAAGAGCAGATGATAGTTGGCCAGCGACAGGGCAATAAACATCAGCCGAGCCCGCTCGCCACCACTCAAGCTATCCACCTTCTGTGCATGCCGCAGATAAGGAAAACCGGCGCTGATCAGCGCCATTTTCTTGACATCGTCCGGCAAGGGCGAAAAGTCCTGCAAGGCATGCAGCAAGGTCTTGGAACCATCCAGTTGCTGTTGGTCCTGGTCGTAATAACCAATGCGGCATTGCGGGTGAAACTTCAGCCCGTCCATGTCCGCCTCGTCCTGCCTGTATCGCCATAGCTGACGCAATAAAGAGGATTTACCGCAACCATTGCGACCGACCAATCCGATGCGATCCCCGCTGCGCACTTGCAGCCCATGGGCTTGAAAGAGAGCAGGCAGGTTCTGTGCCGGGCTGACGACCATATCTGCAATATCCAGTAGGCGATCTGCCTTCATGTCCAGGCCATGCAGCTGCAAGGTCCAGGGTGTGCCATCCGTCAGATCGGTCTGGTTTTCACGCAGTTTGGACAGGCGCTTTTCCATGCTTTGGGCTTTGCGGGAAAAGGTCTCGTTGTCGTAGACCTGTCCCCAGATAGCCAAGCGTTTTGCGCTTTGTTCGATGCGATCAATTTCCTTTTGCTCGCCTTGATAACGACGCAAATCCGCCTCATCTCGATTGCGCAACGCTTCACGCGCAGCCGAGCAGGGTAGAGAGAAAAAAGACAGCGTACGATCGCGCAAAATAATGGTGCTGTTGCACACGCGATCCAGCAAGCGCTGGTCGTGAGAGACCAGCACAAATGTGCCGCGCCAACTGCTTAGAAAGCCTTCCAGCCAAAGCAGGGAAGGCAAGTCCAGATGGTTGCTGGGTTCGTCCAGCAAGAGCAGATCAGGCTGGGTAATCAAGGCCCGTGCCAGCAGCAGGCGAGTGTATTGCCCACCACTTAAGGCACTGACCTGGGTATGCCAGTCCTGTTCCTGAAAGCCCATCTCGCCAAGCAAGCTTTCTGCGCGCCAGGCATCCGTATCGTGCTGCTCTGCGGGCAGGGCAGCCAGTACGGCGTTCAGCAAACTCAAGGCGTGCAGATCCGCTGGCAGGTATTGCTCAACACGCGCCAGAATGCAGTGGTTTGCTAGTGAAATACTGCCTTGCCTGGGCGTCAGTTCGCCGCAAAGCAGGCTGATTAAGGTGCTTTTGCCACAACCGTTGTGGCCTATAAGTCCAACTCGATCTCCGGCCTTGATAGTGAAGGCAATTTCTTTGAATAAAGGACCGGAAAGGGTTTCGTAAGAGAGTGAGTGGACTGACAGTAAAGTACTCATGACATGCTCAAGTTTTTTGGGTGCGCGGGTGCAGCGCATCCTCGTCAATAGAAGCTGACGATAATTCTTGAGGCCTGAGTGAAGTCCTTCAGTAAGTTAATGCTTCGCTCAAGTCTAGATTATCGCGCTGCGAAATCGAAAACTTGAGCCGTTCTCTATACCAAAGAAGAGTGCATAAATGAATGTGCACATAGGTGTAGGATCTCCTCTTAATCAATGGGTTAGCCATGCTTGAAGCGGGTGCAAAAGACTTGTTGAATCAACAAGCTTGTGGCCTCAGGGCAGGGTAAGGACTGGTTGTGCCTGGGAAAGAAATACGGGTATGAAACACCGTTCGTCCCGACAAAACCGCAAGAGTGTGATTGTAATCAGGAAGCAGAACGATAGAAAACTCAGGCGTTGGTTTTTGGAGGGGTGTGTAGCATTCAAGATGCATTGTCCCTGTAGTAGCAGGGGTGTGCCTGACGGGTGTGTCACTGGCTACTGTGCCTTCATCTGGCCGCAAGGAACTGGTTTTTAGACTGTTTTTCGGTGTTCAGGCACCTGCTTGCAAGCTTCTGGATGGGTTGTTCCGCAGTAAAAAAAGCAGAATTATTACCATTTTAAAAATAGAGTATGGCCATAATCTATCCTTGCTTTCCCAGGAAAGCTGTGCAAGGATAGCTGCCATCCATAATCTATTTACGCCGGCAGCGACGCGCACTCACACACTTTCTGGAGAGTATTCGGATGAGCCTTACAGCACCTGTCTATCTTGAGGATCTGGCCCTGGGAATGGAGTTTCGCAGCGCAGAACATGCTCTGGATGAAGCGCAAATTATCAGCTTTGCCCGCCAGTTTGATCCACAACCTTTCCATCTGGATGCAGAGGCGGCTAAGGGCACGTTCTTTCAGGGGCTGGCCGCCAGTGGATGGCATACCGCCGCCATTACCATGAAGCTTTTGGTGGATAGCCTGGTATTCAGTCAGGGGATTATTGGTGCAGGCGGGCAAATCGATTGGCCACGGCCTACGCGCCCTGGCGATGTCTTGCATGTGCTCAGTAAAATCATCGACATTCAGCCCTCCCGCTCCAAAGCGGACAGAGGCATGGTGGTGGTGGAGTCTCACACCCTGAATCAGAACAATGAGGTGTGCCAGCGCCTGATTGCCAAGCTGATTGCCTTTCGTCGTCCGGAGGTTTGAATGGGGCGTGTCTCGCGTGAGCAGGCCGAACGCAACCGCGAGCGTGTGCTGGAGACGGCTTGCCGACTGTTTCGCAAACATGGAGTGGAAGGGGTCTCGATCGGGGACATCATGAAAGAGGCGGGCTTGACGGCAGGCGCTTTCTACAAGCAGTTTGTCTCCAAGGAGGCTTTGATTGACGAGGCCTCCCGATTTGCTTTTACCCAGTCTTCCGAATCCTGGGAGCGTATCAACCAGCGCTATGAACAGGACGCCGTGCAGGGGTTTCAAGCCTTGATGCGGCGATATTTCAAGCACCGTCCTCAAACCCAAAGCTGCCCGATCCTGGCCTTTTCTTCCCTGGCCAGCGGCCTGCCTGCGGATGCGCAGACCACGGCAATTTACAGTGAAGGCGTAGAGAGCTTGTTTGAGCAGTTTCGTGGCGTTGCCCTGCAAGCGTGTGCCGAGCAGACCGAAGAGCAAGTCATGCTCTTGTTTGCCGCCATGTTGGGGACAGGGATGATCAGTCGGGCCATGGGCGATACCGCGTTTACGCAAAGTATGCAGGCTGCGGTATTAGCTGCATTGCCTGGCAGTGAGTCCGATTAGCACGATCAGCCTATCGATAAAGGCGACAAGAGCTTGCGTATCAGGCTTGTTCGGGCAGTTGCGCCACTACCTTGATTTCAAACTGAAAACCCGACAGCCAAGGCACCCCTACGCCTGTCAGTGCCGGGTAAGGCGCATCCCCCCAGTAGTCCGGCAGAACCTTCCACAGGGTTTCCAGATTGGCTTCCGGGTTCACCAAAAACAGCGTCACATCCAGCACATGAGCAAAGCTGCAACCTGCTGCGGCCAGCACGGTATTGAGGTTCTCAAAGGCCAGGCGTATTTGCTGTTCCAGGTCCGGCTCGGGTGAGCCGTCTTCGCGGCTGCCGACCTGGCCAGAAATAAACAAAAAGCCATTGGAACGAATCGCCGGTGAGTAGTGACCACGCTCATACAAGGCTTGGCGTTCGGTGGGGAAGACGGCTTGGCGTAAGGTAGTCATCATGCTTTCCAGTGCCTGCTGGGCAGGTGAAGTTCATTGAGCTATGCACTGTAGGTCTTGTGCGTGGACAGATAAACGCTGGATGGCAGACAACACTATTTCTATAATCCAAACAATCACTGCAACCGATTGGGGACAATAAGTGGACCGTTTCGAAGCGATGCGTACCTTTGCCAAGGTGGTGGAAACGGGCAGCTTTACCAAGGCGGCCCAAGCTTTGCATCTGAGCCGAACCCGGGCCACGCATCTGGTGCAGCAATTGGAGGCACGCTTGCAGGTGAGCTTGCTGCATCGCACGACGCGCAAGGTCAGTGTGACCAGCGCTGGGGCACTTTATTTTGAGCGTGTGGTGCAATTGCTGGCCGATCTGGAAGACAGTGAGCGGGATCTGACCCAAGCCTTGGCTTCGCTCAGTGGCCGCTTGCGGGTAGATGTGCCCAGCCCTTTAGCCAGCCGTGTGCTGGTGCCTGCCTTGCCGTCGTTCTACGCACGCTACCCGGATATTCAGCTGGATATGGGCGTAGGCGACAAGACGGTAGATCTGCTCGATGAAAGCATGGACTGTGTGGTTCGAGGTGGTCAGATTCAGGACCAGTCCTTGATCGCCAAGCGGGTGGGGGCGCTGCATCTGTCCATCTATGCAGCACCCTCGTATCTGGAGCGGTTTGGTACCGTTGTGCATCCTGAAGAGCTGGACGGGTCTGCACATCGAATGGTGGGGTACCTGTGGGAGCATCAGAACAAACCGTTTCCTTATGCCTTGCGTCGCGATAAAGAACGGGTTTCTTTGCCAGGCCGTTATGGCTTGGCCGTGAATGATGGCAACGCCTATCTGGCAGCGGGTGAAGCGGGTTTGGGGCTAGTTTGCCTGCCGGCGTATTTGGCCAAGGAAGCGGTGCAAGCAGGGCGCCTGATCGCGTTATTCCCGGATTGGACGATGGACCCTATGCCCTTGTATGTGGCTTTTCATCGCAGCAAACATACGAATGTTCGGCTGCGTGTTTTTATTGATTGGGTTGCGGAGCAATTGACTCAAGTATCTTGAGTGCCAGAAAAAAAGCCAAGGAGAATGAATCCTTGGCTTTTTTCATTGAGTCCGATTTTTATTCAGCTTCGGCGCTGTCTACGACTGGAATGGTCGCCTGGGCAAACTCAGGCCGTTCTGTACCGTGCTTGATACGGTAGTCTTTCAGGAACTTGGCGATGCGGTTGATGGCCTCGCGCAGGTCCGGCTCGTGGGGCAGGAACACCATGCGGAAGTGATCCGGATGAGGCCAGTTAAAGCCCGTGCCTTGCACCAGCATCACGCGGGTGGCTTCCAGCAGTTGCAGGAAGAATTGGCGGTCGTCCTTGATGGGATAAACCTCGGGATCCAGACGCGGGAACATGTACAGGGCAGCGTGGGGCATGACGCAGCTAACCCCTGGAATGGCGGTGATCAACTCGTAAGCCAGATCGCGCTGACGGCGCAGGCGTCCACCTTCGCATACCAGGTCGTTAATGCTTTGATAGCCGCCCAAGGCGGTCTGAATGGCCCATTGGCCGGGCACGTTCGCGCACAGCTTCATATTGGCCAGCATGCTCAGGCCTTCGATGTAGTCGGCACCGGCTTTCTTGTCGCCCGAAATCACCAGCCAGCCTGCGCGGTAACCACATGCGCGGTAGCTCTTGGACAGGGAGTTGAAGGTCAGGGTCAGTACGTCGTTGGACAGGCTGGCCATGGCGGTGTGCTTCATGTCGTCGAACAGGACCTTGTCGTAGACCTCGTCGGCCAGCAGCACCAGATTGAATTCGCGAGCAATATCGACCAGAGCTTGCAGCACCGAGTCGGGGTAGAGCACGCCGGTGGGGTTGTTTGGGTTGATGACAACCAGGCCCTTGGTGCGTGGGGTGATCTTGGAGCGGATATCGTCCAGGTCCGGAATCCAGCCTTTGGATTCGTCACACAAGTAGTGCACGGGTGTACCGCCGGACAGGCTGGTTACAGCCGTCCACAGCGGATAGTCGGGCATGGGCAGGAGCAGTTCGTCACCGTCGTCCAGCAGGGCGTTGGTGGCCATGGCAATCAGCTCAGAGGCGCCATTGCCCAGGTAAATATCTTCCAGCGTCACGCCCTTGATCCCTTGTTCCTGGGTGTAGTGCATGACGGCTTTGCGCGCGGCAAAAATACCTTTGCTATCCGAGTAGCCCGAAGAGTTGGGCAGGTTGCGGATCATGTCGAGCTGGATTTCTTCCGGGGCGTCAAAACCGAATACCGCCAAGTTGCCGATATTGAGCTTGATCAGTTGCTGGCCCTCGTCTTCCATTTGTTTGGCCCGGTCCATGATGGGGCCGCGAATATCGTACAAAACATTCGCCAATTTGCTCGATTTCTTGATGCTATTCATGATGCTGGTAATCGGATTCCATGTGTGCTGCTAATGAACGGTGGCAGGGCTGATGCCTGACCAGCCTTATACCTTACCGCATGCGTGGGCCTGTCTTGTAAGCATCAAGCTTAAAATGTGGCATTGTCGAATTTTGGCGACACTCTTTTGTCGATAGGCTCCTTACTACCTGGACATATTCCGCTTTATGGATTGGATTGGCATGATGTGAAATCAGCCCTCCTTTATTTTTCTTGTTTTTGAAGCGCTCTGATATTAAGATTTGACATCAAATCATTTGATGTCGAACTATGAAACTGGAAGCGAAATATAGGGCCTTGCTCTCGCACGCAGAGCAGCAAAAGGGCGTCAACGTTCAGGGCATGTCCCTGTGTTTTCAGCTCCTATCCTTGTCTGCCCGTATTGATCGGGACTGCGCCGCCTTGTTGGCGCCCCATGGCTTGAGTGAAGCCCGTTTTGTACTTTTGTTCCTGCTGGAGGAAGCACCCGACGGCATGCCTTCCCACATCCTGGCTGAACGGGCAGGCGTGACGCGGGCGACTGTCACAACTCTGGTGGATGGGCTGCTGAAAGCGGGCTTGGTGCAGCGCTTTGCGGCCCAGACCGATCGGCGTTCTGTCATGGTGAAACTCAGCCCTCAGGGGGCGGAGTTGGCCAGGACGCTGGTAGGAACTCACGCCCAGTGGATAGGCGAATTGTTCCGGCATTTGTCCGAGGCGGAGTGCACCCAGCTTAGCGCCTTGTTGAACAAAGCCGCTGGCGGAGAAGACGCGTCATGAGTATCGAGAACCGCAAGGGTTATGCCAAGGTTGCGGATATACCGGCTGATATTTTGCTGGCTCTGTCCAAGGGGGAAATCCAGGGTCTTACTCTGACCGAGTCCTTGGCCATCGATCAGCGCGTGCTGGTGGCGACCGTATTTCCGGAATTGGATGAGCAGGGCGCAGAGCACATCGACACCCTGGCCCAATTGGGCATTCTCAAGCGCATGAAAGCCATTGGGGAATATTTGCTGGACAGGTATGGCGAGATGGCCTGGATGCGCTGTTTGGATCACCCGGCTGATGTGGTGCGGGGCTGGGCCTGCTTTATGGTGGGAGCCCGTGCATCCTTAAGTGTGCCTCAGCGCCTGGAGGCACTGCGCCCTTTGGCTGATGATGCGCATTTTGGTGTGCGTGAATGGTCCTGGATGGCGGTACGTCCTCATTTGGTGGCCGAGCTGGATGCGTCGATTCAGAGCTTGCAGCAGTGGGCGCGCTCAGACTCGGAATATCTGCGTCGTTTTGCGTGTGAGGCTTTGCGCCCTCGGGGAGTGTGGTGCGCACATATTGCCATCCTGAAAAAAGAACCGGAACGCATGTTGCCGATTCTTGAGCTCTTGTATCGGGATGGCAGTGTGTATGTGCAGGACTCGGTAGCCAATTTCTTGAATGATGCGGCCAAGGATCAGCCGCAGTGGGTGCGTGATCTATGTGCTCAATGGCAGATGCAAGCGCCGGATAATGCTGCTGTGCAGCGCCTGTGTCGACGGGCGCTGCGCAGCGTGTCTTGATGCTCCGGTTCCAGTCCTGGAATCAGGAGGCGCGCAAGGTAATCAAGGTGATTTCTGAGGCGCGCCCCAGTCGCATCGGGAAGCCCGCCCACAGTCCGGCACCGTAGCTGACGTACAGCTGCATATCCCCCACTTGATACAGTCCACCCACATAGCCATCATTGGCCATCTGCACGATCTTGTGCATGCCCACAATATGGCCGCCATGGGTATGGCCCGACAACTGCAAGGCCGCCCCGGCCGCAGCGCTTTCCTTGGCGGTGTCAGGGCGGTGGGCCAACATGATGATGGGCATGCCAGCAGGGATCCCGGCGACTGCTGCAGCCACATCGGGCATGGGTTGCCCATGCACGGCTGCCGACTTGTCGGTAATGCCAGCCAAAGCAAAAGCAGCATCGTCTTGTTCAATAATGCTGTGCTCGTTCAGAAGCATACGTAGCCCAAGGCTGTTGAAGTGCTCGATCCAGGGTTGGTACTGGGTGTAGTACTCGTGGTTGCCTGCAATTACCCACACCCCTTGCGGGGCAGACAGGGCTTGCAAGGGGGCGACATCATCGCGGCGCGCTTTCACCGTGCCATCGACCAGATCACCAGTAATGACGATCAGGTCCGGTTTCAAAGCCTGTGTTTTATCAACAATGGCTTGTATCCAGGGGCCTTGCAGCAGACGACTGGCGTGCAGATCAGTCAGTTGCACCAGCTTGAAACCATCCAGCTTGGGGGACAGGCCCTTGACCTTTACTTCGATGGACTTGAGCTCGGGGACTTGCACTGCCTGCCAGACACCCAGTGCGGACAGGCTGACCGCTGCGATGCCCAGCATGCCCCGCAAGGTAGAGGAGCGCAACAGAAGCAGCCCGGCTGGCTTGTACAGAACGCGCATCAGCAAACCTGCCAAATCGGTGATCAAGGTAAAGCAGGCGGCCAGCAGGACGGCCCCGAAAGCCCAGCCCAGGACCATGATGACTTGTGAGGGAATTTCCGGTGAGGCCCGTGAGCCCCAGAACAGCGCTACGGTGTAGTGGTGGAGGGTGGCGGCGACGGCCAAGATGCTGAGCAGCCATTTGATCCAGGGTTTGATCTTCAGCGGTTTGATCAGTCGCCAGGCGACATACAGGGCGAAAACGAGAGCAGCGACTTGAAACACAAAATCATTCCAAAAAGAAACGGGGGCTCGTGCTTGAGCGGGTGATAAAGCGTGCCCAGTATAGAGCGAGGAAGTGGGCATGATGTCAGAGCTCACCAGACAGTTACGGCTCTGTCACGAAAAAAGGTGGACATGCTTGATTACGTTTTGAGAGATTGCTTCGCACATCAAGTCATTAAAACTTCTAGGCTTTTTCCCAAGGGCACCCCAGTGGAACGGGGTTTTCGTTTGATTTGATTGGAGGACATATGGTGACGAAAAAATCCGCAGCCAAAACCAATCAGGATGCCGTGGGGCAAGGTGGGGAGTTACATCAGTTTGGCCATGCTGAGTTGACGACCAATCATGGCGTACCGATATCGGACAATCAGAATTCCTTGCGTTTCGGGGCGCGTGGCCCGACCTTGTTGGAAGATTTTGTCCTGCGCGAGAAAATATTCCATTTCGACCATGAACGTATACCGGAGCGCATTGTTCATGCTCGCGGCACAGGAGCACATGGTTATTTTGAATGCACGCAAGCAATCCCGGAGTTGACCCAGGCCTGTGTATTTCAAAAGGAAGGACATCGGGTGCCGGTGTTCTGTCGTTTCTCAACGGTAGCCGGCTCTAAAGGCTCCAAAGACACACCACGCGACGTGCGTGGTTTCGCGGTCAAGTTCTATACCGAGCAAGGCAACTGGGATCTGGTGGGCAACAATATGCCCGTTTTTTTTATCCAGGACGCCATCAAGTTCCCGGATCTGATCCATGCCGTCAAACCCGAGGCGGACCGGGGCTTTCCCCAGGCAGCGTCAGCCCATGACACATTCTGGGATTTTGTCTCCCTGATGCCCGAGTCTTTGCATACCGTGATGTGGCTGATGTCTGATCGAGCCTTGCCACGGTCCTTTCGCATGATGCAGGGCTTTGGTGTGCACACATTCCGTTTTGTGAATGCCAAGGGCAAGTCGCACTTTGTGAAGTTTCATTGGAAGCCCAAGCAGGGATTGCAGTCCACCCTGTGGGATGAGGCGGTCAAGATTTCCGGGGCGGACTCGGATTATCTACGACGCGATTTGTACGAGGCGATTCAAAACGAAGCCTTCCCGGAGTGGGAACTGGGTGTGCAGGTTTTCGATCAGGAGTGGGCTGACAAGCAGGACTACGATGTGCTGGATGCGACCAAACTCATTCCCGAGGAAAGTCTGCCTGTCAAAATTGTGGGTCGTATGGTTCTGGATCGTTATCCCGACAACTTCTTTGCAGAGACCGAGCAAGTTGCTTTCTTGCCGTCCAACATCATTCCGGGAATCGACTTTACGGATGATCCCTTGCTGCAAGGCCGCTTGTTCTCCTACCTGGATACGCAAAAGTCTCGACTGGGAACGGTCAACTTTCATCAGATTCCTATCAATGCACCCCGCTGTCCATTCAGTAATATGCAGCGCGACGGCATGATGCAGACGCAGGTTCCCAAGGGCCGTGCGACCTACGAGCCCAATAGCCTGGAGGAGGCAGGTGAATCGGGCGGACCGCGCGCGCAGCCCCATGGCTTTCGCACCTTCCCCAGTACCGTAGACGATGGCGCAAAACTGCGTATACGGGCTGAGTCGTTCTCGGACCATTACAGCCAGGCCCGATTGTTTTATCGCTCTCAGACTGAAGTTGAGCAGGAACATCTGATTGCCGGGCTGGTATTTGAACTGTCCAAGGTCCAGCTCAATCATGTTCGTGTGCGTGTGCTCTCGCACATGCGTGTCATTGATGAGGATCTGGCCAAACGAGCGGCTCAGGGATTGGGGCTGGATTTGCCGCCTCCTGCCAAGCCCGCCCGCAAGCCGATCGACATGGCACCTTCCAAAGCCTTGTCCATACTGGCCCAGAAGTCGCCGATTGCCGGTCGGATGCTGGGTATTCTGGTAACGGACGGAGCTGACAAGGGCTTGCTGGAAATGCTGCTGACAGGGGCTCAGGAGGCCGGGGTGGCCGTCAAGCTTATCGCTCCGCAAGTAGGGGGAGTGACGCTGTCAGACGGCACACAATTGGCTGCCGACGAAAAGATTGCGGGTGCGCCTTCGGTTCTGTTTGATGCGGTGGCCTTGCTGCTTACCCAGGAAGAAGCTTCAAAACTGTGCACTAACAAGGCGGCAGTGGATTTTGTAGCCGACGCCTATGGACACTTGAAAGCAATTGGTCATAACGGCGCAGGCCAACCCTTGCTGGACCGGGCAGGCGTTTCAGTGGACAAGGGGGTGTTCGTCATCAAAACCGGTGATGATCTGCTTGAAAAAGTGTCTTCACGGTTCTGGGAGCGACGCCATCAGGTAGATGGTATGGCCTGATGTCTTGTGAAAAGGGGGCGGTGCCGCCCCCTTTCACGTGCCGTCAGTAGCGCCAGCTCAGCCCCAGCACGGGGCCCGACATGCGAGTGTCAAAGACATGGCCGGAGCGACGATAGTCCACATCCAGCATCTTGTATCCGGCAGCGATGGAGAAGTTCTCTGACAGGTCGTAGTTCAAGGTCAAGGTAGCTTGATAGCTCAGGCGCGAGCCCACGCCAAAGCCGCCCAAGTGGATCTGGGCTTGAGTGGAAAACTCCGGGGTGAAACGATAGAACGCCCGCAGTCCTATCATGGGGTCTACCCAATTGAAGCTCTCCTGATGATGTCGGGTTCGACCAGCCGTACTCAGATGGGCACGGGTGCGTATATCCCAAAAAGAAAAACCGGCCAGTGCGTCCAGGCTGGCTTGTTCAGTGTCGTAGATGCGGTAACCACCTTGCAACGTGGCCATGAACAGACGTGTGTCCACGGTCCCTTCTGCAGCACCGACCAAAGGCAAACCACCTACCACTTCACTTTCGCGTGTGTTCACGTAGAGCAGGTCACTGTTGAACACATAGCGGTCGCGACGCACCCAGGCGTTCAGAAAGGCCGCGGCACGCAGATCGTGCAGGACATCTGAAAAGGACTTTTCTATATCTAGGGAGGGCGCGCGTTTGAAGGGGGAGGACTCACCCGACAAGCCGGTAATCCAGGCATAGGGTGTAATCTGCACGGCATAGTGTGGCGAAGTCGTGCTGTCGGACATGGCGTCTGGACGTTGAGCACTCACTTGGGCATGAGCCAGACTGGCCAGTGGCAAGACTCCCAATAATAGCCAGCGGGAATGAGTGAGTTTACGCATCATTGTCATGGACCCCCTTTTTAATTCTGTAAATGACGGCGCACTAGCGCCAGTCTTGTGTCTTTCGGTATGCTGGACTAGCCGATCACCAACCCGTGGAGAACGTGTCATGCATGTGTTTTACCTTAGCAAGCAAGATATTGATAATTTGTTGCCCTTAGTGCAAGCGGCGTTACACGCTGATCGCACCGGACAAGTTGGTTTCACGGACGAAGAACTGGCCTTGCGCGCTGCCCTGGAGGCGATGCAGGACCCCAAGCTGTCCGAGCTGCTGGCCGGTGCCCGTGTCGAACCGGGCCGCATAGCCGTTGGCTTGGCTGAAGAAGATTACCGGGAAAACCTGCTGGCTCTGGAAACCCGTGACAGTGCTTATGTCATTGACCAGCTTATGGATAGCTATGCAGGATTGCCGGAGTTTTTTGATTGCCTGGAGTTTTGAATGGCCGAGTTGAACTGATGTGTAAAAACGGCCCATGTAGGGCCGTTTTTTGATTTAGCATGAAGCGGTGTTTTTAGAAACCGACAGTGAGCTGAGCCCAGTAGCGGCGGCCATCATACACAGCATCAAAGGTTTCATCCGTGACGCGCTTGTCAAAGATGTTGTAGACACCAAAGCCAACCGTAGTAGTTTTGTTGAACTTGTAGTTCAAGCCGGCATCCAGGAAGGTGAAGGATGGTGTCCCTTGCGCCATGCTGGTACGACTCAGATAGTCCGAAGTCTTGCCGCGGTAGTTCACACGTGTCCACAAGCCCAGCCGCTCGTTGGCATCCCAGTCCAGCGTGGCATTAAACATATGTTTGGGCATCTTGTTCAAAGGCTGACCGGAGAAGTCTCCGCTCTTTTGCTTGGAGTAAGTGTAGGTATAGTTGGCGGCCAGACGCAGATCATCGGTAATCGACCAGGTTGTGGATGCTTCCACACCGCGCATGATGGCCTTGTCTACGTTGACACGGTCACTGATGAATTTGTAGCCTTGATCGCCTGGGAAAACGTGGCAGTTAGGCAGGCCATCCGGATCTGTGCAACGGCGTGTCTCAGAGATCTTGTCTTTGAAGTTGGTATTAAAGAAGGTCAGGCTGTTGACCATACCGTTCTGGTTATCCCAAACAACGCCCAGTTCCTGGCTCAGGCTCTTTTCAGGCTTCAGGTTCGGGTTACCAACAATCACGGCAGGTACGCCACCGCCACCACCCGTGATCTGCCCCCAGTCCGCCACGGCTGAGCGCAGGGAAGGGGCCTTGAAGCCGGAGGACACTCCGCCTTTCAGGGTCAACTGCTCGGTCGCATGCCATACACCGTACAGGCGTGGGGTCCAGTGATTGCCGTAGTTCTCATCGTGAGTCATGCGCACGCCGCCGGTCAAAGCAAAGTTGTCGGTCATGCTCCATTCATCTTCAGCAAAGACGGACCATTGCTCGCGGCTCAGGCGGCTGACATCAGGTTTGTATTGATTGTTCGTGTCACGCAGTTGCTCGTGTAGATATTGAAATCCCGAGGTCAGCATATGGTTGCCCAAAGGCAGGCTCCATTGCGTATTGAACTCGGTATTTTTCAGGAACATGCTGCGGCCGGGGTTATCAATCTCTTCACGTTGCACGTAGGTGTTGGAGACAGCTTGTCCCCAGCGACCGTTATGGCCTACGGAGAACACATTGCGAGAGTACTTGCTGGTAGAGATCTCGTTGGGCGTGCATTTGCCGTTCTTGCCGCAGGTCTCAGCTGCCATGCTTTTGCCGGGCGTAGACGTACGCTCTTGCAAGGTACGGGAGAACTCGGCAGTAAAGTCGTGGTTGGCCGAAGGGGTCAAGGTCAGCTTGACGGTACCCGAGGAGGTGTTCTGCTTGTTGAAACCGTTAAGAATTTCGTCTTCGTTGCGACGGGATTCCTGACCATAAATTTGCAGGCCCAACATGTCTTGCTTGATGGGGCCTGCCAGGTAGAAATTGCCTTGATAAATATTGCCGGACTTGGAGTCCTCCTGGACGGTGCCTTCTGTACGCAGCGAGCCGGTCCATTCCTGGTGGACTTTGCGGGTAATGATATTGATCACACCACCCATGGCTTCCGAGCCATACAAGGACGACATGGGGCCGCGGATGACTTCAATACGTTCGATTGCCTGCATGGGTGGCAACCAGCCTTGCTCGATACCGGCACCGTCGCTATTGGGACGTGTCTCACGCGAGTTTTGTCGTTTGCCGTCAACCAGAATCAGGGTGTAGGCCGATGCCATGCCACGGATACTGATATCGCTGCCGCTGGCTCCCCCGGTGATGACAACGCCGGGCACATCGCGCAGTGCGTCAGTCACATCGCGATAGGCCTTCTTTTCCAGTTCGGCACGTGGCACTACGCTGATGGACGCAGGGGCATCTTGAACCGCTTGCTCAAAGCCAGAAGCCGTAACCACGATATTGTCGAGCTGGTTAACGCTTTGTTGAGCCAAGGCACAGGAGAGGGGGGCAAGGGAGCCGGTCAGGAGGATTACGGCGCGGGCAGCAGGGGAAAGAGGAAACAAGGGGGACATGAAAATCAGGTAAGGAACAATAATGAGAACAGTTATTATTATTTAAACGCTGTGTTTCTCAAATCAAGAGAGCTCTTTTTCATGTATCTGTAGGTCTTCTGCCACAACTTGCCACTTGGCTTGACGCGCTGCCCTAATCCTGTTTTTGTTACACCCGTGTCCAATGTATCGGCTGTGAAAGCAGTCGGTTTTTTTGTTTCATTGATTGGGCGGCTAGCCGTCTCTGGAGAGAAAGATGTTGCTAAAAAAATGTCGTCGTACTTTGCTGGCATGTGCAGTTGGGCTGGTTTTGGTGCCTGCGGCCTCTCAGGCGTGTACCCGAGCTGTTTTTCTGGGTGATAACGGACAGGTGATTACCGGTCGCTCCATGGACTGGAAGCTGGATGTCGGCACCAACCTCTGGATTTTTCCTCGCGGTGAAAAACGTACTGGCGAAGCTGGTCCCTCGTCCATTGAGTGGACCTCGAAATACGGCAGCGTGATTGCGTCGGGTTACGACCTGGCCTCCACGGACGGTGCAAATGAAAAGGGACTGAACGTCAACTTGCTATGGTTGGTGGAGTCGCAATACCCCACACCTCAAAAGGGCGACAAAACCTTGAGTATGTCCTTGTGGGGGCAGTATGTTCTGGATAACTTCGCCACGGTGGCTGAAGCGGTGGCTGCCTTGGAAAAGAATCCCTTCGTGGTCATCAGCGACAAAGTCCCCAACGAAGAGCGTTTGGCAACCTTGCACCTGTCCATGTCGGACTCGTCTGGTGACAGCGCCATTATTGAGTACATCGACGGCAAGCAGCATATTCACCATAGCCGCAAGTATCAGGTGCTGACGAACTCACCGACTTTCGATCAGCAACTGGCAATCCGGGATTATTGGCAATCTGTGGGAGGCATGAACATGTTGCCGGGCACCAGCCGTGCCGCTGATCGTTTTGCCCGTGCTTCTTTCTATATCGATGCCGTGCCTCGCAACCTTAGCGATGACAAGGCCGTAGCCAGCGTACTGAGCGTGATGCGCAATGCCTCCACACCTTACGGCATGACCGTACCTGACCAGCCCAACAACTCTTCGACTCGCTGGCGTACAGTGTTCGATCACCAGCGCAGCCTGTATTACTTTGACTCGGTACTGTCGCCCGGCGCGTTCTGGGTCGATATGAGAAAGGTCGATTTCTCGGCCGAGACCGGCAAGGTCATGAAGCTGGATCTGGGTCCCGAGCAAAGCACGGTGTATATGGGTGAAGCGCTGGAGCACTTCAAACCTGCCAAGCCCTTCCAGTTCTTGCCTGCGAAAGCACCTGCCATCTAAGTTGCCTGGTGGTTCAGGCCGCTTCAGGGTAGCTTGAGCCCAGGCTGAATACCCGGGGCATAGCCGACAGCGATCACATGATGTTCATGCTCAGCTGTTATGCTATGCCCCGTCTTTATTTGTTGAAGTAGCTGTTTCATGACCTATGTAGTGACGGAAGCCTGTATCCAGTGCAAGTACACCGATTGTGTGACGGTGTGCCCCATGGATTGTTTTTTTGAAGGCCCGAATTTCCTGGTCATTCATCCTGACGAGTGCATTGATTGCTCCATCTGCGTGGCCGAGTGTCCGGTGGGGGCGATTGTCAGTGATCAGGATGTGACGCCCGAGCAGCAGGTCTATGTGGAACTGAACCGGACCTTGAGCGAGGACCCGGCCTGGAAGCGTATCAGTCAACAAAAAGCGCCCTTGCCGGATCATGAGTACTGGGCGACTCAGACCGACAAGCTGGCGCTGTTGAAGAAAGATTAATGGGCTTTCTGATGGCTGTTGTTGCGTTGGAAGTACCAGACCGCCAAGGCCGCAATCACCAGCAAAGCCGTACAACTGGCCAGTACAGCGACATAGCCTTTATCAAAAGAGTCGCGGGCCAGTTCACTTAAGGTCAGAGCCAGATTCTGTGGCATGGTTTCTGCCATCAACAAGGCTTGATCCAGGCTGTCGTAGGCCAGGGCGCGGTCACTTAATTCCTGTGGCAAGATCAGGCTGGCGCTATATACGAAGGACAGCAGGCTACCCATAATGGTCACGCCCAGCGCACCACCCAGTTCATAAGACATTTCCTCGACCGAGGCCACCATGCCAGCGCGTGAAGGTGGCACGCTTTGCATGATAGTGCTGGAAGCCGCCGTCATGGCCGCACCGATACCCAGGCCCAGCATGACCAGGCTGATCACTTGTAGAGGCTTTGCACTGTTATGCCACAGCAGATAAGCGGCCATGCCTGCTCCCGCCAGGCTCAGGGCGCCAATCAGCAGTCGCTTGCTGCCGATGACGACCAGCAGGCGCCCGGCCAAGGGACCGGCTATAAAGGCTGCCAGTGGCAAAGGAATAATGGCCAGGCCCGCTTCCAATGGTGAGAAACCCAGTACCAATTGCAGGCGTTGGCTGAAAACCAGTTCCATGCCGATCAAGGCCGCTGAGGCCGTCAAGGCAGAGAGTACGGCGGTGCTTAGCGTGGCGTCCTTGAACAGGGCAAAGTCCAGCAAAGGGAAAGGGCTGCGGTTTTGTTGACGGACAAACCAGCTCAGAAACAAGATGCCGATCAGCAGGGCGGCAGCGGTCAAACCCCAATCCGTATGCAGCTTGCCCATTTCCTTGATAGCCAGGGTGCTGGCTACCAGGCCCACCATGATCAGCAAGGAGCCTTTGATATCCCAGGGGCGCGATGCATCTGGCGTGGAGCGGGGCACCAGAATCCAGCCCATAGGCAGCGCGATCAGCACGATGGGCACGTTGATCAGAAAGACTGACCCCCACCAGAAATGTTCCAGCAGGAATCCGCCCAGAACCGGACCAAAGGCGGCACCACCGGAGGCGATAGAAGACCAGACACCGAAGGCCACCGCACGTTCGCGCTCATCATGAAAGGTGATACGTATCAGCGATAAAGTGGCGGGCATCATCATGGCCGCTGCCACACCTAGAAAGGCGCGTGCGGCGATCAAGGCTGTTGGGTTCGGAGAGTAGGCGGCTGCGACTGAAGCCAGACCAAACATGGCCAGACCCGACAGGAACAGGCGCTTGTGACCCAGGCGGTCACCCAGGGTGCCCATGCCCAGCAGCAGTCCGGAGACGACCAGAGCGTAGCTGTTGATGATCCACAGCTTGTCCGAGGCCGAGGCCTGCAGATCATGGGTCAGGCGTGGCAGGGCGGTGTAGAGCACCGTCATGTCCACCACAATCAGTAGAAGAGCTGCCGACACAATTGCCAGGATCAACCAGCGACGGCTTGGGGAGAGGGGAGCAGTGTGGGCTTGATGGGTAATCGAGCTGTGCAGCATAAAAGACCAGAGGGGTAGGAAAGCAAGTATGATCTATCAATATTATCAACAGTCAAAGTTGATTAGCATCTATAAAATAGATAAATGGATTGGACACTAGAACGTATTCGACATTTTGTCGCTGTGGCAGAAACTGGCTCCATGACTCAGGCCGCGAAAGAGTTGGGCAAGGTGCAGTCAGCCGTCAGCACCTCGATTTCCTTGCTGGAAGCGGATCTGAATCTGGAGCTGTTTGATCGTTCACGACGAACGTTAAGCCTGACAGTGCCGGGCGAAATCATGCTGCTGGAAGCCAAGGCTCTGTTGCGTCAGGTAGACGTATTGAATCGTCGGGCACTGGATTTCTCGCAAGGACAACCGACTAGACTGGAAATTGCTCTGGATGAAGCCTTGCCTCAAGAGCCCTTGCGGCTGCTGCTCAAAGAGCTGGCTGAACGCTGGCCTGCGCTGGAGTTGACGGTCTGGAACGGAACCGCTTCCGAGGTGATGGACTATGTGCAGGAAGGCCGCTCGGATATGGCTTTTCAGTTTGATCGCGGAGCTGATGCCACGTCATTTGCGCAAAGTTATATTGGCGCTGTGCCCCAAGCAATTTGTGTGGCGCGTACGCACCAGCTTGCCAGTCAGCATCAGGTCAGCCGTAAAGAGCTGACGGCACATCGACAATTGCTGATTCATATCGAAGGGACAGAGCAGACGGTTGTCAGCCCCAGTGTGTGGCGCTCAGACAGCTTTTATGTCATTGCCGATATGGTGGCCGATAGTCTGGGCTGGGCGATTTTGCCGCTGAACATTGCGGAGTATGAAAACTTGCGCAACAAGTTGGCGCAGTTGCATTGCCGGGAGATGGTTTTGCCACCCTTGCCAGTGCGGATGCTGTGGCGACAGGGGCAAACTTTGCCCCCTGCGGCAGTGTGGATGCAGCAGCGCCTGTCGGAGCTGCTGCCTTAGGCCTGTTTAGCAGGCCAGCGGGGAAGGTCGGGATAGCTGACCGTTGGCCCAGCGTTGTACGCCTTCCCAGATATCAGAGGCGTGATGCACGGTCATATCGGCTTGCCAAGTGCTCAGGCTGTCGTCCTGCGCGCAGTAGCCGTAGGCGGCAATCATGGTAGCCATGCCCGCCGCCTGACCTGCCTGGATGTCGCGCAGATCATCACCTACGTACAGGCAGTCTTTGGGATCAAAGCCCGTTTTCTCGGCGGCATACAGCAAGGGGGCGGGATGAGGCTTGGTGTGCTGGGTGGTATCGCCACCGACGGTGACTGCGCAACCCGCTTCCAGTCCTAAATGACGGATCAGGGGCAGGGCCAGGTATTCCAGCTTGTTGGTGACGATGCCCCAGGTGTAGTCGGCCTGCTCTAACTGTTTCAGCATGGGGGCTACGCCCTCAAACAGATAGGTCAGCTCCGTCATGTGATCGTTGTAGTCCTGCAGGAATTGCGCTCGCAATTGTGCGTAGTTGGGGTGATCGGTATTGATATCCAGCGCTACCTTGAGCAGTCCGCGTGCACCGTGCGAGGCATAGGGCCGCAGCGCTTCGTAGGGCAAATCAGGCAGGCCATGTTCATTGCGCATGCGATTGGCCGTAGCAGCCAGATCCGGAGCAGAGTCGGCCAAGGTGCCGTCAAAATCGAATAGAACCAGTTTATTCATGAGGGCTTAGCTTTGGCGGCGGCTGGCCAGCAGGTAGTTGACGGAGGTGTCGCCAGACAGGCGATAGTGCTCGGTAATCGGGTTGTATTCCAGACCTTTCAATGCCAGGGCATCCAGACCACTGCGGCGGGCCGAGGAAATCAGCTCGCTGGGTTTGATGAAGCCCTCATAGCTGTGCGTGCCTTTGGGAATCAGGCGCAAGAGGTACTCGGCGCCCACAATGGCAAACAAGAAAGATTTGGGATTGCGGTTCAGGGTCGAGAAAAAGACCCAGCCACCGGGTTTGACCAGTTTGGCGCAGGCCGCAATGATGGAGCCCGGATCGGGGACATGTTCCAGCATTTCCATGCAGGTGACAACGTCAAAACGACCAGGGTGCTGATCAGCCATGTCTTCGGCGCTGATCATCTCGTATTTGACGGGTACGCCCGATTCCAGACTGTGCAAACGGGCAATCTTCAAGGAGCGCTCGGCCAGGTCAATGCCGGTGACGTCGGCGCCGGACTGAGCCAGGCTTTCCGACAAGATTCCGCCACCACAACCGACGTCTAATACCTGCTTGCCCGCCAGGGAGCCGGTGTAGGACAGAATCCAGTCCAGACGCAAAGGGTTGATGGCGTGCAGCGGTTTGAACTCGCTGTCAGGGTCCCACCAGCGGGATGCCAGTGCACTGAATTTATCGATCTCTGCGGGATCGACATTGACGTTAGTGACGGTGGAAGCGGTCATGGCTCATCCAAAAAAATTAAGGCCCCGCAAAAGCGGAGCCTTAATTGTAGCCTTAGCTACAGAAATACGTGATGCAGCAAGAATTACTTGCGGTTGCCCACGATTTCGATTTCTACGCGACGGTTTTGAGCACGGCCTTCGCGGGTCTTGTTGGACGCCACTGGCTGAGCTTCGCCCTTGCCTTCGGTGTAGATACGGTCTGCAGGTACGCCCTTGTTGACCAAGTATGCTTTAACAGCATTGGCGCGACGCTCGGACAGCTTCTGGTTGTAAGCTTCAGCGCCGATCGAGTCAGTGTGACCGGTAGCGATCAGAGTTTCCAGATCGATGGACTGAACGGTGTCAGCCACTTGATCCAGAACCTGGCGGCCTTCTGGCTTGATGGTGGATTTGTCGAAGTCGAAGAACGTGTCAGCGTTCAGAGTCACTTTGGTGACAGTAGGAGCGACGACAGGAGCTTCGGGGGCTTGGGCAACGGGCACACCGTCACAACCTGGAATACCTGTAGCAGGTGTCCAGAAGTTGTTGCGCCAGCACAGTTCGTTGGTGCCGTTTTTCCAAACGTCGCCGAACGGATTGCGCCAGTTGTTAACTTCGCCGGACTCTTGTGCGGAAACTGCACTAGTGGCCGATGCGGCGGCAATGGCGAGTACAAGTGCGATTTTGGAGGGTTTGTTCATATTTCTCCTCGTTGAGCTGATGCTGTTAAGTGACCGCAGCGAACCCCTGCCGCTGATTAACGGAACCAGTATAGCAATCCTTTGAACGGAACAAAGACTTGCTTGCGCTGGGTTTCATGCGTGTTAGGTCGAATCTTAAGACATTTCGGCCACATGCGTGAGGGGGACGGGGAACGATTCGTGAAGATGCGTGGAATTAGCCTTGTTCTTTCCTTTTATTGTTGGTTTTAGGCAACAGGGAAAGGGTGGGGCCGCTTCTTCAATCCATCATCGATACGATTAGTGGACGATGGATTTTTGACGAATCGACCGTTTCAATCACATATCGCCCGCCTTCTCGCCTAGCTACGCTGCGTCCCTCTATGTGAAAGTGCTAGAATTTCCTCTTGTCCGTTTACGGCTGGCTTACTGCTTAACCCATATCTATAAAGAATTGACCTATGGATTCCTTTGCCAAGGAGACGCTTCCCGTTTCGCTTGAAGAGGAGATGCGCCGCAGCTACCTCGATTACGCCATGAGCGTGATTGTGGGCCGTGCTCTTCCCGACGTGCGAGATGGTTTGAAGCCCGTGCATCGCCGTGTTCTGTTCGCCATGCATGAACTCAATAACGACTGGAATCGTGCCTATAAGAAGTCGGCTCGTATCGTCGGTGATGTGATCGGTAAGTACCACCCTCATGGTGACTCTGCCGTCTATGACACTATCGTGCGTCTGGCGCAGGACTTTTCCATGCGCTACACCCTGGTCGACGGACAAGGTAACTTTGGTTCCATCGACGGGGATAACGCCGCGGCCATGCGTTACACCGAAATCCGTCTGGCCAAGATCGCCCACGAACTGCTGGCCGATATCGACCAGGAAACCGTGGATTTCGTGCCTAACTATGATGGCAGCGAAAAAGAACCGGCCCTGTTGCCTTCGCGTCTGCCCAACCTGCTGGTCAACGGCAGCTCGGGTATTGCCGTGGGTATGGCTACCAATATTCCGCCGCATAACCTGGCTGAAGTGGTCAACGGCTGTCTGTACTGCCTGAGCCACCCCGAGTGCACGGTTGATGAGCTGATCGAATACATCCCGGCCCCCGACTTCCCGACCGGTGCCATTATCTATGGCATGTCCGGTGTGCGCGAAGGCTATCGCACGGGCCGTGGCCGCGTCATCATGCGTGCCAGTACACACTTTGAAGACATGGAAAAGGGCAACCGTCAGGCCATCGTGGTCGACGCCATTCCTTACCAGGTTAACAAGAAGTCGCTGCAGGAACGCATTGCCGAGCTGGTCAACGAAAAACGCATCGAGGGTATCTCCGATATCCGCGACGAGTCCGACAAGGACGGTATGCGTTTGGTCATTGAACTGAAGCGCGGCGAAGTGCCGGAAGTTGTGCTGAACAACCTCTACAAGAATACGCAGTTGCAAGAAACCTTCGGGATGAACATGGTGGCATTGGTCGATGGCCAGCCCCGTCTGCTCAACCTGAAACAGCTGGTGGATTACTTCCTGAGCCACCGCCGCGAAGTTGTTACTCGCCGTACCGTATTCCAGTTGCGCAAAGCGCGCGAGCGCGGTCATGTGCTGGAAGGTCTGGCTGTGGCCCTGGCCAATATTGATGAGTTCATCGAAATCATCAAAGCGGCTCCAACGCCACCGGTTGCCCGTGTCGAGCTGATGGCTCGGTCCTGGGATTCCGGTCTGGTGCGCGAGATGCTGGCCCGTGCTGACACCAGCGCCATTGTGGGTGGCCGTCAGGCTTACCGTCCTGATGATCTGGGTGCCGAATTTGGCATGAACACAGATGGTCTGTACCGTCTGAGCGAAGTGCAGGCTCAGGAAATCCTGAACATGCGCTTGCAACGCCTGACTGGCCTGGAGCAGGACAAGATTGTTCAGGAGTACCGCGAGGTCATGGACAAGATTGCTGACTTGCTGGATATCCTGTCTAACCCGGCTCGTGTGTCTGCCATTATTGGTGACGAACTGATCGCCGTGCGCGACGAGTTCTCGGCGACTGGCAAGGACGTTCGTCGCTCGCAAATCGAGCACAACGCCACCGAGCTGGATACCGAAGACCTGATCACCCCTATGGATATGGTGGTGACGCTCTCGCATACCGGCTACATCAAGAGCCAGCCGCTGTCCGAATACCGGGCCCAGCGTCGTGGTGGCCGTGGCAAACAAGCCACCGCCATGAAAGAGGACGACTGGATCGACAAGTTGTTCATCGCCAATACCCACGATTACCTGCTGTGCTTCTCCAACCGTGGCCGTGTGTACTGGCTCAAGGTCTGGGAAGTGCCTCAAGGTTCACGCAACTCGCGTGGCCGTCCTATCGTCAATATGTTCCCTCTGGAAGATGGCGAGAAGATCAACGTGGTGCTGTCCGTCAAGGAATTCAGCGAAGATCAGTTCGTGTTCATGGCGACCTCGCGCGGTACGGTCAAGAAGACCCCGCTGTCCGACTTCTCCAACCCCCGCAAGGCCGGCATTATTGCTGTGGGCCTGGACGAGGGCGACTACCTGATCGGCGCTCAGCTGACCGACGGTGTGCACGACGTCATGTTGTTTTCGGATGCCGGCAAGGCTGTGCGCTTTGACGAGGGTGATGTGCGCCCAATGGGCCGTGCAGCCCGTGGTGTGCGCGGCATGACGCTGGAAGAAGGCCAGTCTGTGATCGCCCTGCTGGTGGCCGAAGACGAAACCCAATCCGTGCTGACCGCCACCGAGAACGGTTTCGGCAAGCGTACCCCGATTGGCGAATACACGCGTCACGGTCGTGGCACCAAGGGCATGATTGCCATCCAGACCTCGGCCCGTAACGGCAAGGTCGTGGGTGCGGTGCTGGTTCGTGAAACCGACGAGATCATGCTGATCACCAACGCCGGTGTGCTGGTACGCACTCGCGTGGCTGAAATCCGCGAAATGGGTCGTGCGACTCAAGGTGTGACCTTGATCAGCGTGGACGATGACAGCGAGCTGTCTGGTGTGTACCGCGTGGTAGAGACCGATGACGAGGTCGACGCCGAGCTGGCCGAAGAGGGTCAGGCGCCAGAAGGTCAGGAGCAGGATAATCAACTTGATTCCGCCCAAGACCAGGCGGACCCTTCCGGCGAGGAAAACGAGTAATGCGTGTATGGAATTTTTCGGCAGGCCCGTCAATGCTGCCGTTGGAAGTGCTGGAGCAAGCCGCTGCTGAAATGACAGATTGGCATGGCACCGGCATGTCCATCATGGAAATGAGCCACCGTAGCAAGGACTATATGGGTGTGCGTGACGAGGCAGAAGCCGATTTGCGCAGCTTGTTGTCCGTGCCCGATGATTTCGCGGTGCTGTTTGTTCAGGGGGGGGCACAAGGCCAGAATGGCCTTTTGCCCTTGAACCTGATTCAGCGCAATGGCAGTGGCAAGGCCGACTACGTGCTTTCGGGCAGCTGGTCGGTCAAGTCCTGCGAAGAGGCTCAGCGTTACGGTGATATTCACGTTGCCGGTACCAGTGGTCAGGCATGGCACGATCAGGGCAAAGAATGGGCGCCCTGGACCTGGTTCCCCGAGCCTTCCCAATGGGATGTGCGCTCGGATGCGGCTTACTTGCACGTTTGCACCAATGAAACCATTGGTGGCGTGGAGTTCAATGATATTCCCAAGCTGGATGTCCCCGTCGTTGCTGACGTGTCGTCCAACATTCTGTCCTGCCCGATCGATTTCTCGCGCGTGTCGGTTGCTTACGCGGGTGCCCAGAAAAATGCCGGCATGTCCGGTATTGCCTTGATGATGATACGCAAGGACTTGCTGGGCCATGCCATGGATCTGTGCCCGTCGGCGTTCAACTACGCCAACATTGAAAAGCAGCAGTCCATGTTCAACACGCCGCCTACATACTCGATCTACATGGCCGGGCTGATGTTCAAGTGGCTGGAGCGCCAGGGTGGTGTGGCTGCCATGCAGGCACGCAATGCGGCCAAGTCCGAGGCCTTGTACGGCTTTCTGGATGCGTCCGAGTTCTATAACAACACCGTGCATCCGGCGTATCGCTCGCGTATGAACGTCCCGTTCCTCTTGCGTGATCAGTCCCTGGATTCCCTGTTTCTGGAACAGGCTACGGCTGCAGGCCTGACTTCCCTGAAAGGACACAAGAGCGTGGGCGGTATGCGCGCTTCAATCTATAACGCCATGCCGCTGGAGGGTGTGCAGGCACTTATCGATTTCATGACTGAATTTGAACGACGGAATGGCTAATACCTTAACTGAGCGCCTGCTCCCTTGGCGCAATCGTATTGATGAGCTGGATCGCCAGATCCTGGAGTTGCTCAACGAGCGTGCTCGTGCGGCTTTGGAAGTAGGCAAGATCAAGCAGGACTTCAATACAGAGGAAGTCATCCTCAAGCCCGAACGCGAGGCACGTATTGTGCGTCGCTTGCAGTCTGAAAATGATGGCCCGTTCACACCGGCAGCAGTCGAAGCGGTGTGGGGGCAGATTATTTCTGCCTGTCGCGGTCTGGAAAGCGTATTGCGCGTGGCTTATCTGGGCCCACAGGGCTCTTTTTCCGAGCAAGCCGCCTACGAGCATTTCGGCCATGCTTTGGATGGCCTGCAATGTGACTCCTTCGACGAGGTTTTCCGCAGCGTCGAAGTGGGTCAGGCTGAAGTAGGCATGGTGCCCGTCGAGAACTCGACCGAAGGTGCTGTGAACCGCACGCTGGATTTGCTGCTGAACTCGCCCTTGCGTGTCTTGGGCGAGCGCTCGATTCGTGTGCATCACAATCTGCTGACCCAAACTGGCACGATGGAAGGCGTAACCCGTGTGATGGCCCATCCTCAGGCTTTGGCGCAGTGCCAGAACTGGCTGCAAAAGCATTACCCACAGCTTTTGCGTGAGGCCGCCTCCAGCAACGCTGAAGCAGCACGCATTGCGTCGTCCGATCCTACGGTTGCAGCGATTGCGGGCAATACAGCTGTTACCGCCTGGAATCTGGGTGTGGTCGAGGCCGGTATTCAGGACGATCCGCACAACCGCACCCGTTTCCTGGCCATTGGCAATATCGAGTCCCTGCCTAGCGGCAATGACAAGACCAGCATCATTCTGGCGGTGCCCAACCGGGCTGGCGCTGTCTATGACATGCTGTCTCCTTTGGCAGTGCATGGTGTGTCCATGACGCGCCTGGAGTCGCGTCCTGCGCGGACAGGGCAGTGGGAATATTATTTCTACGTAGACCTGATCGGTCATCGTGACGAGCCAGCCATGGCCGCCGCTTTGGCAGAGCTGAAGAAACAAGTCGCCTTTTTCAAGATTCTGGGTTCTTACCCCGTAAACGACTTTTAAGCATCAGCAACAAGAAAGGCCTGGGGGGCTTCCCCCTCAAGGCCTTATTGTCTGTGTGGGACATGCCTGTTCAGGACGTGCCTGGTCAGGACGTGCCTGGTCAGGACATGCCTTGTCAGGACGAGTGGCTCGCACAGGATCTGCTTGTTTCGGTCTGTCTTGCGCAGTTGCTTGGTGCGCTGTGTCATCAAGAGCTGGCTAGACAAAATAGAGGCTTTGCGTGTTGCTTGAATCCTTTGATGGGGTTTGGGCAGCAGTCTGGCAAAGTCTGCATCAATATCCCGGTTTTGCTCGTGCTATTTCACGCAATACGCGCAGCATGGACGGCCTGAGAGGGAACGGAATTAATCATGATAGCGTCATCAGAAACTATGGCGCCGCCGCCCTTGGTTCCGGTGCTGGCGATCGTTGGAGTCGGTTTGATTGGCGGCTCTTTGGCTCTGGCGCTCAAGCGCTCCGGGGCGGTAGGAAAAGTGCTGGGCGTAGGTCGGCAGCTGAAAAGCTTGCGACGTGCCCAAGAACTGGGCCTGATTGACGATGTCGCCACGCTTGAGCAAGCCGCGCAGCAAGCGGACCTGATTGTGTTGGCTACGCCTATCGGGGCCATGGCCTCGGTATTGAAAACCTTGCGTCCCCATCTGCGTGACGACACCTTGATCAGCGACGCAGGTAGCACCAAGGTTGATGTGGTCAGTGTGGCGCGTGATGCGCTGGGTGATCGTATCAGCCAGTTTGTTCCCGGCCACCCCATTGCCGGTGCGGAAACCGTAGGTCCCGAAGCGGCGCGTGCTGATCTGTATGACGGTCGCAACGTCATCTTGACCCCCCTGGAAGAAAACAGTGCCAGCGCACGCGAGCGTTTGATTGCCGTGTGGGAGGCTTGCGGGGCGCGTGTCATGTTGATGGACCCGGCCACGCATGACGAAGTGCTGGCATCGGTCAGTCATGTGCCGCACTTTTTATCCTCGGTTTTTATGTGGCAGGTGGCCTCCAGTGCCAACTCGGATCAGCGCTTTGCCTTGGCAGGAACTGGCTTTCGGGACTTCACCCGCATTGCAGCCGGATCAGCCGAAGTGTGGCGCGATATTTTCCTGAGCAACCGCGAGGCTGTCTTGGGTCAATTGCAGGAAGTACGTCAGGCCCTGGATCAGGCCGAACAGGCTTTGCAGGACCAGGATGGTCAGGCTTTATACGAATTTTTAGAGCGTGCTGCCTTGGCGCGCCGTTTTTGGGCAAGTAGGAGTGGTTTGCAATGAGCCAAAGCGACAGTCTTGTTTTGAACCCCGTCAGCCGCGCTAGCGGACAACTGCAATTGCCAGGGTCCAAGAGCATTTCCAATCGAGCCCTGTTGTTGGCCGCCTTGGCTCAAGGGCAAACACGCCTGGAAGGCTTGCTGCATTCGGACGATACCCGCGTCATGATGGCCGCTCTGCAGCAAATGGGCGTGGCTGTGCAGGACCTGGGGCAGGGCACGGTAGTGATCGACGGTGGGGCTCCTTTTGCGCATCGCGATGCGGATCTGTTTTTGGGTAATGCCGGTACGGCTTTCCGCTCCTTGACCGCTGCTTTGGGCTTGATGGGTGGTCGCTTCAACCTTAGCGGTATTGCCCGCATGCACGAGCGCCCCATTGGGGATCTGGTGGATGCGCTGCGCAGCCTGGGAGCTGAGGTGCAATATCTGGGGGCAGAGGGCTATCCTCCCTTGGCGATTGGTGAGTTGGTACAGGCTGATCAGCGTCGTGTGTCGGTGAAAGGCTCGGTATCCAGCCAGTTCCTGACAGCCTTGTTAATGGCCGCTCCCTTGTTGACTGCTCGTACGGGCCAGCCTTTGCGTATCGAGGTGGAAGGGGAGTTGATCTCTCAGCCTTATATTGAAATCACGCTGGCCATGATGGCGCGTTTCGGTGTGCAGGTGGAGCGCGACGGCTGGAGCAGCTTTACTGTCCCCGCCGATGCAGCTTATGTCAGCCCCGGCTTGTACGTAGTGGAGGGCGATGCTTCGTCTGCTTCGTATTTCATTGCTTTGGGAGCTATTGGCGGTGGCCCGCTACGTATTCAGGGCGTGGGTACAGAAAGTCTGCAAGGCGATATTCAGTTTGCGGATGTGGCCCAAGCCATGGGTGCTCATATCGAGCGTCATGCCAATGAACTGATCGTTTCTGGTCAGTGCGTAGCCAAGGGCGACAAGCTCAAGGCCTTTGATCTGGATTTCAACCATATTCCTGACGCCGCCATGACGGCAGCTGCCATGGCCATGTTTGCTGATGGTCCTTGCACCTTGCGCAATATCGCCAGCTGGCGCGTGAAGGAGACAGACCGTATTGATGCCATGCAGGCCGAATTGCGCAAGCTGGGGGCAACAGTAGAATCCGGGCCGGACTGGCTGACTGTGCATCCTATTGCCGCCGATCAATGGCGTTCGGCCAGCATCGAAACGTATGATGACCACCGCATTGCCATGTGTTTTTCACTGGCCAGCTTTGGCCCGGTGCCGGTCACCATTCTGGATCCCGGCTGTGTCAGCAAGACGTTCCCCGAGTATTTTTCTGTTTTTGAACAATTGGTGCAGGCATGACAGAGCAGAGCATTCCCGTCATAACCATTGATGGCCCTACCGCTTCCGGTAAAGGGACGATTGCTTCCCTGGTCGCGCAGCGGCTGGGCTGGCATACGCTGGACAGCGGTGCCTTGTATCGCCTGACCGCCTTGTCCTGCCTGCGTCGCGGCGTGGATGTCCAGGACGAGGCCCAGGTCCAGCATGCGGCCCAGAGCCTGAACGTGCATTTTGATTACCCCCATATCTACATGGATGGCGATGACGTCAGCGACGCTATTCGTCAGGAAGAGGTAGGAAATCTGGCCTCTCAGGTGGCGGCCTTGCCTCTGGTGCGTGAGGCACTTTTGCAACGGCAGCGGGATTTTCGCGTTGCCCCCGGTTTGGTGGGCGATGGGCGCGATATGGGCACAGTTGTCTTCCCGGACGCACCTTTAAAGATATTTTTGCTGGCAGATGCGGAGGTGCGAGCCCAAAGACGCTGTAAACAGTTGAGCGAAAAGGGTATTTCTGCTAATCTTACGAGTCTTTTGGCGGACTTGCGTGCGCGCGACGAACGTGATCGTTCTCGAACTCATGCTCCGCTTGTGCCTGCGCCGGGTGCCCACATTGTGGATTCTTCCCAGCTCAGCATCCAGGAAGTTGTAAATAAGGTGCTCGACCTTTGGTCGGGCATTGCGGTCCCGACAGCCTAATCCCGTGCTGATCGGGCTTTGTTCACTCCACCGGGTTCTGCCTGGTGTGTTTTTTATGGCCATTTTGGCTAACGGATTGATTTAATGTCCACTAACCTTCACACAGACGCAACGGGCGGCGAAAGCTTTGCCGATTTGTTTGCAGAAAGCATTAAAAACCAAGACCTGAAAAGCGGCGAAGTCATCTCCGCCGAGGTTCTGCGTATTGACCACAACTACGTTCTGGTCAATGCTGGCCTGAAGTCCGAAGCACTGATCCCTCTGGAAGAGTTCCTGAACGATCAGGGCGAACTGGAAGTTCAAGCTGGTGACTTTGTTTCCGTGGCAATCGACGCCTTCGAAAACGGCTACGGTGACACCATTCTGTCCCGCGACCGCGCCAAGCGTCTGTCGGCCTGGTTGTCCCTCGAGCAAGCGCTTGAGTCCGGCGAACTGGTCAACGGTACCATCACTGGTAAGGTCAAGGGCGGTCTGACCGTCATGACCAACGGCATCCGCGCCTTCTTGCCCGGTTCGCTGGTTGATCTGCGTCCTGTCAAGGACACCACGCCATACGAAGGCAAGACCCTGGAATTCAAGGTCATCAAGCTCGATCGCAAGCGTAACAACGTCGTGTTGTCGCGTCGCGCTGTGCTGGAAGCCTCCATGGGCGAAGAGCGTCAGAAACTGCTGGAAACCCTGTCCGAAGGCGCTATCGTCAAAGGTATCGTCAAGAACATCACCGATTACGGTGCGTTCGTGGATCTGGGCGGCATCGACGGTCTGCTGCACATCACCGATATGGCATGGCGCCGTGTTCGTCACCCATCCGAAGTTCTGCAGGTGGGTCAGGAAATCGAAGCCAAGGTCCTCAAGTTCGATCAGGAAAAGAGCCGCGTCTCCCTGGGCGTCAAGCAGCTGGGCGAAGATCCATGGATCGGTCTGGCACGTCGCTACCCACAAAACACCCGTCTGTTCGGCAAGGTTACCAACCTGACCGACTACGGTGCATTTGTTGAAGTGGAAGACGGTATCGAAGGTCTGGTTCACGTATCCGAAATGGATTGGACCAACAAGAACGTTGACCCACGCAAGGTTGTGACCTTGGGTGAAGAAGTCGAAGTCATGGTTCTGGAAATCGACGAAGATCGTCGTCGTATCTCCTTGGGCATGAAGCAGTGCCGTGCCAACCCATGGGAAGATTTCGCCATCAACTTCAAGCGCGGCGACAAGGTTCGCGGTGGCATCAAGTCCATCACCGACTTCGGCGTGTTTGTTGGTCTGCCTGGCGGCATCGACGGTCTGGTTCACCTGTCCGACCTGTCCTGGTCCGAGACTGGCGAAGAAGCCGTTCGCAACTTCAAGAAGGGCGACGAAGTTGACGCCGTGGTTCTGGGCATCGACACCGACAAAGAGCGCATTTCCCTGGGTATCAAACAGCTGGAAGGCGATCCGTTCAACAACTTCGTAGCAACCTACGACAAGGGTGCTGTGGTTAGCGGCGTCGTCAAGTCCGTGGAAGCCAAGGGTGCTGTTGTAACTCTGTCGCTGGACGTTGAAGGCTACCTGCGCGCCTCCGAGATTTCCTCGGGCCGTGTTGAAGATGCCACGACGGCTCTGAAAGAAGGTCAGGAAATCGAAACCATGATCTTGAGCGTGGATCGCAAGACCCGTTCGATTCAGTTGTCCATCAAGGCTCGTGATACCGCCGAAACCGCTCAATCCATGGCCCGCCTGACCGAAGCCAGCGCTTCGTCCGGTACGACCAATCTGGGTGCTCTGCTGCGTGCCAAGCTGGACCAGCAGCAACGTGACGACGGTTAATCAGCGTGACAAAGTCTGAGCTGATCGCGTTGTTGGCCAGCCGCTATCCGCAGCTGGCTCTGCGCGATATGGATTTCGCCGTGAAAACGGTTTTGGATTCTATGACCCAGGCCCTGGCCAGCGGTCAACGGATCGAAATCCGAGGGTTTGGCAGCTTTTCGCTCTCTACCCGCTCGCCGCGGGTAGGGCGCAATCCCAAATCGGGTGAAAAAGTGATGGTGCCTGGTAAACAGGTGCCGCACTTCAAGGCCGGCAAGGAATTGCGCGAGCGAGTCGATTCTGTCTTTCTCGAGCAAGAGCAAATCGAAGCAGACGACCAGTCGTCTGCCTTCGAGCAGCTCAATGCGAGAGTCCGTCACGGTTAAGACCTACTTGCATACTGATTACACAGGCCCTTTTCAGGGCCTGTTTTGCGTGTGCGCTAAATTCCGCTTGCACGTACAATCAGACATTATAAAAACACTGTTGGAGCCCTAAAAATGCGCTATCTAGTCTGGGTACTGCGTCTGCTCGTTTTTGTGATCGTGCTGCTGTTCGCACTGAAAAACACGGAACCGGTGCAAGTCAGCTTTTTCGCCGAGCATATTATTCAAGACGTTCCGCTGATCGTCGTAATGCTGGCCGCGTTTATTTTAGGTTTGGTGTTGGGGCTGCTTTTGATGGTGGGCGCGGTGATGCGCCGCCGTCGCGAGGTCAACCGCCTGCGCCGCGAAATGGACCGTCTGCAAGACAGACTGGAGCAAGCGCAGCAATCGCCCGTGAATACGGCTGCTGTGGCGCCCGAGACCGTCGCCCCGCTGGCGCCTTTGTAAGTCCTTGGAGTAAACAGTGGATTTTGAAACCTGGTGGTTGGTTTTTGTACCAATTCTATTTGCCTTGGGCTGGGTCGCCGCGCGGGTGGATTTTCGGCAGATGATGTCCGAAACTCGCACTTTGCCGGATTCCTATTTCAAGGGTTTGAACTTCCTGCTCAATGAAGAGCCGGATCGTGCCATTGACGCCTTTGTGGAAGTGGCCAAGCTGGACCCCGAAACCACCGAGCTGCACTTTGCACTGGGTAGCCTGTTTCGCCGTCGTGGTGAAATGGAGCGCGCCATCCGAGTGCATCAAAGTCTGCTGTCGCGCGCTGATTTGCCGGTTGCAGATCGTGAAAATGCCCAGTTTCAGATTGCCCAGGATTTCCTGAAAGCTGGCATGCTGGACCGGGCCGAGGCCGCTTTTGAAGCGGTGCGTGAAACGCGCTTTGCTATTCCGGCCATGCGCGCCTTGATCCGTATTTATGAGTCCGAGCACGATTGGCCGCGTGCCATTGAAGCGGTGCGCCGTTTGCGTGCCTTGGTCGATGAGCCTGTGCCGCAACTGGTGCATTACCAGTGTGAGCAGGCTGAAGGGGCGTTGCAAGGCAAGCAGCCTGATTTTGAACGTGCCGCCAAAGCTTTGGACGAGGCGGATAATGCCATTCGCAAGCTGGGCACGGGCCAAGGCATGTATGCTTCTCAGGCGCGGGTTGCCGGTTTGCGTGCTCGTGTGGCGCGTATGCAAGGCCAGAGCGAGCAGGAGCGGGCTTACCTGGTTTCCATTTTGAGCAGTGCGCCTGAATATGTGGGCCTGTACGCGACCGAGCTGCTGGACAGTTACCGCAAGCTGGGTCGGGGCGAAGAGGGCGTTGCCATGTTGCGCAGTCATTATCAGCAGCATCCCAGCCTGGATATTTTCAATGTGCTGTTCCGTGTTCTGCGCGAACAGGAAGGCCATTTGCAGGCTTGGGCGTTTGCCCGTGATGCCTTGCGTGCCCATCCTTCTTTATTGGGTCTGGACAAGATGCTGGAAGTTGAACTCCAGGATCAAGGGCAGGGCAAGGAAAGTACCGAAGGCGCGGAGGCTGTCGGTGTCGATCAGATTATTGCAGGTGCGGATTTAAGCCTGCTGCGTTCCTTGATACATCGTCACACCCAGCGTCTGGATCGTTATTCCTGCAGTTCTTGCGGTTTTGAGGCTCGCCATTTCTATTGGCAATGTCCCGGCTGCAACTCCTGGGAAACCTATGCACCTCGCCGCCTTGAGGAGCTGAAATGATGACCTTCCCTGGTGAGGCTGTTGCTGCCAGCCGTGTGCTGGTCGTGGGTGACGTCATGCTGGACCGTTACTGGTTTGGCGATGTGGATCGTATCTCCCCCGAAGCACCCGTTCCTGTGGTCAAGATGGGGCGGGTAGAGGACCGTCTGGGTGGTGCCGCCAACGTGGCACGCAATATTGCCGCTTTGGGTGCCCAGGCCAGCCTGCTGGGCGTGATTGGGCAGGACGAAGCGGGCAAGACCGTGCGTGAACTGGCTGAAGCGGACCATGTTCAGGCGCATTGGGTGCAAGATCCGGTCATGCCCACATCGCTGAAGCTGCGCGTGCTGGGGCGTCAGCAACAATTGCTGCGCGTGGATTTTGAAGAAAGCCCGGCCAGCAGCGCTTTGGATCAGTTGCAGCAAAACATGAGCGACTTGCTGGATCAGCATCAGGTGCTGGTCTTGTCGGACTATGCGAAAGGCGCTTTGGCCCAGGTAGAAAGTTTGATTGCGTTGGCACGATCGAAGAACATTCCTGTTCTGGTCGATCCCAAAGGCAAAACCTACGAGCGCTATCAAGGTGCCACTATCCTGACGCCGAATCGTTCGGAAATGCAGGAAGCTGTGGGCGCCTGGAAAGATGAAGATGATTTGATGCGACGCGCTCAAGATTTGCGTCGCAAGCTGAATTTGGAATGCTTGCTGATTACCCGTTCCGAACAAGGGATGACCTTGTTCACCGAGCAGGGGCGTGAGCATGTGGATGCGCAGGCACAAGAGGTGTTCGATGTCTCGGGTGCCGGGGACACGGTATTGGCAACGCTGGCGGTGATGCGAGCGGCGGGTCTGGACTGGTTGCAGGCCATGCGCTGGGCGAACCGCGCGGGTGGTATCGTGGTCGGAAAATTGGGTACGTCCATTGTGACGGCAAAGGAATTGGCATGATCGTAGTGACCGGTGGCGCTGGCTTTATTGGCAGCAATTTGGTGAAAGGCCTGAACCAGCAGGGTGTGACTGACATTCTGGTGGTGGACGACCTGAGCGATGGCGACAAGTTCGTCAATCTGGTGCATGGCCAAATTGCCGACTATATGGACAAGGACGATTTCCGTGCCCGGTTGGCGCGCGACGAGTTCTCCAATATTGAAGCTGTACTGCACCAGGGCGCATGTTCGGATACGACCGAGCGCAATGGTCAGTTCATGATGGACAACAACTACCGCGTGACGCTGGAAATCTTCGAGTACTGCCAGGCCAAGCGTATTCCTCTCTTGTATGCTTCGTCCGCCGCTGTTTACGGTGCGGGTCCCTTGTATGCCGAGGACCTCAGCAACGAAGGGCCGTTGAACGTCTACGGCTATTCCAAGTTTCTGTTCGACCAAGTGCTGCGTCGTCATCTGGATAGTCTGCGTGCGCCAGTGGTCGGCCTGCGTTACTTCAATGTCTATGGTCCACAAGAGCAGCACAAAGGTCGTATGGCCTCGGTGGCTTATCACAATATGCTGCAATACCGTCGCGACGGTCATGTACTCTTGTTTGGTGGCTGGGATGGCTATGTGGATGGCGGTCAGCAACGTGACTTCGTCTTTATTGATGATGTCGTGTCGGTGAATCTGCATTTCCTGGGTCAGGACAAGCAGTCGGGCGTGTTCAACTGCGGTTCGGGACGTGCCCAGCCGTTCAATGATGTAGCCCAGACCGTCGTCAACACCTTGCGTGAGCATGATGGCTTGCCTACTCTGACATTGGAAGAGTTGGTGACGCAGCAGTTTCTGCAATACATCCCGTTTCCCGATGATCTGAAAGGCCGTTATCAAAGCCACACCCAGGCAGACCTGACACAGCTGCGTGCGGCTGGTTACGACAAGCCTTTCCACGATGTACAGACGGGTGTCGCTGAGTACGTACGCCGTCTGCTGCAGTCGGGGGCTCTGCGCTAAGCAGTAGGGCTTTAAAGTCCATGCGGGCTGCCACGCATGGCTAAAT
The DNA here is from genome assembly GCF_024134565.1 of Alcaligenes sp. 1735tsa3. Taxonomy (NCBI): domain Bacteria; kingdom Pseudomonadati; phylum Pseudomonadota; class Betaproteobacteria; order Burkholderiales; family Alcaligenaceae; genus Alcaligenes; species Alcaligenes sp. 1735tsa3. The sequence continues at coordinate 2,697,924 of NZ_CP099862.1, read as the reverse complement.
GCGGTCTCCGGCCCGCTTTTGCATTCACCCAGGCAGCACCATAAAGGCTTCTTTCCAAGGAGCCTTTATCATGTCTACCTCCCTGATCTTGTCCCCCGTTTCCCATCGCTGGTTGCACTCAATGCAAGGTTGGCGTGCGTCCGTTCTTCGCTTTCTGCTTGCCCTATGCTTATTGGGGCCCTGGAACTTGGCTGCCGCGGTGGATTTGAATACGGCTGATGCTCAACAATTGCAGCAAATTAAAGGTATAGGCCCCCGCACGGCCGAGTTGATTCTGGAGGAGCGCCAGCGGGGTGGCCCTTTCGACTCTTTGCAGGATTTGGCGGACCGGGTCAAAGGGATAGGCGCGAAAAAGATCGTTACGATGGAGCAGTCGGGCCTGAAAGTGGAACCTGCCAAAGCCGCCAGCAAGGCGGTTTCCAATACGGTCGATGCGGATATAAGAAGAAAGCCGTAGCCCTGGGCGTAGACTCGCTTTAAGCTAGTAGTTTGTTTAGTCTGCATGGGCAGTCAGTGCGAGCTGGCTGCCTTCTTGCTCAAGGTAAGAGATTGATCGATGAAAAACTATCCCACCATTGAAGATACCGTTGGCCAAACCCCCTTGGTTCGCTTGCAGCGTATTCCAGGCGAGTTTGGGCAGGCACGCGGTAATGTCGTGTTGGCCAAGCTGGAAGGCAATAACCCTGCCGGTTCGGTGAAAGACCGTGCTGCCAGTTCCATGATTCAAGAGGCCGAGCGCCGCGGTGATATCAAGCCGGGAGACACCTTGATCGAGGCCACCAGTGGCAATACTGGTATTGCCCTGGCCATGATTGCGGCCGTGCGTGGCTACAAAATGATTTTGATCATGCCCGATAACCTGTCGCTGGAGCGTCGTGCTTCCATGACAGCCTATGGCGCGAAGTTGATTCTGACGCCTGCGGATCAAGGCGGTATGGAATATGCCCGTGATCTGGCGTTGAAGATGCAGGCTGAAGGGCAGGGCAAGGTGCTGGATCAGTTTGCCAACAAGGATAATCCAGCGGCGCACGTGCATAGCACCGGCCCGGAAATCTGGCAGCAAACCGATGGTCAGGTCACTCACTTTGTCAGCGCCATGGGCACGACGGGCACCATCATGGGTGTGGGTAATTATTTGCGCAGCCAGAACAGCGGCATAGTGGTGGTGGGGGCTCAGCCTGCACCAGGGGCGCAAATTGCCGGCATTCGTAAATGGCCAGAAGAGTATCTGCCCAAAATTTACGATCCCTCCAAAGTGGATAGGTTCGAGGAAATTGGCCAGCAAGAGGCCGAGATCATGACGCGCCGTATGGCCGCTGAAGAGGGGATCTGTGCCGGTATTTCGTCCGGCGGTGCCTTGGTGGCAGCCATGCGCGTTGCTCAGCGCGTAGAAAACGCCACGATCGTTTTCATTGTGTGTGACCGTGGCGACCGTTACCTGTCTACCGGCATCTTTAATTAATTAGGGTTGCCGTAGCCCATTTGTTTGGCCAGTTCGGAAGCCAGATCGGCGACCGAGCTGGCATAAAAGTAACTGCGGTTGTAATGGGTAATGGCAAAGAAGTTGGGCGTGCCTAGGCGATACTCGGTGGTATTGCGTGGCTCGTCCACCAGGTTCACTACACCTAATTGAGCCTGCTGCCAGGGGCCTGCGTTCTGGCTCTGACCTTTCACCGTCGCACCGGCATTATTCAATTGTGCCCAACTAAGTTTGGGATAAATGCCACCGTCCACCATCGCTTTACTTGCGTTGCTCAATTCGACCGGAGCGAAAACCGGCAGGCCGGGTTCCCAGCCGTGTGCACGCAAGAAGTTGGCAATCGACGCCATGGCATCGGCTGGGTTATTGCGCAGATCAATACGGCCATCTCCATCGCCATCGACGGCATAGCGTATCAAGCTGCCGGGCATGAACTGGGACATACCCATAGCGCCTGCGAACGAGCCTTGAACAATACGTGCGTCCAGCTCGCTTTGATAATGCAATTCGATCAGGTCCGCTAATTGATCACGGAACAACTGGCCACGCTCGGGACGGCTGTCATCCGGATAGGCAAAGCCCAGCGTAAACAAGGCATCCAGCACTTTGAAGTCGCCCATGATTTTGCCGTAGACGGTTTCCACGCCGAGGATGGCCACAATAATAGAGGGCGGTACACCATAGTCTTTGGAAATCTGGTCCAAGGCCAGGCGATGTTTTTGCCAGAACTGGACGCCACCTTGAATGCGGGCCGGGTCTACATTGCGTTTTTTATACGTTACCCAACTGCGCTTGATGCGCCCTTTGGTGGGGCGCATTAATTTGGCGGCGGTCTCGTTATATTGAGCTTGCTGCAACATATCGGTGACGACATCCAGCGGGATCTTGCGTACTGTCGCCACTTCTTGGGCGTAGCTCGCAATGTCATCGTTTAATTCACCGTTTAATTTAAAAAATTGTGTCCGACCAGAGCGAGATTCACCGGCCTGAATGGACGCGGGTTCGGCCAAAGCCTTGATTTCGACGGTGCCGGTTTTTTTTGCCGAGGTCTGGAAAGCCGCGCCGCTGCTGGGTTTGGTGTCCGTGGTCGGAGCTTGGGAAGTGGTTGTGGCGCAGCCGGCAGTGCTCAGCGCGATCAGTACTGCTTGCAAAATTCGAGTGGGTCTGAACATAATCCATCCTCATGGAGACACTATATTTTATCCATCCATCATGCCATTTGCATGAGATGGGCCGATGGCATCCGGAAAGTCCGCAGCGACTGGATGCCATAAACGATCAACTGCTATCAAGCGGTCTGGCATCCTATCTGGCTCAGCGACAGGCAAGGCTGGCGACGGATGAGGATATCTTGCGGGTACACGATGCCGCTTATGTGCAAAAGCTCAAAGAGCAATTGCCGCAGCAGGGGTATTTCAATATCGATCCGGACACCTTGATGAATCCGCACACTCTGGAAGCAGCCTATGCCGCAGCCGGAGCGGGCCTGGATGCGGTCGATGGCGTCATGAACGAAGGGGCGACGGGCGCATTTTGTGCGGTACGACCTCCCGGTCATCATGCCGAGCGGGCGCGGGCGATGGGGTTTTGTTTTTTTAACAATATCGCTGTGGCCGTGGCCTATGCGATGGAAAAATATGGCCTCAAGCGTGTGCTGATCGTGGATTTTGATGTGCACCACGGCAATGGAACCGAGCAGATTTTTGCCGGCGACGAGCGGGTTCTGATGTGCAGTTTCTTTCAGTCTCCGTTTTTTCCTGATTCCTTTCAGGACCCGGCGGCGCAAAACATGGTAAATATACCGGTTGAGGCCTACACCAAGTCTGCTCAGATTATCGATCTGTTCAAACAGGTTTGTTTGCCCCGCATAGAGGCGTTTGCCCCTGAAATTGTCTTTTTCTCGGCCGGCTTTGATGCCCACCGTGAAGATGAAATGGGACAGCTCAGCTTGGTTGAGGCCGATTATGCGGAATTGACCGCTATGGTGGTCCAGGCCAGTGCGCCTAGTGCCGGACAACGTCTGGTCAGTATGCTGGAAGGGGGGTACGATCCCTCGTCCCTGGGGCGCAGCGTGGTGGCTCACATCAAGGCCTTCGCCGGGCTTTAGGCGAGTGGCTTCGGGCTTTGGAATTCTTCTAAAGCCTTATTTCAACAGAATAATTTTTATTTAAGACTGCACTGGAGAACATTACATGAAGGTGTTAGTACCCGTGAAACGCGTAGTTGACTATAACGTCAAGGTGCGCGTGAAATCTGACCAAACCGGGGTGGACATTGCCAATGTGAAAATGTCCATGAACCCCTTTGACGAAATCGCTGTCGAAGAGGCCACTCGCCTCAAAGAAAGCGGTGCAGCCACTGAAGTGATCGCTCTTTCTTGCGGCGTTGCACAAAGCCAGGAAACGCTGCGCACGGCCTTGGCCATTGGTGCGGATCGGGCCACCCTGGTGCAAACCGACGCTGAATTGCAGCCCTTGGCCGTGGCCAAGCTGATCAAGGCCGTGGTGGACAAAGAGCAGCCTCAGCTCGTGATCCTGGGCAAACAGGCGATCGACGACGACGCTAACCAGACTGGTCAAATGCTGGCTGCCTTGCTGGACTGGCCACAAGCCACTTTTGCCAGCAAAGTTGAAGTTTCGGGCGACAGCGTGTCGGTCACTCGTGAAGTGGACGGCGGTCTGGAAACACTGAAACTGAGCCTGCCCGCTGTGATCACCACCGACCTGCGCCTGAACGAGCCTCGTTACGTGACACTGCCCAACATCATGAAGGCCAAGAAAAAGCCTTTGGAAACCCTGACTCCCGAAGAGCTGGGCATTGATGTGGCTCCTCGTATCAAAACTCTGAAAGTGACTGAGCCTCCAGCTCGTGCTGCCGGCATTATGGTGCCCGATGTTGCCACACTGGTCGAGAAACTGAAGAACGAAGCGAAGGTGATTTAAATGGCTATCCTTGTTATTGCCGAGCACGACAATCAGCAGCTGAAGGCTGCAACACTCAACGCCCTGGCTGCCGCTCAGAAGATCGGCGGTGATGTGCATGTTCTGGTCGCAGGTAACCAGGCTGCTGGCGTGGCCCAGGCGGCTGCCAAGGCTCAGGGTGTCAGCAAAGTCCTGTTGGCCGATGGTCCTGCATTGGCTGAAGGACTGGCCGAGAACGTGGCTGCCCAAGTGCTGGCCATCGCCTCCAATTACAGCCACATCCTGTTCCCGGCAACCGCTTCGGGCAAGAACATTGCCCCTCGCGTTGCGGCCAAGCTGGATGTTGCCCAAGTGTCGGACATTTTGTCCGTGGAGTCGGCGGATACCTTCACCCGTCCTATTTATGCCGGTAATGCTGTGGCGACCGTTCAGTCCAGCGATGCCGTTAAAGTGATCACCGTGCGTACCACCGCCTTTGACGCTGTGGCCGCTGAAGGTGGTAGCGCCGCTGTTGAAGAGCTGAGCGCCGTGGCTGATTCGGGCCGTTCTACGTTCGTCAGCCGTGAAGTGGCCAAGAGCGACCGTCCTGAGCTGGCGGGTGCCGGTGTGGTCGTGTCCGGTGGTCGCGGTATGGGCAGCGCCGAAAACTTCAAATTGCTGGACGGTCTGGCTGACAAGCTGGGTGCCGCACTGGGTGCTTCGCGCGCTGCAGTGGACGCCGGCTATGCTCCGAACGACTGGCAGGTGGGTCAGACAGGCAAGATCGTGGCTCCTCAGCTGTACGTGGCCGTGGGTATTTCCGGTGCCATCCAGCACTTGGCTGGCATGAAAGACTCCAAGGTTATCGTGGCGATCAACAAAGATCCCGAAGCGCCTATTTTTGGCGTGGCCGACTACGGTTTGGTCGCGGATCTGTTTGAAGCTGTGCCTGAGTTAGAAAAAGCGCTCTAAGCGCCCATCGGCCTGCTGGGGACTTCTCCAGCAGGCTTTTTTTCAGTGCGTATATCCTAGGGGCCTGATTGTGGCTTCGGTCCTTTTTGTTTCTGTGTAGGAGTGTTCATGACGTATCGTGTACCCACCCAAGACATCCGCTTTGCACTTACAGAGCTGGCTGATCTACCTGGTGTGCTGGAATTGCCTGGCTTTGAGGATTTCTCGGCCGAGTTGATCGATGCCATTATTGATGAGAACGCCCGCTTCGTTGAGCAGGAAGTAGCACCTTTGAACCGCGCCGGTGATCAGAATGGCGCCAAGTGGAATGATGGTGTGGTCACCACCACACCCGGCTTCAAGAAAGCCTTTGAAGAATTTGCAAAAGCTGGCTGGCAGGGTTTGCAGCACGAAGCCGAACTGGGTGGCCAAGGCTTGCCCAAGCTGATCGGCGCCGTGGCATGTGAAAACATCAATGCTGCCAACCTGGCTTTTTCCCTGTGTCCTTTGCTGACCGACGGCGTAATCGAAGCCGTGTCCATGGTTGGCTCGGAAGAACAGAAACAACGTTTCCTGCCTCCTTTGCTGGAAGGCCGCTGGACCGGCACCATGAACTTGACCGAGCCTCAGGCCGGTTCGGATCTGGCCCAGGTTGCCAGCCGTGCTGTTCCTCAGGATGACGGCAGCTACCGCATCAGCGGTCAAAAGATTTTCATCACCTACGGTGAGCACGATATGGCCGAGAACATCGTCCATCTGGTGCTGGCCCGTACGCCTGATGCACCTGCCGGTGTGAAAGGGATCTCGCTGTTCATCGTGCCCAAGTTCATGGTGAACGACGATGGTTCCGTGGGCGCGCGTAACGATGTCTGGTGTGCTTCGCTGGAGCACAAACTGGGCATCCACGGTAGCCCAACCGCTGTGCTGCTGTACGGCTCGGGCAAGGGTGATGTGGGCGAGGGTGCCGTCGGCTACCTGGTCGGCAAGGAAAACGAAGGCCTGAAGTACATGTTCATCATGATGAACGCGGCCCGTTACGCGGTGGGCGTGCAAGGTATCGCCGTGGCCGAACGTGCATTCCAGCAGGCTCTTGAATACGCCAACGAGCGTGTGCAGGGTGCGCCTCTGACTGGCGGCAAGGCCGTGTCGATTGCCCATCACCCCGACGTGCAGCGCATGTTGGTGCAAATGCGTGCCCTGACAGAAGGCTCCCGTGCCTTGGCTTACTTTGCTGCCGGTGTGAACGACAAGGCGCGTCACAGTGCCGACGAAAATGCCCGCAAGCGCTACCAGGCTCTGTACGAGTTCCTGGTGCCTGTGGTCAAGGGTTTCAGCACTGAAATGTCCCTGGAAGTGACTTCCCTGGGCGTGCAGGTGCACGGTGGTATGGGCTTTATCGAGGAAACTGGTGCGGCCCAGCATTACCGTGACTCGCGCATTCTGCCTATTTACGAAGGGACAACCGCGATTCAGGCCAATGACTTCATCGGTCGCAAGGTTCTGCGTGATGCCGGCGCTGTGATCCAGGGTCTGGCTCCCGAGTTAGGCGCAACTGTTGCCAAGCTGCGTGAACGTGCGGCTCAAGGCGGTGATCACAAAGCGGCCTTGACCTTGATCGCCGATCGTCTGGAAGCCGGTGTGAAGAGCGTGGAACGCGCTGCCATGTTCACCTTGATGAACGCTCAGAAAGACCTGCCTGCCGTGTTCCTTGGCAGCGTGCCATTCTTGATGCTGTCCGGCTATGTGCTGACTGGCTGGCAAATGGCCCGTGCCGCTTTGGCTGCAGAGAAAGCATTGAGCGAAGGCAGTCAGGATCCATTCCTGCGCCGCAAGCTCTCGACCAGCGTGTTCTTTGCCAGCCACTTGCTGCCACGTGCCGGTGCCTTGGCACAGTCCGTAGCGGATGGTGTGGAGTTGACTCCTTACCTGTCGACTGAGCTGCTGTAACTCGATCAGCCCCAAGGCATAAAGGCCCGCGCAGCTTCTTTGGCTGCCGGGCCTTTTTTGGGTATATTTATATAACGTTTAATTATTTGAAACGTACTCTTTATGCTGACAAAATCATCTGACTAGTCCTGATTATTTAAGTCGGTGATCTCCTGATCGCGGCTGCATTTCGAAAAGAGGAACGTAATGGCTACACTTCGTCTGGGTGACCTGGCCCCTGATTTTGAACAAAAATCCTCCGCTGGCACCATCAAGTTTCACGAGTTCTTGGGTAATAGCTGGGGCGTTCTGTTCTCCCACCCAGCCGACTTTACGCCTGTGTGCACCACCGAACTGGGTTACACCGCCAAGCTGGCGGATGAGTTCGCCAAGCGCGGCGTGAAAGTGATTGCCGTTTCCGTTGACGACGTTGATTCCCACGGCAAGTGGATTGATGACATCAACGAAACTCAAAAAACCACCGTTAACTTCCCCATCCTGGCTGATGCTGACCGCAAGGTGTCGGATCTGTACGATATGATCCACCCCAACGCCAGCACCACCGTGACAGTGCGTTCGGTGTTCATCATCGACCCGGCCAAGAAAGTGCGTCTGATCATCACTTACCCAGCCAGCACGGGCCGCAACTTCAACGAAATCCTGCGCGTGATCGATTCCCTGCAACTGACCGACAGCCACAGCGTGGCCACGCCAGTGAACTGGGAAGACGGCGACGACGTGATCATCGTTCCCAGCCTGAAAGATCCGGAAGTTCTGAAGCAGAAATTCCCCAAAGGCTACACCGAAATCCGTCCTTACCTGCGTGTGACGCCTCAGCCTAACAAGTAATCGCCACTTGGCCTTTAGGCTCAGACAAAAAGCCCTCCTGCTTATGGCACGAGGGCTTTTTTGTGGGTACAGCCTTTCCAGGTAGACGGCTCTCGCTTGGGCTCAGCGCATCAGTGGACAAGGCGCAACATCAGCGCAGGTACTAATTGCGCTCGATGCTGGTTTTAAGTACAGTACTGTATAAGAAAACAGTAAACGGAGTTAGCCATGTCCAGTCCAAGCCGTCATTACCGTCCTCAAGCCACTCCACGTTTCCGTGGCCCTGTCCGTTCCGCGGCCTCGTCCAGTCCATTTACCAAGCCTCTGTCTTTCAAGGCCAAGGTCATGGATGTGTGTTTGGTTGCCGTGTGGGGTGCCAGTATTCCTGGCTTGTTGTGGTTGGGCAGCATGGGCGGGTTTTAAGGCCACGCCCTTGTGCTGTTCCAAGGGGCGATCAGGGCACCAGTTGTGTCCAGTCGTTTGACAGGAAACGGTCACGTGCCAGTTTTTCGGCCTGCTCCAGTGTGGGTGTTTCCAGTGTGCGGGGTTGAAGTGCCGTCTTTTTGCGGAACACGTCCAGCATGGCTTCAATCACAGCCTCGCGGCTCATGCCGGTTTGACTGCGGATAGGGTCCACGCGTTTCTTGGCGCTGGTGGTGCCTTTATCCGAGAGCTTTTCTTTGCCAATGCGCAAGACTTCCAGCATCTTGTCAGCATCAATGTCGTAGGCCATGGTCACATGGTGCAAGACAGCATTGCCACGGCGTGCTTGTGCGGCACCGCCAATTTTTCCACCGGCGCTGGTAATGTCGTTCAGCGGTTGGTACCAGGCATCAATACCAATTTCGCGCAGGGCTTCGATCACCCAGGAATCCAGAAACTCGTAGGACTCCTGAAACGTCATGCCGGCTACAAACTGCTTGGGTACGCTGAGCGAATACGTTATGGTGTTGCCTGGCTCGATGAACATGGCACCACCGCCACTGATACGGCGCACGACGCGTATACCGTGACGGGCAGCTGCCTCGGCTTCAATTTCATTGCGCAAGGACTGGAAACGCCCAATCACCACCGCCGCTTCCTGCCACTCCCAGATGCGCAGGGTGGGGGCGCGGGTGCCTTCACTGACTTCCTGGGTGATGATTTCATCCAGGGCCATATGCAGGGCAGCGGGTTGCGGCTCCATATGGACCAGTTCCCAAGGCAACTCGTTCCAGCTCATCATGCCAAGGCCCTCCGCACGACCACGCCAATGGCTTGCGGGTCCAGACCGAACATTTCAATGTCCTTGGGCAGGGCGCGGCTAACGTGAGCCGCAATTTCTTCGGCACTGCTGTTGACGGACAGACCCTGCAGGGCCTGGTTGATCAGGCTCAGTGCTTCGGGGGGTTCCAGAAAAAAGTCGCCGCTCAATCGTGCTTGTTCGATCATATGGTCTTTGACATCCAGATCGATCACGACCAGCTTGCCGCCAGGGACTTTGTATTCAGCATGCATAGACTGTGTCCTTTGATAAGGTCGGCCCCTTTTTGCCAAGGGGAGGGCGAAGCGAGTAAATTTCCGCCTTTGCTGCGTTTAATACGGGGGCACCGTGCCCAAAGTGTCGTATTTTAGCGTAGTTAAACGCCGGGAAACGACGCTGCGATCAGTCAAAAAGCTTGGTAATTCAGGCTTTTTGCTGATAGAATCATGGGCTAATCATTTTTTCATCCTCTGTCAGCGCGATTTTTATAATGTGTGCGGCTGATACGATGGTTTTGGAGTCAATCGTGGATTTGATCGCTATTCTTGAGCAAGAAGAAATCCAGCGCCTGACCGGTGGCAAGCTGCCTCCCGAGTTCGGTCCTGGTGACACTGTTGTTGTGAACGTAAACGTGGTTGAAGGTACGCGTAAGCGTGTCCAGGCTTACGAAGGCGTGGTTATCGGCCGTCGCAATCGTGGTCTGAACTCTTCTTTCATCGTTCGCAAGATTTCTTCGGGCGAAGCTGTTGAGCGTACATTCCAGCTGTATTCCCCTCAGATCGCCAGCATCGAAGTCAAGCGTCGTGGCGCTGTGCGTCGTGCTAAACTGTACTATCTGCGCGATCGCTCGGGTAAAGCCGCTCGCATCAAAGAAAAACTCGTTCGTCGTTCGGGTAACTAATTCCCAAGCGAACAGCGATGCAAAGGCACCCAGGCGGGTGCCTTTGTTTTTATGTGGGATCACATACCAGTTCTTATGGATAAGCCTCGTATCAGGCCCGTTATCGTTCCTGGATTCGACCCTCGCAGCCAGCCTCTGGTTGCATTAGATTCTTTGCCTGAATTGCCTGCTCAGGCCCAGCAACTGGATTTTCTGCGTAGCGCTTTTGCCCAGCCCATACAGTGGCAGGTCGAGCCTTTGTTTCGCAGCTCCTTTTATCCAGAGTTTTTGCCCGGTTCCATGAATGTGCGCTCCGCCGTCTGTATTGGCGTGATGCAGCGCCCCGAAGGGCCTACCGTCATTTTTACGCGTCGGGCCATGCACCTGCACAATCATGCGGGGCAGATCAGTTTTCCCGGTGGACGTATTGAAGCCTCGGATCTGGGGCCGGTCGAAGCCGCCTTGCGTGAAACCCAGGAAGAGATCGGCATCGAGCCGCGCTTTGTGCGTTATCTGGGGCAGCATCCTATTTTTGTGACCAGTACCCAGTTTGCGATGCGCCCCATTATTGGCGAGCTGCAAGAGGGTTTTCAGGTGTTGCCCGATAGCTCTGAAGTGGCCGAGGTCTTTGAAGTGCCCTTGTCGGTCCTGCTGGACCCGCAGCGTCATCAATTGCATCATGCCGATTTGCCGGACGGGGCAGGGCGTTACTACTTCTCCATCCCTTGGGGGCCGTACTTTATCTGGGGTGCCACGGCGGTCTTGATCCGTAATCTTTACCACCACTTGTCGGCTGCCTGGGTGCAGTTGTCTGCCGGTGGGGATACTCACGCCAAAGGCCTGTAATCAGGCCTGACGGGCGGGCGCTTTGCAGCGTATCCCACCTTCACAAAAAAGGGGCGTTTTGCTTTGCCCCTTGTTCCCTTAATAGCGTGGCTTGTTTTCGTGCTCGGCCAGCAAACGCTGGTATAGCGCGTGCCGTTCAGGGTGAATGCTGCCTGCTTCGATGGCCGCCAGCACGCCACAGCCCGGTTCATGCCTGTGGGTGCAGTTATAAAAGCGGCAGGACTCCACCGCTTTTCGGAAATCGGGGAAGCCGTGCGCAATATCTTCCTGTGTCATATGCGACAGGCCAAAGGCTTGAAAGCCGGGGCTGTCGATCAGGTCGCCGCTATTGGGCAGGTGATACAGGCGGGTGCTGGTGGTTGTGTGTCGGCCCGCCCCCAAGGCTTGCGAGTATTCCTGGGTCAGCGCGCCGGCATCGGGGACCAGGGCATTGAGCAGGGTGGATTTACCCATGCCGCTTTGCCCCAGCAGCAAGGTACGTTTGTTCGCCAGCCAGGGGGCCAGCGCTTCCCGTGTCTGTTCTGGCTCCAGCGCCACCATTTCCAGAATAGGGACGCCCAGGGCGGCGATAGGGGCCAGCTTGGCGCGTGCGCGCTCCAGGTGGGTGCTCAGATCGGCCTTGTTCAGAATAATCACCGGCTCAATATCCACACTCCAGGCCGCGACCAGGGCGCGCCCCAGTAAGTCTTCGGAGTAAACGGGTTCTGGCGCCACCACAATCAGAAGCTGATCAATATTGGCGGCAAACTGCTTGGTGCGGAAGTCGTCAGAGCGATACAGCAGATTGCGCCGTTCCTGCACCGCCTCAATAGAGCCTTCCCCTTTGGCCTGCATCAACACATCGACTTGATCGCCAACCGCAATCCCGGCTTTTTTTCCACGAGGGAAGCACTTGATCGTTTCGCCATCAGGCAGTTCGACAAAGTAGTGACGACCATGGGCGGCGGTCACCAGACCGCTAAGGTATTTAGATGTCATGCCAGGCTTTTCAGGTGTCGAATGCGATCAATCGCGTTGGGGTGGCTATCGTAAAAGGCAGAGTGCATAGGGTCGGGCGTCAAGGTTGCGGCATTGTCGTTATAGAGCTTGAGCAATGCGCTGATCAAGTCCTGGGCCTGGCTGTGCTGGGCGGCAAAGCTGTCGGCCTGATATTCGTCCCGGCGCGAGAGCAGGGCGCTCAAGGGGCCCATCCAGAAGGTGAAGGTAGGCACCACCATAAAGAACAGGATCAGGGCCAGGGCGTCGTTGGGGCGACCTAACTGGGGAATCACGCCCAGCCCGGTATAAAAGCCCACCTTGCCCCAGGCCCAGCCGGCCAGCAGAAAAAAGATCAGGGATGTGAATACGCTGATCAGCAGACGGCGTTGGATATGGCGATGCTTGAAGTGGCCCAGTTCATGCGCCAGCACGGCTTCCACTTCTTCGGGCTGGAGCTTGTTCAGCAAGGTATCAAAAAACACGATGCGCTTTTGGCGACCCAGGCCGGTGAAGTACGCATTGCCATGGGCGGAGCGGCGCGAGCCATCCATCACATACAAGCCATTGGTTTGAAAGCCGCAACGCTGCGCCAGGGCATTGATGCGTTCACGCAGGCTGGCATCTTCCAGTGGTTTGAAGGTATTGAAAATGGGGGCGATAACGCGCGGGTACAGCCACAGCACCAGCAGATTGAAAACCAGCCACAGACCCCAGCCGTACCAGGGCCATGAAGGGCCTGCCCAATCCATCAGACTGAGCAGGGCGGCACACAAGGGTGTACCCAGAATCAGGACGATGATCAGAGTTTTGGCGGTATCGGCAAAGAACAGGGCAGGCTTCATGCGGTTAAAACCAAAGCGCGCTTCCAGTACAAACTTGCGATACCAGGCAAAAGGCAGGCCCACGACACCCATAATCGCCAGGACCGTGCCAATCAGGGTTAGCTGACGCAGCAGTTCATGACTGATCCAGTTGCCCAGCGTGACATCCAGCCATTGCAGACCGCCCAGCAGCGTAAAGCCCAGCAAGACCAGGGCCTCTACCAGACGCTCGCTTAAACCCAGCCGGGTGCGTGCGATGGTGTAGCGTGCCGCACGTTGATGGCTATGCAGGCCAATGCGTTCGGAAAACTCGGCCGGCACCTCGTTCTGATGACGATAAACGTGCCGGATCTGCCGCAGGCCTAAATAAAAGCGCAGCAAAATGTCTGCAAGCAGAAAGATAATGAACAACAAAGTCAGCATGTAGGCGGCTATATGTAAAATGGGCGTTTTGAGGAATGATTATATGGCGGTTCATACACAGCGTCTGGTCTGGCTCGATATGGAGATGACAGGACTGGATCCGGATAAAGAGCGCATCATCGAAGTTGCGGTCGTGGTAACAGAAGCAGACTTGACTCTGGTGGCGGAAGGCCCGGTTCTGGTGGTTCACCAAAGCAATGCATTGCTCGATGGCATGGACGCCTGGAACAAGGGTACGCATGGCCGTAGCGGCCTGATCGACAAGGTCAAAGCCTCTACCCTGACCGAAGCGCAAGCCGAAGATCAGTTGCTGGAATTCCTGAAAGAGCACGTACCGGCTGGCAAGTCGCCCCTGTGTGGCAACACCATCAGCCAGGACCGTCGTTTCATGTACCGCTACATGCCTCGTCTGGAGGCTTTCTTCCACTATCGCAATCTGGATGTCAGCACTCTGAAAGAACTGGCTTTGCGTTGGAAGCCTGAAGTGGTTAAAAGTTTCGTCAAGCAAAGCCGCCACGAGGCCTTGGCCGATATTTACGAGTCCATTGACGAGCTGAAACACTACCGCGAGCACTTCATCCGTCTGTAAACGGGAAGGGCAGGCAGGGCGGAAGGTATGCGGGTCCCAGCACGGTTCGTGAGCGTGCCGCAGCTGTAGGCGGGGACACATTGGCAGGATCAAAACCGAGGATAGCGATTTGTCGCACCTCGGTTTTTTTACGTCTAAGTATTTACCCTTAAAGTATCTGCTTCAGGGCCATATGATACGGTTTTACGATTGACATCACATTTTTCGTATTAAATAATGAAGTGTATATGGTTTGCGTCGAAACAAATTTGTTTGGGCGCTTTCTGCACTCTTACCGGGGATGGTCATGTATGCACAACTTGTAGAGACAGGCGTCAAGCAGGTCCAGGATATCGAGCAGATGTCCGACGAAGAGCGTCGGTTCCAAGAGCGCATCGATGAGGGTGTCCGCATCGAAGCCAGGGACTGGATGCCCGAAGCCTATCGCAAAACCTTGGTTCGCCAGATTTCTCAGCACGCACACTCCGAGGTTGTCGGGATGCTGCCCGAAGGTAACTGGATTACCCGCGCCCCTTCGCTCAAGCGCAAAGCCATCTTGATGGCCAAGGTGCAGGACGAGGCCGGTCACGGTCTGTACCTGTACAGCGCGGCCGAAACGCTGGGCGTAAGCCGTGACAAGCTGGTCGACGATCTGCTGTCGGGCAAAGCCAAGTACTCCAGTATTTTTAACTACCCAACATTGAACTGGGCCGATATCGGCATGATCGGCTGGCTGGTCGATGGCTCGGCCATCATCAACCAGATTCCGCTGTGCCGCTGCTCCTACGGTCCTTATGCCCGTGCCATGGTGCGCGTGTGCAAGGAAGAGTCCTTCCACCAGCGCCAGGGTTACGACTTGCTGATTCAGATGTGCCTGCACGGTACGCCGGAGCAAAAGGCCATGGTTCAGGATTCCATCAACCGCTGGTGGTGGCCTGCCCTGATGATGTTCGGTCCTTCGGATGCGGACTCCACCAACAGCGCCCAGTCCATGCAGTGGAAGATCAAGCTGTTCTCCAACGACGAACTGCGCCAGAAGATGGTGGACCAGACCGTGCCTCAGGCCGAGTACCTGGGTCTGACCATTCCTGACCCTGATCTGCGCTGGAACGAAGAGCGCGGTCACTATGACTTTGGCGAGATCGACTGGGAAGAATTCTGGGCGGTGATCAAGGGCAATGGTCCCTGTAATCGTGAGCGACTCGAAGCCCGAGTCCAGGCCCACGAGAACGGCGCCTGGTTCCGTGATGCACTGGATGCACATGCCCAAAAGCAGGAAGCCGTCCGCAAGGTGGCCTGATCAAGAAGGCTAGGAAACCAGCACGGTTTCTGATTCGATCCGATTCGCAGCAGGCGCTTTGACAGCGCCGCTGCACAGCAAGGAATTTTCAGTTATGAGCAAGAACGATTGGCCCCTGTGGGAAGTTTTCATTCGCAGCCAGCATGGCTTGGCCCACAAGCACGTAGGCAGCCTGCATGCTCCGGACGCCGAAATGGCCATCAACAATGCCCGTGATGTGTACACCCGCCGTAACGAAGGCGTGAGCATCTGGGTCGTACGTGCAGCCGATATCGCTGCTTCCAGCCCTGGTGACAAAGGCCCGCTGTTCGAGCCATCCAACACCAAGGTCTACCGTCACCCTACGTTTTTCCCCATGCCTGACGGCATCAATATGTAGGAACTGGTATGGACAAAGCTTTGTTTTCCTACGCCCTGCGCATGGGCGATTCCACCCTGGTGCTGGCTCAGCGCCTGGGTGAGTGGACTGGCCACGGCCCGGCTCTGGAAGAAGAACTGGCCTGTGCCAATACGGCACTGGACTTGCTGGGTCAGGCCCGTATGTGGCTGACACTGGCAGGTGAGACCGAAGGTCAGGGCCGGGATGAAGATCGTCTGGCCTATCACCGAGACGTCCACGAGTACACCAACTACTTGTTGGTGGAGCGTGAGAATGGTCACTACGGCGACACGCTGGCACGTCAGTTCCTGTTTGATGCCTGGCATTGCTTCCTGCTGGAGCAGTTGATCGAATCCAGCGACGAGCAGATTCGCGAGATTGCCCAGAAGGCGCATAAAGAAGTGCTGTATCACCTGCGCCGCTCGACCGACTTGATCGTGCGCCTGGGTGATGGCACCCCGGAAAGCCACAAGCGCATGCAAAAAGCCATTGATGATGCCTGGTTCTACCTGGGTGAGCTGTTCCTGGATGACGACGTCACCGAGGAACTGGCTCAGCGTCAGGCTGTGCCTTTGATGGCCAGCCTGTGGCAGCCTTGCCTGGAGTACATCCAGAATGCGCTGGAGCGCGCCACCTTGCGTTGCCCGGCCGAGCAGGATGCTCAGCACAAGGCCTACCGTGGTGGTCCGCAAGGCCGTCACACGGAAGCGTTAGGGTTTCTGTTGGCAGAAATGCAGCACCTGCCACGTATGTATCCTGACGCCACTTGGTGATCGCCATGACACAGACCTGGAGCACCGAGCAGGTCATGCAAGTGCTGGCCACGGTTCCAGACCCGGAGATCCCCGTGATCTCCCTGCTGGACCTGGGCATTGTGCGTGACGTGAGTTGGGAGCAGGACGTGTGTGTGGTCACCATCACACCGACCTACTCCGGTTGTCCGGCGATGTACGAGATGAGCCACTCGATTGAACAGGCCTTGCAACAGGCCGGTATCGAGCAGGTTCGGGTGGATACCAAGTTGTCACCGGCCTGGACGACCGATTGGATGAGCGAGCAGGGCAAGCTGGCCTTGCGCGATTACGGTATCGCTCCTCCGGCCCAAAGTGCGGTTGATATTTCTGGTTTGCTGCGTCAGCCCGAGGCGCCCGTGGTGGCCTGTCCTCAATGCGGCTCCACGCATACACGGGTGATCAGCCAGTTTGGCTCCACACCCTGTAAAGCGCTGTATCGCTGCATCAGCTGCGGTGAACCATTCGATTACTTTAAGGCGCATTAGTCCTATGAGTCAGTTTTATTCTCTTCCTGTGGCCTCGGTCTCCCGCAGCACCCGCGACGCCGTGGTGGTGGCCTTTACCGTGCCCGAGGATTTGCAGGATGTGTTTCAGTTTCGTCCCGGTCAGTACCTGACCTTGCGCACTCACCTGGATGGCCAGGAATTGCGCCGCTCCTACTCGATCTGTGCGGCTCCGCACGATCGTTTGCTGCGCGTGGCGATCAAGCGTGTGAATGATGGCGCTTTCTCCACCTGGGCCAATAGTCATCTGGAAGCGGGCGCCACCCTGGAAGTGATGCCGCCTGATGGCAACTTCACCGTGGACTTTGATCCCAGCCAGGCTCACCGTTACGCCGCCTTTGCGGTCGGTAGTGGCATTACACCGATTCTGTCGCTGGTAAAAACCGCGCTGGATACCGAGCCCAAGTCCACTTTCACGCTGTTTTTCGGTAACCGTGCTTCCTCGGCCATCATGTTCCGCGAAGAGATCGAGGACCTGAAAAACACCTATATGGAACGTTTCTCCATCGTGTATATCATGAGCCGGGAAACACAGGATATCGACCTGTTCAACGGCCGTCTGGATGGCGAAAAAGTGCGTCAGCTGATGCAGCAATGGTTTGACCCGGCCAGTGTGGACGTGGCCTTTGTGTGTGGCCCCCAGGACATGAGCGAGCAGGTGGTTGCGGCCTTGCAGGAAAACGGCCTGGAAAAATCCCAGATCAAGTTCGAGCTGTTCGGCGCTCCCAAAGGCCCACGTGCACTGCGTACGGGCGAAGAGTCGCGCAAGGCTCCGGGCAAGGAAGAGTGCGAGCTGACCGTGATTCAGGACGGCATTACCCGCAACCTGACTATCAGCAAAAGCAACAGCAGCATTCTGGACGCGGCACTGGAGCAAGGGCTGGAGTTGCCTTACTCCTGTAAAGGTGGGGTTTGTTCTACCTGCCGTTGCAAAGTGGTAGAGGGCGAAGTGGACATGGACGCCAACTTTGCATTGGAAGATTACGAAGTAGCCCGCGGTTTCGTGCTCAGTTGCCAAAGCTTTCCGGTTACCGACCGGGTGGTGATTGACTTCGATCAGGAAACCTAAGACCGCAGCAACATAGCGGTTTTTCAAGAATCTGGACGCCAGCTTCCCAGCTTGGCGTCCTACTAGTTTCAGGAGCACATTGTATGGCAGCAGATTTTTTCAAGACGCATCAGGCAACGCTGGATCAGGCTTTGAGCAGTATTCTGGAGCGCAACTTCTGGAGCGCTTATCCTGAAAATCCCAGCCCGCGCGCCTACGGTGAAACCGCGGCTCAGGATGGTCAGGCTGCTTTTGAAGCCTACCGTGGCAAAGCCTTTCCCTTGACGCTGGAAGGCGCACAAGGTGAAGTCGGCAACGAGCAATCGCCTTTTGGTTTTGATCTGGGCATTAGCTACCCCAAAGTGCCGGTGGACCAATTGCTGGCTCAGTCGCAACTGGCGCTGGACAGCTGGCGCGATGCTGGCCCGCAAGCCTGGGTTGGCATTTGCCTGGAAATCCTGCATCGCTTGAATCAGCGCAGCTTCGAGATCGCTCATGCTGTGCAGCACACCACGGGTCAGGGCTTCATGATGGCCTTCCAGGCCGGTGGCCCTCACGCTCAGGAACGTGCGCTGGAAGCCGTGGCCTACGCTTGGCAGGAAATGTCCCGTATCCCCGGTCTGGTTGACTGGATCAAGCCCCAGGGCAAGCACGATCCCATCCAGATGAAGAAACAGTTCAAAGTCGTGCCCCGTGGCATTGGTCTGGTGATTGGTTGCTCCACCTTCCCAACCTGGAACGGTTACCCAGGCCTGTTTGCTTCCTTGGCAACCGGCAATACCGTGATTGTGAAGCCGCACCCTGGCGCGATTCTGCCTTTGGCCATTACCGTTGCTGTCGCCCGCGAAGTGCTGGCCGAAGCCGGTTTCAATCCTAATGTGGTCTTGCTGGCCGCTCACGAGCCATCGGAAGACACCGCCCAGCAACTGGCACTGAACAAGGCCGTCAAGCTGATCGACTTTACCGGCAGCAGCCAGAACGGTAACTGGTTGGAAGAAAATGCCCGCCACGCTTTGGTCTACACCGAAAAAGCTGGTGTGAATCAGGTGATTATTGATTCGGTTGAGGATTTCAAAGCGGTTGCCCGCAACCTGGCGTTCTCCTTTGCGCTGTACTCCGGCCAGATGTGTACCGCCCCTCAAAACATTTACGTGCCTCGTGACGGTATCCGTACTGCCGATGGCGTGATGAGCTTTGACGAAGTGGCTCAAGGTCTGGCCCAGGCAGTGCAAAAGCTGGTGTCCGATCCGGCCCGTGCCGTTGAAATTACGGGTGCCGTGCAAAACGAAGCCTGCGCACAGCGTATTGATCAGGCTCGCCAATTGGGCATGCCTATCCTGGCTGATAGCCAGACGCTGGAACACCCCGCATTCCCCGGTGCCCGCGTACGTACACCGTTGGTCTTGCAGGCCCGTGTGGATCAGCCCGAGATTCAACAAGAATGGTTCGGCCCCATCGTTTTTGTGGTGCAAACCGATTCGACCGAGCAAAGCATTGAAGTGGCAGGTCGCAACGTGATCGAGCACGGCGCACTGACCTTGTCGGCTTACAGCACCGATGATGCCGTGACCGCCAAGATTCAGCGCATGGCCGAGCGTTCCGGCGTATCCCTGTCCCTGAACCTGACCGGCGCTGTGTTCATCAACCAGACCGCAGCCTATAGCGACTTCCACGGCACTGGCGCCAACCCGGCTGCCAACGCATCCCTGTCGGATTCGGCCTATGTTGCTAACCGCTTCCGTGTCGTTCAGACTCGCTGGCATTTCTAAAGGAGGGTGGCCAGGTGACTGACCAAAGTATTCAATTTCAGCTGGAAAATGGCGTAGCACGCATTACCTTGAATCGTCCCGACAAGCTCAACAGCTTCACGGCCGATATGCACGGCGAGCTGGCTCAGGCTCTGGATAAAGTAGAACAGTGCGCGGATCTGCGCGTACTGATTCTGACTGGTAATGGCCGTGGCTTTTGCGCCGGCCAGGACCTGTCCGAGCGTCAGATGAGCGCGGGCGATGCCCCCGTGGATCTGGGTGCCACCATTGAAAAATTCTACGCACCGCTGGTGCGCCGTCTGCGTGCGCTGGCGGCCCCTGTGGTGGTGGGTGTCAATGGTGTGGCCGCCGGTGCTGGCGCGAACCTGGCTCTGGCCGGCGACATCGTGATCGCCACTCGTTCGGCCAGCTTCATCCAGCCATTCTGCCGCCTGGGCTTGCTGCCTGACACTGGCGGTACCTTCTTCCTGCCTCGTCTGGTGGGCACGGCACGCGCGATGGGCCTGTCTTTGCTGGGTGACAAGCTCTCGGCCGAGCAGGCAGCGCAGTGGGGCCTGATCTGGGAATGCGTGGACGATGACGCTTTCCAGGCTCGCCTGAACGAACTGGCCGCCCATTTTGCGCAGGCACCGACCAAAGGTCTGGCTTACGCCAAGAAAGCGATTTATGCCAGTGATGCCCATTCGCTTGATCAACAGTTGGATCTGGAGCGCGACTTGATGCGTGAACTGGGTGCATCCGAGGATTACCGCGAGGGTGTTAATGCATTCCTGGGCAAGCGTGCCCCCCAATTTAAAGGAAAGTAATGCAAAGCAACGCAATGGCTGTTGAAGACCCACAAGCACTGGCCGAGCAGGTCAGTGACCATATGTATGGCAATGACCAGGCATCTCAGGCTTTGGGCCTGAGCCTGGATAGCGTGGCACCGGGCAAGGCCGACATGAGCATGACGGTGCGCGCCGACATGCTCAACGGGCACAAGACCTGTCACGGTGGTTTCATTTTTGCGTTGGCTGACAGCACCTTTGCGTTTGCCTGCAATTCTCGCAATGCACCGACTGTTGCGTCCGGCTGCACTATCGATTACCTGGCTCCTGCCTTTGAAGGGGACGTCCTGACCGCTCGTGCGGTCGAGGCCTCCCTGGCCGGTCGCACCGGGGTGTATGACATCGAGGTGGTCAACCAGAACAACAAGCGCGTTGCCTTGTTCCGTGGGCGCTCGTACCGGCTGAATGGCACGGTACTGGGCGGGATTGAAAAAAAATAATTTTTTGACGATACATACCCTGTAGACCCGGGGGGGGCGGAAGTACCACACCAGCGGCAGGGCAGGAGTACACCATGACAGCAATTAAAGAACAGGTTGGCCGCGATGCCATTGAGCATGCAAGTGTTGACGAAATCCGCAACTTGCAGCTGGAGCGTCTGAAATGGACGCTAAAGCATGCTTACGAGAATGTGCCGCACTATCGGCAGAAATTTGACGAAGCGGGCGTGCACCCCGACGATTTGAAGCAATTGTCGGATATTTCCAAGTTCCCCTTCACGACCAAGCAGGACCTGCGTGACAACTACCCCTTCAAGATGTTTGCGGTTCCCCGCGAACAGGTAGCACGCGTTCACGCGTCCAGCGGCACCACGGGCAAGCCTACCGTGGTTGGCTATACCGCCAAGGACATTTCCACCTGGGCAGACTTGTTTGCCCGTTCCATGTGGGCGGCCGGTGCCCGTCCGGGTGACATTGCCCACGTGGCTTACGGCTACGGCCTGTTCACTGGCGGTCTGGGTGCGCACTACGGTGCCGAGCGCCTGGGTTGTACCGTGGTTCCCATGTCCGGTGGCCAGACTGAAAAACAAGTTCAGTTGATTCAGGATTTCCGTCCTGACGTGATTCTGGTTACCCCTTCGTACTTCTGCAATATCGTCGAAGAGATCGAGCGCCAGGGCATGGACCCCCGCGATACCTCCTTGCGTATCGGTATTTTTGGTGCCGAGCCCTGGACCGGCCAGATGCGTCTGGATATTGAGCAGCGCGCTGGCATCGACGCCGTGGACATCTACGGTCTGTCCGAAGTGATGGGCCCGGGCGTGGCCATGGAGTGTGTGGAAAGCAAGGACGGCCCAGTGGTATGGGAAGACCATTTCTACCCCGAAATCATCAACCCTGAAACCGGCGAGCCTGTGGCTGAGGGTGAAAGTGGTGAACTGGTCTTTACCTCGCTGAGCAAGGAAGCCATGCCCGTCATTCGCTACCGCACTCGCGACCTGACACAACTGTTGCCGCCCACTTCGCGCAGCATGCGCCGTATTGGCAAGATTACGGGCCGCAGCGACGATATGGTCATTGTGCGTGGCGTGAACCTGTTCCCGACCCAGGTCGAAGAACTGGTTCTGAAGATGCCCGAGCTGGCCGCCCAGTATCAGTTGGTATTGAGCCGTAACGGCAATATGGACGAACTGGAAATTCTGGTTGAAGTGCGTCCCGAGTTCAATCACCTGAACGACGCCGAGCGTGAGCAAATGGCCCGTCGTCTGAGCCACTCCATCAAGACCTTTATCGGTGTCAGCGCACGAATTCGTGTGCAGTCCTCCGGCATGGTCGAGCGTACTGTGACGGGCAAAGCCAAACGTGTGATCGACAAGCGCGCGTTCTAAGTCTGGCGTGTTGACGTCAAAAAAACGGCTCTGCTCTGGCAGGGCCGTTTTTGTATTCCGCGCTCTCACGGTATCATTGCAAGCTGGTAGGCGGCCCAGGCCGCTTTTGCAGTATTTTTTCTGATGACATCATGCCCCCAATACCGTCCGGTTTGATTGCCGGCATCGGCACCGACCTGATCCGTATCGAGCGGATCGAGCGCGCCTTGGCTCGTCATGGTGATCGCTTTGTAAAGCGCATTCTGGGCGAGCAGGAGCGAGAGGTCTATGCCCGCCGTCAGGCACGCGACCCGGTGCGCGGCCTGCGCTATCTGGCCACCCGTTTCGCAGCCAAGGAAGCCTTTTCCAAAGCGGTGGGGCTGGGCATGCGCATGCCTATGGCCTGGTCGCGCATGCAAACCTTGAATGCGCCTGGTGGCCGCCCGGTAGTGCGCCTGTCTGCTGATTTGCAAGACTGGTTTGACGCCCGCTTCGGGGCCGTTCATATTTCCCTGACAGATGAATCCGATATGGCCATGGCCTTTGTGGTGCTGGAAGCCAAAGCGCCTGCCATTCCTTCCTTATCCTTAGCTGAGTCTGATACTAAATGAGTTCTTCCTCGCAAGCAGTGCTGCCTCCGGGCCCGGTCATGGTGGACGTGCAGGGCATGGTCCTGACGGATCAGGAGCGTGAGCGCCTGCGTCACCCTCTGGTCGGTGGCGTGATCCTGTTCAGCCGCAACTTTGAAAATCGTGCTCAGCTGACCGCCCTGTGCCAGTCCATTCACGAAGCGCGGGATGAGCCTTTGCTGATCGCCGTGGACCACGAGGGGGGGCGGGTACAGCGTTTCCGCGAGGATGGCTTTACCACGCTGCCCGCCATGAGCCAGTTGGGGCAACTGTGGACGCGCGATGCGGTCAAGGCCGCTGCTGTTGCCGCTGATACGGGCTATGTGCTGGCGGCCGAGCTGCGCGCTTGCGGCGTGGATATGAGCTTTACGCCGGTACTGGATCTGGACTGGGGTGTCAGCAAGGTGATTGGTGATCGCTCTTTCCACCGTAATCCCCGTGCCGTCTCCATGTTGGCGGCCGGCTTGATACGTGGTTTGAACAAGGCCGGTATGGCTGCCTGCGGCAAGCACTTTCCTGGTCATGGCGGCGTAGAGGCAGATTCGCATCACGAGATTCCCGTTGACGACCGTACGCTGGAAGAGATTCTGGACGAGGATGCCGCTCCTTATGGCTGGCTGGGCACCTTGCAGCTACCTTCGGTGATGCCGGCACACGTGATTTATTCCAAAGTGGACCCGCTGCCAGCCGGCTTTTCGTCATACTGGATTCAGCGTGTGCTGCGCAAGGCCCTGGCTTATGACGGCGTGATTTTTTCCGACGACCTGACCATGGAAGGCGCCACTGTCGTGGGCGATATCCTGGCACGTGCTCAGGCTGCCCTGGGTGCCGGTTGCGACATGGTGCTGGTATGCAATCGTCCCGATCTGGCCGACGATCTGCTCTCGCGCCTGGATTTCACGATTTCCGAGGAATCACAAAACCGCATCCGTCGTCTGATGCCGACGACGCCAGCCTTGGATTGGGACGCTTTGCAAGCGGATGAACACTATCAATATGCCCGCGGACTTCAATCTAAAATCCTTTCTGTCTGATTTGCCGAATCTGCCGGGCGTGTACCGGCATATCGACGAACAGGGCGAGGTACTGTATGTGGGCAAGGCGCGTGATCTCAAGCGCCGTGTCAGCTCGTACTTCCAGAAAACGCTGAGCAGCCCCCGTATTGCCCATATGGTGGCGCGCGTCGCGCGCATCGAGGTAACCGTTACCCGCAGCGAGGCCGAGGCCTTGCTGCTGGAAAATAACCTTATCAAGCGCCTGCGGCCGCGCTACAACATTCTTTTCCGGGACGACAAGTCCTACCCCTACCTGATGATCAGCGCCCATCAGGCGCCTCGTATTGCCTATTACCGGGGCAGTACCAGCGGGAAAGGGCATTTTTTCGGCCCTTATCCCAACTCCTGGGCGGTGCGTGAAACCATTCAGATCCTGCAACGGGTGTTTCGTTTGCGGACCTGTGAAGACAGCGTTTACGCCAACCGCAGCCGTCCCTGTTTGCTGCATCAGATCGGGCGCTGTTCGGCCCCCTGTGTGAACTTGATCGCGCCCGAGCAGTATCAGCTGGATGTGCAGCGCGCCATCAGCTTTCTGGACGGGAATACCTCTGAAATTCTGGGCGAGCTGCAAGAGCGCATGATGCAGGCTTCGGACTCGCTGGATTTCGAGCAGGCAGCGATTTTGCGCGACCAGATGAAAGCCCTGTCCGCCGTACTGCAGCAGCAAAGCATGGAGCAGGTGGGCAAGGAAGACGTAGACATTATTGTGGTGCTGAACGCCGGTGGTAAGTTCTGTGTGAACCTGGCCATGGTGCGTGGCGGTCGTCACTTGGGTGACCGTGCTTTCTTCCCCACCCAAATCAACGATGACACCCCTAGTGATGTGCTGGCCGCGTTTATCGCCCAGCACTATCTGGAGCGCCGCATGCCGCCGGTTCTGGTCTGTTCGCACGCTTTGCCCGATGCAGACCTGATGCCATTGCTGGCTGAGCAAACCGGTGTGAAGGCGCGTGTGGTGGTGCGCCCCCAAGGGGTACGCAAGATCTGGCTGGAGCAGGCCACCAAGAATGCCGGCCTGGCCTTGGCCCGTGTGCTGAGCGAATCCACCGCTCGCGCTGACCGTACCCGAGCCCTGGCCGAAGCCCTGCAACTGGACCTGGATGAGGCCCAGCTTGATACCCTGCACATCGAATGTTTCGATATTAGCCATACCGCAGGGGAGGCCACCCAAGCCTCGTGTGTGGTTTATAAACACCACGAGATGCAGAACTCGCTTTATCGCCGCTACAACATTGCAGGCATCACGCCCGGCGATGATTATGCGGCCATGCGCCAAGTGCTGAACCGACGTTTCTCGCGGGTTGCCGAAGGTTTGGCACCTTTGCCCGACATTGTGTTGATCGACGGTGGCAAGGGGCAGGTGGAAATTGCCCGCCAGGTTTTTGTGGAACTGGGCCTGGATATTCACGTCCTGGTCGGCGTTGCCAAGGGTGAAAAGCGTAAAGTAGGTCTGGAAACCCTGGTATTTGCCGATGATCGCCCGCCTGTGGCTTTGGGCGTGGAGTCGGCGGCACTGATGCTGGTCGCTCAGGTGCGTGACGAAGCGCACCGTTTTGCCATTACGGGCATGCGTGCCCAACGTGCCAAAACGCGCAATGTGTCACGCCTGGAAGATATTGACGGGATTGGCGCCAAACGGCGTCAGCGTCTGCTGGCTCGCTTTGGTGGTTTTAGTGGCGTTGCGGACGCAAGTATTGATGAGCTTAGTGCGGTTGATGGAATATCCACTGAACTGGCCGAACGCATTTATCATGCTTTACGATAGGCGAGAGCCTTTGTTTTAAATTAGGTTGGTATCCAAGCTATGCCTTTTAATCTGCCCATAGCCCTGACGTGGCTTCGCATCGTTCTGATCCCCTTGATCGTCGCCCTGTTTTATCTGCCAGCGGATTGGCTGAGCATGGAAACACGCGATCTGTGGGCCGCTTCGGTGTTTATCGTGGCCGCCGCAACGGATTGGTTTGACGGCTGGCTGGCTCGCCGCTGGAACCAGACGTCCTCATTCGGGGCCTTCCTGGACCCGGTTGCGGACAAACTCATGGTCAGTGCCGCTTTGCTGGTCTTGCTGGATCTGGGCCGTGTGGATGCCTTTATCGCCCTGATTATTATTGGCCGTGAAATCACCATTTCGGCATTGCGGGAATGGATGGCCAAGATTGGTGCCAGTGGTAGTGTGGCAGTTCATCGCTTGGGTAAATTCAAAACCGCCGCGCAAATGGTTGCCATTCCTTGTTTGTTGTACTGGTCGCCTGTCATGGGCCTGCCGACACGGATTATTGGGCAAGCCCTGATTATTGTGGCCGCGGTCCTGACGGTCTGGTCCATGTGCTATTACTTGCAGAAGGCCTGGCCGGAAATCAAGAAAAAGCAGCTCTAAGATAAATGGCTAATTCATCAACAACGACGCTGGATGGGGCGGGGCCTGACGGTTCACAGGACTGGCGGGTTATTGGCGTTATCGGTATCGCACACGCCAGTTCGCACTTCTTTCAGCTGATTCTGCCCACACTGTATATTTCCTTTGGCCAAGAGTTCGGTTACGACTTCCTGACCTTGGGTGGTCTGGTGACCACCTTTTATCTGGTGTCCTGTTTTGGGCAGGCCTCTTCCGGTTTTCTGGTTGACCGTATCGGAGCCTTGCCGGTCCTGAAAGTGGGTCTGTCCTGTTTTGTGGTGGCGGCCTTGCTGATCGGGACGGCCAATGGCTATGGAATGCTGTTGGCAGCTGCCTTGATCGGTGGCGTGGGCAATGCCGTGTTCCACCCGGTGGATTACTCCATCCTGAATCATCGTGTCAGCCCGGCTCGTTTGGGCCACGCTTTTAGCGCACATGGTTTGACGGGGAATCTGGGCTGGGCCTTGACGCCGGTCTTTATTACCACGCTGACCATCTATTTCAACTGGCGCGTTGCTGTACTGTCGGCGGCAGCCCTGATTGCGGCCATTCTGGTGCTGGTTCTGATGAACCGGGATGCCTTGGCGGGACGTACAGCCTCGGGAACAGCGCCTGCACGTCCACAGAGCAAGGAATCGGTTTGGACGACGCTATCTACCTTGCTGTCGCGTCCTTCCCTGTGGGGTGCCTTCCTGTTCTTTGCCTTTGCTACAGCAGCGATGGCCGTGGTGCAGAATTACACCATCCCTATGCTGCATAACACCTATGGCATTGATAAGGTAACGGCGGGTACGGCCTTGTCCGGCTTCATGCTGGCTTCGGCAGCGGGCATGTTTGTGGGTGGTTTTATTGCTTCCACGACACCACGTTCTGAATTGATTGTGTTTGTGTCCCTGTGCGTATCGGGCGCTTTGTTGCTAGTACTGGGGGCAGGTTGGGTCATGCCTTCGCTGGCCTTGTTTGTGGTGGGGGCGGCTGGTTTCTGCTCGGGCATTGCTTCGCCATCGCGGGACATGCTGATACGCCGTGTTACCCCCAAAGGGTCTACCGGCGCAGTGTATGGCCTGGTGTACTCGGGCATGGACGTAGGTTCTTCCCTGGCACCAGTGGGCTTTGGTTTGCTGCTGGACGTGGGTTTGACCCAGGCTCCCTGGTATGGTGCCGCCATCGGGTATTGGACCGCGGCCGGTTTGGCTGTGTATGTGGCCTCTACAGTAAGTCGCGCGACCAAATCCTGATCTGCCCGTTGCTATGCAAGGCCGCTTCGGAAGGCCATAAAAGAAAACCCCAAAAACCTGATAGGTTTTTGGGGTTTTTTCTTGCCCTGCCTTAAAGCAGGGGGGAAGCTTGTAGCCGTGAACTCAGAAAAGCATATTGGCTTTTCCGGTTCACGCTTTTCTATATAGCTATATAGAGACTACTGACGCGCCAGACGTGGTTCTTCCACACTATCAGCATGGCTGCTGCGCCAGGGGTTGATATCCAGGCCACCACGGCGGGTGTAGCGCGCATACACCAGCAGACGCTCGGGCTTGCAGCTTTGCTGGATATCGCTGTAGAGGCGTTCTACACAATGTTCGTGGAACTCGGTATGCCGACGCAGTGAGACGATATAGCGCAACAAGGAAGCCGGATCAATCTGCGGGCCGGTATAGCGTACTTGCACACTGCCCCAGTCGGGCTGGCCGGTAACGGGGCAATTGGACTTGAGCAAATCAGAGACCAGAGACTCGGTCACGATGGGGGCGTCTGGCAAGCATTGCAGCAAGCCGCTTTGTGGCGTGTAGTCCTGAATGCTGATGTCCAGCTCATCAATGCAATGGCCTTCGAGCTGACGGATAGGCTGGCCGTTCAAGGCCTTGAGCGGAATCAGCGTCACATTGACAGCGGCACCGGCAACCACGCTCAAGTCTTGCTCCATGCGCTGAACAAGGCTGGCCATATCTTCCACCACTTCATCATTGAACGAGTTCAGATAAAGCTTGAAGGATTTGGACTCGATGATGCGTGGGCTATTCCAGGGAATAACAAAGCGCGCCAGTGCGACGACAGGCTTGCCTTTGGGATTGAGCCAGGAGATCTCGTAACCGTTCCAGATATCGGCGCCATGCCATTGCTCGGGAAGCTGAAGCGCCTGGCGGTTCAGGGAGCGCTCAATACCAAACAGGACACTGGGGTCGTACTGTGTGGGATAAACCACATCGTGCCCAAGAGGCGAGTCTTTAAGAGGGGAGTTGTTGCTCATTGACGGGTGCTGCAGAAATAAAACGGGAAACCGGTGCAGCGAGCAGGCGCTCACCGGGCGGTATAAAGGCGATTATCCCACATTGTGAAATCCTTGTCTCAGTATGCAAAAAACGGCTTGCGCGCCGCACAGTTTTTTATTTCACAAACAGGTAAGTCATTTCATATCTCGAAATTAATTATATATCTATATGATTTTTAAAAGAAAAATATTTACTCTTATATAAGATAGAAAACATGGATGCGGTGCAGCATTTGGGTAGACTGTAGTCATCTTGTTCACTGTTAAATCCATCTTAGGAGTTCACCATGAATGCTCGAGAAACTGAGATCCGCAATTTGCAAAAACGCTGGGCAGAAGACCCACGCTGGCAAGGTATCAAGCGTGGTTACACCGCTGAGGAAGTGATTCGTTTGCGTGGTTCTTTGGTTGAGGAGCACACTCTGGCTCGCCGTGGTGCTGAGCGTCTGTGGCAGTCCATCAATCAGGAACCCTTTGTGAACGCACTGGGCGCCCTGACGGGTAACCAGGCCATGCAACAGGTCAAGGCCGGTTTGAAAGCGATTTACCTGTCGGGTTGGCAAGTGGCTGGCGACGCTAACAGCGCTGGCGAAATGTACCCTGACCAGTCGCTGTACCCCGTCAATTCGGTGCCATCCGTGGTGCGTCGCATCAACAACTCCCTGGCCCGCTGTGATCAGATCCAGTGGATGGAAGGGGTGAGCCCGGGTGACGAAGGCTACGTGGATTACTTCGCTCCTATCGTGGCCGACGCAGAAGCCGGTTTCGGTGGTGTGCTGAACGCATTTGAACTGATGAAGGCCATGATTGTGGCTGGCGCTGCTGGCGTTCACTTCGAGGACCAACTGGCTTCGGCCAAGAAGTGTGGTCACTTGGGTGGCAAAGTGCTGGTGCCAACTCGTGAGGCCATCTCCAAACTGGTGGCTGCTCGTCTGGCTGCTGACGTTCTGGACGTCCCCACCATTCTGGTTGCCCGCACGGATGCGGATGCAGCGGACCTGATCACCAGCGATGTGGACGAGTACGATCGCCCCTTCATTCTGGATGAGCGTACGGTGGAAGGTTTCTACCGCACCCGTGCCGGTCTGGATCAAGCCATTGCCCGTGGTCTGGCCTACGCTCCTTATGCCGATCTGGTCTGGTGCGAAACCTCCACACCGGATCTGGAGTACGCCCGCCGCTTCGCGGAAGCCATCCACCGTCAGTTCCCTGGCAAGCTGCTGTCCTACAACTGCTCGCCATCGTTCAACTGGAAGAAGAACCTGGACGACGCCACGATTGCCAAGTTCCAGCGCGAGCTGGGTGCCATGGGCTACAAGTTCCAGTTCATCACCTTGGCTGGTTTCCACGCACTGAACTACGGCATGTTCGAGCTGGCCCACGGCTACGCCCGCAACCAGATGAGCGCCTTCGTTCAACTGCAGGAAAAAGAGTTCGCCGCTGCACCCCTGGGCTTTACCGCTGTGAAACACCAGCGCGAAGTGGGTACAGGCTACTTTGATGCTGTCACTCAGACAGTTGAAGCCGGTAAGTCCTCGACGACCGCACTGGCTGGCTCCACCGAAGCCGAGCAGTTCGCGCCCTCCGAGGCATAAGCAGGACAGGGAAGGGTAGATAGCCCCTTCTCTGGTTGCAGGCAGCCCACCGTACGCTCCAGTCGGTGGGCTGCTTTTTTATTGGCACACTTTTTTGCTTAAAAACTACATATTTCAAATATCAAATTTGAAGGCTTGATATTTGGTGGCAGCTGTTTTGAACAGACTTTGAAGGTATGGAAAGAGGGAGCGGAAACAAGCCCGAAAAGGCTTGCAAAGCGGGTGGTCAGACCTGCCTGTTCTTCAATTCAAGGTGCACGTTTGCGTGGATTGATTTGCATTCACAGCGCTACATTATTTCGTCATGAAAAGTCTTGATAATCAAGGCATTCTCATAGGGAAAAGGCGTGGTAGACTTTGGCCGCGCAAGGGACGCACAAGCAGTGCGAAATCCTTGTCCTGTGTTGCGGATGGAATAAAAAAAAGGCTGCCAATAAGCAGCCTTGAAAGCATTGAACAGTTAGCGCCGCGTTGGGGGGGTAACGGCCTGAACAAGATGCATAAGGACAACGATATAGGATCGAAGCAAAGTCGTATTGATTTAAATCAAGAATGAAGAAATATCAGTGGCTTATAGTCCTTCCATGCGCGCATATTCGATTTTTTCTCTTCCAAAGCCCCTCACCGATGAGCAGCGGTCACGTCGGCGACACACATTAGCCCGTTTGGGCCTGTCCTGGCTGGCTGCCATGCAGGTGATGATGTTTGCTTTCCCCGGCTATATGCGCTCTTTCAGCACTCGCGCTGAAGACATTGAATCTCTCTCGCAAGTCATTGTGCTCATGAATTGGGCGGGCCTGTGCTTGACCATGCCTGTCGTGCTGTACTGTGCCTGGCCCATCCTGAAAGGGGCTGTCAAAAGCTTGTCCGAAGGTCGTGTAGGCATGGATGTGCCGGTGGCCTTGGGTATTGTGGGTGCCTTCCTGCCTAGTGTGTACAACACCTGGATCCAGCAGGGCGAGGTGTACTACGACTCGGTCACGATGTTCGTGGCCTTTTTGCTGACTGCCCGTTATCTGGAGCTTTGCGCGCGCCAGTCGGTGACGCAGTCCGCATCCCATGGCCTGATCGAACGCTTTCGCCAGTCCGTGACAGGTCATGCCAATACTCTGGCATTCTGGTTCGTCAGCATTCAGCTGGTATTGGCCGCCGCCTTTGGTCTGGTCTGGTACTGGATGGACCCTTCGCATGTCGTTCCCGTGGTGGTTGCCATGCTGGTCATGAGCTGTCCCTGTGCCATGTCCATGTCGGTTCCCTCCGCCGTGGCTTCGGCGCATGCCGGCTTGCTGGCCCGACCTGCCAGGAATGACTTTGAAGTTGTACAACTGACC
Source organism: Alcaligenes sp. 1735tsa3 (assembly GCF_024134565.1). Lineage (NCBI taxonomy): Bacteria > Pseudomonadati > Pseudomonadota > Betaproteobacteria > Burkholderiales > Alcaligenaceae > Alcaligenes > Alcaligenes sp. 1735tsa3. The sequence continues at coordinate 2,666,382 of NZ_CP099862.1, read as the reverse complement.
CAGCAAACTGGCCGCATCGCCCGTCAAAACCTGTACGGTTCGATTGTCTGGCATTTGCTGATGACTCCTTTGGCGGCCTTGGGCATTGTGGCTCCCTGGCTGGCCGCCGTCAGCATGCTGGTGTCCTCTTTGGCCGTGGCGGCCAACTCCTGGCGCATCTATCGCAGCCGCACCCGCGAGGTGCCGGCTCAGTGGACCGGTCCAGCAGCAAGGCAGGGCTGATATGTTTGGCTCTTTGCTGGTCCTGATCCCCATCTCCATTTTTCTGGTCATTGTTATCGGTGTCTCTTTCTGGTGGGCCATTTTTGCTGGCCAGTTTGAAGATACGGGCAATGCGGCTGATTCCATCTTGCTGGACGACGACTCCACAGCGGGTTTGTCGGGAGCAGAGCGTCCACCCGATTCCTGATACCTTCCAATTTTTTTGTTTTTTAGCCCTGCAAATGGTCGGCGACACACAGTCTGCGGGGCGGAAACACGCGCGAGCGCGTGCTTTCCGAAGTTTTTTGATAAGCATCAAGTAGCAGATTACCGACTTGCTGGATGATGTAGCTTGTTGTCGCTTGTATTAACAATGTTTGTTTAGGGGAAGCAAATGGGCACTTCCGATGCAGTCGGAAATAACGCCGAAGTCTTCAATTACGGGATTGTGAGGCAGTTCGCCATCATGACCGTATTTTGGGGCGTCATCGGCATGGCAATAGGCCTTTTTATTGCCTTGCAGTTGATTTGGCCAGAACTCAATTTCGACACACCGTGGCTTAGTTTTGGACGTCTGCGTCCACTGCATACGAACGCTGTGATTTTTGCCTTTGGTGGCACCGGCTTGTTCGCGACATCCTACTATGTCGTGCAGCGTACCTGTCAGGCCCGTTTGTTCTGCGACAAGCTGGCAGCCTTTACCTTCTGGGGCTGGCAAGCCGTGCTGGTGGCCGCGGTCATTACCCTGCCTATGGGTTACACCAGCTCCAAAGAGTACGCCGAACTGGAATGGCCGATTGACATCCTGATCACGCTGGTCTGGGTGGCTTACGCCATTGTGTTCTTTGGCACGATCGTCAAGCGCCGTGTGCGTCACATTTATGTGGCCAACTGGTTCTTTGGCTCCTACATCGTTACCATCGCTGTACTGCACATTTTCAATAACCTGGAACTGCCAGTCAGCTTCATGAAGTCCTACTCGGCCTACGCCGGTGTGCAGGACGCCATGGTGCAGTGGTGGTACGGCCATAACGCCGTGGGCTTTTTCCTGACCACGTCCTTCCTGGGCATGATGTACTACTTCATCCCCAAACAGGCCAACCGCCCCATCTACTCCTACCGTTTGTCCATCGTTCACTTCTGGGCTCTGGGCTTTACGTACATGTGGGCAGGTCCTCACCACTTGCTGTACACCTCCTTGCCAGACTGGACTCAGTCCTTGGGCATGACTTTCTCCCTGATTCTGCTGGCTCCCTCCTGGGGCGGCATGATCAACGGCATCATGACCTTGTCGGGTGCCTGGCACAAGCTGCGTACTGACGCGATCCTGAAGTTCATGGTTGTGGCTCTGTCCTTCTACGGTATGTCCACCTTTGAAGGCTCCATGATGGCTATCCGTACGGTGAACGCGCTGTCGCATTACACCGACTGGACCATCGGTCACGTGCACTCCGGTGCGCTGGGCTGGGTTGCCATGATTACCTTCGGTTCCCTGTACTACCTGATCCCACGTCTGTACGGCCGTACTGAAATGGCTCGTCCTCGTCTGATCGACCTGCACTTCTGGCTGGCTACCCTGGGCGTGGTGCTGTATATCGCTGCGATGTGGATTGCCGGTGTGATGCAAGGTCTGATGTGGCGTGCTACCGGTGTTGATGGCACCTTGACGTACAGCTTTGTGGAAGTCGTGAAAGCTACTTACCCCTTCTACGCAATCCGTGCTTTGGGCGGCGCCTTCTTTGTGGCCGGTATCTTGCTGATGTCCTGGAACGTGTTCCTGACCATCCGTGCAGGCGAGAAAGGCATCAACCCTGTTGTGCCCCTCAAGAACCCAGACGCCCGCGATCCAGCCCTGGTGGGTCCAACCCCTGTGCTGGCCTAAGGAGTAAATCATGGCTAATGACACTAATAAGCGCTTTTCGCACGCCACGATCGAGAAAAATACCGGGCTGCTGATCATCCTGAGTATCTTGGTGATTTCCTTCGCTGGCCTGGTACAGATCGTACCTTTGTTCTTCCAACACTCGACCACGCAGCCTACCGAAGGCATCCAGCCATACGAACCTTTGCGACTGATTGGTCGTGACATCTACATCCGTGAAGGATGTGTGGGCTGTCACTCCCAGCAGATCCGTATGCTGCAGTCCGAAGTGCAGCGCTACGGTCCTTACTCGCTGGCCGGTGAGTCCGTGTACGACCACCCCTTCCTGTGGGGCTCCAAGCGTACCGGTCCTGACCTGGCCCGCGTAGGTCAGCGTTACAGCGACGAATGGCACCGCATTCACTTGCGTAACCCACGTAACGTGGTCAAAGAGTCCAATATGCCCGCCTACCCATGGCTGCAGAAGAACTCGGTGGAAGGTGAAAACGTGCAGGATCGCATGAAGGTGCTGCGTACCCTGGGCGTGCCGTACACGCAGGAACAAATTGATGCTGCTCCTCAGGAGCTGGTAGGCAAGACCGAAGAAGATGCAGTGGTTGCTTACTTGCAGGGCCTGGGCGTAGCCAGTCGCGACGCAGCCGCCAAGGCTGTGGAGCAGGGGAGCCACTAAATGCTAGCCATCATCAACGCTGTTGTGACTGCTTTGGCGATGGCTACCTTCCTTGGCATTTGCTGGTGGGCGTTCTCTCGGGGACGCCGCCAGGCCAACGAAGAAGCAGCGCTTCTGCCTTTCGCCTTGCCCGACGAGGGAATCAACGATAAAAACCCTGGGGGTTCCGAATGAGTGACTTTTTTAACAATGGCTGGAGCCTCTGGATTTCCGGCATCGCCTTGTTAGGCATCATATTTTGTTTGTGGCTGTTATTTACTCAGCGTGCATTTCTGGGCAAGACGGTCGATGTGGAAGAAACCGGTCACGTCTGGGATGGTGACCTGACCGAGCTGAACACGCCGGTGCCTCGCTGGTGGACCGTGATGTACATCGGTTTGTGTGTGTTTGCCTTGGGTTACCTGGTGCTGTACCCCGGCCTGGGCAGTTTCAAGGGCACGCTGGGCTTTAGCTCCGGCCAGCAGGTCAAGCAGCAACAGGCCGAGATCAATGCTCGCCTGGAGCCTGTGTACGCCCGTTACCGCGAAATGCCTATCGAAGAGATCGCTCGCGATCAGGAGGCCCGCGAAATTGGTCAGCGCCTGTTCCTGAATAACTGCGCCCAATGTCACGGTTCCGATGCACAAGGTGCTCCCAGCTTCCCTAACCTGGCCAATAAAGCCTGGTTGTGGGGTGGCGAGCCCGAGCAGATTCTGCACACCATTACCGAAGGTCGTACCGGGATGATGCCGCCACAAGCGCAATTCACCCCCGCTCAAGCCTCCGACGTGGCCCAGTATGTGCGCTCCTTGTCCGGCCTGGCTGCAGATCCTCTGCGTCTGGTGGCTGGTAAGCGTGTCTATGACAGCGCATGTTTTGCCTGTCACGGTGCGGATGCCAAGGGCAACACCTTGTTGGGCGCTCCTGATCTGACGGACGATTACTGGTTGTATGGCAGCTCCGAAGCCACCATCGTTCAGACCGTCTTGCAGGGTCGTACCAACCAGATGCCGGCTCAGAAAGCCACTTTGACTCCTGAGCAGATTCGTTTGCTGGCGGGTTGGGTCTGGGGCTTGTCGAACAATGCCGAGCCTGCCCAGGCTAACTAATGTGTTTTAAATTGATCTGACGCCTTCAGGACTTGCAATGAGTAGTGATTCTTCCCAACCCAGCGCTGATAACGCGCAGGGAACTGTGCCCAAGTGGCAACCTCCACGTAACACCAAGGGAGCGGGTGGAACCTCTCCGCAAGTCGAGAAGGCGCTGGTCGATGTACGCAGCAAAATCTATCCACGATCCGTCAAGGGCGTATTCGCCCGCTGGCGGATCTGGATGGTGTATTTCACGCAGATCATTTTCTATGGTCTGCCCTGGTTGGAATGGCATGGCCGTCAGGCCGTGCTGTTTGACCTGCTGGAACGCAAGTTCTACATCTTTGGCATGATTTTGTGGCCCCAGGACGTTATTTACCTGACGGTGCTGCTCCTGATATCTGCCTTCTCCTTATTCCTTTTCACCGCCATGGCCGGACGTTTGTTCTGTGGCTATGCCTGTCCGCAGACGGTCTACACCGAGATCTTCATGTGGGTCGAGCGCAAGGTGGAAGGGGACCGTCTGGCGCGTATCCGCTTGGATGAGCAAGCCTGGAACGCCCGCAAACTACGTCTCAAAGCAACCAAGCACTTCCTGTGGATCGTGATTGCTTTGTGGACCGGCTTTACCTTTATCGGCTACTTCGCTCCTATCCGTGAACTGGGTGGCGAGCTGATCGCCCTGTCTCTGGGCCCTTGGCAGTGGTTCTGGCTCTTGTTCTACGCCTTTGCCACCTGGGGTAACGCAGGTTTCATGCGTGAAGCCGTCTGTAAGTACATGTGCCCCTACGCACGCTTCCAAAGTGCCATGGTGGACAGCGATACCTTTGTGGTGACCTACGATTTTGTGCGTGGTGAAACCCGCGGTGGTCGATCTCGCAAGATTGACCACAAAGAAGCCGGTATGGGTGACTGTGTGGACTGCAGCCTCTGTGTTCAGGTCTGTCCGACCGGTATTGATATTCGTGATGGCCTGCAATACATGTGTATTGGCTGTGGCGCCTGTGTGGACGTCTGTGACCAGGTCATGGACAAGATGGGCTATGAGAAGGGCCTGATCCGCTATACCTCGGAGCGCGCCATTAAAGAGCGCATGACGCAATCGCAGGTGCGGCGTCGCATGCTGCGCCCGCGCGTGCTGTCTTATATCCTGATTCTGGCCGTCATTTGCGGTGCCTTCGTCTACACCTTGGCAACCCGTACCCCGATGCGTGTGGACGTGATTCGTGACCGTGGTGCTCTGGGCCGTGAAGTGCCTGGCGGCATGATCGAAAACGTGTTCCGTCTGCAAGTCATCAATACCTCGGAAGAGGCGATGGAGTTGCAGTTGTCCGTAACAGGTCTGGAAGGCGCACGCATTCACTTGACCGAGAACGGCCAGGATCACATTCATGTGGCCCCTGCTGGCAATAGATTATTGCCTGTCGTGGTGCAAGTCCCAATTAGTAGTGCCAAGCCAGGCCTGTATGATATTTCCATTCAGGCAGTCGGCGAGCATGAAGGGGGCCGCAAAACCTACGTGAATGAACGCAGTAGTTTTTATATTCCTCAGTAACTTTATAAAGAGCAAAAAATGGACGAATCAAAGGACAGTGGACCCTGGTGGCGTGAACCGTGGCCCTGGTTGTTGATGGCCGGCCCGGCTCTGGCTATCGTGGGCTGCGTCATTACCATTGTGCTGGCGTTCCAGAACTTCAGTAATCAGGGAGTGACGGACGGCGGCGTCAAGCAAGGTCTGGTCGTCACCAAAGGCGAGCCTGCCCGCGAGCAGCGCTAAAAGTAGTTGATACACCGTTACGCTAGGGTTGAGAGAAGTATGTTTCCGTTCAAGAAGGGGGTACGAATGACCATCCGATCGTTGATGTGGATACTGTGGCCTTCATTCCTGGTCGCTGGGGTACTGAGTGCAATCGTGTTTGCTTTGGTAGACCCGTTGGACATCGTTGTGCTTGGACATATGCAAGTAGATCGACTGACCTTTTATACGGTGGCGTTTTTTCTGTTCTGGGTGGCCGCTGCGGTGGCTTGTACGCTTAGCCTGTATATGTCCTCTGGTTCGCCAGCGGTACTGGCTGAACCGGCAGATAGTCTGGACTGATTTCGACAAGCGCCAAAAGACAAAAAAGCACATGCAAACTGCATGTGCTTTTTTTTGTGCGCGCTTGGTGCTGGGGAGTGATGCAGCAGGCCCTAGAGACGTTCAGAGCCTTGCGTAAGCCCTAGGCAATACCAGGTTAAAGCAAGTAGCCAGCCAGTGGCTTTAATCGCACTCCGTGCCTGCCAGCGTGCGCAGGGCGGCCAGATCCAGCAAGTGGACTTCACGCTGGGAGATTTTCAGCAGACCTTCGCGCGCAAAACGCGAGAACAGGCGGCTGACCGTTTCCAGTGTCAGGCCCAGGAAGTTGCCGATTTCTTCGCGGCTCATGCGCAGAATGAATTCGTAAGGGGAGTAGCCAAGCAGCGACAGGCGCTGGGACAGGTTCAGCAAGAAGGCGGCCAGGCGCTGCTCGGAACGCAGTCCGGCCAAGGTCATCATCAGTTGATGGGCGCGGTTGATTTCCTTGCTCATCAAGCGACGGAATTGTTGTTGCAAGATAGGCAGTTGGGCCGACAGGCGGTCCAGATCATCAAGGCGGATCACACAGACTTCGCTGTCTTCCAGGGCGATGGCATGGGAGACATGGCGGTTTTCAACCAGGCTATCCATGCCAAGGATTTCTCCTGGTAATAAAAAGCCCGTAATCTGGATGTGGCCGGTGGAATCTTCCAGCTGCATCTTGATAGAACCAGAGCGCAGACCATAGATTCCCTCGACTGAGTCGGCCAGTCGAAACAGCACGCCGCCCTTGGGGATGCGGATGCGCTCCTTGACTAATTCGTCCAACCGCTCCATTTCATGCTTAGGCATCCCAAGAGGTAGACATACCTCATTGAGCATACAGCTGGAGCAGCGTATGGAGTCAGCGGTAACCGAGATACGTTTTTGCATAAGGAATAATGTCAGATGGCGAAACGCTAAATCTTTGAGTCAAATCAAGTGTAATTGTAGCTTTTTATTGGTTGGTATTCCCGCTAATCCTTAATATGTTTAGTTCTTAAGGGCCGCGCCATGCGGGAAGCGGCTGCCCATGCCGGGTACAGCGCGGTCAGACTGCTCTTGCCAGGTTGTTGTTTAAAAGCGATCCAAACACTTGAATACTTGGTTTTTGTCCTTATCTTCAATTCATCCTGTTATTTGTTGCGAGATCTGGGCGAGCAGTATTTAGTAACTGTTTGCTTTAGCTTATCGCATATTTTCTCAAGTGAAAATTCTATGCGAATCGATAAATTGACAACGAAGTTTCAACAGGCTCTAGCCGATGCGCAGAGCCTGGCTGTTCGCGAAGACAACCCCTATCTGGAACCCGCCCACGTACTGGTCGCCTTGCTGGCCGATGCCGATTCCGGCACTGGCAGCTTGCTGGCTCGTGCGGGCGTCGCCATTCCCCGTCTGGAAAATGAGCTTAACCGCCTGATCTCCAATCTGCCCAAGGTACAAGGGGCGGAAGGTCAGCAGCAGCTCAGCTCGGCTCTGCAAGCCGCTTTGGCGAAAACCGACAAGGAAGCCGCCCAGCGCGGTGATACCTATATCGCCAGCGAGTTGTTCCTGCTGGCCCTGGCTGACGACAAAGGCGAAACCGGTCGTGCCTTGCGCGATGCCGGCTTGCAGCGCCGTGCCTTGGAAGCGGCCATCGAGGCCGTACGCGGTGGTGCCAATGTGAATGATGCCGAAGGTGATAGCAACCGTGAGGCGCTGGACAAGTACACCACTGACCTGACCGAGCGTGCTCGTCTGGGCAAGCTGGACCCGGTGATTGGCCGTGACGACGAAATTCGTCGCACTATCCAGATTCTGCAGCGTCGCACCAAGAACAACCCCGTGTTGATTGGTGAGCCTGGTGTGGGTAAGACCGCGATTGTGGAAGGCTTGGCGCAGCGTATCGTGAACAACGAAGTGCCCGAAACCCTGAAGGGCAAGCGTGTTCTGGTGCTGGACCTGGCTGCCTTGCTGGCGGGTGCCAAGTACCGTGGCGAATTTGAAGAGCGTCTGAAAGCCGTCTTGAAAGAGCTGTCCAAGGACGATGGCAAAACCATTGTCTTTATTGACGAGTTGCACACCATGGTGGGCGCCGGTAAGGCCGAAGGTGCCATGGATGCCGGCAATATGCTCAAACCCGCCTTGTCGCGCGGCGAGCTGCACTGTATCGGTGCGACTACGCTGAACGAGTACCGCCAGTACATCGAGAAAGACGCGGCTCTGGAGCGTCGTTTCCAGAAAGTGCTGGTTAACGAACCGGACATGGAGTCCACCATTGCGATTCTGCGCGGTTTGCAGGAGCGCTACGAGCTGCACCACGGTGTGGCGATTACTGACCCGGCCATTGTGGCTGCGGCCGAGCTGTCGCAGCGCTACATTACGGACCGTTTCCTGCCCGATAAGGCCATTGACCTGATCGACGAGGCCGCGGCCCGTATCCGTATGGAGATCGACTCCAAGCCCGAGGTCATGGACAAGCTGGATCGCCGCATCATTCAGCTGAAGATCGAGCGTGAAGCGGTCATCAAGGACACGGACGAAGCCTCTCAGCGCCGTTTGCAGGCCATCAATGACGAGATGGAGAAGCTGCAGCGTGAGTACAACGACTACGAAGAGATCTGGAAAGCCGAAAAAGCGGCGGTCCAGGGTTCGCAAGTTGTTAAAGAGGAAATCGAGAAGGTTCGTGCCGAAATGGCCGAGCTGCAACGCAAGGGCCAGTTCGACAAGTTGGCCGAGCTTCAATACGGCAAGCTGCCCGAACTGGAAGAGCGCCTGAAAGCGGCTGAAGCCAATATGGACAAGGCAGATCAGGACAAGCCTCGCTTGTTGCGTACGCAGGTTGGTGCCGAGGAAATCGCAGAAGTGGTTTCGCGTGCAACCGGTATTCCTGTGTCCAAGATGATGCAGGGCGAGCGTGAAAAGCTCTTGCAGATGGAAGACTACTTGCACAAGCGTGTGGTCGGCCAAGGTGAAGCCGTACGTTTGGTGTCGGATGCCATCCGTCGCTCGCGCGCCGGTCTGTCTGATCCGTCCCGCCCTTATGGTTCCTTCTTGTTCCTGGGGCCAACCGGTGTGGGTAAGACCGAACTGACCAAGGCATTGGCCAACTTCCTCTTTGATTCCGAGGATCACATGATTCGTATCGACATGAGCGAATTCATGGAGAAACACTCGGTGGCTCGTTTGATCGGGGCGCCTCCCGGCTACGTGGGCTATGAAGAGGGCGGTTACCTGACCGAGGCCGTGCGCCGCAAACCTTATTCGGTGATTTTGCTGGATGAGGTCGAGAAAGCACACCCCGACGTCTTTAACGTGCTCTTGCAGGTGCTGGACGATGGTCGTTTGACCGATGGTCAGGGCCGTACGGTGGATTTCCGCAATACGGTGATCATCATGACCTCCAACCTGGGTTCGCAGCATATTCAGCGTTTGTCGGGCGAGCCTTACGATGTGATCAAGGAAGTGGTGTGGGAAGAAGTGAAGCAGCATTTCCGCCCCGAGTTCCTGAATCGTATCGACGAAGTGGTGGTATTCCACGGTCTGGAAGCAGAACACATCGAGTCCATTGCTCGTATCCAGCTTGAACGTCTGGATCAGCGTCTGGCTCAACGTGACATGCATCTGGAAGTCAGCGAGGCTGCTTTGGCTCAGTTGGCCAAGGCCGGGTTTGACCCTGTGTTTGGCGCACGTCCGTTGAAACGTGCCATTCAGCAGCACATTGAGAACCCGGTGGCACGCTTGATTTTGGAAGGCCGCTTTGGTCCTAAGGATGTGGTGCCTGTGGACTGGAAGGACGGCGAGTTTACGTTCACCCGCAGTATCCAGTAATGAGCAGGCTCTGATTACTGCTGTGCTGGTGAGCGTTGAGCAGTAGAGCGGACCAGCGCATGCAGTAAGCCTTAGTTGAAACGGCAGTAAAAAAAGCGCCTTGGGCAACCAAGGCGCTTTTTCTTTGGCTCGACGGATTGTTTCAAGCTTGGGCTGCTTTACCTCTGAACTGTGACACCCACTTGGGTTTTAGCAAAGACGAAGCTATCCAGAATCTTGGTGTGGCTCAGCCATGCAGTGTTCGTATAAGGCATAGCTGTCAAGCAGAGACCGTCTTAGTCACGTGTACTGAGACCGTAAGGACGACCGTTCAGGCCTCGCTTAGGCGTTCTCGTGCGCCGGTGCTGGGGGCGGAGTCAGTTCCAGTTCATCCTTGCCGTAGAACTTCACACCGATCTCGACACGAGGGCGGCCTTGCGAGCGGCGGTGGCGGTTGGTGTCGCGCAGCGAGTACACGCAGCCACAATATTCCTGCTGATAAAAGTTCTCGCGCTTGCTGATCTCCAGCATGCGTTGCGAGCCGCCACCTTTGCGCCAGTTGTAGGTCCAGTATTTCATCTCCGGATAACGGGCTGCGGCGCGCTCGCCGCAGTCGTTGATCTGGTTCATGTCTTTCCAGCGCGAGATACCCAGCACGCTGGAGATGATGTCGTAGCCATTTTCATGGGCGTAGAGGGCTGTGCGCTCAAAGCGCATGTCAAAGCAGACCGTACAACGCTCGCCGCGCTCGGGGGCGTGTTCCAGACCGCGTACGCGTTCAAACCAGTTATCCACGTCGTAGTCGGCATCAATAAATTCGATACCGTGCTGTTCGGCAAAGCGGATGTTTTCCTGCTTGCGCAGTTCATATTCGCGCACCGGATGGATATTGGGGTTGTAGAAGAAAACGGTGTATTCAATCCCCGAGGCGTGCAAGGCCTCCATCACCTCGCCCGAACAGGGGGCGCAGCAGGAGTGCAGCAGCAATTTCTCGCGCTTTTCCGGCATGGTTAAAACTGGACGATTGAGCTGAGTGGACATGAATCTGAATCCGAGAAAAAGGGCGTCCCGAGTCGGTCGCACAATAAATCAATGCGACTATTGTAGATTCTTGGCAAAGTTTAGTGAAATCAATCTGTTGCCTTAGTACCCCAGGACCTCGTCCCATAGTCGCGTCACGGCCTGTCGTTCCTGAGTCAGTTCGGTCTGCGGCACACGGGCTTTTTCCGCCCCTTCCAGACGTAAAGCGTGCTGACGACGGCGCAGGGCGCGGTAGGCATCGGCCACCTCCTGAGCATGGTCAACCGCAATCAGGCCCGCTTGCGCGGCAATGCCCAGCAAGGCGATATTGCCCAGGTTTTCCAGCAGTTTGGGATGCTCGCGGCTATGGCACAGCACCAGATACTGGGTGATGAACTCCACATCCACCATGCCGCCACGGTCGTGCTTCAAATCAAACAGCTCGCTGCGGTTGGGGTGCCCGGCACTGATCTTGTCACGCATGTCCAGAATGTCTGCGCGCAGTTTGCGACGGTCGCGTTCCATCAACAAGATGGAGCGGCGGATTTCATCGAAGCGTTCCTTGATCTGGGCATCCCCGGTCACAAAACGGGCACGGGTAATGGCTTGATGCTCCCAGGACCAGGCGCTACGGGTTTGATACTGCTCGAAGGCATCCACACTGACGGCCAGCAAACCGGCATCGCCATCCGGGCGCAATCGCAGGTCAATATCGTAGAGACGGCCGGAGGAGGTCATGGCGGACAACCAACTGGTCATGCGGCGGGCCAGCTTGATGTAGCGCTCCACATTATCCTGGCTGGGGTCGTCATAGAGAAACACCAGATCCAGGTCCGAGGCGTAGCCAATTTCCTTGCCGCCCAGCTTGCCGTAGGCGATGACGGCAAAGCGGGGCGGGGTGTCGTGTTCAGGGCCCAGGCTGCGGGGGCGCGTCAGAGGCCAGGTACGCTCCAGCGTCTCGGCCAGCATCATATCGGCCAGGGCCGAGAGCTGGTCGGCCAGTGCCTCTACCGTCAGCACGCCCTCCAGATCCTGAGCCAGCAACTGGAAGGTGATCTGGTGTTGCCAGTCGCGCATCATGTTCATTTGCTGTTCGACATCGGCCTGGCCATCGGGCAGACGGCAGGCGTCCAGGTCGCGGCACATTTGCTCGGACAGGGCTGCAAAGTCCGGAATTTCCATTAGCGAATGCCATTCGATCAGGCTGTCCAGCAGGAGCGGGTATTGAGCCAGATACTGGGCGGCCCAAGGGCTGGCCGAGACAATACGGGCGACGCGGGCCAACGTATCGGGGTATTCAGCCAGCAAAGCCAGATAAGCACTGCGTTGGGCGATCAGCTCGATCAGGTTGAAGAGCCGTGTCGCTGTCATTTCCGGGTTTTCGGAGCGGTAGGCGTAGTCCTCAGCCAAGGGGATCAAGCGTTGTACGCGATCCAGGCTGGCATTGGGCAGGCTGCGCAGGCGATGGCTGTTCAAAAGGGCCTGACGTAATTGTTCGATGCGTTCCTGCAAAGCCTGATCTTGCTCGGCGCTGTTGACTTCGAGGGTGGGGGCTGCCGCTACAGGAGGCTCGGTACTGGCTTCTTCCCCCATACCCGCTAGACGGAAGGCATTGCGGAAGGTATGCGACACAAACTTTCTGTGCTGGCCTAACTGTTCATCGAAGTCGGGCAGGCTCAGGCCCAAGGTGGCGGCCAGCTCAGTGCGCAGTTCCTCGTCCTGGGGCAGCAAATGGGTTTGTTCGTCTTCGCGGTACTGCAAGCGGTGTTCGACACGTCGCAAGAAAGTATAGGCGGCCAGCAGCTTGTCGCAGACCTCCTGGTCCAGCAGACCGGCCGCGCATTGACCGCGCAGAGCCTTGTGCAGGCTGGTGGTTTGCAGGGAAGGTTGCCGTCCACCGCGTATCAGTTGATTGAGCTGAACCACAAACTCAATTTCTCGAATCCCGCCATCCCCCAGCTTGATGTTGTGCCAGGTCTCCACGCCATTGCGGTTCAGGGCGCGGCGTGTCCAGTCCTGACGGATGCGCTCGCGCAGGCCGCGCAGGGCGGACAGGGCATCAAAGTCAAAATATTTGCGGTACACAAAAGGAGTACGCAGCGCTTCGAAGTGATGCACATCACCCGCGCTGCGGCTGCCTTCAAAGGCCTGGGCCTTGATGGGGCGCGCCTTGATCCAGGCATAGCGTTCCCATTCCCGGCCTTGATTGACCAGATAGTTTTCCAGGGCCTGCATGCTCCAGGCCAGTGGCCCCGAATCACCGTCCGGGCGCAGGCGCAAGTCGGTGCGAAACACCTGGCCGAAGGCGTCAGTATCAGACAGCACGGGCATCATGCGCTGGGTCACTTTGCCGTAAAACTCGTGATAGCTCAGGGGGCGGCGACCCTCGGTTTCGCCGTCCTCGTCGTAGAGCATGATCAGGTCAATGTCCGAGGAAACGTTTAATTCCCCCCCGCCCAGCTTGCCCATACCCAAAATAATCATCTCTTGGGGCAGGCCGGTTTCCGAGTTTCTAGGAATACCGTGTACGTCAGCCAGTTGCCGGGCCACGGTCTCATAGGCTTGCGCCACGGCCAGATCAGCCAGGCTGCTCATGGCCTGCATGACTTCTTCCAGTGGCGCCAAGCCATTGATATCGCGGATCATCAGCACCAGAAAGACCCGTTCGCGCAGTTGGCGCAAGGCCTGGCGCACTTGTGCCAGACGATCATTATCGGGCTCGGGCAGCAAAGTCCTATACCATTGCGTAATCAATGCGGGGGTGACAGGGTGTTGGGCTTGCTCTTCCAGCCACGCTCCAAATTGCGGCTGAGCGTTTACTTTTCGACGCAAGGGGCCGGACCATTGCATCACGGGCTTCAATATAATGGACTGGCTCATACGATAAGAGGCTTTTCGGATAAGGGGGAACGACAAGTGAAATGACTTGTCTGACTAGGCCGGAAATGACCGCATCTAACTATACTCGGGAATTGATTGCATGGTAGTTCGAGGGCTTGTGCGACTGGCGCTAGTGCTCTATTTTGCGCTGATGCTAGGCCTTGTCGGGCTACGTTACTTGCTCGTGCCGCAACTGGATAATCTGCGTCCCTATCTGGTGCGGAAAATCAGTGAGCAAACCGGCCTGCAAGTCCAGATCCAAGAATTAAAAGGCGACTGGCAGGGCTGGAATCCCCATCTTTCCGTGACAAACCTGTCGCTGGCAGAACCTGGGCAGGAGCCCATGTTGCAGCTGCCCAAACTGCAAGCCGATATCAGCTGGAAGTCCTTGTTCAGCGGCTCGCTGCAATTGCGCCAGCTGGATGTGCAAGGTTTGACGATCCCGGTGCGGCGCGACCCCCAGGGTCAGATTCTGGTGATGGGTCAGGTGCTGGATCTGAATGATGAGAGTGCCCCGTCCGAACCCGAAGCCTGGCAAGGACCGGTTCGCTGGTTGCTGGAGCAGCGCGGCATTCGCATTCAAGGTACGTCCTTGCAATGGCAGGATGATCTGCGTGGCGCGCCTGTCTTGAGTCTGCCTTCGATTGAATTGCAGATCGGCTACAGGCAGGGCTGGCACGAGGTCAGTCTGGCTACCGCCTTGCCCGCCAATTTGGGCGAGTCCCTGGCTTTGGCCTTGCGTGTGCAGGGCAAGCGTCGTCTGCCCGAGAATGTGGATGTGATGGACCTGCCCTGGGAACTGACGGTTCAGGCTAAAGGGGTGGATGCTCCTGCGCTGCGCCCGTGGCTGGATGTGCCTGTGGCCCTGGACAAGGGCTGGGTCGATGTGCGCGCTCAAGCCACTCAGCCTAAAGCGGCCCAGACCGTACAGATGCAGATGGCCGCCCAGTTGCGTGATGTGGCGGTGCTCACCGATAGCGATGATCGCCTGCAACTGCAGCAAGCCAATCTGGAACTGGCGGGGGGGCTGAATGATATGCAGGCGCTGGCCCAAGGCAAGCAAAGTGGCGATGTGCAGTGGGCCTTGTCGATGAACAGTTTTGGTCTGCGTGTGCCGGATTTGTTTGCTCAGTATTTGGCTGTGGATCAGCTCAATGCTCAAGGCACCGTCCACCGGGATGAGCAGGCCAGACTGAGCGTCAGCAAAATGAATCTGGCTTTGCGTAATCCTGATCTGGATGCACAGTTGACAGGTAGCTGGCGCGAGGATGCCACGTTCGAGGCCGGTGTGGCTGACTGGCAGGGGCAGTTCAAACACCTGAATCTGGCGGCTTTGGTGAATTACCTGCCATTGACGGTCAATCCTCTGGCGCGTGAATGGATGCAAGCTGGATTGGTGCAGGGGGCGGTACGAGACGGGACAATCCGTCTGCAAGGCGGCCTGGATACCTTCCCGTATGGCTTGAGTCCGGAGGATGGCAGCTTTGAAGTGGCGGGGGCTTTGGATCAGGGAATTGTGGATTATCAGCCCGCCCGTCCCAAGCGGTTGGCCTGGCCGCGTCTGGAAGACGTGCAGGGCAGCATACGCATGCATAACGACAATCTGGATATTGTGGCTCAGCAGGCGCGCATGCCGATTGCCAAGCAGCAGGATATCGTGCTGCGCGATATTCAGACCCACATTACCTCCTTGGAGCAAAACAGCTTTCTGAAGCTGGAAGGTCTGTCCCAGGCACCGGCGACCAGTTATCTGGCCCTGGTGCATCAATCCCCCTTGAATGCCTTGCTGGATGGCTTGCTGGCCGACAGCCGTGTCAAAGGGGATTGGATCGTACCGGTCAAGTTGCAGATTCCTTTGGATAATGCTGATGATGCCCAGGTACAGGGCCAAATCCAGATGAACAATGGCGAGTTTCAGTACATGCCTGAAGCCCCTTCGTTTACAGCGTTGAAAGGCGAGCTGGCCTTTAGTGAAAAAGGCGTCAGTGCCCAAACCTTGACGGGCAAGATGCTGGGCGGTGATACCCAGATCAGTGGTGTGCTGGAGCCCGGCAAACCCGGTTTACGCCTGAGTGGTGTGCTGACAGCCAAAGGCCTGGAGCAATACCTGGAATTGAAGGGCTTGCAGCGTTTGCAGGGTCAGACACCTTATAGCGTGTTGATGAAGCTGGACGCCAAGGGCGCTTTTTCTTTTGGGGCCGAGTCGAACCTGACAGGTTTGGCACTGAATTTGCCTGAACCTTTCCACAAGCCTGCCGAGCGTGCGGCCAAACTGAAGGCGGATTGGAGTAGCGATTCCGCCGCCAAGATGGACCGTTTGCAAATCAGCCTGGAGGACAGACAGAGCTTTTTGCTGAACCTGCTGCATGCTCAAGGTTCCCGTGATGGCAGCTACTTTCAAAGTGGCAGCATGGGAACACCGGGATTGGTGAATTGGCCCCAACGCGGTTTTGAATTACATAGTCGCTATGACCGTATGGACCTGGATGCCTGGGAAAGGGTGGTGGGGGAGTTTGGCCAGAATCTGGATGGCAGTCCCTTACCTCCTTCGGCCCGCCCCTTGCTGCCTTTGCTGGAGCGGGTGCGTCTGAAAGCGGATCAGGCGTTTTTCAGAGGGCAACTGCTGGATCAGCTGGAAATGGAAAGCACGGAAGATGCCGCTGGCAGACTGTTTCTAAGCATGAAGGCCAAGCAGGCCGAAGGGCGTTTGCAGGCGCAGCATCAAGGTGGCCGCTACACCGGCATGTTCAATGCCAACTTCTCCCATCTGTACATTGACAGTGGCAGGCCTGATTGGGCTTGGCCCGACGCCGACTTGCCCATGAATGACGACCTGCGTTTGCCCGCGATCTCGTTCAAGGTGGATGATTTGCAGATTCAGGGTGTTCGCTTTGGCAAGCTGGAAGCCAAGGGCAAGCCCGCTGGAAAGGGACAAAAGTGGACGTTGGAAAACATTTCTCTGAATGCCCAGGGTATGCAGCTGAATGGTTACGGCTCTTTGGCATTGAGTGGGCCGCAGCGTGGCCTGGAGTTGGTGGCAAACAGCCAGGTAAGCAATTTGGGACAGTTTGTGGATGTCAGTGGCTTGCTGACCGAGTCCATCAAGGATGGTGACGGCACGGTACAGGCGGCCTTGTTCTGGAGCGACTTCCCCTGGTCTTTTGACAAGCGCAACATCCGTGGCCAATTCAATGTGGATTTGCGCAAAGGGCGCTTTATCAGCCTGAAGTCGCGCTCGGCCAAATTGCTGGAGCTGCTTAGCTTGCAGTCCATCTCGCGCTTGAGCCGTCTGGATCTGGATTTGTTTGGGGCGGTGAAACAAGGCTTTGCGTTCGATAGCCTGACCGGGCGCATGAATCTGTCGCAGGGCAAGCTGGAGCTGGATAATTATCAGATCAAGGGGCCGGCAGGGGCGATCAGCCTGAAAGGCTGGATTGATATCCGGGATGAGACGCTGGATTTGATTGCGGTGGTAGACCCGAATCTGGATATGAGCGGTGCGGCGATTGCAGCGTACTTTACTGTCAACCCGATGGTGGGAGTTGGGGCCTTGCTGACACAGTGGCTGATGCAGATTCCGATGAGCAGTCACCTGTCTGTCACGTATGCGGTAACAGGCAAGATGGATGATCCCCAGCTCAAAGAGTTGGAGGTCCCTGCGGTTGGTAGCGCGAAACAAGAGAAACAGCCTCGGATCGAGCCTTGATGGCAAGCGCTTCACTCAAAGCGGTTTTGAGTGGGTTTTTGTCAGGTTCGCAGCCAGGCTTTTCCGTGTTTTAACCCTTATGCAAAGGATGGGCCGATGAGCGCACAGAGACTGAAACAACTGGCAGCGACCTTGCTCGTGGCGAGCCTGCCGTTCCATGCGCTTGGAGCGCAAACGCATCCTGTGGCTCAGGCCGCACAAGCGGTCGAACAATCCTTGCAGGCCCGTGTCGGACTGGCTGTACTGGATACGACAGATGGGCAGTTGTGGCAATACCGTGCCGATGAACGCTTCCCTATGGCCAGTACCAGCAAGGCCTTGATCTGCGCGGCGTTGTTGGCCCGAGGGCCGGGTGCCATGAAGACCGCCTGGCTGGTCAAGGAAGAGGCCATTCAATCTTACGCCCCGACGACAGAAAATCTGATAGGACAGCATGTGCCAGCGTCGCAATTGTGTGCGATCACGATGCGCAACAGCGACAATACTGCGGCCAATGGGGTTCTGGAGATGCTGGGCGGGCCCGAAGCGATCACGTCCTTTCTACGCAGCGTGGGTGACACGGTGACGCGTCTGGATCGCAACGAGCCCAGCTTGAATGAAGCTACGCCTGGTGATCCACGGGATACAACAACCCCGCAAGCCATGGTGCATACCTTGCAGAATCTGGTTTTGGGCGATGCGCTTAAAGCCCCAGATCGTGATCGCTTGATTGACTGGCTGCGCCATAACGAAGTGGGTGGGCCTTTGCTGCGGGCTGGCGTACCGGAAAGCTGGACGGTGGCAGACCGAACCGGGGCAGCGGCTTACGGCACACGCGGTGTCGTGGCGGTGATGTGGCCCCCTGGACGTGCGCCGCTGGTGGCTGCCGTCTACATCACGGAAACCAAGGCTTCCATGGAAGAGCGCAATGCGGCCATCGCCACGATTGGCAAGGCCATTGCAACGGCTGTGGATCAGAAAGCACAGCCCTGATCACCGGGCAGACACCGGCAGCGGCAGGAGCCCTAGCCGGTCTGACGCTCCAGCATTTCATCCAGTGTCGCGTAATAGCTCATGGACGCATGGCGCAGATTCGTGCGTACATGCTCGCGTGCCTGGTCTGGGTCCTTGTCCAGAAAAGATTGCAGGATGCCTCGGGTGGCCTGCATGGAAAGCTCCCGATAGCGCGTGTCGCGCAAGGTAGCCAGACGCACCGCTTCCACGTGGTCACTCAGACGAAAAATCATGGTGCTCAAGTGCGGGTTGGGGCATAGCGAAATCCAGCTTTCCCGAAACGCATCGTTGGCAATCATGTACTGCATGGGGTCGGCGGCGGCATGGGCTTTTTCTGAGGCATTGGCAGCCTTGTTCATCAAGGCCAACCCTTCCAGATTGGCCTGCAAGCAGGCGGCGGCGGCTGCTTCCGGTTCCAGCAACATGCGTATTTCAAAAATCTGCGCAATATCGGCCGGAGTAAAGCGCCGCAGCATGAAGCCGCGCGAGGTGCCCTCCAGCAATCCTTCGTTGGTCAGTTGCAGCAAGGCTTCGCGCACAGGCATGCGTGAGACTTGCAGTTCAGCAGCAATTTCATGGTCGACCAGACGGTCGTCATAGCTGATGTCGCCACTGCGCATGCGGCTGCGCAGGTGTTTGTAGACCTGCTGGCGTATGTTCAGTTTGGGGGCGGCAGGCTGGTTTTTATTCATTGGTTTTGGGCAAGACGGTGAACAGGCAGTCGGCATGAAATCCCTGTGCGCAGCAGTGTGTTTCCTGCACCTGGACGTGCTGATCGTAGATCAGTTGGCCGACGGCTGTAAGCATACCAACGATAGGGCGGCACAGGGGCCGATCATGGGGGCCAAACCCCCATGCAAAGGGACTGTTTTTCACGCGGACCTGCAAGGCTCCCGTGGCCTCTGTTTGAATGTCCCAGTTCCCCCAGCCCAGTTGTGCCGAGATGTCGGCAATGCTGTCCAGCAAAGCCTGTGGCTTGTGTTCGATGGCCTCCCAGTACGCCTTGGCTGACAAGCCGCCTTGCTCCATCACGGCCTGTCCCAGGGCATCCAGCGCCTGCGTTCGGGCAGGTTCATCCAGCCGGCGAAACAGCCCCATCAACACGTCGGCACGCATCATCAGGTAGCGTCTATCGGCGTCCAAAATCTGCCCCTGTGCGGTATCCCAGCTTAATCTGTCTCTGAATTCTGTCATTTTAAAGTAAAAGTATATTGTTTTGTTTTTAGATAATAGGTTGATATTAAAACAAATAAATTATAGGGAAAACCATTATCTATTTAATTTAAGAATAAACTATATACTTTTTCGAAAGGCGGACTAACGCTGGAATGAAGTGCATAACAAAAGGGGACAAATGGTGAAAGCGTTGCGAAAAAGCGTAATGGGGCTGGCCTTGGGGGCAGCCTTGATGATGGGCTGGGGGACGGTCAGCCAGGCAGCCGGGAGCGAGTTGAAAATTGCTTTCCCGGTCGATATCCCGTCCTGGGATCCGACCTCGGTTACCTTTCCGGCGGGCCAGTCGATTTACAAGGCCGTGTTTGATTCACCCCTGTTTGTGGGTGACGATTTGAAGGTGGCACCGCGTCTGATCGAGTCCTGGGAATGGGCGGACGAGCAAGGCCAGGCCCTGAAGGTGAAGCTGCGCGACAAGGTGAAATTCCATGACGGCAGCGACATGACGGCTGAAGACTTGAAGTTCACCTTTGATCGTGCGATCAACAAGAAAACCCTGGCCCTGAACGGTATGCTGCCCACCCTGAAGTCGGTGGAAGTCACCGGCCCGCTGGAAGCCATTATCCATTTCAGCTCGCCCACGCCAACGGCCCCCAAAGGCCTGGCCTTCTTGTCGGCCTATATCCTGCCCAAAGCCTATTTCGAGAAGGTGGGGGAAGAGGAGTTCCTGAAGCGTCCAATTGGCGCAGGCCCCTACAAGCTGAGCGATTATCAGCGTGGTTCCCGCATCACCCTGGAAGCCTTTGAGGACTACTGGCAAGGTGCGCCAGACCTGAAGCAGGTCGTGTTTGAAATCGTGCCGGATTCCTCGGCGCGTGTTGCTGCGGTTGAGTCCGGTCGGGCCGATGTCTCGGTACAGATTCCGGTGCGCGAAATTACCCGCCTGGAAAAGAATCCCAAGCTGGAAGCCAAGGTCTATCCCTATAGCGAGATCTACATTCTGCAAATGCCCAGCTATGTAGAGAGCTTCAAGGATGTGCATGTGCGTCGCGCCATGAATATGGCGATCGACAAAGCAGGCTTGTCCCGTGCCTTCTACAAAAATGTCGCCCAGCCCTTGTCGGTTCTGGCTACCAAAGGCTCGCCTGGTGATGTACCGGATCTGAATATTCCCTTCGACAAGAAAGCAGCGGTAGAGGAACTGGCCAAAGCGGGTTACAGCACGGAAAAACCGCTGACCATTACCTTGTACTCCACCAATAACACCTTCCCTTCGGACTATGACGTGGCCCGTGCGGTGGCGCAGATGTGGAGCCAGATTGGTGTGCAGACCACGGTTGAAGAAATTACTGTGGCCAAGTATCTGGAGCTGAGCCATTCGTCCAAGTTGACGGGCGTGATGCTGTACAGCTGGGCCAATGCAACTGGCGATCCGGAGATTTTTACAGGCCGTATTCTGGATCCACGCCTGCGTTTTTCCACCTGGAAAGAAGAGCGTCTGGCCGGCACGCTGGATGAGCTGAACCGGCAGATGGATGAGGACAAGCGAGTGGCCGGCTATCAGGCGCTGAATCGTGAAGCGGCGGAACAGGCCTGGAGCCTGCCGGTGCTGCAGTCCATCTCCACCATTGCCTATAAAAAGGGCTTGAAGCTCAACACCTATCAGACGGGCTACATCCTGCCGCAGGAATATTCCTGGCAGTAAGCCTTTCATGCGCCCCGCAGCCTCGCGCTGCGGGGTGATCTACCGGGTTTGACCCGGCATATTTTTTCCTGCGGTTCTCTTCATGAAAAACGTTTGCTTCCTGATGGCGCGCAAGCTCGTCTTCGTGCTGGTGACGGCGTTCCTGCTGTCCATGATCGTGTTCTTCATGCTGCGCGTCATTCCCGCTGACTCTCTGGGCATGATGCTGCCTCCTTCGGCCACGGAAGCCGATGCACAGGCACTGCGTGTTGAGCTGGGCATGGATGGTTCGGCCTTGCATCAGTACCAGGTTTGGTTGAGTGGTGTGTTTCGCGGCAATCTGGGCAACTCCATCTTCTTTCATCAGCCGGTGACCGGTCTGCTGGCCCAGGCTTTGCCGCCCACGCTGGAGCTGGCCTGTATCAGCTTGTTGATGGCTTTGTTGATCTCCATTCCCGGCGGCATTGTTCTGTACCTGCTGGACAAGAAAAAGATCGAATTTGTGGCCGACTTTGTGCTGGTGCTGCTTCTGTCAGTGCCGTCCTTTTTGTGGGGCATTATTTTGATCGTGGTGTTCGGTGTGCTGTTTCCGGTCTTGCCCTTTATGGGACGGATGGAAGGCACACCCGCTGTGGATGGCGGCACGGGCTTTTTGCTGTTTGATCTGCTGGTACGTGGCCAATGGCAAGCCTGGTGGGATGCCTTCTCGCATCTGCTTCTGCCTGCTCTGGCCTTGGCGCTGGCATTCAGCCCCATCGTGATTCGCGTCCTGCGTTCCAGCCTGATCGAAACGGCGACCAGCCAATACGTGAACGTCGCCCGTCTGCGCGGTGTGCCTGAGTGGCGAGTGCTCTTGGTGCACATGCTCAAGAATGCCGCTTTGCCTACCTTGACCTTGATCGGTGTGCAATTTGGCTTTTTGTTTGGCGGCACCTTGCTGATCGAAGTCATTTTCTCCTTCCCCGGTATCGGCAATCTGATGGTGCAAGCCATCAAGAACCACGACCTTCCCCTGATTCAGGGCGTGGCCCTGGTGTTCTGTTTGATGGTGTTGGCCGTCAACTTCTGTGTCGATGGCTTGTACAGCGTTATGAATCCACGTCTGAGGTCCGCATGAGCGTGCATCCACATTCTTTCTGGCAAGCGCGGCTGCGGCCTGTGCTGGCCCATCCCAAAGTGCTGCTTGGCGGCACTCTGGTCTTGATCTTTGCTCTGGTGGCCTTGTTTGCCCCTTTGCTGGCGCCCAATGATCCTAATGCACAGGACTTGCTGGCCACGCTCTTGCCACCCGCCTGGCAGGACGGCGGTCTGGCGCAGTATCCCTTGGGAACCGATGGCCTGGGCCGATGTATTTTGTCGCGCCTGATTTATGGCAGTCGTGTGGCCTTTCAGGTGGCGGTAACCGCCGCGGCAGGCACGATGGTGCTGGGCACAGTGCTGGCGATTCTGGCGGGCTATATCGGTGGCTGGTTCGACCGAGGAGTCAGCTCCCTGGTGGTGTTGTGGATGGCATTCCCGCCCGTGGTGTTTTCCATGATGTTGATGGTGGGCTTGGGCACGGGCCTGTTCAACGTGATTCTGGCTGTGGTGCTGGTGGACTGGACTCGTTTTTATCGCGTGGTTCGGGCGGAAGTGCTGGTGGCGCGTCAGCGTGATTATGTGTATGCCGCGCATTTGTTGGGCTTTTCTCATCTGCGCATCATGTTGCGTGAAGTATTGCCTAGCGTGGCGCCACTGATCGTCACCTTGTTCAGCCTGCAAATGGGCGTGGCCATTGTGGTTGAAGCAATCCTCAGTTTCGTGGGCCTTTCTGTTCCGTCGGATGTGGTGGCCTGGGGCGTGATGCTGGCCGATGGCCGTGACCAGATTTACCAGGCGGGCTGGGGCCTGATGGCGCCGGTAATTGGCATTGTGTTTGCAGTGCTGGGTTTCAATTTGCTGAGTGATGGTTTGCGTACCACGCTGGATCCTCGGCTCAAGCAACGAGGAGCGCACTGATGAGCGTGCCGGTTATTGAATTCAAGCAAGTCAGTGTCTCGGTGCCGGTACAAGGGCAATCGGTCGAGCTGCTGCGCAAGGTCTCGTTTGCAGTGCAGGCAGGTCGTACCTTGGGGCTGGTCGGGGAGTCTGGCGCGGGCAAGAGCATGATAGGGCGGGTAATCTCGGGCATGTTGCCCAGTAATCTGCGTCTGTCCTCGGGGCAGGTCTGCTTTCAGGGTTCGGTGGTGACGGGTGCGCAAATGCGCCGCCTGTTGGGTCGCAAAGTGGCTTTTGTGCCGCAGGAGCCTTTGTCCTCGCTAAATCCAGTGCTGACCATACGCCAGCAGATGTTCGAGCATTTGGCTCGACTGGGCATTCCCCGCGCATCGCGCGAGCAATATTGCCTGGAGCGTCTGCATGAGGTGGGGCTGCCCGATCCGCCGTCCATGTTGGGGCGCTATGCCCATGAGCTATCGGGTGGGCAGTGTCAGCGCATTTTGATTGCCATGGCTTTTTCCGGTGATCCGGAATTGATTGTGGCCGACGAACCCACCACAGCGCTGGACGTGATTACCCAAGCGCAAATCATCCGGATTCTGCGCGATGTACAGCAGCGGCATCAAACCGCCGTGATTCTGATCACTCACGATCTGCGTATGGCTGCCCATGTCTGTGACGAGGTGGCCGTGCTGTATGCCGGGGATGTGGTTGAACAAGGTCCCGCTGCAGATGTCTTGGATACACCTTTGCATCCTTACTCCTGGGCCTTGAAGAATGCGACGCCAGCACTGAATGGCCCTTTGTATGCCTTGCCGTCGCTGGCCGACATCATGCCGGGCTTGAAAGACATGCGGGATCTGCCGGGCTGTCGTTTTGCCCGTCGTTGTCCTACGCGTAATGCGGTCTGTGAACAGCGCGCGCCAGAGTTGGAAGCGGTGAAACCCGGTCATTGGGTAAGTTGTGCCGGTCCCTGTATGACGCGCGATACGGCCGCTCAAACCCAGCTGCATGTCTTGCCGCAAGGGCCGTCTGACGAGTCCGCGCCGCTGGTGGAGTTCCAGAATGTGGAGCGCAGCTACCGAGTCACACGCAACGGCCGCCGCAGCCTGATGTATGCCTTGCGGCCCCTGTCCTTGAGCGTGCGTCCCGGCGAGATGGTTGGCGTGGTGGGGGAAAGCGGTAGTGGCAAAAGCACTGTCGCCCGTTTGATGGTGGGCTTGTTGCAACCTAGTGGTGGGCAAGTGCTGGTGCAAGGTCAGTCCCGCGAGCAGTTTGCCAAAGGGCAAGGCGAGTCCTTGTCTCAAACGATTCAGATGGTGTTTCAGGACCCTGACTCGGCCTTGAACCCACGTCGTAGCGTGCAGCAGCTGGTGACGCAGGTGCTGGAGTTGCAGCCGGGTATGACGCCCGAGCAGCGTCGTCAGAAAGCCGATGAATTGATGGCGCAGGTGGGCATTGCACAGGATGCCGGTTTGCGTTTTCCCTCGGAGCTGTCCGGCGGGCAAAAGCAACGCGTGAACATTGCCCGCGCCTTATGTGTGCAGCCGCGTCTGCTGGTGGCGGACGAGATTGTGTCCGGTCTGGATGTGTCGGTGCAGGCGCTGATTTTGAATCTCTTGCTGCGACTGAATAAGGAATTGGGTGTTGCGGTGGTGTTCATCTCGCACGACTTGTCCGTGATTCGCTATTTGTGCACACGAGTGCTGGTGATGAAAAACGGTGAAGTCGTGGAGCAAGGAAATACCGCCGAGGTGTTTGCCGACCCGCAGCATCCCTATACCCGTCTTTTGCTGGGCAGTGTGCCGCCGGATGATTCCAGCCAGATCTGGCCTGCGCCTTTGGACTGTCCATCCCAAACCGTGAGTGAGGCTGCACCCGCCTTAGTACCCGCTATGGCGGTCTGAATCCCGTTTTACTCGTATTTACAGGAAGCACTATGAGTTATGCCAATAACGAGGCCGCCTTGTCGGGCCTGACCCAGGACCATCAGGTCCATCGGGATGCCTATCTGGACGAGGATGTCTTTCAACTGGAAATGGAACGGCTGTTCAGCCGTGCCTGGCTCTATGTGGGCCATGAAAGTCAGGTGCCCAAAACGGGCGATTATGTATCGGTGACCTTGGCACAAAGCCCCGTCATCATGCTGCGCCATAGCGATGGCTCGGTGCGTGTAGTGATGAACCGTTGCGCTCACAAAGGGGCCAGACTGGTCAGCGAACCCAGCGGCAATGTGGGCAAGATGCTGCGTTGTCCGTACCACGCCTGGACCTACAAGCTGGATGGCTCGCTGCTGGCGGTGCCGCTGAAAAATGCCTATGAAAACACGGAGTTTTCGCAATGTCCGGCTGCGGGCGGCCTGTCCACACCGGGGGCGGTAGAAAGCTATCGGGGCTTTGTGTTTGCCCGCCTCAGCAAGGAAGGCTTCAGCATGCAAGAGTATTTCGGGGATGTGCTGCAGGCTTTGGACAATATGGCGGATCGCTCTCCGGAAGGGGAGTTGCAGGTGGCAGGCGGTTCGATTCGTACCGTCATCAACTGCAACTGGAAGATGTACATGGAGAACATCAACGACACCGTCCATCCCATTTCCACACACGAGTCCGCATCCAGCTCGGCTGCCAAGGTGGGCGAAGTGTTCAAGGAAGAAGACCCTACCGCACTGGAGCAATTGCTGCCCTTCGGTTCGGGCTACGACTTCTATTCACGTATGGGCGTGGAAACCTACCCGAACGGGCACAGCATTCTGGGCACCAAGTTCAGCATTCATACCGACTACTCCGGGATTCCAGGCTACGAAGCCATGATGAACGAAGCCTGGGGCGAGGAAAAAGCGGCTCGGGTGCTGGGTTTCAATCCACAAAATGTGGTGTTTTACCCCAGCATGGCAGCCAAGGGTTCGCCGCAGATTATTCGTGTATTGCGACCTTTAGCGGTAGACCGAACCTTGCTGGAAGTGTGGGTGTTTCAGCCCAAAGGGGCACCGCGTGAAATGCTGGATCGCGGCCTGACTTATAGCCGTCTGGTTTACTCCCCCATGAGTGTTGTCGCCCATGACGATGTGCACTTGTTCGAGAGCCAGCAAGCCAGCCTGAAAGCCCAAGGCAATCCGTGGGTGAATCTGCTGCGTCAATACGATGCGCAGGAAGGTGAGCAGGGCAAGGGCAGCTTTGACGATGCGAATAATGAATGGGTCATACGCAACCAATACCGTGCCTGGAAGCAAGGCATGAAGCAGCAGGAGCAGGAGTGATGGGGATGGCGCAAGAGCAGGGCCAGCGCAGTGGCCAAGTACAGCATGCATTGCAAGAGGGGCAGCAACAGCAGCAACCATTGAATCTGCAGCAAAGCCAGGAACAAGGCCAGCGTCTGGACCAAACGACGAGCATGCAACAAAGCCTGCAGAACTTTGTATGGCAAGAGAACGCCTTGCTGGACGAGGGGCGCTTTGATGAATGGTACGAGCTATTCGCGCAGGATGGCCTGTACTGGATTCCCGGTGAATCCGGCCAGGAAAGCCCCGAAGGGCGCATGTGCATTGCCTTGGAAAATCGTATGTTGATGCGTTTGCGTATTGATCGCCTGTCGCATCACCGTGCCTTTTCCTTGCAACCCGGTGTACGTGGTCTGCGTGTGATTCAACATCCACGCGTTCAGTCCGAACATCCTGACGAGGACGGCTGCTATACCGTGCGTACCAATCTGATTTATTCGGAGTATCAGAAGCAAAAAACCGAGGTTCTGCCCGCTACTGCCTCCTACCGTTTGCGCGCCGTCGATCAGGCTTGGGAGATCGTGGAGAAGCGGGTGGACTTGTTGAGTGTGGATGGTTATTTACCCACCATTCAGCTCTTCATTTAGGCCGCCTATGCAGACGACTGACACATCACCCCGCTATCGCAGCCTGTCTTGTGAAGGCATGGACGACAGCATGGCTTACCGCCTGCTGACATCCCTGATCGTGCCGCGTCCTATTGCCTGGGTATGTACTATGGAGGAGTCGGGCAGTGTGAATCTGGCGCCGTTCAGCTCCTTTAATTACGTGGCGCACAGCCCGCCCATGCTGGCGATCAATATCAACCGCAATGAGGATGGCAGCCTGAAGGATACGGCCCGCAATTTGCAGGTCAATAAGGAATGTGTGGTGCAGCTATGTCGTCAGTCTGATCTGGCGGCGGTTCACACCAGTGCTGCTGCCTTGCCACCCGGCCAGAGCGAGGTAAAGGAGTTGGGCAGGAGTCTGGTGCCCAGCCAGCATGTGCGCGTGCCCCGCCTGGATGGGGCCGCCGTGCAGATGGAGTGCAAGCTGGATCAGGTAGTGGATTTGGGACGTGGTGTTAACCAGCTGCATATTCTGGAAGTGCTGGCTTTTCAGGTTGATTCGTCTTTGATGGACGAGAAGGGGAAAGTAGATCTGGAGGTGTATCGGCCTTTGGCTCGGTGGGCTGGGCCGTATTATGCACAGCGTGGGGATATTCTTCTGCCTTGAGTCTACGTTTCGCAGAGTGAACCAACAAAAAAGTGCCGGAGTTAAGTCTTTTGCGTAAATCACGCAGGGCTCGAAACCATATATGGGACAGTAGGTTAGCTCTTTTTGGAACCGCTTTGTAGAACCACGGCTTCGCCGGCTAGGAGTCCCATAAGAGCGTCGGGAGAGGAAGCCGCATTGCATTGTGTCGTGCTGGATTGCCGAGGAACGGCGGGTCTGTCGCTTCATCATAGCCCAGTGTGCCGTTGGATTACGAAGCCATCATGTCGGCTTCGATGACACCCTCCTGGTTGCAGTGCCTTTCCTGAATCCCCGATCCCCCGCCATGCACGCCTTCAGCATGTGCGGAACCAACCTCTCTGCATCGACTGCTTCGCCAAATGTCTGCACAAGGCATGAGGTTCCGTCGTTCAAGAGGTCCATGGCGAAAGGCTAGGGTGCTTAGAAATTGCAGATGCCTCTTGACCGTCCTCTAGGTGCGACGCTATTAAAGCACGGGTCAATTCACAGGAAAGCTTTCTTCGAGTCCATCGGGCTGTTTTTTGGCTTACTATCCAACTATCGTAAAGATTTGTTGCTACGAAAGGGACGTCTTAGGGGGGGGCTCACGCTTGCTTTGCAAGGAACTTCATCCGCATCTTTGTCTCACCGCACAAGCCTAGCTTTTAATAGGAAAAATGAATTCTTCTATTTATCATCCTGGCCCCGAGCAACCGACGCCCGAACAACGCCTACTTCTACTGAATGATGAACAGTGGGAGGCATTCATTGAGCGCTGCGCGCGGCAACTTAAAGTAGAAGGTATATACCTTCAAGTGGTTCGCCTCGGAGGGGCAGGCGATAAAGGCAGGGATGTTTGCGGCTATTCGCAGGAACTGCCGATTGAATCTACTTGGGATTTATATCAGGGGAAGCACTATGCGGTGACTCTGTCGCCAAGTGGTTTCGCCCCCGAACTCGCAAAATTCCTATGGTGCGTCTTCTCAGGTGAATATACCTGCCCCAAAAATTATTACATATGTGCGCTTAGGGTCGGCCCTGCGTTGCATGACTACACATTGAATCCCGATAAGTTTAAAGCCTGGATTCTTTTGGAATGGAAACAGAAATCTGGAAATTTTGGAACATTCAAGCAAACCCTGACTCCAGAATTAGAGGCTTTTATAAATGGTTTTCAATTTGACATTATCAAGGTTAAGACCACAGCCGATCTATTGGAAATTCATGCTCGATCAGATAAGCATTGGGAGGTTTTTGGAGTGCTGCCAGCCCGGCAGCCCAATCCAGTGATGCCTGAAACCCCTGGAGCGGAAGAGCATCAGTACGTTAAGGCGCTCTTGGAGGTATACGAAGAGGCAGGTCAAGTTTTATGTTCTCTGCCATCGGAGATACCGAATAAGTACAAGAAGCACTTCAAGTCTCAGCGAATGCTTTTTTATAGTGCTGAGGGATTGTATCGTTTTAGTCGAGACAAACTTCCGGGCGCATTCGATGAACTGGTGAGTCAGGTTGAGGTGGGTGTTGGAAGTGACCTCAACTATCCACATCCAGATGGGCTTACCAAATTGACCAAAGTATTGGCTACGGCAAATGGATTGCAGGTGACAGCTAACCCGTTGCATGCGCGGTTGCAAGCAGGAGATCTTGGGGGCACCTGTCATCACCTTGCGAACCAAGGGCGAGCCAAATGGGTGGATGAAAATGAGTGAAGTATTCAATACTCCTTTTGAACTTGGTGTCAGGATGGTCTATCTTTTAATGGCACTTTATCCTCGAAAGGTAGATTTGCAGCGCTTGGTTTATTTTGATTATGCCGCAATCTATTCTGCCGACTTGAACGGTCCAGAAAGCCTGCATACGCCCGTTCCGCTGCGAGGCGGAGAGTATACCAGCCGAAGAGAGGTGATTGAGGAAGGGCTGTATTTGATGGCGCAGCGCTCTTTCGTAGATGTAGAAGCTGCGCGTAGCGGTATTAGTTTTCAGCTCGGCGAGAACGGCCCTGCTTTAGTTGGTTTAATTGGTGGGGAGTATTCACGGGAGCTGTACAGGCGCTGCCAGTGGGTGGCTTCTACCCTGGGTGATAAAGATGAAAAAGATATCGAAAGGATATTTGGAGCACGTGGTGCCTTGTGGGGTGCTGAGTTCGTTTCACCGGAACCACCAGGAGCAACAACGTGACAATTAGCCTTCATGAATTATTGGTGACGGGTCCTGATAAAAAGCCAGCAACTCTAAAATTAAATGGGCAATCCCACCTTGTTTTTGGACCAACCGACACTGGGAAATCGTATATTGTCGAGTGCTTTAGATACTGTCTTGGTGGCGGCGATAAGCCAAAGGACGTAGGTTACTCAGAGGGGTACACGCGTGCAGCACTTCAACTGGCACTAGCAGATGGGCGCCAATTTACGTTGTTCCGCGATCTGTTTGATGGAACGGAGATGGTCTTTGAGGGCTTTCATGTATATCCACCGCAGAATCGAGTTGTAGCGCTTGATCAAGGAATCAGTGAGTTATTGCCAATCTGGTGTGATGCCACTGATATGAAGATACTGGCTAAGGCCGGACAGCTTGGAAACTTGACTGCTGGGGATCTTCGGCGCGTCAGCATTTTTGATGAAATAGAGACACTAGATAACGTTCCATTTGAGGGTAAAGATACCAATCTAAAAACCCGGAATAAATCAGCATTGGCCGTAATCCTTCGAGGTTCTGATGATTCCGAAATGCTTCTTCCTCCGTCTACAAATGATCGAAACGTTGCGAAGGGTCATGTTGAGGCCATCAATGAACAGGTCACCAGCTTGCTCGCGGATGTGCCTGACGGGCTAACGTTGCAAAATGCACAAGAATGGCTAGCTAAGGTAACGGACGAGATCGAGGACATCAACCTTTACATGAAAAATCATGCATCGGAGCTCGCTGAGCTTAAACAGGCTCGCTTGGAAATTGACAAAGAGGGGCGGCGATTGTTCCGTGAGTTCTCCGCACTCAAGGAGGCAGAAAATCGGTTTCGGCTGCTCGACAAAAAGTATGTTAGTGATCAACAGCGATTGCAGGCTGTAGCTTCGGCTGCCTCAGTTGCTACGAGTTTTGAGACTCGTCCATGCCCATTGTGCCGTACAGACATTCAGCATCAGTTACGTCATCAAGAGCAGAATGAACAAGCACCTATGCTTCGTTTTGCTGCCTTTGCTGAAAACGAGAAAATTTCAGGTTTAAGGGAAGGCTTAAAGGAAGCCTTGCAAGATGTTCTCGGTGATATCAAGGAGGCTGCAGAAGCCATGCGAAGCAATGAGAAAGAAGCGCATGAGAATGATAAAAAACAAAATACCCTTCTAGCACCAAAAAACATTGGCACTAAGAATGGACTGGCATCTCTTTCCCAGAGAAAAGCGGAGCTTACTGTGGCGGTTAGCAGCCTGTCGAGGGTTGATAGTCTCAAGATGCGACTAGCCGAAATGAAGGAAAAAAGTAAGAGGAAAAAGCAGATCGTTGATAGGGATATGTCGGAGAGTTCGACAGCGCTATGTACAAGGGTCAAAGCACTTTTAGATGATTGGGGTGTGCCAGGCGTAGAAGCCGTTCATTTTGATGATGGTGTATCCGATATTAAAATCAATCATCGCCAGCGCATATCTTATGGTAAGGGCAAGCGAGGAATTTTCCTGACAGCATATATGGTGGCCTTGATGGAGCGGGCGGTTGGTAAGGGGCATCCACACCTTGGTTTGATCGTCATAGACTCCCCGGTCGTTACTTATAAAGACCCGAAGCATGGTGCCGATAGCGACGGCGAAGAGCTCCTTGATGAGAGTGTCAAGGATCGCTTTTATGCTTGGCTTGCTAATCGCCCCGAACCCGGACAAATCATTATTTTGGAGAATGAGGAGCCGAGTTCTGAGACTTTGAGGAAGCTGAACTTCACGGAATTTGTCGGGGCTGGCAACACAAATGGGCGATCCGGTTTTTTTCCTGCTTAAACAAGCCTCCAATCGACCGATGCACGCACCCGTTTTAGATAGATAAGTACAGAAAACCCGGCTGGAAGTCAGAGGCTGGATGCATCGGGGCGGAGATGGCTCAACGTAAAACATCAGCGCAGGATCTTCTCCATGGCCTTGCCCTTGGCTAATTCGTCGATCAGATTGTCCAGATAGCAGATCTTCTGCATCAACGAATCGTGCACGTCCTCCACGCGCGTACGCCGCATCCTTGAGGAATGCCACATTCGGATGGATAGCGGGCACCTGGGCAAAGAAGGTTTGAAAGTCGCTGCGCTCCGCCTTCTGAACGTAGAGTGGGTACACCGAGGAAAGCGCCGAGGTGAAAATACGATGTCCAGCCATGGTAGCTCCAGCCTCAAACCGCCTGCACGTACACCGGCGTTGAAGCCAGTGGTTGTCCGCCAGCCGCATTCCTATGGCTTTGAGAATGGCTATCATGCTGTTCAAGGCCGGGTTGCCCATGGGAGAGAGCGTACGGTAAAGCTGTGTCGGGTTCAGGTGTGCCTGTTCGGCCAGGGCCTGCACGCCGCGGAACGCCTGCGCCATCTGGCGCAGCACGGTCAGCAGTTCGGCTTGGTCACCATTGGCCAAGATGCCGTTGATGACCTCCAGCGCCAAGGCCGAATCGCTGCGGTACAGCTTGGCCATCGCTTCGTCATGAGATCTGCTTCTTATCATCCAGTCTCCGTTGCCAGTCCTGCCAATAGCCCGCCATACGGTGGATGTCCGCATCCCACGTGCGCTTGTCACCGCCGCGCAGCAGTGTTACTAGCCGATGGCCCGCCTGACGGTAGTGCACTCTGTAGTCCGGCACCACGTCGA
Source organism: Alcaligenes sp. 1735tsa3 (assembly GCF_024134565.1). Lineage (NCBI taxonomy): Bacteria > Pseudomonadati > Pseudomonadota > Betaproteobacteria > Burkholderiales > Alcaligenaceae > Alcaligenes > Alcaligenes sp. 1735tsa3. Next base: position 2,633,924 of record NZ_CP099862.1, on the reverse strand, counting down.
TGCGTAGTTCTTGTACGCCGGATGATTGCCACCTTGGCCTGCATGTAGCGCAAGCGCTGCAGCCAGTCGGTGTAGAGATCCTTTTGCCCGCCCGAATAGCTGTTACGGTGCCGCGACCATTTGCGAGAGAAGGATTTGCCAGACACGGTCTGGTTTATTTGGCCTCGCCTTCACGCCTGCGCCTATACTGCCTGTCGTGCCCCGGTGATGGCCCTGCGCCGGCTAGCGACCAGCTCGGCTGCGTCGCACACCAGCTTGTCCCTAGTGTGGACGTAGTGCATGAACTGCGTGACAGTCTTGTGTTGCGTTAGCTTCATGCCGATCTTGATGGGCGCGCCCGTGGCCTTGAGCACGCGGCACCAGCCACCGTAGTGCTCGCCAAAGGTCATGTGCTTGGTCGGGGCGTTGGGCGACTGCAGGAAGTAGAGTCAACCTTCACGGCGCGGCGCTGTGGAGAGCAACCGATGGGCTTCCGCGTCCATGGGCTTGGACATGCCACCAGTCTTGCAGTCGGGCGAGATCACCCGCTGGTTGGCTAGGTCGATCCAGTGCTATTCGAGCGTGCAGATTTCGGAGCGGCGGTCCGTGAATGCAAATTGTAGGCGGATTGCCAGCGGGATGATGTAGCGGTTGATGACTGCCTGATATCCGCGCCGAGCTAGGCTTGTTACGCTTGTTGGAGTAGTCGGTCATGAACTTTTTGCACAGGAAGTCGGGCACCACGGTATCCCGCAGTTCGACGTCTTTGGCTTGGGGATGAGCGGCTCCTACGGCGATTTTGGTCAGCTTGATCTTTGCAACGAAGATTCCTCGGAACGCCCCGGTTCCAGGAGCCACATAGGAGTGGCGGGAGGGGATGAGAGATCAGGTTTCAGAAAGCACCGTCATATGATGGAGTCACGTAAGCTATTGATAAACCTACTGTAATGGGCTTCAATGTAGTCCAGTGGAGTCATCGTGAAACAAAAAAACCGCCTTGTGGGCGGTTTTTTTGACTACTGAGCAAGGCGCAAAACTTAATAAACGCCTTGATGACGCATGGCATTGGCGACTTTGACAAAGCCGGCAATATTGGCGCCGTTAACGTAGTTGATGAAGTTGCTTTCTTGACCATAGTTCACACAATTTTCGTGGATGTCACGCATGATGGAGTGCAGCTTTGCGTCAACTTGTTCGCGTGTCCAGCTCAAGCGCTGGGCGTTTTGGCTCATTTCCAGACCGGATACGGCAACACCGCCCGCATTGCTGGCTTTGCCTGGGGCATACAGGATCTTGGCGTGGATAAAGGCATCGACTGCATCCAGCGTGCTGGGCATATTGGCACCTTCGGCAACGCAACGTACACCGTTCTTGATCAGGATTTCTGCATCCTTGCCGTCCAGTTCGTTCTGGGTGGCGCAAGGCAGGGCGACATCCACAGGGATATGCCAAGGACGTTTGCCTTGTTCGTACAGCAGGTGATGTTGCTGGGCGTAATCGACCAGACTGCCACGCTGTACATTTTTAACGTGCATCAGGGAAGCCAGTTTTTCACGCGTAAAGCCATCCATGTCCACCACGCAACCTTGCGAGTCGGAAACGGTAACGACTTTGGCACCCAGATCCAGGCATTTTTCAATGGCGTACTGAGCCACATTGCCCGAGCCGGAAACGGACACTGTCATGCCGTCCAAGGACAGCCCTTTACGTGCCAACATTTCCTGTACGAAATATACGGTGCCATAACCGGTGGCCTCAGGACGAATCAAACTGCCGCCAAAGCACAAATCCTTGCCGGTGAACACACTGGCTGCGCTGTTGGAGAGTTTTTTCATCATGCCGGCCATAAAGCCCACTTCACGCGCGCCCACGCCGATATCACCAGCAGGAACGTCGGTATCTGGGCCCAGGTGACGGTACAGCTCAACGATCAGGGCCTGGCAAAAGCGCATCACTTCGCCATCCGACTTGCCTTTGGGATCAAAGTCCGAGCCGCCTTTGCCGCCGCCCATGGGCAGAGTGGTTAAGGCATTCTTGAAGGTCTGTTCAAACGCCAGAAACTTCAAAATGGACAGATTCACCGAGGGGTGAAAGCGCATCCCGCCCTTGAAAGGACCGATGGCATTGCTGTGCTGAATACGGAAGCCGCGATTGACCTGAACCTGGCCGCGATCATCTACCCAGGAAATACGAAACTGGATAGCACGTTCGGGTTCGACCAGACGCTCGAGCAGACCATGATCGGCGTACTGGGGGTTTTTCTCGATGAAGGGCCACAAGCTGGTCATGACTTCCCGAACGGCCTGCATGAATTCAGGCTGGTTGGGGTCGCGGGACTGCACTCTGGCTAGGAACTGTTCTAGAGAGATAGATTTCATTGCAAGCGAACTCTGTTTGCAATACTGAGAACTCGAGTCGAACTCAGCAGATTGAAAGAATGGATGCACGGGAATGCACCCGATCATACGCCCATCGCAAGCAAGCCTCTCGTATAGAGAGGCTTGCGCAGGATGTTCGATTTACTTCTTCATCATGTCGAAGAATTCGGAGTTGGTCTTTGTGGCCCGGATTTTGTCCAGGATAAACTCCATGGCTTCAATTTCATCCATCCCATGGATGAACTTGCGCAGAACCCAGACCTTTTGTAGAAGGTCGGGCTTGATCAGCAACTCTTCACGACGTGTGCCTGATTTGTTCAGGTTGATGGCTGGGTAAATACGTTTCTCGGCCAGACGGCGCTCCAGATGGATTTCGGAGTTGCCGGTACCTTTAAATTCTTCATAGATGACTTCGTCCATGCGGCTGCCGGTTTCGATCAGGGCAGTACCGATGATGGTCAAGGAGCCACCTTCTTCCAGATTACGGGCAGCGCCAAAAAAGCGTTTGGGGCGCTGCAGGGCGTTGGCGTCCACACCACCGGTCAAAACCTTGCCCGAAGCAGGGACCACAGTGTTGTAGGCGCGAGCCAGACGGGTAATGGAATCCAGCAGGATCACCACGTCTTTTTTCAATTCAACCAGGCGTTTGGCCTTTTCAATGACCATCTCGGCCACTTGCACGTGACGTGTGGCGGGTTCGTCAAAGGTGGAGGCCACCACTTCGCCGCGCACCGTGCGCTGCATCTCGGTTACTTCCTCGGGGCGCTCGTCCACCAGCAGGACGATCATGATGGCCTCGGGGTAATTGGTCGTGATGGCGTGAGCCATGTGCTGCATCATCACGGTTTTACCGGATTTGGGGCTGGCCACGATCAGGGCGCGCTGGCCTTTACCGATAGGCGAGAAGATATCCAGGATACGGCCTGTGATGTTCTCTTCGCTTTTGATGTCGCGCTCCAGGCGCATGGGCTGGTCCGGGTGCAGCGGCGTCAGGTTCTCAAACATGATGCGATGTTTGATGGCCTCAGGCTGCATGCCGTTAACCTTGTCAACTTTTACCAGGGCAAAGTAGCGCTCGCCGTCTTTAGGGGTGCGCACTTCACCTTCAATGGAGTCACCCGTGTGCAGATTGAAACGACGTATCTGCGAAGGGGAGATGTAGATATCGTCTGTGCTGGCCAGGTAAGAGGTTTCTGGCGAACGCAGAAAGCCAAAACCATCAGGCAGGACTTCAAGCACCCCGTCGCCGAAAATCTGCTCGCCCTTTTTGGCGTGCTTTTTCATGATGGCGAACATCAGCTCTTGCTTGCGCAAGCGGTTCGCGTTGTCGATTTCCAGAGTGGCAGCCATTTCTAGCAGCTGCGAGACGTGCAGAGCTTTTAATTCGTTCAGGTGCATGGGAGTGGGGAAGGGCTTTCAGCAGCAGACCGCAGGCCAGCGAAGGGCCTGCGTGCGGTTAATCAGAGATTACAGGGAGCTGTCGAGAAACGCGCTAAGTTGGGACTTGGAAAGTGCACCGACTTTAGTTTCGGCCACTTTGCCGTCTTTAAACAGCATGAGCGTTGGAATACCGCGAACACCATATTGAGCTGGGGTGTCGGGATTTTCATCGACGTTGAGCTTAGCGATGATAACACGACCTTGGTACAGTTCGGCTGCCTCATCAAGCAAAGGGGCAATCATTTTACAAGGACCGCACCAGGCAGCCCAGTAATCGACCAGAACGGGGAGGTCGGCGTTAAGGACGTCAGACTCAAAGGAGGCGTCCGTGATGTGTTTAATGGAGTCGCTCATGGCTAGATACAAAAAAAGTGAGAATAACGAAAAACTATACGTGTGGCGTGACCTGAGCACAATGTATTCTACGGCCAATTGCGACGGTCTTGTTGCCAATTTTTGACAGGATACCATTGCGTCTGGTTGATAATGTGCATTCGCTGCGCAACGCGCGCCAATAAAGCGTTTCCCCACTGGCGCCTAACCACTCGTAAAATAGCGTTTTTCTGTACGATCTACCGGGAATCAAGTTGTCTACTACACGTTACGACGAATCTTCTATACGGGTGCTCAAAGGGCTGGAACCGGTCCGTCAGCGCCCGGCCATGTATACCCGCACGGATAATCCCCTGCATATTGTGCAGGAGGTCATCGATAACGCGGCCGACGAAGCCCTGGCTGGTTTTGCCCGCACACTGACTGTCACCTTGCTGGAGGACGGCGGCATACAGGTTGAGGATGACGGGCGCGGTATTCCTGTTGGCTTGCACCCTGAAGAAAATGCGCCGGTGGTTGAACTGGTGTTCACGCGACTGCACGCCGGGGGCAAGTTCGACAAGCTCAATGGCGGTGCCTACGCCTTTTCTGGTGGTTTGCACGGGGTGGGTGTGTCGGTGACCAACGCCTTGTCGCGCCGTCTGGAAGTGCTGGTCTGGCGCGATGGCCAGGCCAACGAGATTGTGTTTGCCGACGGCGAGCTGGAGCAGCCCCTGACCCAAACGGGCACGGTGGCCAAGCGCAAGACGGGTACCCGTGTGCGGGTCTGGCCCGATGCTAAATATTTTGACTCCGCCCAGATTCCCCTGGCCCAACTGACTCATATCCTGCATAGCAAGGCCGTCCTGCTGGAAGGCGTGACGGTGGAACTGGTGCAGCAAAAAACCGGTCAGCGCCAGCAGTGGCGCTACGAGGACGGTTTGCGCGGCTACCTGCAGGAGGAAATGGAAGGGGTGGAGCTGCTGGTTCCCCTGTTTGAAGGCCGCCAGTACGCCCCGCAAGATGACGATAATTTCTCCGCCGGCGAAGGTGCGCATTGGGTGGTGGCCTGGGCGCTGGACTCCAATATTGTGCGTGAGTCCTATGTCAATCTGATCCCAACCCCAGCGGGGGGAACACACGAATCGGGCTTGCGCGATGGCTTGTATCAAGCCGTGCGCAGTTTTGCCGAACTGCATAGCCTGATTCCCAAAGGCGTCAAGCTGCAGGCCGAGGACGTCTTTGCCCGTGCCAGCTTTGTGCTCTCGGCCAAAGTGCTGGACCCGCAGTTTCAAGGGCAGATCAAGGAAAAGCTCAATAGCCGTGACGCCGTGCGTCTGGTCAGTGGCTATGTGCGCAATGCGCTGGAACTGCATCTGCATGCCAATGTGGATCAGGGTCGCAAATTGGCTGAAGTGGCGGTGCGTCAGGCTCAGGCCCGTACCCGTTCGGCGCAGAAGGTGGAGAAACGCAAGAGCTCGGGCGTGGCCGTGTTGCCCGGCAAGCTGACGGATTGCGAGTCGCACGATCTGGAAAGTTCGGAACTGTTTCTGGTCGAGGGTGACTCGGCTGGCGGTTCGGCCAAGATGGGCCGTGACAAGGAATTTCAGGCTATCTTGCCCCTGCGCGGCAAGGTTCTGAACGCTTGGGAGGTCGATAAGGACCGCTTGTTCGCTAACCAGGAAATTCACGATATTTCCGTGGCGATCGGCGTGGACCCGCACGACGCCCAGTCCGAGCCGGATCTGTCCGGTTTGCGTTATGGCCGTATCTGTATCCTGTCTGATGCGGACGTGGACGGCTCGCACATTCAGGTGCTGTTGTTGACGCTGTTCTTCCGTCACTTCCCCAAACTGATCGAGGCGGGCCACGTGTATGTGGCGCGTCCCCCCTTGTTCCGCGTAGACGTGCCTGCCGCCGGCAAACGCCCAGCCCGCAAGATCTACTGTCTGGATCAGGGCGAGCTGGACGCGACACTGGAAAAGCTGCGCAACGAAGGTATACGTAACGAGTCCTGGAGCATCAGCCGCTTTAAAGGTCTGGGTGAAATGAGTGCGGAGCAGTTGTGGGATACCACCATGAATCCGGACACCCGCCGCTTGCTGCCTGTGCATTGGGGCGAGGATGGCCTGAGCGATACACAAGCCATGTTCACCATGCTGATGGGCAAGGGTGAGGCCTCGGCCCGCCGAGCCTGGTTGGAAGAAAAAGGCAATTTGGCCGATCTGGACGTCTGAGCCCGACTTAAGAGTTATTTATGGATAGCAATCAATTGGATTTTGAACCGGCGGGATCGGACGATAGCATCACGCTGGCGACTTACGCGGAACAGGCTTATCTGGATTACGCGGTTTCAGTGGTACGTGGCCGTGCCTTGCCCGACCTGACCGATGGCCAGAAACCGGTGCAGCGCCGCATTTTGTACGCGATGGATGCCATGGGTCTGGGTCCGACGGCCAAGCCTGTGAAATCGGCCCGTGTGGTGGGGGATGTGCTGGGTAAATATCACCCGCACGGTGACCAGGCCGCCTATGATGCCATGGTGCGTATGGCGCAGGATTTTGTGCTGCGTTATCCGCTGGTAGACGGGCAGGGTAACTTTGGCTCGCGCGACGGCGACAATGCCGCCGCCATGCGTTACACGGAAGCACGTTTGACACCATTCTCGCGTCTGCTGCTGGACGAGCTGGACGAAGGCACGGTGGACTTCATCCCCAACTACGACGGTAGCCAGAAAGAGCCAGTGGCCCTGCCTGCACGCTTGCCCATCATGCTGCTTAACGGCGCATCGGGGATTGCCGTCGGGATGGCGACCGAGATTCCTTCGCACAACCTGCGTGAAGTCGCCCAAGCCTGCGTCAGCTTGCTGCGCAATCCGAATTTGAGCGATCAGGACATACACGAGATCGTCCCCGGCCCGGACTTTGCGGGTGGTGGTCAGATTATTTCCGCCGCAGACGATATTGCGGCGGTGTACGCCCAAGGCCGTGGTTCCATCAAGGCTCGTGCCCGTTGGGTATTCGAGGAAATGGCCCGTGGTCAATGGCAATTGGTCGTCACAGAATTGCCGCCCGGCAGCTCCTCCCAGCAGATTCTGGAAGAGATTGAAGAGCGCACCAACCCCAAGGTCAAGGCTGGCAAGAAATCGCTGAGCACCGAGCAACAGCAAACCAAAGCCTTGATGCTGAACATGCTTGACGCCGTGCGTGACGAGTCGGGCAAGCAGGCTGCGGTGCGCCTGGTCTTTGAACCCAAATCCCGCGCGATTGATCGGGACGAGTTCGTGACCACCTTGCTGGCGCAGACCAGCCTGGAGCGCAACGTCTCCATCAACTTGGTATGTATTGATACGGATGGCCGTCCCGGTCAGCGTTCCTTGCGCCAGGTGTTGCTGAACTGGCTGGAATTCCGCCGTCACACGATGGAGCGTCGTACTCGCTACCGTCTGGATAAGGTCACCGACCGTATTCATGTGCTGCAAGGGCGCATGGTGGTGTACCTGAATGTGGATGAAGTCATCCAAACTATTCGTGAATCCGACGAGCCGCGTGCCGCCCTGATGGAGCGCTTTGATCTGAGCGAGCGTCAGGCCGACGATATTCTGGAAATGCGCTTGCGTCAGTTGGCGCGTCTGGAAGGCTTCAAGATCGAGAAAGAGCTGAAAGAGCGTCTGGACGAGCAGGAGTCTTTGCAAAAGCTGCTGGATGATCCCAAAGCCTTGAAGCGTCTGATGATTCGTGAGATTGAAGCAGACGTTAAAACCTATGGTGATGACCGTCGTACCCTGATTGAAGCGGCCGAGCGCGCTGTGCTGGAAACCAAGGTGGTTGACGAGCCGGTTACCGTGATTGTGTCGCGCAAAGGCTGGCTGCGTTCACGCCAGGGCCATGGCCATGACGCCTCGCAATTCAGCTTCAAGACTGGCGATGGCTTGCGCGATGCGCTGGAGTGTCGCAGTACCACGGACCTGGTCGCCATCGGCACCGATGGCCGGGTCTATACTGTTCCGGTCTCCAGTTTGCCTTCAGCGCGTGGCGATGGTCAGCCCATTACCTCCATGATTGAAGTCAGCCCCAGTGCGCCCATTGAGCATATTCTGGGGGCGCCTTTGGACCAGAACTACTTGCTGGCTGCCTGCGACGGTTACGGTTTTGTGGCTTCTCAGGGCGACATGAATACACGGCAGAAAGCGGGCAAGCAGTTTGTCACCGTCGAGGATGGCAAAAAGCTGCTCAAGCCCTTGGCCTTGCGCCCGGATGATCAGTACGTGGGTCTGCTCAGCGAGCAGGGACGTTTCCTGGTGGTGGACATCAAGGAGCTGAAAGTGCTGTCCAAAGGGGGGCGTGGCACGGTGCTGATCAAACTGAACGAGGGCGATACGCTCAGTCAATGGGTTGCCTTTGGTGAGGCGGGTCTGGCCGTCAGCGGAGTGAACCGCAAGCGTCCGTCCACCATCGTGATGGATCTGGACATGCTGGCCAATTATCTGGGCAAGCGGGCAGGCAAGGGCAAGGCCCTGTCGCTTAAATTGAACGACCCTGTGCTGCATCGGCCTGAAGAGTCCTGAATTTGTATAGCCGCCGGAGGCTGGCCCTCCGCCTGATAGATTTCTTTTTTGAGTGTTGGATATGAGTTTCAAAGTCACGGTTCAGCCCAGCGGGCACAGTTTTGACGTACAGCCCGGACAGTCTGTGCTGGATGGCGCGCTCAATGCCGGTATTGTCTTGCCCTACAGCTGCCGCAATGGCACCTGTTCGTCTTGCCGTGGCAAGGTCATTGAAGGCGAATACGATGCAGGCCGTGCGCCCGAGCAATTGCTGAGCGAAGAGGACCGCGCTGCAGGTTACACCCTGTTCTGTCAGGCCAAGCCCAGCAGCGACATGCTGATTGAGTCCCACGAAATTCGTATGGCGACCGACATCCAGATTCGCAAGATGCCGTCGCGCGTGGTGGGCCTGGAAAAAGTGCGTGATGATGTGATGGTGGTGCGTCTGCAAATGCCATCGTCCGAGCCATTCCGTTACTACCCAGGTCAGTATCTGGAGTTCATCCTGAAGGACGGCAGCCGTCGCAGCTACTCCATGGCCACACCGCCACGGGAAGACAATCAGGTGGAATTGCATATTCGTCACATGCCCGGCGGCGTGTTTACCGATCACGTGTTCGGTGCCGGTGCCACCGCCATGAAAGAGCGCGAAATTCTGCGTGTGGAAGCGCCTTTGGGTTCTTTCTTCCTGCGTGAAGACAGCGCGGCTCCTATGGTGTTCCTGGCCAGCGGTACGGGTTTTGCTCCGATCAAGGCCTTGATCGAGCGTCTGATTCAAACCGGCAGCCAGCGCGAAGTGGCTTTGTATTGGGGCGGGCGTCGACCCAAGGATCTGTACCAGTCCGAACTGGCCGAGAAATGGGCCAGCGAACTGCCTAACTTGCGTTTCATTCCGGTGATTTCCGACGCTCAGCCTGAAGATGGCTGGACAGGTCGTACGGGCTTTGTGCATCAGGCGGTACTGGCTGATTTGCCGGATTTGTCGGCCTGGCAGGTGTACGCCTGTGGCGCGCCGGGTATGGTTGAAGCAGCTCGCAAGGACTTTGTGGAGCAGGCTCAACTGAATCCGGACAATTATTTTGCAGATGCCTTTACGTCACTGGCAGACGTAAAGTAAGTGTCTTGATCAATAGCTCAACAAGCGGACAGTACACATGAAAGTAGCAGTTCTGGGCAGCGGCATTATCGGGGTATCAACTGCCTGGTGGCTCAGCCAGCAAGGTTGTGAGGTGGTGGTCGTGGATCGGGGAACCGGTCCCGCGCAGGAAACCTCGCGTGCCAATGGCGGGCAAATCTCGGTCTCGTATGCCGAGCCCTGGGCCAACCCGAAAATGCCGCTCAAACTGCTGAAATGGTTGTTGCAGGACGATGCTCCCTTGTTGTTCCGTCCGCGTCTGGACCTGCGCCAGTGGCGCTGGTGCCTGTCTTTCTTGCGAGAGTGCCTGCCGGGGCGGGTTGCGCCCAATGTGCGCGCTCTGGTGGCCATGGCGGAATACAGCCGCAGTACGCTCAAGCAATTGCGTCCCAGTCTGGATTTTGATTATCGCCATCAGGAAAAAGGCATCATTACGTTTTACCGGGATGCCCAAAGCCTGGACGACTCCCAGCAAATGGCCGACGTCATGCGAGATATGGGGGTGGACCGCCGCATCATGAGCGTGGACGAACTGGTGCAGCTGGAACCCGCCCTGGCATCGGCGCGCGGCCAGATCGTGGGTGGCGACTACACCAAAGATGATGAGTCGGGCGATGCCAATCAATTCACCTGCGGTTTGGCGGCGATGGCCAGGCGAGCCGGAGTGGAATTTCGCTTTTCTACCCAAATCACCCGTTTGCTGACGGCCAAGGGCCGAGTGGTGGGGGTCGAGGTTATAGGCGCGGATGGTGCGTACGACTCCATACAGGCAGACGCCTTCGTGGTGGCCATGGGTAGTTTCAGCCCTACCGTCCTGCAGCCGCTGGGAATTTCCTGCCCCGTTTATCCGGCCAAAGGCTATTCGGCCACCTTCCCGGTGCTGGTCCCCGAGGGCGCGCCTACTGTCAGCCTGACAGATAAAGATCACAAACTGGTTTTTTCCCGCCTGGGCGATAGCCTGCGGGTTGCTGGAACGGCCGAATTGTCGGGCTATACGCGTAGCTTGAACCCCGCCCGCTGTCAGGCTTTGTTAACGCATGTGGCTGATCTGTTCCCAAGCGCATTGGATTTTGATAATGTTCATTTCTGGTCAGGACTGCGTCCTGCCACAGCATCAAATGTCCCACTGATAGGCCGATCCTCCATTCCCAACCTGTACCTGAATACCGGGCATGGCACCTTGGGGTGGACCATGGGCATAGGCTCTGGCCGAGCCTTGGCGGACCTGGTCATGGGGCACAAACCCGAACCTGAATTTCCTTTTTTATCTTGAAGGATGTATGAAAAATCTACGCGGATTACTGTTGAAACGTGGTGTTATGGCTTTGGCGATGGCAGCGGGTGGCTCAGCCGCTTTGCTGTTCGGGTCGACCGCCCTGGCAGCCGTTGATATTCAGGTCTGGACCGCTTTGAACTCGCACAATCAGGACGAGTTCGAACGCTTGGTTCGGGATTTCAATCGTAGCCAGAGCGACGTCAAGGTGTCGGTCAAGGCGCATGACACAGAAGCCTCTTTGGAGCAGGTCATGCAAGCGGGCAAGGATTTGCCCAATCTGGTGCAGTTAGGCGAGATGTCCGGCCTGGACGAGGTCGCCGACCGCTCCTACATCATGCCCATGCACACCTTGCTGGCTCGGGAAAAAATGGACAATGTGTCCTGGTTCCTGGCCTCGAATTCCTTTGTGCGCAATGGCCGTGGCCAATTGCAAGGCTTCCCCTACATGGCCGAAATTCCGGTCATGTACTACAACCTGGAAGCGTTTGATAAAGCCAAGATCGAGCCTCCCGTGCCCAGCCGCGTCTGGCTGGACTTGCAAGCTCAACTGGTTGATCTGGCCAATAAAGGCTCGCGCCGTTGTCCTTTGACCTCCGACCAGTCTGTCTCCATCAACCTGGAAAACCTGGCAGCGGTCAATAACCAGATTTACGGTCTGGCACCCGGCCCCAAGGTTAAAGGTAAAGTGGGCTTTGATTTTGACGTGATGTATATCCGTCACCTGTCCATGATGATCAGTTGGGTGAAGTCCGAGCTGATGGTCAAACCCGGCACCTTGCCCGAGTCGCCTCAGCGTTTTGCCAAGGGTGAATGTGCAGTCATGTTCTCCAACTCCGGCCATATCGGTGAGTACAGCGACACGCGCGGCCTGAAGTACGCTGTGACTGGTCTGCCTTACTACCCTGAAGTCACCCAAACCCCCGGCAAGCCTTTTGTGACCGGCTCGGCGCTGTGGGCGGTGAAAGGCCATAACGCTGAACAGAACCAGGCCTCGGCCCGCTTCATCAGCTGGTTGGCCCAGCCAGAGAATGCCGCTCGCTGGTATCAGAAAACAGGCTTTTTGCCTGTAAGCCGTGAAGCCTTTAACGCGACGGGTAGCGACTACTACAAGGACAAGGGCGACTGGATGCACCTGGTGGGCGCCTACAGCAGCGGTACATCGGGTACAGCCAAGGGCAACTTCCGTAACTACCGCCAGATTCGCGCCGTGTTCAACCAGAGCCTGGAAAGCGCGCTGGACGGTCAGCAACCTGCCATGACGGCCTTGCGTACCGCCGCCACGGAAGCCAACCGACTGGTGGCTCAGAAAGGACGCTGATTTATCTGTGCGTACAAGCCGATCTAGCGGCTTGAGCAAGCATCCTTGAAGATAAACCCCATGCCCTTGACGGGACATGGGGTTTTTTCTTTGGGTGCTCGCAATGCGTTTTCTTGTCCGTTTCTGCGTCTTGCTGATGTGTGGCCTGGGGTTGTCTGCCTGTCAGACCAGTCAGGGGCCTGATGGCCTGTTGGCTGATCCGGGAACACGCGTCTTTAACTTCGATTGGCGCTTGTCTGGCGACCCTCAAGTCGGCCCTATGCAGGTGTTTGATAACGGCAGGCGTATCTGGCTGCATTTTGCACCGGAGCAGATGTTGCCAGCGGTGTTGGGGCGCAGGAATGGACAGGAAACGCTGCTGTCTTTGAAGCCCTTGGGGCAGTTTCAAGTGATTGAAGGCCTGTGGACGGAGTTGATATTTCGGGCCGGACGAGCACAGGCGCAGGCTAGTTTAGGGCGCAAGAGTGCCCATGCTGAGGGTGCTGCAACACTTGGCGTAGAGGCATCGGATGCCTTGCCACAGGACCGTAGCCAACAGAAGGATCAGCAGCAAGCCCGAGCCAGTCTCTCCCAGCGTAGTGATTCTTCGCCAAGCCATTTCCCCCTAAGTCGTTCTGATATCCGCTCTTCCGAGCAAAGTAGTCTGTTTTCTGGAAAGCCCGCGCCAGATTGGATGGCGGCTCAAGTGAAGGAGGGCGAGCCTGCCCCTGGGAATGTGTTGCAGACACAAGCCTTTCAAGCCCGTTCAGAGTTGCTGCCAGTCTCAGCTCCTGGTGTGGATGCACAGTCCATTGCAGAGCCTGTTTTTGAACTGCGAATCAAGGATAGAACCTTGAGGCAGGCATTAGTCCGATGGGCTAAGCAAGCGCAATGGGTTTTTGCACCTGAGCATTGGACTTTGGAGGTCGATTTCCCTATCAAGGCGGCGGCTCGCTTTGAGGGGGACTTTGAGACTGCTGTGGCTCAGTTGTTGGCGGCTGCCCAACTGAATGCTCATCCTTTGCAGGCCTGTTTTTACTCAAATCAGGTGCTCAGGATTCTGGCTTGGCCGCAAGCCTGTGATCCCAGCGCTTCGCCCGAGGGACAGTCATGAATTATCTCTGTCTCTTGCTTTTGCCGCTGATAGTGGCTTGCAGCTTGCAAACAGCAGGGCAGCATGTTGATCAGGCATGGCTGGATGATGCCGTGGTGTTGGATGGCAACAGTCCATCCGCCGTGGCACATGCACAGTCTGTCGACAAGCCCTGGTTGCTGGGGGCGGCCGTGCCTTTACGAAAACAGGCTGCCTTGCCAGCGGCATTGCGCTCCAGACAAACCTTCAGTTTTTCTTTGGAAGCGCCTTTGCCCGATCTGGATGAGCTGGCGCGTCGTTTGTCTTTATTGTCTGATCTGAGCGTTTTCATTAGCCCGCAGGCTCGTTTGCCTTTAACGCACTTCCCGTCACGACCCGTTGGGCAGGAGGGGCCGGAATCGACTCGGCAGGGAGGTCTGATTTTTGAACAACTACGTTTGTCAGCCTTGTTGGATCAGATTGCAGCGGTATATGGCCTGAAGTGGCGTTATCAGGCAGGCCGTATTGAACTGTATCGCGATGAGAGTTCTCTGGCTTTGGGGCAGCCGTCTGGATTGCGACAAGTAGATGGGTCAGGGACAGGGGGCTTAATTGGTCGAGGTGTGAAATGAGTTCTGTCTTGCCTGTGCGGGAGTACTGGTTTGGGTTGCAGTGGGTGGATGCCGGGGACGGTATGCGGCGGACTCAAAATCGTCGGATGAAGAGATCGTATTGGACTTGCTTGATGGGAGTGAAAGGGGGGCTGAGAGAACAGGCACGTAAGCAAACGGAAAGACAAATAGAAGAACTACAACAAGTACAGGAAAAGACTGATGAGGATGTAGCAGGGCAAACAGCAGGACGAACAGCAGGGCAGGCAGTGGCTTGGGTTCCAAGTTGTTGGCTGAACAGCCGGAGGACCCAATCTGTCTTGCGCTTGGCCCAGAATGGGCCTTCAAGAGCCAGACTAACGCGAGTTCAGGCTTATTCTGCGGCTGCCTGTATGGCTGCCCACCACCCTCAGGACGCAGTTTTTCTTCTATGGACGGTGGCTCCTGGCCGTTTGTGGTTTCTGGTGCTTGAACATGGTCAGGTGATGGAAGGTAGCGATTGCCTCCTGGCTCAGATTGGACAAGTGCAGACCTTGCGGCGGGCCATGCAGGCGCGTTATCCCTCTATACGTGAACTGCGGCAACCTGCTGATTTATGGGTCTGTCTGGAACAGGGCAGAAGACCGCAGGGCCGTATGCTGCGCCAGCCTGTCAGGCGTGGTGGTGGGTGTGAAAAGATCCCGCTTCGTCTGGCGGTTCTTTCTTTGCTGGTGTTGGCTACGCTTGGAAGCGTGTTCTCCCTTGATCTTCGGGCTCGCTTGGCTGCCATGGCGTCTGATTGGGAGCAAAGTCCATCACAGGAAGAGCATGGTTTGACGAGTATTCAATCTGTGTTGGGCTTGATTGAGGAGCTTCCTGCTCAGGGGGCAGACTGGCAATTGCAGCAGGTGGATTGTCGCCGTCAGGCCGGCTTGTGGGAGTGCAGGGCACATTACGGGTTTGAGGGTGTGCAAAGTTTTAGTGCGGCCATGAATAGCCAGATTCGTGAGCCGAATGTGCTGGAGTTCACCGGCTTGGGGCAGGGGGCTTTGAGTATCCGGCGCGGGTATCAGACATGGATTCCTCAGTTCTTGGAAACGAAAGATCAGACGCGAATGCCAACTGCGGCATCTCCAGGTTTGCATGCCAAGCTGGCGGCCGTGCAGCCTGCGTTTATGCGCTTGTCATTGAGCCCTGCTCAGTGGGTTGAATCCTCCGCCGAAAATGAGCAAACAAGGGCAGGCGTGTGGCGCCGCTCCTGGCTCAGTCAATCGCCCCTGCGTTCGGTGTATTTACTGGCGGCCCAGCTTCCTGAACTGCACTGGGAGCGTATGAGCTTGTCATTGAATTCGCGGTCTTACCCCTCGCTGCTGGGCAGCGCTTTTATCGTGGAGCTGGAAGGCTATGTTTATGAATCTGCGCAGCGGGATCTGGCTGATCAAGATCTGGCCGATTATATGCAGACCCCTTTTGAGCATTCTGTTTGGTCTGACGCTGATGTTTAGTGCACCGGCTTGGGCGATGGAAACCATGGCGACGATAGTAAGGGAGATGCTGTTGCTGGAAGCCGAACAGGCGCGGCAGAACATGTCGTCCTGCTTGAGGACACCACAGGAGCAAGAGAGGGCAAGTCAGCCTGATGTGGCCAAGATCAAATCCAGTAAGCCCACCCCTGCATTGAAGCTGAAAGCGATCTATGGAAAAGACACCCAGTTGCTAGCTGAAGTGCAGCATGAGCAGCGTCTGCTCTTGTTTCAGCAAGGACAGCTTTGGCCGATAGGGCGTGAGCGCGATCGGTCCATGCGCCTCTTGTCTTTGAGTAGTCGCTGTATTGAGCTTGAAATAGGGCAAATCCAGGCTCAAGCTGCGCAACCGCAACCGCAACCGCAACCGCAACCGCAACCGCAACCGCAACCGCAACCGCAACCGCAACCGCAACCGCAACCTGAACTGCAATCCATCAAACTATGTTTGCCTTCCGGGCAGGGCCGAGTGTGACAGGACTTCTGCGATTCGCAGAAGCCCAGGCTTACTGCTTTGCAGGTTTCACGCCTGACTGTTCTTGAATCAGCAAGGCCGTGGGTTCGTGCAGCAGCAGACCAGACAGGCGGCTTCATAGACCCGAAGCAAGAAAAAACCCCGACATGATTTTCATCATATCGGGGTTGGAAGTTACTACGGAGCTTGTCGCTCGTCAGGCTTGAGCCTTGTTCTGCATTAGTCGCGGGTACCGCTCCAAGCGGCAATGGCGGCACGCTCTTCGTCGGTCATTTGCGTCATATTGCCCAAGGGCATGTACTTGGAGTGCACCACGGTCTTGACCTGTTCGGCGTGCAGTACTGTGTTGTCGATGGTATCGAGCAACATGCCGGCAGGGGCAGCCGTAAAGCCGAAGTCGGCATTGGGCTTGACCGCGTGACACTGAACACATCGTGCGTCCATGATTTCCTGGACACGGGCAACACTGATTGTTTCCGCACCGTTGGCAGCTTCAGGTGCACTGGCAACTTCACCCTTCAAGCTGGCAGGAGCCGCCAGGTAACCCACGATCAGCAGCAGCACAACACCGGCAGCCGGGTAGGCAGGCTTTTTGATGCCAGCGTGCATCAGCACGAAGTATTGACGGATCAGGGCACCGGCAAAGATGAACAGCACCATGATGATCCACGCATTGGGGTTGTTATACGTGAACGAGTAGTGGTTGCTCAGCATCAGCAGCAGGACAGGCAGCGTGAAGTAGGTATTGTGTACCGAACGCTGTTTGCCGCGCTTGCCATCCAGAGGGTTGGGCGCCTGACCGGCTTTCAGTGCCTTGACCATGCGGCGCTGGCCGGGAATGATCCAGAAGAACACGTTGGCCGACATGCTGGTGGCCATGACAGCACCCGTCAGCAAGAACGCAGCACGACCCGAGAAGATGTGGGCGCTCAGGTAAGCCACGACCACCATCATGATCGCCACCGCCACGCTTAGCAGGCCGTCGCGGTTCATGTTGGGGCTGATCAGGCGGCACAGGCCGTTATAGACCACCCAGCCCAGTACCAGGAAGGCAATGGCCATGACGTTGGCCTGAGTGCCTGTCATTTGAGCCGCCCATTCCCAGGGACTGTTGGGGTTGACCAGATAGAACTCGGGCTTGGTCAGGTAGAGCAGGGCGAACAGGAAGAAGCCGGACAACCAGGTGGTGTAGGACTTCCAGAAAGACCAGTGCAGGTCATCAGGCAGTTCAGCCGGGTTGGTCAGGTATTTCTGGTTGTGATAGAAGCCGCCGCCGTGAACAGCCCACATCTCGCCAAACACACCGCGTTTCTTGCTTTCTTCGCCTTTAGGCGGTTTCAGGCCGTTGTCCAGCATCACAAAGTAGATGGACTCGCCGATCCAGGCGACAGCCGCAATCACGTGCAACCAGCGCAACAGCAGGTTGCCGTACTCAAGTAGGTAAGCGTACATAAAGATCTCGTATCAGAGTGGTTTCGTATAGAAGCGAAAAGTCGACTTGGATACGCGATCAGCTGCCGCGATAGGTAGACCAGGACCAGGGGGTCACGACCAGAGGTACGTGGTAATTGGCATTGGCATCAGCGATACCAAAGCGAATGCCGACCTGATCCACAAAGCGTGGCTCGGGCAGAGCCACACCGCTGGCGGCAAAGTAGTCACCTGCATGGAACACCAGTTCAAAAACGCCCGTGTGCATGGCCTCGCCTTGCAGCAGGGGCTCATCACAGCGACCGTCGCTGTTGGTGTGAGTGGTTTTGATCAGAGTGCGTTGATCGTTTTCGATGGAATAAAGATCGACGCGCACGCCGCTGGCTGGGCGCCCTTGAGTCGTGTCAAGGACATGGGTTGATAGCTTTCCCATAAATGTCTCCGGTTTATGGTGATCAAAAAAGGTCCAGCGAGCCCAGTTTTGAGAACCGGCCGGGGGCCAACGGTGCAAGGATCAGTGCGCTGGGTTGAGGCCCCGAAACTGTCGCTCTGTTTGAGGAATCAGATTGTCGACAATTTATGTTGACGATTTTGTCGGGGTACCGAATAATTGTCAATAGTCAATAACGAGAAATTCTATGCTTCAGATACGGCGGCAAGAGGGGATGAGCAGTGAATCCCAAGCGCCCAGCGCCTCCTCGCTGCTAGAGGGAGGCATGGCAGATACTGAGGTCGGGCGTGTTTATAGCCAGATCTTTGATGCGGTCGTTGACCGTCGTCTTTTGCCTGGAACCAAACTGACGGAAGCCACGCTGTGCACGATTTTCGAGTGCTCGCGGGCGACCGTTCGTGCGGCGCTGGCTGCCCTCGAACACGACAAGATTGTGGTTATCGAGCCCAATCGTGGCGCTTTTATCTGGAAGCCGACGGCCAAGCAGACACGGGATGTGTTTGAACTGCGACGAGACCTGGAAGCGCTGATTCTGAAAAAACTGATCAGCTACCCGGATCTGCCGGAGCGTTTGGTTGGCCTGTATGAAATGGTGGAGCGTGAACAGCACGCTTTTGAACACGGCGACCGCATCAGCTGGTTGCGCCTGTCAAACGCGTTTCACGTGATGCTGGCGCGCTGCGCTGGCAACGATGAGTTGACCGAGTTGATGCACACCTTGTGCGCCCGCACCACGCTCATCATTGCCTATCACGACACACCGGGCGAACAGGCTTGCTCGTTTTACGAGCACAAAGAGATTTTGGACAAGCTTAGTCAGGGCGACGCCGACGGCGCGCATCTGGCTATGCATCATCACTTAAGTGATTGTGAACATCGCATGAGCGAAGCGGGTGATGGCAGTGCTGCTGATCCTTGGCTGGCCCTCAGCGTAAAACGCTAAACGGAGACGGTATGTCCTTGAGTAAGTACCCTCGTGACCTGGTTGGTTACGGTAAAAACGTGCCTCATGCACAATGGCCTGATCGGGCGCGCATTGCGGTGCAGTTTGTCTTGAACTATGAAGAAGGCGGCGAGAACTGCGTTCTGCACGGTGATCCGGGCTCTGAACAGTTTCTGTCCGAAATCATTGGTGCGGCGGCTTACCCGGACCGTCACCTGTCCATGGAATCCATTTACGAATACGGCTCGCGTGCCGGTGTCTGGCGGATTCTGAAAGAGTTTGAGAAACGCGGCTTGCCCATGACCATTTTCGGTGTGGGTATGGCGTTGGAGCGTCACCCCGAGCTGGCACAGGAATTCGTGCGCCTGGGTCACGAAATTGCTTGCCATGGCTACCGCTGGATTCACTACCAGAACGTGTCCGAAGAGGTGGAGCGCGAGCATATGCGCCAGTGCGTGAAAGTGCTGACGGACTTGCTGGGCCACCATCCCGAAGGCTGGTACACCGGCCGCGACAGCCCCAACACCTTGCGTCTGGTGGCAGAAGAAGGCCAGTTCCTGTACAGCTCCGATTACTACGGTGATGATCTGCCGTTCTGGACCGAGGTTCAACTCAGCGACAATACGGTCAAGCCGCAATTGATCGTGCCTTACACCCTGGACAGCAATGACATGCGCTTTGCGGCTCCTCAGGGTTTCAACACCGGCGATCATTTCTTCTCCTACCTGAAAGACGCGTTTGACGTGCTCTACGAAGAAGGTGAAGAAGCCCCCAAGATGTTGTCCATCGGTTTGCATTGCCGTCTGATTGGCCGTCCTGGCCGCTTCCGTGCCTTGCAGCGCTTCCTGGATTACGTGCAATCGCACGAGCGTGTCTGGGTTTGCCGTCGTGTGGATATTGCTCGTCATTGGGCCGAGCATCATCCCTATCAGCCCAAGGCCTGATCGAGGCAGGGCCAGGGTTCATGCCTCCTGGCCCATCAAGACGACATCCTGAATATGAGCAGGGTGCCTTCACATTCCGACTCGCCAGGGTCGGAATTGTTGTTTCTGCCCGCTGAAAACAGTACTATTTGACGCTTACGCAGCCGCTCGTACAGGGAGTGTGGCGTCCTGGCTTCTCACTGCTTTGCCGGGGCGGCAGGTGTTGTGCCAGCGCAGCGCGCGCATGGGCTGCAAGGCTGATCGTCTTATAATAGGCAGTTAAATTTTCCATCGCGTTGCATGTAATGAAAACCTCAGAAATTCGTCAGAAGTTTCTTTCTTTTTTTGAATCCAAGGGACATCACATCGTCTCCTCGGCTTCGCTGGTACCAGGCAATGACCCGACCTTGCTGTTCACTAACGCAGGGATGGTGCAGTTCAAAGATGTGTTCACGGGCAAGGAAACCCGACCCTACAACCGTGCAACCAGCTCTCAGCGCTGTGTTCGTGCCGGTGGCAAGCATAATGACCTGGAAAACGTGGGCTACACCGCCCGCCACCACACCTTTTTTGAAATGCTGGGCAACTTCAGCTTTGGCGACTACTTCAAGCAAGACGCCATTCGCTATGCCTGGGAGCTGCTGACGACGGTTTACAAGCTGCCTGCAGAGAAACTCTGGGTCACCGTCTATCAAGAAGACGATGAGGCCTACGATATCTGGGCTTCGGAAATTGGTGTGCCCAAAGAGCGCATCATCCGCATCGGCGATAAGGGCGGCGTACGCTACAACTCGGACAACTTCTGGCAGATGGCCGATACCGGCCCCTGTGGTCCTTGTTCGGAAATCTTCTACGATCACGGCGCTGACGTTTGGGGTGGCCCTCCCGGATCGCCTGAAGAAGACGGCGACCGCTACATCGAAGTATGGAATCTGGTGTTCATGCAGTTCGAGCGTTCCGCCGACGGCACCATGACGCCGCTGCCCAAGCCTTGTGTGGACACTGGCATGGGCCTGGAGCGTATTTCGGCTGTGCTGCAGCACGTGCATTCCAACTACGAAATCGACCTGTTCCAGTCTCTGATTCAGGCCGCCGCACGCGAAACCAAGACTAGCGACTTGAGCAATAACTCGCTCAAGGTGATTGCTGACCACATCCGTGCTTGCAGTTTTCTGATTATTGACGGGGTCATCCCCAGCAATGAAGGCCGTGGTTATGTGCTACGCCGTATTATTCGCCGTGCCTTGCGTCACGGTCACAAACTGGGTCAGAAGGGCTTGTTCTTCTACCGTTTGGTACAGGACCTGGGTCTGACCATGGGCGAGGCCTACCCCGAGCTGATTAGCCAGCGCGAGCGTATCGAACAAGTGCTGCGCCAGGAAGAAGAGCGTTTCAGCGAAACCCTGGAAAACGGCATGCGCATTCTGGAAGGGGCTTTGGCCAACCTGCCAGAGAATGCCAAGCTGGACGGCCAGACGCTGTTTACCTTGTATGACACCTACGGTTTCCCTGTGGACTTGACTGCCGACATCTGCCGCGAACGTGGCATTGAGGTCGATCTGGACGGTTTTGAAGTTGCCATGGAGAACCAGCGTCAGATGGCACGCGCTTCGGGCAAGTTCAAAACAGCCGAAGGCCTGAGCTACTCCGGCGTGCAAACCCGCTTTGATGGTTACACCACCCTGGAAGGCAGCGGCACGGTTACCGCCTTGTATGTGGATGGCACCTCGGTGCAGTCCGTGGCCCAAGGCCAGCAAGCGGTGGTGGTTCTGGATGCCACCCCTTTCTACGCCGAATCCGGTGGTCAGGTGGGGGATGCCGGTATCTTGAGCGATGCCAAGGGCCTGTCCTTTGAAGTGCAAGATACTCAAAAGATTTCCAATCAGGTTTTCGGCCACCAAGGGGTGCTGAACGCAGGCACGCTGACAGTGGGCCAGACCGTTCAAGCCCAGGTGGATACCGAGCGTCGTGAGCGCGTGATCCGTAATCACTCGGCCACGCACTTGATGCACAAGGCCTTGCGCCAGGTGCTGGGCGGTCACGTGCAGCAACGTGGTTCCCTGGTGGACGCCGAAAAGACCCGTTTTGACTTTGCTCACGATGCCGCCATGACGGCCGAGCAAATCGCTCAGGTCGAAGCCATTGTGAATGAGCAGGTTCTGGCTAACCAGGCCGTGCAAGCCCAACTGATGTCCTTTGATGACGCTGTTAGCGGTGGTGCCATGGCTTTGTTTGGCGAAAAGTACGGCGATGAGGTGCGCGTACTGGATATCGGCTTCTCGCGCGAGCTGTGCGGCGGTACTCACGTTCAACGTACGGGCGATATTGGCCTGTTCAAGATTGTCTCGGAAGGCGGTGTAGCCGCTGGCGTGCGCCGTGTCGAGGCCATCACCGGCACCAACAGCCTGCATTGGGTACAAGCGCAGGAACGCTTGTTGAACGACGCTTCTGCCAGTCTGCGTACGCAGCCAGAGGGTCTGGTTGCCCGTATCAGCGCCTTGCAAGGTCAGATCAAGGATCTGGAGCGCGAGCGCGAACAAATGCAATCCAAGCTGGCTGCTTCGGCAGGCCAGGATCTGCTGGCTCAGGCTGTCCCGTTGAATGACAGCAGCCGCTTGCTGGTTGCCACGTTGCAAGGCGTGGAAGCCAAAGCCTTGCGCGAAATGGCGGATCAGTTGAAGAACAAGCTGCAGTCTGCCGTGATCCTGCTGTCTATCGTGGCAGACGGCAAAGTCAGCCTGGTGGCTGGCGTGACGCCTGACCTGACCTCCAAGGTCAAGGCGGGTGATCTGGTGGGCTTTGTGGCCTCGCAAATGGGCGGGAAGGGCGGTGGTCGTCCTGACATGGCCATGGGCGGCGGTACCGATGCCAGCGTTCTGCCGCAGGCTAATGCTTCGGTGCAGGCCTGGGTTCAAAGTAAATTGGGTGCGTAATGACGATGTCCGAGACCGGCGCATTGCCCAACAGCGATCTGCAGGTTGATGCAAGTGGGCTGAAATGCCCCTTGCCCATCTTGCGTGCCAAGAAAGCCTTGGCACAGCTGGAATCCGGGCAAGTGTTGCAGGTCATCACGACCGATCAGCACGCCATTCAAGATTTTCAGGCTTTTTGTCGCCAAACTGGCAACGAACTGTTGGCTCAAGACCAGCAAGCCGAAAAAACTCTGCATTTTTTACGCCGTCGTTGAGCCGACGGCGGTAGAATACTGCTTTGTCTGTTGCGTATCTAGCACTGAATCTGCTATCTTAGCGTGTTACTTTTGGCATGCTTGCCAGAATAGTGCTAGAATTTTTTGTTTACCTTACACAATAAAGGGATTATCAATGGTGGTAATTCGCTTGGCCCGTGGTGGCTCCAAAAAGCGTCCTTTTTACAACGTAGTAGCCGCCGAGGCGAGCCAACGCCGTGATGGTCGCTTCATCGAACGTCTGGGTTTCTACAACCCCGTTGCTGGCGAAGGTCATGAAAACCTGCGTCTGCAAATGGACCGCGTTAAGCACTTCACCGACAACGGTGCTCAGGTTTCGCCTGCTGTGGCTCGCCTGTTGAAAGAATACTCGGCTAAGGTTGCTTCGGCTGCCTAAGTTGATTCACCTGTTTTTTTAGTAGCGTTTAGTGTGAAGCAATCTGCGATTCCTGCTGACCTTGTTGAGCTCGGTCGTATTGTTTCCGCTTATGGTGTGCGTGGTTGGGTCAAGATCCAGCCGCATTCCATGCAAACCAAGGCGCTGCTGAATGCAAAGACATGGTGGTTAAAAACGCCCCGGCCTGAATCTCAGGCGGGCGTTTTTGCGTCTGTGTCACCCAGACAGATACAAACCGCAAAGCAGCATGGTGCAACCATCGTGGCGCAGTTTGAGGGTCTGGATAATCGAGAGCTGGCTCAAGCTCTCAAGGGGCACACCGTTTGGGTATCCCGTGCCGCTTTCCCCAAAGCGGACGAAGACGAATTTTATTGGGTCGATCTGATCGGCTGCCGCTTCTTTGGCGAGCAGGACGGCCAGGCTGAAAGCCTGGGCGAAGTGGTGGAAGTGCTGGATAACGGCGCGCATGCCATTTTGGTCGTGCACCGCGGCTCCTGGGATGCCGAAGGTGTTTTTACACCTGTAAAGGACGAACAGGGCAGGTCGCTTGAAGAGCTGGTTCCCTTTGTGCAAGCCATTGTGCATACGGTGGATATGTCCGCCCGCGAGCTGCACAGCCACTGGGCGATTTGATCGTTTCAATCCTGCGCACCTGCATGGCTCTGGCCTGACTGGTCGAGCCTTGTAAAGCGTATCCGCTTTTTTCTCTTGCCGAGTCCTCATGCGATTTGATGCCCTGACCCTGTTTCCGGACATGTTTGATGTGGTCAGCGAGGCTGGTGTCACCGGCCGTGCGCACAAGCAGGGCATCTGGCAGATGCGGACCTGGAACCCGCGCGACTACACCACTGACGTGCACCGTACCGTAGACGATCGTCCTTACGGCGGTGGCCCAGGCATGGTCATGCTGGCTGACCCCTTGAATGATGCCCTGGATCAGGCTTTGGCTGATCGTGGCGATAGCCCGGAAGTGATTTTGCTAAGCCCCACAGGGCGACGCTTTGAGCAGGCTGTGGCTCAGGAACTGGCTCAAGGTCCCGGTGCGGTTCTGGTTTGCGGTCGCTATGAAGGTATCGATCAACGCTTTATTGATGCGCGCGTCACCCAGGAACTGTCTTTGGGGGACTTTGTGCTGTCTGGCGGCGAAATTGCCTCGTTGGCGATTATTGATAGCGTGATTCGGCTTTTGCCCGGCGTGTTGAATGACGCTGACTCGGCTCGTCAGGACTCTTTCCATGCCGACAATAGCGGCTTGCTGGATAGCCCGCATTACACGCGTCCCGAGCTATACCGCGATCAGGCGGTGCCCGAAGTCTTGATGTCTGGTCATCATGGTCGTATCCAGGCATGGCGGCGTGAGCAATCCCTGCGTTTGACAGCCTTGCGGCGGCCCGAGTTGATTGAGCAGGCCCGTCAGCGTGGCGAACTTAGCAAGGCAGACGAGCGCTTTTTGGCATCTTTGGCTTCCTTGAGCGAATAGCTTTGTTTAAAGCGTTCGCCAAGCCTTAACGGCCCGTTTTTATGCGGGCCGTTTTGTATCTGGGTGACTTTGTTAGTCGTACTGGCCAAGCTGCAGTTGCGAATTTTCCGCAGGGGTGTTGTCCTTGGTATTCAGTGTCTGCCGTCCCCAGCTCATCAGGGCCATCCCGCTAATCGCCAGTAAACCTCCGCCGATCAAGGATGGGTTCAGGGTCTCCTTAAGCCACAGGCTGGACAGTAAAACGCCAAACAGCGGTACCAGGGCCAGATAGGCGCCTGCGGATGTGGCACCCAGGCTTTTCACGCCGTGCATATACCAGGCGAAGGCCAGAGCCGTTGAACCCAGGCCCAAGGCCAACACGCTGTACCAGGCTTGGCTTGGCGCATGGATCAGGCTGCCCCAGGCCGAAAGACCCTCCACCCCCAAGCTGCTGATGGACAGAAGTACTGCGCCAATCAATGTGGTCATGCTGGTAGCGGTCAGAGAATCTACGGTGGTCAGTACGGTGCGGCCAATCAAGGTGTAGCTGACCCAGCACAGAGCACAGCCCAGTAATAGCCATTCGCCTATTCCGCTCTGGCCTGGCATGAGGCTGCTGATAGAGCCGGCACTCAGGGCATAGAGAGCCCCTGATACGGCCAGGATTACTCCCAGGCTCATCTTTTTGTTGACTGGCTCGCGAAACAACAAAGAGGCCAGTATCAGGATCAGGACCGGGTTCAGAGCAACGACCATGCTGGCCTTGCCTGCTGGCACCAGTTTCAGGGCCAGAAGAAAGAAAATTGAATAGCCAAATACCCCAAAAGCCGAGGCGTTAAGCAGACCTAGCCATTCTCGGGAGTCAAGTGTGCATAGGGCTTTCAGTCGGCCGCTCCAGCTCATCCAAAGCAGCAGTGCGACACTGGCAATCAGGAAGCGCAGACTGGCTGCCGCCAAAGGCGGCATGGCTTGCGCTACGACTCGGCCCCAGGGCCAGGAAGCTCCCCACAGAGCGGCCATGCCAATCAGACTTAGGTGTACGGAGTAGTTGGGAGATTTCATTAAAGCCACTATGGAGAAGATTTCAGCAGGGGTACTATTTACTTTTATTGCCTCATAGTCGAATGAGTAAACGCTCATGACCTTCACTCAACTAGAAATCTTTTCCGTGCTGGCCAGGATAGGCAGCTTTTCTCGAGCAGCCAGTGCCTTGGGGATTACGCAAAGTGCGGTCAGTCATGCGCTCAAGCAGCTGGAGGCCGATTTGGGTGTCTGCCTGTTTTCTCGTGGCCCGACCTCAGTAGAGCTGACTGAAGTGGGGGCTAAGTTGCTGCAACGTGCCAACGATATCCTGCAGCAGAAAGAGGCCTTGCATCAGGAGGCCTGCTACGAGCAGGGAATTGCCCGTGGCACCTTGCGTATTGCTTCTTTTGGGGCTTCCTCGTCCTTGCATTTGCTGCCGCATTTATTGGCTTGCTACAGGCAGACGCATCCCGAAGTGGAGGTGCAGATTGATGAGGGTGTTGATAGTGAAGTGGCGCAATGGCTGTTGGAGCGGCGTGTGGAGCTGGGCTTTGTGATCTTGCCGGATGATCGCTTTGACTGCTTGCCCTTGGCCCAGGATGAGCTGGTGGCCGTGCTGCCGGCAGAGCATCATTTGGCCGTTTGCGCCCGTGTTTCTGCCAGTGACTTCCATGACTTGCCGTTTATTCGGACTGCGGCAGGCTCTGGCCCGCATATAGATCGGTTTCTGGCGGCAGCAGGGGCGGTCCCCAGGACCTTGTTCCGTTTCGAGCAGTTGTCCTCCATGTTGGGCTTTGTCGCGCAAGGAGTGGCTGTGACCATTGCGGGCAGGCTGGCCTTGCCGGAGCCGCCAGAAGGGGTGATTTATCGCAGCCTGGAGCCGTGTAGGCCTCGTGAAATTGCTCTGGCGGCTCTGAATTTCGAGCGGCTTTCTCCAGCTGCTCAGGCGTTTTTGCGGATAGCCCGGAAAATACATCACAAGAGGTGATGCGCTCAGGATGGCTTCGCTTTTTCTTGTTGCGTCAGTGCGGGATGGCTTCTGTGCGCGACCGGTCTGCGCTGGTGTGATGCTCCTGTGTTCTTCTGTTTCGTATGAGCAGGGAGGGTGTGTTACGGGTAATCGGAATAGTGCCGCTGGATTGAAGGACCATAGATGCAAAAAGGCCCTGCACTCGTGCAGGGCCTTTTCTCGTCACCAAGACCTGATTCAGGCGATTAGCCCAGACGATCAAACTGCTGTTTCACCTTGGCCAGTGTCTCACCGAATTGAGCCACGCGCAGGCGCTCCTGTTCAACCACGGCGGCAGGTGCACGTTCTACAAAGCTGGCGTTGCCCAGTTTGGCTTCGGCCTTGTTGATCTCGCCTTGCAGACGTTCGATTTCCTTGGACAGGCGGATACGCTCCGCTTCCACGTCAATCTCTACGTGCAGCATCAGCTGAGTGGTGTCGACCACTTGTACTGGGGCGCCGGCGTCGGTGGGCAGTTGATCCACGATGTCTACGCTTTCCAGTTTGCACAAGCTGGCCAGATAGGGGCTGTTGGCGCTCAGGATTGCAGCGTCACCTTGGGCAACCAGTGGCACGCGCTGAGCGGGCGAGAGGTTCATCTCGCCGCGCAAGGCGCGAATCGCGTCCACTTGGGCTTTCAGTTCTGCAACCTGTGCCATGGCCTGTTCATCAATGGCGGCCGGATTGGCGATAGGGTAGGGCTGGACCGAAATACTGGTGGTTTCATTGGCAGCACGTTTGCCAGCTACCACCGAGACTTTTTGCCACAGCTCTTCCGTAATGAACGGGATGATGGGGTGTGCCACGCGCAACACCACTTCCAGGACACGGATCAGGGTGCGGCGGGTGCCCAGTTGCTGCTCGGGCGTGCCGTTCTGGATCTGGGTCTTGGCCAGTTCCAGGTACCAGTCGCAGTACTCGTCCCAGACAAAGTGGTAGATGGCGTTGGCGACGTTGTCGAAACGGTAGTCGGCAAAGCCGCGCTCGGCGTCCTGTTCCAGGCCTTGCAGCAGGCTGATGATCCAGCGGTCTGCAAAGCTCAGTTCGGCAGCAGCGTCGGTGTGCAGTTCATGGCCTTCGGTGTTCATCAGCACAAAGCGGGTGGCGTTCCACAGCTTGTTGCAGAAGTTGCGATAGCCTTCACAGCGCTTCATGTCGAAGTTGATGTTGCGACCCAGGGTGGCGTAAGCGGCCATGGTAAAGCGCAGCGCGTCCGTACCGAAGGCGGGGATGCCATCGGGATAGTCCTTCTTGGTGCGCTTGCTAATGCTTTGAGCCTGCTTGGGATTCATCAAGCCAAAGGTGCGCTTGTGTATCAGGCTTTCCAGGTCGATGCCGTCGATCAAATCCACCGGGTCAATCGTGTTGCCCTTGGATTTGCTCATCTTCTTGCCTTCCATATCGCACACCAGTCCGTGAACATAGACGGTGTTGAACGGAACGCGGCCGGTCAGGTGCATGCTCATCATGACCATGCGGGCCACCCAGAAGAAAATAATGTCGAAGCCAGTTACCAGCACGCTAGAGGGCAGGTAACGAGCCAGATCCGGGGTTTCTTCAGGCCAGCCCAGATCGGTGAAGGGCACCAGGGCAGAGGAGAACCAGGTGTCCAGTACGTCCTCGTCGCGGCGCAGTGGGCCGGTCACGCCAGCGGCACGGGCTTGTTCCAGAGCGTCTTCTTCGGAGCGGGCGACAAACAGGCTGCCGTCTTCGGCGTACCAAGCGGGAATTTGGTGACCCCACCACAGCTGACGGGAAATACACCAGTCCTGAATATTGTTCAGCCACTGGTTGTAGGTGTTGGACCAGTTGTCGGGGTAGAAGCGCACACGGCCATCGGCCACCACATCCAGGGCAACCTGGGTGATGCTCTTGCCGGGGTGCAGGGAATCTTCAGGTGCAGGCTTGCTCATGGCGACAAACCACTGGTCGGTCAGCATGGGTTCGATAACCGTATTGGTGCGGTCGCCACGTGGCACCATCAGCTTGTGTGGCTTGACGGCCTTGAGCAGGCCCTGGGCTTCCAGGTCGGCCACGATTTGCTTGCGTGCAGCAAAGCGCTCCAGGCCTTGGTAGGCTTCGGGGGCGGTGTCGGCAATGTGGGCATCCAGAGTCAGGATGCTGATCATTTCCAGGCCGTGGCGCTGGCCAACAGCGTAGTCATTGAAGTCGTGGGCGGGCGTAACCTTCACCACGCCGGTACCAAAGGCCGGGTCTACGTAGTCGTCTGCAATGATCGGGATGGAACGGCCAACCAGGGGCAGGGTAACGGTTTGACCGATCAGGCCGATATAGCGCTCGTCTTCAGGGTGCACCATCAGGGCGACGTCGCCCAGCATGGTTTCGGGGCGGGTGGTGGCCACCGTCAGGTGGGTCAGGCCGCCTTGGGGGGTAGTCAGCGGGTAGCTGATTTCCCACAGGTAGCCGTCTTCTTCCTCGCTGACCACTTCCAGATCAGATACGGCGGTGCCCAGCACGGGGTCCCAGTTCACCAGGCGCTTGCCGCGGTAAATCAGGCCTTGCTCGTACAGACGGACAAAGGTTTCCAGCACGCCACGGGACAGATTGTCGTCCATGGTGAAGTATTCGCGGCTCCAGTCACAGGACGCGCCCAGGCGGCGGAACTGGCCGGTAATGGTATTGCCCGACTTCTCTTTCCACTCCCAGACTTTTTCCAGGAATTTCTCGCGGCCCAGGTCGTGGCGGCTGATGTTCTGGGCATCAAGCTGGCGTTCCACGATGATCTGGGTCGCAATCCCGGCGTGGTCGGTACCGGGAATGTAGACCGTATCGTCGCCTTTCATGCGGTGGTAGCGCGTCAGGCCATCCATGATGGTCTGGTTAAAGGCGTGGCCCATGTGCAAAGTCCCGGTGACGTTTGGTGGTGGGGACTGGATCACAAAGGGTTCGGACTGATGATCACCCAAGGGCTGGACATGTTGGCCACCCTTGAAAAGGTCGGCTTGCTCCCAGCGCGCGTACCAGCGCGTTTCGATTTCCTGGGGTTCAAAGCTCTTGGATAATTGCTCGTCGGAGGTCGTAGCGGATGAGTTGGTCATGGTGATGCGGTCTGCCTGCCCCTTATTGCACGTTCAGTGCCAGATAGGGCGGGACTAATCCTGGGTAAAAAACGAATTTAAGATGCACTATTTTAAGATGTGGCCGTGCGTCTTTGGCGTGGTAAAATGCCGGGTTGCCGTAAATCTGATGAAAGTGCTTGTTTTCATTAAAAAATTTAGCGCGAACCGTCGGATCTGCATTTTGCTTTACGCAGCAAAGACTACACTATATTGTTCTTATTTGGATTTTCACATGGCTATTGAACGCACTCTGTCCATTATCAAGCCCGACGCTGTTGCTAAAAACGTGATCGGTCAGATTATTTCCCGCTTTGAAGGCGCTGGCCTGAAAGTGATCGCTGGTCGCCTGGTTCACCTGTCCCGTGGCGAAGCCGAGCGCTTCTACGGCGTGCACGCCGAGCGTCCTTTCTTCAAGGATCTGGTCGACTTCATGGTTTCC
This sequence comes from Alcaligenes sp. 1735tsa3, assembly GCF_024134565.1. NCBI lineage: Bacteria > Pseudomonadati > Pseudomonadota > Betaproteobacteria > Burkholderiales > Alcaligenaceae > Alcaligenes > Alcaligenes sp. 1735tsa3. The sequence continues at coordinate 2,603,559 of NZ_CP099862.1, read as the reverse complement.
GGTCCTGTGTTCGTACAAGTTCTGGAAGGCGAAGGCGCCATTGCCAAGAACCGCGAACTGATGGGCGCTACCGACCCCAAGAAAGCTGACGCCGGCACCATCCGTGCTGACTTCGCTGAAAGCATCGACGCTAACGCTGTTCACGGTTCCGACGCTCCTGAAACCGCTGCTGTCGAAATCGCTTTCTTCTTCCCAGAGTGCAACGTTTACAGCCGTTAATTCGTTAAACCGCGCAGTACTGGCGGCACTCTGAGCAAGACTTGCCCGGCACACCGGAATGGGTGTGCCGGGCAAATCCGCAAAAAGAGGCTTTTTTGCCCTCCTGCAAGAAAGTAATAGCCAGACCGCGTGAAGGTATTATTTTTTTATGTCATCGCTCGAACCTACTAACCTTCTGGGCCTGGGCCCGGAGCAACTTGTTGAACTGGTCGCCCAATGGGGTGGCAAGCCTTTCCGCGCGCGCCAATTGCAGCGCTGGATACACCAGCGTCAACAAGACGATTTTGGGCAGATGACGGATCTGGCGCGCGAGTTCCGCGAGCAGCTGACCGCTAATTGCGTTGTCACCGCGCCCAGCATGTCGCACGAACATATTTCTACCGACGGCACTCGTAAATGGCTGTTTGATGTAGGCAGCAATAACGCCGTCGAAGCGGTTTTCATTCCCGAGGACGACCGGGGCACCCTGTGTATTTCCAGCCAGGCTGGCTGCACGGTGGCCTGTCCATTCTGTTCCACGGGCTATCAAGGCTTCAACCGCAACCTGACGACCTCTGAAATCATTGGTCAGTTGTGGTTTGCTCGCCGTGCTTTGCTGAATGCGCCGGAAACCGCCCGTATTGGCGATGCCGAGCAGACCAGCACACGTGTTATCAGCAATGTGGTCATGATGGGCATGGGCGAACCCTTGCTCAATTACGATCAGGTGCTCGGTGCCTTGCGCCTGATGCTCGATGACAATGCCTACGGTCTGTCGCGCCGCCGCGTGACGGTCTCCACCTCCGGGGTGGTGCCCATGATGGATCGTCTGGCCAAAGATTGCCCGGTCGCATTGGCCGTATCGCTGCACGCGCCCAATGATGCGTTGCGTGATCGCCTGGTGCCCCTGAACAAGAAGTACCCGCTGGCCGAGCTTCTGGATGCCTGTAATCGCTATCTGGAGCACGCGCCGCGTGACTTCATCACGTTTGAATACATCATGCTGGACGGCATCAACGATACCGACCAGCATGCGCAGGAACTGTTGGATATCGCACGCATTGTGCGCTGTAAATTTAATTTGATTCCTTTCAATCCTTTTCCGCAGTCCGGTCTGAAACGCTCTTCAGCTGCACGGGTCAAACAGTTTGCCCAACGGCTGATGGATGGTGGGGTGGTAACCACAGTGCGCAAGACGCGCGGCGATGATATTGCTGCCGCTTGTGGACAGTTGGCGGGCGATATTCGTGATCGCACCCGTATCGAACAACGTTTGCCTGATCGTGCTGTCATTCAAATCAAACAGGAACGTGCATGAGCGAGACTCTGGTCCCCTCCAACCAATCGGCTCCGGAAACGGACTCAGGTGTAGGCCCGACATTGCGTGAACTGCGTCTGGCGCGATCCTGTACGCTGAACGAAGCCTCCACTCGCCTGAAGTTTTCGGTTCGCCAGCTAGAGGCCCTGGAGGCCCAGGAGTGGGACCAGTTGCCCGGTGGGCAGCCGTTGCGGGGCATGGTGCGCAATTACGCGCGCTTTCTGGAGGCCGACGTATCGGCTGTGCTGGTCATGCTGGAAGCTCAGGTCAGCGATACCGCTGCGCCCAAGCCCGTGCCGCGCAATCATTCGGGTGCGGGCTTGTCCAGTGCGGACTTGAGCCTGTATTCGGACTCGCGCGGCGGGTTTGGCTGGATCTGGATTCTTATCATTATTGTTTTGCTGTTGGTCGCTGGTTTTTACGCCATTGATCGGGGCTGGGTTCCCGAAGAGTGGCTGGTGTTCGATTGGCTCAAGGACTTGAAGAAATGACGCAGGGTCCCGAAACTCCCTCTGCTTGCCAACCTCTGCCGGTGGGCGCCCAACCCAAGCGGGTGACGCGTACGGTTGATGTGCGCTGGGGTGATCATGTTGTGAAACTGGGGGGCTCGGCGCCGGTCGTGGTGCAGTCCATGACCAATACGGATACGGTCGATGCCATTGCAACGGCTATCCAGGTCAAGGAACTGGCGCGTGCCGGTTCTGAAATGGTGCGTATTACGGTCAATACCCCCGAAGCGGCCCGTGAAGTGCCTGCCATTCGCGAGCAGCTGGACCGCATGGGCGTAAATGTCCCCTTGGTGGGGGACTTCCATTACAACGGCCATAAATTGCTGGCAGATTACCCCGAGTGTGCTCAGGCCCTGTCCAAGTACCGGATCAATCCGGGCAATATGGGCGGTGGCAAGCGCCGGGACGATAACTTCGCCAAGATGATCGAAATCGCCTGCCGTTACGACAAGGCTGTGCGAATTGGCGTGAACTGGGGCAGCCTGGATCACGAGCTGATGGCCCGCATGATGGATGAGAATAACGAGCGTGCTCATCCCTGGACGGCTCAGGCGGTGATGCGCGATGCTCTGGTTATCTCTGCCATCAGCAACGCCCAGCGTGCCGAGGAACTGGGGCTGTCGGGCAACCGTATTGTTCTGTCCTGCAAGGTCAGCCATGTGCAGGACCTGATCACGGTCTACCAGGATTTGTCGGCTCGTTGTGACTACGCCTTGCATCTGGGTCTGACCGAAGCGGGGATGGGCAGCAAGGGGATTGTGGCTTCCACCGCCGCCTTGGCTGTCTTGTTGCAGCAAGGCATTGGTGACACCATTCGTATTTCCCTGACTCCTGAACCCGGTGGCGATCGTGCTCGTGAAGTGGTGGTGGCTCAGGAAATCTTGCAGACCATGGGTTTGCGTGCTTTCACCCCTATGGTGGTGGCGTGTCCGGGTTGTGGTCGCACCAGCAGTACGGTGTTCCAGGAGCTGGCCAACGATATTCAAAGCTATTTGCGTGACCAGATGCCCGTCTGGAAGGATTTGTATCCCGGCGTGGAAACCATGAACGTCGCGGTGATGGGCTGTGTGGTCAATGGTCCGGGGGAAAGCCGCCACGCCGATATTGGCATCAGCTTGCCGGGAACCGGGGAAGTTCCTTCGGCACCCGTCTATGTGGATGGCGAGCGGGTGGTGACCCTGAAGGGTGATACTATCGCTCAGGAATTTCAGACCATTGTCCAGAATTACGTTGAGCGCCGCTACGGCAAAACATCAACGGTTTGATCAACACGCTTGTCAGTCTATGGCGAGCAAACCATTAGAATTATGACGCAGCAGTTTCAAAAGCTCCGCGCCCTGACGGGCATGAAAGACACCTTACCGGGTGAAAGCGCACAGTGGGAAGCCCTGGAGGCCCTGGTGCGGGAATGGTTGGCCAGCTATGGCTATCGCAATATGCGTACCCCCGTGCTGGAACATACCCAGCTGTTTGCTCGTGGTATTGGCGAAGTCACCGATATTGTCGAAAAGGAAATGTATTCCTTTACCGATTCGCTCAACGGCGACAAGCTCACCATGCGTCCCGAATTTACGGCGGGCATGGTGCGCGCCACTATCGAACATAATCTCTTGTACGATCGCCCTCATCGCGTTTATGCGATGGGACCGGTGTTCCGTCACGAGCGCCCGCAGCGTGGCCGCTACCGTCAGTTCCATCAGATCGACGTGGAAGCGTTGGGTCTGCCAGGGCCAGACGTTGATGCCGAGCTGATCGTCATGCTGGCCCGTTTGTGGAAGAAGCTGGGTCTGACGGACATCCGTCTGGAACTGAACTCCCTGGGTCAGGCTGAAGAGCGTGCCGCCCACCGTGCGGCCTTGATCGAGCACCTGGAAGCGCACAAGGATGTGCTGGACGAAGAAGCCCAGCGTCGCATGTATACCAACCCCTTGCGCGTGCTGGATACCAAAAATCCGGCCATGCAGGAAATGGCCAATGCGGCCCCACGTTTGTTCAACTTCCTGGGTGAAGAGTCTCGTGCTCACTTCCAGGGCGTCTGCGATCGTCTGGATGATGCCGGTATTGCCTACACATTGAACCCGCGCTTGGTGCGTGGTCTGGATTATTACAATCTGACCGTGTTCGAGTGGGTAACGGATCGCCTGGGTGCTCAAGGGACGGTGTGCGGCGGTGGCCGTTACGACGGCCTGATCGAATTGATGGGTGGCAAGCCTTCGCCCGCCGTGGGTTTTGCTATTGGTGTGGAGCGCTTGCTGGACCTGTGCTCGCAAGATGGCGAGCAGCCAGTCATTCCCGAATGTCAGGTGTATATGGTTCACCAGGGTGAGGCAGCCCAGCGCAAGGCCTCGCTGTTGGCCGAGCAATTGCGTGATGCCGGTTTGCAGGTGATAGTCCATGCAGGCTCCAGCGGCTTCAAGTCCCAGTTCAAACGGGCTGATGCCAGTGGTGCGCAGGCCGCCGTTATTTTGGGTGACGACGAACTCCAAAAAGAACAGGCCAGTGTGAAATGGTTGCGTGCTGCGGATGGCGCCGAGCAGCAACAGTCTGTTGAATTTTCTGAACTCGCCAGTGTTTTGTCAGCAAGGATTTGAGCATGGCCTACGATCTTGAAGAACAGGAAAAACTAGATGCCATGCGAGCATGGTGGGACCGCTGGGGCACCTTGTGCATCGTGCTGGCTTTTGCTGCCTTGGCAGCAGTAGCCGGCTGGCGCGGTTGGCAGTGGTATCAGGGGCATCAGGCCGGTCAGGCCATGGGTTACTTTGAGGCGCTGGAAAGTGCGGCTGCCCAGACCGGCGAAGAGGCCGATGCCCGCGTGCTGGCTGCCAGCATGACCTTGCGTAACGATTTCCCCAAGTCCGGCTACACCTCCCGTGGTGTTTTGCTGGCTGCCCAGGCTTTGCAGCAACGTGGCAATCTGACACCTGCTCGTGAGCAACTGGAGTGGATGGTTAAAACCAATCACGACCCGGCGCTGACTCCGCTGGCGCGTTTGCGTCTGGCTGGTATCTTGCTGGAACAGAAGAATTACGATGATGCCCTGGCTCAGCTGACAAATCCTCCTGCCAGCTTTGCCGGTCTGTTTGCGGATCGCAAAGGCGATATTCTGGCCGCCCAAGGGCAGAACGATGCAGCACGCGAAGCCTGGACGCAGGCCGTGGAGTTGCTCAAGCAAGACCCTATTTCGCAGTTGGTACAGATCAAACTTGATGCCCTGGCAGGAGCTTAATTCATGTCTCTTCCTACTATTCGCAAATCCCCATCCTCTGCCATGCGTGTCCTGCGCTTGAGCGCTCTGGCCCTGAGCCTGACCGCTTTGGCCGGTTGCTCCATGTTCTCCAGTAAGGATCCTCGTTTCGAGCCTACGCCTCTGACGGAATACACCCCTGGTGTGGCCGCCAAGATCAGTTGGAGTACCTCGATTGGTAGCGGCGCAGACTCCGGCTTTGCACCGCAAGTCAGTGGCTCCTCGGTCTACGCCGCGACGGTCTCGGGTCAGGTCAGCAAGGTGGATCTGGATACGGGTCGCGTGCAGTGGTCGGCCAATGCCGGCAAGAAGTTGACCGCCGGTGCCGGTTCGGACGGTGTGGTGACTGCGGTCGCTTCGGTGGACGGCAACGTCATTGCGTTTGACGACTCGGGCAAGGAGTTGTGGCGCAGTCGTAGCAGCAGCGCTGTGAATGTGCCGCCTGCTGTGGGTGCCAGTGTGGTTGTGGTGCGTACCAGCGACTACCGCTTGCAGGCATTTGATGCCAGCACAGGCGATCTGCGCTGGAGTCTGCAGCGTCCTGGCCCCGCCTTGTCGCTGAAAACCAGCATGCAAATGCGCATTATTGATGGTTTGTTGCTGGCAGGAATGCCCAACGGCCGTTTGATGGCCATTGACGCGGCTCAAGGTCATCTGGTGTGGGAAGGCAGTATTTCTGTCTCCCGTGGCGCGACGGACCTGGAGCGCATTAATGACGTCGTGGGTGCTCCCCAGGTCGTCGATCCCCTGCTGTGCGGTGCAACCTACCAAGGTCGTGTTGCCTGCTTTGACGTCTCCCAAGGTGGACGACTGGTGTGGGATAGGGAATTTTCGGCCGGTACCGGTATCGCAGCGGACAACCATATGTTGTATGCCGCCAATAGCCGCGACCAGATTGAAGCGTTTGCCATGACAGACGGGCAAACCATCTGGACGCAGAATGCTTTGCGTAACCGTGGTCTGGCTCCTTTGGCCGTCATGCCCCAGGCGCTCGCCGCCGGTGACATGGAAGGCTATGTTCACTTTCTATCGCGACTGGACGGCACCTTGTTGGGTCGGGTCAGTGTCGGCGGTGGTGCCATTGTGTCGCCTTTGATCGGAACCCCGCGTGGGGTCCTGGTTCAGACCGGCAATGGTAATTTGGTCTTGGTTGGAATCAATTGAAAAGCGTTTCTTTTAAGCCCGTAGTGGCTTTGGTCGGTCGGGCCAACGTCGGCAAGTCCACTTTGTTCAACCGCCTGACGCGCTCGCGCGCGGCTCTGGTGGCGAACTTCCCTGGTCTGACCCGCGATCGTCATTACGGCGAAGGTCGGGTTGGCAGCCGCCCCTATATCGTGGTCGATACGGGTGGTTTCGAGCCTGTGGCCAAAACTGGCATGTTGCTGGAGATGGCTCGTCAGACCCAGCAGGCGATCGCCGAAGCTGACGTGGTCGTCTTTCTGGTCGATGCCCGTGAGGGCGTCAATGCACTGGATCTGGAAATTGCGCAGTTGCTGCGCAAGCTGGGTCAGAAAGTGCTGCTGGCCGTCAACAAGGCCGAAGGCATGCGTTACGAGGCCGGTGGCGTGGAATTCCACGAACTGGGCCTGGGTCAGCCTTACCTGATCTCCGCTTCCCACGGCGATGGCGTGGAAGAGCTGATCAACCTGGCACTGGAGCAAGTGCCCAATCCTGAGCCTGAAGAGGATGGCCAGGATGACGATGAATTTCAGCACCGTATCAAGCTGGCGATTGTGGGCCGCCCCAATGTGGGTAAATCCACCTTGATCAATACCCTGGTGGGTGAAGATCGCGTGATTGCGTTTGACCAGCCCGGTACGACGCGTGATGCCATTGAGATCGAGTTCGAGCGCAACGGGGTGGAATACACCCTGATCGACACGGCCGGTTTGCGCAAGCGCGGCAAGGTATTTGAAGCGGTTGAAAAGTTCTCCGTTATCAAGACCTTGCAGGCGATTGAAGCGTGTAACGTGGTCTTGTTGATGATTGACGCTCACACCGAAATTTCCGACCAGGACGCCAGCATTGCGGGCTTCGTGGTGGAAACCGGTCGTGCACTGGTGGTGGGCATCAACAAGTGGGATGGCCTGGACGAGTACCAGCGCGAGTGGATCAAGCGCGAGTTCGATCGCAAATTGCGCTTCCTGAACTTTGCCAAGATGCACACCTTGTCGGCGCTGAAAGGGCAGGGGATCAATCCCTTGCTCAAGTCGGTCAATGCCGCTCATGCGGCTGCCTTCTCCAAGCTGTCCACGCCCAAGCTCACTCGCGTCATGCAAGAAGCGGTGGAACAGCAACAGCCACCGCGCAAGGGCATTTTCCGTCCCAAGTTGCGGTATGCTCACCAAGGTGGCATGAACCCGCCGATCGTGGTGATTCACGGCAACGCCCTGGATGCCATTTCGGACAGTTACCGCCGTTATCTGGAGACGCGTTTTCGCGAGGCCTTCAAGCTGGAAGGCACGCCTTTGCGCATCGAATTCAAATCATCTAAAAACCCTTATCTGAAGGACGCGTAATGAGCCGTTTGTGGAGTGATCATGTAGCGGGGCTTTCACCCTATGTACCGGGTGAGCAGGTCAAGCTGGATAACCTCTTGAAGCTGAACACAAACGAACATCCTTTCGGTCCGTCGCCTAAAGCGCTGGAAGCGATCCGCCAGGCGGCGACCGATGATTTGCGTCTTTACCCTTCCTACAGCGCGCAGGAGCTGCGTGACGCTGTGGCGCACAACCACGGCGTGAAAGCCAATAATGTCTTTTTGGGCAATGGCTCGGACGAAGTGCTGGCCCATGTGTTCAGCGCCTTGTTCCTGCGTGGCGTGCGCCCGGTCCTGCTGCCTGATATCACGTACAGCTTCTACACCACTTACTGTTCGTACTTCGGTGTGCCTGCTGATATCGTGCCGCTGCGCGAGGACTTCACGTTGAATGTGCAGGACTATGTGCGCAAGCGCAGTCTGCCACCTGCCGGCATCATTTTTGCCAACCCCAATGCGCCTACCGGTATTCCGCTGTCTTTGGAAGATATCGAAACCATTCTGGCTGCCAACCCGGACACCACGGTTGTTGTGGACGAGGCTTACGTGGATTTCGGCGGCACGTCCTCGGTCAGCCTGCTGGAAAAGTATGACAACCTGGTTGTCATCCAAACCATGTCCAAGTCGCGTGCCCTGGCAGGCCTGCGTGTGGGTTATGCCCTGGCCAGCGCCGATATCATCCAGGCCCTGGAGCGTGTGAAAGACAGTTTCAACTCCTACCCCATGGACACGATCGCCCAGGTGGGGGCCGTGGCTTCCTTGAAGGATACGGAGTATTTTGCCCGCCAATGCCAGGCTGTGATTGATGCACGCGAGCAGTTGCGCGCTGATCTGGAGCAGCTGGGTTTCGAGATTTTGCCCTCGAAAGCGAACTTTTTGATGGCAACTCACCCTAAGCATTCGGCAGCTGGTATTCAGCAGGCCTTGCGTGAACAGGGGATTTTGGTTCGCCATTTCCGTCAGCCACGCATTGAGCAGTATTTACGTATTACGGTAGGATCGCCCGAGCAATGTGCCCGACTGTGCAACAGTTTGCGGCAGATTTTAGGGCAAGGCGCCTGATATACACCTATTAGATAAAAATCTCCAGTTTGGAACGTGCGAATTCAGGGAAAACCCGGTAAAGTAGTGGGATTCGCTTCCATTTCTGGAAAAACAACATAACCGGAGCCTCACCAATGAGCAATAAAGGGCAAATTCTACAAGACCCGTTTTTGAACGCGCTGCGCAAGGAGCATATCCCTGTGTCGATCTACCTGGTCAACGGCATCAAGCTGCAAGGTCAGATCGAGTCCTTCGATCAGTATGTCGTACTGCTGCGCAATACAGTCACTCAAATGGTGTATAAGCACGCGATCTCTACCGTCGTTCCTGCACGCCCCGTTACTTTGGCTGCGGATGAGCAGGCTGAATAAATCCTCACCCAGTTCTTTGTACTCTGAAAGACCCGTCTCGCGGTGCCCGCGGGCGGGTCTTTGTTTCTGGAGCAAGCGTTGAAGGCACTGGTAATTAGTGTGGATATGGGCGAGCTGGACTACAAGGCCCATGCTGAAGAATTCGTCATGCTGGCTGAAGGGGCGGGCGCCCAGATTATGGAACTGATGGTCGTGCGTCGGTCCCGTCCAGATTCTGCCTACTACATCGGTACGGGCAAGCTGGAAGAGGCCGTCGCCCTGGCCAAGGCAACTGGCGCCGAAGTCGTGCTGTTTGATCATGCCTTGAGCCCGGCCCAGCAGCGTAATCTGGAGCGCAAGCTGGAGCTGCGTGTGGTTGACCGGGTTGCCCTGATTCTGGATATTTTTGCCCTGCGTGCGCAAAGTCACGAAGGTAAATTGCAGGTGGAACTGGCCCAGCTGCAACACCTGACTTCCCGATTGACCCGGATGTGGACGCACTTGGAGCGCCAAAAGGGCGGTATCGGTATGCGCGGTCCAGGTGAATCGCAGCTGGAAATGGACCGCCGGATGATTGGCGACAAAGTCCGTACCTTGCGTGAGCGTCTGGCCAAGGTGCAACGCCAGCGCAGCACCCAACGCCGTGCTCGTTCTCGTAGCGGCACCTTGTCGGTGTCTCTGGTGGGCTACACCAACACGGGAAAATCCACGCTATTTAACGCCTTGACCCGAGCGGACGCCTACGCAGCTGACCAGTTATTTGCTACCTTGGATACCACCACGCGTCGTATCTGGATTGAAGGAGCAGGGCAGGTCGTAATTTCGGATACGGTGGGCTTCATTCGTGAATTGCCACCGACCTTGATTGCCGCTTTCCGGGCCACTTTGGAAGAGACCGTCCATGCAGACGTATTGCTGCATGTGGTCGATGCGGCCAACCCTCAACGCGATGAACAAATCGCTGAAGTTCATAAGGTTCTGGAGGACATCGGGGCCCATGAAATACCTCGCATTCTGGTCTATAACAAAATTGACCAAGCCGGCTATGAGCCACGGGTAGAGCGGGATGAACATGGTACTATTGCCCGAGTCTTTGTTAGCGCTTTAGAGCGCATCGGATTGGATGGCTTGCGTACAGCAATCGTCGAATCAGGTCATTTCGCGGAAAACAATGCGTCTGAACAATAAAATATTCAATCTCAATGATCCCGGTTGGGGACGAGACAGTGGCAAAAACGGTTCCGAGCCACCTCGCCGCCCCGAGAAACAAGATGGCCCGCCTGACCTCGACGAGGTATGGCGTGACTTCAACAGTCGCTTGGGGTCTTTATTCGGCAAAAAGGGACGTCGCTCCCCTCCCGGTGGCATGCCTCCGGGTAGCGGTAATGGCCCATCCATCCCCAAAGGCTCGCCCAAGCTGCTGATCATCGGCGGTGTGGTCGCGGTCGGTCTGTGGATGGCCAGTGGCTTTACCATCGTGCAGGAAGGTCAGGTTGCCGTGGTTACCCGTTTTGGCGAGTACACGAAAACTCTGAATCCCGGTTTGCAGTGGCGTTGGCCCGCTCCCATCGAAGATCACCAGACTGTGAATATTTCGCAGTTGCGTACCTTTGAAGTGGGCTACCGCGGCAGTGCACGCAATAAAGTTCTACCTGAATCCCTGATGCTGACAACCGACGAGAACATCGTCGACATGCAGTATGTGGTTCAGTACCGTTTGCTGCCTACAGGCGCACCGGACTACCTGTTCAACACCAATAATCCGGACGAGTCGGTACGTCAGGCGGCTGAAACCGCCATGCGTGAAGTCGTGGGCAAGCAGCCCATGGACTCCGTGCTGTACTCCGGCCGTACCCAGATTGCATCGGACGTGCAGCAGTTGGCCCAGTCCATTTTGGACCGCTACCGTACCGGCATTCAGATCAGCACCGTAGCTATCCAGAACGTGCAGCCGCCCGAGCAGGTTCAGGCCGCCTTTGACGATGCCGTCAAGGCCGGTCAGGACCGCGAGCGTCAGATCAACGAAGGTCAGGCCTACGCCAACAAGGTGTTGCCCGAAGCCGCTGGTCAAGTGGCTCGCATGATGCAGGAGTCTGAGGGTTACAAGGCTCGTGTGATCGGTGATGCCAAGGGTGACACTGCACGTTTCGGCAGCGTCGAGGCCGAGTACGTGAAGGCTCCCGGTGTAACGCGGGATCGTCTGTACCTGTCCACGATTCAGGAAATCCTGGAGAGCACCAGCAAGGTACTGGTTGATACCCGTAGCGATAACAACATGATCTATCTGCCTTTGGACAAGATCCTGCGTCAGGTGGGCAGCCGTACCGATATGGAGCCATCCGCTCCTGTCGCCTCGGCCGCTTCGCAAGGACAGATCAGCCGTCCAGCTCCGGCTGCGGCACCCAAAGCGCCTGCGCCAGCCAATCCAGCCGGTCTGGATACCTCGCTGGGCTCTTTGGTCAGTCCTTATTCCCCATACGCACGCTAGGAGAGCTTGATGCAACGTTTATTTCCTGCTCTGGTGGCCCTGGCGGTAATTGTCGGTCTGCTGCTGTCTTCCGTTTTCATCGTGCGTGAGCGCGATGCGGCTCTGGTTTTTGCGCTGGGTGAAGTGCGCGGTACCATCACGACCCCTGGCCTGTACTTCAAGCTGCCACCGCCATTTGAAAACGTGGTGTTCCTGGACAAACGTCTGCAGACGATTGAAACCAAGGATCCTGAGCGTATTCAGACGGCTGAAAAGAAAAACCTGCTAATCGACTCGTACGTCAAATGGCGCATTTCCGATCCACGCCTGTTTTACGTGACCTTTGGCGCAACGGATCGTGGTGCTGTCGAGCGTTTGCAAGCCCAGATTCGTGACGCCCTGAACGCTTCGGTGAACGTGCGCACGGTGAAAGAAGTGGTTTCCACCGAGCGTGATGCCATCATGCGTGAAGTGCTGACGGCCGTTGAGGCCCGTGCCCGTCCTTTGGGTGTGGAAGTGATTGACGTGCGTTTGCGTCGTATTGACTTCGCTCCCGAGATTTCGGAATCGGTGTACCGTCGTATGGAAGCTGAACGTACACAAGAAGCCAACCGTTTGCGTGCAACCGGTGCTGCTGAAAGTGAGCGTATCCGTGCCGAAGCCGAACGTCAGCGTGAAGAGTTGCTGGCCGACGCGTATGCCCAAGCTCAGGCCATCCGTGGTCAGGGTGATGGTGAAGCCGCTGCCATTTACTCCGATAGTTATGGCAAGAACCCCGAGTTCTATCGTTTCTACCGCAGTCTGGAAGCCTACCGCAGTGCTTTCAGCAAACAGACCGACACACTGGTCATCAGCCCTGACTCTGATTTCTTCAAGTATTGGGGCAAGCAAGGATCACCCGCAGCACCTGCGAACTGATCCCCGCTAGAGAACTTAGGGCCGCTGGGTGTTCCACCCGCGGCCCTGATCGTTTATACTAGCGTGTAAGTTACTAACACCACTTCGCATGCGACTTGGGCGGCTTACAGGCCCCAAGTCGCTTTTTGTTTGGCTGAAACTTTCGTTTATAAGTAGTCCGAGGCACGAGTATGTCCAATTGGTTGTTGCCAGAGAGCCTGGCTGATATCTTGCCTGCAGAGGCGCGCCGCATCGAAGAACTGCGCCGCGATTTGCTAGACTTGTATCGTACTTACGGGTTCGAACTGGTAGCTCCACCTTTGGTGGAGTATCTGGAATCCCTGCAAGCGGTTTCTGGCACAGATCTGAATCTGCGTACCAGCAAAGTCGTCGATCAAATCTCGGGTCGTACCATGGGCGTACGCGCCGACATGACCCCCCAGGTGGCACGTATCGACGCTCACTTGCTTAACCGCGAAGGCGTCACTCGGCTTTGCTACTGTGGTTCGGTCTTGCATGCCCGTCCGGCTGGTTTGTTGTCGGATCGTGAATTGCTGCAGATTGGCGCGGAAATTTTCGGTCATGCTGGTATTGAGTCCGATCTGGAAGTGGTGCAACTGGCGCTGGAAAGCGTGGGCCGGGCAGGGGTGCATCATCCTCGCCTGGACTTGAACTACCCCGATCTGGGGCGCTTTCTGATCGAGCGCGATCCTATTTTGAAAACCCGCGTGGCAGAAGTGTGTGAGCTTCTGAACGCCAAAGATGTGTCGGGCCTGCGCGCCCTGGGTCGTGAGTCGGGCTGTCTGCCTGAAACCACCCGCTATCTGCTGGCTTTGACCTCGCTGTATGGCGATGGCAGCGTACTGGAGCGTGCCCGCAGTGTTCTGCCGGACGAACCGGAAGTGCGCGAAGCTCTGGGTAGCCTGCGCAGCTTCATTGATGCCTTGCCTGGCCACGAAATTACGGTGGACCTGGCCGACATCGGCAGCGGTTATGCCTACCATTCGGGCCTGATCTTTTCGGTGTACGCCGAAGGCTGGCACGATGCCTTGGTCAAGGGCGGACGCTTTGACGGTATTGGCCGCATGTATGGTCGTGCTCGTCCTGCAACCGGCTTCAGCCTGGATTTGCGCAAGCTCTCGGCTGGCTTGGCACCGGCTCAGGCAGCCCGTGCAGTACGTGCTCCCTGGGGGAGTGATGCGGCCCTGACGGCAGCGGTCAAGCAGCTGCGTCAAAACGGTGAAATTGTGATTCAGATGCTGCCCGGTCAGGAGCTGAATCTGGATGAATTCGTGATCGATCGCGAGCTGGTCTCGTTGGACGGTCAGTGGCAAGTTAGGGCGCTGTAAGCCAGGCGGCTTGTAGCGTTGGTGATTGTTATTGGTCCGGCACCGTGCCGGCCTCCTTTATTCTGATACTAGACATGAGCAAAAACCTTGTGGTGATTGGCACCCAGTGGGGTGACGAAGGCAAAGGCAAGATCGTCGACTGGCTGGCCGAGTCCGCGCATGGCGTGGTTCGTTTCCAGGGTGGGCATAACGCTGGCCATACATTGTGGATTAATGGCAAGAAGACCATTCTGCGCTTGATTCCGTCGGGCATCATGCACGAGCACGTCACTTGCTACATTGGCAATGGCGTGGTGCTGTCGCCTGAGGCCCTCTTGACTGAAATCGCCGAGCTGGAAGCTGCCGGTCTGGACGTGCGTTCGCGCCTGCAGATCTCGCCCGCTTGCCCGCTGATTTTGCCTTACCACATCGCCGTGGACCAGGCTCGTGAAAAGCGTAAAGGCGACGGCAAGATCGGTACGACCGGTCGCGGTATCGGCCCTGCTTACGAAGACAAGGTGGCACGCCGTGCCCTGCGTGTTCAGGACCTGTACGATCCCGAAATCTTTGACGAAAAACTGTCCGAAGCGCTGGATTACCACAACTTCGTGCTGACTCAGTACCTGGGCGCTGAAGCTGTTTCTGCCGAACAGGTTCGCGACCTGGCCATGAAGCACGCTGAACAGCTGGCTCCTATGGTCGCTGATGTGTCCAACAACCTGTATCAGGCCAAGAAAGCAGGGCAGAAACTCCTGTTTGAAGGTGCCCAGGGTGCATTGTTGGATATTGACCACGGTACATACCCCTTCGTGACCAGCAGCAACTGCTTGTCCGGTGCCGCTTCCGCAGGTTCGGGTGTGGGTCCTCAGGAATTGAGCTACGTGCTCGGTATCGCCAAGTCCTACACCACTCGCGTGGGTTCGGGGCCATTCCCGACCGAGTTGCTGGATGACACCGGCATGCGTCTGGCTACGGTTGGCAAGGAATTCGGTTCCGTTACCGGTCGTCCACGTCGTTGCGGCTGGTTTGATGCGGCGGCCATGAAGCGTTCGGTCATGATTAACGGTATTTCCGGTCTGTGCATTACCAAGCTGGACGTGCTGGACGGCGTTGAGCAAATCAAGATTGGTGTGGGTTACCGCTACAAGGGCGAGTTCCTGGACGTCCTGCCCTACGGCGCACACGCGGTTGCCGAAGCCGAGCCCGTTCTGGAAGAAATGCCCGGCTGGACCGAGTCCACCGTGGGCGTGACCGACTACGACAAGTTGCCTATCAACGCTCGTCGTTACCTGGAACGTATTGCTGAACTGTGCGATGTACCTATCGACATGGTTTCCACAGGGCCAGATCGCAACGAAACCATCGTATTGCGCGATCCGTTTACCAAATAAGCGATTTATCGCGGTATAATGCCTTGCACCGTTGTACGGTGCGTACAGAGCGGCCTGAAGGGCCGCTTTGTCGTTCTGGACGCTGCGTTGGCCTACCAGACTCTTGTTTTGCAGGTACCAAAGCGCAGCTAGTGCATTTATATCTGGAATACATATGAGTCTGCCCCCAAATAGCGATACTGATGAATGGGTTTCCTGGGAACAATACAATCGCCTGATTGAACAATTGGCCCTGAGCATTCACGAATCAGGCTGGAAATTCGACAAAATTGTTTGCCTGGCCCGAGGCGGCATGAGAGTGGGAGACGTTATTTCGCGCATCTATGATGTACCCCTGGGTATTTTGGCCACCAGCAGCTATCGCGAAGCCGCCGGTACCGAACAGGGTGATCTGGATATTGCGCAATACATCACCATTACCCGTGGCACCCTGGATGGCAATGTGCTGCTGGTCGATGATATGGTCGATACGGGCAAGACTTTTATGCGTGTACGTGATCACCTGCGTGCACAGTTTCCCGCGATCACCGAGCTGAAAACCGCCGTTTTGTGGTGGAAAGGCCACGCCCAGGTCGACCCAGACTACTACGTGTCCAAGTTGCCCACAAATCCCTGGATTCATCAGCCTTTTGAGGACTACGATAGCATTCGCCCTCATCAGCTGGACGCCTGGATCCGTAAGGGTACCGGCCAGGCTTGATCGCTGGCATTCAGATAATTGGTGGATAGCCTAATTGCGCCTTGCTTGGTGTATGCCAGCAATCGTGCTACCATATTGGGCTATCTGTTACGCTAACTCTTTTTACAAAGGTCAGGGATTACATGTCCATTGTTCGCCTGAAAGAAAACGAACCCTTTGAAGTTGCTCTGCGCCGCTTCAAACGCACTATTGAAAAAACCGGTCTGTTGACCGAGCTGCGTTCGCGCGAATTCTACGAAAAGCCAACGGCTGAGCGCAAGCGCAAGCACGCTGCCGCCGTGAAGCGTCACTACAAACGCATCCGCAGCCAGCAACTGCCTCCACGCTTGTATTGATCCCTGAATCTTTTGTTCAGGAACTGCTCGCCCGTGTCGATGTCGTAGATGTCGTCGGGCGGTACGTGCAGTTGCGTAAAGGCGGGGCCAACTTGCTTGGCCTGTGCCCTTTTCACAACGAAAAATCCCCTTCATTTACAGTCAGTCCCACCAAGCAGTTTTACCATTGCTTCGGTTGTGGCGCTCACGGATCGGCTATCTCGTTCCTGATGGAACACACAGGGGCTTCATTCCCCGAGGCGGTACGCAGCTTAGCTGGTTCCGTCGGAATGACTGTGCCCGAAGCAGATCGCACCCCACGCCAACGTGCTGCCGATGCGCGTCGTAAAGACGAGTTGTCGCGTCAGCATCATATTCTTGAAACGGCACAGGGGCATTACCTACGTCAGCTAAAACAGTCACCCATTGCTATCGACTATCTAAAACGTCGTGGTCTGGATGGGGAGACGGCTGCCCGTTTCGGGTTGGGCTGGACAGGTACGGAGCGACGCGGCTTATCGGCTGTATTTCCGCAGTACGAAGACAAGCAACTGGTTGAGTCCGGCTTGGTGATCGAGTCCGAAGATGGTCGTCGCTACGACCGTTTCCGTTCACGTATCATGTTTCCGATCCGCAGTACCAAGGGCCATATCATTGGCTTTGGTGGCCGTCTGATCGAAAAAGGTGAACCCAAGTACCTGAATTCGCCGGAAACCACGCTGTTTTCCAAAGGACACGAGCTGTACGGCTTGTGGGAAGGACGTCAGGGCATACGCAAAGAAGGCTTTGTCCTGATTGTTGAAGGTTATATGGACGTGGTGGCGCTGTCGCAACATGGCTTGCACAATGCCGTAGCGACCTTGGGCACCGCGACAACCGAATACCACATCACCAAATTGATGCGCGCCAGCGACAGGCTGGTGTTTTGCTTTGATGGTGACGGGGCAGGGCGCAAGGCCGCCTGGCGTGCCTTGAATACCTGCTTGCCGCTGGTACGTGACGATGTGTCCATCCGCTTCATGTTCCTGGCGGATAACCACGACCCCGATTCTTTTGTTCGTGAGCACGGCGCTGCCGCGTTTCGCGAGCAGGCCCAGGAAGCAGCAGCTTTGTCGCGCTTCTTCCTGGACGAGCTGGCAGCCCGCCATCGCATGGACGAGGCCGAAGGCCGCGCGGCTTGCGTGCACGAGGCTTTGCCTTTGTTGCTGGAACTGGCTGACAGTACCTTGAAGGTGCAGATTCAGCACGAATTTGCCCGCATGGTGCTGCTGACGCCAGACGAGCTGGCGCAGCGCCTGAGTACCGTAGAGCCGGTTCGCCGGCCTGCCGTGGATACGCCGCCGGCTCAGGATGGTCTGGTAGCCAGACCACCGGTTCCGGCACAGCCAGCACCATCTTCAGATGGCATGGAGCCGTTTGAAGACGGTTTTGACGGTTCCTTTGCTGACAGCCTGCCTATGGATGGCTGGCAGGACGAGCCCGATTGGCAGCCTCAGGAGCAATATCAGGAGCGGCCAGCATCAGGTCGCGGCAAGGGTGGCAAGAATAATCGTCAACGGCAAGAGCGCGCTGTCCTGGGTGGCAGCCGCGCCGTGACTCCGATGGCCAAGCGATTGCTGCGCTTGCTCATTGGGCATCCAACCCTGGTGGGAGGGTTGGGCGATCAACAACTTGAAATTTTGGCGCAAAGTCCCCACTTACGTTTAGTGCAAGAGCTGATTGCCTTAAGCAATATCAGCTCGGCGCGTCATGCAGGTGCGTTGCTGGAGGCCGTGGATCCCGAGTCCGACCTGGCCCCCGTGCTCGAAGCGCTGGCCACGGAGCTCTTGGGCGAAGAAGAATTGCCCGATCCGCAGGGTGAATGGCGTGATGCGCTGCATCGCATCGAACTGGATGCGATCAAGGCAGAGCAGTCGGCATTGGTGGCCACGGGCTTGCAAGAGCCCGAACAGCGTCAGCGTTATCAAGAATTGACACGCCGTATTGCTTTGTTGAATGCTGCTTATACTCGGCAAGTGAAGTAAAATATTGGGTTATGTGTTGTGTTTGTGGCCGGCCAGGGGGTTAAAACTGGTACGCGAGCAAATGCGGCGGGTTAGCGGATTGTGAACCACCTTATGCCTTGAGCCCATGAGCCAGGGATTAAATGACTTAGGGTTCGCTCGCGCAACACGCCCAGGAGCAAGCCGGTTGTGAACACGCTCATTATCAGGCTCTTGCCTGTACGACTCGGTGGCTACATATTTAGTGCCACAGGGGTAAATGGCGTCTATGGAAGAAAATATGACTCAAACGACTGGTAAAACCTCGACGACGGTCTCTCGGTCTGCTAAGAAAACCTTGGCCGCGACAGCAAAATCAGGGGCATCAAGCTCGGTAGAGCTCGATGAGCTTCACGAAAGTGGAGAGCCAGGCGCAGCGCCTGCCAAAAAGGCAGCTAAAAAGGCGGCTGCTAAAAAAACGGTAGCCAAAAAAGCGGCTGCCAAGAAAACAGCGGCTAAAGCCGCTACCGGCGGTCGCCGTGGACGTCCTGCAAAGAATGCCAATAACGACGGTATCGACTTTGTCGATGACGACGAAATGGGCGAAGAAGAGGTCATTCCTGATCTCAAGCCGGTGGCCAAGCGTGGTGCCAAGCGCGCCAAAGCCGAAAAAGATGTATTCGGTGTCCGTGGCCAACTGAGCCCTGAAGAACAGGAAGCCCGCCGCAATCGTCTCAAAGCCCTGATCAAGCTGGGTAAGGACCGCGGTTACCTGACCTACAGTGAAATCAACGATCACCTGCCTGATGATCTGGTGGATGTCGAAGCCATTGATGGCATTATCGGCACCTTCAGTGACATGGGTATTTCGGTTTACGACCAGGCTCCCGACGCTGACACCTTGCTCATGAGCGATAACGCGCCCATGGCATCCAGCGACGATGACGTCGAGGACGAAGCTGAAGCCGCTTTGACGACCGTGGATTCCGACTTCGGTCGCACGACTGACCCTGTGCGTATGTACATGCGCGAAATGGGTTCGGTGGAACTGCTGACCCGCGAAGGCGAAATTGAAATCGCCAAGCGTATCGAAGATGGCTTGAAGCACATGGTGATGGCTATCGCCGCGTGCCCAACCACGGTTAACGAGATCCTGGCCTACGTTCAGCGTGTACGCGAAGGCGTCATGCAGATTGACGAAGTGGTTGACGGTCTGGTGGACGATGATGGCGAAGAATACGCCGGTTCCGGTGTCACCGCTGACGACGAGGACGAAGGTCCAGCCGGCGGCATGAGCAGCAAGCAGATTGAATACCTGCGCAACAAGTCGCTCAAGAAATTCGACATTATTGGCGAATGGTTTGACAAGATGCGCGTGTCCTTCGAGTCCGAAGGTTACAAGAGCGCAGGCTATGTGCAAGCCCAGGAAACCATCCTGAATGAATTCATGGGCATTCGCTTTACCGCCAAGATGGTGGAAAAGCTGGCCGATACCATGCGTGAGCAGGTTGCCATCGTGCGTCAGCACGAGCGCGAAATCCTGAACATCTGTGTGGATCGTGCTGATATGCCACGTGCACACTTCATCAAGGCTTTCCCCGGCAACGAAACCAATCTGGATTGGGTGGTGCAGGAGGTGGCTGCAGGCCATCCTTACAGCTCGATTCTGGAGCGCCACATCCCTGCCATTCAGGAAGTTCAGCAAAAGCTGATCGACCTGCAAACCAGCGTTGTGCTGCCTTTGAAGGACTTGAAAGAAGTCAACAAACGCATGACCACGGGCGAAGCCAAGGCACGTAAAGCCAAGCGCGAAATGACCGAGGCCAACTTGCGTCTGGTGATCTCCATCGCCAAGAAGTACACCAATCGTGGCTTGCAGTTCCTGGACCTGATTCAGGAAGGCAATATCGGTCTGATGAAGGCGGTGGACAAGTTCGAATACCGTCGTGGCTACAAATTCTCTACGTACGCTACGTGGTGGATTCGTCAGGCCATTACGCGTTCGATCGCTGACCAGGCCCGCACGATTCGTATTCCGGTTCACATGATCGAGACGATCAACAAGATGAACCGTATCAATCGTCAGATCCTGCAGGAAACCGGCGTTGAGCCCGATCCCGCAACCCTGGCCCAGAAGATGGACATGCCCGAAGACAAGGTTCGCAAGATCCTGAAGATCGCCAAAGAGCCTATCTCCATGGAAACGCCTATCGGTGACGATGACGATTCCCACCTGGGCGATTTCATCGAGGACAACAACACCGTTTCGCCATCGGATTCCGCTTTGCATGGCTCCATGCGCGATGTGGTGAAAGATGTCCTGGATTCCTTGACGCCACGCGAAGCCAAAGTGCTGCGCATGCGTTTTGGTATCGAGATGAGCACTGACCAGACTCTGGAAGAAGTGGGTAAGCAGTTTGACGTTACGCGTGAGCGTATTCGTCAAATAGAAGCTAAAGCTTTGCGCAAGCTGCGTCATCCTAGCCGTGCCGACAAACTGAAGAGCTTCCTGGAAAGCCAGTAAGTCTTTAGCAAGTCTGCTTGAGCAAGATAAAAAACCCGGTCTGAATAAGACCGGGTTTTTTTGTGCTCATTGCCCAGCCTTTTAAAATCTCTTTTCAAGGGTTAGGCGCTGCAGTTGAGAAAAGCTTACTAGGTCTTTGGTCTTGCCTGTCGCAATGAGTTTTTGGTGCTCTTGGCGATACCGTTCGTGCAGATAAGTTTGCCGTTTCAGGATATCAGGACGGATCCAGATCCAGCTTGAATACACAGCCTTTGCCATTCGGCCCGCTTTGTACACTTAAACTCCAGCCTTGCGCCAGCGCTAGTTGGCGTGCCAGTGCCAGGCCTATGCCTCTGTGGCCTTCTTCACGCAGTCCTGTCGTCAGTTGTCTCCCCTGGCTGAAGTGGCGCTCAAAGATCAGGATTTGATCTTGTTTGGCAATGCCGGGGCCGTCGTCTTGCAAAGCCAGGACTGAGGGGGCAATCCAGCTCAGTTGCAGCTTGCAGGGGGCGGCGTGGTCGATGGCATTGCGCATCAGGATGCGCAGCAACATGGACAGGGCATAGGGGTCCAAGGTGTAGAGCAAGTGGTCAGGCACCAAATTGCTCCAACGTACTTGCTGGCTATCCGCATCCAGCAGGGCGACGGCCTGCCAGGTCTGTTGAGCCAGCTCGTGGACCTCGACTTCGCGCACATGGCGCTCTGCGGTGTAAGCCAGGCTTTCTGCGGCATCCAGGCTGGCGGTGACGGCATCGGCGTGGACCATCATGCGTTGCAGGCGCTGTTGTTGCGGGCCTTCGGGCAGTTGCAGCAGCAAAAGCTCGCAATCGCTGCGTATGGCGGTCAGCCCTGTACGCAGCTCGTGGCCCAGATTGGCGGCGAACTCGCGTTCATGCGTCAGTAGTTCCTCAACTTGCTCCTGCATGCGATTAAAGGCTCGGATCAGCCGGCCAGCTTCATCATCCTGATGTTCGGGTAGGCCGGAGCGGCCGGGTGCCCAGTTTTCCAGATGGCGGGACAGGGTCAGCATGGGAGCCACAGCGTGGCGGGCTACTCGACGCCCGAGTAAAAACACCAGCAATATCGTGGCCGAACCGATCAGGAGCAGAATCAGGCCAAACTCGCGCACTCGGTCTTCGTGAGGGGTGGCGCGATACACCAGATACAGTTGGCCTTGCTCTTTGTCCTGGCGCAGTACGTGCCAGGTGTCGCTACCCAGATGAAATTCGTAAATGCCCGGTTCGGGAACACGGGCAAATTCGGGCAAGTTGTCCAGAGTTTGGCCCGGCAAAAACCAATAGCTGTCCAGCTCTGCGCCCAGGGCTTCACTGCGGTCGTAGGCGCTGTCGGGTAAAAGAGTGGGGTTGCGAGCGTAGGAGACCAGCATGGCGTTGACCATCTCGTCTTCCATGCGCGCAAAGGCGACATAGGCCAGTCCCCCCATAATGATGACCAGCAAGGCGGCAATCAGGGTCAGGGCCCAGGATACACGCTGGGTAAGGGTGCTCATGAAGCGGCTGCGGCGCGGGGCTTTGGCCATCCCTTAGCTCTCCTGTTGCAAACGCCAGCCCATGCCGGGCAAGGTTTCAATGGTGCCTGCGCCAGCCTCGGACAAGGCGCGGCGCAAGATATGGATTTGACTGCGCAAGGCTTCTGGCGACGGAGCGCCTTGGGGCCACAGGGTTTTTTCCAGGGAGCGGCGTGTCAGAATGGCTTGCGGGTCGCGTAACAGGGCTTCCAGTAACTGGCGGGCTTTGAAGCTCAGGTGCAGTTCCTGACCGCTGACGCTGACCAGCGCCGTATCCAGGTTGTATTCCAGACGGCCCCAATGCAGTGAGCCGTGCTGCACTTGTGGTGGGCCACGACGCATCAGAGCGCGTAGCCGGGCTTCGACTTCAGCCAGGGCAAAAGGTTTGATCAGATAGTCGTCCGCCCCTAGGTCAAAGGCCGTGAGCTTGCTTTCCAGCTGGCTGCGGGCTGTCAGTACCAAGGTCGGGATGGGGGTTTGACTGGACTGGCGCAGGGCCTGGAGTACACCAAAACCATCCAGACCGGGCAAGCCCAGATCCAGTACCAATGCATCAAAATCCTGTTCTTGCAGCAGTGTCAGTGCACCATTGCCGTCGTAGGCGGCATCCACAGCAAAGCCTTTCAGTTCCAGATAGGTATAAAGATTTTCGGCAATGGTCGTATCGTTTTCAACAATCAGGACACGCATGACAGCTTGTTCCACAGGGTTGGGACAGTTCTTGTGCAGCTTACTGCACTTGGGGACGATCAGGGTAGACGCAGAAGTACGGGTACCCAGCCATTGATTTGCAACCACTGTGCCAGGGCAAAGACGGGCCAGATCAGGAAGTAGGGCAAGGCATCGCGCAAGGTGCGGGCCAATCCTGTCAGGGACACTTGCAGTTCGTTCGGGCTGTTCCAGAGGCTCAGGCGTGGGATCAGGCGGGGCACGCGCTGGCAGTAGTCCTGATAATCCTGACCAAAGACTTTGTGCAGCAGAACCTGTTCTTCGTCGATCACATTGTTGAAGACGGCGTAGACAAACAAGGCGAGTATGGGGCCAAGCAGCAGGCTGCCGGACAGTGCACCCATGCCGGTGACGGCGCACAGGGAAAACAGATACAGCGGGTTGCGGCTGATGGAGTAGGGGCCTTGGCTGATCAGGCTGGAGCCTTTATGACCGCCCAGGTACAACATGCACCAGCAGCGGCCCAGGACGGCAATCAGGACCAGCCCCAGACCGGCCATGCGGGTGAATTGAAAGACCAGCGAGTCGACCGCCCAGGTGGAGGCGAAGAAAGGCAGAATCACGACCATCAGGCCACCAAACACCCCCAGGCTGCGGCGACGTTGTACCTGAATGCTGGCCAGATGTTCCCAGGCCTCTGCAACCGTGGCGCGTTCGCTATGGGAGGCTGACCAGCGTTTGGGATTCACGATCAAGGGGTAGAAGGCGATGCTGCCCAGCAGCCAGACAAGCGCCAGTGAGGCAAACACTTGAGTCAGATTGATACGCTCTTGATCCGCTTCCAGCAAGCCCAACAAAAAGGCGCAGATCAAACCGGCCAGCAGGCCCCCCCAGCGCAGGCGGGCCTGGTTCAAGGCCCAACCGGCAAAGTACAGGTGTAGCAAGCCAGCGCCCACGGCGACGATGGCACCCACTTCCAGCAAGGGTTTGATCTCGGGTATCTGGTGATACAGCGATTCCAGGCTTTGGGAGGCGGCGGAGTATTGCAGAAGCAGCATCAGCAAAGGCACGGCCAGGAACAGGCTGGTGCCCAGCAACAGGATGCGTTTGCCTGGCAAGGCCTCTTGTCCGCGCAGCTGGCGCAGTTTCCAGGCAGCCAGGAACAAACCCGCGGCGGCAATCAGGCCAGTCAGCAGACCTTGAGCCTCTTTCATTTCATGGGCCATATGGCCAGGTTGCTGGCTGGATGCCAACAAGGGATTGAGCGGAGACCAGTCCTGGGTCAGGCTGGCCAGCCAGAGAAACAAAAAGGTCACTCCCACAACCTGCGTCAGCAGGTAGAACAGGGAGTTGCGTTGCACCAGGGTTGATGTGCCGGACATAATCAAATCTCGCCAAGAAGAGGGGGAGCCGGGGCTGGCTTCCTACTGACGGGATCAATGTATCGTTGGCACCGTAAAATCCGCGTTAAATCGAAAAAACGCGTGCAGATATTTTTTGGGTAGACGGAAAAGAGTCCCTGGCGGCGGTTGTAATGATTGGAGTTGCCCGCCAGGAACCGGCTTCAGTTGTGTTTAGTGATCGCGCTGATGGACGCAGCGGCCTGCGCTGTAGCTGGCTTGAATGCAGCGATCGTCACCCAGCAGGGCCAGCATGAACAATTGCTCTTCCAGCGAGTTCAGCATGGTGCTGCGGCGGGCCATCAAGGGGGTGGCCTTGGGGTCCATCACAATAAAGTCCGCCTCGGCACCAGGAGCCAACGTGCCGATTTGACCCTGCATGTCCAGTGCCCGCGCGGCTCCTTCGGTGGCCATGTAGAACATGGATGCGGCGGTCAGATGGTAGTTGTTCAGACGGGCCACTTTGTGGGCCTCGTTCATGGTGCGCAGCATGGAGAACGACGTCCCGCCGCCCACATCGGTGGCCAGGGTGTGCAGCACCTTGCTTTGGCGAATGGACTGGAAATCGAACAAGCCAGAGGCCAGGAACAGGTTGGAGGTGGGGCAGTGGGCGGCGATACTGCCGGTATCGTGCATGCGAGCGCGGTCCTGTTCGTCCAGCCAGATACTGTGGCCGTAGATGGCGCGGGGGCGTAGCAGACCAAAGCTGTCGTACACGTCCAGATAGCTGCGGTTCTTGGGGAACAGCTCGCTTACCCATTTGATTTCGTCCTTGTTTTCTGCCACGTGGGTTTGCAGAAACACATCGGGATAGGCGCGGGCCAGTTCACCACAGGCGGCTAATTGCTCCGGGGTGGAGGTGGGCGCAAAACGGGGTGTCAGAGCGTACAGTTGGCGGCCCTTGCCGTGCCAGCGCTTGATGAGGTCTTCCGAATCGCGTGCGCCTGACTCGGCAGTATCTTGCAGATAGTCCGGGCAGTTGCGGTCCATCATCACCTTGCCCGCAATCATGCGCAGATTGCGTTCGTGGCTTTCCTCAAAGAAGGCATCCACGGATTGACGGTGCACACTGCCGTAGACCAGGGCGGTGGTGGTGCCGTTGCGCAGCAGTTCGTCCAGAAACACGCCAGCCACTTCGCGGGCGTGTTCGCTATCTCCAAAACGGCCTTCAGTTGGGAAGGTATAGGTTTCCAGCCAGGGCAACAGGCCGCTGGAGGGGGAGGCAATAATGTCGGTTTGCGGGAAGTGCAGGTGGGTGTCGATCATGCCTGGCATGATGATTTTCCCGCTCAAATCCATGGTCTTTGTATCGGCAGGCAGGCTCTGCGACAGTTCGGCCCAGTCGCCACAGGCCTGAATCTGGCCTTGTTCGTTGACCAGCAGCAGGCCGTCACTGTGATAGCGCACGGCTTCGGAAGGATCTTCCAATGTGGCAGGGTCCGCGACAAAGTACAGCAGTTGGGCACGGTAGGCGCAGGCGGAGTGTAAAGAGGTAGTCATAGTGTCCTTGAAGTCGAGGTCGCATCAGCGACTGAGTTGCCCCATTTCATAGGCGTGGGCCAGCAATTCAGCGGCGACAGCCACGGCAATAATCGAGGGGGCCTTGCCCTTGATACCTGGCACGCCAATGGGGCAGACCAGTTCCTGAATACGGGATTCGGGCATGCCGCGTTGCTGCAAGCGGCGCTCGAATTGACGACGTTTGGTCATGGAGCCGATCAGGCCCACATAGGCTGTGTCGGGCCGGCGCAAGATCTTTTGGCACAACGCCAGATCGAGGCCGTGATTATGCGTCATCACCAGAAAATAGCTATTGGTCGGGGCTTGTTCGATCAGCGCATCGGGGATGTCGGTAATTTCCAGGCTGACATTGCTGGGTACCTGAGCGGGAAACAGTTCAGGGCGTTCGTCAATCCACAGAACCCGGCATGGCAGGGTGCCCAGAATCTGCACCAGTGCCTCGCCCACATGACCGGCCCCAAATAGCAGAATGGTCAGGGGCGGGGGCGGCAGGTCCTCCATCCAGACGCCTTGCGAGCCGTCGTAGTCCAGCCGGGATTCGTCCACAATTGAAGGGCTGTGGATATCAACCTGCTTGCTGCCATCCGACAGCAATTGTGAACGGCGGCTGGTCGCCTGACCGGCCCGCACGGCGCTATCGAGCTCTTCCAGCCAGCTCAGATCCTCGGTACCCAAGGTCTCGTACAGCAAGGTCACGACCCCGCCGCAACATTGACCCAGGCTGGGACCCAGTGGCAGGCGGCTCATGCTCCAGCCGGGACCGGAGGATTGGCTGAGCATGACACGGGCCTGTTCTGCCGCTACCCATTCCAGGTGCCCGCCACCAATGGTTAACCACTGCTCAGTTTGGCTGAACAGCATGGCCGTGCCCGTGGTGCGCGGGGTGGAGCCTTTGGCCAGCGCCACCGAGCACAAAACCAGCCGCTCGCCCGCTTTTACACGGGCGAGGGCAAGAGATGGCCAGCTACTCATTTCGCTTTGCGAATAGCCGCAACAGCCCGCATGACGGCTTCCGCAGTCGCAGGTGCGTTCAGCACGGGTTCGATCTGGTAGTTGCCTACACTGGCAACGGCATCACGAATCGCGTTAAAGACGCAGAATGGCAACAGCAAAGGGGGTTCGCCCACGGCTTTGGAGCGGTGAATCGAATCCATGGCGTTGCGGCCATCGAACAGATTGACGCGGAAGTCCATGGGGCAGTCGCTGATGGCCGGGATCTTGTAGGTCGACGGTGCATGCGTGGTGAGCTTGCCTTGAGCGTTCCACACCAGTTCTTCTGTTGTCAGCCAACCCATGCCTTGAATAAAGGCGCCTTCAACCTGGCCAATATCCAGGGCCGGATTGATGGATTTGCCCACATCGTGCAGCACGTCAGCACGCAGAAGACGAGATTCCCCGGTCAGCGTGTCGATCAGCACTTCAGCGACGGCAGCCCCGTAGGAGAAGTAATAGAAGGGATTCCCCTTCATGACTTTGGAGTCCCAGTGCAGGCCAGGGGTGGCGTAAAAACCATCGGACCATAACTGGACACGGGCCTGGTAGGCGTGTTCCACCAGTTGGAAGAAGGGCATGGTCTGGTCACCGATCTCGACCTGACCGCGCTCGAATTTCACGCTGGACTCTTCCACCGAGAACAACTGGGCCGCTACCGTCGTCAGACGCTGGCGAATCTGGTAGGCCGCATCCTGGGCGGCTTTACCGTTCAAGTCCGTACCTGTGGATGCCGCCGTGGCCGAGGTGTTGGCTACTTTGGTGGTATCGGTGGCCGTGACCCGGATGTGCTCCAGATTCAGGCCCAGTTCATGGGCTACCACCTGGGCCACCTTGGTGTTCAGGCCCTGGCCCATTTCCGTGCCACCGTGGTTCACCAAAACCGTGCCGTCACGGTAGACGTGGACCAGAGCACCAGCCTGGTTGAAGGCGGGTACGTTAAAGGAAATACCGAATTTCACCGGGGTCAGTGCCAGACCCTTTTTCAGTACCGGGCTGCTGGCATTGAATTCACGGATGTGTTCACGGCGCTGACGGTATTCGCTGGTTTCCTCCAGCTCGGCCACCAGCTCGTGAATGACGTTATCGACCACGGTCTGGTCGTAAGGCGTCACATTACGGTCTTCTTTGCCGTAGAAGTTGATGCGGCGCACATCCAGCGGATCTTTGCCCAGACGGCGAGCAATCGTGTCCAGCGCCACTTCCATGACCAAGGCCCCTTGCGGGCCACCAAAGCCTCGAAAGGCCGTGTTGGATTGGGTATTGGTGCGACCACACAAGGCGCTCATGTCTACATCAGACAGGTAGTAGGCATTGTCAAAATGACAGATGGCGCGGGTTGCCACGGGGCCGGACAAGTCGGCGGAAAACCCCGAGTTGGCCGTCATGTCCAGACGGGCACCCAGCAGGCGGCCTTCGTCGTCGTAGCCAATATCGTATTCATAGTAGAAACCATGACGCTTGCCGGTAATCATGAAGTCGTCGTCGCGGTCCAGGCGCAGTTTGATCGGGCGTTGCAGCTTGACGGCGGCCACACTGGCCACGCAGGCGTACAGGGCCGATTGAGATTCCTTGCCACCGAAACCACCGCCCATGCGACGGCATTCTACGTGTACCTTGTGTGCACCAACGCCCAGACAGTGAGCAACCAGCTGCTGCATCTCCGAAGGGTGCTGGGTGGAGCACCAGATATGCACGGCGCCGTATTCCTTGGGCACGGCGTAGGAAATCTGGCCTTCCAGATAAAACTGTTCCTGACCATTGCACTGGAAGGTGCCTTGCAGGCGGTGTGGAGCCGATTCCAGTGCTTTTTTGGCGTCGCCTTGTTTCAGGCTCATCAGGGGCAGAACACCGGCATTCGCGGCCTTGGCTTCTTGCGGAGTCAAGATGGCAGGCAGCTCTTCATAGGTGATCTTGCCCAGACGCGCTGCACGGCGTGCCTGGTCGTGGGATTTCGCAATAACCGCAAAAATGGGCTGGCCAAAGTAATGCACCACGCCATCGGCCAGAATGGGGTCGTCATGCAGAATAGGGCCACAATTATTTGCGGCGGGAATGTCGGCAACCGTCAGGACGGCAATGACACCGGGCGCTTGACGCACAGCTTCCAGATCCACGTCCAGCAAACGGGCATGGGCTTTTTCCGACAGGCCCAGCGCAATATGGGCCGTGCCCTGCAATTCAGGCAAATCATCGGTATATGTGGCCGTGCCGCTCACGTGCAGGTCTGCCGACTCGTGCAGAAAGGACACGCCGACTCGTTGAGCCGTGGCGGTGTTCAGGTGGTCGATATTGTCAATTTTCATCACAAAGTCTCCAGGCTGGCTTGAGCTCGGTGAAAGACATTCAGCTGGGCGGGACTCAAAGCGTGTTCAGGGTGGGTTTCCAGGAAGAAGCGGTACAGCAAATTGGCCGCACTTTGATTGCGGTATTCGCTGCTAGCACGCATATCGCTCAGGGCCTGGTAGTCCTGTTGCAGCGCCTGCATGGCAGCTTGTACGTTTTCCTCGTTCCATTCCTGACCTTGCAGCACTTGCTCGGCGTGGCTGGCGCGTTTAGGGGTGGCAGCCATACCGCCAAAGGCGATGCGAGCCTGTTTGACGATCTTGCCATCCAGTTCCACCGCAAAGGCGGCGCACACGGCAGAAATGTCCTGGTCGAAACGCTTGGACAGCTTGTAGGTACGGAATTGCCATTGTCCCTTGTTGCGTGGGACCAGCAGGCCTTGCACGAACTCGCCCGGTTCCATGGCGGTTTTCTGGTAGGCCAGATACAGATCTTCCAAAGGCAGCACGCGCTCGACTGCGCCTTTGCGCAGCACCACACGGGTACGCATGGCAATCAGAGCGGGCATGGAGTCGCCAATGGGCGAGCCGTTGGCCACGTTGCCGCCCAGGGTACCGGCGTTGCGGATAGGGAAGGAGGCAAAGCGTTGGCGCAGTTCTGTCAGTTCGGGGTGGTCTTTGATCAGGGCGTCAAAAGCGTCGTTCAACAGCACGCCTGCACCGATATACAGATCGTCCTCGGTGGTTTTCAGTTCGCGCAACTCGGCCACCTGACCGATATAGATCAGATGCGGTAAATCGCGGAATTGCTTGGTCACCCATAGGCCGATATCGGTGCTGCCAGCCAGAATGCGGGCTTGCGGATATTGCTCGCGCAGCTGGGCCAACTGGTCCAGCGTGCGGGGGGCATGGAAGGCCTGGCCCTGGTACTCATAGGCCAGCATGCCGTCCTGACGAATGGCACGCAGCTTGTCTTCAATGGATTGGCGATCCATGCTGACAGCCGGATAGCTGTGCATGGCCTTGGCCGCATCAATAATGGGGCGGTAGCCGGTACAGCGGCACAGATTGCCCGAGAGCACATCGTCGATCTGTTCCCGGGAAACCGGGCCGTCTTCGGGCGAGTGCGTCATGTACAGGCCCCACAGCGACATGATGAAGCCGGGCGTACAAAAGCCGCACTGGGCACCGTGCCAGTCCACCATGGCCTGTTGCACGGGGTGCAGGGTGCCATCGTCCTGGCGCAGATCCTCAATGGTGTAGAGCACCTTGCCGTCCAGCGTAGGCAGCAGCTGGATACAGGCGTTTACGGCACGCAATTGCAGTTGATTGTTCTGGTCCAGTTCGCCAATCATGACCGTGCAGGCGCCGCAGTCACCCTCGGCACAGCCTTCTTTGGTGCCGGTGCAGTGCAGATCCTCACGGATATACTGTAAAACGGTTCGCGTGGTTGGGGCCTGAGCCACTTCCTGTACTTCGCCGCGATAAATAAAACGAATTGGTCTTGTCTCCATGATCTCACTCGACTGGTTTTTTACGGATCGAAGATAGCATTTGCTTAGGATGCGAACATTTGCTTGGAATGATGTTCACTATATAGGCGTATGAGTGTCTACACCGATCAACGAGGCGGGCCAGCGCTTGTATTATTTAAACCATGCCAAAATTACGAGAACAACTAGACCTACATTTGCTGCGGGTATTGCAGTCGCTGCTCAAAGAGCATAGCGTCTCGCGTACGGCTATCCGCTTGGGCATGTCCCAGCCAGCCGTTAGCAATGCCTTGCGGCGCTTGCGCGAAATCACGGGCGATCCGATTTTGTTGCGCGGTAAAAAGGGAATGGTGCCTACCGAGCGCGGCCCCTTTTTGCTGGCACATGCCACGGAAGCTCTGCAAGCTATCGAGCGAATTTCTGCCACGGCAGAGCCTATGGATCCCAGTCAGTCTACCCGCGTTTTCAATCTGGGCGCGCCGGATTATCTGGACGGCGCTTTTATCCCGGATATTGCGGAGCGGGTGCGTCGTCAGGCGCCGCAGGCCCGGCTGGTGGTCCATACCATCAACCCGGATCTGGATTACGTGCAGGCCCTGGAAGAGGGCGAGCTGGACGTGGTGATCGGCAACTGGCTCGAGCCCCCTGAAAAGCTGCACCTGGCGCGTCTGTTTGATGACGAGGTGGTCTGTATGCTGGGCCGCCATCATCCCTTGGCGCAGCGTGGTCTGTCCTTGCAGCACTATCTGGACATGCCGCATCTGGCCCCTTCGGCCCACGTGACGGACAAGCGCGGCTTTATTGACGGTTGCCTGGCCGAGCAGGGCATCAGCCGTCACGTACAGATGGTCGTGCCGTATTTCGGCCTGGTTCCGGGGATTTTGAGTCGCACGGACATGGTGTTCACCACGAACCGCCAGTTTGCCGAGTACTATGCCCGCATTCTGCCGATTACGGTTTTGCCTTGTCCGGTTCATTTTCCACTGATGCGCTTTTATCAGCTGTGGCACCCGCGCACGCATAATGCGGCAGAACTGCTGTGGTTCAGGCGTTGCATTGCCCAGGCCGCAGGCAGATTGGATGGATTATCAGAGGGAACTCCATGAGCTTGAGTATTGATTTGAATTGCGACATGGGCGAGAGCTTTGGCCCCTGGGTCATGGGCCATGACGAGCAGGTGATTCCGTGGGTGACGTCGGTAAATATCGCCTGTGGCTTTCATGCCGGAGATCCGGGCACCATGCGTCAGACGGTGGCCCTGGCCCTAAAGCATGGCGTGAAGCTGGGCGCACATCCCGGCCTGCCGGATCTGGCCGGTTTTGGTCGCCGGGTGATGGCGGTTACCCCCGAGCAGGTGTATGACATGGTGGTGGTGCAGGTGGGAGCCCTGGCTGCCGTTGCCCGCACCCAGGGTGCTGCTTTGCATCACGTCAAGGCACATGGTGCTCTTTACAATATGGCCGCCCGTGATGGGGCCTTGGCAAAAGCCATTGCCCAAGCTGTAGCCGATATTGATCGCAGCCTGATTCTGTATGCGCTGGCAGGCAGTGTGCAAGTGCAGGCCGGTCGTGATGCGGGTTTGACGGTGGCTCAAGAGGTGTTTGCCGATCGCAGCTATCAGGACGATGGCAGCCTGACCCCTCGTCAGCAAGCTGGCGCCATGATTACCAATGCCGATCAGTCCGTGCAGCAAGTGATGCAGATGATAGAGCAAGGCACCGTTACCAGTCTGTCGGGTAAAACGGTGCCTTTGTCTGCTGATACCTTGTGCCTGCATGGGGATCAGGCGGGGGCGGCCGAATTTGCGCAGCGTTTGCATCAAGCCTTCGAGCAAAGCGGCGTGCGCGTTCAGGCTGTCTGATTACTCCTTGTGTTCAGGCAGGTTGCGGCGCGCGGTATCGGTGCTGGCCAGTTCTTCCAGCTCCTTGGTACTCATGGTGTTGTACATTTCCAGCGATGCCCCTTTCAGACTGGCTACCGGAGTTTCCCCGCGTTTGGCGGACAAGGCTGCACCGGCAGCTTTTTGTTGGGCTTGAGATAAAGCAGGCATGAAGCACCTCCGTTAAAGAAAAGTGGTCATGCCTTTAGTGTGCCAAATGAAAAAGACGGCAAAGCAAGCAAATGTGAGGCTTGTTTGCCGTCTTGAACAGACGCCGGGGGGATGGCCGGATCAGGACACTTTTCGTTTCTGAATCAAGTACATAGCCATACCAAAAACCAGACCCCAGAAGGCACTGCCGATATTGAGCAGACTCATGCCTGACGCGGTGGTCAGAAAGGTGACCAGGGCGGCGTCACGGGTGTCTGGGGCTTCCAGCGCCATGTGGATGCTATTGCCTATGGTGCCCAGCAGGGCCAGACCGGCAATGGCCGCAATCAGTTCGGTTGGGAAGGCGGCAAACAGGCTGACCACGGTGGCACCAAAGATACCGGCGGCAAAATAGAAAATCCCGGCCCAGACACTGGCGCGATAACGCTGACGCGGGTCCGCATCCACTTCGGGAGTCATGCACAGGGCGGCGCTAATGGCGGCCAGATTGTAGGCGTAGCCACCGAAGGGGCCAAAGATCAGGCCCACAATCCCGGTCCAGCTAATGACGGTGGAGTTGGGCGCATCGTAGTTATGCGCCTTCAATACAGCCACGCCCGGAATGTTCTGCGAGCTCATGGTGACGATGAAAAAGGGAATGCCCACACCAATGAGCGCCGTCCAGGAAAACTCGGGCCAGACCAGCACCGGCTTGGCGGGTGTCCAGCTCAGAATTTCCATTTTCAGCAAACCTTGCATGGCAGCAATCGTGACACCGGCCACCAGGGCCAGCGGCACGGCGTAGCGGGGCGACCATTGGCGCACCACCAGAAACACAATGAACATGCTCAGGCACAGCAGCCATTGGGTTTGCATGGCACCAAACAGATCCAGGCCAAAGCGCAGCAAGATGCCGCCCAGCATGGCGCCGGCAATGCTGCGCGGCATGTACTGCATCAACTTCTGAAAGCTGCCGCTAAGACCGCAAATGGTGGTCAGCAGGGACGAAAACAGGAAAATGCCCACGGCCTGGGACATGGGCAGGCCCACCAGACCCGTGGCCAGCAGCGCTGCGCCAGGTGTGGACCAGGCAGTCAGAATTGGAATCTTGTAGCGCAGCGACAGACCTGCCGACAGCAGGCCCAGACCAATACCCAAAGACCACATCCAGGAGCCCAGCTCGGCGGTGTTGGCACCGGCCGCTTGAGCGGCCTGAAAAACAATGGCAGCAGAACTTGTGTAGCCCACCAGCACGGCAATCAGCCCCGCCGACATGTGAGAAATCTGGAACCAACTCAATAAGCGCTGCAGATATCCGGGGCGGGACAGGTGTGTGGAAGACATGGATGCGTGTGGTGAGGGTAGTAGGGACTTAAGAAGAATGGGTTTGGCTCAAGTAACGGCTGGGGGTTTCGCCCAAAATAGATTTGAAAACGGTAATAAAGGCACTGATAGAGGTGTAACCCAATTCCCTGGCCGTGCTCTTTACGGACATTCCCGAACCCAGTTTTTGCAGGGCCAGCATAATCATGAATTGTTGCCGCCAGCGCCCGAAGCTCATCCCTGTGTGTTTTAGCATATGTCGGGCCAGGGTGCGCTCACTCATGGCCAGTTCTTTTGCCCAGTCGGCCATCGTAGGGCGCGAGTCGGGCTGTTGCAGCATATGTTGCGCAATCGTCTGCAAAACTTTGTCCTCGGGCACCGGCACATGCAGCTGACGGGTGGGCATTTGATTCAAGGTTTCCAGCAGCACCAGTGCCAGGCGGTGTGTCTGGCTGCCCGGCTCGTAATGGGGATTCAGATCACTTAAATGAATGATCATCTCGCGCACCATGGGGCTCAGGTCCAGGGTGCTGCAGTGATCGGGCAGTTCATCCAGACCGGGCTGTATGTACAGGAAATGAATCAGGGCCTGATCGTCGGCGCGGGCACGGTGACGGATACCCACCGGCACCCAGACGGCGCACAGCGGCGGCACCATCCAGTAGCCCTGGTCGGTTTGCAGGGTGACGGAGCCATATTGCGTCATGATCAGCTGTCCATTGGGATGGGTATGCAATGGATTTTCAGTATTGCTGCCCATCGCCATCTTGATGCTGAAAATAGGCCCGCCTTGCGGATTGGAGCTAAAACTCATGCTTTGTCTGATTTGAGGTATAAGTTGTCATAATATCCTGTTTGCGTCGGTATCGAAACAGGATAGAGTAGGGTTTTCACCTACTGGCTACATTTCATGTCCCTCTCTCGACTCTCCTGGCTCTCCCACCCCTTACTGGTGTTGATTGGCGTCTTGCTGATTGCCGGCAATCTGCGAGCCCCGATCACGGGTATCGCCCCCTTGCTGGAGCTGATCCAGGCAGACCTCTCCCTGTCGTCCACGCAGGCCGGTCTGCTGACCGCCATGCCCTTGTTCATTTTTGCGGTGATCTCCCTGCTGGCCGCCTCCATGGCGCGGGTGGTGGGCTTGTCCCGTTCCTTGTTTATTGCTTCCGTACTGATTGCGGTAGGTGTGGTGGTACGTATCCTGGGCGGCACGATAGAGCTGTTTGCCGGTATCGGTTTGCTGGCTATCGGGATTGCCTTGGGTAATGTGCTGTTGCCTTCTCTGGTGAAACGCCATTTCCCCATGCGCATCAGTTTTGTGACGTCGCTGTACGTTTTGTTCATGGGTCTGGTCGCGGCGTTCAACTCCGCGATGGCGGTCCCTATGGCGGAGTGGACAGGCCAAAGCTGGCGCTGGTCGTCCCTGATGGTGGTGGGTGTGATGGCATTGGCTAGCGTAGTTGTCTGGGCTACCCAGTTGGGCGCGGATCGACGTGCGGCACAGAATACGCCCGCTGGCGCGGCAACCAGTTCTTCGGTGTGGCGTTTGCCCCTGGCTTGGCATATCACCTTGTACATGGGTTTGAACTCGGTGGCTTACTACATGATTGCCAGCTGGTTGCCTGTGATGCTGGTGAACTATGGCTTTGAG
The DNA here is from genome assembly GCF_024134565.1 of Alcaligenes sp. 1735tsa3. Taxonomy (NCBI): domain Bacteria; kingdom Pseudomonadati; phylum Pseudomonadota; class Betaproteobacteria; order Burkholderiales; family Alcaligenaceae; genus Alcaligenes; species Alcaligenes sp. 1735tsa3. Next base: position 2,567,883 of record NZ_CP099862.1, on the reverse strand, counting down.
CCGGATCATGCGGGCCAGATTCATGGTTTGATGCAGTTGGCTACCGCCGTACCGGCCTTGCTGCTGATGCCCGTGTTGAGCCGTGTGCACGACCAGCGTGGGGTGGCCTTGGCGGGTGCCTTGTTGCAGACCCTGACCTTTGTGGGCTTTCTGGTCTTGCCGTCCTGGTCCTTGCTGTGGGCGGTGCTGTTTGGCTTTGGTAGTGGCAGCGTATTCCTGATTGCCTTGGCCTTGATTGGGGTACGTTCTACGTCTACTTCGCAGGCGGCGTCCCTGTCGGGTATGGCGCAGTGCATGGGCTATTTGCTGGCCGCGTTTGGGCCTCCCGCCATGGGCGGTTTGCATGACCTGTTCAATAGCTGGGGCTGGGCCTTGGGCTTGTGCATTCTGGTCAGCTTTGGAATGGGCTACGCCGGTTGGTTGGCGGCTCGCCCCGCAGCTGCAAGCAAAGCCTGAGCTGAATTGCTGAAAGCCAGGTAGTCGGACCTCCGAGAGAGGGCCAAACAAAAGTGGCCTGTAATTGAAATACCCTTAGGGGCATCCAATTACAGGCCGTTTTGTTTTTTGGGTTACTGGCAGAGTTCAGTTTTGCAAAGGCTATTCCTATGTTCAGCTTCTGTCGCCTACGACAAAATTGCCTGCTCCGAGTCACCCGCTCTGAGGTCTGACTATTCTTTAATGCGCAGCGAAATGGTGTGCAAGGCCAGGCCACCCAAGGCCAGCAAGGCACCTACCCAGGCGGTCGAAGTCCAGCCCCAGCCAGCGGCAATCGTCAAACCACCCAACCATGCACCTAGCGCATTGGCCATATTGAAAGCCGAGTGATTCAGCGCAGCCGCCAGTGTTTGGGCATCACCTGCCACGTCCATCAGGCGAATCTGCAAAGCGGGGCCCAAGGCCACCAGGGTGCCAATCAGCATGATGTTCAAGGGGCCAAGGATTGGATGGTGGGCCGTGATCATGAACAGCAAGAGCACGCCGGTAGCCCAGATCAGAACCAGGCGAATGCTGCGATCCAGGTAGCGGTCCGCATAGCGGGCGCCCAGTAAATTGCCCAGCACCATGCCAACGCCAAACAAGGCCAGCACGACAGGGATGGCGCTGACCGACAGGCCCGCCAGTTCCATCAAGGTGGATTTTACGTAGCTGAACACCGAGAACATGCCACCAAAACCAATTGCGCCTATGCCCAGCGTCAACCAGACTTGCTTGCGCTTCAGGGCGCCCAGTTCGCGCAAAGGGCTGGCCAGCGTGTTGGCGGGAATGAAAGGCACAAAGCGCAGTACTAGCCCCATGGTCAGCAAGGCGATCAGGCTGACGAAGGTAAAGGCCGCCTGCCAGCTCAGCCATTGTCCCAAGGTGGTGGCAATGGGCACACCCAATAAGGTAGCGACTGTCAGACCCAGCATGACGTAGGCCACGGCCTGTGCGCGGCGATGCGGCGGCACCAGGCGAGCGGCTACCAGGGCGGCAACACCAAAGTAGGTGCCATGCGGAAAGCCGGCCAGAAAGCGGGTGATCAACACGGTTTCATAGCTGGGGGCGATCACGGTCAGGAAATTGCCCACGGCATAAGCGCCCATCAAGGCTATTAACAGACGGCGCCAGGGCCAGCGTGCGCCCAGTACGGCCAGTACCGGAGCGCCGATCACCACGCCTAAAGCGTAAGCGCTGATCAAGTGGCCCGCGGTGGGAATATCGATACCCAGATCCTGGGCCACATCGGGTAGCAAACCCATGATGACAAATTCGCCGGTGCCGATGGAAAAACCACCCACAGCCAAGGCCAGAATGGCCAGTAAAACCTGGCGGGGGGATAAGGAAGAGTGCGAAGAAGACAAGATAAACGCCTGAGAATCAAGAAGGGTAGTGTGTCCAACCCGTAAGAGGCCTTATTGTCGCGCAGTCATGGGGCAAGGCTCAAGATTTCTAAGGACGGAATAGGGTCATGTAACTGTAGGGAATTGAAGATCTTTTTAAGTTTTTAATTCTTATTACGTCCTAGCACAAATTAATTTATCAAGCTATAGCGTCAGCCCTAAACAACGTATGCAGATTTTTTTTAGTTTTTTATATAGAATCACGGTATTGGGTGTTTTGTATCCAATCATTTTCCTGTGGTAGCTTTCCCCTGATTTTGCAAGAAATCGGGGGTTTTTTTTATTCTGATTATTTTGAATTTCAATCATTAGTGCATTGAAAGTCCAATGCCAAAGCGGCTTGTCAGCTTGACAGGCGGGCATGTCGGACGAAGTGGCGTCGCAAGGATAATTCATGAATGGGCCAGTGCTGGTTTGCACTTGGCCCATTATTTTTAGCTCGATTTTATCCGGATTTGATTCATTTTTATTTAATCGCGTTTTATCGATTCTAATTATGTCCGGTCATATTTGGGTTGGAGATTTGCCCTCGAAAATTCTGGATGGGTGCAGAGATGCTTGTTAGGGTTAAGAACGTTTTTTTGTGCCGTCTATGAGATTTTGTCCGGCTTAATAAAAGAATCAATTTTGCCGATTTGCATAATGTTTATGGTATTGCAAATATAAGGGTTATTTATATCTCATTATCATATATCTGCTGATTAAAGCCGATCTTGAGAACTGAGCTCAATTGAGTTTCACGCTTATGAAGATAAATGGAATTGAACTGTACGGACGAAATAGAGCGTTCAAATTGATCGTGTTGTTGTTTGGGTTTGTCGCTATGCGCGCGGCACTTTGTTTCAGAGCCTGATCGCTTAATTGACCTGCTAGCTGAGTAAAAATGTTCTTTGATATGACTCGAATGTTTAGTGTGGTTAAACGCATTCAGGGTATTGACCTGATAAAAATTTATTTTTAATTGCAGTTTGTGTCCGAATTTTTACATGATGGGAAGTGGAGAAATATGACGCTGATCTGTTGGGGCTGAACGACGGGGATGGTTTGACATTTGACCATCTGGTGTTCAGTTTTTCTCCCTTGTTCGCTGGCTGGTCTGGGCGGGCGGCTGCGTTAGAATCACTTAGGCAGCACCGCAAAGGAGGTGGTCATGAAAGTTGCATTGGGCCAGATGGCCGTATCCAAAGATTCGCAGGAAAACCTGAGCGCTTGCCTGGGTTTGATCGAACAAGCCTTGCGCTCCGGCGCGCAGCTACTGGTTTTGCCTGAAGGTGTGCTGGCCAGAAATGTGGCCGACCCTGAAGTGGTCCTGAAATCCGCACAAGCCCTGGATGGGGAGTTTGTCAGCCGACTGAGCGCTGCCACCCGTGATACTGATTTAACTGTGGTGTTCTGCATTCATACCCCGGCCGGAGAAGGCAAGGTTTGGAACACCTTGGTGGTGCTGCGCGATGGCCAGGTTCTGGCGCATTACAACAAGCTTCATTTGTACGATGCCTTCTCGGTACAAGAATCACGCTATGTACAGCCAGGTACAGAAATCCCCGCCTTGATTGATGTGGCCGGTTTCAAAGTAGGTTTGATGACTTGCTACGACCTGCGCTTTCCTGAGCTGGCCCGACGCTTGTGCGTGGACGGGGCGCAAGTCTTGCTGGCGCCGTCGGCCTGGCTGAAAGGTCCCTTGAAGGAACACCACTGGCGTGTGCTGACGACGGCTCGCGCTTTGGAAAATACGGCCTATATGGTGGCCGTCGGCGAGTGTGGTGAACGCAATATTGGCCAAAGTCTGGTGGTGGATCCCTTGGGTGTGATCGTGGCCCAGGCGGCAGAAACTCCCACATTGCTTTTGGTTGATCTGGATCGGGAGCGTTTGGCTTATGCCCGTCGCATTTTGCCCGTACTGGAAAACCGTCGCTTTGCTCCGCCCGAACTGGGCTGAACTAGCGGGGTTCAGCCTGCTTTTCTGAATGTCAGATTGACCCGGCCTGTGCCCCATACCGGATGGGCCGGGCCCTCCAGTCTGCGTACCCCATGGAAATTCAATCTGGATGGCCCCCACCAGACCAGCACATCACCATCGCGCAGTCGCAGGGTATGCACCGGGTCGCTGCGTTTTGCGCCGCCCCATAAAAACAAGGCCTCACGTCCCAGGGAGACCGAGACAATCGGGTGCTGCAAGTTGCGCTCGTTTCTATCCTGATGCAAGGACATATGCGCCTGCTCGTCGTAGTAATTGATCAGACAGGTATCGGGTTGAAAAGGGCCCTGGCCCGACTCCTGGGCAATGTGCGTTAATAGTTCCTTGAATATGGCAGGCATGGCGGGCCAGGCCAAACCGCTTTGCGGGTCCGTGGGGCTGTAACGGTAGCCGTGTTCGTCCGATATCCATCCCAGGTCGCCACAACTGCTTTGTGCGGCCGACATACGATGCCCTGAGGGAACCTGCATATGCCGCCAAGGAGCGCTGTGCACCAGTTCTTGAACCGCCTGTGCCAAGCTGGCGGCATAGGGCAGGGCCAGCCCCGGAAGGGCGATCAGGCCGGTATCCAGGGTCAGGACGTTGCCGGGAACGGGATCAAACAGGGAGAGCGTGGACATGCGCGATAGGGCGAATAAAGCAGTGACCAGAGTATAGTAATCGGGATTGTATTTTTGCGACTTCCCAGTAGAGGTGTCTATGGTCGAGCTGCTGATTCCACAACGTCAACACAGCATTGGTGCATTTGAAGTGGGGCGCGTTCTGCCCTTTCGCCAACGGCGTATGGTGGGGCCTTTTATCTTCTTTGATCGTATGGGGCCACAAGAGCTGACGGCACCTGTAGGGACAGAAAACGATGTGCTGCCACACCCGCATATTGGCCTGTCTACCGTCACCTATTTATTTGAAGGTGCCATGACACACCGTGACAGCCTGGGCGTGGAACAAGAGATTACGCCCGGCGCCTTGAACTGGATGACCGCTGGTTCAGGCATCAGCCATTCCGAGCGCTTTGAGCCCATGCGTACCCAAGGTGGCCGTATGGATGGCATTCAGGCCTGGGTGGCTTTGCCGGAACATAAAGAAGAGCAAAACCCCGATTTTGTGCATTACGAGGCCGAACAACTGCCTTTGATTCAGGACACGGGCCTGGAAGGTCGCCTGATAGCCGGATCGGCGCTGGGTCTGTGCAGCCCTGCCAGTGTGGCCTCACCCTTGTTCTATATGGAACTACGCGTACAAGCGGGCCAGCCTGTCCCCTTGCCAACCGGCCATGAAGAGCGCGCCATTTATGTCTGTACGGGCGCGCTGGAGGTAGGCGCTCAACGCTATTGCGCCGGTCAGATGCTGGTCTTTGCCAAAGGCGACAGCCCTCGCATCCTGGCCGAGCAAAACAGCCATTTGATGCTGCTGGGCGGCGAGCCCCTGGGACCACGCCATATCTGGTGGAACTTTGTGTCCTCCCGCAAGGACCGTATCGAGCAGGCCAAGGACGATTGGCTCAATGGTCGCATCAGCCTGCCCCCACTGGACGATGAGCAGTTCATCCCTTTACCTGCGGTGTAATGCTTTTTACGTCGATGGTGGAGGTGTTTGACCTTGTACGTGGACCGTGACCTCATGGTGAATTGGAGTGTTGATGGAGCGGGCAATAAAGCAGTATTCACCTACGCGATCGTGAAGCGATTTGGACAAGGCAGGGTCACTGTCCGGTGTGATCGTGACGAAGGGGCGCAAGGTAACACTCTCGAATTGCCCAGCCCCGTTAGCCTCTTCAATCATGATGCCGGTAGGGTGGTCTTCATAGGCCGTGACCACAATGCCGGCTTCCGCCGCTATTCCCAGGTACCAAAGCATATGACACTGAGCAATCGATGCCAGGAAAAGCTGCTCTGGGTTCCAGCGGGCTGGGTCGCCTCGAAAGGCAGAGTCTGAGGAGGCAGCAATGGTCTCCAGGCCAACTGCCATCACGTCGTGGTTACGTGAGTAGGAGCGAAGGGTGCGGGTGCCGCTCCCGGCGTTGCCGGTCCAATTGATCAACAGTTCATAGTGGTGCGTTTTCATGGCTCTGCTCAGGCAAAGTGGCAAGGAGCAAAAAGAGTAGCAGCGGGGGGCAATCGTACATACAAAAAAAAGCCCTGGAAAGAATCCAGGGCTTTGAAGGCTTGCTCATCAGGCTGGTGGATTTGCCTGTATCCGCTCTATGAGCAGACTGGTTTTTTGATTGACGAGCAAGCCGGGCAAACGGAATAGCACCGCTTGCGCAGCTTGTTTAGGAGGCCAATTGTACGGACTGGCGTCAAGCGAAACAAAAAAGACCAGTTTGATAGCAGGGCTATTGCAAATTGGCTTATAAGCATTGATTGGCGCTGCTTATCCATCAATCACGGGCAGGAATGTTCAAGCCGCGTTGTACTGCCGGGCGGGCCTGAAACTGGGCCAGAACACGGGCCACATTCTTGAACTGCTCGTACTCCACCAGCTCGCCTGCGCCGTAAAAACCGATCAGGTTGGCAATCCAGGGGAACAGGGCAATATCAGCGATGGAGTAGCTGTTACCCACCATCCAGTCCTTGCCGTCCAGATGCTTGTCGATCACGCCCAGCAGGCGCTTGGATTCGTTGACATAGCGGTCGCGGGGGCGCTTGTCTTCAAAGTCCTTGCCAGCAAATTTGTGGAAGAAACCCAACTGACCAAACATGGGGCCTACGCCACCCATCTGGAACATCAGCCATTGCAGGGTTTCATAGCGTTGGGCCGGGTCTGCAGAGAGCAACTGGCCGGTTTTTTCTGCCAGGTAGATCAGGATGGCACCGGACTCGAACAAGGCCAGCGGTTTATTGCCGGGGCCATTGGGGTCCAGAATTGCCGGGATCTTGTTGTTGCTGCTGAGCGAAATAAATTCCGGGCTGAGCTGATCGTTGCGCTCAAAGCTGACCAGATGTGGCTCGTAAGGCAGGCCAATTTCTTCCAGCATGATGGATACCTTGACCCCATTTGGAGTGGGCAAGGAATACAGTTGCAGGCGTTCGGGGTGCTGAGCCGGCCATTTGCCGGTGATGGGGAATGCGGAGAGATCGATTGTCATGACGTCCTTCACAATGGGGTGTAGAGGAAGTCTTGATAGTAGCAAGCTGTACGGTGACATACCGTCGCAGCCCGCTCCCCAGTAAGGTATTTGTTCCTCTTAGCGGCTGCGCGGGCGCAAGGGGTCCAGCAAGGATTTCAGGCCATTGTGATCCAGCTCGTGCATCAGGGCCAGTAGCTGCCCTAGCCGCCCGGAAGGAAAGCCTTCACGGGCAAACCAGTTCAGATAATGTCCCGGCAGGTCGGCCAGCAAGCGACCTTTGTATTTGCCGTAAGGCATGGTGGTATTTAACAGGGCAAGCAGGTCGTCGCTGGATTCAAGCATGGGGGCTTAACGTAGATGGTCGGCAAAGAAAGCTAGTGTACGTTCCTGAGCCAGTTTGTAGGACGCTTCGTGAAAATCGGGGCGATGATCGCAGCCAAAACCATGCCCGGCAGGTTCGTACACGTAAATGGTCACATCCTTTTGCGCGTCTTTAATGGTCTGAATGGCGCTGGCAGGGATGGAGTGATCCTGGGCACCAAAATGCATTTGAACTGGAATCCTGGGCTGTTCCTGGGCGTTCTGGGCAATTTGCGAACCATACCAGCAACTGGCGGCTTTCAGGCCTTGCAAGCGGCAGGCGGCCAGCCAACTCAAGGAGCCACCCCAGCAATAGCCGACAATACCAATCTTGCGCGAACCCAAGGCGTTCACGCAGGCCTGAATATCCAGCAGGGTCTTATCAAGCGCAATGCCGTTGCGCAGTGCCAGACCTGCTTGCACGTCCTCGGCGGTATAGCCCAGCTCTACATTTTTCTCTTGCCGGTCGAACAGGGCGGGAGACAGGACACGGTAGCCTTGCTCGGCAAAGCGTTCGCAGGTGTTGCGTATGTGTTGATTGACACCAAAAATTTCCTGCAACACGATCAAGCCGCGTTCGGCCTGTTCATCGCCTGCGACATAGGCTTCGAAACGGTGCTGGTCTGCGCTGGTCAAGCTAAGCGTACTCATGGCGTGTCCTTTAGCTGTAAAACAATAATTCTCTCTTATAACAGTCGCCCATACTGGGAGGCCAGCCTCAGGACGTTTACAATCCACCCAGAACGGCGGGGGTGTCTAGCTCTCGCCCAAGCCCCTCCTACTTCAATGGAATAATGATGCGTGACGTGCTAATGGACAGTCTGTTCTGGACGATTGTGATGCCCTGGTTCTTGTTTTTAGGGCTATTTCTTGTTCCCAAGAAACCTTCCTGGTTGCGAAACTACGCCTTTCCCGGCGTGTTTATTGCAGTAGGTTTGGGTCTGGTGGCTGGGGTGGCAGTCGGTGTGGGCATTTTCAGCATCGTGCTGGGCCTGATTGCCTTTGCCGTGTGCTACGAAAAGCCGAAAGCCAGCGCCTGAGTCAGGAGCAAACGGTTTGATGAAAAACCATCGCGGCGTGCTGCCTGCGATGGTTTTTTTTGTCGCCGGGCCGCCCCAAGGCTCGGAGCCCCTAGCGAATCCGAGCGGCATACAAGCCGCGAGGTGGAGCGCAAGCCGAAGGCGTAGCGTGGAGGGGGGCTTCAGCCGTCGACTGGCTCGGCAGGCGTATCCAGCGTCAGCAAGTAGAAGGCGACATCCAGCCAGCGGCCAAATTTGAACCCCACTTCCTTGAAGGTGCCCGCATGGGTGAAGCCCAGGCTTTGATGCAGATGGATACTGCCCGCATTGCTGGCATCAATACAGCCTACCAGGGTATGCACATTGGCCAGACGGGCACGCGTGATCAGCTCTTGCATCAGAATCTTGCCCAGCCCTTTGCCGCGGTGCTCCGGGTGCACATAGACACTGTGTTCCATGGTGTATTTGTAGGCGGGAAAGGCGCGGAAGGTGCCCCAACTGGCAAAGCCCATCAACGTTCCTGCATCGTCAATGACGCCGACCACGGGAAAGCCGTTGGCGCGTTTGGTGGCAAACCAGCTCACCATGGCTTCGGGCGGGCGTGGCACATAGTCGTATAGCGCGGTGGAGTTCACGATGGCGTCGTTCAGAATCGCCAAAATAGCGGCTGCATGCTGCTCTTCATTGCAGTCTATAAAACGCAAGCCGCTTTCGCTGTTTTTCATTGATCCTTTCCTGTCAGGGGGAAGACCAGGGCTTCGTCGCCAATCGCGACGAGGTACTTGGCGGTCCGGGTGTATGGATGGCTACAGCTCAAGAGCGCTCGCTCTGGCCTATCGTGTGGCGTATTTTATTCCACTCTATTGGGTTTCTCATGGGAAATTCCCATTAAGAAAATGTCGTGATTCCCCCTGGTTTGAGGCCCTGGATTCTGGCATCCAGACCTACGCCTCAGGAAAAGAAAAACGCGCAGCCTGGGCTGCGCGTTTTTTGCACTCTTGCTGCCTAGGTCAAGGCTGATCTGCTTGCCTACGCACCCATGTCCAGCAATCAATCGTAGCGAGCGGCGATATTGCGTTCACCAATGGCCAGACCCGTGGTCATCCCCAAGCCCGTGTGCATAACCGTCACTTGCGTACTGCCATCGGCCTGCAAGACAGAAAATGGAGCCGGGCCCTTTGCGCCGTATACCCCTTGCCAGCGTTGCAGCACCTGCACCGGGCAACCCAGCACGGTTTCTGCCAGAGCCAGCAAGTACTGGTCTGTTTCTTCCTGGTTGAAGGGGCTGGCTTGCTGGCCGTAGTCGTGCGAGTCACCAATAATCAGATCTCCGTCCGGGGTGGGGCTAATCAGTAAATGAATGCCTTGATCCAGCAGGACGCCATGACGTTGCTGTACTTGCTCGCGCAGTGTGTCTGCCAAAGGCAGATCGCTAAAGGCACCATAGTGCAGGCAGGACAAACCTGTCAGCAAAGGTCGGTCCAATGCCCAGCCTGCGTCCTGTGCACGCACTTTCAGCATTTGCAGACGTGTCACCGACGGCTTGACGGTATCGAGCAGTTCGCGATGCAGGCTGCTGTAGTCGTGACCGGGGCACACAAAAATGCTGTTGGCGGTGAAGTTGCCCACGCTGCTGTGTACCTGCCCCTCTTGAGCATAGTGCACATGCGCTTGGGTATACACATCCACGCCCATGGTTTGCAGGCTGCTGGTAATGGCGGGCAGGGCGTCGCGCGAGTAGATCTGCAAATCATCCAGACCTTGCAGCGCGCCGTGGTGATGCCCCAGACGGCCTTCAAATAGTGTCGCCAGTTCCTTGCCGCTGAGCATCTGGCAGGCCACGCCTTCGTCCTTGGCGCGGCCTTGGGCAAAGTCTTCCAGCAGTTCCAGTTCCAGGTGATTGCGTGCCAGGACCAGCGAGCCATTGCTGCGCACATGAAAGCCCGCTTGTGCCGCCAGATCCAGCCACAGGCCACGGCTTTGGCGTGCCAGTTCCATCATGATGCCCGGCGCCTGACCGGTCACCAGTACCTGACCAAAATTACGTATGGTGGCGCCTTGGGCCTGGTGGCTGCGCTCGAGCACAGCCACGCTAAGCTTGCGGCGGGCAGCCGCCCAGGCATGTGCCATGCCCAGGATGCCGCCCCCCACCACGATGACATCGTAGTGTTGTGTGCTCATTACTTCTTGGCTTCCGATTTACCGTCGTAACGTTTGGTCCACTCTTCGATGATGCGCTCGCGGTTTTCAGCGGCCCAGACGAAGTTGTTGTCAATCAGACGCTGGTTCAGGTCTGCTGGCAGGTGCGGGTTGGCCGTGGCGATAGAAGGGATGGCCAGCACGGCAAAGTTGGTCTTGTACAAGTGGTTGGCTTCTTCGCTGGCGGAGAAGTCAGCCAGTTTCTGCGCGGCTTCCAGGTTCTTGGTGCCTTTCATGATGGCAGCGGCTTCAATTTCCCAGCCCAGGCCTTCTTTGGGGAACACCAGTTCCAGCGGAGCGCCTTCTTCTTTCAGGCGAGCGCCACGGTAGTCAAAGGACACGCCAATCGTGTATTCGCCAGCGGCAGCCATATTGCAAGGCTTGGAGCCGGAGTGGGTGTAGGCACCGATGTTCTTGTGCAGACCGTCCATGAAGGTCCAGCCTTTTTCTTCACCAAACAGTTGCAGCCAGGCGCTTACGTCCAGAAAGCCGGTGCCCGAAGAAGCGGGATTTGGCATGACGATCTTGCCAGCGTACTCGGGCTTGGTCAGATCTTCCCAGGATGTGGGCATGGGCAGCTTGTTCTTTTCCAGCTCAACGGTGTTCACGCACAGGGCGGCGGCAAAACCGTCCATGCCAACCCAGCTGGGTGGGTTGTTTTGATCGCGCATTTTGGCGTCGATCTTGTCCAGACCCTGCGGGGCGTAAGGCTGCAGCATGTTCTGGCTGGCCATCAAGCCCAGCGAGGAGCCGGCCAGACCCCAGACAGCGTCAGCCTTGGGGTTGTTCTTTTCAGCCAGCAGTTTGGCGGTAATGATGCCAGTGGAGTCACGCACCCACTGGATTTTGATATCGGGGTTCTTTTTCTCGAAAGCAGCCTGGTAAGCCTTGAGCTGATCGGCTTCCAGCGCGGTGTAGACGGTCAGGGTCGTAGCGGCTTGAGCCAGGGAAGCGGCGCCCATCAAAGCGGCAGCCAAGGAGCTCAGAACAATGGTTTTCATGGAGAAGTGTCCTTGTGACAGCAAAAGGGGGGGTGGGGTTAGAGAGAGTCGCCAGGGCATTCGCCCTGGGCCATCCGCTCGGTGATTTGTTCAACCACGGCAGGCAGTTGGGCAACGGTGTCGATCAGGTAATGCGGTTGGGCGTCGGCGAAGGTGGCTGCGGCGCGATCACGCAGGGTTTGGCGGCTTTCTTCGTCCAGAGCCAGAAATTCCAGTTCGGTCAGTCCGGCGGCATTGCCTGACAGCAGCAAACCTACCGTCCACATACCGGCATTGCGGCCTTCTTCAATGCCGACCGGGGTGTCGTCAATCTTCACGCAGGCACCGACATTCTTGATTTCCAGACGAATGACGTTTTCCAGGGCCATGGCAGGCCAGGGGCGTGCTTGCGGGACTTCGTCAAAGGCGACGTGGTAGTCCACCAGTATTTGTTGGCGGTGAGCGTGTTGCAGCAGGTTGTCCAGAACCAGACGCGGGTAGCCGGAGCAGGAGCCGATTTTCAGGCCTTGGCGGCGCGCCCAGGACAAGGTTTCGCGGGCACCGGGAATGGCGGCGGAGAACTCGCCCACGCGTTCGTTCTGCATGGGCAGGAAGGTGTTGTAGATACGGTCTACATCGCTGTCATCGGGTTCGCGCTCATGCAGGGCCACAAACTGGGCGTGCACTTCAGGCAACTCCAGCATGGCCTTGATGTGATCCCATTTACCGATGCCCATCGCGCTGCGGGCCTGGTCCAGGTTCAGATTCAGATCAAAGCACTTGAAGGCTTCAACCAGAATCTGGGTGGGAGCAAAGGATCCAAAATCCACCAGTGTGCCGGCCCAGTCAAAAATCAGGGCTTCAAGGCGTGGAGTCTGGTGATTTGGCATATCAAGCGATGTATTCGCGCAAGCTGGGGATGACATTGCGGTCCTGTCAGGTTGAGGAAAGAGAAGAAGGGGAGCGCCAGGCCTGGCTGCGGCGCAAGGAAGCGCGGCTCAGAACATGAACCAGGACGCAGACAAAGCCGGAGCTGAGCATGATGACCGTGCACATGGCGGCGGCCGGGCCGATAAAGCCGGCGTCGTCCATATTCATGACCGCTACCGAGGCCAGCACGGTTTGCGGGCTGTACAGAAACACGACGGCAGACACGGTGGTCATGGCCGAGACGAACAGGTAGCGCGCCACCGACAGCAAGGCAGGCAGGCACAGCGGCACGGTGACACCCATCAAGGTGGACAGACGCGGAGCCTTCAGGGAGGCGGCAGCGGCTTCCAGCTCGCCAGGAATGGCTTTCAGGGCCGTCACAAAGTTCAGATGGGCACTGGTGTACAGGTGAATTACCGTACACAGGACCAGCAAGCTCATGGAGCCGTACAGACCGGACAAGGGATTGTTGGGGTGGTTGAAAAAGAAGATGTAGCCCAGACCCAGCACCAGACCGGGAATGGCCATGGGGGCCAGCGCCAGCATTTGCAGCACGCCGTACAAGCCTTTTTCGGACTGACCACGGGCAGGCAGTTTCTCCAGCACCCAGGCGCCCAGAAAGATCAGGGCCGAACCCAGAATGGCGGTAAACAAGGCCATGGTCAGGCTGTTGCGCCAGGCCAGCCAGCCGCCACCGTCCATATTGTTGAAGTCGTAGGACTTCAGGGACAGGCTCAGGTTGTAAGGCCAGAACTTGATCAGGGACGCCCAGACCGCCATGCCCACAATGCTCAGAATGGCCAGGGATACCAGTACCAGAACGAGAGTGAAGTAACGGTCGCGCTGACGGTGTGGCAGAGGCGAGTAGGCACTGAGCGAGCCTTGAGCCTGACCGCTGGCACGAGCACGCAGATGACGGTCCAGAAAGAAGGTCAGCACAGCGGGAATCAGCAACAGCACGCCAATGGCCGCGCCTTTGGAAAACTGCAACTGACCGACCACGGCTTTATAGGCTTCCATGGCCAGCACGTTGTAGGAACCGCCCACCACTTTGGGCACACCAAAGTCGGTGACGGTCAGAGTAAAGACCAGGCATGCGGCGGAAAAAACGGCATAGCGGCTGGCGGGCAGGGTTACCGTCAGGAAGCGACGCCAGGAGTTGGCACCCATGGCGCGGGCAGCGTCATACAGACGAGCATCGGCCAGGGCCAGACCGGTACTGAGAATCATCAGGGCGTGGGGGAAGGTGTAGAAGGCTTCCCCCAGCACAATGCCCCAGAAACCATAAATCGTTTCACCGCCCAACCAGTGACGCAGCAAACCTTGGTTGCCAAACAGGTAGATCAGGGATAGGCCTGGCATCAGCGATGGGGCCAGCAAGGGCAAAAGGCCCAGCGCACGAAATAGTCCGGCACCGCGTATGCAGCAGCGTTGCAGGGCAAAGGCGAACGCGTAGGCAACGGGGATCACGATCAGCAAGGTGGTCACGCCCACCAGAATGCTGCGGCCCACCATGGGCATGAAGCCCGGGGCGCTGATCACCGACCAGAACTGACCCAAACCCACCAGTTGCCCGTCGCCGTCCTGAATGGCGCGCAGCAAGATGAACAGCATGGGCAGGGCCAGGAACAGGACCAGCAGGGCAAACAGGGCAATCAATAAGGCGCGTCGTGCCGCCGAGCCTATCCAGACAGGCAAAACGGGACGGGTCAGGGGATGGTTCTTCACGCTAGTTTCAGCAACGGGCAGGCCATACAGGCTGGTGGAGCGCAGGGACGCCGCGCCAGGCTGTGGTGTGGAATCAATGGTGGGCATGCAGCGCCTCGCTGGGAAGCTGAATGCGGCAGCGACGTGCGGCCAAGGGGTCAAGCAAGCGATCCCCTTGTTCGGGGTTGACGATGGCCTGGACAGTGAGCCCGTCCATGCCTTCGGGGCGCAGAATCAGCTTGTAGTGACGGCCCAAAAACACGCCGTCCACGATGTCGGCCAAAAAGGTATTGGTCGTGGTGGCCGGGCTGCTGTTATCCAGTACCCGAATGTTTTCAGGGCGGATGAAAAGACGTCCTGCTGCAGTAGGCGCTTCCTGACCCAAGTCCAGACGAACGCGCTCGACCAGCACCGAGCAATCGTGCAAGGGCGTAAAGGGCAGCCAGTTGGCTTCACCGATAAAGCCCGCCACAAAGGGATCAGAGGGGGCTCGGTACAAAGCCTGGGGGCGATCAAATTGCACCAGTCGGCCTTTTTCCATCACGGCGATACGGTCCGCCATGACCATGGCTTCTTCCTGATCGTGCGTCACCATCAAGGTGGTGATGGACAGTTGCTTTTGCAGCGCACGCAGCTCGATACGCAGCCGCTCGCGCACCTGGGCATCCAGCGCCGACATGGGTTCGTCCAGCAAGAGCAAGGAGGGTGAGGGGGCCAGTGCACGAGCCAGGGCCACACGCTGCTGCTGACCGCCCGACAGTTGTGCCGGGTACTTGTTTTCCGAACCGGACAGGCCGACCAGATCCAGCATCTCGGAGACGCGTTGACGCACTTGGGTGGCCAGGTTCTTGCGGGGCGACAGGCCGTAGGCAATATTCTGGGCCACGGTCAGGTTGGGGAACAGGGCGTAGGACTGAAACAGGATGCCGTAATCACGCTGTTGAGGGGGCAGGTGAGTAATGTCACGGCCCGCCATCACGATGATGCCTTGATCGGCTTGTTGCAGCCCGGCAATGCATCGCAGCAAGGTGGTTTTGCCACAGCCCGAGGGGCCCAGCAAACACACCAGTTCACCGGCTTGTATATCCAGGCTGACCTGGTCCAGGGCGGTAAAGGAGCCGAACTGCTTGTGCAGTCCTTGTATGGTTAAAAATGCGGGCTTGGCGCTCATCCTGGGTTCCGACTTGTCATGAATGTCATGAACGTCAGTATGGGAGTCGGATATGGCGGCACTATGACAGTACAACTAATTTCTGTAATACGAGCATCGGATAATTTGGGCTTTGATTCTTCCCCGAGGAGAGCGGCAGCATGCTGGCTCTGGAACTGAAGTCCTTTCACGCCACGGCTCATTGTGGCTCCATTACCAAGGCTGCCCAGCAATTGGGGATCAGCCAGCCCACCGTGACCTCGCATCTGCGACAGCTGGAAACCCGCTATGGCGTGGAGCTGTTCTATAGGCAAGGCAAGGGGGTGTACTTAAGCCAGCAAGGGGAACGCCTCTTGCCCCAAGTCGAGCAACTGATGCAGCAAGCTGCCCAGATCGATTTCAGTTTGCGTGATCTGCGCGATCTGAAAAGTGGCATGTTGCGAGTGGGCGCGACCGGGCCGTATTACATCATGGCTGTATTACGGAATTTCCATCAGGCTTATCCCGGCGTGAAGATGCGTTTGAGCATTGATAATTCGCAACGGGTCTTGAGTGCCTTGCATGACTATCAACTGGATGTGATTGCGTCCTCGGCGCTGGTTGATGATCCGCGTCTGGTGCGTCTGCTGCTGGCTTCTGATCCCTTGGTGGCCGTGCTGCGAGTGGATCATCCTTTGGCTAACCGGCAGCGTGTGCGTATTGTGGACCTGTGTCGCCATCCCATTCTGATGCGTGAGCCCGGGTCCATGACACGGGAACTATGCTATCAAGTGTTCCGGCAGGCGGGGCAGGAGCCGACGCAGCTGCTGGAGATAGGGAGCCGGGAGGCGATAGGGTGGGGAGTGGTGTGCGGCATGGGGGCCAGTTTGCTGCCCTTGCGTGAAGTGCCTGCGCATCCGGACATTATCAGTGTGCCACTCAGTGATGTCTCGGCTCATTTGAGCGAGTTTGTGTATTGCTTGAAAGAACGCGCGCAGGGCCATGCCATACGCGCGTTTCTGGAGCAGGTGCAGGCCGAGCTGCCTGCACCTGCATAAGGCCAGGATCAAGCCAGTTCGGCCAGACCTTTCTCAAAAGCCTGACGGGCCTTCTGTACAGCGTCGCGCTGTTCCTGAACGGCTTTGCGCTGGCTGGTAATCTGGTCTTCCTGCTGGGCCAGTTGCTCGCTGAAACGCTGACCCAAGGTGCTTTGTGCACTGACGGCAGCCAGGTTGGCGCGGATGCGTTCCTGTTCAGCGACGGTTTCGTTCAGGGTCTCAACGGCCTGATTTTGCGCTTGCTGGGCCTGACTCAGCTGACGACGCAGCTCGATCAGCTTGTCCATCCTGGCTTGTTGCGCGCTGTCCTGGCCGTTTCCACGCCACTGCAGCAGCATGTTTTCGTCGATTTCTTCCAGGCGCAATTCCATATGGTCTTGCAGGCTCAGCTGGGCCGTGACGGTGACCGTCTTGCCCTTGGCAACTTTCACTTTCAGGCGGTGCTCCTGGGCGGTGTCGCTATCATGGGCGTCGGACTTGAAGGTCCAGCCATCCTGACGAGGCAACTGGATCAGCACCGTGCGATCTTCATCGGCCGGAGCCTTGATCTCGTAGCGGAAGTTCTGCAAACGCGTCCATTCCGAACGGGCAACGCCATCAGTCACACGGGTTTTGCTCAGGCGGTATTCATCCGTTTGCTCTTCGCGGATTTGAACTTTGCTGTCTTGGGCAAAGTAGATCAAACGCTGCTCGCCAGCAGGCAGACCGGCCAGCTCTGCATCACCCACGTGACCGTCCTGTTCATTAAAGACGGTAATAATGCCGGGCGGCAGGCTATTGGCCTGTTCGTTCTTCACCCAAATGGCGGCTGTGGGATAGTCGCCAGCTTGGCCGCTGCGGTAAACCGAGAGGGACTCGGCCTGCAGCGATGTGTCGATAAAGGGCACCGAAACCGTCTGGCCGGTGGGTACGCTTAGCGTTTGTGGCAGGCTAAAGCGCACTTGAGTCTGACCTTCCTGTGCCTGGGTGCTGGCGCCAGCGCCGCCCGAAGCCCACTGTTTGGCCATGTTGCCATCGGCCGCATAGGCGGCGCTTTCCATCATGATGGGAGCGGGTGCGGCTGGAGCCATGCGAGCACGCATGGCCTCACCTGCTGCTTTACGGGCGTGATTTGCGCTGACAGTAGCCTGGGTGTCAGCTTGCGGCGCGATGGAGCTGCCTACCGCCACCGGCAGTTCAGGGCGCTCATTCCAGTAACGTTCCAGCAGACGCTGGCGCAGCATCACAGGCGAGCCCGAGCTTAGCGTGACCTTCACATCTTTCCAGTCCTCACCGCTGGTGTTCTCAAAAATGGCCCAGGCCTGCAGGCGGGCTTTGCCGTCCTGCATCATCAGGCGATAGGAGCTTTTCCATACCGGTGCAGGAATCAGGTAGGACAGGCGGGCTGTCTTGGCGTCGGTCTTGTTCAAGACCAGTTGAATATCACGCGACTGCTGATTGCTTTGACCGGCCAGCACTTCGGTGGCCTGCTGCAATTGCTGCTGCAAGGTCTTGTCCAGTACTTCCAGGCTGGTGTCCGGGCCCAATTCCAGGGTCTGGATCTGGCCCTGTTCTGTCAGCACGCTCAAGATGGCTTGGGCGGGATGTTCCTTGGTGGCCGCAGTAGCTTGCACCCCCAGGACGGCACCCCGTACCAGGCGGCCTTGCGAGCTGGCGCTGACTTGCTGGCCGCGCAACGCTTGTGCCAGGGTGGCGGGCGAGCGCAGGTCTTTGGCCGAGAAGGGCAGGCTGTCAAAGCTTTCTTTCAGTGGGGCCAGACCCGACAAGGTCAGGGAGTCGATGCGGTTCTTGCCATCGACGGCCATCAGGGTTTTCAGAATGTCATCGACCTGGGTCAGGGGCACACGCAACTGAGCGGTACCGGTGTCAGAGACGGGGATTTGTCGCTCGATCTCGGCCATACCGGCACTGGATAAGGTAATGGACTCGATCTGCTGGGCCCAGGCGGTGCTGGCTGCCGAGCCCATCCAGACCAGGAGCAAGGCGCCGGTCAAAAAGCGCAGGCGAGGCGTACGCGCAGCGTGGGGCACAAAGTGGTTCATAGCGCTTCCTTATTCATCCGTAAGCGAAACAAAGGGTTGAAGCGCATTATGCCTAGCCTTGTGGGGCTCTGTCTGTCATTCGGGTAACAAAAAAATGCCACCGTCCGGCTTTCTCTACCTGGAGCAAAAAATACTTACGTCATCAAAAGCATGCAAGGCTCTGCTAGGATTTGGGCAGCGTGGCTTGTGCCAGCGCGCGTTTATCAATCTGGTGAAGGATCAATATGATGTGGACGTCGTGGGGCAATGCCTGGGCGGGGATGGGAATTGCCCTGATCTTGGCGGTCTGTTTTTTCTGGCCAGCCCGACACCTGTCCTGGAGCCTGCCTGTAGAGCTGGAGCCTGAGTTGGACGGGCGTTCGCCGCGTGCTCATCGTCAATGGGGATGGGTATGCCAGAGTCTGGCCCTGGTCCTGATGTTGTGGGCCGGTTGGCGCTGGCAGTTGACGCCTGCAGCAGTGGCGGCCTGTGTGTTTATCGCCGGTACTGCTCTCTTGGCCTGGATTGACGCGGAAACCGGCTATCTACCTGATCGTCTCACTTTGCCCTTGCTGTGGCTGGGCTTGCTGGTCAATCTGGATCACACCTTTAGCAGCTTGCCCTTGGCGGTGATTGGCGCGGCATTGGGCTACAGCTTGCTGTGGCTGTTAAACCATGTGTTCTTGTTGCTGACCGGGCGTGCAGGCATGGGCTATGGCGACTTCAAATTACTGGCCGCGTTGGGAGCGTGGCTGGGGGCCACCGCCTTGCCGGGAATTCTTCTGGCGGCATCGGTATTGGGCTTGCTGGCGGCTCTGGTCTTGCGCCTTGGTGGGCGTTTGCAAGCCGGGCAGGCCATTCACTTTGGTCCGTATCTGGTCCTGGGAGGCTGGGTCATGCTGTTTTCCTTGCCGCGCATTCTGTAAAAATATGTCTCAGATTTTCAACAATTATTAAAAAAAATTACTGCGACTTTTCCTCTGCTGTCATAGTGGCGGGAAGCAGAACTGCCGGTTCAGGAACAGTCTGTCCAGACGCCTCCGGCCCTTCTTGATTCTGTTTCTTGCCATCACGTTTACGCGCACCGATACGTCGACTCTATAGCGACGATCGAAGGGGACCATTATGAAACGTCGCGATTTCTTGTTCAGCGCCGCTGCAGCCAGCCTGAGCTCACCTGTCTGGTTTAAATCTGCAATCTCGCCTTTGCAGGCTCAGGAGCTGGCGCCCAAAGGAGCCAAGATTGCCCGGGTGGCCATTTTTCCGGCTATCGGCTTTGCACGGGTCGGCAATGCCAGTGAATGGTTTCACGCCCCTGAAGTGCCTGGTCTGATGGATGAGCCAAAGGGCGGCTTCAAGGATGCGCAAGGTCGCATCAAGAAGCAGGCACAGCGCTTTCGTTTATATGGCTATGACGATCAGGGTCGGGTCGTGCGTGAGCTGGACGCCAGCTTCAACCCCAAGTGGACGGTGCACGTCGCCAATACCAAAGCGGCCTGGTACGGTTTTGTCAACGCCATGGACCGGGGGGATGCCGCCCCCGGAGTGCCCGGCGCTCAACGCAATCCCTTTATTGTTGGCGACAAGCGCCGCGACATGCTGGTGATTGATCCTGGCCCGGTTTCCATTGAAGGCAAGTCGACAAATACCGATGGTGCGGATACCGCTTACCGCATGCAGGGCCGTTTCTGGCAAAGCCTGGATGTGCCTTTGGGGCATTTGCGCACAGACGAAGCAGGGCGCCTGCTGGTGTTTCCAGCCGATGGCGTATCGCGTACGGCAATTGAACAGAATCCAGTGCGGGACTTTACCAATAACGACGGCTGGCATGACGACTGGTGCGACGGCTGGGTGAAAGCCACGGTGCAGATCGACGGCAAAACCCTGGAGTGCGAACCGGCTTGGGTCGTATCTTGCGGCCCCAAGTTCGCCCCGCAAATGGAGCCCATTGTCACGCTCTACGACGCGGCGCGTGAAGCCATGATTTCCCTGGGCCAACTATCCGAACCCGGCGATAAGGTTTCTTTCCGGCGCGATGTGCTGCCTATCTTGCGTCGCAGTGGTCAGATGCAATGGGTCGCCAGCGCCACCTTCCTGGGCACTGCCTGGCAGAAAGTGGGGGACTTGTCGGACCCGGACACCCTGGCAGCCTTGGCCGAACCGGGCGAGCAGGCTCGTGCGCAACGACAGCGTGTGCTGGAAGCTTTCCGACGCCCCGGCGGTGACGATACCCGCGCCCATGCCTTGCCCTTGATGCTGGGTGACGGGGTGAACTATCCCGACAGCCCACATTCCTGGCTGACGCTGACCAAAACGCAATACAACATTCTGAGTTTGTGGGCACAAGGCAAGTTCGACAACGATTTCCACGATGCGAAGATGGATGCCTACACTTCTCTGGATAAAATTCCGCTGGAGCTGCAACCTGAAGCCTTGACCAGGGCCGCCCTGGACGCCTGCTCGGGCGGGGCTTTCCACCCCGGTGTGGAAATTACCTGGCCTATTCGTCACCCTGAACTGTTCCAGGGCAAGGATCAAACCCGCTTGCCCTTCCGTCTGGCCTTGTCGCCACGCAAGAACCTGGTGCAGGACATGGGCTATCAGCTCAACCCGGTCAATGTATTTGCGGGCAATCCGAATATTACTGACACGGATGAGAAGGGGGCACCTATCGGTCCACAAGCACCGGGCGATCTGACGCGCTGGATGGGTGTGCCATGGCAAGGGGATGCTTTCAGCTGCCAAGCGGTGCAAACGGCAGACAGTTTTCCCACGCCTATCTGGTGGCCGGCTCTCTTGCCGGTCGATGTCTTGCCTGAAGCTTTTTACACGCAATTGATGGACCCGAATTTGAGCCTGGAAGAGCGTCTGCGTTTCTATCACAGCCGTGTACCTTGGGCGCGGGGTGCTTCGGGGATCGGCTTGCACGTGGAAGCGGGTTACACCGATGGCCTGCGTCGCATGATCGAGCTTTGGACTCGTATGGGAGTCGTGGTAAAACGTCCGGGGCCAGTCGGGCTGGCGGGAGTTCCGCCCGAGCTGTATGTGGAAGTACAACGCGGTTCCATGGACATTGTCCCGCTGACAAAGCAGACGGGAACCTGAGGATGAAGGCATGATTATTGTTGTTGGCGCCGGTGTGGCGGGCTTAGCGGCGGCGCGTCGCCTGAGTATGCAAGGTCAGGAAGTAACGCTGGTGGCTCCTCAGGAGCCCCAGCCCTCGTTTGGTGAGACCTTGTCCGAACGCGGGGCCGTGGTCTTGACCAGCCTGGGCTGGGCAGGCTGTCTGGATGAGACGGTAGCCTTGCGTTCACAAGGGCGTTTTTCGGTATGGGGTACCGCAGGACTGCGCACCGTGCAGGATGAAGACGGGCAGGGCTACCTGCTGGACAAGGCCCGTCTGGAGCAGGCGTTGTTTGAGCGCGTGCAAAAAGAAGCGAAGGTCAGTATTCGCCAGACACGAGTTCTGGGCCTGGAGCACCAGCCTGAAGGTGTGGTTGCCAGGCTGGCAGACGGTAGCAGCCTGGAAGCTGCTGCCTTGATCGACTGTACTGGTCGTGCAGCCTTGTCCGCCGGAGCGGCCGCCCAGCGTCATCGTCTGGATAGACTGGTCGCTGCCTGGCACGTCTTTGACCTGCCTGAAGGGGCAGAACCCTTGGCTGCTTCCCTGGTAGAAGCCGTCGAGTTGGGGTGGTGGTACTTGTCCCCCATGCCGGGTCATCGCCTGATGGTGGCCTTGTTTTCGGACTCGGATCTTTTGCCCGATGGTTTGAGTCGAGATGGTTCGGTCTGGGCCGGTTTGCTGGGCTGTGCCGATGCGGCACGAGTGCGTATGGAAAGCCTGGGCTTGGATAGTCAGATGGCTGCTCACACTCCTAAAGTCAGCGCTGCCGCTAGCTGCACCGTGTCTTACTTCGTGGAAGGCCGCATCTTGCGTGCTGGTGATGCAGGCGCGGCCATGGACCCCCTGGCCGCCAATGGCCTGGCAACGGCCCTGTGGAGCGGATCACAATCGGCACAGGCTGCTGTAGCTCTGACAAAAGGCAATCCCGAGCCGGCGCGTGCTTACGAAAAGGACTATTTGTTGGGTTTGGTGCGTCACCTGAATTCGCAGCATGCTTTGTATGGCATGGAGCAACGCTACGCGGCGCAGCCTTTCTGGCAGCGTCGTCATCGCGCCTTGGAGTGATGGTAAAGAGGGCGGGACAACGAAATAGCTTGCTGTAAGACCGCCAGAATCAAAAAAGCCGAAACAGTGCTCATGCTGTTTCGGCTTTTTTTATGGCTGATTGTTCTTCGGTAAGTCAGGGAGGTGTTTTGAATACGTCTGCCTTCAGTCCAAAAGGAGTTTGATTTTTCGGAAGGTCGTACCGCTGGAAGAGAGCCCCGGTCATATCAACACTGATTGGATCTACGTATCTGACTTCCTCGTCTTCAAACAGGGGTTCAAGCTGCTTGCTTTCAGACGGAAAAAACAAAAAGCCGATCATCGCAAGATGATCGGCTTTTTGAGGAATTTGTGGTGCCCAGGAGAGGACTCGAACCTCCACACCCGAAGGCACATGGACCTGAACCATGCGCGTCTACCAATTCCGCCACCTGGGCTTTTGATAAAGGCTGCTGCCCGTCTCAAGCATTCGATTATAGAGTGAGTTTCCTTGGGAAAGCAAGCATTTTTCACTCAATAAATTTAATTTCAATTTCTAGTTGATTGGCATTCTCATTATCATTATAGTGTGTCATGTGATATAGCATAAGAGTATGGACATGAAATTCAACACGATGGATGTCGAGCGGATGCTGCTGGATATGGGCCAAGGCCGAAAATACTCTGCTCGGGCCATGCAGCTCATGCTGATGGCCCTGCTCAAAGAGGGCAGTACTCACGGGTATCAGTTGATACGCCGTTTCGCGCAGCTTAGCCAGAACAGCTATGTTCCCAGCGCTGGTGCGGTCTATCCCGCCCTGGCGTATTGCGCCACGCAAGGCTGGGTGCTGATTGAAGAAGAAGGCCGTCGCAAGATGTACAGCCTGACCAAGGAAGGGCACACGTATCTGGAAGAGCAAAAAGAAAAGTGCGATTACCTGATGCAGTCCCTGACCTATCGCGGGCGCAAGCTGGTGTGGATACGGCAGATGCTGGCCGAACACAATAGCGACGAGGATTTGAAGGCCGCGCAGGAGCAAACAGGTTGGTTGCCGGAGTTTGTCCAGGTACGCCACAGCCTGAAGCAGGCCATGTTTGAACAATCGACAGCCAGTCTGGAACGACAGGCAGAGGTGGTGGCCATTTTGGAAAAAGCCATCGCTGACATACGGAACTTGCCCAAGGAGTCTTAAGAATGCAGTCTGAACAATTAACGCAGAAAGTTGCTCATACCTTGAAGTTGCGTTTGCTGACCGTAAAAAAGCGGCGCGAACTGGGGCCTGATATGGTGCGCATCACCCTGGAAGGCTCGGATCTGGAAGGTTTTTATACCCCTGGCTTTGATGACCACGTCAAACTGATTTTCCCGGACCCTGTCACTAAAGAATTGCGACTGCCTCAAATGGGCGAGCGTGGCATGGTCTTTGCCGCCGGTCAGGAAAAGCCACCCATCCGCGACTACACTCCTCGCGAGTTCCGCGAGCAGGAAAAGGAGATGGATATTGATTTTGTGGTCCACGGTGAAGGCCCTGCATGCCAATGGGCCATGCAAGCTAAAGAGGGCGACAAGCTGGGTGTGGCCGGCCCGCGTGGCTCCTTCCTGGTCAGCAAGGACCTGGATTGGCAAGTTCTGATTGGCGACGAAACCGCTGTGCCTGCCATGGCGCGACGAGTGAAAGAACTGCCTTCCAATGTGAAGGTGCAGGTTTACGTATTGGCACGTAATCTGCTGACAGTCGGTGCGATGGAGGCACCGGACCATGTCACGGTGAACTGGATTCCTTCGCTGGCCGGTTTGAATGGCATTCTGGACGCATTGCGTGCCGCACCCGAGTTGAGCGGCACCGGCTATGTGTGGGTCGCCGCAGAATATTCCATCGCTCAAAGCTTGCGTGAGTACTGGGTGCAAGAACGCGGCCTGGATAAAGGCGCGATTCGGGCCAGCAGCTACTGGCGTCAAGGCGATCAGGGCGAGGATGCCCCACGTCTGGACTAAGCGGCTTTTTGCTGAGGGTAGGGCTGGGCGCGCAAGCGTCCGCCCACGTTCAACACGGGCTGTAAATCTGTATCCAGCACCGTATTGGGATGAGCCAGACGGTGTTCGTCAATCAGGCGGGCAATGGTATCCATGTTCAGCAACAAGGTGCTGTCAATATCGTGCTGGAAGCGGGCCCAGTAGCCACCGCGACAACTGGAACCCAGCCAGCGCGGCTCGTAATCTCCGACCTTGTCAGCATGTACTTCGCACACGACGGCCAGCCGGGAACAACCGGGGTGCAGGACAATGCGGTAGTGGTGCTGCTCTAAAGTCAGGTGGTAGCAAAACGGTGCAGACATGAAACACTCCTGTTTAGCTCTTGGAAGGGACTTCCGGGTGAGCAAGTTGGATTAAAGGACCCTTTGCCTGGAAACGACCAAGCATAAAAAAACCCGCTGGCAGCGGGTTCGTGTCTTGATGATCCCATTGATTGCCAGATGGCCATATCTTGAATCCACCTTGTGCGGGTACACAGGTTGGCATGGGTTGCCCCAACTCTTGATATAGCAATAAGCATAAAAGCGATTCTTATGAAGTGCAAGGGCTGCCCTTATTTCTGTCAGGCATGAAAAAAAGCAGAAATAGTTTGCACTCTTTCAAAATCATGTTATAGTTCTCTTCTGTCTTGCAGAGACGAGTTGAAAAACAAATCCAGCAGTCAGAGCCCAGGTGGCGGAATTGGTAGACGCGCATGGTTCAGGTCCATGTGCCTTCGGGTGTGGAGGTTCGAGTCCTCTCCTGGGCACCACAAATTCCTCAAAAAGCCGATCATCGCAAGATGGTCGGCTTTTTGTTTTGTGTGTCCAAAAAACTGGGGGAGCCGCCTTTTTGAGGATGAGAAAGGTCGGGTATACCGATCTGACGGGGGCTGTATACGCTATTGCGATCCGTCTCAGTACGATGTGCCTTCAATCACCCGATCGAAGAAATCCGCTGGCCCCATTTGCCCACCTTTAAGCACCAGCTCCAGCCCATCAATCTCATCGTCCCCATGGCAGATGCAGGCGGCTACGCCTGGGCTGACTAAGTCCAGATAGCTCAGGCCCCAAATACCCAATGCCTGGGTGCTCAAGCTGGACGTGTCGCCGCCCGCGATACAGAGGCGTGACAAACGGTGCTCTAATCGCAACTGTTTGACCAGATGACGTAAAAACTGCGCGCTGTCTTCTGCCACGAGTTGTGTAGGCAGGGTGGGGCGGCTTGGGCCCTGGTTTGCAGGCTTTGTTTGCAGCAAGGTATGACGTCCTTTGCGCACATTGTTAATGACCATTGCGTGCAGCTTGGTGACATAGCTTGGGCTGTGATGCAGTTCGTACGGGTCAAGCTCAAAGATGTCTGCTTGCTGGCAACGGGCGACCTGCTGTGCAGTGATGGGCGACTGACTTCCCACCAGAATCAGCACCGGCTGTGTACTGGCGTGTAGTCCCGTAACGGGTTGGGCGAAAGTATCAGGCCGTTGGCTTAAATAAGCTTGTGCCACGCTGCTGGAGCCGGCAGTTAACACGGTTCCGTTTTGGCTGAGCACTTTAAGTAGCGCACCAGCCTGTGCAATATCGGCCTCACAAGCAATGTCCAGCAGAGGATGCTGATGCCCGTGTTCTGCAGCTTGCTCTTGCCATTGTTTGCTTTGCTTGTTCGCTTCGTAGTCCGTCTTCTGATATTCGGTCCACGGCAGAGAGAACACGTTTTTTAACCCCTGTGCTTGCAGATGAAGCAGTAAATCTGCTTCGTGCATGGGTGTGACAGGGTGTGATCCCATCGTAGGGTGTCGATCAATCCGGTAGACCTGTCCGTCTTGTCCAGCCTGCGCGAACAGGGTGGCAAAAACGCAGTAGCGTCCCAGATTGATTTGTCCCCCCAGTACAGGGCTGACAGCGACCTGAGCCAGCGGGCGCAGGCACTCCAAAGCAATCGCAATATTGCCGATTTCAGGACTGCTATCGAAGGTTGAGCAAATCTTGTAATGCAATAGCTTGGGCTGCATGGAGGCCAGAAAAGGGGTGACGCCCTTCAAGCTGTTGCGGACTTGCTCGCAATCCAGCGAGCGGGTCGCCCCCGCCAGCCCTATGGCTTCCAGTCCTTGCAGCCTTTTCAGGTGATGGGGGCTGGGGGCTTGCAAGAGCAGGATGGCACGTACTCCGCTCTGGCTTAAGGTCGCCAAGGTATCGCTGGCTCCGGTGAAGTCGTCGCCATACCAGACATATTCGGGGCGTAATACAGTCATGAGGTATTTCCGGTCAGGCCATTTTCGGGCCAAAAAACTCCAGCGCCTGGGCCAGCTCATTGCAGGTTCTGGCCTGTTCTTGCACGCTGATTGCCTGATCTGCTGCTTGCCAGGCCTGTTGCAGACTCAGCACTCCTGCATGCGCTCCGGCCGGGTGAGCCAGAATGCCGCCACCTGCCATGAACAGCACATCAGTACTGTTTGCCGCCTGCCAAGTTGCTTCCACAGTTCCCGCCCATTGTCCGGAAGACACCACGGGAAGGACGCGATCATCGTGCTGGTCGTCCAGACGATGCAGACAATGCCCAATGGCTTCACGCACTTCCTGATCGGCTTGTGCAAATTTCCCCTGCAGTCCGTGTACGTGAATATGGTCTGCTCCGGCCAGACGCCACAGGGTTTGATAGGCACTGACAGAAATTCCCAGCAAAGGGTGACGCGACAAGGCTCCGTAGCCATTGCGATGTGCATGCAAGGCCAGGCCGGTATGACGGCGCAGAGTTTGCAGCGCGGAATAGCCTACCCAGTTCTGGCTGACCATGACGCAACTGCCGCCTTCGCGCTCGACCAGATCGGCGTGGCGTTTCATGGCATCGGTTTCGTCGGTAATGTTGAAAGCAAACATTACATGCTTGCCGCTGCGCTCTTCATGAGCGCGGATCACTTCCATGACAGCGGGAATGCGCTCATGCAAAGGCGAGTGGGTCGGGTCAGCGCAGACCTCATCATCCTTGATGAAATCTACTCCGGCATTGCACAAGGTTCGCACCAGCTGTACCACGTCGTCAGTACGCAAGCCCACGCTGGGTTTGATGATGGTGCCAACCATGGCGTTGCGGACAACGCCGGTACGGGAGCGGGTGCCGTCGATACCAACAGCAGGCATCTCGAACTGGCGGCGATAGGAAGCAGGCAACTCCAGCGCTTCCAACCGCAGGCCCGTTACCTCGCCCAGATCAAACAGGTTGCCTGTAACGCATGCAGCCAGTGTGGGTAGATTGGCGCCGATGTTGGCGATAGGAAACCGTATATCGACCAAGGCTCGCTGATAGGGGCCAGAGATGCCCCTTCGTTCCAGCAAGGCATTGGATAAGCTGGGCTGCGCGACGCTCTCCAGCCGTTGCACGCGTTCGACTGTCGCTCGTGCACGCTTGCGCAGCTCTTCGGTTTCCCCTGCAACACGGGTAAATGTGCCGCAGGACTGTTCGCCAGCGCTTACCTCGGCAACCTGCTCGGGCGGCAGGGGAGTTTCGATCAGGTAACGGGCCAGAAAAGTGTCAGTGCTCATGCTGTCTACGACCTATAGCGTGCTCAGATCAGGGAAGGGACGTACGGGGTCCTGGCCGTCCCAGTTCTCGGAGGCGGCACGGATCATGGAGAACATCTTGCCTTTGGGGCCCGCCACCTCGGATAGCTCAATGACGGCACCGGGATGAAACTCGGTATCGAAATAGCAAAAACGGCCGCGCTCGCCAACCTCGCCGCTCATGACAACGTTCAAGCCATGGTCCAGCGCGCGTTGCAGGTCCGCATCGTAGTTTTCTGTCCAGTAGGCGACGTGTTGCAAACCCAGCTGGCCGGCTTGCAGAAAGTCCCGGTACATCGAAGGAACATCGTTGCGGCATTGAATCAGTTCCACTTGCACAAAACCGGAATTGGCCAGGGCGACCGAGTTATGCGGCTCGTAGGATTCGCCTCGGTACTGGTAATTCTTGATGCCGACTTTGGGGTTGTAGTACCAGGGGCCTACACCCAGTTGGCGACTCCAGTAGTCCATGGCGGCTTCGATATCCCGCACCACATAGCCAAGCTGGCGGATTTCACCAAATAAGGTACTCATACATAATTCCTGAAGGGGTAAATCAGCTGAGCGAAGGCGCAGCCAGTCCCGCGGCAGACTTGGAGCGCTGCCGTCGGAGGGTTATCAATAGGGAGAGAGGCCGGGCTTGTGGCCCGGCTAAGAATTATTGGCCAGCGCCCTGGACGATTTCGTCGGGGATAGGCACACCGGCATACTTCAGGTGGATTTCATTGAGCTTACCGTTCTGCAGATTGGTCTTGATCCATTCGTCCACCCAGCCTTTCAGTTCAGGCTCGTTCTGGCGCATGGCAATGCCCAGCTTGTAGGACTCGATCACGAACTTGACCTCGAAGGGGCGCGAGGGATTGCGGTCGGCAATGGCTTTGATAATGGGTGGCGTGATCGCCACAATGTCGGTCTGACCGCTGGCAGCGGCGGTAATCGAGGCAGCCTCATCATCAAAGCGCACCAGATTGGCTTGTGGTGCCCGCTCACTGATGAGCTTGTCCTGAGGGCCGCCACGGGTTACGGCGACACGCTTGCCTACCAGATCTTCCATGCCCTTGATGTCCACATCTTTGGGAGCGCCAACGGCTGCTTGAATAGCACCGTAGGGAATGGAAAAGTCCACGGCCTTGGCACGTTCAGGCGTAATCGACAGTGAAGAGATAATCAAATCGGCCTTGTTGGACAGCAGATTGGGAATGCGGGCGGAGTTGGTGGTCTGCACGATTTCCAGTTCTACGCCCAGATCCTGGGCCAGCAAGCGGGCGGCTTCCACATCCGAGCCTACAGCCTGCATTTTGTCGTCGATATAGCCATAAAAGGGTGCGCCCAGGTCGATACCGACGCGGATCTTTTTGGCGGCCTTGATGTCGTCCAGCGCATTGGCGCTGGCAGCGGCGGACAAGCCAGTCAGGCCCAGGGCCAGGATGGTGGCACGCAGGAGGGTCGAGAGTGTCATGGTGCAGTCTCCGTCAGGATATTGTTATGGTGCTAGGGAAGAATCTTTACAGACCGTGAGCCAGAAAGGCTTGCAGCTCCGGGGTTTGGGGATTGCGCAGCATGTCGCCGGGGCCGGTTTCCCAGACGCGCCCCTGGTGCATGAAAATCACCACATCGGCTACGCGGGCAGCAAACTCCATTTCGTGGGTGACCAGGACCATGGTCATGCCATCGGCCGCCAGGCTTTCAATGACACGCAAAACTTCGCCGGTCAGTTGCGGGTCCAGCGCAGAGGTCACCTCGTCAAACAGCATGACTTTGGGTTCCATGGCTAGGGAGCGGGCGATGGCAACGCGCTGTTGCTGACCACCTGATAACTGTTCCGGATAGGCCTGGGCCTTGTCGGACAGCCCCACTTGCTCCAGGGTGCGTCGGCAAATGGCGCGAGCCTCTTCACGGCTGCGGCCACGAACGACTTGCGGAGCCAGCATGATGTTGCGTTCTACTGTTAAATGCGGGAACAGGTTGTAGCTCTGGAAGACGATGCCAACATCGGTCCGTAGCGAGCGCAGGCAGACATCCGGGTCGTGGACTTGATGGCCGCACACTTCGATCTGGCCGCGATCAATGATCTCCAGCCGGTCTATGCAGCGCAGGGCGGTACTTTTGCCTGACCCGCTGCGTCCGATAATGGCGGTTACCTGACCTTTGGGAATGGCAAAGGACACGCCATTCAGGACGGCATTGCTGCCAAAACTTTTGTAGACGTCTTTGAGTTCAACAACGATAGACATAAAAACTCCTTGGCGATCCGAACTTATTTCTGCACCGGGCGATGAGCAAAATGCAGGCGCATCTCCAGGCGGCGGCTCCAGGCCGACAAGGGATAGCACAGGGCGAAATACAGGGCTGCAATCAGCACGTAGATCAGGAAGGGCTGGAAGATCGAGTTATTGATCAATTGGCCGGCTCGTACCAACTCCACAAAGCCCACAATGGATGCCAGCGAAGTGTTCTTGATAATTTGCACCATGAAACCGACGGTGGGCGGCGTGGCAATGCGCACAGCCTGGGGCAGAATCACCAGATACAGTCGTTGCCAGCGGGATAGGGCCAGACATTCAGCGGCTTCCCATTGGGTTCGGGCCACGGACTGGATGCTCCCGCGCCAGATTTCACCCAGGTAGGCACTGACGTAAATCGTCATGGACAGCCCGGCTGCTACCAGTGGCGGCAGGGTCAGTCCCATGATGCTGAGCCCGAAATAAGACAGGAACAGAATCACCAGCAAGGGAGTGCCTTGAATGATCTGAATGTAAGCAATGGCCAGATAGCGCAGGGGGCGCCATGCGCTGATACGGGCCAGGGCTACCAGGGCACCGCCTAACCCACCTCCAATAAAGGAAATCAGCGACAGTACGACCGTCCACAAAGCGCCTTCCAACAGGAAGTTCAGGTGATTGGCATTGAATCCGCTTGTGAACATGGCTTAACTCCGGCCGCGCAGCGCACGCTGACGAGAAAAAACCAGCTGTCCGCTTAGCCACAGGACCAGTCGCATCAGCAAGGACAGGGCCAGGTACAGGACGGCAACCAGAATGTAGGCCTCGAAAGGGCGGAAGGTCTCGGCCTGAATATGGTTGGCCATGGCCGTCAGCTCCTCCACTGAAATCTGCGAGGTCACCGAGGATGCCAGCATCAGCAACACATACTGGCTGCACAAGGACGGGTACACACGCTCCAGCGCAGGCAGCAAAATGACATGCCAATAGGTTTGGGCACGAGTCAGACCCAGGCATTCGGCGGCTTCCAGCTGTCCTTTGTGAATGGAGTCCATGCCGGCGCGCATGATCTCGCAGGTATATGCCGCCACATTGATGACCAAAGCGGCCAGAGCTGCGCCAAAGGCACTGACTTTCCAGCCCAGGGTGGCCAAACCGAAAAAGACCAGGAAGATCTGTACCAGCAGCGGCGTATTGCGAATGATCTCCACGTAGAAACCGCAAAGGCGGGCAATCAGGCGGGATGAACTGCGACGACCAATGGCCAGAAAAGTGCCGGCGATAAAACCGAGCACGGTAGCCGGAACGGACAATTTGATTGTCATCCAGGCCCCTTGCAGCAGTTGCGGCCACTGAAGCAGCACGCTGGAAAAGTCAAAGGTATAAGTCATGGCTGGACGGGTGGAACCTACGTCATCAAACAGAATCAGAGCGTGCTGACTCCCGAATGGTGCAGGCCTTGTCTCCCTATGGTTTACATGTTTTTATGATGTTTTTTGCTGTGCTGTTGCACTAGCCTTTTTGTATGGTATAGAAGCCACTTAAAGCCTGTCCAGCCAATCCAATGATGGTTTTTGATTGACTAATAAAATCCCTAAAATCAGCGATATTGCCCGTTTGGCGGGCGTCTCTACCGCGACGGTGGACCGGGTCTTGAACCGGCGTCCCGGCGTGCGTCCCGGCACGGTCCAGCATGTGCTTAAAGCGGCCCGCAAACTGAACTACATCAGCGATGCCGAGTTCAGCGCAGACCGTTGCCTCAAGCCCATGCGCATCACGTTTTTATTGCCTGCCGGCAGCAATCGCGTGATCCATATGTTTGGGGATGCCATCGACTACTCACAGACGCAGTTGCAGCCTTTCAATGTGGATTGCCATACCGAAGTCTTTAACGGCTTTGATCACGAGTCCCTGGCCCAGGCGCTGCTGGGCTTGCGCGGCCGCACCGATGGCGTGGTATTTATGGCGCTGGAGCATCCGGTGGTGCGCGAAGCGGTCGATACCTTGGTTCACGATGGTATTCCGGTAGTGACTTTGATTTCCGATTTGTCGGCCTCGACGCGCTTTGGCTACGTAGGCTTGGACAATGTGGCAACCGGCCGTCTGGCAGCCTATCTACTTAGCCGTCTTGGGGGCGGGCAGTCGGGCAGCTTCGCCTTGATTGCAGGCAGTCTGTGCTACCGCGCCCACTGTGATCGTGAGTCCGGTTTCTTGCAGCTAATGCAGGAAAAAGGCTGGGCAGATCGGGTGATTGGCTTGCGCGAAGGGCATGACGATGCAGAAAGCAATTACCGGCAGACGCGGCTGTTGCTTGAGCAGCATGCGGATTTGCTGGGTATCTACAATATTGGCGGCGCCCCTGAAGGAGTGGCGCGGGCGTTGAAAGAGGCACGACGAGACAAGAAAATTATCTTTGTCGGCCATGGGCTGACCTCTGATGTGCGTGCCTTGCTGATCGATGGCACCTTGGATGCCATCATCATGCAGGACCCGCAGCAGTCGATCCTGAACTGTGTGCGCATGTTGACGGCAGCCCGGCACATGGCGGAGGGGGGAGAGTCGGGCTTGAAGCTCAAGCCCATGAACAGCATTGTGGTGTTCAGGGAGAATTTGCCTTGATTTCAAGCGGCCTTCAGATCCTGAATCAAGGCCTTTAAAAAGTCACTGACGCTTTGTGGCAAGACCCGCTTGGCCATGCTTAAAATCTGCAAGTCTCGATCCAGTCGGGAGTCCCGCACAGGAACAATTTTCAATCCATGGTCCAGGCTGCTGCGATGGCTGATCGATGCGCCCAAGGCGATGGCATTGGTGCGTCTGACGAACTCGTGTAGCACTCCCGAGTAATTGCAGGTAAAGACTTCGTTAAAGACCAGCTTTTCCATCTGGCAAACGTGGTTAAAGAGTTGCTTTTGGGTAAGCTCCTCGCCGGGCATCACGATGGGATAGGGTTGTAGTTCGTTCAAGGACAGCTTGCTTGCCGTGGCTAAAGGGTGTTGTGCTTGCATGACGGCAAAAATGGGTGAGCGGCAGGAGTAGTTCACTTCCACATCGGGTACCGGGGCGGTGCTGAAAATAGCCCCTATATCAACCTCTCCGTTTCGAACCATATCCACACAATCATTGGGCGAGCTCACTTTCAATACAAACCGTGCCAATGGCGTTCGGTTGGAAAACTCTGCCATGACCATGGGTAAAAAGTAGCGGGCTAACCCCTCGGTGGCTGCCACCCGAATTAAATGGGCCTGGGCATAGTCGTTTTGACGCAGACTTTGCACGATGGCTTCTTCTTCCAGCCGCACGCGCAAGGCGTGTTCGGCCAGGGCCTGACCTGCTGCAGTCAGTACCATTCCTCGTCGCCTGCGCTCAAACAGCGCCACCCCAATGGACTCCTCCAGCAAGCTGATTTGGCGGCTGATTGCACTAGGGGCAATATGCAGCCTTGCGCTGGCTGCCGCCAATGAGCCTGTTTTCATCACGGCCAGAAAGTATTTGTAATCCATGGCTTTGCTTGTTTGTCTCGGGTCTGGGCTTTGTGTTTTGAGTTCTAAAAATTAGCTCATTCTATTCTAAAGATAGAAATATACAGAAGGTAAGACGGATTCTATAGTCCTCTTTCCTACCAATAAGACAACGAGACAAAAATGGGAAAAAGTAAAGCCTTGTCCAGGGGGCGCGCCTATTTTGAGGAGGGCGGTTTCGAGCAGGACTTGCGCCGTCGTGTGGCGATTCAAAGTGACAGCCAGACTGCGGAGAAAGCGGATCAATTGCAGCTCTACCTGGATCAGGAGCTGGGCCCTTCCTTGGTGAAACTGGGGTTTGAGGTCCGTATCCTGGCCAATCCCAAAGGGGCAGGCCCCATCCTTCTGGCTCACCGACATGAATCCGATGAACTACCCACGATTCTGACCTATGGGCATGGCGACGTGGTGCCCGGACATGACCATCAATGGCGTGAAGGCCTGGCGCCTTGGGAATTGAAGATCGAAGGGGAGCGTTGGTACGGCCGGGGGACGGCGGACAATAAAGGCCAACACAGCATTAATCTGGCCGCGCTGGAACAGGTCATTCAAGCTCGCGATGGGCGTTTGGGTTTCAACCTCAAAGCCATCTTTGAGACGGGTGAAGAGCGAGGCTCGATCGGTTTGCGCGAGTTTTGCGAGCAACATGCACAGAGCTTGTCGGCTGATCTGTTTCTGGCCTCGGACGGCCCGCGCTTGAACGCCAATCAGCCGACCTTGTTCTTGGGCTCGCGTGGCACTGTGCTGTTCTCGCTGGAGGTGATTTCGCGTGAAGGGGGGCTGCACTCGGGCAATTGGGGCGGGGTGATGGAAAACCCCGCGGTGGTGCTGGCCAATGCTCTGGCCTGTCTGGTGGGGCCTCAAGGACAACTGCTGTGTCGCGAACTGACGCCAGGCCCCATACCGGAGGACGTGCTGGCTGCCATTGCAGATTTGGAGATTGGTCAGCATACCTTGGGGCTGGCCTTAAATGAGCATTGGGGCGAACCGGGCCTTAGCTACGGCGAACGTCTGTTCGGCTGGAACACCTTGGAAGTGCTGGCACTGGATGCTGGGAATCCGCAAAAACCAATCAATGCTATCCCGCCTCGTGCTCAGGCTTTTTGCAATTTGCGTTTTGTGCTGGGAACGCAGATAGAGGACTTGGAAAGCACTTTGCGCCAGCACCTTGATGCGCATGGCTTCGAGCAGGTGCGTATTCATATGGGCCAGATCATGCCTGCCACCAGGCTGGATCTGGGTAATAAGTGGATCGCCTTGATCAAGGATGCGATCAGCAAAGTGACGGATCAGAAAATTGCCGTGATCCCGAATTTGGCAGGAACTGTACCCAACGATATTTTTGCCGATGTACTGGGTCTGCCCACGATCTGGGTGCCACACTCCTACCCCGGCTGCTCTCAGCACGCTCCCAATGAGCACATGCTGACTCCCATTATCCAAGAGGGACTGGACATCATGACCAGCGTTTTCTGGGAACTGGGCGAATTGAACAAGAACACTTAAAAAAAACAGACGCCGTTCAGAAGTAACGGCGCATTGCCTTCGGAAACACCGGGGGCAGGAGGAGATAAAAGATGGAGCAGACCAAAAAAGCGGTGGGGCCTTTACCGCGTTCGTTTTGGAAGCCGGTCGCCGCGTCCGTGGTGGGGAATACCTTGGAGTGGTTTGATCTTGCTGTATATGCCTACTTTGCACTGACCATTGGTCGTGTTTTTTTTCCGAGCTCAGACCCTACTGTCTCTTTGGTTCTGGCTTTTGCCACATTCGGGATTTCATTTCTGATTCGGCCCATTGGAGCCGCGGTTATTGGCTCCTATGCGGACAGACACGGACGCAAGAAAGCCTTGTCCCTGTCCATCCTCTTGATGTTATTGGGCACGTTCATGATTGCGGTCATGCCTGGTTATGAAACGCTCGGGCTTATTGCGCCTATCGGTATTTTGATTGCGCGTTTTATTCAGGGCTTTTCGGCGGGGGGCGAATTTGGCAGTTCTACTGCATTCATGATGGAGCATGCTCCAGAACGCTCTCGCGCATTTGTGGCCAGTCTGCAGTTTGCCAGTCAGGGCTTTGGTGTCGTGCTGGCTTCTTTGTTCGGTTATGTGTTGACTTCTACCTTAAGCGAACAGCAGATGCTGGATTGGGGGTGGCGTGTTCCCTTTTTCTTCGGCTTGTTGCTGGGGCCGGTAGGATACTGGATCCGCAAAACGGTGGATGAGTCCCCGGATTTCAAAGAAAGTGAACCTGGCGGTCAGCCAGTGCGAGAGGTGCTGAGTTCACAAAAGGTTTTGCTGTTGATTGCTTTGGGCACCTTGATTTTGTCTACCGCCTCCAACTACCTGATTACTTATATGCCATCGTATGCAGCGACTACCCTGCGTGTTCCGCAATCGGCCGGATTTTTGGCAACCCTTACCGCAGGCTTGATTCTGACTATTGCTACGCCGTTGGTAGGTTATGTCGCGGGTAAAGTTGGTCGGATCAAGATCATGCTCACCGCTGCCGTGCTGTATGCGATTGCGATCTTCCCGTCCTTCATGTGGTTGAACCGCGAGGCGACCCAAACGGCGCTGATTCTGGTTGTAGGTTTGATGGCTTTGCTCAAAGCCGTGTACTTCGCCCCCTTGGCCGGATTGATGGCTGATGTTTTTCCGGTGCGTACCCGTGTTACAGGCATGTCCTTGAGCTACAACATCGGCGTCACTGTCTTTGGTGGTTTTGCACCTGTGATTGCCACGGGTCTGATTTCACTGACCGGCTCTCCGGTGGCGCCCAGTTACTACCTGATTCTGGCCGCGGCGTTGAGTATCGTGGCCTTGCTGGCAGCTAGTCGCAAGCTGGGTATGAGGTAAGTCAGGGTCGTTCAAGGGAGGGCAGGCACTGCTAACAAGCAAAGGAGCCTGTTCAGAAAACCGTTTTCAGACCGGTTTGCCTGTGGTCAGCGGGCAAGCCGGTTTTTTTGTGTCTGCCTCCAGGCTGGCGCATCGTTCTTGTCCTGGCACCTTGCCGTATCTATAAGATGTATTTAATATATATCTTTATGGGCGGTGGCGATTTCATCAACTGCCTCACCTCATGTTAAAGGGATAAAAAATGCAAGTTGGAATGCTGAAACTGGCGGGTTTGCGACACCCTGAATGCGCCGATAAAGTGGCTATTGCCTTGGCGGCTATTGAAGGCGTACAGGCGGCAGATGCCTCGTTCGAAAACGCAAAGGCGTCGGTTCGTTTTGATGAAACCCAGGTCTCGCTGGAAGATCTGCATGCTGCGGTCGAGCGGGCCGGCTATCAAATCGCCAAACCTGCGCATGGTGAAGATGGTGCATGTTGCGGTGGCTGCGGCGGTTAAACCTACTGCATCCTGAGACTGAAAACCGACTGTAGAAACACAGTCGGTTTTTTTATGGTTGTACAAAGCAGGGCAGGCGGTGTTTTGCTTTGAGTGTGTTGCCTTGGCTGCCCAGGTGCTTGCTTCAAGGGGTATTCACAGGCTTGTAAAGAAAGCAGCCGATCATGCGGTAGTGATTCTTTATGTGGAAATGGCTGTGTTTAAAAAAGAAGGGGGTCGTATTGCTGCTCGTTTTCTGCCACAGTCAGACGTAATCGGATTGATGCTGAAGGATAATAAATTTATGGAGCAACAAAATAAAAAAGGCCGACCATTGAGAAATGATCGGCCTTTCGGAATTTTGGTGCCCAGAAGAGGACTCGGTCACACGGGCGCGACCCCGGTTGGGCTTGCATGCCCGACCTTTCTCGCCCCCACGTCAGGTGCTCAAGCACCTGACTTTCTGGGCTGGAAAGCAAAAAGCCGACCATCTTGCGATGATCGGCTTTTTTGGAATTTGGTGCCCAGAAGAGGACTCGAACCTCCACACCCGAAGGCACATGGACCTGAACCATGCGCGTCTACCAATTCCGCCACCTGGGCATATCGTTGTATGCTTATGGCTGTGCCAAAAGCCTTTAACGACTTTGCTGCGTGAGCAGCAAAGAAAAAGGATTATAGGCATACTTTATTAATAATGGAAGTGTCCTTTTGAATAAAAAACATCAAGACAGTACTGAGGACCGTATTCAATCAACGGGCCGTTATGAGTTGCCGCCTGACTTCGACCCGGATACCCCGACGCGGGAAGTGATCCTGGCGGGGCTGCGCGAAGATGCAGACGGCCTGACCATGCAGGCTCTGGCGAAAAAGCTGGGCCTGGGCAAAGAAATTACGGTGGGTTTCGAGCGGCGTGTGCGCGCAATGGAGCGCGATGGTCAGCTGCTGATTTCCCCCGAAGGCAAAATTCGCAAAAACAACCAAACTGGTTTTATCGCCGGCAAAGTGTTGGGCCATCGCGACGGCTTTGGTTTCTTGCAGCGCGACGATGGGCAGCCCGATCTGTTCTTGTCGCCTCGAGAAATGGCCAAAGTGTTGCACGGCGACCACGTTATGGTGCGTATCGTCGGTGAATACCGCGGCAAGCCAGATGCCTCGATTGTCGAAGTTACTGCGCGCCACACCAGCAAGCTGGTGGGTCGTTTCCTGCGGGAGCGTGGCACGTTCATCGTGGTGCCCGAAGATCAACGTATCAAGCACGACATCCTGATTCCCAACGGAGACCAGGGCGAGGCCGAGCCCGGTCAGGTTGTGACGGTAGAGATTACTCAGCAGCCCGAGCGCCATCGTCAGCCTTTGGGGCGTGTGATTGAAGTGCTGGGGGAAATTGACGATCCCGGCATGGAAATCGAGATTGCCGTGCGCAAGTTTGAAGTGCCGGTCGATTTTTCCGAGAAGGCGCTCAAGCAGGCTGCGCGCATTCCCGCCAAGGTCAAACCATCGGAATACAAAGGCCGCGTTGATTTGCGCGATGTGCCTTTCATCACGATTGACGGTGAAGACGCACGAGACTTTGATGACGCGGTGTACTGCGAACGCGTTGATATCGGCACGGGCAAGCGCTCGCGCTGGGCATGGCGTTTGCTGGTTGCGATTGCCGACGTCAGCCATTACGTGCGCTCTGGCGATGCCCTGGATGAAGACGCTCTGGAGCGTGGCACCAGTGTGTATTTCCCGCGCCGCGTGATCCCCATGCTGCCAGAAAGCCTGTCCAACGGGATTTGTTCTCTGAACCCGTCGGTAGACCGTCTGGTTATGGTGTGCGATATGGTCGTGTTGGCCGATGGTGCCAAATCCGGCACTGTGTCGGCCTACCAGTTTTATGAAGCGGTCATTCATTCACATGCACGCACCACGTATTCCGATATCTGGAGCGCCTTGCAGCAGCCCACTGGCCCGGCGGCCACCCAGATTCAGCATGTGCTGGAGCCTGTGCAGAACCTGTACTCTCTGTACCGCTTGCTGGCCGAGCGCCGTACCGCCCGTGGTGCGATTGATTTCGATACGGTTGAAACCAAGATTGTGTGCAACCCCTTGGGTCGTATCGAACGTATTGAGCCCTTGGTCCGTAACGACGCGCACAAGCTGATTGAAGAGTGCATGTTGGCAGCCAATACCTGTGCTGCCGACTTTATTGCCCGCAGCCGTCGCAACGGTTTATACCGCGTGCACGAAGGCCCAACGCCGCCCAAGCTGGAAGCCTTGCGTGAGTATTTGCGCAGTTTAGGTTTGACGCTGGAAGGAGGCGATGAGCCTACTTCTGCGGATTACGCCAAAGTCGTGGCTGCGGCTCGTGGCCGTTCTGACTTTGCCGTCATTCAGACCATGTGTTTGCGGTCCATGCAGCAGGCTATTTATAGCCCGGAAAAAACGGGGCACTTCGGTCTGGCCTATTCGCAATACGCGCACTTCACCTCGCCGATTAGACGTTACCCGGATTTGCTGGTGCACCGTGTCATCAAGGGTATTTTGAAGGGCGAGCGCTACATTCCGGCTATCGACGAAGATCCGGGCGATGCCGCCTTGCCAGCCAGCAAGCGCGACTTTGCACGTTGGGAAAAATTGGGCGCCTTGTTGTCAGCGCGCGAGCGTCGTGCTGATGAGGCTTCCAAAGATGTGGAAGCCTGGCTCAAGTGCTGGTTTGTTAAAGAGCACGTGGGCGAGGAATACTCCGGCAAGATCAGCGGCGTGACCAGCTTCGGTCTGTTTGTGACGCTGGATACCTTGTATGTGGAAGGTCTGGTCCATGTCTCCGAGCTGGGTGCGGATTACTTCCAGTACAACGAAACTTCGAACGAGCTGCGTGGTGAGCGCACCGGTCTGCGTTATCGCCTGACCGACGCGGTGCAAGTCCAGGTTGCTCGTGTTGATCTGGAAGCGCGCCGTATTGAGTTCCGTCTGGTTAAAGGCGTGGGCTACAAGGCGGTGAAGGCGGCGGCTGAAGGGGTTGATCCATCCGAGCGTCCCATCAAGAAAGCGGCTCCAACCAAACCGCTGGCCTTGAAGGGCACCACGGCATCCCAACGACGTGCTTCGCAAAAGCAGGCTGAGCGGGATGAAAAGCGCAGTGCGGAGAAGGCAGCCAAGTCTGCGAAATCCACGCGTAGCCCTAGAGGACGCCGTCGATAGGCGTACAATGCCAAGCCGGGCTTTTTGCCCGGCTTTCTTTATTTGCTCTTATTTCCCCCAAGGATTGTTATGCCTCAGCAGGTTTTGGCCGGTTTCCATGCCGTTATTGCCCGAGTTCGTTTTAGCGCCGCTTCGGTGCGCGAGGTCTATGTGGATCAGACCCGGCGCGATAAACGGATGCTGGCTTTTATCGAACAGGTAGAACAGGCTGGCTTGAAAGTCATGGCTGTGCCGGTCGAACGTCTGGATGGTCTGGCCAAAGGCACGCGCCATCAGGGCGTGGTGGCATTGGCTCTGGAGCAAGAACTGGCTGTCGATGTCAATGAATTGCTGGACGATCTGGAAGAGGCCGGTCAGGTTCCTTTTCTGTTGATTCTGGATGGAGTGACAGACCCCCACAATCTGGGGGCCTGCTTGCGTAGCGCCAATGCGGCAGGTGCCCACGCCGTAATTGCGCCTCGTGACCGCGCTGTGGGTCTGAATGCCACCGTATCACGCGTGGCTTGCGGCGGTGCAGAGTCTACGCCTTACATTACGGTAACGAACCTGGCCCGTACCATGCGTATGCTGCGCGAGCGTGATGTCTGGTTGGTTGGCACCAGCGACCAGGCCACGCATACCTTCCACCAGGTCGATGCTCGCCGTCCCATGGCCTGGGTAATGGGTGCCGAGGGCGAGGGCATGCGCCGTCTGACTCGTGAAACCTGCGACGAGCTGGTTTCCATCCCCATGATGGGCGCAGTAGAAAGCCTGAACGTTAGCGTCGCCAGTGCGGTTTGCTTGTACGAAACTTTGCGTCAACGTAGCCAGTCTTAATTTCTTTTAAGTCTTGTTACTTGCTTAATTACTTATTTGTATAAAAAACGGCGGGTTTCATCCGCCGCTTCACCAGATAATAGGTAATTGGCCGTCAGCCGGGCAAAACCCAATCGGCGCTGACGGTGTGTACACGCATTATGGGCTTGGAAACGATCATGGAAGAAAACGGCTTTATTACCTCTACCTTGCACTCTGACCGTCGCTTGGGCACGCAGCATGGCGCTATCCATCAGCCATTGCACCCATCGACCGAGTTCGGTTTTCAGGATGCGCGTGAGCTGGCTGCGGTCTTTCAGGGCAAGTCCGGCTTTACCTATTCCCGTCAAGGCACGCCCACCACGGCCGCGTTGGAAGCCAAGATTACACGCATGGAAAAAGGCATAGGCAGTGTCAGTTTTGCCACAGGTATGGCGGCGCTGACAGCAACCTTGTTTACCTTGCTGCGCCAGGGCGATCATCTGATTGCCAGCAAATTCCTGTTCGGTAATACCAATAGCTTGCTGGGGACTTTGCGCGACCTGGGTGTACAAACCACGCTGGTGGATGCAACCGATCTGGCCCAAGTGCAAGCCGCACGGCAGCCCAATACCCGCATGGTCTTTGTTGAGACCATTGCCAATCCCGGTACACAGGTAGCTGATCTGCAAGGGGTGGGGCAATGGTGTCAGGACGAGGGGCTGTTGTATGTGGTCGATGCCACCTTGTCCTCGCCTTACCTGTCGCCCGGCCGTGAGTTCAAGGCCTCTCTGGTGGTCAATTCCCTGTCCAAACACATTGGTGGTCACGGTAATGCCTTGGGTGGCATGGTGACGGATACCGGCCTGTTTGACTGGACGACCTACCCCAATATTGCCGAGGTCTACCGCACGGGCAATACGCAGAATTGGGGTTTGGTACAGATTCGGAAAAAGGGCTTGCGCGATATGGGCGGCACCTTGTCGTCTGACGTGGCTCACCGCCTGGCTGTCGGTTCGGAAACCTTGCCTTTGCGTATGGAGCGTATCTGTTCCAACGCCCTGGCCTTGGCGCGCCATTTGAAGGCGCATCCCAAGGTCAAGCACGTGCAGTATCCCGGCCTGGAAGATCACCCGCAGCACGAGCGTACGGCTCAATTGTTCGGCAATCGCTTCGGTGGCCTGATGAGCGTAGTGCTGGAAGAGGGCATTGAAATCTTTGACTTCCTGAATCGCCTGAAAGTCTTTGTACTGGCTACGCACTTGGGCGACAACCGCAGTCTGGTGCTGCCCGTGGCCCACACCATCTACTACGAGATGGGCGCTGAGCAGCGCGCTCTGATGGGCATTGCCGACAATCAGTTGCGTATCTCCGTAGGTATTGAAGAGATTATCGATCTGACCTCGGACTTTGATCAGGCGCTGGCCCAGTCCTAAGCTCTTCGCACATCTAGCCATGGTTCAGCCTGGGCTGTATCAGGGCTAGATGCTGCATTGCTTGCTGCAATTCCCTGCATTCCAGATTCGCATAGCCAAACAGCAGATGGCGTGGATTCGTGCTGTCTGTTTCCTGGCTGGCGGCCTGTGCCAAAGGGTAGAGCCGTATGCCATGGCGCAGTGCCGCAGCGGCAACGTGGTGGGCATTTGGGCTTTGTTGTGGCAGGCAAAAAGCCAGATGCATGCCAGCATTGTGTCCGCTGACTACGCCCGTATTCCCCCACACTTTTTTCAGTCCCTGCAGCAGCGTATTGCGTTGCTCCAGATAACGGCGGCGCAAGTATTGCAGGTGCCGTGGATAGTCATACTCATCAAAAAAACGTGCCAACACGGCTTGTGTTAGCCAAGGTGACCCGTTGTTGAGCAAGGCCTTGCGTGCAATAAAATCCTGGCTCAGGTGGGGAGGACAGACCATATAGCCCAAGCGCAAACCAGGGCCCAAGGTTTTGGAAAACGAACCCAGATAAATCACCTGCCCGGGGCTCATGGCCTTGAGTGGCGCGGGTAAGGCCGGGCCATAACAGAAGTCCCCGTCATAATCGTCCTCAATAATCAAAGCGCCACTGGTACTGGCCCAAGCCAGTAGCTCCTGTCTGCGACTTACCGTCAAGGTGTGCCCCAAAGGGTACTGATGGGAGGGCGTGACGAAAGCCAACTGAACAGCCTTGTCGGGCAGTGTGTCTGTACGCAAGCCGTGCTGGTCCACAGGCACGGGAATACTTTGTGCGCGGTGCCGCGCCAGCAAATGTCTGAAGCCGTTGTAGCCGGGCGACTCATGCACCGCACAGCTTTTTTCGTCCAGGAAATGAGCTGCGATCAGACTTAAGGACTCCTGTGTTCCTGCAGTGATGATGATGTGCTCCGGGTCAGCCAATATGCCCTTGCTGGCCGCCAGATAATCCGCAATTTGCAGCCGCAAGCCCCATAGGCCTTCAGGCGGTGGATAGTCTGCCATGGCAGAGCCTGCGTAACGCAGCAACTGGTTGGACAAATAAATGAACTGTCGCAGCGGAAAAGCATGGACCGAGGGGCGTCCAATCTTGAAATCAAAACGAACGGGCACGCTGGCAGCAGGCACATGCACACCGCTGGCCTGTGCCGTGCTGGTACGCGGGCTGCGTGAACAGTGGGCCGTCTCCAGCACAAAATCCGGTGCCAGGCGACTGCGACCATTGCGGGTAGGTGTAGCCACAAAGAATCCCCGGCTAGGTTCGCTATGAATCAGATTGGAGTCGATCAGCAAGTCATAGGCACCCATGATCGTATTTTTGGAAACCTGCAGCAGAGACGCCATTCGGTTGA
Source organism: Alcaligenes sp. 1735tsa3 (assembly GCF_024134565.1). Taxonomy (NCBI): domain Bacteria; kingdom Pseudomonadati; phylum Pseudomonadota; class Betaproteobacteria; order Burkholderiales; family Alcaligenaceae; genus Alcaligenes; species Alcaligenes sp. 1735tsa3. The sequence goes on along the minus strand of NZ_CP099862.1, from coordinate 2,524,006 downwards.
TTGAAGGCAGGCGATTGCCTTCTTGCAAACGTCCCGAACAGATCAGGGTTTCGATTTGACGTGCAATTTGTCGTTTATACGGTGGGCTATGAGTATGGGAAAGCGTAATCGGTAAAGAAAACATGGCGGGACCGGAAAAATAATCAAAACCATCAAGGGCGAGCCAGGCCGGGCCACTATAGGCAGCAGCCTCTAGTTTTAACTTGAGTTAGGTCAAAATGAATATTCGTTCGTGATAAATTTATCCGGCTTCTTGATCTGCCAACTGGCCCCTTGTCATGGATGTTTTTATCTAGGTAAGAGTATTTAATATCTCGTAATTACGATATAAAAAAACCATCCCCATTATTTAATCCGTATCCATACCTTCTCAGTAAAAAATAACAATCGTTATAGTTTGTTTGGTCTTGCCCTTTAGCAAGGCAATTGTTGGAGGTAATGGAATGTATAGAAAAATGATGACCCTGGCCTTCCTGTCTACCACCGTCAGCGCGGCTTTGGCGGCCCCGACGGAAGAGCAAGTTCGGGTAGACAACTTGTTTCAGCAAAACTGTGCGGTGTGTCACGCAGCCGACCGGGGAGGGTATATCGCTCCGGGCCTGCACAGTGATCGCCTGGTTCAAAGTGAGATTGCCTTGCGCGGCACCATCATGACCGGGATTCCGGATACCTTGATGCCACCTTTTGTCGGACGCTTGCCCGACGAGGACATTCGCGCGTTGGCCAAGATGATCAAGAACGAGCCCGTGGTGGAACGCACTTGGGATATGGATCAGATACGTGCCAGCGTGAAAGTGCTGGTAGACGAATCCACCTTGCCCGGCAAACCCAATTACGAGATCGATTCCGTCTACGACTTGATGGTCATTATGGCCCGCGGGCGTTATGGGCGGGGCGATGGTTCCAATCAGGCTCGTGCTGTTTTCATCAATGGCAAGAACAACCAGAAGGTGGGTGAAATTGCCACGGTTGGCGCGCCACACATCATGGAATTCAGCCCCAGCCACGAGCGCTGGGGATACCTGAAAAGTGATGATGGGCACGTCTACAAAATCGACTTGTACACCTTGCAGATTGTTCGTCAGGCCAAGGTGGGGCTGACTGGTACGGGTATTGCCTTATCCAAAGATGGCAAGTGGCTGGCACTGAGTTCCTTCGTACCCAACAGCATGGTTATCCTGAAGGCCGACACCCTGGAACCAGTGAAATATATCGCTCTGGAGGGCGAGGACCCGGACGGCAATTTCATCAAATCCGCCGGTGGTCCGATTATTGGTAGTCGTATCAATAACAAGTTTGCATTGACACTGCGCCAAGCCGGGCAGATCTGGATTATTGATCCAGACAAGCCGGATATGCCGGTCACCAAACTGGCCAAGGTCGGCCGCATGTTGCACGACACCTTCCTGACGCCGGATGGTCGCTATTCCATGGTGGCTTCTTACGACGACAACAAGTACGTGGCCATCGACCTGAAGGACGACAAGGTGGTACGTGACATTCCGGCTGGCTGTCAGCCCCACGCAGGCTCGGGTGCTGTCACGGAAGTGAACGGCCGCATGCTGGCCTTCGGCACCAATATGGGCACCTGCAAGTTAGGCTCCGTGGTTACTGCCTGGGATGTCAAAGACTTCTCTGTGGTGAAGCAGATTCCCGTTGCCGGAGCCACCGAATCCCCCGCCGCCCATCCTAATGCCCCGTATGTGGCGGTGGACATTATCGACAAGGACAAGCGCGCTTCCTGGATTCAGCTGATCGATAAAAACACCTTGTCCGTGGTGAAGACTTTGGACGTGGGTGGTCATGCCTTCTTCCCCAACTACAACCGCACGGGCGATTACCTCTACGTCAGTTCGGGTTACTGGGGCGATCGTTTGAAGATTTACGACAGCCGCAGTCTGGAGCTGGTAGCTGAACACAAGATGGAAAGCCCATCGGGCATTTTCTCGCGTGCCCGTACCCGTTGGCTCACCATTGGTCAGCCTGAAACCCAAAAATTCTAAGCAAAGGAACGTCATGAAAAAGCTTTTTATGGGTATGGCTCTTGTGGGCCTCTTGGGTTCCAGTGTCGCTTTGGCAGCGGACAAACCAGTGGGTTTACAAGGCTCGCATGGGCAGTCGCAACTATCGGCCCAGGCATCGTCCATGCTGCCTTTGTGCGCGTCCTGCCATGGGCTGGAAGGTGTCAGCACGGAAGGTATGTATCCCAACCTGGCAGGGCAGAAGGTGGAGTATCTGGTCAAGCAGCTACAGCAGTTCAAATCGCGAGAGCGCAACGATCCCATCATGAGCCCCATGGCCGAGCCTCTCAGCCCGGAAATGGTGAATGAACTGGCTGCCTACTTTTCCAGCCTGAAGTAAGTGTGAACCGGGCGCCAGTGTCTGCTGGCGCCTTAAGGATGTCGTGCAATGAATGTGTTTCCCTTGTTCTTCAATCTGACCGGTAAGGCGGTTGTCGTCGTAGGTGGCGGGACGGTTGCGGAGCGTAAAGTTCGGCTCTTGCTGCGTGCAGGCGCGCGAGTCACCGTCGTCGCACCGGAGCAAACCTCCTGGTTGAGGGCCAGTGCTCAGGCGGGTGCTTTAAGCAGCTTGTTTACCTCCTTTGTTGCCGAGCATATCCACGAGGCCTGGCTGGTTGTTGCAGCAACTGGACGGCGCGAGATAAATCGCATCGTGGCTCAGGCAGCCGACGCCTTGCGTCTGCCCTGTAATGTGGTCGACGATGGGCATCTGTCTACCGTACAAGTCCCTGCTATGGTCGACCGTTCGCCCTTGATGATTGCGGTCTCCTCTGCAGGTTCAGCTCCTGTACTGGCGCGGCGTGTTCGGGAGTGGATAGAAAGCGAGCTGCCTGAGTCAGTAGGGGACTTGGCCGGTTTGCTGGCTCGCCGCCGAGCCGATATCAAACAGGCTTTCCCCGAGGTACATACCCGTCGTCATTTCTTTGATTACGTACTAGATAGTCCTATCCCTGATCTCCTGGCGCAAGGCAAGGCTACGGAAGCGCTGGCAGCCTTTGATGCTGCCTTGAGGACAGAAACCCCTCAGCAGCATATTCAGGTCACCATTTTGCCTATCGCCGACTTGGAGGCAGTGGACTTGCTGACGTTGCGCGCCTTGCGCAAATTGAACCAGGCAGATTGGGTCTTGTACCTGCCACTGATTTTGCCTGCGATTTTGGAGAAGGCACGTCGTGATGCCCGTTTGATGGCCTTGGATCAGGCGGGGGTGGTCTTGCAAGACACCTTGTTGAATCGTGATTTCTGGGCACCCCTGTGCCAGTCCTGGGTGCCAGGCGAGCGCATCGTGATTGCCTGGAAGTCATCGTGGGATGTACAGCCTTTGGTTGAGCTGTTGCAGCAGCAAGGCTTGATCTGTGAGCTGGCCTAGGTGCGCTATCAGCTTGCTTAGGTGAACTGTGTGATGAAGAACTAAGTGAAGTGTTGTTGTTGAGTGAGGCAAGATCGCTTGCCTCACTTTTTTTGGCCTTTCGATTCAGGTCTGTTTAGCCTGGTGCTCACCGCCTGTGGTGTCTTGATTCTGTACGTGTTTCCCCACTGCAGTTCACCTGATTCTATTGGGGCGCTGAGTGTTGTGTTGAGGCTTTAGACGGCAGGGGGGGAGCCGTAGTTCCAGAACTGTGGCTGAGTAAAAAAGCTCTAGCTAATCGTTTGGAAAGTCTTCAGACAGTGATTTCCTGATCGTTGAGATAGCATCCCGGATCTTCTGCCCACACGTTGCCTGTGCTTTTTTCTGCCCGAGTGCGCGTATTGCCATTGCAGATATCCAGGTAGGCACAGCCAGCACAGCGCCCCTGCACAGGCCTGGGTCGTTGCCGCAGGCCTGTCAGCAAGGGATCTTGATGGTTGGACCAAATCTCCGAGAAAGGCCGTTGCAACACGTTTCCAAGGCTGTAATGCCACCACATGGTGTCGGGATGAACATTGCCACGGTTATCGATGTTCGCAATTCCTTGGCCGGAGGAATTGCCTCCCCATTGGCGTAACATAGTCAGAATTTTGGGAGCTTGCTCGGGGTAATGCCGTCGCACCCAGTGCAGAAAGAAAACACCGTCAGCATCGTTGTTGCCCGAGGTGAACTCTTTGGGTTTGCCGGCTTTTTGATAGGTCATGCAGGTTGTGAAAAGCTGCTCCATAGCCTGCCGGGTGACGGCGTGGTGACTGGCCAGGGCGCGGTTGCCCAAACCCCGACCTGCATAGTTCAAATGAGAGAGATAAAAGCGGTCGATTTGTTCCTGCTCCATCACAGCCAGCAGGCCATTTAGATCAACTGCATTTTCTTGAGTCAGGGTAAAGCGCAGGCCTACTTTCAACTGTTTTTCACGGCATAGTCTCAAGCCGTGCAAGGAGGCTGCGTAGGCTCCGTCCTCTCCACGAATTCGGTCATGGCGGGCCTGCAAACCGTCCAGGGAGATGCCTACGTAGTCAAAGCCGCAGTCGGCAATCTGATCAATATTTTGCTCAGTTATCAAGGTGCCGTTGGACGATAGTCCTACGTACATGCCCAGTGTTTTCGCATGTCGGCCCAAGTCGTAAATATCTGGGCGTAGCAAAGGTTCGCCGCCGGACAGGATCAGGGCGCGTACACCGAATTGATGCAGGTCATCCATGACAGTGCAGACTTGTTCGTAGCTCAGCTCGCCAGGGAAGTCCTTGTTGGTAGAGGCAGAGTAGCAGTGGCTGCAATGCAGATTGCAACGACGTATCAGATTCCAGATCACCACAGGGGCCTTGCTGACGCGTGTCGGCGCAACAGGAGAGTGCAGGGCAGCAACAAAACGGGATATCCGAAACATGCTCAAGGCCTCCGTAGACGCAGGCCGGTCTTTTTAAGAATGGCGGTGGAAAACAAAATATCGTGATCGTGCAGAACGCCAGGAAAGCGCTGCGATATTTGCAGGCTGATGCTCTGTGCCTGGGCACGTACCGTGCCATGGTCCTTGCCATGCAGCATGGCGAACAGGTTGTATGGCCACTGGGGTAGACGACGCGGACGACGATAGCAGTGGCTGACTCCGGCTTGCGAGCCTAGCCATGTACCGACTAGGTCCAGCTTGTCGTCCGTGATATTCCAGACGCACATGCCATTGGCTACGTAGCCCAGAGCATAGTGATTGGGGATGGCTGCAATGCGCCGTATCAAGCCTTGGTCCAGCATGGTTTGAAACTGCTTCATGACATAAGCTTCGGATACGCCCAACTCTTGCGCCAGTTTTAGGTAGGGCTGTGGCTCTATCGCCAAACCCCGCTGCGAGGCATGGATCAGTGCGGTATAGGCGGGATTCAAATGCACCATATCAAAGCTCCAGTTTCAGGCTTAGGGCGTATTCCTGCTCTTTGGGAAAAGCAAAGACGGGTAGGCCGGTTTCAGCTTCGATTGTCTTCAGGCAGGATTCGATGTCTTGCGGTGTCGCCGTAGCCAGTACAAACCACATATTCAAGGCATGGGCGCGCCGGTAGTTGTGAGCGACTTCAGGATGGCGGTTGACGGCTATGACGGTACTGTCCCAGCGTTTTTCCGGTACGGCCATAGCGACCAGGCAGTAAGCACCGCCTAAAGCCTCGATCTGGAAGAGGGGCCCAAAGCGGGTCAATATCCCGGATTGGCGCAAGTGCTGGACACGAGCAATCAAGGCAGACTCGCTCAAGGCAAAATCAGGTGCCAACTGTGCAAAGGGGCGGGAGCAGATGGGGAAACCATCTTGCAAGCGATTCAGAATGTGGCGATCGGTGTTGTCCAGTTCAACCGGCGCATGCAATGGTGGGGTGTGATGATCAGTCATGATGAGCCGGGCTAAGCAGTGCGCCTCGTTGTTTGAAGCAGCGAGTGGAGAACAACACTTCCTGCGGGAGCTGACCCAAGTCGAAACGATTATTCAACTCCGCATGGTGTGTCAGTACGTCCTGACGGTTTTTGCCATGAATCATGCAAAACAGATTGTGATTCCAATGTGGCGGGCAGGGCTGCCGCTGATAGCACAGCGTGATGCCGTCTTGCCTGGCCAGCTCCTCTCCTAGGGCATCAATGCGATGCTTGTCTACCGTCCAGACACACATGGCATTGGCTTGGTAGCCCAGTTTTCGATGGCGCAGGACCACGCCAAATCGCCGGAATATGCCTTGTTCCAGAAAGCCGCGTAGCTGTTGCAGCACTTGTTTCTCGCTGATCTGTACTTGCTCTGCCCAAGGCTTGAAGGGGTCGGCTTGAATCTTCAAACCTTGCAAAGAACACTCCAGCAGTTTGCGTTCAGTACTGCCTAATGCGGGCAGCCCCTTGCTGGGCGACAAGGGGCTGGTGCTCTTGGTATGTGGGACAAGGCTAAACCCCAGGTCAATGTGATAGGCCCGGATCATGGGCAAGGACAAGGGCAACAAGCCAGTATGTTCAGCGATGTGCTCCAAGGCCGCCTGGCGCTCTTGTTCATTCGCACAGGTCAGCACAAACCAGAGATTGATGGCGTGTTCGCGCTCGTAGTTGTGGTTCACGGCGGGCAGGGCACTGATCCAGTCCGCAACCGTGTTCAAGTCATTGGCGGGCACATGCATGCCCACCAAAGTGCTGCTCATACAGGCAGGGTTCAGTACTGGCCCGATACGGCTGATGATGCCTTGGTCTTGCCAGCGTTGCAGGTAGTCCATCACGGCTTGTTCGCTAAGCCCCAAAAGCAGTCCCAGCGTGCGGAACGGTCGGGGTTCCAAGGGGAAGCCATGTTGCCAGGCGTTCAATAGTTGAAAGGCAGAAGGGGAAAGATCAGAAACCAATGCGACCACTCCGATGCGTAAAAAACACTCCACTCGGGTGCTGAATATCCAGGCTGTCCAGACGCTTGAAATTGTGGGTGTCGTACACATTGACCTTGTTGTCGTCTCGCGCTGAAATCCAGACAGCTTCACCCCTAGGGGTGAATTCCATGTGGAGAACGGCTTTGCCTACGTCCAAGGTTTGAACCACTTCCAGGGTGGCGACATCAATTACCTGTACCTTGTCGTTGTCTGGAAAAGCGAAGTTCACCCAGACCTGACGGCCATCGGGCTGAGCCATGACAAAAACGGGTTGTCCATGAACCGGAATGCGAGTTTTCTCTTGCCAGTTCACGGTGCTGGCGACCAGAACCTCATGGCGTCCAATGGCCGGTAAAAACAAGTCCTGGCCAGCCAAGGACCAGCCCCGTAGATGCGGCATTTTGTAGACGGGCAGGGCGGTCTCTCCCCGGCCATAGCCTTGCAAGATTTTTTGGACTCCATTTTCAGGATTCCACAAATCCAGCATGGCCAGGGCATCCTCGCCAAACAGTCCGGCAATGTAGTACCTCCCATCCGGGGTGACCATGGCATCGTAGGGCTGACGACCCGCTGCAAAACGCCGTGTTGTGGGGCGTGAGGGGTCGGATAAATCGGTCAGCCAGATTTCACCTGCCTCGAACAAGGAGTAGGCGAATTGCTGATTGGGTAAGTCAGCCAGGCCAACCACTTTGGCGCGTTTGTTGGGGGCGTAGTAAGACGGAACTTCACTGATCAGGGCCAGGGTGTCCGCATTAAAAACCTTGATGCCACCCGGTTCGTAGTTTTGCACCACAATCAGCTTGCCATCCTGGGAGATGGCGCCACCTATGGCATTGCCGGACTGAATGATGCGATGGACTAGAACTTGTTGAAGCAGGTCCACTTTGCTCAGGCCACCGTCCCGCCCAAAGACATAGCCATAACGCCCGTCACGTGAGTAGGTGATATGGGCGTGGGACAGATCACCCAAACCTTCAATTCGCGCCAAGCGGCTACGATGACTGGTTTCAACGACAGCCACACTGCCTGTCGCACGCTCTACAACCAGCCCCAGGTCATTCGTGCCGCGTAGTGGGTTGGCACAGCCGCTTAAAGCGACAAGCAGGCCTAAAGTCATCAGTGCTTTCATGGTGCTGCATCCGATTCATGGAGAAGAAAATGAGCCAGCCAGAGACTTTCCGCTGGCTGCAAGAAGCGGTTCCAGGCAGGCATGGCTGTTCCGGGACGACCCTGCATGATCGTCAGGGCGATCTGCTGTGCGCTTTGGTCTTGCAAGGCGTTAGCCGTTAAAGCAGGCCCCAGGCCTCCTTTCAGGAGCAAGCCATGACATGAGCCGCATTCTTGATGAAGCAGCGTTCGTAAAGAGGCTTGCCGCTCCGGTGTCAAAGCGGTTTCATCAGCAGCGGCTTGTTGTGGCCAGAGAAGGGAGAGCAGCACAGCTAGCCACATGTTGGCCAGAAACTGCCTGCCACTGGGCTTGAAAGGGAAGTGCAAACCTTTCACATCACGGCCCAGGAGGGTTCGCAGGCGAGGGCATTTTGCGTGTTTGAGGCGGGTTGCGGGTAATCCGGATGCAACTGCACCACCTGGCCGATAATCAACAAGGCTGGGGGACTGAAGGTTTGCGCAAGCTGTGGAAGTGTTTGCAAAGTACCTAAGCCCCAGCGCTGGCTTTTAAGCGTGGCATCTTGTGCCAAGGCGATAGGCGTATGCGGGCTGCGCCCATGTTGAATCAAGGCCTGGGCAATATGGCTGCAATTGGCCATGGCCATGTAGAACACCAGCGTACAGGTGGGATCAGACAAGGAGGCCCAGTTCAATTCCAGTCCTTGGTTGTCGCGCAGGTGCCCGGTGATAAAGCGCACACTGCTGGCCAGCCCGCGATGGGTCAAGGGAATGCCTAGAGAAGCTGCACAGCCTGTAGCCGCTGTAATCCCGGGCACGACTTCAACCTGGACTCCATGTTGTTGCAGATACAGCTGCTCTTCGCCTCCACGGCCAAAAATAAAGGGATCACCGCCTTTCAAGCGGACAACGTGTTGATGGGTTCGGCTCAGCGACAAGAGCGTGTCGTTGATATTGTCCTGCATGCTGGGCTTGCAGGCGGCCACTTTACCGACGTCATGCAAGGTGGCCTCCGGGTTGATACAGCTCATGATGGCGCGGCTGACCAGGCGGTCATAGACCACCGCATCTGCATGTTGCAGCAGGTATAAAGCCCGTAGTGTGAGAAGTTCAGGGTCGCCAGGTCCCGCCCCAACCAAATAAACCTTGCCGTGCATCGCTGCGCTCCTTGACGGTAGCAAGTACCGAAAGACAGTCAAACAATGCAGAAAATTGTAGGAGGGCAGGCCGCTTCGATATGGGCATGGTTGGTGTTCAGGAGAGGGGTGCAGAAAGGAAGCTTCTGGCTCTCAGACAAGAAGGTAGGGTGGGGCTAAGTGCGAGGCATATAAGGAAATTTATGCGAGCGACGGCCCGCAGAGTCGCTGATGGACGTGCGCAAGTGCTTGAAGAAATGTTCAAAAACGCAGTATCAGCCAGCTAATTTTTTGGGGTTTCAAAGCCCAAATAACATATTTGAGGCAGCCTGTTAAGTTTCTCGATGCAAAATAGGGAAAGTCCTGCAACTTGTATCAACAGTGAGCAATGATGCGGGTTACAGGGGTTTTTTTGCTTGACACGGGTATTAAACGAAGGCTTAATACGCGGTAGCCAACCGGGGCACTTGTGCGCCCGGTAGCGATGACAGACGGTAGTGCTTGCTTGCTCTGTCGTTTGTCACTATTAAGTCTGACCGCCACAAACTGGTTCCCGCTGGGGGCCCGTAAAATAATTTTCAGGGGTATTTTCTCAATGAATAAAACCGAGCTTATCGAATTCATTTCCACCAAAGCCGATCTGTCCAAAGCTGACGCTGGTCGTGCACTGGATGCGTTTATCGATGCCGTGACCACCACGCTGAAAGAAAAAGATACGGTTACTCTGGTTGGTTTTGGCACCTTCGCTGTGTCGGAACGCGCTGCCCGTTCGGGTCGTAACCCACGTACCGGTGAAACTATCGAGATCGAAGGCGCAAACGTGCCCAAGTTCCGTCCCGGTAAGGCTCTGAAAGACGCTGTGAATTAATTTTTAAATTAATTTACGCAAAAGACTTGCAAAAAGAATTCTTTGGTCCTATAATTCTTTTTCTTCATAAGAAGAACGGCATCACAGAAATGGGTGCTTAGCTCAGCTGGTAGAGCGGCGCCCTTACAAGGCGTAGGTCGGGGGTTCGAACCCCTCAGCACCCACCATTTCTTTTGCTAGTCGAATCAAGCACTTAGGTAAAACTAAGTGCTTTTTTTGTGCCTATCTAACCAACTTTTTGGGTAGTCTAAGGTAGCCTCAACCAACCAAGATTGGCTTGCTACCAACTCTACTACGCCCTACATTGATGCCTGTTTATGCCTGAATGGCGTGCTGGAGAAATGTAATGGCTGGTAAGCGGATTCGCACAAACGGTACCTGGGAATACGTATTCAAAAAAGCCGGGTTGCTGGAAAAACCGATATATATGACATTCGCCTCTGAGCAAGAGGGCGATGAGTATGCCCAACGGCTAGAGGCTCTGTTGGATCGGGGCATCATTCCTTCAGAGCATCAGCCAGAAGGGCGCATTCTGACCATTGCTGCGCTGGACAGAGAGTACCAGCGTGAAGCCCACCCATCCTCAAAGGACGCCGCATCGCTCCGCGTGATTGTGCGCATGCATGGCGATTGGCCGTTGGCCAGGATCACTGCCGGCTGGGTAGATAATTGGATTTCAGAAATGAAAAGGGTGGAGCAGCTTGCGCCAGCCACTATCCGTGCCCGTGTGGGGGCGTTGGCGCGTTGTACCGATTGGGGAATGAGAAAGGGCTACGTCCAGTTCCCTGATCATCCACTGCGCTCGTTACCGGATGGATACGCGCAGTACACGAAGATGGATGCTGCGCTGTCTGGTGGTGGACGTGTTGATACAGAGCGGGACCGTCGGCTTGAGCGTGGCGAGTATGAAAAGATACTGGCAGTAATTCAAGAGGGCCGACTGCCGCGAGCAAGAACTGATCTACCGTATGCGCCAGCTTTGGAGTGCATTTTTATCCTGGCGGTGGAGACAGCGATGCGATTGAGGGAGATGTACACCTTGACGCTCGCGCAGGTAGATCTGAGCCAGCGCACGGTGTTTTTAGAGAAAACAAAAAATGGCGATAAGCGTCAGGTGCCTTTGTCTTCGGTTGCGATGTCAGCATTGGAGCGATATTTAGAGTTCCGATCGGAGCAGGGATGGGATCATGATCGGTTATTCCCTTGGTGGGGTGGGCGGCATGATGCAGCGAGTCTTTCAAAAATAAGTGACTTCCTCTCAAAGCTTTTCAAGAGAGTCTTTGCGGCGGCTGATATCGAGGACTTGAACTTCCACGACTTTCGCCATGAGGCTACCAGCCGCCTTTTTGAGAGAACCCGCTTGTCCGAGACGGCGATCATGCGGATCACTGGCCACAAGAGCCAGCGCATGCTCATGAGGTACGCGAACCTGCGCGGGTCCGACCTGGCTGATTCACTTTGGTGATCCCACGCATCCGGTCGGCGGTCTGCCTGATCAAGAGCTGATCCAAATAGTTGAGGACGTCGCGTGTCAGCATGACATAAGCGCGTCCGACTTTCGCAGCTGGCACGGCGCCAGATTGGATGATTTCAAGCATGGTCTTAGGGTGCACCTTCAGAATATCGGCTGCTCCCCGTAGATCAGTGGTGTGATTGTTGGTTTGCATGTTTCTTCCATTAAAAACCCGCCACGGGGGCGGGTAGATTCCAATCTTTGGCCGTTCTGGCCAGGACTTCCAAAATTCGATCATTCATCAGCGGGCCTGTCGGAACTCCTGCAGGAACCGCTGACGGAACTGCTCTGTTTCCAGATCCGTGGTGCGGACCCTGGTGTTTTCCGGGTTATTCATCCAATTCCACATGCGCGTGCTGAGCATTTGAGCGCCGGTGATCTGGCGCTGTAGCTCATCGACTTCGCAAGCGATGCATCCAGTCCGGCTACGGTGCACCTGGGCTTCACTGTGCTTTTCGCAAGTAACTTTCACTCTTCTTTCTCCGTATTCATAATGGCCTGCAGGTCGAGCAGGGCCTGAGCTGGCACCAGGACATAATCGGTGCCGCCTTGTTCTGTTCGTTCGTATTCGACTGCCGACCGTAAAAACTTCTGCAGTGGGGGCGCGATCGCTTTCACAGTTAAGCGGGGGCGGTCGGCCAGCATGCGTGGGGTGACTTTCGTTTTGCCTTCAGCCTGCGCCCGCTCAGCCGCTTCCTCTATAGCCTGCCCAGCTTGTTCACCGTGCTGACGCACCAGGCCGACTGCAGCTGACGCCGACACTTGGCCAGAGGTTATTGCTCGTTGTACGTCCGTATTGGAGTTTGCAAGCATCAGCATTTGCTCAACGTGGGTGCGGGACTTGTGGACACCCTGAGCAATCTGGGTGGTGGTCCAGCCAAAATTTGCTAACCGTCGATAGCCGCGTGCTACCTCCAAGGCTCCCAGTCGTCGGTTTTCTACGCTGGTCAGGATACGGAGAGTACGCTCAGCATCGCTTCCCTCGAACGGCACGATACTGATCCATGCCTCTGGCTGCCCACCATCACGCGCTGGCGTTCTAGGCAGCTTGCCTTCTGAGTCGAGCAGGGTCAGGGCGCGTCGCCGCCTATATCCGTCAACTACCCACACCCCGCCTTCTTCACGCGGGCGTACTTCCAGTGCTGGGTAAGTGCCGCCAGCCCCGATAAATTCGGCCAGGGCTCGGATACTTTCCTCAAACGAGACTCCATCAGCATCGACTGCTGTTTCATCCCGCAAATTGAATCCTGGCTCTTCGTGAATATCTTCCAGGCGGATCTTCATTGCATCTGCCCGCTTGATCGTTTTGTCACCGATCATGCGTTTGAATGTGGTCATGAGTTTGCTCCTTCACGTAGCATTTTGAGCAGGGCTGTCCGGTATTCACCGAGGCTCAGATACGAGATAGCGGACGCATCGCAGGCGACGAAGGCCTCGATGTTGGCCAGGGTTCTTTGTTGCTGGTCGATTCGGCCAGCAGCTTCGAGCATGATTGCGGTAGGCAGGACCACGCCCTCTGCGGGCCCACTGAAGTCCCGCCACCCAAATTCCGGCTCACCATTCGCCTGTATAGGCCCCATCGGATACTTGCAGCGCAGGCGGTGAGTGAGGTCATCCATCATGGCGTTGGCTCTCCGGGGTCCGTAATCGGTGCGAGCTCATAGTTGCACGAGTAGTCGCCATCATGGCTACTGAACCCGCCCTCGGACACTGCCTGTTCGTGTTCTTCGTCGCTCTCAAAATCCTCACGCTTTGGCCGTAGTTCGACATTTTTCGGCACGGTGTGGTGCGTGATTTCTCCGGCCACCACATTCACAACTTCTTCGGCCCAGCAGTCGTCCAGATACCCTTGGATTGCGTCTTCGGCGTCAGCGTTGCGCTCTTCGGCTGTGCGGTAATACCGCATGCCATCGCCTTCTGGGTCATGAAGGAAGAAGCGGTATTCAGGTGTAGGGTGATATTTGAAGTCAGTCATGCTTGTTCCTTACGGGCTGCGTCGATGGCTGCATCCCATTCAGTAGTAGTGGGCCAGCGCGGGGTGCCTGTCCAGGCTTCGGGCGGTAGAGCTTTCCGCATTGCTATGACGAACTGGGTGCTGTTCGCTACTGCCGCATCGCGCCATGCTCGATATCGATCCGCATCCACCTTGTCGGCGTCCTGCTGCGCTAGTGCGGCGCGCAGCGCGGCATACTCTCGTAGCAGAGTAACCACCATGCCGTGGCCCATGAAGTGTTCGTCGCCTTCTGGGTTTGAATATGCGTCTGCCCAATACTCGATAGTTTCAATGGGCTGCATAACCTCTGGAAACCCATCAGCACCGCTTACAGGCTGCTGCGCTGCTTTGGCATTCACTGCATTCATTGCATTCAGCCAGCCTGTAACCCAATGCGGCTGCTTTTCTGGGGCAAGGCCGTAGGTTGCGAGTAGTTCAGCGGCAAAAGGCCCGTATCCTGGCACCCATGCACCATGCTTAATCGCCAGTGCCTGCAGATCATCGAATGTCGGCTGCGCCTGGGCGCGCTGCAGGGTTTCAAGTTCCTTACGCAGCGCTTCAATCTCCGCATCCCTTGCTGGAATACCTGCTTTCACATCGTCAAGCGTCTGCTGTGTGAGACTGGTGTCTGCCAGGGGGCGGGAATCATCAATGTTGGCAAACACGGCTCGCAAGCCTGTCTTGATTTCATCAACCTCTTGCTGGCCAATCGAGCCATCGGCAATTGCGTTGTGAAACACCAGAGCCATGCCGTCAGTGATTTCAATTTCTGAGTGCGCCTGGGCGGCAACGGGGGAGGCATACAAACTTACCCCTACGTTAAGCCATTGGGGCAGCACCCCATTCTGGACCCAAGGCCATCGGATAGTCGCCTGTAACGCTACCGGGTCGATAGACTCGACAAACGCCACCGGCTCCGCGCTCACAGGGGCGGCACACAGCGCAATGCTGGATGCCATTGGATCAATTGCGCGATAGTCGCCGACGCTGTTGTGCTCGGACAGGGCTGTGCGGTACTGCCCTTTATCGGTGTAGCAAATCTTCCAGGCGATAGTTTCATTGCTCATCGCTTCTTCTCCATGAGTTCACGGTAATTAGGATTGGGGGCGGCTTTTGAGGTAACGGGGATGAATGCGCGTGTTCCGTATACCTGTGCTGCGCGTTGCAGGTTGAACGCTTCTTGCGGGGTAGAGCGCGCCTGGTTGTGTGGGTGGGTGTTCATGACTGTCCTTTCATGAAGGTGATCCAGTGGGTATCGGCGCGTTTGCCGCTGGGATGGCCGAATAGAGTTTTTGCTCCGTCAATTCATTGCCCTATGTCTAGTCGCAAAAAGAAACGCACCAAGCGTTACACTTGGTGCGTCTATGGGATGGAGGGGGTATGCAGAGAAAAAAGTGGTGGAATGAGATGTGGTCAGACTGGAAGGCTGAGCCTTGGTTTTATATTGCTGTATTCATCGGATGTGCCGCTGTTGCGGGTGGAGCTACAAACTACATATTTAATTGGCCGCTTATCTTTGGTGCTAAATGGTGGGAGGTGATGACGGCATTTGGTACTGTTGGCGCTGTAATTACTTCGCTCTGGTTAGCGGATCGCCAAAGACGTGAGAACGTACAGAGCTTGGTGATACGCCAAAGGATGGCATTTGTCTCGGGAGTCGAAGGCCCAGTTATTTCAGTAGATATTATTTCAGATGGACGTATTTCTTCTACTATCACATCTGTTTCTATACGCTCAAAAAACTCGAGTAAGAAGCTTCAACCAGTAGGTTATTTACATCAAAGTGCGGACCTCCCGGTACGACTTCAGCATGGAGATACCCTCTCTCTTCTTTTCTATGAGAGTGCTGTTAAAGATATAGCCCAATTTATAGAGCGACAATGTAAATCAAATTATCAAGGGCTGATGTTATACGTTGATACCACCCTGCGTAGTTTCTCTGAGGATTTGTCTATAGATATTTTGGCCTTTGTAAAACAAGAGAGTTAGCATAGCCGCCAGTGGTTTTTATTTTCTGATTCTTCATCTGCCTTCACTAAAAACCATACCAATTAATGGGACTTCTGTGCCGAGTGCAATTATCCCGGTTGAGTAATAGCAGGATATCTAGTGCCCACCCAACATTTGTAGTAAATGAACGCTGTCTACTACTTTCAGCGGAAAAATATTGCCCCGCCTTTATGTTTTTCCCAGGCGGGGCAGGGGTTTGTTGCTTTGTTGCTGTAGGCGCTTTGTGTCATGCGACTTTCTCCCGAGGGGAGATCTGCTGATCGGAGTAGTTGGCTTTGACCAGGGCATGGGCCAGTGGAGGGTAGTGCCATGGGTTAGACATGGCTGACTCCTATCTGCCCGCTCTTGTGCTGTCCGACTCCGATGTGGATGTTCTGGGATTGGCCTGCTTGATAGCCCGCAAAAGAAGCCGCTGCGTCGCGTCTGTTCCCGCGCACGGCCCTTGATCGAGCTTTTGGGATATGGTCTGTCTGCTTTACGGATTCAGTGAGCTCCTCATCAAGGCTTGCCTGCTCTTGCGCGGTCATGCTCTGAAATACTTCGGAGACTTTGCGACTGACGCCGATGGCAAAGTGATAGTAAAAATCTGCCTTTGCTTTGGCGGTTGGCCTTACGCCTTGGCATCGCAAATCATTCAGGTGGATCTTCCAGCTGTTCTTTAAGGACCGGTGGACGATTTCGCAGATGTATAGGGCAATCTCGACGTTCGGCTTTTTCCCATAAAAGGTATATGTGAGTTTCTGATTGCGGTTGGTGTAGAACGCAGTTGCGCAACCAAAAATGAATCCGAGTACACCAAACAGCTTGTGCTTCCACGCGGCGCGATCCTTTGTGTCTGTCTCAAAGTCTCCAGACCCATACTCGGCCTGGCCGAGCATTGCCTGAGAAACGGCGTATTTCTCCATCAGAACTTCGGCGCGATGTCTTGCGATTGCCGCCTCATGCTCATTGGAGGAGCCGGAGAGTGCGAGTAGTTTTCTGATTCGTGCGTTATGACGTTCTTTGTCTACGTCGGATGGGTGCGGGTTCTCGGTCATGGGTTGATCCTAGAAAAAGAAAACCCCGGTTGAGTAAATCAAGCGGGGTTATGGGGTGTTGCTGTAGTCGTAAATCCTCATCCGCGAGGCGTTATTTATGAGGATCGACTATGATCCTTGCGGGTTCGGCTATAAATTTTTTTGGTTCATGCAAGCAAGGGAAATCAATTGCATTGGCGCTTATTTTTTAAAGTGCTTGTACTTAGCGCTTTCATTTCAGCTGTGGTTGCATCTCTGTTCTTGTATCCAATAGGAGAAGCGGGGCATGTCGCTGCCTGGGTGCAAGCAGTTGGCTCAATTGCCGCGATTGCGGGAGCTGTTTATGCAGGTAGAGAGGGCGTGAGAGCCAGTGCTCGGCTGAAGAAAGAACAATTTAGACGCGCGACGCTTGTAATAATTTCCGCGTTTGTTGAAAGAGTAGAGGCCATTAACGTGGCTGCGTCGCAGCCATACGAAAAAAGACATATATCTTTATCTCAGGTATACGCGCCTTCATCGTTAGATGGTTACTTACGGGCACTAGATGCTGTCCCTGTCCTCGAACTTCCATCCCCAGAAGCAGTGTCTGCTTTACTGGAATTGCAAAGGCTGTCAAAGCATTTTGTATCGGCGGCCGATGCTTTGGATGCAGGCGTATGGAAACCTAGCAACCCGCTCTATGAAGAACTGATAGAAGCTAGTGAAAAGTGGGAAGATGTTAGTAAATATGCTTCTGAGGAGTACCCGGAGTTTTTTGATTTCAGGGAGGACAGGGATAGCTGGGTTAAGCACTCATATGATGCTCTTAGAAATAAAGTGAATTTCTCGGTTGAGTGCATTAAAAATCAAGTAGAAATACTCCATCGAGAGCTTGATTGACTCTAAATGCTCTTTTTGCAGTGGCAATGTAATTCTGTTTTTCGGAGATTTCCTAGCGCCTCGACCAGATCGCTGATCATCTTGGCCAGCTCGGAGGTCATCAAGGTCATGTCGGCATCAAAGATTTCGTCATCGTTGACGGCGGTCACGTCCTGTTTCTCCGTCAGGATGTCCAGCGGGGCCACGCGTTTGACGTCCAGCGCGTCGGTCAGCACAAAGCTGATGCGATCCGCCCAGGTCATGGCCAAACGAGTGCATTGCTTGCCGGCTTCAACGTGCTTGCGCACTTCGTCAATGTCGGCGCTTTGCTTCACGTAGCGCACGGCCGCACCGCTGTCGCCTGTGGAGCGCAGCTCGGTGTCCTGGTCCACGGTGAAGTTGGCCAGTTGTTCTTCATCCACCAACCAGGCCGTCATAGCGCCAGCAGGTGACTGCTCGGTATACAGGGGCAGGACTGGGAAGGGGTCTACGCTCTTGGCGAACAAGCCCAGCACCTCATCACTCTTAGCCACGAGTGCGGTATCAATCACAAACCAGTGGTTTCGTGTGTCGATCCACACCATAGTGTCGCGCTGCACTGCGTGAGAGCGGGGCATCAAGTCGATGATGATCTGCTCTTTAATCTCCTTCATCTGCTTGCGGCCTGGCTTGTAGCCCTGCTGCTCTTCGATTTCTCGGGCTTTCTCGCGGGCCGCTTGATTGACCACAGCGCTCGGCAGTAGCTTCTTTTCAGCGCGTAGGCAGATCAGATACTGCCCATTCACTTCATGGACCAGCTCACCACCGTCACGCGGCGGCACCCAGCCCAGGCTGAGTGGCTCTTGGCTGCCGCCAGGGGCAAATTGGTGCTTGGCCAGCAGGGCGGCCAGTTGTTGAGCGGACAAGGCAAAAGCCGTATCCAAGCGGTAGATACGCAGGTTTTTAAACCACATGGGTGAATTCCTTTCAGGATGGGCTATGCTCACGCCGTACATACAGGCATGAAGTGAGAGGGGTATGAGGATTAAGTTGAAAGAGGACTACAGCGTATCTGTGCAGCGCGCTTGGGGCGTCGGGGTCGGTATCGTGGCTGGACTTTTAATCGGAGTACCAATCGGATGGGGGGCAACTCTGTATCCAACAGATTCGAGCTTTATCCTTGCTTTACTCACGGCGATCGGTACGATTGGTTCTGCAGTTGGCGCTGTGGGCATTGCCGGGTGGCAGTTCAAGCAGAGGAGAGAAGAGCTCTATGGTGACGCCATTCAGGTTGCTGCTGCTTCACACTTAAGATTAGGTGCTATAGCGGGCGATCTGGAGAGGGGGTTAGGGATAATTTGTGAAACCCTCCTAAGGGAGGACGTTTCAGGTGGCTATCTAGTGACTACGATCACGGTACATGCTGCTGTTTTGGCTCCCTCTTTCCCCGATGCTCGACGTTTGATACCCATCTCTTCATATATGTCAGCAAAACTTGCCACTGCAGAAGCTGAGCTCGACCTGTTGGCCAGAACTGTGGATAGAATCCGAAATACCTATGTGGCGGGGGACTGGCAGGATTTAAATGAGCGGAAGCGTCACGCAGACGTCTTGCATAGAAGTATGGCTCGCCTAGTGAAAATGATCAAAGAAGTGGCATCGGACTGTCTGGAGGCGGTCTCTGCTTTCGATAAATGCAAACCGCGTACGTGAAGGCCTTGTTTTCAAAGACTTAATGTTGTGACCTTTTCGCCTAGCATTTGCATCTGTTCGGCAATGACCTCAGTGGCGAACCGCTCCTGGCCGTCCTGGCCTGTCCATTTACGGGTGCGCAGACGACCTTCTACGTAAACCGGACGGCCTTTGTGCAGATACTCACCCGCGATTTCGGCAAGACGGTTATACAGAACGATTCGATGCCACTCTGTTTCCTCCCGCTTTTCGCCAGAGGTGCGGTCCTTCCAACTGGACGTGGTGGCAATAGAGAAGTTGCAGACTGCTGAGCCTTCTGCTGTGTACCGGATCTCGGGATCTCGCCCGAGGTTGCCGACGAGAATTGCTTTATTGACTGAAGCCATATTTAGTAGCCCGCTGCGGGGGCGATGTAGTTAAGCAGGCCAGCTGCTACCGTGACCGCACCAGCAGAGCCAAGACACCAGCCGGTAGGGATTTCGCTATCAGTGGGGAGTGGTGCCCAGTTAAAGCGCTGGGCCAGCCTGGGATGCAAGACTCGCACCCACAGCTTGTCGATCAGTAGCGCGGCAGTAACCAGGCCAGCAAGCAACATCAAATAAGCGAGCGCGGTCATAGCGCCTCCTGTTGAGAAAAGAAAAAGCCCCACGCTTCGTTTGAAGGTGGGGCTTGACGGTTATGTGGTAATGACTGATATTGCGATCTGAATTATGACCGTTTGAATGGGGTTGGGATGGAGATATTGCCGTTTTCAGTTCGCAATGCCGGGGATCGTAAGTCTGTCGCTGATGATTTTCCAATGAGCGCAAGGAATTCGCTAAAACATTTATTAGCCGAAATGGTGGATTTGAATTACGTGGCGGATTGGGGAGCCCTTGCTAAAGAACTAGATAGAATGCTCGGTGAGGCGCCCAGAGATTATTGTATAAAAACATCCAATGATATAGCTGGGTTTAGAGATTCCGTTTTTTCTTCTATCGACTATATTTCTTGGGATAAGCTATATGATTTTTGCGAACGCCTTTATTCCAAGATAGCTTGCCTCTCTGACTATACGTCTTTTGGTGAACTGGTTAGTGAAGATCGTGCAGTTCCACGGAGTTTTTTAGAAAAAGAACTGAGAAGAATTCTCCGAGAAGAAAGCTTGGCATATGATTTTGTGGACGGCTCAGTGGTTAGGTTTGGGATGAAAAATACTGAGAGTTTGATTTCTAAATCTCAAACCGTTCTAAATGATAGTAGATTAATAGAAGCTAGGAAACATTTTCACAAAGCATTGGATTTTTTCCGCACTTCTAAGGGGGCTGATTATGAGAATACGATCAAGGAAGCTGTTTGTTCTTTAGAGGCAGCGGGAATTAGGTTGTTTCCAGAGTCTCGCGCAAGAACATTAAGTGAGTTAATTAGCTGGTTTAAGAGCGAACGCTGCACCAAAAAACTGTTGCCTACCGTAATAAACACTCTCTCAGCTATCTATGCGTTGAGAGGTAGCGCAAACGGTGTAGCTCATGGTGCGGCCACTGGAGGTGAGGTCAGCCCTGAGATTTCAGAGTATGTAATGGCGGTGTGTGCGGCCCAAATAGTGCTCTTAGCAAGCCTCGCTCCAGTGGAAAATGACGAGGTGCCTTTTTAACGTCATAGTTAGTAAGGCAGCCATGTCATAGGAATATTGCCGGTGCGCTTATTTGGCCGTCCATCTGGTTTCGGTCCGCGCACCATTACACGCAGTCCATCATGACTAACCGTCCTGCGGGCTACTGCAATCCAGTCATGGCAGAACTGGGGCGCATCAAACTCAGGGGATACCTGGCGGTGCTTAGCTGATTCAAAAATTTTTGCCGCACGATCTGCGTACCACTGCCGTAGATCCTCTGCGGTCATGTTCTCCAGCTCTTTCTTGGGGGGGGCTTTGCGAGCCGCCAGTTCCCTGGCCAGTGATTCCGTTATACCAAATACACAGAAAGCGGACATGCCGATCTCCTATAGTGGGGCGGCGTTACATCACACGCCCAAGGCAATCACACAGATAAGAGCGCAGCAGCTTCAGGGCCTCGTCCTCCTGGCCCAGCGACAGCGCCTGGAACATTGCTTGTAGAGCGGGGGCATGATCGACGCCCTCTACGCCTCGACTCTCCAGCTCTGAAATCAAATCACTTGTATCGATGTCGCTAAGCTCGACATCCACATCAATATCGACGGTCGTAGATACCGTGATGCTCGACATACAAATCTCCTCGCATGAAAAACCGCCCTCAGTAGGACGGTTTCAGATGCGGCCCCATCAAAGGGGCCATGGGTGCTGGGATTCCAACCAGCGTGACCATTTCTTGTCTTGGCTGTCTACGCCTCACCCTCTTTTTCCGTGGACCGTGCTTTGACGGACTGGAGACGGCAGGGATACCGCGCAGAGCCACAACCATGCTTGTGGGTGCTATTGATGCCGGACGAACACTCCCACATAGGCGGGGTGAGCAACATCGGCAGGTGGGTTGTTAAAGAGTCTCCGCTATGGCGGGCGCAGCCTTTGCTACTGGCGCTCTCTGGACCGTTACTTACCGTGGCTTTGCCTAAAGATGTTCTGCGGTTTTGGTGAAGCGTTGGAGCGAAGTATAGAAACTCTTTACTTGAAAGTCAACTAAATCTATACCAAATGGATAGAAAAAGTAGACCGACCATGTAGGAAGGGCTACTCGTTAAGTTTTATCGGAGGGAGGTGAGGCGTGCGTGCGCTAATTCGGCCAGTTCAAGTGTCGTTAGAAATATGTTCTGTCGATCTGCTTGGCTGATGTGGTCGAACAGGCCTGGGGCAGCGGCCCAGGCGCGTAACAGTGAAATGCTTTGAAGGAGTGACTCCATTCCAGCGTCGTACTCAGCGAACTGCAGCGCATTTGCTTTGCGCTGTGATGCTGGCGGCTTGTCGGTATTACTCGTCATATCGCAATGCTCTTCTCATACTAGTGGGCGTTTTAGATACGCGCTCTGATTCGTGGGAGCTACGTGGAGCGCATCAATATGGCGGGGCAGGGGGGATGTTTATACTGTATATCTATCCAGTATTTTAGGTCAAGGTAATGCGGCTAACTGTTGGGCTTGGCCTTGGCGCCTTGGCTGGCCCGTGTAAGCCCTGCGCCAGCCTAATCTGGTACGATTTCGTCTTTATTCGTTACTTGGGAGAGGGGCGTGAAGATTATTGCAATTGCTGGAGCATTGGCAATGCTTACTGGCTGTGCTGTCAAATATAACCCTGCTGTTCCAAAAACGGAGGTTGTAGATAGCCCGGCAGTTGGTGTGATCACGAAGGCCCAAATTGGCGATCATCTTCTAACTAAAGGGGTCTTGGTTGAACAACAGGCGCTACATCTTAGGCAGCCTGTGAATGGGTTTGCGTACAACATACATCCTGGTGTTTATCCTAAGTTAGGTGCACTGGAGGGTGAGCAGTTTTTTAGCTCGGTGGGCGTAGCTAGAAACCCACTGGCAGACGCATTTCAATCGATTTCAGTCAAAGACGAACATCCAACACAAATTTGTGTCGTGTCGAATCTGGCCTACAGAAATTGCTATGACGCTGACTTTGAGATAAAAAGCGTTACGTCAGTGCAGGACTCTAGCTTCCAGCAGACCTTGATTTATAGTGGACGGGTTGGCAATAAAATCAATGTTGGATATAGAGAGTTTTCTGGGAATGCTGCCAGGCCAGCTTTCAACAATGACGTTGAATATGATTTAACTACATCGCGCCGCATAGGCTACAAAGGGGCGGAGATTGAGGTGATTGACGCTGACAATACAGCCATAACCTATAAAGTGATCAGCACCTTCAAGTAGGATATCGAGCCCAACAAAAAAGCCCCGGGAGGGGCTTTCTGGTGATGAGCTCGTGACGTGAGCTGACGTATCAGAACGGGAGGCCGGGGAACCGGTCTTTTAGCTGTCGGATAAGTTTTTGCCGGGTCGACACCACTTGTTTTGTATAGGTTTGATGGCTTTCGACTGTACGGCGAGCGGGCTCGCGCAACGGAGAAGTGTGGAGTGGGCTGCGACTAGCCTGGTTAAGTTTTTCGTAGATAGTAATACCTTCTGTATGACTTCAAATTACCGCTGCAGCCGGGAAATGGAGATTTTCCTAAGCAATGATTTGGCGTGGAATTTGAAGGGTAGTGAGATAGCGAGATTGCTATCTTTGAATGAGATCAGTCCCATTGTACCAGTATGGGCTTTTCGCCCACTAAAGCATAGAAGTGCTTTGTAACGCTTCCTCGGACCTGCGGGCGTCAGGGCCTAGTGTGGAGCAAACAAGAAAGCCCCGGGAGGGGCTTCTAAAGGGTTTGAAATTGGGGGGATTTAGGAGACCAAACGTAAATGAGGTCTTTTAGGCCCTGTGAACCCAACTAAATCTGTTAGGAATTCGCTCGATACTTGAAGTTGATCGGCGATATCTTCATGAAATATAGATTTTTTTACTGCCAACACTGAAAAAGACCTTTCAAGCAATTCTGGCTGTTCCAATGGTATATGTACATCCTCAAATTCTCGAAGAGCTTCGCCTGTTCGACGTAAAGTGATTGCTCCAGTTTTGTATTGAGCTTCACTGATCAGATCTAGTTGACGAGCTCGGTAAAGCGATGCTGCTTTGCTGATCTTCCATTGCATTTTGAAATTACTTAAAGCTGTCCAGTCAAGGCGTGATCCACGTCCACGTGGGAATAACTTCACCATCATTGTTCGAGGTACAAGTAACGCACCAGCAAATCTATTGGCTTGTGATTCAGTAGTACGATCACCAGTTATAAGACCTTCGTGCATAACAAAGTGACCTAGCTCGTGTGCGATATCAAATCGTTGTCGGCAAGCACTTTCCTTAACGTCATTTCTGACAATTATAGGGCGTCGCGTTGAGACGGACATTGCATCAACTTCTTTAGAAAGCCCTGGAAATGAAGTAACTATCGCCCCAACATTCTCTGCAAGGCGGCTCATGTGCTCGATGGGGCCGTTACCGAGGCCCCATTCTGCGCGACAAAGCTCTGCTGCTCGTTCGATATCATCCACAGTTTCACACGATTCAACCTCTGGGATGCGAATGGTTGGGAGTTTAAGCTCTTTCTCTAAAAATAAAACTAAACGCAAAGTGAGCTCGCCTCGGGCTAGTGTCGCCTGCTTAGCTGCAACTTTAGTTGTCAATAATTTTCTAAAATGAAATTGTCCTTCTTCAACTGTAGGTAAAGATAATTGCTCGAAAAAAGAAGGGTTTACATCCAGAGCCTCTGCAAGCTTAAGTGTTAACTCTGCTGTGGGTGTTGCCTGTCCAGTTTCCAGTTTATGTAGGTACTGCCGAGTTTTTCCTACGCAATTTGCTACCTCTTCGAGAGAACTGCCCTTAAATAGTCTGGCTAAACGCAGCTCGGCTCCGTTGAAAATAATTTGCATATAATCTATTTGTCATTGCTAGCTTTTTGCTGCGCATCGTTGAGCTCAATATCGTCCCAAATATCCACAGTTGCTGGATTAATAGGAGTTGCTGGTGGCACTTCATTTCCAACAGCATAAATTATGCTATTACCAGAGGAAAGGCTCCATTCACTAACTTTTTCTTGGAAAACGTTATACCCGGCAAAGACCACACGATCTTCTTGGTCCTGTGACATGGCTCTATCGATGATAAACCGCCACATTACAGGATGAGCCGGATCTTCTGCGAACAAGTTATCTTGGGCGTTACGGCGAAAAAAACCTGCTTTACTGGGATCTTCGACATCATCTCTAAAAAAGCGGAATGGCACCCCATCGATTGTAGGGGTGACATCCATGTTTGAATTAATCAGGCCTAACCACGGATAGGCACGATCGGTCGCTAGAGATATCAATAGGTTACGAGAGCGCCCAAAGCATGCCGTTTCCCTCACCCAGTTATCGTCCAGTTCAGTGGTTAGTTGCATCATTGTTTGATGCCGCACCTTTAGTAGATGATCAGCGATAATTTGCAGGCGGTCGTCCGACAGGCATGCATAGAAGGACTGAGGTAAAGGAAGAGTCATGAGTTTGCATTTCCGATGTTTTGTCAACCAGATTTTCTTGCAAATTTCCTAATCTGTCAACCTGTGTGATGAATAAAAAGGAGCCAAACGGCTCCTTGTCTCTTCCTACTCAGTCCTTCTTACGTACAGCCTCCCTGGGCTGGGTCACGTTTCCTATCATTCACTTGCTCTCGTCTTTCTTTACGTCCAGGCCGAGCTGGGCGGCGGACAGGAGGATGACTGCCTCAAGACCGGCTTGATCATGGGGGGCGAGGCCCTCAACCTTGTCTTTACTCACTTTTCTGAATGGCCATGCGGACTCCGTGATTATCGGCGCATCAAGCCCAGGCAGTGGCATCTCGAACCCTGTTATTTGGACGATCTTGATTAAGTTTCCAAAAGACGGTTCATGCCGTCCGACTTCCCAAGCTGAGATATTTGCTTTCGTAAGGCCGAGCTGCTCCGCAAGCTGATCTTGAGTCAGCTCTTTGTACTGCCTTGCGGCTTTGATCCATTCATTTAGCTTCATGTGGCCGAGTGTAGAGAAAATCTGTACATGCATGGTCTATTTAATATTGACTAAAAAGTATAGAAATCCTATACTTCGATCATGAAAACCACAGAACCTATCCATCCTCTTCAGGTAGCGGCCCAGAAATTTGGGTCGGAGGCGGCCTTGGCCCGTGCAATTGGAGTGACGCGTGGCGCCATGAATCAGTGGAAAAACCCAGGTCGCGAAGTGCCTGCAAAGCATGCGCCTCTTATTGAGTCTCTCACTGGCGTTTCCTGCGAACGACTATGTCCATCAGTGAACTGGGCGGTGGTGCGAGGTTCAGGAATCCCAAACTATGCGGAGCGCGCAAATGTGTGATCCAGAAAAGCGAGCAGCGGGAGGGGATCACCGGCGCATAACCCCTACCGGTTGGAGCAAAGGCCTTGGCTTACGGGGAGGGTCGTTTTGAAAACGGTATTGAGTTTTGCACGAAGGACAGTTTGCAAGACGCTTCTTGTCGCCTTGGAACTGGAGTATCGATTTCACCGCACGGTTATCCAAGCATCCCTGACAAAGGTAATGCTCGGGTTCTCCGTCCCTGCTCGCTTCCTTCACACGAAATACATAGATCCCAGGATAGGGCTCGACCAGCTCATAGCGATCACGCTCAGCACGAAGTTTTTCAAGTTCGCGAACTTGCTCTTCAAGGTAGTGCACGCGAGTCAGAAGCGCTCGCTCGCTCTCGGTGGCTTGAAGGCGATCCTTTTGCATGGAGAGTACCTCAGCTCCGAGATGTATCAGTTGAACCGTCAGTTCATGGGTAGCCGCCGTGATCTTTGCTTCATCGAGCGTCTCTACCGCCGTTCTGTATGCGGTGACCCCTTGCGTCACGCTCGAGATTAAACCCATTACGTCCATGCCTTTTCCTTTGTCGAATTAAGAACAGATTTTTGAGGAACCCCATATGCCCAACACCCCTGATCCAAAACCCGACGACCGCATCCCCATCGGTCCCCCTGACTGCATTACGAAAGGGGGCGCACATGTCTAGTTTCCCGCAACGCATCGCAGGACTTGCTGATTCCTGGATGAGGCGTAGCGGGTCTTCACTGAGCCACCGCCACATCCACAGTGCTTTGGATTTTGCAGTTGGAGCTGAGGGGCTCAGTGCTGAGGATCGCATTCTGCGAGCTGCAGCTTGTGATCTTTATGACGCCTTAAGCGCTGCCCCTGAGGGTCGGCAAGCCTTGAGTGATCTCGGTTTTAAGCCACTCCCTGAGAATCGAGAAGGTAAATGATGCGGATGGTTTTAGAACGGTTTCCTTTGCCTTTTTCCACAACGTATCGCTACGGATTTCGTCAGCAAAGTTACAGCCATCCCAAGTAAGGCGTTTTATCGCTGCGTTTGTGGTGCCTTCAAGGTAGTCGGTAATGGTCGCCTCTACGAGACCAGCTTGTTTCATCCATCTGGCGTGTTCAGCAAAAACAGCAGGGTCAATACCCTCCACGCCTTCGAGCCACTTTAGGGGTGGCAACTGCTCGGCAGCAAGTGTGATTTTACGAACCAAGTCCATATCTCGCTTCACGGTCAATTCCTTTCAGAAAAGTTTAGTTACTTGCATCTCTAAGCATAGCTGATCGGGATTGACCACCTCAATGAACAGTAACGGCCCCCAGTTCACCCAGGCCATGCCGTTCATTCCAGACAAGCCGGTCATAGATGCCGGTGATGTGCTCATCGGTAGGGCAGTTGAAGGCCTGATAGGCCAGTTCAGTAGCCCTATCAATGATTTCAAAGCGGGGGAGTTCAGTTTTATCCATCCCCGCATTTTCAGACCCAGTACCTAATTTTTCCATTTGCAGTTCCCACTCCCGATTAATCACTACGTACTTTTCACACTTTTACTGTAGCGATTGTGAGGGGAGGGCGAAACGCTGAAATACACAGGAGTTCAGCCCAATGACAAGACGTTTTTCCTCTCTGAACTGGCGAGACGCGCTCTACAGTGCTGTCCGCCAGGCCCCAGGCGGCGTTGGCGCGGCTGCCGTGTTTCTCTCTGACCGTCGTGCCGTCTCCATCCATCCCGAGTCTCTGCGCCGGAAACTGACCGGTGGTGAGCAGCTGGACTTGGACATGGCCTTCTTGCTCACCGAATGGCTGGAAGAGCTGGCCGACTGCCGTGAAAGCGCCCGTGACTGGTTGATTGCTGCTGCCCAACAGGGCGGTTTGAGCGTGGTTGAAATGCCCCCTGAGCCTGAAGGCGGATTCACCAACGAGGCTGGCGCCCTAAATGAAAAGGCGCTTAAGGCTGCTGCTGAACTGGGCCAAATGTGTAGCGCAATCACAGGCACTACAGCGGACGGCAAAGTGACCTTTGAAGAGCGCGAGATGGTGGTGGCCAAGGCCCGCGATTTGATCGTGCTGTGTTTCCGCATCATCCGCAACGTGACCCGCTGGCACCGTAAGGAGGCATCGGCATGACAAAAGCACCCTACGGCCAGTACTACACCGACCTGTACAAGCTGGGCTGGTTTAACAGCCCCCAGGTATGCAAGGTTCTGAAAGTCGCTTTCGATCAAGAGCCGCATGAGCGCCAGCGGCAGATTAAAGAAAAGTTGTATGCAGAGTTAGGCACCGACAGCCTGGCCAAAGTGAACCCACAGCACTTCGTGCGCACACTGGATGGCATGGGCCTGTTCTTCACGCTGCCCACCTCTTTGAAGGATCAGTTGCGATGAAGAAAACAGAATGGCCCCAGCGTACACAACTGCAGCGCCGCCAGGCACTTAAGCGCAGCGCGTTCAAAGCCAAGCCAAAGGAAAAGAAGGGTCCGAGCCTTGGGCAGCGTATTGCCCAGATAGTCGGAACAGCCCTGCAGCATCGGCCCAAGCCCGTAGCTGTTTACCGCTCCGAGCAGCACCGCCGCAACGTAGCAGCACTGCCATGCGCCAATTGTGGTCGCTGGCACCGGTCCCAAGCTGCCCACATGAACGGCGTGGAGTTCGGTAAAGGGTTGGGCCTGAAAGTATCTGATGCCTTAATGTTCCCCCTGTGCACCGATAACGCCTGGGGGCGGGGATGTCACAGCATGCTGGACCAGGGCGGGATCTACGACAAGGCCACCGCAGTGGGCCTGCAGATTACTTGGCTGCACCAGACACGCGATGAATTGAAACGCCTGGGCCAATGGCCCGAGGAAGCCGACCGCGACGTAGAGACGTTTGTGGGGGCGTATTTGAGGAGGCAACTGACATGAGCACACTCATCATGTCCCAATGCTGGCCATTGCAGGGGATGACTCCTGCTCAGAAGGCCGTACTGGTATCCCTGGCAGACAATGCCAACGATCAAGGCGTGTGCTGGCCTTCAGTGGAGAGCATCGCCATGCGTACCTGCTTGTCAGAGCGTTCTGTTCAAAACTCGATCAAGTGGTTGATTGAGCAAGGCGCGCTACATGCTCAGCAGCGCAATGGTCGCTCGACTGTGTACACCGTAACCCCCGCAGCATTTGCACCCCCGCAGCAATTGCGGGGTGCAAATAAAGACGAAACCCCCGCAAATAACGACACAACCCCCGCAGCATTTGCACCCACCCCCGCAGTAGCTGCACCCAGAACCGTCAATGAACCATCAAGGAACCGTAAGGAACCATCAAATACAGTTGCGGGAAAGAAATCTAAGCAGACGGACGATATCGACGTCGAACTGCCCGACTGGTTGCCAGCAGATGCCTGGGCGGATTGGGTGGAGCACCGACGGGAGATCAAGGCGCCGTTGACGCAGAGAGCGGCAGAGCTGTCGATCAAGACGCTTGCGAAACTCAAGGTCCAGGGAAACAACCCGGTGGAGGTGATCGAGCAGAGCGTGCTGTCGGGCAGGTGGACGGCACTGTACCCGGTGAAGGATCGACATGGCGGTCAAGGTGCCGCTGGCAACAAGCACACGAACTTCGATGGCAAAAACTACGGGGAGGGCATTGGCGATGATGGTCGTTTCTAACCTTGACGGGATGTTGTCTGAGCTGGAGAACTCCACGATGAACGCTCTTGCGGCTGGCAAAGACCCGAAGGTCATGATCGAGGAAGAGATCCGACGCATTCAGGCAGGTGTGGCAGCAGATCGGGCCAAGACGATTTCGCATTCAGTCCTGTCCCGTGCCGCTATTCCCCCACGCTTTGCCGACCGACGCCTGAGCAACTATCAGCCCACTTGCCCGGAAGCGGCCAAAGCGCTGCAGGTTGCCCAGCAGTACGCGGACAGCTTCAGCCAGGCGGTTAAGACGGGCCGTAGTCTGATTCTCATTGGCAACGTGGGGGCGGGTAAGACACACCTAGCTGTGGGGATCGCTCACGAGGTGATGCAGCAGGGATATTCGGCACTGTTTGCTTCAGTCATGGGGGCGGTACGCAGCATTAAGGAAACCTACGGGCGCCGTGAACTGACCGAATCGCAAGCCATCGCTCGACTGGTTGAGCCTGACCTGTTGATCCTGGACGAGGTCGGCGTGCAGTTCAGCAGCGACACAGAGCGTCTGTACCTGTTCGAGATTTTGAATGGCCGGTACGAGAACATGCGACCCACCATTGTGATCAGCAATCTGGACATGGCTGGCATAGAGGACTGCCTGGGCCAGCGGGTCTTTGACCGATTACGGGAGGGAGACGGTCGGGCTGTGACGTTTGCCTGGGAGAGCTATCGGGGGCGTGGATGAGTCCGCAGAAGCGGGAAGCGGCAGAGAAGGCAATGCAAAAGTTGGATGGACAGGCAGTGGTGAACCCGGAGCGAGATCACAGAGCATGGGCAAAGAGGATTCTCGCAAACCCAGCAGGGCGGTCACCAACTGTGATTTGGATGGCTCAGCAAGCAGTAGGAGATAGGGAATGGTTGAAGTAACAGGATTGGCGCTGGTGTTGCCTTGGCCCGATATGCGGCTGATGCCCAACCGCAAGAACGGTCGGCACTGGGGCGCTAGTCAGTCAGCCAAGGAGCAGGCAAGACGCGATGGGCGTGTGGCGGCATCGATTGAGCTCGGGCGGCGGCTTTTCGTGGGCGGTGGCCGCATCCCAGTGAAAGTGACGTTCATGTCGCCAGACCGCAGGGGTAGAGATCTGGACAACCTGCTGGCCTGCATCAAGCCGCAGATCGACGGTATTGCCAAAGCCTTGGGAGTGGATGACAAACGGTTTCGACCGCTGATTATTGATGATGGACTTGACCCAGCCAAGCGCGGGTATCTGAAGATTGACGTGGGGGAAGTATGAAATCGCAGATTGAAATATTGTTGGGCGAGTGGGGGTGTTGGAAGCGTGGTGAGAACCGTACGGGTCTAGGCTATCCATCGCGCAGCGCCTTCCAGCAGATGCGAGTAGATGGCAGTCGTGGGGTAGAGGTGGAGGTGGCCTTGGTGGACGATGACCTGCGTCGCGTTGCTGATGAAGTCGAGCTACTGCACCCAGATTATCGCGCAATCCTAACGGCCCATTACATTGCGCCAGGCCCAGTCAAGACAAAGGCTGACCGACTGTCGACCTCGGTGCGTATCTACTACACCACGCTAGAGCATGCTCATCGCGTCTTATCGCATGCGATGGGCGGGCGTTATCGAACGGGATACGAGCCTAAATTGTGCGCACACATTGCAGGAGCGTGCGCACAGATATAGACTGTTTTCCGTAGGCTGGATACTGCTCAGCCCAAAGATTTAAGCTCCTCCGGAAGCGGCGGGGCTTTTTTATGTGTCTTATCGATTGGCTGT
Organism: Alcaligenes sp. 1735tsa3; assembly: GCF_024134565.1. NCBI lineage: Bacteria > Pseudomonadati > Pseudomonadota > Betaproteobacteria > Burkholderiales > Alcaligenaceae > Alcaligenes > Alcaligenes sp. 1735tsa3. The sequence continues at coordinate 2,492,747 of NZ_CP099862.1, read as the reverse complement.
GAACAGCGTGACCTAAAAGAATGTCAGCGCTCGGGCAGCTTGTGAATTGCGAGTTTAGGTCGATGCTGTGGTGCCGAGGTTTGTTTGTTATTTCCATCTAGTAGTTAAAAGTGGTGGCTTATTTTGGTTTTTGGTGTATATTTGTTTTGTCTCATGTCCGCATGAGCGCTTAAATGTTTTTGCTAGCGCGCGAAGTGAGGCCCAACTAATCAAGTCACCAAACAGACTAAGGAGTCTATATGTCGACGACCAAAGTAAAACTTACTGCTGAATCCACGGCTAAGCTTTTGCTAACTAATGCGCATCTGTATAGCGAAGAGAAGGGGAAGGAGGTATCACGCTTCCGAGTCTCTAAGGCTTCCGTGCGGAGAATATCGGGGTATGGCAATCTGTCGCCTAAGTTCCTTGGCTCGCTCAAAGAAGAGTTGCTCGAACTGAATTGGCTGCTGTTCGATCTTACTGATGCTGAGTTTGGGGTGTTTCTGATTGCTAAAGCAGGCTCTTGGGTTCGTTTAGGGTCAAATCGTGTGATGGCTTACCGTCGATCCGATTCCCCCGAGGCTACAATTGCTGAGCTCTTTGATGAATGTTTCCCCCCCGAAGAGGTTGAGGACATTGACGACTAGTAGCAAGTATTTAAACTCATAGAATTTATTATTTAGGCCCCTCCGGAAACGGTGGGGCTTTTTTTATATAGGCTGATTATTCAGTAGGTCGGTTTTTAGTGGATGAAGGGAACTTAGTGGCAAGGATCTTTCTTGCTTCAGTAAATATATTACTGAGATGTGTTTGGGCGTGGAGTTTATCGCGTTGGTCGTGAGAGAAGACTCCCTCATTCTTGTCAAGCTCAGCTATTAGGACCTGCAAAATATTGAGTGCCCTGTCATCGCCTTGTTCGCTAGATTTTGCGGCTAGAGCCAAGGCGGCACCTATCGCAATAGATTGTGCTTCCAATTCGGCATAGACGCGTTTTTGGAATCCTTCCGGAGTATCGGCGTATGCCACGCTAAAAGTCTTTGCCATTGCAGCCTCCTGTTTCGGTATAGGGCTTTAGATGTTAACAGCCGATTTGAAGGAGGAGGGTATGGTTGCTTTTAAATCTCATGGTGTAGCTCGCGGATTCGCATGATAGCTGTGACCCTTTCCGCCTCAGATGGATGATGCACTGAATTGCACGCTTTCTTCAATTTTTGAGTAGCAAATAAAACGATATGGAATTCGTGACTGAAATTGGTTCTTAAATGAATCGGGGGGCCTGAGAAAGTAGGGCTCGTAAGGGGGATTCGAACCTTGTGCTATCTCTGCTTAAGAAAGATTAGAGGGTAGATATTAATGGTTAAAAGAACGCAGACACCGTGCAGGGTGAAGACATGTAGACAGCCGCATAGGAATGCTGGGGGATACTGCGATGAACATATAGCCTTGGCCTCCGGATGGAATGCGCCGGAGCGGGGCAGCTCCTCGCAGCGCGGTTACGGAGCAGCCTGGCGGCGCAAACGCAAGGCGGTGCTTCAACGTGACTATCATCAATGCAGAATGTGTGCAGCTAAAGGGCAGGTTACTTATGGCAACGAGGTGGATCACATCACCCCTAAATCAGAGGGTGGTACTGATGACCTTGAGAACTTACAAACCATTTGCGGGGACTGCCATAAAGCGAAAACGCTCAAGGAATCGAGTCAGCGTAGGGTAGGGGGGGTATAGAAACAAAATGCCTTCCAGACGTATGACCGCCCGTCTAGTGAAATTTTTATACCCGCGAAAAATGAAATTTAGTGAGAGGGGCTTATGGCAGGCGTTCCGGGGCGATCAGGTCGGAGGCCAAAACCGACAGAGCGCAAGGTAGCTACAGGCAACCCAGGTAAACGCGCCCTCAATAAGGAGGCTCCTGAATTTGGTGGCATTGTCAATGTTGACTCCCCGAGTTGGCTCGTTGGAGCGGGAAGGGAGCTATGGGAGCATTTGGCCCCATTACTTTGCGCACAACAGGTTTTGCAAGGCACAGATCTTCAAAATCTTGAGTTTTACTGTGCGGCCTATGGAAGGTTCCGATTAGCGGAAGAGGAGATCGCCAAGAACGGGATCACTGTATTAGGGGTGCAGGGCGGGGTAGTAAAAAACCCGGCAGCGACAATCATTAACGAGGCTACAAGGCAAATGGCAACCTTCGGATCTTTGCTTGGCCTCGACCCATCCAGTCGACAGAGACTGTTGGGCCCCAAGGGAGACGACCCCGCTGCTGAACTGGCCGGCATCTTAAACATGTGACATGTCAAAAGCGAAGTTTCCACGGGTAGCTGCAGCTACGCAGTTCGCCCGTGATGCTGTGCGCGGCAAGATTCCATGCTGCCGGTATATCAAGCAAGCCTGCCAGCGTCACCTAGATGACCTTGGGGAAAGTAAAAAACGTGAATATCCGTATAAGTTTGACCCGGCACAAGCCGAGAAAAAAATCAAACTTATCGAGTATTTGCCGCACACGAAAGGTAAATGGGCTAAGGAGAAAAAGAGAATCGCCCTAGAGCCTTGGCAGCTTTTTGGCATTGCTTGCACGTTTGGTTGGGTACGCAAGAAAAATGGCTTACGGCGCTTCCGTGAGTCTTATTGGGAGGTTCCACGTAAGAACGGGAAAAGCGTAATTGGTGCTGGTGTTGGCCTGGGTATGTTCTGCGCTGATGGTGAGTTTGGCGCTGAGGTATATAGCGGTGCAACGACAGAGAAGCAGGCATGGGAAGTATTTAGACCTGCTCGCTTGATGGTCGAGCGAACCCCAGAGCTCAAACGGCTTTTGGGTATTGAAGTGAATGCAGGGAACATGAACCGGCCTGAAGATGGCAGTAGGTTTGAGCCGGTGATTGGTAATCCTGGGGATGGGGCGTCACCGTCCTGTGCTGTCGTAGATGAATATCATGAACACATCGCTGACGATTTGTACGTCACCATGCAGACAGGGATGGGAGCGCGGGACCAGGCCCTGATGTTCATTATTACGACAGCGGGGGCCAATATTTCTGGGCCGTGCTATGACAAGCGCCAAGAAGTGATTGAGATGCTTGAGGGCATCGTTCCGAATGATGAGCTGTTTGGCTGGATTTGGACCATAGATCCTGAGGATGACTGGACAGACCCCAACGTATTGGCGAAAGCTAATCCAAACATGGGGGTATCGGTTCGAGAGGACTACTTAGTTTCTCAGCAGCAGCAGGCTATACGCAGAGCGCGTTTTGCGGCCACATTCAAAAATAAGCATTTGAATGTGTGGACAGCCGCCAAAAGTGGTTTCTACAACATGGCTAAGTTTGGTGCAGACCCGTGCATCGACCGGAGCCTGACGTTAGAACGTTTTTCCGGTTGGGATTGTGTGTTGGGGTTGGACCTGGCCTCAAAAATTGACCTGACAGCCATGGTTAAGCTGTTTCATGAAGTGATTGACGGGAGGGTTCATTACTACTGTGTAGCCCCTACTTTTTGGGTTCCAGAGGATACCGTCGAAGGGACTGAAAACCGCCGTATGGCTGACCGCTACCAGAGCTGGGTGGCTTCTGGTCACTTAATTCAGACACAGGGGGCGGAAATTGATTATCGCGATATTCTCGCTGAGGCATTAGAGGTGAATAGGCTCACCCCTGTTGTCGCTTCCCCTATTGACCCGCACGGAGCGGCCAATTTGTCCCATCAATTAGACGATGAGGGGTTAAGCCCCATCACTATTGTCCAGAACTTCACAAACATGTCAGATCCAATGAAGGAGTTGGAAGCAGCTATTTTGGCTGGACGTTTTCATCACGATGGCCATCCGATACTGAGTTGGTGTGTTTCTAACGTAGTGGGGCGGCATTTGCCTGGCAGCGACGATATTGTGCGACCGACAAAGCAGCAGGCAGATAACAAAATCGATGGAGCCACCGCGCTAATTATGGCGATTGGTCGCACTATGCTGCCGATTGCTAAAGAAGAAGCCAGCATTTATGAGCAAGGAGTAGGGATTTGAATCGTCAGGAAAAAATAGCATTAGGGTGCATGCTTGCTGGTTTCATTTCGTTAGTCAGTGGCATTGCTCAGATATCGCCAGCGGGAGCTGCCGTGGTGGGTGGCGTTCTACTGATTGCTTTTGGAATAGGACTGGACCGAAATGCTGTTTAGAAGAGCCACCGATAGCGGGCAGGGCGGCTCTGGCTGGCTTTCTGGTTTGTTGGGCGGGGTTCGTTCTGCCGCTGGCCAAGACGTAAATGCCAAGAGTTCAATGGCAATTCCTGTGCTGCAGAACTGTGTGTCATTGCTTGCCGAGAGTGTTGCGCAGCTACCCGTTGAGTTATACCGTCGGCTACCTGATGGCGGTAGAGAGGCCGCCACTGACCACCCGTTGTACAAAATTCTGAAATACAGACCGAACCCTTGGCAAACCTCGTTTGAGTATCGAGAGTTTAGCCAGATGTCTGCTGGTCTGCGGGGTAACTCATATAGCTATATCGAGCGAAATGGGGATGGGGAGATTACTGGGCTTTACCCGATGGACCCCGATAGCATCACCGTTTGGAAAGGAGCAGACCTGTGCCCCTACTATCAAATATCGGGGAGCGATGAGAGGCTGGCGCAGCGACACTTTCATCATGTTCGCTGGCTGTCATTTGACAATTATGTCGGAGCATCGCCAATAGCTCTTCATGCCAATTCTATTGGCTATTCCCTGGCACTGTCAGAGTATGCAGCTAAGTCGTTTGTTAATGGAACGGCGCTCTCAGGCGTGCTGGAACGCCCTGCCGGATCGGTCATTAAGGACCAGAAGGTAATTGATGACTTAACTACATCTTGGCAGGATCGATTTGGTGGATCTTCCAACAAAGGAAAGGTCGCGTTTCTTCAAGAGGGAATGACGTTTAAGCCCCTTTCGATGAGCAACGTCGATGCCGAATTGATAAAGGCCTTGGTGTTGACGGGCGCAGACATGGCGCGGATCTGGAAAATTCCATTGCCTATGCTGGCTGTGATGGAGGGGGCGACCTACAACAACGTTGAAAATCTCCAAATCCAGTTTGTTATTTATGCGCTGTTGCCATGGATCAGGCGCCACGAAAGCGCCATGCAGCGTGATTTTCTCCGATTGGATGAAATGGATGAGCTATATATCGAGTTCAACATTGGCGGACTTCTCCGAGGTAACCAAGAAGCGCGATATAAAGCCTATGCCATTGCCAGGCAGTGGGGGTGGTTGTCCGTGAACGACATTCGCAAGCTGGAAAACCTGCCGCCCATTGCAGGTGGCAATGTGTACTTGCAGCCGTTGAATATGGTCGATGCCACCACTGGGCTTCCCACAAAAACAGACGAGGCTCAAGCTTTGAGCGAAATACATAAGGTGCTTCAATGAAAAATCATCACCGCTTAATCAGCTTGATATTCAACACGCCACAACTCATTCGAGAGGATGTGCTGGATCTGGGTGTGCATTGGGCAAATCAGGCGATGAACCTGAATATTGTCAATATTCACGGCGTTACACAGATGCAGTCCGAGGCCGCAGACCCCCAGATGGCCTCGCCTTCTGAGAGACGCTTGCAGTCCGCTCAAGATACTGGTGTGTATGTATTACCTGTTCATGGGGTGCTGGTATCACGTAACACGCATCTTGATCCGTGTTACTCCATGACGAGTTATGAAGAAATACGCGGGATGTTGAATGCAGCGCTGAATGACCCAAGCGTCGAACATATTGTTCTGGATATAGATAGCCCTGGAGGCTCGACGTTGGGTTGTTTTGAGTTGGTTGACGATATATATGCTGCGCGTGCAATAAAGCCAATCACTGCAATCTCCAACTTTGGTGCGTATTCGGCAGGATTTGCTATTGCATCGGCTGCCTCAAGAATTATTGTTTCGCGCAGCTCTGGCGTGGGTTCTGTGGGTGTCATTGCTCGTCATGTGGATCTGAGCAAGCGTCATGAACAGCAAGGCATTAAGATCACTTCGGTTTTTGCTGGTGCACGTAAGGACGACTTGGCCAGCCATGCGCCGTTGACTGAGGGGGCAGAGCAGTGGTTAACAGATTTGGTCAATGACCATTATGAGACCTTCACCAGCATTGTTGCTCGGAACCGTGGCTTGTCGGTTGCATCAGTAAAGGAAACTGAGGCCGGTGTGTTCTTTGGGCAAAAAGCTGTTGACTTGGGCTTTGCGGATTCAGTTGAGTCACCGCAGGTGGCAGTAAACCGAATCGCAGCAGAGGTCGCACAGTTGCGTGCTGCATCTAAAAAGAGTGTCAGTGTGGCCTCCCGTGCGGCGGCTATGGAAATTCAAAATACTATTTAGGCGCGTTCGCGACTAAATGATGTCTCGCCACCTACGGGTGGCTTTTTTTATGGGGAAAACAATGCCTAAAGTGCATGAACTTCGTGCTGAACGCGCAAAAATTAATGAGCAAGTCCAAGCCCTGGCTGCCGCTGAAGTGGAAAACGGTAGCTTGACGGCTGAGCAACACGCTCAATTTTCTGATCTGTCGACCCAGTTCAAGGAGTTGACAGCCAAAATTGAGCGGGCCGAGCAGGCTGAAAGCATGGCAGCGCAAGCTGCAGTCCCAGTTCAGAGCCATGTTCGTACGGTGGGGGCCATTCCCGCCGTGCCGCGTGAGCCTGAAGCCAAGGGGGCCGGTATGGCTCGCATGGTTTTGGCCTTGGCGGCTGCGCAGGGTAACAACCAAGTGGCAGCCCAAATTGCAATGGATCGCGGTTATGGTGACATTGTTGCCGCATCATTGAACACCCTGACCCCTGGCGCTGGCGGTGTCCTGGTGCCTGAGAATCTCTCTACCGAAGTGATTGAGCTGCTCCGCCCTAAATCTGTGGTACGAAAGCTGGGCGCGCGTGGTATGCCGTTGAATAATGGCAATCTCACCATCCCGCGCTTAAAGGGCGGTGCTGTGGTTGGCTATATCGGGTCCGATTCCGATATTCCAACCAGTCAGCAAGAGTTCGATGACTTGAAGCTTTCGGCTAAGAAGCTGACCGGCTTGGTTCCCATCTCTAATGATTTACTTGCGACATCAAGCGCCAATCCAAATGTGGACCAAATCGTGGTGGGCGACCTTACCTCGGCCATGGGCACGCGTGAAGACAAGGCTTTTATCCGGGACAATGGCTCGGGAGATACTCCTAAAGGCCTGCGTTACTGGGCACCTACCCAGAATGTGTATGCGGCTGCACAACCCAAGCCAACCATTGCAGAGGTGTCGCTGGAGCTCAATAAGCTGGTGCTGGTTTTGGAGTCGTCTGATGCCAACATGACGGCAGTCGGCTGGGTGATGGCACCACGTACAAAACGTTTCCTGCAGGCATTGCGTGACGGCAACGGTAATAAGGTTTATCCAGAATTGGATCAGGGCTTCTTGATGGGTTACCCCGTGGGCTCGACGACTCAAATCCCGACAAATCTGGCCGTGGGTGCTGACTCCAATGGTTCCGAGGTCTACCTGGCTGACTTTGGTGATTGTTTCATTGGCGAGGATAGCCAACTGGTTATCGACTTCTCCAAAGAGGCGACCTATATCGATGGCGAAGGCAAAACGGTGTCGGCTTTCCAGCGCGACCAAACATTGGTGCGTGTGATTGCCAAGCATGACTTTGGCCCACGTCACGTCGAATCTGTTGCAGTTCTGACAGATGTTCAATGGGGCGCTTAATCCTGCTTTAACTGAGGGTGCTTGGTGCACCCTTCTTTTTTGGAGTTGTCATGGTTCAGGTGAAATTCTTGAAAAACTGCGGTGCCTATACCGTGGGTGATGTGGCGGGGTTTGATGCCGCTAAGGCTGAGCTGTTGGTAAAGCGCAGTATTGCGGAAAAGCATACGCCAGAGAAAGGCAAGAGCGCGGCTAACAAGCCGGGTGGCAATGCCCCGGCTAATTGAGCCGATAGGTGATGAACTGATCAGCCTTGAAGAAGCGATTGCGCAAGTCAAGGCTGATGGCGATATCGAGGAAGAAAACGCACTCTTAAAAAATGTGTTGATTCCTGGAGCCCGCGGTATAGCCGAAGAAATCACCGGCTCCATTTTACGCAAGGGCATTTACACAGAGACAATTTTCTCGGGGCAATCGCTTTCAAAGGGGAACGTAAACAGAGTTGAGTCTGTGTTGTCCGACGGTGTGCCGGTGGATTTCCAGTTTAAGACGGTGGCGAAACGCGCAATCATAGTAGTAAGTTCTGTGTCGACGGGAACACCTCTTGATGTGAGGTTTGATGCTGGATTTGACCGTGATACATGTCCTGATCAACTGAGGTCCTGGCTGTTGATGGTATTGGGTTTTTTGTACAAAGACCGTGATTTGTCATCCAAAGACCTGAAGATCCGGAGTCTGGATTTCCTGCTCTCGTCTTTTACTGTCCCAAGTGGGTTTTAAGCACTATGACTGATAACGAGGGGTTACCCGCTGGAAAACTGAACCGTCGCATCGTAATTCAGAAGCTCGGTCTAGGACAGGATGCAGGTGGCCAGCCCATTGATGGATGGGGCGAAGTGGCGAAGCCTTGGGCCTGGATTAAAGGCCAGACGGGCATGGGGGTAGGCAAGCAGATGGCGGGTGAGGGCACTGTGGCCACCTCTCTCAATGTCTACTCCTTCCGTGTACGTTACCGGCCAGCAATAACGAGTGCCATGCGCGTGCTGTATGACGGGCAGGTGTTCGACATCAAGCATGTACGCCATGACCTGGCTGGTCGGGAGTGGACTGATCTGGTTTGCGAGATGGGGGGCAACGATGGTTGAGTCTGCTATTGAGTTCGATATGGAGTCTGCGCTCAAGTCGCTGGATGCGCTCGGGGCAGCCGCAAAGGCGCATCTGCCCCGCTCAATGGCGGTGGCTGCGGGTACGGTATTCCGAGATGAGGCAAAAGCTCGGGCGCCGGTCTTTGATGGGTCTACCGCCTTAAAAGGGGGGGCGAACGTAAAGAAGCCGCCAAAGCCAGGCCTGCTTCAAGAGGCTATTTATCTTGCGTTTTCGGATAATCGCTCAAAGCCGGAGCAGGGCCATTTCGTGTACTCGGTGGCCTGGAACTCATCCAAGGCCCCACACGGTCATCTATTGGAATTCGGTCACTGGCGTTACAACGAGATCCATCCAGGTGGTTTGCCAATGAAACAGCCTCTTGAGGAGCCTGTGTGGGTCGCTGCCAAACCATTCTTACGACCTGCCTATGATGCGGTGAAGCCCTTGGCAATATCTGCGGGAATGGAGCGTGGGAAAGAGCGGGCTACGGAGCTTTTGGCAAATCCTGAACTGTTGGAGCAATTCAAGTGACCATTGATGCTGCTTTGTTTGCTCTGCTTGAATCGTTAGTGAGCAAGCGTTGCTATCCAGACATCACGCCACCAGGAGCTGATTTTCCGCTGATTGTGTATCAAACAGTGGGTGGTGAGTCCCAGGAGTTTCTTGAGCGCCGCCTACCCGACTGTGAGAACTATCGTGTTCAAGTGCATTGCTGGGCGAAAACCAGATTGCAGGTAAGTGCCCTGGCGCTACAGGTTAGGGAGCAGATTATTGAGCACGGCACAGCATTTGCAACAGCTAAAACTTTGGGGCAACGTGTTGCGCTTTACGACGAGAAGCTAAAGCTTTATGGCACTCGCCAGGACTTTGGTATCTGGATTAAAGAACGATGATTTTTCAGCCGCCTTCGGGCGGTTTTTTCATATAAGGAGCCCGCAATGGCACTGAAATTCCCTGATGGTTCGGTGGTGGGTTTTGCCACTGCATTGGCCGAGCCCATCCCGTTTACCGCTATCAGTAATGGCAGCCCTGCTGAAATTACGCATGAGGGCACACTGGCGAAAGATGCGGTTGTGGTGGTGGCATCCAGCTGGGCCGCTATCAACAATCGTGCCGCCGTCGCTGGCCTGACTGCTACCGGCAAGACGCCGCTGATCGGTATCGATACGACTGACAACGATCTGTTCCGGCCTGGCGGTGGCAAGGGCAGTGTGGCAGTGGCCAGCACATTTATCGATTTCTCCCAGCAGGGTGAGCTGTCCAGTTCTGGCGGTGAGCCGCAAACCTATACTGGCAAATGGCTGGAAGACCCGATGGGTCAGGAGTTCCAGGTGCCTATCGGTCAGTCGGCTCGTCAATATGCGCTGCAGCTGGACTATGACGCCAGCATGCCTTGGTTCGAGGCAGCAAAGGCGATCTCTCGCAAGCGCAAGCCGACTGTGATCCGTATCCAGTTGCCTGATGGCGATATCGTCTATGAATTTGGCTACGTGCACTTCAATCCAGGCCTGAATATGCAGTCGGGCAATCCCATCAAGAACGCGGTGACCTTCTATCTGATGAGCAGTGAAGGCACCTTGATTCCCGCAGCGTAAGGAAGATCATGGCTATCAGGAAAGGTAATGCGCCCAAGACAATTCCGGCCAAACTGGAGTTGACCGGGGGCGGTGAAGAAAACACGTTGTCGTTGACGTTCCACAATCGCAAGCCCAGCGACTTTGAGGCTCGGATTGCGGAGCTACGGGACTCAAAAGAGCCGTTCCTCCCCTCACTTGTCGTTTATGTGGTGAAGGAGTGGGAAACAGACTTCTCGCTGTCGATCGAGGGCGTATTGGAAATGGAAGATGAGCGCCCAGGCATTGCGAATGCGATCATCCAAGGGTTTCACCGCGTCCGGCAGGTTGAACTGCAGGGAAACTGAAGGCGGCGGTTCGGGCGTTGATGTGGCGGCGCCCGACCGCCGCTGCTCTGCGTGGTACCGGCCTCAAGCCGAGCCACTACAAGGAACCAATCGTCGAGGTCTGGCCGGAGTCTTGGCCAGCCGTTGAACTCTATATGCGATACCAAACTCAATGGCTGCAGGGGCCAGGGGGACCAAGCGGTTTGAATTACGCTATTTTGTTCGCAGATCTTGACCGCTCAGGCATTGAGGGGGAAGGCCGGGAGGACATTATGGATGGCATTCGCACGATAGAAGCGGAAGTGCTGGCAGAGATCTACAAGGAATAGCCACTGGTATCATTCCGTCATCTTTAGGGAGGATGGGATGAATGTAGCAGACGAAATATCCAAGCTGGCAGACTTAAAGGACCGAGGGGCCTTGACGGACGCGGAGTTTGAGATGGCCAAGGCGAAGGTGCTGTCAGGCAGCGACACCCGAGTAGGTGTTGATCAGCCCTCTAAGACGAGCTGGGGAAAAGTTGTTTTATTTGTTTTTTTAGGGGGGGTAGCAATTTTTTTTGCGATTGGGTTTTACGCCTCTAATACTCCAGAGGGTAAAGAGCAGGCAAAGGCTAGGGCTGCTATTGATTTATGCTGGTCAGATTACAAAACAAGCAGGTTGCCGCTGGGACCTCGTAAGCTGATAGCGGATACTTGCGACATGATGTCAAAAGAATTTAAGGAAAAGTATGGTGTAGCTCCTTAATGGAGTTATGCCTTCTGCGGCATTGCCCTGCTAACCAGCGGGGCTTTTTTATGGGCGCTCGAAATGGAAGGTCAAACAATTGCTACCGCACGGATTGATATCGTGGGTGATGCTTCGGGCGTTGAAGCAGCAACGACTCAAGCCAAGACAAGCATCGAAAAGATGTCGCAGGCGGCGCGGGTACAGTACGGTCAATTGTCTGTCGTTGAACGTCGCAGGATTGATTCGCTGCTTCGGCAGGCCGAGACTGTCGGTAAGAATGAGGCAGAGATGCTCAGGTACAACGCACAAATGCGCGTATCTGGGCCATTGCTTGATGAAATCACGAAGCGGATTGATGCAAACTCATCCGCATTTCTGCGTTTGATGGCCCTTAACCCAGCGACGATTACAGCATCGCTGGTTACTGCAATTGGTGCGGCATGGTACGAAGGAAGCCGCGAACTCAGTGAGTTCCAGACTCACCTCACAATGACTAATGGAGCCATTGGGTTGTCTGCAAGCCAGCTGTCTGAGATGGCTTATCAGATGGACAGCATGGCTAGCGTAACACGGGGGCGTGCGGTTCAAGCCCTGACGGAAGTTGCGAAAACTGGGAAAATTGCCAGTGAGCAGATTGGGCTTGTGGGGAAGGTGGCAATCCGGTCGAGTGATCTGCTTGGCCGTCAAATGTCTGATGTAATTGATGAGTTTGTGCGGCTGGCAGATGAGCCTACCAAGGCATCAGTAAAGCTCAATGAACAGTACAACTATTTGACTGCGGCGGTTTATGAACAAATCCGGGCGCTGGAGCAGCAAGGCGATAGACAGGCAGCCGCTCAGTTGGCGCAAGAGGCATACGCTAAGTCAGTGAATGAGCGTTTGAGTGAGGTGGAGGGGACGCTGGGGTTTGTTGAGCGTGCCTGGAATGCCGTGGCAATGGCTGCTCAGAACTCATGGGACATCATGAAAGGTATTGGTAGACAGACTACCAATAGTGATATTCTTCGCGCGACAGAGGCTAGTATCGAACGATACAAACAAACTTTGATTTCTCTTGGGCTTGCTGCTGACTCTACAGAGGAGAGCATTAAAAATGTTTTTCTGACCGGCGACCAAAGAAGAAGCGCTGTTTCATCGATTAGAGGAATTCAAGAAACCCTTGCAAAAGAGGCCCAGGTCAGGGCCCAGGTTGCTGGTGAAGACTTTATGGCCTACGCAAAAGGCGAGAACGCGAGGGAGCAGAAGGAGGCCATTGCGGCGATTGATCGGGTCAATAAGCTTTTGGATGCCTCAGCGCCCAAGGCTGAGAAGGCGCGTAAGGCTGTCGAAGAATACCACCGCGAGCTGGATAAGATCCGTGCAGCGAACCCTGAAAGCGATCTGTTAACGCCAGAGAACATTGCTAAAGGCGAGAAGTGGATTAAAGACAAGTTCAAGGAACCCAAAGGCCGCACGAAACCAGTGACAAATGACGCGGCCACTCGTCTTTTAATGACGCTGCGTGGCCAGGAAGCCTCCCTGAGGGCTCAGGTTGAGGGATCTGCGAAGCTGACCGATCAGCAAAAGCGGTTGGCGACCTTTGAGCAGCAAATCGCTGATATCAAGTCTAAGAAGATACTGACTGCAGATGAAAAATCGATTCTTGCTGCTGAGGATGCTTTGCGTGCCCAGCACCAGGTAAACGTCGCGGTCGAGCAAGAGGCGCTTGCTCGAAAGGAAGTGCTCAAGCTGCAGGAGCGGTCCGCGCAAGTCGTTGAGCAGATGACAACGGCGCGTGATAACCAGAATGAACAGTATCAGCGAGTGCTGGATTCATATGGTTTGGGTGATAGGGCGATGGAGCGCGTCGAGGCTCAGCGGTCCATCTATCGAGAGTTTGAACGCTATCAGCGCCAACTATCGCGTGGTGCTGATCTGGGCCTTATCGGTCAAGAACGCTACCGTGAGGAGTCGGACAAGATCCAGGCTGAATTGCAGCGCCGGTTGGCAATGGAGCAAAGCTATTACGCTGAGGTGGATAAGCTGCAGTCGAGCTGGGTACTGGGTGCTAAACAGGGCTTGGCCAACTACTCCGATGATGCCGCTAATGCCTTTAAGATGATGAACAGCCTTGGGGTGAGCACTTTTACCTCACTGGAAGACGCGGCGGTTAATTCATTTAGAGGGATTGGTACTGAGGTCTCTGATGTAGTGGATGGCATCATTGCTGATCTAATCAGAATTAATGTCCGGCAGCATATCACTGGTCCGTTGGCTGGCGCCGTAAGTGGAGCATTGGGCGGTTTGTTTGGTGGTGGCTCTGCGCCTGCAGGTGTAACGCCAGGGCTTGATTGGACATTCAATGCTAAGGGCAATGTCTATGACAGTCCGAGCTTATCTAAATTTTCAGGCGGCATTTATGACTCGCCCCAGTTCTTTGCATTTGCTAAGGGTGCAGGTGTGTTTGCTGAGGCGGGGCCAGAGGCAATTATGCCTCTCAAGCGAAGTGCCGATGGATCGCTTGGGGTAAGGGCGGAAATGCCTCGCTTGCCAGCAGCGTCCATGTCGGCAGGACAAGAGCCGAAAGTCGTTATCAATATTCACAATGAGGCTGGGGGAGTGGATACAAGTGAGGCGACGCCAGGCTTGGAGGTGTTTGCTAAGACAATGCAGGAAATTGCTAGGGCTGAGTATCGGAAGCTACAGGTTCAGTCCTATCGTCCAGGCGGACTTGCCTGGGACCAGACCGGGGGAGGCGTGCGTCGTTGATGGCACATGAGGTTTTCATATGGCAGCCCCTTGCGGACCCCGAGGGCACTAGCACCTTTAGGGTTTTATCCGCTCAGTTTGGGGACGGTTACACGCAAGAGGTGGGCGATGGGCTGAACAATGAAACTCGTGCATGGCCATTGCAGTTTTGGGGCTACGAATGGGAAATACAGCCCATTCGGGACTTCCTTAGGCGGCACCAAGGTTTCAGGCCCTTTCTATGGACACCACCCATTGAACCCGATGCCGGTCTATTTATTGCGCGGGACATAAGAATCAGGGCGATGGGCGGCAAGTCATACACGTTATCTGCGACTTTCGAGGAGCGTTTCGAGCCTTAAGTTGCATTCTGGCACTGTTTATTGGAGGTCGCATGTTTGGTGGAAATGAGAAAGGTGGCTGGGACGATATTTTTTATCCAAGGCGAACTCGCTGCTCATTGAGTAGGGGCGGACTGATACCGGCTTAGGCCGGTTTTTTAATGGGTGAACAATGATTCTTGAAGACGTTCAAAAGCTGGTTCCCGGTAATCTCGTCACGTTGTACGAGCTCGATTGCCGAGCCATCGGCGGGGATGTAGAGCGTTATCACAACCACAATGACGGAGTGGTTACTTGGCAAGGCAATCAGTATCAGCCGTGGGCAATCGAGGCGCGAGATTTTGAGCGTACTGGTGACGGCCAGCAACCTCAGCCCACATTGGTAGTGGGCAATATCGGGGAAACGTCTGATGGCGAGCCAATCACAGGTGTCGTATCGGCGCTGTGTCTGGCATTGGGGGATCTGAAGGGAGCAACGCTGATTCGTCGACGTACATTCGCCCGGTATCTGGACGAGGCGAATTTTCCGGATGGAAACCCCACGGCCAGCCCCACAGAGCATTTGCCGAATGAGCGCTGGATTATCTCTCAGAAAAGCGGCGAATCGCCAGAGGCCGTCGAGTTTGTACTTAGCTCTCCCCTAACACTTGACGGCGCTCAACTGCCAAGTCGCCAAGTGATTGCGAATGTGTGCGGATGGCTGACAAAGGCGGCACCAGAGGGAGGGTATCGCGGCGCATGGTGTGGCTACACGGGGGCAGCAATGTTCGATAAGGACGGTAACCCTGTTACGGACCCGACGAAAGACGAGTGTGGTGGTCTGCAGCGAGATTGTAAAAAACGACATGGCGAATGGCAGCCGTTGCCTTTCGGTGGGTTCCCCTCAGCAGATCGGGTGCGATGATGCGTGCTGCTATCAAACGAGCCATTGAGCGTCACGCGCTGACCGATTACCCCAGGGAGGCCTGTGGGCTAGTCATCGCGGTAGGTGATCGGCAGCAGTATGTGCCATGTCGCAACATCGCAGAGGATGGGCGTGATTTTCATCTACCGTTTGAAGACTATGACCGTGCCGAAGCCTCTGGGCAGATTCTTGCCGTGGTGCACTCGCACATCGACCGTGATGCGCGGCCTTCTGAGGCGGATCTGGTCTCTTGTGAGGAGACTGGTCTGCCCTGGCACATCGTAGCCGTTGGTCAAGATGCGGGTGAGCCTGGTCCTGTTGTCCGTGAGTGGCATTCATTTGAGCCGTCTGGCTACCAAGCTCCATTGGTAGGGCGGTCCTTTCATCATGGTAGTTTGGATTGCTATGGCCTTATCCGCGATTTTTACGCCTTTGAACTGGGCATTGAGTTGCCGGACTTTGAGCGTCCTGATGATTGGTGGAGCAAGCCTGAGTGTGGCGAACTGTACCTGGATAATTTTGAGCAGGCAGGCTTTCAACAGATCAATGGAGAACCGGAGTACGGGGATGTGATCTTGATGCAGTACCGCAGCGACCGCACGAACCACGGTGGGGTCTATTTAGGCAATGAGGCGTTAAAGACGCAGCCTGAATTGCATCCTGTGCCAGGAGCTTTGTTGCATCACGCGATGCCACGCTTATCAGAGCGTGTGTTGTATAGCGGGCACTGGCGGGACATAACGCGAATGATTGTGAGGTATCAGAAATGACAGCAGCACTACCGGCCCAGGCCGGTTTTTTTTCGTCTGAAGAGGCAGAGCGGCTGCGCACAATCCGTCTGTCTGGTTCCCTAGGGAAGCGATTTGGTCGGATTCACCGTTTTGTTTGCAATGACATTGCGGGCGCGGTCCGTGCGTTGTGCCTGATGATTCCTGGCTTTGAGCAGGCATTGCATGCCAGTACGGATAAAGGCGTGGCTTATACCTGCTGGATCGGCAAGGAGAATGTTGGCGAGGATATGCTGGGCGCTCCAGTCGGGGCCGATGCAATTCGTATAGCACCTGTAGTTTTGGGTTCTGGGCGGGGAGGTTTGTTTCAGGTAGTGCTGGGCGCAGCGTTGATCGGTGCTGCGTTCTTGACTGGTGGCGTGACGATTGCAGCCGGAGCACTCAAAGCGGGTAGTTTGCTCGGCGGCATGGTGTTTGGAATGGGAGTCTCGATGGTTTTGGGAGGGGTGTCTCAAATGCTGACGAAGCAACCCCAGGGCCTGACAAGCGTGGATTCGCCCGATAACGGAGCCAGCTACAACTTTAATGGTCCGGTAAACACAACGGCCCAGGGCAACCCTCTCGGGGTGTTGTACGGTGAAATGATTGTTGGCGCGGCCACAATCTCAGGTGATATGTATTCTGAGGACCAGCAGTAATGACAGTCGCGATTGAGCCCAAACGGGGCGGTCTACGGATTCTAGGTTCTGGTGGTGGGGGGAAAGGCGGCGGTAGCTCTCGCACCCCTGTTGAGCAGCCTGATAGCCTGCATAACACCTCTTTTGCTGCGATTCTTGATGCTGTTGGGAATGGGGAGATGTCGGGGCCGGTGCATGCTGATCAGCCTTTACGTGATATCTACCTGGATGGCACACCGATCCAGAATGCCGATGGGAGCTTGAACTTCCGAAATGTCCAAGTGGACTATCGAGTCGGCACGCAGGACCAAGAGCATATTTCTGGCTTTCCTGCAGCGGCCAATGTTGTCTCCGTTGGTTCTGAGGTGACAATCAAAACGCCGTGGACGCAGTTGATTACGAACCCTGATCTGTCGGCGCTAAGAGTAAGCCTGCATTGGCCACAGCTCTTGACGGCAGTTGAATCTGGCAAGAATGCAGGAGATCGCGTAGGCGCACGGGTGGAGTACGCGATTGACTTGGCTGTCGGTAGTGGCTCCTTTGTGAATGTGCTGACATCGGCTGTCGATGGAAAGACGATCAACGGCTACACGCGTACCCATCGAATTGACCTGCCGGTTGGGGCGCAAGGCTGGACAGTGCGGGTGCGTCGCATGACGCCCGACTCCAGCAATAGCGCTGTGCAGGATCGAATGTTGATTCAAGCCTATGCGGAAGTGATTGATGGCAAATTCCGCTACCCAATGACGGCATTGGTTGGCATCCGTGTGGACGCTGAGCAGTTTCAGGCCATTCCGACCCGCGCCTATCATTGGCGGGGCCAGGTTATACGGGTGCCGTCGAACTATGATCCCCAGTCGCGTACCTATAGCGGCGTGTGGGATGGAACCTTCAAGCGTGCCTGGTCGAACAACCCAGCTTGGGTGTTCTATGACATGCTGACAAACCGCCTGTACGGTCTAGGTGACCGGATTGATGCGTCAATGATTGATCGGTATGCGCTTTATCAGATTGGTGCGTACTGCGACCAGATGGTGTCAGATGGCCAGGGCGGCACTGAGCCACGTTTCGTCTGCAATACGTATTTGCAGTCGAGTGCTGACGCTCTGCGCGTGATCAATGATTTGGCCAGCGTGTTCCGAGGCATGACCTATTGGGCAAACGGGCAAGCGGTTGCAGTTGCCGACATGCCCGGTGACCCTATCTATACCTATCCAAATGCACGGGTAGTGAATGGACGCTTTAACTATATCGGTGCCGACCTTAGCACGCTTAAAACGGTGGCGCTGGTGTCATGGAATGACCCTACCGATTTTTATCGTGCCAAGGTGGAGGTCGTCACCGACTATGACGGTGTGCGTAAATATGGCATCCGCAAGACTGAGTTGGTGGCGTTCGGTTGTACATCGCGTGGTCAAGCGCAGCGAGTGGGGCTGTACCACTTGTATACCTCGCGGATGGAGCAGGGCGGAGTATCTTTTTCGGTCGGGCTTGATGGGGTTATCCCACAGCCTGGCAGTGTTATCAAAATTGCTGATCGAAATCGGGCAGGCCGCCGTTTGGGTGGTCTGCTTCGGTCGGCAACAAGCAGTCAGATTACGCTAGACGCTGAGCATCCGGTCAAGATTGGGGATCAGTTTACGGTCAATCTACCTTCGGGCCGCTCTCAGTCCCGCCCAGTGTCTCGTGTGAGTGGTCGGGTAGTGACGGTCACTCCTGCTTTTAGTGCTGCGCCCGTCGCTCAGGCTGCTTGGGCGGTTGAGGCTGATGACTTGTCTTTGCAATATGCCCGAGTGGTTTCTATTAAAGAGCGAGACGGCATTACGTTCGATGTGTCAGCAGTCGAACATCATCCTGGCAAGTTTGATGCAATCGACTACGGTGTACGGCTGGAGCCGTTGCCCGTGAGCGTGGTTCCACCACGCACACAAATGGCCCCGAGCAATGTGCAGATCCGAGAGCACTATGTCGTTCGGCAAGGGCAAAGCCGTCATCTGGCGGAGATCACCTGGGATTCAGTCGAAAATGCCTTGCTGTATGACGTTCAGTGGCGGCGTGACAATAGCGGCTGGGTGCAGGTGCCGCGCACTGGTGAACGCCTTGTAGAGATCCCGGATTTTTATACTGGCGAGTACAGCGTGCGTGTTCGCGCAATCAATGGCCTGGATGTACCGTCTTTGTGGGCGTACTCTGAGGTGACAGCGCTAACAGGGCAGGTATCGGCTCCGCTGCCGGTCACGCACTTGACCACGGCCTCAATCCCGTGGGGTATTCGTGTGCAGTGGGGATTCCCCACTGGACCAAATATTATCGAACGCACCGAGATTCGTTATAGCGCGACGCCGGATTTTAATGAGTCTCGCGCTGCAGGCGGCTTTGCGTACCCTACAGACTCATTTGAGCAGGTAGGGCTGGCGGTCACGACACAGCACTTTTTCTGGGCTCGTCTGATCGATAAGAATGGAACCCAAGGCCCCTGGTATCCGGCTGAGTCAGCCTCTGGCGTGCGGGGCGTTCCCAGTCAGGAGGCCAGTGAATACAACGGTCTGGTTACCGAGGAGATTGTCGCTGGCGGGATGGGGGACTTGCTGATGGGCAATATCCGCGAGATCCCGAATATCAAGGATGCTGTCGGGGACTTGACGCTTGAGCTGGGCGAGCTGAATCAACGTGTTGATGAAGTGAATGACCAGGTTGCGGAGCTGCTCAATGCGAACGAATGGAGCCCTTCCGCTGTTTATGCCAAAGGCACCGTAGTTTTTGCCGATGGCAAAATGTACCGTGCAAAGAAGGCAGTTCCAGCAGGTAAGCCGGTATCTGATGCGGCGTACTGGGAGCTGATCGGTGATTACGCGTCAATCACGGATGGTTTGGCGGCCTTGGCTATCCAGTCTCAGGAGACTATTAGCCGTGTGGAGCAGGCTGAGGGTCGGATTCAAGTCAACGCTGAGCAGATCAATACTGTTGCGGGCAAGATTGATGATCCTACGACTGGGCTTGTTGCGTTAGGCTCTGTTGTCCAGACCATGCGTACGCAAGTTGAACAACTAGAAGATGGCCTACGATCTTTATCGGACTCCACGACGGCGCTTTCCAGCAAGGTAGAAGGTCTGGAAGATGCCCAAAGCGGGCTTGCGACGGCAGTCGGTCAACTTAGTACACGGGTACAGGCAGCAGAGGGAAAGATTGAGTCCCAAGCGTCGAGTATTACGCAACTGAGTTCAAACGTGAGCACTGCCGATGCTAAGGCTGTGGCGGCACAGCAGGCAGCCGCTGCAGCCGCTGATGCGGCCGGTGCGAAAGGGGAGGTGATCTTTAGCGCTACAGCTCCGACTGCAGCCAAACGCTTGCCGCAAAACCTGTGGATTGACACCAAAAATAACGCCAATACGCCTAAACGCTGGAATGGCACGGCGTGGGTCGTTGTGACCGATAAGGCTGCTACTGATGCAGCAGCAGCGGCCGTAGCAGCAAAAGAGGCGGCTGATGCGGCACAGGTAACGGCAAATAAGAAGGCTGATGCGACAGCAGTGAACGCGTTGACGACGCGTGTTGAGCAGGCCGAGGGTAGTATTTCGAGTCAGAGTCAGAGCATTACGCAGCTAGGGGCTGAGCTAGGCGGATTGACGTCCCCTGCAGGCAATCTGCTTCTGGATTCAAACGTAGAGCTGGTACGCGAGCCAGGCATTTATTTGTTTGGTCGGTACTACTTGGTGGATAGCTTTGAGTCTGGGCAGAACTACACCCTCGTCGTTAATTACACGCATAAGCCAGCGGCCGGTGACACGACTGCGCATATTGCTGTTTGGGCGGCAGGTGGCAGCAACAAAGTGGGTGAGCTCGACAAGAATGTGGTCAAGCGCACCCAAGTTTTGAAGTTCACCAAGAATACTAATCTGGGGGCCCCTAAGGAGCTACGGTTTTACTACGGCCCAAACCCTGGCACTCACGCAGGGGAGGCTACAATTCACTGGGCCACGCTCTACAAGGGGACGGTAGTCCCTGCAATGGAATGGCAACCGAGCCTAAAGGATCTGCAGGCACAAACTCAGGCCAACGCCAGCGCGGTTGGGGGACTTTCAACGAAGGTGACTCAGCAGGGCGATGCGATCACTTCTCAAGGTGAGAGTCTGACGGTACTGCAGAATGAGGTTCGTGATCCTGCTACGGGTTTGGCTGCTACTGCCGGTGCATTAAACGAGACAAAGTCGCGCGTGACAGATGTGGAAGGCAAGCAGGAGGCGATGGCCAGTAATCAGATGATTCTGGCTGCCGATCTTAAGCGCCAAAGGCCCAATGAGGACGCTGAACTGGAGCGTGTACTGAATCAGTGGCAGACCCACGCCACACTGTCCGAGTTCAAGCGTGTGCAGGCTGATGAAACCCGTGCCTTGGCTGAATCGATCAGTACGCTGGAGGCCGGTATTGGTGAAGGTTCTGCTGCTGTTGAACAAGTGATGCGTTCGCTTGTGGAACTTGATGGAAAAATCGCAGCGGCCTGGGGAGTGAAGCTGCAGGCTAATCAGAACGGTGTGCAGTATGTTTCGGGAGTGGGGCTTGATCTGACGAACGAGTCGGGGGTGATGCAATCGACATTCGCAGTGCTTGCTGATCGTTTTGCTGTCATGCACGCAACGAACGGCAGCCCAGTGACTGTGTTCTCGGTGCAGGGCGGGGCCAGCATTCTGAATACGGCGCTCATTGGAGATGCAACCATTGGATTCGCCAAAATCATGAATGATATTCAGTCAGTCAACTTCGTTCCCAATGCTTCAGGCTGGCGTTTAGATAAGGGAGGGACATTTCAATTGAATGGCAGTTCTGCTCAGGGCCGCACCGAAATACGTCCCAATTTTATCGGTGGCTGGTATGCCAATGGCAACGTCAGTTTCCGTATCGGGGAGTGGTAGTCATGTACGGGTATGACTTCTGCTTGCCTGATGGCAAGGTGGTGTTCTCTAGCTCCGACAACCTGTTCAGGCTAGTTCATATTGCGAACAATCAGCCTAGGGTGGGTTCACTGACAATAGCGGGGTTAGCCGGACAAGGGGAGGTGGTCGTGATTTCCTATGGGACCGGGTGGCGTGGCAGCTATTCGAGTAAAGGAGGAATCCAGTTTATGAGAGATTTCTACCACGTTTCTGGAAACACGCTGTCGTGGAGTGTTCCCTTAACAACTCAGGTAGGGGGGGTACATCCACCGCTAGACAATATTGACCTTAATTCGATGTTCATTTTTGTTAGGTAAGGGTATGGGCTACGGCTTTCAGTTTTGGAGACCAACAGGCGAAATTTTGTTTGATACGAACTGGTCGACCCTTGGGCTTACTGGAAAATACAGCGCAGATGATCCGCTTGCTTCAAGAGATCCTGCTCTCTCGCTAGCGAATTACAACCGATTAGACGCATATCGTGTGCACCCAGATGGGAGCGCAACGGTCTATGTTTACGAGTCGGTCTCCGGTAAACCAGTCTTAACTAACAGAGGGTTTCAGTTCTGGAGGCCGGACGGCACTTTAATTGCATCCAGTGATTATCCACCAATGAAGGTTGTCGATTTCAAACGTATCACCGAAGACAATGCCAGCTCACAAACAGTACTCGTTCCGCCTGGTAGGGCGTATGCAATTATCTATATCGGCGCTACTTCATCGGGCTATGCGTTTGATATACAGAAGCATGGTGCCGGGCCGCCAACCTGGGAGGAATGGTGGTCATATCGTTGGCGAAATCTAGCAATACGGCCCTCTTGGAATCAGGGGAGCATTTCCTTTTCTGTCCAACAGTGGAATGACCCTGGTATCCATGAAAGCGATACCGGCACTATTCAGCCTGTTGATCAGTATCTTAGGTATGACTGCATGGTCATCGATGTAACAGGAGCTTAGCCGCCTTTGGGCGGCTTTTTTTATGGGTGTTCAATGAGTATTCATCAATCCATTGCGCAGGTTTTTGAGAACAATATGGGTAATCGAATCACGCCGGAGCTGGCAAGCGGCATGATTCGGAGTCTGGTTGATATTTTGGCGGCTGGTGTCAGTCAGCCAGAGGGGTCTGCCCAGGCTGCTGAACCACAAGCTCCGCAGGAGGTAGGCCATGGCGTGGTATGACGCGGGTACTGTGAAAGTCACTCTCAATAGTGCAACAGTCACAGGAACCGGAACGCAGTGGTTGGCAGGTGCCAGGCAGGGTGAGGCTTTTGTCGCGCCAGACGGGCGCTTGTATGAGGTGCTGAATGTTGCATCTGATACTTCCCTGACGCTGACCAAACCTTATATCGGCGCCACAGCCACAGGCCAGAAGTATGCTCTGGCTCCGATGCAGGGCTATGTGAAAGAGCTGGCTGACCGCGCCGCTGAGTTGCTTCCTGTTTTGTCTGAGATCGGAACTGCAGCAAAGGGTACCGTCACTACAGAAACGACCGATGCCACAGTGGGCAGAGTGGCTCGTATTGGTGACTGGGGGCTGGGGGCCAATGCTGGTGTTGCTGCAGATGTAGTAGTTCTCAATAACTCCGCTAACGGCTTTTACCGATCGGGTACTGGCGCAACAGCAGGGAAACCAGTTAACAATTCGGGCGACGGGTATATCAAGTTTGGGTGGTCAGGTGCTTATGGAACTTACCTTTATGGCTCACCGACCGCGGATAAATTGTGGTATCAGCATCTTAATAACGGTGAGGCCAAGGGTTGGAAAGAGCTGATGACGGTAGGGCAGTATGGTATAGGCCTATCCGGCGCCAGTTCCTCGGTAGGTTCTGCCGACGCATTCCCTGGGGCTAATTTAGACACAGCCAATGTTGGGGCTGGCCTTTACTATGCCCCACCTGGTTGGGCTGATAGCTTGCCAGATTCCGTATTAAAGCAAGGGGTGGTTTTCCACCGGCAAAGCGGAACTGGCGGCGGGCAGGTTTTCGTTTCTTTTAACGGAGACTTGGTTGTGCGTGGCCGACGTTCCGGTGGGTATAACGCTTGGCGAGAAATGATGCGGGTTGGGCAGTTCGGCCTTGGTGGCACGACAGCGGCCCCCGGTTCTTGGGAGTCCCAACCTACGGGATGGTACTACCGTCCGGGGGCAAAACCAACGTGGGGCGGCGGTGCCTTTTTCTTAGACCTAGCCTACAACTCCACAATTACGGGGTCCGGCTTGCGAATCTCCACAGACCCCTACACCGATAACTTCTATATGAATGGGGCGGTATCTGGTCAAAAGACGTTCCGGGATGCCTGCAAACTTGTCCATGACAAGAATATTGTTGGCACTATCGCTGACGGTTCGGTTATTGAGTCGGGTTTTAACTCTAACGGTAAGTGGGCCAAGTATGCAGATGGAACTCTTATCTGCTGGTCGCCCAAAATGGCTGCCAACTTTGTGAGTGGCACATCGGGAAGTTTATACGTAAGTGCCAGCAACGCTTGGACTCTTCCTATGGCGTTCATAAATGCGGACAATTATGTACTCCACGTTGAGGCTCAGACTAGCGTACACCCGATTTGGGGTATGGCAGGCGAGACAAAGACAGCATCCGTATGCCAATGGAAGTTGGCGGCTAGTATTGAGTGGAAAGTTGGATTGATCGCTTATGCGGTTGCTATTGGAAGGTGGAAAGCATGATGAAAATTATTTTGAGCCCGCAAGTTCGGAGCGGGGATCTGGAAGTGCTACGTCTTGAGCGCCAAGGTTCGGTGTTGGTCTTGAATGGTGAGCCCCTTGAGCTGTCATTTATGGGGCCTGGGGACCATTTGCCAGCGGGCGCGATCGATCACCCATTGTTGCTTGGCGCAGAGATCAAATGCACAGCAGAAGGTCTGGAAATTGATGGTCTGCTGTTCCATATTGACGCACAGCAGACGGACCCGGCGGCGTGTTTCCCAGATCCAGTGATCATCACCCATGATGGTGTTGTGGCTCTGCCCGCACAGACGCCGCCACCTCCACCGCCTGTCCCGGAGCCAGAGCTTGAATCCATTGAAACCTCTACTGTGGAGCCAGAAGATGAACATCAGGATTGATGCCGGCAAGCTGCGTACTGCAGCGTCACAGCTGCAAGAGCATAAGGACGCCAAGATTGCCTCACTGTCTGCTGACTGCAGATCCGCAATTACAGCGGGGTTCGAGTCAAGCGCCCTGGGAGAGCCCCATTTATACCCAAGCAAGGAGACGGACCAATTAAACCTGGCTGGCAGTGTGGCTGACTCCCTGTTGCCGAGCGAAGACGCCGGTTGGTCAACGCCATTTTGGTGTGCTGACATCCATGGTGTTTGGACTATGCGGCCACACTCAGCCACCCAGATACAGCAGGTGGGCCGCGAAGCAAAGGCCAAGATTCTCGCACTGATGCAGCACAATGCGGCCTTGGCTGAGCAGGTCCGGTTAGCAACAGACAAGCCGAGTGTCGATCAGATTATTTGGGAATATCCAGCCGCCTAAGCGGCTTTTTTTACGTCTGCTGCTTTTGCAGCGCTTCACGGGAGACAGCCATGCCGACCGTATTACACAAGGGGAAGGACTTGGAACCGACAAGCACGGGGACATCGGCGGCTGGTCTGGCCGTCTGGAAGGCGATGGGAGGGATAGCAGGGATGGGAGCCATCGGTGCGGGCTTGGCTACGCTGGTGGTGATGTGTATTTTGCGGCCGCGCACGCAGTCTGAATGGATCGTGGGCGTGATCAGCACGGTGGTGGCCTCGATCTCGGGCGGTGCCGCAGTGATTCAGCAGTATGAGCTGCATCACTGGGCAAATAACCCGGTGGGTTTGGTGGCCATGCTTGGCTTGGCGTTCGCGTGTGGGCTGCCAGGCTGGGCAGTGGTGCGTTGGGCTTTTAACTTTTTCGACAAGCGGCGTAAAGCCGATATCGCCGAGGTAATTGGCGAAATTCAAGATCTGGCAAGGGGAAGTAAGTGAACAAGCTGATCGAATTTATCACGGGCCTTCTGGCCCTTTTTTTTCGCCCACAGAAAGCAGAGCAGGCCACGCAGGAGTCGCAGAAGGCTGCGCCAAGCGGTATGTCTTCTGACGGCCTGGCCATACTGCAGTACTTCGAGAGCTGCCGGTTAGAGGCATATTGGGACGCCGACGGCAAGGTATGGACTATCGGCTGGGGTGATACGGGGCCGGACGTAGTGAAAGGCTTACGCATCACCCAGGCCGAGGCCGACGAGCGGCTGCAGCGCCGGCTGACGCGTGAGTTCGTGCCAGGTGTCCTAGCCGCTCTGACTCGCCCGGCGACCCAGGCCCAGCTCGATGCCATGGTGGACCTTGCATACAACATCGGAGTCTCGGCGTTTCAAGGTTCGACGCTTGTACGCCTGTTCAATGCAGGAGATGCGGCCGGCGCTGCTGAGCAGTTTCCGCGCTGGAACAAGTCAGGAGGCAAGGTGCTGTTGGGTCTGCGCCGGCGTCGCGCTGCAGATCGTGCTCGTTTCTTGGGCGCATCCGGGGCGGAGGCAATCAAGATAGGGGCGGTTATCCAATGATCGAACTCATTATTGGCCAGGCCTGGCCCTACGTGTTGGGTTTGCTGGCCCTTGTGGCCGGTTGGCTCTCGGCCAAGCGAGCAGGGCGGCAGGAAGGGCGCCGTGAGGCTGAACAGAAACAACATGAGGCGGATCTGTCCGCCGTGGAGGTATCAAGAGATGCAGCTGAAACGATTGAGCGCCTGGATGATGATGCTTTGCGTGACCGCGCTCGTAAGCGGATGCGCGACACAGCTGGGCGGTAGCTACTGCGCCGCCGCCCAACGTCCATTCCAGTGGCGCTCTGATACTGAGATTGACGCCACGCCGATCAGAGTGTTGCGCTATGTGGAAACGGAGGCGGAGACTTGGGGGCGGCTTTGCAAAAAGCTTTTACCGTGACCTTGTGCCATAAATTTTGGCCTTCTCATCATCGCTTAACGCATGATACCAGCGGCGAGCCTTGAATTTATAAGCCTCCCAGGCCATTTCAGTGTTTAGAAGTCTCTGCCTCCATTGAGCACGCTCCACACGCTGCGCCGAAAGAATAGCCGCTCGTTTTTCTGGGTCTGCGTTCACCTTGGCACGCCATTCTCTTACTCGTTCATTAGAGTAGGCCCGGAAAATTGCTGCGTACTCGGGATCAGATGCGAGGCGCTGCTTTATCCGCCGCACGTAGTCTTCTCTTACGCTTTGCCAATGCGCAGTATGCTTAACTTTTTGATAGCGCTCTTTTTCCCTGGCGGCTGCACGTAACTTACGGCATTTCTCCGAGCATGTTTTCGGCGGGTGACCGTGGCCGCGCCTGCTTCTTGGGATTTCTTTGCTACACCACAAACAAAAAATGGGGGCGATTGAGTCGTTAAGAACCATCGCCGCAGAACCGATGAATTAGTGCGATTGCCCGCTTTGCGCTGCTTGCTTGTCGGGTGACGTTTGGTCTGGGAATTCCTGCTTTTTCAGCGGCGTGAGCATGGGTCGAGCCTTCGACTAGCACCAGCCGCAATGCTTCGCGGCTGGGCGATTGCCGCAGTCTCATTAGCTCAGCCAGTGCGTCAAATTGCTCGTTCGTCATACCCGCACCAAGTCGTTTTCTTGGCCTAGCATGTCGATCATGTAGGCAGCACCCTGCTCATCTTCAACTTGAACGCCACGAAAGCCCAAGATTTTGGCGGCGCGAGCGGTGAACAACTGTACGTCCCAGCTCAGGTCTGCAGCATCCTCGGGCTCCATAATGTCCAGATCGAATACAGACTTGGATTCTTCAATCAGCGCCTCTGCATCATCCTCATCGATACCGAGGTGGCCTGCCAACTCAGCAACTAAGGCATTCAATTCGGCAGCATTTTCGTGATAGAAAAGTTGGCCAGCCTCAATAATCTGACTGTCGTCCAGGTCAATGCGGTAGGTAATGTGCTCGCCTGCAGTCATTACATATTCACTTTCGGAGAAGAATAGGAATTCACCGAATCGACCAAGAGTGGTGATTTCGTTGATTTCGATGGGGCTTGTGTGAAAGAGTTCCATGCCGTTCTCCGATAACATGGCTGTATTATGTACCGTTTAAGTGGTACTGTCAATAGCTGCTTGGGTGGTCTGTGTTTGGGGCTTGGTATTTCACATTGCTCATCTGCCGCGTAACTGGGTGCCACTGGAATGCAGATTCTGGCCGCGCAGTGCTCAACAGTTCTAGTGCTGACTCGACGCTTGTGTCTGGCGAAGTCCACTCTCTTGCGGCTTCGGGTGCCAGGACTACTGGCCTGCGGTCGTGAATATCCACCATGCCGCCCGCACTGGCATCTGTCACGATGGCAAAGCCGTGTTCAACGTCATCTTCCTTGCCAGGCTGCCAAGCCGTAATTGCGGCCATATAGATCGGCTCACTGTCCTTAGCATGAATAAACCAAGGCTGTTTATCGCCAGTTTCGCCCGTCCACTCAAACCAGCCGTCTGCCGGCACAAGCACACGTTTGCCGAGTAGGCTTCGCCACATCGGTGATTTTTTCAAGATTGTGTCCAGCCGGGCATTGATCACGGGCGAGCGTTTATACCATTCTGGTTTGTAGCCCCAGAACAGCCTATCTATCTGATCGCTGCCATCACCGAGCTGGTGCATGATCAGAGGGCGTGTGCCTGGTGGTACGTTGTACTTTAGCCCATCTGCTAGCTTTCCCAGGTCGTGTGGGTTCCAGTTCATAGACTCAATATAGTCAACTGGTTCGCGGGCTTGTCTGATTCGTCCACACATGCATTTCTCCATCAAGGTTTGGTTGCTGGATCTTGCTTGTAGCGCTTGAGGTAGTATGCCATGTCCCCATCTCGCCCTTGGCTGCGGTGAGGGAAGTTGAGCCGGTCTCGATGTTCTGAGGCACGCATATACCCCTGGACTGAGTTCTCCATTTTGAGTGCCTCAAAGAGTGGGTTCAGTCGGTGCATGTTCTCACCCAGCCCATTTAAAGGCATGGTTCCCAGGATGGAATAGGTAAGTACAGCCAACTCGCGCAGGCGTTTCACCTCGCGCAACAGGTTCATCACGTCCTGATTGCGCCGATTGCCTTCTTGGATGGCTTTCAGTTCGCGGTAGGTAAGCATATAAATTGCTGTATAAAAAAACAGTAATTTAGCACTTAACCGCTTGACAGGTGTTACAGGCCATGCAGCGAGAGGAGGCCTGACTAGCTACAGTCTGATGGTGGAACGCTCACAAAAAACCGCCCTAAGGCGGTTGTTTTTTAGTCGGGCTGCTGCGCCAACCGTAAGGCTGAGATGGGGAGTGTGACGAACTGGTACTCGCCGTCTGCAAACCAGGAAACACCAGCTTTATTATCTGAATTTATAATTTCAACTGTCAGTTTTGGGCTCCCGCTTCTCAAAATGACAATACTTCCGGGGACAATCTTTTCTGTCATAGCGCTCTACCAATAAGATGAAGGTTAATGTCATAAGGTTATAAGTCGAAGGCATAATATATTCATTGTCATAGGTCAAATAAAATTAAAAACGACCATAAATACTGTTTGTTTGCCTGCTGACTTATCTCAAACGCTAAATGCAGAAAACCGCCCAGAGGGCGGTCTACTTAGGGATTCGCTAGCTCTACCGTCATAAGAGCGACTGCGGGGATTGACTGAGTCCTGGCTTCATCGTTGGGCACGAACCACATGCACTCTACCTTGCTGCCATCGGGCCTCTTGTCGATAACTGTCATTTCAGGGCCACCGCTTTTCAGTTGAACCACATCGCCAACCTGGAACGTACTCATGAATCCTCCATAGGTAAATAGAGGCCACAGTATGCCAATGGGCTGTTAAATTATCCAGAAGATTATTTCGATCGAAATATAATCCCTTGTGCCGATGTGAGCTAGATCGGCTTTTTCTAAGACCTTGGATCACAAAGATAATAATGGAGACTGGTATGCATTTTGAGATTAACGCTGGCCATTTGACCCCTACGTATGTGTCCCTTGTAGCGAGCACCAACGAGGCTTGTATCCCCAGCGCAAAGTCGCCAGGGGTGATGATTTACCAAAACATCGCACCACATCATGCAGAGAGCCTACTGAAGTTGCTGGAAGAAAAGGGGATTCCGTACAAGGTTTCGACGGATGGCACTTGGCAGCGCTGCAACGGAGCAAGCTGGGAGAGCTGATTGAGTTAACATAGGATTGCTGCGTATAGCGCCACTCAGTCCGACAATCTATTTAATTATTTGGCGTCGTTCCATAGCCACAATCTGCAGGTCAGTATGATATGGATGGTGTAAAGGTTGATGGTATGTGTAAGTGGTTGATATATAAATACTATCTAATCCCTTACAAGGCGTAGGTCGGGGGTTCGAACCCCTCAGCACCCACCATTTCTTTTGCTAGTCGAATCAAGCACTTAGGTAAAACTAAGTGCTTTTTTTGTGCCTGTTTGGTTTGTGTTTCAGGTCAATCCATACTAACGCTGCTCTATCAGGTTCGGGCCTTTGTGCTGCGATATAAGCATACTGAAACCATGTAAGCATTGGTAAGCCGCTTGTCGGAACGGCGTAGCCACGTAATCCCTGCTCATGAGGCGCTGCAAGCGTCCATCAGGTAAGGCAGGCGAACCAGCGTGGAACTTGGCGTGTTGACCTTAAGGTGCAGAGGCGGTTGCTGCATGAATGTCATTGAGCAGCAGCTTAGTTTGTAACGGTGCTATCTATATATGCGGATAGCGTCCATAGTGTGTCCAGGGACATTTTTCCCCTGATTAATTAGGACATACATTGAAAACAGAAATTGGTATTGTGAAGTGGTTCAATAACGAAAAAGGCTTCGGCTTCATCATGCCGGAGAGTGGCGGTAAAGACCTCTTCGCGCACCACAGTGAAATTCAGGGTTCTGGGTTTAAATCTCTGGAGGAGAACCAACGCGTTTCCTTCGTTGCTGGCGTTGGTCAAAAAGGCCCTTGCGCTACCCAGATCCAAATCGTTTGACCCCCTGCTTGCCTGTATAGGCAAGTGTAGCGTCGGTCGATAAAGCCGAACCCTTTGAAATATTGGGTTCGGCTTTTTCTTTTATGTATCCCCTCCAGGTGGACATATTGTGCTTCTGTCCACTGCTCGCATGTGTTCTACGAAGGTGCCCTAGGGAAATACCTAGCTGCATAGGAAATTGCATGTAATAACATATGATTGCCTAAGTGGTTTAGGCTTCAATAATAAGGAGGGGAAATGAGAATGCTGATAAAGACGCTGTGCGTCGGTCTTTTGCTGGGGGCCGCGTCGGTAAGTCAGGCTGGCAGTATGAAGGTGACTCTATTGGGGACGGGTACGCCTGCGCCCTATGCAGATCGAGCAGGTCCGGCAACGTTGGTGCAGGCGGGCGAAGAAACCCTATTGTTTGATACGGGTCGCGGGGTGGCGACGCGGCTGTTTCAGAAAGGCGTTGCGCCCAATTCCATAACTGCGCATTTCTTCACGCACTTGCATTCGGATCACACCGTAGGTTTGCCGGACTTATGGCTGACGGGCTGGTTTGGCCGACCCTGGCCAGGCCGGACATTGCCTTTGCAGATCTATGGCCCCAAGGGAAGCAAGACCATGACGGATTACCTGCCCAAAGCCTATGACGAGGATATTCGTATCCGTGTGGAGGATCAGGGTCTGCCGGTGGAGGGTGTGACCTTTGTGACCCAGGAGTTTGAAAAGGGCGGGGTGGTCTACAGCAAGAATGGGGTGACCGTGACGGCGGTGGAGGTTGATCACGGTGGTGAACTAATTCCCGCTTTCGGCTTTATTGTGGAGTACGACGACAAGAAGGTAGCGATCTCCGGGGATGCGATGTATGACAAGCGCTTGCTTGCTGCTGCCGCCAATGCAGATGTGTTTGTGCATTCCGTGGCCTTGATTGATCCAGCCTTTTTGAAAGTCCGTCCCATCTTGAATGAAACGCTCAAGCATTTTGCGACGCCGGAGCAGGTTGGGCAGGTCTTTTCAGAGAGCAAGCCAAGGCTGGGAGTCTATACGCACATCGTGTTTTATTCGCCTGAGGGTGGTGCCAATATTCCCGAGCAAGTCTTGCTGGAGCGTACACGTACTACCTATCAAGGTCCGGTTGTGGCTGGTCGTGACTTGATGGACTTTACGGTTGAAGATAAGGCGGTCCTTGTCTATGACGAGGAGGGCAAGGAACTGATGCAGGTGCCACGCCGATGATCTTGATTCGAGCGTTCCGCGTGAGAAGCTGAAATACGGGGAGTGGCGACACAGGCTTATTCCTGCAATTTGTCATGCCTCTCCCGTTTGAACTGCTGCCAGGCAAAGGCAAAGCACAGGCAAGGCAGCGATAATAGCAACAGCGGCCCCGTCTTGAGCGTAGTGGCTATTCAGGTAACACTACACCTTGTCGATATGCGGTCCTCGGGTCTTCATGAGCAAACTACTCTCTTGCCTGTCTCCTCTTGCCACCTTGATTCTGGCATGGCTGGCCTTTATGTTTCTTTTGTTTTTCCCGCCGCTATGGATCTTGTGGCCTGTGCTGGTCGTGTGCCTGGGTTGGATCAATTACAGAGGGATACGTTACGCATTGGGCAATAGTGACAAGTCCAAGCCCTGGCACCTTTGGTTCAATGTAGGCGAGTGCCTGTTGGCGGCGATTGTCCTGACTTTACTGGTCCGTGAACTTGACGTCCCAGCGACCTGATTTTTCCCCTTGTTGTACGAGAAACGTGTTTATGTATTCGGACCCTTGGCTTGATCGCTGGTTACCCTTGATCGCTCAACGTGAAATTTCTTCGCCGGTACTAGAGATAGGCTGTGGTTTTGGTGACGATACGTTGACCTTGACCCAGGCAGGATTGAAGGTGATGGCTTTTGACCTCTCACCCGAATGTGTGGCAATCGCGCAGCAGCGCGCTCCCGAGGCTTTGATTGAGTGCAGGGATACGCGAGGTCCCTGGCCGGAGGCGGCGAATAATCTTGAGCTGGTCCTGGCCAGCTTGTCCCTGCATTATTTTCCATGGGATGAAACCCAGGTCATTGTGCGCAGAATCTGGAATAGCTTGCGGCCTGGTGCTTTGTTTTTATGTCGTCTGAACTCCACTGAGG
This sequence comes from Alcaligenes sp. 1735tsa3, assembly GCF_024134565.1. Taxonomy (NCBI): domain Bacteria; kingdom Pseudomonadati; phylum Pseudomonadota; class Betaproteobacteria; order Burkholderiales; family Alcaligenaceae; genus Alcaligenes; species Alcaligenes sp. 1735tsa3. The sequence goes on along the minus strand of NZ_CP099862.1, from coordinate 2,459,953 downwards.
ATGTGAATTTCGGTGCCGGGCAGGGCGAGCTGATTGAAGCCAACTTCTATCGCGACCAAGGCAATTGCAAGCGTTTCTTTGATCAGGCCAGCGTAGAGCAGTTATTTGGGGCCGAATGGCGCCGGATTTCTGTCCAGCACATGACATCGCACAAATATATAAAGCAAAAAGCGATGTGGGAGCTGGTGTTGGAAAAAGGGCAGTTGCCAAGCTGATTCCCGTACTCTGAGCATTCTGGATCTGGCAGCCGTTTCGGTCCCCTCCATCTCCCCGCTATATCTAACCAAAGAATCGGTATTTAGCCGGGTGTAACACCCTTGCTAGACTCGTTCTCATTGCTTGGAAATGGTTTCTAGGGGATGGGAAATGAAGCGGATTCAACAGAAGTGGAAGGGCGTTCGGGCAGGGGCTTTGCTGGCGTTGGTGCTGGCGGCGGCAACGGCTGTTGCAGCCGAGGTCAGCATTCTGAATGTTTCGTATGACCCAACGCGTGAACTGTACGCTGAATTCAACAAGGCTTTCCAGGCGCATTACAAAGAGCAAACGGGTGACAGTGTAGTCATCCGTAGTTCCCACGGTGGTTCCAGCAAGCAGGCCCGTACCGTGATTGATGGCGTGCCCGCTGATGTGGTGACGCTGGGTATTTCATCCGATATTGATCAGATCGCTCAGTCCGGTTTGCTGGACAAAGGCTGGCAGGCTCGCCTGCCGGACAACAGTACGCCTTACACCTCCACGATTGTCTTGCTGGTGCGCAAGGGTAATCCCAAGGGGATTCACGACTGGAACGACTTGATTCGCTCTGATGTAAAGGTGGTTACGCCCAATCCTAAAACGTCGGCGGGGGCACGTTGGAACTATCTGGCGGCCTGGTTGTACGCCTTGAAGCAAGGCAATGGGGATGAAGCGCAGGCCCGTGACTTTGTGGCCAAGCTGTATCGCAACGTCAGCGTGCTGGATTCCGGTGCGCGTGGATCGACCACAACCTTTGTGGAGCGGGGCATTGGCGATGTATTGATTGCTTGGGAGAACGAGGCGCTCTTGTCCGTCAAGGATCTGGGGCCCGATCGCTTCGATATTGTGGTGCCTTCCAGCAGCATTCTGGCCGAGCCGCCCGTGGCGCTGGTAGATGCCAATGCCGCCAAGCATGGCACGGAAAAAGTGGCTCAGGCCTATCTGGAATATCTGTATAGCCCGGAAGGTCAGGAAATTGCCGCCCGTCATTTTTACCGTCCTCGCCTGGAGTCGGTGGCCGCCAAGTACCGCGATCAGTTCCCGGCGTTGAAACTGTACAAGGTTGACGATGAGCTGGGCGGTTGGACTCAGGTTCAGGCCAAGCACTTTGCGGATGGTGGCGTGTTCGACAGCATCTACTTGAGCAAGTAACACCACTATCACCGAGGACCGTTCGATGTCACAGGCTCGTCTTTGGGGATTTCTGCCCGCTGCTCGCAAGCAGCGGGCTTTGCCAGGCTTTGGCTTGACCATGGGTTTGTCCATCAGCTATTTGAGCCTGATTGTTCTGATCCCCTTGTCTGCTGTTTTGCTCAAGACCACCTCCATGGGTTGGTCGGCCTTTTGGGAAACCATCAGTGCTGCGCGCGTCTTGGCTTCCTTGAAACTGACCTTTGGGATGGCCGCTTTGGCGGCGTTGATCAATGGTGTATTTGGCTTGATTCTGGCCTGGGTCCTGGTGCGTTACCGCTTTCCGGGTCGTCGAATTGTGGATGCCTTGATTGATCTGCCCTTTGCCTTGCCAACGTCGGTGGCCGGAATTTCCTTGGCGGCGATTTATGCGCCCACGGGCTGGATCGGTTCCTGGGCTGAACCTTATGTTGGGCAGATTGCCTTTACCCCTTGGGGTGTGCTGATCGCCCTGGTTTTTATTGGACTGCCCTTTGTTGTGCGTACCGTGCAGCCGGTTCTGGAAGAGCTGGAACAGGAGCAGGAGGAGGTCAGTGCTTGCCTGGGGGCCGATCGCTTCCAGACGGTCACCAAGGTGATTCTGCCCGCTATCTTGCCCGCCTGCTTGACGGGCGTAGCGCTGGCTTTTGCCCGTGCGGTGGGTGAGTACGGTTCCGTGATTTTCATTGCCGGTAATGTCCCTATGGTTTCGGAAATTACACCCTTGCTGATCGTGATCAAGCTGGAGCAGTTTGACTATGCCGGAGCCTCGGCGCTGGCCGTTTTGATGATGGTGCTGTCCTTCATTATCTTGCTGGCGATCAATCGCTTGCAGTGGTACTTGCAGTCGCGTCATTCGGGCCAGGCTAGTGGCAAGGCAGCCAAGGTGGCAGCGCCTTTGACTTTGGAGGGCGCACGATGAGCAGCCTGACGATGGACTCCTCTGTGCAGGCGGTGCCGGTACATACGGCGCGCTTGCGGGCGGCGCAGGAAGAAGGTCCGGCCGTCAAAGCCTTATTGATTGGCATTGCCTTGCTGTTCTTTGTGCTGTTCTTGCTCCTGCCTTTGATCCTGGTCTTCATGACGGCTTTTAGCCGGGGCATCATGCCGTATCTGTCCGCCTTGAGCGAGAGCGATACCTTGCATGCCGCCAGCCTGACAGTTCTGGTTGCCGTGATTGCCGTGCCTTTGAATATCGCGTTTGGTCTGGCCGCCTCCTGGGCGATTGCGCGTTTTGAGTTCCGTGGCAAAAGCATTCTGACGACGCTGATCGACCTGCCGTTCTCGGTATCACCTGTCATTGCCGGTTTGATGTTTTTACTGATTTTTGGTCGCCAAGGCCCATTTTGGGATTGGCTGGACGCTAATAACATTCGTATCGTATTTGCCTTGCCCGGTTTGGTTTTGGCGACTTTGTTTGTCACTTTCCCCTTTGTGGCGCGTGAGCTGATTCCGCTGATGCAAATGCAGGGCAGCGAGGAAGAGCAGGCTGCGCGAGTGCTGGGGGCCAATGGCAGGCAGATGTTCTGGCGGGTGACTCTGCCCAAGATCAAGTGGGGCCTGCTGTATGGCGTGATTCTGTGCAATGCCCGTGCCATGGGCGAGTTTGGGGCGGTGTCGGTGCTCTCGGGCCATATACGGGGCCAGACCAACACGCTGCCCTTGCATGTAGAGATTGAGTACAACGACTATCACACGGTGGGCGCTTTTGCGGCGGCTTCGGTGCTGGCGGTCTTGGCTTTACTGACGTTGGCGCTTAAATTGTGGGCCGAGCGCAAAATGGTTCAAGACGGTCATCGTGGATGATCGCATTCGGAGTTCATTATGAGTATCGAAGTTCGTCATCTATCTAAACAGTTTGGTGCGTTTACGGCACTGGGTGATGTGACATTGGATTTCCCAGCGGGCGAGCTGGTGGCTTTGCTGGGGCCGTCGGGCTGCGGCAAGACGACCTTGCTGCGTATCGTGGCTGGCCTGGAACATGCGGATGCGGGTCAGGTGCTGATCAACGGCAAGGATGTGGCTGCTGTGGGCACGCGTGATCGCCAGGTGGGTTTTGTGTTCCAGCACTATGCCTTGTTCCGCCACATGACGGTGTTTGAAAACGTCGCCTTTGGTCTGCGCATCAAGCCACGCAAGCAGCGCTTGCCCGAAGCCCAGATTCGTCAGCGTGTGCACGAGCTGTTGGAGCTGGTGCAGCTGGATTGGTTGGCCGATCGCTACCCGGCGGCCTTGTCGGGTGGCCAGCGGCAGCGTATTGCTCTGGCACGTGCCTTGGCGGTGGAACCGGGTGTCTTGTTGCTGGACGAGCCTTTTGGTGCCTTGGATGCCAAGGTGCGCAAGGAACTGCGTTCCTGGCTGCGTCGTCTGCATGATGACCTCCATATCAGTACCTTGTTTGTGACGCACGACCAGGAAGAGGCCATTGAAGTGGCTGATCGTATTGTGGTGCTCAATAAAGGCCGGGTTGAGCAGGAAGGCGCCCCGCAGGATGTCTATAACCACCCTGCCAGTCCTTTTGTGTATGAGTTCCTGGGGGCGGCGAATCGCTTGCCGGGTCAGTTCCAGCACGGACGCTTTGTGGCTGATCCTCAGTTGGGACAATTCGAGTCCAATCAGGCCTTGAATGCTCAGGATGCGGGTCAGGGGCAAGCAGTAGGCTATGTGCGCCCGCATGACCTGGATTTACAGCGCCAATTGGATGGCCAGGGCATCGTCGTGGCCGTGCAGCGCATTATTCCCTTGGGGGCGACAGTACGGGTTGAACTGGCCTTGAACGAGGGCGAGCGTGCTTGGGAAGCCGAGTTCGATCATCAGCGTTGGTCGCAGCTGGGCTTGCGGCCGGGTGAGCGGGCTTTGGCCTTGCCACGCAAGTTCAGCGCTTTCCCTATCGAGTCTCAAACCGAAGCGCGATTGTCCTGATTTTTTGCAAATTATTCGCAACAGGCTGACCCTAGGTCAGCCTGTCTGCGTTAGTATCTGGAGGTTTTTTGCAGGGCGGATTGGAGCAGGAAATATTACAGGAATTTAGTATTGAGAATCATTCCTGTTTCTGTTAAGATGCGATACTTCACTGGGCATCCTGTCCGGTCCCGTCATGGTCCATGCGGGTTGCAGAATGTGTAGAACGGATTATGACCGGAATTGCTTCTCAAAAGAATAATCGCTCGATGCTGGCCTTGAAGGCAACTGGTTTGGCATTGGCACTGGGATTGCACGTGGGTGTCGTGGCTACCATCTTGTGGACGGAAACCCCCAAGATTGTGGGTGAACCCGCCCCCATGGATGTTGTTGGGGTGACTTTGGTGGAAGTGTCGGAGTCCCCGGTTCAGCAAGAGCAGGTCAGTGCCCCTCCTGAAGAGGTGGTGGCCGAGCCGGAACCTGAGCCCGAACCCGAGGTGGAACCGGACCCCGAGCCCGAGCCAGAACCGGTTGTTGAGCCGGAACCCGAGCCAGAGCCTATCGTGGAAAAACCTCCGATTCCCGAGCCGCCCAAGCCCAAACCAAAACCCAAGCCGAAACCTAAGCCCAAGCCACAGCCCAAGCCCGAGGTTCCACCGGCAGAAACACCGCAGCCTGCTCAACCAGCCGCTCCTGCCGCTCAAGCAGGTCCAGCTACGGACAATACGTCCTCCCAAACTGCCGCCCGTTCTACGGATGGTGATCGGCCCAAGCTGATTGGTCGTGTGGATTATTTGGGACGTCGTCCTGTGCCGGTGTACCCCCGGGCTTCCGAGCGCCGTCGTGAGCAGGGCCGCGTGGTGGTTCGTGTAGTGATTTCAACCCAAGGAACCGTGCTGGAAGCCAAAGTGCAAAGCTCCTCAGGCTATGAACGTCTGGATGAGTCGGCACTGAAAGCAGTACGCACAGCGCGTTTCAAACCGTATACGGAAAATGGTGTGGCCTATCGTGCCATGGCCGATATTCCTTTCGACTTTGTTTACTAGGATATATCAATGATGCAGGAACTATTTCAAAGCGTATGGGTAAGCCTGGCACAAGTTGCAGGGCCTGTTGCAGATCAGGCTGCCGCCAGTGTTGCTGCCGCTGAGGAAGCGACCGGGGTGCTGCACTTTATCCAGCAAAGTGATGTGGTCGGCAAGACCTTGTTCGTCATTCTGGCCTTGATGTCGGTTGCCAGTTGGTACCTGATCATCGTCAAGGGTGTGCTGTCCTTCCGCCTGAAGCGTCGCTCGCAAGGTTTCATGCGTGAATTCTGGTCCGCCAGTTCTCTGGAGCAGGTTGAAAACGAGATCGCCACCCACGGTGCCCGCGATCCGTTCAGTCACTTGGCCAGCCACGCTATCCACGCTCAAAAACACCATGTGAAATACGGCGCCATGCGTCTGGAAGAGAAAGGCTCTACCGATGCCTTTGTCTCGCGCATCATGCGTAAAGTCATGGACGAAGAAACGGCCAAGCTGGAAAATGGCCTGACGCTGCTGGCTTCGGTGGGTTCTACCGCTCCGTTTGTGGGTCTGTTCGGTACGGTTTGGGGTGTGTACCACGCCCTGATCAATATCGGTCTGTCCGATGGCGTAACCCTGAACAAGATCGCCGGTCCTGTGGGTGAAGCCCTGGTGATGACCGGTCTGGGTCTGGCCGTGGCTATTCCTGCCGTGTTGGCTTACAACGCGTTTGTGCGCACCAACCGCGTTTACCTGTCCCAGCTGGACGCGTTTGCTCACGACCTGTTTACTTTCCTGACCACAGGCCAGCCTGTGCAAGATAACCAACCTGTTCTGCGTCGTGTCCCTAGCTCGGGCGGTGGTGCAGCATCGAGCTCGGCAGCGGCTGCCAAGCGGGAGCACTAATCATGGCTTTTGGCAGCTTTGATAATCGCAATTCGGGCTCCGCGCTGTCCGAAATCAATATGGTGCCGCTGATCGACGTCATGCTGGTGTTGCTGGTGATCTTTCTGATCACTGCTCCGCTGCTGTCGCACTCCATCAAGATTCAGCTGCCCCAGGCGACGTCTGAACCAGTCCAGCAAGATCCCAAGACGATTGATCTGGCGATTGACGCAGAAGGGCAGATCTTCGTGAACGAGCAGCCGGTGGCGCTGGAAGATCTGACCGCCACGCTGGCCCCTTATTCCAAGGATCAGCCTCAGCCTGAATTGCGTATCCGTGCCGATACCGATACTCGCTACGAAACCCTGGCCCAGGTCATGAGCCGCTCCAAGGCTTCCGGCCTGACCCGTCTGGGTTTCATCACCCGCCCAGGTCCGACGACCAAGGCAGCGGGTGACGAGGGCGAAGCCAAGGAAGGCGCCGTCGCCGACCAGAAGGCCGTCGAGCCTAAACCTGCTCTGTAATTCCAGGTTCTTCTTCGTGTTGTTTTTTCTGGCCCCTCGCTTTGCATCTGCAACGCGAGGGGCCAGTTTCGTAATAAAATCCCCCGAATGCGTGTACTAGTTATCGAAGACGACGCCATACTGGGCGCCGCACTGCAGGAATTTCTCAACGATCAGGGCTACGCTGTTGACTGGCTCCAGGAAGGCGAAAGTGCCTTGAAGGAGTTGGCCGCCCAGGTCTACGATCTTCTGCTCCTGGACTTGAACTTGCCCGGCATCAGTGGCCTGGATGTGCTGCGCCAATTGCGCCAGCAGGGCAACGCCATTCCCGTTCTGATTCTGACTGCGCGTGATGGTGTGGATGATCGCGTCGGCGGCCTGGATGCCGGTGCTGACGACTACCTGATCAAACCTTTTGACCTGTCCGAGCTGGCCGCCCGCGTGCGTGTTTTTGGCCGCCGCCGCAGTGGTCAGGTACAGCCCATTATTGATGTGGGCCCCTTGAGCTTTGATACCATTGGCCGCGAGCTGCGCTGTGCCGGTCAACGTGTGACCTTGTCGGTGCGCGAGCTGTCCGTACTGGAAATGCTGATGATGCGCGCGGGCCGTGTGGTCACCAAGCAGCAAATTATCAACTCCTTGTCTGCCTGGGATGCCGATTTCAGCGACAATGCGGTCGAAGTCTACGTGTATCGTTTGCGCAAGCGCCTGGAAGGCACCGGGGCTGTCATACAGACTGTGCGCGGCTTTGGCTATTTGCTCGATGTGGAGAGCGTGGCCGGAGCATAACGGCAGCCCGTGCCCGCTGCCTGAAACCTTAGGTCAACCATGCCCGATCAGCATCTTTCTCCAGCGGTAAAAACCTCCTTGTTGCGAGGCTGGCTGGAGCGCTTTCTTGCTCCCGGTTCTTTGGCCCGCAAACTGATGGGCCGTCTGTTTCCCCCGATTTCCATTCTGGTGGTGCTCGACTTGAGCGTTACCTGGATACTGACGCGCCGCATGAGCCTGGAAGACTGGCTGCTGCGCGATATTTTCTGGACCATGGCGCTCAGTCAGGTCTTGCTGGTCAGTCTGATTGCTTGGGTGCTGCTGTCGGGGATTCGCTCGCAGCTGGCGTCCATTGATGATTTGTCACAACAAATCCGCAACCGCTCCGATGACGACTTCGAGCGCTTGGATGCCAGCGCCTTGCCTGCTGAAATAGTGCCGCTGGTGGAGCACTTTAACGAATTGCTGGAACGTCAGCGTGATACGCTGCAGGCGCAAAAGCGTTTTATTGGTCACGCTGCGCATCAGTTGCGCACACCCTTGACGGGCTTGCAGTTGGAGTCCGAGCTGATGCTGGCAAGGCCTTTGCCAGAAGATATCCGCCAACGGGCCGAGCGCATCAAAAGTGTCTCGGACCGCATGATTCGTCTGGGCCAGCAGTTGTTGGTGCTGGCACGTACTGATGCGGACACCAATATTAAAGACAGCTTTGTGCGTCTGGACTTGTGTGAATGGGCGCGCGAGGAGGGCGGTGACTGGTTCTTGCAGGCGCGTCAGCATGGTGTGGAAATCCATTTGCTGGCACCTGAAAAGCCGGTCTGGATTGATGCTGCCCCCGTGCTCCTACGGGAGTTATTGTCCAATCTGATGGATAACGCCTTGCGCTACGGGCAAGGAACAGATCGCATCGTCTTGCGGGTGGCCAGTAATCCACCCTCCTTATCGGTGGAAGATCACGGGCCGGGCATTGAATCCAGCGAGCAGCAGCGGGTATTTGAAGCGTTTTATCGCTCCCCCGGCACACAAGCAGGAGGCTCCGGCTTGGGTTTGGCCATTGTGCAGGAAATTGCCCGTGCGCATGGCGCCTGGTGGAGCTTGATGAGCCGTCCTGATTTTCCAGGCACTCGCATCACCATTGTTTTTCCCGGTCCGCGTATTGGTGCGCGTCTGACCCGGCACGACACTTTGATTGGAAACTAAGCCTTGAACACAGCAACAGAAAACCCCAAAAAAGCGGCTCAGGCCGCCTTGCTAATGGGCGCTTTAGGCGTGGTGTATGGCGATATTGGAACCAGCCCGCTCTACACCATGAAAGTGGCCTTGAGCGCCTACGGACAGCCTGGTGCTGAACAGGTCTATGGTGTGCTGTCCTTGCTGTTCTGGCTGCTGACTCTGGTGGTCTCCATCAAGTACGTCACAGTGGTGTTGCGTCTGGACAATAAAGGCGAGGGTGGCACGCTGGCCCTGATGGAATTGGCGGCACGCGGCATTCAGGGACCACGTCGGCAGATTATTGTGGTGCTGGGGCTGATTGGTGCTGCCTTGTTTTATGGGGACAGCATCATTACCCCGGCCATCTCCGTGATGTCGGCGTTGGAAGGCATAGGGATGGTGTCTCACGTGCTGGACCCTTGGGTTGTACCTTTGGCCCTGGGCGTCTTGCTGGCCTTGTTTCTGATCCAGTCCCATGGCACGGGCACCATGGGTAAGTTGTTCGGCCCCATTATGTTGACCTGGTTTCTGGTGCTGGGTGGCTTGGGTCTATGGCGTGTTATTGAGCATCCCCAAGTTTTGATGGCCCTGGACCCACGGTGGGCCGTGGCTTTTATTGCTGAGGCTCCCTGGCAAACCTTTTTGCTTTTGGGGGCCTTGGTCCTGGCCTTGACGGGGGCCGAGGCCTTGTACGCCGATATGGGCCATTTTGGCCGTCCTTTAATTCGCAAAGCCTGGTTCATGATTGTCATGCCCTGCCTGGTCCTGTGTTATTTCGGCCAAGGGGCATTGTTGATTTCCGATCCGGCCGCCATTCGTAATCCGTTCTTCTTCCTGGCTCCCAACTGGGCCTTGGTGCCCATGGTGATGTTGGCAACGGTTGCAACGGTGATTGCCTCCCAGTCCGTGATATCCGGGGCGTTTTCTGTAACTCGCCAGGCGGTGCAGCTTGGCTTCTGGCCGCGTATGGTGATTCAACATACTTCAGCCAAAGAAGAAGGGCAGATTTACTTGCCGCGTGTGAACTTGCTGCTATGCGTGGCGGTGATGATTCTGGTCCTGAGCTTTGGCTCCTCGGATCGCCTGGCCCATGCTTATGGCTTTGCAGTTACGGGTACTATGCTGATGACCAGTTTGCTGGCTCTGGTATTGCTGCCGCGCCGCGCTAGCGGAATCAAGCGCTGGGCCTGGCTGGGGCTCCTGGGTGTTTTCCTGATTCTGGACATATTGTTGTTCTCGGCCAATGCGCTCAAGATTCTGGAAGGCGGTTGGCTGCCTTTGCTGGTGGGGGGTGTGCTGCTGGGCTTGATGCTGACCTGGCGTCAGGGACGAGCCGCTTTGCACGAACGTCTGCTGGAAAACAAGCAGCCGCTAAAAGAGTTTTTGCTGAGCCTGGAGGAGTACGCTCCCACCCGTGTACCAGGGACGGCGGTGTTCATGAGCACCATTCCCGACTCGGTCCCTCCGGCCTTATTGCATAACCTGAAACACAATAAAGTCCTGCATGAACAGGTCCTGTTCTTGACCGTAACCAGTGCCGGTGTGCCTTACGTTCCTTTTGGGGAGCGCTATAGCCTGCAACGTTTAAGCCGAGGCAGCTGGCAGGCGGTGGCTTCCTGGGGCTTCAAGCAAGAGCCCAATGTGCCGCAATTGCTGGAGCAGATCGCGCTGGAGCACCCGGAGCTGAATCTGGAGCCTATGCAGACATCCTACTTCCTGTCGCGTCAGACGGTGATGATTCAATCCCGTCAGCCCTGGTACTTGGGCTGGCGTCGTCGCTTGTTTGCATTCATGGCGCGTAATGCCAGCCGTAGCACGCGCTTTTTCAAGATCCCGCCTAATCGCGTGGTGGAGATGGGGATACAGGTGGAGCTGTAGCTGCAGCGCCTGTTGTTCAGTAAAGGGCAACAGGCTGTGAGGTTTGGTCTTAGGCGTGGAGAGGTTTTATTAGGCTGGGTAAACGTGCTTGATTGGCGGCTCGGGCGGCACTGTATTCCATGATGTAGGCCGTACGCTCAGCCAGTTCTGGTCCCAGGAACCGCTCCAGCAAGTAGAGCGTCAGGTCTACGCATAGGCTGACCCCACCGCCAGTGATGATGTCTCCTTCGTCAACCAGCAGGGCCTCGCGTACAGAGCAGTCCACGGTCATTTCGGACAATGTGCTCAGAGGAGAGGTCTCTGGCGCTGCATAGGCAGCTTTGCTGGTCGCAGTACGGCCATCCAGTAGTCGAGCGCTGGCCAGCAGCAGTGCCCCTGTGCAGACGCTAACCATGACATCCCCACGAGCATGGCGTTGACGTAGAAAATTTAATAGTACGGGGTTATTGGCTTGTGTTCGCCATCCTGGACCGCCGGTGATGATGGTGATATCGGCGGCCGGTGCTTGTGCAAAGCTGTATTCCGTCTCCAGATGCAAACCGTTGCGTAATCGTATCGTTCCGCCGGTTTCGGAAAGGGTGTGGTACTGCAGCTCTGGAGCCAGACGTTTTGCCATCGACAAGGTGCCTAAAATACCAACCTCAATAGGCTCTACGTCTTCGTACAAGATGATGCCAATATGCATAAGGAAACCTCCGCAAAAGTTTCCTAATAATATTCAAAAGTTTCCTTTTTGGCAACTTGAGCGTCTGGTCTGGTTTTTTATTCGTCGCTCGGTGGTTCGATAATCACGACCAATGCTTGGGCATCGCCATCCAGCGCTCGGCCTCGGTGGGGCGTGTTGGACTCAAAGTACATGCTATCGCCCGCTTCAAGCCTGACTTTGGCTAATTGCCCATGTATTTTGAATTCGAATTCGACCATACCAGTCAACAGGTAGACGAATTCTTCGCCGGCATGTTCAAAAAACACTTGCGGATCAGTGTGTTGGGGAAAGGTGAACATGAACGGATCCATGTTGCGGTTAGCTTTTTTATGTGCAAGGCTGACATAGTCGTAGCCGTACTCGCTCCCCCCTCGGCTGACTGGTTTACGCTCCCAACTGTGTACAACAGACACAGGTGAGTCCTGGCTTAGCGGCATGGTTTGATTGTCTTGGTCCGGATCGACAAAGAAGGCGCTTAAGTCCACTCCCATGGCTCGTGCAATGCGAGCTAAGGTTCCGATGGGCGGGGCTTTGTTGCCATTTTCGATTTTGGATAAATACCCCTTGGTAAAGCCGGAGCGTTCGGCCAAGGTATCCAGGGTCAGGCGATGTTCACGCCGCAGTTCACGCAGCCGTTTACAGACGGCTGCCTCTTCTTGTTCGGGCTTGTCGCTATTAGGGCTAAGAGAGCTAAGTTCCTCGGTCACGCCTGATTCCACGTCTGAACGGTATGAAGGAAGATACGGCCCCACTGGGTGAGGCCGTATCTGCGGGCAATGAAAACAGTTTGGTAGCCAGCGGGTGTAACGCGAGCAACCTAGCTTGAATCATACCGTATGAGTGCGAAGGTGCGCAGTGGCTTTCTCAGCGTTGCAGCAAGGCGAGCTTGTTGGTTTGCGTTGACCAAAAGTGCGCGTCTGGATGGGCGGGTGGTCCACTGAAAGCGATTGGCCAGCTTTGTGCCAGTTCGGCATTAAGTGGGATGTAGTGCCGAGACTCGGGGCTTAACTCATAGTCTGAGCGAATAGCCTCCACCGGACAGGCCAGAATGCACAGCGTGCAATTGATGCAGCTTTGCGGATTGATGACCATGAAGTTCGGGCCGCGATGGAAGGCATCGGCAGGACATACCTCCAGGCACTCGCCGTATTGGCAGTTGATGCAGGGGTCGGTGACGACGCAGGTCATGGTTGCTCCTTGCAGTGCGAGGCGTCTTGCGCCTCGCGTAGCGACAGGCCGCTTAGGCGGCTTGGAAACCCGCTGTGCCAAAGAACACATTCGGTTTGCGATAGACCGCCAGCAAAATGCACCCCTCGTCAGAGCGTGTTTCGTGTAAAGAGCCGGGATGACGCCAGACATATTGACCAGCTCGACAAATACCGTCGTGGTCGTAGAACGAGCCTTGCAAGACGTAGCTTTGTTCAATTTCCGGGTGGCGGTGAAAAGGCAAGACAGCACCAGGCTCCCACTTGAGAAGCACTGTCATCTCACCTTCGGCATCGTTACGATAAAGAACTTTCATCGAGATTTTTTCGAATTGTGAAGGTTGCCATTCCATGGATTCGGGATCTACATAGACGGAGCCGCCTTGGGTAGGTTCCAGCTTCCCTTTGAGACGTTGGGCATAGTGATTGCTTTCAGCTTGTTCCGTGACGTTGGTTTCTGTATTCATGATGTCTCCTTGGTTGGGCCGCCCATGTGGGTCGGTAGTCGTAATCTAGTAAAAAGTTTCTTATTAGTCAACTTTTAGTATAAAAATAAGAATAAGTTTACTTATAAACCCTAATTTAAGCTTAAAAAGTTTCCTGTCAGTATTTGCCCACCGTATGTGGTATCTGCGGGCACATCCATAGGAGGCCCGGATCGATAGTCGGGCCTGATAATCAGGAGACAAGAATGAGCATTTCAGTTAAGGCGGAAAGTCTGGGGGACTCTGCCACTCAGGAGCGGCAAGCGCTGGAGGAGGAAAGATCCATGCGGCGTGTCGTGATGGCCAGCGTGATTGGCACGACGGTAGAGTGATACGACTTTTTGTTGTATGGCACGGCGGCTGCATTGGTATTTAACAAGATCTTTTTTCCTGGCTTGGACCCGCTGATGGGGACCTTGGCCGCGCTGGGTTCGTTCGCAGTCGGTTTTATTGCCCGCCCTTTGGGTGGCGTGGTGTTTGGGCATTTTGGTGATCGAGTTGGTCGTAAATCCATGCTGATGTTGACCATGTTCTTAATGGGGGGAGGCACATTTGCGATTGGCTTGCTACCTACCTATGAACAGATTGGGATCTGGGCTCCTATTGCCTTGATTTTGCTGCGTATTATTCAGGGCTTCGGTATTGGTGGGGAGTGGGGAGGGGCAGCGCTAATGGTCATTGAGCACGCTCCCCGAGATCGACGGGGGTTTTACGGTAGTCTGGTACAGGTGGGTTTCCCGCTGGGTATGCTGGCATCGACTGGCATTCTGGCCTGGCTAAGTCGTTTGCCGGAAGCCGAGTTTCTGAGTTGGGGATGGCGAGTGCCGTTCCTGCTGAGTGTGGTGCTGGTTGCCTTGGGTTTTTATATCCGTTTGCAGGTGGTTGAGTCCCCTGTCTTTCAGGTCAGTCAGGAGGAGGGCGAAAAAGCCGGTTCGGAGGTAAAAACAGACAAGGCGCCTCTCTGGCAAATTCTGACCAAGCATCGCCTGAATCTTTGCCTCAGCATTGGACTGAAAGTATGTGAAGTTGCCTGGGTGTATATCCTGACGGTCTTTGTGATTGTCTACGGGACTAACGCCTTGAATCTACCCAAGGGCTTGATTCTGGATGGGGTGCTTCTTGGGGCCGTGCTGGAAATCGGCTTTATTCCCCTTTTTGGCTACCTGTCTGACAAGGTGGGGCGTAAGGCTTTGTACTATTTCGGGTCTTGCTTCGTGTTACTTGCGGTCTATCCTTTGTTTCTCTGTCTGGAAACGCGTGACCCAACACTGATCATCGGAGCGATTGCGGCATGCATGGTTTTTGGCCATGGTCCGATGTACGGCCCTCAGGCTGCTTATTTGCCGGAGTTGTTCGGTACCAAAGTACGTTATAGCGGTGCATCTTTAGGCTGCCAGGTAGCTGCCGGGGTGGGCGGTGGTCTGGCACCTATGTTGGCGACATGGCTATTAGCTAGCCAAGGGCACTATTGGGGCGTGGCCGTGATGGTGCTGGTGTTGGCTGTGATCACTTTGTGGGCAACATGGCGTAGCCCTGAAACATACAGGGATGATTTGACCCAGACGCAGTAGTAGGGAGCAAGGTCAAAAAAACAGCGCCTGATAAAGGCGCTGTTTTTTTGTAAGGATAGCGATTTGCCTTACTGAGCAGGCACCACAGTCGTGGTTTCGCGAAGGATACCGCCGCCTTCCACGCTACCGCGTACCGTTGTGTCCTGGCCGGTCATGGATTTCAGGCAGTCTTGCTGGCGGTCAGCGGGTAAGCGATGGCAGCGCGCTTGCCGGTTGGCATCCAGATTGTGATCGCGTTTGTCCAGTTTGTGATGGCGCTCGGCTTGCAGCGCGGCACCGGCTTCGCGACGGCAAGTGGTGCGCTGGTCTCCTTTGAATTGCTCACAGCGCTGGATGTCGTGTCGGTAGTCTTGGGACGGGGTTTGAGCCCAGGCAGCAGAGGACAGCAAACCCAGGCTGAGCAGGCCGGCACTCAGAATTCGGGATGGGCGTGTAAGTAGACTCATCGATCTCACTCCTTTACTTGCTAAGGGAATCACCGGCTTGGCGAGCACTGTTACGAGCAGGTATGAGTAGCAGGCCGCAAAGCCCCAAAAGCGACTGCGTATGGGGCAATTCCCGATACGCAGTAAACACTTACTAGTATAAGTGGAGCAGTTGCAAGTGAGGGTAATAAAACTTGTCTAAACCCTCACTGCTTGACTTAGGTCTTGTCGCTGGTTGGTGGTTGAGCCAAATCTTTGGGCAGAGGCGCTTTATGTGGCATGTCCAGATAGCCTGGCTCGTCCGGGCCATATTCGGCCAGACGTTGGCGATGCTCGCGTTTGATGGCAGCGCGCATCAGAAAGATGGCGGTGACCGGCGAGGTAATGATCAAGAGCACACTCAGGATGAGCGGATGCAGAATGGGACGGCTCATCAAGTGGCTGGCGCTGATGGCGACGGCCAGCACCATGAAAAACGTACCCAGCGTGTTCCCCATGGTGGGGGCATGGATGCGTGAATAAAAGTGTTTGAAGCGCAGCAAGCCAGCCGAACCGACCAGGGCCACGATGCCGCTAAGGACCAGCAAAAGGGCAACCGGGACAGCCAGCCACCAAGGTAGTAAAGGCGTATTCATGGCTCGATCACCTCGGCACGCAGCAGGAATTTCGCCATGGCTGCCGAGCCTACAAAACCAAACAGGGCAATCAGCAAGGCGATATCAAAGTACAGGGTAGAGTCAAAACGGATGCCCAGGGCCAGCAAGGCCAGCATACCGTTGATGTACATGGTGTCCAGCGCCAGCACGCGGTCGGCGGCAGAGGGGCCTTTAAGCAGGCGGATGACGGCGCAGCCCATGCCCAGGACAAAGCAGCCCAGGGCAAACTGACAGGCCCAGTAAACAATGTCTATCATTGGAAAATCTCCAGTAGCGGTCCTTGGTAGCGCTTCTGAATAGTGTCTAACCAGACCTGTTCGTCTTGCAGATCCAGAATGTGCAAAGTCAGGACACGGGTCTCGTAATCGAAGCCGGACCAGACAGTACCTGGGGTGTAGGTAATGATGCACGCCAAGGCTGCCAGACCATGTGGGTCAGTCAGTTGCAACGGGATGGCCAGAAAGCCCGGACGAGGTGCTTTGCTGCCTTTCAGAACCAGATGGCCAACGGCAATATTGGACAGCACAATGTCCCAGGCCACTTGGCAAATCAGTTTCAAGGCCAGAAAGGGGTGGCGGATGCTGGCCTTAACCGGACGAAATGGAATGGCTGCCAAGCTCAGGGCGATAGCCAGGAACAGGCCCAGCACCACGTAACCGGCCGAGAGCGAGTCGTTCAGCAGCAGCCACAGGCCAAGCAGCAGCAAGGGCAGGAAAAGATGTTTGGTATAGCGTCGCATCAGAATCACTCCGCTTGAACAGAACGTAGCGGGTTCTGCCGCAGGACGGACCCTATATAAATACGGGGTTCGTCCAGTTGCTGGGCTGTTTGTTCCAGGTAGGTGGTGATCGGGCCGGCATACCAGCTCAAGATCCCGCAAGCCACAATAATGCTGGCAATGGGAGCAGCTTCGATCAGCTTCAGGCGGGGAATCGTCAGGGAACTATTGCTCCAGAACAGACGAATGCCCACACGTACCATGGCGATCAAACCGGCTACGCCGGAAATCAGCACGGCAGCGGTCAGAATCCAGGCGTTTAGAGGTTCTGGCGATTGGCCCGAGGCTTTCAGCGCGGCTGTCAGCAAGGACAGTTTGGCCACAAAACCGGACAGCGGTGGCAGGCCCACAATCAGCAAGGCGCAGGCAATAAAGGACATGCCCAGGAACACCATCACGCCAGGGATAGCCACACCTACCACGTCATCGCTATTGTCTTCGGACTCCGGGTCGTCCAGATCAAAGACCTCCTGACTGACGGCCAGCAGGTCGGCACCAAAAGGTTTGGTACGGCTAACCAGTTCCAGCAGCAGGAAGAAAGCACCCAAGGCCAGAACGCTGCTGAGCATGTAGTACAGGGCAGGGCCGGTCAGGATGACGCCGGGCATGCCTAAGGCAGCCAGCAAGGTGCCGGAGGACACGATGATGCAATAACTGGCCAGTCGTTCGGGTTGCTGTGCGGCCATGACACCAATAGCGCCGAAGGCCAGCGTGGCGATCCCGGCGGGGAACATCCAGGCCACGCCAAAGGCGGCAGGTGCCCCCGTAGGCAGTAGCAAGGAGCCGATACGCAGCAGTGCGTAAATACCCACTTTGGTCATGATCGCAAACATGGCAGCGACCGGTGCACTGGCATTGCCATAGGCATTGGGTAGCCACAAGTTCAAGGGCCAGGCGGCGGCCTTGATCAGAAAGGCAATCCCCAGAATGGCCATGGCCGATTCAAATACCAGACGATCCGAATCCGGCATGGAGCCAGCACGCAGAGCCAGATCAGCCATGTTCAGGGTGCCGGTGACACCGTAGACCAAGGCGATGGCAATCAGCAGCAAGAAGGAGGAGATCAGGTTGACGGCAATGTAATGCAGGCCGGCACTGACGCGGGCCGCGCCCGAACCGTGCAGCATCAGACCATAGGATGCTGCCAACAGAACCTCAAAGAACACAAACAGGTTGAACAGGTCGCCGGTCAGGAACGCGCCGTTCAGGCCCATCAAGAGCAGCTGGAACAAGGAGTGGAAATGCACCCCCACGCGATCCCAGCGTGCTAGCGAATAGAACCAGCAGCAAAAGGCCAGCACATTGGTCAGCACCAGCAAGAAGGCGGCCAGCCGGTCCACGACCAGCACAATCCCGAAGGGAGCGGGCCAGTCACCGAGCAGGTACACACCGACGGACTGCGGCCAGATCGGATCCAGTGTGCCATCGGCCAGCAACAGCAGGTAGACCGCGCAGAACAGTTGAGCCAATAAGGAGCTGAAAGCGATCAGCAGCTTGTAGTGACGGCGCTTGTCGCGCAGCATCACCATCAGGGCCGCGGCCATCATGGGGATGGCAACGGGCAATACGGGCAAGTGTTGGTTGAGTAGACTCACAGATCGTCTTCCTCGCGGCCATCAACGTGGTCGGTGCCGCTCAGGCCGCGGTTGGCCAGAATGACGACCAGAAACAAGGCGGTAGTGGCAAAACCAATCACAATTGCGGTCAGTACCAGTGCTTGTGGCAAAGGATCGGCGTAGCTGGCGCCCAGCTCGCTGCTATTGATCACGGGTGCAGCACTGATTTTGAGTCGCCCCATACTAAAGATGAACAGGTTCACGGCATAGGAGACCAGGGCCAGTCCCATGATGACCTGAAAGGTACGCGGGCGCAGCAGGAGCCAGACGCCCGAGCCCGCCAGCACACCAATCGCAATTGAAAGCACGATTTCCATTATTTATTCTCCATCCCGGATGCAGCGTTCGAGGCGGATTGCAGCGACGGCAGTTTGCGATAAAAACGTAGGGATTGGTGGGCCAGCGCGACCAGAATCAGGATGGTGGAACCAATCACCAGCATGAATACGCCAATGTCAAAGATCAGCGCGCTGGAAGTATGCACTTCGCCCACCAGGGGCAGATGCAGATCCCAACTTTGGGCGGATAGGAAGGGCTTGTTGAAGGCCCAGACCAGCATGGCGGCTATACCGGCTGTCAGCAGACCCAGGCCAATCCAGGTTTGCGGCTGAATCAATGGGCGGGACTCCATCCACACCACGCCGCTAACCATGTATTGCAGGATAATGCCGGTTGCCATGATCAGGCCGCCCACAAAACCGCCACCGGGCAGGTTGTGCCCACGCAGCAAGAAGTACAGGGCGATCAGCGTGGAGATAGGCAGCAACAGCCGCAGCAAGACAGCTGGAATCTGCATAATGCCTTCTGGCAACGGTGTCTTGGGGTCCGGTTCCACAAAGACGGCTTCGCGGCTGTCCTTGACGTTCTGGCGACGGGCCAGAGGCTGGGCGATGGCTTCGATGGGTGGACGGAAGCGTCGCAGCAGCGCAAAGACCGTCAGGGCCACAATGCCCAACACCACGATTTCACCAAAGGTATCGAAGCCGCGGAAGTCCACCAGAATCACGTTCACCACGTTCGCGCCACCGCCCAGGGGCAGGGCCTTCTCGACAAAGAAGGGCGAGATGCCGCTGGGGTGAGGGCGTGTCATCATGGCGTAGGCCAGAGCGGCAATACCGCAACCGGCCAGAATGGCAATAATCAAGTCGCGGCTACGGCGGAAAAGGGCGCGACCACTATTGTCCTGGCCGCCAGGCATATCACTGACGCGTTGCGGCAACCAGCGCAGGCCCAGCAAAATCAGCACAACGGTGACCACTTCCACCGCCAACTGGGTCAGCGCCAGGTCAGGGGCGGAAAGCCAGGCAAAGGTCAGGCTGGTAACCAGTCCAGCGCCACCAGATAGCAGCAGGGAGGCCGGGCGGTGGAACTTGGCTTGACGAGCCGCACCAATCGCGCAGGCAATTCCGACGGCCCACATCAGGGCAAAGAAGGGGTCGATGGGGGTGGAAATAGTGGACTTGAACCAGTTGCCGCGAACCAGAGGCAGGGCAGCAACACAGATTGTGGCCACAATAATCAGCAAGGTCTGACGCTGCAGGCGTGGCGAGTAAAGCTTGCCCACGGCCCAGTTGGCTGCCACTTCCAGATACTCCATGGCCAGCTCAAAGAAGCGTCGGCCATCAGCACGGGTCAGCAAAGGCGTACGGCCTTGGCGGTTCCTGTAGAAGCGGTTGATGATCAGAACGAAGATCACACCCATGCCCGTGGCGACCAGACTCATGATCAGGGGCAGGTTGAAACCATGCCAGACGGCCAGGTCGTACTGGGGCATTTCTGTACCCAGAATGGCGCTAGCCGCAGTATGCAAGAAGGGGCCAAAAGTCAGGCTGGGAATAATGCCGACTAATAGACAGGTCAGTACCAGAATCGCGCTGGGGATCAACATGCGGCGAGGCGGCTCGTGTGGCTCGCGGGGCAAGTCCTTGGCGACAGGGCCAAAAAACACCTGTGCAATAAAGCGCAAGGAGTAGGCCACGCTGAAGGAGCCCGCAATTACGGCCACCACGGGCAGAGCATATTCCCAGGTGTTGCCATTGCTGGCCAGAATGGTCTCGGCAAAGAACATTTCTTTGGAGATGAAGCCATTCAATAGGGGCACACCGGCCATGGCAGCCGCCGCAACGGTAGCCAAGGTGGCAGTCAAGGGCATGGCGTGGCGCAAACCGGAAAGCCGGTTCAGGTTACGGGTACCGGTCTCGTGGTCCACGATACCGGCAGCCATGAACAGGGAGGCCTTGAACGTCGCGTGATTCATCATGTGAAACAGCGCCGCGACCAGAGCCAGTGGGCTGTTCAGGCCCAACAGCAAGGTAATCAGACCCAGGTGGCTGATGGTGGAATAGGCCAGTACGCCTTTCATGTCGCGCTGGAACATGGCCACATAAGCCCCCAGCGTCAGGGAACACAGGCCAGCGCCGCCAATAATGACAGCCCATTCCGTGGTGCCCGACAGGGCAGGCCACAGGCGCGCCAGCAGGAATACCCCGGCCTTGACCATGGTGGCCGAGTGCAAATAGGCGGACACAGGTGTGGGGGCAGCCATGGCGTGAGGCAGCCAGATATGGAAGGGAAACTGCGCGCTTTTAGTGAGTGCACCCAAGGCAATCAGGATCAGCATCCCGGTATACCAGGGGTGATTGCGAATCTGCTCGCCCGACTCCAGTACCACACTCAGGTCGTAACTGCCGGCAGCCTGGCCCAGCATGAGCACGCCCGCCAGCAAGCAGAAACCGCCGGTTCCCGTAATGATCAGCGACATACGCGCACCCCGTCGCGCATCCATGCGGTGATACCAGTAGGCAATCAGCATGAAGGAGGACAGACTGGTCAGCTCCCAGAACACGACCAGCTGGATCAGATTGCCCGACAGCACCACCCCCAGCATCGAGCCCATAAAGGCTTGCAGAAAGGAGAAAAAACGTCGGACCGGATCCTGAGCGGACAGGTAATAGTGCGCATAAAGGGCGATCAAGGCCCCCATGGCGGTAATGATGATACTGAAAAGCCAGGCATAGCCGTCCATGCGCAGCTTGAAGGTCAAGCCATGGGCGGGTATCCAGGAGCGTGACGACTCCAGCACCTCTCCGCGAGCAATGTCCGGATAGGCGTAGAGAGTGAGTAAGGCGCACGTAACGGCGACAGCGCCTGCAAGAGATGCCTGGAGTTTGCGAGAGTTCGCGGGCATCAGGGAAGATAGCAAGCTACCGATAAACGGCAGAGCTAGGATCACGAGCAAATACATCTGACTCCAACAGGCGGTAATTTAGGCGGCTAGCGCTTAATAATACGATATATGAAGCTAAATTCAGCCCAACAGCGATAAAAAAAGCGTTTTTTTAGTTATTGCGGCCTTGATGCAGGTCAAGCGCATGCTTGAGGTTTTCTCTCACAATGAATGCTTGACTAGAAGAAACAGGTCTCGTGCAGGAGGACCCTTTATGCCGCAAACACTGGAAGCATCGGATGCCAGCGCTCCCACCGCGCCGGATATCGAAATCTCTGAAGCCCTGATCCGGCGTTTTGATCGTTCCGGGCCTCGCTATACCTCCTATCCCACTGCAGATCGTTTTTTTCAGGACTTTCCTGCTCAGCCTTATATTCACGAATTATCGCGGCGCGCCTTGAGCAGCAGTAATCCGCCTCTGTCGGTTTACCTGCATATTCCGTTTTGTCAGTCGCTTTGCTACTTCTGTGCCTGCAACAAGATCATCACTCAGGATCGTAGCAAGAGCGAGCAGTACCTGGATTACCTGCTGCGCGAAATTGATATGGTCACCCAATATATGGGTGAAGACCGGCGCACCGAACAACTGCATTTGGGCGGCGGCTCGCCCACTTTCCTGGACAATGAACAGTTGGCCCGCTTGATGGCCAAGCTCAAGGAGCAGTTCGCGTTCACGGACGATGCCGAACTGGGCATCGAGATCGACCCGCGTACCTTGGCGGAAGGCACGCTCCAGAACTTGGCGGCTCTGGGTTTTAACCGTACCAGCTTCGGGGTGCAGGATTTTGACCCCAATGTGCAAAAAGCAATCAACCGTATTCAGCCCTTCGAAATGGTCAAACGCGCCATTGAAGAAAGCCGGGCTGCCGGTTTCCAGTCCATCAACACGGACCTGATCTACGGTCTGCCTTTGCAGACCCTGGAAAGCTTTGCCATCACCATTGACTCCTTGGTGCAACTGCGACCAGATCGCATCGCTCTGTATAACTACGCGCACTTGCCAACACGCTTCAAGGCTCAGCGTTTAATCAATGAAGAAGAGCTGCCCGATGCCGATCAGCGTCTGCAACTGTTCTTGATGTCTTCGCAGCGTCTGCTGGATGCAGGCTATGTCTATATCGGTCTGGACCACTTTGCCTTGCCGACCGACGAGCTGAATCTGGCCCGTCTGGACGGCAGCCTGCACCGCAACTTCCAGGGCTACACCACCCGCGCAGCCTGTGATCTGGTCTCTTTTGGCGTGTCGTCCATTGGTCAGGTGGGCACCATGCATGTGCAAAATGCCCGCAGCCTGCGCAATTACTACGCCGATATAGACCGGGGGCGTTTGCCTATCGAGCGGGGTATTGTGATGCAGCAGGATGATCGCCTGCGGGCGGAAGTCATCATGCATTTGATGTGCAGCATGCCAGTGCCTATCTTGCGTCTGGAAGCGCGTTACGGCATTGATTTTGCCAGCTACTTCTCTGCCGAGCTGCAAGAGCTCAACAGCTATGCCGACGCTGGCTTGCTGACAGTCGATGCCCAATCCATCCAGGTTCTGCCCAAAGGCCGTTTATTTGTGCGCGCCTACAGCATGGTGTTCGACAAGTACTTGAGCCAGGAAAGCGGTGCCCGCTATTCCCGCCTGATTTAACACAGTGGCCGTCCTTGCAGACGGCCACGATTCTATTGCCCTGTTTCTGGTCCCGACGTGGCCGGCAGGTTCTTGCATCAACCTAAGGTATCAACATCGTGCTAAAGACGGATTTACGTCTCATGTCCCTGAAGGGAAAACTGCTTTTGCCTATTGTTCAAGGCGGCATGGGAGTCGGTATTTCGGCGTCCCGGCTGGCCGGTACTGTGGCCGCATTGGGCGGGCTGGGGACGATCTCCAGCGTGGATTTACGGCGTCATCACGAAGACCTGATGGACAGCACCCAGGGTGATGTCGAAAAAGGCGTGGTCGATGCAGCCAATTTGCAGGCCCTGGACCGCGAGATCAATCGTGCGCGAGAGCGCTCGGGTGGCAACGGTGGCATCGCCGTCAATATCATGAAGGCTGTCTCGCAGTATCCCGAGTATGTGCGTCAATCTTGCGAAAGCGGGGCAGATGCCGTGGTGGTGGGCGCTGGCCTGCCGCTGGATTTGCCTGAGCTGGTTCAGGATCATCCCAAAGTTGCCTTGATTCCAATCTTGTCGGATGTGCGCGGCGTCACTTTACTGGTGAAGAAATGGCTGCGCCGCAAGCGTTTGCCGGATGCAGTCGTTCTGGAAAATCCCCGTTTTGCCGCAGGCCACCTGGGGGCCGCCGACGACCAATCCTTGAACAAACCTGAATATGCTTTCCAGCGCGTTCTGGAAGGCTGCCGTGCCTTGTTTCGCGAGTTGGGCCTGGAGGCCGAGCGTATTCCCTTGATCGCTGCAGGCGGGATTCACCGTCCTGAACAACTGCGTCAATTAATGGATTGGGGTGCAGATGGTGTGCAAATGGGCACTGCCTTTGCCGTCACTGAAGAAGGTGATGCGCATGAGAACTTCAAGCGCGTGTTGCTGGATGCCGAGCCCAAGGACATCGTGACCTTTATGAGCGTGGCCGGACTGCCTGCCCGTGCCGTGCGTACGCCCTGGCTGGATGCTTACCTGCATAAAGAGCAAAAGCTGCAATCGGTGGCACGCGAGCGTGCTTGCACGGAAGGTTTTGACTGCCTGGCGCATTGCGGCTTGCGCGATGGCGTGCAACGCCATGGTCAGTTTTGCATTGACCGTCAGCTGGCCTATGCCCTGAAAGGTGATGTACAGCGCGGTCTGTTCTTCCGTAGTTCGGAAGCCTTGCCTTTTGGCAAAGCCATGAAATCGGTGCGCGAGCTGATGGACTATATGTTGAATGGCCGCAGCAAAACGCCGGGCGTGGTTCCTGCGGCCTAAACGGGATCAAGGGCTTAGCCCTTGATTTCGCGGATCAAGCCTTCCTCACCGCCATCAATGGTGTGGACGGCTTCCTTCCTTTGTGTCTCCAGTGCCAGGCGACGGGCAATTTCATAGCATTCTTCAATATGCTGGTTGCCGACTTTGCGCAGCACTACAAAGCTGATGGAAGCGGAAATGGCGCTGCCTATCAAAGGCACATATTTGGCGCCGTATTTCCCGGCCAGTTTCTTCGCTCCCAGACGCACCAGAATATTGACCACGCGATCTGTAGTCAGCACGCGTCCCACCATGCCCAGGCCCATACTGGTTCCCCCCACGACCACCAGCTTTTTCAGCTCCGGGCTCAGGGCGTCCACATCGTTGGCCGTCAAGCCGAAGCGCGCATTGATGATGGGGATGACTTTCATCAGAATCGCCACATCCGTACCCACATCCACACCAGGGATGGGCACCACGGCTGCCGCTGCTGACAGCAGAGCGCGCCGACTGATTAGTTTGCGACATTCCTCGCGGGTTTTATCCAGTTCCTGCAGTGTCATCGTGCTCATGTGTCTGTCCTGAAATCTAAGCGGATTGATCGTGCAAGCCTTAACGCATATGGGGCGAGTACCGTGCTTTTCCAGTGACTGCCTGGGCAATTATGTTTCTTATCGTAGTGGATGCCGCCAGTTTGGGGAAAAAAGCAGGGTATTGGTCGCATTTGAAATTTTTTCTTTCAAATACCATGAATGCTTCTACAAACGGGTGTCGTGAACAATTAAAGCCCGGTGTCTTTTTCTGTTGCACTTGGTGGCATTCTTTATGCGCTTTCGGGGCTATTCAGACACGCTCAGAGGGTCTGATTTCTATTAAACTGGCGCCGAAAATAGCACATTCCATAGGGGAAGAACGATGCATCGCCAGTCTTTGCTGGGTTTGATGTTCTTGCTGGGTGTCAGTAGCGCCCAAGCCATTACGATAAGCAGTTTCTCGCCCCAAGGGGCGACATCGGATTTGCGGGATGTCAAAGTCACCTTTGCCACACCCGCAGTTCATTTTGGGGATTCGCAATTGCCTGCACCCGTTCAGGTGCAGTGTGATGATCCTTCGGTAGTCGGTCAGGGCCGTTGGCTTGATTCGCGCCGCTGGATTTATGAATTCGACGAGCGTCCAGGACCAGGCTTGAGTTGTACGGCCGTCGTGTCCAAAAGTTTTCGCAGCATCAATAATGAAGCGATTAGCGGACCGGCTCAATATCGTTTTAATTCAGGCGGCGCCATTCTGGAAAGCAACCGCCCGTATTACAACATTATTGATGAAGACCAGGTCTTTCTATTCAGCTTCAATGCGCCGGTTAATAGCGCCTCTTTAGTCAAGAACGGCTATTGCCGGGTAGAGGGTATTGGCGAGCGTATTGGCTTGAAAGCCATTGAGGGTGCCGAGCGCGACGCCATGGTTCGCGCCGAGTTCTATGTGGACGAGGTAGACGACCGATACCAGGCCGTCCAGTGTGCACGTCCCCTGCCAGCGGATGCCAGCGTGTCGGTGGTGCTGGAGCCGGGCATCATGACCCAGATTGAGAATCGCAAGGGCGTCCCTAATACGGACCGCTATACCTACGATTACAACGTGCGCCCCGAGTTTACCGCCTCGCTCACTTGCATGCGTGAGCGCGCAGAAGCGCCTTGCACGCCGGTTGGCAGCTTCGGTGTTCAGTTCTCTGCGCCCGTCGCTTACGAGTACTTGAGCCAGATTCGTTTGGAAGCCGGCAAGCAGGTTTGGGAACCCAAGTCTGATAGCGACGAGGCATGGCAGGATCGTGGGCCTGGCCAGTACGTGCGTTTCGAGGGTCCTTTCCCTGAAAACGCCAAGCTGACGGTCAAGATTCCGGACAGCCTGACGGACGACGCAGGTCGCCGCCTGAAGAACCCGCAAGTACTGAGCAACGGCATGAGCACCACGACCTATCCGCCGCTGGTGAAGTTTGCGGTGGAGCCTTTCGGGATTGTGGAGCGTTTCGGCCATGCGGATCGTGACGGATCGGACGATTCCGATCCGCCAGCCATTGGCTTGAGCCTGCGTAATGTCGAAGCCAATCTGACAACTCAGCAAATGCTGGTGTCCGCCGGTCAGGTGGGGGCTCTTGCCGTGAAGGACGACAAGGAAGTTCTGACCTGGTTCTCCCGTCTGCGCCAGCTGAACTATTCCTGGTCGGTCACCCCCGACTATCTGAAGACCATGATGGGTAGTGACTTCCATGTCACCGCTCCTTTGAATGAGAACGGCTACCTGGATCTGCGTGCCCAGCCCCTGTTGCAAGGCAAGGATCTGAAGAAGCTGGACTTGCCCGGCATGGATCAAAAAGGCGAGCGTCCTTTTGAGATGATTGGCGTGCCGCTGAAAGAGCCTGGTTTCCATGTGCTGGAAGTCGCTTCTCCACGTCTGGGAGCTTCCTTGCTGGAGGCGGCCGGTACCATGTACGTGCGTAGCTCTGTGCTGGTGACCAACCTGGGTGTGCATATCAAGAAAGGTGGTGACGATTTGCTGGTCTGGGTCACGACACTGGATGATGCCAAAGTCGTGCCCGGCGCGAAAATTCGCGTGATGAACTGCCGTGGTGAAGAGCTGCTGCAAGGTGAAACAGACGAGAATGGGATGTTCCATCACCCGCAGGCGGTGTCCAGCCCGGATTACTGCCAGGAAACCAGCTTGTCCGGTTTGTTTGTGACGGCCCGTATTGACAAGAACAACCCCATGGCTCGTGGTAAAGATGATTTCAGCTTTGCCTTGAGCGAGTGGAATTCGGGTATCGAGCCTTGGCGCTTCAATGTGCCTTACAACTGGGGCGGTCGCGATGAGGCCATTGCTCACACTGTGATGGATCGCAATCTGTTCCGTGCGGGTGAAGTGGCCCATATGAAACACTATGTACGCGAACGCGTGCGTGACGGTTTCAAGGCTCCAGCTCGCTATCCCGACACCATGATTGTCGAGCACGATGGCAGCGGCAAGCGAATTGAGCTGCCCTTGAAGTGGCAAAAGACAGCGGCAGGCAGCGTATTTGCTCTGACCGACTGGAAAATCCCCAAGGACGCCGAGCTGGGTGTGTATCGCTTGCGAACCGAAGGCGAGGATCAGTACTTCAACTTCGGCGAGTTCCGCGTAGAGCAGTTCAAGTTGCCTGTGTTGGGCGGCAGTATCAAGCTGGGTGACGGTCTGGATCGTCCTTATCTGGTCAAACCCAAAGAACTGCAGGCCGACCTGCAGCTGCAGTACCTGTCTGGTGGCCCGGCTGATTACTTGCCGGTTCAGTTGTCGGCGGTTGTCCGCTCGGCAGGAACGTCCTTCAGCGCCTATGACGATTTCAGCTTTGTCCCTCCCGAGAAAGTTGAACAGTCTGATGTCTCGGACTCCCGTGTTTTCCTGAACAAGAAGCGCTTTCAGCTGGATGCACAGGGTGGTTTGCGTGCCACGCTGGATGAGTTGCCTGCGGTGGATCGTCCTTCCGAATTTCTGGTAGAAGCCACTTTTGCCGATCCGAACGGTGAAATTCAAACCTTGACCCAAACTGTATCCGTATGGCCGGCCGATGTGGTGGTGGGTCTGCGTGCAGGTAGCTGGTTGGCAGCCGGTTCGTCCACCAAGCTCTCGGCTATCGCGGTGAGCCCGGACGGCAAGCCACTGAAAAACGTGCCTGTGCGTATTGAGGCGGCCAATGTGCAGCGTTTCTCGATCCGCAAGCGTATGGTGGGTGGCTTCTACAGCTACGACAATCAGGAGCAGCGCGAAGACCTGGGCACGATCTGCGAAGGTCGCAGCGACGATCAGGGTCTGGTGCAGTGTGATGTGAAACTGGAGAAGGGCGGTCAGGTCGAGCTGAGTGCCATTGCACGTGATGGCGAAGGCCGCGAGTCCGTTGCTGCCAGCACCGTCTGGGTCAGTGGCTCCGGTTACCTGTGGTTCGGTGGTCAGAACGATGACCGTATCGACGTGATTCCTGCGAAGAAAGTTTGGGCTCCTGGCGAGACAGCCGAGTTCCAGGTGCGCATGCCGTTCCGCGAGGCCACGGCCCTGGTGTCGGTGGAGCGTGAAGGTGTCTTGCAGGCTCAAGTGGTTCAGCTGGAAGGCGACAGCCCTAACGTCAGCGTGGAGATCAAGCCCGAATGGGGGCCGAACGTTTACGTGTCCGTGCTGGTTCTGCGTGGCCGTCTGCGTGAAGTGCCTTGGTACTCTTTCTTTAGCTGGGGCTGGAGTCAGCCTCTGACTTGGTACAAAGCCTACTCGGAAGGCGGTGGTGAATTTGTTGCCCCGACAACTACCGTGGACTTGTCCAAGCCTAGCTATCGTTTTGGTCTGGCCAGCATTGAAGTCAGCAGCCAGCAAGATGCGCTGGATGTGAAGGTAACGACGGATCGCAGCCAGTACGCGATTCGTGAGCAGGCCAAGGTTGATATTCAGGTCCTCAAGTCCGATGGCACACCGGCAGCCGGTGCGTCCGTGGCCTTGGCGGCTGTGGATCAGGCCTTGCTGGAACTGAGCCCGAACAATAGCTGGAACCTGCTCAACGCCATGCGTGCCTTGCGCGGCTACAACGTGCAGACCGCCACGGCGCAATCTGAAATCGTGGGTCGTCGTCACTATGGTCGCAAGGCTGTCGCAGCGGGTGGTGGCGGTGGCAAGAGCCCCACTCGCGAATTGCTGGATACTTTGCTGCTGTGGAAAGGCAATGTGGAGCTGGACGCACAAGGTCGCGCAACGGTGACCGTGCCGCTGAAAGACTCCCTGACCCAATACCGGATTGTGGCCGTCGCCGATCTGGCGGGCGACCGCTTTGGTAGTGGTTCGGCTCAGATCGTCACAACGCAAGACCTGCAAATCATTTCCGGTTTGCCAGCCATTGCTCGTGAGGGTGATGATTACCAGGCCCAAGTGACGCTGCGTAACAGCAGCCCACGTGCCATGACCGTGAAGGTGCAGGCGCAGTACCGTGGTAAAGGCTTGCCCTCGGCGGCCTTGCCAGAGCAAACCGTTGAGCTGGCTTCGGGCTCGGCTAAAGTGGTTTCCTGGCCCATGTCGGTTCCACTGTCCAGTGGTTCGGCCGATTCGCACCAGATGGAGTGGACGGTGGATGCACAGGAAGTTCAGCAGTCCGGCGCCACGGGCAAGGCTGCCAAAGACAGCCTTGCAATCAAGCAGGAAGTCTTTACCGCGACCCCGGTTACGGTTCAGCAGGGAACACTGGTTGCCGTGGGTATGGATGAGCCATTGAACATGTCGGTGCAGGCACCGGCCGGTGCCTTGAAGAACGAACAAGGCGTGGTTCAAGGTGGTCTGCAAATGTTGTTCCGTTCCTCCTTGGGTGGCGGTATGGAAGGAGTGCGTGCCTGGTTTGAACGCTATCCTTACAGTTGCTTTGAACAGCAAGCCTCACGTTACATGGGCCTGCGTTCCGAAGAGGCGTGGGCTGGCCTGATGCAGCGCATGCCGTCTTATATGGACGAGAATGGTTTGTTGCGTTACTTCCCCAGTAGCTATGGGTGGGGTAGCCGCGTGTTGACCAGCTACATCCTGGATATCAGCTACATTGCGGAATCCATGGGCCTGAACTACCCCATCCCGGACGGCTTCCGCAACGAGATGCTGCAAGCGCTGGAAAACGTGGTGAATGGTCGTATCCCGAGCATGCAAACGGTCTCTCGCCAAGAGCGGGATCTCGAAGTGATTCGTGCGACGGCCGTGCTGGCCAAGTACGGCCGTGCTCGCGTCAACATGCTGGATTCGGTGGAACTGAACCTGCAAAGCTGGCCTACTGAAATCCTGCTGGCCTGGGTGGATCTGACTCAGCGTTTGCCGGGCATCAAGAAAGCCGAGCAGACACGTAAAGAAGCCATGAATCTGATTCAGGCACGTCTGGTCAGCCGTGGTACCCGTCTGGTCTTTGGTGAGGACGCGCTTAACGGTAGCCCATGGGCCATGACCAGCCGCGTGACCAACCAGGCTCGCCTGATGCTGCTGGCCAATGAAATGTCGGACTGGACCGAGGACATGCCTCGTCTGGCCCAAGGTCTGTTGGCGGAGCAGCAACGTGGTGCATGGCGCATGACCACTGAAAACCTCTTGGGTAGTTTGGCTATTGAACAGTTCAGCCGTCATCACGAACAGAACCCTAGCGGTCAGTCCATGGTGATTCTGGGCTCGGAAAGTGCCCAGGTGGTGGATTGGGACATGCTCAAGCCTGACGGTCAGGGTGTGCGCTCTTCCAAGATTGATGTGCCGTGGCGCGGCGATCAGGCCGATAACCTGAGCGTTGAGCAAATGGGTGAGGGCAAGGCCTGGATCGAAGTTCGCTCCCTGGCTGCGGTGCCCGTGACCAAGCCTATTGCGGCTGGTTTGAGCATGGAGCGTCACATCGAAGCCGTGGAGCAGGCCAAACCCGGTGTATGGAGTCGTGGCGACATCATGCGCGTGAAGATCAAGGTCAAGGCTCAAGGTCAGGCAAGCTGGGTGGTGGTGTCGGATCCGATTCCTGCCGGTGCCACTATCCTGGGCAGCGGCCTGGGTCGCGACTCTGCCATGGCAACGGCCGGTGAAGAACAGTCCGGTCATTGGCCCAGCTTTGTCGAACGCCGCTTTGATGGCTACCGTGCTTACTACGAGCGCTTTGAAGAAGGCACGACCGAAGTCAGCTATACGGTACGTCTGAATACAGTGGGTCAGTTCGTGCTGCCAGCCAGCCGTGCTGAAGCCCTGTACGAGCCTGACGTGTTTGCTGTCTGGCCTAACGAGCAAGTTCTGGAAGTTGTGGATGCACCAGCCAATTAAAGCAGGACTGCTGGTGTTGGGACTGGCCCTGTGGGCCAGTCCCGGGCAGGCCATGCCCAGCTACAAGGAAGTTCGGCAAGCTTACCGATCGTCCGATGTGCAGGTCCTGGATCGTCAGGGCCAGCTTGTCCAGCGAGTCCGTCTGGACTTTCGTCAACGGCGCGGCGATTGGGTCGCGCTGGAGCAAATTTCTCCGGCCTTGCAAATGGCGGTCCTGGTGTCTGAAGACCGCCGTTTTGAATCTCACGGTGGGGTGGACTGGTTATCAGTGGGCTCTGCCGCGTGGGATGGCCTGTTTGCCGGACGCAGTCGCGGTGCTTCTACGATTACCATGCAGCTGGCCGGCCTGATGGATCAGGATCTGATCGGTGGTCGAGGTGGGCGCTCAGTCTGGCAAAAGCTGGATCAGGTGGTGGCCGCCCAGTCGCTGGAAGACACCTGGACCAAGCCGGAAATTCTGGAAGCGTATCTGAATCAGGTGGCTTTTCGGGGTGAGCTGGTCGGGGTGGACGCGATGGCGCGTACCTTGTTTCAAAAGCAGGCCGCTGCGCTGGATGCACGCGAATCTGCCATTGCCGCAGTTTTGCTGCGCGGCCCCAATGCCTCGGCCTTGATGGTCGAGCGCCGGGCGTGTACGACCCTGCAAGAGATGGGACGCGTCGAACTATGTCGAGAATTAAGTAATCTGGTGCCGGTGGCTTTGCGCCGGGCCGGACAGGCCCCTTTGGGGCAAGCCCAACTGGCCCCTCATTTTGCCCGTTGGGTTCTGGATCAGAATCCTGAAATCAAGGCCGGTGACAGTATTCGTACGACCTTGGATACGCGCCTGCAAACTCAAGTGCAAGCCAGTATGCGGCGCCACTTGCTGGATCTGCGCACCGCACGTGTTCAGGATTCTGCGGTGGTGGTGCTGGATAACCATAGCGGACAGGTCCTGGCCTATGTGGGTTCCAGTGGCGATCTGTCCGAGGCGGCCGAGGTAGACCATGCCCGTTCCTTGCGGCAAGCCGGTTCCACGCTCAAGCCCTTTTTGTATGAGATGGCGATTGAAAAGCGCCTGTTGACCGCCGCATCCTTGCTGGAGGATTCACCGCTGAATCTGTCCACCGGCAATGGTCTGTATATCCCGCAAAACTACGACAAGCAGTTTGTGGGCTGGGTCAGTGCGCGCAATGCTCTGGCTTCTTCCCTGAACATTCCTGCTGTGCGTGTGCTGACCATGCTGGGGCCTGCCAACTTGGTGGATCGCCTGCGTGCACTGGGCCTGAATCTGCGCCAGGATGGCGATTTCTATGGGTATAGCCTGGCTTTGGGCAGCGCCGATGTCACCTTGCTGGAACTGACCAATGCTTACCGTGCACTGGCCAATTTGGGCCAGACGCAAGCCGTGCAAACACGTATGGATCAGCAAGCCGCTCCCTTTCATTCTGTGATGGATGAGGGTGCCAGCTGGATTGTGGGCGATATGTTGTCGGATCGTCAGGCCCGGGTGCTGACTTTTGGTTTGGACAGTGCCTTGAGTACGCCATTTTGGAGTGCGGTTAAAACCGGGACCAGTAAAGACATGCGTGACAACTGGGCCCTGGGTTGGACGGAGCACTATACCGTTGGCGTTTGGGTGGGAAATAGTGCTGGTCAAAGTATGCAAGATGTATCAGGTGTCAGCGGGGCTGCCCCGATCTGGCACGAGGTGATTTCGCTCTTGAACCAGCGTCGCCCCGGTCGTCAAACGGCCATGCCTGCCCAGGTGCAGGTGCGGCAGATTGAGTTTGTACCCGCGATGGAGCCTGGCCGGGAAGAGTTTTTTGTTGAGGGCACGCAGACCGATCGTGTGGAATTAAGTGATGTGAATCTGGCCTATGCCGGCCCGGCCCGTATCCGCGAGCCGGTCAATGGCACCATTTTTGCGTTGGACCCGGATATTCCACCGCAAAACCAGCAATTGCGGTTGTTGGCCCAAGGGCAGATTACCGAGCCCTTGGTATGGTGGGTGCAGGGAGTAGAAGCAGGGAAAGGGGCGCAGCTGCGAATTCCATTGGTACCCGGAACGCTGCGCATTGAATTGAAAACCGAACAAGGTCGCCTAATGGATCAAGTCAGCGTACAAATTAGGGGTGCGCAAATGACAAGCTTTAACAAAGATTAACCGCTTGCGCTTTTACATGACTGATACACTGCTATCCTTATTGATTCTTCGTAAAGAGAGGGGGGAACTTCACTATGATGACTTTACGCACACTCGCTCGAATTTTGGCTCCTGTTGGCCTGGTCGCATTGGCCGCTTGTCAAACCGTTCAAGAAAAGCCGAGCGACAAAGCTGGCACCTCCAGCGCCGCAACGCAAACCACTCCCTCCACGCCTGCGACGGGTGCTCAGCAGCCTCAGGCTCAAGCTGGTGCCGAGCAGCAAGCTGCGCCTGTACAGATCTTCCTGGCTGATACTCAGGAACAAGCGGGTTGGGCACGTGTCGACGTGCAACCTAATGGTGTCTTGTTTGTGAATCCGCGTGCCGTGGTGGTGCGTGAGGATCTGGTTGGCGTGCAAGCCGGCACCAACGACAGCAAAGAAGGTTTGCTGGCTTTGGATCTGACTCCAGAGGCTGCTCAGCGTCTGCTGCAAGTTACCACTCAGTTCCCCAAAAAGCGTCTGGCTTTGGTCGTGGGTGACACCATGCTGGCTGCCCCTGCTTACGGTTCGCCCGTTAAAGATGGCCGTCTGATTTTCATGGTTGGTACGGAAGCTAACGCTTTGGCTGCTGCCCGCGCGATTGCCGGTCCACAGGCTACCCAGACCAACGGTAAGAAGTAAGCGCTGCTTGCTCGTCTGAATGCTGTCCTGGTCCTGGGTTCACCCATGCCCGGCTTTTTGAAAAACGCGGTGGGTGCGAACCCGCCGCTCTTGTTACTAACAGGAAAGTCGGTATGGTGACCCCGCCAGGCAGTCTCGCTTTTTATATTCTTTCTTTTCGGGTTCTGGTCGGCCTGCATGGGGCCGCGCTGCTGTTCGTCATGTTGATGGGCACCGGAGCAATTGGATCCGTTTTCGTCCCCGCTTTTTTGCGTCTGCCCTTGTTCGTTTTTCTGATGGGGCTGGTTTCGGCGTTTCTGGCCTTGTGCTGGAGTCACTGGACCTTGGCGTGGCACAGCTCTAAAGTAGGGCGACGCTGGGCCTGGATACCCGGTTTCTGTTCGGCCTTCTTTCTGGCCTTGAGTCTAGCTCTTTTTGTAATTGGCGTATGGGGTACTTTGGGCCTGGCCGATTTTGCCTACCAGCATAGCGAGTGGCTTACCTCCGGCCAGCAAGACTATGACGGTTTTGTCGTTCCCAATAATGACGAAGCCCAGCCCTACACGACGCCTTATCGGCAACATCCTTAGCTTGCCTTCTACTTGAACGCTACGTTCAGACAGCAGCGATTCCAGCCTGCTGCGTAGAGTGTCGTTGTATTTTCTGCAATAGTCTCAATTCTTGCTCGCTTTTTTATCAGCCGCAGTCTTAAAATGTGCGCATTGCGTATATTTCATAAGCGAGAGCTGATATGGCCGTCTCCCAACAAGTTTTTTTGCGTGATGCAATGCGTCGCCTGAACCTGACTCGTGACGTTTTTGCGGCACGTATTGGGGTGAAGCGTCGTGCACTGGATACCTGGCTGCTGCCTGAAGGCTCTTTGGAGTCGCGGGCCATGCCCGAAGTGGTGCAGCGTTTTGTCACGGAAATCGTGGAAAACGAAGCCTTGCTGAGCAAGTATGCGCAAAGCGCACAGTCCGGTCCTTTGCGTGACCGTATCGCTACCGGCGGCAAGCATCAGCTCTTGTCCGTAGACCAGTTCACCCGCGAAACTGTGGAAGAACTGTGCAGTCTGGCCGATATCATGCAGCCCATCGCCCGCCGTCAAAAAGTGTCGCGCGTGCTGGAAGGGGCGGTGCTGGGTAACCTGTTTTTCGAAGCCTCTACCCGTACTCGCGTCAGTTTCGGCTCGGCCTTCTGCCGCCTGGGTGGTTCCGTGTGCGATACCACTGGCTTTACCTTTTCTTCCATGGCCAAAGGCGAATCCATTTACGACACCAGCCGCGTCATGAGCGGCTATGTGGATGCCATGGTGATTCGTCACCCTGAGCAAGGTTCGGTCGCGGAATTTGCGCGTGCCACCAACATTCCTGTGGTGAACGGTGGTGATGGTGCGGGTGAACACCCCAGCCAGGCGCTGCTGGATTTGTACACCATCAGCACTGAATTTTCCCGTCTGGGCAAATTGCTGGATGGTGCACATATCGCTCTGGTGGGTGACTTGAAGTATGGCCGTACTGTGCACTCCCTGATCAAGTTGCTGGGCATGTACCGTGGCCTGAAATTCACCCTGATCTCGCCCCCCGGCCTGGAAATGCCCGAGCACATTGTGGAGCAGGTGGCTAAGCAAGGTAAGCACGTCATCGAGCAGACGACGTCCCTGGAAAAGGGCTTGCCTGGTGTGGATGTAATTTACGCTACACGCGTGCAGAAAGAGCGCTTCGAAGAAGGGCAGGACGGCAGCTTCACGGCCGACTTCCAGGTCAATAAAGCCATTATCGACCGCTGCTGCGGCCCCGATGTGATCGTGATGCACCCACTGCCACGCGATAGCCGTGAAGGTGCCCACGATTTGAGCGTGGATCTGAACCACGACCCTCGACTGGCCATCTTCCGTCAGGCTGATAATGGTATTCCCGTGCGTATGGCGATTTTTGCTGTGCTGCTGGGTGTGGAAACGCTGGTGCAGCATTCCATGCGCGATGTGACCTGGAATCCTCCTTCGCACATCGGTCCTGATGATGCGGTTTTCCACGGCATGTACTAAGTTGAGCAGGTGTCAGCGCTAAGTACACGCAAACATTAAAAAAAACCGGGGCTCTGAATTAGAGCCCCGGTTTTTTTGTTCTTGAAACGTGTTTTATAAGCCTGCTGGGTGAGCAGACTTATAACGATATACCAAGCTGAGCCGTTTTTTGAAAGTGACGATTCAGCCCGGCAAATCTACTTTTACTTGGACGTAGGCATGGCAAATTCCGCACCCTTGGAGATGCTTTCAGGCCAGCGCTGCATGATGGATTTCTGGCGGGTGTAAAAGCGAACGCCTTCTTCACCGTAAGCGTGCATATCGCCAAACAGGCTCTTCTTCCAGCCACCAAAACCGTGCCAGGCCATTGGCACTGGAATTGGCACGTTGATGCCAACCATACCCACGTGGATGCGGCGGCCAAATTCACGGGCCACGTTACCGTCGCTGGTAAAGCACGCTACGCCGTTGCCGAACTGGTGCTTGTTGATCAGTTCAATGGCACTGGCCAGATCCGGTACGCGTACGCAGCACAGCACAGGGCCAAAAATTTCTTCCTGATACACACTCATGTCAGGGGTGACGTGATCGAACAGGGTGCCGCCCATCCAGAAGCCGTTCTCGCAACCTTCACCGGCTTTGGCGCCGTCAAATTCGCGACCGTCGACCAACAGTTTGGCGCCTTCCTGTACACCTTTGTCGATGCAGCTGCTGATGCGCTCGCGCGCTTGCTGTGTCACGATGGGGCCCATTTCGGCGGCGGCATTGGTGCCATTCAGAATCTTCAGGCTGCGAGTACGTTCTTCCAGCTTGGGCAGGATGCGATCAGCAGAGTCACCCACCAGCACGGCTACCGAGATGGCCATGCAACGCTCGCCAGCCGAGCCGTAGGCGGCACCGATCAGGGCGTCCACGGTCAGGTCGATGTCGGCATCCGGCATGACGACCAGATGGTTCTTGGCACCGCCCAGGGCTTGCACGCGTTTGCCGCCGATGGCGCCCATTTCATAAATGCGGTTGGCAATCGGGGTGGAGCCCACGAAGGAGACGGCTTGCACGTCCTGGTGATTGACCAGCGCCTCAACCGCGTCTTTATCACCTTGCACCACGTTGAACACGCCATCGGGCAGACCGGCTTTTTTCAGCAGTTCGGCAATGAACAGGCTGGGGCTGGGGTCGATAGGGCTGGGCTTGAGCACAAAGGTGTTACCCGCCGCGATGGCAACGGGGAACATCCACATGGGCACCATGACAGGAAAGTTGAACGGGGTGATACCGGCCACCACACCCAAGGGCTGGCGCATGGTCCAGTTGTCGATATTGGTGCTGACCTGTTCGGTGAAATCGCCTTTGAGCAGTTGAGGAATGCCGCAAGCAAATTCCACAATTTCAATACCGCGGGTGACTTCGCCCATTGCATCGGACAGAACCTTGCCATGCTCGGCCGTAATCATGGCTGCCAGCTTTTCCTTGTTCTCGTTGAGCAAGGACAAAAAGTTGAACAGCACACGGGCGCGGCGTAGCGGTGGGGTGTCGGCCCAGGCGGGAAAAGCGGCCTGGGCGCTGGCCACAGCGGCGTCAATATCTTGCTGGCTACCCAGTTTGACTTTGGCGCTGACCTGGCCGGTGGCCGGGTTGTACACCGGTTGAGTACGTGTACCGGCGCCAGCCTGCTGGCCACCTCCGATGTAGTGAGCAATTTCGGGGGTGTTTAACTCTGTCATGGTGATGCTCCTGCTGGGATGAATTAAAACAAGGGGCGGTAACCCGGTCGGGCTGGGCTACCGCCAGAGTACCAAGTATCTAGTGAGAGACAGCGGCAATACCGACTGCAGTTTCAGCGCGGACCTGTTGGGCGTCAAAGCCATCCCGGTCTTCGCTGGCGCGGCGGCTGCTGTCCAGTTTCGATACAAAGTAAATCATGAAGAATGCCAAAGGCATGGAAATCAGGGTGGGGAAGTCGTAAGGGAATACGGCTTCGGAAAAGCCCAGAATGCGGACCCAGACGGCTGGCGACAGAATCACCAGGCCCAGGGCCACAAGCAGGCCGCTCAAACCGCCATAAATGGCACCACGAGTGGTCATGCCGCGCCAGTACATGGACATCAGCAAGACCGGGAAGTTGGCCGAGGCGGCAATACTGAAGGCCAGGGCAACCAGGAACGCCACGTTCTGGTCACGGAACAGCAGGCCCAGGAAAATGGCGACAATGCCAATGCCGATCGAAGCCAGACGGTTGACGCGCATGGCTTGCGAGGGTGTGACATCGTCGCGGCGGATGACTTTGGCGTACAGATCATGTGCAACTGCCGAGGCACCGGCCAGGGTCAAACCACTGACCACGGCCAGAATCGTGGCAAAGGATACGGCGGCCAGCAAACCAAACAGCAGGTTGCCACCCAAAGCCGTTGCCAGGTGCATGATGGGCATGTTCGAGCCGCCCAGCACCATGCCGCCTACCTTGCCGTCCACATAGAACTCGGGGTAGTTGGGCAGGATGGCCATGGCAGCCAGACCCAGAAAGCAGATCACCACAAAGAAGACGCCCATCAAACCCGTTGCCACGAAGACCGATTTACGGGCAGCGCGTGCATCAGGCACCGTGAAGAAACGCATCATGATGTGAGGCAGACCGGCAATACCAAACACCAGTGACACTGCCAGAGACAGGCCCGAGAATGGATCAGCCATCAGCTTCCAGGGACCCTTCATGGCCGCGCCAGCCTGGTGATGTTCGGCCGCCGCACTGACCAGGGCGGAAAAGTCGAAGTTGAAGTAGTACAGGGCCAGGCCAGCCATCAAGAAGCCATTACCCATCATCAAGATAGCCTTGATGATTTGTACCCAGGTGGTTGCCACCATGCCACCCACCACGACGTACACCATCATGAGCAAGCCCACGGCCACCACGGCATAGGTGTAGTCGATGCCAAACAGCAGTTGCACCAGTTGTCCTGCGCCGACCATTTGCACGATCAGGTAGAACAGCACCACGGTCAGCGAGCTGATCGCGGTAAAGATGCGAGTGCTGCGTTCATCCAGGCGGTACGAGACGATGTCGCTCAGGGTGTAGCGGCCCAGATTGCGCAGGCGCTCGGCAATCAGAAACATGATGACCGGCCAGCCCATGAAGGCGCAGACCGCATACAACAGCGAGTCAAAGCCGTTGGTAAAGGCCAGGGACGAAATACCCAGCAAGGTCGCGGCGGACATGTAGTCACCCACAATGGCCAGACCATTTTGCGTACCGGTAATACCGCCCCCGGCGGTGTAAAAGTCCGAGCTGGAACGAGTGCGCGACGAGGCCCAGTAGGTGATGCCCAGGGTCACGACCACAAAGGCGGCAAAAATCAGAATCGCTTGTGTATTCATGGGCGCACCTTTGCCAGTACACGTTCGCAAAGCGGATCAAAGCGCGTGTTGGCGACGTGGATGTACACGCCTGTTAATAACCAGGACACAAAAATCAGTCCTACCCCGTACACCATGCCACTGTTGACAGCTCCTCCACTGCCCAGGTCATGGGTTAGAACGCCGG
The DNA here is from genome assembly GCF_024134565.1 of Alcaligenes sp. 1735tsa3. Classification (NCBI taxonomy): domain Bacteria; kingdom Pseudomonadati; phylum Pseudomonadota; class Betaproteobacteria; order Burkholderiales; family Alcaligenaceae; genus Alcaligenes; species Alcaligenes sp. 1735tsa3. The sequence goes on along the minus strand of NZ_CP099862.1, from coordinate 2,420,665 downwards.
GCCAAAAAATGGCCGTCACGATAAACAGGCCGGTCAGCCCCAGGCAGATGCCGGCGCAGGCAAATGCCAGACGCCGACGCTGCGACTTGAGTTGCTCATATTCCTGTAGCCCGGCTAGTTGCCGGCTTAACTCTTGATGCGACAGCATGGTTTTGTCTCCGTATTGTTGTGATTACTGCCCATGTCCGCCTGGCCGATATTATTTGGTCGGCTTCACTTTATGAGCTTTCTTATTAACAAACTCCCCCAAGCGTTCCTGCACGTCCCGCCCGGTTTGAACTACTGCTGCCATCAAGCCCTCGGCAAAGAGGCCATCGGTGGCAGACATATCGGCAATGCGGCTGATCGAGCTGACAATGGCGTAGTTCGACAAGATGGCATTGCCTGCAATGCGCTGGGCCAGTTCCAGGCTCAGCTCATAGGCTGTTTTGGGGTTGGCTTCGTTGTTGCACACGTAGTGCGCCAGCCCCAGTCGCTCTCCTTCCACGGCATCGAGCACGCGGCCTGTCAGCATCAGTTCGATCATGCGGTTGGGAGAAATGATTTTTGCGGTCCGAACGGTTGCGCCACCGCCGGTGAAGATGCCGCGTGTGCCTTCAGGCAGGGCAAAGAAGGTGCTGCTGTCGGCCACGCGAATGTGCGCTGCGCTAGCCAGTTCCAGGCCCCCACCCACGACCGCGCCTTGCAGGCAGGCAATGACGGGGATGCCGCCGTGTTCGATCTTGTCAAAAGCACGGTGCCAGCTTTGGCAGACGCGCAGAAAATCCACGGCGCCGCGTTCCTTGTCATGGTGTTCTTTCAGATCCAGGCCCGCGCAGAAATGGTCGCCTTCTGCCTTCATCAGAATGACCCGGATGTGCTCGGGAATATTGGAGAAGTACGCATCAATTTCAGCAATGGCATCTTCATCCAGGGCGTTGCGCTTGTGCGCCTTGTTCAGCGTGACAATTCCGATGTTGTCCAACTCGGTGGTGAGCAGGAAAGGGGCGGCCATAAAAACTCCTTGTGTTACGTAAATGCGAGGGCAGTGGTGCAAATCAGCTGGGGTCGGCTTGATCCGCCAGCATTTTGCGCAGTGCCATTTTTTGAATCTTTCCAGTTGCCGTCATCGGCATCTGGTCGATGAAAATTACTTTGTCGGGTACGGACCAGCGGGTGACGCGATCCTGATAGCGCTCCAGCATGTGGGCCTCATCCAGCTCAGCGCCTTCGCGTGGCACTACGAACAGCACGGGGCGTTCTCCCCATTTGTCGTCGGCCTGGGCGATGCAGGCAGCCAGCTCAACCAAAGGCTCTTCCATGGCGATGTTCTCGATCTCGATCGAGGAGATCCATTCGCCACCGGACTTGATCACATCCTTGCTGCGGTCAGTAATGTAGACGTAGCCATCGGCGTCGATGGAGCCCACGTCGCCTGTGCGGAACCAGCCGTTTTCACTGGCCAGATCGGGTTTGCCGTAATAGCGGTCCATGATCCAGTTGCCCTGGATCAGCAGGTGGCCGCTGCTCTTGCCGTCGCGTGGCAAGGTGTTGCCTTCGTCGTCAACAGTTTTCAGGCGTGCGCCGAACAGGGCACGGCCTTGCGAGGCCAGCACGTGCTGCTTCTGGGCTTCGGGCAGATCGCTGTGTTTGGGCAGCAATTGGCAAACAGTGCCCAGCGGCGAGGTTTCAGTCATGCCCCAGGCGTGGCGCACGGTAATGCCGTAGCCCGCCCAGGCGGCAATCATATTGGGTGGGCAAGCGGAACCGCCGATCAGGATGCGGCTCAGGGTGGTGAACTGCTTGCCATTGGCTTTGGCATAGTCCAGCACGGTTTTCCAGATGGTGGGTACACCGGCGGACAAGGTGACGCCAGCGCGTTCGCATAGGGAGTAAATGCGCTCTCCTTGCAAATTTGCACCGGGCAGAACAATTTTGGCTCCGGACATCAGGCCGGAGTAAGGCAGGCCCCAGGCATTGACGTGAAACATGGGGACCAAAGGCATGACGGCGTCAGCGCTGGCAATGCACAGTGCGTTCGGGTGGGCCGAGGCGTAGGCATGCAAGAGGGTGGAGCGATGGGTGTACAGGGCACCTTTGGGATCGCCCGTGGTGCCGGAGGTGTAGCACAGGCCGCTGGCGGTATTTTCATCAAACACAGGCCACTCAAAGCCCGTGCTGTCATTGCCCAGCCAGCTTTCGTATTCATCGGCCAAGGGGCCCTGAGCCTGGCTGCCCATGCGTACCCACTGCTTGACGGTGGGGCATTGGCCGCGCAGATAGCTGACCATTTCTTCAAAATGTTCGTCGTAGAACATCACCGTGTCTTGAGCATCATTGATGATGAAGGCAATTTGCTCGCGCGTCAGACGCGGGTTCACGGTGTGACAGATCAGACCGATGCCCGAGGTGGCGTAGTAAATTTCCAGATGGCGGTAGGTGTTCCATGCCAAAGTTGCCACGCGCTCGCCGGGCTGCAGGCCTTCGCGGCGCAGTCCCAAGGCCAGATCCTGAACCCGGTGGGCAAATTCAAGATAGCTGTAGCGATGAAGCTCGCCATTATCCAAAGCGGTAACAATCTCCTGCTCAGGGTTATTCTCTACGGCGTGGGTGAGAATTGAACTGATGAGCAAGGGCATATGCATCATATTTCCAGTGCCTAACATGGTGATGTCTCCTTGTATTATGTGTGTCAGCATAGGATGGTTTAGCACCTTACCCAATAGCGAATACTGACGTCGAATATGCAAAAAGTGACAATCTTTGAGAGGTCATAGGAAATGAATGCTTTGCCCGGCACGCTCCCGGTGCCCGTTGATGCAGCCCATACCGCCACCGTGGCGCTGGATCTGGTTCAGGACTGGTTTCACAGCCTGCGCACCAGCTACTCCGAAGAGGTGCTGGATCACTGCCTGAAGCAGTCGGGCATCGTGAAAGACTTTATTGATCGGCCCGGCGCTCGTTTGACGCGGGATCAACTGGTGCGCCTGTATCAGGAAAGCGCCAGGAAAACGGGCGATGAGATGATGGGTTTCTGGACTCGGCCGATACGGGCCGGGGCCTTGAAATACATTGTGCGCACCGTGCGGGATGCGCCATCCATCAATGTGGCCTTGTACCGTTTCACCCAGTTCTGGAATCTGCTGCTGGATGATTTCAGCCTGAATCTGATACGCACGGATAAAGAGTTGGGCATTGAGTTGGTGCCGCGTTATCCCACCGCCTATGTGCATCGTTTCGGCCATGCACTGATGCTGAAGCTGACGCACGGAATTGTGTCCTGGCTGATGGGGCGCGAGGTGCCGGTGCAGCAAGTGGCCTTTGCATTTCCCAGACCGGCTTTTGCGGCGGACTATTCGGTGCTGTTTCCCGCTTCAGTCAGTTTTGATGCGCCGTGCTCGCATATCTTGTTTGGCGTGGAGTTGGGGCAGGTACGGCCACAACGCACTCAGGTTGAGGCCAGAGCCTTTCTGGAGCGTGCGCCGCGTGACTGGATTTTTACCTCCTATCACGAGCATGCCTTGCGCCTGAAAGTGCGGGAAATCTTGCATACCGACCTGGGCTACACCTTGCAGGATGTATCCGGAAAATTGCATATGTCGGCGCGCACGCTGATACGCAGGCTGCAAGAAGAAGGCCTGTCGTTTCAGGGGATCAAGGATGAGCTGCGCCGAGATTTGGCGATTTTCAAATTGCTGCGCAAAGATATGTCGCTGGCTGAAATTGCTTACGCATTGAAGTTCAGTTCGCCAGCGACATTTCACCGGGCTTTCCGCCATTGGACGGGCATGACGCCCGGTGTGTATCGCGCCGCCCAGCAGGAACTGGCCTGAAGGGCGGTTCAGCCAAGCAGGCTGCGTGGTCCGGGCTTACTTGCGTTCGCCGCCCAGGACTTCGACCAGATCGCTGATCATCTTGGCCAGCTCGGAGGTCATCAAGGTCATGTCAGCGTCAAAGATTTCGTCATCGTTGACGGCCGTCACATCTTGTTTTTCAGTCAGGATGTCCAGCGGGGCCACGCGTTTGACGTCCAGCGCATCGGTCAGCACAAAGCTGATGCGATCTGCCCAGGTCATGGCCAGGCGGGTGCATTGCTTGCCGGCTTCAACGTGCTTGCGCACTTCGTCAATGTCGGCGCTTTGCTTCACGTAGCGTACGGCAGCACCGCTATCGCCGGTGGAGCGCAGTTCCGTGTCCTGGTCCACAGTAAAGTTGGCCAGTTGCTCTTCGTCCACCAGCCAGGAGGTCATGGCGGCACCGGGTGATTGCTCGGTATACAGAGGCTGCACGGGGAAAGGTTCCACGCTCTTGGCCAGCAGGCCCAGAACTTCGTCGCTCTTGGCGGTAGCCGCGGCATCAATAGCCAGCCAGTGGTTGCGGGTATCCAGCCAGACGCGGGTGTCGCGGGAGACGGCGAAGGCACGAGGCATCAAGTCCACAATGACTTGTTCCTTGATTTCCTTCATTTGCTTGCGGCCAGGTTTGTAGCCTTGCTGCTCTTCGATATCACGAGCCTTTTCACGAGCGACTTGGTTGATCACTGTGGTGGGCAGCAGCTTTTTTTCGGCGCGCAGAGCGATCAGGTACTGACCGTTAACTTCGTGCACCAGAGCACTGTTCTCGCGTGGGCTGACCCAGCCCAGGCTTAGCGGCTCCTGGCTGGAACCAGGGGTGAAGCTGTGTTTGGAAAGAGCTTCTTCCAGCTCTTCGGCGGAACATACCCAGTCGGGGGAGAGGCGATAGATGCGTAGATTCTTAAACCACATGGATACGAAGATAAATAAACAGAAGAAAAAGGGCGGGCGTAAAGCCCGAGGCAATGTTCGATTGTACGCGCAGATCTTCCTGTGTCGCCCCGCCATTTACGGACCCTTGCATTTGCTTGACAGAGCGCGGGAAATGGCCGGTGCAACGCGTTTTTTGCCTGGACTGGCTAACGATTGATGTCGTTATGGCGGGTTTCCCGCACAAAGGGCGCACCAATCGCAACCGTCACCAGACAGATCAGAATCGGGTACCACAAACCATCGTAAATATTGCCAGTGACGGCAATCATGGCAAAGGACAGGGTGGGCAAAAAGCCCCCGAACCAGCCATTGCCAATGTGATAGGGCAGGCTCATGGAGGTGTAGCGGATGCGGATCGGGAACATCTCCACCAGCATGGCCGCAATGGGGCCGTAGACCGCGGTTACCAGCCCCACCAGATAGGTCAGCAGGACCACCAGCATCACTTTATTGATCTGCTCCGGGTCTGCGCCGTCCGGGTAGCCGTACTGGCGCATGGTCTGAGTCAGCTCATTGCGCAGCTCTTGCGAGTGACGGGCAAAATCGGCGCGGCTCAGATGTCCGCCTTCAAAACCATCGATCACATGATCGCCAATGCGTACCTGGGCCACCTGACCGGGCGAACCCTTGACGTTGTTGTAGCTGACCGCGTGGCTGGCCATGTAGGACTTCACGATATCGCAAGAGCTGGTGAAGGTGTGGCTGCCCACCGGATTGAACTGGAAGGAACAACTGGCCGGGTCGGTAATGACAGTGACGGGCGCGTTGCGCTGCGCCTGGACCAAAGCAGGGTTGGCAAAATAGGCCAGGCCCTGGAAGACCGGGTAGTAGGTCAGGGCGGCCAGCAAACAGCCCGTCAGGATGATGGGCTTGCGCCCGATTTGATCCGATAGCCAGCCAAAAAAGATAAATAGCGGGGTGGCCAGTAGCAGTGAAATTACCATCAAGGTTTGCGCCAGGGTGGCATGCAAACCCAGCATTTGGGTAATGAAGAACAAGGCGTAAAACTGTCCCGTGTACCACACCACGCCTTGGCCGGCCGTCAGGCCGAACAGCGCCAGCAAGGCGATGCGCAGATTCGCCCAGCGCCCGAAGGATTCGGTAATGGGCGAGGTCGACAGCGTGCCTTCTTCCTTGATGTGCTGGAAGGCAGGTGACTCTTTCAGGTTCATCCGTATCCAGACGGAAATTGCCAGCAGCAGCACGGAAATCAGAAAGGGAATGCGCCAGCCCCAAACCACAAATGCTTCTTCCCCGACCAGACTGCGTATGCCCATGATGACCAGCAGGGACAGCAGCAAACCTACGGATGCCGTGGTCTGAATCCAGCTAGTGTAAAAACCGCGACGGTGCTGGGGCGCGTACTCAGCCACATAGGTGGCGGCACCGCCGTATTCGCCACCCATGGCCAGGCCTTGCAGCAGACGCAGGACGATCAGCATGATGGGGGCGGCAATCCCGATGGCTTCGTAGCTGGGTAGTACGCCGACCAAAAAGGTGGACAGGCCCATCAGCAGGATGGTGATCAGGAAGGTGTACTTGCGGCCCACGCGGTCGCCAATACGACCAAAGAGCAAGGCACCAAAGGGGCGTACGGCAAAACCGGCGGCAAAGGCCAACAAGGCAAAGATAAAGCCGGCTGTCGGGTTAACGGCGGAAAAGAAGTGTTGCGCCAGAATGGCGGCCATGGAGCCGTACAAGTAGAAGTCGTACCACTCGAACATGGTGCCCAGGGCGGAGGCAAAAATAACTTTGCGGCCTTGGGTGTCCAGCTTGTTCTTGGCTTTCGGGAAGGTTGCACTGGTGATTGTCTGGGGCATGTGCTCAGGCTCTCCAAGGCAAAGACAGTGGGAAACTGACGCGCAAGCGCAGGCCGCTTTCCTGGCCCCCAGTCAGTGGCATGAAGTCGATGGAGGCGCCGTGAATGTCGGCAATCTCCCGCACAATGGCCAGCCCCAGGCCACTACCGTCTGCCTGGTTGCCCATGATGCGATAAAAACGATCAAAAATTCGTGCTTTATGTTCCGTGGGAATGCCGGGGCCGTTGTCCTCGATTTCCAACCAGCCCTTGCCTTGCGTCTGGCCGGTACGCATGGTGATCCAGCCGCCAGCAGGGGTGTAAATCAGGGCGTTATCCAGCAAATTGTTGATCAGCTCATCGAGCAGGACCGGATCCGCTTGCAAGAGGATGGCTTTGGCCGTGTTTTCCAGCCCCAGATCCAGCCCCAGTTTCAAGGCATCGGGCACACGCTGGCCTACATGCAATTCAGTCAGGGTATTCAGGTCCAGGGTTTGCTTGGTAGGGGCGTACAGGGCATCGCTGCTTTCGGCACGGGCCAAGGCCAACATTTGGGTGACCAGGCGCGTGGCCCGGTCGGTGCCGCGTACCAGTTGTTGCAAGCTGGCTTCGGTCTGCCTGGGGTCGCGCTCGCGCAGGGCCAGTTCGGCTTGGGTGCGTATCCCCGCCAGCGGCGTTTTCAACTGGTGGGCCGCATTGGCCACAAACTGCCTTTGAGTGGCTGAAAATTGTGCCTGCTGGGCCAGGAGTCCATTCATGGCATCAATCAGCGGCACAATTTCGGCAGGTGCCTGCTCTTGATCTACCGGCGATAAATCACCGGGCGCACGAGCACGCAAGCGCGCTTGCAGCAGGTTCAGCGGCTCCAGGCCATGTGTCAGCCCCAGGCCCGCCAGCATGGCCGCCAACGGTACCAGAATGAATTGCGGTGTCAGCATCCCGATCAGAATTTCTCTGTGTAGCACCGCTCTATGTTCATTGGTTTCGGCAGCAACCGCCAGAAAGGGCGTGTCGTTTTTGTCCTTGCCCCCCCAGACATAGGCCAGCCGCAGGCTTTGATCATCCAGAATAACGTCCCGGTAGCGCAGCAGGTCGGTGTCATATCCCCAACTGTCGGGAACCGGCAAATTCGCGTTGCCAGCCAGTGGCTCGCCATTGGCATCGCGGATTTGCCATAGCGTAGGGGTCGGGCTTTCCTGACGCAAAATTGTCTGTGCCCCGTGCGATAAATGGATGGGCTGGCTCAGATCCTGATGGCTGATTTCCACCCGCAACAAGTCCAGGTGATCGCGCAAGGTGCGGTCGTAGGGGGAGTTCGCAATGTGCTGGGCGATGAAGTAGGTAATGACAATGCCTACCGTCCACAGCAGAAACAAAGGCCCGAAAATCCAGATCATGATCTTGTGGATGAGCGGGCGCGGTGCGACACGCTTGCTTTTGGCAGGCGCAGCCGTGTTGTGGGATGGGGGCGTAGCGTGCTGCATGGACGATCCTTTAGGCTGGAGCGTCTTCTCGCAGTTTTTCCGGTTCCAGACAGTATCCCAGACCACGCACGGTCAGGATGCGTACGCCGCTAGGCTCCAGTTTTTTGCGCAGGCGGTGGATATAGACCTCGATGGCGTTAGGGGTGACTTCCTCACCCCACTCACAGAGCAGATCCACAAACTGGTTCTTGCTGATCATGCGACCGCTGCGCGACAGGAAAATCTCCAGCAAGCTGGTTTCACGCGCCGACAGCTCCAGGGGCTGATTGTCTATATAAGCCATGCGACCTTTCAGGTCGAAGCTCAAGCGCTTGTGATGCAGCAAGGCGCTGCTGGTGCCGGTACTGCGACGCGTCAGGGCGCGTACACGGGCTTCCAGTTCGGTCAGGGCAAAGGGTTTGGACATATAGTCGTCCGCGCCCAGGTCCAGACCGCGCACACGCTGCTCGACCGTATCGCTGGCAGTCAGAATCAGAACGGGAAGGGTGTCCTGGCGTTGGCGGATTGACTGCAGCACCGACAGGCCGGGCTTTTTGGGCAGGTCCAGATCCAGGATCAGAAGGTCAAAGCTTTGCAGCTGCAAGGCCGAGTCGGCGCTATCGCCATCGTGCACGACGTCAACCGCATAGCCTTCGTAGCGTAAGGAGCGAGAAAGTCCATCCGCGAGAATACTGTCGTCTTCAGCTATGAGTATGCGCATGACCCTACACAAACAGATGATTGAATGGCTGTTCGGCATTGTTGCACAAGGCTGTAAGGCTGGTCAGTAGGGGATAACGATGGCGGCTAGTTAATTTATTTGAATATCTGTGTATATATACAGTATAATTTGATGCAATAATTAGGTTTGATTTTTAATTGCCGTGCCCGTCCGTTGGGGCGCCATTCCACAGTCAAGGATTTTTCATGGACGATAAAAACAGCAAAGCAGTGGCCTCGGAACGTTCCAAAGCGCTGGCCGCCGCTCTGTCGCAAATCGAAAAGCAGTTCGGCAAGGGCTCGATCATGCGTTATGGCGACGACAACGTCGAGCATGACATCCAGGTGGTCTCCACGGGTTCCTTGGGTCTGGACATTGCTTTGGGCGTCGGTGGTCTGCCACGTGGTCGCGTTATTGAAATTTACGGCCCGGAATCTTCGGGTAAAACCACGCTGACCCTGCAAGTGATTGCAGAGATGCAAAAGCTCAAAGGCACATGTGCCTTTATTGACGCCGAACACGCGCTGGACGTGCAATATGCTCAAAAACTGGGCGTGAACCTGGGCGATCTGTTGATCTCCCAGCCTGATACCGGCGAGCAGGCTCTGGAAATTACCGAAGCCCTGGTGCGTTCGGGTTCGGTAGACCTGATCGTTATCGACTCGGTGGCCGCCTTGACTCCCAAGGCTGAAATCGAAGGCGATATGGGCGATTCCTTGCCCGGTCTGCAGGCCCGTCTGATGAGCCAGGCCCTGCGTAAATTGACGGCCACCATCAAACGCGCTAACTGCATGGTCATCTTCATTAACCAGATCCGTATGAAGATTGGCGTCATGTTCGGCAACCCTGAAACCACCACGGGTGGTAACGCGCTGAAGTTTTACTCCTCCGTGCGTCTGGATATTCGCCGTATCGGTTCCATCAAGCGTGGCGACGAAATGGTGGGTAACGAGACCCGCGTTAAAGTGGTCAAGAACAAGGTTGCGCCTCCTTTCAAGCAAACCGAATTCGACATCATGTATGGCAGCGGTATTTCCCGCGAAGGCGAGATTATCGATCTGGGCGTACAAACTGGCGTGGTCGACAAGGCAGGTGCCTGGTATAGCTACGACGGCAACCGCATTGGTCAGGGTAAGGACAATGTGCGCGAATTCCTGAAAGAGCGCCCCGAGTTGGCCCGCGAAATCGAAAACAAAGTGCGTGAAAAGCTGGGCGTTGCCCTGATGAGCGCTGCTGTCAGCCGTCCAGCCGCTGCTCCTGTGGTTGATCCGGCCGAGGGAGAAGTCTGATTTTTCCCCCAGAGTTCGATGACGAACCCTTTGAGACAGACCCGGAGGAAATCCGGGAACGTAAACAAGCTCAAAGGGAGCGCGTTGCTGCGCTTTCTGCCCGGCCCACTCGGGCGGGCAGAAACGTAGAAGAAAGCTCGGGTGATGATGCTCCCGCTGCGGAAAAGAAAGCCCCGTCCAAACGGCCGGGGCTGTCTCTTAAAGCCAGAGCGTTGAATTTTTTATCCCGACGCGAATACTCGCGCCTGGAGCTGGGCCGCCGTCTGGCGCCCCATGCAGAAAGTGCTGAAGAAGTGGAAGCCTTGCTCGACGCGCTGGTCGAACAGAAATGGCTGTCCAACGAGCGCTTCGCACATAGTGTCGTCAATCGCCGTGCCTCGCGTGTGGGCACCCGAGTCATTCTGCAAGAACTGCGTCAGCATGGCGTGGATGTGGAACAGACCGAAATCATCAAAGAAGAATTGATGGCGACCGAGCTGGAACGGGCCAAGCACGTGTGGAGCAAGAAATTCAGTGCGCCGCCCGATGATCCCCGCAGTTACGCCAAGCAATATCGCTTCATGGCCAGCCGAGGCTTCTCGGGCCGTATCTTGCAGCAGATTCTGGGTGATTGGGAAGACGATCCGGCTTGAATAAGCCATCTGCAATGCTTCGTTTTGCTGTGTTTCTTGCTTGTCTGCCGCCGCCATCAAAAAACGCGGTCTCGTTCAAGTTGGCATGAGCCCGCCCGCCTGTACTTTTCCTCTATCTATATAGTGCTTGCAACAGAGTTTTGCCATGCCATTGCTAAATGGCTCAAGACTGCGCCGCCACGATTCCTTGCAGGCTTTTGAAGCAGGTCTCTCGTGCCTGTGCCAAAAAGGCCTGCACATAGTCCGCTTGTAAATCCTCACTACGTACCGTGGCGTATAGCGTGCGCCAGATACCGTGCTCTCCCAAACGGCAAGTGCGAATCGAGGCCGGGTTCAAGAACTCCGTCAAGGCCCAGTTTGGCAACGCCGTCACACCACGCTGGCTGGCAACCAGTTGCACGATCATGGGCGTTAGCTCGGCCTGCCGAATCGCAGCGGGCTCCACATCGGCTGGCGTCAGGAACTGCGTAAAAATATCCAGACGATTGCGTTCTACCGGGTAGGTAATCAGAACCTGATCGGTCAATTGGAAAGGTTCTACATAGCGGTACTGCGACAAGGGGTGCTGGTTGGAGACAGCCAGCACCAGCTCGTAGCGGAACAGGGGTTCGTAATGGACAGCCGGATTGTCCTGCGGGTCCGAGGTGATCACCACATCCAGATCCCCGCGCATCAAGGCGGGCAAGGGCGCAAAGGAAAAAGCCGCGCTCAAGTCCAGCGTGACGTCAGGCCATTGCTGCCTGAATGCGTCCAGTGCTGGCATCAGCCATTGAAAGCAGGAGTGGCAATCAATGGCCACATGCAGGCGTCCCGTGCGTCCGGCGGCCAGTCTTTGCAAATCGCGCTCGGTGGCGCGTACACGCGGCAGGATGTCATCGGCCAGCGTCAGGATACGCAGAGCGGCGGCGGTCAGGCGGGCAGGGCGGGTGCGGCGGTTCAGCAATTGCACTTGAAGTCGCACTTCCAGGTCGCGGAGCTGGTGCGAGAGGGCGGACTGCGTAACATGCAGGCGCTCGGCGGCTTCTTGCAAGCTGCCGCTGTCGCGGATGGCGCTCAGGGTTTCGAGATGGCGGATTTCAAGCATGTTGAGGAAAACTCATGATTAGCATGGTGTATTTGATTTTTTTTCAAATAAGTATACAGGCACAATAGATTTCAAGCGCCTGATACGGGCCTTTTATTTCTAATTTATGGGCTTACTATGACTATTATTCATAATCTGGGTTTTCCTCGCATGGGCGCGCAGCGCGAATTGAAGCGCTCTTTGGAAGCCTATTGGGCCGGTCAGGTAAGCCAGCAAGAGCTTTTGGAAACAGGCAAAGCCTTGCGCGCCCAGCATTGGGGTTTGCAAGGCAAGGCTGGGCTGGATACGGTGCCTGTGGGCGATTTTGCCTGGTATGACCAGATTCTGGAGTGGAGCACCTTGCTGGGAGCGGTTCCCGCCCGTTTCGGCCAGGCTGAAAATGCACCCGTGTCATTGGATACCTTGTTTCGCATGGCGCGTGGCCGTGCGCCCAGCGGCACCCCTGCCGCTGCTTGTGAAATGACCAAGTGGTTCGATACAAACTACCACTACATCGTGCCCGAATTCACACCAGGTCAAAGCTTCCGGATTGCCCGTGAATTCTTGTTTGAGCAGATTGAAGAGGCCAAGGCTCTGGGGCACAAGGTCAAGCCCGTGATTCCCGGACCCTTGACCTGGTTGTGGCTGGGCAAGGGCGATGCCTATGAGGGCTTGGCAGACGCGGGCAAGCTGGCCTTGCTGGATACGTTGCTGCCTGTGTATGAACAAGTGCTGGCCCGTTTCAAAGTTCAGGGTGTGGAATGGGTACAGATTGACGAACCTGTTCTGGTTCTGGATTTGCCTCAAGCGTGGCAAGACGCCTTCCGTCGCGTCTATCAAGGTCTGAATCAATCCGGCTTGAAGCTGCTGCTGGCGACTTATTTTGATGATCTGCATGAGAACGTCGCGGTATTGAAGGATTTGCCCGTGGCGGGTGTGCATGTGGATGCGGTGCGTGCTCCGGCTGCTTTGCAGGCCGTACAAGCGGTATTGGGGCAAGACCAGGTGCTGTCTGCCGGTGTGATTTCGGGTCGGGATATTTGGCGCACCGATCTGCAAAAAACGGTTCAAGCCTTGAAGCCCTTGAAAGCGGCTTTGGGCGAGCGCCTGTGGATTGCGCCATCCTGCTCGCTGCTGCATGTCCCTGTGGACGTGCAAAGTGAAACCGGCCTGGACGCTGAATTGAAGAGCTGGCTGTCCTTTGCGGTGCAAAAACTGGATGAGCTGAAACTGTTGCAAGGATTGCTGGATGGCACTTTGGACGAAGCGGGTCAGCAAGCGGTTCAAGCTCAGCAAGCTGCTTTGCAAACGCGCCGTGAGTCCAAGCGCACGCATAATCCTGCCGTACAAGCCCAGATGGCCAAGATTGACCAGCTCAAGCGTCAACGTACGCCCTTCGCGCAGCGTATCCAGGCCCAGCGCAACAAGCTGAAGTTACCCGCCTATCCCACCACCACGATTGGTTCGTTTCCTCAGACCACGGAAATTCGTACTGCTCGCCGCGACTGGCGTGGGGGAGCCCTGAGTGATACGGCTTATGAAAAAGCCATGCAGGCAGAAATCGAGCAAGTTATTCGTTTTCAGGAGCGGATCGGTCTGGACGTGCTGGTGCATGGTGAGGCCGAGCGCAACGATATGGTGGAATACTTTGGTGAACTGCTGGGTGGTTTCGCCTTTACGCAAAACGGTTGGGTACAAAGCTACGGGTCGCGTTGCGTAAAGCCGCCTATTATCTTTGGGGATGTGCTGCGCATCACGCCAATGAGTGTGGCCTGGTCCTCCTACGCCCAATCACTGACTGATCGGCCCGTCAAAGGCATGTTGACGGGGCCAGTGACGATGTTGCAGTGGTCTTTTGTTCGTGACGACCAGCCCCGTGCCGATACTTGCCGCCAGCTGGCTTTGGCCTTGCGGGATGAAGTTTCTGATCTGGAACAGGCCGGCATTCGTGTCATCCAGCTGGATGAACCCGCTTTTCGTGAAGGCTTGCCGCTCCGTCAGGGTGATTGGCAGGCCTACCTGGATTGGGCGGTGGATTGCTTTCGCCTGTCCACCAGCGCGGTGTCCGATGAAACCCAGATTCACACGCATATGTGCTACTCGGAGTTCAACGACATCATGCAGTCCATTGCCGATATGGACGCGGATGTGATCACGATTGAAACCTCGCGTTCCAATATGCTCTTGCTGGATGCCTTCGAGAATTTTGAGTATCCCAACCATATTGGCCCTGGCGTTTACGACATTCACTCGCCCAATGTGCCTGATAAGGATTGGATGGTGCGCTTGATGGGGGAGGCGGCCAAGCGCTTGCCCGCCGACCGTTTGTGGGTGAATCCCGACTGCGGTTTGAAGACGCGGGCTTGGTCTGAAACTGAGGCTGCCTTGCTGGCTATGGTGGATGCGGCCAAAGCATTGCGGGCGGCAGCCTGATTTGGTGCAGGCTTAAAATAAGCCGCTTGAATAGATTGACAGGGCAGGGCGCTTTTCGTCCTGCCTCCCGATTTCCCAGGCTGGATGAAAACGACCGCCCGTCAGGTGGTCGTTTTTTTCATGCAAATTTGGTATACCGTAGGATCGACACCGCGTAGATCCTGTGTTTGGCCCGCTTGGGATGCGCTTACAGATTATGTAAGTGGCTGATACGGAACATACGAGGTGCGTTATACTTGATCAGTTTCAATCTTGCCGCCCCGTTCATATCAATGCCTTTGCCCCCGCCGTCCGTCGCCCGTGAACCATTGCATACGCGTACCATCACGGTAGAGTCGTTTGCACGGGAAGATGGCCTCTGGGACCTGGAGGCCTCGCTGCTGGATGTGAAGTCCTATGACTTTCCCATACGCAACGGCCAAACCCATAAGGCAGGTGATCCTGTCCACCTGATGCATCTGCGTATCACTATCGATAGCAGCTTTGCCATTGTGGATGCCGTGGCGGTCTACGATGCAGCCCCTTACCAGGACAACTGTTCGTCCATTGCGGACGCCTACCAGAAGTTGGTGGGCCTGAATTTGCTCAAGCAGTTTCGTCAGGGTGTCAAAGAGCGCTTTGGGCGTTCGGCTGGCTGTACGCACATGAGCGAGCTGGCACAAGTGTTGCCAACCGCCGCCGTACAAACCATGGCCGGGCGACGTCGCAGCAGCGGGGAATCAGAGATTTATCGCACCGACAAGCAGCCTTTCCATCTGGATGGCTGCCATGCCTTGCGTTTGAGCGGTCCCGTGGTTGAGGAGTTTTATCCCGTCTGGTATCGACCTAAAGTCACAGACGGGGTGGATTAGTTTTTTGTTTTAGTCAGGTCTCGGGCTCAGGCCTGGAGTTCCTGCCTTCTTTTTTTATTGTGTTTTTAGACTGACAGGTATCACATGAAAATTCACGAATATCAGGGCAAAGCACTGCTTAAGCAGTTTGGCGTTGCCGTGCCACGCGGAATTCCTGCCTTCTCCGTCGATGAAGCGGTTGCAGCTGCGCAGGAGCTGGGTGGCTCTGTGTGGGTTGTCAAAGCCCAGATTCACGCCGGTGGCCGTGGCAAGGGCGGTGGCGTCAAGCTGGCTCGCTCGATGGACGAAGTGCGTCAACTGGCCTCGGAAATCCTGGGCATGCAGCTGATCACTCACCAAACTGGCCCTGAAGGCCAGAAAGTGGGTCGCCTGCTGATCGAGGAAGGCGCGGACATCAAGAAGGAATACTACGTCGGTATCGTTACCGACCGTGCTACCCAGCGCGTGGCCGTGATGGCTTCCAGCGAAGGCGGCATGGAAATTGAAGAAGTGGCCGAGCGCGACCCCGACGCCATTCTGAAAGAATTCGTGGACCCTGCTGTTGGCCTGACCAACGAGCAAGCCACCAAGCTGGCTCGCGGTATCGGCGTTCCTGACGCTTCTATCGAAAAAGCCGTTGCTGAATTCCAGAAGCTGTACAAGTGCTACACCGAAACCGACGCTGAACTGGCCGAGATCAACCCTCTGATCCTGACCGGCTCGGGCGACATCATCGCTCTGGACGCCAAGTTCAACTTCGACGGCAACGCTTTGTTCCGTCACCCCGATATCGTGGCTTTCCGTGACCTGGCTGAAGAAGATCCTGCTGAAGTTGAAGCCAGCAAGTACGACCTGGCCTACATCCAGCTGGACGGCAACATCGGCTGCCTGGTGAACGGTGCCGGTCTGGCCATGGCGACCATGGACACCATCAAGCTGTTTGGCGGCGAGCCTGCCAACTTCCTGGACGTGGGCGGTGGCGCTACGGCCGAAAAAGTTACTGAAGCCTTCAAGATCATGTTGGCCAACAAGGGCGTCAAAGCCATTCTGGTTAACATCTTCGGCGGCATCATGCGCTGCGACGTGATCGCTGAAGGCGTGATCGCTGCGTGCAAGGCCGTCAACCTGAACGTGCCTCTGGTGGTACGCATGAAGGGTACCAACGAAGAGCTGGGCAAGAAAATGCTGGCCGATTCCGGTCTGCCCATCATCAGTGCTGACACCATGGCCGAAGCGGCGACTGCTGTTGTCGCTGCCGCCAAGTAAGAAAAGGTTGAGGATTAGCAAATGTCGATTCTGATCAATAAAGACACCAAAGTCATCACGCAAGGGATCACCGGCAAGACCGGCCAGTTCCACACCCGCATGTGCCGTGAATACGGTAACGGCATGGAAGCCTTTGTGGCTGGCGTGAACCCCAAGCGTGCTGGTGAGGATTTCGAAGGTGTACCCATTTACGCCTCCGTGTCCGACGCCAAGGCTGAAACTGGCGCAACTGTGTCGGTTATCTACGTTCCACCCGCAGGCGCTGCGGCTGCCATCTGGGAAGCTGTTGAAGCTGACCTGGATCTGGTTATCTGCATTACCGAAGGCATCCCTGTTCGCGACATGCTGGAAGTTCGCAACCGCATGCGCGCTGAAAACCGCAAAACCTTGCTGTTGGGCCCGAACTGCCCCGGTCTGATCACTCCTGACGAGCTGAAGATCGGTATCATGCCCGGCCACATTCACCGCAAGGGCCGCATCGGTGTGGTCAGCCGCTCCGGCACGCTGACATACGAAGCCGTTGCTCAAGTAACTGAACTGGGCCTGGGTCAATCCTCGGCTGTGGGTATCGGTGGCGACCCAATCAACGGTCTGAAGCACATCGACGTGCTCAAGATGTTCAACGACGATCCTGATACCGATGCCGTTATCATGATTGGCGAGATCGGCGGTCCAGACGAAGTCAACGCGGCTTTGTGGGCTAAAGACAATATGACCAAGCCCGTTGTTGGCTTTATCGCTGGTGTGACAGCGCCTCCCGGAAAACGCATGGGTCACGCCGGTGCCCTGATCTCCGGTGGTGCCGACACGGCCGACGCCAAGCTGGAAGTGATGGAAGCTTGCGGTATTCGTACCACTCGCAACCCATCCGAAATGGGCAAGCTGCTCAAAGAAGTGCTGTAAATAGTAGTACCAGGGCCCGCTTTGGCGGGCTCTTTGTCTGGCTGCCCTGTGCAGCCGGGCAAAATTGGCCAGCCGGTTTCGTCAAGAAAAACACCACAACCCGGCGCATTCCTTCCCGAATCTGGCCAGCCTGATCATGCTCAAACGAATCAAGTAAGAAAAAGAAGCCCCGATGTTGCACAGGCTAGGATTAGTTTGCTGCTTTAAGGGGCGTTGTTGTCTTGGGACAGCCTGGCGACAGAAAAAGAACGTTTGTCCCGCGGCTGGGAAGAGAACTCACGTTTAGCTATACGGGAACGAAATGATTGAATTCCTCCAAACCCTGCATTGGGGTTCACTGTTTCAAATTGTACTGATTGATATTTTGCTCGGTGGCGACAATGCCGTCGTGATCGCACTTGCCTGTCGCAACTTGCCCAAGCAGCAGCGCATGCAAGGCATTTTGTGGGGGACCGCAGGCGCAATTATCCTGCGTGTGGTCCTGATTTTCTTTGCTCTGACCTTATTGGATCTGCCATTTTTGAAAGTGGTGGGTGGTCTTTTGCTCATGTGGATCGGTATCAAGCTGCTGATGCCGGACGACGACGCACACGGCAATATTCAAGGGGGCGGAACCATCTGGGCTGCCGTCAAAACCATCATCATCGCGGATTTCGTGATGAGCCTGGATAACGTGATTGCCATTGCCGGTGCAGCACAAAACGCGCACCTGGATCATCAACTGGGCTACGTGATCTTTGGTTTATTGCTAAGTGTCCCCATTATTGTCTGGGGCAGCACCCTGGTTTTGAAACTGATCGACCGTTTCCCTATTGTCGTCACCCTGGGCGGTGCCTTGCTGGGCTGGATTGCAGGCGGCATGCTGGTCACGGACAAGATTGTGGAAAATCAATTTGGCGTGCAGCCCCAGCCTGTTAAACTCGGGGTCGAGATTGTTTGTGCCTTATTAGTGGTGGCGCTGGGCAAATGGCTGGCGCACCGTAAAGGTTCTACCAAGGAAGCTTAGTTCTATGGCAATTTTTAAATCCTCCGACGCCAAAGGTCAGGAAAGCGGTTTGTCCCTGCTGCAAGGCTTAGGGATCCTGGCCATTATCGGTATTGTTGCTGCCGCCATCGTGCGCTATTTTGCTGCATGACCGCTGTGGCTTCTACTCCTCAGGAATTGGTTATTGCCACTCGTGCCAGTCAACTGGCCTTGTGGCAAGCCAAGCATGTTCGCGACCTTTTGCAGCAGCTATACCCGCAGTGCAAGGTATCCTTGCTGGAAATGACAACCCGTGGTGACCAGATTCTGGATCGTACGCTGTCCAAAGTGGGTGGCAAGGGCCTGTTTGTCAAAGAGCTGGAAACCGCCTTGCTGGATGGCCGCGCCCATCTGGCGGTGCATTCCCTGAAAGACGTGCCGGTGGTGTTGCCCGAGTCCTTTGACCTGCCCATCATCATGGAGCGGGACGACCCACGCGATGCTTTTGTTTCCAATACTTATCCCAATCTTGCGGCTTTACCTGCTGGTGCCATCGTAGGCACTTCCAGTTTGCGCCGCGAGTCCCAGATTCGAGAGCGCTACCCGCATCTGGACATCCGTCCCCTGCGTGGCAATGTCCAGACCCGTTTGTCCAAGCTGGATCGTGGCGATTACGACGCCATTATTCTGGCTTCGGCTGGTTTGCGTCGTCTGGAATTGGCCGAGCGTATTCGCGATTACATCTCGATCGAAGACAGCTTGCCTGCCGCCGGGCAGGGGGCCTTGGGTATCGAGATCCTGAAAACTCGTACCGATGTGGCTCAATGGTTGGCGCCTTTGGCGCATTCCACCAGCCACGTATGTGCCTTGGCCGAGCGTGCCGTATCGCGTGCCTTGGGTGGTTCCTGTCAGGTGCCATTGGCGGCTTATGCCACCCTGAATGGCGAGGAGCTGAGCCTGAGCGGTCTGGTTGCCGAACCTGATGGCTCCACGGTGTACCGCGCTCAGATCACGGGTGCGGCCAAAGATGCGGAAGCCTTGGGTCTGTCGCTGGCGGAAGATCTGAAGCAGCAAGGTGCTCAAGCCATTCTGGATCGCTTGCTTACGGAACAGCCCGCAGAAGGCGAGTAAAGCGGCATGAACCTGCCCTGTGTATTACTGACCCGCCCCGCGGGACGGAACGAAACCCTGTCGGCTGCCTTGGCCGCGCAGGGTTTTTCTTCCTTGCTTATGCCCGCCTTGAGCCTGGAAGCGCAAAACCTGTCCGAAGAACAATGGCAAGATCCCAAGGATTTTGACCTGGTGCTCTTTGTAAGCAGCAGTGCGGTCAATTTTTACTTTGCGGCTTTGCAAGCGCGCGGCCAACGCTGGCCTGACAAGGTATTGCTGGCTGCTGTTGGTTTTGCTACCGCCGCCTGTTTGCGCGCCCAGCCGGGCGTTTCCCCAGATGCCGTACTTCACCCTGAAAATACGGATTCCTTGCAGGACTCAGAGGCTCTGTGGGCGGTGCTGGAGCCCCGACTGGCACAATTTGAGCGGGTTCTGATTGTGCGTGGTCATAGCGGTCGTGAATGGTTGGGACAGCAACTGGAAAATCACGGTATTCAGGTCCAGCGCCTGGCGATTTACCAGCGTAGCCCCGCCCAGTGGAGTACAGAGCAGGGCCGTCAAATTCGTGACAGTTTGCAGGCGGGCCGTCTGGCCGTGTTGCTCAGCAGTTCTCAAAGCGCCGATGCGGTTTTCGCCAATGTACAAAGCCTGGGTTTACTGGATGTTTGGGCGCAATGTGCCTATGTGGTCATACATCCGCGTATTGAAGAACATTTACAGTCCTTATTGTTGCAGGCTGGAATCGCAGCGCCACCAATGGTAAAAAGGTGTACGCCAGACGATGATGACATTGTCGCTGCCTTGATGGCGGTGCTCTCGCGCGATTAGCCTCACACGGATTACAATCTTGCCATGAACGATAAAACAGAGAACGCATCCGCAAGCGAACCGGAGACTCCCATTTCCAGCCCAGCCAATACAGCGGCTCCTCGTCCGTATTCCGAACCCAAAGACAGCACCACAGCGCCGCAAAAGCGTAAAAGTGGCGCGGGTCCGGCTTATGCTTTGACGGCTGTTGTGGTGGTGCTGGCCGCTGCCGGTCTTTGGTACCAGAATTCATTGCTGGAAAAGCATAAGGCCGAGCTGCAAGCCCAGCTGGCGACCAATATCAACACCACAGAGCAGGCGCGCCAAACCGCGCAGCAGGCCCTGGCCTTGGCGCAGCGTCAATCCGACAAGCTTGCCCAGTTGGAAAAATCCTTTAACGATTCCACCGAACAGTTTCATGATCTGAGCCAAGCCTTCCAGACCATGACAGACAGCGGGTCGGAACTGGTTTTGCTGAATGATATTGATCACCTGGCCACGATTGCGCAGCAACAGCTGATGCTGGGTGGCAATGTGGCCAATGCCATCGTTTCTCTGGAAGCTGCTCAGGCGCAATTGGCTCGTGCCAATCGCGTCGGTCTGGCGTCCTTGCAACAAACACTGAATGGCGATCTGGAACGCCTGCGCGCCGCTGCCACGGTGGATGTGGCCTCCTTGTCGCGTCAGCTGGATACCTTGTCGCGCTACGTCTCGGAAGCGCCTTTGCTGGTGCCGGATGACGTTGCCGGTGGTGCGAATACTGAAGCGCTGGACTTGCAGTCCGACGTTCAGGAACCTACGGAACTGGCCGCTGATGCCCCTTGGTGGGAGCGCAGCTGGAATACGGTGGAACAGTGGGGTAGCAGCGCCTGGCGCTCGGTCAGCCACGATCTGGGGCAGTTTGTCTCCATCCGTCGTGTCGACGATGCCGCCGCCTTGCTGATGTCGCCGGATCAGGCTGCCCGTCTGCGAGAGAACCTGCGTCTGCGCATTATGGCCGCCCAACTGGCCATGATGATGAATCAGTCCGCCGTCTGGCAGACCGAGCTGAACGCAGTCGCGACGGCGCTGGAAAAACGCTTTGATACGCAATCCGGTCAGGTTCAGCAGGCCTTGCGTCTGACCCGCCAATTGCAGGACACCCGCATCGGTGCTCGTTTGCCTACCGTGAATAACACCTTGGCGGCCATTGAGAGCCTGCGTCAGGCTCAGGCCGGCCGTAGTCAGGACAATGCCGACGACACCACGACCGAGCAGGGCGATACGGACCCTATTTTGTCCGACCCTCCTCAATCCACAGAACCTGCCAGCCAGGAGGAGCCCGCTGCTCCTGCTGCCGAACAGACTGAGTCTGCGACTCCCGCTCAATCCGAGACGGAACAGCCGGCTCAGGCGCAGGGGTAAGGTATGCGTACTTGGTTTTGGACTCTCATCTTATTTATCGCTGCGGTCGCGCTGGCTCTGGTCTTGCGTGAACACGCCGGTAATGTCTATTTGGTCACGCCGCATTATCTGGCACGTGCCTCGCTGACTTACGTGGTCCTGTGCACGCTGGGGCTGTTCATCGTGCTGTACGTACTGCTGCGCCTGTTGGCCTGGTTCAGCGATGGTCCGGAGCGTTTCCGCCTGTGGCGTGGTCGTCGCGCTCAACGCCGTGACCAGGCTTTGCTGGAAACTGGCTGGATCAGCATTCTGGAAGGTCGTTACGAGCAAGCTGAAAAAGACTTGATGAAGCTGATGAGCAAAACCCGCTCGCAGTCCAGCAAAGTCGTGGCAGGCTTGGCAGCAGCGCGTGCTGCGCATTACCAAGGTCAGATTGCTCAACGTGACGAAGCCTTGGCCGCCGCTCGTGCTGCCGCTGGCGATGATGCCCGTTTGAAAGAGGCCAGTGCCGTGGCTTCGGCCGAGCTGTACCTGGATCAGAATCGTACCGAAGAAGCCATCGAGCTGCTGCAGGATTTGCAGGATGCCAGTTCGCGCCACTTGCACGCCACTCGTTTGTTGTTGCGCGCCTATCGCCAGCAAGGTAATGCCGAGCGTGTTTACGAGTTGACTCGTTTGCTGGTGCGCCGCAGTGGCATCGAACGTCAAGAGGCACTGAACCACATCGAATTTGCCGCTGCTGCTCGTTTGCGTGTGGGTGGTGCTGAACAGTTCAAGGCCTTATGGTCGGATCTGAAGTCCGAAGAAAAGATCCTGCCCGGCGTCGCGCTGGAAGCTGCCCTGATTCAAGAACATGAAGGCAATTATGAAGAAGCCGGTCGTATCCTGGAGCCTGCGATTGCAGCCAGTTTCGACAGCCGCTTGCTGGAAGCCTACGCCCAGTGCCCACCTGAATATGTGGGCCGCCGCTTGGCCAAGGCCGAAGAGTGGCTGCGCAGTCAGCCCAACAATCCGGTCTTGCTGTCCACCTTGGGCCATCTGTGCTTGACCAGCCAATTGTGGGGGCAGGGTGAGCATTACCTGTTGCGTAGCCTGAAAATCCAGGGCGATCTGCGCAATCATGCTTTGTTGGGTAATCTGTACGACAGCCTAGGTCGCCACGACGAAGCCGTCTCTTACTGGCGCAAGGCCGCCTCCATGGCCGGCACCTTACCGATTCTGGCGGTCAGCACGGCTTTGCCAGCAGCCGATACTCGTCATGACCCTAGCCATACCGATGCAGACAGCCTGCCATCGCAGGATGACGACGATCTGCCGCATTACACCTATGCCGCCAGCGTCGTGGCCGAGGACCTGCCGGATCAGGGCCGTCCATTGCCTGTGGTGGCCGAGCCAGTGCCTCCTGCTGCCACGCCTTCGCAAGACAGCTTGAGCTCCTCTTCGGATCTGGATGATTACTTTGATACGGCTCCCATCCCTGGGGTCGATCTCTCTCAAACTTCGGATCGTCCTCGACGCTCCAACGATTAATTTCTTTTATTTTTAAAGGTTTGCACGAATGAGCCTCGCCCAAGTACCTGCTGGCAAAAAACTGCCCGACGAGATCAACGTAGTCATCGAAATCCCCATGAACTCGGACCCCGTCAAATACGAAGTTGACGAGAACGGCGTGGTTTTTGTGGACCGTTTCATGCTGACCGCCATGCACTACCCCTGCAACTACGGCTACGTTCCGCAAACCATTTCGGACGATGGCGACCCGGTTGACGTGCTGGTGATTGCTCCTTTCCCAATCCAGATCGGTGCCGTGATTCCTTGCCGTCCTATCGGCGTGCTGCATATGGACGACGAAGGCGGTGGCGATGCCAAACTGCTGGCCGTGCCTACCGACAAGCTGTACCCCCTGTACCGCAACGTGAAGTCGCCTGAAGATCTGCAACCTGAAGAGCTGGAGCGCATCAAGCACTTTTTCGAGCACTACAAAGACATCGAAAAAGGTAAATGGGTCAAGGTCAAGGGCTGGGACGGTATCGAAGCTGCCAAGAAAGAGTTGGTAGACGGTGCCAAGCGCTTTGCTGACGGCCAGGCAAAATGAGTACCGTCATCCCCGCACCCGCCGTTGCGGCCCTGAACGTACAGGGCAGTGAGCAGGTTTTTCCTGTACGCCGCATTTATTGCGTCGGCCGCAATTACGTCGAGCACGCACAGGAAATGGGCTTTACCGGTCGCGAAGATCCTTTTTTCTTCTGCAAACCGGCGGACTCCATCTTGAACGTGCTGCCCGGCCAGGTCTGCGACATGCCTTATCCCTCTCGCACCCAGGATCTGCATCACGAGATCGAACTCGTCGTGGCTTTGTCCAAGGGCGGGCGTGATCTGACTGTGGAGCAGGCTGCTGAATGTGTGTGGGGATACGCGGTGGGTCTGGACATGACCCGCCGGGATTTGCAGACGCAAGCTAAAAAAGCTGGTCGTCCCTGGGAAGTGGGCAAAGCCTTTGACCACTCCGCGCCGACCGGCCCTCTGGTCCCACGCAGCCGTATTGGCGAGCTGTCCCAAGGTGCTATCACCCTGGACGTCAACGGCGAGCGTCGCCAGACTGGCGATTTGAATCAGCTGATCTGGAATGTGGCTGAATCCATCGCTTACCTGTCGGGCCTGTTCGAGTTGTTCCCAGGTGACATCATTTTCACGGGAACCCCAGCCGGTGTCGGCTCGGTGGAACGTGGCGATGTGATGCACGGGGCGATCGATGGTCTGGGTAGCATAGAGGTGCGTCTGGTCTGATCCAGGTCTGAATAGCTGGTCATGAACCCGTCTGGAGAGCAGTCTCCAGACGGGTTTATTCATTGGGTCTTCTGATGCAAGGCGGGGGTGCGTCGTCATTTGCATGTCTGCCGTCTGACGGTCAGGCGTGTGTAGATGACGGTATATCTTGCCTGTCAGAAGTAATTTATTGATAATTGAGACTTATTCTTATTTGTCTCCCTGCCTGACTCCAGGCTTTCAATGAATACACCCATGTCTGACAAGCTATCCGTGATGACGGTTGAAACGCTCTATTGCCTTCATCATGGCTGGCTGCAGGGCTGGCTGCGCCGTAAGCTGGGCAATAGCAATGATGCCGCTGATATTGCGCAGGACACCTTTGTGCGCATTCTGACAGCACGCACATTTTCCCCAGGTCTTGGCAGTGAACCGCGTGCCTTGCTGACGCATGTCGCGAAAGGCTTGCTGGTCGATCACTGGCGCAGAAAGTCGGTGGAAGAGGCTTATCTGCAAGCCATTGCCCATCTTCCCGCTGTGCATATGCCATCCCCGGAAACCCGACTGATCATCATCGAGGCCTTGATGCGGATAGACGCCATGTTGGCCAGCTTGACGCCGCGCACTCGGGAGGTGTTTTTGCTGGCGCAACTGCATGGCATGACGCTGGCTCAGATTGCCGAGCATATGAAGATGCCCTTGATTACGGTGCGTCGCTACATCCAGAAAGCGCTGGTTGCCTGCGCGGCGGTTGCATAGGGCTAGCATGTCTTCATCCACGGGCACCATCCAGCACGATCTGCTGAAAGAGGCGGCCAACTGGGCCATGACCTTCCAGTACGACACGCCTTCAGACAGCGAGCGTCAGGCTTTCGAACAATGGCGCAGAAAAAGCCCGGCTCATGAAGATGCCTGGACGCGAACACAGGCTGTATTCCACGTTTTCGATCAGTTGCCAGCGGAGATAGGCAAAGAGGCGGTGGAGAAGCTGGATCGTCGCCACAAACGTCGTCACACCTTGCGCATGCTGGGGATGTTGCTGTTTGCTGCGCCCTTGGGGATGCTGGCCGTCAGTCAGGCTCCCTGGCGTCGCTGGACCGCTGATGTGGCCACAGGAACGGGGGAGCGTAAACCTCTGGTTCTGCCTGATGGTTCCCAGCTGGTGCTCAATACGCGCAGCGCCGTGAATATTGCACAAAGCCAGACCGAGCGCCGACTCCATTTGCTGGCTGGCGAGATTCTGATTACGACCCAGCCGGACTCTTTTGCCGTTCCCAGACCTTTTCTGGTCGATACCTCCGCCGGACTGGTGCGTGCCTTGGGGACACGTTTCAGTGTGCGCCAGCTGGATGGTGATACGTTCCGCGTGGCGGTGCTGGAGCATGCCGTCGAGGTTCGGCCTTTGGCGGGGCCGTCTCGTCGCGTACAAGCGGGTGAGCAGGCAGACTTTGACATCAGGGGCGTCAGCACGCCTCGTCCACTGCAAGACGCGGATGTGTTTTGGGAGCAGGGCATCCTGTTGGCCAAAGACATGCGGCTGGAGGATGTTCTGGCCGAGCTGGGGCGGTATCGCTCGGGTGTGCTGCGTTGTGATCCGACCTTATCGCAGTTGCGCGTATCGGGGGCCTTGTCCTTGAAGGATACTGATGCCGCCTTGGCCAGCCTGGCGGAGTCTTTGCCATTGCGCATCGTGACTTACTCATCATATTGGGTGGAGCTGGTTCCGCAGCTTTAAAGAGCCGCAACTCCGCGCGTTTGCTCAAGGTTTGAAAAAATTCTCCCATAAAGTGAGCACTTTTTTCGTCTCGTCCGGTGTACCTCTTATGACGCATGACGTCGCAGGTTTTCACCTCCATTGACGAAAGGTTCCTAGCATGGCTTCTCACGCATGTCTGTCCAGACTGGCCCGCAAAACGGCTGACGCGCAGACTTCACACCCCCATCGCACTGTGTTCCGGCTTAGAGCAGATGTTCTCGCTCTGTTTCTCAGTTCCACGCTTTGCGCGTTGACGGCAACCTCCTTGATGGCCAGCTCTCCCGCCCTGGCTGCTGACGTAATGGATACCAGCGCCAAACGAACTTACGCTCTGCCGGCGGGCAAGCTCAGTGACGCTCTGGCCGAGTTTGCCGCGCTTTCTGGTGTACAGCTGGTGTTTGAGCCGCAGCAATTGGCGGGCTTGCAAAGCCGCCCCCTGCAAGGGCAGTACAGTGTTCAGGACGGCTTCGCTCGTTTGCTTGCCGACACGACTTATGAAGCGGTCGCTACAAGCGGCGGCCGCTATGTGCTGCGTCCCTTGCCTGAAACGACCATGTCGTCCTCTGTCGATATCCAGGCGGGTGGCGTCACGCAGCTCAGTCCTGTGATTGTCACCGGTTTGTATCGTGGGGATTTGACGCCGGTGTATGCAGGCGGCAAGGTGGCCACGGGCAGTCGGGTAGGGTTGTTGGGCTACAAGGATTTCATGGAGACGCCGTTCAGCACCATCAGCTATACGGAAGAAGCGGTACGGCAGGCGCAGGATTTGGCGCGGGTAATTGGCTCTACTGACGCTGCGGTGTACGACCTGGGCATGCGTGGCACTGTGCGCGAAGCTTTTGTGATTCGCGGTTTTGACGTGGGTTCGGGCGATATTGCCTTTGGTGGCTTGTACGGCTTGCTGCCTTATAACCGTGTCCCTTTGGAGTTAGTGGAACGGGTTGAGGTACTGAAAGGCCCGTCTGCCATGCTCAATGGCATGCCGCCCGGCGGTTCAGTGGGCGGGAGTGTGAACCTGGTCCCCAAACGTGCGACTGAAACGCCGTTGGCGCGTTTGACCGGCATGTTCGTCTCCGATGGCCAATATGGTAGCCATGTCGATGTAGGGCGCCGCTTTGGTGACAAGCAGCAGTTTGGTATTCGTTTCAACGGCTTGTATCAGGACGGAAGTACGGCTACCGATAAGCAGTCGAAACGGGCAACTCTGGCTGCATTGGGGCTGGATTGGCGTACGGATACCGTACGGCTGGCGGCTGACTTTTACGTTAGTAAAGACAATGTGAAAGGTGTCACGCGTGGCATTACGGTGGGTCGCGGATTGGATACGCCCGATGTACCCAAGCCAGGGCAGGCTTTGGCACCAGACTGGACATATTCCCGTGCCGAGGACACCGCGTTTGTGCTGCGTGGCGAAGCTGATCTGAGCAAGGACGTGACGGTTTACGGTAACTACGGCCAAGGCAGCACGGATTATGACGGCTTGCTCGGGGTGGTGTTTGCGGTCACCGATCCGCAGGGCCGCTATCGAAACAATTTTGGACAGCAGCGCCAAGTGCTGGACCGCAAGGCAGGTGATGTGGGCATCATGGCCCGCCTGAGCACGGGCAGCGTGCGGCATGAACTGGCCCTGAGCGCTTCATACTATGAGCAAGAAGTGCGTTCCAAAACGGTTGTCGGACTATTGCCCACGGACTGGTACACGAATATCTATGCTCCTACTTGGGGGCCAGCTCCCGCAACTGTCATCGGCAAATCGGACGTGCCCAAAACCGCCTTGTCTCGCCTGAGCAGCGTAGGCATCGCTGACACCCTGTCCTTTGCGGACGATAGCATCATGTTGACACTGGGAATCCGGCATCAGAACGTCCTGAGCGAGTCCTTCCACCCTGTCAGTGGTGTCAGTACGGCGCGCTACAAGGAGTCGGCCACCTCTCCATCGGCGGCCTTGCTGGTCAAGCTCAGCGATGAGGTTTCCGTCTATGGCAACTACATCGAAGGCTTGCGCGAGGGGGCGATTGCTCCAGTGGGCACCAATAACGCCGGTGAAATTTTCGCACCGCATAAAACCAGACAACATGAAGTGGGTGTGAAGCTGGATCTGGGTGATTTTGCCGCGACATTGAGTGCCTATCAAATCCGCCTGCCCAACAGCTATATCGACCCCACAAGCAATATCTTCTCCTTCGATGGTGAGCAGCGTAATCGTGGCCTGGAACTGAACTTCTTTGGAGAGCCCGTAGAGGGCTTGCGTCTGATGGGGGGCATTGCCTATCTGGATGCCGAGTTGAGCAAGACAGCCGGTGGTGTCAATCAAGGGCGTTTCGTCATGGCCAGACCCAAGTGGCAAGGCAAGTTGGGTGTGGAGTGGGATGTGCCTGGTGTGACAGGTCTGACGGCGACAGGAAATATGCAGGCGATCCAGGGACAGTATTACAGCAGCGATAACTCGATGCGTGCGGCGGGTAGAACTATCTTTGATGCCGGCTTGCGTTATCAAACTTCCATCAGCGGTCATGCACTGACTTTGCGTGCCGATGTACTGAATATCGCCAACAAAGCCTATTGGTCGGCTGGCGGTAGCGGCAAGCTCTGGCAGGGCGCTCCTCGAACATTCATGTTGTCCGCCAGCATGGATTTCTAATCCAGACGAATTTCACTTATTACCAAGCACGAGGTGGACTATGAATAAATGGCAGCGATATGGATTGCTGGCCTGCGTCAGCGTGACGGCTGCTTGCGCACAATTGGGTGCGGACAAGCGGGCAGCGGTAAGTCCCGCGACCCAGGAGCAAAAAGCGCAGGAAACGATACAGGTGACGCGCAAAATGATTGCGCCGCGCTTGTATGAACTCGCTTATTCGGCGCGTCAGCAGGCGGTTTTTGTGGCATCAGCCGGGGGCGCGGATCCTGTCAGTGAACCTTCCAGAATCTTGCGTCTGAATCCAGCTGATTTGTCGGTGACCGTAGAAATTCCGCTGGAGCGGGGTGGGTTCGGAGTTGCACTGGATGATGCCGCCAACCGTCTGTACGTGGGTAACGCACTGACGGCCTCGGTGACGGTCGTCGATACGGCGCAAAATCGCGTTCTTGGCGTCGTGCAATTGGCCGAGCCCATTCGTTATGACGGTGATAAAGCGATCTATCCGCATCTGCTGCGCGAGCTGGTCGTGGATCAGAAGCGGCAACGCCTCTATGCTCCGGGTCTGAGTGCCCAAGGCAGTGTGCTGTATGTCGTCGATACGGCCAATCTGAAACTGGATCGGGTTGTCTCTGGCCTGGGAGCAGGCGCAGCGGGTATTGCTCTGGATAAAGAGGGCAACAGGCTCTATGTGTCCAACTTGCAGGGACAGGTATTTGGCATTGATACAAAGACCTTGACCATCAAAACCCAATGGGAGGTCAAGGCCGATCAACTGCTGAATCTGGCCTATGACCACAAACGCCATCGTCTGCTGGCAAGTGATCTGGGTTCGGAGCGTATGGATACCTTGCGCAAGGAGAAAGCCGGGCTGACGGAGTATGAAAAGCGCGGAACCGGACATAGGATGGTGGCGATTGATGCCAGAAACGGTGCCCTGTTGGCCAGCGTACCGACGGGCAAGGCTCCCATTGCACCGATGCTTGATGAAGGCCGGGACCGTGTTTATGTTTCCAACCGGGATAGCGGCACGGTCAGCGTGCTGGATGCAGAGGACTACACGCTTTTGGCGACGGTGCCTTTGGCGCCGCACCCTAATAGTCTGACCCTGGATGCAGCTTCGGGAAATGTCTACGTGTCCATCAAGGAAGAGAGCAGAACAGCAAGGGAAGGCGTGGCCCGGTTAGCGCCTCGTTAAGCTTGTTTCAAGAACGCCCGCCATTTGAACTGCACCCCAAATATTGGACAACCATCCAAGCTTTGGGGGCAGATCAGTTGGCGGTTTTTTTTGTTCGTTTGCCTGATAAAGGAGACAAAGATCTCAGGAGATGATCCTTTTGTTTCAAGGCTTTTTCCTGTTCGGATCAAAACACAATAACAATAATGAGAATCGTTGTTATTATTATGTCCCCTTGATCTATTTACCCCATGCCGTTCTATGTCGCGTTTTTCGTCCTCACGTAAAACTTGGCTCGTGCATTACCACGAGCTGGTTAAGACGTGGACGCGACGTTCATCAAACAGCTGTGATGGGGAAGATGTGGCCCACGATGCTATTGCCGGAATGCTGGAGCAAGACGTAGCCCGAATCAGCAATCCCAGAGCCTATTTGCATCGCAGTGCGGCCAACAGTCTGATACAGCGACAAAAGCGGGAGCAGCCTGCTTTAACGATTCCCTTGCAGGATCTGAGCGAACAGGATCATCCCGTGGTGTCGGGCGCCGAGGAGGCAGCCTATTGCGGGCAGTTGTCGGAAGCCTTGCTGGCGGCCCTGGATGAGCTGCCACCCGTCTGTCAGCAGGTTTTTTCCTGCCACAGGCTGGAAGGCTGGACCGTGCCTGAAATCGCCAGTCATCTGGGTTTGTCTGTCAGTTCGGTAGAAAAGTACCTGACCCGCAGCATGCGTCATTTGCAGCTTAAGTTGCAGCAGTTTTCCTCTTAATATAACGATGCACGCCATGAGCACTTTTCTGTCTTCACCCGCATTGGTACAGGGATTAACCGGCGAGCTATCGTAGCGACTATGAGCTTATCCCATTCACTTCCCATTCCTGATGATCCACACGACGCTGCCGCGTTCTGGTTTGCGCGCGTGCGAGGTGGCCTGATGCAGGAGGGGGATCAGACGCTGCTCAAGCAATGGCGTGAACAGGACCCGCGTCATGCGCAGGCTTATCAGGACATGGAAGCCATGTGGTCGATTGCGCAGGCAACACCGGATGCCGCTTTCAAGGCACGCTTGGCACAAAACACTCGCCCTCGGGCACCGCAATGGGGACGTAGAGCGTTTATCGCAGGGTTGGGAAGTGCCTGTGCGGCGATAGCGGGTGTCGCTGTTCTGGGGCCGCAGCGTTGGCTGGAAAGTGAGCAATATACCCAGCGCTATGTCAGCCGCAAGGGCGAACGGCTTGAGCAGACCTTGCCGGACGGATCGCTGATCAGTCTGAATACCGATAGCGTGGTGCACGTGTCCTTTTATCAGTCCGAGCGCCGCGTCGTGTTGGAAAAAGGGGAGGCTTTTTTCCAGGTGCGCTCCGAGCCAGATCGGCCTTTTAATGTCGATGCCGGCCAGGCCGTGATACGGGTGACGGGCACTCGTTTTAATGTGCGACGCGAGACGGACACGGTTGATGTGGCGGTTGATTCCGGTTCGGTACGTGTAGAGAGCGGACCCTGGTGGAACAGCACCAATTACAACCTCGTAGGGGAGCAGGGTGTGCGTCTGGGCAGCGGTCAACAGGCCTCCGTGCAGTCACGAAATATGGTGCAGGCTTTGGCCTGGCGTCAGGGTCGAGCCATTTTCGATGCTGAGCCACTGGAGCACATCGTAGCCGAGCTCAATCGCTACAAGGAGCCAGGCATTGTGCTGCATAGCCCATCCTTGCGCGGGCTGCGAGTGACCGGTGTTTTCGATGTGAATGATCCCCAGGCTTTTCTGGGCGTCCTGCCCTCATTGGCACCCGTGGTGATTGTCCAAGGACCCGATGGCCGGTTGGGTATTGCGGCTCGTTAGACCACATATTTCTTGAAAGATACAATTGCTTGCAATTTAGGAACGAGAATCGTTACGGAGTTTGCTCCTGATTGACTCTTATGAGGGAAGGGACAGTTTTGCGTCCCTGATTGCCTTTGGCCAAAGGGCTTGTCGCTTTGTGCGTCGCTTTCCTTATAACGAGTACTACGGTGTATCCACAGAACACAAATAAACGATGGCCTCTTTTTGCCTTACGCCCGGTGCAGGGTGTAGGGCTCAGCGTATTGGCACTGGCCTTGTCGTTCAGTCCCTTGGGGCAGGCGATTGCGCAGGACGCGCCTGCGCTGTCAATCTCTATTCCGGCTCAATCCCTGAACCGGGCTTTACTTGAGTTGGGGCAGCAGGCAGACATTCAAATCTATTATTTGCCCGATACCGTCAGTGGCTTTCAGGCAGCGCCAGTCAGGGGGCGCATGACGCCGCAGCAGGCTATGCAAAGCTTGTTGAGGGGGACGGGCGTGCAAGCCAGCTGGAAAGGGCGAACGGTTTCTTTAACCCTAGCAAGCCGTGATGACACTACGCAATTGGCTCCGATCACGGTTATGGCCAATACGAGCCTGGCGACGGAAGGGAGTGGATCCTATGTCACCCCCAGAGTCAGTATCAGCAAGGGTGAGCAGTCCTTGCGGGAGATTCCCCAGGCCGTCTCGGTCATCACCCGTCAGCAGCTGGATGATCAGGGTGTGACCGATATTCGGGATGCCTTGAACAAGGCGCCGGGTGTCACTATGGTGGCCAATGATCCCGGTGGTCAGTTCTATTCGCGTGGCTTCTTTATCCAGAGCTATCAGTTTGACGGTGTGCCTTTGGAGCGCCAGTTGTATGCGCGTGGCTCTGCCTTTAATTCAGATACTTCGATTTATGATCGCGTTGAAATCATGCGTGGTCCGCAAGGTCTATTTGAAGGCGCGGGGGATCCTTCAGGGTCGGTGAATATGGTGCGTAAACGTCCCACCAACGAGCGACAGTTTGTATTTACTGGCACAACTGGATCGTGGGACCGCTACGGTGCTCAGGCGGATTTGTCCGGCGCACTGAACGACTCGGCCACTGTCCGCGGACGGGTGGTGTTGAATTATGACAAGCAAGACTCCTTCCGCGATTATGAGGGTTCGGTGGATCGCACGTTTTACGGGGCTCTCGACTTTGATCTGGGGCCGGCCACCACAGTAGGTTTGGGTTATAGCCGCGAGAAACCCTATGGTGTCATCGATTGGTCGGCTTTGCCCAATTATGGTGATGGCTCTATGCCAGACTACCCGCGGCATACGAACTTGAGCGCACCCTGGAACCATACGTCCAAGACTCAGGACACCTGGTTTGCAGATTTTGCGCATCGCTTTAACGAGGACTGGAAATTCAAGGCCAGCTTAGTGCGTGTGCGTGAGTCCAACGATGTGAAGTATCTGCTCCGGACAGGGCGTTTGGGCCCTCCTAATACCTTTCGGGGAGACGCCTACGCCTTTGATATGGTGTCGCGCCAATGGGGTGGCGATGCCTATTTGAACGGACGTACTCGTTTGTTTGACCGGCAGCTGGATGTCACCCTGGGCGCTAATTTTTCTCGTTTGCGCAGCCATGACTTGTGGGGCTGGATGCGAAATGTAGAGAACCTGAATGCGTCGTACCAGCAGCGTGTCACCGCTCCCGAATTGGCCAGTGAAGATATTATTGCTGCCAATCGTATGGATGACGGCTATCGTTCGGACAAGAAAGGCGTGTATGCCACGGCACGCTATCAGCTCGCCGAGCCCTTTTCCGTGTTAGTAGGTGGCCGTCTCTCCTGGTATGAGCAGACCTACCTGTCTGACGGTGTTTGGGGGAAATCCGAAACCAATGCCAAGGAAAACAGCAAGTTCACCCCCTTTATGGGGTTGGTGGTGGATCTGGATAATCAATGGTCCGTCTATGCCAGTTACGCCGATATTTTTCGGCCACAAAGCCAGCGCGACCGCTCCGGTGCTTTTCTGAGTCCTGTCACAGGTCGTAATTACGAGTTGGGCTTGAAAGGCGAGTTGATGGATGGACGCGTCAATACCTTGTTGGCGGTTTTCCGCACTGATCAAAAGGGCGTGGCTTTCGAGGATGGTACGGTGCCTGAGAGCGTGGCCAACTTGAATTGCGGCGGTACGTGCTACCGGCCCTCTGCGCAGGTTCGTAGTCAGGGTTTTGAGGCGGAAATCAACGGTGAAATCTTGCGTGGCTTGCAGGTGGCTGCCTCGTATACCTACACCCAGACGCGTAACCGGGGCAATGATGTCCCGTCTGTGGGTTACGATATTTCCGCCAATACGGGTGTGCCACGTCATATGGCACGAGTCTGGGCCAATTACCGTTTGCCAGGGCAATGGCATAAATGGAGCATGGGCGCGGGATTGAATCTGCAAAGTGCTTCGTCCAGCTTCGGCTACTACGGACGCAAGCAAGGTGGCTATGCCGTTGCGGATGCCCGCGTCGCCTATCAGTTTAGCGATCAGCTCAGTGCTGCCGTCAATATCAATAACTTGTTTGACCGCCATTATTTCCAGTCGATCAGTTATGACCATAATTACTATGGCACCCCACGCACTGTTTATCTGACCGTGCAATATCGAATGTAAGGCAACAGAGCCGGCAGCCGGACAAGCCCATCCAGCTCGGCTTTTGCGAATATTCTGGCCCGCTGCCAAGGGGCAGACTGTGAACTGACTTTTGGGAGATTCCAATGAGACAGTTCATCAGGCGGCAGCGCGGCCAGGGCATGGTCGAGTATTTAATTATTGTGGCTTTGGTCGCGGTGGCGGCCATTGCGGTGTACCAGTCCTTTGGTCAGGTGATTCGCAATCAGACCGCGGCCATGGCCAAGGAACTGGCGGGGGAGGATGGCTCCGAGCAGACTCAGCAAGCGCAATCTGCCGCTTCTGCTGCTGCGGCTCAAGGCAGTGCCAAGAGCCTGAAATCCTTTACAGGCAATGCGCAATGAGGCCGCCCAACCGACCACAAGAGGGGGCGGCATTGGCCTGGGGCCTGATCGCGCTGGCACTTCTGTCTGTCGCCTGGGGCGGCTACTTTCATGTGAACCAGATTGCCGAGCAGCAAGGGCGTTTGTCCCTGGTGCTGGATGCGGCTGCCTATGGTGCGGCCACCGAGCAGGCACGTACCTTGAACTTGCTGGCTTATATCAATCGGGCGCAGTTGGGGCATCAACTGGCTTTGGGTCATTTATTGACCTTGGCAACATGGGACAGGGCAGCGCAAACCCAGTCCGGGCAAGCGCGTAGGGCGAATCCGCCTGTGCACTTGGTCTCCATGATGTTTGGTCCTGCACATGGACTGGCGTATACCCAGGCGCGCTCTGCTGGAGACAACCAGCAGGCCTTAGAACAGGCTTTCCAGGCTCATCAGCGTTTGATTCATGACGTGCTGGCGCAGGCCCAAGAGCAATTGGTAGAGGGGTTACCGCAACGGCGACAAACCATTATTCAGGCGACCTTGGATGGCAGTTTGCCGGATTGGCCGGCTCAAGCCATTCGCTGGCAGTTTGAGCAGGACGGCTGGCCGCAGTTTCTGTTGCTACAGTCCGGACAAGCCCAGTGGCAGTCGGGCTTGGCGCATCTGGTGTCTTTATACGGGTTTCTGGCTCCACGGGATTACGAGGCTCGCTCTTATCCCGGTGTCGATCGGCGTTGCCCTTTGTGGCAGCATCGTTTGCGTCGTGCTGGTCGTACCGAGTTTGACCGTTCGGGCCGCTGGCATTCCAACGATACGCAGTCCATGCATATGGTTCGCTCCAACCGTTGGATAGGCTGTTATTTCCGTGAATATGCCATGGCGTGGGCCTTGCAAACGCCAACTCATGCGTCCGGAATTGATGCGCCAGACGACTTTTCAGGGCAGAGCTTCTGGAAGTGGGCGCTGGAGCAGGGCAATAGCTCTTTGCTATCGGCTCAAGGCAATACAGTGGCGCAATCCTGGGCGCGGCGAGATGCCAGACCCTGGAGTCAAAGGTCATGGGTAGACGGGTATGCCTTGGCTGATTCTGAAAAGAGCGCAGGCCCCGATCTGGTGCTGACATTACAGGCCCAAGGCCATTTGGGACAAACCGTTCATACACGGGCGGCGGCGCAATCATTTTTCTCCCTGCCACCGGATAGGGCAGATTCCGGTGTGGATGCCAAGCCCAGCCTGTTTTTGCCCTTTTGGCAGGCACGGCTGATGGATGCAGGAGGCCGCCAATTATGAACACGCGACAAAAAGGGATCGCACTGGTCGAGGCCTGTTTGCTGGGTGTGGTGTTGGGCCTGATGGTGATGGCGGGACGTTGGCTGATGCAGCAGCAGTATCGCTTGCAGCAAATGCAGCAGAGTACACACTTGAGCCTGTTCACGCACGATGCCCATGGCAAGCCAGTTCCAGCAGCGAGCAGCCCCGTTCAAGAAGCAGTACCGACCCGTTTTTCGGAGTCGCCGATAGCGACAACCCAGCCCTTGCAATGGGAGCTTTTGAGCTTGCGCAGTGGATTCTGGACGGCACAGTCGCGTGTTTCCATTCCGTGGCCGCGTTGGCTGGCAACTCTGTCCATCAAAACACAGTTGCAGCGCCAATCCCGGCTGTGGGCGGCTGCGGGGCAGGCTAACAGTACACAACAAACACGTCAGCGTTTGGAAAACAGTACGACTGCTTGGGGTGAGGCCATGGCCTCAAGCCGGCCCGCTGCCAGAGAAACGATACGGCAGGCAGGGCCTATGGACGCGGCCTGGGGGCGGACACGAGCCGATTTGGATTGGCTGAGCCGGTGGCAGGATTACGTGCCGGATCATGGCCCCAAGGAGCGACCATGAGACAGCTGCTTGCCTTGCTCTTGCTGTTTTTCTTGATGTTCAGCCCTGTGCCGGCCAAAACGCAGCCTTTGCTCCTACCTTTGCAGGATTCCCAAGTTCAGTGGGATCAAGGGCAAATGGCACAGACTGATGTTGGACCTGTGTATAGCTGGGGACTGAGCACAGACCTGGATGCGCAGACCTTGGCTTCTCGTTTGGAGCCATTCTGTGGAGCTCATTACGGCGCAATCAGATTGGAAGGGCAATGGGTATTTCTGCGTGCCAAAGATGGCAGGAATTGCGTTTTGTGGTTGGAGGATATACAGGCCTCGACCCTGTCGGGTTTGTTAAGTGTTTCCGAACACAGTCAGCCTGTTTCCCCCTCATCGGTTTGGGCAGCGCCACCCGTTGCTGGTGCCGTCCTGTGGCAACACGAACAGCCAGGGCAAGTGCAAAGTTGGCTGTTGAAGGCCGAGCCTGGATGGCAAGCCGATTTGCGTCGCAAGGACTGGGGAGCCGAGGCGGGCGAGCGTTATTGGCGCAAAGGCCCGGCCGAGCTGGATGTCATGGAGTTGGAGCATGAGCAGCAGCGCTACTTGCTCTTGATCTGCCGTGCCTGTGGAAAGGGGGCCTTATGATTCGGGCGAAATTCTTTTGGCTATGCCGTCATCCCAGCGCAGGGTTTGGCCTGCTGGCCTTGGTGGCTGGTTTGATGGCAGCCGGGACCAGCAGTCGTTACTTGGACCGGCAGGAAGAGGCTCTGCGGCAAGCGGCGCATCGTGTGCAATTGGATAGGGTGGTAGCCGCCTCCAGTCTGACAGCGGGGACGGTGTTGCAGGCGGAGCATTTGGCCGCCCGCGCCTTTCCTGCTGAACTGGTGCCTAGCGACAGTTGGGATGTGGCGCAGTTTGAGAGTCTGCTGGGGCAAGTGCTCAGCCAGCCTTTGCGGGCAGGGGATTTGATCAGCAAGGCGCATGTGCAGGAAGTCAGCAGTCCATTTTCACAGCAATTGCTCTCTGGCAGGCGTGCCCTGACTGTGCCGGTGGATGCGATCAGTTCGGTGTCGGGGTTGATCCGGCCAGGAGATCTGATCGATATCTATGTCAGTTTTGACGATCGGCAGCGGCGGGTAACGGCCCCCTTGCTGCAGTCTGTTCTGGTTCTGGCGACCGGACAACGGTCGGGTAAAGGCTCGACCACGGCCAGATTGGATCAGGACGTCTACAACACCTTGACGCTGGATGTAGGCCCGGACGATGCTTTGAAGTTGCTGGCAGCCAGGCAACATGGACGCATCAGTGCTTTGCTGCGCAATCCGGATGACCATACACCCCATCAGGCTGCTGTGCGGGGTGAGCTGGCTGACATTCTGGGTCTGGGGCCGGGTGCAAGGCCCAAACAGCCTGTACAAGTTTTGTACGGCAACAGACCGGCAGGGCAGCTTGGCCAGACAGAAGTGGAGCGTCTGGGTTGGTTGGATATGCCGGACGGCTTTTCTGTGGGGCAGCAACCATGAGCAAAAATCGCTATTGGTGTAAGCGTGCCGCTGTGAGTTTGCTGTCTGGTGCCCTGTGTAGTGCAAGTTTGCAAAGCCAGGCCCAGGGCTTGCGGCTACAAGTCGGTGAGTTGATGGTTCTGCCTGACACGCAGGTGGAGCGGGTGGCGGTCGGCGACGGTGATATTGTTCACGCTGTCACCACGGAATCGGGCGAGTTGATTCTGTTTGCACGCAAGACGGGCAGCACGGTGGTACAAGTCTGGTCCCATTCCGGGCAAAGCCAGTCCTACCAAATTGAGGTGTCGCCAGAAAATCAGAGGCAAACCTTGGCGGAGCTACGAAGTTTGCTGGAACGCATTCCCGAGTTACGCATCAGCGAACTGGGTGGCAAGCTGGTGCTGGAGGGAGAAAGTTTAAGTGATCAGGACAAGCATCGCATTCAGGCATTAAGTCAGGAGCATCCTCAATTGCTGGATTTCACGCAGCAGGACGGTTGGGAACCGATGGTCTTGCTGGATGTGCAGGTAGTGGAGGTGCCGCGCAACAGTCTGCGAGAGCTGGGAGTGCGTTGGGATGGGAGCTCTCAGGGTGGTTTGAGTATGGGCGGTGCCTGGGATGCGGCTACTCATCAGTTTTTGGACAGGCCAGGTGAAGCTGTTTTGCCTTTGGCTTTTCCTGCCAAGCAGGGGGCAGCGTTCTTTGGTGTTGGCGCCTTGATGTCTGCTCGCGTTCAGGCCATGGCACAGGAAGGACATGCGGTTGTACTGGCGCAACCGCAGCTATTGGCACGCAGTGGTTCTCAAGCCGAGTTTCTGGCCGGGGGCGAGCTGCCTTACACCACCACGGACGACAAGGGAAACAGCAAGACCAGCTTCAAGCCTTACGGTGTGTCGCTGCGCATTGTGCCGCGAGTCGAGCGTGGCGGGCTGGTGCGTTCGCAGATCGAGGTGGAGGTTAGCTCCGTTGATGCCAGCCTGTCCCAACCCGCCGGGCCGTCTTTGAAAACCCGACGAGCTTCGACCGAGTTCAATGTCCGTTCAGGACAAACGCTGGTGCTGGCAGGGTTTATCTCGCGTGAAGAATCTCGGCATGTGGATCGTCTACCGGGATTGGCCAGTTTGCCAGTGCTGGGCGCCTTGTTTCGTTCCGAACGCTTTGCCCGACAGGAAACGGAGTTGGCGGTATTTGTGACCCCGACTTTGGTGGCTGCGGAACATCCTGATTTGCTGGCTCGGCAGGCGAATGCTACCCAGTGGTTGGATCAAAGCTTTCCTGATGCTCCGCGCTTGAATACACCTGTGCGTGCCATCCCCAAGGGAGCAGGGCGAGGCACCTGGTCGCAATGGGTAGAACCTGATAGTGAGGTATTTCGTGTTGAACCTTGAGCTTGAGTCGGAGCTGGGGACGACGCGCCCCTGCACGGTCAGTTTGCCAGCCTTGATAGGGCGTGACCCGGCCTGTGATGTGGTTCTGCCGTCCTGGCGTATCGCGCGCCAGCATGCCAGTTTTCTGAAGCGGGCGGGGGCGGTGTACATCCAGGATCACGGCTCTTTGACGGGCGTACAGCTTAACGGCAAACGGGTTTATGACGATGGGCCTTTGCGCTTGGGCGATGTACTGGTGCTGGGAGGGTTCAAGTTGCGGATTGCCGGTTTTGGGCAGAAGGTTCAGCCCAGAGTTGATATGGCCGTTTCGGACTTGGGAAACCCACCGGAAACCTCAATACCGCAGTCCTTTACGATGGGAGAACCGCGTCAGACACCACAAGGTGAGCAAGGTTTTTTCCCTCCTGGGCAAGCTGATCTTCCGGTATCCGATAGTGATCTGTTCAGACAGGAACAGCAACGCCTGTATCAAGCCTTGTTGAGTGCGTTGGAATTGGAGCGTCGAGACCTCTCCCGCGTCACAGACAAACAGTTGGAGCAGGAAGCCTTTGATTGCTTGGGTCGTTTGA
The DNA here is from genome assembly GCF_024134565.1 of Alcaligenes sp. 1735tsa3. Taxonomy (NCBI): domain Bacteria; kingdom Pseudomonadati; phylum Pseudomonadota; class Betaproteobacteria; order Burkholderiales; family Alcaligenaceae; genus Alcaligenes; species Alcaligenes sp. 1735tsa3. The sequence goes on along the minus strand of NZ_CP099862.1, from coordinate 2,380,792 downwards.
TCCAGGCCCAATGTGCTGTCCCCAAGCATGAGCAAGCCAGACTGCAAGCCAGTGTTTGTGCCGAAGCGGTGGGTTTGGGGCCTCTGGAGCCTTTACTGGCTGATGCCTCGGTCTCGGAAATTATGGTCAATCATTATGATCGGGTATTTGTTGAGCAGGCGGGGCGGCTTCAGGCCCATCCCCTGGTGTTCAGCAGCGAGTCGGCCTTGCGGGCGATTATTGACCGCATCCTGGCTCCCTTGGGTAGACGGCTGGATATCAGCTCGCCCGCAGTGGATGGGCGCTTGGCCGATGGTTCGCGTTTTCATGCGGTACTGTCGCCCATTGCGGTCAAGGGAACCTGCGTGACCATACGCAAGTTTCCCAAACGACGCTTGGGGCTGGAGGATCTGTTGCAGACAGGCAGTTTGTCGCCGGAGATGGCCGCATTCCTGCAACAGGCGGTGCAGCGACGCTGCAATATTCTGGTTTCGGGTGGAACCGGGACAGGCAAAACGACTTTGCTGAATGTGCTCAGCACCTGCATTGATTCAGGTGAACGAATCGTGACCCTGGAAGATGCTGCCGAGCTGCAGTTGCAGCACAGTAATTGGGTGGCTTTGGAGTCCCGACCCGCGAATGCAGAAGGTCAGGGGCAAGTGGATATACGGAGCCTGTTACGACAAGCCTTGCGAATGAGGCCAGACCGGATTGTGGTGGGGGAGTGCCGGGGCGCAGAAGCTTTCGATATGTTGTCGGCCATGAACACTGGCCACGAAGGCTCGATGGGGACCTTGCATGCGAATACGCCTCGCGACGCCTTGTCCCGCCTGGAAGGGATGGTGTTGATGGCAGGCCTGGATTTGCCTTTGCTGGTTGTGCGAGAGCATATCGCGCGGGCTTTGCACATTATCGTGCAATTGAGCCGCTTGCCTGATGGGAAGCGTTTGGTGCACGAGATTGTGGAGGTGACCGGCATCGAGGCGCAGCGTATTCAACTGCAAACCTTGTACAGCTATCGCCCGGAGTTCGGTTTTGCCGCCAGTGGCTTGCGTTCCGAGCATGTTTCGTCTGCAGAGAGGCAATCATGAGATTTCTCAGTATTTTGCTGATTGTCTTGGGTACCACGGCGTTGGCCTATGTATTGCTACGTTCAGGACAGCGTCTTGCCAAGCGTTATAGGCAGCAACTGCTCAGGCAGTCCGAGCAGAGTTTGCAATCTCATTTTGTATTTGTGCGCAGTCAGTATTTGGCTTTTGGGGCCTGGGCTTTATTGCCCCTGATCTTTTTGACGGCCTGGTGGCTGATGCAGTCGTTCTGGCTGGCAGCGATGGTAGCTCTGCTGGCTGCAGTCACGCCTTTATTGGTTCTGCGCTGGATGGGACAGCGGCGCTTGGTAAGCTTACGACGACAGTTGCCTGACTTTGTTCTGTCTTTGGCCTTGAGCCTGCAAGCAGGTTTGGCCTTGCAAGCGGCTTTGCAGCAGCTGTCTCAATCTTTGCCTGCGCCCTTGGGGCAAGAGCTGCGTTTGCTATTGCGTCAGCAGCGCTTGGGGGTGAGTGCCAAGGACTCGTATCAAGACCTTCTGGATCGAGTGCCGGTGTCAGAACTGGCCATGTTGTTCAGTGCCTTGCAGATGGGCCAGAGCACGGGGGCGGGGCTAGGGGAACGCTTGAAGATACTGGCGCAAACCATTCGGGCGCGACTGACCATCGAGGACAAGATTGTTGCCTTGACCGCGCAGGCGCGTTTGCAGGCGCGAATCATGTTCTGCTTGCCGGGTTTTGTGGCGGGCGCTTTGTACCTTCTGGATGCCACGGCATTTGAGCAGGCCTGGTTCAACACATTGGGTGTTTGGGTGGCGGGGGCGCTAGTGGCCATGCTGCTGATGGGGCTGTGGTGGATGCAAGTGATCCTGCGAGGGGAGGGGTGATCATGCTCACACTGATCTGGATGCTCTCTGCCTTGAGTGCAGCCTTGTTCCTGATGGCATTCCTGTGGGCTTGGCGCGGTCGTTATCTGCTTTTGCTGCAAGGAGGTAGCAGTTTGGGGCAGGCGGCCTGGCAGGCTTGGGAAGCCCCGTTTTCCAGAGCTCTGAATCTCTGCCTGTCCTTGCCTTTTATGCATGAGTGGCCCGAGCGATTGTGGGGTTCGTATGCCAAGGAAGTACGGGGGTTTTTAAGCAAACGTGTGGCCTTGACTGGATTGCTCACGAGTCTTGTCAGTGCTTTCTTGTTAACTCAGGGAACCTCATTGATGGAGCTTGCAGGGCTGGCTGTGACTGGCTTCTTCCTGAGCGTACTGCAAGCTATCTCACGAGGAAGAAAACTGCAGCGTCAGCATCATTTCCGTTGCCGCCGGGACTTGCCATTTTTTCTGGATCTGCTGGTGCTGGCTGTCGAGTCCGGACTGGGCTTGCAGCAAGCCTGGGCGCGTGCAACGCAGGCCCTACCGCAAGGCTGTCTGCTGATCAGCTTGAACAAGGTACAGGGCGAGGTTCGGGCGGGACGACGTTTGCCGCAAGCCATGCGCAATGTCGCTTTGAGTTTCAGGCAGGCAGAGCTGGAAGAATTGGCTTTGTCTTTGGAACTGGCACAGGACACGGGTTTGTCCTTGGCTTTGTTGCTACGCGCTCAAGCAGAAAAATTGCGTAGTCATTTGCACTTGGAAGCCGAGCAAAGAGCCCTCAAGCTGCCTGTTTATTTGCTGGCCCCTTTGGTCGTGTGCATTTTCCCCTGCACGTTTCTGGTGATTGCGATGAGCCTGCTAGGCCCTTGGCTGGCAGGGGGAGGCTAGGGCGATGTCTATCTCAGTACTGATCAAACAGCCGCTGCAACAGGTGCCACAGCAGCCCTTGTATCTGTTCGACGCCGATACTTTCTGGGCCCGTTGGCGTGGCTGGAAGGCATTGCCACAGAACAAGAGTTTCGCAGTTGCGGTGTGGCTGCGGCCTTGTAGGGCGGTGCACCTATGGGGAATGCGGCAGGCTCTGGATATCTGCTTTCTGGATGAGGATGATCAGCCCTTGAGGTTTTGTCCGGCTGTACCTGCGGGAGCGATACGTTGGCACAGAAAAGCCAGATCGGTACTGGAGGCGCCGGTCACTTCTCTGTCGGGGCCGGAGCAGTTTTCGCCCTGGGCCGCCGCCCTGCAGGAAATACGTCAAACAGGGGGCGGGGTATGGCTGGACCAGGCTTAGCCTTGTGCGGCGTCGCGCATCGGATCACCAAACACGCTGCGGTAAGCCGGGTAGAAGCTGGCGTACAGGATGGCAGCCATCGCCAGATTGATAGGTGTCAGCACCATGGTGGCCGTGCCTGGACTTAAACCCGCTCCCAGCAGCAATTCGCCCAGAGTCTGGATGGCGAAGAAGGCAGCCGCCCAGCATAGGCCGTACAGCAGGAAGGCGGCCTTGTTGCGCCAGCAAGCCACCATGGAAAAGAACAGGGCTTGCTTGACCGGGATGGCATGCCAGCCTACCAGGGCGGGAGCGTGCCAGAACAGGGCGGACAGGCCCAGATACAGCACAAAGAACAAAATGATGGGCTTGCGAAAGGCCGCCATGACTTCCTGTGGAGTGGCATTGCTGTTGTCCATCAACTGGGACAGCTCATTCACAAAAGGGAAAGTCGCCACAAAGCCGACGACCAGGCAGGCCAACAAGTAAATGATGCCCAGTTTGATCAGGCGGTTGCGTACCGGGGCGGGCTTCAAGGGCTCGGTCCACATGCCCAGGCGAATGACCTCGCCTTCATGAATGCGGCGACAGGCATTCTGAATGATAAAGGTCATGGTCGGGACCAGTCCGATCAGTACCATCTGGCCGACGATAGGGAAAATATTGCTCAGATTGATCAGGATGGAGGTGATCAAGCTCCAGAAGAACAGAGCAGCTGGTTGCAGCTTGAACAAGCGCAATCCTTCCTGAATCCAGTACCACCCGTAAAGAAAGGGGAGCTTGGCAGCTTGCATATCAGTATCCGTGTTTATCGAGGGAGCGCCGGTACAGCATGGTCGCGACGCTGGCGCAGCACACGCTCAAAGTGCCGCGGGTCATGCGGCTTGAGGGTTTGAGCGGGGCGGGGCAGATAAAAGTCGTACAGGCGCGAGATCCAGAAGCGCAGCGCGGCGGCCTGAATCAGTATAGGCCAGGCGCTGTGCTCGGCTTCGGTAAAGGGCCGCACTTGGGCGTAGGACTCCAGCCAGGCCTGGGCTTTTTCCAGATTCAGGGCACCGCTCAGGCGGTCGATACACCAGTCGTTTACGGCAACGGCCACATCAAACAGCCAGGTGTCGCAACCGGCAAAGTAAAAGTCGATAATGCCGCCCATCTGGGGCGCTTCCGAGGTGCCGGCAAACAGCACGTTATCGCGGAACAGGTCGCAGTGAGCCGGGCCTTGTGGCAAGGAGCGATAGGTGTCGCTGTCGGCAAAACGGCTTTGCTCTTGCAAGACGGTCTGGATAAGCTCGGACTGGCTCTCGTCCAGAAAGGGCAGAACCTGGGGCACGGTGGCTTGCCACCAGCTCAGGCCGCGCAGATTGGGTTGTTCCAGAGGGAAGTCCTGCGCAGCCAGGTGGGCCTGAGCTTGTGTACGGGCGATCTGGCGGCAATGTTCAACCGTGGGCTCGGGCTCGTAACCACCACGCAGGCGCGTCACAATCGAGCAAGGCTTGCCGTGCATGACACAGATGCGTTTGCCATCGCGGCGAGTCATGGGCTCGGGCACTGGGACACCTTTGGCGGCCAGGTGGTGCATCAGCTCGATATAGAAAGGCAGTTGTTCCAGCGTCAGGACTTCAAACAAGGTCAGAACGTACTCGCCCTGGGTGGTGCTCAGAAAGTAATTGGTGTTTTCAATGCCGGCGGTAATACCACGTAAGGAAACAAATTCGCCAATTGTGTATTGTTCCAGCAGTTCGCGGGCGTCAAGTTCGCTGACAGAAGTAAAAACAGCCATGCTTTCAGTGAGGGTCCGGTTGTTGGCGCACTATCAGGCGCGCAAGTATGTCAAACGGCCGATTTTAGACCAGTGCGCCCGCTTTTTGGAGCCTTGCGGCGATTTACCGCGCTTTATCTTCATCCTGTGGTCGGCTGAAACCATTAAAATGGGTGTTTACCCTTTTTCACCAAGCCTGCGATCAGGCTATTTGCTCCCTGTTTATGACTAATTTTGTGATGCCGGACAGCCAGATGTGGCGTTTGAGTGTGGCGCCCATGATTGACGTGACTGACCGCCACAGCCGCTTTTTTCATCGTCTGCTGGCGCCGCGCGCTTTGCTGTTTACAGAAATGATCACCACGGGTGCACTGACGCACGGCGATCAGGCACGTCATCTGGATTTTGATCAGGCAGAGCATCCGGTGGCCTTGCAACTGGGTGGCAGCGACCGGGACGCCTTGGTGACAAGCGCTCTGGCAGGGGAAAAGTGGGGCTACGACGAAATTAATCTGAACTGTGGCTGCCCCTCGGAGCGGGTTCAAAAAGGCGCTTTCGGTGCCTGTTTGATGAACGAGCCGCAATTGGTGGCAGACTGCGTCAAAGCCATGCAGGACGCGGTCTCTGTGCCCGTGACGGTCAAGCACAGGCTGGGGCTGGATTACAACGAGTCCTACGACTTTGTGCGGGACTTTGTGGGGATTTTGTTCGAGTCCGGGTGTCGAGTCTTTACGGTTCATGCCCGCAATGCGGTCTTGAAAGGCTTGTCGCCCAAGGACAATCGGGAGATTCCGCCTTTGCGCTATGACATGGCCATGCAGTTGAAAAAGGACTTTCCTGAAGCACTGTTCATCTTGAATGGCGGCATTCAGGAGCCGGATCAGGCGCTAGCGCTGGAAGAACAGTTCGATGGTGTGATGTTGGGCCGGGCAGCCTGGCATACGCCAGCGGTATTAAGCGAGATTCATCGTCGCCTCTGGCCCGAGCATCCCTTGATGGACGAGGACGCTGTGGTGGAGCAGATGATTGCTTATGCCCGGCACCATGTTCAGGCGGGTGTGCCGTTACGCATTGTGATCAAGAGCATGTTGGGCTGGCCGCACGGCAAGAAGGGCGCACGTCAGTGGCGTCGTACCTTGTCAGATCACCATTGCTTGGCCAAGAACGATCCAGGCCTGCTTGCGCAGGCCTGGGAAGAATTGCAACGCCGTCAGTAAAGGCGGCCAGATCCAGGGGATCAGGATGCGCTGGCTTGCTCGGAATCGGTAGGCCAGTCGCGGATGTAGGCTTTGAGCATATTGTTCTCGAACTGCTGGGCGTGAACAATGGCGCGGGCCATATCAAAGAAGGAAATAACTCCCATCAGCACGGGACCGTCCATCACGGGCATATAGCGTGCGTGGTTGTTCAGCATCAGGCGCTGTACCTCGTCGGCGCTGGTGTTGGGGGTGACGCTGACAGGGGCGTCATCCATGATGCTGCGCACCGTAAAGCCCTGGGCCTTGTCGCCCTGAGCGTGCCAGTGGCGAATGATCTCGCGAAAGGTCAACATACCCACCAACTGACCATGCTCCATGATCACCAGCGAACCAATATCCAGCTCGCTCATGCTCTGTACCGCTTTTTCAACGGTCATTTCGGGGGTGCCTGTATAAAGCGTGTCTCCCTTGACACGCAGGATTTCACTGACTTTTAGCATACTGGGTCTCCTGACCGGGATCGGCGTTTAGTATGGCTGGTTGTCCTGTCAGAATGCCTTGCGGCGACTCAAACAGTTCTTCCAGATTGGATAGTCGCTGATCGAAAAACTGAGAAAGATAATTGAATACATATTCTAGCGGACCCTCGTGGGTATGGGCGCGGTCCAGCAGAAATGCCTTGGTAAGTTGTTTCAGGCTGACCTGACGCAGATCGCAACTCAGTACCCACTGTTCGTCATTGTCTTGCTGGGTGTCAGCAATCAGTCCCATGGACTTGAGCTTGCATAAAATGCTGTAGAGCTCGTCCGGGTCGCGTTCCAGCTTGTGGCTGAGTTCACGTACGCTAAGTCCCTGCTGGCTCTGACGGTTCAGCCACAGCTGGTAGAGCAGGTTCACGGCATCGGTAAAGGCGATGCCGGGCACATTGGTCTTGACCCAGTTGCGGCCACGCCAATCGGGCAAAATGGCCACCATGGAAGCGCCCAGCAGGACGATCAGCCAGGAAATGTAGATCCACAGCAGGAAGATCGGCAGGATGGCAAAGGCGCCGTAGATAATCGTGTAGGTGGGAAAGCGGGTCAGGTAAAAGGCGAAACCGGCCTTCATCAGCTCCAGCAAGGCAGCGGTAACCACCCCGCCAATCAGGGCGTCGCGCCACCATACGCGGCGGTTGGGCACGTACATGAACAGTGCCGTCAGCCCCAGGGCCGTAAACAGGAAGGGGACGTAAGACAGGGCAAAGGTCACTATGCCGGACAAGTCGCCGATATAACCCAAGGACTCCCTGGCCAGAATGGTCGTGGCCCACAGGCTGGCGCCGGTCAGAATCGGGCCCAGCGAAATAATGGCCCAGTACACCAGCAGGCGTTGTCCCAGTGGGCGTTGCACGTGTACCTGGAAAATATTGTTGAAGGTCTCGTCAATGGTCATGATCAGCATGATGGACGTGACAATCAGGAACAAGCTGCCTACCGCCGTCAGGCCTGACGCCTTGGAGGCAAACTGGTTCAGATACAACATGATGTTTTCTGACACCACTTCGGGCATCAGGTTACGGGTCAAAAACCCTTCCAGGGCACTTTCAAATTCCTGAAACAGTGGAAAGGCCGTGAACAGCGCCAGTACCACCGTCAGCATGGGGACAATGGCCAGGATCGTGGTATAGGTCAGGCTGGAGGCTACCTTCATCAGATCTTTTTCGGCCACCCGCTTGATGGCAAAGCGCGCCACACTTAAAAAGTGATGTTTGGCAGTGGGGGCGGGCGAGGGCTCCTGCCGGGATACAGGATCGGTGTTATCTGGGTTCAAGTCTGTTTGTTCAGCTTGCTCAGAGGGCATAGGGAAGTTCTCGTCGTTTTTCATAGCGGTTTGATGCGGCGGACGCTGCTTTTCGACAGGGTTCAGGTGATAATAACAGCATGCATGAACCTTTAAACCCCATACTTCATCGAGTGGCGGCCCTGGCTTTGGTCGCCTTGATTGCTTTGTGCCTGGCTTGGGAGCTTCATTTTGCGCCCCTGAAACCCGGCGGCTCCTGGCTGGTGCTGAAAGTGATTCCTTTGGTGCTGCCGCTGCGCAGCGTGCTCAAGGGCAATTTATATACCCTGCAATGGACGTCCATGATGATTCTGCTGTACTTCGCAGAAGGGGTCATGCGTGCCTGGTCGGACCCGGTGGCTGAAGTCATGCCCTGGGCGATTGCAGAGATTGTTCTGTCCCTGATTTATTATTTCTGCGCCATTTTTTATCTCTGGCCTGCCAAGAAAGCAGCCAAGCAGCGCAGCAAGGCCGAAAAAGCCGAGGCTGCCAAAGCCGCCAAATCGGCCTAAGGGGGTCTGTATGTCCAGCTTGTTCGATGGCCTGGCCATCAGTCACCATTTTGCGGATTTGCCCTCGGCTTTCCATACGGCGGTTCCGCCGCAACCCCTGGCCAATTCCCGCCTGCTGCACGTCAATAAGGAATTGGCGGCGCAACTGGGCCTGGATGTCTCCCGTCTGGGGGAGCAGGAATTTCTGGATGTAGTCAGCGGCCAAGCCCCCTTGCCGGGTGGCCTGACGGTCTCGGCTGTCTATAGCGGTCACCAGTTTGGTGTCTGGGCAGGACAGTTGGGCGATGGCCGTGCGCATTTGCTGGGGCAAATCGATACCCCCACGGGCCCGCAGGAATTGCAGTTGAAGGGCGCTGGCAAAACCCCGTATTCCCGTATGGGCGATGGCCGTGCTGTGCTGCGTTCCAGTGTGCGCGAATATCTGGCCAGTGAGGCCATGGCCGGTTTGGGCATTGCGACCAGCCGGGCCCTGGCCCTGGTCACTTCGGATACGCCTGTGTACCGGGAAACCGTGGAAACGGGCGCGATTGTGACACGTGTTGCCCCCAGTTTTGTGCGTTTTGGCTCGTTTGAACATTGGGCCAACGACGCAAGCCGTGTGCGTGAATTGTTGGACTATGTGCTGCGCGAGTTCTATCCGGAACTGCTGCTCGAAGGCGACTCGGAGCAGGAGCGCGTCTGCCGCTTCTTGCAGGAAGTGACGCATCGCAGCGCAGAAATGGTGGCCGACTGGCAGACTGTCGGCTTTTGCCACGGCGTCATGAATACTGACAATATGTCCATTCTGGGCCTGACCATTGACTACGGTCCGTACGGCTTCATGGACCGATTCCGCGTGAATCACGTCTGCAATCACAGCGATAATCAAGGCCGTTATGCTTGGAATGCGCAGCCAGCGATTGTGCATTGGAACTTGTATCGCCTGGCCAGTGCCTTGATGGTGCTGGATCCAGATGTGGATGCGGTGAAAGAGCGTTTACAAACCTTTGAAGCCAGTTTTCTGAAGCGCTATCACGCCAATTTGCAGGCCAAGTTCGGCCTGCGCACCTGGCAGGCGGATGATGCGCAACTGGTCGATGACTGGTGGCGCTTGCTGCACAACAGCGGGGCGGATTTCACCCTGTCCTTCCGTGCTCTGGCCCAGGCCAGCAGGGCGCCCGAGGCTTTCTTGAGCCTGTTTGAGGGTTCCGAAGATCAGGCCCAGGCCTGGTGGCAGGCCTATAGCCAGCGCCTGACGCTGGACGGTTCCGACACGCCAGAGCAGCGCGAGTCCATGAATCGTGTCAATCCTTTGTATGTGCTGCGTAACCATTTGGCTGAGCAGGCCATCCAGGCTGCTGCCAAGGATGACGCCAGCGAAATTGACACCTTGCTGAAGCTGCTGCGCGACCCATACACCGAGCGGGCCGGTTTTGAGGCCTATGCCATGCCGCCGCCAGAAGGCAGTGCGGAGCTGGCCGTCAGTTGCTCTTCCTGAAAGACCGGGCGCGGTGCATGTCCGGATTCGGGAACAATGCCATAATCGTGCCTGTCTTTCATTTTTCCTCATTTCTTTGCGTTCACTTTCTCTATGTCCGGCAATACTCTAGGTAAAAGCTTCCGCGTCACGAATTACGGCGAATCTCATGGTCCAGCGATCGGCGCAGTGATCGACGGCTGCCCTCCGGGCCTGGAGCTGTCTGAACAGGATATTCAGTTTGAACTGGATCGCCGCCGTCCTGGCACCTCGCGCCACGTGACTCAGCGCCGCGAGCCGGATCAGGTGGAAATTTTGTCCGGTATTTACGAAGGTCGTACAACTGGCACCCCCATTAGCCTGCTGATTCGCAACTCCGATGCGCGCAGCAAGGATTACGGTAATCTGCTGGATACCTTCCGTCCCGGTCATGCGGATTACACCTACTGGAAGAAGTTCGAGAACCGCGACCCGCGTGGTGGTGGTCGCTCTTCAGCTCGCCTGACTGCGCCTACCGTGGCGGCCGGTGCAATTGCCAAGAAATGGCTGGCCGAGCACTTCGGCGTGAAGATTCGCGGCTATATGAGCCAACTGGGTCCTATCTCTATTCCTTTCAAAAGCTGGGATGTGGTCGAGCAGAATCCCTTTTACGCGCCAGACCTGGACGTGGTGCCGCAGCTGGAAGCCTATATGGACGAGCTGCGTAAAGAAGGCGAATCGATTGGCGCACGCATTGAAGTCGTGGCCGAAGGCGTGCCTGCTGGTTGGGGTGAACCGATATATGACCGTCTGGATGCTGATATCGCCCATGCCATGATGGGATTGAACGCGGTAAAAGGCGTGTCCATTGGCGCTGGCTTTGATTGCATTACGCAAAAAGGCTCGGAGCACGGTGATGCGCTGTACCCCGATGGTTTCAAGACCAACCAGGCCGGTGGCGTATTGGGTGGTATTTCCTCCGGGCAGGCCGTGACGGTTTCCCTGGCGATCAAGCCTACTGCCAGCATCCGTACCATGCGTCCTTCCGTGAATCGAGCCGGTGAAGCGGTTGAAGTGCAGACACTGGGCCGTCACGATCCTTGTGTGGGTATTCGTGCCACGCCGATTGCCGAAGCCTTGCTGGCCATTGTGTTGATGGATCATTGTCTGCGTCATCGTTCGCAGTGCGGCGTCTGAAACTGAGGGTTTGCGCAGGACCCTAGCACTTCATTTTCTTGTCAGGTTTGTTTTTTGGAGCTGAGCATGAAAGGTATTGCGAAAGGAAAACGCCTTTTGGCGGCGGGTTTGATACTGGCCGTGACGGGCTGTGCCACGGTGCAGACGACGGAAAGCGGGACGGTAGGTGTCGAGCGCAAACAATTCATCTCCAATCTGGTGTCCGAGGCCGAGCTCAATCAGGCGGCGGCCCAGAATTATGCTCAGGTCTTGTCCCAGGCTCGGCAGCAAAAGGCGCTGGATACCGATGCGGCCCAGACTCGTCGGGTCAAGTCCATTGCCCAACGCCTGATCGATCAAGTCGGTGTTTTCCGTGCGGACGCCCGCTCCTGGAATTGGGAAGTCCACCTCATCAATGAGGACGAAGTTAATGCCTGGTGCATGCCGGGCGGCAAGATGGCGGTTTACAGCGGCTTGATCAAACGGATTCAGCCAACTGATGCGGAACTGGCTGCTGTCATTGGGCATGAGATTGCCCACGCCTTGCGAGAGCATTCGCGTGAGCAGGTTTCCCAGAAAATGGCGACGTCTTTCGGTTTGACGGTGCTATCCGCTCTGACTGGGGTACAGGCTGTGAACGATTTGGGCGGTACGCTCAGCGAAGTGATGTTTGAGTTGCCCAATAGCCGTACCCATGAGTCCGAGGCCGATCTGATTGGTGTTGAGCTGGCTGCGCGTGCAGGCTACGACCCGCGTGCTGCGGTCACCTTGTGGCAGAAGATGGGGGCCCTGGAGCAGGGCAGAAGTCAGCCGGAGTTCCTGTCTACTCACCCGGCGTCCTCAACCCGTATTGCGGATTTGCAGGCGATCTCGGAACGCGTCATGCCTTTGTATCAGCAGGCGGCCAAGCCTTGAAAGGCCGGCGTTAGAGGTACTAAATTTGAAACGAAGAACGCCCTCAATGTGGAGGGCGTTCTTCGTTTCATCACGGTGGCAATACCGAACTACGCTGGCCGAAACTGGGACGACCTGGTTTAGGCGCTTGTGAATCACCAGAGTACCGGCAACCGGCCCTTTCAGTTACTTGGGCTCTCCGGAAGGGAACAGGTGCGCCGCCATGAAGTCGACGAATACCCGTACCCTGGGCAGTAGTTGCCGATTGGACGGCCACAATATCCAGAAAGTACTGGAGGAGCCCGTCCATTCGTCCAGTACTGTGAGCAGTTCGCCGCGTTCAAGGGCTTGCTTGACGGCGAAGTCAGGCAGATACGCGATCCCGTGGCCCTGAATGGCCATATGCCGCAGGGTTTCGAGGTGATTGCTCGTCATGCCTGCTGCAGGGTGCCTATCAGCGTTCTCCTCGCCCCGGCGCAAGCGCCATTTCTCCAGCAAGCCGGTGTTGGGGATGCGGTGCAACAGGCAAGCATGCTGGCCGAGATCCTCGGGCCGTTCAGGCATGTTGTGCCGCTCGAAATAGCCGGGTGCACCCACGCACACGAAGCGGCTTGTGCCCAGGCGCTTGCTCATCAGCCGGGAGTCGCTCAACTCCCCGGTGCGCACGACCGCATCGAAACCTTCATCCACAACATCCACCAGGCGGTCGCTGAAATCCAGGTCGAGCTCGATGTGGGGGTAGTGGCTGGCAAAGGCCGATAACACGGGCCACATCAATCCACTGACCAGCGGCAGGCTTACCCGAAGTCGGCCTTGGGGAGCGGCAGTCGTGCTGGCTAGCTCATTTTCGGCTGCGGCGATTTCGGAGAGGATGCGCCGGCAGCGGTCGAGAAACAGCGTGCCTTCTACGGTGAGGCTGACACTACGGGTACTGCGCTGGAATAGACGCACCCCCAGTTTCTGCTCCAGCCGCGCGATCCCCTTACTGACGGCCGATGCGGAAATGCCTAATTGCCGCCCCGCTGCGGCGAAACTGCGCAGATCGGCCACTTGCACAAATATTGTCATGCCCCCGTGACTATCCATTTTCCCCTTCCCATTGATGACCTTTCTGTCATGTCTATCGTGAGTTGTGAGCTATTTTTCCACAAATAATTCCTACGTATCATCAATTATTCAAAAAAGGCCGTCACGACATGGCTATCAAGCACAGTCGCGAGAGTGTCACGTATGGCCTCGCGATTTTTAAGGGATACCCGATGAACACCACCACCACCGCGTCCATGTCCGACGCGCCCATTCGTAAATCCCCCTTGATCGTGACCGGGTGTCTGACGGCCGCCGTCATTCCCTTGAGCATCGCTGGTCCGGCTGTTGTCGTGCCTTCTATCAACCAAACTCTTGGTGGCAGCGCGGTCGAGCTGACCTGGATTATCAACGCCTACATCCTCAGTTATGGCAGTGCCACACTGGCGGCGGGCAGCCTGGCCGACACCTACGGGCGCAAGCGGATCTGGCTGTCGGGCATGTTGTTGTTTGCCTTGATTACGGCTCTCATCCCCTCCATGCCCTCCGTGTTCTGGATTGATCTTCTGCGGCTCATTCAGGGGCTGGGCGCGGCAGGTGCCTTTGCGGGGGCGATGGCGGCGCTAACGCAAGAGTTTGACGGGCATGCACGTACCCGTGTGTTCAGTCTGATCGGCACGACTTTTGGTGCCGGGGCGGCATTCGGTCCATTCCTTGCCGGACTACTGATCGACACACTGGGGTGGCAGTGGGTGTTTTATCTACCCGCGCTACTTGCTTTGCTGGCTTCAGCGCTCATTACCCCCTTTGCCCGCGAGACACGCGACCCCGATGCTGTGGGGCTGGATTGGCTCGGGGCCATCAGCTTTACTGCAGGATTGGCGGTGCTTACTTACGGCATTACCCTTGCCCCCGAGCGAGGCTGGGGCCATGCCTCGGTACTTGCTTGCCTGGCAAGTGCCGTGGTGCTGCTGGTCATCTTCGTCATCATCGAAAGACGTCATGCCAAACCCATGCTGGACCTGTCTTTGTTCGCTAATGCACGGTTTCTGGGTGTGCAAGTGTTGGCGCTGGCGCCAGCCTATGCCTATATCGTGCTGTTGGTCATGCTTCCAGCCCGATTCATTGGAGTGGAAGGATATAGCGCGCTGGCAGCGGGGCAGATGATGATTGCGCTATCTGCACCGCTATTAGTTGTGCCCTTTATTGCCGGTATTCTTGCGCGCTGGGTCAATGTCGGCGTGCTGTCTGGCATTGGTCTGGCCATTGCGGCTGTCGGACTGGCCTGGCTCGGATTGGTGCTGTCCGACGATGCGCCCAGCGAGCGTTTGCTGGCGATGCTGGTGATTGGCATCGGAATCGGCTTTCCTTGGGGATTGATGGATGGCTTGGCCGTGAGCGTTGTTCCCAAGGAGCGAGCGGGAATGGCGACGGGCATCTTCAATGCGGTACGTCTGGCTGGCGACGGGATAGCCATTGCCGTTGTGGGGGCCATCTTGTCTGCTCGCATTCTTTCGGGCTTGGCGACATTAGTAGCGGATGGCACGTTGGGCCAGATAAGGGGGGCAGACTTGCTGGGAGCCGCGAATCGATTAGCTATGAGCGATTTACAGAACGCTAGGGTGCTTTTGCCGACAGTGGGGCCTTCACCGCTATTGCAAGTGTACGAAAGTGCTTTCCGCTTCCAGCTGTTTGTTCTGGCTGGTGCTGCGGCAGTGACGGCGATTCTGGTGCTGGTGCTCTTGGGCAGGGTAAGGCGGCATGACTGATCTGGATCGTCTTCATTTCCTTAGCGCTCTTTCGGCTTGCATCGCCCCACGTCAACCTTCTTTACACCAAGCTGGCAATCAGCGGTGTCGAGATTTCGGCCACCGCTTTCCCAAGAACCAAATGCTGTTCAAGATCAAGGTGAACGCCATCGACCTTGCTGGAGCTAATGACACTGCCGGCATCAAAGAAATGGCAGTTCACTTCCTCGCACACCTGACGATAGGCGAGCGCCAACCCGACACATTTGTGTTCGCCGCCCTGGAACTTCGGTGCGATAGGTCCTTTCGGGGTTTGAATGGCAGGTGGCGCCACGACCAGTATCGGGGGTATGGGCATGCCCGGCTCAATCGCGGCGCAGCGGATGGCGGATACCAGCGCCAGGATGCCTTGTGATGAATGCCATGCATTGTGTTCGTGCATGGACTGAAAGTCATTCGTCCCCAGCATCAGGATGACCAGATCAAGAGGGGAGTGGATTTCAATCCGCTGTGCCAAGCCTGTTAATCCATTGCGTCCAGGCTTGAAAGGGTCGTCCCATACGGTTCGTCGTCCATTCAAGCAGTCTTCAATAACCCGGACTTTCTGGTCTGCAGCGCACAGCGCAATCTCCATGACACCTGGCCAGCGTTGCTCGAAAAGCAGGCGCTTTCTGCTTGCAGGAATAATTCCCCATGACAAGGAATCAGAGTAGACAAGAATGTGTTTCATGACTGCTCCATAGCGTTTTTCTAGATACTTTATACCGTAGCAGGATCGAGTTTATTGATGACCAGGCCGCTTGATTGCTTTGCCAGGTGTCAGACCAGTGCATATCGCTTCAATGCCTCTGTTGCCTGTCGCATGGGCAAGAGGCCTTCATCACCAAGCGCCTTGAGCGCGGCGGCCACAATCCATGGCGCGCTGGGAAATCTACTTGCTTCTGGGAGAGAGTCGGCCCCCAGGGCGACAAAGCGGGCAGAAACAAAGCCGCCGATCTGCTCGGCAATGTATTGCCCATATCCGGTGACGGCTAACACGGGCGATGGCGTCGATCCAAGGCAGTTCTGAAGATGCGCTGTTTTTTTCTTGGAGAGCGGATGGAGCATGTTCCAGCGTTCCACCTCCTGAGCTTCTCGTGTCAGACGGGTATAGCTGGGGCAACTCCAGACCTCGCTGCTGATATTCCAGACCTCGCGCAGGAGTCTGGCCGCCTCGACCACGTTTCCCAATGCCTGACCGGCTCCCAGTAAACGGATCGCCGAGTCGGGCGCAGCAAGAAGTTGGTACATGCCTTTGTACGCCTCCTGTACATCGGCTTGCCGTGAGATTGGCACCTTTCCAGTGTCATCGTGCAGTGTCATATAGAAAAAACCGGGCTCGTCGTCTACGTACATGGCTTGCAGGGCGGAACGCAAAATAGCGAGCGCTTCCTGCCCAGAAGCAGGGTCGTAGGGGATGCCGTTCAAGCTGTTGGCCAGCCAAAGCGGAACGGCGGGCTGTACGCTTTTGGGCCACCGCGAGGTGGTGATCTCAGCGTCGTTGCACACAATGCCGCGCTCGGCGGCTTCGTATATCGCAGCGCGCAGTCCGGCGACGGATTCGGAACGCAGCAGATAGAGCAATGGGATCTCGACGTGTTCAGGCCCATCTCGAAACCAGAGCGGCCATGCGCTGATATTGCCTGCGTCCATGTCAGTCTTATCCGAGGCTGGCACGGATGCCTGACCTGGAGAAGCCCGCACGATCCACATTTTGCTATGGGTTTTATCGTCTTGTGCCAAGTCCTGGGCGATGACTTGAAGCGCACGGTAAGGAGAGGCAGTAAGACAGGCTCGCTCCATGTCTTGCGTTGCCAGTTTTTCAAGGCACGCCGCCGCCGCCATCCGGGTTTGCGGCGTAGCGGTGGGCGGACGAAGACGCTCCAAATTCATGGTTTACCTCTGCTGATGGGTTTCTTGCATGACTGGGTGTCATGATTTACGATTGCATTTGCAACTATTGTAATTGCAACTATATTCACCAGCAAGGATAGTCATGACACAAGCCAGCGATCTCGTGTTCTATACGGCGGACACACCCAATGGGCAGAAGGTCAGCATTTTTCTCAAGGAAGCTGGACTGGTTTATGAGCAGTTTGACCTTGATCTTGATAGGGGAGATCAGCATCAAACGGATTTCCTCAAGATCAATCCAAACGGCAAGATTCCCGCCATCGTTGATCGGAAAAGCGGCCTGACTGTTTTCGAGTCTGGCGCGATTCTTTCTTATTTGTCATCCAGGACGGGATGCCTATTGCCCGCGACGGAAGCTGAAAACGTCGCTGTGCAGCAATGGTTGCATTTTCAGATTGGCAGCATTGGTCCGATGCTGGGGCAACTGTGGTGGTTTTTGCATGGCTCGAAAACAGGAAATGCCGAAGCGATACAGCGATACCGAACACAGTCGCTTCGGCTTTACCAGGTTGTGGACAGCAGACTGAGTGAATCCGCTTTTATCGCTTCGGAAAATTACAGCATTGCCGATATTGCCGCATTTACCTGGCTAAGAACCTGGGGCGAGCTGAGCCTGGATATCACCCCGTATACGCATGTGCAACGGTGGCTGGAGGTGATTGCTGCAAGGCCTGCGGTGCAGGCGGGGTTGCTGGCCAATAAACCGACCGCTCCGTCTTGCCGCTGAATGGTCTGATTCCGCCTGACGCCTGGCTTGTTGCGTGGGACTTCTACTGCTTGTGCTGCAGAATCATCCCTCGCGTTCACTTGCGCATGCTGATGGCCAAGCGATTGAATGCGCTCATCAAGGCAATCGCAAAACTCAGATCCGAAATTTCCGTATCGTTGAAATGGGCTTTCAAGGGCTCGAAGTGCTCGTCGGGTGCATGAGTGTGAGCAACATCCACCACGGATTCTGCCCATTCCAGAGCCGCACGTTCGCGTTCGTCAAAGTGCGCGCTGACACGCCAGCCTGCCAGACTGTCTATCTTGGCATTGAGCACGCCCGAGCTGCGCAAGGAGGCAGCGTGCATCTCCAGGCAAAAGGAGCAGCCGTTGATTTGCGAAATGCGCAAATTAACCAGCTCAATCAATTCTTTGCCCAGGCTGCTTTTGTCCAAAGCCAGCTTCGTTTGCAACAGGCCTTGATAGGCTTTGGGAGACAGGGTGTCGTAGGGAAGGCGAAGTGCACTCATGGCGTATCCAATCGAAAGTAAGGCAGGGGGCGGAGCAGGCCGTAGCTCTGTGCGGCGGGATTCACTGTTTGCGTCAGTCTGAGTATCAAGCCGGGCTATCCGCTTTACTTGTTGATTATCCATGAGTAATGTCCTGGTCATCAGTGACAAGAAAACAATAATTGACTAGGACATGGGTATGGATCTACGCCACTGGAAACCCAGCCGGGAACCAGGCATTCCTGTTTATCAGCAGTTGTACGAGCGCTTTCGGGATGCGATTGCTGCAGGCCAATTGCGCCCCGGCGACCGGGTGCCATCCATACGCAGTCTGGCCAGTGAGCTGAATGTGGCCAAGGGTACGGTGGAGCAGGCCTATCAAATCTTGCTGGGTGAAGGCTACTTTCTGGCACGAGGGCCGGCAGGAACGGTGGTGTCACCGCAGTTGGCCAGTTTGGCTGCGAAAAGATATGCCAGTGTCCCTGCCTCATCCCTGCGTGCCTCGCCATATGTACCAGCAGAAGACTCACCCCCTTTGCCATTTCAGCTGGGCCTGCCGGCTTTGGATGCCTTTCCGCGCAAGACCTGGGCACGACTGGCCAACCAGAATCAGCGCTCTTTGGGGGGCGTGGCAATGCGTTACCCCGATCCGGTGGGCTATGCGCCGTTGCGGCGGGCTATTGCGGCTTATTTGGGCGTATCGCGCGGCATAGCTTGTCTGCCGGAGCAGATCTTTGTGACGGCCGGGTATTGGGGGGCGCTGGAGCTCGTGTGTCGTAGCGTTCTAAATCCGGGTGACGCGGGCTGGTACGAAAATCCTGGCTATATTTTTGCCCGCCAGTTCTTGAAGCAGGCCGGCATGCACGTGCATGCGGTGCCGCTGGATGAAGACGGCCTGAACCTTATAGCCGGACAGCAGCATTGCCCACAGGCACGCTTTGCCATCGTGACCCCCACTCATCAAAGCCCTATGGGCATGGCCATGTCCCTGCCCAGGCGTTTGCAATTGCTGGAGTGGGCCAGACAGCAGCAGGCCTGGATTGTGGAGGACGATTACGACAGCGAGTTTCGCTATCACGGACGTCCTTTGCCTGCCCTGAAAAGTCTGGATAGGGACGACAGGGTGATCTATACCGGCACCTTCAGCAAGGTTCTGAATCCCGGTTTGCGGCTGGCGTACTTGGTCGCACCCTTGTCCCAGGTGGAGCGTTTCCAGCAGGCGGCTCACTATTCAGGCGGGCCGGGTTCCATCCTGACGCAGGCTGCCGTGGCGGACTTCATGGAGCAGGGCTACTTTGCGCGGCACTTGCGCAAGATGCGGGCTTTGTATGCACAACGTCGGGCTTATTTGGTGCAGGCTCTGCAACAGATACTGGGGGAGCGCTTGCAGGTGCAAAGCCAGGCAGGGGGGATTCATGTGCTTGCCAATTTGAGGAGGGCAGAAGATGACCGGCCTTTGGCCAAGGCTGCCCAGGAACATGGCCTGGCCGTTCAGGCCTTGAGCGATTGGCAAATATCGCCTGCTGTGCATAAGGGGCTGTTGATGGGCTTTGCCAATATCAGCGATCAGGGCATGGCCGATGAATGGGTAGAACGTTTGAGCTTGGCCATTGCTGAACCTTCTTGAACAAGAGTCCGGCCTGCAGCAGTCGCCAAGGCTGACGACGTTGGTCTCCCGGAGCCTTCTTTGACAAGGCTCCGGGAGACCTTTTTCAGGGGCATGTTTCTATTTAGGGTGGTAGTCCCAATACTAGTATGGAAACTGGTCTTGTCCCAGTTACTGCGCCTGTCATAATAAGAAAAAATTAATGTGCAGCCCGCTTTGTGCGGACTGTAATTTCAACTGAATCGCGAGAGCGCAATGGCAAAAACCTTATACGATAAGTTGTTCGACGAACACGTCGTGCATCAGGACACGGATGGCACCTGTTTGATCTACATTGATCGCCACTTGCTGCATGAAGTGACCAGCCCCCAGGCCTTTGAAGGCTTGACTCTGGCCGGCCGCAAGCCTTGGCGCATCAGTGCCAACCTGGCTGTGGCGGACCACAACGTCCCCACCACCTCCCGTCAGAACGGTATTGAAGACCCGATCTCGCGCCTGCAGGTCGATACCCTGGACGCCAACTGCGAAGAATTCGGCATTACCGAATTCCGCATGAACGACGTGCGTCAGGGCATTGTGCACATTGTCGGCCCTGAGCAGGGCGCGACCTTGCCTGGCATGACCGTGGTTTGTGGTGACTCCCACACCAGCACGCACGGTGCCGTGGGCGCTTTGGCCTTTGGTATTGGTACCTCGGAGGTCGAGCACACGCTGGCCACTCAGACCTTGCTGATGAAGAAAAGCAAAAGCATGCTGATCCAGGTGGACGGCAAGCTGCCTTTTGGCTGTACTGCCAAGGACCTGATCCTGTACGTGATCGGTCAGATCGGTACTGCTGGTGGTACCGGCTACGCCATTGAGTTCGGCGGCTCGGCAATTCGCGCCTTGTCTATGGAAGGCCGCATGACCGTGTGCAATATGGCGATTGAAGCCGGTGCACGTTCAGGCATGGTGGCTGTGGACGAGCAAACCATTCAGTATCTGCGTGGCCGTCCTTACTCGCCCAAAGGCGTGTTGTGGGATCAGGCTGTGGCTTACTGGAACACCTTGCACACTGACGAAGGTGCCGAGTTTGATCGCGTGATTCGCATCGATGCCAGTCAGATCACCCCTCAGTTGACTTGGGGTACCTCGCCTGAAATGGTGTTGCCTATTGACAGCCGCGTACCCGATCCAGAGAAAGAAAAAGACGAAGTCACCCGCAATGGCATGGAGCGTGCATTGGAGTACATGGGCCTGACGCCCAATATGCCCTTGACCGACATCCGTATCGACCGCGTGTTCATTGGCTCCTGTACCAATGCCCGTATCGAGGACTTGCGTGCGGCTGCCAGCGTGGCCAAGGGTCGCAAAGTCGCTTCCAACGTCAAGCAGGCCATGATTGTTCCCGGCTCCGGTCTGGTGAAACGTCAGGCCGAGCAAGAAGGTCTGGACAAGATTTTCCTGAACGCCGGTTTTGAATGGCGTGAGCCTGGTTGCTCCATGTGTCTGGCCATGAACGCTGACCGGCTGGAACCGGGCGAGCGTTGCGCTTCGACCTCCAACCGTAACTTTGAAGGACGTCAGGGGCAGGGTGGTCGTACCCACCTGGTCAGCCCAGCCATGGCAGCGGCTGCCGCCATTGCCGGCCATTTTGTCGACGTGCGTTCGTTCAACTGAGGAAATCCACACCATGCAAGCATTTACTACTCATGAAGGTCTGGTCGCTCCCTTGGATCGGGAGAACGTGGATACGGACTTGATCATCCCCAAGCAGTTCCTCAAATCCATCAAGCGCACCGGCTTTGGCCCCAACTTGTTTGATGAGTTGCGTTATCTGGATCACGGCGAGCCCGGCATGGACAATTCCCGCCGCCCGCTGAACCCGGACTTTGTGCTGAACCAGGACCGCTACCAGGGCGCTTCCGTACTGCTGGCGCGCAAGAACTTTGGTTGTGGCTCCAGCCGTGAGCACGCTCCCTGGGCCTTGATGCAATATGGTTTTCGCGCCATTATCGCGCCGTCTTTTGCCGATATTTTCTTCAACAACAGCTTCAAGAACGGCTTGCTGCCCATCGTCCTGAACGAGCTGGATATTGCCCGCCTGTTCGATGAAGTCAAAGCTTTCCCCGGCTACAAGCTGCGTATTGATCTGGCCGAACAGCGCGTGATCACGCCTGAAGGCCGTGAATTGCCGTTCACTATCGATGCGTCGCGCAAGCACAGCCTCTTGAATGGTCTGGATGAAATTGGCCTGACCTTGCAGAAAGCGGACATGATCCGTCAGTACGAAGCCGAGCGTCTGGCCCGTCACCCCTGGCTGGTTGGCCAGCCTTGAGCCTGGGCGCAGGTTTTGTAGAAGCTTCGCTGTTGCTGCCTTTCTGGGGCAGCCAAGATGCTCCGGCCATCAGGCCGGAGTTCTTCAAACTTATTCCCTAATTTTTACGTCCTACTCATCATGACTCATAAAATTGCAGTATTGCCCGGTGATGGCATCGGTCCCGAGATTACCGAACAGGCGCAGCGCGTACTGGGTGCTCTGGGCATGGATCTGGAAATGACCGTGGCTCCCGTGGGCGGCGCCGCTTACGATTTGCACGGCCACCCCCTGCCACCTGAAACGCTGAGCCTGGCTCAAAACTCCGACGCTGTGCTGTTCGGCGCCGTGGGTGACTGGAAATACGACTCGCTGGAGCGTCACCTGCGTCCCGAGCAAGCCATTTTGGGTTTGCGTCGTGCCATGGGCCTGTTCGCCAACCTGCGTCCCGCCATCCTGTACCCGCAACTGGCTAACGCTTCTACCTTGAAACCAGAAGTTGTGTCCGGTCTGGATATCCTGATCGTGCGCGAATTGACAGGTGATATTTACTTCGGTCAGCCTCGTGGCGTTCGTACGGTGGAAGAGGGTAACTTCGCGGGTGAGCGTCAGGGCTTTGACACCATGCACTATGCTGAAAGCGAAGTGCGCCGTATCGCTCACGTGGGTTTCCAGGCCGCACAGAAACGTCAAAAGCGCTTGTGCAGCGTGGACAAGTCCAATGTGCTGGAAACATCCCAGTTCTGGCGCGACATCATGATTGATGTGGCCCGCGAATATCCGGACGTGGAATTGAGCCACATGTATGTGGACAACGCCGCCATGCAGTTGGTGCGCGCACCAAAAGAATTCGACGTGATCGTCACAGGCAACCTGTTTGGCGATATCCTATCGGATGAAGCGGCCATGTTGACAGGCTCCATTGGCATGTTGCCTTCGGCATCTCTGAACGCATCCCAGCAAGGTTTGTACGAACCCAGCCACGGCTCGGCACCCGATATCGCCGGTCAGGACAAGGCCAATCCTTTGGCCACCATTTTGTCCGCTGCCATGTTGCTGCGCTACTCGCTCAATGCAGAAGACCAGGCCAAGCGTATCGAAGCGGCGGTTGCCAGCGTGCTCGAACAAGGTCTGCGCACCGGTGACATCTACGAAGACGGTTGCCAATTGCTGAGCACCAGTGCGATGGGGGATGCAGTGCTCAAGGCTTTGCGATAGTATCTTTTATCGTTTTATTTTTTTATATATCCAGGTGGTATTACCATGACTCAAGCGGTAGGTTTGGTCGGCTGGCGTGGGATGGTGGGCTCCGTGCTCATGCAGCGCATGCGCGACGAAGGCGATTTTTCCCTTTTTCAGCCGGTGTTTTTCTCGACTAGCAATGCTGGCGGCGCAGCTCCTTCGTGGGCTGACGGTGCTGGCCCATTGCAGGACGCCCACGATATTGACGCCTTGAAAAAGTTGCCAATTATTGTGACGGCCCAGGGTGGAGATTACACAAGCCAGATCTACCCCAAGCTGCGTGCTGCTGGCTGGAATGGTTTGTGGATTGACGCGGCCAGCACGCTGCGCATGGATGAAAACTCCGTGATCGTGCTGGACCCGATCAACCGTCCTGTTATCGATGCTGCACTGGCCAAAGGTGGCAAGCAGTTCATCGGTGGCAACTGTACGGTTAGCTGCATGCTGATGGGTCTGGGCGGTCTGTTCAACCAGAATCTGGTTGAGTGGATGACCAGCATGACTTACCAGGCTGCTTCCGGTGGTGGCGCACAGCATATGCGCGAACTGCTGACTCAGTTCGGTCTGATCAACCAGTCCGTCTCCAGCCTGCTGGACGATCCCGCATCGGCTATTCTGGATATTGACCGCGGTGTCTTGCAGACACAACGCGACCCCAATCTGCCTCAGAAAAACTTTGGCGTACCCCTGGGCGGTAGCCTGATCCCCTGGATCGACTCCGATCTGGGCAATGGCATGACGCGTGAAGAGTGGAAAGGCGGTGTGGAAACCAACAAAATCCTGGGCCGTGGTGCACAGGACAAGCACATTCCTATCGACGGTCTGTGCGTGCGTATCGGTGCCATGCGCTGCCACAGCCAGGCACTGACCATCAAGCTGACCCGCGATGTTCCGCTGGACGAGATCACCGACATCCTGGCTGAAGGTTCCAAGTGGGCCAAGGTTGTGCCTAACGAGCGTCAAGCCACGGTCGAAGCGCTGACTCCAGTTGCCGTCACCGGCACGCTGGATATCCCTGTGGGCCGTCTGCGCAAGCTGAACATGGGCCCCGAGTACCTGAGCGCCTTCACGGTTGGCGACCAGTTGCTGTGGGGTGCGGCTGAACCGTTGCGCCGCATGTTGCGCATCGCTTTGGGCGAGCTCTAATCATGGCTGGCCGCCTGCATCCTGTACGTACGCTGGGTTCGGCCCTGCTATTGGCCGGGATGCTGGCGGCTGCGCCGGTTTCCGCCCTGGAAATCGGTCATAGTCGTTTTGTGTCGGCTCCTAATCAGGTTTTCAAGCTGGATGTGGGCATTCGACAGATCAGCCCTGAAGAAAGCTTGTCCTTGAAGGTGACACCCGCCCCCTTGTCCGCCTGGCAACAGGCGGGCTTGACCCCTCCGGTTGACTTGGACTCCTTGAAGGCCGTGATCGAGCGGGATGGGCAGGGGCAAGTACGACGCATTCGGTTGTCCTCCGAGCAGATGTTCTCGGGCTCGGTGGCCGATGTGCTCTTGCAGATTCAAAGTGATAGCGGGCAGTTCCTGCATCAGGTCAGCGTCCTGGCTCCGGCCCCGGTGGCCGTGAAGGCAGTGGCTCAGCCACAGGCAGCGTATCGGGCACCGGTATCCGTGCAGGCTTCTGCTTCGAGCTCTGCATCCAGTGTGCAGACCCAAAGCGCGGTACGCGTGAAATCGGGTGATACCTTGCATGCCCTGGCGCGCCGCCATGCGGTGGATGGTGTCAGCTCTTATCAGTGGATGATGGCGGTTCAAAAGCAGAACCCGAATGCCTTCATCGACCAGAATATGCATCGCCTGAAGGCGGGCCAAACGCTACAGATTCCTGATGCGGCGGCCATGTTGTCCATTGACGATGCCCAAGCTCGCCGCTTCTATGTTGATCAGGCTCAGGCCTTGCGCTCCGCTGCGCAAGCAGGACAGGATCAGGTGGATGCATCTCAAGGTGTAGCACAAACAGGCTCCGGCGAGCCAGGTGCTCAGGCGCAAGGCCAGGATCGTTTGCTATTGTCGGCAGGGGCAGAGGCCCGTGACGCCAAACAGCAATTGCAGCAGGAGCTGCGCGAGACCGGCGATCGTGTCTCGCAGCTGGAAGAGAATGTCTCCACCCTGGGCCGTGCCTTGCAGTCCCAAGGCGAGGCCGCTAAAGATCTGATCCTGGATTCAGCGCAGGAGCTGGGTCTGGGTGACTCTGGCAGCGATGCTGCTACTGGTAATACTTCTTCTGGCGCCTCAGGCGCCGCTTCTTCTGCCGCCGTGGCAGGAGCGATTTCCGTGCCATCCGAGCCCGAACAGGGCAAGATGGCCGGTGCAGTTAACAAGGCAAAAAAGACCGTGTCCTGGATTCAAGAACATATGTTGGCCGTGATGGCCGTGGTACTGGCGTTGATTGTGGTCCTGGTGACCTGGGTTTTGCGTCGTGCCAATACTGAAAATCGCCATGGCGATGATTCCCCTGCGCCTGTCAGCGAAGCGATGGTTCGGGAAAAGCTGGAAAAAATCAATCTGGATCTGGACCAGCCGCCTTCGGACGAGCCTCCTGTACGTCAGTAAGGTAAAGCCACCATGAGACGTATCGCACTGGGTGTCTGCTATGAAGGGACATCCTGGTTGGGTTGGCAAAGTCAGGCCGGTGGCAACACCGTTCAAGATGTTCTGGAGCAGGCACTGGGCCGTTTTACGGCCCAGCCTGTTTCTACGATCTGCGCCGGTCGCACCGACACTGGCGTTCATGCCCTCAATCAAGTCGTTCATCTGGACACGGCTGCCGAGCGCAGCCTGGAGTCGTGGGTACGCGGTTTGAATGCCTTGCTGCCGGACTCTGTATCCGTGCAATGGGCACGCGAAGTGCCGGATGATTTTCATGCCCGCTTCTCGGCCCAAGGCCGTCATTACGTTTATCTGCTGCGCCAGCACCGGGTGCGTTCCCCCTTGTTGC
Source organism: Alcaligenes sp. 1735tsa3 (assembly GCF_024134565.1). NCBI lineage: Bacteria > Pseudomonadati > Pseudomonadota > Betaproteobacteria > Burkholderiales > Alcaligenaceae > Alcaligenes > Alcaligenes sp. 1735tsa3. The sequence goes on along the minus strand of NZ_CP099862.1, from coordinate 2,354,817 downwards.
ATGGTCGAGTGGCCTGGGTGTTTCGTCCTTTGGACCTGGCTCTGATGCAAGAGGCCGCCCAGCACCTGGTGGGCGAACATGATTTCAGCGCGTTTCGTTCCTCGCAATGCCAGGCGGCCAGTCCGGTGCGCACCATGTCGCAGATCCGGATTGAACAGCAAGGCGACTTTTTTTTGTTCCGTTTCAGCGCCAATGCCTTTTTACATCACATGATCCGCAATCTGATGGGCATGCTGATTTATATCGGCCAAGGCCGTCAGCCGCCTGATTGGGTGCTGCATTTATTGGCACAGCGCGATCGCCGCTTGTCAGCCCCGACTTTCGATGCCAGTGGCCTGTATCTGGCCGGGGTGGATTACCCCAAGCAGTTCGATATTCCCGCCAGCAATCCCTACGATTTGCTCTATGAGTTAAGTGGATTGCGTTTTGGTGAAACGGCCTGAAAAAAATCATGATTTAGTCCGTTTCTAAAGGGTTTATCCCCGGTATTCGAACCGGCTTCACATGCTTCAATCGTATAAAATGTGAAGCCATTTTCTTCTCTTACATTCTTATCTGTATAAGGCCGACCACCTTCGAGCATTAGCCACAAGCGAATCCTGAAGGCGACCATATCCTGAGCAAGGCCATGAAATTCTTCTTACGATTGTCTAGTTTGATCGACCGTCTGAATACGGTCGTTGGTAAGTCCGTGACTTGGCTGACCCTGATCGTGGTGTTGGTCAGTGCGATTAACGCCATCGTGCGTAAAGTGTTCGGCGTCAGTTCGAACTACTGGCTTGAATTGCAGTGGTATTTGTTTGGTGCAATTTTCTTGCTGGCCGCTGGTTATACCTTCTTTGTGAACGAGCATGTTCGGGTGGATGCTTTGGCGGAACGATTCCCGCCCCGGGTTCAGGTCTGGATCGATGTTATCGGCGTGATCTTTTTCCTTTTGCCCGCCACACTGCTTATTTTCTGGCTCTCGATTCCCTTTTTCCAGCAATCCTATGTGCTGAACGAACTCTCCTCCAATACCGGGGGGATGATACGTTGGCCGGTCAAGCTATTGATTCCCGTTGGCTTCTTTTTGTTAGCCCTGGCCGGTGTATCGCATTTGATCAAATGCATAGGCTTTTTGCGTGGTGCTTGTCCCAACCCCTTGTTAAGAAATGGGGGGCTGAGTGCCGAAGAAGAACTTGCCCAGGAAATCCGCGAGATTGCCCAGGCAAATGAAGCAACAATCTCTGTTTCCAAGGGCCAGTAACAATGGAATTCTTGACTGATAATCTGGCCCCGATCATGTTCATCAACTTGATCGTGTTTTTGCTGTTGGGCTTCCCGGTTACCTTCACGCTGTCTGCGATTGGTGTCCTGTACGGTCTGGTCGCCATCGAGCTGGGCATGATGCAGCCGGCCTTGTTCCAGGCCTTGCCGCAACGGGTCTTTGGCATTGTTGAAAACGATACCTTGCTGGCCGTTCCGTTCTTTACTCTGATGGGGCTTATTCTTGAGCGATCAGGAATGGCGGAGGACTTGCTGGAGACCATTGGCCAGTTGTTTGGCCCCCTGCGTGGTGGTCTGGCAATTGCCGTGGTGCTGGTGGGGGCCATGCTGGCCGCCACAACGGGTGTGGTGTCGGCTTCCGTGATTTCCATGGGCCTGATCTCCTTGCCCATCATGCTGCGTTACGGATATGACCGCAGGCTGGCAACGGGGGTGATTGCCGCCTCCGGGACCTTGTCGCAGATCATTCCGCCCTCCATCGTACTGATCATTCTGGCTGACCAACTGGGCCGCTCTATTGGTGATATGTACCGTGGCGCCATGCTCCCCGGTTTGCTGCTGACGGCAGTCTATATCCTCTACATCGTGGTGATGTCCTACATCAAGCCCAAATCGGCCCCGGCCTTGCCGCCCGAAGCGCGTATCTATGTTGAAGATAATGGTAGCCGCGGCCTGACATCCCTGATTGTGCTGACGCTGGTTGCAACCGCGGTGGCGTACTTCGGTTCGCAGCACTACTTTGCCACGCACCCTAATATCCCGATGGACGAGCACGTGGTTGTGGTGCTGCTGTTGTGGGGTATTACGGCCTGGGTGATCGCGCTGATCAACAAGCTGCTCAAGCTGAAAATGCTGTCCAAGATCGCCGAGCGTGTGGTCTTTGTGATGGTGCCCCCGCTGTTCCTGATCTTCCTGGTGCTGGGTACGATCTTTATTGGGGTGGCTACCCCGACCGAAGGTGGGGCGATGGGGGCGGTCGGCGCCATCATCATGGCGGTATCTCGTGGCCGTCTGTCCTGGAAGCTGCTGCGTCAGGCCATGGAATCGACGACTCGTCTGTCCTGCTTCGTGGTCTTCATTCTGGTGGGCTCTACCGTCTTTAGCCTGAGCTTCCGTGGCATCAATGGCGATTTGTGGGTGGAACACCTCTTGATCGACATGCCTGGCGGTGAGTGGGGCTTCCTGATTATCGTCAGTATCCTGACCTTCCTGCTGGCTTTCTTCCTGGACTTTTTTGAGCTGGCCTTTATTATTGTGCCGCTGCTCGGGCCGATTGCCGACAAGATGGGCATTGACCTGATCTGGTTCGGTGTCTTGCTGGCGGTCAATATGCAGACCTCCTTCATGCACCCGCCCTTTGGTTTTGCGCTGTTCTTCCTGCGTTCCGTCGCCCCCAAAGAGGACTACACCGACAAGGTCACGGGCGAGCGCATCAAGCGTGTGGCCACAACGGATATTTACTGGGGCTCGGTACCGTTTATTATCATTCAGTTGTTGATGGTGGCAACGGTACTGGTCTTCCCCGGACTGGTTACGCACTATAAGCACGGCGAAGTTCTGCTGGAGGATTCGCAAATCCAGTTTGGTACGGAATCGACTTACGGTTCTGACAGCTACGGATTTGGAACGGATGACGCGGCCAGCAGTTTCCAATAAGCTTATTTCATGATTCACACGGGGGCATCTGGCCCCCGTTTTTTATTCAAGGATGTGTGATGTTCAGCCGTACCCGAGTCAAGATTTGTGGCTTTACCCGAGCGCAGGATATTGATGCTGCCGTGCAGTTGGGCGCGGATGCGGTGGGGTTTGTCTTTTACCCGAAAAGTGCCCGTATGCTGAGTACGGAGCAGGCTGTTGCCCTGCGCGCCCGTGTGCCGGCGTTTGTGCAGGCAGTCAGCCTGTTTGTGAATGCGTCCGAGAGCTTTGTTCGGGAAATTCTGGAACAGGTGCAACCGGACTTGCTGCAATTTCACGGTGAAGAAAGCCCGGAAGAATGCCGTCGCTACGCGCATCCGTATATCAAGGCTTTCCGAGTCGGTGCGCCTGGTCTGGATACGGTGGATGGCCTGCTGGAACAGTGCTTGAAGTATCAGGATGCCCGAGCCTGGCTGATGGATGGTTATCACGATGCCTATGGCGGCACCGGTACGGCTTTTGATCCGGAGCTGATTCAGGGGCTGCAGGCGCGTCTGGACGGCCAGGACGGACTGCCGCCGCTGGTTCTTGCCGGAGGCATGCGTATCGACAATGTGGCCGAACGAGTCGCCTTGCATCGTCCCTATGCGATTGATGTCAGCAGTGGAGTCGAGCTGGAACCCGGCATCAAATGCAAAACGAAAATGGGCCAATTCATGCAGATTTTGAGTAGCGCCTCCTGATTGAGGGAATCTTTTAGCAGCGACGCTGTCTGTACTTATTGCCCCGACCCGCTTATGGCGGGTCGATTTTTATTTGGTCTTGTCAGGATTTATGTTTATGCAAAGCATACAGCTCGGTCCCTTTACCTTTGCCACGTCTCTATTTGCTTTTATGGTCGCGGCATTGCTGGGGCTGTTTCTGGCCGCCTGGCTGGATAGACGCAAGCAGACCCGAGCCGAATCGGTGCTGTGGCGCGCGATGATTCTGGGTGTGCTGGTCGGTCGTTTGGGTTTTCTGATCCAGCAATGGCCGTTTTATCAAAGCGAACCCTTGAGCTGGCTGGATTTGCGCGACGGCGGTCTGATGATCCCGGCAGCCGTGACGGCAGGCTGGTTCTATGTGCTGTGGCGCGTGCTGCGTGACAAGGCCGTTTTGCCTGCTGTATCGGGAGGGTTGGCCGTTGGTGTGGCGGCATTTTCGCTAATCATGGTCGCGACAGGGCGAGGGGGAGTGGAAACCGCCATGCCATTGCCCGAGATAGACTTGATCCCTATGCAGCTTGATGTCAGTGCTCCGGAAAATCTGGATTTGTATAAAGGCAAGGTCACGGTCGTTAACTTGTGGGCCAGCTGGTGTCCTCCGTGCCGCCGCGAAATGCCTGCCTTCAAGCAAGTGCAATCCACCCGGTCCGACGTGAATATCGTGTTTGCGAACCAGGGCGAGGAACTGGCCGAGATCCAGAAGTACCTGATGGACGAGAATCTGGAGCTGGATAATATGTGGCGCGACCCGCAAATGCAGCTGGGCCAGGCCGTGCGCAGCCGTGGCTTGCCTACGACCCTGTTTTTGGACGAGCAGGGACGTTTGGTGGATGTCCGAGCCGGGGAGTTGTCTGCTGCAACTTTGAACGACAAGATCAATAAGCTGAAATAGAAATATTTTGCTGATATTGATTCCGGTTTTTATTTTTGTTTTTTAACTGGTTTATTTATTTTAATAAACAAGTTTTATTCAAATAATATAAAGATACTAATTAGGCTGTCGCCTTATTTTCGATTAGTTAATTCAATCGATAATCAAGCCTGGTTCCAGGTTTTTAACAGAATCCGACTGCTACTATAGGCCCTTGTTTTTTATCTGTTTACAAGGGTTTAGCCATGAATTTGACAGAGAAAGGAACGAAGACGGCGAAGCTTTCGGCGTCCGATAGAATTATCTATGCAGATAATCACCTGATCCATGGGCCAGATGATATTACGGCTTATATGAAAGGGGTGTGTTATGACGCCGCTGCTTATATGCGTTATTTATATAATGCGAAAATCAGTTTTGATCAGCTGACTTCCATTTCGGCGCAGAACTGGCTGCCGGTATTCAAGTTTGCTGAAGGCAGAATGTGGGATGGTCGGAATTCCTTGCCTGGCGGCAAGGCCATTGGCTTTTGTCGAGTCAAGGGCATGGAGTTCTTCCATGCTGCCGTCGCGGTTGGAGGGACCGAAATTCGGGCGATCAATGGCGGTTTGCTGGGAGCAGGTTGGCTACATCCGGTCGACTTGCGCAAGGTGCTCACTCAAAAGAATCCCGATGGCTCCTTCAAGTACGACGGCACCGATATCTTTGTCTACATTTCGAATCTATAAATAAAGAAACCGGCATCAAGCCGGTTTCTTTTTGTGCCGCTGTCTCCAAAGCAAGCCCCACGCGTCGGGGGCTGCTGACGATGGAGTGCTATCAGGCCTTTTGCAAGCTGATCGCTTCCTCAGGAGTCTCAGGCCGTTGCGCATACTTATTCGCAATGAATGCACAAGCCATCAACTGGATCTGGTGGAAGATCATGATGGGCAGCAGGGCTGGGCCAATGGCGGCGCCAGTAAACAGCACTTGGGCCATAGGTACGCCCGTGGCCAGACTTTTCTTGGAGCCACCGAAGACAATCGTGATTTCGTCTTCTTTATTGAAGCCCAGCTTGCGGGCCAGCCAGGTGGTCAGGAACAGGATGATGGCCAGCAAGACCAGGCAGACTACGGCCAGGATAGCCAGGGACTTGGGCGGTACGGCTTGCCACAGGCCACCAATCACCGAGGCGCTGAAAGCGGTGTAGACCACCAGCAAGATGGAGGACTGGTCCACGCTGCGCAGCCATTTACGGTTGCGATCCATCCATTTGCCAATCAGGGGGCGCATCAAGTGGCCGACCACAAAAGGCAACAACAATTGCAGACTGATCTTCTTGATGGCGTCCAGGGTCGAAGTGGCCGAACCACCGTCTGCATCAAGCAGCAGTTTCAACAAGACGGGGGTGAGCACAATACCGATCAGGCTGGAGGCCGAGGCGCTGCAAATCGCGGCAGGCACGTTACCGCGAGCAATCGAGGTAAAGGCAATGGCCGATTGCACGGTGCCGGGCAGGGCGCACATGTACAGAATGCCCACAAACAAGGGCATGCCCAGCAGTGGCAGCAAAATGGGCTTGGACAGCAGGCCCAGCAGGGGGAACATGACAAAGGTGCAGCCAAAGACCAGCAGGTGCAAACGCCAGTGGGTGGCCCCAGCAATGATGGCTTCGCGGGATAGCTTGGCCCCGTGCATGAAAAACAGCAGGGCAATCGCCAGACCAGTGATCACGTCAAAGAACACCGCACCTTGGCCGTAGGCGGGAAAGAAACTTGCCAGTGCCACTACGCCGATCAGGATCAGGGTGAAGTTGTCAAAAAGCAGTCGCAGTTGAGAGAACATGGGTTTGTTAGAGGCTTGAAAGGCTTGCGTTATGAAAGGCCTCACTTTACCGTAGACCTTTTTGGGGGTTTATCGCTAAACGGATATGGATTATCGACAAACGGACATTCTGATGCCTGCGGAGCGAATTCCGGAGAGTTTGCAGCAGTTGCGCTATCTACCCAGGCCTTTATATGGTCAGGAGCGTACCTTGCCCAATCAGGCCATTGCACGCCCACATCGGCATCCCTGGGTGCAGTTTTCCTATGCGCTGACGGGGGTGATCGAAGTGCGTACTGCCAGCGGGCGTTTCATGGCGCCGCCTCAGCAGGCGGTGTGGGTGCCTGCGGGTGTGGAACATGGGGTGCGTAGCTCGCCTGATGCGCAGATTCGTAGTCTTTATATTGATGTCAGCGCCTTGCCAGAGGCCCCTACGGTGTGTCGAGTGGTCGTGGTAGACCGCTTGCTGCGCGAGCTGATACGCGAGTTCAGCCTTTTGCCTGTGCTGTACGAGCGTGAGGGGGCGCAGGGGCGTCTGGTGCAGGTCCTGCTGGATCGCTTGCTGGCTGCGCCTGAAAGTGGCCTGATTCTGCCTTGGCCTTCGGACCCGCGTCTTTTGCAGGTCTGCGAGCAATTGCAGGCCCAACCTTCGGGCGATTGGAGTTTGCAGGATTTGGCAGAGCAACAGGGTTTGTCAGAAAAAACCCTGAGCCGTCTGTTTCGTCAGCAGACCGGGCTGACGTTTCGGGTCTGGCGTCAGCGACTGCGTGTCATGAGTGCCTTGCCTTTGCTGGAGCGGCAAGAGCGTGTTACTGATGTCGCGTTAGCTTGTGGCTATGAAAGCATGTCGGCCTTTGTGGCAGCTTTTCGGGATTTGATGGGTCAAACGCCCGGCGAGTTTTTCCGTCGGCCATTAGGGCCGCTGGACGAGTAAGCCTGTACAAAATTGCACAGCAGACGATGGGCGTCGGGCGTGTCCTGAATAGGGTCTGCCAGTGTTTGGGGATCTATGCCTTGGGCTCGCCAGGATTCGGCCTTGCGCAGCACGCAGTAACGTAGCAGGCCGGCAGAAAATTCAGGGTGAAACTGAATCGACCACTGCGCGGGGCCATAACGCAGTATTTGATGCGGATCATGCGCAGAGCTGCCCAGTATTTCCACATGCTCGGGCAAGCTCAATACGCTTTGTTGGTGCGTCAGCAGGGCAGGAAATTGCATGGGCAGATTGGCCAGCAGTTCATGCTCGTGGGCCTGCTCGGACAAGTGAATGGGCAGGTAGCCGACCTCGGCCCCTTTGGGGTGGTAATCCACGCACCCGCCCAAGGCGTGGGCCATTAACTGATGGCCATAGCAAATACCCAGCAAAGGCATGTGTGTCTGATAGCGTTCCCGAATCCAGGCGGCCAGGTTTTCGCTCCAGTCCAGCTTGTCGGTGACCATGCTCCAGGAACCGCTGATCACCACCGGGTCGGGGCAGTCCGGCGCAGGCAGGGCATCATCCTGATGGACTCGCCAGGTGTGGACATTGACATCCAGGGGCTGCAAAGCGCGTTTGAACCAGGCATTCTGGTTGCCAAAACGTTGCTCGACATCAGGAGGAGGGGAGCCGGCCTGAAGAAAATGGACGTCTATCATGCTTGCCCCCGAAACAGGCTCCACGTGGCCATGCCCAGACCCAGCATGAGCAGGGAACCGGCAACGTGGATGGCAATTCCGCCCATGGCCCACAGATAACGCTGCTGCATCATCAAGGTCATGATCTCGGCGGAAAAGGTGGAAAAAGTGGTCAGGCCACCCAGAAAGCCCGTCATGACGAACATGCGCCAGCCTTCGTGACCCAGGCCCAAGCCGCTGAAATAGGCCATTGCGATACCCATCAAATAGCCGCCAATCAAGTTAGCCAGCAAAGTACCGGGGGGCAGGGTGGGGAACAGGGCATTCAAAGCCTGACTCAAGAACCAACGCGCCAATGCGCCCAGGGCACCACCGGCGGCAATATACAGCATGGCTACGGGCATGAAGGGCCTTCAGGTAGGGGGCAAACTGTCAGCGAGCAGTCAGCCGGTCGCGATATATACCTAGGATAGCGTGTCATTATGCGCCTCTATGACTGAAAAGGCGACCTTGCCCAAAGGCGCGTAGCCAGCTAATGTAAGAGCGCAATTATCAGACGGACCGCCGTGAATTTCGGTTAGCCCGCCCTTTTTTGGAGACTTTGTGGTGAGTATTTACGATCAGGATTTGCCCCAGACAGACGCCAATTATCGTGTTTTGTCGCCGCTGGATTTCATCGAGCGCAGTGCTTTTGTCTACCCTGACTACCCGGCTCTGGTTTACGGGCCCGCCCAAAACGGCATCAAGATGAGCTGGTCTCAGCTGTATGCCCGTACTCGTCAGCTGGGCAGTGCGCTGTCCAAGGCTGGGGTTGGCAAAGGCGATACCGTGGCCGTGATGTTGCCCAATACTCCGCCCATGGTTCAGGCACACTTTGGCGTGCCCATGTGTGGTGCCGTACTGAATACCTTGAATACCCGTCTGGATGCCAGCACTATCGCTTATATGCTGGATCACGGCGAAGCGCGTGCGGTGCTGGTGGACAGCGAATTTGCCGCCGTCATGAAAGAAGCCTTGAGCCTGCGCGAAAGCAAAGAGCCCATTCTGGTCATCGACGTCGTGGACAATTATTTTGACACTGGCGCAGAACGTATCGGCTCGCAAACTTACGAAGAGTTCGTGGACGGAGGCGACCCGGATTACGACTGGCAATTGCCCGCCAACGAGTGGGATGCGATTGCCCTGAACTACACCAGCGGTACCACCGGCAAGCCCAAAGGCGTGGTCTACCATCACCGTGGCGCGTATCTGGGGGCCTTGTCCAACGTCTTGGAATGGGACATGCCCAAGCATGCGGTCTATCTGTGGACCCTGCCCATGTTCCATTGCAATGGTTGGACTTTCCCCTGGGTGATTGCAGCCCGTGCTGGTGTGAACGTCTGTTTGCGCAAGGTGGAAGCCCAGGCCATGGTCGACAATATGGTCGATTACGGCGTCACCCACTACTGTGGTGCACCGATTGTGCACTCCCTGCTGGTCAACTCCGACGAAGCGCTGAAGTCCCGCCTGCCCAAGGGTGTGTCGGCCATGGTGGCAGGCGCTGCACCTCCGGCCACCATGATTGAAGGGATGGAGCGCATGGGCTTTGCGCTGACCCACGTTTACGGCCTGACCGAAACTTATGGCCCCGCCTCGGTCTGTGCGCAGCATGCACCCTGGAGTGAACTGGATATCCAGGAACGTGCGCAGCGCAATGCCCGTCAAGGTGTGCGTTATCACCTGCAAGGGGGCGTACAGGTTTTGAATCCGCAAACCATGGAGCCCGTTCCTGCCGATGGCGAGACTATGGGCGAGATCATGTTCCGCGGCAATATCACCATGAAGGGATATTTGAAGAACGCGCAGGCCACCCAGGAATCCCTGGGCGGTGGCTGGTTCCATACCGGCGACCTGGCCGTGTGCGAGCCGGACGGCTACGTACGTATCAAGGATCGCAGCAAGGACATCATCATTTCCGGGGGCGAGAACATTTCTTCCATTGAGATTGAAGACGTCATGTATCGCCATCCAGCCGTGCAGGCGGCGGCCGTTGTAGCCCAGCCGGACGAGCGTTGGGGTGAAGCGCCTCACGTTTATGTGGAGCTGCGCCCCGGTGCGGAAGTGACGGTGGAAGAACTGCGCGCGCATTGCCGTCAGTACTTGGCTGGCTTTAAAATACCGCGACATTTCAGTTTTATGGAGTTGCCCAAAACGGCAACAGGTAAAATACAGAAATTCGCGCTGCGTCAGCAGGCCAAGCAAGCCGCTTCGGACTAAGACCAGCGTTTTCTAAAAAGCACACAGGTCGCTTCATGCGGCCTGTCTGCACTTAAGGAACAGGACGGTTAGGAATGCCATCTTTTGACGTTGTATCCGAGGTCAACACCCACGAACTGCGTAATGCAGTGGAACAAGCCAGCCGCGAACTGGCTACCCGTTTTGACTTCAAAGGTACGGATGCCAAATTTGAACTCGAAGACGAGAACACCATTTTGCAATCGGCTCCCAGCGTGTTTCAGCTCGAGCAAATGATGCAGATTCTGCGTGGCCGTATTGCTGCCCGCGGTATTGATGTGCGCTGCCTGGACACCGAGAAGGTTTTGGAAAACGTGGCCGGCGCGCGTCAGAAAGTGAAAGTGCGTCAGGGTCTGGACCAGCCTACATCCAAGAAACTGATCGCCGCCATCAAGAACGCCAAGCTGAAAGTGGAGACGCAGATTCAAGGTGAAAAACTGCGTGTAACCGGCAAGAAACGGGACGACTTGCAGGCTGCCATCGCTCTGTTGAAACAGACCGATGTGGAATTGCCTTTGCAGTACGATAATTTCCGCGACTAAACCGAGTGAAACGGCACGGTGGTGACGTGAGGCCGCCGTGTATCAGCTATGAATGTACGAATTGAATTAATGCGTGTGCACGATCTAGGTCAGGTGCTGGAAGTCCAGGCGGATGTGTACGACGCGGATATTCTGGAAGACCGCAGCTTCTATCAGAACCGTCTGGATCTGGCTCCGGATAGCTGCTGGGTGGCACGTGATACCGATAATCAACTGCAGGGTTATTTGGTGTCCTACCCTTGGGCGGGCCTTTTGCCGCCGTCCCTGGGCGATGCGTTGAAGAGCCTGCCTTCGCCCGCAGACCAATGGTTTATTCACGACTGCGCCGTGATGCGTCGCGCGCAGGGCCGTGGGGTGGCCGGAGCTTTGTTGCAAGCCGGTCGCCGCTATGCCTGGCAGCGTGGCTTGCGTCGTTGCAGTCTGGTGTCTTTGGGACCGGCCGTGGGCTATTGGCAGCGTCTGGGCTACAAGCCGATTGAAGGAGTGCCTGCACCCGTGCTGGAAGCAAAGCTGCGTCAGTATGGAGAGCAAGCCAGTTTTATGGATTGCGCTGTGCATCCCGATTGAACTGTTCTGAGGAGACGTTCAGTATCTAGCGGCTGCGTGTCCTGTTCGAGTTCTCAAAAAAAGGCCGGGAAATATTCCCGGCCTTTTTTATTTACGGGCGCAATCGATAACCCGTTTTGAAAATCCACCCCGCCACGGCAAGAAACACACTTAAAAACAGCAGTGTCATGCCCAGGCTCAGCCACACATTCACATCGGCCAGATCAAAGAAACTCCAGCGAAAGCCGCTGATCAGGTACAGCACCGGGTTCAGCAAGGTCAGTTTTTGCCAGAACTCGGGCAGCATGTCGATGGAATAGAAGGTGCCGCCCAAAAAGGTCAGTGGCGTCAGAATCAGCATGGGCACGAATTGCAGCTTTTCAAAGTTGTCGGCCCAGATACCGATAATGAAACCCAATAGACTGAAGGTCAGGGCGGTTAAGGCCAGAAAGCACAGCATCCAGATAGGGTGGGCAATTTCGTAAGGCACAAATAGCCGCGCCGTGATCAGGATGATGGCCGCCAGAAACAGTGACTTGGTGGCTGCTGCGCCCACAAAGGCCAAGGTCACCTCGAAGTGTGAAATGGGGGCAGACAGAATCTCGTAGATATTGCGCGTAAAGCGCGGAAAGTAAATTCCGAAGGCGGCGTTGGAGACGCTATGGGTCAACACCGACAACATGGTCAGCCCAGGCACGATAAACGCGCCATAGGGCACGCCGCCGATCTCATTGATGCGATGGCCAATGGCAGCGCCAAACACCACAAAATACAAGGCGGTGGAAATCACGGGGGCTACGATGCTTTGCAGCAGGGTGCGTCGGGTGCGTGACATTTCGTAGCGATAAATGGCCAGGATGGCGTACCAGTTCATGACTGTGCCCCTACAAACTCAACGTAAATATCTTCCAGACTGCGCTCGCGGGTATGGATGTCGGTAATGGTCAGCCCCGCTTGCCCAACTGCCGCCAGCAAATTGCTCAGGTCATGACCTTGTTCGCGGTTGGTCAAGGGGTAGAGCAGACTCATGCCGTCGGCAGTGCTTTGCAGTCCCAGCGTTTCCAGCGCAGCGGGCAGGGCGCTGATCGGCTCGGCCAGATTCAGGCTCAGGGTTTTACCGCCCAGGCGGCGCATCAGATTGTCTTTGGTTTCCACCAGCTGCAGTGAACCTTTATTGATGAAGCCGATGCGGTCGGCCATCTCCTGGGCTTCTTCGATGTAGTGGGTGGTTAGAATAATGGTGACCCCCTGGCTGCGCAGCCGTTTCACCAAGGCCCACATGCCTTGGCGCAAGGCCACGTCCACACCGGCGGTGGGTTCATCCAGAAACAGGATTTCCGGTTCATGGGAAAGCGCCTTGGCGATCAGGACGCGGCGTTTCATGCCGCCCGAGAGCGTAATCAAGGGGCTGTCTTTCTTGTCCCATAGCGACAAGTCCTTCAGAATCTGCTCGATCAGGGCCGGATTGGGTGCTTTGCCAAACAGGCCACGGCTGAAGCTGACAGTATTCCAGACTGTCTCGAAGGAATCGGCGCTTAGCTCTTGCGGCACCAGGCCAATTTTCTGGCGGGCGCGCTTGTAGTCGGCGACATTGTCTGCGCCATCTACCAGAACGGTGCCGCTGCTGCGATTGACCAGCCCGCAGATAATACTGATCAAGGTGGTTTTGCCTGCGCCGTTGGAGCCGAGCAGGGCAAAAATCTCGCCCCGCCAAATATCCAGGTCCAAAGCGTGCAGGGCTTGATGCCCGTTTGCGTATTGTTTGCTCAGGCCTCGAACACGCAAAATAGCGTGAGAATCAGGAGTGTTCTGCATAGACAGTAAAATGACCCTTTTGCTGTGCCGACAGGGTTTGAATAACGCAATGGATTTGACGATGCCAACTAGCTTACCACCGCCAACAGAGAGTGACGTTTTGAGTGATGCTCAGGCTATGGCTTTAGCCTTGGAGCAGGCTCAACTGGCGGCCAGCATCGGCGAGGTGCCCGTAGGTGCCGTACTATTGGATGCGGACGGCAGGCTGCTGTCTGTGGGCTCCAATCGCACGGTTTGTGATCACGATCCCACCCAGCATGCCGAGATCGTGGCCTTGCGCGCCGCGACGCGTAAAGTTGGCAATTACCGTTTGCCCGGAGCCAGTCTGTTTGTGACTCTTGAGCCTTGCATGATGTGCTTGGGGGCCTTGTTGCATGCGCGTCTGTCGCGGGTGGTGTGGGCCGCAGCCGATCCGAAGACCGGAGTGTGTGGCAGTGTGGAGTCCTTGCATTTGCATCCCACTCTGAATCACCACACCCGTGTCTCGGGTGGTTTGATGTCCGAAGAGGCGGCCCAGGCCTTGCGGGATTTTTTCCGCGAACGACGCGAACAAAAGAAGTTGCAAAAGCAGGCTCAAACAGTCCAATCGCCGCTGGATGGCGCCCAGTAGTCTCGCTAAAATGTCAGCACTTTATTTTCAAGGTTAATCATGAGCAGCCCCGAGCACGACCATCATCACCATCACCACGAACATGGCCAGTGCCATTGTGGGCAGCAGGACAGTTCGGGCATTTACCTGTTTTCGCCCTCTGGCCAGATCCTTGAACCCAAACGCCTGGAGCTGGCAAGCCAGCGCCTGAACCAACTGGGCTTTGCCGTGGACATAGACGCGGATGCCCTGGCGGTGGATGAACGCTTTGCTGGCACGGACGCTCAGCGTCTGGCTGCGGTACAGCGTTCCTTGCAACAGCCTCAGCCCATTGTGATGGCGACACGCGGTGGCTACGGTTTAAGCCGCATTCTGGGCCAGATCGACTGGCGCGCGGTAGCCGACAGTGGCAAGCGTTTTGTTGGCATGTCGGATTTCACGGCCTTCAATCTGGCCTTGCTGGCGCAAACTGGCGCCATCAGCTACACCGGCCCCACCGCCATTGCGGACTTTGGTGGCGATGAAACCGATGAATTGACGACCGAACTGTTTGGCGAATTGATGCGTGGCGAGCTGGAGCTGTTCAGCTTTGAGTCCGAGGGTTCGGATGCCGTCGATGGTCACGGTGTTCTGTGGGGCGGCAATCTGGCCCTGGTTTGCTCCTTGCTGGGCACGCCGTACTTCCCCAATATCAACGGCGGTATCTTGTTCCTGGAAGACGTGGGTGAAGCACCGTACCGAGTCGAACGCATGTTGACGCAGCTCTGGCATGCCGGCGTGCTCAATCGTCAGATGGCGGTGGTCTTGGGCCGTTTTACGGCTTACAAGACAGGCGCTTCGGATAACGGCTTTGATATGGATTCGGTGGTGCGCTGGTTGCGTGAAACCGTCAAAGTCCCGGTCGTAACGGGCCTGCCTTATGGACATGTGGACGTCAAGGTCAGCCTGCCTATTGGCAAGGAAGTGGGCCTGGCTACCGAGGACGGCATGGCTTATCTGGTTCTGGATGAGCACGAACACTAACGGATTTCGTGCCTGCTTGATACACTACTGGGTTGAACTCAACCTTTTTCAAAGTACGTTTACGTGATCTCCACCGCTAATTTAACGATCCAGTTTGGTGCCAAGCCTTTATTTGAAAACGTCAGTGTCAAACTGGGCGGAGGCAACCGCTATGGCCTGATTGGTGCCAACGGGTCGGGCAAGTCTACCTTCATGAAAATCATTGGCGGCGACCTGGAGCCAAGCGGGGGTAATGTATCGCTGGATCCGGGCGTGCGCCTGGGCAAGCTGCGTCAGGACCAGTTTGCCTACGAAGACAAACGTGTGCTGGACGTGGTGCTGATGGGCCACACAGAAATGTGGAGCACCATGCAAGAGCGTGATGCCATCTACGACAATCCAGAGGCCACCGAAGAAGACTATATGAAGGCCGCCGAACTGGAGGCCCGTTTTGCCGAGTACGACGGTTATACCGCCGAGAGCCGTGCCGGTGAATTGCTGATGGGTCTGGAAATTCCGGTCGAACAGCATCAGTTGCCCATGAGCGAAGTGGCTCCGGGCTGGAAACTGCGTGTGCTGCTGGCACAGGCCCTGTTCTCCAACCCGGATGTCCTGCTGCTGGACGAGCCGACCAACAACCTGGATATCAACACCATCCGTTGGCTGGAAGATGTGCTCAACAGCTACCAGAGCACCATGATCATCATCAGTCACGATCGTCACTTCCTGAATCAGGTCTGCACTCACATGGCTGACCTGGATTACGGCGAGCTGCGTGTCTACCCCGGCAACTACGACGACTACATGCTGGCGTCGGTGCAGTCGCGCGAACGTGTGCTGGCGGCCAACTCCAAGGCCAAAGAGCGTATTGGCGAGCTGCAGGACTTTGTGCGCCGTTTTGCCGCCAACAAGTCCAAGTCCCGCCAGGCTACCTCGCGACT
This sequence comes from Alcaligenes sp. 1735tsa3, assembly GCF_024134565.1. Taxonomy (NCBI): domain Bacteria; kingdom Pseudomonadati; phylum Pseudomonadota; class Betaproteobacteria; order Burkholderiales; family Alcaligenaceae; genus Alcaligenes; species Alcaligenes sp. 1735tsa3. Next base: position 2,339,155 of record NZ_CP099862.1, on the reverse strand, counting down.
GAAACAGATTGGTCGCCTGAAGGCAGAGACCATCGAAGTGAAGCCTTCTTCGCGTCAGAACCCGTTTATTCGTTTTGAACAGAAAAAAGTTCTGCACCGCCTGGCCGTGACGGTCGAGGGCTTGAGCAAGTCCTACGATCATCCCATCATCAAGAACTTCTCGGCCATGATTGAAGCGGGCGAGAAAATCGCGATTGTGGGTGCGAACGGTGTGGGTAAGACGACTTTGCTGCGTTTGCTGGCCGGTGATCTGACTCCTGACAGCGGCTCGGTGGTCTGGTCCGAGAACGCTGATATCGGCTATATGGCTCAGGACGTCTCGGACGAGTTCGATACCGAAGACAATGTGTTTGACTGGATCAGCCAGTTCCGTCAGGCCGGCGACGACGATCAGTCTTTGCGCTCGGTGCTGGGCCGCATGTTGTTCTCGGCCGATGACATCATCAAGCCCGTGAAAGTGCTGTCGGGTGGCGAGAAAAACCGCATGACTTTCTCGCGTCTGATGCTGGGTCGTCACAACGTCATGCTCCTGGACGAACCGACCAACCACCTGGATATGGAATCGATCGAGTCCTTGCAGATGGCCATGGAAAAGTTTGAAGGCACTCTGATCTTCGTGTCCCATGACCGCGAGTTCGTCTCCGGCGTGGCAACCCGCATTATCGAAGTGATGCCAGAAGGCCGTCTGGTGGATTACCGCGGTGGCTACGAAGATTACCTGGCCAGCCGCGAGCAGGACTGAGGCTAGGGGTGGCGGTCTTTACCCTGCGTGAGCCCACCAGCTTCGAGCAGGACATCAAAAAAAGCCGCTTTCTGGCACTGGCTGCGCCTGTAGACAGTGCCAGCCAGGCTTTGGCTTTTTTCCAGGCCAAGGGTGTGCCCGATGCCACGCATAATTGCTGGGCCTACAAGATCGGGTCGGAATACCGCTTTAACGATGATGGCGAACCCGGCGGCACGGCCGGGCGTCCCATTTTGCAAGCCATAGAAGGCCAGGATTGCGACCGTGTTGCGGTACTGGTGATACGTTGGTTTGGGGGCGTCAAGCTGGGTACGGGCGGTCTGGTGCGTGCCTATGGCGGCGTGGCCGCTCAATGTTTGCGTCTTGCTGACAAGCAGGAGTTGATTCCCATGGCGGCTTTGCGCTGCCGTTGCTCCTTTGCCGATCTGGCTTTGGTTCAATCCCGTTTCGACAGCTTTGGCGTTCAGGTTCAGGACGAGCAATTCGATGCTGAAGGCGTGTGGTGGCTGTTGAATCTGCCGCTCGAGCATAAAGCAGATTTTCAACAGTCCTTTATCAATATGACGCGTGGCCAGGGGGAATGTGAACCCCTGGAGCAAGCCTAAGTCACCGTCGGTTCTGCCCAAGGTCTGCAATGGACCTCTGGTCGCCATCTTCCTTGATGGAGTTTTCTGGACGAAAAGGTATCTTTTTCAGACGATTATCCCTCTGCACCGTCCAGGCAGTGGCCATACTAAATACCTCTGATTCCTTCTAAGTCTGTATCCAGCCTGCGGGTATGATCGGGTTTAGTCAGCATTGTGAGTGTAAGCCATGTCCTACGAGATCCATGCCAGCCAGTGGCTCAATACGACCGCTCCATTAAGCTTGGCGTCCTTGCGTGGCCGCGTGGTGGTGGTCACGGCCTTTCAGATGCTTTGCCCTGGTTGTGTCATCAACAGCCTGCCGCAAGCCAAGAAACTGGATACGCTGTTCTCGCGCGATGATCTGCGCATCATAGGCCTGCATAGCGTGTTCGAGCATCACGACGTGATGGGCCCTGCAGCTTTGCAGGCGTTTGCCCATGAGTACCGCTTGAATTTCCCCATCGCCATTGATCAGCCTTCAGACAGCGGTCCCTTGCCGCGCACCATGAAGGAGTGGGGCTTGGGCGGGACACCATCTACCATTATTTTTGACCGTGATGGCAATCTGGCCTTGAAGGAATTGGGCCATCTGGACGATCTGCGTCTGGGTGCGTTTGTCGGCCAGCTGATTGCTCGCCGCCCGGCGCAAGCAGACAAAAAAGAGGAGCTCGCGGACAAGCAGGATTCTTCCTCTTGCGGGCCGACCTGTACCTACTAGGTTTTTTGCTGAAAAGGGTTTGTCATGAAGATTGCGGTGTTTGATACCTACGTTGTGCGTCCTGACGGGCGTCGTATGCACTTTGATATCTTGGTCAGTGACGATGCCAAGGATATGGACAAGGTCTTGAGTTATGGTCAGCGTTATCTGGCGGCCAAAGGGGTGAATGTTGAAAACTTCACCTCGCGCGAGTGCCGCTTCTGCCATACGGAAATGGCTTCTGCGCCGGTCGAAAATGAAATCAAACGCAGTGGCTTCGCGATTATCGAGCTGGAAAACTGCGACTAAATCGCATTCATGCAAAAAAAACGCCAGACAAATCGTCTGGCGTTTTTTCTGGGGCCGGGCAAATCAGGCCTGGTCAGGCTGCTGGTTTTGCTGGGCAGCAATTTCAGCATGGACTTTTTCCATGTCCACAGCCTGGACCTGTTCGATCAGATCGTCCAGCTGGGCAGCGGAGAGGGCACCGGCTTGCGAGAACAGCAAGACGTTCTCACGGAAGACCATCAGGGTAGGAATGGAGCGAATACGCAGGCCAGCGGCCAGTTCCTGCTCTTCTTCCGTGTTCACCTTGCCAAAGGTCACGCCGGGGTGCTTGGCCGCTGCTGCGTCAAAGACAGGGGCGAATTGGCGACATGGACCGCACCAAGGAGCCCAGAAGTCGATGATCAGGGGTTTGCCGTCTTCTACTGCAGCCTGGAATGTTTCTTCGTTCAGTTCGACGATGCTCATGGGGGAGCCTCCGCAATAAAAAAGCGGCTGATGGTGTTCAGCCGCTTCGTTAAACATGCAATCAGTGTACTCGTTTTCCAGGCAGCCCTAAAGCGCCAAACGAGTTTGCTAAAGGGTTTTTCATTCCGTAGCGATTGCGTACTTGATCACAAACAAGATGGCGACAATCAGTGTGGCCAGGTGGATACTGCGCCAGCGGCCGGTTGTCAGCTTCAGGATCACGTAGCTGATAAAACCAAAGGCCAGACCGTTGGCAATCGAGTAGGTGAAGGGCATGGTGAAGGCAGCCAGGGCAGCAGGCACGGCCTCGGTCATGTCGTCCCATTTCACTTCAGTGATTTCGCGCATCATCAAGCACGCCACATACAGCAAGGCGGGGGCGGTGGCGTAACCGGGAACGGTCGCGGCCAGTGGCGAGAAAAACAGGGCTAGCAGGAACAGGACACCAATGGTCAGCGCTGTCAGACCGGTACGGCCACCGGCTTGCACACCCGAGGCGCTTTCCACGTAGGCGGTGGTGCTGCTGGTACCCAGCATGGAACCGGCCACAATGGCGGTACTGTCAGCCAGCAGGGCGCGGCCCAGGCGATTGGGCTTGCCTTCTTCAATCAGGCGGGCACGCTTGGCAACCCCGATCATGGTGCCCGTAGCGTCAAACACCTCAACCAGCACCAGCACCAGAATCACGTGCACAAAGCCGGTGTGCAGGGCACCCATGATGTCCAGCTGCATGAAGGTGGGCATCAGCGAGGGTGGGGTGGAGACGACACCACCAAATTCGCTGTGACCGGTCAGCATGGACAGAATGGTCACGGCCAGAATGCCGATCAGGATTGCACCGCGCACCTTCAGTGCGTCCAGGGCGGCAATAATAAAGAAGCCCAGAATTGCGTACAGGGCTGCGGGCTGGGTCAGGTCACCCAGACCAATCTTGGTGGCAGGGTGGGCCACCACAATACCCGAGTTCATCAGGGCGATCAGGCCCAGGAACATGCCGATACCGGCGGCAATGGCGCTTTGCAGGGATTTGGGAATGCCCCGAATCAGCCAGGACCGGATGCCAGTCACCGTTAGAATCAGGAAGATCACGCCGGAAATAAAGACCGCGCCCAGTGCCTGTTGCCAGGTATAGCCCAGGGTGGCGACCACGGTGAAGGCAAAAAAGGCGTTCAGGCCCATGCCCGGTGCCATGCCGATAGGCCAGTTGGCCACAAAGGCCATGATGAACGTGCCCAGAGCAGCAGCCAGGCAGGTGGCTACAAAAATGGCATTGCGATCCATCCCTGTGGACGACAGGATGTCTGGATTCACAAAAATAATGTAGGACATGGTCAGGAAGGTAGTGATACCTGCCAGGACCTCGGTACGGACGTTGGTGCCATGCTCAGTGAGTTTGAAGAGACGTTCAAACATGGGCAGCCTCCTTGTGATTATTAGGCGATCGGAGCGTGAAATTATCGATGCGGGATTTTAACCACGAGTGTGCCACTGCGTCGCCCCCCTTTGTCGCGATGTATCGGCACAACCCAGACACTATCCGCTGATTGTCTTGAGGGGATAAATTCCTATTTTCCCCAATACAGCAGGCTAAAATAAGCGCCATGAATATTCTTGGATTTGAAAGTTCCTGCGATGAAACTGGCGTGGCGCTGGTCAGCACGGAACAGGGCCTGCTGGCCCATGCCTTGCACAGCCAGATCGCCATGCACCGTGAATATGGTGGGGTGGTGCCTGAACTGGCCTCTCGCGATCATATCCGTCGCGTCCTGCCTTTGACACGGCAGGTGTTGGCTTCTTGCCATATGCAGCTCGATCAGGTCGATGCCATTGCCTATACCGCCGGCCCCGGTCTGGCCGGTGCCTTGCTGGTGGGAGCCAGTGTGGCGCAGTCGATTGCCTGGTCGCTGAAAAAACCGACGATCGCTATCCATCACCTGGAAGGTCATTTGCTCTCGCCCTTATTGGCCGAGCCGCGTCCCGACTTTCCCTTTGTGGCCTTGCTGGTCTCGGGTGGCCACACTCAGCTGATGCGTGTAGATGGTGTGGGTCAGTATGAATTGCTGGGTGAAACGCTGGACGATGCGGCAGGCGAAGCCTTTGATAAAAGCGCCAAGCTGATGGGCCTGGGTTATCCCGGCGGCCCGGCCTTGTCGCGTCTGGCTGAACAGGGTGACCCCAGCGTCTACGAGCTGCCGCGTCCCATGATGCACAGCAAGGATCTGGATTTCAGCTTTAGTGGTTTGAAAACTGCCGTGCTGACGCGCTTGCGCAAGCTGGAAGCGGAAGAGGGCGGGATTACCGAACAGCAACGCGCTGATCTGGCTGCTGCGACCGAGGCCGCCATTGTGGACGTGCTGGCCGCCAAGGCGATCAAGGCCTTGAAGCAAACGGGCTTGAAACGTCTGGTGGTTGCCGGTGGTGTGGGCGCCAACCGCCACTTGCGGGCTTATTTACAGAAAGCCGTGGCGCGTTTGAAGGGCGAGGTGTTCTTTCCGCCGCTGGAATTCTGTACCGATAACGGTGCCATGATTGCTTTTGCGGCGGCCATGCGGGTCAAGCATGGTTTGGTGACTTTGGATGATAGCCAGCATGGCTTTGCCATCCGGCCTCGCTGGGATCTGGCTTGTGTGAACCAGCCTGTCTCCCAGCAAGAGCGTTAGTGCTTATTTTTTCTTGGAACCGATCTTGCTTTCTTTGCCCGTCATCAGACGACGAATGTTTTCCTGGTGACGCCAGAGCAAGAAGGCACTGATCAGGACCAGGGCCGTGGCAATAGAGGCATTCATGGGCCAGACCACCTTGGCACCGAGCAGGTAAAACAAGGGGGCAAACACGGCACTGATGATGGCTGCCAGCGAGGAGTAACGGCTGACATAAGCGATAATCAGCCAGGTGGCCGCGGTAGCCAGAGCCAGCCAGGGCAGCAGGGCCAGGATGACACCCAGCGCGGTTGCCACGCCTTTACCGCCTTTAAAGCCCAGAAAGACCGGGTACAAGTGACCCAAAAAGGCAAAAAAGGCGCTGACACCCAGTAAAGTCGGTGCCCAGCCCCAGTTGCTGATGGCCTGTTGGGTCAGAAAGACAGCCAGCCAGCCTTTGAAGGCATCGCCCAACAAGGTCAGGACAGCTGCTTTTTTATTGCCGCTACGTAGTACATTAGTGGCTCCCGGATTTTTCGAACCAAAGGTGCGAGGGTCTTGCAAGCCCATGATCTTGCTGACGATTACGGCAAACGGCAAGGATCCCAGCAAATAGGACAAGAGGGCGACAAGCGGGGCGGCCACAGCAAAAGAAACGGCGTTCATGAGGATTGAGCTCCACAATTATTGTTGCGCGGATTCTACCGGCCTTGCAGCAAAATACCAAAGGCAGCGGGTACAATTTGCTGCCCCTGTTAGATTTTTAACGGAAAAGTAAAGCATGCGTATTCTGGTCTCCAACGATGATGGCTATACAGCAGCCGGTATCGAGGCTTTGTATGAAGCCTTGCAAGGACTGGGTGAGCTGACTGTCATTGCACCCGAGACCAATTGCAGCGGTGCCAGCAATTCCCTGACCTTGAATCGTCCCCTGTCGCTGCGCCAGGCCAGCAATGGTTTTTATTTTGTTAATGGTACACCGTCCGATTGTGTGCACGTGGCCCTGACAGGCTTGCTGGATTTCCGTCCCGATCTGATTGTGTCCGGCATTAATAACGGCGCCAATATGGGCGACGACACCTTGTATTCGGGCACGGTAGCGGCCGCGATGGAAGGCCACTTGTTTGGTATTCCCGCGATTGCGTTTTCCCTGATCGAACGCGGCTGGAAGAACCTGGACAGCGCAGCGCGCGTGGCACGAGATCTGGTACAGCGCTGTCAGAAGAAGCCGTTGGCGGCCAATACCTTGCTGAACGTGAATATTCCGTGTTTGCCCTACGAAACCTTGAAGGGCACGCAAGTCACCCGCCTGGGCAAGCGTCATCCTTCGGAGCCGGTCGTAAAAAGCCAGACGCCTTATGGCGAACCCGTGTACTGGATTGGCCGTGTCGGTGGTGTGTCCGATAGCGAGCAGGGCACAGATTTCGGTGCCGTCGAACAAGGTGCAGTATCCATTACGCCCTTGCGCGCGGACCTGACTCACCACGAGCAACTGGCCGGATTGCGGGACTGGATGCGATGACAAGTAAACCAGGCAAGCGCTATCCTTTTGCAGACGGCACTCGAAACCGGTTTGGCAAGTCCAGCCTGGGCAGTGGCCTGTCTGCCAGCAACAGCAATACCCGTATTGTGCAACGGGGCCAGTTACAACCGACACCCTCGGCCATTTTGTCACCGCAAGTGTCAACAAGTGTCAACCTGGGTTTGAACTCGGAACGCTCGCGTGGCATGATGATCGAGCGCTTGCGCCGTCAAGGAATTACCGACGAACGAGTGCTGGCGGCCATGCAGGCAGTACCGCGCCATCAATTTGTTGATCAGGGTTTGGCCAGTCGGGCCTATGAAGATGATGCCTTGCCTATCGGCTTTGCGCAGACCATCTCCCAGCCTTGGGTTGTAGCCCATATGATCAGCCTGGTGTGTGACCAGAAAATACCGACCAAGGTGCTGGAAGTGGGGGCCGGATGTGGTTATCAGGCTGCTGTTTTGGCACAATTGGTCAAAGAAGTGTATGCGGTAGAACGTATCAAAGGCTTGTGCGATATGGCTCGCGATCACATGCGCCAATTAGGGCTGTCGCAACGGGCTCGAATAATGTTTGGTGACGGAATGCAAGGTTACCCTGCCGCGGCACCATATGATGCTATTGTTGTGGCGGCAGCCGGTCCGGTCATTCCCAGAACCTTATTGGAACAATTAACATTGGGGGGGAGACTGATCGCCCCTGAAGGTACGACACAACAGCGCCTGGTTTTGGTGGAACGCACCGGACAGGCTACTTGGCGTCGTGAAGAACTTGATGCGGTTCGCTTCGTGCCGATGCGAGCCGGAACCCAGATTTAGTCAGATATTCTCAGGAGATTTATATGCAGCATGCAGTCAGGTTACCGTTAACCGCTGCTTCCACCGGTACACAGTGGTTCTTGACGCCCCGTCAGTGCCTGGTGGCGGCTGTGGTCACCAGTACCCTGCTGGCTGGTTGTGCAAGCCGTAATGAGCGCGCTCCAGTCACTGACCTGAGTTCCTCTTCGGCGGCAGGCAGCGTCAGCAGTGCCTCGGGTACCTATGTGGTACGCCCCGGCGATACGCTCTACAAGATTGCACAAGCGCACGGCATGGACGTGAATTCGCTGATCCAGTTGAACCAGATTACGGATCCTTCCATGTTGCGCGTGGGTCAAACCTTGCGTCTGGACGGCAATACCTCGATGGCGGCAGTGACGACTCGCCCAGCCGGTAGCGGTAGCACACAGACCTCGCCAGTCAGCCCGGCCACCCCGGTCAAGACTGAAACGCCCGTGTCTGCGCCTCGCGCCAGCGACGCGGCTCTGATCGCCTGGGGCTGGCCTGCCAGTGGCAAGATCATCCAGGGTTTCAATGCCTCGACCAAGGGTATTGATATCGAAGGCAAGGTGGGCGACCCCGTGGTTGCCGCAGCAGATGGCAAGATCATGTACGCCGGTAACGGTGTGCGCGGTTTAGGCTCCATGGTGCTGGTCGGTCACAGCAATGGCTTTATCACTGCTTACGCACATAACAGTGTCTTGCACGTTAAAACGGGTCAGCAGGTGAAGAAGGGGCAGCGTATTGCCGATCTGGGTCAGTCTGACACCACCTCGCCACGACTGCACTTCGAGATTCGTCGCTCCGGTACGCCGGTCAACCCGATCTCATACCTGCCTACGCGATAAGCTCGGTATCTGGACTGAAAAAAGCGGCTTCTGGCCGCTTTTTTTGTGCGCCCTGTTCGAGGGTGCTCAACTGAATGACTTTTTGAGTGCAGATCGCTCTTCCAACTTGAAGGCTATGCCTGTCGGACGGGCGGGGCATTCAGAATTTAGTAGCGTTGCGGAACCGCTAGTGCCGCGTTCTGCTTGTTTTTACCCGTTGTGCCGAATGCTCATTGTAAAATCAGCGATTCGCCATCGTTTGCAGCAATGCAACTGCGCCATTCTGCTTGGCAGGACGCTTATTTAGGTTTTTATCGAATGTCTGACGTATTGTTAATTGAATCGCTGGATCTGGAAGGACGCGGCGTCGCCCACAAAGAGGGCAAAGTGGTGTTTGTGGAAGGTGCCTTGCCCGGCGAGGAAGTGCTGGCCGAGACGGTGCGCTCCAAGGACTCCTACGATAAAGCCCGCATGACGGCTTTGTTGAAAGCCTCGTCGCAGCGTGCTGAACCTCCCTGTCCCAACTTTGGTGTCTGTGGTGGCTGTGCCATGCAGCATCTGGAGCCCTCGGCCCAGGTTGCGGTCAAGCAGCGCGTGCTGGAAGATTCCCTGGGTCATATTGGCAAGGTAAAGCCAGGTCGCGTGCTGGCACCCTTGCACGGCCCTTATTGGGGGTACCGTTACCGCGCCCGTTTCTCCATGCGCTACGTGCCTAAAAAGGGTGGGGTGCTGGTCGGCTTTCGTGAAAAGAATGGTCGCTACGTGGTGGACATGACGGAATGTCGTGTCCTGCCCGCCAAAGTTTCTGCCTTGCTGGAGCCCTTGCGTTCCTGTTTGGCTGGTCTGTCCCGTCCGGATCGTTTGCCTCAGATCGAGCTGGCCATGGGCGACAAGATTACCACCTTGACCCTGCGTCACATGGAGCCGCTGACTAGCGAAGATATCCAGCGTTTGCAGAGCTTCGGTCAGGAGCACGACATCAGCTGGTGGCTGCAGCCCAAGGGCCCGGAAACGGCCCATCCTTTGCTGCGCGAAGATGCGGACAAGCTGGCCTACGCACTGCCCGAATTTGATTTGCGTATGCCGTATCGCCCCACGGACTTTACGCAGGTAAACCACGACATTAACCGCAGCCTGATCTCGCGTGCCTTGACCCTGCTGGACGTCAAGCCCGAGCATCGTGTGGCGGACTTGTTCTGTGGTCTGGGTAACTTCAGCCTGCCCCTGGCACGCCGTGCCGCCGAGGTGGTTGGCATTGAAGGCAGCAGCACCTTGACTGAACGTGCCGGTGAAGCAGCCTTGGCCCACAACTTGCAGGACAAGGCAAAATTCACAACGCTGAACCTGTTTGAAGTGGATGTGCAATGGCTGCGTGACCTGGGCCATTTTGATCGCATGTTGATTGACCCGCCGCGTGATGGTGCTTTTGCGGTCGCCACTGCTTTGGCGCAACTGGAAAAGCATGAACGCCCCGAGCGTCTGGTTTATGTGTCCTGTAGCCCAGGTACTCTGGCTCGTGACGCCGGTGTATTGGTTCACCAGGGTGGTTATACGCTAGAATCGGCCGGTGTGGTGAATATGTTCCCGCATACGGCACACGTGGAATCAATTGCCGTCTTTACACGCTAAGTACACCTAAGCAGGCTTGAACTAAAACGCCCTGCAAATTGGACAGAGTTCCAGTTTGCGGGGCATTTTGTTTTTTCTTGGGGGCTTTGTCAGCTCGTTCGCCCAAGGTGCTGTTGCCTTCAATCCCGACCAGTTGGGTGGTATCGCGTTTTGAAGGCTGGCGGAAAGATCAGTCGCGTTCAGGTGCTTTTCTCGAGATGTGGGCATGAGCCAGCCCGTGTCCTTGCCAAGGTGGCCGGCAGCTATATATTTTTTATCACCACGTTTGAAGGCTAGGCTGGCTGATCGGTTTTGTGTGTTTGATTCGATCCGTTGCTGGTTTTACTGCTTGGTGGCAGGTGTCGCCGCTTTACCAGCATGGGCAATCAAGCCATCGTGTATCAGCTCCATCATCATCTTGAATACCTGCTCGGATTGCAGATGCACAAAGCGCGGCAGAATCTGGCGCAGCATAGGCACATCCTCGGCGGGCCATTGTTCCAGTTCGTTTAGCTCTTCTTCAGTCACTGGGCGGATAAGTCCACCCAACTCGCCCTGAATCAATCCATATAAAGCGGCATACCAGCCCACACAGGCGGCGGGGATTTCGGCATCGCTCAAACCGCCATCGCGCAAGGCCCTGTATACCTGCTCAAGAACCATATAGTCGGCCTTGCCGGTATTCAGAAAACGCTGCATTTGCTGAAAAGTCTGTGGGTGGCCCAAGGCCAGCTCACGGTACTGTCGGGCCAATTCATACAACCGCTCTGTCCACGACAGACCTGTATCCACGGCCTGAATACGGCCTGTCAAATAATCTGCCATCGCACGTAGCAAGCCGTCCTTGGACTTGAAGTGATAGAGCACGGCCATTGGATCGCAACCGACTCGCTCTCCCAGCTTGCGTAAAGAAAAGCCGCTGTCTCCGGCTTCCTCCATCAAGGTGACGGCGGCGATGACCAGCTCGTCCTTATTCAGTTTGCGTGTGCGCGTGGCGGGTGCTTGGGCCAATAGAGTTCCTTTGATAGGGAAAGGGCAGATTTGCCAAGTTTAACTCTACAGAGTAGAATAAATTAATTCTACAGCGTAGAAGAAGATCGTTCCACCCCGTTTTTACAACGGGGTGTTGATAACGAGACAGAACGGAACGCCGCGTTGACGGGGCGTCACCGGAGCATTCCGCTCTGTGATCCAGGCGGCCAAAAGGCCGTAACAGACACAGGACATTTATGCTTATTTCTAAACCGACTCTTTTAAACGATGTTTCCAGCGCAGAGAGCTTGTTGGTCAGTAATCCCCGATTGTGGAATTGGCGACAAGGCCATCTGAACGAAGCCGTCGCGCCCGCGACGTATTACGAAGCATCGCTAGCCCCCTGGACCCGCTTTGATCCTCTGCAAGCCGACACGCAATGTGATGTGCTGGTAGTGGGTGGTGGCTTGCTGGGTGCCTCTACCGCCTTGCACCTGGCCCGCTCTGGCCTGGACGTGGTGCTGGTAGAAAAAGACAGTATTGGCTCTGCCGCTTCAGGCCGAAACGGTGGTCAGTTGACTCCCGGCCTGGCCCGTTGGGAAGCCGCAGACATGATTGCGCATCTGCCTTTGGATGAAGCTCGCCGCTTATGGCGCTTCGCGTCCCATGAGGCTATGGATCTGCTCGATCAGATTGCTCAGGATTACGAGCTGGATTTTGATCGTCGTCGTGGTCATTTAACGGCTGCCATTCACGCAGGCCATATGGGCGCATTGGTAGAGGGGGCGGATGCCCGACGCTATCTGGGCGATACCAGCGTGGAAGTTGTGGGTAGCTACGAGCTGGAGCAGGAAATCCGCTCGCCCTTGTATCATGGTGCTGTGGTGGATACTCTGGGTGGTCAGTTGCATCCCCTGGCGCTACTGCGCGGACTGGTTTACGGCCTGGTTCAGCACGGCGGTCGAGTTTACGAAGGCAGCCCGGTCGAGGAAATCGAGCAGACGGAAAAGGGCGCTTTGGCTATCACCCCCGGTGGCACGATTCTGGCCCGTCAGGCCTTGGTGCTGGCCGTGCATGACACGACTTCGCAGTTTTTGCCGACGCAATCCAATACCACTGTTCCGTTCTATACCTACGTAGGTGTGACTGAACCTTTGGAGTGTCCAGTCAGCGAGTTGCTGCCTACAGACCGTGCGGTGTATGACACGCAATTCCAGATCGACTATTACCGCGCCGTGCGTCAAAACCGCCTGTTGTTTGGCGGGCAGGGTACGGGCACCAGTTGGTCCCCCGAACGTATCAATGACTACCTGCTGGATCGTATCCAGACGGTTTTCCCGCAGCTGGAGCAGGTGCAACTGGACTTCTCCTGGAGCGGGATCAGTGACTTCACCCTGAACGGGGCAACTGACTCGCGCAAGACCGAGGATGCGGTACCTGTGTACATGGTGCATGGCTGGAGTGGTCACGGCGTGGCGCAAACCGTGCGTATTGGTAAAGCCATTAGTGACGACGTCATGGGTCGCAACGAGGACTTTGCCATGCTGACGGATATTACCCATCGCAGCATTCCCCTGGGCCATCAGTTATCCGGCCTGGCGATCCCAGTGGTCAAGGCCGCCATTGGCATGATGAGTGCGGTGAATCCCGGTCGTCTGGTGTCTTTCTAAATACGTTTTCAAGCCCTTGCTTAGCAGCGCTGACTAGGGCAAGCCCTTACTTGTTTTCGATCCTGATTGTTTTACATTGTGATTTCCTATTTGTATTGGCATCAATATTTTAGGTTCATAAGAATTTTCAGTATCATAAAAAACAAGGGACAGATATGCAGAAAGGGCTTGTTCGTACAGGGGTTGCGGCCGCTGGTTTGATCTTGGGTTTGGCGGGGGCACCGGCCCATGCGCAGGTGCAGTCGGTAGAGGTGATGCGTGACAGCTATGGTGTGCCGCACGTCTTTGCTGACAGCCACTATGGCTTGTATTACGGCTATGGTTATGCGGTCGCCCAAGACCGTCTGTTCCAGATGGATATGGCGCGCCGCTCCTTTGTAGGCACAACAGCCGCCGTTCTGGGCCCTGGCGAGCAGGATGTCTACGTCAAGTACGACATGCAAGTGCGACAGAACTTCACCCCTGCCTCTATTCAGCGGCAGATTGCAGCTTTGTCTAAAGATGAGCGCGATATTTTCCGTGGCTATGCCGATGGCTATAACGCCTATCTGGAGCAGGTGCGCCGTCGTCCTGAACTGCTGCCTAAAGAATACATAGACTTTGATTTCCAGCCCGAACCGCTGACCGACTTTGATGTGGTCATGATCTGGGTGGGCTCCATGGCCAATCGCTTCTCCGACACGAATCTGGAAGTCACCGCGCTGGCCATGCGCCAGTCTCTGGAAAAACAGCACGGCCCGGAACGTGGCCGTGCCTTGTTTGATGAACTGCTGTGGGTTAATGACACAACAGCTCCCACCACCGTTCCGGCGCCCGCTGCCGAGTCCAAACCACAGGCGCAAGCAGGGACGCAGAATCTGGCTCATGTTTCTTCACAAGTTCTGGCTGCCGAGCTGGAGCGTCAGGACAAGCATTGGGGTGGCCGTGGCCCGGACTTTGCACCTAAAGCCAGCAATCTGTGGAGCACCCGCCCCGAGCGTGTTCAGGATGGGTCTACCGTCCTGATCAACGGCCCGCAGTTTGGCTGGTACAACCCGGCCTACACCTACGGTATCGGTCTGCACGGCGCGGGCTTTGATGTGGTGGGCAATACGCCTTTTGCTTATCCGATTGTTCTGTTCGGTACCAACAGCGAGATTGCCTGGGGGGCGACTGCTGGTCCCCAGGACGTGGTGGATATGTATCAGGAGAAACTGAACCCGGCGCGTGCCGATCAGTACTGGTTCAACAATGCCTGGCGCACGATGGAGCAGCGCAAGGAGCGTATCCAGGTACGCGGTCAGGCTGATCGTGAAATGACGATCTGGCGCACCGTACACGGCCCCGTGATGCAGTTTGATTACGAACAGGGCACGGCTTACAGCAAGAAACGCAGCTGGGATGGTTATGAGGTGCAGTCCTTGCTGGCTTGGCTGAATGTAGCCAAGGCGCGCAACTGGACGGAGTTTCTGGATCAGGCCAGCAAGATGGCGATTTCCATTAACTGGTACTACGCCGACAAGCACGGCAATATCGGCTATGTCTCTCCTGCTTTCTTGCCCCAGCGTCCTGCCAATCAGGACATCCGCGTGCCAGCCAAAGGGGACGGCAGCATGGAGTGGCAGGGCATCAAGAGTTTTGACGCGATTCCCAAAGCCTACAATCCGCCGCAAGGCTATCTGGTCAATTGGAACAACAAGCCTGCGCCGAATAAGACCAATACGGATACCTATTACTGGACCTATGGCGACCGTATGAACGAGTTGACCAGCCAGTATCAGCAGAAAGATGTGTTCAGCGTGCAGGAGATCTGGGAGTTCAACAAGAAGGCGTCGTATAGCGATGTGAACTGGCGCTACTTCCGTCCGCATCTGGAAAAGCTGGCGCAAAGTCTACCTGCCAATGACGCTGGTCAGGCGGCGTTGACGACTTTGCTGGCCTGGGATGGCATGGAACACGATCAAGCTGGGCAAAATGCCGGACCGGCACGGGTGCTGTTCAAAACCTGGCTGGAAGAGATGTACAAGCAAGTCCTGATGCCGGTGGTGCCTGAATCGCATCGCGCCATGTATAGCCAGACCGGTTTTGCCACGCAGCAAGGCCCCAACCCTGGTTCGATCAACTTGAGCATGGGCACCAAGGTACTGTTGCGTGCCTTGGCCCTGGAAGCCCATCCTGATCCCAAGCGTGTGAATGTCTTTGGTGAGCGCTCTTCTCAGGAAACCATGCACACGGCTTTGCAAAATGCGCAGGCCCGCTTGAGCCAGGAGCAGGGTGCTCAGATGGAGCGCTGGACCATGCCGACCTCGGTGCATCGCTTCAGTGACAAGAACTTCACGGGCACTCCGCAGACGACGTCGGGCAATACCTTTGCCTTTACCGGCTATCAGAACCGTGGCACGGAGAACAACCGTGTGGTGTTTGATGCCAAGGGCGTGGAGTTCTGCGATGCCATGCCGCCCGGCCAAAGCGGTTTCACCGACCGTAATGGTGTCCGCAGCCCGCATTATGAGGATCAGCTGAAGTTGTACGAGAACTTCGAGTGCAAGACGATGGATGTGACGCATACGGACATTCGTCGTAATGCGCAAAGCAGCACGATGCTTTTGATTCAGCCGCAGCCTTAACGTTGAGTGCGGCACCTGCACTTTTTGGGGCGGTGCCGTTTCTTCGATCGCTGCTGGGGGGGGTTAGCAGGCCTGGAGATGCACCCCTCAGAGGGAATTCGCAAAGGTAGCTTGCCAGTATCAGCAGCGAAGCTGAGTACGAAGTCTAAGTTGCCAGTCCGGGCAGGCAGGATTGGAAGTAGGTCGAAGCGGTATAAATCTATTGACTCTGGTTGATCTAACAGAAGCTGGCAGATCTATCGGGCAGAAAACGACCCAAACCGGAAGTTCGTCTTGCACCAAAGCGGTCATTCAGCCCGTACCCGGCGCCCACAAAAAAGCACCAAGGACATGACTCCCTAGTGCTCTAAAAAGCCAGCGGCCATCAATTACCGCCAGCTATAGGCGCAGCTTTCGCTGCATTGCAATCGTCACGCCATCACTAGCGGCGCATGTACAGGCCGAGCGCTGCAAAGCCCAGCACCATCACCGACAACAGCAGCCGCTCCCACAGTTCGCCAAACAGCGGCACCGGTGTGGGAGTTGCAGGAACCTCCACAGCCGCTGTCACGTTAATGCTTTAAGTCTGTACCACTGTGGGCACTCATGGTGAACTAAGCCGCCTCCGGCATGAAGACTGCCTACGTCCAAGTTATTGTTCTGGCCTCGTTATGGGCAAACGCATTGCCACTCGCCGCTCGACTGGGAGGCCGTGAGCAGCCTCGGCATTCAGCGCATCTCGAAGATGCAGGACGGGGTTCATCACGGGTTTGAACCCGAATTTTGCATACGCCGGCGCACACCACGGAACATCTTTAAAAGTCGTCAGCGTCAGCGCAGCCAAGCCGGTCTCCACCGCATATTGGTAAGCGCTGCGAAGCAGTCCCGTGCCAACACCTTGTCGTTGCCAATCGCCATGAACAGAAAGCTCCCAAATGTGAAGCTCATGATTCAAAACTTCGGCATTCAAAAATCCGACCAGGTTGTCCTGCGATGTCTCAGCGACCCAAACGCTTCTCTTGAGAATGAGCCGCTCATGTTCAGCCCGCGCGATGACCTGGCCAGCTGCCAGCCAATCCAAATGGGGGATAGCTCGATAGAGCTCGCTGGCGGACTTTTCGATTCGCGGCAAATATGCCGCGTCCTCAAGGGTGGCAACACGAATGAACATGTGGGCGGAAATGACCGGTCAATTGGAAGGCTGCACCCGCGCCAGTGAACCAGGCACTTTAGTGAGGTGCAGTCCTCCACAACGATTGTGGGGTAGCATCTGCACGCAAACTGTACAGATGCTCTTGGTCAGTCTATCGCTTGACCGCACTCAGATAACGGAAGCCGCCGCCTGCAATCTGCAAGCCATCTCTGCGGCCCGCGAAATAGCGGGCGTTGAGTTCTGCCGGCCCCAAGTCTTCATCGACTTCAAAGCCCGCAAATGACAGCAGTTCACGCATGCGCTCCGGCGTGCAAGATGATTGCCACGGCTCGCCTCCCGCAGCCATCATGCTGGCCGTGAACTGCATCATGACTCGCTCCACAGGATGCAGTTGGGCCTCATCCAGGCGGTAGTCCAGCGTAACGGTGGAGCCTGGAGCAAGTTGCTGTAACGCAGCAATCTCGCGCTCAACCACATCGTTGCAAAGGTAGACGAGCACCCCCAGCACAGACAGGCTGACAGGCTTGGCAAGGTCTGCTCCACCTGCGAGAAGACCATCAACACTGGTCATCTCCCGCAAATCGGTGGCTACATAGCGCAGGCTTGCGGGCTGAGCCCATCCGTTGTCTGTATAAAGGTCTGTCTTCCATTTCTGCATTGAAGGCTGGTCCAGTTCAAACGTGGTGACGGCAGGAAGCGTGGACGCACTGCGCAGTGCCCATGTATCCAGACCTGCCCCGACTACGCCGTATTGCACAGTCCCGTTGGCAATGGCTTTCAGCAAATGGTCTTCCGCGAATCGTGAGCGGGCTACGATGCCCGCCCGCATGGAGCGTGACGGGACATCGTTTTGCACCATTGGTTCGCGCATCAGTGATGCAGCATTGGCGCTTCCCAAAGACGCTATGGCGAAGGGGTCCTTGAATACCAGGTCGCCTTCGAGAATCTGGTGCGCTGCTCGTGAAGTGGCGACACGCATGGCCGAGGGGCTTGGACAGCCAGTGAATTTCATTGGAATACTCCTGTTGTTAGTTCAACGAAAGGAGTACTTTCAGGCCTGACGTAACGTCAGGGTCAAGAGGCAGCAGCTTCGAGGTATGCCCTCAGCTGTGGACCAACAAAGTGACCGAGCGCCAATATGGGCTCCGAGGTATAGGCCTGCTTCAGCTTGACCGCAAGCGACATATCCTGCGCTACGGTTCTAAGCGAGAGTTCGCGATATCGCGCCACCAACTCGCGCGCAGCCTTTGTCTTTGGAGAGACTCTATTGGCGAGCAGCCTCTCTCCTTGAGCCGCAAATGTCTCCCACTCAGGCCCTGTAGAGCCATCCAGTCTGTTAAGTTCGTCTGGCGAGAGATGACGGCGCAATGCTTCCAGGCGCAACTCGATGGCTTGTTCAAGGTATTGCATGAGCTCTGGCTCAAGTCCAGCGTGCCGCGCCGTCTCAGGCGCTTCCCGATGCATTCGCGCCCAATCAAGGATGGCGCCCAGCCGTCCTCCGAAAACAGACATTGCGATGTTCATCCACCGTTGTGCGAGCAACTGCGTTTGCGCTGCATCGACCGGAACATCGCCGCTTCGGCATGCAAGCAATTTTCCGGCAACTGGCTGCCATCGGGCCTTGGCGCGACGCCAGCGCGCAAGCAGCCGCCGTACGTCCTCTGAGGGAAGGTACAACTGATGAGTCTCAAGGAGGCGAATGCCGTCGAGCAAATCACCGGCCGATGCGTTTTGGCGAGAGACAGCGTGCTCCAGAAACAGCAGCTTTTCTTTGAGCTCCTGGATTTCCACCAGCTTGCGCGTAGCATCTTCTACCTGGCGACGCAGTAACACTTGAGGTGTGACTTCACCTCCAGTCAATGTTGCCGCAATCGCTTCGAGGCTGAGTCCTAGTTGTTTGAGGGACTGAACGGCATGCAATCGCTCGATGTCGTTGGCACTGTAGAGGCGATACCCCGACTCGCTTCGAGCACTGGGGCATACCAATCCGATATGGTCGTAATGATGCAGAGTACGTACAGTGATACCCGCACGCTTGGCGACTGCTCCTATGGTGAGATGAATGGCGTCCACGGTTTACACGGTTTATCAGATTTACCACGATTGTCTGGTAAAGGTCGAGCCTGTAGGGGGTAACCGCCCTAAAGCGGGCTTAGCGTTCTTTCAATTGCCGGCATGGCGGGTTAACCTAAGTCTGCGACACACGCTCAAGGCCATCCGAAGCTTCCGGCCCGTAGGTGCCAAACGACAACTTGATGCCGCGCTGCGCTGGTGTAAGCATGCTCTCGGGTGAAAGCTCCACGCCCTTGCTATTATTGTCCATGAACCATCCGCAGAACAGGTCAACACGAAACCGAGTCACGATGTCACCCTAAACCGCTAGGTCCGACGTGACTTGACCAAGCAACTCCGAGACCTGACCATCCAAGTCTTCTGGCTCGGTCTCCTTCGCCCTTAGACGCCACATGCCAGAGTTCTTCGTGCCAATGCGGCCCGATGGGCTCTAAGGAATCTGCGGCCCTTTCACATGAGCTGACGTCGGCATTGCACTGAGTAGCCTCGAAATTTCCTCAGGCACTAGTTCGTCACCCATGATGCGCAACGTTGCCACAGACCGTTCGAGATGAACCATTAGTGAAGCCTATTCAGATTGACGAAGGACCGCTGTTGGCTCCATTGTGCCCGTGGAGCGAATGTCGGGTCATGGCCGAAAGCAGCAGTTCCAGTCCTAACCCTAACGCAACTGACAAAACACGTCAGATCAAATCTGAGTCAATGCCTAAAAAAAAGCCGCTCCTAGAACAGGAGCGGCTTTTTCTGCTTTCAGCAGTCGCTGCTTATCAGCCTGGAATACGATCCAGAATACGCTGTGCTTCGATACGGACACGTTCGGGGGCGGTGCCACCGATGTGTTTGCGCGAAGCGACCGAGCCTTCCAGCGTCAGCACGCCAAAAATATCCGACTCGATACGGCTGTCGAATTTTTGCAGCTGCTCCAGGCTTAGGTCCGCCAGATCACAACCCAGTTGTTCGCACTCGCGCACGGCCAAGGCCACGGTTTCGTGGGCATCACGGAAAGGCAGGCCTTTCTTGACCAGGTAGTCGGCCAGATCGGTAGCGGTCGCAAAGCCTTGCAGCGCTGCGGCCCGCATGGCTTCTGGCTTGACCTTGATACCGGAGATCAGGTCTACAAAAATGGTCAGGGTGTCGCGAATGGTATCAGCCGAATCGAACAGACCTTCCTTGTCTTCCTGGTTGTCCTTGTTGTAGGCCAGTGGTTGGCCTTTCATCAAAGTCAGCAGGGCGATCAGGTGACCATTGACGCGACCGGTCTTGCCACGGGCCAGTTCGGGAACGTCAGGGTTTTTCTTTTGCGGCATGATGGAGCTGCCGGTGCAAAAGCGGTCAGCCAGATCAATAAAGCCAACGCGTGGGCTCATCCACAGCACCAGCTCCTCGGAGAAGCGGGAGATGTGGGTCATGATCAGGGCGGCAGCGGCGCAGAATTCGATGGCGAAGTCGCGATCCGACACAGCGTCCAGCGAGTTGCGGCACACATCGTCAAAATCCAGCAGCTTGGCAACCATTTCACGGTCGATCGGGTAGCTGGTGCCGGCCAGAGCGGCCGCGCCCAATGGCAGGCGGTTCACGCGTTTGCGGCAGTCTTGCAGACGCTCGGCGTCGCGCTGGAACATTTCGGCGTAGGCCAGCAAATGGTGGCCAAAAGTAACGGGCTGTGCCACTTGCAGGTGGGTGAAACCGGGCAAAATAGTGTCTGCCTGAGCCAGGGCCAATTCAGCCAGCTTGCGCTGCATCTGGGCCAGCAGGTCCAGGGCAATGTCGATTTCGTTGCGCAGCCACAGGCGGATATCGGTGGCGACCTGGTCATTGCGCGAACGGCCGGTGTGCAGGCGCTTGCCCGCATCGCCAATCAGCTCGACCAGACGTTTTTCAATGTTCAGGTGCACGTCTTCCAGATCCAGCAACCACTGGAACTGGCCTTGGGCAATTTCGTCCAGAATCTGGCTCATGCCGCGCTCGATGTCGGCCTTGTCCTGCTCGGTGATCACACCGACGGCAGCCAGCATGCTGGCGTGGGCAAGGGAACCCTGAATATCAAAGCGGGCCATGCGCTTGTCAAAGTCTACCGACGCTGTGTAGCGTTTGACGAGGTCAGAGACGGGCTCGGAAAAACGAGCCGACCAGGCCATGGCCTTATTGGCGAACTGGTCTTGGGAAGAGGAGGGGGTGTTTGATGACATAGAGGGCAATTATAGTGGATCGGACGGGCTGACGCAGGTCATCCAGTCCCGCAGGAAACAGACGCTGTGCAGTATATTAGATAGTTTTCAGACTCTAGGAAACCATGCGGGCCCTTTTTGGGGCTGGCTGGACAAGGAAGAATACATGGAGCAAGAACGCACCTTTGCCGATTTGTTGGGATGGCAATGGATCGAAGCGTATTTACCGCAGGATCGCTGGGTACAGATTTTGGCCGGTTTGGCCATGCTGACGGTGCTGGTCTGGATTGTCAGCTGGTTGACCAGTTCCGTACTCTCACGCCTGGTGCGGCGCTTGCTGAAAGTGGCGGGCAAGGACGATTGGGCGCGTGCCCTGGTCAAGAAGCGCTTTGTGCGCAACGTGGGCTATGCCGTGCCCTTGCTGGTGGTCAGCTCCAATCTGACCTTGCTGCCTCTGGCCAAGACTTTGCTGGAAATCATAGAGCGGGTGGCCTTGCTGGGCTTTCTGGTCTTTCTCATCATGGCGATTGTCAGCCTGTTGGGGGCCTGGCAAGAGGTCTACGCCAATTCCAGCAAAGGGCGCACCAAGTCCATCAAGGGCTATGTGGAAGTGGCCAAGATAGCGGTGTGGGCGATTGGCATTATTGTCATGATCTCCATCATTCTGGATCAATCCCCCGTTCTGCTGCTCTCCGGTCTGGGTGCCTTGTCGGCGGTGCTCTTGCTGGTCTTTAAAGACACTTTGCTGTCGCTGGTGGCCAGCACGCAGATGAGCACCAACGATATGTTGCGCATCGGTGACTGGATCGAAATGAAGCAGGCCGGGGCGGATGGTTTTGTCATTGATATGGCGCTGCACACGGTCAAGGTCCAGAACTGGGACAAGACCGTCACCACCATTCCCACTTACAAGCTGTTCTCCGAGAGCTATCGCAACTGGCGTCAGATGTTTGAGTCAGGCGGCCGCCGTATCAAGCGCACGTTGAGCGTTGATGCCTCCAGCGTTCGTTTTTTGACGCCGACTGAAGTCGATAGCCTGTCGCGCTTTGCCTTGTTGCGCGATTACCTGAACGAGAAAAAAGAAGATCTGGAGCGCTCCAACCAGGAGCTGAGCCGTGCCGGTCTGGATGCGGTCAATTACCGTCGCCTGACCAACCTGGGCACCTTCCGCGCTTACTGCATGGCTTATATCAAGCGTCACCCTGAAATTCATCAGGACATGATTCAGATGGTGCGCATGATGGAGCCCACGGCGGACGGTATTCCTATCGAGGTGTATTGCTTTACCAATAAAACCGCCTGGGTGGACCACGAGCGCATCCAGGGCGATATTTTTGACCACATTCTGGCTGTGCTGCCTGAGCTTGGCTTGCGTCTGTTCCAGTCGCCTACCGGTCGCGACTTAAGCCTGGGCTTGAGTCTGGCAGCAGAAAGTCATCGTCCGTCCTTGCCGGGCGCTGCCAAAGATCCTCTTTAAATTTGACGTGCGAGTAACCATGAAACAAATTACGGCCATCATCAAACCCTTCAAGCTGGATGAAGTTCGCGAAGCCCTGGCAGAGCTGGATGTTAACGGCTTGACCGTGACTGAAGTGAAAGGCTTTGGTCGTCAAAAGGGCCACACCGAGCTGTATCGCGGTGCCGAGTATGTGGTGGATTTTTTGCCCAAGATTCGTGTTGACATCGTGGTGGCGGCTGATCGCTGTGACGCGATCATCGAAGCCATTATCAAAGCCGCCCATACGGGCAAGATTGGCGACGGCAAGATTTTCGTGACGCCGGTTGAGCAGGCTATCCGTATCCGTACTTCGGAAAGCGGTCGCGACGCCTTGTAAGGTGGCGCAGTTGGGCTGGTTTGGACAGTAGGGATGAAAGGACAAGCTGATGCGATATGAAAAACTAGGGTCGGCACCACGTGTTTCGCGTGTAGGTCAAGGCAGTTGGTATGTGGAGCAGGCCGATTGGGCGCAGAGCGTGGCCGCGTTTCAGGCCGGGCTGGACGCTGGCATGAACCATATCGACACCGCCGAGATGTATGGTGACGGGCAAGCAGAAACCTTGATCGGTCAGGCCCTGCAAGGTCGTCGGCACGAGGCGTTTCTGGTGTCCAAGGTCTTGCCCTTCAATGCGAGCCGTCAGGGTGTAATCCGCGCTTGCGAGGCCAGCCTGAAGCGTCTGGGTACGGACTACCTGGATCTGTATTTATTGCACTGGCCCGGTCAGGTTCCTTTGGAAGAAACCTGCGCAGCCTTTGACAGGCTAGTTCAGCAAGGCAAGATCAAGCAATGGGGCGTCAGCAATTTTGATGTGCCGGATCTGGAAGAGCTGTACGACATCGTGGGGCCGGGTGAAATTGCCTGCAATCAGGTCTTGTATCACCTGAACGAGCGCGCGATTGAACACGCGGTCATGCCCTGGTGTCAGGAGCATCAAGTCAGCGTGGTGGCTTACAGTCCCTTCGGTCACGATGATTTTCCCGAGCCGAATTCAGAAGGCGGGGCCTTGTTGGCCGAGATTGCCAGCCATTATCAGGCTACTGCGCGGCAAGTGGCTTTGGCTTTTTTGCTGCGTGACCCCAATGTGTTTGTGATTCCCAAGGCCTCGCGCGCGGTTCATGCCCAGCAAAATGCCGCTGCCGGGGATCTGGTGCTGCAGCCCGAGCATATTCAGGCATTGGACGCTCAGTTTCCACGCGGCCCCAAGCCTGCTTATTTACCGATGATTTGAACGCAAGAGGAACGGCCCCCAAGCCTGGATGAAATCCAAGGCTTGGGGGCCGTTTTTCATGGGCCGTTGCTTTGCGGCTGTCGCTTTGTTTAACTGGCGAAGTAGGGCTGACGCTTATTCTTGAAGTACAACCAAGCCAAAGCCAGCATGACTACGGCCGAGATCGGCAGCGTCCAGGTATTGACCCCATACCAGCCATACACGGCCAGCACGCGGCCCGAGGTGAAGGAAGACAAGGCCACACAGGTAAAGATGATGAAGTCATTCAAAGCCTGCACACGGCCCCGCTCTTCCGGGCGGTAGCAGTCCACCACCATATTGGTGGCACCAATAAACCCGAAGTTCCAGCCTAGACCCAGCAAAATCAGGCTGACCCAGAAATGCGGCACCGTCATGCCCAGCAGCGCCACAATGCTGGCCAGTCCCAGCAAGAGCACGCCCGCAAAGGTGACGGGGATCTTGCCAAAGCGCTTGATCAGATTGCCGGTAAAGAAGCTGGGGCCGAACATGGCCAGAATATGCCACTGAATCCCCAAGGTGGACTCTTTCAGGCTATGGCCGTGCATGACCATGGCCAAGGGCGAAGCCGTCATCAGAAAGTTCATCAGCACATAGGAAGCGACTCCGGCCAGGAGCGCAATGATGAAGTAGCTATTGGAGGCAATCTCGCGTAAGGGGCGTCCGGTGTAGGGGATTTTCTCTTGCTGATTCCGTGTGCCCGGTGCCAGGCGCAGGCCAAAGGCGAAGGGCAGGACCAAGGCTGCCAGGGCAGCTTGTGCTAGGAAGGCGGCAGCAAAAGGGTGCTCCGGCCAGATATCCTGTGTATGGATAATCGTCTGCGTGGCGATAATCGCGCCCAGCAGCCCTCCGGCCATGACCCAGGAAATGGCTTTGGGACGGAAGGCATCACTGGCGTCATCGGCCGCGGCAAAACGATAGCTTTGCACGTAAGAGGCATACAGCCCGGCTAGCAGAGTGCCCACACAGAACATGACAAAGGACAGGCTGTAGATCCCGGCGGCGGCCAGCAGGCCCGCCCCTATGCCCAGCAAGGCACCGATGATATAGCCACCCTGGCGTCCCAAGCGGCGCATCAGGTAGGCCGCTGGCAAAATGCCCACAGCCAGACCCAGGTTGAAAATGCCTACCGGCAAGGTTGCCAGATCCGGGCTGCTGGCCATTTTTTGGCCCACCAGACTGCTGAGTGCGACCACCAAGGCCGGGTTTGCCCCGCCTAATGCTTGCATCCCGGAAAGAATAAAGGCGTTGCGTCGGCTTGGATCGGCTTGCGTGGACATGGTCAGGTTCTGTATATAACTTTGTTTTATTAGTTAATGCTGAATTTGAGCTAAACCAGTGTAGCACCGCGTGCCCAGAAGGCTGGCATAAAGGATTCGGCCACCAGGAGGGGTTGACCGTGCCGCCAGAAGACGGAGCAGCGCGACAGAATCTGCTGAGCCTGCGGAACCGGCTCGCCACAGGGATTCAGGGCGCGCTCAATCGTGCGAAAAAAGCTCATGCCGCGATTCAAACGGCAGCTTAAAAAGGCGGAACGTTGTATCTGGGCATCGTTATAAAGCATGTCGGCCAGCGGACGGCTGCGCAGCCGCCGTATGCCTTGCCAGACGCTGTGTGAGGCGGGCAGGGGGGTGAAACTGCGGGCAATCACGCAGCGGATTCCGTCCACCGCCATGGATACCTCGCGTATCCAGGCCAGCGTGCCTGGCGGCTTTTGAATCAAAGCGGCTTCTTGCGGGTTCAAGCGGCAAGCGTATTCGCTGACCACTTCCAGATCGACCTTGCCCAAGCGGCGCAGACCGCCAGTCAGGGCGCCGGGACGGTGTAGCCAGTACTTTTGAGCGGGGGTGGCAGAGGGGTGAACGTGCTCATGCCAGGGTTTTTTTGTGCTGGAGGGAAATTTCATGTCCTGTATTATCGCCAAAGCCATAAAATAGCGCTCATGGAAAAAGAACGTATCTCAAAATTAATGGCCCAGCGCGGCATGTGTTCACGCCGTGAGGCGGATGCTTTCATCGAGCGCGGCTGGGTTCGTGTGGACGGTCAAATCGTCTCTGAACTGGGGAGCAAAGCCTACCCCAATCAGAAAATCACACTGGAAAAACAAGCGCGTCAGCGTCAGACCCAACGTGCCACTATCTTGCTGCACAAGCCCGTGGGCTATGTGTCGGGGCAAGCCGAAGCTGGTTATCGCAATGCGGTTTCCCTGATCGGCGCTTCCACGCAGTACAAGGGTGGTCGCGGCAGCCAGCGCTTTGATCCGGCGCATTTGCGCGGTCTGGCGCCGGCTGGTCGTCTGGATATCGACTCCACCGGATTGCTGATTCTGACTCAGGATGGTCGTATTGCGCGGCAGATTATTGGTGAAGACTCGGTCATCGACAAGGAATATCTGGTGCGTGTAACCGGCAAGCTGAGCGAGCGTGGCCTGGAACTGCTGAACTTTGGTTTGAGCCTGGATGGCAAGCCCTTGCTGCCCGCCCAGGTGTCCTGGCAGAACGATGACCAGCTGCGTTTCATCTTGCGCGAAGGCAAGAAACGCCAGATTCGCCGCATGTGTGAACTGGTCGGTCTGAAGGTTGTGGGTCTGAAGCGCGTGCGTATTGGCGATCTGGTGCTGGGCGACCTGCCTATGGGCCAGTGGCGCTACATGAAAGAATCCGAGAGCCTGGCCTAAAGGCAAAGGGGCGGCTTACAGCCCCGAGTGATGAAGTTGAAAGCTGGCCTTGTCATCCTGGGCCAGCGTTTTTGTTAACCACGGCATGCTTTGTTCCAGAGCTTTGAGCAGCGTCCAGGGAGGATTGCTGATGAACAGGCCACTGCCATGCAAACCCAAACCATTTTTGGCCGGAGCACGAACCGACAGGCTGACATGCAGCCACGGCGTATCCAGTTGCTCCAGCTTGCGTTGCAAGGCCTGTACTTCGGGCCGCTGCACAATGGGATACCACACGACAATACAGGCTTGAGCAAAACGCTTGAGCGCGTTTTTGACACTGTTCAAGACCTGCTGGTAGTCGGACTTGGCCTCGTAAGAGGGGTCCATTACCACGATGGCACGTCGCGAGGGCGGCGGTAGCAGGCGTCCCAACTGTTCAAACCCATTTTCCGGATACAGGCGCACCCGACGGTTTCCCTGGGGGAATAGTTGCGCCACGTTGTCGCTCAAGACTTCGAATTCAGATGGGTGCAGTTCAAAGCCGTGAAAGCTGTCCTGTATGCGCAAGCGCTCCAGCGCCAGCCAGGGCGAACCGGGATAGTAGCGCGCGGTACCGTCCGGGTTCAGGTCGGCAATGGCATCAATATAGTGTTCCACCAGCTCCGGGTAGTCGTCCTGCTGCAAGACCCGGTCCAGGCCGTCGTAGAACTCGCCCTTGGTTTGCGCCCAGTCGTGCTCCAGATCATAGATACCGGCACCACAGTGGGTATCGATGATGCTGAAAGCGCTGTCTTTTTGAGCGTAGTAATTAAAGATATGCAGCAAGGTGGCGTGCTTGAGCACGTCTGCATGATTGCCAGCATGAAAGGCGTGACGGTAACTGAACAAGAGAAATCCTGGTGTTGCGGTTTAATTAAAGAGTGTCGGGGCGAATGGTGGTGACTTTATCAGTGAAAATGCCATTGCACCCCCAATCCAGCAGTTCGCGCACCCGCTCGGCATCGTTCACGGTCCAGACAGCCACGGTGTAGCCTTTTTGTCGAATTGCCTGAACCAAAGCCTGAGTGACAAAGCGGTCATTCAAATTCAGACCCATGCAGCCCAGACGCTCCAGACGATCGGGCCAGTCGGCCGGAACCTCTTCTTCAATCAGCAGGGCACGGGGCAGGGTGGGGGCGGCTTGTTGGGCTGCTTCCAGAGCCTCTTCAGAAAAGGACGACAGCAGCGGCGGCAAGCTGGCCTGCGCCCACAAGGCTTGGGCGGCCAGGGCGACCAGTCGGCCCGTTTCGGCTTCGTCCCCGGTAGTCGGCTTGATTTCAATATTGCTGTGAACCTGATTGGCCAGGGTGAAGGCGGCTATCGAACTTAATGTGGGCATGGGCTCCCCGGCGTAGGCCGAGGAATGCCAGGCACCGAAGTCCAGGGCAGAGAGCTCGGCCAAGGTTAGCCTGGAAGCAATACCCTGACCATTGGAAGTACGGTCCAGCTCGTCATCGTGCAGCAGCACGGGAACCGCATCACGGCTCAGTTTGACGTCGTACTCCATCATGCGAAAACCGTTCTGGGCACCGACCCGAATGGCGGCCAGGGTGTTCTCCGGGGCAATCTTGCCGGCGCCACGGTGGGCGATCAAAGCGGGGTAGGGCCAGTGATGATTCATTGAAGACATGGCGGACTCGCAAGAGGCGTGATAAAAAGCCAATGTACTATTTTAACCGGGGCTGTACACTGTACGGTTTTCATATACGGTATATTTTCAGGCCGAGCCGGCTTACCGGCCTGATGCGCCACCCGCAGCGCCCTGCTGCAAGCGAAAGTAGGTGATGATTAATGTTCGAGATTATCCGTAAGAACCAACGTGTCATGCAGCTGGTCCTGTTAGTGCTGATTCTGCCGTCTTTTGTACTGATCGGTGTCAGCGGCTACTCCAGCTACGTTTCGGGCGATAGCGATATTGTCAAAGTTGGCGATAGCGCCATTACGTCCCAGGAATTTGATCGTGCGCGCCGCATGCAGCTGGACGATATGCAGCGCAACAATCCTTCCGGTTTTGATCTGGCCCAGGCTGACAGCCTGGAAAGCCGTCGTGCATTGCTGGAATCCTTGATTGATCAGCGTGTACAAATTGAAGTGGCTACTGCCGCTCGCTTTAACGTCTCCGACATTGCGCTGCGCGACTATATTGCCACTATGCCGGAATTTCAGGAAAACGGTTCTTTCTCACCCGCCCTTTACAGCCAGGTTCTGGCTTCGGCTGGCATCAATACCCGTGATTTCGAGCAAAGCCAGCGCGGCCAGATGGCCCTGCAACGCGTGCTCGGTCCCGTGGCTGCCAGCTCCTCCATGCTGCCCAGCGTGATGAACAAGCTGGAAATCGCCCTGACCGAAGAGCGTGGTGTACGCACACGCAGCTTCCTGACCCGTGATTTCGAATCCAAGGTTCAGATCAGCGATGCTGATCTGCAAGCCTGGTATGACGCCAACAAGCAATCGCTGGAACTGCCCCAGCAAGTCAAAGTGGAATACCTGCTGCTGAATGAAGCAGCGGCCTCCAAAGATCTGGCGACACCTACCGACGATCAGCTCAAGCAATACTACGAGCAAAACAAGGCTCGTTACGTGCAAGCTGGCCGTGTGAACATCAGTCACATTCTGGTGACATTGCCTGCCGGTGCCTCCGATACCGAACGTGAAGCGGCCCAGACCAAGGCTCGCGAACTGGCTGAAAAAGCCCAGGCCAATAAAGAAGGCTTTGCCGACCTGGCCCGTGCCAACTCCCAGGACGAGGGTAGCGCCCGTGAAGGTGGCGAACTGGGCTGGATCAGCAAAGGCTCCTGGCCGTCCGTGCTGGAAAGCGCTGTATTTGCCTTGAAAAAAGGTGATGTGTCGGGCGTGATTGAAGGCCCCAACGGTTTCCACATTTTCAAGAGTAACGAAGTTCAGCCCGAACAAGGCGAGTCCTTTGAGCAAGCTCGCAGCAAGGTGCAGGACGAAGTGCGCAAGCAACTGGCTTCCGAGCGCTTTGCCGATATGGCCAGCAAGCTGACTAATCTGGTTTACGACAACGAAGACAATCTGGAAGCCGCCGCCAATGCCTTGGGCCTGACTCTGAAGCAGGCTGAAGGCATCAGCCGCCAAGGTTTGATTCCTGCTTCGCAAGTTGAAGGTGATCTGGCTGCCGCCAAGAGCCCTGATGCAGCCGTGCTGGATGACAGCCGTGTTCGCCAAGCCTTGTTCAATGCCGAAACTCTGGCTTCGCGCAAGAATGCAGGCGTTGTAGAAGTGTCGCCTGACACCTTGATTGCCCTGCGCGTAACCGACGTTACCGAGGCTCATGTGCCTGCACTGGATAAAGTACGCACTATCGCTGAGGAAAACCTGCGCCGTGAAAAAGCGGCTGCCTTGGCGGTTCAGGCCGGTGAGGACTACCTGAAGCAGTTGCAAGCGGGTACCGAACCTGAGAACTTCTCGGCCCAGTTTGCCGTGAGCCGTGCGGAATTCCCCGAGATGGACGAAGCCTTGCTGAACAAGGTTCTGGCCAACCCCGTGGACAAGCTGCCTGCCTATGTGGGTGATCGCCAGCCCCAGGGCTACACCGTGGTGCAGATTCTGAGCCATGAGCCCGGCAAGTCCGGCAACCCTGGGCTGGACATGCTGACAGCACAGTTGACCCAAGCCATGGCCCGCACGGAGACTCAAGCCGTTCTGCACGCCATGCGTGTGGAAGAGAAGGTTCAGATTCTGCCAGAAGCAGAAAAAGAGTTGACCTCCACAGGTGAAAATGAATAAAGCGGCTTGAATCAGAGCCTATAACCCTGGAGCCAGCAGGCTCCAGGGGTGTTTTTCAAAGAGCATTCTGATGAATCACACTGATATTTCCCTGGTACGGCGGCGCCTTTTAGGCGCCGCAACTGTTTGGGGCCTGACGGCACCGTACTTGGCCTATGCTGCGCCTAGGCAGGGCACCTTTATCGAGCGCACCTTGCATCGCCCTGTGCCAGGCGGGGTGGCAGTGCTGGACCTGGGAGCGGGTGGCTCAGCGCCGGTGGTGCACTTCAATGGCAACCGTGTGCTGGTGATTCAGGATGCTGATCAGCGTTGGAAAGCGATAGTCGGACTGGACTTGAAAACCCAAGCAGGCCAGCACAGCATATCCGTGCAAGGACAGTCGGGCGTGGCGTTTCAGGTTGGCAGCAAGCGTTACCGCGAGCAGCGCATCACCCTGAAAAACAAGTCGCATGTGAATCCGGACCCGCAACAGCAAGCCCGTTTTGAGCGCGAATACGAGGAGCAGATGCAGGCATATGCCAGCTTCCGCACAGAAGGCCCCAGCAATGTGGTCTTTGAAAAGCCGGTACCGGGTCGCCTGACCAGTCCGTTTGGTTTGCGCCGTTTTTTCAATGGTGAAGAGCGTAACCCGCATTCGGGTCTGGATTTCGCCGCACCTACCGGCACGGCGGTCAAAGTGCCTGCTGACGGGATTGTCACCATCGTGGCGGATTACTTCTTTAACGGTAAAACCGTATTTGTGGATCATGGTCAGGGCCTGATCACCATGTTCTGTCACTTGTCGGCTTTTGATGTGCGCGTGGGTGATCGTGTCAGCAGGGGCGATGTGGTGGCGCGTTCCGGCGCAACGGGCCGTGCGACTGGCCCTCATTTGCACTGGAATGTCAGTCTGAATAACGCACGGGTGGACCCCGCCATCTTTATTGGTGCATTCCAGGCCTAGGCAGGCCCTGCAAGGTTTTTCATGATTATCGGTTCGGCATATCGACGGGGCTTGCGAGACAGCGCCTCTATCGCCCTGGGCTATGTCCCCGTCGCGATTTCCTTTGGTTTGACCGCTGTGCACGCGGGCTTGTCACCCTGGCTGGCAGTGATGGTGTCCCTGATCGTGTACGCGGGGGCCAGTCAGTTCATTTTGATCAGTCTGCTGGTGGCAGGCGCCGCCTATCCCAGCATTTTGGGTATTGTGCTGCTCATGAACCTGCGCCATGTGTTCTATGGCCCAACCTTGATGGGCTTTTTTACCGGCCCAAGAACTGTCTCCAGTCTGTTCATGGCTCCTGGCCTGACCGATGAGGTCTTTGCCGCTTCTGCAGCCGGAGTAGCCCGCCAACCGGCCCAGGAGCAGGAGTCCTGGTACTGCGGCTTGCAACTGGGCTCTTACCTGTCCTGGGTGCTGGGCACCGCCGTGGGGGCCTTTTTCGCCAGCGATTTGCTGGGTCAATCTCCCGTGCTGGAAAAGACGCTGGGTTTTGTCTTGCCCGCCTTGTTCTTTGCCCTGTTGCTGGAAATCCGCCGATCTGCACCTTTGCCGGTGTTGGTGGCTGCCGCTGTAGGGGCTGTTCTGGCCATGGCTTTCTTGCCATCATATCTGGCGATTATTGTCGGCATGCTGGCCGGTGGTTTGATGGCCCTGCGCCGCGCTTAAGGAGTGGAGATGGATTGGAGTTTTCTGCTCATGATTGTGCTGGCGGGTCTGGGCACATTTTTGATTCGTTACTTGCCCTTGCGTCTGGGTGGACGACAAGGCAAGGTGGACCCCAGCCGCGTTTCGATCTGGCCACGCCTGTTTGGGGCCATTGGCCCGGCAGGTGTGGTGTCCTTGCTGGTTGTGTCCCTGATCTCCTTGCTGCGCCCTGAACATATGTCCCTGGACTTGCCGCCTTTGCTGGCAGGTCTGGCAGGGGTGCTGCTGGGCCGGCGCTGGCCAGGTGGCATTGCGGGTTCAACACTGACTGGCGTGCTGGCCTACGGCCTGTGCGTGGCTTACGTTGGCGTTTAGCTAGGCCTTATTTTGCCCTTGAAGCAGGTTGCAGGCTGAAGGCAGGTCGGAAGTGGATTGCTGAGCTTGCCGCTGCCTGCCTGGGCCTTTTCAAGGGCGGTTTGATTCCTGTTTAAAACTTGCTGAAGTTTGGCAGGCTTTGGATGACTGTCTGCCAATGCTCGAACTCTTTCTTGCCTTTGGCGTCCAGCTCCTCGGGGGTGCTGCTGGCACTTTGCATGCCCGCCAAACGCAACTTTTCTTTTACCGCGGCATTGTTCAAGGTCGTGGCAATGGACGCTTGTGCTGCTTGTACAAGCTCAGGCTGGGTGCCTGCAGGCGCATAGAAGGCCAGCCAGCCATTGATCTCCAATTGCGGATAACCCAGCTCGGCAATGGAAGGGGTGTCCGGCAACAAGGGGTCCCGCTTGCTGTCAAATAGCGCCAGTACCTTGATCTTGCCTGCTTCAGATTGCTGGATCAGCTCTCCAATATTCAGTACCGCTGCCGGGACTTGTGCGCCAACCAGAGCCACGATGGCTTCGCTGGCTCCTTTGTAGCCTACATGTTCCAGTGCTACGCCCAGAGTCTGTCCCAAGTACAGTCCGGCCAGATGCTGACCGCTGCCGGTAGAGGAACTGGCAAAAAAGGTTTGATTCGGGTCGGCTTTGATGCTTTGCACATAGTCCGCAAAGTTCTTGATGCCCGAACTGCTGGGCACAGCCAGCCCCAGGTTCCAGTTCACCGCATTGCTGACAGGAGCCAGATCCTTGAAGGGCTCGTAGCGTAGCTCGGTGAAGGTATGCGGATAGAGGGTGAGCGCCACTCCGGGAGTCAAAATAAAGGTTGAGCCATCAGGTGCCGAGGTGGTGGCCAAATTGATTGCCAGTCGCCCGGAGGCTCCCGGTCGATTGTCCACGATCACCGGCCGTCCCAATGCTTTGGACAGATCAGGGGCAATCAGTCTTGCGACCAGATCCACATTTCCCCCAGCTGGAAAGCCAACCAGAATCCTGGCGCTTGCCGCCGAGTCAGCCTGAGCCGTCCCCACGCCCCCAGCGCAGAGAAAGGAAGTAATGATTGCTGCGCCCACATTTATTTTGATTTTTTTCATAATGTCTCCCGATGTCGCGCTCTGCCTTGAAATCAGAGTGCGGCGGTTATTTCAACTTCGACTTGGTATTGTGGAAAGGCGAGTTTGGATTCAACGCAGGAACGGGCTGGTTTTTTCTCCGCGGGAATCCAGGCATTCCAGATCTCGTTCAATAAGGGCCATTTCTTGTAGTCGTCGATCCAGATCATGGCACGCAGAATGTGACTGCGGTCTATGCCGATTTCCTGAAATTGCTCGTCAATCTGACTCAGAATCTGCTGCAGCTGTTCTTCAAACGAGCCGGATGGGTCCATGGCGACTTGCCCCGACATATACACAATTTTGTCGTGAATGACGTACTTGCTCATGTTCTTGTTTTGGTGAAAGCGTTCAATGCTCATGTTGATCTCCTGATGATTAAAAGAAAGGATTAGGCAATCGTGGTGTTCAGGGTGCCCAGACCGCTGATGTGAGCGTGCAGTTGGTCGCCGGGGGCCAGGAACTCGCCTCGTGCTGCACCGACACCCGCTGGGGTTCCTGTCAGGACGATGTCGCCAGGTTCCAGCGTCATGATTTCTGTCAGGCGCACCAGTTGCTCGCGCAGGTCAAAAATCATGCCGGAGGTGTTGGCCTCCTGTTTGATCTGGCCGTTCAGTTCCAGCTTCAGATCCAGATCTTGCGGGTCGCTGACAAAGCAGGCGGGTATCAGGGCAGGGCCGATGGGGCAACTGGCGTCATTGGCTTTGGCGGCGACCCAGTCAAATTTGTAGAACTGCTCGGGGGCGCGGGCAAAGTCCCGGGCCGAGAGGTCAATGGCAATGGTGTAGCCCGCCACGTGCTCCATCGCATTTTCCAGTGTCAGGTCCTTGGCGGTTTTGCCGATCACCATGGCCAGTTCAATTTCCCAATCGTATTTTTGGCAGTTCTTGGGGATGGCGGCGCACTGGCCGTCGCCAATGGCAGCCTGGCGTGCGGGCTTGAAAAAGAAGAACAGGCGCTGGTCTTTTTTCTCTGCGGGCACACCCATTTCTTGCAGATGGTCGTAGTAGTTGGCACCGGCACATAGAATCTTGCCGGGATACAGCACGGGCGGCAGGGTGGCGTTTGCTTCGCTCAGAATCAGGTCCGTATGAGCTGTCGCTTGCTCAGCCAAGTTCTTTAGTTTGGGCAGATTCGTCTCCCACTGTGTCAGCAGATCAAGCACGCTGTCAGGCAAGGCAGGGGAGTTCACACGCTGGCACAAGGCGGTAATGGAGTAGTCCTTTCCGTCTATCGATAAACAGGCCACAGGGGCTTGGTCGATCAGCAGGGTTTTAAGGGAAAACATAGATAAATCCGGGTAACTGTTGAACATGAAGTTCATGGTATGCTCGGCCATCCATTCCCAGTTAATGAAAAATTCACGTCTTGTTATAACTATGATGAATACCAGAAACGAATTTTTCTTTGTGTTTTTCCCTGTCTGATGAAGCGGCTTGAACCGCGTCAGCTCTTGGTTTTGGCCGCCTTAGGGCGGAATTCCAGTATCCATAGTGCTGCGCGCGATTTGTCCTTGACCCAATCTGCAGTCAGTAAGGCCTTGGCCGAGATCGAGGCGCAGATGGCTGCGACTTTGTTTACACGCAGTCGGCAAGGCATCGAGCCAACAGCACTAGGCAAATTGGTTTTACGACGTGTGGGGCATTTGCTGGATGTACTTGATCGGGGTGCTGGGCATCACGAGAAACAAGCCCCTGTTCTCAAGATTGGCTATATATCGGATTTACACGGCATGGCGCTTGGCAATGCCTTTGTGCGCTGGCGTCAGTCCCAATCCTTGAAGCTGCGTTTGCTGGATCTGGAGTTTGAACAGGTGTTGCCGCTTTTGCTTCAGGCGGACCTCGATGCTGTTTTGCTGGACGAGCCTATGAATGATGAATGGACTGGACAGTTACGGATCAGCAGTCGCGTGGTGCCTGTTTTAAGAACGCATCATCCCTTGTTGAAGGCGGGTAAGTCTTTGAGTCCCAAGGATGTACAGGCTTTGGATTGGATTTTGCCAACGTTAGCGGTTTCTTGGCACCGGGCGTTCCAGGACTGGACGGCCAAGGTCGGC
Source organism: Alcaligenes sp. 1735tsa3 (assembly GCF_024134565.1). Taxonomy (NCBI): domain Bacteria; kingdom Pseudomonadati; phylum Pseudomonadota; class Betaproteobacteria; order Burkholderiales; family Alcaligenaceae; genus Alcaligenes; species Alcaligenes sp. 1735tsa3. The sequence continues at coordinate 2,303,937 of NZ_CP099862.1, read as the reverse complement.
ATGGAAGCGCCTGCGCGCATTTGGAAGATCCCCGCCGGGCACGGTCTGAGTACAGTAGTGGCCCAATCAGATGCCGTGGCCTGCTTGCCAGCGGCTCAGGCGTCTTTTATGCAGCAGGCTGGAGTGGTGAGGCCGATTGAACTAGCGGGTGACTCAGGCATTGATGCCCCTGCATTCTTGCTCCCGGGCCCTCATGTTCGGGGTGACCCGGCGCTGCACCAAACCTTGGTTCAATTTGCTCAGTTTCTGGGGAGCAGAGAAGCTGCTTACGGAGAGTAAAGATATGGTGGATACAGGTATTTCCCCCCAACTTCCTCCCTTGTCGCGTCGTATTCGTTTGCGACATCTGGAGTTGCTGGCAGCATTGGGTGAGCATGGCAGCCTGAAGCATGCGGCAGAAATGATGGGCATGAGCCAGCCGGCGGCCAGCAAACTTTTGCTGGAGGCCGAGTCCTTGGTCGGTGCCACTTTGTATGAACGCAGTAATCGTGGGGTACTACCCACTGCAGCCGGTGCGGCCTTGGTGCTGCGTGCTCAGCGCTTTCTGGGGCTAGTTGATGGTTTGGGCGAAGAGGTTCAGGTCGCCCAGCAAGGTGCAAAGGGACGGGTTCGTGTGGGGGTGTCGCCAGCCTGCGGGGCGGTGATTCCGGGAGCTTTGGCCGCCATGCGGGCGGCTGCTCAGGATGTGGTTTTGCGTATCGAGGAGGGTAGCAGCGCCAGTTTATTGGAGCGTTTGCGGGACGGGCGCCTGGATTGTGTCTTGGGTCGGGTGCTGGATAGCCAGGACCTGGAAGACTTTGACACTCTGCATTTGTATAACGAATCTATTGTGATGGTGGCCGAGCCGCAGCACCCTATTTTTTCCAAATCAACGGTGGATTGGGAAGATGTCCTGAGCTATGAATGGGTCCTGCCCCCTCAAGGTGCTCCTTTGCGTCGTACTTTGGCTTTCTGGTTGGCCCGTCAGGGCTTTCAGGAGCCTCGCTGTCTGCTGGAGTCGACCTTGACCTTGGCGAACCTGGCGGTGCTACGCGAGAACCAGGCATTGGTTTTGCTGGGTTCTATTTCAGCCCGACAATTCAGCGAACAGGGCGTCGTGCGAGTAGTCCCTTTGCCTTTCGACGGAATTGCATTGCCGTCCGTCTCTCTATTCTTGCCGCAGGACGACTATGCGCATGAGCCAGTGGATATTTTTATTCGGGCCTTGGAACAACATGTGCGCGAGACCCTGGCCTAGTAGCGGGCTTTGATCGTATTTGAACCATAAAAAACGCCTGCTATTGAGCAGGCGTTTTTTGTACGGCTGAAAGCTGGTTTGCAAGCGGGTTTAGCCCTTCACACGCACAATCTTCTGAACTTGCGGTACGTGACGGATGGCGCGAATCACGCGTGCCAGGTGGGTACGGCTATCAACCTGAACGGTCAGGTGCAACACGGAGGTCGCAGCCGATTCGTCCGGCATGGAAATATGCAGGATGTTGGAGTCAGCATCGGTAATTTCAGCAGCCAGACGGCCAAGAACACCACGCTCGTTGATCGCAGTGACATCCAGACGGGTGGACAGGTGGCGGGCGGTATTGCTGTCCCACATGACAGGAACCCAACGCTCAGGCTCTTTGGCCTGGGCGCGTTGTGCCACCGCACACTCAGCCATATGAACAACCAAACCGTGACCCAGACGGATGCCGCCAATAATGGCGTCACCAGGCAGGGGGCCACAGCACGGTGCCAGCTGTACAGCCTGACCTTCGTTACCGTGAATCAGAATCGGTGCAGAAGTGTTGGCGTTAATTTCGTCAAACTCGGCCGCAGTGGTTTCCAGCAAGGGGTTTTCTGGAGCAAAGCGGCGCGCCACGACGGCGGCCAAACGTTTGCCCAAGCCAATATCGGCCAGAATTTCTTCACGGGATGCGGCGCCCGAACCCTTGGCCAGTTTGTCCCAGTTGGGATCGTCGTCGGTGGCATGTGGCAGGCTTAGCTGGTCAAAGGCTTGATCCAGCAGACGGCGGCCAAAAGCCACGGATTCTTCGTATTTAACCGTGCGCAGGTAATGGCGGATTTCCGAACGGGCGCGGCCCGAACGGACGTAGTTCAGCCACTGAGCGCTTGGGCGAGCGGCGGGGGAGGTAATGATCTCTACCGAGTCACCGCTTTTCAGCTCGGTGCGCAGTGGGGCAAACTCGCCATTGATTTTGGAAGCAACAGCGTGATTGCCGATATCGGTATGGATGCTGTAGGCAAAGTCCACCGGAGTCGCACCACGAGGCAGGGAAATAATCTTGCCTTTGGGCGTATGGACGTAAACGGCATCGGGGAACAGGTCAACTTTGACGTGTTCCAGGAATTCTGTGGAGTCGCCTGTCTGACTTTGGATATCCAGCAAGGATTGCAGCCAGCGGTGTGTGCGCTTTTGCAGATCGTTCAGGGTGACGTCGTCTTCTTTGTACAGCCAATGAGAGGCCACGCCTTCTTCTGCCACGTGGTCCATTTCGCGGGTGCGGAACTGGAACTCGACAGGGGTGCCGTAGGGGCCAATCAAGGTAGTGTGCAGGGACTGGTAGCCATTCACTTTGGGGATGGCAATGTAGTCCTTGAATTTGCCCGGTACGGGGCGATACAGTTGGTGCAGCGTACCCAAGGACAAATAGCACTCGGGCAGGGTATGCACGATGACGCGAAAGCCGTAAATATCCAGCACGTCCGAAAAGGACTTCTTCTGCTCGACCATCTTGCAGAAAATACTGTAGAGCGACTTCTCACGGCCGGAAATTTCGGCATCAATTCCGGCAGCAGGCAGGGCGATCTTGACGGCTTCGGTGATCTTGCCCAGCACTTCACGGCGATTGCCACGCGCTGCCAGCAAGGCCTTGTGCAGCACCTTGTAGCGATTGGGGTAGATCGCCTTGAAGCAGCGATCCTGCAGCTCGCGGAACAGGGCGTTCAGGCCCAGGCGATGCGCGATCGGAGCGTAAATATCCAGCGTTTCCTGGGCGACGCGGCGGCGTTTTTCCGGCTTGACCGCATCCAGGGTGCGCATATTGTGCAAGCGGTCGGCCAGCTTGATCAGAATCACGCGCACGTCACGCGACATGGCCAGCAGCATCTTGCGGAAGCTGTCGGCCTGTTGCTGTGTCTTGGTAGCAAACTCCAGGCGTTCCAGCTTGGACAGGCCGTCCACAATCTCGGCCACATCGGTCCCGAACTTTTCAGCCAGTTCCTGCTTGGTGACGTCCTGATCTTCGATCACGTCATGCAGCAGGGCCGACATCAAGGCATCGGTATCCAGCTTCCAGCCCGCACAGATTTCCGTGACGGCAATGGGGTGCGAGATATAGGGTTCGCCACTGGCGCGAAACTGCCCCAGATGGGCCTGATCGGAGAAACGATAGGCCTCCCGTACCCGTTCCACATCTTTCGGGTCCAGGTACTGCGAGATGATCTTGTGTAGCGGAGCCAGTGAGGCAATAGGAGGACTGGCACTTTCCTGGGCAGCTTGTGCCAGTGCCGGGGTGTTCTTGTCTTTAGGCTTGCGACGACCTAGCCGTGAACCTTTTTTAAGGACGGCCAACAGCCCAGACGATGCGCCCCGTAAACCAGAAAATGCCATACCGTGCTCCGCCTGTGCCTATCAGGTAGGAACTTTGCGCAGCATTTCCAGACCGGTCGCGCCGGAGGCGATTTCTCGCAGGGCGGTAACCGTAGGCTTGTTCTTGCTTTCCAGGCGTGGTTCGTGGCCTTGAGCCAGTTCGCGCGCACGGTAGGCGGCTGCCAAGGTGAGCTTAAAGCGATTGGGGACTTGCTCCAGGCAGTCCTCGATAGTGATGCGAGCCATAGTAGACCTGTTATCAAAAAGTAATAAGAAGGAGATCAGCCCTGATTCAGCAGGGCATCTGCGCCTAATTGTTGAAAGAGTTGGCGATGCCGTACTGACTGAGTGGCAGTGCGCAAACGACTGGCCTGCACAATACTCAATAGCTGCTGTAATGCCGTATCAAAATCCTCATTGATAATAGCATATTGACAGTCATGAACATGGGCGATTTCGTGCTCGGCAGCCTCGAGGCGGCGGGCGATGATCTCTTCGCTATCTTGTCCACGTTTGCGCAAACGGGCCTGCAAGGTGGGCAAGGAGGGCGGCAGAATGAAAATGCCGACGGCTTCGGGGAAATGTTCACGCGCCAGGCGGGCGCCTTGCCAGTCAATTTCCAGCAACACATCGCGGCCTGCATTCAGGGCTTTCTGAATGGGTTCGCGGGGCGTGCCGTAGTAGTTGTCATGCACCTTGGCCCATTCCAGCATGGCGTTTTCTGCGACCATGTTTTCAAAACGCGCTTTGTCCACAAAGAAGTAGTGCTGGCCGTCGCTCTCGCCGGGACGGGGGGCACGTGTAGTGGCCGAGATGGACAGCATGATGTTGGAATCGTTGGCCAGAAGGGCGTTGACCAGACTGGATTTACCCGCCCCGCTGGGGGCGACAACCATAAAGACGGTGCCAGGATAGCTCGTGGACATGGAGAGCAGACTCTAGAAGTAGATTTTTATAAAAGAATTAATTGCTGCTTGGGTCGGTTTGCCCAAACTCATTCAAAACGGCCAGGATGCTGGCTTGGTCCGCGCACAGAAAGACCACCGTGTCATTGGGGTTCATGGAGAACAAAACGTCTTCCACTTCCTGCGGGGCATCTTCGGGCTGGGCAATGGCCATCACGTGCACATCGCCGCCGGCTTCGAATTGCTCGGGCGGGACAATATGGGCGACCGCATCCAGATCTGGCTCGCTGATGGCCAGATAGGCCCAGACCTTGTGCTCCTCTTCCAAGGTGATCTCAAGCACATAGGCCGAGTCAGTCTGCTCGATGATTTGGCTTTGAATTTGCATAATGAAAAGAGTGTGTCAGCTAAAAGACAAGGTAGCGGTAACGGGAGCGTGATCCGAGGGCTGCTCATTGGCGCGCGGCTCGCGGTCAATATCGCAGGCCGTGCAACGGGCCTTGAGCGCGTCGGACAGCAGGGCGTGGTCAATACGCAGCCCGGCATCGCGGCGGAAGGCAAAACGACGATAGTCCCACCAGGTAAAGGGGCTGCCGCTTTGCTCAAACAGACGGTAGGCATCGTGCAGGCCCAGTGCCAGCAAACGCTCGAACGCGGCGCGCTCGGGCGGGGATACCAGAACATCGACTCCCCATTTGACCGGGTCGTAAACGTCCTGGTCGGCTGGGGCAATATTATAGTCGCCCAGAATGGCTAGACGGGGATACTGCTGCAATTCTTTTTCCAGCCAGTCGTGCAAGGCGGCAAACCATTCCAGCTTGTAGGTGTACTTTTCGCTTTCCAGCGATTGCCCGTTGGGGCAGTAGGCACAGATCACACGCACCGGGCCGTCAGGCGAGGGGTACGTGGCGGCCAGCAAACGCTGCTGGGGGTCTTCGTAGTTGGGTAGATTGCGTTGCACATCCGTGCCAGGCTCACGCGAAATCAGGGCCACGCCGTTGTAGGTTTTCTGACCCGCCCAGTGAGCGTGATAACCCATTTCCTGAAAAGCCTCCAAGGGAAAACGCTCGTCGGGCAGTTTGAGCTCTTGCAGACACAGCACGTCTACGGGGTTGGCCTTGAGCCAGTCCAGAACTTGGGGAAGACGGACGTTCAGGGAGTTCACGTTCCAGGTGGTGAGTTTCATGGTGTCAGACAATCTCGGTAAATCAGAGAAAGCCGCTTGTACAGGGCTTTGTCGATAAAGGTAGTGCAGAGGCGGCCATCAGCGTGTTGGAAACGGGCAGGATGGCGCTTAGCGTGCGCGAATGCCGCCATCATATCAGCGCTAGCCAGGGACTGGTTTTAAAGCCAGCGCCACCGACAGGATGAAAATGGCCGATGAGCCTGGGCTTTGTTCTAGGTCGTAGTGAAAAACAGACATTTTCAGACAATAAATTTGTCCTCAAACTATCTGCATGTAACAGCCATAAAGTCAGGCGGCAAGACCCAAAGCACGCTTGGGGCAGATTGATGTTTTTAGGGCACGAAAAAGAGGGTTTTTTGCGCAGATCACGCGCCTGCTTGTGTTAAATTGCAGGCCAAGTTGGAACGGTGGGCCAAAACCGATGGAAGGGCTTGGCCGCAGCGCGTAGTACAAGGATTTGATATGCAGGAAAAGGGAATAAAAAAATCGCCATAATGGCGACTTTTTCTGTGTGATCAAAACCGGAAAGAAGGCCAGTTTTGTCTGTCTTGAATGCAAGCAAGATGGAGGCGTGTGCTGGAATCGAACCAACCTGAACGGATTTGCAGTCCGTCACATAGCCAATCTGTCACCACGCCTTTTGTTTTGTCCTGGGACATGTAGAATTATGCCCAAGGACGTAGGGAAAAGCAAGTGTCACATGACGGGACGTGAAACACGGTACGATCTGCTGCGCAAAAGCGACTGACGTCCCTCCCTTTTTTTGCCGCCCCTGCGGCACTCCCTTGTATTAAGGACATGGCATGCAATATCAATTCCCCATTGTGATCATCGATGAGGATTTTCGTTCTGAAAATGCGTCTGGTCTGAGCATTCGTGTATTAGCAGATGCGATCGAGGCCGAAGGCTTCGAGGTGTTGGGAACCACCAGTTATGGCGATCTGAGTCAATTTGCCCAGCAGCAAAGTCGTGCCAGCGCGTTTATTTTGTCCATCGATGATGAGGAGTTCACGCAAGATGGAGACAGCGCCCCGGCGCTGGTGAATCTGCGTGCCTTTATTCGGGCTGTGCGTCGTCGCAATACCGATGTGCCTATTTATGTGTATGGCGAGACTAAAACGGCTCGTCATATGCCAAACGATATCTTGCGCGAGCTGCAAGGCGTCATTCACATGTTCGAGGATACGCCCGAGTTCGTGGCGCGTCATATCGTGCGTGAAGCGCGCAGTTATGTGGAAGGCGTCAAGCCTCCATTTCTGAAAGCCTTGCTCGATTACGCCGAGGATGGCTCGTATTCATGGCATTGCCCCGGTCATTCCGGCGGCGTAGCCTTTCTGAAAAGCCCGGTCGGGCAGATTTTTCACCAGTTTTTTGGCGAGAACATGCTGCGTGCCGACGTCTGCAATGCCGTTGAAGAACTGGGCCAACTGCTGGATCACAACGGGGCCATTGGTGCCAGCGAACGCAATGCCGCGCGTATTTTCAACGCTGATCACTGCTTTTTCGTGACCAACGGCACCAGCACCAGCAACAAGATTGTCTGGCACCATGCCGTGGCTCCGGGCGATGTGGTGGTCGTGGACCGTAACTGCCACAAATCCATCCTGCACAGCATTGTGATGACGGGGGCTATCCCCGTGTTTCTGCGTCCTACGCGTAACCACTTCGGGATTATTGGCCCGATTGCGCGCAGCGAATTTGATATCGAGACCATTCGCGAGAAGATCCGCAAGCACCCCTTGCTCTCGCATCTGGATGCCGATACGGTCAAACCCCGTGTGCTGACGCTGACCCAGTCCACCTACGACGGCATTATTTACGACACCCAGGTGATCAAGAATGCCGTGGATGGTTACGTGGAAGTGCTGCATTTTGATGAAGCCTGGATTCCGCACGCGGCTTTCCATCCCTTCTATGGTCAGTTTCACGCCATGGGCAAGAACCGTCCGCGTCCGCAAGAAACCATGGTGTTCTCCACCCAGTCCACGCACAAGCTGCTAGCCGGTTTGAGCCAGGCCAGCCACGTGCTGGCACAGGACTCGGTCACTCGTAGCCTGGATCGTCATTTGTTCAATGAAGCCTATCTGATGCACACCAGCACCAGCCCGCAGTACGCGATTATTGCGTCTTGCGACGTGGCCGCTGCCATGATGGAGCCACCCGGTGGTCGTGTGCTGGTTGAGGAAAGCATTATTGAAGCTCTGGATTTCCGCCGTGCCATGCGCAAGGTCGAATCGCAGTTTGACGAAGACGATTGGTGGTTCAAGGTCTGGGGCCCGCCAACACTGGCAGAAGACGGTGTGGGCAAGCCTGAGGACTGGATCATTACGGACGATGCGGAGCATAGCGAGTGGCACGGTTTCGGCCCGCTGGCTGATGGCTTCAATATGCTGGATCCGATCAAGGCCACGATTGTTACCCCCGGCCTGGATCTGACAGGCACATTTGGTGAAACCGGCATTCCGGCTTCTATCGTGACCAAGTTTCTGGCGCAACGTGGCGTGATTGTGGAGAAGATTGGCCTGTACAGCTTCTTCATCATGTTCACCATCGGCATTACCAAAGGCCGCTGGAACTCCCTGGTCACAGCGCTGCAGCAGTTCAAGGACGATTACGACCGCAACTTGCCTGTCTGGCGTGTTCTGCCGCAGTTTGCGCGCCAGTATCCTTGTTACGAGGAAATGGGCTTGCGCGATTTGTGCCAGCATGTGCACCAGTTGTACGCCAAGCACGACATTGCCCGTTTGATGACCGATATGTACCTGTCGGATGTGGTGCCTGTCATGCGTCCGGCTGATGCTTTTGCCTGCATTGCGCAGCGTCGTACGGAACGGGTCGAGATTGATCAGCTGGAAGGTCGCGTGACTACCAATTTGATCACACCTTATCCCCCCGGTATCCCGCTCCTGATTCCTGGTGAAGCCTTTAACAAGACGATTGTGGATTTCCTGAAGTTCTCGCGTGAACTGCATCGCCAGTGTCCGGGCTTTGGTACGGATATCCACGGTTTTGTGGAAGAGGTGGATGCCTCCGGTCAGAAGCGTTACTACGTGGACTGCGTGGCACAGTAAAGCAGTTTGCTATCCAGGGCCGGGGCAGGGCATCGGCCTTTGGGTAGAGCAGTGAAGCAAGCGGGCCTGATGAGGGATGTTCAGGGTTCTGGAGGAATTCCAGACTTGAAGTGTCTGTCATCAGGCCCGTTTTTTATGGGCTGACTATCTGCCACGAATCCTTGCGACAGGTTCGTGTTGCAGAGGCTTGTTACAGACTTTGCGCTGTGCGCAAAGCACATTCCAGCAGCTGTGAAGTCAGTGCTTGGGGATCACGGTCTGCCCGCAAGATCGCCACAACCCGGCGTTGCAGGGCAGGTTGCTCAATCGGGTATTTATGCAGATTGTGCTCGTGCAGCAGATTGTCAGGAATGCGGCTCGGCAAGATACAGTCCCCCAATCCTGACGCTACCAGTCGCAACATGGCATCTATGGTTTCGACCTCCGCCACAAATTCGGGGTGCAGGCCGCTGCTGTGAATCATGCGGCGCAGGGCGTAACGGGGCGGAAAACCGATCAGGCGTAAGGCCTGGTGGCTTAAATCTGCACTCGGAAGAGGCTCCAGCTTGGCAGAGATGCGGCACATTTGGTCGTCAAACAGGGTGTGCGAGATCAAGCCGCCACAGTCCACCGCCGAGTCATATACAAAACCCACATCGGCTTTGCCGCTTTCCACCAAAGCCACTACCTCGGGCGAGCTGCGTCCCAATAAGGACAGATTCACGCCAGGGTGGGCACTCATGAATGCGGCAGCGACATCGGACATGAAGTAGTAGCTCAGAGTATGGACGGTGGCCAGCCGCACAGTACCTGAATTGACGCCGTGCTCCTGACGCACGGCATGGATGGCGCTGTCAATACGGCTATAGGCCGGTTCGATTGCTTGGCGCAGCAGCTCGCCCGCATCATTCAGGCTGACTCCGCGCCCGGTACGGGTAAACAGGGTTTGGCCCAGGCTTTGTTCCAGCGAGCTTAATTGTTTGCTCAGGCTGGATTGGCTTTGTCCCAAATCATCAGCCGCTTTGCTGACCGAGCCTAATTGTGCAATGCGTAAAAAACAGCGCAAGGAGCGATCTAGATGATCGGTGGGGCGGGAATCGTGCATGCCATTGTCTCTTTATTGTTGTACTCAAATGGGTGAAAAATGAGTTTTCAAGGGTGCCTGGGGTCTAGGCGAGCCGTAAGATATTCAGGGCAGTTATTTTGGCTTGAATTGTCTATGAAAAAGTCTTGTTTTGAATTGCCTTTATTTTGTTCTAACGTCGCCTAATTTGCATCCATAATGCGCCCATATTATGACCAAAATTGATTTGTGGTCTAATCATTGATATAATAAAGAAATCGGGGTGCTAAGGGCAGCGCCCCCTGTCGATATTGAGCAGGAGTTATTCGTGAGCAAATCGAAACCAGTACGTCGTAAACAGGCCTTTGAGGTTGAGCCCCTGAATTGGGTGGCTCCCAAGAAAGCAGTCGTAGAAACCGATCAGGAAGCCAAAGTGGACGCGTCCAGCGACCAGGCTCAGGACAGCTAAGTTCTGACTGAAGGGTTAAAAAGCGCAAGCCTTGCAGCTTGCGCTTTTTTTATGCCTGCCTGTCTTGTATCAGGACCAGCGGCGATGGGCTTGGGTGGCCGGCAGATGCCCTTGCTCCAGCAGTTGCAGGCTGGCCTCTTCAAAGCGGTTCCAGGTGGCCAGAGCCAGTTGTGACCCTGTGCTGACACGGCGTACACCGATGGCGGCCAAATCGGGCACGTTCAGTCCCGGATGAATTAGCAGCACATTGACGGGCGTAGGTGCCAGTGCCTGGACAACCTGGGCAATATCGTCCAGATCGCGTAATCCGGGGGCGTAGACCACATCGGCGCCTGCCTGGGCAAAGGCTTTTAGCCGGGTTATGGTTTGTCCCAGATCCAGCGCGTCAATCAGCAGGCCTTCGCTGCGTCCTATTAACAGAACGTCCTCGCCACTGTTGAGAATCGCTTGCTTGGCAGCCCGTATGCGGGCCACAGCCAACTCAAGGTCATACAGTTCGTCGCCATGGCGATCTTCAATGGATAAGCCTGCAATGCCGGTTTCAATGGCCAGGCGGACGTTTTCGGCGACCTGTTCCGGCTCATCGGCAAAGCCATTTTCAAAGTCGGCGTTCAGTGGCAGATTCGTGCTGGCCGCCAGTTCTCGCAAATGCGCCAACAGGGCATCCCGGCCCACCTCAAAGTCTTCCAATCCCTTTGACCAGGCAAACGCAGCGCTGCTGCTGGCAATCGCCTTTGCGCCCAGTCGTTCCAGACGCTTGGCTCCGCCTATGTCCCAGGGGTTGGGCAAAATCAGTAAGCCACTTTCATGCAAGGCTCGAAAACGGCGTCGTTTTTCCTGTGTGCGGACGTTCATGCGGGACTCCTGAGAATAAAAAACGCAAACCGGAGTTTGCGTTTTGATGCCTGGCCGCGTTTTATTTTTTCTTGGCTTTCTTGCGGATCACCAGAACGGGGATTTCCGAGTAGGTCAGAACGTGCTGGGTTTCGCTGCCCAAGAGCAGGCGCTTGTAGCCCTTGCGGCCATGCGAGGACATGACGATCAGGTCAGCTTTCTGCTTTTCAGCGGTAGAAATAATGGCATCGGCCACCAGTTCGGACTTCACCACCAGGCCCTTGACCGAGACACCAATGTCTTTACCGGCCTGCTTGACGGCGGCCAGCTCGGATTGGGCGTGCTCTACCCAGGAGGCCTCGATACGGCTATCGAGCTTCTGGTCGATAATGGGGCCGCCCTCCAGGTAGCTTTGGCGATAGCGCGGAATGACGCGCAGGGCCAGCAATTTGGCGCCGCTGGTCTTGGCCAGATTCAGGGCATGGGTGACAGCGTGGGCGGACAGTTCTGAGCCGTCGGTACATACCAGGATACGCTCGTACATGAGGGGGAATCCTATAAAAAGGGTTATCAAGAACGTGTCTTGTGGGTAAGGTATCAAACCATACTGCGAATTACGGTCTTTGTGTCTGCTTTATGGTTTTCCATGGCAGCCGTGTATATTCGAGTGGACGTTTTTGTCAGCTTGGCTTTTTTATGCTGGTCATCATATCCCAATGGGATTGAGGGAGATTCATATGAAAGAAGTGGTTGTAGTCCAGGCATGCCGTACCGCGATTGGTGATTTTGGTGGTGGACTGAAGAATGTGTCGCCAATCGAAATGGGAGCCACGGTATTGCGCGCGGTACTGGACAGAAGTGGCGTATCGGCGGCAGACGTTCAGCATGTAGTGATGGGGCAGGTTATTCAAACCGAGCCGCGCGATATGTACTTGTCGCGTGTGGCTTCGGTGCAGGCGGGCGTGGGCCACGGAACACCGGCCATGAACGTCAACCGTTTGTGCGGTTCTGGTCTGCAAGCCATTGTGTCGGCCGCGCAGGGCATTCTGGTCGGTGATGCCAAGGTGGCTTTGGCAGGCGGAGCAGAAAGCATGAGCCGTGCGCCCTATATGTCCAGTGCTCATCGCTGGGGCGCTCGCATGGGGGACTCGGTCATGATGGATATGATGACTGGCGCACTGACGGATCCTTTTGATCGCGTTCATATGGGCATTACGGCCGAAAATGTGGCCCGCCAATACGGCGTGACCCGAGCCGATCAGGACGAGCTGGCATTGGAATCGCACCAGCGTGCCCGTCGCGCGATCGAGCAGGGCTATTTTAAAGAGCAGATCGTGCCCATTATCCAGAAAAGCCGTAAGGGCGAGATCGTGTTTGATCAGGACGAGCACGTACGTCTGGACGCCACGATGGAAAACTTTACCGGCCTGAAGCCTGTGTTCATGCCTGAAGGCGGCAGTGTTACGGCAGGTAATGCCTCGGGCCTGAATGACGGTGCAGCCGCTGTCTTGCTGATGTGCGCGGAAGAAGCTCGCCAGCGTGGGCTGAAGCCTTTGGCCAAGCTGGTGTCCTGGGGGCATGCCGGGGTGGATCCCAGCATTATGGGTATTGGGCCTGTGCCAGCCAGCCGTCTGGCACTGGAGCGCGCCGGTTTGAGCGTGTCGGATCTGGATGTGATCGAGTCCAACGAAGCTTTTGCCGCCCAAGCGTGCGCAGTCGTGCGTGAACTGGGTCTGGATCCGGCACGGGTGAACCCCAATGGTAGTGGTATCAGCCTGGGCCACCCTATTGGCGCGACCGGCGCCGCTATTACAGTCAAGGCCTTGCATGAACTGCAGCGTGTCCAAGGTCGTTACGCGCTGGTCACCATGTGTATTGGTGGTGGGCAGGGGATTGCGGCGATTTTCGAGCGTCCTTGAACCTTGCTGATTATTTCTCTTTAAGCTTCGTTTAAAGCGCAGGAAAGCCGGAAGTGCTACGAGTCACTTTCCGGCTTTTTTTCGGCATATACAAGTAAATCTTATAAAAACGCCGACTTGATTATTTGTTTTTGTAGTGGACCCTCGTATCCAGCCAATTGCATTGAATTGTTTTAAAAGTAATGCATGGCTTGGGTGACTGAGCATGAAGCCCTTGTTTTTTCTCATCGGAATAAAACGGAATAAAAGGAGATTCATATGCAAGAAGTCGTTCTGGTTCAGGCTTGTCGAACCGCTTTTGGTAATTTTGGTGGTTCGTTACGGAATGTGCCCCCCATTGAGATGGGGGCGGCGGTCATGCAGGAAGTGTTGGGCAGAAGTGGAGTATCTGCCTCGGAGGTGGAGCAGGTAGTGATGGGGCAGGTGGTGCTGACCGAGCCCCAGGATGTCTATGTGGCGCGTGCAGCCTCCATGAAAGCAGGAGTGGCTCATGAGGCGGTTGCCATGAATGTGAACCGCTTATGTGCATCCGGTTTGCAGGCCATTATTTCGGTAGCGCAAGCAATTGTATTGGGTGAGGCTCGGGTGGCCTTGGCCGGCGGTGTTGAAAGTACCAGTCGAATGCCTTATCTGGCGCCAAGCCAGCGCTGGGGGAGTCGCATGGGCAGTGTGGCCTTGGTAGATGTCTTGTCGGAGATTTTCATCAGTCCTTTGACTCGGGAGCATGTGGGGGTGACGGGGGAGAATGTCGCCAGAAAATACGGTGTGTCCCGCTGTGAGCAAGATCAGTTGGCCCTGGAGTCGCACCGTAGAGCGGCTCGTGCCATTGAAAATGGGTACTTTAAGGAGCAGATCGTCCCGCTGGCGGCCCACGATGGGAGCATCTTCGAGCAGGATGAGCATGTTCGGCATGATGGCAGTCTGGAGCAGCTTGCCGCCTTGAAGCCTATTTTCCAGAGCGACGGGGGGACGGTGACGGCCGGTAATATCTTGGGTCTGGCGGATGCGGCGGCGGTGGTGCTGATGATGGAAGAGGGGCAGGCACGCCGTCAAGGCTTGAAGCCCCTGGGCAAGCTGCGCTCATGGGCGCATGCGGGCGTGGACCCTCAATTTGCGGGAATGGGGCCGGTGCCATCGACTCGCTTGGCGCTCAAGCGGGCGGGACTGACGGTAGCCGATATTGATGTGATCGAGTCCAATGAGGCGTTTGCAGCACAGGTGTGCGCCGTTGCCAAAGAATTGGATTTTGATCCGGAGCGAGTCAATCCAAATGGCGGCAGCATTAGCATGGGGCATCCTTTGGGGGCGACAGGAGCGGCACTGGTAGTCAAGGCCTTGCATGAGTTGCAGCGCATCCAGGGGCGGTATGCTCTGGTCACCATGTGTCATGGCGGTAGCGAGGGAGTAGCCATGATTATCGAACGTCAGTGAGCCGTTCCCCATCAAGTGATCGCTGTTATGATGGCGCCTTGCTAAAAAACGCCGGAAGTGGCGCAATGCCGCCTTCCGGCGCTGTTTTCTCTGTCGTCAGGCCATATCCAGGTTCAGGATTATGTGGGGGGCCACGTTGCTCCCGTGTGAGCCGGGCCGCCTGACTGCTTTGCAAGGAAGAGTTTCATGGCTGGTGAGCAGGGGGACGATAGTCCTACGTTGTCGGAAAGCGAAGGGATCCGTTATCTGCACTTTGGAACGGAGTGGATTCAAGGTGCAATGCGTATTCGCAAGCCCGCTGAATTGGTCTTGGCCTACACACAACAAATGATGGCCTGGCTGCTATTTATGGAAGACCCCAAACCCGAGCACAAACTGGCTATTCTGGGGCTGGGGGCGGGCTCCCTGCTGCGTTTCTGCCTGAAGCAGACCAGCAGTCAGGTACAGACGGTGGAGTGGAATCCGTCGGTGATTGGCATGTGCAATGCTTTCTTCCGGCTGCCGCGCAGCCCACGGTCTCTGATTGATCAGGCTGACGCCGGTGTCTGGGTACAGGATAGCGATCAGCACAGTCAGTATCGCGCCTTGATGGTGGACTTGTACGACGCGCATGCCGAAGGCCCAGTACGTGACAGTCTGGAGTTCTATCAGGATTGCCGCGCGGTTCTGGATGATGAAGGCATCATGACGGTGAATCTTTTTGGTGCCCATCCCAGCTTCAAACATAATATTGACAACATTCGTGAAGCCTTTAATGGCAAAGTATTGCTCTTGCCTGAAATGGACGAGGGCAATCAGGTGGTTCTGGCCTTCAAAGGCAGCACGCTGGAGATGACAGCCGGAGAGCTGCTGAGTCGGGCCGAACAAGTGCAGGCCGATTATGGTTTGCCGGCTACACGTTGGGCCAGGGAACTGCTCTCGTTCCGTCGCCAGATGCAGGACCAGTAGGGGAGCGGGGCAGGGATTACCTGAAGGGTCAAAGTCCTGTCGTTCGCGTTAGACTAAACACCTAAAATTTTCGTTTTTTTGCATCTAAGGAGTATTGGATGAAACTGATCAGATCGGTGCATCAGGTGGCGGCCGCTTTGGCTTGTGTAGGATTGATGTCGGGCGCTGCAGTTCATGCGCAATCTGTATCGGTATCGTCGATTGTGGAACATCCGGCTCTGGACGCCATTAAGGATGGAGTACACAAAGCGCTGACCGATGCTGGTTATAACGAAGCCTCCGGCTTCAAATGGCAGTTTCAGACCGCCCAGGGCAATCCGGCGATTGCCGCTCAGATCGCTCGTAAATTCGTCGGTGACAAGGCTGACGTGATTGTGGCCATTTCCACTCCTTCGGCGCAGGCCGTGGTGTCGGCAACCAAGACTATCCCTGTGGTGTACTCGGCCGTGACCGATCCTGTGGTGGCACACCTGGTGCCCAGCATGGCACCGTCGGGCACCAACGTGACAGGCGTGTCCGATGCGCTGGCACTGGAAGCCCAGGTGGATCTGATCAAGAAAGTCGTGCCTGATGCCAAGCGCGTGGGTATGGTTTACAACCCTGGCGAAGCCAACTCCGCCGTGGTCGTTAAAGAAATGAAAGAATTGCTGCCCAAGCACGGCATGACGCTGGTGGAAGCCACCGCGCCTCGTACCGTGGACGTGGGGGCGGCTGCTCGTAGCCTGGTGGGCAAGGTCGATGTGATCTACACCAATACCGACAATAACGTGGTGTCGGCCTACGAGTCCCTGGTAAAAGTAGGCGTGGACGCCAAAGTGCCTTTGATCGCTTCGGACACCGACAGTGTGGCCCGTGGTGCTATCGCAGCTCTGGGCGTGAACTACTACAACCTGGGTCTGCAGACCGGTCAACAGGTCATCCGTATTCTGAAGGGTGAAAAACCCGGTGATATGGCTTCTGAAACCAGCAGCAATCTGGAACTGTATGTCAATCCGGGCGCTGCCAAGCGCCAAGGCGTTTCGCTTAACGAGGACTTCGTGAAGTCCGCAACAAAAATCGTCGAATAAGCCTGATTTGACTGCTTCTTGCAGGTGGGTTGCCACAAGCTGCCCGCCTGTTTCTTTTGTATCCTAGACGTCCAACAATATGTCTATTTATTCAATGTGGGGGGCCCTGGAGATTGGTCTGATTTTCGGACTGGTTGCTCTGGGTGTTCTGATTTCTTTTCGCATCCTGCGATTTCCTGACCTGACGGTCGATGGTAGTTTTCCTTTGGGTGGGGCGGTTGCCGCCATCCTGATCAGCCAGGGCAATGATCCTTTCCTGGCGACTGTAGTGGCCACCTTTGCAGGCGCCATTGCCGGCACCATTACCGGCTGGTTGAACGTACGCCTGAAAATCATGGATCTGCTGGCCAGTATCCTGATGATGATCGCCTTGTATTCCATCAACCTGCGCATCATGGGCCGTCCCAATGTGCCCCTGATCATGGAGCCGACGGTCTTCACGATTCTGCAGCCCGAATCCATCGCTGACTATATTGCTCGTCCCTTGATGCTGATTGGGTTGGTAATCATTGCCAAACTGGCGCTGGATTGGTTTTTCGGTACGCAAACTGGCCTGGCCATGCGCGCTACCGGCGCCAATGCCCGTATGGCCCGTGCTCAAGGCGTGGCAACTGGCAATATGCTTTTGCTGGGCATGGCCATTTCCAATGCCCTGGTCGCCTTGGCCGGTGCCTTGTTTGCACAATCGCAGGGTGGGGCGGATATCTCCATGGGCATCGGGACCATCGTGATTGGTCTGGCTGCCGTGATTGTGGGTGAAAGCATCTTGCCCGCACGCAAACTGTTCTACGCCACCTTGGCCGTGGTGCTGGGTGCGATTCTGTACCGCTTCTTTATTGCTTTGGCTCTGAATGCCGATGTGATCGGCCTGAAAGCGCAGGACTTGAACCTGGTCACCGCTTTGCTGGTTACCGTGGCACTGGTGATTCCATTGCTCAAGAAAAAGCGTGCTCGTAAACAGAAGGGGGCCCAGTAATGTTAGAAGCAAAAGATCTGTCCCTGACATTTAATCCAGGTACGCCCATTGAAACCCGTGCCTTGCGCGGTTTGTCCCTGACCATTCCGGAAGGGCAGTTCGTGACCGTGATCGGTTCCAACGGTGCGGGCAAGTCTACTTTTCTGAATGCGATCTCGGGCGACCAGTCTGTTGATGATGGCCAAATCATGATCGACAAGGTAGACGTGACTCGCCGCCCGGTCTGGGAGCGAGCCAATTGGGTCGCACGTGTGTTTCAGGATCCGATGGCCGGGACCTGTGAAGATCTGACCATTGAAGAAAATATGGCGCTGGCCACCTGCCGTGGCAGCCGCCGTGGGCTGAGCCGTGCCGTGCGTCACTCCATGCGCGCTGAATTTGCAGAGCGTCTGGAAACCTTGGGTCTGGGTCTGGAAAACCGTCTGACAGACCGCATCGGTTTGTTGTCCGGTGGCCAACGTCAGGCCGTCAGCCTGTTGATGGCGGCCTTGCGTCCTTCCAAGATCTTGCTGCTGGACGAGCATACGGCTGCGCTGGACCCGCGTACGGCTGACTTTGTTTTGCAACTGACCAATCGTATTGTGCGTGAAGGTGGCCTGACCACCATGATGGTCACGCACAGTATGCGTCAGGCTCTGGATGTGGGTGATCGCACGGTCATGTTGCACCAGGGCAAGGTGGTGCTGGATGTCAGTGGTGAACAGCGTCAAGGCCTGGATGTGCGAGATCTGCTGGAGATGTTCGAGCGGGTTCGGGGCGAGACTTTAGCCGACGATAGTTTATTGCTAGGTTAGAAAGCACTATCCCGGATTTGGAAAACCGCGTGAACTCTAGGGGTTAAACGCGGTTTTTTTATATTCAAAAAACCCTAGGTATATGATAATACGTGTTCTTTTGGCATAGGCAGACAGCGGAGCGGGTGCAAGGGGGTAGCTGGCTAATCGTAGTCGCCAAATAATGGCAGGATCGAAATGAGTCTCATCGCAAATTTTCCTGTTTGATTTGCGCTTTTTCGACATATACTTGCTGCTTGTCCAAACCATACAATCCAGTCAGTTTAAGCGTTAAACTCCCATGCAACGCTTAGCTCAGGAGTTCTTCATGTCATTTCAAAGCTTGTTGGGTCGGCAGACTTTTCGTATTGCTGCCTTCTCTTCCTTGGTTCTGCTCGCCGCTTGCGGCAACAAAGAGCCTCAAGCTCCGGCCGGCGGGATGAAGGTCCCGGTCAGTGTGATTACCGTCCAACCGACTTCTACCGAGTTGTTCTCCGAGCTGCCTGGACGAGTCGAAGCAATTAAAGATGCACAAATCCGCGCCCGTGTTTCCGGGATTGTGGAAGAGATCAACTTTGAGCAGGGCGCTGATGTCAAACAAGACCAGCTCTTGTTTACCATTGACCCGGCTCCGTACCGTGCAGTTCGTAATCAGGCTGCAGCCCAGCTGAAAAACGCCCAGGCTGACGCACAAAGTGCCAAGCAATTGGCGCAGCGTTACGAGCGTCTGATCAAGGAAAATGCGGTTTCCCGCCAGGATTACGACAACGCCAAGGCCCGCGCCATGCAGGCCGATGCCGCCATTGCCGCTGCACAGGCGACCCTGGACAGCGCCAATATTGATCTGGGCTACACCAAGATTGTGTCGCCCGTGTCGGGCCGTATCGGCAAGTCCCTGGTTACCGAAGGTGCTCTGGTTTCTGCCGCCAACGCCACCCATATGGCCACCGTGCAGCAACTGGACCGTGTCTATATTGATGTGACGCGTTCCACCGCTGAGCTGACGCAACTGCGTCGTGCCATGGCTGCTGGTACGTTGAAGTCGGCTGGTGAAGGCCAGGCCAAAGCCAAGGCCGTGCTGGAAGATGGCTCCCTTTATGATCAAGATGGCGTTTTGCTGTTTAGCGGTGTCAGCGTGGATCCTTCCACTTCGCAAGTAACCTTGCGTGCCGTGTTCCCGAACCCTGATGAAATTCTCTTGCCCGGTATGTACGTACGCGTTCGTCTGGAACAAGGTGTGATTCCGGATGCCTTGCTGGTGCCCGCGCAAGCTGTTCAGTACACCGCGGATGGTGCCTCTAATCTTTACATAGTTCGCGAAGACAAGGCTCAGTCTGTACCGGTTGTACTGGGGGCTGAGAACGATGGTCAGTACGTGGTGAACAAAGGCTTGCAAGCCGGCGACCAGATCATTGTCGAAGGCTTCCAGAAAATCCGCCCCGGTGCCCCCGTCCAGGCGATTCCTTGGAAGGGCAACAAACCCGATGCAGCACCTGCTCCTGACGCGGCCCCCGCACAGGAACCGGCCGCCGCTGCTGAGCCAAACGAAGCCAAGTCTAGCGAGTAAGCGACATGCCTCAGTTTTTTATTGAAAGGCCCATTTTTGCATGGGTCGTTGCCTTGGCGATCACGCTATTTGGCTTATTGGCTTTGCCCAATTTGCCAGTAGCGCAGTATCCCGATGTGGCACCCCCTTCGGTCACCATTCGGGCGACCTATCCAGGCGCAACGGCGGAAGACGTCGCCAGCACGGTAGCCAGTGTGATCGAAGATCAGTTGAACGGTGCCAAAGGCCTGCTGTATTACGAGTCCGTCAGTGACTCCTACGGCTCGACCGAAATCACCGCTACTTTCCGTCCTGGCACCAATCCTGACATGGCTCAGGTGGACGTCCAGAACCGGGTCAGCAACATTACCGCGTCCTTGCCGACGGCAGTTATGGAGCAAGGTCTGCATGTCGAACAGTCCAGTACCGGTTTTCTGCTGGTGGCTACCCTGTCGTCGACAGACGGCAGCATGGACCAGACTGCTTTAGCTGATTACATCGAGCGCAATATCAAGAACACGATTTCTCGTGTTCCTGGCGTGGCTCGATTCCAGCTATTTGCTTCGGGTCGGGCAATGCGCGTTTGGTTGGATCCTGCCAAGTTAGTGGGCTTCCAGATGAGCCCCTCAGACGTTACTACGGCGATTCGTCAGCAGAACATGCTGGTGTCGGCTGGTATTTTGGGCGGCCCTCCTAATCCGGACAGTCAACGAGTAGCTGCGCCTATTACGGTGAATGGTCAACTGCAAACGGTCGAAGAGTTTGAAAATATCATTCTGCGCTCGCAGCCTGATGGTTCGACCGTGCGCATTAAAGATGTCGCGCGTGTGGAAGTGGGGGCAGATAACTATCAGTTTGGCGCTCGTCTGAATAGTAAGCCTACGGCCGCTTTTGCTATTTCCTTATTGCCTGAGGCTAACGCCTTGGATACCGCAGCGGCTATTAAGGTCGAAATGGAAAAACTGTCGGAGTTTTTCCCCCAAAACGTACGTTACGATATTCCTTACGACACTTCGCCCTACGTGGATAAGTCCATTACACAGGTGGTGTACACCTTGCTGGAAGCCATGGTGCTGGTATTTATCGTGATGTACGTGTTTCTGCAGAACGTACGCTATACGGTAATTCCCGCATTGGTAGTGCCAGTGGCGATTTTGGGTGCGTTCGCGGTAATGCAGGTGTTAGGCATGTCTGTGAACGTGCTCACCATGTTTGCGATGGTGTTAGCCATTGGTATTTTGGTGGACGACGCGATCGTGGTGGTGGAGAACGTCGAACGTATCATGGTCGAGGAGGGGATCTCTCCTAAGGAAGCCACCAAGAAAGCTATGCCGCAGATTAGTGGCGCTATTGTCGGTATTACCTTGGTGTTGTCGGCGGTTTTCCTGCCCTTGGCATTTATGTCTGGCTCGGTGGGTGTGATCTACCGGCAGTTCTCGGTTGCCATGGCGGTGTCAATTGGCTTTTCCGGGCTTTTGGCATTGACATTTACTCCTGCCTTGTGCGCAACCTTGCTTAAACCGATTCCAAAGGGTCATCACGAAACCAAGCGCGGTTTCTTTGGCTGGTTTAATCGTGTTTTTACCAGTACCACCAACGGCTACGAGAGCTTTATCGGTAAGACTCTGCGTCGTGGTGGCCGGATGATGTTCATCTACCTGATCATGGTGCTGGTGTTGGGCTTCCTGTACATGCGCATGCCGACCGCGTTTTTGCCCGAAGAAGATCAGGGCTACGTGATTGCTAACATCGAGCTGCCAGCCGGTTCGACGGCCAACCGTACAATTGAAACCATCTCCGCGGTAGAGAACTACTTCAAGGAGCAGCCTCAGGTTGAAAATATCATTGCCGTTCAGGGCTTCAGCTTTAACGGTAGTGGTTTGAACTCGGCTATTGCCTTTGTGCCCTTGAAAGACTTCAACGAACGTAAAGGCAAGGAAAACTCGGCTCAAGCCATTTCAGGCAAGGCCATGGGCCAATTGCTGTTCGGTCTGCCTGATTCCATGGTGATTGCGATCGTGCCGCCCGCTATCTCTGCTCTGGGTAACTCCTCGGGTATTGATATGCGGTTGGAGGACCGTTCTGGCATGGGGCACGACGCTTTGATGGCAGCCGCCGACCAACTATTGAGTTTGGCCAAGCAAAGTCCTGTGTTTGACCCGCAAAGCGTGCGTATCACTGGCTTAGGACCTGGCAAGCAGATCCGTCTGGAAATTGATCGTGAAAAAGCGGCTGCTTTGGGTGTCAACTTCAATGAGGCATCTGCCTTGATTGCTGGCTCTTTAGGTTCGTCCTTTGTGGGCAAATTCACTAACCAAGGTCGTGTACAGAGTGTTTGGGTGCAAGCCGATGCGCCATATCGCATGACTATTGATGATGTGCTCAAGCTCAATGCTCGCAACAGCGAAGGCAAGATGGTCCCGCTTTCGGCTTTTGTCACTCAGACGACAGAGCAGGGGCCGGTACAGATTGTGCGCTATAACAGTTACGAATCCGTCCGCATCAGTGGTGGTCCTGCTCCTGGCTATACCTCGGGTCAAGCCATGGAGGAAATGGAAAATCTGATGAAGCAATTGCCCAATGGATTAGGGGTGGACTGGACTGGCTTGTCTTATCAAGAGCGTCAGGCTGCTGGTCAGTCAGGTATCTTGCTGAGCTTGGCTGTACTGGTTGTGTTCATGATCCTGGCCGCCTTGTATGAAAGCTGGGCTATCCCGCTATCAGTGATGCTGGCTGTGCCGTTGGGCATGTTGGGCTCAGTGCTGCTGGTCTCTGGTTTGGGAATGCCTAATGACGTGTATTTCCAGGTCAGTATCGTGACGGTGATCGGTCTATCAGCAAAGAACGCAATTCTGATCGTTGAGTTTGCCAAAGATGCTTACGCACGTGGTGCAACCTTGGTTGACGCAACGTTGGAGGCCGCCCGCTTACGTTTCCGGCCGATTTTGATGACTTCGTTCGCCTTTGTGTTGGGTGTGGCTCCTCTAGCTGTGTCTACAGGTGCTGGGGCGGCAGGTCAAAATGCCGTGGGTTTGGGTGTGCTAGGGGGCATGATCGCGGCCACACCTCTCTCGGTTCTTTTGGTGCCGACCTTCTTTGTCGTGATCCTTAAGCTCTTTAAAACCAAACCTCGTCTGTTTGGCGAAGCCGCCCGATTGCACGAGGAAGAACAGGCCAAACAAGCTGCACAGCCGGCCGGTTCGCAAGGAGGACAGCACTGATGTCTAGCATGTTTTTACGTAGCCCCTTGGTGCTGGCCGTGGCGTTTGCCTTGTCGGCTTGCTCCTTGGCACCGAAGTACGAGCGTCCTGATTCCCCTGTGCCTGCACAATTCCCTCTGGCCCAGCAGGGCCAGGCGGATGCGGCACAGGCTGCTGATCTGGGCTGGCGTGAATTCTTTACGGATCCGCGTCTGCATGCCCTGATCGAGCAGGCTCTGGAGAATAACCGCGATCTGCGTATTGCCACCCAGCGCATCGAGGAAGCTCGCGCGCAATACGGCGTGGCACGCAGTGACCAGTTGCCCAGCATTGGTGTGCAGGCGGCCGAGCAGGCCACCCACACACCGGCTGAACTGCGTCCAGGTGGCCCAAATTCGGCCCCCGTAACCCGTACGTTCCAGGCCGGTGTCGGTATCACTGCTTTCGAGCTGGACTTCTTTGGTCGAGTGCGTGATCTGGCCCGTGCTGCTCAAGAACAGTACTTTGCCACCGAGCAGGCTCAACGTACCGCCCATATCGCCCTGGTGGCGGGCACCGCCGAAGCCTACTTCAAGGTGCGTACGGCCGAAGAACTGCATGCTTTGATGAGCAATACCTTGCGCAGCCGTCAAGAGACATTGCGCCTGGTGCAGTCTTCTTACGATGCCGGTACGGTGTCGGCGCTGGACCTGAACCAGGCCAAGGTGCAATACAACACCGTGCGTTCCGATATGCAGGCTGTCGAGCGTGATCGTCAGCGTGCACTCAATGCCTTGCAGGTTTTGTTGGGCGGTGAAATACCGGCTGACTTGCCAGCAGGCTTGCCCTTTACCCGTGCTCAGCTGATGCCTAGCTTGCCTGTAGGGTTGTCGGCCGAGTTGCTGGAGCGTCGTCCTGACATCCTGGCCGCCGAGCACGTCTTGCGTGGTTCCAACTACAGCATCGGTGCAGCACGCGCTGCTTTTTTCCCGCGTCTGAGCCTGACCGGTCTGCTGGGCTTCATGAGCCCCGAGCTGGGTGGTCTGTTCAGTTCGGGTAACCGTTACTGGCAGTTCCAGCCGCAAATTACCATGCCGCTGCTCTCGGGCAGTACCTGGGCCAATCTGGATCTGGCCGAGGCTCGTCGTGACATTGCGATCAGCCAGTATGAAAAAACCATTCAGGAAGCCTTCCGCGAAGTGGCTGATGCTCTGGCGGGCGAAGCCACCTACGGTCAGCAGATCGACGCCTTGCAAGAGGTTGATCAGGCTGCCAGCGAAAGCTTGCGTCTGGCCAAGCTGCGTTACGAAGTGGGTATAGACAGCTTCCTGCAGGTGCAAACGGCGGAAGTCAGCCTGTACGGTACGCGTCAAGCCTATATTCAGACTGGCTTGGCATCCCTGATGAACCGGGTCGAGTTGTACAAGGCTTTGGGTGGCGGCTGGACAGCTGAAACCGTCAAGCCTGAAACAAAGACCCAGGCCACTGGGACAGCACCGGAGTAAACAGGCGATAATACGTCTGGTCATTCATCCCTGAAACTACGGAGGTCCTTGGGGAATGTTAGAACTGGGCGTCAATATCGATCATGTGGCGACGCTGCGCCAGCAGCGTCTGACCACATACCCTGATCCAATTCAGGCCGCTTTGCGAGCAGAAGAAGCCGGAGCGGACCTGATCACCTTACATCTGCGTGAAGACCGGCGTCATATTCAGGATGCCGACGTCGAGGCCCTGCGCCCCGTACTGCGTACCCGGATGAATCTGGAATGCGCCATCACCACCGAAATGCTGGACATTGCCTGCCGTATCAAACCGGACGATGTCTGCCTGGTTCCCGAACACCGTGCTGAACTGACGACCGAAGGTGGTCTGGATGTGGTCGGTCATCTGGACCAGGTCAAGGCTGCTGTGCAGCAATTGCAGGCTGCCGGTATTCGCGTTTCGCTGTTCATTGATGCCGACCCGGCGCAAATCCGAGCCGCCAGCGACGTGGGTGCCACCGTGATCGAACTGCACACCGGCACCTATGCGGATGCTCAAACGCCCGAGCAGGCCGCCAGCGAACTGGAACGTATCCGTGCCGGTATTGCTCAAGGTGTGTCGCAAGGTCTGCGTGTGAATGCGGGTCATGGCCTGCACTACGGCAACGTACAAGCGATTGCCGCCTTGCCGGGGCTGACGGAGCTTAATATTGGTCACGCCATTGTTGCCCAGGCTGTCTTTGACGGTTGGGAAAAAGCCGTGCGCGACATGAAAGCCCTGCTGGTGCAAGCGGGCGCTCCTGCTCAAGCCTGACTGAGCCCTGCCATCTGGGCAGGGCACTCTTAACTGATTCTGGAAGCACTATGAGTACCATTGATTCCCTATTGTCCCGCCGCTCCATCAAGCTGGTGCAAGGCCCCGGGCCGAACGAGCAAGAGCTGGACCTGATTTTGCGCGCTGCCATGGTCGCTCCTGACCATGGTCGTTTGCAGCCTTGGCGCTTTTGCCTGATCCGCGGTGAAAACGTGCAGGCTCTGGGCGAACTGGCCATTGCCGCCAATGAGCGCGCCGGTAATCCCTTGACCGAGCAGAAAGCTGCCAGCGTCCGCGCCTGGCTGGCCAAAGTGCCCATGCTGATTGCTGTAGCCAGCCACATCGATCATGGTGAAGAAAAAATCCCTGAACTGGAGCGTGTCCTGGCAACGGGCGCAGCCGTCAGCAATATGCTGCATGCTGCTCACCAGTTGGGCTTTGGTGCTTTCTGGAGCACTGGCCTGGGCACCTATGGTGAAGAAGTTCCTGAAGCCCTGGGCTTCGATTCCCTGGATTACCAGTTCCTGGGCTTTGTGTCGGTGGGCACGCCTATTCACAATCTGGGTCCTGCCCAGCGTCCCGAGCCACAAAAGTTTGTGACGGAGTGGCAAGCTGCTTGAGTCTGGCTGATGATGAACCGGTTCTAAAATAGCGCTGTTTCCATGGCATCACCCGGAGTGGTGATTGCTTTGGAACGTTTTAAATAGCCTGAATCCTTTCTGGATTCGGGCTTTTTTTGTGCCCTAGGGTTTGTACTGATAGGCATGAACCTAACCACGCTTTTATTATTATTCCATACATTAGAATGACATTCCGTTAAACGGAATATAAACAGGAAAATGATGAAACAAGTCAGCACACAGCACTTGATGCTTCCCGATGGGGCCGAACTGCATTACGCAGAAATTGGGCAGCCCAGCGCATCTCGTCCATCCGTGCTCATGCTGCACTCCCTGTTTTTCAATGGAGGCATGTTCCTGCCCGTGATTCAGGCGTTGCAAAACGAATGGCACATTATTTGCCCGGATCATCGTAATCAGGGCTTGAGCACCGCAGGCCAGAAGCCCGCCACCATGCATCAGTTGGCACAGGACTACGCGTTCCTGGCCCAAGCACTGCGGATTTCTTCCTTGCATGTAGTGGGTAGCTCGATGGGAGGTTACGTGGCTCAGGAGCTGATGCAGCGCGCACCTCAGTTGGTCCGTTCTGCTGTCCTGTCTTGCTGCACCTCGATGGCAGAACAGCAGAAAGAGCGCTTTGACCAACTGGAAGCGCAACTGCGTCGGGATGGCGGCGCACCCTATGTCTCGGCCTTGCTGCAAACCATGTTTGGAGACGCCTTTCTGGCAAGCACAGACCTTGCTGCTCAGGCTCAGCAGGAGCAGTGGCGCGACTACTTCACACATTTGCCTCCCAGCATTGCCCACTCAGTCAATGGCGTGTTTGCCCGTCCTGACTATCAGTCTCTTTTGGCAGGCAATACCACCCCTCATTTGTTGATCAGCGGTGCTTTGGACAGAGCTAAAAAGCCCGCTGATATGGAGCATATGCACAGCTTGCTTCCACACAGCACACATACGGTATTTGAGCAGTCCGGTCACACGGCGCCGGTTGAAGTGCCCGAAGCCTTCGCACTGCAAATTGAGAATTTTTGGAATCAAGTTAATTAATGCTGCAAGGATTAATTCATGCCAGTTACTGAATCTACTGAGCTGCCGACGGCGATGGCTTTCGGTGCAAATGCACAGCCGATACGAGATATTGCGTCAGACCAGGCTAGCCAGTTTGTTATTGAAGATGGAGCGGTCTTGTTGCGTGGCAGCCAGAGCCGTTCCAGCGGCAGCAAGGCTTTTCCTGTCCGTGAAGTGTGTATGGAAACGGGTGCTCGAGACATGCAAGACATGTTTTTTGGCCCATTTGGAAAGCTCTACAGTTTTTCCACCATTTATGTTTCCGCGTCGCGTCCCACGCCTTACACCTTGGGATATGTAGATTTTCCTAACGGAGTTCGTGTTTTGGCACACGTACGTTGTGAAGACCTGAGCGCCTTGTATTGCGATATGCCTGTCAGTACTGCCACCGATGGCAATGACTGGTTTGTAACTCCTATGTCGGCGGAGAAGTAAGGTGAGTGAAGCATATGTAGTCGGTGCGGCCATGATTCCCATGGCTCGTCATAAAGAATCCAGCTATACCGGTTTGGCCTTGCCCGCAATCCTTAACGCGATGGCCAGTGCCGGTGTACAGGCTCAGGATATTGATGCTGTTGTTTGCGGCCACGCCTTTGGTGGCATGTTGACGGGACAGCGTCTGGTCAAGGAAATCGGTATTGGTACAGTGCCTGTCGTCAATTGCGATAACGCCTGCTCGGGTGGGGCCACGGCCATTCACTTGGCGTGGAAAGATATCCAGGCTGGTCGACACGATATCGTGCTGGTGATCGGTGTGGACAAGCTGACGCAGTTTGGCGGAGGCACCTTGCCTTTGGTGCAGGAGGATCCCGAGGTCCAGCAGGGCTTGGTGATGCCTGCAGTGTATGGCATGCGTGCTCGTCGTTACCTGCATGAACGCAATCTGGGGCCAGAAGTTCTGGCGCAAGTCTCCATCAAGGCTCGCACACACAGTAAACATAATCCCTATGCACAGTATCGTGATCCGCTGACGGTGGAACAGGTGCTGGCATCTCGTCCTATTTGTGACCCGCTGACCTTGCTGCAATGTTGCCCTACGGGTGACGGCGCGGCAGCCTTGATCATGGTGTCCGAGCGTGCCCTGAAACGCTTGCAGAAACCTGCCATGCGGGTCGCTGCGTCGGTGCTGCATTCCGGTCAGGCGACCAGCGGTTTTCGCGACATGACTCGTCCCGAGATTTCGGCGGAATCCGCCCGCGACGCCTACAAGATGGCGGGGATTACAGCCAAGGATCTGGATGCGGTTGAGCTGCATGACGCGTTTACAATCGCCGAACTTATTTATTACGAAGCACTAGGTTTGTGTGAGGTCGGGCAGTCTGCTCAGTTTCTGCTGGATGGCCGTAGTACCTACGGCGGTGATGTGGTGGTGAACCCCAGTGGCGGTTTGCTGGCCAAGGGTCACCCAGTGGGAGCAAGCGGTGTGGCCCAAGCCGTGGAAATGTACTGGCAACTGACACACCAAGCCGGAGAACGTCAGGTTCCTGATGCTCGCTACGCCATGACTCACGTCACGGGTGGCGGTATTGCGGGCCTTGATCATGGTGCTTGTGCAATCCATATTTTTGAAGCCCAGATATGACCACACAAAACACGTCCACCTCTACTAGTTCAACCGGAACCGTAAGCCGTGCGCTTCAGTTATTGGCTGTCTTGGCAGAGTCCAACGGCCCGGTAACCGTCAAGCAAGTGTCCGAGCAAATGGGCCTGGCCCCTTCAACAGCTCACCGCTTGCTGAATCTGCTGCGTAAAGATGATTTTGTTGCGGTGGTCAGTGGTGGAAGTGGTTTGTACAGCATTGGGCCTGAATTTTATCGAGTAGCGGCGCAAGTGATGAGCGCTGAATCCAAGCCTGCATTGGCACAAAAATCGCTGGACGAGATTGCTTCCGAGTTCAACGAGACGGTCCTGTTTGGCACGTATGCCGTCAGCGAGTCGGCCATGAGTTTTGCCGCCATCGCACGAGGCGAGCACAAGCTGCAATATCAGATTGATTTGCACAAGCCCATGTCCCTGGTTTGGGGGGCTTCCGGCAAGGCTATTTTGGCGTATCTGGATCAGGACACGATAGAGCGTGTGCATGCCAAGGCCGAGACCTCTCCGGCGCAAGATGCACCTTTGCCTGCTTTGGAGTCGCTCCTGGCAGAGCTGAGCGAAGTGCGCCAGAACGGCTATGCCCACAGCATGAGCGAGAAGTTGCCTGATGCACGTGGGGTTGCTGCACCTGTTTTTGATAACCACGGCATTGTGGGCTGTATTTGTTTGACTATGCCCACCACCCGTGTGCCCAGCGCAGGTTTGAGTGCCATTACCGCTGCCGTTATTCATCATGCCGAAAAACTGTCCGAGATGTTCGGATACCGACATAGAAAAACCAAATTATGAGTCATACCGCTACCGCGCAGCCCCTGGCAGGCTATAAGGTCATCGACCTCACTACCTTTTTGTCCGGCCCCTTCTGCACACAAGTGCTGGGGGATCTGGGGGCTGAAGTGGTCAAGATCGAGGCACCGGAAGGTGACTCCAGTCGCAGTATTCCCCCCCATTTCGTGGGTGAGGATAGTGCTTACTATCTGAGTATTAATCGCAATAAAAGCAGTTTGGCGGTAAATCTGAAAACCGCTGAAGGGCTGGACCTGGTTCGACAACTGATCCTGAAAGCGGATGTGGTTGTGGAAAATTACCGCCCGGGCGTGGCGGCCCGTCTGGGCCTGGACCCACAAGCCTTGTGTGAAGAACACCCCGGTCTGGTCTGGGCGTCCATTAGTGGTTTTGGGCAAACCGGCCCGGACCGTGACAAACCTGCTTACGACATGATTGTGCAAGCCTTGTCAGGCGTCATGAGCCTGACCGGCGAAGAAGGCAGACCAGCCGTACGTTTGGGCATTCCAGCCGGTGATACGGTCGCTGGCTTGTACGCGACTATCGCCATCAATGCCGCCCTGGCCGACAGGGAACGTACCGGTAAAGGCCGGATTGTGGATGTGGCGATGCTGGATTGCCAGTTGGCCATGCTGTCTTATCAAAGTGCCTATGCCTTGATTGCGGGAGTGACGCCCGCTCCCCAGGGGGCCAAGCATGACTCTATTCCTACCTACCGCTCTTTCCGGGGAGGTGATGGCCGCGAGTTGGTGGTGACGGCCAATACCGAGAGAATGTGGCAAGGCTTGTGTCGTGTACTGGGCCTGGAGTCGCTCCTTGATGATGAACGCTTCCAGACTGGTGCCAGTCGCCTGAAAAACAAACATGCCTTGTGGGAGCAGCTTGAAAGCGCTTTCGCGACACAGGCGGCTGCTTATTGGATTCCACTATTGGAAGAACACAGTGTCCCGGTTGCGCTGATCCAGTCCGTGCCAGAGGCATTGGCACATGCACGCGATTCAGAACGCAGCATGATTCTGGCCCTTCAAAATGAAGATCACAGTATTGAGGTCGTTGGAAACCCCATCAAATTTGTGGGCGCCGAAGCCACTCCATCTCGTTTCCCTCCCAGGAAGGGCGAGGATGATGCACGCGTGTTGGGTGAGTGGTTAAGCCTGTCTGCTGAGGCCGTGTCGTCTTTACAAAGTAAAGGCGTTTTGTTGAACAGCACGTGTAGCCAAGCATGACGACCCCATTGGCCAGGCTTCCCTACCCTGGGTCCTTGCTCGTTGCGCAGAAGGGCACGAGCGGCGATGAATGTGTCATTGCCTTGCACTCCATCGGGGTTGATGCGCGTTCCTTTAACGCACTGTTCAGCCACTTGGCTGCCGATTATCCGTGTCTGAGTTACGACCTGCGAGGCCATGGCTCGGCCGCTGCGTTATCGCAGTTTGACCTGGATACCTTGGTGGACGATGCCGTCAAGGTGGTGGAATCCTGCCTTTTTGACAAGGTTCATTTGCTGGGGCATTCGATTGGTGGGGTGATTGCGGCGTTGGCAGCGGCCAGGCTGGACGATCGTCCCTCTAAAAAGGTGCAAAGCCTGAGCATTGTCGCCAGCCCGCCAATGGGCTTGGCGGTCTTTGGTGAGCGGGCCCAGGCCATGCAGCATGAAAGTCGTCAAACCATTGTAGAGACCACCATGCAGCGCTGGTTTGGTGGCCTGGAGACCAGCCCTGAGCTAGCCCAGGCCATGCAGTACGCAGAGCAACAGCTCAGCCTGGTTCCGGTGCAGACATTGCTGAGCAGTTGGCAAAGTCTTGCCCAGTTTTCCGGGTACGGTGAGCTGGCGGCGCACTTGCCGGCCACTTTGCTGCTGACGGGCAGTCAGGATCTGTCTACGCCCGCCAGTGCCATGCAGATCATCCTGGATGCCTTGCACAAGGCGGGCAGGACACAGACAGCCTTGCACATTCTTGATGGGGGAGGGCACATGTTGCCGCTGACCCCGCCCGATACCTTGATGGCCTTGTTATTGGCGCATTTCAAGGCATCTGGCACCACACATTTTCGCTAGGAACGCTTATGTCAGACTTTACAGGCCGAATTGTTGTTGTCACAGGTGCCGCAGCAGGCATAGGCCAGGCTGTATGCCAGCACCTGCTGGAACTGGGCGCCATTGTTGGCGGCATTGACCGTCAGCCTGAGGGCATCCCGGAAGGGGTTACGGCTTTGATTGCCGATGTGACCGATCAGGAGTCCTTGAATCGAGCGCTGGCCGGGTTTGCCCAGGAACAGGGTCGTATTGATGTCTTGGTCAACAACGCCGGTGTGAGCTTTGTGGGCACGATAGAAGATGGCAGTGACGAAGACTGGCTGCGGATTTTTAACATCAACGTGCTGGGCTATATGCGTAGTACGCGTGCGTGTTTGCCGTATTTGCGTCAGTCGAAAAATGCTGTGATCGTCAATATGTCTTCCTGCACCGCGATCAATGGTTTGCCCGAGCGTGCGCTGTATTCAGCCAGCAAAGGGGCGATCCAGTCCATGACGCTGGCCATGTCCGCCGATTTGATTGCCGAGCAGATTCGCGTAGTGGGCATTGCCCCCGCCACCGTAGACACCCCCTTCATGACCGAGCTGGCCAATCGCACTAGCGATCCGGTGGCCAAGCGCAATGAGTTTCACCGTCGCCAACCCACCGGGCAAATGGTACAGCCCGAGGAGGTGGCTCGCCTGGTTGCCCACGTTGCCCATCCGGGTGCGCTGTCCTACACCGGCACCATCATCAATATTGATGGTGGTATGGCTACCTTGCGTATGCCTGCCTGAACACATTCATACCCATACCAATCAAAGAAGGAACTATCGTGAGATTTGAAAATAAAACCGTGATTATCACCGGAGCGGGCCAAGGGATTGGTCGTGCCTACGCGCAAGAATTTGCCAAGGCAGGTGCTGCGGTGGTGGTTGCTGATTTGAACATCGAAAAAGCACAGGCTGTTGCAGCAGAAATTCAGGCAGAAAATGGTCAGGCCCTGGCCGTCAAAGTTGATGTGTCCGATGACAAGAGTACGGCCGAGATGGTTGCGCAGGCAGTCAAAGCCTTCGGCACAGTAGACGTGCTGATTAACAATGCGGCCGTTTTCTCGACTCTGAAAATGAAGCCATTTGAAGAAATCGACGCAGACGAGTGGGACTTTGTGATGGGCGTTAATGCCCGTGGTGTCTTTAACTGCATCAAGGCGGTATCGCCCTTCATGAAGCAACAGCAAAGCGGCAAGATCATCAATATTTCCTCCAGCGTTGTGGTTACGGGCCGTGCGAATTACGCGCACTACGTGGCCTCCAAAGGGGCGGTTGTCGCTTTGACCCGCGCCCTGGCTACCGAGCTGGGTGAATACTGCATCAACGTCAATGCCATCAGCCCGCACGGCATTGTGACCGAAGTGCCACGCGACACCATTCGTCCAGAGCAATGGGACGCCATCATCGCTGCCCAAACCCTGAAGCGCAAAGGGGATGTCAGCGACATGATCGGCGCCACCATGTTCCTGGCTTCCGATGAAAGCAAATACATCACTGGTCAGACACTGAATGTGGATGCTGGTCTGCGTTTTAACTAATTCCACTTGGCAAGAGGCTTCCAAACATGAGTGCACATAACTTCACCATCACCCGTTCTTCCAACCGCAAACACCTTATCGCTGTGATTGATGGCCCGAACATGTCGAGCCTGGGTAAGCGCAGCAAAAAAGTCTATGGAAACATTCAGTCCCTGGACGCGCTCAAGGAGTGTGTGCGCAACTTTGGTGAGCAGTTGGGTGTAGAGGTAGAAAGTTTTTCATCCAACCACATGGGCGATATTTTGGAATACATCCACGAGTCCGCTCATCGGGTAGATGGCTACCTGATCAATCCCGCTGGCCTGACCACGATTGGGGAAGGTGTGCGTCATGCCCTGGAAGACACTGAGTTGCCCGTGATGGAAGTTCACTTCTCGAATATTGCTGCAAGTGCAGGCGCGGCCCGTGGTTTGGGCGGTGGCAGCATTCAGTCCAGCTTCACCCATACCGCTACTGGCATTTGCATGGGCATGCGTCATTACAGCTATCTGGCTGCCCTGACCGCCATGACCCTGGCTCTGGATGATCAGAGCTTCTTGGGCCGTCCTTCAGGTCAGTAGTCCACCTCTTTTCATATAACGATTAATACGGAGGAAGACATGAAAAAGTTTTCTCTACTCGCTACCGTTTTTGCCGCTGTTGGCTTGTTCAGCAGTGTTGCCGCTCAGGCAGAAATTAAACCCGTTACGCTGAAGTTTGCGCATATTTATGCTGCCCAGGACCACTGGGGGCAAACAGCAGAGCGCTTCAAGGCTGCTGTTGAAGAGCGTTCGGGCGGGAAAATCAAGATCAATATCGACGCCAATGGCTTGACCGGTGACTGGCCCCAGTCCATCGAAGGTTTGCGCATGGGTACCAACCACATTGTGCTGCAAAGTGTAGGAGCACTGGACCGCTATGCAAAATCGGCTGGTGTCGAAGCTTACCCCTACCTGATTCGCGATATGGATCACTACCGTGCGGTTTATACCGGCCCAGTCGGCCAGGAACTGTATGACCAGATCGCCAAGGAAAGCGGGTTCAAGCTGGTGGGGGCGGCCTATCGTGGCGCTCGCTACCTGACCTCGAACCGGGTGATTCAAAACCCGGACGATTTGCATGGCCTGAAAATGCGTGTCCCACCACTGCGCATGTATCGCAGCACCTGGACCACGCTGGGTGCCAGCCCGGTGCCGATGGGCATGGCTGAGCTGTTCACTTCCCTGCAGCACGGCATGATTGATGGTCAGGAAAACCCCCTGGAAGTGATCAAGAACGTCAATCTGTTCGAGGTTCAAAAGAACGTGGCTGAAACCCAGCACACCATCGGCGCCATGACCTTGATCTACTCGGACGCCTACTTCAAGAAATTGCCTGAGGAAACACGTCAGATTCTGCAGGAAGAGGGCGAGCGTGTCATGAAGGAAGCCACGGATCGCATGATCGTGGAAGAAGAAAACATGAAGCAGTTTCTGATCGGAAAAGGCATGGCATTTAACGCGGTCGACCGCGAAGCCTTTGCGACCAAGATTAAAGCCATGGATGCAGAGTTCCCCGAGCTGCAGGTTTGGCTGGATAAAATCCGCGCCGTTCAATAATGAAAAGATCGGGACATGCGTCACCCTCATGTCCCGACCCCACAGGTAAAAGTTATGACAACTAACAACGTACCGACCAAAACAGAAAATTGGGCCGATAAAAGCGCGTCTGTTATTGAAAAGGCGCTGGATTGGATTATCGGCAGCATGATGTTTGTGATGTGTGCGGTTATTGCATGGCAGATCTTCTCTCGCTACGTCCTGAAAGATATGTCCTCCTGGAGTGAGGAAGTTGCTCGCTTCTTGATGGTCTGGATTTCCTTGCTGGGCAGTGCAGCGGTATTGCGCCGCAGTGGTCACGTGACAGTCACGATCTTTCTGGACCACATCTCAAGCAAGCTCAAACGACGCGTCTTGATTATTCGCGACCTGCTGATGCTGGCGACCTTGCTCAGCATCACCTACTACGGTTGGGAGTTTGCGCAAATCAACGCGGTTCAGCTCTCGGCAGCGATGGATATCCCCATGTCCTGGGTCTATGCGTCCCTGTGGCTGGGAATGGGCTTGTGCGTGGTGATTTTGCTGTTAATCCGCTTGGGCAGTCAGCCTGATTGGACATCTGGCAGCATCGACGAGCACCCCTAAGTACGGAAAACACTTTTTATGATCACCGTAACCTTAATTACCCTTCTGACGCTCATTCTCATGCTGATTGGCATGCCGATCGGCTTTGCCATCACGGCGGGCGTTCTGGCTGCTTTGGTGGCACTGGGTGATATCAGCTTGATGGCGGTTCCTCAGCAATTGTTCAGCGGACTGGACAGTTTTTCCTTGCTGGCCATTCCGTTCTTTGTTCTGGCCGGTAGCCTGATGACCTCCGGTGGCCTGACCAGTCGACTGCTGGATTTTGCCAATGCCTTGTTGGGCCGTTTCAAAGGTGGCCTGGCCATGAGCGGCGTGCTGGCCTCGGGCATGTTTGCCGGGATCTCCGGCTCGGCCGTGGCAGATACCAGTGCTCTGGGCCGTATCATGATTCCTGCCATGATCCGCTCTGGCTATCCACCCGGTTTTGCGGGCGGCGTCATTGCAGCCGCGAACGTGGTGGCTCCCATCATCCCGCCTTCCATCCCATTTATTGTGGTGGCCGTACTGACAGGCCAGTCCATCACGACCTTGTTCTTGGCCGGTGTGGTACCAGGCATTCTGTATATGCTGTCCATGCTGGTGATGAGCTGGTGGATCAGCAAGCGTAATAATTTCCCAACGCAAGGCAAAGCCTCAGGCCGGGAAATCTGGATTACCTTTAAGAACTCGGCCTTTGCCTTGTTGCTGCCAGTCTTTATTCTGGGCGGCATTCGCAGCGGTATTTTCAACATTACCGAAGCGGCCATCATGGCGGTGATTTATGCCTTGGTCGTCGGGACGCTGGTGTACCGTCAGATCACCTGGAAAATCTTTGTAGATAGCCTGGTTGGCGCCGCTCATACCACCGCTGTGATCATGATCATCGTTGCAGCAGCGCGTGTCTTTAGCTGGCTGTTGGCGTATGTCAGTATTCCCGAAGCCATTTCAGCTTTTGTTTTGGAAAACATCAGCAACCCGCTTGTGTTCCTGCTGTTCGTCAATGTGCTGTTGCTGATCGTGGGTATGTTCCTGGAAACCAACGCCGCCCTGGTGATGTTGATTCCTGTGCTCTATCCCATTGCGATGAAGCTGGGGATTGATCCGACTCACTTTACCGTGGTTGCCGTCGTGAACCTGTGTATTGGTCTGATTACACCACCAGCCGGTTTGTGCCTGAATATTTCGTCCTTGCTGGCTCGTATCTCGTTGGAGCGGGGTGTGGTGGGGATTGCTCCCTTCCTGTTCACGGCCTTGCTGGTACTCATTATCTTGACCCTGTTCCCGCAAGTGTCGGTGTGGCTGCCTAATGTGGTGGCTGGTTCTTAGCCTATTTGGAGATTTGGCACGATGCCGCTGCCTCTCAAGCCTTCTGGAAGGTTTGAGAGGCATTTTTTTTACCGCTTTGTTTAAGAGATTCGGGGGAGTATGCCGACGAGCGGGGCACGTGTCTGGAGGAGCCCGCGCTCAGGCTGTGGTTTTTACCGACCCGGAGCAATGGCCGCCTTCCAAACCATCCAGGATGGGGCAATCAGGATGCTGGTCCCCCTGGCATTGTTCAGCCAGCACACGCAGCTTGGCGGCCATGTCCAGCAGCAGGGCCGCGCGGCTTTCCAGATCCTTGATATGTGCCTGAGCCAGTTGCTTGACCTCGCTGCTGGGACGCTGCTGGTCGCGCCACAGGCTGGTCAACTGCTGAATGTCCGCCAGATTGAAACCCAGGTCCTTGGCGCGAACAATAAAGTGCAAGGTATCCAGGTCCTGATCCTGGTAGACGCGGTAGCCATTGGGGGCACGGTCACTATTCACGAGTCCCAGATCTTCATAGTGCCGGATCATTTTGGGTGTCAGGCCGGTTACGCGGGCCGCTTCACTAATCAGCATGGGCTTTCCTCGGGCAGTGCAAGGGGACTGCGTTATGATTGAAAGAGTCAATTCTGCACATTGTAGAACGGGTGGTCGGGCAGGTCATCAGGCCCCTGATTGCCTTAGTATGGACTCAAGGAGCGGTTATGAAAGAAATTCAGTGTGATGTTGCCGTGATTGGAGCGGGGACAGCAGGCATGACAGCGTATCGTACGGCTAAACGTGCCGGTAAACGAACGCTGATGATTGAATCAGGCCCCTATGGCACCATGTGCGCACGTGTTGGCTGCATGCCATCCAAGTTGCTGATCGCAGCAGCGGACGCTGCCCATCATGCCCGCCATACCGCTCCTTTCGGTGTTCACGTAGACGGCAATATCCGCATTGAAGGCAAAGAGGTCATGGATCGCGTGCGTCGCGAGCGGGATCGCTTTGTGCAATTTGTGGTGGACGATGTGGAAGGCTTTGATGCCGAAGACAAAGTGCGTGGTCATGCCCGCTTTGTGTCCGAGCATGTGCTGGAAGTGGATGACCATACCCGTATCACCGCAGGGCACGTGATTATCGCCACTGGCTCTACACCCGTGCGCCCCAAGGAGCTGGAGCCGCTGGGGGCTTTGCTGATCAATAACGAGGATGTTTTTGACTGGACGGATTTGCCGGAAAGCGTGCTGGTTGTCGGTACGGGCGTGATTGGCCTGGAGTTGGGTCAGGCGCTGGCGCGTGTGGGCGTGAAGGTGTCCATTATCAACCGCAGCCAGAGCCTGGCTGGGCTTTCGGATCCCGAAGTGCGTGAAGCCGGACGGGCGATTTTCAATCAGGAACTGAACATTCGCGCTGACGTAACCGTGTTGGGCAGCGAAGTCGTCAATGGCAAGGCGCGCGTGCGCTTGCAGGTGGATGGCAAGGAACTGGTCGAGGATTACGACTACGTTCTCGGCGCCGCAGGCCGCAGACCACAGTTGGATAATTTGGGGCTGGACAATACCCCTGCACAGTGGGATAGCAAAGGACGAGTAGTGTATGACCCTGCCAGCCTGCAGCTGAAAGGCACTTCTATTTATCTGGCCGGTGATGTGAACCAGCGTGCGCCTATCTTGCACGAGGCAGCGGATGATGGTCGTCTGGCCGCTTTGCAGGCCGTCAGCAATGGCCAGGACGAGCCCATGGCGCGTCGTGCGCGCATGGCAGTGATGTTCACGGATCCACAGGTGGCCGTGGTTGGCACGCCCTTTAAATCCCTGCCAGAAGGCGCGGTGACAGGGAGTGTGAACTTCGGCAATCAGGGCCGTGCCCGCGTGATGCTGGTCAACCGTGGCTTGTTGCACGTTTATGCGGACAAGGCGGGCAAGTTTCTGGGGGCCGAGATGGTGGGGCCTCAAGCTGAACATATTGCTCACTTGCTGGCCTGGTCCTTGCAGATGGGACTGACGCTGGATCAGATGCTGGCCATGCCGTTCTACCATCCCGTATTGGAAGAGGGCTTGCGTACGGCCTTGCGCGGTGCGCAATCTGCTTTGCGAGGCAAATAAGTCAGCCTGCACGGGTTTGATCCCGTTTTCGGGCTCTGGCCCCGAGAGTCCTGACCCTTTATGTGAGCTGCCCGCCAAAAGTTGGACATTGATCCGACCTTTGGCGGGCAGTTTGATTTTCAGGGTGCTTTTATTATTTGGCGGCGTTTTGTAGATGCTGCGCGGTGGTCGCCTCGGTTACCGGGTCATTTTCCAATGCGCCCAGCAAGGAATGCAGCAGGCCGGGAAAGCGGTCCTCCAGATCGTCCTTGCGCAGCGACAGCAGGTTTTCTCGTCCAGAAGGTCGTTGCCAGATTACGCCGCTATCACGCAGGACGCGCCAGTGATGCGTCATGGTGGATTTGGTTTGGCCTTGCAGTAGCGAGCCACAGGCGCGTTCGCCTTCGGAGGCCAAAGCACGCACAACGGCCAGACGCAAGGGATTGCCCAGGGCAGTCAGTACATTTTCCAAGCGAATCTGTGCGCGCTCGGGATGATTGGGAAGCATATCGAGTCCTGTCATTATTCGTCGCGGTGATTGTACCTGTGTCCACGTACCGTTTTCGCGCTGTGGTGTGGATGCACGACGCGTGGAAAAAATCTTGTTAATAGTACGATTGTAGGCGTACTATCTGATTGTTATCAACCACTGAAACAACAGGAGCCCAGGTGCCTTGCACCGCAAGGCAGGACGACTCCAAGGACAATCATCATGGCTCGCCATACACCCATCACTCGCTATCGGAACATCGGTATCTCGGCGCATATTGACGCTGGCAAAACCACCACGACCGAGCGCATTCTTTTCTACACCGGCGTCAGTCACAAGCTGGGGGAAGTGCATGACGGGGCGGCCACGATGGACTGGATGAGCCAGGAGCAGGAGCGTGGCATCACCATTACCTCGGCGGCCACCACCTGCTTTTGGCGAGGCATGGATGGCTCGCTGCCCGAGCACCGCATCAATATCATCGACACCCCCGGCCACGTGGATTTCACCATCGAGGTTGAACGCTCCATGCGCGTGCTGGACGGCGCGGTCATGGTGTATGACGCGGTCGGTGGGGTACAGCCGCAATCTGAAACGGTTTGGCGTCAGGCCAACAAGTACAAGGTTCCGCGCCTGGCCTTCGTCAACAAGATGGACCGCGTCGGGGCGGATTTCTTTCGCGTACGTCAGATGATGATGGACCGCCTCAAGGCCAATCCCGTGCCTGTGGTGATTCCTATGGGGGCTGAAGATGGCTTCAAGGGCGTGATCGACCTGCGTTTGATGAAAGCGATTGTGTGGGACGAGGCCTCTCAGGGCATGAAGTTCAGTTTTGAGGACATCCCTGCGGATTTGCTCGCTGCGGCCAGGCAATGGCGCGAGCGTATGCTGGAAGCGGCGGCCGAAGCCAATGAAGAGCTGATGAATCAGTACCTGGAAACGGGTGATCTGAGCGTGGCCCAGATTACGTTGGGCCTGCGCTTGCGCACTATTGCTGGGGAGATTCAGCCCATGCTGTGTGGCTCGGCCTTCAAGAACAAGGGTGTGCAACGCATGCTGGATGCGGTGGTGGAACTGCTGCCTTCTCCCGTAGATGTGCCTGCAGTGCAAGGCGTGGACGAGGCTGGCGAAATCGTCACTCGCCAATCTGACGACAATGAGAAGTTCTCGGCATTGGCCTTCAAGCTGATGACGGACCCGTATGTCGGCCAGTTAACCTTTGTGCGTGTGTATTCCGGTGTGCTGGCCAAGGGCGATAGCGTCTATATTCCCGGCCGTGGCAAGAAAGAGCGTATTGGCCGGATTGTGC
The DNA here is from genome assembly GCF_024134565.1 of Alcaligenes sp. 1735tsa3. NCBI lineage: Bacteria > Pseudomonadati > Pseudomonadota > Betaproteobacteria > Burkholderiales > Alcaligenaceae > Alcaligenes > Alcaligenes sp. 1735tsa3. The sequence goes on along the minus strand of NZ_CP099862.1, from coordinate 2,263,715 downwards.
AGATGCATGCCAATGACAGGCATGAAGTCGATGAACTGCACGCCGGTGATATTGCCGCCTGCGTTGGCCTGAAAGAGGTCAGCACAGGGGAAACCTTGTGTGATCCTTCGGCCATTATCACCCTGGAGCGCATGGAGTTTCCCGAGCCGGTGATTCGTCAGGCTGTGGAGCCCAAGACCAAATCCGATCAGGAAAAGATGGGGATTGCGCTCTCGCGCCTGGCTTCTGAAGATCCGTCCTTCCGTGTCAGCACGGACGAGGAGTCGGGCCAGACGATTATTGGCGGTATGGGCGAGCTGCATCTGGAGATCATTGTGGATCGCATGAAGCGCGAGTTCGGCGTGGAAGCGAATGTGGGCAAACCACAAGTGGCCTACCGCGAAACCATCAGCAAGACCGTGCGCGATGTCGAAGGCAAGTTTGTGCGTCAATCTGGCGGTAAAGGACAGTACGGCCATGTGGTCTTCACTCTGGAGCCGCAAGAGGCGGGCAAGGGCTTTGAGTTTGTCGACGCCATCAAGGGCGGGGTGGTTCCGCGTGAATACATTCCGGCGGTGGAAAAAGGCGTGCTGGAGGCCCTGAACAGTGGTGTGCTGGCGGGCTATCCCGTGGTGGATGTGAAAGTGACACTGACCTTCGGTTCTTACCACGACGTGGACTCGTCCGAGCAAGCCTTCAAGATGGCGGCGATCTTTGGTTTCAAGGAAGCGGCCAAACAGGCGTCACCCGTGATCCTGGAGCCCATGATGGCGGTGGAAGTGGAAACGCCTGAGGACTATGCTGGCAATGTGATGGGGGATCTGTCCAGCCGTCGTGGCATGGTGCAGGGTATGGATGACATGGTGGGAGCGGGCAAGCTGATCAAGGCGGAAGTGCCTTTGTCCGAGATGTTTGGCTATGCCACTACGCTGCGTTCCATGTCCCAGGGCCGTGCAACGTACAGCATGGAGTTCAAACGCTACGCGGAAGTGCCCAAGTCCATGGTGCAGGATCTGGTGGCTGAACGTCAGAGCACACGACACGGAGGCTGATACCAAAGGGGGCGGGTGTTCCTGTGTCTAACCAGGCACGGGAACACCCGCCCCGATGCTTTGCCTGTTGTTGTGTTGAGGGCGCTGTTGGCCAGTCTGATCTGAGGTTTGATTCAGGTCCAAGCCCGCTTAGTTCAGCAGACTGCGTACCCCATCCGCCAGAACCTGCACTGACTCGGTGTCCGGTGCCAGATATCGCGCTCTGCCTTGCTGATCGAAGATATACACGCCACGGCTGTGCGAGACCTCGTAGTTTTCGGGTGCTTTGGGATCGGGTTTTTCAATCTGGAAGGCCACTCGGTAACGACGGGCCAGATCGGCAATCTGCTTTTCAGAGCCTGTCAGGCCGGTGGTGTGCTTGCCATCAAAAGCGGCCACATAACGGGCCAGGGAGTCGGGCGTATCGCGGTGGGGGTCCACACTGACAAAGATGATGCGCACCTGCTCGGCATCGTTCCCCAGCTCTTCCATGACCAGGCCCAGCTGGGCCAAGGTGGTAGGGCAAATATCCGGACAACTGGCATAGCCAAAAAACATCATGACGACTTTATCTTTGAAGTCATCCTGGGTGACGGTTTTGGGGCCAGCGGCTTGAAGGGAAAAGCGCAGATCGGGCAGGAAGCCACGTACGGGATGCAGATTGGCAGCGGCAGCGTTGCCCAGCAGGAACAAGCCCAGCGCCAGTGTCAGGCCAAACTGTTTAAATAAGACAAGAATGGACTTTACTGGGCTGGGTGTCATGGACGTCCTCTGAGTTTAAGCAGGCTCTGGAGTGAGCCCGCTGTGACGGAGCAGGGCGGTAATGGAAGGATCGCGGCCACGGAATGCACGGAAGGAGTCGGCAGCCGGGCGTTCGCCCCCTACGGACAGAATCTCGCGCCAGAAGCGATGACCCGTATTGCTGTCGAGGGTATCACGTGCCCCATCCGAGTGGGTATAGGCTTTTTCCTCAAAGGCCGAGTAAGCGTCGGCGGACAGGACTTCAGCCCATTTGTAGCTGTAGTAACCTGCGCCGTAGCCACCCGCAAACAAGTGCGAGAACTGATGCGGGAAACGGTGCCACTCAGGCGGGAACAGCACGGCGACTTCTTGGCGAACCTGATCCAGAATTTCCATGACGGCATCAATGCTCAGGCCGCTGTCACGCGAGTGGATCAGCATGTCAAACAGGGAAAACTCCAGCTGGCGCACCATTTGCATGCCGCTTTGGAAGTTGCGGGCCAGGTTCAGCTTGTTGTAGAGCGCACGGGGCAGGTGCTCGCCGGTTTCCACGTGGGCCGTCAGCATTTGCACCACAGGCCATTCCCAGCAGAAATTTTCCATGAACTGCGAAGGCAATTCGATGGCGTCCCATTCCACGGCGGAGAAGGCCGAGGCGGCTGGATCATCCACACGCGAGAGCAGAGTGTGCAGGGCGTGGCCGGACTCGTGGAACAGGGTGATCACATCGTCATGCGTGAGCAGGGCGGGGCGACCGGGCTGGGGTTCGGCAAAGTTGCATACCAGGTAGGCAATAGGCAGGCACAGCTGTTCACCCAGGCGGCGACGGCTGCGTTCGCTATCGACCCAGGCACCGCCTTGCTTGCCTTGGCGGGCGTGCAGGTCCATGTACAGATAACCCAGAACTTTGCCGTCGGAAGCCATGACTTCAAAGGGGCGTACGGCAGGGTGCCAGACGGGCACGTCGGCAGCACGCAGTGTCACATCAAACAGGCGCTGGATGACTTTGAACAGGCCGTTCAGAACGGCGGGTTCCGTGAAGTACTGTTTGACCTCGTCTTCCGAGTAGGCGTAGCGCTGTTCACGCAGGCGTTCAGCGCTGAACGGCACATCCCAGGCTTGCAGGGTCTCCAGGCCCAGCTCCTTTTTGGCAAAGGCTTGCAGCTCGTCCAGGTCCTGGCGGGCGTAAGGGCGAGCCTTGGCGGCCAGATCGCGCAAGAAGCTCATCACCTGTTCCGGGGTGTCGGCCATGCGGGTTTCCAGACGCATATGGGCGTAGCTGGCAAAACCGAGCAGGCTGGCTTCCTGGGCACGCAGATCCAGCAGCGTTTCAATCGCCTGGGAATTATCAAACTGGGCATCGCCCTGATCGGAGGCAATGGTGGTGTAGGCCCGGTACATCAACTCACGCAAGGTCTGGTTGCGTGCGTATTGCATGACAGGCAGGTAGCAAGGCATTTTCAATGTCAGACGCCAGCCTTGCTGATCGTTTTCCTGAGCAGCGCGTTGGGCGGCGGCCAACACGTCGTCCGGGATGCCGTCCAGTTCGGCCTGGTCGGTGACCAGGTAATGCCACTGATCAATCGCATCCAGTACATGCTCGGAGAACTGCTGCGAGGTTTGCGCCAACTCTTCGGAAATACGGGCGTAGTCTTCACGCGCCTGACCTTCCAGTTGCACGCCGCTCAGGCGGAAATCGCGCAGGGCCAGGGTAATGATGCGTTGGCGCTGGGGCGTCAGGGTGGCAAAGGCCGGGCTGTCGGCCAGCGCCTGATAACGCAGGAACAAAGGACGGTTCAAGCCCACCCAGGTCGAGAACTCGCTCATGCGCGGCAGGCATTGGTTGTACACCGTGCGCAGTTCGGGCGTATTGATGACCGAGTTCAGGTGACCGGCCACCGACCAGGCGCGATACAAGGTTTCGGTGGCGTCGGTGATGGGCTCGACGATGTTGTCCCAACTGGGTTCGCTATCGTCGTTGGAGACTGTGTCTACGGCTTGGCGGGCCAAGGCCAGCAGTTGGTCCACCGCCTGCTCGATGTGCTCGGGCTGGATGGCGGGATAGTCAATAAGGCTGTCGATAGGAACCAGTAAGGGATTTGTCGTCATAAACCGTTGATTAAATTAAAGACTGATGTTGGCCGAACGTTCGGCCGCTTCCAAGGTGTTGACCAGCAGCATGGCAATGGTCATGGGGCCGACACCGCCGGGTACGGGCGTAATGGCCGAGGCCACTTCGCTGGCACTGGCAAAGTCCACGTCGCCGCACAGCTTGCCGTCTGCACCGCGGTTGATACCCACGTCGATCACGACGGCACCGGGCTTGACCATATCGCCGGTAATGATGCCAGGGCGGCCTACGGCAGCGACCAGCACATCGGCACGGCGTGTCTGGGCGGCCAGATCGCGCGTTTTGGAGTTACAGAGGGTGACGGTAGCGCCCGCAGCCAGCAAGAGCATGGCCATGGGTTTGCCCACGATATTGCTGGCGCCCACGACTACGGCTTCTGCACCGCGCAGTGCCACGCTTTCGGATTCCAGCATTTTCATGACGCCGTAGGGCGTGCAAGGTGCAAATAGCGGCTTGCCCGTCATGAGCATGCCGGCATTGCTGACGTGGAAACCATCCACGTCCTTGTGCGGTGCAATGGTTTCAATCACCTTGTGCTCGTCCAGATGGGCGGGCAGGGGCAACTGAACCAGAATGCCGTGCACCGAGTTGTCCTGATTCAAGCGGGTGATCAGGGCCAGCAGCTTGGTTTCGGTGGTGTCAGCCGGCAGGCGGATGATTTCGGACTTCAGGCCGGCGGCTTCGCATGCCAGGCCCTTGTTGCGTACATAAACCTGGGAGGCCGGATCTTCACCGACCAGCACCACGGTCAAACCGGCTTGAATGCCGTGGGTTTGTTTCAGCTTGGCAACGCGTTCTGCAACGTCCGCCTTGATGGTGGTGGACAGCTTTTTTCCATCAATAATGCGAGCACTCATTTACGCATCCTCGGACTTGGTGAGGGCGATTTTCATGAGGTCGGCAACCGTAGTGACTTCCAGTTTTTCCATGATATTGGCGCGATGCGCTTCGACAGTTTTAATGCTGATGTTCAAGTCCCCGGCAATCTGCTTGTTCAGGCGACCGGCAACAATGCGTTCCAGCACTTGCTGTTCGCGCGCTGTCAGGCGGCCCAGGACTTCTTGTTGATCTTTTTGCGCCTGCGCTTGCGAGGCACGAGCCGTAGCCTGTTCGATCATGCGGCTGACAATAGTGCGCAGATCGGCTTCGTTAAAGGGTTTTTCCAGAAAGTCGATAGCGCCTTTCTTCATGGTGCTCACGGCCATGGGCACGTCACCGTGGCCGGTAATGAACACAATCGGGATAGTCGATTTGCGAGCGATCAGGGCTTCTTGCAGCTCCAGGCCGCTCATGCCGGGCATGCGCACGTCCACAATCAGGACGGCCACCTGGGCCGGGTCGTAGGCGCCCAGAAACTCTTCGCCCGATGCAAAGCAGCGGACCCGATAGCCGTTGGCTTCCAGGAGCCAGCGCAAGGAGTCCCGTACGGCTTCGTCGTCATCGACTACGTAAATGGTGCATGGCATTTGCGGGCTGGTCATTCGGGTATCTCCAGTTTGTTATCAAGGGTGTCCGTTACATCCGGTGCCGCACAAGGTAGACTGAAACGGAAAATCGTTCCACCCTCTGGATTGCCGACAGCCCACAGGCGGCCGTGATGCGATTCAATAATTGTGCGGCAGATATTCAGGCCCATCCCAAGGCCTTCGGACTTGGTACTGTAAAACGGTTCAAAGAGGCGCTCGGGGTCTTTCAAGCCATGACCGCGATCGATGACGGCCATCTCCAAAAGCGATTCTTGTTGGGTAATCACCAATTGAAGCACATGATGCTCGCTGTGTTCCATGGCTTCGATCCCATTTTTGAGCAGATTCAATAATACCTGTTCTATGAGAATGGGGTCGGCAATGACGTCAGGAACGGGGTCCGGAATGCTCAATTCAATCTCGATCTGGCGCTTGCGGGCGTCGATTTCGGCAAAGCCGACGGCATTTTCCACAATACGCATGACCTTGACGCGGACGCGGCGCGGTTCGCTACGTTTCACGAATTCACGAATACGGCTGATGATCTTGCCCGCGCGCTCGGCTTGCTGGGCCGCTTTTTCCAGCGCAGCCAGCAGGGTTTCAGGCTGGTAGCGACCAGATTTCAGCATGGCAACTGCGCCCATGCTGTAGTTATTGATGGCCGTCAGCGGCTGGTTCAATTCGTGCGCTAGCGAGGAAGCCATTTCGCCCATGGTGGTCAGGCGGCTGGTCAACTGCACCTTTTCCTGCTGAATGCGCGAGGCTTCTTCGTGCTTGCGGCGGTCGGTAATATCGCGCGCCACTTGCAGACGGACACGGCGGCCGTCTGTCCAGGCCAGCATACGGTGATGAACTTCGAACCAGCGAGCCGCCGATTCGGAGTAGATCTCTACGGTTTCATCCGTAAAGCGACCCAGGCGGCCACCCAGCAATTCAGCGTGACCATTGGATTGGGCGCCAAAGAAGCGACGATAGGTGCGGTTGGCAAACAGCAGTTCCAGACCGTCCGATGTATCGGCCACCACGGAAATGGCATCATCCAGACCTTCCAGCACCGTCATGAAGCGTTCATGCGCGGCGGTCAGGGCTTCGCGAATACGCTTGGGTTCGGTAATGTCCGTCATGGAAGTCATCCAGCCGATCTGCTCTCCATTGGGGGCACGCAAGGGCGAGACATACATACGGGCCGTAAAGCGCGAGCCATCGCGGCGCTGAGCCTCCACTTCCAGACCACTGCTGGGCGTGCGGCCGGACAGCAAAAGATCCAGGGTTTCCTGGTGCTGTTGATGACGACCGGGTAACCAGTAAGGGAAAGGGGCGGTGCGACCGACCAGATCGGCCTCGTTCCAGCCAATCATTCTGCAAAAAGCCGGATTCACATAAGCGATGCGGCCCTGCATGTCAAAAACGCGCATCCCCGTGGACATGGAGTTTTCCATGGCACGCCGGAAACCCGTCTCGGCGGTTTGTGCTGCCTCGGCATGGGTGCGGAAGCGGGTATAGCGCCACAGGGCCAGCAAGCTGACCACAATCACCAGGGACAGGGCCAAAATCACCATCATCAGGCGTTGCTGGCGCGTTTCCTGATCGATGGTCACAAACATGACGCTATCGTTTTGCAAACGCTGCAGCCACAGGAATACCCCCATGACACAGAGGTAGAGAAACAGCACGACAACCGGTGTCAGCCAATAGAATCCACGCCGATTCTGCTTGGCCTGATCATAGAAGGTTGAAGGGATCAGAGACTTTTTGGGATGAGTAGCCATAACAGCAAGAAAAGAAGTATGGCTGGATTGTAATGTAGGGCTATTTTTTTTAGTGATATTTCGTATTATGAAAACACATACCATAAAATGAAATTTTGCTTGAGCGTTTCTGTGTTCTTTCCTAGAATGGTTTGGTGCAGGCGTACCCCGCCTTGAACGCTCACAGTCCGCAAAACCCGCTTCGGTCAGGATCGCTTTACTTCTTATTAGATGGGCGGCTCAGCGTCGAGCAAGACCGGACTACTACCACATATATGGAGACACTATATGTCCTCAACCCAAGACAATAGTTCGGCTCAGGTCAGTCAAGACCAAGCCCTAGAAACAAAAGAGTGGCTTGACGCCCTGGAAGCGGTGGTGGACCGTGAAGGCCCGGCCCGTGCTCATGATCTGATCGAAAAGCTGATCGATCTGGCCCGTCGCTCCGGTGCTCACATCCCGTTCTCGCCCAACACGGCTTACGAGAACACGATTCCTCCGGGTCTGGAACCTGCCCACCCTGGCAACCTGGTGCTCGAAGAGCGCATCCGTTCCTACATTCGCTGGAACGCCATGGCCATGGTGGTGCGCGCCAACCGCGAAACCCCTCCTGATGGTGGTGGTCTGGGCGGTCACATTGCCTCGTTTGCTTCGCTGGCCACCATGATCGGTTGTGGTCAAAACCATTTCTGGCACGCCGAGACGGAAGATCGCGGCGGCGACATGGTGTTTTTCCAAGGTCACTCCTCGCCTGGTATTTACGCCCGCGCCTTTATGGAAGGCCGTATTTCCGAAGATCAGCTGAACAACTTCCGTCAGGAAGTCGATGGCAAAGGCTTGCCATCCTACCCGCATCCCAAGTTGATGCCCGAATTCTGGCAGTTCCCCACCGTGTCCATGGGCCTGGGCCCATTGATGGCGATCTACCAGGCCCGTTTCCTGAAGTACCTGCATGCCCGTGGCATTGCGGATACCAGCGGTCGTAAAGTCTGGGTGTTCCTGGGCGACGGCGAGATGGACGAACCCGAATCCCTGGGCGCCATCGGTCTGGCTGCACGTGAAAAACTGGACAACCTGATTTTCATCGTGAACTGTAACTTGCAGCGTCTGGACGGTCCTGTGCGCGGTAACGGCAAAATCATCCAGGAACTGGAAGGTACCTTCCGTGGTGCAGGCTGGAACGTGCTGAAACTGATCTGGGGCGGTTACTGGGATCCATTGCTGGCCCGTGACAAGGAAGGCATCCTGCGTAAGGTCATGGAAGAAACCGTGGACGGCGAATACCAGGCCTACAAGGCCAACGACGGTGCCTACGTTCGCGAGCACTTCTTTGGCAAGCACCCCAAGCTGCTGGAAATGGTCAGCCGCATGAGCGACGAGGACATCTGGCGTCTGAACCGTGGCGGTCACGATCCTCACAAGGTGTACGCTGCGTTTGACGCTGCCACCAAGCACGAAGGTCAGCCTACCGTTATTCTGGCCAAGACCATCAAGGGCTACGGCATGGGCCACGTGGGCCAGGCCAAGAACCCATCGCACCAACAAAAGAGCCTGGATCTGGACGCCGTGCGCGAATTCCGCGACCGTTTCAACATCCCGGTTCCTGATGACAAACTGGAAGAGCTGCCTTACTTCAAGCCAGCTGATGACTCTCCGGAAATGCAATACCTGCACGCCCGCCGTCAGGCATTGGGCGGCTACTTGCCCAAGCGTCGCACCAAGGCCGATGAACAGCTGACCGTGCCGACTCTGGACGCATTCAAGCCCATGCTGGAAGCCACTGCCGAAGGCCGTGAGATTTCCACGACGCAAGCGTTTGTGCGCTTTTTCAACACCTTGCTGCGTGACAAACAAGTCGGTCCTCGTGCCGTACCTATCCTGGCTGACGAATCCCGTACCTTTGGTATGGAAGGTCTGTTCCGTCAGATCGGTATTTACGCACCGGAAGGCCAGAAGTACACCCCGGTCGATAAAGACCAGGTCATGTACTACCGCGAAACGGCCAATGGTCAGTTGTTGCAGGAAGGTATTAACGAACAGGGTGCTTTCAGCTCCTGGATTGCGGCGGCCACGTCGTACTCCAACAGCAACCGCATCATGATTCCGTTCTTCATTTACTACTCCATGTTCGGCTTCCAGCGCTTTGGCGATCTGGCCTGGGCAGCGGGTGACATGAAGGCACGCGGTTTCGTGCTGGGCGGCACTGCCGGTCGCACCACCTTGAACGGTGAAGGTTTGCAGCACGAAGATGGCCACAGCCATATTCAGTCCTCGCTGATTCCTAACTGCGTATCCTACGACCCCACCTTCGCTCATGAAGTGGCTGTCATCATGCAGCATGGTTTGAAGCGCATGGTTCAGGACCAGGAAGACGTGTACTACTACGTCACCCTGATGAACGAGAACTACGCTCAGCCCGGTCTGGTCGAAGGCGACGAAGACGGCATCCTGCGCGGTATGTACAAGTTCAAATCCGTGGCCAAGGACAGCAAGCTGCGCGTTCAGTTGATGGGTTCGGGCACGATTTTGCGCGAAGTGATCGCAGCACAAGAATTGCTGGAAAAAGACTGGGGCATTGGCTCCGACGTTTGGAGCGTGACCAGCTTTACCGAACTGCGTCGTGATGGTCTGGATTGCGAACGCGCTGCGCTGTTGAATCCTGAAGGCAAGGATCTGCCCGTGCCTTACGTGACGACTCAACTGGCTAAAACGGACGGTCCTATCGTGGTCTCCACCGACTACGTCAAGGCCTTTGGCGACCAGATTCGTCCGTTCGTTCCTAAGGATCGCACCTTCAAAGTGCTGGGCACCGATGGTTTTGGCCGCTCCGACTACCGCTTCAAGCTGCGCGAGCACTTTGAGGTTGATCGTCACTTCGTGGTGCTGGCTGCTCTGCGCGCGCTGGCTGAAGACGGCAAGATTCCGTTCAGCAAAGCGTCCGAGGCGATTGCCAAATACGGCATCAATCCTTCCAAGGCCAACCCGCAGCACGCATAAGGGACTGAACCATGAGCAATATCATTCAAGTCAAAATCCCGGATATCGGTGCTGACGACGCTGTCGAAGTGATCGAAATCCTGGTCAAGGAAGGCGAGACCATTGAGGTCGAGCAAAGTCTGATTACTGTGGAGTCCGATAAGGCCTCCATGGAAATCCCCTCGTCCGATGCTGGCGTGGTCAAGTCGATCAAGGTCAAGCTGGGCGACAAGGTTAAGGAAGGCAGTCTGGTTCTGGAGCTGGAAGCCGCCGAAGGCGCGCAGGCCGCGCCTGCCGCTGAGCCTGCCAAGGCCGAAGCAGCTCCCGCTCCTAAAGCTGAAGCTGCGCCCGCAGCGGCTCCTGTCGCTGCCGCGGCAGCCCCGGCCGGTGGTGAACAGCAAGTTACCGTTCAAGTGCCTGACATTGGCGACGCCCGCGATGTGGACGTTATCGAAATCATGGTGCAAGTGGGTGACACCATTGAAGTGGATCAAAGCCTGATCACCGTGGAGTCGGACAAGGCTTCCATGGAAGTGCCGTCCTCCCACGCCGGTGTGGTGACGGCCATCAAAGTGAAACTGGGTGACAAGGTCAGCCAGGGTAGCGACATTCTGGAACTGACAGTGCAAGGAGCTGCTGCAGCCCCTGCACCCGCCAAGGCCGAGACCGCTCCCGCCCCTAAAGCCGAACCTGCTCCCGCAGCAGCGGCCGCTCCTGCTGCCAGCTCCTCGGTGGTGGTCGGTGCTGGTGCGCCGGCTCCAGAGCGTGTTTCGCCCACTGCCGCTTTTGCGGAAACCGAAGGCTCCTTGCGCAATCTGCCGCATGCCTCGCCTAGCGTACGCAAGTTCGCTCGCGAGCTGGGTGTGGATCTGACCAAGGTTCATGGCTCGGGCGATAAAGGCCGTATTACGGCTGACGACGTGCGTGGCTTTGTGAAGCAGGTCATGGCGGGCGGCGCTGCTCCGGTTATTGCTGCCGGTACCGCTGCCCAAGTGGGTGGTCTGGATGTGTTGGCCTGGCCCAAGGTCGATTTTGCCAAGTTTGGCCCAGTCGAAACTCAGGCTCTGTCGCGCATCAAGAAGATTTCGGGTGCCAACCTGCATCGCAACTGGGTCATGATTCCTCATGTCACCAATAACGATGTGGCTGACATCACCTCTCTGGAAGCCCTGCGTAAAGAGCTGAACGAGGAATACAAGAAGTCCGGCGCTCGCGTCACCATGCTGGCTTTCGTCATCAAGGCTGCCGTGGCTGCCCTGAAGAAATTCCCCGAGTTCAACGCTTCGCTGGACGGCGACAATCTGGTGCTCAAGCAGTACTACCACATTGGTTTTGCAGCTGACACGCCTAACGGTCTGGTTGTGCCGGTTATCCGTGATGCCGACAAGAAAGGCATTCTGGACATCGCTCGCGAAACGGGCGAACTGGCTGCCGCTGCCCGTGATGGCAAGCTGAGTGCCGCTCAGATGCAAGGCGGTTGCTTCACCATTTCCTCGCTGGGCGGTATTGGCGGTACGGACTTCACACCCATTATCAATGCGCCAGAAGTGGCCATTCTGGGTCTGTCGCGTTCCTCCATGCAGCCAGTCTGGAATGGCAAGGAATTCGAGCCACGCCTGATGCTGCCTCTGTCCCTGTCCTACGACCACCGCGTTATCGATGGTGCCGCCGCCGCCCGTTTCAATGCCTTCCTGGCAACGATGCTGGCCGACTTCCGTCGCATCGCACTGTAAGGAGTTGTCATGAGTCTGATTGATCTGACGGTCCCGGATATCGGCGACTCCGGTGAAGTAGATGTCATCGAAGTGCTGGTGCAAGTTGGCGATACGGTCGAGGTCGAGCAAAGCCTGATCACCGTGGAGTCCGACAAGGCCTCCATGGAAATCCCGGCCGCTCAGGCAGGGGTGATCAAGGAGTTGCTGGTCAAAGTGGGTGACAAAGTCTCCCAGGGTTCGGCCATTGCCAAGATTGAAGCGTCGGAGAGCCAAGCCGCTCCCGCTGCAGCACCCGCTAAACAAGAAGAAGCGCCTAAAGCAGCGGCGGCTCCGGCCGCTGCCGCTCCGGCTGCGGCACCTGCTCCGCAGGCGGCCAGCCATCAGGGCGGCGCGGATGATTCCGTGGATGTGGTCGTTCTGGGCGCGGGCCCAGGCGGTTACAACGCGGCCTTCCGTGCGGCTGACCTGGGCCTGAAAGTGGCTCTGGTCGAGCGCTACAGCACCTTGGGTGGCGTGTGTTTGAACGTGGGTTGTATTCCTTCCAAGGCCTTGCTGCACACCGTAGCGGTCTACGAGGAAGCCAAGTCCCTGGCAACACACGGCATCAAGTTCGGTGAAGCGCAAATCGATATCGACGCGCTGCGCGATTACAAGAACAAGGTGATCGGCAAGCTGACCGGTGGCCTGGCCGGTATGGCCAAGGGCCGCAAGGTGCAGGTTGTGGTCGGTAACGGCCAGTTCCTGGACCCCAACCACATCGAAGTGACCGCCAACGACGGCACCAAGAAAGTGATCAAGTTCGGCTCGGCCATTATTGCGGCCGGTAGCCAGTCGGTAAAACTGCCGTTCCTGCCTGACGATCCACGCGTGGTGGACTCCACCGGCGCGCTGGAACTGAAGTCTGTGCCCAAGCGCATGCTGATCGTGGGTGGTGGCATCATCGGTCTGGAAATGGGTACGGTGTACTCGGCTCTGGGTGCCCGCCTGGACGTGGTGGAAATGCAGACCGGCCTGATGCCGGGCGCAGATCGCGACGTGGTCAAGGTGTGGGAGAAGATGAACAAGCACCGCTTTGATCACATGATGCTGGAAACCAGCACTGTGGCCGCCGAAGCGCGCGAAGATGGCATCTGGGTGACTTTCGAAGGCAAGAATGCTCCGGCCGAGCCGCAGCGTTACGACCTGGTTCTGCAAGCCGTGGGCCGTTCGCCCAATGGCAAGAAGATCGGTGCCGAGAAAGCCGGTGTGCAAGTCAGCGACCGTGGTTTCATTGCGGTTGACAAGCAGCAGCGTACCAACGTGCCGCACATCTATGCGATTGGCGACATCGTGGGTCAGCCCATGCTGGCACATAAGGCCGAGCACGAAGCGCACGTGGCTGCTGAAGTCATCGCCGGTGAAAAATCCTTCTTTGACGCTCGCGTGATTCCTTCGGTGGCTTACACCGATCCGGAAATCGCCTGGGTGGGTCTGACAGAAGATCAGGCCAAGAAAGACGGTATCAAGGTCGAGAAGGGCGTGTTCCCCTGGGCTGCATCTGGTCGCGCGATTGCGAACAACCGTGATGAAGGCTTTACCAAGGTTCTGTTCGATGCTGAAACCCACCGTATCGTGGGTGGCGGTATCGTCGGTACCAATGCGGGCGAGCTGATTGGTGAGCTGGTTCTGGCTATCGAAATGGGTGTGGACCCGGTCGATCTGGCTAAATCCATCCACCCGCACCCCACCTTGTGCGAGTCGGTCAGCAAGGCTGCTGCCGTCGCAGAAGGGACGTGCACGGACTTGCCTCCAACGCGTCGCAAGTAATACCAGTATTCGCCTGATAGTTAAGGCGTATTGGATCACGGCAGGTGCTATCATCAGCGCCTGCCGTTTTTATTTTGTAATTGGTGTTGTCCATGACTCATCCTGTTCTGAAAGCCGACTCCTCGCTGAGTGACTGGCTGTCCTATCTGGAAACTTTGCATCCTTCGGCCATTGATCTGGGCCTGGGCCGGATTCGCGAGGTTGCCCAACGTCTGAACATCAAACTGGATTCTGTCGTCATTACGGTGGGGGGCACCAACGGCAAAGGCTCGACCTGCGCCATGCTGGAAGCGATTTTGCTGGCCGCCGCGTACAAGGTAGGCGTGTACGCCTCTCCGCATCTGGTGCGCTATAACGAACGCATTCGCTTGAATGGCGAGATGGCCGAAGATGCGCAGATCACGGCGCAATTTGCCCGTATCAACGAAGCTCGTGGCGATCTGACGCTGACTTATTTTGAGTTTTCCACGCTGGCTGCCTTGTTGCTGTTCCAGGAGCAGCGTGTTGATGTCGCGGTGCTGGAAGTGGGCCTGGGTGGTCGCCTCGATGCCGTCAACATCATTGATGCGGACTGTTCCATCATTACCAGCATTGATATCGACCATGCTGAGTACCTGGGCAATACCCGTGAACAGGTGGCCTGGGAGAAAGCCCATATTTTCCGTGCCGATCGTCCTGCGATCTGTGCCGATCCCGTGCCGCCACAGACCATGCTGGATTACGCCCAGGAAATTGGTGCCCAATTGTGGCTGTTTGGCAAAGATTTCAACTATTCCGGCGACCGTCAGCAATGGGCTTACGGTGGCCGCAATCAGCGCCGCGCTGCCCTGGCTTACCCGGCCTTGCGTGGAGCGAATCAGCTGCTGAATGCTTCTGCGGCATTAGCTGCGCTGGAGTCGCTGCACCCACGTTTGGCTGTGCCTGCGCAAGCTGTACGTGCCGGTTTATTGCGCGCTCACATGCCGGGCCGCTTCCAGATTCAACCTGGCCAGCCTTGTGTGATTTTTGACGTGGCCCACAACCCCCATGCGGCGGCTGCCCTGGCGCAGAACCTGAACAATATGCCGCCTTACCCCAAGACGATTGCCGTCGTGGGTATGTACAAGGACAAGGATGTGGACGGCGTGATCGCCCGCATGGCTACCCGTATCGACCACTGGATGTGTGCCAGTCTGGAAGGTCCACGCAGCATGTCGGGTGAAGAATTGGCCAATCATGTACGCGCGGTTCTGGCCAGTGGTCAGACGCCTGATGATGTGTTGGCACCCGAGGCTGAATCCGGCTCGCATCGCCCAGGTGTTCGGCCGGTTGCCCGCGCTTCGGTCAGTAAAGCGTCAGCGGTCGTATCCAGTTACAACAGTCCTCAGCTCGCTTACGAGGCGGCGTTAAAAGAGGCCAGTGACAATGATAGAATTGTCGTGTTTGGCTCGTTTGCGACAGTAGGACCAATACTTGAAGCCGCAAACGACCGTTCATCTTCCTGAATATCAGTAAGACTGCTTATTTCATAGGTCTAGGGCTCATGGGTTTATTTTCACGTAACGATACTTCCTCATCGTCGGGTCGCCGCGGCAGTGCTTCCAGCGATTCACAATTATCGGAACTGCGTGGACGGGCTCGCCGCCGTCTGATCGGTGCGCTGGCTCTGGTTCTGGCCGTCGTCGTGCTGGTGCCCATGCTGACCGCCGACAAGACCCCACCTGAGCCCGAGCAGTCTTTGGCCCTGGGTCCCATCGGTCAGACAACGGGGCAGGGCACAGTGCAGACTCGTCCCGGCGAGCTGGTGGTGCAAGAAGGCACGCCTGCTCCTGTCATCGAACAACCTGACGAGCCGCTGGTCACTGATCCTTCCACCAGTACCGACGGTGGTCTGGCCGTGGTCAATCCCGGTCTGGAAACCGATCCTGCTCCTGTCACGACACCTAGCACTCCCGCTGCGCCGCCGCCTGTGACCACACGTCCAGAGACGCCCAAGCCGGTTGAGAAGCCCAAGCCAGTCGAAAAACCCAAGCCAAGCCCAGCGCCTGCACAAAATGGCCGTACCGATGACGGCTCCTACGCGCTGGCCCTGCTGGAAGGCCGTGTCCCGAGTAAACCAGCCCCTGCTGCTGCCGCTAAACCGGCTACGCAACAAGGCAACTTCATTTTGCAGATTGTCGCCTATTCCAACCAGAACGATGCCCAGTCGCGTCGTGATCAGCTGGTATCGGCCGGTGTGACCAATGCCTATGTAGAGACGGCACAAAGTGGTGGCAAGCCAACCTATCGTTTGCGCGTGGGGCCATTCCCCACCCGTGAGGCGGCTCAGGCAGCCCAGGCCCGCTTGCGCTCGCTCGGTTACGAGAACAGTTTTATCTCGGCTAAGTGAGCAGCTTCGACTATATCGTCCTTGGAATTGTGGGTGTGTCAGGCCTTCTGGGCCTGATACGCGGATTGATCAAGGAAGTTCTTTCGCTCAGCGCCTATTTGCTGGCCTTCATGGCCGCAATCTGGTGGGGGCCACGCACATCAGGCTGGATACAAGTCTGGGTAGAAAACGGCTTATTACGTACGGCTTTGGCCTACGGAGCCGTTTTTTTTATGGTCTTGCTACTGGTGGGCCTGTTGAACATGCTGTTGGCCAGCTTGATCGAGCAAACGGGTTTGACGCCCGCCGATCATGGCTTGGGCGGCCTGTTCGGGCTGGCTCGCGGGGTGCTGCTGGTGCTGATTCTGGTCATCCTGGCCGGGCATACCGATTTACCTAAGGAACCGTGGTGGGAGCAGGCCAAGCTGGCCGAGCCTGCGATCCGCGCGGTGCAGTCGATTAAGGCCATGCTGCCGCCGTCTCTGGCAGAATGGCTGCCTTATTGAGAACACACTAACGGGAACCAATCATGTGTGGAGTTGTAGGGGTTGTTGCGCGCAGCCCTGTAAATCAGTTGATCTATGACAGTTTGCTCTTGCTGCAGCATCGCGGGCAGGATGCTGCGGGGCTGGCGACCTGGCACGACCAGTTCTTCAGCATGCACAAGGCATTTGGCCTGGTGCGGGACGTATTCCGTACCCGTAACATGCGCTCCTTGCCGGGCAATAGCGGTATTGGCCACGTGCGTTACCCCACGGCAGGCTCCAGCCAGAGCGTGGAGGAGGCGCAGCCGTTTTACGTCAACGCCCCCTTTGGTCTGAGCTTTGTGCACAACGGCAATCTGACCAATTGGCGTGAGCTGCGTGAAGAACTGTTCACCATTGATCGTCGCCACATCAACACCAACTCGGATTCCGAGGTTCTGCTGAATGTGTATGCCCACGAGCTGCAACGCGCTGCCACGGGTCCTGAGTTGACTCAGGACGAAGTGTTTGAAGCCGTCGCTGCTGTGCACCGCCGTGCACGTGGGGCTTATGCGGTAGTCTCGCAAATCGCCAATTTCGGTCTGGTGGCTTTCCGTGATCCGAACGGGATTCGTCCTTTGTGCCTGGGTCGTAATGTGACGCCCAAGGGTGAAGAATGGATGATTGCTTCCGAGTCCGTTGCCTTGACCGGTTGCGGCTTCGAGCTGGTCCGCGACGTTGAGCCCGGCGAGGCCATCATTGTGGATCTGGACGGTAATCTCAGCAGCCGCCAGTGCGCCGAGAACCCGCGCCTGAATCCCTGTGTCTTTGAGTACGTGTACTTCGCCCGCCCCGATTCCACTGTTGATGGTGTGTCGGTTTACGACGCCCGTTTGCTAATGGGTGAGTACTTGGCCGAGAACGTCGCCAAGAACCTGCGTCTGGCCGATATCGATGTGGTCATGCCTATCCCTGACTCGGCCCGTCCATCGGCCATGCAGTTGGCAGCACACTTGAACCTGAACTACCGCGAAGGCTTCATCAAGAACCGCTACGTGGGCCGCACCTTTATCATGCCCGGTCAGGAAGTGCGCAAGAAGTCGGTGCGTCAGAAACTGAGTGCTATTCCCATGGAGTTCCGTGGCAAGAACGTGCTGCTGGTGGATGACTCTATCGTGCGTGGTACAACGAGCCGCCAGATTGTGGATATGGCCCGTGCCGCGGGTGCGAACAAGGTGTTCTTTGCTTCGGCAGCACCACCGGTCCGCTTTCCGAACGTGTACGGCATCGACATGCCTACGGTTTCCGAGCTGATCGCCACAGGTCGTGATGTGGATCAGGTTGCCAAGGAAATTGGTGTGGACGGTCTGGTTTATCAGGACCTGCACGATCTGGAACAATCCCTGCGTGACTTGAACCCACGCTTTGCCGGCTTTGAGTCCTCCTGCTTTAGCGGCGAGTACGTTACGGGGGATGTGGACGAGGCTTATCTGAATCTGTTGGCGGAAGGCCGCAAGAATGGTCGTGAAGTGCCTGACGTAACGGACTGATAGCTTGATCTTATGCTCGATTGGAAAAACCCGCTTTTATAGCGGGTTTTTTTTGAATTTATGATTGCGGGGTGGTTTTGGATATTTTATTTTCAGGCTTTAATTATCAGTCTCTTATATAAATTAAACCTATTGTTTTTTAATTTTTGATGATTTTATAATCTACGGATTAATTTCATATTATTTAATAATCAGCTTATATTTTTCTTTGTTTCTTTCGATAAATCATGCGCCTTGGTGCGCATTCTATCTGGAATCAAAGATGAAAAACCCAAGCAAAGATATGGAATCTGATCAGGTATTAACTGATCCTGATCCCACAGAGCAGATTCCTGTCAGTATTCAATCTGGTATCGACTTTCCTGCCTTGCATCATTTGCTGGAGCAGGCCCTGGAGCAAAACCGGGTGATGGGTGCCGTGGTGCTGGTCGCTTACCAAGGTGAACTGATATTTCGTTTTAGTGGTGGCTGGGCGAATAAGGAGCGGGCCCAAGCCATGCATGAAGATACGGTCTTCAGTTTGGGGTCCTTGAGCAAGACAATCAGTTCCTGGCTGGCCTTGCGTTTGATTGAGCGGGGGCTGCTTTCTTTGAAAGATAGAATCACGCGCTATCTTCCCCATTTCGGCCCCAGTTTTAATTCTATTTGCCCGCCTATTTCCATTCATCAATTGCTGACTCACACATCGGGGCTTAGTTATCGTTTTATTGATGGTGAGGAGAGTGCTTACGCTCAGGCTCAGGTCAGTGATGGGCTGGATGATCCAGAACTGAGCTGGCAAGAGAATTTTCGACGTATTTGCTCCGTACCACTACGTTTTGCACCGGGTACAGGCTGGCGTTACTCCTTGGGAGTGGATGTAGTGGGGCAGGCTTTGCAAATTGCTTCGGGACGGGGCTTGTCGGAGTTACTGGAGGACAGCATTAGTCGTCCCTTGGGCTTGAGACATTGTTCCTTTTACAAGCGCGATGATTTTCAGATGGCCGTGCCGTATCGAAATCATGAGGCTTGCTTGACGCGGGTGGATGGTGCGTTGGATCTGGGTATCGGCGTGCTGCGGTTTGATGAGCAGAGCCTGTCACAGCGCTCCAGGCCGATCTATGCGGGGGCATCCATGCTTGGGTCCGGGGCAGATTTGATGCGCATACTTCTGGCTTTGCGAAATGGGAGTTTGCTTTCCAAGCCGTATTGCGAAGCGCTGTTTACCGATCATGTGCCATATTCTGCCAAATGCATGTGGCCAAATTGGGGCTATACCTACGGGGCCGCCATTTCACGACAGCTGCCTGAGCGGACCATGCCGATGTCTGCTGGGAGCTTGCAGTGGGTCGGTGCATTCGGGCAGAAGTGGATGTTTGATCGACAGCAGGACCTCATCATTGTCAGCATGACCAATACCGCTCCAGAGGGCCTGTTTGGTGCATTTCCGGATCAGGTGCGTGACGCTGTTTATACCGATTTGGGTTTGATGCCTGATTAAGCAGGGTGGAACAAAAAAGCCCTGCTGGAAGGCAGGGCTTCATGGCTGTAGTGGCTGCCCAGGCGCTTAGGCCCCTCGTCGCTTGAACAGCGTCAGCAACAAACCCAGGCCCAGGATCACAAATAGCGCCAAGCTCCAGTAAGCGTATTCAATCCCCAGCAAAGGTTGGCGTGCATCCATGCAGGAGGCATAAATACCAAATAGCCAAGGCAAGCCGCTTTCCAGGCCGGACTGGGTAATGAAGCGATCGGCAAAGGTCTGGTCGCAGCTGAATAGGTGCTGCGCGACCGATACCTGATACCAGGCAGCCAGAATGCCACCTACTGAGGTAGCCAGACCCAGCAAGCTGGCAATGGTAGAACTGCGCTGATGCCCCAGTTGGCGCAACACACCAGCAACCAGGCTGAACACGCCCAACACAATGAAAATCAGGCGTTGCAGGACGCACCAGGCGCAAGGCGGGATGCTGAATACATGCTGGGAAAGCAGTGCAATGCCTACGCCGGAAAAGGCGAGCAGGGCGATCAGATAGTAGGGTGCAGCGGACTGGCGGGAGGATGCGGCCATGGTATCAAGAGGAACTTAAAGAATGAAAGGTAGATGCTTCGTGCAGCAAACCCAGGAAAAGTTCATGGAAACCGGCCCAGGTAATCTGCACGCCCAGGCATAAGAGAATAAAGGCGGACAGGCGCATCACGACAGCCGTGCCATTTTTACCCAGTTTGTACAGGAATTGCGATGCAAAACGTAAGGCCAGAAACACGATAAAACTGGCCGCAGCAATAGCAGGCAGCGCGCCAGCCAGCTTGCTCATGGTGCCGGTGACCGAGTTGTCATGCAAGGTTGCCCCTACCGTCAGTGCCGCAGACAAGGAGCCGGGGCCGCAGAGCATGGGAAAGGTCAGGGGGTAGAAGGCTTTGGAGCGGATCTGTTCCCAGGAGTAGGACTCGGCCATGTTCTGCGCATGGGCAGCGTCAAAGTCCGAGGCGTTGATCAGGCGCCAGGCTGTGGCAATCACCAGCAGGCCCCCGCCAATTCGGATGATGGGCAGGGAAATGCCAAAGAAATTCAGCACGATATTGCCCGCGACCATGGCAATGGCCAGCATGATGAAAATATTGATGGCAACTTTCTTGGCCAGGCGAGCGCGATCAGGCACGCTGGCGCCTTCGGTGAGGGTCAGAAAGATGGGAGCGGCCGCAGGCGGGTTCAGCATGGGCAAGAGTGTCGCCAATGCAAACAGGAAGCTGCGGCTGACATCAGCAAATACGGAGGAGAGTTCCATTAAGACGGGGTGGCTTGTTGAGAGAGGGCTAAACGTACATCGCGCTCCAGGCGCAATTGATTACGGTTCTGTTCCAGTGCGGCACCGCTCAGGATGAAGACGTCTTCCACGCGATCGCCCAGGGTCATGACTTTGGCCGAGCGCAGTCGCACGTCGTGGTGCTCGAATACTTGGGCGAGACTGTACAACAAACCGCGCCGGTCTGTGGCACTTAGCGTCAAAATCCAGTCCTGCCCTTGCTCTTCCTGACGCAGATCCACGGTGGGCTGAATGGGAAAGACTCGAGCCCGGCGGGAGCGGATGTCGCGGTAGTGGTCGTGCGGGGGCTCGCTAGGCAGCAGGTCTTGCTGGAGTGCCTGGCATAACTCGGTTTCGATCAGCAAAGGGTCGCGCCGCAGGGCGTGGTCGTAGGCGGGCAGCATGACGATGAAACTGTCCAGCGCCCAGCCGTGGCGAGTCGTGTAAATGCGAGCGTCCTGAATGCTGACGGCCTGGCTGTCAAAGTAGCGGCAGATACGTAAGAACAGGCCGCTGGCGTCCTGGGTGTAGACCAGCACCTGCAGGGCGTCGGTTTGGCCGGCAGGGCGTATGCGTACGATGGGTGTCAGGCTGTGGGACTGGTGGTAGAGCTGGATGGTATGCCAGGCGATTTCGCTAGCGTCGTGGCGCAGGAAATAGGGCTTGTCCAGCCATTGCCAGAAGTCCTCGCGGGCTTCATCCAGTAGACCAGCCAGACGAATTTCGCCAGCGGCGTCACGCTTGCGTTGATCCAGTACGGACACGCCATCCTTGGCCTGCCGTCCTAAAGCTGCCAGTGACAGCTTGTACAGGTCTTCCAGCAGCTTGCCTTTCCAGGAGTTCCATACCGTTGGGCTGGTGGCCCGAATGTCGGCGACAGTCAGCAGGTACAGGGCAGTCAGGCGGCGTTCCGTACCTACGGTTTGCAGGAACTGGAAAATGACATTCGGGTCGCTCAAATCGCGTTTCTGAGCCACTTGCGACATGGTCAGGTGCTCGCGCACCAAAAACACCACCAGCTCTGCGTCCACCGGCATCAAGCCGTGATCCTGGCAAAATGCCAAGGCGTCCTGCGCACCCAGCTCGGAGTGATTGCCGCCGCGTCCTTTGGCAATGTCGTGAAAGAGGGCGGCGATATACAGCAGCCAGTGGCGATCAAAACCGCTCATCAGCTGATTAGCCATGGACAGCTCTTCGCTGTGCTCGGCCATGGTGAAGCGGCGTAGGTTGCGTATGACCTTTAGCGTGTGCTCGTCCACGGTGTAAGCGTGGAACAGGTCGTGCTGCATTTGTCCGACGACGCGTCGAAAGACTGGCAGATAGCGCGGCAGCAGATTCAGCAGATTCATCAGCCGCAAGGTATGCACGATGCCTTTGTTCTGCTGCAGGATTTCCAGAAACAGACGTCGATTCCGGGGCTCGGCCCGGAACTTGGCATCGATCAGGCGGCGGGCGTGCCAGAGGGCTCGCAAGGTATCGGCTTTCAGACCACGCAGATTGGGCTGTTGCTGCAAATGCAGCATGGCCACAAAAATCAAAGAGGGGTCTTGCTCGAAGCCATCAGGCTGACGCAGTTCCAGCTGTCCATGATGAATCTGGAAGTGGCTGTCCAGAATCAGCGGTTCCTGATCGGTTTGCGGGAACAGGTGCTCCTCGATGCTGCGCATCAGGATCAGATTGAGCTGGCTGACAATCTTGGCGGCCCAGTAGTAACGCTGCATCAGCAGTTCACTGGCGCGTCGGGTGGCCGTGGGTTGAAAACCGTAAATGTCAGCCAGACGTGGTTGCAGGTCAAACAGCAGTCTGTCTTCGGCGCGGCCGGTCAGTAGATGAAGCTCAATGCGCAGACGCTTGAAAGCTTCTTCCACGCGTTGCAGAGCTTTCAGCTCGGATTCCGTCAGTAGTTCGGATTGCGCGACATCCACCCAACTGCGACCCAAACCGGCTGCCCGTGCCATCCAGAGCAGCACCTGCAGGTCGCGCAAGGCGCCAGGAGACTCTTTGCAATTGGGTTCCAGGGAGTAGGGGGTGTCTTGCAGATGCGCATGACGCTGCTGCTGTTCGGCCTGTTTGGCCAGGAAGAAGGCCTGCGGGTCCATCTGGCTTTGCAGTTGCTGTTGGGCATGGCGTAGCAGCAATCGGGAACCCGCCAGCCAGCGGCTTTCCAGCAAGGCGGTTTCGGTGGTGATGTCCTGGCTGGCTTGTTCCAGGCATTGGGCGGGCGTGGCCACATTATGGCTGGGAGCCAGACCTATATCCCACAAGGCGGCGACCAGTGCCTGAATCCGGTCTATATCCTCTGCATTGGGCTCGCGTTGCAACAGGATCAGCAAGTCCACATCCGAATGCGGATACAGCTCCCCGCGACCATACCCCCCCAAGGCCGCCAGGCTGGCTTGGCGGGGCAGGGGGTAACGGACCAGAAGCTCACGCAGACCTTGGTCGCAAATCTGGCACAGGCTTTTGAGCAGGCGATCGCAATGCAGGTCTTGCCTGAAGCGCTCGTAGGCCCTAGCCCGGCGGCAAGCAATTCTGTCGCGAAGCTGGGCCAGGAAAGACATGGTTCAGGCCTTGTTGATGATGGCTGGAGGGGCAGGCATGCCGGGCGAGACGGTCAGCACTTCGTAGCCGGTATCGGTTACCAGCACCGCGTGCTCCCATTGGGCCGACAGGCTGTGGTCGCGGGTCACCACGGTCCATTGGTCAGCCAGCGTGCGCAGTTCGCGACGACCGGCGTTGATCATGGGCTCGATGGTGAAAATCATGCCAGGTTCCAGTTTTACGCCGGTGCCGGGTTTGCCGTAATGCAGCACTTGCGGGTCTTGGTGAAACTTCTGGCCCACACCATGGCCGCAGTATTCGCGCACAACGGAAAAACCTTGTTTTTCAGCGTGTTGCTGAATGGCGTGGCCGACATCACCCAGGGTGGCGCCAGGTTTGACTTGATCAATACCCAGCCACATGCATTCGTAGGTGGTTTCAGTCAGGCGGCGGGCCAGGATGCTGGGCTCGCCCACGTAGTACATACGGCTGGTGTCGCCAAACCAGCCGTCTTGAATAATGGTGACGTCCATATTCAGAATGTCGCCATTTTTCAACACTTTATCGCCGGGGATGCCGTGACAGATAACGTGGTTGACGGAGGTACAAATAGAGCCTGGAAAGGGTGGGTAGCCAGGAGGCGCGTAGCCTACGGTGGCAGATTTGACCCCCAGTTCATTGATGCGCTCCATGCACAGGCGATCCAGTTCGCCGGTCGTGACACCTGCTTTGACAAAGGGAGTCAGGTAATCAAGGATGGATGCCGCGGTCTGGCAAGCAGCGCGCATTTTTTCGAGATCAGTGGGGTCTGTGACGAGAATACTCATAGCAACTTGAACAGGTCTATTGAAAAATAGTAGAATTATAGGCTTTTGTGAATTTTGCAGTTACGCACAGTCCCGTTTGGGGTGATCTGGCGGCTTCCAAGCAAGGCGGTGTCAGGCAGCGCAAGACGCTGTTTACCGCATTAAATCTAGGTTCTCCTGGGTTGACCGGCTTTTCTCAGGCTTTCTGAATCTTCAGAACTGATGAGTCAAGCAAGGGGTCAGGACAGTCTGCTCCAAGATTGAAAAAAACGCCTCAGGGCGCTGCGAGCCAGCAAAAACACGCAAAATTCACAACGAATACAGGGCCAGCACGATCACAAGCGTTGCAAAAGCAACATGGGCAGCAGCCCGGTTCTTGTTCGACAGAGGCTGACCAGGCAATCCTCTAGGATACACCTGCGAACAGTACCCTGTATGCAGGCGGTAGCCAGAAAAGTTTCAGGCTCGGGCCCGGATGGCAGATATCTTGTCTGCCTGCAGGCGTGAGTCCGTTGCAGTGCAGGCGTTCGCTCATGTTGGGCAACGTTTTTATGTTTTAAGTTGTAAATCGCGTGACTGTCCGTCTCGGGGTGTCTGGAATGCAGCACAGGCTGCGGCCCTTACCGGATACCGGGCAGTTACAAGACCAAACCCTTGGAGAACTTTATGTCTTTAATGCGTGAAATGCTGGAAGCTGGTGTGCACTTTGGCCACCAAACCCGTTACTGGAACCCCAAGATGGCTCCGTTCATCTTCGGTCAGCGTAACAACATCCACATCATCAACCTGGAAAAAACGGTTGTTCAGTACGAAGAAGCAACCAAATTCGTGCGTCAACTGGCTGCCCGTGGTGGCAACGTGCTGTTTGTAGGCACCAAGCGCGCTGCTCGCGAACTGGTGGCTGCTGAGGCCGAACGTTGCGGCATGCCTTACGTCGACAGCCGCTGGTTGGGTGGCATGATGACCAACTTCAAAACGGTCAAGACTTCCATCAAGCGTCTGAAGGAAATGGAAGCTCAGATGGCTGAAGGCCGTCTGGAAACCATGAGCAAGAAAGAAGCCTTGATGTTCGAACGCGAACTGGAAAAGCTGAACAAGGCCATCGGCGGTATCAAGGACATGAACAACCTGCCTGACGCCCTGTTCGTGATCGACGTTGGCTACCACAAGATTGCCGTGGCTGAAGCCCGCACTCTGGGTATCCCCGTGGTGGCCGTGGTTGATACCAACCACTCGCCAGAAGGTCTGGATTACGTGATCCCTGGTAACGATGACTCGGCCAAGGCTATCGCTCTGTACGCCCGTGGCATGGCTGACGCCGTGCTGGCTGGCCGCGAACAGAACCTGAATGGTCTGGTTGAAGAAATCGCCGCTGACGAAGAGTTCGTCGAAGTTCAGGCTGACACCCAGGAGTAACAGGCTCACCGCTGTCTGCCAGACACCATCAGTTGTCATGGCAGACAGCTACAGTGACCCTTCGTATCGCCCCGGCTTGCCGGGGCATGTTCTACAGAATTGGAGAAAACCGTGGCTCAAATCACCGCATCGATGGTTAAAGAATTGCGCGAGAAAACCGACGCGCCCATGATGGAATGCAAAAAAGCACTGACCGAAGCCGACGGCGATATGGCACGTGCTGAAGAAATCTTGCGCGTGAAGCTGGGCAGCAAGGCTAGCAAAGCAGCTACCCGCGTTACCGCTGAAGGCCTGGTTTCTGTTTACATCGCTGACGATGCCAAGACCGGCTCCGTAGTTGAAGTTAACTGCGAAACCGACTTTGTTGCCAAGAACGATGACTTCATCGGCTTTATCAACGACGTCGCCCAACTGGTCGCCAAGAACAACCCGGCAGATCTGGCCGCTTTGGCTGAACTGCCACTGGCCGACAGCAATGTCGAGACCGTGCGCGCTGCTCTGGTTGGCAAAATTGGTGAAAATATCTCGATCCGTCGCTTCCAGCGCTACGAAACAGCCGGCCAACTGGCCAGCTACGTTCACGGTGGCAAGATCGGCGTATTGGTTGATTTCGCCGGTGGCGACGAAGAAGTGGGTAAAGACCTGGCCATGCACATCGCCGCGACTCGTCCTAAAGCAATGGACGCTTCGGGTGTTGACGCTGCCGAGATCGAAGCCGAGCGCTCCGTGGCTGCTCAGAAAGCCGCTGAATCCGGCAAACCTGCTGACATCGTCACCAAAATGGTTGACGGCGCTGTTGCCAAGTTCCTGAAAGAAGTGACTCTGCTGAGCCAGCCTTTCGTCAAGAACGACAAGCAAAGCGTGCAGCAAATGCTGGACGAGAAAAAAGCATCGATCGCTGGCTTTACCCTGTACGTTGTGGGTGAAGGCATTGAGAAGCGTGTTGAAGATTTCGCCGCTGAGGTAGCTGCTGCTGCCGGCCAAGCCTAATCTAGCTTGTTTTTTCAGGGCAGGCACCGTAGTGGCGGTGCCTGCCCTGCTGCTTTACACTCTCTTCTGTCTTCGTCACTTGGAATCCCACCCATGACTACCCCTCATTACAAACGTGTTCTGTTGAAGCTCTCCGGCGAAGCGCTGATGGGCGAGGACTCGTTCGGTATTAATCGCAGCACAATCATTCGCATGACGGAGGAGATCGCCCAGGTTGCCCAGTTGGGGGTACAGCTGGCTATCGTGATTGGCGGGGGCAATATCTTTCGCGGCATCGCTCCAGGTGCCCAGGGCATGGATCGTGCGACAGCCGACTACATGGGCATGATGGCTACCGTCATGAATGCGCTGGCCTTGCAAGATGCCTTGAAGCACCGTGGCCTGGATGCCCGTGTGCAATCTGCCCTGAATATTGAGCAGGTCGTAGAGCCTTACATTCGTCCCAAGGCACTGCGTTACCTGGAAGAAAACAAAGTTGTTATTTTTGCAGCCGGTACGGGCAACCCGTTCTTTACTACCGATACGGCAGCAGCCTTGCGCGGCGCCGAAGTGGGTGCGGAAATCGTACTGAAAGCGACCAAAGTCGACGGCATCTACAGTGCCGATCCCAATAAAGATCCAGGTGCGACGCGTTACTCGCGTATCAGCTTTGATGAGGCTATCGTACGCCGTCTGGAAGTGATGGACGCGACCGCCTTTGCCTTGTGTCGCGATCAGAAACTGCCGATCAAAGTGTTCTCCATCAACAAGCCCGGCGCCTTGACGCGCGCGGTCTCTGGTGAAGATGAAGGCACCCTGGTTCACGTTTAAAGTTATAGGAATTTAGTCCATGAGTCTTTCCGAGATTAAAGCATCGACCGACAGCCGGATGGGTAAGTCCCTCGAGTCTCTCAAGACAGGCCTGGCCAAAATTCGCACTGGCCGTGCTACTGCAGGCTTGCTCGATCACATTCAGGTTGAGTACTACGGCTCCATGGTGCCGGTCAGCCAGGTGGGCAACATCACGGTGGTGGATGCTCGCACGCTGAACGTGCAAGTGTGGGAAAAGCATATGGCTGGCCCGATTGAAAAAGCCATTCGTGATAACGAGCTGGGTCTGAACCCCATCTCGATGGGCGAGAGCATTCGTGTGCCCATGCCTGCGCTGACCGAAGAGCGCCGTCGCGATCTGGCCAAAGTGGTGCGTGGCGAAGGCGAAGATGCCAAGGTCGCCATTCGCAACCTGCGTCGTGACGCCAATGACACGCTCAAAAAGCAAGTCAAGGACAAGGAAATCTCCGAGGACGACGAGCGTCGCGCCCAGGACGAAATCCAGAAGCTGACCGACAAGTATGTGGCTGAAGTCGACAAGCTGATCGCCCAGAAAGAAGCCGAGATCATGACGGTCTAACGGCTTTTGCACAGGTGGCTAGGTGATTTCTTTCAGTTCTACCCAAACTATTCCGGAACACGGTCAGGTTCCTGGCCACCTGGCGATTGTCATGGACGGCAATGGACGATGGGCAACCCGTCGTCTTTTGCCACGCACGGCAGGGCACTTGCGTGGTGTGCAAACCGTCCGGCGTATTGTCGAGGCCTGTGGCGAGCTCGGCGTGCGTTATTTGACCCTGTTTGCGTTCAGCTCCGAGAACTGGCGACGCCCTCCTGAAGAGGTGTCCCTGTTGATGGGGCTGTTCGTCAAGATGCTGCAAAAAGAAGTGGCAACACTGAAAAAAAACGGCGTCCGACTTCATATTATTGGTGAGCTATCCGCATTTAGCGAAGAATTGCGCGGGCTGATTGCCGACGCAGAAGAACAAACGCGTGATAACGACACCTTGCATTTGACGATTGCCGCCAATTACGGTGGTCGTTGGGATATTTTGCAGGCGACCCGAAAGGCCTTGGCTGCCAATCCCCATTTGGTCGATCATCCCGAACAACTGGATGAGGCCATGTTCAGTCCCTATTTGGCGATGTCTTACGCCCCCGAACCGGATCTGTTCATCCGCACGGGCGGAGAGCGCCGCATTTCCAATTTTTTGATCTGGCAGATGGCCTATACCGAACTGTACTTTACAGACGCGTACTGGCCGGATTTTGACCGGGCGCAGCTGGAGCAGGCCTTCGAGTGGTATCGTGGGCGCGAGCGGCGCTTTGGGCGCACCAGTGCCCAGGTGCAGGGTAGCCCCGCGCCTTGACGGAGCCTTATCTATGTTGAAACAACGAGTCATTACCGCCCTGATCCTGCTGGTCATTCTGGGCGCGGCCATGCTTGCCCCTGTGCGCTGGCCATTGCTGGCTATTTTTGTCCTGATGAGTACGCTGGCTTGCTGGGAATGGGAGCGCCTGAGCCTGTCCCAGGAGCAGCAGCGTTGGGCCTGGCCCCTGGCCTTGCTCAACGGTGCCTTGATGCTGTGGCTAAGCGTGCACTGGTATCACACCGGCCCGCAAGGGCAGGCGGCTGATTTGGTCTACCGTGGTCTGGTGCCCCTGATGGCGGCCTTGTGGGTCGTAGGCGCTACCGGGCTGGTACTGCAAGGTCAGGCCACACAGCGTGCACAAGGCGTCTTGCTTAGCGTGATGGGCGTGCTCGCTCCTTTGGTCGCCTGGGCCAGCCTGTATCTGTTTCTGCATACACAGGGCATTGTTTACGTGCTCTCCTTGCTGGTCCTGATCTGGGTGGCAGACATCGCTGCTTACTTCGCTGGACGTGCCTTCGGTAAAGCCAAACTGGCCCCGCGTGTCAGTCCGGGCAAGACCTGGGCTGGAGCGCTCGGTGGTATGGTTGCCGCTTCTGCATGGATGTTGATCAGCGCAAATTGGGCCGGCAGTTTCGGCGCCGATGTGCAGCAGCGCTGGGGCTGGGTCGCCACGGCTGCTTTGGGCCTTGCTCTGGCGGCTCTGTCTATCGTGGGTGACTTGTTCGAGTCCCTGCTCAAGCGTCGTGCCGCTGTTAAAGATTCCAGTCAATTATTGCCCGGTCATGGTGGGGTGTACGACCGTATCGACGCCTTGCTGCCGGTTGCTCCCGTGGCCTTGCTGCTAAGTGGGGCGTGGCTCTTTTAGTCCTGCGTGGATTCAAAGTGTTTGCGTCAAGGAAGAACTCATGAGTTTCCAGCATGTTTGTGTGTTAGGAGCCACTGGCTCTATTGGTATCAGCACACTGGATGTGATTGCTCGTCATCCCGATCGGATGGCGGTTTATGCCGTGAGCGGCCACACTCGTATGGAGCTGTTGGCCGAGCAAGCTCGTGACAGCGCAGCCCGTGTTGTCCTCGTGCCGGATGAAGCCGCGCGTAGCCGCTTTCTGGCCGCGTGGCAGGGCGGTGCCTTGCCGGAGATTCGGGTAGGTGCTCAGGCGCTGGCCGACACGGCTGCCGATCCGCAAGTCACTACCGTCATGGCCGCGATTATCGGCGCCGCAGGTTTGCCCTCGGCCCTGGCCGCTGCACGTGCCGGCAAGCGTGTGCTGCTGGCGAATAAAGAAGCGCTGGTTGCTGCGGGTCGTATCTTCATGCAAGCCGTGCAAGAGGGCGGGGCGCAGTTGATGCCCATTGACTCTGAGCACAGCGCCATCTATCAGTGCCTGGCGGGTGAGCTGCCGCCGGAACCTGGTCAGCCAGTTGCGGCTCTGCGCCGTCTTTTGGTAACCGCTTCCGGCGGACCTTTCCGCTCGCGCAATCTGTCCGAGCTGGAGGGAGTGACACCCGAGCAGGCCTGCGCGCATCCTAACTGGAGCATGGGCCGCAAAATTTCGGTGGACTCGGCCACCATGCTGAATAAAGGTCTGGAAGTCATCGAGGCGCATTGGCTGTTTTCAGTGCCTGTTGACCAGATTGATGTGGTGGTGCATCCGCAAAGCGTGATTCACTCCATGGTCGAGTACATAGACGGTTCCGTCATGGCGCAATTGGGTCAGCCTGACATGCGTACGGCGATTGCCTACGGTCTGGGCTTTCCGGAGCGTTTGTATAGCGGCGTAGGCTTGCTGGATCTGGCCACAATGGGACGTCTGGATTTTGAGCAGCCTGATTTTCTGCGTTTCCCCTGTCTGCGACTGGCCTATGATGCCTTGCGCAGCAGTCAGGCCGCCTGCGTGACCTTGAACGCCGCCAATGAAATCGCCGTAGACCGCTTCCTGGAACGGCAGATTGGCTATACTCAGATTCCGGCTGTGATCGAGCATTGCCTGGACAAGCTCAATGGCCGTGCCAGCCAGGCCTTGGATGCTCTGGACGGGGTCTTGGAGCTCGATAGCGAAACCCGTTCGCTGGCGCTGGATTACTGCCGAAGCTCTGCGCGTATTTAACAGGACTTAACATGCTCTTTACCGTGCTGGCTTTCTTGGTAGCGTTGGGCGTGCTGGTGACCTTTCACGAGCTGGGCCACTACTGGGTGGCCCGTCGTTGCGGGGTGCGGGTAGAGCGGTTTTCGATTGGTTTTGGCAAGGTGCTGTACCGCCGTTTTGACAAGAATGGTACCGAATGGGCCGTCTCGGCCTTGCCCTTGGGCGGCTACGTCGCCATGCAAAATGATCCGCCTGCTCATGCCACGCAGGCCCAGATCGACGAATCTTTCAACCACAAACCCCTGCGACAACGCGCCGCGATTGTGCTGGCCGGCCCGATGGCCAACCTGATTCTGGCCGTGGTGATCTATGCCTTTGTGGGCTTGCTGGGTACTCAAGAACCTATTGCGCAAATTGGCCCCGTTCCAGAAGGGACACCCGCCGCACAAGCTGGTTTCGAGGCTGGAGATCGCCTGATCTCTGTCGATGGCAAGCCGGTGGACTCCTGGTTGCAGGCGCGTTGGGCCTTTATGGACGCCTTGTCCTCGGGCGGCGAGCTGGAAGTGGGCGTCAAGGACCCGCTTGGACAGGAACAAAATCGTTACTTGAGATTACCGGCGGGCGAGATTTTGCCAGACGGGCAGGACTTGATGGCCCAGGCAGGATTGGTACTGCGTCCGGCGCGATCCATCGTCCAAGAGGTGTTTAAAGATACGGCAGCCGAACAGGCAGGCCTGCGGGAGGATGACCTTATTGTCCGGCTGGATGATTTGATCGAGCCCGGGATCACGGCTTTCGTTCAAAAGGTGCAACAATCCGCAGGCAAGACACTGGAGCTTGACGTGCTGCGGGACGGCGAAATTCAACGCCTGCTCCTCACTCCTGAAGGTGATGCCAATGCGCAGGGGCGTATCGGTGCAAAAGTGGCTATGGATATGCCCATGACACTGGTGCGTTATGGGCCGATCGAGAGCGTGGAACGCGGATTTACCCGTACCGGGCAGACCTTCTGGTTCTCTTTGAAGATGATCGGGCGCATGATTACGGGGGAAGTCTCTGTACGTAATGTCAGCGGGCCGGTTACTATTGCGGATTATGCGGGCCAGACAGCACGTATTGGCTTGATCGCCTACCTGAATTTCCTGGCCCTGATCAGTATTAGCATCGGTTTATTGAATTTGTTACCCGTACCTATGTTGGACGGGGGGCATCTACTGTACTATGCCATCGAAGCTGTGCGCGGCAAGCCCGCTTCGGAGCGTATGATGCTTGTCGGTCAGCGCCTGGGCCTGGCCTTGTTGGCCCTGCTGATGAGTATTGCTTTTTTTAATGACATCACCCGCCTTTTCAGTTGAGGGCGGGTGGCATACAATTTCCAACCATTTGACCGACCAAGGATTGTCCAGGATGTCGTTTAGCCGGAAACCTACTTTTGCGTTGCGTGTTCTGCCCGTATTGGTGGCAAGTCTGCTTGCTCCCGCCTTGGCGAATGCATTTGCACCGTTTGTCGTGCGCGATATTCAAGTCAACGGCATCCAGCGGGTCGACCCCGGCGCCGTGTTCTCGTCCTTGCCTGTCAAGGTCGGTGAGTCCTTCTCGGAAGAGCAGGCCGCAGACGCGATTCAGCGTTTGTACGCCACGGGCTTTTTCAGCGACGTGCAAATTGACACCAGCACCAACGTGCTGATCGTCAACGTCAAAGAGCGCCCGACCATTGCCTCCGTGTCCTTTAACGGCATGCGCGAGTTCGATGCGAAGAATATTACCAACTCCCTGGCTCAGGTAGGCTTTGGAGAAGGCCGGGTTTTTGACCGCTCCATGCTGGAACGCGCCGAATTCGAGCTGAAACAACAATACTTGTCCAAGGGCAAGTACGGTGTGGAAATCACGCCCATCATCACGCCCTTGCCACGTAACCGCGTCGGTGTCAGCTTTGACATCTTTGAAGGCGGTCTGGCCAAGATCAAGGAAATCCGCATCGTCGGTACGGAAGCCGTCTCGCAAGGTGATTTGCTCGATCAGATGGAACTGACGACCTCGGGCATGATGACCTGGTACACCGGCACCGATAAGTACTCCCGCGAGAAGCTGGAAGGCGATATGGAGCGCATCCGCTCCTACTACCTGAACCGCGGCTTTCTGGAGTACTCGGCCGAAGCACCTCAGGTTTCGATTTCCCCGGATCGCAAAGATATTTTCATCACCTTGACCATCCACGAAGGCCAGCCCTACAAGCTCAGCAGTGTGAAGTTGGCGGGTGATCTGCTGGGTCTGGAGGACAAGATCCAGCCTCTGGTGCAGCAGAAAGAAGGCGAGGTCTTCTCCTCGGACAAGACCAGCGCCACTGTGAAATCGATTACCGAATACCTGGGTGGCCTGGGTTATGCGTTTGCTAATGCCAACCCGAATCCGGTTCTGGATCGCGAAAATCACACAGCTGACTTGACCTTCTACGTCGATCCCGGTCGTCGCGTGTATGTGCGTCGTATCGAGGTGGGCGGAAACGTCCGTACCCGTGATGAAGTGGTACGTCGTGAAATGCGTCAGCAAGAAGCGGCCTGGTATGACTCGGACGCCATCAAGTTCTCCCGTGACCGTATTGACCGTCTGGGCTACTTCAATGAAGTGGACGTGAACACCAAGCCTGTGCCCGGTTCGCCTGACCAGGTCGACGTAAACGTGGACGTGAAAGAAAAGCCTACCGGCTTGGTTAACCTGGGTATTGGTTACGGCTCCACTGACAAGTTGATGTTGTCGGCAGGTATCAGCCAGGACAACATCTTCGGTAGCGGAAATAGTCTGTCCTTGCAGGTCAATACCAGTAAAGTGAATCGTGCGGCGGTGATCAGCCACACCAATCCTTTCTGGACTGGCGACGGCATCAGCAAAACCACCTCGATTTACTACCGTCGTACCACGCCTTACCAGTCCAATGATGGTTGGGGTGATTACCAGAACACCGCTATCGGTGCCGGCTTGAACTTCGGTGTGCCAATCTCCGAGTACGACCGTGTGTTCATGGGCGTGAACTTCGAGCACAACAAGCTCTCTCGCCTCAGCCCCCAGTACACGCCACGTGCCTACCAGGATTACGTGAATGAGTACGGTGAAGGCACAAATACCTTTATTTTCAACCTGGGTTGGTCTAAGGACACCCGTGACAGCGCAATTGCTCCCAACAAGGGCAGCTTGACCAGCCTGTCGGCGGATATGGGGACGATGGACCTGCGCTACTACATGCTGCGCGCCAGCCACCAGCATTACATTCCCTTGGGCCGTGCCTACACGCTGGCTCTGAATGGTGCCATTGATTATGGTCGCAGCATCGGTGGCAAGAGCTTCCCGGTCATCAAGAACGTCTATGCCGGTGGTATCGGTTCGGTACGTGGCTATGAAGGCGCATCCTTGGGTGGTCGCGATACCTTGACGGGTGACTACCTGGGTGGTTCGCGTCGAATGATCGCCAACGCCCAGCTGTACCTGCCATTCCCCGGTGCCTCACGTGACCGCACGTTGCGTTGGTTCGTCTTTGCCGATGCCGGCAAAGTGGACAACACCAGCGGTGGTTGCCCAATGGGTCGCCCTGATCGTCTGTCGGAAGACCCATGCGGTTGGAAGTACGCTGCTGGTCTGGGCTTGTCGTGGGAATCCCCACTCGGTCCTCTGCAGTTGTCCTACGGTCGCGCCTTGCGCGCCAAGGAAGGTGACGACAAACAAGCCTTCCAGTTCCAGATTGGTACCGCTTTCTGATGTTCGTGTTTAGTGGCACAATTGCACTATTCTGCAGCCTAATTAGCAAGGTAGATTTTTCATGAAGTCAAACATCGCATTAAAACTTACAAACATCGCCCGCAGCTTGTCGCGTGGCAATAAAGCGCTCGTTCTGGCTGCCGCGCTGGGTGTCGGCGCCATGACCGCTGCACCTGTTGTTCAGGCACAGACCAAAATCGGTTTTGTCAGCACAGAGCGTATCTTGCGTGATTCCAAGCCCGCCAAAGCTGCCCAGACCAAAATCGAAGCAGAATTCAAGCGTCGCGACGAAGAACTGGAGCGCATGGCCAACAACCTGCGTTCGCAAGCTCAGAAGTTCGACAAGGACGCTCCTGTGCTGTCCGAGTCCGACCGTGTGAAGCGTCAGCGTCAGCTGGCTGATCTGGATTCCGACTTGCAGCGCAAGCGTCGCGAATTCCAGGAAGACTTCAACCGTCGCCGCAACGAAGAGTTCTCGGCCATTGTTGAGCAGGCTGATGCCGCCATCAAGCGTATTGCTGACTCCCAAGGCTACGACCTGATCATTCAGGACGCCGTTACGGTTAGCCCACGTGTGGACATCACCGAGGAAGTTCTGAAAGCACTGGGCGGTTGATGCACTATGCCGGTATTGCTGAACGTTGATCAGGCTGTACAGCTGTCTGAACTCATAGACGCCATCAACAAGACCGGACTGGATTGCAAGCTGCCAGAAGGCATTAAAGAGCCTATGCCCCGGATTCGGGGCCTAGGCTCTTTGCTTTCTGCGGGCCCGGAGGAAATCAGCTTTCTGTCCAATCCCAAGATGCAGGATCTGCTGGAGCAGACCTCTGCTGCGGTGGTGATTCTGACACCACAAGTCTATGAAAGTCTGGGCTTTGCACCGTCTTTTATCCCGGTGTTGTGCTCGCAACCTTATCTGATGTACGCGCTGCTGGCACAACGTTTTGATCAGGTACGCATGGCGGATTTGCCCCAGGGCATTCATCCCAGTGCGGTGATTGATGCCAGCGCTGAGTTGGGCGAAGGTGTGTCGGTCGGGCCATTCTGTGTGATCGAGGCCGGTGTCAAGATCGGACGGGGCACCCGTTTGGGCGCGCATTGCGTAATTGGCGCAGGCTCCACCTTGGGTCAGGACTGCTTGCTGCACGCACGCGTCACTCTTTACCATCAGGTGCATATTGGTGCACGCGCCATTCTGCATTCGGGTGTGGTGCTGGGCGCGGATGGTTTTGGCTTCGCACCGGATCCCGTGAAAGGGAAGGGGGCGTGGGCCAAGATCGCGCAGATCGGTCATGTACGTATTGGTGACGACGTTGAAATCGGTGCCAATACCACGGTGGACCGTGGCGCACTGGACGACACGGTGCTGGCCAACGGCGTCAAGCTGGATAACCAGATCATGATCGGTCATAACGTGCAGGTCGGTGAACATACCGCCATGGCGGCGTGTGTGGGGGTGGCCGGCTCTACCCAGATTGGGGCACGTTGTACGATTGCCGGGGCAGCCATGCTCTCGGGACACCTGGTTCTGGGGGATGACGTGCACGTCTCTGGCGGTACGGCTGTTACCTCCAACATCAGCCAGCCCGGACGTTATACCGGGGTTTATCCCTTTGCAGGACACCAGGACTGGCAGAAAAATGCTGCCGTATTGGGACAATTGAGCGGTTTGCGCCGTCGCCTGCGTTCTTTGGAACGTCAGCAGGCGGATGGGGCAAATGAATCATCTGAACATATCAATAAACAAAAATAAGCAGGACAGGACATGGAACTCGACATTCGACAAATTATGGATCGCCTCCCTCATCGTTACCCGATGCTGCTGGTCGATCGCGTCTTGGAACTGGTGCCCGGCAAGAGCATCGTCGCCATTAAAAACGTGTCGATGAATGAACCCTTTTTTACAGGTCACTTTCCGCATATGCCGGTGATGCCTGGGGTCTTGATCATTGAAGCCATGGCTCAGGCAGCCGCACTGTTCTCTTTTACCGATCCCGAGGATCCGTACGCCAAAGTGGACAACAAACTGGCCTATTACCTGGTCGGTGTGGATGGCGCGCGTTTCCGCAAGCCCGTGATGCCAGGCGATCAGTTGCGTCTGGAAGTGACGGCTGACCGCATCAGCCGCGCTTTGTGCAAGTACACAGGCCGCGCCCTGGTCGATGGCCAAGTGGTTGCCGAAGCCAAAATTATGTGTGCTATCCGTCAATTGGAAGAATAGTTTATGCGTATTCATGAAACGGCCATCATCGAAGCAGGCGCTCAGCTTGCAGATGATGTCGAGGTCGGGCCTTACAGCATTATCGGGCCCAATGTCACGATAGGGGCGGGCACCAAAGTGGGCCCTCACTGCGTGATAGATGGCGTGACCACGATTGGTCGCAACAACCATTTCTACCGTTTCTGCTCCATCGGGGGCATGCCGCAGGACAAGAAGTACGCTGGAGAACCGACTCGCCTGGAAATCGGCGATGGCAATATGGTTCGTGAATACGTCACCATCAACACCGGCACGGTGCAGGATGTGGGCGTGACCCGTGTTGGCAATGACAACTGGATCATGGCTTACACCCACATTGCTCACGATTGCCAGATTGGCAATCACACCATTATTGCCAATAGCGTCCAGTTGGGCGGCCACGTACATATTGGCGATTGGGCCATTCTGGGCGGTTTGACTGCCGTGCACCAGTTCGGTCGTATCGGTGCGCACAGCATGATTGGTGGTACCAGTTCGGTGCGTCAGGATATTCCTCCTTATGTCATCGGTGCAGGCGATCCTTTCCGTCCTGTCGGTGTCAATAGTGAAGGCTTGGGCCGTCGCAACTTTTCGGCTGAAGCGATTTCGGCGGTGAAGGAAAGTTACAAGCTGCTGTATCGTCGCAAGCTGACGGTGGAGCAGGCGGTAGAGCAAATGCAAGCCTTGCAGGAAACGCAGCCTGACTGCCGTGCCGCGGTTCAGGTCATGATCGACTTCTTGAATGACTCCAGCCGGGGTATTTGCCGACCATGAGCAGCGCCTCCAGCCCATTAGCGGCACGTTCAGACGGGTCGGGGCAAACAGGGGCCAAGCGGGATCTGCGTATAGGAATGGTGGCCGGGGAGCCGTCTGGCGATTTGCTGGCGGCTCGCATCATTCAAGGGCTGCGCCAGGGCAATCCTGGCGTGCAGGTAGAGGGCATAGGTGGCCCCGAGATGGCCGCCCAGCAATTCCACCAATACTATCCCATGGACGCCCTGACGGTATTTGGTTACGTCGAGGCGCTCAAACGTATTCCGGGTCTGGTCTCCACCTATTTGGGTATGCGCAATCAATGGTTGCGGCAACGTCCCGATGTGTTTGTGGGCATTGACGCCCCGGACTTCAATCTGCGCCTGGAGCATCGTTTGCGTCAGGCTGGTGTGCCTACGGTGCACTTTGTGGGGCCCTCGATCTGGGCCTGGCGCTACGAGCGTATCCACAAAATCCGCGAAGCGGTTTCCCATATGCTGGTGCTGTTTCCTTTCGAGACGGAGATCTATGAAAAGGAAGGCATTCCGGTGACCTATGTGGGCCATCCCTTGGCAGCGAATATCCCTTTGCAGCCGGATAAGGCCGACGCTCGTCGTCGCCTGGGTTTGCCCGAGACGGGTCGTATTCTGGGCGTGTTGCCTGGCAGCCGCTCCTCCGAGGTCAAGATGCTGTCGCCGCGCTTCTTGCAGGCCGTACAGATCTTGCAGGACCAGGATCCGGATCTGATGATTCTGGTGCCCATGGTCAATCCCAAGCGCCGTCAGGAATTTGAAGAGGCTCTGGTTCAGCATCCTATCCGTAACTTGCACATTATTGATGCCAACACATCGGGTATTCGTCAGCCGGATTCGGAAGGAGTGGTCCGTCCACCCGCCTGGACGGTGATGGAGGCCAGTGACGCGGTGCTGGTGGCCAGCGGTACCGCCAGCCTGGAAACGGCCTTGTACAAGCGTCCTATGGTTATTTCGTATGTGCTCAGCCCCATGATGGAGCGCATCATACGTTGGAAGTCCGGCCAGGACAGGCCGTATGTGCCTTGGGTGGGCTTGCCTAATGTGCTGGCTCGCGATTTTGTCGTGCCCGAGCTGCTGCAAGAAGATGCCGAACCTCAGAAGCTGGCGCAGGAGTGCTGGAAAGCCTTGAGCGATCAGGAGTATGTGGCTCATATCGAGCAGGTCTTTACCGAGATGCATTTAACCTTGCGTCGGGATACCCCCGCCTTGGCGGCCGAGGTCATTTTGAATATGGCGCGTGCATGAAGCAGCTGGATTTATTAGTCAGTGATGTCTCGGCAGGTTTGGTGGCGGGGCTGGACGAAGCAGGGCGTGGTCCCTTGGCCGGTCCCGTTTTTGCCGCTGCTGTGATTCTGGACCCGAACAATCCCATTGAAGGCCTGAATGACTCCAAGAAGCTGACCGCCAAGCGCCGTGAAGCCCTGGCTGTGTTGATCAAGGAAAGAGCCTTAGCCTGGGAAATTGCCAGCGCTAGTGTGGCAGAAATTGATGACATCAATATCTTGCACGCGGCCATGTTGGCGATGCAACGAGCCTGTAATGGCCTGAGCATCAAACCCGAACAAGCCTTGGTGGATGGCAATCGCATTCCAGGCGGCCTGTGTTGCCCCGCAGAAGCCATCATCAAGGGTGACGCCAGCCATGCCGCCATTGCGGCCGCATCGATTTTGGCCAAAACAGCGCGGGATGCGGTCTGCCTGGAATTGCACCGAGACTATCCCGAATACGGTTTCGACCAGCATAAAGGCTACGGGACGGCCTTGCATTTGGATCGTTTGTCCCAGCACGGGCCTTGTCCCGAGCATCGTCGAAGTTTCGCGCCGGTACGCGCATCTTTAGTTAGGTAAGTTCAAGACAATGAGGCTGATTGAATCCAAAGATAATGCGCTGTTCAAACGAGTACAGCGCTTGGCTCACGATAAACGCGAGCTGGACGGGGGCGATCAACTGATTTGGTTGGAAGGCATTCATCTGTGCCAAATGTGGCTGGAGCGCCGTGGCTTGCCAGAATTGGCTGTTTTCGAGATGGACCGCCACTCCGACGAGTTGCTGGAGCTGGCGCGTTTCTTGCCAGGCCATAGCAGCGTCACCTTCAATGCCACTTTGATGAATGCAGTCTCCCAGGTCGGCCAGGGGCAGGGCATAGGCTTTATTGTCCGCGTGCCTCGTGGACAGACCTGGACGGCTCCCACGAAACGCGCCATCTTGCTGGATCAGGTTCAAGATCCGGGCAATGTAGGCACGGTGCTGCGCACCGCCGTGGCGGTGGGCCTGGAAGCGGTGTATCTGACACCGGGCTGTGCCAGCGTCTGGTCGCAGAAAGTGCTGCGTAGTGCGCAGGGCGCTCATTTCTCCATTCAAATCCATGAGCAGGTCGATGGAGCAGCATTGCTTGAACAAGCGGCCTTGCCGGTGCTGGTGACCTCTCTGGGCCCGAATACCCAGGACCTGTACGAGTCCAGCCTGCCAGACCAAGGGATTTGGGTTTTTGGTAATGAGGGCCAAGGTGTCAGCCCGGCCTTGCTGGCCAAGGCGAATCAACGCTTGTTCATTCCCCAGGCGCCCGGTGTTGAGTCCTTGAACGTGGCCATTGCCACCGCACTGTGCCTGTACGAGCAACGTCGTCAGCATAGCCGCTAGTTCCAGCGGCTTTATTGCACAGCATCACGCAGAGTTAGCCTGTATGCGCTAATTTTGTCTTGATCTAGCACTTGTCTCTATTTGTAAAATCAAGTAAATCATCTAGTAAGGCGCCTGCTTATCGGTACGCTAGTACGGAGTGCCTGGCGCAGTAGGCGCTTGTCTGCTAGCGGCTCGTGCAGAGTCGTCTTTCCCTCCCTTTATCGCTGCATCGTTGTATCCGGCTGGATTCCTAATCTTTTTCAGATGAGGTCAACAATGAAACTTAGCGAATACGCGACCTATGATGCCCTGGCTCTGGCTGAGCTGGTCGCCAAGAAACAAATCAGTGTTCAAGAATTAAGCCAAGTGGGCAAAAAAGCCGTCGACACCCTGAACAGTAAAATCAATGCGGTTGTAGAGAGCTGGGACGGAGAAGTTGATCCCCATGCCGACCGGGACTCCGTACTCTACGGCGTCCCGTTTTTGATTAAAGATTTAGCGATCACCATGAAGGGCAAGCGCTACGAGTTGGGCAGCAAGCTGGCGCAAGATATGGTGATGGATGCAGACAGCACCTTGATGAGCCTCTACAAGGAGGCGGGACTGGTTACGCTGGGGCGAACGACCACCTCGGAGTTCGCTATCAGTACCACGACGGAGGCGCGCTGCGTAGGCCCTACGCTGAACCCTTGGAACCCGGCTTTTAATGCTGGCGGCTCTACAGGCGGGTCGGCCGCTGCAGTGGCGGCAGGGATGGTGCCGGTGGCGCATGCAACCGACGGCGGCGGTTCTATTCGTGTTCCTGCAGCAGTGAACGGCCTGTTTGGTTTGAAGCCCACTCGGGGGCGCGTCTCCAGCGGTCCTCAGCAAGATGAAGTGTGGAGTGGTCTGCTGGCCCACCTGGGTGTCAGCCGCAGTGTGCGAGACAGTGCGGCCTTGCTGGATGCGATTAGTCGTCCCGGTATCGGCGAGCCCTATTACACCGCAGCGCCCCCGCAGAGCTTTTTATCGGCCGTCAAGAAGAATCCGGGTTCCTTGCGTATCGGCTTGATGATGGACCCGCCCAGCGGCGATAAAACACAATCTGCCATAGCGGCCAAGGCGATTGATATGGCCTCGGTGTTGGAGTCCTTGGGCCATCAGGTGGAGCCCCTGGTGTTTGACTCCGGCGTCAGTTGGGAGGCTTTTGTGCACGCCAATGCTCAGTTCTGGAACGTGAATACGGCTGCATGGATAGACAGCATTGCCGCGGCGACAGGGCGCCCGGTGAACGAGGAGTATCTGGAACAGGCCACGCTGGCGGCCTACGCCTACGGCAACAAGATTAGCGGGATTGATATTCTGGGGGCAATTGCCGTGCGGAATACAGTCTCACGGAATTTAGGGGCGTATTTCCAGAAGTACGATGTGCTGATGACACCCACCGTACCTACGCTGCCCATGAAGGTGGGTGAGTACAACAAGGTACAGGATCAGGTGGATGGCCTGGGCTGGATTGCCCACGTCTTCCGGCAAGCGCCTTTTGCTGCTTTGGCCAATATCAGCGGTTCGCCCTCCATGTCCGTGCCTGCTGGGCAGGATGTGGCCACCTCTTTACCCATAGGGATGATGTTTACAGCCGGCTATGGCCAGGAATGCCTTTTGTTCGGGCTGGCTGGGCAATTGGAGCAAGCCTTGCCTTGGGCCGATCAGCACCCGCAGGTTTGGGTGGGCAAGCTGGACTAAGAGGGGGCAACAATAGTGGATGCAAACCGGTATAGGCAAACCGACACCCGTAGAGGCGCAAGCGGATGCGCAGCAGACCTGATACCGTACCCGCGGCAAACAAAAAGGCCTGCGCCAGGTATCACACCGGGTTCAGGCCTTGATGTTGAGGCTGTCCGAATACGCCCGAAGGGGGGGCGCTTGGACCAGGGGTTCAATCCTTAGTAGGAGCGGCGGTCCAAACCGACATCATCCAGAATCTTGGTGGAGATTTCCTCGATGGATTTGGTGGTGGTGGACAGCCAAGGGATGCCTTCCATACGCATCAGGCGCTCGGCCTCGGCCACTTCCATGCGGCACTGTTCGATGGTGGCGTATTTGCTACCCGGACGGCGTTCATTACGCACTTCGGACAGGCGGTCTGGATGAATGGACAGGCCAAAAATCTTTTTCCGGTAAGGAGCCAGCGTGGCGGGCAGGGTACCGCGCTGGAAGTCTTCGGGAATGATGGGGTAGTTGGCGGCCTTGACGGCATACTGCATTGCCAAGTACAAGCTGGTAGGCGTTTTTCCGCAGCGGGACACACCCACCAGAATCACGTCGGCTTGTTCCAGACCATTCACGTACTGACCATCGTCGTGCGCCAGGCTGAAGTTGATGGCCTCGATGCGGCTGTTGTAGCGCTTGGACATGCCACCGGAGTGCGAACGGCCCACGGAACGGCTGGATTTCACCCCCAGGGCGCGTTCAATGTGTCGTACAAAGGCACCAAACAAGTCCAGGAAGGTGCAATTGGCTGCGCCAATGATGTGCGCCATCTTGGGGTCAACCAGGGTGCTGAAGACCAGAGGCTGCTGGCCCTGTTCCTGCGCGCATTGGTTGATGCGATCAGCGACAGACTGGGCTTTCTCGATGGTATCGATGAAGGGGATCCGGATGGCCTGAAATTCGAATTGAGCGAATTGCGACAGGACGGAGTTGCTGAAAGTTTCGGCGGTAATGCCCGTGCTGTCGGAAACGACAAAGACGGTACGCTCAATAGGAGAAGATGACATGGAATAAGTCGTGCACAATGCTCGGGAAACGGTACAATTTGCAAGATTACCATTTACCGCTCGAATCGGGGGATGGAAAGGCAGGTTTGCTTAGGACAGATCACACAGACAGCGCTGCTGGGATCACTGCCTTAAGCAAACACGCTTTTTTTTCTATTCAAGGTGACTTATGTCTTACGTAATTGGTTTCGACAAGCTCCGCATGACGGACGTCGACACAGTGGGCGGTAAAAACGCTTCGCTGGGTGAAATGATCAGCCAGTTGGCTGATGCCGGTGTGCGCGTGCCAGGTGGTTTTGCCACAACAGCCGAAGCATTCCGCGTTTTCCTGAAAAACAAGGATCTGGACAAGCGCATTCAGCAGCGTCTGGACGCGCTGGACGCCGACGACGTGCGTGAACTGGCTGCTGCCGGTGCCGAAATCCGTCAGTGGATCATCGACACTCCGTTCCCAGCCGAGTTTGAACAAGCCGTACGTGACGCGTTTGCTGAGCTGGACGCCGATGGCAAAGGTTCCTTTGCCGTGCGTTCTTCCGCAACCGCCGAAGACTTGCCTGACGCTTCCTTTGCCGGTCAGCAAGAAACCTACCTGAACGTGGTGGGCATTGACGAGGTGCTGAGCAAGATTCACCACGTGTTTGCTTCCCTGTACAACGACCGCGCAATTTCCTACCGCGTGCACAAGGGCTACGCCCACGCTGAAGTGGCTCTGTCCGCTGGTATCCAGCGTATGGTGCGCTCCGACAAGGGCAGCGCCGGCGTGATGTTCACCCTGGACACCGAATCGGGCTTCAAGGACGTGGTTTTTCTGACCTCCTCCTACGGCCTGGGCGAAACCGTGGTGCAAGGTTCGGTCAATCCGGACGAGTTCTACGTTTACAAGCCAACGCTGGCTTCCGGTCACTACCCCATCATCAGCCGCCGTATCGGCTCCAAGCTGATCAAGATGGAATTTGACGAAGGTCGTACCACCGATCACGCTGTACGTACCGTGGACGTGCCTGTGTCCGAGCGCAATCGTTACTCCCTGAGCGACGAAGAAGTGATCGAACTGGCTCGCTACGCCACCATTATTGAAAAACACTACCAGCGTCCCATGGACATTGAGTGGGGTCGTGATGGTATCGACGGCAAGATCTACATTCTGCAAGCCCGTCCTGAGACGGTTAAGTCCCAGCAAGGCAGCAACGATGTGCAAGAGCGTTACCGCCTGAAAGCCACCGGCGACGTGTTGGTTACAGGCCGCGCCATTGGCCAGAAGATCGGTTCGGGCAAAGTCCGTATTGTGGCGGATGCCTCCGAGATGGATCTGGTCAAACCCGGCGACGTGCTGGTGACCGACATGACGGACCCTAACTGGGAACCCATCATGAAGCTGGCTTCGGCTATTGTCACCAACCGTGGCGGCCGTACCTGCCACGCGGCGATTATTGCTCGCGAACTGGGCATCCCTGCCGTGGTCGGTTGCAACAACGCCACAGACGTGCTGAAAGAAGGCCAGGAAGTGACGGTATCGTGTGCTGAAGGCGACGAAGGCCGTATTTACGACGGTCTGCTGGAAACCGAGATCGAGGAAGTCAGCTGGGGCCAAATGCCCGAAATCGGCCTGAAAGTCATGATGAACGTGGGTAACCCACAACTGGCTTTCGACTTCTCGCAAATCCCGAACGATGGTGTGGGTCTGGCCCGTCTGGAATTCATCATCAACAACAACATCGCGATTCACCCCAAAGCCGTTCTGGACTACCCCAATGTGGATAGCGACCTGAAAAAGGCGGTGGAATCGGCGGCTCGTGGCTACGCCAGCCCACGTGCTTTCTTCGTGGAAAAACTGGC
This sequence comes from Alcaligenes sp. 1735tsa3, assembly GCF_024134565.1. Taxonomy (NCBI): domain Bacteria; kingdom Pseudomonadati; phylum Pseudomonadota; class Betaproteobacteria; order Burkholderiales; family Alcaligenaceae; genus Alcaligenes; species Alcaligenes sp. 1735tsa3. Next base: position 2,218,958 of record NZ_CP099862.1, on the reverse strand, counting down.
TGAAGGTATTGCGACTCTGGCCGCTTCCTTCTATCCCAAGCCCGTCATTGTGCGTTTGTCGGACTTCAAGTCCAACGAATACCGCAAACTGGTGGGTGGTTCGCGTTACGAGCCCGAGGAAGAGAACCCAATGCTGGGCTTCCGCGGTGTGGCTCGCTACCTGTCCGAAGACTTCGCAGAATGCTTCAAGATGGAATGCGAAGCCCTGAAGAAAGTGCGCGACGAAATGGGTCTGACCAACGTCGAAATCATGGTGCCATTCGTGCGTACCCTGGGTCAGGCAGAGCGTGTGGTTGAGCTGCTGGCTTCCCACGGTCTGGCTCGTGGCGAAAACGGCCTGCGCCTGATCATGATGTGCGAAGTGCCTTCCAACGCTATTTTGGCCGAGAAGTTCCTGCAGTACTTTGACGGCTTCTCCATCGGTTCCAACGACATGACTCAGTTGACCCTGGGTCTGGATCGTGACTCCGGTATGGAACTGTTGGCTGCTGACTTCGACGAGCGCGACGAAGCCGTGAAGTTCATGTTGAGCCGTGCCATCAAGGCATGTCTGGCACAAAACAAATACGTCGGTATTTGTGGCCAAGGCCCCAGCGACCACCCCGATCTGGCCAAGTGGCTGAGCGAAGAAGGCATTATTTCGCTGTCGCTGAACCCTGACACGGTTGTGGACACCTGGCAGCGTCTGGCCAAGGCCTAAGACTAAGACTTAAGCCACTGCCAGGGAAACGTCTCTGGCAGTACGCTGGTCAAGCCAGTCAAGACTCAACACCCCGACATGGAGCTTCCATGTCGGGGTGTTGTCGTTTTCGGGCGCATCTTTTGCCTGCGCTTCTGTTCTTGCTCTTGTCCGTGCTCAGGCGATTTCGTTTTGTGGTTCTTTTAGCCTGATAGTGCGTCTATGTTGCCGTATTGGCAGGCTGGAGTCGGTGTGCGAGCTTGTACAAGTATCGCCGAGTGCTCGTGGTGTAGGGCAGGGAGAAGCAGAGGTTCAATCCTGACGATCGGCACCGATCAGGGGCAGGGCGCTGGTGAAAGGTAGTCATGGGGAAAAGGGAATCGTCGTCACCGCCCTGGATCGGGCGGCATGGATTCAGATTGTCTTGAAGGGTTCGCTGTCAGCTGTAGAGCATAAAAGCCGGGAACCGTAGGGAGATGGCAATCAGCGCTTGCCGCCGATTGATACAGCCTTAGTTTGCTGTGTCGTTTTGATAAACGTGCAAGAACATATCCAGAATATGTTCGGTTTCGCTTTGAATGTGTTCTTCGCTCCAGGGTTCCATGGCACCCATTAGCAGGAGAATAATTTCGCCTTCGCTCAGGCAGCGGAAGTGTTCCACCATCAATGCCGGGTCCAGCTTGCGCAAGGTCCCGCGTTCGATGTGGCGGGCAAAAAAGCACTTTACGCCGTCCCAGATCTGATCATCCAGCATCTCCATGAAGCGCTTGCCGATATCACTGTGGCCACCTACAGAGACGACGATACGTAACAGTTGGGCGGTTTGCTTGGAGTAAAGATTGCGCAGCATGGGCAGCAAAAAGCGCTTCAGTTCTTCGCGAATATCGCCTTCGCAGTCCAGCTTGGTCAAGACCTGTTCGGTAAATTCCTGGGCGCCTGTCAGCAGGACAGCCAGCAAGAGGTCTTCTTTGGAAGGGAAGTAATTGTAGAGTGTGCCCTTGGAGCCGCCTGCCAATGCAGCGATTTGGGACATGGATGTGGCCTCAAAACCATTCTCGCGAAAAACCTCGGAAGCCACTTCCAGGATTTTGTCGCGGCGTTCGCGCCCTTTTCGAGTCGCGCGTTGGGATTTTCGGGGAACATCGTCGTGCATAATGGCAGGCAAAAAATAAGTGAATAGGACAAAGTCAGCATCATACCGTATCAATAGCTGCTGTGCTGCTGCTCTATTTCGATCGTTAAGGGGAAGCAAGACCAAACCCCTTGATTTTACGACATGCACTGCTGCTGGACCTATTTGTTTGCGCCGGTCTTTGATCTAAGGCCTATTAAAGCGCAAAAGAGCCACATATTCGGGTGGTAGCACAGGCCGGCGCTTCTGGGCGCGCCTGGCGGCGTCTACAGATCGCTATAGTCCTTATCTGTTTTGATTTAAAGTATAAGGCGGCGGTTCTGATACTCTCTTTGCTCAAGACAAGTCCCAAGGAGTTCTGGATGTCTACTACGCAGTCGTATCAAGTGGTGATCGTGGGGGGCGGGGCAGGTGGCCTGGAGCTGGCTGCCAAGTTAGGACGTCAGTTCGGGCGTCAGCATATCTTTCTGGTCGACAAAGACAGTGACCATATCTGGAAACCGTCCTTGCATGAGGTTGCCGCCGGCACCTTGGATATTCACCGCGAAGGGCTGTCATATTTCATGCTGGCACGAGACTGTGGTTTCACTTTTATTCAAGGTGAAATGACCGGTATAGATCGCGAGCAGCGCAGCATTACGCTGGCTCCTGTCCTGGGGCCCGATCATGAAGAAGTCTTTCCGGAACGCAGCCTGTCCTATGGCACCCTGGTGATGGCCGTGGGTAGCAAATCCAATTTTTTCAATACGCCTGGCACCCATGAACACGCACTGGCCTTGGACTCGACCCATCAGGCAGAGCGTTTCCGTTTGAAATTGCTCAATGAGCTGATCAGTGTGACACGCCGCGCGCAGCGTGAACCGGGGGCACCGCTGTACATCAATATTGTCGGGGGCGGGGCAACGGGGGTGGAACTGGCTGCCGAGTTGCTGGAAGCCCGTGCTGATTTAAGCATTTACAGCATTCCGGGCAGCAGTTCGGACCGCGAAGTGCGCATTACCTTGCTGGAAGGCGCCGATCGCATTCTGTCTGCTCTGCCGCCCAAGCTGTCCGCTACCGCTCAAAGTCTGCTGGAGCAGCGTGGCGTAGCGGTACGGACCTCGGTGCGGGTCAGCCGTCTGGCGGCGGACCACATCGAGGATGCGAACGGTGGTCAATATCCCAACGATTTGTGCGTTTGGGCGGCGGGGATTGAAGCCCCTGCCTTTTTGGGGCAGTTGGGTTTGCCCGTCAACCGCATCAATCAGCTGGTGCTGGATTCCTGTCTGTCCACACCCGATCCCTATATCTGGGCTTTGGGCGACTGCGCACAAGTGCCCTGGGACAAGGAAGGTCAGTTCCTGCCTGCACGTGCCCAGGTCGCGCACCAGCAAGCCAGTTACTTGCGCAAACGTCTGGCCGCTCGCATCCAGGGCAAGCCTGTGGATGAAGCACCCTTTGTCTATAAGGATTACGGCTCGCTGGTTTCCGTGGGCCACAGCCGTGGGGTTGGGAGCCTGATGGGGGTCTTGTCCGGCAAGAGCTGGTTTGTGGAAGGTTTGCTGGCTCGCATCATGTACATGAGCCTGCACCTGATGCACCACATGGCGATTTTAGGGGTTGCGCGAACGGCAACCTTGGCTTTGGGCCGCTTGCTCAGCAAACGGGCCGCCCCTCGTGTTAAATTACATTGAGATTTGGAACAAAACGGGCTTTTTAGCCCGTTTTATTCATTCGTCTTACGGCGGGTGTCGTGTTTCATCAAGCGTTCTTGTTCGCGCTTCCAGTCTTTGTCGCGGGAAACATCACGTTTATCGTGCAGTTTTTTACCGCGTCCCAGACCGAAGTCCAGCTTGATACGACCTTTCTTGTAGTGGAGGTTCAGGGGAACCAGGGCGTAACCACGTTGTTCAACCTTGCCGATCAGCTTGCTGATTTCTTCGGCTTTGAGCAGCAGTTTACGTGTACGAGTGGCATCGGGCCGGATATGAGTGGACGCTGTCGGCAAAGCGCTGACGTGCATCCCTAAAATAAACAGCTCGCCCTCGCGTACGATGACATAGCTTTCTTTGAGCTGAACATGCCCAGCTCGGATCGCCTTGACCTCCCAGCCCTCCAAGACCAGACCGGCCTCAAAGCGCTCTTCGATAAAATATTCGTGGGTAGCCTTGCGATTATCAACAATACTCATGAATTAATTGCCAACCATAGATTGTAAAATCAGAACATTCTATCTATTAACCAGACCTGATGCATACAGTAAAACGCTCCGTCCTCCTTCCTTATAGCTGCGAACAGATGTTTGACCTGGTTGCAGAGGTGGAAAAATACCCTGAATTCATGCCGTGGTGTGGTGGCGCCAGTGTCAACCAGCGCGACGAAAAGGGGATGGAAGCCTCGGTTACCATCAGCATTGCGGGTATTCGTCAAACCTTCACCACACGTAACGAACACGATTATCCCAATCGGATTGTCTTGCGCCTGGTCAAAGGGCCCTTCTCGGCCTTGACGGGGGATTGGCAGTTTACTCCTTTGGGCGAAGACGGTTGCAAGATCGTCTTCACCATGGAGTACGAGTTCTCCAGTCGCGCGCTGGAAATGGTGGTCGGTCCCATCTTTAACCGCGTTGCCAACAGCTTTATCGACTCCTTCACCCGCCGTGCCCAAGAGGTCTACGGTGACTGAATTATCCGTCAGCGTGATTGTGGCTACTCAGGCGCAGGTCTGGAAAGCCGCCCTGCGTTTGCCTGCGGGCAGTCGTGTACGTGATGCCCTGTTAAAAGCTGGCATTGCCGAAGGCCTGCGTGAATGCGGCTTGCCGCCGCTGGACGACGAACAGGGACTGGACGGGCTGCACGTCGGTGTCTACGGCCAACGCTGCCAGCTGGACCAACTCTTGCAGGATCAGGACCGGGTAGAAGTCTATCGCGAGCTGGTCTTTGACCCCATGGATTCCCGCCGTCGCCGTTATGCACACAAGCTGGCTGCCCGCGCTGCCGCGAGACCCCGGCGCAAACCCGCCCGCGCCTAGTTCGCCTGTGCCTGATCATCAGGCCGCTACTTTAAGCTAGACTGTCGCCTCCCGCCTTGCACTGCCCTCTATGAAACGGCTGATTGTCATCAGCACGACAACTAAAGGGGGCGGCACGCATTATGGTGGGTAAAAATAAGGAGACAGACATGATACTGACAGACGATCAGAACGCTTTTGCGCAAGCGGCTCGCGAGTTTGCACAAGGGGAACTGGCACCGCATGCGGCACGTTGGGATGAGGAACAGATTTTCCCGATCGAGGCGTTCCGTAAAGCCGGTGAGTTGGGTTTTTGCGGCTTGTATGCCCCGGAATCCATCGGCGGCCTGGGCCTGGGGCGTCTGGAGTCCAGCCTGGTGTTCGAAGAAATGGCGGCAGTTGATCCCTCGACCACCGCATTTCTGACTATCCACAATATGGTTACCTGGATGCTCGGCACCTGGGGTACGGACGAAGTCAAATCCCAATGGGGCGAGCTGCTGAGCAGTGGCCAGAAACTAGGCTCTTACTGTTTGACCGAACCGGGCGCAGGCTCGGATGCCGCCTCGCTGCGGACACGTGCCGAGCGTGATGGCGACGACTACCTGATCAGCGGCAGCAAAGCCTTTATTTCCGGTGCCGGGGACACGGACTTGTTGGTGGTTATGGCTCGTACCGGAGGGGATGGCGCAAAGGGGATTTCCGCTTTTGCCGTACCTGCCGATGCCGCCGGTATCACTTACGGCCGTAAAGAGTTGAAGATGGGCTGGAATAGCCAGTCCACACGGGGCATTACCTTTGAGCGCGTACGCGTTCCTGCCTCGGCCATGCTGGGCCAGGAGGGCGAGGGCTTCAAACTGGCCATGAAGGGCCTGGACGGTGGGCGCATCAATATTGCCTGCTGCTCGGTAGGAGCCGCCCAGGGTGCTTATGATGCTGCCCGTCAATATATGCAGGAGCGCCGCCAGTTCGGCAAGCATCTGGACCAGTTCCAGGCTCTGCAATTCAAGTTGTCCGACATTCTGACCAGCGTGGTTGCCGCCCGCCAAATGGTGCGCCTGGCCGCTTCGCACCTGGACGCCGGTAGCAGTCAGGCCAGCACCTACTGCGCCATGGCAAAGCGTATGGCCACGGATCTGGGTTTTCAGGCCTGCGTGGATGCACAACAGCTCTTTGGCGGTTATGGTTACCTGAAGGATTATCCTGTTGAGCGACTGGTGCGCGATACTCGGGTGCACCAGATTCTGGAAGGCACAAACGAGATCATGCGTGTCATCATTGCACGACAAATCATAGATCTTGGAGCTGATATTCGATGACGGATTCTGTTTTGTTTGATCGCCTGCCCGGCCAGAACGGAAAGGCGATTGGTGTTGCTACGCTGAACCGCCCGCAAGCCCTGAATGGGCTTAATTTGGAGATGTGCCAGCTGCTGTTCAAGCAGTTTCAGGAATGGGCGCAGGATTCCAGTATTGCCATGATCGTGTTGCATGGTGCCGGCGAAAAGGCCCTGTGTGCCGGGGGCGATCTGCATTCGCTGTATGCCTCCATGCAAAAGAACCAGGGTGGTTCGGCCTGGGATAACGAGTACGCCCGCGAATTCTTCGATGTGGAATACCGCCTGGATTATCTGATCCACACCTTCCCAAAACCTATCCTGTGCTGGGGTGACGGGATTGTAATGGGTGGGGGCGTGGGCTTGTTCAACGGCGCCAGCCATCGTGTGGTGACCGATACCACGCGTTTTGCCATGCCCGAGATCTCCATTGGCCTGTTCCCCGATGTGGGTGGCACCTGGATGCTGTCACATCTGCCTGCGGGTATCGGCCATTTCCTGGCGCTGAGCGGCGCGCAAATCAACGCCTCGGATTGCTTGTTCCTGGGCTTGGCCGATGCCTACTTGCCACGGGTGCATTTCGATGCCTTGCTCAAGGCCTTGCAAGCCACGAACTGGTCTGATGAACGTGACGCTCGTGATAGCAGCGTGCATCAGGTCCTGCGTGGTCTGGCAGAGGGCGCTCGCCCCGATACCGGCCCGCTGGAGCAAAACTACGCCATGCTGCGTGATGTCTGCGCCAGTCGCGAGTTTGAACGCATTACACAGGCTCTGCAGCAGTGGCAGGACAGTGCCGACCCCTGGCTGTCCCGTGCCGCACAGACCTTCGCCAAAGGTGCTCCAGGTTCGGCTCGTTTGTCCTTTGAACTGCTGGAGCGTGTACACCACCTGTCTTTGGCTGATGTCTTCCGCCTGGAATACATTGTGTCGCTGCAATGTGGCGTACAGGGGGACTTCCAGGAAGGCATACGCGCACTGCTGATTGATAAAGACAAACAGCCACGCTGGAATCCGGCCTCGCTGGAACAGGCTGATGCCCGCTGGGTGGAACGTTTTTTTGTTCCCGCCTGGCCTGCAGAAACGACTCATCCCTTGGCTGACCTGTGATCCAGGCAGACCGCTGCGGCGCCTGACGGCGCCGTTTTCATAATGACGAGGAGACAAAATGAGTAACACAATTGCATTTATCGGGCTGGGCCATATGGGCAAACCCATGGCGCTGAATCTGCTCAAAGCCGGCCATAGCCTGAAGGTCTTTGACCTGAATGCAGAAGCCATGAAGGAGCTGCAGGCAGCGGGGGCGCAAGTGGGCGAGTCGGCGGTGCAGATCGCCAAAGACGCGCAGATGGTCTTTACCATGCTGCCTGCTGGCCGCCACGTTCGTCAGGTTTACGAGGGCGAGAACGGCTTGTTGCAGGCCGTGGCCCCCGGCACAGTGCTGGTCGATTGCAGCACGATTGATGCTCAAACCAGCCAGGATCTGGCGGCCAAGGCGGCCAAGCTGGGTCTGTTGATGCTGGATGCGCCTGTTTCCGGTGGTACTGGCGGCGCAATGGCCGGTACCTTGACCTTTATGGTCGGGGGCGAGGATCCAGCGCTGGAAAAGGCGCGTCCTTACCTGGAAGCCATGGGCAAGAACATTTTTCATGCAGGTAAAGCCGGTGCGGGCCAGGTTGCCAAGATTTGCAACAATATGCTCTTGGGGATTTTGATGGCGGGTACCGCCGAGGCCCTGGCTCTGGGCGTTGCTCACGGTCTGGACCCGGCAGTGCTATCGTCCATCATGGCGCGCAGCTCCGGCCGTAACTGGGCGACCGAGCTGTACAACCCCTGGCCTGGCGTGATGCCGGATGTGCCGGCTTCGCGTGATTATCAGGGTGGGTTTGCAACAGGTTTGATGCTGAAAGATCTGGGTTTGGCGGCCGATGCGGCCGTGAGCCAAAACAGTGCGACACCGTTAGGCGAACTGGCCCGTAACCTGTTCGCCTTGCATGCCGCACAGGGTCAGAATGCCGGGCTGGATTTCTCCAGCATTCTTAATTTGTACCGTCAGAAGAGCTAAGCTCTGGCAGAGCATAGGGCAGGGGCTGCAATTCCAGCGCCTGTCCTTGCTCCAGTTGAAACTGGCCTTGTTCCAGGTCCGCCAGTACCACTTCCATCAAGACATACAGACGCTGCTGCTCGGCTTGCCAGGCGCGGTTGATAATGCGCGCAGCCGCAACCGGCTCTGCACCTTGAGAGACCAGGAACACATCGGCGGCTTCTTGCACCTGTGGTGCCGTGTCCAGAATGGCGCTGCGGGCGGCCATCATGCGGCGCTTGATCGTGCCTCGATAGTGGCTGCGTGCCACCACTTCCTGGCCGGGATAGCAGCCTTTCTTGAAGTTGATGCCGTCGATCAGGTCCAGGTTCAGAGTCTGGGGAATGAACAGATCCTGCGTGTCGGCGCTGATCCAGGGCAAGCCCGCCAAAATATCCGCCGTTTCCCAACGACCCTCAGAAGCCGGAGCGTTCGTATCCTGCTGGGGAGAAATCCGCCAGTAGCGATTCAAGCCGTCCAGCTCGCCGGGGGCTTGGATGAAGGTGTCGTCACCATCGCGCTGCAAATTCCAGACCGCTTGGGCAGCGGATTGATCCGCCACACCGTAAACCTGCAACTCGGCCAGACTGATCGTCACTTTGCTGCGCAGCACGAACATGCGCAGGCGCTTGATCAGGGCCTCGCTCAGGTCACGGCGCACCAGGGCATAGACGGTCTCGTCCTGTTCGCGCCACAAGACCATGGTCGCCAAGCTGCGACCTTTGGCGGTGCAATAGGCCGCGATGCAGGCGCGGTCGGCTGCCAGATGCTCCAAATCATTGCTGACTTGAGCATGGAGAAAGGACACGGCATCGGCTCCCTGAAACTGGAGGACGCACAAATCAGGCAGGGCGAAAGAGGAGGGGGCTGGCATTCCGGTCATGGCTGAGCGAAAAAAATAAATTTAAACATCAATGATACCGTGTGTGAGGCCGGTTTCAGGGGCATATCCCCGCTGGGATCAGGGCATGAGCTGGATAGCGCAATCCGGTAGCGCGGGCCTGTCCCGGTTTCTGTGTTTGACTGTGACACATATTCAGGAATATGCCGCCTTATTCTGATTACAATAGCGCTCGCATGAAAAAAACTGTCAAGATCTTCTCTGCCCTGTTGGGCCTTCTGGTGGTCGTCGCCTGTGTGATAGCGGGTGGCGCCTGGTATTGGGCCAAGAAGCAGCCCGTGACGATGAGTGCTGAACGCATCGACTATGTGGTGCCTGCAGGCTCTGGCCCCCGTGCGATTGCACGCAGCATGCAGCAGGCCGGGATCGATATCCAGGAAGATGCTTTTGTCTGGATGGCGCGTCTCTCTGGCCTGGATACCTCCTTGCAAGCGGGGGCTTACGAGGCCGTGCGTGGTGATACGCCATGGATGGTGATGGAGCGCATGTCCAGCGGCAATATGCTGCAAACCCGCCTAACCATTCCTGAAGGCTGGACCTATCAACGCATTCGCGAGACGTTGGCGAGCAATCCCCAGGTTCGCCAAACCTTGAGTGATATCAGCGATGCAGACTTGCTGCAGCGTTTTGGCTTGGATGCTGTACATCCTGAAGGTCTGTTCTATCCCGATACCTACGTTTTTGTACCGGGTACGGCAGATGTGGATATCCTGCGGCGCGGGTTTCAGGCTCAGCAGGAACTGCTGGAACAGCTATGGGCGGACCGGGACGCGGATTTGCCCTTGAAGACGCCATACGAGGCCTTGATCATGGCCTCTATCGTGGAGCGTGAGACAGGCCACAGTCAGGATCGAGCGCGTGTAGCCGGGGTGTTCATGAACCGTTTGCGCGTAGGCATGCCATTGCAGACAGACCCGACTGTTATTTACGGCATGGGTTCAGCCTATGACGGCCGTATTCGCAAGCGCGATTTGACGACGGATACCCCCTGGAACACGTACACGCGCAATGGATTGCCTCCCACGCCGATAGCCAGTCCTGGCAAGGCTTCCTTGATGGCGACTTTGCATCCCGAAAAGCATAATTTCTATTATTTTGTATCGCGTGGCGATGGAACCAGCGAGTTCTCGACGAATCTGGCTGCACATAACCGAGCCGTCGCCAAATATATTCTGAAACGCTAAACCATTCAGGCCCTATCAGGGGCCTGAATGTTTTTTGGGGGCGGTTTGGTGACACTTGTATGGCTGAGCGCTATCCAAGGCCAGGGAGTCAAAGCTTCAAGCCGTGCCGTTGCGTGAAGCCCGTCCACAAATCATGGACCTTGCTGGCCAGTTCTTCCAAGCCTGCGTCATTGCGAATCAGATAGTCCTGGGGGGCGCGTTCTACACCCCATTCGGAAGAGTGCTGGCTGATCACTGGATTGCCAGGGCGTTCGATATGCCAGATCTCTCCACCATGTTCACGGATGAAATTGGCCTCGTTTTCGTAACGAATGTCTTTAATCAGCAGACAACGGGCCTGACTCATATCAGGAAGCTGGTGGCTGGGCAGGAACAGGGGCAAGGTTTGGCGACGCTGCTCGTAATCCGGGTATTCGGCCAGAACCTGATTGCGTAGATGTTCGGCCGCCTGACGCGGACTCAAACCCCAAAAGGTATCCACATGATCCGCCCGCTCATCATCCAGGTGCTCAGGCACCATGCCGTAAATCGCGGCTAGAGCCAGCGCCCAGACCGAGTAGTCCTGAATGCTCCTGGCAAGGGGGGAGCCCGGTCCAAACTCCAGCACATGTTGGGCGCGGCGTAGCCAATGATCGGGATCGCGCTGGCGCATCCAGTCCGTTCCCAGTAGCTGGAAACACTGTCTGGGGGAGCGCTGCCACAGGGCAATAGGCACTTCTTTCAGGCTGTCGTCTGTCCAGGCTTGGGCCGGACTTAGACCAAACAGCACTTCACAGCCCATTTTCACGGGGTCGGCCAAGGCATAGGCGGCCAATAAAGGGTTTTGTGCCAGTAGTAGATTGGCGACGGTATCTTTGCCTGAACGCGCTTTGGCGGCCAGCCCGATCAATAAGCTCACTTCATCATCCTTGGTAGTGGAGCAGGCATTTTACCGGTTCATATTACAATGTGCGCTGAGCTGTTCAAGCGGGGGCGATTGCCTGGTCTTTCCTGCGTGAATCAGGCCTTTTGATGTGCAACCTTGAGGCAATACGGTGTCTGATAGTTTGACTTTTCTACCTTGGCAAATCGCGACCGCCAAAAATTGGCTGGGCAATCAGGAGCGTTTTGCCCATGCCTGGCTGATCCACGGTCTGCCGGGCATCGGCAAGACGCAATTCGCCCGCGCGGCCGCCGCCAGTTTATTGTGCGACCAGCCGGTGCAGGGTCTGGCTTGTGGCCACTGTCAGGCCTGTCAGTGGGTGCGGGGGGGAAATCACCCGGACTTGCGCCTGCTGCGCCCGGATGCGGTTGCGCTGGAAGAGCAGGGGCCAGACACCCAGGAAGGGGACTTGGCCAAAGAGTCGGCTGCCCGCAAAAATCCTTCCCGGGAAATCCGGGTGGAGCAATTACGGCAGTTGCAGCACTGGTTCAATACGGCCACTCATAGAGGCGGGTGGCGAGTGGCGGTGCTCTATCCGGCTCAGGCTCTGAATCTGGTATCGGCCAATGCCTTGCTGAAGGTGCTGGAAGAACCTGCGGACCGCACGGTTTTTCTGCTGGTAGCCGATGCGCCAGATCGGCTGTTGCCTACACTGGTATCGCGTTGCCGCCGTTTGCCTTTGCCCGCACCGGATGCTCAGCAATCGGTGCAATGGCTGGAGCAACAAGGGGTGGATCAAGCCTCGGACTGGTTGGCTGCCTGGGGTGGTGCCCCACTAAAAGCGTTAAGCGCCAGCCAGGATATGAATGCGCCGTGCCCCGATTGGTTAAGCGTCTGGATGGATGGGGTATTGAAAGCAGGCCGTGAGGCGGATTTGTCCTTGGCCGATACGCTGGAAAAACTGCCTGCTCAAGAGTGGATTGACCATTGGCAACGCTTGTTTGTCGATATTCAGCTGGGTGGTTTTGCCCAACCGGCGCGTTACTATCCTTCCCTGCAAAAGCGCATTGATGCCTTGGCAGCCCAATCCAACACCACAGCGGTGACGGAAGCTCTGAAGTGGCTGGTGCAGCAAAAGCGGCTGGGGAATCATCCGCTCAATGCTAAATTGTTTATTCATCATGCCCTGGACCGTTTGCACCAGGCATGTCGTCGTGTTTAAAAAAGTACCGTCTAATCATGTTTGTTGATTCGCATTGCCATCTTAATTTCCCTGAACTTGCTGAAAATCTGGACGACATCCTGGACAAGATGCGCCAGAACCAGGTGGGCTGTGCGCTGGTGGTCAGCGTGGATATGGACGACTGGCCCGGTTTGATGGAGCTGGTGCGTCCCCACGGCCATTTGTTTGCCTCGGTTGGCGTGCATCCGGATTATGAGAAAGTCACCGAGCCTACCGTCCAGGAGCTGATCAAACATGCTCAAGATCCCAAAGTGGTGGCTATTGGCGAAACGGGTCTGGACTATTACCGCTTGCAAGAGCCCCTGGATTGGCAGCGTGAGCGTTTCCGCACCCACATCCGTGCCAGTCGCGAGTCGGGCCTGCCCTTGATCATCCATACCCGCTCGGCCAGTGAAGACACCATTGCCATCATGCGTGAAGAGCAGGCGCAGATTGCCGGGGGCGTGATGCACTGTTTCACTGAAACCTGGGAAGTGGCACAAGCGGCCTTGGATCTGAATTTCTATATTTCCTTCTCCGGGATTGTGACCTTCAAGAACGCTACCCAGCTGCAGGATGTGGCGCAACGCGTGCCGCTGGATCGTCTGCTGATCGAAACGGACTCGCCGTTTTTGGCTCCTGTGCCGTATCGAGGCAAAACCAATAATCCTTCTCTGGTCATTCATGTGGCTGAGAAGATTGCGGAGCTTCGTGGGATATCGGTAAAGGAAGTTGAAGAGGCTAGCGCAGAGAATTTCTTCAAATTATTCAGTAAGGTACAGCTTTAAGTTAATCTGGTTTAGAGGTTTTGATGAGGCTTTTGTGACTGCTTGAGCCAAGGTACAGGATCTTGAGCGGAGGTGGCTTAAAGTTGATTTAAAACTTTAAGAAAATAGTTTAACTGATTGATTTTTATAGTAAAAATTAAAATTTTTTTATTTTCTCTGCCTTTCGGGCTTAGTTCGGATTCACTAAAAAATCTAAATTTTTGTTAGTAATCAATGGCTTATTGATCATTCTTAAACCTGTTTGTAGTTAAATGCTTCTCGCCTGGATAGAGAGAAGCAACGCCTGAAGCGGCATCTATCTGTACTTTCATAACCTGATAAAGCACTTTATGAAAAGGATTTAACAGCATGAATTTTAAAAGAAAAATACCCAATAAAACCATCCTTTCTGTGGTGCTTCCTTTGGCCTTTCTGCTGTCAGCCCCTGTGTCGGCGCAGGAACCGGAGCTTGAAAGCCGAAATTGGTATTTGGCGCTGGAAAATGACCGACCCAACATCATCGAGCAGGAGTTCATCAAGGGGGCGAACCCCAACGCAGTCGATTCCAAGGGCAATCCTTCCTTGATGCTGGCGATCCGCAACAAGTCCTGGAAAGTGGTGGACACTTTGCTGGCTAACCGTCAAACCAATGTAAACATCGAGAACGAGGCCCGCGAAACTCCCATGATGTATCTGGCCCTGATGGGGGAGACCGCTCGTTTGCGTGATCTGCAAGCACGAGGGGGGCAGGTGAATCGGGTGGGCTGGTCACCTTTGCACTATGCCGCTTCCAAAGGACATGAAGAGACGGTGCGCTATCTGCTGTCTCAGAAAGCGATTGTGAATGCACCTGCACCAGACGGAACCAGCCCCTTGATGATGGCGGCTTTGTCGGGCAAACGGGCGGTGGTGGATGTGCTATTGGCTGCCGGAGCGGATCCGAGTATGCAAAATGCCCAAGGTTTGAGTCCGGCAGACTGGGCGCGTTCAGCCAATCATGAACAATTGGCCAGTTATCTGGATCAAGCTGTAGCTCGTAAAGCGGCCGCTGCACCAGCCGCAGCGGGGACTTACTCCGGTGGAGCGGTACAGACTTATGGTGTGCCAGAGCGGGTAGAGCAGCCTGATCTGAATCGGGTGCAAACGGTGACGGTAGAGCCCGAGCCAGCTCCTGCAGCAGACAGCTCCAGTTCGAAACCTGCTTCGTCCAGCAGTACCAGTCGCTATTTTGACCTGGATCGTTTCGACAAGCCTGTACAGCCTTAAGTCTGGGGGCAGGATGTAAAAAGGAGCCTTGAGGGCTCCTTTTTTGTTACGGCAATAATCGGGAATGGTTGTAGTGATACTGACGTCCTGCACTGCGTTCGCAGCTGTGGTGACTCAGTATTTCTACAGGCAGGAAACCAAAACCCTTTTTATCTATTGCCGCTTAATTGCCCTTTTCTTGCGCCTTGGCCATATGGGAGGCATGCACAAAGGTCTGGAAACCTTGCAGGTAGTTGCTGAGCATTTTCTGGATATTCTCATCTTGCAGTTTGCCTTCCGCATCAAAGGAATTCTGCGCACGAGACACCAGCAACGAGCCGCCGCTGTACAGGGACACACCCAGCATTTTCAGCGTAGGTAACCAGGCTGCCTGGGAGGAGATCGTGCCAAAGCCCCCCATGGAAGCGCCAATCAGCCCGGTGATACGGCCCGAGAAGATGGCTTTCATGTCTGTGCGGGACAGCCAGTCGATCCCGTTCTTGAACACACCGGGTACGCCATTGTTGTATTCCGGGGTAACCAGCAAGAGAGCATCGGCGTTCAGGATCTTTTCTTTCAAGGCCAGTACGGCTTCTGGAATGCCGTCCTTGCTTTCGAGATCGCCGTCATACAGGGGGATGCCGTGTAGGGTGGCGACTTCAATCTCCATGCCTTGGGGAGCCAGGGCTTGAGCGGCGTGTGCCAAAGCGGTGTTGAAGGAGCTTTGGCGCAGGCTGCCTGATAAAGCCAGAACGCGGCAAGGGCCGGACAGATTCACCACGCCAGTCGTTTGACGCAGGGCCTCGCTTAACTGGTCAATGATCTGGATCCATTCCGGGGAATCCTGGAGTCGTTTTTCCCGAATGAACTCGGCTTGAGACTCGTTCCAGAAGGGAGCGTCAGCCAGCAGCACGTCATTAGGCAAAGGGCGGTGTTTTTCCAGAAAGCTGGCAATCGCCTCGGGGGTGTTGGGCAGACCCAGTTGAGCAAACAGGTCGTGAAAGCGGAACAAGTTATCAGACATGGTGGTAGGGGAGCTTGGAAGAGGGGATGATCGGACGCTAAGGGCGGGCGCGGCGCCAGTATGTATGGCTAAAGGTTCCGGGCTTTGAGTAGCGTACAAAAAATACTGTTTTTATTAACAGGCAGCCTGATATAGGCTGCCTGTCTATTTACGGTGACCCAAACGCTTAATTGGCGGGCAGGTAGTCAGGACGCAGAATGCCACGCAGTTCCGAGTAGGGCAGCAGTAGCTCTGGCTGACCGAAGGAATACGGGGCGACCTCGTACGGGTTGTACTTCACCAGCAAGCCCTGATCGGTCAGAGCAATGTTCTGGGCGGGCTGGAAGGGCCACATTCTGTCCCAACCAGCTCGGTCTTCACGTGCCTCACTCAGGCTGGAAACCCAGTTGTTGTGCGCCTGGCGTACCAGTTCCTGGAAAGGCTTGATCTTGCCGGGGGCAATAATGCGGTCCAGAGGCAAAGCGGTCTTCAGGCGATTGTCCCAGTTGATGAACTGGGTTGCTGTAATGCCGTGAGCCGCACCTGTCATGTAGATGCCCGAGCTTAGCTCTACGACCGTCAGATCTCGGTTCCGGTAGCGCGTACGGGCGGATAAATGCACTTCGTCACGATTATTGGCGGTAGCCCAGTAGTAGTTCTCGAATTCCTTCAAACCGCGATAACCAGGATGGCGCTCAGAGATAACCGTCATATGAGCCAGGCTTTCATCGACCAGCTTGGTCAGCTCGGCGTTGCCGGGGAAAATCAGAGATTTCACTTCCAGGCGCGGGCATTCACCGGTACAGCCTGGCTTGACATGCTTATAGTCCAAGGGCTGGGTAAAAACGCCATCTTTTTCAGTCTGATCCTGGGTTTGCGTTGGAATCAGGGAGATATTGCTGGGCGTGCTGGAACACGCAGACAGAGCCATGGCTGTCAGGCCAATAAGCAGCAGCTGATAGGGGCGCTGTAAGGTCATGGGATCGTAGTCCTATCGGATGGTTTTGGAATCTTGGCCAAAGAGGATTTGACGGGCCTTGTCGTCATGGACGGGCGAGCCGGGGTTGATCTGTTCGACCAAGGCATAGGCACGCTCAGTTGCGGGACGCGCACTAATACGCTCAAACCAACGCTTCAGATGCGGGAAGTCGTCCAGGTTCTGGCTTTGGCGCTGGTGGGAGACAATCCAGGGGTAGCTGGCCATATCGGCAATGGAGTAGTCCCCAGCAATAAAGTCGCGCTGCTCCAGATGTTTGTTCAGCACGCCGTAGAGACGGCCAGTCTCACGCACATAGCGGTCGATGGCGTACTCGATTTTGACGGGTGCATAGACATTGAAGTGGTGGTTCTGGCCTGCCATGGGGCCCAGGCCACCCATTTGCCAGTACAGCCACTGCAAGGTTTCGGTACGCACTCGCAAATCGGTCGACAGGAACTGGCCGGTTTTCTCTGCCAGATATTGCAGAATGGCGCCGGACTCGAACAGGGAGATAGGTTCGCCACCGTCTTGCGGAGCCTGGTCCACAATGGCGGGAATGCGATTATTGGGGGCGATACGCAGGAATTCAGGTTTGAATTGATCGCCTTGGCCAATATTGATGGGGTGGATGGTGTAAGGCAGACCGGACTCTTCCAGAAACATCGTGACTTTATGTCCGTTGGGAGTGGTCCAGTAATACAGGTCGATCATGTGTTCTCCTGGCTAAGTGAAGACGCTGGCCTGTCTGCAGCAAGCTACCCAGATGACGTATCCGGCGGCGCTGGGCTACTATTGTTCGCCTGAATACGGTTTATAGGAAGTCAAAGACTGTCATGAGCAAAATCTATCATAATCCGCGCTGCAGCACTTCGCGTAATGCCCTGGCCATGATGCGTGAAAAAGGTCTGGAACCCGAGATCATCGAGTACCTGAAAACACCCTTGTCGCGCAGCGAACTCAAAACTCTGATTGCGGCAACGGGCTTGACGGTACGCGAGGCCATGCGCAGCAAAGAGGCTGTTTACAGCGAGCTGAACCTGGGCAATCCCGATCTGAGCGACGAGGACTTGCTGGCAGCGATTGAAGCTAATCCTGTTTTGTTGAACCGTCCTATCGTGGTGACAGAAAAAGGGACGCGTCTGGCGCGTCCCCTGGAAGTGGTTCAGGAAATCCTTTAAACAGACTTCCTGAGTAGCGAGTGCTTCGCTATTACTGGGCAATGGCTTCCAGCGCAATACGGATAGTGACTTCATCACCGACGTAAGGCACGTTGGCGGCCATGCCAAACTCGCTACGCTTGATCTCGATCTTGCCGTCCGCGCCCAGGGCGGGTTTGTTCATCATGGGGTGCTTGGGCATGGTCAGGAAGGACTCAATGGTCATGGTCACGGGCTTAGTAATGCCCTTGATGGTCAGATCGCCCTTGGCGGACACAGGCTTGTCACCGTCGAACTGAATGTCCTTGGACACAAAAGTTGCTTCGGGGAACTGCTCGGTGTCGAAGTGATCCTTGCCCTGGATGTGTTCGTTGAACAGGGGAAAGCCGGTGCTGACCGAACGGGTGTCGACTTTCATGTCGATGCTGCCGGTTTTGGCTTCCTGGTCCAGGGTAACGGTGCCTTGTGCCTTGTCAAAGCGCTGGCTTTGCGTGCTCAGGCCCAAGTGCTTGTAGCTGAAGTGCACGAAGGTGTGGCTGGGTTCAACCTGATAGGTCACCGGCGCTGCCTGAGCGGCAAAAGCAAACAGAAAACTGGCGGACAGGGCAATCACTGGCTTGATCATGAGGGTGTAATCCTTGTTATGCAGGGAGAGGGAGGGGGCGCTGATGCGTCTGCTTACTTGGCATCAATCTTGAAGTTGACGGTGATCTCGTTGGCCACGATGTCGTAGCTGGACCAGGAGCCTTCACCGATAGAAAAATCGCCACGCTTGATTTCAAAGGCACCACTAAAAGTGGCTTTGTCGCCTTCGGGAGCCATGGTCGCCATGACAGTGACGGGTTGCTCACGGCCTTTGATCTGCAGCGTGCCTTGCACTTCATATTGCTGGTCGCTGACAGCGCGGAAACTCTTGGAGCTGAAAACGGCCTGGGGATGCGCGTCAATATCGAACCAGCGCACGTCTTGCAATTCATCATCGGCTTCTTCTGAGCCGGTATCAACGCTATCCAGGGCGACCTTCAAGACCACCTTGGACTGATCCAGGGCGTCGGGGTTGAAGTTCAGTTCGCCTTCAAACTTACGGAACTGACCATCCAGCTTCACACCCATCTGGGAATACTGAAAGCCGATTTCGCTATTTTGGGTGTCCAGAGCCTGGTAGTTCTTGGCATTGACGGCCAGACTGGTGCTCAGGCCCAGAGAGCCGATCAGCAGGGACACGAAGACAGATTTTTTCATGATTTGGCTTTGCCTAAAGTAAAGGTGATGCGGCCAAGCAAGCCGTCACGGTCTATGAACTGATGCTTCAAGGCCGCCAGAACATGCAGGCTGACCATGGCAATCAGGGCGTAATTCAAAAAGATGTGGACTTGGACCAGCAGCTCGCCCAAAGGTTTATCTTTGGAAACCAGATCGGGCAGGGGGATCACGCCAAACCACACCGTCTGAAAGCCTTTGGCAGAACTCATCAGCCAGCCTGTCAGGGGAATACCAATCATCAACAGGTACAACGCTGCATGACCACAGTGGGCCAGAGCCCGGCTGAAAACAGACATACCAGGGGGCAGAGCAGGGGGGCGGTTGAACAAACGCCAGAGCAGGCGCAGGATCACCAGTACCAGCAAGGAAATACCGGCCCATTTGTGCCAGGAATAGACTTGCAGTTTCAAAGGGGACAGGGGCAAGGTTTTCATGGTGTAGCCCACGGTCACCAGGGCGGTCAGGGCCAGTGCCATCAGCCAATGCAAGATGCGTGCGACTCGGGTGTAGCGTTGGCGATTCACTGGAACAGGGGTGATGCTCATTGATAATGCCTTTCATTTACGAAGCCAAGAAACTTTAACCTGTTTGTAAGCATCGTAAAAGACCAGATTTTGCAATGCAGTAATGCAATATTGGGGGGTATTGGTCGTGCATCTCTTGCAAGATGACTATTTTCTTGCAGCGTGTGACAAGGCTTTCAGGGTGGGGTGGGGGCGGGCTAAACTCCTTTTTTCAGCTCGCAAGCAAGGAAGTCTCTATGTGGAAAACAGCGTTGGTCGTCGTGGTAGCCGGTTTGTTGGCAGGATGCCAGGACTCGAAAAAGGCCAATGAGGAAAATTTCAACACGGCAATCCAGAGCTATCTGGATACGCGAGACGGCTTGTGTGTAGGAGTGCCTGGACGTGTGTATCCCTATCAGGCCGAGCACGATTCCCCCTTGATTGTGGAAGATCGAGCTCGTCTGGCTGCCTTGGCCAAGGTAGGTTTGTTGCGTCAGGTAGGAAAGGAAGAGGCACCGCGCTACGAGCTGGATGCCAATGCAGACACCTATTTGCGTCGTTCCAGCTCCGAACAGTCGCAGGGCGAGCATGATGCATTTTGTACGGGCCGCCTGGTTCTGGACCGTATCAACTACTTTACCGAACCGGCCAGCGCAGGCGGGTTTACCGTCAGTCAGGTGAGTTATGTCTATCATCTGGCCGATGCGGCGGGCTGGATCAAAGATAGCGCGGTTCAGGATACCTACGAGGATCTGCGCGCGTTGACGGCCCAGGAAGTCGAGGGGCAGGCACGAATGATTCTGACCAATAAGGGCTGGGTTCATCAGAATCTGTACAGATAGCCCGGTTCAATAGTGCAGCTTTGCATGATTGAGAGCTTGGGATGCAAGCAGCGAACTGTGCTTGGCAAGTAGCCGTAACGATGCGGCCGTTGTCACTTGTATTGATGCAAAGCGTTGCCCTGGGGTGCTGCTGTTGCTGCCAGTCTCGCTGCCAGCAATCAGGTTTCAGCAAGCAGGGGAGAGAGGTGGCTGACAGGCACCCAGCCCAGGGCGCCATCCTGGGGGCGCTGGCACCAGCACCAGCCATTCAGGATTTTCTCTCCTTGAACCCGATCGCCTTCATCCACATTCATTTCCAGCGCGCTGTAGTCTTGCAGGGCGCGACCGGTCCCAGCATCGGGCAGGCGCTCGATAATTTGTTCGGGCACCCATCCTCCAGGGTGTTCCTGAGTAGAGCAGTAAATCCAGTTATCCCAGTCTTCCGGGCCTTGATACCGTTCCCCAACTACAAGAAAGTCGCCTTTTTTCAGGACTAAGGGATTTGGATACTCAGAGCGAGGTGGGGTGGTGACCAGGTACTTCATCGTGGCGTAGCTCGCAAAGGTTGTCAGGCTGTAGCATTGTACGCATTAGCATGAGACGAACATGCTTTCCAAGAACCTTCCAGTTTCTCCTTTATTCGCTTCCCCTTAGCGCTGCGTCAGCCCTTGCCATACAGACTGATTCCCCAATAAAATGCAATTAACGGAAAAAACGGGTGCGAAATGAAAAAACGGTCTACAAGAGAAGAAGGGCAGTTTGATCTGCCTATTTTAGGCTCGCAGGCCGCCGACATTTCGGCGGAGGCCTTGTTTGATACCTGGTTGCAGCATCAACGCCCACCCATGGCACCCAGCACGCAGCGGGTGTATCGCACCTTGTGGCGGCGCTTCTTGCAGGCACTTCAGGATCATAAAAAGCAGTACACCCAGATCAAGCCTGTGGATATACGGAACTTTTTGAGCAATCTGGACGAAGTGCGCCGCCCGCAGCGTGAACGCTATCAACAAGTAATCGCCCGTGCTTATGAAGAACTATGTCGCCAGGATGGACGCTCCGAAAATCCTGCACTGGCCCCCGCCATCAACGACCCCTTCAAGGAAAGCTGGCGCCAGGCCCCTGACAACCAGGCCACCCAATTTCTTTCTGTAGATCAATGCTCTGCCACCATCAAGGCATTGCAAAATCGATGGCGTGTCCTGGAGTTGGCCAGTGATATGACCATTGCCGCCCGTTGGCGTGAATATCGAGATATGACGATTGTGGCTGTGATGCTGGGCACAGGCTTGCGGCCGGTGGAGTTGGGGCAGTTGCACCCTTCAGCTATCGGAGTGGCCCAACGCAGGGCCGACCCGGTGGAGTCGGACGAAGCAGATGAGGAGCACACCACGCAATGGCGCGATGGAACTACCCTGCTGAAATTGGCTGGAGCGACCAAGCGCGAGGTCGTAGCCCCCATCTGGTGCGAAGCCATATTGCGTAGCTGGCTGATTTTCAGTGGTGCAGAGGACGCTTCAGCTTGGGCCAAGGACAGCCGCGTTTTCCCCGGCTCTCGTCAAGTCAGCGCTGCCCGACCCCAGGCACAAATGAATCCGGCCACGCTGGCTCGCATTGTCAGCAAATGGGGCATCAAGCAGATGAATCTGGTGATGACGCCTCAGCGTCTGCGCAATACCTTTGGGGCGGGTTTGATCGAACGAGGTTTTTCCTTGCCTGAGATCGAAGAAATTATGGGTTATGCCCCCGGTGCAGCCAGTGCCTGGCGCCTGCAGGCGTCCTGGCTAGCATGGCTGGAAGCGCAAAAGACTCCGGCCGATCCCGCAATTACCGAGAATACGCAATCGGAATGAAGGGCTAGTCACGGTTTCGTCAGCTCCGGGAGGCATAATTTCAGATCCATTTCGCTTTATTGAGGAGTTTGAAGTGACGTCGACACCTGTTTTTCGTCGCGCTGTGGCAGCGGATCTGGAGGCCATCGTAGCCATGTTGGCCGACGATATTTTGGGCCAGAAACGGGAAAACACCAGCCTGCCTTTGGCTCAGTCCTATCTGGACGCTTTTGAGGCGATTGAAGCGGACCCCAATCAGTATCTGGCCGTTGTAGAGCTGGATGGCACGGTTGTGGGCACTTTGCAGATCACGTATATGCCAGGCCTGTCGCACCAGGGCGCGTGGCGTGGGGAGATTGAGTCTGTACGTATTGCTAGCGCAGCCCGTGGTACGGGTTTGGGGCGTTTGATGATTCAGTGGGCCATCGAACAATGCCGTGCACGCAATTGCCACCTTGTGCAGCTTACCTCGGATATGGCTCGTATCGATGCACATCGGTTTTATGAGCAACTGGGTTTCAAGGCCAGCCACAAGGGTTTCAAGATGACGCTGTAGGATTCTTTCTTCAGGATGGATCTGGGCCAAGAGCGGTCATAGAACAAGAACTATAAGCACCGCATTAATGGAAAAGCTCCCCAGACATGATTGATGCCTGAAGAGCCTTTCATGGGGGAGACTGTTAAGGGAATTGCCTGAGTTTCAGGCCAAGTTATCCAAATATACTGTTGATTTTCTCAACGGTTCCGATATAGGTAGTGCTTATTTTTCTCAGGGTGTAGGGAACGGTATAAGTCCAATCCTTAGACCAGGAATCGCTGCTTAAGGTGCAAATGTTGAGATTGCCCAATTCTTTTTCCAAGGCGGCAAATTGATCTTGTAGAGATTGGCTTGACGCAAGACTCCGGCCCTGGCCTTGACCCCGCCATTGAACTCCCTTGGCGGCAGAGTATGGAATAGGTATCAACCTGACACTGTCGTTAGTCAGAATCCCTTTGTCTTTATCAGCCGTTAGCTTCATTGCCATTTCGCCGCCTTTAGTGAAAATCATTTTTTCAGGCAAGGCTTTTCGCAATAGCATCAGGGACGGCCCGAAGGCATAAATATCACCATTCGTATCAATGAATGGGAGCATTTTTATGAACGAGCTAAACGCAGTCGGATTGTTGCTCCCATAGCTGCAATAAGCAGCCTTGTAGGTCACCTCGGGATACGGTATCGGCTTAACGTCGATAATTTCGCTGCTTACTGACTGGTCCCCAATGAGCAGGCCCAGACCAAGCTCCGCGTTACGCAAGAAACCAATTTCGTTCCAGGCGGTATAAATCTTCTTGGCTTCATCGCTTAAGGAGTTGAATGCGATTTCCACCGCATCGTCACTCTCTACATTGTCGCTCAATACACCCTGTGCAATTTTGAACGAATCGGCTACTTGAGACGCTGAATTAAGATGGCAGAAATCCAGCTTGATATTGCAAGCGTTAAAGGTATTGTAAATAGTGTTCAAGGTGGACAAATCTTGCATCATGCAACGAATTTTCAGGATGTACTCGGCCACTTCAGCATCGTTGATTTCGTTCATGTATCCCATCGACATCCATGGGAAAATATCTGACCAGTTTGCTATCCAGGCGCCTAGAACGGCGTAGTCTGAGCTTGAATCCAAACTGCTTGCTCTGACCCCTTGAAGCGAGATGTTCTTCTTCCTTCTGGAGACGCTTCCTTCTGCTAACACGTCCAATGAGTTTTCCTGTACTTTGGAGGCCAGGTCGTTTAAGCCATCAATATTGTTCTTGTCCCGAACAGTTGATTTGAATTCTTCAAACGTTAAATTCGGGTTCGTTTTTTTGGCTTCTTCATATCCGGACGCGAGCGAGAATTCTTCAGAATCGCCCAGTTTCTTAATGGTATCCAGCTTTTCCGTGACTTCTTCATTTTTTTCCGGTTTGAGAAAATCAGGGATTTTTGGAGGAGGGCTTACTGAACTTTGCATAGGCGCTTTATCCAGCAGGCTAATTCCTGAAATCTCGGCAAAGGATTTGTTGGCAACAACATCAAACCAGGAATTTACCTGGCTTTCAACGCAACCCCCACTGGCGAGAGCCTTGCAAGATACCTCAACTTCAGAGCTTTGATCTTTTTGAGAGCCATTATAGGTTTGCGCTATGGATACGGAACTTCCTATCCCTGAATAGCTGAATTCAGCCGTTTCTCCATACTTCCAGCTGTCTTCTGATTTTTTGCTCGTCATCTCCGTAGAAACAGAGCCCATCCCACCCCAGATAGCTCCAACGACCAGGCCATCCCCGTAGGATGAAATGAAGTTCTGCAGAGATTTGACCCATTCTTTCATGAGCTCGTCTTTTTCTGTAGACGATCCAGTGCAGTCACGGGCAGCAATAAATTTCTCTAAAACCTTTAACGAAAGATTTTTAGGTCCGGCGCTTAATGAATTTAATACATCTTCCACTGTCAGGTTGTCGAAGTCTATATATTCGATTCCCGAGATCATGGAAATGTTGTAGGAAACTTTAATAGACTTGTACTCCGAAGCAGTCGCATTGCTGACGGATACAGCAACTGCTGACGTAAACTTGGCGATCCCCGAGGGGCCATAGGCTCCTGAAAAGCCAATGGTTCCCTCGTTCAAGGAGTCAGTATAGACATATTGGCTTTTACCACTCATACCCATTTCAATTTCTTTTTGGGTAATCATTCTGGTAATTGGGTTTATCAGAACTGAAGGTTTGAAATCATTCCCAAGAACAGTAGATCCAACTGTGATTCCCAGTAATGGGTTGATGGATTTAGCTTCTATGCCCATGATTTTCTTCCTTAGGATTTTTTTACGACAGTAATGAAGATATTGCCTGTTGCGCCACTTGGGCTACCGCCACCTTTTTTACTCACTGTGTAGTTTTCTTTATCCTTTACGGTGAGTTCATCACTGTTGGAACCACTCCAGGGGCAATCCCAGTAATATTCGAAAACTAATTTATCACCGTCGTACAGGGAGAAACCTCCTTCAGTTCCTGACGAGGCGTTCTCGCGTCCGCAGGAGGCAATAGTGTATGAGTCTTCGTCTTTGATAATGGTGCCATTAATTTGGCTGGGAGTTATTTCCTTGTCTTTATCTCCTGGTACATGGAACTTTCCCCACTTCAGATAAGCCCCTTCTACTTTGAAGTTTGAGTTAACAACGAATATGGTAATTTCTATCCATTGTGCATAAGCCCGAACCTTGCTTTCTTCAGTTGCAATATCTTTAGCAGTCATGGTTAAGTCCTCAGCTTGTTAATTAAGTTGCGCCTAACTACATTGTTTTGCACTTATGTGCAAGCAGAGAATAGCAGTTGAATTGTTTTAATACAATTTAATTTAAATAAAAAAAATTTGTTT
This sequence comes from Alcaligenes sp. 1735tsa3, assembly GCF_024134565.1. Taxonomy (NCBI): domain Bacteria; kingdom Pseudomonadati; phylum Pseudomonadota; class Betaproteobacteria; order Burkholderiales; family Alcaligenaceae; genus Alcaligenes; species Alcaligenes sp. 1735tsa3. The sequence goes on along the minus strand of NZ_CP099862.1, from coordinate 2,193,609 downwards.
TTTTAATCTCCTTTATTATTCGCAAGCTAATTTAAATTAATATTGTAATTAGGGCATTTATATATGAATGAATTACCTGATTATTTCTTGATTAGTGCGAAAACTGTTTTCTACCCCTTTGGCCATAGGGGGCCAACGTAGGGCCGACTCGGTGGAATCGAATGACGTAGATGAAGAGCACATCGTGCGATGGGGCTGGGTTGCTGAAATTGACTGGCACGGTCAAATGCGAGCTCGTAGCCCCCGTTTGGTGAGAAGACATATTGCTTTGCAGCTTTGGGTCAAACAACGTATCGGACACCACCGGGACAAATGGGATACCTGTGCTTTCTGCCAACAAGACTTGCCGCACGACATTTGGCAAGTGCCGGACGAGCACTTCAGCAAAGAGTCGGGCGACTTAGAAACTGCCTTGGATGCTGCTATAGCATCGGTTATGGACGAGATAAAGTCCATTGCTGGGCTCATTTCCTTCACAGGTGCTCAGTTTTATGCGGACGAGCGTACTGCGTTTGAAGCGAGCAGCAAGGCACTGTCGGAAGCGCTTGGTGTCTACAAAAAGGACTTGGAATTCCTGAAGAAGTCCCTTGAGGCTCGAAAAAACAATCTGTTCCAGCTCGTGCTTCTGAAGCCCCCTTCGCATGACGCCAAAGAGATCGAAAAGCATGTTCAGGACATTAATGCGCTGATCGTCACGAGCAACGGCAAGACAAGGACCCTAGAAAAAGACAAGACTGCTGCCAGAGATGCGCTTCGCTTGACTGACGTGTTCGCGTTTACTGATGCGATCACCTATGGCAAGGAGATTGCTCACATAGCTAACCTCAAGACCGGCGCTGACACGGCAGGCACGGCCCATACGGACGCGGAAAAAGAGATCCGTGACGCGGAAGCAGAAGTCCATAATTTTCGAGCCAAGCAAAAGGATGAGCGGAAGGGGGGCGAGCGAGTCAACTCTCTGCTCAACAACTTCTTCGGCCATGATGGTATCAAGCTTGAGGCCCGCGACGGCGCAGACAACGCCACTGTCAAGTTTGAAATCACGCGAAACGGCAAAGCCGCGTACAACCTCAGCGAAGGCGAGTGCAGCCTGATCGCCTTCTGCTATTTCATTGCCAAGCTAGAGGAACCTGAGAGCAAAGGCAAAGAACTGATCATCTACATTGATGATCCAATTTCTAGCCTAGACGGAAACCACATATTCTTCATGTTCAGCCTGATTGAGAGCTTGATTGCCAAGCCGATCAAGAATGCTGACGGCTCAAACGCCTATCGCTACAAGCAGCTTTTTATCTCCACTCATAATCTGGACTTCCTGAAGTACCTCAAGCGCCTGTCCATTCCGAAGAAGAAAATCCCTGCTGGTGAAGGCAGGATGAAAAGTGTCGATGACCACGAGCATTTCATGATCGAGCGCAACGGCGCTTCAAGCAACATCTTGCTCATGCCGTCTTATCTCAAAGACTACATAACTGAGTTTCACTACCTCTTTCATCAAATCTACAAATGCAAAGATCAAGCTGCCGCAGCAGATAGCCATGAACCATTTTTCGGCTTTGGCAACAACCTGCGGAAATTTCTCGAAGCCTTTCTGTTCTTCAAGTACCCCTATCATGATGATAAAAACGACGCCTTTGAACGGATTAAGAAATTCTTTGGGGAAGAGGAAGATGCAGCAGTTGCACTGGTTAATCGGCTTAATAACGAGTTTTCCCACCTGGAGGCAGTCCCAGATAGAGGTTTTAAGCCCGTGGAGATTCCTGAGATCGCCAAGGTGGCTAACTATGTCTTGGATAAGATTTACACTGCCGACAAGGCGCAATACAACGCTCTGTTGAAGAGCATTGGCGAGCCTGAGCGAGTGGGCTAGAGGATCACTCCCAGTATCCGAGTGTCTGAGGCAAGCGCCAAATAAATCAATTCTTGTCGCATGGCCGTAACGGGTCGAAAGTCGACATAGTTAAAAATAATTACACGCTATAGATGATCAGCCATTGACTGCTTTCGACCCAAAGCCCTCACTTAAAGATATATGCTGTGATTTATGCAATTTCACAAACATAGGCATACGTCGCACCGAGTCTTATTCGAGATACAGGCGATGATATATTAACGATTTTGTTTATGAGCCTTATCCAGCAGTCTCGTGATGCGAAAATCAGGATGAGTTGTGAGATTAATTAATATAAACTGGCCATTTCTAGAATGCACACTTTTTTATCACACCTATTTGTCCCCGTCCTTGTGGCTGTTGCTACAGCCGGAGGTGCCCTATATAGCATCTGGGTCAGTAGCGAAAAATTTGAGAGTTTGGAGCAACTGTTTCTTGATCCGGCAGCAATTGCCGTTTTTATTCTTGCGACACTATCAATTTTACAGTCCAGTCTTAATTATATTGAGAAGAAAAAAGAAAATAGGCGTGCGACATATAGTTTTCGACTCAGACGGATTCCAGAGCCAGCCTTTAAAATTGAGACTAAACTTAAACAATCAGAGTCGGCTTCCGGATTGTTAACGGTTCGAATTGAAAATAAGAAAGATAAAGTTAACCTATTACAACGTCAGGTTGGCTACCGGGAAATTATTGAAGGCCAATCTGAGCTTCATTATATTGAGGATACGGAGTGCCGCTACGCATCTCAAAAGTCATTTCGAAAATCTTTATTTCGTGTTCTTTTTGAACCTACGGATAGTTCATTCTGGACAAGAAATCTTTACAACAAAGACGATCTTGCAGATGCGCTTGAAGACGCGCCTGTAACGGAGAAAGGAGAGCGGCAAGTTCTCATCTACACCCATACGTTGGAATCGAGAGTTTCAGAATGGCTTAGCCAGTTCCCCTGTCCGGAAAAGGTGAATAAAATTAAGCGAATTGGACTTACCGCTAACAATGAAAGAGCGTTGCCTAACATCTTGTCTCTTGCAAGTCACCTTAGTTTTTTTGTTAATCGAGAGTTAATTCTGGAATTGGCAACGAAAGATATTAATTTTTATCATCACTTTGCCATTGGTGGAGTTCTTAGCTCGCGCGGTAGAAAAAAATTTTCTCTTTTTTATGCCGTGGAGGCGGCAATTGAAATAGATAAATCTGGCAGGCCAATTCCTGCAAACTGGAATCAGGATAGTTCAAGTTTCAATGAGAAAATGATTGAGGCAATTTCTTCAGGGGATAACGAGCTTATTATGAAGGTTGCTTTTGATTTGGCGAAAGAGAAAGCGCGTGATTCAAAGTCTCGGCCCTTGTGAAGAAAATTTCGGTTAAGTTCACCTAAGCCAAAGCATGGGTTTCGCAGTCTTTTTGGCTGAGAGTGTCTGAATTTGAAAACGGCGGTTAGCAGTTTAAACTTCGTGCGGTTAGCCTTGTGCGGCCGTATATCATCTTCATGTGAGTGACTGCTTTTTTACATTCATCGACTGCTTGTGGCCGATGGCAGATATTATAAGGTCTATCTAGTATAGATAACCCGAAAAAAAGCCGCCTATAGAGGCGGGTTTTCGAGTATTGAGTTTTATTATTTATACTTTTTGATTAATATTTATGATTTTTTCGAGGTGCTGCGGAGCAGGTTTAAGAGCCGCCATATATTCATCGGTTATACCAATAGATTGAGGGTGAGGGAGGCTCAGTACTAGGGTCTTAGGAAAATTTTGAGTTATTAGTTTAAAACGTGTGCCTTTGTAATTTTCTAGGCTTGCTTGATAAATCTCCCCATTACCAGGTCGTTCACCTAAGACCGAAACGACACGTTGACGAATATCAATATCGTTAAGAGCCTGAATCATTTGAGCGCCAATAAATATTATTACTAAGGGCTTTCTGGACTCAATCAGGCTGAGGATGCCACCAGACTCTTTGACCATCGTGTTGATAGTGATTTTATTGTTACTCTGAACACTGCGTGTTTGAGAGTTAATCCAGTTGGTTTGGAAAAAAGATCGGTCGAATGCTGTTTCACGCTCAGGTGCATGAGATAAGGGAAGCCCCCAGCTTATCAACCACTTGCATACAGTATTTCGGAACCGTGTATTGTTGACTGATAAGTCAGAGAAAAATGAAGGGGCGTCTATTTCTTGTAGTATTCCAGCCTTCTCTAAGGATTCATCTTTGGAGGAGTAGCCAAAATTTATACCGCAGATCATCACTCCACCAGCGAGATTTTCAGGGAAGTCCTTGGTAACTACGGGGTGCATTATTGGCTCCTTGATTGCTTATTGAATATGCTTTTAAATTTAACTGCATTTTAGGTTGCGCATCACTAATAACCTAACTATCGCAAGGAGTAGTTATGATAAGCAAAAAGTCCTCAGAAGAGGGCTTAGTTGCAAGAGTGCGGATGTGGTTAGTCGGACTGATTAGTTTTGAGCTTATTGTGTATGTCGACGTTCGCCCCTGAACAGTCGCTCGATCAATGACAAAAAAGCAATTCTCCGCATGCCGTCCACGAAAGGCGTGTTCTCGACGAGAGGGGCGGCCGGCCTCGCTATCCGTTGGCGTGGATGAGCCCTCCCCAGAGATCATGCAAAACTGTAACTACAGTGTTAAAGTTTGAAGCCCCTACCTTCAGCCTGTACATACAGCCTCCAGTCAATGGTTACTCTCTATTTCCAACCAATTCCCAGATGGCATCGAGCAAAAGGCTTAGTTCCTGCCATACGGCACTGCTCGACGCGATTCAAGAGGGCGGTCGCGGCAGGTGACGACGTAAAGATAGAGTTAGTCTCCCAGCAGGCTTGGGACTTAATGACTAAGCTATTCGAAATACTGCGTGGTGAGCAGGACGCCGGGCATCTCGCGGCCGCCCCGATGAATGCCGCCACTGCCTTGATTATAAATAGAGTTTCTATTACTGAGCAGCAGAAAATGTTGTCTTTGAAGAAGATAGATCGCACTCGATCGACTACTCTTGGTCTCCGTGATGCATTGAACAAAATCGCTCACTACAAAAAGGCAACATTTCGAGTGGACAAGCGAAATGCTCATTATTTGTTGCTAGCAGGAACCTATAATGGCAAGCCTTGGATTGTCGAAATCTTGGTTTCAAGGCTGTGCAGTAATTCTGCTGCAGCTATAAAAGCGATCACCGGATGATTTGTTCTTTTAGATCTGTTGGGGCATTTCACTTAAATAGTATTAATAGCGGATGCAAGGCAAAGAAGGGAAGTTCTCCACGGTCTTTCCGGCACTCGTAGAGCGTGATCAGGCGGAAAAAAATTACTCGGCCACCATTGGTTGCGATCCCTGGGTGCTTAAAATCAGAAAAATGCTAGGCGTACTCTTGGAGGGGATCAGCAATGAGTTTTCAGGCGAAGTTGCAATGGACCTTATGGATCTGATCGACAGTGAAAGGGCTTTTGCGGAGTTCGCAGCTAAGTGTTTGAAGTAAACTCCATCGTAGCAACACGAACAAGGCAGCGCTGGGGAATAAGCTTGGACCTAACAAGAATCTATGAAACAACGATGGGGAGCACCCTGGTACGAGAGATGGCTCGCATCGAAGAGGAACGCTCATCGTGGCGCAAAGCTTTGATCGAAACTGATCTGATCGGCAAACAGGTGCGAGAGCTGCTGGGAAACTCGGCCTATCCCAAAATGGCCGAGGAACTCAAAGCCTTGTTGTCGCCGGCCCGATCGATTGCCAAGCAGTACGAAGATCTCTTCGGTTCCAGCTCTGCCATTGGGTCTGCATACAAAACTTGGCAGGAGTCTGAGCGCTTGCGGGGGGAGCAGATGCGCAAGATGTTTGACCTGATGGCTGAAATTCGCACGAGTGTTTTGGGGGACATCAGCACCCAGTATCTCATCAAAGAGCTCGCAGACTGCAGTTCCCTACAAAGCCAAATGAAGGCGATGACAGAGCAGGCATTGGGCATTGGATCGGTTGCCAAGATGCTGGCTTTGCAAGTTGAGGACTCACGAGCGCGGACTAAGAAGTTTCTTGAAGGTTTGGATGTAGGCCGCAGTATCCAGAGTTATCTCAAGGATTTCGAGCACATCAACAAGCAGTGGACGGTGCCCAATGAAGTGCTGGGTATTGTGGGCTCGTTCAAGGAGCTGCAAGATCAGCTTGGTAAGGTGACATTGCCCACCATCGATTGGGGCTCGGCAGCTGCCTTGGCTAAGGCACTGGGACCCGAGGGCATTCAAGAGCAACTTGCGTTGCTAGGCATCGAGCCAGATGGCTCTATGCACGAGTATGCTGAGCAACCTGAAAAGGGGCTACTCAGTCGCAAGCAAGCGGATGCCATCGCGTTAGTGAGCTTGCTACTGACCATTTTGTTTTTCCTCTATCAAGAAATTTCGAGTCAGGAAGATAAGTCCAAAACGGAGGCGTTCCAAACAGAGACGACAATTACCTTGCAGGAGCAAACGCAGCAGATTCAGAAGCTCACGGCACTTATTGAAAAGGCTTTGGTACAAGCTGCACAGACTCCCGAGGAGCGGTTTGTCGTGCGCGAACGTATTGCCACTGTGCGATCAAAACCTGAACACGGATCCTCTGTACAGGGCAAGCTCATGCCCAATGAGGTGGTGCGAGCCATCGATAAAGGCGGCAAGTGGGTAGAGGTCGAGTATTACCACTGGCTGCGCGAGGAGTACCGCACTGGTTGGATCTTGAAAAAATATCTCGAACGTGTGCCTACTAACTACGCGAAGGCCCGTGGTCAGTAGATGTTAAATGTGGCCCAGCTTTATGTGTATGGTGGCCACAAGTTGGACGTCGCTTTGTTCAAGCATCTTGGTAGCCGCTCATCAGCCCTTAGCGCGAATGGGTCGTGTCAAGAGATTGGAGAGCTTTGTGAACGCCGCACTGTGCCTAGCCGGTAAAGTGAAGCGAACGCTCGCAAAACACAGCGGTTGGATGACTGACGCGGCAGGCAGAGTTCTTCGGCGAACGTTACCTCACCAGATGTAGCTTACTGCAGGTCTTTAACTATGGGCTCACAAAGCCGGCTCAAATGAACGGCTGTTATTAGTCTAAGAGCAGTCAAATATCTCATGGGAGTAACCTATTAAGCAGCAACCCTCTACACTGACCTGGCCGGGAATTTCCTACCAATTAGAACTAGATATGTTGGCCATGCACCAAAACTAGAGCTGCTGTTTGACTATGCTAAGCGGTGTTTTGAACGCGAGCTCAAACCTTTGCATGTGGGAAACGAGCCATTCAATCATAGTGGGCCATTGGGTTTGGTCGCGTCCAGCGAAGGATTGACTGTAGACGATGGCGCTAGCATTTGCCTCATCCATGCGATTCCAGACAAGACTCGCACCAAATGTGGTTTCTATGGATGCTTTGTGAGAATAAAGCTCATCGAAGATCTTTTTATTTACTGTACTTGATTCACGTTTGTCGATATACAGTCGTACCCGTATCTCCTCAAAACGGAATTGCATTTCATACCAGACACCAGCAATGCCAGAACCTGTGCCGGCAGTACCTCGAGGGCTGGGGGTAACGTTATCAAAAATCCGGCAAGGTGATTCTTTAATAGCTTTTAGAGCTAGTGTCCAAAATTGTAATCGAAGTTGTTGGGCTTCCCCCATAGCCTTGTCACTAGCTTGGTCGGCTGCTTCTTTTTCAGCTAAACCAATTATGTATTCTGCTGCCTCAGGCATTGGGATAACTTGGTCAATGCGAAACAACAGATCAGTACCCATCTCGTAGGCGCCAACCTTGAAACACTTCACTGGTACACCGTGGCCCAACAACCACATTGCGGTTGAGGTAACCTCTTTACGAAAGCGGGTAGCGACCATAAAAACGCGCTGTGTATTGCCTGCATTGAGCTTGAGCTCGTCAACTTCAATACCATCGAAAAAATCCATCAATTTTTCGTTTGCGTTGCCCCCGCCATGCCGGTCGAGATAACGCTGAAAAATTTCGATAATTTGGTTTCTTTTGAGGCTAGAGCAGTATGAGGCGTACTTCAAGGCTTGCCATACTACATCGCGACCGGAGTTGAGCTTATTTTCGATGATCACGAGCCTTTGCTGCTTGTCTAGCGCAAGAAGGTCAAGTCTCTCGTTAGTCTCGTCGAAGCCGTCAAACTCCTTTTGAATGATTAGCAAGTCCTCCCCTAAGGCGCTCGGCTCTGCTGCTAACCACTCCTGCAAATGCTTACGCTCAGTAAAGCCAAGTTCGCCTAATTGCTTTTCTTTTAAGGGCCTAATTCTGTTAGCTGCTTTGTCTATTTTAAACACGCTTTTTTCCTCCTTCGACGATTATAGTCTCTTTGGATTAAGCGTAGTTCTGTTGGCTAGGCCGACCGTATGGCGCCTTACTCGCGCCGGAAAAATTTCCATTATCCTTATCTGGCTTTTGTTGAGCGGGTGATCTGGCATGGTCTGCCCAGTCTGATCTGCTGAGCATAACCTGACTTGAGAGAGCTTTCAAATGGCCCCGGTCACGCTACTGATGCGCAGTGTTAGGTATCCGACATCGACTACTGGCTACCCTACAAGTTTGTAGGATGTGGGACGTCCTGGGTAGTTGACTAAGCATCCGCCGGACAATGGGGAGACCGACTTTGTTAAGCGGTCAGTAGCCTGACCAATAATAGTCACTACCAACTAGCCGTCAGCTTGCCTCCGGGTATTGTCTGCATCTGCTGGTACGCGAGCCGCTGCCAGCTCTATCGGCTCGGCTCGGGCTCGATTGATTATAGTCACGGATACACCGTACTTTTGGCCTTGATCGAGGTAGAAGTCCAGTACGGCCGTTTCCAAACGGGACAACGTTGAGGCAGTGCATCCATCCAGAGCTTAGGTATCTGCTATTTGTGGGTCCGAGTTGAGCATGTTGCCAGCCATCAAAACCTGAGTTCAATCATTGCTAACTGCATAGTCTTCACGGGAGCGGCCTTCCGCTTCAATCTGCTTGATCCATGTCGGCGTGCGTCCTCTACCAGTCCACGTATGGCCATCTGGGTGCCGATACCTGATTTTCGATACTGCTTTTGTTTTTAAGGGGCTTTTGTGAAACGCCTGAGCAATATCTTCAGGGCTCAGGTCGTTTTCCTTCATGGATCGAAGAATATCGCTGACTAATTTAGATCTCGTCTTTTGTTTGAGTTTATCGGCATCACGTTGCAGTCGAGCAATTTCTTTTTTTATTTCGGAGATGGAGTTCAATTCTTTTCTCATGCATTCCTCATGGTTTTCTCTCAACTGACTAAACTGAGAGGTGGATTTTCTAACGAAGAGATTGGCCAAATATACACGGCTTGGCTAATCTTTATCTGCTTGAGTTAGAACAACGACATCACAACAATGAATGACATTCCGATCATGATGGTTTTCTGTACGCCACTTACTAGTTCGACCTTCTCGATTGAGCCCGTTGAGTAGTTACGAAAAAACGCCGTAATAAACGACATCAAGATAAGGATAACAAACGCAGTGGATGTCGCAAAAATGATGAGTCGCAAGTTACCCATGCTGACGCCGGATCCAGAAGCAAATCCTTGCTCCAGGCTTTCGGTTAAAGGCAGGCAGCCTTCACCTTCACGGATACACGGATCGACGGGGGGTCGGTAGGTGCCACCTTGATCAGGGTTTGGTCGAATGATATCGTCTACTGGATCGCCGTTATTGCCCGTAGGCGGGCCATTCCGTATTCGGTCAGCCATTTTGCAGATGGTCGTCCCATTGATATCCGCAAAGCCGTTACAACTGCCTGAGTTGATCATTTTCTGGCAGTTTCCGATCCCGAGTTGCACGCACGCTAGAACCATATCATCATCGACCTCTCGGCCATCGAACGTTCCCAGCCCCGCAAGTGTCTTAGGTGCTTGTGCTTGCATGGCTTTGGTGGTCAGTTTTGACCAGGCGTCTACTTGCTCCTGTAACCCCCATGTCCTGAACTCCTCGGGAGACACCTTGGCATATTTTTGAATGTTGGTTTTATTCATTTGCAAAATGCCTGAGCAGCATGAGCCATTGTAAACATCTAGTTGTCCGCCACCTGATTCGAACATAGTCAAGCGCCCAACGGCATCTGCATTAGCTTTTAGCCACGGACTGGCGTGTGGAGAATTTTTTATCGCTTGGGCAACTTGTTCAGCAGTGACAAGGGTTGCAGCAATAGCGACGACTGAGAAAGTAAGTCCAAGGAAAGACCACACTAGCTTTTTAAAGCGATTAAAGTTCCTTAACATGTTTTTCTACCGTAATACTAATTTTCTATCGCATGCCGGTACGTGTTTTCCGTGCTGGATAATTCGGAAATGTGCCGTCATATTTTTTTCGTCAAATGCAAATTCTGTTTGATTGACATCACCAGGGTGGTCAGGCGGGAAGGGATAGAGATGACAATAGTTCTGAAACTCTTGAGTGCGCGACTGAGAACCTTGAAATTCTGTCACTCGCAATGGGCATGTCTCGTACATGTCTTCAATCCCACTGCCATTACCAGGCTCTGTGCATCCTGGTGTCCCGGCTGAACTAAAGATTGAAAATGTGTACTGCACACCTTGATTCGTAACTGAGCTAACTAAAATGAAAGAAGGCAGTCTTGTTCCGTCATCGTCCAGGGGTGCAGAGTTGATTTCTTTATTCCAGACGGTTCTGGCTAGGTTCATATCTGCACGCGATACATCAGGAACATTTATTCTGCCGTAATTAAATGAAACTATAGCCATAGGTCGCCATTGCAGATGGTTTTTTGTGTCATCCTTATGGTTTATGCTTGTTTGGGCCAGTGTTGCATTTGTACTGGCCAACGTGATTGCAATTGCTAGGACTGACGCTGTGCTTATTTTCATTTCCTATTCCCTTAGCGTGATGTTTAAGAAGCATCTAATTCTGCAATAAATTGCTCTGGAGGTGTTGCGCCAACTAACCGCTTTCCGTTGCCCAATATAACTGTAGGTGTGTTAGCAATATTGTTTGCTTCTCCAAACTTTAAAATCTCCACCAGACCAGAAATGTCACAGTCCTCACGGCCATCAATATTTCGACCATTCATGACCATGTTCCAAGCGGTGTTTCGGTCTGGTGAACACCAGGCTTTGCGGGCGATGGGGGCTGATTGCGGGTCAATAACGGGAAAGACAAATCGATAGACCGTTACGTTTTCCAGTTGATCGACGAATTCTGTGAACACTCGGCAGATGGGGCAGAGCGGATCCTCAAACACGGCCATCTTGCGTTGTCCGTTGCCATGGACTTGCACAATGGCTTGACTCAGCGGTAGTGATTCCCATGGGATTGTGTTGAGCTTTTCAAGGGCTGGTGCGGTCACATCGCGGCGGTCTTTCATGTCCATGAGGGCGCCGCCGACAAATGCGTACCGCCCGGTCGAGTCGCTGTAGAAAATCTCGTTGCCACTGGTGACCTGGTAGATGCCGGCAATAGGCGTGGTTGAGATGCTATCGATGGGGACAGAACCTTGAGTGTGTTCCTCAATAGCTGCTTGCACGTCAGACGGTACGCCTTGAGCCCAGGACGCTGTGGCCAGTCCCAGGCTAAGGCTTGCACTGGCTGCCAGGCGAATCAGCAAAGAAGAATGGGAATAGGTTGAGGTAAGCATTGTTCGACAGCGTCACGAATAAGTTGGGAGACGTGCTGAGGGCTAGCGATCGCGCTGATGTGCACGGTCGGCGTCGAGGCGTCAGTGGTTTGCAAAACGACACGGCCACGGCCGAACAGGGCTTGAAAGAGGGTGCCGGAAACGGCGATGTCTTTTACCCGGTATAACTCCAGGGTTTCGACACGTTTGACGAGGATCCCGCTGTACTCCAGTAGGCGTTGGTTCGTCAGTTCATAGCGATGATTGGCAACCTTAAGGTATCGGTAGATCGCCCACAGGACAGGAATGACTGTCCAGCAGAACAGGATAGCGACTATGAACCAGCCCGCATTGATGAGCTGGCCTTCTGTGCCTACCCAGATAAGTTCTGTCTCTCGCGTGGAAGCAGGAGGCGCAATGTGGCTGGCAGCTGCCTGTGATAGTGGAGTAGGAGTGTCGAATGGGTCCATGTGGCCACTGTAGGGCCGCATGAAGTGTGTGTCTGTTCAAACCCTTGGGCACATAACCAAGGGTTTCGACTTGACAAGCCTTTAAATCAATTCTAGGACGATTCGCTCTTGGTGCTTAGTCGAGCTGCGTCCGGCGATGTGAATGGGCTTTCACAGGATCCGCAGATAATCTTCAACTTTGGTTTACCCCAGACGCTTGTGCCGCATGGGCAGACGTACTTCCATCGGTTTGAATTGCCGGTGGGTTTTACTGGCATACTCTCGTCGCCCTGGGCGGCGGTGCTTGTGGAGGTGGCACTGGATGCCAAAGCTTGAGTGAGTGCTGGAAGTGCGATGTATGGAGGAACTCCACCTCCTACTGAGATGTCCAAGCGCTCAGCGGCGCTACGAGGTGCGTCGGCATGTGAGAAGCGATCGTACCAGGTCAGACAGAATGACTGGGTGAGCAGATCGGCGCACGCTTTCACAAATTTGCCATCCTCAATCGCATAATCAACCATGAGTTGGCCAGTGCGAGCGCCACCAGGTTGGCCAGTCGAAGAGGGCATCAGTCCAATCGCTTCCATCTTCGAGGCCCACTCTTCATTGTGATACCTGCCACGCCCAGGCTTGCCGAAATGGAATTGCCAGAGATGGCACATTTCATGTACCAAAGTCTGCATAGTTTCGATCAAGGGCACGACGGCAAAGTAGGCCGGGTTCATCGCTATTTCGTCTGTATAGGTGCCTTGAGCATCCACAAATCGCTGGCTTGAGAAATAGCCCATTGAGCGTTTCTCGCGTTGCAACGTAATCAGACAGTTAGGCAACCTTCCGCCGAACAGGGCGTTATTGAAGTGGTCGTAGGCTTGTTGCAGCTCGGTATATGTTTGATGGGTCGGTACCGTTCTCTTGTTCATGGTGGTCTTGAAGTATGAATTTGTATTGCACAATACACTACATTTACCGTCAAAGCATTGGCCGAATTTGAGCTTGGAGACAGTTAAACTAGTCACTGCGTGAGATTTCGTGCTTCTGAAATTGCAGTTTTTTAAAGCCTATATGGAATGAAATGAATACATCTAACATTGAGGCCTTGGCCAGCATTTGGGCACGGATCGCTGAGGAAACGGAATTCCCGACCGACTACGAAGGGACGGCCACGCCTGAGGCGCACCAAGCTAGCATAGCAATACACGAACTGATTCGGGAGCATATCGTCGCGACCAACGACATGCGGCTGTTCGGCCTGCTGCACTTGCTGGGGCAGGCGTCGCTGCGTATGGAGCAGGTGCTATGGCCGGAGGAATACGAGCGGATGGCTCGCGAGGTTGAAGAAGCTCTGGGTGAAGTCAGTGATCCCAATACCAGGTTGTACACCCATGAGGAAGTTATGCGGGTGATGCAAGAGCGGAACCACCAGGCACGAAGCAAGCTCCGTTGATGGGGGGATGTAATTGACGGCTGTTTCGGCTTGAGCGCAGGGACCCTGGGCTATCGATCACGAACTCAAGGAGCCTTGTCTTGGCATTATCCAACAATTGCTGAACTGGATGTTGCATGTAACGGGTGATAACCGTACTATAAGTGCATAGTTATGGAGGTCAAGATGGCAAATGTAAATGCAAGAGTTCAAAAGCACCGGGACTCGCTCCGGCAAGCAGGATTGCGCCCAGTGCAGCTTTGGGTGCCTGATACCCGTCGGCCTGATTTTGCAGCGGAATGCCGTCGTCAGGCGCTGCGGGTAGCCAAGGCAGATAAGGCTGACGTGGATACAGAGCATTTTATGGATGAGGCTCTGGCTGACCTGGATGGTTGGACAGAATGAGGCGTGGGGATCTAGTTACTGTTGCAATGCAAGGGGATTTTGGAAAGCCTCGGCCTGCCTTAGTGATCCAGGCGGATTTATTTGCTGCTCATTCCTCGGTCACTGTACTTCCAGTGACCAGCACTATTGTGAATGCGCCCTTATTGCGCATTAGCATTCAGCCAGACTCAGAAAATGGTCTCCAAAAACCATCGCAAATTATGATTGACAAGGCATTGACCGTTAAGCGAGATAAGATTGGCCAAGCCTTTGGGTATGTTGGTGCTGATACACTGGTGGAAATTGAACGGTGCCTTGCTGTTTTCTTGGGAATCGCTAAATAATGCAGAGTTTGGGGAGGGTGGAGGCAGATGAAATATGCTCTGAAACTAGCTCGACATGGAAGTATTTTTCTTGCAAGGGTGATGTGGATCGGGCTAACGCTCGTGTTTGATTTTGTTCTATGGCTAATAAATTCAAGCAATCAAAAAAATTTGACCAGTATGGCCGCTCCAGAGGTCCCCGATCCTTTGGATCGTGGGCATCCCAACTGGGAGCTTTACTGGGGGGGACCATGAGTGACTGAGTTGTTCCTCAACGACTGTTTTCGGCCAGAAGCGGACAGCCCGATACTCGGAAACTATAGGTTTGCCTAAACGCACAAAAGCGATTCATACTCAATTAATATGTTTATACTCCCCCGTTCTTAAGCTACTAATATTGGCCTGCACTACGTCGTCCATTTCAGTTAGCTTAACGCTCTATTGAGATAGTTTATGAAATGCGATAATTTAGACGATAAAATTGATACTTCCGATAATGATATGGAAGAGTGTGGTAACTGTAACGGCAGCGGAGAAGCAGATTGTCCAATGGAATATGGAGGGCCATGCCCTGCCTGTGGTGGAAGCCAGAGGGTTTTCTGTAATGACTGCGAGGGGGCGGGCTGGCAAGAGCTATATTGAATTTATCAGTTCAAAATCTTAGGCACAATACATAATTTATATTAATAATCTCCGTCGCGCGTTAATGTGCGTTGTTGGTGGAAGGCAGGGATATATCAATAATGAAAGAGAAATTAATTGTAGGGATACTAATCGCTATAGCAAAACCGGCATTTGATTTGATGGTCAAAGTTGGGACATGGGGAGTGGATCAGGCAAAGCAGGCGCCTGAGGCCTTCAAGGATTTTATGAAATGGTGGAATGGAAAAACGATTGCAGTTATAGGTGCTACTGCCTCCGGCAAGAATAGTTTTTACGATTGCCTACTAGAAAAAGACCCTCCTAAAGAACATATCCAAACTAGAGGGGCGGAAAAAGTAGATTCGTTTACGGTAAAGCGCAGTATTCAAGGCCTTGAAACTATTGAGTTTAGATGCAAGCGATCAATAAATGTGGGCGGGGAGGTTGATGAGCGAATCCGGTATTGGTCTCAAGCTTGCAGTGATGCGGATTTTATTTTCTATCTGGTGGATATGGAACGGTTAAATACCCCAGATCTGCATGATACATATCACTCACGCATTGGAGATGACCTTAAATGGCTTGGAGCTAATCTCAGCAAGTTCAAGGAGGGGTGCAAGATACATCTGTTATTAAACAAAATCGACAGAGTATTGGAAATCCCATCGTTTGTTGATAATCGGAGAGAGTTCATTGAAAATGAACTAGCTAAAAAAATAGCAGATATGGAGAATAGAACAAAATCAATTCTTGACCGAAATTCCTCGGCGCTGAGTGGCGTCTCACCAATGTGCATGGTGGAAAAAGATTTATTTAACTATCTGTTCGATGGAGTTCTGATACGAATCTACGGCCAGGAGCAACCAGAATGAAGTGTTTTTTGCTTCTTCCCGACTTTTATCAATCTGGCGAGATAAATGTGTGGGGTGACGGTATGTCATTGCCCGTGCCTGTAAGTACGTGTAAGGATATTCCACTAAGAGAGTTCCCAAGTTGCTTTGTGCTGGGGATCCCAGAATCATTGCTGCGGGCTAATGCCCAGCAAGATTTTGTATATGCACAATACGTACGGCTTAATTCTAGGCGAAGTGTTCTTTCTTTTTCAATTCGAGGAGGGAATGACAAATCCGGCAGGACTGTTGTTTTAACGATTCTTCAGTTGCTGGATAAGGACGAGTCGTTGATATTCCCGCCGGAAGCGCCACGAAGTTTACCAGACTCAATAGATAAAAAAATGATCATAGAGAATCGGATTTTGGATATGAGGAGGTCACTTCAGTCTGATTCGTATTCGAATATAAAAGACATGATTTTAGCAGTAGATAAATATCCAAAAATCCGAAGCTTTGCAAGTGAGCGTGCTGATTCGTTGGCTCAGAGCCCTCAGTGGGTGCCAGGTAAAAAAAAAGAATATAAATTTTTGGTAGGGATTTTTACTATTGTTATCTTACTAGCCATATTAATAATTGTGATCTGATTCATCTTAGAGAATTATGATTTAGTTGGTTATCGACACTCTAATAAGCAGTTAATGACTAACAATTCATTCGAGCTGACGCCGCTTCGCTGAGTAGCTTAATCTATTCGTTAGATTTTGTTGCTTCTTTTGGACGAGATACATCCCAGACAGCTTAGGGTCGCATAGCGACCCTCCGTAGGAGCACATTGAATCTCCCTTTACGCGAAAGGAGATTGTCATAGAATCCACGAATGTCACCGTTGGCCATGGTGTGCCATGGAACAAAGACAAACTCACCGGGTAGAAGCTACCTATAAAGCTAGGAGAAATTTGCGCAATCTGAACGAGACTGCTGATGGCGTCGAACGTCCGCGAACTCGCAATGTTCAATCTCGCAATCGATAGCAAGCTTCAAGCGTGTGATCTCACGCGATTGCAGGTGCAGGACATCCGTCACGGAAGCCACGTAGCCACGAGAGCAACCGTTATGCAACAGAAGACCCAGCGTCCGGTGCAATTCGAGATCACGGGGCAAACCCGTGAGAGCGTTGAAGCATGGATCGAGACGCGAGGGCTAAAGGCGGCGGATTTTCTGTTTCCGAGCCGGTTGCATACGTCGCCGCATCTGTCGACACGGCAGTACGCCCGGATTGTGCATCGCTGGGTCGCATCGATTGGACTCGACGATACCCCGCATATGGCACGCACACTATGCGCCGTACAAAAGCCTCGTTGATCTACCGTCGGACGAAGAATCTTCGCGCAGTACAGATGCTACTCGGGCATACGAGCTGGAAAGCACAGTTCGCTATCTCGGCATCGAGGTCGACGATGCTCTTGAGATGGCTGAATAAACAGAGGTTTAATGCATCCTGGCCGGCGAGCGTTCGCCGGCCGGCCAATAGCGGCCTTTGCACCATGTCCGAAGTCTATACTGACCGTATCATCATCTGAATCCGCCTTGCTTTAGGGGGCTGGAACTTGGAGTGTTTCCGAATCGACGAAAGCGGCTACACAGGCTTTGACCTGCTGAACTCGGAGCAGAGGTTTCAAGGCGCGACGGCGATCGCCATTGACGACGCCGAGGCCAGGCGCCTGATCCGCGAGCACTTTCCGACGCTGCAGGCGGACGAGCTCAAGTACCGGGCCCTAGCGCGACGGCCGCCCAACCGCCCCCGCCTGATGGCGCTGCAACGCGACTTGCTGGGCCACCACAAGTGCGTGACCTACGTCTGCGACAAGCGCTACCTGTTGTTGCTGATGTTCCTGGATTACGCCGTCGAGCCGTTCTACTACGAGCGCGGGATGGACTTCTACGAGGACGGGCAGAACTACGCGCTGGCCTCCCTGCTGTACACGGTGGGGCCAACGCTGCTCGGGCGAGGCGCTCTCGACCGCCTGCTGGCGAGTTTACAGCGCGCGGTGAAGGAGAAGAGCCCGGCGGCGCTCGTCGACCTGGTTCAGGCTGCGCGCGCCTCGCGCTGGCAGGAACTACCGGAAGCGCTGGGGCCCTTGGCGCAGTTCGCCGCCCCCGAGTGCCTGCGAGCGATCGCCACGCCAGGCGTCAGCACGGATGCCGCCCTGGTGGTGCTGCAGTCCCTGGTCAGCCGGATGGAGACCATGGCCGACGGTCCGTATCGGGTCGAGCACGACCAGTCGAAGAACCTGCTCAACTACCATGACTTGCTGCAGCGTTACATCCGTCACGACGACATGGTCACGTTCCGCCAGTCGGAGATCGCCAGCATCACCTTCCCGCTCAAGCTCCAGTTGGTAACGCAGGTTGATTCTCGGAACAGTCCCGCCGTGCAACTGGCGGACGTGATGATCGGCGCGGCCATCGAGGCGGCGAACACGCTCACGGGACAGCGTACCGGCGCGCTGGACGCCCGGGAGGTGATGGCGCTGTATGCCGACCACCAACTGATCCACATGCTGCCCTCGATCGATTTCGACGAGCAGAGGCGCTTCCGCCAAGGGACGCAGGCGGCCAAGGTCATAGACTATTTTGCAGAGAACTTCCATACGCCATAACCGCGAAGGGAAGCACGATCCACCCGCCGCTGGGGCGTGGGTGGCCGATCAGTACCGCCAAGGACGCCATCCAGAGCGTCTTTCTGTGTAGGGAGGGCCGCATGGCAAGCATCGTCTCGGAGTACCACCGCTTCTTGGCGCACTTGGCGCAGCAACACGTGCACGACGACGTGCGCCGGCTCGCGCACCTGGTGCTCGATCACCTGCAGCCACTGGCCGAGGTCGGTGCTGCGCGCCGCGGGCGATCGACGCGCCTGACGCCGCTGGCCATCGCGCATCTAGCGCAGATGCCTGTCGCCTACGACGGGGAGGCCCGCGGCCCCGAGAACGGGCCTACGCTCGGCAGACTGCATCAGCTCGAAGTCGGGCCGTTCCGGGGATTCATGCGCCAGGAGACGTTCGACCTCAGCCATGACATCACCCTGGTCTACGGCGCCAACGGCACCGGCAAGAGCAGCTTCTGCGAAGCCCTGGAAATGGCGATGCTCGGTTCGATCAGCGAAGCGCAGGTCAAGCGGGTCGACCAGCGAATTTACTGCAACAACGCTCGCCTGCGTCGCCACGTCGCGCCGGTCCTGTCATCCAGTGCGGCGGAAGAAGCGCAGGCCGTCCAACCCGACGAAGGCGAGTACCGCTTCTGCTTCATCGAGAAGAACCGTCTCGACGACTTCGCCCGCATCGCCGCGCGGACCCCGGGCGATCAGCGCCAGCTCATCGCCACCCTATTCGGCGTGGACCAGTTCAGTGAGTTCGTGCGCGGCTTCAACCCCTCGCTCGATCAGGACCTGATGCTTGCCGGCGTGCAGGCGGCGCAACTAGCACAGCGTCGCCTGCAACTGGCGAATTCCGAGCAGACGATCGCCGCCTATCCGCAAAAGATCGTAGCGATCGAGGGCCTCGAACAAGCCTTGGCGCAGCGCATGTCGCCTGGCGCGACCTACCAGGCCTGCGTCGACTGGTTGCTCGGTACACCGCAGCAACAGGGACGGCTGCCGTACGTCCAGGCACAATTGGACGCCAATCCACCTGCCATCCATGCAGTGACACAGGCCCGTCTGCAGGCGTTGCTAGCAGAGGCCTACCGCCTCCAAGGACTGTGGCAGGCGTCTTCCGCACAACTCGCGGCCCGCGCCGGCGAGGTGTCGTACGCAAAGCTCTACGAGGCCGTGCTCACCCTGGTCGACGGGGCGACCGCGTGTCCCGCATGCGGCACGGGACTGGCCGCCGTGGCTCAGGATCCGTTCGCCAGGGCGCGAACGGGCCTGGAGCAGCTCGCGCAGCTGGCCGCCCTGCAGCAACAGGAGGCCGGGCTTCGGACGCAGTTGAGCGAGGCGGTCCGAGCGCTGTGGGACGAGATGCGCCGCGTGGCGACTGCAGCTGCGGCCGCCTGTCCTGCCGACTCGCAGGCCGCTGGCCTGCCGCTGCTGCCTCCCACGCCCGCAGGCAACTGGCTTGACGCCTGGGTGGATGACGAACAGCGCGCCTGGCAAGCCCTGCTGCGGATCGCCGCGACCATCGAAGGCTTCGACGCGCAGGCGCGTGACGTGCACGCCCAGCGCGACGCGTTGGCCCAGGAACGGGACCGCCTGCAGCTGCATCAGCTGGAGATTGAACGACTGCGGACCATGCGCACGGCGGCCGATCAGGACCTGGCCGCCGCACACCAGACCGTGGTCCAGTTCGACGAAGCAAACCGCGACCTGATCCAGGCCGTTGCGGCCGAAGTACCGGTAGTGGCGCACCATCAGCGGGTCAAGGCAGCCTACGACGGTTTCCTGCCCGAGATCCAGGCCTACCTGGCCGCTTTGCCGGGCGTGCTGCTGCAGGGGTTGGGAGAGCAGGTCCGCCATCTGTACAACGCATTCAACCGCGCCGACCCGCCCGGCGATCTGCTTCACGCGCTGTGGTTGCCGGTGGCGGAGAACGGCAAGATCGAGGTGGAATTCGCTGGCGAACCGGGCGTGCGCTACGACGCGTTGATCATCTTCAGTGAAGGGCATATCAAATGCCTGGGCCTGGCGATTCTGCTCGCCAAGAATATCGCACAGGGCTGCCCCGTGGTCATCTTCGACGACGTCGTCAACGCGATCGACGACGACCACCGCGACGGCATCTGGCGCACCTTCTTCGAGGACGGCTTGCTCGACGGCAAGCAGGTCATCCTCACCTCGCACGCGGAGGAATTCCTGCACCGCATCCAGCAGGAGTTGGGCGTGCGGCGCGCCGCGGCCATCAAGCGCTACAAGTTCCTCCCGCATCAGGGGGAGCACGAACTGCGCGTCGACAGCGAACCGCCCACGAAGAACTACGTTCTGCTGGCCCAGCAGGCATTGGCGGCCGACGAGAAGCGCGAGGCACTGCGCCAGGCTCGGCCGGCGCTGGAGAGTCTGACGGATCGCCTTTGGACATGGCTGGGCCGGCGGGCGGACGGTCGGATCGACATCAAGCTGGGCGGACCCCGCTCGCCCTGGGAGTTGAACAACAAGTGCAGCAAGTTGCGATCGGCGGTCGATCGCATCGCGGCGCAGCACGCCGGTGCGCCGCAGGCGGTCGCCGCGCTCGCCACTCTGCTCAATGTCAGCGGCGCGAGTATCGAGTGGGGATACCTCAACAGCGGCGTACACGACGCCCAGCGTGACCATGAGTTTGACCGTGCCACTGTGCGCACAATAGTGGAATCCGTCACTGCATTAGATGCAGCACTAGAAGCGTTGCAGAACCGCTGAGCAACCGCCTTAGGTCGTCCGAGATAAGGTTGATTGAGAAATATCGACCTCGCCCAGCATCCTAGACCCATGACCGATGCCCAATCGATGTCCGCTTTGGGTCGAACATTGACCTACATTACTCGCCATGGCTGAGATCAGAATTTTTTAACTTATCTAAAAATTACTAAAGCGATGTGCCTTCCAGTTCAAAAATAATAGAGTATTCTTCGAGCTAGACATGCACATATTGCGCCTTCTAAGTCTAGTTATACCAAATAGATAGATTCAACCAATCCTAAAAAAATCTAAATGAACGCATTCTTAAAGTATCTTTTTGACACGATTGCAATCGACGTTGATCACTTGTACTCATACTTATCACCTGTCGAAATTAATTATTTAGAGAAGAGTATTAAATCACAAAATGACTTTGAAAATGAATTTTATACAAATGAAAACGGTGATAATTTGGAGGTTTTACTTTATTTTATGAATTGCCACAAAAATGACATTGTTGCTCTTTTAAAAACGCCAAAACAGAGTGAAATTCTAATTCGCCTGTATACATCTGGTTGCATATCTGGAGGATATGATTGTTTTCGCTTTGATTTACATAAATTCGATAAGGTCTACGAATCAAAAAATAATTTATTGAAGCTATACCGGGTTGGCCGAGTCGGAGAGACATCTGGTGATTTAGGAAATTCATGGTCTACTAGCCCATCAGGATTGAAGAATTACTGCTCGGCATCATCAATAGACACATCGAGTAGGCCTGTGTTTTCTATAGAAATAAATGATTCCGAAGTTTTGTTTAGAGGCGACAAGCTGGAAGATGAGCTGGTGTTGAAACCAGGATTTGATTTCATAAATTTTGAATTATTAGATGATTATGAAAAACAAAATTTTCTCAGTTAGATTATTTTTTTAATTGCAAGCATCACCTACCCGGTTCTCAAACAGCCTCGAATACTGCGCGTGGTTTACTTTTTTTCGTTAGTAGCTTGACTGTCTGCTTCGGGGCGAAAGTGGTCAGCCTTGACCGGCTGCAATCGACCCAGAGTAGATCTCACTAATGCCTGAATTAAGCCTAAGCCGCGCCTTCAAGCGTCATCGGACTGAATGAATTTTTAGCACTCACGCCACAGCAACAGCCTTGGCAAGAATTTCCCGCTCAAGTTGTTTTAGCTTATCTGAAACGGGGACTCGATTCACCGGGTGTGCCTGGTCCACCTTTGCTACCACTATCGATAGCGATTCATCTGATGCTTCTCCAAGAAGAGCAGAAACGCGCGACGAGATGCCACAGTGATTTTCGTCCCAGAACAGCACGTCACACTCATAATTAAAGTTCTTAAGGGTGTCGAATGCACGTCGAGTCAGATTGCTGCTCCCTATGGCAGCTACAATAGGCTCACCCTGCGACTTTCCAATGAATACTTTGGCATGCCACTTATCCCCAGGGAGACGGAGTGGCGTATGATTAATACACTTGGAACAGCAGTGCGAGGCTATTCCTTTGGTAAAGTCTGAATAGCTGACCTTGCTACCTTTGTAGTAACCAACTGTCGTTAGATCGAGGTTATGGCAGCAGCGAGAGATGCCTGAGAACTTGGCGGCACTGATGCTATATGACAAATCTTCTTGGAAAAAGCCGCTGCAGAGCAACGCACTGTCCACCTCAGGCATGTTTAGAGCAGCCATCACGGCTTCGCTGAATTTATTCTCTGAGAGCTTATTTCTTAAGAAGAATGCGACACTATTCATACGGGAGATAATGGATTAGGTAAGTCGTCCGGCCATGTTACTTTTATAGCCACTTTCTGGTTGTCAATTGCTTTGTAGAGGATTTTTCCCACATCCAAATGAATTAAAAGCTCAAGTTTTGTTAGATAACCTCGGGCATAATTTCCAGCGTGAACGAATACTTGTGCATAATCTTCCGGTGGAAGCAGACACGGCGGATAAGTAGAAATCATTGAGATTAATGATTGCTGATAGTAACACCAAGAGCGATGATTGAAAGGCTGCTTGTTGCCGAAAGCAATTTTTTTTAATACCCACATGGCTTGATTAGTTGCTGCTTTTTAGATCAAGCTAAAGTATAAATATTTAGGTTTTCGTTGTCATGTAGTGTGCTTTTTCCAAAATTTTTTAGCTTATGTATTACCGAAAATTTAGCATGGTCAAGTAGGAGCTGATAAGAATACAGTGTAACTCTAGAAATCGTATCGGCTTCCTATAACGATAAGTACGTTGTGTCTGCTTCCTCTTATTCATGTTACTTCTTTCCACCAAACATTTTTCCTAATACCGGGACTCGTCCCGAGGCGGCTGCAACGTTACCACCGTCACTCATCACTCTATCGATACCACCCGCAACTTTAAATCCAGCCCAAGCCATCATTGCTGACCAAATAATTGGTAAACCGACATACAACGACAATAAAATCGTGTTCAGTACCATTCGTTTGTAGCCCGCTGGAATGGCCCCTTTGCCTATCATCATGGCTTCTTGAACAAATATATTTCCCAGGGCACCGGGGTACATAGCGTTGATTAGGTGGCCATCGATCCAAGTGGCGATGTACCACATCGACGCCCACATCTTGATAGTAAGAATGGCCATGGCACCTAAGAACAATACCCGGAGACTGAAACCGCTGACCAAGGTGGCCAAGGGTAGAAAAGCGTAGATACCCATGAGGACCAATGCTTGAATCATGGGTAACGAGGTCACTAATAGCATCCATGCCATGCTGGCCATGAAAGCTGCCCCACCAACACCGATTGTGCTGCCAGCCCCCGTTATTGTTCGACCTGCGATTGTGGCCGCGTCATAAGGGGAGCCCATTACCTGGTCGAAATCAACAAAGACTGGATTGGCGGCGGTTGACGCCAAACGAGCCACTTCATCCTTTTGTTTGTCGAACGACGTAAAGGTGAGAACGTTCGCCGCTCTGGATGCGAACGCTCGAACACCTGGGCTGCCATCGATCAGCTTTTCTCTTAGCTGATCCTCCCACCATTGCTTGCAGGTTGGGCGTCCAAACTCTGGGTTTACGGCACCGGTGACTTGTGGATCCACGTCGCTCGATGGGTCGTAGTACTCCGTATCGCGGGAGTAATCGATCGCAAAACCAGTTACTGGTGCACGACTGCGCATGGAGGCGTAATACCCAGGCTCAGTTCTGAAAAACTGGCTGCCCATCCAATCCACATCGGTAGGCCCATAGTCGGTATTGGATTCTGCCAAGATCGAGGCACCTGATGCGCTGATTCTGCTGCGATCGCTGCGCAAATACTGACTGCGTGCCGGGATAAAGCATTCGCTATAGAAGCGTTGCACATCACCGAGCAAGGCGGGGTCTTCGATTGTGGCATTCTTGGCCATATCCTCCAGAACCCGCATATCAGATCCAGAATTATTCATGCCATTGCGAAAGGCATTGTTGATCCCAGAGCTGATGGACATGATGGAATACCACCATAGGGGCACGTTACTCAGCCCGCTGGCCTGGCTCATGCTTCCATCAATAGCATCGCGTAGTGCCGTATCGTAGGTGCTGCCACTGGCTCCAGGCGTTGCCTCTACAGGGTTCGGGTTGTCAATCGAAGGAGGGGGCATGTACGACAAGCGCGCATACGCTAGGCTTGTGATGGGCGATGTGAAAAAGCAAACAGACATCACAAACAGCATGACGATGAGCTGCGTCTGTACGCTTTTGATGACACCCATAACGCCGATGTCTTGCATTCCCCGCTGGCCAGCTTCGCGCCAGGCATTGAGGATTACCACTAGAAAGGGGATGACGACCAAGCCGGTGCCGGTCACGATCTCGCCAAAAATATTGGCAAACGCCCATCCGTAGAAAGTGGTGAAGAGCTCAAGATAACTGTCTAGTTGCATGGCGTATTCCCCAGCTAGGCCGCAATGAGCGCTGTCATCCAGCGCCAGATGCGGTCAAGGCCAATCGGAATCAAAACTAAGTACAGCGTGGCAAATGCCGCCACCTTGCGGCGGCTGGCCAGCACGGCGTCATATTCGAATCCTTGAACAATATGTCTGGCTTGGAGCCAGCGCACGACGGCTGGCCAGCGCCAAATAATGAGTAGTGCTGCCAGACATTGCGCGATTGCTCCAATATCTCGTACTGACGATGTCCCCTCAAGAAGGCTCAGAAGTTTATGTTCCTGTCCGATAAACGACTGCGCTAGTGCGCCGAGCAGCCCAATGAGCAGGAGAAATCCGGCCAAACCGATAGCGAGCCATATCAGTGCTCGCCACAGCCAGCTGCGTTTTTTGGTGAGAGAGACTTGTGTCATAGTCCAGGCACCCGTCCACCCACTGCTGGGGCAGGATCAACAGGGTTGCCACCCGGTACGTTCAGTGATTGTGTGTCAATGGCGGACTGGGTGTTGATGATCGACAATGCCGTCTGGGACGTCAGATCCTTGCGGATCCGAGCCTCATACATCAAGTCGTCAATGTAGCCACTTAAGCGATCGACCGAAGCCTGGGTGTTTTGGATGGCATCTCCTGCGGCCGTAACCTCCGGTAAGGTCAGACCTGTCATCAACACGCTACGCGCCACCAGTGCTTTATTGATCACCCGGTGCATCGCCATTTCCTGAGCAATGCGGTTCACAGCGATGCTGCGGGTGTCAGGCGGCATTGCTCGTAAGGAGTCAAGCAACTGAGGAGACACGGCAAAGCCAGGAGCTGAGATTTCTGCGAGATCGGCATAAGTGGCCGAATTCGATGGGTTGGCCATTGCCTCAAGCTTAGGCTGGACGAAATCGACTTCGGCTTCATATTTGGGCCCCAGGCCGCTGGAGGTCACGACCGTGGTTGGGGCAGGGCAGTGATGTTGCCCGCAGGTATAGACCTTCTGATCCCCAAGGACTTCGGTTGTCCATTGGGCAAGTTCTGCCGGTGATTTAAACGCACGAACCAGGCGAGAGTTTTTCTCGGCAGGTGAGTTACTGTAGTCCGTGGTCTCTGATGCGGTGATTGGTTTGTTGAGGGTAGCGTTATAGCCTGCCACAGAGAGATCTCGCACCGGCTCAATAGGTCGGCCTCCTACACCCCCGGCATTTTGGCCAAAGACCCATGGCACCCCGGCTTTATTGGCCTCTTCATTCTTCTCAATGTCGATTTTTGCCTGGTAAATATCACCTTGCGCGGAGGCCTTGATCTTCCAGCCTTCACCTTTGGCCATTTTGATCCAATCCTCATAGGGGTTCTGCCCCGCTTTGACCATAGCCTCCATCTCTTCGCAGGATTTAAGGCTGGCCCCAAGCAGGAGATCCACCTTTTGCGAATAGTTCTGAAAAATCTGATACAGACCTGGCTGTGCGCGTTGCAAGACGTACAAGGGGAGGGCAGCGATACCAGATTGAATCGCCCCAGTCACCGTCTGGCCCAGGTTGTTGAGGTTGTTCATAATGTTGGCCCAAGATAGGCCTATATCAAACTTGCCACATGAATAGTTCAGTCGAGCGTTTCCTCCAAAACCTAAGTTGTGAGCGACCTGGCCACGATAATTTGCGGAGCCGCCAGGCGAGCCGCCTCCCATTCGGTAATACAGCGAAGAGCCGCGTACGGGTTGCGCGTAGGCGTCGGGCATCACGCTCATGGAGGTCAACGCAAGAGCCAGCATCATGGCGGCTGGTTTCAAGCGCAGTGTGAACGGGCGTTGTGGTTGTTGCATAGATCTTCTCGTCCTTCGCTTAAGGGATGCTGTATAAAAACTCACCACGGATGCGGCAGCAGTCATAGTGGTTCCACATATTCCACATATAGCCATCGGCACCATCGGTTTTGTAATCGCCAAAGCTGGCCAGGCTCATTGAGTCATCTGCACCAAAGGTCATGCACGAGCGCTGAGCGCTCGGGTAAATCATCTGCCAGGTAGTGGGCTTGGAGGTGGGGAAGTACTTGTAGCCACTATCGGGTTGGAGACGCTTGTAAATGTGGGGCTGTGCCGACTTCAAATATAAATCGCATAATATATATTATGTAAAGTCAGTAATCGATAGACTTTAGCCCCATTCCCTTAAGCACCTGTTTTTACCGCTTTTCACTCCTCTCTCTTCTTCCGGATTATTTTTGCTCTGAAGGTAGTTAAGTCTTCCCTTGCATGGTTATAGTGAGCAGCTATGTAAATCGGAGCAAAGCACCATGGGCCATGTACTACAGTTTGCCGAACGCGATCCCAGCTTGAGTGATGACTTGGCCAAGGCGCAGATTGAAATCCTGCGTGAAGCCTTGCTATCCAAGCAGTACGAACGTCTGGATAAGGCAGATCAAACCCTGCTGATCGTGGTGGCAGGTATGGACGGTGTGGGTAAAGGCTCTGCTATCAATACCTTGAACACGTGGCTGGATCCGCGCCATGTGCACACTCTGGCGTTTGGCAAGTTAAGTGAAGAAGAAGCCATGCGCCCTTTGATGTGGCGTTATTGGAATAGTTTGCCCGCTCGTGGTCAGACGGGTTTGGTGTTTGGGTCCTGGTATGCGCCTTTAATGAAAGAGCTGGGCCGTAAAGAACCGGATCCGGCCAAGATTGCTTTGTATACCCATCTGATCAATCGTTTTGAAGCGCAGTTGGCGTATCAAGGTGTGCAGGTTCTGAAGCTGTGGTTCCATCTTTCTGCGCAGGCTCAACTGGATCGATGCGCTACCTTGATGTCTGATCCTAGTACTGCCTGGCGTGTCAGCAAGGCTGACCTGAAAGTTCATAAGCAATTCAATCGTTTGCGCAATGCAGCGACGCAAACTATCAATCTGACCCATCGGAATTACGCCCCTTGGGTTGTTATCCCTAGCGCAGATAAGAACCTGCGTGATGTGTCTTTGGCCAAGGTGGTGTTGCAGGCCATGGACAAGCCTATTGTCCCGCGTCAGGTGAAAGAGCCCCATGCCTTCCCGTTTCGCTTGAACGTCCCGACTGCTTCGCTTCAGTCCCCTCCTCCTGAAGAATCTGTGCAGGATTACGACGCCGAGCTTTTGCATTGGCAGGGCCGTTTATCCTGCGCGGTACGTAGCAAAGCTTTCCGCAAGCACTCTTTGGTACTGGTGTTTGAGGGGCGGGATGCAGCGGGTAAAGGCGGCACTATCCGCCGTTTGACCGAAGCCCTGGACGTGCGCACTTACGATATCCACCCTATTTCTGCCCCTAATGCTGTGGAGCTGGCACGCCCTTATCTATGGCGTTTCTGGCGCAAACTGCCGCGTCTGGGGGAAATCTCGATTTTTGATCGATCCTGGTATGGCCGTGTGCTGGTGGAGCGGGTGGAAAAATTGATTTCCCGTGCCGCCTGGCATCGTTCTTACGAGGAAATCAACGAATTTGAGGCACAGTTGCTGGCCAACGGTACGGCTGTGATCAAGTTCTGGCTGGATATTGATAAGGACGAGCAGCTCAAACGATTCAAGGCCCGCGAGGAAACGCCCTTTAAGAATTACAAGATTACGGAAGACGATTGGCGTAACCGGGAGAAATGGACGGCGTATCAACGTGCTGCAGAGGAAATGTTCGCCCAGACCGATACTCACATGGCACCTTGGCATATTGTGCCCAGCAAGGACAAAAAAGCCGCCCGTATTCAGGTTCTGCGTACGGTCGTCGAGACGCTGGAGTCTTTGGATGAGCACATGATCAGCCTGAATGAGCCGGCCTTGTCTGATCAGGTCAGTGAGCAGGTATAAGGCTACACGTGCTTTGTTACCGACAAGGCTTTACTTCGGTTAGGCGTATTGCCGATTTGCTTTGACGATGAGCCTTATAAATCCTGCCGTGCTGCCAGGCTAAGGATTTTGCGCCAACGTTTGGCTTCTGCGGTATGGGCAGGCTGGATTTCCCAACTTTGCGTTGGGTTACGCAAAGTCAGCGTCAATCCCCTGCCCTGCAGCTCGACCGAGTCTATATCCGCAAAAATAAACGCTCGTGTTCCCTGCCCCGTTTGAATCTGACCGCGTTTTTGCAGGGCATCTAGGCGTATTGAACCGTCGGGTAAAGCCAGTTCCAGAATACGCTGGCCTTGCTGCTTTTTGCCGTGAATGGCCAGATAACGGCGTCGCCATACGATGAAGGGGGCCACCAGAATGGCCGCTGCGATCAGCAGGCTCAAGATCGCGGCAATAACTCCGGCACTGGCACTGACCAGGCTAAAGAGCTGCATTCCACCATACACAAGCGCCGCAATAATCCCCAGGAACAGCAGGACGACGATGATGGGCATGGTGGAAAACTCCTTGTTTTAGCGGGCTTGGACTTTTACGGTGGCCGCGGCCTGGCGGGCGTTTGCACGGGCCGTTTCCAGATCAGCGTCTGCGGCCAATGCGACACCCATGCGACGCTTTTCAAAGCTCTCGGGTTTGCCGAACAGACGGATATCGGTTTGCGGGATGCGCAAGGCTTCAGCCACATTCAGGAAATTCACGTCTTTTGCATCTACACCGCCGTAGATCACGGCGCTGGCGCCGGGCATACGCAAGGCGGTATTCACAGGCAGGCCCAGAATGGCGCGTGCATGCAGTTCAAATTCTGACTGCCATTGGGTGGCCATGGTGACCATGCCGGTGTCGTGTGGACGGGGGCTGACTTCACTGAACCAGACCTGATCGCCCTTCACGAACAGCTCAACGCCAAACAAGCCCTGGCCGCCCAGGTTCTGGGTAACGGCTTGGGCAATATCGCGTGCGCTTTGCAGAGCTGCGGGACTCATGGGCTGGGGCTGCCAGCTTTCTACGTAGTCGCCATCTACCTGCTTGTGGCCGATGGGATCGCAGAACTGGGTTTCGATCTGGCCGTCTGCGCCTACGGCACGGACAGTCAATAAGGTGATTTCGTAGTCGAAGTCGATAAAGCCTTCAACAATGACGCGGCATTGGCTGACGCGGCCACCTGCCATGGCGTAGTCCCAGGCTTTGGCAACATCGTCCGGGCCGCTGATCTTGCTTTGACCCTTGCCCGAGCTGCTCATCAAGGGTTTGACGACGCAAGGGTAGCCAATCTTGTCGTCGATAGCGGCTTGCAGCTCTTCCAGCGATTCGCAGAACTGGTAGGGGCTGGTGGGAACACCCAGGGTTTCAGCGGCCAGGCGGCGGATGCCTTCGCGGTCCATGGTCAGGCGAGCGGCACGGGCCGTCGGAATGACGCGTACCTTGCCTTGGGCTTCCAGCTCTTCCAGCACGCCGGTGGCAATGGCTTCAATCTCGGGCACAACCAGGGTGGGCTTTTCTTCTTCGATCAGGGCGCGCAATTGTTCGGCATCACTCATGGTGATGGTGCGCGAGTGATGGGCGACCTGCTGACCAGGTGCGTTCTCGTAGCGGTCCACCGCTATGGTTTCTACCCCCAGGCGTTGCAGCGCAATCAGTACTTCTTTGCCCAGCTCTCCCGAGCCCAAGAGCATGATTTTGTCCGACGACGACGATAAAGGGGTGCCCAACAGGCTCATGGCGCGTGCTCCGCTGAAAATGAGAAATTCAAAAGCGGTATTGTAATGCAGGCGACGCCGGGTTTTTTTCAGGCAGGACTGCTTTGTCCGCCCTGCTGGCACACAGGCTTGCAGGGCGGATGTTTTCAAGGCTCTACATCAGCGGTCAGGCTACTCCACCATTAGCTGCGCCATCATGCCCAGGTCCTCGTGCTCCAGAATGTGGCAGTGGAACATGCGCAGGCCGGGCAATTCCTGGCGGAATGCTAGCCGGACCGTCTCATTGGGCCGCAGATTGACCGTGTCGCGCCAGGCCCGGAACGCCTCCGGTACGGACTGCATCCCGGTTTGGCGCGCCAATACCTGAAACTGTGTGCCGTGCAGATGGAAAGGATGGTCCATATGGGAATCGTTAATCACATCCCAGTACTGCCACTGCCCTGTTGGGCAACGCAGGTCGATGCGGTCCATGTCGTAGACCTGATTGTTGATACGGAACATGGAACGCATGGCAGCCATGCCGGGCATCATATCGTTGTCCATGCCTGCCATACCCTGGTGGTTCATCCCGGATGAGTTTGTCATACCAGAGCCGTGCCCAGACTGCATGTCATGGTTCATGGGCATGACTTCGCTGAATACGACTTTTGCGGTACTGGCGGCTGCTGGAATGGCAGGGATTGTGCGTAATTGCTTGGGCAGTTCGATTTCCTGATGGCGGATTTTCAGTGTTGCCAGCGTCAGGGTTTCAGGACTTTCCTGCACCATCATTTTTTGCCGATCGTAATACAGTGCTTGCAAGCTGCTATCCAGATCTTTATCCGCCTGGATAAAGAACTCCACCCGTTCGGCCGGGGCCAACAAAATCGACTCGGCCGCTGCCAAGGCTTGTTCTGTCAGTCCGCCATCTGTACCGACTTGAACCAGACGGGCACCGGGGATGTGCAGCTTCAAATAACGGGCAGAACACGAGTTCCAGACACGGATGCGTTCTGCTGTGCTGGCCTGGATAAGGGGTTGGCGTTGACCATTCAGCAGCACGAACTGCCCTTCCCTGCCGTTCATCCAGTCAGGACCTGTGTTGGCCGGAATATGGCCATTAATGTCCAACCGCAGATCGCTAATGGCCCAGTGTTGCTCCGTATAGTCTTTCAATGGGTCTTTGGGAGAGCGGACAATAATTGTCCCGCCCAATCCGTGGGCGACTTGCTCACCGCTTTTGCCATGAGGGTGTGGGTGATACCAGTACGTACCGGCGCAGCCTTCGGGCAAGGTAAAGCGGTAGTAGCGGCTTTGTCCTGGCATCACCGCGTCTTGTGGGTTGCCGTCCTGATCAGAGGGAACCGGCAAACCGTGCCAGTGGATGGTAGTGGCCTGATCCAGCTGGTTTTCAAACTCGATTTCTACTTGGTCGCCCTCATATAGTTCGATCAGCGGGCCGGGAGCTTGGCCGTTGTAAAGCCAGAGTTCGGTGTTTTTTCCATCTGCCAGAACGCGTTGATGGGCAGCAGCAGTAATTTTGGCCTGGAAAAGCCCTTTTTTCTGACTACTGTTTTTAAGTACAGGTAGAGCTTGCAGAGCCTGGCCAGCCGGCATTTTTTCTATGGGCATCAGGCCTGGGCGGGTGCTCATGCCGTGACCGGGCATACCTTCAGACATGGAGCCGTGGTGCCCCATCATGCCCTGCCCCCAGCTTCGCATAGGCAGGCTACTCAAGAGGCTGGCACCCAAAGTCAGTTTAAAAAAATCGCGTCGTTTCATGGGTTTATCCCTATCAATCATCAATACACACGTACCACCCAGGCTGGATCAGCACAGGCTTTTAGCGCTTGGGCGGCAATTAAAACGAGATGATCAGGACGAGCGCGGAGGTGGCTGGGCGGGGCCAATCAGCCGGGAGACGTAGTTTTGATGCAGGGGGACGGGAGGGAAAACGGGCTGTAATGCCACCGCTTCAGGTGGTGGAGCCTGCGTCGCCAGACAAGCGCAGCAACCACTTTTCATTGGAGTGCTGCAATGGTTGGGAGCGCTATGGTGAGATTGCCCCGACGAGGCATGTTGCGCTTGAACAGTGCTGCGATCCGTATTTTGAATCGTGGCGTGTGCGGCAAAGCTGCTACTCACACTCATGCTGGCAAAAAAAACAAGCAGGCCGACTAATAAAAGCCAGCCTATTGTTTTGCGAGATGAAATGGGTGCGCGCAGCATGGGCAAAAGCTTAGCATAAGCCTTCTGTGCATCGTTTACGCTAAAACAGACCGTTACACGCAGTGGTCTATCCAGGCGATTGAAAGTGCAGCAAATCAACCTTACGGATGGCTGGCATAGGCTGCTAAATAGATTTTATTGTTCAGGATCGTTCTTGATCAGGCGTCGCTTCAACCGTAGGGGGCGTACAGGCTGGCTTTGGGCTTGTTCCAGTTCCTGGCTGAGTCGTTGGGCTGTTTTGCGCGCCTCTTCATTCTCCCGCTCCAGCAAAGCAGCGCGAGTACGCAACATTTGCAATTGCCCCTGCATCTCTTTGGCCAAGTTATGGCTGATATCCATAGCCGCTTGCATCGCGCGGCGCTCGCCCTGCTCTTGCCCCAACTCCTGGCGCAGTTTCTGCATTTGATCCTGCTGTTTGTTCAGCTCCTGTTCGTGAGCTTGACGCTGGGCCTTGTTTGCTTGCTCGGCCTCTTCTATTTGCTGACGCAGTCGCGTTTGAATGGAGCGTTCCTTGTCGATTTCCAATAAAGCACGGCGCTCGTTGGCCTGGGCGCGTTCTTCGGTCAGCTCAATAGCCTTTTGCAGCCGCTCCAAGTCCTGGGTGAATTGCTCACCTTGGCGGCGCAGTTCTTGTTGAACCAATTGTTTTTCGGTTTCCAGCTCGTTTTGACGTTGTTTGGCGTGCAGCAAGTCTTGTTTCAGAACTGCTTGTACCTGACTGGCTGCCTGTAGTTCTTCTTTCAGCCTTTCTATATGGGCTTGGGCATTTTTCAAGGCGCCCTGCTCTACTTCCAGTGCCTGTTGGGCCTCCAGGGTTTGGGCTTGAGCCTGTGCGACGTGTTCATCAGCCTGAGTCTGGTAATGCAGCATCTGCTGCTTCGAGTGTCCCATCGCTTCTTGCCAGATACGACCCAGCAGCTCCCCCGTCAGGGCTTGTAGCTCTTCAGGCATGTCGGCCACATCCAGCCGAACTCGACTTTTATCCCGCAAATCTTCCCAGAACGTCTGTAGTGCCTGAGCCGGAGCGCTCATGCTGCCTTTGCGCACCAATTGGTACAGCTTGTTGGCCGTAGGTGTGACGCCATAGCGGAAAAACAGGAGTGCGGCCACTTCTTTGTACAAAGTCTGCGTATGGCTGAAGCGATCACGTAATTGGGCAACATCAGCCAGGATTTGCCCCTCGTTTGGCTGGTTTTGCTCCATTTTTTCACCTTTGTTGATAATTTAATTAATAATACAACGTAATATATAAAATTATCAACAAATTGGATTCTATAATTTGACATTATCTCTATAATGTCAAATATCTGACCCTAAACAGGCTGATTGGCACAGGCACGGGTTTGAAAGTCCTTCCCTGCTCTCTTATCGCCTTCGTTTTTCTGCTTATTCATGGAAATAGCCAACACTTCGCCCTCAACCGACCTGGGATCGGACGATATTGCTCAATTGCTGGCTCGTTTTGACGGGCGGCAAGGTGCCAACCGGTCTATCGGCGGACGTGCACAGATTGAGGCGCAAACAGATATAGAGGCATTGCGGGCCTGGTTGGCGCGCTATATAGATAGTCCACGCACCTATGCGAACTACCGCAAGGAGGCGGAGCGCCTCTTGTTATGGGCGGTATTGGAGCGTCGCAAGGACTTGTCCTCGCTTAGCCTGGAAGACATCCTGGCCTATCGTTTGTTTCTGGCGGACCCTCAACCCGCTCATCGCTGGGTGGTTCAAGGGCGCTCCCGCCCTGCCCGTCACCATGCGGCATGGCGGCCATTTGCGGGGCCCTTGTCTGAAAGCAGCCGGAATCAGGCGTTATTGATTCTGAACTCTTTATTTAGCTGGCTGGTACAGGCGGGGTATTTGGCGGGCAATCCTTTGGCCTTGTCTCATCAGGGCCGACGTCAAAAGAAAACCACCGCCCCCCAGCAACGGTACTTGACCCGGTTGCAATGGCGTTGGGTACAGGATTACATCCAGGCCCTTCCTGAAGATACGCAGAGCGAGTTGCGCTATAAAGCCCGCGTACGTTGGCTCTTTTCCATTCTTTATGGCGGCGCCCTGCGCATTTCCGAACTGGTTCAGGCGCGTATGGCCGATGTTCAGGAACGTGTTGATGCGGGAACGACGGCTCAGTGGTGGCTGCATATCCACGGCAAGGGCGACAAATGGCGTCGTGTGCCTTTAACGCAAGAGCTGTACGGCGAATTGATGCGCTACCGACAAGCGCATGGGCTGGAAGGACCGCCCCAGGCTTTGGAGCCCTATCCTTTATTAATGTCCGCCGGTGCCAGCGACAAGCATTTGACGCGGGCCATGGCGCATGTTCTGGTCAAACAGGTTTTTCAAGGTAGTGCGGATCGTTTACGGAGTCTGCATCCCGATCAGGAGTCTCAGGCCTGTATTCTGGAGCAGGCCTCGGCTCACTGGCTGCGTCACTCGGCGGGTTCTCACCTGGCTGATCAAGGGGTGGATCTACGTATCATCCGGGACACTTTGGGCCATGAGTCTATCGCTACGACCAATATCTATCTGCATGCGGATGATGATCAGCGTCACCAGGCTCTGGAGCAATCCCATAGCCTGGGTTGGAAATAAGGGATTCGCTTCGAGACAAGAAAATCAGATGCAGACAGCCCGCGGCAATGCGGTAGGATACGATTCCTGTGGGGGCTGCGTTCCTGTTTTCGGGCATGCTCCCCGCCCAAGCCTTGCTATAGCTGATTGTTGGAGTACCTATCCCTTATGGACACTTTTAATGTCATGCGCACCTTCCGGCGCATTGTGGAGCTGGGCGGACTTGCCAAAGCCGCGGAGGATCTGGGGATATCCGCAGCGGGTTTGAGCAAGCAACTGCGTACCTTGGAAGCGCATCTGGATACGGTGCTGATCCAGCGCACTACGCGCAGCATGAGTCTGACGGAGACTGGCCGCAGCTACTATGCCGAATGCTGTCGGATACTGGATGAGCTGGACGCTTTGGAGCGCTCGGTCAAACAGCAGTCCCAGCGCGTGACGGGGACCTTGCGCGTGAATGCCCCCTTGTCGTTTGCACTTAGCGTCCTATCGCCATTGATGACGGATTTTCTACACAAGTATCCGGAACTGAAGTTGGAGCTGGTGATGGAAGACCGGATCGTGGATGCCGTGGCTCATGGTTTTGATGTCTCGGTGCGTTTGCGTAGCAGCCTGGATGATTCCACCCTGATTGCTCGTCGCCTCGCCACCATCGAGCAAAAATTATGCGCCGCCCCCACCTATTTGAAGCAGCATGGCCTGCCTCAGACCTTGCAGGATCTGCGCAATCACAAAATGATCAGCTATAGCCTGGCACATACCCAGGGCCTTACTTTTGATAGTGATTTCGACAGCAATCCTCAACAGCACACCCCCAGTGGTACGGCTTTGCTGTTTTCAGGCGAGCATAGTCAAGTGAATAACAGCCTGATGCTGCGCGACTTTCTGATTGCCGGTTTGGGTATTGGCGCCCTGCCTTCCTTTCTGGCAGATCCAGCAATTGCTTGCGGGCAGTTGCAACGCGTTTTGCCCGAATTGGTGAATGAGCCACGCCATATCTACGCCGTGTATCCAACCAACCGACACCTGCAACCCAAGGTCAAAGCCTTCGTGGATTATCTGGCTGCCCAATTGCCTCATGCCATGTCCAACGCCCTGTAAACAGACCTTTATGAACTCGGAGTAAAAACTGTCTGCACCGCCACGTGCTTATTCTCCGCTCCGGGGAACGCTATTGTGATGACCATCTTACAAGGACATCACAATGCACGATCAAACACACCCGACCCAGCTGCTTGTCTCCCCCCTGATTATTGATTTCTTCCATGACGCCGTCTGCGGATGGTGTTATGTCATGTCGCCACGCTTGCGGCAAGTTGCCGCCGAACTGGGCATCCAGGTCCGCCACCATACCTTTGTTCTGCAAGACAGCCGCGAGCAGATGCTGCAAGCCTTCGGCTCCATGGAGCGCGCCAAACGTGAAATCCTGGGCCACTGGGCCGCCTGCGCCCAACACGACGATACGCAGTCCATCAATATCGAGGGCATGCGAGCACAGAACTTCGACTATCCCCATGGAATGTTGTCCGCTCGGGCGTGTCAGGCGGCGCAGCTACTTTCTGGCGACGATGCCCATTGGAATTTCTTCGATGCCGTGCAGCGCGCGCATCTGGCAGAAAGTCGCAATATCGGCGATATGGACACGCTACTGGAGGTCGCCATTGCGCAAGGCTTTGATGGTGAGGCCTTTCTGAATGCTATGGATAGCGATATCGCGCAGCAGCGAGTTCAAACCGATCGCGCCGAAGCGGTACGGCTAGGGATCCAGTCCATCCCCACTTTATTAGTCTCCTCACGCGAGACCGGCCAAGTGTTGGCTCGTTTGCAGACCCAATCCGCCGAAATGCTCAAAAGCCGTTTGCGCGCTTTGCTGTAAGCGCTGCCCCTTTCTTTCTTATCTACGCTTCATAAAAGGACATCCATGTCGATTCGTTTTTCTCACCGTCTTCTCGGTTTACTGCTGGTTGGTGCAAGCAGCATGAGCGTCTCTCTGGCTCATTCCACTCACCCAGCGAGCAACCCTTTGCCCCTTAGTGCTCAGGAAGTGGGCATCAGCCCCTGGGGGCCGGACGATGAAATTGGTCGCTTGAACCTGATCACTGCTGCTTCCCGGGCTGCCATCTTGTCCCGTCTGGATGGCAGCAAAGTGTATGACCTGGCAACCGACTACTACCTGGGCATGCCCAGCTGGCAGGACGCGGGAGACCCGCACTATCAGTTCTGGATGACCCATACCCCCCGTGGTACCGCAGTGGATGACCCGATGGGAGTTGGCGATGAGATGAACGCGGTTCGTAGCTACACAGGCACGGCTTTTTCCATGTACAGCCATACAGGCACCCATATTGATGCCCTGAATCACTTCGGGATTCATGGAAAGATCTGGAATGGTTTCAAGGCTGATGAGCATCTGGGTGACCGTGGCTGGAACCGTACTGGCATCGAGAAATTCCCGCCCTTGATCGCCCGTGGCGTCTTGATTGATGTGGCCGCCGCCAAAGGCGTAGACATGCTGCCCGATCAATACCGCATCACACGCCAGGACTTGAAGGATGCACTGGCCCGTCAGAAAACGGTGCTGAAAGAAGGCGATATTGTCCTGATCCGCACGGGCCGCATGAAGCTCTTTAATGATCCTAAAGCCTACATGAACGCGCCGCCCGGCATGGGTCTGGATGCTGCTCGTTATCTGGTGGAGGAAGGCGGTGCGATGATTGTGGGTGCGGACAATTTGAGCTTTGAAACCTTCCCTTCCGAGGTGCCTGATGATTACGTCCCCTTGCATACCTATCTGTTGGCCCAACAAGGCGCACCGATCATTGAGTTGATTGCTCTGGATGAATTGTCCAAGGACAAGGTCTATGAGTTTGCCTTTATTGGTGGTCCGCTCAAGATCCGGGGCGGTGATGCGGCTCCGCTGCGTCCGGTTGCCATCCCGATTCGCTGATCCACAGGCTTCATAAAGAAACCCGTTTCTTTAGCCCCTGATGCGTTTGCGAATAAGGGCTATCGCGTTTGCCTGCTGTTAGGTGCCGCTCAATATGCTACTGTTGGGTGGGTTTGAATGCGCCGGGCGCCTGTTAAAGAGGCGTCCGGCTTTTCTTTATGGAGTATGTAATGACTTACACCGTTTATCTGTCCGGCGAAATTCACACGGATTGGCGCGAGCAGATTGCTCAAGGTGCAAAGGCCGCTGGATTGGATATTACCTTTACCAGCCCTGTTACCGATCACGATGCCAGCGATGCCGCTGGCGATCACCTGGGACCGGCCAGCGAAGGTTTCTGGCGTGATCACAAATCCTCCAAAATCAATACCATCCGTACCAGAACCCTGATTGAACAGGCGGATCTGGTCGTGGTGCGTTTTGGAGACAAGTACAAACAGTGGAATGCTGCCTTTGATGCCGGTTTCTGTGCCGCCCTGGGCAAACCGTACGTGACGTTGCACGCCGAAGACATTATCCACCCCTTGAAAGAAGTAGATGCCAGTGCGCAGGCCTGGGCAACTAGCCCCGAGCAAATCGTGGAGATTTTGCGCTATACGCTGAAAGCCTGATCGGTGAAGTCTGGATCATGAGTTTGGCAATATCGCTTTGCTAAAAAATGCCGCCCCAGTTGGGCGGCATTTTTTTCTCTGCTTGAAAGAACCCCTTGGTTTACACCGGGTTCTACTGCGCTGTAGTGAAACGTGTTGTGCGGGTACCTTAGTTCAGTTTCACCCGCCGCAAACGCAAGGCATTGCTGACCACAAAGACACTGGACAAGGCCATGGCGCCAGCGGCAAACATGGGCGAGAGCAAAGTGCCGTTAAAGGGATAGAGCACGCCTGCTGCTACCGGAATCAGTGCCACGTTATAGGCAAAGGCCCAGAACAGGTTTTGACGGATATTGCGCATGGTGGCGTGGGACAAGGCTATCGCGGTGACCACGCCTTGCATATCGCCCGACATCAAGACTACATCAGCCGCTTCAATGGCAATGTCCGTTCCGGTGCCAATCGCAATCCCCACGTCTGCTACAGCCAGAGCGGGTGCATCGTTGATGCCATCGCCGACATAGGCCAGATGCTGATGGGTATCGCGCAAGGCCTGAACCGCTTGCACCTTGCCTTCAGGCATGACTTCCGCCACCACTTCATCAATATTGAGACGGCGGGCAATGGCATTGGCTGTGTGGCGGTTATCGCCGGTAATCATGACGACCTTGATGCCACGGGCATGCAACTGCTCGATGGCGCGCGGCGTGGTTTCCTTGATGGGGTCAGCCACGGCCAGCAAGGCAATGACCTGCTTGTTGCGGGCGGCGTACATGGGAGTTTTGCCGTCCTGCGCCAGCGTCTGGGCTTGCTCGGTAAAGGCTGACAGGTCCGCCCCTAATTGCGTCATCAGGCGATCTGCACCCACATGCCATTGGTCAGTTCCGATTTGGGCGGTGACACCCAGGCCTGTCAGGGACTCAAACTGCTCAGCCTTGGGCAAGGTGATTTGCTTTTCCTTGGCGGCGCTGACAATGGCTTGGGCAATCGGATGCTCGGAGTAGTTTTCCAGAGCGGCAATCGCTGCCAAAGCCTGATCCTGGTTCTCACCGGGTGCGCAGACAAAATCGGTCAGTTCGGGTGCGCCCTTGGTCAGGGTGCCTGTTTTATCCACGGCCACGACTTTTACATCGCGCAGTGCTTGCAGAGAGTCCCCTTTACGGAACAGCACGCCAGCCTGTGCGGCTCGGCCCGTCCCCACCATGATGGAGGTTGGCGTGGCCAGACCCATGGCACATGGGCAAGCAATAATCAGCACAGCGACGGCATTGACCAGTGCAAAGCTCAATGCGGGCGATGGGCCAAAAATCAGCCAGACAATGGCGGTCAAGACGGCCAGTGTCATGACGGCGGGCACAAACCACAGCGTGATTTTGTCGACCACGGCTTGAATAGGCAGCTTGGAGCCTTGGGCCTGCTCAACCATGGACACAATATTGGCCAGTACGGTGTCCTGCCCCACGGCGGTAGCCTCAAATTCCAGCGAACCTTTTTGGTTTACTGTGCCACCAATGACTTTATCGCCCTGAGATTTGGACACGGCAATGGATTCGCCTGTCACCATGGACTCATCCACATAGCTCTGACCGGCAAGAACATCGCCATCAACGGGGATACGCTCGCCGGGACGAACCAGCACGACATCGCCCGTATGCAGATCTGCCAGGGGCAACTCAATTTCCTGACCGTCGCGGCGTACACGAGCGGTAGGCGGCTGCAGGCTGAGCAGGCGTTGAATGGCTTCAGACGTACGACCTTTGGCGCGCGCTTCCATGACACGGCCCAGCAAAATCAGGGCGACGATGACAGCGGCAGCTTCAAAGTACACGTAGACGGATTCGGAAGGCAGCCACTGTGGCGCAAAGGTAGCCACCAGCGAGAAGCTGTAGGCCGCCAGGGTGCCCACAGCGACCAGCGAGTTCATGTCCGGGCCACCACGCAAGAGAACAGGAATCCCTTTGGTGTAGAACTCGCGGCCTGGGAACAGCAAAACCAGCGTGGTCAGCACGAACTGGATCAGCCAGCTGTTTTGTGTACCTATGGTGCTGGCTACCCAATGATGGAAAGCAGGCACCATATGGCCGCCCATTTCCAGAATGAAAACGGGCAAGGCCAGCACCGTCGCCAGCCAGAAACGCTTGCGCAGCGTTTCGTAGGTTTGTTCTGCACGCTCGAACTGGTCATTCGTAACAGCCGTTTCGGCAAGGCTGGCAGGATAGCCGGCTTTGCTTACCGCCTGAATCAGCTCAGGAGCTTTCACTCCCTGCGCCACTTGCACATGCGCTTTGGCGGTTGCCAGATTGACCGAGGCTTTTTGTACGCCCGGTACCTTCAGCAAGGCCTTTTCAACGCGGCCCACGCAGGAGGCGCAGGTCATGTCCTGCACGTCCAGCACAATGTCTTGTTGGGAAATTTTGTAACCACCCTTTTCCACTGCCTGCATAATGGCGTCGACCGGGGCGGCACCCTCAAATTCCACGGTAGCCTTGTTGGTGGCCAGATTTACCTGGGCCGATTGCACACCGGGGACTTTGCCAATAATCTTTTCAACCCGACTGACGCAGGAAGCACATGTCATGCCTTCCACATCTAAAGTCAGGCGTGAGCCCTTGTTTGAAGCGCTGCTTGTCATCGAAATCACCCTTCAATGGATCGTCAATGAAGCCACTTTAGGGCTTGACCCGATGGGAAGGTCAACAGCTGATAAAAAAAACGCCTCCGAAGAGGCGTTTCAAGGGGGAACTACGACTAATTAGGGATCAATCAGCAGCTTAGTAAGCAACAAAGGTGCCGTTGTTGTTATTCCAGTCTTTGGCTTCTGCGGCAACCTGATCACGGCTCAGCTCGGAGCGGGTATCGATACGTGGGTAGTCGCCCATGGAACCCGTGCTAATGTAGCCTTGCTCTTGAGCAGCAGCCAGTTCTTGAACGACTTGCTGACGGCTCAAAGGAGCGTCGGTCGATTCAATTGCTGGGTAGTTCAGGTTTTCGCCGGTAGCGACATTGTTGGTAGCTGCCATTGCAGTGCCGCTCAAAGCGGTGGCACCAAGAATCAGGCTGGCGATAGTTGCGCGTGCGATGTTTTTCATTATTTACTCCAAATCTACGGTGTGTTTTTCGGTGGTTCGCTGTTGTGTTTAGCGAATCGTTAGATGGAGTATGAGCCTTTCTAAACCTAGTAAAAACCCTTAATATTGCAAACGTATTTCCATTCATGGAACAATTCAAATGAGTACCATTATCGCCGGTCCCCTGCTCAACGACATCGCGATCTTCGTGGAAGTGGCTCGTGCCCGCCACTTTAGCCGTGCTGCCCAAGCCCTGGGAATGCCGGTTTCCACCGTGTCACGCCGTATCCGCGAATTGGAAAAAGAAGTGGGTGTGGCCCTGCTCAAACGCAGTACGCGCAATGTAGATGTGACCGACGCGGGACAAGTGTATTTCGAGCGCTGCCTGGCTGTCGTCGAACAGGCTCGTCTGGCTCATGAACAATTGCTGGATGTGGCTCAGACCCCCAAAGGACGTTTACGGGTTTCCATGCCTGCCAGTTTCAGCAT
The DNA here is from genome assembly GCF_024134565.1 of Alcaligenes sp. 1735tsa3. Lineage (NCBI taxonomy): Bacteria > Pseudomonadati > Pseudomonadota > Betaproteobacteria > Burkholderiales > Alcaligenaceae > Alcaligenes > Alcaligenes sp. 1735tsa3. The sequence goes on along the minus strand of NZ_CP099862.1, from coordinate 2,151,357 downwards.
TGTGCTGATGCCCGCCATTATCCGGGGCTTTAATCAACAGTACCCGGATATTGAGCTGGAGTTTGACCTGACCATACGGCCTATTGATTTGCAGGCCGACAACTACGATTGCGTCATCCGTGTGGGTGCTCAGCCTGACTCCAGCGCGGTGGCCACCATGTTAGGACAGATTCGTCTGGGGCTGTATGCCACCCGCAACTATCTGGACCGCAAAGGGCGACCCAAGCATCCTTCTGAACTGGCAGGCCATACTTGTATCTGTGCCCGCCCCGCCAGCTCGGATCGAGTCTGGTCCTTGCGTGGGCCGAATCAGGAGCGCTATGACGCGATTGTGGAAGGTTCCATTACCGTCAATAACGCCATCATGATGCGCAAACTGGCCGTGCATGACCTGGGTATTACCGCCTCTTCCTTGCTGGAGCGAAAATTGGATCCGGATTGCGCGCACCTAGAGCGTGTCTTGCCGGATTGGGAGTTTGCGCCTTTCCCTATTCTGGCTTTGCTCCCCTCGCGTCTGATGCCGCAAAAGACCCGCGTGTTCCTTAATTATCTGCGTAGCGAGCTGGATAGATTGATGTCTCAGCCCGAATTGGATGTGGCCGCAGCCGGTCAAGCTTATCCGTAAGAAAATAAGCAGTATGCTTATGAATCGGTGTTGCCCAAGGCCTATCTATGCTATTTATAAACGTTTGGTCCTGTGGGGCCAATGCCATGACGGGGGGAAGCGCATGAAAGTAGTACTGCAAAGCTTGCTGGCTGGAATGGTGATGAGTTTGGCCTTGGGGAGTGGCAGTGTGTGGTCACAAACAGTATTGCTGGAAGCGGTAGAGCAAGGCGATAGCGCCAAAGTGCGCGAGATTCTTTCAGAAAAGCGGGCTCGCGCCAGCGTCAGTGTCAGCGACGATCAAGGGCAAAGCCCCTTGTTACGTGCAACCTGGTTAAACCATATTGATATTGCCCGGCAGTTGATACGTGCCGGTGCGGATGTCAATCAGGCCGACTCCATTCACGACAGCCCTTACTTGGTCGCGGGTGCACAAGGTCGTCTGGAAATCCTGCGCATGACTCTGGAGAACGGAGCCGATCTGCGTAGCGTGAACCGCTATGGTGGTACGGCGCTGATTCCAGCGGCTGAGCACGGTTATGTCGATGTTGTGCGCCTTTTACTGGCGGCGGGGGTCGACCCTAACCATGTGAATTACTTGGGCTGGACTGCCTTGCATGAGGCGATTGTGCTCTCTGATGGCGGGCCGGACCACCAGGAAGTGCTGCGTTTGCTGATCAAGGCCGGAGCGGATGTGAATCTGCCGGATCGTCAGGGAGTGCGTCCCTTGAGCCTGGCTCGCCAGCGTAGCCAGACTGAGATGGCCGAGATTCTGGAACAGGCTGGCGCGAATCCTTAAACGTCGCCGACTCGGCGGCTGCATTTTTCTTCTAATCACAACAATAACGATTTTATGTCTTCTACTCAGACTGCCCCGTCGTCGACGGGTGCTCAAGCCAGCCCAGCTTTGTGGCTGGCTTTCGTCATTCTGGTCGGCTTGAACCTGCGTCCTTTTCTGACCTCCAGCGGCACCTTGGCACGACAGGTGGCCCAAGGGTTGAACATGCCCTTGAGCAGCCTGGCCTGGCTGACTTTGCTGCCCATGATGGTGATGGGACTGGGCGCTTTCTGCATGCCCTCCTTGCGGCGCGTCCTGGCACTGCGCCATGTCTTGATTACATCCTTGCTCTTGCTGTGTCTGGGCTGTGTGCTGCGCTGGTTTGTGCCTAATGGGGCCAGCCTGATTGCAACAGCGCTGATCTGTGGTTTGGGCGTGTCCTTGCTGCAAGCGGGGATGCCCGGTTTGATCAAGGAACAGTTTCCGCGCCATATCGCTCAGGTCACCGGGGTTTACTCCGCGACCTTGATGGGTGGGGGTGCTTTGGGTGCGCAGATTACGCCGTGGGTCAGCTCCTTGACGGACAGCTGGCGTATCGCGCTGGCTTTCTGGGCCTTGCCGATCAGCGTGGCCTTGTGGATTGCCTGGAAAGTGGTGCCGCGTGAAGCTCCGGGCGCGAATTTGTCGCCTCCGTCCTTGTCCTTGCTGGCTCGTCCTCGCACCTGGACCTTGATTGTGTGTTTTGGCCTGATCAATGGCGGCTATGCCTCTTTGGTGACCTGGCTGGCGACGTTCTATCAAGACCGGGGCTGGACGGCTGAAGCCAGCGGTAGCCTGGTGGCGGTCCTGTCGGTGGCACAAGCCATTGCCGCCTTTGGCTTGCCTACCTTGGCGGCCAAGAATAAAGATCGCCGCATGTGGGTATGGCTGGCGCTGGCGTGTCAGTTCGTGGGCTTCCTGGCCTTTGCCTATATTCCCGATATGGCCCCCTATCTGTGGGCGATTATTATCGGCATCGGCTTGGGCGGCTGCTTTTCCTTGCTGCTGTTGGTGGCTCTGGACCACTTTCCAGATGCAGCCCGTGCCGGGACCTTGAGTGCCTTGATGCAAGGCGGTGGCTTTCCGATTGCCGCCCTCTTTCCCATGATCAGCGTACAGTTGCGTGAAATGAGTAATGGCTTTCAGGCAGGCTGGATGTTGCATGCGGCAATGGCGGTATTGGTGGCCATCATGGCCTGGAGCTTTCAGCCTGTGCGGTACGCCCAAAAGATGAAGCGAAATGAGGCATCCTGAGTAGCAGCTCGTATCGGTAGAAATAGCCTGGCTTTGTGACAAGCCAGGTTTTTTTTGGCCGTTTCAGGCTAGAACTCGTCCGTTATGCGCATCCCGACGGACAGCCTTTCCTCAACAATGATGTCTCCACGATTACATAAAAAACGAGGAGACATCAGTGGAACATCAAGTCATTATTTCGGGCGCCGGCCCGGTTGGCTGCTGGTTGGCCTGCGAGTTACAGCTTGCGGGTGTGCAGACCTTGCTGATTGAACAAACGGCCACTATCAGTCCTCAATCTCGGGCTCTGACGATTCATCCGCGAACCATTGAAGTCTTTGCCATGCGTGGCGCACACCACGAGATGCTGGCGCAGGCGGTGCGTATTCCTAGCGGACATTTTGCCGTCTTTGAGCATCGTCTGGACTTCAAGCAGTTGGACACTCGCTTTGACTATACGCTGGCTATTCCCCAGGCGCGCATTACCGCTATCTTGCAGGAGCGTGCGCGCTCCTTGGGCGCGGATATCCGCCGGTCCGAGAAAGTATGCCGCTTTGAACAGAACCCGGAGGGGGTCTCGGTTTGGATTGAAAACAGCCAGCTAGAGCAGTATGTCGCTACAGCGCAATGGCTGGTGGGCTGCGATGGGACGCGCAGCACAGTGCGTCAACAGGCCGGGATTGCGTTTCCTGGAACAGATGCCACGGTCTTGGGCTGGCTGGGAGACGCCATGCTGACCGACCCGCCCGAGGGCGTCATGATTGGTGAGTGGGGGCTGAATGGGACGGCCATGGTGGCGAAGTTGCCGGACGGCCAGCATCGTTTGGTCGGGCTGTCGCCGGACGACGTGAATCGTTCATGGCCGGGTGATTTGCCTTTGGAAGAGCTACGCGAAAAAGTCCGGGCCGTCTTTGGAACCGATTTTGGATTGCACAGTCCGTCCTGGCTGTCTCGCTATAGCAATACCAGCCGCCAGGCCGAGAGCTACCGTAAAAATCGGGTTTTCTTGGCGGGTGACGCCGCCCACCAGCATATGCCAGCCGGGGGTGTGGGGCTGAATATCGGGATTCAGGATGCCATGAATCTGGGCTGGAAGCTGGCTGCCGTGATCAATGGCTGGATGCCGCACTCTTTGCTTGATAGCTACCATCAGGAGCGTTACCCCGTTGGCCAGGATTTGCTGGAGCACACCCAGGCACAGACTGCCTTGATGAGCTGTTTCTCTGTTGAGGGTATGGAATTACGTTCCTTTTTGAACAAGCTCATCAAGCAGTCCCCTGCTTTGGAGAAAACATTGGCCGAGAGGCTGTCTGGCCTGAGTGTGCTGTATCCATCAACCGTGCCGGGTGACCATGCCTTGGTGGGGCGGCGTGCAGCGGATCAGGATCTGGTTGGCGGACAAAGTCTTTTTGGCCTCCTGGAACAGGGGCACTACGTGATGCTGGAGGTGAGTGGGCATGACAACGATGAGCTGGAATGCCCGGAGGGCCTGAAGGCTGTGTTGTATCGGAGCTCGCTGGCCGTTCGCAGTGAGGGTTGGGAGCACGTGACTGCTGTGCTGATTCGGCCTGATGGCTATATCGCCTGGGCCAGCAATGAGCAAGACGCCACTCGCCTGCGTTTGGCAATGCGACACGCTTTAACGCCTTTTCAGACTGCGTCTCATGCGCTGGAAACCACCGAGAGGCTGGCCGATGAATAGTCAAACATCCACGTTCAGAATGTTGATTGACGGTGCCTTGGTGGATGGCGAACAAACCATGGCTGTCATCAACCCCAGTACGGGGCAGCCTTTTGCTCATAGTCCACGAGCCTCGCTCCGGCAAATGGAACAGGCAATTAACGCGGCCAGCCGCAGTTTTCCTGCTTGGTCCCGGAGCACCATGCAGACACGGCGCGCCCTGATTTTGAGGATTGCCGATCTTATTGAGGAACACTGCCTGGAATTGGCGCATCTCCTGACCCAGGAACAAGGCAAACCCGTGCGGGATGCTCAGGCTGAAGTGCAAGGCACTGCCGCGTTTTTTCGGTATGTCGCTCAGTGCCGCATAGAGACGCAGACCTTGGAAGAGAGCACGAACAGACACGCTTATCTGCAACGCCAGCCTTTGGGCGTAGTGGCCGTGATTACGCCCTGGAATTTCCCCTTGATGCTGTTGGCCTTCAAAGTGCCTCACGCCTTGTTGGCCGGTAATACGGTGGTTATCAAACCGGCGGCGACCACGCCGCTGACCACCTTGAAACTGGGTGAGCTTATTGTCGATGCCTTGCCTGCGGGGGTTGTGAACATCGTCACGGATCATAACGATCTGGGTGATGCGCTGAGCAGCCACCCTCAGGTCGCCAAGATTTCTTTTACCGGCTCTACCGCAACTGGTTACAAGGTCATGGCTAATGCAGCCAAATCCTTGAAACGCTTGACCTTGGAACTAGGAGGCAATGACCCCGGGATTGTGCTTGATGATGCTGACCCCAAGCAGATCGCCCCCGGTATTGTGCGAGCCGCTTTCTTTAACAGTGGGCAGGCCTGCATCGCCTTGAAACGTCTCTATGTTCCTGATTCGCTCTACGAGGCCTTGAGTCATGAGCTATGGAGTCATTGTCAGCGCCTGGTACTGGGAGATGGTCTGGATTCACAGACAACGCTGGGACCCTTGCAGAACCAGCAGCAGTTTCAGAAGGTGAAGTCCCTCCTGGAGGACGCCCGACAGCATGGGCGGGTTCTAAGTGCGGGTACGGTGCCGGAGGGGGCCGGTTATTTTCTGCCCCCTACTCTGGTGCTGGACATTGAAGACGGTACTCGTCTGGTGGATGAGGAGCAGTTTGGCCCGGTCTTGCCTGTTATTCGCTACAGCAACGTGGAGCAAGCGATTGCCATGGCTAATCGCAGCCCTTTTGGCCTGGGTGCCTCGGTATGGGCGTCCGATCTGGAGCGAGCCAGAGGAGTGGCCGATCAGTTGCAAGCGGGTACGGTTTGGATCAATCAGCACATTGACTTGGGGCCGCATATCCCTCAGTGCGGCAGTAAGCAGTCAGGCTTTGGCATTGAATTGGGCGCGGAGGGGCTGCTGGAGTTTACCCAGGCCAAGGTTATCAATATCAATCCGGGCCTGGGCATAGCAGCCCAAGACCCGCAAAAGGAGCATATGAATGCAGAACAAACAAGCAATTAACCCTGACAATTTGCCCAAGCTGCCTGGGGTGGTGTCTCACGGCATTGTTCTGAATAAGGCTGGTTTGGTCTATACCTCGGGACAGCTATCCTGGGATGAAAATGGCCATTTGGTAGCCGGTGATCTCTTTGCCCAGTTCGAGCGTGCCTACAGCAATATCGATATCGTGCTCCAGGCTGCAGGTACCTGCCGTTCCGAGGTGATCAGCGAGACGATCTATATCGTTGGTGATTGCACTGAACATACAGCGCAGCTGGTTCAAGCCTTGACTCAGGCAAGGCCGGCAGGCTCCATCCCGCCAACCAGTACGCTTGTGGGCGTGCAGTCGCTGTTTGCCGAGGGGTTTTTGGTGGAAGTTCAGGTGGTGGCAACGATTTAAGGTGCATGGTTTGACCGGCTGCCTGTCACGGGTAGCCGTCCTGCTATTTTGGCCTGTACAACAAGATATGGACTATGAAAATTCAAGAGAAAAATCAGATTGCCGCCCAGGTGAACCAGGAAATGGGAGAGTTGAATACCGGCTCATGGACTCAGCGGGAGAAGTTGGCCCTGGCGTGTCGCATTCTTTTTGATGAGGGGCATTGGCGCGGTTTGGCGGGGCAAATTACGGCTCGCTTGTCACCGGATAGCACGGATATGTTGACGCTGGGTTTTGGGATTGGCTTTGACGAAGCTTGTGCCAGTTCCTTGGTGCAGGTCGATCAACAGCTACAGCCTCGGGGACGGAGCGCCATGCCCAATCCTGGGGTACGTTTTCATGCCTGGATTTATGCCAATCGCCCTGATGTTCAAGCGATTGTCCATACACATCCGCCGGCATGTGCTGCTTTATCCATGACGGGAGAGCCATTGGCCGTGGCTCATATGGACGCCACTCCTCTTTTCGAAAACTGTGCGTTTCTTCCGGATTGGCCTGGCTTGCCCATTGGGGATGAAGAGGGGCAGATCATTTCGCAAGCAATGGGCAACCGACATGCCATTTTGCTGGCCCATCATGGTTTGTTGACGGCTGGACGCAGTATTGAGGAAGCGTGCCTGTTAGCGGTGTGGATGGAGCACGCGGCACAAATGCAATTGAACGCCAGGGCCATGGGTACCATCAGGCACATTAAGCCAGAGCTGGCACGAGAGTCTCGGGATTTCTTGCTTAAACCCAAGGTATTGGCGCTGAGCTTTGCAAATTTTGCGCGGCGCGTGCTACGGGCAGACGGCGGCGTGCTCTTGTAGGCACAAGATTCGACTTTATTTTGGCCGGAATGCGATAGAAACTGGCTGTTAGCCGCAATTTTGCAGCCCAGCGCTGTGTTACGGTATTTTTTTCGGCTTTTTTAAGGGCGTAGCTTCAGCTGTTTCAAGCACGCCTGCGACCCTTGAATGAAAGATGCCATTGTTACTGTCCAGGCCTATCTGGATCAGGTCGCTTTACCTGTGACGGGGTTACAGGTAGAGCTGGCCTTTGTGGGAGACACTGAGCCTCACAAGCATCGCAAACACCAGCTACTGTACGTTCTGAAAGGATTCATGTCTGTACAGACCGAACAAGGGGTGTGGGCGGTGCCCCCTCAGTGCGCGATCTGGATACCGGCTGATGTGATGCATTTTGCTCGAGCTACCCAGCAAGCCAGTATCGCGAATCTGTACATTGAGGCTCAGCCCCCTGCCCATCTGGAGGCATGTGGGATTCTGTTCACCCGTCCCTTGTTGCGGGAGTTGATTCTGAGACTGGTACAGTCTGGCGAGCACCTGCCGGGGAGCGAGCTGCGCCATGCTCGTTTGATCGCGGTGCTGATGGATGAATTGGCCCTGAGTCCTCAAAAATCCCTGCATTTACCCATGCCTGGGGACCGTCGTTTGAAAAGGCTGATCGATCATTTGGCACAAAACCCCGGCCTGAAGTTGAGCATGGAGCAATGGGGGGCATTGATTGGAGTCAGTACGCGTACCTTGGGACGGCTATTTTTACGCGAAACAGGCATGTCTTTTGGGCGCTGGCTGCAACAATGGGATAGTTCCATTGCCCTGCAGAAACTGGCGAACGGAACATCGGTGACCGCAACCGCTCAAGATTTGGGCTATGAAAGCTTGAGTGCCTTTATCACCATGTTTCGTCGTACGGTGGGTACCACCCCTGCCCGCTTTTTTGCTCAGACCCAAACCTTGCCTGTCGAGTCGAACGAGCAGCCGTGCATTCATATGGATGGGCGTGTTGAAGATGTTTTTTCTAAAATCCATGTCCCGATGGCACAGATGAACAGCCAATAAAAACGGCCATCCCTGGATGACCGTTTCCCATTGTGTAAACACACTGCTTACTGTTTTGGCGCACCCGCCATGATCCAATCCACCACCGCCTTGATGTCGGCATCAGAAATGGCTGCATTCGCAGGCATGGGCAGCGGTCCATAGACGCCCTTGCTGCCTTGACGGATATGCTGGGCAATGACTTCAGCGTTGGCTGGATCGTCCTTGCGCATGTTGGCTATGTCCTTATAGGCGGGACCGACCACTTTTCTGTCTACGGTATGACAGGACAAACAAGCATTTCTGGTCAGCACATCCTTGACCGAGTCAAAGCCGGCTTCGGCTGCCTGGGCGCTGAAACCGGCACTGAACAAGGTCGTACAGACCAGTAGCTGCTTCAAGCTCATGAGGGATATCTCCTAAGAAAAACGGGCACAAGGAATGGTGGGAAGAAGGGATGTGGCGCTTGTTTTTTTCCGCACATAAACGGGGTGATGTGGCATCCACACCGAGATCATACGGTTATGATAGAACAGCCTTTAGCAAATAGCGGTGGGGCTTGATACTGATCAAGCTGGTCTGCGCGCTTATTCTGTAATGTCCTAGTAGAAGTTATTGCTTCATACTTAAACAGTTCACACACTACAAGAGGTCTTCATGCTTAATGTTCTCGTTCCTGTCGATGGGTCTGATGCTTCCACTCGTGCTTTGAAAACCGCCGTGGACATCCTAACGGGCAAACCAGAAGCCACTTTGCACGTGCTGGCTGTTCCTACTCCGATCGTGTCGGGTAACGTCAAACGCTTTTTCTCGGAAGATGTGCTGCAGGCTTACTACCAGGACGAAGGCAGCAATGCGCTCCTGCCTGCTCGTTCCGTGCTCGCCGGCTCTCCCCTGAAAATCAAGGAAAGCATTATTGCCGGTAATGCCGCCCAAACGATCAAAGACTATGTAGAGAAGAACCAGATCGATCACATTGTGATGGGTACGCGCGGCCTGAGCGCCCTGCCCGGCCTGGTTCTGGGTTCGGTCACGACCAAGGTGCTGAGCCTGGTGAATGTGCCAGTAACCTTGATCAAGTAATTGAGCTGACTGTTCAGTCTGTACAGGCCGTCCTTGAGACGGCCTTTTTTATAGTCTTAAACCGAGGATTGGCGTTCTCTTTAGAGCTTGAGGGTATAAAAAAATCGCCAGTTCGCCGCCGGGCAAGATAGGGCTGTGTTTCAATACAGTGATAGTGACTATAAAAGAACTACTTATGTCAGATCCCTCTTTACTCGATCACAATGCCCGCGCCTGGGACAAACAAGCGCAAACAGAAAGCCCCTGGTCCTTGCCTGTCAGCAGCGAGCAGGTTGAACAAGCCCGTCGCGGGCAATGGCAAGTGCATTTGCTGCCCTCGCCTGTTCCTGCGGATTGGTTAGGTGATGTTCAAGGCAAATCCGTTCTGTGCCTGGCCAGTGCGGGTGGGCAGCAAGCCCCCATTCTGGCCGCTGCCGGGGCCTCGGTAACGGTATTTGATCTGTCGGCCGGACAGCTGGATAAAGACCGTATGGTGGCCGAGCGTGATGGCTTGTCCTTGCAGATCGAACAAGGTGATATGTGCGATTTGTCGCGCTTTGGGACCGAGAGTTTTGATCTGATCTTGCACCCGGTCTCTAACCAGTATGTGCCTGATATCAGCCTGGTCTGGAAAGAATGCGCTCGTGTTCTGCGTCCGGGTGGGCATTTGCTGTCCAGCTTCTTTAATCCGGCTGTGTTTATTGCGGATCGAGATCCTAGTTACGCCCAGCAAGGTTTGATTCGCCCCAAATTCACGGTGCCTTACTCGGATTTGAGCAGCCTGGACGCCGAAGCACGGCAAGCTAAGCGGGCACGCATGGAGCCTTTGATTTTTGGGCACTCCTTGGCGCAGCAGATTGGCGGGCAGCTGGAAGCGGGTTTGTATCTGGTCGATTACATCGAAGAAATGCACCCCGCCCCACGCTTTGAGATCGAGAAATACCTGCCCAGTTTTATTGCGACGCGCAGTCGCAAACCTGTTTAAAGCTTCAGGACTTGGGCTGAATGCGCAGTAGCTGGCCGTTGCTTTCGTCGGTCAGCACATAAACATCGCCATCCGGCCCGACACGCACATCTCGGATACGCTGCTTCAAGTCTTGCAGCAAGCGCTCTTCACCGACGATGTGGCCGTCCTCTTCGTCAAATTCCAGACGAATCAAGGCTTGTTCTTTCAAGGCACCTACAAACAGGCTGTGCTGCCAGTCCGGGACGCGTTCGTTGTTATAGAAAGCCATGCCGCTGATGGCGGGCGAGACTGACCAGTAGTGGAAAGGCTCGGTCAGCCCCTCAAGCGGTGTGGGGCTGGCGGTGGGAATGGGTTTGCCGTCATAGCCTTGCCCTTCGGTACGCAAGGGCCAGCCATAGTTGGCGCCGGCTTGAATCCGGTTCAGTTCATCGCCGCCTTGCGGGCCATGTTCAGCCACCCACAACTCGTTTGTCCAAGGGTTCCAGGCCATGCCTTGCGGGTTGCGGTGGCCATAGCTCCAGATTTCCGCTCTGGCACCACGTTGACTGCGGAAAGGATTGTCGCGCGGCACAATGCCATCCGGGCGGATACGCACGACTTTACCTTGCAGGTGATCCAGTTGCTGAGCCGTGGCCGGCTGATTGTTCTCGCCCAGGGCGATATACAGGTCTCGTCCACCGGGATCAAAGGCCATGCGCACACCATAGTGCTGCCCCGTGGACAAGGCAGGCTCCTGACGGAAAATCGGGCGGAAGGCGTCGATGCGTTTCAAGTCCGACGACAGCACGCCATAACCGACGGTGGTGGCCGAGTTCTGTTTGTCGCGGCGCTCGGCATAAGCCAGATAAATACGGCGGCTACGGAAAAAATCCGGGGCCAGAGCCACATCCAGCAAACCACCCTGGGATTGCGCATGGACTTTAGGCACACCGGCAATCGGTTCGGACAAACCGCTTTCTTGAGTCCAAACACGCAGGCGGCCTGGGCGTTCGGTAATCAGAATGCCGGCATTATTGGGCAAAAATGCCATGGCCCAAGGGTGTTCCAGCCCACTGACCAGGGGCTCGACCGAGATAGCCGGTCCGCTGATGGCAGGAACAGGTTCAGATTGTGCCTGGGCCGATACTGAGGCCGTGGCTACGGCCAGGCCCAGCACGGTGGCTGCAAATGCAGAGGACAAACTGAAGGTTTTCTTTATACGCATAAGGCAGTGAAAGGCAGATAGGTGGGATGGGACACTCCCCTACTCTTTCATAGGGACAAATGGCTACGCTGTTTACGTATTCGCCCCATTGAAGGGGCGAATACGCTCAAGCACAAGCGAGGCTGAATTTAGCCTGGGTGGGTCATATCCAGTGGCACAATCCACTGATCGTACTGCTCGTTAGTCAGATAGCCGGATTTCAGGGCGGACTCACGCAGGGTCAGGCCTTCCTTGTGGGCTGTCTTGGCGATGTAGGCGGCCTTGTCGTAGCCGATGTGACGGTTCAGGGCGGTGACCAGCATCAGGTTCTGGTCCAGATTGTGCTGGATCTTTTCCATGACAGGCTCCAGACCTTGAGCGCAATGCTCGTCAAAAGCCAGGCATGCGTCGCTGATCAGGGCAATGCTTTCCAGCACATTGTGCACCATCACAGGTTTGTAGACGTTCAACTGGAAATTGCCCTGGCTGCCGGCAAAGCCCACCGCCGCGTCGTTACCGTACACCTGCACGGCCACCATGGTCAGCGCTTCGCACTGAGTGGGGTTGACCTTGCCGGGCATGATGGAGGAGCCGGGCTCGTTCTCGGGAATTTGCAGCTCGCCAATCCCGCAGCGGGGGCCGCTGGCCAGCCAACGCACGTCGTTGGCCATCTTCATCAAGGCACCGGCCAAGGTGCGCAAGGAAGCAGACAGGTTCACCAGTGCGTCGTGAGCCGACAGTGCGAAGAACTTGTTTTCAGCCGCCTGAAATGGCAAGCCTGTGATCTTGGCAATATGGGCTGCTGTGCGTTCGCCAAACTGAGGGTGGGCGTTCAGACCCGTACCCACGGCGGTGCCACCAATCGCCAGTTGGTAGATACCGTCCAGAGCCTTGTCCACGGTTTGCAGGCCGAAATCAATCTGCGCCACCCAGGCACCAATTTCCTGGCCCAGCGTGATGGGGGTGGCATCTTGCAAGTGGGTACGGCCGGTTTTCACAATGCTGTTGAATTGTTTGGCTTTGGCGGCCAGAGTGTCGCGCAACTGGCCTACGTCTTTGCGCAGGCGGCGCTGACATTCCAGACCCACGGCAATGTACATGGCGGTGGGAAAGGTATCGTTGGAGGATTGGCCGCGGTTCACGTGGTCATTCGGGTGGACGGGCTTTTTGCTGCCCTTCTCGCCACCAGCCAGTTCAATGGCGCGGTTGGAGATCACCTCGTTCACGTTCATATTGCTTTGTGTACCAGAACCGGTCTGGAACACAACCAAGGGGAACTCGGTATCCCACTGGCCCGCAATTACTTCATCAGCCGCTTTGACAATCAGCTGGGCCAGCTCGTCGGGCAATTCGCCCAGTTCCTGGTTGGCCAAGGCTGTGGATTTTTTCAGGATGCCCAGCGACTCGATCATGCTGCGGCCCCACTGGAAGCGGTCACGGCCAATTGGGAAGTTCTGGATCGAGCGCTGTGTCTGCGCGCCCCAATAGTGGTCGGCGGGAACCTCAATGGTTCCCATGGAATCCTGTTCAATACGTGTCGTACTCATCATGGCTCCTGTAAGAATTCGGAAGACAGTTCAGTTTGAAGATGGGGTGTTCACGGCTGGCGCAAGAAGCGCGCAGCCCACACACAGGCAATGTCAAGCATGCGGTTGGAAAACCCCCATTCGTTGTCAAACCAGACCAGCATATTGACCAGCCCATCCCCATTGGTTCGGGTTTGCGAGCCGTCCACGACTGCAGAGTGTGGATTGTGATTGAAGTCGATCGAGGCATGGGCCTGATCGGAGTAGTCCAGAATACCAGGCCATTGCTGCGCCGCTTTCTGGAACAACTGGTTGATTTCATCCCGGCTGGTGTCTCGTTCCAGGTTGACCATCAGATCAATGGCCGACACGTTCAAGATAGGGACGCGTATGGATTTGGCCTGAACTTTGCCTTTTAGCTGCGGTAACAGCCGCTCTACGCCAGTTGCCAGCCCGGTAGAGACTGGAATCATGGATTGTAAGGCGGAACGGGTGCGGGCCAGATCGCTGCTATGGTAGCCGTCGATCATGGGTTGATCGTTCATGACCGAGTGCAGCGTGCTTAAAAAGGCGTGGCGTATGCCGAAGGTCTTATCCAGTTCAGCCAGAACCGGAATGATGGCATTGGTGGTGCAGGAGGCGTTGGAGACAATCCGTTCGTCGCCTTGCAACTGTTCATGGTTAATACCCAGCACAGCGGTGAAATCCACGTCCTGGGCACTATTGCCGGGATTGGATACCAGCACACGCGGGCAACCGGCGTCCAAAAATTGCTGCAGCTGGGCTCGACTGCCAAAGGCACCACTGCATTCGATCAGCATGTCCAGATCCAGCGCCGCCCAGTCTATGGATTTCGGGTCGATTTCATGCAGCACCCGGATGGCCTTATCCCCCACAATCAGCTCGTGCTCGTTGTGCTCTACCTGGGCCGGAAATACGCCGTGGGTCGAATCGAAGCGCGTCAGATACGCCATGGTGGCTATGGTGGCGGGCTCGTTAATGACCACGACATCAAATTCCTGGCGTCGTGGGGATTCGTAAATGGCGCGCAGCAGGCAACGGCCTATGCGGCCATAGCCATTGATCGCGATGCGGATGGGACGAGGTAGCGGCATGGTCAGGAACAATCAGAAAGTAATGGAGAATCCGCCGTCTACAACCACGATATGGCCATTGACATAGGAAGCAGCCGGAGAGGCCAGAAACACAGCGGCAGCGCGGATTTCGTCCGGCTTGGCCCAGCGTCCCAAAGGGTTGCGGCCAACCACTAAAGGACCTTTGACGGGGTCTTGAGCCAGGGCGGCATTGGTTTCCGTGGCAAAGGTACCGGGGGCGATGCCATTGCTGGTAATGCCCTGCCCGCCAAATTCTACGGCCAGTGCTCGTACCATGCCGGCCAGACCCTGCTTGGCAACCGGGTAAATAGCGTCGCCTGGGCGAGCCAGCGGGCCTGCAATGGAGGTCAAGGTCACAATACGGCCGTGCCGGGTCTGAGCCTCGAGCATGGCTTGGGCCGCGTACTTGGACAGTTTCAGCGTAGCCAGCAGGTCTACATTCAGCAAATGCTCCACATCGTCCCAATCGGCATCCTGCAAGCGGCTGCGTAGTCGCACGCCCACATTGTTCACCAGAATATCGGGAGTGCCGACGCGTTGGCACAGGGCTTGATAGGAGTCTGGCAAGGAGTCCAGGTCGGCCAGATCATGTTCCCAGGTATCCACCTGGGCACCGCCAGCTGCAAGCTCGTTGGCAAGAGGCAGAAGTTTGCTGGCCTTACGACCATGCAAAATCACATGGGCGCCATGGGCGGCGTAGGCACGGGCGATTTCCAGGCCCAGACCGGCGGACGAGCCGGTCACCAGCGCACAGCGACCAGCGAGGGAGAAATTGGCTTGGTAGGAGCTTAAATCAGTCATTATTTACAGCGTATGGCGTGCTTGGCCGCGGTGGAAAGCAACAATGTTTTCGATCAACTGGTTTGCCAGGGCCTGCATGGCCTCCTGACTGGCCCAGCCTATATGCGGCGTCAAAATGTAATTGGGTAAGTCTAACAAGCGCATCAGGATATGGTCAGCGGGTGGCGGCTCGGGCGTGCAAACATCAATGCCTGCACCACCCAGCCAGCCCTGCCGCAAGGCGTGCTCCAGTGCCTGATTGTCGATCAGCCCGCCACGGGCGGTATTGATCAGCAAGGGGCGGCGTGCGGCCATACGCTCGAACTCGGCCATGCCCAGCATGTTTTGTGTTTCAGCAGTCAGGGGGCAATGCAGGGAGAGGACGTCGGCTTGCTCCAGCACTTGCTCAAAGGGCAAGCGGTCATCCGCATTGCTGACGATGGTCTGGCCACGGCGTTGAGCAAAGATGACTTTCATGCCCAGGGCTCGCCCCATGGTGGCGACGGCCTGCCCCAGAGAGCCAGAGCCAATCAGCCCTAAGGTGGAGCCTGCCAGATCACGGATGGGATAGTCGAAATAACAGAACTGCTGGGCTTCTTGCCAGCGGCCTTCCTTGACGGACTGGCGGTAGGCGCAGATATTGCGGCGCAAGGCAAAGATCAGCGCAAAAACGTGCTCCGGAACACTGCGCACGGCGTAGTCGCGGATATTGCTGACCACAATGCCGCGTTCACGGGCGGCATCCAGATCAATATTGTCGCTACCCGTGGCGGCCAATGCGATCATTTTCAAGTTGGGCGCGGCCTGCAAATGCTCGCGGCGGAGTGCCACTTTATTGCTGATGACAATGTCGGCATCGGCAATACGTTCTGCCACTTGATCGGGAGCGGTACGTCCGTAAACTTGCAGTTCATGCTTAAAGGGAACCTGCGGCAGCTCTACGCTGTCTGACAGTGTTTCCCTATCCAGAAAAACGATACGAGTCAAAGAAGTCATGCCTGTCCTTGTCCTTGAGCTGCCCCTGGCATTCTGGCCCTATTTTCAGAGGGTTCTTGCCTTTGCTTGGGACCATCATCCGATATAGTAATGGGATTGATACAGGCTTGTCCCTGGTCTCACCCTCATAACCCTGTTTTATAGGTTATTGCTTATGCTCTTGTCCCTCTTGCTCTCTTTGGGCGCCCACGCCCTGATACCGGATAACGTCGCGAGCACCACTCCCCCACTGTACGACATTCGGGACTTCTTTCAGAATCCCAAGCGTAGCGGTTTCCGGATTTCGGATCAGGGGCGCATGATCGGCTTTATGGAGCCCGTCAAGATCGACGGCTACCCCGCCCGTCAGAATATCTTTGTGCAAGAGTTAAAAGGCAGTGAGCCTGTGGGCGAGGCTCGCCGCGTCACTGCCGAACATCAGCGCGATATTGCCGAGTACTTCTGGAAAGGCGATGAAACCGTTATTTATGCCAAGGACGTCAATGGCGATGAGAACTATCACGTTCTGGCGGTGAACGTGCTGACTGGCAAAGTCACGGACCTGACGCCGCTGGAAGGGGTACGTGCCGGGGTGCAGGACGATTTGCCGGACGACCCGGAGCATATTCTGGTGTCGCACAACGGCCGTAATCCGGAAGTATTCGACGTCTACAAGGTCAATGTCCTGACCGGTGAAAGCACATTGGCGGCCGAGAACCCCGGTGATGTACTGGGCTGGAGCACAGACCACCAAGGTCGGGTGCGCATGGCGATTTCGATCTCGGGCGTGGATTCCGAACTGCGTTATCGCGACAGCGATTCCGAGCCGTTCCGCAGCATTTTGCAAACGGACTTCCGCACGGAAGTCAGCCCCCTCTTTTTTCATGCCGACAATCAGCGCTTCTACGCCTTGAGCAACCGTGGTCGCGACACCTTGGCCTTGGTCTTGATTAACCCTGCCAAGCCGGATGAAGAAGAAAAAATCTACGAATTACCCGATCACGATCTGATGGGAGCTGGCTATTCTCGCCTGCGTCAGGTGTTGACTTCGGTGGATTATTACACCGACAAACCCGGTCAGCATTTCTTTGACGAGCACAGCGAGAAAATCCACGCTGCCATCGCCCGCCAATTGCCGGGCTACGAGATCAGCATTCAGTCCATCACACGCGATGAAAAGAAAATGATTGTGGCCAGCTACAGCGATCGCAATCCAGGTTCACGCTACCTTTACGATGTGGACAGCAATAGCTTGCACAAACTGGCTGTAATCAACAGTGCCTTGCCTGAAAGCGATATGGCGGTCATGCACCCTATCGAATTTACGGCACGTGACGGCATGAAGATTCACGGCTACCTGAGCCTGCCTTTGGGTGTCCCCAGCCGTAATCTGCCTGTGGTCATCAACCCGCACGGCGGCCCGTGGGCGCGTGATTACTGGGGCTTTAACCCCGAGGTGCAGTTCCTGGCCAACCGTGGCTACGCCGTCTTGCAAATCAACTTCCGTAGTTCGACCGGTTATGGACGCAAGTTCTGGGAAGCGGGTTTCAAGCAATGGGGCCTGAGCATGCAGGACGACATTACCGATGGCGTTCAGTGGCTGATCGATCAAAAGATTGCTGACCCCAAGCGCATTGCCATTTACGGTGCCAGTTACGGTGGATACGCGACCTTGGCCGGTATCGTGAAAACCCCGGACTTGTACGCCGCAGCAGTGGACTATGTGGGCGTGTCCAACTTGCTGACCTTCATGAATACCATCCCGCCGTACTGGAAGCCTTTGCTGGTGAAAATGCACGCTATGGTAGGTGATCCGGAAAAGGATAAAGAGCTGCTGGAAGCCAACTCCCCCGTTTTACATGCCGACAAGATCCGCACTCCCTTATTTATCGCCCAGGGCGCACACGACCCACGGGTGAACAAGGCAGAAAGTGATCAGATGGTTGCCGCTTTGAAAGCGCGTGGTGTGGATGTGGAGTACATGGTCAAGGATAACGAAGGCCACGGCTTCCATAACGACGAGAACAAGTTCGAGTTTTACGAGCGTATGGAGCGCTTCCTGGCTCGCCACCTGCAGCCTCGATGATTTTGGAGTGGCGCGACATGCTCGCGCCATTTGTTTATCGCACTTTTGGAAAGAGAACTTATGAAACTGTATTACATGACTGGTGCTTGTCCTTTGGTGACCCGCATTGCATTGGAGTGGATAGGCAAGCCGTTTGAATCCCAGCGCGTCAGCCGCGACGAGCTGCAGCAAGAAGAATTTCTGAAACTGAACCCGAACGGCGCTGTGCCTGTTCTGGTCGATGGTGATCTGGTTCTGACACAAAGCATCGCCATTCTGGAATACCTGAACGAGAAGAACCCGCAAGCCAATTTGATTGGCAGCACCATCGAACAACGCTTTGAAGCCCGCCGTTGGCTGGCCTTCCTGAACGCCGAAATCCACCGTAACGTGGGCGTGGTGTTCGGTACGCATCGCTACGCGGATCAGGAAGCGACCCAGGCCGAAGTCAAGGCCAAGACCGCTGCCTTGCTGACCAAGCAACTGGGCGTGATCGACAAGCACCTGGAAGGCAAAGAAACCTTGTCGGGCTCCTTGTCCGTGGCTGATGCTTACCTGTACGTGGTACTGCGCTGGGCTGCTCTGATGAAGCTGGACCTGTCGGGCATGAAGAACCTGAACGCCTTCTTTGCTCGCATGGAGCAGAACGAAGGTGTGAAGGCGGCACTGCGCGGCGAAGGCTTGTTGAAGGATTAAGTCGTTTCGCAACTAGCGATATAAGTTTTCAGGGGATGCTGTCGTGTTCTGCTCCCCTGAAGCGTACGGCAAGCATATCGATAGCTTTTAGTTCTGGTGCGAATGGCCTTGTTCTGACTTGTCACCCGAATAAAAAAACCTGAATCCAGCAAAAGCTGCGATTCAGGTTTTTTTCAAGCACGTAAATTAAAGCGTGCTTTAAATCGATGACGCTCTACCGCTTTGAGGCTGCATTCGCTGGCTGTCTAAGCCCCCAAATACGCCTTCCGAATATCCGGATTCGCCAGCAGATTGGCGCCGGTATCCTGCATCACTACCTTGCCGGTTTCCAGCACATAGCCACGGTCTGCGACTTGCAGGGCCTTGTTGGCGTTCTGCTCTACCAGAAACACCGTCACGCCTTCATCGCGAATGGTACGGATGATGTCAAAGATCTGGGCGATGATCAGCGGGGCCAGGCCCAAGGTAGGTTCGTCCAGCAGCAGCAAGGACGGTTTGCTCATCAGTGCGCGACCGATGGCCAGCATTTGCTGCTCACCACCTGACATGGTTCCTGCTCGTTGCGCAGCGCGTTCTTTCAGGCGGGGGAACAGTTTGTAGACGTGCTCCTCTCCTTCGTCGATCTCGCTGCGGTTCAGAAAGAAACCGCCCATCTTCAGGTTTTCCGACACGGTCAGGTCTGGAAAGACGCGACGGCCTTCAGGAGAGATGGCGATGCCTTTGCGCATGATGCGGTGCGTATCGGCGTGGGTGATGTCCTCGCCCATGAAGCTGATGCTGCCCGAGCTGGCTCGGGGCGAGCCGCAAACGGTCATGAGCAAGGTGGTTTTGCCAGCGCCGTTCGCGCCAATCAGGGTGACGATCTCGCCCTGATTCACGTCCACGCTAACTTGATCCAGCGCCTGAATAGCGCCGTAATGGGTAGATACGGAGTCCAGCTTCAGCACTTATTCTTCCCCCAGATAGGCTTTGATGACGCGCGGATCATTGCGCACTTCTTCAGGCAGGCCGGTGGCAATGGGTTTGCCATATTCCATAACCAGGATCCGGTCTGATACGCCCATAACCAGGCTCATATCGTGCTCGATCAGCAGGACGGCCACGCCAAATTCGCGGCGCAGTTGGTCGATCAGGGCTTGCAGATCGCGTTTTTCTTGGGGATTCAGGCCCGCCGCAGGTTCGTCCAGCATCAGCAAGCGCGGCTGGGTGATCATGCAACGTGCAATTTCCAGGCGGCGCTGGTGGCCGTAGGCCAGGTTGCCCGCTTCACGGTTGGCCATATCGGTCAGGCCCATGAAGTCCAGCCATGTCACCGCACGCTCTTTAGCTTCCTTTTCGGATTGCTTGTAGCGTGACAGGTTCAGCAGACCGGACAAAAAGCCGGCCTTGAGCTGGCTGTGCTGGGCAACCAGCAGGTTCTCCAGCACCGTCAGCTTCTTGAACAGACGCACGTTCTGGAAGGTACGTACCAGGCCTTTTTGTGCCACTTTGTGGCTGGACAGGCCGTGGATGGGTTGGTCTTCCAGGGTGACAGAACCGGAAGTGGGCTTGTAAAAGCCGCCTATGCAGTTAAATACCGTCGTTTTCCCGGCGCCGTTGGGGCCGATGATGGCAAACACTTCGTCTTTAGCCACATCGAAACTGACGGAATCCACCGCCAGCAAGCCACCAAAACGCATCGACAGATCGGATACTCGGAGTAATGGGCTCATGTACGCAACTCCACATGAGGACGTTGCACAGGCAGCAGGCCCTGTGGACGCCAAACCATCATGGCCACCATGACCAGACCAAAAATCAACATCCGATACTCCGCGAACTCTCGGGCCAATTCAGGGACCACTGTCAGCACAATAGCAGCCAGAATGACGCCGATTTGTGAACCCATACCACCCAGCACCACGATGGCCAGGATCAAGGCGGATTCAATAAAGGTGAAGGACTCCGGGTTGACCAGACCCTGACGGGCGGCAAAGAAAGCACCACCAAAACCGGCAAACATGGCGCCCATGGTAAAGGCGGACAGTTTGATGGAAGTGGGGTTCAGGCCCAGCGAGCGGCAAGCAATCTCGTCCTCGCGCAGGGCTTCCCAGGCACGGCCAATAGGCATGCGCACCACACGGCTGGAGACCAGCAAGGTGATCAGGGCCAAAGCCAGGGCCATCAAGTACAGATACACCACCACGTCCTGGTTGCTGAAGGTCCAGCCCATCAGGTCGTGGAAGGTGGTCTGCCCTTCCGGTGCACGGCGTGCCATGGGGAAACCGAATACGGTTGGCTTGGGGATACCGGAGATGCCATCCGGGCCGCCGGTCAGGTCATACATATTGATGAGCAAGAGGCGAATGATTTCACCAAAACCCAGGGTGACGATAGCCAGATAGTCGCCACGCAAGCGCAGCACGGGGAAACCCAGCAGAAAGCCGAACAGGGCCGCCATACCACCCGCTAATGGCAGTGCTTCCCAGAAGCCCCAGCCTGCGTAGTGATAGAGCAAGGCGTAAGTGTAGGCACCCACGGCGTAAAAGCCCACAAAACCCAGGTCCAGCAGGCCGGCAAAGCCCACCACGATATTCAGCCCCAGGCCCAGCATGATGTAGATCAGCACCAGGGTGGCAATATCCACCTGGGCACGCCCACCAAAAAAGGGCCAGACCACGGCACAAGCGATCACGATGTACAGCAGGATCTTCTTGTGCTGCATGCTCAGTTTGGGCAGCGTCCAGCGGCTTTCACGTATCTTGGTGCGATTGACGTTAGGACGGATCAGCTGGACCACAAAGACCAGTGCCATACCGATCAGAATGATCTGCCAATCGCTTTCCAGATGGGTGTTCATCCCGGCGCGCACAATTTGCAGGCCAAAGACGGGAGCCACAATAATGCCTGCCAAGACAGCGGCGATAAATGCATTGCTAAAGCGGTTCATCATCAGACTTTCTCCACCTCGGGTTTACCCAGCAGGCCCGTTGGGCGGAACAGCAGGATAAAGACCAACAGTAAAAAGGCCACGATGTCCTTGTACTGCGACGAAATAAAGGCAGCGGCAAAGGTTTCTGCCAGACCCAGCAGGACACCGCCCAGCATGGCGCCCGGGATGCTGCCAATACCGCCCAGCACGGCTGCCGTAAAGGCCTTGATACCGGCAATAAAGCCGATGAAGGGGTTCAGCTTGCCAATGGCGGTGGCAATCAGCACGCCGCCCACGGCAGCCAGCATGGCGCCGATGACAAAGGTAAAGGAGATGATTTTATTGGTGTCGATACCCAGCAGGTTGGCCATGCGCAAGTCTTGTGAACATGCACGCGAGGCGCGACCCAGACGCGAGTACTTGATGTAGAGGCTGAGCATGATCATCAGCACCACGGTCACGACGATAATCATGACGCGAGAGTAAGGCGCTGTGACGGTAAAGCCGTCTGCGCCCAGGCTGAACTGAAAGGAGCCGGACAGCAAGGTGGGCACTGCCATATCGCGTGCGCCCTGGCCCAGGGCAACCCAGTTCTGCAAGAAAATGGACATACCAATGGCCGAGATCAGCGGGACCAGCCGAGGGCTGCCACGCAGCGGCGCATAGGCAACTTTTTCAATCGCATAGCCGTAAACCGCGGTTACCAGGATGGCAACCAGCAACATGATAAGAATGATCAGCCAGATGGGCAGACCCGAGCCTACGCCAATCGCAGTCAGGGTTACCAGCCCGACATAGGCACCGATCATGTAGATCTCGCCGTGGGCAAAGTTAATCATTCCGATAATGCCATAGACCATTGTGTAGCCGATGGCGATCAGTGCATAAATAGCGCCCAAGGATAATCCATTGAACAGCTGCTGCACGATCTGAGGGAGTAAATCAGACATGCTTGTTTTTTTCCGTTGAGTCCGTCGTTTTGTTCTGAGGCTTTGTGGGCATCCAAAAGCAATGCCCCCGTTCTTCGTAAAGAGCGGGGGCACATAATCCAGTCT
This sequence comes from Alcaligenes sp. 1735tsa3, assembly GCF_024134565.1. Lineage (NCBI taxonomy): Bacteria > Pseudomonadati > Pseudomonadota > Betaproteobacteria > Burkholderiales > Alcaligenaceae > Alcaligenes > Alcaligenes sp. 1735tsa3. Next base: position 2,128,954 of record NZ_CP099862.1, on the reverse strand, counting down.
TATTTCTCAACTAGATCAAAGTTACCTTCTTTATCCCACTTGAAAACGGCAAATTCGAAATGCTTCAAATCACCCTTGGCGTCGTATTCTACCTTGCCAATGGCGGTATTGAACGCATTAGCGTGCATGTAGTCGGCTCCCTTGGCCGAATCTTCGCCTACCGCATTGATTGTATCGGCAATAATTTGCACGGCCGCGTAGGCCGGGAAGGTAAAGGCCCCGTTAGGATTGCGCTTGTATTTACTGAAGTTTTCCATCACATCCTTGTTGGCCGGCATCTTGGTGAAGTCGGTTGGCAAGGTCACCAGCAAACCTTCCACTGCCGGACCGGCAATGGCGACCAGGTCGCGGTTGGCAACGCCTTCCGGACCCATGAAGGTGTTGGTCATGCCTTGTTCACGCGCCTGACGCAGCAGCAGGCCCAGCTCGGCATGGTAACCACCGAAATAAATCAGATCGGGGTTCACGCCCTTGAGCTTGGTGATTACGGCCGAGTAATCACTGTCACCGACGTTAATGCCCTCGTACATGACAATATTCATGTTCTTTTTCTTGAGCGCATCGCGCACTTGCGTGGCAACCCCGGAGCCGTAAGTCTGCTTGTCGTGCAGGACGGCAATGCTCTTGGGCTTGAGGACGTCAGCAATGTAGTCGGCCGCAAAGGGGCCTTGCTGGTCGTCACGACCGATGGTGCGGAAAAAGTAATGGGGCTTGATAGTGTCGGTGACCAGAGGCGAGGTCGCACCGGGAGTAATCGCCACGATGCCTTCCTGCTCGTAAATGTTCACGGCAGGCACCGTAGTTCCCGAGCACGCGTGGGCTACGGCGAATTTCGCGCCGGAGTTGACCACACGGTTGGCTGCAGGCACAGCCTGTTTGGGTTCGCACGCATCGTCAATCAGGACGGCTTCCAGCTTTTTGCCTTTGACACCCCCTGCTGCGTTAATCGCGTCAATTGCGGTCAATGCACCGGCCTGGATTTGGTCACCATATTGGGTGGAGGGACCAGTCATGGGTTGAGGGATACCAATTTTGATGGTGTCCGCCGCATAGGCGGTGCCCATGGCCAGTACGGTGGCCAAGGCGGTCAGAGCGGGGGTAAAGCGTCGAGTAAAGGTCATAGCAGCTGTCTCCCGAGGCCGGGGGTTCCCGGCATTGCTTTTTAGAAAGTGCTTATTCTGGGGTCTGGATAGGCATTGTTATGCTCCAGGGGAACCCATTTTGGGGGAGCCGCCTAAAACTTGTCACTTCGTATAAGCCCTAGCCGCCCTGCTTATTTATTTTGAAAATAAAGAGGCATTGTTAACAGGGTGTTTCCAAAACCCGCTCGCATACTAAAAGCCTTGTTTATAAAAGAAAAGAGGAGCTCCCTTGAGAACTCCCCTGCTCTTTGTTTTACTGCTTTTTTATTGCGCTATATCAATTTTTGACGATGCTATAGGGAGTAATCCGGGGATCAGGAAAACTCTTGGGCCAGCTCTCCGGCACGCACTTTGGCAGCATTGACTGCTTTTTGGACCAGGGGTGTAAAGCCGCCTTCGTTAAAGATATTCAGGGCGGCTGCCGTAGTCCCCCCTTTGGAGGTGACGCGCTCGCGCAAGACCGAGGGTTCTTCCGGCGACAAGGTGGCCAACTGGGTCGCACCGTGCAGCGTTGCCAGGGACAGCTGGCGGGCCTGCTCGGGAGACAAACCTTGCTCGATACCGGCTTTGATCAAAGCTTCGATGAACAAAAACACGTAAGCTGGACCACTGCCTGAAACCGCCGTGACGGCATCAATGGCCGCATCATTTTCAACCCAGACCACTTCCCCCACGGATTTCAACAATTGCTGCGCAATGGCTTTATCGCTTTCATCCACTTGTTCCAGGGCCATCAGGCCGGTAATGCCACAACCAATAAAGGCCGGGGTATTGGGCATACAGCGGATTACACGCTGGTACGGCTGGCCGGGTTCGCCCAGCCATTGGGCCAGAGCGGTTGCCGGAATGCCAGCGGCCACGCTGATCACCAGGGTGTCCTCTTGCAGATAGGGTTTGCAGGCCAGTACGGTTTCTTTCATGACCTGGGGCTTGACGGCAAAAACCCAAATACGCTGCTTGGACAAGGCCGGGCCGGGTTCATACGCGGTTTGTACTCCCTGCTGGGCCCACGACTCCAGGGCGGGCGGGTAAATATCAATCGCCAAAACGTCCGAGCCGCCGCAGCGTTTCCCAATTAAACCAGCCGCCAAGGCACTGGCCATATTGCCCGCGCCGATAAACGCCAGCTTAAAAGAGGTATCGTGTGGATTCATCATCGCTCCCATTAAAAATCTGTCCTCTGACACGTTTTCTTAGCGTTTGAGGGTAATTAGTCATTGCTTATATAACGCTGTCATGGATACATTCACGAGAGCGTCATAAACAAGTCATAAGCTTGAGTTTTAAAACCTGCTACACCTTAGCGGCACCTTTTATACAGGAGAAAGCCTGATGCGAACAAAACTATTTGCTCTGTCTCTAGCCGGTCTGATTGCTTCTATCGGCACTGCGCAAGCGGCCACAGAAATTCAGTTCTGGCATTCAATGGAAGGAGCCTTGGGCGAACGGGTTAATGCATTAGTCAAAGACTTTAACGCATCTCAGTCGGACTACCAGGTTAAAGCCTCGTATAAAGGCAACTATGGCGAGTCCATGAACGCCGGTGTCGCCGCTTTCCGTGCCGGTAATGCCCCCGATATTTTGCAAGTATTCGAGGTGGGGACTGCCACCATGATGGCTGCCAAGGGCGCCATTCAGCCAGTTCAGGAAATGTCGGAAAAAGCGGGCAAACCTATCAACCCGGATGACTTTCTGGGTGCGGTTGCCGGCTACTACTCCTCCAACGAAGGCAAGCTGATTTCCATGCCTTTTAACAGCTCCACCCCGGTGCTGTACTACAACAAGGACGCCTTCAAGAAAGCTGGCCTGGATGCCGAGAAGCCGCCCAAGACCTGGCAGGAGCTGCACGAAGCCGCCAAGAAACTGCGTGAGTCCGGTCAAGAGTGTGGCTACACCTCTTCCTGGCCCTCCTGGATTCTGCTGGAGAACTTTGCTGCCTGGCACAACATCCCCTTTGCCAGCGAGAACAACGGCTTTGGCGGCCCCAGCGCTCGCCTGCAGCTGGATAACCCACTGTTCCTGAAGCACATGACTTTCCTGGCAAATATGTCCAAGGATGGTTCTTTCTCCTACGGCGGTCGTGGTGATACGGCCAACGCCCTGTTTACCAGCGGCAAGTGCGGCATGTTTACCGGCTCCAGCGGTAACCGCGCCAACATCATCAAGACCGGCGAATTTGAATTTGGCACCAGCAGCCTGCCCTACTACAGCGATGTACAAGGCGCGCCTCAGAACTCCATTATTGGTGGCGCTTCCCTGTGGGTTTTTGCCAAGAAGTCCGATGATGTCTACAAGGGCGTGACTGAATTCTTCCACTTCATCTCCAGCCCTGAGCAAGCCGCCGCCTGGCACCAGGACACCGGTTATGTGCCTGTGACCAAAGCGGGCTTTGAAAAGACCAAGGACTCCGATTTCTACGCCAAGAACGTGGGCGCAGATGTTGCCGTCAAACAGCTGGACGCCAGCACTACCGAGAACTCGCGTGGCATTCGTCTGGGTTCCTTGCCACAGATTCGTGACATCGAAGACGGTGTGATGGAGCAGATTTTTGCCGGCAAAGTCACCCCTGAAGAAGGTTTGAAAGCCATGCAAAGCCGTGGCAATGAACTGTTGGAGCGCTTTGAAAAGAGCGTGAAGTAAGCCGGACCCGCCTTGGGCGGGTGGTTTACAATCCAGCGTATGAGTGTGTGCGGACGGTGTCCTGTCTTGGCTTCAAGCCAGTAAGCTGTCACCCTATCGTCCAAGCCACTCATACGCTTTTCGTTTCACTTGAAGTCTGTCACCCTGATGGTGGCGCTCCCTTCCCATTGCGCGCAAATCTATGGAAAAACGTGTCGTCTTTCGTCATAAGACACTGCCCTATTTGCTACTTGCTCCGCAGCTAGCCATTACTCTGATCTTCTTTTTTCTGCCTGCCGGTCAAGCGCTGTGGCAGGCTTTTCATTTGGAAGACCCCTTTGGCCTGTCTTCGCAGTTTGTAGGCTTGGATAACTTTGCCGAGCTGTTCAATAGTGCAGAATATATGGCCTCGTTCAAAACGACGGCGGTATTTTCGCTTGCCGTGTCGGTGTTGGGACTGGTCGTGGCTTTGGTGCTGGCCGTGATGGCGAATAGAGTGATACGAGGCGCGCTGCTGTATCGCAGCTTGCTGATCTGGCCTTATGCCGTGGCAACGGCGGTGGCCGGGGTGTTGTGGTTGTTCCTGTTCTCCCCCTCTGTAGGGATTGTGGCCGTGTTCCTGCTGGAGCATGGCATTCAGTGGAATCCACGCTTGAATGGCAATGACGCCATGTTGCTGGTGGTAATTGCTTCGGTCTGGAAGCAGATCTCCTACAACTTTCTGTTTTTCCTGGCTGGCCTGCAAGCCATCCCGCGCTCCCTGATTGAAGCGGCCGCCATGGATGGTGCCGGTCCCATGCGCCGTTTCTGGGGCATTGTGTTTCCTTTGCTGGCCCCGACGACTTTCTTCCTGCTGGTCGTGAACATTATTTATGCCTTCTTTGACACCTTCGCCATTATTGACGTGGTCAGTCAGGGCGGGCCGGGTGAAGCCACCTCGATTCTGGTTTACCGGGTCTACAACACGGGTTTCCGTGGCCTGGATATTGGTTCTTCGGCAGCCCAGTCTGTGGTGCTGATGGCGGTGGTTGTGGCGCTGACGGTGATTCAGTTCCGCTATATTGATCGCAAAGTGACGTACAGCTGATGCGCAGCAAGGAACATAGTCATGGTTGAACGACGCCCTATTCTTGATTTTTTCACGCATCTGACCCTGATCCTGGGTGTGATCGTGATTGCTCTGCCCTTGTACATCACCTTTGTAGCTTCCACTCAGACCAGTGCGGAAGTGGCCCGTGCGCCCATGTCGCTCTGGCCGGGCTCGCACATGGTAGAGAACTACATCACCGCTTTGCAGGGTACGGCCACAAACTCCCCACCAGTGGGACGCATGTTGCTGGTCAGCATGGTGATGGCGCTGGGCATCGCGGTTGGCAAGATCATTATTTCCATGCTCTCGGCCTTTGCCGTGGTGTATTTCCGCTTCCCGTTGCGCATGCTGTTTTTCTGGATGATTTTCGTCACCCTGATGCTGCCGGTGGAAGTGCGCATTATGCCCACGTACAAGGTCGTGGCGGACCTGCAGTTGCTGGACAGCTATGGGGGCCTGATCCTGCCCTTGATCGCTTCAGCAACCGCGACCTTCCTGTTTCGTCAGTTCTTTCTGACGGTGCCCGATGAATTGATCGAGGCCGCCCGTATTGATGGTGCCGGCCCGATGCGGTTTTTTAAAGATGTTCTGCTGCCCTTGTCCAAGACCAGCATTGCCGCTTTGTTTGTGATTCAGTTTATCTACGGCTGGAACCAGTATTTGTGGCCGCTGATCATTACCACCAAAGAGGATATGTACCCGATCGTGGTTGGTATCCGGCGCATGATTTCCGGTGGTGACAGCGTGACCGAGTGGAACGTGGTGATGGCCACGGCCCTTTTGGCCATGATCCCGCCTGCCCTGGTGGTGATGCTGATGCAAAAGTGGTTCGTCAAAGGTCTCATCGACTCTGAAAAGTAATTCTCTACAGGCTTTATTGAATGGCTAGCTTACGATTTGAAGGCGTCAAGAAAACCTACCCGAACGGGACGGTCGTTATTCACGGCATTGATGTGGACGTGAAGGATGGCGAGTTCGTGGTGATTGTGGGCCCCTCTGGATGCGGTAAATCGACCTTGATGCGTATGGTGGCGGGGCTGGAATCTGTCACGGCAGGTCAGGTGCTGATCGACGGCAAGGTCGTCAATGATCTGGAACCGGCTGAACGTGACATTGCCATGGTGTTCCAGAACTACGCGCTCTACCCCCATATGTCAGTCTTTGACAATATGGCGTATGGCTTGAAAATCCGTAAGTTTTCCAAGGATGAAATCAAGCAAAGGGTCAATGCCGCCGCTGCGATCTTGGAATTGGGTGCCCTGCTGGAACGTCGTCCAGGGCAACTGTCGGGGGGCCAGCGTCAGCGTGTTGCGATGGGCCGTGCGATTGTGCGTGAACCCAAGGTGTTTCTGTTTGACGAGCCCCTGTCCAATCTGGATGCCAAGCTGCGAGTGCAGATGCGTCTGGAAATTCAGAAACTGCATCGTCGCCTGAAAACCACCAGCCTGTATGTGACTCACGATCAAATTGAAGCCATGACCTTGGCCGAGCGCATGATTGTGATGAATCAGGGCATGCCTGAGCAAATCGGGACACCCGCCGAGGTATTCGAAAAGCCTGCTTCCGTTTTTGTGGCCACTTTCATTGGCTCACCGCCCATGAACTTGTTGCCAGTAGAGGTGGATGCACAAGGTCAGATCACGCAAGACAATGGTCAGCCTGTGCAGTTTGGCCCGGAAATGGTGCCCGCTGCGGTGCGTGGCCGCAAGGTGTTCCTGGGCATACGACCAGAACACATCCAGCTGCATGTGCCCGGTGTGACTACGCAGGTGGAAATGGTGGAAATTCTGGGTTCCGAGCAGTTGCTGCATCTGGGTTGTGGCGACTATCGCATCATCGTGCGCTGCCCGATTGAGCAGACCCGCGAATATCCAATTCAAATTGGCGAGGCCATCCAGATTGGCTACATGCCACCCCACCCTTTGCATTGGTTCGACCGCGATACGGGTTTGCGTATCGAGGCCTGAGCAGCCAGCCTGAAGCAAGGTGCTCCAAGGCGATACATAATAAAAAACCGGCCCGAAGGCCGGTTTTTTTACGAGCAAGAATCAGGGATTACTTGCCGTAGACGGTCTTGGAACCGTCAGCGTGCCAGCTGAAGACGTCAAATTTGAAGTCGTTCAGGTCGCCCTGCTTGTTCCAGCTGATTTGACCGATAGGCGTTTTCACGCTGTTGGCGTGCAGGTAGTCGGCCACTTTGACTGGATCGTCCTCGCCAGCGCCCTTGATGCCTTCGGCAATCGCAATAGTTGCGGCGTAAGCGGACAGCTGGAACGCACCGCTAGGATCGCGCTTCTTGTCCTTGAAAGCCTGGACGATGGCCTGGTTGTCCGGATCTTGCGAGAAGTCCGCAGGCAAGGTCAGCAGCATGCCTTCAACGGCTTTGCCGGCAATGGCGTTAATGTCGGGGTTACCCACGCCTTCCGGTCCCATGAAGTGGACTTTCACGCCTTGCTCAGCGGCTTGACGCAGCAGCAGGCCCATTTCAGGGTGGTAGCCACCAAAGTACACGAAGTCCACGCCGGTGGATTTCAGCTTGGTGATGACGGCGGAGTAATCGCTGTCCCCCGCGTTAATGCCTTCAAACAGGGCAACTTCGGTACCGGCTTTTTGCAGTTCGGAACGAACCGAAGCGGCAATACCTTGGCCGTAGGACTGTTTGTCGTGCAGGACGGCAACTTTAGTGGGCTTGATCTGTTCCAGGATGAACTTGGCAGCGGCTGGACCTTGCTGATCGTCGCGACCAATGGTGCGCAGGATCATTTCGTAGCCTTTGCCGTCGGTAACAGCAGGTGCTGTTGCCGATGGAGTCACCATCAACACGCCTTCGTTGTTGTAGATATCGGTGGCCGCGATGGTAGCGCCCGAACAAACGTGACCGACAACATAGTGGATCTTGTCATTCACGATACGGTTGGCTGCGACGGGACCTTGCTTGGGTTCGCAGGCATCGTCAACAGTGACCAGTTCGAGCTGTTTGCCCAGAACGCCACCGGCAGCATTGATCTGTTCGATGGCCGTATCGACGCCTTGTTTGACCATGTCACCGTATTGGGTAACCGAGCCTGTGAAAGGACCGGCCAGTGCAATACGGATGTTGTCAGCGTGAGCAGCACCGGACAAGAGCAGACCCGTTGCCAGGCTCATGGCCGCTGCAACAGGAGTGAAACGAATTTTCATAGAAAACACCTCCGTGAATATGCAGGAAAGCATACACCGATAACAGGGCTTTATGCCTGCCTGACGCCTGAATTCAGGGTTTTCTATAGGGGGAATAGGAAAGGCCACCGTTTGGTGGCCTTTTTTTATCGCTATTTGAGGGCGATAAGATGGAAATTACTGCAGCAGGCTACGCAGCATCCATGCATTTTTCTCGTGCACGTCCAGACGCTGGGTCAACAAGTCAGCGGTAGGCTGGTCGTCGGCCGAGTCGGCACGGTCAAAAGCGGTGCGTGCAGTACGAGCCAGCGCTTCGTTACCTTTGACCAGCAGTTCGATCATAGTGGTGGCATCCGGCACGGAAGCGGGCTGGGTGATGGAGGACAGCTTCTGGAATTCGGCATAGGTACCAGGGGCGTAGTGACCCAGGGCGCGGATACGCTCGGCGATGTCATCCAGGGCTTGCCACAGTTCGGTGTACTGCGTCATGAACAGCTCATGCAGAGTCTTGAACATGGGGCCGGTGACGTTCCAGTGGAAGTTGTGCGTCATCAGGTACACGGTGTAGGAGTCGGCCAGTACCTTGGACAACTCTTTAACTACAGCAGCACGGTCTGCCGTCGAAATACCGATATCAATTTTCAGAGCGCTGCTGGCGGCGCTGGCAGGAGCAGCGGGTTTGGCGGCGGCAACCGGCTTGGCCGCGGCAGGCTTGCGAGCAGCGGCTGGTTTGGCAGCTGGCTTGGCCGCAGGTTTAGCAGCCGCCTTGGCGGGAGCTTTGGCTGCGGTGGCAGGCTTTTTGGCGACGGCCTTTTTAGCGGTCACTTTTTTGGCGGGGGCCTTGGCGGCTGCCGGTTTTGGTTCAGCCTTTACATCGGCTGCAACTGCGACCTTGGTATCAGTGTTCGGGGCTTCTTCGGCCTTGCTGACCTTGGCGGTTTTACTGACTGCTTTCACGGCTTTTGCCATAGTGGACTCCTGTTGAACAGAGGGCTAAATAGGTACTGAAGCAGAATAACACGCAGTAGGTGTGCGATTTACGCTAGTTCAGGATACGGGAAATTGCTGTTGTATTCGACTTTTAAGTAGTTGACCCCAGCCAAGCCACTTTCCATGATCCCACGGGTCAAGGCGTCAATGGCCGACGTACGTGGAAAACTTTTGCGCCAGACCAAGGCAATGCGACGATCTGGAATGGGTTTTTTGAAGGGGACATAGGCCAGCAGTTCGTTGGCCTGGCCGGGGGCTGTCAAAGAGCTGGCTGGCAGGACAGTCAGACCGATGCCAGTGGCCACCATATGACGGATGGTTTCCAGCGAAGAGCCTTCAAAGGTGCGCTGTATGCCTTCACTGGACGCTGAAAAGCGCGATAGCTCCGGGCAAACATCCAGCACCTGGTCGCGGAAACAATGGCCGGCACCCAGCAGCAGCATGGTCTGATCTTTCAGCTGTTCGGGATCAATTTCCTTGCGCTTGGCCCAGGCGTGTTCATGGGGCATGGCCACCACAAAAGGCTCGTCGTACAGCTCGCGGATAACCAAGCCTGTTTCAGGCAAAGGCAGGGCCACAATGGCGCAATCAATCTCACCTTGGCGCAGCAATTCCAGCAGACGCACGGTAAAGTTTTCTTGCAATAAAAGTGGCATTTGCGGGGTCAGCTCAATCTGCTTGGGAACGAGCTTGGGCAGCAGGTACGGTGCCACGGTGTAAATAATGCCAACGCGCAAAGGGCCAGCCAAAGGATCGTGGCCCTGGCGGGCAATCTCGCGCAGGTTGGCGCCCTCTTCCAGCACTTTCTGTGCTTGGGTGACGATGCGCAGCCCAATGGGGGTAATAGCCACCTCGGGCCCGCCACGCTCGAAGATGACCACGCCTAATTCGTCTTCCAACTTCTTGATGGCCACCGACAGCGTCGGTTGACTCACAAAGCAGGCTTCGGCAGCACGTCCAAAATGACGCTCGCGTGCTACGGCAACGATGTATTTCAGCTCGGTCAATGTCATGACAATTCCTTGTGCAAAACAGCATTAAGACCTTGGGTTAACTACGGAGTAATTCTTCCCGGCCCTTCATCCAGCGCTGTAAATGGTGGTGAGCGTGGTCTGGATAATCACGGCGAAAGGTGCTGGCCAATGTTTGGGCCTGCTCGATCAAATCTTCATCGGACTCCAGGCTGGCAAAACGCAAGCCTGCCTGCCCGGATTGGCGCATGCCCATGAACTCGCCCGGGCCGCGTTGTTCCAGGTCGCGGCGGGCAATTTCAAAGCCATCGGTGGTTTCATACATGGCGCGCAAACGCAGGCGGGCAATGGCCGACAACGGTGCCTGGTACAGCAAGACGCAAACGGATTGAATCTGTCCCCGCCCTACCCGGCCGCGTAGTTGGTGCAGTTGAGCCAGGCCGAAGCGCTCGGCGTGTTCAATAATCATTAAAGAGGCGTTGGGCACGTCCACCCCGACTTCAATGACAGTGGTCGCCACCAGCACGTCCAGATTGCCGCTACGGAACGCTTCCATGACGTCCGCTTTTTCCGTGGAGGACAAGCGGCCATGAATCAGGCCTACCCGCAAGGGGGCCAAGGCTTGTTCCAGAGCCGCATGGGTATCGACGGCGGTTTGCAATTGCAGGGCTTCACTTTCCTCGACCAAGGGGCAGACCCAATAGGCTTGTCTACCTTGGGCAACTTCAGCCCGGACGCGCGCCATGATTTCATCACGGCGATTATCGGCGGCCAGCTTTGTAATGATGGGACTGCGACCTGGGGGCAACTCGTCAATCGCGGAAACATCCAGATCGGCAAAAAAAGCCATGGCCAAGGTACGTGGGATGGGCGTGGCACTCATATTGAGTTGATGCGGCAAGTAGGCTTGCCCTTTCTTGTCCTGCGCATCCCCTTTGCGGTTCAGTTCCAGACGCTGGCCAACACCAAAGCGGTGTTGTTCATCCAGAATCACCAAGCCCAATTGCTGGAACTGCACATTGTCCTGAATCAGGGCCTGGGTGCCGATGGCCAGTCTGGCTTGTCCGGAGCTGATGGCTTCATAAGCCAGACGTTTGGCTTTGACGCCCAAGCTGCCGCTTAACCAGGCCAGCTCGACGCCCAAAGGCTCCAGCCAGGCACGCATTTTCAGATAGTGCTGCTCGGCCAGAATTTCAGTCGGTGCCATCAAGGCTACTTGAAAACCGCTGGCAATGGCTTGCACGGCGGCAATGGCCGACACAATGGTTTTGCCGCTGCCTACATCTCCCTGCAACAGCCGGTGCATGGGATACGAACGCTTCATGTCCGCGCTGATTTCCTTGACGCAGCGTTTCTGAGCGGCCGTTAACTTGAAGGGCAACGAAGCCAGCAAGGCTTTAGCCAGGTCACTATTGCCTTCACGCATAGGCTTGGCACGTTGAGCCTGACGCGCAGCACGAGCCTGCGCCAGGGACAATTGCTGCGCCAGCAACTCATCAAACTTGATGCGGCTCCAGGCCGGATGGCCGTGTTCGAACAAATCGTCGTAGCTGAGTTCGGGCGGTGGGTAATGCAAAAGCCGGATAGCCTCGTTAAACGGCATCAGGCCATACTCGCTACGAACTTCTTCAGGCAGGGTGTCGCGCAGGTCCGCATTGTTGAGCGCATCGGCAATGGCTTTGCGCAGCTGTACCTGGCTCAAGCCATCTGTCGTGGGGTAAACAGGGGTCAAGGCGCGGGCCAGGGGTTGGCCGGCTTTGGTGACTTTGGGGTGCACCATTTCCAGGCCATGAAAGCCCTGGCGCACTTCGCCGCGTACTCGCAGGGGCAAATCCCCTTGCAGCTGCTTGAGCTGGCTGGGATAAAAGTGCAGCCAGCGCAAGGCCAGCTCGCCACTTTCGTCGGCAATACGGGCATGGAGCTGCGCACGGGGACGAGCCTGAACATCCGTACTTAGAATACGACCTTCAATTTGCGCCATCTTGCCAGGGTAGAGATGGGCGATGGGCTCGACCTGAGTCTCGTCCTCGTAGCGCAAAGGAAGATGGACCACGAAGTCGGCAGGCTCTCGTAGGCCGAGCTTTTCAAACTTCTGGTCCAGACTGAGCGCCTTGCGTGGCGCAGCCCGTTTGGCCTGAGGCGCAGGCCGACCTGCGGTCATGGCAATACGTCTTTAGAAATTGAGGATAGCCTCGACCTCGAACTGAGCGCCTTTGGGCAAGCTGGCCACACCGATGGTGGAGCGTGCGGGGAAAGGCTGGGGAATCAGTTCGGCCATGATGGCGTTGGCGCTGGCAAAACGGGACAGATCTGTCAAAAACAAAGTCAGTTTGACGATGTCGCTCAGGTTGGCGCCAGCTTCTTTGACCACAGCTTCCAGGTTGGCAAATGCCTGACGTACCTGACCTTCAAAATTTTCAGATACCAGTTCGCCTGTGGCAGGCTCCAGACCGATTTGGCCAGACAGAAATACTGTCTTGCCGCCCGAAGCAATAATGGCCTGAGAGTATGGGCCTACGGCAGCCGGAGCGGCATCGGTGAAGACAACTTGCTTAGTCATAAGAAACCTCTGATGAGTGTTGTACTATCAGAGTTTAAGCGCCTATAGCTAAAATTAACAGATCTTGGCGTGATTATTTTTCCACGAAGGCGCGTTCAATCACGTAGTCACCGGGTTGACCTACACCGGGCGACACTTCAAAACCGCGTTTATCGAGCATGGCGCTGATATCGGTCAGCATGGCGGGGCTGCCGCACAACATGGCGCGATCCTGAGCGGGATCCAGTTGAGGAATGCCCAAGTCTTCGCACAGCTTGCCGGTCTCGATCAGGTCGGTAATGCGGCCGGTATTGCGGAACTCTTCGCGGGTGACAGTGGGGTAATACAGCAGTTTTTCGCGTACCACTTCACCAAAGTATTCGTTCTGCGGCAATTCATTCTGGATGAAATCCGAGTACGCCAGTTCGCTGACAAAACGCACGCCGTGAACCAGTACCACCTTTTCAAAACGCTCGTAGGTGTCGGGGTCCTTGATAATGCTCATGAACGGAGCCAGACCGGTGCCAGTGCCAAACAGGAACAGATTGCGGCCTGCGCGCAGGTCGTCAATTACCAGCGTACCAACGGGTTTGCGGCTGACCAGAATGGTGTCGCCTTCTTTCAGGTGTTGCAGGCGCGAGGTCAATGGACCGTCCTGTACCTTGATGCTGAGAAACTCCAGATTTTCTTCGTAGTTGGCGCTGGCGATACTGTAAGCGCGCATCAGCGGCTTGCCATCGACTTCCAGACCGATCATTACAAAGTGCCCATTATGAAAACGCAGGGCGGCGTCGCGGGTGGTGGTAAATGAGAACAGGGTGTCGTTCCAATGGTGGACGCTGAGCACTTGTTCGGTATTGAAAGCTGCCATGTTAGTTGTCGTATAGAGGGGCAACATTGCCCGGATCAGTAAGCAAATATTTGTCCATTGTACCGAGTTCCCCAGGTAAATCCATGCTCATTCAGCAATACGATTTGATCGCAATCAGGACTTACCATTAAGTTCCATGAGCCGCCATTCTCCTGCTTTGGCACAGACAGTATGGCGATTTCCAGCCTGGAAACGGGCCCACATTCAAATAGCTCTTGCCTAGTTTCTGCATACGTTTGATAATCATTCACATTTTCTGGCTTACAGCCGGTTTTTACGCTATTTACGCCTGTTTTGGAGTGTTGATAATGCGCTTTACTCTTCGTAGCCGTGCCCTGACCCAAGCTTTGCTTCTGTCCGCTATGGGTACTATGTCGATGGCGGCTTTTGCCTCTGGCGAAGTCAACCTCTACACCACTCGCGAACCTGGCCTGATTACTCCTCTGCTGGAAACCTTCAGCAAAGATACAGGCGTAAAGGTCAATACCGTGTTTGTGAAAGATGGCCTGATCGAGCGCGTGAAAACCGAAGGCGACAAGTCCCCTGCCGACATTCTGATGACGGTGGACATCGGTAATCTGCTGGATCTGGTGGAAGCCGGAATTACTCAGCCCGTTGAGTCCGCCACTCTGGACGGCGCCATTCCCGCCAATCTGCGCGGTGCCGACAAACAGTGGTACTCCCTGTCCTTGCGCGATCGCGTGGCCTATGTGGCTAAAGACGTGGATGTGAAGAGCATTCACTACGAAGATTTCGCCGATCCAAAATGGAAAGGCAAGGTGTGTATTCGCTCCGGCCAGCACCCCTACAACACAGCCTTGGTCGCCGCCATGATTGCGCATAACGGTGCAGAAGCGACGGAACAGTGGCTGCGTGGCGTGAAAGACAACCTGGGCCGCAAGGCTGCCGGTGGTGACCGTGACGTAGCGCGCGACATTCTGGGCGGCATTTGTGATGTAGGTATTGCCAACGCCTACTACGTGGGTCGCATGAAAAACTCCGAGCCTGGTAGCGATGCCTACAAATGGGGCGAAGCCATCAATGTGGTGCGTCCAACCTTTGCTGATACCAAGGGCGGTGGCACACACGTGAATATTTCCGGTGCCGCTGTGGCCAAGCACGCTCCTAATAAGGACAACGCTGTCAAACTGCTGGAGTACCTGGTTTCCGAGAAAGCCCAGAGCCTGTACGCCAAGGCCAACTACGAATACCCCGTGCGCGCCGGTGTTGAGCTGGACCCCGTGGTTGCCAGCTTCGGCCCCATGACGATTGATCCTTTGCCATTGACTGAAATCGCCAAACATCGCAAACAAGCCAGCGAGTTGGTAGATAAAGTTGGCTTCGACAACTAAAATCGCCCTACTCTTTTTCTACGACCGCCAGCTTTGAGAAATCAGAGCGGCGGTCGTCGCGCATTTAAGCGCCTGTAATACCTAGCCTTTCATAATGCCCTTTTTTCGTCGTCTGCCCTTTTGGTCCCTGGCTGCCGCTGTGATTGCCCTGATCGTGGCAGCGCCTGTGATTACCCTGCTGACCCACGCCTTAGGCGGCTCGACTGAGCACTGGTCGCATTTGTTCCAGTTCGTTCTGCCTCAAGCCATGAGCAATACCTTGCTGCTGCTCCTGGGAGTCGGCGTGGTGGTGAGCTGTCTGGGAGTGGGGTCGGCCTGGCTGATTACCGCCTACGAGTTTCCCGGGCGACGGGTCTTGCAATGGGCTTTGTTGCTGCCGCTGGCAGTGCCGACCTATATCGTGGCCTTTGCATATCTGGATTTGCTGCATCCGATTGGCCCGATTCAGTCTGCCATTCGCTACGTCTTGGGCTATAGCAGCCCGCGTGAATTCCGTTTGCCAGATCTGCGCTCCTTGGGTGGCGCCATTTTTCTGCTGGGTTCGGTGCTCTACCCCTATGTATACCTGAGCACGCGCGCCATGTTTGCGACACAATCGGCCAGCTTGCTGGAGGCTGCCCGCATTATGGGTGAATCGGGCCGCAGCGTATTTTTCCGGGTCGTGTTGCCTATGGCCCGCCCTGCGATTGCAGTGGGTGTCAGCCTGGCTTTGCTGGAAACCCTGAACGATATTGGTGCTTCCGAGTTTCTGGGCGTGCAGACCCTGACGGTGTCTATTTACACCACCTGGGTAACGCGCTCGGATTTGGCGGGTGCCGCGCAAATTGCTGTTTCCATGCTCTGTCTGGTGGCGGCGTTGATCAGCATCGAGCGTTATGGTCGCCGCCGCCAAGCCTATTCCAGTAATCAGCGTTCCGAACCCATTCGACCTACCCGGTTGAAAGGCTCCGCTGCCTGTATCGCCATTGCTTTGGGTGTAGCGCCCGTGCTGGTGGGCTTTGTGGCCCCATCCCTGTATTTGTTGAATGAGACCATCAAACATGTGAGCTTGGCGGGCGGTGTGTCGGCGCAATTGCTGAGCAGCGCCTGGAACACCTTGTATATCGCAGCGCTGGCCACTATCGCGACCCTATCTTGTGGCTTGGTCGTCGCCTGGGCTGCTCGGGCAGTACGTTCGGGACGCAAACCGCGTCTGGCCCGTTTTCTGGCAGGTGTCAGCAGTCTGGGATACGCCATTCCGGGAACCGTACTGGCGATTGGGCTGTTGACGCCCCTCGTCATGTTTGACTCTTTTTACAATCAAGTCATGTCCTGGTTTGGTGTTTCGGCGACGGGTTTGCTGTTGATGGGTTCAACGCTGGCTTTGGTGTTGGCCTATACCCTGCGCTTTCTGGCGATCTCGGTTGGCGGTATTGAAGCCGGGCTGGCTCGAATCCCGGCATCGCTGGAGCAGGCTTCCCGTTTATTGGGTGAAACCCCGGCGGGCACGCTGAAACGTGTGCACTTGCCCTTGCTGCGCCCCGCCATGGGCGCGGCTGCTTTGCTGATTTTTGTTGATGCCATGAAGGAGCTGCCTGCGACCTTGTTGCTGCGTCCGATGAATTTCGAGACCTTGGCAACCTGGCTGTATGCGGAAGCGGCTCGTGGGACTTATGAGGAAGGCGCGGTTGCCGCCTTGGCCATTGTGCTGGCCGGTTTGATCCCCGTTATTTTATTGGCACGTACTCAATTGATGGCCTCTGGCCCACGCGCATCATGAACGATTTTCTGGATTTGCAGGCGATTACCCTGTCCTACGAAACGTCTGAAGGTTTTCGGCCGGTTGTTGACCAGCTCAGCCTGCATTTGCCCCAAGGGGAAATTGGCTGTCTGCTGGGGGCCTCGGGCTGTGGCAAGACCACGGTCTTGCGGGCCATTGCCGGTTTCGAGCCTTTGCGTGCCGGACATATTCTGTTGAATGGCCGTGTCTTGTCGGCTGTGTCTCAGCAAGTGCCGCCGGAAGATCGCCATGTGGGCATGATGTTCCAGGATTACGCCCTCTTCCCTCACCTGACGGTCGAAAAGAACGTGGCCTTTGGTTTGCGCAAATGGGAGAAAGCCCAGCGGCAGGCCCGAGTACTGGAAATGCTGGAACTGGTCGATCTGGCCCGTTTGGCGCAGCGCTATCCGCATGAATTGTCGGGTGGCCAGCAGCAGCGCGTGGCTTTGGCACGCGCCTTGGCTCCCAAACCCTCTCTGCTGTTGCTGGATGAACCATTTTCCAATCTGGATGTGGATACCCGCGAACGCTTGGCGTTTGAGGTGCGCGACATTCTGAAAAGCGCGGGCATTACCGCGATTCTGGTTACGCACAATCAGGCTGAAGCCTTTGCGATTGCCGATCGTATTGGTGTGATGCAGGCTGGCAAGATCATCCAGTGGGATACGCCTTACAGCCTGCACCATCGTCCTGTGAATGACTTTGTGGCGGACTTCATCCGCCGCGAAGCCATCATGGCGCAACGGGCCCAGGCCTTTTTGCGTGGCGAGCCTGCGTAGTAGTTGCAAGTACGGCAGCTCTAGTGTGCCCCATGCTGCCATATTGGACTGGTAGCTCTCGCTTTCTTCCGGGTGGACGGTGAACTGAGTGTCCTCTAAGCGCTGATGATGGATGGCTTGATCAGCATCCAGACCGCCATCGCTACCATCATCAGGTTTTCAGTCAGAGAGACAAAGCCCAAGGGCACCTTGCTGTCGCCACCTACGCAGGCGCATTTCAGTTCGCGCTTGTCGATATAGACCGCCTTGAACACTGACCAGGCACCGATGCTGCCAATAAATAAGGCGATGGGCACAGACAGCCACATCAGGGCACCGGCCAGCATCAACACGCCGGCCACTGCTTCTCCAAAGGGGTACAGATAGGCGTAGCGCACCCATCGTTGGGCCAGCAAGTCGTAGTTCAGGAACATGGTGGCAAAGCCGTCTACATCTTTGAGCTTCTGCACGGCCAGTAAACACATGGCAATGGCAATAAACCATTCCAGCGCCTGGAGCAGGACAATCTGTCCGAATGCCGCCCAGGAAACAGCTAACGCCATCAAGCCAGCCATCACAAACAAGGCGATCACGGGCGTGTAGCTGACGGCATCCTTGTCCTTGACCTTCCCACCGAAATACTCGACCAGTTCGTCATAGCCCCCTATCCGTTTTCCATTGATAAAGGTCTGGGGGGTTGTGCTGACTTGATGCTTGGCCTTGAAAGCGTCAATCTCTTCGCGATTCCTGAGCCAGTGATCGTCCAGCTCGTAGCCTTTACGTTTGAGCAGTGCGCGTGCTTTAAGCCCGAAGGGGCAGATATGTTCTGCCGTCACCATGCGGTAAAGCTCAGCGTGTTTGGCGCTATGTGTAGCCATATGCGACTCCTTTGACGTGATGCTGTTTGTCGGAAGCCCTCCCCTGACGCTCATGCAAGCGTTTATCTGACACCCTAAACCAGGTGTCAGGAAGTGTGAGTAAGCAGGTGTAGTGATTTAGTAGTGTTAGTGATCGATTGTTTTTGCCTGATCGTAAGGTCTCAGGGGCTGGGTGGCAGCACATCGCATGAAAATGGGCAGAACAAGGGCAACAAACGCTGTCAGGAGCAGCAAGACATGAAGGTCTGGCACGGATACATCCAGAGTGCGGAGCAGTAGGGAGGGAATAGCCAGAGCAATAAAGCTGCCGATGTGGTTGCCTGTGGTTTGCAAAGCCATGAAGCGGCCCCGCTGAGCTTGAGTGGGGTAGCTGGTACTGCGGGCGCTGGCGCAGACTAGACGGGTGTAGCTGCCCGTCATGAACAGAATCATGAATACGTGAGCTGTTCCCCACCCCAGGGCTAGCATGATCAAGGACAAGAGCAAGATCAACGTACCCAGATCAGAGATACGGGTCTCGCCCCATTTTTTGATGCCCGTAGCGGATAGGCGGGAGGCGATCAAGGCGGCGACACCGCCCAACATGAAGATCACAGGCATTTGCTGTGCTTGAGTGTCGTAGCGTAGCGCCAAAACGGGGATCAGGACCGGGATCAGTAATAGTGAGCCTGCCTGCGCAATAGCCGGCAGGCTTAGCCAGCGCCAGGCCTCTTTACCTAGAGCCAGTGGTGAGGGTTGCGCTGCAACGAAAGGGTTGGAAGGCAGATAGCGATGAGCAATTGCGACGGCAAGCAGGCAGAGCACGGCCAGAGTCATCAAGGCGATACGCCAGCCCAGTTCTACGGCGATGAACAAGGTGACGGGCATTCCGGCGATACTGACCAAGGCAAAGGCGCTGACCACAATGGCAATCGCGTCGGTACGCTGCTCGGCATTCATGCCATGCAGCAGTAAAGTCGTTGCGGCGCTCATCAAAAAACCACCTAGCAAACCAGCTCCCAGACGCAGCAAGATAAATAGCCCGAATTCGGAGCTGATGGCCCCCAAAGCGGTTAATACGGCCAAGAGAATCAGTGCCAGGAGCAGTAAAGGCTTTAGCGCCGCGCGGTGCATCCAGCGTGCAGCCAGGACGCCCGATAAAGCGGCACCGCCCATATAGGCGGAAGCGGCATAGCCGGCGTAGGTGGCAGGAACATCAAAGTCCACTGCCATCCAGACAAACAAAGGCGTCAAGGCCATGAATTCCAGAGCATGAACAAACTGGATAAAAGACACGGCACGGGCACGCAGCCGGGGACGAAACACTTCAGAATCAGACATGATGATACGCATAAAGAAAGAGACCTCTAGCCTAATTCTTCGCTGTTTTGATATGTAGTCTCTATAATTCGAATATTAAATTATCAAAACCGGGATAATTCCATGACTCCCCAGCTGAATTTGAATGCCTTGCGGGTTTTTATCCAGGTAGCTGAAAGTGGCAGTTTTACGGCTGCAGCTCAGGTGCTGGATTTGCCGACCTCCAATGTCAGCCGTTATGTGGCGCAACTGGAGCGGCAGATTGGTCAGCGCTTGCTGGAGCGCAGTTCCCGGCAGCTGCGTTTGACCAGTGTGGGCCAGGGCTTGTTTGATACCGTTCAGCCCTGGTGGGGAGCCTTAAAGCAGGCTGAACAGGATTTGCTGGATCAACGCACCCGTTTGTCGGGACGCTTGCGGATTTGTATTCCATCCGAGGTGGGGCCGTTTCTATTGGCGGGTGTCCTGGCAGATTTTGCGGCCCAGCATCCGGATCTGGAACTGCATTGTCAAACCAACCTGGAAGGTCCTGGTGTGCTGGCGCAGGATTTTGACCTGGCCTTATTGATGTGTCGGGGTGCTTTGCCAGACAGCAGCCTGGTGGTGCAGGAATTGTGTTCTTTTGATTGCCAGGTCGTGGCGGCACCTGCCTTGATCGAGCAATACGGTATGCCCAGCAGCCTGGAAGAGTTGGAACAGTTGCCCTGCATTACGACCGATACAGCTTTGGATGGCCAAGCCTGGCAGTTTGTCTTGCCCAATGGTCGCTTTCAAATTTTGAACGTCCCCAGCCGCTTTCGTGTGAATAGCGGTTTGCTGGCGGGAGCTGGCGCCGTCAAAGGGCTGGGTTTTGCGATTCTGGTGCGGCAGGGATGTGAGAAAGAGATCGCCCAAGGGCGTCTGATTGCCGTTCCCCTGCCCTTGCCGCCTGCCCCTTTGCGTCTGGTACTGGCGTATACGCACAGACGACACTTGTCGAACTCGGCACGTGCCTTGATCGAGTATCTGAAGGCCCAAGCTGATATCAGCACCTTGCCTGGATTAAACACCCATTAACTTGGGGGCCTTGTAGGGTTTGAGCTTGGGTCGTCGTTGCAGCAACCGACGCTATATCAAGCAATGACGGCTGCTTTGACCATATCAATATGAGGAATGCCGTCCTCGTCGTAGATCTCGCCCACAGGTTCAAAACCTAAAGAGCCGTAGAACTTCTGCAAATGCGCCTGTGCGCCAATGCGTATGCCTGCGCCAGGATAGTGAGCTTCCGTAAAGCGGATCGCTTCAGCCACTAGCGCGTAGCCGATTTTCAGGCTACGGAACTTGGCCAAGGTCAGGACACGGCCAATGGAAGGCTCATCATATTTCAGGCCCGGTTCGACAACGCGAGCATAAGCAGCCAGCTCGCCGTCCTTGAGCACGGACAAATGCCAGGAATCCAGGTCCAGGCCGTCCACGTCCTGGTAGGCACACTCCTGCTCCACCACAAACACCGCCTCGCGAGCCTGGATGATTGAGTACATTTCCCGCGTGGACAGATCGTCCAACCGTTTCCATTGAAAAACCAGGTCCATCTTTACTTCCATGACGATAAAGTTTGGGTGACTGCGTATGGTAATCGTCCAAGGGCAGAATAAAAAGAGCGGCCCGAAAGCCGCTCTTTTTGATCGTACTGGCCAAAACCAGTGCCTTCGATCTTACAGGCTGTAGTACATGTCGAATTCGACCGGGTGCGGAACCATACGCAGACGGGTGATTTCGGCTTGTTTCAGCTCGATGAAGGCGTCCAGCATTTCATTGCTGAACACACCGCCACGGGTCAGGAATTCGCGATCTTTGTCCAGGGACTCGATCGCCTGTTCCAGCGACACGCAAACGGTTGGGATTTTTGCATCTTCTTCGGGGGGCAGATCGTACAAGTTCTTGTCGGCTGCATCGCCGGGGTGAATCTTGTTCTGCACACCGTCCAGACCGGCCATCATCAGGGCCGAGAAGGCCAGGTATGGGTTGGCCATTGGATCGGGGAAGCGGGCTTCCACACGACGCGCCTTGGGGTTGCTGACGTAAGGAATGCGGATCGAGGCCGAGCGGTTACGGGCGGAGTACGCCAGTTTCACTGGGGCTTCAAAGTGCGGAACCAGACGCTTGTAGGAGTTGGTCGTGGGGTTGGTGATGGCGTTCAGGGCACGGGCGTGCTTGATGATGCCGCCAATGTAGAACAGCGCGAACTCGGACAGACCGGCGTACTCGTTACCGGCAAACAGGTTCTGGCCGTCTTTCCAGATGGACTGGTGCACGTGCATGCCGGAACCGTTGTCGCCGACCACGGGCTTGGGCATGAATGTCGCCGTTTTGCCATAAACGTGAGCCACGTTATGGATGGTGTACTTCATGATCTGGTTCCAGTCCGCACGCTCGACCAGAGTCGAGAAGCGTGTACCGATTTCCAGCTGGCCGGGAGCGGCCACTTCGTGGTGGTGGATTTCAACAGGAACGCCCTGCTGTTCCAGCAGCAAACACATTTCAGCGCGCAGATCGGCAAAGGAGTCTGTAGGCGAAACAGGAACGTAGCCGCCTTTGACGCCAGGACGGTGACCCAGGTTATTGCCATTGAGTTCCAGACCACGCGACCAGGGAGCTTCTTCAGAGCGAATCTTCACGAAGCTGCCCGACATGTCGTCGTTCCAAGTAATACCGTCGAACACGAAGAATTCCGGCTCGGGACCAAAGTACGCGGTATCGCCCAAACCGCTGGAGCGCAGGTAGGCTTCAGCACGCTTGGCCAGCGAACGTGGGTCGCGGTCGTAACCTTTCAGATCGGAAGGCTCGACCACATCGCAGGTCAGAATCAGGGTGGGCTCTTCACGGAACGGGTCCATACGGGCGGTTTTGGCGTCCGGGATGAGCAACATGTCCGAGGCTTCGATTCCTTTCCAGCCAGGCAAGGAAGAGCCGTCAAAGGCGACACCAGACTCAAAGCGATCCTCGTCCACCGCGTGTGCGGGGGTGGTCAAGTGGTGCTCACGGCCCAGGGTATCGGTAAAGCGGAAATCGACAAACGTGATTTCGCGTTCGGCGATGATCTTCAGAACATCTTCGGGGGAGGACATGGTTACTCCAGCGTCAATGACGTTAACAAAAAGTGAGGAGGAGTGGCGCGGATCATTGTGTAACCCACTAAGGCAGGTCTTAATTACGTTTATCGGGATTGCCGCTGAATCTGATCCAAACAGCGCAATACCGATAAAGTAGTTATGGCATAGGACTTACCAGAAATTAATTGTAGAGCAATTGTGCAGATGCACAATAAAAAATGTCTTAAATAAACAATTAAATGTCAGGAACCTTCATCAGGAAGGAATGCTTCCTGTAAATCATTTAAGAATCGCCAGCCTAAATCGGTGGTTCGAATACGAACCGGATCGGAAGCCAGCAAACCTTTCTCGATATTGCGCTTGATCACGGGCAGGATGTTCGCAAGGGGCACACCCGTGCGTTCCTGGAAGTACTGGGCGGGTACGCCCTCTTTCAGGCGCAACACGTTCAGCATGAACTCAAAGGGCAAGTCTTTGGGTGTGACACGGGCATTGTGCGCATAGTGGCTGCCGTCGCGCTTGATGGCGTTCTGCATCCATTGCGCCGGGCTGCGGGTGGTAGCAGTACGGATAATGCGGTCGTGAAAGGACAGCTTGCCGTGGGCTCCCGGGCCTATGCCGATATAGTCGCCAAATTCCCAGTAATTCAGATTGTGGCGGCTATGGCCACCGCGCTTGCTGTAGGCCGAGATCTCGTACTGGTTCCAGCCGCGGCTGGCGGTCAGCTCGATCAGGCGGTCCTGCATGGCGGCGCTGTCGTCGTCATTGGGCAAGACCGGCGGGTATTTCGCGAAAACGGTATTGGGTTCCAAGGTCAAATGGTAGAGCGACAAGTGCTCGGTCTCATAAGACATGGCCTGCAAAATGTCCTGCTCGGATTGCGCTGGGGTCTGGCCCGGCAAGGCGTACATGACGTCCAGGTTCACGCGGTCCACGGCTTTCATGGCGGCTTCAATAGCCTGTTGCGCTTGCTGGCTGTCATGAATGCGGCCCAGCGCTTTCAGGGCCTCATCGTTAAAGCTCTGAATGCCCAAAGAAATCCGGTTCACGCCACTGTGTGCAAAATCCATGAAGCGCGAGGCTTCCGAGGCACCGGGATTGGCTTCCAGCGTAATTTCTGCGTCGGGCAGCAAGTTCAGGTGGGAGCGCAGCAAGGCCAGCATGCGGTCCAGCGCCTGGGCTGACAGCAGACTGGGCGTGCCACCACCGATAAATACGGAAATTACCTGCCTGCCCCAGACCAGCGGCAGGGTTTGCTCCAGATCGGCCTGCAAGGCGTCCAGATACTCGTTTTCGGGCAGTTCCGTTGGTGCTTCGTGTGAGTTGAAGTCACAGTATGGACATTTGCGCACGCACCAGGGCACGTGCACGTAGACGGACAAGGGCGGCAGGCTGGGCAGCAAGGTGGCCGGGCCGGAGCCAGGCCGGATGCGTACCTCGGGAGAGAAAACAGTCATGGTGTTACTCGGCGGCCAGACGGGCCAACAAGGCTTGCATGGCTTGCGCCCGGTGGCTGTATTTGTTCTTCACTTCAGGAGAGAGCTGCGCCGCAGTTTGCTTGAGCTCTGGCAGATAAAAGTGAGGATCATAGCCAAAGCCGTGCTCGCCAGCGGGTTGATCCTGAATCTCCCCTTCCCAGACGCCTTCAATCACGATGGGCCGTGGGTCCTGGGCATGGCGCACATACACCAGAACAGCCACATAACAGGCGCGACGGTCGCTTTGTCCTTGCAGACGCTGGACCAGCAAGGCGTTATTGGCTGCATCGGACTTTTCACCGCCCAGTTCGCGAGCGGCAAAACGGGCGGAATATACGCCGGGGGCTTCGTCCAGGGCGCGCACACAGAGGCCGGAGTCATCGGCCAAGGCGGACAAGCCGCTTAATTGGCTGGCATGACGGGCCTTGGCCAGCGCATTCTCGATAAAAGTGGCAAAGGGTTCCTCGGCCTCGGGAATGTTCAATTGGCCTTGAGGAACCATGCTGATACCGGCCTGAGCCAGGATGGCGGAAAACTCCTTGAGTTTGCCGGCATTGTTGGAGGCCAGGACGACACGCTTGGATTCAGTGTTCATAAGTCGCAGCAGGCGGCAAAGCGCCCTGTTCAGTAAAAATGGCAAGGCGCCGTGCCAGGCAGTGTGTGCTGCATGGGACGGCGTCCCAATAGCGGTTTGCCCCGCTGCCTGGCGGTGTCGCGCAGGGAGCAGGACAGACCCGTTTCATCGCGATCAGCCCTGCAAGGCTTGTTTCTGGGCTTGCATCAGCTCGGCAATGCCCTGCTCGGCCAGATCCAGCAAGCGGTTCAAGGTGGGGCGTGCAAAGGTCTGGCCTTCGGCGGTGCCCTGCACTTCCACCAGATTACCGCTGCCTGTCATGACGATATTCATGTCCACGCCGCAGGCGGAGTCTTCCAGGTAGTCCAGGTCCAGGACGGGGTTGGATTCGAACACGCCGACCGAGACGGCCGCCAGTTGATCCAGAATGGGCGAGGCTTGCAGCTTGCCCTGCTCTTGCAGGCTGCGTACGGCCAGGCTGGCTGCGACCCAGGCCCCAGTGATGCTGGCGCAGCGGGTGCCGCCGTCGGCTTGCAGAACATCACAGTCAATGTGAATGGTGCGCTCGCCCAGGGCTTTCAGATCAAAGACAGCGCGCAGGCTGCGGCCGATCAGACGCTGGATTTCCTGGGTACGGCCATTTTGCTTGCCACGGGCCGCTTCACGGTCCGAGCGCGTGTGCGTGGAGCGAGGCAGCATGCCGTATTCCGCCGTTACCCAGCCTTGCTCCTTGCCTTTCAGAAAGGGCGGGACTTTGTCGAGCACGCTGGCATTGCACAGAACATGGGTTTCACCCAGACGGATCAGTACCGAGCCTTCGGCGTGACGGGTAAAACCGGTCACCAGTTCGATAGGACGGCATTGTGCAGCAGATCGACCCGAGGGACGTGCAATCGTAGCGTTTTCAGACAAGGCTAGGCTCCGGACAAAATTCAAAACGCCTATTGTACGCCTTGCGGGACGGGCCGTAGCGCAACACCCATGTCCATCCACTTATCAGCCTGGCAGGTGAAAAGCAGGATCTGATGGCGTTGGGCGGCGTCGTGAATAATGCGCTTCATGGCCCCCAGGCGATCGTTGTCGCTGTGGACCAGCACGTCATCCAGAATCAGCAAGGTGGGACGGCCTGCCTGTTGCAGCAAATCTGCATAGGCAAGACGGGCGATCAGGCCGATTTGCTCGCGTGCGCCAAAGCTCAAGCCGTCAATGTCGTCGGCCAGCCCTTGTCCGCTATCGCGTTGCAGCCAGCGTGGGGCCAGGTATTCGTCCAGCTCCACCCGTGCCTTGCCCAAAAGCAGACGCAGATAGTGGTTGATGTGCTTTTGCAAAGGCTCGTGCAATTGCTGGGTCAAGGCGTTGCGCTGCTCTCTTAGTACAGACAGCAACAGGCGCAAGGCCGCGACACGGCGCTCGTAGGTGGCGCAACGGCGCTGGCAGTCGTGCAGACGTAGCGAGGTCTGGTCGATCTGCTCTTCCAGGCCTTGCGCTCCGTGGGTTTCCAGCTTGGTTTGCACCAACTGCGCGGCCAGTCGGGCCTCGTTATAGCTTTGCTCCTGTTGTTGAGCGCTGCGCTCCAGACGTTGCAGGTCCTGCTCCAGAACCGAGACGGGCAAGGCGGCCAGCTCGGCTTCCAACGCCTTCTGATCGGCCAGTTGCTGCTCGCGTTGCAAGCGCAGTTGTCCCCATTGCTGCTCGCGCTCCTGCTGCGCTTGCTGGCGTTGCGGGTCAGCCCATTGTTGTTCCAGGCTATTGGCTTCAGCCTGGGCCTGCTCCAGACGAGCCTGGGTGCGGGCAAGGGCTTCGCGGGCATCATGCCAGTCGCTTTCCAGTGCGCGGTACTGCTGCTCGGCCATGGAGGCGGCTTGGGCGATACGGCCCAGTTCCGAGGCCTCGATGGCCTCGCCTTGCGGGCGTTGCGGGGCGATGCGTTGTTGAGCCGCCTGAACCAGACCTTGCAAGTGTGCTTTGCCTTGCGGGGCCAGCGCTTTCATGGAGCTGCGTAACAGCCGGTCCTGCTGCTCTTGTTCCCGATATTGCTCGCGGCGGCGTTCCAGCTCTTCCAGGCTTTTTCCGCCCAGTTGGCCAAGCGCCTGTGCGTATTCCTGCTGGGTTTGCGCCAATTGCTGCTGCACCTTGCCCAGATCGCGGCCGCCGGGAATGATGCGCAACTGGCCCATTCCGGGAAGCTCAATCAGGGTGCTGGCGCTAAGGTGGGCGCGGTGCTGGCCCTGAATGGATGCCCCATCCAGCAACAGGCTGGCGCCGTCTTGCAGTTCGATCTGCAATTCGGTGGAAATCGTCTCAAGTTGGTGTTGCAAACGCTGGATAAGCTGGTGCTGCTGGCGTAATTGGTCCAGGGCCTCGTCGCTGATTTTCAGTTGCACCAAGGCGGCCCCGCATTGCGCCAGTTGGGTTTCCAACTTGCCCAGTTCTTCCAGTTGCCCTTGCACCTGCTGCAATTGCTGCTGCGTGCCTTCAAAGCTGGCTTGATCTTGAAACCATTGCTGCCAGGTACGGGCGCGTTCCTGCTCCTGCAGGCTGGCGTCTTTATGGCTGCGCGCCTGCTCCAGACGCTGGTTCAAGCTGTTGAGCGTGCCCTGCTCTTGCTCCAGCTTGGCACTCAAGGATTTGACCTGCTCGGCGCGCTGGCTGCGTTGGCGAGCCCACTCCAGGTCGCGTTCCCCAGCTTGTTGGTAGAGCTTTTCTCGCTCGGCCAACATGTTCAGCGCCTGTTGCAGTTCCTTGGCCCGTTCCTGCAATTGGCGGGCTTGAAGTAACTGAACCTGCACTTGTTTGGCTTGCTCACGTAGCTGCTCCCACGGGCGCTTAGCCTCGGCATGGGCAATTTGCCTACGGGCCTGCGCCAGTTCGTCCACCCATTGCTGGTACTGCTGCAAGGCGGCTTGCTGGCTCTGTAACTGCTCTTCCAGCTCCTTGGCTTCTTTCTGCGCTGCCAGCCAGACGCCGCGTGGCTGTCCTTGAGCCTGGGTCACATATTGGTCCAGCTGTTGCTGGGCCTGTTCGATCAGATAATCCCCGTCTGCACTAGTCAAATCGGCGATTTCGCTACCCAAAGCCTGCTGCAAGGTGCCGCTGGCGTGCTCGACCGAGCTGCGCAAGTCCTGGCCCTGCCCTTGTTCAATCCACAAAAGGCCCGGCACGCCCCAGTTACGGGCCTGGCTGCTGCCTTTAGCGGCATACTCAAAGCCCATTTGCTGGGCCAGGTATTGTTCGGCCTCGTCATTGTCCAGATGCTGATTGCCAATGTATAAATCGCAGCGTTTGCGCTTCAGGAAACGCTTGCTCAGTCGCATGTCCTGGCCGTTCAGGCTGAAATCCAGCTCGATTTCCGGTGCGGCCGAGGAATCGCCCCAAGGCAGGATTTTTGCCAGACTACCTGTGCCATAACGTTCGAAAAACACCGTGCGCAGGGCTTCGGCCAAGGTGCTTTTACCGGCCTCGTTCGGGGCGCTGATGATGTTCAGGCCCGGCTCCAGCTGGTCCAGTGAGACGGGCTGGCGAAAGCGCTTGAACTGCTCGACGCGCAGGGACTTAATGTGCATGACCACCTTCCTTATCGCGCAGCAAACCGGCCAGAATCAGCAAGGCATCTTCAGCGGCTTGCTGCTGGCTGCCGTGACGCAGCTCCTGCAGTTGTTTCAGGGCAGCTTGCAGATAACCATCGGCTTGCAAGGCGTCCAGATCCTCTTCAGAAGGTGCCAGACGCAAGGCCTCGCGCTGGCAGTCCCAGGCGCGGCAACGGGCTTGGGACTGCCCCAAAATACTTTCCAGACGCTCAAAACCGCTCAGGCTTAACTGACCTGATAGCTCCAGTTCCACCACGCTCTGATCCGCTAAGGCGTTCAGTTCTCGCTCCAGCAGGTCCAGATCCGTGTCGTCATTCAAATGGTGCTGGATACTGCGCCAAGGGTGTTGGGCAACCGGCAAGGCTTGAACCACAGGTGTTGCGCCCGGTTCGCTGATTTCCACCAGCAGAGCCTGGCCAGAGCCGTTATCCCGAAAGCGGTCCGGCTCGGGCGTGCCGCTGTAGTAGCAGCGCTCGTTAATTTTGACGGTGCCGTGCCAGTCCCCCAGTGCCAGATAGTCCAGTTTGGCGCGTTGTACGCGGTTTTGATCAATCAGGTTATGGCTGTCCAAGTGCTCCAGCACCCCACTGACGCTGCCATGCGCCAAGCCCAGACGCCAGTAACCCGCCGGACTTTCGGCCTGATCGAACCAGTCGCTCAAGTCCTGATAAGTCTGGCGTTGTGTCAACGGCGCTGGCAGGACCGCAAGCTTGAGCTCGTCCAGCAGAAAAAGCTCTGGCGTATCAAGTACATGCACATAATCTGGAATGCAGTTCAAGCGGCGCGCGCGTGTCCAGACACTTTCGCTCAAGGCCGCGTCATGGTTGCCGGGCAGGAGCAGCCAGGGGCCGGTGAAACCCGCCATGGCATTGAAACTGCGGCGCAGATTGCGATCGCTCAGGGTTTGCGAATCAAAGACATCGCCCGCTACCACAAGCAGATCGGCACGATGTTCGGTAGCCAGCGTTGCCAGCTTCTCAATGGCCTTGAAACGTGCCTCAGCCAGGGCGGCCGCGTCCTCCAGCTCGAAACGCGAGTACTGGCGACCTATTTGCCAATCGGCTGTATGCAGGATTCGTAGCATGACTGCCCTTAGATTTGGTAAAAAAATCGGCCCTTACAGGCCTTGAATGCCTAAAGTATAGAGCTTTGTCGCGGCAAGAGGCGCGGCCAAAGCCGGGACCTGAGAGTACAATTGGCGGCTTTATTCCATTCTTAAAGTGACCCACCCATGATCCGTAGCATGACCGCGTTTGGCAGCGCCAAGGCCGAGTCCGAAGCAGGCACCATCAATATCGAGATGCGCAGCGTCAACAACCGCTTTCTGGACCTGAATCTGCGTTTGCCCGAGGAACTGCGTTTTGCGGAGAATCTGCTGCGCGAGCTGGCCGCCCAGGGTGTACAGCGTGGCAAGCTGGAATTGCGGGTCAACTTTGCCCGTAGCGGCACGGATCAGCAACGCAGCCTGGATATGGAGGCGGTGGAACGCACAGCACAGATGCTGCAAGTGGCACGCGTGGCCATTCCCGATCTCCCTGCACCCGAGTTGCATACCTTGCTGAGCAATCAAAGCGGCAATAATTCGGGCATGGATCCCGAAATCTGGCTGCCCATGATCAGCCAGGCTTTCGAGGCGGCCTTGCAGGATTTTCAGGCGACCCGAGAGCGTGAAGGCCAGCGGCTGGCACAAGCCATGCTGGATATTCGCCAGGACATGAGCGTCATTGTGGACGAGGTCGAGCAGCACCTGCCCTCGATCCTGACGGAGCAGAAGAACAAGATTGCTACTCGCTTGCATGACGCCTTGTTGCAAGCCAGTCCGGACGGTTTCGCCCTGATTTCGGGCGAAGAACTGTCTGCCCGCGTCGCGCAGGAAGCGGCTGTTTTCTCCCTGCGCATTGATGTGGCTGAGGAAATCGCCCGCTTGCGTTCGCATTTGACCGAGCTGGAGCTGATTCTTAACGGTGATACCAGCGTGTCGTCCAACAAGAAAAGCACGCGCCAAGGCAGCACTGGCAAGCGTTTGGACTTCCTGTTCCAGGAGATGAACCGTGAGGCCAATACCTTGGGTTCCAAGGCAGGCAGCATGGACATGACGCGCGCTTCTATCGACTTGAAGCTGTGTATTGAGCAGTTGCGCGAACAGACCCAAAACATCGAGTAAACCAGCCAGTCCCTTATTTTCTGCCGGCCAGTATTTTTTTCAGCAGGTGCTGCCTGCTTAAACCGCGTGAAACCTCAGGTTTTATGGGGTTTTTTCAAGAAAACCGTCTTGCTCAGGCCAGGCGGTTTTTTTGTGGACTTTTCTGATCATCCTCAAACTCCCTAGGGCTATTTTTTCTGAAAGTGGTCTAGTGAAGCCAGGAATAAATACAGACGCTTTATAAGCCGCCTTAATATATAAAAATAAAATAGCGATTTTTAAAATAAAAAAATAAAACAAAAATAAGAAATGGTTTTTATAAATAATTAATCCGGTTTTAAAAGTTTAAAAACGAATCACCGGTTTTAAATAAATTCATGCTTAATTGTCTGTCTGCTAATTAGGTGGCTTGCCAGTTTTGTCCTGGGATTTTCTCGACAAGGCCAGGTAACACGTCACCTTTTTGACAGTTGTGTTTCTGGTTTTAAAACGGCAGTTTTTTCTGGCCGCTGTCTGAATGCCCTGCTCGGCCCCTTGGGTTTTTCTCCGCTTTTTTCTGCCTCCGTCCTTCCCGTACAATAGCCAGCGCTGTGCTGCTCTTAGGCGGCTTATTAAAGGACAAAAAACACATGAATTTCATTTTTCGTGGAAATGAAATATTGGTCAGCAGCCAGGAAGGACAAGCCTTGATTCCTGCCAAACCCGCACTGGATTTAGCGCCGGCGCAATGGCATGCTCTTTTTCCAGGTGACGATTGTCAGGATTTTGCCTGCCACGTAGCGGCCGAGACCCCGGCTCCGGATGGCTTTACCTTCCGTCACTTGCGCGGCGTGCTGTCGCAGTTGGGAGATCAAGCCAGTATGGTGAATCGGGCTTTTCAAGTCTCGGAATGGGCGCGCAGCCATCGTTACTGTGGTGTGTGCGGTTCGACCATGGAGCGTGTGAAGCATGAACTGTGCTTTCGCTGCACCTCTTGTGGTTTCTCGGCCTATCCCCGAATCTCCCCGGCCATGATGGTGCTGATCCGCGACAAGGACCGTATTTTGTTGGCCAGTCACTCCACTTACGCGACGGCGCGCTACACGGCTCTGGCCGGGTTTGTGGAAGCCGGTGAAAACCTGGAAGAAGCCATTCACCGTGAGGTTATGGAGGAAGTGGGGCTGCGCGTGGACAATATTCAGTATTTCGGCAGTCAGTCCTGGCCTTTCCCACATTCTTTAATGGTGGCTTATACCGCCGAGTACGCCGGGGGTGATTTGCGCATTCAAGCTGACGAAATCAATGACGCGCGCTGGTTTGGCCCGGGTGACGCCCTGCCCGATCTGCCCCATACCGACTCCATTGCGGGCCGTTTGATTCGGGCCAATTTACCGGGCCAGGCCAAGACTTAAAGCGCGACTCAGGTCGCCAGATGGGCGGCGACATTGCGCAGCATACGGCCCAAATCCTCGCGCTCATTCGGATTGAGCACCGACAGAGCATCATCAATCATTTTTTTGGCGGCGGGCCAGACTTGCGCATAGCGCTCACGGCCCGTTTCGCTCAGGTACACACGCATATAGCGGCTGTCGTTTTCGTCCGTGCGGCGCTGCACCAATTCGCGTTCTTCCATTTGGTCAATCACCCGGCTCAAGACCGGCTGATGTACCACGATGGCCTTGGCAATTTCCCCGATGCTGCGCCCGTCCTTATCCCACAGGTACTGCAAGACCCGAAAGTGCACATAGGTCATATTGTGTTCACGCAGGGTGGTCGATCTTAGCGTTTGGTCCAACTTGTAGATAATGTTGGCCATCTGGAAGGCCAGATTGGTTTCTACGCTGCTGTCAGGGATGGAGACGGGAGTTTTGCTCATAATGCCTTGGGAGAGTCAATCCTGCGCTTGTCGCTCCATGAAATCGGAGCGACAAGCGGACCGTCAGTATACTAGCAGAGCTCTGCCTGGACGGTTCCCGTAGGCGTGTGACTGGCAGCGCGGAAAATCTGCGCGTAGCTCCAGGGATTGGCCATGGCAGAACGCACGACCTGAGTACGCACGGCATCGGGCAAGGCGCTGATCTCACCATATAGACAGGACCACTTCTGGCAGTGCTCTACAATCTCGCGCTCGTTGTTTTCCCAGGCTTCCAGGGCTTCGGGGATATCGCGGGCATCCTGCACCATTTCCAGGAACGTGGCCAAAGCCAGGCCATTTTGCATGGCCATGCCCCCACCCTGCCCCAGGTTCGGCGGTTGAGCGTGGGCGGCGTCGCCCAAAATCGCGGTACGGCCACTGGACCAGGTTTTGCAGCGCGTCACACTGTAACGACCCCAACTGACCGGGCCATCTGCGCGTTCAATCAAGTGTGCCCAGTGTGGGAACAAGGCAGACCAGTATTCCTTGTCGATCTGGACATTGCTGGCACGCACATCGTCGTACGGGCACGTTAAGGCCAGATAGGTTTGGGTTTCGCTGACGGGCGTAATCAGCAAGCGATGCAGACCGTTCCAGTTCTCGATGTATTTTTGAGCGTCTTGCTCTGAGGTGTCGCCTGGCTTACGGGTGATCATGGTACGCAAGGCCCCTTCGCGGGTTTGCTCGTGCACCAGTTCCAGACCGAGAGATTGGCGGATACGGGACCAGATGCCATCAGCACCCACGACCAGATCGGCACGTAAACGCTCGCCCGAGGCCAGTTGAACTTCCCCGCGTGCGCTGGCGGCGATGACTTCCACATTCGTGCGTACCTTCACGCCGGCGCGCTTGCCCGCTTGCTCCAGGGATTTCAGCAGTTGCGAGCGCATCACGGTAATCAGACGGCGATCGGGCGGTGTGGGGCCGCAATCAATGACCTCGTTATTCAGATCGCGCTGCTCAAAGTGACTACCGTAGAAAGCGCCTTCAATCGCTTGTTCGTACGCTCCCAAGGCTTTGAGAACGCGCAGGCCGTTTTCCCAGATATAAATACCGGAGCCATTGGCGCGCAATTCAGACTGGCGCTCCAGCACAGTGACATCCCAGCCGCGTTGAGCCAAAGCGGCGGCGGTTGCCAAACCACCCAGGCCACCGCCTGCGATCAAGGCACTTAGTTTTTTATCGGACATGCTGGTTTCCTTAAACTTGCGCCCACAAAGGCAAAGAGTGATTGCTATCCAGAACACGTTCGCCAGCCAGAGTTACGTACCACTCGCTGAGCAGACCATCCGGGTCACGCAAGAAGAAAGCGCGCTTCCAGGGCAGGTTCACGTTGTGAACGGGTGTGATGTTCTGGGCTTTCAGGCGCTCCAGTGTGTGTTCCAGATCCTGGACGCCGGCCAGCTCGAAACTGCCATGCGAGAAGGAGGCTTCTTCATCACGTACCAGGATCAGGCTGTAATCATAATTGGCCAGACCGGCACGCAAGTAGACAACCTGCTCGTTTTCATAAACCACTTCCAGACCACCGACCTCGGTATAGAAGCGGCGCATGGCATCCAACTGAGCGGTACGCAGCACGGCATGGGTGACTCGACGTGGTTGTACCGGGGCGTCGGCGACTGTTTCCAGAACTGGGTCGGAGTCGTAACGGCCTTCGGTAAAAGGCTCCTGGCCTTCGGGGTCCCAGCGGCTGGTCAGTAATTCCATAGGGCCACCCAGTACGCTGCGCCAGTCTTTAATGGTGTCGCAGTAGAACTCGTTGTAGTTGCCATCAGGGTCAAACATATAGACGCTATGGGCAACCTGATGGTCCACTGTCATGTCAATGTCGCGCCCTTGCTCTTTTGCGCGCTTCCAGCCTGCAACCAGTTCAGCTTCATTTTCCAGCTCCCAGGCCAGGTGATTCAGACCGGGCTTCAAGCCAATTGTGCCGGGCAGTTGCAGCAGACCGTCACGGCCATACCGGTTCACGCCTTTAGTCGTTTCCATCATGCCCAGATCATGGGGCGTGTGGCCGGTGCCCAAAAAGGTCGCCACCAGATCCGGTTCGGTAAATTCCACTTTCAGGCCGCAGACCTGGCTGTAAAAATCTTCACCGCGTTGCAGTTCGTCAACCCACAGGTTGACGTGGCCCAGACGGCGGGGCTCAAAGCACGCGGTTTGGATGGAGTGGGAAGTTGCTTGTGTCATAGTTTCTCCTCCTGGGTATGACGATTCATGGTCTGCAACACGGCTAGCGTCAATGCGCTGTCGCTCTGCTCCAGATCCATCAAGACGTTGAAATGATTACGGTTTGGCACGGCCATGCTCTGCACCATGCAGCCCGCCAGCTCGCATTGGCGGGCGTAGTGACGGCTTTGTTCTTGCATGACGGCAGGTTCCAGTGCCCCCCAGGCCACCAGCACGGGCGTTCCCCTTGCTGGTGGGTGCAAGGCCGGGCTATAGCGTTGGGCTTGTTCTTCGTTCAGCTGCAGCCAGTCATTCACGGCGGTCTGCAAGAGGGGATGCAAATCCATGACGCCGCTGATAATGCTGGCGCTGTGGATCAGACGTTGTTCACGTCGGGTATCGGCCGCCAGCAACATGCCGCTTAAATGGCCCCCTGCCGAGCTGCCACTAATATGAATACGCTGCGGGTCGCCATTAAATTGCGTCGCGTGCGCGTGGACCCACTGCAAGGCGCGTTCGCATTGCGCCACGATCTGCGGCAGGCGGTAAGCCGGAGCCAAGCCATAGTCCAGGCAAATCACCGTGGCACCGGCGGCATGCAGGCTTTGCGCCATCATGGCCGAGTCATCCTTGGACAACATGCGCCAGTAGCCCCCATGAATGAACAGGTAAACCGGGGCGCCAGCCTGGCTGGCGGCATAGATATCCAGTTTTTCTGTCGGGTCATCGCCATAGGCGTGGGTGCTGAAACAGGCTTTCAGGGCTACACGAGCTCGTTCACTGGCCTGCTTGTAGGTGGCCATCTCAGCGTCAAAATCAGCCACCGAGGCCTGGAGCCGGTATTGCTCCAGGTCTGCCGGATCGAAAACAAGTTTGTTCATTGCTTTATTCCGCCTGCGCCGAAGGCAAGCGATTCAATAGGAGGAAACCGATGAAAACCAGCACTTCCACCGCCAGGAAGCTGCCAAAGGCCCAGATGTAGGAACCAGTCAGGCTCAGCAAGAGGCCCAGCAGGGACGGCGCGACAAAGGTGGCGAACACACCGCCCATTTCGGCATAGCCAGCAGCGCTAGGGCCCAGGTTCACGCCATAGCGCTCCCCCACGTAGCTGAAAAT
This sequence comes from Alcaligenes sp. 1735tsa3, assembly GCF_024134565.1. Lineage (NCBI taxonomy): Bacteria > Pseudomonadati > Pseudomonadota > Betaproteobacteria > Burkholderiales > Alcaligenaceae > Alcaligenes > Alcaligenes sp. 1735tsa3. Next base: position 2,093,474 of record NZ_CP099862.1, on the reverse strand, counting down.
GGCGCCACCATGAAAGACCCCTACGCCGCAAAGAATGGCCACGATCAGCAGGCCGTTGTAGGGCAATGCCTGCCAGGCAACCAGAACACAGGCGCTGGCTGCCAGAATGGTCAACCACATGCCCACACGCATTACCCCAACACGGGTGAAGCGATCGCTGACATAACCGCCCAGAATCAGGAAGAAGACTTGGGACAAGCCCATGATGGTGCCGAACAAGGGAGCCTGTTCGGGGGCCATTTTCTGCACATCAATCAGCGCTGGAATCAGCCAGGTCGCGGTTGCCGCAACCGAGAACAAAGCCCCAAAAATGGCCAGAATGCCTACCCATATCCAGGGGCGTGCGGCGATGGAGCGCAACACACCGGCATCGGTTTTGATCTTGTCGTGTGGATCTTGATAAGGACCGGCGCGTACCACCAGCTGCGTGATTAAACAGGCACTTAAGGTCAGCCCGCCCAGGACCAGGAAGAAAGCACGCCAGCCATGAGCCATGGCGTAAGGCAAACCCAAGGCAAAGTCCAGGGTAATGGCCAGCGAATAGGCGGCCAGAATAATGCCCAGTACCAGACCCTGGCGGCGTGGAGCAAACCATTGCATGACGATTTTCATGGACCCGACCCAGACTGCAGAGTCAAAAAAGCCCACAACCAGACGCAGTAAAAATAGCTGCGTGAAATCCTGTGCCTGAGTCTGCAGCAGCATCAGCAAGCCGCTGCCACCCAAGCCAATCAGGTACAAACGGGCCGAGCTCATGGAGCGACCACGTGGTGCCCAGAACAACATGCCCAGTGCAAACGAGACACCGAAAGCACCCTGCACCAGCCCGGCTTGCGCGGGGCTCAGTGACAGGTCTGCCGAGACAATTTTGATAACAGCTGCAAAGCCGTAAAAGTCGGCCGCCAGGCACATTTCGCCCATCACGGCCATCAACAGCATGAGCAAGGCCACTGTGCCGCGTGGCTTGGCCTTGTCGAGCGGATTGCCCATAACCCCCTGTTCCACCATGTCATCCTCTCCTTTTGGATAAATGTTCAAGCTGAGTGTTTGTCAGGCACACTCTTCAATTGCTTTAAACATGAAGGATTATGGTGATTTGGCTTAATCTATGTCAATACATATGTATTGGTATATACCCTATGATGAGGCGGCTTACGAATGGCGTATCAGGGTTTTTCTCAAGCCTTTTTCAGGGGCAAGGCCAGACAAATAGCGGCCAGCACAGCACAAACAACAGTCACGTCAGCCAGACTTCCCCACCAGGCCGACAAGGCCAAACCGATGCCTAGCAACAGGCTGTACATCAGGCCAAAGACAGCACCTGCCTTCCCTGCCACCGAGCGATAGTCCTGCAAGGCAGCCGACAAAAGATTGGGGATGGCGATGGCGTAGGCCAATGCCAGCAACATGGCCGGCAGCAGGAAAATCAGATGTGTTCCCGCCAACTCCAGGCCGGTAGCCGCCACGGCCAAAATCAAAATCCCCCGCCACACCAAATGCCGGGCACGGTGTCCTGCCGCCAGCCAACGGCGATTCAGAAAAGCGCCCATAAAGGTTCCGGCAGCCAGTAAAAGGCCGGCCACCATCATGGGACGGTTATCGGAGCCCAGGCCTTCCAGCAGGAAAGGTGCCCATTGGTAAAAGGAAAAAATCGTGACGTTGAACAGAGCCACCAGCATGGCGGACTGCCAAATTGCCGGGTCACGCAGCAAGCGGAACAGCACATTCACCATGCTGGCCTGGCTGTGTTGAAGCGGGCGGGTTTCAGGAAGCTGAAACAGGCAAGCGGCAAACAAGATCAAGGCCAACGCGAACAGTCCCAGAAAGACGGGCATGAGGCTTGCGCTTGTTGTCAGAGCGACGCCCATTGCCAAACCTAACAAGGGGCTTAATGCCAGAGCGGCACCTATGGTGCCAAAGATCCTGGCCAGATCTTCTGCCTGGTAACGATCGCGCAACATGGTTTGTACACCGATCGAGCCGACCGCCGCTCCAAATGCACTGATCATGCGGGCAGCCAGCAAAACACCGAAGCTGGGGCTGAACACAGCCAGCAGGCAGCCCAGGCCATAAACCGTCAAACCGGCCAGAACAGCGGGCCGACGCCCGGCCTTGTCGCATAGCCAGCCCCAGAACAGCACGCCTGCGGCAAAGGCTATGAAGTAGACCGATAAGGTCTGCCCGGCGCGGCTGGCCGACACGGAGTAACTGTCGGCGATCAGGGGTAAAGCCGGGCTATAGGCGGTTTCCACCACCTGCGGAAACATGATCAAGGCGATCATCAAGAATAGAAAACGAGACATGCTAATCACACTGAATTGGGAAAAAAGAATCAGCGTAAGTCTGGCTGGATTTTTCTATTACAAGTATTCTGATAAAAAACCCATGAAATCGGACAATCATGCCTTTTTTAGATGCTAATGATCCTTTTCCGGATCTGACGGGACGTCATGCCCTGGGTATTGCGGCGCAACTGGCACAACACGACTCCGGTCTGCACCAACATCCTTGGGGGCAGATTTTGTACACCCGTAGTGGCTGCATCAGCGTAACGCTGGATCAGCAACTGTGCTTGCTGCCACCGGGGCGTTTGATCTGGATTCCAGCCTTGCTTCCACATCAGGCCCGCATGAGCGAACAGGTGGAGTACCGCTCTGTCTATCTGGACCCGGAGCATTACCCGGGCCTGCCCGAACAGGTGCAGATTCTGGCAGCGAATGATCTGTTGACAGCCGTGCTGGACCGCATAGCCAAGGCGGATCTGGATGAGGATTGGGACCGGCCTCCCGGCCTGCATATGATGCAACTTCTATTGAATGAGCTGCACCGTGCGCCGGATCAAGCCCTGTTTTTGCCCTTGCCGCAAGATACGCGCTTAAAGCGCATACCTATCGATACTTTGCCGCCCGCCTTGCATGTGCTGGCGGAATATCTGGGGGCAGGAGAAAAGACGATCAGCCGCTTGTTCAAGCGTGACACTGGCATGAGTTATCAGCAGTGGCGACAGCAATGGCGGCTGCTCAAATCCATTGAGCAGTTGTCTACGGGTGATGCCGTGACCAAGATTGCGTTTGATCTTGGGTTTGCCAGCGACAGTGCTTTTATAGCTTTCTTCAAGGATCAGATGGGAGAGACGCCAGGCCACTACGCCAGACAGCCGGTTACATAAGGCAGGATAAACACTACTTTGGATACTGATTGTTTAGGCACTATGATCGGCCCTCTACGACTACAAAAAGAGAGAGGAGCACAATGACATTTTCATTTCGCCTGAGTCTGCTTGCGGCCAGTTGTTTAATGGCTGGCACCGCCATGGCTCAAGCTAGTTCGAGTCTTGTAGATCAAGCCTTGAGCAAAGCGGATGCCCTTGAACAGCAAGTCATCGAATGGCGCCGCCATATTCACCAGAATCCGGAGTTGTCCTATCAGGAACACAATACAGCGGCCTATATCAAGGCCGCTCTGGAGACCATGCCCGGTTATGAAATTCAAACCGGCATTGCTCAAACCGGGATCAAGGCCGTTTTGAAAGGCGGCAAGCCGGGCCCGGTTGTCGCCTTGCGGGCAGATATGGATGCCCTGCCTGTGCTGGAACGGAATGATCTGCCTTTCAAGTCCACCGCCAAGGGGCAATGGCAAGGCAAAGAGGTGCCTGTATCCCATGCTTGCGGCCATGACACCCATGTCGCCATGTTGCTGGGAGCGGCAAAAGTCTTTTCCGATATGCGTGACCAGTTGCCGGGCACAGTGGTCCTGTTGTTCCAGCCTGCCGAGGAGCAAGGCCCTGGTACGCCGCTTAGCGGCGCCAACGCCATGATGAAAGAAGGAGTGCTGGACAAGCCCAAGGTGGATGTGATCATGGGTCAACATATTGGTCCGGCCTTCCCGGCAGGTAGCATTGGCTATCGTCAGGGCAGCATTATGGCCAGTGGTGATGTGTTTACCATTACGCTGGACGGCAAAGGCGGTCATGGCTCTTCTCCCTGGAGTGCTAGTTCCCCCGTAGTCGCCGCGGCGGAAACCGTAACAGCCTTGAATAATATCATCGCTCAGCGCACCAACCCTCTGGATGGGACGACTGTCGTCACTGTGGGGTCCTTGCAAAGCGGCAATCGCCCTAATGTGCTGCCTGAAAGTGCTCATATTTCCGGCACGGTCCGCTCCTTGTCCAAGATGAACCAGGCCACGGCCCATGATTTGATCAAGCTTTATGCGCAGAACATTGCCAATAGCCATGGTTTGAAATCCACGGTGAAAATCGATACAGGCTATGAAGTTCTGATCAGCGATCCTGCGGTGACTCAGCTTGTCAGCCCTGCCCTGAATCAGGCTACTGATGGTGTAGGTGCCAAGGAAGTGCCGCCAGGCATGGGTTCGGAAGACTTTGGGGCCTTCTCCAAGAACATTCCGCTGGTGTTCTGGCGCTTGAATGCCTCGCCTTATGCGGACAAGCCTGGCGCTCCCAACCATTCACCCGAGTTCATGATTGACGAGAAAGCACTGCGTATCGGTACGCGTGCCTTGGTGGCCAGCTCGCTGACCTACATGATCGACAACAAGAAACCTTGATGGCTTTTGGGGCTTGAGATGGGCATGCCTTGCCCATCCTGCTCCGATACGTTGCCCAAAAAAACCGGCTCACTGTTGCAGTGGCCGGTTTTTTCTTGCTGGAGCACATCGAACTCATTCTTGAAATCTGAACACGATTCCATTTTTTTTTGATTGTTAATGAATTCCTTTCTGGAATAAATCCATTTTTCGGGATTCTTATTTTAAATTAGGCGGTTAATCATTAAAAATAAAATTTATTTATTTTCCTGTTTTATTTTTTCTTGAAATTAAATTTTTTATAGAGGTGCTATTATCGGCAAACCTTTAACCATGAAAGGAAGAAGCCTTATGACGCATCCATTTCGCTTAGGTTTGCTTGCTGTCAGTTGTTTCGTTTCAGGTCTTGCCATCGCTCAGCCCACTACCCCCACTCTGATTGATCAGGCTTTGCAGAAAGCAGATTTGCTGGAGCCGCAGATCATCAGCTGGCGCCGCCATCTTCACCAGAATCCCGAGTTGTCCTTTCAGGAACACAACACGGCCGCCTACATCAAGGCAGCACTGGACACCATGCCTGGCTATGTCATTCAGACCGGAGTGGGTCAAACAGCAGGCATCAAGGCCGTATTGACGGGTGGACAGCCCGGTCCGGTCGTCGCCTTGCGGGCGGATATGGATGCCTTGCCAGTCGAAGAAATCAACGATCTACCCTTCAAGTCCACTGCCAGAGGGTCATGGCAAGGCCAGGATGTTCCCATTTCTCATGCCTGCGGTCACGATACTCACATGGCCATGCTATTGGGGGCTGCCCAGGTGTTGTCCGACATACGTGCCGATTTACCCGGCACGATTGTCCTGATCTTTCAACCCGCCGAGGAAGGCAATCCGACACCTGGAGGGCCCACAGGTGCGCGCGTCATGATGGATGCAGGTGTCATGGAGTCGCCCAAGGTGGATGTGATCATGGCCCAGCATATCGGCGCCGGTTTTCCCTCCAAGGAGATTGGCTACCGCGAAGGAGTCATGCTGGCTAGCGGCGATGGTTTCAATATCTCTTTGCAAGGTGAAGGGGGACATGGTTCCGCTCCTTGGAGAGCCACCTCGCCTTTGACGGCTGCAGCCGAAATTGTGGTTTCTTTAAATAACATCATTGCGCAGCGTACCAATCCGGGTACCGGTACAACCGTTGTTTCTGTAGGCAAGCTGCAAAGCGGCTTTAAAGGCAATGTCTTGCCAGATACCGCGGTTCTTGAAGGTACTATCCGCTCCTACTCGCCCAGCAACCAGCTTATCGCCAAGGATCTGGTCAAGCGCTATGCCGAGAACATTGCGGCCAACCACGATGTCAGCGCGACAGTGAAGATCAACAGCGGGTATCCCATTACCATCAGTGATCCTGCTACGACGGCGATGCTGTTACCTGCCTTCGAGCTAGCCGCTGACGGTGCCGGAGTACGCGAAACATCTCCAGCTATGGCGTCTGAGGATGTAGGTGTTTTTGCCAAAGACATCCCTCTGGTTTTTTGGCGTCTTAACGCTACGCCGTATGCCGATAAACCTGGAGCGGCAAATCATTCACCCGAATTCCTGATTGATGAGAATTCATTGAGAATTGGAACCCGTGCATTATTGGCAAGCTCTTTGACTTATATGATCCAGAACAATAACCCTTAATTTCTTTTTCATTTCCTGACTCAGAACAAATGCATATTAGTGACTTGTTCTGATGAATTAATTTCGTTTCCTCAAAGGCCGATTCGCTTTCATGGTGATCGGTCTTTTTTTAAAGGGATGGAGATGACAAAATTTTCTGATACTTCCGAACGCAGCCAAGATTTAAACCAGGGGCAAGACAGTGGGGTTGAGTTGCTCAATCTGATCATGGCGTATTCCATTTCAACCTCGGTACGGGCTGCTGCCCAGTTAGGGCTGGCCGATCATCTGAGAAACGGGTCCAAGACGATTGACGAGCTGGCTCGCTTGACCCATACCCAAGGCATTCATTTACAGCGTATCTTGCGTGTCTTGTGTGCCAATCGAGTCTTTAGGGAACAGCCGATAGATACCTATCAGTTGGACGAACTGGGTAAGCAAATGCTGTCTGACTCCCCTACCCGGCTGAAAGATGCGGCCCTGATGCTGACGGACGCCGCATTTTTGCACTGCGCCGGAGATCTGGCCAAGGCGGCGGCCGGCACCCCCATTTTCCGCGAGCGCTTTGGACATGGTTTTTTTGAACACTGGGAGGACAAGGCCATTCATGATGTTTTCCATCAAGGTGTCGCCGGGCTGTCCATGGCCTCTAATCATCTGCTGATCGAACAGATCGATGTTCCAGAAGGCGCTACGGTGGTGGATGTGGGCGGTGGTATTGGTGGTTTACTGCTATTGATTCTGCAACAGAACCCCAGCGCCTATGGGATTTTGTTCGATCAGGCCCAGGTACTGGATAATTCGGTGCTTCCAAACTTGAATCAGCCTGAACGCTGGAAACTGGTCAGCGGCGATTTCTTTGAGAGCTGCCCAGCCGGCGATATTTATCTTCTGCAGATGATCATTCATGACTGGAGCGATGAGCAAGGCATCACCATCTTGCGTAACTGCAAACGCGGTATGTCTGAAAATGGTCGCATTCTGATTCTGGAAAGCGTCATCGAGCCGAATAATCAGCCAGATGGCGGTAAATTGCTGGATCTGATCACCATGTGTGTGCTGGAAGACAGCCGTGAACGAACCCTGGCGGAATTTGAAGCTTTATTTGAGCAGGCTGGTTTGCGCTTGATACGCCGTATCCCCACAGCGGGCTTGTGTTCCATTCTGGAAGTGGGACACAAATAGTTCCCGCGCCTGAAAGAAAACCGCGCCTACAAGGCGCGGTTTTCTTCGAGCATGCTTTTTAGCGGATTTCCAGCTTCTTGGCCCCTGCCCCACTCTTTTTCTTGGGCAGAATCAACTCCAGAACGCCGTTTTCACATTTTGCGCTCGCCTGGGCTTCATCAATGTCCTGAGCCAGGCTGAAACGACGTGTCTGCACCCCGTAATAGCGTTCACTGCGCAAGACCGTATCGCCGTCCTTTTCTTCCTGAGTCCGACGGCTTTCCACGCGGATAGAAACCACATTGCCTTCAACGCTGACATGCACGTCTTCCTTGTTGATACCTGGCACCTCCGCGCTGACTTGATAGGCCTCTTCGCTCTCGCTGACATCCAGACGAATGGCGGGCGGTGTATTTCCGGCCAGGGAGCCGACAACAGGAACGCGTCGGAAGATGTCTTCAATATCTCGCCACGTGTCCAGGCCCGCCAGATCACCAAAGGGATTAAAACGTGTCAAATTATTTGCCATGCTTGATCTCCATTTTTCCTTTGCTGAGCCCTGCTGCAATGGAAGGCGTGGGCTCGGTCGCCTACGTAAGAGGAGATGAGGCTAGTTCCCGATATTTCAAGTGCTTAGCTAAAAAAAACCGCCTTGCTCCCTAAAGAGACAAGGCGGCCAAAGGTACGATCTTATGTTCTTTTAGCAGTGTTTCTACTTGTTCAGGTACTGCTTAAACTCGGTTTCGTGTGCAGCACAGGGGACTGTTCCGGTGCGGGGTGCTCATCAGCAATAATCGGGATCTCCTTGCCGTCCTTGTCCATGACCTTGCCGTTTTCAACATAGTCTCCTTCGTTCAGATTGGCCACGTCCGAGACCCGCAGATAGCGGCCTCCACCCGCAGCAAACACAGAGGGCTGATCCGGATTGCCCAGGGTGAAATGGTTGAACAGCAGGTTCAGCACAATCGCCACCAGGGCTGCCGAGCTGATGCCGGAGTGGAAAATCGTCGCAAACCAGGTTGGGAAGTGCTCGTAGAACTTGGGAGCCACGATAGGAATCATGCCGGCGCCGATAGCGGTGGCGACGATGATCAGGTTCATATTGTTTTCGTAGTTCACCTTGGCCAGCGTACGGATACCGCTGGCCGCGACGGTGCCAAACAGGACCATACCCGCGCCACCCAGTACCGCGGGTGGGACAGCGGCAACCAGACGGCCCATGATGGGCAGCAAGCCCAGTGCGATCAGAATCAGGCCACCAAAGGCTACGACGTAACGGCTTTTCACGCCGGTGACCGCCACCAGACCGACGTTCTGGGCAAAGGCACTTTGTGTGAAAGAGCCAAATACAGGGGCGATCAGGCTGGAGAGCATATCGGCACGCAGGCCATCACCCAGACGACGAGCATCCACTTTGGTTTCGATAATGTCGCCCACGGCCAGAATGTCGGCCGAAGTTTCCACCAGCGTCACGATGATCACAATGAACATGGAGATAATCGCGGCAGTCTGGAAAGTGGGCATGCCAAAGTGGAACAGGCTGGGCAAGGCAAAGACCTCGCCTTCGCTGACGGCAGAGAAATCTGCATGGCCCATGGCGACGGCAATGACGGTGCCGATAATAATAGCCAGCAAGATAGACAGGCGGGAGGTCGTGGCGCTGCCCAGCTTGCTGAGCAAGAGCACGATCAGCAAGGTCATGGCGGCCAGGGAAATATTACCTACGCTGCCAAAGTCCGGTGCGGAAGGATTACCGCCCATGGCCCAGAATGCGGCCACTGGCATCAAGGTCAGACCAATAGTCGTAATCACGCAGCCCGTGACTAAAGGCGGGAAGAACCGGATCACCCGTGAAAAGACCGGCGTAATCAGCAGCCCAAGCAGGGACGCGACAATGACTGCGCCGAATACCGCTGGCAAACCGCCGCCCGTACCCAAAATGGCGATCATGGTGGCTACGCCAGAAAATGATACCCCTTGAACCAGCGGCAGACGGCAGCCAAAAAACGGCACGCCCAGCGTTTGCAGCAAGGTCGCCAGGCCGCCCATGAACAAGCAGGCGGTAATCAGCAAGCCGGTTTCATTGGCAGGCAGGCCAGCGGCCTCGCCAATGATCAGGGGTACGGCAATAATGCCGCCATACATGGTCAATACGTGTTGAAAACCGTAGGCAAGATTCGCGCCCAGGCCCAGATTCTCGTCTTCGGGGCGCTGCGCAGTCGCTGCACCCGTCGCCCTTGTAGGTGTTGTCATTGTTTGTCTCCGAAAATAAATAGGCAGGGCTCTAGAGGCCCTGTCACTACCGAACTCAAGCTGTCGCTACGGTATCCAGCACCTTGTCGCGCAAACGACGCGCAGCGGCTTGATGGCGTTGCATCAGGTCTTGCAAATCAATGCCGCAGGGTTGGCCGTCAATCACACGCCACTGGCCGGCGACCATCACGCGGTCGGCCCGGTCTGCGCCGCAGAGCAGCAAGGCCGCCAAGGGGTTCTCAGCGCCGGAAAAGCGCAATTCATCCAGGGTGAACAAGGCCAGATCGGCCTGCTGCCCGACGTTCAGGCCACCAATATCCTCGCGACCCAAACAACGGGCCGAGCCTTGAGTCGCCCAACGGATAACGGCTTGATGGGTAACCTGGCCCGGCTCGTAGCGCAGCCGGCCCAGCAAGAGTGCCTGTCGCATCTCTTGAGCCAGATTGGAGTGATCATTGGAGGCCGAGCCATCTACGGCCAGCCCCACGGGTGCACCAGCGGCTTCCAGCTCGATGGTGCGGCACAGGCCGCTGCCCAAGACCATATTGGACGAGGGACAATGGGCAATACCTGTGCCTGCCCGGCCCAGACGCTGGATTTCTTCGTCGTTGAAGTGAATGCCGTGTGCCAGCCAGGTGCGATTGCTTAACCAGCCCTGCTGATCCAGATAGTCCAGTGGACGCATACCAAAGAGGCGCTCGCAGTAGGCAGTTTCGTCGTCTGTTTCAGCCAGATGCGTATGCAGGCGTACGTCCTCGCGTTCAGCCAGCTTGGCGCTTTCGCTCATCAACTCGCGGCTGACAGAGAAAGGCGAACACGGAGCCAGGGCCAGCGTGATCATCGCCCCATCCTCGCGTTGGTGATATTGACGAATCAGGCGCAAGCTGTCGTCCAGAATGGTTTGCTCGTCCTGTACGACGTTTTGCGGGGGCAAGCCTCCCTGATCCCGACCCACACTCATGGAACCACGGGTCAATGCGGCGCGTACACCCAGGCGTTGAGCGGTTTCAGCCTGGCAATCAATGGCATGTTGCAAGGCGCCCGAAAACACATAGTGGTGATCGGCCACCGTCGTACAGCCCGACTGCAACAGTTCCACCATGGCCAGCTCGCTGGCCACCTGCATTTGCTCGTCGTCCAGCCCGGCCCACACGTCATACAAGGTGGTCAGCCAGGGGAACAAGGGTTTGTTCAGCGCTGGGGTATAGGCCCGTGTCAGGGTTTGGTAAAAGTGATGATGCGTATTCACCAAACCGGGCAGCAAAACGTGCCGGGAGGCATCCCAGCTTTGGTCGTAAGCCTGCTTGGGCTGCTGACCGGCGGCCACTTTTTCGATAATGCGGCTATCTTGCACCAGTACGCCACCGGCAGCTTGTGCATCTGAACAGGCCAGTGGATTGCGAATCCACAGGATCGGGGAACGGCTAGTCATTATTGTGTCTCCTGCGTTTTATTGCTTTTTATTGTTGTCAGTTCGACTAGCCGACCTATATACCTGCTGTGATAAGGGTTATTTGGAGCCTGGGCTTAGCTGTACCCTTTTTCGCTCCAAGCCTTGAGTCCTGCTAGGCCATTCAGGAACTCTTATGCCTTCTATAAGGTTTGTCGTATAGAGAGCAGCCCGTTTTTTTACGGTATTCCGGGACATAAAAAATTTGCTCAAAATCAGGATTTATCCTCTGGACAAAAACCTGGGACTATTGTCCTTTAATCACTTAAAGCCTAAATCATTGACTCACTTAGGAATTTATTTATTGGCATAAAAAAACATATAAACCCGCATATCCACACATTTTGACCGTGCCTGTTCAGTCGTGTTAATTGTGTCGCCAAGCGCATTAAAAGCGCCGTTGTGCTGACCTCGCACACATTATTCGGAGAACACATGCAGCATATAAAAATCAAACCCGGCGCACCCCTGGCCGAGCAAGCTGAAATCGGGCACAACCGATGGCACCCTGATATTCCAGACCTGACCAGCGTGAAGCCTGGCGAGGAAATGATTCTGGAGTGCATGGACTTTCTGGACGCCCAGATCAAGAACACGGACAGCGCCAACGACGTACGCGACGTTGACCTGACCCGCGCTCACCCACTGACGGGCCCCATCCACGTAGAGGGTGCTGAGCCAGGCGATATTCTGGTGGTGGATCTGCTGGACATTCGCGCCATTACTCCTGTCGGTTTCTCCGGCATTTTTGCCAAGGAAAATGGCGGTGGCTTTTTGGCCGAGCATTTTCCCGAAGCCGACAAGGCCATCTGGGACCTGCATGGTGTTTACGCTACCTCGCGTCACATCCCTGGCGTACGCATTGCGGCCATGATGCACCCCGGGCTGATTGGCACCCTGCCCTCGCACGAACTGCTGCGCGAGTGGAACCGCCGTGAAGCCCTGCTGGTGCCCAAGGGCCACGCCAACCCGCCCGATGCCAAAACCGCTGTATTGCGCGGCGTTAAAGGGGCCGAGTTTGACCGCATGGCGGCTGAAGCTGCCCGTACCGTGCCTCCACGTGAGCATGGCGGCAACCTGGACATCAAGAACCTGACCATTGGCTCGCGGATTTACTTCCCCGTCTATGTGAAGGGTGCTGGCCTGTCCATGGGCGACTTGCACTTCTCCCAGGGCGATGGCGAAATCTCTTTCTGTGGTGCCATTGAAATGGACGGCGCAGCCCACCTTGGCTTTGATCTGATCAAAGGTGGCATGGCCAAATACAATCTGACCGCGCCTATCTATGTTCCAGGCCGCCACGATCCCAAGTACGATCAGTGGATGCACTTCACGGGCATCAGCGTGGAAGAAGGCGTCAACTATTACCTGGATTCTACGGTTGCATACCGTCAGGCCTGTTTGGCGGCGATTGATTACATCAGCCGCACCACTGACCTGTCGCGTGCGCAGGCCTACATGCTGCTGACAGCGGCGCCGGTTGAAGGCCGTTACGGCGGTGTGGTGGATCTGCCTAACAGCTCCGCTTCTCTGGCATTGCCTACCGGTATTTTTGATACCGATATCCTGCCCAAAGGTGCCTTGAATGACGCGGCCCGTTTTGGCCGTCCAGGCACACGCTGTAACTTGACCTGATCAGTCTCTGGCCCTGGCTTCGTCTCGGAGTCAGGGCTTGCTTTACTCGGATTTGCCATGCCTTTGTACGACTATCTTTGTAATCATTGCCTGCAACGCAGCAGCCATTTGCGCAGCATTGCCACCCGCAACGATCCCCAGACCTGCCCTGCTTGTGAAAAAGGCAGCCTCTTGCTGCAACTGAGCGCACCACGACGCCTGTTCAGCAAAGCCAGTCCTACGCGCGGTCTGACGCCTCAACAAGCTTTGGCGGGCAATAATGTGACCGGGCCCGGCACTCGTTCCAGCACCCGGAATTCTGTCATCCATACCTGTATGGGCCCTGGCTGCAGCGTTTGCGCCTAAATACAATCAGCCCCTTTGCAGCGCAAGCTGTCAGCCTTGACAGGCCGCAGCTTTAACGTCGGCGGACGTAGTTCTGGCTGAATTTGCCCAGACGGATGTGTTGGTTTTACGAGATTCACGCTCGGTAACATGAAACATTCTGTTTATAATCAAGAATCAATCTCATTATTACTGGGTGTTCATTATGTCGGTGTCCTCGTCTCTCGCCGCTAAGCGCCAGGTGCCTAGCGGCGTATCTTTTATGCCTTTAAGCAGTCTGGCAGTGGCTTTATTGTTGGCCTTTCCCTATCAGACGCAAGCGCAAGAGGTCGAGGAGCTGGACCGCATCGTGGTCAAGGCCGAGCAGGAGCTCAAGCAGACCTTGGGCTCTTCCATCATTACCGCCGAAGACATCCAGAAGTCCCCTCCCGCCAACGATATCTCCGAAGTTCTGCGCACCATGCCGGGCGTGAACCTGACGGGTAACTCGGCCAGCGGCCAGCGCGGTAATAATCGCCAGATCGATATTCGCGGTATGGGCCCGGAAAACACCATGATTCTGATTGACGGCAAACCCGTCAGTTCACGTTCTGCTGTGCGTTTCGGCTGGCGTGGCGAACGTGATTCGCGTGGGGATACCAACTGGGTACCTGCCGAGCAGATCGAACGCGTGGAAGTGCTGCGCGGCCCGGCGGCCGCTCGCTACGGCAACGGGGCTGCGGGCGGTGTGGTCAACATCATCACCAAGCCTACGACAGACAAATTCCAGGGCACCTACTCCTTGTATGGCAACTTGCCCGAACATAGCGATGAAGGCGCCACGCGACGCATGAGCTTTGGCTTGAGCGGCCCGATCAGCGAATCTTTGTCCTTCCGTTTGTACGGAAACCTGAACAAGACGGATTCGGACGATCCGGAGATCAATAAAGGACACCAGACCGAGCGTGGTGGTGCCAATGCGAACAGCTTGCCTGCTGGACGTGAAGGCGTACGTAACAAGGACATCAATGGCTTGCTGTCCTGGCGTCCTGATAGCCGCCAAACGGTGGATCTGGAGGCTTCCTATAGCCGCCAAGGCAATATTTATACGGGTGATACTCAAAACACGAATACCAATGACGAGGTCAAACGCCAGTTGGGCGATGAGACCAACAAGATGTACCGCCAGAGCTATTCGCTGACGCATCGTGGGGACTGGAACGATAAGACGAATACACTGAGTTATTTCCAATACGAAAAGACGCGTAACTACCGTATTTTGGAAGGTCTGGCTGGTGGCACTGAAGGCGCTTTCAATGATCCTCTGCGCGTGAAAGATGGTGGTTTTGGGACTATTGACCTGACCACGATGACGGCGCATACCGAATTGAGCCATCAGTTCAAAACAGGAAGTATCGAGCAGTACGCCACATTTGGTCTGGAGTGGGTCGGGCAGGAATTGAACGATAAATCTTCTGATTTGGCCGCACGCAACCCAGAAAAGGTTCCGAGCAGCCCTAGAAGTTATAAACCCAAGGCACGTGCGAATATTTATTCGGTTTTTGTCGAGGACAATATTTATGCCACAGACAAGACAACTGTGACCCCAGGGCTGCGGTTTGACTACCACGATATACATGGTAGTAATTGGAGCCCTTCCTTGAACTTGTCACATGCCGTGACCGATAACTGGCTATTCAAAGCAGGTATCGCACGAGCTTACAAGGCACCCAACTTGTATCAAAGTAACGATGGCTACACTTTGTATAGCGCAGGCAATGGGTGTTGGGGAAATACAGGTGCGCCTAATGTTGTAGAGGCTGGGTGTTTTCTCCAGGGTAATTCGAACCTGAAAGCAGAAACCAGTCTTAATAAAGAGCTTGGTGTTGAGTATGTGGGTGATGATGGCTTGGGAGCTAGCCTGACTTACTTCCACAACGATTACCGCAACAAAGTGGAAGCGGGGCGTTTTGCACAGTCCAGTTTCTGGGATATGAACAGGGATCAATTGGTCCTGCAATGGGAAAACATTCCCAAAGCCGTGGTATCCGGTCTGGAAGGTAACCTGACATTGCCATTAGCCGAGAACTGGCTGTGGTCCACCAACTTTACCTACATGATCGAGTCCAAAAACAAGACCACAGGTGAAGCGCTCTCGACCATTCCCAAGTACACCATCAACACAACGCTGGACTGGAACGTGAACGCCGATTGGTCTTTACGCGCCAAAGCAACCTTCTATGGCGAGCAAAAACCGCCTAAATATGATTTCTACGGTCAGCCTCTGACAGGTTCTGCTACCGACAAGGTCTCCCCTTACGCCTTGTTTGGCTTGAGCACGCAGTACAAGATCAACAAGCATTTCCGCATCAATGCAGGAGTTGACAACCTCTTTGACAAACGCCTGTTCCGTCGCGGCAATGCGATCGGTGTGAACCTGACTAACGCCAACTATATTTACGGCGCCGGAGCTCGGACGTTTAACCAACCCGGCCGCACTTTCTTCCTGGGCTTAAGCGGAACGTTCTAAGCGGTTTTATCCACAACTCAGGTATATAGCGCCCCTCCCTTTCCTGGAGGGGCTTTTTTTTGTGCCTGAAAAATACAGCCGAGCGTCAACATTTCAACCTTTAAATGTTCTTTTTGACCTTCATCAAGACCGGAACTTTGTATTCTTCATATGCTTATAACTACAAATAATGTAAATGGGTTCAACCCAAGCATAGAAAAGGAAAACACATGATTCCAAGCGCCGAGCCCAAAAAGGGCAAGCGACGTTTTCTTAAGGAATTGCTGGGCCTTAGTGCCGGGGCCACGATTATTCCTATTCAGCCTGTTCAAGCTGCCATGAACAGCCAGCCTCCACGACGTAGCGGTGGGAAAGATGGGGCCCGCTACGGCATGGTGGTTGATCTAAGAAAATGTATCGGTTGCCAAGCCTGTACGGTCAGCTGTTCTATTGAAAATGCACCCCCTATCGGGCAGTTCCGTACCACGGTTCTGCAATACGAGGTGCTCGATGAACAGCAGCAGGCGGCCATGCTGAGCCTGCCACGCCTCTGTAACCACTGCGACAACCCGCCCTGTGTGCCGGTCTGTCCTGTGCAGGCGACGTTCCAGCGCGAAGACGGGGTGGTGCTGGTCGACAACGAACGATGTGTCGGCTGTGCCTACTGTGTTCAAGCCTGTCCTTACGATGCCCGTTTCATTAACCATGAAACACAAACCGCCGACAAGTGCACCTTTTGCGAGCACCGCCTGGAAGTGGGCTTGTTGCCCGCCTGTGTGGAAAGCTGCGTCGGTGGCGCGCGCGTCATTGGCGATATGAACGATGAAACCAGCACGATTTCCCAGTTGCTCAAAGAGCACAAAGAGGAAATCCGCGTACTCAAACCCGGCATGAATACCAACCCGCATGTGTTCTACATCGGTTTGCCGGACGAGTTCGTCGATGGTGTGGATGGTCAGGCCAGTGTGCGTCTGACCAATCAGTTCTAAGGGGCCGCTATGTCTATTATCGAAATTCTGACCCCCGCCTATGAAGTTGCCTGGTTACCTTGGGCGGTCCAATATTTTTTCCTGGTCGGTATGGCCGCCACCAGCACCGTATGGGTGTGGCGTTGCGCATGGTCCAGCGATAGCGCCTTGCGTCGTCTGGAGCCCGCTCTGATGATTGTGCTGCTGTGCAGCAGCATTGCCGCTCCCGTGTCCTTGCTGGCTGACTTGCACCAACCCGGCCGCTTCTGGCATTTCTACGCCCATTTCACTCCCTGGTCGTGGATGTCGCTGGGTGCTGTGCTGCTGCCCCTGTTCGTGGGGCTATCCATGGCCAACGTGCTGGCCTGGTGGTTGAACAAACGTGTCCTGTGGCGCTGGTTGAGCCTGGCTCTGCTGGTTTCGGCCTTGTCGATTCTGGTTTACAGCGGTTTTGAAGTGATGGTGCTGCGTTCACGTCCCTTGTGGAATACCGCATTCCTGCCTATCAACTTTGCCTTGACGGCTGCTCTGGCCAGCCTGGGTGCCATCCTGCTGGTGGCTCGCCTCTTGCCCGGTGGCGTGGCCAATCTGCCGCTGGAATACGTACGCCGCTGGTCTTTGGGGGTGGTTCTGACCTTGATCGTCGTGGCCCTGTTCTGGGTCGGCTCCGGTCTGATGGGTTACAGCCATTCTTTCGGTTCGGCCTGGGAACTGTTCCAGAGTTACCCCGTATGGCGTTTGGGCTTCCTGGGTTCTTCCGCGTTTGGCTTGCTGTTGCTGTATATGCTCAGCCGTCCAATCGGCACCCTGCAAGGCAATCTTTATAGCTTGTTCTGTGCGGCTTTTATGCTCGGCTCTGCCTGGGTGTTTCGCTGGATTATTTTCATGGCGGTACAAGGAGTGCCTAAATACGGTGCCGGTTTGTACCTCTACACCATGCCCTTAGGCAGCGATGGTCTGCTGGGGATGCTGGGTGTGCTGGGCTTGTGTATTGCCTTGCTCGCCGCCAGCACCACCCTGCTCTCTCTGTTCCCGGCCCGCCGTTCGTCTTTGACGGCCTAGGCCCTACAGACTCACTAGCTTTCAGGTACTTATCGTCATGAGCAAGAAAAAAGAAACCCCTAACCTGTCGCGTCGACAGGTATTGACCCGCGGCGGTGCTGCTGTGGGTGGTCTGGCTGCCTTTGCGGCTGGTTATAGCGACACGGTAGTCAAGGCGGTCCAAGGTCTGGGCCAAGGTACAGCCGGTGTGCCAACCGCACACGCAACCCGTGGCAACTCCTTGCAGGCTGAATTCCGTATTGATCCGATCACGGGTCTGCTGGATACGCAGCCCGGCCAGATTGTGAGCCCGTCCAGTTGCCTGGGCTGCTGGACGCAGTGTGGTGTGCGCGTACGTATTGATACGGAGAACAACAAGATTCTGCGTATCGCCGGTAATCCTTATCATCCTTTGGCAACCACGCAGTCTGCTCCCATGGAGCAGCCCGTACGCGAGGTTTACGCCATGCTGGGTGGTGAGAATGGCTTGGAAGGCCGTGCCAGCGCCTGTGCCCGCGGCGCTTCCATGCTGGAACAGCACAGCAGCCCTTACCGGGTTCTGTCGCCGTTGAAACGCGTCGGCCCCCGTGGGTCAGGCCAATGGGAGCGCATCAGTTTTGAACAATTGATTGAAGAGGTCTGCGAAGGCGGCGATCTGTTCAAAGAAGGTCATGTCGATGGTTTGCGTGCGATTTGGGATCACGAAACCCTGATTGACCCGCAAAACCCCGAGTTCGGTCCATTGGCCAACCAGTTGTTGTTCACGGATGCCGCGAACGAAGGCCGTACGCCACTGGTCAAACGCTTTGCCGAGCAGGCTTTTGGCACGATCAACGTCAGCAACCACGGTTCTTACTGTGGTCAAAGCTTCCGTGTTGGTACAGGCGCTGCCATGGGTGACATCAAAGGTATGCCTCATGGCAAACCCGACTGGAAAAACGCCCGTTTTGGCCTGTTTATTGGTGCAGCACCGGCTCAATCCGGTAATCCCTTCCAGCGTCAAGGCCGTGAGCTGGCAGAAGCCCGTTCGCGTCCTGAAAACACCTTCAAGTACGTGGTTGTTTCCCCGATCTTGCCAACGTCGTCCAGCCTGGCCTCGGGTAGTGGCAACCGCTGGCAGCCTGTTCTGCCCGGCACTGACTTGTCCCTGGTCATGGGCATGTTGCGCTGGATTCTGGAACAAGAGCGTTTTGATGCAGAACACTTGTCCCTGCCCCATGCGCCTGCGGAGCAGGACGAAAATACCGCTTCCTGGACGAACGCCAGCCATTTGTTGATTGCGGATCCTGAGCATCCAGGTTTTGGCCGCTATTTGCGCGGTACAGACCTGGGTTGGGAAGTAGCTGAAGGCACTGAATCGCCCTTTATTGTTCAGGACGAACAAGGCGAACTGCGCGCCCATACCGATCTGGATCGCGCGACGCTATTTGTCGACCGTACCGTTGAGCTGGAAGGCAAGGATGTACGCGTCTGTACTGCGCTGAACATGCTGCGTGAGCGCAGTCAGGAAAAATCCATTGCCGAATACGCCAAAGGCTGCGGCATGGACGAAGAAACCCTGATCGAACTGGCCCGTGAATTTACCAGCTACGGTCGCCAAGCCGTGGCTGACGCACACGGCGGCACCATGAACGGTTCCGGTTTCTACACGGCTTACGCGATTGCCATGTTGAATACCTTGGTGGGTAACCTGAACCTGAAAGGCGGTTTGGTGCTGGATGCGGGCCCATTTGGTCCTTTTGGCCCCGGCCCACGCTACAACTTTGCTCAATTCCCCGGAAAAGTGACGGCCAAAGGCGTGTCTTTGTCGCGACATCGCTTCGCTTACGAAAAATCCAGCGAATTCAAGCGCCGCCAAGCGAATGGGGAAGCGTTGTACCCCGCTCCTGCTCCTTGGTACCCCGCTGTAGGTGCCTTGAGCAGTGAAATGATTGCATCAGGCCTGAATGGCTATCCATACACCAGCAAAGTGTGGATCAACCACATGAGCAACCCGGTCTATGCGATTGCTGGCTTTAAAAATGCCTTGCTGCACAAACTGAAAGACCCTGCGGTTCTGCCCTTGTCGATTTCGGTTAATCCCTTTATCAACGAAACCAATGCCTACGCAGATTACATCGTGCCAGACACGGTGACTTACGAAAGCTGGGGTGTTTCGGCACCTTGGGCTGACGTGATCGCCAAGTCCTCGACCTTGCGCTGGCCTGTGGTAGAGCCACGAGTGGATCGCACGGCTGACGGTCAGCCTATCAATCTGGAAAGTTTCCTCTTTGCAGTAGCCTTGCGTCTGGAATTGCCTGGTTTTGGTAAAGGTGTTCTGAAAGACAAGGCAGGCAATGCCCACGACTTGCTGCGCGCCGAGGATTTCTATCTGCGGGGCATGGCCAATATTGCCTTTGGTGCTGGCCGCCCGGTTGGCGACGCATCCGACGACGATATGCGCATCACCGGTGTGGATCGTCTCTTCCCTGATCTTCAAGCGCGTTTGCATCCTGAAGAGCAGCGCAAAGTGGCGATGTTGTTGACACGCGGTGGCCGATTCGACCGAATCGAAAACGCCTGGAAAGGAAATCAGCTGAAAAATCGCTATAGCAATGCTTTGCAGATCTGGAATGAAGACCTGGCCAAGATGCGTCACACCATGACGGGTGAACGTCTTAGTGGTTGCCCTACTTGGTACCCCACTCGTTTGGCTGACGGCAGCCCAATGCGCGAGCATTTCTCGGAACAAGAGTGGCCATTGCTGATGAGCTCCTACAAATCCAATTTGATGAGCTCCATGTCCATCGGGATGTCCCGCCTGCGCCAGGTCCACCCGCACAATCCGATTTCCTTGAATCTGGATGATGCAAAGAACATGGGCATCCGTAACGGCGATCGTATTCGTGTCAGCACACCAGGTGGTGCGGTTGAAGGTGTTGCTTTGGTGCGTGGCGGTATTATGCGCGGGGCCATTGCAATCGAACACGGTTTTGGGCATACCGAACTGGGTGCGCGTTCGCACCAGATTGATGGTGAGGCCATGCCTCACCTGAACGATCTGGCTGCAGGTGTGAACCTGAACGAATTGGGTTTTGCTGATCCAACCCGTGGCAATGGCCAGGACAACGTTTGGATTGACTGGGTTTCTGGCGCTGCCGTGCGCCAAGGCCTGCCAGCCAAGGTAGAAAAGCTGTCGGCTTAAAAGCGCCCCCTCTTTCAAGAGGTTTTTGAAAGATAAGAACGCCGATTGTCCTTTGGATGATCGGCGTTTTTCTTTGCTTGCTTATGGATGTATGGAGGCTTGTTTGTTCAAAGCTCCGATTTGGTTTTGAAGCAAGTCCTTGGTGTGAATGCGTGGGAACAAGAGTATGAGAACAGGAATGCTCTCTATCGCTGTGCTTCCCTCTGATGTCGCATCAATAAGCAAGCCGATGGTAAGTAAATTCGCCCTCTTCTTGTTGAAGACCATTTTTTCAATGAGAAAAACTCCTTTCCGTTAATTGCATTTTATTATTTTCAAGTCGGGCTGGTCACTAGCTGGCTGAGTGTGGGAGTATGGAAATGCAGAAATACGCTAAACTTGCACAATCTTCGCGGGTATCTGCTCCAGACTTCCCCACCCTACATCCCTACATCCGGCTTCAGTTTCGGGGCTTGAACACGCCTGTACAAGTCTTCACCTTCTACTGACCTACTCTTATGAACCCTTTTGTCCTTCTCTCCGGCTGCTCTGGTGGCGGCAAATCTACTTTGTTATCCGAGCTGCAAAATCGTGGCTATACGGTTATCCAGGAACCTGGGCGACGTATCGTGCAGGAACAACTGGCCAGCGGTGGCTCTGCCCTTCCCTGGCTGGATATGGAGGCCTTCCTGAATGAAGCGATAAAGACCGCGCAAGATGACTATTGCAGCGCTCCGAAAGATGGTGGCTGGGTGTTTTTTGATCGAGGCTTGATTGATGCGGCCGCGGCTTTGCAGGAATTAAAGGGAACGCCACTGCTGGATGAACTCAACAAGACCAGCCCTTATCATTCACAGGTATTTTTAACGCCGCCCTGGCCTGAAATATACGAGGCTGATCCAGAACGTCGTCACGATATGAACGCTGCTTTGCGTGAGTATGAGCGCTTGAAGCGTGTTTATCCCCTACTGGGATACCAAGTGAGCCTGCTGCCCAAAACAAGCGTAGAAAAGCGTGCTGATTTTGTCTTGAAGACGCTAACTCAAGTGTGAGTACTGCTTTGTTATGCAAAGTGCCGATCACTAGAGGGGTCATGCTCACACGGCTCTGTACTCCGCTTTCGGGCTGCGTTTCACTCCAGGCTTTGTCCACAAGCCCCAAAACATCCAGTACCGCAACAGAGACAGTAAAAGCCCCGCATAAAAAAGAGCCGCCAGTCTTAAAACTGACAGCTCTTTTTACTTCATTTAGGCGTCAATCAGCCTTTCAAACCAGGCATCACACGTGTCAACGTGCCTGCAACCGTACGCTCCAGCACATCGACCAACACAACCGTCTGCTGATCCACTTCGATATTGAGCTTATCGCCCGTCTTGTAGCGGGAGAACGTCGTCTGGCGCAAGGTTTCGGGAATCAGGTTGATGGTCACAACACCGTCTTCCACATCCGCCACAGTCAAGCTGCAGCCATTCACGCCCAGAAAACCACGCGGAAACACGTATTTCGCCCAATCTTCCGGCATCTGAAAACGTAGGCGATTACCGGCCTCGGTAATGCTCAGTTCCAGCACTTCAGCCGTCGTTGCGATATGGCCAGCCATCACATGGCCGCCAATTTCCTCGTTCAACTTGGCCGATCGTTCGATATTGACCAGATCACCCGTTTTGAGTGTGCCCAGATTTGTGCGCTCCAGCGTGACGGGAATCGCATCAAAGGTGACTTTAGGGCCAGAAATGCTGGTCACGCTCAGGCATGTGCCTTCCACGCTGACACTGGCACCCAGTTGCAGATCCACCAGCAGCTCGTCAGTGAAGTCGATTTCAAACTCGGTACGGCCCAGCTCGGCCTTGACCGCAGTAAGAGGACGAACTGCTTTAACAATTCCGGTATACATCAGCACGCTCCTTCGCAGAATTCATGCAAAAGACCAACGGCTAATGCAGGGGAGATTTTCAGGTTTTTCATTTGAACGCATCCTTGATTAAACAATGCGTCCTCCGGGCAACAATAAAACACGTCGCTGCCTTGATCACAAGGCAGCGATGCTTCATCTTCTTTCATCCGGACTCTGACCGTCGGCCCAGGTTTCTCACCTGATCTGCTGACCTTTCCCTGGCGGAAAGCGCTCGCGGGCTGGGGAGTAGCTCCCTTACCGCCGGTGGGGAATTTCACCCCGCCCTGAAGACGTTTGCAGTGTAAGACCGGAGCCCAAGTCTAATCAAGCCAGACCCGCGCCGGTCGCCACGTTTAAGCCTTGCGATGCACGCTCAAACCTGCAAAGCTTTGCGCCACTGGCATCAACTCGATGTAGTTGACGTTCATATGGGCAGGCGCATTCATGATCCAGGCAATGGTATTGGCGATATCGTCAGGCGTGAGCGCATCCACGTTCTGGTACAGCGCTGCGGCTTTGTCTTTATCGCCCAGACGCACAGTCGAGAAGTCCGTACCGGAACACAGGCCAGGAGCCACGGTAGAAACACGAACTGCGGTACCTGACAGGTCGGCGCGCAGGTTCAGGCCCAGTTGATGCACAAAAGCCTTGGTAGCACCATACACATTGCCGCCTGCATAAGCGTATTCGCCCGCAGTCGACCCCAGATTAATGATGTGGCCTTGATTGCGCTTGACCATACCCGGCAGCAAAGCGTGCGTAATGTGCAGCAGCGCGCTGATATTGGTGGCCACCATGGTGTCCCACTGATCCATCTTGGCGTCTTGCGCCTTGTCCACGCCCAGTGCCAGACCGGCATTATTGATCAGCACATCAATATTGGGAAAACGAGCTGTCAGATCAACCAGCACCGCTTCTGCTCGCGCACGATCGGTCAAATCCACGCTGACCGGTACAAAACGCTCGCCCAGCTCGGCGGCCAGGGCATCGAGCTTGTCCTGGCGACGCGCCAGACCCAGCACGGTGTGTCCTTCAGATACCAATTTACGGGCAAGCGCAGCCCCAAACCCTGAGGAGGCCCCGGTGACAACGGCGGTTTTCATAGTGCGATCCCTATACAGCTCGCTGCTCGTTAAGCAGGCGACAATTAAAGCATTAAGGATAGCAAACTTCAGGAACTTCGTAGCCTCTTCACCCTAGGGAAAAAGCGGACAAATCCGTCTATGGAAATGCCCGCTTTTTTCTTGCCCTGGCATCAGGCGGCAGGCCGCTCCAGGCCCAGGTGGCCGCGCAGGGTTGCATGCTCGTATTCCTGACGGAACAGCCCGCGTTTTTGCAGAACCGGAATCACCTGCTCAACAAAGTCACGAATGCCATTGGGCAAGGAAGGCGGCATCAGGTTAAAACCATCCGCGCCTTCGTTGCGCCACCATTGCTCAATCTGATCCGCAATGGACTCCGGCGTACCGACCATGGTGCAGTGACCGCCGCCAGCAGCGATTCGGCCCAGCAACTGGCGCACTGTCGGTTTTTCCATTTCCACAATGCGCAGCATGGTGGCATAGCGCCCTTTGGGGCCTTTGAAGCTTTCCAGTGGCGGCAGTGGTGGCACTGGCGCATCCAGCTCCCAATTCATGCAGTCCTGGCCGACAAACATGCCCAGCTGACGCAAGGATGTCTCGGCGGGTAGCAATTCGTCCAGCTCTTGCTGCTTGCGGCGCGCCTCTTCCATGGTGGAGCCCACATAGGTCACCAAACCCGGCATCACGGGCACATCCACGCCACGGCCCGCTTCACGCACGCGTCGTTTGATATCGCGGTAATAGGATTGGGCCGAGGGCAAATCATAAGCCACAGCGTAAATAGCCTCCGCTTTGCGCGCGGCCAAATCACGGCCTTGCTCAGAAGCACCTGCCTGAAACAGCACCGGCTGGCCTTGCGGCGAACGTGGCAAGGTCAAGGGCCCATCCACCAGGAAGTGATCGCCCTTATGCAGGATCTGGCGAACCTGATCCACTTTGGCGTAATCGCCCTTTCTGTCCATGACCAAAGCACTGTCGCTCCAGGAGTCGAACAGTTGCAATGCGGTATCGACAAACTCTTCAGCCCGCGCATAGCGCCAGGCATGATCGGGCATGGCTTCGTAGCCGTGGTTACGCGCTTCCGAGTCAAACATGGATGTCACCACGTTCCAGCCCATCCGCCCATTGGATACATGATCCAAAGAGCACAACATGCGTGCCGCCACAAACGGCGTGTAGAAGGTACTGGAAACGGTACTGATTAAACCGATACGTTCGGTGGCTCGCGCCAGCGCAGCCATCATGGTCAAGGGTTCCAGAAACCAGCGCGGACCATCGGACACGTTATCGCTGGACTGACCATCGGCAAAGAAAATAGCGTCCAGCTTGCCGCGCTCGGCAATCTGGGTCAGCTCTTCGTAAAACCGGACATCGCCTAAACGTTCGACCTGAGAATCGGGATGGCGCCAGGCTGCTTTGTGGTGCCCGCAGCCCATAATGAACAAATTGAAATGCAGCTGTCTCATCCGTTTTTCACCAGTCCACCGTCAACAACCAGATTCTGTCCTGTTACGGCACGCGCCCACGGACCGGCGAAGAACAAGGCCGCATCGGCAAATTCCTCGGGCGTGGTCACGCGGCGCAAGGGTGTGCTGGCCGCAATCAAGTCAAACACCGCTTCGGGCGTGGCCGAGGACGCGTCAGTTGTGCGCAGCAAACCACCGGAAATCATGTTCACGGTAATCTGATCGGGCCCCAGATCGTGCGACAAGGTGCGTGTCATGGACAACAAGGCCGCCTTGGCCGCGGTGTAATCGTGGTAAGGCACCACGGGGTTCTGAAACAGGTTCGTGCCGATATTGATAATGCGGCCAAAACCGGCCTGCTTCATGCCCGCCAACGCAGCCTGCGTTGTATTCAAGGCACCGCCCACAATGCCTTCCAGCTGCTGGTTCAGCTGCGTCCACGTCAAGGTATCGGCATGGGGACGGGCATCGCCATTGAAGGAGAACTCGGGCAAGGCGTTATTGACGACGGTAGTGATGGGCTGGCCAAAGTGCGCCTGCGCCTTGGCAAACAAGGCTTGTACCGAAGCCGCATCCGTCACGTCCGCCTGCACGGCCAGACATTGCTGCGGAAATTCGTCCGCCAGCGACTGAGCGGCTGCTTCACTTTTCAGGTAATTGATCACAACTTTTGCGCCCTGGCCTGCAAAGGCGCGTACCAGGCAAGCCCCCAGGCCGCGTGCGCCGCCGGTGACCAGAACAAGTTGTTGAGAGAGTTCCGAGACGTGTTCCACAGACATGACATTCCTTGCAAGATTTCGGCGAGGATGTCGACCTGCTTGAGACGCAGGGCCATGGATTCGGACATCCCTTCGCCAGTATGAGCTGGATCAGGTTCGACGGGTTTTATCTCAGCCCTTCCCAAGAAGGACACCCCGTGCCGCAGGCAGACCATAGCATAAATCGGACTCAACCGTATTATTGACATTTGAAAGAAGCTCTCCTACTCTTCTAGCCTGTTCCTGGGGGAGTCCTTAACGGGCTGAGACTCCGCATTCAAGCGGTAACCCTTAGAACCTGATCCGGATCATGCCGGCGAAGGGAAAGGAAACGCGGCCTGGCAGCCTGCCCGCTCTTGTCTGAGCGGCGCATTCACAAGCTCACACGCCCCATTTCAATCCCTCCATTTTTCTGCGCCCTGCTCTGGCACCCTGCCAGACTGGCCGGTTTGTGCCTGTTCAAACAGGCTTTTGGGGAGATCTCATGCTGGACCAAAGTGCCACCCTCCTGTGGCTCATCGTTTTTTCCGCTGCTTTTGCCTTGGCTGGGGTGCTGTACGCCCGCCACTACAACAGTTCCCTGGAAGACTTTGTGGTGGCTCGCAACAGCCAAAGCTCGGTCGCTACCATTCTGACTTTATTGGCCTCCTCGCTGGGTGCCTGGATTCTGTTTTCGCCCGCACAGGCAGCCAGCTGGGGCGGTTTAAGCGCTGTCATCGGTTATGCCATTGGCTCCATGTCGCCCCGTCTAGCCATGATTCCACTCGGCAAGCGCATGCGCGAATTGCTGCCTCGCGGTCATAGCCTGAGCGAGTTTGTCATCGCCCGCTACGGTCGTCCCATGTATGCGCTGACCCTGATCATCATGCTGTTTTACATGTTCATCTCCATGACGGCAGAAATCACCGCCATGTCCAAGATGATTACCTTGATTGCCCCGATTCCTTTATGGGTCACGGCCAGCATTGTGTTGCTGGCCACGCTGATCTACACCTCTTACGGCGGTTTGCGTGCTTCCATCTTCACCGACAAGGTGCAGATGTTTGTGATTCTGCCCATGCTGTTCCTGATCGTGATGTTCGGCTGGCAGGCGGTGGGCGGCCCGGTACAGTTGTTTGACAGCGTGAAACTGGAAGCCCCACGCCTGATCGAGCTTAGCGATCCCGTAGGCGTGAAGGCTGGCCTGACGTTCTTTGTCGCCATCTTGCTGACCGGCCTGTTTCACCAAGGTAACTGGCAACGTATCTATGCCGCCAAAGACACCAAGTCCATGCGTCGCGGCTTTTTGTTGGGCGGCTTGTTTGTAGCACCTTTCATTTTTCTGATGGGCCTGTTTGGCCTGGCCTTTGTCGGTCTGGGCTCGCCCGGTGACAGCTCCGTGGCCTTGTTCAATGTAATTTTGCCGCACGTACCTGTCTGGTTCCTGGTGCTGCTGATTCCGTTAGGCCTGTCCCTGGTCATGAGCAGTGCCGATACCGCAATCAGCGCTGTCTCCAGCCTGATTGCCGTGGACTTGAGCCGCATCATGCCGCATCGCAACACCGCTCAAATGATGAGTCTGGCGCGTTCCCTGATCTGGATTTGCTCCATCCCTGTGCTGTACGCCTCCTCGCAAGGCTTTAGCGTACTGTACTTGTTCCTGCTGGCGGACTTGCTGTGCTCGGCAGCGGCCTTCCCGGTTTTCTTTGGCCTGTACAGCCGCCGCTACGATGGCTTTACGGCCACCATCAGCACCATCGGTGGTCTGGTCGCCGGTCTGGCCGTATTTCCGCGCCCCAATGGCCCTATGGATTACTTGCTGGAGTCCTTCCTGCTGGCCGCGATTGTGCCGGTAGTGATCAGTGTTCTGGTCATGCCCTTGCGTCGTCACCTGCCCAAGTTCGATCTAGGCTCTCTGGCTTCCTCCACGCGCGTACTGGACTAAGTCAGACGCGTTGAGTTTCGGCTCAAAACAAAAACCCCGGTTTGTATGTTGCAAACCGGGGTTTTGTTTTAAAGGCTTATGGGACCGGGCTTTCAGGCTGTGCTTGGGGAGTCTGCACAATAATTTCAACCCGTCGATTCGTCGCACGACCTTGCGAGGTGCCGTTATCCCCCAAAGGCCGGGTATCGGCATAACCGACAGCGCTCAGTCGCTGGCTGCCAATTCCGTTGGCTTCCATATAACGCACCACACTACCGGCACGCGCACCTGATAGTTCCCAGTTGGATGGGTAGCGATAACTACGAATCGGCACCGAGTCCGTATGACCTTCAATCACAATGGGATGGGTGGATTTCTGCAGTACGGCAGCCAGTTGGCGTAATACCGTCAAACCTTCCAGCCCCAGATCCGCACCGCCCGAGTTAAACAGAATTTCGCTATTGATGCGAAAGCTCACGGATTGGTCGTTCATGACCACATCAATATTGTCACCCAAGCCGTCCAGATCCAGGCCGTGATTGCCTTTGCCTTGTCCTTCACCCTGACCAGAGTCCGGGAAAAGGCCTGCCCCAGCAGGCAGCAAACCGGCTCCGTCCTTGCCTGCTTGGGCCACGACCGTAGCCCCTCCCTGCCCTTGTCCCTGCGCCGCCGTTTGTGCCCGCTTACCCGCAAAGGACAGCATCACAATCATCAAGACCAGCAACAAGGTCATCATGTCCAGATACGTGGTCAACCAGGCTTCTTCTTCCTCGGGCACCGCCAGCCCTGGATCATTCCAGGGGCGGCTACGACGACGACTGCCCAGATTGCTGGCCAGTTGTTGTTCGATTTTGGCGCCGCGAGCTTGCTCCAGTTCCTTTTGCAAGGCTTTCTGGCGGTCAGCAAGTTCACCCAAAGTCAGGTCCTGCTCCATGTTTCCCATGGGATCAGCCCCGTTCCGGAGCCGGGTCCGCATCATCGTCGCGGCCGCCCCGGTCATTGATCTCGTCCTGATACTGAGCCATGAAGGAGTTCAGCGTCTCACGCATCAAGGCCGGGCCACGGCGCTGGCTCATCATGGACACACCTTGCATGATCATGTTCATCAGAACCACACGCTGTTCGGTACGACGCTCCAGCTTCACCGCCACGGGCTTGAAGACCAGATTGGACAACAGCACGCCGTAGAACGTCGTCATCAAGGCCAGAGCCATTTGCTGACCAATAGACGTAATGTCACCATCGCCCAGCAAAAACATCAGGTTGACCAAGCCAATCAGCGTGCCGACCATACCGAAGGCGGGTGCAAAGCTGGCCATCAAACGGAACAATTGCGCTTCTGCATGTTCACGAGCACGCAAACGGCTGATACGCCATTGCAAAAGGTCTTCAATATCTTCCTGGGGTGCCCGATCAATCACCAGCTGAACGCCGGTTTTCAGAAAAGGGTTGGCCACTTTTTCCAGCGCCTCTTCCACCGCGCGAATATCCCCCATCATCCACAGGCGGGAGATATTGATCAGCTCGTCCATATCCTGCTGGGTGTACAGGCGTTCATTGCGCAGCACGGTGCCGATCAGACCAAAAATACGGACAACTTCGCTTAAGGGATAACTGATGAACGTCGCTGCCAAGGTACCTACCAGCACCACGGCCAAACTGGGCAGGTCCACAAACAAGGCGGGGTTTTCTGCCGTAAAAAACAAGATCACGGCAAACAGCAGCACGCTGGCTACGATGCCGATCAGAGTAGAGGGGTTCATGCACAAGTCCTGGTTATGGCCCGATGGGCATCAGGACTACATATCGGCAGTACGGCAGGTTTCTTTAGGTCTGGACTTTGAGGTGGATCAAGTACAAGAGCAATTAAATCGTTTATTGGGAAACCGCCTTATTTCAG
Source organism: Alcaligenes sp. 1735tsa3 (assembly GCF_024134565.1). Lineage (NCBI taxonomy): Bacteria > Pseudomonadati > Pseudomonadota > Betaproteobacteria > Burkholderiales > Alcaligenaceae > Alcaligenes > Alcaligenes sp. 1735tsa3. The sequence continues at coordinate 2,063,781 of NZ_CP099862.1, read as the reverse complement.
GCTAGCGCTGGTAATTCACCCGTATCGAGGCCTGCACACGCACAGGCTCTGTGCTACCCGCCCAGCTCCACACCTCATGCACCAGCACAAAGCCAAGACGCGCATCCTGACCGGCAAAGGCCCTGGTACTTAATACCGAACCATTCATGTCCACACAGGAGCCGCCTTGCAAGCACAAACGGCTTTTCAGAATGGCGCGCCCATTGTGGTGATAACTGACTTCCACCTTGCCTATGCTTGAAGCCTGTGCTCGCACCGCCTCTGCAGGCAGGAAGCTTTGCTGGGTGCTGGGCGAGCTGGTGGTGATGGCATTGCTAAGCTGTTCCCCGTCCCAGGCCAAGGAGGCAGCATGACTGGCCAGCGGTAATGAAACCAGGACCATAGAAAGCAGGAATCGATTTAAAAAACTGTTGATAAAAACAGTTTTTTTATTATTTTGGACTTTCAGAAAAAACATAAGCTGTGTTTTTATACAGATAAAAATAAGTTTCTTAATGATACCGCGCAGACATCTTAATTTTTTTTTAACTTTGAGCCGTAAGATACTAATATAAAGAGGATTTTTTCTGGTAGCATAAGCGCATAAATTCTCTCCGCCCTTCTGTTTCTCGCCTACCGGGAACTGAAAAATGCCTCAGACCAGAACAAATAAATTCATTCGACGTGCGCTATGTGTTTTATTTCTAGCGCCTTTTTCGATTTCGTCCTTTGCGCAGACACTGGCGCTGGCCGAGCCATCCACACTGGATGAAGCCACAGCCGCCATCAGCTACAACGTGCCGCATCTAGTTTTCGAGAAAAACCTGCAGCCTATCAGCTATAGCGAAAACGATAGCCGCCGTGCGCTTAATGCCCTTAAACACGACGCCCTGATCCAGCACGCGGCCCTGCGTTCGGAAATTGCCTTTGTGCAGGATCTGGAATCGTCTACTGTGCTGTACCAGAAAAACAGCGACGCCGTTCGTCCCATTGCCTCCATCTCCAAGCTGATGACAGCCCTGGTCGTGGCTGAATCCGGCCTGCCCATGGATGAAATGCTGGAGATCATCGACGAAGATGTGGACCGCGTCAAATATTCCAGCTCGCGTCTTAGCGTTGGCTCCAAACTGAGCCGTGCCGACATGATGCACCTGGCGCTGATGTCGTCTGAAAACCGGGCTGCCCACGCATTGGGGCGCAGCTATCCCGGTGGCTTGTCTGCTTTTGTGCGCGCCATGAATGACAAGGCACGTGCCTTGGGTATGCGCAATACTCGTTTTGTAGAGCCTACCGGCTTGTCCAGCGACAACGTGTCCAGCCCGCGTGATTTGGTCAAGTTGCTGACGGCCACCAGCCAGCATGCCCGTATCCAGCAATACACCACGAATGATCAGTACTCCGTGCAGCCTGTACGTGGTCGCCAACTGGTGTTCAACAATACCAATCGTTTGGTGAAAAACGCCAATTGGGATATTCAGGTCTCCAAAACCGGCTTCATCAACGAAGCGGGCGAATGCCTGGTAATGCTGACCAAGATCGAAGATCGTGAAGTGGCTATTGTGCTGCTGAACTCCTCGGGACGTTACTCGCGTATCGGTGACGCGGTACGTATCCGCGATCTGGTTGAAAAATCCAACGGCCTGGCCATGCTGTAAGACGCCCTTCGTGCCCCAGCTCAAACTGCTTGAAGACTTTGTAACCCTGGCTCGTGCGGGAAGTTTTGTTCGGGCAGCAGAACAACGCCACGTCACACATCCCGCATTTGGACGTCGCATTCGGGCCTTGGAAACATGGGTAGGCACACCCTTGGTGGAGCGCAGCAGCCTGCCCATCACGCTAACGCCGGAAGGACAGGTGTTTTACAACACAGCCAATCAAGTGCTGGAACAACTGAACCGCGTTCGTCGGCAATTGCAGGCCTCGGATCAAGCCGGACAAGGCAGCTTGCGCATTGCTACCGGCCGTAGCCTGGCACGCACCCTGGTCACGGACTGGGTCAGCCGTCTGCAAAAAGGCAGCCACGCCCCTTTGTCGGCCCATGTGCCTATCGACATCAGCACCGGCATGATGGCCGATATGGCCAAGCTGTTGGCCCAAGGCAAAACCGACTTTCTGTGCTGTTATGAACACCCGGCCTTGTCAATTGAACTGCTGGCCGAGCAAGTGACGTATATGACCATCGCCACTGACAAATTGGTGCCTACCTGTCAGCGCCGCAAGAACGGTACACCTTTATATGAACTCAATGCCGATAGCGGACGCAGCATTCCTTTGATTTCATATTCAGGCGGCTTGGCCATGGCCCGCATTCTGGGCGACAAACTGCACCACTTTCCCTATCCCCTGGTCAGCACGGTGCGTTGCGATTCTCTGGATACGGCAATGGGCTCGGTATTGAAAGGCATGGGCGTAGCCTGGTTACCCCTGTCCATGATTGCCAATGAATGTCGTCGCGGCACGCTGGTGCAATTGGGCGGCAAAGGCGACGAGATTGCCTTTGAAGTTCGTCTGTATCGCTCCCGAGCCCCGCTCTCGGATCTGGCAGAGTCCGTCTGGGCCTTCACCCAGCAGGGGCGATAAACACACAAGCAACCGAAAAAGCACGCCTATGTGCCGCAACAGCACATCGCAAGTAGCCACAGCAGACACAATACCCTTTCATAACTAAGGATAAACAGGCCCGCAGCGCGCACACTGGCCGCTGCTTGGAAACCTATCCATCGAACGGGGAGCACATCATGTCTTTTTCTTTTCCCAAGCGCAGCTTGGTTCTTGGCATTCTGGGCGCCTGTAGCCTCTTGCAAGCCTCAATCAGCCACGCCGACACCTACCCCTCACGCAGCCTGACTCTGGTCGTGGGTTATCCCGCCGGAGGCAGCGTGGATCTGACTGCCCGCCTGCTGGCCGAAGAACTCAGCAGCCGTTTGGGCCAAAGCGTCGTCGTGGAAAACGCAGGCGGTGCCGGTGGCACCATTGGTGCTCAACGCGTGCAACGTGCGGCTGCCGACGGCTATACCCTGCTGCTGGGTTCTACCAACGAGATGATCATCGCCGGCATGATCAACAAAGCCGTGCGCTACGACGGGCAAAAAGACTTCACGCCTATTGGCATGATTGCCTCCCAGCCCTTGTTGCTGGCAGCCTCCAAAGAGTCCGGTATTCGCTCCGCGGCAGACTATGCGCAAAAGCTGCGGGCAGCCAAACCGGAAGCCTTCAGCTTTGGTTCCTCCGGCGTAGGTACTACCTTGCACCTGGCCGGTGAAATGGTGAACGCCTCGACCGGCACCACCGCCATGCACGTGCCCTACCGTGGCGTCCCACCCCTGGTTTCGGATTTGATGAGCGGTCAACTGGATACAGCTTACCTTGTGCTGTCCTCGGGCCTGTCACAAGCTCGCGCAGGCGCCATCGTGCCTTTGGGCATTACCGAAACCCATGCCTCTCCTGCTGCCCCGGAGATCCCGCCCCTGGCCGATACGCCCGGCTTTGAAAAGGTCGACATCAACGTCTGGTTTGGTTTGTATGGCCCCAAGGATTTGCCTGAATCCGTCACCAGCACCTTGCGTCAGGCTCTGGACAGCAGCCTGCAATCGGCCAACTTGCAAGAGAAAATGCAATCCAATGGAGCCACGCTTTACGCCCCCGGCATGAACGCGGCAGAGTTCCAGGCCAAAGAGGTCGACAAATATGCTCGTCTGGTCGAACTGGCCAAGCTGCAAGCCGAATAAAACACATGGGCCCCGGCTAGCTGCTGGGGCGCTGGAGTCTTTCCATGCAATTTTCTCTTTCCTTGCCTGACATTCAAGAACAGCGTCAGGGCAATACCGGTGTCCCTGGAATCTGGTGCCTGGACTCGGGCGAAGCGGGCCGTACCGTAATGATCAGCGCCCTGATTCATGGCAACGAACTTTGTGGGGCCTGGGCCTTGAAAGCCGTGTTGGCCAGTGGCCTGAAGCCCCGTCGTGGCAAGCTGATTCTGGCCTTTTGCAATCTGGACGCCTTTGATCGCTTTAATCCTGAGCGGCACGATGCCAGCCGCTACGTGGACGAAGATATGAACCGCGTCTGGAGCGATCAGAAGCTGGCTCAAACACAGACACAAGAGCAGCGCCGTGCACGAGCGATTTTGCCTTGGCTGGAACAAGCCGACTGGTTGCTGGACCTGCACTCCATGCATGAACCCAGCGCCCCCTTGTTATTGACTGGCACCTTGGCACGCAATATCGAGCTGGCCCGTACTCTGGGCGCTCCCGAGCATGTGATTGTGGATAGCGGCCATAAGGACGGCGTACGCATGCGCGATTACGGTCGATTCTCGGACCCTGAAGCCCATGAAGCGCGCTCCTTACTATTGGAATGCGGCTTTCATGGCGATCCTGATACACCGGCAATCGCACTGGACCTGATTGCCCGCTTTCTGCTCGCCTCCGAGATTGTAGAAAAAGAGGATTTGCCCTCGGACTGGCGTCGAGCGTCTCCCGATACGCAACGCGTTCTGCAAGTCACCCATGCGATTGTCGCCCCTTCCATGCAAGTCAGTTTTGATCAGAACTGGCAAGGCCTGGAAACCTTGGCCGATGCAGGCACGGCGATCGGCCAAGCTGATGGTCAAGCTTTGCTGACGCCCTACGATAACTGCACCTTGGTCATGCCTTCGCTGCGCCAGCTACGTCCGGGTGTCACCGTCGTGCGTCTGGCCCAAAACTACGACGCCCTTTCCTGGACGCTTTAAACCTGGTGTTCAAGACCTGAACACCCAGCCTGAAGCGCCATTCTCAATCCCGAGAAAAAAAGCGGAACTTGGCGGTACTTTGGCTACCAAAGCCTGCATAGCCATCCTACAATCGGCACATGTGCATCGCTTATATCGCCGTCGGAGTTAATGCAGATTGGCCGCTGATTATTGCCGCCAATCGCGACGAATATCATGCTCGCCCCAGCCAAGCGGCTCAACCTTGGCGGGACGAGCCCGATATTTTGGCGGGTCGGGACCTGCAAGCCGGGGGCACCTGGCTGGGCCTGACACAAAGCCGTGGACGGCTGGCCTTGCTGACCAATTACCGCGAAGCCCCCAGCAACAAACACAGCAAGCAACGCTCACGCGGCGAGCTGATCCCCCAGTTTCTAAGAGACGAGCGCAGTCCCGCCGACTATCTGGAACAACTCGCCCAGGAAGGAGCCGATTACGCAGGCTTCAATCTTTTTGTGCTGGAATGGCCGGACAAGCAACAGCCTTTACGCATGGGCTATTACAGCAACCGTCATCCCAGTGGCAGCCCGCACATGCTGGAACCAGGCGTACATGTTCTGAGCAATGCCTGGCTTAATACACCTTGGCCCAAAAGCCTGTTCCTGAAAGAAACCCTGCAGGCACAGCATTTTGATGGCTCGCCACCAGCGGTAGAAAGCTTGTTTCAGGGTTTACGCAATCAGGAAGTCGCAGCCGATGCCGACTTGCCCCAAACCGGCTTAAGTCTTGAGCACGAACGCTTGTTAAGCAGCCCGTTTATTGTCAGCCCCAATTACGGCACTCGCTGCACCACCGTCATCACTATGAATCAGCGCGGACATGGAATGCTGCGTAAACGCAGTTTCAATCCGCAGGCAGAACCGACCCGTCAGCATGACTGGCCTTTGTTATGGCCCAGCTTTCATCCTGACAGCCAGCCCCACCCCTCTCATAACAGCAACAGGGCCCCTGAGGGCCCGCTTAGCCACCTTACTTCAAGCAAGGAAACCTCATGAGTCCTCGTCTTTCATTGATCGGCATTGCCATGTCGCTGGCCTTATTGAGCAGCCCCATTGTGCACGCCCAGGAACTGCCCCCCAGCCAGTATTACGGTTCAACCGAATACATCAGCGGCGGCATAGGTAGTGATGAAGCCCAGCTGTTTCGCATGGTGCGCAACACCTTTCCCTTGTCCGTGAACTTTTCAGCCAACCAGGGTGAGCGCGTCGGCTATATCTCCGATGTGCAGCTGGTTATCCGTAACAGCAACGACCAAACCGTGCTGAACAGCCTGATCGACGGCCCCTACTGCCTGATCCGTCTTGGCCCCGGCAATTACAAGGTATTTGCCACTTACCAGGGCCAGACCCAGGAGCGTCAGGCCACTATTGTTGAAGGCCAGCCCCGCGAACTGAACTTCACCTGGAAGTAGGATAGTTACGCTGATACGTATCCAGGCCCATGGCCTGGATTTGCTCTTCAATCAACTGCTCGAAGGGCCGGAGCAAAGGGCTGAAATCCCGCTCCGGCTCCATAATCTGCATCAGCCGGACAATTGCTTCCAAGGTCGACACAGCCTGCGGGTCGGGCGCTTTACGCAGTCTGTAGCGCGACGCCTGTCCTTCAGGCAATACCCAATACGGCAGGGCTTGCAAAACCGGATTGCTGTGCAAGATCAGGCGTGCCTTGCGCCAGGTGCCATCTGGCACCACGATCAGATCCGGCTTCTCCTCTGGGCCTGTTGAGCCCGCCACCTTGGCTTCTGGTCCCGGAAACAGCAAAACCGGACGATGCGCCTGTGCCAGCCGGGCCTCCAGCCCAGCAAACTGCTCTCCCACCCAGAGCTCTGTCCCCTTCAAACCCAAATACGCCAAGCGCGCAGTATTAAGCGCATGCCGGGCTTCGGAATGGTGCTGCAAAATCAGCACAGGACACGCCGCTTCTATCGAAGGGATCAAGGGACACAAGCAACGAGCCAAGGGCCGCTGACACTGTGCACAGCGGCCTGGTCGGGTAGAAGGGGAAGAATTCATGCGAGAGCGCCAAACAGAAGGCCACAGTATATAAAAGTTCTGCTTTGAAACAGATGCCTGGTTTGCTGGCGAACAGATTTACTGTATATTTATACAGCAATCAGGAGCATACCTATGGCAAGCGCACTTCGTTCCCTTTTAGATCTTCACCCTTCCCTTTGGACAGGCAAGCATTATGCGCATGCCGCAGGCACTTGCCTGCCCAGCGGGTTTGCCGCCCTGGATGACGAACTGCCAGGAGGCGGCTGGCCTGTGGGCAGTCTGATCGAACTGCATGCACAGCAAGACAGCAGTGCCTTGTCCTTGTTGTTGCCAGTCTTGAATACGCTGCAGGCAGAGCGCTTGCGTGTTTTAGTCGCCCCGCCCTATCAACCCATGCAACAACTGTGGCGTGGTACTCCTGTTACGAACGAGCAAAACAGCTCATCAGAAAACGCCTTGCCCGCCCGCATGCTCTGGATACGCAGCCAGCACCTGAACGATACCTTGTGGGCCAGTGCCCAGGCCTTGCGTCACGGCCACTGTGCGGCTGTGCTGAGCTGGCTGCCTGCTCATGTGCCTTTAGCGGCCTTGCGTCAACTACAGCTATTAGCCAGCCATAGCGACAGCCTGTTTTTTTGTTTACGTCCGGCGCACAGTCAGACCAACAGCCCCGCCCTTTTGCGTCTTGAACTTCAGACTCGCCAAGACCAGCAGGGGCAGCCCTGGCTGGATGTTCATATCCGCAAACGACGGGGGCCGCCGTGCAAGGACAGCATTGCTTTGGCCCCTCACCACACCCTGATGCCGCCAGCGGCCATTCCGTCTCATGTACCTGTGCCTGCGACTGCCCCAGAGCCTGCTTACGCCTGAGGCCAGCCCAAAACAGCAGAACGGTATTCAAGCCGTTCTGCTGCGCTACAGCCCCCAGCTGGCACAGGTGCAAGCCGATTTATGGGTACTGAATATCAGTGCCAGCATCCGGCTGTTTGGTGGTTTGCGTCGTCTGTACCAACAGGTCCGGGCTGACTTGCAAGCCCTTATTCCCGAGCCCTGCCTGGCCCTGGCACCCACTGCCCGTGCGGCCTGCTTGCTGGCTTTATCCGGACGCAAGCAGCGCCGTTGTGCACGACGTTTGCAGGCCTGTCTGAACCCGCTTCCCATCCACTTATTGGCTCCGCCTGCCGACCAGCTGCAATGGTTGCATAGTCTGGGCTGCCATACCCTGGGCCAGTTGCACCAACTCCCCCGCGATGGTCTATCCCAGCGCGGGCTGCGTGCTCTGCTGTTGCAGTTGGACCAAGCCTACGGCACACAACGCTGGGCGCTGGAATGGGTGCATGCCGCCCCGCAATTTACAGACAAGCTGGAGATGGATACGCCATCCAATAACAAACCCACCGTCTTGCGGGCCGTAAATCGCCTATTGATCAAGCTGGAGGCCTGGTTGAATCAGTACCAGTTGGCTTGTGGACGTCTGGAACTGGTACTACGCACGGAAAGATACAAGGACTACCCCACGACCACCCGCCTGGAGTTGCAAATGGCCCGGTCCTGCTGGCGTAGCCAGGACTTTTTGCCCGTATGGCAAGAACAGTTCCAGCAACTGCAATTACAGGCGGCCGTACAGAGCATGGTGCTGCAGGCACAGCAACTACACCCGCGCCAAACTCATGCCAGCAGCCTGTTTCCCGATGCGCGTCATTGGCAAGAGCAGGATCAACAACTGTTGGAGCGCTTGCAGGCCAGGCTGGGGGCTGAACAGATTTTGACACCTGCCGCCCAAGCCAGCTATTTGCCTGAACAAGCGAATCAATGGCTCCCCTTGTCCCGCAGCCAGCCCCCCGATGCGGACCGTCCGGCTTTGCAACGTCCATGCTGGCTGCTGGACCCGGCTCAGCCCTTACAACACGATCAGCAATCTCCGCTTCTGGATCAGCAGCGCTTGCGCCTGGTTCAAGGCCCGGAGCGGGTACAGACAGGCTGGTGGAGCGGCACCGGGCATCAGCAGCGGGACTACTTTATTGCCCTGTGTCCGCAGGGACGTTTGTATTGGGTTTATCGGGACTTGAGCCAGGAGCATGCCTGGTATCTGCACGGAGTCTTTGGATGAAACCCCATATAGACCTGCTGTATTCCGAGCTGGACTGCCTGTCCAATTACAGTTTCTTGAATGGCGCGTCCCACCCCGAGGAGCTGATCAGCCGCGCTGCCGAATTGGGCTACAAGGCGCTGGCCTTATGCGATTACGCCTCCATGGCCGGTGTGGTGCGCGCTTATGCGCAGGCCAAGTTGCATCCGGAAATCCGCTTGTTGGTTGGAAGTCGGTTCCGCTTTACGGGGGGTTGGGACAATCAGCGCCCACAAGTCGCCAAGGCTGAGACAAGAACCTGCAACGACACTCAGACCCATGAGCTGCTGATTCTGCCGCGCAACAAGGAAGGCTACGGCAATCTCTGTCAATTCATCTCGCACCTGCACCAATCACTGGACTTGAAGCAGGAAGCCTCGATTGACTGGTCTTTTTTGCAACAAGCCCGCCAAGGTTCCCAACAACAGGTTCTGCCAGACTGTCTTGTCATCTACAAGCCGGCCTATGGCTTGGATAGCGAGCACATCCGTCTTCAAACACAGCATTTGCTGGACCTGTTTGCAGGCCGACTGTTTTTAGGCATCAGTCTGCATAGGCGCGATCAGGACATGCAGCATTTGCGCGCCGTCAGGCTGGCAGCGCAGGCATGTAGATTGCGCTGTGCCGCGTTGGGCGGCGTCCATATGCACGTGCGCTCTCGCCAGCCTTTGCACGATACTTTGGCAGCCATACGCCTGAAAACACCTGTGCAAGAATGCGGCTGGTCCCTGGCCAGCAATGCAGAACATCACTTACGCAGTCGTTTCCAACTGGCCAATCTTTACCCGGCCGAACTGCGTGAGACCACCGATCACATCCAGGAGCTATGCCAGTTTTGTTTAAGTGAAATCAAGTACGAGTACCCGGTCGAGATTGTCCCGCCCGGTCTCAGTGGCATTGAGTATCTGCGACAGGAAACCGAGCGTGGCGCGCAAAAGCGCTACCCCAAAGGGATTAGCGACAGCTTGCGCACGCGCCTGGAAGAGGAACTCAGCCTGATTGCAGACCTTCAATACGAGTCCTACTTTCTGACTTTGCATGACATCGTCAGTTACGCGCGCAGTCAGGGGATTTTGTGCCAGGGCCGAGGCTCTGCCGCCAACTCGGCCGTGTGCTACTGCCTGGGCATTACTGAAGTTGATCCTGCCAGCAGCCATACCTTGTTTGCGCGCTTCATCAGCCGCGCACGGGCTGAACCGCCCGATATTGATGTGGACTTCGAGCATCAGCGTCGCGAAGAGGTTATTCAATACATTTACCGCAAATATGGCCGGCAACGAGCAGCCTTAACAGCGGTGATCACCACCTATAGACGCCGCAGCGCCTTGCGGGACACCGGCAAGGCGCTAAGCATTCCTTCCGCCTTGATCGAGGCCTTGATTCAATGCGACCGTGCCTGGCTTAAAGACAGCCACATTCAGGATGAAGTCCTGGCACGCTTTCCCGAATGCCCGCCTGAGCAAGCGCATCAATGGTTGTCCTTGACCCGCCAGCTGATGGGCTTTCCTCGTCACCTGTCCCAGCACCCTGGCGGTTTTGTAATTTCACAAACACCCTTGCACAGGCTGGTGCCGATTCAAAACGCCGCCATGCCAGGGCGCAGCGTTGTGCAATGGGACAAGGATGATCTGGATGTGCTGGGTTTGCTGAAAGTCGATATTCTGGCCTTAGGTATGTTGAGCGCCTTGCGTCGCTGCCTGGACAGTATCAGTCAGCAAAAAGGCAAACCATTCCGCTTGCAGGACATCCCTTTGCAAAGCGCCAAAACCTTTCGGATGATACGGCGCGCTGACACCATAGGCGTGTTCCAGATCGAGTCCCGCGCCCAGATGAGCATGTTGCCACGGCTGCGTCCCAAATGCTTTTACGACTTGGTGGTGCAAGTGGCCATTGTGCGCCCCGGCCCCATTCAAGGGGGCATGGTGCATCCTTATCTGGAACGCCGTCGCGACCACAGCAAAGTTGACTACCCCGCTCCCGAAATCCGCCATGTTCTGGAACGCACCCTGGGCGTGCCTATTTTTCAGGAGCAGGCCATGGAACTGGCCATGGAGGCGGCGGGTTTTTCGGCTGACAAAGCGGACGCCTTGCGACGGGCCATGGCGGCCTGGCGTCGTCGTGGCGGCTTGGGGCCTTTTGAGCAAGAGCTGCTCGATGGCATGGCTGCCAAAGGTTATGCCCCCGAATTTGCCCAGCGCCTGTTCGATCAGATCAGCGGTTTTGGAGAATATGGTTTTCCGGAAAGTCACTCGGCCAGCTTCGCCAAACTGGCCTGGTTCAGCGCCTATCTGAAAGCGCGTTACCCGGAGCACTTTCTGGCGGCCTTGCTGAACTCTCAACCCATGGGTTTTTACGGCCCCAGCCAATTGGTCCAGGATGCACGCCGTCACGGCGTTCAGGTCTTGCCTGTGGATGTGCAATACAGCCTGTATGACAGCCACGTGTGTTCCGAGCTTGGCGGCCCGCCTCAGGTACGTCTGGGCCTGCACATGGTCAAAGGTTTGAGCGAGCAAGGTGCCCAAGCCATCGTGAGTTACCGGCAAAGCCACCCGGACCGTACGCTGAATCTGGCCTGTTTGCGCCAGGGACTGGCCCTGTCAGCCCACGATCAGCAAGCGCTGGCCCAGGCCCATGCTTTACGCAGTGCTTATAGCCAACGCCGCCACAGTGTTTGGGATGCCCGGCGCCCCAGTCAGGCAGGATTGCTGAGCCATGCTGAAACGCCGGAGCACACCCCGGATTTGCCACGAGCCAGTGTGGGGCTGGAAGTGTTAAGTGATTATCAGGCCGTGGGCTTGAGCCTGAATCGTCACCCCCTGTCCTTGCTACGCACACAGTTGTCCCCCTTGCGATTCTCCACCGCAGGACAACTCAACCAAGCCTGCCCGGATAGGCGGCTGGCACGGGCCTGCGGGCTGGTGACCACCCGCCAACGCCCCGGCACCGCCAAAGGCACCGTATTTGTAACGCTGGAAGATGAAACCGGCAGTGTCAATGTCATCGTGCGTGAAGAGTTGGCGCAGGCGCAATCTCAGGCCTTGCTTCAATCTCGCCTGCTGGGTGTCTATGGTGTCTGGCAACGTGATGGCAGCGTATGTCATTTGATTGCCCGCCGTCTGGTATCCATGAATCACCTGATTGGTGATCTGGTCGCACGCAGCCGGGATTTTCAATAATCGGATTTTTCCCTACCCCCGCCCTGCGTTAAACTAGGGCTTTGCCCGTTCAACCAGGAACCACCATGAGTCAAACACTCAAAACCCGTTTAGCTGAAGATATCAAAACGGCGATGCGCGCTCGCGATAGCGGACGCCTGGAGACCTTGCGTTTTCTGCAAGCCGCGATCAAACAACGCGAAGTGGACGAACGTACCGAGCTGGGCGATGCTGAAGTAAGCAGCATCATTGAAAAACAAGTCAAGCAACGCCGCGAATCCATCCAGGCTTTTGAATCTGCTGGCCGTACCGAAAGCGCCGAGAAAGAAAAATCCGAATTGCTGATTCTGCAGGAATACCTGCCACAGCAAGCCGATAGCGCCGAAATTGATGCGACCATTGCCGATGCGATTACCCAGGCTCAGGCTGACGGCGCTCAAGGCCCCGCATTGATGGGCAAAGTCATGGGGCTGGTGAAAGCCAAACTGGCTGGCCGTGCCGATATGTCCCAGGTTTCCGCTCAAGTGAAGCAAAAGCTGAACCCATGAAGCATTTGCAGGCCGAACTGGCGCAGCCCAAACAGGACTTTTTCGGCACACATATCCCCCTGATGCAGCACCTGGGCCTGCAAACCGTGAGCAGCACCGAGCAGGAAGTGATTACTTTTCTGCCCTGGCAAGCCTGTAATGCCAACTCCCGTGCCGATGTGCACGGGGGCACCTTGATGGCGATTCTGGATTTCACCCTTAGCGCCGCCGCACGGGCACAACGTCCTGGCTCAGGGATGGCCACCATAGACATGAACTCGCAGTTTTTACTGCCTGCGCGTGGCGATGTCTGGTTCAAGGCCCAATGCCTGTATCTGGAAGGCGATACCGCTTACTGCGAAGGTGGCGGGTATGACGAGAAGGAACGCTTGCTGGTTAAAGCGGCAGCCACTTTTCGAGTGGTGCGCGGTAGCTGAACACCAAGTGCAATACACCTTGGAAAGTGGCACGCTGCCCCAAACTGCTACCGATCTACAATAAAGCCCATTAAAAAAGCCCGTATCAAACGGGCTTTTTTATTTCCACCTACTTAATCACAGGCAAGCTTAATGCGCCTGTAAATCCTCACCCACAGGCTGATCCCATTCCGGGTTGGATTTCAAAAATGGATAATCCGTATAGCCTTTAGGCCCCTGGGTGTAAAACGAATCCCGATCCCAGCCATTCAAGGGCGCACGCAACTGCAAACGCAAGGGCAAGTCCGGATTGGACAAAAAAGCCTTACCGAACGACACGGCGTCTGCCATGCCTTTGGATAAAGTGGTCTGTGCTGTCGGCAAATCGAAATGTTCATTAGCGATAATCGCACCACCAAACTGGCATTTGATCATGGGCAACAAGCTGTCCGAAGCCGGGCTTTCACGCAGGAACAAAAAGGCAATATCACGGCGATCCAGTTCGCAAGCCACGTACGAGAACAAACGGGCCGGATCGGAATCCTTCATGCCATGCAAGCCACCACGTGGGGACAAATGCACACCGACTCGGCCAGCGCCCCAAATGGCGACACAGGCGTCCACAATCTCCAACAGGAAACGAGCCCGGTTTTCAATCGAGCCACCGTAAGCATCCGTGCGGGTATTGGAGCCATCATGCAGGAACTGGTCGATCAGGTAGCCATTGGCACCGTGTATCTCCACCCCATCAAAGCCGGCGCTCAGCGCGTTTTGAGCGGCAACGGCAAAGTCGTCCACAATATCGGCAATTTCTTCACTGCGCAGGGCACGCGGCACCACAAAAGGACGTTCCGGGCTTAAATGGCTGACCATGCCCTCACAGGCAATTGCGCTGGGCGCAACCGGCATTTGGCCATTCAGAAATTCCGGATCAGACACACGCCCCACATGCCACAACTGCAAGACAATACGGCCACCCTTGGCATGGACGGCTTCGGTAATCGTGCGCCACGCATCTACCTGTGCACTACTCCAGATGCCCGGCGTGTGGGCATAGCCCACACCTTGCGGCGATACCGAAGTGGCTTCGGCTACAATCAGCCCCGCGCTGGCCCGCTGGCAATAGTACATACGCATCAAATCATTGGGCATACGGCCCTCCGAGGCGCGTGCGCGTGTCATGGGCGCCATGATGATGCGGTTCATGAGTTCAATATCACCCAGTTTGATTGGATCAAACAAACTAACCATTGTTTTACACTGTCCACTATTGATGTTTCCGCCAGGGCTTGAACGACACGCGCCCAAGGGAATACCCGATAAGGGTTTTTACCAGATATGTCTTTATACCATCAACGCTTAATTTGGCTTGAAATTGTTTCAAGCATCAAACGGATCAAATAAGCTATGGCACAGTTCGCCGTCATAGGATTAGGCCGCTTCGGTTCGGCCTGCGCCCTGGAACTCATGAAAATGGGCCACTCCGTACTGGGAGTGGATACCAATCCGAAACTGGTCAACAAATATGCGGACCAATTAAACCGTGCCGTCATTGCCGATGTCACTGACCGCCAGGCTCTGGAAGAGCTGGGGCTGGACAATTATGACGTAGTTCTGGTTGCGATTGGGGCTGATATTGAATCCTGCCTGGTGTGCGTGGTTCACCTGAAAAGCTTTGGTGTTCCGACAATCTGGGCCAAAGCCATTTCCCATACCCAGCATTTGATTCTGGCCAAGATTGGTGTGAACCGGATTATTCACCCCGAAGAAGAAATGGGCATACGAGTCGCCCAAATGCTCAGCTACCCCATGGTCAACGATTACATTTCTCTGGGTAACGGCGATTATGTTGTGGAAGTCACCGCCAGCGACAATATGAACGGCCAGACCATCAAGGACATATTGCGCGAGCAAATGGCCGACGTGCAGGTCCTGCTGGTCAAACGTCGTGGCCAAACCACCATCCAGCCCGATGCTGATTTTGCCCTGCATGCCAAGGATCTGCTGATCCTGCTCGGACAGTTGCAAGCACTTCGTACCGCCGCCCCCAAATTGGTCTGATGTATGCGCAACTGGCTGCCCAATAGTCTGACTCGCCGTCTTGAGGTCAATCCTCATACCCGCACCCTGAGCGCCAGCCCGCCACTGGTGCTGGCGCTGGGTTTTATGGCCCTGATTATTCTGGGCGCAATTTTGCTGAGCCTGCCACAAGCGGCTACGCCCCGGCTGGGGATTTTTCAGGCGCTGTTCATGGCTACCTCGGCCGTCACTGTCACGGGCCTGGCGGTCATTGATCCGGCAACAGACTTGACGCACTTTGGGCAAATTGTGCTGGCGCTGCTCGTGCAAATTGGCGGTATGGGCTTTGTGACCTTTGCCGTGATTGCCGCCATCACCATGCACAAACGCATCAGTGTCAGCCAGCAGGCACTGGCACTGGAAGCTTTTAATCAAACCAGCGTGTCCCGCATCCGCAGTACAGCCTTTCAAGTGTTCAAGATTGCTGCCCTGATTGAGCTGATCGCCGCCGCCATTCTGTTTCTGCGCTGGACCATTGATTTACCGTGGACCACAGCCCTTTATCGCGCACTGTTCCATGCGGTCACGGCTTTCAATAATGCGGGCTTTTCGCTATTTCATGACTCCTTGATCCCCATTTCCGGGGATTTCGTGTCAGTAATGACCTTATCCGGCCTGATTATTTTGGGCGGGATTGGCTTTACCGTACTGGCCGACGTAGGCCAGAAAAAACGCTGGCAAACACTTTTGCCGTACACAAAGCTGATCCTGATCGGAACACTCATCCTGAACCTGATTGGTTTTTTCAGTCTCTGGGCGCTGGAATTCACGAATCCAAACACGTTGGGCATGCTGGGCCTGGGCGATCAGGCACTGGCTGCCTGGATGCAGAATGCGGCCACCCGAACCGCGGGCTTTACCACCATGGACATTGCCAGCCTGCGCGACAGCACTCAGTTGACCCTGATTGTGCTGATGCTGATTGGTGGCGGCTCGCTCAGTACGGCCAGCGGTATCAAAATCGGCACCTTGATTGTCTTGCTGGCGGCGGTACGCTCCTACATCCGTCAACGCGAAGAAGTGGTCTTGATGGAACGCAGCGTGGCGCCGGAAACCGTACAGAAAGCCCTGGCCCTTTTCCTGATTACCGGCGCACTGTACTTCATCAGTGTCTTGCTGCTGACCTTGTTTGAGGACATGCCCATTACCAGCCTGCTGTTTGAAGCCGCGTCGGCCTTGAGTACCACCGGCATGAGTCACGGCATTACCCACAAGCTGTCCACGCCTAGCCAGATCCTGATCATGGTGCTGATGTTTGCAGGCCGACTCGGGCCTCTAACCTTGATTTACTCGCTGGCCACACGCAAACGCAGCCGTATTCGTTACCCGGAAGGCAACTTCCAAGTGGGCTAGACCTGTCGCTAAACCACAGATATACAAGAAGTTTTAAGAAAAACGACTATTGTCACCGAATTTTGGTATGGTTAATGGATGTAAACATCGAACAACTACTGATCAGGATGCAGGCTTATGGATCACAGGAAGATGGCTACTTTAACCAAGCGCGCTGGCACCGGGCTTAGCGCGCTTTGTCGGGAACTGACCAGCCGTGGGATTAGCTACCACCCGCTGGTCGAAATGTATCAAAGTCAAATGGCCGTTATTGGTTTGCTCAGTGACGAAGTTGTCGCCCTGCGCAAAGAGCTGGACGATCTAAAAAAAGTAGTTAAGAAAAACGGCTCATGAGCCGTTTATTTTTTGCCTGCGATTAAGGCCCCCATTCCCCTGCCTACACCTCTTGAAGCGGCCCTGTCCACATCCATGACTGTCACCCTGCCCCGTTTTTGGCTGTGCGCCGCTTTAGCCTTGTGTTCTGCCACTGCCTACAGTCAAAATGATCGGGTTCTGTCTACACAAAAGCAGCCTGGCTCCCTTCCCGGCATTGCGCCTATCCCGCCTGCGGCTCCCGTTCTGAACTACGGGACGACCTTGTTCACGCCCGACTATCAGGGTGTGCGCCTGCATACTTATCTGGATGAATGGCAGCGTCAGACTCAGCTGGACTCCGGGGAACTGGCAACTCCGGCGCGTCAGGACAATCTGTTTATCGTCTTGCACTACCGCTACACCAACACCAGCCCTCGTCCACTGAATCCGCAGATCCATCGGCCACGCCTGTTTCTGGTTGACCCTTCAGGCCAGAAAGTAGCGCCCAATCAGCGAGCGACACAGGACTATCGCTACGCTCATGATCTGGACACGGTTGGCCCTGACAAAATCAACCCCTTGGTGAGCGTTTCGGATGTCGCAGTCTTTGAGATCAGCCCAGCCTTGTTTGATGCCACTCGCTGGCACTTTATGATCCAGGAAGGCCAGGCTATCCGCATTCCTTTGACGGTTGTCCCTGAAAAACCGTCTAAAAACGCCGAATAAACATAATAGACGCCCCCTCCATACCAATAAATCATTAAACTCTGCGCTCAGACAGACCCGTCTTATAAACAGGCATGGAATAATACGGGGCCATATAAGCGAAATTAATCGACAAAGCTCTCACCTCACATGCGGTGAGAGCAAGGAAACAAGATTGCGTCATACCCCCTTTCGGATCAGCGCCACCCTCATCGTTGCCAGCGTCCTGCTCCTGCTGGTGCTGAGATCACTACCCACGCGCCCCGAACCCGGTCCTGAACTGATCCAGGTAGAAGGCGGCTCTTTTATGGCCGGCAATTTTCAGGTTCCCATGCGTAACTCCGACGGTGAGTTGTCCGTGCAATGGGTGGCACAGCCGGATCAGGGGGCTCTGGAGCCCTACCCGGTAGAGGTCAACGCCTTTTCCATCATGAAAAAAGAGGCAACTAACGCCTTGTACGATCGCTTCTTGAAGCAAACCAAGCGCCCTGCGCGCTGGCAGCCGGTAAAAGGCGATGGCGAACAGGTCGCCAATATGCCCTACGACGAAGCCGAAGCCTTTTGTGCCTGGTTAGGAAAAAACAACGGCCTGGACATGCGCCTGCCTACAGAGGCTGAATGGGAGTACGCGGCCCGCAGCCGTGGCCAGCCCTTTCCCTGGGCAACCGACAACGGCCAGTGGCAGGCAGGCCGCAACTTGCCTGAGCAAGGCAATGAAGCAGACAAAAACAAGACGGGCGCCTTCCCACCCAATCCGCTGGGCATTCAGGATATGGCCAATGGCCTGCATGAATGGGTGATCTCAGACCCGACCCGGGATCCAGCCCACGTACGGATTTTCAAAGGCGGCAGCAATGAGGGAGCCAGCTCACGCCACACCATCCCCACACGCGGCATTGTCTTTCCCTTGTCGGAAGCGGCTATTGACGCCAAGCCCGAACTGGCTCGTCTGAAAGGCCGCCCAGTAGGCACTGTGTATTTCCAGCACGCCACCGCGCGTTGTGTGGCCCCCTTGAAAACCAACGGCACGCCACCCATATCGGCCACGCAAAACACCATCCTGCCACCGATTTTTGATGATGTGACGGACAAGCGCAAACCAAGCGACGAACCTTAAACAATCCCCGGCGGCAAGCCGCTGGTACAGACAGCCACAACCTTGGCGTCGTCTTCGCTGGTGGATAAATAGATATGTCCGATACCACTGTCAAAATACGCTGACTCGTGGGCTTCCAGAAACAGGGTTTCGCCAGTTTCAAACTGAATGGCAATAGAGCCGGACAGCACGATCACAAACTCCTGCCCAGCGTGACGGATATAGTCGTCAAACTCGCTGGCATCGCGTGAATCAATCACGGCCAGAATCGGATTCATGTGCTTGCCGCTGAGCTCGCCAAACAACAGGCCGTATTCATAGTTGCGGGTGGCATAGCCAGGGGTGGCCGTAGATTTATGGCTGGAAATGCCCACTTCGGTGGTGGGCAATGGCTGCGCAGTTTCCTGATCGGGAACGGCAAACAAAGAACCGACTTCAATATTCAGGGCACGGGCCAGGACCACAAACTTTTCATAGCTTAAAGTGACCTGCCCCAACTCTGCTTTGGAAATGGTAGATAGCGCCAAGCCGGTTTTTTCAGACAACTGCTTGAGTGTCTGTTTTTGATTATGTCGGGCTTGGCGCAGGCGGGTTCCTACCTGTTCCTTGCTGAGCAGTTCATTACGTAGCATTCCTGGATTGTAAGCGGCGCAAACGGAACCAGGCAATCAGAATCCAGGCCATCAAAACAAAGCCCAGGTAACCGAAAAACGGGTATACCGTACCCACCAGATTGATGAAACCAATCTTGGCGCCCACCAGTCCCAGCACCCCAGCAATAGCCGTACCGATATTGAATTTACGGGTATTGGGCGTAAAAATCCGGGCCGAGAAGGAATACAGCACACCCACCGAGGTTGTCAGAATCATGGCGAAAATCACCACGGACATAATGGTTCCCAGCAGTTTGGACTGTTCAGTAGCCAGCATCAGCATGGGCAAGGCCGCCGAGCCAATCGTATCGATACGGCCAAACACACCGGCGCTGATCAGCACAATCAAAAAGCCCAGCAACAAGCCACCTACCAGTCCACCGAGCAAGGCGTTGCGCCGAGAAGTCGCTTGCGCACCGGCAATCATCAGGAACGGCGCCCCCACCACCATGTTGTAGGACACGTACAGCAAAGAGCCAACCAGCCAATGCCCCGCACCTTGTGGTTTAGTCTGCGCAATCACATCCAGTTCTTCTAATGGCAAATCCCGCGTATTCCAGCTGTAAATACACAGGAAAATCATCATCAGAACCAGGATGGGCGTGACGCTGCCAATAAAGGCCATCACCCGATCCACGCGCAAGAACACAATCAGCACGGTAATCAGCATGACGGCGATACTGCCGTATTGCGCCGGCACGCCCCATTGCTGCTCCATCAGCGAGCCGCCACCAGCAAACATCACCACGGCAATCGCATACATGAAGAAGGTAATCATGATGTCGACCACCACACCCAGACGCGGCCCACAAATCAGATACAAGCCCTCTTTGAAGGAATGCGATACCGAAACCTGGCTAAGCTCCCCCACCGCCATGCCCAGTATCGTGAAGCACAGACCACTGACCACCCCTCCCAGCAGCCCCCAATACCCAAAGCTGCTGAAAAACTGCAATATCTCTTGTCCTGATGCAAAGCCGGCCCCCACCACCACACCGACAAAGGCCATCGCAATGCCCAGGATATTTTTTATATTCGACATGCTTTCTCCTCCGGGAGATCAAAGTGCTGCTGTTTTTATGTTCTGAAACGAGCGGGTGATACCACAGCCGGATCAATATTCAAGGCCTTCAAAGAATCCGGCAGATCCTGCTTTTGCAACAAACTGGCCGCCAGCAAGGACGCGCCTGCGGCGGTTTGAATCCCATAGCCACCTTGACCGGCCAGCCAGAAAAAGCCGGGGCAGTTTGCATCCTGACCAATCACCAGCTCACCATCAGGAGCAAAACTGCGCAGCCCCGCCCAAGTGTGGCTGGGACGACGGATACGGAGCTGAGTGCGCTCTTCAATACGGTAAATGCCGGTGGCCACATCCAGCTCTTCAGCCACGACATCATGGGCCTCCACGTCATCGGCATTGGCCGGTGAACCCAGCAACATACCGGCATCGGGCTTGAAGTAAAACTCTTCGCCAATATCAATGACGGCGGGCCAGTCACGATGATCCACACCTTCGGGCGGCGAAAACAGGAAAGCGGAACGGCGTTTGGGTTGAATGCCCAAGGCCTGCACGCCACAGCGTTCTGCCAAGGTATCAGCCCAGGCCCCCGCCGCATTGACCAGCACACGAGTGCGCAAACTCGCAGGCTCGGCGTTGAGCTGAACCTCCCAACATTCGCCATCCCACTTGGCCGACACCACTTCCGTATCCAGACGCAGTTTCACACCCTTGGCTTGTGCGCCTTTCAGAAACCCTTGGTGCAAGGCATGTACATCCATGTCCTGACCCTGACCGTCATACAAGGCACCGGCCAATTGCGCAGGGTCCAGACAGGGCACCATGGCCAAGGCTTCTTCGGCACTCAAGCGGCTAACATCCAGACCTTGTTCATGCCAATCCTGATACTGGCTGTCCAGCAAATCCTGCTGATCGGCGGTCCCCACATACAGCACACCGCGCGGCAGCAAAATTGGCTGATCGCTAAAGCCCGCGGGTGGATGGCTGAAAAAATCATTGCCCGCAACAGTCAAGGCACGAATCGTTTCCGTACCATAGGTTTCAACAAACATCGCAGCCGAGCGTCCCGTGGAGTGATACGCAGCATGGGACTCTCTTTCCAGAACCAGCACTTGGGCACTTTCAGGCAAACGGTAGGCCAAAGACACGCCTGCCATCCCGGCTCCAACAATTACGTAGTCGTACACCATAAAATTCTCATATCCGATAATTGAGGGCTAATAGTAGGTCTTTCCAAGAAAAACATCCAAGAGGGTTTTTACTAGGCGGACACTTCGGGCTTGCTTGCAAGCCTTGTGTGGCGCCAGATCCGAGCCCCCCGAAAAAAGATCAAAAAAAACCTTCTGACCCAAACGAGTCAGAAGGCAAAAAAGCGTCCGCCCGTGCTCTGCAGGACGCTCTTGGGAATCGGGTTTTACTGAATATTCAACTCAAATACGGCAGTAGGAGAACCGGCAAACACTATGTGACCTTTCGTGGGCAGGCTCACCGGACCTGTGCCATCGAGCAAGCTGTAATGAATGCAGCCGCCCTCTTCGTCATACACGGCATAGGCGCTACGAGCCGGCACGTTCACAGTCAAGGTCTTCTGAGCGGTTGGCTCGTCCAGCCTGAACCATTGCGCAAAACCTTGCGGGTCTAAGAGAACTCGACGATCTGAACTAGTTAAAGCACGAATAGCCTGCTCGCTCAGCATCAAGTCGTTATTGAGCAGGAGATATTCCTTGTCACCATGCAGCTCAAAACTGGCGTGTGAGGTTTCTCGACCGGCCTGTCCCGGAATTTGCACCTCGCTGGCCGCAGTTTGCGCATCACGAATACGCAAGGCCCCCACATAGCCATCCAGCTCCCTGCTCAACGCCAGCTTGGCACCGGGCATCCCGTCCACAAAGTAATACTCGGAGTTGTACAAATACTTCACCGGGAAATAGCGCAGGCCGTTACGCTGTTCCCAGACTTGTTGAATCGCTGCATCCAGCACATTGGGCGACAATTTCTGCGCCCGGTAAGCAGATTGGGCTTCCTGGCCCAAGCCCTTGTCCGTCTCGTAACGCCGATCCCATAGATAAATACGGCCATTGGGAGCATCCACAAACTGGATACGAATAGAACGCTCGGCATTCACAAAGCCCAATTGACCGGCGTATTGATACTGCTCGGTGACGCCGTTCCCGGTCTCAATGCTCAAGGCGCCATCAGCCTGGATGTTCACCTGCATCAAAGCACCGCTATCGCCGTATACCCCGGCATAGCGCAGCAACTCAGCAGGCATGGGCGCGTCCGCCTCAACAGAAAAAGACTTGTTTGCCAACACTGACACATCAAAGCCTTTCAGTTCCAAGGCCTTGAGCAGCATTTTCTTCGCAATCAGCTGATTCTTGCCGCTATTCCCCCCTGCGCTAAGCACCACAGCCGCCATATTCAGCTTGGGCAACACCACCAAAATCGCATGATGTGCGGTAATGTCACCGCCTTTGGCCAAGCCCTGAATGCCCAGATCGTTAAAGGGATACAGCTTCACACTGTCCCAGCCCAAGCCGTAATTGCCGTTATCGTCCACATCCTCTGGCCACAAACCGCGTAAATATTCAGGCGTTTGCATGGCCTCACGGGATTGCATAGACAAAATACCGGGACCGTCCTGCATGAACAAACGGGCAAACCTGGCCATATCTTCGGCGGTGGAGTTCACTCCGCCCGAAGCAATCACGTTGTAGTGAATCCAGGGCAAACCATTGTCTCGGCCAGGCCATTTCAAACGCGCATAATTCTCCCCCGGCCCATTCATCGGGGTGCTGGTATGCGTCATGCCCAAAGGCGTATTGAAAGAAGTCTGGATATAGTCCGTGAAACTCTGCCCGCTTACGTACTCAACCAGCTTTTCCGTTAAGGTAAAGCAGCTATTGCAGTACACGGAGAACGCTCCCGGATCTGCATTCAATCCTTGCACAGCCAAGGTGTCTAAGAACTGCTCATAGCCTTTGCGATTGTTGTCCCCCATGAACAAGGAGTCATTGATGATGTCGTCGCCACGCAAGCCCGCCGAATGATTCAACAGCATCCGGGCCGTAATCTGCTGGTAACGTGGATCAGCCATGCGAAAGTCCGGCATGTACTGATAAACAGGCGTATCCAGATCCAGCCGGCCCTCCTGCGCCAGCTTCATGACACTGACTACCGCAAACAGCTTGCTGACCGAGCCAATGGCATACACCGTCTCATGATTCAGAGGCGTATCGTTTTTACCCGCATGACCGGTCAGCACAATCGTGTCATTTTCGATCAAGGCATATTGCAGACTGGTGAAGTTTGGGCGCAGCGCGACTTTGCGGGCGATTTCCTGGGTATAGCGACTTAACTCTGCAATGGCGCGGCTGCTTTGCAAGAGACTGACAGCCTGTGGCGTATCAGCCGTGGCGGGCACTGCTGTGGCACAAAGAGCAGCTAGAAGCAAAGTCTGGCTCACTTTTTTCAGCCGTATCTTCAGCATGAGAATTCCGTGTAAGTAAAACAAAATCGTGGGTGATGGCAGCCTTTCAAAATCAGCCAGAGCACCACAAGCTGCCCATTGCTTGCACGACACATGAAATCAGCATCCAACGCAGACAGGCTAGAGCGCAGCATGCCGGGCTTTGTTGATGTCTCGATGGATTAAATATACCCAAATAATTCTTTATGTATCTTTTTGATACTAACAAGCAAACTCAAGAAGCTTTTACAGGGAGGCGGGCAACGAGTCCTGCTATTTAGCCGCCATATAAGTGGCGCTTTAAGTTTGCAATCGCAACCCGCTATAAGCCTATATACATAACCATTGAGTTAGATCAATTCTGCTCCGAACAACGGTTTCTTGCCTCCTGGGCTCTCTATACCATCCGTACTGAGTGTGACTCGAAGTTATTTGACGCATTTATTTAATAATTATGGGTAATGTCTATGAATGTCTTATCTAAGACCTTGATCCTTGCACTAGTGGGGTTGGGGGCCGCTTATGGTGGATCTCAGCTTATTTTATCGCAACGCAGCATCGTCTCCCCCTCGGCAAGCACCATCAAGCTGGATGATGACGCCCTGATCAAGCAGGGAGCCTACGTCTCCCGCACCGGCGACTGCGTGGCCTGTCATACCGTTCCTGGCGGTCAAAAGTATGCAGGCGGCCTGGCCATGCAAACCCCGCTGGGAGCGATCTACTCCACCAACATCACACCCGACAAGGACACCGGCATAGGCAATTACACCCTGGACGAGTTCAAGACGGCCGTCCAGCACGGAGTACGCAAGGACGGCGCTGCACTCTACCCCGCCATGCCCTACCCCTCCTACTCGGTCATGAGCGACGAGGACATGAATGCCTTGTACGCCTATTTCATGAAGGGCGTTCCGGCGGTCAAACAGCAAAACGCCGAGCCCACTTTGCCCAAGCTCTTCCAGATGCGCTGGACCATTGCTTTCTGGCAATGGTTGTTTGCTCCCACTGATCAGACATTTGTGGCTGATGAAGGCCTGGATGATCTGAAAAACCGGGGGGCTTATCTGGTGCAGGGCCCCGGCCACTGCGGTGCCTGTCACACACCGCGCGGCGTGGCATATCAAGAACTGGCCTTGAGCCTGAAAGACGGTGACGACTATCTGTCCGGTGCCGTCATTGATGGCTGGCGCGCCAAGAGCCTGCGCGGCGAAGGTCGTGGCCTGGCCAGCTGGTCTGAAGACGAGCTGCTGGATTTCTTTGCCACCGGCCGTACCGATAAAGTAGCGGCCTTTGGCGCCATGACGGATGTGGTCGAACACAGCACTCAGTACATGACACCTCGGGACCAGAAGGCCATGGCGCAGTATCTGAAATCCCTGCCACCCGTCAAAGGTCGCAACCCCGAGATCCCGCACCAAGCGGATACCACTACGCAAACACAGCTGGATGGTCAGTACACCTCGCCCGGCGCCTGGTTATATGCCGCCCACTGTGTGACCTGTCACCGGGCTGATGGCAAGGGCGTGCCGCGCGTCTTCCCGGCGCTGGCTGGCAACTCGGCTGTTTTTGCCAACAACCCGCAATCAGTCATTCAAGTGACCCTGGAAGGTGGACGTATGCCTGAAAACAAGGTCGACACAATGACCTTCACCATGCCTGCCTTCCGCCATTTGGGCGACCAGGAAATCGCCGATCTTGTTAACTACATTCGTACCAGCTGGACCAACCAGGCCCCCACCGTGCAGGCGGCCGACGTTGCCCACATCCGCCAGTTTGTAGCCAATAAATCGCCCAATATCCTGCCTCAAGGAGCCAGCCATGAGTAAAGCCAAAACCCTGTCCGTTCTGGCGGTGGCCATTGCCGGTGTCGCAGTGGCAAGCTGGTATGCCTTTGCCTCCAGCCCCGCCCTGACGGGCCCGACCCCAGCCACGTATCCCATTATTAATGTGGAAAGCAAAGAGGTGGTGGGTCAATACACCATTCCTTCGGACCTGCTGATCGAGAAAGAACCAAACGCCGACGCCATTTTGTACGGCAAACGCCTCTTGAACGAAACACGTCGTCTGCTGCCCGACAATGTGGGCGCCGCCATGAACTGCAATAGTTGTCATATTGACCAAGGCAAAGCTCCGCGCGGTGCGCATTACATCAACAGCTTTGTCAGCTACCCGAAGGTCATGCCCCGCTCGGGCAAGATGGTGGACTTGGCCGGCCGCATCAATGGCTGTTTCATGCGCTCCATGAATGGCAAGGCCATAGCTGTAGACTCGCCGGAAATGCAAGGCATGCTGGCGTATATGAAGTGGTTGGCGCAAGGGGTTCAAGCCGGTCAAAAAGTCCAGGTGCCTATTGACGGCCCACTGGATCATGATCTGATCCCCAATCCCGAGCGTGGTAAAGCACTTTATGCGGTCCAATGTGCCAGCTGCCACGGCTTTGAAGGTCAAGGCCTGAAGGATGAACGCGGCAATATCGTATTTCCGCCATTATGGGGGGATGAATCCTTCAATATAGGCGCGGGTATGGCACGTACTTTCAAGGCCGCGGTATTCATCAAGTACAACATGCCCATGAGCGTGGCGTCGCACGGAGCCTGGGGCCAAGGGGGTGTGCTGAATGATCAGGATGCTGTGGACATTGCCGAGTACTTTACGCATATGCCACGGCCTGACTTTGCGGGCAAAGTGAACGACTGGCCGAATGGTAAAAAACCCAAGGATGCACGGTATTAACATCCGCGCTTCCTGATTGGATTAAAGCGTGCCTGACGCTTTAATCCAGAAGATCTGAACCCCAAGACAGACACCCTTAAAGCCATTAACACTGCCCTCTTGATGAGGGCAGTGTTTTCCTGTTTCGCGGAGCACCGGCACTCAATTGCAGACTGCTTCCACCATTTTGTCTGTACTTCCAAGCCTGACAAGCAGACTGCGATAGTCATCACTTTCCGCCTTGCCCTCTCCTGCTCCTCCCTGTTCCATTCGAGCTCCTTGCCATCCCTATCATTAAGCACAATCGTGTAGCATCTTTCCTCTCTTTACCCATGAAACCCAGTTACTCATCAGGTGAACGCATGATCCATGGAAAAACCCTGGCGGCCTGGCAAGACAGCCATCCCCTTATCCGCGATCTGATCGCCCTGAAAGAAAGCACCTGGTTCAATCCAGCCATCGCCCCCACCGCCCAAGCCCTGGCAGATGTGGGACTGGACGCCAAGGATGTGCAGGCTGCCAGCGCGCGTCTGCAACGCTTTGCGCCGTATCTGAAGGCCGTCTTTACGGATACCGCAACCAGCAACGGCATTATCGAATCCCCTCTCAAGCCCTTGCATCAGCTACGCCAAACACTGATTCAAGAAAACGTGCTGGAGCAGGCAGGGGCCTTGTGGCTGAAGGCTGATAGCGAACTTCCCATTTCCGGTTCCATCAAAGCCCGTGGCGGCATTCATGAAGTCCTGAAACATGCAGAGGATCTGGCACTGGAAGCAGGCCTGATCACGCTGACGGACGACTACAGCCAGCTGGATAGCGAACAGGCCCGTACTTTCTTCAGCCAATACTCCATCGCCGTCGGCTCCACCGGCAACCTGGGACTATCAATCGGCATCATGAGTGCCAAGCTGGGCTTTAAAGTCAGCGTCCATATGTCTGCCGATGCCCGCCAATGGAAAAAAGACAAGCTGCGAGCCAACGGCGTCAATGTGGTCGAGCACCAATCCGATTACAGCGTGGCGGTGGAGCAAGGCCGCGAACAAGCCTCCCAGGACCCGCGCTGCTACTTTGTGGATGATGAAAACTCCCCGGATCTTTTTCTGGGCTATGCCGTGGCTGCCGAACGACTGGCAGCACAGTTTCAGCAAGCGGGCATTATTGTGGACGTGGACCACCCCTTGTTTGTCTACCTGCCCTGCGGCGTTGGTGGTGGCCCTGGTGGCGTAGCCTTTGGCCTGAAACTGATTTTTGGCGATGCCGTGCATTGTCTCTTTGCGGAACCGACCCACTCGCCTTGCATGCTACTGGGCGTCTATACCGGTTTGCATGATGAGATCAGCGTACAAGACTTCGGAATTGATAACGTCACCGCCGCTGATGGCTTGGCCGTAGGACGCCCTTCGGGCTTCGTGGGCAAAGCCATGCAACGTCTGATCGACGGCTATTACACCGTCACGGACGAAGAGTTATACCGTTTGATGGTCATTGCCTACGAACAGGACAAGGTCAAACTGGAACCCTCCGCCCTGGCTGGCGTGCCCGGCATGGCGCGGGTATTGAACTCGCCTGAATATCTGCAGCGTATGAGTTTTACGCATGTTCAGCTGGAGAACGCTACCCACCTGGTTTGGGGAACGGGCGGCAGCATGGTGCCGGAGGCGGAGTTTCAAACCTATCTGGATAAGGGACGCAGCCTGTAAGCGGAAACAGACGGAACAGGCTCTTAGGCAAGGCTGCGCCTGTTCAATCTTCTGACGTAGGGCCGGACATCAAACTCCGGCTCTTTGCCTCTGCCGCCACACACCGGGCGAGACTCCTTCCAAACGGCTAAAAGCACGGCTCAGGCTGGACTCATTGTCATACCCCACCTGCGCGGCAATTTGCCCTATCGTCTGCGAACCGGCTGCCAACAAAAGCTTGGCTTTATAGATACGCCAAGCCGTCAAATACGCCAAGGGGGCTTGCCCGACAGCCGCCTTGAACAAAGCAGAAAAGGTGGACCGGGACAGCCCGATCAATGCGCCCATTTCCTCCACCGACCACGGATGCGCAATCTGCTGATGCACAGCTTGCAAGACCGGGGCCATCCTGGGGTCTCGAATACCCGCCAACAGCCCTGCCCCCAAGGAGGCACAGTGCGATAAAGCCCGCAGCACCTGAATGAACATCACATCAACCAGACGGGCGTTAATCAGCTGAGTTCCATAATCCCGGCTTTGCGCTTCGGTTTGCAGCACATGCAGGATGCTTTTTATGGCGGCAGCATCTTCCGCCCTCAAGCGAGTGTGTACCAAGGGGCCAAGCGCACTGAACAGGGGTTCGGCAGCCAACTTGTTGAAAGCAAAGCGGGCCGTCACGATTTCAGTCACAGCCCCATCGCCCCCATGGATGATCGGCTCAGCATGCGGATACCGAGCCAAAGTCTCACAGGAAACCAGCGGATTTTCCTTGCCGTCACACAGCGAGAATTGCACCCCTGGTTGAACAAGCATGCAGGTGTCCGCTTCCAGCAGCACGGGATCGGCCCGCTGCTCCCCCTTCAAATAACAGGCTCCTTTGCTGACAATCAACAGCCGCGCATACTCGCCGGTGTCAAAGCTGACGCCCCAAGGCGCACGCAGTTGGAAGCACGCATACAAAGCATGCTGCAAACGCATGCCATCCAGAATTTCATCAAAGGGGTTCATGACTATCAGACGATAAGACAGGAAAATCGGATTTTTAACTATAGATCGTCTGAAGCCTCAGGCCTAGCATGCTCCATGCAAGTATCAACAGGAGCATGCATGGACACCTACCGTTTTACACAATATGGCAGTTTGGACTACCTGACACGAGGTCAGGAACCGCTTCCCGAACCAGGTCCCGGACAAGTGCGGGTTCAAGTCATGGCTTCGTCCTTGAACTTCAGAGACCTGTTGGTCATGAAAGGTACATTGCGCTATCCCACTACGCCAGGAGCTGTACCACTGTCAGATGCAGCAGGAATCATTGATGCCCTTGGCCCCGGCGTGCAGCGCTTCAAGTTGGGCGACCGTGTCATCAACAGTTTTTTCCCGAACTGGTTCGGTGGCCCAGCCTACGCAGGCCGGGAACAATATGGTGTTGAGCATGACGGCTGGCTGACTCAATACAAAGTCGTGTCGGCAGAGGCCTTGTCGCCTATGCCCGCCCATCTGAGTTTTGAAGAGGCAGCAACCCTGCCTTGCGCAGCCTTGACGGCCTGGTCCGCACTGGCCGGTATTAATGCAGGCGATACAGTGCTGACACAAGGAGCAGGTGGCGTGTCCATTTTTGCCATTCAATTGGCCAAGGCAATGGGAGCCTACGTCATCTCCAGCACTTCTTCAGACAATAAGTTCGACAAGCTGCTGCAGTTAGGGGCTGACAAGGTTTTCAACTACAAAGACACGCCAGAATGGTCCGAGCTTGTACGAGACTACACACATGGCGAAGGCGCAAATCGTATTGTCGATGTCGGTGGCCCGGTGACAATTGCACAATCCATCAAAACGATTGCTGTAGGTGGGCAAGTGTCCTTGATCGGCTCCTTGGGAAAATCCGTGCAATCGCTGGATGTCATGGATCTGGTCTTTAGTCAGGCCAACTACAAAGCCATTGGTGTAGGTAGTCGCAGTGATCTGGAAGCCATGAATCGAGTCATTAGCCAGCACCGGATCCATCCGGTGATCGACCGGGTCTTCGATTTCAACAACGCGCATGAAGCCTACCGCTATCTGCAACAGCGCGATCGCTTTGGAAAAATCGTGATCCATCACTAATGACGGAGTCCGGGCATAAGATAAATCAAAGCTAATTGAGAAGCAGTTGTAATACAATCCCGCCATGTCTATCCACCGGCACAGCTCTCTCGCTAAGAATGGCATAGCCTGGCAAGTTCTTTTTTGCCTGGCGATCCTGTCATTTCTAAGCCGTTCGCTGGTCCCGGCAGGCTACATGCCCGATAGCTCGGGTGAACAGAATGGCTTCTTTTCCGTCACGCTTTGCGCCCCCGGAGGAACGCCCAGCACGATCTGGATGAGCCTGACAGGACAGGCCGATCCGCCGCAATCCAATGAACACGCGGATATGCAGAAGTGCCCTTACGCACTGGTCCTGTCTCAAGTAGCCCTGCCCAGCGCTGATATGGCAAGCCTGGATGCCCCGGTGGTTCACCAGCCTTTGTTGCTAGTACACCGTAATCAGAGCTTGCCGCCCTTGCCTGCCTTGGGGCCACCGCTAGGGTCACGCGCTCCCCCTGCCAACCTTGTTTGATCTCTCGTCGTCGACTGCTGTATGTGCAGTCGCTTTTCAGCGAAGTCATCCAAGGTTTTTTTATGTCCATTTTTTGTGTTTCTGCACAGGCGTGCGCCGTGCAGACCGCCCCTTTTTCGCCCTCTCTTCACTCGGCACAAACATCACCACGCACACGAAGCAGCGTCCTGGCTCTGACCTTGCTGTTTTCCAGCTCCTGGACCAGCCTTGCTCATGCACAGACGCCAACACTGGCTCCCGTCATCGTCACTCCAGAGCGTGGTAAAAGTCTGACCGTTCCAGACCTGCAAAGCGCTCAAAAAACCATTGAGCAAGTCGCGGGCGGGGTGGCGCTGGTGCCCGAGAGCGCCTGGCGTGACACTAAGGCCGCCACCGTCAAAGACATGCTGGACTACACACCCGGGGTGTTTGCACAGCCCAAATGGGGAGATGATGCACGTCTGTCCATACGTGGCTCGGGTCTGTCGCGGTATTACCATCTGCGCGGCATCAGCTTGTACCAGGATGGCATTCCATTAAATGACCCGGACGGCAGCAGCAATTTTCATCGCATCGACCCTACAGCCTACCGCTATACCGAGGTCTATAAAGGCGCCAATGCCTTGCAGTACGGAGCTGCTACTTTAGGTGGGGCCATCAACTTCGTCACCCCCACCGGCCATGATGCCGACGCCTTTCAAGGGCGTCTGGATACCGGTAGCTTTGGCTGGCGGCGCGTGCAACTTGGCAGCGGTTTTGCGGGCGAGAAGCTGGATGGCGTGATTTCCGGCTCCTGGCAAACTCAAGATGGCTACAGAGAGCAGAGTGCTGGCCATTCCTCGCGGGCCAGCGCAAACCTGGCTTGGCGGCTTTCAGACTGGTCAGAAACCCGTTTTTACTTGAGCGGCTATCAAATTCACCAGGATATTCCCGGCTCGGTCAGCCGCGATCAGGCTCTGAATAATCCACGGCAAGCTGCCAAAGCCAATAAAGAGCACGACTGGCAGCTCAACCTGGACGGAGGCCGCATTGCCAACCGCACAGTGCTGGTCATGGGGGAGACTCAATACGAACTGGGTGGCTGGTTCGAGCAAAGCTCACTACGGCACCCTATTTATCAGTTTGTTGATAGAGACACGAGCAGCTACGGCGCTTACGGCAGGCTGGTCAACACCAGCCCGCTTGCAGGCAGAGACAACCGCTTCACGCTAGGCTTGAAATGGTCGGCAGGCAAGATTGATGCTCAAAACTCTGTAAACGTAGGAGGCAAACGGCGGGAGAAGCTGTCTGCCAGCAAAGACAGGGCCAACAACCTGACCGCCTATGCCGAAAACGCCTGGAGTCTTGGTTCGGACTTATCCCTGATTACCGGCCTGCAGTACATGCACGCCCAACGTAAGCGTCAGGACTTGTATAACGGCGGCCTGCCCGCCACCCGATCCGGGGACAAGAGCTACAACTTTTTCAATCCCAAATTAGGCCTGTTATGGGATGCAGGTCCGCAGTGGCAAATCTACGGCAATATTTCCCGCAGCGCCGAGCCGCCAACTTTTGACGACATGACGTTCTCGACCCGCAATGATCTGGATCGTCTGCAAGCTCAACGTGCCACCACCTTCGAAATAGGCACCCGGGGGGAAAACGGAAACGTGGCCTGGGACGTCTCCCTGTACCATGCCCGCGTCAAAAACGAGTTGCAATGCATCAGCGCGCCTTGGAACATTTGCGACAAAACCGTCAACGCAGATCGCACAACCCATCAAGGCATAGAACTGGGTGTGCAGTGGACGGCCGCTCGTGGCTTGTTGGTGCAAGGTCTGCAAAGTGACAGCCTGGACATCAAAGGCGCCTACACCTACAGCAACTTCAAATTCGACAATGATCGGGACTGGAACAACAATCAAATGCCCGGCGTACCCAAGCATTATCTGCGGGCAGAGATTATCTACAAACACCCGTCGGGCTTTCACATTGGCCCCAATGTGGAATGGGTGCCCCAGGCTTACTACGTGGATAACGCCAATACCACCAAGACCAGCTCCTATGCCTTGCTTGGCTTGCGAGCCGGATGGGAACGCGGCCCCTACTCCTTCTATATAGATGGCCGCAATCTGACAGATCGTCGATACATCGCCAGCGCCAGCATTACGGACTACGCCACAACCTCTTCGCCCTTGTTCGAGCCGGGCACAGGGCGATCTGTCTTTGCTGGTGTGCAGATCCAGTATTGATCCCGCTTTTTTTCATCTTGTTAAGAGGTTCGTCATGCCCGTCAAATCGCGGCTATCGCGCTTTACATACCGGATCACTGCCTCTTGGCTGCCCACAAGTCAGCTAGGCACTCAGCTCGGGGCGACAGCCCCACCCTGTCTTTTATTAGCTTGAGAAACAAGGAGTCCTTATGAAAACCGCTTCACAACATCACCAGACCTTCAAAGTGGCACTCCATGGGCTTTTCTTCGCCATGGCTTTATTCATCTTGTTCGCTATGTTCACGGGCATGGCTCACGCTGCACCATCAGAGGCCGATCGCATCTCCCAAGCCATGAAGGCGATTTGGGACAGCCCCGAAGCCCCTCTTGTGGTGGAGCCTATCGTAATCGAGGGTGACTACGCCCTGGCGGGTTGGACGCAACTGACACGTGGTGGTCGTGCGCTATTAAAGAGTCGTCATGGGGAATGGAATGTTCATATGTGTGGTGGCGATGGCTTGAACGATGTCGAGACTCTAACCATGGCAGGCATGAGCGCTGAAGCGGCAGAACGCCTGGTCAAGAACACTAGCGCAGCAGAAGCCAAACTGCCCGCCGAAGTGACCGCCAAATTCTCCACCTTTGGAGACAATATGGTGGTGGATCAC
Organism: Alcaligenes sp. 1735tsa3; assembly: GCF_024134565.1. Taxonomy (NCBI): domain Bacteria; kingdom Pseudomonadati; phylum Pseudomonadota; class Betaproteobacteria; order Burkholderiales; family Alcaligenaceae; genus Alcaligenes; species Alcaligenes sp. 1735tsa3. The sequence goes on along the minus strand of NZ_CP099862.1, from coordinate 2,030,339 downwards.
AACCATCAACCCGACTAATCCAGGAAGGAGAACCCGCTGCGCAAGGACTGAGTCAACAAGGAATCAGTGCACCGGGCCGGGCCGCCGGGCCGCCGGATCGCAACTTGCCCTACTCAGTCTGAGTGTGGTCATGCCCGCACTGGCCACACTTCTTGCGCGGAAAGGGCGAATAACTGGTGAACAAGCTCTGGCTACCCATGAACGGCGACAAACCGCACTTTGGGCAAGTAAAAACGGTCATGGCTACCAAGCCCTGGCCCAGAATATAAAAGCCAAAGACTAAAAACCCGAAGGTCCCCAACACACGGTCGAACACAGGCAGCCCAAAATACAAGGCGACCAGGAGCAAGATATTGAACAAGGTGAACAGCCAGGCTTTTTTGTAGAGCGACATTAATGACCTTTTAAAACCAGCTCCCACAGCCAGGAAGTGATTTAGCGATTTAATTCAAGCGTGGACAGTTTACGGGATTCAGTCCGCATGGGAGAGGACTGAGCAAGCTGGTCACAATTTCGCCCCGGCCGTGACAAGCGGGCAGCTATCCCGCACAAGCGATGAATGTTTCTGAATGCAATGTTCCGGCAATACCCATCCCTCATGATCTAGGATCTTCCAACAAAATCCCCAACGGACCATGAACCTCGCTTCTTTGCACTCTCTTGTCCCCGCCCGACAACAGCTTCTGCGTGCCCTGGGTATCGCCCTGTTGCCCTTGGCCTTGGCAGCCTGCGACAGCGGCTCCAGCACAGGCGGCAGCCACTCCCCCGAAGCCCCCGTCGTGACGCCACCCGTCACTGAAGACCCGGAACCACCTCGCAACACCGCCTATCTGGACAGCAAGGCAGGCGATGTCATCAAGGTCCGCATCGAAGAACTGCATCCCACCCAAGCGGCCATTGGCTACGATCAGGTTTACTACAAGCTGGGACGCTGGCAAGGCGATCTGGATCGGCCCACTTGGGCTAAGGACCCCAAACAGCAACTGGACTACCTGAATCGCACCATCGGCAAGAAGTTTGACGACTACTGCGAGGATATGGGCGGAACCGAACGTGCTCAAAAATTTCTGACCATCGCTGAGGCTCAAGCTGCCCGCCTGGACCAGCCCACCACCTATCTGTGCAAAGACCCTCTGGGCTCGCAAACAGAAAACCTGAAAACCGTGGTCGTAGGCTGGGACGGCAATCTCTATCTGACCGATGGCCACCACACCTTCTCCTCCCTGCGCGAAATCCCGGACGGCGGCCCCAAACTGCCCGTCTGGGTAAAAGTCAGCGCCAACTACAGCAACATCCGCGAAGCCTCCGCCTTCTGGGAGCGCATGAGCAAAGAGAAACTGGTCTGGCTGCGTGATGGTGAAAACCAGGCTATTACTGTCGATCAACTGCCCACCCGCGTTGGGCTGGCCAGCGAAAAAGAAGCCGGTGGCATGCAGGAAGATCGCTATCGCTCCCTGGTGTATTTCACCCGCGACCTTGCCTATAAAAACGGCAAGCTGCCTGAATACGCAGAGTTTCTGTGGGGCGACTGGCTGCGCCGCCAAGCTTCCGAGGGCCAACTGCCCAAGCTGCACGAATACCAGATGGCCCCACCCGCCACACCGGCCCAGATTCTGGCGGTGAGCACCTTGAACAAGACCTTGAAACCCGGTGGTTCAAACGACAGCTACGCGGCTGCCGTGCGCGATGCCGCCCTGAAAATGACGGCTCTGAAAGACACGGATCTAGTCTTTGAAGACCGTGATGCAGCAGCTTTAGGCCGTATCGTCCTGGAACCGGACGCTGCCAGTGAATCCGACACAAAAACAGCGCGCGACACCCTGGAAGAACTGCCACGCAACGACGTCAAATCTGACGGTAGCCCACGGGGTGCAGGAAAGCTGTGGTTTGCAGTGAACTACCGCAATTGCGGCAAGCCTGCGGCGGGGACTTGCTGGGGGTGGTAATACAGCTAGTCAGGACCTGATCAAATAAAAAGCCCGCAATGCGGGCTTTTTAAATAGCTAGACGCACCGCAACAACTTGGACTTTCCCCACTCTTGAGACAAGCGAGCAATCCCTTTCACCAATACTCATCAAATCAACAAGAATGCCTCCATCGCCATTCAAGAAAAAAATAGCTATGATCGACAGGCTATTGATTAAGGGAACAACAAATTGCTCTATGAAATAACATCAAGAAATTCATAAGGCGCAACGATTTACTGCGGAAAAAATCAAGAAAAACATCCTGAAATCTCATGCCCCTATCAATCTTGAGAATATAAATCGAACGAACAAGCAATGACGACGAACGCAGTTCAAGCTTTGAGGACTTTACACAAGAAAAATTAAGCAAAAGAAGAAAAGGAGCAATTCGGCTCCTTATTTTTTAGAAATCAAGTAACAAAATTTTAGTTTGATAGAGGAAGGTGAGATAGCGTTATGAAAACAATCGCAGTTTTAGCTCTTTCGACCGTATTGGTTGGTTGTTCTACTTATGCTGTTCCACGATACAGCATCTCTACCGATACAGTAGTCGCTCTACGGGCTGTTGGCGATGTAAAGGCCAGTGTTGGGGACTTCCGTAACGACAGTCCCACAAATAAAGACAGTCAGCCTGGGGAAATCATGTGTCGTGCAGTCGGGCCCATCAAAACACCTGATGGAGAAAGCTATGCCGACTATGTTCGCAAAGCGCTAATTAGCGAATTGATCATCGCAAATATTTATGAAAAAGAATCCACCCTTGAACTTACAGGCAGGCTGACTACCCTGGATTTTGACTCCATGGGCGGAACATGGACAGTGGGTATGGAACTTAGCTCTTCAAATGGAAAGTCAATTGCCGTCAACAACACCCATAAATACACCTCCAGTTTTTATGGTGAAACGGCATGCAATCAAACGGCACAGGCAGGCTTGGGTGCCATTCAGGATGCGATCCGCGCACTGGTTACCCACGCGGATTTCAAAACGCTTCTGGCGGAAGAATCCAAGTAGGCCAAACACAGGCACACAGCCTCCTAATCATCTGTCTGACAGGGTTGGCCTCAATCCTTGCACAAGGTACACCCTGGAAAGCTTCCTGCAGCACAGACACCATTAAAGAAGCCAGGAGCCACCTGGCTCCTGACCTTTACAAGCCAATCATCATTGGAGAGATTATGAAGATGAGAACAGCCTTGATCGGAGCCACTGCTTTTTGTATGTCGTCAGCCGCGTATGCTGCTGAGCTACCCCGATACGACCCAAACTCCTACTGTGAAAGCGTCTCCGCTGTTTCAGGAGGTTCGGCAATGATCACAAACGAATGCATCAAAATGGAGCAGACTGCCTACAACAACTTGAAAAGAATTTGGGAGTCTGTCCCTAGCAAGACAAGCACTTATTGCGACCGCGTGGCACGCACGACCGGCGGCAGTTATTCCATTTTAGAGAGCTGCATCGAAATGGAAATAAGCGAATCCGGTGCTCCCCAAAAGTTCCAGTTTTAAAACAGTCACTCCAAATAGATAAGCGGCCGTACGCAGATGACCAATCAAGCTCAAAACTCCCCCATCATTCTTCATGAATGCACCGTCCTGGGCGCTCCCGGATTTCCGTTTCTACCCGGCGATAGTGTCAATCTCGTTTTTGAAGGTGACACGGTAAGCTGCAACTCGGCTACCAGAACCATCCCCTTCTCTCTAATCGAAGTGGCCGATCTCTCTGTCAATGGTCCCGGCACAGTCGTAAGCGGCGGAGGTTTTATTGGAGGTGGATTCGATGTCGATGGGGCACTGACCGGGATGGCAATAGCAGGTGTCTTGAATGCCTTAACCAGCAAGAAAACGACACAAACATTTATAGTTTTGACCACGAATTTTGGTGAACTCCATCTGCACTACAGCCTGATGGAACCCGCAGCGCTACGCATCTTTCTAGGCGGTATCTTTGTCCGCCTGCGCTTTCTGAACACCCAATGGCGCCATGAAAGAGCAAGAGTGATCGAGGATCAACTGATCAGTGGCACAATTTCCGACGCAGAAGCAGAAACCTTCAAGGCAAGACTGCTCTCTTCGCCAAATTGGCCAGACCCGGCTCTGGAAGCAGAACAAGCGCGTCGGGAAAACAAGCGGCTTGCTGACCTCGGTCCGAAAGGCACATGTCCAAATTGCGACCAAATAATCCCTTTGCTCAGCGAAACCTGCCCGCATTGCCGGGCGAATTTTGGAGAATACGCCTCCTGGAGCGTTATTCCTTTGAAAGCCTGATCCTGCTTTACCCGCCATTGGCGGGTACATCCCATAAAACCACTACAGCAATAAAAAATGTCCGGTGTCAAGCCTTTCGTGCAAATCACGCGGGGCTTGAAACCATATACGGGGCAATAGGTTAGCTCTGTTTCGTGACGCTTGCCGTGGAGGCGGCGTTGTGGGCTGGGAGCCACATAGGAGCCTTGAGAAAGCAAGCCGGGTCGCGCTGTGGCGGTGACGATTGCCAAGGGACGGCGGGCTTGTTCAGCCATCATAGTCCAATCGTTCGCGGCACCCCAGAACGAAGAGCGCGCAGCGTTCGGCTGCGCGTTCGAGAGGGGGCTGCTTGGTTACTGCGGATCATCAGCTTGGTTTTGGTGGCGCGACCTTGCCCGCACCACCCTTCCTGAATCCCCGATCCCCCGCCATGAACGCCTCCAGCATATGCGGGATCAGCGTCGTGGCATCGACAGCCTCGCCATACGCCTGCGCGTGCAGCGCGGCGTAGCGGTCGAGGTCGGCTTTCAGGCCGGCCGGGCAAGCTAAGGTCAGTTTGATGTTCTCGGTCTTGGGCAGCGGCCCCAGCCGCAGTCTCCTGGTCGTGCTCATCGTGAAGTCCCCTTGTTGAAGAACAGCGGCTGATAGGGCCGCAGCACCAGATCGCGATTGACGATGATGCGCACCGGCAAGCCAGGGCGGCTGGTCAGCGTGGGCTGGATGTTCATGTTGCGCCGGGTGATCTCCTGGCCGACCTGATTGATGCTGTCCTGCGCGCTGTCGCGCCCGGCGATGACGATGCGGTTGCCGTCCTGGCGGTTCTCGGGCGCGGCCAGTTCGGCCCCCACGCCCAGCAGCGCGGTCAGCGCCGCACCGGCAAAGATGCGGCCCCAATGCCAATCGACCTCGTCTTCCAGCCCGGCATAGCCTGCCGGATCTGTGCCGACTAGGTTGTCGAGCGTGAGCGATGACGTGTCGGGCAGGATGATACGGTTCCACACCACCTGCACGCGGCTCTGGCCGTAGCTGACCTGGCTGTTGTACTTGCCCAGGATGCGCGAACCCTGCGGGATCAGCAGGAACTTGCCGGTGGCCGTGTCGTAGATCGGCTCCGTCACCGTGGCGATCACATCGCCCGGCAGGTCGGACTTGATGCCTGTCACCAGCGCACCGGCGATCACCGTTCCGGCCATCACCTGATACGGCGACGCGGGAAGCGCCAGATTGCCGGAATTGCGGGTTTCCGTAGAACAGGCTTTCAGGAACGCCTCTTTCTGGTCTTGCCGGTTCTGCACGGCAGTCGGATCCGCAGGCTGGGCCGCCGTCGAAGCCGGGCCAGCGGCCAGCGGATCGAAAGCGGCATTGGCAGCGAAGCCCTGGGCGGCAGCGACCTGCGACTGCGCCACTGGCGCGGCCTGCGGAGAACCAGTGCGGAAGAACACCGATGAAGCTGCCGCTGCTTCTTCTTCCTTGCGTAACGCATCGTTGGGGTCGTAGCCGGGCGCGGCATAGGCGGCGGCAACTGGCTGCTGCGAATTGACGATGGCTGGCCCCAGATCACCCGGCAGAGGTGGCCCCAGCTCCGGCACGTCGGGCGGCAGCGCTGGCAGCTTGGAATAGTCGGTGGGAAGCTGGTCGAGGCCTTCGGAGCGCGAGACGCGATCCACGTTGTACAGCTCGGCGGATTCACTTGCCGTGCGGTGCTGCGGTTGCAGCGACCAGATCAGCGCGCCGAGTACGGCGACCGACAGGCCGCCGACGAGGATGGCCAGCGTGCGCCGGTTCAATCGCGTGACCGGGCGTGGCTGGGCGCGCAGCGCCACCGCTTCGGGAGCGATCTTGCCCGTCGCTGATGGGGCGGCAAGGTCTGGAGTGTCGTCCTGGCGCATGCTCAGTTCCTCCCGACTCTGCCGACAACGCCATCGGTGCGCTCGATGCGCACCACGTCGCCCTTGTCGGCGCCCAGACGCAATTCGGCCGAGCCGAACAGCCGATCTGACCTGCTCCCCGTGGTTAGTACGAAATCGATGTAGAGTCCGTTCACAAAGGAACGGCAATGAAGAAACGATTTACGGAAGAACAGATCATCGGGGTGCTGAAGGAGGCCTAGGCAGGGGCTAAGGTGGCCGAACTGTGTCGCAAGCACGGGATCTCGGAGGCCACTTACTACAACTGGAAGGCGAAGTTCGGCGGTATGACCGTCTCGGACGCCCAGCGACTGAAGGAGCTGGAGCAAGAGAACAACAAGCTCAAGAAGCTGTTGGCTGAATCGATGCTGGACAAGGCTGCGCTTCAGGACCTTTTGAGCCGAAAGTAGCAAGCCCGCAGGCCAAACGCGAAGCGGTCAGGACGTTGATGACCGAGCGCGGCATGGGTATCACCCGGGCCTGCGGGCTGGTAGGCATCTCCCGGTCGCTATTCGCTTATAAAAGTAAGCGTACGGGCGATGTGGCATTGATCGAGCGCATGAAGGAGATGGCAGCGCTCAAGCGACGCTACGGCTATCGGCGCATCCATATTCTGCTGCGCCGTGAAGGCTGGCAGACGAATCACAAGCGGATCTGGCGGCTTTACAGCCAAGCCGACCTGAGCGTTCGTAAGCGTCGCCGAAAGCGCATCGCGCCCGCAGAACGAGTAGTTCGTCCCGTTGCGACGGCGCCGGATCAGAGCTGGTCGATGGACTTCGTGTCCGACGGACTGGCCTATGGCCGCAGGTTCCGATGCTTGAACATCGTCGATGACTACACGCGCGAGTGTCTTGCCATCGAGGTCGATACATCACTGCCAGGATTGCGAGTGGCACAGGTGCTGCAACGGCTCTCGGAACTGCGTGGGCTGCCCAAATCCATCACCGTGGACAACGGCCCGGAGTTTGCCGGCAGGGCCTTGGACGCTTGGGCCTATCAGGTCGGCGTGGAGCTGTCGTTCATCAGACCAGGCAAGCCCGTGGAGAATGCATACATCGAGAGCTTCAACGGAAAATTCCGCGATGAATGCTTGAATGAGCATTGGTTCATGTCGCTGCGCCAAGCCAAATCCTTGATCGAAGACTGGCGTGTCGAGTACAACACCGAACGCCCGCATAGCGCGCTGGGATACTTAACGCCAGAGCAGTTTGCTCAGGCGCATCGGCAACAACGGTTTTTAACCCTGGACTCTATGTCGGTGCCGTACTAAGTCTGGGGGCAGGTCACCGTCCGGGATGAGCGAATAGCGAACCTGGAGCAGCGCGGTCTGCGAAGCGGAGACGCCAGTGGCTTCAATGGTTACTATTCAATGCATAACTATTTTGGAGGAAAAATGAAAAATATATTTGAAGAAATAGACGGCATTCATCTCGAAGAAGATGAGCGGTCGAGCTTCGGGAGATTCTGCGATGCATTTCTTGGGGAAAATCCGACTGTTGTCAAAAGACTATTTCCCCTCATTGATGCCTCATCCACAGACGAAAAATTTCAGTCCGACGTGATGCAGGCTTACACCAATGAATGCATCAATGAAAAGCAAGCAATAATGGAAAAACTAGATGCAACGAGAGGTCATCCGGATGCATTGAGGTTTTACACTCCGCAACTTGATCTTGTTGATAGCAAGCTTTCTATAAAGACATTTCAGCAGCTTATTGATTCTCTAGGCAGCCACCTAGATAAGTACGCAGGATCGTTAGAGGTGTTCAATAACGCTTACAAAATAATCCACAATGCAGACGGCACTAAATATATAAGAAATAACTATGTCAATTACTCGATTGGCTCCATTTTGTATCGAAAACACCAGTCCGAAAAAGGCAGGGGCGACATGCTGAGCATGAAATATTCTGATGTCGTCAGGTCTGAATATGAAAAGGTGGGAATTGACATAGAGAAGGAGGATCTCCAGTTTTCAAAATACAAACTCATTAGCCTCAGTGACAATATTCAAATATTCAATGACAAGGACAGCCAAACGATACAGGACAGCCGGCTAGATAAGTATTTCTGGATCAAAGTACCAAGAGGCTTGCTAGCGAGCATTGAATCCCTGATTGAACAAAGAATGATTGCTGAAATTGCATTCAGGGTGGATTACGTTTCCGATTATGTTCCTTCGATGGAGGAGAAGGAGTTTGGATCTCCAATGAAATTGAATATTTCATCCCTACCCGAACTATCCAAATTCTACTCTACAGATAATTACAACAACAATCTGTGGATTCAGCATGACCAAATAAAGCAGAGCTTGACATTTGAAGAATTCCTGGAGGATTTTGAGTTGGCTGATGACAATGTCGTCACGCAGGTTATTCACCTTGAATACACTTCAAGAGGTGATGAGTTCTTTATAACCCACCTGGATCATGAGTTCATTATTTACACCATTGAACAGTATGAGGAAAGAATGGGCAATGCAGGAGTAAAGGGGCATAGAAAGGTAAAGACATTCAAAGTCGATGGATCAATGATCCCATTCAATTCCAGAGTCAACGGAAATATATTCTTGATTCAGGTTCTCGACGCTTATTTTAATAATAGAGACTTGATTCAAGAGTATTTTGCAGAGGCGTCGGCCTAGAGTTCAAGAAGACTACCGCCCCATGCTCGGTTTGTTTTGAGAGAAGGGGCCGAAGCCCCTAGGATCAAATAAGGCCGTATTCCGCAAACGACGTCGTTTTCGTGCCACCCACAACGATGTGATCCAGCACGCGCACGTCCACCATCGCCAGCGCCTCCCGAAGTCGCTTCGTCAGCAACTTATCGGCTGCGCTAGGCTCGGGATTCCCGCTCGGGTGGTTATGAGAAATGATGACTGCCGCTGCATTGGGCCGCAGTGCCTCCTTGAGAACTTCACGCGGGTACACCGATGCACTGTCGATGGTGCCCCGGAAAAGCTCGCTGTACTCGATCAGCCTATGTTGCGTATCGAGGAACAACACTGCGAAGACTTCATGCTCCAGGCACGCCAGCTTGGTGCTCAGATACTCCTTTACCGCCATCGGTGATGTAAAGGATTCGCCGCGCGGCATGTTCTGGTCGATGACCAGGCGTGCGGCTTCGAGGATCTGATCGGCAGAAGCTGGCTGGTAGCGCCCACGCGCGCTACGAACCATCAGAACGGAATCGAAGGAAGAAAGAGAAAGTTGCGACATGATCGTGCTCCGGTTGCACGGGCGGAATTGCCCGGAACCGTGGCCAGCACGGCGCAGCGCAAGCAGTCAGGGGTCGCAGACGGCCAATGGGCCGCAAGCGCGCATGGCGCGTGCAGCCATTGACGGCGAGAACGCCGTGATACGGTGAAGGGAACAGCAAGACCGCCCACTCCCACCCACAGCGCACAGTAGGTTTTCATGCCAAGCGAAGCGCGCAGGCCCTTCAGGGCCGAAGACGTCAGGGGTCAAAGCCGAATGGCCGCGATTCGGCACGAGGCGCGGGGCGCAGCCCGCGAACCCGACGGCGGCACGCCGGAACGCACGAATTGCTGCTTGGCCTACTCGTGCTGCTCAGCCTGCAAGCGGCCCCGCCCGAGACGGTCGGAAGCGTCGGCGACGTGAGCCACTATGAGCGTGACGCTTTGAAGTGCCTCAGCTAGAATGTAACTATCGCACAGCATTTCAAAATCAAAGTGACGTAAGTCCGAAAGAAGACGCAAATAGATTGCTTTCAATATAGGAGTTACGAAAACACAATGCACCCATTCCAAGAAAACATACAAGCTTGGATTTCTAGGCGTCTTGCAGACCGCACGTCCAGTCAATCCCTTGAGATTCCTTTTGTGCTATCCAGTGATATAGGACTGGTTCGAAAGGAGAATCAGGATCGAGTGGCCGCTCTCTATACTGGAAAGAAGTCGATAAATCCCCTGTTTGCGATAGCAGTTGCTGATGGCATGGGAGGCATGCGCGATGGAGGGAAATGCTCTTCATTGGCAATATCGAGCTTCTTCTACTCTTTGATACAGCACCGTAATTTAGGTATCAAGGAACGGGCCTATGAAGCTGTAAAAGCGTCAAACAAACAGGTGTTCGACACATATCGAGGCGATGGCGGCTCTACGCTGACTGCCGTTTTGCTTGATTCTCAAGGCACCAAGATAATTGTTCATCTTGGCGATACGCGTGTCTACACTTTCGGGGCTGGGAAAAAGGTTGAGCGGCACACAACGGACGACTCTCTCGTCGAAGCTGTTGGTGGAAGCGGTCGAGAACTACTCCAATTTGTTGGAATGGGCGATTCGATGCAGCCTAAGATAACTGATTTTTTTTGTCAGGAAGGTTTTTGCGCCATTACCACTGATGGCATACACGGCATAGAAGAAAAAACCCTCAGCAGGATTCTAGAAAATTCATCAAGCCTTAATGATGCCTCCGAGCGTCTGAATTCTGTCGCGATGTGGTGCGGGGGGAATGACAACTCAACATCGGCCATATTTGACATTGCCGGAATGCCTCCATCGCTTGCACGATATGAAGGAAGCGGAATCCGTTTATGGGATGCAGCTGGAGATCTAACCACGCTTTGGCTGCGAGAGGAAGACCAGGCCTTTAATGCAAAAAACGCTCAAGTTCCAAACGAGACGAATGAAGCAAAAAATAATTTTTCATCCCAACTGATACCCAGTAAGCCGCCGACGAATGAGGGGGCGACGAAGAAGTCAAAGCCACCCGTTCGCAAATCTCGAAAAAAGAAAAACGAGAATTACCCAGAAGAAGTTCAACTGGATATAGAAATTGGCAGTTCTGCCGAACAGGGAGACGTCGGTGTTGATAGCAAATAGATATAAAACTCTCGATAACTCCGACAGGGGCGGAATGGGGGAGGTAATTTTTTGCGAAGATCTACATCTACAACGTCAAGTTGTGCTAAAGCATCTGCAGGCTGGCGTCGAAGTTCGTAGATTGCTCGATGAGCAAAAGGCATTGTCAAAAGTTAGGTCGAAACACGTCGTTCAACTTTATGACATCGTAAATATTCAAGGAGTAGTCACGCAACAGCCCGCTATTGTCCTTGAGTTTATTGATGGAGAGACACTCCAAGTTGGATCTCTTTCTGCCAATGCGGATTATCTAAACCTGATATGGCAGATTTCATGCGGACTTGCTGACATTCATTCGCACAGAATCATCCATCGAGATATTAAACCCGGAAACATAAAAATAGATGGCGAGGGTGTCGTTAAGATTCTTGATTTCGGTTTGTCTAGAACTAATGCCGATGCAGAGACTAGGAGCATAATAGGAACTCCTATATTTATGGCGCCGGAACTATGGGGTGACCAAACAATCGCGTTTGACTCTTCCATTGATGTCTATGCGTTTGGTGTGACATGTCTGGCCTTGCTGACCAACGAGCCTCCCCTCAGTTTGCGTCATAGGCCTCCAAGCCAGCCAACACTAGCAGATTTTTCTACTCCGTTCGCTGGGATGCCCGCTGAAATTACAAATGCCCTGTTCCAATGTCTTGCGACAAGCAGGCAGGATAGGCCATCCATGCAAGCCATCAAGAATTTGTTGGAGAAGCATCTTCTGAGGGACAGGCATCGTGCCACGGTTGTTTTAAACGGCGCAGCAAACACACTAGACCACAAGAATAGAAGAATATCTCTGAATGCAACCGTGGGAAGTCTCACGATTGAATATGACGGCTTAGCCTTCACTGTCACTCAGGTCACTGGTGCCGTTTATATAAATAACACATCCGTCACTGTAGGGGCGATAGTGCCAGGCTGTTGCGTTCTAACCTTCGGCAACGGCAGTGGCAGAAAGTTCGTGACTTTTGATGTTTCAAACCCGGAGGTAATGCCATGAATGCGCAAGATATTGTCTCCGGGCGCTATCGCATAGAGCGCCATATCGGTCGAGGCGGTATGCAAGACGTCTATTTGGCGCAGGACATATTATTGGAATCTAACGTTGCACTAAAAACACCTCAACCCGGACAGCCCGATAAGAGATTCAAAAGCAGTGCGAAAATTTCCGCTAGAGTTAATCATCATAACGTCGCTAAAACCCTAGACTACATTGAGGAGAATGGTCGGCTTTTTCTTATTGAAGAGTTCGTTGATGGTGACAATCTTGAAAATAAGCTTAAGACCTTTGGAGCTATCGACCCGCACCTCGCTGCTCGTATATTTCTGCACGTTTCCAAAGGCGTTGCCGCTTCACATCATGCTGGAGTTGTTCATCGTGACTTGAAGCCAAGCAATATCATTGTTGAACATGGCATTAATTTGCATGAGCTGAAAATAACTGATTTCGGCATCGCTACACTAACAGAAGAAGTCTTTGACGAAGCTGCGCGGGAAGGCGATATAACCAGATCGACATCTGGAACAATTCGCGGAGCTCTTCCTTATATGGCACCAGAGATGATGTTCAGGCAGCCGGGTGAACACCCAGGCGCCTCAGTCGACATTTGGTCGCTCGGCGCTATGATGTTCCAGATATTGACCGGAAAAGTTCCTTTCGGCGTCTATCTCCAGGCGGCTGTCAATGTTCAAAATAGAAATAGAGAACCGTGGCCGGACTTCATGACGTCAAACCCGCAATATAAGATTCTTGCGCAGCAGTTACAATCCCTCGTGGAAGACTGCCTTCAGTACAATGTTGCAGATCGCCCTACCGCTGATGATGTTGTTGCGAAGATTTCTAATCTTTGCTTTATCGGCGTTGACAGAAAAGTTGGAAGTGTGACCAACCTGATTCAAAATGGATATAGCGGATTCATAGACGGGGATGACGGTGTAACGACCTTTTTTAGTCGAGAAAGCGTTTATGGGTCAAAGTCATCAGCCACGCCTGGAAAGAGAGTGTGCTATTCGAATTTCCCGGGATCGCCGCGTGACCGAGGTCATCCGATCATTGTGATCGAATAATTTTTTAGTAATTAAGTGGGGACTCCAACGTCCCCATTTTTTTAGATTCATGTCAAGTAACGCTCGGCAAGCGATAGATTGCCCCGTCTTGAGCAGCCCAGTGCGCAAGTGAGCGTTCCCTTGATCTGCTGCATCAGTTGATGATCGGTCAGCGAAGGATCAGGACTCCCACTAGGATCGTTTTAGGTGATTGGAGGCCAGATACCGCAGATAGCTTGAGCGGCACATTGGGAAGCTAGTCTGTTTGAGACAAGGCTAATCGTTGCGCGTTTCTCGCTGTTCTAGCTGCAACTGCGCCCGTTGAGTTGCCTGTTGTAGCCGCTCCACTAGAACGCCCCTCGGCGGCAAGGCTGTCAGGTATTCGGCGACGTGGATTCCGGACTTGTCCAGTTCCAGCAATTCGATCTGCTCGCGCTTCTTGCCAGTGCAAAGAATGATCCCCAACGGCGAGGCCTCCTCTGGCTCCCGCTCGTGCTTGTCTAGCCAGCGCAAGTAAAGCTCCATCTGCCCCTTGTGCGCGGCCTTGAACTCGCCGATCTTCAACTCCACCGCCACCAGCCGCCGCAGCTTGCGGTTGTAGAACAGCAGGTCAAGGTGGAAATCCTCGTCGTCGATCTGGATGCGTTTCTGACGGGCGACGAAGCAAAAGCCCGCGCCCAGCTCCAGCAAGAAGGCTTCCATTTCGCGGATGATGGCTGCCTCCAGGTCGCTTTCCTGCCAGCTATCCCGCAGCCCCAGGAAGTCGAGGATGTAGGGATCGCGCATGACCAGCGCCGGGGTCATGCGCTTTGCATCGCGCAGGGTCGCCAACTCCTGCGCGATGGTTTCTTCCGGTTTTTGGGACAGCGCCGTGCGCTCGTACAACATCGAGTCGATGCGCTCGCGTAGCGTCCGCACGCTCCAGCGCTCGGTGCTCGCCATCTGCGCGTAATAGTCCCGCTGGAGCGGATCTTTCAGCGGCAGCAATGCCACGAAATGCGACCAGCTCAATTGTCGTGACAGCGTCACGACAATTGGCTCTTCGAGGTAAGTGGCCGCGAACTGCACCATCCGGCGCAGGTTCTTATCCGCGAAGCTGCGCCCGTAGTCGCGGACAAGCTGCTCGGCCAGGGATGGCATGATTTCCTCGCCGTACTCGGCCCGCTGCCCGGCCAGCACCTCCGTATGGATACGCTGGCCGATCCTCCAGAACAGCAAGGTCAGTTCAGCATTGACCGCCGAGGCAGCGCGCTGGCGCGCAGCCTCAATCAGTGCCCGAATGTCACCCAACAGTGCCTTCGGCGCTGCTGGTGAATGGGTGGACACCTTGCGCCTGCTCATGCCGTCACCTCCGCAGGGGATTGCTTAGCGCCGGTGATCGCCTTGCGCCGGTTCGCCACCAACTCGGCGGCCTCCCGCACGGGCTTGTCTTCGGTGTGGACGTAGCGCATGAACATCGCCACGGTCTTGTGCGCCGTCAGAGCCATACCGACCTTCACCGGGATGCCAGAATTGGCAATGTCCGTCGCCGAGCGGTGACGGATGCCGTGCGTACCCACATGCGTCACGCCAGCGGCTTTGAGAGTGCGGCTCCAACCGTTGTAATACTCCCCGTCGGTCAAATGCCGATCAGGGTGACGCGGAGACGGTAATACATGGGGCGTCGTAGCATTGCGAGCCGCCGTCGAAAGAAGCCGATAGGCTTCTTCGCTCATGGGCTTGGACATACCGCCTGTCTTGCTGTCAGGCCACACCACCCGTCGGTTTTCCAGATCAATCCAATCCCATTGGAGTGAGACGATCTCAGAAAGGCGAGCAGCAAACTCGAATTGCAGGCGGATGGCCAGCGGGATCACTACATGCTCCAGCCCTTCCGCCTCCAACTGGTCAAGGTAGCGAAACAACTTGCCCATTTCCTCATCGCTGATGAGGTGAGTCGCCTTGCCGTTCGGGTACATGGGCACATGGCGGCATGGGTTGGTGCCGTCAGGGCGATAGCCCCATACCTCGGCCAAGTTGAACATCTTGCGCATCACGCTGAACGTGCGGTTCGCATCGGCGGGCTTGTGCGCCATCTTCTTCATCATTGAAGCCACGTCAGGCCGCTTCAGATCCTGCACCTTCATGCGACCAAGCATTGGGATGATGTTGCGATCAATGACGCTCTGGTAGCCTTCTTGCGTGCTCGGCTTGTTGCGCTGGCTGGAGTAGTCCTCCATGAACTTGATGCACAGTTCCTTGACTGTGGGTGCCTGACGCGCTGCAGCCTTCTCTGCGGCAGGATCTCCACCCCGGCGCACTTGCGCCAGCCACTCCTGCGCCAGCGACCGAGCCTGTTCGACGGTCAGTTCTCCGTATAGGCCCAAGGCAGGTTTGCGCCGCTCTCCGGCGTTTGTGCGGTACTGGAGCATGAACACCTTGCGGCCTGCCGGGGTGATCTTGCACAGGAAGCCAGGAACCAGGGTATCGCGCAGTTCGACTGACTGCGCTTGGGCTTGTGCCGCATCGACTGCGGACTTGGTGAGTTTGATTTTCGCCATGATGACTCCTCGGAAGACCCGATTTCCAGGAGCCTGTTGGGAGCCAAGCGGGTGGAAGCCGGGTCAAGTTTCAGAAAGCACCGGCATATGATGAGCTCGCCTAAGTTATTGATAAACCTGCTGTATCTGGCTGTAGCGTAGTCCAGCGAAGTTCGGTGCTGGAGTCATGGTGAAATAAAAAAAAGGCCTACAGCAAAAATGCTGTAGGCCTTTTTAAATTTGGTCGGAACGGAAGGATTTGAACCTTCGACCCCTTGCACCCCATGCAAGTGCGCTACCAGGCTGCGCTACGCCCCGAAAGAATTAAACTATAACCTTGTTCTTCCTTTCTTGCAAGTGTTTTTTAGGTTTTTTCTTTCGATTCGAGATTATTGATAGTTAATCCCGGTGTCGATTGAAATCCACACTTGTCTGAACAGGCGGTCTGATTTTCAAAGCTCATTTTACCGAGCTAATCCGCATCAAAACCGTGAAGGCAGGAGTATACCTACTTAGGTAAAAAATGCAAAGCTATTGTGAACAGGCCCGCCCTTCTGATTGCATGATCCGCCATTGAGACAGGCTGGGGCCACCGGGATACAGCAGGCGCTCTGCCGGCAAGCGTTCCCATGGCAAGTCTGTGGTGCGCATGGAAACGCCTCCCGGGGCGGCGCCGACAATGATACGGTCACTGATACTGCCAAAGTCCGCCCTGAAGTGCACAGCGCTTTTCAGGACCAGTACCTTCATCTGCTCCGGCTCGATACCCACAAAACGGAACATGCTTTGATCCGCCATTTGCGACTTATAAGAAGCCAGGACGATACGCACGCCCTCTATACGCAAACAGGCGCTGGGCCCCAGGTTCATGGCACAGCCGGCGTAGTACGGGCCGGTGGCACGGAACTGACCATTGGATACAGACTCGATATAGAAGCGTGCATGCAAAGGCATATCACCGGGAACGCCGGATTTTCCACCTAAGGACAGCTCGATGGTTTTACCGACGCCTGCCTGGTGGACCAGAGCAGCGCTTTCCGGATCCACGATCAAGCCTAAAGCCGCATCGGATACCTTGGCTTTCAGCAAGGCACGCAAGAGCCCACAGGTATCGGAGCTAGCACCGCCGCCGGGGTTATCGTGTGCATCGGCAATAATCACCGGGCCTTTTCCAGGGTGACTCAGCGCCCATTGCACAGCTTCGTCCGGTTCGTACAGCTTGCCTTGGAAGCCTTGGGCTTTATCAAGCACCTCATCCAGAAAGCCTGCCAAACGGCTATCGGCTTCTTCCTGCGTCTGCGCATAGGCCCACAAAACCGCTCCGCACTCTGGCACATCTGCAGCAGGAAAGCCCATGGCGAAGGACACGCTCCCCTCGCCTTCTATTTCTTCCAGCGATGACAAGTGACGGTACAGGCTGGCAGCCGGTTCCATCTCGGTGCTTTGCCAGATCGCTGGGATCAGGAAGGGCAGTCGATGCCAGGCCAATTCAGGGCGACGACCGCTTTGCAGACAACGCATCAGCGCCTGAAAAGTACGCTCGCCCGTTTGCCCCATATCCACATGCGGGTAGGTTTTGTAAGCCACCAGCATATCGGCCTGCGCCAGCATGGTGTCGCTGACATTGGCGTGCAAGTCCAGACTGGCGACCACCGGCACATCCGGTCCCACCATCTCGCGCACCAGAACCAGCAAATGCCCTTCCCCATCATCGCGATGCTCAGCTACCATGGCGCCATGTAAATCCAGATACACTGCATCCACGGGCAGAACTTGCTCCAGGCGGTACAGAATCTCCGCCACGATTGCCTCGTAAGTCATTGCCTCGACGGGCGCGGAAGGACTGGCGGCGGCCCACAGTAGCGGGACGCACTCGACCCCGGCTTGTGCGGCGGCGGCCATAAACCCGGCTGCGGGGATGTTGGCACCACGCAAGGCAGGTTCAATCGCCTCTGCCCGGCACATCCCCGGCCAGCCGCCCCCATGCTCAAAGTCCGCCATCGTTGCCATGGCCGGGCCAAAGGTATTGGTCTCGTGCTGAAAACCCGCTACTGCAATACGCATCACTTGTCTCCGATTGCTCTTACGCTTGTCCCGCCAGTTGAAGGCAAAGCTGTTCGTAAATGTCCTTGGCCCCCAGAACATCATCGATAGCTACCGACTCATCCGCCGTATGCGCCTGTGCTTCCTCGCCCGGCCCCAAACCGATGGTGGGAATGCCACGTCGCCCGGCGGACTCGGAGCCATTGGTGCAAAACCACCAGGTATCCATTTCCACCACACGCCCAGCTTGCTGGACCGCTTGCACCATGGCTTGCGCCAAAGGAGCCGACTCATCCAATCGCCAGGCGGGCAAGTCCCGCTCCGGGCTGGCCTGCTGGCCTGTATAGGTTTGTACCTGACTGTCCACTAGTTCCAGCGAAAAGCCCTCCACGCCTGCCGCTTGCAAGCATTGCTCCATTTGCTTGAGTACCGACTCACTGCTTTCCCCCACCAGGGTGCGGCGATCAAAACGCACGGTAACGGAAGAAGGAATTAGCGAAATGGAAGGATGCGGGTCAGAAATAATGTCGGTTGGCACCAGCAAAGCCTGCCCCACCTGCGCATCCTGCGGCAATTCCAGCGTCTGTAGGGCCGAAATCGCCCTGGCTGCGGCCTGAATCGGATTAACTCCCAGGTGCGGCAAGGCTGCATGAGCAGGACGGCCTTGCAGGCGCAGCAAGATCTCCTGCCGCCCTTTCTGCCCAACCATGATGCGCAAACGCGAAGGCTCACAAATCACCACGGCACCGGGCGTGCATTGTTCCAGAGCATGAGACAAGGCATAGCCTTCGATCACTTCCTCCATCACGCTGGCAGACACGGCAATACGCTGTTTCAAGGCGCCGCTACGAGCCGCTGCCGCCGCGCCACACAGAGCAGCGGCCAAGCCTGCCTTCATGTCACTGGTGCCGCGCCCATACATGCGGCCATCCTTGATCTGCGCTCCAAAAGGCTCCACCGTCCAGGTTCCAGCAATAGGGACCACATCCATATGAGCATCGAATAACAGCGCCAGCGGGGCCTGGGCCGGGCCCACAAAGCCCAGCACCGAACCTTTTTCATCAACACTGATTTGATCAAAGCCCAAGTCCCGCATGACTTGCTGCACAAAGTCCGCCATGGCCTGTTCCTGCCCGGACAGGCTGGGAATGCGCACAAAGGCCTGTGTCAGGCTAACGGCGTCCCAGGCCAGATCCATTTGCTTGTGTTCGCTCACGCCCATGGCACTACCGCTCCACGTTGCGAGCTGATCAAACCATAAGCCTCTGGTCGACGATGACGCTCAAAGTTGAAGGTCGTGCTTTTGTAGGAATGGCACAGATCCAGATCGCAGCGGGCAATGGCCAGCTCGTCACCCTTGGTCGAGCAAGCCGCGACAATCTCCCCAGACGGCGCAATAATCGCGCTGCCACCAATCATCTCGATACCCTCCTCACTCCCCGCCTTGGCCACCCCTACCACCCAGGTGCCGTTCTGATAGGCCCCGGCCTGCATGACCAGATGGTTATGGAACATGGACAAGTCATCGTGCTCGGGTGCGGGCGGATTATGAACCGGCGTGTTGTAGCCCAGCATGACCATTTCCACGCCCTTCAAACCCATGACGCGGTAGGTTTCTGACCAGCGGCGGTCATTGCACAAGGCCATGCCCATCACGCCCCCAAAGGCCGACCACACGCCGAACTCGTGGCCGGGTTCAAAGTAGTATTTCTCCAGATGCTGGAAAGCACGCCAGGGCTCGTCCTGGCCGTGACCGGGCAAATGCACCTTGCGATACTTGCCCACAATCGTGCCGGTTTTATCGACCAGAATGGATACGTTAAAGCGACGCTTTACGCCGTTTTCAATGACCAGCTCGGCATAGCCCAGGTAGAAACCTATCTGCAATTTGGCAGCGGCATCAAACAAGGGCTGGGTGTCCGGCCCCGGCATCTGGGTTTCGTAAAAACAATCAAAATCGGAAATATCCTCGCTGAACCAGCGCGGGAAAAACGTGGTCAGTGCCAGCTCGGGAAACACCACCACATCAACATCCATTTTCTTGGCCTGATGCAAATGGGCCAGCAAGCGGTCAACCACCTGCTTCTTGGTTTCGTTGCGCGCGATAGGACCCAGTTGGGCCGCAGCTACATTGACAAACCTGGACATGAAATATGAACTCCATCAACAATTAAGATCCGCCCTGGGCGGGATTCGGAACGCCCGGCCCCTCTCAATCAAGGGCCAGAAATCGAAAACAGACTGCGCGCCGGGCTGCGCACAAGGCTCAGCCCCCAGCTGCGCTGACACGCGCATCAATCAGGCATAAGCACAAAAATTCTGAAAATCCCAATGCACACCGGGTGCGGATTCCACCAGTTCACGGGTGTAAGCCTGACTAGGCTGGCTAATGACACGGCCTGGGTCCCCGGCCTCCACAATCCGGCCTTTTTGCATCACCACAATGCGATCAGAAATCTGGGCCGCCACCCTTAAGTCGTGCGTAATAAACAGGATGGCCACACCAGTTTTGCGCTTGATATCGACCAGCAACTTGAGCACTTGCTCTTGCACCAGCACATCCAGCGCGGACACAGATTCGTCCGCAATCAGGACATCCGGCTCCATCACAATGGCGCGGGCCAGACAAAGCCGTTGCCGCTGACCACCCGAAAATTGATGCGGATAGCGCTCCAGCACATCCGCGTCCAGCCCCACAATGGACAAGACCTCGGTCACGCGTTCAATGGCAACTTTGGGATCAACGCCGATGTTGTGCATGCCCTCGGTCAAAGACTGGCCAATCGTCACGCGAGGGTTCAAAGAGCGATACGGGTCCTGAAACACGATTTGCACTTTGCGCCGCTGCGCCAGGCTGCGATCCTTGCAGGCGGCGGGTAAAGTTTCACCGTTCAGAGTAATCTGCCCGGAACTGGCCTCAACCAGGCCAATAATGCAGCGCGCCAAGGTGGACTTGCCCGAGCCGGACTCCCCCACGACGCCCAGCACTTCATCTCGGCGGATATCCAGATTGATATCGCTAAGCGCATGCATCCTGCGACCTTTGGAGAACCAGCAATCCGAGCCATAGACCTTGCCCAAACCACGGGCGCTCAGCACGACCTCGTTTTGCACTTCCTCTTTTGCAGGCGGATGCACATTGGGAACGGACGCAATCAGGGAGCGGGTATAGGCTTCTTTGGGATTGGACAGAATCTGCTGACACGTGCCCATCTCCACACTATCGCCACGCTTCATCACCAGAATCCGGTCGGCAATATCCGCCACCACTCCAAAGTCGTGCGTCACAAAAATGACCGAGGTGCCGCATTCGCTTTGCAGTTCCTTGATCAGGCTTAGAATCTGCTTTTGCGTGGTCACGTCCAACGCCGTGGTAGGCTCATCCGCAATCAACAAACGTGGCTGCAAGATCAAGGCCATGGCAATCATGATGCGCTGGCGCTGACCGCCGGACAGCTCATGCGGATAGGCCATGAAGAGTTTTTCCGGCTCCGGCAAACGCACGCGCTCCAGCATATTGATCACACGCTGGCGACGCTCCTGCCGGGAACTGCTCTTCTCGTGGATACGGATCACTTCGTCGATCTGCTCGCCCACCCGCTGCACCGGATTCAGCGCGGTCATGGGCTCCTGAAACACCATGGACATGGCCGAAGCCCGCAAGGACAGCAAATGCTCCTTGTTCATGGTCAGCAGGTTCTCGCCCATCAGCTCGATACTGCCTTGGCTGACACGCAAGGTATCGGGCGGCAACAAGCCCATGATGGCAAAGGAACTCAAGGATTTGCCCGAGCCGGACTCGCCCACAATGCAGAGGGTCTCGCCTGCATACACATCAAAGCTGAGCTTGTTCACCAACTGGCGGGGATTAGTCGCTTTAGTTTCGATGCACAAGTCCTTCACCGACAAAACACAGTGGGGCTTGGTCGTAGAGGTATTCATTGTTATGTCTCCTGCCCTCGTCACTTACAGCCGTGTGACCAGCTTGGGATCCAGAGCATCGCGCAAGGCGTCGCCCAGGACGTTGATACTGAGAATGGTGATGGACAGCACAATGCCGGGGTACAGCACGATGCCGGGAATCAGCTGAAAATACAGGCGACCTTCGGCGATGATGTTGCCCCAGGAGGCCATCTCGGGAGGGATGCCCGCCCCCAGGAAACTCAAGATCGCTTCCAACAACACCGCCGAGGCAAACACATAAGTGCCTTGCACAATCAGAGGGGCAAAGGTGTTGGGGAACATATGGCGCGACAAGATCACGTAAGCCGAAGTCCCTACCGTCATGGCCGCTTCCACATAGGGCTCGGAACGCACGCTAAGAATCACGCCCCGCACCAACCGTGTCATGCGTGGGATCTCCGGGATGGCAATGGCGATCAGTACCGTGGTCAGGCTGGCACCGGACACCGACACCAGCGCAATGGCCAGCAAGATGCCAGGGATGGCCATCACACCATCCATCACTCGCATGATGACGGCGTCCAGACGGCGGAAGTAACCCGCCAGCGAACCCAGAATCACGCCAAAGAACACGCTGATGGCCAGGACACCGAACCCCACCATGAAGGACACTTGCGCCCCATACACCACGCGGGAATACAGATCCCGACCCAGTGCATCCGTCCCCAGCCAGAACTGCTCGGAAGGCGGTTGCAGACGCACACTGGGGTCCAGTTGGGTGGGATCTTGCGTACCCAGAAACGGAGCAAAGATCGCCATGGCGGCCATCAGGATCAGGAACAGCAAGGCAGCACGGGCCGAATTGCTGGCGACCACTTTCTTCAATTTGTTGAGCTTTTGCATATTGTTCTACCTGTAAAAAGCGAGGGCTCAATAATCGATACGGGGATCGACCAGCATGTAGGAGATATCAATCAGCAGATTCACCCCTACATACACCAGCGAAAACAGCACGATCAGGCTCTGAATCACCGTAAAGTCGCGCGACAGCACCGCATCCAGCACCAAGCGTCCCAGCCCCGGAATGTTGAAGACCGATTCGGTCACCACCACCCCGCCGATCAGCATGGTGATGCTGATGCCGATAATCGTCAGGATGGGAACCGCCGCATTGCCCAGGGCGTGACGTGTCAGGACACGACGCTCGTTCAAGCCTTTGGCACGGGCGGTGCGGATGTAGTCCTCGTTCAAGGTGTCGATCACACTGGTGCGCACAATGCGGGTAATCAGGGCGATGTACACCGTACCCAGGGACACCGCCGGCAGAATCAAATGCCGCAGGTGCTCCCACAGGCCATCACTCAAGGGCTTGTAGCCCTGTACCGGCAACCAGCGCAGCTCCAGCGAAAACAGCAGGATCAACAAGTAAGCCACGATGAATACCGGCACGGAAAAGCCCGCCACCGACCCTGCCATCACAAAGCGATCCAGCGACTTGCCTCGATACCAGGCCGAGCACACCCCTAGCGGAATGGAAATGGCCAGGGTGTAGGCCAGGGTCAACAAGGTCAGCGAAACCGTAGGTCCCAGACGATCCAGCACCAGATCCTTGACCGGGCGGCTGGAGATCAGGGACGTGCCAAAGTCCCCTTGCACCATGCTGCCCAGCCATTGCACGAACTGCACCGGCACTGGCTGGTCCAGCCCCATCTGATGACGGATTTCCGCGATCTGTGCATCCGTCGCGTTATCACCCGCCACCAGTACAGCGGCATCGCCATGTGTCATGCGCAGGACCACAAAGATCACCAGCGCCACAATCAGCAATACCGGGATGGTGGCCAGTACGCGCTTGAAAATAAGCCCAATCATCGCTTCTCCACATTCCAGAAGACCGGAACCGGCGTTTGCAGAAAGCCATTCAGGTTCTTGCGCACGGCGCTGACCATCTTGAACTCACCCAGAGGGACGATCACACCTTCATCCATGATGTGTTTTTGCAAGTCCGTGGCCAAACGACCCAGCTCGGACTCGCCACTGGCGCGGGCAAATTCCATGCGTGTCTTTTCAATGGCAGGGACATCCGGCCAGCCAAACCAGGCCTTGTCGCCGTTGGAGGCCACCGCCATGAAGCTCAACGGATTACTCACGTCCACCAGACCCGAATAGGTGGTGATGATGCTCCAGCCGCCCTCTTGCACGGGACGCTTGGAGGTGCGGCGAGTCTGCACGGTTTGCCAGTCCATGGCTTCCACATTGACGGTGAACCCGGCATTGCGCAGTTGCTGGGCAATCACAGGCACCACGGGCGAAGTCAGGAAGTCGGTGGGATGCAGCAAGACCACGGGCTCGCCCTTGTAGCCGGCCTGCTCCAGCCGCTTTTTCGCACCGGCAGCATCCCCCTTGAAGTAGGCTTCAGAACCGGCTTGTGACGGGAAAACGCTGTGGCATCCAAACACGGCACCACACGTTTCAAAGTATTCCGGGTTGCCCACTTGCGCCTGCATCAAGGGCTTCTGGTTCAGCGCCATCATGGCGGCCTGACGCACTTGCTTGTTATTGAATGGCGGCTGCAGGAAGTTAAAGCGCATCTCGGTCTGCGCGCCCCGAGCCGTGGAAGCATTCAGGACAATGTCCGACTCGTTTTGCAGCAAGGGCAAGAGGTCCAGCTGAACCTGATCGATCACATCAATCTCGCCACTGCGCAGCGCGTTCACCCCGGTCATGGCATCGGGCATGGCGACCCATCGCACACGATCTACCTTGACCTGCTTGCCACCGGCCAAACCGCTGGCAGGCTCATTGCGGGGCACGTAGTCCGGGTTTTTCTCGAACACGGCCTGCACACCTGGGCGGTATTCCTTCTCCACAAAGCGGAATGGTCCCGAACCCACGGTAGAAGTAATTGCCTGGCTGACCGGCGTGCGTGCCACCTCCTTGGGCATGACGAACAAAGGCAAGGAGCTGGGCTTGCCCATGGCGCGCAGGGCAATATCGGTCGAGAAAGAGAACTGCATCACAAAGGAGCGATCATCCACGACCTCCATCTTGGTCAGGAACTCCGTCATGATCTGGCCCATCTTGTCCAGCTGAATCCAGCGCTTGATGGACTCGACTGCATCTTCAGCTGTTACAGGCGAGCCATCATGCCAGCGCAGGTTTTCACGCAAAGTCATGGTGTAAGTCTGGCCGTCCTCGGACACTTTCCAGCCTTCCAGCATCTGGGGTTTGACCTGCCCCTGCGCATCTTCCGCCAGCAAGGTGTCATACACCATATAGCCGTAGTTGCGCACAATGTAGGAGGTGGTAATGACCGGGTCCAGGGAGCGCAAGGGCGCTTCCATCACGGCGGTCAGCGTGGTTTGAGCACTGACAGCCACGGGGGCAATAGCGGTGATGGCAAGGGCAGCCCAGACGGCGGCTAACGATTTCGCAGGACGCAAGCGGTCCTTAAGCAGGTTGCTCATGTTTTGTCTCTCCAGGTAGTTAAAAGCGGTCCGCCTTTGCTCTTGTGGCGGCGGTCCCGTCATCAGGGATTTACTGCTTATTCACGGGCCAGCTCCACCAAGGTCGATAGCAGAATCGAACATCCCGCTATCAGGTCTTTATCGTGGGTAAACTCTGCCGGGTTGTGGCTCAAACCACGTACACTCGGTACAAAAATCATGCCTGTGGGGCAGGAGCGAGCCAGCATCTGCGCATCGTGCCCGGCACCGCTGGGCATGCGCTTGACCGAGCAGCCCAGATCCTTGGCGTGTTGCTCGACCTTGCTGATCAAGCGTTCATCAAACTGCACCGGATCAAAGCGGGCCAAATGGCGATGCTTGATCTGCACACCCTCTCGCTCGGCCGCCTGTCGGGCAAAATCCAGCACTTCCTGCTCGGCCTGATCCAGGCTGGCCTTGTCCACATTGCGCAAATCCACGGTAAACACGGCTTTGCTGGGGATCACATTGACCAGATTCGGAAACAGCTCGCAGCGCCCTACCGTGCCCAGTTGCGGCGGGCCGTAGCGTTCAGTCAACTGGCGTACAAAACTGCCAATTTGTTGCGCCACGACACCGGCGTCATGTCGCAAATGCATGGGCGTGGTGCCAGCATGGTTGGAGACACCTTGCACCTCGAACTCCAGCCAGCAAATCCCTTGCACGCCAGTCACGGCACCAATATCAATACTTTCGTGTTCCAGAACCGGACCTTGCTCAATATGCAGTTCCATATAGGCATGCACATCAGGTTGGCCGCAAGGCATGGAACCGGCGTAGCCAATACGCTCCAGGTTCTCGCGCACGGTCGTGCCATCAATGCCCACGGTGTCCAGTGCCTCCTGCAAGGACAAGCCACCTTGAAACACCAGGCTGCCCATCATGTCCGGAGCAAAGCGCGCTCCCTCTTCATTGGTAAAGGCCACCACTTGCAAGGGGCGATCCAGCTGCACATTGGCATCATTCAAACTGGCCACCACTTCCAGTCCAGCCAGCACACCCAGATTGCCGTCGTAGCGTCCGCCAGTACGCACGGTATCAATGTGCGAACCCGTCATGACCGGCGCCACATCCAGACGGCCAGCGCGTGTCCCGATAATGTTGCCGATCTGATCAATCTCCACACTCATGCCCAGATCACGCATCCAGCTGACCACCTGATCGCGGCCCGCCTTGTCCTCATCCGTCAAGGCCAGGCGGCAGACGCCGCCCCCGTCGATTGCACCAATCTGCGCCAACTGCGCAATACGCTGCAGCAGGCGTTCGCCATTAATGGCTAAACAAGTGCTGGCTGGGCTGTTCATACCGGCTCCTGAGCCAGCACTTCTTTGGCGCTCATACCGACAATGCGCTGATACAGCTCTGCATCGGTATCGCCTTCGCTGGCAAAAAACATAATTTGGCTGTTTTCATCAATGCCCAAAGCTTGACGCCAGTCCGCGTGCTCGCACGCAGCCATGCAAGCCGCCACACCGGCCACGGCAGACTCACCCGCCACAATCGGCGCATCACCTTTATCGGCACGGGCCAGACGGCGCATGGTTTGCAAGGCGGCATCGTCTTCCAGCGTCATATAGGCATAGGTGCCGGGATCCAGAATTTCCCAGGCCAGCAAGGAGATTTCGCCGCAAGCCAGACCGGCCATCACCGTATTCAAATCGCCGGTGACCGTAACGGGTTTACCCTGCACAGCACTTTGGAACAGGCAATCGGCCTTGTTGGGTTCCACCACAATCAAGCGAGGGCGCTGCGGACCCAGACGCTCCCACATATGGGCGCATACGGCCGCCGCCAAACCACCCACACCACCCTGAATAAAGACGTGAGTCACCGGCTTGCCCGAAGCAATCTGATCCAGCGCTTCCTGCACCATCACGGTGTAGCCCTGCATCACATCCTTGGGCACATCCATATAGCCCGGGTAGGACGTATCGGACACCACAAAATAGCCATGCTCTTTGGCATCTTCAGCAGCCTGGCGCACCGAATCATCGTAATTGCCGGGTACGCGCACTACCTTTGCCCCGTAAGAGGCAATGGCCTGCTCACGACCAGTACTGACATGCTCATGGATATAGATCACGCACTGACAACCGGCATTCTTCGCCCCCCAAGCCACCGAGCGGCCATGATTGCCATCGGTCGCGCAGGTCACGGTCAAACCAGCAATAAAGTCCTTGTAGGCAGGACTCTTCAGATCATCCAGCGTCAGGCTGGCATTGCCGGTATGAGCTTGCAACTGACGCAACAGCAAACGATTGACGGCATAAGCACCGCCCAAAGCCTTGAAGCTGCCCAAACCAAAACGACCGGCCTCATCCTTGTAATACACCCCACCCACCTTCATCTGCGCGGCCAGACCGGGCAAATGACGCAAAGGGGTAGGCGCGTAACCGGGCCACTGCACAATGCTGGCCTGAGCCTGCTCGAAGGCGGCTACCGACAAAATCGATTGCAAGGAGGCGTCATATTCCTGGCTGTCCTGAACGCAACGAGGGTTCAGATACAGTTGCACCGCGCCTTGCTCCCGAACGGCATGTTTGTTCATGTCTGCTCCACTTCTATGGGTTTAATTATTGGACTTCAAGTCCTGAAAACTGCGATGGATGGATTCAATCTTCTGCAACTTGCGCGCCACCTGCGTCTCGGCCTGCAGAGCCACCCGGCTGACCAAGTAATTGATCAGGCTGAGCGTGCCGGTATGCGAGTCAAACAAGTACTCCCCGCGTGTTGCCACCGTGAATGCGATGTCTTGCGAACGCTGCAAGGAGCTTTCCAGGCCATCCGTCAAAAAAGCCATCTGTACCGACTCGCCCCGCAGATGCTCCACCAAGGAAGGCAGGAGCACCGAGCGACGACGAAAATCCATCACCAGGGCCAGATCCCCTGCCTCCACATCGGCCAGTTGCTCGGTCAGATGGGCCACCGTGCCCACCGCCAGATGCACATCCGGGCGCAACTGCTGCAGTAAAGAGTGGGCGTAGCACGCCAGGATCTGGCCATTGCGGAAACCAAACACCCAGATGCGTCGTGCTTTCAGGGCGGCTTGGGTGAAGTTGTCCAGATGCTGTTCAGTAATGTTCTGGAAGGTGGTGGAAATGTTCTGTACGTCTGCATTGATAAACGGCGTCATATCGGCCTGAATACCGCTGCTGGACATGGAGTGCAGACGTTTGAAGGGAGCGCCGTCACCCATTTGCTCGCGGGCCGTGACCCGGAATTCGTTAAAGCCGTTAAAACCCAGACGCCGGAAAAAGCGCACCGCGGTAGCCGCCGATACACCTGCTTTCTCGGCCAGTTCCTGGGCGGAGTAAGTAGCCAGCTGCCCCATATGAGACAGGACCACATCGGCCAACCGCCGCTCCGCGCTGGGCAGGACATCGAGAATATCCAGGATCGAATCTTTGATGACCATGACACAACCTAAAATTGAAATTTGTTTTTCACATAATACTTAATAAAATTTTAATTTCAATTATGGACGCAATGATTTGGCTCCGTATTTACCCTTGGGAGCAGAAAAAAAGAAAGAAGGTCATGACCTCACGCCCACCAAGAGTAGCTTCAAATAAGGCCTACAGAGAAAAACAGGGTATAAACCCTTATTGGGATAAATTTCTGTTTCCTGGCAATGAAAGCATAAAGCCCATAATGAAATTTAAATTTCATCATGGGCTTTAGTAAGACAAATTTCAGAACCAAGGCCGCTTGCAGAAGCCAGAAAAAACCCGTCAAGTGAGCCTATTGCGCTGGCAACAAAGACAAACAACGCGTAATCAGAATATCGGCCATGGATAGATTCTTGGCCACACTTCGGGACCAGAGCGCATAAATCTGGCAAGCCAGCATGGCATCCTCAACATCAAGCGCCAACAGCTCACGTCGATACGCGGATGCCTCTTGCAAGGCCTGTCGCATCACGGCAGGCGATGTTGCTGACGGCCACCCTGCCCCCGCTGACCATAAGCCAACCCGGCGAGCAGTGGCTGGCTTATCACGCATCGCCCTAATGGCAAAGGCAACCATAAACTAACGATTAAGAGAGGCGTCCTGGACAATCCATGAAACCAGATCCTGGAAAGAAATACCTTGGTGAGCCGCAATTTCCGGCAACAATGACGTTGGCGTCATGCCTGGCTGGGTATTAATTTCGAGCCAGATAAGCTCGCCCGTCACAGGATCGTAGCGAAAGTCCGATCGCGTCACGCCGCGACAGCCAATAGCACGATGTGCTGTCTCCGAATAGCGCCGAATCTTTTCTTCAACGTCCAACGGCAGCACCGCTGGGCATATATGTGTTGAGCCTCCAACCGCGTATTTGGCAGTAAAGTCGTACCAAGCCCCACCCTCCACCACAATCTCTGTGATGCCAAGCGCCTCGCCGCCCATGACCGCACACGTCAATTCACGACCGGCGACATAACGCTCGACCATCAAAGACGCTGTTTCGCTCTGTAGAACCGGCGGAGCATCACCTGCGCGAATAATCTGTACACCACAAGACGACCCATCAGAAACAGGCTTCAGAACGTAAGGTGGCTGCATCACATGCGCCGCTGCCGCCTCTGACGCGGTAACCTCTATTGCGTCCGCGACAGGAATGCCGTGAGCGGCAGCCACATGCTTCGCGTTAACTTTGTGCATTGCCAACGCCGATGCCATTACGCCTGAATGCGTATAGGGAATGCCAAGGCTTTCCAGAAGCCCTTGAACAATTCCATCTTCCCCACCGGTTCCATGCAGTGAATTGAACACGACGCTTGGGCGTACTTGCAGCAGCTTTTCGGCTACGTTGTCATAGACCTCCAACTGTGCCACACGATAACCAGCTGCAGAAAGGCCCTCGGCACATGCCTTACCTGATGCGATACTCACTGAACGTTCGGAGGAATTGCCCCCCATCAAGACTGCAACGACGGAATCCATTTTTTTAACTTCCTAAGTGAATATTGGGCACTGAAAGATTGCGGATTTCACGCACAATCGAATGGACTTCCGTTGCATGCGCTCCCTTGACAGTCACCTCGTCTCCCTGACGTACATACGCAAGCAAATCCGAGAGGACTCCATTTGCCTCTTCATGGCAGATGTGAGGCTTTTCCAAGCCTTGTAGCTGAAGTGCTTTTCGGTACTCATCCCCAACAAAATACGCCATATCTATGTTGGAACGATTCAAAAATGAGAGCACCTCCATATGACAATCGGTGCTGGCATCTCCCAGTTCAAGCATGTCACCGAGCACGACAATCCGTCTGCCTACGGCTGGGCGCTCATTCAGCGTTTTAAGAACAGCGATGACCGCCCCCGGCGCCGCATTGAAAGACTCATCAATAATGCGAATAGTCCGTTTATCGGACAGAGTGATATCGTGCGCCCTGCCTCGGCCATCAAGAAGAGACCAGCCAGCCAGGTCAGAAATTGCTAGCTTCCAGTCACGGTACAGATGGGAAACCGCCGCCATTGCTCCGATCGCATTGACGGCAATATGCTCTCCAACGGCAGGAAACTTAATGTCAATTTCGGCACCAGCCACAGATATTCTCAGAGCACCATTCTGTGAATCGTAATGAAGCATGCGCCAGTCACTATCCTGGTGGGTGCCATAGCTGATTATCTTCGAGGTGAATTTTCTAGCCTCGTCATGAAATATTTCATAGCAATCGCTGTCTCGGCAAATCACTGCAGCCCCCCCCGTTTTCAAGCCAGAGAATACGCCAGCCTTCTCCCGCGCAATGTCCTCAAGAGACTTATAGGCCTTCCGGTGGGCATTTGACACGTTGGTGACCACGGCAACATCGGGTCGGCATATATCGCTGCACTCTTTAACTCGCCCTGCTGCTATTTCTGCAACGATATTCTTCGCATCGGCTGGCACGGTCATCATGGTTTCTAATGTCCCCAATAGAAGATTCCCGTTGTTGAATGTCATATGCGTTCTTCCAGCGTCAGGAACACCTTCGAGAACCTTTGCAATCAGTGAAGACGTGGTGCTTTTTCCTGCGCTTCCAGTTACACAGAAAACTTTTCCCGAGAACCTATCTCGGGCTACCCGAGCAACACGCCGCAAAGTCTGCGTGACATTTTTCACCTGCAAATGAGGAATTGCAGGCGATACAGGGTCGCTTCCGATCCCAATGGTAAGGCTGGCCGATCTTTGAAATTCCAATCTCTGGGAACGATCAAGGCCATAGCCAACACCTTCGGCTATGACAGCAACCGAGTTCCTGCGCAAACGGTCGGGGTGGTATGTCACGCCCCCGAAATCGCTGCCAGCGGCAAAACCAATCAAATTGCCGCCACTGGTGGAGATAAACCCTTGCATATCAAGAAGGTTGACATCAACCAGGCCACTGGTTTGCCCAGATCGAACACGGGCAAACACCTCCTTGTGCTTCTCTTTTTCGAAGCCATAATGAGCCACTAGTGATTCGTGCCGCCCTTGACCTTTCAAAGCCAGCCAAACTCGGTGAGATCCTCCGAGATTGAGGTCTTCGCATAGCATGGATCGGACATAGTCTTGTGTCTCCTGAGACCCATTTTTCAGCTGAAACGAAAAATATTGCACAATGTCGCGCAGGCAGGTGAACTGATCAATATCGTCCAACCCTCGCACATTGCGCAGATTGGTATTACCCAGCCCCATTTTCACAAGAGACGCATTGATATGCTTGACAGCATGCGAGCTACCGCCATGCAAGATACTTGCAAGAACCACAGCTGCACTTCTGCGGCTACCTCCCGGAATCTGTTCACTGATCATTGACACCGTCTGGCTGCCATCATAAGGAATATCCGATAGGTTCAGCCGGTTCAAGCGACCGCTATCACGATAAACCTCCTGGCCACGACCGGACATCGTGGCTTCCAGTTTCAGAATGAATTGAACAAACGCCCCTGGCTGGATGCGGTATAGATCATTCTTAGAGCGCCGCGCCTCCCCATCCCACACGCGCTCAATATAATATCCCGGCATTTTTAAAATCCTTAATCTCTGCAGGCTCTTTGCGGTTAATGCAATCTCCCGTCCTATGACGGGCCAAAAGAGTGGCTAAACGCCCACTACTTCAAACTTGAAAGGTGTCTAAAAACTTTATCCATCCCGACTGAATTTGATGCCTTTAGCAAAATTGAATCGCCAGATTTCAGCTTTTCTGCAAGATCAGGAATCAGGTCTGCAACGCTCTTGTAATGCGTGTTTAAAGGAGTATTTCCATGGGCGTTGAGTTCATCCTGCAGCTCTGCCATCAAACTTCCGCATAGAAAGATCGCATCAGCCTGTATTCCCTGGATATGTGGTGTCAGTTCCCGGTGGTAACGCGCGGCGTCCGCCCCCAGTTCGGCCATATCTCCAAGGATGAGGATGCGACGGCCCTCGACTTTCATTTTGCCGAATGTTGAAATGGCAGCCTTCATCGAAACCGGATTTGCGTTGTAGGACTCGTCAACAACCGTGAGGTTTCGCCCCTCGAATTCGACCTGAGATACCGCTCCACGCCCCGCGGCAGGCTGAAACGCTGTCAGCCCCTCAAGGAAGATGTCCAAATCACCACCCAGTAATAACCGCACCCCGATTGCGGCAAGGCTGTTCATCGCCATGTGCAAGCCTGGCGCGGCAAGGTGGTAGGCCAACTGTCTGCCATCCGGTAGAGCTGCCTCAACGCGGCCACTGGTCTGATCGTAGTGGTGGAGGCGCAGATCCGCATCTTCGGACTGACCAAAGGTCATGACATGTACGCCACGCTGAGCTGCTCGTTGCTGGAAAATATCGTAGAACTCTATTTCCCGGTTAAGCAGCAAGGTCCCGCCCGGATTGATACCCTCGACAATATTTGCCTTTCGCCGCGCAACCGTATCCAGCCCCAATCCCGGTCCACTTATATGCGAAGGTGCGATATTGGTCACGATCCCGATATCAGGGCGCACAAGACGAATATTCTGGAATTTCGGTGCATTGATGGCGGTGACGGCTGCTTCGACCACGACCACATCCGTAGAGGCCGGTGTATTCGCCAGCAAATGAAGGATACCGACGCGCGAATTGTAGTTCAGCACGGAGTTAGAGATCACCTTGCGATCCTTGCCCATCGCCGCTGAGAGCATCAGACTTTGCGAAGTCTTTCCCGCACTGCCTGTTATCGCGACGACATGTCCCTTCATCCGGTTTCGCGCGACAGCTCCAAGCTGGATCAGTGCATGGAGAGGATCCGAGACCTGTAGCAAAGGAAAATCCGGCTCCAGTCCTTCGACGGGACGTGCCACCATCGCGCCGGCAAGCTTGTGTTGCAACATCGGCAAGCGATCCCGGATATCCCAGTATTTCCCAGCAGTGAAATCCGACAATTCATGCCGCATTGCCATGCGCTGATCAATAACTGCAAGAAGTGTCGGCGCTTTTATACCCTCGTTCCCGAGTTGACGAGACTTATGCGTCACCGAGCGCACAAACCAGCCTTCGGGTGGGCGCACCAGCCATGTGCCCCCCGTCACTTCTTCAATTTGATCTGCCGTCCAGAGAATTTCCGGTGTAGGGCTGATCGTCTCAAGCGCGGGGACTTCATATTGAGCAGGGTAGGCACGAAGCACAGCAAAACCTGCCTTGGGCGATAATTCGAACCGCACCTGGTGTGGCAATTGGATGCGTTCAGTTTTCCCAAGTTGGCTAACCAGCCCCAACGAAAGTGTCAGCGTCTCATCGAGCCAATTGCGAACCGCTGAGGGCCGCAATGTGTAGAAATCACGATAGATCTGGCCCGGCTCCCAACGGCTGACAGGCCACATCCAATCACAAGGATCATGCGAGCACCCAAGCCCCCAGGCCCCGACCGGTCCGGGCTTGGCTGGCTCCGCACGAAAGTCGATGCGCCAGTCGCAATCGACGGCATCAGGGACACGCCACCAGGATTCCACAGAGATCAGCCCGATGCGATTCAGATGCTCAGGTGAAACGCGCAGGCCCAAAAGCTCCATCGGTCCGATGCGTAACGGCTCTACCAGACGGGCATCCGCCGGCACCTCGTCGGCCAACCATTCTGGGCGCGCTTTGCGAAGCGCCGAAATTGGTCCTGCAGTCGGCAATGTAGGGGCCGGACGAGCGGGGAGACGCGCGCGCCTGGGAGGAGAAAGCATTACATAAGCCTCTCCCTCTCGTGTGCTTTCACACTTTGTGCCTAGCGCAAGGCATTTCTTTGAAAACTTGCTCAGCGCCTCGGCCGCCGCCTCTGGCGCCAACGGCAATGTACGGCAAAATCCTACCTCGAGCGGCAAGAAGCGCACTCCCGTCACGCCTCGATGGTCCATTTCCAGCGTAAAAATGCCACTGTCCTTGTCGGGTCGCGTCAGCGCATCAAAGAGTAAATCCCCGGCATCATGCAGGATCGGACTATTCTTATAGATCTCGATGCCCTGCAACAGATGCGCCGACGCGCCAAGCACCGCATCTGCGCCAGCGTCAATCAGGGCATGTCCACCTGCAATCTCGGCGGTGTCGGGCTGATGGAGGTTGTTCGCGCCCCAATGCATCGCAACCAGGACAATGTCGGCCCTTTTCCGGGCCTCGATAATCAGCGGAGCCATGATTTCCGCCCACTCCTGTGGTCGCTTCGGGTCGAGCCATGCGGTGCCGGGCGTATCCTCGCCCGCCGCAAAACTTTTCTGTGTCGCATCCAGCGCGAAAAAGGCGATATCGAGCCCCCCTGCGCGACGGAAAACGGGTCGAAACGCTTCTTCCCGTGTGCGCCCCGACCCTGCGTGACCAATACCGGCAGCATCAAGCCACTCACCTTGCTCTACCAATGCGTCAGGGCCGTAATCACCACTGTGATTGTTGGCTGTCGCTACGATATCGACGCCACCACGGATCAGTGTGTCGATCATCTCGGGGCGAGCACGGAAATAATAGGAAGACCTCTCTCCCTTATCGACACATTCCGTGCCGCTGGTGGCGACAACACATTCAAGATTCACAATGCCAAGATCAGCCTCTACCAACGGTTTAATTCGGGAGAGAGCATTCCGAGCATTGGCGGCCCCAAACCGATAATGAAACCGCCGACCGATATTCACATCCCCCCCCCAGGCAATCGTAACGGTCCGTTCAGATTTGTTGTTATTACTCATACGCGCTTTTTTCACTTACCTTCCTCCTGCGCTAGAGGCCTAGTTGGCCCATGCGCGTAAGCATCGCCCGCATGTTCGCGAGCATCAACATACAGCAGTCCACAGCGCTCAACCGCATTTACAAGCGGCAAGAGCAGATCGAGCATCGCACTGAAAGCGCCCGTCTCGCTGCGATCTGTGAAGCTGGCCACGACTGCGACCAGCAAAACATCCTCGACCAGGCAATCTGCTAACGATGGACGCAATTGCGCTGCCACATCAAGACATTGCCGCAAATCCTGTTCCGGGCGCTCACACCATGGCCAGTCAAATCCAAGAGGCTCCCATTGCCAGAGCGTCCAGTTGCAGATCAGCCGTCCCCCGTTAGAACCACGCGCCATACGGCGCGCCGCCATCTTTGGCAGTACGATCTGCGAGGGCCGATGCCGCAACCATTGCATCAACTGCGGCCAAGCAGCCTCTAACCTGGTGCAATCAGCGACCTCGCTGGCCGTTCTCGCCATCCCCGAAAACATCGGCCAGTTAATCGCAGTGGCCCTATCCGGAAGACGCGACCGGGATCTCAAATAGCGCATGGCAAGATCGTCAGGGACCTCACATCCCAGAATTTGCCCACGCAAAGCTAGCGTGTCGTTGCGATTCATCATTGGAGGAGCCCACTCGCACTCCCCCCAACAGCGAAATATCAGTGCGAGATTACCGGCGACATCACGCTTTCCAATTAACGTCGGAGCCGGCCAATTCTGGGTACCATGCGCCAGAAGTTCAGCCTCATGGTGTCCCATCCCAACCACCGAGCGATGGAAAAGACGGATCATCAGACTACGGTCATCACCGGAATTTTCAGGACGCGCGACAAGGTAGGCGACCCTGCCCTGCTCAGTCCATTGCGTTGCCGCCAAATCAAGTGACAGACGCTCCGGGCTCATTTCTGCAAGTAAAGGCGACAGCCAGGCATCTCGACGATCCTCTGTCAACAATTCGGTAAGCCCGGCCTCCTGACGGCTCTGTGTCATGAAAGGACGGTCCGCCACAAATAGGGCCTCGACACGCTCTCGGCGGCGCCATAAGACACCAAGAGTAGACGCAGACATCATCAAGAAAATTAATGTTTGGCGGGCGAGTAGCAGCGAAAAGAACACGGACCAAAAAGATGGCATAGTGCCGCGCCAAGCGTCATGGATGACCCAGCCAACCAGACAAATGAAACCTGTCCCCCACCAAGCCCTGCCCCGCAGTTCTGACGAAACTCCCTGCGGGGATGCTGGCGGCAACATAGCCACCACCAAGGCTCCCAGAATGACATAGCCAACCAAAATAATGAGTAAGGTTGGATAGCCGATCCCGATCAGAACCACTGCGATGGTGCTGTAGGCGAGCATGGCAAACAGCCTGAGTATCCGACGATAATCACTGGCGGCGTTGCTACGCAGTGATTCGGACAAGCCAAGCTTGCTATGCCGATCAAGAATGGTCGCGGAGGCCCGTTCACACATCTCTGCCCCTAGCGCCTCGGCGGCCAGATGCACACCAAAGCAGACCAAAACCAGCGCCATGAGAATTGCCACAACGACACCCGAAGCGAGCTGACCGAAGATCATTTCAAGTCGCAAGGAACTCTGGCCCAGGCTGAGCGTAGCGAGAATATTCCATGGCAAAAGCAGCGCAAGCAGCAGGGTAATTTTTGACAGGATGAAAAGTAAGATGTAAACCGGCAAAGGCCAGGCCAGTTCGGCCTGTACAACCCGTCCAATTCGAAATAGCCAGTGCAAAACAGAAGGCGGCCACACCGCCAACACCTGGCTCTTCGCCCTTTGGGTCAGTGCCGCAATCACGGAGTGACCTCTCGTGCACACTCCTCTGCCGCACGCGGCCCAGCTTTGCCCGTCAGATTGTGATAAGCGGGAGCGCTGGCATCTGCCTCGCGCAACTCCACCCGATGCCCCCCAGCCCGTAGCCCCTGATAGAAACGTTTCTGCAGATAGAAAGGCGTCACCCGGTCATGTGAGTTGCCCAATATGACAATGCGACGAGTTGGATCTACCACTACCCCGTCCAGATGATCCAGCGGATCATAGGGAGCCCGCAATCCGGTCGTATCCAGGCCTGGGCGCGACGGCTTGCCGGCAGTCTCGCGCAAAACTTCAGCACGTTCCAGCAGGCCGAAAGCCCCTGAAGTCAGCACTGCGCATGCAATATCGTCGCGCCCCATCGTCAGCAACGCAGCACCTGCCGTTGCCCCCCCACTATGTCCCAAGAGCACGAAGCGCCCTATCCGATGATCGGCCCGGATATTGTCCAACGCACCGTCAATCGCGAGAAATTCTTCGGCCTGTCGCCGACGACGGTGGTCTCCGCTAGCACCATATGTCCCGGGGCGCGAGATCACAACAACTGGAAAACCCATATCCTCAGAGAGCGAGCGCGCCAACGCTGTCTGAGCGCTGGTCGTGTTTTGGGGAATATCCTGCGGATCGCGCTTCAGCCAAGTATCACGATCACCGCGCAAGACAACAATGACCACTGGAGCACCGTCGATCTCTCCCCCCACGAAATAGCGCAGGCACGCGACACCACCCGCATATTCCGTCCAGACTCCGCCTGCAGATAAATCGCAACGATCTTTTGAGGGCTGCCCGCCCCAGGACAAAGCCTGCTCTGCCCAGGCGTGGGCCGCTGAAAGTAATAACAGGGCAATAGAAATGATCAGGCGTTTCATGATCAGACTGCGTCTCCTGAAGCCCTGGCCTCCAACAAACCCGCATAAGCCACCAGCCCCGAAAGATAGTGCTCCACGTCATCAATCCGCACCCTGAACGCATGGTGGCGGATGAAAAAAGAACCAAGTATCTGGTCTGGATTGCGGAAGAACATCGCGTACTCCGGCCAGAAATGCCCGTTCAGCAGATAAGCTGCACGGAAGTGCAACGCCTGATCAAATCGCGCCTCATCCAGCCCGGCCAGAATATCTGCTCCATTGGGCATAGCCTTCAGACGGTCAAGCATCTTGCGCCCAGCCATCATCAGTTCCAGCAAGGTCGGAAACGTCGTAATCCTTTGTAGAACAAAGTCCAGATAGCCCTCGAAATTCTGGATCCCGAAACGGAAGTAGCGTAACTCGGGACGGTAGAGCGTCAACTCGTTAGTGCAATAGCTGAGCCAGTGGTCATGATGTTTCCAGTAGTCCTTTTCAATGAAGTGGCCAAATGCCCTCTCCACCGCGCCGATCCACCGCTCGTCTTTCGTCAAGCTGTAAAGCCGCATCAGGGCAAAGGCAGCCTCTCCCTCGTAATAAACAATGCGAAACTTCTCTTTCACCTCAAGGCTGGGCCATGTCAGTACATGTGTGAACGAGCCGTCCTGCGCCTGCATATGCAAGATTCCCAGAGCCAGCTTTTCCATCAACGCAGTAAAGCGGTCCGAGCCAAGCACGGCGTTGTATTTCGTCATTGCCAGGATGGCGGTGGCGTTAGCTCCCAGCTTGATCTCATTGCCGGTATCGACCACAAAAGCCTTGTCGTCGCAGTCTCGGATGAACTGGGTGGTCAGATAATCAAGAGCGCGTTCAATCGCCGCTAGCAACTCTGGCTGCCGCGTCTTTTCCCAGGCCTCCAACATCGAATAGGTCGTGCTGGCATGGCGCAACGCGTTGTAGGCTGGGATTTGGCGGTTAAAACAAGGATGGTAGCCATAGACGAAGCGCCCCTCCTTATCGACCTGACGCGCCAGAAAATCTGACGAATTCCTGATGATATCGGCCAGGGTTTCATCATCAAGCGATTCGATCTTGCGACGACCTGCATTGCGACCATTGCCATAGAGCTCATGGACAATCCCATCTTCCCCGCAGAACAGACCCGCAGTCTCCAGAATATAGACTTCACCATCTCCCTGGAAATCAACGGTGGTGCCAACACCATATTTCTGCTGGGCGGCTAGCTGAAAGTTATTTTCGTTCAGAACACAATGACTGACCTGATTGCCGCCATAGAGCATGGCCTGAGCATTTATCTCCATCTCAAGGAAAAGCCGACTAAAACTACGATCCAGCGCAATTCCCTTGCGGCAATAGTTCCTCTTCACCTCGCGCAAGCGCTTACGTAACAGATCCCAAGTCCATGTTTCAGCTTTTTCGACCCAATCAACACGCAGGAAGCGTCCACGCAGCTTGCGCCGAGCCATGATCTTTTTCAACGCCGCTGTCGCAAGATCCCAGGCAGCATCCAAATCCGCGCCGCTTCCCTGCGCCGTAACGGCTCTAGCGGTACCATCAGATACCGCAAAAACCAGGGTGACAGCCGGAAAGGGCGCATCCAATAGGCTGAACTTACCCGTCAGGGCCGCTTTTAGACTTGCCAGCCGAGTTTCAAAAGCGATCAAATCCGCACCCGCTACCGCGTTGTCCTGCACATCCATGTCATATTTCATCATTGTTAAAACTCGTCCGTGATAAGCGAGAAATCGCAGCACTGAAATGGTGAAAATGCCAGCCGCACTCTGCTGCCAAGCTAAGGGCTGAAGGCACGCATCTATTCCAGGCTTCCTTCATATCAGCGCTCCCGCATGGCTTCTTGCGCCCGAGTAATCGGCTTCATCAAATAATCAAAAACCGTTTTCTCCCCCGTTTTGATATCTACCGTGGCGATCATCCCCGGCACAATGGGGTAACGAATGCCGCTTTTCTCGTTCACCAAGGCATCGTCAGTAGT
Source organism: Alcaligenes sp. 1735tsa3 (assembly GCF_024134565.1). Taxonomy (NCBI): domain Bacteria; kingdom Pseudomonadati; phylum Pseudomonadota; class Betaproteobacteria; order Burkholderiales; family Alcaligenaceae; genus Alcaligenes; species Alcaligenes sp. 1735tsa3. The sequence goes on along the minus strand of NZ_CP099862.1, from coordinate 1,990,524 downwards.
ACGGATAAAGGCGCGGTAATAAAAAACTTCGGGTTTGATTTCGTCCTGAATCGTGTCGGGCGAAACAGTCACCACCTCGCCATTCAGGGCGCCATAAATGGAGTAGTCATAGGCTGTGACTTTGACCTTGGCTTCCAGACCTGGCCGGATAAAGGCAATGTCGCGCGGCGAGATACGTGCTTCCACCAGCAACTGATCTTCCATAGGCACAATCACCATCAAGCGGCCATTGGGTGGAATCACCCCACCTTGCGTGGTCACTTCAATATCTTTCACCACACCGCGCACGGGCGAGCGCAAAGTCAGGCGGGACAGCGAGTCCGAGCGTCCACGAATGACCTCTTCCAAAGAGTCCGCCTCGGCCTTGGCACGCGCCAGCTCTTCGCGCGCTTTCACCATGTATTCGGCCTGGCGCTCGGTAATCTTCAAACGAATTTCCGACACCTGACGTTGCAGCTTGAGTACGTCCACATGGCTAGCAGCCCCGGCTTTAGCAAGCGACTGGGTCAAGCGCAACTCTTCGCTGACAATGCCCAAGGACTGCCTCAGGCCTGATATGGACTCATTCAAGCCAGCCTGACGCGTGTTGTACAAACGCGTTTCGGCCTGAATCAACGAGGGGAACTCGTTCAAGGACTCCGGGAAGCTCAACTTGGTGCCGTTCACTTCGGCTTCCAGTCGTGCCACGCTGGCTACTGCCGCCCTATGTTTGGCCGCGCTTTCACCGACGTTCGCTTCTGTTTTAGTCAGATCCAGCTGAGCCAGAATTTGCTGCGGCTCCACAATGTCGCCCTCGCGCACATAGAGATGGGAAATAATCCCGCCCTCCAGGGACTGAATAACCTGCTCACGCGAGTTGGGAATGATCTTGCCGGTTCCCGAGGAAACCTCTGTCAACTCCGCAAAGTAAGCCCAGGCAATCAGCACCACCAGGAGCAAACCAAAGAACCAGATAATGCGGTTGGAGCGCACAATCTGCGCTTCGCTTACATCGTCCTGATATTGGTGCTGGTCCCGATTGGGATCAAAAAGCAACACCGCGTCCAGACTTTGATCCGACTTATCCGAGCTCTTGGCCTTGTTTGAGTTCTTAGTTGTCATTGGCAGGCTCCCGCTTGTTCTTTGTGCCTTGAGCCAGCTTGTCCAGCACGACTTGTTTCTTGTCATCCATCACGATCTTGCCGTTGCTGACCACCAGAATGCGGTCTACCAGTTCCAGCATGCGCAGCTTGTGCGTGGCCATAACCAGAGTCTTGTCTTGTGCCCAGTGCTGAAGATGGCGAATAAAGTGCCGCTCGCTGGCGTCATCCATGGCCGAAGTAGGTTCGTCCAACAACACCACATCCGGATTGGCCAGAATCAGGCGTGACAAAAGCAAAGCCTGCCGCTGCCCACCAGACAAACCTTTTCCACCCTCGGTCAACACATGATCCAGGCCGGTGGGCAGACGTTGAATGAACTCGATCGCGCCTGTCATGGACAAGGCTTTCAGAATGTCCTGATCGCTGGCCAGCGGTGCACCCAAGGTAATGTTGTCGCGTATGGTTCCATAGAACAAAGACGCGCTCTGACTGAGCAGGCCCGTATCGCGCCGCAAATCTGCCGTATCAATGTGCGCCAGACTGACACCTTCGATCGTCGCGGTGCCTTCAGACGGAATCAGCAAACCCGACAGCACTTGCAGCAAGGTCGATTTCCCCGCCCCGTTGCGCCCCAAGATGCCGATTTTTTCACCGGCATGAATCTGCAGATCTTTAATGGACAAGGCCGGCGTGGGATTGTCGGAGCGGTAGCTGACCTGGCAATCCTTGAACACATAGTTGCCACGAACATTGGCAACATGAATGCGCCCTTCTTCTGCGCTGTCATCATCAGTAGGCAAGGCCATTAATTTGTCGATCGCCCCAATGGCTACTTTGGTCTGCTGCCAGCGCGATAGAACCGCTGTCAACTTGGCCATCGGAGCCAACATACGCGTGCCCAAAATAGAAGCGGCAATGACAGAGCCTGTGCTGAGTTCACCGTCAATGACCTTGAAGGCGCCAAACATCACGATCAAAGCAAACACCGAACCTTGCACAGTGCTGGTCCAACTGCTCAGCCAGCTGTTTAACGAACGCAGCTTCAAGGCTACATCCGCGCTGGCAGCGTTGAAGTTATTCCACTGATTCTGAAAGCGCAGCTCCGACTGCGTGGTTTTGATGTCCTCGTAGCCTTGTACCGCTTCCACCAAAATGGCATTGCGTAAGCTGGCCTCGCGAGCAGACTGGCTGGCGTACTGTCGCAAACGTGGCTGGGCCAGCAGGCTGGGCGTAACCATCAAGACCACGGCGATCAAAGGCACCCACACCAGGCTGCCGGCCAGATACCAGAACACGACGCAGAACAACACAAAGAACGGAATATCCACCAAGGAAGTTATCGTGGCAGAAGTCAGCATTTCACGGATGCTGTCCAGCTCTCGAACCTGGGCAATCAGACTCCCCGTGGACTGTGGCCTGTCACTATTGCGAATGCGTAACACCCGGCCATAGACCCGGTCGGATACTCGTAAATCAGCTCGCTTGCCCAGCATGTTAATAACCTTGCTGCGGGCAATTCTGAAGATGAAAGCGAAGACCAGGGCCACCATCACCCCGCTGAACAGCACATACAAGGTGGGATAGGACTCGGCCGGAATCACCCGGTCATAGACCTGCCGGGTAAATAAAATCCCCGACAAGCCCAACACATTGATCAGAAAAGACGCCACAAACAAATGGGAATACGGGCGCCACTCACTAAAGACAATTTGCTTGAGCCAATGCTTTTCAAAAGGTTTGACGTAATCATCCACGCGGGCATCGGCCACGGCATGAATGGGCCGCATCACAAACGCCGCCCGGACATTGCTCAGCAGATCCACAACCGCCACTTCGCTAAGCAAACCTTCATCGCCGCTATAACGGATACCCAGCAAACCGCCTTCATTGATCTGTTCAACCACCCCGACCTGGCCATTCTCCAGCTGTACCAGCAAAGGCAGGCGCCAGATATTCAAGTCCCCCTCGCTTAAGGTAACCGGCTTTACATAGAGGCCGGCTTCTTTTGCCAGACGGCGCAGGACGTAAGCAATGTCTTTTCCTTTCAACCAGTTGGCCGTCAATTCCAGATTCTGGGGCGAGACATCCAGGCGGTAATGTCTGGCAATGGACAAAACAGCTTCAATCCAGGGTTTGTACAAATCCTGGGGCCTGGCCTCGAGGGCTGCGTCAACAGATACGGCTTCCTGCAATGGCATGCATTCATCCTTGTGAAATACAACGATCAAACGTCTTGTCATTGACCTGCCTACAGGGCAGTGACAAGAGGTCTGCAAATAGGCAATCGCTACAAAGGCAGCGCAGACAGAAAAGCACTGGGCTTTGCAGCCCAGTGCTCCCGGAGATGAATTAGCCTACAAGGCTGTGCTCATCCAGCTCGTCAATGACGGGGTCAACATCGACTTCCGGTACCAGCAGTTCTTCTTCGCTGATACCTTCAAACGAGGTTGGCTCGCCAGCGGCTTGGCCAGACTGCTCCTGTTCATCCTCCAATGCGCCCAGATCAACGTCCGTTTCCTCGGTACCCTGAAGCTCAATGCTCTCATCAAGAACCGCAGGCTCTTCTGTTGTCTCTGGCGTATGGTCTTCAACGTTGTCCAAGGACAAGGCGGATTCATCTGCCCCCACCTCGTCAAAGTCAGCGCTGAAGGCGGACGCTTCAGGAACATAAGGACCGTCACCGTGCTCAACGCCCACCGTCAGGGTGGCATCAGCCGTAGTGCCGTTTGGATGCTCCAGACGGTACTCGAAGACATCCTCATTACCAGTCTCTTCCAGACCAGGTTTAGGCTGGTAGGAGTAGCTGCCGTTGGTGTTGATCGTCAGCGTGCCATGCAGACCTTCCACCGTCGTTCCATTAGCGACTTCCACAAAGTTGCCGTTGGCATCCTTGATCAGGAACTTGGTGTAGGTCGAGGCCAGATGATCGTCAGCCAGAACATTACCGCTCGCGCCGTGAATGTTCTTGATGACATATTCATCCAGATGCGTGACCGACTGAGTCTCGTAACCCAACTCCAGCTTGCCGCCCGTGCCTGTACCACTACGCTGATACGTTGCCGTAACGGTGTAGTTTCCAGCCTCAAGCCCTTGCAGCATTTCCTGAACACTCAGGTTGCTGAGCAGACCGCCCGACCCGGTGTACGTCTTGGAATATCCACCAGGACCGGTCACCGTCACCTTCAAGCTATCGGTAACGAGAAGCTCGTCAGGTGAAGAGGCCGTGATCTTGACGTTAGCCTTGCTGTTTGGATCAACCGTAAAGCTGACCGATGTGGTCTTGGTAACCGCTCCAGCAAAAATTCCGCCAATATCTTGGCTAGGAGCTTTCTGGCTAGGTCCACCTTGGGTCACACGGTAGTCACTGTCGATAACAGCTTCGCCCGTGTTGCTGTTGGCAACCAAGTCAACTTCAGCTGGCTGGGACGGATCTTCGGGCCAGATCAGGCCTTGGCCATCACTGTCGATACGGACGTGGATCTTGGCGGTGCTAATGGAACCGTCAGCGGCCTTGATCGTGTACTCGAAGGTTTCCACCTGGCCAATACCGGAGCCGTCGGTGTTGTTTGGCGTGTAAGTAAACTCGCCATCTGCACCAATAGTCAGCGTGCCGTATTCACCTTCAAACGTCGTTGTACCGTTGGCACCTACTTGCTCCCCATTGATATGGGTCACTTTGGCGCCTTCGCCAGCCGCGTCGTTATCGAGCACATTGCCGCTTACCGGAGTGGACGTGTAAGAGCCAGCCTCAGTGTGGTCGTAGAACGTTGTCGAGCCTTCCACCTTGGTGGTGCTCAACACGCTCAGGCCACGCACAGCCGCGATCACCTGGTACTCGCCTGGAGGCAAGTCATTGATGGTGAACTTGGCCTTGCCACCGAAGATACCAATGATGTCGATCAAGCCTCCGGATCCCGACTCCTCAAGCACCTTCCAGTCGCCGTTCTCATCCTTGACACGCAGCTGAACCTTGACGTTATCGAGCACACTAATCGCAGAACCCGAAGAAACGCTGATTTCGCTGGTAGCAGTCTCACCCTCTCCTACTGTGAAGCTGAAGCGCGGAGCACCATCAAAGAAGGCATCCCACAAACCACCAATGTCGATAATCGACAGACGGCTGTCGGACTGAACCTTAGTGTCCAGTTCGGTAGGTTCGATATCCAGCTTAGCCGTGAAGTAGTCGTCGGAGACGTCGGCATCGGCGTCCGCATCTGCATCTGCATCTGCATCTGCATCTGCATCCGCGTCTGCATCAGCGTCGGCATCGGCATCGGCGTCGGCGTCAGCGTCTGCATCAGCATCAGCGTCGGCATCAGCATCCGCATCCGCATCCGCATCAGCGTCGGCGTCGGCATCTGCGTCAGCATCAGCGTCGGCGTCAGCGTCTGCATCCGCATCAGCATCCGCGTCAGCATCGGCATCCGCATCAGCATCAGCGTCGGCGTCGGCGTCGGCATCAGCGTCTGCGTCAGCATCTGCGTCGGCATCTGCGTCTGCGTCTGCGTCAGCATCGGCATCAGCATCAGCGTCGGCATCTGCATCTGCATCTGCATCCGCATCAGCATCAGCGTCTGCGTCTGCATCGGCATCAGCGTCTGCGTCTGCGTCTGCGTCAGCATCGGCATCTGCGTCAGCATCCGCGTCGGCATCCGCGTCTGCATCAGCATCAGCATCAGCGTCTGCATCCGCATCCGCATCAGCGTCAGCATCAGCGTCTGCGTCTGCGTCGGCATCCGCATCTGCATCAGCGTCTGCGTCAGCATCGGCATCGGCGTCTGCATCCGCATCAGCATCAGCATCAGCGTCAGCATCAGCGTCTGCGTCGGCGTCAGCATCGGCGTCGGCGTCAGCATCAGCATCAGCGTCGGCATCAGCATCCGCGTCAGCATCGGCATCAGCGTCTGCGTCTGCGTCTGCGTCAGCATCGGCATCAGCATCCGCGTCTGCATCGGCATCCGCATCAGCGTCTGCGTCAGCATCTGCGTCGGCATCAGCATCAGCATCCGCATCCGCATCAGCGTCAGCATCGGCGTCGGCATCTGCGTCGGCGTCGGCATCTGCGTCAGCATCAGCGTCGGCGTCAGCGTCGGCATCAGCGTCTGCGTCAGCGTCTGCGTCAGCATCGGCATCCGCATCAGCATCAGCATCAGCGTCTGCATCCGCATCAGCATCAGCATCCGCGTCAGCATCGGCATCCGCATCAGCATCAGCGTCGGCGTCGGCGTCGGCGTCGGCATCAGCGTCTGCGTCAGCATCTGCGTCTGCGTCAGCGTCAGCGTCAGCGTCAGCGTCAGCGTCAGCGTCAGCGTCAGCATCAGCGTCAGCATCAGCGTCTGCGTCAGCATCGGCATCAGCATCCGCGTCTGCATCGGCATCAGCGTCTGCGTCGGCATCCGCATCAGCGTCAGCATCTGCGTCGGCATCTGCGTCTGCGTCAGCATCGGCATCCGCGTCAGCATCGGCATCGGCATCGGCATCGGCATCAGCGTCTGCGTCTGCATCGGCATCAGCGTCTGCGTCTGCGTCAGCATCGGCATCTGCGTCAGCATCCGCGTCGGCATCCGCGTCTGCATCAGCATCAGCATCTGCGTCGGCATCAGCGTCAGCGTCTGCATCCGCATCCGCATCAGCGTCAGCATCAGCGTCAGCATCAGCGTCTGCGTCTGCGTCGGCATCCGCATCTGCATCAGCGTCTGCGTCAGCATCGGCATCGGCGTCTGCATCCGCATCAGCGTCAGCGTCAGCGTCAGCGTCAGCGTCAGCGTCTGCGTCGGCGTCAGCATCGGCGTCAGCATCAGCGTCGGCATCAGCATCAGCGTCGGCATCAGCGTCGGCATCAGCATCAGCATCTGCATCTGCATCAGCGTCGGCGTCAGCGTCTGCGTCTGCGTCAGCGTCGGCGTCGGCATCAGCATCCGCGTCTGCATCGGCATCCGCATCAGCATCAGCATCTGCGTCGGCATCAGCGTCTGCATCCGCATCTGCATCCGCGTCTGCATCAGCGTCGGCATCGGCATCGGCGTCGGCGTCAGCGTCTGCATCAGCATCAGCGTCGGCATCAGCATCCGCATCAGCGTCAGCATCGGCGTCGGCGTCAGCGTCTGCGTCTGCGTCAGCGTCAGCGTCGGCATCCGCATCGGCGTCAGCATCTGCATCGGCATCTGCATCGGCGTCAGCGTCAGCATCCGCATCGGCGTCTGCATCAGCGTCGGCATCTGCATCCGCATCAGCATCAGCGTCGGCATCAGCGTCAGCGTCTGCGTCAGCATCGGCGTCTGCGTCAGCATCGGCGTCTGCGTCTGCGTCGGCATCGGCATCAGCATCGGCGTCAGCGTCAGCGTCAGCGTCAGCGTCAGCGTCTGCGTCGGCATCGGCATCAGCATCGGCATCTGCATCTGCATCGGCGTCAGCGTCAGCGTCTGCATCGGCGTCAGCATCAGCATCTGCATCAGCATCGGCATCTGCATCGGCGTCTGCATCGGCATCAGCGTCTGCGTCTGCGTCTGCGTCTGCGTCTGCGTCAGCATCCGCGTCAGCGTCGGCATCAGCATCCGCATCGGCGTCGGCGTCGGCGTCGGCATCAGCATCAGCATCGGCGTCGGCATCAGCATCGGCGTCAGCGTCAGCGTCGGCATCCGCATCAGCGTCAGCATCGGCATCCGCGTCAGCGTCTGCATCGGCATCAGCGTCAGCATCGGCATCCGCGTCGGCGTCAGCATCAGCATCCGCGTCAGCGTCAGCATCTGCATCTGCATCAGCGTCAGCATCCGCGTCAGCGTCTGCATCGGCATCCGCGTCAGCGTCAGCGTCAGCATCGGCATCGGCATCGGCATCCGCGTCGGCGTCAGCATCGGCGTCTGCGTCCGCGTCAGCGTCGGCATCAGCATCCGCATCGGCGTCGGCATCAGCGTCGGCGTCGGCATCGGCATCGGCATCCGCGTCAGCATCCGCATCGGCGTCAGCATCTGCATCTGCATCTGCATCGGCGTCAGCGTCAGCATCCGCGTCTGCATCAGCGTCGGCGTCGGCATCCGCATCAGCATCCGCATCGGCGTCGGCGTCGGCATCAGCGTCGGCATCCGCATCTGCATCGGCATCTGCATCGGCGTCAGCGTCAGCATCCGCATCGGCGTCTGCATCAGCGTCTGCGTCTGCGTCGGCGTCAGCGTCGGCGTCAGCGTCGGCGTCAGCGTCGGCATCCGCATCGGCGTCAGCATCTGCATCGGCATCTGCATCGGCGTCAGCATCTGCATCGGCATCTGCATCGGCGTCTGCATCAGCATCCGCATCGGCGTCTGCATCAGCGTCTGCGTCTGCATCGGCATCAGCATCAGCATCAGCATCGGCATCTGCATCGGCGTCAGCATCAGCGTCGGCATCTGCATCCGCATCAGCATCAGCGTCGGCATCAGCGTCAGCGTCTGCGTCAGCATCGGCGTCGGCATCAGCATCGGCATCGGCATCGGCATCCGCATCAGCGTCAGCATCGGCATCAGCATCAGCATCCGCGTCAGCGTCAGCATCCGCGTCAGCGTCTGCATCGGCATCCGCGTCAGCGTCAGCGTCAGCATCGGCATCGGCATCCGCGTCGGCGTCAGCATCGGCGTCTGCGTCTGCGTCAGCATCCGCGTCAGCGTCCGCATCGGCATCGGCGTCGGCATCAGCGTCGGCATCGGCATCGGCATCCGCGTCAGCATCCGCATCGGCGTCAGCATCTGCATCTGCATCTGCATCTGCATCGGCGTCAGCGTCAGCGTCAGCATCCGCGTCTGCATCAGCGTCGGCGTCGGCATCCGCATCAGCATCCGCATCGGCGTCGGCGTCGGCATCAGCGTCGGCATCCGCATCAGCGTCGGCATCCGCATCAGCATCTGCATCCGCGTCTGCATCAGCATCAGCGTCGGCATCGGCGTCTGCGTCAGCATCGGCATCACCGTCGCCATCATCAGGATCTACTGGTCCCTTGCCGCCGGAGCCACCGGAGGAATGGCTGGATGCCATTGCAACGCCTGTCAAGCCAGCCAGCAGCAGGCCAAGGACCCACGGTGGAGGTGTGCTAGTGCCAGCGGCAGCAGCGCACACAGTTTCGGAAACAACAGGAGCCGTATTTGCAAATACGGCATCCTGAGCGGAGATTTCTACCAGCTCTCCGCTGCTGTTGAGCCACCACAGTTGGCAGGCTGAATCTTCCAGAACCAGCTCGCTATGTTCGCCGTCTGGGTTTTCGTTAAAAAAACCTTGCAAGGTGACCTGTTGACCATTGGCCATCACCAGGACAAGGTTATTTCCTTGGCGGGTAATACTGACAATATCGCCAGGACTCGCGTTCAATTTGACGAGATGTGGGGTGGCCAGCACTTGATCCGCTAATTGCGTCTCCAGCACTGGCTTTCCCGCTCCCGATCGTTCTGCTAGGATCATTTTCATGAATAGCCCAACCTTTTAATAATAAAAATGGCCACAAGGCCCCTCTTCACAACGGTTAATTCAAGGCAGGCACATTGAATCCAGCGCTCAACAACCCCTGGGAGTAAGCGCATTCAATCTGCGAAGCTTTCAAATCCAACTCACTGTTCAACACCTCGACACGGGCCTGGTGGTATTCCTGTTCGGCATTCAATAAGTCGACCAGTGAACGCGTTCCTAAATCCAAATACTGTTTTCTGTACAAATCTTTCGTGCCGCTAATGTTCACGACACGATTGGCCAGCAGCGCCTTGCGACGCTCCAGCCCTTGATAACGATTGACTTGATCGGCCAGGCGCTGCTCCACCTGCAGGCGGACTTGAGACTTTTCAGCGCTGGCAGCGCGCAAGGCGCCCGAGGCTGCGCGTTTACGCGCCGACAAGCCTCCCCCTTGATAAAAGGGCATGGAGAAATTCAGGCGTATGCCGGTCTCGACACGACTGCCATAGAGCGGGGTCGCGTTCAAAGCGCGGGAGGCATTGGCTTGTAAAGAGAGGGTTGGCCATTCTTCAGAACTGGCCAGATCGACATCAGCCACCGCTTCTTCGGCAGCCATATCCACCATCACCACTTCTGGAACACGCGCCCAGTTAATGCGGGAGATCGTGCAGCTTTGATTGAGCTCGAGAGGGAACTGCGCCAAGGACACGGCGCTAACGTCAGGAAGTTGTGCAAGTAGTGCAATTTCCTGCAACCATTTGCGATATTCTGCATCGACGTTCAATACCAACGCCTGGACCGAATCCAGGCGGGAGCGCGCTTGTAAAACGTCGGACAGGTTGCTGGCACCTTTCTCGTGGCGCTGCTCGACCAAGCGGGTTAGCTGCTCTACTTCCTGGACGTGCGCTTGGGCCAGATCCAGAAAACCCTGATAACGCACCGCTTCCAGTACCGCGTTGGACGCTTCGCGAACCAATTGCTCGACAACCAAATCCGTTCTGGCTTGGGCTTTCAGTTCCCCGAACTCGGCTTTTTTGACTGAATTGGCGGTTTTGCCAAAGTCGTAAAGTAGCTGTTGTACGTTCAAGTCCAGGCTTTGCAGGGCCTTTTCGTCATAGCGACCGGAACGGTACTTTTCATAGCTACTTGAAACACCTCCGCTAACTTGCGGGTAGTAATGAGCCTTAGCAACATCAATCATCTCGCGTGCGCTTGCCTCGTAACCCATGGCACTTTCCCGCCCGGGGTGACGCGCAAGGACGCGGTCGACAACGTACTGAATACTCAAGGGTGCGTCATGATCGGCTTGTTCCAGAACTGAATTTTCCTGAAGCCGTTCAAGCATCGTTTGTGCCTTGCTCGATGTGGCAAGAACAGCTATAGCCAACACGATCCCCACTGTTTTTGTTCTAGTCATAAGGCACCCAAGCAAGTGACTTTTTGTATCCTCAACGGAGGGACAAAAAGCCGCACATTCAACACAAACGCACTCTCAAGAGGTAGAATCACCGAACGCAGGGCGCAAAAAAGCCACCTGCCTATCCAAAAAGCAAGCAATGCAAAACTGTCATTTACCTGGATTGCGCGCTACCTCCGACACGCCTCACACAAAGAAGCAGACGCAGCACAACACGTTCTTATCGAGAGAATCGATTTTGTGACAAAAGAATAAGCTATCGCATGAAATTAGCGTTTTTGTGTAAAAAAGCGTATTTCCGGTTAGTTTTCTGTTCAGGAAGAATATTACGACAAGATCTTGTCGCTATCAAGCGATTACTTGGCGCAATTGAAAATAATTGACAAGAACATGAAGAAAAAGACGCAGGATTGTAAATTAAAACCGTTGGGGCCCCTTACCACCACAACTTTTGGGCAGACCAGACCACACGCATATGGAAAATGAATTTAAAGACTTCTCGGACCGGATAAATCTAGCCATCGCCCGTGCAGGCGGAGCCAAGAACTTGGCGGACAAAATGGGAATGTCCACTTCGGTGCTGCGAAGCTGGCGCTCAGGGAACTCCGACCCATCCCGTTCCAGCCTAGTTAAAATGGCCCAAGCCACCAACCTGTCTGTCAGTTGGCTGGCCTCGGGAGAAGGTAACCCCTCACCTTCCGAACCCTCTTCAACCTTGGTTGATCTGGATATCCTGGAAGAAATCATTGCCAAGACTCAACAATTATTCCAAGGTCAAAGCGTGAATCTGAAGCCGGAGGCCGAGGCACGTATCATCCGCCTGGTCTATGAGTTCTACTTACGCCAAGGGCAGCAAATGGACGAAGCCAGTTTGAACAATCTGATTGAACTGGCTTCGTTTCGATAAAAGCCACTCGCAATAGTCAAATCAGGAAAGGGCGCTGTATCCAATGTGACCTCGCTTAAATGCAAAAGTCATAGGCAGCCCCTTTCCCTGGCGATAACTCAACCTGTTATTAATCTCAGCCCTATTGAAAACAATAAGGACCAGTTAACGAATCACAAACCCAAGCGTGGACTAATGAGCTGAGAACACATAGCCCACGCCCCACACAGAACGAATCGGCAAACGCTCGCCGTGCTGTGCGACCTTACGTTTCAAACGGCTAATTACCACATCTATGTAGCGACTAGGTGGTTGATCCCCTTCCTTGTCACTAAACAGCTTTTCGCGGGCTACGGGTTCAGGACTCTCGGCCAGCAACACACGCAATACTCGTCGCTCCGCCCCTGTCAGCGTGATGGCATGTCGCTGCGGCGTCATCAAGCGCCAACCGTCCTCCAGCAAATCCCAGCCAAACAAGGGCTCCCGAGTTTCACCATTCAGGCGGATTTCTGCAGGAGCAGCTGGGAAAGCTTTGTCCTTTCCATCCGCATATTTAGCTCGCAAGGCCAGCTCCCGTCTGCGCAGAGCTTGGATACTAGCCAGCACTTCCATACTGTGAGTTCGTTCGTCAAAACAAATATCGGCACCAGCCAGCAATAGCAAGCTGCCATGTTCGGGGGTTAGTGTTCCTTCAAAACGCAAAACCACCAAACCCATTGCCGCAGACTGAGCTCGCAAGCGACCTACATCACTCAACAGATCCTCATTCGGGGAGTGCATCATGATCAGCTCGCCCGCCTCGGCCTGTTCGTCCTGCGTAAATGACACCGCGCTGTGTGCTTGAAGCACTTGCACCGGTATACCCCACAGGGCCAAATCATCGATCAGCTTTTGTATCAGATCGCCGTTATCGAACAACAGCACGATTCTCTCTGTTCTCAACAGTACCAAGCCTCCCTCTCCCCAAAACCGTGGCTATCATTGCCTTGTAGGCCTGCACGCGTTCAAGCGGCTTTGCCTGGCGCTCGCTATCGTCTTTATTGTGTTTCTTACTCACCCAAGACCTGGTGCGCCTACAGCCGATCTGTTAGCAAGGCCACTCTGTCTTTCTGCTCCTGGGTCCTTCCAGGGCCCGATGGGCATCCTTCCTGTGATGCCGTCCATCCAGCATAAACACAAAATCTTGCATAAACAGTCAAGTTCTTAAAACAAAAGTAAGAAAACCACATCGTTTACATTTTTTATGCAAATTCTTGTGTAGTTAACTTGGTTTTCTGTTCAAATTGAATAATAAGACAAGTATATAGCACCATCAAGCACAATCTTGACCAAATAACCAATAACGACAAGAACATGCAATCCCTGGAGGTGGCAATGTATTTCAAACACTCAGTAAAGCGATTAAGCCAAGCCGGTCAAAATGCCGTGGAGGAAGGTTTCCAACACTTCCCGGAGCGAATCAAGCTGGCGATCGAACAGGCCGGCGGACCACAAAAACTGGCTGAAAAAGTGGGTGTGTCCCTATTGATTCTGCAAGGCTGGCAATCAGGCAAAACCGAGCCCTCTCGTCTTGCTTTGATCAAGCTGGCCAAGGCCTCCAAGCTGCCTATTCAATGGTTAGCCTGCGGGGAAGAAAAGCTTGATAAACGGGTTCTTGCTCAATCAAAGCCCAGCATGGCTGACATGGACTCGTTGGAAGAAATCATCCTGAAGATCAGGCAGTTATTTGTGCAGCAAAAGCTCAGCCTGCGCTCTCGTGCCGAGGCTCAGGCGATTCGCCTGGTATACGAGTTCTATCTGCATCAAGGTCGTCAAATGGATGACGCCAGCCTGGACAGTTTGATTGAGCGTCTTGCCCCTCAGTAAACCTATGCGTACAAAACAAGGCACCTGATCATAAATTGGATGAAGCTAGGGCTGTTCAGTTTCCATTAATCACGCCTTAAGCTTCCCTGTGCTGGCGAGCGTTTAATCTGCTCGACCAGCAACAGCACTGTCTCAAAAAAGATCTTTATGTTCTATTTGTAACTAACATTATTCTCCCCTGCTTTGCCTAAACCCTTGGCCATATAAGTTTGAACCATTCAAGCATGAATCAAGAAATCAGGCTTGGAGATTAGAGCTTCAGCGAAATTCATACAAAACTCTCTGGCTGGAGATAGGCAAAACCCTAGGAAAAGTTGTAATCTCTGGCTTGATAAAGACATAAGACAGCTTATTCAATGCAGGTTTTGGCCCATAAAAAAAGAACAAACAAGGCTTAACGGAAACCGCCTCTTAAACGCTTTCGCTATTATTTTTATTTATAGCTATCGGGTAGATATCGAGCCATTTTTTTGAGCGTTTTAAGCTTGCCAGGGCCTCTCTCCAAACATACTTAGCCGCAGCGTATAGGCCCCCTTAACCGGGGGGCCTATTCAGCAGCCAACAACATCACAAACAAACTGCCGTCTGCCCTGAGCCCGCCTTTCAAGCTGCGCCCCGCTCTTCAGGCACAAAAAAGCCTGCATGTTCTGCAGGCTTTTTCTATTACAGCATCCCTAGTTGCAAGCGGGCTGATTCACTCATACGTTCCCGGCTCCACGGTGGATCCCAAACCAGATCCACTACGGCCTTCTCTACGCCCTGGATAGTCTCCAGCTTGTAGCGGGCCTCATCGGCAATCATGGTGCCCATACCGCAACCAGGAGCCGTCAGCGTCATTTCCATGGTGATGGAGAACGCTTCTGGACCAGTCTGGCTCACATGACAAGCGTACACCAAGCCCAGATTAACGATATCGACCGGAATCTCCGGATCATAAACGCTAGCCAACACAATCCAGGCGGCGTCTTCAATGGTTTTTTCGCTCAGGGGCAGCTCGGGTACAAAAACCTCGGGCTTGTCCTGGGACTCAAAACCCAGCGCATCGGCATCGACACCTTCAATCCGGTACAGGTTGCCCTCTACCATCACGGTATAGCTGCCACCCAGCTTCTGGGTAATCGTTGCTGTACAACCCGCCTCGATCGTAACGGGAGCACCGTAAGGGATACTGACAGCCGGACAATCCCGGCTGACCAGCACATCATGTCGTTCAAAGTAGCTCATGGCTTGTTTGCGCCTTTATTCGGTTTGCGCGGTTTCTTTGGCCTGATTGATGGCGTTATGCAGGGTATGCCAGGCCAGGGTGGCACATTTAACCCGTGCGGGGAATTCACGCACACCAGATAACACTTCCAGCTTGCCCAGATCTCGATCGGGATGGGCCTCTGTCAACATGGCGTGCATATCTTGAAATAGAGACTCAAACTCGGCCAGACTCAGGCCTTTTACGGCTTCGGTCATCAAGGATGCCGAAGCCTTGGAAATAGCGCAGCCATGCCCCACAAAGCTGACTTTTTGCACAATGCCGTCTTCAACCACGGCGTACACAGCCAGTTGATCCCCACACAGCGGATTGTGGCCATTGGCAAAATGACTGGCGTTTTCTATTACTTCAAAGTTACGCGGGCTACGGTTATGGTCAAAAATGACCTCTTGGTAGAGCTCGCGCAGCCCGTTGAAATCTTGGCTCATTTAGCCAACTCCAAATAGTTTTTGAGCTTTGCGCAGGCTGCCCAGCAAAGCATCAATATCAGCGTAATCGTTGTACAAGGCAAAGGAGGCACGAGCCGTACCTGGAATGCCAAAGCGCGTCATCAAGGGCATGGCACAGTGGTGACCGGCACGCACAGCAACGCCGTCCATGTCCAGAATGGTGCCCAGATCGTGCGGGTGAATACCGTCGACCAGGAAGGACACAATGCCTGCCTTATGTGCCGCCGTACCAATAATTCGAATACCAGGCATGGCCAGCAAGGCTTCGGTGGCGTAGTCCAGCAACAGCGCCTCATGGTCAGCAATACGCTGCATGCCTATACCCATCAAATAATCGATAGCGGCAGCCATGGTAATGGCACCAGCGATATTGGGCGTACCCGCCTCAAAGCGCTGTGGCACAGGGGCGTAATTACTTTGCTCGAAACTGACGGTGGTGATCATGTCACCGCCGCCCATCCAGGGCGACATGCTGTCCAGAATCTCGTAGCGCACGTACAAGGCGCCCATACCTGTGGGGCCGTACAGCTTGTGTGCTGAGAAAGTGTAGAAATCAGCATCCAGAGCCTGTACGTCCACCACACCGTGGGGAACGGACTGAGCTCCATCCACCAGCACCTTGGCACCGACGGCATGCGCCTGACGGGTCATTTCAGCGATGGGGTTGATCGTGCCCAAGGCATTGGACACATGGCCCACCGCCAGCAGGCGGGTTTTCTCGTTGAGCAGTTGCTTGAAAGCTTCCTGATCCAGCTCGCCATTATCCAGCACAGGCACCACGCGAATAATGGCACCGGTACGCTGGGCAACCAATTGCCAAGGCACGATATTGGAGTGATGCTCCAGGCCGGTCAGCAGAATCTCGTCGCCTGCTTTCAGGTTGTCCATGCCCCAGCTATAGGCCACCAGGTTGATGGATTCTGTGGTGCCACGCGTAAACACAATTTCTTCGTCGCGCGCGGCATTCAGAAATGCCCGCACTGTACTTCTGGCCTGATCGTACAGCTCAGTAGCATGCTGAGACAGCCAATGCACACCACGGTGGATGTTGGCATTGGACTGCTCATAGAATCGCGCCTCGGCTTCGATGACCGAGCGCGGCTTTTGCGTCGTCGCGCCATTGTCCAGATAGGACAGGCGTTGGCCCCGGATGGGGCGAGCCAGGATAGGAAAATCCTCGCGGTGATTCAGCAAACCAGCAGCAGTTACGGGCATAGGCGCATTCATGCAAGATCTCCAAGGGCAAGACCGCCAGGCAACAAAGCATTAATACCGACTGTGGCACGGCTACGAAGGCTCTCGGACGCAATGCGCTCCAGAGACTGAGCGGCAAATGCGTAAATCAGCATATTGCGTGCATCTTCCATGGTCATGCCACGCGAGCGCAGGTAGAACAGGCTATCTGCATCCAGCTGACCTACAGTGGCACCGTGTGCACACTTGACGTCGTCGGCGTAGATTTCCAACTCAGGGCGGGAGTCTGCACGTGCCATCTTGGACAAGAGCAAGCTGTCCGAACGCTGTACCGAATCCGTACCATCCGCGCCCTTGCCTACCAATACGCGACCACTGAACACACCGCGGGCGGTATCGGCCAAAATGCCACGGTAGAACTCACGGCTTTGGCAGTTAGGCTGAGCGTGATCAATGATGGTGTTGTGGTCCACGTGACGGCGGCCGTCCACAAAATACAAACCATTGAACAAGGTTTCGCAGCGCTCGCCGTTGAAAACAGTAGCAATATCGTTACGGGCTATACGAGCACCGAAAGACAGGGAGTGCGAATTGAATACCGAACCACGACCTTGCTGCACATCGATTGCGGCCAGGTGGAAGTCTTGCAAGGCTTCTTGCTGCAGCTTCATGTGTGTCAGGTTGGCATCAGGAGCCACGTTCAGGCGAGTCACGGCGCTGCTCAAGGAAGCATCCGTTCCTTCCTGACCCACGTAGTGCTCAACCACCGTTACACTGGCACCGGATTCCAAAGAAATCAGGTTGCGCGTGAAGCTGGCACTGCCACCTTGAGTGCGTACAAAAACCAGATGAACAGGCTGTTCCAGATGCTTGCCAGCGGCAATATGCAAGGCAGCACCATCCTGGGCCAAAGCCAGGTTCAAGGCAGCCGTCGAAGCACCCAGGGACTCGTCCCCGTAAGCCTGCTGCAGCCAGTCTGCATCTTGCTCCAGACAGGTACTGAGCGAGGCCAAACGCACGCCTGCTGGCAACTCATTCAGGTGCGACAAAGCCGCATCGTAGTGACCGTCCACAAAGACCAGGAAATAGCCGTCTTCTTGCTGGCGCACTGACGCCACCAATTCCGCGGCCGAAGCCGATTTCTGAGGAGCAAAGCTTTGCTGTTCCAGCAAAGCCAAGGAGGTGTGATGCCAGGCTTCAATACGCGTGGTTGGCCAGCCTTCTTGTGCGAAACGATCCAGCGCGCGCTGACGCACGGCGCTTAGCCATGGCAGGCCGGCTCCAGGTGCTTGTGCAGCCTGAGCGGCAAAGCTGTTGACCCAATCCGGCAGACTCATACCGCAGCTCCCTTGGCTTTTTGTTCGGCGGCTGCTTGTTCCAGCACCCAACCGTAGCCACGCTCTTCCAGTTCCAGAGCCAATTCACGGCCACCGGAACGAATGATCTTGCCGCCGGCCAATACGTGCACAAAGTCAGGCACGATGTAGTCCAGCAGACGTTGGTAGTGAGTAATCACCAGCAAGGAACGCTCGGGGGAACGCAGACGATTCACGCCGTCAGCCACCACACGCAAAGCGTCAATATCCAGACCGGAGTCGGTTTCGTCCAGAATGGCCAGCTTGGGTTCCAGCAGGCTCATTTGCAGAACTTCGTTGCGTTTCTTTTCGCCGCCGGAAAAACCTTCGTTCACGGAGCGGTACAGAAACTCTTCGCGCATGCCAACCGTCTTCATTTCCTCTTTGACACGCTTGAGGAAGTCCATGGCGTCCAGCTCGGGCAAGCCCTGATGACGGCGCACGGCGTTCACGGAAGCACGCAGGAAGTAGGCGTTGGACACACCGGGAATTTCGATGGGGTACTGGAATGCCAGGAACAGACCGGAACGGGCGCGGTCTTCAATCTTCATTTCCAGCAGATCTTGACCCAGCCAGTCAACCGAACCGCCTTCCACGGTGTAGTCTTCACGACCGGCCAGAACCTGGGACAAGGTGCTCTTGCCCGAGCCGTTCGGGCCCATGATGGCGTGGACTTCACCGGGTTTGATTTCCAGGTTCAGACCTTTAAGGATAGGTTTATCTTCAACCGAAGCGCGCAAATCTTTAATCGTCAGCATTTCATTATTCTCCTTAACCTACACTGCCTTCCAAGCTGACGCCGAGCAAATTCTGTGCTTCGACCGCAAACTCCATGGGCAATTCTTTAATCACTTCTTTACAAAAGCCGTTCACGATCATGGAGACGGCATCTTCGGCAGTCAGGCCGCGCTGCATGGCGTAAAAGAGCTGGTCCTCGCCAATGCGCGAAGCGGTTGCTTCATGTTCCACACTGGCGCTGGGGTTCTGCACTTCCATGGTTGGGAAGGTGTGTGCAGCACAGCGCTTGCCGATCAGCAGCGAATCACACTGGGTGTAATTGCGGGCGTTTTCTGCCTTGGGGGTAATACGAACCAGGCCGCGATAGGTATTGATACCTTGGCCCGCCGAAATCCCCTTGGAGATAATCGTGCTGCGGGTATTGCGACCCATATGAATCATCTTGGTGCCGGTATCGGCTTGCTGGCGGTGGTTGCTCAGGGCGACCGAGTAGAACTCGCCTTGGGAATCATCGCCGCGCAGCACCACGCTGGGGTATTTCCAGGTGATGGCCGAGCCAGTTTCAACCTGCGTCCAGGAGATGTGCGAACGTGCGCCACGGCATTCGCCACGCTTGGTGACGAAGTTGTAAATACCGCCTACGCCGTCTTTATCGCCGGGGTACCAGTTTTGCACGGTGGAGTACTTGATCTTGGCGTCGTCCAAGGCGACCAGTTCCACGACCGCTGCGTGCAACTGGTTTTCATCGCGCATCGGCGCCGTACAGCCTTCCAGATAGCTGACCGAAGCGCCCTCTTCCGCAATAATCAAGGTGCGCTCGAACTGACCAGTGTCGCGGGCATTGATACGGAAGTAGGTGGACAGCTCCATCGGACAGCGTACGCCTTTGGGGATGAACACAAAGGAGCCATCGGAGAACACGGCCGAGTTCAGGGCGGCATAGAAGTTGTCGCTAGGAGGGACAACCGTACCCAGATACTTTTTCACCAGTTCCGGATATTCACGCACGGCCTCGGAAAAGGAACAGAAGATCACGCCCACTTCTTCCAGCTCTTTGCGGAAGGTGGTGGCCACCGAGACCGAGTCAAACACGGCGTCAACCGCCACACCGGCCAGACGCGCGCGCTCGTGCAAAGGCACACCCAGTTTTTCATAGGTGCGCAGCAATTCAGGATCCACCTCGTCCAGGCTCTTGGGGCCGTCGGCCTTGCTCTTGGGCGCGGAGTAGTAGCTGATGTCCTGGAAGTCGATAGGTGGATATTCCACAATCGACCACTTGGGATACTTCATGGTCAGCCACTGGCGGTAAGCAGCCAGGCGCCATTCCAGCATGAACTCCGGTTCGCGTTTTTTCGCGGACAGGAAACGGATGACGTCTTCGTTCAGACCTTTCGGTATGGTTTCAGACTCGATGTCGGTGACAAAGCCTGCCTCGTAATCACGATCGAGGAAGGTGTCCAGATGTTCGTTGACGGTACTCATTCGGTTAACTCCACGTTGGAGGTGTTCGCCTTGTTTCTGTTTTTCAATTCGGGACCCGGCTTGTGTGTCAGGGGAAATTCGTTAACGGGCACGCGTATCATGTCTGCAACACTGACCTCTTCCAAGGTGCGTCGGACAATATCGTTGATACGCTGCCAATTACTGCGTATATGGCAATCTGACTCCACGGAACAGGCTCCAGGAGTAGCTACACATTCAGTCAAGCCAAAGGGCTGATCTTCCAGTGCATCAATAATCTGCGCTACACTTATCTGTTTGGCGGGGCGGCCCAACACATACCCTCCGCGTGCGCCTCGGCTGCTGATGACCAGCTCGTGCTGGCCCAGCAGTTTAAGCACCTTGCTGACAGTCGGTTGGCCCAAACCCAGGATGGCGGCCAAGTCAGACGCACTGAACACACGGTCTGGATCTCCAGCCATGTGTGTCAGCACCAAAGTGCCGTAATCAATGATTTTACTGATTCGCAGCATTCCTTCTCTCTGAACAGGTCGTAGAGCCATATAGTACCGCTTTGGTACTATATGGTCAAATTATCCCTCCAGACTTTGCTGGATATTCCACATCCGGGCATAGGCGCCATCCAGGGCTAAAAGCTCGCTGTGCGTGCCCTGCTCCACGATCTGTCCGCGCTCCAGAACCAGAATCAAATCCGCGTCCGTAATCGTGGATAGACGGTGAGCAATGATCAAGGTGGTGCGGTCGCGGGCAATCTCGTTCAACTCCGCCTGAATCGCCCGTTCCGTACGTGTGTCCAGCGCACTGGTAGCTTCGTCCAGAATCAGCACCGGCGGGTTCTTCAGCAAGGTACGGGCAATAGCCACGCGCTGCTTTTCGCCCCCGGACAACTTCAAGCCGCGTTCACCCACGATGGTCTCGTAACCATCGGGCAGACTTTCGATGAAGTCGTGGATACTGGCGGCCCGTGCTGCTGCCACGATCTGCTCTTTACTGGCCTCAGGACGGCCATACGCAATATTGTGCAAAATCGTATCGTTGAACAGGACCGTATCCTGGGGAACGATACCGATATGACGGCGCAAGCTCTCTTGCGTCCATTCGCGCAGCTCGCGCTCATTGAACAGGATGCGGCCTTCCGTCACATCGTAGAAACGAAACAAAAGACGCGACAAGGTGGATTTACCTGCGCCCGAAGAACCCACCACCGCTACCGTCTTGCCGGCGGGGATCTCGAAACTCAGGTTTTGAATGACTTTGCGACGGCTGTCATAGGCAAAGCTGACGTTCTCGAAACGCACACCCGCCTGCTCACAGGACAAGACCTGGGCATCCGGTGCATCTTTCACCTCTTGCTTGCGACGCAACAAGGAGAACAGGCGCTCCATATCAGCCAGTGAATTCTTGATTTCGCGGTAAACAAAACCCAGAAAGTTCAAAGGCGCATAAAGCTGAGTCAGGAAGGCAGACACCAGCACAACATCACCCACCGTCATGGTTCCGGCCAGCACACCTTGCGCCGACATGAACAGCAAGGCCGTCACCCCAACACTGATAATCGAGGCCTGACCAATATTGAGCAGGTTCAGCGATACCTGATTACGCACGGCAGCCTGGACCCACTGGCCCATATTCTGATCGTAGCGATTGATCTCGTAATCCTCGTTACCGAAGTATTTGACTGTCTCGTAATTGAGCAAGGCATCAATCGCGCGAGAGTTGGCACGACTGTCTAAGTCGTTCATGGCTCGCCGATAACGCATGCGCCGCTCAGTCACCAGCAAGGTGAACACAATATAGGCCGCAATCGTCCCCAAGGTCACCGCCGCGAAGGCCCAGTCGTATCGCCAGAGCAAGATGCCACAGACCAGAGCTATTTCCAGCAAGGTTGGCAAAATATTGAAGACCAGGAAATTCAGCAGAAAGCTAACGCCTTTGGTGCCCCGTTCAATATCCCGGCTCAAGCCACCTGTCTGGCGTTCGGTATGAAAGCGCAAGGACAGATCCAGCAGGTGCCGAAAGACGTGGTTCGCAATCAGCCGCACCGACCCTTGCGTGACTCGCGCAAACAGGGCATCCCGTATTTCACCAAAAGCGCTGGAGGCCAGACGTACGGCTCCATATCCCAACAAGGCGGCTACCGGCAGCATCAAAGCCGTAGCGGGCAGGCTCAACGCATCGATTACCTGCTTCAGGTAGATCGGCATCATCACGGTGGCGACTTTTGCCAGCAGCAAACAGGACAAAGCCAAGACCACGCGAGTCTTGAATCGCCAAACGTAAGGAAATAAGGATTTCAGGGTGCTCAGACCACCGGAGACACCATCAAGCACTTCAGGACGAGGAGGCACACGCAATAGGTCCGTGTTCAACAGCACAAAGCCGAAAAACCGCGGACAGCTTAAAAATAAGTTGCAGCACAACGCTGGAATCAAGGCAGGACAAGCAGACTATGCTTTCCACTGGCAGGCAGGCCCTGCCATGTCCTTGATGCGAATACAGAAATGAGGTTCTATGCCTGGGAAATTATCAAAACTGCCAGGCAGCACATAACGAATAAGTATAGCCTTTTGAGCTGCTTATCCCTGCCAAGACCCTGCCGTCGGCGTGCTTGTTTGGCAGATTATTGACCTGCAAACCACAGTCACACGAATAAGGGACCTGACCAGCAAGTATCCAGTGCTGAAAATCGGGAAATTCACGGCTTGTCACTGCAAAGAAAATGCTGGCAATCCAGCACTTTGTTACCTTCAAGCCTTCAACGAAAGGCATACAATACCTGCTTGTCTGAAACTGGCGCAGACACAGTAAAAATAGCGCCCGATACCAGACATCTGGCTCATGAATCCCTTTACCGTGCAAAATCCATCCATGCCGTCTTCTTCTTTTTCGTATTCTTCTTCCCTGGACCAGTTAGCCGCACAGGACAGCCAGGCGCTGGATGTGCTGTACGACCAGGAAGCCCCCTTGATGCTGGCTTTGGGCCAGGCCGTATTGGGCCGCCGCATTGATGCCGAAGAGGTTCTGCGCGATAGCTTTGTTTTGTTATGGAAGAACGCTGCCGGCTATGACCCCGATTTAGGCGAAGGGCGCGCCTGGATTTACAGCATTCTGCGGTTCAGGCTACTGGCTCGCCTGCGTCAACGCGCGCAAAGCGGCGATAGCAGCTACGCCCTGCCTGCCATCAAGCCGCAAGCCGGCCAGCGTTTCATCCCTGCCATGGGCAAGCTGGATGGCACCAGCCAACGCGCCATGATCCATGCCTATCTGCACGGCAATAGTTACGAACAGTTGGGCCCTCAGCTAAACCGCTCCCCCGCACAATTGCGCGCTGTGGTCCAACATGGCTTGCAACAGCTCAGTCCCCTGATCAATGAAGGCAACGCCAACGATCCACGCCATGCAGTGATGATTGGCGAATATACCTTGGGGCTACTCAGCCAGCATGAACTGGTCCAAGCCCACACCCTGATGCAGCAAAATGATCAGGCAGCGCGTCTGGCATTGGCTTGGGAGCAAGCGTGGCTGGAACTGGTGGACTGCCTGACCCCAACAGTGCCTGCCCCCACCAGCCTGGCTCATATTCACCATACCCTGGGCTTGCCTCCGCCAGCTGCACGTCGTCAGACTGGGAACACAAGCAGTCCGGCTGCTGAAGCCCCCAAATCGGCAAGCACTGGCAACGCCAGCACAAGCGCTCCAGTTAACAAAGCGGAGCGCCAGGAACCCAGTATCAAGACCAGTACTTCGGCAGACCAAGACACTAAAACGGAAGCTGCCACTCGCACTGAGCCTCGCTGGTCCGTCAACAGTTCGAACGACAAGGCTGACGATCACACACCGCCTTTCCCCACTTTACTGCGTGCAGACTCCGACCCAGCTACCAAAGCAGCTGCTGTCACAGCCGAAGCAGCGCCGACAGCACCAGCCAAGGTCGCCGACAAGAAAAAGCCCGCCAAAAGCGAGCCTGAGTCAGTCCCGGTAGAGAAAAAACGCAAACCCGAACCTGTTGATGGCGAACGCAAGTCCCGTGGCTTTGCCATGCCCATGCCTGTTTTGTGGGGCGGCTTGGCTGCGGTCGTGATTCTGGGCCTGGTGATTGCCCTGCTCATGAACATGAACTCGGAACCGCCTGTCAACGTCATTGAGATGAAGCCACGTCAGGCAGCCATCCTGCAGGCCCCTGGCCAATCCTCTACTCCGGCCTGGATTGCGACGGTAGACCCACAAGGCAATGTCCTGCTGGTGCCCAAGGTCAGTACCGAAGTCAAAGCAACGCAGTCAGTACAGCTGTGGACACACACACCACGCGGCACGCAAGTTCGTTCATTGGGTTTGATTGATCCTAATCGCCCCATCACCGTACCCGCGGCTTTGATCGGCACCGTGGAAGATGAGCAGATATTTGAGATGACGCTGGAAACCGAAGGCGGCTCCAATAGTGGTGCACCGGAAGGCCCCGTTCTGTACATTGGTCGCATTGTGAGCTTTGGGCAGCTGGATAACCTGCCCAAGCCCAACACGGAAGCTAGCTCGTCGGCAACCCGCTCTTAAAAGCGGCATCCAGCCGTTCCAGCTCGTCGATTTCCTCGGCAGTGAAGCCCGCCTCCAGGCGGGCTTCGCGATTAAAGGGGCCGCGCAAACGCGGTGCGCGATAGCGCAGAGCCAACTCACCATACGTATCAAAGTCGGGCAAACCTTGTTCCTGGCAGACTTTGCGATACCAGTAATTTCCCAACGCTACATGCCCGACCTCATCGCGCAAGATGATGGCAATAATCGCGGCGGCTTTTTCATCACCAGCATCCAGCAACTTCTTATGCACCAGGGGGCAGGCATCCAGCCCCCGTGCTTCCAGAGTACGCGGCACCAAAGCCATACGCGCCAGCAGATCAAAGCGTGTTCGCTCTGCCATCTCCCACAAGCCGTCATGGACAGGCAAATCCCCATAGCGGACACCCAGCGTTTGAAGATGATCGCTCAGCAGCTCAAAGTGCAAAGCCTCCTCCACCGCCACCTGTAACCAGCCTGCATAGAATGCGTCGGGCAAACCGGGATAACGCCACAACACATCCAAGGCCAGATTGATGGCATTGAACTCAATATGAGCCAAGGAATGCAATAAGGCTGCTCGCCCCTGGGGCGTACGCACGGACCGCTTGGGCACATGCTGAGGGCTCACAAAACGCAAACCCTCGGGCCGTCCCGGTACGCCGGGCGGCTCTTCCAAATGCTCATCTGCCCCTACGGGCAAGCCATGGGCAATTGCTCGTACTGCTGCCAGCTTGGCAGCCGGCTCTTGTACTAACAAGGCCTGTAGAGCCTGACTACGTAAGTTCACTGCTAATCCCTTCCATGAAAAAAGGCCGGCACCAAGGCCGACCTTCGTTCCTGCTTAGCAACCCCGGATTACTGAGCCGAGCCAGGATCCGTCATTGCCAAGGCTTGATCCAGCATTGCCTGGATCTGACCCAAGTTGGTGCGCAAGGCCTGCATCTCCTGACCGGTCAGACGCACAGCGGCTTCCTGGTCAAAAGGCATATCCGGACCATCGCCCAGACGATTGCGCGCACCACTGATCGTAAAGCCTTCGTCGTACAGCAAACCGCGAATCCGGCGTATCAGCAGCACCTCATGGTGCTGGTAATAACGTCGGTTACCGCGTCGCTTGACGGGCTTTAACTGCGTAAACTCCTGCTCCCAATAACGCAGGACGTGGGGCTTGACCAAGCAAAGCTCGCTGACTTCACCGATGGTGAAATACCGCTTGGCAGGGATAGGTGGCAAGGTCGCCGTCTTTTCGTTTGTGCTCATGGCCACTGATGCTCATCGACAATAGGAGTGATTTTACACGTTCAGTCAGGCAAAACTGTACGCAAACGTACCAGGCTTCAGTCCTGGTCATCCTCGGGTGCCACTGGCGCCCCTTCGACTACACTTTTGAGCTTCTGACTGGCGTGGAATGTCACCACGCGTCGCGCCGAAATCGGGATGACTTCACCCGTTTTGGGGTTGCGACCAGGACGCGGGGGTTTGTCCCGAACCTGGAAATTACCGAAACCGGACAACTTGACCTCGACACCATCGGCCAGGGAATCGCGGATCTCTGCAAAGAAAGTATCCACAATATCTTTGGCTTCGCGTTTATTCAAGCCAACACGTTCAAACAAGAGTTCAGCCAGATCAGCCTTGGTCAGAGTACGCTCTACGTTCATTGTGTCTCCTTATGCTCGTGCCCGTGCGCCATGCGCAGACACCAGTGCCGCCAACAATGCTTCCAGGCATTGCTCGACGCGTTCATCGTCCAGCGTGCTTGCGCTGTCTTGCAGCCAGAATCGAATCGCCAGACTCTTTTCCGATGCATCGTTCTTGTCGCGCCAGACGTCAAACAACTGAATATCTTTGACGATAGCCGCTTGCGCTGCCGTGCTGCGCACCTGGTTCAGTGTATCCAGCACAGCTTGATAGGATACGTCCTTATCCAGCCAAACCGCTAGATCTCGTTGCACAACGGGTTGCTTGGATACTTCCTGAGCGTGTACCACTTCGTCGTGAGAGATGGCATCAACGTCCACCTCAAAGACGACCGGCGCTTGATTCAAACCAAATTCGCTCAACCACTGAGGATGGATTTCACCGATCCAGCCTATGGTTTTACCATCCAGTTTCACACTGGCGCTACGGCCTGGGTGCAAGGCCGGGTGAGCTTCAGGCTCGAAACGGACTTGAGCAGCACGTTGGCCCAGCAAAGTTTCCAGATCGCGCTTGACGTCAAAGAAGTCGACAAGACGATCGGGCTGTCCCCACTGCTCGGTCACAACAGGGCCCCAGGCTGCGGCCGCAATGCGGTTGGGCTGATGGATACCGGCCACGGTCAACGGACCATTTTCTTGAGAGGCATCGCGCATGAAGACGCGGCCAAACTCGAACACACGCACGCGCGACTGACGGCGGTTGGCGTTGCGTTCAATATTGGCCAGCAGACCCGGAATCAGGCTGGTACGCATCACCGCCAACTGGCTGGCAATGGGGTTCAACAAACGGATAGGGTCAGCCTGTCCGTTAATATCTTTTTCCCAGGACTCTTGCACAAAGGAGAAGTTGATCACTTCCTGGTAGTCCTGGGCGGCCAATACAGCGCGCAAGGCGTGCGGACCACGCAAGGACTCGACTGGCACACGCATTTGTGCAGCAGCGACCGGAGGCAGATCAGGAATATTTTCAAAACCGTAGATACGGGCAACTTCCTCGATCAGGTCTTCTTCAATCGTCAAATCGAAACGGAAGCTGGGAGGATTGACCGTAAAGACTTCGTCAGCCACCGAGAAGTCCAGGCCCAGCAGGGTGAAGATGCTCTCCACCTGCTTTTGATCCAGAGGAATACCCAGAACACGGCGGCAACGATCCAGGCGCATGGCAACGGGCTTGCGCTCGGGCAAGGCCACAACCTGGTCATCCATAGGCCCCGCTTGGCCGCCGCAGATTTCCAGGATCAGCGCTGTGGTGCGTTCCAGATGCTGGGTAATGGAGTCGAAGTCCACGCCACGCTCGAAACGGTGGCTGGCGTCGGAAGAAAACTTGTAGCGACGGGCACGGCCCATGATGGCTTCTGGCCACCAGAAAGCGCCTTCCAGATACACATCCGTCGTATCCAGTGTGACGGCACTTTGTTCGCCGCCCATGATACCGGCCATGCTTTGCGGCACATCGTTAACCGCAATCACACCCACATCGGTATCCAGCTCGACATTCAAACCGCTCAGCAGCTCCAGCGTCTCGCCTTTACGTGCCCAACGCACTTCCAGACCAGCCTGTACGTGCTGCAAATCGAACACGTGCGTAGGACGGCCCAGTTCCAGCATGACGTAATTGGAGATGTCCACCAATGCGGAGATCGAACGCTGGCCGCTACGCTCCAGACGAGTTTTCATCCAGTCCGGGGTTTTTGCACGCGCATTGACGCCACGAATCACACGGCCGGCAAAACGGCCGCACAGATCAGCGTCTTTCACGGTAACGGAAACGCGATCTTCAATCGTGACAGGAACAGGTGTGAAGTCTGGCAGTGTCAGTGGTTCGCCCGTCAGAGCGGCCACTTCACGCGCCACGCCCAGCACGGACAGGCAGTCCGCACGGTTAGGCGTCAATTTCAATTCGATAATCTGGTCGTCCAGATCCAGCAGTTCACGCAGGCTTTGGCCTACCGGCGCGTCTGCATCCAGCACCAGCAAACCATCGTGATCTTGCGACAGACCCAACTCGCGACCCGAGCACAACATGCCGGCGGACTCCACGCCACGCATTTTGACCGGGCCGATTTTCATGCCACCGGGCAGCTCTGCGCCAACACGGGCGACCGGGATCTTGATGCCTTGAGCCGCATTGGGCGCACCGCACACAATCTGCAGCAGCTTGCCCGAGCCGTCATCGACCTGGCAAACGCGCAGGCGGTCAGCGTCGGGATGGGGGGCAATTTCAGCGATGAAGCCAACGACAACATGCTCAAAAGCAGGCGCAGCAGCTTGAATTTCTTCAACCTCCAAGCCAGCCATCGTCAGTTGATGACCCAGTTCTTCAGTTCCCAGTTTGGGATTCACAAAGCGGCGCAGCCACGATTCGGAAAATAACATGATGCAAAGATGGAGACGTAAAACGGCGTATACCGGAACCGACCGGGCCTAAAAGGCCCAGCGGCGCGAAGTAGGAATCAACGATTGAACTGCTTCAGAAAGCGCAGATCGCCTTCAAAGAACTGGCGCAAATCGTTAACACCATAGCGCAACATAGTCAGGCGCTCCAGTCCGGAACCAAAGGCGAAACCGATGTAACGCTCTGGGTCCAAACCGAAATTGCGCACCACTTGCGGGTGAACCTGCCCGGAGCCGGAGATCTCCAGCCAACGGCCCTTGTTGGGGCCGGAGGAGAACATCATGTCAATCTCGGCGGATGGCTCGGTAAAGGGGAAGAAAGAAGGTCGAAAGCGCACGACCAGATCGTCGCTTTCAAAGAAGGCGCGCAGAAAGTTCGTGTAAACGCCTTTCAGATCGGCAAAGGAAATATCCTCGGCAATCCACAGCCCTTCCACCTGGTGGAACATGGGCGAGTGGGTGGCATCACTATCGACACGATAGGTGCGGCCGGGAGCAATAACCTTGATAGGGGCCTTGTTCATGCGTGCATAACGCACCTGCATGGGACTGGTGTGCGTGCGCAGCAAATAGGGCAAACCCTGCTCGTCGTTCATATCGATATAGAACGTGTCTTGCATCGAACGAGCCGGATGATTCTCTGGATTGTTCAGAGCGGTAAAATTTGTCCAGTCATTTTCGATTTCAGGGCCGTCAGCCACATCGAAACCGATAGAGCGGAAAATGGCTTCAACACGCTGCCAGGTCTGGATCACCGGGTGAATACCACCGGTGCCACGACCACGGCCGGGCAAAGTCACATCAATTTGTTCTTGAGCCAGTCGCTGGTTCAATTGTTCTGCCGCCAGGGCAGCACGACGATCGTTTAGCAGATCTTCAATTTCGCGCTTGAGCACGTTGATGCTGGCACCGGCTGCTTTTTTCTGCTCCGGCTCCATCTGGGCAAGGCCTTTCATCAAGGCAGTGATGGCACCTTGTTTGCCCAAAAATCGAGCTTTAGCGTTTTCCAGCGAAGCGGCGTCCTGAGACTGCTCAAATAAGGCCCGAGCCTGGGCAATCAGATCGTCGTGGGAGGAAGTCATGGCGTGTTACTTTCCAAAAACAAACGGAGCCCCAAAGGCCCCGTTTGTGAACTATACAGTCAGATACCGCTTAAGCAGCCAGAGCGTTCTTAGCCTGTGCAACAACAGCAGCAAAACCTGCCTTGTCTTTAACAGCCAAGTCAGCCAGAACCTTACGGTCCAAAGCGATGGAGGCTTTGTTCAGGCCGGCGATAAACTGGCTGTAGCTCATATCCAGTTCGCGGCAAGCTGCGTTGATACGGGTAATCCACAGCGAGCGGAATACACGTTTCTTGTTACGGCGGTCACGGTAGGCGTACTGACCTGCCTTCATGACAGCCTGTTTGGCTATACGGAATACATTACCGCGACGGCCGCGAAAACCTTTGGCCTGGGCAATTACTTTCTTGTGGCGTGCGCGTGCGTTAACACCGCGTTTTACTCGTGACATGTTCGATTCTCCCTAATCAAGCGAAAGGCATCATTGCTTTTACGGAAGCGACGTCGGCTTTATGAACCTCGACGGCACCGCGCAACTGACGTTTGTTCTTGGTCGTCTTCTTGGTCAGAATGTGACGTTTGAACGCTTGGCCCCGCTTGATGGAACCGCTACCACGAACCACAAAGCGCTTGGAGGCGCTTTTTTTGGTTTTCATTTTAGGCATGAAATTACTCGACTAATTTGTGTCTGCGGGTGGTCGCCTAGGAAGCTGGCGGACACTTGTATGACCCAAAACAGGCACTTATTTTTTTCTTTGCCCGCTGCCAGAACAGATCCAAACAGGGGAAAAGCTCTTGATTATAGGGTGATTCCTGAAGGATTGTCCAGATATCAAAGGGATTTTTTGCAGTTATGGCGTTGTTCGCCAGCCAATCAGGAACACAAGAAACCGTGGCCCCGTTTGGATACCCTCCAGCGCGTATGATCTGGTCAATCTTCGAGCCTAGCCATGTCAAGATCAGGCAGCAAGTTATCAATAGGATGGGTGAAAACATCGGCACCCTATCTTGCTGGTAGCCGATAACACCAAAATACTCGCCCCCCCTATCAGGCGAAGGCGCGCAATTTCATACGTAGGCTGACAGTCTAGGCAAACGACACACAGGCCCACCATGAAAGTCATGGCGCCTGTCGCCCTCAGCCTGCAGCCAGCCCAATCCTGCCAAACCTAGTAGCGACACCCGCCTTCTTCTTACCTCGATTCACGGCAATTCAGGCCGGAACTGCAATGCTTCCGCGATATGAGGCCTGGCAATCTGCTCTACTCCGGCCAGGTCAGCAATTGTCCGCGCTACCCGCAAGACCCTACCCTGCACTCGCTCTGACCAATGCCAGCGCTTGCGTGCACTGGCCAGTAGCTGCAAGGCCTCCGCAGACAAGCACCCATGTTCTTTCAAACCAGCCACTGACAGACGAGCATTTCGTACCGTCTGACGTGCCAACTGCCTCTCAATCGCCTCCTGTACCCGCAGCCTGACCTGACTGGATGCCTGCGCTGCTTGATCACGCTCCGGTTCGGACTCGATTAAGGTCACCAAAAGATCAATCCTGTCCAGCATCGGCCCCGATAGGCGCTGCCGATACAGCTCCCGTTGAGCAGGAGAACACCGACACGCCCGATGACGGCTCGCCGCCCAGCCACAGGGGCATGGGTTCATGGCAGCCACAAACTGAAACTGCGCCGGAAACACCGCTTGCTTCTGGGCACGAGAAATATGCACGCAGCCCTGTTCCAGCGGTTCGCGCAACGCCTCCAATGAACGCCGACTGAACTCAGGCAACTCATCCAGAAACAGTACGCCATGATGAGCCAGCGAAACCTCCCCCGGTCTTGGGCGGCTACCACCGCCAATCAAGGCAGGAGTAGACACACTATGATGTGGAGCACGAAAGGGGGGTCGCCTGCTAAAAAAGTCTTGTTCTTGCACAAAAGAATACAAGGCGGCTACTTCCAGCTGAGCGTATCGATCCAGATCTGGCAATAAACCCGGCAGACGTTGAGCCAGCATGGTCTTGCCCACACCCGGCGAGCCATTCAACAAAAGGCTATGGCCACCCGCAGCGGCCACCTCCAAAGCACGGCAAGCCAAAGGCTGCCCCAGCACGTCCGACAAGCAAAGTTGTGGGCCATCACTCCACTCTTCTGGCCACGACCTGGCCAATGCGGGTTCCAGCTCCTTGTCCCCTCGCAGATACCCCGCCGCCTCTGCCAAACTGGTAACCCCGTAGACCTGCAAGTCAGGAACATGGGCCGCCATTTCTGCACTCTGCGCAGGCAAAAGCAAACAAAGCTCCGGATGCCGACGCGCCATACCCAAGGCAATCGTTAGCGCACTCTGCACAGGAACCACGGCCCCTGTCAAAGACAACTCCCCGGCCATGACATAACGCTCCAGACCGGTGATCGCTTGCTCGCGCTGCTTATCATCCGGGCGGCTTAGCTGGCCGCTGGCCAATAAAATCGCCAAAGCTACGGGTAAATCAAAACGGCCCGAATCCTTGGGCAAATCGGCAGGAGCCAAATTGATTGTCAATCGGGCAGCGGGGAAATCGAAACCACTGGCCTGCAAGGCAGCCCGTATGCGCTCCCGGCTTTCACGAATACCAGCATCGGGCAAACCAACAATATGAAAGGCTGGCAATCCAGGAGCCACGTGCGCCTCGACACGCACGTCGATAAAATCCAGGCCCGACAAGGCACAACTGTTCAACACGGCCAAGGACATATGCCCTTCTCCCTTTCCAAGGCAAACATTCAGTCTGCCCATCGGGAGAAATAAGCTCCAGATGCCTGCCTTAAAACATCACTGCGTACTTGTACGGTCCCAGGGTTTTACTGAACCTGCACCCCCATGGAGCTGACCAGTTGAACTGCCTGCTCCACGGACAGGCAAGCTCCTTGGAAAGAGTTATTCAAGTCGTACAAGGTGATGCTGCCCAACTCCACACTGCGCAGGTCCGCCCCTTTGAAGTTCACCCCTCGCAAGCTGGCACCCCTCAAGCTGCCGCCGTCAAATACGGCATCCTGAAAATTGCAGCCGCCCAAGTCCGCATCGGAGAAATCCAGTTGCACCAGATTTTGCTTGCGGAAATTAATGGCGCGCAAGGTGGCACCGACCAACTTGCACTCACGCAGGCTCAGGTCCAAACCACGGGTTTCGTTGAAGATTGCCCCGCTCAACTTGGAATCCTCGATCTGCAAGGAAGCAATGTGAGTGCGTACCCACTTGCTCAAGTGCAGATCACAAGCACTAAAACGCGCCGAACTGAGATCTGCCAAGCTGAAATCTGCTTGACCCAACTTGCAACGCAGCCAGATCGTGTCTTGCAAATGTGCCCGTATCAATCGGGTATTCAAAAAGCTGCAGCCCGAAAACTGCGAACCATCCAGCTCCAGATCCGACAGATCCTCATCATCAAAACTGCAGTTCTCGAAACTCAAAGACTCATGGGAGGCGGCCAAAAGATCAACCAACTCATCTCTTGTGATCTGGACATTACTGACGAGCATGCGACTTTCCCTTCCAAAAAAGCTGAGCCAGCTTTATTGAGCTGGCTCTTTCATGATCTGTTTCATCTAATCCGGTACTGATCTGAGCAAGGCCTAACGGCCATTGGGCAGACCCAAATGCGACAAGCGCCAGGCAATGATCAAACCCAAAACGGCAAAACTAACCGTCGCGACCCAAGCCCACTGCCATCCACCCAACGCATGTACAACCGACGCCACAACAGGGGGGCCCACAAACTGGCCCAGTGAAGAACATTGCTGTACCCAGCCCACCGAGGTCGAGGTGGTCTCCGGCGAAGGTGCTGCCGTAACCGACAGGAAGAACAAGGTAGCTGGAATCAAGCCGCCCACAATCGAAAACAGCAGGATAGCGACAAATTGAACCACCAAGCTTTGTGTCAGCCCAAACGCAAGGACCGCACATGCGATCATGCCCAAGTAGCCTGCCTGCAGCAGCCTATGAGGTGGGATACCGGCATGCAAACAGCGCCCTGCCCCCAGATTACCTACGACATTCCCAGCAGCAATCAAGGCTGTCAGCAAACCGGCAGTGCCGACTGCTATCTGCGCCTGATTGTAAATAGTGGGCATGAAGCCCACGACTGCCGCCCATTGTGCCGCGTACACACCAAAGGCCAAAGCCAGCAACCAAACCCGGCCGGAGCGTAAAGTCGTGCGTAGCAGACTGGACCAACGGTGAGCAGAGGTATGCTGCGCCGCACTCCTGGTTTGAGTCTGAGAATCCGGTGGCACCAGAAGGAAGGTCAAAATCATGAAGATGGCCGTCAAGATACCCAGAACCACCCACAAGGTACGCCAGGAGCCGACTGCCAACCAGGCAGCGCCAGCCCACAGCATCAAGACCGCCCCGGCGGGCATATAACAGCCCCATAAACCCATGACTCGGCTCAACCGTGCCGTATCGGTAATGCGTTTGATCAAGGCCGGAATGGGCAGCACCACCATCAGAAAGCCACAGCCTTCTATCATGCGGCCCAGCAACACCAGCGTGCTATGTTCAAACAAGGAGCCGATTAACGAGGCCAGACTCAAAATACCCAGCCCCGTCAAAATGCAGCGACGCAGACCAATTTTCTCGGAGATCAGGCCTATGCATAGCCCCAGCAACATCCCGGCCATTTGCACACTGGCCAGCAGAAAACCTGACTGCACCAGGTCCATGCCCAGTTCGCGCTGCATAAAAGGCAAAGCCGGGGGTACTTTCCACACATGCAGTGCGGCGCACACCCCGGTCAAGACAAGAAAGACAGCAATAAAAAAGGGGCTGGCCGATTGTTTGCCCCCAGGCCTGGTGACCGTATTCAAATGAAGTGATCAGCCTTGGCTGCCCTCTTGAGCAGAGGTGTCACAATCTTGAGGAACAGGAGTTTGCCGCCCTTCCAAAGCTTGCAAACGTGTTTCCAGAGCCGCCACACGAGCCAGTGCGCGTTCCAGCATCAGCTTGTAGGTATCAAACTCTTCACGAGTAACCAGGTCCATACGGTTGAAGGCCTGACCCATAAAGGCTTTTACATTGCGCTCAATATCGGCAGCCGGACTTTTGGCGATCAGCTCCGAGACGTTTTTTTGCAGATCTTCCAGCCATTCGCTACGATTAATCATGGTCCTCTCCTGAAAATATTGACACTACCAGCAGTATAGAAAAAGCGGGTGCCAAAGGCACCCGCTTTTTGCATCTGGCCAGACAATCAGCCGAATTATTCAAACCTTAAGGTTTGGATTGCTCAGAAGGAACCGAAGATGGCGAGGAATCAACACCATTACCCAGCTTGTCCTGGATGGCTTTGTCAGCCTTGGCAGCGCCGTCTTTAATGGCATCGCCCGTACGGCTGGCAGCATCGGCTACTGCATCCTTGGCTTCACCAGCTTTTTCAGCGACTTTATCGCCAGCAGCCTTGGCATCTTCCTTCAAGGAGTTGGTATTTTCCTTGGCGTTTTCTTTCTGTTCCTCTGCTTCTTTTTTGACGTCGTCAGCAACTTTAGCGGCGTCCTGCTTCAGTTCTTCCGTTTTTTGCTCCAAGGACTTGTCAGCTTCGGGTGCGGGTGTAGTGGCAGGTGCTGTCGATTGTGGAGCAGCGACAGGAGCAGGTGGCGCGCTCGTAGCGGCTTTGTCGTCCTCTTTGGAACACGCAGCCAAAAGAGTCATCGAAGCAGCAGCGGCCATGACAGCAAAATGAGCACGAGTCAGTTTCATAAGATTTCCTTCCTACTATTCCAAGGTCGCTAGATAGAATGGGCCGATGCCTGGTGCGACTTCCGGCTCGGCCTTGGGTCTGTTACAACTCCCCTAAAAGCCATTCTATCGGTGCTGAGCACGCAGACCAATCTATTAGTGTAAATCCTGATTTCAATTATTCTGACGATATAGCTCAAGCTTCATGACAAACCCTTTAACAACAAGCACCTAGCGAGCGACCAGGTTCCGATAGGCTGTTACAAATGGAATCCCTCATAGGACTACAGCCGGGCTTTGTTACATATTTGCCAACTAAATTGGCCTGTTTTCAATTACTTAGGCGGCTAAGGTGGCCAGATCGATGCGCTCGGCACGGTTCAAGGCACTAGCCACTTTCACGCGCAAGGCATTGGAATGCGATAGACGCACTTCTTTTTTCACATCCAGCAGTTGCTGCGGATGCATGGAGAATTCTTTCAGGCCCAGCCCCAGCAACATGCGAGTCACCGACGCATCCCCCGCCATTTCCCCACAGACCGCCACCGGTTTGCCAGCACGATCAGCCGCGTTGATCGTGTGTGCAATCAAACGCAAAACAGCTGGGTGCATGGGGTCGTACAGGCTGGCAACCTCGGCATCGCCCCGGTCTACAGCCAGAACATATTGAATCAAGTCATTGGTGCCGATGGACAGAAAATCCAGTTCCTGTACAAAGGGCTCAATGGCGATGGCTATGGCGGGCACTTCCACCATGGCCCCCAACAAATAGTTGCGTGCGAATGGGGTACCGGATTTTTCCAGTTCCCGAGCTGCCGACTCAATAGCCTGACGACTGGCATGCACCTCGTTCATGGAGGAAATCATGGGGATCAAAATACGGATTTGTCCATGCAAGCTGGCACGCAACAAGGCGCGTAGCTGGGTGGCAAACATCTCGGGCTTGTCCAGACAGTAGCGAATTGCACGCAAGCCCAAGGCCGGGTTAGTCGCTACCGTAGCATCTCCATCCAGGGTTTTATCGGCCCCAATATCCAGTGTACGGATAGTGACGACCTTGCCCTTCATGGCTTTTACCACCCGGGAGTACGCTTCGTACTGTTCCTGCTCGGAAGGCAAATCCGTGCGTCCCATGAACAAAAACTCGCTGCGGAACAAGCCAATGCCATCGGCGCCAGCTTTCAAAGCCAGCTCCGCCTCCTCGGGAAGCTCGATATTGGCTTCCAGGCGGACGTTAATCCCATCCAGCGTCATCGCTGGCGCATCCAGCAACTCTTCCAGTTCGGCCCGTTCGCGACGATAGGCTTCCTGACGCTCCCGGTATTCGGCCAGCACTTGCTCGGACGGGTTCACAATTACCGCACCCGAGAAGCCGTCCACAATCAGAAAGTCGCCATCGCGTATCAGACTGCGGAAGCTGCCCAAACCCACCACAGCAGGAACACTCAAGCTGCGAGCCACAATCGCTGTATGCGAGGTGGGCCCACCCAAATCCGTCAGAAAACCGGCGAAATGACCACCGCGCAAGCGCAGCATATCTGCCGGGGAAATATCGCGTGCTACCACAATCAGCGGCTCTTCCTGAGCGGCTGAAAAACCAGGCAGCAAAGCAGGCTTGCCTGCCAGAACGCGCAATACGCGCTCGATGACCTGGCGGACATCAGCACCACGCTCGCGCAGGTATTCGTCTTCCATTTGGGAGAACTGCTCAACCAGCATCTGACCTTGCGAGGTCAGAGCCCATTCTGCGTTGTAGTGACGCTCGGCAATGATGGCGCAGGTTTGCTGCGTCAGCATGGGATCGTCCAGGAGCA
Organism: Alcaligenes sp. 1735tsa3; assembly: GCF_024134565.1. Lineage (NCBI taxonomy): Bacteria > Pseudomonadati > Pseudomonadota > Betaproteobacteria > Burkholderiales > Alcaligenaceae > Alcaligenes > Alcaligenes sp. 1735tsa3. The sequence continues at coordinate 1,953,177 of NZ_CP099862.1, read as the reverse complement.
GACTGTGCACCGTCAAGATAGGAGCAAGCTCGCGTGGCGCATCCACAGGCAACTGATCAACCATGGCTCGAAGTTCATCGCGAGTGCTAGCCATGGCGCTTAACAAGCGCTGGCTTTCAGAATCGACGTCTTCGGCGGCAATCCGGTAATGAGGGACTTCCAGTGCTGCTGCGCTCATTACCACGGCCTTGGCAATGGCGTACCCCTTACCGACTGCTTGGCCTTGAGCGGTAAACATCGCGGACAAATCAGACGCCGGGGTTCGAGCTGCAGCACTATTCATGACCAGATTTCTTCCTTATTCGTTTTCACCAAACTTGGCGTCAAACAACGCCTGAATATCATTGAGCGCCTGATCGGCATCGTCACCCTGGGCGTCGACAACCACAGTGACCCCCATTCCGGCGGCCAGCATCATGACACCCATAATACTTTTTGCATTCACGCGCTGAGAGCCACGCGCGATAAAAATCTCACTGCTATAACGGCCGGCCAACTGGGTAAGCTTGGCTGCTGCCCGTGCATGAAGACCTAATTTATTACTGATCGTGATGGATACGCTAGGCATAAGGGCAACTGGAAAAATGAAAGTGAAAATTCAAATTAGCAATGGCAGTCGGCGTGAACAATGCCACGCAATGCGCCTGCCATGACATCCTGAGCGAACTGCTCGGGATTGTCACGTCGCTCGGTCAAGGCTTTCAACACCATGCACATATTGGTGCCGGTCAACAAATAAGCGCCCTGCCCTTGATCTTGCAAAGCTTGCTGGACTCGACGTGCCACATTAAAGGGGGTGGCACCGTAAAGGTCACACAGTATCAGTGTGGCGGGCGAGTCCGGCGCTTGCGTTTGCAGCTGCCCCAGCAAGCGGTCTACCGCCGTATCCGTGCATTCGTCGGCCTGAATGTCAAAGACAAACAGATCGGGCTTTTCGCCCAGGACGTGCTCGGCACAGCTGGCAAACGCACTGGCCAGGGGCTCGTGCATGATCAAGGCAAGGCGAATCACGCGCGTCCCGTCGCTTTTTCGACGGCCTCGGCAAAACGCTGCGCAACATCAAAGCCAGTCTGTTCAGTAATTTCAACGAAACAGGTTGGGCTGGTCACATTGATTTCCGTGACGTAGTCACCAATCACATCCAAACCAATCAGCAGCAAGCCACGTGCGGCCAGCACAGGGCCCAGCGTACGGGCAATGTGCCAGTCGTGTTCGGACAATGGCTGGGCAACCCCGCGGCCACCTGCGGCCAGATTGCCGCGTGTCTCGCCCGCCAAGGGAATGCGAGCCAGGGCGTAAGGTACAGGTTCGCCGTCAATGATCAGGATGCGCTTGTCACCCTTGACGATTTCAGGGATGTAGCGCTGCGCCATAATGGTTTGCGTACCATTGGCTGTCAGCGTTTCCAGAATCGCACCCAGGTTGGGTTCGGGATCTTGCAGACGGAAAATACCCATGCCGCCCATGCCATCGAGCGGCTTGACGATCACATCCTTGTGTTCCTGGTGAAAGGCGCGCAAGCGGGCCATGTCACGGGTGACCAAGGTGGGTGGGGTAAATTCCGGAAATTCGGTAATAGCGAGTTTTTCAGGGTGATTGCGAATGGCCGCGCCTGAATTGAATACCTTGGCCCCCTGCTCCTGCGCAAAGCTGAGCAAGTGCGTGGAATAGGAGTATTCCATATCGAAAGGTGGGTCTTTGCGCATGATGACTGCATCAAAGACATTCAATTCCTGCTCGGTGGCAGGCTCGGGATGTGTCCACCACGAAGGCGCACGCAAATCGGCATCTGCAGCAATACTGACAGCCTGACTGCGCGTACGAACCCGACTTTGGGAAATGTACAAATCAGACTGCAAGGTCACGCTGACGCGATGACCACGCGCCAGAAATGCACGCATCATGGCAACGGAGGAATCCTTGTAAGCCGACAGGCTGGGCAAGGGATCAATGATGAATAAAACGTGCATATGACACCTAGAGAAAAACGCCTTTGCAGCCGGGCTGCAAAGGCGATTGTGCCCGACCCGCTACTTGGGAGCGAGTCGAGCGACGCATAATGCTCCTGGGCGGATCCAGGCAGTATTGTGCAAGAGTATCAGGACGCTTTCTTGCGAGGCGCCAAGACCATGACCATTTGACGGCCTTCCAGCTTGGGCATGGCTTCAACCTGACAGATTTCGCTGACTTCGTCGCGAATCCGTTCCAGTACGCGCATACCCAGTTCCTGGTGAGCCATTTCACGACCACGGAAACGCAAGGTCACTTTGACCTTGTCGCCATCATCAATAAAACGCTTCACATTACGCAGCTTGACCTGGTAGTCGCCTTCGTCCGTACCGGGACGGAATTTGACTTCCTTAATCTGAATGATTTTTTGCTTGGCCTTGGCTTCTTGTTGGCGTTTCTGTTCCTGATAGCGGAATTTGCCGTAATCCATCAAACGGCACACCGGTGGTACAGCTGCAGGGGCGATTTCCACCAGATCCACATCATGCTGTTCTGCCATTGCCAAGGCGTCAGGCACCTTGACGATACCTAGCTGCTCACCCTCGACTCCAATGAGTCGCACCTCTGGAATACGAATTTCACCATTGATGCGATGTTTTTTCTCGGTTGCGATGTCGAAAACTCCTAAAAATGTCGATAAAAACGATAGCGTTCCTGTTTTACTGACGGCTATCGATCTCTTGCTTCAATCGTGCTGAAAAATCGGCTATTGGCATGACGCCCAAGTCCACGCCACCACGCGCACGCACGGCGACTGCGCCGTTTTCACGCTCTTTTTCACCCACGACCAGAATATAGGGCACTTTTTGCATACTGTGCTCACGGATTTTACGAGTGATTTTTTCACCACGCAAATCAGAGGAGGCACGGAATCCCATTTTCTTCAGGTTTTGCGCCACGGATTGAGCATAATCGGCTGAACTTTCGGAAATGCAGCATACCACCACATGCTCTGGAGCCAACCAGGCAGGCAAGGCACCGGCGTGGTTTTCAATCAGCATGCCGATAAAGCGCTCGAAGGAACCCAAAATAGCACGATGCAACATGACAGGCACACGGCGCTGATCCTGGGCATCCACATACTCGGCACCCAAACGGGCCGGCATGGAGAAGTCCACCTGGATGGTGCCACACTGCCAATGACGACCAATGGCGTCTTTCAGCGTGTACTCAATCTTCGGACCGTAGAAAGCGCCCTCGCCTTCCGAGATCTCGAACTCGCAGCCAGTACGGCGCAAGCTTTCGATCAGGGCTTGTTCAGCCTTGTCCCAGACCGCATCGTCACCGATACGCTTTTCCGGGCGAGTAGCCACTTTGTACAGAATTTCGGTAAAGCCAAAGTCCGCGTAGACGGCTTGCAACTGAGCGGTAAAGGCAGCGCACTCGTCTTGCAGTTGGTCTTCGGTACAGAAAATGTGGCCGTCGTCTTGGGTAAAACCGCGTACGCGCATCATGCCGTGCAAGGCACCCGAGGGTTCGTTGCGATGGCACTGACCGAACTCACCGTAGCGGATAGGCAGTTCACGGTAAGAATGCAGACCGGAATTGAAGATTTGCACGTGACCGGGGCAGTTCATGGGCTTCAAGCCGTAAACACGATTCTCCGACTCAGTCGTGAACATGTTTTCAGCGTAGTTGTCCCAGTGGCCAGTTTTCTTCCACAGCGACAAATCCAGAATTTGCGGTGCTTTCACTTCCTGGTAGCCATTGTCCTGATAGACACGGCGAATGTATTGTTCGACCTGTTGCCAGATCACCCAACCTTTGGGGTGCCAGAAAATCAGACCAGGGGCCTCTTCCTGGAAGTGGAACAGATCCAGTTCACGGCCCAGTTTACGGTGGTCGCGGCGCTCGGCCTCTTCCAGCATGGTCAGATAAGCTTGTTGATCTTCCTTGGTCGCCCAGGCAGTCCCGTAAATGCGTTGCAGCATTTCGTTATTGCTATCGCCACGCCAGTAAGCCCCGGCTACTTTCATCAGCTTGAATACTTTCAGCTTGCCAGTAGATGGCACATGAGGGCCACGGCACAAGTCAATGAAATCGCCTTCGCGATACAGGCTGATCGGCTCGTTGGACGGAATGGAGGCAATGATCTCTGCCTTGTAGTCCTCGCCAATGCTCTTGAAGAACTCGACGGCGTCGTCGCGCAACCACTCTTCGCGGGTAACCACTTCGTCTTTCTTGGCCAGTTCCGCCATTTTCTTTTCAATGGCTTCCAGATCCTCGGGCGTAAAGGCACGCTTGTAGGAAAAGTCGTAATAAAAGCCGTTGTCAATCACCGGGCCGATGGTAACTTGGGCATCCGGAAACAAGCTCTTGACCGCGTAAGCCAGCAAGTGAGCGGTGGAGTGACGAATCAAATCCAGACCGTCAGCGTCTTTGGCGGTGATGATGGCCAAATTGCTGTCCTGGTCGATCACATACGAGGTGTCCACCAGACGCGACTCGGTGCCGGGCGTGCCGACACGGCCAGCCAGGGCGGCGCGGCCCAGGCCAGTACCAATCGAGTTCGCCACTTCGCTGACGGAAACCGGGCCCTGAAACTCTCGCTGGGAGCCATCGGGCAGTGTGATTCGGACCATAACACTTCCTGAAATAAAAAACGCGGCCTTGAAAAAGCCGCGCTTTTGAATTGAACGTTCTTGGAAAGCAAACGAAACGCTACGCGGCCACGGCTAGATTTGCCGACGGGTAGTTCGCGTTGAGTTCATAAGATTCTGCTTCCCAAATAACACATTTGATTGGATAAGTTTATCACCTTCGCCCGCTATCGCGGCGTTGTATCGCCACAAAAACCACATTTGGCAAAGAATTCAGTCCATCCGGGGATACCAGCTACGGTAAAAGGCCCATTCTTCGGATTCCGAACCATCTTTCATCAAGCAGGTTCCGTAGGCACCACGCCCACTTTCATGAACAATGGTTTGCCCGCCCATGCGCTGACAAAAAGTGGAAGCCAGATTGGCCTGCCCGACTGGTTTGGTGGCCGTTTGGGTGGAGCTGGCGCATGCCGACAACATCAAAGAACCTGCACAGGCAGAAACTAAGCGGAAAAACATGATTTCCTTCTCCTTGACCTGATGTTTGCTGATGCCTGACAAATCATTCGAGATGAAGACTGTCCAGGCCGCGTCTGCTGTTAGCGCAGGGTTAAAACCATCAAGCGCTGGTCGCGAAACAGATCGTGGAAGTAGCTTACTACACTTGTTTGATATGAAAAGTGTGCGAAGGCAAGCGTGCAGCAAAAGCAACACGTCAGGTAAAAGAAGCTGCTGAAATCAAGCGTAAATATCGGTGCTTTATTGCAAAGCACGACAAGGCTGGGTGTAGATCAAGAGCGATGCAGCCAAAAAGACAACAAAATAAAGCCCAAAATACCGCAGCCAGCCAGCATTAATACCATAGGTACATAATCGATCAGATTCGAGGCATTAATCATGGCGTACATCCCAAAGTCCCAACTAAAACAAGCTTGAGAGTATGGTAGCGGGCCACCTTCAGAACATGAAGTCAACGATTGTCAAGATCCGACACAGAGACAACACAAAGACTAGGATTAGGCTACACAAGCTTACTTTTGCGGCAAAAATCTTCGCAAAAGTGCATAACATGCAACAAAAGGCCAGGAAAAGACGTTTTGTGCCTGCCCCTTATCCATTGAGCATTGTAAAGATGGCGTAAACCACAGGAACAGCCAAGGGGGTAATCATTAATAAAGCCGTATCTCGTTTCCACGTCTTGGGACGGGTATAACAGAGTGTGACGCCCAGCAGGACTGTCACCAGCAGATACAAGCCAATAATAATGATAGTGGCTGCCATATCCTCTCCCCTTTGTGATTTGTTTTGCTGTGCTTTTGGTATTTACAAAGTCAGGGCTTGCGCTGCGTCTTGTCCGAACATGGGTGGAAAAGTATTGGCCGCCCACTGTCCTAATCGTGCCGCCGCTGCCTGGCTGGCCAGCTTCAAGGCTTCTGTCGGTTCCAAACCCCGTTTCCAGGCCAGGGCAAAGCTGGATAGAAAGGCATCCCCTGCCCCCACCGTTGAGCACACCGCCACCTTGCACGCAGGCTCCACATACTGCTGACCATTAAAAGCCAACACCGCCCCCTGCACACCCAAGGTGATCAACAAGGCTTGTTGAGGGTGATGCTGCAGACGCGCAGCCAGCTCGCACGCTTCCTGAAGCGATAATTCCAGCTGAATATCGGCGTCCTGAACGCCTGCCAGCATTTGGGCCTCCACCGCATTCAAACCCAGCACATCTGCGCGTGCGTAGACCTGCTTGAATCCCTGGCCTTGATGCTGCAAACACGCCACACTGGGATTTACCACCAGGCAGGCCGAGGTCTCCCTTCTTTCCGCCAAGGCCTGCGCCACGCTTTCCATAGGCTGCAAGGCCAAGGGAGCCACATAAATCAGGTCTGCTTGCAAGTCTTGAGCCTGGACACGCAGGCAGGCATTTGCCCCACGTCGTGCCAGCACCGAAGCACTGCCGGACGGCTCGACCAGGACGATGGCTTTACCGGTGGGCTGATCAGGACAGATCTGCATACTGCTGACGTCCACTCCCAACTGCTCGATATGTGAACGCAAACGCTCACCCAAGCCGTCTCGACCCAGCGCCCCCAGAAGCCGAACCGACTCGTCTTGCTCCATGAAGCTGGCTGTCGCATTAAGCGCCCCACCACCTGGATACAAGTCGATCGAGCCCACTTCCTGCTTGTCGCCACGCGCCAGCTCGGCTGGCATGCCTGAGACCACAATATCAACGGTAATACTGCGAATCGCTACAAGCTGCACCCTGAACCTCGGCCATGAAAAAAGAGAGCATGAGTCTGCTTGGAGCAGTATACCCACGGGCGCAAGCAGATAGTCTATGGTGGAAAATCAGGGCTGGGCGAGCCGTGCAAAGTCGAACAAGCGCACACATCTTTTCAGCCTGTTTGGGGGCGCAGAAGAAGCCGACTAATAGTTGATGCAACAGACATCACAAAAATCTGGCTCAAGATAAAAAGACGTGCTAAATTACTGTTCATCCATACAGCAAAAAAGAAGCATCATGTCCTATACCATCACTTTGCACGACGCTCCTTCCGATATCACCGAACGCGGCCGCCGCGAGGCTGAGGAGCGTTTTCGCCGCAGCTTAGAAAAAGTCATGCAAGGCCCGGAGGCCGTGGTCCAGGCCTATCGAGCGTGGCAGCTGGCCGAAGAAACGGCAGAGACGGAATTGTCCGGGGAAGACATTGCCCTGGCCAAAAAATGGATTGCCGCCGCCACGCGCGCCATGAGTGATGGCTTTCGTGATCTGGGCGAGTCCGAAGCCTACTTTGAGGTCCGTATCGAACGCTAATATAAAAGCCAGCAAATAGCTGGCTTTTATGATCTGGCATCAGGACTTTGCCGAAGGGTGGTCACGGCGCATCAGCTCCCACTCCTCGATCACCGTGCCATCCGGCAAGGTGCACATGCCCACTTGCCCTGTTGGTGTGTTGACGATATCCAAACGCCCGCCCTTCTCCACGCAATAAGCCGAGGCCGGATTGGCAATACCTACGGGTGGCTGTGTCGAGGCTTGATTGGCGCAAGCAGACAAGACGCCGACCAGTCCCAGGATTCCCCATTTCTTCATCGTGTTCTCCGGATAAACTCTGTACTGCAGTGTACTGTGCACGGACTAGTTTTCAGGTTGATTTTTTGGTGCTGTCAAAGGATTGGAAATATTTTCCCAGTGCTGGCAGTGAACTGAATGATGTTCACCGTGTGGAATGAGCTTGCAATCCATGCCGACCTTGGCTTTGCCATCCACAAAAGGAAAGGCAAAATCGTAACGGGCCGGAATCCAGATTTTCAATGATTGATCGTGAAAGCCCATTTTCCCTTTGGCGACGAAACGAGCCAGACCCTCTTCAAAATAATCAGGGCCGTTGTCGTAAATAAAGGGACGCAGAACTGCTTCGCCCCTTTCATTCACATAAACCCAGCCTTGTTCATCCTGTATCAGGCTTTGCCCTTGAGCGACGGGGACAAATACAGGCAGTAGCGCCAACATCAAAGCGAACAGGGTTGAAACAACCCGACGCCCGGATCCCAGTCCAGCAGCTTGCAACCCTGCAATTACCGTTGCTGTTGCTGTTGCTGTTGCTGTTGCTGTTGCTGTTGCCGCACCAGTATCCATGTACGACCCCATGCCATTGCTCATAGCGCGTACAGTTTCCACCTTAGCCACCACACTAATACGATTACTGGCACCAAGCCCAGTCCCAGTCCCAGTCCCAGTCTTACAGCTTGCGCGCTTCAAACGAAATAATTCCGTCCGTGTCCTGCGGTGTCTTGCCGTACTGATACCCGCCGGAGATAACAATCTCGCCAAAACCCACTTGCTCCAGCGCCATGCGCAGTTCCTGAACACCCCACCAACGCAGCGAGAACTGTTCCAGCTGGGTTTCCAGCAAGACACCATGCTCCCACAACTCGTAGCGATGCATTTCACGGCTTACCTGAGCGCAATAGTCCTTGTCCAAGGCGGTGGCATTGAGAGTAATAAGCCCATGCGGAGCGGCCGACCAAGTCCGCATGCCTGGATGCACACTCAAAATCGCCGCCACCGGGTCCAGATCCAGCAACAGTCGCCCACCTGACTTCAGGCTGGCATGAAAACGGCTTAGCGCGGCCATGCCTTGCTCAAACGAATCCAGAAGCTGAAAAGAGCCAGCCGGCACCACAATCGCCTCCAAGGAGCGGTCTGCTGTGAAATCCGTAAAACCGGCCAGTTGAAGCTGTGTCGTCAAAGAACGCAGTTCCAATTCACGGTGGCAATAATCCAGCATTTCCTGCGACAGATCGAAGCCGCTGATATCCAGCCCCGCCTGCAACAAGGGAATCAGAATGCGCCCTGTGCCTACTGCGGGTTCCAGAATGGGTCCGCTTGTGCCTTGCAAGCGCTCCAGGTAGTACTCCACATCCCCGAAAGAGCGTCCTACCGGCTTGTCCAGGTGATATACCAAAGAAGCCAGCTTGCCGTAGCGATTGTTCATCATTGTTCTACATCCTGCTATTTGTCTTACTCAACAGCCTGAACACGCATTTCGGCGCCTTCCACCGCCAAGACCACAACCGCAGCGCCCTGCTCCAGATTTTGGGCCGCTGTGGCACTGTAATAACTATCGTTGAGCCGAATACGTCCACGGCCGTTCACAAAGCTTTCGCTGACCTGCGCGCGAGCCCCCACATAGGCGCTCAAGCCGGTATTCACAATATCAGGCTGATTGGCCCGGCTGCGTCGTTGCCAACGTACACCAACGACCACCCACCCCAACATGGCCACGGCCAGAATCAGCCATTGCAACCAGGAGGGAGCATCCGGCCAGGCGGCGGCAAACAAGCCCACCGTCAAAGCCCCCAAACCCAGCCACAGCAGATAGACGCCAGAGATGACGACCTCGGCAGCGATCAGCACGACGCCAGACACCAGCCAGTACCAAAAGGAATCAAAAATGAATGACAAGATCAGCACCTCCAGCTATCCGCTTAGCCTTGTCCCAACTTGCTGCCGGTGGTCTTGAGCAGCTCGGTCACACCTGCCACCGCACCGGTAATGCCGCTGGCCTCCAAAGGCATCAGCACCAGCTTGCTATTGGGGCCCGTGCCCACATCACGCAAGGCTTCCACATACTTCAGGCCCACAAAGTATTGCAGGGCTTGTACATCACCGCTCTTGATGGCTTCGGACACTTCGCGGGTTGCACGGGCTTCAGCCTCGGCTTCACGCTCACGCGCTTCAGCACGCAAGATAGCGGATTGCTTTTCACCCTCCGCACGCAACACAGCCGCTTGCTTCTCCCCTTCGGCTTGCAGCACTTCGGCTTCTTTCTGGCCGCTGGCCTTGGTCACGGCAGCACGACGATGACGCTCAGCCGTCATCTGCAGGTTCATGGCTTCCTGCAACTCGGGAGCCATATTCAAATCACGGATTTCCACGCGGGTAACTTTCACCCCCCAAGGTGTCGTCGCTGCATCCACCGCTGCCAGCAGGCGATCGTTAATCACTTCGCGATTGGACAGCATGTGATCCAGTTCCATCGAACCCAGGACCGAACGCAAGTTGGTGGTGGTCAGGTTCACAATCGCCATTTCCAGGTGATCAATCTCATAGGCAGCCTGGGCAGCATTGTCGATGCGATAAAACACGACACCGTCAGCCGTCACGGCCACGTTGTCGCGGGAAATCACATTTTGCGAGGGAACATCCAGCACGGATTCCATCATTTTGAGCTTGCGGCCCACGCGGTCCATAAAAGGGACCAGCAAGGACAAGCCCGGCGTCAGGGTGCGGGTGTAGCGACCAAAGCGCTCGACCGTCCATTGCTGGCCCTGAGGCACAACTTTGACCCCAGCCATCACCACGACCACAGCCAAGAACGCCAACATCACCACAAAAGTAAAGGAGCCACTCATGTCGTCACCATCTCCAAGAACACAACAAAAAAAGCGATTCTAGCCCAGCCTTAATGACAGATCTGCTAAAGCGGATGTTTGACCGCCCTATAGCCTATCCATGCCCCATTTGACCGGGCAGGAGCTAAAGAGAAATGCGGACAAGCTAGACGAAAGGGGCGCAGCCGGAGAAAACCGTTGCGCCTTTAAGGACAGATAGAACCCGAAAAAACGAGCGGCTGACTCAATTCAAAATATCGTACAAACGGAAAATCCACAGCCCTTTATAGACTATCGTCAGCACCACCAAGGCCGCCTGATAGCGCTTGCTGGGCACCACCATAGCGATCAGGCCCATGACAATGAACACGGCTTGCTGCAAGGGGTATTCCATACCCAGCGACAAGAAATACTCTTTTCCTTTAATGGCTGTATCGACCAGGTCCATAAGCTGAATCAGCACGAAAAAGCCGTAAAGCGAGCGCCGCCGGGTCTGGAAATAATCCTCGAAACCGCGGTATTCCTCCATATTGGACGGAAACAGCAAGGACGCCATGATGGCAAACACACAGGTATACAAAATCAGGAAAAAATACAGCTGAAAGGACCAGACCTGCACTTTCACCAGACTGAACTCATACCACCAAAAATGGATAATCGTCAGGAACAGATACAGCACCCACCCCAAGTGAATGGGATAGACACGCTTGGCTTTGGGGTGTTGGATGAATTCAGAGACGCCTACGATCAGTCTGGAAATGCTGATACCCAGCACCATGCCAATGATGATGCGTACGTGGACAAAATGCTCTGGATGGATCAACTCTGGCGGCACGCGCTGTCCTTGCAAAGTGGCTAATCCTGGCACACCTTAACAGAGTCATTGCAGGGCTCCAAGCGCGTAATTTCCCGCTAAGAGCCCTGTTATTTGAGTGAATATCTTTCGTCCCTTCGTCAAAATCCATCTACTCTTTTGCCAAAGAGAGCGGTCAAGTCTTAATAACGCGGCGCAGGCGCGTATTGCCCATTGCCTTTGTCAGCAGGAAAAGGATTGGGCGACGGCACGGCAGCTTGAGCCGGAGTCACCGGGCGCACTTCGTAAAGCACCGTACCGATCACACCGATATTGCGTTTGTCACCCGCCAGAGTGTTCGCCGCGTAAGCCCGGTCCTTGCCCGAGAAGCGGAAAGCAGCCACTTCATCAGCACTTTTACGAAAGCCCTCGATACGCAAGACGGCCCCGGCCTGCAAGAGATAGCCGTTATAGCTGCGGCTGCCCGGCTTGCCCGACAAGACATCCAGACCATCTACCGTGGTGATGATTTCATAAGGCGTAGCGCTGCGATTGGTATAGACCAGGACGTAACGTTCCCCTGCTTTACCCGCCAGCTGATAGTTTTTCTGCCCGATGCTGCTGAAAATTGTCAAAGGTGCGTCGCGCCCATCATGCACAGACAATTCCACCTTGCCTTGATCCAGCAAAATGCTGCGCTGGGCATCCAGATTTTGGCCCAAAGCCTGGCGAATACTGCGTTCATCGGAATAGGCTAATTGCAGCTCATCACGCAGAGGCTCGACGCGCTGAGCCTGGACCGAATAGGCCCGTGACTCACGCCCTTCTCCCCATTGCGTACCCAAAGTCGAGGCCGTTTGTGGGGCTGCCGCTGAGACCGCCTCACGCTGTGCTGATTGTTGAGGCACACTGCTGCAAGCTGATAGCAACAAGGCAGCGGCCAGCACGCTCCACCGTCCACGGTGCCGTGCGAATAATGTTGATTGAGACAGACTCATGCGCTTCCCCTTTTTGTCAGTACAAGTGCCATGACAAGCCCCTGTTGAGCGCGAGTATTCCTGATCTCTCTGCGTTTGTGACGTCAGCAAATTTCTAAATTGAAATTGCCTGTATCAGGAGAAATCAGTAAGGCAACAAACCAAGCCTCACAAAGAGGCCTACTATAAACGTCATTCCTCCTCACGAGCCGCAAGCATGGATATTCAGAACCTACCCTTTTGCACCGTTAACTGGTCAGACATTACTCCTACAGAACACAAAGGCGAAACAGGCATGGCCCTGTGGCGCACCCAGCAATTTGGCCCCATTCGCGTACGCATGGTGGAATACAGCCCCGGCTATCTGGCCGACCACTGGTGCGTAAAGGGCCATATGTTGCTGTGTCTGGAAGGCCGGCTGGATACTGAACTGGAAGACGGCCGCCGCTTCACCCTGGAACCGGGACAGTCTTACCATGTGGCTGACAATGCCGAGCCGCACCGTTCTTCCACCCAGACGGGCGCCAAACTCTACATCGTGGATTAAAGCCTGTTACGTAAAAACACCCTTTAGATGGTCGGAACTGGCTATCTAAAGGGTAAACAATCCCTCTGTGCTGACGTTCATTTTTGTCATCTACGCCTCATAGTTTGCCCCTCCCGCTTTTTAAACCAGCGATCGCCTCACTCCCCGTAACGGTGGCCCTCGCCATGCCGCGTCCTGCATCTGCATAAGATCGCCAGGCAAGCTGCCCAATGCCCGGCTCTGCCTCTGCCTCTGCCTCTGCCTCTGCCTCTGCCTCTGCCTCTGCCTCTGCCTCTGCCTCCAACAGACTAGTTCAGCATGCAGAAATAATCCTTATTTGATTTGCGCATCGACTTTTCAGCTAAGCATAAATACACTACCAAAACGTTTTTGTTGAGCATAAAATCAAAACCAAATCGTTTTACCCATAAATTCGATAAAAACCTAAAGGACTGCAGCAGGCTCTTTAGCACCTGACAATGCAGCACAGGAGACACTGATGAAAGACAACCCCACTGCGCAAGTGGATGAGCTGTATTCCCCTCAGCGCATGATTGCCTTCGGGCTGCAACACGTACTGGTCATGGCCGCCTCCCCTATCGCCGCCGTGTTCTTAATGAGCAAGGCCCTGGGCTTTGATGCTGCCCTGACCACTCAGCTATTGAGCGCCACCTTTCTGGTCTGTGGCATAGGCACCTTGATCCAATCCTTCGGCCCAGCCGGTATAGGCGCCAAACTACCTTTTGTGATGCTGCCCGGTGGTGCGCCCATCATCCTGTTCATTCTGATCGCGCAACAAACCGATCTGCCCACCGCCTCCGGGGCGGTGATTCTGTCCGCCCTGCTGTACTTTCTGATCGTCCCCATCTTCAAACGCTTTTTGCGTTACTTCCCTTCGCTGGTCATCGGCATCATGCTCTTGCTGGTTGCCATCAACCTGGCGCAGATATCCGGCAAATTAATTGCCGGCACACCCGGCTCGGCCAATTTCGGTAATACCGACAATTTGCTGCTGGCCCTGATCACCATTGCATCTACGGTGCTGTTTGCCCGTTTGCTCAAAGGCATGTGCCGCCAGTTGGCTATCTTGCTGGGCTTGATTGTGGGTGCCTTGTCCGCTGCCTTGATGGGCGACATCAGCTTGAGCGGCGTGGGCAGTGGCCCACTGCTGGCCCTGCCATCGCCTTTCCCCTTTGGCCCGCCCAACTTTGATCTGATCGCCGCTTTGCCGCTGCTGCTGTTCACCTTGATTTCCATGGTGGAAGCCACTGGCCAGACCATTGCCTTGAATGAGGTCCTGGGCAAGGAAAACGAGGCCGAACAACAGGCACAAGTGCCCAATACGATCCGTGGCGACGGGCTGGCTTCTTTGCTGGGCGGTATTTTCGGGACCTCGCTGATCATTACCAGTGGTGAAAACATCGGCATCATTCGCGCGACCCAAGTGCGCTCCCGCTATGTCACGGCCGTCGGTGGACTGTTCCTGATTCTGTTTGGCGTGTTCTCGCCGCTCTCCGCGCTGATCAGCGTCATTCCTGCCTCTGTCATTGGCGCAACCGGGCTGGTGGTCTTTGCCATCGTCGGCACCATGGGCATAGACATGTTGCGCAAGGTAGACCTGCGCGGCCATGCCGCCATGTATGTGGTTGCCACGGCCCTGGCAGTCGGTTTGCTGCCCATCGTCGTTCCCGGCATTTACGACCAACTTCCCTCCCAAGTGCGATTGCTCTTGTCCAACGGCGTTGCTATGGGTGCTCTGACGGCGGCTGTTTTGAACTACCTATTCATTCACGTCGGCCAGCGCTCGCCCAAAACCGCCCCCCTTCAACATTCTTGATGAGCTGTGCCATGAATCACGCATCTTTATTCCAATCCCACGACCTGGCTCAGGCCCGCATTCTGGAACCCGAACACCTCTTGCTGCCGCAAGGACCTGTCAGCGGACACGCTGTCCTGATTGAAGAAGGTCGCTTCAGCGATATTGGCACGGTAGAAGAGATAGCCGCTCGTCACCCTGGACTGCCACGTCTGAGCTTGCCCGGCCATTTGCTGATGCCCGGTTTTGTCGATGCACATCATCACGTCACCCAATCATATGGAAAGTCGTTGGTATATGGCGAACCTTCGGAAATTTTCCGCCGGGTCTGGGTGCCGCTGGAAAGCACCTTGAACGCTCGCCATCTGTATGCCTCCAGCAAGCTGTCGGCACTGGAAGCCTTGCGGGGCGGGTTCACGACGGTTTGCGACGCTGGCACGCGATCGTCCGAAGATCTGGACGCGATTGTGCAAGCCACCACAGACGTAGGTATACGCTGTGTTCTGGGCCTGATCTGCAACGACAAGCACAGCGCGGTACTATTGGACGCCGAGCCTATTGTGGCTCGCGCC
Source organism: Alcaligenes sp. 1735tsa3 (assembly GCF_024134565.1). Taxonomy (NCBI): domain Bacteria; kingdom Pseudomonadati; phylum Pseudomonadota; class Betaproteobacteria; order Burkholderiales; family Alcaligenaceae; genus Alcaligenes; species Alcaligenes sp. 1735tsa3. Next base: position 1,938,045 of record NZ_CP099862.1, on the reverse strand, counting down.
CAGGCCCACCTTCAGCAATGGGAGCACCATGCTTTGATCAGCCCTTCACTGGCTATCTCTATTCCCGAAGCCGCCAGTGATGCGATGTTGCATCGTATCTATTCCATGAGCGAAGAAGCGGGCCGTGTATTCCAGACCCATGCCAACGAGCATTTGGTCGCGGTGGAGCGCTCCTTGAATGCCCATGGCCGCCGCCCAATCGAGCACCTGGCTCATATTGGTGCCCTGGGTTCGGCCTCCTTGCTGGCCCATGCCACCTTGGTTACCCCCAGCGAAATCCGGCTGCTGGCTGATTTGAACGCTGCCGTTTCCTACAACCCGGTTGCCAGCGCCTGGAAAGGCAATGCCGTCGCTCCTGCCGAAGCCATGCGCGTTCAAGGCATACGTTTGGGCATGGGGACGGACGGCACTCGCAGCGATGCCTTTCGCATGATGGATTATGGCGAGGCGGCGCAACGCTTTGCCTTCGGCATGATGGTGGGCGACTCCTCTTGCGGTGCGGGTTGGACCTGGCTGGATATGGCGACCCGAGGGGGGGCCGAAGTCATAGGCCTGGGAGCTCAAACCGGGCAGATTCGGGTGGGCGCCCAAGCCGACTTCCTCGTGGTCGATCTGCAAGTGCCCGAGATGACACCCTCCTGGGATCTGCCTTGGGAACTGGTTCGGATTGCTGCTCGCGATCAGATTCGGGCTGTCGTTGTCCAAGGCAAGCTACGTCTGTGGGAAGGCCAGCCTGTGGATTGGGATCCCCTGCCCTTGCTGGAAGAAGTGCGTGAGCTGGCTCGCCATGCGGTTGCGCAATCGGATATCCGCAAGCTGCATGCCCCATCCACCGAGCACCTGGCTCGTCACGCCAAGCAAGAAAAGGCCTTGGCATGACTGTTGGTTTGCTGATTGTTTTTGCCGCCGTGCTGGCGGGTGCCTTTATTCAGGGTGCCAGCGGGATGGGTTTTGCCCTGATCGTAGTCCCGGTACTGGCTTTGGTTCATCCCGAGGCCATACCAGGAGCGCTCCTGTTCCTGATGCTGCCGCTGAACGCCTATGTTGCCTGGCGTGAACGCGGAGCGATCGACCGCAGCGGCGCGGGCTGGATCACCGTCGGACGTTTTGCGGGGACTTTTGCCGGTTTGGGGATTTTGCTGGTGCTGTCGACTTACTGGTTAAACCAGTTTGTCGGTATCAGTACCTTGCTGGCCGTGCTGGCATCGGTACTGGCTCCAAGCTTCACGCCCGGCAAGAAGGCCTTTATTGCCACAGGTCTGGTCACCGGCATCACTGAAACCGCCACCGGCATTGGTGGCCCGCCTTTGGCTCTGGTGTACCAGCACGCCCCTGTCGCCACCTTGCGCTCGACAGTCGCCTTGTGCTTTCTGGTGGGGGAAGTGATTTCGCTGGCCGTGCTGGGTATCTCCGGCGCGCTACAGTGGTCCCACCTGAGCTACGCCGTGTTGTGCCTGCCCGCATTGCTGCTGGGGATGGGCTTGAGCAGCCTCGTACATCACAAACTGGATCAACGCCGTTTGCGCATTGGCGTTCTGGTGTTTGCGACCGTCTCCGGTCTGGCCGTCATGCTGACTTAATCGTCCAGCTGTGTAGAGGCACGGGCCCGAAGCTCCGGCTTTGGGCCCAAAGCCGACAGGCGGCTCTTATCACCCGATAGATGTTCGAACAGCAGTTCTACCGCCAGGGTGGCCACTTGTTCCAGATGAAGATCCACAGCTGTCAACGCCGGTTCTGCGGTACGGGCACGCAAGCCATCGTAACGGGTGGCGATCATTACATCCTGCGGGACACGCAAACCGGCCTGCTGCACAGCCGCCAAGGCGCCCACTGCAAAGGCATCCACAGGCACACATAAGGCATCCGTATCAGGATACTGTGTTAAAAGCCGGGCGCAGGCATCAAATCCACCGGCTTCACCCAAGCTTTCCTCTACCTGCATATAGCGCACTGGCATGGCGTGCGCAGCAGCGAAATTCTCGTAGGCTTTTTTATGGCTGGCGTAAGAGTCACGTGCGGCACTGCTTTGCACCAGGGCGATACGTCGCCGTCCTTGCTCCCACAAGTGATTCAATAACAAATGCGCGGTTGCGGTCGATTGCAGATCAATAAAGGGAATGCTGTCTACGCTACCGCCTTGACGCCCAATCGACACCAAGGCCACGCCACGCTCTTGCAACAAGCGCACATTGGGATCATCCGTCATGGGCTCCAACAGAATCGCCCCATCAATATCCAGACCTTCCAGAAAGGCCTGGGCATTTTCCAAGGGCGGCACGAACACCAGAGCCAGGCCGCGCCGCATGGCCGCCTCGGCCGCAATGCCCGCCACTTCCATCATGAAGCCCAGACGCGAAACGCCACCCGACACGGCAAAAGGCATGGACGATACCAGGGCAATGCTGTTGGCCGCCCCCGAACGCAAGCGCTGCGCTCGTACATTGGGCCTATAGCCCATATCAGCCGCGATCTGTTTGACCTTGGCACGCGTTAACGGGTCCACCACCCCTCTGTCATTCAAAGCGTGTGAAACCGTAGTCAAAGACACCCCTGCCGCCTTGGCGACATCGCGGATGGTGATACGACGAGAGGGGGTAGCAGAGGAACGTGACAAGGCTGGATCAATCAGAAAAGGGAGAGAGAGGAAAATAGCATAGCGCTGGGAGCTTGTTTACGTAGAGCAAAGCAGTGAATCAGCCAAATTTAAAAACAAAGAATCTTAGCTAGAGTGTTTGGCCAAGCTCGTTCAGGAGCCATATTACAAGTTAATACCTACTCAAGGGGACACTAACATTTCGACGCCCCCTCCAGCAGACCGTTAATTATCAGTGGAGTCTCGCCATAGGCACTGCCATTGCAAACGACAGTGGCTCCTTCGGGATCGCCAGGATAAGTGACGGCGATACAGGAACAAACAGCAGGAAGCAGGGAAAAACACAAAGCAAACAAGGCCTTGATGTCATTCATTCTTTTTCCGCTCCGTATTTTTCCAAGCCACTCCATGCATTAAAATGCAATAAAACCCAATTTCAGGTAGCCCAGTGAAACTTTCCAATCCTGAGCAATTCAGAATTTGAATCTTATCAATAAACGGGCAGCTCAATCTCAAGACATATCGATCTAAAAATCATAACAATAAGGCGCCAATGAAAAAGCCGCCCATAGGGCGGCCTGGCTAGTTAACGGTCTCCGTTTTTTTTGAGGTTTTATATTGAATCGTGTTTGCTCGGAAAATCACTGGGCCAGTTCATGGGCGTGTCATTCATATCCAAACCTCCTGCTGTTTATTTAATCGAGAAAGCCTAGAACGAATTTTTATCCTAACAAAAAATTTACAAACTTCAAGCACTAAATAGCATATTCAGTGTTTACCCTGTACAAATAGAAACATCAAAAAGGCTCTCGCAAGGAGAGCCTTTTATTTTCCGACTTGCGCCCCCAGATCGGGGCTTACATCAGGAGCGTCGAGCCATGGCCAGGATCACGCCAAAACCTATCATCATGCTGCCGCTAATGCGGTTCACCCAACGCAGACCACGCGCATTTTGCATCACGCCGGACAAACGAGTGCCTACATAGGCATACGCCGCAATCGCGATCACTTCCAGCAGCAGGAAAATCACACCCTGTGTCATGAAGCTAACCCAATAGTTGTTCATATCTACAAACTGCGGGAAGAAGGCGGTGAAGATCAGAATGGCTTTAGGATTGCCGATAGCCACAAAGAACTCCTGGCGCACCAGGCCCCAGATATCTTTTTTGCTCACCTCGGTTTGCTCTGCTGATGTTTTGCTACTAGCACGCAGCACCTTGATACCCAGCCAGATCAGATACGCCGCTCCCGCAAGCTTGACCACGGTAAAGGCCGTCTCCGAAACCATCAACAAGGTTCCCATTCCCAAGGCCGCCACCACAATCATGATGGCAAAGGCGACCAGACGCCCCATGGCCGCTACCATGGCAGTCGACACCCCTTGCTTGGCCCCTACCGTCATGGACAGCAGATTATTAGGTCCGAAGGCCATATTCAGGGCAAAACAGGCGGGCAGAAACAGCAAAAGACTACTAGCGGTCATGATTCCGGCAGGCTCCATAGATAATGCCAGCCATTCAATTTGAAAGGCTGGCATTCGTCGATTGAAAACAGTGTGTATGAACTTTACTCCAGTCAGCTTTAAAATTCAGCCCTCTCAACCGGCCACGGCATTCAGCGCCACTTTGGGCGATGAACGCAAGGACACCATAAACATCAGGAAAGCCAGCATTGCCACGACACCCGGCACGGCAAAGGCCATGAAGTTCATCTGCAAGGGCAACTTGGCCGCCATTAGCGTGCCGCCCAGGAAAGGCCCGGCAATCGCACCGATCCGCCCCACTCCCGACGCCCAGCCCAAGCCCGAGGAACGCATGGACAAGGGATAGAACTGCGCCGTATTGGCGTACAGCAGGATCTGCGTGCCAATGGTGGTGGCACCGGCAATCACGATCAACACGTACAGCACCAGAGTCGGGCTCTTGAAACCTAGCAAGGTAATGGACACCGCCGACACCAGAAAGAACCAGGCCACCACTTTAGGCAAGCTGAAACGATCCCCCAGCCAACCACCCAGAATCGCACCAAACATGCCGCCCAGGTTCAAGGCCACCAGGAAGGACAAGCTGGAACCCAGGCTATAGCCCGCGTTGGCCATCAATTTTGGCAACCAGGAACCCAGTGCATAGACCATCAAGAGGCAGCAGAAAAACGCCACCCAAATCATCAAGGTGCCAAGCAAGCGCCCTTCCTTGACCAGATCCAGCATGGGCACACCCGTCTTTTTCTGCTCATGCAAGGTCAAGACGGTATCTTGGGACGCACCCATTTCAGGGGCCAAGGTGTGCACAATGCGGCGTGCTTTTTCCTCTTGCCCCTGGCGCATCAGAAACGCCAGTGACTCCGGCAGTTTCCAGACAATAAAAGGCAGCAGCAACAACGGAATGGCTGCACAGAAAAACATGGACTGCCAGCCAAAACGAGGCAGCATGTAGATGCCAATCGCTGCCGACAACAAGCCACCCAATGAATAGCCGCTGAACATGATGGCGACCAAGGTGCTACGCGAGCGCTTGGGCGAATACTCGTTCATCAAAGCCACAGCGTTGGGCATCAAGCCGCCACAGCCCAAGCCGGCCAGAAAGCGGTAGACACCAAACTCGGTCGGTGAGCTCGCAAAGCCATTCAGGAAGGTCGCCAGACTGAACAAGGCAAAGCAGATCGTCACGCCCTTTTTACGGCCAATCTTGTCTGCCAGCGGCCCAAATACAAACGCGCCAAACATCATGCCAAACAAGGCGTAGCTACCCAAGGCCCCCGCTTGCACCGGCGTCAAATTCCACTCGTCCATCAGCACCGGCAAAACCACACCGTAAATAAACAAGTCATAGCCATCGAATATCAACAACAAGGCGCACAGGCTCATCACCATCCAGTGAAAGCGCCCGAAGCGCGCCTGCTCAATCACTTCATTAACGTCTAATGTTTTCATGATTTGTCTCCCCCAAATGGAGTTTTTTGTCTTGATGCCCTTCGCTCTACCAGCCGCGCGCATCGTTTGATCAGCCCTGGTCGCCGCCTCCTACTGGCAAGACAGTGCCGGTGATATACGAAGCCTCGTCGGAGGCCAAAAACAAAATGCTGGCGGCCTGTTCATCCAGGCTGCCGTAACGCTTCATCAAACTACTAGCCACGGTCTGATCCACAATCTGCTGATACCAGATCGCTTCCTGGGGATCGTCCTGGTTCTGGGTATTGCGGGGAATACGCCGTGGCGGAGCCTCGGTCCCGCCAGGCGAGACAGCATTGACCCGAATGCCGCGCTGGGCATTCTCAAAAGCCAATGAGGCGGTCAAGGCATTGACGCCCCCTTTAGCCGCTGCATACGGCACGCGGTTAATGCTGCGAGTGGCAATCGAGGACACGTTCACAATGGCACCACTACCCTGCTCCTGCATGCTGGGTAAAACGGCATGACAGGACCACAGGGTTGGAAACAGGGAACGGCGTATCTCGGCCTCGATCTGTGCCGGTGTGTAGTGCTCGTAAGGGCGCGTCCAGATCGTTCCCCCGACGTTATTGATCAAAATATCAATACGTCCCCATTTATCCAGCGCCGCCTGGGCCGCAGCCTGAGCACCTTCAACGGTTTCCAGATCCACTTCCAGTGTCAGGACCGCCTCGCTGGCCAGTTCCCGCACCAGCTCGGATCGGTCTACGGCCAGTACCCAGGCTCCTTCAGCCTGCAAGCGCTCGGCAACACGACGGCCAATGCCTTGGGCCGCGCCCGTCACAATGGCCACTTTTTGATGAAAACGCACAGGCGCAGTCATGATCTTTCCTTGTAGGAGTCATCCAACACAGGGCGCCCCGCAAAGGGGCGCTGTCTGAATACATTTATTGGCTGGTAATGAATTTTTCGTAATAGAAATTCGCGGGAGCATGGGCTTGCGCATCAATGAACTGGCTGACGGCATCCACCATGGGTGGCGGCCCGCACAGGTACACATCCACCTGCCCTTCATGCCAATGCGCCGGATCCAGATGCTGGGTCACGTAGCCTTTGCGCTCATGGCTGGATTGCGGGTCCACCACGCAGGTGGTGTAGCTAAAGCCGGGCAAACGCTGAGTAAAGGACTCCAACTCTGCCAACATCACCAGATCCTGATCACGGGTGACGCCATAGACCAGATGCACAGGCTGCGTACAGCCTTGCTTGACCAGGACTTCCAGCATGGACAAGAACGGAGCCAGACCTGTACCACCGGCCAGGAACAGCAAGGGGCGCGTCACCTGCCGCAGATAAAAGCTCCCCAAAGGCCCCGTCATTTCCACCTGCTGACCGAGCGGCTGCGCCGCCAGCCAAGAGCTCATCAGACCGCCCGGAACCTGCTTGATCAAGAAGCTCAAGCGCGACTCGCCCGGCGCAGAGCTGAAGGAATAGGAGCGATGCGCCTGTCCGCCGGGCACCGTAATATTCACGTACTGCCCAGGCAGAAAAGGCAAAGCTTCATCGGCCGCATCAATCTTCAGCTCGTACGCCGCATCCTCATACTGACGGCATTCCGAGACTTGCCCCTGCCACTTGGCCACGGCCGTCTTGCACACGCCCGATGAAATCGGCACAGCAATCACGCAGTCAGACTTGGGGATCATCTGGCAGGTCAGAACCAAACCCTTGTCCGCTTCCTCTTGCGTCAGGGCATCCTCGATATAGTCATCGCCCTGCTCATACTGACCACTTTCAGCCTGACATTTACAGGTGCCGCACACCCCGTCCGAGCAATCCATAGGCAGATTGATCTGATGGCGATAAGCGGCATCCAGCACTTTTTCGTGTTCCCCACAATCCACGAAACGGGTGACACCGTCCTCAAAATTCAGCGCAATACGATAGCTGTTCACGACTAACCCCCGGCTTTAAATGTGATACACATCAATCACTTGACGGATGTAGTCGTTTTTGAGCACTACCTTTTTTTGCTCGATCAACCAGCCCTGTTCCTGAGGCGACAAGGTCAGGTAAATCGTGCCGAAGAACTGATCCGTCACCCGGTAGCGATGGTTAAGCGTCAAAAAGTTGTAGCGGACGTCCACCTGCCCATCGCGCTCGGCCAGAATCTCGATATTGCTGAGCATATGAGCGGTACGTGGCTCGGGTGTGGAGGCACCGGAGCGCTCGGTCTTGATGCGGAACACCCGATCCTCCAGACCGTTACGGTTGGGATAGAAGATCAAGGAAATCTCACTATGCGGATCTTCGGTCAACTGATCATCATCATCCCAGCAAGGCATCCAGTACTGGGCGTTGGGGCTATAGCATTCCAGCCATTCATCCCACTGACGGTCATCCAGCAAGCGGGCTTCGCGATACAGGAAAGCGCAAATAGAGTGATACGTTGCGTTCATGGCTCAGGCCTCCCCGTTTTCTGCTTTTAACGCCTGGCTCATGGTCTTGGCCCAGTACTCGTGCTGGCAGACAAACAAGCCTTCATCTTCACTACGCCCGCCACTGATCAAGGGCTTCATGCCCATGGCTTTGGCATTCTCGTCCGGCCCGTGCACCCACAAAGGCGCACCTCGGCTCAAATCATTCCAGGGCGCCGCAATACCCGCATAGCCTTCCTGACAGGCACGGAATTCCTCCAGATCGTCTGCCGTTCCCATGCCGGACACATTGAAAAAGTCTTCGTATTGACGGATACGGATGGCACGCTGTTCAGCGCTTTCCCCTTTGGGACCAAAGCAGTAGATCGTGACTTCAGTCTTGTCCACACTGATAGGACGCGTTACCCGAATCTGGGTAGAGAACTGATCCATCAGATACACATTCGGGTACAGGCACAGATTGCGAGTCTGATTCACGATGAACTCGGCACGGTCCTCGCCCAAACGCTGCTTCAGCTCCTCGCGATGCTCGTAGACCGGACGCACGGTTGGATTCATGGTTTTGGTCCACAGCAGGATATGACCGTAATCAAAGCCATACACGCCACCCAGGCTCTTGCTCCAGCCGTTCGCATCCACCGCTTGCGTGCCGCCCTCTTTTCGGCGACCCATGGTAGCGGAGTAATTCCAGTGCACGCTGCTGACGTGGTAGCCATCCGCGCCGTTTTCCATCTGCAGTTTCCAGTTGCCATCGTAGATATAGGAAGAATTGCCACGCAGCACTTCCAGACCTTCAGGGGCTTGATCCACGATCTGATCGATGATGACCTTGGTTTCACCCAGATACTCGTCCAGAGACACCACATCCGGGTTCAGGCTGCCAAACAGGAAGCCGCGATAGTTCTCAAAGCGCGCGACACGCTTCAAGTCGTGCGAGCCTTCAGTATTGAACTGCTCGGGATACTGGGTGTTTTTCTCGTCCTTGACCTTGAGCAGCTTGCCCGCGTTATTGAAGGTCCAGCCATGGAAAGGACAGGTAAAGCTGCCTTTATTGCCATGCTTGCGGCGGCACAACATGGCGCCGCGGTGAGCACAGGCATTGATAAAGGCATTCAAGCCACCGTCTTTACCACGCGTCAAAAACACGGGTTGACGACCAATATAGGTAGTGAAGTAATCATTCACATTGGGCAGCTGGCTTTCATGCGCCAGGTAGACCCAATTACCTTCAAAAATATGCTTCATCTCCAGCTCGAACAGATCCGGATTCGTGAAGATGTCACGACGGCAGCGATACACGCCTGTTTCTTGGTTTTCTTCCAGGGCGGTATCAAGCAAGTGCCTGATATCTTTGGTTTTATCCATAAGGACTGACATAATGTGGCCTTTATGAGAGTTGCAGCCGTCCCTGCCCATGCCCATGAAGGCATAGCAAGTACGCGTGATAGAAAAGAAAAATCGCTCCGGATTGAGACCGGACTGACTCGTGGCAGCGTATTGCTGGCTTAGCCTTGAGCCTGAATCAAACCCGATAGGGACACCGTCGGGCCGATATTGCCCAGCCCACTTTCACAAGGAAATTCGGGGCTGTTCTGCATGACGTTCATTACAGTCTTTGCTCCAGCAGGCTTCCAATACAATATCGGTCCCGCTCCATAGCAAAATGCTATAGTTTGTTTTTTTTCCAATAAAATCAGCAGCTTGTAGGACATGAAAAACAAAACCTATCGTTAACCCTAGAGCTTGTCGGGTATATGCTTGAAGCTTGGATGGTCGAGATAGGTGATATATTGGTCCGGATTTTCTGGACCTGGACCACGGGCAAAGCATATGGACTTGAAACAAATCCGCTACTTTGTTGCGGTCGCCAAAGCGCGCAATTTCACTCGCGCTGCCGAGCAGTTGCACATTGCCCAACCTGCACTCAGCAGACAGATTCAGTTGCTGGAACAAGAGCTCAATGTTTTGCTGCTGTCACGGGAGAGCCGCCCCCTGCAGCTAACCGAAGCGGGCCGCATTTTTTACGAGCAATCCCTGCAATTGCTCAATCGTGTGGAGGTCATGAAAGCGGCGACCACCGAAGTCGGCCTGAACCAGCGCCCGCAATTGTCGATCGGCTTTGTAGCTTCCACCTTGTACGGTGGCCTGCCCATCCTGATCCAGAAGTTCCGCCACGCCTACCCGGATATCCGCTTTCACTTTCTGGAGCTCACCAGCAGCCAGCAGATCGCCGCCTTGCGCGCCGGACGCATTGATATTGCCTTTGGACGTGTGCGTATTCATGACAGCGCGGTGTGCCGTACTGTCTTGCGTGAAGAGCGCCTGGTGCTGGCAATTCCGCCGAAAATTGACTTGGCCAAGGATCGGGGGCCGGTGTCTTTGCAGGTCATCGCCGATCACGCCTTTATTGTGTATCCCAAGTCCCCACGCCCCAGCTTTGCCGATCATGTGCTGAATATCCTGCATGACAACGCCATCTTTCCCACCGAAGTGCATGAAGTACTGGAGTTGCAGACGGCTATGGGACTGGTCGCGGGCGGCGTGGGCTTGTGCCTGATTCCTTCAGCCGCACAAATACGCAGTGATCTGGTCTACCGGCTGATTGACGACGAGAAAGTGACTTCGCCCATTATTTTCAGCCACAGGAAAAACGACAACTCCTGGTACATCGCCCAGATGCATGCCTTTATTGAGGAAATGTATGCGGAGAAACCGCCCTGGCTGATTCCGGGACACAGCGCCTTAAGTAACGGGCCGCCACCCTGTTGATGGCTGCAAGCCTATGAGCAACTGGCCTGCTCAGGCTTGCAGCGAAACCTTCTGCCTCACCTGCTTGCGCTGATACGGTCAGACGGCAAAGCTGTCACCGACTAATACAACAAGGCCCTGCAAAGCGTCGTTAACGCTTCTTGCAAGGCCAGATAGATGCGGCGTTCACGACCACCAGCCGCAGACCTTTTCACTGAAAAAAGGTCTGCTCGGCAGTCAGTTAAAACCGCTTAGATACGCTTGAACAGCGCTGAACGTACCTTGCCGGTTGCGCCATCCGCGGCTGTCAGGAATTGTTCCATGTGAATGTCTCGCTCGAAGAGGCGGCTTTGCATCAGGGTGGAAATCGCCGCTTCAATCATAGGGGGCGGGCCACACAAGTAGGCCTTGTTACCCGAGCAACGCTGCTCAAAGAACTGCCCCACGGCTTCATGCACAAAGCCCACAAAGCCTTCCCAGGCATCATCCGGCAAAGGCGCATTCAAGGCCGGAATGTAGTGGAAATTGTCGTGCTTTTCAGCTAGTTGATAGAAATGATCCGCATGATACAGCTCAGCTTTATTGCGCGCACCCTGGAACAGATAAATAGGACGGGTATCGCCCTCTTCCAGCAAGTCCATAATCATGGATTCGGGGCTGGACAGGCCCGAGCCACCCGCGATGAAAATGGCGCCTTGCGGGTCGGACTTGCGCACAAAGAATTGGCCGTAAGGGCCGGACACGTCCAAAGACTGCCCCACTTCCAGTTCCTCGTGTAGCCACGTCGTACCTGCGCCCCCTTCTACCTTACGTACATGCAAATCAATAATGCCGCTCATGGACGGCGGATTCGCAATGGAGAAAGCACGGGTGCTGTCGATGGACGGCACATGCAGGTTGATGTACTGCCCGGCCTGAAACGCCATCGGACGATCCAGCTCCAGACGGATGTGCTTGATCGTGGGCGACAAGTCTTCAATCAGGACGACCTTGCCCTGATAATCCTCGACAGGCAGGCCCTGGAAATCCGGGTCCACATCCACGTCAGCCTCGATGACCATATCGGATTCGGGCAGACAGCAGCAAGCCAGCAGCTTGCCTTCGTCCCGCTCCGAATCCATCAAGGCAAAGCTGGACGCATCGCCTGCGTCTGCATAGCCTTCCAGCACCTGCACCTTGCAGGTGCCACACGTGCCATGTCCACAGGCAAAAGGCAACCAAACCCCTTGTCGCAACGCAGCGTCCAACAAGGTTTGTCCATCTTCCACCTCTACCACATCACCTGTGGGTTCTACGGTTACCTGATACGTCATTGCTGCCTCCGCCTCTTATACGCCCGTACCCTTGTAGCCATTCAGGCCCGGGGTCTTGAAACGCAACAAGGATTTGTGATCAAAGCCCTTGGAACCCAGGGTGTCGTCAGGATTCAGTTCAACAGCCTCGCCATTTAAATTCCATTGCACCTTGCTCCATTCGATCTGCTCAAAGTCAGGATGCTGGGCAAAGCCGGCAGGCAACAGTTGCTGGATCATCTGGGACACGGTCATGTCGGGCTGAACCAGAAAGGCCTTGGCCGAGCAGAACAAAAGGTGCTCGTCCCAGCCGATATACAGCAACATGCTGTCGCCATAGTGCGACTGCTGGTCGCGCGCATAGCCTTGGTAGTCCGGGGTAATTGCAGTAACTGCCATATTGATCTCCAATTTTTATAGGTAGTGGCAGTGCCCACCGAGGCACTGCCCTTTTTCTCGCGTGACTAGGCCGTCACTCCTTTCCATTCGTTCCAGCGCGCTTCGTCCACCGAACCCTTGAAGTCCATATTGTCGACACCTACGTTCAACTGGTAGTAGTCGCTCAGGATCTTCTCCAGCTCGGGGCCACCGCAGCCACCTTGCAGGATCTGGTTCACTGGCAGCCAGGCCTGGATGTACTTTTCAGGCTCGTGCTCGAAAATGTCGCGGCAACCGTCCGAGCAGGTGTGATAGCGCTCGCCCTTGTACTGGCTTTGGCGGTAGGTGATTTCGTCGGGTTTTTCCATGTCGGTAAAGGTCATGGGCACCTGACATACCTGACACAGCTGCGGCAGTCCGCTGGAGTAAAAGCGCTTGCCTTCGGCTTCCATCTTCTTGGCCATTTCCCAGCGTGGGCGGTAGTACTTGTCGAAAGTATCGGGGTACTTGGCGCTCAACCAATCCAGTTCCTCGTCGCTGGGGATCCAGGTGTGGAAACCGGCAGCGTGACCGAAGTTGTAGAAGATCCACCAGGCCTGGTGCGAGATGTGCTCTTTCTCTTTCTCGATCACTTCGCTGTACTTGGGCATGCGAATGCCGTAGCGGGCCAGATCCTTGAACAGAGCACCGCCGGCCTGCTCGAAATAGACTTCCCAGGCTTCTTTCCAGGACATGACCTTGTTGGGCAGCATGTAGTCCATCATCATGCCAACCACGGACAGCAGACGGGTACCGCGCCAGAACCATTTGTCGATCCACTGCTGAACGATAGGCACGTTGTCTTCGTGCTGCTCCAGCAGGAACTTGATCACTTCCAGGCCCAGTGTCATGTGGCGTGCTTCGTCAGACTGCGAGCTGAAACCGAAAGTCACCGTGGCCATGTCGCCGTTGTAGGCTGCACCCGACATGAAGGGCACGAACAGCAGGTTGGTCAGCACGTACTCGAAGGAGAAGCTGATCGCCAGCAGGAACTCGAAGGGGCCGGCAGCGCGGGCATCTTCAAAGAAAGACTTGGGCACGGACAGGTACCAGACCCGGTCGTGCATATGGCTCCAGTCCTGGAAGCCATTGAAAAACTTGTTGTAATGGCTCATGGCGTGGACCTGCGTCTGGACGTGACGCAGCTCGTCAATCGACTGCATCTGACACGCAATACGTGCGCCGATGCCGCTGAATTGACGTCCCACATGGGAGTAGCCCTGGTAAGCCTGGTATTCCAGCGGGGTCACCGCGGTCAGAAACACCTTGATCGCGTTCAAGTAACGCGGGTCGGAAATATTCATCTGGCCATTGTTCTGCGCGAAGGCATCAAAAATGGCGTACAGCTTCTTTTCTTTTTCGGCCTGGTATTTCCAGTACGCGTCCATTGTCAGACGGAACGGATCTTCCCATTTGGACCAATCGGTAATCTTGATGCCCTCAAACTCCTCGTAGGGGAAGGCGTCCTTGCGATCCTGGTAGCTGAATTCCCAGTCCAGATCACGAGTCAGATAGCGATATTTGTCTTTGATATTTAGTTTTTTCGTGGCCATGTTGCCCCCTTATCTGATTTAGCTGTTCCAGTGCAAAAACAAGCGGTCTTCATCTTCATCCACGTTGCCACCCAAGGTGATCAGATTCAGATGCAGCTCCTGCATGTCCCACTGCTGCCCATACTTTTCTTCCACGGTCTCGCGCTTGACGGTCAGCTGGCCCACGCACTCAATGCGAATCATGGCTGGCTGATAAATCACCGTGGCGTCCGGGTTGTCTTCTTCGATGGCCTCGACGATGTAGCGCGACATGTCGTTGTCTTGCAGACCGATATAAACCTTGGATGTCATCAGGCTTCTCCACCCAGGCTCAAGCCTGCTTTCGTGACGCGTTTGGCAATGGTTTCCTGCGCTTGCTCCCAGACCTGATCCGCCTGGTCGGCAAAGGCAGCCTGGATGTACGGCATGAAGGCGGCTTGCACTTGTGGCAGCCACTGATTCAGCCAGCTTTGCAGTTGCTGCTTGTTTTCCTCACTTTCAGCCGCCGCGATCTTGAAGACGCTATCGCTCCAGTTGGACAGGTCTTTATGGCACTCCAGCATGAACTCCAGCAGCATATCCAGATCGCGGCCGCCTTCCTTGGCCAGATCCGCGACCAGACCCTGATACACCACTTGATGCACCACGGTATTGATCAGCAAGGACTGCACCAACAGCAGTTCAAACCAGTCTTTCTGGACCAGCGTTTTTTCGCACAAGGCGCGCAGACCTTGCCAGGCCGCATCCTGCATCCAGGCCTCTTTGGCCTGGCTCAGGGAATCGGCGCTATTGCCATCAATCAGCAGCCCAATACGGGAGACGTATTGCGCCATACCCAGCGAGTCCATCCCGGCATAGAGACAGGCTTGGGTAATGGTGGTGCCATACCCGTAAGCCGAGCCGGACATGAAATTCAGGTTGGCGGTTTGCTCGATGTGACGCAAAGGCAGCAGCAAGCGGGTGACCTTGGCTTTGACGTCCTCGCTCAGATACTGAGCCAGTTCCCGCTTTTCAAAAAAGCCGTAATTGGTTTCAGCCGATTCCTGCATGCGGGCACGGTTTTGCACGTAAGCACCGTAGTAGAACTGACGAGGGTCACGGAACACATACCAGTCCTTCATTTGAATGGCGGTGTGTGTGGGGTCGTTCAGGGTCTTGTCCGGCATCCACAGGGGTCGGTAATGGAAGTTGGCCGTCGCCTGGGCGTCGTATGTGGCTTCCTGGTAGCGCGTGGCCGGTTTTTCGCCAAAGCGGCGGGCCACGTTGGCAAAGGTTTGCCGCACGGGCTGCAAACTGGCCGTTTTAATTTCTAATGTCATCCTCTTGTTCTCCTGAATAAAACCTACTGGGCTTCAGCCTGACGACTGTTGCCGACCAAAGTGTCATAACCAAAACGCCATTTCTCTTCGTTCTCGTCATTGACCCGCATTTGCTCATCGCTCATGGGCTGGACATTGTTTTGCAGACAAAACTGCTCAAACGCCGCCGGGGGCATGACCAGTTCCACAAACAGGTCCGGCTGGCCGATGGCAAAATCAAATTCCACAAAACGGGCGTTGGCCGGACTGCGTACGCGTACGTACTTTGTCAAAGTGGGCAAGCTCGTGTCTGACATCTGTTCTCCTCCTGATCAAGCTGTTGCATGAGTGTCCACAGCCTGTTCATAGCAAACCGCGTGCCAACTTTAAATTTGAAGGATTTAACCCTTTAGGATTAAAGAGATAGCTGAAACCCGGCCTAGAAGGAATGCGGCCTGCGAAGGGGTGACGGCAGGAAAATTGATCATTTGATCAAGTGCTTAGCGCCGTTTTCATCAAATGCTGAGTTAGGGTAAAACCTTAGAAAAATCCGTTTTATCCGTCCTCTGGACACTATTATGTTTTCCTTGAGTCACTAGAAAGACAGGCGGCATACTGGTTTTAGAACACTCAAAACCACAATAAGAAATCACAGGATGGAGACAGCCATGGGGGCTACTGAACTCACACTGCCATTAAGTCAGGACCTGATCGACGCCATTCGTTTTGATGCGCGGGAAGGCAAAATATGGTTTGGCGAGCAGCGCATGCTCTTGCTGCACGCCAGCGGTTTTGGCCAGCTACGCAAGGAACTGATTGCCTCTTTGGGCAGCGAGCGCGCCAAATACTTTCTGATGCGCTTTGGCTACCACGCGGGCATGAAAGATGCCGAGGTCTCACAAAAAGTGCGCCCGGACCTGTCACTGAAAGAGACCTTTTTGGCCGGCCCGCAAATGCACACCATCCGCGGCATGGTCAAAGTCGTGCCCACCGCCCTGACCTTTGACCGCGACGCAGGCCAGTACTACGGCGAATTTGACTGGTTTGACTCCTATGAAGTCAGCAATCACCAGAAAGAACATGGCCAGTCCAGCGAGCCGGTCTGTTGGAGCTTGCTGGGCTATGCCAGCGGCTACACCAGCTTCTATATGGGCAAGAGCATCATTTACAAAGAAACCCAATGCGGCGCCATGGGCCATAGCCACTGCAAGATCGTGGGCAAGCCAGCCGAGGAATGGGAAGATGATGACCCCGAGATTGACCGTTTCATGCTGCCCGATCCAGTCCAGGACGAACTGTTTGCCTTGCGATGTGAGCTGGTGAAGTTGCGCGAACAGGAGTTCAAGCACTCCAGCGCCAACTTCACCTTGCCCAACTCCATTGGTCAGTCCGCCGCTTACCAGGCCGCCTGTCATCTGCTGGAAAAGGCGGCGCAAAGCAAAGTCTCCGTGCTGCTGCTGGGGGAAACCGGCGTAGGGAAAGAAGCTTTCGCACGCGGCCTGCACGCCGCCAGCGACCGGGCTGATCAACCCTTTGTTGCAGTGAACTGTGCATCCATTCCCCCGGAGCTGATTGAGTCAGAGCTGTTTGGTGTCGAGAAAGGCGCTTATACCGGCGCACATAAATCCCGCCCCGGACGCTTTGAGCGTGCCCAGAGCGGCACCATCTTTCTGGATGAAATCGTGGAGCTATCGCCACGGTCCCAAGCCGCCCTGCTGCGTGTATTGCAAGAACAGGAACTGGAACGCGTGGGTGATGAGAACACTCGCCATATCGACGTGCGCGTGGTGGCGGCCACTAACGAGGATTTGGCCGAAGCCGTACAGAAAGGCACCTTCCGTGCCGACCTGTACTACCGCCTGAATGTCTTTCCCATTCACATTCCGCCGCTGCGCGAGCGTAAAGAAGACATTCCGCTGCTGACCGAATACTTTCTGAACAAATACTCCAGCATGTACAAAAAGCACGTGCTGGGAGTCAGCGACCGCAGCCGTGAATTACTGATGCAATACGACTGGCCAGGCAATATCCGCGAATTTGAAAACATGATCGAACGTGGCGTCATCCTGACCGAGCACAATCACGAAATCGAAACTCACCACCTGTTCCCGCAGCAGAAAAGTGCCTTGCAGTATTTGAGCAGTTTGAATACGCAAGGCTTTATGGCGAAAGAGTCCTGTTTCAGCGCGAACCAGACGCAATATCTGGAGAACCTGCTGGAAACGCCCTTCAACCTGGACGACCTGGAAGAACAAATCATCCAGCTGACGCTGAAGAAAACGAACGGGAATATTTCAGAAGCAGCACGACGACTGGGGCTGACACGGCCGGCGTTGGCGTATCGCTTAAAAAAGGTGACGATGCCAGCCTGAACAAGGCATCCATAAGCCCGCTTTGGCGAGCAGTTGAAACCTTTAATTGAGTCCGCCTAATCAATCCGAAAACCCGGGCAGAAAATTATTCGCAAGGCAAAATCATCAAAATCTTATAGAAACCGACAAGCTTAAAAACCACAACCCAGCACACAAAGACAACACAGACGGCCAAGTCGCTATAATCGCCAAGACAATTTTTAAAAACAACACCAGAAAAACTGATTTTTTTAAAAATAATGCGGATTCCAGGAAAAATAAAAAATCCAAAAAATTCGTGGCAAAGCGAATAGCAAGCAGAGAAATCAAGGAGCCTTACGGCTCCTTATTTTTTATTAATCAAGTAATTTTACTTTTACCGTGAGGCCTGATATGTCTACAAATAACTCAACTGCTCAAGCCATGCTTTATGATGCCAACAAAAAAAGCCTGGGCGTGACTTACCTGCTCTGGTTTTTCCTGGGCACGCTAGGTGGCCATCGCTTTTACATGGATAAAACGGGTAGCGCCATTGCCATTTTGGTGCTGACCATTCTGGGCGCACTGCTCAGCGTGATGGGGGTTGGGCTGATCATGTTGGGGGTTGCACTGGTATGGGTTCTGGTAGACGCCTTCCTGATCCCGGGCTGGGTACGCAACAAAAACACCTTGCTCGCCACTTCCTTGTCTAACAATGCAGGTTTGCCCGGCTAAACATGATACGAGCCGTCCTGAAAAGGTTTCTTTTAAGGACGGCTCAGTGATACACAAATGAAACGCACACTACTCATCGCATTTTTCCTTATCACCTGCACACTGAGTGCTTTATTCGCCTGGAATTATTTTTCCATCTGGCAGCCCGTTTCCCAGAGTCTTGATAAAGACCATAGAAACAAAACAATTGAAGTCAGAGCCCATTATCAGTACGCCCTCAACCCAAATGTCCTGGTGTTTGATCTACGGTCGTTCTCGGCAGAGACCAGTCAAATCGATATCATGCGCGTACTTTTTCAGACAGCAGACAGCTTGCGTGAAAAATCATTTGAACAAGTTATTCTGGCCTATCAAGGAACAGAGAAATTTGCGCTATCGGGAAAATACTTCAAGAAAATCGGCAAAGAATACGCCTGGCAAAATCCCATCGTCCTGACCCGTACCTTTGCCGAGAACGTCACGGATCTGCAAGGAAAGCCGGCTTTCGGCACCTGGACCGGGGGAATATTTGCGGTCATGAAAAACCAGCTGGACGACCTTGCTACCTTGCATCGTCGATGGTACTTGGACGACTGGATTGCAAACATACGCTGACAGACATTTCAGCCCCTTTAGCTGACTTGACTGCAGGCTCCTGCCCCTTGCGCTGGCCTGATTTCCCCCACCCATTACAATGGGGGCTTATCTAAGGAGTCGTATGTTGGAATTTCAGCCCCGTGAACGGGCGTATTTAGAGAGTATCCATGCCCTGTCGCAAGATCAGGACAGCAATGAAGTGTTTGTAGGACTGAGCCTGACCGAGTCCATCTGGTACGCAAACTATGTGAAGCAGTCTTACCAAGGGGACGTGGCACGCGGCGATGAGGCCGAAGCTCGTTACCTGAGCCTGCATGAGCAGCACGAGCAAGCACGTTGTGCCGTTCTTGCCGCTGAATCGCTACTGCAATCGTTTGACACAGCGGCACAGTAGGACCCCGTATAGCGACACGCCTCAAGCTGGCGCATCGCCCATAAAAAGCCCGCCCATGTTTCAACAGGCGGGCTTTTTTATTACATACGGATTCACGCATTTTTCAGGCTGCCCTCACGCCCCAGCAAGCTCGGCGACAACCGGGAAAGACGCTATAGACGCAGTTCTTTGGATAAAAAGGTTTGCACCCGCTGCGGCCTGCCGTCCAGATCCCCAAAGAATACATCCGTGGGCACGTCTTCCAGAATCTGGCCCTGATCCATGAAAACCATCCGATCCGCCACCTTGCGAGCAAAGCCCATCTCATGGGTCACGCACATCATGGTCATCCCCTCTTCCGCCAAACTAACCATTACGTCCAGCACCTCGTTGACCATTTCAGGATCCAGGGCCGAAGTAGGCTCGTCAAACAACATGCAGACCGGATCCATGCACAAGGCCCGCGCAATGGCGACACGTTGTTGCTGCCCGCCCGACAAACTGGCTGGATAACGATCCGCCAGCGCTTTCAGGCCCACCCTGTCCAGGTACAGCAAAGCCCGATCATTCGCTTCGTCCCGCTCCCTGCCCAGCACTTTACGCTGCGCCAAGGTCAGATTGGCCAAGACGTTCAGATGCGGAAACAGCTCGAAGTTCTGAAAAACCATCCCGACCCGACTGCGCAAGTCGGGCAGATTCGTTGCCGGATCACCGACAGAAATCCCATCCACAACAATCGAGCCCTGCTGAAACGGTTCCAGACCATTGACGGTTTTCAACAAGGTGGACTTGCCCGAGCCCGAAGGCCCGCACACCACCACGACTTCCTGACGGTCCACCTGGGCCGTGCAGTTCTTGAGCACCTGAAACGTGCCATACCACTTGGAAACACTATCGATACGGATCATTTGCCATCCAGTCGCAGATGTTTGTCATAACGTCGAGCCACACGATTCGCAATCAACTCCAGCGTTGCGCAGATCACGTAGTACATCAGCCCGACAAACAAGAAGATTTCAGTGGGGTGCACCATAACCCGGTTGCTGACCTGGGTGGCCACAAAAGACAGTTCCGCCACGCCAATAACGTAGGCCAGCGACGTATCCTTGATCAAGGCAACCCACTGATTAATAAAAGAAGGCAGCATCACCGGCAAAGCTTGCGGCAGGATGATGGACTTCATGATTTGGGCAGTTTTCAGGCCCAGGGCCTTGCCCGCTTGCCATTGCCCCGCCGGCAAGCTGCTGATGCCCGCAAATACCGAGTGCGCCAGATAGGCGCCACCAATCAAGGACAAGGCGCAGACCACGGTAAACAGACCCGGCACATCCACCTTGAACAGAATGGGCAGCAGAAAATACACCCAGAAAATCAGCATGATCACAGGGATGGCGCGGAAAAAGCCCAGAAACAGCAGCAAAGCGGTATGCGCCACGCCACGCGTCAAGACCAGGGCTATACCAAAAACCAGCCCCAGAACGGCCGACAAGCTTGCCGAGAGCACGCTTAGCAAGAGCGTTAACGCAGCACCGCCCAAAGGGCCATGCGGATACGCCCCCACCAGGAAGTACAGCAGGTTGTCATGGATTACATCGAAGTTCATTACAGCCCACCTCGCACTTGCAGACGGTGGCGTTGTAACCACTGCCCACCCACTTCAACCAGCATGACCAGCAAGACATACAACAGCGTTGCAATCCCAAAGGACTGGAAAGTCTTGAAAGTTTCAGTCTCCACCTGACGAGACGCATAAGACAGCTCTGCCAAGCCAATGGCCATGGTCAACGAGGTGTTCTTGATGACATTCATGTACTGCCCGATCAGCGAGGGAAAGGTATTGCGCAAGGCCTGCGGCATCACCACATAGCGCCAGACCTGCATGGAAGACATGCCCAAGGAGGCTGCTGCGGCCCACTGCCCTTTGCGAACTGCCCGCACACCAGAACGAAATTCTTCTGCAACAAAAGCCGTGGTGTAGATCGTCAAACCTACAAAAGCGGCCAGCATCTCGAAACTGGGCCAATGCACATCGAACAAGACCAGTTGCAAGACATGCTGGGTGTTCAACCATTGAACCAGCTCCGGCGGCATCAATGCCGAGGCACCGAAATACCAGAAAAATAGTTGCACCAACAAGGGCGTATTACGGAACAGACTCAGGTAAGCACGTACCGGCCAGGCCAGCCAGGCAAACGGCGAGAGCCTGGCAATACACACCAGAAAACCCAAAACAGTTGCAGCGAAAGAGACAACTAAAGAGAGCTGGATCGTGACCCAGAACCCTTGCAGCAACCAACCCACATAGTGGGGTGCCAGCCAGAAATCAGAAGACGGCATAGCAAACACCAAAAAGCAGGATCAAGTGATCCCACTGTTAAAAACACAAACAGTAAAAGGCCAGCCTGAACACTCAAGGCTGGCCTGCAAGCAAGTGATGACTTACTGTTGCTGACCGATGCGGTACAAGCGCTCCAGCGGTGTCTTGGACTGAGGGCCAAACCAGACGTCATAAATGGCTTGAGCCTTGCCCTGGCTTTCCAGCTCCAGCAAAGTTTCATCCACAAAGGATTTCAGTGCTGTCTCGCCTTTGGGGATACCAATACCGATCAAGTCCTCGGAAATGCTGAAGGCCGGAATTTCATAGTTTTCCTTGTCCGGCACATTGGCCAGCAAACCAATCAGCTTGGGACCATCCTGAGTGATGGCCTGCACATTGCCGTTACGCAAAGCGGTAAAAGCAAAGGGGGTATCGTCATAGGCAACCAGCTTGGCCTGGGGGTATTTTTCACGCAGAACGATCTCATTGACCGTCCCTTTATCCACACCAATACGCAGCGAGTTCAACTGCTCGGGCGAGGACAAGACGCCTTTTTTAGCCAGAAACTGCTGGCCCGATGCAAAGTACGGAATGCTGAAATCTACCTGTTTGGCACGCTCTTCCGTGATGGTGAAGTTGGCCAAAACCAGATCTACTTTATTGGACGTCAACAGCGGCACACGATTGGCCGGGTTGGTTGGCAAGACTTCCAGCTTCACGCCCAGCTTGTCAGCCAGAGCCTGAGCAAAATCCACATCCAGACCGGTGATCTGGCGGGACTTCTGATCCACAAAACCAAAAGGTGGATTGCTGTCGAAAGACGCTACTTTCAAGACACCCGTTTTCTTGATGTCATCCAGACGATCAGCCTGGGCCACTCCAGCCACCAACGCCAGGGTAAGGGTCGCGGCAATGCTTAAAAACGACTTCATAGTAAAAACATTCCGATAAAAAAATGGCACGTCCGATACATACCGTCGTGCCATTCGACCACAGCCACAAGCTCTTCAAAACGATCAAATTTCCCCATGCTTATAACTAAAAACGCTAAAAGGCTATGCTGTTTTATGCAGACGCAGAAGCGTCGATCATCGAATGCACGCTACTGCTGCTTGGTGGAAATCACCTTTTGGACCGCAAAGCCCTGGGATGCCGCGTAATCCAGCAAGTCACTGACAAGCTGCGGATCAGCCTGTTTTTCTCGGGACAAGACCCAGAGATATTTCCGATCCGGCGTACCGACCAAAGAATACTGGTAATCCCCTTCCAGCTTCATGATCCAGTAGTCACCCCACACCATAGGGAACCAGGACAGCCATTTCGGAGCAAAACGCACTTCCAGTATCGCCGGATCAGCAGGCTCCACACTCGTCGACAAACGCCCCTGCCCGATGGCTTGCTTCACCTCACCGTCCGTACCCTGACAACGATTGGTAACAGTAATCGTCTTGTCCGCTTCCATCACGTAATTAGCTTGCACATCTCCGGCACATTCACGCTGAAAGTTATTGGGTAGACGCGCCTGCTCGTACCACGTGCCCATGTACTTACTCAGGTCTACATCTTCCTGGGTCGCCAGATCGGCGTTGGAAGAAGCGCAGGCGACCAATAACGCAGACAGCGACAGGAAAAGAATTCTTTTCATCACGAAGTTCTCCTTGTAGGTGACCCAAGATCGAGTGTCTGGAATCGTCCTTTGATAGATCGACCGGTCCAGTTTGCAGCAAGCGCAGCCCTGGCCCTGCTTATGCATCTGGCCAGTCATAGCATCAGGAAAACAGCTTAACCACCTCTTCGCCTGTCATCTCTCGCGTTTTGTTAGCGAATGCGTAGTTGTCAGGCTTGTCATCAATAAAGACCTGCAGCTCGAACGGCCAGCTCCCGCTATCCTTGAACAAGCCAGCAGAAACAGCATGGAAACCACCGGCCTTGAGCTTGTAAAACAAGTGCGTACCGCATACATCACAAAAACTGCGCTCCGCCCACTCCGAAGAGGCATAGGAGCGCACATGCTCCGCGCCTTCAATTACTGGAGCTTCATGGGACTCCAGCGACAAGAAGGGGCCACCTGACCAACTGCGGCAGATGCCGCAGTGGCAAGCGCTGATTGAAGGCTTTTGCTGCTGAAAACTGATCGAGACGGCACCGCACAGACAGTTGCCGTGAATCGTGGATGTATTGTTTGCCATACGAGCCTCTGTAGGTAGATGGATAAGCAATTCTAACGGCTGAATCGTCCCGTAATGGAAATTCGATATGAGCCTTTCCCAAGGCCAGGTGCAACAAAACCTGGGCCCCAGAAACAACACTGCCCGCTACAAAGCGGGCTTATTCGTGCAGTCCGCCATAACGGACCCTTACACATTTACTGCTGCTTGATGCTCATGTTTTCTTCAAGGCTAATGGTGCAAGACTTCCCTTTGCCAATCGTCCTGATACGGCCTTTAATTGTCACCGTGTCACCCATATTGAACACATTCAGTTGCTCAGTGCGGCGGTTGATCAAGGAAGAAAAGACGATAGGCCCGCTACTGACTCGAACGTCAAACTGCTTGGCACTGCCCCATACTTTTGAGTTCATGCCACTCATGGCCTCGGCCAGTGTATTTTGCTCCATGGCCACCAATTTGCCAGTCACCTCAACGGTTTTCCCACTGTACTTGTTCACAGCACGCGCATGATTGGAACGCATCTCTGAACAAATCTGTGCCGGAGTGTCAGCAATCGGGCCCGCCCCCATCGCTTCATTGACACTGGCAAACGCATCATCAATGCCTTTAGTCATGGAGTTCATCGTTTCACATCCCGCCAAGCCCACTGACAGGGCAGCTATAAATACGATCTTCTTCATTTCCCGCTTCCTTTATTACCAAAAAAAATAAGCGGCGAGTATAGCAGGCAGGGTCAGCCTATTTCGGACAAAAAAGCATAAAGCCAGACGATGGACACTTTAAATAAAACTTAATTAATTTTGAAGAATTTTTCCTACCTATTGCCGTTGGAGACTGGGCTCCGCTCCCCCTCAAAAAGCCTCCTCAAAGACAGGCTCTTGCTTTCCGACGTAACGCCCCAAGGTAGGAGCATGGTGTGTAAATACACCCACTCAACTTTTCATGTATTTATCAAGATGACAAAAAGCGCTATTAATCCCTCCACCGTATTCAATTCCTTGCAATACGGTTTCAGCCAGGGCCTGGTGGTCACAGGCAACCGCCGTGTCATGCTCTCTGGCCAAGTAGGTGTAGATGCTCAGGAACACACCGTAGCTGGTGGAATGCGCGAGCAAACAGAAGCCGCCTTGGACAATATTGAACTAGTCCTGGCCGAGGTTGGCGGCAAGATGGATCAGGTAATCATGCTGCGGATTTTTATCCGGGAAGATGCAAGCTCACCACAAGAGCAGGACGACATAGCTGCTGCGCTGCTGAAGCGATTTCCCGTCAATCCACCACCCTCTTCCTGGATCTTGATCAGTGGCTTGGCCAAGCCTGAGTGGCTGATCGAGATTGAGGCTGAAGCGATGCTGGATTGATCGCTGCTGTTAAGTCGCCTCCCGTACGGAGTCGACATAAAAAAAGACCTCGGATCTTGACGAGGTCTTTAGGCTCCCTTTTCGCTGGAGAGCTTTTTTTCATAAGCCTACAAGCTGCGCGTAAAAACTTAAAGAAAGTCTCTGCTTACTCCTCGACAACCGGAGCATCAGCCATCCCTTTTTTCACAGACTCAATACTGTGTTGTGCGCTCTGCTTACTGCTGTAGCCTTCGGAGCTAACGCAAATAATATTCCCATTCGCGGCCTTGAATCGCCACCGCCATTCACCACTTTTGTCCTTGTAAAGCACAAATTTCATGATGACCCTCTTTAGGTATGAGCGCACGTCGCGCAAACCGTATCCTAAAACTGGAGTTGATCAGCAGGTATTGGGGTTTACGTGGCAGGCCAACAAGTGACTGAATTGCCATCAAACCACACCTCTTTTACTGACAACGCAAGAGATATGCCATCAAGCCAAGAAAGGAAACAAGTGCAGCTCATCAGGTTTTGTGTGGTGGACACTTCGACCGGCATTCCTCATCCAAAGCGGCGAACGAATGCCCCGCATTGACCTAACAGAGATCAATACGAGAGCTTGATTTATGCGCTAAGCTTTTCCGACCACGTCGACGGTCTTGCAATCGGCGTGCCGAATGTTCGGAGAGAAAAAAGCATCATGTATTACGGTGAACGTTTCAATGCCTGGTCACATCTGATCGGTGCAGTTCTGGCTGTAGGCGGCGTATCCTGGCTAATTGTCATGGCGAGCCTTACCGGGGACCCCTGGCGCATCACCAGCACGGCCATTTACGGCGCCACACTTATCCTGCTGTACCTGATTTCCACCTTGTACCACTGCTTCAAGGGACGGGCCAAAAACGTCTTCCGCAAGCTGGATCACTTTTCCATCTACCTGTTGATTGCTGGCAGCTACACGCCCTTCTGCCTGGTAACGCTGCGAGGCCCTTGGGGATGGAGTCTGTTCGGCGTGGTCTGGGGTTTGGCACTGATTGGCATTCTTCAAGATATCCGCCCACGTTCGCCGGCACGCATACTATCGCTGGTGATCTATGCCGTTATGGGGTGGATTGTGTTGCTGGCACTGGGTCCGCTGGCAGACAATCTGGGCTCGGAAGGCTTTTCCTGGCTGGCGGCAGGGGGAGCAATTTATACCGCCGGGATCGTGTTCTTTGTGTTTGACGAACGCTTCCGGCATTGGCACGGCATTTGGCATTTATTTGTGCTGGCTGGCAGCGCAGCGCATTTTCTGGCCATCTCCCAGTATGTTGTCATGTAAGACAAAGCACCCCGGGCGCGAACACACAAAAAAGCCTCTACCGAGGCTTTTTTGTCGACTAACATAAGCTCTGTTATATCTGATGAAATCTGATTACATCTAAAGGTAGGGACCTGTGGCGAAGATCTTTTCCTGCTCCTAGAATAAAGCAACGCAACTAGAAGCGAGGCTTGCATGATCACACTAGAGACGGGACTATATCTTCGTGTTCAAGAGCTGAAGGATGGGCCCAAGCCCTCCCCGCTTCAAAGCGGATTTAATATGCAGACCGCTTACCGTGCCCTGGGGATGTTCAACCCGTCAGAGACATCGGACGCCTTCTTTATTTTGGCTAACGACAGGGACGAAATCTGGTTTATCTGTAATCGCCATTTACGGGCCGTTGGGGTCAGCCCTGAGCCGAGAGAGCTTAGACGCGCGCTGGATTCAATATAAGCATTAACAGGGCAGGCTATGGCCGTAGAAAACAAAAAAGCCCCAAAGCATTGATCTTTGGGGCTTCTCTTGGCACAGCTTGGAGCTGTGTGCATGTATTCTGGTAGGCAGTACTGGATTCGAACCAGCGACCTCTACGATGTCAACGTAGCGCTCTAACCAACTGAGCTAACCGCCTGCGGTGAAGAAATGAAATAATAGATCTTCCCTATGAGGCTGTCAACACTATTTTGCGTTTTTCTATAAAAAAGATGATCTTTTTTATATGACTTCGCTAGAAAAATAGCTCCCCAATACAGGGAAATCTTGTAAACCATTGTTTTATAAGAATTAAATAAAAAACTAACGAATTCCCAGAAATTTATGCCCTTCCTGGCAAGGCCGATCCATGAAACATATAGATACACTCAATCTGTCTCCAGCCAGCATCAAGCTACCTTACTGGCGCACGATTTTTCTATTCAAGTTCTTCGGGCAAAAATAAAATGATTGCTTTACGCCTGCAGATCATCAATCTCGTCCGAAACAGATCTGCGGCTGCTACGGGACACCTACGCACATGACTTGCTCTTCTCTCCCGCCTACCCCGACTCAACTACTGGATTTACCCGGCGTTCAGGAAACTACGCTGGAAGCGGTGCTTTATACGCCGCCCAATGACGAGATTTTTGATGAAAACCCCTGTCTAAGCTGCGGCGTGTGCTGTTCGCACTTTCGGGTATCTTTCTATAGTGGTGAGTTAAGTGGCGAGACTGGCGGTACGGTACCGGTCGAGTTGACCACCAAGGTTGGACCGTTGCGCGCCTGTATGAAAGGAACCGAGCAAGGTGAAGGTCGTTGTATTGCCTTGCGTGGCACCTTGGGCCAGCCTGGGATTCATTGCGCTATTTATCCGGATCGCCCTACCCCCTGTCGTGACTACCAAATCTGGGAACTGGATGGCAGCCCAAATGTGGATTGCCAGCGTTTGCGTAGCAAACACGGTTTGCCTTTACTGCCTAACCGCCCACTGCCTGCTCCACCCGCCCTGCCCGAGCATGATGAGGCGGCCTGACACCCGTAGCTGAGCCTCTCTTGGAAAGCCTTCACTGCTGATGCGTGAAGGCTTTTTTGTTGGCTACCAATTGACACATAAAGCTTCTTTCACACGTTCAGAGATATTTTATTGCTTGAATAACTTTGGGCATATTCGTAGATCTCTCATTGTGTTTTTACCTATAGAAACCCCTGCTCCAGAGCTGTAGCCTTGAGGTGTTGGCTATCGCTTTTTTGAACTCTCAAAAACACAAGCAAGCTTTATCCAACACCTCAAACATCGTCATAACAATACTGGAGCAAAGAGATATGCGTTTTAGTCGTTCACGTTTAGCAGTTGCCTCATTGGCATGCCTGGCTGGGATCAGTACCCTCAGCCCAATAACATTGGCGGCCTCACCTGCCGCCGACCTGCTAATCGTGAATGGGCGTATTTATACACAGAACCCGGAACAGGCTTGGGTTGAAGCCATTGCGATACGTGATGGAAAAATTGAAGCCGTGGGCAGTACAGAGCAACTGCAATCTAGACGTGGAGACAAGACTCAGCTGATTGATCTTGGCGGGAAAATGGCTATGCCCGGTATCAATGAAGCACACTCCCATCCTGTATGGGGTGGCTTGAAGCATCTGTTCCAGTGCAACTTCCCTTTCACGGTAACGCCGGATGTATTGGCAAACACCTTGAAAGCCTGCGTGGCGCGTAGCGAAACGCTGTGGATTCAGGGAGGCCAATGGGACAGTGATTTCTTCAAGACTCACAAAATTGCTTCGCCGCGCGCATGGCTGGATGCCGTCTCTGGCGACAAGGCTATTGTGTTGACCGACGATACGGGTCACAACGCCTGGGTCAACTCCAAGGCGTTGGGCCTCTTGCAGATTGATGCCAACTTTACGCCTCCTAGCGGCATGACCGTCAAGCACGAGCTTGATAGCCGCGAACCCAACGGGGTTTTAGTCGAGGCCAATAGCTATATCCGTTCTTTTGTACCGGATTGGACGGATGATCAATATCTGAAAGCAGCGCGGTATGCCATCCAGGAGTCCAACCAGTTCGGGATTACGGGTTTAAAGGATGCCGATGCCAGCGAGGCTGTTGTGCGCTCGTATTACAACCTGGCCAAACAAGAGGGTTTGAATGCCCATATCGCCACCGCCATCCGTATCTCTGGCAAGGACAGCAAGCATGTTTTTGATTTTGCTGAAATTGACCGCATCAGCAAGCAGTATGCCCTCCCTGATCTGAAGACCAACTACGTCAAGATCTATACCGACGGGGTTCCTACCGCGGCACATACAGCCGCCATGCTGGAACCCTACACGGATACTCACCAGGATGATCCTTTGTCCTTGGGGGCCTTGGTCGTTCCTGAAAATGAACTGGATCGCGTCGTCTCTCACCTGGATGCAGCCGGGTATGGTTTGAAGATGCATACCGCGGGTGATCGGGCTATTCGCGTGGCGTTGAACGCTATTGAAAAAGCACGCAACGCCAATGGTCCTCAAGGTTTGATGCACGAGCTTGCACACTCGGAGTTTGTAGACGATCAGGACAAACCGCGCTTCAAGGCGCTGAATGTAGCCGCCGACTTTTCTCCCTATATCTGGTACCCCTCCGGTTTGACTGACGCCATCAGCTCGGTAGTGGGTGAGCGCAGCAGGAACATGTTCCAGACCCGTATGTTGTTGGATCATGACGCCACCATTATTGCCGGCTCGGACTGGCCCTCTGGTGTGAAGGACAACAACCCTTGGCCCGCGATTGAGTCTCTGATGACGCGCGCCAATCCCTTCGGGCAGCGGCAGGGTGAGCAACTGGGCGCTAAACAAGCCTTGAATCTGACCGAAGCACTGCAGATTTTTACGCAAAACGGTGCCAAGGCTTTGGGCCGCGAAACAGAAACAGGGTCTTTGGAAACAGGGAAATCTGCTGATCTGATTGTGCTGGATCGGGACTTATTCAAGATTAAGCCTAGCGAAATCAGCGACACCAAGGTGTTGATGACTATTTTCCAAGGTCGTCTGGTGTACACAGCTGCACAATAAGCTGCCCGGCAGGCTGGCTAAATACGCTACCATGCACGGTTTGTAGGGCCGCCCGGCCCTGCGCTTTCGGGAGTCGAAGCAAATGAAATACCGCAAGCTGGGCAATACGGACCTGGATGTCAGCCTGATTGGCTTGGGCACCATGACATACGGGGAACAGAACAGCGAGGCCGATGCGCACGCTCAACTGGACCTTGCTTTGGAACTGGGTGTGAATCTGGTGGATACCGCCGAGATGTACCCTGTTCCCCCTATGGCGGCTACGCAAGGTTTGACCGAGCAATATATCGGCACCTGGCTGACTAAAACCGGCCGCCGCAAGGACATTGTTCTGGCCAGCAAAATTGCTGGCCCTCAACGTGACCCCAAACGCCCTGGTCATATCCGCAATGGCGGTACCAGCCTGGATCGCAAGAATCTGGAACAAGCCCTGCATGACAGCCTGCGTCGACTGCAAACGGACTATCTGGACCTGTATCAACTGCACTGGCCGGATCGCAGCACGGTGACATTTGGGCAGCGCAGCTACCCGTGGAAAGAAGAAGACACTATCCCAATCGAGGAAACCTTGTCGGTACTGGATGACTTTGTGCGTCAAGGCAAGATACGTCACATAGGTGTTTCCAATGAAACGCCTTGGGGTGTTTCGCGCTTTCTGGAACTGTCGCGCTCCCGCTCTCTGCCTTTGATTGCCACGATCCAGAACCCCTACAACCTGCTGAACCGCGTGTTTGAAGAAGGGCTGTCCGAATTCTGCCGTTATGAAGGCCTGGGTCTGCTGGCCTATTCACCTTTGGCGATGGGTGTGTTGACGGGCAAATATGACAAAGGAGCTCGTCCCGAGAAAGGACGGTTGACGCTGTACGACCGTTTCACGCGCTACGATGCTCCCCGCGCTCGTGAGGCCGCGTTGGCCTACAACGAACTGGCTCTCGAATACGGTTTGACGCCTACCCAATTGGCCTTGGCCTGGGTGAACCAGCAAGCCTTTACCAGCAGCAACCTGATCGGTGCGACTACGCTGGAACAACTGCGCGAGAACATCGCCAGTGCAGATGTTCAATTAAGTGATGAGTTAGTTGCCAAGATCAACGCTATTCACCACCACACCCCGAACCCAGCGCCTTAACTGGCTTTCACCCCGCCTTGGGCCCAGGCGTCCAAGGCGGGGCACCCCTCTTTTTTCTTTCCCTACCCTGCTCTTGTGCTTGCAGTGTGCTGTTTTTTTATTTATGCTCAAAAAAAGCATAACAATAGAGACGCGCTTCTTTCCGATCAGAAATTCATATTCCCCATTTTTTTATTCTATTTATGCTCAAAACGAGCATCAAGGATGAACATGATTCAGCATTTCCCCGTGGATGTCTGTCAGCCCGACGCCAAGGACGCCTTGAGCCGTCAGATTACCTGGCATGAAGTTCCTTCCAAACTCAATCTGCAAAGCGATAAGGCCGCTTTGAAACAAGCTCTGGCCAAGCAGTTGAAAGAGCAAGACGCCGTACTGGTGGCCCACTACTACACAGACCCGGATATTCAAGACCTGGCCTTGGAAACCGGGGGCTGCGTGGGCGACTCTTTAGAAATGGCACGCTTTGGGCAGGAACATGAGGCCAGCACGGTCTTGGTAGCCGGCGTGGGCTTTATGGCTGAATCCGCCAAAATTCTGAGCCCTGAAAAGCGCGTACTGGCCGTGCATGACGAGGCGACATGTTCTCTGGATCTAGGTTGTGCCCCCGAGGACTTCAAGCAATTCTGTGCTGCGCATCCGGATCGGGAAGTGGTGGTGTATGCCAATACCAGCGCGGCTGTCAAAGCCCAGGCGGATTGGGTTGTGACGTCCTCCATCGCCCTGGACATCGTGCGGCATTTACATGCCCAAGGGAAAAAAATTCTGTGGGCACCGGATCGTCATTTGGGCTCTTATATCCAAAAACAAACCGGCGCAGACATGCTGCTTTGGCAAGGCTCCTGTCTGGTCCATGACGAATTCAAGGCCGATGGTTTGAAAGCCTTGATGAGCGAGCACCCCGATGCCCAGGTGCTGGTACATCCCGAATCACCCGCTTCTGTTGTTGCGCTGGCGGATGTAGTTGGTTCGACAACGCAGCTACTGCGCGCTGCCATCAATCGTTCTGCCGACACCTTTATCGTCGCTACCGATCAAGGAATCTTGCATGCCATGCGCCAGCAAGCGCCGAGCAAAACCTTTTTGGCCGCCCCTACCGCGGGCGAAAGTGCTACCTGCAAAAGCTGCGCCTTTTGCCCCTGGATGGCCTTGAACAGTCTGGAAGCACTGCATCAACGATTAAGTCAACCAGGCCCTGGCATTCAAGTAGATCCTGACCTGCGTGAAGGCGCCCGACGTTCTTTGCAACGCATGATGGATTTTGCTGCCGCTCAGCAGAACAATTTGCGCGTTAGTGCTGACCTGGCCGAGCACAGTCAGCAGTTCCAGCATGTAGGAGCTGCTTGATGCAATCAGGCTCGACACAGACGGAGGTGTTAATCATCGGTGCGGGGCTGGCTGGCACCAGTCTGGCTCTATCCTTGCCCTCCACTATGAAAGTGACTCTGCTCAGCAGCGCCCCCGCTCCCTGTGGGGCCAGCCCGATGGCCTTGGGAGGTCTGGCCGCCGTACTCAGTGCCCAGGACAGTCTGGAACAACACATTGAAGACACGCTGGAAGCGGGTGCTCGGCACTCGGATAAAGAAGCGGTGCGCGGGATTTTGCAAGCCGCGCCAGAAGCGGTGCATTGGCTACTGAAAAAGCAGGTTCCTCTGGACAGAACGGAAGATGGCCAATTGCACCTGACTCGCGAGGGTGGGCACAGCCAGCGACGCATCGTACACGCGGCCGATGCCAGTGGTTACGCCATCATGCAGGCTCTCCTGCCCCAATTGACTCAAGCCTCTCATATCCAGCAGCGTACAGACTGCCTGGCATTAGACCTGCGCCGCAATGAGCAAGGCGCGGTGGCTGGCGTGGATATCTACGACAAGCACACTCGTCGCTACGAAACTATGTTGGCGGATCATGTCGTGTTGGCAACTGGTGGGCTAGGTAGCCTGTACGCGCACAGCACCAATCCCGATAGCGCCTTGGGAGAAGGCATTGCCCTGGCCTGGCGCGCTGGTGCGGCGATACGCGATCTGGAGTTTGTGCAGTTTCATCCGACCTGCTTGCATGCGGAGGGTCCCACCTTCTTGCTAACCGAAGCCTTGCGTGGTGAGGGTGGACATCTGCTGGACAAGCAAGGTCGCCGCTTCATGCCGGATTACGACGCCAGAGCGGAGCTGGCTCCACGCGATATTGTGTCGCGTGCTATTGCCGCACAAATGCGGCAAGAAGGTAGCAGCCATGTCTGGCTGGACGTACGCCATCTTGGTGCGGACACTTTGCAGCAGCATTTCCCGAAAGCATTGGAAGAAGGTTTGCGGCGAGGACTGGATTTACGTCAGGATTGGGTGCCGGTAGCGCCTGCCGCGCACTACAGCTGCGGAGGGATTGAAACAGACTTGTCAGGCCGCACAACGGTAGCTGGTTTGTACGCCGTGGGTGAAGTAGCCTGCACAGGTTTGCATGGGGCAAATCGATTGGCCAGCAACTCCTTGCTGGAGTGTGTCGTCATGGGGCGCGCTACTGCCCAAGCGATTGCTGGAAGCAAGAGAATCCAGCGTTCAGCTTTGGTCCCTGAGACAGATGTTGCAAATACAAGTTCGATGTCACGTTCATGTTCATACAAGAACTCCAATCCAAACTCCAGTTCCAGTTCCAGTTCCAGTTCCAGTTCCAGTTCCAGTTCCAGTTCCAGTTCCCAGGCTAGTGTCGGCCCGAATTGGGGTTTGAGTTTGAAGGCTAGTTCGCGCTCGACCCCAAACCCAAGACCTCCCCTTATGACTGCGGTGGCAGCCAATACAGTGGAAAAAATAATCAGCAACAAAGGTTGTCACTATGGAGAAAACAATAGCTATGGCAACGGCAACCGTAAAAACCGCAGCCCATCCACAAACAATCCCCCCTCCCTGCCCGCCTTGCGCAACTTGATGCAAGAGCATGTCGGCCTGTTGCGCAATCGCCAGGGCCTGACCTTCGCCCTGCGCACCCTTGATGATTGGCGCGAACAGATCCGCCAACTCCCCTGCACCCAAGAACAAGCCAGTCTAAGCCTGCAACTGGACACAGCCTGGCTGCTGACCCAGGCTGCCTTGGCTCGTCCACACAGCCTGGGGGCGCATTTCAGGGTCGATTAGGTGCCTGCCCTCCATGGGATAGAATAAAAAAATCAAGTCAAGAGGCACCTCAACATGCAGGAGCCCATCCGATGGAGGCAATATGCGATTACTCATGGTCGAGGACAATGAGGATTTGGGAGAGGCCATCGCCAGCCGGCTCAGCGCGGGCGGTCATAGCGTGGAGTGGGTCATGAATGGCGAGCAGGCCCTGCGCTATCTTGAAATGGATAATTGGGACGTCCTGCTCTTGGACATCATGCTGCCCGATCAGGACGGCTTCAGTATTTTGCGGCATCTACGTCGGCAAACGCCCAGCTTGCCCGTACTGGTAATGACGGCTCGATCAGAAATCGAGGACCGTGTTTCCATGCTGGACCTGGGGGCGGACGATTATCTGGTCAAACCCTTTGATCTGCGCGAACTGGAAGCACGGTTGCGCGCCCTGATGCGTCGCCCCGCTACCACGCAAGCAGAAATCTGGCAGTTGGGACACGTCAGTATTGATATCGCAGCGCGGCGCATCAATAGCCGGGATCAAACCGTGGAGTTTGGTCAGCGCGAATTCTGCCTGCTGGAATTGCTCCTGAGTCGTGCCGGGCAAGTCGTCACCAAAGAACGGCTGATGATGCAGCTATTCAACTTTGATGAAGACTCCAGCCCCAATGCCGTGGAGCTGCATGTCTCCCGTCTGCGGCGCAAGCTTAGCGATATTGCCATTCGCATCGACACGGTGCGTGGCACCGGCTACATGGCTAGCCTGGGCGATGTCAGCTAATGCGCCGCGCCCTGTCCATCCAGCAGCGAGTGCTGGCGCTGGCGGTGTGCCTATTGGCCGCCGCCCTTCTGGCCCTGGGTCTGGCGTCACGCCAATACGCCCAGCGCGCTGCCGATTCCGCTTATGACCGGCTTCTGAAAGCCGCCGCCCTGACCATTGCCAACGCCATTCAAATTGATGAAGGCGAGCTCTCCCTGGAACTGCCCTACTCGGCCATGGCCATGCTGCCCGAACAGGAGCACATTTTTTACAGTGTGCGCTCCACCAGTGGGCTGATTTCCGGCTACCCGGACTTGGGAGAGACCCTCCCACCCGCCAACAGTTCTGAACCCCGTTATGACACGATCAGCTATCACGACACGCCCGTGCGGGTCGCCACGATCGGGCGCTTGCTGACGGGCGAGCACTCGCTAGGCCGGGGCTGGATCACCATACGCGTGGCCGAGACCTTGGGAACCCGGCAGGCGCTGGCCGACGAGCTGCTGGGCCGCAGTACCTTGTCGCTAACGGGCCTGATTTTGCTGGCACTGATGATTACCAGTCTGGGAATACGCCGTGCCTTCGCCCCCTTGGCAGAATTGGAGACCGCGCTTAGGGAGCGCTCTCACGACAACCTGCAGCCCATAGATACGCCAGTACCCAAGGAAATTCGCCGCCTGGTCGACACTCTGAATGCCTTCATGCAGCGTCTGCAAACCGCGGTAGGCACCCTGAACAACTTGGTCGCCGATGCGGCCCATCAGATTCGCACGCCTTTGGCGGCCGTACACCTGCAAACCCAGCTAGCCATGGATCAGCCCGGCTCGGAAGCGGTGCGCCCGCGTCTGCAACGGATTCTGAACAACACCACCCATGCTACCCATTTGCTGAACCAATTGCTGATGGATGCCACAGTCAGCCATCGTCTGGATCGCAGCACCATGCGCCCCTTGGACGTGCCCCCACTGATTCAGGAAATCCAAGGGCGTGTAGACCCGGATCGCGCTCATCGGCTGCAAGTCCACATTACTCCTTCGGCGCGGCGTGCCCAGGTCTTGGGCGACCACGTTTCACTGCGAGAAATGCTGCGCAACGTGATCGACAACGCCATGCTCTACAGCGAGGAGCACATTTCGGTACGCATCTATACCCGGCCCAGTGGCTTGGTGGTATTTGATGTTTCTGACCTGGGCCCCGGCATCAGCGACGAGGACAAAACCCGCTTGCTGGAGCGCTTTCAGCGCGGCCCCAGCAGTCAAGGTAGACCAGGCTCGGGCTTGGGGCTGTCGATCGTGCGCACAGTAGTGCAAGCGCATCAAGGAACCCTGCTCTTGCGTGATCACTCGCCGCAAGGGCTGACGGTCCGCATCGAAATCCCGGCGCTGATCCAAGGTCCCAAACCTGCAAACACCCTGCCACAGACGCTGGCGATTCTGGCCTTGGCATTGACGGGCCTGCTTGCAAACCCCGATACCACTCATGCCCAGGACAAAATCGCACGGCCTGATATGGGTATACGCAGTCATGAGTACCCGGCGCTTGCTCCCAAGCAAAAAACAGACGATCAGCCTTTGTTGGTGATCGCGGGTCCTACCGATACGGAGCTGTTTGAAGTTCTGGTCCACGACTTCCAGCAAATCCAGCCTCAGGTCAGCATTCTCTACCACGAAATGGACTCCACGGCCCTGTATCGGCATACCACTGAAGGCAGCCTGCCTGACACGGATTTGCTGATCAGCTCGGCCTCGGACTTGCAGGTGAAGCTAGCCAACGATGGCTACGCTCGCCCCTACTCGTCCAGCCTGACCAACGCCATGCCCAACTGGGCACGCTGGCGCAATGAGGTGTTCGGCTTCACACTGGAACCGGCTGTCATCGCCTACGCCCCGTCCCGTTTACCGCCCGATTTACCCGCCTCCCGCGAGGCCCTGCTCCGACTGCTGGAGCGCAATAGCGGCAGCTTGATGGGACGCGTCGGCACCTACGACATCCAGATCAGTGGCGTGGGCTATCTGTTTGCGCTCTACGACGAACGCACCTCCTCCACCTTCTGGGGGATGGCCAATGCCCTGGGGCGTGTCGGCACCCGCTTGTATGCCAATACCGGCGCCATTCTGGACGATCTGGACAATGGCACGCTGGATGTGGCCTACAACGTGCTGGGCTCTTATGCCCGAGCCCGTCAAAAAGCCGGTTCGGACATTGCCATCGTCGTTCCCAGCGATTACGTCTCGGTGTTTACCCGCAGCGCCCTGATTCACAAACAGGCTCGTCGACCGGATTTGGCCGCCACTTTTATCGATTATTTGCTCTCGCCCCGCGGACAGCAAACCATTGCGGGTCCGGCTGGATTAGGCCCGCTCAATGCCATCGAAACCGGCAGCTGGTTTACAAAACCCGTTTCAAATCAATCAATTGGAATCGTTCAACCACTTATCCTGAACCCTTCCTTGCTGGTGGGTCTGGACCCCACTCGACGCCAGCGCTTCCTACAAAACTGGCGGCGTCTGGTCACGGACACGCCCACCGGACTAGGGGATGTTCCCTATCAGCAGTGACAGGATGCTGACAGCTAGTGTCAACACAATGGAATGACATTGATCCTAAAAAAGTCCCGCATCATGACGGGACTCCAAACCAAGGAGACTCGAATGTCAGCATTCACCATCCCTAGCCGCCTTAGCCTGCTAGCCCTGTCACTCAGTGCCAGCATGCTTGCCGGTCAAGCGGCCTGGGCACAAGGCGATCAAGCGCAAGCCGCCGAAAAAGAAGGCAAGGTCATCGTCTACTCAACGACCGATACCAAGGCAGCCGCTCCGCTGATTTCCGCCTTTGAAGCGGCCAACCCCAAGATCAAAGTCGAATACCACGACATGAACAGCACCGAGCTGTACAACCGCTACATCAGCGAACAAGCCTCGGGCAGCAATAGTGGTGACGTGGTCTGGAGTTCGTCCATGGATTCGGCCATGCGCCTGGCCACGGACTACGCTGCCAGCTACGCCTCCCCTGAAATTCCCTCCCTGCCCAGCTGGGCCGTTTGGGAAAACAAGGCGTTTGGCACCACCTACGAGCCTACGGTGTTCATCTACAACAACCGTTTGATCAAGCCCGAGGAAGTGCCCAAGA
The DNA here is from genome assembly GCF_024134565.1 of Alcaligenes sp. 1735tsa3. NCBI lineage: Bacteria > Pseudomonadati > Pseudomonadota > Betaproteobacteria > Burkholderiales > Alcaligenaceae > Alcaligenes > Alcaligenes sp. 1735tsa3. Next base: position 1,900,042 of record NZ_CP099862.1, on the reverse strand, counting down.
CCCACGCCGAACTGGCCAAGCTGGTCGAAAGCGACAAGGACCGTTTCCGAAACAAGGTCACCACCTACGATATCGAGAAATCCGCTGTGGGCTATATGCTGGCCGCTCAGGACAGCAAGAAAGGCGACAGCTACTGGGATTTCATCAAGGGCGTAGGCTCGGCCAATCTGGTTCTGCAATCGTCCACCGGCACCATGATGGAGCGCGTCAGCTCGGGTGAAAACCTGATTGGCTACAACTTGCTCGGTTCGTATGCGGAAACCCGCGCCGCCAAGGATAAAGCCATCGGCATTGTGTACCCCTCGGACTACACCCTGGTTCTGTCGCGCGTGGCCTTCATCAGCAACAAGGCACAAAACCCCAATGCCGCCCGTGTCTTTTTGGACTACATGCTATCCAAAGACGGTCAGGACATCCTGGCCAACAAATCGGAACTGGCTTCGATTCGCTCTGACGTGGAAGGCGATAACGACGTGGACGGCCTGACCAAGAAACTGGCGGGTGTGGAACTGACCCCCATCCCGGTGGATTCGTCCCTGCTGGACTTCCTGAAACAAAAGGAACGTCTGGACTTCATCAAGCAATGGCGCGCTGCCGCCAATAAGTAAGACGCTTCGTCTTTGAATCGGGTGGCGGCCCCTGCCGCCACCCCGCCTCTTTTCCGCCTGGAATCCTTATCATGCAAGCCTTACGCCTTCGGTGGCAGGCCTGGCCGCGCCATGTCGTTGTTCTAATAACGGCATTGGCCATTTATGTGCCGCTTAGCCTGATCATCATCCAAAGCCTGCTATCCGCCCCTTTCTTCGCGGCTGACAAGTCTCTGGGGCTGGATGCCTTCCGTTTTATTTTCGACGACCCGGACTTTTACAAAGCCCTGGGTAGCGGTTTCATCATGGCCTTTGGCCTGGCCGGTATCTCGATTCCTTTAGGTGGCATTCTTGCTTTCCTGATGGTGCGTACCGATTTGCCCGGTCGTACCTGGATTGAACCGCTGATTCTGGTCCCCATTTTTGTCTCTCCCATGGTGCTGGGCTTTGGCTACATTGTTGCCGCCGGGCCTGTCGGATTTTTCTCCACCTGGACGCTGGACCTGATCGGTTTTGTGCCCTGGAACATTTACTCCTTCACCAGCATTGTCATCATTGCCGGTCTGACCCACGTTCCACACGCCTACCTGTACATTTCCTCCGCCCTGCGCAGCATGGGTTCGGACGTGGAAGAAGCCGCCCGTAGTGCCGGTGCCAGCCCTTGGCAAGTAATGCGCTCGGTCAGCCTGCCCATGGTTCGCCCGGCCATTCTCTATGCCTGCGTGCTGCTGTTTTTCCTGGGCCTGGAAGTGTTTGGTCTGGTTCTGGTGCTGGGTGATCCCGAGGGCCACCTGGTCCTGGCCACCTACTTGTACAAGCTGACCAACAAGCTGGGCATCCCGTCCTATCACCTGATGGCCGCGGTTGCCGTAATTCTGATCGCCATGACCATTCCTCTGGTGATGCTGCAACGCCGTCTGATGCGTACCGCCAACCGCTTTGTAACCGTCAAGGGCAAGGCTTCCCAAGCTCGCTCGCTGCCACTGGGCCGCTGGCGCTGGGCTGCCGCCACCCTGGTTGCACTGTGGCTGTTCTTTACCGTGATCGTGCCGGTTGTCGGCGTGGTGCTGCGTGCCTTTGTGTCCAACTGGGGCATTGGGGTGTCGCTGATGGACGTGCTTTCTCTGGATGCATTCAGACAAGTCTTTGGGCAAGCCAACCTGCTGCGCGCCATTCTGAACTCGATCGCAATTGGTGTGTTTGGGGGTGCCTTGGCAGTGATCTGCTACACCTTTATCGGTTTGGCTATGCACCGCAAGCCAGACGGTATCACTCGCTTCCTGGACTACAGCGTGCTGGTGCCACGTGCGGTGCCCGGTCTGCTGGCCGGTCTGGCCTTCTTGTGGATGTTCCTGTTCGTGCCCATGTGGCTGGACCAGTCTCTGGAAAACGGCTGGCTGTCGGTATTGCCCATGGCTGAATGGCTGCGAGGCTCGGTCGTCGGCCCCATGCGTGCCCTGCGTAGCACCATCTTCAGTGTGTGGCTGGCCTATAGCGTGGTTTGGATGGCGTATGGCTTGCGCCTGATCTCCTCTACTCTGCTGCAAGTAGGTCCTGAACTGGAAGAAGCGGCCCGCAGTACAGGCGCCCGTCCCGGTCAGGTCACACGCCAGATCACCCTGCCTTTGGCAAAATTCGGCCTGATTGGCTCCTGGTTGCTGATGTTCCTGATTTTCGAGCGGGAATACTCCACCGGCGTGTACTTGCTGACGCCTGGTACGGAAACCATTGGCTCCATGCTGGTTTCCCTGTGGGCCACCGGTGCCATCGACATTGTGGCTGCCCTGTCTTTTATTAATATCGTTCTGGTGGTCATTGGCCTGACCATCGCATTGCGCTTCGGAGTGAAACTACGATGACCGAGCTGACTGTAGACAATATCCACCTGGCCTACGACCGCAACCCCGTTTTGAAAGGGGTCTCCATGAGCCTGAACAAAGGCGAAGTGGTTTCCCTGCTGGGTGCCTCGGGCAGCGGCAAAACCACCTTGCTGCGCGCCGTTGCCGGGCTGGAACAACCATCCCAGGGCCGCATCGCCATCAATAATGACGTGCTGTACGACTCGCAGGCCCGTATCGACCTGCCCGCCGAAGCCCGCAATCTGGGCCTGGTGTTCCAGTCCTACGCCTTGTGGCCACACATGACGGTGCAGGAGAACGTCGCTTACCCCTTGACGCTGCGCAAGACACCCAAAGCGGAAAGCCGCCAGAAAGTGGACGCCATTCTGGATCAGTTGGGCTTGAAAGGTCTGGGCGAACGCTACCCCAGCCAGCTGTCTGGCGGGCAACAACAACGTGTCGCCATTGCGCGTGCTCTGGTCTATAACCCGCCTGTGATCTTGCTGGACGAGCCGCTGTCCAACCTGGATGCCAAGCTGCGCGAAGAAGCCCGCGTCTTCCTGCGCGAGCTGATTGTGCAAATGGGCTTGTCGGCTTTGATGGTGACCCATGACCAGGCGGAAGCCATGGCGATTTCGGACCGAATCTTGCTGCTGAACGGTGGTGAAATCGAGCAGCAAGGTAGCCCGCAAGAGGTCTACAGCAATCCCAAGACGCTGTACACCGCCGAGTTCATGGGCTCGAACAACCGTCTGCAAGGCAAGGTGACGGAACAACGTGACCAGCAAATCCGCCTAAGTGGGCCCGGCTGGGAACTGTGGGGCCATGCCGCCGCTCCCCTGAACGCTGGCCAGCAAGCCACCGCCGTGATTCGTGTCGAACAAGTGCAGTTGAATGCCCAACCCGGCCCCGATACGCTGCAATTGCAACTGTCCACCAGCATGTACCTGGGCGACAAGTGGGAGCACGTTTTCCGCATGGCCGACCCGTCTGCCGGCACCTTGCGTGCTTTCGGGCCCGAGCCCCTGCCCAGTGGTGTGCATCACCTGCAATTGCCACCCTCCAAACTGTGGATTTACCCCTCCTGATCCCCAGCCCAAACCGGGAGTTGCCCCCAGCGGCTCCCGGTTTACCCTGATTGCAAACTCTTGTAAGCACAGCTACTGTAGTCGCGTCACTACAGGCGGTATGAAAGAGACCTGTTCAGTCAGGCGCCGACGGAGCAACCACCCCGGAATCTCTCAGGCAAAAGGATCGTACCAGCCCGACACTCTGGAGAGCGGCGTTTGACGCCCACCGAAGGAGCCCAGCCAGACACACAGGTTGGATAAACTCTCAGGTCACAGGACAGATGGGGTATTGCCACTACTCGGTGGTAATTCACCTGTCAGGAGCCTGTTATGTCGCATATTGCCGTCATTGGCGCCGGTATTTCCGGAATCACCACCGCCTACGCCCTCAGCCTGAAAGGCTATCAAGTTACCGTTATCGACCGCCTGCGCTACCCCGCGATGGAAACCTCCTTCGCCAACGGCGGACAGCTGTCTGCGTGCAACGCCGAAGTCTGGAACAGCCGCAGCACCATTCTCAAGGGCTTGAAGTGGATGATGCGCAAAGACGCCCCACTGCTGTTCAACCCCAAACCAAGCTGGCATAAATACAGCTGGATGGCGCAATTTGTGGGCGCGATTTCCGGTTACGAGCGCAACACCGTGGACACCGTCAAGCTGGCCATCAGCGCCCGCGAGAATCTGTACCAGTGGGCCAAGGACGAAAACATTGATTTCGACCTGGAACAGCGCGGCATTCTGCACATCTACCACACCCCCGGCGGCTTTGAGTCCGGCAAAAAAGTCAGCCAGCTGCTGCACAAAGGCGGCTTGGAACGCCGCACGGTCACCAACGAAGAAATCCACCAGATCGAACCTGCTCTGCAAGGCACCTACTACGGCGGTTTCTTTACGCCTTCGGACGCCACAGGGGATATTCACAAATACACACGCGGTCTGGCCGATGCCTGCGCCAAGCGCGGCGTGAAATTTCTGCAAGATACAGAAGTCCTGGGTATTGATTGCGGCCCACCACACCGCATCCAGCTGCGTACCGGTGAAGGCGCTGAAGCCCACACCCATACACTGTCTGTGGATTCCTTGGTGGTTTGCGCTGGCGTGGGTAGCCGTCACTTGGCCCATATGCTGGGCGACTACATCAACATCTACCCGGTCAAGGGCTATTCGATCTCGGTGTACCTGGATACGCCGGAAGCCCAACATGCCGCCCCTTGGGTCAGTTTGCTGGACGAAGAAGCCAAGATTGTGACCAGCCGTCTGGGCAAGGACCGCCTGCGTGTGGCCGGTACGGCGGAATACAACGGCGCCAACAAGGACATTCGCGCCGACCGTATCGCCCCGCTGACCAACTGGACCCGTCGCAACTTCCACGACGCGGCGACCGACCGTGTTGTACCGTGGGCAGGTTTGCGCCCCATGATGCCGGACATGATGCCGCGCGTAAAAGCAGGCAGCCGCCCTGGCGTCTACTACAACACCGGCCACGGTCACCTGGGCTGGACGCTGTCGGCCGCCACCGCACAAATCATTACCGAAGTGATTGCCCAGAACGAGCGTCAGTCCGCACCTGCTCAATTTGCCACCAGTCCGGCAGCAACTGCTGCACCCGCCGCTGCCCATAGCGCTCGTCCAGCAGATACACAAAGCCTTGATCCTGTTCATCGCGAATCACACGACCCGCGGCCTGTGTAATCTTGCGTAGTCCCGGATACAGATAGGTATAGTCATAGGCCCGCCGCTCCCCAAAGAGCCGGGCCATGACTTGTTTGACGGACTCATTGGCCGGATTGAACTGCGGCAAACCCAAGGTGGCAATAAAAGCACCGATCAAGCGTTTACCGGGTAAATCCACCCCTTCTGAAAACGCCCCACCCAGCACCGCTAAACCCACTCCCTTCCCATCCAGCGTGAAGCGGTCCAGAAACTGCGTTCTTTGCAGATCGCTCATGCCCGGTTGCTGATGCCAAAGCGGCATATCCGGCCAGCGCTCCTGCAAGGCCTGACTGACCTGGTGCAGATAATCAAAGCTGCTCAAAAACAAGAGATAGTTGCCCGGCTGCTCCTGATACGCCTGCCCGACAATATCGCAAACGCCGCTCAGGCTCTGGGCCCGGTCGGCATAGCGCGTGGACAGACCGGCATACTGGCGTACCCGTAACTGCTCGGCCCGATAAGGGGACGCCACGTTCAACTCTGCTGTGCTGGGCGGCAGCCCCAAGACATCACGATAAAACTGCGAAGGATTCATGGTGCCAGAGAACAACACTACTCCGTGCGCATCGCCATAGCGTTCGGCCAGAAACGGAGCAGGCACGATATTGCGCAAGTTCAGGAGCACGCCATCGCGCTGCGCCAAAATATCGAATAAGGAATGCGAGCCGAACTGGCCGGCCAGGTCCACAAAGTACAGCAGCTCGAAATAGAACTGCAGCAAGGGGCTGTCTTGCGGCATGGGATTCTCGGCCACATAAGCCCCTAAACGGGCCGCCAGATAGTCGCACTGCTCCAGCAGATCCTCCGGGATCTTTTCCAGCCCCCATTGGTCGCCGCCTTCCTCGGGTATCAAGTCCTCCATCAAGCGAGTCAAGGGGGCGAAATGACGCTTCAAGGCCGAAGGCGAGGCTTTACGCGCCATGCGCAACTGCACTTGCGAGAAAGACGCGGAATACATGGAACGGGCACGTTCAACCAGATTGTGAGCCTCATCCACCAGAACCGCGCTGCGCCATTGCTGGGCCAGGGTCTGGCTATACAGCACCGCATGCGTGTCGAAAAAGTAGTTGTAGTCGCCCACAATAGCGTCTGCCCAACGCAGCATCTCCTGGCTCAAATAATAGGGGCAGACCTGATGCTCGCTAGCCACTTGTTGCAAGCGCTGGCTAGTCAACATGGGTTGCTCCAGAGCTTGCTGACGGGCAGCCGGAAGACGGTCGTAAAAACCTTCGGCCAAAGGACAGGACTGACCATGACAGGCCTTATCCGGATGGGGGCACTGCTTGTCACGGGCCACCATTTCCAGCACCCGCCACGCACCCTCGCCTTCCGGGCTTAAGCGCTGCAAGGCGTCCAGCGCCATTTGCCGACCGGAGTTCTTGGCCGTCAAATAAAACAGCTTATCCAAACCCGCCTCGGGCATGGCCTTCAGGCCTGGAAATACGACGGCCAAGGTTTTGCCAATACCGGTGGGCGCTTGGGCTAAGAGGCACTGTGCGTCACGTTGGGCCCGGAACGCGGCCACGGCTAGCTGTCGCTGACCGGCACGAAATTGTTCATAGGGAAACTGCAACGCTGTACAAGCTTGATCGCGCGCCAGCCTGTGTTTTTGCTCCTGCCGCCCCCACTCTACATAAGCGCGGCATTGCTCCTCGAAAAAGGCCCACAGCGCTGCGCGCTCCAGATACTCGGAGATGCTGGTCTCTTTATGCTTGTCCACGTGGTAATACACCACGCTAACCGTCATCCCCGGCAAATCACGCTCCTGGCACAAGATGGCGGCATAGACCTTGGCTTGTGCCTGATGCAGACGTCTATGGTGCTCGGGGATAGCATCAAAGGCCCCACGATAGGTTTTCAGTTCCTCCAGGCAGTTGCTGACAGGATCAAACCCATCGGCTCGACCACGCACCAGCAGTCCTTCCATCTCGTACGACAGGGGCACTTCGGCTTCATAGTGCTCGGGGCGACGCAGCTTTAGCTGCTGGTGGCCAAGGATACCTTCCTGTGCTGTGGCCGCAGGCGTAAAGCGCAGGTCCAGATCCCCGCTACGTGCAGTAAATTCGCATAAGGCTCGTACACCTACCGTCCAGGCTTTCATGGCGATTCAGGCCGGGTCACATAGCAGACACGCGCAGGGATGGCATGTTGCTCGAAATAACTTAACCAACGCCGCTGGTTGTCTTGCAAGCGGTCTCCGGGGCCTTTTACCTCAATCAATTCATAGCTTTGCTGAGCGGGCATGAAGCGTACCAAATCCGGCAAACCGGAACGGTTGTCCCGCCAATCCTGCAAGATACGCTTGAACACCAGCCGCAAATGCTGGGCGGGGATGCAATGCAAGGCCTGATCGATCAAGGATTCGTTCAAGGCTGGCCAGATCAGCAAGGGGCACTGCACGCCGCGCTTTTGCTGCCAGCGTTGCCTGATCACGGTTTTATAGTCTGCGCCATCCAGCACACTTAAAGATTGATCAAACAAGTTTTGCCTGCGCGACACAAAGTCCGGGTTCCCCCAATCGGCCGGACAGGCTTGATAAGGGTGGAAAAATGCGCCGGGCAAGGGAGCGAAAATGGCATCCCAGCTCAACAATCCCAATAAGGCCGGAAACAAGGCGTTTTCTACGTAAAAAACCGGAGCCAAGGGACTATCCCAGTGGGCCAGCACCTGGGACTCGACCCGATTGCCGTCATCAAACAAAACCAGATCACTACGTTGCGTGCGGCTTGTAGGTTTAGTGGATGGCGGGCTGGGCGGAGCTTCTACCGCCAGTTTTCGACGCAGCCGGGGCAGCATACGCAGCAGCTTCTGGGTTTCACTCTCATTTTCGGGCTGCTCCCACGCCTGACAAAACAAGGGCCAGGCCCCTTGATGCTTGTCCTGACGCTCCAGCACCCGCAATTGACGGTAACGGGCGCCCGGCCAGTTGGTCTGCACATAGGCTTGCTCGGCCAACGGCCACCAATGTTGGCGCTCGGCTTGCTGGCCTAGCTGAAACAGGGTTTTCGCCTTGCGTCGTTGAAGCCAATCACTGTCGGTCTCAACAGCCTGAACAGCGGCAAAACGTTGGGCCCACAGATCTGGATCGGCCTCGTCTTGCGCATCACGCAGCTCGGACAAGGCTTCATACAGGCGCACGTCCTCATTATGTCGAAACGCCCGACTAGACTGATCCAGAATCACAGTTTCGTATCTATACAAGCCAAGATCGCTGAGCACGAACTCGGACCAGTCCTGATAATGATTGCCAAAAAACAGCAGCTGCAAACGCTGCGCCCAATGCATGACTTGTGGTGAGAGACGAAGCGTCGGGGCTTGCAGGCCAGGATCTGTGCACCACTGCGTAAAAGGCCGGGCCTGTTCACCCTGCGTCTGGCCAATCCATTCCAGATAGTCTGACTTGCGCCCGGTGGCTGGCAGCTCACTGAACAAGCGGCGCAGCTCGGGAACGGTATGGACAGCAAACAATGTTTCCAGATCAAGCTCAGGATCGGTTTCTATCAGCTCGCAGGCCGCCAGCTCTTGCACGGCCTCTTCCAGATTTTCGATCTCGGCATAACGCAGCTTGTCGATACGGAACACCGGGCCTTTACGCATCAGCAAGCGTACCAGCAAGGCTTGCGCAGGCTGGGAAGCATGTCCAAAACGATGGCCACATTGGACGTGTTCAGGCTCCAGCAGGTCGGAACTGGCGTGCTGTACCCACTGCAAAACCTGGTGGAAATTGTGCAGATAATAAAAAGGAGGAAGCTCGGGCGGAATCATAAGCAGGCTGTGTATATATCCAGCTACTTTAGCACTCCTTCAAGCCGGGCGCGACTCCAACAAGCGCATCCAGTCCCGTAACAAGGTATTCAGATTCTGGCGCTGCGTGGCATCCAGCCCTTCCAACAAATTTTCTTCATTGGCCAAATGATCCACCACGACCGCATCCACACAGGCCAGACCCGCAGGGCTCAAACGCACCAGAATACGGCGGGCGTCTTCCGGGTCAGCAATGCGTTCGATCAAGCCCTGCTTTTCCAGGCCCTGCAAGCGATGCGTCATGGTGCCGGAGCTAACCATCAAGGTGGAAAACAAGGCGGTAGGCGCCAAGGTATACGGCGGGCCGGAGCGGCGCAGACTGGCCAGCACATCAAATTCGCCCAGCTGCAGGCCGTGACGCCTGAAGTTCTCGCTCATTTGTTTTTGGACCAGTTGAAAGCAGCGTGTCATGCGGCCCAGCAAGGCCATGGCGTCCAGGTTCTGCAAGTCTGGCCGCTGCTCGCGCCATTGATTAATGATCAGGTCTACCGCGTCGTGTTCTTCGCTCATGATTTCTCGATTTCGATATTTATCTTGATATTAAGATAAATCATCCCTACACTGGCATTTATCTCGACATCAAGATACTTTCATCATGAACCGACTTTCTCTTTGGCTGGTGACGGCCTTGACCGCACTAGGCCCCGCCATCTGGGGTTCCACTTACATTGTGACCACAGAAATTCTGCCCCCCGACCGCCCTTTTATCGCGGCCTTTTTGCGCTGCTTTCCCGCTGGCGTGATGCTGCTCTTGTGGAGCCGACGCATGCCCGCCCCAGGCGACTGGGGCAAGACCCTGATTCTGGCAGCCTTGAACATCGGGGCATTTCAAGCCTTGCTATTCGTTGCGGCCTACCGCCTGCCGGGTGGATTGGCTGCCGTTGTGGGTGCGGCTCAACCCTTGGTGGTGATTGGCCTGGCCTGGGCTTTGGAAGGCAAACGTCCGGTGACCATGGCCCTGGTCGCCTGCGTGATCGGTATTATCGGCATGGGTATTTTGCTGCTATCGCCAGAGAGCCAATGGGATACCTTGGGCATGGTCGCGGCCATTGTCGGGGCCCTGTGCATGGCCTTGGGCACGTACCTGTCGCATCGCTGGCGTAGTGGCATGCCCATTCTGGCCTTCACGGCCTGGCAATTGATGCTGGGTGGACTGATGCTGGCCCCTCTGGCCTTGTGGCTGGACCCACCGCTGGACAGTTCCTTGAGCGGCGTGCAAATCGGTGGCTATCTCTACCTGTGTCTGGTCGGTGCACTCCTGGCCTATACCCTGTGGTTCCGCGGGATTGCCGTTTTACCCTCTGTGGCCGTGTCTTCGCTGGGTCTGCTTAGCCCTTTGACCGCTGTAATTCTGGGGTGGCTGATTTTGGGTCAGGCCATGACAGGCTCCAGCCTGCTGGGCATTATTCTGGTGATGGGCAGTGTGCTGGCGGTGCAGTGGATCAGCAATCGTCCCGCCAAATAAGCATCTCGCGCCCATAAAAATAGCGCCCCTATTAACTATCTGGATGGGCGCGTAAGAGAGTTCACTATCTTGCTACTCCGCTAGAAGCAGCAAGATAGTGACTAATAGCGTTCTTGCAGAACTTGAGCTAAATCGGTTGCAAAGCGTTGAGCATCTTTGGCATTCAGATTCGCAAAACTGACACGCAAGCCTTGAGCGGGGTTGCTCACCCCAAAGACTTGGCCGGATCGAACCAGCCAGCCACGTGCGGCCAAGCCTGCCAGTACCGGCTCGGCTTCCCGATCCAGCGGAATCCACAGATTGAAGCCTTCCTCGCTATCCCAAAAAGGAATGCCCTGCTTTTTCAGGGCTTGCATCAGATCGATGCGAGCCTGTACGTAAGCGGCTTGTGCAACACGAGTCTGCGCCTTGATGTCGGCATCGGTCAGCCCATGAACCACCATTTGCTGCAACAGATGGCTGACCCACTGAGCCCCCGAAGCCAGACGTTGCGACAAGCGCTCGCTGGTTTGCAGGTCTGACGCGACCAGAGCCACGCGCAAATCCGGGCCCAGGCCTTTGGACACCGAACGGATCAAGGCCCAGCGCAAATGATCGGCAGGAATCACATTTCGATAAGGGCTGCTGGCCAGCATCCAGAAGTGGTCGTCAATCATCAGCAACAATTCGGGATACTGCTTCAGAATTTGCTCAATCTGCTTGGCACGGGCACGGCTTAAGGAACATCCCGTAGGGTTGTGCGCGCGCGGGGTCAGAATCAAGGCGCGCAGACCATCTTCCAAAGCCGCCTCCAGCGAGGCCGGCACAATCCCTTCGCTATCAACAGCAATACCCACTGGCTTGTAGCCCAGCGTATGCACGGAGTTGATGCTGTTCAGGTAGCCGGGATCCTCAATCCCGACCTTATCGCCCGCCAGCAAAAAGGCTTGCAGCAAGCGCTCGATCGCGTCGACTGCGCCGTAACTGACGTGGTAATCGGTATCGGGGGGGGTGTCTTTATGGAACACCTGCTGACATACGGCGCGCAATTCGGGCACCAACGGGTCGGCGCCGTACAAAGCCTGGGTTTGACCGCGCACCCCAGCGATCAATTGGGTAGGTGCAGGCAAATGGCCCGGCGCCGGATTGCCACTGGCCAGATCCTGCAAGGCCGAGCTGGCCCCATGCCCTTCCCGCGCCAGCTCCCGGATCGCCTCACGAATCCGTGTACCGCGACGGCCTTGTGCATCGGCCACCCCGGCCGAGACCAGGCGCTTGTATGCCAGGGCAACCGTATTGCGGTTCAAGCCCAGTGTTTGAGCCAGTTCGCGTACCGGCGGCAAAATCTGGCCCGGAGCGATTCGCCCCAGTGCCACTTGCTGTCGGATATCATCGAAAAGTTCCTTCGCATTGCTTCCCTGGATATTCATTTTGACCTATGACATAATAGTTTATGCGCGACCCGCAGGGTCGAGTTTATCTTTTTTTTCTTCCTTACTGGTGCGCCATGTCCGAATCCGCCCCTGATCTACTTCACACCGAGCATTATCCCACCTCCACCAGTGTAGAGGCATTTCGGGAACGCATTGCCCTGGTACAACAAAGAATTGATGCCGCCTGCGTGCGCTACGGGCGTGCCGCTGGCGATGTACGTTTGCTCACCGTCAGCAAAACCTTCGGAATTGACCGCATCCGCCTGGCTTACCAGGCCGGTTGTCGCCTGCTGGGCGAGAACAAGGTGCAAGAGGCCGAAGGCAAGTACGAAGCCCTGCGCGAAGAACTACCGGATTTGGAATGGGCTGTTATTGGACACCTGCAAAGCAATAAAGCCAAGTCCGTTGCACGCTTTGCTTCTGAATTTCATGCACTGGACAAGCTCAAGACCGCAGAAGCCCTGGACCGCCGCTTGCAAATTGAAGGCCGCAGTCTGGACGTTTTCGTGCAGGTAAACACCTCCAACGAGGACAGCAAGTTCGGTTTACCCCCGGAAGAAGTCCATGCTTTTGTGCGCGAATTACCACAGTTTTCTGCTTTGAAAGTCAAAGGCCTGATGACCTTGGCCTTGATGGACGCTGACCCGGAACGGGTACGGCCTTGTTTTGCCCTGCTGCGCAATTTGCGCGATCAATTGCGCAATGACATTGCCCACGCGGAAAACATCCGTGAGCTGTCCATGGGTATGTCGGGTGACTATGAAGTCGCTATTTCCGAAGGCTCCACGATTGTGCGCGTTGGACAAGCCATTTTTGGTGCACGCGCCACGCCCAATAACTTTTACTGGCCCGCCTCCGATACGGCAACAACATCATGAATCCACTACGCCTGATCATCCGCCAAAACGGTAAAGAAATCGGACACTTTGAGTCCAGCCCCTGCTGCCCGCCCGAGCAGCTGATTACCGTGGCTCGCCACCTGATGACGCTGCCTGACAGCGAGCTGGAACTGCAACAAGCCAAAGGCGAACACCGCATCCTGGATAGCGGACCGCATGGCTTGCGCGTACTAAGCGCACAGGTTCTGTACGAAACCGTTGATTTGCAAGCCTGGTTACAGCAAGGCAGCAAAGTTACTGCCTGAATCTGATCGGTACCCGGCCACAAGCCTGCTACCCTGATTCGGCAAAGCGGCGTACCCAAGACGCCGCAACCATAAAAAAACATACCCGGCGAATAGCCGGGTATGTTTTTTGTGTTTCAGACAACAGGAGTGAACGGAGACTTAGCGGTTCACCTGTTTGGCTGGCAAGGCGAATGCCAACAAACAGCTCACCATCAAGCTACCGGCAAACAGCCACAAAGCGGCGCTGCCCGAGCCTGTCAGGTCGGTCACCCAACCAATCAGGGAGTTGCTGACCAGACCGGCGATATTAGCCAAGGAACATGCCAGAGCAAAACCGGTCGCTGCGGCAGTGCCTTTCAGGAACGTCGCTGGCAAGCTGAAGAACACAGGCACAGCACCCATAATCACAGCCGAAGCCACGGTGAAGGCCAGAACGGTCAACCAGGCATGATGAGCCACAAAGGTACTGGCAACCAGCGCAACCGCACCGATAGTCAGCGGCACGATCAAGTGCCAACGGCGTTCACGGCAACGGTCCGAGCTGGCACCAATCATCAGCATGCCCACCACACCGGCCAGCGATGGAATCGCCGTCATCAAGCCAATCTGGAAAGGATCCTGCACACCTGCCGCACGAATAAAGGACGGCATCCAGAAGCTGATGGAGTAGGTACCCAATAGAATGGAGAAGTCGATCCCGCCCAGCATCCACACCTTCAGGTTGAAGAAACCATCTTTAAAGCTGTGCTTGACACCCTTGCCTTCGGCATCGTCGGCAGCCAGGTCAGCAGCCAGACGAGATTTTTCATCATTACTCAGCCATTTCGCAGACTGATAGTTGTTTGGCAAGGCCCAGAAAGTCAGGAAACCGAGCAGCACGCTAGGAATCGCCTCCAGAAGGAACAGCCACTGCCAACCACGCCAACCGTTCATGTGATCAAAGTGACCAATAATCCAGCCGGACAAAGGACCACCAATCACGCTGGACAAAGGCAGGCCAATCATGAACAAGGCAATGATCTTGCCGCGTCGGTACGTAGGAAACCAAAGGGTCAGGTAATACAACACACCTGGCAGGAAACCGGCTTCTGCCGCACCCAGCACAAAACGCAGAATGTAGAACTGCGTCGGCGAGGTGACAAACATGGTCAGGCCAGAGAGCAGACCCCAGGTGATCATGATGCGGGCAATCCACAGCTTGGCACCCACACGTTCCAGAATCAGGTTGCTGGGTACCTCAAACAGGATGTAGCCCAGAAAGAACAGGCCAGCACCCAGACCGTAGGCCGTTTCACTCCACTGCAAATGATCGAGCATCTGCAGCTTGGCAAAACCCACGTTGATGCGGTCCAGATAAGCAGCCAAATAACAAAAGCACAGAAAGGGGATCAGACGCCAGACGATCTTCTTATAGAGATCTCCGTTTCCGTCCCGACCTGCAGGCACAGCCGTGGGACTTTGGATGGATGAATGCACCTTGTATATCTCCAGATAATTATTGGTATGCCTGGTGAACCAGAAAACTGCCTAAGAACAGCGCCTGACAGAACACAGCAGGGCCCTGAACGCGTCCGCATTCCCCCCATTGGGCTGCAGACCGTTTACAGATGAAGAATGATGTATCAACGGTGACTCCCTGCTGGACATGCCTGCTCTATCTATAGAGACAGGTCAGACACAGCGGGACCCGATCAGATTGATGCGCTGAGCCCGGATCGCTCCCGGACTCAGCACCGTGCACTGCTTAGCTGGACTTCAGGTCCTGACCGTACAGGTCGTAGCCGTAAACCCAGGCCGGATCTTCTTGCGTGCGCAAGAAGGTATTGGCGTTGGAGACAGACTGAACACGAGTCGCACGCTCTTTGCGGTTGAGCTCGTACAGATCAAAAGCCGTACGGAAATCCGACAAGCCGGTCTCTTGCAAGCAGCGCGTCAACATGGCGGCATCTTCAATCGCCATGCAAGCACCTTGAGCCATGTGTGGCTTCATGGGGTGACATGCATCGCCCAACATGACCAAACGACCACGGCTCCACAAAGGCAGCGGATTACGGTTACGCAATGGCCACTTGGTAATGCTTTCAGTCGATTTGATCAGATTCTGAACCGTGGAATGATAGCCTTCAAATGCGGCCAGCATCTCTTCTTGCGAGCTGTCTACGTAAGCACCCTGGAAATCCCAGGCAGGATGTGGCACACCAGTCACAAAATAGTATTCATCACGTTTGCCAGTGGTGTAGTACACCATCATGTGACGGTCGTCTGTCCACCATTTCACACAGTCCTCGAACTCGTCGGCAAAGCGGGCCAGGTTTTCGCCACGGATCAGGGCACGGTGTGCCACCCAGCCGCTGTAAATCGGGTCTTCTACACCCAGCAGGGTTTCACGGATCTTGGAGTGGATGCCATCGGCACCAATCACAATGTCAGCCGTTACGCTGGTGCCATCGGCAAATTCCAGCAAAACGTCGTCACCACGGTCCACCAGATTTTGCAAACGCTTGCCAAAGTGCACGGTGCCCGGCTTGATGCTGTCAATTTGCAAAGCGTGCATATCGCCACGATGCACGGTGATGTACGACGCACCGTATTCTTTCTTGGCAAATTCACCCAAAGGGATACGGGACAGGTAGTCACCCGTTTCGCCATCACGACTGAACCAGAAATCCGGGTGCGAACCCATATCGTCCAGCGCTTTTTCCAGACCCATGCGGCGGAAGATCTTCATCACGTTGGGGCCCACGTGGATACCGGCACCCAAACGCGAGAATTCTGGCGCCTGCTCAAATACTTCTACCTCAAAGCCAGCTTGCTGCAACAGAGTCGCCGCAGCGGCTCCGCCAAGACCGGCCCCTACAATCGCAATCTTGACTGTTTTTTCCATCGTTAGCTCCAAATCACGGCACTCATCAAAAGTGCTCACCACATGTTTTTAGTAGTGTACACACTAAGTTTAAGCATGAAAACAGGTGATTGAGCTAGGGTTTATACCTATCCAAAGGAAACTTAAGCAGCCTGTAAAGCAGCTTTAAACAAGCCATTAAAACAACAATATCAACAAGTTAATTAAAAAATCAAAAACAAAAACAAGCCTTGAATATCCAGACCTCAAATTCATTTCATTTTCCGATTTAACAGTGTGTAGACTCATTTATTGCGGTGCACACCCTGAAATAACAGATGCTTTAAACGCGAAATAACTGATCTGAATCAGACGTGAACCGGTCCTCGGGAAGGTATACTTGCTCAGTTGTTCTTTAACTGGCCTGCCCATTCCACAACAAGACAGAAAGACTATGCAGCCTACCTCCCCCGTTTCTGAGCCTCAAACCTTGTCCTACGATGTCACCGAACAAATCGGCCACCTGCTGCGCAAGGCGGGCCAGCGGCATACGGCCATCTTTCAGCATTACGTGGGCGACAGCCAACTAACTGCGATTCAGTTCGTGACGCTCTGCGCTCTGCGCGACCATGGACCCAGCTCGCAAACCGAGCTGGTCGAAGCGACCGCGGTCGACCAGGCCACCATACGGGGCATTATTCAGCGTCTGAAATCACGCAACCTGATTGAACTGGCACCGGACAAGGACGACAGACGCAAGGTCATTGTGGAGCTGACCCAGGAAGGGCTGGACCTGCTCGATCGTGTCATCCCTCGCGCCCATACCATCAGCGAACTGACCATGGGCAATCTGAACCCCGCAGAACGCGTGGCCATCGTCTATCTTCTGCGCAAAATGATAGACAGCACCCTGGATATGAGCGACAAAGAATAAGGCTGAACATCACTTGAAGAGACTATGTTTTATTCGGCCTTTAAGATATATTTAAAATACATCTTATAACTGATCTGCCATGACTCCTTTGACTGCCTCCCCCGCCTCTACCCGCCCAGAATGGCGCGCATTCCTGGAACTGGGATTTCGTCCCCTCTATCTTTTAGCCACGCTTTGGGGCGCTGCCAGCATTGCGCTCTGGCTCTATACGCCCGGATGGCTGGCCAATGCGGCCATCCCGTCCCTGTACTGGCACGCCCATGAAATGCTCTGGGCCTTTATCGGCACCATTGCCGTAGGATTTTTGCTGACTGCCAGCGCCACCTGGACGGGGCAACCCACCTTGCGTGGCCCCTCTTTAGGGGCCTTGTGTCTGATCTGGATTCTGGCGCGCTTCAGCCTGCTACTTCCCCATGGCATGATGGCGGCATTGCTGCTCGATGCCCTCTTCTTTGCCATTGCCGCAGCTGAACTGGGGCGCGTCATCCTGATCGCCCGCAACAAGCGCAATTACGGTATTCCGCTCGCCATGCTGGCTTTGGGTCTTAGCCATGCTCTGTTCATGTACAGCCTGATGCAAGGGCAAGACCCCATGCCCTACTTCTACAGCGGCTTCTGGACCATGGGCTTGATCACCTTGCTGATTGCCCGTCGCATCATCCCCTTCTTTGCCATGCGCGCCTTGCCGGGCCTGAGCCTGCCTGCTCAAACTCGTAGCGGCCATTGGCAAATGGGCTTGAGTGCCATCGCCATTGCCTTGTCGCTAAGCCCCTGGCGTTTGTCATTAGCCCTGGTTCTGGCTGCTTTGGGCTTGATCGCCTGCTTCCAGTGGGTACGCTGGAAACCCTGGGCCAGCCGCAATACGCCGCTGCTGTGGATTCTGTACCTGGGCTATGCCGGTCTGGCACTGGGTCTATTAAGTGCTGCGGCGTATGAAGCAGGCTGGATTCTGCGCGCAGCCTGGCCGGTACATATTGTGGGTCTGGCAGGTTTCAGCGTGATGATTATTGGCATGCTGACCCGTACTGCCCTGGGTCATTTAGGCCGCCCCTTGCGTGCCACACCCAAAGTGGTGCTGGGTTACGGTTTCCTGATTGCCGCCTGCTTCTTGCGCTTGCTGGCCCTGATCCCAAGCAGTTGGAGCCTGCCCTTGCTGCATGCGGCTGGCCTATGCTGGATTCTGGCCATGCTCAATTACCTGCATCAGTTTGCCCCCATGTTGATTCGCCCCAGATTGAACTGATCGCAGCGTCGGCGCCACACTTTAAAAAGCAAAGTCCCTGGCACCGTTTATCTTTATTTTCTGCTTGACCGTGCCTGCTTATACTAAGCAGGCACGTTGCTTGCACCCTCTGCAAGCAACGCGGGACGGATCGTTCTGATCCTTGTTTTTTCCGCGCTCTCATCCTCATGTATCTCGCCTTTTCGGCTGGTCCTTCCCTGAAACACAGGCTGCTTGGCGGACTGTGTGCTTTGCTCTTGTCGTTTTCTGCCCAGGCCGCCGACGCTTGTCACGGCAGCCGGGATCTGGTCGTCGTGGGCCATATGGATGACGATCTGCTGTTCATGAACCCGGACCTGTCCAGCAATATCCAGGCAGGTGGCTGCATGCAGGTTCTGTATCTGACCGCCAGTGAACGCAAAGGCGGGCTGGAATATATGTACAGCCGCGAGCAAGGTGTGCGCGCCGCCTATGCCTATATGGCCGGGCTGGTCAATGAATGGCAGCAAACCCGCTTGATGGTCGGCAGTGCCTCGATCGCGCAATTTACCTTGCGAGCCAGGCCGGGCATTCAGCTTAGTCATTTGCGTCTGCAAGACCCTTGGCTGGGCCCCGGCTGGGGAAGCCTGACTCCCTTGAGCCGTGCAGAATCCGTACCCGGCCAAACCGTACAAACACTGGATAGTCCTCAACAAACATTGAACCGCGAGCAACTGGTTCAAACGCTGGCGGCCTTGATACGACTGTATCGGCCTACCAGCGTTCGCTATCTGGATGACACCAATCCCGTGCCTTACACCCAGCTGTGCTGGCGTTGTAGCGGACACGGGCACCCGGACCATATCGCCAGCGCCCGACTGGTTCGGGAAGCCATGCTGGCCGCCCCCGGCAATTACGCGCAAATTGGCTATGTGGACTACCCGATTCAAGAACAGGCCCGCAATCTGACCTTGAATGAAATTCACAGCAAAACCGAGATTTTCCGGCGCTATGCCTGGCATGATCAACACGCCTGCAAAGGCCCCGCTGTGTGCCAGGAACCCGCTGGTCCTGCCGCCGCCTGGGTACAACGTAGTTACTACACCAGCCGTGCCGACTATCCGGCCAGCCTGTTAAGTGACAAGGAAGGCAGGCTCAGCTTTTTCGTCTCGGGTGAACAAAACGACGCCATCAATCAATGGGATGTGCAAGAACAGCGCTGGACCACCCTGGGCGGACGCACAGCGGATGCCTTGAACGCCTTCCAGTATGCAGACGGCAGCCCCGGCCTGTTTGCACGCGATGCAAGCGGGCAAGTCTGGTTCAGCCGTGCCCCCGATGAGGACGACTGGCTCGCCTGGCAAAAAATACCCGGCCCACGCGTACTGCACACACCGATGGTCAGCCGCCGTGACAGCCAGGCCTTGGCCATGGGCACCGATGGCCGCTTTTACTGGAGCGCCGCCCGTCAGCCTGATTACGGCTGGAGTGCCTGGAAAGCCCTCCCTGCACTGGAACAGCCCGCCTACCCCGCCACTCTAAGCCTGGATAAACAGGGACGCACCCATGTCTTTGCCAGCAATCTGCAAGGCCAGCTTTTTCAGACCTCTCAGCAAAATGATTCGAAATGGCAGGCCTGGCAAGCGGTTCCGGTCCCTCCCATCAGCGGCGGACTGGCTTCTATCCTGAATGCACACGGTCAGATTGAGCTGTATATGCGCGATCGCCGAAGCCAGCACTTGCAGCGCCTGAGCCAAGACAGCCAGCAACGCTGGTCTCATCCGCAAGATCTGGGTTTGAACTACGTAGGCACGCCCGCTCTTAGCCTGGGCGAAAAAGAACAGGTTGTTGTGGCGATTCAAAAGAGTCCGGGTGGTGCCATTGTGCTGCTTGATCAAGGGCAGGAACAGGAAGTGGACAAGCAATCCGCGTCCCAGCCCGTTCTGTACAAACAAAACGGCACCCTTTACCTGGCCAGTCGTCCGATTGGTCCCGAGCAGCGCTATCGATTATTGGAACGCCGTCACGGCAAATGGGTGCAAGTAGCATTGACCCAGGCTCCACCACCAGGAGGTGGACAGTCCTTTAGCGAGGCCCCTGCCTTCATCAGCCAAGACTATGTGCAGCCTTGAGGAGCGAAGCATCCGCTTAAAACGTAACAAAGTACGCAGGCATGCGCCGGGCTTTCAAGACAAAGCCGGGCCAGGAAACGAATCCAGTTATTGATCCAAGCCCCAACCATAAACCCGGAATCCAGGGCCATATCGTAGTATCTTGTTGCAACAGTGTGCGCTGGCTCTCTCAGCTCCAGTACAATCGCCCGCTAACGGCCGCCGGCTTATCGGTGCCTTACTCTTTTAGCTACTCTTCAGAGATCATGAAGCCAACTACCTTATTTGCAGCCCTGTTGGGCGTCGTCATCGGCGCCGGTGGCGCGATTTATTACGCCAAAAACGTACCCGTACCGGCCAGCGGCCCGGTCAGCAGCGCCCCCAGCAGCATAGGTGCTGCTCAAACGCTGGTATTGGGCCAATCCGTCTCCGGCGAATTGACCAGCAAGAGCTTCTTGAACCTGAGCGATGGCGTACGCAGCAGCCTGTTTGATGTGAAGGCTGAAGCCGGCCAGATCATCAAGATCAGCGTGAGCGGTCCCCTACGCCCGCAAATCAGCGTGCTGCGCAACGGCGAACTGGTCACCCGTACCCAGCGCTGCGAAGACTGCCCCGATAGCGAAACCAAAGGCCAGGCCACCACACTGGGCTTCAAGGCGGATTTCAACGACACCTACCAAGTGGTTGTCAGCGGCTTCAACACCAGTTCCTACGGTCCGTTCCAGGTCGTCGTCGATACCCTGAAAGCCTACACCGGCGAGCCTTTGACTCAAGACCAGACCATTCATGACTGGGCACTGGGCGGCCAGAAGCGTTACCGCTTGAATATCGACAAGGACGGCTTGTACAGCCTGGCCATGAAGGCCGAGCAAAACAGCATGGACGCCTATCTGAAGTTGATGGATCGTCGCGGCATGGAATTGGCCTCGGACGATGACAGCGGTGGCGGTACCGATGCACGCTTGCAGGTGTACCTGAAAGCCGGCGAATACATCGTGCAGGCCAGCTCGGCCATGGGCGCACAAAACTTCCAGGGCGGCTTCTCGCTGGAGATCAAGCCCGAAGAAATGACCGGCGAGATCGAGCTGAAAAACGGCGACAGTCTGACTCTGGACGGCGATGGCAAAACCGGTCTGTTCACGGGTGAAACCCAAACCTACAGCTTCACCTTGTCCGAACCCAAACTGGTCACCGTGCAAATGGACGCCCAGGGCTTCCAGGCCACGATGGAAGTAGATTCCACCAGCGCCAATCAGTATGGCGATGAAGCCGGTCAACAACGTGTACGCAGTGTATTGGCTGCGGGTGAACACCAGGTGAAGATCTCCGGTTCCAACCAAGCTGGTTTGTTTGTGCTGTCGGCCTCCGAAGATGGCGTTCCGGAAAATGCCGGCGGTGGCGTGATCCGCGTGGGCGAACCCCGTCAGGCATTGATGCTGCAAGGCATTACCAGCGATAGTTACCGATTGTCCGTGCGTCAGGCAGGCAGCTATGTCATCGACATGACCTCCCCTACCTTCGACACCTACCTGACCTTGCGTCAAAACGGCCAGACAGTCGCCGAAGACGATGATAGCGGTGGCGATCTGAATGCCCGCCTGGAAGTTCAGCTGGAAGTGGGCGAGTACGAGATACAAGCCATGTCCCTGGGCAGCTACGACCGCGATATGGAATATGAGTTGTCGGTAAAACGTCGTTAAGACCATTCAGACAAGCTGATATCAAGGCTGAAAGCTCCCGGGCTTTCAGCCTTTTTTCTTGCCTGGCGGCCATCCTGGCCTTGATCTGAGGCAAGAGTCTTCACGCTACAGGGTATACACCTAAGCACGCTCACCCTGCCCGCAAAGCCGCACTGATATTGGCTTTAAGAAGTGCTCCCCCTCCTTTTTTGCCTGACGTTTGATCTGCTTACGATTTGCTTTTGGGATTACCTTGATAATATAAATGCAAATCATTATCATTAATTTCATTATTGATGCGCTACCTTTTATCAGGAGCAATGCATGCAGACACTCGCCCAACAGTCCCAACACGCTCTTACCCAACGCGACGAACTGGCCTCCTGGCGCAATTTGATCACACAGGGCAACCAGGCCTTTCAATCCCACAATTACACCGATGCCATCACGCACTATCAGCAAGCTCGTGCGTATGTGAAACCGCTGCTGTTTGGCTCTTGCGAAGGGGCCGACGCCACCATTGCCGCCTGGGTCATTGCCCATTTGAATCTGGCCGATGCCTGCGAGCAACTGGGTCAAAGTGACGAACAGGGTCTGCACCTGTGCACAGCTCATGAAACCTTGTGCTGCGCCGCTGCCAATACCCGTCTGGCGGACGACTGGCGCATGGCTGCCTGGCAACACAGCCGCCGCACTTATGCCGAACTGGCCCGCTATGCGCGACGCTACCCCCATCATGTCCCTACCTGCTCTGCCCTGTTCTTAGGGGCGGTCAGCCCGCAGGAACGCTCTTTTTCTCATTAGTTTCATTCTGTCCCCCAGGCGCCACCGGCATGGGGTTTATCGAGGAGTGCGTCTTGTCTTACACCTTACCTGCCCTGCCTTATGCCTACCATGCTCTGGAACCGCATATCGACACCCAGACCATGGAGATTCACTACAGCAAACATCATCAGACCTATATCAATAATCTGAATGCGGCACTGGAAGCGGCCAACTTGCCCTACCCGCCTATTGATGAGCTGGTAGCCGGGCTGGATACCTTGCCTGAATCCCTGCGCAATGTCGTGCGCAACAATGGTGGCGGTCATGCCAACCACAGCTTGTTCTGGACCGTCATGACGCCCGATGCCGATAGCACCCTTCCCAACGATCTGGCTTATGCCATAGACCGGGATCTGGGCGGTTTCGAGTCATTCAAGGATGCCTTTACCAAAGCGGCGATCTCACGTTTTGGTAGTGGCTGGGCTTGGCTCAGTGTCACCCCGGAAAAGAAGCTGGTGGTAGAGAGCACCGGCAATCAGGACAGCCCGCTGATGCACGGCAACACACCCATACTGGGCCTGGACGTGTGGGAACACGCCTACTACCTGAAGTATCAGAATCGTCGGCCTGAATACATTGCGGCATTTTTCAATGTGATTAATTGGCCCGAAGTGCTGAGAAGATACCTGGAAGCCGTTAAATAAAGCGGTTTTACGCCCCGTCAAACCCTGTCGCCTTACTCGGAGACAGGTAGCAACAAGCACTTTAGCTTGTCGCCTTTCCAAGCAACCCTCCACTTTCGGAGGGTTTTGGCTTTAGGGGCACATCTCTACACAGTCCAGTATCCACGCCTGGGTTTGGCCCAATTGCGCACTGCATCACCAAACGCTATGTTGATTGTTAGCGCCCTTACCACACACATCCCAGGCCCCCACATGTTGAGTCTCTGCGATCGTATTCAATCCCTACGCTCCCTGTTTCACTTCGATGCGGTGCAGCTTCTGGGCTGTGCACCACAAAGCCGTACGCATCTGGAATTGCATTGTGAAGGCTATAACCTGAACTGTGCCTCTGCCTTGGGGACGGGCTTTCCGCAAATCTATCCACCCGGATTTACGGCGCAAGCCTCTCCCCACGATTTGCTGCCCCCCTCCATTTCCGAGTGCTCGGACACCATGGACCCTCCTTTTCGCAGCACTGCTATCTATACCGATGCTCTGCTGCGTGGTGGATTTCAGGATGGCATGACGGTAGAACTGCAGCGAGGGGATTCCTATCTGGGAATGATTCACTTTTCTTCCCAACAGGCCGGCAGCTTCAATCGCCACGTCCGCACGCTGGCGCTGGGCGCAAAAATCCTGCTGGAAGAGGCCATGCAAAACATGGTCGCGCAAAACGGCATCGTCTTGCATTTGGTGCCACAGGCAGGCAGCCTGATCATGCGTGAAGACATGCTCTCCAATGCCTCCCAATTCAGCCCCGCACTGGCTAAAGCCTTGTCCTTCATGGGCCAGGAGACCTCAGCCTTGCAAGCGTTCTGGTTGGAAGGCAAACGAAGCTATCGACTGCAAGCACAGCGTTTTCCCAAGGGGGATGTTCTGGTTCGACTGGTCCCCGCTCCCTTGCCCGCCGCGCTCAGTGCCAAGGAAATGCAAGTACTGGGCTGGCTGGTAACGGGCTATACCGACCGGGAAATTGCGGCCAGTCTGTTTTTAAGCGAACGCACTGTGCATTCGCATGTCACGTCCTTGCTGCGCAAGCTGGGCATTACCAGACGCACAGAAGCCGCTGTTAAAGCGGCTCTGAATCACTGGTATGTGCCGGATGCGCATGGTGCTATCCTGGCTGCCGTGCCCGGACTCTGCCATTAAACGACAAGGTCCGGGGTAGCGTTCAAACCATGAACATCACAGCGTATTAGCGTAGACCGCTCAACAAGCCTGCGGCTTCGTCCACGCAAGCACGTTCCGCATCCAGTAACGTATCGCCGCCCATCCCGCCCAGAAAGTCCGCGTAAGGATCAGCCAGCGTCCGTACACCGGTCAGCTCCTCGATGACAGCCTGACCGCAGAATGGCAAGTAATGCGGGCTGTACCCCCCTTCCTGGACAAAAGCGATACGACCTTCACACACTTCCTCGGCGCAGTCGATAATTTGACGTGCCATCTGACGGAAACCGGAAGCCGTCACCATCATGCGTGCCAGCGGGTCCATCATGCTGGCATCAAAGCCCGAGCCCACGATAATCAGCTGCGGTTTATAGGCGCGCAGCGCAGGCAGTACCACTTTTTCCATGGCATAGAGGTAGGCGGCATTCCCACCGCCAGGAGGCAATGGGATATTCAGGTTGTAGCCCAAGCCTTCGCCCTCGCCGCGCTCAGTCGTAAAACCGCTATTGGCCGGGAAGCATAGATGCTGGTGCAGGGAAATAGTCAGAACCGAAGGGTCATTCCACCAGATATCCTGCGTACCATTACCGTGATGCACGTCCCAATCCAGAATCGCGACACGATCCAGGCCCAGTTCTTCGCGAGCGTACGCCGCGGCCACCGAGGTGTTATTAAAAATGCAAAAACCCATC
This sequence comes from Alcaligenes sp. 1735tsa3, assembly GCF_024134565.1. NCBI lineage: Bacteria > Pseudomonadati > Pseudomonadota > Betaproteobacteria > Burkholderiales > Alcaligenaceae > Alcaligenes > Alcaligenes sp. 1735tsa3. The sequence goes on along the minus strand of NZ_CP099862.1, from coordinate 1,874,914 downwards.
GCACCAGCACGGGGTGCGTGGTGGCCGGGTGGGTTTACCAGTGCGTAGCCATTACTGACTTCACGACTGACCACTTTCTTGACCATCTCAATGGCGCCACCGGCAGAAAGCATGGCAATTTCAAGGCCGCCATTACCCATGGTGGTGATGCCGTCGCCGGTGTCGCCGCCGGTTGGCAAGGCACTGACACGCTTCATGTTTTCCAGATGCTCTGCCGTATGCACACGCAAAATATCCTTGTCGCGTGCAGGCTTGGCCTGGATGCTGGTCAGATGATCAATTTGCCCGGAGGCGCAAACCAGCTCGTGAAAGCGGCGCTTCGTATCGGGATGGGCCAAGTGGTGGCTGATCGGTTGTAAACGGGCCCCCAGATTGGCCGAGGCAAGACTGCCCGTCCCCGTATCTACCCAGCCGTAAAGAATGTTCCAAATATATCCTGTTGCCATGTCGTCTCCTTTCTTTTGGTTTGTCTGGCAGAACCATAGTAGGGATCTGAACGGCGGAAAGAATCCGTAGGATTGCCGAATTTATGGGCTGATCAGGGAACACTCACGGCAAAAGAGGCAGAGGACGCTTGTTTTCCAAAGCGTTCTCTGCCTCTTTCTTCAGGCTGATCGACTTGTAGATAGCGGGCACTGCCCAAGGTCTAAACCAGCTCGGCAATATTGATTATTTCTGCTCCGCAAGCCTCAACCAACTCGGCATCGTAGCTGGCGAACAGCACAACACGGTCTTGCGACCAGATCTGGAACTGCTCCGCCAAAGCGGCACGAGCCTGCGTATCCAGGCCATTGCTGGGGCCATCGGCAATGATCACTGCCGGGTCACCCAAGGCCGCCGCCGTCAGAAATACCTTGCGGCGCGTGCCTGTCGACATCTGCTCAAAGCGCTTGTCCATGTGTGGCTCCAACCCTAATCGGTAGGCCAGATCCAGCGCATTGTCATCCACGCGGGTGTTCTTTTCTGCAGCGATTTGCGCCAGCAGTTCACGGCCCGTCTGGGACGGAAACAGCATGCAGTTGTCGGGTACATAAGCCATACGAGCGCGGGCTTGTCGGGGTGTTTTCATCAGCGAGTGCCCGTCTATCCACACTTCCCCCGCATCCGGTTCGAGCAAACCTGCAATGATGTTCAGCAAGGTGGATTTACCAGTGCTGTCTTCTTCACAGAGCGCCACGCAGCCAGGCTGAAATGTATGAGTCAGCCCCTTGAAAACGGGGTAGTCGCCATAGTTTTTACTGAGATTGTCTATGCGTAGCATGCTGGAAATCACTGCCAAAGAAGCGCCTGGACAGACAAAAGATGCTCTGGCGAGGCGGGATAAAAAAACAAGTACGGGACTGCCCCGAACAGGGGTCTTAGTATAGGTCTTTATGGGCTGATGTTTGGACTGCTTGCTGTGCTGTGGCCATGCAGGGTTCAGCAGCTATGGAGCAAAAACCTTGTCGGGCACAGCCTTGCCAGGCATTCATGCGCGGATCTACAGCCAAAACCAAAAAAATAGCCTGAAACAAGACAAGCTTGTTCAGGCTATTTTTTTTGCGGACCTGCTTATCCTAAAGCAGTATCCAGCAACATCATCAGGACAAAGCCGATCATCAAACCGCCGGTTGCAAAGGTTTCATGTCCTTGCCGGTGCGATTCGGGAATAATCTCATGGCTGATGACAAACAACATGGCACCCGCCGCAAAGCCCAGACCAAAAGGCAGAAGCACCAGCGAGCTGCTGACGGCCACCGCTCCCAGCACGGCCCCAACCGGCTCAACCAGACCACTGGCCATGCCCAAAATGACGGAGAAAGTACGGCTGTAACCGGCAGCCAGCAAGGCCAGCGCCACCACCAAACCCTCAGGCACGTCCTGAATAGCAATACCCGTAGCCAACGCATTGGCACGCACCCCTTCATTGCCCACATAGCCCACGCCAATGGCCAGACCTTCCGGGAAGTTGTGCAGCGTAATGGCGATCACAAACAGCCAGGTACGGCGCAGCTTGGTGGACGTCGTACTGCCAGGACCTTCACGCCCTTTGATGAAGTGTTCGTGCGGCAGGATGCGATCAAGCAGCATCAAGGCTGCAGCACCCAACAAGATGGACAGGCCCACGGCGGAGCCCGCGCCCCAGGCACCACCGCCAAACACTTGCTGGTTCTGTGCCGCTTCCAGGCCCGGCAGAACCAGCGAGAAAGCACAAGCGGCCAGCATCACCCCCGCCCCAAAGCCATACAGCGTATCTTGCGTACGCTGCGACATGGTTTGAGAAAACATGACGGGCACGGTGCCCAGTGCTGTGGCCAGTGCCGCGATGGAGCCGCCCACCAGGGCCTGCAAGACCACCGGGTGATCTTGTGCGTACAGCCAGAACTGATGACAGAGCGCCCAGACGCCTCCCATGGAGATGATGAGTCCAACCCACAGGCGCAGGTGTTGGCGCCAGTTAGGCGAGCTTCCCTTATTGGGTGAAAAGTAGTGGCTTGTTTTCGGTTTCATAGCCGTGCGCCCCCAGAAAATTACGCAATCCAGGTTTGCCTGATACAGACGCAAAGAGCCGTAAAACGGCTCTTGCAAAGGCATGGATGCTGTACAAACCATCATAGCGACTTCATCTTCGATTTAAAACATAAATATCGAAATGCTAACAATTCTCATTAGCATTTCAACAAATAAGCCACAATCCATGAAATCAGCTTGGGGTTTGACAGCCATCCAGCCTGTTATCTGCGCTTTGCATGGCGATGCAAAACCGAATGAATACTAGCTCAGGCAGTATGCAATTGATGCTTGATTGCCTCCAAAGCCTGGGCCTGTTCAGCCACAGCATTTTCCAATTGAATCAGCTCTTGCTGGAGCTGTTCCAGACTTTGCTCGGCCTGCTCCACGACCTGTTCCGCCAGCTCCTGGGCACTATTCATCACCCCATCACTCAAGCTCATGTACAGACGGTTGTAGTCGATCAACGGCGCTTGCCCTTCCCCCTGCTCCTGGAACACTTCATAGCCAATATGCGCGGGCAGATTCAGTGTCGGCACGTCTGGCTGCATCAACTGGAAATTCGCCAGGATAGTCTGGCTTAACTCCGCAAACGCCTCGCTCAAGTTCTGGCCAAGTTCGGTACGCACAGCGGCAACATCTTGCTGGGCGGCATGTTTTTCCAGTACTTCGGGCAATTGGGGCACCACTCGCCGCCAGGTGCCTTCTGTCAGAGCTTGCACGGCTCCTTGCAGTACCAGCGTTTGCTCTTCAATACGCTGACGCAATTGGGTAGCGGCCTGCTCCAGCGTTTGCGTCAAGGGACTCAGAATCACTTCTTCTATATGGTGCAATTGCAGCTCGGCAGGTTTACGCTGCTTGTATGCCAAGGCAGGCTTCAGCAGGTTCTGCACTGCCAGATACAAGCGCTCGAAGCCCGCCTGCTCCAAGCCCTGCTCTTCATCCTGCTGACTGCGCGCCATATGCACAGACAGGGACAAGGCCGGTTTGAGCAAGTCACTGCTCAAGCCCCAATGGTTCAGGGCCTGCGCTGCCCGCGTCATCACGTCCTCTTCCTGCAACTGGCGGTTATCGGCCGTCTTGTTGCAAAGCACTTTGACGATCTCGTCGTCGATCTCATCTTCTTCGATGCGATCGCTGCGGGTAATTACCGGCAACAAGGGTTTGTTGCGGCGCAGTTCCACCAGCAAATCGCCCAGTTCCTGAACCTGCCCCGGTGCGCTGGAGCTGCTCAGCCACAAGAGCGCATCCGTGCTTTCCAGAAACTGCTGTGTCAAAGCAGCGTTATGCGCATTAGCCGAGTGCAAGCCGGGGGTATCCAGCAACACCAGCTTCTCGCCCAGACACACCCCTTGCAAGGCAACCGTGGTTTCCGTTGCCCCCTCCTGAAAACCTTCAGGCATGGGTTGCATCTGCCCATCGGCCAGACGGAAGAAATCCACGCTATGACCCTGACGACGAAAGCGGTCCGCCAGGAAATTACACAAGGAGCTTTTACCGGCATTAAAGGAGCCAAACACCAGCAACATAATGCGATCGCGGAAACGATCCGCCAACTCCTGCGCGGGTGCCAATGCAGACCAGGAAGCCGCCCAGGCCTCTTTTTGTTCTTGCAACTGCTGATTCAGTTGTCGAGCACTGTGCGCCAATGTCCCCTGCTCGGCCAAAGCCGTGCAGGACAAGGCTTGCGCCACGGTCGTCTGGCCCAAATCCGCCAGCCACTGCTCCATCTTGGCAATAGCGGGCTGCATATCCTGACTGGCAGGATTGAGCTGCGCAACCGCCTTGATAAACGTGCTTTCCACCGACATTACACATGCTCCAATGTGGACAGACCTTCCAAAGCCTGACGCGTTTGCTCAAGCTGATTTTCAGTCGCCTCGATCTGCTTCTCCAAAGCAACACGGCCATCCGAGACTTCAAAATAATGGGTGAAATCCTGAACCAGCTTGTCGCGACCCGCCTGCTCGCAGAAAATACGACGCAGATCATCTCGGTACTTCACCGACACACCCATCACCGCAATCATGACGGTATCCATGCTGCGCACCGAGGTACGTTGGGCCGCTGGCAAGCCTACGGCACCGTATTCCACCAGATGCCCATTGATCGCAATACACGCACGCGAATAGGCAATCTGCAAACGGGCACGCTCTTGCTTGCCTGCCGTCATCTTGAAACCAAACTCGAAGGTATCCGGCACCAGGGAATGATCCACGCCGGGGGCATTGACTACCGGCTCCAGATCTTTCTCGATGCCTTCCAGAATCGTGCGCAGACCATCCACAAAATCAATGTGCTGCTGCTTTTGCGTTTGCTGCAGACTCTGCAGATTTTGCTCCTGCGTTTGCTGCAAAGCATTCAATTCTTGCGTCAATTCGGTCAGCAAAGCTTCGCGTTCGAACTCGCGGGCTTGCGGCACACGTTTCAAGGCCGCTTCCAAAGAAGCCTGCAAAGCGGGAATTCCGCTTTTCTCCAGCATGCGCTGCTTGCCACCATCACGGCCCTGGCGATAGCGGGTGCTGGACACGGGGTGCAGTGTCACACCGGCACACTGCTGCTGAATCGCGACCAGCACTTTCTCTTGCTGCTCGTCATCGGCCAACTGGTCAATCTGGCTGATGACCATCAGGTTCTGACGCTGCGAACGCTGATGGTCTGCGGCCAGCTCTTGCAGCAAATTGCTTTCCAGCGCGTCCAGCTCGCCCTCTTTGGCCGCGTGGACGAACAGACGAATATCCGCCTGCAAACCCATGGCTTCACGTGCCAGAGCATCGTCCTGCAAGGCCACGTCTGCGTACAGACCGGGCGCATCCAGCCAGCGCACCCCTTCATGGACATGCTCGGCCAATGCGACAGTTTCACGGCGATCAGCCACATTGAAAACATCACTGCCCATCAACTCATTGAGCAGACGACTTTTGCCGTGATTGTATTTACCGACTACGGTCACCGTTGGCGGCACGTTCAATTGCAAGAGAACGCGCAAACGATCCAGATCCCAGCGGCGCTGTGGCAACACGGCCAACACAGGCTCCAATACTTGATCAAGGGATAGTGCCAACTGATTCATAGTCTCTTCCTTTTGTTTCACTTATGTTTGGACCCAAGCAGGCGATAAGCCACCAAGCCAAACACCACGCCCCAAAATGCAGCGCCCAGTCCAAACAAGCTCATACCTGATGCGGTGGTTAAAAATGTGATGACAGACGGCTCGATATAGCCGCTTTCACTGACCATCACCCGCACATTGGCCACAATGGCCCCTATCAACGCCAGACCCGCCAGGGCTGCAATCAAGGAGGCGGGCAAAGCCGTAAACAAATACACAATCGAGCCGGCAAAGGTGCCGCCCAAGAGATAAAACACGCCATTGGCAATACCAGCCACATAGCGCTTGTCGGGATCAGGATGAGCATCCTTGCCCGTACACAAAGCGGCGGTAATGGACGACAGCACAATGGTGATGCCCCCAAAACAGGCCACCAACATCGAGGCCAAACCGGTGCCAGCCAACACGGGGCGCGATGGCGTGGGATAACCCGCCAACTGCAAGACCGCCATGCCGGGCAGATACTGCCCCGTCAAACTGACCAGCACCAAGGGCAAGGTCAGGCTCAACAAGGTCGCAATATTGAATTCGGGGCTGACCCACACCGGACTGGCCAGCTCCAGCTGGAACGCTTCCATATGTACTTGCCCGCTGGCCATGGCCATCACAAATCCGGACAAGGCCACCAGCACAATCGCGTAACGCGGCAAAAAACGCTTGCCCAGCAAGTACACCGCCAACATCACCAATACGATGGCGGGCATGTCGCTGCTGGACTTGAACGCCGCCATACCGAACTGGAGCAAAATACCGGCCATCATGCCCGCAGCAATGCCCTTGGGGATGAAGGAAAGAATCTTTTCAAAACCGCCTGTCAGACCAATGACGACGATAATCAAGGCAGCGCTAAGATACGCTCCCACCACTTCAGGCATGGTGATGCCTGGAAACAGAGTCAGCAGCAAAGCCGTTCCCGGTGCGGACCAGGCTGTAATGATGGGCAGCTTCAAATACGCGCTCAGGAGCAAACCGCTCAAACCAGCGCCTATGGAAATCGCCCAAATCCAGGAGATCAACTCCGCGTCAGCAATTCGGCCCACTTGTGCGGCCTGAATAAAGATCAGCAAAGGACCGGCATAGGCGATCAACACCGACAAAAATCCGGCCACCCAGACCGACGCCGATCCACTTTTCAATCCCATCGTTTTGTCTCCCCAGTCTTTTTGTTTGAATTCTCAACTTTACTCGGTGCTCAGGCTGCGCTGGGATCGCAGCCTGAGTTTTTTACTGCTGCGTAACTTAAATAGCCGACGGGTGCGTCGCCAAGGGAGTCACGGAAATCTGCATGTAAGGGAACAAGGGCAAGGCGCTGAGCAGATTGTGCAGCTCTTCATTGCTCTCTACATCGAACACGCTGTAGTTGGCGTACTGACCCACCACGCGCCAGATATGCGGCCACTTGCCCGAGCGTTGCAGATCCTGCGAGTAGGCTTTTTCTTCAGCCTTGATACGGGCAGCCTCTTCGGCTGGCAGGGAGTCAGGGATATCAACAATCATGTGAACCAGATAAAGCATGGTGTTCCTTTCTAAAAACAAGCGCTCGGGCACTCAGGCCTGGGCTAAAAAATTCAATACGGCGCGCTCGAAGGCTTCGGGCGCTTCCAGATTGGACAGATGCGAGGCCGGTACGACCGCCACTTTGGAGCCAGGAATATTGGCTTGCATAGCCTGGGCATCGGCCACCGTGGTGACCGGGTCCCATTGGCCAGCGACCAGCAGGGTCGGTGCCGAAACACGGCTGATCTGATCACGCAGATCCGACTCGGCCAAGGCATCGCAGCAAGCGGCGTAACCCAGCGGGTCCAGCTTGGCCAGACTATCCTGCATCGCTTTTACCAGCTCCGGCGATTGCCGGATGAAGGCTTCGCCAAACCAGCGCGAAGGCGCCGAATCCGCCAAAGTACGCATCTGGGCGGCGCCGCCTTGACGCAAGGCTTCGGCACGTTCCTGCCAGGCTTGAGCGGTACCAATCTTGGCAGCGCTATTACACACGATCAGTGCATTCAAACGCTCCGGGGCATTCACCCCCAACCACAAGCCGGTATGACCGCCCATGGACAGACCACAAAACGCAGCCCGCTCAATATCCAGCGCATCCAGAATCGCCAGCACATCACGCCCCAAATCCTTGAAGCGGTATGGGCCAGGCGTGACCGGACTGCCGCCATGACCACGGGTGTCATAACGGATCAGACGATAGGACTGAGCGAAACCTGCCACCTGCGGGTCCCACATCTCTTGCGTGGTGCCCAGGGAGTTGCTCAGAATCAGGGCCGGGGCCAGCGGATCACCTTCCACGCTGACGCGGAACATGCCCCGCTCGGTATTCAAGGCGCTGGGGCTGACGGTCATTGGCCCTCTCCCTGCTTTGCCGCGGCAATGGGCAAACCAATCATTTCTTCCAGCGCTTCATGCGTCAAACCAGGCACCAGATCAATCAGCTGCAAACCTTCTGGCGTGCAAGCCAGGGTGGCCAAATCGGTATATACGCGCTTCACGCAAGCCAGGCCGGTCAAGGGGTAGCTGCATTGTTCAACCAGCTTGCTGACGCCTTGCTTGGTCAGCACATCCATCATGACCCAGGTCTGTTTCGCGCCAATGGCCAGATCCATGGCACCGCCTACGGCGGGAATCGCGCCGGGCTCACCCGTGCTCCAGTTGGCCAGATCGCCGGTTGCCGACACTTGGAAAGCGCCCAGCACACAAATATCCAGATGGCCGCCACGCATCATGCCAAAGCTGTCGGCATGATGGAAAAACGCGCCACCGGGCAGCAGCGTCACCGCTTGCTTGCCCGCATTGATCAAATCGTAATCTTCCTGCCCGGCGGCCGGTGCCGGGCCCATGCCCAGGATACCGTTCTCGCTGTGCAGTACCACTTCCACACCAGCGGGCAAATGGTTGGCTACCAGAGTTGGCATGCCAATACCCAGATTTACGTAGGCGCCGTCATGGATGTCCTGGGCGACGCGCTGCGCCAATTCGTCTTTACTGCGGCGCTGATAATTGAGCGTCATGCTGTCCCCCTTCATGCTCTGTCCGTTCATGCCTTGAACCCACCTGCTTCTGTGCGACTGCGTGGCACCACCACGACGCGGCGCACGTGAATGCCGGGCGTCACAATGGTTTCAGGGTCCAGTTGACCCAGTTCCGCCAGTTCAAACACACTGGCAATGGTGGTGCGGGCCGCGGTCGCCATGACCGGACCAAAGTTGCGCGCCGCCATGCGGTAGGTCAAATTCCCCCAACGGTCCCCCCGCTCGGCCTTGATCAGGGCGACATCTCCATGAATGGGCTCTTCATAGACATGCCAGCGACCATTGATCAAACGTGTTTCCTTGCCCTTGGCCAGTTCTGTGCCATAGCCTGTGGGGCAGAAAAAGCCACCGATACCCGCACCGGCGGCGCGCAATCGTTCGGCCAGATTGCCTTGAGGCACCAACTCCAGCTCGATCTTGCCGCTGCGATACAAGTCATCAAATACCCAGGAATCAGCCTGACGGGGGAAGCTGCAAATAATCTTGCGTACCCGGCCTGTTTTAAGCAAAGCCGCCAGCCCCACATCGCCATTACCCGCGTTGTTGTTAACGATAGTCAGGTCACGAGCGCCTTGCTCGATCAGACCGTCGATCAACTCCGTGGGTATGCCAGCCGTTCCAAAACCACCGACCAGAATCGTGGCGCCGTCCTGCACATCATGCAAAGCCTGTGCAACACTGCTTACCTGTTTATCGATCACTCCGTTCTCCGTATAAAGCACTGACGCTACGGATGGGCTTGGCCCTTACGTCAGGCACAGCAAAAACAAGTCAGCCCAGGGCCTGGTTTGACTAGGCAAACACAGGCGCTGGACTGAAGCAAGACTTAGGCAGCCAGACGTGGACGATTCACGATCTGGTTGTCCTTGCCATCGACCAAGGGGGTCAAGGAAATATCAAACACGATCTCTGCAAAAGGACCATCCAGGTTTTCGGCAGCGATGCGGGCAGGATCCGTGTGCTCGGTCAGCGGTGGCACCAGACCATCGCGAGTGGCGTAGGCGAAGTCGTCGTACACCAGCGGATCGCCGTCGATATTGATCTGCGTGGTCAACTTGCGGTGGCCAGGAGCCGTCACAAAGAAGTGAATGTGCGCAGGACGGTTACCGTGGCGGCCCAGCTCGTTCAGCAGGCCTTGGGTAGGACCATCCGGTGGACAGCCGTAGCCCTTGGGCACAATGCTCTGGAACTTGTAGCGACCATTTTCATCGGTAATGATGGTGCGGCGCATATTGAAGGGCTGTTGCTCGCCGGTGGGGTCAAAGTGCGAGTAAAAGCCTTTGGTATTGGCATGCCAGACTTCAACCTGAGCACCCGCAATAGGCTTGCCGTCCGCACCAGCCACGACGCCGTGCATGATCAGGGTTTCGCCAGCGGTATCGGAACCGTCATCCAGGCGAACAAAACCTTGCGCCACAGGAGCGCCCGACACGTACAAAGGACCTTCAATGGTGCGTGGCGTACCGTTGTCCAGACCCAGTTCCTTGTCCATGGCGTCCATGCGCATGTCCAGGAAACGGTCAAAGCCCAGACCGGGAGAAAGCAAACCGGCTTCGCTGGCCGTACCCAGACGGTTCAGGTAAGCCACGGCTGCCCAGTACTCGTCGTTGGTGATTTCCAGATCTTCAATGGTCTTGAACAGATCGCTGATGATGCGGTACATGATCTGCTTGACGCGTGGATTGCCACCGGGCTGATCCAGGCCAGAGGCCAAACGCAGGAAGTCTTGTACATCGGGGGTGTCAAAAATTTTAACGCTCATTCTGTGTCTCCTAATATCCTGAAAAAAGTGTTCCAAGCAAAGCCGCTACGACTGGCTTCTTATTGCGCCTAGGCAGCCGAGCCAACACTGACTTGTGTCCTGTCGCGGCGGAAATACTGGACACGATCCTCGTCCAGTACGATACCCAAACCCGGCCCTTGAGGTATCTGTAATTCAAAATTGCTGTAATTCAGTGGCTCTGCCAGGATTTCCTCGGTCAAGAGCAAGGGCCCGAACAGTTCCGTGCCCCACTGCAATTGGTTCACTGTGGCAAACACATGGGCTGCGGCAATCGTGCCGATCGCGCCTTCCAGCATGGTGCCACCATACAATTCAATACCAGCGGCTTCGGCAATCGCTGCTACTTGCAAACCTGCACGCAAACCACCGGACTGTTCAATCTTGATCGCGAACACGTCGGCGGCGCCATCACGGGCCAGCGCAAACGCAGAGGCCGGGCCGGTCAGGGACTCATCGGCCATCAAGGCAATCGGGAAGCGACCTTTCAGATCGGCCAGAGCATCAGCACGACGCACTGGCTGCTCCACCAGCGAGCACCCGGCATCGACCAGGCCAGCCATACCATACTGAGCCTGCAAGGGGCTCCAGGCCATGTTCACATCTACGCGAACATCGGCGCGATCACCCATCGCTTTCTTGATAGCCGCTACGTGCGCCACATCGTCCTTTACCGGGCGGCGACCAATCTTGAGTTTGAAAATACGGTGACGAGCCTGCGCCAGCATGCGCTCGGCTTCATCAATATCCTTGGCGGTGTCACCCGAGGCCAGTGTCCAGGCAACAGGCAGGCTGTCGCGCATGCGGCCACCCAGCAGGTGCGAAACCGGCAGACCGGTGCGCTTGCCCAGGGCATCAAACAGCGCGGTTTCTACCGCACTCTTGGCAAAACGGTTATCCTGAATCGCCGTGTTCAAGCGAGCCATCAAAGCCGGCACGGCGCTGGCATTGGCGCCCAGCAGCAAGGGAGTGAAGTAGGTGTCGATGGCCAGCTTCATACCTTCGGGCGACTCGGCACCGTAGGCCAGACCACCAATGGTCGTGCCCTCGCCTACACCCACCGTACCGTCCGAACAGTACAAGCGCACCAGCATCAAAGTCTGGCCTTGCATGGTCGTCATCGCCAATTGATGAGGACGGATCGTAGGCAGATCCAGCAGCAAAGTCTCCACCCTTTCGATCAGGGCTGGAGCTGCTAATAGTTGAGAAGATCGCGTGTATTCCATGCCTTGATTGAACACGAAGCAGGCCCGTTATTTCCAAGACTAAATAGGTCTAGTTCTATACCTTTAGAGTATAGTTTCTGATATAAATATTAAAAATCAAGAAACTAAACACCATCAATTCAGCCTAGGTATGGTTTTCCCTTATGGATCTACGTCAGCTCAAATATTTTGTAGCCGTTGCCGAAACCCGCAACTTCACACGGGCTTCGGAGCGCCTGCACATGGCCCAGCCCCCGCTTAGCCGACAGATCCAATTGCTGGAAGAGGAGCTGGGCGTCACACTGCTGCTGCGCAATAACCGCCCCTTGCGGCTGACCGAAGCCGGACGGGTATTTTATGAGCAGGCCTTGCAGATCTTGAGCCGGGTCGATCAACTGGTGCATACGACACGGCAAATCGGACTGCACCAACGACAAACTCTGTCGATAGGCTTTGTGGCTTCTACCCTGTATGGCGGCCTGCCCGCTTTGATGCGTAAGCTGCGCCATCAATATCCGGAAGTGGATATGCAAACGGTGGAGCTGACCTCCATGCAGCAGCTGGAGGCCTTGAAGTCCGGGCGAATTGATGTGGGTTTTGGGCGAATACGACTGAATGATGCATCCGTACAAAGAACGGTATTGCGGGAAGAACAACTGGCCCTGGCCATTCCCCCCAGCTCGGATCTGGCCAATTCAGACAAGCCATTGAGCCTGAAAAAAGTGCAAGGTCAAAAGCTGATTGTGTATCCCAAAGAACCCAGACCCAGCTTCGCGGACCACGTTCTGCACCTGCTGCACGATCACAGCGTGCGCCCGGCCGAAGTTTATGAGGCCGGGGAAATTCAAGCGGCCTTGGGATTGGTGGCTGCCGATTCTGGCTTGTGCTTGATCCCAACCTCGGCTCGTCTGCGCAACGATCTGCACTACCGCTTGATCGAAGAACCGCAGGCGACTTCACCGATTATCTTGACGCACAGGATGAACGATCAGGCTTGGTATATCGAGGCGATCAAGGGGTTGGTCGCTGAAATGTAAGATCTGACTGTCGTCACTAACACCCCCCTTCCCTTTTGGGCCCGGATTGACTCACTTCTGAAGCCACTCTAATATCATTAACACATTAATTAAAATTAGAGACAAGCATGCAACAGGTGACGATTCAGCAGGCTGGAAAAGACCCGATCAGCGCGACCTTATGGCCAGCTCCTGATGCCAAAGCGTCCATCATCATTCACCCCGCCACCGGCGTCCCACAGGATTTCTATCGTCCTTTTGCAGAACATCTGAACAGCCTGGGATTCATTGTTCTGAGCTACGACTACCGGGGTATAGGCCGATCTCGTCAGAAAGATATACGCCAATGCGATGTTTCCATGTCCGACTGGATGCTGGAGGATGCGGTTTACGTCACAGACTGGGTCGCCCATCGTTTTAACGGCTTGCCCATGTTGGCTGTTGGTCATAGCGTTGGCGGCCATGCGATTGCTATCTCCCCCGCGACTCGCTCCGTGAAAGCTGCCGTGATGATTGCGTCACATGCGGGGGTTACCGCTTTAATTGAAAAGCCCATGGAGCGCTTTCGGGTGGGGCTGATCATGCGGGTACTTACTCCCGTACTGTGCGGCCTTTACGGCTATATGCCGACCCGGCGTTTGGGCTTTGGCGAGGACCTTCCACGTGGCGTCATGCAGCAATGGAGCCGCTGGACGCAAAAGCCCCATTACTTTTATGACGATCCGCAGCTGGACGCCAAAAAACGCGCTAGCCAGGTCGATATTCCCTTACTGGTTCTGGGTTTTGATGATGATCCCTGGGCCAATCCGCAAGCTATTTCCCGGCTGCTGGAACCACTGAGCAAGGCCCCTATAGAAAGGCTGCAACTGGAGCACAAACAGCTGGATTTGGCGCATATTGGTCACATGGGCTTCTTTCGTAAACGCAACGCCGAGGCACTTTGGCCTATAGTGGTCGACTGGCTGATCGCACAAAGCGAATCCGGCCCAGCATCGAATTCCTGACGTCTAACCGATATCTATCCAGCCATCGCCACAATGAGCCAGAAATCACAGCCACGTTTTGTCTTTTTGTTGAACCATGCCCACAAGGCTTTGCAGCGCTGGATTCAGAAGCAGCCCTCGGCATGGACAGATATCAGCGCGGCCCAAGTTGGCATGCTGTTCCTGATTCGCTCTCAAGGCTCGGTCACGGTGGGAGAAGCAGCCAGCGCCTTGCAAGTCGCACCGGCTGCGATTACCGGACTGTCCAAACGCATGCAGGCAGCAGGCCTGATTCAACGCCTGACGGACGATGTGGATACACGCAAGATTTGCCTGACGCTGACTCCCGCCGGAGAAGAAGCCAGCATCAAGGCCAAATCAACCTTGCAGGACTTGAATCAGCAACTATCCGACGGCTTTACGGAGAATGAACTGAAGGTGGTGGCACGCTGGTTAAGCCAGGTGGTGAATCTAGACCTGCCCACAGACAAGAATGTTGATTAAAAAGACGAACTGCCTGCTTGATCGCATTTACTTGAATGTAAAGAGTGTCCGTTTTCCGTAAGCCAGGGACGTGAATGCGGTTTTATCCGCTCGCTATGTGAAGCAGTCTTCAAGCAGAGTCGCCCCCTGACTCAGAGCCACTTAGCCGTCAAAAGTGGCCCGCGCTGTTGTGTTACACACAGGAGCTAGCGCGGCCCACCGCAGCTTGATGGCTGCTTAAGCCTCGACCTCCTCAAAACGTGCCGCCGCATTCATCACCGCCATCACACTGGCCGTAATGATATTCGCGTGCTTGCCCACACCAAATTTCGAACCAGGCACACCGGGCATGACCGCTTCCACAATCGCCATCGCGCAAGCGTCCGCTCCTGAACCCAGGCTGCGCTCCTCGTAACTATCGATACGCAAAGGCAGGTTCAAGGCCGCCACTGTCGCCGCAATCGGGCCATTGCCCATTCCGGTATAGATTTCAGTCTCGCCATTGGCATTGACGCATTGCAGCTCTATGCCCTGCTGCCCTTGTGCCTCATCGAACAGGCGATGTGCTCCGTAGCTGTTGTTCCCCTGGCGCTGATTGGCTTGCAGATAGGTGGTCTCAAACAGTTCCCAAATCTGCTGGCTGTTCAGCTCCGTTTCGCTGGAATCGGCAATCTGCTGAACAATGGCACTGAACTCCACCTGCATGCGGCGCGGCATCACAATGCCGTAGTCGCGTTGCAGCAGAAAAGCGATGCCTCCTTTGCCGGACTGGCTGTTGACACGCACGATACTGTCGTAGGTGCGGCCCAAATCCTTGGGGTCGACTGGCAGATAAGGTACACGCCACGGGGCATCTTCTTTCTGCACCGCAAAGCCCTTGGCAATCGCATCCTGATGGGAACCGGAAAAGGCGGTAAAGACCAGGTCGCCCACATACGGGTGACGTGGGTGAATGGGCAAGGACGTGGCCTCTTCCGCGATACGCGCTATTGCCGAGATGTCAGAGAAATCCAGATTCGGAGAGATACCCTGGGTATACAGATTCAGGGCCAAGGTCACCACATCCAGATTGCCACTGCGCTCGCCATTGCCAAACAGACACCCCTCGACACGCTGTGCGCCGGCCAGCATGGCTTGTTCAGCGCAAGCAACGCCCGTTCCGCGATCATTATGCGGGTGCACCGACAGAACGATATGTTGGCGCCTATCCAAATGACGATCCATCCATTCAATCTGATCAGCAAAGACGTTCGCTGTCGTCACTTCCACCGTGGTGGGCAGATTGATAATCATGGGCCGCGCTGGGCCCGCGTCCCAGGCATCAATAGCCGCATTGCAGACAGCCAGCGACACCTCCAGCTCTGCCATGCAGAACGTTTCAGGTGAGTATTGCAGCACCCACTCCGTTTCCGGGTGCTTGGCCGTCAGGCGCTTGAACAGCTCCACATGGTGACGCACCATCTCGATGATTTGCGGCACCTCCATCTTGAAGACGATTTCCCGGAAAGCAGGAGCAATCGCATTGTAGAAATGCACAATCACACGACGCGCGCCCGCCACGCTGCGTACCGTGGTCTCGATCAAATCCTCACGCAGTTGGGTAATGACCATAGGCGTGACGTCGTTCGGGATCATGCCCTCGTCAATCAGTTGCCGGACGATATCAAAATCGGTTTGCGAGGCAGACGGAAAACCCACCTCGATTTCCTTGAAACCAATGCGGACCAGCTCCTGAAACAGGCGCAATTTGCGGTCGCGATTCATGGGTTCGAACAGGGCCTGGTTGCCGTCGCGCAAATCGGTAGACAGCCACACGGGCGCTTGGCTCAGGGTGCGCTGCGGCCACTGGCGATCGGGCAGATTGACGACAGGAAAGGGACGGTATTTGTGGGAAGGATCAGTCAGCATGGGAACCTCGAATATAGGGAATGACATACCTGGCTTCCCTACTCCAAGGAGCTGGCTACAGTCGGGGTCTGGGGAAACCAGGATAGGACCATTCGCACACACAGGCGTACGGACCCCGACCGGATGTCAGGGCTAGTAGGCCTAGCGATAGCAAGTGCAAATGAGTCACGACAGGTTCAATCCCAAAGTGCTTGATGAAGACGATAAAAGCACTTTAGACTGCAAGACACTTGGCCTTCTATCAAAAAATAGTCATTTGTTTTATTTTTTTGGACATTCCTGAATATGGGCTACGCATCCCCTGAACGCGGTGGGCGAGCACTGGACTTGTCGCACTCCGATACCTCGCCCTTGCTGGTCAGCGGGGTGATCGAGCATTACCCTGCCGGCCATGAAGTGCCCCGCCATCGCCACCACCGGGGGCATCTTTTGTATGCCACGGAAGGGGTGCTGCTGGTACAGGCCGACACCGGCCAGTGGCTGGTGCCTCCGACCACCGCCGTCTGGTTGCGACCCGGCGTGCCGCATCAGCTCAATGCCACCACCGCCGTGAATGTGCATGGTTTATTTATTGATGAAATTCTGGCCGCACAATTACCGGACCACGATTGCGTGATCCATGTCACACCACTGGTGCGTGAATTGATTGCAGCACTGGTGCGGGTGATTCCGCAAGAGAACCCACCGTTACGAGACGCCTTACTGGGACAGCTATTGATAGAAGAGTTGCGCGTGCTGCATCCCCTGCCTTTTCATTTGCCCTGGCCGCAAGAGGAATTGATGCGACGGATTTGCGAAGACCTGGTGCGCTCGCCAGCCCAGCAAAAAACGATAGATGAGGTGGCGCAGCAATACGCCTTGACGCCGAAAACCTTGCATCGGCGCTTTCTGAAAAGCACGGGGATGAATCTGGGGAAATGGCGGCAACAGATGCGCTTGATGGCCTCGATCCAGTTTCTGCTGCAAGGCAGGTCCATCACGCAGGCGGCGCTGGAAAGTGGCTATGAAAGTTTGAGCGCTTACTCAGTAGCCTTTAAAAAGACCTTTGCTTATCCGCCTTCGGAGTTTTTGGCGACTTTGAGCCAGTACCCTGATAGGGAGCATGATGCGGGCTTGGTCTGAAGCCGATCTCGACGACAAGGATGTCTGGCAGATTGGAGTAACTACTTAGTCTGCCAGCCTGCTTTCTGGCTGATCCCATGCGCTATACGGATATTCATGCGGCCATCTCAGGCCTGTCTACAAGACCCATCGCCCTCTTGAGCACTTCACAAAACCAGCTATTCAGCAGCAACAAAAGTACGGCGCGAGCAGGCCAGGACCGCGATCGTAGCCCAGCGTCATCAACTCTTGCAGACTTCCTGCCGCAGTTGCTCTGCCGAGAGCTTGATCATCTTGCCGTTCTCTACCAAGACCACCGAGGTATTGGTTTGCATGGCCACAAAACGTGCCGACTGCGCTGCACGCTCCAAGGCGGCCAACGAAGCCCGCAAGTCCGGGTTTTTTGCTTTGGAAATATCTTCTTTATTCATCTTTCTCTCCCCACTCCAACAGGACTGGCACACTGCCTGCGTTATCGTACAAAACCCAATCATCCACGGTATCCCGATAATGATGCAGGAAGTTCTTCATGCCAGCCGCAAAGCGGCGACGAATGACGGGCTCAGGGATGTTATGGCCACCCTGACGTACCCGTTCTGCCACTCGCGCGATCGCCATATCCGCATCGGGCAGACTTAAAAAATACAAGCTGACGCGATAGCCCTGCGCCTGCCATTTTTCAATATGGCGCACATAGCCTTGGCCAGACAAGGTCGTTTCCAGCGCGAAGCTCTCGCCCAGGCGAACCGCTTCTTTCAATTCGTCCAGCATCAAACGCCCCGCTTTGATGGCCGCGCTCTCTGGCGCAAAAGGCGACAAACCTGCAGCAATCAGATCAGCATTGATAAAGCGCAGCACCTCCGCCTCGGCCGGGAGGAAAGAGCGCGCAAACGTCGTCTTGCCTGCCCCGTTCGGGCCAGCAATGATCAGAATCTTTTTGCTCTTGCCCGTGTCAGCGTTGTTGCCAGACATAAATACACCTAAACAATGTCCACATTGAACAGATTTGTATCATACATTGGCGAAAAGGCCAGCCAAGCACCTTGCTTTGGCCGCCACGCATCCGTTGGCCAAGGCGAGTTTTCAGGCGATAAAAAGGCTCCTTGAGCACAAGGAACCTTTTCAAGGAGCAGGCGGGAATGACCCGCTACCAGGCCATAGCGAGTGGTCTATTGACGCTTTTTCAGCGGGCAGGTGCTCAGGCCCAGCATGGGGTACAGCGGGCAAAAACCGACCAGCCCCGTGATCAGAGGAATCAGGCCCAGCCAGCCCCACCAGCCGATGACGTTTGTGACTGCCAGCGCAATCAGCACCACACCCACAACGATACGAGCAATACGATCCAAACCACCTACATTGCTTTTCATGGCGAATCCTTTTAATAAAGAAGCAAGGGGAAAACGGGTCGGGCGATGGCCTGCAGGCGAAGCGCCCCGCCCCTGATGCCATCAGGCTCAGGGACAGAAAATATCTTTCAAGGTGCCAATCAAGGTGGCGACATTCTGGTCCTCAATGCGGTAATACAGGGTTTGCGCCTCGCGCCGGTAGCTGACCAAACCTTCCTGGCGCATGCGCGCCAAATGCTGTGACAGGGCCGAAGGGCTTAGCGCCACCATCTCGTTCAGTGCTCCCACACTCATCTCGCCTTGCTGAATCAAGAGACACAGAATCACCAGGCGTTTGGGATTGCCCACCGCCTGCAACAAAGCGGCCGCTTGATCAGCGCTCTCTTGCAACAGCTCGATGTCGGATTTGCTTTGGATCATGGTTTATCCAGCTTTTCTTGCGCATTAATTTAGATAAATCTTAATTTAGCATATACTGAATTAATGCAGTCAACAATTTCAGCATTCCTTTGCTTTTGTTAATACGACAGGAGTCATGCATGAGTGAAACTAGCTACAAGCAACTGACCCAAGGCATTTCCAGCAATCTGGCGCAGCTACGTCAGACCCAAGCCGACGTGATGAAAGGGTTTGGAGATCTGGGCAAGGCCGCCATGACAGGCGGCGCCCTCGATGCCAAAACCAAAGAATTGATAGCCTTGGCAATTGGCGTAGCCACCCATTGCGAGGGCTGCATAGGCTTTCATAGCAAGGCCTTGGCGCAGATGGGAGCCAGTCTGGAAGAAGTACATGAAGCCTTGGGGGTTGCGATCTATATGGGCGGTGGTCCATCCGTGATGTACGCGGCCAATGCCGTTGCCGCATTCAATGAATTCAAGTCTTGAACCGAAACAAGGAAAATTGTGATGCCTAAACCCGCTGCTTTTGTATCGACGCTGTTCCATGCCCAGGGCAATCCCGACAAAGTAACCGTGGCCCTGACCATGGCTGTCAATGCGGTTCAGAAGGGACATAGCGCCTGCCTGATTCTGATGGCTGAAGGAGTCGCGCTGGGTGTACCCGGTGCCGCCGACCCCATCAGTATTGGCGCCCCCTTTGAACCGGCAGCAGAGCTGTTGAAGAAGTACCTGGAGCAAGGTGGACGCGTTGCCGTGTGCAAGTCCTGCATGCTGCATAACGGCCTGAGCGCCGAGCAGATGGACCCACGCTTTGAAATCATTACCGCGCCGGATGTGATCGACCTGCTGATGGGCGCAACAGGCTCTTTGCAGATTTCCTGATACGCTGCTTCCTCAGATGCAAAACAGGCCAAACCATTTTTGTGTTTTGGCCTGCTTTTTCAATACAAAATACTGACTTCAATGCAGCAAGTTTGCCTTGACCCCTATGCTTGTGGCCCGGTATTAGCCAGAGAAACGTACACAATCTCCGGGTCGCCTTCATCCAGATTTTCAATCACGCCGCTACGTCGAAAGCCCAATTTCTGAAACATGCCATGCATGGCCTGATTGGATTGGTTGGTGGAAGAAAACAGCTTTTCTGTCTGACTAACCTGCCGGAAATATCGCAGCAAAGCCGAGCCAATGCCCTGCCCCCGACCAGACTCCCCCACCATCAGCATCTCGACAAAGCCGTGGCCAAAGAAGTGGTAATTCAAGACGCCATAGCCCAGCAAGACGCCTTTCCGTTCAGCCACATAGCACTGCGATTGCCCAATCCAGTCCTGAATCTGCAAGGCGCGTTCGGGCTCCTGCGACGCTACCGTGTCAAGGGCCAGCAAGCCTTCATAATCTGCCTGAATGGCGGATCGGATCTGTATAGAAGTTTGTTCTTTTACGGCTGCCATAGGATGAAAACCCGCTCCTTGTGCTGGATGCTTTCCTGCATGGAAAGGCCATCAATAACACTCAAGCGCACATCATACCGATAGAGCTTCCCCCTTGAGCATCCAAGGGGGCATACAAGCTATCTATGGCCGCTCTTCAAGCCGAATGCGCCAACAAAGCCTCCAGCAAAAAGAAGCTGGCGCAGGCCGATTCCACCAGTTCAGACTGCCCCGGCGCAACTTTGTAAAGATGTCCCACAAAACGCCCTGTTTCACTTAACTCAGGGGTCAGCAAGGCATCCAGATACAAGCGCGATTGCTCGTGCAGCCATTGTTGTTCCGGCAGAATCTGCGACAGCTCATACATAGCCAAAGAAGCAATCGCCCAGGCTGAACGGTCTACCGGACTTAGTGGGGACTCCTGCGTCAAAAAGCCATGCGCAAACTTCCCCCAACGCTCGTGCCAATATCGGCAGGCATTCAGGGCTGCTTGAGCATAGGACTTTCTGTCATACAAGCGCGTTGCGGTTGCCATTCCCAACATGGCCCAGGCCTGCCCTCGTTGCCAGGTTTCAGCGCCCTGCTCGGCCCACACATCGTTCCCGCGCAACAAGACCGTATCGCGCCAGGCTCCGCTGCGTTTTTGCAGATAACGCAGGCAGGCATCCACATGCCATTGCCCAAACTGACGCGCCACCGGCCCACCCTGCGCATCCAGCACTAAAAGCGTAGGGGCCAGAGCATCCACATTCAACATGTGATTGCCCGCCTCCCCGCCCCCCATCCCGGAACCCAAAGGCCAGAAGCCACTGGAGGCATCAAAGCTGTTCAGCAGAGCTTGTGCAGCCTGATCGACATGGGCTTCGGCCTCTCTATCCCCATGCCAGATGCTGCCCAGGCCGGAGCCATACCAGAACACAAAGCTTCGATTGATGCTGGGCTCTTCCAGCCAGACTTGCAGCTTCTGACTCCAGTTCAGCGCCTGCTCCCTATCCTGCTCCTGACCGCTGATCAGGGCGCGTCGCCACCACAAGCCCGCCCAGAAGCCCCCTAACCAGGAGCCACGTCGCGACAAGGTCCATTGCTCGGACGAGGACTGTCTGAACAAGGGAAACTGCTCTCCACATTGTTCTGCAACCTGGTCCATATTCGCAAAAATGGACTCGATGCTGGCTGATCCCAATACCTCTACAGACATTCCATCATTCCCCTTTCGCCATGCGACGAACCTGGTACAAAATCAGGCACAACAAGCTGGCGCATACCAGAATACCCATCAGGAAAGGCCAGGCAGCGGCAAAGCCTTCGGGCGAGCGCAGCAGCACACCAAACAGTGGCGGACCAAAGGCAAAGCCACCAAAAAACCCGACGGACAACAGCCCTGCGGTACGAGCCGGCGCCCCAAAACGGGCATCCCGCAGCAACATGCTCATGGCAATGGCATTGGTGGCAACCAGGGTCAAGCCAATGGCCAACACCCCGGCTCCCAGGGGCCAGAGCCTGTCCGGTGCAGCCATCATCATCAGCAACAAGGCCACAATCGGGATGACAAACAGGATGCCCAGCAACAAGGTTTCATCCCCAAAGCGGGCAGCGATAGGCGTCAAGAGCACTCGGGACACAATCCCCATTACCCCAAAGCCACTGACCAGCATCCCTATCCAGTACGGCGACACGCCCAGTTGCTGCGCAAATACGCCCAGAAAAGTGATGAAGGACGACAGCACCAGACCCGCGCACAGCTGAATGGCCATTAACAGCCAAAGTTGTTGGCTGGGCCAGGGCAAGCGCCAGGACATGCTGCCGGCTGCGGTGCTGGCTCTGGCTGGCAAAAGCTGCAGGGCAAAGTAGGACAGGCACAGCATGGCAGGTACCCACACCACAAACGCCCCCCGCCACCCCAGTTTGTAGGCCAGGGTGGGTAGGACCAGACCGGCCAGCAAGGCCGACGCCTGCACGCCGGACTGCTTGATACCGACCAGCCCCGCCTTACGCTCTGCCGGTACCAACTGGGCAATGGCCTGATTGGTCACCGGGTTCGCCAAGGACTGCGCCAGGCCGCACAAGAGCAAGGCCGTCAGCACACCCCAGAAACCCGGCAACACCGCAATCAGGCTAAAGGACATGGCCACCAGCAGGAACAGCAAAAACAAGCCATGCCGATTGCCCATGCGCTGCACCAAAGCCCCCGCCCACGGCGAGAGCAAGGCCGCCAGCCCAAAGGTGCTGGTGGTCAACCACCCCAGTTGCTCGCGCGAGATGCCCAGATCCTGAATGATTTGCGGACCCAGCACGCCGATGGCGTAAAACACCATCATGGGCATGCCCATCGCCAGAGTCATCAAACTGGCCAGCACCCAGGGTGAACGACTTGCCCGTGTCGATAGCATCATGCGACTGCCTTGTTCATATCTACCATCTCTTGTGTGGCGTAGTGGGCTTGCAGCAAGTGCTTGCCAACGGTACTGATCAAGGCGTCGTCCGCCCCATCCAGAATATGCGTGGTACGCGCTGCCCGATAGATGCCGGACAAGGGGCTCCAATCGGCCAGCCCTTCGGCCCCCATGATCTGGATGGCGGAATCTGCTGCCGCGCTGACCGCATCCGACGACGCCAGCTTGGCCACATTCACCTCCACCGCATTGGGCAAACCCGCGTCGAACTTGACAGCCGCTTCACGCAGCAAGCAACGGGCCGAGGTAATGGCCCGGTACACCTGATAGACCCGCGCCCGAACCAGTTGCTTGTCCGCCAGACGGGCCAGTTCTCCGCGCTCCGAATGAATGCGTTCGCACATGATTTCAAAGCTGCGTTGCGCCAAGCCCAGCCATTGCACGGATCGCAAGATACGCCCCAGGGCCAGACGCTTTTGCATCAGGGCAATGCCCTGTCCGGCGCTACCCAGAACATAGTCCTCCGGCACGGTCACATTGTTGAACAGCAGCTCGTTCTGCCCTTGATAACGCCCCAGCAAAGGCAAGGGACGCACGACTTTAAATCCCGCCGCATCCGTGGGCACAATCACCATGGACAAGGACTCATTCACGGGACCGTCCGCGCTGCGCGCCACCACGGTCGCGAAGCTGGCCTGTTGCGCCCGACAAATAAACCACTTGCGGCCATTCACATGCCATTGCCCGTCTTTCAGGCGAGCCTGACATTGCATGGTGGCCGGAATCGAACCAATGCTGTCCGGCTCGGACATGGCATAGCTGGACACTGCATCCCCCTTGAGCAAGGGCGTCAGAAAGCGCTGTTTGACGCTGGCCGAGCCGTGATGGCTCAACATATACGCATCCAGCGTGGCATCTGCCCCGAAAATGCCAGGACCATATTCAGAGCGCCCTTCCTGTTCAGCCACGGGCAAGTATTCGACCAAACTGGCGATCCGACCGCCGCGATGCATGGGGTAGAAACTGCCGAACAAACCCGCCTGTTGAGCACGACGTGTCAGGTCCAGAGTCAGCTCGCGGGCCAGATTATCCCCCTGGGCCAGAATACCCTCGTTGGGGATGATCTCGGTATCCACAAACTGCCGCAGCTTGCGGCTCAAGGCCGCGCTGGAAATGGCAAGGTGATTCATGCTGCTATCCCCGCTGCAGTCTTGGCCCCAGAGCCCAATGCAGCAGCATCAGCAGCCAAGGCGCGCTTGTCGATCTTGCCTGCAGGCGTCAGCGGCAGGCTGCGGTAAAAGCGCAGATACTCCGGCAGCTTGTTCACTTCCAGCCCCTGCTCACGCAAGAAGTCGGTAATCTCTTTCAGGGAGAAACGTGGCACGCCTTCACGCACCGTCACGCACAAGCAAATACGCTGGCCAAAATCCGCGTCGGGAACCGGCACGCACGCCACGGTAACCACATCCGGGTGAGCCATGACCAGGCCTTCAATTTGCACCGGGCTGATGTTCGCGCCACCACGAATGATGATGTCTTTCTTGCGACCTGCCAGCACCAACTGCCCTTGGGCATTGATGTAACCCAGATCGCCCGTTTTCACCCAACCCTGTTCGTCCCGATACTGGGCATCCAGTTCCGGGGCGTTCACATATTGCATGGGGCTCAAGGGACCACGTGCGGTGATTTCGCCTACCTCACCTTGCGGCACTTCGGCACCCTCGTCATCAATCAGGCGGATCTCGCACACCTGCGGATTGGGAGTCCCCACACTGCTCAATACCACTTCGATGGGATCGTCCAGCGTGTTGTGGCAGTTCACCCCATCGGCTGAGCCGTACAGGCTGATAAAGCCGCACCCAAACGCTTCCACGCAACGGCGTACCGTAGCTTCGTCAATGACTGAACCGCCCACAATCAAGCCGCGCAAGCTGGCTTTATCGGCCTTCTCCAGCTCGGGCGCTGCCGCAATACGCTGGAACATGGTGGGCACGCCCAAAATAAAGCTGGGTTTGAAGGCATTGATAGCGGCAATCGCGCTAGGCACATCGAACTTGGGCAAGACCACCAAAGAACCACCTAACCAGCACAGCACGCCGAAGGTGGCTGTAGAGCCAAATGAAGAACCCAGCGGCACCAGATACATGCCCCGGAACTCCACATCATTGGGGGAAATGCGTTGCAGGAATCGGCCACGCCCACCCACCAGCGCATTATGCGAATAGGCCACCAGCTTGGGCTCGGACTCGGTGCCCGAGGACACCAGCAAACGCACTGGCGAATTGGGGGACACCACCGGCAATTCGGACAAGGCCAGGGGTTCGCCCTCGAACAGAGAATCCAAAGTCATCCAGCCCGGACGCGATGGGCCTTGCACAATCAGGACACGCAAGGACAGCAGCGTAGGCCGCAAGGATTCGATCACTTCGCACAAATCAATGCCTGCATATTCATGCGGCACAATCACCGCCCGTGCATCGCAACGACGCACCAGCGACTGAATATCCAGCTTGCCCCGTCCGGGTGGGAAAGGCGCGACAATCGCCCCCAAAGCCGCGGCGGCCAGGTCAATGGCGCAGCACACCCAATGGTTGCTGAGCTGATACGCCACCACGTCGCCCGCCATAATCCCTGCACGACGCAAGCTGCCTGCCAGACGCAAAGCCGCGTCCATCAAGGCGCTATAGCTGATATTGCCTTCGGGCGAGAGCACCGCCAGCTTGTCCGGATGAGCCTGAGCTTTTTCCGCAAACAGCGTAAAGACCGGCTTATTCGGGTAGGTACCGTCCTCTATCCAGCGTTGGCGCAATGACGCAGGGACCAGATCGATGATGCCAGCGTGATTCATAAAAACCTCCAGGGAGAATTAACAGACGAATAGCCCTTGTCATGGAAATGGGACGCCAGGCGTGGATCAGCACGCAGTTGCGCCAGATTGCTATGGACGCGGCGGGCCGGTATGCCCAGCACATCCAGTTGCGTTTCCAGGCTACGGGCAGACTGGGACAGAAGACGATCCGGCAAGACCGTCCAGACAGCATCGGGCGACACATTCAGCCACCCGGCCAGGGCATGCAGATGCGCTTGATCCTGGCAGTCGATGACGATGAAGCCCTCGCCCGTCTGGAACACCGCCGACACGCCAGTTTTACTGATGGGAGCAACGGCCTGGGCCAGATGATCGGCCGTGGCCAACAAGGAGCTGTCTACCCGCAAGCCCGACCCGCTCAGGCCCCGGCGCAGCAAGGCGGCACTGATACCCAGCGCGGCCATCACCCCGCCCAGCACATCCAGCACCGTAAACAACGACCCGCCCCGTGCATCCGAGGTTTGAGATATGGTGTGAGCAATGCCCGACCAGGCTTGCACCGTGAAGTCCGTCCCCGGCGCATCCACTTGCTCCTGGCCCCAACCGCCCGCATAGGCGTAGACCAGATCCGGGCGCACCGCGTGCAAGTCCTGGGCATCCAGTTGCAGCTCGGCCGCCTTGCCCGGCGCCCAGTTATGCAGGAACACATCGGACTCGCTCACCAGCTCGTAAATGGCCTGGCGGCCTTGAGCCGACTTGATGTCCACTTCCTGCACCGTCTTGAATTGATTGAGCGCATCAAAGCGCACCGAGCAGCCATCCACGCACGGCGGCATGGCGCGCAAGGGATCGCCACCGGGCGGTTCCAGACGAATCACCTCCGCCCCCAGCAGCGCCAGCAAGTGACCGGCAATAGGCCCTTGAATCCGACGGCAGGACTCCACCACCCGCAAACCACGCAGGGGCAAATCGGCCTTGGACGGCAAGGTGCTCAATGAGCCGGGCGCGGCATGAGTCTGATGCTGCCACAGACCGGCCAGCGCCGCGTAGTCACTATCGGTCTGGCGTTGAGCCGGTGTACGTACCGGCAAGATGGCCATGCCGGTCTGTAGGGCCAGTTCCTGCAAACGGGCAAAGTTCAGGGCTTGCAGACTGCTTAAACACACCGCGGGCATGGGGCACACCGCTTTGGCATAGCGCAGCAGAAACGCTTTCCAGGCCTGACCGGCCAGATCGGCCGGTACGCCCACTGCTTCCCAAAAGGCGCGCCAGGGTCGCGGGTCCAAGGTTTCCAGTTCAAAGACCACGCCGTCTTGCGAAACAAAGGGGGGCCGCAAGCCGGGATCGTAACTACCCGCCAATAACTGTTCGGGATCTTGAGCCGCCGTTGCCCCGGCCAGATACTGCCCGATACTGAGCAGGCCGCAGCCCAAGGGCGAAACCGACACCGTAGAGAAACGCCCGCCGCGCAATTGGCCCAAGGCGGCTGCCAAGGTCGCTTGCAGGGTCATGGCTGAACTGAGCACGGCCAGATAATCCAGGCCCAGCGTGCCCGAAAGCCCACTGGAGCGTCCATGCACGGACAAGATACCGCTGGCAGCCTGCATGCTCAGCTCGCTGATCGCGGCTTGCGTCATGCCGCCCGCCTCGGTTTCCAGATGCGTGCTAATCGTTCCAAAATCAGGCGAATACAGGCTGAATGCTGCTTCGTCTTGATGGCCTGCGGATTGTCCTTGTTCAGATAAACCCAGCAATCGAGCCTGACGGCTCAAGGCAGCAGGCAAGCCCGGCCAATACGGGGGCTGTGAGCCCATCTGCCAACGTAATCCGCAGCCATGTAGTAATTCAGACATAGTTCCAAACCAGAGTGATGCGCACGCCAAGTGCTGATTGCAGAAACCAGCACTTGCACCATGAAAATCCAGACCAGATGGTCTTAGCCCCCTGCTACGGCAGGCAGTACGGTCAGGCTGTCGCCAGCACGAATGGCGGTTTTCAGGCCATCACTGAAACGGATGTCCTCTTCGTTCACGTAAATATTCACGAAACGGTGCAGGTCTTCGCCGCTCATCAGGCGCGCCTTGATGCCGGGAAACTGGCCTTCAAGATGCTCGATCACTTCGCCTACCGAAGCGCCCTGGGCCTGGACTTTCTTCTCGCCGTTCGTCAGTGGACGCAGCAAGGTCGGGATAGAGACTGAAATGGACATGCTTAAAACTCCTTTGAAATAGTGGTTTCCAACAGCCGGGACGCACGCCCCCCTTGGGGGAGCGACGCTGTTCCCTAGACAATCACGATGGTTTCTTCGGTCACACCGCCGTCGATAATCCGGAAGGATCGAACCGGCACGGTGGCCTGATCCCAGGTGGACACGATCAAGTAATGCAGTTCGGGATGGCCCGCAAAATCGATGTCATCCTTGCTCGGGAAAGCCTGGCTGGCGGTATGAGAGTGATAGATCACGCAACACTCCTGATCGTCCTCATCCAGACGGCGGTAGACCTGAAATTGCTCGCGCGAATCGAACTGATAAAACACCTCCGAGGCCGCCCGGTTTTGCATGGGCAGCACACGCTCGGCCACCAGCGAACCCTCCTTGGCGGCGATCAGTCCGCATGCCTCGATGGGGTGATCCTGCTTGGCATGATTCAGAACTTGCTCCAGAGCAGAACGACGAATCTGCAAGGCCATAATGTGCTTCCTCCCGAACTTAGTAAGACGCCAATTCGGGAGCGACCTGCTCCACCCAAGCCAGCACGCCGCCTTCCAGATTGCGCACCTTGGGGGCCTTCAACTTGATCAGCTCTTCGCACACGGTCCTGGAGCGAGCACCGGAGCGGCACGAAATCACCAGATCCGCATTCGGACCAAAGGCAGCCAGAATCTCGGCGGCGACGGTGGGAGATTTGGGCATCAGAATCGCGCCAGGAATATTCACGATTTCCCATTCATTGGGATCGCGCACGTCCACCAGGACAGGGGCCTGCTCTTGGTCCAGCCGTTCTTTCAGCTCCAGCACAGTCATGACAGGCACGGGGATGGCCATGGCATCAGCCGGTGGATTCAGGCCGCAGAAGGTTTGGTAATCGCCCAGCTCGGTCACGGGCTTGCGATTGGGCAGGCGGCGGATGGGCAGTTCGCGGTAGCACATATCCAGTGCGTCATAAGCGATCAGGCGGCCGATCAAAGGATCGCCAATGCCGGTAATCAGCTTGATGGCTTCGGTGGACATGATGGAGGCAATCGAGGCGCACAAGACACCAAACACACCGCCCTGCGCGCAAGACGGAGCCAGCTCGGGCGGTGGGGGCTCGGGGTACAGGTCGCGGTAGTTCAAACCTATGCCACCGGGCGCGTTTTCCCAGAACACCGAGACCTGGCCTTCAAAGCGGAAGATCGAACCCCAGACATAGGGTTTATCAGCCAGCATGCACGCATCATTGACCAGATAGCGGGTCGCAAAGTTGTCGGTGCCGTCCAGAATCAGGTCGTAGCGCGAGAACAGCTCGACCGCCATGTCAGGTTCCAATCTGTCGGTATACGTTTCTACCTTGATATGGGGGTTGAGCTTGTGAATCGCACGCTTGGCGCTTTCCACTTTCAGCTCGTCAATGCTGTCTACGGTGTGAATGATCTGGCGCTGCAGATTGGACTCATCCACCCGGTCAAAGTCGATGATGCCCAGTGTGCCCACCCCGGCTGCGGCCAAGTACAGCAAGGTGGGCGAACCCAGGCCCCCTGCTCCGATAACCAGCACTTTGGCATTTTTGATGCGGCGCTGGCCTTCCATGCCCACATTGGGAATCAAGAGGTGACGGCTATAACGGTTAACCTCTTCGCGGCTTAAAGGCTCACCGGGCTCAACTAATGGGGGCAAGGTCATAATGACTCCTGGTTAAATACACATGAATACGAACAAGACTTATTCTCAAATATGACTGAAAATGACACAATAGCCTTTGGGTTCTAATTTCTATGCGAAACGGAGCAAAAACGATGAACGCCAGCGCAACCTGCACACGCTGGCGTTTTCAGACCCTGACTTACTGGCTACGCAGCAAAACTTCGGTGCTGGCACCGACGCTGTGGCGAACGCGCCAAGCCAGTACAAAGGCGAACAGAACACCCAAGGTGAGCACGCCCAGCATGACAACCTGACCGAAACGGTCCAGCACGATGCCGGCGACAATGGGAACGGCCATACGGGCCAAGGTGAAGATGGTCGACTGCAAACCGTAGTCCGATGCATTGCGCTGTCTACGGGTAAAGAACATGGTCAGCCCAAAAAGCAATGCCGACACAGCCCCCATGCTGGCCGCAATCAACAGGGCGCTGCTGATCAGCCACACCGGCCCCAGCTTGGCCCAGACGGAAACCATCAACAGAATCAGAGACAGCAAGGCCGCCAGCAGATAAATCGGAATGGCACGCGCGGCACCCAGAAATGACGCCAAACGTCCGCCAATCAGGCTGAACACGGCACCGGTAATGCCACCGGCAATCCCGACCGTCCAGGCCACCTCTTCCAAAGGCATGCCCTGGTCCAGCATCAAGGGTTTCAAGTAGAACCAGACAGCGCCAATAAAGGGGAAGCTGGTCAGTAGCAGGCTGGTCCATTGCCTGGCCCCTTCCTGCCCGAAGAAGCTGACCCAATCGGCGACGAAACCGGGCGGTGCCTGCTCAGTCTCAGCCGCTTGCAAACCGGCTTTGGAACGCAAAAAGACAAAGGGCAAACAACCAATCACCAGCCCCAGGCCCATCAAGGCAAACGGTGCCTGCCAACCCCAACGGGCCTGCACCAGCACCATCACCCCCGCCCCGACGATCGCGCCCAGAAATAAGGCGGCAGAACGAATACTGCCTGCACGCAACTGCTCGTCACGCGGCAGGTATTGCACCGCCAAGGCATTCAAGGGGATGTCCATCCAGGTCGCCACAATGCTGATGGCAAAGGTCAGGGCAAACAGCAGGGTCCGCTGATCAATCAGATTCTCGCGGCCTATGCCTACATACAAAGCCAACAACAAGACCGCCATCAACCACAGCCAATGCACAAAATGTCCGCCACCCAGGCGGACACGCTGCACCGGCATGGCCAGCACCAGCTTGAAAATGGCGGGCAAGGCCGCCAGCTGGAACAAGCCTATCTCGGTGCCGGACCAGCCATGCTGTCGCATCACCAGGGGCATACCCAGCATCAGGTAAATACTGGGGACGACCAGCACCAGATTCATCCAGCCAAACAGCAACTGCGCCCCCCATGCTTTCCACGTCTTCATTCTCATCACCCTTTGCACGCCTTGCGCGCAATCAATGCAGTGACGGGCGCAACCGGAAAGCGCACCTCATCAAACTGCTGAACATCATCAAATCCGGCTTGTTCCAGCAACTGGGCCAACTGCCCTTCCGGCAGCACATGGCGGCCTTGCATGCGCATATGCAGGTAGTAATGCAAAATCCGTTTGGCCTTGCTGACCTCGGTATGCACTTCGGCGTGACAGCACACCAGCACCCCACCGGGGCGCAGCGCGCGATACAGACGGGCCAGCAAAGCAGGAATATCCGGTACAAAATGCAGCACGGAAGAGCACCAGATCAGGTCATAATCCGCCCCGAAATCGTCCACCAGCAGATCACCGGCCAAGGTGCTGACACGGGCCTCCAGACCCGCATCAAGAATTTTTTGCTGAGCGACAGCAGCCGCCGCTTTGTACTCGAACACCACGGCATTCAAGTCCTGCTGCTGTTGCGCCAAGGCGATGGCTACCAGTCCTGGCCCACCGCCCAAATCCAGCAAACGTTGCGCCTGCCAGAACTCCGGCACGGCTCCAAAAATTTCACAGGCCACCTCGGCCGTCACCGCCGTTTGTTCCTGGGCAATTTGTGAACGTGCCGCCGCTGCCCAGCCTTGCTGAATCAATGCCGGATCCGCTGGAGGCGATTTGCCATTACGCAGCAGCTCATCGAGCTGATTGCCCACCTGACGCAAGACGCCATGCCGAAACAGCAAGGCATCGCCACAATATTGCGCCGAACCCGGATTCAGATAACGCGCCGTTTGCGGCAGGCTGCGATAGCGTCGCGGACAGGTCCATTGACACTCCAACAGCTCCAGACTCCACAACAGCTCCAGCAGGTAGGCGGTGTTGTCGGCGTCCCACTTGAGCACAAGCGCAAGTTCCTCAGCAGCGATAAACTGATCCAGATGCGCAAACACGCCATACCCCAAAGCCAGGTTCAAGGCATCTGCACTTAAACCCGCCAATTGCGCATCCCAACAGGCTTGCAGAGCATGCGACTCCAGCAATTGCTCCGACAAAACGACTTCTCCTAGCGATCGATCCAGCACTGTTTTTTACCTCCGTGAATTTCACAATGGCCCTTCCCTCTGCCATCACAGCTAGAAATGATATATATTTAATGAGAATTATTTGCATTAAGATCTATGCTGAACGGAGCAATTCATATGCGAGGCGCTTTTAGCAGGAGAAATGATGAGCACGCGCAAATTTGGCTATCGCTTAACCACGGATGAACCCAGGTCATGCCGCGCTCTGAGCGATGGCCGAGTCCGGCTGCAACTACCCGAAGAACTGGGCCACTGCTATTCCGAATGCGTGGAACTGGAACAAGGGTTCTTGTTGGGCCGCTTGCACTATCACCCCAGCCGATCGCTGGTTGAAGAGAGCAACGGCCCGCACGCGGGCCGTGTCATTGTGGTAACCGTGGGTCTGCAAGGACAGTCGGCCTATCAGGGTCGGGAGAGCTCAGATCTGCTGTTCAAGGCAGGCCATACCACGGTGACGGCTTTCCGATCCCTGCGAGGGGAACGCCACTATCAAGAGGACCAATCCGTATCGCAATTACGGCTGGTCATCAGCGAGGCGGCCTTGAACAAATACGTGGGCCCGGAACGCGCCACCCAGTTGATGGATTGCGTGGGACTGCACCGTCTGTCCTTTCATGCCAGCAGCCAGGCCACCATGGCCCATGCGGCGGCACTGGCACGCTATATGCAGCCGTGCACCCCGGAGCAGCCCATTCATCACCACAGGCTGAACCTGCAAATCCATGCACTAAGCTTGCTGGCCGAGCAGTTCAACCGCCTGGCTCCGCCCGACGCCCCCAACAGCGCCCCGCTGTCGGTGGATGATATTCAGCGGGTCGAGCGAGCACGCGATTTGCTCAGCTCGCAACTGGACCAGCAAATCACGGTGGAGTATCTGGCCACGACGGTAGGCATTAACGAGCACAAACTTAAAGAAGGTTTTCGCTATCTGTACGACAACACGCCTATCGGCCTGCTGCTTGAACTGCGTATGCGCAAAGCCTATACCTTGTTGGAGTCCGGCCAACAAGTGGCCCAGACCGCTTGGCAAGTCGGCTACAAATACCCCAATAATTTTTCCGTCGCCTTTACGCGCTACTTTGGCCGCTCGCCCAAATCCATTTTTGGCAACAAGCGCGCCTAAACCTTTGTATTTCCGCTGTTTTCGGCCTCTGCATTCATAGAGGCCCACCCTTCTTTCGGGCCGCCCCCTGCGGCCCTCTCCCTGAAAAGTTCCCCTCCTGCTTTGACAAATTCCTGCAGTTGCCGCGGATTTCCGGTCCTGCATAGGAATTGCTCCGTCCTGCATATCAATCTAAGTGATAATTATTCTCATTAATGTGAATAATATCCCCGTGCCTTTCCTCACCTTTTGAGACAAGTGGTGAGCCTGGCCAGCAAACGGGAAGTACTTCCCCACGACAGATTGTTATTTTTCGCACGGAGCCCTGGTTCGTTTTATGTCCGCTACCCTTTCACCCTACACAAAAAAACACGCGCTCAAGCCGCTGGTGTATGCCTTGATTCTGGCCTCCTGGGCCGGGCAGACACAGGCCCAAAGCGTGGGCAGCGCCCCACCCTCCTCCCGTCAGGACGAGAGCCAGGAAGACACGGACAGAGCCACTCGTCTGGACACTATTACCGTCGTACGTGAAACCCGCGATGAGGCGGGTAAAACCGATGTATTCGAGAAAGACGTCTCCAATGTGTACGCCGGCAAGGAAGAGATCGAGCTGTACAAGGGCAGCTCCGTGGGGGATTTGTTCAAGGGCCTGAACGGTGTGTATGCGGGGGACTCGCGCAATAGCGGCGCGCTGGACCCGAACATTCGCGGTATCCAGGGTGAAGGCCGTATTCCCCTGACGATTGACGGCACGGAACAGGCAACATCAGTCTGGCTGGGACCGGCCGGGGTGGCCAACCGCAACTATGTTGATCCCAATATGATCAGCAGCATTCTGGTGGAAAAAGGCGTGTCGGCAACGTCGGGAGCTAGCGGGATTGGCGGATCGGTGCAGATCCGCACGCTGCAGGTTGAAGATATTGTCAAACCGGGCGAGACCTTCGGGATCGAGTTGAAGGCGGAGACAGCGACGAATTCGACCAAGCCGAATGAGCGTTCGTTCGGAGTGTTCGGTAAAGACTATAGAGACATCCCTGGCGCAGTATTTGATAAAGGTGGTACTAACGGCGTCATTCTGCCGGGATCCGTTTCGCCAGAGCGTATGCCTAAAGAAGGCAATGGCGGCAAGAACTTCAACTTCGAAGACCACTCTTACCGCCTGGCAATTGCAACCAAGCAAGAGAACTTTGACCTGCTGGCTGCATACAGCTACCGCAGTCGCGGCAACTATTACAGCGGTAAAAAGGGTAGCGAGAAATACGAGTACGACTCGTGGCAGGAAGATGCCAAGAACGATAAAAGGCCGGGCTTCTCATCCCCAAGCATCAGCTACATCGCCAAATATTTCCGCCCCGGTGAAGAGGTCCTGAACACATCCAGCGAACTGGAAACCACCCTGCTCAAGGGAACGCTGCGCTTACCTCACGATCAAGCCATTGATATGAGCTACATGCGCAGCAACCATACCTTTGGCGAGAGTGTGCCTTGGAACGTGGTCTGGGCCGTGCATGCGCTGGATGGTCAGGGCGAGAAAAAGATTCTGCAAAACGAGAACCCCTATAGCAAGGTCAAACAAGACACCTGGAATCTGAACTACTCCTGGAACCCCGAAGGTAACCGTTTCATCAACTTGAAAGCCGGCGCCTGGATTACCCAAAGTGACAGTGCTCGCCATCAGAACGGTGACGTTATCTATGGCACTCAAGGCGACGGGTGGAATGGTCGGGATCACGCGTGGGATGACTATACGGATTGCCACGTCCTTGGCAGAGATCTACCCATGTGTGCCAACGTGCCTACGACTCCACCCGATAAAGAATCCAATGCGGATGGTCGTTTCAACATTGTGCCTCGCGCCTTGCAAATTACCGATCACCGTCGCACAGGTTTGAACCTGAGCAATGAAATGACTTTGCACTCCACCCTGGACTTGAGCTTGCAAGCGGACTTTACGCGCGAAAAACTCAAACAGCATGACGCTTCGGAAAACCTCACGCACCTGACTGAACTGAACTGGGGCGTAAACCATATGGGGCCGCGTTCGGGCACCCGCCAACAATGGAACTTTGGTTTTAATTTTGATTGGCGCCCGATCGACTGGTTGCAAGTGAATGCTGGCGCTCGTTACAGCGACTATTGGTCGTATGACGACAAGCTGGCCGAGATGCGTAGCCAGCAGCATAAGGATTGGGCTATTAGGCCCGCTCTGAAGGGCTACAACTATCAAGTACAGCGTTTGATGACGGATCAAGAGGCAAACGCGTATGAGAACAAGATTATTCAAAGCTTGACGCCAGCCTATGAAAAATACAAAGAAGACTGGCAAACCTGGTATGACTTTGACCCCAGTTTTGTTGATGGCCCCCTCTTAACCCCTGAGGAGTTTATGGGTGACCAACTGCAACGAGGGAAAGTCAACGGGTATCGCTACACAGACGAATCAGTTTTTGTGCCATCTGGCCAATCACATGCCGGCTTTACTGCAAACAACCCCTTCACGAATGGCGAAATCGATACAAGTGAGAAGGTCACCGATGCCCAGGGCCAAAAAGGCACAGTGGATAAATATATTGCATCGAATGCCAACCGAAAGCCAGTTTATCAAGATGAGTCTGAAATACCGAATAAATGGGAAGAGCCCAAAAAGCAAAAAGATCACGCTTGGGTTCCCCATATTGGGCTGACTGCTTTCGTCACAGACGATATCCGTATCTATGCGCGGTACAACGAGTTTGTCCGCTTTCCTAGCCTGTTTGAGTCCTCCATGGCAATGGCTGGCAGCAGCAAAAGCTCCACAGGTGTCGCAGTTAGCCCGGAGCATGCCTACAACTGGGAAATTGGTTATGCCCACAACCTGAGCGGCTACTTTCCCAGCCTGGACTATGCAGACGTCAGGATCAATTACTTCAATAACCGCATCAAAGACTATATAGACCGGGATTGGGACTTCAATGTCGTGCAATTTGCCGAGAAAAAAATGTCCGGCATTGAACTGCAAGCTCGGGTGGATAGTGGCAAATACTTTGCCAACTTTGGTGGCACGTACCGCCTGAAACAACAACTGTGCGACCACGACTACGCACAAACTTTTAATCCCATTCCTGGAGCGTCAGGTGGTCGCAACGTCCCTGGCTGCGTAGATGGTGGCTTCCCTCGCACCTTTGCCAGAACCAGTCTGCAACCCCAGTACTCACTGAATCTGGATGTAGGTGCTCGTCTCCTGGAAAAGAAGCTATTGCTGGGTGCACGCGCCGTTTATCACAGTGCCGCCAAGAACAAAGACGAGGGTGCCTTTGGAGCTATGGGCTGGGCCTATAACCGAGCCAACTACTGGAACCCGATCCTGGTCTTTGATGCCTACGCCAGCTATCAGGTGCAGAAGAACCTGAATGTAGACGTGGCGATCAGCAATCTCACCAATCAGTACTACCTGGATCCCATGGCCCGCACCTCTATTCCGGCCCCTGGGCGAACAGTGCGCATCGGTATGACAGCACGTTTTTAAGTTAATCAGTTTTTTGGTCGTTTTCGTAAAAACGCCCTTTTTCTTCACTTAATGGAGTTCGTAATGAAAGCAAGTCTGAATGTACAAAAACTGGCTATTGTTTCGGCTTTCCTGCTGGCCTCCGCCAGCAGCTTCGCCGCCCCCGTTGCAGGTGGCGCTTCCAAAGGTTTTGTCGTTGCTGACAAACCCTCCACGATGATGGCTATCGGCGAAGCAGGCATCTCCATGCCCGGCACCGATCCTTACACTGCGAACCCAGCCGATCAGTCGGGTGTGGTCAGCTTCAAGAGCGGTCCCATTTGGCAAACAAACCAGGTGTTAAGCAATGCAGACGGCCATGGTTACATTGAAATGCCTGCTGGCACGAAAATCTCTGAAACTTGGCGTCACACGATTAGCAGCGGTACTGGTGCCGGCACTCAAATCTACGCTTATCGTCAAATGAACGACCCCCTGACTGGCTACCCACACTTCGGCGGTGAGGTCGTGGCAAAAGTTTCTGGTCAAGAAGTGTATTTTGGTGAATGGGCTCCGCGCGTCGCCAACCCTAGCCAAGGCAGCAGCACCAACTTGAACATGAACAGCGCAGACCGCACAGTGTTCTACACAGGCGAAAACCCAACCACTGCCATGCCTGCTCTGGTCAATGCTGAATACAACGTTGTAGCTGTACGTAAATACAATCCAGGCACTCAAGGTGGTGTATTTAGCGGCGTTTTGACAGCTAACTATGGCGGCGGTAGCGGTACATTGGCTGGCTCTGTCGGTGGTGTGAACTTCAACGGCACCTCCATTGCTTCCAATGGCCAATTTGCACAAGACTTTAGTGACTCCTCGAAAATTCGAGGCCAATTCTACGGTTCCCAAGCAGAAGCCTTGGCAGGTATTTACTACAACCCAGCCAACGGTGCCAAAGACATGGCCTTCGGCGGTGCCCGCTAATAACGGGTAGCTGACAACACGCTAGTGTTGCCATAAGAAAAAAGGGATCGACACGCTCGATCCCCTTTCTCTCCGGACCCTGCGTCCATCTCCCCTTTTTCTTGCAAGGTTTTCATTCATGCATGGGCGAGCCCTTCCCCTTTTGTGCCTGCTGCTGGTCATGGCATCCAGCGCGGTGCTAGCCAACGACGACGATACGCGCCGACTTCTGAATCAAATCGACCGCAATCTGAACGAACGCGAACGCTCCCATTTAGTGGAAGAAACCCCGCCTGATGTGGACCCATCGGCCCTGATCACCATCAACGGCACAACCTATAGCGTCGATGCCACGCTGACCGATCTGGAACCGGCCATTTATGTCGCCATCAATCTGCAGCAGTGGGCCAAGGTGGATCAGTTTGTAGAAAAATATCAGGAGCTGCCCGGCCACAACCCTGCCCTGGTGCTGATGGCTCAAGGGATGGTGGCCCGTAGCAAAGACAATCACAGCCTGGCGATCAGCAAGCTGCGCCAAGCTCAGGAAAGCGATCCCACTATGATGCGCGCCAAGCTGGAACTGGCCCGCCTACTGTTCGAGGACTATCAATCCAGCGAAGCCAAGGAGCTGTTCAGCCAGATTTCCTCTGCCGGTATTCCTGATGAAGTACGGCCCGTAATTGAAGGCTTCCAGGGTGCCTTGCAGGACCGCAATGCCTGGCACGGTTCCGCCTCGATTGGCTTGGGCTACAACAGCAATATCAACAAAGAAAACGGCCAGCAAGACACCTTCTTTACCTGCTATTTCTTTGGATGTTTCCCGTCGGTACGCAAGATGCCGGACCCGGTCAAATCCACTGCCATGGTCTACGACCTGACCTTGAACCGACGTTTCCAGCTAAGCGGCAACCACA
This sequence comes from Alcaligenes sp. 1735tsa3, assembly GCF_024134565.1. Taxonomy (NCBI): domain Bacteria; kingdom Pseudomonadati; phylum Pseudomonadota; class Betaproteobacteria; order Burkholderiales; family Alcaligenaceae; genus Alcaligenes; species Alcaligenes sp. 1735tsa3. The sequence continues at coordinate 1,836,634 of NZ_CP099862.1, read as the reverse complement.
ATCTGCTGCTGCGCGGTCTGAGCTACGGCAATCTGTACGACAAGCACAAGGAAGCCGAGCCCAAGAATATTTATTACAGCGACAACACCAGTATTATTTACGCGGGCTACAACTATCAGGACGCTAAAAACGATCTGTCGATTACGCCCTTGTTCGAGAACAATTACACCAACCGTCGCACCAGCTATCAGTCCTGGGGCGGGCGCGTGGACTGGAAGCACAATCTTAGCGACAGGCTGCAAGTAGGCGTGAATGCCCAGCACAAGAGCCTGTCCTACAAAGGCGATTTACGGCAGTACTTTGAAGAAGTCAAAGAGAACCAGATAGGCTTGTACGGCTCGTATCTGATCGATGCAAAAACCGTGGTCTACGGGGGCCTGAATTACACCCGCAATCTGCAGTCTCAGCAAACCGCGCAAAGCCGCAGCTATATGGCAAACCTGGGAATTTACAGGGCCTTTGATGCGGGTTTCAATATCAACGCCACGGCACTATACCGGCAGACCCGACACGATGCCGAGGACTTGTTCCTGGGCGGGCTGCGCAAGGACCGTCAGCAGATTTATATCCTGAACGTAGGCATGCCGCGCTTTGCGTTCAAAGGCATTACACCCAATTTGTATGTGAAGCACACTTTCAACAACAGCAATATCGACTGGGCTTTCAAATACAAGCAAACCGAAGTCGCGCTGAAGCTGGAAAAGCGTTTTTAAGCAAGGACTTCTTCGACCTCGGCGGCTGATCGGGTGCCGTCCCTTTTTAGCATCAAGCGCCTGAAGCGACAGGTATCTTTTTTAGTGACAGGGAGCGTCGTGCCACTGTTGAAAGAAGCGTTTTCAATGAGGTATCGGGGTTCTGTGGCAGGTCTCAAGGCCCAGCGGCCGCGTGTAGATCAGCCCTTCCCGTGATGCTGCTCCAGGAGACAGGGCGATAAGGTCTTATTCCCTGGATCAAACACTTAACAAGCATGAGACTATATGAACTTGCGGGGCAGACCGCCCTGCATTTGCTTTGTCTGCTTGCGTTGCGCCCTATTGCGCCCCCAGCGCGGACAAAAAAAACCACAAAAATTGCCAAGTGAAAGCCCGGTTGACCATCAGTCGGGATATAGTCGAGCAATCGATTTTCCTTAGCAGACAGAATACTTATCCCTTGGAGTCTTTCCCCATGCTTGGCCAAGAAAAAGAAACCCGCTCTGATACCAGCCCTCAAGACAGCGCCTTTCTGGAAGAAAAAGCCTTCCGCGCCCGTACTGTGCTGGTCTTTGGCACCATCACGGATAAGCTCGCCTCGGAAACCGTGCGCAAGCTGCTGGCGCTGGATGCCGAATCCACCGCCCCCATCACCATGATCGTGTCCTCGCCGGGTGGTCACCTGGAGTCCGGCGACGCCATTCATGATGTGGTGCGCTTCATTTCCTCGCCCGTCACCATGGTCGGTACCGGCTGGGTTGGCAGTGCCGCCACCCACCTGTTCCTGGGCGCCGCCCGCGAGCGTCGTGTGTGCCTGCCTCAAACCCGTTTTCTGATTCACCAACCCAGCGGTGGCGCCGGTGGTCAGGCCAGCGATATGGCCATTCAAGCCCAGGAAATCATGAAAGCGCGTGAACGTATCGCCCAGGTAATTGCCCGTGAAACCGGCCAGCCTATCGAGCGTGTGCGTGACGATATCGAGCGCGACAAATGGATGAGTGCCGAGGAAGCCATTGAATATGGCCTGATCTCACGCATTATCGAACGCCGTGACGAACTGCTGCCTGCCAGCAAGTAATGACCATTTGAGGGCCCCATCATGCTGACTATTCTTGGCAGAGAATCCTCCATCAATGTGCGCAAAGTCATGTGGACCTGCGCGGAGCTGAATCTGGAATTTGAGCGGCAGGATTGGGGCATAGGCTTCAAGGACGTCAACACGGACGAATTCCGTGCGCTGAACCCCAACGCAAAAATCCCCGTCCTGCTGGATGGGGAACGTGTGCTGTGGGAGTCCCATACCATTGTGCGTTATCTGGCCAACCGCCAGGCACCGACGGCCTTGTATCCGCAAGATGCCTGGCAAAGAGCCAAGGTGGATCAGTGGCTGGACTGGCAGGCCTCCGAGCTGAACCCGACCTGGACATATGCGTTCTGGAGTTTGGTGCGTCAATCGCCCAAGCATCAGGACGCCGCACAGGTTCAGGCATCCTTGGCTGCCTGGACCCAGGTAATGGGAATTTTGGAAAGACACTTGGCGCAGACCCAGACCTATGCCGCCGGAACGGAATTCACCCTGGCCGATATCATTCTGGGCCTGTCCATTCACCGCTGGCTGAATACGCCGTTTGATCGCCCGGTACTCAAGGCAGTCGAAGACTACTACCACCGCCTGGCCGCGCGGCCTGCCTTTATAAAGCAATGTGCCGGTTTCCCCTAAGCGGTACTTTGCCTTAGCTGACCAAAGCCGCCCACTATGTTCGCGGCTTTTTTATGTGTCATTGACGCTCGAGGCCACTTGACGCCCTTTTAAAAACTAGAGATGTAGACATGGACGAAACCATACGAGTTGGCTGCGGTGCAGTCATTATGCAAAACGACAAAATCCTGCTGCTCAAGCGTGTGCGTGCACCAGAAGCTGAGCACTGGGGGATACCGGGCGGCAAAGTGGACTGGCTGGAAACCCTGGAGCAAGCCGTTACACGGGAGATTATGGAAGAAGTGGGTTTGCGTCTGGAGACTCTGGAGCTACTGGTCAATGTGAACCAGATTGATGCCGACAAGGGCGAGCACTGGGTGGCGCCAGTTTATTTGGTCAAATCCTTCACCGGCCAGGCCGTGGTGCAGGAGCCTGAGAAGCACAGCGGCATGGACTGGTTTACATTGGATCAACTGCCAGAACCCTTGACGGTGGCGACCCAGGTGGCGGTGGCTGCAATCAAGAAACGTAGAGAGTGAAACTGCCAAGTCAGAAGCAGCACTAATACCAAGGTGGGCGGCAGGATCAGGAACAAAGACAAAGATAAACCAGCCAGATCAAGATCAAGATCAAGATCAAGATCAAGATCCACGTGTAGTTTGGTGCCAGATAACTGGCGAATGCCTCATCAGTCGGCCCCCACTTTTGTAATATACTTTTCCGCATGCGCGCCCTGGGTCCCCGTTTCGTTTCCCGCGAAATCCGAGTTTGGCAACTTCTGTTTTGCCTGGCTCTGCTGGCCTACGTCTGTCGCGCCATCGTCCCGGCAGGCTACATGCCTACCCGCTCAGGACAAGACAATGGCTTTGCCATTACCTTCTGTACGGCTGGCAATGCTGCCAATACGCTCTGGATTGATCTGGTCGGCCAGGATGGCCAGGCGGATTCCGATACGCATCACAATCAACAGGACTGCCCCTTTGGTATCGCGGCCTCCCCCGCCTTGTTGCCGACCCAGGATGCGCCTGTTCTGATCAGCCTGATCAGGTACCGGCCGGTTTTGTTAGCCCAGAGCAATCAAACCCTGCCACCGCTGCCTGCACAAGGCCCTCCTTTAGGTTCACGCGCCCCGCCTTTATTCCTCGCTTGATGTGTTCCCGTCCTTTGACGGTTTCTCTTTTTTATCTAGCCGAGGTTTTCAATGTCGATTTCTTCTACGTCTTTCCGTGCCACTCTGGGCATGGCTGCCGTGCTGTTCGCGTCTTCCGCTGTGGCACACGTTTCCCTGCAAACCAAGCAAGCCCCGGTGGGCAGCAGCTACAAGGCGGTTCTGTCCGTGCCGCATGGTTGCAAAGGCTCTGCCACCACCAAAATCCGTGTCCGTATTCCTGAAGGTGTGGTCGGTGTCAAACCACAACCCAAAGCAGGCTGGACGCTGGAAACAGTAAAAGGTGACTACAAGCAGGCTTACACGCGTTGGGGTGCCAAGGTCAGTTCCGGTGTTCAGGAAGTGGTCTGGGCTGGCGGCCCTTTGCAGGACGAGCACTATGACGAGTTCGTGTTCATCAGCTACCTGGCCGATGAGCTCAAGCCCAATAGCACGCTCTACTTCCCGGTTGTTCAGGAATGCGAACAAGGCGTGGAGCGCTGGATTGATCAGGCAGCGCCTGGCACCAAGGAAGCGGCTGACCATTCCGACGCCCCTGCTCCTGCGCTGCAACTCTTGCCCAAGCCTTAAACACCCAGGCGGCTGATGCCTTTGGGCATCAGCCTGAAGGAGATCTTATGCAAACGCAGACCCTGCGTCGGCAGGCAGCTTGCCACCCACTGCTCGTGCTACTGCTTGCCTTGCCGTTGCTGGCCTGGGCGCCGGTGCTGTATGCCCATGCCTCCTTGGTCGCCAGCAAACCCGATAGCGGCACGGTGCTGGCCCAGGCTCCCAGTACAGCCAGCCTGAGCTTCAATGAGACCGTATCGCCCTTGCTGATTAAGTTGATTCGTCCCGATGGTTCCTCCAAGGAGCTGGAGGACGTTCTGACACAAGACCAGCGACTGGAACTGGCCTTGCCGCCCATGGAAACCGAAGGCACGTATGGGCTGAGCTGGCGGGTTATTTCTGCTGACGGCCATCCCGTAGGCGGAACGCTGACGTTTTCCATTGGGGCACCCAGCTCAAATCTGGTGGACAGCACCCACAGCAATCCCCTCAGAAATGGACTGATCTGGCTGGCCCGACTTCTGGGCTATGTGGGCCTGTTTACGGGGGTAGCTTGGGTGGTCTACCGCGCCTTGGCTCCAGCATCAAACAACACATCAGCGAGTCAAGGTCATATCGCGCCACGCATGCTGACTTTAGGGGCCGTCGCCTTATTGCTGAACCTGGGCTTGGTGGGTGTCGATGCCCTGGACTTGCCTCTGTCCGCCCTGTTCGGCACGGCCGCCTGGCAAACGGCTGCATCGACCTCCATGGGCCTGGCGGTGCTGCTGGGCTGGCTAGCTCTGGCCTGTGCCGCCTTATCCTGGAAAGCGACACACTCCACTAGCCAGAAATGGCTGGCTGCTTTGGCGCTGATTCTTCTGGGAGCTTCCCTGGCGTCCAGCGGACATGCCAGCACAGCAGATCCCGTCTGGCTATCTCGGCCCAGTGTCTGGCTGCATGTCGTGGCGCTGACACTGTGGATTGGTTCCTTCCTGCCTTTGGTTTATGCACTTCAGCATGCTCAAGAATCCCGCTTGCTGACGCTGTTCTCGCGCTGGATTCCCGCTGTCCTGCTGGTTCTGGTCCTGAGCGGAGCCGCGCTGATCTACGTGCAATTCGATCAACTCGCTTCGCTCTGGGAAAGCCGATATGGACAAGTGCTCAGTACCAAGCTGATTCTGGTCCTGCTCTTGCTGGGTTTGGGAGCCTACAACCGCTATCGTCTGACTCAAGCCGTCTTGCAACAGCGTAGCGATGCCCGACAGGCTCTGCGACGTGTGGTTCGTCTGGAATATGTGTTGGCGGTGCTGATCCTGGCCGTGGCCGCATTATGGCGCTTCACCCCGCCCCCGCGCGCCCTGGCCCAACTAGTTCCACCCAGCGTTTCCAGCCATATTCATACCGAAGCCGGTATGGCAGATCTGTTGTACATCCCGGCCTCCACCCAGCACCCAGCCATTCTGACCGTCTCTTTATACGAGCCGGATTTCAGTCCTCTGAAGGCTCAAGAAGTGGAGGTGATTTTCAGCAACCCGCAAGCCGGGGTGGAGTCCATTACCTTTCCGGCGGAACTCACGCGGCAGGATCAATGGGAAGTGAGTAATGTCGAGCTGCCGCATCTGGCCAGCTGGAATATTCGTATTCAGGTGCTGATTTCAGACTTTGAACGCATACACCTGGATAGCACGCTGGATTTGCAAGCCAACTAAACCCGGCATCCCGGAATCAGAACGGCTTCATAAAACGTTTGGTGGCCTCAATAAAGGCGCGAACATTGGGATGATGTTTGCGCCCGCCTTCAAACAGTAAAGACACCGGCAAGGCAGGCGCTTCATCATCGCGTAGCGAAGGCACCAGCCGCCCTGAATTAGCTTGCTCTGACTAGCGCATCAAGGCTTCGATCGCCGCGACGGCTATCGTCACCCCATCTTCCTGCGCCATATCCCGCGCGATCTGTTGAGCGCGTGCTCGCACCGAGTCTTGCTGAGCAAAGGCCAAAGCCGCTTGCAGTTGAGCGCTATTGACCCGTTTGCCCGATAAAGGCTCCGGCGCGACACCCAAGATCGCCAGCCTGTGCGCCCAAAAAAACTGATCACCGGCAAAGGGCAAAACAATGGACGGCACACCCGCTCTGGCGGCTGAATGCGTGGTTCCCGAGCCGCCATGGTGGATAACAAGGGACATGCGGGGGAATAAATGCTGATGCGGCACCTCGCCCACCTTGAAGAAATTGTCTGGCAAGACCGCCTCTTGCATACCACTCCAACCGGGGCTGAACACCACGCGGCGACCTTGCATGGCTTCAATCATCATTTCAACAAAACGCTCACGATCAAAACCGGCCATGCTGCCAAAACCTATATAAATCGGTGCCTCCCCCGATGCCAGAAAAGCTTCCAGCTCCGCATCCATCGTCCAGTCCCCAGACGGCATGATCCACTGACCACACAAGCGCGCATTGTCTGGCCAGTCCCTGGGCGGAGCCAGCAAGCTGGGAGAGACACCGTACAACATGGGATGGTCGGACCAGACCTTGTTCTGGGCGGGCAGCCCGCAGATTTGTTGCCGAGCCTGATTGGTAACTCGCTTAAATGCCCGCCACAGTAGCGCATTTACCCACTCATGACTGCGTTTGTTCAAAAAGCGCGGCACCTTGGTCGGTGGCAAGAAGGGAGAGGGAAAGGCGGCGGTGGGCGTGATGGGTATCAGCCCGGTACCAATGGCCTTAATGCCGCGACGCTCTGCCACGGACAGCCCCACAAAAGCGGCCAGACCCGAAACGATAATCGCGTCACAACCCTCGCTGGCATCCAGCACGGTTTGCATCCAAGCGGGTGTGTTGACAATGGCAATCGCCGACAGCGCCTTGGCCGTTTGTTGAAAACCGCCCTTTTCCTGCACCGCACTGGACAAAATCTGCCCAGGCATCAGGGCCTGCCGTATATCACCGGCCAGAGGCAGGCAAGGCACACCCAAGGTTCGGGCAGAGCTTAAAGTACCACCGTCCGCCAGCAGGCAGACTTCGTGCCCCGATGCCATCAAACCCGCCGCCAAGGTGGCAAGCGGACGTACATCCCCCTCGGTACCATAAGTCACAAGCGCAAATTTCATGATCTGGCCTTGATAGCGATAACAGCTCGCGATAACAGCAATGGCATCATAATATTGCATGTCGTATACTTATGCAATTCGTATACTTTTTTAAACTGACATGACTACAGACCATGATCCGGGTCGCCGGGAACGCAAACGCCTGCTCATGCTGGAACAGATACGCCAGACAGCGGCCACTCTGATTGAGCAGCACGGCTACGAGGCTGTGACCATGGAGCAGATTGCAGACCGGGCCGATATCGCCAAGCGCACCTTGTACAAACACTTCCCCAGCAAAGAGGCGGTGCTGGCGTTTCATGTGGATGCGCAGCTAAAGCAGGATCTGGCCTATCTGCAACATGAGGTGGCTCAGTGCCCTACGTTTCAGGCACAGGCTTTGTGCATTCTGCGTGCCTCGGCAGACTGGTGCACCGAACACCCAGAGTTCTTGAGAGCCTATCTGCGCCATCAATTGCTGAATACAGGCACAGCCAGCAAAGACAGTGACATCACTCAAACCTGGCAGGCATTAATTGCCTTAGCCCAAGACTCGGGGGAGTTGAATCCGTCACTAAGCCCCGAGCAATTGGCCCACTGGTTTCATCACCTGTACTTCGGAGCCATGCTGCGCTGGCTGAATCAGCCCGAGCTGTCCTTGCATCAGGAATTCGAGGACATGACCCAGTTGTTCTTGCAGGGTGCGGCAGTAAAAGGCACGGCATAAAAAAAGCAGGAAGGGCCCCTGCTTTTTCGTGACTGACCTGACGAATCAGAATCAAGTCGCGTCATCGTAAATAGCGCGGCAAATCAGAATCAAGCCGCACTATCATGGCTAAGCAGGCAAATCTGAATCAAGCCATGCCATCGTGACTATCCAGGCGAATCAGGTTCAAGCCGTACCATTGAGCGCCATCAACAAGCGATCCAAAGCCTGCTCATAAACACGCTGCGCCGCTTCATCGTTCGTAATAGAAGCAGGCAGACCGCTACCATGGGCATGGTCGATCAAGATGCCCAGCCATAGTTCCGGCTCCTCGGTGCAGTCCGCCAGTAAGCTACGCAAGCGCTGGGTAATCTCCTGCGTCACCCCGGCAAAGGCAGCTGGATCGCTGAAGATGGCCACGGTCAAATGCGGATGACGGCTAACCGCCTGGTGATAGCGCAGCAAAATCCGGCGCAGTTCCGAGCCTTCCTGCTCATCCAGACCTTGCAGCACCTGGGCATACACCCGGTCGGACAAGACGCGCAACAAGCCTGCCCGATCCGGCACGTGGTTGTACAGACTCATGGGGGTCACGCCCAGACGGGCGGCCAAAGCACGCATACTCAAACCTTGCTCGCCGCCCTCGTCCAGAAGCGCCAGCCCAGCGTTCAGAATATCGTCCAATGTCAGGCCGGCGCCTCCAGCCGGACGTCCTCGCCCCCGGCTCATGACTTGAACTGATAACGAGACTGTACCAAGCCGGAAGGAAAGCTCTGGCTGGAGAGCAAACGCCAATCCATATCCTGATTCACATCGCCAAACAGTCGGCGGCCTTCACCAATAAGAACCGGCATGGTGGAAAGAATCATCTCGTGCACCAGACCAGCCCGCAAGAAGGACTGGATAAGCTGGCCGCCGTCTACATAAATACGTTGCAGATTTTCTGCTGCCAATTGCTCCATCAGTTGCTCGGGAGTCTGGCGGGAGAAACGGACTTTGCCTTGCAGATGCTCAGGAACCGACGTGTCGGCCAGTTGTCTGGACAAGACCACCACAGGCAGCTGGTAAGGCCAGACGTCAAAAGTCAGGACTTTCTCGTACGTCCCACGTCCCATGACCACCGCATCCTTGTCCGCAATAAAAGCCATATAGCCGTGATCTTCCGCAGGATCGCTGCGCTCCAGTAACCAGGCAATGTCGCCGTCCGGTTTGGCGATGAATCCGTCCAGGCTGGCTCCGATGAAAACGTGTGCAGTGCTCATGATCTACCCTTTATATATACGGTGTATATTTTATAGATAAATCTGCAACTGGAAATAAAAATCTGCGCTCAGCTCTCTCCCGCTCCAGCGCTGTCTGCCTTAGCGCACAAAAAAACAGGCCGCATCACACGGCCTGTGGTCCCTCTTTTGATCGGATACCCTCTTTCTGGCAGCCATGCCGCCCGCAATTTAACGGGCCAGCAAACGGCTGGCCTCAAGCCTGGCTTCGCCTTCATCAACGACAAAGCTGAATTGCAGGCCCAGCACCCGGCCCAAGGTCTGCTGTGCCAGGCGTGCGGCGGCAGGAATGGCCCGCCCCTTGCTGATCACCACCATGCCAGCGCACAAATCCTTCAAGCGCTGCTTGTTCTGCTTGAAGAACAAGGCACGTTGCTTGCGATCCTCGTGGCTTTCCTCATGGGCATGATCCCCACCGCCCAACCTGTCAGTCAGCAAGACAAAGCGTTGGCCCCGATTCAACAAGGCCTCCAATTGATCCTGCGCCTGTTGCGGCGTTTGCTGCGAGCTGTGTTCTCTTAGAAACACCAATGGAAACTGCGTGTCATCAACTTGCATAAGCGGCTCCTTGCCATCAATAAAGACAGCCAACATCGAAGCGGCGCACGCCCAGATGCGGAGGGCTTCCGAAAGCATGCATCAAGCCGCTAGGTAAGTACAGCCAAGCGGTATCGCGCAACAAATACGGTCGAACCGTTGCGCCTTCACCTCTCATCACAGTCTGGACTCCACAAAATCGCGCAGTTGGGGATCTCGAATCTCCAAGGCATCAAACAAGCCTAGTGCTTTCAGAGCCGGCAAGGCCGCCACAATATCGTTCAAGGCGCGCTGGCGTTGAGCGTCGCTGACATCAGGCTGGCGCAAGGCGGCAGCATTAGCCAGAAACGCGCCTACCGTGCCTTTGCGAATGGTGGTGCCATCAATCTGAACTTCACTGGCGTGATCGGGAAGAATGTCATGGGCTTGCATGTGTCACTCCTTTATTCATCAAGGTTTTCAGTGTAAGCAGAAAGGTTTTGGCAGCTGTACACTATATCGGTCAATAGATAACAAAATTACGCCATGCCTGAACGCAAGATTGGTTTGCATGATTTTCTGAACTTTCCCGAGCACCCCGTCCTGTTCGCCGTCACCGGCAACCATGACTCGGAGCTGTCCTCGCGCCCCCATCAACACGCTCGCGGGCAGTTGTTCGGCTCCCTGCGCGGCCTGCTTTCCGTTGGAGTGGAGGACGCCGTTTGGGTAGTACCCGCCATCCATGCCGTCTGGCTGCCGCCGCACGTCCTGCACTCAGGCCAATCGCACGGCCCTTTTCATGGCTGGAGCGTCTATATAGACGAAGCAGCCTGCGCCGATCTGCCTTCCCAGGCCTGCACCTTGCGCACTTCCGGCCTGCTGCGTGAAGCCGTGCTGCGCGCCTGCTCCTGGGATTTGATTCCCGCCGCGCCCTTGCCCCAAGCCCAGGCTCATATTGCCTCCGTCATCCTGGATGAAATCCGCAGTCTGCCCATCGAACCTTTTGGGCTCCCGCTTCCCCAGGACCCGCGTTTGCAGCGCATTGCCCGCGCCCTGATTGCCGACCCCAGCAACAATCAGGGCATGGAACATTGGGCCGACTGGGCGGCGGTCAGCCTGCGCACTTTAAGCCGCCGTTTCGTGACAGAAACCGGCTTTAACTTCACCGCCTGGCGTCAACGCGCCCGCCTGATGCGCTCCCTGGAAATGCTGGCAGCCGGTGCCCCTGTCGCCACCATTGCCTACGATCTGGGGTATTCCAGCCCCAGTGCCTTTATCAGCCTGTTCCGACGCAGCTTTGGTCACACCCCGGCGAACTACCGCAATCAACTGTAAGCCCCTCAAACCGCTTTACGACTCATCAGGAATGCCATAAAGTGATTAAGTAGAAATCCACGCATCACTTTCAGACATGGGATGGCCGAGATGGAAATGCGCCAATTACAGATTTTTTGTGCGGTTGCAGAGCATGGCAGCTTTACTGCCGCTGCCCAGAAGGTGCACACCGTGCAATCGAACGTCACCATGCGCATCAAAGAACTGGAGGCCGAACTGGAACAGCCATTGTTCATACGCCAGAAAAGTGGTGTGGTGCTGACTCCGGCTGGCCATACCTTTCTGGCCTACGCCCGCCGTATCTTGCAACTGACCGAAGAAAGCCGTGCCGCCCTGCAAGACACCGGCACTCCCAGCGGTCTGCTGCGTCTGGGCTCCATGGAGACCACGGCCGCCATCCGTCTGCCCCAGGTTTTGACCCAATACCGCGAACGCTATCCCCAGGTTCAGTTGTCCTTGCAAACCGGCACCACGGCCGAGCTGATCAAGGCCATTGAGACCCACCAGCTCGATGGTGCGTTTGTCGGTGGCTTTCATCAAAACGTCGCCCTGACTCAAGAAGAAGTGTTTGAAGAAGAACTGGTGCTGGTCAGCAGCAAGGCGGTGGAATCCCTGCCTGCCCTGATTGAAAAAATTCCCCAACAAACCGTACTGGTCTTTAGAACCGGCTGCTTTTACCGCTCTACGCTGGAACACTGGTTTTATCAGGCTGGGCTGGTGCCCAACCAGATCATGGAAATGGGCACACTGGACGGCATTCTGTCCTGCGTGGCCTCGGGCATGGGCATTACCTTGCTGCCCAAAGCCATCGCCCAGAACAGCAGCTTGCGCCTGCCCGTGCAATGCCACGAACTGCCGCCTGAGGTTGCGCGTGTCAAAACCGTGTTTATCCGTCGTGCTGATGCCAATCCTGGCTCGGCCCTGCGCAGCTTTGTGGCCCTGGCTCAAGCGCAGTTCGCCCAATTACCCAAACTGGATCAGGGCGAGGTCGAACAGCCTGCTCTGACGGGCCAGCCTGTGGGTCTGTCCAGCAGCGCCGCACAGGCTTTGCCGCAGTAAGGCATCAGGACAGGCCCAGGGCCAGTTCCGCGACCCGTTCTGCCGCTGGCACAATGCTGTGGATCTTGCCGACGCCCTGACCGGCATACAAAGACAGTTTCCTGGCCATTCTGTCCTTATCAATCGCCCGTGCCCCGCCTCCAACCAAACGCAGCACATTCCACTTGTCGCGGTTGGGAATCACGCGATGCGGCGTGCCATAGGTCCAGCCAAACGAATAGCCGGTGCGATATTCCGTATCGTCCGTGCTGGCTTCCAGAATCTTTTGCTTGTAGAGCGGATGCGCGTTGGACTCCTCGCTGGCCAGAAAGGCCGTGCCCACCAATACGCCGGAAGCCCCCAGGCTCATGGCCGCCCTGACATCCTGGCGGGTCGTAATCCCGCCTGCCGCCAGTACGGGACGACCTTGCGCACAGTCCAGAATCGCGGGTAGTAAAGACATCAGGCCAATGGTGCCGCGATTCAGATGGCCACCACCCTCACTGCCTTGGGCGACGATAATGTCGGCCCCATGCGCAATCGCTTTACGAGCCAGAGCCACCGTGCCGGTTTGCACCATCACAATCATGCCGGCGTCTTTGGCGCGGGGAATCATGTCGGCGGAATAGTCCTCGGCATAGAACAGCGACAGGATGCGAGGCCGCTCCTGCAAGATCACTTGAAACTGGGCCTCGAACACCTCCGGGCCACCAAACTGCGGCACCACATTCACCCCGAAAGGCTGGTCCGTCAGTGCCCTGGTTTCGCGCAGCCATTTACGCAGCATCAAAGGTGCCAGGCGCAAGCCGCCCAACACGCCCATCCCGCCCGCATTCGCTACCGCCGCCACCAATTGCGGCCCGGAAATAGCGGCCATGCCTGCCAGAAAAATCGGGTACTGCACTCCGCACATCTGCGTGATGACATTGCCCGCAAAGTCTCGATTTGCTTCGCTCATGATTTACAACTCCACCTGTTTGCCCAAGATGCGACGCAAGGCCAGATTCTTCAGTACGAAATGGTTTTTGAATGCCCCGAAAAGGTGCAAGGCCAGCCCCGCCAAAAAAGCCGTGGCGCCAATATTGAACAGCACATCAACCACGGCCTTGACCTGCTCATTCGGGCTGATCAAGGTAGGCAAAGCCAGGCCTCCGGGCAGCTCCACCGCCACGCCAGCCGCCGCACGGGACAGCCAGACGGCGACGGGCAGCAGCACCATCGCCAAGGCCAGGGCTGTCGCCACGGAACGGGCCACTATTACTTCCACCGGGTTGGGCGAGCCCACCGGCAAGGGATGAAAAGAGGTCACCCGCGCCCAGAAGCGGTAGATGGAAATCAGGAACAACAGCGTCCCCAGCAGATTTTGCAGCTGTACCAATCGCGCATCGCCGGGGCTTTGGGCCATGGCCACCCCCAAGCCCAGAATGGAAAACAGCAAGGCCGCAACAAGCCAGTGCAGCACAATAGTGATGGGCGAGAACCTGAGTCCGTTGTCGCGCAATTGCATGATTAGCTCCTTGAAAAGCTCACCGGGGGCAAGTCCTCTACAGTGCAATACCGAGAGTGATACGTCGTGAGCCACCTGCCCAACAGGTGCAAGCGGCCAGTTTCGGCAGTCAGCTTGTCGCCTGCAGGCCTGGGCCTGTGTCACAGTGGCCTCAGAGCCTTGGCTGTGCCAAGAACCGTCGTTTAGAAGCCCTGACGATAGGCGCAGCAACCAATCAAGTAAAATGATGAATACTGATTAATAAAATCTTTTTTAGTGATTTATAAACAGGAAATTCTTCTCAGAACGCCACGCGGCAGGCGTGCAACCTTCATCATCAAGCCGTCCAAGGGCAACGAGTAACACCCGCTGTAGTTCGCAAGAAACCGCAGGCTCGTCCAGGCCTCGCCTACATGAATCTCTTTCTTATCATTATTAGTGATTCATAGAATCATTATTCATCATTTTACTTGATTCATTCAGTCTTCTATCTTCCCTATCGATAGCCCTGCTATCCCGCCCTCAAACCAGGAGACTGAAACCATGACTCGCCCAGCTGCCTATCTTGAACACTGCAAAAAAAGCCACGTCTTGCCCGGCTTTTGAAGCTTATGGTGACGGACGCTCAACGCGACATCATCAAGACCGCTGCCCCGCTGCTGGCAAGCGGCGACCAAGCCCTGACCACCTATTTTTATGAATTGATACTGCGCGACTCCCCACCGATGAGCCCCTTGGTCAGCCAGATCGCCAACAATCACCTCGCTCTACAGATCCAGCCCGAGCATGCCCCAATGATGAGCACTTGCCAGTTGCAAGCCATACGCGAAGAGCTGATCGCGAGGATGACAGGCAACGAGCTCATAGATGGATGGGTCGCCGCCTATCAACAGTTGTCGAATTTGCTAATCGAAGCCGAACGTCTGATTTACGACGATATGGCTATCACTTCCGGCGGCCTTGCAGACCGCAGTCCCAATCAAGAATGAACCATCATGCCACTACTGAAATTTGATCTGATTCAAGGCCGCAACGACAAAGAGCTGCGCCTGCTGCTGGACACCGCGCATCAAGCCATGGTGCAAGCCTTTGATGTTCCCGCCAGCGACCGCTACCAGTGCGTGACCCAGCATCGTCCCGGCGAGCTGATACTGGAAGACACCGGCCTGGGCTATCCGCGTAGCGACAAGGTGGTACTGCTGCACATCGTGTCCCGCCCCCGCAGCGAGAATCAAAAAATTCAGTTCTACCGTTTGCTGGCAGAGCGGCTGGAGCAGAACTGTGGCGTCTCGCCCAATGATCTGATCATCGCTCTGGTCGAGAACAGCGATGCAGACTGGTCCTTCGGGCGTGGACGAGCGCAGTTTTTGACGGGGGAGCTGTAATCCGATTGCTGCGTCTCAGCTTTCCTGCCAGCCTGCTCCCAGCGATTTATACAGAGCAATGGCAGCCAATACCTCGTCCCACTGGCTAAGCGTCAAGGCATCTCGTGCCTGATTGGCGCTACGCTGTGCCACCAGGATCGGCAAGTAGGCACTTAAGCCTGCTTTATACAGTTGCGTCGCGTGCTCCAAAGCCTGTTCGCTATCGAGCAGTGCGGCCTGCAAAGACTTCTGACGTTGTACCTGGCTATGCAGAGAGGTCAAGGCATCTTCCACCTCCCGCAAAGCCAGATGCACATCACGCTCATAAATCAGTTCAGCGGCTTGCGCCTTCGCTTGTGCCGCTTCGATGCCCGATTGCGCAAGGCCACCATCGTACAAGCTGTGCTCCGCTTGCAGCCCTGCCGCCCACAACAGACTGGCACTGGAAAAGATGTCGTGAATCACGCTGACGGCAGTCCCTATTCCCAAGGGAATCCGGAACGTCGGAAAGCGTTGTGCCTGGGCTTGACCTATATGCGCCGTGGCCGCAGCCAAACGCCGTTCATCTGCTCGCAAGTCTGGCCGGGAGCGAATCAGATCCGAGGGCAGGAACGCGGGCAATTGCGGCGGCACGGGCAAGGCAGGCGCGGGTTGCGTCAGAACCGCATGCCAGTCGCCCGGAAAGCCGCCCGCCAACACACCAATGCCATGACTGAAACGGGCAATGTCGGCTTCCAGTATCGGGAGCTGCGCCTGTGCCATTTCACGCTCGGCTCTGGCCTGCAAAAGTTCAGACTGACGAGCCAACCCGCGACGTCGGGATTGCTCCACCAACTGTTCGGTATCGCGCAGATTGCGCACATTGTCCCTGGCAATATCCAGCCGTCTTTGCGTCGCCCGCAAACCGGCGTAATGGCTGACCAACTCGGCAATCAAGCTGACCTGCAAACCACCGTGGTCCTGCGCCAACGCTTCAATACCGGCATCGGCGGCCTCTATCGCCCTGCGAGTGCCACCAAACAAATCCAGCTCCCAACTGACATCCAGCCCCAACTGCCAGTTTCGTAACTCCCCTCCAGGTGGCGAGTCCAGAGCTTTACTATTGCGGCGCGCCTGCCCCGACGCCCCGGCTGATACCTGAGGGCCAAGATCAGCTGCAATCTGGCCGCGTTCAGCCTTGGCCTGCGTCAAACGAGCCACCGCAATATCCAGATCCTGATTACGGCTCAACGCTCTTTCCACCAGCGCATCCAGCGTCGGGTCCTGGAATTGCTGCCACCAGCGACGCAAGCTGTCCGGATCCTGCCTGGCAAAGCCTGTTTGTTCATGCAGCCACGCAGCGGGAAGCGGCTGTTTGGGCTCCACATAATCGGGGCCTACCGTCGTGCAAGCGGACAAGCTCAGAAGCAGCAGCACATAGGGTAAAAAGCGGCGTGCGCGGTGACGTTCAGGCAACAAAAAATTATCCATGCCCGCCTCTTAAAGCCAGCGCTGCAAAAAGGAACTGATGCGGCCTTGTGCACTGCCCGTGTTCAGCGCGGGGCCGACGGCCACACTGCCTGTCATCCCGGCCGCCAACAGCACATCCGCCGGCAAATCATCAAACTCCACCCGTACCGGAATCCGTTGCGCTAAACGAATCCAGCTGAAGTTGGGCTCCACGCTGGGCAAGCCCTGCGCATCCGCTTGCTGATTGGCATCAGTAATACCGCGCCCGATGCTGCTGACATGGCCGGCTATCAAGCCTTCATAGCCCATCAAACGAATACGAGCCTCAGCTCCCGGCTCAATACCCTGCAGCTTGGTTTCCTCAAAATAGCCCGTCATCCAGAAACTATGGGCATCCAGCAAAGCCATATTGGCCTGCCCCGCCACCGCATAATCACCCGCGTTCAAACGCAGGCGAGTCACATAACCATCAACAGGCGCGTACAGCACCGAACGCTCCAGGTCCAGCTTGGCCGCGTCCACAACCAATTGCCGGCTGCGCTGCTCGGCCTGGGCAATACGCACTGCGTGCTGAGCTTGCTGGATTTCTTCAGCAGGCAGCAGGCTTTCCATACCGCGACGGCGTTTGGCCTCTGCCGCCCTCTGGTTCAGGATGGCTGTTGCCGCCGCCAGTTCGGACTGCGCCTGCTCCAGCGCCAGCTGAAAACGCGCGGGGTCCAGGCGATACAAGACATCCCCCTTGTGAACCCGCTGATTATCAGTAACCGCCATCTCCCGCACCGTCCCCGAGACTTCGGGCGCGATACGCACAATTTGTGCGCTGACCCGGCCATCTCGCGTCCAGGGCGCCCGCACATAGGCGTTCCACAAAGCCATCAGCAAATAGGCTGTTATCAACAGCAAGAAGGCCGTCAGCACAAACCGGCTGACTGGCTTGATCAAAGCAGGAAATTTAGACATACAGAATCAAGGCCGAGACAAGGGACAAGGACAAGGCAAACTCAAACAAGGCCGGGTGCCAAACATGGCGCAACACGCCTGTGTGCACCAGCACGTAACGCAACCCTAGATAAATAGGCACCGCCAGGCAGACGTAGACAAAAAAAGGCGGGACATACATGCCCGCCAGGGCAACTTCACTAAGCATGAACAGCACTTCCTGATTGAAGGGAAACAGACGCCGGGTGGCGCTCCAGCAGCATCGCAATATCCAGCAGCACAGCAGCCAGACGCAGGCCATCATGTTGCGGCTCAGCGTCCCGGCACTGCACGGCCTGAGCAAGACGCCGGGCATGGCGCGCTGCCAAACGGGGTTGATCAGCCCGGCGAGCCATATGACGCAAGGTAGTTTTCAGGGGCTGGGACACATGGGCAGGCACCTGGGCTTGTCGTACATACGACTGCAAGCGCAGCAGTTCCCAACCCAGATGCACGCTGTCCAGAGCCTGCGACAAGGCTTGCTGCATTTGCGCAGGCTGCGCCTTTAATCCGGCTCCCAATTGCGCCAGGCGATGCTGCTGTCGCCAGCGCCAGATCTGCGGCTGAAAACGCTTGCCACGCAGCACCGCCAGACTGTTGGCGCGAATACGCAGTTGCAGACGGCTTAAATCCCGACTCAGTTTGCGAGGCCAAAACAGCTGAAAACCCAGCAAGGTAAAGAAGGTGCACAGCAACCAGGCCACAGAACTATTCACGAACAGTTCGAAGTCGTAATGCATGGGGTTGGATGGCGCGGCCAAGGTCGTAAACGACACCAGATAGGCCACACCGACCATGGCGTATTTGGGCACCGTGGTGGCATAAATGGCGGGTAACCAGAACAGCGACAGCACAATCAGCAGCAGTGGCAAGCCTTCGATCAAAGGCAGGACCACAAAGGTGCATAAAAAGGCCGCCACAATCGAAAGCGCAATGCCCTTGATAAATGCCATCGCCGCCGCAGGTGGGTTAGGTGCCGGGGACAACAAGGCGCAGGCTGCCGCCAGACCGGCTAGCATCATATTGCCGTCCGTCCAGCCCGTCAGAATCCAGAATGTGCCCCCCAAGAGCACCGTCAGCATGGCGCGAACCCCGTTTTCCAGTGCCAGCGAAATATCCCGATAAAAAGGAATGGCGGGATATGAGCTTTGCGTGGGCAAACGATACAGAGCACGCAAGCTATCCAGGGCCGCCAGATAATCATCCAGCTGCTCAATCAGACGATCCCCGGCAATCAGAAACGGAGCCGGTTCTGCCAGGCGCTCCAAAGGACCGGTATTCAAGATTTCCTGCAAGCGGGCACGCAGCGGCATCAACACTGCACGGGCTCGCTCCAAACCGTCCGGGCCCTGTGAAACCAGTTGGGCAACCTGCTTCCAGGCTTGCTCCCATTCTTGCCGCAAGGCCGCCAGGACGGGCATGGGTGTAAAGGTTTGCGGAAGCGGGCCCGCGCCCCCCAACATGGCGGAAAACAGGCAGGCAATGGCATGCCGCAAAGCGGTCGCCCGGGCGGCCAAATCGGCAGACTCCGCCTTGCCAACCGACAACAAATCATCCGCCCCGTACACATCCATCATCAATTGATGCCGTACACGCTCCTGCTCACTCTCTGCCGTCTTGCACGCATGAAGGGCCGCTTGTCTGCCCGCCAGTACACGGGCTGTTTCCGAGGCCAGGCGCAATAACTGGGCCTGCAAGCGACTGCGTACGCTACGGGTACTGAACAAGGCAGACACCACGCCCAGGCACAGCACGCCCACCAGCACCGAGGAACCCCGCCCAATAACATGATCAAAGCTCAGTTGCGCTTGCCCCATGGCGCCGTATACCGCCAGGCCAACCGTATAACCTGCCAAGGCCGCCCCGTAAGACTTGTAGTGGCGCAGCAAGCCCATGGCCATCACGCACAGGCCCAGCCAGAACGCAAAGCCCAGCAAGAACAGCCAAGGTTCCTGCCCGAAGGCACTCATCAACACAAAGGCGGCCAGCATTCCGACCAGCGTCCCCAGCACCCGCCAGGTTCCCTTGCCTATCACCGCGCCTTGCACCGGATTGATCACCAGTAGCACGCTGGATGCGGCGGAAAAAGGCGCATGCAGATCCAGCAAATAGGCTACTAACAAGGCCAGCCACGCGGCCAGAATGGAACGCAGGATGTAGCCTGCACGAGGGCTGGTGATATCCACGGAACTGAGGGCCAGACCCATCCGACCAAGAAAGGCTTTCAGCCCGGAGGCAGACTGCGGTGAGGGACTGGCAGACGACACAAGAGGACTCTTTACAGTGATGAATGAAAATCACTATAAAAGTCCCCAATGCGTCCGAAAAGTGAATTTATTGCACTCACTCAAGTGCGTGAAACGCACTTGAAAACCAATTTAAATTACAGCTTGCTGCGTTTGGCCGTCTGCGCATCGTCCTCGGTACACAAGCGATGGATGGTCGTGCGTAACCATTGGTGGGCCGGATCTGTCTGCAAGCGCATGTGCCAGGCCTGCACCAACATGGCTGTCTCCATGGGCACAGGCAAATCAAACACTCGGATCGCCAAGCCCGCCGCTTTGGCACTGCTTGCCAGATGCTTGGGCAGCGGCAGCAAAAGATCGGAGTCATGCAAGGCAAACAGCGCGGTGTAGGGATTGGACACCACCAGGGCCACATTGCGCTGCAAGCCACTGGCCTGTAACAAGGCATCCAGGTTGGATCGGCCCTTGCCCCGCCGCGACACATTGATATGGTCCCAGCGCACAAAGCGTTCCAGCGAAATGTCTTCGTCGAAGATAGGATGGTGCTCCCGCGCGACACCCACAAAATGCGTCGTGAACAAGGGCTGTACGTGAATATCCGGCGCCAGCTTGCGTGAGGCGCTGATAAACAGATCAATACGGCCACTACGCAAGGCATCGTCATCCATATCGTCCTCTTCGGGAGACAGGCGCAGCATGGCTTTGGGCATTTCCTTGGCCATGGCCTCCAGCAAATGGCCCAGATGCACATTCACAAATTCGTCCGTCGCACGCACATTGAAACTGCGCTCCAGGGACAGCAGATCAATCTCGGTATTGGAACTTAACACCTGGGTTGCCTGCTCCACCGCCGCCCGCACTTGTTCGCGCAAGGCATAGGCTCTGGGTGTAGGCAACAGCTTGCGCCCCACTTGCACAAACACGGGATCATCCAGCGTATCCCGAATGCGGCTCAAGGTTCGGCTCATGGCAGGCGGGCTCAGATTCATGCGCCGTGCCGCTCCCATGACGCTGCCCTCCTCCAGCAAGGCATCCAGTGCGAACAATAAATTCAGGTCAGGGCGAGCCATAGTCGAAGCTTTTCATGGTTGCGTCAAACGAAATCGTAATGCCATCCAGATGATACTCAAAGCATGCATCCGCCTGCCATGTCTGGGGACGAAGACAGGTATACTCGCCCAGACCGTTTTTACAGGAACGGTCTTTTCACCGAGGGGAGCCTGGCGAGCAGGCTGAGAAACTGCCCGAGCAGATTGCACCGCAGTGACCCGTTGAACCTGATCCGGGTCATGCCGGCGAAGGGACGGGTATGTACCTGCTCGCCGCTTGCTGCCGGATGGCTATCCTTGACTAGGAGTTGCTATCTTGTCTTCTGACCACTCTCCCTCCCCCGTCGGCCCGGTTGCCGCCACCCTGGCTGCCGTCATCCATCAAGACCGGATTTTGCTGATACGCCGCGCCAATAGGCCCGATGCAGGACGTTGGGCCTTTCCCGGCGGCAAGATTCGCGCGGGCGAAACCATCATGGCGGCGGCCCACCGGGAACTGGCCGAAGAAACCGGCGTACAAGGCCAGGCCCTGCAGATCTTTGATGCGCTGGATGTATTTGACCGCGAACCCAGCGCCACACCTTTGGCCTACTCGCATTTCATTCTGATTGCCGTGCTGTTCCGCTGGCAGCAAGGCGAGCCACAAGCGGGCGATGATGCGCTGGACGCGCGCTGGTTCAGCAATGCGGAACTGGACAGTCTGGATGTGGCACACAGCTTTGATGTAGTCCGAGTTGCCCGTCGGGCACTGGCATTGGCTGCCACTCAAGATCAAGCAGGCCAAGCATGATTCCCAATGTTTTGAGTATTGCGGGCACGGACCCGACCAGCGGTGCCGGTATTCAGGCTGATCTGAAAGCCATGTATGCCTTGGGCGCTTACGGCATGAGCGTGATTACCGCCGTGGTCGCGCAAAACACCCAGGGTGTGCGGCGTTTTGTGGCGCTGGAGCCGGACTTTGTGGCGGACCAGTTGGATGCGGTGTTTGAGGATGTGCGCGTGGATGCCATCAAGATCGGCATGATCGCCACTGCAGGGATTGCGGAAGCAATTGCAGACCGCCTGCACCATCACGGCCTGGACTGCCCGATTGTGCTGGACCCGGTCATGGTCGCCAAAAGCGGGGATCGTTTGCTCAGCCCCGAAGCCGTGTCCATCGTGCGCGACAAGCTGCTGCCCATGTGTACCCTGCTTACCCCCAACTTGCCCGAAGCGGGCGATCTGCTGCACAAACCGGAACCCGCCTCGCTGCAAGAGATGCACAGCACCTTAAGCGAACTGTGCTTGCTAGGCCCTGAGTGGGTGCTGCTCAAGGGCGGTCATCTGGATGGCCCGGACAGTGTTGATTTGCTGCAAGGTCAGGGGCAAAGCCATGTTTTTCAGTCGCCTCGCATCCCGACACGCAACACGCATGGCACGGGCTGTTCGCTGTCCTCCGCCATTGCTGCCCTGCTACCGGGCCGCAGCGTGCCGGCTGCGGTAGGCTTGGCCAAGGAATACTTGAATGGCGCTTTGGTCGCGGCTGACCAATTGCAGATCGGCCTGGGGCAAGGTCCAGTCCATCACTTCCATGCTTTGTGGCCAAAGCTGGAACCCCTCAAAACATCTTGAACTCAAAAGCCAGGCCGATTTCAACCTGTGGACCGCAGCACATCAAATCGGCCCGGCTCTCTGGCCCAGGCTCCCCTTTTAATGCGCCCGCTCCCCACTGGGGTAGGCCGGCCAATCCGCTGTAACCCGTAAAGCAATCAAAAGCGCAGCAAACAACATCACGCTCCCACCCGTGAGGAACACCATAGGAACACCGCCCAGGCCGAACATGAAGCCACCCACTGCCGCCCCCGCAGCAATCGAGGACTGCACCGCCGCCACCACCATGCCGCCTGCCACTTCCGCCTGATCGGGCATGGCACTGGCCACCCAATTGGACCAGGCCACTGGCACCCCTCCGAAAGCCAGTCCCCATAACGCCACCAGCCACATCAAGCCCATATTGTGCACCGGCAGCCAGACCATGCCCCAGGCCGCCAAACCCACCAAGGCGGGCATCACGACCAAAGTCACCCGCAAGCTGCGTTCCATCAGCCAGCCCGCCAATAAGGTGCCTACGAAATTCGCCAGTCCGAAGCCCAGAAGCATCAAGGCCAAGCCATCCATATCAATAGAGGCAAAACCTTCCAGCGCCGGACGAATAAAGGTGAACAGGACAAACTGCCCCCCATGGGCCAGCACACAGGCAAACATACCGATCGCAATACCGGGCCTGCGCAGCAAATCCAGTACCGTTGCAGTGCGTGCATGCTGACGCGGTGCCATGCTGGGCAAGGTCAGCCACTGAAACACCAAGGTCAAGACACCAACCGCCGCTGCCGCAAAGAACGCGCTGCGCCAGCCGAACAGGCCCCCCAGATAACTGCCTAAAGGGACCGAAACCACCGTCCCCACGGCAATCCCGCTAAAAATAATCGACAAGGCACGCGGCACTAAGGGGCTCGGCACCAGACGCATGGCAACGGCTGCCGCCATGCTCCAAAAGCCGCCCAGGGCAATCCCCAGCAGGACCCGCATCAAGAGCAACACTGTCAGGCTGGAGGACAGCGCCACCAGCAAGTTCGATGCAATCATCAGCAGCGTAAAACCAAGCAACACATTACGCCGGTCAAAACGACGGGTCAGCGCTGGAACCAGCAGGCCCGAAAACAAAGCGACCACCGCCGTTACTGTGACGGCCTGCCCTGCCAAGCCTTCCGATACACCCAAATCTACGGCCATCGGTGTGAGCAAGCTGGCGGGCAAATACTCCGCCGTCAACAAACCAAACACACCCATGGCCAATGAAAATACAGCTACCCAGGCAGGTTCCATGACCGGGGCCCGCAAACTGGCATTACACACATCACGACTCATCGCTACTTCCCTGGAGAAACAAAAACAGCTCCCAGTCTAGAGATCAGAAACCGGATGATCTATGATGATCAGTCTTGAAAATTTGATCGAAACGCCGAACATGACCGAGCAAGAACAATTCGCCCTGTCCTCCGACCTGATCAGTGAACTGCTGACCGGTATGCGCTTGCGTGGGGTGCAATACCGCCGGATTCAAACTGGGCCTCATTTTGGGCTGGGTTTTGAAGAACGACCCGGTCATGCCTACTTTCACTTTCTGGCTGTAGGTTCGGCATTTCTACGTACCCGTGATGGCACGATTCACAAGCTTTCAGCAGGCAGCACCGTGTTTCTACCGCAAGGTGAAAGCCATCAAATCCTCTCCAAAGAAGAAGTCTCGGTTCAACACATAGACAGCTTTGAGGCCGCTCCACTGGGACAGGCCGTCAGCGGTGTCAGCACATGCCCTAGTTCCTACCCCACCCCTAGCGCAATTTTGTTCTACGGTTGCATGGAGTTTGATCTGGGCGGCATGCACGGACTGGGCAAACTCATGCCCAGCGCCATGATTGCCAATACTGGGGCCCAAAACTATCCTGGCCTGCTGCCCATTCTGGATTCCATGAAAGGGGAAATCTGCGCGGGCCGGATTGGCTATGCCGGCATCATGGCTCGCTTGGCCGAAGTGGCGGCCGCCATGATTGTTCGCGGCTGGATTGAATCCGGCTGCGGCAATGCTTCCGGCCTGGTGGCTGCCTTGCGCGATCCTCGCTTGGCACGTTCCATTCTGGCCCTGCACCGCCAACCTGGCTACGAATGGACAGTGGCAGAGTTGGCAGCACAATCTCACCTGTCTCGTTCCGTCTTTGCCCAACGCTTTCAGGCCACCTTGGGCATGTCTCCACTGCGTTACGCCACAGAATTACGCATGGGTCTGGCCAGCCAATGGCTGAGTCAGGAAAAACTGCCTATTGAAACGATTGCCCAGCGTTTGGGCTATACCTCACAGGCGGCGTTCAGCCGGGCCTACAAGCGTCTGAAAGGACAGGCTCCCGGTGCCAGTCGGCAGTCCAGAACCTGACCCGCCCCCTCCTTCCCGGACAGACGCTTTAGCCACCGGACAAGCATCCCAGACAATTTCCGGCGCATTTCTGGATTTCCAGCCCGACAGCCCTGAGATTTTTATTAGAATAATGTGCTGACTAATTACTCCTATAATTCAGAGCACATGACGGTGTTAACAGGATGAATCAATATTTATATTTCCTGACATCAAACATTACCGTTTTGTCATGTTCACCTCATAGTCGGCATTAGCCTTTTTGATCAATCCATTCCTGGAATGGATAAGTCTGCCACTTCATAAATCTCCGAGAAGCCAAATGTGGAATTGTTTACTGATTGAAGACGACCGGGAAAATGCCCGGTATTTAGTGAATGGCTTATCCGAACTGGGCTATTCGGTGGTAACCAGTCATGATGGCGTTTCCGGTTTGGAAAATGCCATGAAAGACGTATGGGATGTGATTATTCTTGATCGCATGCTTCCCAATAATGTCGATGGCCTGTCCATTCTTTTTACTTTGCGATCTTTAGGTAAAAAAGTCCCCGTACTGGTATTAAGTGCCTTATCCGGTGTGGACGATAAAGTTGATGGTTTGAAAGCCGGTGGCGATGATTATTTAATCAAGCCCTTTTCCTTTCAGGAGTTGGCCGCCCGCCTGCACGCCCTGATACGCCGCAGCAGTGACAATGCAGAAATCAAGAATCTGCAGGTGGATGATCTGGTCATGAATATCCGCAACCAGAAAATCTCCCGTGGCGACGAGGTGCTGGAACTACAACCTCGCGAAATCAAGCTGCTGTCCTACCTGCTGATGAACAGCCACAAGATCGTTACCCGCACCATGCTGCTGGAAGTGGTCTGGGGCTATAACTTCGACCCGCAATCCAATGTGATTGATGTGCTGGTCAGTCGTTTGCGGCGCAAGGTGGACAAGGAAGGCGCCACTCCCCTGATCCATACCGTGCGTGGCCGTGGCTATGTACTTAGCGACAAGGACAGCATCGACGGTTTCAAGCTAAAGCGCTGCGATGATTGATTTCATCAAACGCCTGTGGGAGTCCACCTCCTTCCGGCTGACCTTGAACTACAGCATCCTGGCCATCTTCACCACGCTGTTTTTAATCGGTTTTTTCTATGTTCAGGTGTTTGGAGCCTTGCGCGACGAGCACCTGCGGCAAATCAACGTCGCCGTACAGCGGCTTAGCATTGCCTACGAAGTCGGCGGGCGCGAAGAGATCCTGCGCATGATCGAGCTGACCCTATCGGACCGGATTGATTCGGGCCAGGAAATCTATCTGCTGCTGGACGAATTCAATCACACCCTGGTGGGCAATATCAGCGAGATCCCCGGCCTGAACAACCTGCCAGAACGACAAGTGGTGGAAGTGCAGATCAAGCATATCGACGCGCTGTCCGAAGGCAATGTCCGCGTCACCAAACTGTCCGGCGGCGAAACCCTGGTGGTCGGCCACGAGCTGGGCACCTTGATCGAGCTGCGCGCCATGCTTAGCCGCATCATCGTCACCTCCATGATCCTGGCCTTGATGCTGGTAATTCTGGGCGCCTATGTCTTTAGCAATGAGCTGAAATACCGCGTGGGCCGCATCCGCCTGCTGACCGAACAGGTGGGCGCGGGCGACATTTCCAAGCGTATCACCTCCGAGAGCGAGGACGTCTTTGGTCTGATCCACCACGACATCAACCGCATGCTGGACAAGATCGAGAGCCTGATGCAAGGCGCGCGGCATATCTCCGATACCGTGGCCCACAATATCCGCACCCCGCTCACCCGCATCGTTGGCAAGCTGCGTGAAACCCAGAACCTGCCTGGCGTCCCCCCGCATGTCCGGGAAGCACAGCAAGACGCGATTGAAGAAGTAGAGAACCTGAGCGTGCTGCTGGGCAAGCTGCTACAAATTGCCGAGCTGAATGCCGGTGTGCAAAGACAGAACTTCAAGGCCTGCAATCTGGAAGTGATTGCCGAAGACGTTCTGGACTTGTACAGCTTTTTCGCTGAAGAAAAGGGCGTCACGCTGCAGAAAAAGAAAATCGACAGAGTCATTATTAATGGCGACAGCAATTTATTAGCCAGTGCTTTAGCCAATCTGGTGGATAACGCTGTTAAATACGCCCATTCCCATGCCAGCGTTGAAATTAAAAAACGCTTTGACAATAAAATCTCCATCATTGTGGAAGATGATGGCCCGGGATTACCAGAAAGCGAATATGAAAACGTAGGCAAGTATTTTTATAGATTCAATAATGATAGTGAAGGATTTGGATTGGGATTAACCAGCGTTGCCGCCATTATTGAATTGCACCGGGGCGAGCTGATTTTCTCCAAAGGAGTATCCGGCTTGAAAGTCACCATTGTGCTGCCTGTTTAAGCCTTACCAAGCCATTCAAACATGACCAAAAGGTAATGAAACTGTCACCCTAAGCCCTCTCCTGCTCCGCTAAGCTAGCCTCATTTTTAATTGCTCTTTTTCAGGGTTTATAAAAATCATGCTTGCTTTAGGGGAATGAGGAGATTCATGAGCAGACAAAAATATTATTCAGCCGGCCTGATGGTGGGAGTAGGCGTATTTACCGTCCTGATGGGACAGAAATACTCCTTGGGCACCATGGCCCGCATGGGACCGGGCTACTTCCCGTTTCTGCTGGGCATCGTGATGATTGTGCTGGGCGCTCTGTACCTGTTTGTAGAGACCGCCGCGCACGACGATGAGCAGGAGGAGGACTACGGCCCGCCGCAATGGCGTGGCTGGATGGCGATTGTGGGTGGCATCATCGCCTTCATTATTCTGGGTCGCTACGGCGGACTGGTTCCCGCCACCTTTGCCCTGGTGTTCATCTCTGCCATGGGCGACAAGGAACATTCCTGGCTCACCGCCCTGCTGCTGTCCATTTTCGTGACGCTGCTGGGTGTGGTTATTTTCTCCTGGGGGCTAGAGCTGCAATTCCCCCTGTTCACTTGGGGCTAAGCCATGGAAATTCTATCTAACCTGATGCACGGCTTTAGCGTTGCCTTTCAATTGGACAACCTGATGTGGGCCGTGTTTGGCGTGTTCATGGGGAACCTGATCGGGGTGCTGCCCGGCATGGGTGTGCTGGCAGCCATCTCCATCCTGCTGCCCCTGACCTACGCCATGACCCCGACCGCCGCCCTGATTATGTTGGCCGGTATTTACTACGGCTCCCAGTACGGTGGCGGTATTACTTCCATCATGCTGAATCTGCCCGGTACCGCCTCGCACGCGGTGGCGTGTCTGGACGGCAACCCCATGGCCCGCAACGGCAAGGCCGGATCGGCCCTGTTCATGTTGATGTTGTCCTCCTTTTTTGGAGCCACCATTGGCATTCTGGCCATGATTCTGTTCTCGCCCGCGCTGGTCGATATTGCATTCAAATTCGGCCCGGCTGAATACTTTTCCATGATGATGCTGGGCCTGCTGGCCGGCGCCACACTGGCCAAAGGTTCTGCCATCAAGGGCGTGGCCATGGTCGTCATGGGTTTGATCTTTGGCGTGGTCGGCACGGATGTGAACAGTGGTGTATCGCGCTTTGATTTCAATATTCCGGAACTGCAGGACGGCTTGCAGATTGTGGCGCTGGCCATGGGCCTGTTCGGTATTGCGGACTTCCTGAAGAACATCAACCGGATCAATAGCGGCCACACCAAGGCCATTGGTAAAGTCTCCACCCGCTCCCTGCGTCCGGAAAAAGGCGATATCAAGCAATCCAAAGGCGCTCTGGTGCGCGGTACTGCGATTGGTGCGGCTTTCGGGATTCTGCCCGGCACTGGCCCGACCATTGCGTCTTTCATTGCCTACGCCACGGAAAAGAAAGTTGCCAAGAACCCCGAGCGCTTTGGACGTGGTGCGATTGAGGGCATTGCTTCGCCCGAAGCCGCCACCAGTGCCTCTACCCAGACCAGCTTCATTCCTACCCTGAGCCTGGGTATTCCCGGCGACCCGGTCATGGCCTTGATGCTGGGCGCGCTGATCATTCACGGCATCCAGCCTGGCCCGCAAATGGTGGTCGAGCACGCCGATATGTTCTGGGGCCTGATCGCCAGTTTCTGGGTGGGCAACATCCTGCTGCTGGTGCTGAACCTGCCCTTGATCGGCATGTGGGTGCGCCTGCTGTCCGTGCCCTTCAAGTACCTGTACCCCGCTGCCTTGTTCTTTGTGTGCGTGGGTGTCTATAGCACCAACAACAACCTGTTCGATGTGAATATCGTGCTGCTGTTTGGGGTGCTGGGTTACTTCTTCATGCGCCTGCGCTTTGAGGCGGCCCCCTTGCTGCTGGGCTTTGTCTTGGGACCGATGGTAGAAGAAAACTTCCGCCGTGCTCTGCTGCTCTCGCGTGGTGATCCGATGATCTTCCTGGAGCGCCCGATCAGCATGGTCTTTATCATTGCGTGCATCTTGCTGATGCTGGGACTGAGCTACTCGTTCTGGCGCTCGAACAGCCAGAAAAAGCTGGGAGCCCTGGCCAAGGCTTGAAGCACTGGCAACCACTAGTCATGGGGGATAGGCTAAACGCAATGCTTTTACTGCAGCCTCCATAAGAAAAAGCCGGGCAAATGAGCCCGGCTTTTTTGTGCCTGCCCCTATCCAGGACTGCAACACGCCTGTGCACTCTTCCTGGCGGACCCAAACACCAGATGACTTAAGGCCGCCAAAGCAAAGGCAGTTAGCGCACCGTACACCATGACCCAGCCAAAACCAGCAATCAGGGCTGCATGAACCGCCTCGACAGGATCGGCGGCATTCGCCAGCAAGGCGCTGCTTTGCGACACGATATTGATGTCGCCAGAGGCTACTTTTTCAGCCAGATGACGCAGTTCGCCATCAACAGCAATACCCAGGCGAGCACGCAGATCACTCATGATGCCTTGCACCAGAACAAAGCCCATCACGGCAATATTGAAGGCCAGGGAGATCATGCGGGCACTGGTATCCGCCCCCGACGCCATGCCAGCCCGCTCAGCCGACACCGAGGCGGTAATTACATTGGTGGTCGTAGTATTGGCCATGCCCAGACCAATCCCGGCCAGCACACAGCCTGGCAGAATCAGCCAGCCCGGTTGGTCGGAAACACTGCCTATCTTCATCACTACAAAGCCCAGGCCAATCAAGAACAGACCTAGCGTAATGACTCCACCCGGCTGCCAACGCTGTGCCAGACGCTCGGCAAACGGAGGCACAAACAAGGTCGGCAAGGTGTACGCCAACAAGGCCAGGCCAGTTTGCACACTGTCATACCCCAGCCCCACATGAAAGTAGATGGGCAAATAGATGATGAAGGGCCAGAAGCTGAAGTTCTGCCCCATCGAGCCCAACAAGGCACCGGAGAAACTGCGGATACGAAATACGGAGAACTCCAGCATGGGCCTAACACTGCGCTGCTCCACGATTACAAAGGCAATCAGGCTAAGGACGGACAGGGTAATAATGCTCAAGGCTGGCAGGCTGGCAAAGCCCAGCACCGGCCCCTGAGTGACAAACAGCACCAGGCAAAACACGGCCAAGGACAAGGTGGCAATACCGGCTACGTCCAAGGTGCTGGCGCCCGGATCACGCGACTCCTGTACGCCAGCGCGCGCCAGCAGCAAGGTAATAATGGCCAGTACGGCGTGAATCAAAAACACCCATTCCCAGCTGGCCAGAGTCAGAATCAGGCCACCCACAATAGGCCCAAAACCCAGCCCGGCACCAAAGACCACACCCCACCACGCAAAGGCCTTGCCACGCTGTTGTCCGTCCCGAAACTGGTTCGACAAAATCGCGATCTGGCAGATCAGCATCATGGCAGCGCTCAAGCCTTGCAGAAAACGGGCGCCAATCAGAACAGCTGCACTTTCCGTCAGTCCGCACACCAGGGAAGTGACCCCGAACGCCACAATCCCGATCGTAAAAATGCGCTTGCGGCCGTAGCGATCCGCCAAAGTGCCTACCCCCATCAGAATGGTCGTCATGGCAATGGTGTAGGCTGCCATCACCCATTGCAGTTGCCGGAAACTGGCCCCCATGACCTGTTCTATGGTGGATAAAATCGGCGGCACGCTGGAGATCTCCAGGCCCAGCATCAAGGCTGACAAGCACACGGCAGCCAAGGCGTAGCGGCCCTGACTCGAGATAGAGGGAGTCATCGTTATCTTTCCAAAAAGTCGTCAATACACGTCGCCGTCCCGGCGAGCCAAAGTGCGGACACCAAAACCCAAAAGCACGGGACCGCTCAGTCAGGAGAGATAGTAGGGACGGGCTAGTCATTCATCAATGCTATGATCGGGCATATCAGAAACAACAAATATGGATAGATCATGAGCCGCCCTGTTCTGGATGTGGAGTCCGTACAAGCTTTTGTGAGCATTGCCGAGTTCCAAAGCTTTACCAAAGCCGCAGAAGCCTTGGGCACCACACAAGGCGCGATCAGCGTGAAGCTGAAACGCCTGGAAGAGCGCCTGGGTTACAAGCTGATCGAACGCACTCCAAGGCTGGTACGGCTGTCTGCTCAAGGTACGGTTTTCATTAATCCCGCACGGGAATTCATTGCTGCACACGACCGCGCCAGAGCCGCCCTGCTCTGCGATTGCCGCCGCTTTCGTTTGGGAATTGCCCAGCACGTTGCCGGGCCGGAAGTCCCTACTTTGTTGTCCCGTTTGAATGAACGAGACCCTGCCCTGACGATTGAAGTTCGCCTGGAAAGCTCGCATCGCTTGCTGGAAG
Organism: Alcaligenes sp. 1735tsa3; assembly: GCF_024134565.1. Classification (NCBI taxonomy): domain Bacteria; kingdom Pseudomonadati; phylum Pseudomonadota; class Betaproteobacteria; order Burkholderiales; family Alcaligenaceae; genus Alcaligenes; species Alcaligenes sp. 1735tsa3. Next base: position 1,805,321 of record NZ_CP099862.1, on the reverse strand, counting down.
ATTTTGACAAGGGAGAGCTGGATGCCGTCATCGTGCGCCAGGAGGATCATCGCCGTGACGGAGAGGACCTGGGGCCTGAACACTTTGCCTGGTTTGCGGCACCCTGCTTTCATCAGCAAGAAGGCAAACCTTTACGGCTGGCCGCCCTGGCTCCCTGCTGTGGCGTGCGGGATATTGCGACACACGCGTTAAGCACTGCCGGGATTGAGTGGAATGAAGTGTTTGTGGGCGGTGGCCATGCGGCCGTGATGGCGGCGGTCTCTGCCGGTTTGGCGGTCGCGGCATTTTCATGCCGCCTGGCGCCGCCAGATGCAATTGATGTGGGCCAACGTCTGGGACTGCCAGCCCTGCCCCCTTCCCGGATTGTGTTGCACTCAACGCTGACCGATCAACGCTCGCGGGAAGCCTTGCGGACCTTGGCAGCGGCTTATCGGGAGCATCGCTCTACCCGACTGACGGGGGTTGCATCGTCCTGATCAGCACAGGTTCAGGCGGCCAGAAGTAAACGTGAAGTTCGCCCAGCCCCGCCAGCATGAGCACCCTTTAAAGCACAGTGGGATTGGGCGCATCCCCATACACGTCTTTGGGATCAAAGGTCTTGGCGGACTCCACAAAAACCAGATCCTGACCCTTGCTATGCTCGACACCAACCGGCACCTGTCTGTAGAAACAGGAGTAATAGCCTACGTGGCAACTGGCCCCGGAACCGGCTACCCGCACACGTAACCACACTGCATCCTGGTCGTCGTCGATACGCATTTCCTCTACCGTCTGCACCAGTCCACTGCTGGCACCTTTATGCCAGAGCATTTGACGCGAGCGACTCCAGTAATGGGCTTCACCGGTCTGTATGGTCTTTTCCAGGGCTTCCCGGTTCATGTAACCCAGCATCAAGATCTCGCCATTGTTAGCGTCTGTCGTGATGCAGGCAATCAGGCCCTGTTCGTCAAATTTGGGGGCCAGTTCGTGGCCCTCCTCCACCTGCTCTACCGAGATTCGGCGGTTTATTTGTACTGCCATATTGTCAGCAGATCTTGTGTCTTGTCCTTCAGTCTTCACGTTTTCTCCTTGTCATCATGGGTTCCGGGCGATATTCACAATCCGGCTTCAGGCAGCGTCCGTACACCACATGACTATGTTCCATAACCTGAAAGCCCCGCTCCTGAGCAATCATTTTTTGCTGCTGCTCGATCGTCTGATCATGGAACTCCTGCACACGCCCGCAGTCCGTGCAAATCAGGTGATCATGGTGTTCGCCATCGTCCAGCTCATACAGCGCCCGGCCGGATTCGAAATAAACCTGCTTTAGCAAGCCTGCCTGTTGCAGCTGGGTCAGCACCCGGTAGACAGTCGCCAGGCCAATCTCACTGCCTTGCCGGATCAGTTGGCGATACACATCGTCTGCCGTCAAATGACGAATGCCGGGGGCCTGGAATATCTCAAGAATCTGGATACGAGCCGTCGTCACCTTCAGGCCTCGCTCTTTAAGCTCTTTTGAATCCGTCACGACGTACTCCTTGCTGAACGGGCGGTTAAAGGACTTCCAGAAAACGCAGCGGCCTGCCTTGAGCCTGCCCTTCCAGGACTTCATCACGAACAACACAATGGCCGCGCACAATGGTGTGAATCGGCCAGCCTACAACTGGCATGCCGTCGTAGGGAGACCAGCCGCTGACGCTGGCAATCCAGTCATTGCGGACGCGGCGGCGTGCCTTCAAATCCACAATACTGAAATCTGCATCAAAACCCAGGGCTATGCGTCCCTTGCCTTCCAGTCCAAAAATCCGGGCAGGTCCGGCACTGGTCAAATCCACCAGTCGCTGCAAACTCAGGCGGCCTGCGTGTACATGGTTCAACATCACGGGCAGCAAGGTTTGCACGCCAGTCATGCCACTGGGTGAGGCGGGATAGGCTTGAGACTTTTCCTGCAAGGTATGAGGTGCATGATCGCTGCCAATGACATCCACCACGCCCGAACGAATCGCCTGCCACAGCGCGTCTTGATGAACCTGCCCGCGCACCGGGGGATTCATTTGCGCCAGGCTGCCCAGACGCTCATAACAGTCGGGAGCTTGCAGACTGAGATGGTGTGGGGTCACTTCCACCGTTACGCGATCTTTGTGCGCGGCCAGAAACTGCATTTCCTCTGCGGTAGACACATGCAACACGTGCAATCGGCGCTTCACCTCTGCCGCCAGACGAACAATGCGTTGGCTTGCCTTCAAGGCACTTTCCACATCACGCCAAATCGGGTGTTGGCGCACGTCGCCACTATCCAGGGCGATATATCTGCGTTCACGCAGCCTGGCCTCATCCTCGGCGTGTACTGCCAGCCGTCTGCGACCATGACGCAAGATGCGACGCAGCACGGCGTCCTCATCCGCTAATAGGTCTCCAAAGGAGCTGCCCATAAAGACCTTGATGCCTGCACAACCTGGGAGCTGTTCCAGTTCCTGCAAGGAATCGGCATTCAAGGCAGAACCACCGATATAAAAGGCATGATCACACCAGCTTCGGCCTTGAGCAGCATCCAGCTTGGCTCGCAAATCGGCAGCACCCAAGGTCAAGGGATAGGTGTTGGGCATTTCAAAAACCGCCGTCACGCCGCCCAGGACTGCGCCCCGTGTACCCGCTTCCAGATTCTCTTTGTGCTCCAGCCCCGGCTCTCGGAAATGCACCTGACTGTCGATCACCCCTGGCAAAACATGCAGGCCATTAAGGTCCAGCACACAGTCTGCACTCCAGCCGGGCAACAAATCACCAAGAGCCGTAATCCGGCCTTGCGCACAGGCGATGTCGAGACGCTCGGCCCCATTAGGTGTCATTACCGTAGCGCCACAGAGCAGCAAATCGGCATGACGCAAAGTATGCTGCCTGGCGGTTTCTGCAGCCTCAGAGGTAGAGGCCTTCGGAATTTCTGGCGTCATGGCTTTACCTTTGTGGCTTCTACATCCAGAGCGTCTTGCGCTGTCAAACGAATCCGCTCCATCATGTGAAACAGACCATTGGCGCGATTCGGTGACAAATGCTGCTCCAGTTCAATTGCTCGTAAAAAGTCAGGGGGATGGGACAGGATTTCTTGCGGCAAACGCCCCGAGTACACCTGCATCAATAAAGCCAACAAGCCGGTGACGATGGCGGAATCACTACGGGCCTGAAAAAACAACTTGTGATCACGCAATTCAGACACCATCCAGACCTGTGCCTGACAGCCATGCAAACGGTTCATCTCGGTACGCCATTCGTCCGGGAAGTCCGGCAAGGAGCGCCCCAGATCAATCAAATATTCGTAGCGGGCCATCCAGTTCCCCAGGAACTGGAAACTCTCCACAATGGCTTGCTGGGCTTGAACTATGGACTCTTCTGGTGCTGCATCCTTACCCACGGTCTTCTCCTGCTTGCTTGAGCGATTGCCCACCCCGATCATCAAGAGCTGGAACAGGGTCATGCCCGCCCGGATGCCAAGGGTGACAACGAACAAGGCGCCGTGCAGCCAGCCAAGTTCCTTTGAGGGGGCCATGCACCTGCAAAGCCTGAATCGCATACTGGGAGCAAGTTGGATAAAAGCGGCAACGTGGCCCCAGCAATGGGCTAATAAAAAGCTGATAGCCGCGAACAAGCAGGACTAGAACATTCATGGCGCCACGCCCCCGCTCAGTCGCAGAAAAGGCATCCCTTCCGATACAGGAGTTTTGAACGCCACTGCATCATGGGGATGCAGACTCTCCAGATGTCGGACCTGAACACCAGGATTCTGATAGTCCCCCAAGGCCGCTTCTATACGACGCGCCGCGTCTTCCACAAACATCAGGTTCTGACCATTCAAGGCGGCAAAGGCTTGCTCGTCTGCTCGTTTGACGGCGGTTTGCAAGGGTGTTGCCAATGACTCTTCAATGCGATCAATCAGCGTCAAAAACCCAAAGTCCTCACTGTCTTCCGATACTTGAATCTGAACCAGAGCCTGACTACGCTGACTATGTGGAGTGGCCAGACTGGCGTGCTTGTGCAACCAGGCAGCTACCTCATCTGCATGCAAGACAGGCTGCTTTCCAAAGGCCTGCATAAAGCCCTGTTCAATCAACTGCCGAGCGAGCGCAGCCGAACAAGGACAGGTCGATGAGTAAGCTATCTGAACCTGCACCTTGCACATAAACATATCGTCCGAAAGCCTGGCCTCCAGCACGACGGGATAGGATTTCCAGCCGGCCAGACCCTGCGTGACCAAGGCAAGCCGTCGCACCAATAAATCAAAGCGAAAACACAGTCGTGCACTGCGCGTTCCACAGTCCTGCTGGCTATCCACCATGCCTTGCAAAAGACGCCGCAGCCCTAACGGTGACAAGGACTGTTCTGGCGGCAAGTCATTCAGCAAGCGGTACAGCCTGGACATATGTATCCCTTTTACATGTGCCAAGGGCAAATCAACCTGAGCATCCACCCGCGCATGCAACTGCTGCTTATAGCCTCGTTCAAGCACGGTAATGGGCAGATCGATTCCCTCCATACCCACCCAGGAAAGCGGAGTCAGGCCATGGGAGGAATCATTCAAAGCCGGGTCGGGAAGTACAACAGTCATACTCAACATCCAATCAAAAGGCCTTGCTCACGCTGGCAAAGACCTGGCAAGACCTCAACGCCATCAAGGCCAGTCTGAAAACGGATTCGTCCATGTTGTCCAGGTGCTGGGGCCGCTGGCCATTTCTTCATCGCTTAACAGGCAGGCATCGAAACGGGCGCGCAGTGCTTCCTCGTCCATATCCATGCCAATCAGAACCAACTCCTGACGCGCATCCCCTACTCGTTCGTCCCATTTTTCCTTGATCAGCGCTACCGCTTCGGGATCCTCCGGCCAGCGTTCAGGCGGCATGGACGCCCACCAGTAACCCGCCACGTGATAGCGAGCCACCGCGCCAGCCTGTGACCAGGAGCCCGCCAGAGTCGGGAAGTTCGCCAACCAGAAAAAGCCTTTGGAGCGCACCACCCCAGGCCATTCACTTTCGACCAGTGCCTTGAAACGCTGCGGGTGGAATGGACGGCGGGCGCGGTAAACAAAATTGCCTATGCCGTACTCTTCGGTTTCCGGGGTATGAGTACCACGCAATTCCTGCAGCCAGCCTGGCGCTTTGGAAGCCTCTTCAAAATCGAACAAGCCGGTGTTCAGAACGCGGTCCAAAGGCACCTGGCCGAACTCGGCTGTTTCAATACGAGCACGGGGATTCAGACTGTTCAGAATGGCCATCAGGCGCTCGCGTTCTGGCTCGCTGATCAAATCAATCTTGTTCAGAACCAGCACATCACAGAACTCGATCTGCTCAATTAACAGGTCCACAACGGTACGCGCATCTTCTTCACCCAAAGATTCGCCACGGGACTGGATGCTGTCTTGCGAGCTGTAATCGCGCAGAAAGTTAAAGGCGTCCACTACCGTGACCATAGTGTCCAAGCGCGCGACTTCACCCAGGCAACGGCCATCCTCGCCCTCAAAGGTGAACGTTTCAGCCACGGGCAGTGGCTCGGAAATGCCGGTGGATTCAATGACCAACTGATCAAAACGCCCTTCCTTGGCCAGACGGTCCACCTCCAACAACAAGTCCTCGCGCAAGGTGCAGCAAATACAGCCGTTGCTCATTTCCACCAGCTTTTCATCGGTGCGCGATAGCTCGGCACCACCGTCACGAACCAAAGCGGCATCAATATTGACCTCGCTCATATCGTTCACGATGACGGCCACGCGGCGGCCTTCGCGATTGTTCAGGATGTGGTTCAGCAAAGTCGTCTTGCCCGCCCCCAGGAAACCGGACAAAACCGTTACGGGAATGCGGACTGCGGGATCAACCAGCATGTTATCGAGGTTCATCGTCATTTCTCTTCTTCCTTGAGGCATCAATGGGCCGTTCCTTGCAAAGGACTTCTATCAATTTTGAGATGTTATAACATAACAATAATTGACCAAGAAAAAACCCTCTTGCAAGGAGGGCTTGACGACCAGGACAGAGAAACCGGTTTTCACAAAGCAAGGTCACAGGAATCTGGAATCTGGAATCTGGAATCAGGTGTCAGGTGTCAGGTGTCAGGTGTCAGGTGTCAGGCACGTAGCGTAGCTCTGTTTGTGTTGCGCGCCACTGTTTGAACAAATCAGCCCGATGTCGGGGATAAGACTCCTCCAGACAGACCAAGCGCTGTATCCTGTCCGTCCGGAAATGCCGGAAGTCCCCTTTCAATTCGCACCAACCCACCAGAATCCGGAAGTGCTGAAAGTAGCCCAAGGAAAAAGGCCAGATCACTCTCTCCGACTCCTGGCCTGCCCCGTCTATATAAGTGATGCGCAGCTTGCGCTGCAAACGAATCGCTGTACGCGCAATGCCGAGATCAACAAGCTCAGCATCCTGAATCACTCTAGGCCCAACCCGTAAAGCGGTGCTGTCCAGGCTGTCTCTCAAGCTATCGGGCAAGACCGCAGAGATCTTGGCCATGGCATCGCCAGCCGCTTTGGTCAGCGGCTCGTCCGCAAACTTTTCTACCCAGCGAAAGCCCAGTATCAAGGCCTCCAGCTCTGCTTGAGAAAACATCAAGGGTGGCAGCATGAAACTAGGTCGCAGCACATAGCCGACTCCCGGCTCCCCTTCTATATCGGCACCTTGCGCCTGTAAGGAAGCAATGTCCCTATACAAGGTCCGAATGCTGACACCCAACTCTTGGGCCAGCCACGCACCACTCACCGGGCGCTTGTGTCGGCGTAGCACTTGTAAAAGGGAGAGAAGTCGTTCTGCTCGGGCCATGCCAGATACTGCCATTTTTTGGCAGTATGGTCACCCATAATGATCTGCTCAATCACCTTGTTGGAGCGATCATGAATCACCCAAACCTTTTGCTGCTCTATGTCCAAGACCCCGCCGCCAGCAGCCTTTTCTATGAAAAGCTGCTTCAGAAAGCGCCCGCTGAATCCTTCCCCACCTATGTCGCGTTTGAACTGAACAAGGGCCTGACCCTGGGTTTGTGGTCTACCCAGGCAGCCAGCTTTGTATCATCCGGAACTGGGCATCGCTCCGAGCTTTCTTTTTTAGTGGACGATGATGCGGCTGTTGATCAGCTGTATCAAAACTGGGTGACTGCGGGTATCACCATAGAGCAAGAGCCCATGACAGCCGTTTTTGGGCGCACATTCGTTGCACTGGACCCGGATGGACACCGATTAAGGGTCTGCACAGCAGCGTAAGACTGGCGCTGCATTACTTGCAAAGCCGTCGGACTCCAAAGAACAAGGGCTATCCTGGACTTGATCCAGATAGCCCCTGCTCCCTCCAGGCTCTGCGAACAGCACAAATCAATCTGTCACCATCGCTCTGCGCATAATTTTCTGCGCGACTGACGAAGATGCCATCGTTCCCAAGGTACCGTAATGCACTCCCCAAGCCCCCACTTCCCCGCCGCAACGCGTACTTAAAAACACATCCGCCACTTCTTGAGAGCTATAGCGCAGCAGCTCGGCCGCCTGCAAAACGCGGGCGACGGCTTCGGTCATGGGGCGGGCCAGGAACTCATCCTCGATTGCCGCCCGAACCAAACGCTCAGTGTGCTGTACCAGGGCATCGAATCGCTTGTCTTGCCCGGCCAAGGGTCTGATTTCATTGAAAACCGCCTCCACCGTAAGCGGATCTCTGATCATGGCGCGCCGCACATCCATGCACATCATATTCGCCGTCCCTTCCCAAACGCTGTTCAAGGGGGCCTCTCGATACACACGGGCCATGGGGTTTTCTTCAATAAAGCCATTGCCGCCGTGACATTGCAAAGCCTCATTCGCAATGGAGGGGGCGCGCGAGCAATTGAAGTATTTAGCCGCAGGCGTGGCCACCCGAGCCAGCAGCCTTTCGTGGTCACTGCTTTGCATCAGGTCAGTGGCCTTGGCCACGCGCAAGGACATCAAGGTTGCCGCTTCCACTTCTACCGCCATATCCGCCAGCACATTGCTCATCATGGGCCGATCGGCAATGGAGGTTCCAAAAGCCTTGCGTGATGTCGTGTGACGCAGGGCCAAGGTCAGCGCCTGCCGCATCAAACCCGCCGAGCCAATCGCAAAATCCAGACGCGTCAAATGCGAGTGCGACAGAATTTCCCGAATACCGCGCCCTTCTTCCCCAACCCGAATTGCCAGCGTGCCCGCATACTCCACTTCACTGGACGCGTTGGAACGATTGCCCGCCTTGTCCTTCAAGCGTTGTACAAAAAAGCGGTTATAGCTGCCGTCCGGCAAGGTGCGGGGCAAAAAGAAACAAGTAACACCGCCATTGACTTTAGCCAGCGTAAAAAAGCCATCAGACTGCGGCACTGAACAAAACCACTTATGCCCCGTCAGCTCATACCAATGCGCCGTAGCGCCGTGATAATCCGCGCTATGGGAGAAGCGCGCAGTAGTCTGCGTCTCACGCAGATCTGAACCGCCCTGCTTTTCTGTCATCGCATAGCCAATGACCACCGAGGGTTTATCCCCCACTTCGCGACGACTGTATTCGTAGCGCGTCCCCTTGAGCTTGTCCGCCCAGATCGCCAAAGCAGGTTCAGCCTCGAAACCGGCATACGCCGCATACGCCATGCCGGTCGGGCAGCCCGTACCATGCTCCACCTGATTCCACAGATAGGACAAGACCGCACGAGCGAAGTGGCCGTTTTTCTCTTGCGTACGCCAGCTTAAATTCGGCACCTCGTGCTGCCAGGCCAGGGTCATCAATTCATGCCAGCTGGGGTGACATTCCAGCCAATCAATCCGGTTGCCGAAGCGATCATGCGTTTTAAGTTCAGGGATATGACGGTTCGCCAAACGGGCCAACTCCTGAACATTTTCATCACCAGCCACCGCCCCCAAAGCCTGACAACGCGATTCGGCCCACGGGGCTTCGCGGCGAATGGCCTCAGTTAAAACCTGATCGCCCGTAAAAGCATTGAAACCACTGGCGGGCAGAGCCTGATTCAAAACCTGATGCGTGCTGTAACGATCCTCGGGCGCATTCAAAATGCTGAGGGGAAGCGCTTGGTTCATGGTTGTCTCCGAACTGTTTTTCTAAGGCGTGGCAGAAAGGACTGCCACGCTGGCGCACGCCATCTGGGCAATCTGGTCAGCCAGCGCAGCCACTTGGCGCTGGTAACTGTCCGTGCCATCGTGCTGCTGACGGCTTAAAGGAGAAAGCGGGCCAATCAGCCCTTCCATGAAACCGCCCACAATGACGGTAGCCGCAATATCGGGCTGCACATCCTGGCGCATTTCCTGGGCATCTTGCCCCATGGAAACAATGGAGTGAATGACCTGGCTGATCGCGGCGCGATACACCAGACGAGCCGCGTCGATTTCCTTATCGCATGGCTCGGCAATCAAGGCATACGCCAGACGAGGATTACGCATGGCGCGTTTTACGAATGTTGAGACTGCGGCATGCAGGCGCAGCATAGAGGCTCCGTCAGCCTGCGCAATGTCTGTGAGTACATCCACCTCCCGCTGAGACACCTGCGACAGCACTTGCGCGAACAACTCGGCCTTGGACGGGAAGTAGCGATAGACCGTCCCAGTGGCCATACCCGCCGCAGCCGCCACACTGGCCACCTGGGCTTCCTGCCAGCCACCTTCACTGACCAAAGCACGAGCGGCTTCCAGAATACGGCTGCGATTGTCTTGCAGACGAGCTTCAACGGCAGGGGTTTGACGATAGGCCATAAAGAAGTGAACCTCGATTCATTACATGAGTGAATCCTAGTTCATTTCTTTATGGTAGACAAGAATTTCTTTACTCGGGGGAATCTACAGTCGCAGCGACTGGGCATTGCCGGCTGCTTGGAGAATTCGTTACTTGAGGCCTAGGGCCTAAGACTTAGCGTGCAGGTTTGGCGGTTGGCGGTTGGCGGTTGGCGGTTGGCGGTTGGCGGTTGGCGGTTGGCGGTTGGCGGTTGGCGGTTGGGCATTAGTGTTATTCATCGCTCTGCCCTTTTTCCCGCCCTCCCCCTTTTCTGCCCGCCCCCTAAAACCTGGAGCGCGGGCGAAACAAAGCCAAGGCATCGCCCAGCAAGTTGGCGAAACGCGCCGCGTTATGGCGTACACCCGATTGCTGTCCGCCTATAAAACACAAATGCACCATCTCACCCACAATCTCGGAATGCTTGGGCAAAAGAAAAGCGCTTTTCGATGTGCTGATCGCAAAAGCCAAACGCCTGGCATCAACACGCGTCTGATACTCGGCAACCACGGGATCATGCAAAGCCCATGCACGGATAGCAACTTCACGATTGGGCTGCTTATCTGCTGCGATGTAAATGTAACGCTTCAAGACCTGCGTAGGCCCCGCCCCTTGCGCTGCATAGTCCAACATGCGCTCGGTATAGTCCTGCTCCCAGGCCGAGAGCAGCGCCCGTACAAAGTCCTCGCGGCTACAAAAATGGTGGTAGAACGAGCCGCGCGTCACATTCAAGCGGCGGGCCACCCGTTCCGCTGAAACCCCGCTATGGCCTTCCAGGTCCAGATTGTTTAAACCGGCCTCAATCCAATCGTCTCTCGTCAGCTTTCTCATCGCAGGAACATACAGGCTGTGTATGGTGATTAGTGGATAAATAGACTACGAAGCCTCACGATGACCGCCCCGGCACAACGGCGGTCCTTCTCATGGAGCTTGTAATGAAAGAAATAGCACTGATTGCCTTTGACCAATTCACGGACATAGACCTGTTCTTGATGTGGGACCTGCTAGGTCGAAACACACAGGACTGGCGTGTCAAAATCTTGGGCACGACGCCTATTTTACGGTCTGCGCATGGTTTGGAAATACAGACGCACGGCCCTGTATCCGAAGCGAGCCGTGCCAATGCCGTCCTGTTCAGCAGCGGTAAAAAGGGAGTGCCTGCGGCTATGAGTAATCCGGACTTTTTGCCCAATTTGCATCTGAACCCAGAGCGGCAGTTCATAGGTTCGATCTGCGCAGGCGTGTTCTTCCTGGAGCGCTTGAACTTATTGCCCCGGCGTCGGGCTACGACACATCCAGATGCACGCGCTTTATTAAATGGTGTCGATCTGGAGCCGGTCGACCAAGCCTTGGTTTGCTATGGCAAGGTCGCAAATGCAGGCGGATGCCTGGCATCTTTATATCTTGTGGGTTGGCTGGTGGAATCGCTATTTGATAAGCAGAAGCGAAAGGAAACCCTGCTGCCGGTCTATCCGGCAGGGCAAGAGGCGCTTTATGAAGCATTAGTGGAGCGGAGTATCCAGGAAGCACACATTTAATAGCGTGGGAAGGTACTGAGCAAACCGGTCAAACTGTCCCAGCGAGCCAGCATTGCTACTCAATAGCAACCACTACCAGCCCCGATCCACTCAATCTTCGCCCTGATGCCTGCATTAAAAACGACCTATCTCTCCTTCATCTGCGCCAATAAAACTGCCCCCAGCAACAGCGATGGCAAAGCCATCAATACTGTTTGCTGGGGGCAGTCTGAAACTAGCTAGCGCGAAGGTATCAAACCAATCAGGCCGACAGTTCCTTGCGAACGATTTCAGCACCGGCGCTCAGGGCGTGCAGCTTGCCACGAGCCACGGCGCGTGGCAAAGGTGCCATACCGCAGTTGGTGGAGGGGTACAGCTTGTCAGCGTCCACAAACTTCAGCGCCTTGCGCAGTGTGTTGGCCACTTCGTCAGCGGTTTCAATCACGTTGGTGGCCACGTCAATGGCGCCAACCATCACTTTCTTGCCACGGATCAGTTCGATCAAATCCATAGGAACGTGGGAGTTCTGGCATTCCAGAGAAATGATGTCGATCTTGGATTGCTGCAGCTTCGGGAAGGACTCTTCGTATTGACGCCATTCCGAACCCAGGGTCTTTTTCCAATCGGTGTTGGCCTTGATGCCGTAACCGTAGCAAATGTGCACGGCGGTTTCGCATTTCAGACCTTCAATGGCACGTTCCAACGTAGCAATACCCCAGTCATTCACTTCGTCAAAGAACACGTTGAAAGCAGGTTCGTCAAACTGGATAATATCCACGCCTGCGGCTTCCAGCTCTTTGGCTTCCTGGTTCAGGATCTTGGCAAATTCCCAAGCCAGTTTCTCACGGCTCTTATAGTGGTTGTCATACAGCGTATCGATCATGGTCATGGGGCCAGGCAGCGCCCATTTGATCGGCTGCGAGGTTTGCTGGCGCAGGAACTTGGCATCATCCACAAATACGGACTTGGGGCGATTGACAGCACCGACAACGCTTGGAACGCTGGCATCGTAACGGTCACGAATACGCACGGTCTCACGCTTTTCAAAGTCCACGCCTTCCAGATGTTCGATGAAAGTAGTGACAAAGTGCTGGCGGGTTTGCTCGCCGTCGCTAATCAGATCGATACCGGCGTGCAATTGTTCTTGCAAGGACAAGCGCAGTGCATCTTTCTTGCCTTCGACCAGGTCCTCACCTTCCAGTCTCCAGGGCGACCACAGTTTCTCGGGTTCAGCAAGCCAGGAGGGTTTAGGCAAACTGCCAGCGGTGGAGGTGGGTAGCAATTTTTTCATAATTAAATAACCTTGTTGTTTTTGATGAATCAAAGCGCGTAACTGGCTGCCCATTGATCAAGAATAACTTTGTATGGCTTGATAAAACTCTCTTCGGTAAACCGGCCCTGCTCAACCGCCAGACGGCTACGTTCTTCACGATCGTAGACAATTTGCGTAACCGAATGATCCGCATTTTTCAGGCTGGGCTGATAGCGCATTCCTGCTGCCGAATTGGCATTGTAAATCTCGGGGCGGTAGATTTTCTGGAATGTCTCCATCGTGCTGATGGTACTGATCAATTCCAGATTCGTGTAGTCACTGAGCAAATCACCACGAAAGTAAAAGGCCAAAGGCGCAACGCTATTTGGGGGCATGAAATAACGAACCTGCAAACCCATTTTCGCGAAGTACTCATCGGTCGGCGAGAACTCATTTTGCTGGTATTCGACGCCCAATACCGGATGCTGATTACCTGTACGGTGGTAGACCTTGCTGCTGGATACGCTCAGGCAAATCACGGGGGATTTGTTGAAGTTGTCCTGGTACAGCGTGGAGTTCACGAAAGCCTTAAACAACTTGCCATGCAAGTCACCAAAGCCTTCCGGGGCGCTGAAACCGTTTTTGTTCTTGTTGTGCTCCAGCAGAACCACACTGAAATCGTAGTCACGCACATACGAAGAGAAGTTGTTACCCACAATCCCTTCAATACGCTTGTTTTCCTTGTGATCAACGATACTGGTTTTCAGAATTTCGACGGTCGGAAACGTAGAACCATTGCCTTCAACATCAATATCAACAGAGACAATATCCAGTTCAACTGAATAACGGTCCCCATTCGGGTTGTCCCAATGCGCCAAACTATTGAAGCGATTGTCGATCATCTTCAGAGTATTGCGCAGGTTTTGCTGACGGCTTTCACCACGGGCCAAATTGGCAAAGTTAGTGGTGATACGTGTGTTATCGGCTGGACGGTAGTTTTCATCAAAACGGATGCTTCTGATGCTGAACGCGAATTCTTTATTCATTTTTATGTATGCCCTAATTTCTGATTTCAATCTCGAATTTATTTTCGAGCCAAGTCATTGATCTTGAAAAATAAATTCATCTTATTTATGTACACTCTGTGCTGATTGTCTGAGCTGCTTCGGGGGGCTGCACTGCTTACTCTCTTCTTCCTGGTAAAGCCAGAAAACAGGTTTGAATCAGCCTCAAAAAAAGTCCCGGCATTTGGCCGGGACTTTCCGCCAAACTCAGCTCATGATCTGATCAGGCACTTGCCCGCAAGGCTTTCGCTGCGGCCACCATATTGGTCAAAGCTGGAATCACCTCAGCCCATTGGCGTGTCTTCAGACCGCAATCGGGGTTCACCCACAGACGTTCTGCTGGCACGCGCTCGGCGGCTTTTTTCATCAAATTCACAATGTGCTGCTCGGTCGGAATATTGGGCGAGTGAATGTCGTACACACCAGGGCCGATCTCGTTGGGGTACTGGAAGTTCTCGAAGGCTTCCAGCAATTCCATGTCCGAGCGGCTGGTTTCAATGGTGATCACGTCCGCATCCATATCGGCAATGGAAGAAATGATGTCGTTGAATTCCGAGTAACACATATGTGTGTGGATTTGCGTCTCATCGCCCACGCCGTTGGCGGTGATACGGAAGCTTTCCACGGCCCAATCCAGGTAGCTTTGCCATTGCGATTTACGCAGAGGCAAACCTTCACGCAAGGCGGCTTCGTCAATCTGGATCACATGCACACCGGCCTTTTCCAAATCCAGCACTTCTTCGCGAATGGCCAGCGCCAGTTGCAGGCAAGAAGCCGAACGAGGCTGATCATCACGCACAAAGGACCAGTTCAAGATCGTCACGGGGCCGGTCAACATGCCCTTCATGGGTTTTTGAGTCAGCGACTGGGCGTAGGTGATCCATTCCACCGTCATGGCTTGAGGGCGGCTGATGTCACCAAACAGGATGGGTGGTTTCACGCAGCGCGAACCGTAGGACTGCACCCAACCGAACTGGCTGAATGCGTAGCCGTCCAGCTGCTCACCAAAGTATTCGACCATGTCGTTACGCTCGGCTTCGCCGTGCACCAACACGTCCAGACCCAGTTTTTCCTGCTCACGCACGCTGCGCTCAATCTCGGCACGCATTGCGGCCTGATAGCTGTTTTCGTCCAGACGACCGGCCTTGAACTCGCTACGAGCACGACGGATTTCTGCCGTTTGTGGGAAAGAACCAATCGTGGTGGTGGGGAATGCGGGCAGTTTCAGGAATTCAGCTTGCTTGGAAGCACGCTGTTCGTAAACGCTCTTGCGCTTGCCCAGCTCGGCCGAGATGCGCGCCACCGCTGCTTTCACAGCAGGATTATTCACACAGGGCGAGTTGCGACGGGCAGTCAAAGCGGCCAGGTTATCGGCCAGCTCTGCCTTGACGGCATCACGCCCTTGGCTCAAGGCTTTACCCAATACACGCAGTTCATCCAGCTTTTGCAAAGCAAAGGCCAACCAGGACTTCACATCGGCATCCAGCTTCTCTTCGCTGTCCAGATCAACCGGCACATGCAGCAGCGAGCAGGAAGGAGCAATCCACAAACGATCACCCAGTTGCTTGGCGATGGGCTCAACCCAGTCCAGTACAGCGGTCAAATCTGTTTTCCAGATATTGCGGCCATTGATCACGCCCAGGGACAAGACCTGGTCGTCACCCAAAAGCTTGAGCAGTGCATCCGCGCCATCACGATCATTGATGGCATCTACATGCAAACCGGCGACAGGCAAGCTGGCGGCCAAAGCAGCATTTTCCAGCAACTGACCAAAGTAAGTGGCTACCAGCAACTTCACGCCAGCAGCTTTCAGTTGCTGATAAGCGGTCTTGAACGCTTGCTGCCAATCGGCATCCAGCTCGGTAACCAGAATAGGCTCGTCAATCTGCACCCACTCAACGCCGGCTTTAGCCAGCGTCTCCAGCAATTGGACATACACGGGCAGCAAGCGATCCAGCAGAGCCAGCTTGTTGGATTCATCCTTGGCCTTGCCCAATGCCAGATAAGTCACGGGGCCAATAATCACAGGCTTGGCCTTCACGCCTTGAGCCTTGGCTTCAGCCAGCTGCTCCAGCAAACGCGAAGCGTCCAGCTTGAACTGGGTGTCAGCCGTAAATTCGGGGACGATGTAGTGATAGTTAGTGTCGAACCATTTGGTCATTTCACCAGCCGCCACACCACCGCAGCAAGCGCTGTGATCTTCCAGACCTTTGGCCGAACGACCGCGCGCTACGCGGAAATAGTTATCCAGCTCGTCACCATGAAAGCCCTGTACACGCTCGGGCAGGTTACCCAGCAAGAAGCTGGCATCCAGCACCTGATCGTAAAAAGAGAAATCTCCAACGGGCACCAGATCCAGACCCGCCTGGTTTTCCCAGTGACGCTGACGCAGTTGTGCGCCCAGAGCCTTGAGTTCGTCACGCGAAGATTCGCCCTTCCAGTAAGACTCCAAGGCGAACTTCAGTTCCCGTTTGGCGCCAATGCGCGGAAAGCCAAGATTATGAATCGTCGTCATGTGCTGCTCTCTAAAGGCCAGTGGATGAATGAATGACTTGCATTGTAGGAAGCCGTATCAATGAAGTAAAATGGTCTTATCTCACCAACCCATGAATATCATTCACGTATCATGTTAGAGCGCATCCACCTGGCCGTTGTGCAGCAAGTTGACAAGCAAGGGTCCCTGACCGCCGCCGCTGCCGTGCTGCACGTTACCCAATCTGCCCTTAGCCACACCATGCGGAAACTGGAGCAGCAACTGGGCACAGAAATCTGGCGTCGCGAAGGCCGTAGCCTGCAACTGACTCAAGCCGGGCAGTATCTGCTGGCCGTCGCCAACCGCGTCCTGCCCCAGCTGGATCTGGCAGAAGAACGCCTGGGACAGTTCGCCCAAGGCGAGCGAGGATCACTGCGCATCGGCATGGAATGCCACCCCTGCTATCAATGGCTGCTGAAGATCGTCTCGCCGTACCTTAGCGCCTGGCCAGACGTGGATGTGGATGTGAAGCAGAAATTTCAGTTTGGCGGGATCGGTGCGCTATTTGGGTATGAAATTGATCTGCTGGTCACCCCAGACCCGCTCTATAAGCCAGGCCTGAAATTCGAGCCCGTCTTCGACTACGAGCAGGTGCTGGTAGTGAACAAGGCCCATGCCCTGGCGAATGTGGACTACGCCAAGCCTAAGGACCTGGACAGGGAAATACTGATTTCCTATCCGGTGGACATAGACCGGCTGGATATCTACAACCAGTTTCTGCTGCCTGCTGGTATCGCCCCCCGACGTCATAAAACGATTGAGACGACGGACATCATGATGCAGATGGTTGCCAGTGGCCGTGGCGTAGCGGCGCTGCCGCGATGGCTGGTGGAAGAATATGCAGAGAAGCTGGATGTGGTGCCGGTCAAGTTAGGCAAGCACGGCATCGCCAAGCAGATTTTTCTGGGCATGAGGGAGACGGAGACGGTAATTGATTACCTGCAGGCGTTTATGGAGCTGGCTCGGGGGTCTGGGCCGGGTGGTGGACACAGCGATAATCGGCTTTAAGCACTAGATTAAAAGCCTGTCTGCCGTACTGCTGCTTAGCGACGGCCCGTTTTAGCGCCGGACTTGAGCTGGGTCCAGAGTTTGGCGAGCAGCTTTTGTAGTACCTCGCACTCCTCTTCATCCAGACTGCTGGTTAGCGATTCGCACATTTGCCAAAACGCCGGCAGTGCTTCGTCCACCAACTTACGGCCTTCATCCGTTAACTCCAAGGCAAAACTGCGTCGGTCCTCGGTACTTAACTTGCGGCGCAGCAGATCGCGTTTTTCCAGCCAGTCCAGTAAGGATGTCACTGTGGAGCGCGTCACACCGAAATACTCCGCGATGTTGGACGGAGTGATCGCCTGGCTCTCCACCAATCCCCGCTCTGCCAGACTGAAAAACATCAGCACATCGAATTTGTTCTCTGACAGCCCGAATGACGCAAGGCGGCTGTTAGCGCTTTGCTCAATATCGTCACACAGCCACAGCATCAACAAGCCTAGCCCTGCACGGCTTGGGTTGGTGGTTTCGTCAGCACTAGCACGCATCAACTCCAAGTGCGGCCGTACTGCCTGAAGAGCCGTGAAAGATGACGTAGAAGCAGATGTTTTGGACCGTTGCATGATGGGTCAAGCTCAATACCAAAGGGAAGGTGGGAAATCATAGCTCATAGAAATAGTACCGCTTGCGTATAATACGATAGTCGTACTATATTTCCATTGCTTCACGACAATCAAAGGCCAAGCCTGAATTAAAAAATCCCGAAGGAGCCTATACACCATGAAAGTAATTGAATTGCACCATGTTGGTTTCGGCGTCAATCATGCGCAGGCCGATGCCATGCTTGATTTCTATCGCAACGTACTGGCTTTGCCACAAGACCCGTCTCGCTGGAAGATTCCTGGCATTTACGGTTCCTGGTTTAACCTGCCCAATGGCACCCAGCTGCACATTCTTGGCTGCGAAGGTGTTTCCCAGTACGCCAAAGGACCAGATCAGGACCCAGTCTCGAATCACTTTGCCCTTGCCGTCGAGGACATACTCGCCGCCGAACAAGAACTGGTGGAGCAAGGCATCGAGTACTTCACTCTCGACAATGTTGCCTCTCCCAACCTCAAACAGTTGTTCCTGCGCGATCCTGCAGGAAACCTGATCGAGCTGCATCAGGCCACGGCTCGCAGCGCAGGTGTCGCAGAAAATGAGCAGCAAACGGGCCCCATCGCCAATCGCTAAATGTATAGCTAGCAGGAGTGAGACATGTATTTCGATATGGAAGCTTTAAGCAGCGCGCAACGTAGCAAGCTGGTGCACTCTACGGTGATTCCCCGACCCATCGCATGGGTAAGTTCGTGCAGTACCTCAGGTGCAGTCAACGTCGCGCCGTTTTCGTTTTTCAATGTGATGTCCGGAGATCCACCGCTGCTGTGCCTTTGCATCGGTTCGCGCGCGGGTGAACCCAAGGACACAGCACGCAACATCGTCGACCAGGGCGAATTTGTGGTCAATCTGGTCTCGGAAAACATGGCCGGGCGCATGGCCATCACCTCCATAGACTTTGAGACCGGGCTTAATGAAGCCGAAGAGGCGGAGCTTGAAATGCTCCCGAGCCAGCAGGTGGCCGTACCAAGAGTCGGATCGAGCCCATGTTCGATGGAGTGCAAGGTACGCCAGTTGATTGATATCGACGGTATACGCACCTTTGTACTGGCAGACATCGTGGGCGTACACCTGTGCGATGAGGCCGTTACCGATGTCACAAGAATGTTCATCGACCCCTTGCCCATGGCCTTGATCGGGCGTCTTCACAGTCCTGGCTGGTACTGCAAGGTATCAGCCGATTTCCAGCTTGTAACGCCCTCTCCCCTGCAATGGCAGGCCCTGAAAGACCAGGGGCAGGCGCAGCAGTTGTTGAGCTGGCAAGCCCCAGCCCCGATATATTCCGGAGGCCCAGATGTTGAATGCAAATGAAGTGCGCCAAAGCGCCGAATACCTGGATAAGGCCGAGCGCTCTCGCGAGCAGATACGTCAGATTTCGCTGAGCTATCCCGAGATGAGCATCACCGATGCTTATGCCATCCAGCATGCCTGGGTACAGATGAAGCTTGCCCGTGGCCAGCGCATCGTCGGCCACAAGATCGGCCTGACTTCGCGGGCGATGCAAATGGCTTCACAGATTGATGAGCCAGACTACGGTGTGCTGCTCGATGACATGCTCTGGGGCGATGGCAGTGAAATCCAACGCGATCAGTTAATCCATCCCAGAGTGGAAGTGGAACTGGCTTTCATCCTGAACCGCCGCTTGGCGGGCGAGCAGGTAACACTGTTAGATGTGCTGGACGCCACCCGCTACGTGATGCCTGCACTGGAAATCATTGATGCGCGCTCCGAACAGCTAGACCGTGAAACCAGGCGACCTCGACGAGTGGTCGACACCATTGCCGACAATGCGGCAAATGCAGGCGTGATCCTTGGTGGCCGTCCAGTGCGTGTGGATGATCTGGACTTGCGCTGGGTGGGTGCACTCTTGATGCGTAATGGCGTGATCGAGGAGACAGGCCTGTCGGCGGGTGTTCTGAATCACCCCGCCAACGGTGTTGCATGGCTATGCCACCGCCTGGCGGCATTCGACAGTGGCCTTGAACCTGGGCACATCGTGCTCTCGGGCTCTTTCACCCGTCCCGTGCATGCCAACACGGGCGACACCTTTCATGCGGACTTCGGACCACTGGGCAGCGTCGGCTGCCACTTCGTCTGAACCATCACTCTTCAAGACTCAGCTATGCATAACTCCTTCAAACAAGCGCTTGACAAGAACGATCCGGTCATTGGCCTATGGCTGGGCCTGGCCAACGCTTACACCGCCGAATTACTCGCAGGTAGCGGATACGACTGGCTGGTGATCGACAACGAGCACGCCCCCAACACCGTGCCCTCCACCTTGGCGCAATTGCAAGCCTTGGCGGGCACACCGGCGCACGCGGTTGTCCGTGCCGCGAGTGATGACACCGTAGAAATCAAACGATTACTTGATGTGGGGGCCCAGACCCTGCTCATCCCGATGGTCGAAAGCGCCGAACAAGCCACGCGTATCATCGCCGCCACACGCTATCCACCCGTTGGAGTGCGTGGGGTTGGAGCAGCCCTGGCACGAGCTTCACGCTGGCAACAAATACCCGATTACCTGGCCCAGGCGGATGCCCAGATTTGTACGCTGGTACAGGTTGAAAGCATGGCGGGTCTGGCAGCCCTGCCCGAGATTGCACAGGTCAGCGGCGTAGACGGAGTCTTCATCGGTCCCGCTGACCTAGCGGCGTCGATGGGACATTTGGGTAATCCTGGACACCCTGAAGTGCAGCAGGCAATAGCCACCGCTATCGGTGAGATTCGTAAAGCAGGTAAAGCGGCAGGTATTCTTAGTGGCGACGCGGCTCTGGCTCGCACTTACTTGCAACTGGGGGCCGTGTTTGTCGCGGTAGGGTCGGATGTTGGGTTGCTGACAAATGGTGCGCGGGCTTTGCGGGAGGCGTTTCGGGATATTGCGTAATTTTCTGTCTTTGAGTGTTTGTGGAAAAGCTGCTTGGAGGGGGTAGGCTCGGGGTAAGGGGGCCTGCCCTGCAGGCTGTGTTTACGGCACTATGTGTTCAAACAGTCGAATGAGCTTGAATAGCGTATAGCGTCGCTGATGCCTGTTTATAGGTCTGCTCGACTTGTTCAACTTGTTCGGTCACATGCAAAAAAGCCATAATTTAATTACGTTAGGCACGTCTAGCGCATTGCCGAGCCTGTCCGTATTTCTGTGGGCGAGGCGTTTTAAAAGTTGTTATCCCCGCGCCGCAGTAAACCGTTCGCCGAACATGATAGCAAACTGGTTCATAGCAGCTTTCCAGTCGAAGGTTGCTCTGACGAACTTGGCCAGCACGTTGCGTAGCGCCAGACTGTTTGGGAGTGCTGGCAAGTCAACCGACGTTTGATGGCGCCAGTGCTGAAGGTCGGTACTAAGACTTTGCCAGCATCGGGATCGATGGCCAGAATTTCGTTCTTACCCCTGCCTGACCTATCTCATACTGGTAACAGTGTCATAAGTGGCACGGGCCGTCCAGATGCCTTCGCTGAGGATGTGGTGTATACGAGCATATTCGCCGCAGCATCGACGATCCAGATCAGACCACGTTAGACAGGGTGGGGAACGGAAAAGCGGTTGTGCGGGTCATCGACGATGGCCTTGCGTATGTGGGCAAAAATTTCTTCGCCTTTGACGTTTGTTTTCGGCTGCGCCAACTAAATCTGGTCTTTAGGCATGGCATGTGTGGCATCCGCCGCTAAGAACGATCCCTCCATCAGGTTGTCTAAATAGAGCGTAGAGGTAGTGTTATTCAGGCCAGGTGCGAAACAATGCCGTGCCACCCAGGGCGAACAAAGGCGGACGCTATTCCACCCTACGAACTAGAACTTGTATTGCGCCGTTAGCATGAAGCTACGCGGCTCACCCAGCAGATTGCCATTACGAGGGTAACTAACAGTGCGGTAATAGTATTTATCGAACAGGTTATTGACGTTCAAGCGCAAGTCAAGATGAGAGTTCGGGCTGTATCCGATCATGGTGTTGACAATACCATAAGCGCCTTGTCTGACCGCTGGCCCCTCCCCAGCAATAGAGCTGTGCACCGCACTCTGAAAGCGCGCCGATGCACCAACCCGCCAATTGGCCAGCGCCCCAGGCAGTTGGTACACCGTGGATAAGGTCAGCAAGTTGCGAGGCGTCGTCGTGGCATAAGCATCACCCGCTTTACCATTGACCGAATCCTTACGGTATTCGGCCTGCTGATACGCATATCCGGCAAACACGCTCCAGGCGTCTGTCAGATTACCGGAGACTTCCAGTTCCACCCCACGGCTACGAATTTCACCCGCTGCCGCGTAGCATGATTGCCCCGAGCGACACAGCAACAAAGGCAGGCTTTCCGGCAAATTACTTTGGTTAATCTGAAAAACGGCCAGACTGGCATTAAGCCTGCCGCCTAGGTATTCGCCCTTGATGCCCAGCTCATAATTGGTACCCTCAACGGGGTCAAGCAAAGCGCCTGAAGTCGAACTGTAATTCTGTGGCCTGAAGATACCGGTGACCGAGCCATATACCGTGTGCTGCTCAAACAGATCATAGGTCAAGGCAGCATAAGGGGTAAACTCCCCTTTAGCCTCATAGGCTGTCTTGCCAAGGTAGGTACCGCTTTTGAGAGTCTGATCCAGTTCATACCAACTGAAACGCCCGCCAGCGAATAGATTAAGCCCATCCAGCAAATTGAACTTGCCCGTGAAATACGCACCATACTCTTTCACATCTCCGTCACTCGACCACATCCAGTTCATTTCGGGCATAGGTGGGGCTACGGTCTCCTGCCAGTGCATCGGGTCAAAGCCATACTCATAGGCGCTCGGCCAACCGCCGGGGCCGTCGCTATCGACGCGATGGCGATAGTTGGCGCCCACCGCCAACTGATGAGATCTTCCGAACAAAGTGAAAGGCCCTGTCGCACGCAAGTCCAACGAGGTATTCTTATGGTGGTAGCGATACTGCCCGACGTTATAAAGAAACGTATCCTCCGCACTACGCCCCAGCAATGAAGTACCTAACATATCCAGCTTGCCATCTAGGTACTGTCCCTTCAAAGACACATCCCAATCATTCTCAAACGTGTGCTTGAGCTCACCGAAGAAATTCACATTTGTCTTGTTCCAGTATGACCAGGTCGGGCTGGCGCGCACCGAACGATCAAAGTCATAAAAGCTACCGTCAGCACGCGTGGGCAAACCGTTCCAGTCAGCGCCAGGGTTGTCTTCCTTGTTGTAATACCCCCCCAAGGTCAGCAAAGTGCGGTCGGTCAAATCCGCCTCTACGATGCCATAGAACAGCTCGCGCTTGTGGCCATACCCTTGAGTGAACGTATCGGCATCCTGCAAAGAGGCCACTACGCGGCCGCGCAAGGTGCCACTGGCGTTCAGGGGACCGCCTGTATCCACGCTACCCGAATAATCATCCCAACGCCCCAGTGCCGCCGTCAAGGAGGTCTGCCAGGTCGACGTCGGCCGTTTACGTACCAGATTAATGGATGCCGACGGATTTCCTGCGCCTTCCAGCAGGCCCGTCGCCCCCCGCACAACCTCGATACGGTCGTACATAGCCAAACTGGCTGACCCCAGGGTATCCGAATCGTGATCAACCGTCAGACCATCCACCTGGATATTGGAGACATCAAAACCTCGAGCACTATACGTATTGCGTTCACCGCCCGTGGCCTTCACCGTCATCCCTGTCGTAAAGGCCAAGGCATCCTCCACTGAGGTCATGCCCGCATCCGTCATACGCTCGCGCGTCACCACACTGACCGACTGTGGGGTTTCGCGGATGGACAAGGACAAGGGAGTGGCCGTGTTCATGCTGCCAGTCGTATACGAGCCGGTGCCTTCGGTGGTAAGGCCAAGCTGACTGGCACTGACCGTCACAGCGTCCAGGATTGGCACGTCATCGGCGCGCGTAGCGGCTTTTATGACAATGCCGCCACCTTCCTGCGTGGCAAGCAGCCCGCTGCCAGAAAGCATCTGATCCACCGCCTGCTGCGCCGTCAGCTCGCCTCTGACCGCGCGCGCAGCTTTACCCGACACGAGTGCTGGAGAAAAACCAATTGCTGTACCAGTAGCTGCCGACAGTTCGTTGAGCGCAGACGATAAGGGTTGCGCAGCAATGGAAAGCGTAACCGCTTGTGTGCTGCTTACGGTAGCCTGTGCATAGGTGATGCCCGGCGTAGCCAGTGCAAACGTGATGGCCAACGCAAGCGGGGCCAGACGGAAATGAGGGTGCGCCAACGGCATAGAAACGTCCTTTACAAATCGAGCAATGAATAAAAATACGACTCACTACCCTTAAAGACGCACCAGCCCACCCGAAACTACACCTGTGTCACGATCTTTTTTTTTGCCCAGCAGATGTAGGGTCACCAAGCCTAGCGCTGCAAGGTGATTTCAAACTTTCCGGCTTCGCGGGGTACCAGCCTGACGGGCAGGATCTGTCTCACCATCCGGGCAAACTCATCGGGGCGGGTCACCTGAAAACTGCCACCGATAGACATGGCGGCGACAGCCGGATCATGCACTACCAGCCCCGTCGAGCCGTAGCGCTCCAACTCCACCAAAGCATCGCCCAGTGATGTATTCTCGAAGTGCACCAGCCCTTTGCGCCACAGTGCAATGCTACCTGGTGCAACTGCAGAGACCTTGCCCATGTGGCCATCCGCCGCCATGCTCAGACCTTGCCCTGCTACCAAGTTGACCTCGGCACCGGCCCCTCTGCCAAACCAACCACCCACGTCAGCCACTCGCACATGCCCTTCTTCCACCGCGACGTTGACAGTGTCGGCATCCATGCCCGTCTGGCGATAGCGCACGGAGAAACGTGTCCCCACAACGGTGACTCGCGCACGGCCCACCAGTACCTGAAAGGGGCTGTCACGGTCAGGCGCGACGGAAAACATGACTTGCCCCTCTTTAATACGCACCTCACGCCGATCACGGTAAAAGATGACCTTCGCCTGCGTTTCTGCATCGAGCACTAGCACACTGCCGTCGGGCAAGGCAATCGTCTGGCTTTGTCCGCGCTTGACCGCGTACTGCGTCGAGAAGAACCGACCCTGCCCCCATTGGTGCCAACCGATACCAACGGCCAAAAACGCCACGAAACAGAACGCGAACCAGTTTCGGCGTGATGACAGACCAAAGAGTGATGACCACCTGCCCAAGACGTTAACGGATTTTTGGCGCCGGGCCGTATTCCTATCAACATGCTCGAACTGGCCCGAGGCATGATTGAAACAAGATGGACGCCCCTGAGCCATGTGCTGCGTCTGCTGTGCTGATGCGCTATGCAGCACCATCATGCCGTCATCAAGATGGGCATAGGCAGCGGCATGTGCCGGATCCGTATTCAGCCATAGCTGGAATTCTGCCTGCTCGGCAGCGCTCAAGCCCCTCTCCCAGCGGGTATGCCAATCCACGGCGGCAACATGCACAAGATCTTGCTGACGAAAGAACTCTTCATACTCGCGCGCCTCCACAGCCTCATCAAATGGGACTGAAGATGCATGCGAGGATGGAGAAAAACGGCTCATATTATTGGTATAGACGCACTATCAGGGGCAAAACCACACCCCCACAGGAAATGTTGGCCACGGAAAGCATGTACTCAATTGTCACTATCGAGCTCCTCCCGGCAAGCCATGCAAGCGAGTTTACCGCGCTTGATGTAACGATCCACCATGCTGACCGACACGCCCATACGGTCAGCAATCTCCTGATTGGTGATATCTTCGAACAGATACAGGAAAAAGGCTTCGCGGCACCGGGGCGGCAAGGCTTCGATAGTGTCGAGGTAGGCTTGCACGGTTTGAGACGCAGCATAGGCCTGCTCGGGCTGCAGCGCTTGCGGGCCGCGCGGCTGATCTGCTTCCAGCAAGGCATGAATGTCGTCGTGCTGGCGGATGCTGGCACGGCGTTCCCAGTCGATTCTGGTATTTAACGCCACCTGACGCAGCAATGCGCCGGGCTCGCGAATGGCCTCACCGGTCTGCTGCATGGCCAGCACGCGCGCATAACTTTCTTGCGCCAGGTCAGCCGCGATGTCACGGTCACGCACCTTGCGCATGCAAAAGTTCAGCAAATCTCTGTAATAGCGGGCTAACACGGCTCAGTCAAAGTCACATCCATACGACGGGCCCCGTCGTACCATGCATGTGCTGCGGCTGGCTCTATCGCACCAGAAGAAGCGGACGAACGAAGGGTTACTTATTGTACGCCACAGATGTTAATAATTCTCATGTAGATATAGAACATCGAGCACTTTCTGCTTACAACGCTCTCGCGCATCGGATTGACACTCCGCATTGACGGCCCATCTCTCACAAGTCACCGTTGCCCCACACCGTGGCGACAAGCTCAAATCCGAACTGTTCTATTTGCATTGCTTCCTGAGCATCGAGCAGCTAGGAAACAGCATCCGTCAATACATCCACTATTACAAACATCACTGCATCACACTTTACGCAAGGCTTATGAGGTCGCGGCTCGGTAGCTATTTGCATCTTAGCGGCCTAGGAATGCCAGACAGAATTGCGCAAAAAAGCCCGCAATTACGCGGGCTTAGCGGATTTTTATGCCATCAGGAGCCTGGCCGTGCCAGACGCGGGATCACTCCCACTCAATCGTCGCTGGCGGCTTGCTGCTGACGTCGTACGTCACACGGTTAATGCCACGCACTTCATTGATGATGCGGCCAGAGGTACGCTTCAACAACGAGTATGGCAGTTCAGCCCAGTCAGCCGTCATGAAGTCTGTTGTCTGCACGGCACGCATGGCAACAACGTACTCATAGGTACGCGCATCACCCATCACGCCCACGCTCTTCACAGGCAGGAAGACGGTGAAGGCCTGGGAAGTCAGGTCGTACCAGTTCTTGCCGGTTTCTTCGTCAACCGTATTACGCAGTTCTTCGATAAAGATGGCATCAGCTTGACGCAGCAAATCTGCGTATTCGCGCTTGATTTCACCCAGGATACGGACACCCAAGCCTGGGCCTGGGAAGGGGTGACGGTAGACCATTGCTGGTGGCAGGCCCAGAGCTACACCCAGTTTGCGCACTTCGTCCTTGAACAGCTCGCGCAAGGGTTCCAGCAGTTTCAGGTTCAGCGTGTCTGGCAGGCCGCCCACGTTGTGGTGAGATTTGATGCCTGTGGCTTTACCGGATTTGGCAGCAGCGGATTCGATGACGTCCGGGTAGATTGTGCCTTGGGCCAACCAGCGGGCGTTGCTGAGCTTGGCGGCTTCTTCCTGGAAGATTTCCACGAATTCACGGCCAATGATCTTGCGTTTGGCTTCTGGGTCGGTCACACCGGCCAGTTTGCCCAGGAAGCGGTCGGAAGCGTCGATATGGATGATCTTCAAACCCATATTGTCGGCGAAGGTGCTCATGACTTGCTGGGCTTCATTCAGACGCAGCAGGCCGTGGTCCACGAATACGCAAGTCAGCTTGTCGCCGATAGCCTGGTGGATCAGAGCGGCAGCGACGGAGGAATCCACACCGCCGGACAGAGCCAGAATAACTTCTTCGTCGCCGACTTGTTCGCGGATATTGGCGATAGCCTCTTGCACGTAGTCCGGCATGTTCCAATCGCCCACGCAGCCGCAGATGTCGCGCACAAAGCGCTCGAACAAGGCGCCGCCTTGAACGGTGTGGGTGACTTCGGGGTGGAACTGAACCGCGTAGAAGCCGCGATCTTCATCAGCCATACCGGCGATGGGGCATGTAGGCGTGGAAGCCATCAGCTTGAAGCCGGGAGGCAAGGCGGTCACTTTGTCGCCGTGGCTCATCCAGACTTTGAGCATGCCGTGGCCTTCTGCCGTAGCGAAATCCTGGATACCGTCGAGCAGCTTGGTGTGGCCGTGGGCGCGCACTTCGGCGTAACCAAATTCGCGCTTGTCCGAACCTTCGGTAACGCCGCCCAGTTGGCGGGCCATGGCTTGCATGCCGTAGCAAATGCCCAGAACGGGTACGCCGGCTTCAAACGCAGCGGCAGGAACTTGCAGAGCGTCTTCGGCGTAGACCGAGGCGTGGCTGCCCGACAGAATGATCCCTTTCAGGCCTTCTTGGGAACGGATGAATTCATCGCTGACATCACCGGGGTGAATTTCACAGTAAGCACCGGCTTCGCGTACGCGACGCGCAATAAGCTGGGTGACCTGGGAGCCGTAATCAAGAATCAGAATTCGCTGGTGCATGAAAGTATCGAGCCAATAATAAAGCGGTAAAGGATCTATTTTACGCTGTGTAGCGCCGCTTAGGGAGTCGCAGAAATACTCCAGGCCGAAATTGTCCTGCATCACTGGCATTCATGCGGCAAGGCAGCTACAGTACATGCAGCCATTTTGGGAGTTTCAGCATGTCTTCGAGTCGTACCCCTCGTCCGAGCGAACTTAATGAACACCAGGAATCCCGACCTGCACAGGCCACACAACAACAAGGCGGCGGCAGCTATATCCCTGCTCCCGGCCCCTCCGGTGCCCGCTCGCACAGCTTTGCCTACGAGTGTCAGGAAGATGCGGACGAAGTCTCCGACAGCCTGACCTTTGTGCTGGTTCACGGTGCCTGGCACGGCGGCTGGTGCTGGTCCAGACTGGCTGCCCGGCTACGGGCCAAGGGGCATAAAGTCTATACCCCCACACTGACAGGCCTGGGCGAACGCAGCCACTTGCTTAGCGCGGACATCACCCTGAACACCTTTGTAGATGATGTCGCTAATTTGATACGTTGGGAGGAACTCTCCAACGTGGTTCTAGTGGGCCACAGCTTTGGAGGACTGGTCATTAGCGGCGTCGCCGACGTCATGCCACGCTGCATTCAACAACTGATTTACCTGGACGCCTTTATCCTGCCCAGCGGCACCAGCACCTTCGACACGCTGCCGGAAAAGATCGTTGACAGCATGGTAGCCGCTGCCGGGAAAAGTGCCGTTCCCGCTGTCCCCCCTCCTCCACTAAGCGCCTTGGGCCTGCATGCCACGGAAGATCTGCACTTTGTCGGTAACCGCCTGACGCCACAACCGCTTAGCGTCTACCGCTCTTCCCTACGTTTACAGAACCCCGTCATTGGCAATGGCCGCCCCTGCTCCTATATCTCCTGCACACAGCCCACCTTCAGAGGAGTCGATACCTCGCGCGAATGGGCCCGTCAGCAAAAAGACTGGGAGTTCCGTGAACTGGAGAGCGGGCACTGCGCTTTGATGACACACCCCGACATGCTGGCCCGATTGCTGCTGGAGCTGGCGGACTAATCTGCCTCGTCCACGCTGTCTTTAGAGCGATAAAACTCTCTGGGAGTAACCCCGAAATGCCGCCGGAAAACGGCGGCATATGCGCTTTGGCTGGCATAACCGTGTTGCAAAGCCACTTGCACTACAGGCTCACCGGCGGCCAAACCTTCTAGAGACCCCAGCAAGCGAGCGAATTGACGCCATTGCCCAAAGCTGATGCCGGTATGACGACGAAACAGGCGATGGAAAGTTTTGACGCTCATGGCCAGTTGCTTGGCCCAGGCATTTGCATCCCTATCATCATCAGGGCTGGCCTCCAGATGTCGACACACCAATAGCAAGCGCGGCTCTTCGGGCCAGGGCAGATGAAACGGCAATACAGGCAGCTCGCGCAATTCATCCAGCAATAAGCGCATCAAGCGGCCATCACGACTGTCTTGCGCATACACCAAAGGAATTCGACTGGCCTCCAGAATCAGCTCTCGTAGCAAAGGGCTGACATCCAGCACACAGTTACGCGCTGGCAAGCCCGGAGCGGCATCCTCATCCACAAAGATCGTGCGCATTTTGACCTGTCCGCGCATGCGAACCGTATGAGGTCGCCCCGGTTGCAGCCAAACGCCACGACTGGGAGGCACCACCCAGCGTCCTTCCTGGGCGTCGATCACCATCACCCCTTGCACGGCGTACAAGAACTGCGCACGTACATGCTGATGTTCGTGAATAAGATGGCCGTCCGGATAGTCTGCTGCCAAACCACTAATAGGCATCTTGGCCAGCTCAACCGGAATATGAATAAGAGGATCAAGCACAAGCTGTCCCATTTGCGCTAATTCAAGTCAGTTTAGCGAAAGACAGGCAAGTCGGTCTACAGCGAGCATACTTCTTCCTTATTGATGGATGCTTCCAATGCGCAACTATGCTTATCCGCTGGTGACCATGCTGTTGTGGTCCGGCAATGTCATTGTTTCCAAAATGGCGCACGGCCTGCTCGCCGCACCTGCCATGAGTTTTTATCGAGTCGTGCTGGCGCTGGCCATCATGAGCCTGTTTGCCGCTCGCCCTGTCTGGCGACACTGGCACTCGATCCGTCCTCAACTACCCAAACTGCTGTTTCTGGGATTTCTGAGTATGGCGTTTTATCAATGCCTGTCTTATTGGGCAGCAGCCAGCACCAGTGCCACCAATATGGCCGTGATTACCGCACTGACACCCCTACTGACCCTGTTGACCACACGTCTGCTGCTGCCAGGCTCTGGCCCTCGCGGCATGCTGCCCGGCGCCCTGCTGGCCTTGTTTGGAACAGTCTGGTTGATTAGCGGCGGCCATCCCATGCAACTGCTAAGCCAAGGAGTCCGCTCTGGCGACTTGCTGATGCTGACAGCGGCATTGAGCTACGCCTTTTACAGTGTTTTTTTGAAGAAATGGCATATCACTGTGCCAGCCTGGCAATCGACCTATCTTCAAGCCTGGGGCGCCTTGATCACCCTGCTGCCCGTCTTCTTCTGGCTACCGGCTGAACAAACCCAGCTGAATGAGCAAACAGTCCCCCTGATCCTGTACGCAGGCATCCTGGCCTCCGTCCTGCTGCCCTACTGTTGGATCCAAGGCATCACACGCTTGGGCCCGGCCCGATGCAGCCTGTTCCTGAACATCCTGCCCTTCATGACCGCCATGCTGGCCATCCCATTACTGGGCGAACAACTGGGCGCACACCATGTGAGCGGTGGATTGCTGACTCTGGCAGGGGTGATTTTGGCTCAATGGCCGCCTCAACAATGGCTGTTCAAAACCAAAGCAGCCCCTGCCAAATAAGAAATATGGGAGTTTTATATTCAACTCCTGATATGAAATGATTTTCCAGCTATCCGCCACTAATTTTTGAGCTAACGAGTGACGAACTAATGAACTGAATAGCTGAATAGCTGAATAGCTGAATAGCACTCTTAGGGTAAGCGCACCCCGCAGTATCCAAAGCAAGGCGTCCCGTCATAAACGGGG
Source organism: Alcaligenes sp. 1735tsa3 (assembly GCF_024134565.1). NCBI lineage: Bacteria > Pseudomonadati > Pseudomonadota > Betaproteobacteria > Burkholderiales > Alcaligenaceae > Alcaligenes > Alcaligenes sp. 1735tsa3. Next base: position 1,774,393 of record NZ_CP099862.1, on the reverse strand, counting down.
CTCTTTTTATTATTTAGAGTTCTCTGCATTCCCATCCCTCCCACCTCATAAAGAGTCGCTCCCTGAATGAAATAAGGGCTACACAGCACCAGCCAAGGTGGAAATAGCAAAGGCTGAGATAGCAGTAGTTACTGCTATTGTTGTTGCTGTGATCTTGATGGTGGCGGTGACGATGACGGTGACGGTGACGGTGACGGTGACGGTGACGGTGACGGTGACGGTGACGGCAGTGATTGTGTAGAGCCCTGACCAAACAGCCAACCCACCCACAAAAATCCTAAGTGCAAGATACAGGCAGGGCTATATATTTCTCGATCTGAGCCTCTTGCGGCCTGAGTGGGGCGTGGGCGAGTCAGACTGCTTGCCGCGGGCGGTGTCGGGATACGGGATGCAAGCACTCTGCTGTTTGAACCCGACGCTTGTGATTGGTCCGGGGGACCAATCACCGGGTGAGTTCAGAGTGCGCCCGTATCTCGACACCGCCAAGGGCACCGGTGCGCAGCACCGGCAAGCGGTCCGCCCCGCACCCCCACTCAGGCCGCAAGAGGCGTCTATCCTGAGACTACCCCCTACCCCACAACACAAAGGCGATACACAAAAAAAACCGCCAACCCAAAGGCTGGCGGTTTCTGGCATGCAAGAGACTGGCTAAGATCAGTCAGCGCGGTAGTTAGGCGCTTCCTTGGTGATCTGTACGTCATGCACGTGAGACTCACGTACACCCGCAGCCGTAATTTCCACGAACTCAGCCTTGGCATGCAATTCCTCGATGGATTTGCAACCGCAGTAGCCCATGGAAGCACGGATGCCGCCAACCAGTTGGTAAATAATGGCAATCACACTGCCCTTGTAAGGCACGCGGCCTTCAATACCTTCTGGAACCAGCTTGTCAGCGTTGTTCGAAGGATCCTGGAAGTAGCGATCAGCCGAACCATCGACCATGGCGCCCAAGCTACCCATACCGCGGTAGGACTTGTACGAACGGCCCTGGAACAGCACCACTTCACCCGGAGATTCTTCAGTACCGGCAAACATACCGCCCATCATGCAAGCGGAAGCGCCAGCGGCCAAAGCCTTGGACACATCGCCGGAGAAGCGGATACCGCCGTCAGCGATCAAAGGTACGCCTGTACCTTCCAATGCCTTGGCAACATCAGCAATAGCCGTAATTTGAGGTACACCCACACCGGCCACGATACGAGTCGTACAAATAGAGCCAGGGCCAATACCAACCTTGACACAATCTGCACCGGCCTCGACCAGAGCGCGAGCGGCATCAGCGGTAGCAATGTTGCCGCCAATAACCTGAATGCGAGGGAAATTCTTCTTGACCCAGCGAACGCGCTCGATCACGCCACGGGAGTGACCGTGGGCAGTGTCCACCACCACCACGTCCACACCGGCTGCAGCCAGTTTCTCGACACGTTCTTCAGTACCGTCACCCACACCGACTGCGGCGCCGACGCGCAGCTGACCGTGGCTGTCTTTGCTGGCCAGAGGGTGCTCGGTGTTTTTGACAATATCCTTAACCGTTGCCAGACCACGCAGTTGAAACTGATCGTTCACGATCAGCACCCGCTCCAGGCGATGGCGGTGCATCAGGGCCTGAGCTTCGTCCAGCGTGGCGCCTTCGTGCATGGTGATCAAACGCTCTTGAGGCGTCATGACATCACGCAAAGGCAGATCCAGGCGGTCTTCAAAGCGCAGATCGCGGTTGGTAACAATACCCACCAGCTTGCCGGCCTCAACCACAGGCAAACCGGAAATACCGTGCTGACGCTGCAGGTTGATGGCATCGCGCACCTTCATGGTGGGCGTAACAGTAACCGGGTCAATCACAATACCGAACTCGTGACGCTTCACACGTGCAACTTCACGTGCTTGAGCATCCGCCGTCAGGTTCTTGTGGATGATCCCGATACCGCCTTCCTGTGCCATGGCAATAGCCAGACGCGCTTCGGTTACCGTGTCCATGGCAGCCGAAACCAGCGGGATATTCAGGGTGATGTCCCGCGTAAAGCGGGTGAGCAAGGATGTATCGCGAGGCAGAACCTCGGAGTAAGCGGGAACCAACAACACATCGTCGAAGGTCAGTGCTTTCTTGATGAGACGCATGCTTTTATAACTCCGTCCAAAAATCGATTATACGCGTAAGCAATTACGCAATCCAGACCCGAGCGTTGCGAAACATCCGCATCCAGGGAGTAAATCCACCATTTGTCATCTGATCAGCACCCTGATCGGCGGCGCCCCACTGCTCCGGCGTCCAGGACATCATGACGTTACGCGTCACGCGTTCCGGGTGAGGCATCATGATGGTGAAGCGGCCATCTGCCGTGGTTACGCCGGTCAAACCGTAAGGGCTGCCGTTGGGGTTCAGCGGGTACTGCTCGGTGCGCTGACCGCGATGATCCACAAAGTGAACCGCAGCGGCGACCTTGGACGCATCGCCTTGACGTTGGAAGTTGGCAAAGCCTTCACCGTGAGCCACGGCTACTGGCAGACGGGTCCCTTCCATGCCCTTGAAGAACAAGGATGGCGAAGAGGCAATTTCCACACTGGAGAAACGAGCTTCGTATTTTTCCGACTGGTTACGGGTAAAGCGTGGCCAGAATTCTGCACCTGGAATCATGGGAGCCAGAGCGGCCATCATCTGGCAACCATTACAAATACCCAGACCGAAGGTGTCGCTGCGGCCGAAGAAAGCAGCAAACTGATCCGACAACTGGTTGTTGAAACGAATGGTCTTGGCCCAGCCTTCACCCGCGCCCAGAACGTCGCCGTAGCTGAAACCACCCACAGCCACCATGCCCTGCATGCCTTCCAGCGATGCGCGACCCGACAGCAAATCGGTCATGTGTACGTCAACGGCTTCGAAACCGGCCGTGTCAAAAGCCCAGGCCATTTCGACCTGGCTGTTGCAACCCTGTTCGCGCAAGATGGCAACGCGTGGGCGCTTGCCGGTAGCGATGAAGGGAGCAGCAATATCTTCCTGCGGGTTGAACATGACACGCGGCGAGATGCCTGGGTCTTGCACGTCTTCCCAGCGATCGAATTCGGCCTGTGCGCAAGCGGGGTTATCGCGGCGCTCCATGATGCGGCGGCTAACTTCACTCCACTGTTGCGCCAGTTCCACACGAGGGGCCTGGTAAATGCAAGCGCCATCGCGGTAGAACTCGATCTGATCAGTCTTGTTCAGGCTACCAATCACGTGGGAGTGAGCCGACAAACCTGCCTCACGCAGAATTTGCATGACCTGATCACGCTGGGCCAATGGCACCTGGATAACAGCACCAGCCTCTTCGTTGAACAAGGCGCGCAAGGTAATCTCATCACGCTGCACGGAAACCTGTTCGGCACGAATCTTGTAATCGCCCCAATCGGCAGCATGAGGGTCGATGGTCAGCATGTCCAGATTCACGGACACGCCGGTGTGACCGGCAAAAGCCATTTCGGCTACGGTCGCGGCCAGACCACCGTCGGAACGGTCGTGGTAGGCCAGGATCAGATCCTGGTCGGCCAATTGGCGAATCACCTTCACAAACGCCAGCATGGCTTCGGCGTCCTGCATATCGGGCACGGACTGGCCAACCTGATTGAAAGCGTGAGCCAACACAGAAGCGCCCATACGCTGTTTGCCCTGCCCCAGATCAATCAAGACCAGAGCGGTATCGCCCACATTGGTTTGCAGTTGGGGGGTCAAGGTGCGGCGCACATCCGCCACTTGAGCAAAAGCGGTCACCACCAGGGAAACTGGCGAAATCACCTGACGGGACTCACCGTCCTGCTCCCAGCTAGTACGCATGGACAGGGAGTCCTTGCCCACAGGAATGGACAGGCCCAGGCTCTGGCACCACTGGCTGACAGCCTGAACCGTGTCGAACAAGGCAGCGTCCTGGCCATCCACGCCGCAAGCGGCCATCCAGTTGGCGGACAATTTGACGTCTTTCAGGTCACGCACATCGCTGGCGACCAGGTTGGTCAGGGCTTCAGCCACAGCCATACGGCCGGAGGCAGCAGCGTCGATCATGGCGCTAGGGCTACGCTCGCCCATGGACATGGCTTCGCCACGTACGCCTTCAAAGTCAGCCAGGGTCACGGCGCAGTCGGCCACAGGCACTTGCCATGGGCCAACCATCTGATCGCGACTGCACAGGCCACCCACGCTGCGGTCGCCAATGCTGATCAGGAAAGTCTTGTTGGCCACGGTGGGGTGACGCAGCACCCGATGCATGGCTTCGGTCAACGGAATAACGGTCAGGTCCAGCGGTTCGGCCACGCCGTCCAGACGCTTGACGTCGCGTTCCATGCGTGGGGCTTTACCCAGAATCACATCCATAGGCACGTCAACAGGACGTTCCTCGATGCTCTTGGGGGTGTGCACTTCGTCCACGCCAGGCAGGCCTTCGCCGAAAGTCACGCGCAATTGGCGCTCTTCAGTCGCCACACCCACGACGGCAAAGGGGCAGCGCTCGCGCTGAGCAATGCGCTCGAAACGCGGCAGATCCTTGGGCAGAATGGCCAGGACGTAACGCTCCTGGGATTCGTTGGACCAGATTTCAGCAGGCGACAGCCCCGACTCTTCCAGAGGAACGCGAGTCAGTTCAAAAATAGCGCCACGCTCGGCATCGTTCACCAGTTCCGGGAAGGCGTTGGACAGACCGCCCGCCCCCACGTCGTGGATGGCAATAATGGGGTTATTCTCGCCCTGCTGCCAGCAGCGGTCGATCACTTCCTGGGCACGGCGTTCCATCTCCGGGTTACCACGCTGCACGGAGTCAAAGTCCAGTTCGGCGCGGTTCGCGCCCACGCCCATACTGGAAGCAGCACCGCCACCCATACCAATACGCATACCGGGGCCACCCAGCTGAATCAGCAAGGCGCCCACTGGCAGAGGATCTTTGTGAGTCAGGCGATCGTCAATCGAGCCCAGACCACCGGCGATCATGATGGGTTTGTGGTAGCCCCAGCGCTGATCGCCAGCCGTTTGTTCAAAGGTACGGAAGTAACCCAGCAAGTTGGGACGACCAAATTCGTTATTGAAGGCAGCACCACCAATCGGGCCTTCAATCATGATGTCCAGCGGGCTGGCGATACGGTCAGGAATGCCGTGGGAGTCTTTTTCCCAAGGCTCCATTTGCTCAGGGAAGCACAGATTGGACACGGTAAAACCGGTCAAACCTGCTTTGGGCTTGGAACCACGGCCTGTTGCGCCTTCGTCGCGAATCTCGCCACCGGCACCGGTAGATGCACCGGGGAAAGGAGCAATTGCGGTTGGGTGGTTATGAGTTTCCACCTTCATCAAGGTGTGAACCAGTGCTTCGTGGCGCTGATACACAGGCTCGTTGGCCTGATCATCAATACCGGCATGGAACAGAGTAGCGGGGCCGCCCGTCATGATGGCGGCATTATCCGCATAAGCCACCACAGTGTTTTCAGGTTGAGCCGCGTGGGTTTCGCGAATCATGCCAAACAAGGTCTTGCCCTGGTTTTGACCGTCAATTACCCACTGTGCGTTAAAAATCTTGTGACGACAGTGTTCGCTATTGGCTTGCGCGAACATCATCAATTCCACATCGTGCGGGTTACGACCCAGACGTGTGAAGGCATCCATCAGGTATTCAATTTCGTCCTCGGACAGCGCCAGACCCATTTCCTCATTGGCCTGCTTCAAGGTCGCCACGCCACCGCCCAGAACATCCACAGTCTGGATGGGCTTGCCTTCCAGTTGGGTGAACAGCGCCTGACCGTCAAACTCCAAACCAACCACGGTTTCGGTCATGCGGTCGTGCAGCAAGGCAGCCAGTTGCTCCAGCTGAGCCTGATCCAGTTCCTTGGCACCCAGCAAGCCACGCTTGGGGGTGATGATGTAACGCACGCCACGCTCGATACGACGTACCGCTTGCAAGCCACAGTTATGAGCGATGTCAGTCGCTTTACTGGCCCAGGGCGACACGGTACCCAAACGAGGAATGACACGCAGAACCAAGGCGCCTTTAGGCGGCTGAGGGTCCAGCGCAGGCAGACCATCGTCCAGCAGGTCGCTGAGGTGCTGACGCGCACTGGCATCCAGGCCGGACTCTTCAGTCCAGACATAGTATTCGTGCAAGGCAAGAATGTCGGCAACAGGCAGTTGACGCTGCTCGACACGCTCTAGCAAACGCTCACGACGAAATGCGGAGAGCACGGACGAACCGGGAAAGTACAGGATTTGGCTCACGATACGGGAGGGGCAAAAAAGGTGGGAGAAATAGAAAACACGCCATTTTAACCGGAAGCGACACAAGAGGTCACATCGGTAAATGGCGTGCACAAAAAGGGAAAATTCAGTTCAAACAAGGGGTCCGCAAGCGGGGCTGGAGACACAGCAAACCCGGCAAGCTCGACAAGACGTCTTGAGGGGCCGGAGCGATTGGCGCCCCGTAATCTCCAATACGGACCCGGTACGGCGTTCAAATCGGGCTGTCTCCATCCAGATCAGGAGCTGGTACGGGTTCGGGATAGGACACTTCCAGAATATCCAGCTCTTCCTTGCCGGCGGGGGTGCGCAGCACCACGGTGTCGCCTTCACGCGCCTTGATCAGGGCCCGGGCCACCGGCGAAATCCAGCTGATACGGCCCTGCAAAGGCTCGGCCTCGTCCACGCCCACAATGGTGATGGTGAACTCTTCACCCTGGCTGTCGCTATAAACAACGGTTGCACCAAAGAACACCTGATCGGGATTGGGCTGCAAGCCGGGATCCACCACTTCGGCAATTTCCAGACGCTTGGTCAGGAAGCGGATACGGCGGTCGATTTCCCGCAGGCGTTTTTTACCGTACAGATAATCGCCGTTCTCGGAGCGATCACCATTGGATGCCGCCCAGGAGACGATCTGCACCACCTCGGGACGTTCCTTGTTCATCAAATGGCTCAGTTCGCCACGCAAACGGCGATACCCCAGGACCGTCATGTAATTCTTGGTCCCACTGGGTAGTGCACTGGCCGGGGCGTCCAGATCGTCGTCATCGTCCTGATCGGACTCTTTCACAAAGGCTTTATTCATCGTTTAAAAGGCTCCTGCTAGAGCCACTCCTGCCAAACGGGTTTCAATCCCGAGGGCAAAGGCGGCAAACCGCCTAAATCAACACGCCCTTCGCTGGGACCATGAAAATCCGAACCACAGGACACTTCAAAACCATAGCTGCGTGCTACCTGGGTATACACGCTGTATTCCTGCGGAGTATGACTGCCTGTCAGCACTTCAATACCTACGCCACCCAGTTCCAGAAACTGGGTGTACAAGGCATGACTGCGGGTGCCATCCAATTCGTAACGTCCGGGGTGGGCAATAATGGCCTTGCCGCCGGATTCACGTATCCAGCCCACCGCCTCTTCCAGGCTGGCCCAGACGGTTTCCACGGCAGCAGGCTTGCCATCCGCCAAGTAGCGGCGAAAGGCCTCATTCATATCAACGCAGTAACCTTGCTGCACCAGAAACCGCGCAAAGTGCGTGCGGCTGATCAGTTCAGGATTGGCAGCAAATGGAACTGCACCTTCATAGGCATTGGGAAAGCCCAGTTTTTCCAAGCGGTCACCCATTTGACGAGCGCGCTGCTCGCGGCCAGCACGCACATCATGCAGCGCCTTTTGCAAGGCAGGATGGTCCGGGTCCACGCCCAGGCCAACAATGTGGATAGTCTTGTTCGCCCAAGTGACGGAGATTTCTACGCCGTCCACAAAGCGTATGCCCAGATCCTCGGCGCATTGCCGGGCCAATTTCAAGCCACCGATTTCGTCATGATCCGTCAGGGCCCACAGTTTCACACCGTTAGCATGCGCACGCGCGGCGAGTTCCGCGGGGCTGAGCACACCATCTGAATAGATGGAATGGCAATGCAAATCAACGGGCAAGCGGGCCTGAACACTCATAAGGGGCTATCCAGCTAGAAAGTAGTCGATATGGTCGATTTGCTCGGCATTGCGCAGCATGGGCGCATGCCCCACATTGGGAATAGTCACCAATTGCGAATTGGGATTGCGTTGCAACATTTCCTGGGCCGCTTCTGGCTTCAAGAGATCGGACTCTTGGCCTCGTACGATCAGAACCTTGTCCGGCAAACCCTCATAGGCGCCCCACAACAAAGCCTGTGCCGCTTGCAAATCCACATCCGCTTGCTGAGCAAAGGCTTGCGACAAGCGCAAATCGTAATGGCGACGCCATTTGCCTTCATGTTCCACAAAGACGTGGCGGGACATATCGGCCCACTCTTCAGCGGAATGCTCCCCGAAGGAAGCCGAGACGGAACGTACATACTCCACCGCCTGTTCGAAGGTATCAAACAGCACGGACTGCCCAACGTATTCACTGATGCGTTGCAGCCCTGTCATATCCAACGCCGGGCCTACATCGTTCAGAACGACGCGACCCAAAGGCAGTTGCAAGGGTTCGGCGCCCAGTCCTGGTCCGGGGCGAGCCGGACGCAGCAAGGCTGACATGGCTTGCGCGCCTTGCAAACCCAAGGCAATCAAACCGCCCATGGATGTGCCCACCCAATCCAGCCGTGCCGGCTGCAATCGGGCAATCAATACCAACATGTCGGCAACGTATTGAGGAATGGCGTAAGCGGCTGGATCAATCAGCCAATCAGAGCGGCCACGTCCCACAACATCGGGGGCTACCACACGGTAACGTTTGGACAGGCGCTGAGCCAGTTGATCAAAATCCCGGCCAGTACGCGTCAAACCATGCACGCACATCAAAACCTGATCGTTACCGGGATCGCCCCACTCCCAGTACGCCATGCGGTGCGTACCGGAAGCACTGGCACACATAACCCAATTAAGGCGCGGCTCCTGAAGATCAGTTGTCATGAACGCTCAGACCAGAATTTGACAGATAAAGGACTATTGTAGCCCAGCCCGAGGGCTTTACTATGCCGTTTCTGTCCTGCCGTCAGGGCGGTGCTGGGGACTGCCAGTAGCGGGCGTGACGATCACGCTCGCCAAAGTAATACAGGGCCGAAGGACGCGACTCCACAGTCAAAGCGCCCCAATGATCGGTACGCAGGAATAAAGCGCCGGAGCGTTCCCAACGCGTTTGCACCTGCGCATGTGGATGCCCAAAGCGATTCCACCATCCTAGTTGAGCAATCGCCAACCCCGCTTGCATGTGTTTCACAAAATGCGCCCCCGAGGAGGTCCGGGAACCGTGATGCCCGACTACAACGACATCAACAGGCCCCAAGCCCGCCGCCACAATGGCTTGCTCCTGCGCCACACCGGCATCGCCCAAAAGCAAGGCGCTGTGTCGGGCACCTCGAATTTCCAGCACACAGCTGATGGCATTCTTATCTTCCTCGCTACCATAGGCGGCCTTGAATCTGGCTTCATCCGCAGGGGGCCACCAGAACCGGAAACGTACGCCGTCTACCTCCCAGTGCACATCCTGCTCACAGCGCAGGGCCTGCTCCGGGCGAACAGTGGAGCCAGCAGGCACAGCCAGCAAACGCTCCTCCCGATTCAGATGCGCGTCCAGATCAAAGCTGCTATAGGAGCGGCTAACCGGCACCGCCTGCAATACGCTGCGCGTCCCGCCCACATGGTCCATATCGGCATGAGACAACACCAAGGTATCGATCCGCCCTATTCCATTGGCTTTCAACCAGGGCGCAATGCTGCGTTTGCCTTCATCGGAATCAGGGCCGTAGCGGTTTCCCACGTCAAACAGCAACACCTGACTGCGAGTACGCAGCACCACCGCACTGCCCTGGCCTATATCCAGGGCAAACAAGTCCCAGTCCCCTTCCTGCAATAAAGAAGGTCGCAAAGCCAAGGCGGGCACCAACAGAGACAGGCCGCTCAAGCGGGACGCAAAGCCTTTGGGCAAAAGTAATAGCAGTACCCCCAGCAAAGCCAGAACTGTCCAAGCCCAGTGCTGGGCAGGCACTGGCACACTGGCAAGGCTGCGCTCCGCCAGCCAGATCGTAGGCTGCATGGTGAAATCCAATACAGCATGAGCAAGATTGGCGACAGACTCGCACCAGCTTGACGGAGCCTGTAGCGCCGCCAAAATCAACAAGAGCAGCACCAGCGGCGTCACAACTGAGCCGATCAAGGTGATGGCATACGCATTCGCGGGCAAGGAAGCCAAGGATATTTCATGGAACAAGGGGGCCAGAGCGGGCAACAAGGCCAAGGTAATCAGCACCTGCAACTGAGTCGCAAACCAGATCCGCCGCCCCCAGCGCTGCCACCGGGTGCCTGGCTGCGGCACCTGCCCCATCAAAGCGCCAAACGCGAACAAGACCGAAACAGCGGCGAAAGACAGATAAAAGCCGGTGGTCAGCCCCGCCCATGGATCATGCAAAACCACAAACAGAGCTGCAATCATCAAAGTCCGGCTGGCTCCCAAATATAAACCCCGAATACGGCAGACACCCAGCACCAGCAACATCAAAAAAGTACGCTGGGCAGGAACACCCCAGCCTGCGATGACGCAGTAAGCTCCCGCCCCGGCAATACCTACCCAGGTCGCAGCAACCTGAGCAGGAACTTGTTCGGCCAATACCCAGCGCCCCCAACGAACACGTCGCCAACACCAGGACACTAAGGCAGCCAACAACACGGCCAGGAACGTAACGTGCGTGCCGCTTATCGACACCAAGTGCGTCAGGCCACTGCGGTTAAAGATCAGCCAATCCGGTGCCGCGATACTGGCCTGATCTCCCAAAGACAAAGCCAGCATCACCCCGCCCCAGCGTTGTTCTTGTACGTAGGGCATCAGGACGTTGCGCAAATGATGGCGTAGACGCTCCGTCCATGTGAACCAGGACTGCGCCGGATCAAAGTCCAATCGTTGTGGCTGACCCCGCACACTGCCCACAGCCCGCCAGCCTTGAGTCATGGCATGACGTTCTGCGTCAAAGCCATGAGGGTTACGGGCTCCTTGAGGTGGACGCATCAATAAAGACATGCGCCAGCGCTGACCGGGCATCAGCTCGGGGAAGCTTTGTACAGACGGCTCACGGTACAAGGAGCGATGGCCTTGAGCCGCATTCCAGCGAACCAGAATCTGCTCGGGCAAACCGGGCGGCTGGGAGTTCAGGACGCGTGCCTGAAACTGTCTGTAATTCGGCCCGGCCTGTATCAAGGACTGGATTTCCAGCTCTACCCGACTGACTTTATTGATGTCAGTGACCGGGACGGATTGAGCCAGCCGGCCCTGTATATGCCAAATGCTGTAGCTGGCTCCCAAGCAGGCAAAGACCAGAACATAAGCAAAAGAAAAACGCTGCGCCAGCAAGATGCTCACAACCACAGCACCCAGCCACGGCCAAACAGGCAAGGCCAGATACGAAGGCTTCAGGAAATGGGTGAATGTGGCTGCGGCCACAAAAGCGGCTAAACACGCACGCCCTGTCATGGGCTCTGCCCTGCCATAGCGACCTCCACGCAAATCTATAGCGTAGAGTTCAGGTGTGCATCAAAGGGTCGACACAAGAACACTTTGCTCATATCGGCTTGTACCGATAGGCAAAACGCGCCTCTTATCTGACAGATAAACCAGGAGTGAAAGCCCAGGGAAAAAGCAGTTCTGGCAACATCAAAAAGCCTGCCCCCAGCCTAATACCCCTGGCTAGACAAAAACGCATCCAGCCTTGGCAAGACTCGTCGTGCCGTGGCCCCGGTCTGGCGAATGACATCAGCCACGTCCATCCCCCGCAGCTCCGCAAGACTCTCCGCGACTCCTTTCACCTCAGCCGGCTCATTGCGAACTGATGCCAAGGGAGTCCCCGGCTCCACCAGCCAGGACGGCGCCAAATCCGGCGCATCGGTCTCCAGCACAATATCATCAAGACTCATATCCTGCGCCAGACGGCGAATCTGCTTGGCTCGGCCAAAGGTCATGGCACCGCCAAAGCCCAGCGCACAGCCTTGGCGTACGAACATCTGCGCCTGCTGCTCACTACCGTTAAAAGCATGGGCGATTCCGCCTACTCCCGGAAACTGCCGCAGATATTTCAGTACCCGGTCTTGAGAGCGACGCACATGCAGGAGTACAGGCAAGCCATAGCGTTGCGCCATGGCCAATTGGGCCTCGTAGAGCCGTTCTTGATGAAGGCTGGCCGCTTCGGTTTTCAGCTCTGGCACAAAGTAATCCAGACCGATTTCACCCAAGGCGACAAAACGCGGGTCGTCCAGACGCAGCTGGATTTCCTGCTCCAGGGCTTCCAGATCTACTGCCCCCGCTTCAGGAGTAAACAGGGGGTGAATCCCCAGCGCATACACGCCCCCGGGTGCTGCCATCGCGGTCTCACGGGCAGCTTGAAAGTCAAATACACCTACGGACGGCACCACAATCGAACGTACACCCGCCACGCGGGCACGCTCAATCACCTGCTCTCGGTCTTGAGCAAATTCGGGAGCATCCAGATGACAATGCGTATCGATAAGCATAACGAGACTCCCCACAAACCTCAGCCCCTCAAAGGGAAGGACGCGGTATGACAGCCCCACGCCCCTGCCAGATATTAGACCCGGCGCTCGGACCTGATTTCCTGGGTCAGATAGCCCTTGTCCATGACCAGCTGACGATGGGCCAAGGAGGCCAGGGCCTGGTCATGAGTCACGATGACAAAAGCCGTGCCGAACTCTTCATTGACCCGGCTTAACAGTTCAAACATACCTTCAGCGGTATAGCGGTCCAGATTACCGGTCGGCTCGTCCGCCAGCACGCAGGCAGGTCGTGTGACCAAAGCACGCGCCAAGGCCACTCGCTGACGCTCGCCCCCGGACAACTGACCCGGATAGTGATGCACGCGCTGGGACAAGCCCACTTGTTCCAGAACCTGCTGAGCCTGCTCGCGCGCCTCTGGACGCTTCATGCGACGCACGATCAAGGGCATGGCCACATTGTCCAGCGCATCAAACTCAGGCAGCAAATGGTGGAACTGGTACACAAAGCCCAGCACCTTGTTGCGCAGCTGACTGCGTTCGCTTTCATTCAGACTCTCTGTCTGGGTGCCGTTAACCTCGATGCTGCCTGTATCAGGCTTATCCAGCAGGCCCAAAGCGTGCAGCAAGGTACTTTTACCCGAGCCGGAAGCGCCGATAATAGCCACCATCTCGCCACGACACACTTCCAGATTCACCCCGGAAAGCACTTGAATGCTGTTGCCACCTTCCTCGTAGTGGACGCTGACATCGCGCGCGCGCAGCACGGTTGGAGCGATAAGATCAGTCATGACGCAGCACCTGTGCAGGTTGAAGCTTGGAAGCACGCCAGCTTGGGTACAGCGTGGCCAGGAAGGACAAAACCAGCGAGACGATAGCAATCAGCACAATGTCATAGACCTGCGGATTGGAAGGCAATTCGCTGATGAAGTAAATCTGCTGAGGCAGGAATTTACGACCCATCAGGTTTTCAATAAAGGGCACGATCACGTCGATATTGTAGGCAATCAAGGTACCCAAACCGACGCCCAGCAAGGTACCCACAACGCCAATCAAAGCACCTTGCACCAGGAAAATACGGGCAATCTCGCTGGGGGTGGCACCAATAGTGCGCAGAATCGCAATATCCGACTGCTTGTCTTTCACGGCCATCACCAAGGAAGACAGCAGGTTGAAAGCCGCCACGGCCACAATCAAGGCCAGAATCAGAAACATCATGCGTTTTTCGGTTTGCACAGCGGCAAACCAGGTACGGTTATTAGCTGTCCAGTCCGACACCAGCACGTTGCGCGGCATTTTGCTGGCCAACTCCTGAGCCACCATGGGAGCCTGCTGCATGTCCTTAATACGTAGACGCACGCCACTATTGCCGCTGTCGCGGAAAATCTTGGAGGCATCATCCACGTTTACAAAAGCCAGGCTGGCATCGTATTCGTAATAGCCGGAGGAAAACACGCCCGTTACCGTGAACTGGCGCATGCGCGGTGAAAAACCGGCTGGCGAGATCGAACCTTGCGGGGCCATCAGCATGATCGTATCGCCCGTGCTGACACGCAATTGATTGGCCAACTGCTCGCCCAGCACAATCCCGAAAGTGCCTGGCTGCAGATTTTCCAGTCGGCCCATGACCATTTGCTGGGCCAGCTCGGACACCTTGCTTTCCTGATCAGGCTCAATGCCACGTACCTGCACGCCCATCAATTGATTACTGCGCACCAACATGCCCTGACCGGCCACATAGGGGGCCGAGCCCACCACCGCCGGATTGGTCTGGGCTTTTTGGGCCAGCGACTTCCATTCATTCAGGACTTGCTGATGATCGGCATTGCGCACAATCAGTTCAATATGCGGCAAGACCGACAGCATGCGATCACGCACCTGGGTCTGAAAGCCGTTCATGACAGACAGCACGACAATCAGCGCGGCTACCCCCAGGGCAATCCCCGCCATCGAGCTGCCCGCAATAAAGGAGACGAAACGGTCTTTTCGTCCCCCACGCCGTTTGCGGCCCTTGGCCAGGCCGGCATACCGCGCTCCAATCCAAAATTCGTATCCCATGCGAGCTGCTATCGCCTCAAAGAAAACACTACAATCGCTGTCATGCAGATCGTAATCAACGGTGCGCTGCCGGAACCGGCCATCGCGCGCGAACTCATCAAACACTTGCCCCAGACGGCCCCTTCACTGGTTCAGTTACTGACTCAGGGCAAAGGCACGCTGTCGGTACGTGACCCGTCCGAGGACCTGTGCACGCCAGCACAAGCCTGGCTTTTGCACGCCCACGGGTTTACGGCGCACCAAGCCCAGCATCTTAGCGCAGGTCTGGCCCCTTTGCGGCTACGCCAGTTGAAACAAATCCACTCGGTGACACCTGAAGAAGCTGTCTGGCTGGCAGAGCTGGTGCACATCGCCCCCTCTCGTGAGGGCGCCATGCTGATACCGGCTGAACAACTGGCCTTGTCCGAGTCCTACAGCCGTGCCTTGCTGGAGGCCATTCGCCCTTATCTGGACGACACCGGCTTTCAGTTCGAGTACCTCAGCCCGGAGTTGTGGCGTGTCACTCCACCCGCTGATTTTACGGTGCAAGCAGCCTCCACAGAACTGGTCAGCCAAAGCAATTTGAATAATTGGTGGACGCAGGATGTGCAAACCCGCCCCTGGCGTCGCCTGATCAATGAATTTCAGATGCTGGCCTTTGCCTTGCCGGACAATCAGGAGCGCGAACAGGCGGGCCTGCCCAATGTGAACAGCTTGTGGCTGTTTGGCGGGGCTTCCAGCCAGCAATTAGGCCCCGAGCCTGCCGGGTTGCGCATTATTGATGATTTGCAAGACAGCCTGATACGACAAGACTGGGGGCTTTGGCTGCAACAACTGGCCGAGCTGGATCGCACCGTGCTCGCCCCCCTGGCCGCAGGGCCCATGCCAGAACTGGTGCTGACCGGACTGGACCGCTATGCTCACGTCGGTCCCGCCTCGCGCCGCATCTGGCCCTTGTCCCTGCTCAAACAAACCTCTAACTGGAGTCAGTGGTGGTCACCCCTATCCTGAAAAACCGTCCCGCTCAAGAAGCCGCCAGCCACGCCCTGAAACAGGCCGGGATTCACGATTTAATGGCCCGCCTGCTGGCCTCTCGGGGTGTGACCGATGCCGCCCAGATCGATCCGGCCTGGCGCAACATGATTCCGCCCAATATGCTGACCCAGGCGCGTGAAGCCGCCGTCTTGCTGGCCGATGCCATTGCCCGCCGGGACCGCATGCTGATCATTGCCGACTACGACTGTGACGGCGCTACCGCCTGTGCAGTCGGCCTGCGCGCGCTGCGCAGCATGGGCGCAGTCGTAGACTTTCTGGTTCCGAACCGCTTTGAAACCGGCTATGGCCTGTCACCCGCCGTGGTCGAACTGGCAGAGCAACATCCCTCGGGCAAACCGGATCTGCTGATTACCGTGGATAACGGCATTGCCAGTATTGATGGTGTGGAAGCCGCTCATATGGCGGGCATGAAAGTTCTGGTCACAGACCACCACCTGCCCGGCGATGAGTTGCCCGATGCCCTGGCGATTGTGAACCCCAATCAGCCCGGCTGTGAGTTCCCCTCCAAGAACCTGGCCGGTGTGGGCGTTATTTTTTACCTGATGCTGGCTTTGCGTGCCGAGCTGCGTCAGCGCGGGGTATATGAGGCCAATGCAGGCCCACGCCTGAACGAACTGGCCGATCTGGTCGCCCTGGGGACCGTGGCCGACGTAGTCAGCCTGGATGCCAATAACCGCCTGATCGTCACCCAAGGGCTGGAGCGCATGCGCAAGGGCCAGATGCAGGCTGGGCTGCGCGCCCTGTTCCAGGTTGCTGGCCGTGACCCGCGGCAGGCCAGCGCCTTTGATCTGGGTTTTGCCCTGGGGCCACGCATCAACGCCGCCGGTCGATTGGCCGATATGGCCTTGGGCATACGCTGCCTGATCACGGATGACGAAGACGAGGCCGCTAATTTGGCTCGCGAACTGGAGGACATGAACCAGGATCGCCGCTCGATTGAGCAGTCCATGCGCGAAGAGGCCCTGCGCGCAGCCGAACTGGCCGAACCGGACACCAGCGCCACTGTCTGCGTGTTCCACCCCGAATGGCACCAGGGCGTGGTCGGCCTGGTCGCCTCGCGTTTGAAAGAAAAGTACTGGCGCCCTACCCTGGCGTTTGCCCAAGGTGACGAAGGCGAGATCAAAGGTTCGGGCCGCTCTATCCCCGACGTACACCTGCGCGATGCGCTGGATTTGGTCTCCAAACGCTATCCCGGTCTGATTCTGAAGTTTGGTGGCCACGCCATGGCCGCCGGCCTGACGATTGAAGAGGACAATTACGATGTGTTTGTGCAGGCCTTTGAAGAAGCCGTACAGGAACTGACCGGCCGCTATCAGTTTGATCCCGTCATTGAAACCGACGGTTCGCTGGAGCCCGAGCACATCAATATTACGGTGGCCGGAATGCTGCAAAAACAAGTCTGGGGCGCCGGCTTCCCGGCTCCTGTTTTCCGCGACAACTTCTTCGTACGTCAACAACGTCTGCTCAAGAACAAGCACCTGAAGTTGAGCCTGGAGCGCAACGGCGAATACTTCGATGCGATCTGGTTCAACCGCGATACCTTGCTGCCGGAAAATATCGAAGCCGCCTATCGCCTGGATCAGAACGAATGGAACGGGAACGTCAGCGTGCAATTTATTATTGAATATGCACAGGGGCAGGATTAAGCACTATCGCTATCGCCCAGTGTCCCTTTCCCGGAACCGCTGCTTTTGCAGCGGTTTTTTTAATTACGACTAGCTTTGAATAGAAGCAGCCTTGGCATCCCAGCTACGCATGGCTTCTGTAATAGCCGCATCCAATACAGTCCCAATACGGCCATCCCGCGCCTAACCTTCTTAAGGCGTTTGAGACTTCGACCGAGTCGGCAAGGTCGCCAGCACCAAGCCTGCCAGAGCCAGAATGAAGGCGTAAACATGCACGGTGGTGAAGCTCTCACCCAGCACCAGCACACCTACTGCTGCGGTGCCCAGGGGCATCAAGACCATAAACACCGCGGCTTGCGAAGCAGGTACGGAACGCACTCCCGTCATCCACAGCCAGACCGTCCAGACACTTGCAGCCAAGGAATAAAACACCAGCAAAGGCCAGATCCAGCCTGCCGGTGCCGTGAAATCGAAATCCCAGGCGGCGTATAAACCTAGGGGCGTAATCAGCGCCAGGCTACACAGATTGATGATTGCACTGATGCGCTTGGGGCTAAGCACGGCGGTCAGGCGCTTGCCTATGACCGCATAAGCCGACTCGCACAGGACGGCACAAAAGATCAGCGCATTGCCCAGCCACATTTTTCCTGGGTCCAGTTGACCCACACCGTGATCATCCGCCTGTACCAAGGCCAATAAGGCAATCCCGCCCATCCCCAGGGCCAGTGACACCCAGGTGCGCGGCCCTATGCTTTCTTTCAGGAAGTACCAACTGAACAAAGCCACCATGCCGGGAATGGCAGACAAAATGACGCCTGCAGATACCGCACTGGTCATGCTGATGCCCGTCACCATGCACAGCGTGAACAGGAAATTACCCAAAAAGGATTCCAGAAAAATCAGGCCACGGGTACGCAGGTCCAGTGCGGGTTCGGTCGCCGGTTTGCGCAGCCAACGCAGCATGGCTATCGCGCCAATGCCGAAACGCAGCCAGGCCAACAGAAACACCGGCAGCGCCGCCACCAAAGGCCGTGTCAAGGCGATATAACTGCCCACCAAAGACATGGACAAGGCCAAACAGGCGTATGCCGCCAGACGTGATCCCGCTCTATTCACCCACCCTCTCCTAATACACACATTTGCAAGGCAGCTAATCAAAATACCATGGCGGCCAGGGTCTACAATACGCCCGAGCTCGGCCTTCCAGGATAAAAACATGGCCTGCCATGTTGTCCGTTTCGCTCACCACTGCCTGTACTCCTGACCTTACCCAGATCTGCCCGTACGGCCCCGTGTTGCCAGCGCTTTATCCCACCCCATCGGAAAGTCGTATCGCCAGCCCTTAAGCAGGTCTGCGATGGACGGCCCTATACCCGGCCCGACCCATGCTGCTCCCCGTAACAGACTAATCCGCATCGCGCCGGCCCACCGGCCAGCCGTGCTCCTTGAAGGATATTTCATCATGCAGGCTATCGCCCGCCTGAGCCGTTTTGTTGGCAATACCTTTGCCATCTGGGTTCTACTGTTTGCCGTACTGGCCTATTACTTTCCCGACCACTACCGCTGGTTAGGCGCTTATATTGTTCCACTTCTGGGCATCATCATGTTCGGTATGGGACTGACCTTGTCGCGCCAGGACTTCGCAGAGGTGTTTGTACGCCCTGGCCGTGTGGCTATTGGTGTATTGGGACAATTCATCATCATGCCCGGTCTGGCCTGGTTTCTGACCTACGCCTTTTCCCTGCCACCCGAATTGGCCATTGGCGTGATTCTGGTGGGCTGCTGCCCCGGTGGCACCTCGTCGAACGTGATGACTTTTCTGGCCCGTGGCGACCTGGCCCTGTCGGTTGCCATTACGTCGGTCACCACCTTGCTGGCTCCTATCGTCACCCCTGCCCTGATTTACTTCCTGGCCAGCCAATGGCTGGAAGTCAGCGCCTCGGCCATGTTCTGGTCCATTGTTCAGGTAGTAATTCTGCCAATTGCCCTGGGCATTATTGTGCAATCCCTGATGGGTGAAAAGATCAAAGCCGGTGTGGCGGCTCTGCCCCTGGTATCTGTGGTGGCCATTGTGGCTATCGTGGCCGCTGTTGTCGCGGGTAACCAGCCCAAAATTGCGACCAGTGGCTTGTTGGTGTTCTCGGTTGTCGTTGTACATAACACCCTGGGCTACATCCTGGGCTATGTACTGGCACGCTTGAGCGGCATGCCTTTAGCACAGCGCAAGACGCTGGCTATTGAAGTGGGTATGCAAAACTCCGGGCTGGGTGTTGCCCTGGCCAGCGCCCACTTTTCGCCATTGGCCGCCGTGCCCAGCGCAATCTTCAGCGTCTGGCACAATATTTCCGGTCCCTTGGTCGCGACAATTTTCCGTCGCATGGGTGATGGCAAGTAAACACCTGCAGCCAGGTGCAAGGGCTTAAACCCAAGTCCACAAAGTAAAAAGGGACGCTCTACCGGGCGTCCCTTTTTTTGCATCCAGAGTGTCGCAAGACACCCACATCCGCTCACGCCTCAGCTTTTACGCGAAGACACATAAATCCCGCCTACGATCAGCAAGAAAGCCGCTCCGTGGTAAAGCTTGGGGGTATCGCCCAGAATAAAAACAGACATCAAGGCGGCAAATACAGGCATCAGATTGACGAAGAAACCGGCCGTGGCAGCGCCCACTCGCTGGACAGCCACGCCCCAGCATCGCAAGGCGATCAGAGCCGGACCAGTCCCTACATACAGAATGGCCAGCAACAAGCCCCAGGACCAGTCGATATGCCAATCGGTGAACTTCCACTCCATGGCGGCAAAAGCACCCGACCAGATCAAACCGAAAAACACTTGTGCCATCACTACCGTGGCCCAGGTTTCTGCGATTGCACCCTCATGGCGGCGCGTACTGAGCATCCAGCTATAGATCGCCCAGGCGATAGTGGCAATCACCATGTACACATCACCCGGCACAAAACGGAAGGCCATCAGCTCCTGCCAATCCGCACGCGTCAGCACCAGCACCACACCCAGCAAGGACATCAAGCCACCCACCAACTGGCGCCCATTGACGGTGGATTTGAAGAACAGGCGTCCGATCACCAGCATCCAGAACGGCAAGCTGGCATTGACCAGCGTCACGTTAATGGGGGACGAACTTTGCAGGGCAAGGTATTGCAAAGCGTTATAGATCCCTATGCCCAACAAGCCCAGAATCGAGTAGCGTTTCCAGTTGGTCCACAAATTACTGCCGCGTCGCAGCACTTGCCGTCCTACAAAAAGCAGAATGGTGAAAGCTACCAGCCAACGGAAGAAATTCAGGGTAATGGGCGGAACCTGATCATGAATCAGGCGCCCCACAATGGCGTTACTTGCCCACAAGATCGTGGGTAAAACCAGTAAAGCCGTCGTGCCAGGGGTCAGTTTCTGAGTGCTCACAAGCATGTCCTAAAAAACGGCAACGGCGCATGTGATCCCTCCTCAGGTCAACTCTGCGCCGTTACGATTGGCCTAGTATATAGGCAAGCATGCTCTGCCCTCTACGCCTTTACCTGCCTGCTTGTGACGATGAGAACTGGTCAATCTTTGACCAATCCATAAATATTATTTATAATCATACAATTGTCACGTCATGGCGCTGATTGAATTGTATTGGCCCATCCCATCCACGCTCGTCTGACTTTAGCAACATCAGATGCAGCTACCCAGGGTAAATCGACCTTGAAACACCCCCACTTTTGGGAATAAAGCTTGACCCGATCAAGCGCCCCAAGTGCATTACTTGGCACCACAACCAGCACCTTTAACCGCAAGGGCCTGTCCCGCGCGTCGTTATGCAGGTCTCTGTTCCTGGCAAGTATTCGTGTTTTTGCCCGTTTTTCAGGTAGGCAGACCTTGTCTGCCCCGGCTGGATCCCCCTATGAACGGCGGGCGTGTTTTCAATTTGATCCACCTGACCCTGTCTGGAACCAACCATTCCTGACAGACACAGATTCACCCCGATTTTTATGGGCCTAGTGCAAGGCTGGGCTCCAGACACCGCTTGTCCGGTTTGTCGGTCTGCCTTGTTTCCAAGCCCGTCCCCGTCCCGCCCAGCAAGGCCAGACGGGAATTATTATTTTTAAAGGAGTCCCGATTTATGGCCAAAGAAGAGCTACTTGAAATGCAAGGTTCCGTCACCGAAATCCTGCCTGACTCGCGCTTTCGTGTCACC
Source organism: Alcaligenes sp. 1735tsa3 (assembly GCF_024134565.1). Lineage (NCBI taxonomy): Bacteria > Pseudomonadati > Pseudomonadota > Betaproteobacteria > Burkholderiales > Alcaligenaceae > Alcaligenes > Alcaligenes sp. 1735tsa3. Next base: position 1,753,044 of record NZ_CP099862.1, on the reverse strand, counting down.
CTGGACAACGGTCACGCCGTTATCGCCTACACCGGCGGTAAAATGCGCAAGCACCATATCCGTATTCTGGCTGGCGACAGCGTCACCCTGGAAATGTCGCCCTACGACCTGAGCAAAGGTCGCATTATCTTCCGCCACCTGCCCAAGCGTATTGGCGCGCCGACCTCTGCCCCTCGTCGCACTCCCCACCGCCGTTAAGACATATCGCCACACCCCTGTCACAATTAGATGCAAAGATAGGCGCGCCTGACAGGGGTGCGACAAGAGCCATCAGCGCTCGGGCGCACCCCACATCTTGTGGGAGTCGCCTTGAAAAAATTACTGACGCTCAAAACTGGCTTCATCGCCTATTTTGCAATTCTGAGCCTGTTTCTAATCCTGATGCTGATTGCCCTGCAACATTTGAGCAGCAGCATCGAACAGCGCAAGCATCTGGAAGCCCAGCGCCATCAAACGACGGCGCTTAGCAAAGACTTCAAACGCATCAGCGAATTGCTCAGCCGTCAGGCCATCGCGTTTGTCTCCAGCGAGCAGATCGAATTTCAGGAAAACTTCCGCCACCTCCTGGCGGTGTTTACCGGTGTCCAGCCGGATCAGGACGGCGTCGCCCTGGCGATGCTGGACCGCTTCAGGGATCTGGAGCTGGAACCGGCTGAACAGGACCTGCTGCGCTCTGCTTATGAACAGACCCTGGCACTCAGCCAGGTTCAGTCCGAAGCCATTCAAACCGCCAGCGGCCAGTTTGAAGATGGCAACGGCGCTATCCGTATCGCCCTGCCCAATGCCTTGATGGCCAAAGTGCTGGTGTTCAGCCAGCAATACATTCAAGCCTCGGCCCAAATCACCAACACACTGGATCAGTTCGAGCACCAGTTCAGCGAGCGCCTGGACAGTTCCCTGGATCTGGCTGGTCGTAGCAGCGACCGTGCGTTCAGTCTGGCATTAGCGGCACTGGCCCTGTTCTTCATGGCCAGCACCATTGCGCTACGCCTCTTGTATCGCTCCATCAAGCAGCCGCTGGATCAAGGGGCTAATCTGGCCAAGGAACTGGCCCAGGGCAAGCTCAATGCGCAGCTCAGCGTGCGTCGCCATGATGAGTTCGGGACCTTGCTTACAGCACTCAATGGCATCGGCCAGGGCGTACAAACCGTAGTGCATCAGATCCGCGAACAAACCAGCCTGATACGCGACGGCTCGCATGCGATTGTGCTGGGCAGTCAAAACCTGAGCGAGCAAATTCTGGATCAATCCGCCGAACTGAATCAGACCGTCAAGGCCATGAATCAACTGGCTGACACCGTGCGCCAGAACGCGGAGCAGGCCCAAACCGCCGATCATCTGGCGCAAGACACCTCCAGCCAGGTGGCCCGGGGTAATCAAGCTGTACACAGCCTGCTCGATACCATCGACGCAATTGCCGACAGCTCGAACAAAATGAGCGAGATCACTAAACTGATCCGCAACATTGCCTTCCAGACCAATATCCTGGCCCTGAATGCAGCGGTGGAAGCCGCCCGCGCCGGAGTCCATGGTCATGGCTTTGCGGTTGTTGCTGCCGAAGTGCGCAACCTGGCTTTGCGCTCCACCGACGCCTTGCAACAGATTTCCACCCTGATTTCCAGCTCAGTCGAACAAACCGAGCAAAGCTCGGCTGCCGCCCGAGGTATGGCGCAAGTCATGGCCAACACACAACACAAGGTCAATGAAATGCGCAGCATTGTGGCCGATATTGCCCAAGCCTCTCAGGAGCAGGCGACGCATATCGACTACGTGAACCAGGTCATGATGCGCCTGGACCAGCAAGGCCAGTCCAACCGCCAACTGCTTGAACACAGCGCCCACACCGCTCAGGAGCAGCTGGAGCAAACCACTTTGCTGGCCCAGGTGGTGGCGCATTTCAGTCTGGATAGCGATCTTTCCGGGCCCGATGCTCCCGCCCTGCCCGCCGCCCCCACGCAGCCTTCTTACCGATCCGTGTCCGCCTATCGCACAGCCACATGCACAATGTCCAGTTCCTGAGCGGCCAATACGTGCCATAGACCTCCGATAAGGGTAAAATCGGAAGTTTGCCGCGCGCCGCCTTGCTGGCTGGCGTGGGTGGCACATCAAATATAGGAAAGCCGCTGAATCATGGAATCGGAACGACTTAATCAACTGGAAGCCCGCCTTGCCGATTATTCGGAGCGGGAAAATGCCTTACGGAGGTATCTTTGACTACGATGACAAAGCTCATCGTTTGCACGTAGTCAATGCCGAACTCGAGGATCCCAACGTCTGGAACGATCCTCAGCACGCTCAGGATCTGGGCCGCGAAAAGAAAAGTCTGGAAAACGTGGTGCATGTGCTGGACGCCTTGCACACGGGTTTGAAAGATTCGCAGGACCTGTTTGAGCTTGCCGCGATGGACGATGACGATGCCACTATCGCCGCCATCGAAGAAGATTGTGCCGCCATGGCCAGCCGTATTGAAGAGCTGGAATTCCGCCGCATGTTCTCCAACCCTGCCGACCCGCTGAATTGCTTTATGGATATTCAGGCCGGTGCGGGTGGTACCGAAGCCCAGGACTGGGCCTCCATGCTGCTACGCATGTATGTGCGTTATGCCGAACACAAGGGCTTCAAGGCTGAGATCCTGGAACAGTCTGACGGCGACGTGGCGGGTATCAAATCGGCCTCCATCAAGATTGAAGGCGATTACGCCTACGGTTTTCTGCGCACTGAAACCGGCGTGCACCGTCTGGTTCGCAAAAGTCCCTTTGACTCCTCCAATGGCCGCCACACGTCTTTCACCAGCGTGTTCGTCTACCCGGAAATCGACGACTCCTTTGAAGTCGAAATCAACCCGGCCGACTTGCGTATCGACACTTACCGCGCCAGTGGTGCCGGTGGTCAGCACATTAACAAAACCGACTCGGCCGTTCGTATTACGCACGAGCCCAGCGGCATTGTGGTGCAGTGTCAGAACGACCGCTCGCAGCACCGTAACCGTGCCGAAGCCATGCAAATGCTGAAGTCCCGCCTGTACGAGCTGGAAATGCGCAACCGTATGGCCGAGCAGCAAAAACTGGAAGACTCCAAGAGCGATGTGGGTTGGGGTCACCAGATCCGTTCCTACGTGCTGGACCAAAGCCGCATCAAGGACTTGCGTACCAACTACGAAAGCTCCAATACCCAGAAGATTCTGGATGGCGACCTGGATGCCTTTATTCAAGCCAGCCTGAAACAAGGTATTTAATATGCACACTTCCACGCTGACTGTTCTAAGCGGTGCCTCTCGCGGTCTGGGCTTGTCCCTGGCACGTCAGGCACTGGCCGCTGGCCATCAGTTGATCACTTTGGCCCGCAGCGAACTGCAACTGGGTGCGCCCCAAGGGGCTCATCAACATCTGCAAGTGGATCTGGCCAGCGCGGAAGGCGCACAACAGGCTGCCAAGGCTCTGCAAGCCTTGATCAGCCAGACACAGGCTCAACGCTACGTCCTCATTAATAATGCGGGCACGGTTGATCCCGTTGGGCAGGCCAGCCACCTGCTCGATGCCCAGGCCATTACACAGGCGCTGCAATTGAATGTCGCCAGTGTCATGAGCCTGACCGCCGCCTTCTTGCAAGGCGCCCCCAAGGATGCCCAACGCCAGGTGCTCAATATATCCTCTGGTGCTGGCCGCAAACCCGTCTCGGGCTGGGCCGTGTACGGCTGCAGCAAGGCAGCGCTGGATTTTTATACGCAAACCCTGAAGCTGGAGAATCCCGAGCTGGCCGTTTGCTCTCTGGCCCCTGGCGTGGTCGATACCGATATGCAAGGCCATATCCGTAGCCAATCCCGCGACCAGTTCCCGAACCTGAGCCGCTTTATCGACCTGCATCAACAAGGTCAGCTAAGCAGCCCGGACGATACGGCCGAGCGCATTTTGCGCCACCTGAACAGCCCGGATTTTGGCCAGCACGTCCTGGATGACATCCGCCACTACGAATAAGTACTGACACAATGACTGAACCGCTAGACACTTCCGCCCCCGTCGTAGACGAAAACCGCCTGATCGCCGAGCGTCGTTCCAAACTGGACCGCCTGCGCGAAAACGGCATCGCCTACCCCAACGATTTTCGCCCTGACGCCCACGCTGCCGAGCTGCACAGCCAGTACGGCGAGCAGGACAAGGATGCCCTGGCTGCAACCAATAAAGTCGTGAAAGTAGCTGGCCGCATGATGCTCAAGCGTGTCATGGGTAAAGCCAGTTTTGCCACACTGCAAGATGCTTCCGGCCGCATCCAGATTTACCTGGACAAAGCCGCACTGGGCGAAGAAAACTACGCGGAATTCAAGGGCTGGGATATCGGTGACATCCTGGCCGTGGAAGGCACAGTCTTCAAAACCAATAAGGGCGAGCTGTCCGTACATGCTTCCAGCGTGCGCCTGCTGGCCAAGTCCCTGCGCCCCCTGCCCGACAAATTCCACGGTCTGGCTGACCAGGAATTGAAGTACCGTCAGCGCTACGTAGACCTGATCATGGGTGAAGACACCCGTCAAACCTTCCTGGCCCGCAGCAAGGTCATGAGCAGCCTGCGCCAGCACATGGCCCAGGCCAACTTCCTGGAAGTGGAAACCCCCATGCTGCACCCCATTCCGGGTGGCGCATCGGCCAAACCCTTTGTGACCCACCACAATGCGCTGGACATGGAAATGTACCTGCGTATTGCTCCCGAGCTGTACCTGAAGCGTTTGATCGTGGGCGGTTTCGAGCGCGTGTTCGAGATCAACCGCAACTTCCGTAACGAAGGCGTCAGCCCTCGTCACAACCCCGAATTCACCATGATGGAGTTCTACGCAGCCTACACGGATTACCAGTGGCTGATGGACTTCACCGAAAACCTGATACGCGAAGCCGCGATCAGCGCCCGTGGTACCGCTACCCTGCAGTACCAGGAACGCGAACTGGATCTGAGCCTGCCTTTTGATCGCCTGACCATTACCGGCGCCATCATGAAGTACGCTCCTTCCTACCAGATCGAGCAACTGGAAGACATCCAGTTCTTGCGTACCGAACTGGCTCGCCTGAAAGTGGACGTGAACTCGCCGCCACTGCGTGATGCCGGCCTGGGTGCCTTGCAACTGGCTCTGTTTGAAGAAACTGCAGAATCCAAGCTGTGGCACCCTACCTTCATCGTGGACTACCCCGTGGAAGTGTCGCCACTGGCACGCGCCTCGGACACCCAGGAAGGCATTACCGAACGCTTTGAGCTGTTCATTACTGGTCGCGAAATTGCCAATGGTTTCTCGGAGTTGAACGATCCTGAAGATCAAGCCGCACGTTTCCAGGCCCAGGTTCAGGCCAAGGACGCTGGCGACGAAGAAGCCATGTTCTATGACGCGGACTACATCCGTGCGCTGGAATACGGCATGCCCCCTACAGGCGGCTGCGGTATCGGTATCGACCGACTGGTCATGTTGCTGACCGATAGCCCTGCTATCCGTGACGTGATCCTGTTCCCGCACCTGCGTCGCGAGGACTAATCAGTCTCAAGACAGAAAAACGCGCGGTCAAGACCGCGCGTTTTTTTATGCATCCTCGCCCCCGCATACACATACGCAGATACGCAGATACGCAGATACGCAGATACGCAGATACGCAGATACGCAGATACGCAGATACGCAGATACGCAGATACGCAGATACGCAGATACGCAGCTATTCTGCCCGGTCCCTGAACAAACTCCCGCTCCAATCTCATTATTAGCCAGCCCTACACCTGTAAGGGCAGACTTCATTCGGGCTTAATGCCAGCAGTTGCCGCCACTTTACGAAACAGGGCAATATCACGTGCCACGATCTGATCCAGAGACTCAGCCGAACCAGGCGCGATCACAAAGCCCTGCTCCTCCAATGGCTCAGCAAATTCGCGCGAATGCAGTACAGCCGTAATATCGCGATTTAACACCTCAACCACCTCATCCGGCGTGGCACGTGGCACAAAGACGCCCTGCCAGCTTTCGATCACGAAATCAGAAACACCCAACTCATGAAAAGTGGGAACATCCGGTAAAACCTTCGAGCGCTCCGGCGAGGTCACCGCCAGAGGGATGAGCTCACGCTTCTGAATGTTCTGGATTGTTCCAGAGATATCAATAAGTGCTCCGTCAACATGCCCGCCCAGTATGTCCAACATAGCGGGGGCCCCTCCCGCGTAGGGAATGTTATTGGTTTGCGTACCCAAACGCTGGTTAAGCATCTCGACGGCCAGATGATAAATACTGCCGTAACCAATCGGCAGCGCTGCAGATACTTCGCCAGGCTGACGTTTAAGAAGTGCCACGTAGTCATCAAAGTGCTTAACGCCCAGACCAGGACGCACCACCAGCACCTGCGAATTAACAATAGTGCGGGTCACGCCACGGACCTCCGTCTCGCTATAGGGCAGCTTGCGACCGAGGGCAGCGTTGATCGCAAGCTGATCCCCGCTAGACAAGAGCGTATGCCCGTTTGGGGCTGCACGAACTACCCGGTTGACGCCAAGGCTGGTGTGAGCGCCGGGCACATTATCCACAATCACCGTTTGTTGCCACAATTTGGCAAGATTTTGCGCGAGCATCCGTGCGATACGGTCAGCGTTGCCGCCCGGATTCACCGGAACAACAATACGCACAGGCCCGGAGGGAAACGTATCGGCCTGCTGCGCACGTGCCGGAGCCGTGGCAAACATAGCACCCAGAGAAGAAACAGGAACACCAAGCCGGGCGGCGATACCCGCGCCGGTCGCTTTCAAGATCATGCGTCGATTCAAGCCTACCTCCAGTATCCACAGACTGCCCATTGATCAGGCGACATTGTGTTTGCAGTGCTTGCCAATCACGAACTGTAGTCTAGAGAGCCCCCATGCGCGAATCAAGCAGCCCCCGTCCCGACCGCTGCTAAAGCAGCTATCAACGACTTTTGCGCAGTCTGAAAACTTGCTCAGCAACACGTCATGCCGAAACAAAAAAGGACGCTCGAAAGCGTCCTCTTTTTATTGCGAATCCAGGTTCATAGCTTCACCGTGTTGCACCTGTGCTGCGAGTACGATTTGCAGGCAATTAATCCACCGGCAAACGCATCACCGCCTGTGCCCATTTATGAGCTACCTCAGGCGAAGAAAAACACGAAGCCTTGTCTGCCACCACGCGCACCGCACGCTCCAGCAGCTGGATGTCAGCCTCGTGCTGACGCGCAACGTGCGGGTCTTCAAAGAAGATGACGCGTTGACAACGATTTTCCAGCACCAGCTCGGCAATTTGTGCATCGCCACCCAAAGGACCACTCAGGTAAGACTGAATCCAGGGTGTGTCCTTGGGCCAACCTTTAGACCAGGCCAGCTCATTCAACAAGCGGCTTGTCGTCCCAGTTCCCACGCGTTGGCCAAAGCGAGACAGCAGATCAAAGTGCTTGTCGGCAAACTCAATCATCTTGTCCTTGAGTGCATCGTGCGCAATCATGGCCAAGGTTTGATTAGGGAAGTCAAAAATACGTTTGCAGCTGGAATCGGGCCACAAACCGCGGCTGACACGCTCCACTTCAATCCATTCAATTGCACCCATCAAGGTAGAAATGAAAGGACGGCCATGCGTGATGCATTGGCGCTTGAGCGCCAGTGCTTCCGGAAAAATGGAGGAAGGGTCTACCGGGTCAATCAGGTAAATGGCGCCATCAAAAGGCGGTGTACCATCCGGGCTTTGCGTGACCCGGGCCACCAGCTTCATCAAGCCGCCATCACGACCATAGGGATAGCGAACCAGGCCGCCATAGCCTTCCAGCAGGCCCGACCGCTCGATGGCATTACAGGTACGACCGACCGTGTAAAGCTCAACTTCCAATTCGCGAATACCGCTGGCTGAGCGCCGCAACCACTGAAACAAAGCCGCATCTGCCGAATCATGGTGCAATTGATTGGCCGCCAAACCGAAACGTAATGACATGAGTTCCTACACGGTAAACGATTCGCCACACCCGCAGGAGGCTTTCTCGTTTGGATTGATGAACTTGAAACCTTCATTGAGGCCATCACGGCCATAATCCAGACGCGTGCCGTCAATAAAGGGCAGGCTTTTAGGATCAACAAACAGTTTAACGCCGTGCTCTTCAAACAGTTGATCGCCTTCAACCGGCTCATCAACAAAATCCAGCTTGTAGGCCAGACCCGAGCAACCGGTCAGACGTACACCCAAACGTAGCCCCAAACCGCCCCCGCGTTTTTTCAAATGACGCTGGATATGTTCTGCGGCGGGCTGAGTAAGAGAAATAGACATAATCTTTTCCTTTCTATAAACCTGAAAGAATATTCAGCCTTCAGGCTTGGACAACTAAAACGCGCCTTTGTTCTGTACCGAGGCAATAGCGGCCTGAACCGCCTCCTGGGCCAACAAAGCACAATGCACTTTGACCGGCGGCAATTCCAGCGCTTGCTGCACATCTGTAGACGAGAACTGAGCTGCCTGCTCCAGACTGCGACCTTGCAGCCACTGTGTCGCAAACGAGGCGGAAGCGATGGTACAGCCACAGCCATAAGCCTTGAAACAGCTATCCTGAATCTGGCCCTGCTCCGATACCTTGAGCTGGATGCGAATCAAGGCCCCGGTTTCGTGACTTCCCGCTTCCCCTGTACCTACGTCAGCATCACTGCTGTTCATGACACCCACATGACGCGGGTGCAGGAAATGCTCCATGACAGCGTCACTATATATCATTGCGCGAACTGCTCCGAAGCAGGCTCGCTCCACAAGGGAGAGATGGCCCGCAATTGTTCAACCACACGACGGATGGCCGCAATCGTGTCATCAATATCCTGCTCGGTCGTGAAACGGCCCAGACTCAAGCGCAGGGAACTGTGCGCCAACTGATCACTACGACCCAGAGCCGTCAATACGTAGGACGGTTCCAGGCTGGCCGAGGTACAGGCCGAGCCACTGGACACTGCCAAATCTGTCAGAGCCATCATCAGAGCTTCGCCCTCGATGTGATCCACGCTGATGTTCAGGTTGTGGGGCACGCGCTGATCCAAGGTGCCATTCAGGAACAGATCAGGGATAGACTGCAGGCCGGCCCATAGACGATCTCGCAGCGCGGTGATGCGCTGATTGTCTAGGTCCATTTCCTGCGCAGCCAGTTCAAAAGCACGCCCCATGCCCACGATCTGATGAGTGGCCAGCGTACCGGAGCGAAACCCGCGTTCGTGGCCGCCACCGTGAATCTGCGCTTTCAGGCGCACCGCCGGTTTACGACGGATATACAAGGCACCGATTCCTTTGGGACCGTAAGTCTTGTGGGCAGACATGGACATCAAATCCACCGGCCACTCCTGCAGATTGATCGCCACCTTGCCGGTGGCCTGGGCGGCGTCCACATGGAACAGCACCTTGTGCTCCCGGCACATTGCCCCCAGGGCCTGCACATCTTGAATCACGCCAATTTCGTTATTCACCAACATGACCGAGGCCAGGATGGTGTCGGGGCGAATGGCTTGTTCAAACGCCTGAGGATCAATCAGACCACTGGGCAGGACATCCAGAAAGGTGACTTCAAACCCTTCGTCCTGCAAGGCCAGACAGGTATCCAGCACGGCCTTGTGTTCCGTACGGACGGTAATAATATGGCGGCCCTTGGACTGATAAAACTGCGCGGCACCTTTTAACGCCAGATTGATGGCTTCGGTAGCACCGGAGGTCCAGACAATTTCACGCGGCTCTGCCCCTACCAAAGCGGCAACCTGACGGCGTGCCTGGTCCACGGCCTCTTCCGCATCCCACCCATAGGGATGGCTGCTGGAGGCCGGATTGCCAAATCGTTCCGTCAACCAGGGAATCATGCTGTCGGCCACACGCGGGTCTACCGGTGTAGTGGCGGCATAATCCATATAGATACGCTGAGCGCGACTCATACAAAACTCCGGGTCAGTAGCGGATCTTGCCCACTACAAAGTACATTCTTCTGGCTGGCCGGCTTCCTGAGCGGCCAACTTGAGCTGACGCAGACGCTGCTGATCAACCAAGTCCTGTAGCGAGACAGAATCCAGATAATCGACCATTTTACGACTAAGCGTCGCCCAAAGCTCGTGAGTCATGCACTCGCCTTTCTGCCCGTTTGTGCCCTGCTTGCAATTACCCTTGCCACCGCATTGGGTGGCATCAACGGGCTCATCGACCGCAAACACAATGTCAGCAACGGTGATGTGGCGAGCCAGACGCGCAAGCGTATAGCCACCACCCGGACCACGCACACTATCGACCAGTTCATGGCGGCGCAACTTGCCAAACAACTGTTCAAGATACGAGAGCGAGATACCCTGTCGCTGGCTGATGCCTGCGAGCGTCACCGGTCCACTTTGCTGGCGCAGCGCAAGATCGATCATCGCGGTTACGGCGAAACGCCCTTTTGTCGTCAAACGCATGATAGTTTCCTTGCCAAAGGCGAAAGCGGCCGGACTGCCAACGGCAAATCCGACCAATTTGGTCCAGTATAGCAAATACAGGGGAAACTACCGTGCTTGAGCGTGTGTTTTTACACTTATACTGAAGTGTTATGTAGCCACTCAGGCAGCACGGTAATTGGGGACGCGCTTGCGAACCAGTTCGAACACGCCCTGGCAGGCATCTTCGATATAGTCCATGACCTTATTAAAGCCATCCTGGCCGCCATAATAAGGATCGGGCACGGTAGCCGCTTCATAGTCAGTGGCAAAGCGCATCAGCAGCATGAGCTTGTGACGATAAATGGGAGGACACATTTGCTGCAAGGCAGCGTGGTTTTCCCAGTCCATGCTCAAGATAAGGTCGAAGTTGCGAAAGTCCTCGCGCTGGACCTGTCGGGCCTGATAGGTAGAGATGTCATAACCGCGTTTACGAGCGGCTATCTGTGCGCGTGTGTCAGGATGCTCGCCAACATGAAAGCCATGCGTGGCGGCTGAATCCACCAAAATAGCCTCCGACAAACTGGCCTGGTCGACCAGTTGGCGCAAGACACCTTCGGCGCTGGGGGAGCGGCAAATATTCCCTGTACAGACAAACAGAACCTTACTCATAATGCGTCAAAGTCTGCGGGAAAACCCCAAATAAGGCAAGATGAAACCGGGGTGAAAACAGACCCCGAAAATCGCCTTGAAAACAGTAAATCCGTATCGTTTGGGAGCTGCCAATAAGAACCGGTCGCAGCTGCTTGAAGTTTGGAATAAACCAAAGGCGCAGCAACCTTTGCTTAGCGGATACACCACTTTCTCGAGATGAGATAAATCAAGCAATACACCCGAGTGATGAAAGCCGGTAGCAGAACGGTGTTTTTTCTGAGCTTTCGTCCAGCTTTAGTTGCAAATACACAACAACCATCAAGCCATCAGCAGTTTGGCCTTCAGTCTTTGCAACTTGTCGCGCGCGGCTGCCGCTTGCTCGAACTCCAGGTTGCGGGCGTGGTCCATCATCTCTTTTTCCAGACGCTTGATCTCGCGTGCAGCGGCCTTCTCGTCGCGAATCAACTCGTCCGGCACATCCTCGCGCAAGCTGGCAGTTGGATCCGAGGCAACAACACCATCAATCAACTCACGGACGGCCTTGTTCACGCCGCGCGGCGTAATACCGTGCTCTTCGTTAAAGGCGATCTGCTTGGCACGACGGCGCTCGGTTTCTTCGATAGCGCGGTGCATGGAGTCCGTCATTCTGTCGGCATACAGAATGGCTTTACCGTTCAGGTTACGCGCTGCCCGACCTATGGTTTGAATCAGGCTGCGCTCCGAACGCAGGAAGCCTTCCTTGTCCGCATCAAGAATCGCCACCAGAGACACTTCGGGCAAATCCAGCCCCTCACGCAGCAGGTTGATCCCGACCAGCACATCGAAGACGCCCAGACGCAGATCCCGGATAATCTCGGCCCGTTCCACCGTATCAATGTCCGAGTGCAAGTAGCGCACACGAATACCGTTCTCTGACAAGTATTCGGTCAGATCCTCTGACATGCGCTTGGTCAGCGTCGTCACCAATACACGGTCTTCCTGCGCAGTACGCAGCTTGATTTCACCCAGCAAGTCATCGACCTGCGTGGTAGCCGGGCGAACCTCGATTTCCGGGTCCACCAGTCCAGTAGGTCGCACCACCTGTTCAACCACATTGTCTGCATGCTCTTGCTCGTAGGCAGCGGGTGTAGCCGACACGAACACGGTTTGCGGCATACGGCGTTCGAACTCTTCCAGTTTCAAAGGCCGGTTATCCATGGCCGAAGGCAGGCGGAAACCGAACTGCACCAGGGTTTCTTTACGCGAGCGGTCACCGCGATACATGGCGCCCAACTGCCCGATAGTGACGTGGCTTTCGTCGATAAACATCAGGGAGTTACGCGGCAGGTAGTCGATCAGTGTCGGCGGCGGATCGCCAGGCGCTGCTCCTGACAAGTGGCGAGAGTAGTTCTCGATGCCTTTGCAAAAGCCCAGCTCCTGCAGCATTTCCAGATCAAAACGGGTGCGCTGCTCCAGGCGTTGAGCTTCAACCAAATGCCCTTCCCGTGTCAGAAATTCCAGACGCTCGCGCAGTTCGAGCTTGATGGTTTCAATCGCCCTCAACACGGTTTCGCGTGGCGTCACATAATGCGAGCTAGGGAACACGGTAAAGCGGTTCAGCTTCTGCACGACCTTGCCTGTCAGCGGATCGAACAACTCCAGCTCTTCAATCTCGTCATCAAACAGGCTGACTCGCAAGGCCAGCTCCGCGTTTTCTGCCGGGAAAATATCGACCACTTCACCACGAGCGCGGAATATCCCACGCTGAAAATCCAGATCGTTACGCTCGTACTGCATGGCGACCAGACGCGCCAGCAGCTCCTGCCGGGCAATACGGTCGCCCTTGCGCAACGTCAGCACCATCGCATGGTAGTCGCCAGGATTACCGATACCGTAAATGCAGGACACAGTGCCCACAATAATGGTGTCCGGCCGCTCCAGCAGGCTTTTGGTGGCCGACAAACGCATCTGCTCGATGTGTTCATTGATGGACGAGTCCTTTTCAATAAACAGATCGCGCGATGGCACATAGGCCTCGGGCTGGTAGTAATCGTAGTAAGACACGAAGTACTCCACGGCGTTGCGTGGAAAGAACTCGCGCATCTCGGCGTACAACTGCGCCGCCAGGGTTTTATTGGGCGCGAGAACAATGGCCGGACGCCCGGTGCGAGCAATAATGTTCGCCATCGTATAGGTCTTGCCCGAGCCCGTTACCCCCAAAAGGGTCTGGTACATCAAGCCATCATCAATCCCCTCAACCAACTGCTCAATCGCCGCAGGCTGGTCGCCAGCAGGCAAATAAGGTTGGAAAAGTTTGAAGGAACTCCCCGGAAATTCTTGAAAGGCAGGCTCAAATTTCATGCTAGACACACTTTAGGGTAAGCCCGTATTATCACATTAATGCTTTGTTTTTCTACCTTTCTGCACTAACGCCCCCATATCATCATGACATCGCTCTTCGAAACCGTCGAACTGGCTCCACGCGACCCTATTTTGGGTTTGAACGAACAATACAATGCCGACGAACGCAGCGGCAAAGTTAATCTGGGGGTCGGTGTTTACTACGACGATCAAGGGCGTATCCCGATTTTGCAGGCTGTTCAAAAGGCTGAGGAAGCCATGATGAGCAAAGCCGCCGCGCGCAGCTACCTGCCTATCGAAGGGATCAATACCTACAACCTGGGTGCTCAAACCCTGTTGCTGGGTGCCGATTCCCCCATCATTGCCGAAGGCCGCGCCTTGACCGTGCAATCCCTGGGCGGTACCGGTGCGCTGAAAATCGGTGCTGACTTCCTGCAGCAACTGCTGCCCCAGTCCGAGGTTTTCATCAGCGATCCAAGCTGGGAAAACCACCGCGCCCTGTTCGAGCGCGCCGGCTTCAAGGTCAACACCTACGCTTACTACGATGCCGCTACGCATGGCCTGAACTTTGACGGCATGATCGCCTCGCTGCGTGCCATGCCGGCCCAGTCCATCGTGGTCCTGCACGCTTGCTGCCACAACCCGACCGGCGTGGACCCCAGCATGGAACAGTGGGCCCAGATCGCCGAGCTGATCAAAGAACGTCAACTGGTTCCTTTCCTGGACATCGCTTACCAAGGCTTTGGCGCCGGTCTGGAAGAAGACGCCAGCGTAGTGCGTCTGTTTGCCAAGCTGGGCCTGTCCATGTTCATCAGCTCCTCGTTCTCCAAGTCCTTCTCGCTGTACGGCGAGCGCGTTGGCGCCCTGACCCTGGTTACTTCCAGCAAAGACGAAACCTCCCGCGTACTGAGCCAGGTCAAGCGTGTGATTCGCACCAACTACTCCAACCCACCCACACACGGTGGCAAGGTTGTGGCCACGGTACTGAACTCGCCTGAACTGTTCCAGACCTGGGCGACTGAACTGGCCGGCATGCGTGATCGCATCCGCGAAATGCGCGCCCAACTGGTTGCCAAGCTGAAAGAGCACGGCGCTACCCAAAACTTTGACTTCGTGCTGCAACAGCGCGGCATGTTCTCCTACTCCGGCCTGACTGCCGAGCAAGTCGAACGCCTGCGCCAGGAACACGGCATTTACGCTGTCAGCAGCGGCCGTATTTGCGTTGCTGCATTGAACAGCCAGAATATTGATGTCGTGGCCAAGGCCATCGCTCAAGTCCTGAAGTAAGCTGTCCCTCAGTACAGCCCCAACGCCCTTCTTCGGAAGGGCGTTGTCGTTCCAGCCCTTGGAGCACTACCATGACAGACACGATTTCCCTGAACACCGAACGCCTACTCCTGCGCCCCTGGAAAGCTTCCGACCTGGAGCCCTTTTTCCGCTTGAACAGCGATCCTCATGCGCTGCGTTTTTATCCGGCCACTCTGGACCGTGAGCAAAGCGATGCCATCGCCCACCGCAGCCAAAGCCTGATTGACGAGCATGGCTGGGGCCCCTGGGCAGTCGAGCTGAAAGAAAACGGGGCCTTCATTGGCATGGTGGGCTTGAACCGCCCGACCGCCGATCTGTACTTTCAGCCTTGCGTGGAAGTTCTTTGGCGTTTGCTGCCTGAGTACTGGGGCAAGGGCTATGCCACCGAAGCGGCACGAGCCTGCATGGACTTTGGTTTTGACGAACTGGGCCTGGAACAAATTGTGGCGTACACCGCTCAGTTGAACCTGCCTTCGCAAACCGTCATGCAACGCCTGGGCATGACAGAGCAAGCTGGTACCTTTGATCACCCCGGTGTAGCGGCAGGCCACAAACTCGTCCCCCATGTGCTGTACACCCTGGACCGCAAGGATTGGCCCCAGTCTGCCTGAGCAGCCCGAAGGGTCAAAAATTAAGCCTTTAGGGCCCTCACCGCTTGCAAAAACGCCAACTGTAACGCACAATCTTTACTGTATATATATTCAGCAGACAATACTATGACCGCCAAGCTCACTGCACGCCAACAACAAGTGCTGGACATCATTCGTTCTGAAATCGAACGGACGGGTTTCCCTCCCACTCGAGCAGAGATTGCTCAGGTGCTGGGTTTCAAATCCGCCAATGCGGCCGAAGATCATTTGAAAGCTCTGGCCCGCAAAGGCGCTATCGAGCTGACTGCCGGCGCCTCGCGCGGCATACGCCTGCTCGGTACGGACACCCGCGAAAGTGCTGCTCCCAGCAGCAACGCATTGGCCAATCTGGCTGACGCCCTCTTGCTGCCCATTATTGGTCGCGTGGCTGCCGGTAGCCCTATTTTGGCCACCGAGCATATCGAGCGCGAGATTGGCGTCGCCCCTACCCTATTCACCCAAACGCCTGATTACCTGCTGCGCGTACGCGGCCTGAGCATGAAAGACGCGGGCATTTTTGACGGCGACCTGCTGGCCGTCAAGAAAGCCAGTGAAGCGCGTAATGGGCAGATTGTGGTGGTACGTATTGGCGACGATGTCACCGTCAAGCGCCTGTCGCGCTCCAGCAATCAAGTGGTCCTCTTGCCCGAGAACCCGGACTTTGAACCCATCATCATCACCGACCCGGACTCCCTGTCTTTGGAAGGCATTGCTGTGGGTCTGATTCGTACCAGCCCGCTGCATTAAGCTTCCTCTCTCTTGGTCACCAGAGCTGTTTTACAGGCTTGGTGCTCCTGACAAGAGAAAAACCCCATATACCGTTTGGTACATGGGGTTTTTTATTGGTCGAAGTGCATGCCGATATACAGGTTTGAGCAGCCGTAAACCCCTCGCGCAAGCTAGCGACCCTCAACTCCCTCAATATCATTGCCCAAAAATCTGGCTCCCACTGCTGTCAATATGGCTAACCTCGAAGCCACGATCAGTCTGAGCAAAATGTAAACAGGCTACCTTGAACCCAAGGCAGCCTGTTTCACTGCTTGCTTACTACTGCTGATGCTTAGTGCTTGAAGGACTCAGAACCCGCCCCAGCAGCACGCGTGGCTGCCAAGGCCTCAGCGGCCAGGCGAGCTACTTCTTCGTCGCTCAGGGGCGTTACAGCGTCTTGCAGGGCCACTTCCAGTACACGGTCAATCCAACGCACCGGGATGATCTCCAGCGTGTTTTTCACGTTATCTGGAATATCGGCCAGGTCCTTGATGTTTTCTTCCGGGATCATCACGGTTTTGATGCCGCCGCGTTGCGCTGCCAACAGCTTCTCTTTCAAGCCGCCGATAGGCAGAACTTCGCCGCGCAAGGTGATTTCACCCGTCATGGCCACATCAGCACGAACCGGAATACCCGTCAGGCTGGACACGATAGCGGTCGTAATGGCGATACCGGCCGATGGACCATCCTTGGGCGTAGCGCCTTCTGGAAAGTGCACGTGCAGGTCACGCTTTTCAAACACGCTATTGGCAATGCCCCACTTCTGAGCACGCGAACGCACAACCGTACGAGCCGCTTCGACCGATTCTTTCATCACATCGCCAATCGAGCCGGTGCGCAGCACATTGCCTTTACCGGGCATATCGGCCACTTCGATGGTCAGCAACTCACCGCCCACCTCGGTCCAGGCCAGACCGGTAACCAGGCCAACCTTGTTCTCTTTTTCGGCCAGGCCGAAGGAGAAACGACGTACACCCAGGTAATCGTTCAGATTCGCCGCATTCACGACCAAGGTTTCCTGGGTCAGTGTTTTGTTGCGAGCTGCACGCGTACCGGCTTGTGGATTGGCCACCAACAGCTTGCGAACAACCTTGCGGCAGATCTTGCTGATTTCACGTTCCAGGGATCGTACACCCGCTTCACGGGTGTAGTAACGCACGATGTCGCGCACGGCATCTTCGGTCACTTCCAGCTCGCCATCGCGCACGCCGTTGTTCTTCATCAGCTTGGGCAAGAGGTAATCGAAAGCAATACGCACCTTCTCATCTTCGGTATAACCCGACAGACGAATCACTTCCATACGGTCCAGCAGGGCCGGTGGAATGTTCAAGGTGTTGCTGGTTGCCACGAACATCACATCGGACAAGTCATAGTCCACTTCCAGGTAGTGATCCTGGAAGGTGTGGTTTTGTTCAGGGTCCAGAACTTCCAGCAGTGCCGAGGATGGGTCGCCACGGAAATCCGCGCCCATCTTGTCGATCTCGTCCAGCAGGAACAGCGGGTTACGTACACCCACCTTGCTCATGTTCTGAACCACCTTGCCCGGCATGGAGCCGATGTAGGTACGACGGTGACCGCGAATCTCGGCCTCGTCACGCACCCCACCCAAAGCCATACGAATGAACTTGCGGTTCGTTGCCTTGGCAATGGACTGCCCCAGCGAGGTCTTACCCACGCCTGGAGGGCCAACCAAACACAGGATTGGAGCCTTCAGTTTGTCGACACGTTGCTGAACAGCCAGGTACTCGACAATACGTTCCTTGACCTTTTCCAGACCAAAGTGGTCCGCATCCAACACTTCCTCGGCATTGCTCAAGGAGTTGTTGATACGGCTCTTTTTGCGCCAAGGCAGGCCAACCAGCGTTTCAATGTAGTTACGCACCACGGTTGCTTCGGCTGACATCGGCGACATCAGCTTGAGCTTCTTCATTTCCGATTCGGCTTTCTTGAGCGCTTCCTTGCTCAATTGAGCCTGCTCGATGCGTTTTTCCAGCTCTTCAACATCAGCGCCGTCTTCGCCTTCGCCCAGCTCTTTCTGAATCGCCTTGACCTGCTCGTTCAGATAGTAGTCGCGCTGGCTCTTTTCCATCTGCTTTTTCACACGGCCGCGAATGCGCTTCTCGACCTGCAAGATGTCAATTTCGCCTTCCAGTTGCGACAGCAGGCTTTCCAGACGCTCCAAAGCCTTGGGCGTTTCCAGCATGCCCTGCTTTTGTTCCAGCTTCAAAGGCAAATGAGCGGCGATGGTATCGGCCAGACGGCCAGCATCGTCAATCCCGGTCAGGGAAGTCAGAATTTCCTGAGGGATTTTTTTATTCAGTTTGACGTACTGCTCGAACTGACCCAGCACCGCACGACGCAGGGCTTCGGTTTCAGCAGCATCACCGGAGTCGCCGGGCACTTCGACCACCGAGGCCATGAAGTGGGTTTCGGCATCCTGTACCTGGGTGATTCGAGCGCGCTGCAAGCCTTCCACCAGCACTTTTACCGTGCCGTCGGGCAGCTTGAGCATTTGCAAAATACTGGCCGCACACGCAATTTCGTAGAGATCCTCGGGAGCGGGATCGTCCTTGCCTGCGGACTTTTGCGCCACCAACATAATGTTGTTGCCGGACTCCATTGCCAGCTCAAGGGCTTTGATCGAGCGAGGCCGGCCAACAAAAAGCGGAATCACCATGTGAGGGAACACCACTACATCGCGCAAGGGAAGCAGCGGCAGCTCAATAGGTTCCGTAGAAAGAATCTGGCTCGCAGACATAGTCATTTCCTATAAATGTCCTTAGACGCATAAGGGAAGCCTGGGCTTCCCTTTCACGGTTTAACCTGTTGTAGCTCAGATTGTGGCGAATTTTGATATTTCAAGTAGGCCGAACGAACATTAGAACAGAACTTTACAGAGTTAAAGAGAGACAAGCCCTTATGCCTGGTGGTCTTCATAGGTCCACTCCTTTCTCTTTACCTTCGCCTGTCGCCCTGTCCCGCCTGCGCCTGTCCGACCAAAGCCAGACAGTACACAAACGAGGAGATATCTCTAAGCTACTGCGTTTTTCAAGGGCGACTCAGTGTCACTGGCTTCACTATCGGACAAAGGACGACCCAAAATCAATTCGGGTTTACTCTTTCCGACAATGGCGTCCTCGGTCAGCACCACTTTGCTGACGTCTTTACGCGAAGGCAGTTCGTACATGGTGTCCAGCAGCGCTTGCTCGACAATACTGCGCAGGCCGCGAGCGCCGGTACGACGCTTGATGGCGCGCTGGGCTACCGCACGCAGGGCTTCGGGCTGAACTTCCAGCTCTACGCCTTCCATGCTCAGCAGCTTCTGGAACTGCTTGACCAAGGCATTGCGCGGCTCGGTCAAAATGCGGATCAGTGCGTCTTCGTGCAGCTCTTCCAGAGTGGCGACCACAGGCAAACGCCCCACCAGCTCGGGAATCAGACCAAACTTGATCAGATCCTCGGGCTCGGCCTCAGAGAATAGCTCACCCACGCCTCGTTCGGACTTGGCTTTCACGGAAGCAGAAAAACCGATACCGGATTTTTCTGTACGGTCGCGAATCACCTTTTCAAGGCCATCAAAAGCACCGCCCACGATGAACAGAATGCTGGTGGTATCCACCTGCACAAAGTCCTGGTTCGGGTGCTTGCGACCACCTTGCGGAGGAACCGAAGCGACTGTACCTTCGATCAGCTTGAGCAGCGCCTGTTGCACGCCCTCGCCCGACACGTCGCGGGTGATCGAAGGGTTATCCGACTTGCGGGAAATTTTATCGATTTCATCGATGTAGATAATGGCGCGCTGCGCTTTTTCCACATCGTAATCGCAGTTTTGCAGCAGTTTTTGAACAATGTTCTCGACGTCCTCACCCACGTAACCGGCTTCGGTCAGTGTGGTGGCGTCTGCCATCACAAAAGGCACATCCAGCATGCGGGCCAGTGTTTGGGCCAGCAGCGTTTTGCCCGAACCCGTAGGCCCGATCAGCAAAATATTACTTTTGGACAGTTCCACATCGTCACGGCCTGCCTTGCCGCTACGAATTCGCTTGTAGTGGTTGTACACCGCTACGGCCAAGGTGCGCTTGGGCATTTCCTGGCCAATGACATACCCATCCAGAAACTCTTTGATTTCCTGGGGGGTGGGCAATTCTTTACGTTCACCATCAGGAGTGGCGCCCGCAGCTTCGTCACGAATGATATCGGTACACAGATCAATACATTCGTCGCAGATGAACACGGACGAAGGTCCAGCGATCAGTTTCTTGACCTCATGCTGGCTTTTATTGCAAAACGAGCAATGCAGAACTTTCTCGTCGGCCGATTTCTTTTCGGACATAAATTTAAATTTCACTTCAGGATGGTAAAAGGACGGGAACAAGTCCCGCCCCCGAACAGCCATAGTACTGCGTCAGATCGATCCCTGGCGGGACAGATGATTACTCGTCACGAGTGTTCATCACCTTGTCGATCAGGCCATAGGCCACAGCGTCTTCAGCTGCCATGAAGTTGTCACGCTCGGTATCCAGCTCGATACGCTCGACAGGCTGGCCGCAGTTTTCGGCCAGGATCTTGTTCAAGCGTTCACGCAGGCTCAGGATTTCCTTGGCCTGAATCTGGATATCGGAAGCCTGGCCTCGCGCACCGCCCGAAGGCTGATGAATCATGATGCGCGAGTTAGGCAAGGCAAGACGCTTGCCCTTGACGCCCGAAGACAGCAAGAAAGCGCCCATGCTGGCAGCCATGCCGGTACACAATGTCGAGACTTCCGGCTTGACGAACTGCATCGTGTCGTAGATGGCCAGGCCTGCATAGACCGAACCACCGGGCGAGTTGATGTAGAGCGAAATATCCTTTTCAGGATTTTCCGACTCCAGAAACAGCAGCTGGGCCACAATCAGGTTGGCCGAGTTGTCATGAACCGGGCCCACCAGAAAGATGATGCGCTCGCGCAGCAGGCGGGAGTAGATGTCGTAAGACCGCTCTCCACGACCGGACTGCTCGATCACGATAGGCACGTAGCCCAAACCCGTAGGGGCAACGGATTGCCCCCCATGCATTGAGGCGTAGAAGTCGACAAAGGTTGACGACATTAGTTGGTTCCCATGATTTGGTCGAACGCCACCTCCTCGTCGGACACCTTGGCCTGGGACAGTACGTGCTCGACGACGTTATCTTCGAGTACCACTGCCTCAATCTCGGCGCGACGCTGGCGATCGGACAAGTAGTAGGCCACCACTTGGGCGGGCTGTTCGTAGTTCTGGGCAAATTCTTCGATGCGGGCACGAACCTGCTCGGGCTTGGCTTGCAGTTCAGCAGCCTTGACCAGTTCGGAGACCAGCAGACCCAGACGCACGCGGCGAGTGGATTCTTCCTTGAAGGCCTCGGCAGGGATAGGCATCTTGTCTGCATCAGGCACGCCGCGCTCTTTCAGTTCGGCGCGAGCCGAAGCGATGCGACCTTCCACGTCGTTGTCCACCAGAGCGTTAGGCACGTCAAATTCGCTGGCAGACAGCAAGGCGTCCATCACAGCGGATTTGTTACGGGCGTGCACACGAGCCTTGATTTCGCGTTCGATGTTGGCACGAATGTCGGCCAGCAAAGCGTCCACATCACCTTCAGCCTGACCCAGGGACTTGGCAAATTCAGCATCCAGTTCGGGCAGAACAGGCTGGGCCACGTCTGTCACGGTGATCTTGAATTCGGCAGTTTTGCCAGCCACTTCCTTGCCGGTGTAGTCGGCAGGGAATTCCAGAGGGAAGGTTTTGGTTTCGCCTGCTTTCATGCCGGCAACGGCAGTCTCGAACTCGGGCAGCATGCGGCCACGACCTTGCAGGTACTGGAAACCTTCAGCGCTACCGCCTTCAAAGGCGACGCCGTCAATGGTGCCCACAAAGTCCAGAGTGATGCGGTCATCTTCCTGAGCTTGGCGATCAGCGCTGGATTCGTAGTTGGCGCGTTGCTTGCGCAGCACGTCTACGGTGCGCTGGATGTCTTCGTCGGTCACAGGCGTGTTGGCACGCTTGATTTCCAGTTTGGACAGATCAGGCAGGGCCACTTCTGGGTAAACTTCGAAAGTTGCGGTAAAGGCCATGGTGCCTTCAGCAGGCTCGCCTTCTTTGGCTTCCAGATTAGGAGTGCCGGCTACGCGCAATTTGGAGTCCTGGATCACTTTGTCCAGGGCTTTGCCGATTTCTTCGTTGATGGCGTCGTAACGGATACCAGGGCCGTGGCTGCGCTCGACAACGGACAAAGGCGCTTTACCGGGACGGAAGCCCTGTACCTTGGCCGTACGAGCCACACGCTTGAGCTGGGCCTGGACTTGTTTTTCTACGTCGGCCACCGAAACGACCACATCGACTCGGCGCTCCAAGCCGGACAGAATTTCAACCTCGGGCTGCATTGAAGACCTATATTAAATTGAGTAATTGATAAGAGTAATCCGGCATTTTACCGGAAACTGGCACGGTAAATCCAAACAAACGTATTTTGAATCATAATTTCCTGTCAAGACAATACAGCCGTGCCGGACTATGATCCCTTACTTTACCTTCCCTACGCAAGACTGATATGCACATGAACTCCCCTTTAGGCGGCATCCGGGTCCTGGAACTGGGCCAATTGATCGCCGGCCCCTTTGCCGCCAAGATCCTGGGCGAATTTGGCGCGGACGTCATCAAGATCGAATCCCCCAAAGGCGGTGACCCCTTGCGTAAATGGCGTTTGCTGCATGACGGTAACTCGGTCTGGTGGGAGGTGCAATCCCGTAACAAGAAGTCTCTGGCCCTGGACCTGCGACAGGCGGAGTGTCAGGACGTGGTGCGCGCACTGGTAAAAGAATGTGACATTCTGATCGAGAACTTTCGCCCCGGCGCCCTGGAAGAATGGGGGCTAGGCTGGGAAGACCTGAAAGCCATCAACCCCGGTCTGATCATGTTGCGTGTATCGGGCTACGGCCAGACCGGCCCTTACAAAGACAAGCCCGGTTTCGGCGTGATTGGCGAGGCCATGGGCGGCTTGCGCCACCTTAGCGGTGAGGCCGGACGGCCGCCGGTACGGGTTGGCGTGTCCATTGGAGACTCTCTGGCAGCCTTGCATGGTGTCATCGGCATCATGATGGCCCTGCGCCAGCGTGAACAGAACAAGGGCGAAGGTCAATATATTGACGTGGCCCTGTATGAATCCGTGTTCAACATGATGGAAAGTCTGCTGCCCGAATACTCCGCCTTCGGCGCCATTCGGGAGCCTGCCGGCAGCAGCCTGCCCGGCATTACGCCCAGCAATGCCTACGTCTGCAAGGATGGCAAGTACGCCTTGATCGCCGGCAATGGCGACAGCATTTTCAAGCGCTTGATGAACGCCATTGGGCGCGCTGATATGGCTGACAATCCCGACTACGCGCACAATGATGGTCGCGCCCGAAATGCAGGCGTGATCGATGCCGCCATTGGCCACTGGGCCAGCGCTCTGGAACTGGACAAGGTACTGGAAATTCTGGACCAGGCTGGCGTTCCCGCAGGGCGGGTTTATGACATTGCCGATATCGCAGCAGATCCCCACTATCAGGCCCGTGACATGCTGCTGGACAGCAGTCTTCCAGACGGCACACCGCTTAAAGTACCCGGTATCGTTCCCAAACTGAGCCACACCCCTGGCGCCATCTACCGCCCTGCTCCGCACCTGGGCCAGGACACCCAGGAAATCCTGGATAATCTGGGGATCAGCGCCGAACAACAAGCCGACTGGCAAGCACGCGGCCTGATCGCTAAGAACCCAAAACGCAAGTAAAACACAGCAGTACAAAAGCATCTGGGGGCCAGTACAAGATGGCCCCTAATCTATTTGTTTTTCATACGGAGCAAGCACTTGCCGAGGATGAAAATCCAAGCTAGAATCTATTTCTTTCGTGCTGCGAACGTGGCGGAATTGGTAGACGCACCAGATTTAGGTTCTGGCGCCGAGAGGTGTGAGAGTTCGAGTCTCTCCGTTCGCACCAGAGCATGAAAACCGTTGATTCAGAAAAATCAATTTTAAGCAAAATCAACGGCTTAACTTTCATACCCTAACAGCTTTTAATAGCCTGTTTTCAAGTATTCAACATCGTAGGCCCCATAAAGGCCCCACGAATTCCTCAAAAAAAATAGCCACATCGCCTAGGTATTGGAGTCCAGTTCAATGCTGTGAGCGATGCACATGACTGCGAGTGCGTCTATTGATTTGGTTCCCTTGTAATTGTTTGGCCGTTAATAATTGCCACTCAATCAACTTGCTGCACGTCTTGTATGGTTGCGTACGAAAGCTAGCCCATTCTCACAATCATTAGTTAAAGCTTGTCCGCGCTAATAAAGTTATTTTCAGGTAACAGCCCACCAAAGCTGCGCTATATAGATCTGATAAATCCAACGGTATTTACTGAAATCGACCTCGAGACTGCTGAGAAAAAGCACGTGCCGGGGGGGGCAGAATCGCAAGACCCCCGCTGGGCACTGTGCTTTTCTCCTGAACACCTCTCTACTTAAACATCAGTTGTAGCGATCGTGCTTTCCAGGAAAGTCACTGGGCCAGCGCATGGGTTGCGGCTCGGGCTTGGGAGCCGGATCAGGACTTGGGCTGGGAGCCGGATTTGGGCTTGGCTTTGGATTGCGATTCATCCCCATCTTTCCTTTATAAAAAATCAATAATGACAATCATTCGCAAGTAATTATATTATCTAGTCACATTTGACAATAAATAACATTTATTCCTTTTTTTTACTCGATAACTACATTTTTCATGCATAAAGAGGTCATAAATTTGCCCTAAAGACCAATAAACCGAAGAATATTTGTTACTTTATACTACATTGATGAGCTGAAAGGGAGTATGGACATCGTTCTATAGACGTAGCTCAAAGCCGGTTTGAAACCGGCCCAAGAGGAAGGGATTTTGTCGTCAGGGAGTCTCAGGGGAGGACTTCAACACGGCCAGCCAGACAAGACAAAAACCATGCCCTGCATAAAGAGAAAGTCGGCACAGAGATGGCTGGGCCACAACAAACAGCTTAGTGAAGCAGCAAGAGCAATGGGCACGTCACCTGATATCCCTACTACCAAGCCCGAAAGATCCCCCCCTCATTTCCGAGCCCCACAAAAGAAAGCCTTGAAGCGCAGACACAAAAAAGCCGCCCTTGAAGGCGGCTTCCCGATTAAATCCGGAGCTTATTCCTGCCGATCGTGTTTACCCGGAAAATCGCTAGGCCAGCGCATGGGCTTAGGCTGCGGATCGGGTTTGGATACCTGATTAGTAAAGGGGGCACTATTCACAAGGCAACCTCCTTCATGAAAATTAAAAATATAGAACCAGGCTTCAATTGCACTAAATCTTATATCAATAAGAGCTAATTAATGGACGCTCTAGTATTAACCCTAGCAGAATGCTGAACAAATTAGCTGGCTCATAATTAATCAGACAGCATTCACGCCCGACAGTTCCTTGCCACTCCTATCCCTAACAGCGGTGCCACAGCAAAAATTCCAAATAAATAATAAGCCGCTTGACGCGTTCCCTCCACGCCACCGGGATCAATGAGTCCACCCGCATTGGCAATCATTCCAGCCAAGGCTGCTCCGCTTGCGGTTGCAAAGAGCTGAATGGTTGTAATCGATGCCCCCGCCAGTTCCTGCTCTTGGGCTGGCACTGCCTTGAAAACCCGCACCAGCAAATGGGGCCAAGCTACCCCTACTCCCACGCCTATCAAGGCCAGAGCCAGACAAATCGGTGCCAGAGCCAGGACGGAACCCGTACTGGTATCTGGCAGTAAAACAACAAGCCCCACCATACCCAGCAGTCCCAGGATAGGCCCAGCCATGATCGCCCGCGCAATGGCTTTTTCCCCCAGGCCCGAGCTGATAATTGCCCCTACCGTCCAGCCCGCCCCCATCAGCGCCGTCAAGTACCCCGCTACTAACGGGGACTGTTGATGCAAGACTTGCAGAAAAAGCGGTGCAAAAACTTCACCACTGGTCACCGTCAGCACTAACAAGGACATCAAGGCATAGAGTTTGGCAATAGCAGATCTGAACTGAAACGCCCCCGATGGCAGCAACTTGGTAGACGAACGTTTTTCCACTACCAGCAAAGCGACGGCCAACACCCCCGCCAAGCCCAGGCCAAGCGCATTTTGCAGTACATCTGCCGAGGTACTACCGGCAGAGATCGCCAACACCGCCAGCGTCAACAACAGCAGTTGAATCACAGGAATAGCCACCTTGCTCACCGCCGCGGCATGTTGCTCGCGTTTGGGGAGGACTACTAATGCCAAAGCGGCAAAAAGCACGGCAATCAAGGCGACCGATCCAAAAGCCGCACGCCACATTCCCCACTGCGCAAACACGCCACCGACTGCCGGCCCGGCCAACGTTGCCACGCCCCACATCGCTGATACCAACGCCATGGCTCGAGGCCACAAGGGCTCTGCAAAAACCAGACGAATCATGGCGTACGCCAGAGCAAAGAGAAAACCACCGCCAATCCCCTGGACGAAGCGCCCGAACAGCAAAAGGGACATATTCGGCGCCAGCGCGCAAACAAGCGCCCCCACCGCAAAGATCAAGGCTGCGACGGCATAGCTGCCTTTAGGACCCGTCAAGGCCAGCAACTTGGGTGACAGAGCCGAACCCAGAATAGACGCCACGACAAACAGGGTCGTATTCCAGGCATATAAATCCAGCCCACCAATATCCTGCACAACCGTGGGCAAAATGGTGGTCACAATGTAGACATTGACGGCATGCAATACCACTCCACCGGCCAGGACGAGGGCACGCATGGCATTGGCCCCCGACAACAAAGCGCCCCACCCGGTCTGTACCCCTTGCCCGCTACGCGCGCAAGCTTGCTGATTCTTCATAAGATCTCGACTCATTCTTTTAAAAGTAGCCCTGCCGCTTGAAAAGCTTGCATAGGCAAGAGTGGTCTTTTATAAAACCTCATGCATAGATGAGGTCAAGAGATCCAAACACCATGAGAATCGATACCAGCATCCCTCTGTCCGTGGGTGAAGTCGCCCGCCGCAGCGGGGTCACCATTGCAACCGTGCATCACTATGAAACCAAAGGTCTCATTCATGGCTGGCGTAGCGATGGTAACCAGCGCCGCTATCACCGGGATGTTCTACGGAAAATTGCGGTCATCAAAATTGCGCAGCGCGCCGGCATTCCACTGGCTACCATCAAAACAGCCCTGGATGAATTACCTACTGGCCGGCCACTGAACGCAAAGGACTGGGCCACCTTGTCCACGAGCTGGCGGGATATGTTGAATGAGCGGATTCTCAGCCTGACACAGCTACGCGATGAGCTGGATGGCTGTATAGGCTGTGGGTGTTTGTCCATGACGGACTGCCCACTTAGAAACCCGGGGGATCAGTTATCCCTGTCAGGCGCGGGTGCTGTGCTGCTTGATGCCGGACGACACAATCAGAAGCGGAAGAAAAGAGCGGGGGAAATCTGATCGCGCGGTTTGTGTGAAATCCAGGCTGAACACGCAGCGCATCAAGGTTGAAAATTAGCGAAAACCGACCCTTACTTCACTATGCCAGAAGGCATCAGGCAGCAAAAAGGCCCAGTTTTCACACCAGGCCTTTTTCACTTTCCAAGAAACGCCCTGCTCTCTTAAATCACGCCCCAGAAATACAACAGCGCGGGGAGCAAGGCTGTCAGCACCCCTTGCACGGCAGACACCAGCCCAGTCAGGCGGGCAATGGGTTTATTCAGCACCAGCAGCAAGAAGAACATGAACCAGAGCACTGCCCAGGACAACCAGCTCAGGACTTGCCAGTAGTCAAAAATCCGCTCGGCTACGCTCAAATTTGTAAGGGCGGCGGGAACAGCGATGCAGGCGACCACCAAGGAATACCAGCCCAAGGCACGCCCATCACTTCCTGTAAACGCGTTCACCCCTACCCAAAAATAGGTCAAGGCAAACAGGCCCAGATAAATGGCCGACAAGGGAGAGTACACGGTGCTATTGGCGGGGTTCAAGATATGGGACATGCAGATGAATCCCAGTACGGCCGTGAACAAGTTGACGATAGCAGCATCTTTGGCATCCACCAGCCTGCCAGCATGATGACCTTCAGAGTAAAAGAGACGAACA
This sequence comes from Alcaligenes sp. 1735tsa3, assembly GCF_024134565.1. Lineage (NCBI taxonomy): Bacteria > Pseudomonadati > Pseudomonadota > Betaproteobacteria > Burkholderiales > Alcaligenaceae > Alcaligenes > Alcaligenes sp. 1735tsa3. The sequence continues at coordinate 1,724,845 of NZ_CP099862.1, read as the reverse complement.
CCATTAACGAACAGGCACAGGCCTGCAAACGCCAGAAAAGCGGCAACTAGCATTTTGAAGATATCCTAAGTAATAGAAGGCGGACACAGAACATGCCCGCAACATGATGTTGCACTCAAGGCTGAGGCGGAGCAGATCATAGAGCTTGGCTACACAATTGCCATGTGATTTTTTTTATAAGCTCTATAAGAAAAAAACGCGCAATTTTGCGGCGGTTTTCCAGTGAAAATTCTTGCTGAAAAGCGAGCGGTTTGCACAGGCATTAGCAGACAAACGCCCCCTTCTCCATTTTGGAAGCAGACTCAGCCCAGGACCAAACAAAGTCCCTTTTAATCAATGAGTTAAAAAACTATCCAAGCCTGGGCAAGGCCGCTACAAATGAGGTCTGGCAACTGACCAAACCATAAACAGCGTGCCTGCTCAAGAACTCGCTCAAGCCTCTTCGTTTTGGCCCCAGCGAGCCAGCACACGCACATAGGCCAACTGTGCCAGTAGTTCCACCAAAGTCTGCGTCAAAATGATGGCTGGCAACAACGGCAAAGCCCCCGGAATCGCCAAAGCCAGAGGCAGCACCACCAAAGAATTGCGAGTTGCACTGCTGAAAGCCACCGCACGTCGCAACGGGACGGCCAGCCGCGCTTGCCGTGCCAGCGCCCAGCCGATGACAGGAGCCAGAATGGCAAACAGCGCATACACCGGCAACACTCGCCACAAGACATCCAGTGCAGGCTCCAGTTGTCGCAGAACAGCCGCCACGACGATGAACAAGACCAAAGCAGTGGCTGGAACGGGGGCCAAGCCCAAACCCGTTTTTATCTGCGCCCAGCTATGACTTTTACCCGCGAGATACTGGGTGGCCCCCGCCAGCAGCAGCGGAATCAGAATCAGGTAAAAGAAAGCATTCAGAAACGGCCCGGCTTTGATGTACAAACCGAACTGTTCCCCCAAGGCCAATTTCAAAAACAAGGGCAGGAGCAGCATTTGCACAAGCAGCAGTACCGGCGTAGCGGCTAGAAGTGCGCGGGCGTCGGCACGACCTAATTGAGCAAAGGTCACGACGTAATCAATGCAAGGAGCCAGCAAGACCAACAGCACGCCCAGGCGCAACATGGTGTGGTCTGGCAGCAAGGGCACCAGCGCAAAGACCAATAGAGGTATCAGGAGAAAATTGGCCAGAAGCAAAACGGCCAGAAAGCGCAGCTGGGTCAGCGCTTTGCCTAACTGGGCAATAGGCACCTGCACAAAGGTGACATACAACATGAAAGCCAGCGCTGGATTGATCCAGTCGACCAGACTAGCTGGCATCACCCAGACACTGGCCATCCAGGCGGCCAGCAACATCGCCACACAATAAATAGCGGTTTGCCGGCGCTCTAACACATCACGAATCACGGCCAGCACCTCGTTTGGCTGAACAACTCCGGCACTGCCGTGAGAACTCCCTTTTACAGACCGCTACGGCGCAAACGTGCGGCGGACTGACGGTTCAAATCTCGAGCCTCACGCTCGGCATACTCGCTTTCTCCGGCTTCGTAACGGCCCTCGTGCATGCAGGACTCACGGTCCCAGGTGCATTCATTAAAGAGTTTTGACACGGGGCCACCACCGGGCTTCGCGGAGGAACAAGCTGCCATCAAAGCGGCCAGACCGAGCACCGCGCAACTTTGAATCAGACGTCGAACCATCATTGTGTTTTCCCTACAAAAAATCTTTATTGCAATTACCGCGAATCGAAATCAGAACCGATCGCGGACAATAGGAACACTGTACCCTGAGCCTCCAAAGCCCGTCGATTCCCTTTCCTGATAATTTGCAATTTATGACTCACGAACAATTTTTGCTATTGACCCAAATCTTGAATCTGACGCCCAATCCCGAACTGGAGCAGGAAGTCCGACATCCGGGCGCGCAAATCAGCACACAAGCACAACAGATCCTGACTCTACATCTCCAGCTGAAGGGAGCCTATGTCATTCACAGGCCCACTGCATTCCGAGTTGTAGTCAGCCATGACGATCTGGACCGTTTCCCAGGCGCCCTGGATTTGAAGCAAGGTATGCATGTACAGCTGGTTTCTTACACCAGCGAGCGCTACATCAGTGTTCGTATCACCCAACTGCCAGCCACCCCCAAGGCGTATTTCAGGGGCGTCGTCAGCGAGCAGAACATCAGTTACCACGTTTTCGAGGTCGGGGACAGCGTGTCTTTTTCTGAAGATCAAGTCCACGCCATACTCAATAAATAAAACGGGCTAGTGCCCACACGCCAAGGTGTCTGCTTCAACCCGATCTTTTAAGACTGGTGTCAGGCAGCAAGTGCAAGCCTGTCCGTCTTACAAACTCCTCGTAGCTGATGGGTGGTCCAACACGAGTGGAAGCCTGGTTAGCCTGCCAATGTACCCAGGAGCGTCCTGTGGTGGCGTCATACACCAGCTTGAACAAATGACTGGGAACGGCAACCTGGCTGGAACCTATCGTCGCGGCATTGCGCTCGTACACTGGTCCGGTGAACACATACACATTGCCTGCGGCACGCGCCACGTATTTACGGGTATCGGCTTCGATCTTGTTCCAGGGGCCAGCGTTGTGGACCTGATTTTGCGGCACCATATTGGCCAGAGAAAAGCTCTGCGCCATGCTCTGCTCCGACGCCATATCCCCTGCCGGAGCCATATGCCCGCGCGAAAAGCCCGAGCCTCTATAGTCATTCAGCTCGGCCCGCTCTGCCTGCGGCAAACGGCCTTCAGCATAAAAACGATCCGTGCGCTTCAAGCCTTTGGCGGACTGAATCTGCTGACGATTCAGACGCTGGACGACAAACACCGGCGTCTTGGTTTGGCCGCTATGCAAAATCGCAAAAGAGCTGAAGCACAACTCTCTTTGCGTGTAAGCCATGGGCACGACAGGTCGCGAGCCGGGAAAGAACTGGGGGCAATGTGCAAAAGAGGTTTGAACATACCCCTCGACCGAGGCCGGAACAGGCACACTATCCTGCTGCGTCGCACCTGGCCAACCCAAGGACACCAGAAACGGTTCAAGACTTTGCCAGTTCAGCCCTTGGGGATGAAGCCAGGCCGTTGCAATCCCGAAACTGGTCAGGGCCGCGGCAAGGACGGACTTCAGAAATCGGGACGGGTTTGCCTGCCCTGTCTTTTTTCTACTACTGGTTTTTTTAACGCTACGACCTGTACTTTTTCTGCTCATACCACTCTTGTTTTATGCTTGGTCGGCTTACATCATTGCGCCGACTGCACCTGTGATTATAAGCAGTCCTTTCAGATTCAAAAGAACGTGCCCCAGTGGGAGCACGTATTTATTTCTGACTCCGGCTTTTTTAACGCGATCAATCGCCAGAACAGGAACAGACTCAGGACTTGCGGTGACGCTTTTTACTGAGCACCCAGAGCCTGCAATTCTTTCAATTCATCTTGCAGTTGTTCCAATTTGGCACGATCACGTTCCAGTTTTTTCTCCAGCTTTTCCACCTTGTCTTGTCGCCCTTCAACCCGTTTCTCGGCGATTTCATCCAGGCGTTCCTGGATGTCCTCTTCCTGCTCGCGGATATCTTCCTGTACATCACGCAGCAAATCCGCGTCCCGGCAATGCATCTGCACATTGGCCAAGGCGCGCTCCAGGCCACGCTCTCGATGAACATTGCCATGCTGGCGAGCATAGTTAATCTGGTTCTGAATTTCGGCAGCCCGATACTGGCAAGCCGGGTTATCAGCCCAGGCGGGCAAGGCCATCACACTTAATACAGCACTCAAGCACCATACGGAACGTTTCATCCTTGTTACTCCTGCAGTGTTCATCCAGATAGCCATCATACAATCCAGACTCCAATTTACCTCAGGTGGACGATTGGAATAGACTTCGTCAATTTGTCACGAAAACGTGATTAAATTCGAAAATTCTTCTGTTTATGTCATATTCAAGTAACAAAATTGTCGCAAATTGTGCCGAGAAATTTACACAACTTGTCTTTAAGCATAAAACAGTTCAGTTACACTCGAAATCCTCATAAAGCAAACTTTTACTTTTAATCGTGTTCAACATCACCACCAGGAAACTGATTTTTTTCCTGTGCGCTGCTTTGATTGTGTTGTGGCTCTTTCCCTTTGCGCACGTCAACGAAAGTTTGCTCAACTCCTCCCAGGCGTATTCAGCCTGGCATACCAGTGTGCTCAACTCCTTGATGCCCTTGTCCATTCTGGCCGTTGCCAGTCTGATCTGGGCAGAACGGGCGGTGTCCGCTTGTCTGGCCATGGCCGTCAACACCGTCTTGTTTGTACTGGCGATCAAGAATATCTGCGATACCGCGGACCGCTTCTCGCGGGTCTGCGGTATTGATATTTCTGTTTCCTATGGAGCCATGTTGTACGGACTGGGCATGGCCACCCTGTGGGTGCTGCTGCTGAGCTATCGCTGGAAAGGTCCCAAGGAACAATCCGGCCCCTCGGGTGACGCAAGCCTGTAATCAAGCTCCTCTCGTCCCTGCATCATCCGGATGGTCTGCGGGGCGAGTGAGGCCATGAGCAGGGTCTCCTTTATTCTTGCCGTATAAATAGCGGCTTCAAGCCGGATTGAAGGGCCAGAAAACGGGGATCAACAACACGCCCAACACCCAGAAAATCAGATTCAAGGGCAAACCCACTTTCAGGAAATCCACAAATCGATAGCCGCCTGCGCCATAAACCATGGTGTTGGTCTGATAACCCACAGGCGTGGCAAAACTGGTGGAAGCCGCGAAGGTAACGGCAATCAGGAATGGAGTGGGATCGACGCCCATCATTTTCGCCGTGGACATTCCTATCGGTGTCAGCAAGACAGCAGCAGCGGCATTGCTCATGAACTCCGTCAGCATCAGGGCCATCAGGTAGACCACGGCCAACACGGTCAAAGGTCCAAAGGACTTCACCAGACCAACGGTATTTTCGACCAGAAACTGGGCCGCGCCGGTCTCGCTCATGGCCATACCCAAAGGCAGCAAACCCGCCATCAAGATGATGATGCGCCAGTCTATGGCGTCGTACACATCATCTGCTTTCAGACAACCGGCCAGTGTCATGGCCACGGCACCGAACAAGGAGGTGATGCTGATAGGCACCCAGCCCAAGGCAGGCAGCAAAATCACCAGGGCCATGGTGACCAGTGCAAACGGCGCACGCCAGCCCATTTCCTTTTCGGCCTCGCGCTCGGACAACACGATGATATTGCTGTCAGCCCGCAAATCGGCCGCCTCTGCGGCCGGAGTCAACATCAACAAGATATCGCCCACCTGCAAACGCACAGCACGCAATTGCTCACGCAAGACCTGACCACGGCGATGAATGCCCAGCACGGTGGCGTTCTTGTGCCAGCCTGCTCCCAAACTGCCCAAAGTACGACCACTGATACGCGAACGCGGCGCAATCATGACCTCGGTCAAGACCTGATCAACCTGCTCGAAAGACTGTTGTTCCAGCTTGAACTGGGGGTCTACCTCCAGACCCGCTTCTTTGCGCAGCTCGTCCAGCTTGGTCCAGTCTCCGCGCGCCAACAGCACATCGTCCTGCTCGATCTTCTGCTCTCGCGGACCCCACACTTTGGTATCGCCGCGCAACAGCTCCAGCACAAACACCCCGTATTGCTCGCCCAGCTTGGCATCGCCCACCGATTGGCCAATCAGGGAAGAATCGGGCATCACCCGCAGCTCGGTAATGTATTTTCCCAGCTCATATTGCTCGACCAACTCGCCGCCACGGGCATCGGGCAGTAACCAGCGCCCTATCGTCAGCAAATAAAGACACCCCACAGCCATACAGATCACCCCCAAGGCGGTGAACTCGAACATGGTGAAACCGGGATGGCCCAGATCGCGGGCAATGGCATTGACCAGCAGGTTGGTAGAGGTCCCGACCAAGGTACAGACCCCGGCCATTTGCGAGACATAGGACAAGGGGATAAGCGCTTTGGAGGCCGACATGCCTATCCGTGCGCAGGCGGCCATGACGATGGGAATGAATACCGCTACCACCGCCGTGTTGTTCACGAAAGGAGCAATCACCGCCAGAACCAGAAACAACAGCAGCAGAAACTGCACAGGGGAGCGTGCCTTGCTCAGCAAATCCCCAATCCCGGACAGCGCCCCGCTATTTTGCAGCCCGGCAGCCAGCACAAACATGGCCGCGACGGTAACCGTGGCCGGATTGCTGAAACCACCCACGGCCTGCTCGGGAGTCACCAAACCCAGAACCGCCAAGGTGCTGAGCACCAGCAAGGCGATAGCATCTATTCGGAGTTTTTCTGTAGCAAACAAGACAATCGCGATTAAAGCCAGACCCAAGACCACTGCAATCTCTGTTGTCATGTTGCCCCACTCCTGTTTGTGCTGTGCTGCTCAGTATAGGGAAAAATGCAGCACAGCAAGCACTGCATGTCGCCGCACTCAACAAAAAAACACAAGTTTTCAAAACAGGAAAAGTGAAGCCTTCAAGCTTGGAAGGATCGGTGGCGCAAGGCCACCCCTGCAACGCTTAAACCAGCAGCATCACCAAAAACACCAGCCCCAACAAGGCGATATAGGCTTTGGCATGAATGCTGTCCGGGATCTTGCCGATCCAGCGCGAGGTGAAGCGAATCCCCAGCCAGGAGCCAATCACCAGCACCAGGCATGCGCGCAAGTCGATATAACCTGCATGCCAGGCCCCCAAGGAATCGGCATTCCAGGCCAGCATGGCGTAAGTCAGGCTCCCCACCACCGCCATCGGCAAGGACAAGGGATTGGCTGCGGCCGTGGCAGCGGTCATGCTGGCACCGCGTCGACGCATCAGGGGGACGGTGATCACGCTACCACCGACACCCAAAAAGGCGGCAATCGCACCAATAATTACCCCGGCCCCAGCACTACTGGCCTTGCTTAAAGGGCGCATGGTATTGCTGGACTCTTGGGTGAAGCCGGAACGAAACAGGCTATCCAGAATCGTCAGGCCCAGATACACCACAAAAACCCAACGTACCCAGGACCCGCTCAAGGCCATGGCTGCTGCCGCACCGGGAATCGCCCCCAAGGCGATGAACAGGAGCAAAGGACGCACTTGCCCCCAAGGCACAGTGCCCGCCTTGTGGTGGCGCCAGGTAGACAGGCCAGCACCAAAAATCATGACGCAGGTGGAAGTGGCCACCGCAATATGCATGGCCGCCTGCCCCATCTGACTGTCCACGCCATACATGCCAATCAGCACCGAATACAGCACGGGAACCACCACAAAACCGCCACCGAAGCCAAACAGCACGGTGGTCACGCCAGCCAGCAAACCAAAAAACAGCAATAGAAAATACATAGCCGCCCATCAACACAGATGACAAAACCCAAGAATAGGTCGCCCTGCTTTGGCTGGCATGCTAAAACCGGTCAACAATACTTTCGTTTCGGCCAGAGGCTTGCTTATGCACAATGTACGACTGGATAGCGTAGATGCCACCCCTCGCCCCTTGCTGGCGATTGGCACGGACTACGCGCCGGGCACGCTGCTGGACTTTCATGTGCACCGACGGGCGCAAATGCTCTATGCCATGACCGGGCTGATGGAAGTCGAAACCGACGATGGCGCCTGGGTTATTCCGCCCTATAGCGGCGTGTGGATTCCAGCTGGCAAACGCCATCGCGTACGCATGCAAAGCGCCAGCACCCGAAGCTTATATATAGAGCCGGAAGCAGCACCTCGCAACAGCACACACTGCGAAGTGCTGGTCATTACGCCCTTGCTGCATCACTTGTTGCTGGCCTCCCTGGCCTTGCCCGCTCTGTACGAGGAAGATGGCCGCGACGGCGCCTTGGCTCAACTGCTTCTGCATGAAGTCGGTTTGGCGCAAACCATGCCGCTCTTTGCCCCCATCCCTCAAGACCCATCCCTGGCCCAGCTCTGCAAAGACTTTTTAAGTCAGCCCAATATTCAAAGCACGCCAGAACAGTGGGCCGGGCAAATCAATAAAAGCCTGCGCAGTTTTACGCGCCTGTTCCGGCAACAAACTGGCATGAGTTTTAGTGAATGGCGTCAACAAGCCTGTCTGCTGGCGGCTCTGGCCAAGCTGTCTGCAGGCCAATCCGTCACACAGATTGCACTGGATCTGGGTTACGACAGCTCCAGTGCCTTTTCCACCATGTTTCGGCGCCGCTTGGGGCAAGCACCCAGCAACTTTATTCGTGTTCCTTGAAGGAACTGACAAGACAGCAACTTGATGGAAGCAGAAACAAAAAGGCCCCCGGAGCTCTGACATCCGGGGGCCTGCACTGCCCGCCTCAACTTATAAGCGGCCTGGCATCATGACTGGGGCTTAACGCGTGATACGCGCCCGTCCACCAATCGTTGCAGCCAGACTTGCCACGAAGGCACCTACCAACAAGGACGCAAATGCCCACAGCGCGAAAGCAGCGGCTGCCTTGCGAGCGGTGTCAGCCGCTTCACGAGCTTGCTGCTCCAGCTTGTCGGCTGTTTCCTTGGCTTGCTTTTGCACGGAGTCCAGGCGCTCCTTGGCTTGCTCGGGCGTCAAGCCGGTACGGTTGGCCACCAAACGCAGCAAGTAATCCTGATCCTGCTGGGACACCTCCCCTTCTTTGAGGCTGCGAGCCAGAATCCGGCTGACCTCACGTTCTGGGTTGCCAGTCTGAGCAGGTGCATTGGCAGGATCTGCCGGACGTAACAAGGTGTCGGTGAAATAGCCCAAACCAGGGCCTTGCGCCTGATCCTTGCCTGCCTGGCCTACGATGGCCGATGCCGCTCCCACTCCAGCCCCGGCCAGATTCGCCCCTGCCTGAGCCGTACCCGAGACCAGCGAGGCGACACCCGATCCCAGCAAGAAGACGCTGACAACCGCACTCACGGCCCAGACCAGAAAACCATGCGCCGTATCGCGGAAATGAACTTCATCGCCGTGAACACCTGTCCAATTGGTACGCAGACGTCCGGTGACATAGCCCGCAATACCGTAGGCAATGATCTGCGTGACAAAAAGCCAGATAATCGTCCCGATAGCCATCGTGGTGCCTGAGGCCCCGTCATTACTCCACGGGGAGATCGCCATGAAACCCAGGCCGGTCCCACCTACCAGCAAGGTCACCGTCATGGCAGCGGCAATAACCGCGCCCCCGATGACAGCGCCCCAAGACACAGCGGAGTGCGAAGACTCCGCCACGGCTTGCGTCCCCAAACCTGCATCCGAACCAAATTGCGTTGTAGCCATGATGATTCCTTATTTCAGATTGTGATCGCACGCACCTTAGTGCCAAAACAGAGCCAGCAAAATGATGATAGGGATAGGAACACCCAGAAGCCATAAAAGGATCGATCGCATAAGCCCTCCGTTTGAATGAAAAACAAGAACTGAATGCAGCAAAAAACACTTCACGCTCATTCTAGGCAGATAAAAAATCGATAAATTTTATAAAATGTAAAAAGAGAAACCGAATCAAAGCGCATGGCTGCAGGCCACCTCATTCTCAACAAGGATAGACTCATGACCCTGGACGAGAAAGGGTTAAACCCTTTTTACATAAGCTCTACAGAGACAAGCGAGAAAGAAGCAGGCTATACGATCAGGCAGCACACACCCGCAAATCAGGCCTCGCCCAAGAATTTCACACAAAGCTTGTATGGCAATACATGCTTATTTTTTATTATCTTGAAATACTTGATTACGTAGCTGATTGAATTGAGCAGCAGCAATAATAAATAAACAAAATAGCTGCGATAAGAAAAACAAGGGTAAGTAGAAAAATAATTATCGAACCACAAGAAAAAAGAAAAACAACTTCAGAAATAAAGTAAACAAAAAAAATCTAATACAGATATTGCAGACCTCCGCATTCACATCTGCACATGAAGTTCACTTGGCCAACACACCACCTTCCTGACCTTGCTGACAGACTGCATCCCACATGCATCTGTCCTCAAAAGCGACAAAGAAAGCCACAAAACCGTGCATGGAAGGGGCAGACTCGGTTATCCTGTTGCCTCCAATCAAGCTCGGCCGCTGCGGTGGTAAACCGCGCATCATGCGCCTTCTGTATCCCGATACTGCCAAAGACGGCCTGCATTCACAGAGCCTAGCCTATGAGCGACCTCCAAAGTCTGATCGAATCGGCGTGGGAACAGCGAGCTTCCCTCTCCCCCCAAGAACACAGCATTGAACTGCGCACGGCCATCCATACCGTGATCGAAAAGCTGGATTACGGTTCCCTGCGTGTGGCGGAAAAAATCGACGGACAGTGGCAGGTCAACGACTGGGTCAAGAAAGCGATTCTTCTGTCCTTCAGGATCAACGAAAACCGCGTCATGGCCAGCGAGCCCGCTCCCTTCTATGACAAGGTGCCTCTGAAATTCGAGCAGCACGACCAGGCTGCGTTTGCCCAGGCAGGCTTTCGCGCCGTTCCCGGTGCTGTGGTACGCCAAGGCGCCTATGTAGCACCCGATGTCGTGCTGATGCCCTCGTTTGTGAACATCGGCGCTTATGTCGGTGAAGGCACCATGGTGGATACCTGGGCCACCGTTGGTTCCTGCGCCCAGATCGGCAAGCATGTTCACCTGTCGGGTGGCGTCGGTATTGGCGGGGTATTGGAGCCTCTGCAGGCCAACCCCACTATCATTGAGGACAACTGTTTCATCGGTGCCCGTTCCGAAGTGGTGGAAGGGGTCATCGTAGAAGAGAACTCGGTGCTGGCCATGGGCGTCTTCCTGTCGCAAAGCACCAAAATTTACGAGCGCGAAACAGGCAAGATTTACCAGGGCCGTGTCCCTGCCGGTTCGGTAGTGGTCCCTGGTTCCCTGCCTTCGGCCGATGGGCTCTATAGCCTGGCCTGCGCCATCATCGTCAAGCGTGTGGATGCCCGTACCCGCGCCAAGACCAGTATTAATGATTTACTTCGCGCCTGAACATGAGCACTGACAATTCTGTACTAGACACCCTCAAAGCCCTGATTGCCCGCCCCTCGGTCACCCCTGAGGACGCCCACTGCCAGCAATGGCTGGGCGCAAGGCTGGAGCAAGCGGGCTTTAGCCTGGAACATCTGCCCAGCGGCCCGGTGTCCAATCTGTGGGCCCGCCGTGGCACCCAGGCGCCCTTGTTTGTTTTTGCCGGTCACACAGACGTGGTTCCAACCGGGCCGGAAGCGGCCTGGGACTCGCCCCCGTTTGAGCCCACCGTGCGCGACGGTCAGCTGTATGGCCGTGGTGCGGCGGATATGAAAGCCTCGATTGCGGCCTTCATCCACGCAGTTGAGGAATTTACCCAGGCCCATCCTGAACACAAGGGCTCGATTGCCCTGCTGCTGACGTCGGATGAAGAAGGCCCGGCCACCGACGGCACGGTGCATGTTTGCCGAGTGCTGAAAGAACGTGGCGAACAGCTGGACTACTGCATCGTGGGCGAACCTACCTGCTCGCGCCAATTAGGTGACACCATTAAAAATGGCCGTCGCGGCTCCCTGTCCGGCCACTTGATCGTAAAGGGTCGCCAAGGCCATGTGGCGTACCCGCAGTTGGCCATCAACCCGCTGCATGTATTCGCCCCTGCGCTGCACGAACTGACAGACCGCATGTGGGACGCCGGCAACATCGATTTCCCGCCCACCAGCTTTCAGATTTCCAATATTCATGCCGGCACTGGCGCGGGTAATGTGATCCCCGGTCAGCTGGATGTGCATTTCAACTTCCGCTTCTCCACCGAGCAGACACCTGCCGGTCTGCAAGCCGAAGTGGAATCCATCCTGCGCCGCCATGGTGTGGACTTCCAACTGGAATGGACACTGGGTGGCGAGCCCTTCCTGACAGAGGCCGGACCGCTAAGCCAGGCTCTTGCCAAGGCCATTGAAACCGAAACCGGCGTGGAAACCGATCTGTCCACGACAGGCGGCACCTCGGATGGCCGCTTTATCGCTAAAATCTGCCCTCAAGTGGTCGAATTTGGCCCGCTCAACGCCAGCATCCATCAAATCAATGAACACGTTGCTGTGGCTGATCTTGAGCCTCTTAAAAACATTTATCGCCGTACATTGGAATCCCTGCTTTGTTAAGCCCTTGCATCGATCATTCCTCCCTGCTGGAAGCCCAGCAGGAACTGCGCACCGTGCGCGACTTGTTGCGCTGGTCTGTCAGCCAGTTCAACCGCTGTCAGCTGGCCTTTGGCCATGGCAGCGACAATGCCTGGGACGAGGCCGCCTATCTGCTGCTGCACACCCTGCATTTACCCCTGGACACGCTGGACCCGTATCTGGATGCCACCGTGCTGGAGTCCGAGCGCGCTGCCTATCTGGCCCTGGTCGCACGACGCTGCAACGAGCGCGTGCCCGCCGCTTACCTGACTGGCGAAGCCTGGCTGCAAGGCCATCGCTTCCGCGTCACCGCTGACACCATCGTGCCGCGCTCTCCCATTGCTGAATTGCTGGCAGAGCAATTGCAACCCTGGATTGCGGACCCCGATGCCATCTACAACGCCCTGGATTTGTGCACTGGCTCGGGCTGTTTGGCTATTTTGACGGCACTGGCCTTCCCACAAGCCCAGGTCGATGCCGTGGATCTGTCCGACGCCGCGCTGGAAGTGGCCCAGTCAAACATCGATGCCTTCGAGCTGAACGATCGCATGAGCTTGTACAAGAGCGATCTGCTGGATCAATTGCCGCCAAGCGCTTACGACCTGATCATTTGCAACCCACCGTATGTGAATGAGCAGTCCATGCAAAACCTGCCCAAGGAATACCAGCACGAGCCACAACTGGCCCTGGCTGGCGGCGACGATGGTATGGATCTGGTGCGTCGCATTCTGGAAGCGGCCCCCAACTTCCTGGCACCCGAAGGTGTGCTGGTATTGGAAATCGGCAATGAGTACGACAATTTCATCGCCGCTTTCCCGGAGCTGGAGCCGATCTGGCTGAGCACGGAAACCGCTGAAGACCAGATTCTCTTGTTAAGCCGGGAGCAACTGGCTCTGTGATACGCGCAACTGGAATTACGCTGCGTCGCGGCGTCAAAGTCCTGCTGGACAATACTGATTTCATCGTCAACCCGGGCGAGCGCCTGGGCATTGTGGGCAAGAACGGTGCGGGTAAATCCTCGCTGTTTGCCTTGCTGCAAGGCGAGCTGGATCTGGACGGGGGTGACCTGAGCATCCCCGAAGTCTGGGAAGTGGCCAGTGTGCGCCAAACCATTCCAGACCGTGACCGCCCTGCCCGCGAATTTGTTATCGATGGCGACGAGCGCTTGCGTGCCTTGCAGGAAAAACGTGCCAATACGCCCGACAGCGATGGCCAAGCCATTGCCGAACTGGAAAACGCCCTGATCGAAGCCGATGCCTGGTCCGCCCCCTCGCGTGCCGAGCAACTGCTGGCCGGTCTGGGTTTCCGCCCCGATCAGTGGATGCTGCCCGTGCGCGAGTTCTCCGGTGGCTGGCAAATGCGCCTGTCCCTGGCCCGCGCCCTGATGGCACCTTCTGACCTGCTCTTGCTGGACGAACCCACCAACCACCTGGACTTGGACGCCATGCTCTGGCTGGAACGCTGGTTGGGCTCCTACCCCGGCACGGTCCTGCTGATTTCGCACGACACCGAGTTTCTGGATGCCGTGGCCCGTTCGATTCTGCACGTGGATCAAGGCAAGCTGGTTCGCTACAAAGGCGGCTACAACGACTTTCTGGTGCAACGTGCCGAGCGCGTTCAACAAAGCCAGATCGCCTACGAGCGTCAAACCCGTGAAGCCGCGCGCCTGCAAAGCTTTATTGATCGCTTCAAGGCCCAGGCCACCAAAGCCAAGCAGGCACAAAGCCGCGTCAAGGCGTTGGCCCGCATGCAGACCGTGACGCTCTTGCGCGACGACTCAAGCGTTTCCATTCGCCTGCCCTCGCCCGAATACACACCCGATCCCTTGCTGACATTGGATCAAGCCGATCTGGGTTACCCCGGTCAGGACAAGGCGATTTTGAGCCAGGTCCGTCTGATGGTACGCGGCGGTGCCCGTGTGGGTATTTTGGGGATGAACGGTGCGGGTAAATCCACACTGGTCAAAACCCTGGCCGGCAAGCTGGAACCTATCAAAGGCGAACGCCTGGAATCCAAAGGTCTGGTAATCGGCTACTTTGCCCAGCACCAGCTGGACTCCATTGACCCGGACTCCACTCCCCTGCAACATCTGGCGCGCCTGGCTCCGGATGTCCGCGAGCAGGAACTGCGTAATTACCTGGGCTCCTTCGGTTTCAGCGGTGATATGGTCACCAGCCTGACTGCCCCCTTCTCCGGTGGCGAAAAGGCACGTCTGGCCCTGTCCCTGATTGTTTGGCAAAAGCCCAACCTGCTCCTGCTGGACGAGCCAACCAACCACTTGGACGTGGATACCCGTGAGGCCCTGGCGACAGCCTTGGCTGATTACGGTGGCAGCGTGCTGCTGGTATCGCACGATCGCCATTTGTTGCGTTCTACCGTTGATTCTTTCTGGATTGTGGCCGATGGACAGGTTCAGGAGTTTGACGGCGACCTGGAAGACTACCGCGACTGGCTACTGGCCCGCAGCGCGCAATCGCGCTCGGAAGCTCGCCAGGAAGCGCGTGCGGATACAGGTGCTGAAGGCACAGACCGCAAGACCCAACGCCGTCAGGAAGCCGAGCTGCGTCAACGGCAAGCCCAACAACGCAAGCCACTGGAAAGCCGCTTGAAGAAAGTGGAGTCAGCCATGGAGAAAGCTCAGCTGCGTTTGCAGGAACTGGATACCTTGATGCAGGACCCCAACTTTTACTCCGACAGCTACAAGGACCAACGCCCCGCCTTGATGACCGAACATGGTGAACTCACCAAGACGCATCAAACGCTGGAAGAAGAGTGGTTGGAAATTCAGGAAGCAATGGAAGAAATCGGGCGACAGGTCTAGGCCTATCGACTCCGTTCTGCTCGTAAACTCCTGAAAAAGAAGGCGCCATATCCACAAGGATTGGCGCCTTTTTGACGGAAGCTCTTGATGGTCTGTAAAACACACATTGGGACCTTACGAGACTGCAGGCACCTGATTGCTGGCACCTGGGGATCTGAGGCAGGACCCCGAGCACCGGGGATATACACTCGTAAAGCTGGATATTCCCCCCATCCTTCGTGTTGCTGCAATACATCGTCCACTGCATACCTTAGCTAAGGTGATTCCGGCCAGCAAACAACAAACTCATATGAGCCAAAACTCACTTGAGAACCGGCTCGACAACTCAGCTCCCTTCACCCCCATTCCCACAGCCCGCACAGCCCAAATATCCACACAGCAAGTCCACAATGGCCTCTTCCACCTGCTCCGGTGGATACGGCACACCGGGCGGAATGATCGCACCATGAATCAGGGACTCCAGACTTTGCATTACTACCCAGGTGGCTAAATCCAGATCCTGCGGGGCAACCTCGCTACGGTGCTCTTCCAGCAGTTGACGAATGCGGTCACGAATACTTTGATCAGCCTGGCTCTCGCTGGCTGGCGCATCAAAGAAAGGAAAATCCTTTTCCAGTACCCGATGCAATTCCGGGTCCACCCGATGCGCGGCCAACCAGGCTTTGACCAGATCACTCAAACGCCCCCGCAACCCCAGGGACTGCGTATCGGCCAGACTGCTTTCCATAGCCTGGTTCATTTGCAAAGCATGGCGTTCATGCAAGGCGGCAATCAGTGAGTCCTTATTCGGGAAGTACTGATACACCGACCCCACGCTGACTCCAGCCACCTCCGCGACCACATTGGTATTGGTACCGGCATAGCCACGCTCGGACAAAACGCGAGCCGTTGCCTCCAAAATCGCCTCCACCAAAGCCCGGGAACGGCTTTGACGCGGGATACGACGGGCTTGAGGGAGCGTTTGCATAAGGACTCCGAATGCGAGTTTTCGATGTGAGCAATTATTCATATTATCTCAAATATCGAGCAATTACTCATGTTTGGAGTGTTTCATGTCTGTACCCAATTCGGCGCAAGCCACCTCGAAGGCGCAGTCGCCACCTGCCGCCCATGTTTTTCTAACGCTACTCCCTATCACGCTGGCCGTGTTCGTCAGTTTTCTAAGTATCGGGCTGCCCCTGCCCGTACTGCCCTTGCATGTACACAATGTGCTGGCGATGAGTACGCTGGTCGTGGGCCTGGTTATCGGTGTTCAATTCGCAGCCGCTTTGCTCTCCCGTGCCTGGGCCGGGAATCTGGCTGATACACAAGGCTCCAAGCACGCCGTCATGCTGGGCTTGATGGTGATGTGCTTGTCCGGCCTGGCCTATCTGGCTTCGTTGAGCTTTGTCAGCACACCAACCCTATCGGTCTGGGTGCTGGTGATTGGCCGTATCTTGCTGGGCTGCGGTGAAAGCCTGATTGTGACGGGTGCCTTGAGCTGGGGCATCGGCTTGGTTGGCCCGCAAAATGCAGGCAAAGTCATGGCCTGGGTGGGTGTGGCCATGTACGGCGCCTACGCCGTCGGCGCCCCTCTGGGTGTTGTGGTGAACCAGGAGTACGGTTTTAACGGTATCGCCGTCGCCGTCACGCTGTTGCCTTTGATTTCCCTGGTGATGCTGCTTAAGGTCCGCGCCACCGCCCCCACTGCGCTGCGTCGCACCCCTTTCTACCAAGTCCTGGGGCTGGTCTGGGGCGCCGGTGTGGGCTTGTTGCTGTGCAGTGTCGGTTTTGGCAGTCTGACCGCCTTTATTGCCCTGCTCTTTGCTGATCGCAACTGGGGCAATGCTTCGCTGGCATTCACTGCCTTTGGGCTTGCCTTCATTGCTGCGCGCATGTTCTTTGGTCATCTGCCTGACAAGCTGGGCGGGGCACGCGTCGCTTTGCTGTGCGTGCTGGTGGAAGCAGTGGGTCTCTTGCTGATCTGGGGTGCCCACAGCCCTGCGATTGCGTACCTGGGTGCAGCCTTGACCGGATGGGGCTATTCCCTGGCCTTTCCTGGTTTTGGTGTCGAGGCCGTACGCCGCGCACCACCCGAAAGCCGAGGTGTCGCCATGGGCGCCTATGTCGCCTTTCTGGACATTTCTTTGGGCATCACCGGCCCTGCCCTGGGCGCAGTCGCAGGAACCTGGGGGCTGGAAGCGATTTATCTGTTCAGTGCAGTGGTCGTTAGCTTGTCTGTACTGGTGGCGCTGCGTTTGATGCGTCATCCTATAGCCCAGGTTTGAACCCCGTTCCCACGAAAGCAATTTCATAAAAGCAAAAGGGACTGAGTTTGCCGTTAGGCAGTCTCAGTCCCTTTTTAAACCTTAAACAAAATACCGCAAAGGCAGCTCAAGACAGCCTTATGGGGCTACATACAAAAGGCGGCCCTGTTTTCTGGCTTGTTCCAGCTCCTGCACAACCTGCTGACGCGTCTTATGAACACTGCCCGCAGGCAGGACTGGATATTCATCGTCTGCAAAATCCAGCAAACCGGCTTGTTGGGCCTCTTGCAACTCCTGAACCACCTGAGCGCGCGTTTTAGCCGGGCCTTGTGGAACTTTGGGGTAACCATGCGCAGCGACACTGATCAATCCCTGTTCCCGAGCTTGCTGCAGTTCCTGCACAACCTGGGCGCGACTTTTGCTGTAGCTCTGGCCCTGCACCTGTGCAGTTCCGTCAGCCGCCCAAGCAGAGTTTGAAGCGATCAAAACCGTGCAAGCCACTGTCCATAAACCTAATTTCATAATGAATCTCCTTGATTAAAAAAACCGCCTCTCCGCCAGGACCTAAACAGGTCGAGCAAAGGGAGGCGCAATGGGATTGGGGGGTGAAGAACGCAGCAGCACGGCCAGACACAAGGCCAGCAAGCTGCACCAAAACACCAGGTTGTAGGCGCTGATCTGCGCAGCGACCTGCGATTCACGAGCAAGAACGCGAGCCAAGGCGGCCACGCCGTCCGAAGCCCGCTCCATAACCAGAGGGTCACCCTCTACAAGATGGCTACTCAGACTGCTGCGGCTGATATCGCCTGCCATGCGCAGCCAGGTAGACACCAGCGTGGCGGCGGCAACAGGCGTAAAGACACGAGCAATGGGGACATACACACCCAAAGCCACTCCATGTTGAGGATTCAGATTGGTCACAAAAGCAGCAATCAAACCGATCAACATGGTGCTCTCGCCCACAGACTGCAAAATCAGGATCGAAACAAACTGCTCCACACGCCAGTCGTGGCTAATATGAGTTCCCAGCCAGGCGGTGAAGGCGATGATGCTTAAACCGAGAATCATCATCAGGCGTGGCTCAAGACGTCGAGCCAGATAGATCGCCAGCGGAGTCGAGGCCAGGTAAGCCCCAAACGCAATCCAGGTGGCAGCACCCGCTTGCAGGGGTTTCAAGTCCCCCATCTGGGTCAGAAAGCTGGGAATCAGCAAAGACGTCGGTGTCATCAGCACGCCGAACAGGCAGGCAATAATCAGGCACACACGGATATTTCGATTGCTCAAAGCCATCAGGCTGGCAAAGGAGTTCTGCCTGCGCATGCCACGTCCTATGGCGGCCGCCACAAGCACAACGCCACCGAGCAAAGCAGAAACAACCAGACCGGAATCAGTCCAGCCCAGCCGTTCCGCGGACTCTATCCCGACAAAGGCCAGCACCAAACCCGTACAAAACAAGGCCATCCCGCCCCAATCGGCGTTTTGCAATTGGTCGCGATCTATAGGCGTCAACGGCATGGCTTTCCAGGCCAGAAACGCAATCACTGGCCCCACAAAAGCAGTGGGCCAATACACCCAATGCCAACTGAACTCCTCCAGTAAAAAACCGGACGTGCCATAGCCCGCATCCATGCCGGTTGAAACACGCAAGCTGTACGCTGCCATGACAGCCAGCCAAAGCCGAGGATGCACACTGCGCAAAGCCAGGGACATCGTCAGTGGCAGGTAAATCCCCAGGCAAAGTCCGGCCAGTCCGTGCAGGCTCAACAAGACGGGGTAATGATGGGCAAAGAAAGGAATCAAAAAGGCGGCCAAGCCCAACAGCAGGCTGGGCACCAGCAGTACCCGGGTCGGCCCGATTACGGTTGCCAGCCACGGCGCAATCGGCATGGAGATCAACTGCGCCGCATTCAAGGCCGTTCCCAACCAAGCCGCCTCCAGCACATCCAAGCCAAACTGGCCGCGCAAGTCCGGCAAGGCAGCGGAAAACAGACGCCCTTGCACGGTGGTCAAGACCGCGCCCAGGAAGATCGCCATCACGGTCAGGATGGGGCGTGCGGTTTGCGTATTAGCCATCAGCCTGGAGAACGGCATGGTCAGCCCTCCTGAGCCCGAACGACGGCCAGTTGACGAGTCTGTTTCAAACCCGGCATGTCATAAGCCGCAACGTGGGAACCCGCTGTGTCGATTCTGGCCTGTGCCGACATACCGGGGCGCAGACGCTCCAACTGTGCCTGGCCCGGCTCCAGCTCAATACGCACCGGTATGCGCTGCACCACTTTGGTGAAATTCCCGGAGGCGTTATCGGCAGGCAATAAGGAAGACTCGGCCCCGCTCATGGGTGCAATCTCTACTACGCGCCCCCGCCAACTGCCACCGGGCAAGCCATCCACGGTCAACTCCACCGGCTGCCCAGGCTGCACATGCGCAAGCTGCGTTTCCTTGTAGTTTGCAATGACGTAGGCCTGCTCCAGGGGGACGATGGAAACAATCTGCGTGCCCTGGTTCAACAAGCTGCCTACTTGCACATGACGCTTGTTCAAGACCCCGTCAAAAGGGGCCACAATCCGCGTATAGCCCAAATTGCGACGAGCAGACTCCAAGGCAGCTTCAGCCGATTTCAAATCAGCGGTACGAATCGCACGCTGCCCCTGCAGAACCTTCAGGGAGTTTTTCGCCAGCTCCACTTGTGCGGTAGCGGCCTCCCCTTGGCTGATTGCCTCATCCAGATCGGCCTGGGCGTTTTCATAGCCTTGCCGTGACAAGGCACCTTCCTTGACCAGCCTTGCCTGACGCGAAGGATTATTACGATATTGCCGCACGCGCACCTGCACGGAGCGCAGCTTGGCTTGCGCCTCTTTAATACGCGCCTGTTGCTGTGCAATTTCACCGTCCAGATTGTCCAGATGGGCCTGCGCCTTGGACTGTTCCGCCCGCGCTGCCGCCACGGCCAGCTCGTAATCGGCCGGATCAATCTGCGCAATCAGATCCCCCGCCTTGACCTGCTCATAATCCCCCAAGGGCAAGGCTTTCACGTAGCCCGAAACCTTGGCACTGAGCACCGCAAAGTCGGATTTCACGTAAGCATTCTGAGTGCTCTGTATACGGCGGCTACTGGTCCACTCGTTCCACTGCGTGGTCGCCAGAATCAGCAGCCCAATCATGGCCAGGCAGCCCAGCCAAGGAGCCAGCCGCAGGCTCAGCGCTTTGCGTTCCGTTGAAGTTGTTGAGGTGCTCATAACCGTATCCCTGCTCAATCAAAAATCACAACCTAACACTGTTAGTCTATGAGCGAATGATACACTAACAGCGTTAGGTTGCAAATATCGGAGAGAACATGGCAACAAAAGCACCCCGTATTCAACGTGAACACATCATCCAGACAGCGCTGGACTTGCTGGACCAGGAGGGGCTGGAAGGCCTGACTTTGCGCAAACTGGCTCAGGCCCTGAATATCCAGGCCCCCTCGCTGTATTGGCATTTCAATGCCAAGCAAGCCTTGATTGATGGCATGGCTGACGCGTTGGTAGAAAACGTGGCGCGACACAGCCCAAGCAACCAAGCCTGGGATGAACAAGTTCGGCATCTGGGTCTGGAGTTCCGGCAGGCCCTGTTGCAAAGACGAGACGGCGCTCGAGTCTTTGCGGGTACCTATGTAGTCACCGACAATGTGCTGCGCACCAGCGAAGCCTTTTTGTCCGCTTTCATGCAGGCAGGCACAGACAGCCAATTTGCTGCCGAGGCCAGCTTTAGCCTGATTTACTACATTCTGGGTTTTGTCATGGAAGAACAGGCTCTGGGGCCTGGCAGCACATTGGACCTGTCTTTACGCAAACAGGCTTTTTTAGAATTGGCTCAAGAAAAGTACCCCAGCAACTGGCAGGCACGTGAGGCGATTTTTTCCGATGACTTTACGGGCCGTTTTATCACTGGCCTGAACCTGTTGATTGATGGTACAAAGCAGCGCATTCAAAACAAATCATAAACAGACATTCTCAGGACCCGCACATGCACGTTGCTACACAGGAATTCCCCCGTATCTGGATCTCGAACAGCGCCCCATCCAATTGGAAAGCGGAACTGGAAGCCTTGCTGGATCAAGGACAACGCTTTGTCTTGCTGACCCGCGAGCTGCCCGGTGCAGAGGAAGGCACGGACAAGGAGGAATTCTCGCAGTGGATCAAGGCCAACCGCAGCCGTCTGAGCGTGTCCTGTGCCGCCAGCCTGGTAGTTGTCAGCAATGCCTTGATGGCCTTTTCCTTGAATGCCTTTGTCGCCCCTTTGAGCGAAAAATTCGGCTTTCCAGTCCACGTAGTGCATGAGGACGATCTGGACGCGCAAGTTACCGCTTTTCTGGCTGCCAGCCCGGAAGTGGCAGACAGCTAAGCAGTACGAGTTGCAACTTTATAGGCCCTACACTGTCCATTATCTTTTCTGATTTTGGCTGTCACCCGTTTGAGTCTCTCCCCACATCTCCCCACACTGCCGCCTGTACTGGCAGGCCCTATTTTGCGTCGCCTCGATCCCCAGCGCCTGGTGCTATGGCTGGTTGGCAGTTCGGCCTTGACCCTGGACCTGGTCCTGCAAGCAGAGGGTGCTGCCCCCCAGCGTATTTCGCTCAGTAGCGAGCACTGTCGCATCGTACAGTTGGGCAAGCAGGCCTTTATCCACTTTCTGGATGTACCGCTAACCACAGCCCTACCCCAAGACACGCTTGTTCACTACGATTTGCTCGCCTCAATCGAAGGAGGACCGGAGCAAGGGATTGCTGATTGGGCTCCCCATCTGCTGCACCAGGGTCAAACCCGGCCCAGCTTTGTGCTGGCCAGCCGCGCTGACAATCTGATGTTTGGTTCCTGCCGCAAGCCTCATCACGCCGCACGCGATGGTTTGGCTCAGGCAGACACAGTCTTGAGCGAGCACATTACCCAGGCCCATGCCCGGCCTGCCTTGCTGATGCTGTCCGGAGATCAGGTTTACGCCGACGATGTGGCCGGTCCCATGCTGGCGGCCATTCATGCCTTGATTGAGCGGCTAGGCTTGTATGGGGAATATCTGGAAGGCGCCGTCGTCTCGGATAGCGAATCGCTTTACCGGCACCCCGCCAGCTACTACCGACGTGCGGATTTGCTGCCTGCCTTCAAATCCAACGAGGATCTGCGCGAGCGCTTTTTTGGTGGTGTGGAAAAACCGATTTTCACCACTGCCAACGCACACAATCACTTGGTCACGCTGGCCGAAGTCATGGCCATGTATTTGCTGGTTTGGTCCCCCATCCCATGGCAAATCATTCCAGAGCCTGATCCTCCCCAATTGGAGCCCAAGCATCAGCAACGCTGGCAACGCGAGGCACTGGCGTTGGAAGGCTTCCGTCAGGACCTGCCCCAAGCAGCACGCCTTCTGGCCCACGTGCAAACCTTGATGATTTTTGACGACCACGACATCACCGATGACTGGAATCTGTCTGCGAAATGGGAAAACGTGGCCTACGGCCATCCTTTTTCACGGCAGATCGTAGGCAATGCCCTGATCGCCTATATGTTGTGTCAGGGTTGGGGCAACCGGCCCGAGGTGTTTGAGTCGGTGCTGAATACGGTGACCGCCTGGACCAGCCAGCCGGATGAACATCAGCGTCTTGAACATGAAGCTCAAGATGCGCTGATCAAGGAACTGCTGGAGTTTCGTCAATGGGACTATGTGCTGCGCACCCAGCCTACGCTGATCGTGCTGGATACACGCACGCGCCGCTGGCATAAACGCCGTTTGCCCAGTCGCCCGTCCGGACTGATGGATTGGGAATCCTTGACCGAGCTTCAACACGAATTGCTGGATGAGCGCGCCGCCATCATTGTGTCGCCCACGCCCATGTTTGGCGTCAAGCTGATCGAAGTCATACAAAGCATTTGCACGTACGCGGGTTTTGCCCTGACGGTGGACGCCGAGAACTGGATGGCCCACCGAGGGGCTGCCAACACCATGCTGAACATCTTCAGGCATTCACGCACGCCCGGAAACTACGTGATTCTGTCCGGCGATGTGCACTATTCCTTTGTCTACGATGTACAGGTACGCCATAGCGGGCACATTCCACATATCTGGCAAGTCACCAGCAGCGGCATCAAGAACGAATTTCCGGAAGCTTTATTGAACTGGCTGGATCGGCTGAACCGCTGGCTCTACTCGCCGCGATCCCCTCTGAACTGGTTTACGCAACGCCGTGACCTGAGCATCAGCCCGCGTCTGCCGGATCAGCGCAAACAGGGGGAACGGGTATGGAATGGTTCCGGAATCGGCCAGATCTGGCTGGATGAGGAAGGTCGCCCCGCCCGCATCCTGCATCACAATGCCAACAAAAAGCCGCCTACCGAATTTCTGCCTCCGGATCAGGAGAAGAAAGGGGAAGGCGGCTGCCGTCTGGCTACAGCAGGTAGAACTTACTGACCCGCTACAGAGCTGACATAGGTGGCGACAGCATCACGCTCTTCGTCACTCATGGTTTGTGCAAAAGAAGGCATGGCGCCCATGCCTTCTTTCATGACCTTCAGGATCTGTTCCTTGCCTGGCTTGAGTTCATCCAGATCCGGACCAATGGCCCCGGCTGAACCAGCATCAGCCAAGGTATGACAGACCGCACAGGCAATGGGTTTGGCACCTGTCAGAAACAGTTCCTTGCCTTGCTCCTGAGCGTAGGCTTGAGTACTAAAAACAAATACAGATACTGCAGCAACTAGATATTTCTTCATGATTCCCTTCCATAGCCGCCCCGAGCTGACGGGGCGGGTACAACATTCAAGACTTAAACGACCGTGACAGCCAGCATGTGGTCGCGCCAGCTGTTGTTCAGATAGCCACGGTTATTAGGTACGCGCTCTTCAGGCTGTACCGTGCCTGCTTCGCTGGTAGCGCGACTGGCAATCTCATACTTGCCTGGTTTCAAATCCACGCCTGCAACGAACTGACGCCACGCATACTTGCCCAGATCAGGGCCTACAAACGTCGCTTTCACCCAGTTCTTGCCACCATCCACGGACACTTCCACTTCTTTGGCTGCCGACATGCCTCCAAAAGCCAAGCCCTGGATCTGCACCTTGCCGGCCTTGAGTTCTTCGCCAGGCTCACCACTAGGACTGGTCACCCAGGACTTGACGGGCATTTCCCAAACCGACTCCTGATTGGGGTTGGACTTTTCACCCACAGGCGCCAAACGGTAGCTGTTTTGCTGAATGTTGGCAGCAGACTGCTCCTTGGTAAACGCCAGTTGCTTGATGTACTTGACGTTATTGACCCCGGTGTAACCCGGCACGATCAAGCGCAAGGGGCCGCCGTGGGCCAAGGGGATGGGTTGACCATTGATTTCCCAGGCCAAGATAGCGTCATCAATGGCTTCCAGGGGAATCGAACGCTCTACCATAATGGTGTTCGGGTCCAGCCCCTGAGGAATTTCCTCGCCGCCCTGACCGGTCATGTACTTGGCGCCCTCCTCCATGCCGCCCACAGCCTCCAGCACGGCCTTGATCGGCACGCCGGTAAAGACCACACAGCCAGCGGCACCTACCGTCCACTGAGTACCACTGGGTTTTTCAGGGAAAAAAGCACGACCATTACCCGAACACTGCAGCACCATGGGCACAGCCACCAGACCCAGGCGTTTCAGCTCGGCGACGCTCATGTCTTTCGGGTTCTTCACGCCCTTGATCGACAGCACCCAGGCGTCCGGATCAGCCACGATCTGCTCGGATGGGGGGGCCACGTTATTACGCACGAACAAGCGATCCAGCGGCGTGATCAAACCCGAGCCAAAAGCGCTGCGTTTGGTTTCAATAGTGTTGGCACTGTGCACGATCAAGCTGTCGGCATGTTTCCAGGATGCATAGGCTGGCAAGGCTTTGGCCTGCGTTTTTGCCTTTTCCTGAGCCAGTGCCGCTGACAAAGGAGTCAAGCTTGCTGTACCGGCCAGGGCCATCACCCCGCCCGTCGACAAAAGCATACGCCGGCGTGAGAGATTGCTAGGTTCCATGATCGCCTCCATGTGTGTTTGTTATCTGTAATTAATTTAGGCTTCGATTTTATGGGGGCACCAGCTTTATAACTAGAATCTATAACCCTTATATATAACGATCATATAGAGCTTTAAAGAAGGAAGACAAAAACGGGAAAGTCGCTTGAAACAAGGGTTTCCCTGCAATCTCTGTGTTTATCCAAAACGTGAAATAAGGTGAGAAATTTTTCCTGGGAGGCATCCGCATCGAGCACGATGGAGAGTAAAAATGAAGGGCTTGAAATAAAACGGCTGTAAAAACTGCGGCTGTTTGAAAATTTCCATGACATAGGGCAGGCAATAAAAAAGCCCCCGGAGTTTCCGGGGGCGTTCAAACTGCGATTGACTGATTCAGTCGTTGCTTCGCTTTTTAGCTAACAGGATCCAGTTTGGCAATGGCCAGGGCCAGAGTCTTGCTGCCGACTTCACGAAACTGAATCAAGGCCTGGGCATCGTCACCCTGACCCGTCAGATTAATAATGGTGCCTTCACCAAAGCGGTTGTGATGCACCCCCTGCCCCACACGGAAGGTCTGGCCATTCACTTCCAGCACGCTGGTGTGACTGCGACCGCCGTAAGGCTGGGCTGAATAGCTCTTGTCCTTGGACTCCCAGCTTTGACCACGACGGAAGGCCCCCGAACTGGCCTCTGACTGCACGGGTGTACTGGTATAGCGGGCCGACAACCATTTGATGTGTTGCTCCGGCAGCTCTTCCAGAAAGCGCGAACGCATGGCGTAACGCGTCTGGCCATGCAACATGCGGCTTTGCGCCAGAGTGATGTACAAACGCTGACGCGCCCGCGTAATCGCCACGTACATCAAACGACGCTCTTCCTCGATCCCACCGGGGTCGAACAAGCTGTTCTCATGCGGGAACAAGCCCTCTTCCAGACCGGTAATGAAGACGGCATCGAACTCCAGGCCTTTGGCTGCGTGGATCGTCATCAACTGAATGGCGTCCTGGCCAGCCTGGGCCTGATTGTCCCCTGCTTCCAGAGAAGCATGAGTCAAGAAAGAGCCTAAAGGCGACATGGGAGCCAGCACAGAGGCAGCCGGTTGATCCGGGTTCTGCATGGCCTGCTCGGACTCGCCCGCCACTGCTTCGGGGACTCGACCTGCGGGCAGCTCGGCAAAGCCTTCTTCACCCACAAAAACCGTGGCCGCGTTGACCAACTCCTGCAAGTTTTCCAGCCGTTCGGCACCCTCGCGGTCGGCCTGGTAATGGGCCAGCAAGGTACTGTCGTGGACAACGTGCTCAATCAGCTCGGGCAAGGACAGGATCTGCGCCTGGCTGGCCATATCCTGAATCAGGTTCGAGAAACGCATCAGGCTGGCAGCCGCACGTCCTTGCAGGTAAGGAATGGCACGCAGCAAGCTGGTACCGCGCTCACGCGCCAGATCAGCCAGCTGCTCCACGGAGCGAGCGCCAATCCCACGAGTCGGGAAGTTCACGACGCGCAAGAAAGCGGTGTCATCGTCCGCGTTATCCATCAACCGCAAGTAAGCCAGTACGTGCTTGATTTCCTGACGCTCGAAAAAGCGGTGGCCGCCATACACTTTGTAGGGCAAGCCTTGGGAAAACAGTCTGTGCTCAATCACTCGGGACTGGGCGTTGCTGCGATACAGGATGGCAATTTCACGGCGTGGCTTGCCTTCGGCGATCAGGGCACGGACTTCGTCCACAATCCACTGAGCCTCCAGGGCATCCGAGGCCAGTTCGCTGATGCGTACCAGCTCGCCTTCGCCACTATCGGTCCATAAATTCTTGCCCAGACGGCCGCTATTGTTCTCGATCAGCGCGTTGGCCGAATCCAGAATATGGCCGCAGGAACGGTAGTTCTGCTCCAGGCGTATCACATTGCCACGGGCATAGTCGCGCTCGAAGTCGGCCATATTGCCCACATTCGCACCACGGAATGCGTAGATGGACTGGTCATCGTCGCCCACGGCAAACATGCAGGCCTGATCGCCAGCCAAAAGACGCAACCAGCGATACTGCAGCACGTTGGTGTCTTGGAACTCGTCGACCAGAATGTGTTTGAAACGGCGCTGATAATGCTCGCGAATCGGGGCATTGCGGGACAACAGCTCGTAGGCACGCAGCAGCAGCTCGCCAAAGTCCACTACTCCTTCACGTTCGCACTGCTCTTGATAAAGCTGATAGAGCTCGATCAGGCGGCGGCGGTGAGGGTCGTGCGCTTCCAGGTCGCCAGGACGTTGGCCATCTTCTTTACAGGCGTTGATGAACTTCTGAATTTCCTTGGGCGGAAATTTCTCGTCATCCACATTATTGGCCTTGACCATACGCTTGATGGAGGCCAACTGATCTGCCGTATCCAGAATCTGGAACGTCTGCACCAGACCGGCATCACGGTAATGCATGCGCAGCAGGCGATTGCACAGGCCGTGAAAGGTCCCGACCCACATTCCGCGGGTATCGATAGGCAATAAAGAAGTAAGCCGCGTCAGCATTTCGCGCGCGGCTTTATTGGTGAAGGTAACAGCAGCAAGGCCATGTGGGCTGACCTGCCCGGTCTGGATTAACCAGGCCATTCGGGAGGTCAGTACACTGGTTTTTCCGCTACCCGCTCCGGCCAGCACCAGGGCATGGCCAGAGGGTAAAGTAACGGCGGCTCGCTGTTCCGGGTTTAAGCGATCCATCATGCCGCGTAGCGGCGCAGACGCAAGGCGAACTGCTCAAGACTTTCAATACCACTTTGCTGAGCGCGCTGGCACCAGGTGCGCAGGTCGGACAGCAACTGCTCGCTGGAGGCACTGGAGCTTTCCCAGATACCGGCCAGTTCACGCTGCATGCGAACCAGGATGGACAGGCGGGAATCGCCAGCCGCCACGGTTTCCAGTTCAGCGCGCTGCTCGGGAGCCAGCACGTCGTCGCCGCGACCGATCCAGTCGTTGCAGCTTTCCAGCAGGGACCAGGAGCAATTCGGGTTGTCCTTGTTCACTTGTGGCTTCAGACGAGCGATTTCTTCCGAAGCGGTGGTTTTGATGATGTCCGCATAGCGGGCCAGAATTTCGTAGCGGTGAGTAATCACGCCCTGCAAGGTTGCCAGGCTAATGCCTTCCAGCGGAGCATTCGAAGGCACGCTAGGCTCCAGACGCAGCTTGGGAGCGACCTTCTTGACCTTGGCCAGACCCAGTGCCTTGAACACCGAGATGTAGCACCAGCCCAAGTCAAATTCGTACCATTTGCTGGAGAACTTGGCGGACGTACCGTAAGCGTGGTGGTTGTTGTGCAGCTCTTCACCACCAATGATGATGCCCCAAGGGAACACGTTGGTGCTGGTATCAGGGCTGGCAAAGTTGCGGTAACCGATAGCGTGACCCAGACCGTTCACCACACCGGCTGCCCAGAAAGGAATCCAGGCCATCTGGATAGCCCAGACAGTCAGACCCAGCAGACCGAACAGGAACAGATCAATACCCAGCATGATGGTAATACCTAACATGCTGTATTTGCTGTACAGGTTGCGCTCGAGCCAGTCATCGGGCGTGCCGTGACCGAAACGCTTCAAGGTTTCAGGGTTGGTGGCTTCCTGACGGTACAGTTCTGCACCACGGAAGAACACCTGGCCCAGACCAAAGACCACAGGGGAATGGGGATCGCCTTCACGTTCGCATTTGGCGTGGTGCTTGCGGTGAATCGCAACCCATTCTTTTGTGACCATACCGGTGGTCATCCAGAGCCAGAAACGGAAGAAATGCATCAGCGCAGGGTGCAGGTCCAGCCCGCGGTGCGCCTGACTGCGGTGGAGAAATACGGTAACTGACACAATAGTGACATGCGTCACCGCCAGAATGACAAGAGTGAGCTGCCACCAAGACAGTTGCAGCCATCCGTCAGCAAGAAAAGAAAGAAACGATTGCATAGACCCTTTTAGACCTGATCTTTGTGTTAAGGGAAACCGGAAAAGTGTAGCCCACCTAACCAGTTAACAATAACACTATTTAAGGACGAACTTGCTTTAAATCAAGCACTTTCCGTGATTCGTTCAAGTGCCGCACCAAAGAAACAGTCGGTTTGGTGACGGTCCGTGCGCAGATTCAAATAAGGCCCCTCTAGCGCGAGGGCCGGACATTTGTCCTTCAAGATTTCCCGGGCGTCCAGCAGTTTGAATTCGGGATGTTTGTCCAAGAATGCCTGCACTTGCTGCTCGTTTTCTTCAGGCAAGAAACTACATGTTGCATAAACCAAACGACCTCCTGGTGCGACACAAGCCGCGGCTTGCTCCAGAATGTCGGCCTGCATCTGAGTGTACTGCTCCAGAGCTTGGGGGTGTTGACGCCACTTAAGATCAGGATTTCGACGCAAAGTTCCCAATCCACTGCACGGAGCGTCTACCAATACACGCTGTGCCTTGCCATGCAGGCGGCGAACACGCTGGTCGCCCGCCTCCTGAATCACGACAGGCACCACATTGGACAGGCCAGCACGCGCAAAGCGGGGTTTGGCCTTGTTCAAGCGGGTTGCCGACACGTCAAAGGCGTACAAACGGCCTGTGGAGCGCATCAAGGCGCCCAGCAGCAGGGATTTACCACCGGCACCGGCGCAGTAGTCAATAACCATCTCGCCACGGCGAGGCTCCAGCAAAGCGGTCAGCAACTGACTGCCCTCTTCCTGAATTTCCAGCTCGCCTTTCTCATACTGTGGCCATACTGCGACAGATGGACGGCCTTCAATACGGATACCCCAAGGCGAAAACGGCATGGCAACCGGTTTGAAACGAGCCATAGGGCCGTTTTGCAACTGACGCAACACAGTATCGCGCTCGGCTTTCATGGGGTTGACGCGCAGATCCAGCAAGGCCTGCTCGTTCATGGCGGCCATCAGCTTGTAGGAATCCGGAATCTCTTTCAGACGCTCTTCCAGCCACTCGGGCAGGCTCAGGCGCACGCCAACCGGCAGACCGTCCACATTCAGGGCGCGGATATGGCCCAGCCACTGGCGCTCTTCTTCCGTCAGCCCCAAAGACAGGGATTCCTGACCGATAGCCGTAGACAGGCCCAGAATGGCCAGACGACGGGTAGATGGGCCTACGCCGCTTTCCGCCCAGTTACGGTACTGACGCAGGTGGCGCAGCACATCAAACACGGCCTCACGGATCTCGGCACGATCACGCGAGCCCATTTTGGGGCGTGTACGCGCCCAGCGTGTCAAGGCCAGGTCGGCGGGGTGCTTCCACTGCAAAACTTCACCCAGGGCGCTGGAGACCTGCTCCAGACGGCGCTGTGCCATCGCGCCCGGCTCGGGTGGACCCGAGGGTTTGTCGCGGCGTGCTGCATAAGGGCGACCACGCGCTCCGGACTCGTTACGTTGGGCAGACGAGGACGGGCGCTTGCGGTCCGAGCGGCCGCGGGATTGTTGGTGATCAGACATGAATATTCAAAAATTCCAAATAGCCCGCTCAATCAGGCGGGGAAATAAAAGCCGCGATGCGCAAGTCCGGCAACCTCGACACGGCCATCAGCCTGCAAACGCACCCGTCCCTCGATCAGCCAGCGTACGGCCTCGGTATAGACGTGGTGTTCGGTTGCCAAAACGCGCTCTGCCAGAGTCTGTGCATCATCGTCGTGCAGGACGGGCACGATACTTTGGGCAATGATGGGACCATCATCGAGCACAGGGGTCACAAAGTGCACCGAGCAGCCGTGAAACTGCACGCCCGCGTCAAGTGCCTGTTGATGGGTATTCAAACCGGGAAAGCTAGGAAGCAAGGATGGGTGTATATTGATGAGCTTGCCTGCATAGTGCTGAACAAAATCGGTGCTCAGGATGCGCATGAATCCCGCAAGTAGAACATAATCTGGCTGGTAGCGGTCGATCACGCGTGCCAAAGCCTGGTCAAAGGCTTCACGTGTTGCAAATTCGCGATGCGAAACCGTCTCGGTAGGCAGCCCTTGACGCTGCGCCCATTCCAGTCCGGGCGCATCGCCCTTGTTAGAGATGACCGCCTCGATACGGCCATTTAAGCCCGCTGTCTTGATCAGTTCGCCTATGGCCTGCAAGTTGGAGCCCCGGCCTGAAATAAGCACAACAAGGCGACAAGGTAGGGTGGAATCGGTCAAAATCCTGTTTCCCGAGAAATAACGAATCCAAAATTGTAAACTCTCGCTTGTGAAATCTGATCTAAAACTCTATCGCTCTCTGCCGCGGCGCAACAGCACGGCCCGCAGCGCTGTCACCATTGGCAATTTTGACGGGGTCCATCTGGGCCATCAGGCCATCTTGCATCGCGTCAATGAAATGGCGCGCCAGCAGGACCTGAGCTCCTGTGTGATGACCTTTACGCCCCACCCGCGCGCCTTTTTTGCGCAGCGCGGCCAACGGCCCGAACTGATCCCCACGCAGATCAGCGGCCTGCGTGACAAGGTCGAAGCCCTGCATCAATGCGGCATTGAACAAATTTATCTGGCCCGCTTCAATCAGGCCATGGCCGATATGTCGGCAGCCACCTTTATTGACGAGATTCTGGTCCAGGGTCTGAACACCGGCTGGCTGCTGGTGGGCGAGGATTTCCGCTACGGCCACAAACGGGCCGGCGACATTGAAATGTTGCGCGAAGCGGGCAAGCGCCATGGCTTTAGCGTCGAGACCCTGCACGATGTCGCCGATGCCGATGGCCGCCGCATCTCCAGCTCGGAAGTGCGCACCGCCCTGGCCGTGGGTCAACTGGACCGAGCCCGTGCCCTGCTGGGCAAACCCTTTCATATTAGTGGTCATGTCATTCATGGCCAGAAACTGGGCCGGGACATTGGCTACCCGACCCTGAACGTGCGTGTTCCTGAACACTGTGCCGCCCGCTCCGGCGTGTACGTGGTCCGGGTGCACGGACTGACCGGACAGGCTCTGCCCGGCATTGCCTCCTTGGGGGTACGCCCAACCGTCATAGACCAGGGACGGCTGCTGTTAGAGGTGCATTTACTGGACCAACGCCTGGATGCTTACGGTAAACTTGCCCGTATAGAATTTCTGGAATTTGTCAGGGACGAGGAAAAATTCCCGGACCTCATCACAATGATCGCCGCCATCGACAACGATGCACAACGCGCTCGCGACTACTTTGCTTCAAATGGACTATAAAAACTCTCTCAATTTGCCCGACACTCCCTTTCCCATGCGTGGTGACCTCGCCAAACGTGAGCCGGGCTGGATTAGCCAGTGGGAAGAAAACAAAGTCTATGCAGCAATTCGGCAAGCCAGTGCCGGTCGTCCCAAATTTATTTTGCACGACGGCCCTCCCTATGCGAACGGCGACATTCACATTGGCCACGCGGTCAACAAGGTTCTGAAAGACATCATCGTCAAAAGCCGCAATATGGCTGGCTTTGACGCGCAATACGTGCCCGGCTGGGACTGCCACGGCATGCCCATTGAAGTTCAGATCGAAAAGAAATACGGCAAGAACCTGCCTGTGGCTGAAGTTCAGGCCAAGGCGCGCGCCTACGCTCTGGAGCAGATCGACAGCCAGCGCAAGGACTTCAAGCGCCTGGGCGTGCTGGCCGACTGGGAGAACCCTTACCTGACCATGAATTTCAGTAACGAAGCCGACGAGCTGCGCGTACTGTCCAAGATCATGCAAAAGGGTTTCGTGTTCCGTGGCCTGAAGCCCGTGAACTGGTGTTTTGACTGTGGTTCCGCCCTGGCAGAAGCCGAGGTTGAGTACGCCGATCGCACCGACCCGTCCGTG
This sequence comes from Alcaligenes sp. 1735tsa3, assembly GCF_024134565.1. Classification (NCBI taxonomy): domain Bacteria; kingdom Pseudomonadati; phylum Pseudomonadota; class Betaproteobacteria; order Burkholderiales; family Alcaligenaceae; genus Alcaligenes; species Alcaligenes sp. 1735tsa3. The sequence continues at coordinate 1,691,970 of NZ_CP099862.1, read as the reverse complement.
CACGTGGCCTTCCCCTTCGCGCAAAAAGACAAGCTGGCCGCCGCCTTTGGCGTGGACAGCGTGGACGATGGCGCCATCGTTATCTGGACCACCACCCCCTGGACCATCCCTGCCAACCAGGCACTGAACGTACACCCTGAAATCAGCTACGCCCTGGTCAAGCTGGACAGCCCACGCGCCACCGGCTCCATGCTGATCGTGGCCGAAGAGCTGGTGAAGTCCTGCCTGGAGCAATGGGGTCTGAGCGGCCAGGTCGTGGCCACCGCTACCGGTGAAGCCCTGAACCTGATCGAATTCAATCACCCTCTGGCGCACGTGGATGCAGGCTACCAACGCCGCTCCCCTGTGTACCTGGGCGACTACGTTACCCTGGACAGCGGTACTGGCGTGGTGCACTCGGCCCCGGCCTACGGTATTGAAGACTTTATCTCCTGCAAAGCCCACGGCATGAAGGACGACGACATGCTCACGCCCGTGATGGGCAATGGGCATTACGCCGAGAATCTGCCCCTGTTTGGCGGCCAGATGATCTGGAAGGCCAATCCGCAAATTGTGGAAGCCTTGCAGAACGCCGGCACCTTGCTGAAAACCGAACAGCACCCGCACAGCTACATGCACTGCTGGCGTCACAAGACGCCCATCATCTACCGTGCCACCAGCCAATGGTTTGCCGGTATGGACAAGGAAAACAGCAGCGGCCGTAGCTTGCGTGAAATGGCCCTGGAAGCCATTGATAACACCGAGTTCTACCCCTCCTGGGGTCGTGCCCGCCTGCATGCCATGATCGCCAACCGCCCGGACTGGACCTTGTCGCGTCAGCGCCAATGGGGTGTGCCCATGGCTTTCTTTGTGCACAAGGAAACGGGTGAACTGCACCCCCGCACGCCCGAGCTGATGGAGCAAGTAGCCGAGCGTATCGAAAAGAGCGGTATCGAAGCCTGGCAGAACCTGGACCCACGCGACCTGCTGGGTGACGAAGCCGATCTGTACGAGAAAAACCGCGACACGCTGGACGTGTGGTTTGACTCGGGCACCACGCACGCGACCGTGCTGGGCGGCAAGGATCACACCACCCACGGCTCGCACGCTGACAAGCTGCAATGGCCAGCCGACCTGTACCTGGAAGGCTCGGACCAACACCGTGGCTGGTTCCACTCGTCCTTGCTGACGGGCTGCATGCTGTATGGCCGCGCGCCCTACAAAGCCCTGCTGACCCACGGTTTCGTGGTGGACGGCAATGGCCGCAAGATGAGCAAATCGCTGGGCAACATCATCAAGCCGCAAGAAATTGCCGACAAGATGGGTGCCGAGATCATGCGCCTGTGGGCCGCCTCTACCGATTACTCGGGCGAGCTGTCCATCTCCGACGAAATTCTGAAGCGTGTTGTGGAAGGCTACCGCCGTATCCGCAATACCTTGAAGTTCCTGCTGGGCAACCTGGCCGACTTCGATGTCACCCAACATGCTGTGCCTGTTGATCAACTGACCGAAATCGACCGCTACGCCCTGCAAATGACCGCCGACATGCAGGCCGAGTTGCTGGAGAACTACAAGCGTTACGAGTTCCACCCCATCGTGGCTCGCTTGCAGACCTTCTGCTCCGAAGACCTGGGCGCGTTCTACCTGGATATTCTGAAAGACCGTCTGTACACCACCGCCAAAGATGGCCAGCCACGTCGCTCGGCTCAAACCGCGCTGTATCACGTGACACAGACCCTGCTCAAGCTGATGGCTCCTATCCTGTCTTTCACGGCAGAAGAAGCCTGGCGCGACATGCACGGTGGTTCGGTTCCTAGCGGCACCATCTTCACCGAGCTGTTCCATGTCCTGCCCGAGCAAGGCGAACAGTCGGGACTGAACGCCAAGTGGCAGCGCCTGCGCGCCATCCGTGCCGACGTGATGCGCCGTATCGAAGACGTGCGCAGCACCGGCGCCATCGGTTCCTCCCTGGCAGCCGAAATCGACATCTACGCCAACGGTCAGGATCTGGAGTTCCTGCAATCTCTGGGCGAAGATCTGCGCTTCATGCTGATCGTCTCGCGTGCTGACGTGCACGCTGGCGAAGGCGACTTGCGCATCGACGTTACCCCTACCGAGCAGGCTAAGTGCGAGCGTTGCTGGCACCACCGCCCAGACGTAGGCCAGAGCGCCGAGCACCCCACCTTGTGTGGTCGTTGCGAGGACAATCTGTTTGGCGAAGGCGAAGTACGTCACCATGCCTGATAAGGACATGGCCCCTTCTCCCGGCCAGGCCCGACTGCCCTCGCGGCAGTTCTGGGCCTGGATTGGTCTGGCCGCCTTTATTGTCGGCCTGGACCAATGGACCAAACAGTATTTCGACAGCAACCTGTTCTATCAGGAACGTTGGAATATCCTGCCCTTTTTTGATTTCACCCTGCTCTACAACCCCGGCGCGGCATTCAGCTTCCTGGCCGGTGGTCAGGGTTGGCAGCGCTGGTTCTTTGTCGGCATCGCAGCCGTTGCCACGGTATTTATCGTGACCATGCTGCGCCGCTCGGCCAAGCAACCTTTGTTTTGCCTGTCGCTCAGCCTGATTCTGGGCGGCGCCATCGGCAACGTGGTGGATCGCCTGATGCACGGGCACGTGGTAGATTTTCTGCTGTTCTACTGGAATCAATCCTACTTTCCGGCCTTCAATATTGCCGACGTCGCCATCAGCTGCGGCGCTGCCCTGTTGGTGCTGGACGAGTTCATGCGCATGCGCCGCAACAAACGACAGCGCTCCTGAGTCTGTAAGGATCATGTCCTATGCTTAGCAATAAAAAACTGGTGTTTGGCATCACCGGCGGCATCGCTGCCTATAAAACTGCCGAGCTCTTGCGTCGCAGCCAGGACCTGGGTGCCCGGATTGATGTAGTCATGACCGAATCGACCACGCGCTTCATCAGCCCGGTGACCTTTCAGGCCTTGTCGGGCCGTACCGTCTACACCGATTTGTGGGATGCGCGTGTTCCTAACAATATGGCCCACATCCAACTTAGCCGGGATGCGGACGCCATCTTGATCGCCCCCGCCAGCACCAACTTCATGGCCAAGCTGGCCAACGGTCTGGCCGACGACCTGCTCAGCACCCTTTGTGTAGCGCGTGGGCACTGCCCCCTGCTGATCGCCCCAGCCATGAACCGGGAAATGTGGCTGCACCCGGCCACCCAGCGCAATGTCGAACAACTGCGCCGTGACGGTGTGCACATTCTTGGCCCCGGCAGTGGCGACCAGGCCTGTGGTGAAACCGGCGATGGCCGTATGCTGGAACCCGCCCAACTGCTGGCAGAGCTGACGTCCTTCTTTCAGCCCAAACTGCTAGCAGGCAAACGCGTTCTGATCACCGCTGGCCCGACCAGCGAACCGATTGACCCAGTGCGCGTCATCAGCAACCGTTCCTCCGGCAAGATGGGCTACGCCATTGCCCGTGCGGCTCAAGAAGCGGGCGCACAAGTAACTCTGGTGTCCGGCCCCGTTGCACTGGACACCCCCTATCAGGTGCGTCGCATCAACGTGGAAACCGCCCGTCAAATGCACGCCACCGTCATGTCCCAAGTGGACGATGCCGATATCTTTATCAGTGTTGCAGCAGTAGCAGACTGGTACGTCAGCAATGCCAGCGACATCAAGATCAAGAAAACGTCTGAACAAGCCACGCCGGACCTGCAATTCAGTCCCAACCCCGACATTCTGGCCGAGGTTGCCGCCCTGAAGAACGGCCCTTTCTGCGTAGGCTTTGCTGCTGAGACCGACAACTTGATCGAGCACGCTCAAGCCAAGCGTCAACGCAAGAACGTGCCCTTGCTGGTTGCCAACCTGGCCCAGCGCGCCATGAACGCCGACGACACCGAACTGGTGCTGTTTGACGAGCAAGGCCATATGCAATGGCCCGCTCAGGATAAACTGCTGGCCGCACGCCAGCTGGTGCAAGACATCGCCCAGCGGCTTTAATCCCTTTTCTCTTTTATGATGACGGGCAGCGCTAAAGCAGGTGCGCTGCCTCTTTTTTTTTCAGGATACCGTCTATGCACCGCCGTATTGAAGCTCGCATCGTCAATGACTTGTTGGGCACGAGCATCGAAACCCCCAACTACGCCACGGATGGCTCCGCCGCCATGGACCTGCGCGCCTGCCTGAGCGAAGCCATTACCCTGCCTGCAGGCGGCCGTACACTGGTTAAAACCGGCTTGGCCATCAATATGATGGACCCTGGCCTGGTCGCCATCGTCGCCTCGCGTTCGGGCCTGTCCCTGAAGCACGGCGTGCGTGTTGCCCAAGGCATTGGCGTGATTGATGCCGACTACCACGGCGAGATTGGCGTGATTCTGGCCAATGACAGCGATCAGGATTACGTGATCCAGCCCGGCGAGCGTATCGCCCAGCTGATGTTCCAGCCTGTGGTGCAGGTGGCACTGCAATTTGTGAACGAGTTCTCTACCGAAACCGAGCGTGGTACGGGTGGCTTTGGCAGCACGGGCAAGAACTAAGCTTTACAGCGGGAGAAGGACGCGATGCGAAATGCCTTGGCGCAGTCAACATCGCCCCTTCTTTAGCCCTGATACTTTGCTTTAAAAACGTCCCAGCACCACGATTCAGACTTACCCAGGCCAATTTCGGATTCCAATGCCCTCTCCAAAAACAGGTAATTCCAACGCCGAATTACCTACTTCAAATAAAACGGCGGCCCAGCTCCACCCACGCAACCGCCATCAGGGCCGTTACGACTTTGACGCTCTCATCAAAGAAACGCCCGAACTGGCTACTTTCGTTTTCTTGAATCCGTACGGTGATCAAAGCATCAATTTCGCAGATCCGAATGCCGTCAAAACTCTGAATCGCGCCCTGCTCAAGAGCTTTTACGGCATAGCGCATTGGGATATTCCGGCAAATTACCTCTGCCCTCCCATTCCGGGTCGTGCCGATTACGTGCACTATCTGGCTGATTTGCTGGCCAACAGCAATAAGGGAGCCATTCCCCGTGGTGAGGCAGTACGTGTCCTCGATATTGGCGTGGGCGCAAATGCGATCTACCCATTGATTGGCCATACTGAATATGGCTGGCAGTTTCTCGGGTCCGACATAGACGCTGATGCGCTAACTTCTGCACGAACCATTATTCATGCGAACCCAGGCTTGTCGGCTGCAATCAAATTGCGCCAGCAAAAATCCCCCAGACATATTTTCAAGGGCCTGCTAGGCGCGAATGATTACTTTGACCTGACGCTGTGCAACCCGCCCTTCCATTCGTCTCAGGAAGAGGCAGCAAGCGGCAGTCAACGTAAATGGCGTGGTTTGGGCAAGGCTGCACCCAAGCACAATGCTCCTGTGCTGAACTTTGGTGGGCAGAATACGGAGCTATGGTGCGAAGGCGGTGAGGCACTTTTCATCCGCCGCATGATAGAAGAAAGCGTGACCGTAGGCGGGCAAGTGCTTTGGTTCAGTACCTTGGTGTCCAAAGCGTCGAATGTACCCGGTGTGTTGAATGCCTTAAAGAAGGCTAAGGCGGTTAAGGTCAAAACCGTAGAAATGACACAGGGACAAAAGCAAAGCCGCTTTGTCGCCTGGACTTTTCTGGACGCTGCTGCACAAGAGGCCTGGCGCAAGGAACGCTGGAAGTAGGCTCGTATCAAGTCAAGATGCTAGATAAGCTGATCGCATTAGCTGCAATCAGCTACCCACTCCAAGCCCCCGACTCCTGAACCTTTCACCCAGCAACTACGCCCAGCAAACACCAACCCTAGCGCGCAAACGGATCAATCGTCGGATCACTGTTCCAGACATACTCAGTCCAATGCGCGATGCTTTCGGCTTGCTCACGGTTATAAAGCTTCTCGACCAGGGCCAAAGCCATATCCGTCCCCGCTGACACACCCGAGGATGTGGCGTACTTGCCATCAAACACCCAGCGGGCCTGCTTTTGCCAAAGCACGTCCCCATCCTGAGCCACCGCAAAATCAAACGCCAGCTTGTTCGACGTCGCCCGACGCTGCTTCAGAACACCCGACTTGGCCAATAAAGCCGACCCTGTGCAAACCGACACCGTCCACTGCGTTGCCTTATCCTGCTTCTGAATGAAGGCCAGCATGGCGGGGTTGTTGATTTCGCTGCGCGTTCCCATACCGCCGGGAACCATCAGAATGTCGAACTGCGGAGCCGTCTCGAAACTACAAGCGGCCTGTGTCTCTATCCCCTGCGACGAGCGAACCAGCCCACCCTGCTGAGACACCATGACCATCTCGTAATCCGGCATCCCACCCCACATTTCAACAGGTCCGAATACATCGAGAGTTTCAAACTGGTCAAACAGCACAATACCGATTTGTTTTTTTGTCGTGTTCCCTGCTGTGCTGTTAGATATAACCGATACAGCCTTACCGCTCATGGTGTGCCCCTTTATGGTTGAAACTTAATAACTTAGATCGTAGCTCGTACCAAACCACCATCAATAGATAAATTCTGACCCACGATAAAACCTGCGGCCTCACTACACAAGAAAGCACACGCAGCAGCAAATTCAGCAGGTGTTCCAGCTCGCCCGGCTGGTACTGAAGCAATCAACGTCTCTGCCACAGGCCCCAACTCCCGCAAGCGATCCGTCATAGTGGTGCCGGGCAATAAGTTGTTAATCGCTACGTTATGCTGGGCCACTTCGCGAGACACACTTGCCAAAAAGCCAGTCAAGGCCATGCGAGCGGCAGTAGACAATTCCAAGTTGGTCACAGGCGAACGAACCGAAACCGAAGTGATATTGACGATACGGCCCAAGCGGCGGCTCACCATGCCTGGCAATACAGCCTGAATTAACTCGACTGCTGCAAGGAAATTTTGCTCCAGAGCCGCTTGCCAGTGAGTGGTCTCCAAGTGAGCATAAGGCATAGACGGAGGCCCTCCCGCGTTGGTCACCAGAATGTCGATGTCTGAGCACGCGGCGGCTACGGCTTGCCTGCCTGCCGCCTGAGAAAGATCGGCGGCAATCCATTTAGCTGCAGCACCGGTAGAGGCTTCAATCTGTTTGATGGCTTCTTGCTGCTTGTGTTCGCTGCGAGATACCAGGGTGACTTGTACGCCTTCAGCGGCAAGAGCCTTGGCACACGCCAAACCTCAGCCACTCGATGCTCCACAGATCAACGCACGTCGTCCGGTAATTCCTAACTCCATTTTTTATTCTCCTTAGCAGATCTGTACAACAAAGCGGTGTGCATGGGAATGCGCTCTCGTCCCACTGCCTTTTTGAATGACATAAACAGCTCTATCTACATAGCAACCTTTCGGTTACATCCGGAGTGGCTATGGTGGTGACTTACAGTCACCCAGAGTTCGACCAAAACCTCTAACTACTATTTGCACCGATTGTATCTACTAGCCCGTAGGCTGATGGAACACTCCCTGCGGGGAAAAACCGTCTAGTGTTACCGTACTTTGAAACTCAGCCGCATCACTCTATTTAAATATTTTTATTTTATTTATAATTAATTACCAATTAAATAAAAACCTACAAAACACTTCGTTTTCAATTTATTGGATGTAGAGACACATTATTTTCATTTAGCATGCTGCCTGCTTTCGGTCAAGAGCAATCAACTACCGAGCCCGCTCAAAGCGTAGAAAAATCTGCATCCTGATAAATAATCATTATTAAACAACAAAGACTAATATTCGCACTGCCGGAGATAAACATGGCAAACACTGAAAACGAAATCATTTCAGAAAAAATACTCACCTGTGGACTGATTATGCCGATCTCATCGATTGATGGCCTAGGATCTGAACACTGGGTCGAAGTCAAGTCAATCATTCAAGACGCTGTTGATTCTATTGATAGTCCAAAGTTCATAGCCCGAATAGTGAGTGACTCGGACGATGTCGGAGTAATTCATAAACGCATTGTCCAAGGCGTTTACAACGCCGATATCGTCATTTGTGACGTAAGTGCTCGAAACCCAAATGTGATGTTCGAACTGGGTATGCGGCTTGCTTTCGATAAACCAACAATTATCATCAAGGATGACCAGACGGATTACGCATTCGACACGAGCATCATTGAGCATATTTCTTATCCAAGAGATCTCCGGTTTTCTAAAATTGTTACCTTCAAGCGTCTGTTAGCTGACAAACTTTTAGCTACATACAAGCTGGCCACCTCAGATCCTAATCACTCGACTTTCCTTAAGAATTTCGGCACCTTCAAAGTAGCAGAATTAGATCAAAAGGTAGGTTCAGGTGAACAAGTAATGATGGAAATCCTGAACGACATACAACAAGAGGTTGCAAGTCTCCGCCGAATGAACACGCCTCGGCCCCGCCGTCTAAGAAATGCCAACGACGGAACCGATCGAATTTTTGAAGAACTAGCAATAATGAAGCAAAAAAATCCCTCATTCGATTTCGAAGCATCAGATAAACTAGTAAGTATTTTTGAAAAATTACTGCCTGCTCAGTCGTACTTTGATAGCCGAGCGGATTTCCAGAAGGCGCTCGAGAGAGCATGTCAAGATATGAAAGAAAATTAATTATCGAACGGTTTTTTCCGAGCCTCAAAATCGTAATTCCGAAAGACTGCCTTAGATCGGAAGCAAACGCTTCTACGCTAATCTTCGCTATTTATAAGACTGAGCACAAAAAAAGCCAATCAGCCCAAAGCTGATTAGCTTTTTCTCGAAACCTGCAACTTACTTACGCCGCAAAATCCTCTTCCCCTAGATAAGCCGCCCTCACCTTCGGATCATGCAGTAACTGCGCAGCCGGGCCTTCCAAGATAATCCGCCCCGACTCCATCACATATCCCCGATCCCCCAGCTCCAGCGCCAGTCGCGCATTCTGCTCAATCAGCAAAATCGTCACGCCTTCTTTAGCAATCGTCTGGATCAGCTCAAAAATCCGTTCAACCATGATGGGAGCCAAGCCCATTGAAGGCTCATCTAGCAGCAGCAATGAAGGCCGGGAAATCATCGCCCGCCCCATTGCCACCATCTGTTGCTCCCCACCGGACAACGTCCCTGCCGACTGCTTCTTACGCTCGGCCAGACGCGGGAACAGGGTATAGATACGCTCGATATCCTGGCGTACTTCGTGGTGGTCCTTGCGGGTATACGCCCCCATGGCCAGGTTTTCTTCAATCGTCAGTTGCGGAAAAATCCCCCGCCCTTCCGGCACCATGACCACGCCACGGCGCACCAGCTGATGCGACGGCAAGCCGACGATGCTTTCGCCTTGATGTTCGATCTGCCCTGCAGCGGCGGGCACCAGACCTGTGATGGCTCGCAACGTGGTGCTTTTACCGGCGCCGTTCGCACCGATCAGACAAACCAGTTCGCCCTGGCCCACTCGCAGATCCAGGCCGCGTACCGCCCGGATGCCGCCATAAGCTACATCCAGACCCCGAATATCCAGCATCAACGGTTCTGTGCTCATGCCTTTTCCTCTTCAACGGTAATGCCCAGCTCTTTGGCTGCACCTGCGCCCAGATAGGCTTCGATCACGCGTGGGTTATGTTGGACTTCGGCGGGTTTGCCTTCGGCCAGGACTTTGCCGTATTCCAGCACCAGAACTCGATCACACAGGCCCATGACCAGCTTCATGTCGTGTTCGATCAGCAGGACGGTAATGCCGTCGCCACGGATTTTTTCTATCAGCTGGCGCAGGACTACTGTCTCAGATGGGTTCATACCGGCAGCGGGTTCGTCCAGAGCCAAGAGCATAGGATCGGTTGCCAATGCACGGGCGATTTCCAGGCGACGCTGGTCACCGTAAGACAAGGACCGAGCAATCTCATTAGCGTGCTGGGCAATGCCTACGTAATCCAGCAGCTCGTAGGCGCGGGCCTCGATCTGTTCTTCTTCCTGACGGGTAGCGCGGTTACGCAGCACCGCCCCCAGCACGCCAGCACGGGTGCGGACGTGGCGGCCGATCATGACGTTTTCCAGGGCAGACAGGCTACCGAACAAGCGGATGTTCTGGAAGGTACGGGCAAAGCCGGATTCAGCGATTTGATGGGGTTTGCAATCGGTCAGGTTGCGGCCTGCAAAGGTGCAGCGGCCCGACTCGGGAATGTACAAGCCCGTCATCACGTTGAACAGCGTGGTTTTACCCGCGCCGTTCGGGCCGATCAGACCGTAGATATCGCCCTTGCGAATGCTGAAGCTGACTTCGGACAAGGCCTGCAAACCGCCGAAGCGTTTGGACAAGCCTTCTGCCTGCAACAGCACCTCGCCGTTTTTTACTTGTTGGTTCATGCTCAGACTCATGCTTGCACCTGCTTCATTTTGCGTTCACGACGGCGCACTGCAGAGGGCCACAGGCCTTCAGGGCGATAAATCATGACCAGTACCAGGGCAAAGCCGAACAACAGCATACGGATGCCGTCCGGGTCCAGAATCACGTCGCCGAACACGCTTTGCTGCAGAGGTACGACGACGGAGCGCAGCAGTTCGGGGAAGACAGATAGCAGCAAAGCGCCAACGATCACGCCGGGGATATGGCCCATACCACCCAGCACCACCATGCACAGCACGGAAATGGACTCGGTCAGGCTGAAACTCTCCGGGCTGACGAAGCCTTGCATGGAAGCAAACAGGCCACCGGCTACACCACCAAAAGTCGCGCCCATGGCAAAGGCCAACAGTTTGACGTTACGGGTATTGATACCCATAGCCTTGGCAGCAATTTCATCTTCACGAATCGCTTCCCAGGCGCGCCCAATGCGGGAGTGCTGCAGACGCACGCAGATGAACACAATCAGCAGCGTGATCAGCAGGAGCAGGTAATAGTATTTCTCTGGCCCGGTTATCCGTATGCCAAACAGGGTTTCCGCCTTGCCGAAGATGAAGTCGCCAATCTTGAAGGTATCGACCCGGTTGATCCCTTGCGGGCCATTGGTGATATTGACCGGCGCATCCAGGTTGTTCATAAAGATACGGATAATTTCACCGAAACCCAGGGTCACAATGGCTAGATAGTCGCCCCGCAAACGCAGAACTGGAAAGCCGAGCAGCACACCAAATACGGCGGCCAGAGCGATACCGGCTGGCAGCACCATCCAGAACGGTAGGTGCAGACCAAAATGCGGCGATGCCAGCATGGCCCAGACGTACGCCCCTACGGCATAGAAAGCGATATAGCCCAAGTCCAGCAGACCGGCAAAACCCACCACGATGTTCAGGCCCAGGGCCAGCATCACGTACAGCAAGGCAAAGTTCAGGGTGCGAATCCAGCTTTGACCGGCCATGCCCAGCACGAAAGGCAAAATGGCCAGCACTACACCAATCAATAACGCACCGACCCAGACTTTGGCGGGCGTTGCGGGGCGCTGTTTGGAGCCAGCGCCACTTAATGTTTGATTCAGACTCATGCGCGATCTCCCACACGTTCACCCAACAGGCCCGAGGGACGGAAAATCAGCACCAAGATCAGCACGATAAAAGAGAACACATCCTGATAGTTACTGCCAAAGACCCCATTGGTCAGGTCGCCGATATAGCCTGCTCCCAGAGCTTCTATCAAGCCCAGCAACAAGCCACCCAGCATGGCACCACCCAAATTACCAATGCCCCCCAGAACGGCGGCGGTAAAAGCTTTCAGGCCGAGCATGAAGCCCATCGTGTATTGGGCGACGCCGTAGTAAGTCACGATCATCACGCCTGCGACGGCAGCCAGGGCCGAGCCGATCACAAAGGCAGCGGAGATCACGGTATTAATATTCACCCCCATCAAGCCAGCTACTTCGCGGTTCTGGGCGGTTGCACGCATGGCGGTGCCCAGACGGGTGCGGTGCACCAGTACCATCATGCCGGACATGATCGCAGCGGCACCACCGATAATCAGAATTTGCAGCAAGCTGATGCGCGCGTCGCCCAGCTGGAACACCATGGGTTCAATAATGTGCGGGAAGCTCAGGTAATTGCGCCCCCAGATCATCATGGCCAGATTCTGCACAATAAAAGACACACCAATGGCGGTAATCAAGGCGGCCAGACGAGGCGCACGACGCAAGGGACGATACGCATAACGCTCGGCAGTCCAGCCTATGCCCATGCAGACGGGGATAGCGGCCAAAAGGGCCAGCCCCACCATCAACCAGGCGGACAGGCCTGCCGGGTCCGCGCCGACCAGCGATAACACCACTGTCGTGGCCAGCATCGCCCCAACCATGACTACATCACCATGCGCAAAATTAATCAGGCCAATAATTCCATACACCATGGTGTAGCCCAGCGCCACCAAGGCGTAGACACTGCCCACGGTCAGGCCATTTATTAGTTGTTGTATCAGGATTTCCATAGATTGGGACTCGTGGTCATTGCTCCCTGCCCCGGCACAGGGCGATAGAACAGGGAGCGTGGGCCTGCCAAACACAGGCCACGGTAAAGATGAGCCCCGAAGGGCTCAAACTGCAGGATCAAGCGTGCTTAGTTGGCCTGACTGACCATGGTTTTAACCATCGTCCACTTGCCATCCTTAACTTCGTAGATGGTGACGGCGATTTCTTTCAGGTCGCCGTTCTGGTCGTAGGCAATGTTGCTGCTGGTTGCGCCGTTGCGTTTCAATGCGGCCAGTTTGGGCAGGTAGTCTTCTGCCTTGGAAGAACCGGCTTCCTTCATGGCGGTGATCATGTTCCAGGCGCCGTCATAGGCGTACGGAGCGTAAACACCGGGCTCAGCCTTGAAGCGGGCCTGGTAGTCCTTGGCGAATTTCTCGCCAGCCGCCATGGTGGACAAAGGCACACCTGCCAAGGAGGCGTAGGTGCCGTCAGCGGCTGCACCGGCCAGACGCAGGAAGGTGTCGCTGCGCGTCATTTCGCCCGAAACCAGCGGGGCCTTGATGTCCAGCGTCTGCATCTGACGCTTCATGGGGCCGGACTGCGCATCAAGACCACCAAAGAAGATGGCATCGGGTGCCTTGGACTTGATGTTGGTCAGAATGGAGGTGAAGTCGTTGGCTTTGTCCGTGGTGTATTCACGGGCCACGATCTGGCCACCTGCTTTTTCTACCGCACGGGCAACCTGGTCAGTCAGACCCTGGCCGTAAGCGGTACGGTCGTCGATCAGTGCCACTTTCTTGGCTGCCAGATCCTTGACGATGAACTGACCCACAGCGGCACCTTGCTGGGTGTCGCTGGTCATCATGCGGAAGGTGTTGTCGTAACCTTGCTGGGTGTACTCAGGCGAGGTTGCCATGGCGATCTGGGGGATGCCCGCGTCGTTGTACACACGCGAAGCAGGAATCGTGGTGCCCGAGTTGAAGTGGCCCAATACGCCATCCACACCGTCATCCACAATTTGCTGAGCCACCTGAACCGCCGTACGCGGGTCAGCCTGGTCATCCTTGGCCACCAGTTCAAAACGGGCGGTTGCGCCATCAATTTCAATTTTCTGGGCGTTGGCTTCTTCCAGAGCCAGCACCAGACCATTGCGCATGTCTTCACCGTAGTGAGCCTGCGGGCCGGTCAAGGGGGCCGAAAAGCCCAGCTTGATTACCTTGTCAGCGGCAAAAGCAGGACTGGCTGCCAATGCACCAAAAACCGCGGTCGAAACCAAGGCCAATTTAAAGCTCGTGATGGACTGCATATTGTTCTCCTTCGTTTTTTAATATAGCCGCGCTACATGTCGGCCCGTGCCGTGAGAATGAACGCAGGGCCGCCGCTCCAGGTGAAATGTGCGACCAAACGTGTGCATAGAAATGGGCGCCATCTGATGTCAACCGACCATCATCAAACTGGCATTGCCCCCAGCTGCCGCTGTATTGGTACTGACCGAGACTTCGCGCAACAAACGCTCGACGAGGTAAGTCGCGCCCCCCTCCAATTCCTGCGTCAACAGCCCTTGAACCCCAACAATGGGGCCACGGCGTTCAGCCACTTGTCCCAATACTTGCCGGAGTTCGTCGCTGTCGCCTTCAAACAAAACAGCATCATAATCTGCCTCACCCAAATCGGACATGGCAATTTGCTCGGCAGGCGCGTCCTGCCAGCCCCCCAGACCCAAACGGTCCAGCAAGATGGCCTGATTGCCGCTGCGTGCGCAGGCCTCGCGCTGAGCTTGCCAGCCGTGCACGCTGACAGGCATGCACAGAACGCGACCTCGTGGGTGCAACTGATAAATATTGGACTCGCCCGTCGGACCAGGCAAGACAGCGCCCTGCTCCTGCCAAGCTTGCAAAGGCAGGTTCTGCGGGCAACGGCTAAGCAGTCGGCGCAGGTACAAGGGGCCGCCAGCTTTGGGGCCGGTACCCGACAAGCCTTCACCACCGAAAGGCTGTACACCCACCACCGCACCCACCATATTGCGGTTCACATAGACGTTACCAGCGTGAATGCGCGCAACGACACGCTCCACGGTTTCATCCAGACGAGTGTGAACGCCAAAGGTCAGTCCGTAACCACGTTCGTTGATCTGATTGATCAGGCTGTCCAGCTCGCTACGCTTGAAACGCATCACGTGCAGAACGGGGCCGAAAATTTCGCGTTCCAGATCCTTGACCTGCTCGATCTCGATGATGGTCGGCAAGACAAAGGTACCTGTCAGGCTGCGGCTTTGTTCACTTTGCGTGATACGGAAACCAGCCTCGCGCATGGCGCTGATGTGCTCTTCGATACCGGAGCGGGCTTCTTCATCAATCACCGGACCTACATCCGTGCTGAGCAGGTCGGGATTGCCCACGCTCAGCTCCTGCATGGCACCATTGAGCATATTCAGCACGCGCTCGGCCACATCTTCCTGGATGCACAGCAGGCGCAAGGCGGAACAACGCTGACCGGCCGAGTCGAAAGCAGAATTCAGCACATCAAACACCACCTGCTCAGGCAAGGCTGAGCTGTCGACCACCATGGCGTTCAAGCCACCGGTTTCTGCAATCAGCGGGACGGCCTGACCGTCTGCCGTCAGGCGTTTAGCCAATTGACGATTCAAGCCCATGGCAACGGCGGTCGAGCCGGTAAACATCACAGCATTAACCTTCTCACTGGCCGCCAACGGCGCGCCCACGGATGGGCCATCACCAGGCAGGAGCTGCAAGGCACCGGGAGCAATCCCTGCCTTGTGCAGCAGCTCGACAGCGGCCGCCGCAATCAGGCAGGTTTGTTCAGCAGGCTTGGCCAGGACGACGTTGCCTGCAGCCAGAGCCGCCGAGACCTGACCCAGGAAAATAGCCAAGGGGAAGTTCCAGGGGCTGATACACAGCACCACACCGACGGGACGATATTCGTCATTATCAAAGTCGCGCAGAACCTGTCCGGCGTAGTAACGCAGGAAGTCCACGGCTTCACGCACTTCGGCAATCGCATTCGCATAGGACTTGCCGGCCTCACGCACCAGCAGGCCCATCAAGTCCTGCATATTGTCTTCCAGCAGTTGGGCGGCTTGCTGCAGGGCGGCGGCGCGTTCTTCTACCGGCGTGGCCTGCCAGATTGGTGCATAGTGGCTGGCGGCGTCCAAAGCCTGCTCCACATCCTGTGCCGTGGCAAACATGACCTGCCCCACTACATCCTGATGATTAGCTGGATTACGCACAATCGTTGCCTTGGACTCGTCCCAGACCGGATTGCCCTGCCCCAGGATAGGCTGAGCCTGACGTGGCAAGGCAGCGGTTTGCATCAAGGTAGCGGCCAAAGAACCCAGGCGGTGCTCGTTGCTTAAATCCAGGCCAGCCGAGTTCAAGCGCTGCTCCGCATCCCAGTACAACTGGCGCGGCAACGGAATCTTGTCATGTGGTCGACCCAAGGGTTGCAGGCTCAGGGCCTGAGCCACGGGGTCGGCAATCAGCTGCTCCATGTTCACATCGGCATCGCCAATCTGATTCACGAAAGAGGTGTTGGCACCGTTTTCCAGGAGACGACGCACCAGATACGCCAGCAAGGTTTCGTGAGAACCAACGGGTGCATAGATACGGCAAGGACGGTTCAGCTTGCCGTCCTTGATCGGGCCGACTACCTCGTCGTACAGGTCCTCGCCCATGCCGTGCAGGCACTGGAACTCATATTGGCCGGTGTAGTAGTTCTGGCCAGCCATCACATAAATAGCAGCCAGGGTTTGCGCATTGTGTGTCGCAAACTGCGGGTAGACGGCTTCTGGGGCCTGCAAAAGCTTGCGAGCGCAAGCCAGGTAAGACACATCCGTGTGCACCTTGCGGGTGTAGACGGGGTAGTCTTCCAGGCCATCAACCTGAGCACGTTTGATCTCCGAATCCCAGTAGGCGCCTTTCACCAGGCGCAGCATCAAGCGGTGACCGCTGCGGCGGGCCAGATCAATCAAGTAATCGATGACAAAGGGTGCCCGCTTTTGATAAGCCTGCACCACAAAGCCAATGCCGTTCCAACCTGCCAAAGACGGGTCAAAGCACAGCTTGTCCAGCAGATCCAGGGACACTTCCAGGCGGTCTGCCTCTTCGGCGTCAATATTCAAGCCCACATCGTAGTGATGCGCTAATTGTGCCAAGGACAACAAGCGCGGGAACAACTCCCGCATGACGCGATCACGCTGGGAACGGCTGTAGCGTGGGTGCAGCGCGGACAGCTTGATGGAAATGCCGGGGCCTTCGTAAATCCCACGACCCTGGCTGGCACGACCAATCGCGTGGATGGCCTGCTCGTAAGCCTGGTAGTAGCGCTGGGCGTCTTCCGCTGTCGTCGCGGCCTCGCCTAACATGTCGTAGGAATAACGGAAGCCCTGCTCTTCAAACTTGCGGCTATTGGCCAGTGCCGAGGCAATGGTTTGGCCAGTCACGAACTGTTCGCCCATCATGCGCATGGCAACGTCCACGCCTTTGCGGATCAAGGGCTCGCCGCCCTTGCCAATCATGCGGGTCAAGGCGGAGGACAAATTCTTTTCACTATTTACACTGACCAGGCGCCCCGTCAGCATCAGGCCCCAAGTGGCGGCATTCACAAATAGCGAGGGGGACTCACCCATGTGTGCACGCCAGTCGCCGTGGCTGATTTTGTCGCGAATCAAGGCATCGCGTGTCGCGCGGTCAGGGATACGCAACAAGGCCTCGGCCAGACACATCAGGGCAACGCCTTCCTGGCTGGACAAGGAGAATTCCTGGATCAAGCCTTCTACGCCGCCGCCACGGCGCTTGGCGCGCAAGGCTTTAACCAGACGAGCGGCCAACTCCTGGGCACGCGCACTTTGAGAAGAACGCGCTGCACTTAACAGCAAGGGCAGACAGTCGGTTTCTGGGCGGCGGTAGGCGGCGGTAATGGCAGCGCGCAACACACTTTGCGGCTGCACATCCTGCGCAAAGCCGTAAAACGGGATGGAAGGCATGAGTACACCTTCTTCGGCGGCTTCGGAGTCCCCCCCGCTTAGCAGCGCCAATTCGCTGGGCAACACACCGCGCTCGATTCCTTCGATATAAGACAGCAAGGCCTGCTTATGCAGCCAATGAGGGGTGCACTGCAACTGATCCGCCGCACGCCGCAGGCGCTCGCGCAGTTCTATATCGACTTTAATCCCTAAGGTTGTGCTCGCCATGCTTCTTATCCCGGTTACGCTTTGTTGACTGCGATAAGCCGAAATAATACTGACGGTTAACCCAAATTCGTATTCAGGTTAACCCGCACAGGAAAAAGTTAACCAGAAGGGTTAACTGACGCAGAGCATGGCTTTGCTCAGGTTAACCGGGACAGGTTTACCTTGCATTTGTGCGGCCAGTGCATCTGCCCAGCGCTGCTGCAATTGACGATGCGCCTGCACCAGTTCTGGCACAGAGGACGCAGGCTCGGAGTCCAGCCAGCGGCATTGCTGGACCTTCCCCTCAAAGCCAACTGGCGTCAGTGTCCAGCTCAACTCCAAGGTAGCGCGTTCGCCATAGACAGATTCGAAGCGCTGTACCAGCACATCGATCTGCCACAGCGGTGTTTTCGGAGCAGCGCTGGCCAACTGGGGAACGCCCAGGCGATCCTGCAAACCAGACGCCAAAGCCAGGGACATTTCATCAGGTAAAGGTGAGGCCCACTGGCTATCGTTGAGCAGGTTGACCTGCCCGCCCGCAGTCTGCGTCAGTACAAAGGAGCGGCGATCCAATTGAGCAGGCACATCCATGCGTCGCAGCTGAAAGCCCTTCCACACTTGCGTGGAAGGAGCCGCAGCCGCCGGAGCGGCATTGGACGCTTGCAAGGTGTAGTAAGTGGGCGTGGTCGAGGCGCAAGCCGTCAGCAAACCGGCGAACGCCACGGGAATCAGAAAACGAGACATCATGGCGCAGGCTCCGGCAGCACGTCAGGGGAACGACCTCGCAGGACCGCCGAGGGCTGGCTTTGCAAGGTATCGCTTAAATCACGCAGGGATCGCAAGGAGCGTTTCAGTTCGCTCAGGGTTTGATCCACAGAGGTATTGAAGGAAGAATCCGAATCCAGCATGGCGCCCAGTTTCTGAACAGCGGCATCCATGGACTTGAGAGCGCCATTGAGCTGCGGCACCGTCGTCTTGTCCAGTTGCTTGAGCACCTGACCCAGCTCCGTCAGCCCGCTTTGCAGATTCTTGCCGATCTGATCGAACGGGATAGCAGCAATCTTGGTAACGATGTCGCTGACCTGTTCCTGCAAACGGTCGAAGTCGCCCGCAATGACGGGCACCACCAATGGCTTGGCGTTTTCATCGAAGTCCGCTTCAGGCGCTTTGTCAAAGAACTCCAGAGCAATGTACTGCTGGCCGGTAATCAGGCTGGCAGGACGCAATTGACCACGCAGACCACGCTCAACCATCGGTTTGAACAAGGCGCTCATTGGATCTTTCTCGTCCGGTCTAGCCTCCACCACCCGCTCGTACAGGCGGCCAAAACGCTGCGGATAGATACGTGCCTTCACCAGGGCAAAGAAGCGCTTACGCTCAAAATCAAACTCCAGATCCACATCGTAGACCTGCCCCAACTCCAGGCCCCGGAACTCCACCTTGGAGCCCGGCACCAGGCCACGCACGGACTGATGGAAATGGAAGCGCAATTCAACCGCGGGACCATCCGGCTCAGCCATCGCGCGCTCTTGTGTGGGGAACAGTTCGTATTGCGAATCAGCCTGAGCAACATCCGTAGGCTCGCCTTCCATCTGATCAAAGGCCAGACCTCCTGCCAAGGCAGAGACCAAAGAATGCGTACGCACATTAAAGCCGGTGGAATCCAGCGACATATTGACGCCGCTGACGTTCCAGAAGCGCGAGCCCTGCGTCACGAACTTGTCGTTAGGAGCATCTACAAACACCTGCACACGCACGCCATTACCTTCTTCGTTCAGCTCATAACTGCTGACTTGCCCAACCTGTATGCCCTTGTAATACAAGGGCGAACCCAGATCCAGCGAGCCCAATTCTGGCGCAGTCAACACGTAACGCTTACCAGCACGGCCACTGGTTACTTCCGGCGGACTTTCCAGGCCCACAAAGTCCAGTTGCTCACCTTTTTTATTCACTTCAAAAGGCGCGTCCACACCGATATAAACACCCGACAACAAGGTGCCCAGACCGGATACTCCACTTAAACCCAAACGCGGGCGAACCACCCAGAACCGCGTGTCTTTTTGGGTAATGAACTCGGAGCCATCACGCTCGAGCTGCGCCGTGACCAAAACCCCTTTTCGATCCGGAGACACCTGAATGTCCGAAATCGTACCCACATCCACTTCGCGATAACGTAGCTTGGTTTGATCCACGGCCAAGCCCTCGGCTGAATCAAAGCTGATCGTGATACGCGGTCCGGTCAACATCCAGTTTCGCAGCACCAAAGACGCCCCCACCACGGCGGCGGCTATGGGCAAAATCCAGATCCAGGAGAATCGGGATCGCTTGGCAGGAATCAGTCTAGGCTGCGCGGGCTCGGTCTGACCGTCAGGCTGATTAGTTGTAGGATCGTGCACCTTGTTTCCTTCAGGAAGTCGCCTGTGAGGCAGGCGGAGACGGCGTAGTTTGCGGTTCTATTATTGGTTCTTCGTGGGTATCCTGGTCCCAGCCTTGGCGAGGGTCGTAGCTAAGCGCGGCCAGCATGGTCAAAACCACCACCATGCCAAAGCTCAAGGCCCCCGCTCCAGGAATAATCTGCGACAAGCCTGGGAAGTTGGCCAGTGCAGCCATCAGGACCACCACGAATACGTCCAGCATGGACCATTGCCCAATCAGCTCGACCATGTCGTAAATGCGATTGCGTTGACGCTGTACAGCATTGCCACGCCAACGACGCCCCAACAAAAGAATCATCAAAGCCAGGAGTTTGGTGATGGGGACCACAATACTGGCGATGAACACGATCAATGCCAAGTCCCAGGAACCCAGTTGCCAGAGTTCAATGACCCCACCCAGAATCGTATGCGCGCTACTGCCTAAAATGCTGCGCAGCTCCATGACAGGCAGGACATTGGCGGGAATATAGAACACGCAGGCCGTCAACACCAGAGCGGCCACTCGTGTGCGGCTATTGGGCTTGCGTTTATGCACAGTTGCACCACAACGGTCACAGTCCGGTTTCTGACTGGACTGCACAAAGCCACAGTGGGTACAGGCACTCCAGGTTCGATGCTCTTTCAAGACCTGCCGGGTCGAAACCGGCACCAGATCACGATCCTCTGCCCAGCGCCACAAGCGCCCCGCCGTAATACGGCTCAAGCCGGTCAGCAGGAAGGTCAGAGCAAAAAAGGCGTACAGACCTGGCGCAATCGTCAAATGCCCGATCCCGGCAAATTTCACCATGGCCACAATCAAGCCCAGGAACAGCACAGCCGTCATGGACCAATGCTCCAGATGGCTCAAGGCCCGCAGCCCAATACCGAAATCGCCCGGCAAGGGTTTCTCTCGGGCAATCAGGCCCAAGGCCCAGAACTGGAAAATCAGTTGAAACAGCGGCAGCCAGAATCCCACCAACCCCGCCATGACGGACAAGCCCCAATACCCCTGCTGCCAGATCAGCAACAGGGCTTTGGGAAACGTGGGCGACACTGTTTTACCCGCCATGCTCAGATAGACGACGGGAAACAGATTGGCAATCAGAAAAAGGATGAAAACCGCCAAGACCAGCGCTTGCCATTCACGTGGTGAAAAGCGGCTGTGGCGGTAAAGTTCAGTATCGCAACGCACACAACGAGCGAGCCCCGCTCCTTGAACGGGGACTCGCTCGTGTACGGTGTCACAGTGCGTACAGACGATTAAGGGGCGCGATGCCCTCACGGCTTAGTCGACTAATTCCGGCTCGGGACGCGAAGAGGCCTTGCTACCGGGCTCATCAGGTCCTGAAGAAGGATATTCCAGTACTACCTCGCCGTTCTCGTCCAGATCCACCTCGACCTGACCACCATCGACCAGACGACCAAACAGCAGCTCGTCGGCCAGGGCACGGCGAATAGTGTCCTGAATAAGCCTGTGCATGGGGCGGGCACCCATGGCTGGGTCGAAGCCCTTGGCAGCCAGATGTTCGCGCAAGGCGTCCGAGAAGGACACTTCGACGCGTTTCTCGTGCAGCTGGTTTTCCAGCTGCATCAGGAACTTGTCCACCACGCGCAGGATAATGTCGCGCGACAAAGGCTTGAAGCCAATGATCGCATCCAGACGGTTACGGAACTCTGGCGAGAAGTGACGCTTGATATCCTGCATTTCATCACCCGAGCGCTGGGGCTGGGTAAAGCCAATGCTGGTCTTGTTCAGCGCTTCGGCTCCGGCGTTGGTGGTCATGATCAGGATGACGTTGCGGAAATCAGCCTTGCGACCGTTGTTATCCGTCAGCGTGCCGTGATCCATCACCTGCAGCAGGATGTTGTAGACGTCCGGGTGCGCTTTCTCGATTTCGTCCAGCAGCAGCACGCAGTGCGGCTGTTTGGTAACGGCTTCGGTCAGCAAACCACCCTGGTCGAAACCGACGTAACCAGGAGGAGCACCGATCAGGCGCGACACGGTGTGACGCTCCATGTATTCGGACATGTCAAAGCGCAGCAGCTCTACGCCCAGCACAAAGGCCAACTGACGCGCCACTTCGGTTTTACCCACGCCGGTCGGGCCGGAGAACAGGAAGGAACCAATAGGCTTGTCAGGCAGACCCAGGCCAGAGCGCGCCATCTTGATGGCAGCTGCCAAGGCGTCAATGGCTACATCCTGACCAAACACCACCGATTTCAGATCGCGGGCCAGGGTTGCCAGCTTGTTGCGATCATCACTGGAGACTGTCTGGGGCGGAATGCGTGCAATACGCGAAACCGTTGCCTGGATGTCGGCCTTGCCGATAACCTTTTTCTGCTTGGAACGTGGCAGCAAGCGCTGCGCTGCACCAGCCTCGTCGATCACGTCGATGGCCTTGTCCGGCAAAAAGCGGTCGTTGATATAACGGGCGGACAACTCCGCTGCCGCCGTCAGGGCCGCTGCCGAGTAACGTACACCGTGGTGCTCTTCAAAATTGGACTTCAAACCACGCAGAATCTGGATGGTTTGCTCCACCGTCGGCTCTGCCACATCGATTTTCTGAAAGCGACGCGACAAGGCGTGGTCTTTTTCGAAAATTCCGCGGTATTCCGAGTAGGTGGTCGCACCCAGACACTTGAGCTGACCGGAGGACAGCGCAGGTTTGAGCAGGTTGGACGCATCCAGCGTACCGCCCGAAGCCGAGCCGGCTCCGATCAGGGTATGGATTTCGTCGATAAACAAAATGGACTGTGCCGTTTCCTTGAGCTGCTTGAGCACCGCCTTCAGGCGTTGCTCGAAGTCGCCCCGATATTTGGTACCGGCCAGCAAGGCACCCATATCCAGCGCGTAAACACGCGCTTCGCTAAGAATATCCGGGACGTCACCACGCTGAATGCGCAGCGCCAAGCCTTCGGCAATCGCGGTTTTGCCCACGCCAGCCTCCCCGACCAGCAAGGGGTTGTTCTTGCGGCGGCGGCACAGCACCTGAATGACACGCTCCACTTCCTTTTCACGGCCAATCAAGGGATCAATGCGACCCAGGCTGGCTTCGGTATTCAGGTCTGTAGCGTACAGATCCAGAGGGGACTTCTGGGCGTCCGAGCGCGTGTCGGCTTCCGCAGCAGCGGCGGCCTTGGGTGGCTCGGGGGCAGCAGGTTCCGGATTGGCCTTGGTGATACCGTGCGAGAGGAAATTGACAACATCCAGACGCGAGACACCTTGTTGCTGCAGGTAATACACCGCATGCGAGTCTTTTTCCCCGTACATCGCCACCAGCACATTGGCACCGGAAACCACATTTTTACCGGAGTTGCTGGACGATACGTGCATGATGGCACGCTGTATCACACGCTGAAAGCCCAGCGTGGGTTGGGTATCGACCTCGCCTTCACCAGGAAAAGTGGGCGTATTTTCATTAATGAATTTACGCAGATTCTGGCGCAGTGCATCAATATCGGCAGCACATGCTTTCAACACTTCCAGCGTGGAGGCGTTATCGAGCAGGGACAACAGCAGATGCTCTACCGTGATGAATTCATGGCGCGCGGCACGAGCCTCGACAAAGGCCATGTGTAGACTGACTTCAAGTTCTTCGGAGATCATGCTTCCTCCTACACGGCAAGAGTAAAACTAGGGGTTAAAGCTATTCTATGACTAATTTGCCTGATCTGAACAATACGGTAAACCATTAAATGGTCAAGCATCAGGCACCGGCTCCATCACACACTGCAAAGGGTGCTGTCGCGACTGCGCCAGTTGTCGCACAATTTCCACCTTGGTGGCGGCAATGTCGCGTGGATACACACCACAGACCGCCCGACCCTCGTAATGTACTTTAAGCATAAGCTGTTCGGCCTGCTCCGGGGTCTTGGCAAATACCCGCTCCAGTATATTCACCACGAACTCCATGGGTGTGTAGTCATCGTTGAGCAAGATGACCTGATACATGGGTGGTGGGGCAAGCCGCGCGGATTGGCGCTCTACCGTTGTGGCGCCTTGCTTATCGATCTCAATGGCCATAATACAGAACTAGGTGCTTTCCATAGGTTGACTGGGGGGAACAAAATTCAGCATCATCCGACTGATCGTGTCAACTTCACAATAAAAAAGTGAGGTGCCGCGATCACAGGCCCAGGGAGGGGCCGAAAAAAGTATCAACCATACACTAAGTTGAGAGGCAGCAAGCATGTCGGAAACTACCACCACCGCAGGCACTGGAGACAATCAAAAACTATCCGGGACCGTTAAGTGGTTCAATGATGCCAAAGGCTTTGGGTTTATTACACCCGATAACGGCGGCGAAGATCTCTTCGCTCATTTTTCATCCATTCAGATGAACGGGTTCAAGACTTTGAAAGAAGGCCAGAAAGTTCTGTATGAAGTCGCCCAAGGCCCCAAAGGCAAGCAGGCACTTAATATTACTTCGCCTTAAGATCTCTTGCGCTCTCGATTCTAACAAAAGCAGGTTCGCAACACACATGCAGTATCGCACTACGACTACGGGGCCTGCGCGCCCTGTTTTTTTTGCCTGTCTTCTGGCAGCGCTTTGTATTAGCGCCCCGGTCCAGGCGGATGAGACTCTTCCCACCCTGACACTATCCCTGGGTTCCAAACAAATCCAGGCGGAAGTGGCCGATCGCGACGAGACTCGTGCACAAGGTTTGATGCATCGAGAAAGCCTGGCCCCCGATCACGGCATGTTATTCGTATTCGAGCAAAGCGGAATGCCTTGCTTCTGGATGAAGAATACGCCTCTGCCGCTGGATATCGCCTTCATTACTGAAGAAGGCACGATCACCAATATCGAGGCCATGCAACCCTTTGATCTTCAATCCCACTGCCCGGTGCGACCTGTGCGCTATGCCTTGGAGATGGAACAAGGCTGGTTCAAGCAAGCAGACAAAAAGGCCGGTGAGAAAATCACCGGCCTGCCTGCCCTGCAACCTTAGTTAGACGCGCTCAAGAATCAAAGCCACGCCCTGGCCGACACCAATACACATGGTGCACAGGGCGTAGCGTCCGCCTGTGCGATGCAATTGATTGATAGCCGCAATCGCCAGACGCGCACCACTGGCACCCAGAGGGTGACCCAGCGCAATCGCGCCCCCGTTCGGGTTCACGCGAGGATCGTTATCAGCCAGACCCAGCATGCGAGTCACCGCCAGACCTTGAGCGGCAAAGGCCTCGTTCAGCTCGATCACATCCATTTGATCCAGAGTCAGACCCGCCAAAGCCAGCACCTTCTGGCTGGCAGGTGCCGGGCCAATACCCATGATGCGTGGCTCCACACCGGCAAACGCCATGGCCACCACACGAGCGCGCGGAGTCAGGCCCTGGGCTTCGACGGTTGCCTTGTTGGCAACCAGCAGCGCGCAAGCACCATCGTTCACACCCGAGGCATTGCCCGCGGTCACGGTACCATCGGCACGCACGACGGGCTTCAAGCGAGTCAGGGACTCCAGAGTCGTGGCACGTGGGTGCTCGTCCTTATCCACCACAATGGGATCGCCCTTGCGCTGGGGAATGATCACAGGGGTAATTTCCTCAGCCAGAATGCCGGCTTCCTGGGCAGCGGCCGCACGCAGCTGGCTATTCAGGGCAAACACGTCCTGGTCTTCACGGGACACATTGAACTGCTGAGCCACGTTTTCAGCCGTTTCGGGCATGGAATCCACACCGTACTGCTCTTTCATGGCTTTGTTGATGAAGCGCCAGCCAATCGTGGTGTCATAAATACCTGCGCTGCGGGAGAACGCCGTTTCAGCCTTGCCCATGACGAAGGGAGCGCGACTCATGCTTTCCACACCACCGGCCAGGATGAAGGAGGCATCGCCAGCGCGAATGGCGCGAGCAGCCGAACCAATCGCGTCCAGGCCCGAACCGCACAAACGGTTCAAGGTCACGCCAGGCACGTCCACGGGCAAACCGGCTAGCAGAGCGGACATCCGTGCCACGTTGCGGTTGTCTTCACCCGCCTGGTTGGCGCAGCCGTACATCACATCATCCAGCTTGCTCCAATCGACTTGGGGGTTGCGCTTCATCAGCGCAGCAATAGGCACCGCACCCAGGTCATCCGCCCTCACAGCGGACAGCGAACCGCCATAACGTCCGAAAGGCGTACGAATTGCGTCACAAATAAAGGCGTCCTGACTCATGAAAATCACCCTGATATCTTGAATAAAATCACGCGAGAGCACTATGAAGAGCGCTCGAAATCTACTGTTTTGATAGTAGCGCTTGAGTACAGCCGGGTTTTTTCTGGTGATTCAGCATGTCCGCAGTGCGGTCAGTTTAGCGCATCCAGTCCCGAACGATGCGGCGGTCTATGCGCCAAAGCGCCTGGTACAGTGACAAGCCGAATCCACACCAGGAAAAAGCTTATTCAATTCTCATACCCGCAACGCCAGGTAATCACGGCATTAAGAGAACAAGGCGCGCTCGCACAGGAAAGCAGACGGAAGCTCTCTTTCCTGCACTCAAACCAATATGAGGGCGCTCGTTTTTACAATCGCCAGCCGAACGACCCACTCAAAGCAGCGCTAGAACGGTTCGGTGCAATTAAGCGCTTGACCACTTGAAGCAACTTTCGCTTGTGCCAATTCTAGTCGGGCGGCCAGGATGTCAGCCTGGAAGGCCTCCTCACTCTGCACACGAGCCACCGCGGCGGCGCCTATCACACGCCCCGCCTCCACATCACTTTGCCAATGTACATTGCAAATGACACGGCTTTGACCGAAAGACAGGCCACGAGCCAGCAACTCATTACTTCGTTCGGGGCTGATCTGCGCCAACACTAGTGCCCATGCCCAGCCAGCAGCCGCATGGCCGGAGGGATAGGAACCATCATTGCGCAAAAACTCCTCATCCGCTGGCGTGCATGTATCTTCATTATGAAGATCGAAAGGACGCACCCGCTGATACTTGTTTTTGGCTCCGTAAGTGGATAGACCCGCATCAGGCAACAAGCGACGCATCATCTGATAAATAACCGGCGTGCTCTCTTGGTCGATTTGAACTCCCAATGCGCACGAATAATTCTGAGCGGGCCGTGGAAATACCAAGTCTGCATCTTGTTTAGCCAGTGCCCAGCGAGCTGACCCTTTTAGCTGCCCGGCAGCCCGACGCGCTTCTTCATCCCGGGCAAAGGCCGCACTATCTGCAGCCGGCGGCGGATCGAGGAGCATCACACTATCCGGCAGTTCAGTTTGGTCCAAGTAACCAGCCACCCGCGTGACGGAAGAGTGACTTTCCTTGACTTCCAAATGTGTAGAAGGCTGAGCGCTCAACTGACCCGCCGACAAAACCAAGACACCGCCCACCAGGCCCAACAAGGCAGGACGAACACGCAAAGCAGCAGACATAGCAGACCTCGACTAAAGGAGCAAAAAGCCCCGGTTTCGGAAAACGCCAACGGCCGCGTGTGGAGCTCTTGACCCGGCTGAGACCGGTAAACACTGAAGCTGCACCCCGGCACGATTGGAAGACAATCCGCGATCTTGCCATTGCAGCCGCCAAACTGAATAGCGTGCTTGCCATTTGGTGCCACAGATCAAGCACCCTCATGGCCTGCTCATGGCATACTTCCCCCGTTGACATCCTCTACAGGCTCATCACCATGCAAGGCAACCCCGAAGTCCTCGACTATCTGAATCAACTGCTGCGCGGCGAACTCGCAGCGCGCGACCAGTACTTTATCCATTCCCGCTTTTACGAGCATCTGGGTTTCACGCAGCTTTACGAGCGCATGAACCACGAAATGGAAGAAGAAACACAGCACGCTGACGCCCTGATACGCCGCATCCTGATGCTGGACGGTATTCCCGACATGCGCCCCAATGCGTTTGAACCCGGCAAGGATGTGGTCGGCATGTTGCGCAAGGATCTGGAACTGGAATATGAAGTTCGCGCAGCTCTGCAAAAAGGCATAGCACTGGCAGAATCCGCCA
Organism: Alcaligenes sp. 1735tsa3; assembly: GCF_024134565.1. NCBI lineage: Bacteria > Pseudomonadati > Pseudomonadota > Betaproteobacteria > Burkholderiales > Alcaligenaceae > Alcaligenes > Alcaligenes sp. 1735tsa3. Next base: position 1,664,159 of record NZ_CP099862.1, on the reverse strand, counting down.
GCGATTTCGTGACACGCGACATCATTCTGGCCCAGTTGCGCGACACGGAAGAAGACCACACCTACTGGCTGGAGAAGCAATTGGGCCTGATCGAAAAAGTGGGCCTGGAAAACTACCAGCAATCCCAGATGTAAGGTCTTCAAAAACAAGGCATGGCCGCACACGCCCTATGACTTGTTTTCATTGAAGCCATAAAAAAACCGCCAGCATGCGCATGGCGGTTTTTCATTGCCGGGTAGCCCTCCGATGAGCGCTACCCTCAACCTGGACGATTAACCCAGGTTCTTGGCGGCAAAGTCCCAGTTCACCAAGTTCCAGAAAATTTCCAGGTACTTGGGACGGGCATTGCGGTAGTCGATGTAGTAGGCGTGTTCCCACACATCACAGGTGATCAGGGCGACGTCGTCGGAAGTCAGCGTCGTGCCAGCGTTGCTGGTGTTGACGATGTCCAGGGAACCGTCGGCCTTTTTGACCAACCAGGTCCAGCCCGAACCGAAGTTGCCAACGGCAGACTTGGTGAAGGCTTCTTTGAAAGCGTCAAAGCTGCCCCATTTGGCGTTGATGGCATCAGCCACTTTGCCGGTAGGAGCGCCGCCGCCGTTAGGGGACAGGCTGTTCCAGTAGAAAGTGTGGTTCCAAACCTGAGCAGCGTTGTTGAACACGCCACCGGAGGATTTCTTGACCACATCTTCCAGGGAAGCGTTTTCAAATTCGGTGCCAGCAACCAGATTGTTCAGGTTGGTGACGTAAGCCTGGTGATGCTTACCGTAGTGAAACTCCAAAGTTTCCTTGGAGATATGTGGCTCAAGGGCGTTGAGTTCGTATGGAAGAGCTGGAAGAGTGAATGCCATTTCAATTCCTTCTAAAAAAAAACCGTGTTTGGTATCCAACAAGGACGACGCAGCCTAGAGCAGATCGTGCGTGCGCACCACATCCACCGACACATGACCGCGACTCAACTCGACATCGAGTCGTTCACCAATCTTTAAGTCTAACGCATTTTTTACAACTTTCCCCTCGCTATCCCTGACTATGGCATATCCACGATTGATGATAAGGCGCGGGGACAAGGCTTGCAGCGTTTGCTGGGCCGCGGCCAGGCGCTGGCGACGCAAAACCAGCGCATGATCCAGACCTTTTTCCAGCCGTTGGAAAAGCATATTCAGATTTTGCTGTCTTGACGTCAGCTGAGGAATGCTGCGCTCCAAACGCGCCCTCAAGGTAGTCAGGCGCAACGCAGCAGTATCGGGGACGCTGCGAGCCACACGTTGCAGTCTTTGGGTGAGATGATCCAGACGTTGCTGCTGCTGGGCCAGGCGTTGATGCGGAGAGACCAATTTGGCTACCGCCCGATCCAGACGCAGAGAGGCCCGATCCAGATGACGCTGCACACCGTGGCTCAACGCGCCTATGCGCGCAAACACCTGTTCCAGTAACTGATCGCGCCCCAGACAGGCCAGTTCGGCGGCGGCGGTTGGCGTGGGTGCGCGCAAATCAGCTACAAAATCAGCAATGGTGAAGTCTGTCTCGTGCCCCACCCCACTAATAATAGGGATAGGACTGGACGCGATCAGACGCGCCAGACCTTCGTCGTTAAAAGCCCAGAGATCTTCCAGACTTCCGCCCCCACGTACCAGCAAGAGTGTATCAACCTCGGCCCGCTCAATCGCGGTTTCCAGAGCTTGCCGCAATCGTGGCGGTGCTTCTGCTCCTTGAACCGGAGCAGGATAAATAATGATGCGCACGTGCGGAGCACGACGCTCCATCGCTGTCAGGACATCCCGCAAGGCCGCGGCTGCCAGGGAAGTGATAATACCTATGCTGCGCGGCAAGGTGGCGATGGGGCGTTTGCGCTCAGGATCGAACAAACCTTCGCTTTGCAACTGCCCTTTCAGCCGCAAAAAGGCTTCGTGCAAATCCCCCAGCCCGGCGCGACGCATGCCTTCCACCTGAACCTGGAAGTCCCCGCGTGCCTCGTACAAGGTAACCGAGCAACGAAACTCGAAGCGCTCGCCCGCACGCGGCACGAATCCCACGGCCTGGGCACGCCCCCGAAACATCACGGCACGAACAGCCGCCTTGTCATCCTTGATGGAAAAGTACCAATGCCCGGAAGCGGCCTGGGTAAAGTTGGACACTTCACCGCTAACCCAAACGACGGGCATGTGCTCGTCCAGCAACTGGCTGACACGGCGATTCAACTGTGCCACGGTCCATACCGCAGGTGCTCTAGATTCTTGATAATGCATCATATTCTTTGTTTTTGACTCGCCCCGAACGAGTTTTCCACCGCTCCGTATCCACAACTGTCATGCTTTTGTCAAATAGACGCCAAGACAATGGCTTCCGTTGAACACCTGATGCAGCACTTTATCGAAAGCGGATAAGCCATTGAAATTAAAGACTATTTATAAAAACATCAAGATGGTCGAAAATTAGCCAGAGAACCTCTAAACCACCGCCCGAGCCACTATGGGATGTTTTATACACAGAATTATCCACAGTTTTTGTGGATAGTTTTAGCACTACACCTATTACTTCAAATACATCAGGGGTTTGGCCGTGCTTTGTGGGAAAAGACCGTAAAGTGTACCGCGCTCGCGCCGGAACATTCCCGCAATGCGGACAGGGGCTCTACAATAAGCGCTGATTTATTTCGTGACCGGATAATAGACTCGTGCTTACTTTGATCCATGCCGCTGGCTGGCCTGTCTGGTTCCTGCTGGCCTGCTCCATTCTTGCCCTGGGTTTGATCCTGGAGCGTCTTTTAGCCCTGCGCAGCAAACGAATTCTACCGGCCGGACTGGCACGCCAGATCAGCGAGCTGACGGCCCAGAACCGGATTCAGGACGAGTCCCTGCCCCGCCTGTACGATAACTCCCCTCTGGGTCGAGTATTAGCCACCGTACTGAAAAACCGCCACCAAACTTCCGCCGTGCGTGAGTCTGCGGTCGAGGCAGAAGGCAAAGACATCAGCTACCAATTGAACAAGTACATTCCGGCACTGGGCACCATTGCCGTGATCGCCCCTTTGCTGGGCCTGTTTGGTACGGTTATTGGCATGATCGACATTTTTGCCGCCTACGACCCCGCCGGTGGCGACCCCAGCCTGATTGCCCGTGGCATTTCCGTGGCCCTGTACAACACCGCCCTGGGGATTCTGATTGCCGTCCCGGCCATGATCTTTCACCGCTACTTTCGCAGCCGTGCCGACTACCTGCTGCACTGCCTGGAAACGGAAGCGGGTGCGCTGGATCGTCTGTTGGTTCAGAGGGCCATCTGATGCGCTTTCGCCGAGCCCAAGACCAGGACACGCTGGAACTGAATCTGGTGCCCTTGATAGATGTTTTGCTGGTGGTGCTGATTTTTCTGGCTGCCAGCAGCACCTTCGTGCGCTATCGCCAGTTGGATGTTTCCTTGCCCCAGGCTCAGGCCCAGGCCGCCCAGACCACTGAACTGTTACTGGCTATCAGCCAGGACGGGCGCTACGCCTTGAACGGCATGTGGCTGGATGCCAGCAGTAGCTCTCCCCTTAGCCAAGCCTTGTCGAGCGAAAAGACTGACGAAAACAGCAGCCTGCTGATTCTGGCCGATGCCCAAGCCCCCCACTTCGCGGTGGTGCAGGCTATGGAGGCCGCCCGTCAGGTTGGCATTCATCGCATTCACTTTGCGACCCAGGCCCCATGAGCGTGCGCGTCCGCCTGACTCATTGGCTTCACCAGCAGTGGCAGAAAAAAGGCTGGTTCAGCCTTGTGATGCGCCCGCTTTCAGCGCTGGCTGCGCTCTTCGTACAGCGCAAGCAGCAACGCTACAAGAAAGATCCCGCCGCATCCTACCGCAGCCCGGTGCCGGTGATCGTGGTGGGCAATATCATCGTGGGTGGCGCAGGCAAAACCCCCGTCGTCCTAGCTCTGACCGAGCAGTTGCGCGCCCTGGGATGGACACCCGGCATTGTCAGCCGAGGTTACGGGGTGGAGATCGGCCCCAGCCCGCGCGTAGGCCAGGGCCAATTAGCCGCCGAACAATTTGGCGATGAACCCGCCCTGATTGCCGCCCAAACCCGGGCCCCCATCGCCGTTCACCCTCGCCGTGCGCTGGCGGCCCAGGCTTTGCTCGAGAAATATCCGGCAGTCGACCTGATTATTTCGGATGACGGCCTTCAACATCTGGCCTTGCAACGCGATATGGAAGTCGTGGTACAGGATGCTCGCGGTGTGGGAAATGGCTTGCTGCTGCCAGCCGGACCATTGCGTGAAAGTCCCGAACGCCTGCGTCGCGTGGACTGGCTGATCAGCCAGATTGTGGCCGACCAAACGCCGCCTTCCACCCCTCAACCCACCGAGCCTGGCCGCGCCCTGAGCATGAGCCTGCGTCCTTATCAGCTGGAACACCTGAGTTCGGGCCGTCGCCTGAGCTGGTCGGACTGGTATCAGGAATACGGCCAGCAAGAACTGCAGGCGCTGGCCGCCATTGGCCAGCCCACCCGTTTTTTCACGATGCTGCGCGCTTGTGGTCTGCATCTGAGCCAGACTTTCCCCCTGCCCGACCATGCCGCCTTGCAAGCTCAGGACTTTCAGGCCCTGCATGAGGGGCCGGTACTCATTACCCGTAAAGACGCCGTAAAATGCCAGCACCTGAACGACCCACGTCTGTGGGTTGTGGATGTCCAGCCCGTGTTTTCACGCCCGGACTGGATTGCTGAACTGGATAGCCTGCTGCGCGAACGGCGCTCAACCTTACCCACATTACCCGGAGTTCAATAATGGAAGCTCGCCTACTCGAAGTGCTGGTCTGCCCCTTGTGCAAAGGCCCGCTGCGCCACGACCGCGAACAGCAAGAATTGGTCTGCAAGGCCGACAAACTGGCCTTCCCCATTGTGGACGGCATCCCTACCATGCTGATCAACGAAGCACGTCAACTGGACGCGCAGGAACCTTCCAGCAACTGATATGACTTTTTCCGTCATCATCCCTGCCCGCCTGGGTTCCACCCGTCTGCCCAACAAACCGCTGGCCGACATTGCAGGCCAACCCATGATCGTGCGTTGCGCTCAACAAGCCGCGCAAAGCGGGGCGCGTCAGGTCTGGGTGGCGACGGACTCCCCGCAAGTGCTGGAGGCTGTCCGGGCGCATGGTTTCAATGCCTTGCTGACCGATGCAGAACACCCGACCGGCACTGACCGTCTGGCCCAGGCCGCTCGCCTGCTGGAGCTTTCCGAGGACGAGATCGTGGTCAATGTGCAAGGTGACGAGCCCCTGATTCAGCCCGAACACATCAATGCCGCCGCCGAGCTGCTGGCACGCAGCGAACAGGCCGACATTGCCACGCTGGCCGCGCCCATCAAGAACGCCGAGACACTCTTTAACCCCAATGCCGTCAAAGTGGTTTGCGACCTGCAAGGCCGCGCCCTGTACTTTTCCCGCGCTCCCATGCCCTGGGCCCGCGACGCGCTGGCCGGTGGCGAACAGGTACTGGCCGACGGGCTTCCCGCATTGCACCATATTGGCCTTTATGCCTACCGAAATCGCTTCCTGCAGCAGTACGCCCAGCTACCTCGTGGGCCACTGGAACACTTCGAGTCTCTGGAGCAACTGCGAGCCATGGAAAACGGCTTCCAGATTATGGTTCACCGCCTTCAGGAGATTCCTGCAGCCGGGGTAGACACCGAACAAGACCTGGAAAGAGTACGCGCTCACTTCGCAAATCGGTTATAAAAGATCTTTTTTCTGCTCTATCCGAATAAAAAATGCGCTAAATATGCTGCAACGCATCATACTGAAGCGAGAATCGGATCGACGCATTTCCTGGAGGAATTCATGCGACTCATACTGCTCGGGCCCCCTGGTGCCGGCAAAGGCACTCAAGCTGCTTTCATCACCGAGAAATTTGGTATTCCACAAATTTCCACGGGCGATATGTTGCGTGCCGCTGTCAAAGCCCAAACCCCGCTGGGTGTAGAAGCCAAAAAAATCATGGACGCCGGCGGCCTGGTTTCGGATGACCTGATCATCGGCCTGGTACGCGATCGCCTGCAAGCAGCCGACTGTGAGCCCGGCTACCTGTTCGACGGTTTCCCGCGCACGATTCCCCAGGCCGATGCCTTGAAGGATGCCCAGGTCAAACTGGACTTCGTGATCGAAATCGACGTACCGGAAGAAAGCATCATCGAACGCATGAGCGGCCGCCGTATCCACGCTGCCAGCGGTCGTAGCTACCACGTCACCTTCAATCCACCCAAAACCCCCGGTGTGGACGATGTGACGGGCGAACCCTTGCTCCAGCGCGACGATGACCGCGAGGAAACCGTACGCCACCGCTTGTCTGTCTATCGCGAGCAGACCCGCCCTCTGGTCGATTACTACTCGCAATGGTCAGCCACTGGCGACCCGCAAGCTCCGGCCTATCGCAAGATTTCCGGCGTGGGCAGCGTCGATGAGATCCGCCAGCGCATTGTGGACGCCCTGGCAAGCTAAGTAAGTCAAGATTCAGCCGGCCCCAAAAGGGCCGGTTGTTTATTATCCAAGGGAGACAAGCTCATGCAAATCAATAACAAGACTTTTATTGTCACCGGCGGCGCATCGGGTCTGGGCGCAGGCACCGTACGTATGCTGGTTGAAAACGGCGCCCGCGTGGTGATCGCCGATATTCAGGACGAGGCCGGTGAGGCTCTGGCCAAAGAGCTGGGCCAACTTTATCAGCGCTGTGATGTTACTTCCGAGCAAGATGCCCAGGCCGTCGTGGATCTGGCTTGCCAGGACAGCGCCCGCCCCCTGTTCGGACTGATCAACTGTGCCGGCGTGGCTCCCGCCTCGCGCACGGTAGGACGCAATGGCCCGCACACGCTGGACCTGTTCCAGAAAACCGTCATGATCAACCTGGTCGGCACCTTCAATATGTGCCGCCTGGCCGCTGCGGCCATGGGCAGCAACACCCCCGAAGCCTCGGGCGAGCGTGGCGTGCTGATCAACACCGCTTCGGTAGCCGCCTATGATGGCCAGATTGGCCAAGCCGCTTACGGTGCTTCCAAAGCCGGTGTGGTCGGTTTGACCCTGCCTCTGGCCCGCGACCTGGCCCAGACCGGCATCCGTGTCATGACGATTGCTCCCGGCATCTTCGGCACCCCCATGATGTTTGCCATGCCTCAGGAAGTTCAGGACTCCCTGGCGGCCAGCATTCCTTTCCCATCGCGCCTGGGTCGCCCTGAAGATTTCTCCCAACTGGTGCAGAGCATCATCAATAATGAAATGCTCAATGGCGAAACCATCCGTCTGGATGGCGCTATTCGTATGGCACCAAAATAACTTTCTTTATCGGCTCCAATGGGTTTGTTTCGCTCGGCGGCCACAATTAGTGGCCTGACGCTGCTGTCTCGTATCACCGGACTGGCACGCGATATTCTGATTGCCCGTGCCTTTGGGGCGGGCCCGCTCACCGACGCTTTCTGGGTGGCATTTCGCATTCCCAATCTGCTGCGACGCCTGTTTGCAGAAGGAGCGTTTTCACAAGCCTTTGTCCCCATCCTGGGGCAGGTGCGCAAGGAGCACGAGCAGGACAAGGTCCAGCAATTGCTGGACCGCGTCGCCCTGCTGCTGACCTTTGCTGTCATGCTGGTCACTGCCATTGGCATTGTTGCGGCCCCCTGGGTCGTCAGTGCCATGGCCAGTGGCCTGACCGCCCCCGAGCGACAAACCGAATTTGGTGCCGCCATCACCATGACGCGCATGATGTTCCCCTACATCATCTGCATGTCGCTGGTGGCTTTTGCCTCTGCGGTACTGAACACCTGGAGCCGCTTTGCGGTTCCGGCTTTCACTCCTATCCTGCTGAATCTGTCCATGATTGGCGCCAGCCTATTTCTGGCCCAGCATATGGAAACACCCATTTACGCCCTGGCCGTTGGGGTGATGGTGGGCGGTCTGGCCCAATTGCTGGTGCAATGGGGCGCATTGGCCCGCCTGGGCCTGTTGCCACGATTCTCGCTACGACTGGGTGAAGCGCGCCGCGACCCTATCGTGCAGCGCATTCTTAAACAGATGCTGCCCGCCATTCTGGGCGTTTCTGTTGCGCAGATTTCCCTGCTGATCAATACCAATATCGCCACTTGGCTGCAGTCCGGCAGCGTGACCTGGCTGTCCTTTGCCGACCGCCTGATGGAGTTCCCCACTGCCCTGCTGGGTGTGGCACTGGGCACGGTCTTGCTGCCCAAGCTGTCGGCCGCCCATGCCGGCAAGGACGACAAGAATTACAGCGGCTTGCTGGACTGGGGCCTGCGCCTGGTCCTGCTGCTGGGCCTGCCTGCCGCCCTGGGCATGGCCTTGCTGTCCGACGGCCTGGTCGCCACCCTGTTTCACTACGGTGCGTTTGCAGCCGCTGATGTTGCCCAGACCAAATTGGCAGTCGGTGCCTATTCGGTTGGTCTGGTGGGCCTGCTGGCCATCAAGATTCTGGCCCCCGGTTTTTACGCCCGCCAGGATATTCGTACACCGGTGCGCATTGCCATTGCCGTCCTGATCATTACCCAGCTCTTTAACCTGGTACTGGTGCCTACCTTCGCCCATGCCGGGCTGGCCTTGTCGATTGGCCTGGGTGCCACCGTCAATGCGCTGACCTTGCTGGTCATGCTGCGAAAGCGCGGGATTTACCAGCCCAATCATGACTGGTTACGTTTTTTCCTGAAGATTATTCCTGCCCTGGCTGCTCTGGCCGCCGTCCTCTTGCTGGCTGACCGTTATATCGACTGGATCAGCCTGGGAGCCACGCCCCTGCTGCGTGTGCTGTATCTGGGCGGCGTGTTGCTTGCCAGCGGCATTTCCTATTTCGGCATGTTGTTTATCGTAGGCATTCGCCCCTCTTACTTTACAAAGCGGGCTTAGTATCCTAGAATAATTGTCTTTGCCGATTAAACTTTAAAACTTAGGCTTTATTAAAAATGGCTAATTCCGCACAAGCACGCAAGCGCGCCCGCCAAGCAGTGGCTCGCAACAAACACAACGCCAGCATCCGTTCCATGCTGCGTACCGCTATCAAGCGCGTTCGCCAGGCTATCGAAGCCGGTGACAAAACCGCTGCTAACGAAGTATTCCGCAAAGCGACCAGCATCATTGATCGCGTTGCCGACAAGAACATCATTCACAAGAACAAGGCTGCCCGCCACAAGAGCCGCCTGTCTGCTGCTATCAAGGCCCTGGCCTGATTGCTGAAGATTTTTAATGGTTTAATCGGCTCTGGCCTAAAAACCAGTTAGAAAGGGGGTGCTTAGCACCCCTTTTTTATTAGCCACAAAACCATTGCCTGAACATGCAGGCCAATCATGCTAAGTTATGGATTTGCTTTTTCATTAGCGAGTCCCCATGACACGTCCCATCGTGCTGCAACTGGCATCTTTGGCCCAGCACCCTTCTTTTGACGAAATCGACCGTCATTTCGAGCGCATTGTCCTCCAGGACCTGAACCAGCTCTCTGCCCAGCAGATCGAACGCGTACAGGTACTCCTGACCAGCGCTGTCACTGCTACCCCCGCTTCCTTGATGGACCGCCTGCCCGCTTTGAAAGCGATTTGCAGCGTAGGGGTAGGCTACGACTCCATCGACGTACAGGCCGCCAAACAGCGCGGTATTCAGGTCAGTACCACTCCTGATGTTCTGAACGATTGCGTGGCCGATATGGCCTGGGCCTTGATGCTGGATGCGGCTCGCCGTGTGACGGAATCGGATCGCTACGTGCGTGCCGGTCTGTGGGACAGACCCAATGGTTTCGGGCTGGGGACACGGGTCAGCGGCAAGAAGCTGGGCATTGTGGGCCTGGGACGCATTGGCCAGACCATTGCCCGCCGCGCCAGTGGCTTTGATATGGAACTGCGCTATCACAACCGCCGTCCACGTCACGATGTGCCCTGGCACTACGAGCCTTCCCTGATCGAACTGGCCCATTGGGCAGACATCATGGTGATTGCTGCTGTCGGTGGCGATGAGACACGGGGGCTGATCAATATAGACGTGCTGAACGCCTTGGGTCCCAAAGGGATTCTGGTCAATATTGCCCGCGGCAGCGTGGTCGATGAAAGCGCACTGATTGCCGCCCTGCAGGAAGGACGACTGGGCTCTGCCGGGCTGGATGTGTTCGAAAATGAACCCCAGGTGCCCCAGGCCTTGCGCGATCTGAACCAGGTCGTTCTGGCACCGCACACGGCCAGTGCAACGCACGAGACACGCGAAGCCATGCTCTCGCTGACGCTGGAAAATGTATTGCAGTATCAAAAAACCGGCAAAGTGCTCACGCCGCTTACCGTATAAAAAACAAGTCGCCTACCGTTTTAGCGGTGGCGACTTATTGAATGCGCTGTCTGAATCAGGAGTCGACAGGGTCCATATTGTCGGGATCAATGCCGCTGGTTTTTAAATTATTATCATCGGCAAAGCCACAGACGAATTTCCAGGCCAAAGGTTCAAGCTCTCGCAGGCGCGCATCCACCACCACACATCGCACGCCGTCAATCAATCGCGGCACCACATAGGGCGAATAAGTCAGATGACCACCCATCGCCCCAGCGGGACGAAACTGGGACATTACACCGGCCAAGCGTTCTGCCCAATCACTGGGACGAAAGCGCTGATCCTGCCGGGTCACACCATGGATTACAAGTTGCTTCACTGGCTCTGTCATAACAATTAATCGCTCATCGTGCAGTTCAGGTATGCTGCACCTTTTCCTTTCTCGCCACGCATTGTATCCGATCGCGGCCACGCAAAGCCCGGGATTCAATAAATTAGCCGCTTGACAATTTATTGCTAATCATTACTTTGCCCTCTCGCTTTATTCCAAAACCAAACGGTTTCCCCTTCCCCGCCACAGGCCGGCTTTGCTCTTAATAGCCGGACAGGTTAAGATGGCTTTCTTTATCCGCAGGATTTTTTTATGGATGCCATCGTGCAAGCAGGACCGCTTCGGCACTTTCTGCAATTTCGCGACTTTTCTCACGACGAAATTTTATATGTGCTGGAACGCGCACGCCTGATCAAAGACAAGTTCAAACGCTATCAGCCGCACCACACATTGCACGACCGCACCCTGGCGATGGTTTTTGAAAAAGCCAGCACCCGTACCCGTGTTTCGTTTGAAGCCGGTATGTATCAGTTGGGCGGTTCGGTCATTCACCTGACCACCACCGACTCGCAGCTGGGCCGCTCCGAACCGATTGAAGATACCGCCCGCGTGGTTTCGCGCATGGTCGATATCGTCATGATTCGTACCTTCGAGCAGACTCGTCTGGAGCGCTTTGCCTCCCACTCGCGGGTGCCGGTCATCAATGGCCTGACCAACGAATTTCACCCTTGCCAGATTCTGGCCGACATCTTCACCTTTATCGAACACCGTGGCGATATCAAGGGCAAGACCGTGGCCTGGATTGGTGACGCCAACAATATGGCCTACACCTGGCTGCAAGCGGCGGAAATCCTGGGCTTCACCCTGCATGTGTCGGCCCCTAACGGCTACCACCTGGAGTCGGATCGCACCGGCAACCCGGATTCCAGCATTCTGCGTGAATTCGACGACCCACTGGAAGCCTGCAAGGGCGCGCACCTGGTCACCACCGACGTGTGGACCAGCATGGGTTACGAAGACGAAAACGAAGAGCGTCGCAAAGCCTTTGCTGACTGGTGTGTGGATCAGGAAATGATGGATGTGGCCGACCCTGAAGCCATCTTCATGCACTGCCTGCCCGCTCACCGTGGCGAGGAAGTAACCGGCGAAGTCATTGACGGCCCACAAAGCGTGGTCTGGGACGAAGCCGAGAACCGCTTGCACGTACAGAAAGCATTGATGGAGTTCCTGATTCTGGGGCGTCTGGAAGCCTGAGTGCTTCTACCCGGAGCAGACTTTGCTCAATGACATAAAAAGGGGATACGTCGTATCCCCTTTTTAATACCGGATCGCTTCACATGCCTATCCAAATGTGATTCACATAATCCCTTTGAATATACGTTCCAAACTGGCGTACTGCTGATCCTTTAACCGCCAAACTCAAGTCCTCAAGGCGTCAGGCAATGCAATAAGCGATCTCAAGCAACACCGCCCACATCAACACCAGATTCGCTTTACTCCTGGATTTCCAAACCCGCCAAGCGATAGCCAACCTGCAACTCAGTCAGTAAATACTTGGGTTGTGCCGCATCCTCTTCCAGCTTTTGGCGCAGCTGCATCATGTACACCCGCAGGTAATGAGGCCGATCGGAATACGCCGCTCCCCAGGTTTCATGTAGTAAGTGTTGATGGGTCAGCACCTTGCCATGCCCCCGAATCAAGGCCGTCAGCAAACGAAACTCGATCGGTGTCAAATGCACCGCCTCCCCGTCCCGCGTGACCTCATGGGAGGCCAAATCCACCTGCACGTTCCCAAAGCGAACCCGCGAAGAAGCCGTCTGAACATTCGGAACCAGCTGAGAGCGCCGTAACAAGGCCCGGATCCGGGCCAGCAGCTCCGGTACGCCAAAGGGTTTCACCAGGTAATCGTCCGCCCCGGCATTCAAGGCTGCTACTTTTTCTTCCTCTCGCTCACGCGCCGACAGCACCAGAATGGGCGAATACACCCAGCTGCGCAGATCACGAATCAAGTCCTTGCCATCCCCATCGGGCAGACCCAAATCCACAATCATCAAATCAGGGCGACGGGTTGCCGCATCCATGCGCGCCTGCGCCAGCGTGCTGGCCTCAATCACGGACATGCCTTCCTGCTCCAAGGCAATTCGCACGAAACGACGAATATTGGATTCGTCCTCCACGATCAGTATCTGGGCTTTATTCATGTCAGTAGCTCGTCACCATCCATACGGGGGGCCGCTTTCCAGGGCAGGCGAATCTCGAAGATCACGCCATGGGGCATACGCGGCTTGGCGCTGATCGTACCACCATGTGCGGCAATAATCGTGCGGCACAGGCCCAGACCCAAGCCCACACCTGCCACAGAGGACTCTTTCTGCCCCCGGGTAAACGTATCGAACAAGCGCTCGGGATCACCGGGCGGCAGGCCTGGCCCATCATCACTGATCATTAAATACATGGACTGACCAGAACACAGGCCGCGCAGGGAAATCGTACTGGTGACGGGCGTATATTTGGCGGCATTATCCAGCAGATTCGTCACCACTCGCTCCAGCAAAACACCATCCACCTCGATCAAAGGCAGGTCGGCCGCAAACTCGGTCACCACCTTGCGAGGCTGCAAAGCCGCTGAGCAACGGGCAACGGCAATCCCCACAATCTCGCCCAGGGCATGCCATTCCTTATGCAACTTCACCCCTTCGCTTTGCATACGCGCCAGATCCAGCAGGTTGGATACCTGGCGGCGCAATTCGTCCGATTCAATGCGGATCGATCGGGCAATATCCGTGCGCTCGGTTTCGCTCAAGCCTTTGGGCTGCTCCAGCGTTTCTGCCAGGCCTCGAATCACGGTCAAGGGCGTGCGTAAATCGTGCGAGACAGCGGATAGCAAGGTATTGCGCATTTTCTCCCCCTCCATGCGCAGCACCGTATCCTGGGCGATTTCCACATAATGAATTCGCTCCAGAGCTTGGGCCAAGATAAAGCAACAAGCATCCAGCAAGCGCCGTCCATCCGGAGTCCTCAAGGAAGCGGCTCCGCCGGACTGCACCACCAAAACCCCACGCGGGGCCATGGGGCCTTTCAAGGGCAGATACAGGGCACTGGCACCGCTCAGGGTTTCAGTGCCATTACCGGCGGCTTCCATATGATCAAACACCCACTGCGCCACCGATAGCTCTACAAAGCCTGTATGACGAGTCGCTACCAACTGGTTTTGCTGATCCGGCACCACCAGTACCACCTGCATCTCGAACAAAGGTTCCAGCGTATCGCGGCAGACCGCCAGGACTTGTTCCAGGGCCAAGGCTCCGGCCAAGTCCCGGCTGACACGAGTCAATGCCGCTGCACGGCGTTCACCATCACGGGCAGCCCTGGCTTCGGCCTGCAGCTTGGCAGCCAGTTGGCCAATAATCAGCGCCACTCCCAGCATGACGCCGAAGGTAAAGACATATTGGGTATCCGTTACCGAAAAGGAATAACGCGGCTCGACAAAAAAGAAGTCGAAAAACGCCACTGACAGCAAAGAAGCCCATACCCCCGCCAGTCGTCCCAAACGCAGGGCAATAAAGACCACAGTGATCAGGAACAGCATGATCACGTTGGAGAGCTCGAAAAAGGGCAAGAGCTTCTCGGCCAGCAAGGTGGTCACAACACAAATAATGGACGCAATCGACAAGGCCTTGCCTTGTGCCATGGGTTGTTCCAGCTCCAGGGGCCGTATGGGCCGCTGTACCGTATCCATACGCAGCAGCAGCAAACCAATTTCAGGGTTGCTGCGCGCCAGGCGCTCGGACAGACGAGTGCGCCAGGGCCAGATAGATCGCGCTGACGAGTTTCCCAAAATCAGCTTGGTCGCATTGCGTTGACGGGCATAGGCCAAAATCGTATGCGCCACATCCTGCCCGGCAATATTGGCAAACTCGGCTCCGGCATGCTGAGCACTGGCCGCCAAGCGCACCAGTGCTTCCTGCGCCTTGATCTGCCCGCTTTCCTGCGGCGTATCCACATGCAGCACAATCCAGGGCGTCTGCAATTGCTGGGCCAAGCGCGCCCCCTCCCGAATCAGAGCTTCCTGGGCGCTATCGGCACTGACGCATACCATCAGTAACTCACGTGTCGGCCAAACTGTCCGGATCGCATGGGAGATCCGATACACATGCACGTCCGCATTGACCCGATCCGCCACCCGGCGCAAAGCCAACTCACGCAGAGCAATCAGATTGCCGCGACGAAAGAAGTTCTGACGCGCGTGGGCCACCGAGTCGGCCAGATACACCTTGCCCGCACTCAGACGAGACAAGAGATCATCCGGCGGCAGATCCACCAGCAAGACATCGGCCGCCCGATCAAAAATCCGGTCTGGCACCGTCTCCCGGACCCGTACCCCAACAATGCCGCCCACCACCTCATTCAGGCTGTCCAGATGCTGCACATTGAGCGCGGTATACACATCAATGCCCGCATCCAGCAACTCCTCCACATCCTGCCAGCGCTTGGCGTGTCGACTGCCTTCAATATTGGAGTGCGCCAGCTCGTCCACCAGCAGCAGCTGATAACCCGAGGCCAAGGCGGCATCCAGATCGAACTCCGTCACCACCCGCCCCTGACGTTGATACTCCTTGCGGGGCAGCACGGGCAAACCGTCAATCAGAGCCTGGGTTTCCTGGCGGCCATGGGTTTCCACAATCCCGATAGCCACGGACACGCCCTCGGACTGGCGTTGATGCGCCTCCTTGAGCATGGCGTAGGTTTTCCCTACGCCCGCACAAGCGCCGAAGAAAATCTTGAGCTGCCCGCGACGAGGCTGGTGCGGATCCTCGCCAATCACCTGCAGCAGCTCATCCGGGTCCGGCCTATCCTCAAGTGACATGAATCTGCGCACTCCATCCAGAAAATTGCTATTGATCTTACGCTCTTATCCAAAAAACGGCGTCAGCAGCAAATCAATCAGCTTGATGCCTATGAAAGGGGCGATCAGCCCTCCCAAGCCGTAAATCAGCAAGTTGCGTTTCAGCAAACGGCTGGCCGGTTCGGCCCGATACTTCACACCCCGCAAGGCCAAGGGAATCAGGGCAATGATGATCAAGGCATTGAAAATGACTGCCGACAGGATGGCGCTAGCCGGACTATGCAGCTGCATCACATTCAAGGCACCCAAAGCAGGATACGTGACCACAAAAGCCGCAGGAATAATCGCAAAGTACTTGGCCAGATCATTGGCAATGCTGAAGGTGGTCAGGGCACCGCGCGTCATGATCATCTGCTTGCCCACTTCCACCACACGCAGGAGCTTGGTGGGATTACTGTCCAGATCCACCATATTGCCGGCCTCTTTAGCCGCCTGGGTGCCGCTGTTCATGGCCACGGCCACATCGGCCTGCGCCAGAGCAGGCGCATCATTCGTGCCGTCGCCAGTCATGGCAACCAGGCGACCTTCATCCTGATAGCGCCGAATCAATTGCAGCTTGTCCTCGGGCGTGGCTTCGGCCAGATAGTCATCCACCCCGGCTTCGGCCGCAATGGCAGCGGCGGTCAGCTTGTTGTCCCCGGTAATCATGACAGTCTTGATGCCCATGGCGCGCAACTCGGCAAAGCGCTCCTTGATACCGCCTTTGACGATATCTTTGAGCTCCACCACACCCAGCACCTTATTACCTTCAGTGACGACCAGCGGTGTGCTGCCCCGGCGGGCGACCTCATTGACCAAAGTGTCCAGTTCGCGAGGAAACACGCCGCCCTGGGACTCGATATGGGAGCGCATGGTATTTGCCGCCCCTTTACGAATCTGACGACCCTCGATATCAATGCCGCTCATGCGTGTATGGGCGCTAAAGGCAATGGTCTGCGCACCTTGCAATTCACGACCACGCAAATTGAAAAGCTGCTTGGCCAGCACCACAATGGAGCGTCCTTCGGGGGTCTCGTCCGCCAACGATGCCAATTGGGCTGCGTCTGCCAAGGCCTGTTCCGATACCTGCGGCGCAGGCAAAAAGGCCGAGGCCTCCCGATTACCCAGCGTAATGGTGCCTGTCTTGTCCAGTAGCAGAACATCCACGTCTCCCGCCGCCTCGATAGCGCGGCCCGAGCTGGCCAGCACATTAGCTTTCATCATGCGGCTCATCCCGGCGACACCTACCGCCGACAGCAAGGCACCGATGGTAGTCGGAATCAGACACACCAACAGAGCAATCAAGGCGGTAATCGTAACGGGCGAACCTTGGCCGGTCAGCACCGTTGCAAAGCTGGAGAAAGGCAGCAAGGTCACGCACACCAGCAGAAAGATCAGCGTCAGGGCAACCAGCAAGATATTCAAGGCAATCTCGTTTGGCGTCTTGCCGCGCTTGGCGCCCTCCACCATCGCAATCATGCGATCCAGAAAAGCCTCACCCGGTTTGGCGGTGACCCGCATCACGATCCAGTCAGACAGAACGCGGGTTCCCCCCGTAACGGAACAAAAGTCGCCCCCCGACTCCCGGATCACCGGCGCCGATTCACCCGTAATCGCGGACTCGTCTACCGACGCTGCCCCCTGCAGCACTTCGCCGTCAGCCGGAATAATCTGGCCCGCTTCAACCAGCACATAGGCACCGGGCAGCAGTTCGTCGCTGGGGACAGGCCAGGCGCGGCTATCACGGGCGGGGTCTTTCAGAACCTTGGCCATGACCCGCTTGCGCGTAGAACGCAGCGCGTCGGCCTGCGCTTTACCACGCCCTTCTGCCACGGCTTCGGCCGCATTGGCAAACAAGACCGTAAACCACAGCCAGGCTGCAATAGACCAGATAAATCCAGCGGGGGCCTCACCCTGCCCCATCAAGGCCTGCACACCCAGCAAGCTGGTGACGATACTGCCCAGATACACCACACACATCACCGGGTTCTTGAACTGCACCCGAGGCGACAATTTCTTGAAGGCTTCCTTGCACACCGTGCCCCAGGGCACGGCCTGAAACGCCGTCGAACGCTCGGCCTCTTGCGGGGCTTTCAGATCAGTAATAGACATAATGACACCTGCTCCTAACGCACTGCGGGCTGGGCACGCTTGGCCATGTCCAGCGCCAGATTAAGCTCCAAGACCTGCACGCGTGGCTCGCCCAGCACCCCGAATTGACGAGCACTGGTATAGCGATCAATCAGGACCTGGACCTGAGCCAGCGGCATACCGCGCACTTTGGCGATACGAGCGGCCTGCAAACGGGCATTAGCCACCGAAATATGCGGGTCCAAACCCGATGCCGACGCTGTGACAGCATCTACAGGCACGGGAGCATCCTCTGCCAAACCGTTCATCAGGCGATATGCCTTGCTGCGTTCTGCCACAGCCTCCAGCAAACTTTTGCTTAGTACCCCCTGATTGCTGGCACCACTGGCCGCCGCGTTATAGGGCTGCGCAATGGTCTTGGAGGGGTCAGCCGGATCGGCTCCCAACGTCGCACTGGGACGCCCATGGAAATACTCGGGCTGACTGAAGTACTGACCAATCTGGCGTGAACCCACGAGCTGGCCGTCACGCTGAATCAGGCTGCCCTTTGCCTGCTCCGGGAACAAGGCGGTGCCAATAAAGGTCGTAGCCAACGGGTAGGCTATGCCCGTCAACAGCATAAAAAACAAGGCGGACAGCAGCACGGGACGCAACAGGCTTTTCATCGTCGGTGCCGCCGGTGTCGAAACCATAAATTGATGGGTAGACATGACAGTCAATCCTCAAAAAGTAATGCCATCGAGCATCAACAGGTGCTCCACAATTGGGCCCAGCGCCAGTGCAGGCAGGAAAGTCAGCCCGCCCACCACCAGAACCACGAAAATCAACAGGCCGGTGAACAAGGGGGTGGCCGTCGACAAGGTGCCTGGTCCGGCAGGAACCGCTTTCTTGGCAGCCAGCACACCGGCCAGAGCCAGCAGGGGCAGCAGGGTCAGATACCGCCCCACCAACATGGCCAGCCCTATCGTTGTGTTGAAGAAAGGGGTGTTCGCGTTGAAACCTGCAAAGGCGGAACCGTTATTAGCCGTACCCGAGGTATAGGCGTACAGAACTTCGCTGAAACCATGTGGCCCCATATTGGACAGACTATCCATAGTGGATGGCAGCACGCTGGCCAAGGCCGTAAAACCCAGAATGCTGAAGGCATGCGCCAGCATGGCCAGCATCACGTACTTCATCTCCCGCGCCTCGATCTTCTTGCCCAAAAACTCCGGGCTGCGCCCTATCATCATGCCCACCAGAAACACCGTCAGAATGGCGTAGCTGACCAGGCTGATAAAGCCCACGCCTATCCCGCCAAACACGTTGTTCAGCATCATTTGGGCAATCGGCACCAGGCCACCCAAAGGCGTCAGCGAAGAGTGCATGGCATCGACCGAGCCGGTAGTCGCAGCCGTGGTCACGGTGGCAAACAAGCTGCTTTGCGCCACACCGAAGCGCAGTTCCTTGCCCTCCAAATTGCCACCGCCCATCGTGCTGCTTTGGGTTTGGTCCACCCCCAGGGAAGTCAGCAAAGGGTTGCCTGCCTGTTCGGCGCTATAAATCAGGGACAGAAAACCGATGAACATCACCAGGAAGGCCGCAAAGAAAGCCCAACCCTGGCGACGACGAGCCAGCATGGAGCCAAAGGCGTAAGTCAGGGCCGAAGGCACCAGCAACATGCTGAGCATATGCACGGTATTGGTCAGCGACGTAGGGTTTTCAAATGGATGAGCCGCGTTCATACCAAAGAAGCCGCCCCCATTAGTCCCCACATGCTTGATGCTTTCAAGGCTGGCTACTGGCCCCAGAATTATCTGCTGCTTGAGACCTTCCAGCGTATTGACCACGACATCCGAGCTCAGTGTCTGTGGCATACCCTGCCAGATATACAACAAGGCCAGCAGGAAGCTGCACGGCAAAAGCAAGCGATACAAGGAGCGGCTGAAATCCACCCAGTAGTTGCCAATATCCGCCGAGCTTTTACGGCTTAAGCCACGGATGAAACCTCCTGCCGCTGCCAGACCCGTTGTGGCACTGATCATCATCAAAAAGGTGATGGCCGCCATTTGGGAAAAATTGGACAGACTGGATTCACCCGAGTACGCCTGCCAATTAGTATTGGTCGTAAAAGACACAGCCGTATTAAAGGCCAGGTCAGGCGTTTGTGCGGCGCGCTGCAGGCTGTCGCCAGGAATCCAGCCCTGCACCCGCAAAAGAATATATCCCAGAAGCAACATGGCGGCATTGCTCAACAAGAGCGCCAGACCATATCGCTTCCAGGACATTTTCTCTTCAGGATTCACGCCCAGCAGCCGATACGTGCCACGTTCGATCAGGCTGTGATTGGGGCTACTGAAAAAATGGGCAATCCATTTACCCACCACCACTAACAAGACCGTAGAGACGGCCAAAATAACTAGAAACTGCATCAGATCGTCCAGCATGACAGCTCCTCTTACAGCTTCTCAAGACCAAGAACCAATCCGGTCGCCATCGCAAAGAACGCGAACAGCACCGCTAAAAATAGAAAATCACTCATATGCACACCTGTTCCCACAATGAACACTTGCTGGCCTGAACTTAGAATTTTTCGGCCTTGAGCAAGGCATAGAACAAATAGATAAACAGCCCCAGAGAAATCCCTCCTGCCAGAACCGTAAAAAAGGACGCACTCATCCCGAACTCCTGATCAATGCTGACTTGCAGCAGACAGAGAAAGTCTAGGAGTGGCGGCATAAATTCAGAGCAGTGTTTACTGGCCCGCGTATAAAGACGGCATATGGATTTGGGCCAGGGCGACACCGGCACGCTCCAGCAACTGATCTGTCCAGCGTTGATAAGTCTGTCTGGCAATAAGGTGCAAAGTGCTCAGGTGCTGATCCAGGCCCAACAAGATATGTTCCGCATCCTGGGCCGCCGGACCGTATACCTGCTCCAACTCGCAGCGGCCGTGATCACACCACTGACGGATGCTGTCGGCAGTCACTTCCAGGTGGCCTTGAAAGGCCCAATGCGGGCCCAGGCAAAAACCTTTATTCAGGCAATGTGGGCCGTATAAAGTCCGGCTGGCCCCCGAGGGAATCTGGAAGGTGTCGTAATGCCAGTTGAACAGCATGGCACGCCTGGGCAGGCCCATGACACGCCGGGCGTAGGGACTGCTCCAGACCTGGCCCCAGCCTATGTTCGGATACGGATTGCGCTGCACGCGGGCCCCCAGGGAACGCGCCAGCAGTTGTGCCCCGAAGCAATGCCCCAGAACCGGAACATGACGCTGAACCGCATCCTGCAACAAGGCATGCTCCTGCTCTATCCAGGGCAAAAGATCATTGACACTGCGATCACTGCCCAGCACCACCACCCCGCTGTAATCACGAGCCGACACGGGCGCCCGGCCATCCAGCGGCGACATGCACAAGTGATAGGGAAGACCGTGGCTCTCCAGATGATCCAGCAGCACCCCCGGCCCTTGCGTGACCTCGTGCTGCAAAACAAGAATGGGTTTCATGAGATAAAAGCCTGACCGCGCAGGCCTGTTGTTCAGGAGAACTCACTGTAGAACTGGCCGTATCAAGACCAGGATCTGTTTGCGATCAGGCTCGTATAAGTGGCATCAAGGTGCTTCCTGCAGCACACAAAAAAACCAAGACCGTCATTTGCCTGACATATGCCTTTGCTCAAATGTAATCGTTTTCATTTTGACGGCTGGGTGTCATGGCCAACATAGGAATACTGGATGTCGCCAGAGCAGCACAGGTATCGGTTGCGACGGTCTCGCGCGTGCTCAATGAGCCGGAAAAGGTGGGTGAGAAAACCCGCCTGCGCGTGCAAGCCGCGATCGACGCACTGGCTTATGAGCCCAATGCCTCGGCACGCAGTCTGCGCAGCCAGCGCAGCCGAGTCATCGGCGTGGTCTTGCCGACCTTGCTCAACCCCGTCTTTGCCGAGTGCCTGAAGGGCATCGCCGATACCGCAGCCCGCGGCGGCTATGCCATCCTGCCCTTCTTTACCGACTACCACCTGGAACGTGAATCCCAGGCAGTGGCCTTGCTCCTGGCCAGCAATGTGGAAGGCATTGTGCTGGTGGTCTCCAACCCGGCTCACTCTCCTGCTTTAGTTCGGTTGAACAAGACACGCTGTCCCTACGTACTGGCGTACAACCTGCATCCCGAGCATCCTTGCGTCACCGTCAACGGCGAGCAGGCCATGATTGAACTGATCGGCCACTTGGCAAGGCAAGGCCATCGCCGCATTGCCATGGTAAGCGGTCATCTGCACGTTTCTGATCGCGCCCAGCAACGCAGCCGTGGCTATCTGAAAGGAATGGACAAGGCTGGCCTGGTGCCCATGCCACTGCTGGAAGTGCCTTTCATGGATCAAGGAGAGCAAGAGCAAGCACCGTCTTCTGAGGACGTGCATCTTGCCAGCGTCGCCCGACTCTTGCGCCAACCGGAACGCCCCACAGCCATGATTGGCTCCAACGATCTGATTGCCATTCGCTGTCTGCGCACGGCACAGCAGATTGGCCTGCAGGTTCCCAACGATATCAGCGTGATCGGCTTTGACGGCATCGCCCTGGGCGCTGAACTGTTTCCACGCCCGGCCACCATCGCACAACCCAATGAAGAAATTGGTCGCCAGTGCATCGGTCTGCTGCTGGAGGCGGTAGCCCAGCAAAAAACGGTTCCCGCGCAGGCCTCGGTTCTGCTGCCCTACACCTTCAACCCGGGCGAGTCCTGCGCCCCTGCCCCTTGTTCACCACGGGCGCATCCAGGATGAAGCCCCTTTCCTCTTCGGGACCCGCTCCCGCAACCCCCTGCGTTCAAGCCATTCCCGGCTTTTTCCTGACACCACTGACTGACTGGAGTGATCGACCATGAAACATATGCTGAGTACATTGGCTTGCCGCGTGGCACTGCCCCTGGCCCTGATGACCGTGGGAAGCGCCGCCGCTGCGCAGACGGCCATTTGCTACAACTGTCCACCAGAATGGGCCGACTGGGCCAGCCAGATCGAGGCCATCAAGGCGCACACCGGCATTACCGTCCCGCCCGACAACAAGAACTCCGGCCAGTCCCTGGCCCAGCTGGTTGCCGAGTCCGCCAACCCGGTCGCCGATGTGACTTATCTGGGCATCACCTTTGCCATTCAGGCCCAGAAAGAAGGCGTGACCCAGGCCTACAAACCCCAGGGCTGGGAACAGATTCCCGAAGGGCTGAAAGACCCGCAAGGCCATTGGTTTGCAATCCACTCCGGCACCATGGGCATCATGGTAAACAAGTCGGCCTTGGGCAATGTGCCTGTGCCTGCCTCCTGGAACGACCTGCTCAAGCCCGAGTACAAAGGCCTGGTCGGGTATCTGGACCCTTCTTCCGCCTTTGTGGGTTATGTAGGGGCCGTTGCCATCAACGAAGCCCTGGGCGGCAATATGGACAACTTTGATCCCGCCATCAACTGGTTCAAGGCCCTGCAAAAGAACAATCCCATTGTTCCCAAGCAAACCGCCTATGCCCGCCTGATTTCCGGCGAAATCCCCATCTTGCTGGACTATGACTTCAGCGCCTACCGCGCTCAGTACAAGGACGGCGAGGACGTCGCTTTCGTGATTCCCCAGGAAGGCACGATTGTGGTGCCGTATGTGATGTCCCTGGTCAACAAGGCTCCACACACCGAACAGGGACGCAAGGTGCTGGATTTTGTGCTGTCCGAGCAAGGGCAGTCCATCTGGGCCAATGCTTTCCTGCGCCCGGTTCGCAGCAACGCCGTCAGCAAGGAAGCCCAGTCGCGCTTCCTGCCCGACAGCGAATACGCACGTGCCAAGGCCATTGACTATGAGCGCATGGCACAGGGTCAGAAACCCTTTGCCGAGCGTTATCTGGCAGAGGTCCGCTAAGCGGTCCATGTGGAGTTAGCGTATGCAACGCAAATACCTGCTGCCCTTGTGCTCGGCCCCTGCCGTCGCTTTCTTTGCCGCATTCTGGCTCTTGCCCGCGGTACAGCTTCTGGCCCTGCCCGCACAAGAAGGCATGCACACCTACTGGGTCGTGCTGACATCGGGGCGGTACTTGCAGGCCTTGCTGCAAACGCTGCTCCTGTCCGCCATCGTGACCCTGGCCACCTTGGTGCTGGGTGCCATGGTCGGCATCGTGATGGCTCGCTATCGCGTGCCGGCCAAGCGCCTGCTGCTCTCCCTGATGACGCTGCCCCTGTCCTTTCCTGGCGTCATCGTGGGCTTTTTCATTATCTTGCTGGGTGGTCGGCAGGGGCTGCTGGCCCAGATCGGCCAGGATCTGGGGCTGGGGCGAGTGACCTTTGCCTACGGCCTGCTGGGTTTGTTTCTGGCCTATCTGTACTTTTCCCTGCCCCGCGCCATTGCTACTTACACCGCAGCCGCCGAATCCATAGACCGCAACCTGGAGGAAGCCGCGCGCTCCTGTGGAGCCACACGCTGGGACATTGCCAGAGATGTCTGGATACCGGAACTGGCTCCCACGTCCCTGTCTTGCGGTGCCATTGTTTTTGCCACCTCCATGGGCGCTTTCGGTACGGCCTTCACCCTGTCCAGCCGCTACGAAGTGTTGCCCATCACGATCTATAACGAATTTACCAACTATGCGAATTTCACCCTGGCGGCCAGCTTGTCCATTTCCCTGGGGCTGCTGACATGGTTTACCTTGTGGCTGGCCCGGCGTCTGGTCCGCGATCCCTCGGTCGTTATGTGAGGGCACCATGAAACTGAAAACGGCTTCAAACCCCCATCGCCCTGCCCCCTTGCTTCTGGCTGTCACCGGACTGACCGTGCTGTTCCTGCTCGGCCCCATTCTGGTTTCCGTGCTGGCCGGGCTGGTCAACAATTATCGTATCGGACTGAAAAGTGGCCTGACCCTGAAATGGGTGGAGCACGTCTGGGCCAACTACGGCAGCACAGTCTGGCTATCCCTGCAGCTGGCGCTGCTTTGTGTGCTGGCTGTCATTGTGCTGGGCGTCCCCTGTGCCTATGCCCTGGCACGCAGCCGCTCCCGTCTGGCGCGCAGCTTTGAAGAACTGCTGACCTTGCCGGTGGCGGTCCCCGGCATGGCCTCGGCCCTGGCTCTACTGCTGGCCTATGGCTCCTTGCAAGGCTTTCGTCAAAGCTTCTGGTTCATTCTGGTGGGCCACATTGTGTTCACCCTGCCCTTTATGGTGCGTACGACCACAGCAGCTCTGCAAAAACGCAGCCTGATCGACCTGGAAGAAGCGGCCCGCTCGCTGGGAGCCAGCTTTACGCAAATCTTTTTCGGCATCCTGCTGCCGGCCATCCTGCCTGCGATTGTGGCTGGCAGCCTGATGGTCTTCACCTTGTCACTAGGCGAGTTCAACCTGACCTGGATGCTGCATACGCCACTGACCCGCACCTTGCCCGTGGGGCTAGCCGATAGCTATGCGTCCATGCGTATCGAGGTGGGCTCGGCCTATACGCTGATTTTCATGCTCGTCATCTTGCCCGTGCTGTGGGGGCTGCAGACCTTGGCGCGCTTGCTGGAGAAACACTATGGAAAATAAACACATACCGGTGCGTATCGAACACTGCGCCAAAACCTATGCTGATGGCACACGGGGATTGCATCCCAGCACTCTGGACATCGCCCCCGGTGAAGTCATGGCTTTGCTGGGGCCCTCGGGCTGCGGCAAGACCACCTTGCTGCGACTGATCGCCGGCCTGGAAATGCCCGATGCCGGCAGCCGCATTCTGTTCGACGGCCAGGACGTCACCCATCTGCCGATTGAAAAGCGTGAGGTCGGCATGGTGTTTCAACATTACGCCCTGTTCCCGAACATGACGGTGGAAGCCAATATCGGCTATGGTCCGAAGATCAAGGGAATGGATCTGGCCGCACGCCAAAAACTGGTGGGTGAGCTGGTCGATCTGATGCGCCTGAACGGTCTGGAAAAACGCCAGCCCTCCGCCTTGTCGGGTGGGCAACGACAACGCGTTGCCATCGCACGTGCCATTGCCAATCAACCTCGCGTTCTGCTGCTGGACGAGCCGCTGGCCGCCCTGGATGCCAAGCTGAAAGTCTCCTTGCGCGACGAGCTGGCCGAGCTGCTGCGACGCCTGCGTATCACGGCCATTCATGTGACCCACGATCAGCAGGAAGCGTTTGCCATTGCCGACCGTCTGGCCGTCATGCACGAAGGCCGCATCATTCAGATTGGCGATGGCGAAAGCCTGTACCGCCATCCGGCCCACCCTTTTGTCGCTACCTTCCTCGGGCGGGTCAACGTCCTGCAACGCAGCGAACAAAGCATGCTCAACAACGATATCCGTCTGGCAGACCTGAGCCTGGCTTGCCCCGAAACCTTGCGCGGGGCGCAGGAGTTGCTGGTTCGCCCGGAAGACATCAGCGTTTGCATGGACACACCCAGCGGCTGGGCACGAGCCAGCGTGCGACAACGCAGTTTTATGGGCGGACGGGTGCAACTGACCCTGGATGTGGACGGACAAGCCCCTCTGATTGCCGAGGTAGACCGTGATCACGGGGCTGTCCTTGGCAGTACAGTAGGAATTCACATCAACCCCGGCAAGCTGATGCCCGGTACCGTGCCACTCTCTTAACGCAAGCTGATAACGATGCTGAAAACATTACTGATTCAAATGACGGACCCGCATATTCGGGAAGAAGGTCGGCTGGCTTATGGCCGTCTGAATACCGCCCCCTATCTGCAGGACGCCATCAACCACGCTCTAGCCCTGCCACAGAAACCGGATGCCCTGGTGTTGACGGGCGATCTGACCGACTTTGGTCGACCACAGGAATATGCGCACTTGCGCCGCTTGCTGGCACCGCTGGGCTCCATCCCGGTGTATTTGTTGCCGGGCAACCATGATGACCGCCAGCAACTGCGCGAGAGCTTTCCCGAATATAGCTATCTGGGCAAGGCCGGGCCGGTTTGCTACAGCGTGGATATTGGAGAGCTAAGACTGCTGGCCCTGGACAGTGCAGTATTGGGAGCCAGTGCAGGTAGTCTGGATCAGGAACAGCTGGACTGGTTACGTACCGAGCTGGCCCAACAGCCTGAGCGCCCCACCATCATTGCCCTGCATCACCCTCCTTTCAACACCTTGATCGGCCACATGGACAAGATAGGCCTGCTGCAAGGAGCGGAACAACTGGAAGCGATTGTGCGCCGACACAGCAATATCGAACGTGTGATCAGCGGGCATTTGCATCGCAATATCCAGATCCGTTTTGGCGGCACCATTGCCAGCACCGCCCCATCGGTGGCGCATCAAGTCTGTCTGGATCTGGCTGAAGACGCAGCGTCGGCCTGGACACTGGAACCGCCCGGCTATGCCGTTCATGCGCTGGACAGCCTTGGCCAGATCGTGACCCATACTGCCACCGTCGGCCAATTCGACGGCCCCTTCGCCTTCCATGAGCCAAGCGGGAAACTGATCGACTGATTGGATGCACGGCGTACACCAACTGCTGCTTGGCCTTGATGGTCTCGTCAAGCCAAGTTGACTATAGGTCCCTCTTTGCTAGCTCAAGGCAGTAGCAAACGCTGACAGCATTAAGCAAAGCCGTTCAAGAACGCTAAGCCCATCCCATAAAAAAACACCCCAATATCGGATTCAACCAATATTGGGGTGTTTTGATACTGCTGCTTCAGATCAAGAGGGCTGCCCAGAGCCACCCCGATCTGCAAGCCATGTCTTACTTCTTGCTGTCTTTCAGCTGAGGCACAGCCGAGCCAGCGGCAGGAGCCAACAGGCCAGCCTGGGTGTAGGTGAACAGCTTGTCGCGGGTGTCCACGATGTCCAGGTTACGCATGGTCAGCTGACCGATACGGTCGCGTGGCGAGAACATGCTGTCCACTTTTTCCATGCTCAGACGCTCGGCCTTGTAAGTCAGGTTAGGCGAGACGGTGTCCAGAATGGAGTAGTCGTTACCGCGGCGCAGTTCCAGTGTCACTTCGCCAGTTACGGCACGAGCCACCCAGCGCTGGGCGGTTTCACGCAGCATGATGGCTTGTGGGTCAAACCAGCGGCCTTGGTACAGCAGACGGCCCAGACGCAGACCGTTGATGCGGTACTGTTCGATGGTGTCTTCGTTGTGGATGCCGGTAACCAGACGCTCGTAAGCAATGTGCAGCAAGGCCATGCCGGGGGCTTCGTAAATGCCACGGCTCTTGGCTTCGATGATGCGGTTTTCGATCTGATCGCTCATGCCCAGACCATGACGGCCACCGATGCGGTTGGCTTCCAGCATCAGTTCCACAGGGTCGGAGAATTCCACGCCGTTCAGGGCGACAGGCTGACCTTCTTCAAAGCGCACACGCACTTCTTCAGCAGCCACGGCCACATCGTCACGCCAGAAAGCCACGCCCATGATGGGCTTGACGATATTGATACCGGCGTTCAGGTACTCCAGATCCTTGGCTTCGTGCGTGGCACCCAGCATGTTGGAGTCGGTGGAGTAGGCTTTTTCGGCCGACATCTTGTAGTCGAAGCCGTTTTCCTGCATGTACTCGGACATCTCGGCGCGGCCGCCCAGCTCGTCAATGAAGGTCTGGTCCAGCCAAGGCTTGTAAATCTTCAGTTCAGGGTTGGTCAACAAACCGTAGCGGTAGAAACGCTCGATGTCATTGCCCTTGTAGGTGCTGCCGTCGCCCCAGATATGGACGTCGTCTTCTTTCATGGCGGCAACCAGCATGGTGCCGGTAACAGCACGGCCAATAGGCGTGGTGTTGAAGTAGGTTACGCCACCGGTGGTGATGTGAAAGGCATTGCACTGCAAGGCGGCAATCCCTTCAGCCACCAGTTGCTGACGGCAGTCCACCAGACGGGCCAGCGTGGCACCGTATTCCTTGGCCTTGCGGGGAATCGCATCGTAATCGGGTTCGTCAGGCTGACCCAGGTTCGCGGTGTATGCGTAAGGGATCGCGCCCTTGTTGCGCATCCACAAAAGTGCAGCGCTGGTGTCCAGGCCACCGGAAAAGGCAATGCCGACCTTCTGGCCGACTGGAAGAGATTCAAGGATGGTTGTCATTATCGCGTCAGTAGTGGTGTGCAAGTACAGTTCCGCCCGTAAGGCTCTCTGGTAGAGCCCTGCCCGCGGCAGGATCAATATGTCATTATATCGTCTTGACCGACCCTGGACACCTTTGCGTAGCTGGATTTAATTACTCGATGAACTAGAACATCCATTTTTACCTGGAGACAAGCCATGCCCGAGACCCACGCTCAACCCGCTATCAGCCGTTATCCCGTCCCCACGCTGGCCGAAATGCCCGAGGATATTCGCAGTCGAATTGAAGCCGTGCAGGAAAAATCCGGTTTTATTCCGAATGTGTTTCTGGCTCTGGCCCACCGTCCTGACGAATTCCGCGCTTTTTTTGCCTATCACGACGCACTGATGGAAAAGCCCAGTGGTTTGAGCCATGCAGACCGGGAAATGATTGTGGTGGCCACCTCCGCCGCCAATCAGTGTCATTACTGCGTGATTGCCCACGGTGCCATCTTGCGCATCCGCGCCAAGAATCCCCTGGTGGCAGACCAGGTTGCCGTGAACTGGCGCAAGGCCGATATTCCGGCACGCCAAAAAGCCATGCTGAGCTTTGCCATGAAAGTCTCGCAAAACGCTCAGGAGATTGAAGACGCCGACTTCCAGGCCCTGCACGAGCACGGTTTCAGCGACGAGGACGCCTGGGATATTGCCGGTATCAGTGCCTTTTTTGGTCTGAGTAACCGCATGGCCAACTTCATGTCCATGCGCTGCAATGACGAGTTCTACATGCTGGGACGCGTTCCCCGCTAAACATGATGCGTTACGCCCTGTTGTTTGCCGGGTGGATTTGTGTGGCGCTGGCGATTGCCGGCGCTGTTTTACCCTTGCTGCCTACCACGCCATTTGTATTATTGGCCGCGTGGTGCTTTTCCCGTAGCTCCCCCCGCTTTCATCAATGGCTGCTGGATCAACGCCATCTGGGCCCATACCTGCGCAATTGGGAGAACGGCCAGGGCTTGACCCGCCAGGCCAAACGCCGGGCGCTGATCATGTTGTGGCTGTCGCTGGCCGCCTCGGCCTGGCTGACCAGTCACCTGGGCTGGTATCGACTCGGACTCTTGATTCCAGGCATTTTCGCCACCCGCTATTTGCTGCGTGCCAAAACCCTGGATGACACCCCTTCCGAGCCTGTGCAAAAATAGCCTGCTTGAACCGATCCTGGCTTGACCCTTTTTGTTTGAAACACCATGTCCAATCCTGTTATCTTGCTGGCTGCCGCCTACATCACCAACTCTAAAGGCCAAATTCTCCTGGTCCGCAAGCGTGGCAGCGCCTATTACATGCAGGCAGGCGGCAAGCTGGAAGCAGGTGAAACGCCCTTGCAAGCCCTGCAACGCGAACTGGACGAAGAGCTGGGCCTGACAGCGGAAGAAACCGCCTCGGCCCGCTACGAAGCATACTTTGAAAGCCCCGCCGCCAATGAACCTGGCCACGTGGTTCATGCCCACGTTTTCACTTTGACGGTGAACCGGGAAATCCAGGCCGCCGCCGAGCTGGAAGAAGCGCGCTGGGTCAGCCCGCAGGAAATCCGTTCGCTGACGCTAGCCCCCTTGCTGGCTAATCACATTCTGCCGCGCCTATGTGCCCAGGCCGCCGCCTGAGCTGCAGCTTGCACAAGACGTCCTTCCGTCTTGTGCCGTCCAAGCCACGAACCGCCTATTTTTTGGCATAATGTCGCCCTTGAGTCCCCTCTTTGGGGACGCAGCTATTTGCCCGACCAGCCCGCAACGGCGGGCTTTCTTTATTGAGCGCTAATTTATGTCCTCTTTGCCCTGTCAAGGCGCAATCGTCACCTTTACCCTGCAGCAGCTGCGTGCCGCCACGCAAGCCGGGGGGATTTTAGGTGTGTCCATCAAAGGACAAGGCAATCATTTTTTCGTACAAGTGGCCACGCGTGCCGGTCAGGCAGTACTGGTTACCGCCCGCAGCAAAGATCCGCGCAGTTTCAAAAGCCCCTTGCAGGCCATGGTTCTGCTCAAGCAAGTGGGCATCGTCACAGGCCAGTTTGATCTGACCCAGTACTCGCCTGACCAGCACGAAACCGCCCCGCGCAGCCGTCGTCGCCCGGCCAAACCCAGCAAACTGGGACTGCGCTGGAACCGGATTGCAGAAAGCATCTCCAGCCCCGCTCAACCTTCTTTGGATGATCCCAGCCTGGACATCAGTGAAGAACAGACGCGTCGCCTGATCGCCAGGCAGGAAAACCAGCAGTTAAGCCTGCTGGGCAACTAAACGCAGCCCACTTGTGCTTCTGGACGTGTTGAGCGCATAAGCCGCGTCCAAAGCCTGTTCCAGGTCTTGCTGCAAGTGCTGGGGCTCTTCCAACCCCACATGCAAACGCAATAACTGCCCTTCCCCGAACAAGGCTTCCCCATTGCGTTTGGGCATCTCCATGGGCAAAGCCAGACTCTCGAAGCCACCCCAGGACAGACCGATGCCAAACAGGCGCAAGGTCCTGAAAAAGCAGGATAACTGCGCTTCGCTCAAGGGTTCCAGCACAAGGCCAAACAAGCCGGTAGAGCCGGTGAAATCCCGCTTCCAGATGGCATGACCGGGATGCAATTCCAATGCCGGATGCAACACCCGCTGAACCTGCGGATGATTCTCCAGAAAACGGGCAATCTGCAAAGCACTGGCTTGGTGCTGACGCAAACGCACACCTAAAGTACGCATGCCGCGCAGCGCCAAAAAGGCATCGTCAGGACCGGCTGTCTGACCAAAATCATGTGCAGCACGGCGCAGCAACGGCCAGGCACGCTCATTCGCGGTGGCAACTCCCAGCAAGGCATCGGAATGCCCGGTCAGATACTTGGTGGCCGCCTGAATGGATACATCCACACCATGCTCGAAGGGCTGGAAGAACAAGGGAGTAGCCCAGGTATTGTCCAAGAGCACATACGCCCCCACCGCATGTGCGCAGCGAGCAATCGCAGGAATATCCTGAATCTCGAAGGTGGCCGAACCGGGCGACTCTACGTACACCACCTTGGTATTGGGACGAATCAGGCTGGCCATGCCCTCGCCCACAGACGGCTCGTAAAACTGCACCTGAATACCCATACGGCTGGCCAGCACCCGCTGGGCAAACGCGCGTACCGGTCCATAGACTGAATCCGGTATCAGCAAATGATCTCCAACTTCCAGCATGCCCAACAAGGCATGAGTACACGCTGCCAATCCAGAGGGAAACAAGCTGGCCTGAAAACCGCCTTCCAGCTCGGACACGGCTTGCGTCAAGGCTTGCAAGGTGGGATTAGTGAAACGACCATAAGAGGCGTAGGGATTGTCAGGCTCCTTGCGCTGCGCCCATTGCTCCAGATTGTCGGCCAGGATCGTGGAGCCGCGACAAATGGGCACATTCACAAAGCCAGCCGACACGCTGGTGTCCCGTCCTAAATGGATCAAACGGGTTTGTTGATAATCGCAGTCCTGCATGCTGTTTTCCTGATCCTGATCGCTAAAGATGAATGGGAACAGTCTACGCAAGAGCCCAAGGGCAATTATTGCGTTTTCACGCTACTGTAGGCAGAATTCCGAGAATAAATACCTACAATCAGCAAGATTATTGGGAAATTATTTTTATGCTGGATAAATTCGACAAACACATTCTGGAGATCCTCCAAAACGATGCCACCTTGGCCATTCAGGAAATTGCCGATCGGGTGGGTTTGTCCAGCACACCCTGCTGGCGACGCATACAGCGCCTGGAGCAGGAAGGCTATATCGAAAAACGGGTGGCTTTGCTCAGCTCTGAAAAGCTGAATGTCGGGGTGACGGTGTTTGTGGCCATCAAGACCAATCAGCACAACAAACAGTGGTACAGCCAGTTTTCGGCCGTGGTGGAGGCGATCCCGCAAATTGTGGAGTTCTATCGCATGAGCGGCGATACCGACTATTTGCTGCGCGTGGTTGTGCCTGACATCAAAAGCTTTGACCGTGTTTACCAGCGCCTGATCTCGGAAATAGAGCTGACCGACGTCAGCTCCAGTTTCGCCATGGAGCAGATCAAGTTCACGACCCGTCTGCCCCTGGACTACGCCTGATCCAGTGTGGTGCAAGGCTTAAAAGCTGTATTCCACATCCAGCGTCTGGCCGATACTCAGTCTCTGAGGTTTGGATTCAACCAGCATGGCCTGCATGCCAAACAAGGTCCCTTGCGGGAACTGACGGCTTTGTGCCAAGGCCAGGCCGGGTTGGGTACCTACATCCGCTGTTAGCTGATTCACATTGGGCATAGGGCAACGAGTACAGGGGCGGATAAAAGCAAAGCTCAAGCCTTCACTGCTGACACCCAACACATAGTCCTCTTCATACGCGGGCAAGCCCTCAAAAACCACATTCGCGCGGAAACGATTCATGGGTACGGCCTGCTCACCTGATTGTTGCACCAGGCGGTTCAGCTCTTCCAGGGACGCCTCATTGGTAAACAGAAAAGGCAGCGCATCTGCAAAACCAAAACCGTTGATCTGATCACCAATCTGACGCCAGCCCTGGGACTTTTCTTCCCAGGGACGCACACGTTCGGTCAGTACATAACGCCTGGCGCGGCTATGGTTACGCAACACCCGGCAAGGAGTCTGCAAAAAGTCGCTAAACCATTGCGCGACCTGATCGCCCTCGTCCCGGCCCAAGGTATCTGAACTCCAGATACGCACGGACACAGCGACGTTATCCCCTGCCGGGGCATCCAGAGACCAGGACAACGGATCCATACCAGGCGCTTGCACAGTAATCTGCCCGTCCTGCACCACTGGCTGAATCAAGGCCATGCGCGGCCAGCGACGCTGCGTCATGAATACGCCCTGTTGGTCAACAACAACCCACTCTCGGTCAAAGGCCAGGCCCGCAACGCTGACCTCCACGCCCTGTGGATGGGCCTGGGCGGCACAGGATTTGATGGGATGGGTAAAAAGGCCAGTGATGGTAATCATGAGTCGCAACAGAAAAGGCAAGTTAAGGGACTTATTCTAAAACAGGCTGAGCGCCTGCCTGCCCCTGCTTTGGAGACTGATTGCAAAGAAGTGGATCAGAAACATCGACTCTGAAAATCTATTTCGCACCAACACTTGACAACAGCGCAAAGCTATGAGTTAATAGTTGATTGATTGCACCAACATACCATTACATCAAGAAAGTGCGATCAACATTTTTTTGAATGTACCCACGCAAAACAGGTCCCTTTGACCTTCTGGCATGTCCCCAAACATGCGGGTATTCATTCACCACGGCGACGACAGCCACATCCAGACTTATTTTTTGCATCGTAGCGGACTCGCTCCGTCCATTTGCTTGGCAAACGAATAAGGCGCTGTCCATGCTGCCACAGAGCACGTCTGCCTGACATTTGTTCGGCCAGCTCGGCTCTACATTGAAATAGCAATGGCTTGGCCTCCGTGTGGAGACCGATCCATCATGGTGTCATCAAATCTCAATAAAAAAACGATGTAATGACGCCACACGATAAGGAAAAAAATTATGAAAAATATCTATCCAACCGGTTTGGTATCGCGCCCTGAGCATATTGCCTTGAACAAGACCGATATTCGCATTGGCGATACCGTTTACTTGCAACCCAAGAACGGCCCTCGCATGGCGGGTACCGTGATTTTCAGCTCGCCTGTACACGGCTGCACCACCTATACGGCAGACGCGCAGAACCAGGACGCCAACGTGCGTTTCCGTTTCCGCCTGCAGGACGTGCATCACGTGGCTCCACGCCACCCTTTGCCAGCCTTGAACTAAGGCTTTGCCTGCCAATTAATACGGGGAACCAACCCAATTCCCCGTATTAATTTCATTTACAAACATATAATTACAATTTGCAAGAAACATTCCTGCTTTCATCCTAAAATAGTGGCGGCTTGAAACTTATCCGACGCTGTAAAGCGTCCACGACGAGCGTGCGCTCCTATGGCAACGGATATGAAATCAAAGCAGGCTTCCTGCTTGCGCCCGCCGCGGCGCTATTCCTATCTCTCCCGTTTTTTCCTGTTCAGCCTGGTCTTGATCCTGACCCTGCTGGGCACCAAGCTGCGCCATTACGACGCCCTGACCATCTTCTGGCCTGCCGAGGCCGTGCTGCTGGGCCTGTTCATTCGTCGCCCGGATTGGGCCAGCCAGTTCCTTAACTGGGTCATTGTTGTTCTGGCCTATCTGTGCGCCGAACTGATCGCCCGCAACCCCCTGCCTATTGCCCTTTTGCTAACCTTGGCCAATGTCAGTGGCGTCGGGCTGGCATACTGGCTGATCACCCGCAATCCGCTGCTGGACCTGTCCTTGCGCCGCCCTCAGGCCATGCTGACCCTGGCCACCTACTACGGGCTGGCCTGTATCCTTTCCGCCCTGCTAGGCGGCATTGCCCTGTCTTTGCATACCTCTCAAGCCTTGTCGCTAGCCATCCTGTCCTGGATGCTGACCGGCATGATCTCCTACACCGCTATTTTGCCCGTCATCCTGACTGCCCCGGCCCGCCCCATACGCCGTTTCATGGAGTACTGGAACGAGCCCCATTTGATGAGTCTGGCCCAGTTGGCACCCGCCCTGTCCTTATTACTGACCAGCTTGTTGAGTTTGCTGATTGACGGCCCCGGCTCCCTGGCCTTTCCCGTCCTGCCTTTATTGTGGTGCGCCCTGAGCTACTCGCTCTTTTCCACCACCTTGTTGACCTTGTTCTATGTGCTCTGGACACTGTTTGCCCTGAGCCAGCCGGTCTACTTCCTGCCCAGCCAGCTATATACCTCACTGGATCTGCTGTCGCTGCGCATCGGCATTGCCTCCATTGCACTCGCCTCCATTACCAGTGCCAGCTTGATCTCTGCCCGTAACCTGGCAGTGGAAAAGCTCCAGCGGCTGGCTCACCACGATGCCCTGACCGGTTTGCTCAACAAGCAGGCCTTTTATCAGCAAAGCCAGACCATGCTGACTCAATGTCGCCTACGGCACGTTCCTGTCAGCGTCATTGTTCTGGACATCGACCACTTCAAACCCATTAACGACACCCACGGCCACCATGTCGGTGACCTGGCCCTGAGCGCCATCACCCAGCGTATTTCCCTGGCTTTACGCGATACAGACTTGTGCGGTCGATTGGGTGGCGAGGAGTTTGGCATCTTGCTGCCCGACTGCAGCGCCACCCAAGCCCATGCCGTGGCCGAGCGTGTCCGCAAAAGTATTGCCCTGCGGCCCCTGGCCCTGGATAACGAGCAGCAACTGACCATGACGGCCAGCCTGGGTATCGCAACTCTGGAAGCCTCCACGCTGGATCTGCATGCTCTGCTTCGTCAGGCCGACACGGCCTTGTACGAGGCAAAACGTGCCGGTCGGGATCAGAGTTTTTCCTATCATTTCCCCGAACCAAAAACGAAGACTTGACGCTATCCGTAAGCAAACCGATACTGATGTGTCAATACGAAACAAAACATCAGGGAGCGGTGATATGGCGTCAGTTTACGGCTCGCCCTTGTGCCAAGCGTGTTTGACCTTGCCACAGGGATTAAGTACTAGCCAAGCGCATGCTGACTTGCGTTTACTGGGACAGCATCCTCCCTCTCCTGACGGGGCTCATGAGACCCAGTACCGCTGCCTGAGCTGCCAGACGCACTGGCTGCTACGCACCAATCGCTGGGGCGTTCCCGAAGGCTTTCGCCTGAAACCCGTATAGGCAAAGCGGGGCACATGCACTACCATGACGGCTTTGTCTGTTAGCGATTCCCGTATGTCTGCCCTGCTGTTTGATACTGAAACCACCGGCACTGCCAAACCTCAAGTCATCGAGGCAGCCTGGCTGCGTTTAAGCGACCCTGTCTTCTTGCTGGTCAATGAAGAATTCGAGCAACGCTACCGGCCTGATGAAGCCAATTCTCTGGGTGCGCTGGCCACCCACCACATTTACGACGAAGAGTTGCAAGACTGCCCGTCGCATACCGAGTTCAAGCTGCCTGCCGACACCCAATACATCATTGGCCATAACGTGGACTACGACTGGGGCGTAGCCGGTTCGCCCAATATCAAGCGGATTTGCACTCTGGCCTTGGCCCGGCACTTGATTCCAGGCCTGGACAGCTACAGCCAGTCCGCCCTGATCTATCACATTGATCGCGCCAACGCCCGCGAGCGCCTGCGCAATGCGCACAGCGCCTTGGCCGATGTACGCAATTGCCTGGCACTCCTGCAATACTTGCTGGGCCTGACGCAAAACATCAATACCTGGGAACAGTTGTGGCAGCTCTCCGAGCACGCCCGGATTCCCACCATTTTGCATTTTGGCAAACACAAGGGCATGGCCATTGCCGATGTACCACAGGACTACAAGAACTGGTTGCTGCGTCAACCAGACCTGGACCCCTATCTGGTCAAGGCCTTGAAGGTCTAAACCTCAAGGTTCGTAAAATCCCTAATGGCTGTCAGCCATCAGATGCCCAATGATGAAGGTCCCAACAAGAACTTCATGAGGTGGCAAATGATCGAGGTTGCATACGTCACGAAAGATATGCGTCGG
The DNA here is from genome assembly GCF_024134565.1 of Alcaligenes sp. 1735tsa3. NCBI lineage: Bacteria > Pseudomonadati > Pseudomonadota > Betaproteobacteria > Burkholderiales > Alcaligenaceae > Alcaligenes > Alcaligenes sp. 1735tsa3. The sequence continues at coordinate 1,627,054 of NZ_CP099862.1, read as the reverse complement.
GACCCTTACGAACGAATCACCCATCTTGGAGGCGCAGGCTGGCAACGCTCTCAACCGGATGTGGTCCAGCAAATTGAGCAGGGCCAGGAGGACTATTACATTCTTCTGGATGGCATTCCCGCCAAACTGATCGTGGCGCTCAGCCGTTTTGGTGCCAAGTACCTGAAAACTGAGCTTGAAGTTGAAGAGCCTCATATTTTGCTCAGCCTTCCCAGCCAGGCCGGTTAAGCAGGCCGGTCCTCCCTCCACTTTCCCTCAAGGAAAACAGAAAACGCGGCTTTAAGCCGCGTTTTTCCATACCTGCCTGTCCGCCTGCTTAGGGTTTGAGCAAGTGCCATTGGCCATTACGTACCGTAATCAGCTCGCGACCACGCTCGTCAAAGCCGCTATGGTCTTCGGGCGACATGGTATACACACCTTGGGTAGCCACCAGATCACGGGTTTGCTCCAGCGCATCACGCAAAGCCGAACGGAACTCCGGCGTTCCGGGTTTGGCCTTGGTAGCCGCCTCAGGAATTGCCTTTTCCAGCAAAAGACCAGCGTCGTACACGTTGGCACCAAATGTGGCGGGAGCCTGACCGTAACGCTCGGTATAGCGCTGGATGTAGTCCTGCGCGATAGGCTTGGACGGATTGCTATCGGCAATTTCAGGCAAGACCAACATCAGGCTGGCCGCCAGAATAGTGCCTTCAACCTGCTCGCCACCCAGACTCAAGAACGCAGGCAGCGCAGCACCGTGAGTTTGGTAAATTTGCCCTTTGTAACCTTGCTTAACCAGCGTCACTTGCGGCAGAACAGCCGCAGCGCCAGTGCCGGCTACCAGGACCACATCTGGTTTGGCCGCGTAAATCTTCAAGGCCTGGCCTGTTACCGAGGTATCGGAACGCACATAACGCTCGGTGGCCACAATCTTGATATTGTTCGCCTCGGCCAGTTCCTTGAACACGGTCAACCAGCTCTCGCCATAGGCATCGTTAAAGCCCAGGAAACCAGCTGTTTTCACGCCGGTATCGACCATATGCTTGACCAGGGCCTGAGCAATAATGTCGTCGTTCTGGGTCGTTTTAAAGACCCATTTCTTTTGCTCGGTCATGGGCAGCACGACGGACGCCGCGCCCACCGGCGCCAGCACAGGCGTGCCCGAATCGGCCGCAAATTGAATCAGACTCATGGCATTGGGCGAGCCGGTAGGCCCGATCAAGGCATCGATCTTGTCCTCGGAAATCATTTTCTTGAACAGCGTCACCGTTTGGTTCGGGTCGCTGGCATCATCCAGGGAGACATATTCAACCGTCAGATCGCCAACCTTGGTAGGCAGCAAAGGCACGGTATTGCGCTGCGGCAAACCGACCACGGCGGTCGGTCCGGTGGCCGAGGCGATCACGCCAATCTTGACCTGTGATTGAGCCGGTGTGGCCAGAGCAGCCAGAACAACGGACAAAGCGAAAGCAGTTCGAGTCAATTTCATAATGTGCAGAGCCAGTTAAGCCCTTCCCCCCTTGATATCAGCGCAGCCGCGCTTATATGGATTGATCTGGGCATAAGATACCAAATTCCCCGTGCCGCACACGTCTTATTGAACGATTTGCTCCGGCAGGTCTGCTTACAATTGTACGCGGGCACACACAATAAAGTAGTTTATAACGAAGCTACTGTTTACCTTTCATAGAGCGAACCCATGTCACTTCAGCAAATGCTGCAACAAATTCTGCAAAGCGGCCAAAGCGCACTAAAACAAGGTCAAGGCCAATTGAACTCCTCCGGCCTGGGTAAGAAGATCAGTGAACAAGCCGGTGGTTTTGGTGGCGGCGCTGTGGTAGGCGGCGTTCTGGGCGTCCTGCTGGGCAACAAGAAGTTCCGCAAAATGGGCGGCTCCATGGCCGCGTACGGCGGAGCCGCTGCCTTGGGTGCCCTGGCCATCAAGGTCTATCAGAACTGGCAGGAACAAAACGCGGGCCAGCAAGCGGCCCCAACACCCGTGCAGGCGGTCCCAGCCGCCCCGCTGCCGCTGGCTTCCGACGGCCCGGCCGATACCCATGCGATGGTCATCCTGGCCGCTCTGGTCTCCGCTGCCAAGGCAGACGGCCATATCGGTGATGCCGAGCGCGAATTGATTGACGCGGAAATCAGTAAAATGGCCGCCCCCGAACAAGCCCGTCTCTGGCTGTCACAAGAACTGCTCAAACCGGTTGACCCGCAAGCCATCGCCCAATTGGCGCAAACGCCCGAGATGTCGGCCGAAATTTACTTGACCAGCGCCATCGTCATTGACGAGCAAAGCTATATGGAACGCGCGTATCTGGACGAGCTGGCACGTTTACTATCCTTGCCAAACTCCTTGCGCGAAAGTCTGGATAATCAAGTCCAAGCTTTACCCCAAGCTTGATCGGGAGTGGAGCCGTTCCACCAGAACTCCCCCACTCTGATTGTTTATTTTTCAACCCCGGGCTGACACTCCTAATGCAGCCCACGACTCATCAAGGAAACCACTCATGAAAAACACCCTCAAGTTGACGATTGGTACATTGGCCTTAATGGGTCTGGCCGCTTGCGCGGCTCCAAACAACAGCAACACCGCGACTTCCGAGCGCCAAATGGATAAAGAAACCTCTCTGCAGGCTTATCACTGGCGTCTGTTTGCCACTACTGGCAAAGACGGCCAGCCAGCCCCTGCCATACCTGGCGCAGGCGGCGAGCAAGTCACCTTGAATTTCACTGACACCATGATGTCGGTCGACAATCTGTGTAATGTCCTGGGCAGCGGCTACACCATCAGCGGTTCCAAAATCACCTTTACCTCGCCGGTCAGCACCCTGAAAATGTGCTCGGACCCCGAGTTGATGCGCAACGAACAAGCCGTTGGCAAATTATTGCCTACAGCGACAGACTGGAGCATGGCCAAGGCCGATTCCGCACCGGATAATCCAGCACCGGTCCTGACCCTGAACTTTAAAGACGGCACCAAATGGCGCCTGAAAGGTGAGCCTACTGCAACGACCCGTTACGGCAGCGAGCCAACCCGTGTGTTCCTGGAAGTGGCTGCACAAAAAGAGAAGTGCTCCCACCCCCTGATTCCAAACTACCAGTGCCTGAAGGTACGCGAGATCCAGTACAGCGATTCGGGCGTCAAGACCTACACGGGTGACTGGATGTACTACTACGGCGACATCGAGGGCTACACCCATACTCCTGGCGTTCGTAACGTGCTGCGTATCAACCGCTACGAACTGAAGAACGTGCCTGCAGACGCCTCGTCCAAGGCCGATGTTCTGGACATGGTTGTCGAGTCTGAACAAGTCAGCAAGTAACTCACGCAGCAACGTCGTCCAAGCGCTTTTTGCACTGACGACCTGATCACATAGCCCCAAGGTTGGAGTTGATTCCGACTTTGGGGCTATTTATTTCAGGAACATTTTTTTCGAACCAGGAAGCAAACTGTCCTGGTTCAAATCCCCTAAACCCCATAAGAAACAGCACATTCGGAGCCACAAATAGTTACTCACTGCTATGCTTTGAACCTAGTCAGCAAGCCTGCCCATCCGTAGTATGGAAATACCGGATAACATTTTTCACCTCCCTATTTATCCGGCTTCAGGCCTTGCGACATGCGAGGCTTTTTTTTATGCCTGAACGGTGATGAGGCTTGCTCTTACTTCAGCGGCCCATAAAAAATAAAAAACGCGCCGGCACCAATCAGTGTGAAACCAAGCAGGTGATTCAGGGTAAAGCTCTCTTTCAGATACAACACCGAGAACACCACGAACACCAGCAAGGTAATGACCTCCTGCATGGTCTTTAGCTGCGCGGCACTGTAGACGGTGTGCCCCAAACGGTTGGCCGGCACCGCCAGGCAGTACTCCACCAAAGCAATGCCCCAGCTGATCAGAACGACTTTCAGCAAGGGGCTATTGGGATATTTCAGGTGCCCATACCAGGCAATGGTCATGAACACATTGGAGACGACCAACATCAAGATGGGAAGGATCTTAGCCATTCTGGACACGAAAATAAAAAGCGGCCTGCACCGCGACCCGGCCAGTGTAGCGTCACATTTGAGCAGCGCCTATGGGGATAATCAGGCAGCAGAAAGACGGGGCATCAAGCAAGGGCTATCAGTCCACAACTTTCAAAAAATCCACCTCAATTTCGGGCGGGCGCTTGGAACTGGTATCGACTTCGCCAATCAGCTCCACCCTGGTTTTCTCATCCAGAGTCTGACCCGCAAAATGCTTGGCCTTGATCTCCGCCACGATTTCCCCGCTGCCATCAGAGAACAGAAACTTGTCGTGGGCCGTTTGACGTAGCAAATGACCTTGCACCCGCACGTCCTGATCATCGACAGGATTTTTCAGGATCTCCGCAACCGTCGTTTGACCAATCTCCGACGGGCCCGTGTACTGGGCATAGGCAGGAAACGACAACGCGCTTGATAACAAAGCCAGCGCCACGGCCGAGCGCAATTTAACGTAAGCAGACATAATGACTCCTGTTGTTCATGGCTTGAAACTTAACCATAACAGCAGATATCATCAGCGTTCTTATTAAAATGGCGGTGTTGGGCTTGCCTTGTTACCAAGCGCGACATCACACCATCACTGCACCATGCCCCTTCTTGAGAACTTAGGCCCCCGCATCTGCATTCTTGGCCCATCCAATAGCGGTAAATCCACCCTGGCTGACGCGATCGCACGCAAGCTGGCCATCCCGGCCGTGCATCTGGATCAGCTCTACCACCTGCCCCATAGCAACTGGGTGCCCCGCCCCGAAGCAGATTTTGTTGCGCTTCACCAGGCAGCTATTGCGCAAGAACAATGGGTGATGGAAGGCAACTACACGCGCCACCTGGCCCCACGTCTGGCTCGCGCTACAGGTTTCATCGTGCTAGAGGTCTCCACCGCTACCAGCCTGCTGCGCTACTTCCGGCGCACCCTGTTTGAGCGCAACCGTCGTGGAGCCCTGGAAGGCGGTAAAGATAGTGTGAAATGGCAAATGATCCGCCATATCGCCATCGTGACCCCGCCCAATCGCCACAAGTACTTGAGTATTTTTGAGGCAAGCACCTTGCCTAAAGTCAGACTAGGCAGCCCTCGCGACCTGAAACTGTTTTATCAAACCGAAGGCCTGCAACGCTAAGCGCACGAAGCGCTAACGCCCTGGGCTGTTTCCATCCGTGGCGCCCTATTTCCTCAAGGCCAACACATACCCCTGCAAACCGCTTAAAGCGCTCCGGTATCCATCAGCAACTCCTGCCATCTCTGTATATCGCTCTGCGCACAGGCCGACCACGTTGCGCAGCTGGCTGGCAATTCGGGCGTTTGCATCCAGCGCATGTCCGGCTCGGGCAGCCTGAGCGGCGACACGATCATTGGCGGCGGCGAGCTTGCTGCGCAAGCCATCAAGATCGGCGCGAGCAGCCACAGCAGCACGCTTAGCCGCATCCAGCTGCATTTGATAAGTGACTCGAACATCGTCCACCTCCTTTTGTAATCGTTGCTCCATCAAGCGCGCACGGACCTCGGCCTGCAACTGCGCCGCCCTGGTCTGCGCCTGGGCCAGCTCATAGCCTTTGCGATACTGCTCCTGACCATAAAGCGCCCCCCATAAAAAAAGGGCTGCCAGAACAGCAGCACCTACTAATGCAGACTTGATAGACATAACTGCCTCTCGGCCTGACGCCGCCGCTCCAGCCCCCGCAGCTTGCGGCCACCGGCATAGACCCAACGATCCAGCTCCTGACATGCACCGGCTATATCCCGAGCCCGTAGCTTGCGCAGCAAGGTCGAATTGGCATAGGCCCCGGCCCCCACGTTGTAAACAAAGCTGCTCAGCGCCACACGTACCTCATCCGGCAAGGGATAGCTAACGGAGCGATCCACCACACTCAAAGCGCGACGAACCTCCTGCTCCGTCAAGGCGTCGCAACGCTGCGGACTGGCCATGTCACCCAGCTTGACTCCTTGTGTGTAGCCGTCGCAGATAGTCGGAATGCCGACGGGGTCCACATAGGCGATCAAAGAGCGCCCCTCCCAGGCGGCAACCAAAGCAATCGCCGCCGAGACTACCCCTGCACCCAGCTTAGTCCTCAGATCCATGCTTCCACTCCTTGAGCTGGCGCCAGGCACGCTGGATCCCGCCCACAATCCGCGCGGCCGCACGAGTAAAGTCCGGCAGCTTGGTCACAATCAAAATCACCACATAAGCCGCCCATAAAGTCAGCACAAAGTCCTGCATCGTCCAGCCATAAATAAGCAGGGCCGAGCCGGTGCTTATGGGTAGGTGAGCGGCGTCGTTATTCAGCACAGGCCCTTCTCCTTATTCAAATTTGCCCTGTCTGCTACATCCCTTTTATGGGTGCAGCAGACATAAAAAAACCCGCTCAAGCGGGCCGGGGGAACAATTTTCAAGAAGTAATGGTAGGTCTACGCAGACCACTCAAACTGATCCACTTCGGCTTTGCTATTTGCTTGCTGAACCTGCTCAGCCAACAGCGCATTACGCTGCATCAGACTCACAATGCGTGCTTTGGCCTCTCGACCCAATTGCTGAATCTGCTCAGCCGTATGCATACGCATAGCCCAATCGCCGGCCTGGTTCGCGCACCAAAATGGTGTAGACCAGTTAGCGGCAAGACCAGACAACAATGAATCAGCCAAACTACTGGCCAGATTCAATTGATCAGTTTCATTACTAGGGTATCGGTGAAGCTCACCCAAAACCTCGGACTCAAAGCCGTCCTTGATAGCCGCCCGGCAAGCTGCCGACAAAGCGGTAATCTTGCTTTCCTTATACGTCTGCAGTTGAGCTGCTGCCGTCACGACCTTACTACTATCAATGTTGATCTGCATCGGTTTCCTCCTTTATTTCAGATTCAGGGCTTGTCTCAAAGTCGGCTTCAGAAGGCAGCTCTGGAATGGGTGCTGGCGGTGGGCTCTGCGCAGGTAATGCAACCACGCCATCCTCACTAATCACGATCGGCTCAGGAAAGCATGCTGCCGAATCTGTTTGATCCGCCGCGATATGAAAAAGCAGTTGATCAATCTCGACGCTGTCAGCATGACGGGTAACTGAGGCCTGCTTCAATAAGGGATGCTCGATTGCGCCGGCTGGCAGAACATCGCCAGGGGACATAAAGGACAAATCAAGCTCTTCCTGGTTAATTTTCAGAATGGTGCCCGAACGCTCCAGACTGATCTTTTGGACCATACTCACAGGGACCTGGGGGCATAGTTTGATGATGAAATTCATTATTTCCATACTCCAATTGCTACATAGTCAACTGCGGCACTTGTGCCAGTATCCACAATGCCAGCAGTGTCGCGAATAAAGAAACTACCCGACCCTGAACCCATCCCCATTTGAGGCACGGCATAATATCCAGAGCCGTCAGACAAGGGCTGGATCACCGTGGTGGGAGGCGCTATAAACGCCATGGGATAAGAGATCACTGGACTGGAAGGCTTCCAGCCATTACCACTGAATGTGACTTGCCCACGACAAATTTGAGTGCCATTGGCAAGCCGTATCCAATTGCCGTTTGAATTTGACCCCGATTGCACAACGGAGCCACCAGCCACATCACCCACAATATTCTTGTCGTGAACCAACTTGCAGGCTGGGCGGTATTCCCTCTTGCCCGAGACCCCGCCATTTAAATAAAAGTTATCGGAGTAAGGATCGGTAGAAAGGCGCAGCCCCGCATTCATATTGCTGCCGTAGGGCATATCAAGAAAGAAAGAACCACCACCCCACGTTACCGCCCGCGTTTGGTAGTACCAGCCAAATGGATTGGAGCTATCCCTGCCGTTGGATGGAGTAGTTGTAGCCCCACCTAGTCCAAACTCACCGACATTCAAGGTAGTCAACCAGGCCCGATATGTACCGGAGCGGCGTCCCCTGTGAAGCAAACCACCATCTGAAGACACATAAATCTGTGCGCCCACCGTACCTGTCTGACGGTGCCATACAACGCCTGGCGCTGTGGTCGGCCTGTCGGTAATCGCCGTGCTTACGTAATACATGCCTGCCGGAACATCTACATCATTAAGCGATGCCGTGGGCCAATGGTCATACGAGTTTGCCGCCCCAAAACTACCCAAGCCGAATGCTCGACCATTAGTAAGAATTTTCCAGGCTGTCGGATCATTAGGGGCAGCTTGTAGATCCGTCTTTTTTAAAACCGAATCCCACTCCCATTCCGTTTGGGAAAGCAGAAGTAGCGAAGCGACGCGATCTGCCAACTCCTTGACGTAACCCTGCATGGGGGCCAAAGCATAGGCCTGCCCACTGGCAGACGCACCTCGATAAACCTGCGTCAGCGTCAAAGATGTGTCTGACGCAATATTCTTTACTTCATAAAGCTGCCCATCAGGTGCCACAAATGCCTCACCCTGACGCGCTCCAGAGAGCCACTTTGTTCCGGTTCCGGTGACCGTGGCATTGTTTGCGGCGACCTTGACGGTCCCGGCGGTATACCAAGCCATTGCTATCCTCCTATGTATCGTATGCTTGCCACCTGGCTACAAACAATCAGCAAAAAAAAAGCATGTGCGGGAATTATTAGAGCTAGGTACTACTGTCTTAGCCTGAAACGTCATGCTTTCCACCTTCCTATTGCACATAGACGGACTTGCAAAGCAAAGTCCCACCGAATAGCCGCCAGCAGTTTATAGTCGCAGTACCCTGTACCTCTGTTAATACCGGGGCCAACCCAAAAAGAACTGTCGCTAGTATTGAAGTCGGCCGTCAAAACATAGGCTGACGTGTCAATGAAGGCCATTGGGAAAGTCCAGGAATTATTGCTGCTTTTCCAGATATTCCCCTCTGCTCTATCCACCCAGCTAGAGCTCCGTATCCCGGACCAACATATTTGCGTTCCATCTGCGAACCTAATCCATGTACCGTTAGCGTTTGAGCCGTTATCAACCACAGATCCAGCGCCCACATCCCCAACGATGTTTTTATCGTGAACAAGTTTGCAAGCATTGCGGAACGTCTTTTGACCAGATACCGCACCATTCATATAAAAGTTATCGGTATAGGGGTCCGTCGAAATACGCAGGCCAGAGTTAAAGGCGGTTGTGTTATAGGCCAGGTCTAGGAAAAACCCCCCGCCCCCCCAGACCGGTTTAGCTCCAGATCGGTAATACCACCCAGTCTTTTGGGCGTCCCATGAGGTTGGGTTAGCTTGAGCACCACCAAATCCGTATTCACCTACATACATGGCCTCGCGCCAAGTGTGATAAGCACCAGCACGCCGACCGCGCCAACCTAATCTGTTACTGGAGCTGACCGCCACTTGCCCCCCGGCTGTGCCCGCCTGCCTATGAAATAAAACCCCAGCGTTGTATCCGGTCACATTAGGGTCAAAGGGCAATTTCGACGCATCACCAACTAGGGGACCATAGTAGTAGGATCCCGCCCCCACACCCAGCGCATTCAGATCTGCTGCTGGAAATATGTCTAAATTGGCGTCTGCGCCCGAGCGGCCCACGCCATACTGCCCCACTGTCATAAGCTCTTTCCAGGCATTGGGCTTAGCGTTATTGACTGTGCGTATGTAGAACTTGTCTTGAACCGGCGATGCATACAATAGACCGTAATACGTACCGCCCCACCCAAACTTGAAGTAGCTTGACCGGGAGCTGGTGCCATCAGGTTTACCCACATCGCTTGAGCCCGATCGGTAAATCCCATTAATGGGGTTTTTCAGAATGTCTTGGTCTGCAACCGCTCCCGAATTACCTCCAAAACCCCAGTCTGCATTGCGCATCACGCGCCCTGGAACAGGATCAATCGTTGATGTAGCCAGAGTGCCCTTGGCTGCGCTCCCCATAGCCGACAGTGCAGGCAGCAATTCTGCTGCACGGTCTGCCAACTCCTTGACATAGCCTTGCATAGGGGCCAATGCGTAAGACTGACCTGTGGCCGTAGCACCGCGATAAGGCTTAGTCAGCGTCAAGGAGGTATCCGACGCAATATTCAACACCTCATACAGTCGACCGTCAGGGGCAACAAAGGCCTCGCCCTGCCGGGCACCTGCCAGCCACTTCGTGCCGGTGCCCGTCACAGTGCTGCTATTTACGGTGACTTTTACAGTCCCCAAGTCATACCAAGCCATTCCATACTCCTTGCTGACAGTGATGCCCCTCAGCCGCTACTTGGGCACATACTAAAAACGGCGCACCAGAATGCTGAGCGTTCATTATTCGTACTCCATAAAAAAAGCCGCTATTCAAGCGGCTGGATACTCGACAGGATCACAATCCTGTAATGCCGGAGATGGCTCCTCGGCAAATCGCAAACTTACAAAACGGTCGGGAAGGATATCAAGGGCTTTGCCATTGATCGCTGGTCCAGTACTGTAATCAGGCTCATAGGTACGAATCGTCAGTGTTTGGTCCTGCTCGCACTCTTCGTAATCCAAGGTGAAATACACATTGCCGTTTCGATCTTTCGGGGTTTCGATATACCAGCCGTCACGACTCAGTAGCGGTACCTGGCGCAAGAGATAGTGGCCAGCTCCCAGGCGCTCAAACTTGGCTGCGGCAATTTCAGGATGCATGGTCTTCTCAATGCCCGTACTACCAAGCTGGATGACAGGCGATGCTTTTTTAATAAAACCATTGCTATCGACCGTCGTATTTCGGTGTGTCAGGAGCTCCTGCCATGGCTTGGCCACCCGATTCTGGACATTTCGCATCCAGAGCTTGTCGCTTATTGGAGAGGCATATAGCAAGCTATAGTAGGCTCCGCTCCAGCCAAATTTAATATAGCCAGCACCAGTATTGTTGTCAGGAGCCTCCGTATTGCCCGAGCCAGATCGATAAAAACCGTTAACTGTGTTGTTAAGAATATTGGGATCAGCCTCAATTGAACTGCCAACACCGAACCCCCAGTCGCCAATGCGCGCAACTCGCCCAGCAGTCGAGTCCTGGTTGGAGTCTGTCAGAGTTGCTTTGGCTGCCGTGCCCAGATCAGCCAAGACAGGCAACAGTCTTGCTACTCGGTCAGCCAGCTCTTTGACATACCCCTGCATCGGCGCAAGTGCATATTTCTGGGCTGTACCAGTGGCGCCCAAATAAGGCTTGGCCAGGGTCAGCGAAGTATCAGAAGCGATATTCGCTACCTCGTATAGCCGACCATCCGGGGCTACAAATGCCTCACCTTGTCGAGCACCTGACAACCACTGAGTCCCGGTTCCTGTAACAGTCGCACTATTCAGCGTTACTTTGACCGTCCCAACGTCATACCAACCCATTCTCGCCCTCCGTCAAAATATGTGATCGCTCCTCAAAAACTGGAACAGCAACATCTACATTTTCAGAGTCACCAGGCCTCTGTAATTCAGCAGCCAAAATATCAATCAAGCCACGAATCATTCCACTGGCCAACTCAGGCGTAATCCGGTTGCCCAGATTATTTTCAAACATCTGTGAAATCGAATGGTGAATACTCATGTCATATCCAAAAAAAAACCCGCTAATGCGGATGTTATAGGATGAGATTACTAACAACTAAACGCCAGGATACCCAGTCATATCAACGACCAGCAGCTCTAGCATGGGATCTGAACCCAGTGTTCCATTCATGTTTGGAGGGCCGTCAAACATCACTGCGTCTTGATCTACTGCCTGGGTTACTTGCAGGACATTACCCAAAATCTGATATCTCATTGAACGCCATTCTTGGGTATAGAGTTGTGAGCCATCCCCCATACCTGCATCACCCACATGTCTAATAATATCTAACCCCTGCCAAGACAGCGGTGCAACTCGATATTGCCGGCCAGCCGGGTATGTTTTAGTCAAATTCGTGTATGAACGTACATGATCAACTATACGTAAATATCGATGACTGCTATCGAACACTAACCTCCCTGTATTTGGATTTCGAACACGCTTTCCAGCCAGACCAGAGACTGCGACCTGATCAGCAGGTTTAAAAATCCAACAGTATCCCCAGTTCCATCCAAAGTATGGCTGATCATCAAGGTTACTGGACACAATCAACGAGCTTGAAGTCACACCAGCTGGCGGAGAACTATTGTTTGCAAAACCTACGGGACGCTCCAGAACGGAAAAATTTGTCCGACCACCCTCTAATGCATAGTTAGCATAATCTGGCCCTATCTGAATCGTCCCGTTCTGATTGCGTACTCGAATGCCAGCACTCATTAGTACACCCCATACAGAATCTGATAGGAGTAACCTTGCGGCAATCCCCCTCTACTCCACTCAAATGACCACGACAGCATCTCACCAGAAGCTGCCACCTGCATAGTTTTAAGCTGTCGAACAAAATTCGTATTTGGATATGCCGTTGGACTGCTAACTAGTCCCACTCGGGCCCACAACTGCCCTTCTAATAACCCAGGATTACGTACCGTTCCAAAAGACTCTGTAGTTGTAAAAACATCCAATGCCCTGCCCGTCCGCACGTCTGTATCTAGCCTGATCTCCCCGGATAAATAGTCCCTCACTCGAACACCTGCCAAACCGTTACTCATTGACTATGTCCTCCAAATACTCCGTCCTCTACAACCCAGACACCTGTAGGAACATACTGAACATAGCTGCCATAACCATTGCGAACTACCAACCAATCTCCTGATATGGCTCTCGTCACTTGGTGGCCAGTTCTGGTATTCCATTCCAAAACTGGCCGGCCGCCAACCTCTGCTGTAGAACGAATCCACTCGGACAACTTCAAAACGCCTATCGTGGCATCCCCGATTAAGGCAGTGTTTAAAATACTGGCTCCCCCTTGTACTGAAAAAACGGTCGTAGGAGTCCCGTTTGTAGCGTGCATCACAGCAAATCGATCAGCCAGGACTGCGAACGTGGACTGCATAACACCAGACTCGTTAGTCAAATCCAAACCAACACCAGAGACATACTTCACCCCGTTCTGATTCGCCTGCAGCTTCACCCCCCAACTGGAAGCGATCTTGCCATCCAACTCCGTCAAAGAACGAGCAACCTGCTCGACCGCCGCCGAATTACTACCAATACCCGTTTCCAAAGTCGTAATAGACTCAGCCAACGCACGATTCTCGTCAGCCTGGACATTCTTGAACTCAGCCAAAGACGCCCGGATTTGGGTTTGCTCTTTCTGAGTATCAAACTGATTCAGCACTCGTTCCAGGTCAGCATCCTCACCCGCCTGTTGGCGTTTGATTTCTGCATTCAGCATCAGTTGACTGGTAGCCAAGGCGTCTTGCTGGCCCTCTACGCTAGTTACCCGAGAGTTGGTTTCGTTCAAGGCCCCCGCTGTAGCTGCCAAACCCGTCTTGGGATCATGGACGGTATTTTGCAAAGCCGTCAGGTCACGTCCTTGAGAAGAAATGGAGCTGCCTTGTTGTGTGACCGTACTGGTCAAACCTTGAATAGCCGAGGAGTTGGCGGAAATTTCCTCTACCACCTCTGCCAGGTTAGGCTGCCATTGCATAGCGGGTACAACATCACCAAGATATAAAGCTGCCCAATGGATAGTTGCCTGACCAGCATGGTTACCCGGGGACGGCGCATAGTAAAACCGCAATTCACGCGGCAAGGCATTGGCAGCAGCCTTGGTGAATTTGACGACCTGAACAGACTGGTCAGCATTGCGCTCCAGATCAGCAACCCGATTTGAACTGCCACCCGCCCACACACCAATACGCGACTCCGTATCACCCTCCGCGGGCTTATGTGTATAGCAGACCACCAAGGTATAGCCCTGGGCAGGAACAAAGTCCTCAGTCAGGTTGTAACGTCCAAATAGATATACAGGTGTGGCCCGAACTTGCTCAACGTTCGACGCCAGCAGCAAGTTTCCGGCTGGGGCTGTCAATGACTCAAGCCCAGTCTCCAACGTTGTAATGCTCTGCGCCTGCGCACTGACATCCTGCTCTGTCGCCGTTACACGATTGCTCAAGGCTTGTACCGCACTGGCATCCGCTTTCTGATTTGCAGTAGCCTGCGCCGCATCAGCTGCAGCTTTTGCAGCCACCGCAGCAGCTGCCGCGTCTGTTGCTGCTTTATCCGTTACGGCCACCCAGGCACTGCCATTCCAGCGCTTGGGAGTATTGGCATTGTTTTTAGTGTCGATCCACAGATTTTGTGCCAGGCGCTTTGCAGCCGCAGGAGCTGCTGTTGCAAAGATCACCTCCCCTTTTGCCCCAGCGGCAGTGGCGGCAGCCGCTGCCGCATCTTGCGCCGCAACGGCTTTGGCATCGGCGCTGTTCACGCTGGTCGTCAACTGCGTGATACTGCTTGCTTGTGCATCAAGCTTGCCCTCGGTCGCCGTCACACGGGTACCCAAGGAATTAACGGCCGTTGCCAAGCCACGCTGCACGGCATCCAGACCATCTACCTTGCTGGACAGCGCCGTGGTGGAGTCAGACAAGGAGCGCAGACCACCCTCCAGTTGCTCAACCTGAGTGCGCATGGATTGCACGGAGGAAGCCAAGGCGCCAAGGCCCGTTGCCGGATCGTTCACCTGGCCTGCGACCGTATTGATCTGCTGAGCATTAGCCTGGATCCGGCCTTCCGCACTCTCCACCCGGCTGATCGTCTCCTGCGACTGGACCGCCAAAGCAGCAAGACCATCAGTGATCGAGGCAAAGTCTCCGATCAGCCCCCAATACGCCGCATCCGTTATCTTCTTGCCTGCCGGTACAGCCTTTTTAGCGCGGTACATCTTGTCATTGGCAAAGACGACAGCACCTGCCGCATAGGCTTTTTTCGAATCCCATTTATCAGCAAGAAGCAGCTCTTGTACTTGGCCATTGACCTCATCAACCCGTTGATTCAGCTCACCAAGCTCAAGAGTCAGATCTCCCACGGAATCGCGGATTTTGGGGATGTCGCGGATGTTACCCATCAGCAACTCGCCCAGGCCGCCCTCAACAATGGATGGAGTGATCAGCTCGTTATAGTCACTGGCCGATGTAGAAGGCACACCCCGAATGCCGGGTTTTGACTCTGCCGGAAACCACGGTCCTTGAGTCCCGTTTTTATCGATCAGACGCGCCCAGAAGAAATGCTGAGCCGTCACCGCCAAACCTGTTTGCTCGAATGAGTCCGTCGGATACGCAAAACCACCGGCACTCAGCGAATCTGCAAAGCTTTGAGTCGAGCTATACCTGATCTCGGTGCGCTCAATGATGTTCGGATCCGCAGGAAAACTCCATTTGACTTGTATACCCCAAGGAATGGAGCTGGTCCTCAGATCTGTCACAGGCAAAGGCGCAGACAGCTTGCCAGACAAATCCGTCAGATCTGAATTTCCCCACAGGCTGGACACATCCAGGACGTTAATCGCGCGTACACGCGCACGATACGCACCTGCATAGATGTTAGGAACTTCAACACTGGTGGAGCCCGTACGCGGGACTACAACCCACTCGGAGTTATCCCGGCGCCACTGCACCTCATAGGCAACAGCATTGGGAACGGCATCCCAGGAAATCACCGCATTATGTCGGGCCTGCCCCTGATCAATGACATGATAAGAGGTGATTGAAACATTACCCGGGATGCTCTGAACAGGCGGGGGAACAACGCTAACCGGTGGAGTTTCCACGCGGGTTTCATAGTCGATCGCGGCATGTTTGCCATCCACATACTGGACAGCTTTAATTGTATATTTCAGGCCGTCCCCTTCCGACAAACTAACTACTCGGTACTTCTGAGTCGACAATTCAGCCGAGCTGATAGACCAAGCCGACTCTGGCTCAGGAGTCTGACTAAACGGTGAGTCAACCAGCAGGACTTGTCCTTCTATTTCTTCGCCATCCTCAACAACCACAAGGCGAGACTGAGAAACACCATTCGGTAATACGACCGTCAAACGATCACCCGATACGACTCGAACAGAAGCATCCAGTGTCACTTCAACATCAGTTGCTGCTTGAATCAAACCACCAATACGACGCCCAGCCAAATGTGAATCGGCAATTTCAATAATTTGCCCTGGCTGAGCCAAATTACCTGACAAACCCACCGCAAAAGTAACTGCCTCAGTTTCCATACGGGAGGTAAACAAAGCACTCCGTCCCATACGTTGGGCCTGACCTTGAGACGTACACCCAAATGCTGTTAGCTCAACTTGTCTTACGCCGTAGCGGACCATGCCTTCCGGGTCTTCAACAACCTCCACCTTGGCCCGCCCCATATCAGTCTCATCATTCCAGGAGACCAAAGCAACAGTGTGACGAGTCGCCAAACTGGATCCGACATAATTGAACACGCCATCAATTACGTTGGCATTCGAGTAGGTATAGACCGGATCCCGTGGCATATCGGCTACTGCTTGCACCGACCCTTGAGCGTAATAAGCAATCCCACGAAAAACCGATGCCAAATCCTGTAAGACTTTCCATGCTTCCGCTTTATCCTGCAAATACACATTGCAGGAGAAGCGGGGCTCGGTACCACCTTTTCCGTCGGGCACCTGCTCATCACAATATTGTGCAATTTGATAAAGAGACCACTTATCCAACCAAGCTGCGGGCAGAAGACGCCCCAAGCCATCACATGCATTCGTGGCCAGGTCATAGAAGATCCAGGCAGGGTTGTCTGTCCAGGAAACTTTAAAAGTACCATCCCAGCTCCCGGAGTAACTATGTGTCCACGCATCATAGTTGCTAGGTACTCGTACCACCCGTAAGTACAAATCAAAGGCACGCGAAGGAATACTCTGAAACTGCTTGGCATTCACACGCAGACCAACACAAGCCGACATCGGACGACGCAACTTGGCATCAGTGACCTCTGTAATGGAATCAACGTATGTAACGTCACTCACCGTAGAGTTGTTGGCATTAACGGTAGTCCGACGCACGCGCAGCATCCAACCTACCTGCGCACGTGGCAAATCAATGCGATGAGAACGTGCATATTGCTGGGTTGTCTTACCGTCGAAGGCAGCTCGTAGCACTTCTTCAAAAGCTGAGTTATCGGTAGACAACTCAATCACATACTCAACACGATAGCCAGATATGTCACCGGTTGTAGCGGATTGCTGTTTCAGACCACGTACCGACAACCCCACTCGTACAGCCGAGATATGTATGTTCTGGATAGATCGTGTGAATGGCTGGTCTGAACGTAGCTCTACATTCACCGCCGAACTAGCTTCCACAGCCGGGAAACCAGGAATGTACCGTTGGTCCTGTGTACCCGCACGGAACTCCAATTGAACATCTGTAAAATTCAGGCTGCCATCGTCATTCTCAATAGGCGTTTTGTCCAGGTATACAGAGCGCAAAGGGCTGCTACTGTTTGCAAACCCATGAATAGGACCAGCGCTGACCAGATCGATAATCGAGGCATAAGCAATACTGTGCAGATTATCCTGGTCCTCAACCGGTGTACGAGTCGAGCCACCGCCCCCCTTCCCGCCCTTGTGACCTTTGACGCTGTAGCCCCCAGAAACAGGAACGGCGCCCGCAGGCGCCGCAATGTTGTAATCAAGAAGTCTCATCACATCTGATCCTCTGAATAAATCCCAGCTGAAACTACAGCACTACCTACTATTTTTCGCCCATACCCTAGCGGAACAGGGTTCCCCTGGGCCGTCGTATTAATTGGACCATTAAAGTTGTAGGACGCTTTATTCTCTGCTTGATCCGCTGTTCCTAACCCCACCTGCATAGGCATGATCATTTGAAATACCCCGCCCAGGGTCATGCCAGCACCAGCAGCCATCAACCCATATCCAAGCACAGGATGACCACCGACAACCAAAGCACCAACAATGACTAAGCTCACACCCAGTATTGTTTGAAAAAGCCCCCCTCGTTTCGAGCCTCGAATCACGGGCGCAATCCGTATTTCTTCCTGGCCTACGGGTGCTTCCAACGCTTCCTCGTTGATATTCGTTGTGGATAGAAAGCATGCATAAGAGATACCTCGGTCCCCCGAGGTCAGTAGTTCTCGCTCAAAACCAGGCAATAACACACATAAAGCCCGCACGCCTTCTGCCAGAGAATTAACTGCCAAATGATGAACCCGACCAAAACGGGTACCGAGCTTGCCATACAACCGTATCGTGCGTAGCTCTTGACTCACCGATGCTGTGGCCATCACAACAACTCCTTATGTCGAATAATCTTGCGAGTAATCTGTGCCCAATAACCGCCGTAAGGGACTCGTTCAGATAAGTAACCATAGGCATGGTGCAGCATTGCATCGGGCACAGGGTGTAAATGCGAGGCTTCAGCCAAGGAAGAGGCCCCCAAATACACCCCCGCATGATTAACCCGATCACTACGCAATTGCATAAGGATCACATCACCAGTTTTGGGACCATCCTCAACTTCTACAAAACCAGCTTTGGCAAAGTTATCAAGATACAGTTCTTCATCCCCCTCCCACCAACCATCCTCACGTTCAAAGTCTGGCAAAACCACTGCCCGTTCACGACGATAAAAATCCCGCACCAGGGTGTAGCAATCTAGTACCCCGTGATAAAACTGACGACCAATCAGAGGGGCCTGATAACCTTCTGGGCGGAAGGACTCCATCTCGCGTACCTGAGGAGTACCTGCACCTGGCATCACTGAAACAATCAACCACTCCAAAGGTTTTACATATTCAGCCATTGCCTCGCATGCCACACGATCCGCCTGGCTGGGCGCAGCCGACATATTCGGATGTGAGTGCACAAAAGCGATCAACTCACCTTGCTCCTGGGCTTGCACCCAATCCTCCGGACGAGTTATGAAAAAATTTTCAGGCTCGCTAGCCACATTCACTCCGGGCACATAAATTTCCTTGCGTCCTTTAGCCACCACAAAACCCACTGCCTCACGTGGATACTCAGCCAAGGCGTGCGCATTAATCGCTTCTATGGTTTTTTTATTCATATGACACCCATAAAAAAAACCGCCTATAGCGGTCATCCAATACATCGCAATCATTAACGGAGGCGATCAGCCGCCGGTTCACCACCAAATGAAATCTCTGCTTCCTCAGGTTGACAGTTCTGAACACTAGCCCACCGCAACTGGCAACTACGGACAAAACCAGGACAACGATCTAAAGCAGGGTCCTGCACTGGCTGATCATTCTTATCAAACATGGCTGAACCTGTGTAACCACAATAAGGCCCACGATAGCCACCGATACGCGTCCAAGAGCAATACGTCATAATTTGGCGTCCTGGCAATCGCTGCCCCTGGAAATCCAACGGGCTGGATAACTCAAACTCTACCGCTTCGGCATTACTGGCAGACCTCTGCTCAATCAGCCACACCTCAAGAGGAAAAGACTGCGTAGGATCTGCCCCAGGATTACCCTCCGAGAAATTAGCCTCATCAAGATATTTCACTAAGGTACGATGCCGAATAAATCGTGTACCAACTAAATCCCCATACATCCGGCACAAGGCGGAAATCACCCCTGGCACAGGCTTGCCCTGAGCATCCACACCAATGTTTCCCACCTGCACTTTAGGAGTCGCTTGGCGCCCTTCACCTGCGCGTTTAAATCCTGTCGCTTGAATAGCCCATGGCTCATACCTTTTTCCTTGCCACCAAATCGGTGTATCTTGCGAATAGCCATGAAAACGAAACGTGCCAGCACCAATTTCTTCAGCATCAAGCTCAAACAACTCCACGATGGCACCAGGCTCCAACTTTTGTAGATCTGCAGTAATCGTCATGGTTGAAACCCCTTCTCAAAAGTTGCGGACAGTCGCCAAACATCGGCGCCTTGATGTTCCTGCGAATAGGCACCACAAGTGGTAACAATCGCCGTGCTCTGCCCAGGTGGGGTCCAAAGAAAAGAGCACCATCCAGCATGTTCATCCAAAAACTCTGTGATCTCATCAATACGCTGCTGTCGCCCCAAAAACACCAAAGACCACTTGGCGTCTTTGGAGTTCATCCCTTTGCCCACCCGTTGTACATAACCATCACCCAGCTTGGCTGACAAAACCTGGAACTCAACCTCTTGCACCATATTTTGCTGTTCCGCCGCCCAAGTAAATGTATTCATCATGCATACCCTTGTTGTTGATTCCACAGTAAGCCGCCTTGCCGCATTTCACTGGCCAGCACTTTCTGAACTTGCCCGGCAATCAATTCACCTAGTTGCCTGGCATCTGCCTGACTGCCGCCACTAGTCTGCATTTGGGCTGAACCATTACTAGAAATATTCACCTCGACATTAATTGGAGCTGACTGTGCGCCCCCTGCAGAAGTCTTGTTAGCTCTTTGAAGATAAGAAGTGAGGTCATTATTTTGTCTAGAACTAAGCACCCGCTCACCTTTATCCAGCAACCAGGTGCCCTCACGCGGTATCTGGTCAAGACCGTCATGAGCCATCCCGCTCAAAGAAGTAGCCGCAATCATAGCGACCGAGGCGTAGCCCATCCCGCGAATCCACGGCGCTATTGCCAGTCCCTTTCCACCTGGAATCGCCATAGCCTGGGTGTAAGCGACTTCTGTATTAATAATTGCTTGGGCAATGCTAGCGGCCTTATTGGCATAAAAAAGAACCTTATAAGCTGTCGATCCCTCTTGCCCCAACGCTTTCAGCATTTGCATAGCATCACTAGTCACAGTCGAAAAACTAGATAATGTCGCTGACCGCCATGCTTCAAATAGAATCGACTGCTGCTCGTTGTAACGCGTATTTATTTCCAAAATAGCTGCAGCATGTTCCTCCTCCATACCTTCTAAGGTCTCAAAGTACGCAGCCTTTTCTGCCAACTCTTTTGCACGCCACTCATCCAGTGCAACCTCACCTCGTGTGACATTCAATAACTCTCCAATCCCCCCTCCCAATGTACTGGTAGGCTCATTGAACTGAGGTGCTACAGAGATGCTGCTTTGCACCAGCTTTTGTATTGCATTGGAATATTCATCGGCAGACAATCCCGCCTCATTCAAAACACGGACTCTATTTTTAAAAGTATCCGTACTGCGCTCTTCCTCTGTGCTCAACTCCAACATAAGCGACTTATATGCGTCCTGGGCTACTTTTGCCTGCTCAAAAGCCTCTTTAGTTTCGAACAACGCATTTGCGAGCCCCATCTCCTTCTCTGAGGCTCCTGAAAGTCGCAGCTGATAGTTAAACATCTCACGCTCAGACATCCCGAGCACTGCTACCTGATCCTGCAACCCCTGAACTAACGGATTCACTCCCTTCTTTTGCTGACTTCCCCTATCAGCCCCAGCAGCGTTGCGAGCAGCCTCTTCCGCACGCTCAACAGCTTCTAACATCTCGATCTTCTCAAGGGCTCGCTTGTGCTCTTCATCACTCATTTTCCCAAGCAGACCCTTTTCCAGATCATATCGAAGCAATGCAGCATTACTAGCTTTACCAGTGAGTGCAATCTGACGATCTATCTGGGATTCAAACTTAACAAAGTCCTCCGATGCTTGTTCCACACCAGCACTGATAGGAGCACTGAGCAACTCTGTAATCTTTTCAGACTTTAATCGCAAGCCCTCCGCCCGCGTCATCGCTACTTCGTATGTCTCAAAAAGATCCCTACTCTGGCGACTCAACTGCTCATATAGAGGCGAACTCTTATCTGGCATCGCATGCATCTGCGAGCCCAAACTCTGAAGCTGAATCTTGTAAAAAGCTATGTCCTTCCCTAAACCAACCAGTTCTTCTCCGATTTTCCACTTGGTATTCTCAAGTGCAGCCCTTCCCATTTTATTGAGTGACACACTAAGCAAATCGACCGAGCCACGGAAACTATTTGCACTTTTCTCTGCAGTATTTGCATTATTACTAAAGAGCAAAAACGACCCAGCTGCGAGTGCTGCTGTAACACCAAGCCCTACCGGCCCCCCCAACACGCCCAGCAATGCTCTACCAGTACTTACACTGGTTGATTGCACGGCTACCAAGCGCTTTGTGGCAGCCTCGTCCGCCAGCTTTGCTGTTGCCACCTGCGCATGGGTCGTAGTCAACCCAAGATTCGCTTGTGCGCTTGCCAAAGCCGCAGCCGCAGCTTGTGCTTCCGCTCTGGCAGCGGCAAGCGTAGCAGCAGCCTTGGTATGGCTCGCTACAGTGGCACTCACAGAGGCCGCAACAGCACCAATAGTCCGTGACGTATAGACACCCAAGGCCCCCAAGGCCACAGTCCCCAGAACATCTGCAAACGACTCAAAATTCTGGGAAATGAAGTTGATTCCCGAAGCCAACAATGTCGTTGCTTGCAAGGAGTTATTCGTATTGCCTACGTACTCGCTAAATGCCGAGTTCAAGTTTGTCAGCGCGCCACTGACTGTCTTGGGCATCAACTCCAGTTGCTGCAAGGCAGGGATATAAGAAGATGCCAAACCTTGAGCCAACATCTGGGCAGACATCTGCCCACTCCTGCCCAACTGATCAATCTCTGCCGTCGTTTTCCCTGTGCTGTCGGCCATATGGGAAATCAGGGAATCAAGAGTACCAGTAATCTGCGCCCAGTCACTGGCATTAACTGCACCGGTACGAAACGAATTGGCAAACGCCTCCATGGCGACTGCGCCGCTATCTGCACTAGCCCCATTCGTTGCCAACAGTCCAGAAAAAGCCCCTACTGCATCCATGCTTTGATCAAAACCAAGACCGATCTCCCGCAAAGCCGGGGAAAGTGCGATGAATGCTTCACGTGTTTCATCAATAGGGCGGGATGTCGCCTGAGCAAGCTGCGCCACTCGTGCCTGGGCCTGGTCGTACTCGCCCAAAGACTGCGTCGCAACCGCCATACGCTCGGCATAGCTATCCCACTGCTCGGCCATCTCAATCAAATCCATGGCCGAAAAACTACTTAAGGCAGACTTCAACACTCGGTCCATCACAGCGGCTGAAGCAGCACTTGAGAGGGTCGCATGACTGACGCCTGCCATACTGCCATTGACTCGATCCGACATGGCCGCAACACGAATGCCAGCCGCCTCCATTGCATTTAGGGCAAGCGTCAGATCTTTGGCACCTTGCTCCGCCGGCCGAGTATCGAGCGTAATAGTCAATCGAGACTCTTGCGCCATTCAAATTCTCCAGATAAAAAAAACCCTGCCAAAGCAGGGAAAACCGCACATAGACGCTGATTCAAATCTCAGGACCTGAACCCTATCAAAACAATTGGGCCAGCCAGGTAAACGTACAACCCCAGCTGGCCCAACTCCTGCTCCCACCACCAGGCAATCAACTGCGTTCCAAGCGATCAAGCTCAAACACAGCCATATCCAGTTCTTGCCGGGGCAGTGGGGTTCCGTATGCCTGGACCACAGCGCTAATGTTCTCGGTAGAAAGGGGCAATGGCACCGCACCGCCCATTCCGACAACGACACTCCGACAACGGTCTGCAGCACAATAAACACGGATGACATGATCCGTAATTGGATCACTGGGAGGTTCATCCGGGATCTGAGCACCGAGAGTCGAATGAATCAGCTTGCGCTTTTCATTTTGCCCGGCCCACTCTTTTTCCCACTGGAACCGGGCGAGGACTTTTCCACGGTTTCCTGGGCCTCCTTCTTCGCATTGGCCGCTACATGGGCCGCTGTCGCAATCACCCAGACAAAAAGGTCTGTGTTCTCTGACAACAACTTGGTCGCATTCTCGGGCGAATAAGGAATGACATTGCCCGCTTCATCAAGGACCTCACCCTTCCAGTCCTTGACGATATACGTGCTCAACAACTGGCACTGAACATCGTGCTCGCGGACATCGTTACTTGAAACACGAATAGCCGCCAGTGAATGCCCTGCATCTTCCCGTGCAATCAAGCGGCGAGCTCGCTCCAAGGCTATTTGATAAGCCTCGGTATCAAGCGCCGCAATCTTGAAAGACACGTCCTCGTCATAATCCTCCCACCGTTCCTGACTCAGCACCGATTCCAGGCGATTAATCTTCAAAGCCATGCCATCACTCCTTAAGGTGCAGGCGCAGCAACTGGGCTACGAGTCAGCACGGGAGTTTGCTTGGCCACGGTGAAGTTCAGCTCCACTTTCAGAATATCGCCCTTGGCACCGTTAGGCAGGTCACCATCGACTTCAATGGCGGGCAGATCGATCTCGTACTTGTTACCAAGGGAGTCGGTGATCGGGAAGGAAATGGCGATCGGGGTCCGTTTGAACTGGTTCTTCCACAGCTCCCAAGCCTTCTGGGACCAAGCCAGGGTCACTGTGCCGGTGATGGCTGCTGCGGTCTCAATCAGGGCACCGGGACCCAAGCGCTCGGCACCAAAGCAACGTTGGGTCTGCAGTTGATTGTCGATATTCAGGGTCAGGCCCGATACGCAAGCCTGGCCAGCCAAAGACACACCATTGGCTTTCACATCGCCCACGCTGATCGAGGACATGAAAGGTGTTTGGCTGGGCTCGGCCGGATCGGTGGCAAAGGGAGTTTCCTTGTCTTCGTAATCCAGGCAAGACATGGTGAAGGTTACGGTGGCTTTGCCTTCTTCAGGCACTTCCAGGGCAAAGGTGCTGACATGTGCACCCTTGAACAGCGCGTAGACATCCACGTCACGATAGGCTTTGGCCAGGCTGAAGGTGCTGCGGGTCTCGCCCACGCTCAGCTTGTTCTCTTTCCACTCGCCGTAGAAGGCAGCGGCCAGCAGCTCGTCAAAGGTGCCGTAGGACAGTTCGCCCGTGATGTCGCCACCAATATCAATACTGGTCACGATCGAACCCTGACCAATACGCGAATCGGTGATTTCTTCGGACTCCTCTTTGTTCAGGGTAGGAGTCAGTGTGTTGCCGGTAACGCGCAGCGTCTGCCAGCCCGAACCGGGGGTTACTCCGGGAACGGTTTCTTTAACCAGGTAGCTAGTAACTTTAGCGCCAGAACTCATAATGCATCTCTCCTGTATGCAGGCAAAAAAAAACCGACGCGAGGTCGGCACAAAAAAACAGGTAAAAAATCAACCGGCCCGGAACGGGACGGTCAGGTTGATCTGGTAAAACTCTTCGCGTTGTGGCCGTTTTTGCGGGTCATCCGCTGCCACGTCGACCTGGCTCAGGCCCAGGCATTCCAACGCTCCTTCAGACCAGAAGGAAAAGTGTTCATCCACGGCATCACTCAGGCGATCCAGCTCCTGACGCCCCTGACCCAAACGATCAAAACACTCAATCAGAATCTCGCCCGATTTGCGGGTGTAGGGTTTCGCACCCATGCCCGAGATTTCCGAGTCGGTATTCTTGATCAGCAGACGGCACCAGACGCCTGTATCCGGCGGAGTAAAGGCCGCGTGCGCATTGGGATACTCGATGCGCTCCTGAGCAATCCCGGTCAATGCCACCATGTGATCAATAATGGCTTTACTGATCTGTTCAAAGTTCATCTTGTGTAGTTCTCCTGAACGGTCCTGGCCATCTGCTTGATGGCCAATCGATGACTGTGCGTAGGTTGTTGTGACCAGACATAAAAAAACCCCGCAGCAATTTCTTGCTCGGGGTTGTTTCGTTTGCATTGGACGCAACTTTGCACGCCCATTATTGCAATTAGCCTTGCAGATTCATAGCGGACCATGTTGCAGACTGCAACGCCAGGCGTAAAAAGCAGAGGTTTCACCCTCTTTGATCTTGTCCACCTGGCCTGAATCCTGCAACTGCACCAGCACACGCTTGACCCCTTCGCGCATGGCGTTGCGTTGGGCCGTGGACAGCTCCATGCCTTTGCTGACGTGCCGCACAATCTGGATCATGCGGAACTCTCGTCCCGGATAGGCCGCTAACAGGTCTATGACTTCGGCTGCATACTTCACCGCAAAATCTCCTTCTCGACTGTGATTCTGAAATCCATCAAATGGCGGCGGTAGTCTTCATCCCGAAGGACCGCGCCAGTCACCTTTTTGATCCACAAACGGGCTGTGGCCTGGCGTTCGCTGGCGGTCAAATGACCGTACTGAGCGTTCTTGCGCGGGTACTCGGCCTGGATGACCATGGCTTGGTAATGCGGCAGGCGCTGGTAGAGGGCGTCAACCGCCAAAGCGTGGTCTTGATGTATGGGCCGAAAGTCCTCTTGCCAGGGAACGTAGCGTTCCATATTGCCCACGGTCTGCCCGGACCAGCACCAACGGGCCCAGTTCCAGAGCAAATCGTCGCCGCTCAGACCCTGCTTTTTTTCTGCTTTGATTGTCATGTGGGTTCCTCCTTCAAGCCCGATGAACGGTGATACCGTGCATCCGGGTCAGCAAAATTCGTTTGATGCTTTGGAGCAGGCTTTCTGTATCGCCGCTTAACTGCACAATGCGATCGCCGCTGCTGTTGTCCGTGTAGGCAAAATCCGCGATATAGCAAATCCTGCCGGCAGGTATCAGGTGGCTGAAAAGCCGTGGCACCAGACTCCAGGATGGCTGCTGTACCAAATGCCTGATCTGGCCGCTCCGCTGCAAAGCCAGCAGTGCTCTGTAGCGATGGGCAGTTGCTCCGGTGATCGCCTGATGCACCTCTTGATGACGCCGTCTTGTCAGATCCATGGCTGGTTCACTCCTTGCCCAAGGCTGCTTTGGCCATCTTCAGCACAGCCAAGGAACACGCTTCCGGGCGGGCCAAGATCCGATTCGCCCAGACTCGCGGGTCTTTGTTGGTGTCGCCCGAAATCACCTGAGCCAGATCGCGCACGCGTCGTTGCCCTTCCCGGCGCCCTTGCTCCCAGTCTTGCGGGGAGGTCAGGGCCAATCGAGGCGGCGGGATTTCTGCCCACTGTCCTTTGGCCAGGTGATCTCCCAGCACTTTGTGCCAGCGTTGTTCCAGCTGCGTGTAGGCCTGATTCAGCATGTCAAACTGTCCAATGCTGATTGCTGCGTGATAGATAGCCGGGTGTGACCACTCGCCCATTTCTCCTCGCACTCGTGCTTGCATGCCACGCACGGCCTGGAAAAAGGCGGTTTCTGGTTCCAGTTGAGGGCGGCACGCGCGCAAGAACTCCGGCAAGCTGGGGGGCCAATCAAACATGCGACGGCAATTCTTGATGCCTAGTGCCACGTCATTGGGCGAGACACCTTCCTCGTCAAAAGCTTCGGCCCAGGCCTGTTTCCAGTCTTCAATGGCTTGCTTGTCCCGAAAGTTGGAGCGGAACTTGTTCGGATAAATGCCATTGAGCCGGTTATACAAATGGTCCATCAGGCTGATGCCTTCCAGCTTGGTGTGGCGCAGCAGCCAGGGGTTGGAAAAATCAGATATCGATGACATCGTCTATCTCCTCGCGTTGCCGATGACGGTTCACATAAGCCAGGGGATCAAAGCCCGACGCCTGACCTGCACGGGGCTCGTTGCGTCCTTCCAGCCAGCTGGCCTTGCCCCCGCGCCAGCCACGCAACATGCACTCGGCCAGAAAGTCGTCCACGCTGTAGCCCATCTCCAAGGCACGGTGGGCTTCGGTACCCAGGCGGTTCAGGGCGGTTTGCGTCAAGGGCGCTTTGATCTCGCGACGATGGCGCAGATAATCTGCGATCACTTCGGCACGGGGTTCAGCAGGCCAGGCAGAGAACTCCAGCGCCGGAGCCTTGCGACGCACGTTTATTTTTTCTTTATCTTTTTCTGTATCTGTATCTCCTTCTTTATCTGCCTCTTTATCTAGCGCGTTACCCGGCCGTTTCGGTAACGTTACGGACGCGTTACTGCCTTCGTTACCGTCTTGTTCCTGTTTTTTTCTGGCCCGAAAACGCGCCACCCGCTCCGCGCTGCTGTCGGATTTCATCTGGCGTTTGTCCCACGCCAGAGGCTGCAAAGTTTCCTGGTCGATCAGGCCCACTTCGCTTAAGCGGCGCACCACATCGTCCAAGGTGCGCAGGTCCAGGCCCAGCTTGACGGCCACCTTGCGTAGCATCAGCGTGTCTTCGCTGTCTAGCACGCCCTGCCCCTTAAGGCAGAGCAAGGCCACGTAATGCCATCTGTCCTCGAAAGCCAGCAGACGCAATTTCTCGTCGTCCACCATCTCGGTATAGGCGCGAAACCACGGCATATTGCTCATAGGCACGCTCCTGACTGTGTGAGCCATCGACAAGCAAACTCGTGTCGATGGTTGTGAATACGTGTTTTCATGGCACCCCCGCCTGAAAAACCGCACGCCTCTGATGTATTTGCAAAAATATGACGCGCAGCAGGATCCCTGGCCCAAACAGGCCACGAACATCCGATTGATAGGCAATGCCCCAAGGGCACAAGAACTGCGTCACCCCATGACGCAATCGAACTGTCAGGCATGGCTTGCAAGCCAAACCCATCGTAAATGCTTAGATATTTCTAGAGCTTTCTTTGGGTGCTGGGGCGGGCACCACCGGGTTCATGTGATGGAAGACCAGTTGCCAGACGCGCGGTATGACACCAGCCTTCTCCCATTGAGATATGCGGCCTTTGCTCAAGCCCGTGATACGCAATACGGCTCGGCGACCGCCCATTTCTTCGATGATGTGTTTAGCGTCCATGCATTGAGTATAGATAGTTCTAAACGTAAAGAAAAGAAATATCTAAACCTATGTTTAGTTTTTTCTTGTTTTAATGTCGGGTATGGATATTTACTCGATTCGCCGCAGAAACCTGCAACGCCTGATTGAAGACCGCGCTCACGGCAACGCGGCTGACTTTGCGCGCTCTATTGGGCGCACACGGGCACAACTGGCCCAGTACCTGTCATCCACTTACAACGGTGGGCGCAGCATTGGCGAACGAGTGGCGCGGGCCATAGAAAAAGAAGTGGGTCTGGAAGCGCATAGCCTGGATCAGCAAGGCTATGGTTTTGGGGCCAAGCACGGTTTTGACTCCAACGTGCAAGACGCCATGATGGGCGAGCGGCGTATCCCCCTGCTGAACTATGTACAGGCAGGTGTGTTTCGGGATCCCGGTCAGAACTTCACGTTTGAAGAAGTGGAATATCTGCTGACGGACCTGTGTCTGTCCGAGCGTTCCTTTGCCTTGCAGATCAAGGGCGATTCCATGTTGCCGGACTTCAAGGAAGGCGACCGGATTATTGTTGATTGCGAGCTCACGCCCCGCCCCGGTGATTATGTGGTCGCCAAAAACAGCGAAGAAGAAGCCACCTTCAAGAAGTACCGGCTCTTGTGCATAGATGAAGGTGGGCAAGAAATCTTTGAGCTGGTGCCGCTGAACGAAGACTATCCTTCCATTCGCAGCGACCAGCATGCTATTGAAATCATCGGCACCATGGTGGAGCACCGGAAATACTATCGGCGTTCGTAAAAAGCTGGCAGCGCAGGCTGCCATGCATGATGCAGCTTAACGCTTTTTCATTTCCTGATCGACCTTCTCCATCCAGGCCTGATCACAAGGGACGGGCTGTGCTGAGTGCTGACCATACAAACGGATATGCACCACGTTGCACCACTCCTGCGAGCCATAGTCAGGGCCATGCCCTTGTCCATCAGAGACAGCCAATTGACGATCCACCTTTTCTAGCCAGGCTTCACTGCCAACTTTCTCGGTGGGCGCCGTAGTTTGGCAAGCGGCTAACAATAAAGCGGGGGCAAGCATCAAGATTCGCATGACAATATCCAAATAAAACCTCTGCTATAACAGAGCATCAAAAAACTATTATTTTTCAATGCCCCTTTTATAACAAGACCATTGGGGACTCAAGCTCGTCCCTGGCATGTGAGACAAGAATGAAATGGCTGTTCCTATGCCTGATCATGGCATTGCTACCTCTGAGCACGCAGGCAAGAAACACTCCCTGCTCAGGCAAAAAAGGTGGCATTTCCCACTGCGAGGGGGAAATCTTTGTATGCCGTGATGGTTCAGCCAGCGGCAGCAAGCGATCGTGTCCTGCGTACACCGGCACTGCAGGACAACGTTCGCAGTCCAGGCCACAGGCGCTGCGATCCAGCAGCGCCTGCCCCTGCTCCAGTGGAACCTATTGCACCGGCCCTCGTGGAGGGCGCTATTGCGAAACCAGCACAGGTAGCAAGCGCTATCAGCGCAAATAAAGGGGCAGCCTGCGGTACTTGCTTAGCAATTGCCCTTTTTAGCCTGGCCGGGTGGACAGTGACGCTGCCCATATCCACCGTAACCATCCGGATCCACAATCACCGAACCCCTGGGAGTATGGACGGCACAGGCGGAAAGAATAGCTGTCATGGTCAAAGCCAAAATAAGTGTTTTCATCATTATTCTCTGGGTTTTAGACGCGCTCATTGTGCTCCAAGGATAACCAACAAGGTGCTACCAATCGCGAGCAAATACAGTTGGGCCTCCAGATGCTTGAATCTCTTGCTCTAGCCGTGGCTACGCTAGGCACAAACACAGACTTTATGTAATAATTGCGGACTTGTTGCCCCTCTAGCTCATGCTTGGTTAGAGCAGCGGACTCATAATCCGTTGGTGCCGTGTTCGACTCACGGGGGGGGCACCAAAATTTCCCTGTTAAATCAGGACATTAAAGCCACCCGATGCGGTGGCTTTTTTGTTGCCTGAGGGTTCCGTGTCAACCAAGTGTCAACGCTGAGTTGAAGGCCAAGGGGTTCAATGTTCTGTCTGTGTCCAAATGATCCGGCGCGAGATGTGCATAGCGCATTGTTGTTCTTAAATCCTGGTGTCCAAGGATTCGTTGTAGAGCTAGAATATTGCCGCCATTAATCATGAAATGGCTAGCAAAGGTATGCCGCAAAACATGGGTAAGTTGTCCTGGAGGTAATTGGATCTCAGCTCGGTCAACGGCCTCTCTAAAGGCTCCGCTGCAACTCATAAAAACTGAGCCCATATTCTTATGCTGGGCGTGGTGTGCAAAAACTTCATCTTGTATGTCTTGGTTAATCGGTACTGCTCTAGCCTTGCCGGTCTTGGTACGGGCGAACTGGATCAGTCGCTGTCGAACCTGCTGTGGCTGCAACTGCTCGGATTCGCTCCAACGAGCGCCTGTAGCAAGGCAGATCCGAGACACTAAATCAACATGTGGATTGGTGGACTTCTTCAGCTCAACGAGCAGCGCTGTAATCTGCTCCTTGGTCAGATAGGTTAACTCATTCTCTTGCACCTTAAACTGGCGCAAATCTTTCAGCGGATTGTCTCGTCTCCAAACCCCAAGCCGAATTAACTCATTGAACATCGCTCGTATATATGCATGCTCGCGGTTTACGGTGCTTAAGGAAATGCCTCTATCTAGACGTTCCGCACGATACACCGCAAAAACTTGCGAGCTGAACTCGCTAGCCATGGGGTTTTTTAGCGCAGCAATAGCCGCTTTGATTCGCTTGTAAGTATCCTCCGCTGCCCGTAACTCTTTGCCGTGATGCTCAAACCAAGTAGCTGCTAATTCATCTAGCCTACGTAAATCCTTCTTCTCCGGCATCCAATCAGCGTGGCTGTTGGTGTTTGCCTTAACCCAGATCTCCCAATTTTTTGCTTCAGCTTGAGTGCGAGCCGTTTTTCTTAGACGTTTGCCCCCCCGCCCTCCTGGTTGAATATCTACTATCCAACCTGCATTAACCCTCTTAATTGTCATGGTCTACATCAGTTGAGAACGCCGCATTAATTTCATCAAAAAAAGCAATCTGTTTTTCCCTCCAGTGGTCGACAGAATCCTTATTGGCTGGATCAACCTGTGGATTCCGACTATTTACAGAACCCAAAAGTATCCATTCTGTGAAATATGGCCTTATCTTGCATACTAAATGCACCATTTCCAGTGAAGGCTCTTTGTTTCCAAGAATGACGGAGGCCCATTCATCTGCACTAATTACACCATGATACTTATCCTCAAGATAAGAGAATAACTGTGCCCCACGTGGTGAAGTCCACTCCTTGATAACCCATATCAAACGTTTCGCTAGGCTCTGTGTTTCTTGTTGGGTTGGCGGAGCAGTTAAAAAGGGATAGCTATCTTCAATTGGCAACTTAACGCCAGTCCTGATCCACCCCGCATCCTCTTCTGAAAAACAATCAATAAAATCAAGCATTTCTTGGTTTGCATATTGGCGCCTATAGAAAACATTTTTCCACCTTTGTGCAGGAATTTTGCTATCGGCTTCTAACTTTGTGAACTTCCCTCGAGCAGGGTAATTGTCATTAATCCAAGAAATTAGCCGTTCTGTAATTGCACTATCTCTAACTGTTGCCGTCATTTGGTTGCACGCCCATTGTAAACAGTGCATAATTTATGCACTGTTTGGTGTCTTTAATCGTGTACCTAATCGTACATTTCTTTTGTTGAGGAATCCATGAGCACTTCACTGGCTATGCAAAGTCAACCTATTGCTATGTCAATGCCGTTAATGACACCAACTGCCTTTTCCCAGGCAATGGGTATCGAGCACTCAGTATTCCAAGCGCAGTGTAATCGTGGCTACTGGCCAACGATCAAGATTGGTAAGCGGGTGTTCATCAATGTGGAAGCCATCCGCATCAAAGCAGCGGAACGAGCTGCTGAGTTCGCTTTATGATCAAGCAAGCAATTAATAGCCTTTACGTTAGCTCCGCGCTACACGTGTCGGCTGCACGCTTCGAGCCGTTTTTATGCTGCGCCTGCCCGCAGCTGTGCGAGGACAGCCGCAGCACAAAAACGGGCAGCGGCACCCCCCCCGAGTAAAACGGGGAGAAACGGCAAAGCCGCAGGTACGGGGGTGAAGCAATGACGCACCGCCTAACCAAAGACGAAAAGCTGGTGCTCGAAGGCCGTCGCGTCAAGATGACCTTGGCCCAGGCACAGGCCACCAGCAAAGACCGCTGCTCGGTGGATTGGCTCTCGACCACCATCAAGGGAACCGATCTGTTCAATTCCCTGTTCTGGACGCTGAGCAACGAACACCATGAAGGTGAGTTCGTCACCGAAGTCCAGGTCATGGCGATCCTGGCCAAGAAAGTGGCCGCGATCACTGGCTTCCAGGTGGGCGACCTGCGCCCTGGCCGCAACTACTACGACAGCACCCTGCGCATCTTGAACGATGAAGGCGAGGAAGTCGGCAGCGTGTCTGGTGGCGGCGTGTATCAGCGCGATACCTATCTGATCATGCTCAATGGCAGCGGCTGCACCTTCGCCAAGGCTGGCTGGCGTCAGGCCATGTATGACTTCCTGGTGCCGCTCAATGCCCGGTTGTCTCGCATCGACATTGCCCTCGACTTCTTCGAGGGAGGATGTGGCGGCGTTGAAGGTGTCCGCGAAGCCTGCATGAATGGCGGTTTCAATTACCACGGCAGACGGCCCCAGGGGCGCACCGACGGCTATTGGGATGCAGGTCACTCACGCAGCTACTACGTAGGCAGACGCGGTGCAAAACTGGTCAATGCCTACGACAAGGGTCATGCCTACAAGGACATGGAATCGTCCTGGTGGCGCATTGAGCTGCGCTACTGGTCACAGGATCGCATCTTGCCACTGGAATGTCTGATTGAACCGGACACCTACTTTGCGGGCGCGCATCCCTACATGCAGGAACTGCTGGACGTGTCCGAGGCCATCCGTATCAAGACCAAGCCCAAGCCCAAGCTGGAAGACGCGACTACCGATGCCGTCGTCAAGCGCAAATTGCGCTGGCTTGAAACCACCGTCGCCCCGTCCCTGGTGCATCTGACCCGCGCATTCGATGCGGGCCTGGAGGGCATGGCCTGGATTGGCGACCTGATCGAAAAACATGCAGCCCGCGAGCTGCCGCGCAGTCTGCGCACCGTACCCAATGCTCTGCTGAAACAGGGCATCCAACGCATATTGAAGCCCGCTGAACCGGCCAGCGTGGCGGCTTAACCGACGCCGGATAAGGAATCGACATCATGAAATTCAATACCCGTATCACCATCGCTGGCGTCAAAGGCTCCAAGGGCAAGCTGGAAAGCGGCCAGGAATACGACAGCACCAAGATTTACGTCCAGACCGACCTGGACGACAGCAAAGGCATGGGCAAGGGCTTTGCCACCGTGGAATACAACTACGGCACCTCCGAGGAGTTCCACAAGCTCAAGCACCTGCCGTTCCCGTTGGTGGCAGAGGCGGAACTGGAAATCGTCACCAACGGCAAGACGCAAAAGACCGTCATCACCAGCTTGCAGCCTGTCGAGCTGGCGAAGCCCACGAAGGCGGCCTGACCATGTGGTGCGTTCCTCGCTATCTGGTGCAGAGCACCGAAGACGGCTCATTTCTGGCCGCTGATGGCGAAGGTGGCGTCATCAACGTGATGGCCCTGACCGCAGCAGACCCGTTCCAGGAACCGGAAAGCGCCGTTGAGGCCGTGCAGGATCACTTGGATGGCCGGGGCGTGGTCATCCTGATCTATGTGCCGTGCATCCAGGCTTGAACCATGACACGCATCTATCTCCAGTACTGCGACATCAGCATCGAAGCCGGGACGGATTGCCCTATACAGCATCGCCAGCAGATCGCCATCGAGCGTGAAACGTTGGAATCCGCAGGCAACACGATCCCCAAGCTAAATGCTGTCGATGTTGCACAGGTATTCAGCCTGGGGCTATCGGTGGTGATGCTGTTCTTCCTCCTAGGGCGCGGTGTTGGAGCCGTATTGAACTTGATCCGTAGGGGTTAGGTAAATCCGACAGGCAGGCGGTTTCCTGCCCAACCTTATGAAAAGGAACTTCACATGAAGAAGCTGAACTTCAACCTCAAGCCGGTGGCTGCTGCTGTAGGTGTTACCGCACTTACGCTGGTATCGGGTGCCGTCATGGCTCAGGAGGCCGGCAGCATCGACTTGACCGCGATCACGGGCGCGTTTAAGGCCTCGGACGTCATCACAGCGGTGATGGCCGTGGCCGGTGTGCTGGCTGCGATCTATGCCACCATGACCGCCGCTAAGATGGCGCTTCGCTGGATTCGTGGCGGTTGATCCAGCCTCATGACTGAGTCGGGTAGGACTGGCCACCCTACCTGATACATAAGGAAGCCATTATGTTTACCGTTTTTGAAAGCGTCGTTATTGCGTGTGGGTTTCTTGCCTTACTGATGTTCTTGGTTAATCGAGCATGTGACGAATGGAATGTGTTCAAACCTGCCGTTATTTCTGTGACCCTACAGCAGTTGCAAAGGATCATAGCCAGCAGCGCAATGGCTTGGATCGCAACGTGTCTTGCAAATCTATACCTACTTATTCGATACGACAGCACCTATTTGGCCTTCAGTCAGCTACGCACCGCCCAACACGCTATTAGGTCTCTGGAAAGCGCAGCAATGTTCTTGGTTCTTCTATCCGGTCTGGTTTGGTGCGGAACGCTATTCTTGGGCATGTACCAAGCAGCCGTTTATGACCTTCGCGTAAATGGGAAAGCACGATGATGCAAAGCCTTTGGTATCTGTTCATCTTTGCCTGGGGCATCGCGTGTGCCTGGGCATTGATTAAAGGGTTGGAATAGCTATGCAAATTTCACACCTTTGGATAACCTTTTTTTTAGCGGCTAAAAAATGGTTGTGGCTTGGAGTCCTTGTCATGCTGTGCCAAACCACAACTGTGTATGCTCAGGCTCTGCCCGTTGCAAAGCCTGAGAATGTGAATCGGCTACTGTCCGGGGTTTTGCAACAAGGTATGCAGAAACGTGGGTTCGCAGCCAATGACCATCGTTTCGGAAATACCTTGGCCCGTGTCTCGCCTGCTGTATCTGGCATTGCTGGCACTACAGCAGCAGCCGTTACTGTTGGGGCTATTACGGCACCAGCCTGGGCTACGGTAGCTTTAGCTGCCGGTGTTGGCGCTGTTGTCTCCTACGCGGTCACACTTGCTATTGATGGCCTTGTGAGTTGGCTCTTCAATGAAGACTCTGTCGACGTGAGTAGTGCCCCCATAAATAGTGAGGAGTCGACCATCAGCCTGGGAGGAGCCTACTGGTCTGCCGGATCACCACGTGGCACGATTTATGGTGGCAACGGTATTGCAGTGGCGCGACAAAGTTATGGCGAATTCGCTACACAGTACGGCGTAACCGCAGCTCCGAGCTGCTCAAGTAATGCCAGCATTGCCATCTGCACCGCAACCGAACCTGATGCCATTGGCAGCTTTCTAAGCCGACAAGCGCTTTATTACAATAGCGGTGCACCTTCATCTTGCGTTCGAGGACACTTCTTTCTAGATGGCATTGGTTGTATTCCTTATGCTGCAGACGAAGGAGAGTACCTAGAAGAGGTCTCTCCACAACGAGCTATTGAAGCAATGCCGGAAGAGGATCTAAATAAACCGGTAAATCCAGCTATCTTGGCTGCGTTAGTCAATCGTGCATGGCAACACGGCGCATCACAGCCTAACTATGACGGTTTGCCATATCCGCAAGCAGACCCAATTACACAAACAGAGGTTTCTACTTGGACGCAGGCCAATCCTGAATTCGCGCCGACTGTGCGTGACTTTGTGGCTCCGAATCCTTCTACAAATCCCAATACTAATCCTTGGGCACTCCCGTCCAACCCAACGGCACCTAATCTCAGCCCAGCTGCGCCAAATACTGGAACCACTAAT
The DNA here is from genome assembly GCF_024134565.1 of Alcaligenes sp. 1735tsa3. NCBI lineage: Bacteria > Pseudomonadati > Pseudomonadota > Betaproteobacteria > Burkholderiales > Alcaligenaceae > Alcaligenes > Alcaligenes sp. 1735tsa3. The sequence goes on along the minus strand of NZ_CP099862.1, from coordinate 1,590,718 downwards.
CCAGCCATTAACCAACCCTTGCAAAACCTAGGGCCTGATCCTGGCATTGGAGCTCCGACGTTCGAGACCATTCCCACCGCACAGCAGATCGCACAACCGATTCTGGACATGCTGCCAAACTTGAGTGGCTACAAGCCATCTTCGCATACAGGCGAATGCCCACGCCCGACCATCGAGCTGTACGGCATCCATGTGCTCGATGCACATTGCACTCTGATCGATGACAACAAATCCGTCATTCAGGCCGCGATGTTGCTGGCTTGGGCGCTGATCGCGCTGTTCATCATCCTGTCCGCGTGAGGTTGCTATGTTCGGAATTCTGCTCTCCGCGCTGAACAGTGTCCTGGCCTGGGTTTTCCGTTCCATCCTGGTCAAGTTTGTCCTGTTCTTCGCGCTGTATTTCATTACCTCGGAGTTCGTCGGTTTCATCGTGCAGCTGCTGCCTGGAACCGGGGCCGTCGATGATGCACTATCCGACATTGGTGCTGCTACTTGGTACTTCCTGGACGTGTTCCAGATTCAGGCTGGCATCGCAATGGTGGTATCAGCCTACGCCACCCGCTTCATCATCCGGCGTATGCCGGTCATCGGATAAGTCATGCCTATCAACGCTTACACAGGCCTGATGGGATCAGGCAAAAGCTACGAATGCGTGTCCTCGGTCATCGTGACAGCAGTTAAATCAGGTCGTCGAGTGGTCACGAATGTGGATGGCATCGACAGTGACGCGATTCGCGCCTATTGCGAGGACAAATACGGTATTGCACAGGAGCGTCTAGGATTGGTCGTGCATTGCAAGAACGAGGACGTGAACAAGGCTGATTTTCTGCCCTACGGCGAGAGCGTCGATACCTTCTGCCAACCCGGTGACCTTATTTGCATTGATGAGGCATGGCGCTTCTGGGGGACAGACTGCAAGCTGCTGGCCGAACACAAGGTGTTCTTCCGTGAGCATCGTCACTTCGTCCATTCCGATACCAAGGTGTGCTGCGATCTGGTGCTGATGGTGCAGGATATTTCTGACCTGCACCGCATCCTCAAGGTCGTGGTGGAAGTTACCTTCAAAACCACCAAGATCAAGACGCTCGGCCTTAACAAGACCTACCGCGTCGAAATGTGGGAAGGCTACAAGCTCACGCAGAAAGGCCGTGTGGCGGTCGAGAACAAGCGGTATGACCCCCAAATCTTCCCGCTCTACAGTAGCTACATCGGCGGCGCGGGCAAGGAACTGCAAGTCGATGACCGTCAGAACGTCCTCAAAAGCCCCAAGCTCTGGATTCTGGCCGTCTTGGTCATCGGCCTGTTTAGTATCAGCGTGTACACTTTGATGAGTTTCTTCGGCAGTGAACCAGAAACCGATAATTCAGCTACATCAACAGGTTACGACGCTTCCAAGACAAATTCAGCGTTGCCCGCATCCGCACCGGCAGTACGCACCCAACCCCGGCAGGCCATGTCCACGTCCTGGCGGCTGGTTGGCACGATGCAAGCAGGCAAGACCGCCTACGCCGTCATTCAGTCCACCGATGGCCGTATGCGGCTTGAACATCCTTCTAACTTTCAGAACAGCGGCGCCATCATGATCGGCGAGGTCGATGGCGAACGTATCACCGCCTGGAGCGGCAGTAAACCCACATCTAAAGGCCAATAAATGAAACTGCGTATCCTGGCATCCTTGCTGTTATTAGCCGTGGCTTGCACGACCCACGCTAGGGGTGTCAATTTTGACCTACAAGGGGCAAGCATTTCTGAAGTCGTGCAGCTCATCTATCGGGAGGCCACAACTACACCTTATGTCCTGGCTCCGGATGTGCTAGAAGACGAACGGCTGGTGTCCTTTCGCTACAAAGACAATCAAGTCAAGTTTTCGTCATTCATGCATAACTTCTTATACGGTTTGGGCTACACGGTGGAGCGTAAGTCAGGCGTGGACTTTGTGCGCAAGCGTGTTGAGGGTGAGCCGCCGATCCAGGCCGAGCACATCTACATCTACCAACCGCAGTACCGTGAAGTGTTGTACCTGTCGCGCACGTTGGCACCACTTTTCAAAGGATCATTTGTCACCAACCGCAGCGTCAGAGCCACACCAGAAGCCAGCCCTAAAGGAGAGGTACCGATTTCCTCAGCTGCCTCGCTTATCGACCAGTCTTCCGATGTGTTGGTATTTGCAGGAGCAGAGGAAGAAGTCGAACGCCTGCGTGAGCTGTTGCCACAAGTGGACAGACGTATTGGTGAAGTGGCCGTGCGTGGGCTCGTCTATGAAGTCAGCAATACCGACCGTCAGGGTTCAGCCTTTGGCCTGTTGGCAAACCTGCTGGGTGGCCATGTAGGCATTGGCATTGGCTCCACAGCCACGAACCTGGGCAACTTTATTCAGATCAAGAACACCAGCCTGGATACTGTCTATTCCATGCTTTCGAGCGACAGCCGCTTTAAGGTGGTGTCATCTCCAGCATTGCGTATTCAATCAGGCTCACAAGGTATCTTCTCTGTAGGCCAGGATGTGCCGGTTCTGGGTGCACTATCGTATCCACAAGGTGCGGGCCAAGCCGTACAATCAGTGGAGTATCGCAGCTCTGGCGTCATCTTTGACATTCGGCCTGTGGTGAAGGAAAGCATCATCGACCTGGACATCACGCAGCAGCTCTCCAACTTCGTGAAGACTACCACTGGAGTGAATAACTCACCCACGCTGACCAAACGGGAGCTGAAAACGAAGGTTGGCATGCAGGATGGCGATGTGATCGTGCTCGGCGGCTTGACTGAAAGTAAGGATACTAATACACGAGACGGTTTGAGTTTTCTACCCCGTTTTCTGCACACCACTGGATACGAACAGTCCAGCAGCGAGATTTTGTTAGTGCTTCAAGTGCAACGCGTTCCAGGCGAAACTATGTAAGCCCGGTGCGTGGAGTTGTTAAGACATTTGATTTAAAGGCTGAGGCGGTATATGTGCATAAAGAAAAATCACCAGGCTGCTTTAGAGGCAGGCTCCGAGAAGATAATTAATAAAACGCGCTCTTCACCATCGAAAAAGCCTGCCGATGTAGAAAATTCGGAAAAAACTTCATGGGTAGTTCACAATCATCGCTACAACATAGAGCAGTTGTTAGTCGCTTCTGACTACACACAAGACCAGGAAGATAGAGTGTGGATCGATGCCCCTCGAGTCGGTCGCGAGTTGATATGAAGTAATTGAGGTGTCATGGGCTTATAGGTGTTAATTAAGTCTCCAGAGTTTTGGCTTAGTTTTTGCACTATCTGTTTGTGCCCATCTTTGGAGAAATTTATTCGCTAAGAGCGAATAATCCTTGACTGCCAAAGCCAAGTCAGACTAATATTCAAGTTAGCGGTAAAGGAGATACTACTCGCAGTAGTGGGGGCTTCGGCCTCGCGGAGATTCGTCTCTACCCTTTCTCTTGCCAGGTCTCGGTCTGCGCCCTGCTACAGTGATGTAGTCAGCGACGCGTGACACGCAGCTCTCCAGGGGATAAGCCGTTCTCAACGAGATGTGAGAACGGATGATATGGTAGGGGGACATGATGCAACTCAACTCCGTCATTTAACACGCCTAAGGCACGCGAGAGACCTAATTTTGGGTCGCCTTATAGGAGATATTTCATGTTAAATGAGAAAAAAACCGCGGAGTTGCATCCGCCTAAAGCTGGAAAAAAACGAGCCTTTTTTGGGGCTGTTGGTAGGTTTGTGTTTAAGTTGATTAAGTGGTGGCCCGCCATTCAGTCTTGGATTGAAAAATTCTTGAGCTGGTGGGAGTAACCCCTTGAGTACACTATCCACAATCTACAATTCCACTGGGGCTTACCCCGCCACTATTATTATGGATCATCTATGCTAAATGAAGCCTTACGCCTCATACGCACATATCACGACCTCACTCAAAGTCAATTAGGCTTAGAGCTTGGGGTGTCAAATTCATATTTATCAGAGATCGAAGCAGGAAAAAAAACCCCTTCTCTTGATTTGCTGAATAAATATAGCCACCGATTTAATTTGCCAGTATCTTCTTTATTGTTTTTTTCTGAGGCATTAGATAAAAGCAAGAAAGCAGATCGATTACGTGTTAATGTCGCTAAAAAAGTTTTATCTTTGCTTAAATGGGTTGACAGCAAAAGATAAGGCCTTAATTTTAGATCATGCTTTTTATGAAAAAACAAAAATCTTATAGCATAGATCAATGCGTACTTTACAAGATTAGCTCAAAGAAAAAATTGGCGGATATATTAAATATCCCCTTGAATAGCTTGATGAGTCTTGCAAAGAGTAAAAACAATTATCGTATATTCGAGCTCCCTTTTGAGCAATGTGAATTCACTGGCAAGACTAGGAATGCGCGAGTAGTCCAGGAGCCTAAAAAGCTCTTAAAGGCGGTTCATGCTCGACTACAAAAACTCATATCCCGCATTGAAGCCCCTAAGTATGGCCATGCTGCGATAAAAGGTCGTTCGTATCGATCTAATGCAAGCGAACATATTTCTTCGAGGTGCCTCGCTACGCTGGATGTACGGAAATTTTATCCATCAACAAGACAATCTTTGGTCCGAAATTTCTTTGCAGATCAACTTTGCTGCGCTCCGGACGTTGCTGATGTTCTTACGAAGCTTTGTTGCTTTTTTGGTGCTTCTAAAACCGGTAGTTCTGTCGGTTTGCCAACAGGCAGTCCACTGAGCCCAATATTATCGCTGTATGCCAACAAGCCTATGTTTGATAAATTGCAAGGTTATAGCAATGATAACTCGCTAATATTTACATGCTATGTTGATGATATAACTTTCTCGGGCGAAACTCTTCCGAAAGATATTATTAGGAAGGTAGAGGAAATTGTTTATTCATATGGACATACTATTGCAATAGAGAAAACGAAGATTTTCCGGGAAAATGACACAAAGCACGTTACAGGTGTGGCTATTAAAAATAATAAAATCAGTGTCCCTCACAGCAGATTCAAAAAAGCAAGGGCAATTGAGAAAATCATTAGCAATGTACCTCAAGAAGAAATAACAAAAAAAAGAACACTACAAAGAAAGCTATCAGGATTATTAGGTGAGGCTGGTTTTTTAGACTCACGCTATAAGCCCTGGGCAGCCAGGTCCTACGCTGATCTAAAAAAACTAGAGTATGAATTTAGTCAGCTGTATAAGCAGGTAGATCTTAAATGATTTCAATATAGTGGCAGCTATAGGTGAGGACCTGCTTACATATGGCGATGACATTAAAAGCTCACATTTTTTAATGTGAGTTTTTACTCTTTTGATGTCAACGAAGTGTCAACAGGGTAGCTCTGAATAGCAGAGTCATAGCTGCTCTTTATGACCCTAACTTATTGATTGATATGATAAAGCTTTACCAATGCAGTTCTGTAAAACTGACTCATAATCCGTTGGTCGCTGGTTCAAGTCCAGCTGGGCCCACCAACTTTCCTTAAATTAGCGTTTCGGTACAGTTTCGGTACAGTGGCAATGCACGAGCCCTGTTCAGGAGTGACCGATGGCTACAATTACGAAGACCCCTTCACGCACCTGGAAGGCCGTTATCCGCAAGTCTGGATGGCCGACCACCATAAAAACCTTTCGCACCAAACGCGACGCCGAAGACTGGGCACGCCGCACAGAAGACGAAATGGTGCGCGGCATCTATATCCAACGGGCAAGCTCCGAACGCCTGACCGTTGAAGCAGCGCTGAAGCGCTACCTTGCGGAAATCTCACCAACCAAGCGTCCTACCTCTGCCGCAAGTGAGGCCCGCCACGCCAAACCACTGATCCAGCACCTGGGAAAATACTCTCTCGCCGCGCTCAGCTCGGAGATCATCGCCCAGTACCGTGATGACCGCCTCGCGGGGCTGGATCGCAAAGACGCCAGAGGTCAACCAGACCCCAGGCCAAGATCCCCAAATACCGTTCGGCTCGACCTTGCCCTGCTGGGCCACATGTTCAACATCGCCATCAAGGAATGGGGCATAGGACTGACCCACAATCCCGTCCAAAACATCCGTCGCCCTGCCCCAGGCCCAGGTCGTGACCGGCGACTTACCCCGGAAGAGCAGAAACGTCTTCTGGCAGCCGTTGATGCTCACTCCAACCCCATGCTGGGGTGGATTGTGCGTATCGTCCTGGAAACTGGCATGCGGTCCTCAGAGATCGCAACCCTACGCAGAAGCCAGATAGACCTTGATTGACGCGTGGTGAGGCTGCGTGAGACCAAGAACACCACTTCGCGCACAGTTCCACTGACGAACGAGGCAACGCGGCTATTCCGCCAAGCTCTGGCTAATCCGATTCGCCCTATCGACACCGACCTCGTTTTCTTTGGCGAGCCCGGAAAAGATGGCAAACGACGCGCCTATCAGTTCAACCCTGTTTGGACTCGCATCAAAAAGAACACAGGCATACTGGATTTTCGTTTTCACGACTTACGACACGAAGCCGTCAGCAGACTGGTCGAGGCCGGGCTATCCGACCAAGAGGTTTCAGCCATAAGCGGACATAAATCCATGCAAATGCTCAAGCGTTACACCCATCTTCGAGCGGAAGACCTGGTGGAAAAGCTCGACAAGCTGGAAAAATCACGCCCCTAATGATGATTTATTTCTATCAATAACCAAATAACGATAGCCATCACAACCTATTGTTATTCAAGCCTATTTTTTGCAGAAATATTTTATGGAAACCAAGACACTATATATTGGTACTCGCCAAGCATAGCTCTTGGTATCTGCGAAGAGTGTATTTTGGCCTTTTAAATCAAAGGCTTAAATTTGACCCCCTGCCTATTCCGTCCAAAAATACGTTCAACTACTTGAAACACGGTGGATGTATTAATGACGACGGAAGAATACTTACTCAAACAATATGGCCCGCTAATGAGCATGACGGACATAGCGGCCTTACTGGATCGCTCACCAGAAGGCATTCGTGTCGCCCTGTACTCAGATACGGATGTCTCCAGAAAGCTCAAGCCAACCATGCTGCGGATAGGCCGCCGCGTTTATTTCCGCACTCTCCAGGTCAAGGAGGCTTTGGCTTTGGATGGCGGAGCTATCGTATGAGCCAGACCATCAAGATTAAGCGCCGCGCCTACTCAATGGTGTACGACGATATTCTGCTGGATGAACGGTTAAGCTGGAGAACGCGAGTTGTCCTGTCCTGGATGCTCGGCAGAAGCCCCGACTTTGAGATTCGGATTTGGTACATCCGCAAGCTCTTTAGCTTGAGCAATCAACAGTGGAACTCAGCACGGAAGGAGATGAAGGCAGCCGGTTATTTCCATCAGGAACGCACCCACACAGAAGCAGGAAAAATCGCATGGGCACACTTCGTTACCGACACCCCTGAACCACCATCGTCCGGCAACCATACACCCGAAAACCATACAATGGTTTAACCATCAATGGTTCCGCCACTGCATGGCAAACGGGTGCATATACCAGTAAGAGTAAGACCAGTAGGAGTAATACCAATAAATAATAAAACCAGCACGACCCAAACAGCACACACCGCCCCGGCCCTGCGGCCCTGGGGGAAAGGCGTCTTCGACGCAATTGACTGAAAAAGATTACAAGGCGCTCCATTGTGCAGCATACGATTCGTTACCGTGACCTTGATGGCTACTGCGACAGTCTGGAGAGAACGGGCAACGTGCAGGTCACACTGAAAGCCAATCGCATCAGAGGCTACGCACTGTGGGTAGAGAACGCCGAGGATGTACGGCAAGTTGTTGATGATCAGGGTGATCCCGTCTGGTTCCGAACGGTAGATCAGGCACTCGACGAGCTTGTTAATGTTCCGTATTTGAGCGAAATATTTATAATCGAACGCAGCAACTGGTAACGCTGAAATTGTCTTGCCAGTGCTTTTTTGAATGGGTGTCGCCCATCTGCTTGACCGGCTCCGCGCTGCGCCCGGTATGACTTGCTGGAACAGACAGCATGACCACACGGAAAGACGCGTTGTTTAATCGCCTTCAAGGTACGGTTCTGTATGGGAACCAAGACAGCTAACAACTGAATGGCCTTGGCTTTACGCCAGCCCGATGCCCTCCTGATTCAACAAGGAGTGGTAACCATGTCTACTATCAAAATTCTGGCCGTGGCCGGTGTATCCGCTTGGATGCTCTTCGGCAACCATGAGGCCAATGCACAAATTCCCGTCACTGACGGCGCTTCTATTGCTCAGCAAGTCACCAACCAGATTGAGACGATTGCAAAGTGGAAAATGCAATACGACCAGATGGTTGAGCAGATCGATGGCATGGAGCGCGAATACAAGGCCCTTACAGGTGGTCGCGGCCTTGGCACCGTTCTGAATGACCCCCGTTACCGCGAATACCTGCCCACTGAATGGCAGGACGTTTATGACACTGTTCGGAATGGTGGCTATGCCGGGCTGTCTGGTCGTGCCGCTGAAATCTACAACGAGAATCAGGTTTTTGACGGCTGCGCCCATATTCAGATCAATACCCAGCGGCTGGCCTGTGAAGCGCGGGCAGTGAAAGGTGCCCAGGACAAAGCCTTCGCCCTGGACGCCTACGATGCCGCCCGCGACCGCCTGAACCAGATTGACCAGTTGATGGGCCGCATCAACACCACCCAAGACCCGAAAGACATTGCTGAACTACAAGGCCGTATAGCGGCTGAGCAAGCGATGATTGCCAATGAACAAACGAAATTACAAATGTACGCGATGGTGGCCGAAGCCGAAAACCGGATTCAAGAACAGCGCGAACAGGAAATGGCTATGGAGGAAGCGGCCAAGCGCGGCGGCCTCAACGTCGAGCCCATGAACTTTTCACTTCGTCGCTAAGGAGGCCGCCATGAATGCTTTTTTTGTTTTTACGCTTGTTCCTGTAACGCTCATAAGCATTGGTCTCTATCGGTTTTGGAGTTGCGTTCACCAGCTCGGCCAAGCGAAAGAGCTGATGCGCCTTGCACCGCACATGATGGCCCTCGATGGGGTAATCATCTTCGCCGCTTTTACCACCCTCTATTTTGCCGCTCTAGGCTGGGGCTTCCGTCTGCCGCTGTTCTTCCATGACGAACCTTTGGCTGATTGGGGATACGTCCTCATGGCGACGGCCTGCTGTCTCACCTGCATGGGGTTGTCGTGGAAAAACGCCGGGCGGCGCTTTGACGTTGGCCCGTCATGGGGTGGAATGCGTGAAAGTGCCGTCCGTACCCTGGTTGCGTTCCATATTTTGGATGCGGTCGAAGTTTCCCGCGCTATGAAAGGCAAAGGATTTGTCATGGATTCCGATGCTTTGGAGGTGCGGAAATGAAGAGAATCATTCTTCCTTTGGTCATCGCTTCTACATTGGCAGGCTGCAAACAGGAACAGGCCGAAGTCGTTCAGTCCGTTGACTGGTACAAAGAAAACACTGTTGAGCGTACTGAGCGTTTGGCGCAGTGCCGGGCCAACCCTGGTGAACTCGCTGACACGCCAAATTGTATCAATGCAGAACAAGCGGAACGCCTCGCTGATACGTCTAAACGCGGCGGTCTCGACGTGCAGCCCATGTCCGATATCAAGCTTGGGAAGTAGCGGCCATGACAGCAAAAACCACTGTATTCCAGGGAATCGGTGCCACGCTGGATAATGCTACAGCCACCTTCGTGACGGATGTTGTGTCAGACACCATTGCAACGATTCATCCCTGGGCCATTGGCGGCCTTACCCTCTTTCTTGTTCTCTACGGCTACATGCTATGATGGGAAGAATACAGGATGCAGGTTCAAGCGGGTTTATCATGACCGGAAAGGTCCTCATCATCAGCCTTCTGGCGCTTAATGCGGACATTTATCTGAATTGGGTAGTAAGTGGCTTACAAGGCGTTGAAGAGGGGCTGACATCGGCGTTTGGTGGTGGTGGCGGCGGTACCGTTTATGAAACATTGGACAACAGCCTGAGCAAAGGATTGGAACTCATTCTCCAGGCTCGCGAAAAAGCCAGTGAAGCCAGTTGGCGGCAGATAGGGACAATCTTCGGATGGTGGCTGATCGCAGCACTGATCGCCGTAGGGTTTGGTCTGGTCGTGGTCTTCGGTGGCATTGCCATATTATTGTCGACCGTCTACCTGAAAATCCTTTTCGCGATCGGCCCCTTGTTCATCTTGATGCTCATGTGGCCCGTCACGGCACGGTTCTTTGACCAATGGTTCGGCTTCGTCATAAATCACACAATCATTGTTGCGCTGACAGCAGTGGTGTTGACCTTGAGCGTCAGCATGTACGACCATCAGATATCAAAGGTCGCGATGGATAGCGACCAAAACATGCTGGCCGTCGCTCTGGAGCTTCTGATTGTGGCCGCTATCCTGTACGCCTTGGTTAAAGGCGTCATGCCGATGGCAGCGGCGCTTGCCGGTGGCCTCACGATGGGCGTCATGACAGCACGCAGCCTGAGCGGTGGCGTAAAACAAACCGCTGATATTGCTAAAGGTGCCGGAAAAGGCTCCCTGGCAGCAGGGAAAGGCATATATGGCGCAGGGCAATGGGTCGCTAACAAACTCCGGCGGGGTAACAAGGTCGAGAATGGCGGCTCAGATGACGGTAGCGGCTCCGGTGGTGGCTGGCAACCTGCATACCGTGATGCTGTGCTGGCCAATTTGAAAAGAGCCCAAGGCAGACGATAAATCTCAAACTAACACCATGGCCCCGCTTCTGCGGGGCTTTCTTTTTGGTGACGGCGAACCTTCCAGGTACAGCTGAACTTGTCGCCATCTTTCCAAAGCCCCACACTGGGCAATAAGAATAATAATAATCTTATTCTTCTTATTATTATTGTAAGTCAGAGCGGCCTATCAGCGCGGAACGCGCCTTTCCCCACGGCCGACAGGCCAAGGGCGGCGTGCACCCTATCAGTTACGCCAAACCTATAGCCTTGCTGCTGGCGACACCAAAAGGATAATGGGGAATATGAGCCAGCGCAGGATGGTTGCGAGTCGCCGGTTCTATCTGCTGCACAACGCTGCGGGCATCACGGCCAAGACAATTTCAGCGCTGACGCAAGACAATTTCAGCGCATCATCAAACATGACCGACATCATGCAGCGCCCTACTTAACGGCAAATCAAAATCTTGGTCATGACCAAGGAAGTTTCGTCATGACAAAAAATTGTAGGTGGGTGTGGACTAATGCAGGATAGGCGAATCGCCGGTTCTTTGTGCCACACAACACGCGGCATAACGCCAAGACAATTTCAGCGCACCATCCAACATGACCGATACCATTCGTCGCCCTACTTAACTGCAAATCAAAACTTTGACCATGACCATGGAAATTTCGTCATGACGAAAAATGGTAGGTGGGTGTGGACTAATGCAGGATAGGCTTTCGCCGGTAAAGTGTATTACACTACATCGAACGACTGACCCGCAGACTTTGGAGAAACCCATGCCACGAGAAGCGAAGATTGGAGCGACTCGGGGTAGTCATGTATATACCATGCGGCTACCTGCTGACCTGCGCGAACAGTGGATGTCGTATTGCGAACGCAATGACAAAAAAGCGGCAGCCACCCTGCGTGCGCTTATGCGATACCTGATCCAGGATGACATGCCTCCCGAAGTTCAGAAGTGGGTGGCAAAACAGATCAAGGGGAAGCCAGATACCGGCCCGAAGGAAAGATTGGAGGTTCGGTTTACTCCGACCGAATACCAAGGCATAACGACGCGAGCCGAAGCGGAAGGTTGTTCGCCTCAGCGCTGGGTGATCAATTGTGTTCGGGCCAGTTTGACCCACGAGCCGCAGTTCACGATGGAAACCACCAAGGCCTTGTGGGACTCAAACTATCAGCTTCGGGCAATTGGTCGAAACCTGAACCAAATTGCCAAGCGGTTGAATGAGGGGGAACCGGGAAGCGTCAAAGCTAAACAACTGGAAAAACTGGCCGGTTTTATTTATCAGCATACAGATAAAGTATCGGCAGTTCAGGACGCAAGCCTTAGCCGCTGGAGAATAATAACTAGCTAACAAGCCAACCATCCTAACCAAGACTGATCGATCGCTGCGCCCCGCTGTCAGCATAGATGTCGCCTCCTTTTTTAGCCCTAAACCCCGGAGGGGCCGGTTTGTGAGCGCAACGTGGTGCGATAGAGCGATGAATTTAAAGACTAGACAGTCCGTAGATGAAGCCACACAAGGTCCAAACGATGACCCAAATCAGCCGGGGCAAGGGTATAGGAAAGACCTTACCGCTATGAGTCAGGCCGGGGTAAATGCAGGCAGTGGATCGTTTACATTTGTCAGAGTAGGATTTTGATACGATGCATATTTTCTCTAGCTTTCTGGGCATGACCGTGGGGGATCTGTTTGAATATCAGTCAGGAGATAGCCTCCATGAGTAATAAAAAGACTATGATTTCTCTCTTCAGTGGGGCAGGAGGCTTAGACTTGGGGCTCAGTGCCGCCGGATTTACGAATATGCTCTGCGTAGAAGTCGACCCCACCGCACAGCAAACCCTTGCCTCAAACCACCCCAAATGGAAGCTCGCCTCACCGGGTGACATTCATGCGTTAACACCCAGCGAATTATTAAAGCAGTCAGGGCTAAAGCCCGGAGAGTTAACCTTGCTTGCTGGCGGACCACCCTGTCAGCCATTCTCCAAATCCGGATATTGGGTCACCGGTGACACTGATCGACTTACGGATCCGAGAGCCAAAACCCTGAAGGCCTATCTGGATATAGTGCGCGAAGCACAGCCAGAAGTAATATTGCTAGAAAACGTCAAAGGAATTGCTTATTCCGATAAGGATGAAGGGTTACAGCTATTGGTAAATGAGCTGAACAAGATCAATCGGGATAAAAAAACCCACTACCAGCCCCATATAGTCGCCCTAAATGCAGCTGACTATGGTGTTCCTCAGTCAAGAGAACGCGTATTCATTATCGCGAGTAGGGATGGGATTCAGTTTACCCTACCAGTGCCAACACACTGTGACCCCAAAAAGTCCGACGGTAAGGGGCAATCTCATCTAACTGCATGGGATGCAATTGGTGATTTGGATGTCGATATTTGGCCGGATGATGTTAAACCCTCTGGTAAGTGGGCCGAGCTATTACCCACGATTCCTGAAGGCCAAAACTACCTCTGGCATACCGAGAAAATGGGTGGGCTTCCCTTATTCGGCTGGAGAACCCGTTTCTGGTCATTTCTTCTTAAACTCGCGAAAGACAAACCAAGCTGGACTATTCAAGCCCAACCTGGCCCAGCAACAGGCCCTTTCCACTGGAAGGGACGACTGCTTTCTATACGTGAACTAGCCCGCCTGCAAACCTTTCCAGATAACTACCAGTTTGCTGGTGACCGACGGGCTGCTCATATGCAGATTGGTAATGCGGTCCCCCCTGCAATTGGAGAGTTTTTTGGTTTGGAAATTCGGCGTCAATTTTTTGATGAACGCGTTCGCAAAAAATTGAAACTAATTCCTGAAAAACGAAAGGACTGCCCTCCACCGGAAAAACCAAAAGCAGTGCCCAAAAAGTACTTGTCGTTAAGTGGCGCTCACAATTCCCACCCAGGAATAGGGAAAGGTCCAGGAGCAAAAAAACGCGAAAAAAAGGAACAAGCCAATGCCTGATAGCAGCAAGCGAGAGTCGCGCTCACGAATTTTAGAAGCTCTCCAGCGGGAGCTGATGGGGCCAACCTCGACAGATGAAGCAATCAATGAGTTTCCGACTACTCGATATATCATAGGTCGTTTGGCCCCCCTTAAATCTGAAATTCCCGATTATGAGAAAGACGAACTAGCTGCGGGCAATGACGATGATGAGGGTGGAGAATACGAACCTCAACCTCCGCTCATTGTAGGCTTTAGCCCTTCATCTATGGGGCTGTCCTTTCTGGTTTCACAGGAAACTCAAACCATCAATGCCAATGCTGCTTGGGGCGACTATCGCCGCGAAAAAGACGAATCTGAAGTCGGCACCTATTGGCAACGCTATCAGCGGTCCGTTTTAGTAGAGGGTATACCGGTTGATAAGATTGGCAAACTGAATCCGATTCCCCTATCAAAATCCAATGCGCCCGCGTCAGTTTCAATTACTCCAGATGGCTTTAGGAGACAAGGAGAAGATGGCGACGGAGATGGCCAAGTATATCTGGAGGGGGTTGTACACCATATCGACGGTGCCAAAGCTGTCAGTCTGTTTCTGGTAAACCGCCGACCTAAAGGTGACGATACCGACAAAGCAAAAGATCAACAATGGTTAATGCAACCAAAACTTCAAGTGTTTGGGGCTGACAAAGGGCCGATCTTCATCGCTAAAGATTTCGATAAAGACATATCCAAAGACACTGAAATTGCGACAGCCAATCTGCTCTACCGGGATGCTAAAGAATTCGCTACTGGGCATGGGGTCGCAGCAGGGTGGGATGGCCTGAACGTCACCCGTGATCGCGCCAGTCTATTATTCACGGATTTCATTCCGAACTTCGAAGTGCCAAGCCTGATAGCCCAAAGTGGCGCGATCTCCGGCCTTAACCTGGATATGTTGGAGCTAAGCAAATGTGCAACGCCCAACGATTTATTCCAGGCTATCGAGCCGCTGTTGTTAGCGTACGAACAATGGGTGGCCGATAGAAAAGCGGAAACACAAAACGCTCCCTTTAACTCAACATCAGAAAATATTGATACGTCTAAGGTGCTTATTGAGTGCTGCGAAAACGCCGCCCGAAGAATGCGGGAAGGATTAGAGTTAATTCGAGATGAGAAAAATGCGTTTGAGGCATTTTTGTTTTCCAATCACGTTATGTGGGATCAGCGTATTCACGCGATTTGGGCAGGACGAAACCGTGACAAAGGCGAAACCGCAGGCTCACCGGCAGACTTCGATAAGCCCCAGAACCGTACTTGGCGCCCGTTCCAGATGGGCTTCATCTTGCTCAACATTGCCAGCATGGTGAATAAACCCAAAGCCGGAGAGAAAGTCGCGGCCGACCGCAGACTCGTTGACCTACTCTGGTTCCCGACAGGTGGTGGTAAGACTGAAGCTTATCTTGGGCTCGCGGCATTTACATTGGCCTATCGGCGCCTGCGCGGCGATGTTAACGGCCTGGATTCCAGTGCTGGCGTCGCCATCATTATGCGTTATACCTTGCGTCTTCTCACAGTTCAGCAGTTTCAACGAGCTACCGCACTGATCTGCGCTTGTGAGTTAGTGCGTAAGAGCAATCCTGGAAAGTGGGGGCAAGAGCCCTTTAAAATAGGCCTTTGGGTGGGTAAAGCCACAACGCCTAATGATGCCAAGGCATCTGGAAAGGCACTGGAAGATTTAGACGAGGGCAAAAAGCCACGCGATGGCAGCCCAGTGCAGTTGGTTTCTTGCCCCCGTTGCGGCACCTCATTAGTTACCCCACAAGGCAAGCCAGAAAATCAAACCTACGACTTTGATAATGCGCGGCTACGAACACTTGTGCGCTGCCCCAATCCAAAGTGCGAATTCTGTGCACGTAAGTCAAATGATCAAGGATTGCCAGTTGTCGTCGTCGATGACGAAATCTATCGCGAGTGCCCTTCACTGGTTATTGCAACCGTAGACAAATTTGCCCGAATGCCTTTCAAGGGCGAAACTCAGGCTCTCTTTGGCCTACGCGACAGATATAGTCCAACCTACGGCCATCTAACTCCTGGGCATGGTGAAAAGCCAAGCCAGCGTGTCGTGAAAGACGATCAGCCAGCACGTCGGCTGGTGCCGCCAGAATTGATTATCCAAGACGAATTGCACCTGATCTCTGGGCCACTAGGTACCATGGTCGGCCTTTATGAGACTGCGGTAGATTTTCTTACTCGGGTGGAGGTTGAAATCGGAGTAACGATACCGGCAAAAATCATCGCGTCCACAGCGACTATCCGACGAGCTCGCGAGCAAGTTCGTCAGCTCTACAACCGCGATCTAGCGATCTTTCCTCCCAGCGGTTTGTCATCCAAAGATTCCTTCTTTGCAAAAGAGCAGGAAATTAAAGAGGATGACGACAAAACAGCCGGCCGCCTTTATGTCGGTTTAAACGCGCCAGGCTCCAGCACCAAAACCTTGTTGGTACGTGTTTATGCAGCATTGCTGGCAGCGGGTGAAGCTGAAATTACCCGTGACCCAGAAGCAGCAGACCCTTATGCAACGGTTGTCGGTTACTTTAATAGTCTGCGTGCACTGGGTGGCGCTCGTCGTCTGGTGGAAGATGACATCAAGAAGCGCCTACGCTATTTGTCCCAGCAGCGAGGCTTCCCACAACGCTACATCAATGATCCTGATGAGTTGACCAGCCGTTTGGATTCCTGGCGCATCCCCGGCTTGTTAAAACGATTGGATAACAAGTTTCCGCGCGAGCAAGGCAAGCAGTACCCAGTCGATGTGTTATTGGCCACCAATATGATATCGGTGGGAGTGGACATTGACCGCTTAGGCCTGATGGTCGTCACTGGTCAACCCAAGGCAACGGCTGAATACATTCAGGCGACCAGCCGTGTAGGTCGTAAACACCCAGGTTTGGTTATCACCATGTATAACTGGCTTGGCGCGCGTGATCTTTCTCACTACGAACACTTCCGAGGCTACCATGCAGCGCTTTATCGTTATGTGGAAGCCATAAGCGTCACACCTTTTTCATCTCGCGCCTTGGATCGTGGTCTGCGCGGCGCCTTTGCGGCGATGCAGCGTTTGGGCGGTCAAAACATGTCGAGGGAAGTGCAAGCTCAAAATTTTGACCCCGCATTACCAGCTACGGATCTAATGATCACCGACATCACCCTGCGTGCTGCAGACTTAGTAGGCAAGAAAAACGCCAAACTGGTGAACGATCGCCTGATGTCCAGCCGAGATGATTGGGCGCACTATGCAGATGATCTGCTGCGTTACTCCTGGCTAAAAAGCGGCGAGCGACCACCAAACAATGCCCGGGTTTTGCTGAAAACCTCAGGCACTGATAACGAAGGCCAATGGTCTACCCCAGGTTCCTTACGGGAAGTTGAGCCAACAGCGGCATTTTATCTGAGTGATGAGGAGTAACATGGATGTCGAGTAAAAGAGCAATTGGCGACGTTCGTCCCAGTCAGGTAATCACCACGTTTGGTCCCGGTGCGATTGTCGATCTACAAACACTCTCAGTCATTGTCGCGGGTATTGATGGCTGGCACGTGGATGAAGATCTGGTTATTCACGAGCCTCGCTTGCAGCGCGCCTTAAAGGTAAAGCGCTTCTTTTCGGCAGAGCCAGCCAGCGGCAACTATTTCACCAAGCGCGGAACGGTTCCGACATTTCTATTTCCGCGCTATCAGGTCTGTACGCACCCTGAGTGTGCAACCCTTTCTGAGCCAGGCGAAGAACTGGTTGAATACAACGAAAAAATCCAGGAAATGGAATGCAAGGCACCCAACTGCAAAGGCCGGGGCAAGTTCCGCGCACCCACTATCCCCGCACCTTTTGTTGTGGCCTGCCCGAGCGGGCATATTGATGACTTCCCTTGGCGCGCCTATGTACACCGAGATGCTGACACCAACTGTAAAAAGCGTATGCGTTTGGTTTACTCGGGTACGACAGGATCGGTGTCTGATATTTGGATTTATTGCGCCTGTGATGCCAAGCGCAGCGTAAGCGATGCCTTTGGTGAAAACCGCAGCCTTGCGTTGGGAGAATGTACTCGCAAGCGCCCTTGGCTGGGGATCAAAAACAAAGATCCGCATGAGTGTAAACACGCGGGTCAGCTACGGGCGATTCAACGCGGTGCCACAAACGGATGGTTCCCCTTGGTACGCAGTGCTTTATCGATTAAAGAGGCCGCTAGCCCGATTGGCCAGGCACTGAAGAAGTGCCCCCAACATCAGGTGGAAAAGATCGATTCGCAGGAAAAACTGCAAACACTGCTGGAATTGGAAATGTTCCCGGTGCTGGCAGAGTTTAAAGCCGAAGATATTTGGCAGACCCTGTTAAAAGAGCGTGGCGAAATAGAAACCGATGAGATTGACCTGCGTTTGCCAGAGTGGAACGCCTTCCGAGATATCGAAGGCAGCAATCAAGGTGACCAGTCCGACTTCTTTCTAGAGGCCGGCGAAGTGCCTGACTTCCTCGCTGATAAAGTCGATCGCATCGTTCTGGCCCGCAAACTTCTGGAAGTGCGCGCACTCACCAGCTTTACCCGCATCGATTACGCTTCTGGCATGGATGATGACGGTTTGGGAGCCTCGCGAGCGCCCATCTACAAAGAGCGTCAGGACTGGTTGCCAGCCGTCGAGGTGCGCGGTGAAGGTATCTTCCTGGAGTTAAAAGAAGAGGCTTTAAACGCTTGGGAGGCGGAGCCTGCCGTACAAAAGCGCGCCGCCGCTATCGAACAAAAATACAAAGAGTGGGCCGCTGAGCGCGGTGTGGATGCCGATGACTTCCCCGGTGCGCGTTACGTGCTGCTGCACAGCCTGGCCCATGTGCTGATGCGCCAATTGGCATTGGATTGCGGCTATTCCGAATCGTCGGTACGCGAACGCATCTACAGCAGTACCGCTCCTGAGCGCAAAATGGCCGGCATACTGTTGTACACCGCCAGTGCGGATTCCGAAGGCAGTTTAGGTGGCCTGGTGGATCTTGGCACCAAAGAGCGGTTCCCGAATTTAATACACAACGCCTTGGAAAACGCTAAACGCTGTTCATCAGACCCGCTGTGTGCAGACCACCAACCCGATGTGCATGCCACTATAAATGGTGCAGCCTGCCATGCCTGTGTACTGGCGCCGGAAACCTCCTGCGAAGCGTTTAACCGCTTTTTGGATCGAAACTTCCTGGTGCCTACCATGGCATACAGCGATATGGCCTACTTCAAGTAACAGAGGGTTTCCGTGTCTGCTAACAGGGATAAATCTGCCTATTTTTTGGCGCAGGCTGTACACCAGTTGATGAATGCCGGTGCTTTTGCTGAGGTACTCTCTGGAGTGGAGAGCGTTGCGCTAACCGCACAGTCGGGCTCCGCCAGCATTGCCAAACTTGCTGCCGGGCGTGGTGCAGTGCAAACCGCACTTTCAAATGTGATCGCTATTTGGGCCAGTGATTTTTCTGCATTCACAAACTCTGCCTTTGCTCTGCAGCTGGCAGCACTGAAAGAGGCGGTGCTGTTAACCGAAGGTGAAGCCACGCAGACCGAAGTGGTCTGGAGCGGGCCAAAAGTGGAAGGCTCCTACCTGCGCGCCACCCGTCAAGTGGTGCAGGATATTATCTCTGCTGCTCAGTCAGAACTTTTGGTGGTGGGCTATTGGCTGGCGGGCAAGGAAGACTACGAAGGCATTATCAACGACATCATCGAACTGATGGCCCATGCCGTTGCGCGTGGTGTAAAGGTCACCATGGTGCTGGATGAAGGCGAAAAAGGCTACGGTAAAAACAACCGCGATACCCTGATCGCCTTATGGCCCAAAGGGGTTTCCCTGCCCAAACTGCTCACCTGGAAAATTCCCGCTGACGACAAGCACCTTAAACTTCACGCCAAGGTGTTGGTTGCCGATCGTCACGATGCTTTAGTCACCTCAGCCAACCTCACCATGTATGCGCTGGATCGCAATATGGAAATGGGCGTTCGGGCGCAGGGGCAACCCAGCGAGCGGATTGCGGAGCATTTTGAATTGTTGCGGCATAAGGAAGTCCTGGTGCCTTACGATGCCTAATGTGTTTCTTGTTGATGCCGCTCTTTGTTGAGAGCAAGAAGTCGGCCGAGAATTTCGTCTCTTGTTTCACTACTCCAGCGTAAACGCCAAGGTATAGACTTACCATCTTCGACTTCGAAATCTGGCTCAAAAGAATAGGCGATATTTAATCCATTCCAACCATAGCCTCGCAAAACAGCTTTATCCATGACTTCTCTAAGCGCTCGCAACTCTAGAATTTCTTTTCTTTCTTCTTCCGGGTTATGGAAAGCGTTGTAAAACTTAGTTAGACCAACCTCGTTTTCAAGCATGAAGATTTTTCGCTTCTCGTAAAACTGCTCTCCTGCGCCACTGAGATTGGCATCGTGCCTCCAATCCATTGGGAACGGAAAAGTGTCAAAGCAGTCAGAGCTTCGATAGCCCAACCTTTCCTCTAGGGTAGATGACGTAAACATTACCCACTCTTCATGAATAGAAGACTGTATCAGCGAGAAGAAGCCAAAGGACTCTTCAGCAAAAATAGTGACGTTATGAGAATAAATTGCACTCGATGGAGCAAATGCAAAGCATAGATATTTGCTTATACTCGAACAAACTAAAACCCGGTCCAATAATCTTTGTTTTTCTCTTAGCTCTGGCTTTGGACTCCAATGCTTCCACCATTCGTTAACCATTCGAGGGTATTTTTTTACATCCTTTTTCATGCGATCAGGCTTAACTTTTTTCTCAATAATGTCAAACAGATCAGTTAATTTTTCGGCTTCATCAAGATTCATTTCTCCGAAATCGATAATGTAACGACTTGTCGTCGTGCTTGGCGAGTCGTTAATTTCCTCACCGCCATAAAACGGAAATACATAGCCACTAAGGCTAGGCTCTTTGTTCAATATCCGTTTCATTTCTTCTAGACTGGTATAGGTACTTTTCCCATCCCCAAAAATGAATCCCTCTCCATATTGTTTTACGCCCTCATATGTTATTCCAGAATTCCCAGATATTTTGAATGGGTCTTCGTTTCCACCTTTCTCAAGTAGAAATGCAGTTATTTCTGAAACTTCTTTATGATCAAGAATGAATTTTCCGAAATGAGCACGCCGACTAATAGTCACAATACTAATCGTTACAGCAGCGGTTCCAGGCCATTTTCTTTTCGTCTCAGCATAGAATATTGTTCCTCCTTCTCGAATAATCTGCTTTAGAGATCCTTTCCTAGTATCTCCCTGCGAGATGGTTTTAGTTGCAAGAAAGCCAATTGCGCCGGCATTTCTAAGATATCGAAAAGCTTGGCGGAAGAAATATCCCGACAAATCCATCCTATTTCCGGTGTTTGAGAACTGTGTTTTGAGATAGCCCCTAAACTCATCACCTAAATAAGTGCTTATCATGGTTCCGCCTAAGAATGGTGGATTTCCAACAAAGGCATCAAAACCGCCATTTTCGCGGTGGAAGGCCTCTGGAAACTCCGCCTCCCAGCAAAAAGGAATAATAGGTTTTTCACCAGCAGTCAGCCCGCGAATTATTTTGTCGATTTCGGCAGGTGCCTTCTCATCTTTCTCCAAACGCTCCAGCCAGTAGCGATATTCAATTAATTTGGCTTCACGCTGTTTGTTGTTGGCGCCGTCAAAAAACGCAGCAATCGCTAGGGAAGCCTTCGTGCGGATACTGGCAAGAGCCTCTTCGGCTATACGGTTTTCTTTTTCCTTACTAATGAAATCGTGATCAGCAATGTTGTGAATGGCTTCGCGGTGTTTCTCTGCTTCCTTGACTTCCTGATCTGGCTGGTTCGCGAACAGAGGGCCGAAATCATTGCTGACGGGCTTCCAGGTAAAGTTGCGAATCTGTTCAGGCGTTAATCCCACCAGCGAGTTGCCATGTTTAAGCGCACGATCGACGAAGGTGAAGGGGCGATCGGTCGAAAGCGTGGTCAGCCACAGGGAGAGCTTGGCCATCTCCACCGCCAGGCGGTTCATATCCACACCATAAATACAGCGCTCGGCCACATAACGGCGGGCAAATACAATCCGCTCCTCGCGGGATTCCGGCATCAGGTTTTCGCTGGCGTCACCCTGTGAGGGTGTGGCAAAGGGCATAGTTAAGATGCTATCTGGCTGTTCGGCTACCATGCGCTCCCAGGCATCCACCAGGCGCTCGGCCAAATAACGCGTAGCCTGTACCAGAAATGCACCGGAGCCCATGGCCGGGTCGCACACCTTAAGGGCCAGTATTGCCTGCGGGGTTTTGATTAACCTTGGTTCAACCAACAAACCGGGTTTGCCTTCAACATTCACATAAACCTGATGTTCTAGCGTGCGGCGTACTACCGGCTCGGTCAAAGTTGGCGGTGTGTAGTGAGCTCCGCTGGAGCGGCGGTCTTGGCCGTGAGTAACATATAGGCCACCGGGGCGCACGATACCCAATGGTTGCAGAAAGCGTTCAACCGGTTTTGCTTGCTCTAGCAGTTCGGCATCATCGGTGCCGAGGTTTACTAGGGTTT
The DNA here is from genome assembly GCF_024134565.1 of Alcaligenes sp. 1735tsa3. Classification (NCBI taxonomy): domain Bacteria; kingdom Pseudomonadati; phylum Pseudomonadota; class Betaproteobacteria; order Burkholderiales; family Alcaligenaceae; genus Alcaligenes; species Alcaligenes sp. 1735tsa3. The sequence continues at coordinate 1,568,594 of NZ_CP099862.1, read as the reverse complement.
GTCGCTCTTCGTTGCGCTCCAATACCTTCTTGATGGTACTTGCCGTTTTGCTGGTGTGCTGGGCGATGGCTTTGATCAGTGCAGCTTCGTTAAGGTCGGCAAACTCACCGGAATTCACTGGTTCTGGTTCGTCTATCTTCGGGCCACCCTGCAAAAGCAGCAATGTTTGGTTGGCGGGCGCTCTGGCTACGCGGCGATCCAGCAAGCCTTCATACATATGACCAATTTGTTCAACCGCCAGTGTGCGATAACTCACCAACTGACGCACACCATCGGCTTTGGCATATTTCAAGCTACGCAGAATATCGCGGATGACTGCATCTCTGACCTTGGGCGGCTCGGGTACTTCTGTTGGCCATTCTCCGTTCTTGGCTCGGCCGTCCAACAGTGGGTAGCGGTCCGGGTCAAACAGTTGGCCACCATGTGCGGCAACGCGGATGTCCGAGTCTACGCTGCCATCGTGTAACAGCCGCGCGCTTGCTAACAGGCGTGCATAGGCGGCATAGGAATGTTTCAGTTTTTCCGGCACCAGGCGGCGGGTTTCCTCAAGCTCGGTGAGCAGGTGCAATACACCATAAGAGCGGTCGTAGGTGACGTTACCATGGGGCAGCAAACCGTTCTCTTCGGCATAGAGGGTAAACAACAAGCGCATGATAAAAGCGACACTGGACTCAAATACTTCGGCTTCACTGTAGCCCTTCAGATAGTGGCCGCCCAACTCGGCATCGGTTCTATCCAACTCGTGCACCAGAATTTGCAGTGCTTCGCGTACCTGATTACCCAATTGGTCCGCAACATCTAGCTGACGCTGGCGGCTCTGTTTAATCAGATCAAGAATGACTTGATCACGCGGGCCAGCAAAGAAACGTGATTCCCCTAGTAAATCCTTAAACGCCGCCAGTGTAATCGGGTCATCATTCCAGGTTTGAACTGTCCAGGTCATCCATGAGGTTGTTTCAGAAGGAGATGCCACAACCAAGCGCCAGGCTTCACCATTGGTGAGCAAGCCAAGTTCAACACCCGTTTCGCGTAATAGGCGTTCAAACTTAGTGGTGGGCGATGCTTTCCAACGACCTTTATCTTGCAACCAGGGCTTATCCAGTGATTGCTCGCGTGGCACTTCCAGCACCAGCATCACGGCATTGGCTCCATCGAGTAACACGCGTGTGGGGCGTAGCACTTCCTGGTGCTCGTGCAGGTTGACAACTCTATCTGCTGGAATTGAGGCGCCCACTTGCCAGTAGTCTTTGTCTTTCAGGCCGAGAAAGTCTTCGAGGATAAAGTTGATCCAGGCGGGCTGGCCGTTTCCTTCCACCATGCCCTTGGGCAGATTCCAGATTTCCCGCTGCTTTCTGAATGCCGCAATTTCTGCCTTGTCGAGCGAGCGGAAGTTTCCCGCGTCTGCCAATACCGGCTCGCTTAACACGACACCGGTAATTTCCACACTGGATAGCCAGCGATGCTGTCGATTTGCCACACGTTTATTAGTGGCCATCAGTTGCTCCCCTTAGGTAAAATTACCTCCAGAGCAATTGGGTACATTCTTTGATCAGTCACTTTATATAGATCTCGCTGGCGTTTTGGCTCTACTTCACGCTCTTTAAGAAGTTCTTCGAGGCGTAGATTCAGCTGTTCAAAATGCCTTCCTCGTTCTTCCAGAGCTTCTGTACTCCAATCTTCTCCGGCAAACCCGTACTGAACACTCAGCTCATGTTGCCGTTTATCCCACTCTTTTATTGCTTTTCGAATTGCCGTAATTCTTTCGGTCGCCAGGCTTTGCGCATGCTTCCGAGCCACCTCCCCACGCTCATTCAGCGTGGCAATCAGCGCTTTGGCCTCTTCCTCGGCGGCGGTTGAAAGCTGCTCTGTAATGGTTTCAATGAGCGGGGCAACCAGCGCTTTCACGCCCTCGGTGCTACCAGCAAAATGCATCGCATCATTTGGGCGAACAATATCTTGTGGAACAAGAGCATTACCCTGAACGGAGAGCGGGCAGCGAACTAATCCCTCATGGAGTCGATTATGTTCTGGCCCCAGTAGTACCAAACGCCCCCAAGCGATGATGGCCGGTGCAGTAATCTCCGAAGATTCCGTGATGGTCACTCGATTTAACTGGCTTTTGGTTGATTGCGCCCCCCACATCTGTACCCGAAAGGTGGAAATAGCCCGTCGCATAAGTGGGTGGTCGAGGTGAACAATACCCACAGCATCGTCTTCACGCGCTTTGTTGCGATTAAACGAAAGGCGTTTTTGCAGGTAGTCTCTACTGACGTAGGTTTTGCATTCAGTCCAGGCCGTTGGCACGCGCGCTAATGAAAACTCACCATCGCCCAAGTCGGTAATTGCTTCAGTGCAACCTTCCAGACTCAACGCTTGGCGTAGCAGGTCGAGCTGATTGCCTTCAGATATATCGAGCGCACTGCGAGCTCGGTTTAACGCTTCGACCATCTGTGCGATGCTTTCATTCTCCCGAGCTTCCAGTGCCATTTCTTCGCGTGCAAGACGTCTGCGAGCGTCGTCATCGATGGCGGCAAGGTTAACGGCTTGTCCCAGTGCCTTTTTTCTTACGTTATCAGCGATTATGGCGCCAACGCTGCCTAAGTCATTTCGGATGGTTTCGACTTTATCAACGATGTGCTTAAGAAACTCGGAGTCCTCCTGGTTTTTAAACACAAAGTGATGAATGCGGACTTCGCCAGCTTTTTGTCCGTGACGGTCTATACGGCCGTTACGTTGCTCTAAGCGGATCGGGTTCCAGGGAATTTCATAGTGAATGAGATTCCGGCAGTGCTTCTGGAAGTCCGCACCTTCAGAGGCTGCATCTGTAGCGAGCAAAATGCGGACATTAGTTTGGTTGTTTGGCGACTGAAATTCATCGTTGATCTTTTGTCGATCGAAGTCTTTCATGCCGCCAACGATGGTTCTTGTGGCATCCAGGAATCCATGCTTTTCAAGAATCCGTTCCAAATAATTTAGCGTGTGTTTGTATTCTGTGAAAATTATGACACGCTCACCATTCCATTGATCGCCATCGCGAAGATTCCTATTGATCCACCCAATTAGCGCCGCTGCTTTACTGTCTTCCCGAATTGAAAAGTGCGATACCTGCTTATCAACAATTTCAAACATACGCTGCAGCATATCCTTCTCATCTACTGACAGCCTAGAAATCAGCTTGGAGGCCGCGCTAGTTGCAGCCTCTAGGTTGTCCTCTTTATCTTCATCATCGCTCCAGTCTTCAGACTCCTTTTGTTCGAAGCTGTTAAATAGCGATTCTCCAATACCAAGCTCACCTGTAATGCCAGCATTTTCTGTGTGCACGATGAGGCTCTCCCGCAGAGCCAATGGTGAGGATAAGGCACGCTTTTTCAGCAGCGTTAGGATGAACTGGAGAGGACGTTCAGAACGCTTGTCGACAGAGGTCAATCGGCTTTCAGTGTAAGCATTCAGTAGATTAAAGAGGTTTTGCTCTTCCCCTGGCAGTGTGACATACAGCTGCGGATCTGTTTTTTCATCGCGAGGCAGGATCACGCGCTTGGGGAAGCGTGGAGAGCCATCGGGGTTTGATATTTCTTGCTTCAGGCGCCGAATGGTAACAGCTGAGAGTTGCGTCTTATCAAGGTCGGTGCCACGAGAAAAACGAAGGTTGTCCAGAATTTCCAGAAGGCCTGTAAAGCTCTCTCGATAGCCGTTATGTGGCGTAGCGGTAAGAAACATCTTGTGTTCGAACTGTTCGGATATTGAGCGCAGTAACGAAGTGCGCTCCGAGTCTCGCACATATTGCTTTTTGCCGGACGGCGCTGCGTTATGCGCCTCGTCGAGAATCAGCAAATCCCAAGGCCGACTGTTAGGGCTTTCGTCGAGTCGTCTCCGAGCAAACTCATCAAAAAGGCGACGAGGGTGTTCAGTTTTTAGATAATCAATCGAAGTCACAAGACGAGGAAAGCTGGCCCAGGGATTAATACTAGGCCCGTACTCCTTGCGCATTTTAAGCGCTGAGTCGCGGTCGATGATCTTGAATTCGAGGCCGAACTTTTCAGCCATCTCATCAACCCATTTTATTTTCAGGTGCGCAGGGCAAACGATCAGAACACGACTTGCTCGGTGGCTATGAATAAGCTCCTGCGTAACCAAACCTGCTTCGATGGTTTTACCCAAGCCAACATCGTCAGCCAGCAAAAGACGAACCCTGGGCATATTGGTCGCGCGGATAACAGGGGCCAGTTGGTACTCCTCCATCTGCACGCCACCACGGAAAGGCGCTTGTAGCATATCGCCGACGGCCAACGAGCTTGCACCCCACTGAAGGGAGCGGATAAAGGCATCGAAGAGATCGGGGGTATCTGAGGCTGTGATACTCGGCAGTGTGGTCAACTCAACAAAGGCAGGTGTAATTTCTCGCTCCCAAATGACTTGGATGTTCTCGCCAAGCGCGTCATCGCTCAGGCACTCCAAGGAGACCCTGTGTATTGATTGCTTTGGTTGTGTTCTGGTTTTATTTACTGCGGTTACTGCCCAAATTTTGTGGCGCAGCTTGACGAGCTGGCCTTGTTCAGGAGCTTCGGCACACTTGGCTTTCATTGAGCTTTTCCTTACTTTCACATCTTTGTTGCTGAACTTGCCCAGTGGTGCTTTAGGAGAAAGATGTCTTGGAGTGTGAGATACGCCTATTGTCGGCCTCCCTGAACATTAACAACTCCTATCCAATGAAGGGAACCGGTGAGAGCTGGCCTGTTCTGTTCTTTTTGGTGTTCAACCTTCAAGCGGCGGCCACTGCCGCGCCGTATGCACGAAATTCAATATTCGCACCTGCATTTCCACAATGTCATATACGACCATATAGCTGCTATGGACGACCAGCTCGAAGGTGTCAGGCACCCTCCCACCCCGGCCCATTCTTGGAAAATCCTGGAGCCCTGCTGTTCTTTCTGCTATCAGATCATCAAGTGCCAGGGCAGCAAGGGGGTTGTCTTCCTCGATGTAGTCGTAAATGTCTTCACGATCCTTGACCGCTTCTGGCGTCCATAGCAGCTCCATCATTCAGGTGCAGCCATACGGGCACGGGTCGCTGCGCGGCGAGCGGCAAAGCGGGCTTCAACATCAGACGCGGGAATCAGGTTGCCCGCCTCCGCAGACGCCCGCGACTGCTCGACCTTCTTCGCCAGCCAGGCATCGTATTGCTGTGCTTCTTCTTGTTGGGCCACGTAACTGCGCATGAAGTCGCGAAGAAGCTGGGCTCCGGTACGGTCATGGGCTTTGGCGGCATTGGCAAACTCAGCCTTCAGGCCGTCATCGACTCGAAAAGTAAAAGTGGCATCACTCATGGCACCATCCTCATGTGTTACATGCAATGTGCAGTGTAGCACGACGCCCTGAATGTCTCTATGAGATTGATGCCCATAGCAGAGGGTGATCTGCACCGGAACTTGCCTTGGCCAGCGGTACAGTAGCGGTACATACATCAGTTTTGGCCATCTGCTCATAAGTACGCTAAACTACTGACGCATGAGTACTTTCTACTTATTTTGATTACGGTTGTATACGCTTGATTTTCCTAGGTTTAGCGTTTCAGCCGCAAACTCATAATCCGTTGGTGCCGTGTTCGACTCACGGGGGGGGGGGCACCACCCATTTCAAGCTGCACCTGTATTTCAAAGTCGCACAATCTGCGGCTTTTATTCATTCAGGGATAACCGAAGCTCTGCCTCGAAACCCGTTCGCCTGGTTCAACCACGACGGAAGGTTCTGGCGTGGTCATCACGTTCAGAGGAAAGAGAGCATGGATCCCCGCGTCTTCTTGTTTGCCTTGGCCACTTTCGTCACGGGCACAGCAGAAAATATCATCGTTGGGCTAGTACTGGATGTGGCTTCGGACTTGCGCGTCTCGGTGGCCCTGGCCGGACAGTTAACAGCAGTTTTCTCCCTAAGTTTTGCCTTGATGGCGCCATGCGTCCCTTTACTGGGACATCGGCTGCGCCCTCGCCCTCTGTACTTGAGTGCCTTGGCACTATTCGTCTTTGGCAATGTCCTGGCCGCCCTCAGCCCTTCCTTTACACTATTATTTTTGGCAAGAGTGATGATGGCTTGTGCCAGCGCGGTAGTCTGTGTGCTGGCGACAACACTGGCAACAGAATTGGTCTCCCCTTCCCTGCGAGGACGTGCCATTGGTCTGATTTTCATGGGAATCAGCGGGTCGCTGGTGTTGGGGGTTCCGACGGGAATGTTACTTGGCCAATGGGGCGGCTGGCGTAGCGTATTTGGTGTGCTGGCAGCGGTGGCCAGCATCGTGCTGCTGCTGTCCTGGCAACATCTGCCAAGCACAAAGTCCCAGGACAGTCAGCAACTGTCGTATCGTCGGCATTTGGCTAACGGACGTCTACTGGCCGCCCAAGGCGTATCAGTATTGATGATTGCAGGACACTTTGCACTATTTGCTTACCTGCTGCCTTACTTACTGCACGTTGCTGCAGTACCGCCAGACTGGGCCGCCTATGCCTTTGGCGTAATAGGCTTGGCAGGTGTATTCGGAGGCTACTTGGGAGGGCGACTGGCGGATCGCATGCCAGCCCCGCTAGCCTTGAACCTTGTGCCCGCACTTTATCTTGGCAGCCTGGTTTCCTTGCCCTTTTTACTGAACCACCTGCCTTGGCTAGGCAGCTTCATGGTGCTGATCTGGTGTTGCATCAGCTGGATGATTTCCCCGGTCGTACAAAGCTTTTTGATCCGTACCGACAGTGAATCCGCACAGGCTGGCATCAGCCTGAACTTCTCGGCCATGCATATGGGTGTAGGAGCCGGAACTGCAGCAGGTGGATTTGTTTTGAATCGTTTTTCAGTCCTGTCCTTGCCCCTTGTCGCCGCCTTTTTAGCGGCACTGGCCGTACTGCTGGCCATAATCGCCGCCCGTCCATCTCACCGGAACTGAGGCAATTGTTGAGCACAAACGCGGCAAACATCGCTTATCGTGCCCATTAAGGCCTTCCATAAACTGTAAATACGCTCACAACAATTGTTAAAGTTTGTTTTATACAGGAACCCTTCGCCGCCTAGTCATTAAAATCGCTTCTCTTTATATAAGTAGAAGGGGAAGTTCATGACTTTTCGTATGGGTGCATTGGCCGCTATGCTGGCCGTCGCTGGCCTGACTGCAGGCTGTCAGACAATGGATGTGGGTGGCATGGTCGGTGCCGGCAGCAAGGCTGTCCAGGCGTTCAATTTGTCCGATCAGGAAGTGATTGCTCTGTCGGATCAGTCCTGCAAGCAGATGGATGCTGAAAACAAAGTGGCCAGCCCCAACAGCAAGTACAACAAGCGCCTGCAACGTGTCGTCAAGCCATTGGCGAAACAGTTGAACGGTCAAACACCGAACTTCAAGGTTTACCAGACTCAGGAAGTGAACGCCTGGGCCATGGCTAACGGTTGTATCCGTGTGTATGCCGGTCTGATGGACAAGATGAACGACGACGAACTGCGCGGCGTGATCGGTCACGAAATGGGCCACGTTGAACTGGGCCACAGCAAGAAAGCCATGCAAACCGCCTACGGTCTGTCCGCTGCTCGTGACGCTGCTGCCGCCACCGGTAACGGTGTGGTTGCTCAGTTGAACTCCAGCCAATTGGGCGAGCTGTCCGAAGCCTTCCTGAACGCTCAGTTCTCGCAATCGCAAGAATCCGACGCTGACGACTACTCCTTTGACCTGCTGACCGAGCGCAAGCTCAAGACCCAGGGTCTGGTTTCTGCCTTTGAAAAACTGGCAGCTCTGGACGGCGGCGAAAGCAGCGTGATGAGCTCGCACCCCGGTTCCAAAGAACGCGCCCAGCGTATGCAACAGCGCATCGACGCGGCTAAATAAGCCCCTTCGACGCAGCGAATCGCATGCCGCTAACCCGTCCGCTTTTGCGGGCGGGTTTTTTTATGGGGATTCCAGGGATCACAAGTCAGGATGCAGCACAGCATCGGGCCGCCGCTACCAAACGCTGGATGCTCGGCCAGGAACTTTTTACCCGTACGATGAACCAATCAGACTTTACCAACACCCGTACTCCCTCGAACGCCCCTGCCTGACAAGCAGTCCAGCTACAGCAAAGCCTGGTCTGTAAATCCTTACTTTTCGTCGCGGTGGCGCCATAAACCAATACCTGCTTTCAGGTATGCTTGTGCCATTCTTTGGTCTTGGCAGTTACGCTCTTGAAAAAGTCTTCCTCTTCAAAAAACTCCTGTCCCTGCGGCAATCCCAAAACCTACGAAGTTTGTTGCGGCCCTTGGCACCAAGGCCCGCAGTACTTGCAAGCCCCCGATGCGGCTACCCTGATGCGCTCGCGGTACAGCGCTTTTGTGCGCGACGATCTGGACTATCTGCTGGCCACCTGGCATAGCTCCACCCGCCCTCATTCGCTGGAACCCAATCCGGAAGGTTTGCAATGGCTGGGCCTGGACGTGCGACGTCATGAACGTGTTTCCGACACGGAAGCGATTGTGGAATTTGTCGCTCGCAACCGTCTGAATGGCCGGGCGAACCGTCTGCATGAAGTCAGCCGTTTTGTCCTTGAACAGGGCCAATGGTTTTACGTGGACGGGGATTTCTCATGAGCCAAAGCAGCGATTTTGGGCAAGCGGAACAGGTCCATGGCTCCAGCCTGCCCATGGCTTTGCTTCTGGAAGCTGATCCCAGCACAAGTCTGATTGAAAGCTACAAAGACACACCGCACGCCTGGTGCATTAAAGATCAGGAACACATCGTGGCGGCTGCTATTTTGCAGCGCAGGAACGCCCAGGATTGGGAGCTGATGAACATCGCCGTTCAGCCCTCGCACCAGGGTCATGGGTTGGGTGCCAAGCTGCTGTCTGCCCTGATTAGCTATGTACGCGAACAAGGTGGTCAAACCTTATATGTGGCCACCGGCACCATTGGCTACCCCCTGTTTTTCTATCAGCGCGCCGGCTTTCGAGTGGTGGCGGTAGAGCCCGATTATTTCCTGCACCATTACGACGAGGCCCTGTTTGAGGACGGCTTGCAGCACAAGGACCGCCTGATTCTGAGCCTTGCCCTGAACTAAAAGGCTGCAATGATGCTGTCCCTTCCTTCTGGTTGATATGCTGAGCACCCTAAGCAATTTTGCAGAACAGGCCACAGCCCTGATCAGCGCCAACCCCCAATGGGTGGCCCCCGCTGTATTCGCTTTGTGCCTGGTCGAGTCCCTGCCCTTTCTGGCCCTGATCATACCGGGTACAGCCATCCTTTTATCCGTCGGTGCCCTGGTCGGCGCCGGGGAAATGAGCTTGCTGCCGATCTGGCTGTCCGTGACACTGGGCGCCGGCCTGGGCAATGCCATCTCGTTTTTTCTGGGCCAGCGTTACGGCGGCAATCTGTTTCACTTCGAGTGGGCCCGCAAGCGCTTGCATCTGTATGCAAAAGCGCAGGCTTTTTTTGCACGCTGGGGATGGTTTAGTATTGTGGCCTGCCGCTTTGTTGGTCCCTTGCGCTCAACTGTCCCCTTGATTGCGGGCACCTGTGCCATGTCGCCTCTGAGTTTTCATATCTCATCCTGGGCCTCGGCCGCCTTGTGGGCCAGTGTCTTGCTGCTACCTGGCTGGTTCAGTTTCCAACCCTGATTTTCAATGACCCCTGTAAGCCTCGCCTACCTGCATTTATTCATCGCGATTCTCTTCGAGATCATCGCCACCAGCTTGCTGCAGCGCTCCGAACAGTTCACGCGCCTGATGCCCAGCGCCTTCACGATCATGTTCTACGCGGGTGCGTTCTACTTTCTGTCACTCAGTCTGCGCGTCATGCCGGTTGGGGTGGCCTATGCCATCTGGAGTGGCGTGGGCATTGTGCTGATTTCCTTGATTGGCTGGGTGGTCTTCAAGCAGAAGCTGGATTTGGCCGCTATGATTGGCATCGGTTTTATTGTGGTGGGTGTGCTGATTGTGAATCTGTTCTCCAAATCTGTCGGCCACTGATTTTAGTGAATAAATATGATTGCCTTGATTCAACGGGTACGCCAGGCCCAGGTCGATATTGAAAACCAAACTGTCGCAAAAATTGGCGCAGGCATGGCCGTTCTGGTCTGTGCCGAGCACGGTGACACCCGCGAGCAAGCCACACGCTTGCTGGATAAATTGCTGGCCCTGCGCATTTTCTCGGACGAGCAAGGCAAGATGAACCTGAACTTGCAGCAAGCCGGTGGTCAGCTATTACTGGTTAGCCAGTTCACCCTGGCAGCCGATACGCGCAAGGGCAACCGTCCAGGATTCAGCCGCGCTGCGCCCCCTGCAATCAGCCAGCCCTTGTTTGACGAGCTGGTAGCCATGGCCCGCACCCGGCTGCCTGATACCCAGTGCGGCGTATTTGGTGCCGATATGCAATTGAGCCTGACCAACGATGGGCCAGTCACGATTCCCATACATATTGCGCCCGACACAGACCCAAGCTGACGATTGCCTTAAAGAGGCTCCATCCCTATAATTGCGCAGGGTGTTTTGCTGGCATGGTGCAGCAAGGCAGGTTAATTACATACGCAAGGTCGGGCCGCCTTGTGGAGATTTGCCGACCATGTCCCACCCTTCTTCCGGTGCGCCTTTGCCGCGCGCCCATGTTCTGACCCGCCAGTTGCAAGCCCAATTGCAACGCCTCCTGCATATCGAGGCCCTGGGCGGTGTGGTCTTGTTGATGGCTGCCGCCATAGCCCTGATCTGGGCCAACTCTTCATTTGCCGATAGCTATTCTGCCCTGTGGCACACCCAAGTGACCTTGGAGCTGGGCTCCTGGCGTTTCTCGCAAGATCTGCATTTTTGGGTCAACGATATTCTGATGACCTTGTTCTTCCTGGTTGTCGGGATGGAGATCCGCCGCGAGATCCATGACGGTGCCCTGTCCGACTGGCGCTCGGCCATGCTGCCTATCTGTGCTGCCCTGTCCGCCATTACTCTGCCGGCGCTGATCTACGCCGCCATGAATCCCGACCCGAAGGTGCTGATGGGTTGGGCCATTCCGACTGCCACCGATATTGCCTTCGCAGTGGGTGTGCTGGCCTTGCTGGGCCGCTCCCTGCCCCCCAGCTTGCGGGTGTTTTTGCTGGCGCTGGCCATTATTGATGACCTGGTCGCCATCCTGATCATTGCCTTCTTCTACTCGGGTGGCCTGGACTATAGCGCCTTCCTGATTGCAGCCGTTGGTATTGTGGCCGTCCTGGGTCTGCAAAAAATGGGCATAGGCTCGGCCTGGGCCTATGTCGTTCCCGGTGCGATCCTGTGGTTTGGCTTGTTGAAGACAGGTGCTCACCCCACACTGGCCGGTGTGGTTCTGGGCATGATGAGCCCTGTGCGCGCCCTGCCCTTGCCTCGCAAGGCCCGTCACCTGAATCTGGAACTGGCCACCAAACTGGAAAGCCAGCATGACACCCACGAGGTCATGCACACGCTGCAGAAAATGCAGCTGGCTCAACGCGAGATTCTGCCTCCGGTCCAGCGTATTCCTGCACTGCTGCACCCCTGGGTAGCGTTCATCATCATGCCGGTGTTTGCGCTGGCCAATGCCGGGGTCAGCCTGAATGGTCTGGACCTGAATGCCGCCGGTGCACAAAGCGCCCTGTTTGGTGTGGCGATTGCCCTGATTGTGGGCAAGCCCCTGGGCGTCTTGCTGGGCACCTGGTTGCCCGTACGCTTGGGGCTATGTACCCTGCCTGCCGGCATGGATTGGGCCGGCGTCACCCTGATTGGTTTGCTGGCCGGTATTGGCTTTACCATGTCCATCTTTGTGGCCAACCTGGCCTTTGCCGAGCCCGTTTTGCTGGATGCTGCCAAGCTGGGCGTTCTGTGTGGCTCTTTGGCGTCCGCCGTTCTGGGCTTGGCGTGGGGCCTGATTGTGCGTCGTCGCTATCAGCAGTCTGCCAGCCAGGCAGCTTATAGCCAGGCATAAACAGCCAGACATCAAACAAACAGGCCCACGCTAGCGTGGGCCTGTTTGTTTTAGGGGCTGATCAATTAATCAATGGTCAGCACGCGTTCGTTCAGGATACGGCGGCAATCCATTTCAAACTCCAGATCCTTGACGGGAGGACGGGCCAGGTGCCAGCCCAAGCCATGGTTGATCGCACCGCGCTGAGCCAGTTCAGTAGCCATGAAAGGATGCAGATTGTGCACCGTGTAAGCATGGGTGGCCGTCGTGTCAGCCCATTCATGGCCCAACACTTCCAGACGACGCTCCATTTCACCCAGAACCCATTGCGCCTTCTGCAACAGCCCTTCAGGCGACACGTCCTGGTAGGCCACAATGCTCTCTATATAGTCGTCGGGCGTTTCGGGGACTTCGCAGCTGCCTGCGATCACAAAGGTGGCTTCTTCAATATCGGTTTCCACCGTGTAGCTGAAAGCGTAAAAACTGGGCTCGGCAGGTGCGCCTACCAGCGGCGACACGTTGCTGCGGGCGACCGGATTATGCTTGCCTTTGACCAGGCCCCACTCTTTCAGCGTTTCCAGATACAGCTCATTGAACTTGTTGAAGTCGCTGTCGCTAACTGGCTCGGGCGAGCGCAGCTCGCAGGCGCACAAGGCTGTCAAGGGACGCTCTTCTGCTTCCAGCACGGCCTGAATCAAGTCAAAACCTTCTTTCAGTGGCACGGGGGCAGAAAACACGACCCGGCAGATCTCGTAACCGGGCTGAGCGGCCACCCCGCCCGAAAAGCGGTTCACGCCGGTCGGAATGAAGCGGTAGTTGCCTTTGTCAAAATTAATCGCATTGCTCATGGTTGTTCCTGATCGTGTAGTGGGCCTTGGCCCGCCGGGGTCGAGTCGCCGTTATGCGGCAAAGCGGGCACTATAGCACCCTCTGAACCGTCTCAAGTTCGGTGCAGGGGCACAAGCCTCACCTTAACAGCACAAATCATTTTTTTGCGCATCATTGCAATCGCTTTGACTTCCAGCGCAGACCTCCCTACGATGGCGATATTCTTCATCACGCTGAGTTTCAGCTTGGTAGTGCACTGAGCGGTTCTATGGGTAAATCATGGATCGATTCACAGACATACTTAGACCACAGCATCAGCAATTTCCCAGACAAAATGCAGCGGCCTGGCGTTTCCTGCGCCCGGCTTGGGAAGCACGTATCCGCAAAGAACGCTATCCTAGCGAGTTTCGTGCGAACTGAGCCGGTTCGCTTTACGGTCTGTTGGCCCGGTGCCAACCTCCTGAACTCAAGACCCTGTACCTGCACGCCCACTGGAGTATTGCATGTCCACGCATCCATCAACTGAGCTACTTGGCCCCCAAACCCCGATTGCCGATATTGTTCTGGCCCTGAATCAGCTGGAGCAACGCCCCGCGCTGCTCGCTGCCCAGGAGCTGGATAACGAACGTCTGCAAGCCTTGCTGGAAGTGCCGGAGTTGCGTTGGGCCAGTGCGCTCTTGATGGAGCTGACACGTCCCGAACGCCTGCCAGTGCTGGAGCAACTGGCCGAAGACCGAATGGCCGACTTGCTGCAAGACCTGGACCATGAAGACCAGGAGCAGATTCTTGGCCGCCTGACCCAGCGCACCCGCACCTCCATCATGCGTCTGATGCACTATCCGGCAGACACAGCCGGCGGCATCATGACTACCGAGTTTCTGCAAGTGCCCATGAGCTGGAATGTGGCACAAACCTTGCAGCACATTCGGGAAGTGGAAAGTACCCGCGAAACGGTCTATGCCATCTATGTGGTCAACGACAAGCAACAACTGCAATTTGTGGTGCCTTTGCGCAAGCTGGTGTGCGCCGACCCGCAAGCGGCCCTGACCGAGTTGTGGAGTGGCGACAGCCCCATTGCCGTGCAGGCCCTGACGGACAAGGAGGCCGTGGCCCAACTGATACGCCGCCACGACTTTCTGGCCATTCCAGTGGTGGACGAGGCCAATGCCATCATCGGCATTGTGACGGTAGACGACGTGATCGACGCCCTGATGGACGAGGCCGCCGAAGACATGAACCGCTTCGGGGGTGCCGAACATATTGGCAAACCCTATCTGCAAGCGGGCTTTAGCACCATGATTCGCAAACGGGGAGGCTGGCTGGCCATTCTGTTCCTGGGTGAAATGCTGACCGCCAGTGCCATGCAGTACTACGAAATACAGCTGGAAAAGGCCGTGGTCCTGGCCATGTTCATTCCCTTGATCATGAGCTCCGGCGGTAACTCCGGCTCGCAGGCCACTTCCTTGCTGATTCGCGGTCTGGCCCTGGGTGAAGTCCGGGTGCGCGACTGGTGGCGTGTCCTGCTGCGCGAATTACCCGTGGGTCTGGTGCTGGGCACCATGTTGGGGGCGATCGGCTTTATTCGTATCGAAATCTGGCAACACCTGGGCCTGTACGACTATGGCGAGCACTCCTTGCTGATTGCCTTCACCATCTGGCTGGCTCTGGTGGGCATTGTGACGTTCGGTTCTTGTATTGGCTCCATGCTGCCCTTCATCTTGCAGCGCGTCGGTTTTGACCCGGCCAGTGCCTCGGCACCCCTGGTGGCCACGCTGGTGGACGTGCTCGGTTTGGTGATTTACTTCTCCGTGGCCGCGATGTTGCTGACAGGAACCTTGCTCTAGCCATGAATTTTTTTGTTGAATCCATACAAAAAAGCGCACAGTAAGAGACAAACTCGGTAACCTATCCGAATTTCACCGTTACATTCCCTCTGGCAGGCAGGGGGAGCCTGACACATTTCGTCTAACTTGGCCCCCTATGGGCCGCTTCGGACATCAGCACCTATGCGGATACTCGACCAGTTCTTCATCAGTGCAGACCAGATGGCTCCCTTTTTGGTTGGCAGCTATAACAGTGGTCTGGTCATCCTGTCGCTACTGGTTGCCATCTTCTCCTCGGGCATGGCCTTGCAAACGGCCCATATTGCCCGCATGGCTGATTTGCGCATACACCGCCAGATTGCCATCTGTACGGGTGCCATCGCCCTGGGCGGTGGCATCTGGACCATGCACTTTATTGGCATGTTGGCGTTTGAACTTTGCACCAGCGTCCATTACGACCCGGCCATCACCATGTTGTCGGTTCTGCCCAGCGTAGGGGCATCCTGGGTCGCCCTGCAAATTCTCTCGCAAGCCCGTGTACAACGCTCGCACCTGATTGTGGGCGGTATTTTGGTGGGTCTGGGTATAGGCACCATGCATTACAGTGGCATGGCTGCCATGCGTATGGCGCCGGTGCTGCGCTATGAGCCCATCACCTTCTTCCTGTCGATTGTGCTGGCTGTGGTACTGGCCACGCTGGCCTTGTGGATACGCTTTCGCCTGCATCGCACCCGCCTGACCTTGCTGCAACGCGTGGTCATCAGCGGCATTGTGCTGGGCCTGGCCATTTCCGGCATGCACTATACCGGCATGGCGGCCGCCCGCTTTATAGGCCAGACCACACCGCCCGATGACATGATCATCTTCAACAGCACCTTTGCCTCCATGGTGCTGTCCACCTTCACCATTACGGTGACGGTACTGGTGACCGCGGCCAACGGCCTGCTGCGCTACCGCCAGTTGTTCTTGAAGATGGAAGAAAGCGAATCGCATAACCGGGCCATTGTGGATACGGCGATTGACGGCATTATTACCATCAACAGCCACGGCACCATTCTGGACTTCAACCATTCAGCCGAACGCCTGTTTGGCTGGAAGGCTGGCGAGGTGCTGGGGCGCAATGTGAACATGCTGATGCCCGAGCCGGACCGCTCGCGCCACGACAGCTATCTGTCCAATTATTTACGCACCAACGACCCAAAAATTATTGGCGTAGGCCGGGATGTCACCGGTTTGCGCAAGGATGGCAGCTTGCTGCCGATGCGCCTGGCCGTGGGCAAGGTACGCCAGCCGGGTGACCCGCTGTTTGTCGGTTTTGTCACTGACATGAGCCGCTACAAGGCACTGACCGAATCCCTGCGTCAAAGTGCGGAAAAAGCCGAGCAGGCAGCCCAGGCCAAGACGGCTTTTCTGGCCAATATGAGCCATGAAATCCGTACCCCGCTCAACGCGATTATTGGCTTTAGCGACTTGATGCTGAATGATCAGATCAATGCGCAGCAAAACAAGCACCTTGCCATCATCAACCAGTCCGCCCACTCCTTGCTGGCTTTGCTGAACGACATTCTGGATACCACCAAGCTGGAACGCGGCTCGGTCGAGCTGGAGCAAGTGGATTTTTCGCTGATTGAATTGTGCAATCAGGTCGTGGCCTCCTTGCGTTTGGCAGCGGATGCCAAGAACCTGGAGTTCCGTCTGAACCATGCGCCCGAGCTGCATCAGTTTTACAAGGGCGACCCGATGCGGATTCAGCAGGTGCTGAACAATCTGATCGGCAATGCCATCAAGTTCACCCAAAGCGGAGCGGTGCATGTGGATGTCAATCCCGAACCAGGGCGCAATACCGTCTCCATCCGCGTCACGGACACCGGCATTGGCATGACTCCTGAGCAGTTACGCCATGTGTTCACCCCCTTTACACAGGCCGATGTATCCATCAGCCGCCGTTTTGGCGGTACCGGCCTGGGCGTATCCATTGCCCGCCAGTTGGTGGATCTGATGGGCGGCACGCTGAAGGTTGAAAGTACCCTGGGTGTGGGCAGCGTCTTTGAAGTCCGTATTCCCCTGGAACCGGGCAAAGAACCCAGTCTGAGCCCGGACGATCAGCCCGTTCCCCGCCTGCCGCCGCTGCGCATTCTGGTGGCCGATGACATCAGCCTGAATCAGGAACTGCTGACCTTGGCCCTGGAGCAGCACGGACATTCCGTGACAGCGGCCGACAACGGTCACAAAGTGCTGGAGCTGCTGTCCAAAGAAGATTTTGATGTGGCCTTGCTGGATGTGCACATGCCCGAGATGGACGGTCTGGAAACCGCCCGCCGGTGGCGCGAACAGGAACGCCGCGAAGCGCGTCTGCCTTTGCCACTGATTGCGCTGACTGCCAGTGTCATGGAGTCCGACCGTCATGCGGCCCAGGAGGCCGGCATGAATGGCTTTGCCACCAAACCGCTGGATCTGCCCTCTTTGCTGCAGGAGATTGCCATGGTGATGGGTCTGCCCCCCTCCGGCCCCCTGGAGCACAGCGTCGAACCACAAGAGAGCAGCCTGATCGATTGGGAATTGGGCCTGAGCCTGTGGGGTTCCCAGGTCCGTCTGCGCCGCGCTCTGCTGAGCTTTCTATCTGACCTGCATACCCGCTACCCACTCGATGAAATCAAGCAGGCATCCCCGAACTGGGAGATTGTGCTGGGCAGTCTGCATGGCATTCGCGGCACCGCCGGCAATCTGGGCCTGCCCCAAGTGTCTGCCCTCAGCGCCGAGCTGGAAGAAAAAATTCGTCGTGGTCAAACTCGCCAGATGCGTCGCCGTATTGAACAGTTGCAGGAAATGTTCAACCGCATCGCTCAAGAACTTAGCCACAACGGCCCACCGACTCCTTATTCAGACCCTCAACACGTCGTGGTGCATACCCCAGACGTTGCCTTGAACCATCTCCACATTCTGCATAGCAGCGTCTTGCTCAACGAGCTGGATGAGCCTGCCTTGCAAGTGGTCTGTCAGTATCTGGAAAGCACAGGGCAAACCGATACCCTGAATGATCTTAATAAAACCATCGACGTGTTCGACTTTGCTCAAGCCAGCCTGATCCTGTCCAAGCTGATCAAAGACCTGAATGCGAGCTTGGCCAAGGATCCGCCACGCCATGAATGAATTTACCTCGCCGCGCCCCACCCTCTTGCTCATCGATGACGAGCCCGCCAATCTGCAGATTCTGCGCCATACGCTGCAACAGGATTTCCGGCTGCTCTTTGCCAAAGATGGCATCAAGGCGCTGGAGCTGGCACAACGGGATCTACCGGACCTGATCTTGCTGGACATCATGATGCCGCAAATGTCGGGTTACGAAGTCTGTAGAGCCTTGAAGGCCGACCTTAAAACCCGCCACATCCCCGTTGTTTTTGTAACGGCACTCTCGCAGCCGCAGGATGAGCAAATGGGGCTGGACATGGGGGCGGTGGACTACATCTCCAAACCCTTTAACCCGGCGATTCTGAAGGCACGCATACGCAACCATCTGTCCTTGGTACAAATGCAGGAACTGCGCGACAGCCGCCTGCAGATTATCCGTTGCCTGGGGACAGCGGCCGAATACAAGGACAACGAAGTTGGCCGCCACGTCATCCGCATGAGCCACTACACGCGCATTCTGGCCCATTGGCTGGGTTACTCCAGCGAAGCGGCCGACGAACTGCTGCACGCCGCGCCCATGCACGATATTGGCAAAATCGGCATCCCGGATTCCATCCTGCAAAAACCCGGCAAGCTAACACCCGAAGAATGGGAAATCATGCGTACGCACACCTTGATTGGCGCCCGCATTATTGGCCAGCACTCGCATGGTTTGTTAAAACTGGCACGCACGATCGCGCTGTATCACCATGAAAAATGGGATGGCAGTGGCTATCCCTATGGTTTAAAAGGCGAGAATATCCCCCTGCCCGCCCGCATCGTGGCGGTGGCCGATGTGTTTGATGCCTTGGCCAGTGAGCGGCCCTATAAGAAAGCCTGGAGTGTAGAGCGCTGCATCAACTATCTGCGCGAACAATCCGGCCAGCACTTTGACCCGCAACTGATCGCCCTGCTGGACAAATGCCTGCCTGAAATGCTGCATATCAAAGAAAAATGGGCCGACGATCCCCAACTGATGGCAAAGACCTGAACCGATTGGCCCGATAAGCAGCAGGTGGGCCAGGTCCCGCGCTCCTCAGCCCTGCGGGCTTGTCTTACAATGACGGCTTTACTATCTACCCCCGCTTCTACATGGCCGCTTTGCGTATTCGCCAAGTCCGACTTCATAAAAAACTGTCTCTGCGCAAGCTGGCCGAGCTTGCCCAAGTCTCCCCCGGCCTGATCAGCCAGGTGGAACGCGGTTTGACCCAACCCAGTCTGGATACCCTGCGCCAGATTGCACGTGCGCTGGATACGCCCTTGTTTTCCCTGCTGGATGACAATGTGGAGCAAGTGGCGGTGGTGCGCCAGAACGAGCGCATGAGCATTCAATCCGCTTCGGGCGTGCAGTACCAGCGGGTGTCGCCGGGCTTTGGCAGTATTGAAATGCTGGCGGGCTTCTTGCCGCCGGGAGGAAGCTCGGTCGGGCAGCGCTGGAGCCACCCTGCCGAGGAATGTGTGCTGGTGACGGAAGGCCAGCTGCTGGTCGATGTAGGGGATGATCAGCACTGTCTGCAAACGGGCGATAGCTGTTATTTCAACTCCAGCCTGCCCCATGCCTACCGCAATCCTTACGACACGGATGTGCGCTTTATTGTGGCGATCACCCCACCCAGCTATTAAGCACGAGCACTAGGCGGCGCTGTGCAGCTGGGCCTGGATCAGATCCAGCTCGGTTTCATGGCAACGCTGCAAACGTAGCCAGCGGTTTTCATCCATGTCTGCACCGCGTGTCGCCAGCATGATCAAAATGCAGGAATTCTGATCCAGCGGCTGCACCATGGCGCTGATGCGCGGGGTACGTTGCGTGGCGCTACCTACCCAATAGCGAATCAGCCCTTGCTCGGCCAGAATCTCCACGCTGACATGGGTTTGGCCACCATCAAACAAGGACGTCCCCACCACCAGGCCAGGCTCCACCGTTTCGGTGTCAAAGCAGCCCAGGGACCAGCGTCCCAGCGCATCCAGATCCGCCATATAGTCCATCACGACCTTGGCGGATCGTTCGATACGACGGCTGGCCTGATGAGCCCAGGTTTGGCTATCCATATCCCCTCCTCCTTTACCAACCGGCTTGCAAGGTGTCGCACAAGCGCAGTACATCCTGCTCGGTGCAGACATTACCGGGCGACAGACGCAATACGCCGTCACGCTGATCGCAATAGAGCTCCTGCTCACGCAGCTGATCCACCATAGCCTGAGCGCGCTGGGCACTGCTGGCGCGCAACATGATGCTGCCGCCGCGCTCGTTCTCGGCCAATGGGGTCAGCACGGGCCAATTGGCTTTGGCCGCACGATCCAGCAAGACCGCCGTCAATGCCCGGTTTTGCTCCAGCAGTTTTTCCACGCCGGTTTCCAGCACGAAACGCATGCCAGGCAGGGACGCAATACTTCCCAAAATAGCCGGTGTGCCGTGGTCGAAACGACGCGCGCCGTCAGCATAGCTGAACTGGTCCAGATTCCAGTTAAAGGGATTTTCCTGGCTGAACCAGCCGCGAAACTCCGGCTCGCACTGCTCGATCAAATCTGCACGCACATGCAAGAGGCTGGCACCGGACACGCCGCATGCCCACTTCAAGGAGGCCGACAAGGTAAAGGCCACGCCTTCATGCACGGTGAACGGCACCAGCCCGGCAGCTTGTGTCAAATCCAGCGCCATCAGGCTGCCGTGCTCCGTCGCACATTGCGCCATACGATCCACATCCACCCGATGCGAGGACGTCGAGCTGACCCAGGTCACCAGGGCCAAACCCACACTGTCATCCCAGGCATTGATGAAATCATCGTCCGTCACATAGGACAGGCCGGCGCTCAAAGGTACGGTGCGCAAGGTGAAGCCCAGGCGCAAGGCCAGTTTTTGCAACAGGAAATGCAGGCTGGGAAAGCAATCGGCCGCAACCAGCAAGGTACGTCCTTTAAGCACATGCGAAGGCAAAGAACCCAGAATGCTGTAGAGGCCGCCTGTGACGTTTTCACTTAGCGCAATATCCTTGGAATCAGCACCAATCAAACGGGCCCAGGCATCCATGAAAGCCTGTTTCTGGCCCAGAGCGTACCCCCACTGGGCATCGTCCTGCGCCGACCAGACCTGGCTGAACTGATCCAGCTCGGCACGCATGGCCGCTTCCTTGCCCTCGAACATGCCAATGGAGTGATAAAGAAAATATCCGGACATCATTTACTTCCTTGAAAATCAATCGGCCAACTGACGGCCAGAGGTTTCCTGCACCGTGCTCAAAGCCACAATCCCGATCAGCGCCACTACCATCACGTAAAAGGCAGGTGCCATGCTGGAACCGGTCAGGCCCGTCAGCCAGGACGCCACGAATGGCGCCGTCGCTCCACCCAGAATGGTGGCGATGTTAAAGCCCAGCGACACGCCGCTATAGCGCACTCGCGTAGGGAACAATTCGGCATACAAGGGGTAGCCCACGGCCTGCACTACGATGAACGGCAAAATGGACACGGCCACCGCGATCACCGCCAGCGGGAAACTGCCCCAGGAGGCGACCCACATCGTCAGCGGCACCAGCACCAGATAGCCCAGCAAGCCAATCGTCAGCAAGGGTTTGCGGCCAAAGCGATCAGACAGGCCACCGGCAAAAGGCATGATGAAGGCCGAGCACAAGGTGACCAGGGAAATCAGCCAGAACACCGCGGTGCCGTCGTATTTCAGGGTGTGAATCAAATGGGTACTCAGATAGACCACGCCCACGTAGCCTGCTGCATTCTGTGCAAAACCAATGGCAATGACTTGCAAGAGGGGACGGCGGTAATCACGCACAATCAAGGACAAAGGCGAATGCTCGGGGTGATGGCTTTTGAGCATTTCCTTAAAGCGCGGCGAATCCTCGATACGTGAACGAGCCCAGACACACAGAATGATCAAGGGAATGGACAGTAGAAAGGGAATACGCCAGCCCCAATCCAGCATGGCTTCCTTACCCACCAGCGCCGTCACCAACCCCGCGACGCCGGTGGCCAGGGACAAGCCCAAAGTGGCGGCGGCCGGGTTGAACGCGCCAAAGAAACCGCGCTTGCCGGGGGGCGAGCATTCCGCCACATAGGTAGCTGCGCCCGTAATTTCACCACCGGCAAAAAAGCCCTGCAGCAAACGACACAGCAATAGCAAGGCCGGTGCAGCCAGGCCCAGCGTGGCGTAGGTAGGCAACATGCCCATCAAGGCGCTGGCCACTCCAATGCCCACAATCGTGAACATCAAGGCAGCGGTACGGCCATGCTTGTCGCCAAACCAGCCAAAGAAAATACCGCCCAAGGGGCGTGCCAGAAAGGCGCCGCCAAACACGGCCAATGTGGACAGCAAGGCCGCGTTCTCATTGCCGGCGTGAAAAAACAGCACGCTTAGCGTCACAGCCAGGACGCCGTACAGCTGAAAGTCGTAATACTCGATCATGGTGCCCAAACCCGCTGCGCTGGCGGCACGCCACGGCGATACGGGGGCCTCGTCCTGTGGGGACTGTTTCTTGCTCATGTCTCATCCATCCTGATACGCATAATGCGTCTATTCTGTTTAGTGTGGCTAAACAAATTATACGGATGAATATTTCAGCTTTCAATCACTGGGAAAACCCTAAAGGTCGGGGTCGTCGGCCCTGTCCTTGTCCATGGCTTCCTGAACCCAGCGTTGGGCAGGATGCAGACTAATGCCCTGTTGACGCAGACGACGCAGGATATCGAGCATCAGATTGCTGCGCACCCGGCGCTGGACTCGCATGGTATTGATGAAACAACGGGTGCTGAATGCCACCCCATCCCCAAAAATTCCGTCGCAAGACAAGATAGGGGCTGGCTCGGTCAGAATTTCCGGCTCGGACTGTACGGCCTCACGCAAAATCAGCATGACCGCATCCGCGTCCACATCCAGCGGAAACAGCAAGCGGGACTCGATCGCGCCCAAGGAGGTCGGGGTGTAAGTCAGATTACGCACCTGCCGCCCCATCATCTGGGAGTTGGGAACCATGACCATGGTGCGATCAAAGCGCTCAACATAGGTCGCCCGCAAACGAATCTGGCGCACATTGCCTTCGCTGCCCTCTACCTCCACCCAGTCTCCCACTTTGACGGGACGCTCAACCATCAGCATCAGGCCAGAGGCAATGTTCTGCACAATGCCTCGCAAGCCAAAACCCAGCCCCACCGTCAAGGCCGTAAAGATCCAGGTCACCGATTCAATCGGCACACCCAGCATGGACAGGCAGATCACCAACAGAACAAAATAGGCAACGTACCCAACCATGCCCACGATCGCATTTTGCAGGCCCGGCTCCAGCGTGGTGTTAGGCATGTAATGCTGACGCAGCCAGGTACGCAGGAAATGAATCAGGACGGCCCCCACCAGCATCACGCCCAAGGCAATCAGCCACAAGTCCAGGCGCCACTGCACCGCTCCCAGACGCAAGGCCTCACGCGAGACATCCAGCCCCGACTCCAGCATCTGTTTGGGTTCAGTTAACCAATCCCCACTCACCATCCAGATCGCCAGAAGCAACACGCTCATCCGGGCGATAGCAAAAAACACAACGATGAACTGGCTTTGCACGCGAATCGGCGCAGCCTCTGGATCATGGCTGCGGTTACGTAAATAGGTCAGCAAGGAATCCGCAATGTCCTGCAGCCACACCATACAAACGTAGGCCAGCAGCCCCAGGATCAAGGGCATGGTGATGAAATGCGACATCAAGTCATCCGACAGGCCTTGCCAGCCGCCGATGAACAAGCCCAACACCAGAATGTAAACAAGGACGCCGCCTTTAAAGGCCAGACGAGCCCAACTGCGTCCCGTTCGGCTCGCCCCCTGCCCCGCGACATCAGTACGATTGAACAGCTCGTCTCGCAGAACCCACAAGCCATAGCCATACAGGATCAAATACAGCAGGCTGCTCACACCATCAGCCATGGACTGAAATGCATCCGATAAACCTATCGATCCCCGAAAAAAACTGCTTGTGATGTCCGCATACACCAGCAGGAAAAAAGCGGGTGCAAGGTAACGCAGCCTATGCTGAGTCTGAGTGGAAACGGGAATCAAACGCCAGGAAGCCCGAGGCTGAACCACCATACTCTTGAGACAAGCCAGCGCCACTGCCGCAGCCCAAGCTCCTACTTTCAAATAAGCCAGAAGCTCAAACTGGGTGGGAGAAAGGCCTGGCCGTTGAAACACCAGTTCAACCAGCTGGTCCACTACCACCCAGGTAGCGATAAACCACAGGAAGAAATTGGCAATGATCAGACTGGAGCGACGCAAGCGTCCGGCTGGCAGATAACGGCTTACCCATAGGGGCATGACGCGGAACAAAGCCAGCATCACAAGCAGAACCGCCGCCGCCATCCACAATGAGGCGCTGCTTTGCTGCCAACTGCTATTGCTCCATGTTCCTCGCCACTGCTGGGCAAAGTCAGATAGTTTGGAACGGTCAGCGGGCCAGGCCTGTGCAAGTTCGGGCAAACTTTCCAGCAGGATCAAAGAGGCATTGCGTCGCCAACGCTTCGCTTTCTCATAGCGCACCGTCGCCTCTCGCAGCAACTGACGAGCTTGTTGCGCCTCCACCTGCACCAGACGCGCTACGCGCAGATCAGCCCGCAAGGCAGCATCGGCACGGCGCAATTGCATGCGTTCGTTATGAACGATGAGCTGCTCGGCCTCATCGCCCGAATCTTCGCCCAGCTCCTGCAAACGTGCCTTCAACAGGCGGCTGCGCCGCTCCAGAGACTGCACCACCCGTCCGGACAGCTCCTGCGTTCGCACCAGCTTTTGATCTTCCTCGTAGCTGCGCTCGGGCCGTATCGATACCTGGTTGCCTTCCAGGCGGTACTGCATCAGGCGGATTTCATCCTGGGCCTGCTGCAGCTCTCGAATCATCTCACGCTCTTGCTCTACCTCGGACAAGGCTTGTGCCTGTGCCTGTGGCCAGGCCCCCAGCAGAGCCAGAAACAAGAGCAAGACCTGCACACCTAGTCGTAGCGTCTTCATGGCTGTTGTCTCCCTGGGGCCTGCCTGTTGTTTTTATCGAGGTTCAATCATTCAGCAAGGGGTTGCCGCTTTCATTCTGGCTGGCGACCGGTGTATTGGGCAACACCGTCATGGTCTGAGTATGGTGCAACGCCAGACCTTCCTTGCGTAATTCATCCAGAATATCGAACATCAGGACACTGCGTACCCGGCTGCCAATGCGAGGCGAGCTTACATAGCAGGTCGCCGTGAACTGCAAGCCGTTGGCATCAAAGCCATCCAGCGTCACATCCGGCGCCGGGTCGGCCAGCACGTCGCTGTAGTTCTGCATCACATCCAGCATGATAGAACGTACCCGTTTAGCGTCTGTGTCGATAGGCATATTGATCTTGACCTTCACTACCCCCAAGGGATTGCTCAAGGTCACATTACGCACGGTTTTGGTGATGAATTCGGAGTTCGGCACGATCAAGGTGGAGCGGTCGAACATTTCAATTTCCGTGGCACGGGCATTGATCTTGCGTACATTGCCCTCTACCCCGTTCAGGCTGACCCAGTCCCCAATTTTGATGGGACGTTCGGCCAGCAGAATCAGCCCCGATACAAAGTTCTGCACCACCGCTTGCAAGCCAAAACCGATACCCACCGACAAGGCTGAAATCACCCAGGCCATGCGCTCCAGACCGATTCCGAGAGACGAAATCGCCGTAGCCACCACAATAAAGTAGCCCACATAGCTGAACAGATTAGCAGTAGACACTCGCATACCCGGATCGATACGCGTGGCGGGTAAAAGCTGGTTGGCAACCCAGCGCTGCAAGGCTTTAACGAACAAAATGCCCAGCACCAGAATCAGCACGGCCAGCAGGACCGAGCTGGGTTTTAACTGAACCTGACCTAAAGAAAAACCTTTAACCAAAAAGCCCAAACGACGCTGCAGCCACTGCGTGGGGTCTTCCCCAAAAGGCAGCAAGACCAGGGTAATCGCCGTAATAATCAGGCATAAACGCAAGGCTCCGGACAGCACGATCACGATCTGGCTGCTGCCACGCAATTGCGTACTGGTCCATTCATTAGCGGCGCGCTTCTCTTTAAATTGCAGCAAGAGGCTTTGACCGATATCCGCAATCAGCGCGACCAGGACATAGCAGGTGCAAATCACCAGACTCAGCCACAACACCTCTTGCACAATCAGACTGCTCAAGGCGATGTAGCCCAGCAAGAAGGCAATCATCCCCAGCCCAATGACCACACCCAAGGTGATAGGAATGGCGCGTAACCAGGTCGCCCCCTGCTGAACCGGAGCCGTTTTCTGTGGGTCCTCGCCACCTTCTGGAACGGGAGTCTTGTCCCGTCCCTGGCTCAAGTTCCAGGCTGCAATGGCAATAAAGATGCTCAGTGTCAGCGTGTTAAAACTGTTGACCAGCAAGGTAGTGCTGAGCGTGGCATTGATCAGGCCCAGCAACTGCTGCGACATCCAGGTCAAGGCCACCATGATGCCCAGAGCAATGGGCAACCATGCCAGCTTCAAAGCCACATTGCTGGGAATGGGAGGCAAGCGCCAGCTAGGACGCTGCGCCGACAAAAGCACACGGCCCATCCCGGTCACAAAGCCACCCAGATACAAGGCGAATACGGACTTGGACACAAAGCTGGACAGATCCGGAGCCAGATTGCCGTTCCAGTAAAACAACCCTGCCGCCACCGATGCCAACAAACCGGGCGTCAGGCTGTAAAGCACAATCAAAGCCGTCGCATAAAAAGAGCGTCGCAAGCGCGAGGGCTTGGTGTGGTTGATGGTAAAACGCTCCAGCCCCCGTACCGCCCAGACCGACAAAGCCAGCAAGACCAGAGCCAAGGCTCCTGCCGACCACAGCACATAAGCGGGCAAATCGATTACCCGCTGAGCCAGATCCTTGCGCATGCGTTCGACCCTGGCCAGATCACCGGGCAAGTCGCGCGACACATTGCGCCAGAAGCGTGGTGTCAACACGGACTGCGACTGCCGACCCAATTCCGCCTGGAAAATTACGCGGCGCTGCTTGGACACCTGATCCAGGCCTTGTGTTGTTTCCACGCCGATCAAACGGGCCAGCTTGATCATGCCGTCCAGCTCGGTCACCGCCTGCTGCAATTGAGCACGCTGGCGCGCAATGTCCTCGGACTCCCCCGCCGGATCATCCACAGGCCCCAACTGATTCAGACGCGCGGTCACGCTCAACAGCTCAGGCTCCAGACGCACACTCATTTCCTGAGCCTGCTCTTGCGCCAGCAGCAACTGATTGCGCAAGGCAACCAGATCGGAATCGCCCAAGCCATCATTTTTCTGCAAACGGTCCTGGACAGTTTGCAGCGTGTCACGCAATTCATTCAGGGATTCACTGGCCTGCGCAGGCGTCAATGCCACCGTCTCGGCCGTCACAGGGACAGCGGTAACAGCCAGCACCACAGCCAGCAGCCACAAGGACAAAAAAGCACACAGGCGCGAACGGCGAAAAGCGTGCATCAATAAAACTCCGGCTAAACAATGAGGCCCCAAGCATGAAACCGCCAGGGCAGCAGAAAACATGCACAGAATACCGAACTATTGTGGGCTTGGCGCATGAGGTATTCACGAGAACCCTGTTTTTTTAGGCGATAAACGCCCCGAACTGCTCACTTTTCAGGTTCCGGCTCCTTTACTCCCCCTCATCCCCCCCTTCTGGCTGAATGCCAAGAAGTAAAAAAAACCGGCCAGAACAGGTGCAAAACACCTACCCCGGCCGGTTATTCTGCCTGCAGGTATCAAACCTCAGGCACAGGAACAAGCAGGATTAACGAATCTGCTCCGCCACCATGAATCCGGACGCTCCCGCCAGACCTGGGCCTGGATGGGTGGACGCACCAATGTGGTAGACATTCTTGTACGGTGTGGCGTGAGACCGGGCACCGTTACTGGCGGCAAAGGGGCGCATCCAGAAGAATTGGTCAGGGGAGCAGATGCCCGAGTAGGGGTCGCCGCCCACCAGGTTGCAGTTGATGGATTCCAGATCCGCCGGCGACAGTACCTTCTGGCCCACGATTTGTTGACGCAAACCGGGCATGACGCCTTCCAGTTGGTCGATGATGCGCTCGGCCACGGCCTGGCTGACTTCTTCGGTCCATTTGCCGTCTTCCGGCACGTCGATCTTGCCAGCAGCATCACCGCGCAGCTTGGACGGCATGTCCTGCATCTGCATCCACAGTATCCATTTGCCTTCCGGCGCACGGCTGGGGTCCAGCGAGCATGGCTGGCCGATAGCCACGGTGAACTTGGCCGGGATCAGGCCGTTATTGGCCTGGGCCACGCTCATGCTGACGTCTTCCAGGCTGTCGGACAGGTGCAGCAACGGTACTTTCAGCAGCTCTGGATCGCTCCAGTTAGGCATGCTGTCCAACGCCAGATGAATTTGCATGTCGCCACGGCCAAAGCGGTAGGCATTAGCTTGTTCACGTACTTGAGCGGGAGCACCCGGCAACAAACGACCATAGAGCTGTGGCGGTGTAACGTTGCACACCACATGGCTGGCTTCGTAGACTTGGCCGCCGGCACGCACGCCACGGGCTTTTTGTCCTTCCAGCACAATTTCTTCCACTTCGGTGTTCAGTTGAATACGGCCACCAGCCTTTTCAATAATGGCGCATAGCGCACGCACCAGATTCTGGCCGCCACCTTTCACCACGGGCATGCCACCGGCCACCACGGCCGCAAAGGTCAGCTTGCCGATCAAGGCCGAGCAGGCGTCGTCAGGGCCCAGGCCCGAGTGCAAGACCCAGGGAGCCATCATGCCGCGCACACGGTCATCTTTCAGTTCACGGTCAGCCCAGCGGCGGAAGGATTCCAGGGACTCGCGTCCGTACTGGACCATGCCGTCCATGCGGCGCTTGCGCCATTGCGAAAACAGCAAACCCAACAAGCCACGGCTGTATGGCTCGGTGCCCAGCAAGCCGAAGGTCAGGCCCGCATCGTGCTCGAACAACTGGCTGCACATGGCACCAAAGGCATCGCCATCACCAGCTTGCAGACCATTGATACGCTGAATGGAATCGCCCACATCGTGGCGCAGGGCCAGGCCTTTGCCATCGCTGCCCACTACGCCGGTGGTGTAGCCGTTTTCCAGAAACTCCACGCCCTGGGCGGCCAGATCGTCTTTCAAACGGGCATAGGCAGCGCCGGATGTGAACAAGGGGTACCAGGACGACAGCAACTCATGGGTAAAGCCCGGAAACAGCTCCTCGGTACGGATACACCCGCCCGCGCGGTCGTTACGTTCCAGTACCAGGACTTGCTTGCCCTTTTGCGCCAGCAAGGCGGCACATACCAGGGAGTTGATGCCACTGCCCACCACAATGACGGCATACGATTTTTTATTTGTTGAGTCTGTCATCCCACACCTTTTTTAAATTGCCCTGAACGGGGTCAGGGCTTGTGAACACACAACAAGAAACAGGTGTTCACAAGCCCTGGACATCTTTTACCGCACTTTTTGATTTATGAGCCAGACGACTGCGCCGGCCAGCGTTCAAACCAGTGACGGGGCGACTTGCCCTGCTCTGGCCCGAGCACGGAAAAGCCACCGTCCACGGGCAGATCAATCCCTGTCATCCAGGAAGCCGCGCCCGACACGGCAAACAAGACCACCTGAGCCACTTCTTCGCCGGAACCGACTCGACCCAAAGGATGAACCTGCGCCCCCACCTGATTGGCCAGCTCGCGCGAGCCACCGCTCATGCGCTCAACGGATGGCGACCAAGTCCAGGCGGGCGAAACCGTCAGCACACGAATCCCCGAGGGAGCCAATTCCACGGCCAAGCTTTTTGTAAATTGCAGGATGGCCGCTTTGGAAGCCGGATACAGGGCGCGCCCGGCCACGCCGAATTTGCCACCTGTACTGCCCATATTGATGATGACCCCACCCTGCCCCATATGCGGCGTGGCTTTCTGGGCCAGAATCGCGCTAGAGATCAGGTTCACATCCAGCGTTTGATGCCATAGCTCCCGGCTGGAAGCCAGACCTTCGTCCCCGTAGGAACAGGCATTGTTCACCACAATGTCGATGCGGCCGGTTTGTGCCAGGGCGGCCTGCACGCAGGCATCCAGCTGTGCATCATCACAAATATTGGCGGCCATGAACTGGGCCTTGCCCACGGCCTGCAGACGCGCCTCGGTACGCTGACCTTCTTCCTGACTGCGACCCACGATCAGCACCCACGCACCGGCGGCACACAGAGCCAGGGCGATGTCCGCCCCCAGCCCTTGCGTGGACCCGGTCACGATGGCGACCTTACCTTGTAAATTCACCTTCATGTCCTGCTGCATGTGCTTCTCCTACTCTACTTTTGGTGCGCCGAACACCGTCGCCCAATCTTCGTCCCGGTCAATATGAGCAATCAGGCTCATGCTGGCCAGGGAGGCCTCATGGGTCGCGGGGGGAGCACCACAAGCGCTGGCCACCACCGCCACCTCATAGCCCATATCCACCGCATGGCGCACTGTGCTCTCGACTACAGAATGGGTAGCCACACCGGCAATTACCAGGCGCTCCACGCCCAAACGACGCACCACTGGCTCCAGCGCGGAACCAAAGAAAGCGTTGATACGCGTGTGGTGAACTTCAAACTCATCGGGCAAGGGAGCCAGCCCGTCAAAGAACTGGGCTCCCCAACTGCCAGTCTGCATGGCACCGATTCGTTTCACATTGTGCAGAATCGGCGCATTGCACAGCAGGTCGGCATAGTCAGGCCGATAGCCCACCCGCACATGCACAATGGGCACGCCCTGTGCGCGGGCCTGCGCCAGCAAACGGCCTGCGGCCTCGATCAAGGCCTGACGCTGGGGGCTATTGGCCTCTACCCCCACGCGGATCAGGCCATCGGCGTGCAGGACGTCGTTTTGATAATGCAGGGCCAGCAAGGCTGTGTGATGGGCTGCCGACATTAGATGTACACCTGAATAGCGCCGTGAACCGCGTCACGATCCACCAGGTTCACCTGCTTCATGCGCAGTTTCCAGCCACCGCCCTCCTGGGCCTGCAGCTTGTGAATCAGGCTGCCCACACGGTAGACCGGATCCTTGCCACGCCACTCCATGGAGTGGAAGCTGGAACGCACCACCAGATAGCCTTCCGGATCAGTGCCATCAATCATCACATTACCCAGCACACGGCAGGACTGTGTGATTGGCTGCTGGGACCAGTTGCGGTGGTTTTCCAGACGACGGATACGCAGTTCACGCAGCAGCTTGTTTTCCCAGCACAGGGAAATGTGCTCGTAAGGGCTTTCCTGATCGTAGCTGTGAGGAATCCAGTACATGCCCTCCTCGGTCCACAGATCCAGCCATGCTTGCCAGCGACGCTCGTCCAGCAAACGAGCTTCGTGATAGATGAACTGCTCCACTTCACGGATGGCTTCCAGGCTCAGGTTCACAGGCGTGACCTGATCCACGCTGACGTCAAAATCAATATCAAACAACATAAGAATTCTCCTTGGCTCGGACAGCAGCCCGCTTAAGCCTGTGTTCCGGGGGCGATGGGCTCACCAGAAGCCGAACGCACCGTGGCTTTACCACTGTCTTCCGACTGCGCAGGCGCGTCGTACAGACTGGTAGTCATGAAATGCTTCCAGGCGCGGAACTGATTGCGCATGGGCAATTCGCTGGTGCCGTTGGTGGCGACCATACCGCCTTCGATAGGCTTGTCAGTGCCGTCATAGCGGTGCATGCTGATCCAGTCTCCGCCATTGGTCTGGTTACCTTCCTGACAGCGGCCATAGACTTCGATATCGTCCGGCATCACGTTGGACGACGGCGAGTTGATCAGGTTGGCGTACATCAGGCCGCGCTTGTAAATATCGTCCGGCGCACCTTTCAGACGAAACAGCTGGATTTCCACATGAGTGCGGTCCACCGCCACTGGGCGAATCACACGGAACTGCTGGAATACGGTGTGGGGCGAGCCACTGCCGTAAATAATGCTGTTGTGACGGTTCTCGCCCAGAATGTTCAAGGCTTTTTCTTCACCGTAGGCTTCTTTCAGCGTTTCGTAGTGCGCCTTGGTGATCGGGTCGGTTTCGATGGCACCTGGATTGAAAATCCCTTCCATATAGCCGTGGCCGTTATCAAAGGCATACAGGTCCAGCTTTTCCCAGAAACCGTAGGGCTCGCCGTTACCGTCCATGATGTGCAGTTCCAATGGCATGGAGCCGTAATCTTCGGCTTGCTCACGGGCGGCCACGTAGGACGACTCGTGCGTCACGTTGGCGTGCATGGTGTCGTGCAGGTTCTCGTAGAACACCTTCCAGTTGGAGGGCTGCCAGACCTTGAAGCTGCCACCGGCCACTTCCACTTCACCCACGGGCGAGCGATCGCACAGATTGTCGATGGAGGTGATGATGGGACCCAAAAACTCTTTCAGGTCCGGGCCGTGGGCGCTTTGACAGGCAAAAACAAAACCACGGTAGCTTTCCACACGAGCCACACGGCGCATGGAGAAGTCCGGGTGCTTGGGATCAAAACAGGTGTTTTCCAGGCCGTTTTTCATCGGAGCGGCCAGATGCTGACCGTCCAGCTTGAACGTCCAGGCGTGGTAAGGACAGCGAAAGAACTTGCCCGCGTTGCCACAGCCATCGGCCACTACTTTCGCACCCTTGTGCGGGCAACGGTTGTAGAGCACGTACACCTTCTTGTCGCTGCCGCGCACCATGATGACGTCCTGGCCGCCCAACAAGGTGGTGTGGTAGTCGCCGGGATTAGGCACCTGGCTGTCGTGGCCGATGTAGATCCAGGCACGGCCATAAATGCGTTCCATCTCCAGACGGAAGATCTCGGGGTCGGTATAGACCGATTTATGTACGCTGTCTCCCCGCACCAATGCGGACAGCTGTTCGTTGCTATAGCTCATCATTACCTCCTTGCTGCCGGATGCTTGACGCACCCTCTTTATGACTTTTCCATCTTGCACTGCGGTGCAAAATGATCCTGGAACTGCTCGAATACGGTGGACACAATCTTGTTGCTCATCTGGCCCTTGTCATTCGGGGCCACTTCACGCATGTAGTAGGTCTGCACCGGATACTGGTTGTTGTTAAAGGCAAAGGCGCCGCGTACAGACTCGAACGGTGCGCTGCGCAAGGCTTTACGCAGGGCTTCGCGGTCGGTAGCGGCCTTGGGGTCAGCCTTCAGTGCACCATCCAGCAACAAGGCGGCGTCGTAGCCCTGGGAGGCGTACATGGAAGGCAGGCGACCGTAGGTCTTTTCAAAATCCGCCACAAAGCGTTTGTTGACCGGGTTATCCAGATCCGGCGACCACTGGGCGGCATTCGCCATGCCCTTCATGGACTCGCCAATCGCGGCAATCGTGTCCTGATCAGCCGAGAAGCCGGGGGTATACACCGCCAGTTGCGTGGACAGGCCCGAGTTGATCAGCTGCTTGATAAAAGACACGCCCATTCCGCCAGGCAGGAAGAAAAACACGGCATCCGCACCCGAAGCTCGCATTTGTGCCAGCTCGGCGGCGTAATCCATCTGGCCGACCTTCACATACACTTCGTCGGCAATCTCGCCCTTGAACAGACGCTTGAAGCCTTCAATGGACTCGCGACCACCGGGGTAGTTGGGGGCAATCAAATAGACTTTCTTGTGCGCCTGATCGGTCACGTACTTGCCCATGGCAGCGGGAATATCCTCGTTCTGCCAGGACACGCTGAAGAAATTGGGGTGACAACGTTCGCCCGCGTAATCGGCCGGGCCGGTGTTGGCGGAAATGTAGACCGTGTCACTGTTCAAAATCGTCGGCATCACGGGCAGCAGCACATTGGAGAAAGCCATGCCGGTAATCACATCGACCTTGTCACGCTTGACCAGACGGTCCACCGCCTGGCGGCCTTCCATTGGTTTTTGCTGATCATCCAGCACCGTCAAGGCCACATCCACACCGCCGAGCTTGCCACCCGAGTGGTTCAGGCCCAGCTCGAAACCATCACGGATTTCTGCGCCAATGGCTGCACCAGGGCCAGACAAGGTGGTTAGCAGCCCCACCTTGAATACTTCCTGACTGGATGCCGGGCTACAGGCCAGGGCCAAGGCCAGCGTGCTCATACAGAACGCCACTTGTTTTTTCATGTTTGTCTCCGTCCTCTGTCTTTCAAAAAACTGGACTTTAGTTCTGCCTTGGACCACCCCCAATACGCCGGAAGCTGTGTACCACTGACGCCCGTGATTTTTGCGGCGCTTGTCCTGCAAGCCAGAAAAGACGGGCCCAAGGGACTACGTGAATACAGCAATTCCCAGTCGTATCCCAATCTGCTAAGGTGCCGGGACAGGACTACTGTTTTAGGTTTGAAATACATTAGACCGGCGCAGAATGGGCGGCTATCCAGATATGGCAAGCCTTATCCCGAACCGGCAAAAATTTGGAGACACACATCATGCAAGCGTGGTTTATGTCAGGGCTGGCCCCCTTGCAACACAGTGCGCCGCGCTTTGAATCGCGCTGCCCGGACCAGACACGCAGCGAGACGGCCGGTTTTTTAACCGAGCACCGCTTGACCTGGAATGACGGCCCGGTCGATGCTTCCCTGCGCTATGCCAGCAGCCACAGCTTTTCCTTTGTCTTGCTGAAATATGGCGCGGCGGTGCAGGTGTCGCCGGGGATTCTGGAGGATTTCCTGCTGTTTCAGGTGCCTATACAGGGACGCTCCTGTATTCGGGTTGGTCGAGAGTACGTCCAGGCCAACCCCAAAATCGCCAGCGTGATCTCCCCTTCCCTGCAGGTTGAACTGGATTGGGAACAGGGCTGTGAACAGTTTTTAGTGAAGATTCCGCGCCACAGGCTGGAAGAAGTGGCCCGTCAGACCTTGGGCTTGAGCCTGGATCGGCCCATTGAATTTGCTGCTGGCATGTCTCTGGATTCGCCGCACGGCTGCGCCTGGCAGCACCAGATTGGCAGCTTGCTGGCTTATGGCGGGCATTTGCCGCCCGAAATGGATCAGTGGTCGCGTCAGGCCGAGGACAATCTTTTGCTGCATCTGTTTCATACCCAGCCGGGTAACTACAGCCAGCAATTGCAGCAAAGCGTGCGCCCGGCCAGTTCGCGCCGGGTACAAAGAGCGGAGGATTTCATGCGGGCCAGCCTGGACGAGGCCCTGACGCTGGAGCAGATTGCCACCGCGGCCTGTGCCAGTGTGCGCAGCCTGACGCTGGCATTTCGTACGGAGCGGGGGCTGAGCCCCATGCAGTTCTTGAAACAGATTCGTCTGGAAGCGGCCCAGCAAGCCATTCGTCATGCCGTGCCGGGTACCCAGGTCAGCGAGATTGCCTTGCGCTGCGGCTTCAACCATTTCGGCCGCTTCTGTGCAGACTACAAGTCCCGCTTCGGGCGTTCGCCCTCGCAGGACTTGCGTATCGTGGATTAGTCCTTCAAGGCTTTGCCAGGAACCCACACACGGCCATCAAACAGGCGACGCGCCGTACGATAGAAAGAACCGGCCTTGGCAAACCACTGGCCGTCTTTCTTTTCCACTTCCGCGCCCACTGTCAGCACACCGGAAGGCATGCCCAGACGCAGTGGACCTTGAGGGGCAACCGAGTCAGACAGACATTGCGAAGGCAGGCTGCCCGTCAAACGAGCAGCCACAGCGGTGCACAGCGAGATCGTCAAGGGCAAGGCGCGGTGCGGCTGGCCATTGGAAATCACGCGGGCAACCAGATCAATCTCTTTGGCAGGAACCACGTCGCCAGACAAGGTCGGGTTGTCCTGAGCCGGCGACACGATGCAAACAAAGGGCACGATGCGAATCTGACGTGCGGCTTCCACATCGGGAGCAATGCCCATGCGTACCGACGCCTGCACACGAATTGCGTCCAGACGCTCCAGCACTTCGGGGTGCGCTTCCAACCAGTCGGGTAGTTCCAAACCGGTCAGGCCTACATCAGCCGCGCGTACAAAAACGGCTGCGTTGGCCGCGTCCACCAGCGACACCTCGATACGGCCTACGCCAGGCACATCCAGCCACTCGGTCAATTCACCACTAGGCAGCAGCGAGCCAGTAGAGGCACCTCCCGGTTCCACAAAGTCCAGACGGATAGGCGAACCCGTGCCGCCTACGCCGGGAATGGACAGATCACCGTCGTACCGGGGCTGACCATCTTCAACCGTGAAGTGGGCGTGAATGATCTTGTTGGTGTTGGTATTCAGAATGCGTACGCACGCTTCGCCATCCTCAACCTTGACCATGCCCTGCTCTACTGCGTAAGGGCCGACGGCCGAGCTCATATTGCCGCAGTTGCCACGGTAATCCACCTTCTCTTCCTTGATGGCTACTTGCGCAAAGGTATAGTCCACGTCCGCGTCCGGATGGCTGGACGGGCCGATAATACAAACCTTGGACAAGGAAGAAACACCACCGCCCATGCCGTCCAGTTGGCGACCGTAAGGGTCCGGCGTACCCATGGCAGCGGAAAACAGAGGCGTCCAGTCGTCGCGCTCGGCAGGCAGGTCTGCAATATTGAGCATCAAGGCTTTGCTGGTGCCACCACGCATGAACACGGCGGGAAGGGATTTTTGCTTCATCACGTTATTCCTGGTTCTTGGCTTGCGCCATTAAAGAAAATTGCGCCGTCTCCTCCATGGGTTCGGCGTGAGAGACCATCGATTCACTAAAAGCGCCGGGCTGGCCGCTGCGTTGCTGCTGCTGCCGCTCCAGCTGCTGTACTTTCTCTTCACTGGCATTGCCCAGATGGCGGGCCAGCAGGGCGGAGGCCTGAGCGCGTTCGCCCTTTTCCAGCAAATCCAGAATTGCCAGATGCTCCAGGCATTGGCGACGAATACGTTCCCGATCCAGGGTTTCCTGATATTCCAGCAAGCGCCGCAACTGGTTCTGGCGTGTCACGGTCTGGGCGATAAAGCGGTTACCGGACAAGGAGGCCAAGGCTTCATGGAAGGTGGCATTGGCCTGATACATTTCCGCGTGTCCGGCATGACGCCAGCCCCCGTCGGCCAAGGCCTGCTGCTGCAAACGCACCCGGCGCAAGACGGTGGAATCAATGGCGAAGCCCGGCAGCAGCATGGCCGCTGGTTCCAGCATCTGACGCAAGGTATAGCTTTCTTCGCAAGCCTGAGGGCCGTCAATCATGGGCAGGAAAGACCAGCCTTTGCTGGCGCGCTGTTCCATCCAACCTTCATTGGCAGCACGCGCCAGAATGCGGCGCACACGCTCGCGCGTCAGGCCATAGCGGCGCATGGCGTCGTTCTCCGACAAGGTGTCACCCCAAATACCAGATAGCTTGTCGCGGGCCAGTTGCAGATAGATCTGGTCGTCCTGGCTGGTGCCCAGCTCTTCTTCGATCACACCAAGCTGGTCGGCCCCTTTCAACAGATATAAGCCACGTCGGGGCGGCTGTGCGCCCACAATGCCTTTTTCCGCCAGATAGGCCAAGGCGCCCCGTATGGGCGAGCGCGACGCACCCAGCGCTTCGGCCAGCGATTGTTCCGTCAAATGATGCCCGGCCTGCAAATGCCCTGCTCGCACGTAGTCCAGCAGGCGATGCGCCAAGGTGACATGCAAAGAATTGGATTGGCTTTTCATGCCGACATTCCTAAAAATCGAAGCGATCCCGGATCGTTTTATTGTATTATATACAAACAAAATACAATTTAATTGTTTTATCAAGGCTCCAGACGCATAATTTTATTGATTATTCTTGCTCAGGTTGGCCCCGCTTTCCTGGCTTCTTATTACGGATGAATCGTTTGCCATGTCTCAGTCTCTTGCCCTAGAAACGCTGTCCCTGAACGGACGTTCCGTACGTTACGTTCCTATCGCCGACATCCCCGGTATTGAAAAGCTGCCGTACTCGCTGCGCGTTCTGCTGGAAAACCTCTGTCGTCAAAAGGCCGTGCGTCACGCCGACGTGGATCAGGAAATTGACTCCCTGCTCCAGCGCAAGGTGGGCGACGGCATCACCTTCTACCCTGCCCGCGTATTTGGTCAGGACATTCTGGGTTTGGTGATGTTGCTGGACATGGCGGCCTTGCGCGAAGGCGTACAAGCAGCCGGTGGTGACGCCAGCCGTGTGCGCCCCCAAGTCCCTATCGACGTCATTATTGACCACTCCCTGCAAGTGGACAGCTGGGCCAACCCCAAGGCGGCCGACGTCAACCTGGCACGCGAATACCAACGTAACGGCGAGCGCTTTGCCTTCCTGCGCTGGTGTTCCAGCAACTTTGATGGCGTGAAAGTCGTGCCGCCCGGCAAAGGCATCATGCACCAATTGCACATCGAGCATATTGGTCAGGTTGTATGGACCGAAGAAGGCAAGGACGTGGATCTGGTCTACCCCGACAGCTGTGTCGGGACCGACAGCCACACGCCTATGGTTAACGGCCTGGGCATTCTGGGCTGGGGTGTCGGAGGTATTGAAGCCGAAGCCGTGATGGTAGGCCTGCCCGTCGCCATCGCCCTGCCTGCCGTGGTGGGTATCGAGCTGACTGGCAAGCTCAATGACGGCGTGCTGCCTACCGACCTGGTTCTGGTCATTACGCAAAAACTGCGCGAACTGGGCGTGGTGGGCAAGTTTGTCGAATTTTTTGGCCCCAGCGTGGACGAGCTCTCCCTGGGCGACCGTGGCATGATCGCCAATATGGCACCAGAGTACGGCGCAACCGCGGTGTTCTTCCCCATCGACGACGCTGCCCTGCACTACATGCACATGACAGGCCGTCCACAAGAACAGATTGATCTGGTCGAGCAATACAGCAAGGTTCAAAAACTGTGGCGCGACCCGGCCGCTCCCGCTCCTGTTTACGACACCGTGTTGAAACTGGACCTGAGCAGCATCAAGCCTAGCCTGGCTGGCCCCAGCAACCCTGAAGATCACCTGGATCTGGACACCGCTGCCCAGTCCTTCCCCGCTCATCACCAGAAAATTGCTGGCCGTCCTTACGACCCGCAACGTGCCGTACCCGTGGAAGGCGAGGACTTTGTGCTGAATGATGGCGATGTGGTCATTGCCGCCATTACTTCCTGTACCAATACCGCTAACCCCGCCAATATGATGGCCGCCGGTCTGCTGGCCCGTAACGCCGTGGCTCGTGGTTTGCGCAGCAAGCCCTGGGTCAAGACCTCGCTGGTGCCCGGTAGCCAAGTAACAGCTGACGTGCTGGAGCGCGCTCAACTGCAAGACGACCTGGACGTGCTGGGCTTTAATATTGCCGGCTTTGGTTGCACCACGTGTAACGGCGGCTCGGGCCCACTGCCTGCCAATATCGTCAACGCGATTGAATCCGAAAAGCTGATTGCCACCGCCGTACTGTCGGGTAACCGTAACTTTGAAGGCCGTATCCACGCCAACGTGCGCGCTGCTTACCTGGCATCGCCCGCCCTGGTTGTGGCCTACGCCCTGGCCGGCAACCTGAATGTGGACCTGACCCGCGACCCGCTGGGCAAGGATCAGGACGGCAAAGACGTCTACCTGAGCGACATCTGGCCCAAATCGGCAGAAGTTCAGGAAGCCATCCACGGCGCTTACGACCGTGACCTGTTCATCGAGCGCTATGCCGAGCTGTACGACGGCGGCGAACCCTGGGATGCCCTGGCCCGCGAAAGCAATGGTGGCCACTACCCATGGGAAGCCGACAGCACCTACATCCGCAAACCGCCTTACTTTGACGGCTTGCAGCGCGAACCGGCTCCCGTGGCCAACCTGCGCGGCATGCGTCCGCTGGCGATTCTGGGTGACTCCATCACCACCGACCACATCTCGCCATCGGGTTCGATCAGCCTGGGTACGCCTGCTGCTGACTTCCTGCTGTCCAAAGGTGTGGAGCAAAAAGACTTCAACAACTACACCACGCGCCGTGCCAATCACGAAGTGGTCAAACGTGCGACCTTCGCCAACATCCGTCTGCGCAACAAGATTGTTCCCGGCGTGGAAGGCGGCGTCACCAAGGTGATGCCGGAAGGCGAAGTGATGCGTATTTTTGAAGCGGCCCAGACCTATCAGGAACGTCAGGTTCCCTTGCTGGTGATTGCTGGCAAGAACTACGGTTGCGGTTCTTCCCGCGACTCCGCCGCAAAAGGCCCTGCTCTGCTGGGCGTGAAGGCGGTGGTTGCCGAAGGTTTCGAGCGTATCCACCGCACCAACCTGGTCGGTATGGGTGTGCTGCCCTTGCAGTTCCAGGACGGCACCAATGCCGACACCCTGGGTCTGGACGGCACCGAAACCTTTGATGTGAAGGGCCTGGAAGAAAACCTGGGTGTACGCTCGCAGGCCGAGCTGATAATCCATCGCCTGGATGGCAGCACCCAGTCCGTGCCGGTGATTGTGCGTCTGGATACGGTCGAGGACATGGAGTACTGGCGTCATGGCGGTATCCTGCCACGCGTCTGGCGCAAATACCTGGAAAACTAAGCCTTTACAGGCTTAGCTTGTCCAGTTAGCGGTATCAAACGCCAGGGGTCACACCCTGGCGTTCTTGTTTAACCAGCCGCAACCAATGCTCGATGCGCAGCAAGGCATGATTCGCACTTTGCTGGCGGATTTCATCCCGCGTGCCATCGAAAACAATCGTTTCCGTATAGACGACCAAAGGATCAAATTTATCCTGTGGCTTGAACAGCCAGGCAAAACATTGCGTGCCGGCCGGAATCTGCGGCTCTGCAATATCGTCAGCCACCCCCGTATTGGCAATGATCAAATTGGCCGGGGTCAATTCTGCGGCTCCTTTGGCCATGGCCCGCGCCACTGCCTCACTGCACAGATTGTTTTCCGCCAGCACCCGCTGATCGACGCCCAGGCAGCGATACTTGGCCTGCGGAGAATACGTCACAAAAGCACAGTCCAGTACAGCTGCCGCCCCCGCTTGGTCAGCCAGCGTGGACGCAATCAACCCTGCCGTGCAGGATTCTGCGGTTGCCAGCGTCAGCTGGGCCTCGGTCATGATTTTGACCAAGCGTGCAAGATCTACATCGTTCATGGCATACCCTCCTTATTGCTGAAACAAGGACGGTTTATTCAACCATAAAGTAAAAAAGCAGGAAACCAGCTCCTGCTTTCTGCTCACCATCTGGAACATGCGCTTACGCTGCCCCGCCCAGGCACTTGATCAATCCCCGAACAGGCTGGACATATCCGTTGCTTCCAGCCCCAGATTGCTGGCCAGCGCGTCAAAACAACGCAAGGCCGCTTCTATATCTGCGTCCGCAATCCCTTCAAACAGGGGAGCACGGGATTGGCGCAGCAATTCCAGCAGGCGTTCGTGAAAGTCCCGCCCTTTTTCAGTCAGACACAACAGGCGAGCGCGCTTGTCCTGCTCGTCGGGCACACGCTCCAGCAAACCGCCGGACTCCAACTGGTCGATCAGGCGCACCAGGGTGGGGCCTTCCAGACGCATCATGCGTGCCAACTGCCCTTGCCGTATGGGTTCCCCCAACTGGGCCAGATAGCGAATCGGCAGGATGGTGGCCTCGGACACGCCATAACGCACCAGCGTCTGATCCAGTTCACGACGATACAGGCGCGCCAGCACAATCATGGACAGGCCAAATCGTTCATAAAGTTGGTGATTCATCAGGAAGTCTCCACAGCGCGCGGCGTAGCATCAGGCGGGTAAGCATAAACCAGAACCGCTTGCGCCCCCTGCAAGGACTGCGCCACATCCATGATCGCCTGCCTCAATACCGTGTCGGTACAGGATTGGCTGATACGCAGCAATTGCTGGGCCAACTCCACGGGCTGATGCTCAAACCCTTCCAGCAACTCACAGACCAGCTCCACACAGGCTTGCTGCTCCGGTCCGCGTTTGGCCAGCCGCTTCAGCGCGACCACGCCATGGCCCAGGTTGATCAAGGACAGCAAACCATGAGGGGTCTGCTCGCCCATCCAGTGCCAGAGACGCACCCATTGACGCGCTACCCGCGCACGCCAGACCCGGAACAGGCGTGGGCGCGAACGCTTGATCAAGGGATACAGTTCGCGCACCACACGTCTGACCAAGGCTTGGCCACGAGGATGAGTCCGGCGAGGCAAAAGAAAGAAAGCACTGCACACGACCGCAGAGCCCGCCAGCAAAGGCAAGGACTCCTTCAAGATGATGGGCCAAGTAACGGCCGCCATCCCGGCCTGACTGGCCAGCTGGAAACACATATTCGCGTCCAATGCCCACGTCGACGTAGGACGGTTGGCACGTAACAAACCGCCGATCACCAAAAAAGGAAGCACGGACAGAATGACCTGCCAGTCCGCAACCAGGTGTGCCTGGACGAAGTAGCGATAAAAGCTGGCTACCAGCACGCCCACGGCAATCCCGGTAAACATGGTTCGGCTCATCAGTTGCGGACGCGGCATGGAGCCCAAAATAATGGAGAACGTACACACCCCAATCGCCATCAACTCCAGCGCGGGGCTGGCCAAAGCGTAAGCGATACCACCTGCAGTGAAAGCGGCCAGGCCACTGACCAGGCCTGTGCGGATTGCCAAGGGCCAATCCACCGAAACAGCAGGCGTCGTCAGAAAACGGTGCCGTCTGGGCTGCACCCGTTCAGCGAACAACCCCTGCTCCGCCCTTTGTATTTGACCCATTGCACGGCGCAAGCGCGCCAGACTGATCTGCCCCTCTTGCCGCAAGGCTGTCTTGCCCAGCACCCGCAAACTCAGACCGTCCTGCAAGCGTTGTGCCTGTTCCTGCAAGTCGCGTGCATAATCCGCGGCAGGCGAGAGGCCCTGCTCCCTTTGCTGGACAATCAGCGCGCTGGCGGCCAAAAGCTCAATCACGGCGTACAGAAACGCATCCACATAAGGCAGGCGTCGATAAGCATCCAGAGAGCCGGCCGCCAGAATACGGGCTTGGGCATCCAGATCCACAATCTCCTGGCGAACACGGCTCCACGAGCTTTGATCCGGCTGCTGATAAGACGGCCCCAAAGCATGAGCAGCGATGCGCAAGGCATCCGCCGCCAGGACACGTACGCGCTCGTAATACGTTTTGCGCTGACTGCGCGGCGTTGTCCGCGAGCACAGCAAGGTGGTGACCACGACCCCGATCAGCGTGCACTCCACTCGCGACAAGGCCAAATCCAGTGACGCCTCCGGAGCCAGCACCGAGGGCAAGACCACCACGCCAATCGTGATCCCCGCCAGCATGGGCAAGTAAGAAAAAGCGCCCCGAAACACATGGGTCAAGGCCGAGGCCACCCCCACCACCAGGGCCATCCCCAGCAATTGCAGATAAGGATTGGGTAAGTGCAGGAACGCCAATCCCAAACCGGCCCCCACCAACGTTCCCAAAATCCGCCACAAAGCCCGCTCGTACACCAGCCCCCGATACGCTTGCGACAGCACCCACACCGGCATGGCAGCCCAAAACGGGTTATCAACGGAAAGCAGAACAGCGATGGTGAACGACAGCCACGCTGCCAAGGCCAAATTCAGGCCATGCAGGAGCGCAGGTCGATCCAGCTGGATCCAGGAAAATGAGGGAAACATAAAAGGCAGGAGACAGAACAAAGGCTAAAGCATGATTATATAGATAGCTTACCTACCTATTCAATTACAGCTAGCTGAATATCGTGTTTATGGCAGCTCCAGCCCTGCCGCCATACACAAGTCCCAAAGCGGAACACGCTGTTTCATGCTGCACCGCAACAGCCTCCCTGGCTTCCATCACGCCTTTCAAAGCTAAACAATTTGCGCCCTGCCCCGCCCTTTTTCAGCCACTCCGTGGTTGTTTGTTAGTTTTCATAAACTATCGCCATCCAGGCATGGTCAAACCGTACGGGAGCGTTCTATGATGTTGGCAGCCTGACCGGCAGGTACCCGAAATCCTGCCTGTCACCCCGTTTTCTTGGCAGGAGTCTTTATGCAAAAGTGGCTGACACGCTACACCGCCTTCTACATCATCATTGGCCTGACCGCCTTTTTCTTGCTGCTTTCCTTGTTCAGAAGCGCAAGCTGGCTGTGGCTGGCGATACCAGGGCTGGCCCTGTGCATTCAGGGCTTGGTGGACATCACTCAAACTCGTCACGCCATTCGTCGCAACTACCCGGTTATCGGCAATCTGCGCTTTATCTTTGAAGCCATACGCCCTGAGATTCGCCAGTACTTTCTGGAAGGCGATGAGCAGCAACTGCCTTTTTCGCGGGCGGACCGCTCCCTGGTGTACCAGCGCGCCAAACAGCAGGTCGACAAGCAGCCTTTTGGTACTCACCAGGAGGTCTACAACAATGGGTACGAGTGGATCAACCACTCCATGACGCCCAAGCACATCAAGGACTCACAGTTCCGTATCACGGTGGGTGGGCCGGACTGTACCCAGCCTTATTCGCTGTCGGTGCTGAATATTTCGGCCATGAGTT
The DNA here is from genome assembly GCF_024134565.1 of Alcaligenes sp. 1735tsa3. Taxonomy (NCBI): domain Bacteria; kingdom Pseudomonadati; phylum Pseudomonadota; class Betaproteobacteria; order Burkholderiales; family Alcaligenaceae; genus Alcaligenes; species Alcaligenes sp. 1735tsa3. The sequence goes on along the minus strand of NZ_CP099862.1, from coordinate 1,524,541 downwards.
TTGGGGCGCTGTCGGCCAATGCCATCCTGGCCCTGAACAAGGGTGCCAAGATGGGCAATTTTGCGCATGACACGGGCGAAGGCGGCATCAGCACCTATCACCTGCGTCATGGCGGTGCTCTGATCTGGAATATTGGCTCGGGCTACTTTGGTTGCCGCGATGAACAAGGCAACTTTTCTCCCGAACGCTTTGCCGAACGAGCCACTCAGGATCACATCAAAATGATTGAAATCAAGCTGTCGCAAGGGGCCAAACCTGGCCACGGCGGCATCTTGCCCGGCACCAAGGTCTCGCCTGAAATTGCCCTGGCACGCGGTGTGCCGGAAGGCGTGGACTGTAACTCGCCCCCCAGCCACAGCGCTTTCCATTCTCCCGTAGAGCTGCTGGAATTCGTGGCCAAGCTGCGTACCTTGTCCGGTGGCAAGCCCGTGGGCTTCAAACTCTGTATCGGACATGCCTGGGAATGGTTTGCCATTGCCAAAGCCATGCTGAAAACAGGTATCACACCAGACTTTATTGTGGTCGATGGTGCGGAAGGCGGTACCGGTGCCTCCCCCGTGGAGTTCATTGACCACGTCGGCACCCCCTTGCGCGAGGCTCTGCGCCTGGTTCATAACACGCTGGTGGGTATCGGTTTGCGCGAACAAATCCGCCTGGGTGCCTCGGGCAAGATCATCAGCGCCTTTGATATGGCCCGCATCATGGCCCTGGGTGCTGACTGGTGCAATAGCGCGCGTGGTTTCATGTTTGCCGTGGGTTGCATTCAGGCCCAGGCCTGTCATACCGACAAGTGCCCCACTGGCGTGGCGACACAAGATCCGCAGCGTCAAAAAGCCCTGGTGGTTGATGACAAATCCCTGCGCGTGGCCAGCTTCCATGGCAATACGCTCAAAGCCCTGGCTGAACTATTGGGTGCGGCGGGCCTGGAACATCCGGACCAGCTACGTCCTCACCATATTGCCCGCCGTATCAGCAACGGCGAAGTGCGCGTGATGTCGGCTCTGTTCCCGGATCTGAAAAAAGGCGAACTCTTGCGCGGCCACTATCGTCAAACGATTTTCCGTGTGGGCTGGCCTATGGCCAACCCCGACTCCTTTGAACCGGCCTATAGCCTGAGCAAAGCCTTGTCGTACTTGAATGATGAAGCTGATCCTGAAGAAATCATGAAAAAACAGGACGCAGCTGATAGCGCAGGCCAAGCCCTGGCCTGACGCGGCACGCGGCAGTCTCCCTAGCGGGACTGCCGCACCGTCCCTACCCCTGCATCCATTTCCCCATAGATTTCAACGCCGGAAGGTCGACTCCAGCTGCTGTCTGCAGAGCGATCCGGTGTTGAACACGCCGCCAGCCCCAGCACCATGACCAAGGCGCTCAGCACCCCATAAATCTGTCGCATATCAAGCTCCTTGATGATAGGCGTCTACTGTGCCACAGAATCTGGGCAAACTGATTTCCATCTGTACTAGAATGCTCTGATCATGATCAGGCACTGCGCATTCCCCACCTCAGGTACTCGCAGCCGGTTTTTACTGGTGCTGGCAATCTGCGCCCTGCTTTTGCGTGGTCTGATCCCCAACGGCTACATGCCCAGCGCCGACCCGGCCAATGCAGCCGCGCTCAGCCTGTGCGTTCAGGGCGACCCTTTCCTGGCGCAATGGAGCAGCCAGCTACCTGGTGGCCCAAAGCACGACGAGCAACATAGCCTGCATGCGGCCTGTCTGTTCGCCCAGGCCCAGGCGCAAAAAGCCCTGAATGATGATCCCAGCCCTGCCTGGAATCTGACACCTACACCACGACATACCTGGGACACTGCCCAACAGGCGGCGGCTCCCGTTCTTCCCCTGACGGGCCCGCCCCTGAGTGCGCGCGGTCCCCCCTCCACGCTCGTTTCCTGACCAGCCTCGGCTGCCCGGCGCAGCCACCTTATGTTGTCAATTAGCGGGATATTTCTATGAACGCCTCCTTCTCACGCCGCCAGCTCCTGCTTGCCATGCTGGCGACTCCTCTGGTCCTGAGCGCCTGCGGCGACAAGGCCCCCAAGCAGCCCGCCTTTCGTAATCTGGAAGGTGTAGACATGAGCAGTGCCGACTTTGCCAAGGATTTCAGCTTGCTGGATACCGAAGGCCAACGTCGCACCATGGCCGACTATCGCGGCAAGATCGTGCTGATCTTCTTTGGTTTTACCCAATGCCCCGACGTCTGCCCGACAGCCCTGACTCGTGCCGTCGACATCAAGGAACAGATGGGCGAGGATGGCGACAAGCTGCAAGTCTTGTTTATCTCCATTGACCCGGAGCGCGACACGCCCGAACTGCTGCAAGCCTACATGCAGGCTTTCGACCCCAGTTTCGTGGCCCTGCGCCCCACCGAGGAAGAGCTGGCCAAAACCGCCAGCGACTTCAAAGTCTTCTATCAAAAGGTTCCTACCGGCTCCAGCTACACCATGGACCACAGCGCCTTGACCTATGTGTATGACACACAAGGCAAGTTGCAGATCGCCCTGCGTCATACGCAAACGGCTGAAGAAGCCGTGGCTGATATCCGCCAGGTACTGGCTCTGAGCAAGTGAACCCCAACAGGATTACCAACATGAAACGTACTATTGCTCGCTCTCTTTTTTCCCTGGCCGCCTTGCTGAGCCTGCCCACCCTGGCCCAGGCCGAAGTCACCGTTACCGATCCCTGGGTTCGCGCCACGGTTCCCGGCCAGCAAGCCACCGGCGCCTTCATGGTGCTGCAATCTACCGAGAACGCCCAATTGCTGGGCGCCAGCAGCAGCTTGAGCAAACAGGTAGAGGTACACGAAATGGCGATGGAAAACGAAGTCATGCGCATGCGCCAGGTTGAAAAAATCGACCTGCCCGCTGGCAAGGCTGTGGAACTGAAACCCGGCGGCTACCACATCATGCTGCTGGGTCTGGACAAACAGGTTGAGGCGGGCAGTTCCGTGGATCTCACCCTGGAAATCCAGAATGCCGCCGGTCAAAAGGAAGAGCTGAAAATCAGCGCTCCGGTCCGTGCCTTGAACACCAAGGCTGGCCAGGGTCACCAGGGCGCACACGGCCACTAAGGCCCTGTTCCCACCCCTTCAAACTGCCTGTTTTACCGGTTTGAAGGGCTTTGTTTCAGACTTCCGGGTTTTCCATAATTGGCTGGTTTTGATTAGCTAACGTACATTGAAACCACTGACATAGTGTCAGTAAGCTGTCTGAAACACAGCTTTCCCAAACTGTCATCATGACAGTTCACCGCCGCCAGAGCGGCCCATAGGCCCTACCGCAACGGTAGGGCCTTCGTGTTTCTGCAGCAGGCTCTTTGCATATCACTAGGCCCTTGCACGGGTCTGGAGTAAAGTTAAGACCGTAGCGTCGGTTTAACCTTGCAAGGAGTACATAGATGGCTCTAAGTCCACATGACAACAATCGCTCTGAGTTGCTACGTCAACTGCCCTTGAAACCAGGATGGTTTATTGGTCTGGGCATCGCCCTGATTATTCTGGGTCTGATCGCCTTGATCTACGTGGTTGGCGCCACGGTTGCCAGCGTGGTGTACGTCGGCATCCTGATGACCATAGGCGGCGTGCTGCATCTGGCTCATGCATGGAGTTCCAAAGGCTGGCGCGGCTTTCTGTTCTGGAGCTTGAGCGGCATTTTGTACCTGTTCGCCGGTTTGATTGCCATCAGCAACCCCTTGATAGGTGCCACCGTCCTGACCCTGATTTTTGGCGCCTTCCTGATTGCTTCCGGCGCATTCCGACTCTGGATCTGGTTTCAGAACCGGGCCCAGGCAGGTGGCGGCTGGATGGCCTTTTCCGGCCTGATTACACTGGCAGCCGGTTTGATCATTGCCGCAGGCTGGCCCGGCAATAGCGTATGGATTCTGGGCCTGATACTGGGTATTGATTTGCTGACCCAAGGTTGGGCCAGCTTGCTGATTGGTATGGCAATCAAGCGCAATCAGAACTAAACCAGCGGCCAGGATCAAACCCCTGCGTCGGGATTGATCTCCGCTGACTTAATCACTGCAAATCACTCCGAAAAAATGCCCGACCAGAAGCAGATTCTGGTCGGGCATTTTGCTATCTTGATCTCCCGCCCTGGACTGTAGGCCTGCCACTAGGCTGCCAAGCCTGCAACTAAAGCGGTACAGAGCAAACCTTACAATCGACTATCGGACTTCCAGCGCTGGCAGAGCGGCATCCCTTCCCCGCAGCCAGGGCTGACGCGTATGGGCCAGCATCTGCGCATCACCGGGACTATCACCATAGGCCATATCCAGCTCCACGGGTTTATCGCCCAGCCACGCCTGCAAGCGATTCACCTTCTCCTGCCCCCAGCAATTGGCGCTGGCCATGCCCACACAACCTTGTTGATCATCAAAGGCCAACTCTGTCGCCAGCACCTGAGCCATTCCCTGTGCTTGCGCCCAGGGCTGTAAATAAATGGACGGCGAGGCACTGACCAGCACCACCGTATCTCCCCGCTCTCGATGGGCACGGACTCGTTCCATCATTTCCGGGCGGACAATCTGCGGCACATAGTCCCGCACATAGGTGTCGGCTAAAGCCTGAACCTGCTCCCGGCTCAAACCACCCAAGGCACTGCGTAGAAAACGATGCTTGATCGCCTGACGACGCTGCGGACCGCGATCCCAGACCAGGACGCGAGGCACGCAAGCTAAATAGGCACGAATACAGACCGGCCAGCCTCGCATGCGACGTATAAAGTCCTGCAAGCTGTCCCGGTCTGTAATCGTGCCATCAAAATCAAATGCGACCAGCACAGGTACCCCTTTGGTTTTCAGAAAAAGGGCTAGTGTAAAGGGGAACACCAGCCCTTCCCAAGCCCTGCTTTATAAGGCCCAGCCACCCAGGTAGAAAACAACCAGGGCAATGGCAATCAGAACCGTGCCCACATTCAGGCGACGCAGTTCACCCGAGAACAGGCGACCCAGCACCAGCGTGCAAAAGCCCAGCATGATGCCTGTGACAATATTGACGGTCAGCACGATAAACACGGCGCACACCAGACCCGCCATGGTGTCGACCGTATCTTCGGTATTCAGATGACGCACGCCGCCCAGCATCAGCAAGCCCACATACATCAAGGCAGGCGCAGTCGCATAGGAAGGCACCAGACCGGCCAAAGGCGACAGGAAGATCAGCATCAGGAAACCCAGGCCAACCACCACCGCGGTCAGACCGGTACGTCCCCCGGCGGCTGTGCCGGCAGCAGATTCAATGTAGGCGGCGGCAGGCGAAGCCCCCAAGCTGGCAGACACCAAAGAGCTGAGCGAGTCCGTCGTCAGGGCGCGGCTGCCATTGATGATCTGGCCATCCTTGTCCAATTGCCCGGCATTGCCCGCGACCGCACGAATCGTGCCGGTCGCATCAAACACGGCTGTCATCACCAGAGCCAGCACACTGGGCAGGACGACCGCATTCAAGGCCCCGCCTATGTCCATGGCACCGATCAAGGAGTTCTCGCCCAGCAGGCTAGGCATGGCAAACAGGCCAGTAAAGCGCACATTGGGATCGAAGATCAGGCCTACCGCCGACAGACCCAAGATCACCAGCAAGATACCGCCCGTGACACGACGGCGCTCCAGGCCAAAAATTGCTGCCAGACCCAGCACACTCAGCCAGACCGGCATGGACGTGACGTCCCCCAGGGCAACCGGCAGACCTGCGCCCGTATTACGGGTCACCAGACCTACCTCGTTGGAGGCGATCATCAGCAAGAACAGGCCAATTCCGATACCCGTGCCATGCGCGATGCCCAGGGGCAAATTGCGCAGAATCCAGGTACGAATCCCGGTGGCGGAAATCAGGGTAAAGATCAGGCCCATCAGGAACACGGCACCCAGGGCGACGGCCGGGCTGAGTTGCTGACCCAGCACCAAGTCAAAAGCCAAGAACGCAGTCAAGGACAAGGCACAGCCCACCGCAATGGGCAGATTCGCCCACAGCCCCATCAGCAGGGAGCCAAAAGCGCTGGTCAGACACACGGCCACAAAGACCGACGAGGTATCAAAGCCCGCCTTGCCCAGCATGGACGGTACGACAAATACGGAATAAACCATTGCCAGGAATGTCGTCAGCCCTGCCAAGACCTCCTGACGCAGAGAACTGCCGCGCGCTGTATAGGCAAAATGTTTCTGCAACCAACCGCCAGCAACCGGAGGGACCAGGGCCTCCTGCCCTGGCCGCAATGCGGATTCTTGCTCAGCCATACTTCATGCTCCTTTATCAGTATTGTGATGTCTGAAACGGTACGTTGCCGTCATCAGGAATCAGTAATGGACAGTTCCAGCCCCAAAGGGGGCAAGAGACTTCTCACACGCTGAATCAAAGAAAACGCCGAGCAAAGACGAGTCCTGCCCTGCCCGCAACAAGGTGCAGACATAGGCAGAAAGAAGTAGGTATGCGGGGGTGTCTCCGACCGAACCGAGGCCTTTGCGGCGCTTCTTTTGATCCCGATAATGGGAAGTGAGGCCCATTCTACGAGCCGTCAAGGACGGGAAAATCACCTCTAGGTAATGAGGGTTATCAATCGCTTCGGTGGCGAGATACAGGCATATAGGCTTGGCCGATGAACTGCTGGCGCAACTGCTGCCATTGACGTTGCATATCCTGGGCCTGCTGCTGGTCGGGTCGCAAACGCTCTGGTTCCAAGTGCATCAGAGCCAATCCATATTTGGCCGCCGACAGCTCCTGCGCGACGCTGGCTGACTGCTGCACCGCCTGGGCAGGACGTTCCTGCCATAAGCTGCCCAGGCCGCTCAAACTGTCAGAAGCCTTGGCCAAACGCTGACGTACCGAACCTGCAATACTGACAGGCCAGATCTGGGTAAACATCACGTACATCACCGCATTGCCCAGCAAAATACCGATCACCCGATCACGGGCCGAATCCAGGTCAAAGCTGGGACCAAAGCCCTGCAAGGTCACCAGATAAAAGGCAAAGGCAATTTGAATGCCGGCATACGAGATACGTTCCGGGCCATAAAATACCCAGGCCCCTAACAGGGACACCAGGAATACCACGACCATCAAGCCGCCAATATCCAGCAGATGCGGCATCACAAACAAGATGGTGATAAAGCCCAGCGCCGCCCCCAGCAAACAGCCCACAATCCGCAAGGTCAGCTTGTGTACGGTTTCCCCGGTAGAGCCCAAAGCGGCCACGTAGCAGGTAATCATGGCAGTATGAATGCCCTGCCAGTCTGCCGCGCTATAGATCAGATAACAAAGCACTGCAGCTGCCGTCGCCTTCAAGGCATGGTGCTGATAAACCGGATTACTAAAGGCGTCGGGCACCATGAAGGAACCATGTTCCGGATCCGCTTTGCCAATAGACACCGCCCCCGACAAGGCCAGCAAGGCATCGCGCAAATCTTGTTCGGCCAAAGAACTGGAGGCTGACAGCTCGGGCAGATCATTCATCTGCGGCAAACGCCCTTGTTCAATATCCTGTGCGCTGCGTTCGCACATCTGGGCAAATGCTGTGGCCTGCTCATTGTCCAGATGCTGATCGCGCAAGACGGCAACCGCCAGCAAGGCTCGGTAGGTATTCAAGATGGCCTGATCCAGTTCTGCCTGCTCTTGTGCAGGCCGCAAATGAAACAGCCGTATCCAGCCCAGTCGCTTCTGTTGTGCACTGACTCCCAAAGCCAGTTCGTCCCACAAATCCTGCGTATCTGCCTGCCCCATCAAACCCTGGGCCGACAAACGCAAACGCGCTGCCAGTTCACGGCGCAACACCTTGTGCGGGTACAAACCAAAACAGAGATTGAAGATCAGCACCAGGCCCATGGGGGCGCAGGTCATCAACCAGGCATAAAGCACGGCGCGGGTAGCAATCTCGCCAAAGGGCACATAGCCCAACAAGGTCAGCACAAAGGCGATGACCAAGGCAATAATCCCGCCCAAAGGCCCCAGCTTGCTGGCTACCCCGAGAAACAACAGCACAAAGGAGGTCAGCACCATGGCCAGCAAACGCCAGGCCGGATACTGAATCGTGACCTGAATCAATGGCACCATCAGCAGCACCACAATGGACACCAGCACCACCAGAGCCAGCGCCAGTACCGAGCTTTCGCCGGCATCGGACTTCATCACAAAGAAGATCACAAAGCAGCTGACGGCAGACTCGGGAATACCGTAGTTCATGGCCAGCAGCACCATCAAGGCGCACAGCACTGCCACGCGCCAGCTTTGCGCCAGACGACCGGGGGTGGGCTGCAAGTCTTGCCAGACCAGCCGCGCCAGACCCGACACGCCGGTCTTAGCAGTTGCCATCGCGATGAATAATGGTGGTGGCCGAGGCACCCATGCGCATCAAGTCCTCGGGCGGGGCATCCAGACGGATACGCACCGGAAAGCGTTGCGCTACCCGTACCCAGTTCATGGATTTCTGAATATAGGGCAGGCTGCGCGGCAGATTGATCTGCTCCTGACTGCTGACACCCCAACCAATTTCCTCTACCTTGCCCGAGAGCTTGCGCGAAGGATCGGACATCACATACACCGTGGCGCAGGCCCCTGGCTTGATCGCTTTCAGATCCGTTTCACGGTACATGCCCGTGACATACCAGGAATCCGTATCCAGCAAGGTAAAGACAGACGTGCCGGGCATCAGATGTTCTCCCGAGCCGATACGCAAGCCCACGATACGACCGTTGTGCGGTGCCTTGACCTGAGTATGTTCCAGATCACGCTGGGCCATCGCCAAACCTGCCTGTCGCGCTTGCACCATGGCTTCTTCTGCCTGCGTATTGCCGACCAGAGCCTGAGCGGCCCCGGATTGCTCTGTTGCCTGTTTCAAGGTGACTTGAGCATCACGCAGCAAGGTATTGGCTTCATCCAATTGCTGTTGGGAGACATAGCCCTTGGCCGCCAGATTCGCCAAGCGACGCTGGCTTTGCGTGGCCATCGTCAAATTGGTTTTAGCGCGGGTAATCTGATCATCGGCAATTACGGCGTTATGCCCTTCTGCGCGCACAGCCCGTTGCTTCATGTCCAGCGTAGCCTGAGCCAGCGCCAGTTCAGCCTGGGCCTGTTCCAGACGCAACTGATAAAACACCGGGTCTACGGTAAAGAGCAGTTCATCGCGGCTGACAAACTGACCGTCACGCACCATCATGCGCTCAATGTGTCCAGGCAAGGAGCTGGAGATATGTACCACATCGGCACCGATCACCGCGTCTTCGGACAAAGGGTTGTTGGCAGAGCGCTGCAAATACCACCATGCCAAGACAATGGCGGCAACAACGATCAGCACGCTCAGCAGGCGGGCAGCGCCTTTACGGGGGGAGGATTTCTGTGCCTGGGTCATGGCTCAGTCACTCGAAGAAAAGAAGAAGTGCGGCAAAGGTCAGTGCCAGCGTCAAGCAGGCATAGACAGGCAAACGCATGGGCAGGGCATCATCCACACCTGCACGAATCAGCCCCCAACGAATCAGCAAGGTCAGCAGCACGGCGCCCAGCACACACACCAGCCAGGCCGGGAAATACGAACCCGCCATATAGACCGAAGGGGCAAGAGAACATCCCCCCAACAAGGGCAAGACAGCCAGACCGGCTAGTAGCGCACGCATGCGTGGCATCTCCCTGATTATTGTTAAACCGATCTGCGCATGGCGCCCTGATCGCTGCGACGAATTGTACCTGAGCCCTTTCAAAGACATCATTTATATCTCTGCCGGATTAAGCAACTGTGTATCTATGATTTTCACGAGTATAGTGACAAACATCTTTCTGATAGGGTCTCAATAACCTCGGTTATTTACACAGAGTTGCCATGGATGACGTAAACCTGACTTTAAGCATGCTGGCCGCCGTTTTAATCAGCAACAGCGTGGTCAAGATAATACCTGTTGCCATCCCTGCCCCTCTCGTACAGATTTTGCTCGGCTTTCTGATTGCCGGCTGGTTCAATCATGGGATGACCCTGAATCCGGATCTGTTCTTTTATCTGTTTCTGCCGCCCTTATTATTTCTGGATGGCTGGCGCATTTCCAAGGAAAGTTTAATTCGGGACCGAATTGGCATTCTGGTTCTGGCTTTTATTCTGGTCTTTTTAACGGTATTCGGATTAGGCCACGTGCTGCACTGGCTCATTCCTGCCATGCCTTTGCCAGTGGCCTTCGCCTTGGCCGCCATTGTCTCGCCAACTGACCCAGTTGCCGTCTCGGCCATTACCCGCCGCGTGCCTCTGCCGCCACGACTGCAGGCCTTGCTGGAGGGTGAATCCCTGTTCAACGATGCCAGCGGTCTGGTTGCGTTTCGACTTGCTGTAGCCCTGGCCCTGGGCGGCTCTTTCTCCATCACGTCTGCCAGCCAGAACTTCCTGTGGCTAACGCTGGCCGGCCTGGTCGTGGGCGTAGTGACCACGCGTGCCCTGCTTTTTCTGCGTAATCTCTTTGTGCGCCGCTGGGGCGAAGAGCCAGGGCCAGAAGTTCTGTTCAGCCTGCTCCTGCCTTTTGCGTCCTACTTCCTGGCTGAACAAATGGAGGCTTCTGGCATTCTGGCCGCTGTCGCGGCAGGCGTGACCATGAGCTACGCCGAGCTCTCGGGCAATGCACTGGCGGCCACCCGTATGCAGCGCAAGACCGTCTGGGACACCTTGCAACTTAGTTTGAATGGCATGATGTTCGTCCTACTGGGCGAGCAACTACCCGCTATCTTTCGCGGCGCGGTACAGGTTGTCCAGGAGACCGGCCACCATAATCCAGCCTGGCTGCTGGTCTATGCGGTCGCCATGTGTACCACCCTGATTTTGCTGCGCTTTCTATGCGTTTACGCTTACCTGTGGCTACGACGCGGCCTGTCCCTGCTGGGCTTGCATCATGATGCTGAGACCGCCCAAGCCAACCCGCGCCTGGTGCTGGTGCTGTCCATTGCCGGGGTACGAGGTGCCGTCACCCTGGCCGGTGTCATGACCTTGCCGCTCACTCTTGCCGATGGCAGTCCTTTTCCTGCCCGAGATCTGGCTATTTTCCTGGCCTCCGTCGTCATTATCGTGTCACTGTTGACGGCCAGCCTGGCCCTGCCACCCATCATGAAACGAGTCAGCTTCCCTGCCCTGCGTCGACGTCAGGAGCAGGAAGAACGGGCCGAGCAAGCCGTACGTCACGCCAGCGCCCAGTCAGTGGCGCAGACATTGAATGACTTGATTGCGCACAATCCCGAGTCCTCAGGGGCGCGTTACACGGCCATGGCCGACCGCGTCCTGGGCACTATTGCTCACAGCCCTCAAGGCGACGGACTGGAGCCGGATCTGGCAGAACAAGCACTGGAAAAAGACATGCAAATCCGGGCCATCCACGCCGCGCGTGAGGCCGTTTACACCTTAGCTCGCACACACCAGATATCCGATGAAATCGCTCGCGAACGGGTCCGCCTGCTGGATCTGATCGAACTGCGTATGTCTTGAGTCCGCCTTCCTTTCATTTATCGTTGATTTTTTAGGACGCCATGCAGACTTACTCCTACCTGGGCCAGTCCCCTGCCCTGCGCCAACAACGCCAAGCCTATCGTCACGGCTTGCCAGCCTGTGTTTGCGCCCACCCCTCCATTCCCTTCATTCACAAGCGCTTGAGTGCATCAGCCAGTTTCGCCCCCAGCGCGGTCCCTGCAGGCCCGGCCTTCCAATCCAATAATGCCCTGGATCAGAAACCCATCGCCCTGGCTCCCAAACTGATCCTGAGCAATCTGCGCCTGTTTGATGGTGAAACAACAGAGCTGAAAAACGGGCTGGCCGTCCAGATTGACCAGGGCCGCATCACTGCCGTCATGCCGGTTGCCGAGATTCCGGCCGACGCCACCGTCATGGACTGCCAGAACAAAGTCTTGATGCCTGGCCTGATCGACGCCCACTGGCATAGCCTCTTGTGCGCTGTCGACCAGATGACCGCCATGATGGCCGACCCGGCTGACCTGCATTTGATTGCCAGCAAAGAAGCCGAGCGCACCTTGCTGCGCGGTTTTACCACCGTGCGCGATGCCGGTGGCCCCAGCTTCTCCTTGAAACGCGGTATTGATATGGGCTTGCTGCATGGCCCGCGCATCTATCCTAGCGGCGCCATGATTGCGCAAACCGGCGGCCATGCAGACTTTCGTATGCGCTACGAAGTGCCACGCGCAGAAGGCGAGCTAAGCCACACCGAACGAGCAGGTGTAACCTGCATTGCCGATGGCGCCGACCAGGTCCTGCGTCGCGTTCGTGAGCAACTGATGCTGGGCGCCAGCCAGATCAAGCTGATGGCCGGGGGCGGTGTCACCTCATTGTACGACCCACTGGAAGGACTGCAATTTAGTGATGCCGAACTGCGTGCCGCGGTGGGCGCCGCCAGCGACTGGGGCACCTACGTGATGGTGCACGTGTACTGCGCTCGTGGTATCCAGCGTGCGATCAAGGCAGGCGTGAAATCCATCGAACACGGCCAACTTGCCGACGAAGAAACCGCCCGCATGATGGCTGGCGAAGGCGTGTGGTGGAGCCTGCAACCCTTTCTGGCCGATGAAGACGCCAACGTCCAGCACGATCCACGCAGCAAGGCCAAGCAACAACAAGTTGCCGTAGGTACCGTACGTGCCTACGAACTGGCCGATAAATATCAGATCCAGACCGCCTGGGGCACGGACATTCTGTTCACCCCCGCCCATCTACCACACCATGGCCGCATGTTGTCCAAGCTGACCCGTTTTTACAGCCCACTCAAGGTGCTGAAAATGGCGACCGGAGATAATGGCCGACTGCTGCAACTGTCGGGCCTGCGCCAACCATACGAAGGCGAACTGGGCGTGATCCGACCCGGTGCCCTGGCGGATCTGCTGTTGATTGATGGCGAACCCGAACAAAGCCTGAGCTTTCTGGAGCAGCCCGAACAGAACCTGCTCTTGATCATCAAGGACGGCAAGATTTACAAGAACGCCCTGCCCGCCTGAAACCTCATCAAGGAGCTCCCATGCCCAACGAAGTGATGCAGTTATTCAAATTGCTCGGCCTGGGGCTGGCATTTTTGCTGCCCCTGGCCAATCCCCTGACTTCAATGGTGATGTACCTGTCGTTGGGCGAAACCTTGAGCGCAGCAGAAAAGAAGCAGCAACTGCGTCAGGCAACGCTGTATGTCATTCTTGCCTTGCTGATTACCTACTACGCCGGTTTGTGGATTACTTCGGCACTGGGCATTTCCATGGTGGACATGCGCATCGGGGGCGGGCTGATCGTGGCGTATATCGGCTTTCGCATGTTGTTTCCCCCCACTGTCAGCGACGTGGTTTCCAAAGCAGCCGATCAGAACACCGCTGCCCACAACAATATCGCCTTTGTCCCGCTGACCCTGCCCTCTACAGTCGGTCCCGGCACTATGGCTCTGGTTATCAGTGCCTCCTCCAAAATGGCTGGCATGCGCGGGCACTATGCGGAATGGGTGCTGGTGGCTACGCCCATCATTCTGGCCATCCTGATTGGTTTGATCTTTTTCATTTGCCTGCGCTCCTCGCTCAGCATCGTGCGTGTGATCGGGCATAACGGCGTCGATGCCATTTCACGCATCATGGGGTTCTTGCTGGTCTGCATGGCCGTACAACTCGTCCTTGAAGGCGGACAGCAGTATGCTGCTACGCTGCTGACTCATTCTGCTGCCTCCTGAATTTATGTCTATGACTTGTTTTCCTGCATTGCGTCTGACTCTGGCTGTGACGGCCGCCCTGACTCTGGCCGCCTGCGCGGCGCCTGATCACAAACCCATGGCCCAGGCCATGCCCGAGCAAGATGCGCCGGAACCACCTCGCCTGACATTGGCCGATTACAGCGGCCCGGATCAAAACCAGCCAGCGCCCCGCGTGCAAGCCCATCACGAATACAGCCTGCCAGAACTGATCGACCTGGCGCAACGCCTGAACCCCAGCACCCGCATTGCCTGGGGTGAGGCCCAGCAAGCCGCAGAAGCTGCCGGTATGGTGGAAAGCACCTACCTGCCCTTGATCTCCGCCAGCGTGGTGGGCGGCTATATGCGCAGCGACCGCGACAGCAGCGTGCACATTCTGGGTAGAGAAGTCGATGTGGACTACGACACCCATTTAAGTGGCGCCGTCCCTTCCCTGACCTTGAAGTGGCTGCTGTTCGACTTTGGCAAACGCGCCGCCTTGCAAGAGGCGGCCGACAAACTGGCCATGGCCAGCCGGATTACCTTCAGCGGTGTGCATCAAGCCGTGATTGCAGAAGTATCCATCAGCTACTTCAACTACAACTCGGCCCGCCAACGCGAGCAAATCTCTGCCCAAGGGCTGAAAAATGCGGCACTGATTGAAGATATCGCCCTGGAGCGGCAGCGCAATGGGCTGGGCACCCAGATTGAAGTCGCGCAGGCACGACAACTGAAAGCCCAGGCACGTTTGCACCATGTGAATGCCAGCACTCTGGCACGTCAGTCTTATCAAACGTTGCTGGGTGCAATTGGCCTGTCCCCGGAAACGGAGCTGAAAGTCGCCGATAGCGCCACCCGCCCCCTGCCCAAGGATCTGGATATCCCTGGCAATGACACACTGAAAAAAGCCATCGCCCAGCGGCCCGATGTACAGGCCCTGCAAGCCGCCCATCAGGCCAGTCTGGCAGGCATAGACTCAGCCGAAGCCAGTTTCATGCCCAAGCTGGCCTTGATGGGTTTTATCTCCAAACGCATGGGTTCATTAAGTGTAGGCAGCCTGCCCGAAGTCAGCCCGCAATCCTCCTCCCGAGGCGCCGTGCTGGCCCTGAATATCCCGATCTACGACGCTGGGCTACGCAACAAGCAAGTACGCGAAGCCCAGTTGCGTGCCGACACCGCGCGCGAACGCGTCGCCAAAACCGAACAAGACGCCTACAAGCAAATGATCATCGCTGCCGACGCGCTGCGAGCTGCTCTGGAGTCTCATCAAGCCGCCACCAGCCTGGTCGAGGCGGCACAAATCACTTACCAAGGTGCGCTGGAATCCTATAAGGAAGGTCTGACCGGCATGACCTTGCTGACCGAAGCGCACACTGGCTTGTTGGGAGCCCAAGAAGCCCAGACTGCCGCCCATACCGCCGGTTTGGTCGGCTCCGTGAATCTGGCTTTTGCCATGGGCGAACTCAATCAAGCCCCCAAAACCCCTGGGGATGCCACTAAGTAGTAGGCAAAGAAGAAGCAAGCCACACTCTACTTGGGAGCAAAAATAAAAAGGGAGCCATGCAAGGCTCCCTTCTCATGTAGCAACCGCTACTGCAGCAACTTACTGCTCTTCAATCGCATCCAGCGCCTTGGCCAAACGCTCCACCGAGCGTTCCAGATTGTTCAGCTTGTCCAGGCCAAACAGACCAATTCGGAAGGTCTTGAAATCGGCAGGTTCATCGCATTGCAAAGGCACGCCCGAGGCGGCTTGCAAACCAGCCTTGGCAAACTTCGCGGCCGAATGTATCCCGTCGTCCGTGGTGTAGCACACCACCACCCCCGGCGCTTCAAAACCTGGTGCCGCCACGCTGCGGAAACCATGTTCGCTGAGCAAGGCACGCACCTTGCGGCCCAGCTCCAGCTGACGATTGCGGATCCAGTCAAAGCCCAGAGCTTCCGTCTCGGCCATCGCCTCTTGCAGCACCTTCAAAGAATCCGTCGGCAAGGTAGCATGGTAGGCATGAGCCCCGTTCTCATACGTTTCCATGATCTGCAGCCACTTGCGCAGGTCGCAGGCAAAGCTGGTGCTGGTCGTGGTTTCAATGTGCTGACGAGCACGCTCGCTTAACATCACCAGACCGCAACATGCCGAGCCAGTCCAACCCTTTTGCGGGGCACTGATCAGCACGTCCACACCCACATCCTTCATATCCACCCACACGGTGCCCGATGCAATGCAATCCAGCACAAACAGACCGCCCACCGCGTGCACAGCATCGGCGACCTGACGCATATAGTCATCGGGCAACATGATGCCGGAGGCTGTTTCCACGTGCGGGGCAAACACCAAAGCTGGTTTTTCAGCCTGAATTGCGGCAACCACTTCTTCGATAGGGGCCGGTGCATAAGCGGCCTGCTTGCCTTCCTCAATCGGGCGTGCTTTCAGAACCGTGGTGCTGGCGGGGATGGAACCCATGTCAAAAATCTGAGTCCAGCGGTAGCTGAACCAACCATTGCGTATCACCATGCACTTTCGGTCCGTTGCAAACTGACGGGCCACCGCTTCCATGCCAAACGAGCCACTGCCCGGCACCACGATAGCCGAATGTGCCTGATAGACCTGTTTGAGCGTGCGAGAGATTTCGCGCATCACTTCCTGGAAGGTCTTGGACATATGGTTCAAGGCGCGGTCGGTGTAGACCACCGAATATTCAAGCAGGCCGTCCGGATCAACGGGAGTGCTGGTTTGAGACATGAAAACCTCGGAATTCAGATGTAGAAGATATAAGGATCGAAGGATTTTAGACCAAGCCGCTTGGTACGGGCAGCTTGACCCCAAGACCCTTCCGGTCAGAAGAAATTGCACAGACAGGCCGAACAAGAACAACCTGAATGAGAATTATTGCTATTATTCACTATTCTTTTTTCCGCCTGCTCCGCTAAGCCGCTCCATGTCTCACCCTTCACGTCCCATAAAAGCCTGGCTCGCCTCGTATAGCGAGCTGTTTGGCGTATGGCGGCGCAAGGCCGAGAGCCGGGAAGACGCGGAAGATGCCATGCACGACACCGTTGTGGGCATGCTGGAAAACAACACTACCCTGATCGACAACCCACGTGCCTATCTGGCACGAGGCACCAACAACCGTCTGATCAGCCGCCATCGCCATCAAACCGTCCTGACTGTCTTACCCTTGGACGAGCTAAGCGATACCGAGCATCCGCGCCAGGCCGGGGCTGACAGCCACGCCCAGTTTGAGCAATTAGCCGACGCGCTAGTGAACGCGCTGGCCGACTTGCCCCCAAAATGCCGAGAGGTCTATATCAAGCATCGACTGGAGGGCTGGACCCATACTGAAATTGCCCAGGACATGGCCCTTTCCCGCAGCATGGTGGAAAAATACATGACTCGTGCCTTGCGTCACATCCATGAACGGCTGCACCATTACGTACCTGACTGACGCCATGTCGTACACAAAGCCCGCGCAATGACCCGCCCCTCTTCCTCCGACGAACTGGATCACCCCAGCGATGCCGCTCATTGGTTCGCCCGACTGCAATCGGGGGAAGCCAGCGAGCAGGACCACCAAGCCTTCCAAGCCTGGCGGGACGCTGATCCTGACAACGCGCGCCGCTACCGCGAGGTGGAGTACCTGTGGCGCGCCAGCCAGGCCGTCCCGGAAGAACGCCTGCGCAGACTGCTGCCCCACGCCCCTGGTCGTGTGCCATCCCCCAAGCGCCGTTATCTGACACTGGGTTTGGGCGCGCTTGGCATGCTGGCCCTCTCGGCCGGAGCCATCCATCAGTCAGGCTGGTTGAACCCGGTAGAAGAAACGGTGCAGTTGCTCACCGCCAAAGGCGAACGTCAGCAAATCACCTTGCCCGATGGCTCTGTTGTGGACTTGAATACCGACACCATCGCCCAGGCTCGTTTATCTGCCTCCAAACGGGAAATCGAACTACTCCAGGGTGAAGCTTTTTTTGCCGTCCAACACTACCAAACCCTGCCCTTTATCGTGCGCACCGACTTGGGCACCGTAACCGTCACCGGCACCCGCTTCAATGTGCGACGGCTGGCAGACAGCCTGCAAGTCAGCGTTCAGTCCGGCTCGGTCAAAGTGGAGTCCGGTCCTTGGTGGCGTCGCCAGGAACGCCTCCTGGAGGCGCAACAACAAGTCCTGTTGCGCCAAGGTGCAGAACCCGGTCCGGTACACATGGCCGACGTGGAAAGCCTGACAGCCTGGCAACGCGGCAAGATCATTTTCAAGAACACGCCTTTGGAAGTGCTGGTACAGGAAATGGCTCGCTACCTGCCCCAGCCCTTGACGCTGGACGCCCCCGCCCTGCGCCAGCACCGTATCTCCGGTATTTTCGATGTCGACCAACCCGAAACCGTCGTGAAGGCCTTACCGGCCATTGCCCCAGTCCGGGTCCAGAGCGATGCGTCGGGCGTGCAGCATATTGTGGCTCGCTAAAAACAGAGCTTCCTGGGCCTGTTACAAAATAATCATGATTCTCATTCCGGTGATTGAGCACCTTGTGCGTCTAGGTAGGTGAAGGAGGCTATCCCGTGCAGGACAGCCCCCTGAGTCCCTTTGGCCAAAGGCTGGGCGCGTCTATCGCGCGAGATGTATTTTCATTGGAAAACGTAGGATCGTGAGCCCCTTTACCCCACGTCATCACCACTCGCCGCTTTTGCGGGCGAACTTGAGTGCCTTGACCTTAAGCCTGAGTTTGGCCTTCAGCTTGGCCCCTTCTGCTGTGCAGGCCCAGCAAACTGTCTCTATTCAGATCCCTGCCCAGCCCTTGGGCGATGCCCTGCTGAAACTGGGCGAACAGACCTCTTTGCAGATTTTTTTCTCTCAGGATGTAGTTGCCGGCCGCCAAGCCCCTTCGGTCTCGGGTCAT
The DNA here is from genome assembly GCF_024134565.1 of Alcaligenes sp. 1735tsa3. Taxonomy (NCBI): domain Bacteria; kingdom Pseudomonadati; phylum Pseudomonadota; class Betaproteobacteria; order Burkholderiales; family Alcaligenaceae; genus Alcaligenes; species Alcaligenes sp. 1735tsa3. The sequence continues at coordinate 1,506,002 of NZ_CP099862.1, read as the reverse complement.
CTGGCACCTGAGCAAGCTTTGCGTCAATTGCTGGACGGTAGTGGCATCAACTACACCCGAGACGGCAACACGATCACCTTGTCAGCCGGTGTGACTCAATTGACGCCAGTCACGATACGCCGCGCCCCCACAGACACCGCTGACAGCTACGTCGCACTAAACAGCCGCGGTGGCAAGCTGGACGTACCCTTGATCGAAACCCCGCGTTCGGTCTCCATCGTCACGCAAAAGCAGTTAAAGATTCTGGCCCCGCAAAGTATTGAACGCGCCCTGGCTTACACCCCTGGCGTTCAGACTGACGTGTCCGGCTCGGGCGACCTGCGCATGAGTGGCGCGGTGATACGTGGCTTTAGTGACGGCAGTGCCTACTACAAAGATGGCTTGAAGCAACTCTCGGCAGGCACCTATGGGTCCTGGAACGATGATATGGACAGCCTGGACAGCATCGAAGTGCTGAAAGGCCCGGCCTCGGTCCTGTATGGACAGGGACGCCCCGGCGGCGTGGTCAACGTGGTGTCCAAGCGCCCCACAGCCGATCATGTGAACAGTCTGGGACTGGGCTATGGCAGCTACCAGCGCCGTCAGTTAACGGCGGATCTTGGTGGAGCCTTGAACGACGATCAATCCCTGCTGTATCGCCTGAATCTGTCCGGGCGCAAAAGCCATGGACGCACCATAGACTCGCACGACGATCGTGTCTCGGTGTCCCCCGCCCTGCTTTGGAAACTGTCGGACCGGACCAGCCTGACACTGTTGGGTTCGTATTCGCGTGAACGAGGCACTCCCAAGTCCTGGTGGCCCAATCTGTTTTATTACCCCGAAGTCACTGACCTGCCGCTCAAACGCACCGCCGGGGACCCGGCGTTTGACTACTTCAATCGCGACACCAAAGCCATTGGCTATGCTCTGGAGCATGACACCGAAAGCGGCTGGCGCTTGCGTCAGAACCTGCGCTATTCGGAAATCGACATTGATTACCGCCATATCTACGCCATGGCCGTTCTGGCCGACCAGCGCAGCGTCTCCCGCGCCAGCCTGGCCCAGGAAACCAAAGGCCGCACCTTCACGGTAGATAGCCGTGTCGGCAAGGACTTTAACTGGGGGCCGTTGGAGCACACCCTGGAATTTGGTGTGGACTATCTGCGCTACAAAGAAAACGACGGTTTGGGCTTTGGCTGGAACGTACCTGACCTGGACATGCTCGACCCGGTATACGGGCTGTCCATCACACCGCCCGAACTGGATTACTCCGAGCGCGATCTGAAGCAAACCGGGATTTACATGCTGAACCAGCTGAAATGGGACCAGTGGGTTGCCAATGTCAGCTTGCGTCACGACACTGCTCGCACCGTACAAAGCAGTGCGACGCAGCCGCGCATGACGGACCGCGCCACCACCGGCAGCGCGGGCTTGCTGTATCTGTTCAACAATGGTGTGGCTCCATACATCAGCTATTCCACCGCCTTTGACCCCACAACAGGGCGGGCAGCAGATGGCACGGCATTCAAGCCGCGCGAGGGCAAACAATACGAAGCCGGGGTGAAGTATCAGCCACCGGGAACCGATGCCCTGATTACCGCTGCGGTGTTTGACCTGCGCCAGACCAATGTCACCACGCCCGATCCAAACTTCCCACGTTTCAGCGTCCAGACAGGAGAAGTACGATCCACGGGTATCGAGCTGGAAGCCAAGCTGCCCATTAGCGCTCAGCTCAACCTGATGGCGGGCTATACCTATCTGGATCCACGGACTACGCAGAGCGAGCGCCCGGCAGAAATTGATCGGCAGACGTTGCAAACCGCACGTCAGACCGCCAGTCTGTGGCTGGACTATCGGCCCCAGCAAATTCAGGGCTTGATGCTGGGGGCCGGTGTACGGTATCGGGGCAAGTCGCCCAACGATGTACGGCCGGATGGCAGCCTGAACTACAACCCTTCTTTTACCTTGGCAGATATGGCGGTGGCGTATGAGACCTCCCGCTATCGGGTAGCCCTGAACGTCAACAATGTGTTCAACAAGAAGTATTACACCGGCCAGTTCCGGGGCATGGAACGGGAAGTGATGTTGAACATGAATTTGTATTGGTAATCATCTTGCTGAACATGAGGCTGTCTTGCCTGACACGTACAGTCTCCTCTGACTGAGTGCAGCGGCAGGCCGCGTCTTTCTTGACTCGGCCTGCCGCTCTGAGTACCGTGATGAGCACGTTTCATCTAGTCCGGGTTTCATCATCATGCAGGTAGCACACTTCAGCCAGAACACCTTGGGACGCGATATTGCGGTTGGCGATATTCACGGTTGCTTCTCCAAGCTGAAAACGTCTTTAAAGCGGATTCGTTTTGATCCGTCCAAGGACCGCCTTTTTTCGGTGGGCGATCTGGTGGATCGCGGTCCGGAGTCGCATCATGTTCTGAAGTGGCTGGACCTGCCCTGGTTTCATGCGATTTGTGGCAATCACGAGCAGCTGACCTGGCGGCGGGCGATTGGGCAGCCTATTCAGGAAGTGGATCATCGCGTGCATGGTGGGCTATGGCTGGACGATTGCACCTCGCACGAGCAGGCACTGATCGCTCAACGTCTGCAAGCCCTGCCTTTGGCGATGGAAATAGAAACGCCCTTGGGACTGGTGGGTATGGTTCATGCCGACTTTCCCTACGATAATTGGCAGCACATTCATACCGAGGGTTTTGATGCCAATGACCGCTATGTCTGTATGTGGTCCAGGGATCGCTATGTGACTGGCTACGATGGCATGGTAGAGGGTCTTCGGGCTTTGGTGCATGGGCATCAGACGACGCACAAGATGCGGCAATTAGGGAATGTGTTTTTCATTGATACCGGCGGGTGGCTGGATCATGGGCATTTCACCTTGCTGGATTTGAAGCGCTTGGTGGCTTTGTAGGGTCTTTCGGTTCTTCGCTGATTGTTTTTACCTAATTAGTCTCTGGGAAGGCGCTGTTTCGGTCCTGCTGGGGTGTCGGGGCTGAGCACTGGCCGGCGCTGCGCGCCGGTACCTTTGTCGAGAACTCGATCGGGGCGCATCCTGAACTCGCCGGGTACTTGGTCCCCCGGACCAAGTACAAACGTCCGGCTCAAACAGCAGGACGCTTGTACCCCCAATCGAGCCCTCGCCTGCGGCCAGTACTCTGAATCGCCCCAACACCCCAGCAGGACCGAAACAGCTCTCAGCGATTACTTGCAAAGACAATCCTTATGCGGCAACTGATTGCTGCTTATTGGTTTACTGAGTGCTGATGGCTAATGGCTAATCGCTAATGGCTGATGTTCGACTCGCCTTGAACACGGAGTCAATGACACTACGTCTGATGACGTACAAACCTGTCTTCGTCAATGTCGGTACTGGCCTCGTCTCTCGCGGTATCTATGCCTACCTGAACAACCATCATGACGAGCGCTTCGGCTTCAAAAACAAACGACAAGCTCAAGATTACGCACGACTGCTTGGTAGGCCGGGATATCCTCAGCAAGATTCATACTCCCATAAAAACACCAGGCACTCGATAGCTAGTAGTGGGCTCCTATTTTTCTATCCCCCACACCCTCTACCCGCCAACTGCTGAAAGTGACGGTCAACAAGCAAACCTCGACACCCTTCCAGCTCCCAACGCACTTAGAGCAGCAGAAGGAAGCCACATACAGCCAGGCCCCAAAAGGACGGAATTCTCAGTTTTATAGTCATTGTGAGCCGGTCTGGGCCGGGGGGCCGTCCTCTGGGCGATTCAGGCTTCTTGCCGCAGGCGGGCTTGCTATTCGGGGTTCAAGCGTCCTGTTGTTTGAGCGAAATGCTTGTGCCTTGTCCGGGGGACAAGGCACTTTCGCGAGTTCAGGATGCGCCCGAATAGCAAGCCTGACCAGGGCACCGGTGCGCAGCACCGGCAAGGAGCCAAGCCCGGAGGACGGCCCCCCGGCCCAGACCGGCGTTTTCACGAGTCACTATCTAAACATGCAGGCTCTCTGCACTCCTTATCTCCCAACCCTCCTGCTCCACACCCCCCACTCCTCAACACTCAGGAAAATGAAGAAGATGAAGCCCAAAACAAAACCGCCTCAGTTCCCAAAAGAAACTGAGGCGGTCTCATCTTCAAACAAACAGCAAACAGGCCAAAGGCTTACTTCTCCACGCCCCCACCCAAGATCACGCCGTTCACCTCCTTACCGTAGTAACTTTCCTCGCCATCATGGAACTCCACACGCGCTTGCTCAACCGTCCCCTTCTGACGAGCATCCTTGGGACGCTCATGACTGTTGATGTAAGCCGCTACGTCCCAGGCATCCTGATCGGACAAGGAGAACGGTTTACCCAAAGGCATATTGGCCTTGATGAAACCAGCAGCCGTATCAATACGAGCCATCCCTGCCCCCCAGTTATACGAGTTGGGGCCCCACAAAGGCGGGAACACCACACCACTTTCGGCATCCTTCTGCCCCTGGCCATCGACCGCATGACACAAGACACAGTTGTTGGTGTAGACCTCTTTACCGCGTGCTACGTCATAGCCCAGTTCGGTCTTCTTAACTTTGGGGAAACCAGCACCCGGCAACTTCTGACCCGTAGGCGCCCCATCGGACATCCAGTACATATAAGTCATCAAGTCACGGTACACATCGCTGCCAGCGGGCGGCGCAACACCCGAGGGCGAAGCCTGCGCATTCATGGAATAGGTAAAACAGCCAATGATGCGATCTTCCAGCGTGCTGATCGCCTTGGTCTTGGCACGATAGGCGGGATAGCTGACATAGGCTCCCCACATAGGCGCAGAGTGTTCACGACGACCACCGTCCAGGTGGCAGTTCACACAAGCCAAGGTATTGCCCACGTGATCCGACACCGTGGTCGAGGTTTCCATAAAGATCTTGTGACCGCGACGAACCGCCTCGCCATACGGCGTATCCGGAATGCTGCTCTCTGGCGGTGGCACGTAGTAACCATCTGCGCCTACCGGCATACCAGCCGTGACCGAATGCTTGTCCTTGCTCTGTGCCTTGCGATCGGCTTCCATGGCCTCACGACTATAGGTGGCCTCGCCAACCTGGATAGTGCCCTTGTCGGGCGAACCCAGGGAAAAGGACAACCAGCCCTTGGCGTTCATGCCATAGCCAATCGCAAAAAGCAGCACACCAATACCGGCCCCCCAGGCCAGTCTGCGTCCACCCGACATGGTGGATTTGCTGCGACCATTTTTTTGAGTGTCTTTCATAAAAAGCTCTCTGTTCTGATCTTATTTCGCCTGCTTGCCATTGGCTGGCAGCGAGGCGGCGTAATAGGAAACCGCATACAGGTCCTCGTAGGACAAGCGCGATGCGATGTCATCCATCAGGCTTTGCGGCGAGTTGTGACGATGGCCGCCTTTCCAGGCCGACAACTGACTGAACAAGTACTCGGCCTGTTGCGCAGCCAACGGCGGGAAAGACGTACCTACGCCTTCACCCTGACTGCCGTGGCAACTGATACATGCAGGCACGTTCTGCTTCCAGTCCCCTTTATGAAACAGGGCTTCGCCACGGGCCAGGTTCGCTTCCGAACTGGGCACATTAATGGCAGGAGCAGGCAGCTTGGCGTAGTAAGCAGCCAGCTCTTTCATATCCTCAGGCTTCAAACCGCGAGCTACGTACTGCATGGACTCGTTCAGGCGTGTACCTTGAGCAAAATCCTCCAGTTGCTTGAGCAGATACGCCTCGGGTATACCGGCCAAACGAGGAGTGATGCCTGCGCCTTCACCGGCCTCACCGTGGCAGGAAGCACAGCTCCACACACTGCCCTGCCCCGAATGCACCAGTACGGGCGCATCCTTCAATGCGGGAATGGCTGGCACCACAGGGGTGTCGCCTGCATTGGAAGCAACAATAGCGGCGGTCGGCTTGTCCGCTGCGGCATGTGGCGCCAGATCGTGCAGGTAAAGACCCACACCGGCCAAGGCCAACGCGAACAACACAGCCAACAGGAAGATTGGAATGGGACGCGGCGGCTCCCACGGCTCGAAGGTGGGGTCGATGTTCTCGACCTGGGGCGAACTAGAAACTTTTTCCATTGTCATGACTTGTCCTATTTAGCGCCCGAATCCGTCGAGGCTTCAGCGGGGCGACGATCGTAGCCACGGTCACGTTTATCCAGTTCCTGCGCGCTGGTCGCATAGGTGCGATCCAGAGCCAACAGGTACTCCACCAAGTCCAGCGCTTCCTTGCGAGCAACCACATGCTTGCCCGCAGGCTGCAGGGACTCTGGCAAACGCACCACTACATCGCCTTCGGAAACCTGGTCCTTCAGTTCGAACATATAGGGATAGGACGGCATCAGGCTCCAGTCAAAAATCGCACGGGGCTGATACAGGTGGGTCAAATGCCAGTCACGGCTTTTCATGCGCGCACCGATGTTAAACAGGTCCGGACCGGTACGCATGGTGCCCAGCAGGTGGGGCGAATCGTAAAAGTAATCGCCCGGTGTAGACGCACGGCCCCAGCCACGTGCCGTATCAAACAGGGTTTGACCGGTAGAGCGTGGCTGCTGGCTGTGACAGTACAAACAGCCGTTGGCCACGTACTCGTCACGCCCCAGCAGTTGCTGGGCGGTATAGGGTTGCAACTGCTCCGGCGGTTCCGAGGTACGCAATTGCCAGGCTGGCAAAATCACCAGCATCAAGGTAGCCAGCAGCAACACGCCAATGGCCCCGATTAGTAAAGGTAAGAGTCGATTCATGACGCATCTGCCCGAGCAAGTGTAGGAGTCGCATTAACAGCGGAACCTTTGCGCAGCAAGAGCAAGGCAAAGTGAGCCGCAAAGACAAAGTGGCCCAGTGTCATCATGGTGCCGCCAATGGAGCGGGCTTCCAGATACGGAACCATCTTGCGAGTGATCTCGCCAAAACTTGAACCTGGGTCCATCAAGCCCATGCCCTGCACCACACCGGCAATGCTCAGAGCCAGCACGTAAATCGTGAAGCCTGCCGTCACCAGCCAAAAATGGGTTTTGATCAGAGCCGGGAAGGGCCAGCGACGTCCCAGAATGTGCGGCATCATGTAGTACAGCGTGCCGAACATCACCATGGACACAAAGCCGTAGGCCCCCAGGTGAGCGTGACCGACGGTGTAATGCGTAAAGTGCGTAACCGAGTTCACCGAGCGGATGGCTTCCAGCGAACCCTGGAAGGAGGACAAGGTGTACATCAGCGCGCCAATCCAGACGAAACGCAGGGCCATGGATTGCTTGAAGGCCCACAGGTTCTGCGCAACGGTTACGTGCTGGTTAATGGCCACGGCAATCACCGGCACAAACATCATGATGCTGTGCACCACGGACAAGGTGACGGCCCAGGTTGGCACCGGACCGCCCATCAAGTGGTGAATACCGACCTGGCTGTAGAACAGCGCCAGACTCCAGAAACCCAGCAAGGACACGTTGTAGGAATACACGGGCTTGCCGATGATCTTGGGGATGATGTAGTACGCCGCACCCACACCCATAGGCGTCAGCCACAGACCCAGCACGTTGTGAGCAAACCACCAGTTCACGGTTGCTTGCTGAGCACCGATGTGCAGACCGGGGATGTTGGACACCAGAAACAGGAACGGAAACCAGACCATGCCGGCCAGGAAATACCAGCCCGACACATAGATGTGGCGCGATTTGCGGTTGGCGGCGGTTTCAATGGCAGGCCAGGCCAGGAAAAAGCCCCCTACTGCCAACAGAATGTCGATCTGCCAGGGGAATTCCAGCCACTCGATCCCGTCGGACCAGCCATTGGCCACGGCAATCGTGCCGCCCAATACCCCCAGGGTCCACAAGGCAGCGCCGAAGTACACCATATTGGGACGTCGCAAAGGCGTATGAAAAATACGCGGCAACAACCACAGAGCCACGCCAATCCCGGTCACCGACAACCAGCCGTAAGCCACGATGTTCAGGTGCAAGGTACGCGCACGACCAAAGGTCACTTGTGCCACGTCGGCCAGCCAATCGGGCCAATGCAATTTCAGCGAGGCCATCACGCCAAACACCGAACCGATCAGCAGCCAGGTAATCCCGACCGTGACCAGAAGCAGAACCGGCCCCCGACCACTGCGGTCAATACCGGCACGCAAAACGTCAAAGCGATGCGTCTGTGCTTCGTTCTCCCCCCCAAAGGAAGCACTGTCATCCGGCTGACCAAGCTCACCTTTCATGAAGATGGTCTCAGCTTCGTTCTTCCCAACGAAGATCAGCTTGTTTGCCACGGCCCAGACAAGAATGCCCAGTGCCACCAAAGAGGCGACAAAACTGGTCGCCAGTAATATTCCTAATATAGGAGTCATGTGAATAAATGCCCGATATCTGTCATGCGGCTAAGCCTAAAGAAACGTCATTGCCCAAGCCGGTTTTATTAAAAAAGTAAGTACCGAGATACAAATGCAATGCAATCTACATCACAGTAGAGGATCAGGATTAAGGCCAAATTAAGAGAACTTTCCCTCTCGCCCCTGCCCTCAAGACTGCTAACATGAACGCCGAAACGTAATAAACATCAGGCTTTGCCTGCACAAGCCGCATTTACCACAGGGGGGAGAATGCACGTTTTACTTGTTGAAGATGATGCGCTCGTCGCCAGCGGAATTGTGGCGGGCTTGCGACTGCATGGGCTGACCGTGGACCACGTGGGCACGGCCAGCCTGGCCGACACGGCCTTGCTGTCTTCGCACTTTGATGTCTGTATTCTGGATCTGGGTTTGCCTGATCAGGACGGGCTGACGCTGCTGCGTCGTTGGCGCGAACAAGGCCGTAAACTGCCCATTCTGATTCTGACGGCTCGCGACGCCCTGCATCACCGGGTTGAAGGGCTGCTGGGTGGGGGCGATGACTATGTCATCAAACCTTTTGACCTGGACGAGCTGCTGGCACGCCTGCATGTATTGACACGACGTGTGGCGGGCCACGAAACAGATTGCATTGAATATGGGCGGCTCAGTTTCTGTGCCTCCACCGGCCATGTCACCCTGGACGGCAAGCCGGTCAGTCTGGCGCGCCGTGAGCTCTCCTTGTTGCGTGCCCTGCTCAGCAAACCGCACACCATCCTGAGTGCCGAACAACTGTGCGACAGCGTCTACGGCTACGATCAGGATCTGGAAAGCAATGCTATCAATGTGCACATCTACCATTTACGCCGCAAGCTGGGCAGCAATATTGTCGAGACCGTGCGGGGCCTGGGCTACAAACTGGGGCCTGCCGGTTAGGTATTTCACACCATGAGCCTACGCCTTAGATTGCTGCTGGTTATCGGCATTTCCCTGACCGTGCTCTGGAGTGCGGTCGCCACCTGGATGCTGATGGATGCACGCCACTCCTTGCGTGAAGCGCTGGATAGCCGACTGGCAGCATCGGCCCGCATGGTGGCTGGACTGGTGGCCCAATTTCCAAACTTGCAGGAGTTGGCCCAATCTGCGGAGCGCCCCCTGGACATCATTGCCCGAGATGGGGTGGCTTGCGAAATCAGTGTGGTGCGCAGTGAAGTAGAAATTCAGGCGGTCAGCCGAACTGCGGGTAGCCCGGATATGTCACAAGTGGCTTTGGGCTTTGGCACGCACGTGCATGGTGGCAAGCGCTGGCGCACCTTTGTGCTGCGCGAAGGCCATATTCAGATTGCCGCCGCCGACAGCATAGAAATACGCGAAGCACTGGTACGGGAAATCATGCTCTCGGCTGGCCTGCCCTTTGTCGTGGCCTTGTTTGGCAGCCTGCTGCTTTTGTGGGTTGGTATCGGTCACGGCTTGGCTCCTTTGGAGCGAATTCGGGACATGCTGTCGCGCCGTCGTCCCGGGGATGACAGCCCACTGCCCAAAGTCAACGTCCCGGTTGAGCTGCAACCCTTGCTGCGAACCCTTGAAGAACTGCTGGAGCGGCAACAAGCCGCCATCATGCGCGAACGCCGCTTTACCGATAGCGCTGCCCACGAACTGCGTACACCCCTTACCGGAATCAAAACCCATATTCAAGTTGCCCATCTGGCTGCCCAGCGTCCTGGAGAACGCAACACGCTGGATACGGCCTTGAGCCAGGCAGACCAGGGCGTGCAACAGCTACAGAACATTTTGCAGCGGCTGCTGGAGTTGGCACGGCTGGACGGGCAAAGCGCCCGAATGGAAAGTAGCCAGGCCGACGAGGCGGTATACGCTGCCCTCCATGCCCTTAAAGCCATCTACGGCGACACCATAGACCAGATCACGCTGGATATACGCAGCAAACCCGGCCCGGTGCAGATTGAAAAATCCCTGCTGACAGTGGCCGTACAGAATCTGATCGACAATGCCTTGCGCTATACCAAAGCCCAGCAACCGATCAGCCTGCGGATTGAAGCAGGAGAGCCGGGCTATCTGCGTCTCAGGGTGCTGGACCACGGTCCCGGATTAAGCGACAGCGAACGGGATCTGGCCATGAACCGTTTTTGGCGCGGCTCGCAACAACAGGCGGGCTATGGCTTGGGCTTGTCGATTGTGAACGCTATCGCCACCCAGCATGGCGGAACGCTGGAGCTGCTGAATCGCAAAAGTGGCGGACTGGAAGCGCGTCTGACCGTGCCCCTTGCCGACCAGGGCAACTAAAACCAAGCCACGCAATAAAAAAAGGCCGGAGCCCATGAGGGTCCGGCCTTTCTGTTTGACGCGGTGCTTGCCTGTTTCAGGCAAGCCCATCATCAAAGAATTTGGATTTTAGTTGCGCATGGGCCTTTTTGGCCTGCACCTTCGATGAAGGAAACGCGTTGGTTCTCTTCCAGAGTTTTGAACCCGGTTCCCTGAATTTCACTGTGGTGTGCGAAGAGATCCTTGCCGCCGTTCTCCGGCACGATGAATCCGAAGCCTTTTTCGCTGTTGAACCACTTCACAATACCAATTTCTGTCTTCAAAATAAGTCCTAAATGTAATAACGACCAGAGAAAAAAATTTTCTCTCCCTGAACTATCCTCCGATTGCGTCCACAAAGATAGCTCCGTTACTTTTTAATTGTAAAAATCCGGAAATTCTGTTGTTTCCTGAGCCTGTCCATCCTGTTTGTCTAGCCCCGCCCTTGCATCCGGGATGCCGCTGCGCACCGCGTCCGGGCCAACTGCCCCTGCCATCTCCAACACAAGAACGCCTGGGGAAAAGCGCCGCCATTTCAGCGCCAAACGGTATTTGAGGCCTGAACAACTCACTTCAGCCTATAAAAAATCCCCACGCAATCAAAGCACTCTTGGCTATACTGGCTCGCACTTAGCGGTCTACTTATCCTGATTGACGTGTGTCATGTCATGATCACGAGGAACATACAATGAATCGTAGAAACTTCCTGCTGGCCACGCCGGCTGCCGCATTTGGAACCCTGGTTCTGCCCTCTGCCAGCCTCTCGGCCCCCGCCATCATTACCAACACCAGCCAGATCCTGCCGCGCCACACCAAGGGCCCGCGCATTGTCATTTGTGGGGGCGGCTGGGGTGGGATGACAGCCGCCAAGTACCTGTCCAAGCTGGTGCCCCAGGCACAAGTGGTGCTGATCGAACGTAACCCCACGTTCTGGTCCGGCCCCATGAGCAACAAGTGGCTGATTGACATCGTCAACACGGATTTCCTGAACCACGACATGCTGGCGCCCTCCATCAAATACGGCTACAGCCTGGTTCATGCCGAAGTCACCGCCATCGAGCGCGACAAGAAAACCGTGCGCACGACCCAAGGCGCGCTGGAGTACGACTACCTGATTCTGTCGGGCGGCATACGCAACGCCTACGATGCCTGGTTTGGCAATGACACTTACGCGGCGGAATACACCCGCCAGCACTTTCCCAACGCCTACATCCCGAATGCCGAGATGTTTGCCTTGAAGAACAAGCTCAAAGCCTTCAAGGGCGGCACCATTGTGATGACGCTGCCCCCGCCACCGCATCGCTGCCCACCCTCGCCCTACGAGCGCGCCTGTTTGATGGCCTGGCATATCAAGACCAACAAGATTCCAGGCAAGATCATCATTCTGGACCCCAAGCCCACCATTGCCCCGATTGGCGAGGGATACCGCGCAGCCTTCCAGGAGCTGTACCCGGACATCATCACCCACGTCCCCAATGCCCGAGTGCGTGAGGTCGATCCCTTCAAGAAGCACATCAAGACCACCGCCGGCGATTTTGATTTTGACGACGCGGTGCTGATGCCCCCGCACCAGGCCGCCGATATGGTCTGGAACGCAGGCCTGGTCGGTACAGGCCCCGATGGCAAACCCACGGGCTGGGCCAATATTGACCCACGCCTGTTCACTGCCCGCGACGACGACAATGTCTACGTGGTGGGGGACTCCATGGGCTTTATTTCCGACCAGTTCGGCCACTACCCCAAGAGCGCCCACGTGGCACACGCCGTAGCCAAGATTGTTTCCCAGAACCTGGCCGAACGTATCGCGGGCAAGGAAGTGGTGCCCGTGCTGCCGGATAATCTTTGCTACATGATGGTCAACGGAGATCCGCAAGAAGAAATCTCGGTCAAGTTTGAATACGAGCTGGACGCAAGCGGCAAGGTTCTGCAAACCCAGATCGATATGGATGTCCGTACCTCCGACCTTGTTCAAGAAGACTTCCAGTGGATCAAGACCCGTTTCAATGACTTCCTCTAAACTTCCCTCCCGTTTTGTCCGCCGCCGCCAGCTTGTACTGGGCAGTGCCGCCGGACTGGGTGCCGCGTGGCTGCCCCTCAATCTGCATGCGCAAGTTGCCTTTGATCAATTGCTGAAACCGGCCACTGCGACCCAGGTCCAAGCCATTGTGGACGAGTTCCTGAAAGGCGCCAGCCCGGAGAACCAGGGCTTGAAACTGGACATGCCGGCACTGGGAGACAATCCCGCTGCAGTGCCAGTCAAAGTGGTGCTGGATCTGCCGCCAAGCGACGAGCTGTATTGCCAGGAGCTGATCATTCTGGCTCAGGGCAACCCGCATCCGCTGGCCTGCCGCTTCAACTTCACCGCCCTGGCCGGAACAACAGAAGTCGCAGTTCGCCTGCGCCTGATTGAAACCCAAACCATCCGCGCCCTGGCACGGTTAAGCGATGGCCGCGTCCTGAGCGCCCAGCATCACATCACGGTGACTGCTGGCGGCTGCGGCATGTAAACAAGGGACACTCATGAGTAAACCACGTATCTGGATCAGCAATGCCCAGCCCAAGGCGGGCGACATTGTGCGCGTGCGCGCCCTGGTCGAACACCGCATGGAAAGCGGTCTGCGCCTGAGCAAGGAAGGCCAGGTTGTACCGCGCAACATCATCCACGAATTCAAGGCCACCTTTAACGGCGAGCCCTTGTTCAACTGGCAGCCGGAAACCGCGATTTCCCAAAACCCGTACATTGAATTTACCTTTGTCGCACGACGTTCCGGCGCTCTGGAAATGAGCTGGACGGACGATCAAGGCGCTGTCATTACCGGCCAGACGGAGCTGAGCATCAGCGACTGATTGCGGACCAATTCCAGCCCGGCCCCCTGACCTGCCCCATTCAGCGCCCTTAACGGGCGCTGAGTTCATAACAGTGTTCTATATAGTCATACAAGGTGGGCGTAAGGGGAATGCTACGCTGAGCGTCCTTTCCTACAACGATGCACACTGACAAGAAGAATGCCCATGTCCCTCTCTCTGGTAGGTCGTCTCCTTTTTGCCCCCGCCTTGCTCGTGGCCAGCAGTGCCACCGCACCGGCCTGGGCCAGTTCCACGCTGGACATCAAAACAGTGGCCAGCTCCTGTGCGAACTGTCACGGCCCGGATGGGCGTTCCACGACCATCATTCCCTCGCTAGCTGGCCGCCCCGAAGCGGTGTTGCTGGAGCAACTGCGCGCCTTTGCCTCCGATACGCCTCCGGCTGGCACCACCATCATGAGTCGCCTGGTCAAAGGCTACCAGGATGCGGATCTGGAAGCCCTGGCACGTTATTTCTCTGCAGTCTCCTCCACCCCTCGCAGCGTTGCGGAAGGACGTTAAGAATGAGCACACCCTTGAACTCCTCCCGTCGCCAGTGGCTGAGCCGTGTCGGTAAAACCAGTGTGGCTGGTCTGGCCTTGAGCACTCTGCCTGTGTACGCGCGCAGCAGCTCGGCCCATGTGATTGTGGTCGGTGGCGGCTTTGGCGGTGCAACCGCTGCCCGTTACTTGAAGCGCGGTGATCCATCCCTGAAAGTCACCTTGATTGAACCGGCCACCACCTTTTACACCTGCCCGTTCACCAATCTGTATCTGGCCGGCTTGCGCCGTTTTGAACAGCAAGGCCACGGCTTTGATGATTTGCGCGCCGCCGGGATCGATGTCATTCACGACCTGGCCACCGCGGTCGACTCCCAGGCCAAAACCCTGACCTTGGCCAAGGGCCAGAAGCTGTCTTACGACAAGCTGCTGCTCTCACCCGGTATTGATTTTCGCTGGAACACGCTGGAAGGCTATGACGAGGCCGCTTCCTTGCTGGCCCCGCACGCCTGGAAAGCCGGCGATCAAACCCGTTTGCTGAAAAGTCAGCTGGATGCCATGCCCGACGGCGGCACCTTCATTATGGTGGCCCCCGAAAACCCCTTCCGCTGCCCGCCCGGCCCTTACGAGCGCGCCAGCATGGTGGCTCACTACTTCAAGCAGAACAAACCCAAATCCAAGATCCTGATTCTGGATGCCAAAGACAGCTTCTCCAAACAGGGCCTGTTCCAGGATGGCTGGAAACAAGTCTATGGCGACATGATCGAATGGGTGCCCTTCTCCAAAGACGGCAAAGTCACTCGCGTGGATGCCGCCAAGCTGAGCGTGGAAACCGAGTTTGGCGAGATCCACAAAGCCGATGTGCTGAACGTGATCCCGCCACAAAAAGCCGGAGCCATTGCCGAACAGGCCGGTGTCACCAACGCCAGCGGCTGGGTGCCAATTGACCCGCATACCTTCGAGTCCGAGCAGGTCAAGGACATCTATGTGGTGGGCGATGCCACCATTGCCTCACCCATGCCCAAGTCCGGTTTCTCTGCCAATACGCAAGCCAAGCTGGTAGCGGCTGCCATCATTAATGCCTTGAGCGGCAAGCCTGCGCCACAGGCCACACTGAGCAATACCTGCTACAGTTTGATCGCTCCCGACTATGGCATTTCTGTGGGGCACTTGTACGCCTTTGCCGATGACAAGCTGGCTGAAGCGTCCGGCGGGGTCAGCCCTAAAGAAGCCAGCCCGGCCTTTCGCAAGCAGGAAGCCCAGTATGGCGAGGCCTGGTATGCCGCGATCAGTCGCGACATCTGGGGCACCAAAGGCTAAGTGGTTCCAACCCGGTCCTAACATCCAGCGCACATGATGAATACAGAACTTGTACTGTGGGTCAGCCTGGCCATTGGCCTGCTCTTTGGCATTAGTGGCCAGCTCAGTGGTTTTTGCTTTTATCGTGGCTTGACCGAGCGCTGGTCCGGGCGTAGCGGCTACAAGCTTCAGGGCTTTGCCCTGGCGCTGGCCGTGGCCCTGGCCGGGACACAACTGGCGGCGGGCTACGGGCTGATCAGTCTGGACAAGGTCCTGTACCTGAACCCCACTTTCTCCTGGCTGCTGGTGCCGCTTGGCGGTGTGCTCTTTGGGGCAGGCATGACCCTGGCTAATGGCTGCGGCGCCCGAGCCCTGGTTCTGTTGGGACAGGGAAATCTGCGCTCCTTTGTCGTCGTGCTTTGTCTGGGTATCGCCGCCTATGTCACCTTGACGGGCCTGCTGGCGCCGCTGCGCATGAGCATCGCCCAAGCCAGCAGTGTCACCTTGCCCGCAGCGACCCTGTCCGAGGGTCCCCTCCGCTCTATGGTGATTGCCCTCCTCGTCGCCGCCCTGATCGCTTTTGCCTTGCTGCGTCGCCAGGACGGCCAACGCCTCAATGACCTGCTGGCCGGAGCATTTGTAGGGCTGCTGATTGTGGCAGGCTGGCTGACTACCGGCTGGCTGGGCGATGATCCCTTCGAGCCTTTACCCGTCAGCTCGCTGAGCTTTGTCGCCCCGATTGGGGAAAGCATTCAATACGCCATGATCTCCACCGGCATGAGCCCGCGCTTTACCATCATGATTGTGGTGGGTGTGGTGGCCGGCTCCTTGCTGAGCGCCCTGCTGCGTCGCCGCTGGAAGCTGGAAGGTTTTGAGTCGCCCCGCCACATGCTGCGCTCCATGGCAGGCGGTACCTTGATGGGCGTAGGTGGCGTGCTGGCCCTGGGCTGCACCATAGGCCAGGGCTTAAGCGGCTTGTCCACCTTATCGGCCACCTCCTTGCTGGCGGTGCTGGGCATCATCGTCGGTGCACGCCTGACCTGGACCCGCCCAAGCGCCTGACTCCGTGTTTCAATAAGGGCTTGATTGACGGTGCTTCAGAGTGGCCCAGGCGAGCTCCGCCTGACATTCGCTGAAGCACTCTTACCGAGCCCACTGCAATGCGACAGATCCTCCTTGTTGTCGATGTGCAAAGCTGCTTTTCACCGCCCCCCTGGCTGATCGACGGCATTAACGCCCTGAGCACCCGCCTGCCTTGCGCGGCCTTGATTGAACTGCACGACGAGTCTCAAACCCCTTTTTCCAGTCAGCTAGGCTGGTGTCCGCCGCGCAGCGATCGCTGTCTGGTCGATGCCAAACAAATCTTCATCAAGCACGGCTACGCCCCCAGCCCCGCTGCAATGGAATATTTGCAGCAATGTCAGGCTGATCGCATTCTGGTCTGCGGCATTCAAACCGATACCTGCGTGCTGGCTGCCGGGTTTGCCTTGTTTGATGCCGGGCTGCACCCCACCCTGATTACGGATCTGACGGTTGGCTCGTCCCTGGATCGCTCCGGCGAGCTGGGTATCAAATTGTGGAAACATCACTTCGGGAGCACGATCCACAGCAGCGAACTACTGGCTGAACTGGACCGGCAATAATCACGCGCATGGGCGGGTAAAGCCGGACTTGGCTCAGCAACCCAAAGGTAGCGCCCACACGCGTCAAGCCACTACTCTACAGCGAACCGCTCATCAAATCCGCCCCCCTGTTCTCTCTGCTGCATCAGACAAATGCTGATTGAACATTCAACCATCGCGCCCCTGATTAATCATTACGTTTAGCGTAATCATTCACCCATAAGCTTTATTGATAGCCCTATACCGCCACTGATATGGTCGTTTCCAGAAACCTGCAAAAGGTTCAATTACAAGGAGACGAGACATATGCATTGGCTATCCATTGCCGTATTAGGAGGCATGTTCGTACTGGCGACCGCCCTACCCATCAATATGGGGCTGATTGCTTTTGTAGGCGCTTTTCTGGTGGGTACGCTGGTGGCGGGCATGGGCGCCAAGGAAATCATGGGCGGCTTTCCGGCTGACCTGTTTCTAACACTGGCCGGTATTACCTATTTGTTCGCGCTGGCTCAAAACAATGGCACCATCAACTGGCTGGTCAGCATGGCCGTGCGAGCCGTGCGTGGCCGCATCGCCGCCATTCCATGGATCATGTTTCTGATCACGGCCGCATTGACCGCTGTGGGTGCCGTCAGCCCGGCCGCCGTTGCCATCATTGCCCCGATTGCGCTGGGCTTTGCCCGCCAGTACGGCATCAACCCGCTCTTGATGGGTTTGCTGGTGATTCATGGCGCCCAAGGGGGCGGCTTCTCCCCCATCAGTATTTACGGTGGCATCACCAACCGTGTGGTCAGCGCCGCCGGTTTGCCCTTGAATGAAATGGCCACCATGATGGCCAGCCTTGGCATCAACTTGGCCGTGTCCATTTTGCTATTCGTGTGGATGGGTGGTTTGAAGCTGATGCGCCAGAAAGTGGACTTAAGTTCGGCAGACGTAAACGTTGCCCGCGTGGCCCATGGCTCGGGTGGTCCGCAAGTGTTTGGCGACGCTGAAGCCGAAGCCTTTGGCGAAGAGCGCAAGACCGCACGGAAAAGCCCCGATGCCCTGGTCGAAGCCGGTAATGGTGCCAACGAGGCCCCCCACTGGTATCGCGTTCTTACCTTGGTCGGCCTGTTCATCCTGGCCGTGCTGACTTTGTTTTTCAAACAGGATATTGGCTTTACCTCGATCACCATCGGCCTGGTACTGACCTTGATGGCCCCCAATCTGCAAAAACGCGCACTGGGCCAAGTGTCCTGGCCTGAAATCATGCTGATTGTGGGTGTCAGCACCTATGTGGGCGTGATGGAATCCATGGGCACGATTGATTTTGTCGGCCATAGTGTTGCCCAGCTGACCTCTCCCTTGATGGCGGCCTTGCTGCTGCTTTTTGTGGGCGCGGTCGTGTCGGCGTTTGCCTCCTCCACCGCCGTGCTGGGTTCGCTGATTCCGCTGGCGGTGCCCTTTCTGCAAAGCGATGGCGGCGTGGGGCCGGTGGGCTTTATTGCGGCTATGGCCGTATCCTCCACCATTGTGGACGTCAGCCCCTTTTCCACCAATGGCGCACTGGTACTGGCCAATGCCCAGGGAGTGTCGCGTGATGCCTTCTTCCGTCAGCTATTGCTGTACGGTGCTGCCGTCACGGTTATTGCCCCGGTCGTCGTCTGGCTGCTGTTTGTGGTGCTCTAAAACTCCCGGCGAAGCAGAAATCCAGCTGGCCCCGGCACTTTGCTAGCCGGGGCCTTTTTGATGGGAATTCTGACCTCATCAACCGGCAGTTAACGCTCTCTGGTCCAACTCCATAGACCATAAGATTTGCGAGTGGCGTGGAATGCCTGCAAGGCATATTCCCTTCTGCCTCATCCCGGCGTTCAGCCCTCAGCCCGGAACCGACAAGATTTATTCCCGCCCGAGTCTCACCAGCTCATCGCCCCGCCTCCCTCTCAACCGCGTTTTTCCCTATGGAAAACGCCAAAACAGCTATGGCGCCGCATTAATTTCTGAATAAAGCCTTGAAAGCTGGAAATTCCCAACACCGAAATGAGAATGATTGCTATTATTCTGCCGTTGTTTCAAGCCTGATGCCCTCTTCCCCTCTCTGTCACCAAGAACTTGCTTACTGAAAAGCGAAGCTTGCGTGATGAGCGCAGCGTACAAGAATGGCGGACTCCATCCGTCACCCACCGTTGCCAAGCAAGCACGGCTTTTCTCGGTTTAATGATCATCAATCCAGCATCCGGAGACGGTGTTGTAGTAGGAGGCGCGTCAGCGTGAAAGAGTCATTTCGCCAATGTATGGCATGGCTGCATACCTGGGTCGGTCTGGTGGTGGGCTGGATCCTGTTTTTCGTCTTCGTCACTGGCACGGCTGGCTATGTGGACGATGAAATCACTCGCTGGATGGAGCCGGAGCGCCCCTTGCCCATGCAAGTCCTGCCCGAGCAATCCAGCCAGATGCTGGATCAGGCCCTGGCGCAGTTGCAAGCGCATGCCCCGGCAGAGTCCAAAGCCTGGACCATTACCCTGCCGCATCAAGCCCTGAACCCGCGTGCCACGCAAGGGCTGTCCATTGCCTGGGAAGAAATGCCCCAGCCCGGTCAACGCGGCCGTCGTGGGGGAGAAGAACTGGACCCTGTCACCGGCCAGATTCAGCCGGAAGTGGAACCCCGCGCAACTGCTGGTGGCACCGGCCTGTACCGCATGCATTACGCCTTGCACTACCTCCCCTATCCGGTCGCTATCTGGCTGGTCGGTATCTGTACCATGCTGATGCTGCTGGCCGTGATTACGGGCGTGGTGACTCACAAGAAAATCTTCACCGACTTTTTCACCTTCAGGCCCGGCAAGGGGCAGCGTTCCTGGCTGGACGCGCACAATATCGTCAGCGTGATGTCCCTGCCCTTTTTCCTGATGATTACCTACACGGGCCTGATCTTTTTCATGTCCATCTACATGCCGACCGGGCGAGAAGTCATGTATGGCGCGACAGAAGAAGGACGGCAGGCTTACTTCCAGGATATTCGTCAGCAAAAACGCGACTTCCTGCCCGTGAGCATGCCGCAGGCTCCCCTGGGCGAGATGATGCACAGCGCAGAACAAGCCTGGGGCAAGAACAGCATTGCCTCGGTGCAGTTTACCCATCCGGCAGATAGCCAAGCCTATGTAGAACTGCGTCGCACCGGCGTCACGGGCGTGTACTGGACCCGTGCCGAGACCCTGCGCTTTAACGCCTCTGATGGCAGCCTCATGGAGCCGGAGGACAATAGCAATGTCACCGGAGACACTCACCGCGTATTGCTGGCCTTGCACGAAGGAGTGTTTGCCGAATGGTGGTTGCGCTGGCTGTACTTTATTTCAGGCTTGCTGGGCTGCGCCGTCATTGGGACAGGTCTGGTGCTGTGGACGGTAAAGCGTCGTACCCAGCATCAAAAACGCATGACCAAAGCCGCCCCGCTTAGCGCATCCGAGCGTTTTGATGCCGCTGGCCTGCGTTTAGTAGAAATCCTGAATGCCGGCACTCTGGCCGGTTTGCCCTTGGGGCTGGCGGCCTACTTCTGGGCCAACCGCCTTTTGCCTGTGAATATGGCCGACCGCGCCGCCTGGGAGTTTCATGCTCTGTTCCTGGTCTGGGGCTGGTCCTTCCTGTATGCCTCCTGGCGACCCTTGAAGCGCGCCTGGCTGGAGCTGCTGTACCTGACAGCCGCCGCCTACGCCTTGATTCCTGTCCTGAACCTGCTGACGACCGACCGTCACCTGGGTGTCACCATCATCCATGGTGACTGGGGCCTGGCAGGCTTTGACCTGACCATGTTTGGCCTGGCCGCTATCTTTGTCTATATCACCGTAAAAATGAAACGCAAATGGCACATTGCCAGCCTGCCTAAAAAAGCCGCTGCCCCGGCCAGCTTGCAAACTGCGGGAGTGAACGGATGAGTGGACTGACTTCCCGCTACCGCCTGCAAGTACTGTCGCGCATTGTGGCTGCCGCTGTCGGGGGCTACGCCTTGGCAGCCGCCGCCACGGTATTGCTGACCTTGCTCTGGCCTTTGCCTAAAGCCCAGGCTGTGCTGGCAGCAAATATGTTGAGCTTTGTCTGGTACACCATCGCCGTGATGTGGGTGTTTAGCACTAAAAGTGCCACTCGCGCTTGGGTGGGTATGGTTCTACCGACGGCTTTGATCGCCTTGCTGAGCGTTCTGTTGATGCCTGCAGGAGGGCTGCCATGATTAATACCAGTCTGTGGCTGAATCTGGCCGTTTTTATCATCAGCCTGGTGGGCTTTATCTGCCTGGCTTTGGCCAGTGATCGCCAGGGGGAATTCCTGCTGCATCGCATGCCCAGCGAGAAGGAAAGGCGGATCTTTCGTCTGCTCGGCTGGCCCTTGCTGGCTGTGGCTTTAGCTCTATGCTGGCAAGGCTGGGGCTGGAGCATGGGCACCGTTGCTTGGCTGGGTTGGCTGACCATGGCCGGTGCCGGGTTGACCTTTTACTTGCCCTGGTGGCCTTGGCAGGAAAAGAAACCTGTGCGGGCCAAACCTGCACCAGTTGCGAAGGCAGCGCCTAAAGCGGTTGGAGCGGGCAACACTGCATCGACATCAAGTGACGCTATAGCTGGGAAAAATGGAGTGGCGGCGGCAAATTCAAGCGCTGCTTCAACTAGCGCTACACACACAGAACCTGCTCACGCTGGAACGGCACCAACAACATCACGATTTTCCACACGCAGCCTGGTTTTTGCCAGCGGCCTTTTGGCCATCCCTGCCGCCTTCATGATTTATCTGGCGCAACAAGGCCCCGAGCCTGTGTTTGGCAACCATGCCCTGCAAGGCCAGATTGGCCCCTGGTCGTTTGCTCTGGCTGAGACGAATAACAAAGCCCCCATCAGCGGGCCCACCGGCGCTCATCGCAAAGCATTTCAGATTCGCTTTTGCCAGGCCTGCGACCCACATATACGCCGCGCCTATCTGCAAGTGAGCAAGCCCGAGCCTATGCCTGCGCCCCGTCAAGCTTTCAGCAACACGCGCTGGACACGGGCGGTAGAAATCGTCATTCCGCCCAATAGCGAACTGGAACATCAACTATGGCTAACCGTGGAAGCCAAGAGTGGAGAGATCTACCATCAGGCTTTTGATTTCCACCAGGTATCCCCCATGACGGCGGCGTTCATCCAGCAACAGCCGTAAGCGCGACCCGAATAGAAAGGGCCAAGATTGAACCGCCCCCCCGAGTGTTGAACAACAATTCACGCTTTGGTGGGCCATTCAAATTCCCGCCCTTTTTTATTCCTGGGCAACGCGGGTTCCTTGATGAAACACCATCTGCCAACGCCCCTGACTCTGCTTCCAGATGGAGCTGCGCAAGGATTGCTGCGGCTTTTCATCACCTGATACCTCACACACATAAGTCGCCAGGACGACATCCGCTGACAGGATGGTCAGCTTGAAGTTGCTGAGGCGGCGCTGCACAAAATCCTGTTCAGGCAGATCGCCTAGCACTTCTGCTCTACCCCACGCCGCGCCTCTGGCTCCGAACTCTACAAACTCGTCGGCCAGTAAAGCGCCAAGCGCCGCCACATCCTGACGAGTGGCACGCTCAAACAGGCGCTCTTCAAGAGACAGGATCAAGGATTCAAGGGAGTGAGGCATGTGGATGTGAGGGAATTGGGAGTGATGTTCAGCGTCAGAATCGTCAACACAATTCTTCATAAACCAGACAAAATCCTACACCTGACACAAGCCGCCACGCCACCGATATTTCTCACATTTACTATAAAAAAACACCACCCTAAACAAAGGAAAATTTTTGACAGTTGTTTTCCTTTCAAGCACTTAGCGCTTCCCGCTTATCGCTAGAATCCAGCCGTGTTAAATGACTAACAGGGCAATATCATGTCTTTATTAAAACGATGCACCGCAGAAACGCTGGGCACTTTCTGGCTGGTCTTTGGGGGCTGCGGAAGTGCGATCTTTGCCGCTGCCTACCCTGAACTGGGGATTGGTTTTGCCGGGGTAGCCCTGGCCTTTGGTCTGACTTTGCTGACCATGTGCTATGCCATCGGCAATATCTCTGGTTGTCACATCAACCCGGCTGTCACGCTGGGCCTGGTCGCTGGGGGGCGCTTCCCCGCTCGTGATGCCATTCCCTACATCATTGCCCAGGTTATCGGCGGTCTGCTGGCCGGCGGTGTTCTGTACCTGATCGCCAGCGGCAAAACCGGCTTTGATCCCGTGGCAGGTTTTGCCTCCAACGGCTTTGGCGAGCACTCGCCCGACAACTACAGCCGCAACGCAGCCCTGATCGCAGAAATTGTGCTGACCGCCTTCTTCCTGTTCATCATCATGGGCGCAACCCACAAGCGTGGTCACGCCGGCCTGGCAGGCGTAGCCATTGGTCTGGCACTGACTTTGATTCACCTGATCAGCATCCCTATCACCAACACTTCCGTGAACCCTGCGCGTTCTACTGGCGTGGCCTTCTTCCAGGGCACCTGGGCCATGGAGCAGTTGTGGCTGTTCTGGGTGGCTCCCTTGATTGGTGGGGTGATCGGCGCGCTGGTGTATCGCTTTCTGCACGCCAACGACGAGTAAGCTGCGCTAACTCCTGCTGGCAGGACCCTTGAGCCGCATTGGCTTGAATCGAGCATATGGCCCGTTCAAGACAATGCGGCTCAATGCTATTTATGGAACCCTGTTATCACCCGGCAAAGCATCAGGCTTGCCGCCCTATGTAGTAGGATTTACACCCTGCCCCATACGCTTATCAACGCCCGCAAACCCGGAGAACCCCATGAAAAAAGCATTGAATACCGGCCTGATCGCTTTAGGACTGAGCTTGATGGCAAGCGCCTCTTCCGTTCAGGCAGCCGACTGCGATAGCATGAGCAATCAAAATGCCATGAACCAGTGCTTTAGCAACGAGTACAAGAACTCGGACGCCGAACTGAACAAGCTCTACAAGGAAATCAACCATCGTCTGAAAGATGATGCCGATACCCTCAAAGCCTTGCGTAACGCCCAACGTGCCTGGATCAGCTTCAGGGATGCAGAATGCGACTTTGCAGCGATCAACACCGAGGGCGGCAGCATTCACTCCATGCTGATCACCACATGCCGGAATGAATTGACCCAGGCCCGTATCAAGAACTTCAACACCTATCTGTCCTGCGAAGAAGGCGATATGAGCTGCCCGGTTCCACCGGCCATGTAATGACATGCCCGACACAAAACCCCCATCCACGCGCGATTTGAACGACCTTTACTACTTTGTACAGGTCGTGGACCACGGAGGATTTGCACCGGCCGGACGGGCTTTGGGCATCCCGAAATCCAAGCTAAGCCGACGCATCACCTTTCTGGAAGAATCCCTGGGTGTGCGTTTGATCCAGCGGTCCAGTCGCCATTTCAGCGTCACGGAAATTGGCCAGATGTACTACCAGCGCTGTGTAGCCATGCTGGTGGAGGCCGACTCCGCTCAGGACATCATCGAGCGCCATCGCAGCGAGCCGCAAGGCTCAGTACGCATCAGTTGCCCCCTGGCTTTGCTGGACTACGGCGTCAATGAATTGCTGGCCCGCTATATGGCGGCCTATCCGCAGGTCAAGCTGGAAGTGGAAAGCACCAACCGCCGCGTGGACGTGATTCGTGAAGGTTTTGATGTGGCCTTGCGTGTCCGCTTTCCTCCTTTGGAAGACAGCGGTCTGGTGATGAAAGTCCTGGGCGAGAGTACACAGTATCTGGTTGCCAGCCCGGCCCTGATCGAACGCATGGGTGGGCTGCCCAAGCTGGACCAATTAGGGAACTGGCCCGCCTTGAGCGACGAGCATCTGCAGCGCAATCCCACCTGGCAACTGCAAACCGCAGAAAACACCCTGATGGAAGTGCCCTACCACCCCCGTCTGGTCTGCGACGACCGCATGACTTTGCTGCAATCAGCCTTGCAGGGAATTGGCGTCGTTCAGATGCCGGCCATGCTGATCGCTCCGTACATGCAGGACGGCAGACTGGTGGATGTGGCCCCCGGCTGGAACCCCCGCTCTGGCGTGGTACATGCCGTCTTTCCTTCACGCCGAGGCCTGGTGCCTGCGGTACGCGCTCTGCTGGATTTTCTGGGCCAGGAGTTCGTCACTATTTTGCATACGCCCGCCCCCTGAATCCCTGCTGCAAATTACCCAAAGCCAGCCGCCAAGCAGTCGTTCTAATTATGGAACGCTGATGGCCATATTCTTGTCTATTCAAGCCATCGTTGCACTTCTATAGTCTCTTCATCACATTATTCATGATGGGGAGTGCATCGACATGAACGCCAAAATGGCTGCGGCTACCGCCGCTATTCTCTGGGGCTTTACCTACATTCTGACCACAACCTGGTTGCCACCTAATCCCTTGTTCCTGGCTGCTGTCCGGGCTTTGGGAGGCGCCATCGTCCTGCTGGCATTGGTACGCAGCCTGCCGCCCCGTGCCTGGTGGGGGCGCCTGGCCGTGCTGGGCACCCTGAACACCGGCCTGTTCTTTGGCCTGTTCTTTATCGCTGCCACCCGTCTGCCCGGTGGCGTGGCCGCCATCTTCCAGGCGCTGACACCGCTGGCCACCATCTTTATCGCCTGGGGCATTTTGCGTGCTCGCCCTGCCCTGACGCGGATTGGAGCCGTTCTCTTGGGTGCGCTGGGCGTGTCGCTGGTTGTCCTGTCCAGCAATGCCACTCTGGATCTGATCGGCATTGCCGCCGCTTTGGGCAGCATGTTGTCCATTGCGACGGGCGGGGTCTAGATGAACAAATGGGGTGCGCCACCTATCCCTTTGCTGGGTTTTACCGGCTGGCAGCTCTTGATTGCCGGTGTGGAACTGAGTGTGGTTGTGCTGCTGACGCAGGACATTCCAAGCCAGCTTATCCCTGTGCATTGGCTGGGCCTGTTCCTGCTGGCAACTGTACTGACGGCTGGTCCCTTCGCGCTGTGGTTCAGTGCCATCAAGCAACTGGGCGCCGTCACTGTTGCCCCCTTCATGCTGCTGGTGCCTGTGACCGCTTTTATTCTGGACGCGCTGATCAAGGGCATCTGGCCCACCACGCTGCAACTGGTGGGAGTGGCACTGGTCATGGGTGGACTGGTCTTGAGCCAGCAAACACTGGCCGTCGCACGCTCCACGCTGGAAGCATCTGTCCACAAGCCCTGAACGCCCCACCCAAGGAGGAGGCATCATGAACCACGTCATACAAGAATTACTGCGTTCACGAGTGTATTTTGTACTGGCTACTCTGCTCCTGACCTACATTTTCTGGTGGAGCGGTGTGAACAAGGTTTGGGACTTCAGCGCTGCAAAAAAGGAAATGGCCCACTTCGGACTGGAGCCCCAGGCTTTATTCGCCGTGCTGACTATCACAGTTCAATTGCTGGGCAGCTGGCTGATTATCAGCGCAAGTCGCCTGGCCTGGATGGGAGCGCTGATGCTGAGTGTCTTTACTTTGTCCACGATTCCCCTGGCACATCGGTTTTGGGAAATGCAGGGCTTGGAAGCCTTTCTGGAACAAGCTCTGGTGCAGGACCATATCAGTGTGATCGGCGGGCTGGCGGTGGCCGCCGCTTTGGCTCATGCTTACCGGCAGGCGCGCCAGTAAGCGTGGTATCAAGCGTTCTTCTTGCAAAAACGGCAGACATGGTTTGATGTCTGCCGTTTTCCTTTACAGGGCCGGTTCGGGCTGATCAGGGTCGCGCTGTATATCAAAACCAGCGGCCCGCCAGGCTTCCAATCCGCCTTCCAAAGGGCGCACCCGACTATAGCCACTTTGCAGCAAGCGTTTGGACACCAAGGCTGCGGACACCTCATTGGGGCAATCACAATACACAATAATTTCCCCGTCGGTAATCAAATTCAGCGTAGCCTCACCCAAAGCCAGACTGATCGCCCCCGGAATACGTCCTTGCGCCTGCATCAGGGTCGAACGCACATCCACAATCGTGGGGGGCGTGTCCGAGGACAGCATCTGATGCAACTCTTGCACGCTGACACGCTCCATGCACAAGGATTTCATGAAGCGATGGCGCTGCCACCACTTTCTGGCAATGAATACCGCCAAAGCCAGCGCCAACAGGATTCCACCCACCACCCCCAGACTGATCAGCACATTCAGCAGCTCATCCACCGCCGAGCTGAACAAGGAGCCCAGGAACACGGCAGAGCCGGCCCAGACCGTAGCCCCGATGATGTCGTAAAGCAGAAAGCTTCTTCTGGGCGTCCCCACCGTACCGGCCAACACACTGGCAATGGAAGCAAAGCCGGGTATGAACTTGGCCACCATCAAGGACGGTGCCCCCCAACGCATATAAATGGATTCGGTCTGCCGAATACAGGAGTCCGGCGACAGTGAAATTTTGCACAGCAAAGCCAGCAATTTGCCACCATAGCGTCGCCCAGCCAGGTACCAGCCGTAATCCGCAATCATCGCGCCCAGCACGGCAAAACCCAGCAAGCCCCACAGGCTGTAACCACCGGACTCGTGCAAGGCACCCGTTACCACCAACACCGGATAGGCTGGCACCGGCGCCCCCGCCTGCTCCACCAGGACATTGAAAAACACGATCAACAGACCGTGTTGCTCGATAAGTTGCAGAATCGATTCGACCATATTACAAGGTACAAAAATTGCCAGACAGCCGATATTGTAGGCTGGTGTCGGCCGATTTCTGTTTCAACGCTAAAGCATTCCGGCATAGCTACCATGCAAAAAAACACGGCCCCTTTCAAGGGCATCTGGCCAGACTCGACGCCGCCACTTTCATCACGCCCCTGCGCTGTCCCCGATGCTGGCTCCGCAGCCACAAAACCCTTCAACAAACAAGAACTATTCTCATTAAAAGCCTACAGGTTAACGCTAGTAGTCATCGCTTTTTACCTGTCTATACAATAGCGGCGTCAATAACGGTTCAGGTGAGAGTCTTCACTTTGATGAAGCGCCGACGGAGCAACGACCCCGGAATCTCTCAGGCAAAAGAATCCTGAACCTTTGACCATCTGGAGAGAGGCACACCCGTGCCCACCGAAGGGGACCATCGCGAACCGATGGATAAGCTCTCAGGTAAACGGACAGAGGGGGTACAGAGGCCATATGGCCTGTGTTCACCTATTCGTCCGGAGCCTATTTATGAGCAGATAGTCAGGCGCCTTTTCTGGCCGCCTGGCATACCACATCCCTATTCCCATTTTTAATCGCACACAGGTCTGTTTTGACATTTCATGTCGTCAGAACAAGGAGGACTGCTGTGCGCTCCTCAGCTTATTTAGATCGGCATCAAGAAAACCGTCCTTGAGGACGGGTTGTGCCCTTTGTTTTCTCGCAGCACAGTCATAATTACGCATTTGAACGAAAAAAAATTAGGAGAACAGTGTGTCTCAGCAACATTCATCTGGACTGCAGCGCTCGTTGAAAAACCGGCACCTGCAACTGATAGCAATTGGAGGCGCTATCGGTACAGGGCTATTTATGGGATCAGGCCGCACCATTAGCCTGGCCGGACCCTCGGTCTTGTTTACCTACATGATCATTGGGTTCTTTTTATTCTTTGTGATGCGGGCGATGGGGGAATTGCTCCTGCATAACCTGGAATACAAATCTTTTGTGGATTTCTCCGCCGATATTCTCGGGCCCACCATGGGTTACTTTTTGGGCTGGAGTTATTGGTTCTGCTGGGTGGTGATTGGTATTGCGGATATTGTCGCCATTACCGGCTATACCCAGTTCTGGTGGCCGGACATTCCGCTCTGGTTACCGGGTCTGGCGTGTATCGCCTTCTTGCTGATCTTCAACCTGCTGTCGGCCAAATTGTTTGGCGAGCTGGAGTTCTGGTTTGCCCTGGTCAAGATCATTGCCATTGTGGCCCTGATTGGTGTGGGCGCTTACCTGCTGTTCACCGGCTTTGTTGGCCCGACCGGCGAAAAAGCCAGCCTGACCCACTTGTGGGATCGTGGTGGCATGTTCCCCAATGGCCTGCATGGTTTCTTTGCGGCCTTCCAGATCGCCATCTTTGCCTTCGTGGGGATCGAGCTGGTGGGTACGGCCTCGGCTGAAACGGCTGACCCTGCCAAGAACCTGCCCAAAGCCATCAACAAGATTCCCGTTCGCGTGATTGTGTTTTACGTGCTGGCGCTGACTGCCATCATGACCGTCACCCCCTGGGATATTGTGGCGCCCAACAAGAGCCCGTTTGTAAACATGTTCTTGCTGATTGGCGTGGGTGCAGCGGCTGCCATCATCAACTTTGTGGTGCTGACCTCGGCGCTGTCGTCCGCCAACAGCGGCATGTTCTCGACCGGCCGCATGTTGTACGGTCTGTCCAAGAACAAGCTGGCTCCAGAGGCATTCAGCCAGTTGTCGCGTAACGGCACTCCCCGTAATGGTCTGATCTATTCTTGCGCCCTTTTGCTGTCCAGCCTGTTCCTGCTTTACGCAGAAGGCGACGTAATGCGTGTGTTCACCATTGTGACCACCGTGGCCAGCATCTGCTTTATCTTTGTCTGGGCCGTGATTCTGATCACCTACCTGAAGTACCGTCGCATTCGTCCTGAGGCCCATGCCGCATCGAGCTACAAAATGCCCTTTGCGATTCCCATGTGCTACCTGACCCTGGCGTTCTTTGCCTTTGCGCTGTACCTGTTCAGCCAAGAAGAAGAAACCCTGATCGGCCTGATGGCTACGCCATTCTGGTTCCTGGCCTTGTTCATCTGCCTGCCTTTCTACAAGAAACGCATGAAGCAAGATCTGGCCCTGGGCCTGGCGGCGCAAAACATGCGCTAAGTTGTTGAAGTACACGGCACGGCTCTACCCGGAGCCGTGCTGATGCAGTCGGGTCTGGCCACGTTCTACACAACTTGGCTGGCACACACTGGCAACACTCCACCTTGCTGTCCCTGGACAGCAGATCTGGAACGAGGCTGGAGCCCGGCAGCAAAAAGCCACCCAAACGGGTGGCTTTTTTCATGCTCATTGTCGCCCCGAAAGTCTGGCTTTCACCTTCAGGCCCAGCACGATTTCCCAAGAAAATCACCCTTATTTACGCCTTATTACCCTTAATTATTAAACTCAAGTTTACGTAAGGGTAAACCCAAGTTGTGGCGCTTTAGAGCTTACTCATAGACTAAACCCGGTGTGTGGCCAATAAAAACGTACAAAAGGGACAAGCATGGTTTTGCGTCTAATCGACTCAATCAATGAATGGATAGGAAAGCTCATTTCCTTTATTGCCATCATTTTCTCCGCCATTATTATTTACGAAGTGTTCATGCGCTATGTGATGAATCAGCCCACTCGCTGGACTTTTGACGTCACCAAGCAGCTATATGGGTTCTACTTTCTGATGCTGGGCGCCTACGCACTTAAACATCAGGCCCATGTCCGGGTGGATTTGCTGATCAACCGCTTTTCCCCCACCGTTCGCAAATGGACCGAGATTGCGGGTTATCTGATTTTCTTCTTCCCTTTTGCCTGGGTATTTCTGACACGCAGCTACGACTTCGCCATGCGCTCGTTGGCGCAAGGCGAAACCACGTACGGCGCAGTACAGTTGCCCGTCTATCCCTTGAAGATGTCCATGGTCCTGGCCGCCGCGCTTTTGCTTCTCCAGGGCATTGCTGAAGTTATTCGTTTGTTGACCCAGAAGGAAGCCGCTCACCATGACGCCTGAACTGATTGCACTTGTCATGGGTGGCCTGCTCCTGCTTGGGCTATTCATGGGCCATCCCTTGGCCTTTGTTCTGGGCAGCACAGCCGTTATCGGTGCGCTGGTCGCGGGAAAACCCATGGTTCTGGGCATTGTCGTCAACCGCATTTACGGCGATGTTCTGGACAACTACACCCTGATCGCCATTCCTTTATTCATCCTGATGGCGCGCTTCCTGTCCGACTCGGAAGTGACTGACAAGATGTTCGAAGCCTTGCGCCTGCTCATGTCCCGCGTTCGTGGCGGGCTGGCACTGGCCGTGGTGTTCATCTCCATCCTTCTGGCGGCCACCACCGGCATTATTGGCGCCTCCATTACCGTCACCGGCATGATGGCCTTGCGCCCCATGCTGCGCTACGGCTACTGCCCCAAGCTGACCACCGGTGTTATTGCGGCCTCCGGCTGTCTGGGCATTCTGATTCCACCGTCCATCATGTTGATCCTGATGGCCAGCTACTCCCCCTTGTCCATCGGTGAGTTGTTCGCCGGCGCCTTGATACCGGGTGTCCTGCTGGGCCTTCTGTATGCCGTCTGGGTGGTCTTTGTGGCCTGGCGTCACCCGGAACGTGCCCCCTCGGTGGAGCCTGATGAAAAGATCTCCAAGCCCGCCCTGATCCGCATGCTGCTGGTGGAAGCGGTGCCTCCTATTTTCCTGATTCTGGGCATTCTGGGCTCCATGCTGGCGGGCATTGCCACGGCCACGGAAGCCTCGGCTATTGGCGTACTGCTGTCCCTGATGATCGTTATTTTCCGGGGCAAATTCAAATGGTCCATTTTCCTGAATGCTCTTTACGAAACGGGCCGTACTTCCTCCATGATTTTATTTATCGTGGTGGGTGCAACCGCCTTTACCGGTGTCTTTAATATCACCGGCGGTTTAGGTGCCGCACAAGACTTGATGCGTGGCCTGGATATGGAGCCCTGGCTGCTTATCGTGGTGATGCTGCTGATTATTTTTGTGCTGGGCTGCTTTCTGGACTGGACCGGCATTGTCCTGCTGTCCTTCCCGATTCTATTGCCCATTGTGCAAGAAATGGGCATCAGCCTGCTGTGGTTTGTAATTCTGGTCGCCGTTGTTTTGCAGACCTCTTTCCTGACCCCTCCCTTTGGTTATGCGCTGTTTTATTTGCGAGCCATTACGCCCAAATCCGTCAAAACCATGGAGATCATTACCGGGGTCATTCCATTCATTGGCCTGATTATTTTGATGTGCATCTTGCTGGCCATTTTCCCTGGCCTGGCCACTTGGCTACCCACCGTCCTGTACGGAACTTAAATAAAACAAGGAGACACCATGAAGCTAAGAAAGAAGGCACTCTTCGCCTTGACGGGTTTTGCCCTGCTGGGCATGACCAGCCTGAGCCAGGCGGCACAAAAGTGGACCATGACCAGTACCTGGCCCGCTTCGATCGAGCTGGTGGAGCTGGACAAGAAATGGGTAGAGCTGGCTAACAAGCTGGTCGGTGATGAACTGAAAATCGAGTTCTTTGAAGGCGGCGCACTGGTTCCAACCGGCGAGGTCTTCAGCGCGGTGGAGTCCGGCACCATACAAGCCGGAGCCGACTGGCCAGGCTATTGGGCAGGCCGCAACCCCGCTTTCTCCCCTTTAGGAACACACTCCAGCCTGTTCAACGCGGTTGACTACGCAAACTGGATCAAGGAATGGGGTGGCGCCGAGCTTTATAACGAGATCTACGGCAAGTACGGCATGGTGTACCTCCCCTACGCCATCACCAATAACGAATCCGGCTTCCATACCAATGTGCCGATTCGCAATCTGGAAGAAATCAAGGGCAAGCGTCTGCGCCTCTCTGGCCTCGAACAAGGCAAGGTGCTGGAAAAAATTGGTGGTACGCAGGTGTCCATGGCTGGCCAGGAACTGTATCAATCGCTTGAGCGTGGCGTGATCGAGGGAGCCGAGTTCTCCACTCCGAACGTGGACGTTTCTGCCGGGCTGCATCAGGTCACCAAGCACTGGACCACGCCGGGTTGGCACCAGTCCGCTTCCGTGTTTGGCGTCATGATCAATAAAACCGCCTGGGATGCACTCAGTGATTCGGCCAAGGAGAAACTGCAAATTGCCGCCGACGCCACCATGATGTGGTCCATTGCTTTTACAGAGAAAAAAGCGACGGAAGGTCTGCGCACCTTCCAGAAAGCTGGCGTGGAAATCCACCGCATGGACGATGAAAGCCTGAAGACTATTCAGCAAGTCACCAACGAGGTGATGATTTCCATGGCTTGCAGCAATCCTGATGCGGCCAAGGTATATGCCAGCCAGATGGAATACCTGCATGACTACAAGGACTGGCGCGAAACCTCCATGCCCTTCAATCTGGGACGTCCGATTGATGGCCCGGATCTGGAGAAAATCAAAGCCTGCCTGAAATAAAACGCCCTCCTCCAGTGAGCTTAAAAGCGATAGTGGTCCGCCACTATCGCTTTTTTATGCGCCCCGCAATCAAGTCTGAATCACTTTGATCGCTACAGGACCTGCAGAAAGGCCAGCAAAGCCTGAAGTTCCTCATCGCTCAAGTTCAAGACCTGTATCCGTTCCGATTTACGCGGCACCAAAAGGCCGGTTTCTTTAGGGTCCGGCCCCATTGCCACGTCATACATACGCAACAAGCCATCCAGGCTGGGGAACAAACCGTTATGCATCCAGGGACCTGCCTTGGCAACATTGCGCAGGCTGGGTGTTCGGAACAGCCCCAGATCCGCAGGGTCTCGGGTCCATTCAAATCGTCCCAGATCCTGCAAGCGACGCCCATAAAAAGACAGACCGATATTGTGAAAACCGTTGTCTGTCAGCATGGGGCCGTTATGGCAATTCATGCAGCGTGCCTTGGTACGAAACAAGTGCAGGCCGATCAGTTCCTGATCATTCAAGGCAGCCGTATCCCCGGCGATAAATTCATCAAAGCGCGTTGCTGCCGGGCGAATGGTAACGACATAGGCGGCCAAGGCACGGGCCAATCGCTCGGCGTCGATGGGATTAGATGAGGATGCGCCATAGGCTTGTTGAAATGCCTGACGATAGTCTTCCGAGTCCTGCAAACGTGGGATCAAGTCACTCAAGGCATGGTTCATTTCTACCGGGTTTTCTATGGGGCCGACAACTTGCTCCTGCAAGGTTCGAGCACGGCCATCCCAGAACAGATCTTTAGCAAAAGGCGCAGCAAACAAGGGTGGAGTACGGCGCTTGCCCATCAAGCCGTCCTCCCCTACCGCTGATGCCTTGCCATCGGTAAAGGACTTGTCGGGCTGATGACAGGACGCACAGGAGATCTGTTTTTTACGCGACAGCTGCGTGTCAAAAAACAATCGGGCGCCCAAGGAGACGATCTGCGTGTTCCTGGCATCCTCTGCCGCCTCGGGCTGGGCGCTGGAGCCCGGCCCAGGCACGGGCCCCCACTCTTGCCAGGGCTGCCCCGGATCAATAGTGGGCGCAGGCCATTGAGCGGGGACATTTTTATAGAGGGCGCGTAGACACCTGGCCTCAAGCATGTCCTTAGCTCCACAGGATTGCTCTGTTGTCTCCGACGCGGAAAGCCCCGTAGTGGCCACAGGAGCAGAAGCTAAACCTGAGCCAAGCTTCTGGTCCGCTCCTGTCTCCACTCCCCCCGCCGCGCAGGCTGCCCCTGACAGCACTGTTGCCAGTGCCGCCATCAGCAAACTTGCGCCCGCTTGTCCCCCTTTTAATACCGATAGGAAGCGCGCAGCCACAGCTCTCGTCCTGTGCGATAAAGGTTAGGGTTCAGCACGGAGGTCGGTGTCGAGACCACCACTGGCGCTTGCTTATCCAGCACGTTCAGCACATCCAGCCCCAGGCCCAGACCTTTAAGCATGGCCGGTTCCCAATCCAGACGCATATCCCAGGTCCAATAAGAACCGACCCGACCGGACTCGTACTTCTCCAAGCCATCGCCCCGATTCAGACCCACATAGTGCACATCCATGCGGGCGCTGTTCCAATTGATCCGGTTGTTCATCTGCAAACCATAACGCGCCCACATGCCGGTTACGCCAGCGCTGACTCGCCAAGGCAGGTTGTAGTCCCCCACTGGACGATCACCACGGCGTATCAGGTCGCCGTTGTAATAGATGTTTTCCTCCTGTGCCTCGGCTTCACCGTCATAACCGTCGGCCAACTTGTTATTACGCTTGCTGTGCTGATAGGTCACATCCACACGTCCCGTCCACAAGCTCTCGCCCAAGGTCCAAGGGGCCGTGTTCATCAAACTCAAGGTAACGGCATCGGTTTTGGACTTGCCATTATTGGTGTAGGTGTAGCCTGTCTTCGCCAGCCCTTCGATAGAGACTTGTTGACGGCCATAGCGGCGCACATAGGCCAGTTCGGCGGCCACTTTGTTCGTCAGCTGTTGCTGCAAACGCAAGGCCCACTCGTCGTCATACGGGGTTTTCAGGCCATCCAGCGTGTAGGCCGTATGCGAAGGACGGTCTACCGGATTGCCGCCCGTCACCAGCAAGGTGTGCAGTTGGCTCTTGCGCTCGCGCATGGCAATTCCAAGAATATCCATGCCGTAATAGCGCGACCAGCCACCCGACAGACGGGTTTCACCCGTTCCCAGCACATCCCATTCCAGCAAGGTACGGGGGGCCAGATTGGTGTTGCTAAAGTAGTTGTCCTTATCCATGCGCAAGCCCGTTGTCAGGGCCAGACGCTGCCAGGACATGCGATCCGATACATAAACGGACGCATTGGTATAGCTGACGCCCACCTCTCCAGCGCGGTAATAATTCAAGACCTGAACCTTGCTGGGCTGCCCATCGCTGTAATGGCGTTTCTGCCCCCCATAGGCATCCCGATCTCGGACAAATTCTCCCTTGGTATGGGCCAGCTCAAAACCTACGTAGGGCGTATGTTCGATTGCCCCGGTCTGAAACGGCTTGAACTCCAGTCGGGTCTTCATGGTCAGATTGCGTTGCTCGGTGGACTCCTGCCCGAAACCACCGCTGATATAGGTGTAGTCGGGGCGGCCATTGGGCAGAAACACCATATTGACCATATATTCCGTGCCGTCGGAATTACGGTAGCTGTTCATCTGGTCGTAACCCAGCTGCAAGCGCCCCTGCCCCCAGCCAAAATCATGGTTCAGGTCAAAGCCCAGACCATAGGCTTTTTGTTGATGCTGCCACTGAACACGATTGGCCATCATGCCGGAATCGACCAGATCCTCGCGTCGATCCGCGTACTTGAAGGTCCAGGCGGAATCCGTGCTGGCACTCCAACGGGTATGGATTTTGGCGAACACATTATCGACACGGTCTTTGGAGTTCGTATTCACATCGGTGAATTCCTTCTCGTGCAAGACGCGCATGGTGCGATCAATGCTGGACTCACGACGGGACACATTGATCAAGGCCGCAGTATTGTCCGTAATGCCCACATCCAGCATGGCGGATGAAAAACGCTTGGTCCAGGCAGGGGTGAAACCGGGTTCACCTGCCCCGAACTTTTTCTTCTGCTCTTCTGGCACGGTCTGCGAGGTCAGCCCGGAGGAGTTGTAGCTGAAGTCCGCACGGAAGCTGTTATTGCCCTTGGGATCACGCACCTTGGCATCGACCACGCCCCCAGTGAAGCGGCCGTATTCCACGGGAATGCTGCTATCGAGCACCGTCACGCTTTCCAGCATATTCGTGTCCAGGTTGTAGGCCTGGGGGTAGGCAGGCACATTGCCCACCTGCAAATTCAAATTGCGGCTGGCAGGATCAATCTGATTGGTGGAGCTGATGCCATCAATCTGGAACTGATTCTGGAACGGACTGGCCCCGTAGAAGCTGATATCCTCCAGCGCCAGAGAGCCACGGTTGGCACTGGTTTTCGCGGCCTCGTTCTGACGCACGGCCGGGTTATCGGCCAGAAGGCTGGACAGATCACGGTTACCTGCAGCACGTTGATCCAGTTCCTCGCGGGAATAGTTGCGTTCACCAACACGCTGGCCTTGTACACGGACGGGCTCCAGCACGGACAAACCTTTGGCAACAGTAGCCGTCACGATCGTATAGCGCTGATCGCCTTGGGCTCTGGCCGCCAGTCCCCAAGGGGCCAGTAAGGTATCCAAGGCCTGCTCAACCGTCAGTTCGCCCTGCAAGGCCACGGCTCGCTTTTCCCGAACCTGCCCCGGTGAAAACGCGATCTCCACCTGGGCCAGACGGCCAATTTGCAAAAGTGCATCAGCCAAAGGCTGAGAGGCCATATCCAGCACAATAGGCCCGGCAGCGTGTGCCGGCATGGGCTGCATCACGAACAAAACACTGGCCATCAAGAAAGCCAGTTGCCCCTGCTTGAAGCGCGAGCCTTGGGAAGAAGAAAGAGACTTGGTTGTCACGCCGGGGCGAGCTTGCCTGCGCAAGGCAAAAAGAGACGGCGTGTCCTGCAAAGCGCACTTCATGATTGAGCATCCTATGTAAACAACTACCCTCAGGACGCTGTGCTACCCCTCTCCCCTCACCCCTGATTGCCATCGTATTTTTTAATTGATAATAGTTATCATTAGTAAATAACTATAAGCCCTGGTAACTCCTTGATTTGCAAGCCTTGGCCCAGGGTCAGCAAGTTCAGGGCAGCGGCTGGGCGAGCCGCTTGCACCACACCGGACACTCGCATTGAGCCCGCCTGCTCGCTGCCAATCCAGATCACTCGATGGGTGTATTCCCCCAACTGACGGGCAACTTCTTTCAAGCTGACATCATCAAAGCTCAGCAAGCCGTTCACCCAGGCAGGCGCCGTTTCCGCATACGTGGACGTTGCAGGCTGAGCCAACTGCGCCCGCAGTTGCCCGCCCGCTACCGTGGCACTGTCTCCCGGCTGCAAGATTACTGGCTGCGAGCTCTCGCAAGACTGGCACTGCACCTGCACGGTATGTTCGTATACCGCCACGGCGCTGATCTGATCTTTAAGGCTGACCTCGTAGCGCGTTCCCAAAGCCGTCGCTTGTGCCGGACCGGCCTGCACGGTGAACGGACCTGTCTGGAGCGAAGCGGGCACCACCTGGAAGAAGGCACGCCCCGACTCCACGCTGACTTGTCGTTGGCCATTTTCAAAATTCAGACGCACACGAGTCTGTGCATCCAGAATCGCCACCGAGCCATCAGGCAAACTCAACTGAGTGATCTCCACCCCGCTGCGGATCGAGCCTTGCAGCTCAAACATCTGCCAGGCGTAAAAAGACGCTCCCATCAAGACACAGGCACTGGCCAGGGTTTTGACGCGTGACTTTCTCTTTTTACGGGCGATAGGCAACACCGAAACCTGATCCAGTCTCCGCCAACTGGCTGCCAAGGCATCGTAGGTTTGAGCATGCAACGGATCGGCTTCATACCAGGCGTCGAACTGGGCCAGGGCGTCCGGCTCCAGCTTGGTGCCTTCTTTGCGCACCACCCAGCGGGCGGCGTCTTCATCTACTCGGCTCCAGGCCGAATCTGGCTGCGCGTTCATACTGCGGAATTAAAGACTTGGTGCGCCACCAGCAAAATGCGCATCATGTGTTTCTCAATCGTGCTCTCGGACACTGACAACTTCTGGGCGATCTGCGCGTAGCTCATCTCTTCACAGCGATGCATCATGAAAATCCGCACACTGCGCTGGGACTGGGCCATCAAGGCTTGCTCCAGACGCTGCAAGGTTTCCTTGGCCAGCACTTCCTCATACGTATCCGGGGCATGGTGATGGGCAACACTCAAGGCGTAGCCATCGAAAGCAGCCTGCTCACGTGTTTGACGCCGATACCA
This sequence comes from Alcaligenes sp. 1735tsa3, assembly GCF_024134565.1. Classification (NCBI taxonomy): domain Bacteria; kingdom Pseudomonadati; phylum Pseudomonadota; class Betaproteobacteria; order Burkholderiales; family Alcaligenaceae; genus Alcaligenes; species Alcaligenes sp. 1735tsa3. Next base: position 1,467,692 of record NZ_CP099862.1, on the reverse strand, counting down.
GTCCGCCACAATATTGGCAGCCACTCTGAACACATAAGCCCGGTGGTTGTCTGCCGTGACCTGCTTGCCCTTCTCCAGCAAACGCAGCCAGGTGTCATGCGCGCAATCTTGCGCCAGTTCAGAGCAGTGAGTACGCCTGCGCAGATAGCGGATCAAATCCGGGTAATGGGTCAGGAACGCCGCCGTCAGCTTGGACATAGAGACAATCAGGTTAATATCTAATTAATAATCATTCTCATTATTATATACACGTCCAGCGCCTTGTTTGCTACTACCTGCCACCAATACGCTAGCTGATAGTTGCTGTCGCCTGGATGCATTCCCCTGTCTGTACGCATAAAAAAAGCGCAGCGTGTCTATACGCTGCGCCTGCAAAAAACCCAAGTTTGGGTACTTAGGCTTTCTTCAAATACATGGCCTTCAACAAGTAGCTGATGCCATCAATTTTGCAATCGACTTCGTGGTCACCACGAACCAGACGTATGCCTTTGGCCTTGGCACCTTTCTTCAAGTTGCTGGAGCCTTTGACCTTCAAGTCGCGGATCAGAATCACATCGTCACCCGCGGCCAGCAAGTTACCGTTGCTGTCTTTAACGATCATCTCATCGTCATCGGTATCTGATTCGGCAGCCGGGTCCGCGTCTTGCCATTCATAGCCGCAATCGGCACATACCCATTGCTCCGTGTCATGGTAGGTATTTTCCAAGGTGCACTGAGGACAGGGAAGCGGTGTGCTCATATTTTTTTCCTGTAAAAAGCTGGGTGCTGCTGCACCAGAAGTGCGGCCAGTTTAGCCCTTTGCATCAGGAAGACCAAAAACGCAAGATTCACATCAACCATGGCAATGGGCTTGCGGCCAAGCCGTACCTCATTCATAGCAACGTCAGCCCCTTAAAAAGGGCAAACAAACTGCGCATCAGGCTACAGAATTAACAATCTCTTCAAGCACCAATCCCATACTGCCTCCACCGACTGTCTGACCGGCGCTGATCGCTTGCGTACCAGATAGAAATCCGGCCCTAAAGTCCCTGCTTCCGCCACCTGCACCAGACGCCCAGCGGCCAGATCTGTTGCCACAAAAGCCCTGCACGCCAAAGCCACACCTTGACCCGCCATGGCTGCATCCAATGCCAGCGTTGTCTGGTTGAACACCGGGCCCGGCAATCTGCCACTGCCTTTCAAAAACGTAGCCCAATGATCGTGAGCATCATGCAATAAAGGCAAAGCACGCAGTTGCTCAATCGACAATGGAAGCGTCATGTTCCCTATCAAACGAGGACTGGCCACGGCCACCAGATCCTGACGAAACAGCAGTTGGGCCTCCAGATCCGGAGCAAACGGTGGACGAGTCAGGCGCACGGCAATATCAACCTGATCGCGCTCAAAATCCGACAAGGCCTCGGTTGCCACGGTACGCAGCTCCACATCGGGCAAGACCGCCTGCAAATCCCCCAGGCGGGGAATCAGCAATTTGGCCGCCACCGTGGGCGTGACGCTGATCGTGACTGTATCGGGGCGCACCAACAAGCGCCCTGTTGCATCAGCCAAAGTGTCAAAAGCACGAGTCACCTCGGCCAAATAGGCCGCGCCCGCTAAAGTCAGCTGCAAACCACGTGGATGACGCTGAAACAGCGCCAGCCCCAGATGCTCTTCCAAAGCCCGGACTTGCTGGGCGACCGCGCCTTGAGTCACGCCCAGCTCATCAGCAGCGGCACGGAAACTCAAACGACGGCCAGACACTTCAAAAGCACGCAAGGCATTGAGCGGAGGCAATGAACGGCGAGATTTCATCATTTTTTTGACAGTAGTTTTTCTACATCCTGGAGGGTTTATTTATCGCATGATTTTTCCATTTCCAGCTGAAATAATAATATCAATCTCAAAATATGGAGGCTCTCATGACTGTAGAAAAAGTAGCACTTATTAGCGCAGGCGGCTCGGGCATGGGCGCCGCTGCGGCCCGCAGGCTGGCTCAAGATGGTTATCGCGTCGCCATCCTGTCCTCGTCCGGCAAGGGCGAGGCACTGGCTAAAGAACTGGGTGGGGTGGGCCTGACTGGCTCGAATCAATCTAACGAAGATCTACAGCGCCTGGTTGACCTGGCCATGCAGCGCTGGGGGCGTATCGACGCCCTGGTCAGCTCCGCCGGACACGGTCCACGCGGCCCGGTTCTGGAGATCAGCGACGAAGACTGGCATAAGGGCATGGATGTCTACTTTCTGAATGCCGTGCGTCCAGCACGACTGGTAGCGCCCATCATGGCCGCGCAAGGTGGTGGGGCTATTGTGAATATTTCTACAGCCTGGGCGTTTGAGCCTGCGGAGATGTTCCCCACTTCGGCGGTATTCCGCGCCGGGCTGGCCAGCTTCACCAAGATTTTTGCGGACAGCTATGCAGCCAAGAATGTACGCATGAACAACGTGCTGCCTGGCTGGATTGATAGCCTGCCGGCGACCGAAGAACGGCGAGAAAGCGTGCCTATGGGACGTTATGGAAAAGCCGAGGAAATTGCCGCGACAATTGCGTTTTTGTTGTCGGATGGGGCTGGCTACATTACGGGACAGAACATCAAGGTGGATGGTGGGCTGACTCGGTCAGTGTGAACTGCCAAGAGCTGAGCAGACTGGCTGTATTCACACTAAGGCCGCTGTGCGCACACTAACCAAGGGCCTTATGGGATCCATGAGTTCAATCCAGCAGCTGAGGCATAAACCAGCAAAGCAGTAATCATGTCTTGACGCAATGCTACGGTGCCTGGACGTCCAGGTCGGCTCGAACGAGAGCCGACCTACTCACACCGCACAACTCAACTCTGAACCTCTGCACCAAAAACTCCAGGCGAACAATCACATCCCAGCTGCTAACGCGCTTGTCCGTGCCACGGAACAAGCTTGGCCTGCAATCGACGCAAACCGATTTCAAGCGCAAACGCCACCAAGGCGATAAGCAGAATCCCCGCCATCACCACGTCAGTTGCCAGAAACTGCCCTGCTGATTGAACCATGAATCCCAAACCACGCGTGGCAGCAACCAGCTCCGAAGCCACAAGGGTTGACCACCCCACTCCCAAACCGATGTGCAAGCCCGTCAAAATATCAGGCAAGGCACTGGGGATAATGATGTAACGCAGCAACTGAGCACGCGTCGCCCCCAAAGATTGAGCCGCACGCAGTTTCACCGGATCCACATTACGCACACCACCTGCCGTCGCAATCGTGATCGGCGCAAAAATTGCCAGATAAATCAGCAGTACTTTTGATAGCTCACCAATCCCAAACCAGATTACGATCAAAGGCAAATACGCCAGCGGAGGAATCGGGCGATAGAATTCAATCAAAGGGTCCAGAATGCCTTGAGCAATACGATTACGGCCAATCGCGATACCCGTAGGAATCGCCAACAAGACAGCGGCAAACAATGCCAAGCTAATCCGCCACAAACTGGCCGCCAGATGCTGCTGCACCGTGGCATCCATATAACCCACAGTGAACAGACGAAAAACACGGCTCAGCACAGCCTGGGGTGATGGTAGAAACAGCGGGTCCACATAGCCCCACTCAGTAACGGCCCACCACAAGAACAGCACTCCACTTAGGGTAAGCAAACTGATCACGGCAATAGACGTTTGCCGAGGCTTAGTGGACGTTGATTGATGAGGCTTGGAGTCGCTACCTGCGCTTAAAGACGAAGCGCCCGACAAACCAGCGATATCGCGCGGTTGCAGAACCTCGCCAGCGACAGAGGATTTCATGAACAGTCTCCTAAACTCAGGATGAAGCGGTAACGGGATGCGCCGAGAACACATGCCCCAGTACACGCTCTCGCGCCGCGATGAATTCCGGTGAAGATTTCACCTGACGCACCGGCTGCCCATCGGTGTAACGTCGCCCAAAGTCCAGCGTCAGACGTTCCACCACATGCCCAGGCGTACCGCCCAAAATAATCAGATCGGTAGCCAGAAACACAGCTTCCTCAATATCGTGAGTAATCAGAAAAACAGGCTTGGCGCTACGCTGCCAGACATTCAACAAAAGCGTCTGCGCCTGCTCTCGGGTAAAGGCATCCAGCGCCCCAAAAGGCTCGTCCAGCAAGAGCACACGCGGGTCCGCCGCCAAAGCACGAGCAATACCCACCCGCTGCTTCTGACCACCAGACAATTGCCAGATACGGCGCTGCTCCAAGCCCTCCAGCCCCACCAAAGCCAATTGATGACGGGCCACAGCCTGCCGCTGCTCCTTGGACTCCCCCCGCAGCGTCAAACCAAAAGCCACGTTCTCCAGAACCGTCTGCCAAGGCAGCAAGGCGTCGTCCTGGAACACCACACCGCGATCAGCCCCAGGGCCGCGCACAGGTTCGCCATCCAAGATAATCGTTCCAACGCTGGGTAGGGTGAAGCCCGCAATCAGATTCAACAAGGTAGTCTTGCCACTTCCCGAAGGCCCCAGCACCACCACCAACTGCCCCGGCCCCAATTGCAGCGACACATCTCGCAGCGCCAAATGATCGGCACCGGGATAGCGTGCGCTGACGTGATTCAGTGTTAACTGCGCCATCAGAATTACCTGGCCAGCGAGGCAGCCGCCTCGACATATTTGCTGGTGGTGTAAGCGGCGTAATCAGGCAAAACCTCGTCGATACGGCCCTGCTCTTTCAGGAAGGCAGAGGTATCGGCCAAGGCCTTGGCAGTGGGCTGACCTAAAGTTTTGATTTGATCAGCCGCAGATAAAAAGCCGCTGCCAGCCAGAACATTGGGAATTTCTTGAGGCGTCGCACCAGTCAAGCGGGACAGCTTGCTGATGTTGTCGGCATTGGCTACCCAGGCAGCAGGATCATGCGTATAGCCCTCGTACGCAGCCAAGGTGACACGCGCAAAAGCCGACACAATATCCGGATATTTTTCCGCAAAATCCTTGCGCACCAACCACACATCAAAAGTCGGAGCACCCAGCTTGGCCAGTTCCCCGGAACTGATCAGCACCTTGCCGCTTTCCTTGGCCTTGCTCAAGGCCGGGTCCCACGTATAAGCACCATCAATATCACCACGAGCCCAGGCTGCTACGATATTGGCCGGCGTCAGATTGATGATATTGACCTGCTTGGGATCAATTTTCCAATGCTTGAGCGCAGCCAGCAGACTGTAATGACTGGTCGATACAAAAGGCGTGGCAATCGTCTTGCCAACAAGATCTTGCGGAGCCTGAATACCCGAACCGTTACGCACCACCAGCTCTTCGCTGGTACCCAGCTCGGCCGCAATCAGAAAGGTCTCAATAGGTAATTTACGACTGGCAGCCGCAGCCAGGGGGCTGGAGCCCAGATAGGCAATCTGCACATCACCGGAAGCCACCGCGTTGATCACCTCCGCACCACCATCAAACTTACGCCAATCGATTTTCGCGCCCGTTTCTTTTTCATAAACGCCATCGGCCTGAGGCACATTGGATGGAGTGGGAATGGTCTGATAAGCAACGGTCAGGCTGGTGGCCTGCGCGCTTAGAGATACGACGCTGGCCGCCAAGGCCAGGCCCAGATGCTGCAGAGTTCTCGTCAACGACATGGAGCATTCCTCGATGATGGTGGCGGCTTGATAAGCCCTTAGGTCAAGGAATCAGAATAGACAAAAGAACTTGAGGGTCAAAAGACCGATTTCGCTTATTGTTAGTGCGCGAATTTATGAGGTGTAAAGATGAACGGGCGATAAACCGGCTCAAAAGCGTCTAACTCTGCCTCAACAGAATTGCCCCCCTTATATGCAAGGACAAGGTCAAAACAAAGCCCATCATCTAGCCGCTAGCGTGTCTTTGAGTGCCCACGAACGATCAGGAAGAACAACACGCAAACCAGCACCAATAGCGCAAAGAAAGCAAGGCCAATGCTGAAGTTCTCCGTCCCAAAATCGCGCAACAGGGTGACCGCATCCAAGGCGCTGTAAAGGCCGAATAGCAAGGTTGGGACAAACAGGATCGTCGCCAGCGTCTTGATGAGGTTGCGAGACCGTATTGCCAGCAGCACGGCAAAAACAATGGTCGCCACAAGCAGAACAGGAATTCCAGCAACCAGGGTCAGCAAACCATCGGACGCCAAAGCCGGGACGGGTACGAACAGCGCAAGGGCTCCAGCACGTTTGAATAAGTTCATGAGCCTAACCTTGAGTTGGACAAGAAACACAGCAAACTATGGCAAGGCTACCGTCTTTAATAAAACTAAACCATCCTGAACGCCTTGCTCGGCCTAATCGCCAACATCAAACCGGCGTGCTAAATGCCGGGTGGTAAGTAACCGTACCGGCTGGCACAACTTGCCCGAAGGACAGGGCCATGAAGTACTCAGGAGGGACGCCCGGCAACACAAGCCTGGCTTCAGGTTTGAATCCGAATCGTTGATAGTAGGATGGGTCTCCAAGAACAACGCAGCCCGCTGCACCCTGCTCGGCAAGCCTCCCCAAGGCCTCACGCATCAACTGCGACCCGATACCACGGCCCTGAAGCCTTGGAATCACAGAGACAGGACCAATCCCAAACCACCCTGAGGTGCCATCGGAGATGGAAACGGGTGACACGGCGACATGCCCAAGAAGGGAGCCACCCTGCTCCGCAACCAGGGAAACGCTTAATGCTCCCGCATCGCGCAAGGCAGCAAGAATAAATTGTTCGTTGTGGCTTGTATGAGGCGCGTCACGAAACGCAGCCTCTGTAACGGTCTCGATGGCAGCAAAATCAGCCAAAGTCTCGGGGCGGATGATGAGTTTTGTCATGAGCCCAGTATAAGTAAACTCCGACGGCTTTCCATCATCCCGACGAGCAATAAAAAACGGCCCACATTGCTGTGGGCCGTTTTCTTTATCTTGGTGGCGCATCCCTGATTCGAACAGGGGACCTGCGGATTATGATTCCCAACATCCGCAAGCAAAACAAATAAGAAAGACCTTTAAAATCAATCAACTGCAGCGATAATCATACACTACTGAACAGCCCGACTTTGGCCTTTTTATGGCATTTTTTGGCTACTCACGACACGTTCTGGTCACAGCACAGATAAAGAGGCCCGCCATAGAGCGGGCTTTTTTGCGCCCACAGCCTGAAACACATTCCGACGTTACTGGTGCTAAATTACTGTTTTTTCATACAGTAAAACCATGTTCAGGCAAAAGAAACCGGGTATGAGCGCCGAACAGCTCAAAGACATACTTGCCCGGCGCGGCAAAGATCCAGAGATCAACCTGCTGCTACGTGAGATCTCGTACATGCGCTGCATTCTACGCGAGACTGACGAGTTCCTTGTGCTGATTGAGGGCACGTCCTGGCACAACGAGCGCAAGGAAAGGAAGTACGAAAACCTTGCAATTGCCGTGCGTCAGCACAAGGCGGTGAAGGAATGGCGCAAGCAGCAACGTACAGTTGAGCAGCTACGGGCTGCCGACAACTGACCGGGCATACCCCTGCAGCGCGATCAGATCGCCCCGGTAGCGGTCAGCGACTCCTGCCAGCTCTGTATATCGTGCTGCGCACATTCCGACCACGTTACGCAGTTCGGCGGCAATTCTGGCGTTTTCATCCAGCGCACGTCCGGCTCGGGCAGCTTGGGTGGCTGCACGATCATTGGCGGCTGTGAGCTTGCCGCGCAGCCCGTCAAGATCAGCACGGGCAGAAACAGCAGCACCAGCCGCCGCATCAAGCTGCTTTTGATATTCGGCACGAACATCCTCAACCTCCTTTTGTTTCTGTTGCTCGATCTGCCGCGCCCTGCCCTCTGCATGCGCGACAGCGATCATGTATTCAGCCTGGGCCCGGTCGTAGCCGTTCCTATCCCGGACTGAGCCATAGATCTGCAGCCCAATGAAAAGGGTTGCCAGCACAGCAGCCCCCGTTACTGCAGACCGGATAGACATATCTTCCTCTCTGCCTCTCGGCGTAACTCCAGGCCGCGTAGTTTCTTGACCCCGGCATACACCCACAGCGGCAACTGGTTGCAGGCACCAACAAGATCACCCGCCCTCAGCTTGCGAAGCAGTGTTGATCTGCCATAAGCGCCAGGCCCCACGTTGTAGACGAAGCTGGCTAGTGCAACGCGCACACCATCAGGCAGAACTTGTGGCACAGAGCGGTCCACCACCGCCAGGGCCTTACGTACTTCCTGCTCAGTCAGTGCGTCGCACCGTTCCGGGGTCGCCACATCACCCAACTTGACCCCTTGCGTATAGCCCTCACAGATCGTCGGAATCCCCACCGGGTCCACGTAAGCCACCAAAGAGCGCCCTTCCCATGCAGCCACCAGCGCAATCGCTGCTGCGACCACCCCAGAACCCAGCTTAGTTTTTAGATCCACGCTTCCACTCCTTTAATCGCTCCCAGCGCTTGCTCAAGAACGTGAAGATCTGAATTGATGACCGTGTAAATTCGGGAAGCTTTGCGACAATCAGCATGAACACGTAAGCTCCCCACATAAAAAGAATGATTTCTTGAGCTGTCCATCCGTAGATGACCAGCGCCGATCCCGTGCTTATAGGCAAGTGGGCAGCATCGTTATCAAACATTCGTGAAGTCCTTTGGGGCATAGCGGCCTCCGTCGCTCAATACAAAAGTGTCTTGGAAAGAAAGTTCACGGACGATCTAGCACCGGACGGTGATTGATGCAGTGCATCAAGCCACATGCCGAGCGCATTTGCATATGAGAAATCACCGAACGACGCGTAATTGCTAAAAAACTCGACATTCTTGTTGAGCGCGATGTCTGACATTGCAGAGACATAACTCGACAGCGGCGTAACCTCAGAGCCGTTGCTTTTTGCCGGGGCCCACAAAATAATCCCGACATCAGGGATGACGGAGCGAAGCCGATCAATGACTCCGTTCACTGCCGTTCTGAATTGATCTACGGTCGCACCAGCAGTTCTGTAATCGTTTGTCCCAAGAATCAGCACCGCAACGTCTGGAGAAAGGTCATCAACAAATGGGGTTAGATTGTTCAGATGCTTTTGCATCGAAACGCCTGTTGACCCGCCTGACCCGCATTTGTGCACGATCACCCCCGGCTCTGACGACGACGCCAGATAACCCAGAATCGCTACAGTTCCGGTGTTGCCTACAGTTTCTAATCTGAACGTGTGTGACGCATGTAGCAGACCGTCAATCTTGACAACAGCAATGTCGCCAGACCCGGCCCCGGAAACCGTTGTCCACGCGCCCCCGTCTACACGCCATCGGAATGATCCTGTCGTGTCTCTGTAGTAGATTTTGAAAGACTCGCAGGTCGTCGTGATCTGCGCAGTTGCATCATTCGTGTCTGTATAGACAACTCGCCCATCCGGGCCAGTGCCAACAGCCGGGACCGCACCGCCCGTTGCTGTGCTGTACGTAGTCCAGGCGCCGGTTCTTCCGTATGACAAGCCTTGCATGGGGCTGCCGCCAATTGCATCAATCCAGCCATAGGCGGCAACGCCACCGCATCGGTTTTCGAGAACATTACGCAACTGTTGCGGTATACGTGCGTGTTCTGACCAGCTGTCACCGAGCATTAATACATTCAGTTGCCCTGCGCCAGTGGCATCGAGTGTCCCGATCCGTGCGCGGTATCTGAATAATGTTCGGCTATCCGTAGCCACTGCACCGGTAGACGGTCCAAGCTGATTAATCTGCTCTTGCAAGCTATCCAGCTCCTCCCCTACTTGGATCTGAACTTGACCTGTTATGGTCGCGGAGAACTGCAGCCGGGCTGATTTTGTGATCCCACCAAGATTCCCTGTTTCTATATCTTGGTTTGTAAAAATGTAATGGCCCCCTTCATCGCCTGGCGCGCCTGTAAACGAAAGGACCCCAGCAGCACATGAGAACGACAGGTATTCACCGTTGCTAACGGGGATATCGTTTTCCCCAAACAGAATCTCATTCAAACCAGCTATTAGTGGGCGCGTCGTGGTGAGCTTTCGATCCACGCGGTTGCCTGTGCGCTGATAGATGTTGATGCGTAAATCACCTGGTGTTTTACAGAATGCACGAATCGATGTGACAGAGCCAGATGCAGGTACCGGGTTGGCATAAATATAAGTGCCCCCTGGAATATTGCTTCCGGTAATCGGGTTTGAGTCTCGTCCAAACACGAGATCGCCCTCACGGGAAATAGAAGAGCTGATTCCAGATACGCTTGTACGCAAACTGGCAACATCAGCTGAAACTGACTCGACGGCAGCAAGAGTCGGATATATTTTTTGTAGACGGCCGTCGCCAGAGTTGATTCTCAGATACAGCCGAGCCGCCTGATTCTCGTTAGCGCCAATAACGAGGAAGTATTCGCCGTCCCCGACAGCGTGTAGGCCGTCGAGTGGAGTTGGGTAGACTTTTGAATTGACCGTGGCGGCATCTGCGGCGGCTTCGGCTTTTGCTGCATCTACCTTGGCTGAGGCAGCATTAACAGAAGTAGACGCTGCATCTTCTTCTGCGGAGTCAGCTGCAGCTTCGGCGCGTTCAACAGCGCCGATAAGCTGGGGCAAGTCCGATGGGATAGCCACTGGATCGCCATTCTCATCAAACCCCAGCGCATGATTTACGCGATGACGGCGCAATGGCAAATAGCCAATGCCGCCATCTGAGTCCCGGACCATCAATACGCGGCGACCGCCCAGAGACGTCATGCCAAATATGCTGGCCAGTTGCTGACAGATCATCGTCAGCTTATCCAGGGCGCGTTCGTGCGCTCGTTCCGGGAACTGGTCATTGCGCTGGTAAGCCGTTTCCTGGGTGATCGAGACGATGCGATCAATCAGCAGTGTTTGGCCGGGGGGGGGTGTGTCAGTGATGGTGAGCGTCCCGCCAGCCTGCTGACCAGCGCCGGTAACGCTGTAATCAACATCAAGGGAAAGAGGCCGCTCGCTGCCGTCGCCCTGCACAAGAGTGACCCGCAGGTCCTGGTTCTGTAGAAACCTGAACGGCACAGGGAAAGAAGTTGCCACACCATCGGTGGCGTACTGAACACGGGACTGTTCTGAGGAAACTGTCATGGCAGGCACAATCTGGGGGGATAATGCCGTTCATGGTCTACTTGTGAGCACGGACTTTTGTCCGAAAAATTAGAAAAGAAGAGAGGTGAATATGGAAATAGCCCATCAAATTGTCGATGATGAAACGCCGATCGCTAGATACATATCATTTGAAAAATTTTTCCATATGATGGCCTTCCAAGAGGCTTTTTGGCCAAGCCTGCATAAGTTGCGTGATGCCTCTGGCAATCAGGGTGACCCCCTGGAAGGAAGCGGATCTTTTTCTGACCTCTTGAGTAATAATGGTTTTGCTGCCTATTTCGACATTGCCATGGCCGCCTGGCCTGGGGGCAGGAAAGAGAAAATTGAAGGCCGCCTCGAGCGCATGCGAGAGATAGAGAACGAGACATTTGAAACGCCGTTTGGCCTAAAAAAGCGTACAGACTATATAGACGTATTGGACCACATGAGTACGTGGGTAGACGTTTGGTGCTGGAACAAGTATGACCATGAAAGAGTTGATATGTGGAGAGCGTATGGTGGTGGGCCAGGCTCCGTTATGATCACGTCCACTGTTGGAAAAGTAAAAAATGCGCTTTCCACCCCTCGGGAACTAGCATTGGCAATTACCGAGGTCGAGTACGTAGAAGAAATTAAGGGCAGTAAAAATATAAATAGAATTTTCTCTCCGCTCTCAAAAAAATCTCATGTTTATAAGTCTGAGCAAGAATTAAGATTTTTACTTTATGATAAAAACTCTCCAATCAACTCCCCTAGAGAAGCCCGCGGAACAAAAGTAAAACTAAACCTTCACCTGATGATCACTGACGTTGTCGCTCATTACCAGACATCGTCATGGATGATGGAGTCCATTAACAAAATAACAAATTTAACTTTGGGTAGGGACGCTAAAAAATCGTATATACAAATGGAGATCGAGCATTCGTCAATAGCTCGAGCTATGTTTAACAAGCAACCCAGCTAGATTTCTATCCTCCCAAAGCCCTTCCCAGATCCGGCGCACGCAGCCTGCGCCCATCTGGTGAAGCAAAGTACTCCTGATTGAACTCCTTCCGGGCGCGGCGCTCCATGCGGCGCAGATAGCCAGGCGAGGCCATCTCCTGCAACTGGTTGAAGATCATCCGATCAGTTGCAGCTTTTGTGTACCAGAGGTTGGCGAAGGGGATTTTGCCCTTGAGCATTCGCACTGCCCGTGCGCCGGTATCGGTATCCTTGCCTTCTGCTGTGCGTTGGATGTTGCCCATTGTCAGCTTTAGAAAGTCATCAGCATCACTCAGGATTGGGCCACCAAGCGTTCCCGCGAGCGAGGAGCCATACTGTGTCTGGTCAGAGAATAGGAAATCAGCGTACAGTCCAAGCGCACCACCTTTTAAGAATGCCTTTCCTGCGAAGCGTGGATCCGTCATGTCCAGTGGATCCCGCCCTGATGCCACCTCATTGACCTGCACGGCCAGGCCACCAAAGACGGAAGTAAGCGAAACCAGCCCTGCAATGTACGAGGCCTTACCAACTCCGGTTGCTTGCCCCATTGCTCGCTGGCCGTGCCGCATCATGATGGCAATCGGGAAACTCTTAAACTGCATAGCAGAGCGGTATAGCTCAGTGGGGATGCTGCCTCGCTCTTTTCCAAACCGGCCATAGATGGCGACGCGCTCACGAGCTGTAGGGGTCTCAATGACAGCCATGCTCGTCTCAGAGTTAACGAATGCCATCATGCGAGTTGCGGCTTGGTCTCGAAGTGCCTGGGGCGAAACTCCCAGCTGCTTGGCCAAAGGCTCCAATGCCGCATCTGAGACCCGATAAATACTTTGTGCTGTTAGGACCGTGTCGCCCATGCCGCGCCAGTCCTCGGGCTGAGCAAGCTTCCAGATAGCAAAATCGGTATCCGTGATCCCATATTCTTTAGCCCGCTCAGCCAGCTTGCGGAACTGTCCTGTCTTTGCATCGCCAATCTGGCTAAAAGTGCGAGACATTTCACCCAGGCTATCCATCATTACCGATGCATAAGCCTGCTGACCTGCACGAGACAGTGCGTTCAGACCTGAGAATTTCATCAGGCCAGCTGCTGCTCCTTGAGCATATCGAGCCATTCGACCCGACACATACGCATCCTGCTGCAGCCCATCGACTCCCCAGCGGTTAATAGAGCCGATGAATTGGTCCATTCCCAGGCCAGACCGCAGGGCCGTGCGTTGGTCCACTTTATTGGCGGGGTTAAGGCTGCGCAGCTCGTTCATGAAAAGGCGAGTTACCGGAATCCCGTTATAGATGGCCGTCATGGTCTGGGTGCCGATGTCTGAAATAGCCGTCAATGCGGCAGAACCCAGGCGGCTTGCTACGTTCAGTGCACGGTAGGTGTCGAAGGCTGATGCCAGCGAATCAGAGACCGCCAGGCTTCTTGCCCCCGAGATCTCGTTGTATAAGGTTTCCAGCCGGGTCGCCTCGTTCTCAATCTTGTTGGCTGATACTGGATCTTGATCAGCCATAGACTTGCGGGCGTTGTCGATCCAATACCGCATCATGTTGTTTGGGTTTGGCCCCAACGCTTCTACCAGGGCAATGTCCCGTGCCATCATGTCGATGTGATTCAGCATGGACTGGAGCATGGGCGTTTCGCTGTATTGCCTTTGGTACTCGATATATGACTCAGCGTCCTTGAAATGAATCTGGCGCTCAGTGCTGCCACGGTTCCCGCGCATGCCGTTACCGGTGGGCTTGCCCGGCTCTATCTTGCTCGCGCCGTTGGTGGCAATGGTGTTCCAGGCTTCTTTCAGAAACTCAGTGAGTTGAGTATCGTCCATCAGCGTACCGTTCGGGTTTGAGTAACGCTCCCGATCAACCGTCGCAAGAACGTCCGAGACCCAACGGTCTTGACCAGCTTTCGCCACCAAGTGCTGGCTATGTGATTGTGGCATCCCCCAATCTTCCAGCCGGCCGATGTTTCCACCCGCACGGTTGAACCGCTGACGCAGGCGCTCAGCTGTCTCGGCGTACTGCTTTGCCCCTGCCTTGGCCAAAGGGTTGCCGGAGTCCCCGCCCCGCAGCTCAGTTACCAGATCCAGCACACCCTGTTTATTGGTGAACACGCCGAGCAGGCCGCCCTTGGTAGTCTCCAACGCATCCAGCACAGACCCAAGCGCATCGTCACGGATGGCCTTCGCAGCGCTCTCGACAGATATAGTTCCGCTTTTCCCGTCACTGTAGAACGCCAGCATCCGCTTAAGAGAGTCCATTTCATTATGAGCGGAGTTCTGCAAATAGCTTTGGACGGCATCATGGCGCAAGGCGGTCAACGCAACCCGGCGTCGTTTCAGTGCGGCATCAGCAGCAACGTCGCGTGCGGCCATGTCAGCGGCGGCCATAAAGCGGTCGCCTTCCGTCATGCCCAGCCAGTTGGCCCTGTCCTGGCTGGCCAGCTTGCGCATAGCCTGCAGAATACGGGCTTCAATATTCGTCGCTTCGGCCTGGGTTATCTGGCGGCCGAGAGCACGGGAAACAGCATCAATACATTCAGCACGCATTGTTATTCACCTTTGGTCATTGCACACACCACGGCAGCATTGAATGCTTCGGGTGTGCTGTATTTGAGTTCGGCATCTGCCTCGGCAAGAGCCTGGCGTAGGGACACGTTTACAACGTCGCCATTTTCTAGCTCCATCGGAACAACGATGTCGCCTTGCTCGTCCAGTAAAGCAAGCCCGGCACGGGTCTCGGCGTCGTCGGCTGTATTGATGCCGTCTTGTTGCTGGCGTGCGGCAGACGTTGTATCAGCTTGGTCACCTACGTTTGTTGCTTGCCCAGGCTCTCTTGCAGCAGTTGAGGAGCGGGCCTGTCCATCAGCCGCTTGGCCTAAGTCCGGTTGGCCTGCAGTCGGTACGCGAGGGACGCCGACCGCCTGGCCCGCAGGAGGTGGTGCAATGCCGGATTCAGCAGGAGCCATTTCAGACAAAGCGGTCCGCACGGCACCAGGTAACGGCTGCTCAACCAGTGGCGGTGTTTCAATCATGGCCCGGTTTTCACGCAGGACGGTCGCCTGCTCATCGATCCGTGCCAAATGCTGTGCGGCTTGGTTTGCCAGGGCATTCTCACGCAGCACGCCTTCCAGCCGGTCTATACGTGCTTCCAACTCGGTTGTCTCAGAAGCCCGTTGGCGACGGGCCATGCTGAGAGCCTCTTTGTAGCTGGTGCGTGGAGTACTGGCTTGGATCTCCTTTGCGAGAGGCCGGACGTCGGTTTCATCCAAAGTGCTGCGCTGTGCCTGCAGGTCCATCAGCTCCGAACGGATCTGCACTACTTGACCAAGTTCGGCTTCGTTCCCAGCAGTGGCCAGGACCTGAGCACGTTCAGTGTCCAGAGCGGCCAACTCGACATCGATGGCGCGGGCCGCTCGGGCCTGTTCCGGATGGATAACAGGCATGCGCTCAACGATGGGGACAGACTCAGCAACTTGCCGTGGTATGTCCGAATCCTGGCGGCGCCCAGATCCTTCCCTGCCCATCCACTGGCGAACCCGTCGCAGGTAGTCTTGCGTCTCCTTTGCTTTTGGCTGCCGTCCTGCGAGGACTTCTCTGGCTTGGCGTGGCCCGCCGTTGTAGTCGGCAATCACCGCATCAACGTGGCCACCGTACTGGCGCATGGTGTCACGCAGGTAACGCCCGGCGGCGTCGATAATCTGCACTGGGTCTGAGGCGTCAGTAACTCCATACTTACGCAGGTTCTCCGGCATGAACTGCATAACACCGCGAGCACCAGCCGGGCTGACTTGGTTGCTATTGCTGCGTTCACCTGCATTTTTCAGTGCATTTATCAGGCCAGGCGGAAGGTCGTATTGCTGTTCGACCTGGGCGGCGTACTCATTGAGTTCAGGGGCATCAAACCGCAAGCGTGTCCGGCTGACAACAGGCATAGCCGCAAGGCGGTCGCTGGGTGTGTATCGGGCGGCTGGCGGCAGATCCATCAGATACTCAGAGCGTGCCGCATCCGCAATCTCGGGTGGCCGTGGCCGGGTGACGAAGGAGCCATCCTCGATGCCTGTCTGCCCCACATCGACACGCTGGCCACTCAATAGCTGCTGTGTGGCTGCTCCCATTGAGCGGCTGTGTGCCGCAGCCGATGCAGGGTCAGACGGTACGCCTGGGGCGGTGTCGATGGCGGCGTGTTTGGCGTCACGCGCGGTCAAAGAAGCATCAATGGCGGCCTGCTCTGCAGCATTGGGAAGCCCGGCCCGCGCGCCGACAGCACCAAACGCAGCACCCAGAATCGCCTCGGCTGCCACCGATGCTGTATCCAGTGGTGAGTACTGCTGGGCCATGGTCGTATAACCGCCTGCCTGCAGGAGCTCATGCGTGGAACCGCGCTGTGCAGCTCCCATTGCGACGTTGGCCGCAGCACCATAGGCTACGTTTGCACCGTAGTATGCACCTCGACTTAACCCCACCCCGGCCTGACTCAAGGGCGTGGCCAGTGCTCGAAAGCCAATTGAGGCTGGCATAGCAACACCAGCGCCTACAGTAAGGGCATCAACAAAGGCAATATTGGCTGCAGTGCCAGGGTCTACCCCTTTCCCCGTCATATCTTGGAAGGTAGCGCGGCCTGTAGCAGTCCCGGTTGTTGCCGCCCCCGTTAGCATTGCGGTCGTAGCTGTACCGCCTGTAGCCAGACTGGCGGCTGTTCCTACGCCAACCTGAGTTAGGACGCGGGACACATCAAACATGATCTGGCCGACCATGCCGGTAGTCATAGGATCTGGCTTGTACTGCTGTGCCCAGACATCAGCCTGGCCGCGCAAGCTTGTGAATGGGTTCCAGGGTTCAATGCCCGTAGCGCTTTCAAGGGCGTTCAGCACTGGCTGATAGGCACGCTCAGCCATCCCAGCAACAAGACCCTCCACCTGTGCAACGCCGGTCACAACCCCTTGCGGAATTGCCGACGCCGCGCCGGAAAATGCACCTGGCTCAGACCCGCCCAAGATCTCAGACGGGGTTTTTGCAGTATCACGAAGGGCCTGCAATCGCTTCTGGTCAACTTGCCTCATTCTGTCGCCCCCGTCAGATTGCTTGGCTGGCGCGGGATCAGGTCCGACGCCGATACACCAAACGAATCACGCCCAGAGTCTGCGTCCGGAGACATCTCGATGATGATCAAGTCGTTAGTGGCAGGATCCAGCAACGGCACCCCCCCTAAGGTAGCCACATACGCCCCTGGTCCAAAAGCAATCAGCCCAACGCTATCCACAGATTGGATAATGTCAGCCCCCAACTGGCGCTCTTGAAGTTGGCGGCTAATTGCAGAATTGGCCCTAGCGGTGAAAGAGTCGGGATCCATTCCCCAAGGAGCAAGAACATTACCTTGGCCATTGAAATCAACAGGCTCACCGAGCACGGCTGAAATCGCTTGATCAAGACGATCTGTATCCATATCGGCAGACAGACTTCCGTCCTGGGCAGCCTTGCCAACGTAATAAGCTTTGATGGCATACGCATCACGCATCATTTCGTCAGCCGCACTACTTCCATCGGCTGAGCCGCGATAGAGATCTTGAGCCTTGCTAGCAAGAGCCTCCATAAATTCATTGTCTTTCGGGACTGGGTAGCTAATGGTTCCAGCTTTCCCACCAGCAGACAAAATCTCGTCTCCATGAATGGCTGTAGCAGCAGCATCCCCGGCAGATTGCACAACATCCTCACTGAACCAATAATTTGTTAGCTTGGATTGCTCAAAGCTGCTGGCCAGCCTCCCCATACGGGCCATGAACGGGCTAATCCCATCTACCTGTGCCACGATTCCCTGGAAGGTATCAGGCTCGCCAGCGGCCCAATACAGCGCCCCCAGTACTTCACGCTTCTGCCGAGCATTCCCCTCCTTGAACGCATTTGCCAGGGCCTCTGCCTCATCATCCAGTAATGGGCGCATGTTCACCGCGCCGGGTGTGTTTTTTGATTGCATGCCACGGATCACATCCGAGCGGTCCCGCAGTTGCTGGCCCACTACGGCAATGCCGTCCTGATTTGCCAGTAAGGTTAAATCTAGCGGCGCAACAGGCTGTGCCGCTCTTTGCTCTACCCATGCCAAAGGCTTTTCTTTGAGCAGGTTGCTGTTCGATTCAATTGCACGTTCTACTCGGTCCAGGCTGGCAATGGCCGTAGGGTTCGCGCCGGACGTTTGTTGCTGCAAGCGGCGCTGCAGTACGTATGCCTTCTGTTTAGAAATAGGCATACGCAGCACATTCTGTACTTCTATCTGCGCATTCAGTCTGTCACGGTACTGTTCTTCATACTCTGTTCCGCTAACCATGCCAGCCCAACGAAGCATATCGTCGGTTGTAGCTGGCACCCCTGTAGAGATCTGCCGATCAAAGTCGCCAATGGCTCGCTGGGCGCGCGCGTCAGTTTTGTCTTGCTCGATGCGGGCCTTATTGTCGATGCGGTCGGCCTGGGTTTGGGCGCGGGTGCGCAGCTGCTGGATTCGGTCAGAGTCCAAGCGGCTGATCCAGCGGAACCCATTCACGGCCTCGCCACGGGAAGCGGCTTCCATTGCTGCTACGGCACCGTGCGGATCCCGGTCGATCATCGCTGCGCCAGCGGCATAGGCCATGGTCGCCTCTGCATCCCCAATCAGTTTTGTTTTGACTGATGCGGGCAGAGTCGATTCATTCAGGGCCGCCAGTCGTAATGCGCGGCGCTCGTCATACAAAGAGGGTTCCAGCGCAATGGAGCGTGCGTCAGAGTCCAAACCGGTGCCGTACTGAGAAACGATGTACTCACTGCGCTTTGTGGCCTCGAAATTGATGGCATTTCCGCCGAACTGTGTGCGTTGGCGCGTAAGGCTTTCACGGTAAGCAGCTCGCGCAAACTCGGGGGCATTCTGTAGGGCCTGATCCGTATAGTCGTCAAACTCCTTAATGAAGCGCGGCGTGAAGTCAGGCGCCCCCGGCTCTGCCGTTTCCTGCAGCTCGACCATGCGCTGCATCCATTTGATCTGATCGTCACTGCTGGCCTTGGAAACCCACGCGATTGCATCTTCTTTTTGTTGGCGCTTAACCGCATCACCGATTTGGCCGACTGCCTGGCCAAGCCCGGCAACGGCTCGGCCTGTCTGATCTTCAACAGCCACCATCGGCGCGCGGGCAGCAGGCATGCCTAGCGGTGTGGACTGGCGCTGCTGACCAAGGGGGATTGGAATACGAGTTGCCATTACCTTACCCCCAGTATTGATTCACGTTGCCGACGCGCAGCCCGACACCACCGCCAGGCGCGAGACCGCTGCCGCGAGTGGCTGCGCTTGCTGCACCCGCTTTGGTGGCCAGCCCATACCCGGCCGCACCCGAAAGTACGCTCGTCGCCGCACTAAGGTACCCAGCTCGGCGGGCGTTCTTGCCTGACTGGCGCAGTGTTTTAGCGGCATAGCGATCCATCACGGCCTGCTGCTCAAAGCCTTGTCCTTGTAGCAATGCCTGGTATCGGGTCTGTAGCGCGTCCATTTCCAAGTCGCGGGCCGACTGCTCTTGTATCGCCATGGCCGTCCCACTACCAGACTCAAAGCCGGATTCGGCCACCGAAGCACGGACATCTGCTTGTTGCTGGGAAGCGCTACGGCGCTGGGCCAGCTCATTCTGTAGCCCGGCATCGTAGGCCTGTCGCGCCTGAATGTCGGACATCTTGGCATTACGCTCAGCAGCATTTGCTTGTTGTCCATAGGCTGCGGCCTGCTGGTTGCCCTGCATGATGGCCCCACCAGCCTGTAGCGCTGTAGAGCCAATGATGGCGGCGGTAAATGGATCCATTACTTCACCTTTGCGTAGAGAAAGCAGTCCCGGCCATCCGGGGTGTAAGCGGCCATGAGGCCTTCGCGTTTGAAGCCCAGGCGTTCTGCCCAGGCGATCCCAGACTCATGCTGGCTATCCACCGTCATTTCCAAGCGTCGCCAAGGGGCTGATTCGACAACGCGGGACACCACCCGGTGAATGGTTTTGAATTGACTAAGTGCAGCGTCAGAGAGCAATGCCCACGCCATGCCGCGCTGGGGGTGCATCTCAACAATCCCGGCGCAAGCGATGGCAGTGCCGTTATCGTCCAGTGCTGCCCAGCCCACGCCATTCGCTGATGCCAAGGCTCGGGCGTGTTCTGGTGTCACTGTTGGGATGGCGTAGGCTTGTGCTTGTTGCAACTGGACAGCCAGCAGGTGCTCGGAGGTAAGGGCTACGATCTTCATCGGTCATCCTGAGTGCCAACGACCGGCATCAAAGCCAGCAACGTGACCGGCAAGGGCTGGTCATTCGTGTACCAAATCTTGGCCGAACGCTCATAGCCACCACGCCACGGGATTGGCTCACTATCCCCAGAGTAAAGCGGCGGTGGATTGTTCATACGCTGGCTGGGCCTGCGAAAGTTCAATGTCTCAAGATTGTCTGGAGATGGGCCGAGGTTTCCGCCCAGACTGCGGTGCATGCGAACGATCACATTGGTTATGCGTTTGATCTTGCCTTGAGCGGTGCCATTGGTGGCTCCCGCCTCCACCCCCATCGATGCCATTACGCAGGGAGCAGGCAGGCCAACGTGCACTACCGATCCGGGGTACTGCAGATCAATGGAGCCATTGGTAACAACGCGATCAGGAGAGGCCGCGCCGTCCACAAGGGCTTGTACAGTCTGCCCCTCCAGGTGTTCCAGCCCTGAAATCGTCGTTGCCTCTGGGCCTCGGTAGGTCAGCCCGCAATCCACATAGAACGCTTCGGTGTGATCTTCCTGAGAGCCAAGCGGATTTCGCAGCAGCTCAACGTATCGCACGGTCTTGCCGTTAATCTCACGTCGAACGATCAGCCACAGATCACTGCCCATGCCATTGGGCGCAGGCATCGTCTCAACAGACTCGACCCAGCCATTAACCATCGGATGTGGGTGCCAGGCGTACACGTCGCTTCGCCCTGGCTCCTGATCATAGGTGCAACCGACCAGCACGCCGTCAGCACGAGCAACCCAGATAATTGAATCTGGCTCTTGCTGATAGGTCAGATCAATGGCGCCGGCACGAAGGATGTGTTCAGCCAGCTTGGTTGTGTCATTCGATGCGTAGTTATTGGTGTCATAGTCGAACACGTAATCGCGCAACTTCTGGCCAGAGGCCTGGATGAACAGTATCCGCCCACCAACCTCGACCGGAACGATAGAGCGGGATCCGTAACTGGTGCGTCGCTCTGCGCGGACGTTGGCCGGGCCTACTGCCTGGCTGCCTTGAATAGGGCCAACAAGCCATTCATCGCCATCAGTGCCAATGATCAGCTCGTCCGACTCCACCACCCAGACCGCGCGGTTGATCTGCCGTGCGTTCAGCGTCTGAATAATTGCTGAGTCAGTTTCAACCTCACCCGCGGACTTTGCCTCAAAGTTCTCAAAGTCGCCGGTAACGCTCATGGCGATCTTTCTACCTCGTACCAGCACCAAGCGATTGCGCCAGAATGCGCCATGCTCGGGGAACCCTGACTGTGAGGTAAACAGCGGATTGGCCCATTTCCACGATCCTTGCGCGACCACATCATTGGGCAGGCGATCAACAACACTGCCGACTGCTTGTGTATCGCTGTTTACGCCTTCAATCTTTACGATGCCATAGCCAGCGTGCAGAAACTGCCACTCAACCCCGATAGAGCCGCGCTGATCATTTGGAAGTGGTTTCCCGTCACCATCCCAGGCCTTGCCCTCAGTGTGAATAGGGGTGACGTTACCCGTCACTTGTGGGCCTTCGTCATCGTCTGGGCCAATGGCGGTACAGATATATACCCGGTTATCTACCCGTCGGTAATCACCGACAGCCACCTCTTGATATACCCCCCAAGGTCGCACAGACGCTATATCGTCAGTTTCGATCATGAAAAGGTGGCCGACATGCCAAGACTGAAACAAGCCCGCACTCGCGGTCAGATCGACTTGCCCGGTGGTTGCACTGGAACGGACAGAGACATTCTTGTCCGTATTCGGGTCATCGAATGGGCCATTGGCAAATTCGACCGTAGCAAGCGAAAAGGTAGTCTCAGTAGTGCGCAGCAGCTTACGAGGCTGATGCCGCGCATGAAACAGGTACATCGTGTCAGCCGATTGCACGGCACGAAGAGCAAACAGGCCATTCCCATCTGTCAGATCTTCGGCAGAGTACGGCGTGGCCACCTCTACCGGTACGCCACCAGGCGCGAGTAATCCCCGAGCTGTATAGAAACGGATGTAATACGGGCCAATCTCCAGCATGTAGGAGACGCGCTCCGAAACCTGAAACCGCAACAGCCAAGCCCGGCCAGCCTTTACCGGGTGGATGAATTGAGTGCCACCACGGCGCACAAGTGGACCCTGCACGAGCGGCAGAAAGTTTTGCAGCACGCTGCAGCTATTGAAGTACTTGGCTAAGTCTGTGCGGCCGCCCATCAGCGGGGACATCTCGCCCCCATCGAAGGTTTGCAGGATCGGGGTTTCTTTCGCCATCAGTTACGCGCCTCCAGCCAGGTATCGTCAGATGTAGCCAGTGCAGGCCGCTCGATGGCATTGGCGCGTCGTGCTGCCTGCAGGGCTTGTTCATACTCCGCCCACATGGCTTGTTTCTTTGTGTTGGATTGCGTCAGCGTCTCGCAGGCTTCGGCAGCCAGGCGGCAGGCCAGCGCCTCGACAAACAGGGCATCGAACAAGGTGGGGTCATCGACTCGCTTGATATATCGGATCCGCAGGGGGCCTGGGTGATCAATCAGGATCCTGCTCCCCTCGATGCTGTACCAGCCGCCAACGGTGGGACGTGGTGTAGCACGCACATCACTGATCTTGACCAGGCGCAGGTAGTCCGATGGCAACTGAAACTGATGGGTGTAGCCGAATGCTGGGTGATCAGATAAAGCAGGCAACTCTGCCCGCGCTTTGGCAAAGTGCCAGAGGTTCGCCCGCAGCTCTGCTTCACACACGATGTCAAACATGGAGTCCATGGTGTTTGACGATTGGGAGTCATCATCCAGCGCAATAATGCGCGCTTCACCGAGTTTGGTGAGCGCGCGGTTTGCGATGGCTACTTTGGAAACAGCCATGGCGTTACTCCATTACGGCGAGTTGGGGGCGTCGGTTCCGCTGCCGCCTTGGGAGGTCTGCGCCTGCGATTCGTCCTGATTCGTCTGGGCATTCTCTGCCTTGCCCCCAGATTTTGGGGAGGTCTCGTTTCCCTGGTCACCTTTACTCTTCGCAGGAGACTCTTTCTTGCTGGAAACGAGCTCCATCCATTTCCCAGGCTTGCCATGGAACTCAAACTCTTCACCGGCTTCGACGATACGCATCACGCGTCGGTTAGGGGAGGAGTCTGCTCGTTTGACCGGTTTGTAAGCATCAGCTGGGATCTGACCGCGTTGTTTGGCGATGTATCGGGCCATGGTTTACTCCACGATGTAGCCAGATGCATAGGCGCGATTGGCTTGGGCATCTTTAACAATGAAAGCCGAGAACGAACCTGCCGTCAGTGGCCCGGTATCGACCGTGTAACGGATTCCTAGGTATCGCTTGTAGTCGCCACCAGGCAAACGAACTCGTACCAACTCTGCACCTGCAGTGATGTTTGCCAGAGCTTTAGGGCCAGAGTTGTAGTGCACCGTAGGAGAGGACATCCCTGGTGCAGCACTGGACTCCAAGGTAATTGCCACGGTCGCTGCACCTGCCGCAGTAGCTGCTTTGTCGACTTGCACCACCAGCCATACAGGCTCACCTGCACCGATGTCCTGAACAGGATTTTTACCGGACGGGTTCAGATCGATCACGTTCGTGGAAAGGGCCGAGGCTGTGATTGCTTGGCTGTCCGAGAACTCATTGGATTTATCGAGAATCATGATGTATTGCTCCAAATTGAGGAAAGAGGGAAGGGGCCCAGAGGCCC
The DNA here is from genome assembly GCF_024134565.1 of Alcaligenes sp. 1735tsa3. Classification (NCBI taxonomy): domain Bacteria; kingdom Pseudomonadati; phylum Pseudomonadota; class Betaproteobacteria; order Burkholderiales; family Alcaligenaceae; genus Alcaligenes; species Alcaligenes sp. 1735tsa3. Next base: position 1,443,811 of record NZ_CP099862.1, on the reverse strand, counting down.
CGGCCAATTACGCCGTGACTCGCGCCTCGGTGTTCAGCAGTTGGTCCACCGTGCGGATGGGAATGCCGAGGAAGTTGGTTTCGAACTGGTCAGCAGCTTCACGGATGGACAGTGCGTTGTGCGACTTGTTGAGCGCCATCTTGTCCAGAGCTGCGCGTATGGTGCGATTGACGTAGATGCGCGGCTGCACATTGCCGGACAGGCGCGGCAGGCGGTGCTTAAGATCGATTAGCATCTCAATCAGTTTCTGATCGGCCATGGTGCCAGTGCCCGAGCTGGCGTCGGAGACGTCCACGTTTGCCAGGCGTGCAACATAGCGCCAGTCCTTCACCACCAGGCCGCAATCCCACTTGAACAGGTCGCCATAAGCTCGGTAGCGGTTATTGTTGGTATCGAACGCGTCGATCTCGCCCAAGTCCTGGTGAACGATGCCGGCCTTGGAGTTCTTCGGATAGATGCCGAAAGCTGTGGTTTTGCCCCAGCCGATCAGGTAAATCGAGGTGTTGTCGTTGCCGGTGCCGCGACCGTCTACCACGTTCTGAGCGCTGGGCGAATTGCTCGGGTCGGCCAACTCGTTGTATCGAGGTTGCAGGCCGTAGAATTGCTCGGGGTCGATCGAGGTGTCGCCGTAGAGCAAGGTAGTGCAGAAGCTCTGGCCCATTGCTTCGATGTGTGTAGAGGCTTCATCCATGCGGAACGTGGCCGGGTTGTTCGCCATGCGCACGGAATCCACATCCGGCTCGCTGCGGGACGTGAGTTGCCCTGTAGTGTCATCGACTTGAGCGGTAGTACTCTTGGACACCGGCACGCCGCCGTACATTTTGCGCCAGGTTGGGGTGGGCAGGCCGGTTCGGATCGTGGTGCGGTTACCGGTCGGCAGGTTACCTTCTACCCAAGGGATGTCTTGAATGATTTCGTTGGTCTGAGCCAAGAGCTCAGCCACGTCGGCTGTGTCGCCATTCGGATCCAGCCGTTTTGCGACATCGATGATGCTGAGGGATTGATTTCCAATGGTGGGCATTTCGGCCTCCTTTGATGATTAACGATTCATGCTCGGAAACATCCGAGCGGCTCGGGCGGCTTCAGGATCAGCCGGAGAGGCTGCGCCGCCACGGTCGCCTCCCTCCGGAGTAAGAGTTCCTTCGCCCAGGTGCTTACCGATCCGGGAGAACAAGCGCAGCGTTTCGGCATCGCCCAGGGCGCTGGAGATCTTCTCGATTGCATCGGCTTCTACTCCGAAGGTGCGAACAGCCCGGCGTCCCAGCTCGGCATTGGCGTCAAACTGTTGGCCCCACTCTTTACGCAGCGTGGCAAGGTCAGCCTCGCCCTGTTGCTCACGAGCCAGGTCAGCGGCTTGCTGTTGGGCTGCGGCGTACTCGTTCCACTTCGTTGCCAGAGCCTGGGCCTGTTCGGCTGGCACACCGGCTTCATGCATCCACTTGGCCGCTTCGGTCGCAAAGGCAGCGTCCTGGCCCTCGGGGACGGGCAACTTGTAGGCGTCGGGAGATTCGGGCACAGCCGTTTTAACCTCCAGGTCCTGCAGCGCCTTGGCTGCTTCACCTGCATCCTTGAAACCTTTTCCGGAGATAAAGTCTTTCAGGGCTGGGTCCTGGATGCTGTCGTGCCATGCGGGTTGCGTGCCGGTTTCTTGGCCAGCTGGTGTTGGTGGGGCGGCAGGGGGCGGCGTCTGCTCGCCACCGAAACCGCCTTCTGCACCGCCTTCTCCCGCTTGTTGACGCAGCAAACGAGCAAAAAGCCCACGTTTATTCAGTACGTTCATTCTCACGCTCCATGATTTGATTGATCTGCTCGTCGGTCATGCGTAAGACCTTGGCAATGTGAAAGAAGGCTTCCCGGCGTCCCTCGGCCAGCATGGTGGCGTGGGTATCAACTGAGCCGGTAATTCGGGAGGTGGCAACCGATGAGCTGCCCACCTTGCAGAACTTGGCCAGGTCGGCAATCACGGTCTCACCATCTCGACCGGAGAACGTGCGGCGGTAGGCGTTGCGTAGGCCCGTCAACATGCGCACTCGGCGTGCGATCCGTTCAATGCTCATATCTGTGCGCTCCCTGCTATTTGTTGAGCTTGTGCAATGTCTTTGGCAGCACCAGCAGCGACTGGGGCGGCTTCAAGGATCTGAGCCGCTTGTTCCTGCTGTGCTGCCGCTTCATTCGCTGCCTGCACATCCTCTTCGTCCACCATGTATTTCTCGGGGACACTGAATACACGGCCAAGTCCGCGAACAATGGCCGGGGAGTTCATAACGCGGGCTGCGTTCGGGTCGGCCTGAATGAATGGAGAGGCGGCTTCGGCCCAGCGCAAAACATTTGCGCCTTCTTCGGCGCGCATTGCCTGGTTGAGCGGGCTGTCATATTCAATCTCAATGGCCCCGCCAATTTCTTCCAGCTCCGGTGGCATAGGAGGCAAAGCGCCTGCATTTGAAAGAATGTCGATCTCGCGGGTGATCTGTGGACCCAACTGCTCAGACTGGACGCGGCCCATGGTGGGGCCCAGCAAGATCCCTTTTTCTTGGGCGCGTTGCAGCACTTCTGTGGCGGTCATCTGATGGTTGTCCACCAAGATCTGGAACAGGGTCACGTAGAACGCCAGATTGACGGCCTCGCGTTTCTGGTCCGCATAGTTAATGCCCATGGGGACGTTCTTGCCCAGGTCAAGTGGTTTGATGAGCTGCTCACCACGCTCGTTCAAGTACCCGAAGTTCAAGGCACCAGAGCGCAGATCAAACGACTCAAGGGCACCGTCATCAGCGAGAATCAACGGCGGGTCAACGGCCTTCTGCGCGCCCTTGATGTTGGTCTTCTCGATGCGATTGAGCATGCGCACATCGGGCAATGCCTCCATCGCAGGAGAGTAGCCATAAGCGGAGTCGTCAGCAGCGTAGAAGCGACCAATGGCAAGCGGAAACACGCGGTATCCGCTGTGCTCAACGATCTCATTACCTGCATCCATAGCAATCCAGACGGATTGAATGGGCATGTTCCGGCTGCCAACCAACCCAGATTCGTGGTCGCGTCGTGGACGAATGGCATGCAGGAACTCGAACTTACGCTCCATGTCGTTGCGGTCAATGGCGTTGCGAATGGCAAGAGGCAACTCATCGGCACCCCATCGCTGCGCAGCTTGCCGTGCAGTCAGTGTCCAAGCAATGTGGGCCTTATCTACGACGCCATAGGCGTCTTCAGAGAACCAGAGCCGGTTCAGACGCAGATTGCGGTACCGGATACCCTGGCCAAGAACGTCGTCAATCATCAGGCCGCCAGCACCAAACGAGCCATGGCTGATATAGGACTCACCGGATTGGGACGCGAAGTTTGCCCGCCACTGGTAGCGCTGGGCGAACAGGATGTTGGTGACTTGCTCCAGGTACTGACGCACAGCGGGCGACTCGCGCAGGTTCTCGTCAGAGACCGTGAGCTTGTGCCAGCGTTGTGTGCGGGGCGTGATCATCGAGTCCATGGCGGCCGCAAAGTGGCGCAAGGCCAGCATGGGCGTGGAGTCGTAGATTTCCTGAGTCCGCTTCTCGCCAGGATTGATATTGCTATCCTGCTTGAACTTGCGATAGCGCGGCAGGACGGTGGAGATCACTTCGTCCCATTGCGACTCAAACGACCGACGCGCCTGCTTCATGGCTTCATGATCGGCCAGGATCTCGCGCACCAGATCGACGTCGGCGTTCTGCATTACGAGCCCAGCAGAGTCTTGGTGGCCACAGAACCAGGCTTAGCGGTAGCGTCACCGGCCAGGACCGTGCTTGCAGTCCCACGACGACGGCGCAGGCGTTCAGCCTCTGCGGAGCCAGCGGCAGCCGCGTCCGTAGTACTGGGCGGCGCGGCTGGCGCAGGTGGATCGGGGATCTTGGGCGTACTTGGCTTGCTAAAAAAGCTGCTCATAGCGGCATCCGTATTTATAGATGCCACCAGTTTCTATAAGCGCACCCGGACTTTTGTCCGAATTTAAGCAGCGCTTATCAATCCATCTTGGCGAACCTTGACCGCCCTGCTCTTCGTCTTGCGGTAGACACAGGGAAAGCGAACGACAGGCAAAGCGCATCTGCCCGGTTCGGGCTTGGCAATCCGCGCTTCTTCATGTCTTTCTTTGATTCGATCTGAATTTTTCCATCCAGTCTGGCCACGGTTTCCGGTCCGGTAATTTCATCCACCAGCACCTGGTCGTCTGGAATGGAACCACCTTCTTTCAGCCAGTCCCGCATTGACTTCCACATTTCGGCACGTTTGTTGAGGCAGCCAGGGTCATTGGACTCCCCAGAGAACCAGACAAGACGCCAGCTGCGCCCAAGTGTTTTTCCTGCCGACACAATCCCGGTACCGTAGCCAGCGTCCACAAAGACGGCATCAGCCTTGTGTTCATCCTCCAGCCGCGCAAGTAGCTGAGCGACTTCGATATCGTTGTCGTTCTTGGGTAGGACCGCCAGAACATCAAATTTCAAGCCTTGGCGCTTGCCGATCACAATATCGTCGTCACCCTCCCAGGCAGGGTCACAGGTCAAGATCACTGGCGCAAAGTTGTATTGGCTTTCGTCCAGGTGACGTCCTTGCGCAGCCTCAGCATCAGCGGAGCTAACGAACTGCTTGAGCGACATAGAAGGGAAGATCCCGCGAATACGGACTTTCACGATGTCGCTGTCCACGCCGTAGGTGTCTACCATTTCCTGCAGGTACTCTTTGTTAGTACCTTCCACCGTGCGGCTGTCGATCTGAAATGTCTTCCACAGCTTGCGATGCTTGCGGAAGCACTCGCGGAATCGACCACTGTTCCGTGTCGGGTTCCCAAAGGCTATCCAGATAATCTCGGTGTCGGCGTCAGTCAGCGCCCCCTCGGCTACTTCCCAGACCTTGTCAGCGATAGCAGACGCTTCATCAAAGATCAGGATGATTCGCTTGCCTTCGTTGTGCAGGCCCGCGAAAGCCTCCGTGTTGTTCTCGCTCCATGGGATTGCGTCGGCCCGCCAAGACTTCTCAGCCTCGGGGTCAGCACTGGAAACTGCGGTGGCTGTGCTTTTAAACAGGTCGCTGGTTTCTGCCAGGCGCTGCCATTTAGATATCTCCGGCCAGGTCTTTGTCCGCAACTGGGTTTCTGTGTTGGCTGTCACGACCACGCGCGTATCAACGCAAGTATCTAGCGCCCACTTAAGAATCATGCTGATCCCGGCCGACTTACCAATACCGTGACCAGAGGCAACGGCAATACGCAAAGGAGTGAACCGAGTTGCAGGGTTGCTCAAATGCTCGCCAATTGCGTCCAGCACTTGGCCTTGCCACTCTCGGGGGCCTGCGTGACGCGCCAGTTCGGTGCCCTCTTCGCCCCATGGGTACACCTGCTCTACATACTCCCGAGGTTTATGAGCAAAACTGAGCAGGTAATCCAGGTCATCATCTGTAATTTCACTCATGCCTCAGTCTTCCTGCGACGGCGCATGCGCTCGGCCATGCCCTTGATACTTCCCGAATGCTCAACGCGGTCCTTAAATGCCTGTACACCAACGTGGCGACCTATCAGTTCCAAGTTCTTGATCTTGTCCGGCCACTTGATCTTCTTCACTACTGCGATACGCGCCTCTTCATCACCCTGCGCAATCTCCATCACATCCAAACCGCTGATCATCTGGCGCCAGATCCTGGGCCACTCAGCTATGGGCTTGACCGAGCCGTCATCCGCAAGAATGTCCAGCGCATCCATCTGGTCTATCTCGCCCAGGCGACTCAATACGTAAGCGGCATCGATCTTCACTTGCTGGGAACGCTCTTCCAGCAGCTTCCTTACGTATTGCTGAACACTAACGTTTGCTAACAGCCGGGCCGCTTGCTCATTGGCTGTCCTTTGGCTGTAGCCGGCCCGAGTCGCTGCCTGCGTCCCATTCAGATCTCTAACGTACTCTTCAGCAAACCGCGCTTGCTTTGGTGGCAATTTCATTCTTCAAATCCTGGCAATGTAAGTGTCCCGCTGCACTGGTTAATCTGCCCTTGGGGTTTCTTCTTCGATAGCATCTGGATCAGAGCTGGAACGGTGAGGCCGTATGCTTGAGCGACTGCGGGTAAATGCTCGGTGGGCATATGTGACACCTCCCTCTGACGCTTTCTTGTTGAGGCCATTGACCGCGGCAATGAGGCCGGGCATCTTGGAGCACTCTCTCTATCCAGACCTGTATGCTTCTCCCATAGCGCAAGCAGCAGCTCCCCCCTCCAATGTGATGGGGATGAACCGCTCATGTACTTTCTAACCATCTTTTCATCTATCGCCCCAAGCTGACGCGCAATCTCAACCTGACCCACGCCAGACCGACGTAGATCAAAGATGATCTCTGACCAATCGAAGTCAACGAGAACCCCGCGCATCACCACAGTTCAGACCTCCCTCACCGAAATGCCGTGAACCTGGAGCATGAGCTTTCGCTTCACGACGTAGTCCCGCGTACGCATGCCTTTGGCGTCCTCAATTACCTGCTGACCGGTGCGGACGTCCGTATATCGGAAGTCAGCCACGTACTCACAGGCCCGTTCCGTCTTACCGTCAGCCCGGCGCTGCTTGGGGATCAGCTCGAACCGTGGCTGCAACTCCAGGTCGGTGATCTGCCCTGCTCGCTCCAGCAGTTTCAGTTGCTGGTAGCGGGCGGCTTCCAGCTTGCTTGGAAACTGAATGCCGTCGATCACCGTCTTGCGGTTTCCGTACTTGCGTTTCATGCAGCCTCTCCCTGAGCTGCACGGGCCATATTCAACACCGTCAAAGTGCGGCCCTTGGGGGCTCGCAGGATCTTCCCAGCCCAAGCCTTTTGGTCTTTCCCCGTCTGGCTGACAGCCTGCCGCGTCAGATCTCGCACTTTCTTCTGTCCCTCTGCGCGCACTTCTTCGGAGTCCACAGGTGACGGCAAGGCAAGAGCCGGAGCTGGTATGTCAGCCCAAACGCCCAAGGCAAGCTGGCTGGCCAGAGCTTTGTTCCAGCGGTTCTCCAGTTGCTGGTAAGCCTGGTTCATCATGTCGTACTGCCCGACCGCAATGGCAGCGTGAAAGATCGCTGGGTGAGACCATGTGCCTACTTCGCCATTTGCCCGGGCCTGCATACCGCGTACCGCTTCAAAGAACGCCACATCCGCTTCCAGATGCGGCCGGCATGCACGCAAAAACTCTGGCAGGCTCGGCGGCCAGTCGAACATGCGGCGGCAATTCTTGATGCCCAAGGCTACGTCCTGCGGGGCAATGCCCTCTTCGTCAAACGCTTCTGCCCAGGCTTCTTTCCAGTCTTGGATGGCCTGAATATCCTTGAAGTTCGAGCGGAACTTGTTCGGGTAAATGCCGTTCAAGCGGTTGTACAGGTGGTCCATCAGGCTGATGCCTTCCAGCTTTGGGTGAGCCATCAGCCATTGGTTTGGCGCTTCACACGTCGATAACATCGTCGTCTCCTCCTGGGCGTTTTCGATTGCGGTTCACGTAGGCCAGCGGGTCGAATCCGCCGCTGCTATGCCCGGCCTGCACTGAGTCCTTCACAGGAAAAATTCCAGTCCAGCCACGCTCAATGCTCTGCTCGATGGCAGCCGCTGGGTCGTGGCCATCAGCGTGCAGCTTCTCCAGGGTCCGCAGAGAAAGGCGTTTGGCAGCATCCGTCCATGCCTTACCGGATTTCTGCTTTCGGAACTCATCCCACATCGACCACGCATCAGCATCCAGCCAGCCGGGCACCTCCACGCTTATCTTCTTTTGCGGTTCCTTACGGTTCCTTGATGGTTCCTTTACGGTTCTGGGTGCAGCTGCTGCGGGGGTGGGTGCAAATGCTGCGGGGGTTCTGTCGTTATTTGCGGGGGTTTCGTCTTTATTTGCGCCCCGCATTTCCTGCGGGGGTGCAAATGCTGCGGGGGTGACGGTGTACACAGTGGACCGGCCTTGACGCTGTTGGGCTTGCAATGCACCAGCATCAATCAGCCACTTGATGGCATTCTGTACAGAGCGCTCCGATAAGCAGGTGCGCGCGGCAATGCTCTCAACAGATGGCCAGCACACGCCTTGGTCGTTTGCGTTGTCTGCCAGGGATATGAGCACGGCCTTCTGAGCAGGCGTCATGCCCTGCAATGGCCAGCACTCGGACATGATGATCGTGCTCATGCCTTCACTCCATCTCGAATAGGCGCCCAGCGGGCGTAAGCGGAATCCCAAAGAGCAAACTTCTCTGCTTTAGGCGCGCCAGATTGGTCAATGTATTGGTGGCAGGCCATACAGCCCGGCACCGTGAATTTGTCGTTTGCCTTGATGCCCATACCTTTGCCGTGTTTGGCCTGGTTGGAATGACAAGGCACTACTGAGTCGATACCGCCAGCGCCCCAGCACACGCCTGGCACCAGCAGGTAGCAAGGCTGCCCACGGCACAGATCCAGATAGGACTTGTCGTGCCATACGCGCTTCTTTGGTGTGGATTTCTTCCAGGCGCTGCGGGCCATTGGTTTTGCGGGAGCTTTGAGTGTGCTGTTAAAGGCTTTCACGATCCGCTCCCCAAAGACGTAGGCGACCAGCGAACGCCCTTCTCTGTTCCGAATGACAACGCCAGCTCGATCAGCTCGGACATTTGGCGCACCGTCATCTTGCTAGTGCGTTGGCCCAGCATCACAATCCCGCCTCGGATACCCTGAGACATGCGTGTCTCTTGGTTCAGGCTGGCCGATAGAACATCCTTCCATTCTTCGGCCTCCAGCTTGGTGGCTACCCCGTTGACCATCCAATCAACCTGCTTTGATAGGTCGGCCAGGATGGACCACATCATGGCGTTCTGATCCAGAGACCGCGTACGGGGACGAATCTCTACGTGGTAGCCTTCCTCAGCCTCCAAGATGTATCTGGCTGCATTTTTCCGAGCCGCATCGTGCGACAGGACGAATACTTTTCTTCCGCTCATGCCACATACCCCTCATGGAGACGTGTCTTTGCTTGCACGTAGGCTGAATGAGCGAGATCTGCTGAATCGAAATAGCCCAGCCAAACCTCTGCTCCATGGCTCATGATTCGGGCCCGATACTTGCCGCGCCTTGAGTCAAACGAGACACCCCGCAGGCCAGATAAAGACTTTGGGGCATCGTTTCTGTTGTGTGCATTTACTCTGGTCGGCACATCCCTAAGGTTGCTGATGCGGTTGTCTGTACGGATGCCGTTTATGTGGTCAACCTGATATGAAGGCCATTGCCCGTACACGTACAACCATGCCAGTCGATGTGCTAAGCGATCCTTCCCGAGAACCGAGAACGACAGATAGCCTTGCTTGTTGCATCTCCCCGCCACATCACCCTCATTGATGAAGTTCGACGTCCTGACCAATCTGGTGAAGACGCCGGTTTCAGGGTCATAGTGGACAAGTTGCCGAAGTTTCTCGGAACTCAACTCCTCTTGAGGCGCGTTCGCAATGGCATGGGCCGCGTTACGGCGCACCAAAGGGCTCACAAGATTGAATGTCTGTTTACTCATGGCTATCTGCCGCACTCCCCCAGCCCTTGGCGCACACAGTGGCAATTCGCCCCAATACGCGCTCCATAAGCCAGAAAATCGATATAGGACGGAGTTGTCACAACCATGCCCAAAAGCTCAATGGCTTGGTCTATCTTGTCGATGGTTAAACCCATCTGACCGGACAAAAACCGGCTTACCTGGCTTTCATCCCAGCCCAAACGCTCCCGAAAGGACGCCTTAAAAGATGGATCTGTCAGCGCCTGGCGGAAGGCGCGGTCCATGCTCGGACGTTGTGGGCGGTTGTCCACCCGTGCTGCTGTGGTGGCATTCATTGGGAGTAAGTCCTATGCAAAAAGAGTTGAATGCTATTGAAAGTGGCTTCGATCAAACTGGTGAAACTGAACAAGGAGTTGTGATGACCGAAACCGAGAAAATCTTGACCCAGGCAGAAGACATCGCCCGGCGTACTTTTGAAGAACCAACGCAACAGACAGTCATGCAACTGTTTGCGCGTCTTTGTGATGAGCAGGACAACCGAGCGTTTGAAGCCTCAGAGTCGCCATGCGTCACGCACTGAGTGGTGCCCGGCTCCTTTCTCGTATGATTGAAGTTCTGACACAGCAAATCACCGAAAAAGGAGCCTTTCATGGGCATGAAACCTGGATTAACCGTAGCTCCACGGGAGTTTCGAGTGGATCGAGTCGCCTCGATGGAGCCGGGTCGGGCCGGAACACTGCAGGTCAAGCTGCAAGACTCCGAAGGGAAGGAAGTGGCGCTCATTTTCTCTGCCGCCTCAAAAGAGGAACTGGCAAGCACGCTATTCCTGCTGGCTCCGACAAGCGAGGATCAATCGGCAAACACGCCTCATCGAGCCATCGAAGCGCATTCGGTGCGAGCGGCTCGAACTCCGAGCGGGGTGCCAGTGCTGGCTTTAAGCCTGACCGCTTCAATCGCCTTGCCGCTCGTTTACGACGAGAAAGTGAGAGCCGCTGTGGCTGTACTGGAACAGGAACTACAACCACGGCCGGGCCTAGCGAACTGAGCTCGCGTAGCAAAACACGGATGGCGTCGGCGACAGACTTACGCATCACGACCTCCTTGCTTATACGCAGCGGGAACCTTAAAGACGCCGGAGTCCCCGAGCTGCTTGATGACCTTTTGAGGGTCCTTGGCTTCTGCCATCGACAACTCGGACGCAATCTTGGACATAACCTCGCGAGCACCTTCTGGAAGATCTTGATTGGCAGCCATTTCACACAAGACTCTATGAAGGTGTCCTTGCGCGGCTCCATGCGCTCCAAGAAGAGCAATGGGCAGAATCGCTGTGACCATGCTTTCCAAAGCGACTATTCGCTCATCGGTTGTTTTCATGCCCCCACCTCTGTTCGGGGGCCATGCTCCTTCTCAGCCAGCTCGGGCGGGTCGGGTTCTTTAAACACCTCTGGGCGAACCGCTCTCAAGTACATGAGGCGTGCCTTAGGCACTGCTCCGGAGGTTTTCCATTGAGAAACAGCCCCCACGGTCACCTCGCACAAGCGAGCTACCTCAGACGAGCCACCCAAACGAGAGATAAGTTCTTTTGTTTCCATGGATAAATCTTAGCTGTCTAAGAATAAAAGCGCAAGCCAACTAAGATATTTTTTCTTTAGCATACTAAGAATGACCTTCCAAGAACGAATCACGCTGGCATTCAAGAATGAGCAGGCCCGAAGGGCTGCTAATGGCGACCAGCGCCTAACGAAAACAGAATTATGGAAAGCGGCAGGCGCAACCTCTGCTGCTGCTACCCATTGGTTTAATGGCTCAAACGGAATGGACCTCGACACTTGCGTGAGAGTCGCACCGCTGTTAAGCGTGAACCCATACTGGCTTTTTGATGAGTCACGTCCCATGTCCTTTTCCGAGGGCAGCATGGATGCTCCGAACACAACCGCTGGGCCTGACCTTCGCGGCAGAGTGCCCCTGATTTCCTGGGTTCAAGCTGGGCACTGGAATGAGGCAGTGAACAACTTCCAAGAAGGTGACGCGGATGAGTGGCTGACATGTCCTAAATCACACAGCAACTCCACATTTGCCCTGCGCGTCAGAGGTGTGAGCATGGAGCCGAAATACAGAGATGGAGCGATTATTTACGTCGATCCAGAAAAGAGCGCTGACCATCTAAGTAACGTGGTGGTTCAGCTCGACGACGAAGCAGAGGCGACGTTCAAACAATTGGTTATCGAAGGAGGAAAGCGCTTCTTGAGGCCTTTGAATCCTGACTGGCCTGGCCCAAAATTGATTGAGATAAATGGAAATGCCACGATTCGGGGTGTTGTGATAGGCCAATTTATTGAGGACTGATTATGTCTTGGATAGAAGTCGGGATAGGAGCTTACGTTATTATAATTATTGCTTTGGGTTTAGTTCTCGACTCCAGTAGAGGCATCCCCTTTCCGCTTACGTACTCTTGGGGCGCGGCAACAGCTTTCATTGCTCAAGTTTTTCTTGAAGCCATTAAAGGTAGCGGGCGTATAAACCTTTCGAGCGTAGTAATGGCGATAATGGTGACATCGTTTGCAGTGTATATAACAGCGAAAAAAAGACTTTAACTCCTGCCAGGATAGTATGAAAAATGAAAAAAATGGTGCTACTAGCTCTCCTGACTTTATCCACCTCTTCTTTAGCTGACGTGTTTCAGCCTGACCACTATTGCATCAAACCATACAAACCCTTTCAGTTCTCAAGCCAATGGGAGCTGAACACCTTTAATGACGCCGTCCAGCAATATAAAATCTGTATCGCAGAGTTTGTCGAAGAACAGGAAGACGCTATAAGAAACCATCGAATGGCTGCCGAAGATGCTATCGATGAATGGAATATGTTCGTGCAGCTTGAGATGAACTAAACCTTAGCTACTGCCCCCCCCGATTTTGAGGGGACATCAGGGCACAAACACTCTTACTTAGAACGCCGCCCCAGGGCGGTTTTTTTTCACCCAAAATCTTAGTTATCTAAAATTCTCGTTGACTTCTTAAATCTTAGTTTGCTAAGATTCATTCAACGCTTCACCAAACAGCCGGTTTAGGCCAAAGGCCAACCAAGGCAGTCAGAGAGAGCGCCAGCAGCAAAGGCTGCGCCCGCTTCGGCGGAGGCTCTTTAAAAATCAGCAGTGTGGTCCACACCAGTCCTACGGATTGGTGAATAACGGCACACGAAAGACGCTGCGCACTGCCGTGAGGTGTAGGTGCGCCTGGTGAACAGAGGGAAACGCGCTGCGTATGCCCTGGCAAAAAGACGGCAGAAAAAACCGGATAGATACATTCCCACGATTGGCGCGAGGCCTTTAACAGGCGTGGGGTCCGGCGCTCCCCTGAAGAAGTTGGTAGGGGACGGTCAGGAAACCGTACCGCAACATTTACGGAACCGAGCAACCTTCCCGGCCCAACCGGGATGTGCCGTGCAAGTCGGCAGCCTGCCCCGAGCGTCGTGGCATCTCGCAGGGGCAGGAGTTATCCGAGGCGGGTTTCATTGAGAGCCGCGCCGGATGACTTTTATCTCGTGGAGTGCAAATTAATAGTGGCGAGAATCCGTCTTTCTGACTCCGCGAGGTCCCTTTTAGCAGTGTCGATGCAAATCCGACACAGAGCTAACGAAAACAATGCGACTGACTCAATCAATAACAGTAGGCCCAGAACTAAAGCACCTATTTGCTGCCTGTCGATGTCAGCTTGATCGGAGAAAAAAACGATGAGCATGGAAACCCCCAAGACCAGCGCAATAACAGCATTAATCATGGATAGAAAAACACTTCTGGCCCACCGGGTTTTGACTCTCTTTTTACTTGTTTGGGCGCTTTTCAACATGATAGCCAATTGGCCTGCCGCAATAAGCGTCGCTATCGCCGCCATAGCTATTGTTAATTTTTCACTCGCTGTCATCGTTTCCATCCTTCTCCGGAGAAAGAGCCAGGCGCTCTCAAAGAAATGAATTGATCAAGGACTTAAGACTACAAGAGCACAGCTAAAGGAGCCATAAATGAATAACCCAAAACCCATGCGCTGGCCCAGCGACTTTCCGGGCAAGCATGACAAAGACCCATCAACGCCTGCAAAGCTGGGATAAGCATCACCCAGGCTCAGGCAGCCCTTCTTATGAGGGGCATCATCAAGGCGGCGGCGTGGAAGGACACGCGCTGGCAAGCGGAGCACACTACACCGTCCGGACCTTATGTGTGGAGCCGGGTAGCGCTGGGAGGTCGCAGAGCGCAGCCTTTACCGAGCCGGTATCAAGCCCGGCCCGCCTTGATGATGGTGAATGCGCAGGCTGATGCGCAGCAGTTGAAGTGGCGAGGGAGACGAGGAAGAACGGCAGGCATGCCTAAACGCTCCGGCTTCGCCGACCAGCGCTCTCACATAGCAGAGCAGGCCAGGATCAGCACTGGCCACCATCAAATAGGGTATGACCGTTCACTATGCGAAAGCCGACGAACGGAGGCAGCCCCAGCTAATGGGGATTAAGCAAGACGGCGGTGTGAGCCCGCGCCGGAGACGTAACCGGCACCCTCTGATAGCGGCCCTTGGTTGCCGTGTTAGCGACGGCAGCAAACCCTAACCCCCTCCATACGTGTGAAGTCCGAGTAACGGTGCTTTATCCGATCAAGGGCTGCTATCAGAGGGCATAGAACCCCGGAACCCGCCAATACCTGCATTTGCGCAGATGTCAGTGAAGGCGGCAGACGCAGGCTAACCCTCCCCTCTTTCAATGGCGCCGGACGCGGCGCAATCCCCCGGAGCTAAACATGAACGCTATCGCAGAACGCGAGGTATGCGCGTACGAGCTGGCGGAGCGCCGCCGCGAAGTTATTGCACGGCAGATCAAAGATTGTTTGATCGGAAAGTCCCAGGCGGTGCTGATGTCTTGGGGCCGCCCCGACCTTCCCAACCTCAAAAGCCGCGCCGATCTGCTGGAAGTAATGAGCGACCAGCTTATTGCATACGAGAAATCAGCCGCAATCGGCCCTTTCCTGAAAGCCATGCTCACCAATGACCCGGTTTACGCCAACGGCCTGAACGCCCACATCAACGCTCTGATTCTGAGTTGGGCCGACGCAAGCCACGACGCGATGACAGCCCAAGAGCTGGAGGCGCTGCCGTGCTAGACCTGGCTGCTTTCACTCTCGTCATCGTCACAGCGCTAGCCATCGTTTTTGGCTGCATGGGCTTTGCTTACCTAATTTCAGAAGTAATCAGTATCTGGAGACAGCCATGATTACCTGCCCATTCTGCAAGCGCGACCCTTTTCATTATGTCGATGTCGGGACGGGCATGGCTGCAGTTGCCGTCACATGTTGCGAATTAGGTGTCGAGCTTTTCCAGTACGGAACAAAAGAGGCCCGGCAAACACTGGAAAACATGCGCAGTCACTCGCCAAGGCGGAAGGCCAGAGCGATGAAAGTGCTGCGCGAATACGATCTGCGACCGCAGCCAAAAGGCCGCGCCGCCCTATCGGGAGAACCAAATGGCGCGTAGCCGATCCACCTTACACAAAACAAAGCTTCCCGAACTTAAGGCGTTCTGCGAAAAACGCGGCTGGCTAGCTGAGCCGCTCAAAGGCGGGTACGAAGTCCTGCGTATGCGTCACGCTGGTCGCAAAGACCCATTGATCGTATATGACCGGAACAACGCTCCCGAACATTACACAACGTGGGGAGAAAGCGCCCGGATGGTCACAGCTATGCTGCGCGAACGGCGAAAGGAGAAAACGAATGCCTCATAGCCAAAACCCCGGCTTCCCCCGCACTCGCCGCCGCAATCAATTCGACGGACGGGGATGCTACGCACCAAATAGCAGCAAGATCCCGCTCAAGGCCTGGGTAGGCGCTGCCCTCGTAGTTTTTATCTTCATCGGCGTGTTCGCCAGGCTTGGCGCTGCCGCTGGCCTCCAATAAGGAGAAAGAACGTGAATATTCACAGCATTCTGTCAACAGTACAGAAAACCCTGAATGCCCCAAAAAGCCAATTCAATAGTTTCGGGGGCTACAAATACCGAAGCTGCGAGGACATCCAGGCGGCGGTAAAACCCCTTCTTCCCGAAGGCGTAACCCTGATTGTGTCTGACGACATTGTCCTCACTGGTGATCGTGTGTACGTGAAGGCTACCGCAACGATCAGCAACGGCCAAGAAAGCGTCAGTGCTACTGCGTTCGCCCGAGAGGCCCTGACCAAAAAAGGCATGGACGATTCTCAGATCACAGGCAGTACCAGCAGCTATGCGCGGAAATATGCCTTGAATGGGCTTCTGCTAATCGACGACACGAAAGACGCAGATGCCACCAACGAGCACGACAAGCAGCCTCGCCAGCAGCCAGCGCAGAATCGACAATCGGCGCCAGCCAACGATGCAGCAGAAACTGACGGTGATATCTCTGCCCTGGCCTCTGCCCAAACAGTGCCTGATCTTGTCCGGGCAATGAATGGGCTCAGCGCCGAACAAAAACGGGCAGCAAAGCCAACCTTCGATCAACGCATGAAAGAACTCAAAAAGGCCGCATAGCCATGGCATCAGTCAACAAAGTCATTCTGGTAGGCAATCTTGGTCGTGACCCAGAAGTACGTTACAGCGCAGAAGGCTCACCCATCTGCAATATTTCCATTGCCACGACTTCGCAGTGGAAAGACCGTACCTCCGGCGAGCGCCGTGAGGAAACTGAATGGCACCGTGTGGTGCTCTACAACCGTCTGGCTGAAATCGCGGGTGAGTACCTGCGTAAAGGCCGTCCCGTTTACGTAGAAGGTCGCCTGCGCACCCGTAAATGGACGGGTCAGGATGGCCAGGACAAATTCACCACTGAAATCATTGCCGAGCAAATGCAAATGCTAGGCGGCCGTGACGGTGATGAGCCAAGCCACGGCAGCCAGGCCGGACAACCAGGCCAAGCTCGCAACAACTACGCCGAAGCGACGGGCCGCGGTCAACAACAGCGCGCCCAGCAAGCTCCACAACAAGCCGCTGGCTCTTTAGCGGACATGGATGATGACATTCCTTTTTAGAGGTCAACTATGAGCGCACCCGCACTGTACAAACTCACATCGGAGTATCAGGCACTCGCCCACCTTCTTGCCGAGCGAGACTTTGATGTCCAAACGATAGCTGACACCATCGAATCAACAGGGCTGCCAGCACAAATCTCTGAAAAAGCACAGGGCTGCGAAATGGTGGCCCGGATGCTTGAAGCAGATGTGCCAGCCATCGACGCCGAAATCAAGCGGCTTCAGGAGTTAAAGAAATCACGGACTGGCAAAGCCACCGCCATCCGGAAGTATCTCCTGGATAACATGGTGGCAAGCGAAATCGAGCGGATAGACGCCCCTCTCTTTAGTATCAGCATCGCAAAGAACCCGCCCAGCGTTGATATTTTCGATGAACGGCAGATCCCTTCATTTTTCTTGACGGCCCCTGCTCCACCAGCCCCTCAGCCAGACAAGAAGCTGATCGCCCAGGCCATCAAAGATGGCGCTGAAGTTCCAGGCGCTCGAATCGTTCAAGGCGTTCGCCTGAATATCAAGTAGCCCACCACAGCAGCCACAAACCAAGGAATACCAAGAAATGAACACACTCCAATTCGATTTGGGTGGCGGAGCCATGCTCGCGCTACCTACCCATACCGTAGCCGAGAAACTGATCAGTAGCTTGAAACAAACAACTGCGCCCGCCCCAGGTCGCCGCAAGATCGGTGAATACCTGGCAGGCCAGGGCGGTATCTATGCCGGTGACATCCAAGGCGATGACGGCGTTCTGTATGGCCTGATCATCTCTCAACCCAAGGATGTCGGGACCGCAGCCTGGGGGCCTGACGGCAGACTTGATCTGTCCGACTGGGACGGACTGAGCAATACCAACACCCTGCGTGACAAATACCCTGCCGCCAAGCTGGCCAGCGATTACGAGGCAGACGGCCATTGTGATTTCTATCTGCCCTCCCGGCGCGAAATGATGATTGCCCTGGCAAACGTGCCAGACCTGTTCGAGAAATCGAGCTGGTACTGGACCAGCAGCCTACGCGGTTCGTATCCCTGGGCGGTCGCTTTCGAGGACGGGAATGTGAGCTACAACGATCGAGGCATCGAGTTCCGTGTCCGCCCTTTCCGCAGATTCGCCATTTAACGCTTTACCCCTTTACACCGGCACAGGAGCCACCCAATGAGCACCACTGAAACCATTTCCCGCGCCCCAGCTCTCGGACAAGTCTGGCCCGAGCAAGGCGGCGTTTACATTGGCAAGCGTCTGATCGATGGGGTAGCCCATCACATTATCGTTGCCGATGGCGTCGAATCCGACATTGAAAAGGTCGAGTTCAAGAACGTCGATAAAGCAGTTGCAGACGCAGGCGAGATTAACGGCCACGCTGACTGGCGAGCCCCAGAACAAGAGGATCTGATGCTGGCCTACATCAATGCACCAGAGCAGTTCGTGCGCGAGGGCTGGGACAGCATTTACTGGTCCCGATCTGAGCATCATAACTGGCCCTGGGCGGTCGATTTCGAGCTCGGGGATGTGATCTACTACGATCGCGACTGCGAGTTCCGTGTCCGCCCTTTCCGCAGCATTGTCGATTCATCCATTTAACTATTTAGCGGGCGCCAGCCCGCAGTAAAGGCATGGCACTTCACACCGACACCGCAATATACAAAGCCACTTACTCACTGTGTCAGCTCGTCACTCAATTGGTCTCCAACATGCCCAGGAACTACAAGGCGGATTTCGGCGCGGAACTGCGCCGCCGCTGCATGGATCTGGTCATGCGGGTTTATGAGGCAAACACCTCAGACGAGCGGGCCGACATTCTGCGCAAAATGCGCCAGGAAGTTGAGGCGGTGAATCTGTCATTGCGGCTGTCAGTGGACCTACGTCTTATTTCACGCGGGCAGTATGCCCAAGCCATAGCCCTCACGGATAGCGTCGGTAAGCAAGCTACCGGATGGCAGAAACACTCGGAACTTGCGCTTGACGCCGGTTTGCCAAGGCAGACCGGACAACGCGCCAATCAATCTGGTCGAGCCGCTGGGCCACAAGCCCACCGCCAGGCGCAACAAGGATATCGACGGCAGTAGTCGGGGTGATCCTGCGCAGTCCGCTCAATGAGCCAAAGTCTCGCTGGGCCGATGTGAATAGCTCGAATGAACCTGGGCGGTCGATTTCGAGAACGGAAATGTGAACAACAACAATCGAAACAACGAGTTCCGTGTCCGCCCTTTCCGCAAACTGAACCGAGATCTTCTATGGATACTGGCTATTCGTTCGAGTTGCTGGTGCAGGCGTATTTCACCTGCCGACGCTTGAAACGCAACACAGCAAGCGCCCTTATGTTTGAGCGGGATCTGGAGCGCAACTTGCTGGAGCTACATGATGATCTGGTGACCGGGGCTTACAGCCCAGGCCGGTCCATCTGCTTTGTTATTACACGGCCCAAGCCGCGAGAGGTGTGGGCGGCTGATTTCCGTGATCGGATTGTGCACCACCTGCTCTATAACCAGATCTCGGAACGGTTTTACCGGCACTTTATTGCCGACTCCAGTGCTTGCATCCCTGGCCGAGGAACTCTGTACGCCGCTCAACGGCTTGAATCCAAAATCAGGGGCCAGACGCAGAACTGGAGTAAGCCGGGCTTCTATCTGAAATGTGACTTGGCCAACTTTTTCGTGAGCATCGACAAACGAGTGGTCTGGCCGATGCTCGCCAAGCACATCCCAGAACGCTGGTGGCGCATGCTGGCCAAGCTGATCTTGTTTCACGACCCACGCAACAACGTGGAGATACGCGGGGAGCAGGCGTTGCTGCAGCTCGTTCCACCACACAAGCGCCTGATGACTGCACCACGGCACCATGGGTTACCCATTGGTAACTTGAGCAGCCAGTTCTTTGCAAACGTGCTGCTCGATGGGCTGGACCAACATGTCAAACACCGCATTCGATGCAAGCACTACGTGCGTTATGTCGATGACTTCGTTCTTTTACATGACTCACCTCAGTGGCTTAATGGCGCCCTGGCAAGCATCAATGAGTATTTGCCGACCTTGGGCCTGCAACTCAACCCTACCAAGACAATCCTTCAACCCATCAACAGAGGCGTGGACTTCGCTGGTCACGTTATCAAGCCCTGGCGGCGTCAGGTGCGCCGTCGCTCTGTTCGCACTGCACTGAATCGCATAGAAACCATTCCCGCTGAGAGGTCGCTGGAAACGATCAACAGCTATCTGGGGCTTATGCGGCACAGCGACGGGCACAGAGACAGAGCGAGGGTAAGCGCCGCAGCCAGAAAGCGCGGCCACGCCATCGCCTGGGATGCAACCAAAGCATATCGAAAATCAGGAGCGCCACATGGCCCTCAGTGAAGAACTGCACACACGCCACAAAGGCAACAAACCCCTGCCCCGGCTTCGACACATCGAACCGGGGCAATTTTTTACCCTTCGCCATGACCCCACGCCTCGGATTCTGCTGCACAAATCCAAGCATCACGGTCATTTCAATAACGGATATGCATCCCTGTGCCATGAGCTGGAACGCTCTTGTGTGGCCTGGGGTGAGAACGGATGGGAGGCCAGGCCGTGAGACAAGTCACCACCTTTACCTGCAGCTTTATCAAAGAAGCCACCCTGATCCTAGGCTGCGTGGCTATCGCAGCACTGGCAGAGAAGCACTTATCCCAAATGAGTTATCTGATCTTCAACGCTGCCACCACCTGCGGAACCATTTGTCTGGTCAGCATGATCGGTTATGCGGCTGACACGAAGGAAAAACCATGAACACCCACCCACACAACCAGGCACGCTCTACCCCGCAAGAAGCGTTCAACCTCGCCCGCGCAGCCCAGGTATACGGAACACGCGCATTCATCCCCGTTACCTCAAAAGCCGGCCCCAATCCTAATTACCCGCAACTCATAGGGAAACGAAAATGACACTACAAGCGAGCGACAAAGAATCAGAAGAAGTTATGCTCCAGATCGTGCGCTCTTTAGCAGCGGATAGAGAGCTTCTGGACATGAAAGCCCCTATGAGCGCGGAGCCGGTTGTGACCCTGAACGGCGCTCAGCTGCTCCAGGCTCTGGATTTCATCGCCCCCGACCGCGGCACCGATCCACAGCAATTGGAATGCGAACTGACAATTTCGTTTGCCGATGGTCCAGCGGGTGGCGGCTATTACTGTTACTGCACGGACTATCCCGACGAGGGCGCGATCATGCTGGATGCGGAGGCGACTTCCGCCCCCGTTGCCGCCCAGGCGAAAGAGCCGACGCTCGACAAGCCCGCGAAGGTAGGCAACGGTCGGTTTGGTGTGGGTATTAAATGGTCAACCGTTATTGCGGCAGCGCAGCGGCACTATGAGTATGAGGTAACACCGAGCAAAGAGGCCAAGCGCATCAAAGAAGGCGCTCAAAAGCTGGGACAGCTTCAAGAGTTGATTGGCGCCCAGACGCAGCAGGTTGACAGATCACCCGAAATGCAAGGAAAGCCGGTTGACAACCACCTCGATTTGCAAGGTCACGCATCCGTAATTTTTGCCAAAGCGGTTGCCTGGGCCGATGCCCGTGTTGAGTCGGCGCTCATCCAGGAGCAAGGGAAGCCGCATGGGCAATCGTGTGACGAAGCCGCACAAACACACTATGAGCTGGTGCAGGCATTGCGAAACTTGCAGGCAGCGCAGCAACCTGTAAGCGGTGCTGATTGGTCTGAAGCGCTGTCTTGGTACGCCGAGCAGGTGGCTGGATGCCGCAAGATTGGAAGCCCTGGCGACACTGCACGGCAGGCACTTGACGCTGACGGCGGAAAGCGTGCCCGCGCCGCACTCGCCCAGCAGGACGCCGACAAGGTGGATGCCGAGCGGTATAGGCTCATAAGGGCAAAGGTCTACGCGAGCAACGCCACTGGCCGGAAGTCTTGGTCATTCCACTATGACAACCTGCCGACGCCGCTAAGCAACCCCATGAAAGGCAGCGTAGCGGGTCATTTTGACGACGCCATCGACGCAGCCCGTAAGGAGCATAGCAATGCTTAAGAAAAAAGACATTGAAGGACTTCCGCCGGAGCTGCTGGCCCAGCTCAGCAAAAAAGCAATTGCCCAGACGGAAAACCCAGTCATTTCCAGCATACGTCAGCGAGAGATTGCAAGCATCGATCAAATCATGATCGACATTTACCGATCAACTGGTCAGATCAAGAAACGGCAGGCTGTGAGTATGGAGTTATTCAAGCTAGCCAAAGCCGGTCTAATCACCCGCATACCAAAACGCCAAGGGGTCTATCGAATCGCAGCCCGTAAGGAGCAGGCATGACATTCACCGCATTCGGCTACGAGTTTCAGTGGCTGGTGATGCTCAACAAGTTCCTAGATGGCTTCCTGCCAGGTATTGGATTCATGATGGCCGTCATTCTCGCTTACTTGATGGCTCTCTGGCTTGCACGAAAACCCAAGCCCAAGCATAGAAAGTTGCGCGTGAAGCTGATCACAAAGGGGCCAGCTCAGTGACCGACACAATCACGGCCATGATCGCCGTGACAGCTAAAGAATGGAACCTGCCCGGCCTTGTGCCGGGTTTTTCTTGGGAGGACGTATGGACATAGGACGTGCGCTGACCCTACAGCAAGTGGCAGACCAGCTCGGCCTGTCATATCACACCGTATTTATGAAGCGCCGCGCCATAGGATTTCGACTACCTGGCTCTCGGGTTTGGCGCGTTTGGCCCGAAACACTTGCAGCACTCGGACAGCCGCGCAACAATCTGATCCGATTATCGCTGCGACATGGACAGGAGAAACAATGTCTATTCGCAAACACAAACAATCCGGCTACTGGTGGGTTGACATCACAGCACCAGGTGGCCAAAGAGTTAGGCGCTCTACTGGGACAACCGATAAAGCAGCCGCGCAGGAGTTCCACGACCGACTGAAAGCCGATCTCTGGCGCCAGCACCATTTCGGTGAACAGGCGAAGCGTAGTTTTGAAGAGGCCTGCGTGCAATTCCTAAATGCCAGCCAAGGCCAGAAAGATTACCGGACCAAAGTGCGTCACGTGAAGTACTGGCTAACAGTATTCGGTGGCCGCTCCATTTGCTCTTTAACCACTGACGACATTATGAACGGGCTGCCCACTCACCGCACCTATGGGGGGAGCCCGGCAACAAAACTGAAGCCAGCGACTCAGAATCGCTATCTGGCCAGCATGACGCGGATTCTGTCTCTGGCCGCAGATGCAGGATGGATTGACCGCAAACCAAAGCTGCAAATGGCCAGGGAAGCTGCCGTACGTGTGCGCTGGCTTACCCAGGCAAAAGCCGATCAATTTCTTAACGCTATCCGATTGGATTGGGTGCGAGACGCTTGCGAGTTTGCTTTAGCCACAGGCTGCCGAGCTGCAGAAATCTTCTCGCTAACCTGGGATAAGGTGGATCTGGATAGGAGTCTGGCCTGGGTCACGAATGACTTGGCCAAGTCGGGCCGTGCACGAGCGGTCCCATTGAACGAGCATGCCGTGGAGGTGGTTCAGCGCAGGATAGGCACCCATGCCAGTCTGGTGTTCTCTCGGGTGTGGGCTGGATCACAAATTGAACAGATCGACCGCAGAGCATTTACTGCGGCAATGAAAGAGGTTGGGCTACGAGACTTCCGCTTTCACGATCTGCGGCATACCTGGGCAAGCTGGCATGTTCAGAACGGCACCCCGCTCTTTGTATTAAAAGAGCTTGGCGGCTGGGAGACGCTGGACATGGTGAAGAAGTACGCCCACTTGGATGCAGGCCATCTGGCACAGTACGCCAATCACGTCACGTTTAGGTCACAGCAAACAGCAGGCAAGAAAAAAGCCGCCTAAGAAGGCGGCTTTAAAACCTTGATAAACAAGGATAATTCTGGTGGCGCATCCCTGATTCGAACAGGGGACCTGCGGATTATGATTCCGTCGCTCTAACCTGCTGAGCTAATGCGCCGAAGAAGAAATTATAGCAAGGTTTCGTCTTTTAGCAAGCACTTATCTCGATCTTTTTTCATCTTTTTGATGATTCTCTCCTATGAAAACGCTAAGCCCTTGTATTCATTGAGCTTCCCTTCTTCAATGCCGGTTCCGGCCACTCAATCAAATGATACAAAAAGTAAACACACTAGCCATTCCCTGCTACTCCTCCTCCTTGCGCCCTATCAAGCCTGTTTGTCATCCCCTATTGCTACACTGCCTGCTTGGCGTTTGATCCGTCCTTGTTAATTGACTGACGTCCGTGATCCGGACTTTCCACAGGAACTTTGTTTATGGCCAGTACGCTTGCTATTGTTGTCTCGCTTTTGCTGCTGATGTTCTTCGCTTATCGGGGGGTGACGGTTCTGTTGCTGGCCCCCTTGATGGCCGCCCTGGCTGTGCTGCTCTCGGGGGACTCCGGGTTTTTGTTGCCCATCTATACTTCCACCTTCATGAGCGCGCTTAGCGGCTATGTGCTTCAGTTCTTGCCGATCTTCTTGTTAGGTGCCTTGTTTGGTCAGTTGATGGCGGACTCCGGAGCGGCTCAGGCGATTGCTCAGTGGATCACGCGCAAGCTGGGGCATCGTCATGCTATTGCCACCATTGTGATGGTGTGCGGCGTACTGACTTATGGTGGTGTGTCCTTGTTCGTGGTGGCCTTTGCCATCTATCCGATCGCCAAGGATCTGTTTCGCGCCGCAGGCATCCCCAAGCGTCTGATTCCCGCGTCGATTGCTTTGGGCTCCTTTACCTTCACCATGACGGCTCTGCCTGGCACGCCTGCCATTCAGAACGCGATTCCTATTCCTTATTACGGCACTAACGTGTTTGCTGCACCGGGGCTGGGGATTATTGGTGGTTTGATCATGGCTTTGGGTGGCTTGTGGTGGCTGCAGTCGCGTGCGCGCAAAGCTATTGCGAATGGCGAAGGCTATGGCGACCACGGTCAGGATCATTTTGATGCCAGCGACGATCACAGTACGCATGGTCAGAAACCCATGCCTATCTTCCTGGC
Source organism: Alcaligenes sp. 1735tsa3 (assembly GCF_024134565.1). Taxonomy (NCBI): domain Bacteria; kingdom Pseudomonadati; phylum Pseudomonadota; class Betaproteobacteria; order Burkholderiales; family Alcaligenaceae; genus Alcaligenes; species Alcaligenes sp. 1735tsa3. The sequence goes on along the minus strand of NZ_CP099862.1, from coordinate 1,419,345 downwards.
TATCTTGCCGCTGATTCTGGTGATTGGCGTCAATGCCTTGTTCACTTATGGGATTTTCCCCGGCACGAACTTCGAGTTCATGGCCGAGCGCTTCCCTCAGGTTGATCCAGCCAAGATTACGGGTCTGTGGGCGCTGATTATTGCCTTGATTACCGCGAACCTGGTGCTGATCATCAGCCGCTTGGGTCACTGGAAGAGTCTGCGCGAGAGCATCAATAAAGGCGTATTTGGTTTCATGCTGCCTTTGTTCAATACCGCCTCTGAAGTTGGTTACGGCGCGGTAATTGCCAGCCTGGCAGGCTTTGCGATTATTCGGGACTTTGTGTTGAACGTGGCTCCTGGCAATCCACTGATCTCGGAAGCAGTCGCCATGACGACATTGGCCGGGATTACAGGCTCGTCTTCAGGTGGTTTGAGTATTGCCTTGCAGACGTTGGGTTCGGATTATTTGGCGATGGCTCAGCAAGCTGGCATCAGCCCTGAACTGCTGCACCGAGTGGCGGTGATGGCAGCGGGCGGTCTGGATACCCTGCCCCATTGCGGCGCGATCATTACCTTGCTGTCCATCTGCAAGCTGAACCACCGTCAGTCCTATGGCAATATCGCCATGGTGACAATGGCTGCCCCTATCTTTGCGCTGATCACCGTGATTACGTTGGGTACGATTTTTGGCAGCTTCTAGATTTTCTTCTTATCAGTGCATCGAGCCAGCCCATTGGGCTGGCTTTTTAGTCCACATGGAGACAGCCGACACACCAGGACCGTAGAGTCAGGACTTTAAAACCACACCCAAGAACCATTTAAACCTGCATAAGTAGAAACACCAGCAACAACAAGCGCTCCCATAAGCAACTGATTTACAACAATAAAAATCAACATAACATAAACAATATAACCATTATCACGCTATTTTCAGATATTCTCCGCCACTATCAGAAATGCTTCATGCCTATGAAGCTAGCCAGCTAACTAAAAAATAATCAGGTCCCGCTACGCCATCTACAAAAAAGCGAAGCGAGGTCCTACCTAATAGCGAAGATTCGGAGACACACATATGAAATTTGGCCAAAAGCCCAACTTCGGGTTCTAACACGTCCCTATCATCAGCCACGCTCAACGATGCTGTACGACTACGCATCTGAAGGCGGAGTGTTGCTCTCAATATCGCGACGTATCTTTTATTATCCGGAGGTCCTGCATGAGCACAGCGCCTTTTAATCGGCGACAGTTCCTAAAATTTAGTGTCGTATCCGGCGTATCCATTTATATGGCGCCTTTTTTACCCAAAACGGCACAGGCCACACTTCTGGGAGAACAAGACTCCCGACCTACGCCCTGGAACAGCGTAGAGCGACAAGTACCCTTCAAGATTGACGGTACGCGACAAGTCACCGGCAGCAAATTTTTTGTGCGTGATATTCGCGCCAAAGATATGCCCGGTTGGCCAGAGCATCAGGCTCACGCCTTTATCCTGCGCGCCGCTCAGGCTGATCATCGTTACATCGGCTTGGACCTGGAAGCACTAGGTGCCGACCTACAGCCCGATATATTGATCCAGGCCCAAGACCTCGCCAAGGCACAACTGGAACTGCCTGACTACTACAACGACGAGATGCTATTGGCCACCGGTAAGACGGCACGCTTTTTAGGGCACCCGGTCGCCATCTTGATCTACAAAGACTTTGATCGCTACCGCCGCGCTAAAAATGCCAGCAAGAGATCCGCCGTGCTGAAGTATGGGGACAAGACAGGCTTCAGGGAAATAGATGCCTATGGTGGAGCACGCTATATCCGTGTAGAGGGCGATACGCCAGGGGCCGACGATATATTCTCCAGCATGAAGGACGGAGTCGTTTTTCCGGAAAAAATTCAGGGAAACTCACCTGTATGGCCGTCCAGCAAGGGAAACACCAATACAGCGAAGGCCATCGCCTTGAGCGAAGCGATGCAAGAACGTTTCGACCAAGCGCCTGATGATTGGCTCGTGTTCGATGGTGAGTACTACTCCCAATCGATCGACGGCGCCCCTTTAGAACCGGAGTGCATCAATTGCTGGTATGACAACAAAAACAAAGAGCTGCAAATGGTGGTCGGCTCCCAAACCCCGGGGGCGGATGGTGCAGAAGCTGCGGGCATAGTGGCCGCATCCCAATTTGGTTTGGAGAACATCATTGTCCACCCCTGTACGGCCACAGGTTACGGGGTCAAGGAGCACAGCGCTTTCAACCACTACGGAGTTGTTGCTGCCCTGTTTGCAGACAATATGCCCGTACGGCTAGCCAATGACCGCTTTGAGCAGTTTCAAGCTGGTCAAAAACGACACTCCAACCGCATGAACAACCGCATTGCTATCGACAAAAAGAGCGGCAAGATCATGCAGTACCAGAGCTTTAGCATCACGGACGGTGGGGGCAGGGCTACGTGCAGCTGGGCGGTCACCACAGGCGGTGCACAAAGCGCACAGGGTATTTACTATCTGCCCAAGAGCGACTCCTGGGGAATTGCACTGGCCTCGCGCGCGGTGGAGGCAGGCTCCATGCGTGGTTATGGCAAGGGACAGACCATGACGGCCATGGAACTGATGTTGGACGAAGCAGCTGCTCGCCTGAACATGGACCCCATCGAATTGCGCCTCAAGAACGTCATGCGCAGCGGTCAGAAAAATATGGAAGGAGGGATTCCGGCGGGCTCCCTGCGTGCCCGGGAGATTTTAGAAAAAGCACATCAACATCCATTGTGGACCGGGCGGGACAAGAAAAAGAAAGAGTTTGAAGCCAGCAACCCAGGCAAGCTGTATGGCGTGGGCTTTGCCTGTGTTATGAAAAACTATGGCACCGGCGCGCAAGGAGACCATTCTGGTATCGAAATTGATGAGCAAGGGCAAGTCCACCTTCGCACCTCTACGGTAGAAATTGGTACGGGCTCGGCAACGTCCCAAGCAGTGATCTGTGCCAAGTGGGTTGGCCGCGCTGCACACACGGTAAAGGCTTCACATCTTGACTGGCCCGAGCTGGATATGCAGGCTACTCACAACCCCTACACCTTAAAACAGCCTGATCAAGACAAGCATCAAGCCAATCCACGCTGGACACCGGTTCTATCCTCCGGCTCCTACGCCAGCAGCTCCTCCTACTTTGGTTCTCACGGCACCTCGGAGGCGGCTCGCTTGCTGTTTCTGTATGGACTATGGCCAGCCGCCCTGTCCATCTGGGGGGAAGGTTACGGTGGTGGTCAAATCGCCCCCTTGACCGTACGCCCTGAAGACGCCAGCTGGACCGACGATGGCCTGCTCAGCACCGGAGGCCTGGAACCCCTCACGCTGCCACAACTGGCCAAGCGCGCCCACGAGCTGGGCCTGGTTACCGGTGTTGTGCTGCATGCGTTTAACCGCTACCAGTGGGCCGAGGCCGACTTTGAGGTAGCTGGCCAAAACCTGCGACTGCCGCTGGATGGGCTGGCACTGCGCCATGGAGCAGGAACCAAGACCGAACAGGCCAAGGCGCGTAATGGCTACCAGCGACTGGAGCGTCGCAATATCAGCTACCCGCCTGTGTCACGTCGTCGAGGCGGTTACCTGTATTACTCCGCCGTTGGCGTGTTAACGGAAGTGGAGATCGACAGCAAAAGTGGTGAGCAGACCTTATTGTCAGCACATACGTGGATCGACTGCGGCAAGCCCATCGTGCCCCAACTAGTCATGAGTCAGGCCGAGGGGGGGCTAGCCATGGGATTGGGTCAGGCCTGGTTCGAGGATCTACCGCTGCACGAAGGTGGCCCCGGCGATGGCTCCTGGAATTTTCACCGCTATCGCCTACCTCGCGCCAAGGATGTGGCCGTCTGGAACACCAGTTTCGAACTACTGGACCAGATTTCCGAGACGGACTCTCCCAAGGGAATTGCCGAAGTGGTGATGATTCCCATCATTGCTGCCGCTGTCAGCGGTGTTAACCACGCTACAGGACAGTTCTTTCGTGAACTGCCTGTGACCGCAGAAAAAATCAAGGAGCGCTTGGCATGAGCAGCCCCACTAAGACCTTACACCTCAACATTAATCGGGTGGACTTGCAAACAATGGACGTCAGCCCAGATCTGCCCATGATCGACTTTCTGCATGAGCATGCAGGGCTGACCGGCACGCATTTGGGCTGCGGAATGGGGATTTGCCATGCTTGCGTTGTCATCGTGGATCACCCGGACGGGCGTAGCGAAGAAATACAAACGTGCATCACGCCAGCCAGTTACTTTGAGGGCAAAAAAATACGCACGATCGAGGCCCATGCCCAGCGGGATGCACAGGACAAGGTCACGCAACTGCACCCTGTACAACAAGCCTTTTTGGAGCACTTTGCCTTTCAGTGTGGTTACTGCACCCCCGGCTTTGTAAATGCGGGAATTGTGCTGTACGAGTCCCTGCAAAAGCAGCCGGTTTCACGTGAACAAGTTGAAGCCAAAGTATCGGAAGGTTTACAAAACCATATCTGCCGCTGTACCGGCTATGTCCGTTACCACCAAGCAATGAGGGACCTGATTCTCGCCACTCCAGGCATGGTCAGTTAGCTCATAAAGGCTGCGGGGGATCTAGCTGGTGATCCCCTGGCAACTGCACGGCAAAACTCTGGGCTTAGCCACGCTGGTATCGTGGCGTTCGAGTACTCGACAGTACGCCTTCCGCTGCAACGCCATCTGTCTGCTTGTCACTCACATGGTTAGCTAGAGGGAAGGCTTACATCGCGCAGTACAGTGCCTCGAAGCACACGGCTCCTTTTACCCTGTGCTAGGATTTGGATCTATGGCTGCATATTCTCAAGGCCCTCTATCAGGAGCACACCATGAACTACACCTACACCCTTAATGAGTTAGGCACTGAAGCGATTCGTCAGTTTGTTCTGGATCGTGGTCAGCCTGATCTGAACCTGCAGGCTTATATCGCCGCTGCCGAAGTAGAGGCCGATAATTTCAATGCGGGCGGCAGCCAGCGCGGCCAGATCGAGATCGATTCCAACTGCAGCAAGGATGGTTTGACGCATACCCTGCTACTGGAAAAACACTGGTTTGCGACCCAGCCTGTTCCTGAGGCGCCCAGTGAAGACAGCTTCTTCTAAATAGAAGCTGGGCTTGTCTGTCAGTTCACAATCGACTGACCAACTGTCAGACAGACACAAGCTCAGTTATCGGCCCCTCGTCTCTCTATAGATATTGGCCCAGGTAAGCCCAAACCGCTGCCTGGGCCTCAAACTGTCTGAGGGACCAATAAGATTCATATAGAAACTGGGCATATTGCCGCATGATCTGATGCCTGCGGGTGCCGGAACACCATCAGAGGAAAACCCGTCGCTTGCGTTCCAGGAGTCAACGAGTCCGCAAAGCAGGGCCCTACCCGCCCTAATCCACCTGCAAACCAATCTTGTAAGCCAAGGCCCCAAATCGGTCGATGTCGTTCCAGATCATGGCCTTGAAGCCACTGGCTTGTGCTGATTCATTGCCTTCTTGCGGCGTATAACCCAATGCCAGCAATTGCGATTGCATGGCCGGGTCCGTCAGGGCTTTTTGCACGACGCGGTTCAGCGTATTGATAATGTGTTCAGGCGTGTGAGACGGAGCCAACAGGCCGTGCCATTGGTCCAGCTCGAAATCACTATGACTGACTTCAGCCACGGTTGGCACTTTAGGCAGAACGGGGCTGCGTTGGGCAGAGGTGACGGCCAAGGCGCGCAAGTGTCCTGACTCGATCAAGGTAGCCGCGCTGGACAAGGTCACAATGCCTAAAGGCACCTGGCCTGCGACCACATCGTTCAAAGCGGGGCCGCAGCCGCGATACGGGATATGCAGCAAGGCCGTGCCTCGCAAGTCATAGAGCATCTCTCCGGCCAGATGCTGAGGAGTGCCATTTCCGCAGGACGCATAAGCCAAGGCCGGTTCGGACTGCTGCTCCAGAACTTGTTCCAGATTCTGAATATCCGACCCGTGTCCGGTCACGATCACGGAGGGCACAAATCCTATATTCGCAATCGGCGCAAAGTCTTCTTTGGGTTTGAAGCCCAGGTTACGAAATACGCCAGGATTGATGGCAAAAGAGCTATTGGCCATCAGCAAGGTGTAGCCGTCAGCGCGGGCATAAGCTACCGCCCGCGCACCAATATTGCCGCTGGCACCAGGTCGGTTGTCGATAATAACGGGTTGGCCCAGCGCTCTTTCCAGCCGGGGGCCCAGTTTGCGGGCCAGCAAGTCGGTCCCGCCGCCAGGCGGAAAGGTGACGATCACGGTAATCGGCTTGAGGGGATATTTCACAGCCTGCTCGACTGCCACCTCCCTTGCCTGCGCCGCTGGATTACCCAAGCCTAGCGCCACCATTCCCAGCAAGGTGGCTGCTGCCGCCCGCTTCCCCACCTGAAAACCCGCCATTACAGATAACACGTTTCTCTACTCAAGCGTCCAGACCAATATCCAGCACACGGGCACTGTGCGTAATCCAGCCCACTGCGATTCGGTCTACACCGCAACGGGCTATTTCTACGGCTGTTTTCGGAGTGATACGACCAGAGGCTTCTGTTTTGGCTCGGCCTGCGACGCGGGCCACGGCCTCGGTCAAGGTTGCGGTGTCCATATTGTCCAGAAGAATGCTGTCCACACCCAGTTCCAGCACTTCATCCAGCTGCTCCAGGGTATCGACTTCCACCTCAATGCAAACCAGATGGCCAATATAAGCACGAGCTGCTTCCACGGCGGCTTTGACGCCCCCGGCAACGGCAATGTGATTGTCTTTGATCAGTACCGCGTCATCCAGACCAAAGCGATGGTTGCTGCCGCCCCCGACTCGAACTGCGTATTTCTGCACAGCGCGCAGGCCAGGCATGGTTTTACGGGTGCAAGTGACTTTAGTGCCGTAAGGCGCAATCGCGCGGGCAATGGAGGCAGTAGCCGATGCCACGCCACTTAAATGCCCCAGGAAATTCAAGGCGCAGCGCTCTGCCGTCAGCATGGAACGGGCCGAGCCACTAATGAACGCAATCTGCGCCCCCGGAGTCAGGACATCGCCATCTTGCAGTTGAGCCTCAAAGCGCAACGTAGGGTCCAGCAAGGTAAAGGCCAGACGAGCCAGATCCAGGCCAGCCAACACACCATCCTCGCGGGCCACCAGGCGCATTTGCGTGCGCGTTGCTGCGGGAACGATGGAGTCCGTCGTCAGATCACCAGCGCGACCCAAGTCTTCTTGCAAGGTGGCGCGCACCAAGGGTTCCAGGATGACGTCGGGCAAGGAAGGAATACGGTGAGCTCGTGTCTCTGCAGCTTGCGCTGTCGGCTCGGGGGCATTAATTATGCTCATTATGAGTATTTAAATCGCTAAAAATAAGGCCTAATGGCACGGTGCATTTATGCTATTCCTGAGCATAAGCACTGTCAAGCCATAGGCCCGCTTTTTAACGCGCTTGTTTCGCCAGCGGCAATTTACTGCCCGAGATGGCCCGTTCAAACAAAACGTCTCCACGAAAGCGAAACAATTTGGCGGGTCGGCCTGAACCACCCACACTCATGGCGCCGGTTTCTTCCACCAGGGCTTGCTGTTCAATCAAACGGCGAAAGTTCTGCTTATGCAGTCCCCGCCCTGCCAGGGCTTCCACGGCCTGCTGCAATTGCAGCAAGGTAAATTCTGGCGGCATCAGTTCAAACACAACAGGACGGTATTTGATTTTGGCGCGTAGACGTGCCAAGCCAGTGGCCAGAATACGGCGATGATCGTGACGCATGCCCAGGCCCAGCTCGTAATGCTTGCCCAGCTCTTGCTGTTCACGCTGGCGACGGCGACAGGACTCGGGCAACAAGCCCGCTTCATACAGCAGCTCGTAACGCTGCAAAACAAAGTCCTCGTTCCAGATCGCCCCTTCCAGGCCAAAGCTGTAATTGACGCGCTGGCGGCGCAAGGCCCGCAAGGATTCGTCCTGCTCGCACCAGTCCAGCAAGGCAGGCACGATGGTTTTCTGAATAATGTCCGGTGCACCATCGCGTCGGTCTTCCCACGGGAAGTAGCGGTAGCAGTCCTGCCAGATCACCTGGGCTACATCCGGCTGGCCCACTTCACGCGTCAGCCCGACATAGCTGACCGACACAATACGCGTGCCCTGCGCGTCAAAACGGTCCCTGTCTGCAAAGGTATACAGCTGCTCCACATATCCCACCGGGTGATGGGTTTGGGTTTCCACCCAATCGCGCAGCCCCGTTTGCAAAGAACGGTGCGTGTGCTGAAACGGCCCGGCGGGCAAGGCTTGGCCGGCGTCCGTGGTCAAGACACGGGGCTCGCCGTCGCTGACAGCTACTAAAACAGCCACCAGTTCAGCACTGACTACAGGTTCCTGCGTATCGATCACATATTCTCCTTCTGAATCGCGCCAGCGCGCATCTGGCGGATTATAAGCGAGGCCCGCCCTGCTCCGGCGGGCGGCAGGGGCGCTATCCGAAAATACAGTGGGTACCTTATTTTCAGATGATCAAATTATGACCCATGAACATCTAAGCCTAAAGAAATTCACCTGCCTGCCGTTAAGCGTTCGAACTGTATGTGTTTGCCATAAATGACAAGCAAGCGCTCAGTCAGAGGCCGGATCAGACAACAGTTTCACGCTTTGTTCTGCTCCGCCATTCGCAAAAATAGAAGGTTTCTGACAATTCAGGTCGATTACGGACAGACAGAAGCCTATGCCCCGTTTTTGCATGGCCCATGCGGGCTTGACGGCCCCCCGCGTCCCCTTTGTTGTTCTCCTCCAGGATGATGAATGCGTAAGAATTTCCCCATTACCCAGGACGAGGTTCGCGTCCGGGCCGATCAGTACCTTATTTCAAAAACTGACCTGAAAGGTCGGATCACCTACGCGAATGCAGCCTTTATTGCGATCAGTGGCTTCACCCGTGAGGAGCTGGTTGGCAAGGCCCATAACCTGGTCCGTCACCCCGACATGCCGCCCGAGGCCTTCCAGGACTTCTGGGACACCTTGCAAAACAAACGCCCCTGGATGGGCGTGGTAAAGAATCGCCGCAAAGACGGTGGTTTTTACTGGGTGTACGCCATGGCGGTGCCTATTTACGAAAATGGCACCGTCGCTGGCTATGCTTCGGTGCGCGTAAAACCCAGTCAGGAACAGATCGACGAGGCCGAAAGCCTGTACGCCGCCATTAATGAAGGCCGCGCCAAAGGTGTGCGCCTGCATGAAGGCCGTGCTGTGCCTACCGGCTGGCGCAAGGCCTTGAGTCAGTTGCGCCGCCCTTTCAGCAATTCCTTGCGTGCCAGCCTGTTCCGTATGGGCGCCCTGGCTTTGGCCACGACCGGCACCGCCCTGTACTTCGCCCTGACAGGTGGCGTACCTCAAGGCTCGGGTTTGTGGCTGACTGGTGGTTTGTGCCTGGCCAGTGCCGTGATGATGGGTTACGGCTGGCTGATCGCCCAGCGTGTGATCCGCCCTCTGGACCAGGCCTCCCTGATCGCCCAGCAAATTGCCACCGGCAACTTGCAGCTGGATATTGACATCAACTCCAGCGAAAGCAATTCGGAAATTGGTCAGCTCTACTTCTGTCTGGATTTGATGCGCAAGAGTCTGGTGGGAATTGCCAGTGATGCTCGCACCGGGATTGATGCCTCTATCCATGCGGCCCGCATTCTGGAAGTCAACAATACCAATCTGGCATCGCGCACCGAAGATCAGGCTGCGTCCTTGCAGGAGACCGCCGCCAGCATGGAAGAGCTGACGGTAACCGTGCGTCAGAACGCCGATAACGCCAATCAGGCCAGCCAGTTGGCCGATGCCAGTATGCAGATTGCTCAGCGTGGCGGCGAAGTGGTCAATGAAGTGGTGCAGACCATGCAAGGCATTCACGACAGCTCGCGCCGCATTGGCGATATCGTCACCGTCATTGAAGGCATTGCCTTCCAGACCAATATTCTGGCGCTGAACGCGGCGGTGGAATCGGCCCGTGCCGGTGAGGCTGGCCGTGGCTTTGCGGTGGTGGCCGGTGAAGTGCGCAGTCTGGCCCAGAAGAGTTCCCAAGCTGCTGGCGAGATCAAGAACCTGATTGATGCCTCGGTAAGCCGTATGGCCGTGGGTGCCGAACAAGCTGCCCGCGCAGGCGCCACCATGGGTGAGGTCGTGGACTCGGTAAAACGTGTCACGGATATTATTGGCGAGATCTCCACCGCGTCGATCGAGCAGGCCAGCGGTCTGGATCAGATCAACGAAGCGATGGCCAAGATGGATGGGGTCACCCAGCAGAATGCCGCCCTGGTACAGGATCTGGGCAACACCATGAGCGACCTGGCCTCCGAAGCCTCCGAGCTGGCCGATGCCATCAAGGCCTTGAATACCGGCTCTGTCGATTCCAACCAAAGTGCTCCTGCTTTGGCTCAGTTGAGCAAGGCTCCCACCATGCAGGTACTGTCCTACCAGAACACGCAGCCCTTTCAGGCTCAAAGTGCCAAAACAGCGAATGCCCGCCTGGAAGCGATTCGCCGCTAAACCATAAAATCAGGATCGGCAGCGGCTCTGCTGATCCTGATAAAACTGACAGCTAGACAAAACAATAATTCCGGGATCGGTTTTGATACCCGGAATACTTGAAAATAATAATTAATAATAAAATCAAGGGAGTAGATCACGGGAACCTTGCTCTGAAACCCTGGATTTTGCTTGTCACTACCTTGACACATTTAGACTCTAATACAAATACCAGGTAACAAAATTGAGTCAATATGCAACATAATGATCTGTCCTTTTCCGCCTACGTCTTTAACAGGGCCAGATCATGCGTGAAAACCAAGCCATTACGTCTCATGAAACACAGGTACCCGAAAAAACCTATTTAATCTCCAAAACAGACCTGAAGGGGCGCATCATCTACGCCAATCCGGTCTTTATCGAGGTTAGCGGCTACAGCCATGATGAGCTGATCGGGGCGCCCCACAATATCGTGCGTCACCCCCACATGCCGGCCGTGATTTTTCAGGATTTATGGCAGACCCTCAAGCAACAACGATCCTGGTCGGGGCTGATCAAGAACCGCCGCAAAGACGGCGGCTTTTACTGGGTGAAGGCCCGCGTCATTCCTTTAATAGAAAATGGCCGCGTCAATGGCTATGCCTCGGTACGGGTACGCGCCCAGCCCAAAGAGATCAAGGAAGCAGAATATTTGTACCACTCCATCCAGCAGCAAGGGTTGCGCGGCTTTCGTCTGCATGAAGGCCAGTTGCAAGCCAGAGGTTGGCGCTCTGCCCTGAATACCCTGCTCCAACCCTTGAACCGCAGCCTGCGCGCCAGCTTGCTACGCTTCGGGATTCTGACGGGCAGCCTGGTAACCTTGAGCGTCGGTTTGTTATTGGGCAGTGGTGCATCCGGCACCTATCTGACCGCCGGGCTGGCCTCGCTGGGAGTGCTCAGTCTGGCCACCTTGGCCTACGGCTGGATCGTGACCCAGCGCATGATGCAGCCCCTGCACAGTGCCACCCATATTGCTCAACAAATTGCGACGGGCAATCTGCTGATCGACCTGAACCCGCAACACACCCGTAGCCAGGAAATTGCACAGCTGTATTTCTATATGGACATGATGCGCAAGAGCCTGCTGAGCCTTGCCCGCGATGTACATCAGGGCATACAGGCCTCGCTGGATGTGTCCACACAAATTGAGGACGGCAACCGCCAGTTATCCCACCGTACCGCCGCCCAATCCGGCTCCTTGCAGCGCACGGCTGCCAATATGGAGCAGCTGACCATGAATGTGCAGCAGACAGCGGACAATGCCAGGCTGGCCAATCAACTGGCCGACCAGAGCCTGTCTACCGCAAGGCGTGGGGGCGAAGTGGTGCAGGACATGGTCAGCACCATGCAGGACATCCACAATAGCTCCGAGCGCATTGGCGATATTGTGTCGATTATTGAAGGGCTGGCGTTTCAGACAAATATTCTGGCACTGAACGCCGCCGTGGAATCCGCCCGTGCGGGCGAGGCTGGCAAAGGGTTTGCGGTCGTGGCCGGTGAAGTACGCAGTCTGGCGCAGAAAAGTGCGCAGGCCGCCGGGGAAATCAAGAACCTGGTGGAAGACTCCTTGAAGCGCATGGCAACCGGCGCCCACCATGCCAAACGGGCCGGTTCTACCATGGATGAAATCATGCAGTCCGTCTCCGATGTGACGCATCTGATCAGCGAAATCTCCACGGCCTCCAATGAGCAAGCCAGCGGTTTGGCGCAGATTAACGACGCTGTCTCCACCATGGACAGCGATACCAATGACAACGCCGATCTGGCTCGAAATTTGGGAGTGACAGTGCATGAGCTCAGCCGTCAGGCACAAGAGCTGAAACTGTCCATCCAGCTTCTGAATACGGGGTCGACTGGCCGTTCTACCTACGCCCCCGACCCGAATGCCACCCAGGAGCCAGTTCCCTTGCTGAAAGTTGCCTGATAAGAAAGCCGTGGGGGCAAAGCGCTGAGCGTCTCGCTGCCCCGCCCCCCTACTCCTGCCTCGATAAGGCAGCGGATTCAGCTAACCCTGATCAGAAATGCTCTGCCCTGTTTTCCAAGCACGGCCAAGGTGCTGACAGGACGCTGATCTGGCAGGCTCTTTTTAAACCAAACCCAGTAACAGAATCGCGTGCAGGCCTACGCCAACCAAACCGCCAACCACCGTGCCATTAAAGCGTATGTATTGCAGATCCGTGCCTACGGTCAGTTCCAGCTCGCGCACCAGTTGCCTGTCATCCCATTGACGCACGGTGCGCGAGATATGGTCTTTGGCCCCTTCACGTAGTTGCTCGGCCAGGCCCGCTGCTGCGGACAGCATGTGTTCATTCAAGGTTTCACGCAGCGTCGCATCCGTATTCAAGCGTGTCCCCAAATCCTGCGCCACCTGACGCAGATGGGCCGCCACAGACGAATCCTCTTTGGCCAGATCATTGCGTACAACACGCATGACGTCCGTCCAGACGCCATCAATGTACTCACCCACATCTTTATGGTGCAAAAAGCGCTGCTTGATCGCCTCTACCTGCTCCATCAAGTCCGGGTCCTGACCCAGGCGCTGAATATAGTCGTGTACCCATTGCTCGTAATCCTTGCGCAAGGGGTGCTCGGGCTCGCTCAAAATGGTTTGCACTTCATCCACCAGAGCCCGCGCCAGACGGTCGGCCATCTTGCCCGACAACTCGTCTACCGAGGTCACTACCCCGACCATGGCCAGCAGCTTGGGCCACTCCCGCTGAGCGTAGCGCACCAATACATCAGCCACACGCTGTTTGACTGCCTCGTTGGACAAATAGCCACCCAATTGCTGCAAGACTTCGTCCAGCAGGCGCTGGTGTCGGGCATTGCGCGTCAGCAGCCCCAGAATCTGGGAACTGGAACTGGCCATGTCCACCCGCATCAAGTAGCCACGTACGCCATCGGTCAGTGCTTGTTTAACGCTGCGCTCGTCCAGCAAGCGCAGAGCCTCGCCCATGGCGGTTTGCAAGGCACGGCTGACACGTTCGCTTTGTTCAGGTTGCGACAGCCACTGCCCCAAACGCGCGGCCGGGTCCAGGCTGCGCAGCTTTTCCAGCAACATGGCGGAGTCCAGAAAGTGGTCGCGTACAAAGACGCCCAGGCTTTCACCCAGGCTGTTTTTCTTGTTGGGAATAATCGCAGTATGTGGAAACGGCAGGCCCAGCGGGTGGCGGAACAAGGCCACGACGGCAAACCAGTCTGCCAACGCACCGACGGTGGCGGCCTCACTAAAGGCACGCAACCAGGGCCAAAATCCGGCAATGGGCGCCGCCTCGCCCTGCCGCATCATGGCGTGGCTTAGCAGGAACAGGCAGATAGTCAGCGCCAGCAAAGCCAATGCGCTGCGCTTCATGCGACGCAGGCGGCGTTCGGGCGAGTCAGGGCGAGAGGACGATGTAGACATTTCCACAGTCTATGCGTAGTTCAGCGCAAAAGCGGTATTGAATAGTGCGGAGCCAAGTCTCGGGGAAAACAATTCCAGGCCTCAGACCTCCCGTTCTGCCACAGAAATCTCATCACAAGCTGGGCATCACTGACGGTCAACACAGACAGAGCCAGACCTCAGCCCTCTTGGCAAGTTCACACATAGTCACCAGGCCCTTATTGTGACCCTGTCTTTTTCTGCCTGTCCAGAAACGAATCAGCCTGGGCGAACCCAGGCTGATCACGGCACATCAACAAGCTATGTGTTTACTTGCAGGCTTGCTCGGCGCGCTTCACAAAGTCCGTTGTGGCATCACGCAGGGCTTTGGCAATCTGACCAGACTGCTTGGGAGCCAGCGTGACCCCGCCGGTTGCCGTTGCCGCGCAAGCCGACAAACCTTGCCCGGTGATATCCACCACGTTAATGCGCAAACGTGGCTTGGCACGCGCAATGCTGCGGGACACGGCACAAATATCCTGATCGCAACCGTCATTGCCATCCACAAACAAGACGATCAAGGCATCCCGGTTCACCCCATCGACCCGGCTAGCCGCCAGATTCAGAGACTGCACCAGGTTGGTACTGTCCTTGGCCTCGATATTCTGGATCAGACTCTTCAAGCGTCCACGCTGGGCAGTCGTAAAGCGGCCCTGGTAATTGGGTGCTGCACACTGCTGCGCAAAGGTCACCAAGTGCAGATCCTGCCCGGCCGGCAAACTGTCCACCATACTGGAGAAAGCACTGCGTGCCGCATCGATACGCGAGGTGCCCTGAAACAAGGTTCGAGCACGTTGGGTAGCGTAATCACTCCAGGAGCCCATATCGTCCAGATCCTGGCTGAAGAACCACTCCTCGTCCTGAATCTTGGCATTGACGCTTAGCAACATGGACATGGAGGAATCAAAAATGATGTAGACCTCGGGCTTGAGTACCTCCCCCTTTTCGTCCTGAGCACACACAAAATTAGGATCAGACGACACCTTGGGACCCGGTTTGGGTTCAGGCTTAGGTTTGGGTGGTGGCTCGGGCTTGGGCGGTGGCTCCGGTGCAGGAGGCGGCGCAGGCGGCTCTTCCACCACGGGCTCGGGCGCAGGCTCTATTTTGACTGGTTCGGGCTCCGGTTCGGGAACAGGCGTCACCGGCTCTTCTGGCGGTGGAGCAGGAGGTACAACAGGCTCTTCCACTACAGGATCAGGCTTGACCACAGCGGGTGGCTCTACAGGAACCACATCCTTATCCCACCAACCTGGGGGCCACTTGAACCACCAGGACAAGAACAGCGCCAGCAACAAAGCCAGCAAAGCAGCCAACAAGAACCACAGCCACGGACGACCTTTGGAGGTGGCCACAGTCGTCGCCGCAGCCCCTGCCCCCACGGCTGCTGCCGCAGGCACCGCAGAAGACACAGGCGGTGGTGGTGACACCCGCTTCTGATAGGACTCGAACAAGGGCTCGGGCGACAGCGCCGGGTTCTCGCTCATGAGCAGCAAAGGCTTGCCGCCTACGCTGTAAACCGCGCCTTTGGCCGACACGTCTTTCAGCAAGGCTTGCAGCGCTTGCGCGTCCTGCGTCGCCCCCTGCTCTTGCAGCTGGCGGCTCAGGACCTCGATCCGGTCCAGCGATTGCTGGTAACGCGCATCCAGAGCCTGTTGCTGTGCCGCCGACAAGCTACTTTTGGGCACGGCCTGGCCCTGCATGCCCGTCCACCAGGCGGTGGTCTCGGAACCATCAGCCTGATAGGTGGAAAACAGATGCGTTAAGGGTTCGTCCTGGCGTTTCAGTACATTGAGCGCATGCTGATGCTGCTGATACGCCGAGGATGGTCCAACCGAATCAAGAATGACGCGCTGCATAGGCTTTTACTCGTCGTATCCCAAACTGGACTGCAGGCGGCTGACGTCTTTTTGCAGCTTCTGCAATTGCTGCTGCTTTTGGGCGATCGCGGCCGGACTATTGTCTTCGGTAGAACGGTTCACGTCTTTCAGGCCTTTATCCAGGTCCTTGAGCTGGTTTTGCAAACCGGCTTCCTTGCCTTTACTGGCCTGCAAACTGCGAACCAGTTGCCCCATGGAGCGGTTCAACGCCGTCTGTGCCTGACGTTGCTGGGCCAGACTGGCCTTGCTCAGACTTTGCTGTGTCTGAATATCCTTGTAGACCTGATGAAACAACGCATTGGCTTCCTGCGCGCTCAGCAGGCTTTGTTCGCGCGCATCAATATGCTGACGATACGCACCCGAGGTGTCGCAACTGATTTTGGTAAAAAAGCCGGCGTCCTGATCAGAAGGATCGCATTCGCTCATGGTGGTGGCACAACCGGCCAGCAAAAGGCTGGCTGCCAAAGGGGTCCAACGCAGAAATACTCGCATAATCCTTAACCCAAAGTAACGGCGGAACGCATGGAATACAGGTCGTCTACTTCTTTCTGCAGCACGGCCACTTTCACATTCATCTGGTCAATTTGACGATCCAGACGCTGGACTTCGGACTTCTTGCCCCCGTCCTTGCGTTCAGCATCGGCCACGTCGCGGTACAGGCTGACCTTTTCGTTCATGTTTTTCAGATCACGATTGAGCACTTCGATATTTTTATCGATACGGGCCAACTGCTTCTCGGCCTGTTTTTTCTCCATCGTTTTTTCTTTCATGTGCTTTTCGATTTCAGCAATCTGCCGCTTGTCGTCAGCAATCACTTGTTGAGCCGTATTGGTACGCTCAATGATATTGGCCGTATCGGCTTCTACGTCGCGCTGCATGGCGGCCAGACGATCGGAGGTGTTGGCGTATTCCGTACGGCGCTGGTCCAGATAGTAGTTGGTACCCATGGCAACACCGCAAGCGGCCACACCGGCAATAATCGCGCAAGCCGCTTTATTGCTGGAGTTGGACAACATGCAAGCCAGCACACCCACTGCCGCAGCACCAGCACACGCCTGAAAGCCCGAGCGGCTAAAGAATTTCGCATCCTGACCACTGGTCAGACGGTCATCGGCCTGGGTACCGCCCAGCAAACTACTGCCAGTACTGGCACAACCCGAAAGCAAGGCCACGCCCAGCATCAGGCTGCCCAGCAAAGTTCTAGGGGTAAAACGGCGCACGTGTTGCATAACTTCCTCTTCCAATTGAAGTACGTCTATTTTTATTGACTCGTGATTTACGAGTTGGGCACGGATTTACAACTGTTTTTCCAGGCATTGATATCAATGGCATCTGTTTTCAGATAGTCCTTCTGATTTTTCCAATGCACTTCCAGGTAGGGTTTCAGGGCACTGAGGCTCTTGTTTTGTTCCATCATCTGGCGCTCTACCGGCACCTGTTTTTCCAGCAAATTCAGGCCATACAAGGACGAGGCGTCAATCAAATTGCTCGCATAATAGCGGGCCAATTTGGCGACACGATCTTCCTGTTCGTCCAACTTCACCTTGCGGCTCGCACATTGCTTGTCGTCTGTATCGGCTTCACACAAGGCATCGTAATTTCGGTGCAGCAATTCCACGAACAGCACGTCGTCCTTCAGCTTGGTGCACAGGAAAGAGCCCAGCTCCAGGTTGGCGCGAATGGCTTGGTCACGCATCTCTTCCTGACGCAGATTGGCCGCTCGCAAATCCCCTTCCAACTGCTTCAACTGGGCTTTGAGCTTGTCGTCTTCCAGCGTACTGGCCAAGGAGCCCAGGCGCTGCACCGCGGACTCTTCGGCTGGCTCATTCGGATTCACCGTGCCTTGCTCGGTGCCCAGGGCTTGCCAGCTCTTTTCAATCGCCTGCACACGCTCGCGCGAAGTCAGGGCAATCGACACCAGGGCCAGACGCATGCCGGTTGTTTTGGCTTTTGTTGGTCCTTTAGGTCCGTAGTACGCCAGCTCTTTACGAGCCGAAGAACGCAGTGCTTCGGGCTTGGACAGGAAATTGCCGCCACGCACCACAAAGCCACCGGCCTGTCCGTGCTGACGATCCAGCTTGTTCAGGCGGAAAGACTCCAGAATGATCTCGTCCACATTGCCCAGCATGTCATGCAGGCCCAGCGGGTTGGGCTTGAGCCGTCCCATCAACTGAACCGCCCCGTTGGAGGACTGGGCACCGGCATACCACTCGTAGTCATTCATGCCTTCAGGCATGGGGTAACGCACATCACGGAACTCGGCAGAGGACAGGGCTGAGCCGCCGCGGGCGGCATATTCCCATTCAATTTCGGTAGGCAGACGCACAAAACCGGCCAAGCCATCTTCTTTGGGCAGCTTGTCGGCGGCGTTCTCGCGCAACCACTGGTTGTACAGATCGGAGAAATGCACCGCATCCATCCAGCTGATGTCGGTCTGCGGCACCACCAAGTTGTTTTTGGGCGTAGGGCAAGTGGCTTCGGTCAAGGCCTGGTACTGCAACTTGTTCAGTTCGTACTTGGCCATCAGGTAGTAACGCGACGAACCCGCCTTGCTATCGGTAAAGCTGCCTGCAATGAACTCGGGGCGTTTGTGTTCGA
Organism: Alcaligenes sp. 1735tsa3; assembly: GCF_024134565.1. Taxonomy (NCBI): domain Bacteria; kingdom Pseudomonadati; phylum Pseudomonadota; class Betaproteobacteria; order Burkholderiales; family Alcaligenaceae; genus Alcaligenes; species Alcaligenes sp. 1735tsa3. The sequence continues at coordinate 1,400,932 of NZ_CP099862.1, read as the reverse complement.
TATAGCCCCACTCCTCGGCTTCCTGCCCCACCACCACTCGCATATCGTCCAAAGGACCGGCCACGGGCACGGCCACACGACGAAACACCATGGCGCCTTCGCAAGGCATGGGCAGAACCACATCACCTTCGGCTGGCTTGGGGTTGTAGTACTTCTCGTCCCAGGGCGCTGCCTGCGCCACAGCGCTGAAACCCAGCAGCAAGCTGGCTGCACTGAACAATGGTCTAAATTTCACGCAAACTCTCCGCAGGTTGAACACGAACGGCCCGCCAAGCTCCGATTGCCGCCACCACACAAGCCAACCCTGCCACCATCAATAAGGCGTACAGGGCATGGGCCAAGGTAATGCGACACACGAAGTCCGTCTGCAGGCCATCTCCCACCAGTAGTTGATTGAATAAGGTGCTGCCCAGGCCATACAGGCCCAGTCCCAAGGCATAGGCGATCAGGCTTAGCAAAATGGCCTGAATCAGCACGTAGCGGATGACGCCACCGCTATCAATACCCAGCAAACGCAGGACCGCCAGATCTTTACGTTTACGATCCACGTTCGCCAAAAAGGCCCCACCCAAGGAGGCGGCGCAGCCCACAATGGCTGTCAGAGCGATCACACCAAAAATCAGGCTAAGTACCCGGTTGATAGCACGCACGTTTTCAATATCGGCGTAACGGCTGGCGACCGGAATACCTTGCTGCTCCAGTCCTTTTGCCACCTCGCCAACCTGATCAATCGTGCTGGCATAGACACGGGCGCGGGCGTAAAGCACGGGCATATCGGCAGCCAAAGGCTTGCCAGTCAGCAGGGAAAAGTCGGGGATTTGAAAACCATCGCGGGCGTATTCCAGGGCCAGCAAGGTTTCAGGGGCCACGAACACGGCGGGACGCGAATAGCGGTGTTCCGCCAGCACATCCACCACGGTCATGGCTTTATTGCCCTGCTCCAATTGTCCATCCAGACGGCGGCTCAGGCGCAAATGTACGGACTCGCCCGCTGTCCAATTCAAGCGACGGGCGGCTTCCTGAGTCAGGATGATTTCATTGGGAGACAAGTTACGGGCCTGAGTTTGCAACAAGGGATCGCCCTGCGCGCTGGCCAGTACTTCTACATTTTCCAGAAAGCGGCGTCGGTCCAGGCGCAGATCTGCCTGGGTATTCAAGGAGCGCGTCATGCCAATGGCATAGCCCACGCCGGGCATTTCACGCAGCGTGTTCAGCCAGGCTTGGTCAAAGCTGCCGCTACTCAACATCTTCACTTCCAAATTGCGCGGATCTTGCAGCAACTCCTGCTGCAACTGGGTGACCACACCGTGCTTCAGGCCAAAAAGCAGCAGCAAAGGGGCCACTACGGCCACCATGGCTGCAACCATGCAAAACGAGATGCGCCAGTCAAAACGCAAGTCGGCCCAGGCCAGACGAAAGACGTTTACAAACATGGGGCGGCAACCTCGGGAACAAAAATGCTCAAGCCCGGTTCCAGCTTGGCTTGCAAACGCGGAATAGCGAACTGGCTCAAACTGTCCCAATCGTGCGAGACCAACAAGACCGCCAAGTTCAGCTCCTTGGCCAGACTGAAAAACAGCTGGAACACATTGTGAGCCGTTTCAGGGTCCAGAGCGGCAGTAGGTTCATCGGCCAGCACCAGACCGGGAGCATGTGCAATAGCGCGAGAAAAGGCCACCCGCTGTCGTTCCCCAATCGACAAGGCTGAAGGGTACAGATTCAGTAGCCGCTCCAGTTTCAGGGTAGCAATGGCCGCATCCAGATGGTCCGCCTTGATCGGCAAGCCCAGCAAGCGGCGCGGCAAAACCATGTTTTCCCAAACCGAAAGATACGGCAGCAGACCACCGTTTTGCAGCACGAAGCCCAGGTTTCTGGCCCGCCATTGGGCCAATTCAGACTCGCGCCCGCTGGCATACAAGGCCTTGATATCCCTGGCCTCTTGACCCAAGGTGAAAACCTGGGCCTGAGCGGGCCGCAGGAGCAGCCCCAGGGTTTCCAGCAAGGTGCTTTTGCCGCAACCGCTGACGCCGGTTACGGCCACAATCTGCCCTGCGTCCAGAGCAAGCTCGGGCAGTTGCACACGAAAAGCGTGGGAGCCTTGCCCCCGGGAGACCTCTAGCTGCTGAATGCGGAGCATGTCAGGGCATCATCTCCAAAGGCACGGGATAAACGTCATCACGTGCATCCGCGCCTTCAGCCAAGGACACCCAGCGATCCGCATCGGCGTTATAGCGCTCGTAGTGGCGCAGCTTGGTGCTCAGATCGCGAATGAATTTCTCCTGGCTCAAGGCATCCCAACTGGTCCAGGTATCTTCATCCAAAGTCAGCACCGCGCTTTGGTAAGGCAGATCTTCCAGGTACTCGCTCATCAGGCCCAGTTCGGCCAGCTTGGTGCCCTTTTCCTGTTTCAGGGTGCTGGGGTCCGCCCCCATCGCCGCTGCTACGGAACGTAGGCGGTTGAACATATCAGTGGGCGAGATCATGCCTTCATTAGCCGCATCCAGAATCTGTTTGACCACATCGCTCAAGTCACTTAGTTGGGCTTTGGTCAACAAGACACGGACGTCGGTTGTCGGGATGTTCTGGCGCACCAGGTCCCGGTCGCTGATCCAGGCATGGAATACTTCAGGCGCGGTGGTGCCCGTGGTTTTGCCCAAATACGCCAGGCGCATGGCATGGCCGATCAGCTCGGCGTCGGTCAGCATCTGGTCGGTGGTGGAGTCGCCGGTCTCCTGGGCACGCGCCGCACTGCCAATCGCATCCCCTCCCTGGTAAGCCACTTTGACCTGCTCGGTCAGCGCGGTCGCCAGATTATCGACCATCTTGCCGAACTGGTTCACGTCACCGGCATTAACCGGGTAGTACAGCGAGGTCTGTGTGCCACCGTAAGTGGACAGCTCTCGGTACTGGTCTTCGGCCTTGGCATGGTTGTTCTTGCCCGATGGTGTCTTCAAATGCAGGGTGTAAATCGCCACACCGGGCTTGGCCGCTTCAATACGCAGTTGCGGTGCGTCCAGTCCGGTCGAAGAGTACTTGTTATTGCCTTCCAGCGCCCCGGCATCGGTAATCAGCACCACATAACGTGCGCCGAAATTGTTCCAGTTCACCTTGTCCAGCGCTTCCAGCACGCCCGCGTAGGCATCTTCGTCATAAGCAACGGTGGATACCTTGGCCTGCTTCAAGTCCGACACTTTGGACAAGAAGTCCTCGCTACTGGTTACGGTATTGGGGTCCGCATACACATGCGTCAAATACTCGATCCCTGGCGCGGCTTCCATATTGGAGCGAAACGCGATCAGACCAAACTTGACCTGATCGGACAAGCCCTGCTCTTCCACCTTGCTATAGACCTTGCGCACGGCCTCGCGGGTGCGATCAATGTAGGGGTCCATGGAAATGGTGGAGTCAATTACAAAGACCACGGCCGCACTAAAGCCCTTGATCTGGGACGTGCGTTGGGCGGCGTCCTGATCCTGGGTTTGCTCAGATTCTTGTTTAGCGGCTTCCGGCTCTTTCTGATCTGCGGTGTGCTTGGTGACAGACGCCACATTCAGCAAACGAGTACGGAAGCCGTTTTCAGTCATGACCTCTTCGCCACTCAAAACGGGCAAGAGGTAGAACTGTTCCTGCACATCCACAAAGTACTCGGGCTCTTGCGCCAATACGCCCTCTGTTTGCGAGTCCTTACGCAAAGCCTGGCGCATAGGGGCCACCAAAGTGGCCGGGTCTGGCGTGTCCAGCACTTTTTCCAGCAAGGCGCGATCCTTGAAAAACAGCATGCGATCGCGGTTGGCCGGATTGGTGAAGGCCAGGGTCAACTGCATTTTCCAGTCCACCGTGCAGGCCTTGTCCAGCCAACCTACGGTCTTTCCCTGGCTATCCGGGCCAACTTGCACGCGCTCTGCCCCGCCCTGCTCGGTACGCTGATAAATGTAAAAGCGGCTGAACGCAGGAACCGGCTTGCCCTGCTGATCCGTTTCCGAAGAGAACAGGCGGCAGGAAGGTGTGGTCAGAACACGTTGATACAGCGTCTTCTTGCCCTCTTGCAGCAAGGGAGCCGCGGCCTGTGCCTGGCTTGCGCCCAACAGGAGAGCACCAAGCAAACTGAATCGAACAAGGGGACGCATCATCATTGACTCAACTCCTGGAAGCGGGCCTTGGCTTGCGCGTTATCAGGCTCGGACAGCAAGACGGTTTCATACCAATATGCAGCGGTAGCAGGATTGGGCTTGCTAAAGCAGGTGTTGGCCTGGTGATCTTTGGGGTCGTACTCACGGGCGTAAGCCATGGCAATTTTCACATCACCGGACTGTGCCTTGTTCACGTACAAACGCTGGGCCACGTCACACTGTTCCGCCTTTTTGGCTTCTTCGATTACGGCCAGCCATTGCTCGGAGGTTTTGCTCTCCTTGACGCACTCTTGCACAAATTGCAGGCCGGGACGGTCTGCCAACTTGTCCATGGTGCAATTGTCTGTTTCCACCACTGCAGGCCTGGACTCTGGAGCATCGGGCACGGCCGGGCTGTCGCCCTTGGCGGATTGGCTGTAGAACCAGTAGCCTGCAGCGCCTGCCAGAATCAACAAAAGAACAAGCAAGACGATCCATTTGGCCATGCCACCTTTTTTGGCGGGAGGCGCGACAGGAGCAACCGTCTCCTTTTTGGGAGCAGGTGCTTCTACCTTGACCGGCTCGGGCTCGGGCACAGGTTCCACCACCTCAACCACGGGCGGTGTTTCAACAACTGGCTCCGGAGCGGGAGGCTCGGGCGCAGCAGCTGCCGGCATGGTCAATTCCATGGCCTGGGCATTGCCACCGGCCGTGGAAGGCAAGATCGCCTTGTCCAGCTTCAGCGGGCTGCGACCCAGCTCTTCGCCAGTGCTATCGGCCAGAGTGATTTGATACGCATCACTGGCATTGGCCAGCAGCGAATCCACAATGTCAGCGTTCAGCAGAACGGCAATTCCTTCTTCATGCTCGGTCCAGCCTTGTTGCGGCAACCAGCGCAAGGACGCATCCCAGCTTTGGGCCGAGTGCAAGTAATAGCTGTTCTGACTGCGCTGAATGGCGATCGAGTATTCGCCCAGGTCCAGCTCTTCATCCAGATCCCGCACATACAGACGAGCGCGGCCAGGGACCGCGGGCTCCAAAGCCTGCAAACTAAATCTTAATTTCATGCCACGCTCTTATCGGTAAATCGTTCCAGAATGCGTCCCAAAGCCTGATTCTGTTCCAGACTCAGTTCGCGGCCACCTTCATAACCGGCGTTATGCAAAGTGGTATGGGCCAAAGCGGCCAACCATTGTTCAAAGAAAATTGCGCCGTGATCCTGGGGCTCTGCCGGCAGGACCGGCATGCCATCCTGGGCAAAGGCTTTGGGACTCTTGAAGAAGTCGTCGCTGCCGCCTTTCAGGTAGAACCAGGTCACAAACTCGCTGATCGTCATGGCCACATTGCAAACCTGGCGATCAGCCAGACGCTCACGACGCACACCGCTTTGACGGCGCTTGGTCAGCACAGCCAGCAATTTGTCGCGCAAGGCCCAACGGTCCGAGGCCACAATCAGCTCTTCAACCAGGCTGGAGAGCAAGTCCACCGGCATGCGCAACACGTTTTGATTGGTACGACTGGCAGGCAACTCGCGCAGTTGGCTGACCCAGCTGCGGTACACCAGATCGGCGTACTGCTGCTCGAAGGGCTGCTCCTGGGTCAGAACGCCCGGCTCGTCCGGCTCGGACTTGCTGGAACCCAGGCTCAGGAACAGATCCCGCAAGGTATCTTGCGGCAGGTGCAGCGCAGCCAGCAGCTCGCCCACAATGGCGCGGTAAGCAGGCAGCTCCTCCCGGAACTGTTTGGCCAGGGCTTCCTTGACCACCGATTGCTGATCGCCGTCCTGGCTATACCAGGAATGCAGGGACTTCTTGACCAGGCTGTCATGCAAACTTCGGAACTGTTCCTGCAAGCGCATCAGCTTGAAGTCCAGACCACCGATTTGAGCCACATACGCACGCAAACGCTGCATGCCGCCATCATTCAAGGCCAGCATGGCATCCCAAGCTTCGGCCGGATCGCTTAATTGCTGCGCCAGTAGCGGATTTTCAATAAAGCTGCCACGCATGCGATCCATTTTGTCGGCCACGGATGCCGTAATGGATAGCTCCCGGCTTTCGGTGTCCAGATCAATAAAGGGTGTGGGCATGCCGGGCTTGCGCACCAGGAAGGTGTTGGAGAAGGGCTGATCCGGACGCCATTGCTGCAACCATTCGCAGTGGCCGAAACGCTCTTTGAAGCTCATCTTCATCAGACCGTCCCAGCTGTCACGTACCTGGGCGTCGTCCTGAATCAGGGAGGCACCGATACGCTTGTCGAACATGGTGATGGCCCACATCAGACCCACTTTACGGTTCTGGCGTTCCTGCGGCGTGGCACCCTGAGTGCGATGGACCCAGCGTGTCAGCACGGGCTCTACATCTTTCACATCGCTTTGCTTGTCCGAAGCGGTACACATGACCAGGCCGTTCATTTCCTGCTGATCGGTATAGCGCTCAAACAGATAAGCCACCTTGCCACGCAGAATCAGTTGCGAGGCGGGGTTGCCGCCACTGCTTTCCGACGCCGCACCGGCGTCCTGCACGGAGCGAATATTCAGGCGACCACGGTAACCGGGGAAATCCAGCAGATCGACCTTGTCCACGCCGCCGCCTTGGGTTTCACCAATCAGGGGGAAAGTCAGCTCCACCGTCAACGCCGCCAGATGAGCCAAAGGCACTTCCACCGCTTGGGCGGCAACGACGGGCTGGCCATCCTGTTCACGCACGGGCAAGACGCTCAGGCTTTTCTCCGTGGGGCTGCCCAGCGATTCGAGCACATCCACGTTCATGATGCTGTCTTGCTGTACAAAGCCATCGCCTTCGCGACGGATCAATGCTGTCAGCGGTGCGTAGACCTTGCTGGGATGGCCCAAAGCCTGCAGCACTTTAGCCAGGCCAATATAAAGTTCGCTCAGCTCAGCCTGCTCGCCCCACAAGATGGAAAACAACTGTGCCCGGTCTTCCAGACGCAAGGCGGGGGCCAGATTGATGACCTCCGGCCAGTAGGTGCTGTCCAGCAAGCGGGTGGTATTGCCAAAGCTGCTGCGCACGTAGTCCCACAAGGACACGGCGTCATCGGCGCTCAAACCAGCATCATTGGCACCGGCACGGCTCTTGAGCGATTCGATCAAGGCCTTGATGCGGTCTGCGGCAAAGGTGTAGCCGATCTGCTCCTTGTCAAAGTCATTGAAATAACTGTTGACCAGGATTTTCACCATATCGACTTCAGAGAAAATCTGCAGTTCGACGGGATAGGCATCAGGGCCTGCGGTGGCATTGCGACTAAAGCGCGTTACCAGACCCGTAGCCTCCTTACCGCCCCCTGGCGGGTTCACGTGGCGCAGGAAGTCGATGGTTTCACCGCCGTAATTGGTTTCCAGACGGCCATTGCCACCCGCAGCAAGGCTGGAAATCAGATAAGACTTGCCCGCCTGCGACAGGCCAAAGAAACCAATCGTCATGGGGCGGCCCGAGACCACACCCAGACTGCGGGCGGTATTGCGGGCACGGCGCAGTTCCAGCACCAGGCTATCGGCCTGTGCGTTCAGGCGTTGCGACGAAGCGCGCGCCTGCATCACCCAGTCAATCGCCTCTCCGGCACCTTGATATACGTTCTGCCAGTCCTGGCACAAATCCTGCTGTAAGGTCGTCATGTCCATCATTTGAGCACTACGCTCCCGCTATCGAGCCAATATGGAGAATCACCCAGGCCTGCTTCCAGCATGGTGTTGAGCTGGATACGGACGGCCCCTTTGGACACGCCACTCAATTTGAAGTCTCGGGGTGCCGAGTTCTTGATCTTCAGACGATCGCTGATCAAACGGCGGCCTTGCCCACCTTGGGAAGCCTTATCCACCATCAAGGTCACTTCCATGGATGGCAGTTGGCCATCGTCGTCGGGCGCATCGGCCATCTGACGACGCACCTTTTCGTTCAAGTGCAGGTAGTACAAGGGCGAAGCGGGCCAGCGCTCCACATCCAGCTGTCGGTAACCCAGGCGCAGGTAACTGCCCTGCATCAAGAGGTGATAACCGTCCGAGTCTTCGCTGCTGACGCTCTCCAGCGTCACCATTTCCTCGCGGGTATCGGGGTCCATCTGGAGCACGTCCTTGTAGACGATGTCCTGATCCTTGATCTGATTGTTGGAGTCAATAATCCCGATGTGGCGCAGGGTAGAACGCGGGCGCAGATTCGATACTTTGAAATTGAACTGGTCAATATTCATGTTGTAGCAAAGCAGGCACAACATGGCGCCTACCGAGGCCGTGCTCTTGGGATCGTCGATCCGACCATTGGTATGGAAGGGATACCAGCTACCCGTGCGGTAATTGTGCAAAGGCAGCAGACGCGCTGGCGATACCGGCATTTGCGAGCGCATATAGGCCTGGACACCCGGCAGACGCGAAGGACGTCCGGCCATCAGCACAATGTCGCAATCGTAGTAGTTCAGCACCTCACTGAAGGCGCGCAAGGGGTCGTTGATATTCAAGGAACCGCTGACCAGACCTTGATGCAAATGAGCCAGATCAAAAGGCTGTTCAACCTTGGCCAACTCCAGGTCGACGCGTTGACCGGCATGTTTGTGCAGCTCGTCCAGAACGTACTGAACGACCTTGCTGGAGACTCGTGGCAAAGCATCCGCCGAACCTGCCGAGGCATGGGACAGCGGTGCATTGGCCTGATCGCCCTGCAAGTGCTCGAACTCCAGCAGTTCGCCCCACGGCAAGGACTGGACGGCGCGCGGGTCTTCATGCGGATCGTAGGCTTCGTAGCGTTTCAGGAACTCCAGGCCCAGTGGTACAAAAACCTGCAGGGCCAGTTGCTGACGCAAAACGGCTTTATCAGCATCGGCCTTTTCATTGCCACACAGTCGCGACAAGAACACATCCGTGTCTTCCACACCCGCATGGCTCAAGGCGTCTTCAAAAGCAGGCAGCACATAACGCTGAATGACGTCCAGCAAGATGTCATCCCCAGCCACGCGGAAACTGTCGCGGAAACGCTGCTTGGGCGAGATGGTCAGATTGCTGCCACCGCCTGCCCCTGCCGGGCGACGCAAGGTGTAGTCGCTGATCACGATATCGGTGGTACCGCCACCAATATCAATAATGCCCAGCGTCAGGGTTTCCCGATCTTCCTTGTAGGGAGCGGCAACCGCGTCAAAGAACTCGTCAGCATGGCCTGCAAAGTTCTGGGTAATTTCGGTAAACAGGTAGACCAGTTGAGAGCTGGTGGCTTCGTCCCACTCCACCCGGAACTCGGGCAGAGGCACAAGCAGGTTCTCCGGCATGCGGCCCGACTCGGAAGGCTCCAGACCATAAGGGTCTTCTTCGCCTTGATACCAGTCCATGCTGGTCCACAGCAAACCAATGGCCTGACGCAAACGCTCGGCCAGCAGGCTGCGCTCTACCAGCGGCATGCCGGGCGGTACGGTCAGAACGATATTGCTCAAGCGACGTGGTTTGTTGGAGTGACCTTGGCGTACTCGCTGGGCCGGGCTGTTGATTTGCAGCAGCGCCTGAGCCAGCACCTCGGTCAGCATGAAGGTCATGACCGAACTGCGTGAATAGAAAGGCTCGAACACCGGCAGACGATCGTCTTCGTCCAGGGTGTACAGGGCTTCGCCACGCTCGTCGATATGCAGGGAGAACGGTGCCGCCAGGGCACGCGGTTCTGCATCGGAGCGGTCGTACTGCTGGCTGAACCGCCAGCCGTGCTTGTATTCGTTTTCGTCCCACAAGTAACGCTTGGGGCTGGACAGCCCGGTCGTGCCCTCGGTGCCGCGACGGCGGGCAGCCAGACGTGCGGCCTCATCCCCGACACGCACCAAAGTGGGCCAGGAAAAGGCGGTGGGACGTCCGCTTTTCAGGGACAAGTGGTTCTTGCCAAAATCCGTCTGCGCAAACTCCACGCGACTTTCAAAAGGCTTGCTGTACACCTGATGCGGATGAGACAAGTCCCGCAGTTGCAGCACATAGTTCTGCCGCAAGCCGGAATCGTCCTGACCGTGGTTTTCAATCAGAATCCCGCAAGTGCGCGAATTCCCCACGTCCAACACCAGATCCACAGGAATGACCTGCTCACTTTGCCAGTTGGCAGCCAACACCTTGATGTCCGGCAGACGCACCCAGGCTTCGGAGCGGCCATCCACGCACTCATGCGGTGGGGCGAACAGGCTGAGCAAATTCAGGAAATGCAGCTGTGCCGAGTGCAAGGCGCTGACATCTTCACCAAAATCGATGTTGCGCGTTTTATTGACGTTGTCTTTATAGACTTCCAGCAACCATTCCTGCACCCAGTCACGGTTCAGGAACCAGTCCATATGCGCGCTGTCGCAGGCAATGCGGAACAAGGCCCCGGCATTGATATCTTCACGCAAGGGGGCCAGGTAAGCCGCGCCCTCGGTCAGGTCCACCACACTGGTATCGCAGGCAAGCGTAATACGGTGCGTATTGCCGTCGCGATCAGGCGTTTCCAGGCGCACCACGCGCAGGCGGCTCCAACTGGCCGGGCCATGGTCAAAGCGATGCGGCGCCACAAAGCGCACATAGGGCACAGGCAGCCACAGGCCATCGAACAGGTCCAGAGTACGGCTCAGGGAGACATCGCATTCCTGATCATTGCGGCCACCGCCCTGGTACACCCCAACCTCGCCTTCGGGCTGATGGAACAGGGTTTGCTCCTGACCAAACTGCAAGCCTTCAAACAGAAAGCGCCAGTTCTGGCCGTTCGTGCTGAAGAAAGAATGGTTCAAGGTGCCCAGCTTCTTGCTGCCCACAGTGGGAGCATTGATGTCAAAACCGAAGTCCATGAACTGGACTCCGGTATTTTCAATCAAGGTAACCAAGCCATCGTGTTTGAGTAATTCAGGCAACATAAGATTCAAGCACTCATCATTCGGATTGCTGCAAGATCAAAGGAAAGGCATTGGAGCCGTACATGCCCGCGCATTGGGCGGCAGCACCTGCCGCACCGGGGTCGCACACAATCTTGGGCATATCGTAAGCGGCATTGTCCGTGCACTTTGCGGCGGAATTGGCATTCAAAATCAGGCGGCCCTGCTCCGACGAAGCAGACACGGGGGCTTCACACTGAACGCCATCACCCCGCTTGATCTGCACATTGCCTGCACCGTCTTTCAACTGATATTGCAGTTGCACGGGTTTGCCGGTCTGACTGTCTTGCACACCCATGCGGGCAGCCCACTGACCATTCAGGAAATCCATCTTGCCAGACTGCAAGGCATCGGGCGGCACCACCAAGGAACCGGGCGGGACTGCAGCAGGCGTAGACGGAGCAGTCGGGTTGGTATCGGGTGTTGGAGGAGCAGCGGGATCAGCGGGCGGGTTTGCCGGGTCTTGTGGCAACTCGGGCGGCGGAGGATTGGCGTCCGGGTTTGCTGTCGGGTCGGCGGGTGGTGCGGGCGGTGGGGTGTCAGAAGCCTGTCCCGCATCCGGTGCGGCAGGGGCATCCGTCCCCGGAGCAACGGCACCAGGAGCGTCAACACCGGGAGCGGTGCCAGCACCCGTAGCGCCAGGAACCACGGGAACAGTCCCCGTGGGAAGAACTCCTGTTGCATCAACACGGCCATTGGGCAGCAAGGCACCCGCATCCAGCTTGGGCAAGGACCAGCCCAGCCAATTACGGACTTTCTCGGGTAAATAGCTGCCTACGCTGGAGGTGAAAGAACCCAACGGTGTGTCAGGCACGACCGGCGTGGTGCACCAGCGCAAACCAAACAAGAGCAAGGCCAGCAACAAGAGCAAAGCCAGCAAACGCCACCACCAACGGGACCACCAACTGGCGGCCACCGGGGCCACAACAGGGGCTACCACAGGCTCGACAGGCGGCACTACCGGCGGGGCCACCACGGCTGCGGGCTTAGGCGTGGGCCTCAACGGCAATAAGGGGTCCTGGTTCTGATCCGCACCATGGTGCAGAAATCCCCAGAAGGTCAACACGGGCTTGCCGTTGACCAGATAAACAAAGTTGTCGTCCGGGAAATAAAGCACGCGGCGCAGCAAGCTGGAAAACAGAGCCTTGTCGCCCAGAGCCTCTTGCTCTTGGGCATCCATCGTTGGGGCCATTTCGTTCAGCCGGGCCTGAAAAGCACTTAATTGCTTCAAGCCTTCTTCGCGTTCTTGCTCGGTGGCTGCAGTCCAGGGCACGACCTGGCCGGAGACCGGGCTGTACCAGTCCAGCGTGGAACCCGTTTCATTGCTTTGCGGAATTGCCAGATGGTCGGCGAAGTTGCCTGCCCGACGGCGCAAGGCTTCTCGCAACTGTAAAGCGGAGCGAAATACCGGTCGGCCGCCCTCACCTAAAGCCATGAAAGCATCGGCACGGCCACTGCGCAGTAAAACCCCTTGCTTCATTGAGTTCCCGAAGAAAAAAAAGAAACATAGTACAACAAATAGGAAGTATCAAAGCCTGTGGGAAATGCCCATTCATAGGGCGTACACAAGGGAAAAAACAAGCTTTGAACCTTAAAGATTGCTGAACACCAAAAAGAACTCAAGGTCGCTTTAGTCCTTGTGTTCTAAATAGATAGGGAAATAAGCAAACAGGGTTACGGCAAACAAACATAAAAAATGTACGACTCTGTACATAAAACAAAATTGTTATTGGCCAAATAGCCAAGGCACTGATTTTTTTAATTAAAACAAAAGTCCAATTCCGGCCTGATCCGGCGTCCAAACCTGCATCGCGAAAACGACGCCTGACCCTGCCCGCTTGCCAACGAGCCTCACCAGATACGGGTAAGCCGCCAAAAAATCACCATCCCGGTTATTCAGCTTGTTGTCATAGTCCTTTCACCTTGGGCCACTAGCATGAGCGCTACCCCCACAACTCAGCCTTGGCGCTATTTATCACTATGAGCAAACATATCTCCGACAAGACTGTTCGTAACGTTAGTCAGAACACCCCTTTTAGCGAAATCCTGGAACGAAGCATGACTCGCCGCGCCGTGATGCGCGGTGGCCTGGCAGCCGCCTTGGCCACCATGAGCAGCTTTGGTCTGGCTGGTTGCGATAGCAGCAGCACAGGAGGCAATTCCACTGATAACGGCGGCGAGAACCCGAACCCCGGTCCCGGCCCTGATCCGGAACCACCAGCAAGCGTCAAACTGGGTTTTGAATCCCTGCCCACCTCCATGACCGACGGCTGTGTCGTACCTCCCGGCTACATCGCCCATGTACTGGCCCCGTGGGGTACGCCAATCAATGACAATGCCCTGCCCTGGGACAAGAACGGCAATAACAGCTCCAACGACTTGCTCAACTCCATGGGCATGCACCATGACGGCATGCACTTCTTCCCTCTGGAAGGAAGCTCTACCGAGGGCTTGCTGGCCGTCAACCACGAATACATTGATGAAAAAGCCCTGCACCCCAATGGGCCGACCCTGGTCAATGGCAAGCGCCCGGCAGAAGAAGTACGCAAGGAAATCAACGCCCACGGCGTGGCCATCATCCATATTCGTCGCACCAATGGCCGCTGGGACATCGTTCAGAACTCGCGCTACAACCGCCGCTTCACCTCGGCCACGGCCATGAAACTGGCAGGCCCTGTGGGTGGCACGGACTGGGTCAAGACCCCCTTCTCGCCCAACGGCACGCAAGTGCGCGGCACCAACAATAACTGCGGTAACGGCACCACGCCCTGGGGCACCTACATCACCGCTGAAGAGAACTGGGCAGCCTGCTTTGTCAACACCGGTATCCGCCCGCCTCACCAGCAGCGCGTGGGCGTATCGGCTGGCCCCGTTGGCCGCTACCAGTGGGAAACGGCTGCCAAGGATCCTTCGGAAGTTCTGGGCGAATTCGCCCGCTTTAACGTGACCGAAACAGGCGCCAGTGCCACCGAGGACTGGCGCAACGAAGTCAACGGTTTTGGTTACCTGGTCGAGATCGACCCTTACGACCCCAGCAGCATTGCCACCAAGCGCACGTCCATGGGTCGCTTCGCTCACGAAGGCTGTGCCTACAGCAAGCCCGAAGCCGGCAAACCCCTGGCTTTCTATAGTGGCGACGATTCGCGCTTTGAATACGTGTACCGCTTCGTGTCCGAAGCCAACTGGGACCCTAAAGACGCCCAACGCACGGATCGCCTGGCCGTGGGCGCCAAGTATCTGGACAAGGGCACCTTGTATGTCGCCCGCTTCAACGAAGACGGTTCGGGCGAATGGCTGGCACTGACGGGCTCTACCAAAGGCAAGGATGGCGGCACCTTGGCTGACAAATTCAAAACTTTGGAAGAAATCCTGATCAATACCCGTGGCGCCGCTGACTTTGTCGGTGCCACCCCGATGGATCGCCCCGAGTGGACGGCCACCCACCCCAGCAATGGCGACATCTACCTGACGCTGACCAATAACACCAGCCGCAACGCGTCCACTGGCACCAACCCCGCGAACCCGCGCCTGAACAACGTCAACGGTCACATCATCCGCTGGCACGACGAACCCGGTTCGAACAAGTTCAAGTGGGATATCTTCGTATTCGGCTCGGACTCGGGTGCGGACGCAGATACCAACCGCTCCGGCCTGACCGACCTGAACCAGTTGGCCAGCCCCGACGGCCTGGGCTTCGACAGCCGCGGCATTCTGTGGATTCAGACCGACAACGGCATCGACGGCGGACGCAAGAACAATGTTGCGCGTGCCACCAACGACCAGATGCTGGCCGTGATTCCAGGTGCCTTGGCGGACAGCTCGGGCACCGGCCCGGCCATCAACGCCAGCAACCAGTCCGATCTGCGTCGCTTCTTTGTAGGCCCGAACGAAGCCGAAATTACGGGCTTTTCCATGACACCGGACCACACCAGTCTGTTCCTGAACATTCAGCACCCCGTGAACTGGCCTGCCTACGACACGCATGACGCCACGGTAGTCAGCATGAACACGGTACGCCCGCGTTCTTCGACCGTCGTCATCCAACGTGCGGATGGCAAGCCTATTGCCGTGTAAGCGCAAGGGCGGGTTCGCTATTTGAATCCGCCCAAGCCAGTTTTTTTTAAGTTTTTACAATGCGGGGCCGTCAATAGATGGCCCCGCTGCTTTTTTTGACTGCGCAATTCAAACAAGGCCTCTGGATTGTCTGCTGCGGCACAGAGCTATCTGCTCCATTTCCAGGCAGCGAAATGGAAAAATCAGAATTCAGAGTCGGAAAACGAAAGCAAACAGGCCGCTGGGCACACCGGGTCGTCATGCTTGAAGCCGCGTAATTCAAGGCTTCAAGACAAAGTGGAGAAAATTTTCTCAACAGGCCCCTAAAGAGTTTTTTGCCCCATCCGTTAATGGTGCTGTACAGGAAGAACGCAGTGTGTCGAATGCGCGATCAGCCCCCTGGGGCCTAGCAGAACGCCAACGCTTTCCTGGGCAAAGGGCGAAACCGTTTCGCCGCTCTACTCAACATTGGGAGTTACCATGTCTGTTATCAATACGAACTCGCTTTCCCTCGTTGCCCAAGGCAATCTGAGCAAATCGCAAGGCGCACTGGGTCAAGCCATTGAGCGTCTGTCCTCCGGCCTGCGCATCAACAGCGCTAAAGACGACGCCGCCGGTCAGGCTATTGCCAACCGTTTCACCTCCAACGTGAACGGTCTGACACAAGCTTCCCGCAACGCCAACGACGGTATCTCTATCGCTCAGACAACCGAAGGTTCGCTGAACGAAATCAACAACAACTTGCAGCGCATCCGTACTCTGAGCGTGCAAGCTACCACCGGCACCAACTCCGAAACCGACTTGGCTTCGATCCAGGCTGAAATCAACCAGCGTCTGGCCGAAATCAACCGCGTTTCTGAGCAAACTCAGTTCAACGGCGTGAAAGTTCTGGCCAAAGACCAGTCCCTGGCCATTCAAGTTGGTGCTAACGACGGCGAAACCATCTCGGTTAACCTGAAGCAAATCGACTCCGGCACCCTGGATCTGGAAGGTCTGGACGTGTCCAGCCTGGCCAAGAAATTCGACGCTACTTCGTTCGAACTGGCTGCTGCTACTGGTACTGGCACCGCTGCCGTTCCTGCTCAAATGGGCGACTCCAAAACTGCCGTGACCGTTACTGGCGGCGGCTCCTTGATGACCATCAAGGGCACTGCTGGCACCGCTGGTGGTACCGGCGCTGTTGCTGACGCTCACTACATCGTGAAAGACGGCAAAGCCTACTCTGCCACCGTTACCGGTGATGCAACGGCCAACACCGTTACCGCTACGGCTGGCGCTGAAGTTACCGACGAAGCCACTCTGGCCAAAGTCACCCCACTGGCAGCCATCGACAAGGCTATCCAAGACGTGGACAACCTGCGTTCCGACCTGGGTGCGGTGCAAAACCGTTTCGAGTCCACCATCGCCAACCTGAACAACACGGTTACCAACCTGTCCGCTTCGCGTTCGCGTATTGAAGACGCCGACTACGCAGTCGAAGTCTCCAACATGACTCGTGCTCAGATCCTGCAACAGGCTGGCACCTCGGTTCTGGCTCAAGCCAACCAGGTTCCACAAACTGTTCTGTCGCTGCTGCGCTAAGCCGCTCGATAGTCTAGCCTTGGCTAGTCCTGCTTGATCAAGCAGGTATTACGCTCCTTTATCCACGGATAAGGGAGCGTTTTTTTTTGATGTAATGAGCCTTTTTATCCCGCAGGAACTCAGCCCCATGACGCGCCCCAAGCAGCACCGCTCCGCAAGCGGTATTTCTCCCCAGACGGCACAAACCATCCTGAATCTGCTTGATCGCAATCAATGGGACCAGGTCGAGCCCCTGCTGATCAAACTGCGCCAAAAACACGGTGACGATTTTCGCTTGCTGGTCTGGCATGGCGATGCGCTGCGAGGCCTGGAGCGTTTCCCAGAAGCAATTGGGCTTTATCGCCAGGCACTGGCGCTGGAGCCACAGAACAATGAAAGCCTGACATTGAGCCTGGCCATGTGTTTGCGCAAAGAGGGCCAACTGGATGAGGCCTTGCACTTGTCCAGTCAGGTTCTTCAGGTGCGCCCCGACTACGCAGGCGCCTGGGCTTTGCAAGGGGATATCTATAAAGATAAGGAGCTGCTGGCACAGGCCCGCGATGCCTATCTGGAAGCGCTCAAGCACGCCGTCGCTCCCTTGGATGCGCTGCTCTATGTCAAGCTGGCCCCTTTCACTCAACTGGCGCCCGAACCCGGCATTCTGCAAGCCCTGGAAGCGTTTACGAACGATGCAGAGCAGCCCATTAATGACCGTGCCAATGTACTGGCCACCCTGGGCAAGATCTGGCTGGATGCGCAAGAGACCGACAAGGCATTCGCGTATTATCAAAAAGCGAATAATCTCATAAAAGGGGCATTTGCCAGCCCTCACAAAAGCTTGATCCCTCAAGTTAACGGGCTACGAGTGAACTTTACGGCGGAGCTGTTCAACGCTCTGTCCCCGTTTGGCGTGCAGTCCGCCCCACAGATTTTCATCACGGGCTTTTCCCGCTCAGGAAAAAGCCTGGTCGAATCCCTGTTCCGCAGTGCCGCCAAAGTGCGCCTGACAGGCGAGAGCCTGCAACTGGACCAATATAGACAAAACGTCCTGGCCCGCTTTCAAAACAATCTTGAAAACTATCTGACCGCTCAGACTCCCAGTTCTATTCAGCACGATGCGCACACCTACCTGAGCAGCTTGGGAAATGACGAAGAGGTCAGCATCTCCACCCTGCCCTCAGACTTGTGGAACCTGGGTTTTATCGGCCTGTGGTTACCCAAAGCCCCTATTGTTTTTTGTGTACGCGGCCTGCTGGATCTGGGTGCCACGGTGTACTGCCAGCAATACAAATCCTTCGAGGGCAACCACTACAGCTACGACCTGCCGACCTTGGGCGAACATATCGCACTTTACGAGCACATGATGGCGCATTGGGCACAGGTCCTGCCCAACCCCGTCTTTCTGGTTGATTATGAAGCCCTGGTCCGTGATCCCCAGACTGTCATGGACAATCTGTTTGAGCAGCTGGGCCTGGAGCGCCAGCAGTCCTATACAGATGCCGTTGCAGCCAACGCCAGCATGGCTGCCGAGATTGGCCCGATCAGCTCCTTTGACGTTGCCATGCCCATGACCGACCGCTTCATCGGCTTTGGCGAGCGCTTCCGCGAACAATTGGCACCTATGGTTCAGCGCTATCAGTCCACCTGCCAGGAACTGGCCCAGGAGCAGCAGGCCAACATGGCCGACTTGCCCGCCCAACTGAAGGTCCGCAACACCAAGCCTGACAACAGCCCGGCAGAAGCCGACTTCAGCTGGCAGCTGTCACAGGTGATCACCGTAGCGGACAACACCTCGTATCTGCTGCGTCAGCAAAAGGCGCAGGACCTGGTCGAGTCTGGTGCCTGCACCTTGCTCAGCTTCGATCCCTCTGGTGAGCTCGCCCCACTGGCGCAAGCACTGAGCAAGCCATCCCTGCATTACATTTCCCAGGCGCTGCTGGGAGATGGTCAGCCCGGCACCTTGCATTTGGCGCTGGACGCGGCCTATAACAGCACCCTGCCTCCTGTCGCCAAGCAACAAGGCCCGGCCTATCTGGCCCAAAAAACCATGACGCTGGCTCAGTTGCCCGTCGCCACCTATGCGCTGGACACCATTGAGGGATTGGACTGGCTGGACTATCTGATCCTGGACGGCGTCTACGACCATGCCAAGATCCTGGAACATGGCACTGAGCGCCTGGCCAATGCCTTGCTGATCCAGGTCAGCGTCGCCCTGGTCACAACACAAGAGGGACAAACGGATCTGGCCGCCTTGCTGCAATGGGCCGAGCAACATGGTTTCCGTCTTTTGCGTCTGATCGATGAGCAGTTCGAACAACACATGCCTGCCCGCCAGGATCTGGCCGTGCAACCTGCCGGCAACCAACTGCGCCGAGCCTCTGCCTTGCTGGTCCCCAGCTATCAACGCCAGGCCCAGTTGAGCCCCACACAAATCCTCAAGCAGGCTTTCCTGCTGGATACGGTGCACGACATCCATGATTTCAGTTACGAGCTACTGCTGCAAATCGACCCGACACTAGCCGAAGGCTACCTGAAAGCCCGAGGCTACTTTGAGCTCAAACGTAATGGGCCGGATCTGCGCGAAATTCAGCATATCCGTCAAATGCTGCACACTAGCGACTTGCCTGTCCCCCGCCATCAGACACGCAAGTGGATCGAGCAATATCCAGCCGACCCACTCGTTCAGAGTCTGTACGCCGAATGCCTGTCCTGGTCAGGGCATCATCGTTCAGCCATTGTGACGATTCAGGAAGCCATCTCCAAAGCTCCAGACGAACTGATCCTGCGCCAAACCTATATAGACATCATGAATCGCGCCGGCATGTGGTGGGAGGCCACAGACATCGCCCGCGCGCTGTATGCTCGCTACCCCGATCAACAAGACGTTCAGGCACAGTGGTGGGACACACTGGCTGCACAGGTCAAGCCCGACACGGAAGAACTGAACGATGCCCTGTCCCGCAGCCAGTCTGCCAAGCCACACATGACAACAGCGGAGCAGATACAGCACCATGCCACCCGTGGCCGCTTGCTCGCGCACAGCCAGCAATGGGAGCAGGCTTGGCAAGAGCACGAACAAGCCTTGCTTCTGGCGCAGAACAGCCAGGGTCCCGAACTGGCCCGCCCCTTGATTGCCAAGGCCGATAGCCTGTACGAAGCAGGCCTGATCAATGAAAGCTGCGAGCACCTGTGGCAAGCCTGCGCGACCTATCGCTATTCGCCCTACACCGTCCACGCCTACCGCAAGCTCAATGCGCGCCTGCCCGAAAGCACGCAGGCAGATCTGCAGAGCATTGCCGCCCTGCACCAGAAAATCGAGCAAATCTGGGCAGGTTACAAGCAAGATAATCTGCAGTACGCCTTCGGCGACTTCGGCCTGCCCTATCAAGGCTTTGAGCCGCTGAAACTGGCAGGCTCACGACCGGCCATGCAGCGACTTGAAACCTACGGCCTGCAAGAACTGCTGCCCGCCAATGCCAGCGCCCTGGATATTGGCTGCAACCATGGCTTCTTGCTGATGGGCCTGGCTCCACATCTATCCCATGGCTTGGGATTTGATATCAGCCAAAGCTGCATTGACGTTGGCAAGGCGGTGGCAGAACATTTGGGGCACAAGCACATTGAACTGAGCAGCCAGCCCTTTGATGACTTCAAATCCAAACAGCGCTTTGACCTGGTCATTGCCTGCGCGGTGCATCACTGGATTGGCGTGCCTTTGTCAGAATTTGGCACCAAGCTGTTCAACTTCTGCAAACCCGGCGGCCTGGTCCTGCTGGAAAGTCAGGGCACACGCGAGACCACACGTACGGAAGTGGATTTCGAGGCCAAAGCCACCACCATGGCCAGTGCCGGATTTACCGTCATTCGCAAAGGCAGCCTGTGCGATGACGGCATTAACTACCGGGAGTTCTGGATTTTGCAACGCAAGAAGTAAGCAGCATCCTCTGCAATAAAAAAGCCAGCCCTAGGGCTGGCTTTTTACCTGAATAGACACAGCAAAACATCACAGCGGAAGCAAACTGCCGTTACTGCCCACTCGATACTTAATCCAAATCCTCACTTAAGCGCTGAATAGCAGCGCGCTACACCGCCATGTCTTCCCGCTTTTTTACCGCCAAGACCAAAACCACCAGAACATCATCCTCAACGGCATAAACCAGACGATAGCCCTGCTTAAGAAGCTTGATTTTGTAGCAATGCTGCAAATCACCTCGCAAGGCGGACCCCGGCACGTGTGGTGCATCCAAACGTTTACGAAGCAAGGCCTTGAAGAGGCCCTTGTATCATTCGAAAAGTGAAAGCTTGGCAGCTAGCAAGCGCAGGCTTACAACAACACCTGAAATTCCGCGCTATCGGAAATGGCATCCCATTGGTCTTTGGCAAGACTGGCGCGGATACGGGTCACGGCCTGGCTACGCAGTTGGGATACGCGCCCTTCTGTCACACCCAGCACCAGAGCAATTTCTTTCTGATTCAAATCTTGCTCAAACTGCAAGGCGAACAGCAACTTCTCACGTTCAGGCAGTTGGTCGATGGCGGTAATCAAGGCTTGCCGAAGCCCCTGGGAGGTCAGCAGGTTCAGGGGATTATCGAAGTACGCCTGCTCGCGCGTGCTGTCTTCCAGAAACTCCAGCGCATCAGCGGAAGGATCGGCATGACGTTTCAGGTCTTCGTAATGAATCACCTGCACGCCGACCGCCTCATCCAGCAGTTCGTAGTAGTCGTCCATGCTCATGGACAAGGCTTCAGCAATTTCCGGCTCGGTGGGCTCGCGCAGCAGTTCCTGACGCAAGGTACTGACGGCCACTTCGATCTGGCGCGCTTTGCTGCGCACACTACGCGGCAGCCAATCCTGGCTGCGCAACTCATCCAGCATGGCGCCACGAATTCGGGTGACCGCGTAGGTGTCAAACTGGGCCTCGGCCACCACCTGGTAACGACGCACGGCGTCCAGCAGGCCCATCATGCCCGCCTGCATCAGATCATCCAGTTCAACGCTGGGAGGCAGGCGCGACACAAGCTGGAGCGCTTGGCGGCGCACCAATGGGGCGTACTGCTCAACCAGGACGTCTTCTGAACGAGGCATGGACAGGCAAGAATCCGGACAATAAAGATTGAGCTATTTTGCCTGCCCGCCCTGCCCGACAGTCCCCAAATCAAACAGTCTTTCGCCATCTTATTCAGGCTTTAAACGGGTCTGAAGCGGCAAAAAACCAAAATATCTCCTAAAGATACAGGCGCAGGTGCCGTAATTGGATCGTTACAGGTGCCAAGCCCCCCCATTGAGCAGGCCTGCCACCAAGCCCCTTCTGGAGTGATGTCATGATCAACTCAGTTTCATCTCAAACGACGGCCTTGGTGCCCCTAGCCTCCCCAGTGGAGCAAAATCCCGGCACCCCTACGCCTTCGGCGGCCACCACGGTGACCCCCATCAAGGAAAGCAGTACCGATACCCAGTTGCAGCAACGCTGGCCCGAAAAACGCGAACCCGTGCCCGGCATGGTCAACACGCTGGACGACACCCTGGACCAGATCAACAACTCCTTGCAGGCCTGGTCCACCGGCATTCGCTTCAATATGGACGACGAGGCCCAGCGTCTGGTGGTCTCGATTGTGGACAACTCGACCGGCGAGGTTCTGCGCACCGTCCCATCTGACGCGGTGATCCAGATTGCCAAGATGATCGTGCAATTGCAGGGCAACGCGGTCAGCGTGAAGGTTTAAAAACCAAACTGGCATCGAAACTTCCCATTGACATGGGCTTTGCGCGCGACACATTCGCGACAAAATAGGACACTACAGGAGTATTTGATATGGCTATTTCTTCAATTGGCGTGGGCTCAGGTCTGAAGCTGGACGAGCTGCTGGAAGATTTGCGCAAGACGGAAAAGAAGAGTCTTGCTGTCATCCAGAACCGCCAGGTGGCCAATACCAACAAGATCTCGGCCTACGGTCAGCTCAAAAGCAGTCTGGCAGAGCTGCAAACCGCCGCCAAGGCCCTGAACTCGGAAGACTCGTTTGGCGCGGTCAAAGTCACCGCCAATAGCGAAAACATCAAGGTGACCGGCAATTCCAAAGCAGCGCCCGGTCAGTACGTGATCAAGGTTGATAATCTGGCTACCCGCCAGACCTTGACGGCGGCCTCTCAAAGTTCGCGTGATGAGGCCATGGGCGAAGGCGGGGAAATTACCGTTCGCCTGGCCAATGGCACAGAACACGTCCTGAACATGAAAGGCAAGGACACGTCCTTGCAAGGCGTGATGAACGCGATCAATGCCGACACTGAGTTGGGCATGAAAGCGACCATTATCAACACTGGCGATCCGGACGAGCCATACCGCCTGCAACTGTCAGCCGGTGCAACGGGTGAAGCAGCGTCGATCAGCTCCATCAGCGTCAGTGGCAATGATGAACTGGCCGAGGTACTTACCTTTGATGCTGCCGACCCGGCTGCCAGCGGCTTTGAGCAAACCAAGGCCCTCAACGCCAAGTTGACAGTGAACGGCATTGCCATCACAAGCCAGAGCAACACCCTCAAAGACACTATTGAGGGCCTGGAGATCACGCTGAACAAGGCTGGCGGTGACCCGGTCAATGTAGAAGTTGCCAAAGACGACAGCGTGGCCGCCAAGGCAATCAAGGACTATGTCGAGGCGTACAACAAGTTCAACAAGTCAATTCGCTCCTTGACAGCCTATAACGTTGAGCTGAAAAAAGGCGCCGCCCTGACGGGCGACTCCATGGCACGTGAGGCTCAAAATGCCATGCGTGACGCCACCCTGGGGCACGTTCCCAGCGAAGGCGAGATCCGCTCCATGGTAGGCCTGGGCATCAATATCGATCCCAAGACAGGCGATCTGCAGCTGGACGAGAAAAAGCTGAACGAAGTCTTGAAGACCAATATGGTCGACGTCAAGAACATGTTTGTGGGCGAACACAGCGTTGCCGGTCGCGTTGAGGCCGCAGCAGAGGAATTTATCAAGAAGGGTGGCCGTATTGATAATGCCCAGGAAGGCGCTGAGAAAGTCGGCAAAAAACTGCAAGATCAGTTCGAAGCCGCTGACCAGCGTATCGAGAACAAGATGGAAGCCTATCGCAAGCAGTTCGTCCAACTGGACGTCATGATCAACCGCATGCAAGGCACCAGCAATTACCTAAGCCAGCAACTGTCCATGCTGGGCAATATGAACAGCAATAAATAAACCCCTATGAGCTATCCTGCCCCTTCCCGTCGCTTTGGCCAACAATCGGTTCGCGCCTACGCTCAAGTAGGTCTGGAAACCGAGGTCCTGAGCGCGAGTCCCGAACATCTGATTACCCTGTTATTTAACGGTGCTCGCACCGCCATGCTGCAAGCGCGCTTGCATATGGAACAGGGCAATATTGCCGGGCGGGGGCAGTCTTTATCGAAGGCTATTGATATTGTCGATAGCGGCCTGAAAATGGCGGTCGATACCGAAAAGGGCGGAGAGCTGGCCCGCAATCTGGTCGCTACCTATGACCTGATTTTGCACAATCTGATGCTGGCCAACCTTCGCAATGACGCGGAAAAGCTGACGCTGGCCGAGCGTTTGCTGACCGATATTGCCGATGCCTGGCGCAGCAATGTTGATACCCAACGTGCCAAGCAGCCAGCTTGACTCCGGGGCTCGCGGGACAGGTTCTGTTCCTGACCTGCACCTCCAACCTCCTTTGCGCCTTTAGCGCCTGGTACGAACATGAGCGATACCTCTAACCCGATCGTCGATCAATATCAAATTATCGCCAGCATCACCCGTCACATGCTGGAGCTTGCCCAAACGGCTCGCTGGGAGGATGTGTTTGAACAATCCGAACACTATCAACTCGCCGTGGAAAAGCTCAAGAACATGGAAGACCTGTCTATTACTGAAAAACAGGCACGCCGTCAGTTGCTGACCCAAATTCTGGAAGACGACGCCCAGATCCGCCATCTGGCCACCCCCGAACTGGGGCGTCTGGGTGCACTGCTGGGCAATATGAAGCGCCAGCAAACCGTGTTGCAAGCGTATTACAGCCCTAGCGTTCATCCATGAGCATAGGCGGCCCCTCCCCTTTGGGGACGCTGCTTATTCAACGGCTCGATGCCGTTCTGGGTATCAGCACTGGACAGCAAAGCAATATCGCCACGGGCGCCCGACCGGACGCCATCAGCCAGACACCGGGCAGCCAACGCCCCGAGCGCGCCGAAAACCAAACGGCTCGAGATCAACGCCAAAGCGTAGATCAAGCCCGCGCCCACACCCAGGGTCGCGATAGCCGGAATATCCGCACACAAAGCGGTCAAACCTCGACCGACCCGGCTCTGAATCCACATGGCCCCAATACGGCCACCACGAGCTCGGCCCCCACAACCCTGGGGCGCACTGCCCAATTGATCCTGTCCTTGCTGGAGCGCTTTCCGGATCGTGCCCCTGCTATCCAGGGACGACAGACCTTGTTACCTGGCCGCCCCACGATGCAGGCAGACGGCAAGGAACCCACGCGCCCCGGCAGTGATACCCAGACGGCGGGACGCGCAAACACAGCACAGAGTACCGCCAGCACAATCGCCACCGTGGCTCAGCAGCGCCTGCCCTTGCCCGGTAGCACAGCAACAAGCGGTGCAAACGCGGGCTCTACCAGTGCAATGACAACAGGCAGCAGTGCTGTGGGAACAGGCACTGCCGCAGGCACGCCCAGCACGGGCACTACGACCACCGGCGCCGCAACCCCAAGCCCCCTGCCTACAGGCAGCACGGCTGCTCTGGCCCAGCATTTCAGCCAGGCTTTGCCCCAGGCCTTGCAACAAAGCGGGCTATTCTACGAGTCTCATCTTAGTGATCTGCACTTTGGGCAACGCAGCGTTGGCGAATTACAGCAAGAGCCGCAAAACCTGAATCGCCCCGCGGCCGAAACACATACCAGCACAAGCCAGAATCCTCAGACCCAGGCCGGCACCCAGGACCCGGCCAATAGCCTGCTGGTGCGTCAGCAACTGGATACGCTGGCCCATCAGAACCTGCAATGGCAAGGTCAGGCCTGGCCGGATGCCGACATGAACTGGAGCGTGCAACGTCACCAGGCCCAGTCAGAGGACGAAACCGAACATTGGTCCAGTACCCTGCAACTGGACCTGCCCACGTTGGGGCCGATCACCCTACGGCTCAACCTCCTGAACCAGCAATTGCTGGTCCATATTCAGGCCGATCAATCCGCCCCTTATCTGGACGAGAACAGCCTGCCCTTGCGCGAACGTCTGCAAGACCAGGGCCTGATCCTGAGCCAATTGCAGATTGAAGCCGACCCGACCCTGCCGCAGGACCTGCCCGATGAGTCATGATTCCCCCTCCCATCGCCCGCAGGCCCTGGCCTTGCGCTACGAGCCCAAAGACGGGGCCCCGCGTGTCGTTGCCAAAGGCTACGGCACCTTGGCCGAAAAAATTGTCGAGACCGCCCGCGAGCACGGTCTGTACGTACACGAGTCCCCCGAACTGGTCGGCCTGCTGATGCAGGTGGATCTGGACCGTCATATCCCCCCTCAGCTCTATCAAGCCGTGGCTGAATTGCTGGCCTGGCTCTACGCCCTGGAACAAGGCCATCCCCAGGCCACACAAGCCTTGCAGGCTTTGCACGACGCCCCAAAAACTTGAGCCTGCTATTTATAAGGGCTGAAAAGCCCCTGTTTTTGGGCTTAGATACCCTGCTTAGCCTCGCGTTCTAAACGTTACATTAAGCACGGCAAGCTGCCCGCACCTGTGCGCGTGGCCCATCCTGACTTTCTGGCAAGCGAATATGTCGATTTCCAATCTCTCCAGCATTGAAAACCTTTTGGCCCAGATGCGCGCAGTTGCGCAAGCGGCCGGGGCTTCCAGTTCTGTGTCCTCCTCGGCCAGCAGCGCCGCTCCCGGTGGTTTTGCCGCCGAGCTGGCCCGCTCTTTGAACCGGGTTTCCCAGGCGCAGAACGAGGCCAATGCCCAGGCTCAGGCCTTTGAAATGGGCGAGCCCGGAATTTCCTTGAACGACGTGATGATTGACCTGCAAAAAGCCAGCGTTGGCTTTCAGGCCACCGTCCAGGTACGCAACCGCTTAGTGGCCGCCTACCAAGAAATTGCCAGTATGCCGGTATAAGCGCCTGATTCTTTCATGCCCGCCGCCCTTTCCTTAATGCTGCCTGAGCACGTCCTGATTTGAACTCCCCTGATTCCATGCAGAACCCTGCCTCTGCCTCACCCATGAGTCAGACAGCACAGTTGCTGAACAAACTTCCTGGCTACGACACACTGCGCGCCTTGCCCAAGGTAGCGCTGATCGGGCTGGGTGCCGCACTGATTGCTCTGATTGTCGCCCTCTTGCTGTGGAGCCGCGGCCCTACCTACCAGGTACTGTTCTCCAATCTGGACGACC
This sequence comes from Alcaligenes sp. 1735tsa3, assembly GCF_024134565.1. NCBI lineage: Bacteria > Pseudomonadati > Pseudomonadota > Betaproteobacteria > Burkholderiales > Alcaligenaceae > Alcaligenes > Alcaligenes sp. 1735tsa3. The sequence goes on along the minus strand of NZ_CP099862.1, from coordinate 1,373,930 downwards.
GCGATGGCGGTGCGATTGTCTCGGCCCTGGGCCAGATGAACGTGCCCTACCAGTTCAACAGCAACGGTACCGCCATTCTGGTGCCGCAAGATCGTGTGCATGATGTGCGCATGCAAATGGCCTCGCAAGGCTTGCCGCGCAGTGGCAATGCCGGCTTCGAGCTGCTGGATCAAAGTCGCTTTGGCGCCAGCCAGTTCACCGAACAAGTCACCTATCAGCGCGCTCTGGAGGGCGAGCTGGCCAATTCCATCAAGGCCGTGCATGCCGTCAAGGAAGCGCGCGTTCACCTGGCCATGCCGCGTGAAACCTTGTTTGTGCGTGATCGCCAGTCTCCGACCGCTTCGGTAGTGCTGTCGCTGTATCCGGGTCGCGACCTGAGCGAAGGCCAGGTTTCCGCCATCAGCTGGCTGATCTCCTCCAGCGTGCCCAATCTGCATGCCGACAAGGTGTCCATCATTGACCAGAATGGCCGCTTGCTGACCGCGCCCACTGGCGAGATGGGCGCTGATAATCAGCAGCGCAATTTTGTAAACGATATTGAATACCGAGCCGTGCAGCGCATCCTGACCTTGCTGAACCCCTTGGTCGGTGCTGGCAACGTCCGCGCCCAGGTGACGGCCGAGGTGGACTTCTCGCGCCGCGAGCAGACGTCCGAGGTCTACAAGCCCAATCAGCAACCCGGTCAGGCCGCAGTACGCAGCCAGCAGACCAGTTCTTCCTTGCAGCGCAACCCGCAGCAGCCCCAGGGCGTGCCCGGTGCCTTGAGCAATCAGGCTCCCAACAATGCCACCGCCAATCTGGTCAACCCGCCTGCTGCACCGAATCAGCCCCAAGCCCCGGCTGCTCCGGCAACTGAGCCGGCCAATGCCGCCGCACAAACCGCCAGCGCTGCGAACGCTGCAGCGGCCGGTACAGACCCTTCACTGGTGTCCCTGGCCGAACAGGCCCGCTTGCTGCAAAACACCGGCAATGCGCGTAACGACTCCACCGTGAACTACGAAGTGGATCGCACCATCAGCCACGTCAAAGGTCCTTTGGGTCAGCTAAGCCGCCTGTCGGTGGCCGTGGTGGTGAACTACCGCAATACGGACAAGGAGCAACAGCCGCTGGAGCAGGAAGAACTGGACAAGATCAGCGATCTGGTCAAGCAAGCCGTGGGTTACTCGGCTGATCGAGGCGATAGCCTGAGCGTGGTGAACGGACAGTTCAACGAGCAAGGCGATATTGATACCCCCTTCTGGAAAAATCCGGAGTACCGCGAGCTCGCTATGGAACTGGTCAAGTATCTGGTCTTTGCATTCATTCTGTTCATGGCATGGCGCATCGTCATCAACCCCATCATCCAGGGCCTAATCCAGGCCAAGGCGGTGGCTGACGCCCGCGTCGAGCGCCAGAAAGAAGAATCTGCTCGCGAACAGGCTGCTGAACAACGTGCCGCCGAAATGAGCCGCTACGAAGAGAATCTGAACACCGCCCGCACGATGGCTCACGATGACCCACGTGCCGTGGCTATGGTGTTGCGCTCCTGGTTGAACAAAGATGAAAAAAATGAAAACGGCTAAACCGGACGATTCCATCGAACGCAGTGCGATTTTGATGATGTCCTTGGGGGAAGATGCCGCCGCCGAGGTGTTTCGCCACCTCTCGCCTCGTGAGGTGCAGCAGCTCAGTACCGCCATGGCGTCCCTGAAGCAACTGACCCGTGCCGATATGGACGAGGCTCTGGAGAGCTTTCGCCAGGAGGCCGACCAGTTCATGGCGGTGGCACTGGACTCCAACGCCTATATCCGCTCCGTACTGAACAAGGCGCTGGGCTCGGACCGGGCCGCTGGTCTGATCGAAGACTTGCTGGAAAACAGCGAAGGCTCCAGCAGCGGTATTGATGCCCTGAACTGGCTGGATGCCTCCAGCGTGGCCGAGCTGATTGCCGACGAACACCCCCAAATTATCGCCACCATTCTGGTGCATCTGGAGCGTGATCGCGCTGCCGACATTCTGGGCTACATTCCGGATCGTTTGCGCGATGATGTGGTCCTGCGTATTGCTACTTTTGGCGGCGTGCAGCCCACGGCCCTGAACGAGCTGACCGAAGTGTTGAACGGCATGCTATCGGGCCAGGGTGCCAAACGCAGCAAGATGGGTGGTCCACGCACGGCAGCCGAGATGCTGAACTACATGAACGCCAGCCTGGAAGAGTCCGTCCTGACCAGTCTGCGCGGCATGGACGCCGACCTGACCCAGCGCATCGTGGACGAGATGTTCGTGTTCGAGAACCTGGCCGATGTGGAAGACATTGCCATTCAGCTGCTGCTCAAGGAAATCGAGACCTCTGCATTGACGATTGCCCTGAAAGGCGCGCCCGAAGAGTTGCGCGACAAGTTCTTCCGCAATATGTCCAACCGTGCTGCCGAAATGCTGCGCGAAGACATCGACGCCCAAGGCCCGATCCGCATGTCCAAGGTGGAACAGGAACAAAAAGCCATTGTGCAGGTGGCTCGTCGCCTGGCCGAAGCCGGTCAGATTACGCTGGGTGGCCTGAGTGGGGACGAATATGTCTAAGACGGCCTCGTTTGGGCAGCTCCTGCCCGTCCAAGCCGTTATTCGCTTGTGCCCAGGCACGAACCGCCTGCGCAGGAGCCTGTAAATGTCCAGCCACCGTAAAGCCTCGGCCTACTCGGAACTTCAGGAAAGCTGGAGCCGCTGGCAAATGCAGGGGCTGGATGATCCTGTCGTCGCCCCGGAACCGGAAGAGCCCGAGTTCGTCCCTCCTACCCCGGAAGAACTGCAGCGCGATCTGGAAAACCAGCGCAGCCAGGCGCAGGAAGAAGGCCATACCCAGGGCTATCAGGCCGGTTACAACCAAGGCCACGCTGCTGGTCTGGCAGCAGGCCAGGAAAGTGGTCATGCCCAGGGCTATGAAGCCGGAATGGCGGCTGGAATGGCCAAGGCACAAGAACAGATTGACCAGTACATCAAGGAATTTGTCGCCTTGAACCAGAACTGTGCCCAGTCCATTGAACTGATGGATCAGGAAATGGGCCAATCCCTGATTCAGCTGGCGACACGTATTGCCGAGCATGTATTGCAAAGCACCATCAAGGCCGAACCCAGCCGCATCCGCGATCTGGTTGCCGAAGTACTGCGTAGTGATCCAGGCGATACCAGCGCCCTGGAACTGAGCTTGCACCCGGACGACATCAGCCTGGTGCGTGAGTTTCTGATTGAACAAGGCGAGCCCCGCGCCTGGCGTCTGCAAGAAGACCCCCAGCTGCAACGCGGTGAATGTCGTGTGCGCTCCAGTTACGGCGATATTGACGCCACCTTTGCCACCCGCTGGAAACGCGCCCTGGCCAGCCTGGGCTTGCCCGTCTCTTCGGAGCCCTGATGGCAACTCCCCTTTTGGCCTCCTCCCCCGAACGCTGGCGCGCCCAGATGCTGTCGGCACAGCAACGGGTCCAGGCCATTGAGCCCAGCTTGCGCAGTGGCCGCGTTGTCCGCGCCACGGGTTTGGTGCTGGAAGCTACAGGCTTGAAGCTGGCGGTAGGGGCCGCTTGCAAAGTGGAGCTGTCTGCCGCGCAAAACATCTGGGCCGAAGCCGAGGTTGTAGGTTTTGAAGGCAGATCCTTGTATTTGATGCCCTTGAGCGAAATTTCCGGCCTGCCTCCCGGTGCACGTGTTGTACCGGTTGAAGCTCAATTGCAGCCGCCGGTTCCGCTGCCCGACTCCGATCAACCGGACAGCCTGCCTGCCCAGGCGCGTTCGCGCCATGTTCCGGTCGGCCCCGGCCTGCTGGGTCGCGTGGTCGATGGCAGCGGCAATCCGCTGGACGGTTTGGGCCCGATCGACGCGCAAGCGTGCGTCTCGCTCAGCCACACCACACTCAACCCACTGAAGCGCAGTCCCATCGACACGGTTCTGGACGTAGGAGTACGTGCCATCAACGGTTTGCTGACCGTAGGCCGTGGTCAGCGCATGGGCCTGTTTGCCGGTTCCGGTGTGGGTAAAAGTGTGCTGCTGGGCATGATGGCCCGCTACACCCAGGCCGACATCATTGTCGTGGGCCTGATCGGTGAACGGGGCCGAGAAGTTAAAGAATTTATTGAGCACAACCTGGGCGAAGAGGGCCTGCAACGCTCGGTTGTTGTCGCTGCTCCGGCTGATGTCTCGCCCTTGCTGCGTTTACAAGGCGCGGTGTACGCCACCCGACTGGCCGAGTTTTTCCGTGATGAAGGCAAGAACGTCTTGCTGATCATGGATTCGCTGACGCGTTATGCCATGGCTCAGCGCGAAATCGCCTTGGCAATTGGCGAGCCGCCTGCCACCAAGGGCTACCCTCCTTCCGTTTTTGCCAAGCTACCGGCCCTGGTGGAGCGCGCCGGCAATGGCGAACCCAATGCACAAGGCCGTTGCGGCTCGATCACCGCGTTCTACACCGTGCTGACCGAGGGCGACGACCAGCAAGACCCGATTGCCGACTCGGCGCGCGCGATTCTGGACGGTCACATTGTGCTGTCGCGCAGTCTGGCGGAAACCGGCCATTACCCGGCCATTGATATCGAAGCGTCCATCTCACGGGTCATGCCCAGCATTGTGGAGCCAGAACAGATCAAGATGGTGCACCGCTTCAAGGGCCTGCTCTCCAGCTATCAACGCAACCGCGACCTGATTGCCGTGGGCGCCTATACCCGTGGCAATGATCCTGCCATTGATCAGGCCATTGATCGTTTCCCCTGGCTGGAGGCCTATCTGCGCCAGGGCATGCAGCAACGTGTGGACGTGCCACGCGCCTTCGATGAATTGAACGCCGTTCTCAATAGCGAGCAATAGCCATGAAAGCCAACGCCTCTTTACATACGCTGGTCGATCTCAGTCAGAACAATGTGGACGACGCGGCCCGCCATCTGCAGGAGCTGCGAACAGAACGCGATGCGGCCCAGTCGCAGCTGGAAATGTTGCAGACCTATCGCCAGGACTACGCCCAGCGCCTGCTGGATGTGGGCCAAACTGGGGTAACCATGGCGAACTACCACAATTTCCGGCGCTTTATCGTGACATTGGACCAGGCCATTTCCCAGCAAAATAGTGTCATCCAAACGCTGGAACAGAAAATGGAACAGGGACGCCAGGTCTGGTATGGCCATCAGCAGCGCCTGAAAGCGTATGAAACCTTGATCGACCGCCGTCTCCAGACCCAGCAAGTCCAGCAACAAAGAATGGAACAACGTAACAGCGATGAAATCGCTGCTCGTCTCTTTACCCGTAGCCAGACCGCCTATTAAACAAGCGCCGCCATGACTTCGCCCACTCTTTCGGTTTTACCTGCGGCCCCTGCCGCACCCTCGGCCCCCGTTACCAACACGGCCGGGCCTGCGGCTGCGCATGCGCCCAAAGACGAAGGCTTTGCCCAGCATCTGCAAACCCAACAACAGCAGGTGCAACACAAAGGGGCTGGCAGGACACCGGCAGCCGCCAAGCAGGACAGCACCAAAACCCAGGTTCCCGCCGATAGCCCCAAGCTGGCTGACGCCGTGGCCGAACAGGCTGGTGCCAGCGAGCTGGACCCCTTGATCAAAGACCCGGCCCTGCTGATTGCCGATCAGAGCGATCTGGAACTTGACACTGATGCCCCGGCCGATAGCGGCCTGCCTGCCATGGCCTTGTCGATTCTTTCGCAAGTACAGGCCATCAAGAGCAGCAAGGTCGACCCCAAAAGTGCCCAAACCGATAGCAAACTGCCACTGAGCGCTCTCAACACACGCCAGAATCTGGCCGCCGAGCCAAGTAGCCGTCAAGCTCAGACCGCGCCATTGAACGCTGTTGAAGCAGAAGCCGAGCTTGATCTGAGCGCCGAACTGGTCTTGCCTAAAGCCGTTGAAACCAGCAATCCGCTGGCTGCCACCACTGCTCGCAAACCAGCGGTGAACACAGCACAAGTGCTGAACAACAACCCGCCAGGCACTGGCATCGCCGCTAATGTGCCCTCATCCCAGACACGTTTGATGGATGAAGCGTCGGCTTCCTTGGCTAGCTTTGGCCGACAAATTGCTGACGATGCCCGTGCCGGCGTGAATCTGAACCTGCCCGCTCTGGATGCTTCCCTGCTAGCGCAACTTGGCGCCGCACCCAGCGCAGTCCAGGCCAACAGCCCGGCCGCCTTGCCCAGCCCCCTGACGCTGGCCATTGCCACGCCGGTCCAGTCCCCCGAATGGGGGGCGGCCATGGGTCGTCAAATGATTACCTTGGCCCAACAGGCTCAAGGCGGCGTTCAAAGCGCCGACATTCGTCTGGACCCACCCGAACTGGGCCCCTTGCGCATTACCTTGCAAATGCAGGATGGGATGGCCCACGCCATGATCACCTCGCCCCATGCTCAAGTCCGCCACGCCCTGGAACAATCCTTGCAGCAGCTGCAACAGCAGTTTGCAGAAAACGGGCTGACCTTGGGACAGGCTGACGTAGGTGACCAGCACGCCTCGCACCAGGCCTTTCACGAGCAACTGGCCGCCAAGGGCAATCAAGGCGATCAACCCGCCTTCAGCCTGAACGGCGTGGCTTCCGCTGACGAAAGCAGCCCCTTGGTGAACAGCAGCGCCACACGCTCGCTGAACCCCGACGCGCTGGTTGATACCTTCGCCTGATTCACAGTCCCACAGACAGCCCGGCAAAAAGCATGATTAAGCTCGAAAAGCAGCGTCTATTCGCCGGGCCTGTCCTGTCTGACCTCCGGCACAATAGCTCAGGCATGCAGTCAGGCTCAGGCCCGACATGCGTTTGTCTGTTTGTAATACGCTAGAAAATACATCGCTCACATCACATGGCCCGAAAAGCACCCACCAAACTTGCACGCCTGATGAAAACCGGTCTGCTGGTTCTGTTTATTATCGCCGCTAGCGTGGGCGCAACGCTGTACTACTCCCTGCAACAAAGCAGCACGCCTGCCTGGTTGGCCTGGGCAGAAAAAGGCCAATCAGTTGAAGCGGCCCCTGCCCCGGACGAACCGCCGGTGGTCAAGGTCAATGCCAAACCCATTTTTGCGCCGCTGGACCCCTTTACCGTCACCCTGAACGAGAATGGCCGCTCGCGCATCTTGTACGTAGGCATCACCTTGCGTGTCCAGGACGATGGTTCGCGCTCCATGCTGGTGGAGTACATGCCCATGGTGCGTGATCGCGTGCTCAAGATTCTGGCTGAACAGCGCCCCACCTACATCCAGACCTCCGAAGGGCGTCAAGCCCTGGTTGCACAGCTGAGCGCCGGCCTGAAAGAGCCCTACGCGCCCAACACCGCTGTACCGAACATCAATGATGTCCTGTTCACCGCCTTTGTCATCCAATAAATGTCGTATCAGAGCTTCCTATCCCAAGACGAAGTCGATGCACTGCTGGCCGGTGTTACCGGCGAAGGCGCTGACACCAAGCCCTTGAACGAAAACCTGACTGGCGTACGGGCCTATGACCTGACCTCGCCAGACCGGGTAGTGCGTCACCGCATGCAGACCCTGGAGCTGATCAACGAGCGCTTTGCCCGTCGTTTGCGCTCGACCATGCTCAGCTTCATGCGCCGCAACGCAGACATCACCGTCGGTTCCATTCGTATTCAGAAGTACTCGGATTTCGAGCGCAACCTGCCCGTGCCCAGCAACCTGAACATGGTTGCCTTAAAGCCCTTGCGGGGCGTGTCGCTGTTTACCTTCGACCCGAACCTGGTCTTTCTGATTATCGACAGCCTGTTTGGTGGCCATGGCCGCTACAACACCCGCGTCGAGGGCCGGGATTTCACCACGACCGAGCAGCGCATCATCCAGCGTTTGCTGACCCTGACGCTGGAGAGCTACTGCGGTGCCTGGGAGTCCATCTACCCGCTGGAAGCGGAGTACATGCGCTCGGAGATGCATACCAAGTTTGCCAGCATCAGCAGCAGCAATGACATCGTGGTGGTGACCTCTTTCAATATTGAATTTGGTGCCCAGGGTGGCAATCTGAATATCTGCCTGCCCTACTCCATGATCGAGCCGCTGCGCGATCTGCTGACCCGCCCCTTGCAGGACAAAGGCACCAACGATATTGACCAGCGCTGGACCCAGCAATTGTCACGACAAGTGCGCAGCGCCGAAGTTGAACTAATTGCCAACTTCGTCAATATAGACATGACCATTGCCGAGCTGACCCAGTTAAAGGCCAATGATGTCTTGCCGATTGAAATCCCCACTCTTATTGAAGCCCACGTGGATGGCGTGCCGGTTCTGGAATGCCGCTACGGCACCTCCGGTGGCCGCTACTCCTTGCGGGTAGAAAACATCTTGGCCACCAACGACAGCGATTTGACTAAAGGTAAGTCCCTATGAGCGACCCTCACAACCCTAACGACCGGTCTGCGCCCGAGGACGACTGGGCAGCCGCGATGGCTGAGCAACAGGCTGGCAGCCAAAGCAGCACCCAAGCCCAAGGACTGGAACAGCCCCTGGAGGATGACTGGGCCTCGGCACTGGCCGAGCAAAGCGCAGCCACGCCTGTGCACGAACCCAGCCCGGCCAGCAATCTGTTCCCGCCCATGGAGCACGCCGAAGCGAACGCCACCACCGATATCGACATGATTATGGACATCCCGGTCCAGCTGTCGGTGGAGCTGGGTCGCACACGTCTGACCATCAAGAACATTCTACAACTGGGCCAGGGCTCCGTGGTGGAGCTGGACGGTCTGGCGGGCGAACCGCTGGATATTTACGTGAACGGCTACCTGATCGCCCAAGGCGAAGTGGTCGTGGTGGACGATAAATACGGTATTCGCGTCACCGACATCGTGACTCCATCGGATCGTATCCAACGCCTGAACGGCCGCCGCTAGAACATGGAACAAGCCCAGCTCGTCAGAATCATGCTCAGCCTGCTGCTGGTTGTAGGCCTGATTCTGGCGGCAGCCTGGGTTGCCCGCCGAGGCGGGCTGCTGAAAAACAAAAACCAGCAACGCATCAAGATTCTGGACAATCAACGCCTGGGGCCGCGCAGCAGCGTGGCCTTGGTCCAGATTGATGACCGCGAAATTCTGATTGGCATCACCCCTCAGCAGATCAGCCTGCTGCACACCACAACGCCCGCTGGCTCCGAGCCGGACTTCCAGGCCCATCTGGACCAGCACCGTGCGCCCCGCTGACAGCATCATGACCGCACTCCTCTCTCCCGCCCAGCGAATCGGCCTGATGCTGCTTCTGGCCCTGATCAGCCTGCTCCTGCCTTCCGAGGCCTGGGCCCAGGCTGTTCCGGCCATTACCAGCACAGCAGGCCCGAACGGCTCGCAAACCTGGTCACTCAGCATCCAGACGCTGGCCATGCTGACCATGATGTCCTTCCTGCCAGCGGCCTTGCTGATGATGACCGGCTTTACCCGCGTCATCATCGTGCTGGGGCTGCTGCGCAATGCCATGGGTACCGGTACAGCGCCGCCCAACACCGTGCTGGTGGGCCTGGCCCTGTTTCTGACTTTCTTTGTGATGTCACCGGTGTTTGATCAGGTGTATCAGGACGCCTACAAGCCCTTGTCAGAAAACAAGATCAGCTTTGAAACTGCACTGGAGCAAGGCGCCCAGCCCCTGAAAACCTTCATGCTGCACCAGACCCGCGAAGCGGACTTGAAGCTGTTTGGCGATATGGCGGGCGTGGCAGAACTGGAATCCCCGGAAGATGTCCCCTTGCGCGTACTGGTGCCGGCTTTTGTAACCAGCGAGCTGAAAACCGCCTTCCAGATCGGCTTTACGATTTTTATCCCCTTTCTGATCATTGACCTGGTGATTGCCAGCGTCCTGATGTCCCTGGGGATGATGATGGTCCCACCCGTGACCATCTCGCTGCCCTTCAAGCTCATGCTGTTTGTGCTGGCCGATGGCTGGCATCTGCTGCTGGGTTCCCTGGCCCGCAGCTTCTACCAATAAAGGACTGTGATGACTCCCGAAACCGTCATGTCCATGACCTACACCGCCTTGAAACTGGCCTTGTCCATGGCCGGTCCCATGTTGATCGTGGTGCTGGTGGTGGGTCTGGGCATCAGTATTTTCCAGGCAGCCACCCAGATCAACGAGATGACGCTGTCTTTCATCCCCAAGCTGCTGGCCATGGGCATTACGGTGGTGCTGCTGGGCCCCTGGTTGATCAACAATATGGTCGACTACATGCAGGGCCTGTTGCGTGGCATTCCCGGGCTGGTCAACTAAGACCGGCCAGCGCGACAAGGAGCCTTCCGTGAGTACGCAAATCCGTGACGGGCAAAGTGCCATGCCTTGCCCACTGAACAGGCCCTAGGCGTGCCGTGCTCGACCTGAACTCCGCCCAGCTCTATGCTTGGCTCAACGCCTTTCTGTGGCCCTTCATCCGTATTCTGGCCACCCTGGCTACCGTTCCCTTTTTTAGCGAATCCGCCATCCCCAAGCGGGCCAAAATAGGCCTGGGCTTTATCCTGACCCTGATTGTCGCGCCCTCGCTACCGCCTCTACCCGATCTGCCCACAGCCTCTTACGAGGCTCTGTTGATTGCCGCGCAGCAAGTGTTCATCGGTGTCGCGCTGGGTTTGACCATGCGCATCGTGTTTGCAGCGGTACAGACAGCGGGCGAGTTTATCGGCCTGCAAATGGGCCTGTCTTTTGCCTCATTCTTTGACCCCGCTACCGGCGCGAATACGGCCGTGCTGTCGCGGCTGTTGAACGTGATTGCGGTGCTGACCTTTCTGGCCCTGAACGGCCACCTGCTCTTGCTGGGTGTGCTGGTGCGCACCTTCCATGTGCTGCCCATCGGCGCGGACCTGAACATCAATGGCTGGGGTGCCTTGCTCGATTGGAGCAGCGAATTGTGGGTGTCAGGCATGTTGCTGGCCCTGCCACTGATTATTGTGCTGCTGACCATTAACCTGGCCTTCGGGATCTTGAACCGTACCGCCCAGCAATTGACGATTTTTGCTGTGGGTTTCCCAATTACGCTGACAATCGGCCTGACCTTGCTGACCGTGGTCGTCCCTCAAACCACGCCCTTCCTGACCCAGCTATTCAACTCCGGCTACGAAGCCATGATGCGGGTCGCGCTGGGGCTGGCAGGCTCTTAAAACGCGTGCGCCTGCCGCTGCTTGTGCGATTGCATCAAGCGCCGAGCCTGGCCTATGGTCAGGATGCCTTTTTGCTTGGCGCGCCCAATCAGTAATTGCATCAACTGTGCACTGACCAGGGCATCTCCCAACGCATCATGGCGGTCACTTACCGGCAGGCCACAATATTTCAGGCAATCGTCCAGGCCCAGACGACGACCACGCCAGTCGGGCAATACACACGCAGCCAGTTCAGCCAAATCCAAAGCCAAAGGCCGGGCCTGTTCCAGGCCCGCCTTCGGCCAGGCACGGTCCAGAAACGCCAGATCAAAGTCGGCATCCCAGGCGACCCATACCGTATTTTCGGAATAGCGGGCAAAGTCCCGCATCAGCTGGGGTAGTGGCTCGCCTTCTTCCTGTTGTTGCGGGCTGATCTCATGAATCAATAAGCTATCAGGGCTGCGCTCGCCCTGAGTGCGAACCAGACCGGACCAGATATTGCCCAAGGCAATCGAACCGTTTTCCAGGCGGACCGCACCCATCTGAACGATATGGTGGCGCTTGGGCTCCAGACCACTGGTTTCCAGATCCAGCACCGTAAAGGCCGCTTCGTCCAAAGCCAGTTCGTCCACCCCACTCCAGGACAAGGACGGACTGCGTGCGGCAAAAGAAGATTTACGCCAAGGTAGCCAGGAAAGCAGTTTCATAAGCGATACCGGAAAGCCAGAATACGTTGGGCACGGCGCACTTGCGACAAGGCTTCACGCAAGACACGTGCATCCAGTGCACCTAAAGTACTCAAACGCACCAGATTGTTGGGCTCCTGCCCCTGCTGCAACTGGGTTTGGTGATGTTGCAAGCGCAGCAATTGCAAATAGCGGTAGGCCTCGCACAGGCCCTCCGACTCCTCGTCTGTGAAGACACCGCGCTGAGTCAGCACGGCCAGCCTGTCCATGGACGAGGCCAGTTCGCAACCATGCGCCAGGGCCAGCACCCGCAGCACATCCACCATCGGTGCCAAGGCCTGTTTCTTGATGTCCAGCTTGTCATCGCCCTGCCCCATCAGCGCTTCCAGACGACTGCGCTTTTTACCGCTGGGAATACGGGTCTGACAGGTACTTTGAGCCAGCATGCGCTGGAACACAGGGTTATCGTTCACCATGCCCAGTACCCGGCGCTGCATGCGTTGCAGCATACTGCTCTGGCCCCAGATGGCGCGGCAGTCAAAGTAAATCGTGGACTCCAGCAATTGCTCGGGCGCAGGCCGTTCAATCATGATCTGGAAACGATGCAGCCATTCGGCTTCAGACAGGCAGAGGTCAGGATTGCTGGCCATGATATTGCCAGTGCACCAGGCCATCCCGCAACGGTCCAGGGCCTCGTTCACCCGACGCGCAAAAGGCAGGAGCAAGGCGCGATGGGCTTGGGCCTGTTCGGGCGAATGGGCGGCAAACAAAATGCCGTTGTCCTGATCGGTATGACGGGTTTGCTCGCCACGGGCCTGACTACCAAAAGCCAGCCAGCAGAACTCGATGCCATCCAGCCCGGAGCCGGGCAAGCTTAATTCAATCGTGCGCTGAACCGTGTGATCATTCAAACGCGTAATCACCGCAGTCAGCTGTTCAGAACGCGCACCGTGAGCCAGCATGGCATCCACCAGCCGACCAATATCGGACTGCAGACGTACCAGCACGGACACGTCCTGGGCACAGCGCAAGGCACGCGACAAATGCACCAGATCCACGCGCTGCAAGGAGAACACATCACGCTCGGACACCATGCCCACGACTTTATGGTCTTGAACCAGGCAGATATGGCCGATCTGATGCTCTACCATCAGCAAAGCCGCATCAAAGGCCGAGGATTGGGGAGCCAGCCAGACCGGGTCCGGTGTCATGACTTGAGACATGGCCTGGGTCGGATCGTATTGACCACCAGCTACCAAACGGCGCAAGTCTCGCAAGGTGAAGATGCCCAACAAATGCTGGTCCGGATTGACCACCACCATGCTGCTGACCTGACGCTCGTGCATATCCTTGACCGCCTGCTCGACCGGACAATCCGGCAAACAGCTGAGCAAACCGCGTTCTGTCAGGGCTTGCAGACTCATGTCCAGCGTGTAGCTGGCACCCAGGTCGGCGCTGGCACTTTTCTGGGCACTGCGCCAGACCGAGGCCAGCAGGCTGCTGGCACCACGCAAGCAGTAATCCCGAAAAGGCTCGCTGATGGTCAGCAGATGGGCAACGGCTTCACCAGCCACGCACAAGGTAAAGCAGTCTTCCTGCACCAGGTAATCACTGTCCAGAGCCTGACCCGAGACCAGTTCACGCACGGGCAGAAGATCCCCTTCCACATACTCGTGAGTTTCACCGTGTTCCTGGCTGGAGATCTGACCTTGGCGAACAAGGCAGAGCTGGTCAACACGTGCGCCTTCTTCCAACAGCACCTGTCCGGCTGAAAAAAACCGTAGCTCGCTATGCTCGATCAGGTAATCGCAATGCTGCGCCTGCATCTGATCGAAAGGCGGGTAAGCAATCAACCAGGCCAAGATGCCGGGCGCCTTTTGGCGCACCGCCGTCTTGGCCACGGATTCACCGGGAATCGCGAAGGACATGGGCGTCTCTGCTGGCTATAGGCAAAGAATTATTGTGCCATGCAGCATGGCCCTCGCGGACCCTGTTTTTCTAGGGGATTTCAACTATAGGCATGCGCCTTTTTTTCCCCTCAAAGCGCTTAACGCAAACGATCGTAGTCGCGCTCGGCCATATCGATGACATCGCCTTCCTGGACCTTGAATTGGGAGACCGCCTCGGCCAGGGTCTCGGATTGAGACTGCAAAGAGCCTGCTGCTGCAGCCGCCTCTTCCACCAGCGAGGCATTTTGCTGCACCACAGCATCCATTTGTGCCACGGCAGTATTGATCTGTTCGATACCCGCCGTTTGCTCTTGAGAGGCCGAGGAAATCTCGCTCATCAAGGTGGTCACGCTATTTACCGCGCGCACCACTTCCTGAATAATGTCGCCCGCGCTGGCCACTTGCTGTGTGCCGGTCTGGACTTCATTTTGCGAGGCTTCAATCAGGCCCTTGATTTCCTTGGCCGCTTGCGCGCTGCGCTGCGCCAGGCTGCGTACTTCGCCCGCTACCACCGCAAAGCCCTTGCCCTGCTCACCGGCACGGGCGGCTTCCACGGCGGCGTTCAAAGCCAGAATATTGGTTTGGAAAGCAATACCGTCAATCACGTTAACGATGTCTGCCACTTGGCCGGAACGCGCAGAGATCTGGTTCATGGTATTGACCACGGCACCGACCGACTCCCCACCCTGGCGAGCAACCTTGGCGGCGTTATGAGCCAGCTGGTCTGCCTGATGAGCATTGTCTGCGTTCTGGCGCACCGTGCTGGCCAATTCTTCCAGACTGGCCGCCGTTTCCTGCAAGGCGGCGGCTTGTTGTTCGGTACGGGAACTCAAGTCGGTATTGCCTGCAAAAATCTGCGAGGAACCTGAAGCAATTTCGTCCACACCTTGGCGAACGGTCAGCACAATGCCTTGCAAGCTTTGCTGCATGCGGCGCATGGCATCATACAAAACACCGACTTCATTGGCCGAACGATAGGTAATCTTCTTGGTCAGATCGCCATTGGCAATATGGTCAAAATGCACACCGGCTTCACGCAGGGGAGCCAAAGCGGTACGACCCAGCACCAGGCGCAGCGCCACAATAATGGCCAAGCCAATCAGCAAGCCCAAACCAATCGCGCTATTGGCAACGCGGGTTTGCAATTGAGCTTGTTCCAGCAGCAAATCCGTCTGATCGTTGTAGAACTTGCTCAACTCTTCAATACGGAACTGGAAAGTGGCCGCACGCAGCACACCAAAACCTTCGCTGACGAAGTAAAAAGTGCTGTAATCGCGTGTCTCCAGGGCCTGAACCATAGGCTCAATGCCATCGTCCAGATACGCCTGGTAGGAAGCCACCAAGCCCATGGCCAGTCGGCGCAGCTCCGGTTCGGTAGGCATATTGGCACGGATATCCGCAAAGGCCTTGCGTACCTCATCCAGCTTCTGGTTGGCCATAATCACCAGATTGTCTGCACTTTGCAGCATATTGGCGTCGTTATCGATGCCAGCTTCCTGATAAAAGCGCGCTGCGCTCATCAAGCTAAGGCGCGCTTCCATCATATTGTTATTGAGCTGCAGAATCTGTACGGAACGATCTGCCTGACGATTGATGGTACGCAGCGCATCGCCGCTTTGCTGCAGGTAGTAAGCCGCCAGGCCGCCCACGGCCACAATCAGGACCATGAACAAGCCCATGCAGATCATCAGCATGGTGCTGATCTTCAGGCCCGAAGCGGACTTCAGACTGGGGCGAAATGATTTTGAGGAACGACGTTTAGAAGCGCGGGACGCGGACGGAAGACTGCTTTCAATACCCAGCATTTGCTAAATCCAAAGAAAACTCTAGTGGCTGACCGGCAAGATGGTGATCATGTCCGTGCCAGGGTGCTCAATCGTGACCGAGCCTGTCGTGGTACTACGCGCTTGCTCGCGATACATGGAAGGAATATGACTGCGTTTGACCACTTGCTGGAAACGCCCCTGGGCATCAAATTGAAGCCACAGTTCCTGTCGAAAATAGACCGCATCCGTTGCCAGGGTTGTGCCCTGGAACCACACGGCCATTTCACTGCCATCGAGCTGTCGGTAGACCTGATGAGGACGACCTTGCAAGGACAGCTCGGCATCGGCACGAGTACTTTGGCCCAGGATCAGATCATTCAACCCCGAGGCCTTGAAGGAGGAACCCTGGGTGGCACACGCAGCCAGGGTAAGCAAGCACAAGCCTATCAGCGTCTTACGTCCCAGCCCGACCCAGGTACTCAGTCGGGTGCGAGACATTAAAACTCCTCCCAATCATCATCCGAAGCAGCGCTGCTGCTTTTGCTCAGGTCCGGGCGCAGCAGGCGCTGGCTATCATCCTGGGCAGCGGTAGCCTTGGCGGCCGGTGCAGCCTTGGCAGGCGCCGACAAGCCTTTGGTGGCGGGGCTCGCTTTGGTGGCCGCGGCACTGCCGTTCAAGGCGGGGCTGCGACGGTGTTCTGTTTCAGAGGAGGCAGCGGCCACACTGCGGCGGTTGGCCACACGGCGCGCGCTGACGTCAATGACTTCCGTACCGGGCGAACGGAAGAACGCGATGGCCTGGTTGACCTTGGTCACCTGCTCGCTCAGGCCAGAGGATGCCAGAGCGGCCTGCTCCACCAGACGGGCGTTGTACTGCGTTGTTTCATCCATTTGCGAGACTGCGCGATTCACCTGATCAATCCCGGAGGACTGTTCAATCGTGGCAGCGGTAATCTCACCCATGATGTCGGTCACGCGACGCACGGAATCCACAATTTCCTGCATGGTGGCGCCGGCACGTTCCACTTGCGAGGAACCTTCCGTCACTTTGCGCACCGAGTCTTCGATCAAGGCGGTAATTTCACGCGCGGCCTGGGCACTGCGCTGAGCCAGGGCTCGCACCTCAGCGGCCACCACCGCAAAACCCTTGCCCTGTTCCCCTGCGCGAGCGGCTTCCACAGCCGCGTTCAAAGCCAGAATATTGGTCTGGAACGCAATGCTGTCGATCACGCCCACAATGTCGGAAATCTTGTTGGAGCTGGCCGAAATGCCTTGCATGGTTGCAACCACTTCATTGACGGCACTACCACCACGATGAGCCACATCCGATGCCGTGGCGGCCAACTGGTTGGCTTGCTGGGCGTTGTCTGCGTTCTGACGAACAGTGCCGGCCAACTGCTCCATGCTGGCAGCGGTCTGCTGCAAGGAAGCGGCCTGCTCTTCGGTACGGCTGCTGATATTGGTATTGCCCTGGGCAATTTCCTGCGCACCGGCATGGATCTCTTCCAGGCCCAGACGTACCGTCGTGGTGGTCTTGACCAGGGATTCCTGCATGCGACCCAGCGACTCGAACAGATCACCGATTTCATTGGCGGTCAGCACGCGAATACGTTGAGTCAGATCGCCTTTGGCAATTGCATCAAAGTACGCAGCAAAGTCGCCCAAGGGACGCACCACACGACGGAAGAAGTAGCTGATCGCGGCCAGGCCCAGCAGCACGGCCAGCACCAGCACAACGGTCAGGACGATATTGAACGTGCTCTGCTGCTCTTGCAGGGTGCGCAAGACTTTGTCGCCCGAACCCAGGGCCAGCAGGCCATGAAAGTAATACAGCGCCCAACCTGCCATGGCCACTGTCAATGCCATCAGAGCAGCAATACAAAAGGTCATGCCGACCTTTAGACTCAAATTCTTAAAAAGCATAGAAGATTCCCGCACGTGGTGCTTGACTGCCGGTTTAAGGAAAAACCACCCAAAAAAGGAACGCAGGCTTAGCGATTCATATTGAACAAGCTCATGCTCTGAATCGTCTGGAACGCCATGGCCGACATTTCCAGCGCAGCCTTGCGCAACTCCAGATCGGTGGAAGCCTGAAAAATATTCAGATCCTCCAGACGCGAGAGTTCATTGGTGTAGTTCAAAGCACGAGCCGCGCCGTTGGCGCTCAAGGCATCAATCTCGTTCATGCGCGTACCCACCGAGGAAATCACGGTCTGCACGTTATCGAAGTTTTCCCCGATACGTTGCATGGCCGAGTTCATCGCGTTGCGGAACTCTGCCTGCCCAGCGGGATCGCCACTGACAGGTTTACGCAGGGCCTCAACCACCGATTGCAAGGTGTTGAACATGTTCATGTCTGCCGAGCTGGTGCTGTCTACCGAGCTGACCTCGAAACTGTCACCGACGGCAGGCTTGCCTTCGATCTGGACGCTGACTCCACCGGGCAAATTAATGCGTTGACGCTCGTTTTCGTCCAGTACGCCCTGGCTGACAACCGCGCCATTCACTTCGATGTCGTACTCGGTTTCCGAAGTAAAGCGAATGGTGTAATGGGCTTCGGCACCAGCCAGCGAGGAATTGCCATTCGGAGCACTGACTACAGCCGAGCCCGTATTGGCATTGGCCTGGGTGAAATAGGCGGTCGAGCCGGGATTGGCGCGCTCGAAAATGGTGCGGCCATGATCTGCCGAATCCATTTGACGAGTTTGCTCAACCTGAATATTGCGGCTGTTGGTGTCGCCCGTGTAGCTGAAGGTATTGCCCGTACGCTCGAAGGCCTGTGTCGTGCCCTTGGCACCGGAGAACAGGTATTGCCCCGAACCATCCTTGGTATTGGCAAAGCCAAACAGAGTATCCAGCGCACTTTCCACCACCGTGGCCAAGGTGCTGCGATCCGCGTCGGACATGGTGCCGGTAGAGGCTTCCACCAGACGGGTCTGCACGCCTTGCAACTGCAGGTTGACGGCATTGAGCAGGTTTTCTTCCTCCCCCAGGGCACGCATGGCCACTTCACGGTTTTCACCGTAACGCTTGTCCATGGCCTGGGACTGGGCCAGATTAATGGTCTGGGCCGAGGCCAGCGGATCATCCGATGGGGTGATCATGCGCTTTTGCGAGCCCATTTGCTGAAAAACCCGCATCAGATCGGACTGCTGCTTGTTGATCGAAGTCAGGCCCGTCTGAAAGAAAAGAGAAGAACTGATACGCATAGCAAGGTTCCAATTTCAAGACTAAAGAGCCGTACTCAACTACGCAGGCCTAAAAGGGTGTCAAACATCTGGGAGCTGACGTCAATCAGACGGGCAGCGGCCTGATACTGCTCCTGATAACGCTGGAGCATGATGTATTCCTCGTCCTTGTTCACGCCGGACAAGGTTTGCTGAGCGGCATAGTTTTGCTCGATCAGCTTTAACTGGGCTTTGGCCGCCGTGCCGTTTTGCTGCGTTTGCACCGCAATACGGTTCACGATCTGACCAAAAGAATCGTTCAGGCTCAAAGAGCCGTCGGCCAGCACCTTGCTATTGCGCAAGTCCGCCAGTTTCTGGGCGATGGCACCGTTAGCCGAGCCGGTGTCTTTGTCGGCTGCAGCAATATCCTGTGGACGCTTGATCTCCACCTGCAAGCTGCTGCCTGCATTGACGGTGGGCTGCAGCAACCAGGAGTCGCCATCCTGAGATTGGGTCTTCAAGCCGGAGACATCAATTTCCAGACCATCCACCCGGGTAATGCCACCGTTCTTGTCCGGACCGTTCAAGGGGGTAACGTCGTTGCTGCTTAAGTTACGCAGCTGGAAACGACCATCCACGCGCTCGATGCGGTAGTTGTCGCCCGTCAGCTTGTCGACTGGCTGGGTGTAGCCCTTGCTGGGATCAGCCGGATCAACAGGGTCTTTGTAGAAAGACACACCAGGCACACCGCTGCTGACCGGGTTATTGCCATTGGCAATCACTTTCGGGCCGCTGACGCTGAACATGTCTTTGCCCGCCTCACCCTTCAGGTCCACACCTTGACGGTGAATATCGTTCACCGTGTGAGCCAGACCCACAGCCAAACGCCCCAGCGCATTGATAGCCGGCTCCAGGCTTTCCTGACGGAACTGCAACAAGCCCCCCAAGGTGCCGCCTTTAATGGTGCCCTCGCGGAACTCGGACACCACCATCTTGCCGTCCACATTCAGTGCGGAGGTAAAGCCGACCACCATACGCTCGGGGTTTTCAGCCGAACGCACGGCGTGCAAGGGGTAAATACTCTCGCCACCCAGCAGCATCTGGCCGCCAGCGGTGGTGATGCTCATCCGTCCATCCTGCTCGACGGTACGCACATCAATCAGTTGCCCCAGCTCGGACACCAGCTGTTCGCGCTGGTCCAGCAAGTCATTGGGTTCGTGACCGGGCGTGGTGCCTTTGGCAGCAACGATCTGTTTGTTGACGTTATCAATCCGTTCCAGATAGCTGTTGATCTGGGTAACGGTGGTACCGACCTGGGTATTGATGTTCTCGTTGACGCGGTTCATGTAGGATGTCGCGTCACGAATCTGGGTAGCCAGGCTTTCTGCACGGCCCAGCAGTTCCTGGCGAGCCGAAGGATCCGCAGGTTGCGATGCCACGGCTTCCAGACCATTGAAAAAGTTTTGCAAGGCGGGGCTGACGCCGACCGTGCGGTCCGAAAACAGATTGTCCAGCTGGGCAATTTCCGTACCGTAGCTAACCAGAGCCGCACCGGTAGTTTGCGAGCGCACCAACTGCTGATACAGAAAGTTGTCGTAGGAGCGCTGAACGGTAACCACCTGCACGCCACGGCCGTAATAGCCATTGCCGCTTCCTACCGAGCCAGCCGTCTCAACCAGGACCGATTGGCGGTTATAGCCAGCGGTATCGATATTATTAATATTGTGGCCCGTCACCTGCATGCGCTTTTGAGCGGCAAACAAGCCGGTAATACCAAGGTTGGCGAGATTCATATCAAATCCTTTCTGTCCTGCCCGGCCCGTAGTGTCCAAGGCGAAAAATGAACATGCTGCTTTTTAACGACCACCTTGGTGCAATATTTAGACCTGTATCAATAATTAAGACTTGCCGCCATCAAAGTAGGCCATGATGGAGATCAGCTTTTTGGCGTAGGAGGGGTCGGTGGCGTAGCCCGCTTCCTGAATGCGTTGCGCCGCTTCTTGAGGCGAAGCCGCTTGTTTTACGCTTTCATAGCGTTTGTTATTACCGATCAGGCGCGCGTAGTCCGCAAACGACTCGGCATAGGAGTCATACGCACGGAAGGTCTGCGTCATTTTGCGCGCCACGCCGTTCTGATACTCCGTCGTCATGACGTCCACCGTTTTGCCCTTCCAGGACGGCGTAGCCTTGATACCAAACAGGTTATGGCTGGTGGAGCCATCTGCGTGCATGATTTCACGCTTGCCCCAGCCCGACTCCAGCGCCGCCTGGCTCAAGATCAGTTGGGCCGGGACGCCACTGTCCTCGGCAGCCACTTTGGCGGCCGTGTTCATGCGGTCCACAAACTGGCGAATATGATTGGGCGCGCCCTGAATCGACGAGTACACACGCTGCACCGTACTGTTATTGCTGAGCTTGTCGATCAGCTCGGCAATCGATGCTGCATCAATGGAACGGTCATTAGGCATGCGCGAACGCAAATCCGCCCGACGCGAAGGGGCCGCCTCCGGATCATGGGACGCGACACCAAATGGCTCGCTGTTCTGCCCGCTCATCTGGGCCTGCAAGGCTTTGGCCAAACCAATGCCGGGGTCAGCCAACTGCATGGCCAGTTGCTCATCACCCAGACTTTGCGCCATGCGCACCGACTGCGTATCAAACAAGCCGCCTTCGGGATTGGCAGCCCGTGCCTGCTTCAAAATATTTTGAATGAACAGGGACTCGAACTGACGCGCCACTTGCAGCTGGGTGGCCTGATTCTGACCGTCCTGCCCGGCTTGCCGACGCAGTTGGGCCAGCTGCTGGGGGTCAAACATCGAAACCTGCGTTCCCGTGCCCGGACGTGGGAAGTACTGCACCGTCATTAGATGATCTCCAAATCGGCCCGCAAAGCGCCCGCGCTTTTCAGGTTCTGCAAGATGGACAACAAGTCTTGAGGGGTGGCACCCAAAGCGTTCAAAGCGCGCACCACATCGGCCAGATTGGCACTGGTCTTTACGCGTTGCAGGGAGCCGCTATCACTGCGCATTTCAATCTGGGTGCTGTCAGCCACTACGGTCTGACCACCACCAAAAGGAGTATCCGGCTGGCTGACCTGCGGTTGACGGCTGATGACCACGGACAGATTGCCGTAGGCAATGGCGGCTTCATCAATCGTGACCGTGCGGTTCATGACCACCGAGCCGGTACGAGCATTGATCACCACGCGAGCACGTGCCGGTGGCAGATTCACTTGCAGGTTTTCAACATGCGAAATAAAGGCGGTTTGAGCCTGGGGGTCCAAGGGACCGCGCACCTGAATCAAGCGACCATCCAGCGCTGTTGCAGTTGAAGGGCCGAACTGCTTGTTCAGGGCCGCCACCACGTTCTGGGCTGTACCGAAATCCGAGGAATTCATTTCCAGATTGATCACGCCATCCCGAGCGTAAGTCGTGGGTACGCTTTGCTCGACCGTTGCGCCGCCTGGAATGGTGCCGCCATTGAGCTGGTTGACCTGTACGCTGGAACCACCTGCTTCGGCCCCTGCCCCACCCACCAGCAAGTTGCCTTGGGCAATGGCATAGACCTGACCGTTCGCACCTTTCAAGGGCGTCATCAACAAGGTCCCGCCACGCAAACTCTTGGCATTACCCATGGAGGACACGACCACATCCACGGCCTGACCAGGACGGGCAAAGGCGGGTAAACGGGCCGTCACCATGACAGCCGCCACGTTCTTGAGCTGCATATTGCTGCCCTGGGGAATGGTCACCCCCAACTGGGACAGCATATTGGTCAAGCTTTGCTGGGTGAAAGGAGCCTGACGCACCTGGTCACCGCTGCCATCCAGACCCACGACCAGACCGTAGCCGATCAGCGGGTTGTCTCGCACGCCCTGAATGGATGCCAGATCCTTGATACGCTCGGCCTGGCTGACCGGAGCCAGCAACAGGCCCGCCGCCAACATGGCGGCTTGTAGCACTTGGCGATAAGAAGAAAAACGAGTACGACTCATGGAAAACGCCATAGCAAGCAAAAGGCTCAGAACGGAGAAATATTCAGGAAAAAACGCTGTAGCCAACCCATGGTCTGGACTTCGTCCATAACCCCTTTGCTACGAAACTCGATACGGGCATCGGCCACCTGGGTGGAAGACACCGTATTGCTGCCAGTAATGGAGCGTGGGTCCACCACACCAGAAAAGCGGATGTGCTCGCTGCCACGGTTAATGGCGATCTGCTTCTCACCGGCCACCTGCAAATTGCCGTTAGGCAAAACGCCGACCACGGTGGTCGTCAAGGTGCCGCTAAAAGTATTGTCGGCACGGCTGGAACCCTTGCCCTGAGCCTTGTTCGAGCCACTGACTTCAAAGTTCTGCTTGCTACCCACTTCGTTAGGCAGGAAAGCTGGAACGCCGGTAAAGTCCAGACCACCGCTTCCGGTCCGATCCGTATTGGTCGAGACATTCTTGGCCGCGTTGGTCCGCTCCTGGATCATGATCGTGACAATGTCGCCCACATTACGTGGTCGTCTGTCTTCAAACAGCGGATAGTTACCGTAAGCCGAGGGCTGGTAGATAGAGCCATTGGCCACCACGGCGGCAGGCACCGCCGGTGGCGGGGCCGCCGTCAGGGGGCCGGTTACCACATCTTCAGGGGGCACCAGCGCACAACCGGACAGGGCTACAAGCGCACACAAGGCAAGACGGCTCTTCAGAGCTTGGAACATTGTCACGATCTCTTTAGATTTACAGCTGTGTCAGGCGAGCCAGCATCTGGTCAGCCGTGGAAACGGCCTTGCTGTTGATTTCGTAAGCACGCTGAGCAGTGATCATATTGACCAGCTCCTCGGCCACGTTGACGTTGGAGGTTTCGTTGTACTTGTGCATGACCAGACCAGCACCGTCCATGCCAGGCTGCAGGAAATTGGCGGCACCCGAGGCATCGGTTTCGATGTACAAGTTCTCACCCATGCTTTGCAAACCAGCCGGATTAACAAAGGTGCTCAGTTGCAGCTGTCCCACCTCTACGCTAGTGCCAGCAGCCCCAGGCTGAGTCACCGACACCGTACCATCCGGGGCAATCGTCAACTCCAACGCGTTATCCGGGATATTGATAGGTGGCTGAATAGGGTAACCACCAGCGGTCGTTAACTGCCCATTCTGGTCGCGTTGCAAACTACCATCACGCGTATAGGCAAAGGTGCCATCGGGCATTTCCACTTGCAGGAAACCGCTGCCCCGAATAGCTATATCCATGTTGTGGCCAGTGTGTTTCATATCACCTTGGGTATGGATACGCGCGGTTGCCACAGTACGCACACCGGTCCCTACCTGCAGGCCAGTGGGCAGTTGGTTGGCAGCCCCCACCTGAGCGCCAGGCTGACGAATGGTTTGGTACATCAAGTCTTCAAACATAGCGCGTGTACGTTTGAAGCCGGTGGTATTCACGTTGGCCAAGTTATTGGAGATAACGTCCATATTGGTCTGCTGGGCTTCCAGACCGGTCTTGGCAATCCACAGAGAGCGAATCATGTGTGTGTAATCCTTGCAGCTAGCGCCTGCGCAATCAGCGCGGCTTAGCCATTAAAAGAAAGTAGGGAGTTGGCCCGATCTTCGCGTGCGCTGGCGTCCTGGATGACCTTCATCTGGGTTTCAAAGCGGCGCGCATTGGCAATCATGGCCACCATCGCTTCAGCCGGGTTCACATTGCTTTTCTCGATAAAGCCCGAAACCATGCGTACCGACGGATCAACCGGGGCCGGCGCGCCATTGCTCATGCGAAACAAACCATCCTGCCCCCGCAACAAATCAGCAGAAGGGGGATTGACCATTTTCAATTGCCCCATCACCTGGATATCGCGTGGGTTGTCACCCGCACCCAGCGCGGTCAACTGACCGTCGCTGGAGAACGTGATCGATCCGCGATCCGGGATTTCAATGACCTGCCCATCGGCGCTGAGCACGGGCAAGCCACCTTGTGTCACCAGCTGATTCTGGGCATTGACCACCAGATCGCCTGCCCGCGTATAGGCTTCCTGACCATCCAGCGCACGAACGGCAAACCAGCCCTCGCCCGCAATGGCCACATCCAGCGCATTGCCGGTCTCGGCCATGGCGCCAGGTTGAAAACGGCTGCCTGGCGTCACTGTGGCCGTGCCTACGCGGGTTTGCGAACCCACATCGCTTGTGACGGGCACGGAACGGTAATACGCCAGCTGCTGGCGAAAACCGGACGTGTTCACGTTGGCCAGGTTGTTGGTAATGACGTCTTGTTGCTCCAGCGTGCGCTGGGCGCCATTCATGGCGGTGTAAATCAGGCGATCCATGACAGCTCTTAACGCAGGTTGACCAGGGTTTGCAGAACCTGATCCTGCGTCTTGATGGTCTGGGCATTCGCCTGGTAGGTACGCTGGGCAATAATCATATTGACCAGTTCCTGACCCATATCCACGTTGGAATCTTCCACCGCCTGACCCTTGATCGTGGCCAAGCCGTTCTCGCCGGGACGACCCAGGATAGGCTGGCCCGATGCGCCGGTTTCAGCCCAGGCGTTACCGCCTACAGGGCTCAGACCTTGCAGGTTGCTGAAGTCAGCCAGAACAAGGGAACCCAGACGCTGCGTTACACCGTTGGTGTAGGAGGCAATCATGGTGCCGTCCTTGTCGATGCTCATGCCAGCGTACTCACCCGTGGCGTAACCATCCTGGTAAGGCTTGCCCTTGGCAAACTCGCCACCGAACTGGGTGGTGCCGGTGTAACGCACATCAAACACCAGATCATCCGCTGGCGACGCATTGCCGCCCGGATTGGCCAGGGTCAGATTGACGGTAGCCGGATTGGGGCTGGTCATCACACCTGCACCGTTAAAGGTCAAGGTCGCGCTGGCAGGCGACAAGGGCGTGCTGCCTTCCATGTAATACACGTCCCACACACTCTCACCGGCCGCATTGGCGGGGCGCTTGACGAAGTATTGGGAAACCTCGTGGCTGTTACCCAGCGAATCGTAGACAGAGTAGCTGAATGCGTTGCTGTAAGTCGTGGGGTCTTTGGGATCAAACACATTGACCGCAACGGTTTCCATGTCTGGTTCCATCACGGGCTCCATGACGGGGTTACCGCTGCCATCCAGAACGGGATCACCATTACCGTCCAGCTTGGGAGTCATTTCAGGATTACCGTTGGCATCCAGTTTGGGCTTGAATACCAGATCACCGTTGGCATCCACTTTTTGCTGTGTTTTGGTCGTTGGAATTGCTTCGGCACCGCCGGGCAGGTTGGGCTTGAAATCCAGGGCTGTCGTGGCTTTGGGAGGCACGTTGGCCGAAGGCACTTGCAAGCGCTCCAGCTGGCTACCACCTGGGCCGTAACCGGTCAGGTAATGACCTTGGGCATTAACCAGATAGCCCGCCTTGTCCGGATAGAACTGGCCATTGCGCGAGAACAGGACAGCGCCGTTACTTTGCTCCAGGCGGAACAAACCGTTTGCACCGTCAATCGCCATATCGAACTGGTTACCCGAGTTGCTGACGTTACCTACCGAGAAACGCTGGCTGACCCGCGACACCTGCACACCCAGACCGATGCGCGAGTTGGCATACACGTCCGCAAACTGCACGGTCGAGGCCTTGTAGCCCACCGTGCCCGAGTTGGCGATGTTATTACCAATAGAATCCAGGTTTTGGGAGGCGGCGTTCAAGCCACTCAATCCTTGTCCGAAGCTCATGAACTTTCCTTTTAATGTCGTGTTGGCCCAGCCCGCTGTTGGGGCAAGCGGCGCTTACATGATTTTGCGTATATCCAGCAGGGAGAACGAACCCGCCAGGCCAAGGTCCAGCATCAAACCGCTGGAGGTGTAAGCCACGCTATCGACCTTGCCATGCGTCAATGGGCTGGCTGTGACGGCCGTGCCGTCATTACTGGCCAAGACACTGACGGTGTACGAACCGTCGGCCAGCGGTGAACCATCGTTATCCAGGCCGTCCCACTCCAGCGAGTACACGCCCGCGTCTTTGGCGCCCAGATCGTATTCACGAACCACTTTGCCGCTGCTGTCCTTGATCTGAACCACGGTCGAAGTCGCTCCGCTGACCAGATCAATGCCGTAGGGCATGGCCACTTTTTCGCCATCCTGGCTGGTCCCCAGGGACACTTTCGAGCCCGGCACCAGCACTTGCTTGCCAATCAGATTGGCGGCCTGCATGGACTGACTGACGTCCATTTGCCCGGCCACAGCCAGCAAGGTGTTATTCAATTGCTGAATCCCCGCCACCGTGGACATTTGCGCCATCTGGGTCGTGACCTGGGCGTTATCCATGGGGTTGAGCGGGTCCTGATTACGCAGCTGCGTAATCAGCATGGTCAGAAAGCGGTCTTCCGTTTCCGCCATGGCGCTTTTGTTGCGGGCATCCACACCAGCCATGGTCCCTGCAGTGGGGTCCAGGGCGGTGCGATCATTATTGACTGTGCTCATGTTCTATCTTCCGTAAACCGGCTTACTGACCAATGGTCAAGGTGCGCAACATCAGGTTCTTGGAGGTGTTCACCACTTCCACATTGGCCTGATAGGAGCGCGACGCAGCCAGCATATTGACGGTCTCGGCCACCACATCCACATTGGGCAGAGTCACATAGCCTTGTTCGTCGGCGTAGGGATTGCCGGGGTCATATTGCAAACGGCCGGGCGCATCACTTTCCTGCACACCCACCACTTGCACGCCACCCACGGGGCTGTTGCCCTGAGGAGTCATTTGAAACACCACTTGGCGGGCCTTGTAGGGCTGGCCATCGGGTCCAACCACGCTATCGGCGTTAGCCAGGTTGCTGGCCGACACGTTCAAGCGCTGCGATTGTGCCGTCAGAGCAGAACCGGCAATCTGGAAAATACTGAAACTGGACATGAAGACTCGCTATTACTGTTGCAAGGCCGCCATCAAGCCTTTCAAGCGCTGGGAAGCCAGGTTGATCGTGCTTTGATAGTGCAAGGTGTTATCGGCAAATTGCATGCGCTCCACATCCATCTCGACCGTGTTGCCGTCCAGAGAAGGTTGTACAGGAACGCGATAGAGCAACTCGTCCGTGCTGGGCGGACGGGTTGCCTGGGCGGGAATATGACGGGTCGAGGTCAAGGACAAACTGGTATTGGGCAATGCCATCTGGCCCTGCCCCCCTAAAGCGGCCTTCAAGGTGGCCGTAAAGTCCATATCCCTGGCCTTGTAGTTAGGCGTGTCGGCATTGGCAATATTGGAGGCCAGCACCTCCTGGCGCTCCTGGCGCACAGCCAGGGCCGTCTGGTAAAACTTCAGGTGCTCACCGATGCGATCAATCATGGAGTCAAGCCAATATTCTGTGTTCAAGTTTGAGATCCAGGTGAACGCGCGCACGCCTTTTCACCGCCATAACAGAATGGTAGCCAGAGGCACTGCTTCACAAATCAGGGAACAAAACGCAATTTATCGGCCAGTTCAGCTCTTGACCTGACGACTGAGTCCGTAAAATTCAGTCATGACCTTATATAGACTCCTGATCTGCGTATGCCTGTTCGCCCTGGGTGCAACAGCGAACGTGCGCGCTCAAGAGAGCGTTCAGGCGCTGAGCGTGCAAGCCATGCAGGACCAGGCGCAGGACTATCTGCTCAAGCTGGCGCAGATGTATCCCGGTATCGCCACGATCACCCTGGACAGCGCGCGCCTGAACGCCATGCCTGCCTGCACCCAGAACCAGATATTTCTGCCCAGCGGTCAACGCCTGCGATCGCGCATGAGTATTGGCGTGCGCTGCCTGAGCCCACAAAGCTGGAGCACCTCCATCAGCGCCACCTTGTCTATTCAGGGACACTATTACGTCACCAACCGCCGCATCAATCCGGGCGAGACCATTCATCAGGACGATCTGCTCGAGCGCGAGGGGGATTTGCTGGCTCTGGCCAATGGCGTGGTCATTGATCCCAACCAGATCATCGGGTATGTCGCCAGCCAGCGTATTCCTTTGGGCAATGCGATACGGGCTTCGGCTCTGCGCGACCCGCAGTCGGTAACACGCGGCCAGATGGTGCGCACCATTGCGCGCGGTATGGGTTTTGTAGCGACCGGCGAGGGCCAGGCGCTGCAAAGCGGCTCACCAGGCACCCAGATTCAGATCAAGGCCAGTTCGGGGCAAGTGATTTCCGCCACGGTACTGGATGCATCCACGGTTCAGGTCGTTCTCTAAACTAAATCGGATGAGCATGCTAAAGTTTGCGTCCAGAGCGCCGTTACAAGATCAACGCAAAGAACAGGCCGCACGGAGAAACACGTGAAGATCAGCCCCTCCCCCCTCAAGACACCCCTTGCTGAAACGTCTGCCGCAGAACGCAGCACGGCATCCCCTCGTGCGCGCCACGCGTACAACAACAACAGCAGCAGCACCAACGAAGTGGACTTCAGCGCTGCAGCCCGCCAGCTCAATTCCCTGCAAGACAGCAGTGCCGATGTCGACATGAAAAAAGTCGAGGCCTTGCGCGAGGCCATTGCAGCTGGCGAGCTCAAAATTGACACCAGTCGGATCGCCGACTCCCTGATTGCCTCTGTGCGCGATCTTCTCAAGTAACTCACCTGAAACGGCCATGTCTTTGCAAACCTGTCTTGCCGATCAACGCCAAACCCTGCTGGACTTCGAGCAGCTACTGGCAGAAGAAAACACCCTGCTGCTGCGCAGCTTCGAGCCACAAGAACTGGCCCAGATCACCCTGCGCAAATATCAGCTGGTTGAACGTATCGAGCAACAGGACCAGGCTCGCGCCCAGCTCCTGCAAGAGCGCGAGCTGGAAAACAACATCCAGGGCCTGCGCTATGCCGCCGAAGAAGACGAACTGGAACACGAGCTGGACCAACTGATCGAACTGAGCGAGAAAGTACGCAACGCCAGCGACAACAACCGCATTTTGGTGGATACCTTTTTGGCCGACACCCAGCAAAACCTGGACGCCCTGGAAGCCTTCACTGGCCGAAATACCTTTTACGACGCGTCCGGCAAAACGCAGAATACGCAGTCTTCCTTGAGCTTGAAGGTTTAGGGCCAAGCCAAAGCTGCGCTCTGACAGACATAAAAAAGCCTGCCACACGGCAGGCTTTTTCAATCTTGCTGAATTTAGCTCATCGCTTCCTTCAACACCAGCATCTTCACCAGCGCATCAACCGCGTGGCTGGACTTCAGCCCCGGTTTGCCCAGCAAGCGTGCGCTGAGTTGTCGCACAGCCAGATTGTCCGGTGCCTGCAGCAAATCCCAGGCGGCCAGCGTCAATTGGGCGGCGGCCAGCAAGTTGAGTTCTTCTTCAAACTCGGAATTGCTGGTAGGCAAAATGCCACGCACAGTGCTTAGCAAGCGCGCCATTTCCTGCACTTCGCTACGCAGCATCATGTAGCAGGCCAGACTGGCCGGGGCGATGGCCTCGGAGCCTGCGCGTTGGTGCATCAAGGCAAAACGGGTTTTCAACACTTTGCCGTCGTGACGACGCACGGTGCGCAGGATGATCAGGTCCAGATGCACAGGCTCGGCATTGCGTTGTCGCAACTGCACCGGCTCGACGGCGTACCACAGGGCGATTTCACCCTGCTTGGCGCGGCCCAACGTTTCCAGATGCAAGCGTGCTGCCAGATCGGGAATCGCGTGGAAGGCCAGCTGTTTGCCAAGGGCATTAGGCGTGGTCTTGCCGTCCTTGTGCCACAAGGAAGTCGCACCCGGAATCAGGGCCAGCCAGTCGGCTTCCATATCAGCCCATTGACGCCACATGGTGGGCGAACCACCTTCAAAAATATGCAGCAAGTTTACCGGTTGGGCCTGGGCATTCAAGACCTGCATGGCCTGGTTCAGTGCCTGTGTCGGACCCGGCCGTTCCATGCTGCGCACGCCCCGTACATCCGACCATTGGGAGGGCGTTTGGCGTTGATAATACGGCACGCTCAAGGCCTGCCCCTTGGGACTGAACAGGAAACTGAACGAGCATTGCTCCTGGCTACCGGCAAGCTGATGATCGGCATGGATCACCAGCAAGCGGGACACATTGCCCTCACTGACTTCCTGACACGCGGCACGCATCAGGCCTTCGGCACGCTGTGCCGCCGCCCCATCCTGAACAGGGGCATTGTGAGCATGCAGATCGCGCCAGAAATCGTAGGCTTCCGCGCAGGCCAGACGTTCATCCAGATCGGCGGCTGCACGACGGGCCTGCTCCAGGGCGATAGGGCCACCCGCAGAGGCAGCCGACAACAAACGCGGCAAGACACGCGCACGGCGTTCTTCTTCAGCCTGTTGCTCCTGGGCGGACTGTCCACCGCTTTCCAGCAAGGCAGCCAGATCGCCGGAACTGGGCGCGTACAAGGGGCGCTGGTTCTCGCGCACCTGCAAGGCAGAGTCGACCAGTTCGGCGGCACTCATGAAACGCAAATCCTCGGGCACTTTCTGGCCGTTGGACACATAATGAATAGGCAGCTTGAAGCGAATGGCCGTATCCAGCGGCCCACCCAGCTTGATCGCCTCGTCCACTTTGGAGATGATGCAGCCACTTAGCGGAGTGCCACCATCTTGCGTGTAGCTGCGGGCGACCTCATCCAAGGTATCGCCCTGGCTGGCGGCGTTCAGGACCAGCAAGCGTTGCACCCGGCGTCCGGCACTGGCCAGCAATGCAGCCTGTTCTCGCACATAACGGTCGCGCTGACTGATGCCCATATTGTCGATCAGGATCACCTGATCGGGCCGCACACCCAGCATCACGCTACGCAGTTGCGCCACGTCCTGAACAATATGCACGGCTACCCGCATCAGGTCGCCATAAATTTTCAGTTGCTCGTGCGCACCGATCCGATAGGTGTCAGTCGTCAGCAAAACGACCTTATCGGGACCAAAACGGCGCACAGCACGCGCAGCCAGTTTGGCCAGCGTGGTGGTCTTGCCCACACCCGTAGGGCCCACCAGAGCCAAGGCCAAGCCGGGCTGCCACAAGGAGTCCTCGGAACGCAGTACCGGCAAATGGGTTTCCAGCTCGGTCCGCACCCATTGCAAGGCCGCCCGCGCGCCCAGCTCCTCAGGCAGGCGCTTGAGCATGGCACGCAACAAGGCAGTACTGAAGCCTTGCGATAAAAGACTCTGAAATAGATTTACCGCTACAGGCGAGCGCCGCATCTGGTGACTCCAGACCAGATCGTCCATGCGGCCTTCCAGGGCACCACGCAATGCCCCAATCGCACCCATCACATTGTCGGCGGCCGGTGGCGGGGCCATCTCCTGCTGACGTATGCCAGCGGCCTGATGCGGTGTGCTGCTGGGCATGGGTGCACGTTCGGTAGCGCCACCCGGTACCGAGCTGGAGTCGGTAGCCAGAATCTCAACGCCGCCATTGACACGGCGGTTGGACACAATCAAGGCATCGGGGCCCAAAGCGATGCGCACCTGACGCATGGCCTCCCGGCTGGTACTACCAAAAAAGCGACTTATATTCATTCAGACTGACCAATAATGGTGGTGACCCGAAGGATGCGTTCTTCAGGAATTTCAGCGTTGGACAAGACACCCAGTTGTGGGATGTGGTGACGCAAGAAACGCGACAAGGTGGCCCGCAAAACAGGCGGCACAACCAGCACGGGCGGATCCCCATGTTCCTCCTGGAACTGGGCCGCACGCATGGCATCAGTCAGTACCGACTCGGCCAGACCTGGTTCCAGTGCACCACTGCTGGTCAGCGCCTGCGTCATGACCCGCTCCAGACGGGCATCCAGACCAATCACACGCAACTCGCCCTCGCCAGGGAACCACTGCTGCACAATAGCGCGCCCCAAGGCCACGCGCAGAACCGCAAGCAATTCGCCTGCCTCCTGGCCGGGCTGAACCGCACCGGGAGCCAGAATGCGCGGCGCATGTTCAGCCAGCGTTTCCACAATGCTGCGCATATCGCGAATCGGCACATCTTCAGCCAACAGACCACGCAAGACCTTGAGCAAGAGGCTGAGGGACAAGGTTTGCGGTACGAAATCTTCGACCAGCTTGGGCGCTTCGCGGCCCACGTGATCCAGCAATTGCTGCACTTCCTGACGGCCCAGCAAATCGGCCCCCTGGCGATGCAGCAAGTGGTTGATATGCGTGGCAATTACCGTGCTGGCATCCACCACGGTGTAGCCCGCAATCTGGGCCTGCTCGCGCATGCTGACATCCACCCAGACGGCGGGCAGGCCAAAGGCTGGGTCCGTAGTAGGTGTGCCGGGCAGCTTCATGGTGACGCCACCGGGATCAATGGCCAGCCACTGCCCTGGCGTGGCGGTACCCCGGCCAATTTCCACCCCGGCCAACAGGATGCGATAGTCGTTGGGCTTGAGCTCCAGATTGTCCCGAATATGAACCACAGGCGGCAAAAAGCCCACTTCCTGTGCGAACTTTTTACGCAAGCTGCGGATACGATGCAGCAGCTCGCCGTTTTGCGCATGGTCCACCAAAGAGATCAGGCGATAACCCACTTCCAGACCCAGCGGGTCCACCATGGACACATCATTCCAGCTGGCTTCACTGGCGGCAGAATCGGCTGCGGCCAGGACTTCATCATTAGGTTCGCTGGCTTGCTGCTGCTGTTCGAGCTGATGCTTTTGCATCATCCAGGCTCCAGCACCCAATATCGCGGCCAGCAGCAGGAACACCAGATTGGGCATGCCGGGAATCAAACCCATCAAACCCAGAATCCCGGCGGTGATATACAGCACCATGGGATTACGGAAAAGCTGGCTGACCATTTGCTGGCCCACGTCTTCATCCGTCGCCACACGCGACACCACCACACCGGCGGCAGTAGAAATGATCAGGGCTGGAATCTGGGCGACCAGGCCGTCACCAATGGTCAACAAGGTGTAAACGCGACCGGCTTCCGAGAAAGACAAGTCATGCTGCAGGACACCAATAATCAGACCACCAATCACGTTGATGACCATGATCAACAAGCCCGCCACCGCGTCCCCGCGCACGAACTTGCTGGCACCGTCCATGGAGCCGTAGAACTCGGCTTCCTGCGAAACCTCGGTACGGCGACGACGGGCATCGTCTTCGCCAATCAGGCCGGCGTTCAAGTCGGCGTCAATCGCCATCTGCTTGCCCGGCAAGGCGTCCAGGGTAAAGCGTGCCCCCACTTCCGCAATACGACCCGCACCCTTGGTAATCACCACAAAGTTGATGATGACCAGAATCACGAACACGATCAGACCAACGGCAAAGTTACCGCCCACCAGAAAGTGACCAAAAGCCTCAATCACCTGACCGGCAGCATCCGGGCCTTTGTGGCCGTTCATCAGTACCACTCGCGTAGAGGCCACGTTCAAAGCCAGGCGCAACAAGGTGGCAAACAGCAGCACTGCCGGGAAAGCAGCAAAGTCCAGCGGCTTTTTGGTGAACATGGCCACCAGCAGGATCATGACGGCCAGGGCGATGTTAAAGGTAAACAGCAGGTCCAGCAGAAACGGTGGCAAGGGCAGAATCATCATGGCCATGACCATGAGGATCAGCACCGGACCAGCTAAAAGCCGGGCGTGTTGACCACCGTTTTGTTTCAGTAAGGCAAAAAAATTGTTCATTGCTTTTAATGTTTGCGCGAACGCAGTGGACCTTCATCCATGCCTGTCGGCACTTTCAATCGGGTGGGCATGATCGGGCGCTCGCCCTGCCCCTTGTTCCAGTTACGAAGCTGATAAACCCAGGCCAGCACTTCGGCCACGGCCGAGTACAAGTCCACAGGAATCTCGCGCTCCAGCTCCACGTTGAAGTACAAGGCCCGTGCCAGCGCTGGCGCCTCCAGCATGGCCACCTTGTGCTCGGCGGCCAGCCCGCGAATCTTGGCAGCAATCAGCCCCGTGCCTTTGGCAACCACACGGGGGGCACCGCCCTTGCCGTCCTGATACTTCAAGGCCACCGCATAATGCGTAGGGTTGGTAACCACCACATCGGCCCCCGGCACCTGGGACATCATGCGCGAACGGGCCATGGACCGTTGCTGCTGCCGAATGCGCCCTTTCACATGCGGGTCACCCTCGCTTTCCTTATGTTCTTCTTTCACATCCTGGCGCGACATGCGCAGCTTTTTGTAAAAGCTCCACAACTGCCAGGGCGCATCAATCAAGACAATCACCAGCAAGCTGGCGGCGATCAGGGCACAACACTTGATGATCAGTGTCATTCCCGTGGCAATGGCCGCCGTGGGATGCACATACATCAGGGCCGTCATCTGCTCGCGCTCGGTCCAGATCACATACACCGCCACCGAACCCACCAGACCGGCTTTGGCCAGGGTCTTGATCAGCTCGATCACGGTCTGCATGGAAAACATGCGCTTGATGCCCTTGGCCGGATTCATGCGTTCGAACTTGGGCTGCAAGGCCTTGCCGCTAAAGCTCATGCCGCCCAGCGCGATCGAGGCAAAGATCGCGACCACAACCAGCAGCAGGAACAGCGGTGCCAGACCTTTTAATGCTTCGCCTGCCAGACCGGCCGCCTGTACCACCATGGCGCTGGGATCGTGCGCTACGCGCGGATCAAACCAGACGCTGCGACGCACAATGCCGCCAAAAGTCTCGTACAAATAGCTGGCACCGGCCCAGATTCCGCCTATCCCGGCCAGCAGCATCAGGAATGTCGTCAGCTCTCTGGAACGCGCCACCTGCCCTTCTTCCCGCGCCTTTTCCAGGCGCCGGGGTGAGGCCGGTTCTGTTTTTTCGAGATCGCTGTCTTCTGCCATGGACTGCCAAGACGCAGGAATTGAAAGAATGAATCACGCGCCCAGCACGAATGTCGCGTTCGCACTGCAGGCCGCGGGGTCATTCTAAAAGAGCACCGCGGCTCTGATAGCGCGGAGAAAGCCCGATAAAAGCAGGCTGTTCCCCACAAGCAAAAAGGCGCTGCAAGGTGCAGCGCCTTTCTGAAGCGAACGCGATGATCGAATTTGGGCGAGGATTAAAAGCCCAGATTCGCCAGCAAGTCGTCCACCTGGTCCTGGCTGGTGACCACTTCCGAGGCTACCGGCGAGACCACCGGGCCGTTGATAAGGCTTTGAGTTTCTTCGCGTTTTTCTGTGGGGACATTATCGACCAGCACCTGGACCAGTTCGGTCTCGATGGTGCCAACCACACCCAGCATGCGCGTGATCACCTGCCCGGTCAGATCCTGAAAGTCCTGGGCCATGATGATTTCCAGCAGATTGTCCTGCGTCTGCTGGGCCTTGACGGGCACATCGCGCAAGAAGCCGCGGGTACGCTTGACCAGTTCGCGGGCCTGGTCCTGGTCCAGAGGCTGTTCAAACCACTGTTCCCATTCGGCATCCAGGGCCTGGGCGTCCTCTTGCAAGGACTCCTGCAAAGGACGCACCTGCTCGGCTGCGTTCAGTACCCGGTTGGCGGCCTGCTCAGTCATGCGAGCCACATAGTGCAGACGATCACGGGCATCCGGAATCGCGTGCGCGGCATCTTTAATGGCCTGATCCAGACCCAGTTCGCGCATGCTTTCCCGCAGCAGGCGGGTCAGATTGGCGATGCGGTAGACCAGATCAACCGGTACGCTTTGGGGGTCGGGATGATTCGGGGTTTGCTGTGGATCCATGACGTACTCCGTATTAACCGGCCATTTTCTCGAAGATCTTGTTCAGCTTCTCTTCCAGAGTTGCGGCGGTAAAGGGTTTGACGACGTAGCCATTGGCGCCCGCCTGGGCGGCGGCAATAATGTTCTCTTTCTTGGCTTCGGCGGTCACCATCAGCACCGGCAAAGAGGACAGGTTGGCATCGGCACGAATCTGCTTGAGCATTTCCA
Organism: Alcaligenes sp. 1735tsa3; assembly: GCF_024134565.1. Taxonomy (NCBI): domain Bacteria; kingdom Pseudomonadati; phylum Pseudomonadota; class Betaproteobacteria; order Burkholderiales; family Alcaligenaceae; genus Alcaligenes; species Alcaligenes sp. 1735tsa3. Next base: position 1,337,517 of record NZ_CP099862.1, on the reverse strand, counting down.
GCCCATCCAGATTCGGCATATTCCAGTCAGAGACCACAAACTCGAAATTGCCGTTGCGCAGTTTTTCCAGGCCCATCTGACCATCTTCTGCTTCGTCTACATTCTCGTATCCCAGATCCTTGAGCAGGTTCTTGATGATCCGGCGCATGGTGGGAAAGTCATCGACGACGAGAATTTTTATATTTTTTTGTACCATTTACATTCTCCAAATGAGTAGCATGCCAGTGCGTTCAGGACCGTTTATACACGGTGCCCAAAGGCCCCCACACTGGCCAGAATTCGTTCGCTGATCTGCCCCAGGGGCAAGGCGATGTCCGCCGCGCCAATTTGCAGGGCTTCACGCGGCATGCCAAAGACCACGCTGGTGGCTTCGTCCTGGGCAAAAGTCATGGCACCGGCCTGTTTCATGGCCAGCAAACCTTGCGCGCCGTCCTTGCCCATGCCGGTCAGAATGACACCCACGGCATTGCGTCCGGCCAGCTCGGCGGCAGAGTGAAACAGCACATCAACCGAGGGCCGGTGGCGGTTGACAGGTTCACTGTCCACCAGCTTGACCACATAGTTGGCACCCGAGCGGGCCAGCTTCATGTGCGCCACGCCACCGGGAGCCAAATACACATGGCCGGGCAACACGCGCTGACCATCTTCGGCCTCGTGCACCTGCATGGAACACAGACCATCCAGACGGTTCACGAACGAGCGCGTGAAACCGGCTGGCATATGTTGGGTAATCATGATGGCCGGACAATTGGCCGGCAAAGGCTCCAGCACCTGACGAATGGCCTCGGTGCCGCCAGTGGATGCACCGATCATGATCAGTTTTTCAGTGGTCGAAAAGTTGTGCGTCAGGCGACGAGCCGGGGCGGACCCTGCCGGGGCCGGGGTCGCACGACGTGGACGGGCAATGGAAGCGGCGCGGATCTTGTCGGCAATCAGGTCCGAGTAATCCAGCAAGCCATCCCGCAGGCCCAGCTTGGGTTTGGTCACAAAGTCCACCGCGCCCAGCTCCAGGGCACGCAAGGTCACGTCCGAATTGCGCTCGGTCAGCGAGGACACCATCACCACGGGCATGGGACGCAAGCGCATCAGTCGCTCCAGAAAGTCCAGCCCGTCCATACGCGGCATCTCGACGTCCAGCGTCAGCACATCCGGATTGTGTTCTTTGATCAGCTCGCGCGCCACCAGCGGATCGGGGGCCACAGCCACCACTTCCATATCCGCATGACTGTTGATAATTTCCACCATCAGGCTGCGCACCAGGGCAGAATCGTCTACACACAAAACTCGAATTTTCTTCATGCTACTCATAATCCCGATTTCAAACGCCAACAGAGCTTGGGGCGGGGTGAAACTAATGGGCCCTAGTTCCGGACATACACCGTCTGACCCAGCAGACGAAAGGCCTTGGTCAGATAGGAGAAGTTCTCGGAATGCCCCACAAACAGCAGTCCGCCAGGCTTGGTGACGGCGGCAAAGCGCTCCAGAATGCGTGTCTGATCATCACGATCAAAATAAATCATGGTGTTTCTACAGAAGATCACATCAAAACGGCTGGAAGACGGCCAGGCGGGCCCCACCAGATTGAACTCCTCGAACTCCACCATATTGCGCAACACGGGCTTGACGCGTGCCAGCCCCTTGCGAGCGCCCACGCCACGCTGAAAGTAACGCGGCAGCCACAAATCGGGCACGGGCTGAATGCGCTCCAGGGTATACACGCCCTGACGGGCCTTGTCCAAAGCTGCCGAGTCAATATCGCTAGCCAGAATGGATACGTTCACATCCGGTGAAGGGCAGTGTTCGCGCACCGTCATGGCAATGGAATACGCCTCCTCGCCCGTAGAGGCGGCGCTGCACCAGATATCCAGGGGTTTGCCGCGTGTACTGACAAACTTGCCCAGAATATCGAAGTGATGCTGCTCCCGAAAAAACGCGGTGTGATTGATGGTGAAGGCGTTGACGAAGTCCTGCCACTCCTGGCTATGCGTGTCCTGTTCCAGAATATCCAGGTACTGGCGTACCTCGCGCATGCCCGCGTTCTGACTGCGCATACCCAGCGTGCGGGCCACCATATCTTCTTTGTGGGTACCTAAGATGATGCCCGCATACGACTTGAGCAAGCGCGCGGCTCGCTCACAGTCGGCCCTCGAGGCTTGCGGGATCGAGGGCAATGTATAAACAAAAGGTTCCACAGATGTGCTCATATAACTACAGGCTGGCCAAGGTCCCGCTAAAAGACCCCGCCGACAGACGCTCGGTAGAACGTAATCGTTCCGGCTCGGGCGCTTCAAACGGATCATCAATAATGTCTTGCGCACTGACTTTGAACGCCGACACCGCATCGGACAAACGGGTTGCCTGATCCTGCAAGGAGCCCGCCGCAGCGGTAGCCTGCTCGACCAGGGCCGCGTTCTGCTGCACAACCACATCCATTTGCGCAACCGCCCGGTTCACCTGCTCAATTCCTTCGGACTGCTCGTTTGAAGCCGAGGAGATTTCCGCCATGATGGTCGTTACGCTCTGTACCGAGCTGACCACTTCCATGACTACCTTGCCCGCCTCATCCACCTGCCGAGTCCCTTCTTTCACTTTGGCCAGCGACTGCTCGATCAAGCCCTTGATCTCGCGCGCCGCTTGCGCACTGCGCTGGGCCAGACTGCGTACTTCACCGGCCACCACCGCAAAACCCTTGCCCTGCTCGCCTGCACGGGCGGCTTCCACCGCGGCGTTCAAGGCCAGAATATTAGTCTGGAAGGCAATGCCGTCGATCACGTTCACGATCTGGGCAATCTGTCCCGAACTGGCCGACAAGTCTTCCATGGTTTGCACCACGGTAGAGACCGCCTGGCCACCGCGCAGAGCCACTTCGGAAGCATTCTTGGCAACCTGATCCGCTTGCTGGGCATTGTCCGAGTTCTGACGAACCGTGCTGGCCAACTGCTCCATGCTGGCCGCAGTTTGCTGCAAGGAGGCGGCCTGCTCTTCCGTGCGACTGCTCAAGTCCGTATTGCCCACATAGATTTCATGCGAGCCAAAAGTGATCTCTTCCACGCCCTGGCGCACGGTCTGCACCATGGACTGCAAGCTGCCCTGCATGCGACGCACGGCGTCATACAGCACACCAATTTCATTGGTGGACTTCACTTCCACGCGCTGGGTCAGATCCCCGCTGGCGATGCGATCAAAGTGCGCACCGGCCTGACGCAAGGGGCGCAACACCATGCGATTCAAGAACACATACACGGCCAAGGAGATAAACAGACAAAGCACCATGGCCAGACCCACCAGGCGGATCACCATGTTGTACTGGTCGTTTTCTTTCTGGTATTGCGAGTCGATAGAACGCTGCTGAGCTTCCTGCAAGGTGTTCAAGGCGCTGTACAGATCCTCTTCCAGGAACTTGGTGGTAGTCGCCACATAGCTGCGGAAACCCGCAATATCACCTTGCTCCAGATAGGCGATCAAGGGCAGCACGCCACCTTGCATCAGGGACATGAACGCCGCATCGACACGCTGGTAGTAATCGTTGGTGCCTTCCAGTTGGGTGGCAACACCCTGGTATTCAAAGAAGGCTTCCTGGGCCAGTTCAAACTGCTTGCGCGTGGCATCCAGAGCATCCCGGGTTGCCGAGCTGATCGCCGAGGTTTTGGGAGCCACATCGCTCCACTCGGCCATCAAGTCCTGGTTTTGCAGATCATTGCTGACCACATAGCTGATGGCCGCTCGTCCAATCAGGGTTTGAGTCTCTTTGTAGCGCTCGATGGCCTGATACATGGCCGAGCCTACACGCTGATTGACCACGATGCTTTGCAGCGCACCGTTATTGGCGCGCAAGGACAAAATCCCCAGAGCGGCGCCTGCCACCAGCATTGCTAAAAAAAACACCAGTACCAGAATCAGACTGGTCCGCACCTTCAGATTGGCTAAACGTAATCCATCCAGCATTGCAAGCACCTTGTCTAGAGTAGATCCGAACATCAGAGGCGCTTGTGACGCCTCCCCCGGCCCGAACATTCCTTGAAGGACCCGTTAAACAAGTCCCCGCCTGGCAAGTCTTTGCAGACTCGGGCGATCAGGCCACTGCGCTGTCAACCAGAGCCATCTCTTCACTGGTCATCAGTTTTTCAATATCCACCAAAATCAGCATACGTTCGCCCAGCGTACCGATACCGGTCAGGTACTCGGTCGAGAAGGCGGTGCCGAAGCTGGGGGCAGCGCTGATCTGGGACGATTGCAGCACCAGTACATCCGAGACACCATCCACCACCACACCCACTACGCGGTCGTGCAAGTTCAGAATCACCACGACGGTCTGGTGGTCGTACTCCACCCGTTCCATATTGAAACGCACCCGCAAGTCTGCGATAGGAACAATTACGCCACGCAGATTGGTAACGCCCTTGATGAAATTGGGCACGTTGGCGATACGAGTGACGGTCTGGGAGTCGTAGCCCCGGATCTCCTGAACTTTCAGAATATCGATGCCGTATTCCTGGTCGCCCAGAGTAAATACCAGATACTCCTTGCCGCCAGCCTCGGCAGCTTCGGAGTGGGAAGTAAAGTCGTTGGACATAAAGATCTCCGAATAATCAGGCCCACGTCGAGGCGGGGTCACGCGCCAGACGTTGCAAGGCAAAAACATCAACAATCAGGGCTACGCTGCCATCGCCCAAAATGGTGGCAGCGGAAATACCCGGAATTTTTCTATAGTTGGCTTCCAGGTTCTTGACCACGACTTGATGCTGACCAATCAGGTGATCGACCAGCAAGGCAAAGCGCATGTCTTCGGCCTGCAAGATAACGGCAATCGCACGAGTCACATCGGTCTCGGCCCCTTCAACCGAGAAGATGTCACGCAGGGAAATCAGGGGCAGATACTCGCCACGTACAAACATGACGTGATCGGTATCGGTGACGCTGCGCAACTGTTCTTCAGTGGGCTGCATGGATTCGGTTACGTGAGCCAGCGGCAGGATGAACACCTCATTGCCCACCTGGACCGACATGCCGTCCAGAATCGCCAGCGTCAGCGGCAAAACAATACGGGTGGTCGTTCCCTTGCCTGCGCGCGAGTACAGCTGCACATGGCCGCCCATGCTTTGGATATTGCGTCGCACCACGTCCATGCCCACACCACGTCCGGAAATTTCCGTGACTTTGTCGGCGGTGGAAAAGCCGGGGGCAAAAATCAGTTGCCACACTTCGTCGTCCGGCATGGTCTCGGTGACCGGCAGGCCCGAAGACATGGCTTTCTTCAAAATACGTTCGCGGTTCAGACCAGCGCCATCGTCCACCACTTCAATGATGATATGGCCGCCCTGGTGCTGGGCCGACAAGGTCAGCACGCCCTCTTCTTCCTTGCCCGCTGCCAGACGATCCTCGGGCATTTCAATGCCGTGGTCGATACTGTTGCGTACCAGGTGAGTGAGCGGATCAATAATGCGTTCGATCAGGCTCTTGTCCAGCTCGGTGGCCTGCCCTTTAGTGACCAGACGAATCTTCTTGTTCATGCGGGCGGCGCTTTCACGCACCACACGCGGAAAGCGGCTGAACACGTAATCCATCGGCATCATGCGAATGGACATCACGGACTCTTGCAGGTCGCGCGCATTGCGCTCCAACTGTTCGATGCCATTTAACAGGCGATCATGCACGACCGGGTCCAGCGTCGAGGCAGTTTGCACCAGCATGGCTTGTGTAATCACCAGCTCGCCCACCAGGTTGATGATCTGGTCAACTTTTTCCACGCCCACACGGATCGTGCCGGACTCTTTGGGAGCCGCGGCCTTGGCGGGTTTGTCGGCAGCTTTAGGGGCAGCAGCAGGAGCAGGCGTTTCGGTTTTTTCTAGTTCAGCGGCAACAGGGGCCGTTGCGGGAGCCGGAGCAGCCGGTGCAGCGACGGGGGCTGCAGGCTCGGCAGCCACTGCGGCGGGAACTGAGGCCGAGGCTGCTGCGGCAGCGGCTGGAGCCGCCGCTTGTCCTGGGGCTGCGGCCGGTTTTACCGACACCTGATCGGCATTCAGAATAAAGCAGCAAACGGCCAGGATGTCGTCCGCTGAACCTGTGGTTTCCACCCAGATATCCAGGCGATCGCCTTCACGGGTTTGATGGACGATGGTGCCCATCAACTCCATTTCTTGTTGCAGCGCCTCAGCATCTTTATCCGATACCGGTCCCATGGACACCCACAGTGGCAAGCCATCCGTATTGGCGGCCGGTTCCGGCTCGGGTTCCGCTTCGGCTTGCAGAATCGCTTCGGTTCCTTTGGCGTCCGTTGCCAGAATGCCCTTTTGCTCCAGGGCCAGTTGCCTCAATTGCGCGCAGATACGGGTATAGGCTTCCTCGTCAGGCTCCTGTTCCTCGCGGTAGGCATTGACTTGTCCGGTTAGCACGTCCTTGGTTTCCAGAAAGAGGTCAATCATGTCCTTGCGCAATTGCATCTCGCCATTACGGACCAGATCGAGCAGATTTTCGAGTAAGTGGGTAGTTTCAGCCAGCTGACCGAAGCAACCAAACGTGCCTGCACCGCCCTTGATCGAGTGCGCGGCCCGGAAGATGGCATTGAGCTGATCGCGATCAGGCTCGTCCAGATCCAGCTCCAGCAGCAAGCGCTCCATGTCCGCCAGCAACTCATCGGCTTCATCGAAAAAGGTTTCGTAAAACTGACTCAGATCTACGCCGGAGCTCATGAACACTTCCTTCCTGGTTATGGCTTAGAACAACAAAACAAAAAGCACAGCCCAAACACCTGGGCCGTTGGGCCTGTTAACAAGCCCTAGGGCACCACTGGCAAGGCAGAAGGCATTTCAGGCAGACCGGGAATATGAATACTGATTGGCCCCTCGGTCTCCTGCATGGCTTCGCGCAAATCAAACTCTTCCGAACCGCTTGCGGCTTGCTCGTCCATGCGTCGTTCGGCCCGGCTATTGAGCACGAGCAGGCTGATACGTCGATTTACGGCTGCGGCGGGGTTATCTTTAACCAGGCTGACACTATCGGCCAAACCCACGACCTGCTTGACCTTGGCCTCGGCCAGACCACCAGCCACCAGCTCCTGTCGAGCCGCATTGGCACGATCGGCCGACAGCTCCCAGTTACTGTACAAACGCTCGCCACTGGCGTACTGCAGCGAGTCGGTGTGGCCGGAAATCAGAATCCGGTTAGGCATCTCGTTCAAGGGGGCGCTTAGCGAGCGCAAAATGGCCCGCATGTAAATCTGCACCTGTGCGCTGCCCGTCGAGAACATGGGGCGGCTTTGACGGTCGATAATCTGGATGCGCAAACCGTCCTGAGTCATGTCCAGCAGTAGTTGCGGACGGAATTCTTTCAGCACGGGATCGATGCGGATCAGTTCTTCCAGAGCCGATTTCAAATCTTCCAGACGCTCCACATCCTGACGATCATCGGCCGCCTGGCTGCTGTTCGTGCCGGGATGGGGATTGGGAACCAGGCTGGGCTGGCCACCAGGGATGACGCTGCGCGAATAGTCGGCCTGATAGCCGCCCGAAACGGCGTCCATCAAGGGCATGCGGAAGTAATCGGCAATTTCCTTCAAGTCCTGCTTGGGAACCAGGGAAAGAATCCACATCACCAGGAAAAAAGCCATCATCGCCGTCATGAAGTCAGCGTAGGCAATTTTCCAGCTACCACCATGATGCTCGGCATGGGCCGTCTTCTTGCGACGGATGACCACGCGATCTTTATGATTGCTCATGAACGCATCCGCTTAGGCTTTGCGACCAGCACCCGAGCGGGCCTGACGTACATGCTCTTCCAGCTCCTGGAACGAAGGGCGATCGGAGGAAAACAGCACTTTACGGCCAAATTCCACGGCAAGCTGGGGCGGGTAACCATTCAGATTGGCCAGCAAAGTGACCTTGATGCACTCCAGCACCTTGACTGAATCCGAGGTACGGCGTTCGATGGTAGCAGCCAAGGGAGCGACAAAGCCGTAGGCCAGCAAGATACCCAGGAAGGTACCAACCATGGCCTTGGAAATCAGGTCTGCCAGCACGGCTGGCGGCTGGTCTACAGAGGCCAGCGCTTTCACCACACCCAGCACCGCCGCCACAATCCCGAAAGCGGGCAAGGCGTCAGCCACTTCACGCAAGGCGCGTGCCGGCACGTTGCGTTCGTGCTGGTGGGTCTCGATATCCTGGTCCATCAGCGTTTCGATTTCAAACGAGCTCATATTGCCGCTGATCATCAAACGCAGGTAGTCGGACACAAAGTTCATCAAAGCCGGATCTTTCACCACATTGGGGTAATCAGCAAAGATGGGACTTTGTTCGGGGTTTTCGATATCCGCTTCGATGGACATCATGCCATCGCGTCGAGCCTTGTTCAGCAGCACAGACAACATGCCCATCAACTGCATGTACAACTGCTTGTTGTAGGGACTGCTGCGAAATGCAATCGGCAACGCTTTGGCCAGCAGCTTGATGGACTTGCCGCTGTTGGACGCAAAATAGGCCCCCAGGGCCGCGCCACCAATCAGCAGTAATTCAAAAGGCTGGTATAGCGCACCCAAGTGCCCGCCCAGCCCCACAAAGCTCCCGAAAACGGAGACGAAAACAATGATATATCCAAGGATAATAAGCACGGATACGCCTTCTTCAAATACACGCTGCTAATGATGGCGGCAAGCAACCGGGCTAAAACGACGCGTTAATGGCCTTTTTCCAGCCTAGATCGACGCTTCCAGTTGCCTTGACACTTTCAGATTCTTATCAGATCCACATCAAAAACCAGCATCTATCCGGCTTTGCTGCACACTGACGACAAAAGCTATTGCTAGATGGGCACGTCTACCTGTGCGTTGACGTGCCCCGTGACCCCGGCTTGCGGCTCCTTGACCGGCTCTGATTTTCGACTTTTGCCGCCCGGAGATTTAGGTGTACTGCGTGCCTTGCTGGCACGGGTCTTGCCAGCCCGTGGTGGCGGACGGCAAATGGCACAAATAAAGCCTGATTCAGGATCGTGCGCATGGGCCACAAAGCCCCCCTTGCAGCGCTCGCACTGGGACAGCTGCAACAAACCGCTATCAAAAAAGCGCAGCAGCATCCAGGCACGAGTAAAACTCAGCACGGGCTCTTCATCCGGCCCCACGTCCAGACGCCCGGCCGACGATTGCTCCAGGTAAAGGCGATAAGCCTCGACCAGTGCACGGCTTTTATCGCACGGCGTATGCACGGCCATGAACTGGTAAATGCTGTAGAACAGGCTGGAATGAATATTGGGCAGCCAGGTCATGAACCAGTCGACAGAAAAAGGCAGCATCCCTTTGGGTGGCGAGCAGCCTTTGACTTCACGGTACAAACGGGCCAGCCGGTCGTAGCTTAATGATGTTTCTGCTTGCAGGACCTGCAAACGCGCCCCCAGCTCAATCATGTCGGAAGCAAGCCCAATTTCCTGGGCTTCTTTGGCGACGCTTTTTATAGCCATAGTTCTTGATGTAATAAGTTCGCAGCCGGTTTAACCGGCTTGTTCTGCCGTCGCGCGCTGTGACAGAAGAATGGTGGAGTGGGCCTGCTGCAATACCCCTCCCAGCACATCCTGCGTCAAGGTGGTGAGCAGGTCGTAGTCATTGAAGCGAAAGCCGCAAATCAACGAGCTGGAGCTGGCCAGCTTGACCAATTGGGCCGGCGACAGACGCAACAAGGTCTCTGCCACATCGGTATCGAAGCCCAAACGGAACATACCTGCCGAAAAATTCTCCCGCAGCAGGCGCTGCGCGAGTAACAAGTACGACAAATTGACTTCCTGAATATCATTCAGCAGCGAATTTTCCGATACGGGCATGTCAGCCATCCTTGTAAATCTGTTAATCAGCCAGTTTCTTGTAACAAAACACATTTAAAATATATAAAGTTACATAAATATGTATCATGCCTTGCAATCTATTGCATGAATATAATTTTTACATTCTCGATGTTTCCGACACACACCCTCTTTTAATGCCCTAAAAACATGGAAAACATCAAATATATGCAATAAACGTATCAAGACACAGCAGAATATTATCAGATGCTCACTTAATGTTGTAGTTATAAACGAGATGTAACATGACAAAGATCAAAGCGTCTGTATCAAAATTATGTCTTGTTGCATACATTAGCCATTAATTAATGCATATTTCGACGATCCATCTCACGCGCTGCCTAAAAAGCGTCGAAATATCGGATAATCTTCTGGTGACAGCTTTCCCCGCCGCCCCCACATCCGTTTTGTAACAGCCCATGGTTCCTGCTGCTTTTACGCAACGTCTGTTTGCCTTGTGCCTGACACTGATCCTGGCGGCTTGTGCGCACACGCCCTCGTCCCGCCTACCCGCCGGCAAACCCATTGGTGTGGATGAACAACGCCGTTCAGCCGTAGTCCTGTCTGCCCTGACCTTGCTGGATACGCCTTACCGCTACGGCGGACGCGAACCGTCTACCGGCTTTGATTGCAGCGGCCTGGTGCACTATGTATTCAGCCAGGAATCCAGTTCCCCCATTCCACGCCGCACCGGCGACCAGGCCAGCGCGGCCCGGCGTGTCAGTCGTTCACAGCTGCGCCCGGGTGATCTGGTGTTTTTCAATACGCTGGGTACCCCGAACTCGCATGTAGGCATCTATATAGGCAAGCAACAATTCATCAACGCTCCCTCCAGTGGTGGACGCGTGCGGATTGATTCACTGGACAATCCCTATTTCGCCAAACGCTTTGAAACAGCTCGCACTTTCTTTGATTGACTCATCGGCAAGCCAGCGCGGGCATTGAAAGAAAGCAGGCCTGATCTTTCACCAGGCCCAATTTCATTGGGCGCAGAAAGCAAAAGGGCCCGTAATGAACGGGCCCTTTCTTATTGCCATACGTTTAACGCGTAGGCACGGTGGCGTATTGCTCGGCCAGTTCCAGAAAGGCCTCCAGCTCGGGCGAGCGCCCGGTTTCTTCTTCCATAATTGCCGCCACCGCTGGGGCAAGCGATTGCGCCAGACGCGCATCAAGGAACAAAAGGCGCGAACGACGGGCCAGCATGTCTTCAACGGTACGGGCATATTCAAAGCGGCAAGCAAAGCGCACCATGGCCACACTCAAGCCCGGCGCCAATTCCTGATCCGCTCCCGGCAAGGTCTGCACCCAGTCGGCCTCGCTGCCATACGCATCCAGGCCAGCTGTACGCCCCAGAGAACGCCGGTCACCTACATAAGAAGCACCGACCAAACGTTGCTCCTGAGTCCGACAGGCTGGCAAAGGCCCCAGCAAGCCGGACTGCTGGCAGCGTTCCAGCACATCTTCGGCCATGGCACGATACGTCGTCCATTTGCCGCCAGTAACTGTCAGCAAACCATTCGCACTAACCGTAATGCTATGTTCCCGGCTGATGGATTGTGTCTGCCCCGCGGCAGACTCGGCTGCAGGGCGCACCAACGGTCGCAGCCCCACCCAGATACTGCGCACATCCTGCACCGTGGGCGCTTTTTGCAGATAATTCGCGGACTCTTTCAGAATGAAATCTACTTCCTGGGCCAAGGGGCGCGGCTCCAGCGGAATATCGTCTCGGGGAGTATCCGTCGTGCCCAAAATCAGCTTGCCCAACCAAGGCACGGCAAACAAGACCCGGCCATCCTTGGTCCGTGGCACAAGCAAAGCGTGTTCACCGGGCAGGAATTCCTGATCAACCACCAAGTGCACACCCTGGCTGGGCGAAACCATAGGGCGCAGCTCACGCCCGGCTTCCTGCGCATCCAGTTGTCGCACCTGATCCACCCACACGCCCGTGGCATTGACCACGCATGTGCTCTGGATCTCGTAGGTCTGACCGCTTTCCTTGTCCTGGCAGCGCACGCCGCAGACCTTGCCCTCGCTGTGCATCACATCCACAACCGGACAGTAATTGATGAGCAAGGCCCCATTCAGAGCCGCCGTACGGGCCAGGGCCAAGGCCAGGCGGGCATCATCAAACTGGCCGTCCCAATATTTCACACCACCTTTCAGGCCACTTTGCCGCGCACCGGGCAGAAGCTGCCGGATCTTGGAAGCACTCAAAAATTGGGTATGACCCAACCCCTCGCGCCCCGCCAAACCGTCATAGGCCATCAGGCCCACCCCGTAAAACGGAGTCTCCCAGCACTTGTAGCTGGGCATGACAAAAGGCAGGCGCTGCGCCAGATGGGGCGCATTGCTGAGCAAATGCATACGCTCGCGCAAGGCTTCACGCACCAGACTGACATTACCCTGGGCCAGGTATCGCACCCCGCCGTGTACCAGCTTGGTCGCCCGCGAGGACGTGCCTTTGGCAAAGTCCCAGGCTTCCAGCACAACCACACTCAAGCCCCGCAAGGCCGCGTCCAGAGCCACGCCCAAGCCGGTAGCGCCACCACCCACCACGACCATATCCACCTGCGTGGTGCGCGCCAAGGCGCCCAGCATCTGGGCTCTGTCGGTCAATAAGGGGGAACTTAATGTAGTCATAAGATGAGCTTTGGACCTGAAATTAGCAGACACCCGAAAAAAACACTGACTGGCTCGGGATTTACCCTGATTTTAGCCCCTGAACTTTTACCGTCCAGTGAAACTTGTTTGCTCGCGTATCAAGTCCCCTTCTGCGACCGGACACAGACCACACAGAGCCAGTACACTGTGGTCTGCTCCGCTTTTACTGCCTCATTCGCATGACATTCATACTTGCTCTTGATCAGGGAACCTCCAGCTCGCGCAGCCTTGTGGTAGCGGCAGACGGCCGCATTCTGGCCAAGGCGCAGCAGGAAACTCAGCAATACTACCCGCGTACAGACTGGGTGGAGCATGATCCCCAGGAAATCCTGGACACCCAGTTCCGGACCGCCCGGCAAGCGATTGAGCAGGCAGGGCTACGCCCTCAGGACATACACGCCATTGGCATTACCAATCAGCGTGAAACCACAGTGCTATGGGATCGGCAAACCGGGCAGGCTCTGCACAAGGCCATCGTCTGGCAAGACAGACGCGCCGAGGACTTCTGCGCCCAGTTGCGCGAACAAGGGCACGAAGCCACCATTACCGGCAAGACCGGCCTGCCTATTGATGCCTATTTTTCGGCCTCCAAGCTGCGTTGGCTGCTGGACTCCGTACCCGGCGCCCGTGAACGTGCAGCGCGTGGTGAACTGGCTTTCGGCACCATTGATAGCTGGCTGATCTGGCATTTAAGTGGCGGCAAAGTTCACGCCACCGATGTCAGCAATGCCTCACGCACCCTGCTCTACAACATTCATAGCCAGCAATGGGACGATGAATTGCTGGCCCTGTTCAACATCCCGGCCAGCGTCTTGCCCCAGGTACAGAGCTCCGCCTCCGAGTTTGGCCATTGCAACCCCGAAATTCTGGGTAGCCCCATTCCCATTTGTGGTGTGGCGGGCGACCAACAAAGCGCCCTGTTCGGCCAGGCTTGCACAACACCCGGCATGGCCAAGAATACCTATGGCACAGGCTGCTTCCTGTTGATGCACTGTGGCTCGCAAGTCCCCCAATCCCATAACGGCCTGATCGCAACCAGCGCCGCCCATCACGGCGATGCTCCCGCCTATGCGCTGGAAGGCAGCGTCTTTATTGGGGGGGCGGTGGTCCAATGGTTGCGCGATGGTCTGGGCGCACTGGAGCATAGCGCGCAAGTCGAAGAGCTGGCTCGCAGCGTGCCGGATGCACAAGGCGTACGACTGGTCCCTGCCTTCACCGGCCTGGGCGCCCCCTATTGGGATGCCCAAGCCCGCGGCACCATTACTGGCCTGACACGCGCCTCCACCATGGCCCACATCGCCCGCGCTGCTCTGGACAGCATTGCCTACCAAAGCGCCGCCGTGCTGCAAGCCATGAATCGGGATGTACAGGCCAACGGCGGCCCGGCCTTGCACGAGCTGCGTGTGGACGGTGGGGCCTGCGCCAATAATCTTCTGATGCAATTTCAAGCAGACTTGTTGGGCCTGCCTGTCGTGCGTCCCGTTACTATTGAGACGACCGCGCTGGGCGCCGCCTATCTGGCGGGCTTGGGCAGCGGTCTGTATTCAGGTCTGCCTGAGATTGCGGCGCTATGGCAATGCGACCGGGTTTTCGAGCCCATCATGTCGCGCGATGAAGCCCAAAACCTGATGCTCAGTTGGGAACAAGCCGTGCGTCAGGCACGCACTTATTGAACTTGCTGTTTTTTTGACGGAAACACCATGCTGCAAAAAATCATTCTGGGCATTGCCATCTTCCTGATCGTGATGTTGGGCCTGACCTTTGGCGAGGCCATTTTCCACTACATTTCCTCGTACCTGGGATTCCTGTTCCATGACTTCATCGAATTGATGCAGCAAGTTCAGCGCTACCTGACCGTGCATTGGGGCAAGGCACTGATCGCCTTGATCATTACCATCCCGCTGGTGATCTGGATTTCCAAGAACAAGAAAGACGAAATGTCCAAGCCCAACAGCCACCGCAAGATCGCGATTGTGCTGGCGATATTCCTGGGCTGGCTGGGCGTGCACCGCTTTTACCTGGGCCAGATCGGCATGGGCTTGTTATTCCTGGTGCTGTTTGCCATCTGGTCACCGCTGGCCTATTTCCTGGCCTTGATCGACGCCTTGCGTTACGCCTTCATGGGCGACGACGAGTTCAAGCTGGCCCGTTGATTTCCCGACTGCTCACCCAAGCCCCACTTGCTGGGGCTTTTTTTATGGCTGCCCCCTTCACGCATGCCAGAAGCCTGGCTACGTCAAATAAACAGGCTCCACTCAGGGCGTTTTGTGGACTTATCAGGGAAAACCACAGCCCATGCCGCTTGCAAGCCTAGTTCCTTGATTTCCAATGCTTATATTAGCCACCATACCTTCCAGGTATGCAAGCAAACCTTTTTAGTCTTGGAAATCCCCAAGCGGCTTCGTGTTCAATCGAATTGGGGGAGACACGCCAGCCTCTAAAAGACTGGCAGCGGCGGCTCAGATCAAAAGTGTGAGGCCATTGTTGCTGGCTCTGTCTACACATCCGTTCTACCTATAAACATAACTAGATTGAGACACAAGAAAATGCGACGCACTAAAACTAGCTATTTACTGCGCAACTTGCTGGGCCTGGCTTTGGCCGCCTGTACGCTAAGCAGTCACGCAGCCACAGAGGCACAACGCCCCAATATTTTGCTGATCGTGGCCGATGATCTGGGATACTCAGACATTGGCGCGTTTGGCGGGGAAATTTCCACCCCTAACCTGGATGCCCTGGTCAAAGACGGCGTAGCCCTGACTGACTTTTACGCTTCCCCTTTCTGTTCCCCGACCCGCGCCATGCTGATGTCCGGCGCGGACAACCACCAGGTTGGCTTTGGTGGCATGGCCGAACTGATGACGCCCCAGCAGCGCGCCCTGCCCGGCTACGAAGGCTTTCTAAGCGACCAGGCCCTGCCCTTCCCCCTGGTCCTGCAAGACAATGGCTACCGCACCTATATGGCGGGCAAGTGGCATCTGGGCGTGAAAGAGGAAGTCGCCCCACCCAATCGCGGCTTTGACCAGTCCTACGCCTTGATGCACGGCGGCGCCAGCCACTTTGACCAAAGCGGCATCATCACCTTTGATGCCAATAAAGCACCGGTTGCCCTGTACCGCGAGAACGGCAAGGAAGTGCAACTGCCCAAAGACTTCTACTCCAGCGAGTTTTTTGCCTCGCGCCTGATGTCTTATATCGATGCGGACAAGCGCAAGGACCAGCCTTTCTTCGCCTACCTGGCCTTTACGGCTCCCCATTGGCCCTTGCACGCGCCCGAGGAATACATACGTAAATATGAAGGCCGCTATGACGCAGGCTATGACGTGCTGCGTGAGGAACGTCTGGAACGCATGAAGAAGCTGGGTCTGGTGCCCCAGGATATGCAAGGCTATGTGGGCAATCCGGCCTGGCCACGCTGGAAAGAGTTAAGCCCTGAACAGCAACGTGTTGAAAGCAAACGTATGGCGGTCTACGCCGCGATGGTGGAAGCCATGGATGCACAGATTGGCCGTGTCATCGAGCACCTGAAACAAACCGGCCAGTACGACAACACCGTCGTCATCTTCATGTCCGATAACGGTGCCGACGGCAATACCGTGCTCGATGAAGGTGAAACCCGCGCCTGGGCCCACAAACATCGTGATAACAGCTATGAAAACACGGGCCGTCCCGGCTCCTTTGTGGAATACGGCCCAGGCTGGGCGCAAGTTGGCTCAACGCCCTTCAATCTGTACAAAGCCTTCATGTATGAAGGCGGTATCTCGGTGCCCAGCATCATGCGCGTACCCGGTGGCAAGCGTCAGGGCGAATTTGTGCGCGCTCCGGCCCACGTAACCGACATCGCCCCCACCATTCTGGCCTTGGCCCAGATCGAACAGCCCAAGGGCGAGTACCGTGGCCGCCAGGTCATCCCCATGCAAGGCAACTCCATGGTGGATGTGCTGATCGGTCGCAGCGATCAGGTCCATGAAACCTTCCGCCAAGGCTGGGAGCTGAATGGCCGCCGCGCCATGCGCGTGGGTGACTGGAAAATCGTGTACGCCAATGCACCGTGGGGCAAAGACCGCTGGGAACTGTTCAATGTGGTCGAAGACCGCTCCGAGCTGAATGACCTGTCCGAAAAACATCCTGAAAAGCTGAAAGAACTGATTGCCGAGTACGAGCAATATGCCAAGCGCAACGGGGTGGAGGATTTTGAAGGTCTGGCTTCGCGCCCTGGCTACAGCAACAGCCTGAACTACTACAAGGATCTGGATGAAGTCCTTTAAGCTCTCCCGAGCCAAGGCACTGCTGACGGTATGCGGGCTGCTGACAGCAGCCCCGCTGCCTGCAACGGCAGACGGCTCCGATACCCTCCCTCCTCCGGTTCCGGCCCACGATTGCCAAGCCTATAACGGCATACCAACAGGCTTCGGCCCGGCCAGGCAAGGAGCCGCCAATCAGGCTGGTTTGGTCACCATTCCGGGGGGGCGCTTTCTGATGGGGTCCGACGAAGGCTATCCGGAAGAAAAGCCGGTACATCCCGTGGAGGTCCAGGCTTTTCAGATAGACCAGCACGAAGTCACCAATGCCCAATTCGCACAATTTGTGGCGGCCACAGGCTATGTCACCCAGGCGGAACGGGTGCCGGAATTTCCGCCGCATGTTCAGGTTCCCGAGCAGTATCGTCAGCCCGGATCCGCCGTCTTCACGCCACCGGCAGCAACGCATGATCACGATCACCACGATGGGCACGATCAACATGCCCCTCCCAGCAATTACAACTGGTGGGTATGGGTGCCGGGTGCCAACTGGCGGCATCCCGGTGGTCCCGATACCAATCTGAACGGCCGTGACAATCATCCCGTCGTCCATATCGCCTACGAGGATGCGCTGGCTTACGCCCGCTGGTTGGGACGCGATCTGCCCACCGAAGAGCAATGGGAGTTTGCAGCGCGCGGCGGACTGGAAGGCGCTACCTACCCTTGGGGCAATACGCCTGAAGTGCGCGGCCGCTTGATGGCCAACACCTGGCAAGGTAATTTCCCCGCCCAGAACCTGCTGCGCGATGGCTACGAAGGCACCGCCCCCGTAGGCTGCTTCCCGGCCAATAACTATGGCCTGTGGGATTCGGTCGGCAATGTCTGGGAATGGACACGCAGTGCATGGCAGCCCCAGCATCGCCCCCTGGTGCCCAAACCCCTTCTCGCGGCAATAAAGGATGCCAAAGGAAATCCGGCAACAGGCGTCATCAAGGGCGGCTCGTTTCTGTGTGCGGCGAACTTCTGCGTACGCTATCGCCCAGCTTCACGGCAACCCCAGGAAACCACCATGTCTACCCAGCATGTGGGCTTTCGTACGGTGCTTAATGAAATAAAAAACTAAGCTCAAAAGCCGGGCTCACCCTTGCCAAGCCCGGCACCAAACAACAATCCCCCGCTTTTCACGAGGGGATTGTTCACTATCAAGTTCTTTCAGGGCAGACAAGCAAGGCATCAAGGCCTACGTTGCCGCTCCCGTTTCCGGCGTGGCCGTTTCTTTTTGCTTGACGGCCTGATGGTCCAGGGTCTCGCTGACGCTTTCCCACGCATTCTGCAAGCTATCAAAAACGCGATGCGCGTGAATCTGCTTGAACAGACCCATGCGAATCAGCTTGCGACCCACTTTTTCATTCGCCTCGCACAGCGCCACCATGACATTGCGCTGTTCCAGCTCCGCCAAGGCAGTCTCCAAAGCCTGCATGGCCGTCGCATCCACAAAAGGCACGTAATTCAGGCGCAAGACCACGGCCCGAACCTGCTCCGGCACCGTCAGCAAGGAACGATTCACCGCTTCCACACTGGCAAAGAAGTACGGTCCTTCCAGAGTCAGCACCGAAATATCCTGGCGCAACTCCTGGCTGAAGGACAAATCCAGTGCCCGCTGTAAACGGCGGCCTTCCAAGGCCCGCACTTGCACCCCATCCGAGGTGCGTTTGAGCACATACAACATGGCCAGAATCACCCCAATATTGACGGCTACCACCAGATCCGCAAATACCGTCAGGGCGAACGTCACCCACAGAATGAACAAGTCAGCGGTAGGCATACGGCGCTGCAGGCGAAGGACCAGCTTGGCCTGACTCATATTCCAGGCCACCATGAACAGAATGGCCGCCAACACCGTCAGCGGGATATAAGCCGCCAGCGGGGCCAGCAACAGCAGAACCAGTACCAGGAAAATGACATGCACCACGCCGGCAATGGGGCTGTCACCGCCATTACGGATATTGGTAGCGGTACGGGCAATGGCCCCGGTAGCCGCAATTCCGCCAAACAAGGGCGAGAGCACGTTGGCAATCCCTTGGCCCACCAATTCCTGATTGGAGTCGTGGCGGGTCCCTGTCATGGAGTCGGCCACGACAGCGGACAGCAAGGACTCAATCGCACCCAACATGGCAATTGCAAACGCAGGCCCGATCAGCTCCACCACGCGAGTCAGCGTAATTTCCGGCCATTGAAACGACGGCAAACCACTGGGCAAGGCACCGAAGCTGGAGCCGATAGTGGCCACCGACTCAAAACGGAAAATCGCCTGGATAAGCGTAATGACCACCAGGGCCACCAGCGGTCCGGGCAAACGCGCCAGACTTGGGATCTTGGGCACGACAATCAGAATCGCCAGAGACAAAAGCCCCAGCAGTGTGGTTGCCCAATCCAGGGACGGCAGGTTCTGCAGCAAGAACCAGAGTTTCTCGTGAAAGTGCTGGCCCTCGACGACGGGAAGGCCAAAAAAGTCCCGCCATTGGCCCACCCAGATGATCACCCCGATACCGGCGGTAAAACCCACGATGACCGGATCGGGAATAAAGCGGATCACGGCTCCCAGGCGCAGCAGGCCCAGCAGCAGCAAGATCACCCCGGCCATCAGCGTGGCAATTTGCAGGCCCGCCACCCCATGTTGGGCCACCACCCCGGACAGGATGACAATGAAGGCCCCCGTCGGCCCGGCAATCTGCACCCGGCTGCCGCCAAATAAAGACACCGCCAAACCAGCAATAATGGCGGTATACAAACCCTGCTCGGGCTTGACCCCGGAGGCAATGGCGAAGGCCATGGCCAACGGCAAGGCCACCACCCCCACCACCAAACCAGCCAACAGGTTATTTAGCCAGTGTTTTCGCCCCAGGAGTCCGGCTCGACCCGCTTCCAGCAGTGCAATCATCGCGCGTCCTTGTCATGCCCAGCCTGCTCGACACAGATGAGAAACAAGCAGGGCCTCAACCCAAATGAAGCCTTAATGATACTACTGCGTGTCAAAAAAACTTCACGTTAGTGATGGGCTTATTTGACGCGGCATAAAAAGGCCCCCACGCTGCGCCTGCGGCTTGCGCTCCACCTCGCGGCCTGCATGCCGCTCGGATTCGCCTGGCACACAGCAGGCCGCAATGGACTACTGTGTGTCCAGGCTCATCCCCGAGGGGGCGCTTTTTACCGGGGGCGCCGAGCCTTGGGACGGCCCAGCGATAAAAAAAGCCCCACCTCAAAGAGGTGGGGCTCAGTGACAACGAACACGGAGTTCAAGGGTTGCGGGCGCGCAGCAAACGCAAACTGTTCAGCACCACCAGCAAGCTTGCACCCACGTCGGCAAACACGGCCATCCACATGGTGGCCTGGCCAGTCAGGGCCATCACTAGGAACACGGCCTTGATACCCAAAGCCAGGCTGATGTTCTGCCACAACACGGCATGCAAGGCTCGAGACTGACGCATCAGCAAGGCAATCTTGCCCAGATCATCGTCCATCAAGGCCACGTCAGCGGTCTCGATCGCAATGTCCGAACCCAAAGCTCCCATCGCGATACCCACATCGGCACGAGCCAGGGCGGGTGCATCATTGATGCCATCACCCACCATCGCCACCAAACCGTTACCCAGTTTTTCCTCGATACGGTCCAGCTTGTCCTGTGGCAGCAAACCACCTCGGAAATCCTTGATTCCGGCTTGCTGGGCGACATGACGCACGGCTTGCTCGTGGTCGCCCGAAAGCACTTCCACCTGAACACCCTGCGCTTGCAGATCGCGAATCGCCTGGCTGGTGGTGGGACGCAGCGTATCCATCATGGCGAACCAGGCCAGCAGACCGTGCTCGTCACCCAGATACACCATGGTGGCAGCGCTCTCTACCGCTTGCTGCTCGGCCTGGCTGGACTCAGCCTTGTTCTGCCCCAGCACCCAGCTACGCTTGCCCAGACGCAATTGACCAGTCGTGCCTTGTGCTTGCACACCATTACCCGCCAAAGCTTCGAATTGATCCAGGCGCACCAGACCCGATGCCACACGGCCACGGGCAATCGCTTGCGAGGCAGGATGATCCGAACGCTCGGCCAGAGCAACGGCCATGTCCAGCACTTCGCTATCCGACAGGCTTGGGCGCAGGCTGCCATATTCGCTCAAGGAAGGCTCGCCCAAGGTCAGGGTGCCGGTCTTGTCCACGGCCAAGTACCGCAACTGACGAGCCCGCTCCAGATACACGCCACCTTTAATCAAAATACCGGCACGTGCGGCACTGGCCAGGGCACTGACTACGGCCACAGGCGTGGAAATCACCAGGGCGCAAGGGCAAGCAATCACCAGCAGAACCAGAGCACGGTACACGGACTCCGACCAGCTCACCCCCCAGATCAAGGGCAAGGCCACAGCCATCAAGGCCGCTGCCACCACAACCAGCGGGGTGTAGATGCGGGAGAACTGGTCGACAAAGCGCTGAATCGGAGCCTTGTTGGCTTGGGCCTCCTGAACCGAACGTGTGATACGGGCCAGCAAGGTTTCATCATGCGCGGCCTGGACCTGATACACCAATTCGCCCATGCCATTGATGGTGCCTGCAAAAACCTCGTCACCGGGCGCTTTGTCCACGGGGGCACTTTCACCCGTGATAGGAGCCTGGTTAACCGTGCTTAGCCCTTGCAGAACTTTGCCATCCAGGCCAAAACGCTCGCCGGGGGCCACGCGTACTTGCCAGCCTGCCTGCACCTGATTGGCCGGTACACGCTGCCAATCCTTGCCATCGGCACTGACCAGCACTTCATCCGGAACCAGCTTGAGCAGGCTGTCCACCGCATTACGGGCGCGGTCCAGGGAACGAGCCTCAATCCACTCAGCCAGGCTGAACAAGGACATCACCATGGCGGCTTCAGGCCATTGGGCCAGTAGTACCGCGCCGGTAACGGCAATACTCATCAAGGCATTGATATTGAGCTGACCATTACGCAGCGCAATCCAGCCCTTCTTGTAGACCTGCACGCCGCCGGACAGAATCGCGGCCAGAGCCAGAACAATCACCAGCCACTCTGGGGCCGCCAGCCAGTGGCTGATCTCGGCGGCCAAAGCCAGCACCACGGCGCCGGCAATGCGAATCAGACCTTGCTTGGGCGATACCTGCTTCACAGGCTCTTCATCGGCCATGCGGGGTTCAAAGCCCAGGCCGCGCAACGCACCCAGCACCTTGTCACGGGCACCATCCACGTGGTCTACGGTCAAAACACGCTGCATCAGGTCAAAACCCAGGTTCTGTACCTGATCCAGCTTTTTCAGGCCGGAGCGAATCATGTTCTCTTCCGCCGGGCAGTCCATATCAGCAATATGCACGACCAGACGAGTGGAGGTACTGGCCGCCAAGGTCACCGATGGGCCAAATGCGGGTGCCGAGCAGCACGCCCCCTCGTGGGAGTGCGACGCTTGTTCTGCATGGCTGTGATCGTGATCATGGCTATGCTCGTGGCTGTGATCGCCCGCCGCATGGTCGTGATCATGACTATGGTCATGTACGTGCTCGGTCTGGCAGGCTGATGTTGTGCACTGCCCCACGCCGAGCTTTGATGTGTTGTTAGCTGATGTCATAGCAGTTCCTCGCTTCTTGCATGGGACCAGTAGAAAGCCTAAAGTAACTACAAGGTCAAGCCCTTTGGAGGCCAAGCAATGAAAATTGGTGAGTTGGCGGAAAAAAGCCACTGCAACACGGAAACCATCCGCTATTACGAGAAAGTTGGGCTGCTGCCCGAGCCGGAGCGCAGCGAGGGCAACTACCGCCTGTACCGCAGTATCCACCTGGAACGGCTACGTTTTATTCGCAACTGCCGCAGCCTGGATATGACGCACGAAGAAATTCGCGGCCTGCTGGCATTCATGGACGGCCCAGCGCAAGACTGCGCCCCGGTCAACGATTTGCTGGATGAACACATCGAGCATGTGGCCGTACGCATTGCCGAGCTGGAACACCTGCAAAAACAACTGATTGAACTGCGTCACCGCTGCGGACAGGCCGGTGGCCTGGAGCATTGCGGCATTTTGCAGGGATTGGTGAATATGGAGCCGGATCAAGTCCCGGCTCCCACAACCCATTTGGGCTAAGGCGGTGTGACGTGGTCCTTAGCCACGCACCCGCCCTGCCGCCCACATTCCGATCAGCATCGCGACCAGAAACAAAATAGCCAACGGTGCGCCCGACGCAGCCAGCACAATGGCCGGTCCGGGGCAGAAACCTGCCACACCCCAACCAGCGCCGAAAATCAAAGCACCCAACACCAAAGGACGGTCTATTTGACGCTGCTTGGGCAGATTCATGGGCTGGCCAGTCACAAAAGCACAAGGACGACGGCGGGCCAGACTGAACGGCACAATCGCCACCGCAATTGCCGCGGCCATTACCAATGCCAAAGACGGGTCCCAGGCTCCGGCCAGATCCAGAAACGCCAGCACCTTGCTGGGGTTGGCCAAGCCAGAAATCAATAAACCCAAGCCAAAAATCAGGCCGGAAACTAAAGCGATGAAATAGTGCATGGCGGGCCCCTTAGATCAGATGACGCAAGACAAACACGGTCAGAAAGCCGCTGGCCATAAACGTCAGTGTTGCCACCAAAGAACGGGGCGACAAACGCGACAAACCACACACACCATGACCACTGGTGCACCCCGAACCCAAACGGGTTCCGAACCCCACCAGCAAACCGGCTACCACCACCCACATCCAGGGCTGCGGCTGCACGACAGGTACGGTTTCCCCGGCCAGGCGGTACAGCCAAGGTGCCGCCGCCAGGCCCAACAAGGCCATCCAGCGCCAGCCCTTGTCACCCGCCTCCCCGCTCCAGGTGCCCGACAGCAGGCCGGATATGCCAAACACCCGACCATTGAACAGCACCAGCACAGCGGCCGCCAAACCAATCAAGGCACCGCCAAACAAGGCGCTCCACGGGGTAAAGGAACTCCAGTCAATTGCGATCATCAATGCCTCCTGAGGCACAAAAAATTCCATATAAAGTTTGCATGACAGCCAGCACCGCCGGGTTTTCCAGGCGGTAATAGACGTATTTGCCCTCTTTGCGGCTGGCAATCAGCTCTTCGCGCCGCAAAACCGTCAATTGCTGGGATAAAGTAGGTTGTGAAATTCCACTGCGCTGCGCCAGCTCCCCCACATTGCATTCGCCCTGCACCAAAGTGCACAGAATCATCAGGCGGTCGGGGTTGGCCAGGCTGCCCAGCAAGCTGCTGGCTCGGCCCGCTACCTGTCGCAGGGCTTCCAGTTCGGTTTGATTCATAACGTTCTACAAAAATACAATATATATTATTATATAATATCTTTTCATATTTTATAAGCAACAAGAGGTCTGACATGCTCCAAGCCCAGGTCGCCAGCTTCTTTCATACGGACACGTCCACGTTCACCTACGTGGTTTATGCCGAAGATCAACGCGAATGCGCCATCATTGACTCGGTGCTGGACTACGACGCCGCATCCGGCCGCAGCAGCACCGTGTCTGCCCAGAAGGTCGTGGACTTTGTGCGCCAGCATCAGCTGGAGGTGCAATGGATTCTGGAAACCCATGCCCATGCCGACCATCTGTCCGCTGCGGTCTGGCTGCAAGAACAGGTGGGCGGGAAAATAGCCATTGGCGAACACATCAAGCAAGTGCAGTCCACGTTCAGCCGCATCTTTAATATAGAGGCCGAAATTCAGGCCAACGGCACACCCTTCAATACGCTGTTCAAGGATCAGGAACCGTTCCAGATCGGCGCCATTCAGGTGCAGGCTTTGCACGTGCCCGGTCACACACCGGCAGATATGGCCTATCACGTTCAAGGTCTGGGCGTATTTGTGGGCGACACCTTGTTCCTGCCCGATGTCGGTACCGCCCGTTGCGACTTCCCGGGCGGCAGCGCCAGCCAGCTTTATGAATCCATCCAGCGCCTGCTGGCCCTGCCCGCAGATACGGTCTTGTTCATGTGCCACGACTATCCGCCTGAAGGACGGGAGCCCCAGTTCCACTGCACGGTTCAGGAGCAGAAGGACGGCAACATCCACGTACACGACGGCATCAGCCAGGAACAGTTTTGCGAGCGCCGCCGCGCACGCGATAAAACCCTGGGCATGCCGCGCCTGATCCTACCTTCCATTCAAGTCAATATCCGCGCCGGACACTTTCCCGAACCAGAAAGCAATGGTCAGATCTATCTGAAACTGCCCGTCAATCTGCTTTGAATACGACTGTTTTTTGCGTCCGGGCAGACACAGGCTCGGACGTAGAAAAACTTTTAAGGCTCAGCCTGCGTATACTGCCCTTTTCTGCACCCTGAACTTCAGAAGGAAATAACAGGCATGACTTACGTGGCCATCAAACACTTGCACATGACAGCCGCCGGGCTGAGCATTTTGTTTTTCATTATTCGGGCCTTTTGGTCAGTCAGCGGATCATCCTGTTTGCAGAATCGCTTTGTGCGCATTGCCCCGCATGTCATCGATACCGTCTTGCTGGTCTGTGGTCTGGCGCTGGCCGGCATGTTGGGCGCAGCCGCCAACCAGCCCTGGCTGCTGACCAAGATTGTGCTGCTGGTGGTCTACATCGTGGTGGGCAGCTATGCCATCAAGCGCGGTAAAACCGCCTTTAGCCGCGGCGTGGCAGCCCTGATTGCGATTGCCATCTTTGCCTATATCGTAGGCGTGGCGCTGAATCGCAGCCCGGCGTCCTGGTTCGTCTAAACCAGTAGCCCACATACAAAAAAAGCCCCCACGCTACGCCTTTGGCTTGCTGCCCCCCCGAGGGGGAGCTTTTTGTCTTGGGACGGCCCGGCGACAAAAAAAGCCCCCACGCTACGCCTTTGGCTTGCTGCCCCCCCGAGGGAGAGCTTTTTGTCTTGGGACGGCCCGGCGACAAAAAAAGCCCCCACGCTACGCCTTCGGCTTGCTGCCCCCCGAGGGGGAGTTTTTGTCTTGGGACGGCCCGGCGACAAAAAAGCCCCTGTCAGTGAAAGTTATCTTCCACTGACAGGGGCTTTTTACATACCTGTCTTACCAGACACCTATCCAACGCTGTACCAGCAAACTGCTGACCGCTACCGCGATCCAGACTCCCAAGCCCAGCAAGGCAGGCCGCACGCCAGCTCGGGCCATCACACGCAAGTCCGAAGACAAACCGATAGCTGCCAGGGCCAGCACCATCAGGAACTCAGCCAGAAAACGCAGCGGTTCCAGCCACTCCACCGGCACCCAACCCAGCGAGCGCAGAGCCGAGGCCACCATGAACCAGACGATGAACCAGGGGAACACACGCATCAAGTCAAAGTCCCGACCAGCCTGACGCGAACGCCACACTTCCAGACCCGCCAGAATCAGGCAAATCGGGATGATCAAGGTTGCCCGAGTCAGCTTGACGATAGTGGCGTGGTCGCCCGCCTGACGGCTGTAGCTATAGCCTGCAGCCACTACCGAAGACGTATCGTTGATGGCGGTTCCCGCCCACACTCCAAAACCGGCATCGGACATATTCATCATGTGACCGGCCAAGGGGAAAATCAGCACAGCCACAATATTGAAGATAAAGATGGTGGAAATCGCCAGTGCGGTTTCATGTTCCTCAGGCTTGAGAATGGGCGTGACCGCTGCAATGGCCGAGCCCCCACAAATCGCCGTCCCCACCCCAATCAAGGTGCGCAGCTTGGAAGGAATCCCCAAGGCTCGGCCCAGCACCAGCGCCGTCACAAACGCCACCGTCAAGGTCACCAGGGTCACCGCCAGCGAATCCATACCAGTACGCATCACTTGCGGCAGGCTCAAACCAAAACCCAGACCAATAATCGACCACTGCAACAATACCTTGGACGAAAAGCGCAAACCGGGCTGAAACACCGTAGCCACGCCCATGCTGTTACGCAGTACCATGCCCAAGACAATCGCAAAAACCGGACCGCCAATCAAAGGCCACACTTTGCCCAGGCCCATAGCCGCAACACCTACGGCCACCGCCAGTAAAAAACCCCACCAACGCGACGGCTTCAGAGAGAAACCCGATTTGCCCTGTGCCTTCAGGGTCGTGCTTCCTGCTGGTAAATCGGTCACACTGCTCATCTCGTCATTCCAGATATGTAATAAGTAAAAGTAATTTTAGGTTGACCCCGAGTATTAAAAAATTCATTATTACTTATCGTAAGTATCAATTTTATTTATCATGAATGCGATCAGCATCAGACAACTGGAAGTGTTCGTAGGCATTGCCACCTTGGGCACCGTGCGTGCTTGCGCAGCCCAGATTCACTTGTCCCAACCTGCCGCCAGCATGGCTTTGGCCGAGCTGGAAAAGCAGCTGGACTGTCCCCTTTTTGAACGCACGCCAGGGCGCATGCAGCTGACCAGCCGCGGCAAGCAATTGCTGCCGCACGCTCGCGAAATTCTGGAGCGCCTGCGGGAGATGCAAAGCCAGCAGGAAGAAAGCGAGTTGCGTGGTGAAATCCGCATCGGGGCCAGCAATACCGTCGGCAACTATCTGATTGGGGATCTGGTGGGGCAGTTTGTGCGCCAGCACCCGCGCGTGTCCCTGCATGTGTCCGTGGACAACACGGCCAACATCATCAATCAATTGCTGGAACATGACTGCGACATTGCCTGCGTGGAAGGCCCGGTCAATCACCCTCAGTTGGAAACCTGGATCTGGCGCGAAGATGCGCTGGTCGTCTGCGCCGCCCCTGATCACCCGCTGGCTACCAAGGCCACCTTGGAAAAACAGGACTTTGCGGGCATGAGCTGGATCATGCGCGAACGTGGCTCGGCCTCCCGAGCGCTGACCGAACAAGCCTTGAATGTGCTGCCCGGCGGCCATGTGCTGATGGAGCTGGGTCAGGTAGAAGCCATCAAACAGGCGGTCATCGCCGGACTGGGCCTGGCTTGCCTGCCACAGGCAGCTACCCTGGATGCTGTTGCCAATCAGCGACTACGCATCCTGGACACCCCTTTTCTGGATTTGAAGCGCCGCCTGTCCCTGGTCCTGCATAAAGAACGCTACCGTAGCCAGGTGTTAAGCGCTTTTGCGGAACATGTACACAGCCCGGAGTCCGGTTCAAGCGCATCGGAAACTTGACGCAAGTTTGCATTCTGATGATGGTTGACACCCGCAGCAATGCTATTCTTGCTGCAGTGCAGCACAAACAGAAGGGACCATAAGTCCCGCTCTCCTGCCCACCTCTTGAACCGAGTGATGCCATGAACACTGTTCCTACGCCACAAGCGCAAGATGTCCCCGCTTTTGCCCGCCCCTCTTATTTGCCACCCTACGAAACGGTAGCCCTGGTATTGCAAGGCGGCGGCGCTTTGGGAGCCTATCAAGCCGGTGTATATGAAGGTTTGCTGGAAGCAGGAATCGAGCCAGACTGTTTATCCGGGATTTCGATTGGGGCCTTGAACACCGCGATTATTGCGGGCAATCCCCCCGAGCGGCAGGTAGAACGCCTGCGGGAGTTCTGGAATACCATTTGCGAGCCCTACTATGGCTGGTCCAGCCCAGCCTGCCTGGAGCGTGCCCTCTTTGGTATCAACGATGTCATGCGTGAGGCCATCAGCGCCTTCAATGCCAGCAACGCCCTGGTCTTGGGACAGCGTGGCTTTTTCCGCCCCCGTTTCCCCCCTCCAATGCAAGCCACACCGGGCGTGCCCGAAGGTGCCAGCTATTACGACACCAGCGCCCTGAAAGACACGCTGGAACGTTTATGTGACTTTGATCGCATCAACGACAAGCGTCAGCGCATCTCGGTAGGTGCGGTCAATGTAGGCACGGGCAACTTTGTTTACTTTGACAACCATCGCACCACCTTGCGAGCCGAACACTTCATGGCCTCGGGTGCCCTGCCTCCGGCGTTTGCCCCCGTGGAAATTGATGGTCAGTATTACTGGGACGGCGGTCTGGTTTCCAATACGCCGCTCTCTTATGTGCTGGATCAGTCACCCCGCCGGGACACCCTGGTGTTTCAAGTGGATTTGTGGAGTGCGCGCGGCCCGGTACCCAACAATATGGGTGAAGTCAGCGACCGCTTGAACGAGATCCGCTACTCCAGCCGTACCCGTATGGTGACCGAGGACATGCGTCATTCGCAGTACATGCGTCATATCCTGTCAGAGCTGCTCACCCTGATCCCCGAAGATCAACGCAAAGACCTGTTGCCGTGCCGCCTGGCCGAAGAGCTGGCCAGCAACAAGCGCTACAACGTGGTGCACCTGATTTACCGCAACCAGCCCTACGAGCAGCACTACAAGGACTATCAGTTTGGTCGCATGACCATGCGCGAGCACTGGCGTAGCGGTCTGGATGATATTCGCCAGACGCTGATCCATCGAGACAAGCTGAACATGCCGGAGAACCTGGCCGGCTTTACCACCTACGACGTGCACCGCGACGAAATCGAAAAACGGCTGGCCAACAACGGCAAGTAAGCCAGCCTGTGCCGGGACTTAGCGGCGGCTCAAGACCATCGCGCCGCTAAGTACAAAGGCCGTACCCAGCAGTTGCATGAGCGTAATCGGTTCCCCCAGAAACCAGTTCGCCAGAAACAGAACCGAAACTGGGCCAATCAGCCCCATTTGAGCACTCATGGGCGCGCCTATGCGCTCCACCGCCCACATAGTCATAAAGGTGGGCAAAACCGTATTGCAGACGGCGTGAATCATGGACAGGCCATAGACCGGCGCAGGCTGCACCAGCCCCTGCCAGCCCAGCACGGCAAAAAAGTGAATCAGGGTGTAGACCGCCGAGAAGGACATGGCATACGCCACCAGCCGTGTAGAACCAATGGCCTTGAGCAGCTCGCCCGAACCAATCAGGTAGATGGCATAGGAAATGGCCGAACCCAACACGCAAAGCGCACCCAGCAGCACATCATCGCCGGTCAGGCTCAAGTCCTGCACAAAGACCAGCCCTACCCCTAAATAGGCCAGCGCCAAAGCCAGCCATTGTTTGGGCAGAATGCGTCGTTTCAGAAAGATGGCGGAGAACATCAGCACAAAGGTAGGCGACAAAAACAGAATCAGCCGCTCCAGCCCTGCCGAAATATATTCAAGGCCGATAAAGTCCAGCAAACTGGCCAGGTAATAGCCCAGAAAGCCCAGCACCACCAGCTCCAGCTTCTGACGACCAGTCAGTGCGGCCAGCTTGCCCTGCCGTACTTTCTTCACTTGCCAAAGGGCAATAGCCAGAAAGAAAGGCAGCGACAAGAGCATTCGAAAGCCAATAACGGTCAAGGCGTTGACATCGTATTGGTAGGTCAGCTTGGCAACCACCGCTTTGGCGGAGAAAAGAATAGAGCCGCCCCCCGACAGGGCCAGTCCAATTAAAAAGGAACTGCGCTGCGCACTGGAGCTTTGACTAGCTTGCATGGGAATTCATCACTTTGCAGGGCGACACCGTCAGCACAAGAGCTGCTGGCCCCAGCGAAAAAAAGAGTCAACAAGCCGTCGATTCTACTCTTTGCTTCTGGCAGCGGCCACGTTGACCCTGCCACTATTGCAGCCAATGGCCCACTAGAGTGCGCGAGTCTCCAAAACCGAATATCGCGAATGACACGATGTCGAGCCAACTCCCCAATAAAGACAAGGACTTAGCCTGCCCGCCCGTGAAAACAGCACCAACATGCCAAAACTTTTGTGCTGTTCCTCCATGAAAACTTGCACATTTCGCAAAATACATGCTATATTCTTTTTCTCTGGTCCCCGATAGCTCAGTCGGTAGAGCGACGGACTGTTAATCCGCAGGTCCCAGGTTCGAGCCCTGGTCGGGGAGCCAAGAAAACCATTGAAATCAGCCCATAGCATTTGCTTTGGGCTGATTTTTTTTGTCCTTGCAAAACGCGTCTGTCCGATAACGACGCAGCGGCGCCATTAACATTTGGACAAACAAAATCCTTCAGCCGAAAAGACAGCGGGACTGCATGTTGATGCAGCCCCGCTGTGGCTCTTTTCCCCTGACCTAGCCCCTGCCCGGGACGATGCCGCCGCTGCTAACGCACTACGTCGACCCGGAGCTGGCAGAATCAGTCAGAAAGATCAGAAACGGTGCGTGATACCGACCGTGGCAACCGTGCTCTTCAGATCGCTGTAGTAGCCGATGTTGCGAGCGTAGGAGCCAATCGCGTACAGATTGGTGCGCTTGGACAGGTTGTGCAGGTAGCCAGCGCTAAATACGTGCTGGGTCTTGGCATCATCAGTACTGCGCGGAGTCGAGCGTGGATCAGCCATGGTCCAGGAAGCCAGAACCGAGCCGGCCTTGCCTGCAGGAACTGTCACGCCCAGCGCGTAGGAGTTAACCTTCAGGTCTTTGTGCAGTCCGGGACCAAACTGTTCGGTTTGCAGCGAGCCACCGATGTAACCATTACGGCTCTGTCCAAAAGCAGCGTGCAAGGTAGCAAAGCTGAATTTGTAGCTGGCAGCCAGGTTCCAGGCGCTGACATTGCCGCTTTCAGCCGCAACCAGGTTGCCGCCTTGCTCACGAGCCGAACCATAACGGGCCTGGTCAAAGCTCAAGGCCGCTTTCAAAGGACCATTGGTGTAACGCATAGCCACGCTAAAGGCTTTCACGTTAGCGTCGTCGCTGTTGATGGCATTGCCAGTCAAACCGCTACGATCCCACTTTTGTGCGCCGTTGGTGTTGAAAGAATAGCCAGCACCGAACTGGAAGCCGGAGAACTCGGGGCTCTGGTAGGCGACCATATTGTCGTAACGAACCGTGTTGGCCGCATCAAATGCAGCACCCACGCCGTACTGGTAGCCGTTGCCACCAAAGGGACTGGCTACACCGGCAACGTACAGGGAAGTCACAGTGGTTTGACGACCCAGATCCACACGCCCCCAGGATTCGCCGCTCAGGCCCAAGGTGGCTTGACGACCAAACAAGCGGTTCTGGCGCATATTGCCATCGCTCAGATCAAAGCCGCTTTCCAGCATGAAGTTGGCTTTCAGACCGCCACCCAGATCTTCACTGCCCATCAGGCCCCAGCGGTTACCCATCCAGCCCTGATCGTACAGACCAAAACGACTTTGTTTTTCTGCGCCGCCTTTCAGGTCGCTCCCTTTCCACTGCTCGTAGCCCAGGCCTGTATCCACCACGCCGTACAAGGTCACGTTCGATGCGGCGTATGCGGGAACCGCCAACACAGGCATCAACATGGCTGCCAAGATAGTTTTTTTCATGTTCTCTGTTCTCTGTAAACGTCTGAATGCCGGATTTCTTATCGTTGTCCGGCTCTTGATCAAGTGCTGGGTCCCACCGCCTGAAAAGCTGATTTCCCGACGTCAATCCCCTGCACCCCCTCCTATTTCTTGAAGCAAAACTGCTCAACAGATCAGCCCTGAAACAGGGATGAAAGGGGCTTGATAGTTGAGGCACATATACTGCAAGCATTTATATTTCAGACATAAACAATATTGGTGTCAATAAACCGAATCCAGCGTGTTTACTGGGTTTCATACGCATTTTCCCTAGTTTTTCACCTACAGAGAATTCAGCAAAAAATGGGCTAAACGGTCGCAAAGCCAATAAACAAAAGGCTTGCAACCATTTGCTACAAAGCGGGCTCATGAGCCTTATTGACCAGACGGTATGTTCCCAATGAAAAAATCAGGATTTACGCCTATTGCCAAGGCCGTATCCGGTTTTGCGTATATGAAAATACATTTCTCAAAAAATACCTCTTTACAATCTCGGTAGCCCTACCCTATAATCATTTTCTTTGCTGGTCCCCGATAGCTCAGTCGGTAGAGCGACGGACTGTTAATCCGCAGGTCCCAGGTTCGAGCCCTGGTCGGGGAGCCAAAAATACAAAAGCCCAGCTACGCAAGTAGCTGGGCTTTTCTACGTCTGGCCTCATGAAAAAAGCCTCTTGATTGCTCCAGAGGCCTTGTCTGCAAGATCACTATCCAGAATCGCTTACTTGGCTCCTGCGGGTGTAATGCTGATCTCATACGGCACGAAGTTCTCCACTTCCAGCAGATCCTTGGCCAACAAATCAACACGCTCGCCATTCATCACTGCAGTCGCCCCCGTCACCACCACCCGCAAATTCTGATCGCAAGCGATTTCGTTATACCAATAACCAGTGGCATAGCGATCGGCACTGGAACTTCCAAAATCGTCCACCTCGATCACATCCTCGGCCACCAGCTTATTGTTCTTCTTGCTTAGCACCTGAATATGAACCCTCAGTTGCTGCACCGGCTCCATTTGGGAATCAAAAGTAAAGTTCGCAGCGCACATTCCCTGATTCGCAAAGACCGTATCGGAATGCCACATCTGCACCGCCTGTGCCTGGCCAGCAACCACACCACCCAGCAGCATGGTCCCTGCAGCCAGCTTCACACTTTTACGAAAATCCACATTGCCCTCTCTTTTGCAATAGAAGCCCAAGCGCTCTTATACACAAAAAAGAGAATGACCGCTGTGTTTGCAACATACGCTTCCAGAAACGTCCAGTTTGCAACACTGAAGTATTTCACTCCATAGGCTGCGTAACTGGCGATAATGCAGCATCCTGATTTCTATCCCGGTCTGTCGCGCCGGAACCTGCCGATTATTTCGCTGCTTGCACTCTTTTATGCTTGATACTCTTTTCCCCTTTTTAGGGGGGCTTGGCCTTTTCCTGATTGGCATGATGCTGCTGTCCGAAGGACTGGTGGCTTTTGCGGGTGGCTCTCTCAAGCAGATCCTGCTGGCGTTTACCGGCAGGCCCATCAAGGCCTTTGTTTCCGGCGCCCTGATTACCGCACTGGCCCAATCCTCTACCGCCACCACCGTCACACTGATTGGTTTTGTCAGTGCAGGCCTGATCTCCTTTACACAAGCCATAGGCGTAGTCATCGGTGCCAGTCTGGGCAATACCGCCACCGGCTGGATCATCTCTGGCCTGGGCCTGAAAGTGAATCTGGGCTTTTACACCCTGCCGTTGATCGGCTTGGGTGCCCTGCTCAAACTGCTGGCCCCCGGTCGCTATAAGGAGCTGGGTCGGGCACTGGCGGGCTTTGGCACTCTATTTCTAGGATTGGGCATGCTGCAAGACGGCATGCAAGGGCTGGCGGCCAGCTTCAGCCTGGCC
Organism: Alcaligenes sp. 1735tsa3; assembly: GCF_024134565.1. NCBI lineage: Bacteria > Pseudomonadati > Pseudomonadota > Betaproteobacteria > Burkholderiales > Alcaligenaceae > Alcaligenes > Alcaligenes sp. 1735tsa3. The sequence goes on along the minus strand of NZ_CP099862.1, from coordinate 1,303,682 downwards.
CATATGCCGACAGGAGGCTATGGCGCACACTTGTTGATCATGCTGACCGGCCTGGCTCTAACTGCCGTGCTGCAATCCTCGACCGCCGCAATCGCCATGACCTTGACCGCATTGGATGCCGGTGCCGTCAGCTTTGACCAGGCCGCCGCCATTGTCGTAGGAGCCTCCATAGGCACCACCCTGACCGGCGTACTGGTTGCGATCGGTGGCACCATTTACGCCAAACGCACGGCCATTGCCTACATTCTGTTCAACGTCATTGCCGGTCTATTGGGGCTGCTGATCCTGCCCTTGTTCCTGAAAGCCATGTACGCCACAGGCTCCTACATCAACGTTCCTCCCGGTGCATTAGGACTGGCGGCCTTCCATAGCCTGTTCATTGGCCTGGGGGCCGCCTTGTGCCTGCCCTTTACCCAGCAGTTTGCCCGCTGGGTACAGCGCCTGGTGCCAGATCGCGCTGCCCGCCCCCAGCACCATCTGGACGACAGCTTGCTGCAAGTACCGGCCCTGGCCCTGGAAACCACACAACGCACTCTGGAAGAGTTGGCCCAGCGCCTGCTGAACCTGTATCAGCACAGTCTGAACATGAGCCGCCCCAGCACCGCCACTGCCGACCTGCAGCAAATCGAGACAGTCCTGGATCAAGCCTACGAATTTGTATTACGCATCCCCAGCGCTGCCGATGATCCCGCCGTTGCCGCCCGTATCAGCGCGCTCTTGCACACCATTGACCACATGCAGCGCCTGCGCAGCCGGCTGCAACATCCGCCCAGCACGGACCTGCAGGACAATCGTTACCAGCAAGCCCAAACCCTGGCAACAGAGCTCAATACCCTGGCGCAGCAAGGCCTGCACGGACAAGCCCCTGGTGATTGGCTGGAGCAAGTACAAGCCAGAGCCCAGGCCCTGGCTGATTTGTTAAGCGCCGTTCGCAGTCAGCTTCTAGCCGCGCCACAAAGCCATGATGATGTCTCACGCACCTTGCGCATCACAGACACCCATCGCTGGTTCGAACGCAGCAGCCAGCATGTCTGGCGCAGCAGCTATTACTTGCAGCTGGCTCGCCAACCGGAGCAATAAGCCCCAAGCCCATGCATCAACCCGGCTGGCGCCGCTACCCGCAAGCAGGCGCCCCCAGCTTACCCTTCATACTTAAAGCAGCTTTTGGGACTCTCCTGCCGCGCAAAACTCATATGACAAGAATATGCAAAACAAGCGTGTTTTAAAGCCCACAGAAACCCAATAAACAGATACCAAGATTCACGCTCATAGTAAGGATTCCCCCTTACAATCGGCTCAAATTCACGCTAATGGAAAAACTCCATGTCCACCCGGCCAAATCTACAATTCCATACCTTTTTGCTTTTGCTGGCCGCTGTATCCGCTGCCTTTGTCTGGATACTTCTTCCCTTTTATGGGGCCGTATTCTGGGGTGCCGTTCTGGCTATCTTGTTTACCCCTTTGCAACGCAAACTGCTGGCTAAAACCAAAGGCCGGCGGTCTCTATCTGCCCTGATCAGTTTGCTGGTCATCATTTTGATCGTCATTATTCCAGTCATCCTGATTTCCATTTCCCTGGTTCAACAAATCGCCTCTTTGTACGATTTGATGAATAGCGGTCAGCTCAATCCGGGCGCCTACCTGCAAAAAATACTGAATGCCCTGCCCCCTAGCGTGACGGATTTTGCCGCTCGTTTTGGTCTGCATGACTTTGCATCCCTGCAAGAGAAGTTCTCTGAGTTTGCCGTGCAAGGCGGCCAGTTCCTGACGAAACAAGCCCTGAACGTCGGCCAGAACACCTTCCAGTTCCTGGTCAGCCTGGGCATCATGCTGTACATGCTGTTCTTCCTGCTGCGCGATGGCGTGGAGTTGGGTCGTCATTACCGCCAGTTGATCCCTCTGAGCGAGGGCCAGAAAACCCATCTGTTCCGCAAATTCACCACTGTGGTACGCGCTACCGTCAAAGGCAATATCGCTGTGGCAGCCACCCAAGGTGCGCTGGGCGGGGTCATGTTCTGGTTCCTGGACATTCAAGGCGCACTGTTCTGGGGTGTGCTGATGGCCGTGCTGTCCTTGCTGCCTGCCGTGGGCGCCTCGCTGATCTGGGCTCCGGTTGCCATCTACTTCTTTGTCTCGGGCCACTACGTTCCCGGCATCATCCTGACCGCCTTTGGTATTTTGGTAATCGGCCTGGTAGACAACCTGCTGCGCCCCCTGCTGGTGGGTAAAGACACCAAGATCCCGGACTACGTGATCCTGATCTCCACCCTGGGCGGCTTGTCGATTTTCGGCCTGAACGGCTTTGTGATTGGCCCGCTGATCGCCGCCATGTTCATTGCCTGCTGGGACCTGTTCCCTTCAGCCGTCAGCGCCCGCGTGGAAGCGGAAGAGCAAGAAAGCAACGGCAAATAAAAACAGGCCAGCTTTGCGGCTGGCCTGCCAATAGTCCAAGCAAACAATCCCAGGGTCTGTTCCATGCTTGATCAAAAGCACAGAACAGGCCCTTATTCATTTCATCAAGTCCGCAGCACGGGCAGGAACACAATCCAGATATTGACGGCCAAGGCCAGGAACCACACCAGCGAACGCAAGGTGGCCTTGTCCATTATGTACATCAGCAAATACAGCACGCGCAGCACAATCCAGGAAATCATCAGGTTTTGCACGCGCAAGGCGTCCGCCCCCGACCACAAGGCCAGCAAGACAGCCGCGTAAAAGAACGGTAAGGCCTCAAACGCATTGGCCTGCGCTGCATTGGCCCGACCACGCCAGCCCGACAGGCTGGCCAACCACGGACGAGGCTCATGATTCGTAAAGCCCGCCCCACCGGCTTTGGCACAAATCGCCGCCAACCAAGGCAAGAAAGCCGCTACCACCAAACTGATCTTGATCCCCAGCATCATCGTCCCCTTCACAGGCTGAAAACGCCCAACATAGCACGCCGCAGCCCAAATGCGTGCGCAGAATTTACAAACCCGAAAAAAACAGGATATACTTATCGTCTTAGGTTAGCCGATGTAGCTCAGTCGGTAGAGCAGCTCATTCGTAATGAGAAGGTCGAGGGTTCGATTCCTTTCATCGGCACCAGCTAATCTAAAACCATTGAAATAAAATAATCAATAATTTAATCGAATCAATGGTTTAGCTTCCTGACATCCGAAGCAATTAATCGCCCGCTTTCAGCTATTCCACATAGACGGCCCCAAAAAGCCCCACGACTGGCCTCATGCAAATAGGCATATGGCAAGCAATGCCAAACATGCAGCGGCCATAGCAAGCCAGCCCAGAAACCGTTAGGTTTCTCCGCTCACCCACACATCATTGCCGAGCTGAGAACCAAAAAAACAAACCCCCAGGCTCGAAAGCTGGGGGGATCAGTACTCCAAGCCCACATCGGTGGCGTTTTTATAACTTCACGGCCCGACCACTTGGCTGACATGCTCCGGAATATTCCAGGCGCCCCCAGCGCGAATCAGAGCACAACGCCCGGTGTCGCCGCGTTCACTTTCAACAAAGTCGGTTCCATCCCAGACCGATGCCTCGTAACTCCAGCAATCGCCCAAACCCCGCCCCTTCATGCTGGACGAGATCATTCCATTATCGTAATCAGTGGCGCTGGTACTCACTAACACCGGAGCAGACTGCATATTGTTATTGATCACAAAATAGGCTGCCCCACCGTTATAAGCGGCTAACCAGCAAGGCGCGCCAACCAGGGAGAACTGCTGATTCAATCGTGCGATTTCCCATGGCTCGGACAGCATGTCAGCACTACAGGATTGCTCTTCATCAGCGGCAAGTACCTTCAACAGCACAGGCCTTATCAAGGCGTCCTCTTGCGCTGTCATGGGGCGCAAGCTTTTATCCACTACCGGTGCACGGTTGATAACTGGCGCAGCAATAGGTGCCTTGACCGTAGACTCGCTGCCCTTCCCTTTACGCAGAATAGCCCCTGGCGTATTGACACGTCCTTGAACGTCATCCATTTTCAACAAGACGGCACTTGAACCTGCCCCCGAGAATGCATAAGTGCTGCCATTCCCACGAAAGGAAATTACGGCGTCTTTTTTCAAGGCTGCCAAAAACTGGGCTAACTGCGCCTCACTCATTTGCCAAGACTCATCCCCCGCGACACTCAGTGAACCGGCTTTACGGCCCGCAATAACAAGTTCTGGCAATGAGTCTTTTGGCCACTCGGGATCGTCGTAGTGTGCAAGCATGACTCTATTTGCCACCGGCTCTCCACTGCCCGCTTTACGCGTCAATAACACCGTTGAACCCAGCTCCTCACCATCAGCCGCATAACCGGCAGCGCGGCAGGTTAGCGTGTTATCGCAACGTAGATCCCAGTCTTTATGAGAAAACGTCACTGAAGCGGCATTAGCCGCTGCACCTCCCATACAAAGCACTAGCGATATGGCGGCTGTTCGTACTGAAAAAAACGCACTGTGATCTTGCTTTTGCCCGCTCATTTTCTCTCCTCCCTAAGCTGTTATCTAAATACACAGCACATATTACGTCGCGGCAACGCTAAATGCGTTTTCCCAAGCCCATGTCAGAAAACCACATTAAACGACTGACCACGTGCGTTCGTGACATTATTCTGTTCAATCACCCCTTGCAAGGCATGGTGCTATTTAGCTAAGCCACAGGCACCTGGCTCACCCTGTTTCCGTTTGCGCTCGTGTAAATCCTTTATATAGAATGCAGACGAAAAAACATGCAGTGTCCATTAAACGATAGATAATCAAACCTCATCCAGGTCGAGTAAATTCTGATGCGCAAATATCTGAACCCTATTGCAGTTGGCTTGCTCAGTTTCCTCGCCGTTACCAGCCATGCGGCTTCTCCGGACTTTTCCGTCACGACTGAAGATCTTAAAAAGCTGCGCTCGACCTCCGTCATGCCACGCGAAGCGAGTCCCTCGGCAGCCACACCCAAAGATCCGGCCAAGGACTCGGAGTTCAGCAGAAACTTCCAGAAGGCGATGAACAATGAGGAAAAGGCACGCCAAGCGGCACGAGAACAGCAACTGGAGCGCAACCGCCTGCCCCAGCTTGAGCAGAACAGAAACCCGGCCAATCGCTTCGGCCCGCCCAACAACAAGAAAGAAAATATGGGGATTTATTTTGATGCCGACGGCACCGCGGCTACCTCTTGCCGAGAGGACGAGCTAGGAAAGACTCGTTGCAAGGTACGTGAGCTGAAGTAGCCCCCCAGTCCAAGCCTGTAATTCGCGCGCTACTTTCAGGAGCAAGCCTTGATTGCTTGTCATGGTTGATAGACTAGCCAGAGGTATAGCCTAGATACGCATCCAGGGCGGTGACAACAAGCTCATCCGCTATCGCGCTCGTGCCGAATATAAGCACGTAGAACTGAAGACCATTACAGGTCAGAACAGCGTGTCTATGCCATGGTTTTCCTGTATCTTGGATTCAAACGAACAGAGGGGGCATTCGCTCCCTCTATGCTGTTTGGTCTGACTGGAAGCCCGTACGAACATAAGCACTGACGGACCAACGAACTCAGCTCAAAAACTCATCCACCAACTCAATCCAATGCTTGACCGCAGTCCGACCTGCTCCATTCAAATGATTCCCGCAGGCCATGTTGGCCGTGACAATCAGGTCAGGCTTGCTGCTTTCCAGCGCATCCATCTTGCGATCCCGCAGGCGTCCTGCGATCTCGGGTTGAGTCAATGAATAGGTGCCCGCCGAACCGCAGCACAAATGGCTATCCGGCACAGCGCCCAGATCAAAACCCAGGCGAGTCAGCACGGCCTCAACTCGCCCCCCCAGTTTTTGCGCATGCTGCAAAGTACACGGACAATGGAAAGCCAGGCGTGGGCGGGTTTGCGTGTTCAGGCATTCTTCCAAAGGCTGCTCTTCCAGCACTTCGACCAGATCCTTGGCCAGTTCACTGACGCGGCGAGCGCGCTCGGCGTAGGCCGGATCGTTCCTGAGCAGGTCCACGTACTCTTTCACAAAAGCACCGCAACCGCTGGAGGTCTGCACAATCGCCACAGCTCCCTGTTCGATCTGCGGCCACCAGGCGTCGATATTGCGACGCGCCTGCTCCAGGCCCTGTTCTTGCGCACCCAAGTGAAAAGACGAAGCGCCACAGCAGCCTGCCTGAGCGATGGGCGTCACGCTGATGCCCAAGCGATCCAACACCCGGGCCGTCGCAGCATTAATGGAAGGCGCCATGGCTGGCTGAACACAGCCTTCCAGCATCAGGACACGCTTGCTGTGCCGCTGTGCGGGTCGAGTCAAATCCACATTTTGCTTGGGCGGGATTTTTTCCTGTAAAGAAGATGGCAGCAAGGGACGCATGGTTCGCGCTACCCCCAGCAAGGCACTGACTCGAGCAGGCTCTGGCAAAATCTGCGTCAGTGCGACTCGCATGGCACGGTCCTTCAAGGGACGCTTTACTTTGGGCTCCAGTGCGGCCCGACCTATATCCAGCAAGTTGTGATACTTCACCCCCGAAGGACAGGTCGTTTCACAATTGCGGCAGCTCAGGCAACGATCCAGGTGATGCTGGGTCAGCTCCGAGGTCGCTTTGCCTTCCAGGAACATCTTGATCAGGTATATACGGCCACGGGGGCCGTCCAGCTCGTTGCCCTGGTCCAGATAAGTCGGACAGGTGGCATTGCAAAACCCACAATGCACACAGGAGCGCAAAATAGCTTCAGCTTGCTCGGCTTGCGGTAGTTGCTGAGCCCATGGTGTCAGTTGTGTTTGCATGTGGACTCCGCCGAAGGAAAGAGACGACCTGGATTAAAAATGGCAGCAGGATCCAGCTGTTGTTTCAAACGCTGATGCCATATCAACAAGGACTCGGGCAAGACATCCTGCCCTGCACCTGATCCGGACCAGCAACGGGCATGCCCTTTCAAAGCTTGAGCCTGCGCGTGAATCTGCTCGGCAGCAGCATCGGACTTCAGCCACAGCTGTGTCCCACCCCAATCCACCAGAACCTGGCCGGGCCATGTTTGCACTGGGGCATCGACTGGCAAGGCAATTCGCCACAAGGTGCCGGGTTGCTTGAAGAACTCCAGGCGCTGCTCGCACAAATCGTCCCAATAGGACAAGTCCAAAGCTTCGCCACCGATTTGCTCTTGAGCCAATTGCACCGAGCTGTCGCCACCTTCCAGACGCAAATGCAAACGTCCGTCCTGCCAAGCTGCGCCCGTAATGGGACGGCTTTGGTCACGCCAACTGCGCAATAAACCGGCGATTTCCTGCTGGGCTACCTCCAGAACCAGGCTGGCACGGCTACGTGGGCGCGGCAAGACTTTGAAGGACACCTCGGTAATTACACCCAAAGAACCCTGTGCGCCGACCATCAGCCGCGATACGTCATAACCGGCGACGTTCTTCATGACCTGGCCACCAAAACGCATATGTGTGCCCATGCCACTGATCAAACGGCAGCCCAGTACATAATCTCGTAATGAGCCTACCCAGGGACGACGCGGTCCCGACAGACCACAGGCGGTGGCTCCACCAACAGTGGCGCGGCCATCAAACAGAGGCGGCTCAAAAGGCAGGCATTGGCCTTGCTCGTTCAAGATCGTTTCCAGCGCCTGCACGGAAGTCCCGGCACGCACCGTGACGACCAGTTCCGCCGGATCGTAATCGACCACCCCTTCATGGCCTGCCAGGCTCAGCTCTTGCCCCTGCACGGCTTTGCCTAAAAAAGCTTTGGTATTGCCGCCTTGCAAACGCAAGGGGGTTTTAGTGGTCAGGGCTTGCTGGACCTGCTCCAGCAATTCAGCGCTGCGATCCTGATTTTTATGTTCTACGGTACTCATCAGAAACGCTCCAACTCTGGGAAAGGCAATTGCCCGTGATGGATGTGCATGCCGCCCATTTCTGCACAGCGATGCAAAGTGGGAATGTTCTTGCCGGGATTCAGCATGGTTTTGGGATCAAAGGCAGCTTTGATCGCATGGAAAAACTGCAGCTCGTCTTCATTGAACTGCACACACATCTGATTGATTTTCTCTCGGCCTACACCGTGCTCGCCGGTAATTGTGCCGCCGACTTCCACACACAATTCCAGAATTTTGCCGCCCAAGGCTTCGGCTCGCTCCAGCTCGCCGGGCTGATTCGCATCGAACAGAATCAGCGGGTGCATATTGCCATCGCCTGCATGAAACACGTTGGCGACACGCAGGCCGTACTCTTCGGAAAGCTCCGCAGTTTTCTTCAGCACATAAGCCAACTGACGACGCGGAATGGTGCCGTCCATGCAGTAATAGTCGGGAGAAATCCGGCCCACAGCGGGAAAGGCATTTTTACGACCGGCCCAGAAGCGTTGTCGCTCCTGCTCGTCCCGCGCAACCCGCACTTCTTGCGCGCCGGCCTTGAAAAGAACCTGCTCAACACGAGCCACATCGTCCTGCACGTCTTCCAAAGCGCCATCAATCTCGCAAAGCAAGATCGCTTGTGCATCAACAGGATAGCCAGCGTGGATAAAGTCCTCGGCTGCGCGGATGGACATTTGATCCATCATCTCCAGCCCTGCCGGCACAATGCCTTGGGCAATAATCTGGGCCACGGCATCAGCTGCTTTTTCCACTTCGTCAAAGCTGGCCAGCAGCACCACCGTACAGGGGGGACGTGCCAGCAACTTGACGGTAATTTCCGTGACTACCCCCAGCATTCCTTCGGAACCCGTAAACAGGGCCATCAAATCAAAGCCGGGCGTATCCAGAGCTTCGGAGCCCAAAATCAATCGTTCGCCTGTGACGGTAATCACTTCCAGACGCAGGATATTGTGTACGGTCAGACCATATTTCAGGCAGTGCACACCACCCGCGTTTTCCGCTACGTTGCCCCCAATTGAACAGGCAATCTGCGAAGACGGGTCCGGTGCGTAATACAAGCCAAAGGGTTGGGCCGCCTGAGAGATCGCGATATTACGCACGCCGGGCTGAACGCGAGCAATCCCGGCTACGGGGTCCAGATCCAGAATCTGGTTCAAGCGCGCCATCACCAGCAAAATGCCCTGCTCCAAAGGCATGGCACCGCCCGACAAGCCGGTACCCGCACCACGGGCCACCACCGGCACGCCGACTTCGTGAGCCAAGCGCATCACGGCCTGTACCTGCTCCACATTACGGGGCAAAACGACCAGCAAGGGTTTGGCACGATAAACACTCAGTCCATCGCACTCGTAAGGATGCAGTTGCTCATCAGTGTGCAGCACATCCAGGCCGGGAATATCATCACGCAAACGGCTAAGCAGCTGCATCCTGTCCACGCGGGGCAGCACACCGTCCAGTTTTTCGTCGTAGCGCAAGCTCATGACGCCTCCTGTCTTTTAAAGTCTCCTGAAACGGATGGTCTTTGATGCGGGCTGGCTTGTCCAGCCGTCAGGCTACTGGTCCGACCAGTTTTTACCCTAAGAGAGTATTAGGGTTTATCTTTATACTTATAAATCAGACAGATAGATAATCAGCTTGTTATCATTTCCACAGGTATAAAACTGGTCTGACCACGAATGAAAATGCAGGAACCCAAGCGTTTGGAAGTCACCGCCGAGCTGGTCGCCCAACGCATCGAAACTTTTATTATGGATGGCGTCCTGAAACCGGGACAAGTCCTGCCCTCCGAGCGGCAACTGACGCAAAGGCTAGCGGTGTCCCGATCGGCCCTGCGCGAAGGGCTACAAATCCTGCGCGTGCGCGGCTTGATTGAAACCCGGCATGGCAAAGGTTCCTTTGTCGCCAACCTGATTGATTCAGCCGTCAGCAAGCCGCTGGAGCACCTGCTTCAAGCGCAAGGGCGCACTCTATATGACTTGCTGGAAGTGCGTGAACTGCTGGAAAGCGAGGCGGCTCAACTAGCCGCCTCCAGGGGGACGGAAGCCGATCACATCATGATACGACGACGCTTTCAGGAACTGGAGGATCTGCAAATGCAGGATGCAGCGCCTGAACAGGTCGCGCGGGCAGATCATGCTTTTCATGCGGCAATCTGTGAGGCCTCGCACAACCCGGTGCTGGTACACATGATCAGCCTGTTCAACGATTTGATGTTATCTACGGTGCGCGTGTCCGTGCAGCACCTGTATCCCGACCATGACTCCAAACGCAGGTTGGACAGACAACATGCGCGTTTATGCAATGCCGTCACGCAAGGCCAAGCTGACTTGGCCCGACGCGCGGCCAAAGAACATATCGATGGGATACGACGACAACTACAGGAGATGGAGGCCAAACAGCTGCGCCTGGAACATGCCCGGCAACGTCTGAATGGCCTTTAGTTCTTTGACTTACTTCGCCAACAGATTGGCCAGCATATAACCTGATCCGGCCCCCGTCCCTGCACCGGGCCAGGTCGAGGCGCCGCACAAATACAGATCCTTGATCGGCGTCTTGTATTTGGAGTAACCGGCCACTGGACGGAAGAAGAAGTTCTGATCCAGATGGTGGCTGCCCGAGAGGTTATCACCGCCAATCAAGTTCGCATTGAACTGCTCCAGATCCTGGGGCGACATGATATGGCGGGCCAGGATCTTGCTACGCAGGCCCGGCGCATAACTTTCAAGCAGATCCAGGACGCGCTCTGCATATGCATCCTTAAGCTGCGACCAATCGCCAGCGGCAATCTTGCCAGAAGCGTCGCCTTTGACTTGGGCTGGCAGCACACGCACTTGAATCCACAAAGTATGTTTCCCCTCCGGGGCGCGCGAAGGATCCAGTGCTGTACCTTGTCCAACCACAAGAACTGGCTCGGCAGGCAATAAACCTGCAGCTGCTTCGGCATAGACGCGGCTCATCATGGCCATATCGGGTGCCAGATGGACGTAGGAGAAACGCTGCAGCTCGGTGCCAGCTGTCCAATCAGGCAAGCCATCCAGAGCCAAATGGATCATCATGGTGCCTAAACCGGGGCGGAAGGCATCGACTTTCTTCTGATAATCCTTGGGGACGGTAGCAGACTGCACCAGGCGCCCAAAGACGAGCTGAGGATTCAGATTCGCGATGACCGCCTTGCGTGCCTTCAAGCGGCGACCGTCGGCCAAAACAACACCACTGGCGCGACCATTCTCTTGTTCAATTGTCTGCACGGGGGCATTCAACAGCAGCTCACCGCCCAACTCCTGCAGCAAGCTCGTCATGGCACGGATAATCGTGTCCGCACCGCCCTGCCCGATCACCATGCCGAAGGCTTGGTTGGCCATGGACTCCAGATAAGGAAACAAGGCACCGCCTGCTGTGTCTGGTGTGAAATCCACATGCAGCCCCCAGGCTGCCATCATGGCTTTCACTGAGTCGCTCTCGAAATGGCGGTCCAGAAAGTCACGAGGCGTCGCCAGCAGCAATTGCATCAGCTCTGCAACGCCATCCTTGCCCAGCTCCCGCCAGCTCTTCCAGGCGCTTTTCATCAGGCCCCACGAAGGCATAGGGCTACCGAGCACAGCAAACAGATGGGGAGCCTTGCTCTGGAAGTCATCTAGCATGGCTTGCCAAGCCTGAGCGTCCTTCTCAGAAACAGCTCGAATACGCTTTAAGGTCGTTTCCAGGTCTGTACTGACGCCCAAATAACTTTGATCCCGGAACACGCTGGCAAAGCAATGCTCTGCAGGGACGAATGCCAAGCCATGGCGAGCCAAAGCTTCTTTATGGCGCTGGAAGAACGCAGAGCCTGCGAAGGAGGACAAGTTCATGGCGCACACATCATGCTTGAAGCCTGGCAAGGTCAACTCCTGAGTGCTGACCGCACCACCTGCCGAGCTTTTGGCTTCCACAACCTGAACTTTCCAGCCTTTACTGGCCAGTTCAACCGCTGCTGCCAAGCCGTTGTGCCCTGCCCCAACCACAATCGCGTCTACTACTGTCTCTGCACCCACGGGCAACTCCTTTAGCTCTAAAGTATTTATCCGTATTCTACGGCGCAAAGAGAAAACTGAGTAGGAATTTCAGGAGGATCAGGGAGGACGAATACAGGCAGTGACTAAGTACGCTACAGCCCTAAGCTAAGGAGACAGATGCCGGCAGTTGCAGGCGCCAATCTTGGTAGACAAAGCTGATTGGTGCGAAAAGCTCAGCTGCTAATGCTACAAGCGCGAAGAGTAGAGCGGCCACTCTGCAGCGATGATCCAGCCACGTTGTCTGCAACTAAAGCATTAAACGCGCTATGCGCACCAATCATAGAGCAGGCCTCCCCTCATGCCGATCAGAGTCACTACCCGGGGCAATCAGCAGCAGCAGCAGCAGCAGCAGACGAAGAAGAAGAAGAAGAAGAAGCGGTGTATAGGCGCGCCTCCACAACAAACAGTCGGCACAGCAAGAGTGGAGCGACCGACCACCCTGCAGATAGGCAACGACGGATTGAACGCCAATCCTAGGGTGCAGGGACTGGATGCCATGACCGACCTACTAGGCTTAGGCCAAACGGCGTCGGTAAGAGCAAGGAATACACGCAGCCCAGAACAGGCCAGGAGGGGGGGCGGTACGCCTGAACCGGGCGGTCCAGGGTCAGGCCTTCGAGCAATCCGAGACAGGCCGGTAGCCTGCGCTTTTGTCGACGCCTAAAACAAAACCCCCGCAAGGGATGCTTGCGGGGGTTTTGAGGAATAAGAGCTTGACGATGACCTACTTTCACAGACGTCCGTCCACTATCATCGGCGCAAAGGCGTTTCACAGTCCTGTTCGGGATGGGAAGGTGTGGGACCACCTTGCTATGGTCGTCAAGCGTAACTGGTTGCCGAGTCGTCTTTTTAAGGGACGCCCCAGCCAATTGGAAGAAGCACACCGCTAGCGATCAGTACGGATCAACTAGCAGCGGTTACGAAGGTGTCAAGCGCGGGTTGCGCTGCACTTCAATATTACGTTCTGTGGTCAACAACTTAACTCACTACAACCTCAAGGGTTATAGGATCAAGCCACACGGGCAATTAGTACTGGTTAGCTACATGCATTACTGCACTTCCACACCCAGCCTATCAACGTCCTGGTCTCGGACGACCCTACAGGGGGGTCAAGCCCCCGGGATACCTAATCTTCAGACGAGTTTCCCGCTTAGATGCCTTCAGCGGTTATCTCTTCCGTACGTAGCTACTCGGCAATGCCATTGGCATGACAACCGATACACCAGTGGTACGTCCACTCCGGTCCTCTCGTACTAGGAGCAGGCTCCGTCAAGTATCCAACGCCCACGGCAGATAGGGACCAAACTGTCTCACGACGTTTTAAACCCAGCTCACGTACCTCTTTAAATGGCGAACAGCCATACCCTTGGGACCGGCTACAGCCCCAGGATGAGATGAGCCGACATCGAGGTGCCAAACACCGCCGTCGATATGAACTCTTGGGCGGTATCAGCCTGTTATCCCCAGAGTACCTTTTATCCGTTGAGCGATGGCCCTTCCATACAGAACCACCGGATCACTATGTCCTACTTTCGTACCTGTTCGACTTGTCAGTCTCACAGTCAAGCACGCTTATGCCATTGCACTATCAAGACGATTTCCGACCGTCTCTAGCGTACCTTCGAACTCCTCCGTTACACTTTAGGAGGAGACCGCCCCAGTCAAACTGCCCACCATGCACGGTCCCCGATCCCGATTAGGGACCTAGGTTAGAACCGCAAACAGACCAGGGTGGTATTTCAAGGATGACTCCACGCGATCTGGCGACCACGCTTCAACGTCTCCCACCTATCCTACACAGGCCGGTTCACAATCCAATGCAAAGCTACAGTAAAGGTTCATGGGGTCTTTCCGTCTAGCCGCGGGGAGATTGCATCATCACAACCATGTCAACTTCGCTGAGTCTCAGGAGGAGACAGTGTGGCCATCGTTACGCCATTCGTGCAGGTCGGAACTTACCCGACAAGGAATTTCGCTACCTTAGGACCGTTATAGTTACGGCCGCCGTTTACCGGGGCTTCGATCAAGAGCTTGCACCCCATCACTTAACCTTCCGGCACCGGGCAGGCGTCACACCCTATACGTCCACTTTCGTGTTTGCAGAGTGCTGTGTTTTTAGTAAACAGTCGCAGCCACCGATTCACTGCGGCCTCTTCATGCTTTGTGCGCAGGCACATCACACTAATGAGGCATACCTTCTCCCGAAGTTACGGTATTAATTTGCCGAGTTCCTTCTCCTGAGTTCTCTCAAGCGCCTTGGAATATTCATCCCGTCCACCTGTGTCGGTTTGCGGTACGGTCTCGTAGAGCTGAAGCTTAGAGGCTTTTCTTGGAACTGCTTCCAGTTAGTTTAGAGCCGAAGCTCTATCCAGTCACACCCTTGAATTACGCACCCGGATTTGCCTAAGTGCCTTCTATGATGCGCCAACGGGGACATCCAACACCCCGATAACATTCTGCAATCCGTCCCCCCATCGCACTCTACGACGGTGCGGGAATATTAACCCGCTTCCCATCAGCTACGCATCTCTGCCTCGCCTTAGGGGCCGACTCACCCTGCGCCGATGAACGTTGCGCAGGAAACCTTGGACTTACGGCGAGGGGGCTTTTCACCCCCTTTATCGCTACTCATGTCAGCATTCTCACTTCCGATACCTCCAGCATTCCTCACGGAACACCTTCACAGGCTTACGGAACGCTCTCCTACCATGTGTACTAAAGTACACATCCGCAGCTTCGGTCTATGGCTTAGCCCCGTTACATCTTCCGCGCAGGACGACTCGATCAGTGAGCTATTACGCTTTCTTTAAAGGATGGCTGCTTCTAAGCCAACCTCCTGACTGTCTATGCCTTCCCACTTCGTTTCCCACTTAGCCATAGTTAGGGACCTTAGCTGGCGGTCTGGGTTGTTTCCCTCTTGAGTCCGGACGTTAGCACCCGGTGCTCTGTCTCCCGTACTGTACTTGCCGGTATTCGGAGTTTGCCATGGGTTGGTAAGTCGCTGTGACCCCCTAGCCATAACAGTGCTCTACCCCCGGCAGTAATATACGAGGCACTACCTAAATAGTTTTCGGAGAGAACCAGCTATCTCCAGGCTTGTTTAGCCTTTCACTCCGATCCACAGCTCATCCCCTAATTTTTCAACATTAGTGGGTTCGGTCCTCCAGCACGTGTTACCGTGCCTTCAACCTGGCCATGGATAGATCGCCTGGTTTCGGGTCTACACCCAGCGACTGAATCGCCCTATTCGGACTCGCTTTCGCTACGCCTCCCCTATTCGGTTAAGCTTGCCACTGAATGTAAGTCGCTGACCCATTATACAAAAGGTACGCAGTCACACCACGAAGGTGCTCCTACTGTTTGTATGCATACGATTTCAGGATCTATTTCACTCCCCTTCCGGGGTTCTTTTCGCCTTTCCCTCACGGTACTGGTTCACTATCGGTCGATCACGAGTATTTAGCCTTGGAGGATGGTCCCCCCATATTCAGACAGGATTTCACGTGTCCCGCCCTACTTGTTCGATGCTTAGTTCCACGTACTGAATTTCGCCTACAGGGCTATCACCTGCTACGGCTGGACTTTCCATTCCATTCGACTATTCACTACGCTAAAACATCCAGGCTGGTCCGGTTTCGCTCGCCACTACTTCCGGAATCTCGGTTGATTTCTTTTCCTCGAGTTACTGAGATGGTTCAGTTCACTCGGTTCGCCTCCACATGCCTATGTATTCAGCATGGGATACCGTATTACTACGGTGGGTTTCCCCATTCGGACATCTACGGATCAAAGCTTGTTTGCCAGCTCCCCGTAGCTTTTCGCAGGCTACCGCGTCCTTCATCGCCTGTGATCGCCAAGGCATCCATCATATGCACTTATTCGCTTGATCCTATAACGCTTGATGCTGTTATAGGAATATGAGTATACGTTGTTGCCGTTCATCAATCCTTAGCTGTTATCCAATCCGAAGACTGAACAACGTCTATATTTTTGAGAACTTTCGTTGAACATAATTTGTTCTGTTGCAATCACAACCCGTGTATTGTCATCACAAGGCGAAATTCGCTTTGCGTTTATTAGACAACACACCTTCGTTGTGCTTCTTCCTAATTGTTAAAGAGCAATTCGTGGGTTGCATAACCCAACGAGCAGTATTCTTTAAAAAGAACACTCTTCGTTGAATCTAGCGCCAGGTCAACCGCTGTTGGCCTGTGCCCTATACTCTGTCATGAACCTTGCTGTATCGACAACCAACCACAAAAGCGGTGGTGGAGGATGACGGGATCGAACCGACGACCCCCTGCTTGCAAAGCAGGTGCTCTCCCAGCTGAGCTAATCCCCCGAGGTAATCGTTGGTGGGTCAAGTTGGAATCGAACCAACGACCCCCGCCTTATCAAGACGGTGCTCTAACCGACTGAGCTACTGACCCATCTATCACCAGTGGGCGATACCTTCAATGGTCATGACATTAACTAACAGCCAATAAGTGTGGACGCTTTCGCTTTGCGAGCCATTCGCTCTAAAAGGAGGTGATCCAGCCGCACCTTCCGATACGGCTACCTTGTTACGACTTCACCCCAGTCATGAATCCCACCGTGGTAAGCGCCCTCCTTACGGTTAGGCTACCTACTTCTGGTGAAACCCACTCCCATGGTGTGACGGGCGGTGTGTACAAGACCCGGGAACGTATTCACCGCGACATTCTGATCCGCGATTACTAGCGATTCCGACTTCACGCAGTCGAGTTGCAGACTGCGATCCGGACTACGATCGGGTTTCTGAGATTGGCTCCCCCTCGCGGGTTGGCGACCCTCTGTCCCGACCATTGTATGACGTGTGAAGCCCTACCCATAAGGGCCATGAGGACTTGACGTCATCCCCACCTTCCTCCGGTTTGTCACCGGCAGTCTCATTAGAGTGCTCTTGCGTAGCAACTAATGACAAGGGTTGCGCTCGTTGCGGGACTTAACCCAACATCTCACGACACGAGCTGACGACAGCCATGCAGCACCTGTGTTCCGGTTCTCTTGCGAGCACGGCCAAATCTCTTCGGCTTTCCAGACATGTCAAGGGTAGGTAAGGTTTTTCGCGTTGCATCGAATTAATCCACATCATCCACCGCTTGTGCGGGTCCCCGTCAATTCCTTTGAGTTTTAATCTTGCGACCGTACTCCCCAGGCGGTCAACTTCACGCGTTAGCTGCGCTACTAAGGCCTAACGGCCCCAACAGCTAGTTGACATCGTTTAGGGCGTGGACTACCAGGGTATCTAATCCTGTTTGCTCCCCACGCTTTCGTGTCTGAGCGTCAGTATTATCCCAGGGGGCTGCCTTCGCCATCGGTATTCCTCCACATATCTACGCATTTCACTGCTACACGTGGAATTCTACCCCCCTCTGACATACTCTAGCTCGGCAGTTAAAAATGCAGTTCCAAGGTTGAGCCCTGGGATTTCACATCTTTCTTTCCGAACCGCCTACACACGCTTTACGCCCAGTAATTCCGATTAACGCTTGCACCCTACGTATTACCGCGGCTGCTGGCACGTAGTTAGCCGGTGCTTATTCTGCAGATACCGTCAGCAGTATCCCGTATTAGGGGATACCTTTTCTTCTCTGCCAAAAGTACTTTACAACCCGAAGGCCTTCATCATACACGCGGGATGGCTGGATCAGGGTTTCCCCCATTGTCCAAAATTCCCCACTGCTGCCTCCCGTAGGAGTCTGGGCCGTGTCTCAGTCCCAGTGTGGCTGGTCGTCCTCTCAAACCAGCTACGGATCGTTGCCTTGGTGAGCCTTTACCCCACCAACTAGCTAATCCGATATCGGCCGCTCCAATAGTGAGAGGTCTTGCGATCCCCCCCTTTCCCCCGTAGGGCGTATGCGGTATTAGCCACTCTTTCGAGTAGTTATCCCCCGCTACTGGGCACGTTCCGATATATTACTCACCCGTCCGCCACTCGCCGCCAAGAGAGCAAGCTCTCTCGCGCTGCCGTTCGACTTGCATGTGTAAAGCATCCCGCTAGCGTTCAATCTGAGCCAGGATCAAACTCTTCAGTTTAATCTCTGTGGTTGTCCCGTCTTGCGACGAGACCGATTGTGTCTCAAAGAAAAATTCAGAGTTACACAAGGTAATTCTTCATCTTTCGTTTGTGAGCACTTGATACAAACTTGTGGCGATCCCCGAAGGGTTCGACTCGCTCATTCCAAGCGCCCACACTTATCGGCTGTTAATTGTTAAAGAGCAGTGACAGTTGCCTGTCGTTCTACTGACTAACCCGGCTGGCTCGTCGCGCCTAGCGCTTCGTGCCTTGCTGTGTTAGCAGCAGAGAAACGAGATTATGAAGCAGATCAGGCAGTGTGTCAAGCGTTTTTTTGAAGAAGTTAGAAAGTTTTAAAACCGTCCAACTCGTCTCGCTTAAACCAGAACTTTCGTTCCTTTCTACCTGCTGAACAATCAACCGTGAGGCTAACCATCCAACTTCACAAACAAGGGTAAATTTTCAAAACCGTTTCAACCTGCAAAACCGCTTAAAAACTTAACGTTGCGTTCTCTGGAGCAGAACCTAGAACTTTAACACAGAATTTTCTGATTTGTCAAGCTCCGGGTTTTACACCCTGTCAGTTTCCTGACCAGTCATTCAAGCTTCGGTGCGGGCCTCTTGGCCAAGGCGGTGAAACTTGTCTAACTGCTCTCTGTAGCGCTTCAGGGAAAACCCTGTGTGTGCTGCAGCGAGAAAAGAACTATAGCACGAGGATTTTCCGCTTTGCAAGCGTTTCATGGGTTTTTTCTTGGTAGTTCAGGATAGAAAACTCCGTAAAACGATGTAGCTGATTGATAACTATGAAGAATAACTATAAAAATAATTTTTAGCTTATTTCGACTTTTTGCCTTCAGGCAGGAGGCTTCAAGCTTCTTCAGAGCAAAACACGAACAGAAAGCTATTTTCCTCACGGAAATTCGTTAAATCATCTCCCCCGTCCTCTGACCATTCCTCCCTCTATCCTCCTTCTATATAGATAGGGGAGCCCCCCCTCCCAAAAATAGTCGCCAGTCGATGGGTTGGTTGGTTGGTTGGTTGGTTGGTTGGTTGGTTGGTTGGTTGGTTGGTTGGTTGGTTGGTTGGTTGGTTGGTTGGTTGGTTGCTGGATGGATAGATAGATAGCGGACAAAAGAACGGCCACACGAACGCTGCATCGGCCCTGTGCCTTCAACCAACAGTGTCTATATAGAGATAACGAGTTGAATGGCCTCCAAGATCGAGCATTATGCAGGGCTGCTAGCCACTCGGGGCCCCGGGACCGGGTGTTGGGGCGAGTCAGAGTACTTGCCGCAGTCGGAGTCACAATCGGGGATGCAAGCAGTCTGCTGTTTGAGCCCAAAGTTTGTGATTGGTCCGGGGGACCAATCACTGGGCGAGTTCAGACTGCGCCCCGATTGTGACTCCGACAAGGGGACCGGCGCATTGCGCCGGCAAGTAGTCCGCCCCAACACCCGGTCCCGGGGCCTCGAGTGGCGACCTGCATAAAGCAACTGGAACCATAAACGCCTCCAAGCAGTCTCCCAAACAAAGACAAGCGAAGCATTCATCCTCCCTAAACTCTCTATATAGTCATAAAGGCATAGCAGCCTCACCGACTTGGCCCTACACTAGCCCGGAACAGATATTCCTGAGCGAAATTACTATGCATGAAGACATCCTGATTAACGTCACTCCGTTTGAAACCCGTGTTGCCCTGGTCGAGCAAGGTGCTGTCCAGGAAATTCATATCGAGCGCAGCATCCAACGCGGTTATGTGGGGAACGTCTATCTGGGAAAGGTGGCACGGGTTTTGCCCGGCATGCAAAGTGCCTTCATTGATATTGGCCTGGAACGCGCGGCGTTTATCCATGTCGCGGACTTACGCCAGAATCGCACCGAGCGTAATCAGGGTAGTCCCACCACGCCGATTGAAAAGCTCTTGTACGAAGGTCAGTCTCTATTAGTACAAGTCATCAAGGATCCTTTGGGCACCAAGGGTGCTCGTGTATCAACACAAATCAGTATTGCGGGCCGCATGTTGGTGTATCTGCCTTTTGATCCTCATATTGGCGTATCGCAACGGATTGGTTCGGATGCAGACAGGATCGAGCTGCGCGAGCGTGTCAGTCGTCTTATGCCCAAGGATGAGAAAGGCGGTTTCATCGTACGGACTCAGGCCGAATGCGCGACGGATGAAGAGATCAGTGCAGACCAGCAGTATCTGCGTACTTTGTGGACACGTATTCAGGAACGTATCCGCGAGCAAGGCGCCCCCTCTGTGCTTTATACGGACTTGAGCCTGGCGCAACGTGTTTTACGCGATATGGTGACGCCCAACACCCAATCCATCATCGTGGACTCACGCACCGTCGTGCAGGAGATGAAGGAGTGGGCACAGATTTACACGCCCTCGGTGCTTGAGCGCATCAGTCACCACAAAGGCAGTCGCGCTCTGTTTGATACAGCCCATGTAGATGAAGAAATCAATCGCGCCCTGTCGCGTCGGGTGGATTTGAAGTCCGGCGGCTATTTGATTATCGATCAGACCGAAGCACTGACTACGGTGGATGTGAATACCGGCGGTTTCGTCGGTGGTCGCAACTTTGACGACACGATCTTCAAAACAAACCTGGAAGCAGCGATTGCCCTGGCCCGCCAACTGCGTCTGCGCAATCTGGGTGGCATCATCATCCTGGACTTTATTGATATGGACGACCCTGCTCACCGGGAGTCTGTCTTGCAGGAGCTGCAAAAAGCGCTGGCCAAAGACCGCACTCGCGTGACGATCAATGGCTTTAGTCAATTAGGTCTGGTGGAAATGACGCGCAAACGTACGCGTGACTCTTTGGCGCACCAACTATGCGAGCCCTGCCCCACCTGCCAATCGCGAGGTTCCGTCCGCACGGCCCGCACAGTCTGCTATGAAATCTTGCGCGAGGTCCTGCGCGAAGCCAAACAATTCAATCCCAAAGAATTTCGTATTTTGGCGGCTCAAGAGGTCGTGGACCTGTTTCTGGAAGAAGAAAGCCAGCACCTGGCCGTGGCGGGCGACTTTATTGGCAAGCCCATTTCCCTGGAAGTAGATCCACACTACTCCCAGGAACAGTACGATATTATTTTGCTGTAATTGGTCAGCGTTGGGGTTGGCTGAGTAGCCAATCCCCTGCATTAGCTCTTGTACGGCAAGTCTACGGCCTGCTCGGACACGCTCCTACACTCGCAAAGCTCAGGCACAGATACAAGCAAACCAGCAAACATCTTCTGGCACGCGGCAACTAGCAGCAGAAAAACACGCCCCGGCTTATTCGCTAATCTGATGGCGAATGATATGAAAGCCCTCTGACTCCTGAGGTGCCACAAAGTAAGAGCTGAACAAATCAAACTGCGCTTCGGTCGTCTCAAAGGGATGCTCACCACTGGCATTACGAGCATGCAAACGTGCCTTGCACAGTTCGTCAGCTACATCCAGATAATGCAGTTCGTGAGCCACAGCCGACTTTTCAATCAGCTCCCGCGCCCAAGCGCGTGTTGCCAAGGTATTGGACGGAAAATCCAGCACTACAGACATCCCAGCCTGCAACAAAGCAGCAATATGCGGTGCCATGGCCGCCCGCAACTGCGCTGAACAGCGCGCGTAATCTTCCAAAGACGCAATTTGACCGGGGTATACGTTAGCCAGCCAGAAATCTTCGCTGATTAGCACGGTCTTGGGCTGCTCGGACAGCTTTTTAGCAAGGGTGGATTTACCCGCCGCAATCTTGCCGCAAATCAGATAAAGCATCGCTGCTGTCGAGGCTGTCTGTCTGACTGGGGGTGTAGAGGCAAGATCCATAATCATCTCTGTTCATTGAGAGGGACTAAAAACAATAAACCCGCCTGAAAAAGCGGGTCACGAGCAGGACAAATTTGTCCTGCGATCAGGGCGCCTCATGTGCTGAGCGAGTTGCCCAGCACAAAGCTTGGACACTTACAGCGGCGCAACCGGTACAAAATCATCCTCGGGCAGCACTTCTTTTGGTGCATCGTCCGGATTGCACACACCTGGAGCACGAATTGAAGTGAAGATCTCCTGAATCTCTCGCTTCACATCAGCGCGGTAAGCGTAAACCTTTGCGTCTACCCAACCCTTTTGCATCATGGTCAGATCGATCAGGATACTTTTATCCCAGCCCGCCCCCGGTTCCAGTTCGTAGCGCAAAGTGCCGTAGCTGGCCTGACGCTCATCCATTTTGAAAACCGCTGCTTTGCCACACTCGGCCTGATGCTTGAACAAGGCACGCTGAATACCCACAAAGTCCGTATTGATGCGGCGCTCCGTCTTGAAGTAGCTGGGACGACGCAAATCTTGTTCTCGCAGTTCCGCACCCTGCTTGGCACACCCTGCCAACACAGCCAGCCCGGCCAGCGCAAGAATGATTTTCTTCATGATGTTCCTTATCGTGCAGCCCCAGGCTGCTTATTCGTTGAACTGAAACTGCATTTGGTAGAAACCGGCGTACACACCGTTGCGGGCCAGCAATTCGTCGTGACGGCCCTGCTCAATAATCCGCCCTTCGTCCAGCACCAGGATTTGATCCGCATTTTGTACGGTAGACAGACGATGCGCAATCACCAAGGTACTGCGGCCCTTCATCAGGGTCTCCAGCGACATCTGAACCTGACGCTCGGACTCATTATCCAGAGCCGAGGTGGCTTCATCCAGAATCAGAATGGGAGCATTTTTAATCAAGGCACGGGCAATGGCCAGACGCTGACGCTGGCCGCCAGACAGGGAATTGGCATTCTCGCCCACCATCGTATCCAGACCTTGTGGCAAGCCTTCCACGAACTCGCGCAGATTGGCTGCCTCCAGCGCCTCCCAGATACGCTCCGGCGTAACATCGGCTCCTGCACCATAGGCCACGTTTTGGCCAATCGTCGCCTCAAACAGCACCACGTCCTGGCTGACCAAAGAAATCTGGCTACGCAAGCTACGCAAGGTCAGCTCTTCGGAGGGAATGCCATCTACCCGCACTTGCCCACTGCTAGGAATCAAGAAACGCGGCAACATATTGGCCAGTGTGGTCTTGCCACTACCGGAACGGCCAACCAGGGCAATGGTCTGGCCGGGCTGCACCGCAAAACTGACCTCGGACAAGGTATCGCGATGCGCGTTGGGGAAACGATGTGACACCGAGTCGAACTCGATATGACCATGCACAGGCTGCGTGAACTCTCGAGTCCCGGTATCGGGCTCCGGGTCCTGGTCAACCAGCTTGAAGACACTTTCTGCCGCCACCAGCATGCGCTGCATCGTGCCGGTGATATTGGTCAAACGCTTGATAGGGTCAAAAATCTGTCCCAGGGCAGCCATGAAAGCAGCAAAGCTACCGATAGTCAGCGTGCCGGTATTAGCCTGGTAAAGAGCGACAAAAATCACTCCGGCCACGGCAATCGACACAAACAACTGTGTAATAGGCGACAGAGCGGCATCCGCAGAAGCTGCGCGCATGGCGAAGCGGCGCAGGCGCGCATTCACATACATGAAACGGGTGTTTTCGCGCTCGTAGCCATCAAACAGCTTGATGACACGTTGGGCATCGATAGCTTCACTGACCACACGAGTCAGCTCGGCATTCATGTTCACGGTATCGCGGTTGATGCGGCGCAGGCGACGCGACACCAATTTGGCCACAAAGACCGAGGCGGGCATGACCAGAAACACGATCACGGTCAA
This sequence comes from Alcaligenes sp. 1735tsa3, assembly GCF_024134565.1. Taxonomy (NCBI): domain Bacteria; kingdom Pseudomonadati; phylum Pseudomonadota; class Betaproteobacteria; order Burkholderiales; family Alcaligenaceae; genus Alcaligenes; species Alcaligenes sp. 1735tsa3. The sequence continues at coordinate 1,280,058 of NZ_CP099862.1, read as the reverse complement.
TTGCCAGGACATGTAAAGCAGAACGCCCAACAAGGCGATCACGGTCAAGGTTTCACGCACTACGACGGTGACCACCTCGGTGGCAACGCCAGTCATGGTGCCGGCATCAATCGTGAAGCGGTTCAGCAAACGGCCAGTATCCCCTTGCTTGAACTCCGAATCGGACAATCCCAGCAAGCGGGAGAACATGTCACCACGTAAAGTCAGCAACATTTTGTTGGCGATCCAGGCAAACAAATAAGAACTGCCGTAACTGGTCACGCCGCGCACAAACATCAGCCCGATCACCGCCAGCGGGATGGACCACATATAGTCCGGATTGGCACCCGTAAAGCCATCATCCAGCAAAGGCTTCATGATCACCGCCAGCACTGGCTGGGTAGCTGAGGAGATGCTGACCAGGATCAGCGCCAGCACCGCTACCTTCCAATAAGGCAGCAAACGGCTATAAATGCGCTTCCAGAGATCGGATTTGACAGGATCGTGCCCAGCAGGCTTGATTTTGGTTTCTATGGCGTTGGACAACGAGGACACCCTATATACTATCTAATTGTGTTTATTCTAACGCTCATTGCCTGAGTCGAGCGCCTCCGCACTTGTTGGTTCTGCCTAGTTGTCCTGTTCATGTCTGATCCCTCTGCCCTTTATTTACGATTGCCTAATTGGCTAGGCGATGTATGCATGAGCCTGCCGTGTTTACAGGCTCTGCTGGATACCGGTTTGCCCGTCGTGGTTTGCGCCCGTCCCTGGGCCCGCGAACTGCTGTCGGCTTACCCCTTGCATGGCTTCATCCCCATGAGCAGCCACTGGCACCAGGATGCCAAAGCCATACGCCGTTATCGTCGCCAACACGGCCATCGCCAAGCGTATGGCCTGCTGCTGCCCGATTCGCTGAGCAGTGCCCTCAGCTTCAAACTGGCAGGTCTGCCAGCCTGCGGTTACCGGGACGATGGCCGTAGCCTTTTATTACGATGGCCGTTAAATAAGCCGCAAAAGCAGTTGCATGCGGTGCAATCCTGGTTCTATATTGTTCAGCAGGCTTTGGCGCTGTGGAAATTGAACCCGGCGCCTGAACAAGCCCCAGCCACCCTGGATTTGACGCTCAGCCCCCTGCAACGGCAAGAAGGCGACAACAGTCTGCGCCAAGCCGCCCTGCGCCCCGGTGACTATATTCTGATCGCCCCTACCGCAACGGGACTGCACAAAGGCCGCGTCAAAGTCTGGCCGTATTTCGACCAACTGACCCGCCATCTGCAAGCCCAAGGCAAAACCGTCATTATGTGCCCCCCGCCCAACGAGCATGAGGCTGCCCTGCAAAATGCGCCCAGCGCACGTTGCCTGCCGCCCCTGCCTTTAGGAGCGTTTGCGCGGCTTTGCCAACAGGCGCAGTGGGTTATTTGCAATGACTCTGGCGTCTCCCATGTCGCGGCAGCCATCAAGGCCCAGCAGCTGACCTTATGTGGCGTCACCAACCCTGAAGACACCGGTCCCTGGTCGCCACGGGCGATTTGCCTGGGGCGCGATGGCCAATGGCCAACGCTGGACGAGGTGGTGCAAGTGCTGGAGTCAGAGCGGGAGCACCCATGAATGTATCGAGCATCCTGACCAGCCTGGTCATTCCGCTGAATTTGTTTGCCGCCCTACTACTTGTGGCGGTGCTGCTCTTTATCTTGCGCCTGCGCAAAACCGCCGCCGCTCTGGCCTTGGCCGGACTGCTCTGGACCGGCGCCTGGTCCCTGCCTGCCACCAGTCTGTATGCGGGCGGTTATCTGGAAAAAATGTATCCCTATCAGCCGGCTGAGCAGGTAACGCAAGCCGATGCCATTGTGGTTCTGGGCGGCCACACCGCTCAAAACCGCAGCAATTGGTTCTTGCCCCAAACAGCACAGAAAACATCGGCGCGGGTAGAACGAGCGGCCGATCTGTATAAAGCGGGCCGTGCGCCTTACATTGTCTTGTCGGGAGCCGCGCTGGACGGCGGCATCAGTGAAGCCAAGGTCATGGCCAACACCCTGACTAATCTGGATGTGCCCGCCTCGGCCACACTGATGGAAAACGAAAGCCTGACCACCCAGCAAAATGGTGCATACACCGCCCAGCTACTGCAAGAAAAGCAGGCCAAGAAAGTCTTGTTGGTAACCTCTGCCCTGCACATGCCACGCGCCATGGCAATTTTCCGCAAGCAAGGGGTCGATGTCATTGCGGCTGGTGCCGCCCCACAGCTAACGGTTCCGAACAGCCCCGAGTTTTCCATGTGGAAACCCAATCTGATGGCCCTGCAATCCAGCCGCTCCATCATCAAGGAATATGTCGGGATTCTGGTGTACTGGTCCCGAGGCTGGGCATGATTTGCCGTTCTGAATGTGGGGCCTGCTGTATCGCCCCCTCTATCTCCAGTCCTATCCCCGGCATGCCCCACGGCAAGCCTGCGGGTGTGCCCTGTATTCAGCTGGACGAACAGCTACGTTGTCGGATTTTTGGCCAACCCGAACGCCCTGCCTGTTGCTCGGGCTTGCAAGCCTCGCCGGAAATGTGTGGAGAAAAGCGGGAAGATGCCTTGATCTGGCTGACGGAGCTGGAAACAATCACTGCTCCGTCCCTCAACAACTAAGCATAAAAAAAGCGTTCTGAAATACACTCAGAACGCTTTTTACTACAGGCTTGGCCTGCATCTGACTTTATAGCGCCCGCGCCTTCAAATAGGCCTGATAGGTATCCACCGAAAAACGCTGCGCATCAAAACGGTTTTCTGCGCGCTGCCTGGCACGCTTGCCCACGGTATGCAAGCAGTACTTCTGACATAACATGTCTCGGACATGCGCCTCAATGGCTGCCACGTCTCCACAAGGCACCACCCAACCCTCATGCAAATGCTCGATGCTTTCCGGTAGACCACCCGCATTGGAGATCAAGACGGGCAGCCCCAAAGCCAAGGATTCGTAGCACGCGTACGAGGCCGACTCTTTGTAAGAAAGCACAAACCCCACATCACAGGCAGCCAGGATCGACCGCACATCCTTAACCAAGCCGGGGAAAACCAATTGTTCGGCACAGCCCAAAGCCTGCACTTGCTCCCGAACAGCCTGCGCAGGTGGATCACCTGCTACCACAATCCGAACGCGCTGCTTGAGTTCCGGCTCCAGACGGGACACTGCTTCAACCAGCAGCAACCAACCTTTTTCCAGATCCGTGCCACCCACTGAGCCCAGCACCAAACTGTTCTCTGCCAAATCAGCGCCGAAAAGTGCTTGGCGTGCAGCCTGCTTTTCCTGCGCGGAAACCGGGGAATAATGCTCCAAGTCCAGACCGTGATAAATCCGTTCAACGTTGCAACGCCGATAATCGGAATTGGCGAGTTGGCGGGCAACATAATCGCTGACAGCAATGCAAAGATCAGTCCCAAAGCGCGCCCGCAAACGGTTACCCATGCTGTGTAGACGCTTGGTATTGTGTTTGGTCCAGATAATAACGGGAGGATTCGACAAGGTTTTGCAGGCGATCATGACATGACGATGATCGGTACTGCCATTGCAATGCACGATATCGAAGGCTTCGCGCTGCAAAAAACGGCGCAGGTTCCAGATTTCCGACAGGGCCGTCCCGATACGGGCGGTATACAGGCCTGGCAACACTCTTACCCCGGGTATCTGCGACGCTTCCCGATACAGTCGGCCCGTTGCCGGTGCCGCCAGAGTGAATTCACACTGATGGGCCAAACCGCGCAACAAACCCAGAATATAGGTGACATGGCCACCGCCATTACCATGGTGAATATCAGTGATCAGGACCTTCAAAACTCGCTCCGTCAGCGGCTGTGAATGACAGACAAATACTCAGATCGAGCATCTACAGGCCACAAAGTGTATCCGCTATTGCGTAAGCTGAACAATGACTGAACAGCAGTTTTGACGATTTAATCTCGGTAAAAGAGAAAACCTGGCTGCACCTGCCTTTAATCTTGGCGGCGAAGCAACACTTTTTGATACAGGTCCTGATAGCGAGTCGCGACGGCAGGCCAGCTGAATTGAACCAATAACTCACGCGAGTTCTCGATCAGGTTCCTGGCCATGGCCGGGTCCTTGCTGATTTTCTCAATCGCCTGAGCCAGTTCCTGAGCATCCTCCGGATGGCTGAGCAGCAGTGCGTGATAGCCGCCCTGCACATATTGGGCAAAGCCGCACCACGGAGCCGGGCTCAGGACAACCGGCAAGCCATAGGACATGGCTTCCAGCGGTGCCATGCCAAAGCTGTCATTCAGGGTGGGATGCACGTAGATATCGGCAGCGCGATAAAAAGGTTCGACGTTGGAGGTTTCACCCTGCAGGATGACGCGATCCTGCATATTCAGAGTCTGAAGCTGCTGGCGTATCTGGTCACGCAAACCCGGTTTTCCGCCCACCACCAGCAATCGATAATGAGAAGGCAGTTTCGCCAAGGCTTCCAGCACCGTATTCAAGCCTTTACGCAGCGGATTACGAGCCACCAACAGGCAGACAACCTGATCGTTCGTAAAACCCAAAGACTCGCGAACCTGGGTGCGCTCCTGGCCTTGGGCATCGGCTTGCGGCAAGGCCACACCGGGAGCAATGACGGGATAGTCGTGCACGCTGCCATAGGCTTGCTGCAATTGTTCGGCAATCAGGCCCGAAACGGCGACTACGGCATGAGGACCGGGGCGCAAACGGCGTTTTTCCAAACCCAGATACCCCCAGACCCTCGGGCTGAAGTAGGAGCCCAGTTTTTTCAATAAAGGCAAAGGCCGCACGCGCCAGTTAAACCGCACGGGGGTGACATGCACTACTTCCACGTCCCCGCACCAGCCGTTCATGTGCGAGTGCACAATATCAAAACCTTGCGCAGTGGCCTTGGCGGCCTGACGGGCAAACAGAATGCCGCGTATCCAGCCCGGCCAATGCGACCAATGTCGAATAGGCACATAGGCCAGCTTCAAATCACAGCGACTGTCATATTCGCGCGCAAACACGGTGATTTCGTGTTTTTCGGCCAGCTCGCGCATCAGTTCCACCCCATACGCTTCAGCGCCGCCAAAGCGGTTACCGAAACGATCGACCACAAAAGCGATGCGCAGGCGCTCGGGAATCGCAGCGGGAGTGTCGCGGGTTTGATCTGAGCTCATGAGCGGGAAACCGTACGACGCTTGTCTTCCAGGCGTGTCACGCACTTTTGCACGAAGCGCAAAATATTGGTGGAACGCGAGACCGTCACACGGGGCAAGTCAAATAAATCATCGTCTGAACGGGCCAGACCGCGATTGGTCGTGGTGGCATTCAAATAACCAGCCTGACGCACCTGCTCACGAATAGCCTGATTCTGATCGCCATAGGGATAGCAAAACGCGCTGACTTCCACTTGCAGCACGTCTTGCAGCTCTGCCTTGGATTGCGCGATCTGGTAATGGGCAATTTCCGAGGACACATCGGTCAGATGCACATGGTCCAGCGTATGCGAACCGGCTTCATGACCGGCGTTCACCCAGGCGCGCAGTTCTGGCAAGGACATCAGACCGGAATGCGGCACTCCTTTGGGTTGGTCCCAGAAGTTCGAACCGTCCAGATGCCGCGCCACAATGTAATTGGTCGCCGTAAAGCCCAATTCATCCAGCACCGGCATGGCGTTCTGAAAGACGTTACGGTAGCCATCATCAAAGCTGATTCCCACAACCTTGCCCTGCTTTTCACCCCGCAGGTACGGCATCAGTTGCGCCATGGATAAACCACGGTAACCCAAGCGCTTGAGCCAAGTCATCTGGCGCCGAAAATCAGTAGGATGCACGGTCAAACCACGGTAAGGCGAGCCCTTGGGAGCAGGCACCCCGACCTGGTGGTACATAAGAATCGGAATCATAGGCGGCATTATAAGGGGCTAATCAGACTTCTGACGGGTGTAATACCACAGCTTACTATATCGAAACAGGCTGCCAGAAGCGGCCATACACGCCAGAATGAAGCCTTGCGGGCCATCCAGAAATCCCCGTCGAACAATATAGTGACGCACGAAGGTCCAGCTGGCATGGCCAGCAATGCCCGGCAGGCTGGTGGTCTTGCCCTTGGCCTGCATTTGACGGGCCGCATCCGAGGAATAACGGTTGATCTTGTCGATAAAGACTTCAAGGCTGGCGTAGGGGTAATGCAGAAAATGCCCATCCAAGATCAGGACTGGATGCTCGGTCTGCACGCTTTCATGGACTTTGGCGTCGTTAAAACGGGCTGTACCACGCTTGAACAGTCGTAATACCCGGTCTGGCCACCAACCGCTATGGCGCATCCAGCGGCCAGCGAACTCTGACAGGCGGGCAATCCGGTAAGCCGTACCACGAGGCTGAGTCATTTCCTGCTGAATCAGTTGTGCAAGCTCGGGCGTAACACGCTCGTCTGCATCAATGGACAGCACCCACTCGCCCGTGGCCTGATCCAGTGCCCGATTCTTCTGCGGCCCAAAACCGGGCCAATCCGGGGTGACCGTCACGTTCGCCCCCATGGAACGGGCGATTTCCACCGTCTCATCCGTACTGCCCGAGTCCACCACAATAATCTCGTCCGCAAAGGCAACGGATTCCAGGCAGGCACGAATATGCGCCTGCTCGTTTTTCGTAATCAGGATAACGGACAGGCGCTTGCCAGAACTCGACGCGGCGCTTTGCCCTACTTCTGTCGTTGACGACGACGCCATGCTTTCCACCTGTTGAAAATCGGACCGATCACGGGATGTACCGCAACATTCAGCCTGCGTCCTACCGATACGCCCGTCGTGTCACGCACGGCGAAACGATAAATGTGCAAAGGATCGCTACCAGGCTGGTTAGAGCCAAAGGCGCGCGTTGTATACAGATAGCGGAAACCGGCTTGCTGGGCGACCTGCACATAATCAGGATCAAAATAGCCTTGCGGCCAACACAGCTGGTCAGAGACCATACCCATATTGGCCTTCAAGGTCTGACGGGATTGCTCCAGTTCCCAACGCATCTTGTCGTTCTTTTGATCGCGCTGTTCGCTCAGGTCCCAGCGAGTATGGGTATGAGTATGACTGTGGAACTCGAACACACCATCAGCCTGCATGGCGTGGATTTCACTCCAGCGCAAAATCACCTCGTCGCTGCGACCTTGCTCGATACGCGCTTCACATTCACGATGATCCGGGCATTCGGGCACGTCCTGGCCCTGGCCCAGATAAGGGCGCACAGGCCCCTCATTGATCCAGCTTGTCACCAGGAAAATCACGGCATTGAAGCCATATTTTTTCAACAAGGGATAAGCGTAGACCCAGTTATCCAGGTAGCCGTCATCAAAGGTAATCAGTACCGATTTGGGCGGTACGCCCTGCCCTTGCAGATGGCCTACAAATTGCTCGGTTGTCAGGCTGGTCCAGCCGTTTTTCTTCAACCATTGCAAATGCTGCTCGAAATGCTCGGGACTGGCATTGATCATGCCCCCTTCCGGGGTGACATGGTGGTACATCATGACGGGCACAGTGCTTGCCACTTTCATCCCTGAAGCTCCTTTAACCAAGCATAATAAGCGCCTTCCAGCCGGTCGCCCATGGCAACCGGGGTAAAGCGCTCGTCGCTACGACAAAACAGGCGCCCTGCGGCTCCCATTTCCTGACGCAACTCCGTGCTCCGGATCATTTTTTCCAAGGCGGCACGCCACTGCTCCGGGTCGTGCAAATCCGCCAGCAAACCGCTGCGGCCTTCTTGCATCATCTCCGGGACCCCGCCAACGCGACTGCCCAGCACAGGAATGCCAGCGCTTCCAGCCTCTACAAAAACAGTGCCCGACGCTTCCATATGGGTCGCCAAGGCAAAAATATCCAGATTGGGCAGAATCGAGGGCACATCTGCACGAGCGCCCAGCATATGAATCCGCCCTTGCAGCCCCAGCTCCGCGATCAAGGCCTGCAACTGTTCATAACCCGGAGAGCCGCCCCCCACCAGCACCAAGTGCAATTGAGGGTAGCGATCAAATAAAGGCTGCATGGCGGCGATCAGTTCATGATGGCCTTTTTCGCGCCGCAATACGGCAACGCAACCTACCAGCAAGGTATCAGACGCCAAACCCAACTGGGCACGCAAATCCAGGAGGGGCGCTGAATCAATCACGCTGGGATCGACACAGGGATAGACCACCCGAACATGCCCAGGTTTCACGCCCCGCTCGATCAGGTGATCGCGCACATAATCGCTGGGCGTAATCACCCGTTTGGGCACGATGGTGTAAGACATCAAGGAGCCCACTTTCTTGGCCAGATGGCGCGTACGCACAATCAAGGGGGTTCCCGCCAGGCGCCCGGCCACACCGGCCAGCATGGTGTCACGGCGGCTATGGCTGTTCAGCACATCAAACTGACCTTGGCGCAAGACCCGACGCAACTGGCGCACACCGCGCATGTAATTGGCCGGGCCATCCATCAACAGGGTATGAACCACAAAACCCTCGTCGCGCAGGCGCTCGGTCAACTGGGCGTGGGGTTGGCAGGCGGCCTCCACCTGATGCCCCCTTTCGCGCAAGATGCGCATGGCTCGCAGGATGTAGTTTTCCTGACCACCAAAGCTGGTGGCAGCTTCCGAGTGCAGAATGCGCAAGGGCCTCATCGGTAGCTGATCTCCACCTCGCGCGTGGCGTCCCAGCCTTCCAGCTGCTCCAGCAAAGAATCCGCCAGACGAACACGCCACTGCGGGCCCAACTGCACCACGCACTCATAATCGGGACGCTGCAGTTGTACCTCGACCGGCACCCCGCCCTGCTCCTGGGCACGGTGTGGTGCCAACAAGGTTTGCAGACGCTGTGCGTCGGCATTATTGTTCAGGCCGATGCTCAGGCAACTGGCACGGGCTTCACGGGCCAGCTGCAAGTCAAAAATAGCGTCAGCATTGATACGCAAGCCGCCGGTGTAATCGTCGTTGCTGACCTTGCCCTGGATGATGATCAACTGGTCCTCTTTCAGACGCTGGCGATGCTCTTCAAACAGCTCATTGAAGATGGCCACTTCCAGCTGCGCCGAGCCGTCATCCAGCATGGCGTAAAGCATCTTGCCGCGACGTGTCATGCGTACACGCACCGCTGAGAGCACACCGGCAAACCACTGCGGACTACGCGACGCTTCCAGACGTGCCAACGGTGTCGGTGCAAAACGGCGGACCTCATCACGCCAGGCGTCAAACAAATGGCCGCTGAAGTAAAAGCCCAGTGCCGTCTTTTCCTGACGCAAGCGATCTTGCAGGCTCCAGGGAGCCACTTTCGCAACCTCGCCTTCCACAATATCGTTGGAGTCGTCATCAAACAGCGAAGACTGGTTGGCGCTACGTTCGGCCTGTTCGGCAGCTTCGGTAGCGGCACCGATACTGGCCAACAAAGCGGCGCGGTTTTCATCAATCGTGTCAAAAGCGCCGGCACGCACCAAGGCTTCAATGGTGCGCTTGTTCACCTGATGGCGGTCTACACGACGGCAGAAATCAAACAGGCTGGTGAAAGGACCGCCTTGCTTGCGAGCATCCACAATTGCTTCAACCGCAGCCTGACCGGTCCCCTTCACGGCGCCCAGACCGTAGCGCATGGTGCGTGGCGGCAAGCCTTTTTCCGTATAGCTGTCCTGCACAGGCTCAAAGCGATAGTTGGACGCATTGATATCTGGCGGCAAGACTTCCACGCCGTTGGCCAGCGCGTCTTTCCAGAAAATCTGGACCTTGTCGGTATCGTCCATATCGGACAACAAAGTCGCGGCCAGGAACTCGGCCGGATGGTGGGCTTTGAGCCAGGCCGTCTGATAGGCAATGAGAGCATAAGCAGCGGAGTGACTCTTGTTAAAGCCATAGCCCGCAAACTTTTCCATCAGGTCAAACAGCTTGACCGCCAATTCAGGGTCGTGGCCTTTCTTGACCGCCCCTTCCTCAAACAGAACCCGGTGCTTGGCCATCTCCTCGGGCTTTTTCTTGCCCATGGCACGGCGCAGCAAGTCGGCGCCACCCAGCGAGTAGCCACCAATAATCTGCGAGATCAGCATCACCTGTTCCTGGTAGACGATGACCCCGTAGGTGCTGCTCAAGGTGCTTTCCAGATCCGGGTGGAAGTAATCGACCTCGGCTCGACCGTGTTTACGGTTCACGAAGTCCACCACCATGCCCGACTCCAGCGGCCCCGGACGATACAGGGCCAGCATGGCGATAATGTCTTCAAAGGTGGAAGGCCGCAGACTGCGCAGCAGCTCCTTCATCCCACGCGACTCCAGCTGGAACACCGCTGTCGTATTACCTTCGCACAACAGCTTGTAGGAGGCGTCGTCATCCAATGGCAAGGCCATGATGTCGAACTCGCGCTTGTCCGCATTGAACTGGCGTACATAGCGCACGGCCCAGTCCAGAATCGTCAGGTTACGCAGCCCCAGAAAGTCGAACTTGACCAGGCCGGCAGCCTCCACGTCGTCCTTGTCGTATTGCGACACGGCGTTGGCGTCCGGGCCAGACTGGGCATACAGCGGGCAAAAATCGATCAATTTGCCGGGCGCAATCAAGACCCCCCCGGCGTGCATGCCCACACTACGGGTCAGGCCTTCCAAGGGACGGGCCAGATCGATCAGGGCTTTGACTTCCTCGTCGTTCTCGTAACGCTCGCGGAAGGCCGGCTCATCGGCCAGCGCACGTTCCAGCGTCCAGGGATCGGCGGGGTTGAAAGGAATCAGTTTGGACAAGCCATCGCACAGGCTGTAAGGCAATTCCAGCACACGGCCTACGTCGCGCACCACGGCTTTTGCGCCCAGAGTACCGAACGTGGCGATCTGGCTGACGGCCTGACGGCCATATTTCTGTTTAACGTAATCAATAACGCGTTCGCGGTTGTCCTGACAAAAGTCCACGTCAAAGTCAGGCATGGATACCCGCTCGGGGTTCAGGAAACGTTCGAACAGCAAGTCATAGCGCAAGGGGTCCAGATCGGTAATCCCCATGCTGTAAGCCACCAGGGAACCCGCGCCCGATCCTCGACCCGGTCCTACGGGCACGCCATTATGCTTACCCCAGTTGATGAAGTCCGCCACGATCAGGAAGTAGCCGGGGAAGCCCATGGAAATAATGGTGTTGCACTCCCACATCAAACGCTCTTCGTAGGTGGGGCGTTGCTTCTCGCGCTCCTCGGGGTCGGCATACAGCTGCTTCAAGCGGATTTCCAGACCGTCTTTGGCCTGTTGAATCAGGAAGTCACCCAGCGACATGCCATCGGGCGTGGGAAAATCGGGCAGATAGGGTTTACCCAGTTCCAGCTCCAGGTTGCAACGCTTGGCAATTTCCAACGTGTTTTCCAGCGCAGCAGGAACGTCCGCAAAGCGCTGCTGCATTTCGTCCGAGCTTAGAAAATATTGCTCTTGCGTAAAACGCTTCACACGCTTGGGGTTGGCCAGCTGTTCGCCTTCGGCAATACACACCCGCACCTCATGCGCGCGGAAATCGTCCGGGGCAATAAACTGAATCGGGTGCGTAGCAACGACAGGCAGGTCCATCTCTGCTGCCAAACGCATGGCAGCTTGTACATACAGTTCGTCGCCGTCCGCACCGCTGCGTTGCAACTCAATATAGAAAGCGCCCGGGAACAGACTGTCCCAGTGGCGGGCGCAATCACGGGCCAATTCCAGATTGCCATCGGCCAGGGCCTGGCCTACATCGCCCATACGTCCACCGGACAGGGCAATCAGGCCACTGCACTCTTTCAGCCAGGCGCGCTGCACTTCTGCTCGCCCCTTGTACTGGTTGCCCAGCCAGGCGCGGGTCAGAATGTCACACAGACTCAAGTAACCGGCCTCGTTTTGCACCAGCAATAGCAAGCGCGACGGTTTTTCGCGGTCTTCCTCGTTCTGCAGCCAGATATCACAACCCATGATGGCTTTCAGCCCGGCTTTACGCGCCGAGGTATAGAACTTGATCTGCCCAAACAAGTTGCACAAATCCGTCAAAGCCAGTGCAGGCTGCCCATAGGCCTGCGCTTTCTTGATCATTTCGGGAATACGGGCGATGCCGTCCACCACGGAGAACTCCGAGTGGGATCGCAAATGGACAAAGGAAGGGGTGGTTTCGCTCATGATGGAATTGTACTGAAGCCTAAGGACATTGTTGAGGCTGAAATGGCGCTACGGGTGAATACCTTGAAACGTATTGCAAGGCATTCAAACCCAAAGCACATGATCTGCAAGGGCGCATCCCAATGCCCAATATCGCCCTGCAGATCTCAAACGGCTACCGTCTTAGCGTTGCAGCGCCGCCCAGGCTTTTTCCAGACGCTTGACCGAAACCGGCATGGGGGTGCGTAACTCTTGCGCAAACAAGGACACGCGCAGTTCCTCCAGCATCCAGCGGAAATCCCGCAAACCGCTATCAGTCGCACCTTTCAGCGCGGCCACGGCACGCTGGTACTTGGTCAGCAAAACCGACATATCCTGCATCAGGCGTTGATCGCGAGCCGGATCGGCACGCAGCTTGTCCACCCGTGTTTGTACCGCTTTCAAGTAACGCGGCATATGCGCCAACTGCGCGTATTCATTGCTTTCCAGAAACAAGGTGGGCATCAAGGCGTTCAATTGCTGCTGTATGTCTTTCAAAGCCTCGGGGTGGGCCTTGATTTGCGCCAGTTTCTTCTGGGCGGCACTCCATTCAGTCAGAATCTGCCCGGCCAGACGCGCCACTTCCTGGGCCACCAGACCCAGACGGCTGCGGCCCTCCTGCACGCGAGCCTCGAACTCGGCCTGGTTCTTGGGCCAGGGCTCCATCATGCAGGACTGCTCCAGAGCCACATCAATGACCTGATCACGCAATTGTTCCTGCGTCCCCAGATTGATGTACAGCATGCTGATACGAGTCAGGTCCGTAATGTTCTTTTCCAGAAAGCGCACCTGCTCGCGCAGGGCCAAACGGAACAAGCGGCGCAAACCCTGACGGTGCTGACGCTGGGCCTGGGCCGGGTCATCGAACACATCCAGATCGCAATGGGTTTTCTTGTCGATCAAGGCCGGGTAGCCAATAAAGCTGCGCCCCTTGCGTTTGATTTCCATCAGCTCGGGCAGTTCACCAAAGCTCCAGCTGGTCAGTTGCTCGTGATCCAGCACTTGCGCTACCTGTTCGTCGCTGGCGGCCATTTGCTGGAAGGAGGCCTGGGCCTGACGGCCATGCTCGGCCTTGAGCTGATCCAGATTGCGCCCGCCCGACAACATGCGGCCATGCTCGTCAATGACCCGGAAGTTCATGAACAAGTGCGTCGCCAGCGTCTCGGGTTTGAAGTCACTGCGCTGCGGCCTTTGCTTGAGCTGAGTCCACATATCCTGCGAAATGGCGTCCAGCAGGCTTATGCCCGGATCGGCTGCTTTTTCAAACCAGCGTTGGTGAAAGGCGGCAGCATAATCGGGCAGCGGCACACAATGGCGGCGGATGCGTTGTGGCAAGGATTTCAGCAAAGCCAGCACTTTTTCTTTCAGCATGCCGGGCACCAGCCACTCGCAACGCGCAGCGTCGATCTGGTTCAAGGCGAACAAGGGAACGCTCAAGGTCACCCCATCGCGCACCGAGCCCGGCTCGAAGTGATAATCCAGCGCCATCTTCACGCCCTGCCATTCAACGGAGCGCGGAAAGACCTCGGTGGTGATGCCGGCTGCGTCGTGCTGCATCAATTCGTCGCGATTCAGCTCCAGGCCCTTGGCCTCTTCTTTGGACAAGCCCTTGAACCACTTTTCCAATGTGGCGGTCTGGTACACGTCCTTGGGAATGCGCTGATCGTAAAACGCGTAAATCAGTTCTTCGTCCACCAAAATATCCGGGCGGCGGGATTGGTGCTCCAAACGCTCTACCGCCTGTATCTGCTGACGGTTATGACGCAGGAAAGGCAGGTTGGAGTCGATCTCGCCTGGCACCAGAGCCTGGCGCAAGAACAACTCGCGTGCCTGCACCGGATCAATGCGGCCAAAGTGAATGCGACGGCCACTGTAAATCAGCAAGCCATACAAGGTAGCACGCTCGTTGGCCACTACCTGCCCGGCTTTCTTCTCCCAGCGCGGATCGCCCCAGGTTTTACGCAGCAAATGGGCGCCAACTTTTTCAATCCATTGCGGCTCGATACGCGCCACACAGCGGGCAAAGAGTCGCGTGGTTTCCATCAGCTCGCCCGCCAGAATCCAGCGGCCTGCTTTCTTGACCAGCTTGGAGCCGGGGTGAATCACAAAGCGCAATTCACGCGTACCTTGATAGACACCCGTTTCTTCACTCTTGTAGCCAATATTGCCGATCAAGCCCGTCAACAAGGCCAGATGCACCTGCTCATACGTCGCTGCCGAGGGGTTGGCGACCCAGCGCTGCTCCTGTACCAGACTGCGTAATTGGGTATGAACATCTCGCCATTCACGAATACGCAAAGGGGACAGCAAAGCCTGTTTAACGCTATTGGCAAACTTGCGCTGTGAGCTTTGTTCCTGCGACAGCTCTTCCAACCAGTTCCACAGCTTCACATAGGACAGGAACTCGGACTTGTCGTCGTTGAAACGGGCATGGGCCTGATTGGCCGCTTCGCGCTCATGGACAGGACGATCACGCGGATCTTGCACGGACATGGCCGAGGCCACGATCAGCATTTCCGTCAAACAATGATGTTCATGACCGGCCAGAATCATGCGGGCCACACGCGGGTCCACAGGCAGTTTGGCCAGGGAACGGCCCACCTTGGTCAGGCGCTGCTGTTCATCCAGCGCACCCAGCTCTTGCAGAATTTGATAGCCATCGGCAATCGCTCGGCCAGTTGGCGGCTCCACAAAGGGGAAGGTTTCCACATCGTCCAGATGCAAGGCCTTCATGCGCAAAATCACCGAGGCCAGCGAGGAACGCAGAATCTCGGGATCCGTAAAGGGGGGGCGGCTCTTGAAATCCTGCTCGTCATACAGACGAATACAGATACCGGGGCCAATACGACCGCAACGCCCTGCCCGCTGGCTGGCCGATGCCTGACTGATCGCTTCAATACGCAGTTGCTCGACCTTGTTGCGCCAGGAATAGCGCTTGATACGCGCCAGACCACTATCGACCACAAAGCGAATGCCGGGCACGGTCAGCGAGGTTTCTGCCACATTGGTCGCCAGCACCACACGGCGCGCATTGCCTTTGGGTCGGAAAATACGTTCCTGATCCGCCTGCGACAGACGCGCAAACAAGGGCAGGATCACGGTATTGATGGGCTTTTCTTTTTCCAGCGCCTCGGTGGCTTCGCGGATTTCACGCTCACCAGGCAGGAAGACCAGAATGTCGCCCGTACCATGCCGGGCACATTCCTGCACCGCATCCACAATGCCTTGCATCAGATCCCGCTCCTCCTCGGAGGCGGAACGGCGTTCTTCGGCATCGACCAAAGACGGGTCCAGAATCGGGCGGTACACAATATCGACGGGATACAGACGGCCCGACACTTCAATGACAGGCGCCTTCTTGCCCTTGTGGGCAAAGTGCTGCGCGAAACGTTCGGCATCAATTGTGGCCGAGGTAATAATCAGCTTCAGGTCCGGACGACGTGGCAACAGTTGCTTTAAAAAGCCCAGTAGAAAGTCGATGTTCAGACTGCGTTCATGGGCCTCGTCAATAATGATGGTGTCATAGCGGCTTAACAGGGGATCGCGCTGGGACTCGGCCAGCAAGATCCCGTCTGTCATCAATTTGATGGCCGAGCGCGGTCCGGTCTTGTCGTTAAAGCGGATTTGATACCCTACCCAGTCACCAATCTCCGATTGCAGCTCCTGGGCAATACGCTTGGCGACCGACGTGGCGGCCAGACGGCGCGGCTGAGTATGACCAATAATCTTGCCCTGCAGGCCACGGCCCAGCTCCAGACAGATTTTGGGTAATTGGGTGGTTTTGCCCGAGCCGGTTTCACCACACACAATGACCACCTGATGGTCTTTGATCGCCTGCGCAATTTCGGCCCGTCGGGCGCTGACTGGCAGGTCATCAGGGTACGAAATTGTTGGTAAAGAGTGTGGGTTTTCAGTCAATTCGTCGGACTCGTGCATGAAAGGTAGTTTCTGGTACAGACATCATTATAATTTTGGCTTGAAACCATTTGGACGCAAAGATCCCCCGCAATGAACACAGACATCCCCGACTCGTACAACGCCATCGAACCACCTGATGAATCCCAGGCACAATTTGTGCGATGGTTCAGGGAAGTGGCGCCTTATGTGCACGATTTTCGTGGCAAGACGTTCGTGGTGGCCTTTGGGGGCGAGCTCATCAACGATGGACTGCTCTACACCCTGATCCCGGATTTGTCGCTGCTGTCAGCACTGGGCATCAAGCTGGTGCTGGTGCATGGCTCCCGCCCCCAGGTCAATGAGCAACTGCGCCTGAAAGGCGAAACCACGCAATTTGGTCGCGGTACCGAGCCAACCAGTGCGGTCGCTCTGGAATGCGCCAAAGAAGCCGCTGGTGAAATTCGCCTGGACATTGAAGCCGCATTCAGCCAGGGTTTGCCCAACACCCCCATGTCACATGCCCAGATTCGCATCATTTCGGGCAACTTTGTGACCGCGCGTCCGGTGGGCGTGATTGATGGCCTGGACTTCAAGCATTCTGGCGCGGTACGCAAGCTGGACGTGGACGCCATGCGGCTGATCATGAGCCAAGGAGCGCTTATTCTACTCTCCCCATTGGGTTTTTCTCCAACTGGCGAGGCCTTTACCCTGGACATGGAAGATCTGGCCACCAGCACGGCCATCGCCCTGCGCGCTGAAAAGCTGATTTTCCTGACCCCGGAGCATATCGGGCACTCCAATAATCTGGATATCGATTCGGAGCTGGCCCGTGCCGATGCCGACTCCCTGCTGGCCTCGGGCAAGCTGGACGAGGACTGCTCCACCTTCCTGCGCTACGCCTCGCAAGCCGTCAAACGCGGTATTGCCCGTGCGCACCTGGTGCCCTACAAGCAGGACGGCAGCATTTTGCTGGAGATCTTCACCCACGATGGGGTGGGCACCATGGTGGTGGAAGACACACTGGACGATTTGCGCCCGGCCAATCTGGACGATGTGGGTGCAATCGTGCAACTGATCGAACCCCTTGAAATTGACGGCACCCTGGTCCCCCGTGGCCGTTCGGTCATCGAGCGCGAGGTGGAGCAGTTCACGGTTCTGGAGCACGACGGCATTATTTACGGCTGTGTGGCCTTGATTCCATACGAAGAAGAAAGCATGGCCGAAATGGCCTGTCTCATCGTGCACCCGGAATGGCAAGGCTCGGGCGAAGGTGAAATTCTCTTGCGCCATACCGAAGCCAAGGCCCGTGCGGCCGGCTTCAAGCGTCTGTTTGTGCTGACCACCCGCACGTCTCACTGGTTTATCAAGCGTGGCTTTGTACAAGGTGGCGTGTCCGATCTGCCCAAGGGCAAGCAGTCGCATTACAACCGTTCGCGCAACAGCATGGTCTTTATTAAAAAGCTGTAAGCCGGTTTGACCCTCCTGCGCCCCTAAGTACAATACGCCCATCCAAGCATTTGATTGAAAAGGAACACATATGGCACGCATGATTCACTGTGTGAAGCTGAAACAGGAAGCCGAGGGCCTGGAGTTTCCCCCCTACCCCGGCGAGCTGGGCACCAAGATCTGGCACTCGATTTCCAAACAAGCCTGGGCCAACTGGATGGACGTGCAAACCCGTCTGGTGAACGAGAACCGCCTGAACCTGGCCGACGCCCGTGCCCGCACGTATTTGAAAGAACAGATGGAGCAATATCTGTTTGAAGACAAGGACGTGGAAGCCGACGGTTTTACCGCCCCTTCCGCTTAAGTCCCGATTCAGGACACGCACCCAAACCCCGGAGCATTACCATCGTGCTCCGGGGTTTCTTTATTTCTGCCCCCGACTCCCCCGCCTTTCCCCGCATTCCTATCAAATAGCCCCGCCTTCAACACGCAGCCAAAACGTAATTAAATGAAACGCTGCGCGACAAGTTAGTTTCAGACTGGTCAAAAATCAAAAGAAATGGGATTTTTCTACAGTTACCTGAAGCCCTAAGGCACAAAATCACGGCTGGCCTTGATGCGCATACAGTGCCCAAGCCACACCGGCCCATCACGTGTCCATGTCTGAGCAGCCTTGCGCCGAGCCCTGCACAGCACCGCCGCTTACTGCTTTACCCACAGGAAAAGAAGTTCATGTGCCGCCTAGACCTACCCGAGATTGACCAGTACTCCACTCACTTGCGCCTGTGGCTGGTCAACCTGAGCTATTTGGAGGCTTTGTATGGGCCGCAGTTTCATGCTTTTGTGCTGGATACCGTGCAGCAAAGGCTGCTGGACTGTGGGCTGACTGCCAATGAAATCTTTATCCGGGGGGATTTTGTCCTGATTGCCTTGAAGCAGTTGGGCAAGCAACACCGCTTTCAGCGTACCCATCCCAATGCCCTGGCCCAATTGCTGGGTGCGGCACTGGAGTGTGACCCCATCACCCAGGATGAGCACCGCATCTACCTGCACACCCAGATGGCTTACCACTACGATAGCCGTCAGTACGACACGAATCAGCTCCACCCTCCCGCTCCCAACCCCTGCTCTCATAATCATCCAGCCACGCTGGCCGCCTGGCACAAGGTCTGGGCCAAGACGTACCGGGACGATATGAGTCTGGCAGTTCGCATGCTGGATGATTTACAGAATGGGCTGCTGGCCCTGGCCTTTCAGCCCATCTATCACCTGGGTGAAAAACACAAGAACAAGGACTTTTATGAAGAAGCCTTGATTCGTCACTGCGGCACGGCGGATTACTCTTTACCCGAGGCCATCGCCGCTCTGGAGCGATTAGGTCTGGTGTCCCGGCTGGATCGCAGTGTCTTGGGCAGTGTGGTGGAGCTGCTCAGTACAAAACCCGGTCTTTGTCTGGGAGTGAATATCTCCGCAGGCTCCCTGCAGGACGATTTGTGGTGGCAGGATCTGTTCAGCTATCTGGACAGTCGCCCGGATGTGGCCCAGCGCCTGATTCTGGAGGTGACGGAAACCGGCACCATCGCCCACAAGCCCACGGCGCTGCGCCTGATTGCCCAACTACAAAACCTGGGGGTACGGATTGCTCTGGACGACACGGGATCGGGTAATAGTACCCTGGCCTTTCTGGTACAGACCCATGCCGACATTATCAAAATTGACCGCTCGATCTTGCTGCGGGCACGCAGCCCCGGTCAACCAGCCCATTTGCTGCGCAATCTGGTCAATGTCTGCGCCGATTACAGCCCCTACGTGATCATCGAAGGTGTCGAGGACGAGGCTGATCTGGAGTTTGTGCGCCAGTCCGGTGCACACGGCGTGCAGGGCTATCTGCTGGCCTTGCCAACGCTGACCCCACCCTGGTGGAACTCAGCAGTATTGATTACGGTGCAGGATGCGGTACTGCTACGTACCCAGTTCTATCCTGACCAAGCCCCCCAAGGCTACGGCTTTAGTTTTTGAAAAGCAAACAAGCCTTGCATGTTGTCATGCAAGGCTTGCAGCAAGAGGGCCCGGGTCGGAATCAGGCTTTGTCTTCGGATTCCGGTTCTGGCAAGGGTTCACCACGTGCAGTACGCTCGGTGTTCTTCACACCGGTGTGACGCACGTCGTCACCACGCACCATGTAGATCACGCGTTCAGCCATGTTCTTGGCGTGGTCACCAATGCGCTCCAGCGCACGGGCGATAAAGATCAGATCAATGGAGTGCGAAATCGTGCGTGGATCTTCAATCATGTAAGTGATGATGTGACGCAGCGAACCCTTCCACTCACGATCCACTTCCTTGTCGCTACGCACAATCTGTGCTGCGTGGACGGCATCCTGGCGCGCAAAGGCGTCCAGCACATCGTTGATCATGCCAGCGACTGAGGAGCTCATGTGGCGCAGTTCCACCACGGGCTCGTAGCCAGCGGTACCTTCGTGCAGACGGCGAGCCATCTTGGCGATGCGCTCGGCCTCGTCCCCGCAGCGTTCCATATCGGTCAGCATTTTGGAGATGGACAGCAGCATGCGCAAGTCAATGGCGGTGGGTTGATTACGGGCGATCAGATTGGTGATGCGCTCGTCAATCTCCACCTCCAGGCGGTTGATTTCTTTTTCACGCTCGCGAACCTGATCGACCAGCGACATATCCCCGGTTTGCAGGGCTTCGGTCGCACTGCGAACCATAGATTCAACAATACCGCCCATCTGCAAGAACAGCGAACGGGTGGCCTCCAGATCGGAGTGAAACTGCTTATTGGTATGTTCGTTCATAGTGGCCTTCTGTAACAGCAAAATGGCTCGCGCCAGCCCTTAATCCGTGCATAGATTAAGCACCGATTATGACAGAGACATTAAAATTCAGAAACCGTCGCCAGGCAGGGTACGCACACCCTGTTGACCGGCAATCAAGGCCACGCTGGCTGGGGCAATCGCGAACAGACCACAGCACACCACACCGGGCATATTGTTGATCTGGGCTTCCAGAGCAGCCGGGTCTGCAATCGACAAACCGGACACGTCCAGAATCAGGCCACCGTTATCGGTGACAAAGCCCGTGCGCTCGACGGGATTACCGCCCAAGGCGCGCAATTGGCGAGCCACGGCATTCTTGGCCATGGGGATGACTTCCACCGGCAAGGGGAATGCACCCAGGCGATCCACCAGTTTGGAATCGTCCACAATGCACAGGAACTTGTCCGAGACCGAAGCCACGATTTTCTCGCGGGTCAAAGCGCCACCACCGCCCTTGGTCATGTTCAACGCCGCATCGATTTCGTCGGCACCGTCCACATACCAGTCCATGCGTTCGATGGTGTTCAAGTCTTGCACTGCAATACCCAGACTTTGCAGGCGAGCGGTCGAGCGCTCCGAGCTGGAAGCTGCAGCCTTGAAGGCATGTTTGTGCGCCGCCAGAGCATCAATAAACAAATCAACCGTGGAACCCGTACCCACACCCAGAATGGAATCCGGGGTCAGGAAAGGAAGGACGTAATCAACCGCAGCCTGAGCCACCTGTTGTTTGAGTTCGGTCTGTGTGTACATGGCAGATATAAAAATGGGGGGGCTTGGCCCCCCTTGGTTTACTTAAGAAAACGAGCGGCAAATTTGCCTTCGTTGAAACCCACGCTGACCTCGCCCTCGGGCGTAATCAGCAAGGGGCGGCGCACCAGCGCCGGAAATTCAGCAATCAAGGCCAGCCATTGGGCATCGTCCTGCGGCTCTTTACGTTCTGCAGGCAGATTACGCCAGGTCATGGAGGCACGGTTGACCAGCTTGGGCCAGCCACCCAGCTCCTGCGCCCATTGTTGCAGGCGGGCCGCTTCCAAGGGATGTTCGCGGTAATCCACAAAGTTCAAAGGCAGACCGTTTTGCTCAAACCAGGCAATCGCCTTTTGGCAGGTGCTGCAATTTTTCAAACCATACATCGTGAACACGGCAATACTCCTTATCAATCAGGCGCGACGCTCGCGGCGTACCTGCAAGCGGCTGGCGACCACAACAAAAATACCAATCACCAAAATCAGCAGGGTCGCCAACGCGTTGATCTCGGGCTTGAGACCCAAGCGTACGCGCGAAAACACTTCCACCGGCAAGGTGGTAAAGCCCGGACCGGACAGGAAGGAGGCGATCACCACATCGTCCAGCGACAAGGTGAAGGCCAGCAACCAGGCCGCCATCAAGGCAGGCACGATCGAAGGCAGGACCACCTGGAAAAACGCCCTCAAGGGGGTGGCACCCAAATCAAGCGCCGCTTCTTCCTGAGAGCGATCCAGCTCACGCATACGCGATTGCAAAATCACGGTCGCGTACGCGGTGCACAGCACCACGTGACCAATCCAGATAGTGAAGATACCGTTCTGTTCCGGCCAGCCAAACAGGGAGTTCAGCTCCACAAACATCAGCAGCAGGGAAATACCCAGCACCACTTCCGGGATGACCAGCGGTGCACTGACCAGACCGATATACAGAGCAAAGCCCTTGAAGCGTCCCATACGGGCCAGTACATAGGCGGCCCAGGTGCCCAGAATGGTGGCCATGGTCGCGGTCAGCACGGCTATCAGGAAAGACAGCTTGGCAGCACTGAGCAGCGCTTTATCCTGAAACAGGGACTCGTACCAGCGGAAGGAAAAACCCGACCAGGACGTCATGATGGCCGATTCATTAAATGAAAAGACGATCAGGAACAGGATAGGAATGTACAGAAAACCAAAGCCCAGCGTCAGGACGATGGCACGCAGCCAGGGATTAGGCTTGGTCATGAGCGGCCTCCCCGTTGCGCTTCCATCTGTCGCATCTGGCTGTACTGGAAGAAAATCAAGGGAATGATCAAGAGCAGGACCATCACGCAAGTGACGGCAGCAGCCATCGGCCAGTCCGCATTATTGAAGAACTCGGTCCACATGACACGGCCCATCATCAAGGTGTCAGCCCCACCCAGCATTTCCGGAATCACGTACTCACCTACGGCCGGAATAAACACCAGCATGGCACCGGCAATCACGCCGGACATGGACATGGGCAAGGTGATATTCCAGAACGCCGACCAGGGACGCGCGCCCAGATCGTAAGCCGCTTCCAGCAAGCGCATATCCAGCTTTACCAGATTCGCATACAAAGGCAGGATGAAAAATGGCAGATAGGCATAGATCAAACCGATATAGACGGCCAGATCGGTGCGGTAGATTTCCAGCGGCGCATCAATAATACCCATCCACAGCAAGACCTGATTGAGCAGGCCATCGCCACGCAAAATGCCTACCCAGGCGTAGACACGCAGCAGCATGGAGGTCCAGAAAGGCAGAATCACCGCCAGCAACAACAGACTACGCACGGCGGGTGAAGAGCGCGCAATGTAGTAAGCCACCGGGTAGCCGATCAGGATACAAAAGATCGTGGTGACGGCGGCCATCTTCAAGGAGCTAACGTAGGTGGCCAAATACAGATTGTCGCTGAACAGCAGGATATAGCCGCGCAGGTTCAGTACAAAGGAAATGCTTTCCTCGGCAAACTGGGCCAAGGGCGTATACGGCGGCACCCCGAAATCAAGATCGGCAAAACTGATCTTGAGCACGAGCAAAAATGGCACCAGCAGAAACAGGATCATCCACAGGAATGTGGGTGCGACCACCAGCGTGCGACTGGTAGGCAGCAGTTTGCGCCAGGACAGGTTCTTCATGTGCTCAGTACCGTTGCGCTATCGTCGGACCAGGACACGTAGACCTCTTCGTCCACGCCGGGAGCATCTGGCTGGGCCAAGGTGCCACTGGGCATTTGCGCTTCGATCAGCATGCCGGCGTCCAGACGAATCTGGTAGCGGGTGTAGCTCCCCATCCAGGACACGTGGGTCACAATGCCGTGGCCCCAGTTGGTGTCCTCGGAAGGCAACTCACGACTCACCTTGATCTGCTCGGGACGAATGGACACATACACGTCCATGCCCAGCGGTTCGCTGATCCCGTGGCTGACATACAAGGGGCGGTTTAACTCCTCGCACTCGATATGAACGTGGTCCGGTTCGTCCACCGTCACTACGCCGGTGAACAAATTGGTGGAACCGATAAAGCCCGCCACAAAGCGCGAGTTCGGGAAGGAGTACACATCGTAAGGCGTACCGGACTGGATGATCTGCCCATCGGACATTACCGCCAGTCGGCTGGCCATGGTCATGGCCTCTTCCTGGTCGTGAGTCACCATAATGCAGGTCACTCCCACACGCTCCAGAATCTTGACCAGCTCAATCTGGGTTTTCTGACGAATCTGCTTGTCCAATGCGGACATGGGTTCGTCCAGCAAGAGCAGCTTGGGACGCTTGACCAGGCTACGCGCCAAAGCGACACGCTGTTGCTGCCCGCCTGACAACTGATTGGGTTTGCGGCGTGAAAAACCCGCCATCTGCACCAGATCCAGGGCTTCAAATACGCGTTCGTGGATTTCGTTGCGGGGCACGCCTTCCTGCTTCAAGCCAAAAGCCACATTGGCCTCAACCGACATGTGCGGAAACAGCGCGTAGGACTGGAACATCATATTGACCGGCCGCCGGTAAGGCGGCAGGTCGGTAATATCCTCGTTGTCCAGATAAATCCGACCGGAAGTCGGCTCCTCGAAACCTGCCAGCATACGCAGCAAGGTGGATTTGCCACTGCCTGAACTACCCAGCAGCGCAAAAATTTCGTGACGGGCGACGTCCAGACTTACAGACTGGACGGCCACCGTATCGCCAAAAATCTTGACGACTTCGTCCACACGCACGAAAGCATCCTCGCCATCCATCCAGGGCGAGGTTCCGGTACGGATATCTTGCATGATGCCTTAACGTCCAGACTTGAGTTCAGCCCACAGGCGCGTTTGCAGACGCTGCACCTTCAGTGGCTGTGGTTTGATGACGAACAAAGTCTTGGAGACTTCGGGCGAAGGGTAAATCATGGGGTTGTCAGCTACTTCCTTGACCACGAACTCGCGCGCATCTTTATTGGCGTTCGGGTAGAACATGGTGTTGGTAATGGCGGCATGGACTTCCGGCGTTTCAATGTAGTTGATGAAGGCGTGAGCCTCTTTCACATTGTTCGCGCTCTTGGGGATGGCCATGGTGTCAAACCAGACCGGCGCCCCGCCTTGCGGAATGTAGTAGTCGATGGCGTACGGCTTTTTAGCCTGGCGCGCACGATCAGCGGAGATCATCACATCGCCGGAGAAACCATAGACCATGCACAGATCGCCCGCGGCCAGCTCATCGATATAGCCCGAGGAGCTGAACTGACGCACGTAAGGACGGATTTGCTTGAGCAAGTCCAGGGCTTCGCGGTAATCGGCTTCATTGCTGCTGTTGGGGTCTTTGCCAATGTAGTGCAGCACGGCCGGGAACACCTGGGCGGCTTCGTCCAGAATGGAAATGCCACAGCCTTTCAGCTTCTCGGCGTTTTCAGGCTTGAACAGCATGTCCCAGTTACCCAGGTCCACCTGCTCACCCATGATTTCCTTGACCTTGGTCACGTTGTAGCCCAGGCCATTGGTGCCATAGCCCCAGGGAATCAGGTATTCATTTCCGGGGTCCACGTCCGAGAGCAAGGCCATGATGTCCGGGTCCAGATGGGACCAGTTGGGAATCTGACTTTTATCCAGCTTCTGGAACAAACCGCCTTCGATCTGACGCGCCGCGTAATGCGTGGAGGGAACCACCACGTCGTACCCCGACTTGCCCGTCAACAACTTGGCTTGCAAGGTGTCGTTATTATCGTAAACGTCATAACGCACGGTAATGCCCGTGGCTTTCTGAAAGCCGGACAAGGTATCGGGGGCCGTATATTCAGCCCAGTTATAGACGTTAACAACCTGATTTTGTGCCTGTGCAACAGGCATGATGGCAGCAGCGGCCAGCAGGCCGGCGAGTACCTGTGGTGTGTTCATCCCAAAAGACATCACGAGTCCCCTTCCTATCGAAAGCGAAAAACCCAAAAGGCGAGATGATAAAGCTTTTTTAAAGCCCGTAGTCGTAATTAACGCTGCGTTTGGTGACGGTAAGCAGAAAACATCTGCTGCCACCACTGATCGCCACGCGGCCCACACACTTTGAGCAAAGATCGTCTCAGGCGTTGCACATTACCCAGCGCCTGGGCGGGGCTGACGGGCCCCTGTCGTGCACGGTCAAAATCGATCAGCCAGACTTTGTCATTCGCATCCAGCAAAATATTGTAGGCGTTAAGGTCAGCGTGCCAAACCTCGAATTGGTGCATGCGGACAATCTCGTGTGCCACCGCTTCGGGGGAGGCACGGTCCAGGCACAGAGTCAAAGGCTGCACATCGGGCACACGCTGGCTTATCAGGGCCGCATGGTACCAAAAACCCTGTTGCCACCATGCACCCGCCAGCACTTTGGGGACGGCCAAGCCCTTGTTGTGCAAATAAGACATCACCTGAAATTCTCGCCAGCTGCGAGTCCGCGATGCCCCTTGCCACAAGTAGGAAGACTCATTGAAGCGAGCCACCAGGCCACCACGCCGGTAGTGGCGCAGCACCGCCTGACCAAAGGGCCCGTTCACAAACCAGGCGGCCTGACGACCACCCTGCCCCACCTTGCTGGCCTGGTCGCCATACGAGGCGGCCTCGAACCAGCGCTGCAAGGCCTCGGGTTCCAGATCCAGCTGATTGGCCAGCTCCGGAGCCAACAAGGCACCGCCACCGGGCAAAGAATAGACAGTTTCGGATTGGGTGCTCACGGCAGCTCCTCAGGCTCGAACCAGCAACAGGGCCATGATCAATACCAGCATGCAGGCAAAAATAAACTTCAGACGATTCTCGGGCAAACGATAGGCCAAGCGCACGCCAAACGGCACCAGCAGCAGGCTGCCTATCGCCATCGGTATGCCGACCTGCCAGGTAGCCTGACCATGAAACGCGTACGTCGCCAAGGCGACCAACGTGCCGGGAATAATCATGGACAGGGCCAAGCCTTGCGCACCGGTCTGGCTATAACCCATACGACTGGTCAGGAACGGCACTACCAGCACCGCACCGCCCACACCAAACACGCCTCCGGCCAAGCCCGCCATCATGCCTACCGCGATATACCACAGCTGGCCAAACGACTCCGGGTCCGGACGCGGCTTGTCACTGCGACGGCGCCGCCGGGAAAAGCCCAAACTCTGGTCGAAATAATACAGGGCAATGGCCATCACAAATACAGAGTAAATGCGACGCAGCAAGATCGCATCCATGCCCAGAGCCAGACGTGCGCCCAGCCAGGTAAAGATGATGGAGGAGATCGCCCCCAATGCTGCCCGACGAAAATCAATGTGGTTGCGACGATGGTACTGACGCACGGTCAGCAGCACCGCAGGCACCACCATGATCAAAGCCGTACCTTGAGCGGTTTGCTGATCCATACCCAGAATCAGGCCCAGCAATGGAATAGCCAGCAAGCCGCCACCGATCCCCAGGACCCCGCCGGTATAGCCAATAAGCGCGCCTCCCAGCAAGCAGGCCAGGATCAACTCAATACTTATCATGGCGGTTACAGATTACGCAGACGGTCGACAGCGTCTTCCACCCGGTCTACCACCCAGATTTCCAGGCCTTCGATCGCCTGACGCGGGGCGTTGCTCTTGGGAATCAAGGCAATGCTGAAGCCTAATTTGGCCGCTTCGCGCAAACGCTCCTGCCCACGCGGGGCCGGACGAATTTCACCGGCCAGGCCGATTTCCCCAAACACGACCAGACCCCGTGGCAAGGGGCGATTATTCAGGGAGGACAAAATAGCTAGCAACACAGCCAAGTCAGCGGCTGGCTCGGTAATCTTGACGCCCCCTACAGCGTTCACGAACACGTCCTGATCGTAAGTGACCACGCCAGCATGACGATGCATCACCGCCAGCAGCATGGCCAGACGGGAGCTTTCCAGCCCCACAGACAGGCGACGCGGATTGGGTACATGGGCCGAGTCCACCAATGCCTGAATTTCCACCAGCAAAGGCCGTGTGCCTTCCTGGGTGGCCATGACGCAGGAACCGGCTACTGACTGGGAATGCTGGGACAAGAACAGGGCCGAAGGATTGCTGACTCCTTTCAAGCCTTTTTCCGTCATGGCAAACACGCCCAATTCATTTACCGCGCCAAAGCGGTTCTTGAACGCGCGCACCATGCGGAAGGAGGAATGGGTATCCCCCTCGAAATACAGCACCGTATCCACAATGTGCTCCAGCACACGCGGACCGGCCAAGGTCCCGTCTTTGGTGACGTGACCGATAAAAATCATGGAAGTACCGCTTTGCTTGGCCAGACGGGTGAGCTGCGCCGCACATTCACGCACCTGCGATACCGAGCCTGGGGCCGCACTGAGCTGATCGGAATACAGGGTTTGAATCGAGTCGATCACCACCACGCTAGGCTGGTGCGACTGCAAGGCCTGGCTGATGGATTCCAGACGAATTTCAGCCAGCAGATCCACACCCTCGGTAGGCACGCCCAAACGGCGAGCACGCAAGGCGACCTGCTCGGCGGATTCCTCGCCCGTCACATACAGAACTTTGGTTTGCTGGGCCAAGGCTGCCATGGCTTGCAGCAGCAGCGTGGATTTACCGACACCGGGATCGCCCCCGATCAGGATCACGCCGCCTTCCACCAGGCCACCGCCCAGGACACGATCGAACTCGCCTATGCCTGTGGGCACACGGGGCAGTTCCCGCGCCTGTACATCGGAAAGACTTTGGACCGGGCTGGAGCCAGCCAGGGAAGCAAAACGATGCGCACTGGCCGCAGCCGGTGTCTCTACCGTTTCCTGCAAGCTGTTCCAAGCCCCGCAGGCCGGGCATTTGCCTGCCCACTTGGGTGTATCTGCCCCGCACTCCGTGCAAACAAATACAACTTTGGCCTTGCGGGCCGCACGAGTACTGGTGGCCATAGAAATTCCTTAACGTCCGGCCAAGCTGCCACCGCCATCCACGCCCAGGTTCTGGCCGGTGATATAAGCGGCTTCATCGCTTAGCAAGAAGGTAACCGCAGCAGCCACTTCGGCCGCCTGCCCAAAACGTCCCAAAGGAATGGAGGACAGGCTGCGCTGTTCGGCTTCGCTGCCGACGGGATGATTGGCACGGAACAATTCGGTTTCGATCGGACCAGGAGAGACCGCATTGACGGTAATGCCGTAAGGAGCCAATTCCAAGGCCCAGGTGCGGGTACAACCCAGCAAGGCACTTTTGGCCGCGGCATAGCTGGTGCGATCGGAACCGCCGTGCACAACACGACTGCAAATATTGACGATGCGGCCTTCCTTGCGCGCTTTCATCGAAGGGATGAAAGCCTGGGCCACTTGCACCGCCACACGCACATTCAGGTCAAACACCTGATAAAGATTGCCCAGGTCCACCTGACCAATCGGTTCGGGCGCGACCATACCTACGTTGTTCACCACCGCATCGACGGGATATTTTTCGCGGATAACGCGCAGCATTTCCTCGGTTTCGCCTGCATTGCTCAAATCGCAGGAGTACAGATATCCGGGGAAATCAATGCTTTCGGTGTGGCGGGCCAGACCCACAACGTGGGCCCCGGCATCAGCCAGCCTTTGGCTGATTGCCCAGCCGATTCCTTTGGTAGCGCCGGTAACGAGTACACATTTATTTTTCATGGCTATGCCTTGTTGGTGTTAATCCTGGATGACGCGCGGCACGCGTGGGGCCACCGCGCAAATCAATTCGTAGCCCAGGGTTCCGGCTGCCGCAGCAACCTCATCCACACTGGGCCCGCCTTGACCGAACAACACCGCCTGACTGCCTACACCGGCGGCGGGCACCGGGGTCAGGTCGACTGCCAGCATGTCCATGGACACACGACCGAGCAAACGAGTGCGCACCCCATTCACGGTAATGGGGGTGCCAGTTCCCGCGTGACGCGGGTAACCGTCGGCATAGCCACAAGCCACCACGCCAATACGCATGGCCTGCTCGGCAATGTACGTATGGCCGTAGCCAATACCCTCGCCCTGCTTGACGCCGCGCACGCTGATCAGCTCTGCGGCCAGAGTCATACCAGGCTGCAGGCCGAAGTCCTCGGCGCTGATGTCCGCAAAAGGAGAGCTGCCGTACAGACAGATACCGGGGCGTACCCAGTGATCCGGACCGGAGGGCATGTATGCACCCAGGTCAGGGCTTAGTGTTGCCGCTGAATTACACACACTGACCGGGCCCGGCAAGCCGTCGGTGATCCGGTTAAAGCAGCGAATCTGCTCCAGCGTGGCGTCAATATTGTCGTCAGCGCGCGCAAAGTGCGTCATGCGCCCCACGGTTCCCAGCTTGCCCGCTTTTTGCAGACGCTGAGCGCGTTCGAAGGCGGCGGGGTAATCGTCCACGCTGAAACCCAGACGGTTCATGCCGCTATTGAGCTTGACCATGGCATTCAAGGCCACCCCGCCCTTCCACTGCTCCAGCATCTTGAGCTGCTCGTGGCAATGAATGACAGTGGTCAGGCCAAACTCGGCCAGCACATCCAGATCTTCAGGCTGGAAAAAACCTTCCAGCAACATGATGGGGCCGGTCCAACCGGCAGCCCGACAACGTATGGCTTCTTTCAGGTCCAGCATCGCCATGCCTTCGGCGGCACTGAATGCCCGCACTGCATTTTCGATGTCATGACCGTAAGCATTGGCCTTCATGACGGCCCAGATATGGGGCCGTTTTACGCCGGATGGAGCCGTGGCGTTATTCAGGCTCTGAATAACCATATCGAGATTGTGACGCAGTGACGCAATATGAATGGTGGCCGAGATAGGACGTGGCATGGTTCTCCCCGAAGCAATACGAAAGTCTAAACCAGCCCTAGTGGAAACGAAAGCCGTATACTGGCGGACTATGTCTATCGAGCACTATGAAAACTTCCCTGTCGCCTCTGTGCTGCTACCTCGTCGGCTACGCCGACCGGTCACCGATATTTATCGTTTTGCCCGCAGCGCCGACGACATTGCTGATGAAGGCGATTTAAGCGCTGCCGAGCGCCTGGAACTGCTGGCGCAGTTCGAAGCCGGAATAGAACAACTGCAATATCACCAGCCCGTCCTGGCCGATACCCCGCACAGTGAAATTTTTGTCCCTCTGGCCAGCAGCATCAGCAACTTCCAGTTGCCGCTCAAGCCTTTTCTGGACCTGCTGTCTGCGTTTCGCCAGGATGTCACCACTCATCGCTATAGCGATATGGCCCAGGTGCTGGATTACTGTACCCGCTCGGCCAATCCGGTCGGCCGTTTGATGCTGCATCTGTATCAAGCCCACAGCCCGGAGCTGGTCGAGATGGCCGACTCCACCTGTACCGGGCTGCAACTGGTTAATTTCTGGCAGGACGTGGCACTGGACTGGCACAAGAACCGTGTCTATATCCCGCAAGACCTGCTGGCCCAATATGATCTGGATGATGATTACATCCAGGCCCGTACCCAGCTGCTGCGTCAGCCCGAGGCCGATGCCCGCTGGCAGGAAATGATGCAGTTGCTGGTTACCGATGCCCGTCAACGCCTGCAAGCCGGGCTGCTGCTGTCCAGCTATCTGTCCGGGCGCATCAGCCTGGAACTGAAAATGATGGTATTGGGCGGCCTGCGTATTCTGGAACGCCTGGAAGCGGTAAAGTTTGATGTCTTCAGCCATCGTCCCACCCTGTCCCGCCTGGACTGGCTACGCCTGATTACCCGCGGCTTGAGCCGTACCCCTTACCGACCCTGAACGTCCATGAGCCCAGACGAGTATTGTCAGAACAAGGCAGCCCAGAGCGGCTCCAGTTTTTACTACGCCTTTTTGTTTCTGCCGCCTGAACGCCGCCGTGCCATCACGGCGCTGTACGCGTTTTGCCGCGAGGTGGACGACGTGGTGGACGAGGTTCACGAGGAATCGGTTGCCCGCATGAAGCTGGTCTGGTGGCGCACGCAAGTGGCCGATCTGTACGAAGGCCGTGCCCATCACCCGGTCATGCAGGCCCTGGCACCGCATATCAAGGCGTTCGATCTGCCTCAGGAGGAGCTGCTGGCCGTGATTGACGGCATGGAAATGGATCTGGACCAGGTTCGCTACCAAAGCTGGAGCGAGCTGGAACGCTACTGTTGGCACGCCGCCAGCGTGGTGGGACTGCTGTCGGCGCGTATTTTTGGCCAAACCCAGGAGCAGACCAGCGATTATGCCCAAAAACTGGGCCTGGCTTTTCAGTTGACCAATATCATCCGTGATGTGGGCGATGACGCTCGTCGTGGCCGCATCTACCTGCCCCAGGAAGATCTGGACAAGTTTGGTGTGTCACCTCACGAGATCCTGGATCAGCAGCATTCGGAGCGCTTCGAGGCCCTGATGGCCTTTCAAACCGAACGCGCCCAGGACTTGTACCGCCAGGCCATGCGCGCCCTGCCCGCCGCTGATCGCCGGGCACAACGCCCAGGCCTGTTGATGGCCGCCATCTACCATGCCCTGCTGGTAGAAATTGCCAATGATCGCTGGCATGTGCTGGAGCAGCGCATTTCGCTGACACCCATTCGTAAATTCTGGTTGGCCTGGAAAACCTGGGTATCGGGCGGCCGCAGCTTGCAACGCAAACTGGGCCGATGAAAGTCGCGGTTATCGGGGCGGGCTGGGCGGGCTGTGCTGCCGCCTGGCGGCTGAAGACGCAAGGCCATCAGGTCAGTGTCTTTGAAGCCTCGCGCCATATAGGCGGGCGTGCCCGCCGCATCCACAGCCCCAATCTGGGGCGTGATACTGATAACGGCCAGCACATCATGCTGGGCGCCTACTCCGTCATTCTGGGTTTGATGGGAGAAATCGGGCTGGACGAAGCATCCCGTCTGGAACGCAAGGATCTGGACGTGATCTCGGCCGATGGGCGCTTTCGCCTGCGCAATCGCCCCTTGCCTGCCCCCTTCCATTTATTGACTGGCCTGCTGGGCGCCCAGGGCCTGAGCTGGTCGCAGAAAATCAAGCTGGCACGTTTTTGCCGCTGGCTGATGAAACAGCAATGGCGCACCCCGGATGGTCTGACGGTTTTGCAGCTCCTGGAGCAGCATCAGCAAGACAGCCATGTCATCCGTTTGTTCTGGCAGCCGCTCTGCGTGGCGGCCATGAACACGCCCATTGAGCAAGCCTGCGCCCAACTATTTGCCCATGTCTTGCGCGACAGCCTGGGCGGTCCCCGGCAAGCCAGCCAAACCTTGATTCCCTTGATGGATTTAAGCCAGCTCTGGTGCGAGCCCGCCCTGCGTGACATTCAGCTACAGCTGGGCCACAGAGTACAAAGACTGGAACTGACAGAGTCAGGTGTACAAATTGACGGCCTGCAGTTTGATGCAGCCATTGTGGCCTGCCCTCCCGTCCAGGCTG
The DNA here is from genome assembly GCF_024134565.1 of Alcaligenes sp. 1735tsa3. NCBI lineage: Bacteria > Pseudomonadati > Pseudomonadota > Betaproteobacteria > Burkholderiales > Alcaligenaceae > Alcaligenes > Alcaligenes sp. 1735tsa3. Next base: position 1,247,238 of record NZ_CP099862.1, on the reverse strand, counting down.
CGCGCCTGCTGCATAGCCTACCCAGCAGCCCGGCCAGCGAACAACTGCTGGCCGATCTGGAAGCCTTCGGCTACATCCCTATTGCCACCCTGTATCTGGAATTGGAACAGGCCTGGAATCTGCCCCATTCCATGTTGATGCTGGACGATAAAAGCGGCAGTGGTGGCCAATGGCTGTTTGATCACAGCGCCCTGAAACCGGGCAGCGGTGAAACGCTGGTGGGGATCGTCATCAGCGATGCTGTGCGCCTGCAAGCGCTGGACCGCGAGCAGGCCATTGCCGCGATCATCGAGCAGGTACGCAGCCAGACCCGGCACCTGAAAGCCATGCCTGCCATACGGGCCAGCGAGCTGATTATCGAAAAACGGGCCACGTTTGCGGCTGTGCCCGGTCTGCGTCGCCCTTCGGTAGCGACACCTTGGCCAGCTATTCGCCTGGCAGGCGACTGGACCGATACCGGCTACCCCGGTGTGCTGGAAGGAGCTGTGCGCAGCGGTCTGAAAGCGGCACATCTATAAGCACCAGCTCTGAGCGCATCACAGCTGGAAAGAATCTGCCGAGTAACCGTCTTCCCTGCCACCCGTTTATCCAGCTCTTGCTCTACCGCCGACCGAGCTCTGCTTGGTGTAGCCTGGCTTGAACCGTGGGCTCGGCTTTGGCAACTACTCTGACTAGTACGGCATCCGCCCTTTGCAAAGCAGTCCTGCACAAACCAGCAAACACTCACTACGCATCAAGGCAATCAAACAGAGTCATGCCCAGAAACCCGGCCATCAGCGAAGGCCTCGTTTAAGACACCCGTAACACAAGCGCTATTGAGGCAAAACACTATTGTGCCGACGGTGTCAGCAACGTTTGCGCAGGCTTATGAGCGGCCAGAAACTCCGATTGAAACAGGCACATGCGCACCACATCCCGATATTGGCCGTTAATGAAGAACTCGTGCTTGAGCTCGCCTTCCACCTGAAAACCAAACTTCTGATAAATGTGAATCGCCTTGTGGTTTTCCTTGTCCACAATCAGCACGATCTTGTACAGGTTCAGCACTCCAAAGCCGTACTCGATAGCCAGCTTGGTCGCCCGCGAGGCAATGCCCTTGCCCTGGAACTCCGGCGCAATAATGATCTGGAACTCTGCCCGGCGGTGTACATAATCAATTTCCACCAGTTCCACCACGCCGGACGGCTGCCCTTCCCACTCCACAACGAAACGACGTTCACGCTGATCGTGAATATGCTCATCGTACAGAGCCGCCAGCTCGCCATAGGTTTCGTAAGGTTCTTCGAACCAGTAGCGCATCACGCTGGCGTTATTGTCCAGCAAATGCACAAAGCGCAAATCTTCGCGCTCCAGAGGGCGTAATTTAACGTGAGTCGTTTTACTCATGATTTTTCTATCCTTTCTCTATGTTCGATAGACGAGCCGCCTATCTGCCTATACCAAAGGCCATAGACATCATGCCCGCATATCGTGTGTTTTTGATGAAGGGCTGATAGAAAAAGTTCAGTTGGCTGCGAAACCACAGCCCTGCCGGTCTTGCAGCGAAACCGGCCAAAAACGCAAAAACCCCGATTTTGATATTCCTGTATAGCAAACTGAACATCAGTCAGGCCAGCAGGAATATCAAAATCGGGGTTTGAAACTACTACCTAGCCGCCAGGCATGCGCTAGCACCAGGCCAGCGCAGGTAGCGGGCATCAGGTTGGGGCGTGTTCCTCGATGTAGCGACGTACTTGAGCTACATCCGAATCCATCACCACCACCTTCTGTGGCAAGTCTGCCAGACCGGTCAGGTGCGCAGGCACCGGAGCGGGCTGACCAATCGCTTCTTCGATTGTCTCGGAGAACTTGGCAGGCAGCGCGGTTTCCAGCACCAGCATGGGGATGCCTTCTTCGCGGAAGTTCTGAGCCACCTTGACGGCGTCTGCCGTGTGCGGGTCGATCAGAGTCTGGTACTGCTTGTTCACCTGAGCAATGGTGTTCAGACGATCCTGGTGCGAGCTGGCACCAGCCACAAAGCCGAACTCTTCCTGGAAGCGTGGCAGATGCTCGCTCAGGTCGAATTGGCCTTCTTTGGCCAGCTGCTCCCACAATGCCTTGACCTTGCTACCATCACGGCCCAGCAGATCAAACACAAAGCGCTCGAAGTTGGAGGCGCGGGAAATGTCCATGGATGGGCTGGACGTGGCGTAAGTTTGCTCGGAACCACGGGGACGATAAATACCGGTGCGGAAGAACTCTTCCAGCACGTTGTTTTCGTTGGTGGCCAGAACCAGCTTGGCGATAGGCAGACCCATCTGACGGGCAATGTGGCCCGACAGAATATTGCCGAAGTTACCCGAAGGAACAGCAAACGAAACCTTTTGACCGGCCTGGTTCGTGCTGCGCAGCCAGCCCCAGAAGTAGTACACCACCTGAGCCGAAATGCGGGCCCAGTTAATGGAGTTCACGGCGCCCAAATGCCATTTGGACTTGAACTCCAGATCACCCGCCAAGGCCTTGACGATGTCCTGGCAATCATCGAACACACCTTTCACCGACAGGTTGTGGATGTTTTCGTCTTGCAAGGAGTACATCTGAGCGCGTTGGAAAGCACTCATGCGACCGTAAGGCGAGAGCATGAACACGCTGACGCCACGCTTGCCGCGCAAGGCGTATTCAGCCGCCGAACCCGTGTCGCCAGACGTGGCACCCACAATGTTCAAGGTGCTGTTGCGCTGTGTCAGCACGTATTCGAAAACCTGGCCCAGGAACTGCATGGCCATGTCTTTAAAAGCCAGCGTTGGGCCTTGGGACAAGCCCAGCAAGGAGAAACCGGGTTCCAGTTCCTTGACCGGTACCACCTGCTCGCTGTCGAACACGCCAGGGGCGTAAGCACGTGCCGTCAAGGCGGACAGTTCATCAGCCGGAATATCGGTGACGAACAGGCCCAGCACTTTGGCGGCCAGTTCGGGGTAGCTCAGGGCGCGCCAGGACTCCAGCGTTTCTGCACTGACTTGAGGGTAGCTCTCTGGCATGGCCAAACCGCCATCCGGAGCCAAGCCTTCCAGCAAGATGTCCGAAAATGGCTGGGCCTTCATGCCGCCACGAGTAGAGATGTAATTCATTACAGGTTCTCCACGCGCAGACGGGTCACGGCAGACTGAACAAAAGGCAGATTCTGAATCTGGCTGATCGCACCATTGATGGCACCTTCACGCGCCTCGTGCGTCAGGAAGATGATATCGGCCTGTTCACCGGCTGGCTCCTGGAACATGGAACCGATCGAGATCGAGGCTTGAGCCAGAATGCGGGCCACATCAGCCAGCACACCAGGACGGTCGTCCACACGCAAGCGCAGGTAGTACGAGGACACCACCTCATCCATAGGCAGGATGGGGGTATCGGACATGGCGTTGTGCTGGAAGGCCAGGTAAGGCACGCGGTGTTCGGGTTCTGCAGTTTGCAGACGGGTCACGTCCACCAGATCGGCCACCACCGCCGACGCGGTTGGCAAGGCACCGGCACCGGCACCGTAGTACACGGTCTGGCCCACGGCGTCGCCATGCACCAGCACCGCGTTCATGGCACCTTGCACATTGGCCAGCATGCTTTGCAGCGGAACCAAGGTGGGGTGTACGCGCAGTTCGATACCTTCTTCACGGGCGCGGGTAATACCCAGCAGCTTGATGTTGTAGCCCAGGCGTTGTGCGTGTTGCAGGTCTTCCAGTGCCAGGCTGGTAATGCCTTCCACGTGAGCCTTGCTAAATTGCACGGGGATACCAAAGGCCAGGGAGGCTAGCAGGCTCAGCTTGTGCGCAGCATCCACACCTTCAATGTCGAAAGTAGGATCGGCTTCGGCGTAACCCAGACGCTGGGCATCGGCCAGGGCTTCAGCAAAGCTGACACCACGGTTGCGCATTTCGGACAGGATGTAGTTGGTGGTGCCGTTGATAATGCCGGCCAGCCACTGAATACGGTTGGCCGTCAGGCCTTCGCGAATTGCCTTGATGATAGGAATACCACCGGCCACAGCGGCTTCGAAGGCCACCATGACGCTACGCTCGTGAGCAGCGGCAAAAATCTTGTTGCCATGCTTGGCCAGCAGCGCCTTGTTGGCGGTGACCACGTGCTTGCCCTGGGCAATGGCTTCCATGACCCACTCGCGTGCCAGGGTGTCGCCACCCACCAGCTCGACCACAATATCGATCTCGGGGTTGCGCACCACATCCATGCCGTCTGTGGTCAGGGTGACCTCGTCCCCCACCAGCGCGCGTGCCTTTTCCAGGTCACGCACAGCAATAGCGACCACCTCAATACGGCGACCGGCGCGGCGAGCGATTTCATCTGCATTGCGTTTCAATACGTTCCAGGTGCCGCTGCCAACCACACCCAAACCCAGCAAACCTACTTTGATAGGACTCATTGAACAAATCCGTCCTTACGGAACATTTCTTTGATGCCGCGTACCGCCTGACGGGTACGTTGCTCGTTTTCGATCAGCGCAAAGCGCACATAGTTGTCGCCATACTCACCAAAGCCGATGCCGGGGGATACGGCTACTTTGGCATCGCTCAGTAAGCGCTTGGCAAACTCCAGCGAACCGATGTCCTTGTAGAACTCGGGAATCTTGGCCCAGATATACATTGATGCCTTGGGGACATCGACCATCCAGCCTGCTTCATGCAGGCCCTTGGCCAATACGTCGCGACGGCGGCGGTACTGCTCCACCACCTCGCTGACACAATCTTGTGGTCCTTCCAGCGCCGCAATGGCGGCCACCTGAATCGGTGTGAAGGTACCGTAGTCGTGATAGCTCTTGATACGTGCCAGGGCATTGACCAAGGACTCGTTCCCCACCATGAAGCCAATACGCCAGCCGGCCATATTGTAGCTTTTGCTCATGGTAAAAAACTCGACTGCGACATCGCGCGCACCTTCCACCTGCATGATGGAGGGGGCCACGTAGCCGTCAAAGGTAATGTCGGCATAGGCCAGATCGTGTACCACCAGAATATTGTGCTCGCGTGCCAGCGCCACAATACGCTCAAAAAAGGACAGTTCCACACATTGGGCCGTCGGATTGCTGGGAAAACCCAGAATCATCATTTTGGGCTTGGGAATGGACTCCCGCACGGCTTTTTCGATTTCCTCGAAAAAGTCCACGCCGGGGACCATGGGCACCGAACGGATATTCGCGCCGGCAATGACGGCACCATATATATGAATCGGGTAGCTGGGGTTGGGCACCAGAACGGTGTCGCCCTTGTCCAGGGTTGCCAGCATCAAGTGGGCCAGACCTTCTTTGGAACCGATGGTAACGATCGCTTCACTATCAGGATCCAAGTGCACATTGTAGCGGCGCTCGTACCAATTGGTCACGGCTCGGCGCAGACGCGGAATGCCTTTGGAGACAGAATAACCATGAGTGTCCGGGCGGGTGGCCGCCTCGACCAGCTTTTCCACGATGTGCGCCGGTGTCGCGCCGTCCGGGTTCCCCATGGACATGTCGATAATGTCCTCGCCACGACGGCGGGCGGCCATTTTCAGCTCGCCTGTAATGTTGAACACGTAAGGCGGCAAACGCTCGATGCGCGGAAAGCGAATCATGACATTCCTTGAGAAGAAAACAGCGAAGACCCAAACCAAAAGGTGCGAAGTAAATCAAAGAGTTTAATCCATGATTGACTTACTGAGAATCACTGCAAACAGATCAGGTGCCGCATCGTCCCTGACTCTTTGCGCTATCATCGACCCTGTAACGGGAGAGACTCATCGTGCAACTGCAACGCGAACACAATCCAGCCATGAATGCCATCACCGCTTACGGTGAGGACTATGTGGCAATCAACTTTCAAAACCACGATCATTCCATCTTCTTTAGCCCTGAAGGTCCTGTGCAGGACCTGGCCATTCAAAGCGCAACCGAGCTGACAGCCCCGTTGCTGCGCCGGATTGCCGGACTGGAATCGGTCAAGCAAGACCCCATGGCCTTTCTGGACGACGCCCCGCCGGCGCGCCCTGACAACGCCCCCGAATTGATCTTGATTGGGACTGGCCAGCGCCAACACTTTCTGCACCCGGCTGTCACGCAGGAAATGCTGCAGTGGGGCATAGGTGTGGAAATCATGGATACCCAGGCCGCCGCCAGAACCTACAATATCCTCATGTCCGAAGGCCGCAAAGTTGTCGCCGCCTTACTCATACAGGAAAAAGCATGACAGCCCTACAAATTGGTGCCCCCATCCCCGACTTTTCCGTGCCCTCCACCCAGGGCGAGTTCAGCGCCGCTGACCTGAAAGGAAAAATGACAGTGTTGTACTTTTACCCCAAAGACAACACGCCGGGCTGCACCACCGAGTCCCAGAATTTCCGCGATGCCCTGCCCGAATTTCAGGCTGCAGGCGCGCAAATCATTGGCGTTTCGCGCGACTCGCTCAGTTCGCACGAACGTTTTATCGACAAGCAAGCCCTGACTTTCCCTTTGCTTGCCGACACCGAAGAGCGCTTGTGCGAACTGTTTGGGGTCATGAAAATGAAAAACATGTACGGTAAACAGGTACGTGGCATCGAGCGCAGCACCTTTTTGATCGACGCCCAAGGTGTGTTGATTCAAGAATGGCGTGGCATCAAAGTGCCCGGCCACGTCCAAGCTGTATTACAGGCTGTTCAGCAAGCCGCCTGAAACCTTACCGTGCCGACTTGCAGGTCGGCACACAACCAGGAGTACGTGTTATATGCCGCTACCAACGTTGCCCACCAAGCTGGGAACCCTGCTTAGCGAAAAAGATGACAGTGTCATCCTTGCCGATCCACCCGTACCACTAGACGAACCCGACACTCCCCCCGCCAGCCCCAAAGCCGCCCCCAGTAAAGCGGCTGCTACGCCACGCTCCAAAAAGCCTGCGCCCGTCAAAACGGCGCCCGCGGCCCCCGCAGCAGCGCCTGCGCCCGCCAGTGTGGCCAAAGCAGCTCCCAGCAAAAGCGCTGCCGCCAGCCCTGCCCAGGCTCCCAAGCCTGTCGCCGGCGCAGCCAGCAAACGCACCCGTCTGGCCCCCACCCAGCGCAAATTGTTTGTGCTGGATACCAACGTCTTGCTGCACGACTCCAATTCGCTGTTCAAATTTGAAGAGCACGACATCTTCCTGCCCATGATGGTGCTGGAAGAGCTGGATCACCAGAAAAAGGGCCTGTCCGAAGTGGCTCGTAATGCACGTCAGGTCAGCCGCTCCCTGGAAGGTCTGGTGGGCGATCATGGTCTGGACAAGCCCATCAATCTGGATGGCATCGGCAATACCGAAGCGCGTGGCGCCGTCACCTTCCAGACCAGCGCTCTGGATACCACCCTGCCTATCCAGCTGCCGCTGGGCAAGGCGGACAACGCCATTTTGGCCGTGGTCAATGCTCTGACCCAGAGCATGCCCAAACGCGAAGTGGTGCTGGTATCCAAAGACATCAATATGCGCCTGAAGGCCAAGGCACTGGGCCTGCTGGCCGAAGACTACCGCCACGACCACGTACTGGATGACTCCGACTTGCTGTACGACGGGGTCATGCCCTTGCCGGACAATTTCTGGACCAAGCACGGCAAGAACATGGAGTCCTGGCAACAGGGTGGCACCACCTTCTACCGTATCAGCGGGCCGCTGTGCAGCCAGTTCATGGTCAACCAGTTCGTATTTACCGAAGGCGACGATCCCTTGTATGCCCAGGTACGCGAAACCGCTGGCAATACCGCCGTACTGGCCACCTTGCGCGACTACAGTCACGGCAAGAACAACGTCTGGGGCATTACGGCTCGCAACCGCGAACAGAACTTTGCCCTGAACCTGTTGATGAACCCGGACTTTGATTTCGTCTCCCTGCTGGGCCATGCCGGTACGGGTAAAACGCTGCTGGCCCTGGCCAGTGCGTTGACCCAAACCCTGGAGACCAAGCGCTACAACGAGATCATCATCACCCGTGCCACCGTGCCGGTGGGGGATGACATCGGCTTCCTGCCGGGTACCGAGGAAGAGAAAATGCAGCCCTGGATGGGTGCGCTTGAGGACAACCTGGAAGTGCTGCATCTGGGCACCGGCAAGTCCTCCAGCAACCTGAACAACCCCCAAGGCACCGAGGCTCCGCGCAACTCCACCATGGAACTGGTGCGCTCCAAGATCAAGGTCAAATCCCTGAGCTTCATGCGCGGTCGTACCTTCATGAACAAGTTCCTGATCATCGACGAGGCGCAGAACCTGACGCCCAAGCAGATGAAAACACTGGTGACGCGCGCCGGTCCAGGAACTAAAATTGTCTGCTTGGGCAATATTGCCCAGATCGACACGCCCTACCTGACCGAGGGCAGTTCGGGGCTGACCTACGTAGTAGACCGATTCAAAGGCTGGCCGCATGCAGGCCACATTACCTTGCAACGTGGTGAGCGCTCCCGTCTGGCCGATTACGCCAGCGACGCACTCTAAACCGAATCGCTACTCACTCAAACCGGGTCCTGGACCCGGTTTTTTTTTACCGCCAGGCTGCATCAAGGCCAACAAGCACAGCAAAGACGCAGCTTGGGGATTTTTAATGACTGTTATGAAACGTACCGCACAGCCCATTGGGCTTACCATGGGCGATGCCGCTGGCATAGGCCCGGAAATTATTGCCCGCCTGATTGTTGAAGGCCTGCCCCACCCCGCCGTAGTCTATGGCGATGCGGGTGCGCTGCGCCGTGCCCTGACACTGATTGGCGCCGACCAGGACTGGCACGTCGAGGAGGTGGAGCAGCCTGTTTGCACACCCAAGGGGCTCATTGCCGTCCTGAATCGCTGGCAAGCCCTGCCCGACGATCTGCCCTATGGCGAAGTTAACGCTCAGGCCGGACGCGGCGCCTACGAATACCTGTGCCACGCTATTGATGATGCCCAAGCCGGTCTGATCCGTGCCATCGTCACCGCCCCACTGAACAAGCTGGCCATGCAAAAAGGCGGTATCGATGCCCCTGGCCACACCGAGATTCTGGCCGAGCGCAGCCACACCGAGCACTACGCCATGATGCTGGCTAACGAACACTTGCGCTCCATTCTGGTCACCATTCATGAGCCGCTGGCCCGTGTCCCTTCCCTGATTACTACAGAACGCGTCTTGCAAACCATCCGGCTGGCACAGTTGGCCTGCACCCAGGCCGGGATCGCCAAGCCCCGTGTGGCTGTGGCAGGCTTGAACCCCCATGCCGGTGAGGGTGGCAAATTCGGCTCTGAGGATATTGAGCAGATCACACCGGCCATTGAACAAGCCTGCGCCGAAGGCATCCAGGCCAGCGGCCCCTGGCCTGGCGATACGATTTTCATGCGAGCTCGTCAGGGAGAGTTCGATATTGTGGTGGCCCAGTACCATGACCAGGGGCTGATTCCCATCAAGCTGCTGGGTCTGGACGAAGGCGTGAACGTGACGGTGGGTCTGCCCTTTATTCGCACCAGTGTCGACCACGGCACCGCGTACGACATTGCCGGACAGGGTAAGGCCGACGCCTCCTCCCTGGGCTATGCCTACCGTATGGCTCTTTCCATGAGCGCGCATCAAGCATGATCAAGCGCTTACCGATTGACCCGTTTTTGCTGAAGCTGTTTGCCACTGTTGCTCTTGCCAGCCTGCTGCCCGCCCAAGGTTGGGGCGTGCCTCTGTTCCAACACATCACGCAGATCGCGATTGCCCTGCTGTTCTTTCTGCATGGTGCCCGCCTGTCTCGTGAGGCTATCTGGGGCGGCTTGTCCCACTGGCGTTTGCACCTGTTGATTCTGTCCGTCACCTTTGTGCTCTTCCCGATTCTCGGCAGTGGCGTGGCGGCTGTGCTGCGTCCCTGGCTAACCGACAATCTGTACCTGGGAATTCTGTTTCTGGCTTGCCTGCCCAGCACCGTGCAATCTGCGGTGGCGCTGACCTCAATGGCTAGAGGGAATGTGCCGGTGTCGATTTGCAGCGCCTCGGCCTCCACCTTGCTGGGGGTGTTCATCACTCCCTTGCTGGTCGGCATCATGCTGGCAGGTGCCACCAGCGCCCAGGCCACCGTGTCGCTGGAGGCGGTGGGAAAGATCATGCTGCAGCTATTTTTCCCCTTTGTCTTCGGGCATATGCTGCGTCCCCTGATCGGAGCCTGGGTCATGAAGCGCCAGCAACTGCTGAAAGTCGTGGATCAGGGATCGATTCTGCTAGTGGTGTATACGGCTTTTTCAGGCGCGGTGGTGGGCGGCCTGTGGTCCTCCACCCCATTGAGTGCCTTGGGACTGATTGTGCTGTCCAACGCCGTTCTGCTGACCTTGGCGCAAGTGCTGGCCTGGAACCTGGGGCGCTGGCTGGGCTTTTCCTTTGAGGACCGTGTCAGCCTGCTAATGTGTGGTTCCAATAAAAGCCTGAGCAGCGGCATCCCGATTGCCAATGTCATTTTCCCCAGTGCCATGGTCGGGCCTATCATCTTGCCGATCATGTTGTTTCACCAGTGGCAGCTACTGGTATGTGCATGGCTGGCGAAAAGACTGGCGGCTCGGAGTGAAAACTAAGAGAACGACGAACCTCCTCGCCTGACTACCCATACACGCTGAACGATGAATAAAAAAGAGGCATACCAAGGTATGCCTCTTTTTTGTCCTGACATCTGGCAAACGGCCTCACAAGCCCGCGCACTGAAGCAGCCACTGTGCTTTTTAATTGGGCATGTAATCCAGAAAGCGCGTGCTGGCTCCGGCGAAGGTCAAGCGAACCGAACCAATAGGACCGTTACGCTGTTTACCAATAATAATTTCAGCCGTGCCTTTATCGGGCGAGTCCGGGTTGTAGACCTCGTCACGGTAAATAAACAAGATCAAGTCAGCATCCTGCTCAATAGCACCGGATTCGCGCAAGTCACTCATCACTGGGCGCTTGTTTGGCCGTTGCTCCAGGCTTCGGTTCAACTGCGACAAAGCAATCAAGGGACAGTTCAATTCTTTGGCCAGACCTTTCAAGGAACGACTGATTTCAGAAATTTCCGTTGCCCGGTTCTCGCCACCGCTTGAGGACATCAGCTGCAAGTAGTCGATGATGATCAAGCCCAGTTGGCCACACTGTCGTGCCAGACGTCGAGCCCGTGCACGCACTTCCATGGACGACAGGCCGGGCGTTTCATCAATGTAAATCTGGGCCTCCTGCACCTGCTGCACGGCATGTGTCAGACGTGGCCAATCGTCGGCTGTCAGCTTGCCGGTACGCATACGGTGCTGGTCCAGCAAACCGACCGAACCGACCATACGCATGGCCAACTGTACCGCGCCCATTTCCATGGAAAACACGGCAACGGGCAAACCCTGGGCAATCGCAACGTGCTCGCCAATATTCATGGAGAACGAAGTTTTACCCATGGAAGGACGACCCGCCACAATCACCAGGTCGCCCGGCTGCAAGCCTGACGTCATCTTGTCCAGGTCAATAAAGCCAGTTGGCACCCCGGTTACTTCCGAATCGCCTTCACGGTGATACAGCTCGTCAATACGTTCCACCACCTGGCTTAGCAGGGGCTGGATTTCCAGAAAGCCCTGCGAACCACGCGCCCCTTCCTGGGCAATCTGAAACACACGGGTTTCCGCCTCGTCCAGAATCTGCCGGGCCTCCTTGCCCTGCGGATTGAAGGCGGCCGAGGAAATATCATCAGCAACGGTGACCAGCTTGCGCAGCGTGGAACGTTCGCGAACGATCTCGGCGTAGCGACGAATATTGGCCGCCGATGGCGTGTTGTGAGCCAGCGCATTCAAATAGGCCAGCCCACCCACCTCTTCCTGCTTGCCTGCAACCGACAAGGACTCAAACACCGTGACGACGTCGGCAGGACGGGCCAGACCAATCAAGCGGGTAATGTGTTGCCAGATCAGCTTGTGATCAAAACGATAAAAATCCTCGTCGGTGACAATATCGGCCACCCGGTCAAACGCGGCATTATCGAGCAACAAGCCACCGAGCACCGACTGCTCCGCCTCAATGGAATGAGGCGGGACCCTGAGGTAATCCAGCGTTGAATCGGATTTGGCTGACTTGCTTTCCATGCATATACCTTCAAATCAAGGAAAAAAATCGACGCCGCAGCCAACAGAATGTGTTGTGCGGGCTTGAACAGTATGTGTATCTGGGGTCAGAACAGTCAGGCTCAACAGCGTGCTGGGCCGACAGGACCGAATGCGGCAATACAGTCACGCCGCAGGCGTGCTGGCTCTCTTCAAACGGAATGAAGAGAAAACAAAAAAGCCGGCTTGCACCGGCTTTTTTGAGCTTGGCAGATACACTCCATGAAAGAATGTACCATGCGTCAACGCGCTAGGCTTAGGCTACGTCGCCTTGAACCACAACGTTGATTTCAGCGATCACGTCAGGGTGCAGAACAACCTGAACGGGGTACTCGCCAATGGCTTTCAGATGACCGTCTGGCAGACGAACCTGAGTCTTGACCAGGTCGGCAAAGCCGGCATTTTGCAATGCATTGGCGATGTCCATGGTGGTCACGGAACCAAACAAACGACCGTCCACGCCGGCTTTTTGAACCAGGGTGAAAGCTTGGCCGTTCAGCTTTTCGTTCTGAGCCTGAGCAGCGGCCAGCTTTTCAGCTTGCAGCTTTTCCAGTTCGGCACGGCGTGCTTCGAACTCTTGCAGAGCGGCAGCCGTAGCACGGCGAGCAACTTTGCGTGGCAGCAGGAAATTACGGGCGTAACCATCACGTACGCGCACAACGTCACCCAGATTACCCAGGTTGGCGACTTTTTCGAGCAAAATAACTTGCATGACTAAGGTTCCTCTGGATTATTTGTGGTTGTCGGTGTACGGCAACAGAGCCAGGAAACGAGCGCGCTTGACAGCGGTGTCCAGCTGACGCTGGTAGTGAGCTTTGGTGCCCGTCAAACGTGCAGGGATGATCTTGCCATTTTCCTGGATGAAATCACGCAGGGTGTCCAGATCTTTGTAATCAATTTCTTCAACGCCAGCGACGGTGAAGCGGCAGAATTTGCGGCGCTTGAACAGTGGGTTCTGTTGTGCAAATTTGCGTTTTTTGTCTTTGCCTCTACGGAAAGCCATTTTGTGCCTCGTTAGTAACCGGGCTATACCCGGAAGAATTCAGTGTGAAGCGAGGTGTTGAACACTTCGCGACGATCGAGCCAGACCAGTCAAACCGTAACAGAGCCTTGTCCCGGAAAGTGACGCTGATATTGCTGTACATGCAGCACCAGACGCGTCGAACCTTTACGGGCTGGGGCAATAAAACCTTGTAGCTGCAAACGGGCTCCCAAAGGAGTGTCTGCCAGACCCAGTGCATTATTTCCCAAAGCCACTACCTGCATCGTCAAAGCGATTTGCCGGGAGTGACCGGCTTCCATTACGGAAGATTCGTGTTCCAGGACCAATTCCAGAGCTGGGACACCAGCCGGCGTATAACGCAAGGGCTTGATGTCGACAAGCTGACCGGCAAGAGAGAACTGGTTCACGTAGTCGGAGCTATTACTCTTCAGCTTGAGCTTCGGCTTCAGCAGCTGCAGGAGCGCTGGCTTCAGTACTTGCTTTACGTGCTTCTTCGCGTTCGACGGACTTCATCATGACCGAAGCGCCTTCAGGGGCTTTCTTCGTGCCAGCGACGAGGTAACGCAAGATAGCGTCGTTGTAGCGGAAGGAATGCTCCAGCTCGTCCAGGGTGGACTGACCGCATTCGATGTTCAGGCACACGTAGTGAGCCTTGACCAGTTTCTGGATTGGGTAAGCCAGTTGACGGCGGCCCCAGTCTTCCAGACGATGAATAGCACCGCCTTCGGAAGTAACAATCGCCGAATAGCGCTCGATCATGGCGGGCACTTGCTCGCTTTGATCGGGATGCACAATGAACACTACTTCGTAGTGACGCATGGAACAACTCCTTGTGGATATCGCCTACTACCCGCTGTAAAACCAGTCAGGCACCAAGCGCGACAGCCCGCCCATTCAATCCGGGTCGAGCAAGAAACCATAGATACTAGCACCAAGAAAGGCTGGCTGACAAGCCAAAAGCCTTAGCCCTGCACGCTTGCGTAGGCAGAGTGATTATGAATCGACTCAAAATTCTCGGCTTCGATGCTATAACGCAACACTCCGGGCAAGCTGCGCACGCTGACGGCTACATCACGCACCAGATCTTCGACGAATTTGGGATTGTCGTACGCGTATTCGGTAACGTACTTTTCGTCAGTACGCTTGAGCAAGCCCCACAGCTGGCAGGACGCCTGCTCTTCAACCGATTTGATCAGCGTAGGCAAGTCCAGCGCAGCCGGATCCGCAAACACGGCCTGCACGGTAACGTGCGAGCGCTGATTATGCGCACCGTACTCTGAAATTGCCTTGGAGCACGGGCACAGGCTGGTAACCGGAACCAGCACGGACAACTCAAATTCGGGCTGGGCATCCACACCGACACGTGCTGTCCAGCTGACGGTGTAATCCATCAGGCTGGCCACACCGGATACGGGTGCCACTTTTTCCAGGAAAACGGGGAAGGTGGCTGTCATGTCGCCACGCCCGGCATTGAGCAAAGGCAGCATGGCCTGGGCCATCTGCACAAAACCGGCGGGCGTCATGGCTTGACGGCGGTACTCTTCCAGCAAAGCCACAAAGCGCGACATATGGGTGCCTTTTTCTTCGGGCGGCAAGGCCACCGTCAACTCCCATTGCGCCACGGTGGGCACGGCCTGCCCTTGCAGGTCCAGCATCATCGGATGCCGCACCCCGCGCACACCCACGCGCTGAATCGCAACACGGCGTGTATCCGTGCTGCTTTGCACATCTGGCATGGCCAAAGGCGATTCCGACACTGTATTCATATCCATCAGGTTCAGCTACGACAGAGCCGCAACCGTAAATAAAAACAATAATGAATTATTATCTTACGCTTATCGCACGCGAGGTTCGATAACCTTAATAAGAACGCGCATATTGGGGTATTTAAACCCTAAACTGTGCAGAAATTGCCTCACGCCTCAAGCAAACTTGAGAAACGTTCACGAATGGAGCGCTCAATGCCTGCGGCATCCAGGCCCAGATCCTGAGCAATTTTCTTCTGATCGCCGTGATCGATGAACTCGTCGGGGTAGCCCAGTTGCAATACCGGCATTACCAGCGCTTCACGACTGACAAACTCCAGCACCGCGCTGCCTGCGCCCCCCATCAAACAGCCCTCTTCCACAGTCACAAAAGCCTGATGGCCTTGTGCCAGCTCTTGCAGCAAGGCTTCGTCCATCGGTTTTACAAAACGCATGTCTACCACGGTAGCGTCCAGAACCTCGGCTGCTTTCAGCGCCTCGTGCAACACGGGACCAAAAGCCAGAATGGCCAGGCTCTTGCCCTGACGGCGCAGATTGGCCTTGCCCAGCGGCACGGTATGGAGCTCCTGATCCACTTCAGCACCGATACCCGCTCCGCGCGGATAGCGCACCGAGCTGGGCCCTGGGTGCTGATAACAACAGGTCAGCAGCAAGCGGGTTTCGTTTTCGTCCGACGGCGTGGCCACCACCATGTTCGGAATGCAGCGCAGAAAGGCGATGTCGTAATTACCGGCATGCGTTGCCCCGTCTGCGCCCACAATACCGGCGCGATCCAGCGCAAAAGTGACATCCAGATTCTGCAGGGCTACATCATGAATCAGTTGATCGTAGCCGCGCTGCAAAAAGGTAGAGTAAATCGCCACAACCGGCTTTTGCCCCTCACAGGCCAAACCACCGGCAAAGGTCACGGCGTGCTGCTCGGCAATACCCACATCAAAATAACGACGGGGGAATTGTTGCTCGAACTCCACCATGCCACTGCCTTCACGCATGGCGGGAGTAATACCGTACAGACGTTGGTCCTGCCTGGCCATATCGCACAGCCACTGACCGAAGATCTGTGTAAACGTAGGGCGTGGCTTGGTCGTAGGCGTCACCAAACCCACAGAAGGATCGAATTTGCCGGGACCGTGATAGAGCACCGGGTCGGCTTCAGCCAGCTTGTAGCCCTGCCCTTTACGGGTCACCACATGCAGGAACTGCAAACCACCCAGATCACGCAGATTGCTCAAGGTAGAGACCAGCGCATCCAGATCGTGACCATCAATCGGGCCTACGTAGTTAAAACCCAGCTCTTCAAACAGCGTGGCCGGAGACAGAATCCCCTTGGCGTGGCCTTCAAACTTGCGCGCCAGTTCCAGCACAGGCGGGACATGCTGCAAGACAGTACGGCCTACATTCTTGGCAGCGGCGTAGAACCGGCCCGACATCAGGCGAGCCAGATAATGATTCAGGGCACCCACCGGCGGCGAGATCGACATATCGTTGTCGTTCAGTACCACCAGCACATTCACATCGGGCGTCACACCGGCATTGTTCAGGGCTTCAAACGCCATACCGGCCGTCATCGCGCCATCACCGATCACGGCAATGTGCTGACGCTCGATCCCGGCATTGCGCGAGGCCACGGCCATTCCCAGCACTGCGGAAATCGAGGTTGAGGAATGCGCCGTACCAAAGTCGTCATACTCGGACTCGGAACGCTTGGGAAAACCGGAGATGCCATCTTGCTGACGCAAGCTACCCATCTGATCGCGGCGGCCAGTCAGAATCTTGTGCGGATAGGACTGGTGACCCACATCCCACACGATACGGTCGTGGGGAGTCTCGAACACATAGTGCAAGGCAGTGGTCAATTCAACCGTGCCCAGATTGGACGACAAATGCCCACCGGTTTTGGATACGGATTGCAGAACAAACTCGCGCAGTTGTCGTGCCAGCTCGGGAAGATCACGTTGATCAAGCTGGCGCAAGTCGGCGGGAGACTGGATCTGCTCTAGGGAAACGGTTGTCATACTAAAGACGTCTATCCGGGCAAATAAGTGAAACGACTGTCTAAAAACAATCGCCAATCGGCTATTGTAAAACGCTTCGCGGCCTGTGCCAAAGTAGCACAGGCCCGCGTCGCTTAATGATTGCGACCCACGATGTAATCAGCCAGTTGCGTCAGACGTGCCGCAGCAGGTCCCAAAGGACGCAAGGCCAACTGGGCCTGCTCATTCAGAGCACCGAGCAACTCGCGCGATCCGTCCATACCCAGGATGGAGACATAGGTGGGCTTGTTATCGGCGGCATCTTTGCCCGCCGTCTTGCCCAGCGTGGCGGTGTCAGCCGTCACATCCAGAATATCGTCCACGACCTGGAAGGCCAGACCCACAGCCTGAGCGTACTCTTCCAAACCATTACGCACGGTAGAGGAAGCACCCGCCACAATACCACCCAGCAAAACGCTGGCCTGCAACATGGCGCCAGTTTTCATGCTGTGCATCTCTTGCAACTGATCACGGTCCAGGGCAATGCCCACGCTGGCGCAATCAATAGCCTGACCACCGGCCATACCGGCACTGCCGGCGGCCTGCGCCAACTGGGTAATGGCTTGCACAATCAGCGCAGGGGCAATCGGCATTTGTGCCAACAACTCAAAGGCCAAGGGCTGCAAAGCATCGCCAGCCAGCATGGCGCACGCTTCATCAAACTGAACATGGGTGGTTGGGCGACCACGCCGCAATTTGTCGTCATCCATGCACGGCAAGTCGTCGTGAACCAGCGAGTAGGCGTGGATCAATTCCACCGCCGCCGCTGCCAACTCCAATGCTTTCAATTGGGCAGCGGCCATGGGCTTGCCTTGCAAGGCAGCCTCACCGGCGGCATACACCAAGGCAGCGCGCACGCGCTTGCCGCCACCCAGCACGGAGTAGCGCATGGCTTCGTGCAAACGAGCAGGTTCCTGGCTGACAGGGGGCAGCAATTGTTCCAGTACGGTCTCGGTCTGCTCAACCCGCGCCTGCAGCCAATCAGAAAAACTGGTAGAACTCATCTTAACTATCTCCAACAGCTTCATCCCCGGACAAGGGGCGCAGCAGATTGCCTTGCAATACGCTGACTTGTTCTTGTGCAAGGTCCAGCTTGCGCTGACACAATTGGGCTAACTCCACGCCCTGCTCGTAAGCCTGCAAAGCCTGCTCCAGCGGCAATGCCCCGCTTTCCATGCGAGCGACCAGCGCTTCCAGTTGTGCCAGAGCGGACTCGAAATCCTGCTGGGCTGGCGCCTGGGCGCTTTGATTATCATCGCGAGATTTAACCATAACTATTCCTGATCAATGAGGGCCGTCAGGACTGGCTGAGACCCAATTGGAAGTGGCATTGTACGGGAGGCGGCGGCTTGCTGCCCTTCCCAAGGAGTACTTTCTACTTTGGGACCGCTCCACAGCAAAAAAGCCGCTCCGGAGCGGCTTTCTCAGCACCAGAAACTCAGGGCGTTGAACTAGCTGCGCGCAACAGGTCGGCTGGCGTCACTCACCCATTCACTCCAGGAGCCGGGATAAATGCTGGAGCCAGACAAACCGGCCAACTCCATGGCAAAAAGATTGTGACAAGCTGTAATACCGGAACCACACTGGTGCACAACCATCTCTGCCGAAATCGCTCCCAGCAAGTCCTGAAACTCCTGACGCAGCTGATCGGCCGGTTTGAAACGCCCCTGTTCACCCAGATTATTCAGATGCGACCGGTTAAGCGCATCGGGGATATGACCTGCGACCGGGTCCATCGGTTCCACGTCACCGCGATATCGCTCGGCAGCACGTGCGTCCAATACGGTAAAGATAGGTTTGGACAGGTTTTTCAGTACCTGCTCGGTCTGCACAGTAGGCATGGCAGCCTGCTCAGGCACACTCAATTTAGCAGCTGCTGGTACAGGCTTGGCCGGGCCGCTTTCTTCGGCTCCGCCCAACTGCTGCCAGGCCTGCCAGCCCCCATCCAGAATGGCGACTTGAGGATGCCCCAACCAGCGCAGCATCCACCACATATGGCTGGCGAATAAAGAACCTTGGGCGTCGTAGACCACGACCTGCATACCATCACGCAAGCCGTTTTTCTGCAAAAGCTGCGCCAGCTCCTGACGGCTGGGCAAAGGATGACGGCCATTCAGACCCGTCTTGGGTGCCGCCAGATCCAGCTCGTGATCCAGAAACACGGCACCCGGAATATGCCCCTGTTCGTAAGCGCGTCGTCCTGCCTGATGGTCGGCCAAATCATGGCGTACATCCAGAATCAGCCACTCCGAATTATTCAGATTGGCCTGGACTTGCTCTGCGCTAATCAGAAATTCAAACACGTTCTGCCTCCTTGACGGGAGCCTGCTCCGCTGTCGCGGCCTGACCTCGCAAGATACGATCCTCGCTGTAGGTACGCCAGGCCGACAACAGACCAGACCCAATAATCAATGCCATACCTGCCCAGGCTAACCAGTCAGGCACATCACCCCAGAAAGCAATGCCAATCAGGGCGGCGAAAATAATGGTGGTGTATTGCAAGGCTGCGGTCAACAAGGCCGAGCCCAAGCCAAAAGCACGCGTCATGGTCAATTGCCCGAACAAGCCGGACAGGCCCACGCCCAGCAAGGCCAGCCACGCGCGCCAGCTCAACTCGCGCCAGCCTTCCCACAAAAGTCCAACCAGGCTGGAACAGACGACAAAACAGGAGAACAGCAGCACGGTGCGCCATTCTGGCTCCCCAGAGCGCCCCAGGGCACGTACCTGCATCATGGCCACCGCGCTCAAGGCGCCAGCACACAGGCCCAGCATGGCGGCCCACCATTGGTCTGGCGTAATGCTGGGGCGCAGGACACCGATCACGCCCATAAAGCCCAGCAACACGGCAATCAGACGCACAGGGTCACGCTGGGTGCCACCCCAGGCAAGCATCCAGAAAGCAATAAACAAGGGAGCGGTGTAGTTCAGGCTGACCGCGGTGGACAAGGGCAGATTAGCCAGAGCCAGAAAGCCCAGCCACATGGAACTGACCCCGGAGACATTACGCCGGACATGCAGTTTCCAGCTTTGAGGAGCCAGCCTCAAGCCACGGCTTTTAGCCCAGAACACCAGAAGAAGAACCGAGGGCACACCCCGGAACAAAACAATTTGCGCCATCGACGCCCCGGCATCGGCGGACACTTTGACACAGGCCCCCATAATGGCAAACATGGCGCAGGCTACCAGCATCCATAATGACTGCATGTGATCAAACCAGATTCAGTAATAAGGGAAAGCCATTACTATACTCCCCACCTTGTAAAAGTGGACCGGTAACCCCATATCCAGACCACTTACGCAACAGCAAGAACCTCGGCGCAAGAAACTATCTTGCCCGGAAGCTGACTAAAAGCTGAATATTTTATTTTCACGCCTGGAATCAAGGCTAAAATTCGCGCAGATCGTGTTCTCACGATCACGATTTTTTCTGTTACACCGGAATCCGCATTCATGAAACGAATTGTCCTTTTCTTAATCACCAACCTGGCCGTCATGCTGGTGCTCAGCGCCTCCATGAATATTTTGGGTGTGGGACGTTACCTGAACGCGCAAGGTCTGGACCTGACTCAATTGCTGATTTTCTCGGCTTTGGTCGGTTTTACCGGCGCCATTATCTCCTTGCTGATGAGCAAATGGATGGCCAAGCAAAGCGTGAACGCCCGTGTCATTGACCCTAATGCCCCCGCCAATGCCGAAGAGGCCTGGCTGGTCGATACCGTGCACCAACTGGCCGACCGTGCCGGTATTGGCCGCCCCGAAGTGGCCATTTACGAAGGCGAGCCCAATGCCTTTGCCACCGGCGCTTTCAAGAATGATGCTCTGGTCGCCGTGTCCACCGGCTTGCTGCGCGGCATGACCGAAGAAGAAGTCATGGCGGTGCTGGGCCACGAAGTTGCCCACATTGCCAATGGCGACATGGTCACCCTGACCCTGATCCAAGGCGTGGTGAACACCTTTGTGATCTTTCTGGCCCGTCTGGCCGGCTACTTTGTTGACCGCGTGCTACTGCGCAATGATCGCGATGTGGGCATGGGTTACTACGCCTCGGTCTTTGTGTTTGAGCTGATTTTTGGCGTGCTGGCCTCCATCATCGTGGCCTGGTTCTCGCGTCAGCGTGAATACCGTGCTGATGCCGGTTCCGCTCAGTTGCTGGGTTCGCGTCAGCCCATGATTCACGCGCTGGCCCGCCTGGGCGGCATGGCTCCTGGCGAACTGCCCAAGAACTTTGAAGCCTCCGGTATTTCGGGTGGTCGTTCGATCAGTGCGATCTTCGCCTCCCACCCTCCTATCGCTGCACGTATTCAGGCTTTGCAAAGCGCTCAATCAGTCTAAGATCCCAGGCGGCCTGAACGGCACAGCCAAATAAAATGCCCCAAAAGCACACAGGCTTTTGGGGCATTTTTTATGCCTTGGCGCAAAGTTAGCGTATGGGCTGCCGAACAATCATCTTGTGCCGACTCGACGACGCTTTGCTCCAATCACTCAGATAGATCTCGTGATACACGCCCAAAGGCTCCAGCCCTTCCTGCGGCAGGAACTTCGTATAGAGCTGCGACAACAAAGCTGACAGATCGGCTGGGGAGCCCACATGCATCACCTGCACGCACTTGCCCTCCGTCACGGCTTCCCACCTGGGAGCTGGAGCGTTCCCCAACTGAGCACGCATCTGGGCTACCGCACCTTCCAGACCCGCCTTATCGGTCCATACAGGCAAGGTCACTTGTACACGCCACTGCCAGTTTTCCCGCCGCCCTGCTTCCACATCTTTCGGATCCGCAGCCCAGTACAGAACTTCGACCGGCGCTTCCATAAAGTCACGCCCCATGCGTTGGCGTGCCTCTCGACGGATAGGCTCAATAGCAAGCTGCAAGGTCTTGATAGCCGCCCCCACCGCAACAGGCTCGGGAGCACCTTTGCCATCCAGAATGGCAAACGGCAAAGTGGGCACATCCAGCACCCGAAAATGGTGCTGCAAAGGCGCATACAACATCTTCAGGGCTGGGATATCCTGGCTTAAATCGATCATGTTTTCGTAAGCCATAAAAAGGTCTCACCTAACTCCAAACCTAATCAGCAAAGTGATATTCCAAAATATCGTCACCGAACTCATCACGCTGGCCGCTTTCGGTCCAGCCTAAATGACGATAGAAACCATAGGAGCGCACCTGAGGATCACTATTACAAGCCAGGAACAGGCGCGTAAAACCACGCCCCTGCAAGTCCTGCATCATCTGTGTCAGCAAACGACGGCCCAGACCCAGGCTTTCATAGTCGGGCAATAGCGCCAACACCATGATCTCGCCACTCTCGCTATCACCGAAGCAATAGCCAGCCATCTGCTCATCGACCAGGGCCACATAGCCGGGGCAACTACCATCCTCAATACCTGCGGCCCAGCTTTCGGCGGTAACTCCCAAGGCGGCCAGATCCTCTTCAGAAAAAGCATTTTCACGAGTCAGTCCCCGGATACGCAGGCATTCGCGGGCGTCATCAGGCACTGCAGCGCGCAAGACTATCTTGCTCATTCACTACTCCAATATAAAAAGGGCAATGACGGCAAATCATCACGTCATCGACCATACAAAAGACTTAAGGGGTGTCAGTGTTGAGTTGGCTCAACCACTGGGCAATGTCGCCCACGACCTGGGGCATGGCCGAGCTGCCATCGGCCTGCGTCATGACGTGATCCAGATCGGGATAGCTGCGCCACACCACATGCGGGTTATCCACCTGTGCCACCATCTGGGCAGCGGCTTGCGGCGAGACCGAGGTATCGCGCCCGGACTGAATCACCAGAGTGGGGATAGCAATCCGTCGCAGCACCTCAGCCTGATCCAGATTCAGCATCTGCTGCCACCAATCGCGTCCATGTCCGCTCATCCGAGTATCCAGGCCGGCCCTGGCCTGCCTCAAAAATTCGCCCAAGCCATCAAGCATGGTTTGCTTGTCGGCAGCCGGCATCTCTTGGATTGAGGCGCTATAGAGCACATCATCCTGGAACCAGCGCCCGCCGCCATTAAAACTGATGGCCGCATCCAGATGCGAAGTCTGGGCCGCCAGCAAATGAACAAACACCGCTCCCTCGCTGCCACCCAAGGCAAAAAGCTTGTCATAGCGGGTCTGACTTTGCAGCTGTTTTAAAACCGCATCCAGATCAGCCACACGCTGTTGGGGCTGGTCGCGCTGAATATAGTCTGTCGGGCAGTCGCTACGCTCGGGATCGTCGCTATCAGGCAGCGCGGCCGTCAGCGCATATTTTTCCACCGCCAGCACCTGGGCTTGTGGACGAGCCTTGGCCAGGGTTTCCCAAACAACTTTCTTGTGCGCCACGCTATTGCAATCCGAGCCTTGCACAATCAGAAGCAGCTCCTGCACACCTTCTTGAGGGGCGATGGCAGGCTGGACGTAATAATGAATGGTGCTGCCATCTGCACGCGCCAATTCATGTAGCTGCGTTTGAGCATAAGCCTGGCTGCCCAAGACCCCAGAGATAGCAAGGCCCGCCAGGCGGGCCAGAGAAATTGAATAATCCATGCCGCACTGTGGCACAGAATGATGAAGATTTGATGGAGAAAAATGGCGGACTCGCCGCCATGAAAAGGGACCAGCCAGCAAAGAGCTGACCTGACCGGGGGAGACATCAAGCCATCACACCCTTTGCTGGCTGGTGTCCCGCCGCCGGTCACCATTTGCCCAAAAAGACGACCGGACTGGCAAGACTCAAGGCTTCATGGGATTGGTCTTTTCTGGATTGATTTGATAGCGCTGCAAAGCATCGCTGACCAACGAGCGAGGCACCGAACCTTCGTCGGCCAAGGCCTTCAAGGCCGAGACCACGATGAAGTGCCGGTCCACTTCAAAGAACTCGCGCAGCGAGGCCCGTGTGTCGGAACGCCCAAAGCCGTCCGTACCCAAAACCAGCAAACGACGCTCCGGCAAAAAGGGCCGGATCTGCTCGCCCACAATCTTCATATAATCCGTGGCAACCACAATCGGGCCTGCATGCCCTTCCAGGCAAGACTGCACATAAGGGATACGCGGCTCGCTTTCCGGGTGCAAGGTGTTCCAGCGCTCCGTATCCAGGCCATCACGACGCAGTTGGTTCAGGCTGGGCGCACTCCACACATCGCTGGCCACACCAAAGTCCTCTTGCAGCAATTGTGCGGCAGCCAGCACCTCCATCAAGATAGAGCCACTGCCCATCAACTGCACACGCGGGGCCTTGGCTTTTTGCTGCGGTCCCGCCTGCAAGAGATACAGCCCTTTGATAATGCCCTGCTCCACCCCTTCCGGCATCTCGGGATGCGGGTAGTTTTCATTGAGCACGGTAATGTAATAGAACACGTCCTCCTGATCCTGATACATGCGACGAATACCATCCTGCATGATCACGGCCAGCTCATAGGAGAAGGTGGGGTCATAAGAGCAGCAGCTAGGCACCACGCTGGAGAGCACATGGCTATGACCATCATCGTGCTGCAAACCTTCGCCCATCAAGGTGGTGCGACCCGACGTTGCACCAAACAAGAAGCCTCGTGTCCGTGCATCCGCCGCAGCCCAGATAAAGTCCCCTACTCGCTGAAAACCGAACATGGAGTAGAAGATAAAGAGCGGAATCGTGGGCACACCGTGATTGCTGTAGGCCGTGCCTGCTGCAATCCAGGAGGAGATTGCCCCAGACTCATTCAGGCCTTCCTGCAAGATCTGCCCGTCCTTGGCTTCTTTGTAATAGCTCAGCTGGCCAGCATCCTGTGGCGTGTACAACTGCCCCAAGTACGAGTGAATACCAATCTGGCGGAACAGACCTTCCATACCAAAGGTGCGCGACTCATCCGGCACGATGGGCACAATCAATTTGCCCAGTACCGGGTCTTTCAACAAGGTGCTCAAAATACGTACAAAGGCCATGGTCGTGGACAGGCCACGCTCGCCCGTGCCCTTCAACTGGGCCGCAAAGCTGTCCAGCGTGGGCACCGTCAAGGCCGGAACAGAGGTTCTTCGCGATGGCACAAAGCCACCCAAGGCAGCACGACGCTGCTGCAAGTACACCGCTTCCGGGCTGCCTGGCTCGGGGCGCAGATAAGGCAGCTCTTCCAGTTGTTCATCCGTAACGGGTAGCTGGAAACGATCCCGGAAGGCACGCACGGCATCTGCGCTCATTTTCTTGAGCTGGTGATTGATGTTCTGGCCTTCACCAGCCTCGCCCATACCAAAACCCTTCACGGTTTTCACCAGAATTGCGGTCGGCCCGCCATGGCTGTTACGTGCGGCTTGGGCATACGCGGCGTAGACCTTGTCGGGATCGTGACCACCACGGGCCAGGGCCCAGATGTCGTCGTCCGACAAATCCGCTACCAGTTCCAGCAGCTCGGGATACTTACCAAAGAAATGCTCACGTACATAAGCGCCACTTTGGGACTTGAAGGTCTGATAATCCCCGTCCACGCATTCCATCATGCGTTTGCGCAGCAAGCCGGTTTTATCCTTGGCAAGCAGCTCATCCCAGCCCGCGCCCCAAATTACCTTGATGACATTCCAGCCTGCCGCACGGAAGTTCGCTTCCAGTTCCTGAATGACTTTGCTATTGCCACGCACAGGGCCGTCCAGACGTTGCAAATTGCAGTTGACCACGAAGATCAGGTTATCCAGCTTCTCACGCCCACCCACGGCAATGGCGGACAGGGACTCGGCCTGATCCATTTCCCCATCCCCCAGGAACGCCCAGACCTTGCGACCATCCATAGGCTTCAAACCACGGAAATCCAGATAGCGCATATAGCGTGCCTGATAGGCAGCCATCAAAGGCCCCAGGCCCATGGACACCGTGGGAAATTGCCAGAACTCGGGCATCAGGCGTGGATGCGGGTAAGACGACAAGCCACGACGCCCCGCCTCACGACGGAAGTTGTCCATCTGTTCATCATCCAGACGCCCTTCCACATAAGCACGGCCATAAATACCGGGGGCAGAGTGACCCTGTATATAGACCAGGTCACCATCAAAGCTTTCTGTGCGGCCCCGGAAAAAATGGTCAAAGCCCACGTCGTACAGAACGGCCGCGGACTGATAAGTAGCAATGTGTCCGCCCACATTGGAGTGCCGACCGGCACGCAGCACCATGACCATGGCGTTCCAGCGCACATAGGCATTGAGCTTGCGCTCCAGTTCCTTGTCACCGGGATACGGGGTTTGCTGATGCACCGGAATGGTATTCACATACGAGGTGGTCACGCGTGTGTACAGGTCACCGTGATGACGCGCATCGAAATCCAGCAATTGATCAATCAGATAGTGGGCACGGGGGCGTCCTACTGCCGCCGTGACCGATTCCAGGGCATCCAGCCACTCGGTCGTCTCTTGCGGGTCCACATCCGCGATCTGCAAAGCGTGATTCATAACAATCTCCAGGTGGATAGGCCGGATCCGCCACGCGACGTCCTCACGGCCTGAACAAGACGCAGGGCAGGACAGACCCTCACCCATACGATTGCAATTGCAACTACTTTATGAGCGCATCTTATCCGCGTATAATTGCATTTGCAACTAAAAAATAAATTCCTGGGGGAAAGAACGATGAGTCGCTCCGACACTGATCTGTGGTTTTCCTTTGTGCGCGCGCACCGCAGCATCCTGAAAGAAATCGAACGCAGACTGGCTGCCGAAAAGTTGCCACCCTATGCCTGGTACGACGTGTTGTGGGGACTGGAAAGCGGGCCGGAGGGAACCCGTCGCATGCATGAACTGGCCGATCGACTGGTCATAGAACGCTATAACCTGACGCGACTGATCGACCGGCTGGAAGCCCAGGGGCTGGTCCAGCGCAGTCGTTCCTCGGAAGATGGCCGGGCCGCCTTTGCCAGCATCACGGATGAAGGCCGGGCCTTGCGCAAACAGATGTGGCAGATCTACCAAAGCGCTGTGCAGGAACTGTTTCTGTCGGCCTTTTCCGATCAGGAACAAACGCAGTTTGCACACGGGCTGGATCAGGCTGCCCGACAAGCGCGGCAATCTTCCAACACCTAGATGTGTCTAACTGATACCTGAGGCTCACGCTTGTAAGAGGCGCTGGGCTATTATTTAGCAATGAAAGAAATCTTCGCACTTCTCGATTTCGGGGGTTATATCGCCTTGCTCCTGTGGGGTATCCACATGGTGCAAAGCGGTGTGCAACGCGCCTTCGGTGCCGAACTGGGCATCTGGATGGGTCATGCCCTGGGGCGTCCCCGCCGTGCTTTTGTTGCCGGAGCGGCCATTACGGCCGCCATCCAAAGCAGTACCGCCACCGGGCTGATGATTACCAGCTTTGCCGCCACTGGCATGGTCGCCCTGGTTCCGGCCCTGGCCGCCATGCTGGGCGCCAATGTGGGTACGACGCTGATCGTGCAACTGCTGTCCTTCAAAATGACCGCGCTGGCCCCGGCCCTGATTCTTCTGGGCGTCTGGCTGTTCCGCTCGCAGGAGCCTGGACGCCGTCGTGACCTGGGTCGCGTCTTTATTGGTCTGGGCCTCTTGCTGCTGTCCCTGCATGAACTGGTGGGCTTGTTCTCCCCCATTCAGGACGCCCCCCTGCTGCAAACCATTCTGGAAGCGCTGGCAGGCAGTCCCATGACGGGCATGCTGCTGGCCGCTTTGCTGACCTGGGCCGCACACTCCAGTGTGGCCATTGTGGTGCTGATCATCTCGCTGGCCAGTCACCAGCATATGGACCCGCAACTGACCTACGCATTGGTGCTGGGTGCCAATGTGGGTACCGCTATCAACCCGATTCTGGAAGGGGCTGGCGGCTCCAAGGACCCAGCCAACAAACGTCTGCCCATCGGCAACTTGGGCACACGTGTGTTTGGTTGTCTGGTCGGCATGATTTTGCTGCCCTGGATTCCGGATTTGATGAGCTGGTTCACCAATGACCCAGCCCGTGCTGTGGCCAACTTCCATACCTTCTTCAACCTGGCCGTGGCAGCCTTGTTCCTGCCTTTACTCAAACCCTATTCGCGTCTGCTGAGCCGTTATCTGCCCCGCCGCACCGACCCGGATGATCCCGGCCTGCCCTTGTATCTGGACCAGTCCGCTCAGGAAGTGCCTGCCGTGGCCTTGGGCAATGCAGCGCGTGAGGCGTTGCGTCTGTCCGATATGTTGCAGGAAATCCTGGATACGGCCCGTCAGAACATGCTGAACAATAGCGCCCAAAGCATTAACCATGCGCGCTATATCAGTAATGCCGTCAACCGTCTGGAGCCGCTGATCACCACCTATCTGGCCAGTATGGACCAGGAAAACCTCAGCAAGAAAGATACCCGTCGTCTGAACGATATTCTGACGTTCTCCACCAATATCTCGCACGCCGCCACGATCAGCGTCAATGGCTTGCTCAGCCACACGGCCAAGCTGCGTAAACAAGGCTGGATACTGCAATCGGAAGAACAGGCCGAAATCGGCAAAGTCATGGACAGGCTGATTCGCAACCAGCGTCAGGCAGCAGCCCTGTTTGTGGCCGAAGATGTAAAAACCGCCCGCTTCCTGGCCTTTGAAAAAGACTTCTTCCGCGAACTGGAAGTGGCGGCGGGAGACCGTCATATTCGCAAGATCAAGGCCGGACAGCTGGATTCCGCCGAGCAGGGCTCCTTGTACCTGGAGATTTTGCGCGACGTGCGTACCATCAACTCCTATCTGGTCAGCGCCGCCGCCTATCCGATTCTGGCCAAGCACGACGAGTTGCTGCCCAACCGAGTACGCTCCAACGAGGAATAAACAGACTGCAGCCAGGCGGTGAAAACAAGCCGCTCTGCTACTTAAAAAAAAGGCGACCATCAGGTCGCCTTTTCCTTTAGCTTGCCAGGAAGCCTTAGTGAGCCTGTTCCCAGTTATCACCCACGCCGACTTCAGCCACCAGCGGCACATCCAGCTTGGCTACATTGCACATCAGGCCCGGCAGGTTTTCACGCAGGACATCCAGCTCGTCTTCGGGCACATCGAATACCAGCTCGTCATGTACCTGCATCACCATCTGCGTGCGCAGCTTTTTTTCTTCAAGCCAGCGCTGCACAGCCACCATGGCCATCTTGATCAGGTCGGCCGACGTGCCCTGCATCGGCGCGTTAATGGCGGCACGCTCTGCACCGGCCATGCGTGGCCCTTTCGCGCCCTTCAGTTCAGGTAGCCACAGACGGCGACCGAACACGGTTTCCACATAACCCTGCTCATGCGCCTGCGCTTTGATGCGCGTCATGTAGCTGGCCACGCCAGGATAGCGGGCGAAGTAGCGATCAATATAGGCACGGGCTGCATCACGAGTAATGCCCAGATTGCTGGCCAGACCAAATTCACCCATGCCGTAGATCAGACCAAAGTTGATCGCCTTGGCCGCACGACGCTGGTCCGAGCTGACGTCCTTGGCATCCACACCGAAGATCTCGGCAGCGGTTGCCGTGTGCACGTCCCCACCCTGCTCAAACACCTGCTGCAGATTCTCGTCGCCCGATACATGGGCCATGACACGCAATTCGATCTGGGAATAGTCAGCCGACACCACTTTGCCCAGTTCAGACACGAAAGCGGCGCGAACACGGCGGCCTTCTGCGGTACGCACTGGAATGTTCTGCAAGTTGGGATCGGAGGAAGCCAGACGTCCGGTAATGACGGCAGCCTGTGCGTAACGAGTATGCACACGGCCACTGTCCGGGTTCACCATTTTGGGCAGTTTGTCCGTATAGGTGGACTTGAGCTTGGCCAGGCCACGATATTCCAGCAGTACCTGGGGCAAGGGGTAATCCTGAGCCAAACGGGTCAGCACATCCTCATCGGTAGAGGGAGCACCGCTGGCGGTTTTACGAACCACCGGAATACCCAGCTTGCCGAACAGAATCTCGCCCACTTGCTTGGGGGAGTTCATATTGAAAGGTTGGTCGGCCAGCTCGTAAGCCTTGTTTTCTAGTTCCAGCATTTTCTGGCCCAGCTCGTGGCTTTGGCGCGCCAGAGTAGGCACATCAATCTTGACGCCATTGCGCTCCACAATGGTCAGCACGTCCGACGCCTGCACTTCCAGCAAATAGATACGCTCCAGCCCCTCTTCCTTGGCTACTTGAGGGCGCAGGCACTGATGCAGACGCAAGGTGTAATCCGCGTCTTCACAAGCGTATTGCGAGGCCACGGGAATATCCACCTCGTCAAAGCCGATCTGCTTGGCACCCTTGCCGCAAATATCCTCGTAAGAGGCGCCTTTCAGACCCAGCCATTGCAAGGCCAGCTCTTCCATGCCGACACGCTTGTGCGATTGCAGAACATAAGCCTGCAACATGGTGTCCTCGCGAATACCGCGCAGGCTGACTTTTTCATTCAGCAGGACATGGGTATCGTATTTGGCGTTATGCAGGACCTTGGCCGCCTCTGCGCTTTCCAACCAGGGGCGCAGCGTTTCCAGCACATAGTCTTTATCCAGCTGTTCTACATCCAGCGAGCCACGATGAGCCACCGGCACATAAAAAGCCTGCCCCGCCTTGACCGACACCGACAAGCCCACCAGACGCGCCATCAAGGGGTCCAGGGAGGTGGTTTCGGTATCCAAGGCCACCAGCTCGGCCTTTTCCAGCAGGCTTAGCAGGGTCTGTAGTTGTTCTTTCGTCGTGACGGTCTGGTAATCCAGCTCGGCAGGCGCAGCAGGTGTTTCAGCCTCGACACGGGCATCCTGGGCAGGAACGCGCTTGGGATCATCCGTCAATTCACGCAACCAGGTGCGGAAACCGAAGGTCTCGTAGATATCCTGCAACACGGCGTTATCGCGGGGCTCTGGCTCCAGCGCCTCGAAATCCCCGGTAAACCCAGGCACTTCGCAATCAAGTTTGACGGTGACCAGTTTGCGCGTCATTTCAAAGTTGGAGCTGAAGTCGCGCAGATTCTGGCCGGCCACCCCCTTGATTTTGTCGGCATGCTGCAACAGTTCATCCAGACTGCCATATTCGCCCAACCACTTGGCAGCCGTCTTGGGCCCCACCTTGGGAACGCCGGGAATATTGTCCGAGGTGTCGCCAATCAGCATCAAATAATCGATAATCTGATCTGGGCGTACCCCATACTTGCTGGTAACGCCTTCTACATCCAGCTTCTCGTTACTCATGGTGTTGACCAGCTGCACATGCTCATTGACCAGTTGGGCCAGGTCCTTGTCCCCGGTAGACACCACGGTCTCGATGCCATTTTCTGCCGCCAGACGGGAAAGCGTGCCGATGATATCGTCGGCCTCTACGCCAGGCTGACAAATCAGATGCCAGCCCATGGCGCGTACCGCTTTATGAATAGGCTCTATTTGCACCGCCATATCTTCGGGCATGGAGGGCCGGTTAGCCTTGTATTGATCGTACAGATCGTCCCGGAATGTGCGGCCTTTGGCATCAAATACGCATACCATATAGTCCGCTTGATAATCCTGTAGCAGACGGCGCAGCATATTGATGACCCCGTACAAGGCGCCTGTGGGCTGGCCTTGCGCGTTTCGCAGATCGGGCATCGCATGGTACGCTCGGTACAGATAGCTGGAACCATCAACGAGCAACAAGGTTTTTTTCATGTCTAACAATAAAATCGTCCGTTTACCGGCCTCTGAGCAGATTCCTACCATCATGAAGGAGCTGCAAACTGCGGTCGATACATTAAAAGAAATGGGTGCTGGCGTTAGTGTTTTCGGCAGCGCACGCATCAAACCCGGTCATCCTTACTACGAACTGGCCCAGGAACTGGGCCGTCGTCTGGCCGAAGCGGGCGTCACCCTGATTGCTGGCGGTGGCCCTGGCCTGATGGAAGCCGCCAATAAAGGCGCGTACGAAGCAGGCGGGCAAAGTATTGGCCTGAATATACGCTTGCCTCACGAAACCACCAACAACCCTTACCAGACACAAAGTCTGCAGTTCGAGTACTTCTACTCGCGCAAGGCCACCTTTTTCATGCACAGCTGGGCCTACATTGCCCTGCCTGGCGGTTTCGGTACCCTGGACGAGCTGTTTGAAGTCATGACCCTGGTTCAAACAGGCAAAGTCCCACCCGCACCCATTGTACTGATCGGCACTTCCTTTTGGTCCGGCCTGATCGAATGGATTGGTGACCAATTGATGGAGATGGGCCTGATTGGTCCGAAAGACCTGAATTTGCTGGTCCTGACCGACGATCTGGACGAGGTCATGGGCTACATCAACCAGTGCTGCGTACTGCCTAGGGCGGAACCCGCATTGCCCCAGTAAGGCGTACGGGTTAAATTTGCAGTCTTTCTTCGGCCCTCCATCAGCAGGGCCGAATTTGTATTGAATGCCACAAGCTAGTCGATATTTGCCGGAGTCCTCCACATGAACAAAATGCTTGCCCGCCTCCTGATGGTGGCTTTTTGCAGTGCCTTGGTGCCCGCTGCTGCCCATGCAGCCGGGCCGTCCGAAATCCGTTTTGCCACTGAGGCGGGTTATCCCCCCTTCGAGTTTCTGGACCCCAGTGGCGAGCTGCAAGGCTTTGACATCGACATCGGCAACGAAATCTGTAAGCGCCTGCAAGCCAAGTGCGTGTGGATCGATCAGTCCTTTGACAGCTTGATCCCCGGCCTGCAAGCGCGCAAATTCGATCTGGCCAACTCCACCATGACCGCCACCGAGGCACGCGCCAAGGTGATCGACTTTAGCGAGCCCATGTATATCGTGCCGGTTCGCCTGGCCGCCCGCAAAGGCAGCGGTCTGGAGCCCACCGCCGAATCCCTGAAAGGCAAGCGTGTCGGTGTGCAGCAAGGCACCACCATGGAAACCTATGCGCGCCAGAACTGGGCCAACAACGGTGTCACCATCGTGGCTTACCCCAGCTACACCGACGCCTTCAATGACCTGGCCGGTGGCCGCGTGGACGCCACCTTCCAGGAAGCCCAGAACGCCGTTGAAGGCTTTTTGACCAAGCCTGCCGGTGCCGACTTTGAGCTGACTGGCAGCACCGTGGACGACAGCCCCATCCTGAACGAGCCTATCGCCATGGGTATTCGCAAGGGCAACAAGAAACTCAAGAAAACCGTTGATGAAGTTCTGCGTGAAATGAAGGCCGATGGCACCATGCAGACCTTTGCCGACAAATACTTCCAAAAAGAAAACATTCGCATCGCGCCCTGACCTGGATACCTGAACCATGTTGCTTTACGGTTATGGGCCGCAGTTGCTGGTCGGCACCTGGGAAACCATCAAACTGGCAGTGCTCTCGCTGCTGGTTTCCCTGGTGCTGGGTCTGGTCGCTGCCCTGATGAAACTGTCCCGCACCTCGCTGCTGCGATGGGTGGGCGGTTTGTATACCACCTTGATCCGGGGCGTCCCGGATCTGGTGCTTTTGATGTTGTTCTTTTTCAGCTTGCAAATCTGGCTGAACGAACTGACTGACTGGCTGGAATGGGACATGATCGAGATCGATCCCTTCGGAGCCGGTGTGGTCACGCTGGGCTTTATTTATGGTGCTTACTTTGCCGAAACCTTCCGTGGCGCCCTGATGGCTATCCCCAAGGGCCAAATGGAAGCGGGCAAAGCCTGTGGCTGGAGCGCCTGGCAAGTTCTGCATCGCATCCAGATTCCTCAAATGATGCGCTACGCCCTGCCCGGACTGGGCAATAACTGGCAAATCCTGCTCAAATCCACCGCGCTGGTGTCCCTGATCGGCCTGAGCGATGTGGTCAAGATTGCGCAAAATGCCGGTAACGCGACCTTCAACTCCTTCCTCTTTGTGGGCATCACTGCCCTGATCTATCTGGGCCTGACCGCCGTCAGCAATATTGGACTGGGCTACCTGGAACGACGCTACAACATTGGCGTGAAAGGAGCACAGTTCTAATGGATGTTCTGAACGAATTCTGGCGCGCCTATCTGTACCAAAGCAATGGTCAGCTCTCGGGTCTGGCCATGACACTTTGGCTGCTGGTGATCTCGGTTGCCATCGGCTTTTTCCTGTCGATTTTCATGGCCATTGGCCGTGTCTCGGGCAAGGCCTGGCTATCGCGTCCTATCGGTGCCTTCACCTACTTTTTCCGTGGCACCCCCTTGTACGTGCAGATCCTGCTGATCTACACCGCCATGTACAAGCTGGCCATCGTCAAATCCGTACCTGCACTGGAAGCCTTCTTCATGAGCGGCTTCAATTGCATGATTCTGGCACTGACCTTGAACACTGTTGGCTACACCACCGAGATTTTTGCCGGAGCCATCCGCTCCATGCCTCCCGGTGAAGTCGAGTCGGCCCGTGCGTATGGCATGTCCGGCTGGACCTTGTACCGCCGCGTGATTCTGCCGCAAGCCCTGCGCCGTGTGCTGCCTGCTTACAGCAATGAAGTGGTGCTGATGCTGCATGCCACCTCGCTGGCCTTTACAGCCACCGTCCCGGATCTGCTCAAGATTGCTCGTGACGCCAATGCGGCCACCTATCAAACCTTCACCTCCTACGGGATTGCTGCACTGATTTACCTGTGCGTGTCCTTCATTCTGGTGGGCATTTTCCGTATCGTGGAAAAGCGCCAAATGGCATTTTTGAATCACTGAACGCTGAGGTGCTGAGGTGCTGAGGTGCTGAGGTGCTGAGGTGCTGAGGTGCTGAGGTGCTGAGGTGCCGAACAAGAAAAAAGGGCCGCTTTCACAAGCCGCCCTTTTTTCTTTAGCGATACAGCGGCCGTGTCAATCCCCCGTGTGATCCAGGTCCTGATAACGCATCTGGCGCCCCATCACACCGGCCATCATCAAAAAGAAAGTCAGGCCGCGACGCACTTCCGGCTCCTTGGCCAGTCGTATCAGGCCCATCAGGGTCGGTGTGGTCTCCGTGGCCCGCACCTGATCCGAAGCCATACGTGCCGCATTTCCAACCGACCAGGCGGCCCCTATGCCCTCCTCAAAGCCCTTCATAAGCTTTTCGAGCATATAGTCGTCCGTCATATCCACCAGATCGGCCAGCAGGGACACCGCATCCACCACCCGATTAAGGCGACCACCGGCCAGCAAAGGTTCGATCTTGCCGATCAGTTCATCCAGGCCCTTGATGCCCGGATCCTCTCCAAGCAGGCTTTCCAGGGCGGAAGGGGACTTCTGAGCAGCGCCCGCATCACCGGGATTCAAGGATTTATCCGATACCGAATTCATCTGTCTCTCCTGAATTAGACCAAGCCACGGGCCACGGCCCAGTAAATACCCCGGTTAAAACCCTTGCGCAGCAGTCCACCCAGTTTGGTGGGCGGCGTGGGATGCACATCCTCCTTGTAGTCGTACCAGAGCGGCATACCGCCCTCCAGACCCATTTGGGCTACCGCCACCACCCGGCCATCGTATTCGTCGCTGGTGCGCCCAAATCGCAACTCTGAGGCCAGGTTGTTGACCACTACGGGCGATTGGTTATGGCAGGAGCCGCCCGCTTTACTGATAGGCAGGTCCACCGTGTCACCCAGCACGTATACATTGTCCAGCCCCAGCACCTTCATGGTTTGGTGATCGGTGGGGACCCAGCCTTCGTTGTCGGCGGCTTGAGAAATCCCCGAGTCACGTACAGCAGGCACCGCCGTAATGGGAGGAGTCGCCATCAGGAGGTCGAACGGCTCTTCTGCGCCTTCTTCGGAATAGGCAATCTTGCGTTCAGGGTCCACACGGCTCAGGGTGAAACCGCGTTGATGCTTGATGTCACGATCCTCAAAAATGGGAGGCAAGACCTGACAAACCTCGTTCTGCATGAACAGGCAGTTACGCAAAAGCTGGGAGGTCGTGGGATAGGTATAAGCAATCTCTACCTTGTCGCGTACACCACGACGACGCAGGTACTCGTCCAGCATCAAGGTTGTTTCTACCGGTGCAATACCGCACTGGTGAGGGACGTTATGAGTTTTGGGGAAGGTGACCGTTACCAATACGCGGCCTTTTTCCAGCTTGCTCAGGCGGTCAGCCAGTTGACGCGCAGGAGCATGCTGATAGAAGTGGTCACCGCCCTCTTTCAAACCTTCAATTTTTTCCGGAGAGGGCACGCAGCCCGTAGACAGCACCAGGTAGTCGTAATCAATCTTCTTGCCACTGGCGCAGTGCAGGCGGCTGGCCTTGAAGTCAAAACCACTGACTTCCTCTAGCTGAAAATCAATTTCGGGGCGCAAAAGTGAAATTTGCGGACGTCGCAACTCGTCCCGAAAAAAAGCATCAAAAGCCACGTACATAAAAGCGGGCTTGTAATAATGCCAGGGAGAGTTGGACAGCATGGTAATGCGGACTTTACCAGAGCGAATTTCCGGGTATAGCTTGGTCACTAAATGATTGGCGGTCATCGTACCGCCAATACCACCACCTACAATCACAATATGCTGCACCATCAGTATTCTCCTTAATGGGGGAAACTGCGCACCGGCTCTTGCAATGAAAAAATCTTTTCAAAAACAAGAAGATGCCCAGCTACAACTGAGACTTTGCAAAGCGAGCTTGGTAATGTGTCCAGCCAGTTTGTATCAGGCAGGTATTAAGCAGAGATTAAAGCAACCCATCAGACTCAATAAGCCACTTAATCAATTTTATTTATCCCACACCCTTTCTTGAATTTAAAAATCAAGCTGGGGTGCTTATGCATACACCCCAGCTTTTTAATACCGCGTTCTAAATCCGGCTGACGCCAACCATAGTAAGACAAAAAAAACGCCTGCATCAAGCAGGCGTTTTCTCGTATCGCTAAACCCGAAAAATTAACTTTCGCGTTGGCTGCGACGGCGCTCGTGTTCTTTCAGGTAACGCTTGCGCAGGCGAATGGACTTGGGAGTCACTTCAACCAGCTCGTCGTCATCCAGGAAGTCCACGGCGTATTCAAGAGTCAGACGAATAGGTGGAACCAGATCAATATGCTCGTCCTTGCCGGAAGCACGCACGTTGGTCAGTTTCTTTTCCTTGATGGGGTTAACCACCAGGTCGTTGTCGCGGCTGTGAATACCGATGATCATGCCTTCGTACAGAGCATCACCCGGGGACACGAACATGCGACCACGATCCTGCAGCTTCCACAAGGCGTAGGCCACGGCATCACCGTCGTCCTGGCTGATCAGCACGCCGTTACGACGCTCGCCAACCGTGCCTTCGCGCATGGGGCGGAACTCGTCAAAGGTGTGGCTCATCAAGCCGGTACCGCGTGTCAGCGTCATGAACTCGCCCTGGAAACCGATCAGGCCACGGGCGGGAATACGGTACTCCAGACGTGTACGACCACGGCCATCGGCAACCATATCCTGCAAGTCACCGCGACGGCGACCCAGTTCTTCCATCACGCCACCTTGGTGGCCGTCTTCGACGTCCACGGTCAGCTGCTCGTAGGGCTCCATCTTGACGCCGTTCTCTTCACGAATCAGCACGCGTGGACGCGACACGGCCATTTCATAGCCTTCACGACGCATGTTTTCGATCAGAATGGTCAAGTGCAACTCACCGCGACCGCACACTTCAAATACGGTGTCGTCGTCGGTTTCGTTAACACGCAAAGCCACGTTGGACTTCAATTCACGGTCCAGACGGTCACGCAACTGACGGCTGGTCACGAACTTGCCTTCACGACCGGCCAGAGGCGAGGTGTTCACCATGAAGTTCATGGTCAGCGTAGGCTCGTCAATGCGCAGCAAAGGCAGAGCTTCCTGGTGAGCAGGATCGGTCACCGTGCAACCAATGCCCAGCTCTTCAATACCGTTGATCAGCACGATGTCGCCGGCTTCAGCTTCATCTACCGATACACGCTCCAGGCCCTTGAACTTCAGAACCTGATTGATACGGCCTTTGATGACTTCGCCATCAGGACCAAATTTCACGACCACGTCCTGGGCAGCGCGCACGCGGCCACGGTTCACACGGCCTACACCGATCTTGCCCACGTAGGAGCTGTAGTCCAGCGAACAGATCTGCAACTGCAACGGTGCGTTGACGTCGTCCTCACGCTGAGGCACATGCTCCAGGATAGCGTCGAACAAAGGACGCATATCGCCTTCACGCACGTCTTCGGTCAAACCGGCGTAGCCCGACAGACCCGATGCGTAAATGATGGGGAAATCCAGCTGTTCGTCGGTCGCGCCCAGTTTGTCGAACAAGTCGAACGTGGCGTTGATCGCGAAGTCAGGACGGGCGCCGGGACGGTCAACCTTGTTGACCACCACAATCGGACGCAGACCCAGTTCCAGAGCTTTGCGAGTCACAAAGCGGGTTTGAGGCATGGGGCCTTCAACCGCATCCACCAGCAACAACACGCCGTCAACCATGGACAGCACGCGTTCGACCTCACCACCAAAGTCAGCGTGACCGGGGGTGTCGATAATGTTGATGTGGGTGCCTTCGTATTCAACGGCACAGTTCTTCGCCAGAATGGTAATACCGCGTTCTTTCTCGATATCGCCCGAGTCCATGACACGTTCGGAGATATGTTCGTTGTCACGGAACGTACCTGCCTGTCTCAACAATTGATCGACCAGGGTGGTCTTCCCGTGGTCAACGTGGGCAATAATGGCCACATTGCGCAATGCGCGTCTCATAACTCATCCTTCTGATTGAAGTTTTTTGGGCAAAATCTCGGTAGGCAAGCTCTCGATGGCCAGCAAGGCCGACATCGGGTCTTCCATCGCCTGCAACCCGTCCAGGGTGTAGGCGTCGTCGATATGAAAAGGTCCTAATTCTGTCCGGCGCAAGGCCGTCAGATGGGCAAAACACCCCAGAGCACGTCCAATGTCTTGCGCCAGGGTCCGGATATAGGTTCCCTTGCTGCAACGTACAAACAAACGCGCCGATTGCGGCGTAAAGTCTTGCACCTGCAAATCGTGAATCACGAGATGTCGTGCCTCACGTTCCAGCTCTATACCCTGACGGGCATATTCATACAGGGGCTTGCCATCGCGCTTGAGCGCGGAATACATGGGCGGCACCTGGGTAATGGGTCCTCGGAAAGCAGGTAGAACTGCCTCCAGCGCCTCGAGGGTGACACCGGCAAAATCTGCCGGAGCCTGGGACACCACATTGCCGGTCAAGTCACCTGAATCGGTTTCCTGCCCAAACTGCAAGGTAGCTTCATAGGCTTTGTCTGCTTCCAGCATCGTGGCGGAAATCTTGGTAGCCCGGCCAAAACAGCAAACCAGCAGGCCCGTTGCAAACGGGTCCAGGGTTCCAGTATGGCCAGCTTTGCGGGCATCCAGAGTGCGGCGGGCACGCTGCAAAGCGTGGTTGCTGGACATTCCGTCGGACTTGTCCAGTAGCAGCACACCATCAATCAACTGCCCGCGTTTTCGCGTAGCCATCGTGTGTCAATCCGTGAAGAAACAACAGCCGCGTCAGGGCTGTTCGTCTGGCTCGTCCGATTTGGAAGCAGAGCCAGTCAATTCGCTATCGGCCTGGTTGGCGCTGTCGATGAGCTTGGAGAGCTCCATGCCGCGTTCCAACTGTCGGTCGTGATGAAAATGCAGAGTAGGAACCGTGTGGATGTGCAGCAGCTTGAACAGCAGCGAATGCAACCAACCGGCCTTCTCGGTCAAAGCCGCCTGAGCGACTTCGGGCTCGGCGCCCAGCACCGAGTAATACACTTTGGCGTGTGCGTAGTCTGGAGACAGCTCCACGCCGGTCAAGGTAATCAGACCAGCGCGGGTCATGTCGATCTCGCGCTGGATCAGAACCGCCAGATCCTTCTGAATCTGGTCGGCCAGGCGCAGGTTGCGCCCTGGGTTTGGTTTGGACTTGTGTCGTGCCATAAATTACAGTGTCCGGGCGATCTCTTTGATCTCGAAGATCTCAAGCTGGTCGCCCACTTGGATGTCGTTGTTGCCACGCAGCGTGATACCGCAATCGAAGCCGGAACGCACTTCCTTGACGTCGTCCTTGAAGCGGCGCAGGGAATCCAGGTAGCCACTCCAGTGCACGACGTTGTTGCGCAGCAAGCGAACTTGCGAATCGCGACGGACCACGCCTTCGGTAACCATACAACCGGCGATATTGCCAATACG
Organism: Alcaligenes sp. 1735tsa3; assembly: GCF_024134565.1. Classification (NCBI taxonomy): domain Bacteria; kingdom Pseudomonadati; phylum Pseudomonadota; class Betaproteobacteria; order Burkholderiales; family Alcaligenaceae; genus Alcaligenes; species Alcaligenes sp. 1735tsa3. Next base: position 1,207,423 of record NZ_CP099862.1, on the reverse strand, counting down.
CGACACGTTGTAGACTTCGCGGATTTCAACCATACCGATGACTTCTTCGCGCTGCTCGGGAGCCAGCATGCCGGACAGGGCTGCTTTGACCTCGTCAACTGCATCGTAAATGATGTTGTAGTAACGCAGATCAATGCCGTTGGCTTCAGCCAGTTTCTTGGCGCTTTGCTCGGCACGGACGTTAAAGCCGATCACTACCGCGTTGGAGGCAATCGCCAGGTTGACGTCGCTCTCGGAAATACCACCCACGGCGGCGTGTACAACCACCACACGCACTTCGTCGGTAGACAGCTTGACCAGCGACTGTACCAGCGCTTCTTGCGAGCCCTGAACGTCGGTCTTGATGATGAGCGACAGGGTTTGCATGCCTTCGCCCAGGTTGTCGAACATGGACTCCAGCTTGGCGGCCTGTTGACGCGACAGTTTCACATCACGGAACTTGCCTTGACGGAACAGCGCGATCTCACGAGCTTTACGTTCGTCAGCCATCACAACCAGTTCATCACCCGCAGCGGGCACTTCAGTCAGACCCTGGATTTCTACAGGAATCGACGGACCAGCCGAATTCAGCGACTTGCCGGTTTCGTTCAGCATGGCGCGAACGCGACCGAAGGAGGCGCCAACCAGCACGCTGTCACCACGGTTCAAGGTACCGCTTTGAACCAGGATGGTGGCCACAGGACCGCGGCCCTTGTCCAGACGGGCTTCAATAACCGTACCCTTGGCAGGTGCGTCAACCGGAGCTTTCAACTCCAGCATTTCGGCCTGCAGCAGCACGTTTTCCAGCAATTCGTCGATGCCCTGGCCGGTTTTGGCCGACACAGGAATAAAGGGCACATCGCCACCGTATTCTTCAGGCACCACTTCTTCGGCTACCAGTTCCTGCTTGACGCGCTCTGGATTAGCTTCAGGTTTATCAATCTTGTTGATCGCCACCACCAGCGGCACGCCAGCGGCGCGAGCGTGGTGAATGGCTTCACGGGTCTGGGGCATCACACCGTCATCGGAGGCCACCACCAGAATCACCACGTCAGTGGCTTTGGTACCGCGAGCACGCATGGCCGTAAAGGCTTCGTGACCGGGGGTGTCCAGGAACGTGGCCGTGCCACGTTCTGTCTTGACGTTGTACGCACCGATGTGCTGTGTAATACCACCGGCCTCGCCCGAGGCGATCTTGGCACGACGGATGTAGTCCAGCAGCGAAGTCTTACCGTGGTCAACGTGACCCATGACAGTTACCACTGGAGCACGGGGCTTCAGTTCGGCGTCGTTCTGAGCATCGGTATCGACCAGGAAGGCTTCAGGATCGTCCAGCTTGGCAGCAATCGCCTTGTGACCCAGCTCTTCGACCAGAATCATGGCTGTTTCCTGATCCAGAACCTGGTTGATGGTAACCATCTGACCCAGCTTCATCAGGTGCTTGATCACCTCGGCAGCCTTGACGGCCATCCGGTGAGCCAGATCGCTGACCGAAATGGTTTCCGGCACGTGTACTTCACGGGCAATGAATTCTGCCACTTGTGGTTCACGGCGCTCGGCCTGAGCGTTGCGGCCACCACGACCACCCTTGCCACGACCTGCCTTGGCATTGGCTTTCCAGCCTTCACGACCACCACCGGCACCGGCGGAAGCCACATCAGCTTTGGAAGGCTGCTTCTTGCGGCTGGCATCGCTGGTCCAGCCAGGGGTGCTGTCAGTCTTGACGGGTTTGCCCGGGGCCTTCTCGGTCTTGGAGCCTTTGGCGTCTTTCTTCTGAGCGCCCTTGGCACCTGCCTTGCTATCAGCCTCTGGCTCGGGAGCACGCAAGACCTTACGAGGACGGTTCAACATATCGCGCAACGCAGCGGCTTCGGCCTCTGCGGCCTTACGGGCGCGATCACGATCCTGGTCTTGCTCCACATCGGCGGCAACAGGAGGAATCACCGGGCCACGCACTGCACGGCGCTGACCAGTAGCGGCCATATCCCGAGGTTTTCCAGTCGAAGTGGGCGTTTTAGTCCCTTGAGGGTGCTGATTTTTATTCACAGAGTTAGCTTGACGGGCGTCGTTTACAGATTTAGTAGGTTCCACGGGCTTTTCTTGGGCCGTAGGAGAGGGAGCCGATTCGGCCTTTTCCTGAACAGGCGCTGCCGCGGCTTCGGATGGCTCCGTTGCAGCAGGTGCTTGTTCCTGAGGCTGAGGCTCGGGTTTCTTTGTATCTTCCTGAGCAGCCTCAACGGGCTGTGCAGGAGCAGCAGGTTCGGGCGCAGGCTCGGCAACAGGAGTCGGCTCGGGAGCAGCGACCACTTCGGGCTCAGGCTCTGGCTTGGGCTCGACAGGGGCTTGCTCTTTCACAGGAGCTTCAGGAGTTGCTGCCACAGGATCTACGGGCTTGCTGACAGGCGCGGCAGGCGCCTGTTCAACAGCTTGCTTTTCCTGACTGACCGCCTGGGCCTGAGCAGCTTGCTCCTTTGCATTTTCCTGTGCCAATGCCGCATTGGCTTCTGCCACCAGCTCGGAGGGATCACGCTTTACAAACACGCGTTTTTTGCGTGTTTCCACCTGAATCGTGCGGGAGCGACCCGATCCGTCATCCTGACGGATCTCCGATGTTTGACGGCGAGTCAGGGTGATCTTGTTGCCTTCCTGACTGCCGTGCGAGCGGCGCAACGATTCAAGCAGCTTCGCCTTATCCGAATCAGTGATGGCGTCATCAACTGATTTGAGCTCAATACCTGCGCTACGCAACTGCTCCAGCAGAACATTCGCAGGCATTTTCAGTTCTTGAGCGAACTGGGCGACAGTGTTACTCGACATTCGACTCTCTCTTGCTTTACTACAACTATTCTTAATGAATACAACGCGCGGGACCTAGCTAGACATATCAGGCCTCGTCGTCAAACCAGTGGGCACGGGCACGCATGATCAGTTCGCTGGCCGCATCTTGCGCCAGGCCGGTCATCTCGGACAGTTCGTCCGTTGCCAGTTCCGCCAGTTCATCCAGCGTTGTAATCTCGTTTTCGGCCAGTACGGCGATCAGCTCAGGCGTCATGCCCTCGACTCCTGCCAATTCCTTGACCGCGGTCTGTACCAATTCTTCCTTGGCGATGGCCTCGCTCAGCAGCGCATTGCGGGCGCGGGCACGCAGCTCGTTGACGGTTTCTTCGTCAAAGGCTTCGATGTCCTGCAATTCCTGCATAGGCACATAAGCGATTTCTTCCAGACCGGTAAACCCTTCGTCGATCAGAATATCGGCCACGGCTTCGTCCACATCCAGACGGGACATGAAGGTAGCGCGCAATTCTTCGCGCTCTTCGTCCTGACGGTTGCGGCTTTCTTCCGGTGTCATGATGTTGATCTGCCAGCCCGTCAATTCCGATGCCAGACGCACGTTCTGACCACGCGAACCAATCGCCTTGGGCAGGTTTTCTTCGTCTACCACCACATCCATGGCGTGCTTGTCTTCGTCCACCAGAATGGATTCGACGTGCGCCGGTGCCAGAGCACCGATCACGAATTCGGCCGGATCATCGGCCCACAACACGATATCGACCTGCTCGCCGCCCAGCTCGTTACGCACCGCAGTAACGCGCGAACCTCGCATGCCCACACAAGTACCGATAGGATCGATACGCTTGTCGTAAGCAATAACAGCGATCTTGGCGCGCACACCCGCATCACGGGCAGCGGCCTTGATTTCCAGCAGGCCCTGTTCGATCTCGGGTACTTCGTTCTCGAACAGTTCTTTAATGAATTCAGGTGCTGTACGCGACAAGATGACCTGCTGGCCACGTGCTGCGTAGTCCACCTTCTGTACCCAGGCACGGACACGGTCGCCCACGCGGATATTTTCCTTGGGGATCATTTCCGAACGAGGCAAACGTGCTTCAATCTTGCCCATTTCGATAATGGCATCGCCCTTGTCCATGCGCTTGACCGTACCGGAAACGATGGTCTCACCACGCTCCAGAAAGTCGTTGAGCACTTGCTCACGCTCGGCATCACGGATTTTTTGCAGGATGGCCTGCTTGGCAGCCTGGGCACCGATACGGCCAAACTCGATAGGCTCGAGTGGCTCTTCGATGTAATCGTCCACTTGCAGCTCGGGATCGATCTCCTGGGCGTCCGACAGCATCTCCTGCTTGTCGGGCTCTTGCAGACCGGCCTCGTCGGGCACGACCAGCCAGCGCCGGAAGCCTTCGTGGGCGCCGGTTTCCCTGTCGATTTCCACACGGATATCGACATCTTCCTTGAAGCGCTTTTTCATGGCCGAGGCCAAGGCGCTCTCGAGCGCGGTGAACACGACATCACGCGCTACGGATTTTTCACGCGCCAGCGCATCGACCAGCAATAGAATTTCGCGACTCATCGCTTCTTACCCTTGAAATCAAGAACGGGATCCAATTTGGCACGATCCACCTGGTCATAGGTGAATTCGACCTGCGTCAGCTTGCCCGATGCTTCGTCCAGTTCCAGCCTAAAAACGGTATCCAGCGGAACACTAGCCGGTAGCGCCCCTTCAGGAGCGTGGAGCGTACCCACAAACACTTTCCGATTGTCGAGCGCCTCGTGCAGGCGCACCTGCACCCGACTGCCCGCAAAGCGCACGTAATCGCCAATACGCAACAAGGGGCGATCTATCCCCGGCGAGGCCACTTCCATGCGCTTGTAATCCACGTTTTCCACTTCGAAAACGCGTGATAATTGTTTAGACACCCATTCACAGTGTTCGATACGCACCCCTTCCGGGTGATCGATGACGATGCGTAACAAGCCTAGCGGCGCACGCTCCACGTCCACCAGTTCGTACTCGGTACCCGCCAGGGTCTCTTGTGCCAAAGCTAGAATGTCTGCCATAAAATCCAAAAAAAATGGGCTGTACGCCAGCCCATGGTCACCATGCACGCTTGAGAATCAAGCGGGCCCTGGTCTTGCGCATTGCCAACGTCAAATCGGGATAGTTGCAGGCGCAACCGAACCGGATGATCCACGCGGTCTCTGCCTTGAAAGACCGCCCTATTCGCTGGCGCGCAGCATCAAAAAAGACCCAGCCGACACAAACGTCTCTGAGCCAAGTTCTATATTCTACCAGAAAACCGGAAAATACGTGCATTCACACGGCCTTACAGGCCCAAACCGCAGGGTTCGGGCCACAAACTCAAAGTCCGTGCGTCCTGGCTTTACCGGCGCCCGCGTCCCAGGTGGGATTCATGGGCCGCCGAGCTGGCTGGTTGCCAGTCATCATCACGACGGCTGACACGGCGCACCACCGTTGTTTTCTTCACATGAGCCTTGGGCGTTTGCCCGGCTCCGGCACGATCGGACGCGCCGCGACGGGCCGAAGGCGCACGTCCTTCCTGAGCACCGCGAGCGTGACCACCACGGGCCTGATCACCACGCCCCTGCTCACCGCGCGCCTGGTCGCCACGCACTGGACGGCGGCCATTGTGCACACGTGCACCTTCCTGCGAACGCCCCTCGCGACTGCGACCTTCATGCGCGCGTCCTTCCGAAGAACGCCCTTCCGCCGAACGACCGCGTTGCTGGCCACCACGGACACCCTGACCGCTACGTGGAGCACCACGCCCTTGACCACCGTGTTCACGACGACCACCATCAGGATGGCCATTGGCCAGACCACCGCTAATGAACAAGGCACCGCTGACGGATTCGTTTACACGCACATTATTTGAGGAGCGACCGCGACCTGCCACACGACCACCACGCCCCATGCGAGCACCACTCAGACCGTTGTGCTCCAGCGTACCGAAACCGGGAGGCAAAGCGCTGTCGTGGGACAGAGGTTGACGTTCGCGACGCTGGTGGGTGCCTTCGTCATCCGACTCTTTCACCAGCCCCAGGCGCAGCATGAATGCCATCACCACATCAGCATCCAATTCTTCCCAACGGCCACGGCGCAGATTTTTAGGCAGACCCACATCCCCAAAACGAGTGCGAATCAGACGGCTGACCGTCACACCCATCGCTTCAAACATACGGCGCACTTCACGGTTACGGCCTTCATGAATAGTGACGCGATACCAACGGTTGCTGCCTTCGCCACCCAAAAATTCGATCATGCCGAACTTGGCCACACCGTCTTCCAACTGCACGCCATCGCGCATGGATTGCATTTGCTCTTCGCTCAGCTCACCCAGAACACGTACAGCGTATTCACGCTCGGCACCGTAGCGCGGATGCATCATGCGGTTGGCAATATCACCCGATGTCGTGAAGATCAGCAAACCCTCGGTATTCAAATCCAGTCGACCGACCGACAACCACTTGCCCACTTTCAGGGAAGGCAGGCGACCAAACACGGTGGCACGGCCTTCGGGATCGTCGTGCGTGACAATTTCGCCAGCCGGCTTGTGATACAGAATCACGCGCGGAGGACGCTTGGTGTTCGCACGATTGATCAATTGACCATTGATACGCACCTTGTCATCGGTACTGACACGTTGACCGATATGGGCAGGTTCGCCATTCACTGAGACACGACCTGCAACGATCAGCTCTTCCATGTCGCGGCGCGAACCGATACCGGCTTCAGCCAGCACCTTGTGCAATTTAGGCTGCACCAAGTCGCTGCCCATGTACTTACCCAGGCGCTGCGACAAACGACTTTGTTTGTCCAGATGGCTGAATGCGATGTCATCATCACCATCCAGAATCACAACCGGAGCGTCGTCAGCAGGGTTGGAGTAACGAGCGGCCTGGGTGTTGCCTGGTCGCTTGTTGGCGCCACTGCGTGTATCTGGACGACGACCAGCAGCCGCAGGTTTGCGTCGATTGTTTTGTGGGCGAGCTGGGCGGGCCTTGGCCTCACCAGGAGCGGCCGCCTGGACCTCTTCATTCTGGCGGGGAGCCGACTCTTGCGTGGCATCGCCACGACGGCGGCGAAACGGCGTGCGCAGCTTGCGCCCCTGGCCCTTCGCGCGGGGATTCTTGGGGTCGGCCGCGCTAGAGGCGTCCGACATGGAGGCTGTGTTCGTCTCGTGCGAATCAGTCATTTTTAATCATTTACTCCAGAGTTTTTTATTTCGTCCGGTACCTGTATATCCGATAGGCCAGCCGCAGCCTGGGCCTCATCCACGGGGTCCGGTGTCGTATTCACTTCAGCTTGTTCGGTTTGTGGCAGCTCCGCTTCTGAAACTGCCTCAAGCAAATCGTCCTGACTGCCTGGCTCGAAATCCGGTTCGGACTCCAGCTCAAGCTGAGCAACAGAGGCCTGTAGCGGCTCCATGCCCACTTCCAAAGCAGCGTCTTGCTCTGCTTCTAGTTCTATTTCTTGCCCTGCTTCGGAACCAGTTTGCTGCCCTGCCACAGATGCAGACTCTTGCTCTGCACCCTGCTCTGCCGCTTGCTCCTGGCTCTGATCCTGATGATCCCCACCCTGCTGTTGATCTTGCTGTTGATCCTGTTGCTGATCCCGTTCTTGATCCAATTCTTTGTTCTGCTCCTGATCAGCCGACGCAGCTGCTTGCCCGTTTGGCAAGGAAGCCAAGGCATCCAGGGAGTCCAGAGTTTCAACCGAAGGCAACTCATCCAAAGAGCGCAGACCCAGATCATTCAGAAACTGACGGGTCGTTCCCAGCAATGCCGGGCGTCCAGGCGCATCACGATAGCCCAGCACTTCAATCCAGCCCCGATCCTCCAGGGTACGCACAATTTGAGTCGATACGCTCACACCACGTATGTCCTCAATATCCCCACGGGTAACAGGTTGCCGCCAAGCAATAATCGCCAAGGTTTCCAGCACGGCCCGCGAATACTTGGGCGCGCGCTCCAGACTAAGACGGGACAAAAACACTTGCATGGCCGGGCGACTTTGAAAGCGCCAACCCGAGGCAACCTGAACCAATTCCAGGCCACGCTCTTTCCAATCCAATTGCAAGATAGCCAGATAACGGCGCAGATCATCCGCGCTCAACGGCGGGGAGACAAACATTTTGCGCAACTCGGCGCTGTTCATGGGCTGCTGTGCACACAGCAAAGCCGTCTCCAGGACTCGGATTATTTCACTTTCAGTCACTGCTGGGAAGCCTCACTTTCTGGCGATACTTGCATAAAGCAAAAATTCCATGTTAGTATTTATCTTTTCCGGCGCGGGGTGGAGCAGCATGGTAGCTCGTCGGGCTCATAACCCGAAGGTCGTAGGTTCAAATCCTGCCCCCGCAACCATCACCCGGAACTGCTTAGCAGAATCAAACAAGCCAGCCAATTTGTGCTGGCTTTTTTGTTGTCCGCTGTTTTGATCTGCAATCTTGCGCGCGGCGCAGCCCACAGCCAGAACACGCAGGCCAGCCATCAGCAATGTGGCAACAACCCCAGCCCAAACAAAGGCCACCACAGCAGCCGCAGCACGCATCCGAATCACCATCGTCGCCATCATCGGGCCTTTTTGCATCGGGCCGGACGCGCACACAAGCCCGCCGCCCTGGCTCAAACCAGAAACAGCCGCTTTAAAAGCAATTAAAAATGTTGTGTAAGCACACATGCTGATGATGAGTATGTCCGCAAGCCCTATCGGACTGGATTTGAATTGGCGCTCCGGATTGGCGGAACGCGAAAACAGCACAACAACGTTTGGGGCAATAACTGATCGGGGCGACAGGTCTACATTGTCAAATGCCAACATCAAGGCACCAACAGACCACCGCAGGGCTTATCGATTGCCTAAACCTGAAGCAAAGCCAGAAACAGAGAAATTCGTTTTGCCGGGACATCCCGCCTAGTAGGGGAGCCGACTGCTATCAAAGCCAGATGCCAGCCATCAAGAACTGGTCGCTATACAGGAAGCCGCTTGCGCGTTTGAACTTTTTGAAATGCCAGTCCGGCTGAACCTGTAAGCACAGTTCGTATTACACCATTGCGACCAGCAAGACGCAAGAAAATTGAGGATCGTTTTATCCAGCCTTTATGCCCCTTCCAGCGGCAATCGCCAAATATTGATGAAATAAACACGCCACACTATGTACATAATCAAAAACTATGTTATAGTTACTTTTCTGACGCGGGGTGGAGCAGCATGGTAGCTCGTCGGGCTCATAACCCGAAGGTCGTAGGTTCAAATCCTGCCCCCGCAACCAAATTCATTTATCGGCTTCTTGCAGATAAATTTAAAAAAACCGGATTTATTCCGGTTTTTTTTATGCCTGTTATTTTTAAATAGTCCGGCTTCGTCAAAACAATAAACAAGGCGAACCCAAGACAAGCCCCCCCTTCCTGCAGTAACTCCCATCCCGCCAGTACGCCCCCATCTACTTCAAGCACGAAATTTTCTTGACGGCCGCAGTCTCACCGTGCGATAAACCTTCCCGTGCGGGTGATTAGCCAGCTTGAGCATGACCAGAACACAGAATAACAAGTCAGCTCCAGCCCCTCTAATCGTGCTTCAAAACCCGTCAATCAGCTTATCTGTGCGTGAACACAGTGGCATCCCGTGGGTGCCGCCAACGCTGTACGTGCACGATCCACAGCCAAGCTGAGTTTCAAGAAAGACGACATCCCTTATGAAAGCCAGGCCGCCTCTTCTCCAGCGCTGGAGCAAGCGCGTGCCTGCGTGATCCTGGGACAAGTCGTACTTTTTCTGCAGTCAATCAAAAACAACCGGAACTGGCTGGAGACAGCCGACTAAAGGATCAAGACATGAAACTAGTACCAGCAACCGCAGGTGCCGCCCTGGCCTTGCTGATGGCCAGCACCAGCACCTTTGCCGCCACCACCTATTTGACTTGCGAGTTTGCCGACCCCTCTGGCAAGCCCCAGGTCTTCAATTTCGCCCTGGATCAAGAGGCTGGCACCTTTGGGGTGTACGTTCCTGCTTCGGGCAGCGAAAGAATGGAACGAGGCACCTTTGCCGACAACAAGGCCAGCCTGAATGAAGGCGCGATTGCTTGGGAAATTGACCTGGCAAGCGGCACCATCATCCGTGATCGCCGCATGGTAGGCGAGAAAGATCAGGGCAGTTGCAGCGCCATTTCCGCCGAACGCAGCGGCTTCGAGCAGTAATCCCCCTCTCCCCCAAAAGACATGTCTCTGCCCCCTCTCCAGGGGCAGCGCAGCTTATCTCTACAGCGCGAAAATGAAGAAACTTACAAGTATTGTGATCCTGGGCGCGATCGGTATTGCCGTCGGGGCCTACGCCAGTGGCCAATTCAATACCTGGCTGCCACAGGAAATGAAGGTCGGCACCTCCAGCAGCTCCCTTCTGGGTAATGGTGAGGTCAACCTGCAAAAACAGGATATGCAACTGGCCGAAAAACTGCAGCCAGTGATTGCCTGCCTGAATGACGTTGCCGGCCCCTTGAGCCAGCACGCCCAGAACTACATCAAGGAATATCAACACCTTGTCGCCACGCCTGGCTCTACCCGCATTGCCGCCAGCTTCAAGATCAAGGTGTACGAGCAGAACAACTCCATCTCGCGCGAATGCATCACCCAAATGCGCAATGCCATCGCCATGCCGCCAGCAGACGCTGGACTGGACAAGCCTGGTCAAGTGTTTGCTGACACGCTGGAAAAGCTGATTCCCGTCATGAATGAAGCGGATCTCTATTACAGTCGCAAGGACAATATTGACGACCAGATGAAGAAAGGCCGCAAGCTGGACGAGCAGATCATGCCTCTGTTCATCAGCTTCTTTGATGCGGAAGACACGCTCAGACAAACAGTCTCGGAGCGCAATCACAGTCTGCGGGAAAAACAGCTGGTAGCGATTGAAGAGGCTTACGGCACCGAGAACTTTGCTTGGCACACGCTGAATGTCTCTCTGGCCGCCCGCCGCGCCGTTGATGCCATCAGCACGTTGGCAGAGTCCGAGCAGCTCACTGGCCAGTCCATCGAGAAAATCGAGCAAGCGTATCAAGCCGCCTTCGACAAGGCTGATGCCTTTGCCAAAGCACATCCCGACACCAAAACGCAGCTGGGCAACGCGCCCAAGTGGTTTGCCCTGTCCAGCAACTTCAATACCTTCCTGGTGGGCTTGAAGGATCTGCGCCGAGCCCTGGCATCGGACGCAAAGCAAGCCAATGTGGAGTACCAGCTCTCCAAGCTGGAGAACGACTACAACAGCATGATCAGAAACTACAACATGCTACCCGACGCCTGACGAAACCAGGCTAAGGGCTGCGTTTTCCGTAAGCAGGAGAGCGCAGCCTGCGCACTGGCAATGGCAGACCCCAAGCAAGATGGGGTTGGTCCGGTATTACAGGGCCTCCCGCCACCAGGGCCAAACGCTCATTAGCGCGCCGCGTCATCCTTGCGAAGATCGAAAAACCGCAAACCATCACGCAGACGATCACGCAGCCAGACATAGACAGACGGGGCTTCTTGCCCTGTATTGAATCTGGCTTGCACCTTCATGCCAGACATCAATTTACGCACCTGATCCACAGACAAGCCAGACTCCAGACGTGCCGCTGGCCAAGGGGGATCCATTGTCATATTCAACGACAAGCGCCCTTGAGGCGCGGGGAGCTGAGCAATAAATGCCAGCAAGGCATCACGGCTGTCCCGATCCGCCACCGAGTCAGGCATCAACTGCACAGAAGTGCGTGCGGCCAGCAAGGCCTTCTCAATTCCGGGGCGCGGGTCTTCGTACATGCTCATGTTCATCACCAACGCAGGCATGATCATGGACTGGATCAGATTCTGATTATCCAGGTACAGATTCAGACTTTTAAGCTCTGCCTGCTCAAGATCATCGGCACCCAAGGGGCGTCCTGCGGCCGACTCAATCCCGAATTGCGCCTGAGCACGAACCTCACGCAGGTACTGACTACGCAGTCGAACCTGCTCCAAATTCAATTGTGCCGAGGCCGAGTCCCACTTGTACTTGAAAGTAAAATCCATAGGCTTGGCTTGCAGGCGCATTACGTAGTCCTGCCCTGGCAAACGTCCCGTCAGAACATAGATCCCGCTTACTTGTAGATCCATGGAGTCTGGAATAACTTGCCGCTCGGACAAGGATGCCAAGCCTTCATCACGCAAGACCAGCTCATCAAAGGCCAGCAGCATTGACGAAAAACCGGCCGACCATTGTCCATTCCGAACCAGACAAGCCCCCTCCTGATCCTGCATCTGCAGCTCGTCGCCGGATTGCGGCTGTAAAGCGACATAATTACGCAAATACTCACAAGCAGGACCCGCTTGAGCCGAACCTGCCAGCACCATCCACGTACCCAGCGCCAAGGTAATTTTCTTCATGAATTCCTCTTATTGGGCAAGCGCTGGCAACAATACCAATCAAGCCTTCCCTTTGTGTGAAACGCTGGCTAGTATACAAAGCCGTCAGGGTCTATGCCCTAGCCCTGTTTCAAGTTGAGCTTACCGACGTACTCCTTGCCATGGTCAGCACTGAACCGATCCAATTTTCACTTTGCACACAGCTGAGTCAGCTCGACGCAGCACACTGGGACGCGCTCTCTGGCCATCACCTGTTGCTCAGTCATGCTTTTCTGACGTCATTGGACGAAGCTGGCTGCGCCATTCCACAGACAGGCTGGTCGCCACATTACCTCTTGATGCATCGTGGACAGACGCTGTGTGGTGCCGTGCCCCTGTATCTGAAGCACCATTCGCGCGGCGAGTATGTGTTTGATCAGGGCTGGGCTCAGGCTTATCAACGCCATGGGCTGGACTATTACCCCAAGCTCCTGTGTGCCATCCCCTTTACACCCGTCAGCGGCCCTCGCCTGCTGGCCCACACCCAGGAGGACCGCGTACTGCTGGCCAGGCAACTGATCCAGCTGACGCAAAGTAATCAGCTGTCCTCTGTGCATGTCCTGTTCCCGAATCCAGAGGACAGGCAAGCTCTGGAGCAGGCGGGCTTCATGATTCGCCACGATGTGCAGTTTCACTGGCAAAACCAGAACTACGCCAGCTACGAAGACTTCCTGGCTTCCCTGACCCAACAAAAGCGCAAAAAAATGCGACAGGACAGCCGCAAGGTTTACGAGCAGGGGCTGTCCTTTGAGCACAAACAGGGTCAGGAGATTAGCGAGCAGAACCTGGACTACTTTTACCAGTGCTATGCCAACACCTATCAGGAGCGCGGACAACACCCCTATCTGAATCGGGATTTCTTTGCGCGCCTGCACGAACATCTACCCGACTCTCTGGTACTGATTCTGGCGCAACAAGATGGGCAAGATGTAGCCTGCGCCCTGTCGCTGCGGGACGGACACACACTTTATGGACGTTACTGGGGCTGTACTCGATACGTGCCAGGCCTGCATTTCGAGACCTGCTACAACCAGGCAATTCAGTTCTGCATTGCGCAGCAACTGCGTTTCTTTGAAGGCGGTGCTCAAGGGGAGCATAAGCTCTCGCGAGGTTTGCTGCCCACTCCCACCAGCTCGGCGCACTGGATTGCTGACCCCCGCTTTGCCCACGCCATTGAAGAGTTCCTGCATGAAGAAGCGGGCCATGTGGCCCGCTATCAGGAAGCATTAAGCAGCCATACCCCGTTTAAAACGCTAGCAGGCTAAAAATCAGTCTTTCTTGTCTTTGCCTGGTGGCGCAAAGGGAAAGACCGAGAACATTTGCCGGGTCTGATCCTGCATCTGGTCCTGCATTTGCACGAACAGATTCTTGCTTTGATCGATATAGCTGTTCATGACGGTTTGCATCACAGGCGCCTGTATGCTCATGAATTGCGCCCAGGCTTCGGGGCCGAACTGACCGCCGTAGACGCCTTTGGACTGTTCGGTCATGCGCTCCTGGATTTCCATGAAGGCCTGAATGTTCTTTTCCAGATACGAGCCCATCACCCCCTGCATGGCATTGCCATAAAAGCGGATGATCTGCATCAGCACCGGAGTGGAGAACATGGGGATACCCCCGCTTTCTTCCTCAAGAATGATCTGCAACAGAATACTGCGCGTCAGGTCCTCGCCGCTTTTGGCATCGACGACCGCGAACTCCTCTCCTGACAGGACCAGTTGCTTGACATCGACCATAGTGATGTAAGCGCTGGCCTGCGTGTCGTACAAGCGACGATTGGGGTATTTCTTGATGAGTCGAGGGGATCCCATGCTGGTGCTTACTTCCTAATCAATAAATCAAAAACACGCGCTATGCACTGCAACAAGCCTTAGCTCATGTGCAAGCCACCGTTCAAGGAGAAATCCGCACCCGTGGCAAAGCCGGAATCACCCGAGGCCAGCCAGGCCACCATGGAGCCAATTTCATCCGGTGTACCCAAACGGCCCACTGGAATGGTCGCCACGATTTTCTCCAGAACGTCGGGGCGAATCGCACGCACCATGTCCGTACCAATATAACCGGGGGAAATAGTATTGACCGTCACCCCCTTATTGGCAACCTCCTGGGCAAGAGCCATGGTAAAGCCGTGGATCCCGGCTTTAGCCGTGGAGTAGTTGGTCTGGCCAAACTGCCCTTTCTGCCCGTTTACTGAACTGATGTTGATGATGCGGCCCCATTGGCGCTCTACCATGCCATCAATAACTTGTTTGGTCACGTTGAACAGGCTGTTCAGGTTGGTGTCGATTACCGCACGCCAGTCTTCCTGGCTCATTTTACGGAAGGTACCGTCGCGTGTAATCCCGGCATTATTGACCAGAACATCCACACGACCAAAATCGGCAAATACCTTTTTAAACGTCTCAACGGTCGAGTCCCAGTCTGCTACGTTGCCCACCGAAGCATGAAATGTGTAGCCCAGCTCGGCCTGCTCACCCAACCATTTCTGAAAATCACGGTTGGGGCCGCAGCCTGCAATAACGGTAAAACCGTCTTTGGCCAGACGCTGACAAATGACTGTCCCTATCCCTCCCATACCACCAGTGACGTAAGCTACTTTGCTGCTCATATACTTCTCCTGAAAGGGGTGACAAAGCTCGATCCCTGGGCCGGCCCGGGCAATGAAAAAGCCTGGCGTCGGGATAATGGAAACAGGCAAACCGCCCTGCTCCCGAAACCTGAAAAATTGAAAATTAACTGGCGCGCACTTTCACATAACTGCCGGGCGCATCCTCCAGCACGGGATAACGCGCATGGCCCAGACGACGTTTTGCGCGACGCCGCGTACCCGACAAGGGTGCAAGCCACGCAATCCAATCGGACCACCAGCTACCAGGTACGGACTGAGCCCGCTCCATATACTGCTGGGCATCCAGCGTGGCGACTGGCTCGCCATCTTGCAGCACCCAGTAATTACGGCGCTGCTTGGCAGGCGGATTGATCACGCCTGCGATATGGCCCGAAGCTCCCAGCACAAAACGATGCTGAGCCGCAGGCAGTGCCTGCAAGGACGCATAGGCCGACTGCCAGGGCACGATATGGTCTTCTTTGGAGCCATACAGGTACACAGGCAAATCCAGTTGGCTCAGATCGGCGCGGTGCGCCCCCACGGGGACACCACCTTTTTGAACCAGACGATTTTCCAGATAGGTGTTGCGCAAATACCAGGTAAAGAAAGGACCGGGCAAATGGGTGCCGTCGGAGTTCCAGTACAGCAAGTCAAAGGCAGGTGGTTTTTTACCCTGCAAGTAGTTACTGTTCACATAGTTCCAAACCAGCTCGGCGGGGCGCAGGAAAGAAAAGGTACTGGCCAGCTCACGGGCATTGAGCAATCCGCCCTGCCCCAACTGCCATTCCCGAAACGCAACCTGTGCTTCGTCGATAAAGACATTCAGCATGCCCACGTCGGTGAAATCCAACATGGTGGTCAGCAAGGTCATGGAAGCGGCTGGGTCCTGACCTTTATCGCGTGCCAGTGCCAAAGCGCTGGCCAGCAAGGTGCCACCGATACAAAAGCCCAGCGTATTGATTTTTTCCTGGCCCGACAGCTCCTGGCTGACACGAATCGCCTCCAGCACGCCCTGCTCCAGATAATCCTGCCAACTCAGTGCATGGATATGGGCCGCGTCATTCGGCTGGGGATTGCGCCAGGACATCAGATATACCGTCAGCCCCTGATCCAGAGCGTGGCGTACAAAGGAATTCTCCGGCTGCAGGTCCAGAATGTAGAACTTGTTAATGCAAGGCGGCACGATCAGCAAGGGCACGGCATGGACCATGCTGGTAGTAGGTGCGTATTGAATCAGTTGAAAAATATCGTTCTGGAACACCACGGCACCGGGGGTGGTACCCACGTTTTGCCCCAGTTGAAACTGGCTTTCATCCGTTTGTGTCAGACGGCCTTTTTGCCAGTCGTCCATAAAATTGGACATCCCTTCCAGCACGGACTGGCCGCCCGTATCCATCATGGTTTGCAGGGCCTGGGGGTTGAGCATCAAATAGTTGCTGGGCGACATGGCCTCAGCCCACTGCATCATGGAAAAGCTCAGGCGCTCACGCTGCGCGGCTTCCAGCTCCATCGAGTCCAGCATCTCGTTCATGGCCTGAACGCTAAGCTGCCAGATATGGGCATTGAACAAGGCGGTGGGATTGCTCTGCCAGGCGGCATCCGCAAACCGGCGATCCTGGGGAGGTGGCAAGGCACCGCGCTGGGCCTGGTCCCACAACTCCTGCCACTGTTGCATATAACGAGCTTGCAGTTCAGCACAGCGGGTGGCATCGATCGGTTTGCCAAAACCTTGAAAAGCTCTGTTGTTACTCGACATCTGCCACCTGTAAACGAATTGCAAATACGCTTAGAGCATGACGTTCGTAACAAAAGCAGTCAATTGGGGTAATTAATTAGGCTGGCACGCCAATAGACGGAATTAAAGATTCCATATCGTATTTAATACGATCAAAAAACCGTTAAAGCAGGTTCAAGCGAGCAATGGTGGCTTGTCGGCCGGTCAAGGGCGAGCGGCGGTAGGAATAAAACAATCCATTCTCTTGAAACGTACACAAGCCACTTAAGTGCACGGTCATTTTTCCAGGGCTTAATTTTTCCAAACGGTGGCGGGCAATACCGGGCAAATCCGCCTGCCATTTTCCAGGACGCTTTCCCTGAATAAAAAAGGCGGCCAATTCCGGCTCATCCTGAACATAGGCATCAAAGACCTCCTGCCCGACTTCGAAGTGCTCCTGACTGATTGCCGGACCAATCCAGGCTTGCCAGGATTGCGCCTGGGGACAACGGGCGGCCATCGCCTGCCAGGTACGCTCCAGGACTCCGGCTTGCAGACCACGCCAACCGGCATGGGCCACACCCAATACCTGAGATTGCTCGTCCCAGATCACCACCGGCAGGCAATCGGCGGTCAGAATGGCCAGGGTACGATCCCGGCGTGTAGTGATGGCAGCATCAAACTCTCTGGGCACGGCAGGCAACACATCCTGATCTGCATCCAGCACATCTGTGCCGTGTACCTGTGCCAGCCAGACTGGCTCCGAAGCCAGGAAGTCCGCCAGCCGCTGGCGATTTACCTGCACCCGCTCCGGATCGTCGCCGGTATTCAGGCCCAGATTCAGGCTGTCACGCTCGTCCTGGCTGACGCCCCCAGCCCGAGTCGTACAGAAATAAAGCAGCCCCGCTTGTTCGGGGCCGCTAACACCAGGAATCAGCTTTGAGTGTGCCATTCAATCGCCTCTGCAACAGACTGATAGTCAGACGGTGGCTCCGCCGAGAAGCGACGGCGCTCGCCCGTATCGGGATCATCAAACTCCAGCACATGGGCATGCAGCATTTGGCGCTGCGCCCCCGCGACAACGCGGCCACCATATAAGGTATCGGCCAGCAGAGGATGCTTGATTGAGCTCAGGTGGACACGAATCTGGTGGGTACGCCCTGTCTCCAGTCGGCAAGCCACCTCGGTCACCGCTTCCTCGCCTGCATAACCCTGACGCAACATTTGATAATGCGTTACAGCATGCTTGGGAGCGACGGACGGCCCAGTACTCATGCGCACTGGCACGCGCAAATCGCGTCCAATCGGCTCATCGACCGAGCCCTGGCCCGGCAAGACGCCATGGACCAACGCCAGATACTGGCGTCCCATGCTACGCTCTTGCAGTTGTCGGACAAAATGAGTTTGTGCGACTTCCGTGCGGGCCACGACCAGCAAGCCGGAAGTGTCTTTGTCCAACCGGTGTACAACACCGGCACGGGGTACCTGACGCAGATTGGGGAAGCGAAACAGCAAACCATTGAGCAAAGTGCCACGCCAGTTACCCGCGCCAGGATGCGTGACCAGACCCACTGGCTTGTTAACCACCAGCCAGGAGTCGCTTTGAGCCACAATCTCGAAGTCCACGTCATCGGGTTCGAAGGCCATGTCTTCTGGGGCCTGTTGCTCCCAGACCAGCACGGTATCACCGGGGTAAACCGTATGCTTGACCTTGACGGCCTGGCCGTTGACGAGAACATGCCCACTCTCGACCCAGGACTGTAGACGGCTGCGCGAATGCTGTGGCAGTAAACGCGCTAAGGTCTTGTCCAGACGGTCGGGAGACGCAGTGATGGGAAGGATAAAACGCAGTGCGTCGGAAGAAACAACACTATCTTTTTCAGTATCTGTGTCAGGCATGGCGACAAATCATATAATTGAGCAGCAATGCTAACACCAAGGACGCTTTTGTGACTCGCCTGAACCTGAACTTGCCACGTATTCGTGGTACCAAGCTGGCCCACGTAGCCGCATTAATGCTGGCTGCCACTTTGCTTGCTGGCTGCGGCACTACCAAAAAAGAAGTTGACCCTACCTCGGGTTGGACCGCCGAGCGCCTGTATAAAGACGCCCGTGAAGAAATGTCCGCCGGCAACTGGAAAGACGCGCGTACCCGCCTGGAAGCCGTCGAGTCCCGCTACCCCTTTGGCACTTACGCACAGCAATCGCTGATCGACCAAGCCTATATCAACTGGAAAGACGAAGAGCCTGCCAAAGCCCTGGCCGCTATCGACCGCTTCCAGAAGCAATACCCCAGCCACCCCGGTACCGACTACATGCTGTACCTGAAAGGGCTGATCTCCTTTACGCCTCCTAGCGCTGCCCTGTCCAACATTACCCAACAGGACCCCAGCGAGCGTGACCCCAAAGGTCTGCGCGAATCCTACGAAGCCTTTAACGATCTGCTGCAACGCTACCCCAATAGCCGTTACGCACCGGATGCCGCCAAGCGTTTGACCTGGCTGGTCAGCACCATCGCCCAGAACGAAGTGCACGTAGCCGAGTACTACTACAAGCGTGGCGCTTACGTGGCTGCTGTGAACCGTGCGCAAACCGTGATTACGGACTTCAAGGGCGTGCCTATTGCTGAACGCGCGCTGTACTTGATGTACCTGTCCTACGACAAGATGGGTCAAACCGAGCTGCGTGACACCACCAAACGCGTGATGGATCAGAACTTCCCGGACTCCACCTACTTCAAGGACGGTCTGGATGCCAAGGTTAACTACTGGAACCCGATTAACTGGTTCTAAACCTTTAGGCAAAGCAGCATAAAACACAGGCTGCTTTTGTGAAGCGACAATAAAACGTCTCACAGAACGCAGTCAAAAAAAGGCCGAATCCCATACAGGATTCGGCCTTTTTAGTTTTCCGGCTTCAAGCTGATATTCCTTACCAGTCTGCTCTGCCCTGCTCATCAAAACAGTAACGACAAGTCAGGTAGCTCCTTAGCCTGCAGCCATCTAAACACACCCCGCCCCCACAGGCTCCAGAGCCTCCTGAATATCACCCCACCTTCTTGGCATTGTCCTTTTGCACGCTATACATACGCTCTGCAAAAGCCTTGGCCTTGGCTGGGTCCAGGGGCTGGCCTCCCAGAATCTTCATAGTGTCGTCCAGATACACCATGCGGTCTTCCAGCTCTTCCTGCAGGCCAATCAGGTAATAGCCAATCTGACAAAAATACGTCGTCCGGGCTCGGGTCTGGGCTTCAATCTCTTCCACACCCATGCGCTGAAAGAAATTGGCCAAGGCATTCATGCAGGCCTTGTCCGCCCGCGCGACGGCCTGACGCACTCGCTCGGAGCGCCTTGCCCAATCCCGCATGGCCATATCCAGGCCCGGCTCAAAACGGGACACATCCAGCCAAGTGGAGAACAGGGACAACATGCCATCTTGCAGATTGTCCACATTCTCCAGCGCCAACATGGTGGAGCGCATATTCTTTTGTTCCCAGAAACCGACCAACCCATCCAGCAGATCGTCCCTGTCCTTGAAATGCCAATAAAAACTGCCTCGCGTGACGGCCATGACCTGCGCCAGACGAGTGATGCGCACCGCCTCCACGCCTTCCTGCATAAACAGGCGAATGGCCGCCTCCAGCCAGTCCGCCCGCGTCAAATGCACATTGGGCTCGGTCAGCGCGCCGGCCTGGGCCACACGTTCAATCAATTCCTTATCGCTCATATCGCCTGCTTGTAGAGTCGCTTTAGTCGCCAAAGTATACCGGCGCTCCTCTTATAACAGGCCCAGCATTCGTGGAAACGCCAAGGAAACAGCGGGCACGAAGGTGGTGATCAATTGAATCGGAATAGCCACAAACACGATCATGGCGATGGCCGGGCCAAAGGAACGATGTACCGTCACCTTGCTGATACGGCAGGACATGTACAGCACAGGTGCCATCGGCGGGCTGTTGGAACCCACAATCACCGCACACGCCACAATCGCGGCAAACTGTATCGGATTGACATCGGCCACGCCTACCAAAGGCAGCAGCAAGGGAGCCACCACCACGGTCAAGGACACATCGTCAATAATCATGCCCACCAGAATCAGGAACACATTGACCATCAAGAGAATGCCGATGGGGCTATCCACCAGACCCGTCACAAAGGCGGTCAGGTCCTGTGGCACGCCTTGCGCAACCAAAATACGGCCGATCAGAAAGGAGAACAGCAAGATCAGGATAACGGTGCCCGTAGTCTCTGCCGTACGTACGAAGCTGTCACGCAGCTTGCGCAGGGTCAGTTCACGATACACAAAACAGCCGATGCCAATCACCAGCACAACCGCCACCGCCGCAGCTTCCGTGGGTGTGAATACGCCCCCGTAAATACCACCCAGAATCAAGGCGGGAATACACAAGGCGGGCACAGCATAAAGCAAGGTCTTGAGGGAAGAACGACGGGATTGCTCATCAGCAGGCTGTGCAGGCAACTCCTTGAACCAGCGTCCAGCCACCACATAGTTGAACAGCGTCAGCCCGACCATCAACAGAATCCCTGGCCCGATCGTGGCTGCAAAACACGCCACTACCGACTGCTGCGTCACCACCGCGAACAGAATCATGGTGATGGACGGCGGAATCAGAATCCCCAGCAAAGAGGAAATCCCCAGCAAGGCCGCCGAGTACTGACGCGGATAACCGCGCTGCTCCATGGGATCGACCAGAATGGTGCCAATGGACGCCACCGCCGCCGAGGCCGTACCCGAAATCGCCCCGAACACCCCGGAAGCCAGCACCATGCTGGCCCCCATGCCACCACGACGATTCTTGACCAGCATTTCGGCAAAACCCACCAAACGGTGCGCAATCCCGCCTGCCTGCATCAAGTATCCCGCCATGATGAACAAAGGCAAAGCCAGCAGAACCAGAGAGTTCAAGGAACGGAAACCTTGCAGCATCAAGGTGTTCAAGTTGACGTCATACACCAGCGTCAACATCAGCAGCGTGCCCGCAAAGGACCAGGCCACCGGCACCCCGACACCCAGCAGAAACAAGAGCAAGAGAACAGAAAATCCAGCATGCATAATCAATGGCCCCCATGGCGCAAGGCCATCAAAGACTGATAAACATCGCGCAAGGCATACATCAGGCTACCGGCGGCGTTCAGACCAATAGCAGCTTGCGGCACCCAGACAGGAATTCCCAGCTCAGCCATCGTGGTCGAGAACCGGGAACCCCACATGAACATGCGCAAGGTCCAATAGGCAAAAGCCACCACAATGATCAGCACCAGTACGGACACGATGAAACGATGGATAGCACGCGCCCCTGGGGTCTTCAAACGATGCGACAGGTAATCCACCACCAGATGCTGACGGGACTGGCTGGCAATCAAGGCCCCCGTCATATACAGCCAGATCGCCGCCACCATCACAATGGTGTGCACACCGGCTGCCGGCCAATTCAGGTAATAACGTGCGGCCACCACATAGGCCAAACCTGCCGCCACCACAACGCTGGACGCAATGGCCAGCCATTCCAGGGCGATCAGGGTCGGCCCTCGCTTGATCAGAAGGTCCTCACTCACATTCATACTCCCTTGTTCCAAGGTGTTCACTTGAGAGCCGAGGCGTTTTTCTCGATATGGGCCATGATGCTGTCGCCCACTTCAGCGTGCATCGCAGGCCAGACCTTGGCACGCACATGGGTGCCCAAAGCAGCCAGTTGATCCTTGTCGAGCTCAAGGTAGGTTTTACCCAGCGCTTTCCACTTCTCCACAATGGCCGCGTCCGCTACCTGGGCCTTGGAAAACTGATCTTGCATGATGGTGATGGCCGAGGTCTGGATCACTTCCTGCTGCTCGGGCGTCAAGGCTTCCCAGGCTTCCAGGTTCATGGACAGCACACCGGTAATGAACTGCTGCTTGCTGCGCACGTAGTAATCCAGCGTGTCGCGGAAATATTCGTAGTCGTAATAAATGACGTTGGCTGCATCGCCATCCACCACGCCGGTCTGAATTGACGTAAACACTTCGCCCCAGTCAATGGCTGCCGTCTGATAACCCATGGCTTGCACGGACTGCTGCATCATGGAGATTGGGGGGACACGTACCTTGATGTTCCTGGCGTCCTCTACCGTCACCGCATGTTTGCCTTTAGTGGCGACGCCATTGAATCCTTCAGGCCAGGCACCAAAGAACTTCAAGCCGTTCTCTTTGTAGATACCGTCCAGCGTTTCATTCAACCAGCCACCGGGCTGGTACGCGGCCAAGGCTTCTTCCCAGGTGGTGAACATGTAGGGCGTGTAGATCACCGCAATGCGCTTGTCGTAGGAAGTCATGGGCCAGTTCAGCATCAACTGCACATCACCGGCTACATGCTGGTCGAACACCTCTTCCTGACCACCCAACTGGTTTTGATAGAAAACGCGTGGCGACACCGCGCCTTGCGTACCCTCTTTGATCAGCGCAGCCCATTTCTCGATTGCATCACCGCTAGGCGAGCCTTGCGCGCCCGAGTCCGTGGCAATGCGCATGGTCTGTGCGGACACGGTGGCCGCGCTCAGGCTGAACATCACCGTCAGCAAGGTCTTGCTCAAAAGCTTCATAACTCCTCCTGGGTATGTCTTTTAAATTTATTGTTCAAACTTCGGCTATCAGGCTTCCGCCCGGTGCCGCCATAACTCCCAGCCCAAACGGGCCCGGACACCCACATCCAGAAACGGACGTGGCGGCAAGGCATCGGGTTGCCCCAAAGCCTGCATATCGGCAATCAAGGGATTGTCCACACCGCAAGCCAGATCGGCGACCAACATGCCGGAAATCGTGCCCTTGGTCAGACCCACCCCGTTCTGACACACCGCGGAATACACATGCGGTGCCACCTGCCCAAAGCCTGGGGAACCATTACGGGACAGGCAGATAAAGCCGGTCCAGGTGTGTTCCATCTCCACGTTCTTCAGATTCGGGAAACGCTCGTCAAACAGGGTTTTGTGCTCAATGCGCACGCGGCGGCGGCTTTCATCATCACTGCGCAAATTGGGCGCGTAAGTCATGTGCTGGCGGATCAGAATGCGTTGGTCATTGGTGCGACGCATGGTGATGCCCACAAAGGCATTGGCGGGCGTCAAACCCCAGCTGGGCAAACCACCCAATTCGCGCTGCTCGCTTTCTGTCAGGCAACGGGTCAGGCTTGCATGAGCCGCCATCGGCATCAGCTTGCCGCTGTAAAAACCGAACTGCTCGGCGAACACATTCACGGCCAGAATCATCTTGCCTGCACGAACCTTGCCACCGGGGGTTTCCAGCGTGACACCGTCGTCTTGCTGCAAGGACAGCACGGGCGTTTTTTCGTAGACGGTGA
The DNA here is from genome assembly GCF_024134565.1 of Alcaligenes sp. 1735tsa3. NCBI lineage: Bacteria > Pseudomonadati > Pseudomonadota > Betaproteobacteria > Burkholderiales > Alcaligenaceae > Alcaligenes > Alcaligenes sp. 1735tsa3. The sequence continues at coordinate 1,183,544 of NZ_CP099862.1, read as the reverse complement.
CGTTGGAAGGCATATTGTCGGCCAGACCACGCGATAGACCCGCCGGGTTCAGCAACACCGTACCGGGGGTGTAAATGCCTGTGCGGAAATGCGTGAACCCCAACTTGTCGTGCAAGGCTTTGCCGTCCAGCCACTCATGCGGTTCCTTCAAGGACTCCAGCACTTGCAGCGTAGGCTTCAAGGTTGTGCGTACGCCTTCCTCCGAAACCGCTGCGTGGAATTTCCCGATGGGGCTCCAGTCGCACTCGATACCGTAACGCTCGACCTGGGTTCTTAAATAAGCAATCGCGGTACGCGCCAGGCGCACATGCGAGCGGGCGGCGTCCAGTTCGCCCATGGAACTGCCGACGTTATGAGGGCTATCAATCGCAAAGCCGGAGTTTCGGCCTTGAGCGCCCTCGCCCACTAGATCGGCCTCCAGCACCACGATGCTGTCACCGGGACGATTCTCTGCCAGGCGACGGGCAGCCGCCAAACCGGCCAGGCCACCGCCGACAATCACCCAATCAGCCTGCACGTCTTTGGCCAGAGCGGGCTTGGGCGTACGGGGAGCCAGGAGCCGACTCCACCCATTGGTCTTGTCGTTCTCCGGCAGACGCGTAATTCTCTTGATGCTCATGCCGTCGTCCGTGCGCTGGCCCAGTTGCTGGGATGCAGGCAGTAATGGATCAGAGCAGATTCTGCTTCATAGATCAGGGGCGTGCCCGCTGGCAACCACACACAATCACGTGGACCGGCTTCCAGAATGCCCTGCGGCGTATGAATGCGCATGCTGCCCTCGATCACCGTCACGACCTCGTCATACAGCACGGTCCATTCGATGCGGGCCTGGTTCAAGCGCGCATACCCCGCCCCCAAAGGCGTCCCATCTTCCTCACCCACGATTTCCGCCAACTGCGCCATCTCCGGTTTTTCCTGTCTGGGCTGAAAGACCAAATCGTCAAAACGCATTACTCGCGGCAAAGTTTTTTCTGTTGTCATGTGGATCACCAAACACAAGTGGTTTTAGAACATACATAGTTGTATGTTGTGATGGTAATGAGCCGAATTTGACGCGTCAATGCGTGGAGAGATGGGGATTACCCTGCGTTCCAAGCGGGAGAGCTTTATATTTAAATAATTAAATTAGCCTTGTAACAGGATCTGAAAGCAGGGTTCTTGGTAGCGCTTTTGGCTGTTTTCTGCGCAACGCTTCTTCCAGCTTTTCACGCCCTTCTCCCATCAGCCAAGAACGCAGCGAGACAAGTTCAGGATTGATTTCTCGCATCAGACCGAGGTCCATCTGTTCTGCAAGAGGGCCATCCTCCAGACTAGACGCCATATGCCCCAAATCGACGTTGGCAGCTAATACTTCATCAGGGAATCGGGCATAAGTGATAGAGCGACCTGCGGCTTCAGAAAAGGCGGCCTCCAGCTCCTGGCCGGTCACACGATCACTGGCGATCTTCAAGGTCATCCCGGCAAAACGTGCCCTGTCCGCAAACAGGGCGGCAACGACTTTCCCTATGTCTTGCACCGCAGTGAGTTGGATCGAATGATCACGGTGTATCAGAGAAACCAACCGCCCTTCCTCCAGGCCAAAGCCCGGCCGCACAAGCATCTCCATGAAGATCATGGGACGGATGATGGTTGCAGTCAGCGGCAGTTCGCGAATATGTGCCTCAATAAGAGGCTTGGCATCAAAGCGCGCAACACCTGTCAGTTTGTCCCCAGCGCTAGCCCCCGAGGAATAGATGAAATGCTCGACGCCATTTTTTGCCGCCAGATCAGCAAGACGTGTGCCATAACAAACCTCCTCTTCTGCTGATAGGTTCGCAGGCATCACGCTAAATACGCCATACACATCCTTCATGGCCGACGCGCTAAGATTGGCATCGTCCAATGACCCTTGCACGAGTTCAGCGCCTGCTTCCCGCAGAGCGATTGAAGCCGGTTTGGATGGAGATTGCACAAAGGCGCGGACAGGCCAGTGAGCCTCCAGGAGTGCTTTGGCCACCGATCCACCTTGCCGGCCTGTGGCTCCGAAAACCAGAATGGGACGATGTACTTTGTTCATGATTCAGCTCGAAAAAAAAGAGAATGTCGTATTCTTTCCTCGATATCTGAATTGCGGAAGACGGCACTTTTTTGAACCTCAGGCACAAAAATGAAACCCATAGATCCAGCAGAGTCGGATTCTCTCAAGGAGAAGCCCGACAGCGACTCATCCTTCCAGCCGATTCCCTTGAATGGAATCTGCACGCGACTCGGTGACAAGTGGACCGTGCAGGTCATCTGGCGCCTTGCCATCGCGGGTGATCGTAGACTGCGATTTTCCGAAATCAAGCGTGAGGTAGAAGGAATCACACAGCGCATGCTGACGCTGACACTGCGAAACCTGGAACGAGATGGCTTGGTAGAACGCCATTATTTTCCCGAGGTGCCCCCACGTGTGGAATACGAACTGACGGAGATGGGGAAAAACATGCTCGATGCGCTGAAAGGCATCAATGTGTGGGTCAAAGAGAACCTTCCGCGTATACAGGAATCACGTCAAACGTACGATGCCAAAAAGCCTTGATGTAGAACGGAGAACGACGCGAAATTGAAGTCCAAGCTTATGATGCTGCGACTTTATACAATGTCGTGCCCCGTGCCTGCTACTGTGCAGCACCTAGCTCAAAACTCCACCGTGGCAAGCAATGACTGAAACCTGTCCTAAGTTGTTGGCCCGTAAGACCCACTACTCCGCTTCCCGACGTCACAAGAACATGAAAACAGACATTTTCCAATGTCCAAGAATGCCCCTTTCATAAAACATACTCCATGAACCACGAACAAGCAGAAACACGGGTACTAGAAGCCATTCCTGTACTGGCAAAGGATCAAAGCATTGAGGAGTGCATCGCTCAACTGCAAGCCAGCGGCCTGTCTGAAGTCCGTGCGACCAAGCTTTGCGTGATGATTCCCGAAGCCTTCGGGCTGGCATTGGCCTGGCGCCTGGGTGCAGCACTGCCTGATGAAGAGCAGATGTTTGATGTGCACAATCGCGCAGGCGAGACGGTTCAGGTCCCCATGCTGGGCCAGCATGTGTTTTCCGTCGCGCTGGCAATGGCGGTAGCGGTGCTCAAAAAAGGCTGGTTTACGCCTATCACTCGGGAAGCGTTTGAGGCAGTCAGCAATCGCAGTGCCGTCATGTCCGTTCTTCAGCAGATAGAGGGCAGTCTGGAAGGCGCTGGCACACCCAGCCTGTTCTTATGGGGCCTGGTGGCAGAGGACATCGTCGCAGACGAGTCCTTACCCTAGTTTTTATAGACGGAATACGCTCAAGCCTGCTCCGAGCTGTCGTTCAGCTCCACATCACTGACCTGAGCGCTCTGCCGCTTCGCTTTCTGCTCCCGCAGAAACGCCAAGGCACGAGCAGGATCACGGGTACGGGCAAAAGGTGGCAAACCACGCCATAGCAGTTTGCCGTAGGGCTTCTCGACAATACGGGTGTCGCCCACCATCAGCACGCCCCAGTCGCGCTCGGTACGAATCAGACGCCCTGCCCCTTGCTTCAAGGCAATGGCGGCTTCGGGCAACTGGTATTCCATGAAGGGATTACCGCCCCTGTCCTTGCACTCCTTGATACGCGCTTCCAGCACCGGATCATCCGGCGGAGCAAAGGGCAGCTTGTCGATAGCAACCAGCGTCAAGGCATCACCGGGCAGGTCAATCCCTTCCCAGAAGCTGGCGCTCCCCACCAAAACCGCATTGCCACGGGCACGGAACTCGTCCAGCAGAACTTGCCGTGAACGCTCCCCCTGGCGCAGCACATTGCGTTCGATGTCTTCCCGATCAAATCGGTCCCGCAGCATATCTGCAATCCGCTCGACCGAGCGCAAGGTGGTACAGAGCACCAGCACCCCACCCTGCCCCGCCTTGATCAGCGGAATGAGCGCATCCACGAAGGCCTGATTGAAGTTGGGATGGCTAGGAAGCGGCAAGGTGCTGGGGACGTAGAACAGCGCCTGATTCGGATAATCGAAAGGCGAAGCCCAGGCTTCGGTGCGAGCATCAAACAAACCCAGTTGACGCTTGAAGTGATTGAAATCACCATGCACCGACAAGGTGGCCGAGGTCAGCACCCAGGACTGCTCCTTGCCTCGGTAGCGCGAGAAAATCTTGGCGACCGACAAAGGGGCACTGTGCAGGCGCAGATAATGCTGCCCACTTTCTACCCAACGCACGAACTCGTCGGGCTGGTCTTCGTCTTTTTCGCTTTCTGGCAAATAGGCGTGGCGGCCTTGACGATCCGGCTGGCTCCATTGGAACAAGCGCGCACGTAACTCCAAGGCGCTTTTATGCGCCGCCGCCAGATCTGGATGGCGTTCAGCCACCATGGCCAGCATCTTGATGACCTTGTCGAAGGTCTCCAGCAAATTCTCCAGCGCCTCGTCAAAAAGCTCGGGCTCGGGCAAGGCCTGAAAAGTGGCACGGCCACCTTGGGCGGCCAGCGACGCGGTGCGCAAATGCAAATCCCGAGCCGCTTGCTCCAGCTTGCGCGCCACCTGACTCCAGTCCACGGTCTCGCGCGCCTGGGCCAGACCCGCCGCTTCTATCTGACGACACAAATCCGTCAATTGATACAAGGACACGCTACTACCCAGAAAACGGGTGGCCACGTCGGGCAGTTGGTGTGCCTCGTCAAACACCACCAGATCCACGCTAGGCAGCAAATCTGTCACACCCTCTTCGCGCAAGGCCAGGTCCGCCATGAATAGAGCATGGTTCACCACTACTACATCCGCATCCTGGGCATGACGGCGCGCCTTCATCACAAAGCAGTCGCGCACAAAGGGGCAATCCTGTCCCAGGCAGTTATCGCGTGTGGAAGTGACTCGGTGCCAAATATCCGCGTCCTCCGGGACTTCGGCCAACTCACCCTTGTCGCCGCTACGGCTGCGTTCAGTAAAAAGCTGGATGGCCCGCAGATAAGCAATTTCCGCACGGGACTTCAGGGCTCGATCATCCTGACCCAATCGTTCCAAATGGTAATGACAAACGTAGTTGCTGCGCCCCTTGAGCAAGGCCACATCCACCGGCAAGGCCAGCGCTTTACGCAGGTGGGGAATATCCCGACGGAACAATTGATCCTGCAAGGTGCGCGTCCCGGTCGAGACCAAGGCTTTGCCACCTTGCATGAACACAGGCACCAGATAGGCCCAGGTCTTGCCCGTGCCTGTGCCCGCCTCGGCAATCAATACGCCGGACTCGGCGACCGTCTCGCTGATGGCTTGGGCCAGCTCCAGCTGAGCCTGCCGCGGACGATAGTGCGAGACAGACTCTGCCAGAGGGCCTTGGGGAGAAAAGATATCGGAATAATCCTGCAACAACATGGGGCAAAACCGCTCAGGGAGAGGTGACGAATGACAGAACTGTCTACAATCACAGTGGAATACATACAAGATGATACCTGCCAATTCTGGGTCGCTGCCGGTCTTTATGGCAAAATGCGGCGCTTGCAGACCCTTTTACAACGATGGACCCATAACTGAAATGACTGTGGAAACCCTCGCCCAGCAACAGGATCACCAACAGATTCTGGCGCTACTGGCCTCTGAACTGAACATCCGCATCCAACAAGCCGCCTCTACGGTTGAGCTCTTGGACAACGGGGCCACGGTCCCTTTTATTGCCCGTTACCGCAAGGAAGCTACCGGCGGCCTGGACGATAATGTCCTGCGTGATCTGGAAGTGCGCCTGATCTATTTGCGCGATATGCAATCGCGTCGTCATGCCATTCTGGAATCGATCCGCCAGCAGGAAAAACTGACGCCCGAGCTGGAGCAAGCCATTTTGGCGGCTGACACCAAGCAGCGTCTGGAAGACTTGTACGCCCCTTACAAGCCCAAGCGCCGTACCCGTGCCCAGATTGCCCGCGAAGCCGGCCTGGAGCCGCTGGCGGACGCCATTCTGGCCCAGAAGGATGCAGACCCTGTGGCGCTGGCCGAAGGCTATCTGAATGCCGAAGCCAAGATCGACACGGCCAAAGCCGCCCTGGACGGTGCCCGCGACATTCTGGCCGAACGCTTTGCCGAGCAGGCCGACCTGCTGGAAGCCATGCGCGACTATCTGTGGAAGTCCGCTCACTTGTACTCCAAGGTTGCCGAAGGCAAGGAACAGGAAGGCGACAAGTTCCGCGACTGGTTCGACTTTAACGAAGCGCTGCGCCAACTGCCTTCTCACCGCGTACTGGCTTTGTTGCGCGGTCGTCAGCAAGGTGCACTGGACCTGCGCCTGGGCCTGAACCCCGAGCAGGATGCGCTTCTGCCTCACCCTTGTGTACTGAAAGTCGCCGAGCTGACCGATATTGGCGCTGACTTTTCCGCCGACGCCAGCCCACGCGACCATTGGCTGGCCGAGGTTTGCCGCTGGACCTGGCGCGTCAAGTTGCTGACAGCATTCGAATCCGAGCTGATTGGCCGCCTGCGCGAAGAAGCCGAGCAAGAATCCACCCGCGTGTTTGCCGCTAATCTGCGCGATTTGCTGCTGGCGGCCCCCGCCGGCAATAAAGCCGTTCTGGGCCTGGACCCAGGTATTCGTACCGGCGTGAAAGCTGCTGTGATCGATGCAACCGGCAAGGTGCTGGATACGGCCACCGTCTACCCCTTTGAGCCCCGTCGTGACCGCGAAGGCGCCATTCGTACCCTGGCCGGCCTGGCGACTCGCTACCAAGTTGAATTGGTGGCGATTGGTAACGGCACAGCGTCACGCGAAACCGAGAAACTGGTTGCCGACCTGCAATCCGCTTTCCCGCAGTTGCCTTTGACTCGCGTAGTCGTGTCCGAGGCCGGCGCTTCGGTGTACTCCGCCTCTGAACTGGCCGCACAAGAATTCCCGGATATGGACGTCAGCCTGCGCGGTGCTGTTTCCATCGCCCGCCGCCTGCAAGACCCACTGGCCGAGCTGGTCAAGATCGACCCCAAATCCATTGGTGTCGGCCAATACCAGCACGACGTGAATCAGCGCGAACTGGCTCGCAGCCTGGACGCCGTGGTCGAGGATTGTGTGAACGCCGTAGGTGTGGATGTCAACACCGCTTCTGCTCCCCTGCTGGCGCGCGTTTCGGGCCTGAACAACACGCTGGCCAAAAACATCGTTACCTGGCGTGACGAAAACGGTGCCTTCCAAAGCCGCAAGCAGTTGCGTGAGGTGCCGCGCTTTGGTGAAAAAGCCTTTGAACAGGCAGCGGGCTTTTTGCGTATTCCCGGTGCAGCCAACCCTCTGGACGCCTCGGCGGTTCACCCCGAAGCCTACCCGGTTGCCGCCCGCATTCTGGAGCGCCTGCAAACCGAAGCCAGCGATGTCATGGGTAAATCCGGCGCATTGAAAGGCTTGTCGCCTTCGGACTTCACGGATGAACGCTTTGGTTTGCCCACCGTGCGTGATATTTTTAATGAAATTGAAAAGCCCGGTCGCGACCCTCGCCCTGAATTCACCACCGCCAAGTTCCAGGAAGGCATCAACTCCCTGAACGATTTGACGCCCGGCATGATTCTGGAAGGCGTGGTCACCAATGTGGCCAACTTTGGTGCCTTTGTGGACGTGGGTGTGCACCAGGACGGTCTGGTGCATATCTCGGCCCTGTCCGAGACCTTTGTCAAAGATCCGCGTGATGTGGTTCGCGTTGGGCAGACCGTTAAGGTTAAAGTCCAGGAAGTGGATGTAGCTCGTAAGCGCATCGGCTTGACCATGCGCCTGAACGACGACAGCGGCCCTGTGCGTGGTTCCAGCAACACCGGCAACGCTCCCCAGCGCCGTTCCGGAAACAATCGCCCCAACCGGCAAGCTGAACCGGCACCGACAGGTGCTATGGCAGCCGCCTTTAGCAAACTTCGGAGATAAGCCATGACTGAGACCGAGCGCCTTTCCCAACTGACGCGTCTGCTCAATCTGCTGACCGGATTTGATCAGAAGGAACAGGATATTGCAGCCATCAGCCAGTCCGTGCTGACAGCCAGCGCCAGCCCGACAGCGATGGGTGAGGCGTATGGCAAGCACGCCCAGAACTTGATGGAACACGATCCGGATGGCGCTCTGATCCTGGCCATCAGCTACGAGCTGGACGACTATCTGGCTCTGGCCGATACCGTGGACGAACTGTGGGAAGAGATTCTGGCTGCCTTTGAAAGCCAGGATCTGCCCGCCTTTCCCTACGACGACATGCCTTTTCAGGACGTGGACGGCTTTTTCCAATGGGCGAACGAGCAGTTGCAGGAGTTTCACCCCTCCTACTGCCTGCTGGAATTTGCCCAAAGCTATGACGAGGAATTTCAGCTGATCGTGGTCAAACGCGAGAACCTGGAAGAAATTCTAAGTCTGTGTGAAAAACTGGATATTCCCGCTCAAGCAGCCGAATAAGGCCAGTAATCCCGGCCCAAACACACCAAGCCCTGCGTGAGCATTCATGCAGGGCTTGATGCTTTTGGCCCGCTTGAATGCCAAGCAGCTCAAAGCGCATTAGACTAGTCCCGCCATCAACATCAGCAAGCGAGCCTCTTGTGCTCGCTTGGCTGCTTGGCCCAAACATGAACACCCACTTTGCCGGGACCGGCGCAAAGTCAGTTCCCGCGCGGCAAGGTCCAGAAGGAGAAACATGGAGCAAAAACACTGGTCGCAGGTCGAACTCCTGCACGAAACCGTATCCAATCCCAATATTCACGTACGCGGCACACACAGCTATTACAGCCATGCCTGGACAGACAGTTTTGAAGAAAGCGTAGTGCGTTACCTGTACGGGGACGAATACAGCCGCAAGGCCTGGACCTCGCAATGGCCGGTAGACCAGTTGCATATTGGCGACTACGTGTGCATCGGTGCCGAGGCCGTGATTCTGATGGGCGGCAACCATACCCATCGCATGGACTGGTTCAGCCTGTACCCCTTCGTGGACAAGATTACGGAGGCTTACGTCGGTAAAGGCGACACCCATATTCACGATGGTGCCTGGATCGGCATGCGAGCCATGATCATGCCCGGTGTCGTGATTGGTGAAGGCGCTGTCGTGGCCTCGGGAGCAATTGTGACCAAGAACGTGGCACCCTACACGATTGTGGCTGGCAATCCTGCTGTACCCGTGCGAAAGCGCTTTGATGAGGCAACGATTGAGCAATTGCTGGGTCTGAAGATGTATGAGTGGCCGGAAGAGAAATTCACGGCGCTAAGGGATGTGATCTGCGCAGAAGATATTGCAGCATTGGAGCTGGCCAGCCAGGACTGGGATCAGAAGTCCAAAGCCTAAGAGCGACTGGCCCAGGCTCAAGTCCAGGTCTTAAGTCCAAGTCTTAAGTCCGAATCCAGATTTCGGGCTCAGAATTCAGAGTTCACGTTCGGATCAGATCTGGTTTGGTTTGGTTTGGTTTGACCTGACCTGATTTCAAGAATGAATTCAAGGCCAAAGCCGATTACACGAGCAGGGTCAAGCCAAGCTCCAGCTTGATCTTCTGCACACGCTCAGTACAAGGAATAAAGAACAGCCCCAAAAGTGAGATAGGTCTCTCTTTTGGGGCTGCTCATTTTCAAGCAATCCTCAAGCTGAAGCGCTGCTGCTCAAAGAAGCTTGCTGCCTCCACTGCGGCATCAATCCTGAATAGCAGATCAATCCCACAGTAGACGAACCACTTAGTCGCGCATCGAATCCAAAGCGGCTGCAACGGCATCACGCAGATCTGCCGATACTCGTGCCACTTCTTCACCGGCACAATGGATTTGCAACTCCTGACCGTCCTGCTTGGCAACTTCGGCAAAAGCCGCAGTCTGCAGTGCCTTGATCGCCACACCAGCCTGTTTTGGGTCTGCGTAAGAGCGAGACAGAAACAGCTCTTGTCCAGCAGCATCTTGCAGGCGGAAACGGAAGGTGCCGTCTTCGTCGCGGAAGTTCACAAAACGAGCTTTACGAGCCTTGGCTTCAGTCTTGCTAACTGCCACGCTCAAGGGGTCACGCAGGCCCACGGCCGCCTTCAATTCATGGATGAAGGGGGTAGCGTAGGCACGAGCCTTGCGCGCGCCAACTTGCAGCAAATCCTCAATATCCTGGGGACGAGCCATCAAGGCTTCGTAGCGATCGCGCATGGGCGCAATCATGGCTTCCAGCAAGTGATGCAAGGCATCCTTGGCCTCGCCCCAGGCCATGCCGTCGATCAACTGCTGACGGAAGGCTTGGGTCTGCTCGGGTGTCGCAAATGCCTTGTACAAGGCCGTCAGATGCGAATCATCGGGATCTTTAGACTCGCCGGGACCTTTGGAGTCCGTCACGATGCGGGCAATGGCCGCCTTCAGTGCCTTGGCACCACCCTCGAACAGAGGAATCGTGTTGTCGTAGCTCTTGGACATCTTGCGACCATCCAGACCAGGCAAGAGGGCCACGTCCTCTTCCACTTGTACTTCAGGCAATACAAACAGCTCCTTGCCACGGCCATACAGATGATTGAAGCTCTTGGCGATATCGCGTGCCATTTCCAGGTGCTGCACCTGATCCCGGCCCACGGGTACCTTGTGGGCATTGAACATCAGGATGTCAGCCGCCATCAGTACGGGGTAGCTGAACAGGCCCATGGTGACGCCATCATCAGGCTCTACGCCCGCCGCTTCATTCTTGTCGACAGAAGCCTTGTAAGCGTGTGCACGGTTCATCAAGCCCTTGCCGGTTACGCAACCCAGCATCCAGGACAGCTCCGGAATTTCCGGAATATCGGATTGACGGTAGAACGTTACTTTTTCCACATCCAGGCCGCAGGCCAGCCAGGTAGCAGCAATCGCACGGCGCGAAATGGCTACGCGCTCCGGATCGTCACATTTGATCAGGGCGTGGTAGTCCGCCATGAAGAAAAATGCGTCGACATCGGCTTGCTGGCTAGCACGGATAGCAGGACGAATCGCCCCGGCATAATTACCCAAGTGTGGAATACCGGTCGTTGTAACGCCGGTCAGTACTCGTGTCGTCATGATAAAAAATACGCTTATAAAACTACGTGTCAGGGTTCAGGAATCAGACGCGTGGCCAGTGGCCGCGCCCAGCATCCTACAAAATAACTGCCTGGCGCCGTTCTGACTCCAGGTACTCCCGCGATTGCATTTCCATCAAACGCGAGACAGTACGGTGGAACTCATTGGCCATAGGGCCATCCACATACAATTCTTCTTCAGGCACCGCTGCGGACATGATGAACTTCACCTTGTGATCGTAAAAAACGTCGACCAGCCAGGTGAAGCGTCGCGCCGCAGAGGCATCACGCGCTGTCATGCGAGGCACATCAGACAAAATCACGGTCTGGAAGCGGTTCGCCAGTTCCAGATAGTCGTTTTGCGAACGTGGGCTGACGCACAGGGTCTCGAAATCAAACCAGACGGCTGAACCGGACAAGGCGACCGCTTTTACATCCCGGTTTTCAATACTGAGCACCGGCTCTTGAGGGGCCGTGTCCGACAAGGCCGTGAACATGGATTGCAGTTCTGCGGTGGTCTCCGGACCCAATGGCGTCAAATAGGTTTTCACCTGTTCCAGCGCACGGCGGCGGTAATCCACACCCGTATCCACGTTCATGATGTCCATGTTCTTCTGAATCAGCGCAATGGCGGGCAGAATGCGATCGCGGTGCAGGCCTTCCGGATACAGCGTGGAGGGCTCGTAGTTGGACGTCATCACAAAGGACGTACCGCGCTCGAACAGACCCAACAGCAGCTTGTACAGAATCATGGCATCGGCCACATCCGAGACGTGGAACTCGTCAAAACAGATCAGGCGATAACGCTTGGCGATACGCTTGGCGACCTCATCCAAGGGATCACTCATGCCTTTGACCTGATTCAGCTCTTTGTGCACGCCGCGCATGAACTCATGGAAGTGAATCCGAGTTTTGCGCTTGAGCGGCACCGTCAGGTAGAAGGCGTCCATCAGGAAGCTCTTGCCGCGCCCGACCCCACCCCACAGGTACACACCACGCGGCACTTCCGGGCGGGAGAACATACGACGCAAGGCGCTGGAGCGCATTTTGCGATACTCCACCCACTCATCGTAATAGCGTTGCAGCCGGTCTATAGCTTGCTCCTGTGCCTGGTCGGCACGGTAGCCTTTTTCCGCTAAAGCCTGATGGTAATACTCGCGAACATTCATATCACTGAAAATAAAAGAACCTGTCCAAGACAGGTAGTGGTCTGCCAGCATGCACTGCGATCCACAGCAGCACCGCTTTTGATGCAGGGTCTGAGCATACTGCGCGGTCAATTATCTCACGCATCGCAGCCGCTACGGACTGCTGTGATCAGCCTTTCGTGACGAAAAAAAGGGCGAGCCCGTGCCCGCCCTTTTCCAACAACACCCTGAAAGTCTATCAGAAGTTCAGAGCGCGTTTGTCCACTGCCAAGGCCGCTTCTTTCAGGGCTTCGGACAGGGTTGGGTGAGCATGGCAAATACGGGCGATATCTTCCGACGCGCCACGGAATTCCATGATTGCAACAGCTTCAGCCACCAGCTCGGAAGCCACAGGGCCCACAAAGTGCACGCCCAGGACCTCGTCCGTCTTGGCATCCGCCAGAACCTTCACAAAGCCGGTCGTGTCACCCAGTGCGCGGGCACGGCCGTTAGCCAGGAAGGGGAAGCTGCCAGCGCGGTAAGCACGGCCTTCGGTCTTCAGTTGCTGTTCGGTCTTGCCAACCCAGGCGATTTCGGGCGAAGTGTAGATAACCCAAGGCACAGTGTCGAAGTTGACGTGGGGTTGCTGACCAGCCAGACGCTCGGCCACAGCCACACCTTCCTCTTCGGCTTTGTGAGCCAGCATAGGACCACGCACCACGTCACCCACCGCCCAGATACCTGGCAGGCTGGTGGCGCAATCGTCGTCCACAACCACGAAGCCGCGCTCGTCCAGTTTCAGACCGATGGTGTCTGCACCCAGACCGGCAGTGTTAGGCACACGGCCGATGGACACGATCAGCTTGTCGGCTTCCAGCTTGTGCTCGGCACCAGCGGCATCCACGTAGTTGATGGTGACCTGTTTGGCGGACTTCTTGATTTCGCCAACTTTCACGCCCACATTGATCTTCAGACCTTGCTTGGTGAAAGCCTTCAGGGCTTCCTTGGCAACGTCGCGATCCACGGCGGACAGGAACTCGGGAGCACCTTCCAGAATGGTCACTTCGGCACCCAGGCGACGCCACACGCTACCCAGTTCCAGACCAATCACACCGGCACCGATAACGGCCAGTTTCTTGGGAACCTTGGGCAGACGCAGTGCGCCGTCGTTGGACAGAATTTGCTCTTCGTCGAACTCGGCACCGGGCAAGGCACGAGCCGAGCTACCGGTAGCGATGATGACGTTCTTGGCAACCAGCTCTTCAGCGTTGGCACCGGCCACGTTCACCGACCAGCCGCCGTCAACCTTGGCGCCAAAGGAAGCGGTGCCGTGGAAGAAAGTGACCTTGTTCTTTTTGAACAGGTACAGGATGCCGTCGTTGTTCTGCTTGACGACAACGTCTTTGCGACCGATCAGCTTGTCCAGATTCAGCGATACGCCCTTGACGTCCACACCGTGATCAGCCAGATGCAGATTGGCGTGCTCGAAGTGCTCGGACGATTGCAGCAAGGCCTTGGAAGGAATGCAACCAACGTTGGTGCAAGTACCGCCAGGAGCGGGTTTGCCTTCAGCGGTGGACCATGCGTCCACGCAAGCGACGCTCATACCCAGTTGAGCAGCACGGATGGCGGCGATGTAGCCACCAGGGCCTGCACCAATCACGACAACATCAAATTGCTTAGCCATAAAAAATCCCATAAATGTGAAAAGGCACGCTGGACCGCCCAGAAGTCGGGCGGGAAAGTATCAGGTGGCGAACGCCAACCCCCAGGGCCTTAAACAAAGTCGGCCAAGGCTTAGAAGCAAGCACTTGGCCGTAAACATACTAGACCGAAACTACCGCGTGCTTAGACGTTCAACAGCAGACGCTGTGGATCTTCCAAGGCTTCCTTCATGGCCACCAGACCCAGAACGGCTTCGCGGCCGTCGATGATACGGTGGTCGTAGGACATGGCCAGGTAGTTCATGGGGCGAATCACGATCTGACCGTTTTCCACAACAGCGCGATCCTTGGTGGCGTGAATGCCCAGGATGGCGGACTGAGGTGGATTGATGATGGGGGTGGACAGCATGGAGCCGAACACGCCACCGTTGGAGATGGAGAAGGTACCGCCTGTCATTTCTTCCAGGGTCAGCTTGCCGTCGCGGGCACGGGCACCGAAGTCAGCGATTTGCTTTTCGATGTCAGCGATGGACATTTGATCAGCGTTACGCAGGATAGGCACCACCAGACCACGTGGGCTACCAACGGCCACACCGATGTCGAAGTAACCGTGGTAGATGATGTCTTTGCCATCAACCGAGGCGTTCAGTACGGGGTATTTCTTCAGGGCGGCAACAGCAGCCTTGACGAAGAAGGACATGAAGCCCAGTTTCACGCCGTGCTCTTTCTCGAACTGATCCTTGTACTTCTTGCGCAGATCCAGCACAGCTTGCATGTTGACTTCGTTGAACGTGGTCAGCATGGCGTTTTCGGACTGCGACTGCAGCAGACGCTCGGCGATGCGAGCGCGCAGACGGCTCATGGGCACGCGCTGCTCTGGACGGCCGTCCAGGGACAGGGTTGGAGGGGCAACAGGAGCGGCAGCAGGCTTAGCAGCAGCGGCGTTGGCTTCCAAAGCGTCACCCTTGGTGATGCGACCACCACGGCCGGAACCTTCCACGGAGCTGGCTTCCACACCCTTTTCAGCCAGGATCTTGGCAGCAGCAGGCGAAGCAACCGAAGAGGCGGCGGAGCTGGCAGCAGCTGGGGCAGCAGCAGGAGCGGCTTCTTGTGCAGCGGCGGCAGGAGCGGCAGCGCTGGCCTTGCCTTCGGAGTCAATACGGGCCAGCACGTCGCCGGAGGTAACGGTGCTGCCGTTGGCCTTGACGATTTCGCTCAGCACGCCCGAGGCAGGAGCGGGAACTTCCAGCACAACCTTGTCGGTTTCGACTTCGATCAGGATTTCATCAGCCTGGACCATTTCGCCAGGTTGTTTTTTCCACTCCAGCAAAGTGGCTTCGGAGATGGATTCAGAGAGTTGGGGAACCAGAACGTCGGTAATTGCCATGATTATATTTTCCGTATTTAAAATTTAGGGTGCGTTATTTGGTCAGCATGAAGCCTTTGCGAGCGCCGAAAGCCTGCTCCAGCAGCGCCTTGTGTTGTTCCTGGTGTTTGGCCAGGTAACCAACGGCAGGCGAAGCGGACGCGGCACGGCCGGCGTAACCCAGCTTCTGACCTTCGGTCATGTTCTCGTAGATGTGATGCTGAACGTAGAACCATGCACCTTGGTTTTGAGGTTCGTCCTGAACCCAGATAACTTCCTTGGCGTTGCTGTACTTGGCCAGCTCTGCCTGGAAGGCCTTGTGGGCAAACGGATACAACTGCTCCACACGGATAATGGCAATATCGTTGCGCTCCAGCTCTTTACGGTGGTTCACCAGATCGTAGTAAACCTTGCCCGAGCAAGCCAGAACACGTTTGACAGCGGCTGCATCAATCGCCTGATCGGTCTCGCCGATCACCGGCATGAAGTGACCCTCAGCCAGATCGCTCAGTGGCGAGGTAGCGTCTTTATTACGCAGCAAGGACTTGGGCGTCATGATGACCAAAGGCTTGCGGAAAGGACGGATCATCTGACGACGCAGCACGTGGAAGATCTGGGCGCCGTTGGTGGGCTGAACAACCTGGATATTGTTGTCAGCGCACAGTTGCAAGAAGCGCTCGATACGGGCCGAGGAGTGCTCCGGACCCTGACCTTCGTAGCCGTGTGGCAGCATCAGAGTCAGACCGCAATGACGGCCCCACTTGGCTTCACCCGACGTAATGAACTGGTCGATCACAACCTGGGCGCCGTTGGCGAAGTCGCCGAACTGAGCTTCCCAGATAGTCAAAATGTTGGGCTCTGCCGAAGCGTAACCGTATTCAAATGCCAGCACGGCCTCTTCGGACAGAACCGAGTCGATCACCGTGAAGTTGGCCTGGCCTTCGGAGACGTTCTGCAAAGGAATGTAGGTGCCGTCGTTCCAGCGCTCACGTTTTTGATCGTGCAGCACAGCGTGACGGTGGGTAAACGTACCACGGCCCGAGTCCTGGCCGGTAATACGGATGGCGTAGCCGTTGTTCACCAAGGTTGCAAAGGCCAAGTGCTCGCCCATGCCCCAGTCCACCTGAGCTTCGCCACGTGCCATGGCACGACGGTCATTCAGCATGCGGTTGACCAGCGGGTGAACCGTAAAACCTTCTGGCACGGTGGTCAGTTTTTCACCGATGCGTGTCAGTTCAGACATCGGCAAGGCGGTGTCAGCCTGGTCAGTCCATTTGGCGCCCAGGAAGGCAGACCAGTCGGTGGCGTACTTGTTCTTGTAGTCTGTCAGAACAGGTTCAACCGTGCGCTTGCCATCTTCCATCAGTTGACGGTAAGCCTTGACCAGATCTTCGGGTTCGTTCTCGGACAGAATACCTTGAGCAACCAGCTTGTCGGCGTACAGTTTGCGCGTACCGTTGTGCTGACCAATCTTCTTGTACATCAGCGGCTGGGTCATCGAGGGAGTGTCTTGCTCGTTGTGGCCCAGTTTACGGAAACAAACAATATCAACCACGACGTCGTGCTTGAACTCGCGGCGGAAGTCCAGAGCCAGCTGAGTCACGAACACCACGGCTTCAGGATCGTCGCCATTGACGTGGAACACAGGGGCTTCAATCATCTTGACCACGTCCGTGCAATACAGCGTGGAGCGTGTATCGCGAGGATCAGAGGTGGTGAAACCGATCTGGTTGTTAATAACAATGTGCAGCGTACCACCGGTACCGTAGCCACGGGTCTGGGCCAGGTTCAGTGTTTCCATGACCACACCCTGACCGGCAAAAGCCGCGTCACCGTGAACCAGCACGGGCAGAACCTGGCTGCCGTCTTCGTCGCTACGACGATCCTGACGAGCACGGACCGACCCCTCGACCACTGGGTTAACAATTTCCAGGTGGGATGGGTTAAAGGCCAGAGACAGGTGAACCGGACCGCCACGAGTGGACAGGTCGCTGGAGAAACCGTTGTGGTACTTCACGTCGCCGTCGGTCAAGCCTTCAGCGTGACGGCCTTCAAACTCGGCAAACAGGTCACCGGGCATCTTGCCCATGATGTTGACCAGCATGTTCAGACGACCACGGTGAGCCATACCCACGATGATTTCCTGAACGCCGTTCTCGCCAGCGTGGTTGACCACTTCATCCATACAAGCGATGAAGCTCTCGCCACCTTCCAGGGAGAAGCGTTTCTGACCGACGTATTTGGTGTGCAGGAAGCGCTCCAGGCCTTCGGCCTCGGTCAGCTGCTGCAAGATGTTGCGTTTTTGGTCAACGTTGAAAGAACCTGTGCCATGCACCGACTCCAGGCGCTGCTGAATCCAGCGCTTGACGACCGGGTCGGAGATGTACATGAATTCTGCGCCCACCGAACGGGAGTACGTATCACGCAAGGCCTTGAGCATGTCGCGCAGCGTCATGGTGTCGGCTTTGGTGAAGTAAGTGTTGGTGGCGGAGTAGACCTGGTCCAGATCTGCTTCGGTCAAACCGTAGAAAGCAGGGTCCAGTTCAGGGATGCTGGGGCGTTCGGAGCGCTTCAGGGGATCCAGATCAGCAATGCGTGCACCCAGGGAGCGGTAAGCAGCAATCATGGACTGAATCGACACTTGCTTCATGGCAACTGTCAGGTCCGGTGCTTGGGCGCTGGTCAGGAAGGCATTGGCTTTGGCACGCTGAGCGAAGGACTCGACGATGGGAGCGTGAGCTTGATCGCGGGTGCTGTCGCGGCCGTCAGTCGCAGGCTGGTGCTGCAGCTGGTCGAAGTACTCGCGCCATTGGTCGGCGACGGAGCCTGGATTGTCGAGGTAGGACTCGTAGAGTTCTTCGACGTAAGGAGCATTGCTCCCGAACAAATAAGAGTTACTGAGCAGTTCTTTTTGCGATGACATTATTACGCTTCACCTATCCGAGTGTTTCACTCGTGTTGAGATGCAGGAAAACCTTCCGCGACACGGACCTCGCCGGTTAGCGGATAGCAGGAGCAGAAGGCAACGTAGGACGCCTTATACAAGCCGTATTGATCTAGTATAACGCCGCACACAAAAGGCGCAATTAATGACATCTAAAATGCTTGGCGACTGCGTCATACCGTTGGCATTAACAAACACATCGATCTATCACGAGGGCGAATTCTTACAAAAGAAGCGCTCCAAATCATGATTGACGCCCCTTGGCTGCCCCACATGAAGGAAAAATTCCGATATGCTAATCGGGTGCAGCAAGTACGCGCTTCGCGGGCCCCTTTTCCACCAAACCGAGCCCAGCCTGCCCTTGGTCACCTTGAGGCAGGCAACAAGCGTTGCCATGACATATGCTGCCTATAACAAATCAGCACCTACCTGGTGACTGTATTTCTTATAAATTAGATTCACTTTTACACTAGAAAATCCTATCAGGAGCTTTACCAAAATGGATGCCAACGCCGATCTGGCCAAACTTGCGCTGGACTATCACGCGTATCCCACTCCCGGGAAAATCTCGGTGGTCCCTACCAAGACCCTAGCCAATCAAGATGACCTCTCGCTAGCCTACTCCCCCGGCGTCGCATCTGCTTGCATGGCCATCCACGCCGAAGGCGAAGAAGCCGCCGCCAAGTACACCTCGCGCGCCAACCTGGTTGCCGTGGTTACCAACGGTACCGCCGTGCTGGGTCTGGGCAATATCGGCCCCCTGGCCGCCAAGCCCGTCATGGAAGGCAAAGGCTGCCTGTTCAAGAAATTCGCCGGCATCGACGTGTTCGATATCGAACTGAACGAAACCGATCCGGACAAGCTGGTCGACATCATTGCCGCACTGGAACCCACCCTGGGTGGTGTGAACCTGGAAGACATCAAGGCCCCCGAATGCTTCTACATCGAGAAGAAGCTGCGCGAGCGCATGAGCATTCCCGTGTTCCACGATGACCAGCACGGTACCGCCATCATCTCGTCCTCCGCTGTTCTGAACGGCCTGAAAGTCGTCAACAAGAACATCGCCGACATCAAGCTGGTTTGCTCGGGCGCTGGCGCTGCTGCCATTGCTTGCCTGGACTTGCTGGTTGCCCTGGGCGTGAAGCTGAGCAACATTTTCGTGGCCGACTCGCGCGGCATCATCTGGAAAGGTCGCGACGAGAACATGGAGCCCAACAAGGCTCGCTACGCTCAAGAAACCGACGCCCGTACCCTGGCTGATGCCATGGTTGGCGCTGACGTGTTCCTGGGTTGTTCCGCTCCTGGCGTCCTGTCCGCCGACATGGTCAAGACCATGGCCGACAAGCCCCTGATTCTGGCCCTGGCCAACCCCGAGCCTGAAATCCGTCCTGAAGTAGCCAAGGCTGCCCGCCCTGACTGCATCATCGCGACTGGCCGTTCGGACTACCCGAACCAGGTCAACAACGTGCTGTGCTTCCCCTTCATCTTCCGTGGTGCCCTGGACGTTGGCGCCAGCGTGATCAACGAAGAAATGAAGCTGGCTTGCGTGAAAGCCATTGCCGAGCTGGCCCAGGTCGAGCAAAGCGACGATATGGCCACTGCTTACGGCGGCGAAGATCTGCGTTTTGGTCCTGAGTACATCATCCCCAAACCGTTCGACTCCCGTCTGATTGTTCAGATCGCTCCTGCCGTGGCCCAAGCTGCGATGGACTCCGGCGTTGCCGCCCGTCCTATCGAAGACATGGACGCCTACCGTCAGAAGCTGATCGCCATGACCTACCACACCGGCCCGCTGATGCGTCCGTTGTACATGCAGGCCAAGGCTGCGCCCAAGCGCATCATTTACGCTGATGGCGAAGACGAGCGCGTATTGCGTGCCGTGCAAACCGTCGTGGACGAGAAGCTGGCCCAGCCTATTCTGGTGGGTCGCCCCAGCGTGATCGACATGCGCGTCAAGAAAGCTGGCCTGCGTCTGGAAGCGGGCAAGAACGTGCAAATCGTTGATCCTGAAGACGATGATCGCTTCACCGAGACCTGGACTGCCTACTACAAGCTCAAGGCACGTGAAGGCGTGACTCCAGACATCGCCAAAGCCATGATACGCAAGCACAACTCGCTGATCGGCGTGATGCTGCTGCAACGTGGTGATGCTGACGGCATGATCTGCGGCGTGGCCAGCAACTACGACAGCCAGCTGCACTATGTTGAGCAAGTCATTGGCCTGAAGAAAGAAGCCCAGACTTTCGCCGCCATGAACGTGCTGATGCTGCCTACACAAACTCTGTTTGTGTGCGACACCCACGTCAACGAGAACCCCACTGCCGAACAGATCGCCGACATGACGATCCAGGCCGCTGACGAAGTCAAACGCTTCGGTGTGGTGCCTCGTGTCGCGCTCTTGTCGCACTCGAACTTTGGCAGCCGCCAGACCGAGTCATCCCGCAAGATGGCCAAGGCTCGTCAGATCCTGGCTGAACGCGCTCCCGACCTGGAAGTGGACGGCGAAATGCACGCTGACTCCGCCCTGTCCGAGAAAATCCGCCTGAAGGCCTTCCCCGACAGCACGCTGCGCGGTTCGGCCAACCTGCTGATTACTCCTAACCTGGACGCCGGCAACATCACCTACAACATGCTGAAGATGACAGGCAGCAACGGTGTGGCCATGGGCCCCATCCTGCTGGGTGCGGCTCGCCCCATCCACATCCTGACCACCAGCGCTACGGTGCGTCGTATCATCAACATGACAGCCTTGGCTGTTGTGGATGCACAGCAAGAAGCCCAGCAAAACAGCTAATCCTGTTTAGCTGAATAAAAACCGGATGCAGCGTAAAGCGGCATCCGGTTTTTTATTTCATGATGACTTTGGCGGCCTGTTGCGATGGGCAAAGCTGTCGTCCGATCCACCAAAGGCCTGAAGGGCCAAGAGCAAGCTCAATCAGCCTGTAATGGACGCAGCACAGGCGAGTACCCTGTCTCCGGGACACCCAGTACCCATCATCTCGTGCAAGATCGCTTCGTCAGTCGCAAAGTGCCCATGTCGCAGCTCTGGCAGACCCCGACAAGCAATCCACAAAAAAATATCGCAGATTCGTAGCTGCCTCTGACGTGAGCAATGCCTGTCAGCGAACCGCAGATGGAAGATAACCAAAACGAGTACGGAATCGGTCAGAAAAACGAGCACGAGACTGGTATCCGCAGGCCTGCGCAATGTGTGGAATGGTCCAGGATGTCGTCTGTAGCAACATCAAGGCGTGGTGCATGCGAGTGTCGATCAGCAACTCCTCGAAGCGCACACCTTCGCCAGCAAGACGTCGTCGCAAGGTGGCCTCGCTCATCGCTAATGCACGGCCAGCTTCCTGCGCTGTCCAGTTCTGATCCGGCGCCTCGCCTATCAAGGTGCGTAAGCGCCCGGCTGTCCTACTCTGCCTGCTGCCCTTGAAAGCATGGCCTCGCTCAGCCAGTGCAAAAAGAAAATCCATCAGCCGACACTGGAGCCGTTCGTCACTTACACGCTTGGCATCCACGCCTTCGAGTGCGCGATGGAGCGTTGATTCAAGGTCCTCGTCCAGCTGTGCCAGCCGATAAGGAGCCAAGCTACTGCTCTCCGACGAAGGAGCAGAACCATAACGCTGAAACATCTCCAGCAGGCTTGTCGAGAGCGTCAGGAAAATGGAACGAAAGCGCTTCTCCTGTTCATCTGGTGTTTTCAGCAAATCGACGCTAGTGCCCGGCTCGACGAGCAGCAGCGACCCTGGTGCATCGCTCACCACATCGACCGCGAGCGGGTGAAGATCGTCATTCAAGTCGAGCCGTCCGGCAGCGACAAGCAGGACGGTAGCATCGTGGAACAGAAACCGCGGCGTGTACTGCACCTGCGTTAGAACAGGCTGCGCCAACGCGCACAAGCCGCGCCGCAACACTGGTGTGCCCGATGGCAGCGACCAGTGACAGCAAGGCTCAGATTGTGCAGTTGCCTGGGCGACTATTTGGGCGCTTTGCCGTGACTCTGCAGTAAGCTGTTTGCGCTGGCTCACAAATCAGCCAAGAGACACGGATGGGTTGAGGCTGTACAAACCCGTCAGACTGGCTTGTCCCAGCACTGGAGCGGTGCTTAGTGCCGCACGTACATTGGCCCCTGTCAGTGGTCCATCCACGGCAAGCGAGGGGGTAGCCAAGGCATAGACCGTAAAGATGTAGTGGTGAACCAGAGTGTCATTCCAGGGCGGGCATGGGCCATCGTAGCCGTGGTAGTCGCCCTTCATTTGTTCATCGCCGGCGAACCAGGCGGTGTAGTCATTGATGCCGTGGCGCAAACCGCCCTCAAGCTCTGGGCCGGGTTTGCCGCGCGGCGTGATGCTGCTGGAATGCGAGCCGGACGCGATCTCTATCGTGCTGGCGGGAATGTCGAGCAGCAGCCAGTGAAAAAAGTCGACTCGTGACAGGTCGGCAGGCACTTGGCGGCCTTCCTGATTCACATCATCGCCACGACTGGGCACATCCGGGTCGTGGCAGACAATGACAAACGATTGAGTGCCTGCGGGAACATCGCTCCAGGCCAGATGCGGATTGCGATTCGAGGACAAGGCAATATGCGCGTTGGCATCGGGAACGGCAAAAGCGAATTCGCCAGGAATCGCCTGACCATCTTGAAAGCTTTGACTGATAAGTTGCATAGGTAGTTTTGCGTTGTGCTTGTTGAAGAATCAATGTGTATCGGCCTGCACACAAGAGAGGATTATTCTAAGTACCCATACACTTCTCAAGCAGCACATACCCAATCAATTATTTTTCATTTCCAGTCAAATTGATCTCTTCTGGTCTGTTTCAGGAGTGGCAGCGCTTGAACTCCGGAAACACGTGCATGGCCGTACCGAGCGCATTTCAAAACAAAAACATCACGCCCCACCAAGGGCCTGCTTCCACACGCGTCCCGCACGCACAGACAAAGGCCAACTGATTCGGCGACGCTGATCGGGATCACCCCACTGCTTGCGCAACTCCACTTCCACTGCGCTCAAGGGACTGGCGCCCAGCGCTTTTTCAGCCGCTTTCACAGCCGACCAGGTTCTGATGTATCCCAGGAGCTGTGGCAAACTCCAATCCACCTCCATGGCCAAAGGCGGCAAGCTCAGCTCCTGAAAAGGAAAGGCCAGGCTGCGATACCCCTCTTCCACATGACGGCGCTCCGGTGGCCAGTAAGCACCGATGGTTTCATAGTAGAAATGCTGCATGACGCTATCCACTTCACCCTCCACATGCAAGACGCCATAGGTGATCAAAGCCAGCAAGGCATCGGGGCGAGCGATACGCTGAACCTCGGCATAGAAAGGCCCCAGATCCAGCCAATGAGCCGCTTGCGCGACGGTGATCAAATCCACGCTGTTATCAGCCAGACCGCTGTTGTCAGCCAAAGCCGTGCGATAGCTCACACCCTCTTGCGGCTGCGCCTGAGCAATCTGATCGGCACTGCCGTCCGTGGCGATCACTTCCTTGAATCGCTTGGCCAGCAACACAGAAAGCTGCCCAGTCCCGCAGGCACAATCCAGCGCCCTATCCTGTGCGGGACTCAGTTCGGCCAACACATCCGCCAGCTTTTGCGGATAACTGGGGCGGTAACTGGCATAGTCGGCTGCAACTTGGGAAAAGTGATCTTTGAACTGGGAGTCTGCCATCGCTTCACCTTTGTCTCTTGATATCAAGCCATATAGTAGTTTGCTAAACGCGGAGCCTGGAAACCAGCGTAAAAAAGAGACTATTTTTAAGCAGGCACATGAGGCATCCCTAGCCACTCGCTCACCGAGTGGCTGACTGACTGACTGACTGACTGACTGACTGACTGACTGACTGACTGACTGACTGACTGACTGACTGACTGACTGACTGACCCAGCTCAAACAGGCCGACGAAGTTTGAACTTGCGATGACCCACACGTTGCGCATGATAGATCCCTGCATGCCCCGAGAACACATAGGCTGCTACACAAGCGATCGCCGCCAAAGGCCCCAGTTCTGCACCAAACAGCTCCATCGCCATCAGTGTGCACGCAATCGGTACATTGGCTGCGCCGGCAAAGACGGCCACAAAGCCCAAGCCCGCCATCATTGAAAAAGGCATGTGCAGCAAGGGAGCCAAGGCATTACCCAGCGTCGCCCCTATGTAGAACAAGGGCGTGACCTCCCCTCCTTTAAAACCGGAGCCTAAAGACAGGACAGTAAACCCCAGCTTGCCCAGAAAATCCCATGGCTGCATAGGCTCGTGGAAAGCGCGCACTATTTCCGGAACACCCAGGCCAATGTACTGGTAGGCATCCAACGCCCAGACAGCGATCGCCACCACCAGCCCGCCCCAGAAGGGTCGCATGGGTGCATACTTGATGCTCTTTTTCATCCAGGCGGAAAGCTGGTGAGTCAGCATGGCGAACAACATGCCGATCAGGCCGAACAGAACCCCGGCGATCAACACAGCCAGCATGCTCCAGCTGTCTAGTGACACGACGTACTCAACGACGTAATGGGTATGCTGCACGCCCCAGATCAGGCCCACCAGGTCGGCAGCAATCGCAGCGATCAGGCAAGGAAACAAGGCGTTGTAGCGCATACGGCCTATCGCCAGCACTTCCATGCCAAACACGGCTCCGGCTAAAGGCGTGCCAAACACAGATGAAAAGCCGGCACTCATACCTGCCATCAACAGAATGCGTCGATCCTCCCGGTCCAAGCGAAACACATGGGTTAGCTGGTCCGACAAGGCGGCACCCATTTGTACGGCGGTGCCCTCTCGGCCTACCGATGCACCGAACAAATGGGAAATCACGGTTCCGCCAAGTACCAAGGGCGCCATGCGCAAAGGCACCACTTTCTTGGGGTCGTGAATTTCCTCGATCAGCAGGTTATTACCTGCACTAACAGACTGCCCTACGCGTTCATACACCCAGCCTACGGCCAAGCCTGCCAGCGGCAGTAGCCAAATCAGCCAGGCATGCTGTATCCGCCAGGAGGTAGCCTGCTCGAGTGAAAAAAGGAAAAAAGCGGAAGCGCTGCCTGCCAGCACGGCAATCAGGCAAGCGAGCACAAACCATTTGCCGTAATACGACAGCAGGTTTAGCAAGAGTGAGGTTTTGAGTCTGTTCATGGGTTGTAAGCTCAATGGAATCGGGCTGACCACAAACAGAAGATGTAAACGCAGACGCCTACAGCCCCGACGGTGGTCAGGTCACTGTAGACGTCATCAGCTGCTTCAGAACGAAACGGCGGTTAAAGGAGGAACGTCATCTCCAGGAAGAAATTGTACAACGACTCCTTTAAGCCGCAAATAAACAGAGCAAAATTTTCAAGCCATGGCCGGTGTCATCTGACGGCCCCGGGACAGGCTCAAGCCCCCTATGGTCAGTGCCAGGAAGACTGCGGCAGCTATCCACCAGCCCACGGCACCAGTAATCAAGGCCTGGCCGATCAGGCCTGCCTGAATGACGTAATACACCATGGGTATCAAGGTCTTGCGAACAATCTCGCCCTCACGTCCCAACATGCCGACAACCGCACCGGCAGCCACCACGTTATGGACGCAAATCATATTGCCAGCTGCTCCACCTACCGCCTGCAATGCAACCACGATAGCGGACTGGTCCACACTCAAGCCAATTTGCTGAGCGGTAGAGAACTGGAAGTACGAAAACATCATGTTGCTGACAGTATTGGAGCCCGCAATAAATGCCCCCAAACTGCCCACCCAGGGTGAAACCGTAGGCCATGCCTGCCCAACCGCCGACGCGGCCCCTTGAGCCAACACCAGCGGCATGCTGGCAATGGAACCATCAGCCGCTGCCGAGTTGATAAACACCTGCACCATAGGCACGGCCAACAACAAAGCAGGAGCTGCGCTGCCCATGGTACGCAGCGATGCTTTCACACCGATGACATACTGCTGACTGCTCATGCGAAAAATCGCAATGCAGGCCAGTGAGACCAGAATCAAGATGGCCCCTGGCGAGAACAGCAACTGAGCCGACGTAGAAATACCAGTGCCCAAAATACCTTCCACCTTGATTGTGGCCGAAGGCCCCGTCAACCAGGCTTTTACCGCAGGAACAGTACGAGTAAAGATCAAAAGTGCAACCACCAGCACATACGGCGAGAAAGCCCGCAATACCGAAAAGCGTTGCTGCGATTCCGTGTTATCCATCGCCACTGTACCCAGCCAGTGGGACGGCCATTGACTGCGATCCGGGAAATCAAAGGTTTTGCGAGGTGCAAACCAGCCCTTTCGAGCTGCGCTCACCACAATTACCAGTCCGACCATCGAACCCAGCATGGAGGGAAACTCAGGGCCCAGGGTAATGGCAATCAGGTAGTACGGAACGGTAAAGGCCAAACCGGCAAACAAAGCAAACTTCCATGCCCCCAGTCCCTCGGCAAAGGAGCGGCGTTCACCGAAAAAGCGAGTCAACAAACCGCAGAGCAACAGTGGAATCACAAAGCCGGTCATGGCATGAATCAAGGCGACGTTCTCGACGATCTGCTGCAAATACTCAAGCGGCTGCAGGGGCGCAATGGCAGCTGCAACATCAACCTTGTTATCAATACCCGAACGCACTCCAACCAGCATGGGCGTACCGACCGCCCCGAAAGACACAGGCGTGGACTGGATAACCAACACAGCCATCACCGCTGCCATGGCAGGAAAGCCCAGAGCCAGCAGCAAGGGAGCCCCAACAGCGGAAGGCGTACCGAAACCCGACGAGCCCTCGATCAGGGAGCCGAACAACCAGGCAACAATAATGACCTGAATGCGACGATCCGGCGATACATCCATAAAGCCCTGGCGAATCGCACTTAATGCTCCGCCCACCTTGAGCGTATTCAAAAGCAGCACGGCACCAAATACAATGAACAGCAGGGTCAATGCGGTAACAATGCCGTTGATCGTGGCTGCAGCAATAACTTCGGCCTGGCTCCCCCATACAAATAAAGCGAGAATCGCCGTAACCAGATACGCGGCCCCCATCGATAGTTTGGCTGATCGCCCCATCACCACCATCAATAGAAAAACAACCAATAATGGCGTCAGAGCCAACAAGGTGTATAAAAGACTCATCCCGAATTCTCCTTTGTGTGACTGCACATATAGGAGGAAGAGGTTTTGTTGGTGAACAAAATGCGGCTAGGAGCCCGGCCCTGGGCAGCGCAACCACTTCCCGTTTTGTATTTTTGAGCATCATAGCGGTATTACCACCTTTGCATTACCAGCAGAAACCCTGACTAGTTTGGCGCCTCAAGGCCTTAATACGATTAAAAAACCAAGAAAGTGGTAATACCAAATTTAAAGAAGCGTCTTATATGACTATGAATCCCAGCACTCGCCTATCGGACCTGGTTGCTGAAAAAATCCGGCAACTTATACAGGATGAACAGTTGCAACCCGGTGACCGAATCCCGTCCGAGCGTCAATTGGCTGAACGGCTGGATGTGTCGCGTGTACCGATACGGGAGGCCTTGCGCTCGCTAAGCTCTGAAGGCTTGCTGGTTACCCGCCGTGGTGGGGGTACTTATGTTCAAGACAGCGAGTTGATCAACTGGCCAGCCCAGAGCATTGCGCCTCTGGAGGAGCTGATCAATGAAGACCCCTTGTATCGCTATGATGTCCTGGAGGCACGTCGGGCCTTGGAAGCCAGCACAGCCTGGCATGCGGCACAACGAGCAACAGATGCGGACAAAAAGCGCATTGAACAGTGTTTCCAAGTGATGGTTCGGCATCAACAAAACCAGGATGCAGACCTGTCGGCACGTGCAGACGCCCAATTTCATCTGGCAATTGCCATGGCTTCTCATAATGTCGTGCTGGTGCAACTGATGAATGGCCTGTTCCAGTTAGTGTTCTCCACAGTGAAAGAGAACCGGCGCGCCATGTTCGAGTTCGACAATGCACGAGAAGTGGAAATTTTGACCGAGCAGCACGCGGGAGTCATGAAAGCTATTTTGGATGGTGATGCAGAACGGGCTCGCGAGCTGATCGGGCACCACCTGGATCATGTCCAGGCCAAAGTCCGATTTTCTGAAGAGAACAAAGCTCGTGAACAGCGGATTTTCCGCTTCAACAACCACCTGTCTCAGCCTTGAAGCCTAGCCTGTCAGGCATTTGGGCTGCTGCATGTTGACGTGCATATGGTGGTGACAATGCCAACAGCAATGCCAGCGACTCTGGCGATGCGGGCAGTGTTGGTGATCGCTGTGGCTGTGGCTACAGCTGTAGCCATAGCAATACAGAAATAACAGGCAAAAAAAAGTGCACCCAATGGTGCACTTGACCTTCCAGCTACTGCTTCATAACGCTACGGGCTACATGAACAACCGGGGCACGCCCCAGGGATCGCAGCCCGACAGCATTAACGTTGAGCAGGTACGTCGCGCTGAGTTGGGCCCACGTACAGCTGACGTGGACGGCCAATCTTGTAATCTGGATCGGACAGCATTTCGTTCCACTGAGCAATCCAGCCCACGGTACGAGCCAGAGCGAAGATAGCGGTGAACAAGGATGTTGGGATACCAATAGCGCGCTGAACGATACCCGAGTAGAAGTCTACGTTGGGGTACAGCTTGCGTTCGACGAAGTATGGATCTTCCAGAGCAATACGCTCCAGTTCCATGGCCAGCTTGAACAGAGGATCGTTCTCCAGGCCCAGGGCTTCCAGAACTTCCTTGCAGGTTTCTTGCATCAGCTTGGCGCGTGGGTCGTAGTTCTTGTAGACACGGTGACCAAAGCCCATCAGGCGAACGCCCGAGTTCTTGTCCTTGACCTTCTCCATGAACTCGCCAACCTTGTCGATGCCGCCGTTGGCTTGCAACTCTTCCAGCATGTTCAGGCACGCTTCGTTTGCACCACCGTGTGCAGGACCCCACAAGCAAGCAACACCCGCAGCGATCGCAGCGAAAGGATTGGTACCCGACGAACCGCACAGGCGCACGGTGGAGGTGGAGGCGTTTTGTTCGTGATCTGCATGCAGGATGAAGATACGGTCCAGAGCGCGCTCAACCACTTCGTTGACCTTGTAGTCTTCGCAAGGGGTAGCGAACATCATGCGCAAGAAGTTGCCGGTGTAGGACAAATCATTCTTGGGATAGATGAAAGGCTGTCCCAAAGAATACTTGTACGCCATCGCAACCAGAGTAGGCAGCTTGGCGATCAAGCGGATAGCCGACACATGACGGTGATGAGGATTCGTGATGTCCGTGGAATCATGGTAGAACGCCGACAGGGCACCGACCAGGCCGGTCAGTATTGCCATGGGGTGAGCGTCCGGACGGAAGCCGCGCAGGAAGTGCTGCATCTGTTCCTGAACCATGGTGTGGTTCGTGACCAGGGAGTCAAATTCCTGCTTCTGATCTGCGTTGGGCAACTCGCCGTTCAGGATCAGGTAGCACACATCCATGAAATCGCACTTTTGTGCCAACTGGTCGATCGGGTAACCACGGTACATCAACTGGCCCTTGTCGCCGTCAATGTAGGTGATACCGGATTCGCAAGCCGCCGTTGCCATAAAGCCCGGGTCATAGGTAAACATACCTGTCTGACCGTAGAGCTTACGGATATCGATCACGTCCGGACCTACGGTGCCCTTGTGTACAGGGAACTCAACCGAAGGGCTACCGTCGGAGAAGGATAGCGTGGCTTTTTTATCTGACAATTCCATCACTTTTTTCCTCAATGGTTATAGCTTTCGCATAATGTCTACTAGTCGCTGAATGTCCGGTGTGGCGTACTGCCCTTCTGGCTCGGAGCGAGCCAGAAGGACATCCAGCAAAACTGTATCGTCCATTTCGAACAAGCGGGTCAGGGCCGAGACGTCCTGATCAGTCAGCTCGTTTTCGTATTGATCCAGAAAACGGGTGATCATCAAGTCGTTTTCAAGCAAGCCCCGGCGCGCACGCCAGCGCAGGCGCGCACGCTCCAATTCCGTCAATGTTCTCATCGGTACATACCCACCTTTTTAGATACTGCGACGCACCAGCATTTCTTTGATCTTGCCGATGGCATGCGACGGGTTCAGTCCTTTTGGACAGACGTCCGTGCAATTCATGATCGTGTGGCAGCGGAACAAGCGGTATGGATCTTCCAGATTGTCCAGACGCTCGCCCGTTGCTTCGTCACGCGAGTCGGCAATGAAACGATAGGCTTGCAACAAACCAGCAGGACCGACGAACTTGTCGGGGTTCCACCAGAACGATGGGCAAGAGGTCGAGCAGCAGGCGCACAGAATGCACTCGTACAGACCATCGAGCTCCTCACGGGCTTCAGGCGTTTGCAAACGCTCTTTCTCGGGAGGAGGAGCATCGTTGATCAGGAACGGCTTGACCGAATGGTACTGATCGAAGAAGTGGGTCATGTCCACGATCAGGTCACGGATAACCGGCAGACCTGGCAGTGGGCGCAGAACCACAGGCTCTTTCAAGTCGCGCATATTGGTGGTGCAGGCCAGACCGTTCTTGCCATTGATGTTCATGGCATCGGAACCGCACACACCTTCACGGCAGGAGCGACGCAGCGCCAGGCTGTCGTCCATGTCGTTTTTAATGCGCAGGATCGCATCGAGCAGCATCTTGTCGGTGGGCTCCAGCTCGACTTCGATCTTTTGCATGTAGGGACGCTCGTCCTTGTCAGGATCGTAGCGGTAGATTTCAAATTTGACCTTACGTTTTTGACTCATGTCTGTATCCTGCTTAGAAAGTCCGGGCCTTGGGCGGAATCGTTTCGGCTGTCAGAGGCTTCATCTGGACAGGCTTGTACTCCAGACGGCTGCCTTCCGAGAACCACAAGGTGTGACGCAGCCAGTTTTCGTCGTCACGTTCTGGGTGGTCGTTCAGGGCATGAGCACCGCGACTTTCAGTACGATTGGCGGCCGACTTCGTCGTAGCGCGAGCCACTTCGATCATGTTGGCCACTTCCAGAGCTTCAATACGGGCGGTATTGAACACCTTGGACTTGTCTTTGAAGTAAATATCCTTGACTTCGGGAACCAGGGATTCGATCTGGTCGACACCCTTGTGCAACAGATCCAGGGTACGGAACACGCCGCAGTGAGCCTGCATGGCCACACGAATCTTGTTGCCCACGTCCTGTGCCTTTTCGCCCGATGTGCGGGATTCCAGACGGTTGACGCGGTCCAGCGAGTACTCGATGGAGGACTCGTTGATTTCCTGGTGCGCGTGCGTTTTCTCGGGGTGCGAATCCACAATGTGGTTGCCGGCAGCGCGACCGAACACGATCAGGTCCAGCAGGGAGTTCGTACCCAGACGGTTGGCGCCGTGCACGGAAGTAGCGGCACATTCACCGATGGCGTACAGACCGTTGACGATCTTGTTCTCGCCCGTTGGCGTTTGGGTCACAACCTGACCGTAGTAGTTCGTGGGGATACCGCCCATCTGATAGTGGATGGTTGGAACCACAGGGATTGGGTCTTTGATCGGGTCCACGTTACCGAACTTGATCGCGATTTCGCGAATCGAAGGCAGACGTTTCTTGATGACGTCAGCGCCCAGGTGATCCAGTTTCAGAACCACGTAGCTGCCGTCGCCACAACCACGACCTTCCTTGATTTCCTGGTCCATGGAACGGGACACGAAGTCACGTGGGGCCAAGTCTTTCAGGGTGGGAGCGTAACGCTCCATGAAGCGCTCGCCGTCTTTATTGAGCAAGATACCGCCTTCACCGCGTACGCCTTCGGTAATCAGCACGCCAGCACCGGCTACGCCAGTGGGGTGGAATTGCCAGAATTCCATGTCCTGCAAAGGCAGACCAGCACGAGCAGCCATACCCAGGCCGTCACCCGTGTTAATGAAGGCGTTGGTGGAAGCAGCCCAGATACGGCCAGCACCACCGGTAGCCAGCACCACGCGCTTGCCTTCCAGAACGTAGATTTCGCCGGTTTCCATTTCCAGAGCGGTTACGCCCAGAACGTCGCCCGCTTCGTTACGCAGCAGGTCCAGCGCCATCCATTCCACGAAGAACTGGGTGCGGGCTGCAACGTTACGCTGGTACAGGGTGTGCAACATGGCGTGGCCGGTACGGTCAGCAGCGGCACAGGCACGTTGAACAGGCTTTTCACCAAAGTTGGCAGTGTGACCACCAAATGGACGCTGGTAAATCGTACCGTCCTGGTTACGGTCAAACGGCATACCGAAGTGCTCGAGCTCGTACACAGCGTGTGGAGCTTCACGGCACATGAATTCGATGGCGTCCTGGTCGCCCAGCCAGTCCGAACCCTTAACGGTGTCGTACATGTGCCAGTACCAGTGATCCTCGCTCATGTTACCCAGGGAAGCACTGACGCCACCTTGAGCAGCCACGGTGTGGGAGCGGGTTGGGAACACCTTGCTGAGCACGGCCACGGACAAGCCAGCCTGAGCCAATTGCAGGGAACAACGCATACCGGCGCCACCGGCACCGACCACCACTACGTCAAACTGACGGCGGGGCAAAGATTTTGTGATGGAAGCCACGGTTTAGAGACTCCAGATAATTTTTGCAAAAAAGACGACACTGGCAACCAGCCACAGCAAGGTCAACACTTGCAGGAACAAGCGCAGACCAGCGGGCTTGACGTAGTCCATCCAGATGTCACGCACACCAATCCAGGCGTGCCAGGACAAAGACAGGAAGAACAAGGTTGCCAGCAACTGACCCAAAGGCAGGGAGCCGACCGTGAACGAGAACAGGCCGCGCCAGGTCTCGAAATTCAGTTCACTGCTAAACAGGATGCCGCCGATGATGACCAAGGTGTAGATGGCCATGATGACTGCGGTGACACGCTGTGCCAGAAAGTCCAAGGTACCGTAGTGGGCACCCACTACCAGGCGGTTTGCGCCAATGCGCTCACGATTTGCCATTACCACACCCCAAACAGTTTCAAACCAAACACAACGGTCAGCGCCAGGCTGACCCCGAACACCATACCGGCCGACTTCTTGGCGGACTCTTTGTCGTTACCCAGGTGCAGGTCCAGTGCCAGATAGCGGATGCCGGCACAGAAGTGGTGCAGGTAGCCCCAGATCAGGACCAGAAGGATCAGCTTACAGACAGGGTTGTCGACGTAGCTGCGCAAGGTCTCGAAGGACTCTGGAGAGCTGACGCTCAAAGAGAACAGTGGCAATAGAACGAGCGGCAGGCAAAGAAACAGCAATGCACCACTGACACGATGCAAAATCGACGATTTTGCAGCCAGGGGCAAGCGGTAGCTCAATATCTGCGGCACGCTGATATTGCGATACTGCGGACGCTGCTTGGGTGCGGTATCAGACATGATGGCCTCGAAGTAGATAAAAAAAAGTCATAAAATTTTTAACCTTGGTATTTTCACCTATTTGACACTACGGTGCAGTATCAAATACCGTATGCCGCCGAACTAGCTGAGCGTGTTTCGGTAATGGAAGCGCTCAGTCAGGTACAAGCCCCGGCGCAACTCCATCGGTCGATCACCATAGGTATAGGACACGCGTTCCACATGCAGGAGCGGCGAACCGGCAGCGACCTGCAAGACCGAAGCGGCCTCTTCGGTGGCACTGACAGCACCAATCTTTTCATCGGCGCGCACCATGCTCACGCCGAATTTGCTCTCGAACCAGGCGTACATCGGGCCCTTGTTCTGCTCAACGGCCTCCAGGGTCAAACCCTTGAAGACGGAGCCAGGCAGCCAGATATCGTCATAAATGGTCGGGACCTGATCAAAGGACAGAACCCGGCGCAGGTTCACCACCATGTCGGAGGTGCGCAAATCCAGCAGCACGGCAACATCCGTAGGCGCTTTCATTCGACGCACATCCAGAATACGGCTCTGGGAAGCCACAGGCTTGCCATCATCCGGGGCCAGGCGCAGGAAACGAAAGCGCACACGAGCTTCGTGATGGGTGGCCACAAAGGTACCCTTGCCTTGACGACGGATCAGGAGGTTATCGGCGGCCAGCTCATCAATGGCCTTGCGCACCGTGCCCTGGCTGACCTGAAAGCGGGCAGCCAGCTCCAGTTCACTGGGGATGGCTTCGCCGGGCTTCCACTCGCCACGATCCAGCCCCTGCAGCAACAAAGCCTTGATCTGTTGATACAGAGGGCTATAGGCCGCGCTAGGAGCGGATTTT
Organism: Alcaligenes sp. 1735tsa3; assembly: GCF_024134565.1. Taxonomy (NCBI): domain Bacteria; kingdom Pseudomonadati; phylum Pseudomonadota; class Betaproteobacteria; order Burkholderiales; family Alcaligenaceae; genus Alcaligenes; species Alcaligenes sp. 1735tsa3. The sequence goes on along the minus strand of NZ_CP099862.1, from coordinate 1,149,351 downwards.
TCGATTTCCTGGGTGCGTAGCGGCGGCACGTTATCAGACATGGGGCTCATAAAAAATGCGCGACAGATACAGCTTGGAACGCGCATTTGTTCATAAAATAGACAGTGCACTAATTTTCGCATGACCGGCCCCGAATGTCTAACGCTCTTATGTCTTATATAAGATATAAGACGTTTGACGCCGCTATCGTTTTGGTCTAGTCTGCGCAGTGAAAAAAGAGGCTTTTCCTCTTGCGAAAAACCGTTTTCCACGCCAGCCGCCCGGTCTGCAAAAGATTTAAACTGTGTTTTTCGTCACCGTCTTCAAACCCAAAAACGGAGTCTTACTCTCATGTCCAAACCCGCAATGCGCGTCGCCGTTACCGGCGCTGCTGGCCAGATTGGCTACGCCCTGCTGTTTCGCATCGCTTCTGGCGAAATGCTGGGCAAAGACCAGCCTGTAATCCTGCAGCTGCTGGAACTCGCCGACGAGAAAGCCCAAAAGGCCCTGAAGGGCGTCATGATGGAACTGGACGACTGCGCCTTCCCGCTGCTGCAAGGCATGTCCGCCCACAGCGATCCTGAAACCGCCTTCAAAGATGCTGATATCGCCCTGCTGGTCGGTGCCCGTCCTCGTGGCCCAGGCATGGAGCGTAAAGATCTGCTGGCCTTCAACGCCCAGATCTTCACAGCACAAGGCCGTGCCCTGAACAAAGTGGCCAGCCGTGACGTGAAAGTGCTGGTGGTCGGCAACCCAGCCAACACCAACGCCTACATTGCCATGAAGTCCGCTCCTGATCTGCCAGCGAAGAACTTCACCGCCATGCTGCGCCTGGACCACAACCGCGCCCTGTCGCAGTTGGCCACCAAGTCCGGCAAGGCTGTTGCTGACATCGAGAACCTGATCGTTTGGGGCAACCACTCGCCCACCATGTACCCTGACACCCGTTTCGCTACCGTGAACGGCGAGAAGATCGACGCGATCATCAACGATCAGGCCTGGAACCGCGAAACCTTCATCCCCACCGTGGGCAAACGTGGCGCCGCCATCATCGAAGCCCGTGGCCTGTCCTCGGCTGCTTCGGCTGCCAATGCCGCCATCGACCACGTGCGCGACTGGGTGCTGGGTTCGAACGGCAAATGGGTCACCATGGGTGTTCCTTCGGACGGCTCCTACGGCATTCCTGAAGGCATCATCTACGGCGTGCCTGTGACCACCGAAAACGGTGAGTACAAGCGTGTTGAAGGTCTGGAAATCGACGCCTTCTCGCGTGAGCGCATGGACCACACCCTGAACGAGCTGCTGGAAGAGCGTGACGGTGTGAAAGACCTGCTGGGTTAATTGACCCGCTAGTCTGCAAAATCCCCGCCTGATTGGCGGGGATTTTTTTTGCCTGAGGGCTAGCCTGCCTGCATCAGAAGTCGTAACGCAGATTCAGGAATGCACTGCGTGGCGCACCGTAGTGGCCGTAGCTGCCGCCCATGCCCTGATAGTAAGTCTTGTCGAACAAGTTATTCACGTTCAGAGTCGCCGCAAATTTCTTGTTGAACTGATAGCGCGCCATCAAGTTCACCACCGCATAACTGTCCTGCTCCACGGTGCTGTTGTAGCGGCTAAAGCGTAAGGAGGTCTTGGAGTTCCAGTTGACACCCCCGCCTACCGTCAAGGCACTCCATTGGCCTGGTAAACGGTATGTCGTCCACAAGCGCAAGGTGTTCACGGGCAGCACTGTCAGCAACTGCTCGCCTTGGGCATCTTTGGTCTTGGAGTGGCTGAAACCGAAATGCACATTCCAATCCGGCGTAATCTCCCCAGCCAGTTCCAGGTCAATCCCCTTGGTCTTGGCCCCATCCACAGAACGAAAAGCCTGGGTATTCTGGCCTGGCACCGTAAAGCCCGCGTCTTCCTCGGCCACATTATCTTTTTGGGACTGATAGAGGGCGATATTCGCGTTCAGACGACGATCCAGAAACTCGCCTTTCCAGCCAAGCTCCTGATTCTTGCCAATAATTGGATCCAGGACCTTGCCATTACGATCCTGCGCGGACTGAGGCTGGAAAATATCCGTGTAACTGGCATAGATGGTTTGCTCAGGTGTCAGGTCATAAACCAGGCCAACATAAGGCGTGATTTGGTCACGCTCACGCATGCCATAGGTCTGCAAGAACTTGTCAGTTGGGCTGGCGTAATAGTAGTCGTAGTCATAGCTGGAAACCCGCGCACCCACAATCAAATGCGTCCTTTCAAGCGGATTGAAACGCACCGCGGCATAAGCACCTGTCTGGCGAGACTTCACATTAAAAATCTCTCCTACCTGCCCCGTATTCGCAGGACGTTCCAGCTCGTTATTCCAGGTATAGAAATTGACTTTGGAAACGCCCACATCCCAGCCCGTATGCTTGTTTTCATAGTTCTGGAAATTGAATCCGGCAATGAAATCGTGTTGACGCCCGCCCAGCTCGAAAGGCCCTTGCAAGGTAACATCCACACCTTTCTGGCTTTGCGTCGCCCCTGCGCGATAGCGCAGCATTCCTGCACTGCCTGTTTCCTTATCCAGGAAAGAACGACCCGAGCCGACCTGGTAGGAGCCATTCAGATTATCCCGGTCCACATCCATGTAATTGGCCGCCACCTTGAACTGCCAATCATTGGGTAAATCCTGTTCCAGGTTCAGCGTGTAGTTGGTCGTTTTGAACTCGTCATACATCCACCGGGCACCCGTGCTGGTCGAGCGCGAGAAATCGGTTGCTTCACCATTGGTAAAGATCAAGGGTACGCCAGGCGCGCCCTTGGCCTTGTAGCGCTGATGATCCACGCTAAGGCGTAGCAAGGTGGTCTCTGTCAGGTCCGCCTCCAAAGCGCCATAGAACAGATCCTTGTCCTGCTTGTAGGCATCCATGAAGCTGTTGTTGTCCTGCTTGGCAAAAACCAGTCGCCCTCGCAGGTTGCCGCTTTCAGTCAGGGGCCCGGACACATCCGCTTCTGCCCGATAAAAATCCCAGGAGCCCGCCCCCAACTGCACGTGGGCCTGGAACTCCTTCGTTGGGCGCTTACGTATCAAGTTCACCGTTCCGCTGGGGCTGCCCGCTCCCGTCATCAGACCGGTTGCCCCGCGCACCACCTCTACCCGGTCATACAGCGCCATATCCAGCAAGGTGCTGGGCATGGTGCGTGTCTGATTCACTTGCGTCGTGGTCACACCATCGAGCTGATAGGTATCAATGGCACTACCACGCGAATAAATATTGAAGCGCTGGCCACCATCCTGCGCCATGGTCACACCCGGCGTCTGCCCCAGGACATCCGTCATCGTATTCAACTGCTGATCTTCCATCTGCTGACGGGTAATCACGCTGATGGATTGCGGCGTATCCTTGATCGACAAGTTCATCTTGGTTGCGGTGTTGGTCAGCGGCGTTGTGTAGGAGCCCGTGCCTTCCGTGGTCGGGTCCAGGCTGGCCTTGACCTGAATAGGCGCCAGCTGTGTAGCCTCGCTCTGAGCAGGACGCCGCAGCGATACATTTTTTCCGGATCGCACAAACTCGATTCCGGTACCTGCCAGAAGGCGACGCAACCCTTCCTCGGGAGACAGGCTGCCTGTCAGCGCCGGAGCGCTATATCCCTGCACCACATCCTGGGAGAAGAAAATCTGCAAAGAGGCCTGCTCACCAAATTCCAATAGCGCCTTGCTCAATGACTGAGCCGGTATGTGGAACTGAATGCTTGCTGATTGAGCGACTGCAGCTTGAGGCAGCGTACCCAGCGCAAGCGCAATAGACATGGCCAAGGCCGACATGCTGAACTGCATGCTCGATAAGGGCGTGCGCGATGCCGCACGTAATGATGCCGTTTTCACAATCCTGCAAATTCCATAAATGAAGTTTCGCGTCTGACGCAGATATACCTTTGGCCAAAGGTGTTTTCAGGGGACTGTGCGCAAATCGCAAATCCTCCCCCCTCATGTCTATAGACGAGCCAGCCCCGCAAACATCGGATGGGAAATGAGAATCATTTTCGAAACAAAGTGTAACGCAAGACGCGAACAGGGAGCTCACACCACGGCTCGCGCATTACAGGAAATTATTTGGCGACGATGCGCAGGCGCCCATCCGGGGCACTCACCACAAGCACCGGAGCGAAAACCGGCAGCATCTCAAGAAACGATTGGGGGTCATCCACACTGAAAATACCCGCGATCTGATGATCTCGTCGTGTCGGTGCATCCAGCACTACGGGACGATCCAGATAACGGTTGATCTCAGCAACAGCGCGGAACAAAGGCGTATTTTCAAAGACGATCTTGCCGCGTCGCCAAGCCAGCGTGCTGTCCAGGTCAGGCAGGTGCACCGGCCCCAAGCCCAACTCGTCCGACACAGCCAGCCCCTGCCCTTTTTCCAGAGCTCGTGACTGACGATTCCACCACGGCCCATTGGACACATTGACCGAGCCCGACTCCACACTGACTTGCGTGGTCTGAGCGTCGTAACGCACATTAAAGCGCGTACCCGTTACCACGATTCGGCTCTCGCCCGCCTCCACCACAAAAGGGCGGGATGGGTCATGTTGCACTGAGAAGAAGATCTCCCCTTCAAGCAGCTGAACCACACGTTTGCCTTCGTAAAGGCGCGCTGTTGCTCGTGCACCCGAGTTCAGCTCCAGCACGGAACCGTCCGGCAAGCTCATCTGCTTTTGCTCACCACGCTGGGCCAATAAGCTCATGGTCTGTTGCGGCGACTCCAACCAGCCACCACTCAGGGCCACGCTTCCTACCACGGCCGCGGTACACATGCCCGCCAGCCCCCAGGCAAAGCGTCGACGCGTCAGTGCAGGGACAGGCTTGGGAGCCTCGCGGCGCGATAGAATTTCGCTCCATTCTTCCTTGGGAATATGCAGACTTGCATCCCAAATACGCTGCACATTGCGGTACTGCCGGTCATGCTCGGGATTCGCCTGTCGCCATTGCTCGAACGCACGCCAATCCTCCGACGAAGCATCGTCAGAATGCAAATAGGCAAACCATTGAGCGGCAAGCTCGTCCGGTTCTACCGAGGAGGAAGAAGCGTTCGGTGGTTTCATCACAGCACAACAAGAGAGCAAGCTGCACAACAAAGCAGCCGCATGGAAATATACCCCTTCATACCTATAGACGTTCGAGAAGGGGCAAGACCCGAACAATTTGTCGGTTCAAGAGGCATATTTCTGTAACTTTTTATTCAAATGGCGCAGCGTGCGGCTCATGTGCTTTTCGACGACCGAGCGGGAAATGCCCATGGCACTCGCGATCTCCGCATGCGTCCAGCCTTCAATGCGATGACGCACATAGACCTGCTGACACACCAAAGGCAACTCATTCAGAGCGCTTTTCAAGTCTGCCAGCATTTGCCGCGAGACCAACTCCGACTCCAACTCCGGGGCCTGCGGATGCTCATGCTCGTCCAGTTCGTGCAAAGGAGTGGTAGGCAAAATCGCCTGGCGGCGATAACGGTCAATAACGCCGTTGGCGGTGCTGCGCTTCAGATACGCGCGCGGATTGTCAACCGTAGCCGCAGCATTTTCCAATAAGCGCAGCGCTGCATCCTGCATAGCGTCTTCGCTATCTTCATGAGGTGCCTTCCGACGCCACGCCGCAACCAGCTCAATGTAATGAGCGAGCCACGTTTTCTTGGGCGCGGATGATCGGGGCATACGGAACAAGCTGCAAAAGAATGAAAGCCGACATAATAACAATGATTCTCATTCATAATGAGCTGACGTATCAATTTATCGTTTCCGAGCACAGGAGCGACCCGATAGCTACTCCGTTTTACGCAACTTCCGCCACAAGGTACTACGGCTAATCCCCAGCCGCTGTGCCGCCAAGGCGCGGTTGCCACCACACTCTTCCAGTACTTTGGCCAAATGCTCTTGTTCACTGCGCTCCTGCTGATCACGCAAGGCTGGCAAGGCGGGCTCGCTCACCACGGCCCGCAACTCAGGCGCAATATCTTCCAGCACCACAGCCTGATCCCCTTGCACTGTGCCCAACACCATCAAACGTTCGATCAGGTTTTCCAGTTCGCGAATATTGCCCGGCCATGTGTAGTGGCGGCCTAGTTCGAGCAGCTCCGCCATCCACTGCGAGTTGAGCGTGATTGCACCACCCAGACGTTGGGCAACCTTGGCCAATAAATGCTCCACCAACTCCGGCAAGTCCTGCGTGCGCAGACGCAAAGGCGGCAAACGCAGCACCAGGATGTTCAGTCGATAAAACAGATCCTGGCGGAACACGCCTTCTTTAACCTGCGCGGCCAGATCGCGGTGAGTAGCCGCAATCACGCGCACATCCACCGGCGTTGGCTCAATCGCCCCGATACGCAGCACTTCTTTTTCTTGCAGCACACGCAGTAAACGGGTTTGTAGCGGCAAGGGCATTTCGCCGATCTCGTCCAGAAACAGGGTGCCGGTGTGAGCCGCTTCCACCAGCCCCACCTTGCCACCTCGACTGGAGCCGGTAAATGCCCCCTCCACATACCCGAACAACTCGCTTTCCAACAGGCTGTCCGGGAAAGCCGCGCAGTTCACGGCCACAAAGGGTTGCGCGCGTCTGGCGCTGGCGCTGTGAATGCCTTGAGCCAGCAATTCCTTGCCTGTGCCGCTTTCACCAATAATCAAGGTTGTGGCTGTACTTTGAGCGCAAGCCTGGGCTTGAGCACGCAGCTTGCGCATGGGCGAGCTTTGCCCCACCAGATCAGATAGCTCGTAACGGGCATGACGCGATGCGGCTTGCTGACTGCGTGAACGCAAGCTGCGGTCCAGTCGTTGAATCGCTGCCGGGTCCTGGCAAAGTAGCACTGCCCCGCTCAAGCGCCCCTGCTCCAGAATCGGCATGCGGGTCACGATCGCGGTACGGCCACCTACTTGCTGCACCGTATCCAACTGCACTTCCAGACTGCGCAGCGTGCCAGCCAGATCCAGCTCGGGATACAAGGAACCCAAACGACGGCCAATCATGGCTTGAGCCGGTTGGCCCAACCAGGCTTCCATCGCCGGGTTCACGGTTTCAATCCGCTCGTCCCTGTCCACTGACACCACGCCGTCACGCAACTGCGCCAGAATCGTATTCAAGCGATCCCGGCGAGCGGCCTCAGCGCGAGCCACGCGAGCCAGTTCGATAGCGGATTCCAGAGCCTGTCGCACCGCTCCTTGTGAGTACAGCAACACGCCTTCCATCTGATTCTCGCGCGCCAGATCCACCACCAGACCGGGTGCCAGCACCCACTCCACGCCCAGTTCTTTCAAATCCTGGACACAGCTACGGGCGTCGGCTTCACTGCGATAGCTACGTAGCTCCACAGGCAGATCAAAACGCTGCACGAACTCCAGCAGCTCCAGCGGCATTTCGCCATAGGTCACCACGGCTTTGCGCTCTGCCTGTGCCGAGGCCAGGCTGCCCATAATGTCGAAGCCACCGGGATGGACCAACACCACCGGCAAGTCCAGATGTTCGCGCAAATAACTGCCGTTGGAACCGGCAGACACCAGCACGTCAATTTCGCCTGTTTGTCGTAAAACCTGCACGGCCTCCACGGCCTCTCCATAGGCCTTGTCCACAATCAGTATTTCGGCCTGAGCGCGAAACTGCGGCACCAGCTCTTCCAATAGAGAACGCAGTCCATGCAAGCCAAAAGCTACCAGACGCAGACGCGCAGGCGGGGAGGAAGGATAAGGCATATGGTTTCACCCGGGCTTCAATAATGCGACACTGTTTCAAATTACGTTTCAATATTGAAACACAAAACAGGAAAAGACAATATTCCTGGAAGGGAGCGACGACATCACACCACGCGAGAAATTCCCGCCTCCTCTGGGTTCAGGCTCTTCATCGCTCCCCATATTTGAACTTGGCACAGCATTTGCTTTAGTAGAACCAACCCATCGCAGCACTACGCTGACGACATTTTTATATCTTGTGATCTGGAGCCCCAAATGAGCCAAAACCAACTGACATCGGCAGGCGCCCGTTTCCGCCAGGCCCTGCGTGAAGAACAGCCTTTGCAAATCATCGGCGCCATCAACGCCAACCACGCTTTGCTGGCCCAACGCGCCGGCTACCGCGCCATCTACTTGTCGGGTGGCGGTGTCGCGGCTGGCTCTTTGGGCTTGCCTGATCTGGGCATCAACACGCTGGACGACGTGCTGACCGACATTCGTCGCATTACCGATGTGTGCGATCTGCCTTTGATGGTGGACATTGATACCGGCTTTGGCGCTTCCGCCTTCAACATTGCTCGCACGATCAAAAGCCTGATCAAGTTCGGCGCTGCCGCTTGCCACATTGAAGACCAGGTTGGCGCCAAGCGTTGCGGTCACCGCCCCGGCAAAGAAATCGTCAGCACTGGTGAAATGGCCGACCGCGTGAAAGCCGCTGTTGACGCCCGTACCGATCCCGAGTTCTTCATCATGGCTCGTACAGACGCGATTGCCGTCGAAGGCGTGGACGCTGCTCTGGAGCGTGCCCAGGCTTGCGTGGAAGCAGGTGCAGACGGCATTTTTGCTGAAGCCTGCTACGACCTGGACACCTACCGTCGCTTTACCGAAACCCTGAATGTGCCTGTGCTGGCCAACATTACCGAGTTCGGTCAGACCCCGCTGTTCACCGTGGAAGAACTGGCGTCGGCCAATGTGGCCATGGTGCTCTACCCCCTGTCCGCCTTCCGCGCCATGAACAAGGCCGCCGAAACTGTCTACCAGGCGATCCGTCGTGACGGACATCAAAAAAATGTCATCGATTTGATGCAGACTCGTGAAGAACTGTACGATCGTATCGGCTACCATGCTTACGAGCAAAGCCTCGACAAGCTGTTCCAAAAAAACAAGAAGTCCTGAGCCGCCACAGGCTCCCGCCCGGCCCGTGATCAGGGCCGTCGCGCGGGTAAAACCCCATTCAGCAGCCAGCCTCGTGCTGGCTGCCCAGCAACCAGGAGACCTTTATGAGCAGTACTGAGAACACCCCTAGCACTGGCTTCAAGCCCAAGAAATCTGTTGCCCTGTCTGGCGTTGTTGCAGGCAATACCGCCTTGTGCACGGTCGGTCGCAGTGGCAATGATCTGCACTACCGCGGCTACGATATCTTGGACCTGGCCCAGGCTTGCGAATTTGAAGAAGTGGCTCATTTGCTGATCCACGGCAAACTGCCCAACCGCGACGAACTGCGCGCGTACAAACAAAAGCTCAAGCGTCTGCGTGGCCTGCCTCTGGCCCTGCAAACCGCGCTGGAAACCCTGCCTGCCCACAGCCACCCCATGGACGTGATGCGTACTGCCGTGTCGGTTCTGGGCTGCGTGCTACCTGAAAAAGACGACCACAACCTGCCCGACGCACGCGACATCGCCGACCGTCTGATGGCTTGCCTGGGTTCGGCCCTGCTGTACTGGTACCACTACAGCCACAACGGCGAGATGATTGACGTACAGACCGACGACGACAGTATCGGCGCGCACTTCCTGCACCTGCTGCATGGTGAGAAGCCATCGGCCGAGTGGGAAAAAGCCATGCATGTCTCGCTGAACCTGTACGCCGAGCACGAGTTCAACGCCTCCACCTTTACCAGCCGCGTTATCGCCGGTACAGGTTCGGACTTCTACTCCGCGATTGCCGGTGCCATCGGTGCCCTGCGCGGTCCCAAGCACGGCGGTGCCAACGAAGTGGCTTTTGAAATCCAGAAGCGCTACGAGAACCCCGATCAGGCTGAAGAAGACATCCGCAAGCGCGTGGAAAACAAGGAAGTCATTATTGGCTTCGGTCACCCCGTCTACACTATCTCCGACCCACGCAACGAAGTAATCAAATCGGTGGCCAAAGAGCTGGCCGTGGCCGATGGCAACACCCGCATGTTCGACATTGCCGAACGTCTGGAAAGCGTGATGTGGGAAGTGAAGAAAATGTTCCCCAACCTGGACTGGTTCTCGGCCGTGTCCTACCACACCATGGGTGTCCCTACTGCCATGTTCACGCCTTTGTTCGTGATCGCGCGTACGGCTGGCTGGGCGGCTCACATCATTGAGCAGCGCGTGGACAACAAGATTATTCGTCCTACCGCCAACTACATTGGCCCTGAAAACCAGAGCTTTGTGCCTCTGGATCAGCGCCCATAAGTCACAGATCCTGGGCTATTATTTGCCTGTGATCTAACCCACACGGCCCCGCTGCATTGCGCACGCGGGGCCGTCTTGCTGATGACTTCCATGCTCTCTGAATTTGTACGCTACGCCCTGCCGCTGGCCGGCACCTTGATGATTGCCTGTGCCTTGACCAGTCTGGTCTCCGGCGCTTATTTACTGCTTTTCAATCTGCGCCGCAGCAACCAGGTGTTGCGTCATCCCTATCTGGATCAGTACCCCTGGGAAAAACTCAGTTTTTCGCTGAAGGCAGGCGTACTGCTGGATTATTTTTTACGTCTGAATTTCCCCAAACGCCAAAACTCGCTGTTTGGCAATGCCAACCGGCTACTCAAGCACGTGCAACCCGATGATGTCCCCATGGGCATCAAATGGCCCCTGATGGGGCTGTGGGGCGGCTGCTTTCTGGGCATGATCGCCATGCTGGCTGTTTGGATTCTGATCGCCCTGCACTCCAACCCCACTTGAAGGAGTCTGCCATGACTACCGAGATCCACCACGACCCGCAAGCGCGTCTGTTTTACTGCGACATTGAAAACCGCCGCAGCGTGATCGAATACGAACTGGACGATGCTGTCATGAGCATCACCCACACCCGTGTGCCGCCTGAGCTGGAAGGCCGCGGCATTGCGGGGCAACTGACCCGCTTCGCATTGGAAACGGCAAAAAACCAACAGTGGAAAGTGCGCCCCGTTTGCAGCTATGCCGTGGTCTATTTCCGCCGCCACCCTGAATACGCCGACTTGCTGGCCTGAGCCCGGCAATATTCAGGTTCCCGTAAGTCTTATATAAGATATAAGACCATTGCTTCGCTGCGCGCTTCAAATTACAATTGGGGCAACACGCGATTTATTGCATTTTCATATCAACCATTTACCGATAGGCACCCGCACTATGCTGGACTCTTACCGCGAACATGTTGCCGAGCGCGCTGCTCTGGGCATTCCCCCGCTGCCTTTGTCGGCTCAGCAGACCGCCGAGCTGATCGAGCTCATCAAGAACCCACCTGCCGGTGAGGAAGCATTTCTGGTCGACCTGCTGACGCACCGCGTCCCCGCCGGTGTGGACGATGCTGCCAAAGTGAAAGCCTCCTACCTGGCCGCCATCGCGCTGGGCACAGAAACCTGTGCTTTGATCAGCCGCGAGCGTGCCACTGAGCTGCTGGGAACCATGCTGGGTGGCTACAACATCAGCCCGCTGATCGATCTGCTGGATTCGCCTGAACTGGGCCAGATCGCCGCCAACGGCCTGAAAAACACCCTGTTGATGTTTGACTCTTTCCACGACGTTCAGGAAAAAGCCGAAAAGGGCAATGCCTTTGCAAAAGAAGTGCTGCAAAGCTGGGCCGACGGCGAGTGGTTCACCAGCCGTCCTGAAGTTCCAGAAAGCCTGACCGTGACCGTTTTCAAAGTCACCGGCGAGACCAACACGGACGATCTGTCCCCCGCCCCTGACGCCTGGAGCCGCCCGGACATTCCGCTGCACGCTCTGGCCATGCTGAAGAACCCGCGCCCAGGTATCGAACCTGAAGAGCCCGGCAAGAAAGGTCCTGTCAGCTTTATCGAATCCCTGAAAGAAAAGGGCCACCTGGTTGCCTACGTGGGCGACGTGGTCGGTACCGGTTCTTCGCGTAAATCGGCCACCAACTCCGTGTTGTGGTTCACCGGCGAAGACATTCCTTTCGTTCCCAACAAGCGCTTTGGTGGCGTGTGTCTGGGCAGCAAGATTGCTCCTATCTTCTACAACACCATGGAAGATGCCGGCGCTTTGCCTATCGAACTGGACGTTTCCAAAATGGAAATGGGCGACGTGGTGGAACTGCGTCCCTACGAAGGCAAGGCCTTCAAGAATGGCGAACTGATCTCCGAATTCCAGGTCAAGTCCGACGTCCTGTTTGACGAAGTGCGTGCCGGTGGCCGTATTCCCCTGATCATTGGCCGTGGCCTGACCACCCGTGCTCGCGAAGCACTGGGTCTGCCCCCAACCACCCTTTTCCGCCTGCCACAAAGCCCTGCCGACTCCGGTAAAGGCTTCTCCCTGGCCCAGAAGATGGTTGGCCGTGCTTGCGGTCTGCCTGAAGGCCAGGGCGTGCGTCCCGGTACTTACTGCGAACCACGCATGACTACCGTTGGTAGCCAGGACACGACTGGCCCAATGACTCGCGACGAACTGAAAGACCTGGCTTGCCTGGGCTTTTCGTCCGATCTGGTAATGCAGTCCTTCTGCCACACCGCCGCTTACCCCAAACCTGTTGACGTTAAAACTCACCACGAACTGCCTGCTTTCATCAGCACACGCGGTGGTGTTTCCCTGCGTCCAGGCGACGGTATCATCCACTCCTGGCTGAACCGCATGCTGTTGCCCGATACCGTGGGTACCGGTGGCGACTCGCACACCCGTTTCCCTATCGGCATCAGCTTCCCCGCTGGTTCCGGTCTGGTGGCCTTTGCCGCTGCTACCGGTGTGATGCCTCTGGACATGCCAGAATCCGTGCTGGTGCGCTTCAAGGGCGAAATGCAGCCCGGCGTCACCCTGCGTGACCTGGTTAACGCCATTCCTCTGTACGCCATCAAGCAAGGCTTGCTGACCGTCGAGAAAGCCGGCAAGAAGAACATCTTCTCCGGTCGCATTCTGGAAATCGAAGGTCTGCCCAACCTGAAGATCGAACAGGCTTTCGAGCTGTCCGACGCTTCGGCCGAGCGCTCCGCTGCTGCATGTACCGTGCGCCTGAGCAAAGAGCCCATCATCGAATACCTGAACAGCAACATCACGCTGCTCAAGTGGATGATTGCCAATGGCTACGAAGACGAGCGCACTATCTCCCGTCGTATCAAGGGCATGGAAGCCTGGCTGGCCAACCCGGAACTGCTGGAGCCCGATGCAGACGCTGAATACGCCGCTGTGATCGACATCGATCTGGCTGAAATCCACGAACCTATCGTAGCTTGCCCGAACGACCCAGACGACGTGAAGACGCTGTCCGACGTGTCCGGCACCGTGATCGACGAAGTGTTTATCGGTAGCTGCATGACCAACATCGGTCACTTCCGTGCCGCTTCCAAGCTGCTGGAAGGCAAGCGCGACATTCCAACCCGTCTGTGGGTCGCTCCTCCGACCAAGATGGACCAGCAACAGCTGAGCGAAGAAGGCCACTACGGCGTTCTGGGCGTAGCTGGTGCTCGCATGGAAATGCCCGGTTGCTCGCTGTGCATGGGTAACCAGGCACAGGTTCGCGAAGGCGCCACCGTCATGTCCACCAGCACCCGTAACTTCCCCAACCGTCTGGGCAAGAACACCAACGTGTTCCTGGGTTCGGCTGAACTGGCTGCCATCTGCTCGCGTCTGGGCCGCATCCCGACCCGCGAAGAGTACCTGGCCGACATGGGCGTTCTGCAAGCCAATAGCGAAGACATCTATCGCTACATGAACTTCGACCAGATCGAAGAGTTCAAGGAAATTGCTGACTCCGTAGGTCTGTAAGCCCTAGCGCTTGCAAAAAACGCCTTCGCCGCTTCATGCGGCGAAGGCGTTTTTCTTTGCCTGTTTGAAATGACTTCCCTCTCAAGAGGCCTGTAAAAAGCCTGTTCAGCACAGTCCACCCGTCGCTAAAGGTGCACTCACTCACGCTTATCTGCCCACGGGTATACCCCTATCATCATTGTGGTTACTCCTTATGTACGGCCAGTGTTCGAATCGCATATAAAGCTGAAAGCAAACTGAAAGAAGACTGAAATAAAGCTGAAAACACATCAGATTGCTGCAGTTTGCTCTCGAACGCTTACAGCCACTTCGGAGACACACCTCATGAGAAACAGGATCAAAAAAAGCACCGCGCCTCAAGCACAAACTGGCGCATCCCGGCGCAAGTTCCTGAGCGGTGCTGCAGCCGGCACCGCGGCTGCAGCAACGATGGGCTTTCCTGCCATCGCTCGCGCGCAGGGTCCCATCAACTTCCGCTTCCAAAGCACTTGGCCCACCGTCGACATCTTCCACGAATTCGCTCTTGATTTCGCCAAGAAGATCAACGACATGACCGGTGGAGATCTGAAAATCGAAGTTTTGCCGGCAGGGGCTGTTGTACCGGCTTTTGGCCTGCTGGATGCCGTCTCCAAGGGAACGCTGGACGGGGGCCACGGCGTGCTGGGTTACAACTACGGCAAGCAGAACGCCCTGGCCTTGTTTTCGTCAGGACCGGCCTTCGGCATGGACGCCAATATGGTCCTGGCATGGCACAAGTATGGCGGTGGCAAGGAGCTACTGGCCAAGCTGTACGATGCCATCGGTGGCAATGTCGTCTCCTTCCTGACCGGCCCGATGCCCACGCAACCATTCGGCTGGTTCAAGAAACCCATCACCAAGACAGAAGACCTCAAGGGTCTGAAGTTCCGCACCAATGGCCTGGCTATCGACCTGTTCACTGAAATGGGCGCGGCCGTCAATGCTTTGCCGGGCGGTGAAATTGTTCCGGCACTGGACCGCGGCCTGCTCGATGGTGCGGAGTTCAATAACGCCGCCTCGGACCGCGCTCTGGGCTTTCCGGACGTGTCCAAGGTCTGCATGTTGCAAAGCTTTCACCAGGCCTCGGAAACCTTCGAGATCATGTTCAACAAGGACAAGTACAACGCCTTGCCGACACAGCTGAAAGCCATCGTCGACAACGCCGTGGAGGCCGCATCGGCCGACATGTCCTGGAAGGCGGTGGACCGTTACTCGCAGGACTACCAACGCCTGCAAAAGGAAGACGGCGTCAAATTCTACAAAACGCCCGACACCATCCTGCAGCAACAACTGGTCGTGTGGGACCAGATCGTTGCCAAGAAGGCCGAGACCAACCCCCTTTTCAAGGAAATCGACGCATCGCAACGAGCGTTCGCGGCACGCGCCATGGCGTGGGACATGGACACCAACAATAACCGCCGTATGGCCTACAACCACTACTTCGGTCGCAAGGCCCCCCAAGCCAAGAGCTGACCCCTAACGGCAATTGCACTGCGTCATCCCGTCCAGCCGGATGTGGATGACGTCTCCTTCCCCACTCCAGGCCGGCCGCGCCCCAAGCCGCAGCCGACACGCATCAGACCCTTTCCGCGCTAGCAAGGTGAACCTACCATGCAGAAAATTCTGGTCTTTATCGACCGGTTCAATACGTGGATAGGCCAGTTGTTCGGCTGGCTAGTCCTGGCATTGACCCTGTTCGTTTCCTTCGAGGTCTTCTCTCGATACGTACTCTCCAACCCACACGCCTGGGCCTTTGACATGATGAACATGCTGTACGGTGGCCTGTTCATGATGGCCGGTGCCTACACGCTCTCCAAGAACGGCCATGTGCGCGGGGATGTGCTGTACGGCTTTTTTCCACCCCGTCTGCAGGCAGCCCTGGATCTGATCCTGTACATCCTGTTCTTCATCCCTGGTGTGGTCGCCATGTTCTGGGCCGGTTACTACTTCGCAGCCGAGTCCTGGGCCATCACGGAGCACTCCAATATCACGGCAAACGGACCGCCCATCTACCCGTTCAAGGCCATCATCCCGCTGGCCGGTTTCTGCCTTCTGCTGCAAAGCTTCGTGGAAATGGTGTACTGCGTACGCTGCTTGCGAGACGGAAAATGGCCTTCGCGCGACAAGGACGTTGAGGAAGTCGATGTCGACAAGCTCATGGATATGGTGGACGTCAAAAGCGATGACATTGAGAAACTGGATGCCTTTGTCACAGGCGACGGCAAGAAAGGGAGTCCAACATGAGAAAAGAAATCTGGTTCGGGCTCACCATATTGATCGGGATTGTCCTGAGCATTGCCATCTTCATGCCAGCGCCAGCAGACATGAGCAACGGCCATTTGGGCCTGCTCATGCTGGCCCTGATTGTCGTCACCATCATGCTGGGCTTTCCCACTGCCTTCACCCTGATGGGGATGGGGGTGATCTTTACCTGGCTGGCCTATCGCGACATGGGCACGCAGCAAGCAATCCAGCAGACCCTGGACCTGATGGTTCTGCGCACCTACGCCGTCATGACCAACGACGTGCTGATTGCGGTGCCTCTGTTCATCTTCATGGGTTACCTGGTTGAACGCGCCAACCTGATCCAGAGCCTGTTCCAGGGCATGCACCTGGCCATGGCACGAATTCCAGGTTCGCTGGCAGTAGCCACCATTGCCACCTGCGCCATCTTTGCCACGGCCACGGGCATTGTGGGGGCCGTGGTGACTCTGATGGGGCTACTGGCCATGCCCGCCATGCTGCGAGCGGGTTACAGCGTGCAGCTAACGGCTGGCTCCATTACCGCTGGGGGCTGCCTGGGCATTTTGCTGCCCCCCTCCGTACTCCTGATCCTGTACGGCGCCGTCGCGGGTGTCTCGGTCGTGAAACTGTATGCCGGGGCCTTTTTCCCCGGCCTGATGCTGGCTGTCCTGTACGTGGTGTACGTCATCATTCTGGCCAAGCTCAAGCCCAGTGTCGCGCCTCCGCTTTCCGCGGAAGACCGGATCGTGCCTCTGCCAGCCTTCGCACAAACCATCAAGGAGACCATTACAGACCGTGCTGTACCCGGCCTGATCAACGCCATGAAGGGGCCTCGCAACGTCGACGTGCCCATGAAGCTGCTGGTCAAGAATCTGGCCGTGGCCTTGCTGCCCGCTGTGATCTTCATCGCTGTCATGGGCTTTAGCTACCAGTCGGTCACTGCACCCAAAGTAGCCGAGCACTACGAGCTGCAGGAAATGGGCGGCGGTTTCAATAACTTCGACAGTGACTACAGCGGCGGTGGGCTGGCAGAACCTCCGGGTGCTGGCGGTTTATCCGAACCTGAAGGCAGCGAGCCTCTCGTGGCGCTGGGTGCCAGCGAACCGGGCGCAGAAGCCCCCGCAGCTGCAGCAGAGGTAGCCGAAGAAACCACTACGGCAGAGCGCCAAGCCGCGCCAATGACATTCTGGATCTTTCTGATCGTGGGCAGTCTGGCCTTGTTGTGCTACTACGCCATGCTGAACTTCGCACGGCTGGAAATCTTCAAGATGCTGCTCAGCTCCTTCTTTCCGCTGACCATGCTGATCCTTGCCGTGCTGGGCAGTATTATCGTTGGCCTGTGCACTCCCACCGAGGCGGCGGCCTTGGGTGCCTTGGGCGGCATCCTGCTGGCCTTCGCCTATCGCCGCTTGAATTTCTCCATGGTGCGCGAATCGGTGTACCTCAGCGCCAAGACCAGTGCCATGGTCTGCTGGCTGTTCGTCGGTTCCAGTATTTTCTCGGCCGCCTTCGCCCTGCTGGGTGGTCAGGAACTGATCAATGGCTGGGTGCTGTCCATGGATCTGACACCCATTCAGTTCATGATCCTGGCGCAGATCGTTATTTTCCTGCTGGGTTGGCCGCTGGAATGGACAGAGATCATCATCATCTTCATGCCCATCTTCCTGCCACTGCTGGCGCACTATCAGATCGACCCCCTGTTCTTCGGCCTGCTCGTCGCCCTGAACCTGCAAACCGCATTCCTGTCACCACCGGTTGCCATGTCGGCTTTCTACCTGAAGGGCGTCTCGCCACCCCATGTCACCCTGAACCAGATTTTCCTGGGCATGATGCCCTTCATGGGCATCCAGATCCTGGCGATCATCATCCTGTACCTGTTCCCTGGCATCGGCCTGTGGCTACCTAGCGTGTTGTACTGATCGCAAACTGCCAACATCGGACCGGGCCCGGCGCCTCCCCCGCTATCACAGGGGAGGCGCCGGGTGCATGGAGGCGGCCCCTCGCGTACATGCCTGATAAGTCACAAATTATCGCCAGCCTCTATTTTGCAAGCACCAGAACTCTACCAACCATCCCCTAGGGGCTACCCTCATTCACACACCCCGGTCGTGGCAAAGGGTAAACTAGCTTGTCCCTCTCTCGGTTTTGTATGTCCATGTCGCAACTCAATTCCAAACTGCTCGCCCAACAACCCAAAGAAATCCAGCGTCTGATCAATTACACCGACGCACTGGTACGTTCCGGCTCGCAGATCGAAGATCGCTATTGGCAAGGGCTGACCGCTCAATTGCTGGACAAGCTCTATAGCGGGCGCCGCAATACAGCGGTTGAACAGACACTGGAACTGCTGGGCAGCCAGCAACAAAACCAGCATTACGAAATCCTGATGGAACTGGCCGAGTCCCACGCCGAGTGTCAGCAAATCGAGCATGACGGTGTGCTGTACGACGCCCTGCTGTTTTCGGCCCCGCTGACCGCCTGGACACGCTATCAACTGCCCCAGGGAGTACTGAAACCCCAGCAACACAAGGAACTGGAAGAGGCCTTGCGCGCCACGGTTCTGGCCGAAGGCACAATGTGCGCCCTGCTGCCCAATCTGGTCAATTACGACGAGATGCCGCAGACCTACCAGCAGGCTTACGCTTGGACGCGCAGCCTGACTGCGCAAGCTCTGGGCCGCAGCCAGGAGCCTGCTCCACTGAACAAACCCGAAGAAGCCAGTAGCCTGTTGGCCGACGCCCGCTTTCTGATTGGTGTGGTTATGGCTCCGGTCGGTCAGCCCCTGTTTCGCTGGCAGCAATCCAGCGACAATCTGCAAGCCGACCACCTGCGCTGGGTAGAGCAATGGGTGGAGCGTTACTCCGCCATCGTCACGCCGTTGTTTACCGGCTGCCAGCTGCAATTTCTGGCCCCCAACGCTTATTACGTCAACAACCGTGAGTCGGACCGCGAGATTCGCCCACTGGCCCTGAAGGCCGGCATCACCTGGCTGCAAACAGCCGTGAAGCTCTCGCCCGACCATTTGCGTGCGGTCATCGTTGCTTGCGGCGAAGAACAGATCGAAGAATATCGCGTGGGCTTTAGCACCATTTCCTCGCCCACCGTGATTTATGGCTGTATCTGGCCTGTATTGAGCCAGGAAGAGGCCGAGTCCTCTTTCCACAGCGACGACCATATCGACATTCCGGACGTGATTGCCGCCCTGCTCAGCACCTTGGGCCTGGTCCAGATTCAGCGCCTGCCCGGCCTGCACTCCACCGAGACCTGCGACGATTGCAACGCGCCCTTCTTCCCGGACATCAACGGCGAGATGCAGCACCCGGAACTGCCGGACGAAATCGATCTGGACCCCGTACAGCTGCACTAAATTGAACACCGTTACTGTTTCCCAACCTGTATCCATAGACCTGTTTTGCCGTGTTATCGACAATCTGGGGGATATAGGCGTGTGCTGGCGGCTGGCCCGTCAGTTGGCGGCCAGACCCGAGGTCGCCCAGCTACGCCTGTGGGTAGATGATCTGCACAGCTTCAGCCGCATCCAGTCCGAAATTCAAAGCGAACGGCAAAGCCAGCATCTGCAAGGCGTAGATATTGAGCATTGGCACGACGCGCGCCAGGATTACCCCGCTCCACACCCCTTTGTGATCGAGGCCTTTGCCTGCGAACCGCCCGAAGCCATGACACGGCAACTGACGGCAGATAGCCATGTGTGGATCAATCTGGATTATCTGAGCGCCGAACCCTGGGTACAGGGCTGCCACGGCCTGCCCTCCCCACAAGCCGGTGGTGCGAACAAATATTTTTTCTTTCCCGGCTTTGTCCCGCAAACAGGGGGGCTGCTGCGTGAAAGCGATCTGCTGGCCCGTCGCGATGCCTTTCAACAGGACGATGTCGCCTACCAGGCCATGCTGAGTCGTCTGGGCGTGGCGCAGGAGCACATTCAAGCTCTGCTCCAGGGCGAGATGCAGCAAATGTTCCTGTTCTGCTATCCCGATGCGCCCGTCCTGGCCCTGCCCGAAGTGCTATCTACACTAAAGCAGAAAACCCTGCTGCTAGTGCCCGAGTCTGTTGCCCAAGGTATCCCGGATCTGGAGCAAGGCCACTTGCACGTTCAGCGCATCCCCGCTGTGAATCAGGCCGATTTTGATGCCCTGCTCTGGCGTAGCGCGCTGAATATTGTGCGTGGCGAGGACTCCCTGGTACGCGCCATCTGGGCCGCTCAGCCCATGCTGTGGCAGCCTTACGTACAGGAAGAACAGGCCCATCTGGACAAGCTGCAAGCCTGGCTGGATACCAGCAATTTGCCCGAGCCGGTTCAAGCCCTGCATCTGGCCTGGAGCAGTGCCGATCAGGCCGGTGCCGTCACTGCCTTGAGCCGCTGCCTGGACTCCAAGGTGTTGCGTCTATGGCAACAAGAAGCCCGTGCTTATAGTGGAAAACTGGCCGAACAAGCCGATTTGGCCAGCAGTTTGCTGAGTTTTTACACCCAAGTCGCCCGAAAACGCTAAAATAACGGATTACCTCTTAAAAGCTCCCTGACACTGCGTTTGGCGGAGCCTGTCCCATTCGGAGTTTTTTTAATGAAAACCGCACAAGAACTGCGCGTTGGTAACGTCGCGATGGTTAATGGCGACCCTCTGGTCGTTCAGAAAACGGAATACAACAAATCCGGTCGCAACTCCGCCGTTGTCAAATTGAAGTTCAAGAACCTGCTGACCGGCTCGAACAGCGAAGCCGTGCACAAAGCTGACGAAAAATTTGAAGTGGTCCAGCTGGAAAAGCGCGAATGTACTTACTCCTACTTTGCTGACCCTATGTACGTCTTCATGGACGAAGAGTACAACCAGTACGAAATCGAAGCTGAAAGCATGGGCGACGCCCTGGATTACCTGGAAGAAAACATGTCCGTTGAGGCCGTTTTCTACGAAGGTCGTGCTATCTCGGTTGAGCTGCCCACCATCATCGTGCGCGAAATCACCTACACCGAGCCAGCCGTGAAAGGCGATACCTCCGGTAAAGTGCTGAAACCCGCCAAGATCAACACTGGCACCGAAATCAGCGTGCCTTTGTTCTGCAACATCGGCGACAAGATCGAAATCGACACCCGCACTGGCGAATACCGCAGCCGCGTGATGTAAGAAAGACGTCGTACCGTCCAGTGCGGTACGCGCAAAAAAAGGGGCTGTTTTTACAGCCCCTTTTTCCTGCCTGCTCGAATCACCACATCATCCTCAGGCCAGCAGGCCGGTATTCACAAAACCACCGTCCACACTGATGACCTGCCCGGTCATATAGGCTGTTTTTTCGGTATCCAGCAAAAAGCAGATCGCCTGCGCTACCTCACGCGGCGTGCCATAGCGATGCATGGGCACGGCAGATTTCCAGGTTTCCTGCACCTGCCCCGTGTGCACCTGCATGGCCAATGGCGTCATGATGGGGCCGGGGCATCTACCGCCAGTTCGACTGGCGCAAGCTCTACCCCATGCTGGTGAATGCCGCTGTTCTGTCAGGAGCCATCCTGATCATCATCGGCGCAGCCTCCGGCATGGCCTGGGCCCTGACCCAATCTGGCTTCTCCCGCGAGCTGGCCCAATTCATGCAAACCCTGCCCGGAGGCCGCATGGGCTTCCTGATTGTGTCGGTGATCGCCTTCATCATCCTGAGCAGCCTGCTCGAAGGCATCCCCGCCATTGTGCTCTTTGGTCCGCTGCTGTTCCCCATTGCACGAGTCATGGAAGTGCATGACGTGCACTTCCATGATCGTGATTCTTTCCATGGGCCTGGGCCTGTTCGTACCACCCTTCGGCGTTGGATACTACACCGCTTGCGCCATCGCCCGCGTCAACCCGGATGAAGGCATCCAACCGATCTGGGGCCACATGCTGGCCCTATTGATTGGCCTGGTTTTTGTGGTCGCCTTCCCCTGGATTTCGATTGGTTTTCTGTAAGCGATATGGCTATGACACAGCAGCACAACTCCGCCGTTTTTACGCAAAGCCTGCAAGGCAAAACAGTAGTGTTTTTTGGGGCGGGCGCGCCTTTAGAGGATTGGAATAACGGGAAAGCGGCGGCGGTGGCTTATGCCAGGGCCGGGGCGCAGGTGGTTTGTGTGGATAAGGATTTGGCAGCGGCTAAACGCAGCGCGGATCATATTCTTGAGGAAGGTGGAGAAGCGCTGGCTTTGGAGGCAGATGTTTGTAATACCGAGACGGTAGAAAAAACAGTGACCTTAGCTATAGCGCATTTCTGAAAAATCGACGTTCTCCATAACAACGTAGGCATTGCACCTGCGGGTGGACCATTAGATATAGATGACGCTCTTTTTCAGCAGACCATGGGTATCAATGTTGGATCTATTCTGCGCACACTCGCGCAGTATTACCGCACTTTCTGAAACAAGGCTCGGGAGTGATTACTAATATATCTTCCCTGGCTTCAATCCGTTGGAGTGGCTACTCTTACTTCGCCTATTACGCGTCTAAGGCGGCGCTGAATCAGGCTACTGTTGCTACGGCATTGGAGTTTGCTAATAAAGGAATACGGGCGAATGCCATTTTCGCCGGGGGGTGATTGATACGCCACTGGTTTATCAGCAGATTGCTGTCCAGTATGATTCGATTGAACATATCAAGGAGCAGCGGGCTAATGCGGTGCCGATGAAGAGAACGGGAACACCGTGGGATATTGCAAATGCAGCGGTGTTTTTGGCTTCGGATGCGGCGGGGTTTATTACGGGGGTTTGTCTGCCGGTGGATGGGGGGCATTCTTGTGCTATGCCGGGGATGAGGTGAGTAATTAAGTCTGATCAACACACAAAGTTTAAGAGTTTCCGCAATCGGCGATCAGCAGTCATTTCATCACTGGCCTTTGGGAACTTATAACAGCCCTCAATCTAAAATTTTCCTAAAAATCTTTCTTTCTTACGATTGCTCGCTCTAATATTTATGGATAGATTCATTCGTATAAGAGCGATGATCAATTTTCTCGTATCGTCTAAATCCAGCTAGCTTTCAACTACATTTCAAAAACAAGGAGTAATTACTAATGTCTGCAGTAAAAGAAATTATGTCTCTGAGAGGCTCAGTCGGAACCGCCACAGTTGTAGAAGCATTAGGCGAAGCTGGTGGTGACGAAGCGGTAAAAGCCATCATGTCACTCAGAGGGTCAGTTAGCACTTCAGTTGTTGTGAAAGCATTAGGCCGGGCCGGAGGTGATGAAACAGTGCGAGCGATTATGTCTCTGAGAGGCTCAGTCGGAACCGCCACAGTTGTAGAAGCATTAGGCGAAGCTGGTGGTGACGAAGCGGTAAAAGCCATCATGTCACTCAGAGGATCAGTTGGCACTTCAGTTGTTGTGCAAGCATTAGGCCGAGCAGGCCGGGCAAAAAAATAATCAAAGCTAACAAGTAAATGCAGGTAACGCCTACGGCGCACCTGATTTAGGCGTTAAAACTCAAAGGAATTCAGCAATGCCAACGCTCAAGCTCGGTGATGTTGCCACGACCTTCGTCTTCGGCAAAGATACTTACGTAGACAAACTTTTGGGGCGCAACACAGTCATTGACGAGACCAATCCGTCCGCAATCAGACTGCAGATCAATTTCGCTCACTATGCCAATCGAACGCGAAACAGCCTCGAAGACTCAGACTTCGCCCGTTTAAAGAATGAAATTCAGCAGGTATCGAAGCTATCCATTCGCGATCAAACCGTCGCAAAAAAAATCGCAGCCTTCCCCAATGTGGCTGTTGTAGAAATCGACATTGGCGACGAAACACCCTCGAGCTTTTCTGTCACGAAGCAAACAGCGGATCACCGCGAGGTTGCATTTGAGTTCGACCCCATCCCTGAAGCGGACGCCTAACGGTGCCGCTTAAGTTAAACCTTAGTGCTGTCTGCTTAGGGTCTGAACCTGCCATTACTTATTCTACTAGCCTCCTCATCCAACGGATAAAAAGGAAGAGCCTACAGCTCTTCCCTCTACCGCTTTACCTCACCCCAAACGCCTCCTCAAAAATCCCCATAATGGTCTTCTTATCCGTCTGAATCGGATTAGTCGCACCACAGACATCCTTGAGCGCGTTATCTGCCAGCACCGGGAAATCCTCCCGCTTCACACCCAGTTCTTCCAGCGACTTCGGAATCCCCACAATATCCGCCAGCTTTTTAATCGCTGCGATGACATCCAGGCCTTTCAGATCTGGATTGTTATCTGATAGCAGCTTGCCGAGTTCATTCAATCGCTCCCCCGCCACCTGCATATTGAAAGCCTGCACATGCGGCAGCAACAGGGCATTACAGACTCCGTGCGGCAGATCGTAGAAGCCACCTAGCTGGTGCGCCATGGCGTGGACATAGCCCAGTGACGCGTTATTGAATGCCATCCCTGCCAGGAACTACGCATAGGCCATTTGTTCACGGGCTTTCTTGTTATGCGGCTCGCGCACGGCAGTCGGCAGGTATTTGGCGATCAGCTCTACCACTTTCACCGCACAGGCGTCGGTGATGGGGGTGGCGATTGTGGAAACGTAGGCTTCGACTGCATGAGTTAGTGCATCCATACCAGTCGCGGCGGTTAGGGATGCGGGCATGCCTTCCATCAGGTCGGAGTCGTTCACTGACAGGAACGGGGTGATGTGGCGGTCGATGATCGCCATTTTTACGTGGCGGGTTTCATCAGTAATGATGGTGAAGCGCGTCATTTCCGACGCTGTGCCTGCTGTGGTGTTGATAGCCAGCAGTGGCAGTTGCGGTTTGGCGGATTTATCTACGCCTTCATAGTCTGCAATCTTGCCGCCGTTACTGGCGACCAGGGCGACGCCTTTGGCACAGTCATGCGACGAGCCACCACCCAGGGAGACGATCAGGTCTGCGCCATGTGCTTTCAAAGCATCCAGGCCTGCATTGACGTTACCCACGGTGGGGTTAGGCTGCACCTGATCAAAAATCGCTGTATTGATGCCCTGCGCAATCAACTTGTCAGCCACCAGCTTCGCCATACCCAGCTTGGCCAGATCGGCATCAGTAATGATCAGGGCTTTTTTGAAGCCCATTTTCCCGACAATCGGCATGGCCTGGTCCAGTGCGCCGGGGCCAAGAATATTGTGCGAGGGGATAAAGAATTCCGAGACTGTCATGGTGCGTATTCCTTATTAATGATCGAAGAGAATCCCTGCGACCTCGGGGGTATACGAACTGAGAGCGCGCAAGGAGGGAATCCCCCCATATTGCATGGGGGGAGGTCTTACAACACTACGAATAGATCAAAGGATCAGAAGAAGCCCAGGGCGTTCGGGCTGTAGCTGACCAGCAGACACTTGGTTTGCTGGTAGTTATTGAGGGCCATCTTGTGGGTTTCGCGGCCGATGCCGGATTGCTTGTAGCCACCGAAGGCGGCGTGGGCGGGGTACAGGTGATAGCAGTTGGTCCAGACGCGGCCAGCTTCGATGCCACGGCCTACGCGGTAGGCACGCGAGCCGTCGCGGCTCCAGACACCAGCGCCCAGGCCAAACTCAGTGTCGTTGGCGATGGCGATGGCTTCTTCTTCGTCCTTGAAAGTGGTCACAGCGGCCACCGGGCCGAAGATTTCTTCCTGGAAGGTACGCATGCTGTTTTTACCCAGCAGCATGGTGGGACTGATGTAGTAGCCATTATCCAGACCCTGGCCCAGACGATTGCGTTCGCCGCCAGTCAAGGCTTGTGCGCCCTCTTCCCGACCGATATTGATGTAGCCCAGGATGCGCTCCATCTGTTTCTCGGACACCTGCGCGCCCACCATTGTCCCGGCGTTGAGGGGGTTGCCGGTCTGGATACGTTTGACTCGCTCTACGGCACGCTCGATAAAGCGCTCGTAGATGGATTCCTGAATCAGGATACGCGATGGACATGTGCAAATCTCGCCCTGGTTCAGAGCAAACATGCTCAAACCTTCCAGGGCTTTGTCCAGGAAGGCATCATCAGCCTGCATCACGTCTTCAAAGAAGATGTTGGGGCTCTTGCCGCCCAGCTCTACCGTAGCGGGGATCAGGCGATCAGCTGCGGCGTGCAGGATTTCCCGGCCGACGGGGGTGGAGCCAGTAAAGGCGATTTTGGCGATGCGCTTGGAGTTGGCCAAGGCATGGCCTGCTTCTTTACCGTAGCCGGTGACGACGTTCAGTACGCCAGCGGGCAGCAAGTCACCGATGATTTCCATCAGCAGCAGGATGGAAGCGGGAGTTTGCTCGGCGGGTTTCAGGACGATGGGGCAACCGGCCGCCAGGGCGGGGGCCAGTTTCCAAGCGGCCATCAGTAGCGGGAAGTTCCAGGGGATGATCTGGCCGACCACACCGATAGGCTCGTGGAAGTGGTAGGCAACCGTGGTGCTGTCCACATCCGAGATGCTGCCCTCTTGTGCGCGCAGGCAACCGGCAAAGTAGCGGAAATGGTCGACGGCCAAAGGCAAGTCAGCCGCGCGGGTTTCACGAATGGGTTTGCCGTTGTCGATCGTTTCAGCAACCGCCAGACGTTCCAGGTTTTGTTCGATACGGTCAGCAATGCGCAGCAAGACGGCGGAGCGCTCGGCAGGCGGGGTATTGGCCCACTGATGGCGCACCTTGTGCGCGGCGTCCAGCGCCAGGTCAATGTCCGCTGCACCCGAGCGGGCTACCTGGCAAAACACCTGCCCGGTGACGGGCGAGACGTTATCAAAATACTCGCCTTCGACCGGCGGCACCCAACGTCCACCAATGTAGTTGTCGTAACGGGATTTGAAAGGGAATTCCAGATCCAGGCCCATGGATTTGAGATCGGACAGATTCATGATGTCTCCTTATTGATTTAGTTCGGTGCCACAAGACGTGCACCGCAGGGAAAGGTTAGGGGTGCCTTTATCCTGATTTAACTAAAGCAAATAACGTGCCAAACTAGCTAGCGATTGTCCCGACTCGATCCTGAGCTCGCCCGCCTCCATAATGGAACGACCTCCAGTCGCAGGCTGCGACAGCTACTGTCGCAAAACGCGAGCACTGTCGCAGAATGCGACACCCCTCCCGGAGCACACTCATGACTTCTCTACACTCGTTTTGCCCGCAGACCAACGAAACCATGTGGCGTCAATCCTGGGAGCGCTGTCAGACGATGGAGTCGGAGTTAAGCGCGGAACCTCGGGACATGAGCCAAGGTGCGCTGCGACAGTTGCTGGAACAACAGCATCACTTGTTGCATCACTCCTCGGCAGCGGTACAGGATCTGGCGACGCTGGTGCACCCGCATCGCAGTCTGGTTTTATTGTGCGACGCACAAGGCACGGTGTTGCAACAGGCGGGGGACCCACACTTTCTGCAGCGGGCCGAGCAGGTTGCCTTGCGTGCGGGTGTGAGTTGGGCGGAGAACCATCGCGGCACCAATGCTATCGGTACGGCTCTGGTCTGCGCACAGCCCATCAAGATTCACGGCAGCCAGCACTATCTGCCTGACAACCGGATTCTTAGCTGCCACGCCGCCCCCATTTACGACCCTTACGGCCAGATTATTGGAGTGCTGGATATCTCCGGGCCTTCGGAGCTGGAACATCACTACGCGCTGGATTTGGCACAGCTGTATGCCCGCCAGATCAGCCGCCAGATGCTGGAGTCACTGTGCACGCCATCCCGCCGCCTGCTGCATCTGCATACAGACCCCAGCCTGCTCAATAGTGCTTTTAGCGGTCGACTGGTTCTGGAGGACGACACCATTGTGGCTGCCGATGAGTTGGCCGCCCGCATGTTGCGCCAGGACTGGCAGGAGCTGCCCGGCCAGGACTTAAGTTCGGTACTGGAACAGGCGAAAAGCACGAGTCGACCTGTAACGCTCCACCTGAGCACAGCGGCTAAAACCCCGGCTCCAGCCCGTGCGGTGCTGGCTCGGACTGAGACGGCAGAAACTACACAACTGTCCCCTCAACAGGAAAAAGCTTTGGAGCCGGCTTTGCGCGCCATGCAGATGGGCTTGTCCATCTTGCTCAGCGGTCCTAGCGGCTCGGGCAAGGAGCGCATGGCGCGTGAGCTGCATCGTCGTCACAAGTCGCAATCCGGTCCTTTTGTGGCGATTAACTGCGCCGCCCTGCCCGAAACCCTGATCGAAGCCGAGCTGTTTGGTTATGAAGCCGGTGCGTTTACAGGTGCACGCCGTCAGGGCTATGCAGGCAAATTGCGTCAGGCCCATGGCGGTGTGCTGTTTCTGGATGAGATTGGCGATATGCCTGTAGGCTTGCAAAGCCGTCTGCTGCGAGTCCTACAAGAGCGCGAGGTGCAGGCACTGGGCTCGGAACGCACACACAGGCTGGACTTCCAGCTGATCAGCGCCAGCCATCAACCGCTGGAAAAACTGGTGCGTGATGGCCGCTTCCGTGCCGACCTGTACTTCCGACTGCAAGACTATATCTGCACAGTCCCCAGCCTTAGGGAACGCAACGATCTGGGCGACTACATTTCCAAAGAACTGGCTATTCTGGCACAAGGCCAGGCTGCGCCCCAGCTACATCCCGAAGCCCTGCAAATACTGCAGGACTACGACTGGCCAGGCAATTACCGCCAGTTGCGATCGGTGCTGCTGCAAATCATTGTGCAAGATTCTCCGGGGCGGCTCTGGTTGGCCCAGGACCTGCCTGCCTTGCCATGCTTGAATGCAGAACACCCGGTGCTGGTCCAAGAGCCTGCCATCCCGGAGGTCCGGAGCATGACGGAAACCAGCTCCCTTGACTCCCCCAAGCCACAAACCCTGAAGGAACAGGAATACGCTGCCGTGCAGCAGGCTTTGAAACAGCATCAGGGAAATATTTCACAAGCGGCGCGCGCCTTGGGACTGCATCGCAGTACCTTGCACCGCAGGCTGAAAGAAATGTCGCAGTTATTTACTGCAGGCGGTCATCATCCAGAAAGTCCGGAATCGGCATGGCAATAATGCCATCGTCGGCCAGTTCCTGATACTCCTGCACCGTGGCCTGACCACGGATTGCGCGCGGCTCAATGTCGCCCTCGTGCATGCGGCGTGCTTCCTGGGCAAACTGGGTGCCCACATTGTCTGACTTGCGTATCACCGAACGCAGCTCTTGTAAAAGCTGACCTTGAATCGCCCGCATTTGCGCTTCGGTAGGCATGGCTGAAGGCAAGGGAGGCGGAACTGGAGCACTGGCAGGAGCGCCAAGGCTTTCCTGCGCACCTACATTGATACGTGGAGCCGAAAGTTTGCGTTTGACCTCGTGGCTGTCGCAGACGGGGCAACACAAAAGCCCACGACTGATCTGCTCATCGTAACTTTCGCGTGAGCTAAACCAACCCTCGAACACATGGCCGTGTTCGCATTCAAGATCAAAAACCTTCAGACTCATAATGTGTTTATCAATGGGCGGACAGACCGCCGTATTGTGACATAGAAGTGCCGGACTAAATATGGCAAGTCCGGCATGTGGCGCGGCTTAACGGGGAACAGCGGCCAGCAGACGCTGCGTCAACTCTTCCTGCGGATGGAACAGAACGTGCTGTGCGCTGCCCTGCTCCACGATGCGTCCCTTGGCCATGATAGCAATTCGATCGGCCAGATACTCCACAACCCCGAAATTATGGGTAATGAACAAATAAGCCAGACCCAGTTCCATTTGTAACTCACGCATCAAATCCAGAATTTGCGCTTGTACGGACACGTCCAGGGCCGAGGTGGGTTCATCGCAAATCAGAACGGCGGGCTCTACCGCCAAGGCACGGGCAATAGCGATGCGCTGACGTTGCCCGCCGGAAAACTCATGTGCGTAACGATCCAGGGCATTCTTGGGTAGACCGACTTGGTCCACTAAAGTTTCAATTCGTTTGCGACGCGCCTTCGTGTCCAGCTCAGGACGCAGCGCGGTCAGGCCTTCCAGGAGAATATCCCCCACCATCATGCGCGGATCCAGCGACCCATAGGGATCCTGAAAAATGATCTGCAAACGTGAGCGCAGTTGCCGCAAGGCCTTGCCTTTCACTTGCAAGACGTTCTGCCCCTGCATCTGCACCTGCCCGCTGATCTGAGCCTGATGATCCAGCAAGCGCATCAAAGTACGTGCGACCGTGCTTTTACCGCAACCCGACTCGCCGACCAAAGCCAGGGTTTCGCCCTTGTGCAGTTGCAGGCTCAAGTCTTTGACCACGGGAATGACAGGCAGGCGTCGCCACCAGGAGCCAGCCTGCTTATAGGAAACAGACAAGCCCTGAATATCCAGCACCAGCTCTTTGCCGCTATTGCGCGGTGGGACTGCTTCAATGGGCGCAGGGGCACGGGACAAGGGACGCCCACGTTTCTCAAAAGTGGGAATGGCATTGAGCAATTCACGAGCATAAGGATGGCTAGGGCGCAAAAAGAACTGGCTTGCCAGCCCGGCTTCCACTATTTGTCCGTGCCGCATCAAGGCCACATAGTCGGCATACTGTTTGACCAGCAGTAAATCGTGCGTAATCAGCAAGATAGCCAGGCCCATCTCTTTCTGTATATCGGCCAACAACTGCAGAATCTGCGCCTGAACCGTTACATCCAGCGCGGTAGTTGGTTCGTCAGCCACCAGCAAATCAGGTTCCGCCGCCAAGGCAATGGCAATCATGATGCGTTGCTTCTGGCCGCCGGAGAACTGGAATGGAAAGTCATCGTAACGCTGTGCGGCACCGGGGATGCCGACACGTTCCAGCCATTTGATGGCCCTTGCCCTTTCCTGCCCCGCAGGAGCCACACCATGACGACGAATCACCTCGCTGATCTGCCGGCCAATGGACATGACCGGATTCAGGCTGGTGGACGGCTCCTGAAAAATCACGCTGATGCGTTTACCGCGCACATCCTGCATTTGCTGTTCAGGCAAAGGTGGCAGTTCCAACCCGTCCAAGGCAATTTGACCAGATTGCATCCAGGCGGCTTCGGGCAAGAGGCGCAGGATCGCCATGGCCGTCATGCTTTTGCCGCAGCCGGACTCCCCCACCAAGGCAAAGGTTTCACCGCGCTGCACGGCCAAAGACAGATTACGCACCACACTTTGCACACCGGCATCGGACTGCACACGCAGTTCCAGACCCTCGATACTCAGCACGGCAGGCGTTGCAGCGGGCTTCACGGCGGAGACATTTTCAAGCTCGCTCATACCTTGGCTCCTCCTGGACGACGTACTCGCAAAGCCTTGAAGCGACGAGTACGAGGGTCAAACGCCGTTTGCACCGCATCGGCAAAAATGTTCGCAGACAGTACCAAACCCAGCATCATCACAAAAGCCCCGGCCAGGCCCCACCAGATGATCGGGTCGCGGGACAGCTCGCTACGGGCGGCGTCAATCATGCGCCCAAAGGATGGCATGCTGGGGTCCACACCAATACCCAGATAAGACAGCACAGCCTCGTACAGCACCAGGCCGGAGAACTCCAGAATCAGGGTGATCAGCACAATGTGCATGACGTTAGGCAGCAGGTGACGGAACATGATGCGCAGATGACCGACACCAAAGGCTTGGGCTGCCTGAACGTAGTCCAGCTCGCGCAGCTTCAACACCTCGGCCCGCAGCAGGCGGCACAGGCCCGCCCAGCCGGTTAACCCCAGAATCAGGCACAGCATGAACAAGCGCAGATCTGCGCGAGCGGCCACGGTGTCGAAGCTGTCGGGATGGGTGTCGATATAGACCTGCATCATCAACACGCAAGCGGCGATCAGCAGCACGCCAGGGATGGAAGTCAGCGTGGTGTAAATGTATTGAATGACATCATCCACCCAGCCCCGGAAGTATCCAGCGGCCAAGCCCAGAATGATGGCAGGTGGCAGCATGGCGAAGGTGGTCAAAGTGCCAATCACCAAAGCCGTGCGTACACTTTTCAAGGCTTGCCAGATGATGTCGTTACCCGTGCGATCCGTGCCCAGCACGTAGTAATTCGCGCTAAGGCTCAGCACCAGGCATAGCAGTATCACCAGCACACAGGCGCTGAACCAGACCAGTCGCCAATTCACCAAGCCCTGCCCTTGCCACCAATAACGCCAGGCCGCGCCCCAACCCGATTCCATGGATTGCTTGCGCCCCCAAAGCGTCAGCAGAACAGCCAGTAGCACGCTGCCCAGCACACCCCAGGCCAAACCTTTGGCGCCTAGCTGCAAAATATCGTGTCTATGCGCGGCAGGCGTATCCATACCCACCCCGGCATTAACCAGACGCGGAAAGTCCCGCACGGGCTTGCCATCTATCAGCATGCTTTCTTTGGTCAGCTGAAAGCGGGCCAAGGGAGCGGAATAGGTTTTTTCCACCTCGGCCAGCCCGGCTTTTTTCAGAATATCGTCCAACGCAGAACGGGCGACGGGGGCATAGCTGGCTGTGCTGGCTTCCTGCCCAGGGGCAGCCGGCAATAAAGGCCGGTAGTGGATGGAGTCCAGCAGACCAATCAGCAGGAAAAAGACCAGAAAAACAGCAGCACACATGGCCGAGGGCGTACGTGCCACACTGGCCCAGGCCGAGCGCAAGGCAGGCCGCTTGACGACGCGCCAGGTGTAGAGCGCCATGGCCAGAAACAGTGCCAGCACAAAGGTATCGGTCCAGAGAAAGACGAACTGTGGCATGGCGGGCTCAACTAAAACGAATGCGGGGGTCAACCAGGGTGTAGGAGATATCGGCCAGAATCAAACCGGCGATATAAAGCATCGATCCTAGAAACACCATGGCACGCACAATGGAGAAGTCCTGGGCATTGATGGCATCAATGGTGAAGCTGCCCAGACCCGGAATACCAAAAAAAGACTCGGAAATCAGGCTACCCATGAACAGCAGGGGCAAAGCCGATACGGTGCCCGTCAGAATGGGCAAGAGCGCATTGGGCAAGACATGGCGGAACAAAACGGTAGATTCCGCCAGCCCCTTGGAGCGCGCCGTACGCACATAATCACGGCTGGCCTCTTCCAGAAACAGGCTGCGATAAAAGCGCGATTCCGCCCCGATACGCGACAAAATCCCCACCAACACCGGCAAGACCAGAAAGCGCCAGTTATCCATCCCTTCTACCCAGCCCGAAAACGGCACCCAGCGCAGCACCCGTGCAAACAGCCATTGCCCGGCAATGATGTAGAACAGGCCCGAAATGGACATCAACACGACGCACAGCACAACGGCGGAAAAATCCAGTCGGGTTCCCCGAAAGAACACCATCAGCAAGGCAAAACTGATGCACACCCATAAGCCCAAAAAGAAGGTGGGCAAGGCCAGCGCCAGACTGGGCCCCATGCGTTGCTTGATCTGATAGGCAATATCCTGCCCCTGGTCTGACAAGCCAAAATCCAGGCGCAACAAAGGAACCGAGCGCTCGTAGAAAAGCGTGTCGGTAAAGGTTTTGGAGCCCTCCGCCTGCGCGTTATAAAACAGCGGCTTGTTATAACCGCGCTCTGCCTTCCAGTTTTCAATGGCCGTCTGGCTGACGCGCTGCCCACCAATGGACAAACGGGCCATATCGTCAGGCGTGTTCACGGCAAAGAACAACACAAAGGTCAGCAGATTGACCCCAATCAGAATCAGCACGCCATACAGAATGCGCCGCAGCATATAGGAAAACATCAGTCTTTCTCCTTGCGCAGAGCCACATGGCGACGACGCGCCTGAGCCTGCGAGCGCACCACCCACACCAGAATCAAGGCCAGCAAGCCCAGCGGAATGGCGGGCCACCAGACGGGGCGGTTCCAGCGATCAATGCGCTCCACACGCTGTTCGGGGTCGATACGGTAATACTGGATGCTGTCGCGCACCATCATGGACGGCTTGGCATTGCGCACCCAGCTTTGGTAGGCACCACCCGCATTGGGCACATAGCCAAACATCCAGGGGGCATCATGCTGGACCAGATGGATCATCTGCTGCACCACCGCCTGCTTGTCCGGGCCGTCGTTCAGAAAGCGCATTTGCTCGTACAGGCGATCAAACTCCGCGCTTTGGTAATTGGCGGCGTTCTCACCACCAAAATCCTTCTTGGCCTGGGGGCCATACAGCAAGGTGAAGAAGTTTTCGGCATCCGGGTAGTCGGCTACCCAGCCCCACAGAAATAGCTGTGCCGCGCCCCGCTTCATCTTGTCCTGAAAGCGGTTGTAATCGGTAGCTCGCACCTCCAGCTGCAAGCCTACCTGGGCCAGCTGACGGCGCATCCAGTCCACCGTGGCATCCGAGCCCATACCCATCATGGAGTCGTAATACAGAATCAAGGGCTTGCCGGTACGGCTGTCCCGTCCATCGGGATAGCCCGCCTGTCGCAGCAAATCACGCGCTTCGTCCAGACTGCGACGTTTCACCACGCCATTGTCCTTGGTGTAGACATAAGGGTTGGCACCCTGGGGCAGCGGCTGATAGCCCGGCACGCCAGGCGGCAAAGGACTATGCGCGGCTTCCCCTTGGTCATTCATGAAAATGGAAACGTACTGCTCCCAGTCGAACACAATGCTGATGGCCAGGCGCAGCTTGCGGTTTTTCTCGAACTGCTCGGGCGTGTCGCCCTGGCCGACCACCGGGTCGTGCCAGTTAAAGCCCATGTAAAACAATTGCGCTTCGGGAGCCGTGCGCAATTGCAGGCCGCGCTCCTGATACAGATTGGCTTTGTCGACCGAGTCCTGCGCGGCTACTGTCATGGCGACACCGTACTCGCCCCGCTCCACCTGCGGAATGTCGTAATAGCCCTGCAGGAACTTGCCCATCAAGGGGACGCCCTCTTTTTCCAGAGAGAACACCACTTTATCCAGGAAAGGCATGGGTTTGCCGCAATCTTCCAGTAAACCAGCAGCCTGGTCGCCGGGCTCGCCCACACAAGGGTATGGCTCCCCCCGGTAATTGGGGTTACGGCTCAGAACGTGACGACGATTGGTCAGGGATTCCGTCAGCATGAATGGGCCTGTACCCACGGGCCAGCTATCCAGTGTCAGATTGTGCTGCGCCATGCGCGGCTGGCTATAAAAACGCTCGGCCTCCCAGGCCATGGGCGCGGTAAAGGTCATGGCCAGCCAGTACTTGAACTGTGGGTACTTGCCATTCACCTCGATGCGCAAGGTATGTTTATCCAGAGCTCGCACACCCGGCAAGGTGTAGGGCCGTAAATCCAGCCATTGTGGACGCGGCTCCTGCTTGTCGATACGGGCCAGCTCTTCACTGAACTCCTTGAAGCCCCGGATGTGCTCGGCCATCACACCCAGCACAGGAGAGGCCAAGCGCGGGCTGGCCAAACGCTTGAAGGCGTAAACGTAATCGTGAGCCGTCAGCTCGCGCGAGCCGGTATGGGCGAAGTCGGCAATGCTGAAAGCATCGTTCAGGTCCGGCGCCCGCATGGGGTAATAGCGGTACTCGCCCTGCTCATCCAAGGCAAAGGCCGGATGCGGCTGAAAGCGAATGCCTTGCTTGATGGGAATATCGTAACGGCTGACTGCCACCTGTTCGCCCGGCACATCAGCAGGCAAACGATTACCCTGCTCATCAAGGTATAAAGGCTCTACCAGCTCGGCCGCCGCCTTGGGAATCAGGCGGTAGGGACGGTCCAGATAGTGATAGCCGTACAGCGGCTCATAAATCGAATACGTAAACGGTGTCTCGTCACCGGAGTAGGACAAGGCCGGGTCCAGGTGATTGGGGGAGCGGGTCGTGAACGCGCTGTAGAGCGTGTTTTCTGCTGCGCTGCCTTCCTGATAAGGGCTGTTAACGGGTTTGGAGCAAGCTGCCAATCCGACGCACAACAAGGCCAGCCCCATCCGCCGCAAAGGGCTTAGCATTGCCCTTGCTGCCAGCAGTCATAACGCCATTTCCATGGCGGGACAGGACTGGGCTCTGACCAGATGCCTACACCGGCTTCCTTGGCTTCGCGCTCCAGCTGATCAATACGAGGGTCGCGCAGGAAGCGGCCGCGTTTTTCACGATTGGCCATGGCCATTCCAGCCCGTACCAGTTTCTGGTTGGCGGTTTCGCCATCGGCCAAAGGCACATCGCATACAGCGCGACCGTGGCGGTCGCGCTCATAGCAAGACAGGGTCAAATGTTTACCGGAAACCAAATCCGACAGGAAGCGCCGCGAGGCCACCGCAAAGGGCTGGCCGGGACGACGGCTGTCTTTGGTGGTTTCGGGAGCATCGATACTGGCCAGACGCACGCGCACCTGCCTGTTATTACTGGGCAAAATCGTCAGCGTATCGCCGTCGGCCACCCGCACCACCCGCCCTGTCAGCTCGAAGTCTTGAGCCTGAACAGGCAAGGCCCAGACAGCCATCACAGCCGTCAAGCCAGCACAAACGGCTGTGCGCCGCGTCAAAGAAGAAAAGCCGGACAGGGAAAACACAGTCATGATTCGGACAACACTCCAGGCGGGTAGCAGAAACTAGGCTAACAAATTATAGATACTGCGCACCGCCTGTCCAGAGCAATGTCCCTAGTAGGCAGGCCTGCGTCAAGACGCCTGCAGGCGGGGCCAGATGCGATGCAAATACCAGGAAGCCTGCTCCACACCTTCCAGCCCGAATACGGTAGCCGGACCTTGTTGCAGACGATGGGTCGCGAACAGATCCGCGACGGCATCGGGAGCCACGTGGCGCATCAGGCAGGCTTGGTACAGAAGAGCCAGTTTCTGCGTCCAGACACGGCCTCCGGCCTGGGAAACCGTGCTCAACAAATCCTGTGCAACCTGACCCAGTTCCGCATCATCCCCGGTACGAGCACGCAAGTCTGCCTGCAAGTCCTCCAATACGCCTTCCTGACTCAAGGCGCGCTGCACATCCAGGCACATCACATTGCCTGAACCTTCCCAAATAGAATTGACAGGAGCTTCGCGCAGCAAGCGCGGCATGGGGCCATCCTCGATATAGCCGTTGCCGCCCCAGGTTTCCATGGCTTCGGCACACAGGGCGATGGCCCGACGGCATACCCAGAACTTGGCAGCCGGGGCCAGCACGCGTAGCACCGCCTGCGCCACAGGATCATCAGCCCGTTCCTGCAAGTCCACCAGGAACAGGGCCAGATGGGTGGCCGCTTCGCTTTCCAGGCTCATATCCAGCAATACCGCCTGCATCAAGGGCTGATCGATCAACTGTTTGCCAAAGCAGCGTCGATGCTGACAGTAATGCAGGGACTGCACCAAAGCCTGCCGCATCAGGGCGGCACTGCCCAGCACGCAATCAATACGGGTACGGGCCGCCATTCCGGCCAGCAAAGCAATACCGCGACCGGCTTGGCCCACGCGCCAGGCCAGTGCACCATCAAAATCAATTTCGGCACTGGCGTTAGAGCGGTTGCCCAATTTGTCTTTCAGCCTGCGTATATACCGGCGATTCAAGCCATATTCGGTATAGCGCGGCATCAGGAAACAAGAAAACTGCTCGTGCTCACGCGCCAGTACCAGATGCCCGTCCGCCTGCGGCACGGAGAAAAACCATTTGTGCCCGTAAAGACGAAACGCCTGAGCCTGAGGATGCGCTTCAGTGGTGCAGCCGCGCAGATCAGAGCCGCCCTGCATTTCCGTCATGCCCATGCCCAGCAGCACGCTGCTTTTTTCTGTCATCAACTGATCAGAAGAGTCGTACTGATTGATGTCCAGCTTGGCCGCCCATTCCTGAAACGGATCAGCCTGCAATAAGGGCGCAGCGGCGCGCGTCATGGTCAAGGGACACAAGGTGCCCGCCTCAATCTGACCATGCATGTAAAAGCCCATGGCTCGTTGCAGGTGCTGGCCAGGTTCGGACTGATGGGGCCAGATATGCAGGCCCTGCTCCATGCCCAGGCTCATCAATTGATGCCAGGCGGGATGAAAATCCACCTGATCAACTCGTTGCCCTTGGGCAGACCAGCCTCGCCATTGCGGCGGCTGGCGATTGGCCAAGGCACCTTGCTCGCGCCAATGGGCAGAGCCCAGTTTCTGGCCGTAGTCCGCCAGCGCTTGCCGGACCTTCTGGGAGGCCAGCTTGCTTTGCCAATGTTGTAAAGCCGGATCTTCGCCAAACAGATCGTCATTCATCAAATCCGGCACCTGATTCTGTAACTGCTGTTCCAGACCCATCTCGCCTCCTTGATTCCGGCCGTCTTGCCCCGTCTCTTAATCTAGAGCCATTTGGCCTTTTTGAATTTCCAGTACAAAAATCCGCACACGCTGCCCATCAGGCCCAAGGCCAGGGGGTAGCCCAGCGTCCATTCCAGCTCGGGCATGAATTTGAAGTTCATGCCGTAAATCCCCGCCACCGCGGTCGGCACGGCCAAAATGGCCGCCCAGGCCGCCAGCTTGCGGGTAGTGTCAGTCTGCTGCATCTGCCCTATCATCAAGCCACCTTCAAAGGCGAAGGCCAGGGCTTGCCGCAGGCTGTTAATAAATTCGGAAGTGCGGGCAATGCGGTCTGCCACTTCACCGAAATATGCCCGACTTTCCGCATCCACATACGCCAGCTCGATGCGCGACAAACGACGGCTTAGCTCCGCCAATGGCGTTACCGCGTTATACACGCGCAGCAAATCACGCCGTAAACGATAAATACGCCGTACATCGTTTTCCTTGAAGCCCCGAATCAGAAATTGCTGTTCAATGGCCTCTACCGCCTTTTCGGTTTGTTCCAGGCAAGTCTGATACTGGTCCACAATCAGATCCAGCAACTCCGAGGCGACAAAATCACTGCCCCGCTCCAGCAAGGCCGGTGTGCTTTCCAGACGGGCACGCAGCTCTAAATAGCTGCTGTTGGAACCACGCCGCACCGTCAGCAACAAGCCGTGGGCAATCAGAATCTGCGTAGTACCAAAAAGTGGGCGCAGATCTTTCAGGCCCAAGGTTACCGCCACCACAATCAGGCAATTGCTGAACTCCAGCAATTTGGGACGACGATGAGGGGCAATCAATTCTTCAACGGCATTGTCTGGCAGACCCAGTTGCGCCCCTACTTCGCGCAAGGTCGCCTCGCTGGGGTCTTTCAAACCAATCCAGATAAAGCCGTCCTTCAAGGGATCGTGTACAGGCAGGTGATGAATATCCAAAGCCTGTGCTGGCTGGCCAGACTGATAGCGATACGCGGCCACCACAACGTCTTGTGCATCAGGGGCGACCGGAGCTATTTCTTGCATGCTGTCTCCTTGCAGACAAAGCCAATTTTTTTGTTCGATAATAGCACTGGCCTCCCTCCGCGCTGCGACCGCAGCGACTTGCAAGGAACGACATGAAATCACGATCCATTCTGTGCCTGGGCACACTGATTATGGCCTTGGGCGTAGGCCTGGGCGCATTTGGTGCCCACGCCCTGCGCGCCATGGTTGACGCTTCGGCATTGGCAACCTGGCACACGGCCGTGCTGTATCAATTGCTGCATGGTCTGGGTTTGCTGCTGATTGCCGCGTTGGGCTCGCAATTGAATGCGACCTGGCAGTCGCGCAGCGCAATTCTGATGCTGGCTGGCGTACTGATTTTCAGCGGCAGCCTTTACATTCTGGTGCTTAGCGGCGTGAAATGGCTGGGCGCGATTACCCCTATTGGCGGAGTAGCCATGATTCTGGCCTGGCTCTTTCTGGCCATTGCCGCCCTGCGTGGCAAGGACGCCTGACCCCAGGCCTTTGCCTTCGTATAATGGGGCGCATATTCTGCCTACCAGGAGCGCCCCGTGTCTGATTCCGCCTTTTCCCTACGCGAATTTACCCGCCAACTGCCCAAGGCTGAACTGCACCTTCATATCGAAGGCACGCTGGAACCGGACTTGATCTTCAAGCTGGCCCAGCGCAATCACATTACGCTGCCCTATCCCGATCAGGCCAGCCTGCACGCCGCCTATCAGTTCACCGACTTGCAGTCCTTTCTGGACCTGTACTACGCCGGGGCGGGGGTTCTGATCACCGAGCAGGATTTCTTTGACATGACCTGGGCCTACTTTCTGCGCGCCCAGGCCGATGGCATTGTCCACACGGAAATCATGTTTGACCCGCAGACGCACACGGCACGCGGGATCGCCATGGAAACCGTGTTTGCGGGGATTGCCCGCGCCGCCCGCCAGGCCAGATCCGAGTTAGGGGTCAGCAGCTATCTGATCTTGAGCTTCCTGCGCCACCTGAGCGAAGCCGAGGCGTTTGACACCTTGGACGCCGCCTTGCCCTTGCGCAATCAGTATTCCGACCTGTGGATTGCCATTGGCCTGGACTCCTCGGAAAAGGGCAACCCGCCCGCCAAATTCGAGAAGGTTTATGCCCGTTGCCGAGAGCTGGGTTTCCGACTGGTCGCCCACGCGGGTGAGGAAGGCCCGGCCAGCTATGTACGCGATGCCCTTCAGCTTCTGAAAGTAGAACGCATCGACCATGGCGTGCGCAGCCAGGACGACCCGGCCCTGATGCAGTATTTGGCCGACCACGCCATTTCCTTGACAGTCTGTCCGCTGTCCAACATCAAGCTCAAGGTTTTTGATAGCCTGCACCAGCACAATCTGAAGCATTTGCTGGATCGCGGCCTGAATGTCTGCGTGAACTCGGACGACCCAGCCTATTTTGGCGGCTATCTGCTGGACAACTACCTGCAAACCGCCCAGGCCCTGAATCTGCGGGAGGCTGATTTACGCACTCTGGCAGCCAATAGCTTGCGCTCCTCCTTTTTACCCAAGGAGCAAAAGCAGGCCTGGTTGAACAAGCTGGAGCAGATTCCCGGAAATGACTGAATCCGCGCTGTACCTTCCACGTGCGTTCTTTGCCCGTGATCCGCGTTACGTTGCCCTGGAATTGCTGGGCAAAACCCTGGTTTTGAATGACGAGCGCGGGCAGCGCTGCGCCACCATTGTAGAAACCGAAGCCTATCTGGGTCCCCAGGATCAGGCCGCCCACAGCCGACGCGGTATCACCGAGCGCACGCGACTGATGTTCGGCCCGGCAGGCTACGCCTATGTGTATTTGATCTACGGCCTGCACCACTGCATGAATATCGTCAGCGGTGTTGAAGGCGATGGTACGGCGGTCTTGCTGCGGGCGGCGCAATGGACGTCGCCCGAGGATGGCCCGTCCCTGTCAGGCCCCGGACGATTGTGCAAAGGGCTGGGTATAGACAAAGCTTATAACGGTGCAGATGCCTGCGCCCCTGCCATGCATTGGCTGGACGCCCCCGCCCTGCCGCCGGAGCAAATTCTGATCAGCCCACGCATCGGCGTAGAGTACGCGGGCGCCTGGGCCAAGGCCCCCTTGCGCTACTCGATTGCCCAGCATCCCGAGGTGTCCGTCAAGCCGGGCAAAACCACCACAAAACGCAGTGTCAAAGGCCTTAAACGCCCCGCCTAGAACAGGTATTATTAATCCTTCAAGCTGAATGCTTCCCAGCTGCTTTTAAGGATTTCCCATGCGACTCTCCGTACTACTTAGCGTCCTTCCCGCCGTTTTGCTGGCTGCTTGCACGGCCACGGGCAATAGCGCGCAAACAAGCTCGACTTCTTCGTTCAGCGACTCTTCTGGTGGTCTGTGCAATGCGGACGCCTTGAATCCAGCCGGTCAAACCGCCAGCCAAAGCCAAGTTGAACGTCTGGTCAAACAGGCCGGTGCGGCAAAAGCCCGCGTCCTGGCTCCGGACCGCATGTACACCACGGACTACGACCCCACCCGTTTGAACATCCGCGTGGACGAACAAAACAAAATTACCTCTGTTTACTGCGGCTGATCCCTGATGACTCTTGAGCAAAGCCAACACTTGCTGGACACGCTATTTGCCCCTTGGGTGCAAGCCCTGAAATTGCGTGTAGAAAGCATGAATGAAGACGGCGTGGTTCTACGCCTGCCTTTTTCGGATCAATTGACGCAGGTGGCCGGTGTGGTCTGCGGTCAGGTGTATATGGCGGCAGCCGATACCGCCATGGTGCTGGCCGTCAGTCAAAGCCTGGGGGAGTTTCGCCCCATGACTACAGTTTCACTGAACACCAGCTTTGTACGCCCGGTTAGCCAGGGGGATGTGCTGGTACACGCCCAAGTGCTGAAACGTGGCAAAAGCATGGTCTTTGGCGACATCAAGCTGCTGGACGAGCAAGGTCGACTGGCCGCCCACGCCACCACCACCTACGCGCTCCTGCCGGGCTGATTCCGCCCAAAACCCCCGCCCGCTTTGCAAGACAGACTCTGACACAAAACAATCCGTCCAAGGGTTTGGCATAGCGGGCTTGGCACGACTATCATCGTCATAGCAGCTGCGCCCCGGCTTAGCCCTGTGGCCGCTGCCCCGTCCGATTCCTTGTTGATCGCTTTTCTGGAGAAGTTCAAATGGCAAAAGTCCTGGTTCTCTATTACTCCGCCTATGGCCACGTAGAAAAAATGGCCCAAGCGGTTGCCGAAGGTGCTCAAAGCGCTGGCGCAACGGTGGACATCAAGCGTGTCCCCGAACTGGTCCCGGAAGCCGTGGCCCAGAAAGCGAATTTCAAGCTGGATCAAGCCGCCCCGGTAGCCACTATTGGCGACCTGGAAAACTACGACGCCATCATTGTCGGCACCGGCACCCGTTTCGGGCGCATCAGCTCGCAAATGGCCAGTTTTCTGGATCAGGCCGGTGGCCTGTGGGCGCGCGGCGCACTCAATGGCAAGGTAGGCGGTGCCTTTACCTCTACCGCCACCCAACACGGTGGGCAGGAGCTGACGCTACTGTCCATTATTCATAACCTGATGCACTTTGGCATGATTGTGGTGGGCCTGCCTTACAGCTTTGCAGGCCAGACACTGCTGAACGAAGTCACTGGCGGCAGCCCCTACGGCGCATCCACCATTGCCGGTGGCGACGGTTCACGTCAGCCCAGCCAGAACGAGCTGGACGGCGCCCGCTACCAGGGCCGTCATATTGCTGAAATTGCAATCAAGCTGAAAGGCTAAAACGGAGTACACAGATGGGCATGATGATAGATGGACAATGGCATAGCAAAGAGCCTGTCAGCAGCACCCAGTCCGATACATTTCAACGTGCCCAGTCTGCCTTCCGGGACTGGATTACCGCCGACGGCGGCCCCGGCCCGGACGGCCAGGCAGCGCAGCCTGCCCAGGCCAATCGCTATCATCTGTATGTCTCGCTGGCCTGCCCCTGGGCGCATCGCACCTTGATCATGCGCGAATTAAAGGGGCTGCAAAAGCTGATTTCAGTGTCGGTGGTAAACCCCATCATGGGCGATCAGGGCTGGACCTTTGAACCGGCGGAGGGCGTGGTGCCGGACCCGGTCATGGATGCGCAGTTCCTGCATCAGCTCTATGCCAAGGCGGACCCGCAATTTACGGGGCGCATTACCGTGCCCGTACTGTGGGACAAGCAGCGCGGCACAATCATCAATAACGAGTCGGCCGAGATCATGCGTATTTTCAATAGCGCCTTTGATACTTTGGGCGCGCGCAGCCTGGATATGGCACCTGCCGAGCTGCTGGGCGAAATCGACCAGATCAATGCCCATGTGTATGACACCGTCAATAACGGGGTCTACAAAGCAGGTTTTGCCCGCTCACAAGCCGCCTACGACACAGCAGTTCATGCCCTGTTTAACAGCCTGGACGGGCTGGAGGCTCGCCTGAGCCAGCAGCGCTACCTGACTGGCACGCAACTGACCGAGGCCGACTGGCGCTTGTTCACTACCCTGATTCGCTTTGATCCGGTCTATGTTGGCCATTTCAAATGCAATCTGCGCCGTCTGATTGATTATCCGAATCTGTGGAACTACATGCTGGAGCTGTACCAAATGCCTGGCGTGGCCAGCACGGTCAGCCTGGATCACATCAAGACCCATTACTACAGCAGTCACCGCCATCTGAACCCGACGGGTATTGTGCCGGCTGGCCCTGTACTGGATCTGAACGGGCCCCACGGACGAGGTCATTTACCCGTCCAGCCAGGGCCCTTGCATATCGGTCTTCAGTAACCGGGACGATCGAAAATATCGGGATTGAGCAAGATGGAGCGGTCTACCTGATTGATATCGGTACGACCGCAAAACGCCATGGACACGTCCAGCTCATTCGCCATCAATTTCAGCAAACGGGCCACACCGGCCTGCCCCGCCGCACCCAAGGCATACAGGAAAGCACGGCCAATCATGGCACCTTGAGCGCCCAAGGCGCGGGCACGCAACACATCCTGACCGCTGCGAATACCACCATCGACCAGCACTTCGATCTTGTCACCTACCGCCTTGCTGATCGCAGGCAGGCAGGAAATTGAGGATGGCGCGCCATCCAGCTGACGGCCACCGTGATTGGACACGATCAAGGCATCGGCACCGCTATCCACGGCGTAACGAGCATCGTCGGCATCCATAATGCCTTTAACAATCAGCTTGCCGCCCCAGGCATTCTTGATCCACTCGATATCTTTCCAGTTCAGGCTCGGGTCGAACTGCTCGGCCGTCCAGGTAGACAAGGAGCGCAGATCCGACACCCCCTTGGCGTGGCCGACGATATTGCCAAAGCTACGACGGTGCGTGCGCAACATATTTCGGCACCAGTACGGCTTGGTCGCCAGATTCAGCAGATTAGGAATGGTCAGGCGCGGAGGTGTGGTCAGGCCATTTTTAATATCTTTGTGACGCTGCCCCAAAACCTGCAAGTCCAGGGTCAGGACCAGCGCCGAACAATTAGCCGCCTTGGCACGCGCAATCAGGTTTTCAATAAAGCTGCGATCACGCATCACATACAGCTGGAACCAGAACGGGGCACGGGTCGCCTGGGCAACGTCTTCCAGCGAGCACACGCTCATGGTGGACAGGGTGAAAGGAATACCAAAATCCCGTGCGGCCAAAGCCGCCAGCATTTCACCATCGGCGTGCTGCATGCCGGTCAGACCGGTAGGGGCAATAGCCACGGGCATGGCCACATCCTGACCCAGAAGCTTGGTCTTCAGACTGCGATGGTCAATGTCCACGGCCACGCGCTGTTTGAATTTCAGCTTGTGAAAATCCTGCTCGTTCGCATGATACGTGCCCTGCGTCCAGGAGCCGGAGTCGGCGTAGTCATAAAACATCTTGGGCACGCGGCGTTTGGCCGCCAAGCGGAAATCTTCAGTGCAGGTAATTTTCGACAGATCCATTACATTGGGCTCCAAAACAATGGCGTAATAATGCGACTTTGTGCCCTGTGGGGCAAGTCATCCGGGGCAGACTGTTCGAAGTTTCTGTCTGGCGCGCCTAAAGGACCACCAA
The DNA here is from genome assembly GCF_024134565.1 of Alcaligenes sp. 1735tsa3. Lineage (NCBI taxonomy): Bacteria > Pseudomonadati > Pseudomonadota > Betaproteobacteria > Burkholderiales > Alcaligenaceae > Alcaligenes > Alcaligenes sp. 1735tsa3. Next base: position 1,104,373 of record NZ_CP099862.1, on the reverse strand, counting down.
GACGAGCCCCCAAGACCAAAAATAAAGAGATTCACTGTTGTCCCGCTGCACGCCTTGCCATCTCTGGCTTTAGGGCCTGCCCGCCGACCCCGAAAACCATAAAAAAAGGCGATTTCAGTAAAATTTGTTGATATTTTGGTGACAAGTAAAAATAGCCGTGCTATATTTCTACTTCTTTAGCGGCTGTAGCTCAGTTGGATAGAGTACTTGGCTACGAACCAAGGGGTCGTGGGTTCGAATCCTGCCAGCCGCGCCATATTCAGTAAAAAAGCCATTTCTTCGGAAATGGCTTTTTTGCTTTCTGCTCTCGGACAACAGGCAGGAAAAAGACCCACTACGCTGCCAGCCACCACCCCAACCCCACCCACAATAGCAATACGAGCAGGCTGGAACGAAGAAATAGAATGAGCAGTAGTGGCTTTTTATGTAGACAGGAATAACTCCTGCACGGCCTTATCGCCTTTCTGACAACTCAATACCCTCACCGTCCCCAAAGCCATCATGCACCCACACCGCCACGGGGACGGCATAGCTCCATCCACCCGCTTTCCACCAGCATTCTGCAAACCACGCTTTGGTGGTGTTAGCCGCGATGCTCAGTCCATCAAAGTCTTCATCCAGGAAATAGTCGTCGTGGAAGGTGTCCATCTTGTCCAAAGCCAGAGACAGTTCCAGGGCTCTACCGGGAAAGATGGAAGGGTCGCTGCTATCTACTTTATTATTTTCACCGCTGTAGTAAATCCATGCCGACGGGGTTTCCAGGCCATCTTCACCAAAAAAAATTTGCACCTGGGCATCCGCAACGCTATCTGGCACAGGCAAGGCGAACAAGGTACGTAACTCGGTAATGAGAGGCTTTGAAGCTCGTTCCAGACACCGCCTGTAACGCAGCTGAAACTGTGCCGGACTTAAGCCGAATGGGACCATACCTGTAACTCCTGGGGCTTTGAAACTGCAACTAATTGACTTGGGGCTGCGTCATCATCACGCTTGATGTTGACGCAGCCGCCACGAAGAATAATAGTTCCTCTCCCCAGTCAGCAAGCCACTCTTGCATTGGCAAGACTCTGAATGCCACTGCTCACTCCTGATCTCGGCTATAGCTCAAATCACTCAGGTACCTGGAGACGAATCGGAGACCTGGGGTCACGTCCTGCCAGATGGACTATCCCTACAAACAAATAACAGACGTGCAAAAGCGGCGCTACCTGATAGCGCCGCTTTTTTTACAACCCAAAGCAGACGCGCTTAGAAGCGGGCTTGCACATTCACCATAAAGTTACGTGGCTCGCCATAAATCAGGCCGTTATAGAAACCGAACTCTCGATAGTATTCCTTATCGAACAGATTATTGACGCGTGCCGTCACGCTCAGATTATTGTTCACGTCATAACGCGCCATCACGTGGGCCAGCATGTAGCCGGACTGACGAATCGGGCTGTTATCAAAGCCGCCGCCCGCCAAGGGACGACCGGGCATAGGCGTGGACGTCGTGGAGCTGTCGTAGCTGATACTGGTCCCCAACGTCAGCTTGTCGGCCAGCACGTTCGGACGATACGTGGTGCTAACACGGAAGCTGTGACGCGGGTCCTGACGTGGACTGCTATTGGGACTGGAATCCACCACATTCATATAGGTGTAGCCAGCATACACATTCCAGCGATTGGTCAGTGCCCCCGCCAGTTGCAAGTCCAGGCCAGTAGATTTGATACCCGTAGCATTGGCCACATACGCCTGATCGCCGGTATCCAGTACGGTACGATCATCATCCGCCTTGGCGACGTTGGTCTGCTTGGCATGGAACACCGCTACGGTGCTGGACAAGCGATCATCCAGCCAGGAGCTCTTGATGCCCGCCTCGTAGCTGGCCCCCGTAATTGGCTTGATGATATTGCCTGCCACATCGCGCTGGCTTTGCGGTTTGAACACGTCGGTATAGCTGGTGTAGAGCGTGTGATTCGGCGTGACATCAAAGGTCAGGCCTAGATAGGGTGTCCATACCTTCTTGTCCAGCTCGGAGCGACGTGCGCTTTTGACATTGTCCTTGTCGTAATCGTAGGCATAGGTTTTGTAGTAGCTGTAGCGCGAACCCAGAATGACTTTCAGATTGTCAGCCAGCTCCAGACGGGTGGCGATGTACGGGCCGTAATTGGTCGTCCGTGTCACACCACGCGCATCGGTACGGAAGGTTTGCGGCGCACCGTACTCATTACCATTCCAGGTCTGCCAGTTGGCCGGCAGATCCAGACGGTACTGACATCCACGAGCAGGCACATGACCATCAATATGGCAGTTCCCCAAGGCCCCACTGAACTGATAGGAAGTCTCCTCTGAGCGCTGGCCGTTAAAACCCAGAATCAACTCATGCTCGCGACCCAATAGTTGGAATGGCCCGGTGACATTCAAGGAAAAGGCATGCTGCGTGCCCTCGCTCTCCGAATGCAGGCTGTTCAAATACGCCAGGCCCGTTTCTCTATCAAACAGGCCCCATTTGGAACCGGCGCTATTGGCTTTCAACACCCCAAAGCTGTTGATGCTTTCCAGGTCGCTATAGCTGTAGTTGGCGTCGGCATGCCAGCCACCGCCCAGGTTCTGCTCCAGGTTTGCAAACCAGGTGTGATTCTTGCGCTGGGTATAGCTCCAGTCCGCAACCGGGTGATAGCTGCGATCAAAATCCGTACGAGTGCCGTCCGAGAACCAGATAGGCACGTTCGTGCCCCAGGATGTGCCCTTGTGCTTTTTATAGGTGTACTCGTAACCCGCCGTCACGCTGGTGTCGGGCGAGAAGTCGTAAGTCACGGTAGCCAGCAGGCCAAAGCTCCTGGGGTTCTCATTGTCGCGGAAGGTATGGCTGTCATCCCCGCTAAGCACCAGACGCGCCCGCAAATCCCCATCTTTGCTCAGGGGAGTATTGATATCCCCCATCAGGCGTCGTTTGCGCCAGCTACCCAGCTCGACATTGCCTTGCAAGCCAAATTCCCGGTACGCCTTTTTACGGGACAGGGAAATACTGGCCGACGGATCACCCGTACCGCCCAGCAAGCCGTTGGCCCCGCGCAAGACGCTGACGTCTTCGTACAGGTCCATATTCACCGCTCCGCCTATGCCGGAAAAACCGGACTCGCCATTGAACTCCAGGCCATCAATCTTGTAGTTATTGATGTTGAAGCCACGCGCCCGGTAGGTTGTACGCGAACCAATATCCACCTCATTGACACTGATACCCGACACCGAGGTCAAGGCATCGTCCAGCGACTGAATGTTTTGATCCTCCATTTGCTGGCGCGTAATGTTGGTGATGGCCTGCGGCGTATCTTTTTCTTCCATGCGCAGCCCGGTCGAGCTTTTGCTGTAAATCTTTTGGTAGCTGTCTTCGGGCTCTGCCTGCTCGTGCCCCTTGACCGTAATGGGCTTGAGCATGGCGGGCGCATCTTGTGCCCAGGCTGCCTGCCCACTCAGGGCAAGTAGAATCAAGGCCGCAAGAGGCTTGAGTGGTGGACGGGATGAAGGGAACGGCAAAACATGACTCCTGTTTAATAATGAGAACAATTCTTGTTCGCCGTAAGATTAGCGTGTATGGTTTCAGGCGATGTTTCGCCTTATGTTCCCGCCCAATCGCAATGTAATGGTATGTAATGACAGGTTTTTCCAGCCCCCAACGCCGTGTATTAATCATTGAAGATGATGTAGAACTTGCCGAGCTGACCGCCCAGGAATTGAGCTTTGGCGGATTCACCACGTACATCGCCGAAAGCGGTGCTCAAGCGTTTGAACTGCTCAAGCGCCACCCGATTTCTCTGGTCTTGCTGGACCTGATGCTGCCCGGCGAGGATGGCCTGGAACTGTGCAAACAATTGCGCGGCATCGACGATCCTCCAGCCATCATCATGGTGACAGCCCGTAATGAACTGGCCGACAAGGTGGCGGGTCTGGAGCTGGGCGCGGATGATTACGTGGTCAAACCCTTTGAATCCCGAGAACTATTGGCACGCTGCAAGGCGGTGATTCGGCGCCATGCAGCTCCACAGGCCCAGGCAGAAACCGCCATCGCGGATGCTCCGCCCTCGCGCTATCACTTTCTGGGCTGGCAGCTGGACCTGAATGCACGCCAGTTATATTCGCCCCAAGGCGTCACCATCTCCCTGCCCAATTCAGACTTCCATGTGCTGCTGTCCTTGCTGGAAGCCCCCAATAAAGTACTGTCACGCGCCCTGCTGCTGCGCCGCGCCTTTGGCCGCAATCTGAACTACGAAGACAGGGCTATTGATGTGTGCATCAGCCGTATCCGCCATTACATAGAAAAGGATCGTTCCAAGCCGGAGATCGTGCGCACCGTCCGCAACGAGGGCTACATCCTGTACATAGACCCGCAATCCCTGCACGCTGAATAAAGCATGGCTGTTTCACCCTCAAGCACGTGGCCGGAGAAACTGCGCCGCACCTTCTGTTTTTTCTATCCTGAACGATTACGCAGCAAGATCACTCTGGTCGTAGTCGTGGGGCTGCTGGTGGCCCAGATTCTGACCGGCACCATGTGGTCGCAAATGCGCCGGCAGGTCTTGATAGAAACCCCGGCCCGTATTGCTGCCGTGCGTTTTTCAGACTGGTATCTATATGCCGAGTCCCAGCTAGCCCATGGCGCGGACATTGACTCCAGCCTTCTGTCAGGCGTATCCGCCACACCCGTCAGCGCAGATCTGCCACTGGATTACCAGTCCAATATGGGGGAGGACTTTGGGCTGTTCTTTGAAAAAGTCATTCAAGAGCGCACCGGAGCCTGCAAGAAGTTTCATCTGCTGTCGGTGAACAAGGCCAGACCTACAGACAAGGAGGCGGGCATTCCTTTGCTGGACGCCTTTTCGCGCGAACTGAATCTGGTGGATGTGTCTTTCTCCGCCGTATTCAAGCTGTCCAATGGCCAGCACTGGCGACTGCATGTGGTGGAAAACCAGGGCTGGAGTTCCATCGGCAATCTGAAATTCACCTACGACTATTTCCTGCGCATCTATTTCTTCCGCCTGATTCTGGTGGTCATCGCCCTGACCCTGTGCCTGAACTTCATTTTTCGGCCACTGAAAAAGCTGGAAAAAAGCGTGCTGGAAATGGATGTAAACCGTAATCAGGAAAAGATACAGCTGGGTGGCTCCAAAGAGTTCAAGCGGCTGGGCGTGGCCTTTAACAATATGGTGGAGCGTGTACAAAAGCATATTGAAGAGCGTGCCTATTTCTTCTCGGCCGTATCCCATGATTTGCGCACACCCATCACACGCCTGAAGCTGCGCGTACAGAAAGTGCAGGACGAGACCTTGCGCCTGAGCCTGAAGCGGGATGTGGAACAGCTCAATGAACTGGTCAACTCCACGCTGGAACTGATGAGCTTTCAGACCTCTGACGAAGCCTTTGCCGAAGTCGATGTTGCCGCCCTGCTGACGGCAGTCAGCGTGAATCGTCAGGACCTGGGAGAAAGCATCGCGCTGGCAGAATTGGAACCGGCCATTCTGAACATACAGATTCAGCGCTTTCGCCGTTGCCTTGAAAACCTGATCTCCAATGGCTTGCGCTACGGGCAGCACGTATACATCTCCGCACATAAAGCAGCGACGGAATACATCATTACCGTGGCCGACGAGGGCCCCGGCATTCCTCTGGACGAGCAAGCCAAGGTCCTGCGCCCTTACTACCGCCTGGAGACCTCCCGCAATCGCTCCACCGGGGGCTATGGTTTGGGCTTGAGTATTTGCGATGAAGCCCTGCGCGCCCATGGTGGACGGCTGGAGTTTGGACACCAGGAACAGCGTTTTTGTGTACGCATCCATTTGCCCTTGCAGCCAGCAGGATAAAGACATTACAAAGTGCCGGGTTAAATCTGTGCCACAAGGGGCTCCGGCCCCTCTCCAAGCCTGATTTTTAGTGCTTTCCCAAACTATTTTGCATTTATTTCTAGAAAAATGCTTTTTAGGCTTGTCATTCAGATAAATAGTCTGCTATAGTTTCACTTCTTTAGCGGCTGTAGCTCAGTTGGATAGAGTACTTGGCTACGAACCAAGGGGTCGTGAGTTCGAATCTTGCCAGCCGCGCCATATTCAAGTTGGTTTCTTCACGGAAATCAGCGACCAGAGTTAGAACTCGTGGGGTCAAACCCAATGGATGAGACTCTGAAAAGATCAGCCCTGATGACATCGTCATCAGGGCTTTTTCTTTGCCTGCTGCTTTTACCCTGCATACCGCCGCTTGCCTGCAAACAGATCAAAACTCCACGACTGCAGACCGGGCACAATGTCTGTTGCACTTTCCCGCCCCTACGGCCTCAACCGTAAAGGGACAAGCGGTGTAAAGTAGCGACTTCCGCCCAGACAGAGCCTGCCTGCTCTTGTTAGACCACAGCGTCTGCGCGGACCTCTTCTTAATCGACAGGATTGACCATGTTTGAGCGCACAAAACTTCTTTTGCCTTTAGCGGCCCTCCTTCTGGCCAGCGCCAATAGCTACGCCCAGGATAGCGGCCCTGCCATTCAGCTGGCGCAAATGGGCGGAGCCATGCACGCTGCCGCCGAAGTTTGCGGTGACTACAGCCAGACCCAGCTTGATGAGATGAAAAAACAGCAGAAGTCTTCCATTCAAAGCATGGGCCTGAACGACGAGGACTTTGATAAAGCCTTTGAGCAAGGCCTGGACCGTGGCCGTCAGGATCTGCAAAAAGCCACTGCCGAGCAGCGCAAGCAGATGTGCGAGCAATTGCGCTCCGGCCCCAAGTTCTAAATTCGTTCTACCCAACAAGAAAGCGCTCTGGCCCGCAAGGAACCAGAGCGCTTTTTACTGCCAGCGCAAAGACCGAATCGTCTTACAGCGCTTTGACCATATCTTCGATGGTCTTTTTGGCATCGCCAAACACCATCATGGTCTTGTCCATATAGAACAGCTCGTTATCCAGACCAGCATAACCAGCAGCCATGGAGCGCTTGTTCACGATCACGGTTCGGGCTTTGTAGGCCTCCAGAATCGGCATGCCCGCAATCGGCGAAGCCGGATCGTTCTTGGCAGCCGGGTTGACCACGTCGTTGGCCCCCAGCACCAGCACCACATCGGTCTGAGCAAACTCGCTATTGATGTCGTCCATTTCAAAGACCTGCTCGTAAGGCATTTCGGCCTCGGCCAGCAAGACGTTCATATGGCCAGGCATACGACCAGCGACCGGGTGAATGGCGTAGCGCACATTCACACCCTGGCTGGTCAGCTTGTCCGACAGCTCTTTCAAGGCGTGTTGAGCACGGGCCACGGCCAAACCATAACCAGGCACAATCACCACGGACTCGGCATTGCTCATCATGAACGCGGCATCTTCAGCACTGCCGGATTTCACCGAACGATTGCCCTGATCTGCACCACCCGCAGCCGCTTCCGGATTGGCACCAAAACCGCCCAGAATCACGTTGAAGAAAGCGCGATTCATGGCCTTGCACATGATGTAAGACAGAATCGCACCGGAGGAACCCACCAGCGAACCGGCAATGATCAGCATGGAGTTGTTCAGGGAAAAACCAATCCCTGCTGCCGCCCAGCCCGAATAGCTGTTCAGCATGGACACCACCACGGGCATGTCTGCGCCGCCAATCGGGATGATCAGCATCACGCCCAACAGGAAGGACAAGGCCAACAGCACGCCAAAGGCCCACCATGCTTGCGTCATCACAAAAACCACGCCGCAAGCCAGGGCCAGCAGACCCAGCAGCAGGTTCAGCATGTGCTGACCTTTGAAGGTGACGGGGGCACCCTGGAACAGTCGGAACTTGTACTTGCCCGACAGCTTGCCAAACGCGATCACCGAACCAGAGAAGGTAATGGCACCGACCAGCGCACCCAAAGCCAGCTCCACACGGTTACCCATGGGCAGAGCCACCTCGGCCGAGCCAATGCCGAAGGCCACGGGTTCCAGCACCACGGCAATCGCAATGGCCACCGCCGCCAGACCAATCATGCTGTGCATGAAGGCCACCAGTTCCGGCATCTTGGTCATCTCGACACGGCGTGCCATGACGGTACCCAGCACGCCACCAATCACCAGACCAATCAGAACCCGCAGCAGGCCAGAGAGCTCTTTGCCTTCAGGAGCGAGGCTATAAATCAGCACGGCTGTGGTCGCAATGGCCAAGGCCATCCCCACCATGCCGAACAGATTGCCGCGACGCGAACTGGCTGGATGCGACAAGCCTTTCAGGGCCTGAATGAAACACACCGAGGCCAGCAAATAGCACAAGGTAACGGTATTCATGGAAATCATGACTGCCCTTCCTTGGGCGTATTTTTAGCGCCCTTCTTTTTGAACATTTCCAACATGCGGCGGGTTACCAGGAAACCACCAAACACGTTTACCGAGGCCAGCGCGGTGGCAATAATGCCCATCGCCTGCGCCCAAGGGCTTTCGGTCAGGGCCGCTGCCAGCATCCCACCCACAATAATGATGGCCGAAATCGCGTTGGTCACCGCCATCAAGGGCGTGTGCAAAGCGGGCGTTACTGTCCAGACCACGTGGTAACCCACGTAAATGGCCAGCACAAAGATGATCAGGTTAATGACCAGGGGAGAAATAATATCCATGGCGTCAGGCTCCCTGCTGTGGAAAGAGTCGTTTGCCACCCTGTACAACACGGCTGGCATTCACAATGTCGTCGTCCGCAGGGATATGCAGCTCGTCAGACTGATCCTTGAGCATCAAGCCCAGGAACTGTTGAATATTGCGTGCATACAAGGCAGACGCATCCGCAGCCACACGGGCCGGGAAGTTGGTCTCGCCCACCAGGGTCACGCCATATTTCTCCACAATCTGGTCGGCTTCGGTCAGGGCGCAGTTGCCGCCACGGGCCGCAGCCAGGTCAACAATGACCGAACCTGCCCGCATGGACTGCACCACTTCCTCGGCAATCAGACGCGGGGCGGGCCGCCCCGGAATCAAGGCCGTAGTAATGATGACGTCGGCCTGGGCGCAACGCGCCGCCACCACCGCCGCCTGCCGTTGCAACCAGGAAGCGGGCATGGGACGGGCATAACCGCCTACCCCTTGTGCCGCTTCGCGCTCTTCATCGGTCTCGTAGGGCACATCAATAAACTTGCCGCCCAGGGACTCGATCTGCTCACGCGCGGCAGGACGCACATCAGAGGCTTCTACCACCGCCCCCAGACGACGTGCCGTGGCAATCGCCTGCAAACCGGCCACACCCGCGCCCAGCACCACGACACGGGCCGCTTTGACGGTACCCGCCGCGGTCATCATCATGGGAAAGAATCGGGGATATAAGGTGGCTGCTTTCAGCACAGCGGCATAACCCGCGATATTGGCCTGCGAGGACAGAACGTCCATGCTTTGCGCCCGCGTGGTACGCGGGATCAGCTCCAGGGCGAACGCCTGGCAGCCCGAAGAAGCCAGCCTGTCCAGACCCTGACTTTCGTAAGGGTCCAGCATACCGACGACCACATGCTCGGCACGCAAACGCGCCGAATCCACATCAGCCGGGCCCACTACCAGCAGCACGGTGGCTTGATAGGGATCTCCTATCGTTGCCCCTGCTGCCTCGTAATCGGCATCCGAGCTGGCAATCCCCTGTCCGGCACCCGCCTCGATAATCACATCATGGCCCGCCTTGCGGTAAGCCTTGATGGTATCGGGCGTGGCCGCTACCCTCTTTTCCCCGGTCCCCCGGGGGCTTAGTACACCCAGTCGCATCTTCAATCTCCAGTTAATTAACTAACTTCTACGATCTCTGACGACGTGCAGTACCCGGATGGGTGAGTCTGTCACCACGTGGACACGACCCAACAACCTCTCCGGCCCGGTGTGTGTTTGCCCTCAACACCGGAACACCATCTATAAATTCGGATGTGCAAAAAACAGGCCTGGTGCAGACCGGCCTGAACAGGATAGAAACCTACCCTTTAGTGTCCCTCTCCCACTCCTGCCCCTTGCAGGAAACTGTCATTCTTTTTGAACTCACTATAAGGGCCTTTATTTGACACAAGAAACCCCGACCCGCACTAGACCGCTTTAGACGAAAAAGCAAGACACATTACTACCACCTGATTATCGCAATATGATGCCTGTTCGACGGGATTTTTTTTGCTTGCCCACTGGGTAACACTGAGTAGATCAGCCTTTGCTACGGACTTAGACACCTGATAATTAAAACTACAAGCATTGGCCTGCTGCTAAGATAGCAACTTCCTATAAAACTTGTCACTAACTTGTAATTAATGTTCGTGTTCACGCCCCGGTGATGTTTGCGTCGCTACTGGCCGCTGAACCACTTCTTTTCAAAGCCTAGGCAACCGCCCCCCTTGATGCGCGGTTTACCTGCACTACTCAGTCCCAGGCTGATCTATCCCCATGGCAGACATCTACATCGATCACGTAGTGAAACGCTACGGCAGCAATACCATCATCAATGAACTGAGCCTGCAAATCCGGCATGGCGAGTTCTTCACTTTATTAGGGCCCAGCGGCTGCGGCAAAACAACCTTGCTGCGCATGATTGCCGGTTTCATCATCCCCGATGAAGGCCGTCTGTTTCTGGACAAGGAAGACATTACCTACCTGCCCGCGCACAAGCGCGAGACCGGCATGGTGTTCCAGGACTATGCATTGTTCCCCGATAAAACCGTGTTTGACAATGTGGCTTACGGCTTGCGGGTACGCAAAGTCAGCAGCAGCGAGATCAAGAAAAAAGTCGCCTACATTCTGGAGCGTGTGGAACTGGGGGGCATGGGCGAGCGTTACCCGGCTGAGCTGTCCGGAGGCCAACGCCAGCGTGTAGCCCTGGCCCGCGCCCTGGTGATCGAACCCCGTGTTCTGCTGATGGATGAACCTTTGTCCAACCTGGATGCCAAGCTGCGTATTCAAATGCGCCAGGTCATCCGCGAATTGCAGCAGGAATCCAATATCACGGCTATTTTCGTGACGCATGATCAGGAAGAAGCCCTGTCCATGTCGGACCGTATTGCCTTGCTGCGTCAGGGCCGTATCGACCAGCTCGATACCCCCGAAGCCATGTACTCCACACCACGCACTGCCTATGCTGCCGACTTTATTGGTGCGGCCAACCTGATCGACACCCTGGGCGTGCATGTGGAAGCTGATCACACCACCGTCAGCATTGCCGGTGGACACATCATGGTGAACAACCCGCCGCCTGCCGGCCAGGTACTGCTGGCAGTGCGCCCTGAAAACATCACTTTGCATACCGAAGCCCAGGCTAGCAGCATTCCGGCCCAGATTGTGGCTCGCCAATATCTGGGAACCAAAACGGCCTACAGCCTGAAACTGAGCGATGGTAAGCAAATTATTGCCGACGTTGCCGCTGCCCAGGACCCGCATCTGTCTGCAGGTGCTTCGGTGAACCTGAGCTTTAGCCCTGAATGTCGTCTGGTCGAGGCGTAAGACCCATGGCTATTGCTGCAAGACCCCTGGCCCTTCGTTCTCCCTGGTTCCTGCCCGCCCTGGTCTGTCTGGTGGTGCTGGTGTTCTGGGTTGTCTGGCCACTCGCCTCCCTGTTCTATCAAAGCGTGATCGACCCGGCAACGGGCATGCCCAGCCTGCACGGCTTTGAAACCTTCTTTAGCGACCCACGCTATGTTGAGGCCTTCTTCAACACCATCAAGCTGGGGCTTATCTCCACGATAGGGACGCTGCTGCTGGGTGCGCCGCTGGCCTATGTGGTGGCTCGCTACGACTTCCCCGGCAAGGCTATTGTGGCCATCCTGCCCCTGACCACCATTGTGCTGCCGGACATCATCGTCTCGCAGGCCTGGCTGATGCTGCTGGGCAATAACGGTGTGGTGCGTCTGGCCCTGGAAAGCATTGGTATTGACCTGCCCAGTTTCTACGGCTGGTTTGGCATGTCCTATGTGCTGATCCTGAACGATTACACCTATGTGTATATCGGCATGCTGGCTGCGCTCAAGGCCATTGACGGCACGCTGGAAGAAGCCGCCGTGAACCTGGGTGCCAGCAATTTCAAGCGCGCGCTCAGCGTCACCTTCCCGGTGCTGATGCCTGCCCTGCTGGTCAATGCCATGATTGTGTTCACGCTGGCCGTGGACAACTTCTCCATCCCCATGATTCTGGGCGGTCAGGTCGATGTGCTGTCCTCGCTGACCTACACCACCTTCCTGTCCGAGATGAGCGGTAACCCCACCATGCAAGGTGTGCTGGCCGTGGTGTCCGTGATTCTGGTCGGTGCGGTGCTATTCATTCAGAAACGGGTACTGGAGCGCAAGACCTTCCAGATGCAGCAAGGCCGCGCCCCACGTCCGGTTCGTGCTCAAGGGCTGGCCGGCATCTTGCTGACCGTTGGTGCGGTGCTGTTTGTGACCTTCTCGCTGATTCCGGCCTTTATCGTGCTGATTGGTGCCTTCACCAAAGCCAGCGGCCCGGTCATGCAATACGGAACCTTCACGCTGGACAATATGGAGCGTGCCCTGCGCTACGCTCCCGAGCCCATCTTGAACTCACTGATGCTGGCCAGTGTCGCCACTATTGCAGGCACCTGCTTTGCCACGATCTGCAGTTACCTGATCGTGAAAAAGCGCCTGTTCGTGGTCACCGCGCTGGACTATATGGTGATGCTGCCTTTGGCCATTTCCGGCACCGTGCTGGGTATTGCCCTGATCCAGACCTACAACAGCGGCATGCTGGTACTGACTGGCACCTGGGTCATCATGGCCGGCGCGTACTTTGTGCGTAAAGTCCCCTTCTCCATTCGCTCGGCCTCGGCCTCGCTCTACAACATTCCCGACTCTATCGAAGAGGCCTCCATCAATCTGGGTGTCAGCCCCTTCCAGAGTTTCTTCAAAGTGGTTCTGCCCTTGATGAAGCCCGCCATTCTGGGTGCGGCCATCCTGATGTGGGTCACTTCGCTGGCTGAAATTTCCGCCACTATCGTGCTGTATTACGGTGGTATGGAGACCATGCCCATCCAGATGTTCCGTCAGATCGACGCCGGCTTCCTGGCCCGCGCTTCGGCCTATGGGGTGATCTTGATGGTCGTGATTCTGGTGCCGATTTATCTGGCTATCCGTTTTCTCAAGCTGGATCTGTTTTCCAGCCGCTAATCTAAAAAGGCTCACTATGCTGACTACACGTTTTCTGAAAACTGGTCTGGCACTCTCCCTCAGTGTCGGCGCCCTGTCCCTGTCCGGTGCCGCCATGGCCGCCAATGCCGTGATGTACACGCCCAATAATGTGCAAACCATTGATACGGCGCTGGAAATTGCTCGCAAGACCGCGCCTGACCTGTCCATTCAACAAGTGACCTCGGGCGCTGGTGCCTTGATGAAGCGTATCGAAGCCGAAGCACAGAACCCGCTGGGTGACGTGGTCTGGGGCACTGGCTACGGCACCATGGCGGCTTTCCAGCAGAACTTTGAAGCCTACGAATCGCCCGAGAACAAGGCCATTCCTGAAGCCTTCCACGGCAAGGACAGCCTGTGGACCAGCTCCAACGCCCACGTCATGGTCATCATGGCCAACGAGCGCCAACTGAAAGGCCAGGCCGCTCCCAAAACCTGGTCCGATCTGTTCGATCCTCAGTGGAAAGGCAAGGTCATTATTGGTGACCCCGCATCATCGGGCAGTGCCTACGACCAGGTTTATGGCATCTACCAACTGTACGGTGCAGAAGGCCTGCAAAAGCTGGCAGCCAACGTGATCGTGTCCAAGAGCTCGGGCCAGGTCTACAAAAGCGTGGCTAACGGCGAGTACCCCTTGGGCGTGACCATGGAATACGCGGCCTACGCCTACGTGGCCGGTGGTCAGAAAGGCATTGAGCTGATCTACCCTGAAGACGGTACCTTCATTGCTCCTGAAGGCGTGGCCGTGATCAAGAACCCCAAGAACGGCCAGGAAGCGGCTCGCAAACTGGTCGACGTTCTGCTCTCCAAAGAAGTACAGGAAGCTGAACTGGTGGAGAACTTCCGCCGTCCTACTCGCAGCGACATCAATGTGGCCGAGCTGACCAAGTTGCCTAACCTGGATCAGATCAAAGTGGCCAACATCGATCCTTTGAAGGCTGCTGCCGAGTACGAAACGGTCATCGAAGCCTGGAAACAGGCTTTGGCTGCAGCTGGCAAATAAGCCGGAGAAATTCAGAGCGCAACAGCAATGCGTGGTGGGCCTGCCCCACCCGCCTGCTGGTCCGCACTGAATGGACAAACCCCTTGATGCTGGATTCTCATCCGGCTCTCAAGGGGTTTTTTATTGCCTGGAATACGTGAGCAGAAACGGCTGCTGGGTGACGTATCCCCAGCACTTTCAGACCGGCTCCGAAACTGCGTTGCGCTTGGCAAGCAACAAGCCTGGAGAAAGACAGAGCTGCCTTATTTATCCACTGGATAAATCTGATCTTCACGCAGGCGTGGGCGATCGGCTTCCACTTCGGTCAAAGGCTCCACACGCTGCATGGTTGCCAGTGAACGCTGGGCCAGACGCTGGTACATACGTGTGCCGAAAAACTTGCCATCAATGGCTTTCTGATCCAGTTCTTTGACCACCGTCGCGGGAGAACCGGCCACCAGACTGCGGGGCGGCACTTGCATCCCTTTCTTCACAAAGGCCATGGCGCCAATAATGCTGTCTGCACCAATATCCGCCGCGTCCATGACGACCGCATTCATGCCCACCAGCACATTGCGACCAATGACGCAGCCATGCAGCACGGCACCGTGCCCGACGTGGCCATCCTCATGCACCACCGTGTCCTGATAAGGCGTGCCATGAATAACACAGGTGTCCTGAATATTGGAGCCGGCCTTCATGATGATGCGCCCGAAGTCCCCGCGCAAACTGGCCAAAGGACCGATATACACGCCCTCGCCAATAATGACGTCACCAATCAGTACAGCGGTAGGATGAACATAGGCCGTGGGGTGAACCACTGGCACCAGCCCATCAATAGAATAAATATTTTGCATACCTGCCTCGTACAAAAAGCCTGCACCCACAGCCGGCCCAAGGTCCGGCCAAAAATACGATCATAGCTGCTGCAGACCGATATAATGCGCCGTACTCTTTCTTTTTGCATCCTATGAGCATGTTGTATTACTGGCTGGCCTTTTCCCTAGGCATGGTGTTTTACGCCGCCTACTTGTCGCAGTCCTTTTTGCTGTCGCAAGGCATTATCTATATGAAGGAAAAAGATCAATCGCCGCCCCTGCTCTGGCTGTTCACCCGCCTGATCGGCTTTATCCTGCGTGCCATTCCCGGCCTGCTGATGCGCCCTATCCCCCTGATTTTGTGGGTCGTGGGCCTGGGGCTGACGGTGCAATACAGTTTCGCGCTTTAAGCCAGACGGGCCGCACTTTTCTCGTTCACTGCACGGACATCCGGGTCAGGATTGGGGGCTTCCTGCCCCCACGTCTGCGACTCCCAGTCAAGCCTTCTGCGCCTGTCAGTCAATTCAGCACTGTCCTCCCCTCCTAAACTGACACAAAACAGGATGGCCGGGCTCTGTAAGCAGCACGGCCTGGCGATCAAGATCGCGGATACCGCGACAAGGAGGATGTATGCAGACAAGGAAAATCGTCCGGGCAGCCGCCGTACAGGCCGCCTCTCCCAACTACGACCTGGCAGCAGGTGTTGATAAAACCATTGAACTGGCTCGACAAGCGCGTGATGAAGGCTGCGACCTGATCGTATTTGGTGAAACCTGGTTGCCAGGCTATCCCTTCCACGTCTGGCTAGGTGCGCCGGCCTGGTCACTGAAATACAGTGCTCGTTACTATGCCAACTCACTCTCGCTAGACAGTGCAGAGTTTCAGCGCATTGCCCAGGCTGCGCGAACCTTGGGCATTTTCATCGCATTGGGCTATAGCGAACGCAGCGGTGGCAGCCTGTATCTGGGCCAATGCCTGATCAATGACAAAGGCGAGATGCTATGGTCACGTCGCAAACTCAAACCCACGCATGTAGAGCGCACCGTATTTGGTGAGGGTTATGCCCGTGATCTGATTGTGTCCGACACAGAACTGGGACGCGTCGGCGCTCTATGCTGCTGGGAGCATTTGTCGCCCTTGAGCAAGTACGCGCTGTACTCCCAGCATGAAGCCATTCACATTGCTGCCTGGCCGTCGTTTTCGCTATACAGCGAACAGGCCCACGCCCTCAGTGCCAAGGTGAACATGGCCGCCTCGCAAATCTATTCGGTGGAAGGCCAGTGCTTTACCATCGCCGCCAGCAGTGTGGTCACCCAAGAGACGCTAGACATGCTGGAAGTGGGTGAGCACAACGCCTCTTTGCTGAAAGTGGGCGGTGGCAGCTCCATGATTTTTGCACCGGATGGACGTACACTGGCTCCCTACCTGCCTCACGATGCCGAGGGCTTGATCATTGCCGATCTGGATATGGAGGAGATTGCCTTCGCCAAGGCGATCAATGACCCCGTGGGCCACTATTCCAAACCTGAAGCCACCCGTCTGGTGCTGGACTTGGGGCACCGAGAACCCATGACTCGGGTGCACTCCAAAAGCGTGACCAAGGCAGAGGCTCCCGAGCCAGGTGTGCAAAGTACGGCTACCTCAGTCGCTATCAGCCATCCACAGGACTCGGACACACTGCTCGTGCAAGAGCCGTCCTGATCCCAAGAGATGACAAGGCCCGGACAGCTTGCCCGGGCCGTGATTCCTTCTGCTCCCCGGTCCTGCATCCGCGTCGTCCTGGTCGGAAATTATCGCCCCCCGCCACTCTTTCTGGTCTGGCTCAAACCAAAGATCTTGCCTGATACTTAGTCAGTCCAGTTGATCGCAGTCCCTGCCGTCAGCCTTTGGACCCACGACGGAGAGATCATCAATGGAGCAATGGTCCACCACGGCAGTTCCCGCTACCCGGCGCGCCCCCTATTGGATGGAGGCCGTCAACAAAGCTTATGTGCAGCTGGAATGCGCCGTCCCCTCCCGTTCCGCGACCCCTTTCTTCGGGGCCATTACGCGACGTGAACTGGCAGAGGTCAGCCTATCTCGTATCTCCTCGACCACCCAGACCGTGCTGCGCACGCCACTGCAAATTTCCAGAGCGTCCGAGGATATTTTTCTGCTCAGTATTCAAGTGGCAGGAGCGGGACAACTAGTTCAGGATGAAAAGATCGCCAAGCTGAAACCCGGCGATCTGGCCCTGTACGACTCCACCCGCCCCTATCAACTCCTGTTTGACCAGGACTTTGAGCAGTATGTCCTGTCTTTGCCCGGCTCCATCCTGCGCAAGCGTTTGCGCAATGCCGAAGATATGACAGCCTGCAAAATAACCAGCGCCCAATCCGGCACGGCACGCCTGCTCGCCTATATGGTGAGCGAGCTGATGGCCTGCCCGCCAACCGGCGGGCCTATTGTGGATCTATCACTTGCCGACAGCCTGGTCGGTATTCTGGTGGCAGCGCTGGCCGAGAATCTGGGCAGCCCGTCCTTAAAGGACGATACGGGAACCGTGCGGCGCGACCGGATCAAAGCCTATGTATTGGAGAATCTGCGCGACCCCGAGCTGAATATAGGCAAGATTGCCAATCGCCTGGGCCTGACAGCCAGCACTGTGCATCGCACCTGGGAAGGCGAGGCCGATTCACTGACAAACTGGATTTGGTCCATGCGCCTGCAAGGCGCTGAACAGGATTTGCGCCGTCTAGCCCATCACCACAAGACCATCACTGAAATTGCGTATCACTGGGGCTTCAGTAGCTCTGCCCATTTCAGCCGGGCATTTCGGCAGCGCTTTGGTGTGCCGCCTAAAGAGGCCCGCGAAAGTATGCGGGCCCAGGTCCAAACAAACACGATGCCTATCTGATCCGGCGGTCCGGCGGTCCGGCGATCCGGCGATCAGGCAATCGCCTTGCCGTCATTCAGAGCCAGCAGACCCTTGATCAGACGGTACAGAATCCACACGCTGACAATCACGATGGTCACAAAACCAACCAGAATCGCCATCAACAAGAAAGACAGCACCACGCCGACCAATCCCCACCAGAAAGTACGGATTTGCCAATCAAAGTGCGACTCCAGATAGGTGCCGCGCACTTCATCGCGCTTGATGTAGTTGATGATGATGGCGACCAGGGCGGTGATGCCGCCAAACATGGACAAGATGTACAGCGCGTAATTGATCAGAGTCAGATTACGCAGACTGACCAACTGGTTTGTACCGTCGCCTTGTGGGACCGGGTTCCTTTCCTCATTCATCCGTAACTCCTTGGAAAAATAAACGGTAGCGTTACCTATCCCGTAACGCTACCGAAGAAAACCTGTTCAGGTCAGTGACTGCCTGGAGATCAACGCAGTCCAATAAATGGCATGGCGGAACCGGGAACCAGACTTTCTGGCAACTTACCGTCCCATTTTTCCACCGCATTCAAATTGACCAGATTGGTATTCTGGGCCAATGCCTGGGCCCTGGCAGAAATGGCCTTGGCTTCGGCGTCACCACGCAGGCGAATACCGTCAGCTTCGGCCATGTAGCGTTCGCGCTGAGCGCGGGCTTCTGCTTCAGCCTGAACCACTTTGATTTCAGCCTGAATGGAAGCAGTTTCTTTTTGCTGGCGGGTGGTTTCAATTTGAACCTGGGCCAACATGCGGTTTTCAATCGATTGCTCGTAGGCTTTGGAGAACGACACTTCCTCAACCTGCACACCCATCATTTGCAATGGAGCGGACTCCAGGGTCACGCGCATGGCTTCGTTGATGTCAGCACCCAGCTTCTCGCGATTCTGAATCGACTGAGCAGCAGTGTACTTACCAAACACGTTCTTGATCACGTCCAGAGCCTTCCGTTCCAGCAAGCGGGCTTCCAGGGCATCGAGTGAACCGTACTCGGAGTACAGCTGAGCCACATCAGTTTCAGGTACGCGATACGTTACCGAAGCCACCATGGAGGCGGACTGCTGGTCAAAACTGTACGCCTCAAGCTGCATGCGAACCGTGTGATCACGTACCGAAATGGTACGTACCGTGTCAAAGAACGGAACCTTGAAGTCCAGGCCAGGTTCGGCCACGCGAACCAGCTTACCGTTACGCAGCACCACGCCACGTTCACCCTGGTCTACCTGCAAGAACGAGCCCATGGAGGCCACGATCAGGATCAGGAAAATAACAACCGCCGCTCCCAGGAAACCCAGTCCCTTGGAGTAGTTGGCAGTGCCACCTTCTGGCTTTGTTTTAGCAGCCAGTTTCGTAAATGGATTTTTATCAGTGCTCATCACGGCTTCCTTTATGTGGCTGACGCGTCTGGTCTTTTAATTGACGACGTTCCACCATCAGTTGCCGTATGCCTTTGGCAATCAGGTAGGCCAGCACAGCGGCCCCCAACAAAATCAAGATGATACGCATGACGCTTCAGTCTTCCCACTAGATTTCAGTCAGAGCGCAATTATCCCCGATTCCTTCTGTCACGCTCAGAAAAGAAGCGTCAAAATATGACAAATGGACAGTATTGCTGGTAACAAAACTTGAACAGACGCCATTGCGACGCCCGAGAAAATGGAAAAAAGCAGATTAGTTGCTTATTCGAGAGAAGCCAGGGCAGCGTCCAATTCAGCCAGATGAGCCTGTACCGGCGGTACATCGCTACGGGTTGCAACCAGGCGCAGAATATGGTTTTTACTGATCTGGAAGGTGCGCATCAACTGCTCCAGTTCAGCCGTGGAGTATTGGCGTGCGTTATCGCGCAAGGCCGCTTCCAGCGCATCCAGCTGCTCGTAAACCGAGTCCAGATCTTCGCGCTCCTGGATATAGAGACGGGTCAGCCAAATATGGCGTCCCACGCTATCCCATTGCTCCAGTCCGGCAAAGCCATATTTTTGCGTCAGACTGTTCAATTGACGGTAAATATCCGAACCGCGCTCGACCTGATCCACCTCCAGCATGGGTGGGAAACCGTCTGGCAGACCGCCATCCCAAACCGGCTCGCTACGCTCCACGGTTTGCAGCACCGGCAAGATTTCACCCAGGCTTTGCACATAACGAGTCACGACCTGGTCATCCAATGCCAGCTCAGTTGACGATGCCAAAAAAGGCAGGCCCATCAAGGCCATGCTACAGATACAGAGGACTCGTTTAATCATCGCTCGCCCTAAAAAACAAGACCACCCGTCTTGAACGACGTAAAACACATTGGTCGATTGTAAGCACGGGAATGACTGCTTTTCTTTGCCTGTGCCAAAAACGACACAGCCTTTTCAATCCTCAACAGTCTTGGACTGAAAAGCCTTGCGCTTTAACAATCCATGCTGTTTGAAACGCTGCTGCCAAGGACGCTCTACCGTTTCACTTCGCCTCAGTGGGCAAAATAAAAAAGTAACAATTATTTTTTGTTCTTGTGTTTGGAAAAGCGTGATGCCCGTCTTGTTGTCGCCATTACTGCCTGAACCAGGACCGGGTTTGCACAAAGCCAAGCTTGAGCGTGGGCCCGAACATTGGCGACACTATGCGTCAGACAATAAAAAAAGCCCTTGAAAACAAGGGCTTAATTTAATTCCAGCTGGCGGAGACGGAGGGATTCGAACCCTCGATACGGGTATAAGCCGTATGCTCCCTTAGCAGGGGAGTACCTTCAACCTCTCGGCCACGTCTCCAGCTCTAGGAAAGAAGTAACTATAGCATTTTTAAAAAACCAATGCAAATAGCTAAAGGGATTATTTTTCCTGATCCAGCTCGAACGTCTTGTGCAGAGCACGCACCGCCAATTCCATGTACTTGTCGGCAATAATCACCGAGGTCTTGATCTCGCTGGTGCTGATCATCTGGATGTTGATGCCCTCTTCGGACAAGGCGCGGAACATGGAGCTGGCAATACCAGCGTGGTTACGCATGCCGATACCAACGATGGACACTTTGCACACGGCTTCATCAAACACGATTTCGCCAGCGCCCACAGCCGGGCCGACCTGGTTCATCAGCAGTTCCTTAGTACGCAGCGCGTCGTTGCGGCTGACGGTAAAGGAAAAGTCTGTGGTGCCCTGAACCGACAGGTTCTGCAAAATCATGTCGACTTCGATGTTGGCCGCTGCGATGGGGCCCAGAATGGAATAGGCCACGCCGGGGGTGTCGGGAACGGCACGCAGGGTGAACTTGGCTTCATCACGGCTGAAGGCGATGCCAGAGACAACGGCAGCTTCCATTTTTTGGTCTTCCTCGAAAGTAATCAGCGTACCCGAAGACATTTCTTCTTCGAGCGAAATCATGGGGTCGGTCATGGAGGACAAGACGCGCACAGGCACCTTGTACTTGCCAGCAAATTCCACAGACCGGATTTGAAGAACTTTGGAGCCCAAAGAGGCCATTTCCAGCATTTCTTCAAAGGACAGCACTTTCATGCGACGTGCTTCGGGCACGACGCGTGGGTCGGTGGTGTAGACACCATCCACATCGGTAAAGATCAGGCATTCGCTGGCCTTCATGGCAGCGGCAACAGCCACCGCGGAAGTATCCGAGCCACCACGACCCAAGGTCGTGATATTGCCTTCATCATCCACCCCCTGGAAGCCGGTCACAACGACCACACGGCCTGCGTCCAGATCCTGGCGAATGCGGGTGTCATCAATAGAACTAATGCGGGCACGGGTGTAGGCATTGTCGGTCTTGACGGGAACTTGCCAACCGGCGTAGCTGCGGGCGGGAACGCCCTGGGCAGCCAAGGCCATGGCCAACAAAGCGCTACTGGCTTGTTCACCCGTAGCGGCCAGCATATCCAGCTCGCGTGGATCAGGCTGAATACTCAGTTCTTTGGCCAGGCCTAGCAAACGGTTGGTTTCACCGGACATGGCCGAAGGAACCACCACAACTTGGTGCCCGGCGGCATGCCATTTGGCAACCCGACGCGCCACATTCTGGATGCGCTCGATCGAGCCCATCGACGTGCCGCCATATTTATGTACGATCAGGGACATCTTTTACTCTGCATCAAAGGGCTAAGGTCTGGGATAGACACAAAACCCAACTATTCTAACGACTTTCTGTGCCCCAAGCGCAGGCTCTACCACATACACACGCAAAAAAACACATACTTTGTCGACTCAACACCATAGCCCACGCTCCTGCCACAGGCCACCCCAAACTACTTACTTGCTTGATCGGCCACCCGGCCAGCTTGCTGGTCGCCTGGACCGGCAGATTCGATCTGCACCCGGCCTCGCACACAGCGCACCAGGCTCTGTCCATGCTTCCACATCAAATTTCTGTCGTGTCCCCGGGCATGCAGCCCGCGCAGTTGCTTGAGCAGTTCTGCCAGACGCGCTTGCGTAGGCAAGCCAGCTCCCTGCTCCTGCAACCAATAACGGAGCACCAGGCTTTGCCGCGCTGGCTCCAGGCTACGCCAGGCCACCAAACTGAAACTGCGTCCTGTTTCATCAGGTTCCAGTGTCAGCCAGTCCTGGCTGGCCACACTATCCAATACTTCCTGCGTTTCGCGGCTTAGCTGGGCTTGACGCTGCAAACGGCTTTGCCAGCCCGGCCAGCGCGCGTCGAGCACAGGCGTGAGCAAATCGCGCACTGCGCCACGGGTGTAATCAGGATTGATATTGGTGGGATCTTGTACCGCATGCCAGCCTGTGGCTGCGGCAAACGCATCACTGGCTTGAAGAATAAGTGCCCTGGGCTGCTCCAGCCAGGGTCGCCAGTACTGCAATTGATCGCGCTGCATACGGGGAGCCATCGCCCCCAGGCCGGTTGTGCCCGTGCCACGCAGCAAACGCATCAGAACCGTTTCGGCCTGATCGTCTTGATGATGGGCCAGCAGTACATGCTGCAAGCCAACAAAGCGCGCCAGTTCAGCCAGGCCCTGATAACGGGCATCACGCGCGGCAGATTCCATACCATCAGCGCTTAGACGGTGAGACTGCACCTGGACCCGCAAGCTGTGACAGGGCCGCTGCAAACGCGCGGCCAAGTCATGCACATGCGCTTGCCACTGATCGGCAATGGCTTGCAGGCCGTGATGAATATGAAAAAAATGAAGTGTGACTTTGCGGCGGCTGGCCCAAAGATGGGCATGTACCGCCAGCATTGCCGAGTCCGCACCACCACTTAAGGCGACAGCGACGCAATCGCCGCTTTTGAAACTTAGGTGATGGTTAAGCGCCTCCAGCAGCGGGGGTGAGGGGCTAAAGCCCCCCAGCTGACTGGAAGGCAATGGATCAGGCACGAACTTCCTGATAACGGCCGTAGGCCAATAGACGTTCCATACGCTGCGCCAGCAGTTGTTCGGTGCTCAGGCCCGAGACCTGACGCAAGGCGTCGGCCAGGGCACGGCCCAATTGGCGCGCCATCATGGTGGGGTCGCGATGTGCGCCACCAATGGGCTCGTTGATCACGCGATCGACCAGGCCCAGTTCTTTCAGACGGGGAGCGGTAATGGCCAGGGCTTCAGCCGCCACAGGAGCCTTGTCTGCGCTGCGCCACAGAATCGAGGCGCAACCTTCGGGCGAGATCACGGCGTAGGTGGAGTATTGCAGCATGGAGACCACGTCACCCACGGCAATCGCCAACGCACCACCCGAACCGCCTTCACCAATAATGGTGGAGATGATAGGTACACGCAGTTTGGCCATGGCAAACAGGTTATGACCGATTGCCTCGGACTGGCCACGCTCTTCAGCGCCAATACCAGGGTAGGCGCCGGGAGTATCAATGAAGGTAAAGACAGGGATACCAAATTTTTCCGCCAACCTCATCAAGCGCAGGGCTTTACGGTAGCCTTCGGGGCGCGGCATGCCAAAGTTGCGACGGGCGCGCTCTTTGGTATCACGACCTTTCTGGTGACCAATCACCATGCAAGGCGTACCGTTGAAACGAGCCAGACCACCCACAATTGCCAGGTCGTCCGCATACATGCGATCGCCATGCAGTTCGTGAAAGTCCGAGAAGATCTGGTTTACATAGTCCAGGGTGTATGGACGTTGTGGATGGCGAGCAACCAGGGCCGTTTGCCAAGGCGTGAGCTTGGCGTAAATGTTCTTGGCCAGCGTCTGGCTTTTTTGCTGCAGACGGCTGAGTTCCTCTGAAATATCCACAGCGGAATCAGATTGCACATAGCGGAGCTCTTCGATTTTGCCTTCGAGCTCGGCCAAAGGCTGCTCAAATTCCAGGAATGTATTTCGCATGTCGGTTCTTAAGGTTTAGGCCTAATTTAATATCGTACCGCAACTGTGTTCAGACTGCGCCACAGATGCCAGGTAGCCACCGTGCACCACGGTGCCCACGCTTGAGCAACTTCACGCGCCTCGAACCGGGAGACCGGCTCGCCGCTGAAATAGTGCTGAGAGATTGCCTTGAGCAGGCCCGCATCATCCAAAGGGAGAACATCGGGTCTGTGCAAGTTGAAAATCAGAAACATATCAGCCGTCCAGCGGCCTACACCACGAATGGCGCACAGGTCCGCAATAACGGCTTCGTCAGACAGGGACTGCCATGCCTGGGGGTCGATTTTACGAGCATCAAAGTGAGTCGCCAAATCAACAATATATTCGGCCTTGCGTTTGGGCAAACCCAAACCGTGCAGGGCCTCGTAACCCAGTTCCAAAATAAGTTCAGGCGAGAGCGCCTGGCCACAGCCGTCCAGCAGTTTGCGCCACAGCTGATCCGCCGTACGCGAGGCCAGTTGCTGGCCCACGATGGAACGCACCAAGGTGGTGAAAGCCGGTGCCTGATGTTGCAGCCAGTAGTCGCCATGCTGGGGGATGAGCTTGCGCAAGATACGATCGCGCTTCATCAGCTGGGCGCACGCGTCGTCCCAGTAATCAGGTTTGCCCACCAAACGAACTTGAGGGCCGGATTGAACGCCGCTTAGGCCCTGCGCCATTGTGTTGCTCCACCTGGCCGATCTTCCAGCTCTACGCCCTGCTCTTTAAGCTGCTCACGGATGGCGTCGGCGCGCGCAAAGTCGCGATTCTGTTTAGCCTGGCCGCGTTCCGCCAGAAGCTCGTCAATCTGGGCGTCGCTCAAGGAGTCGGCACCGGCCACGCTGGCCGCCTGACCAAAGCGTGTGCTGGCGCGCCAGTAGACGGCGGGGTCCACTTGCAACAGACCAATCACGCCACCCAGAGCACGCATCAAACCGGCGGCCTGCGCATCCTTGTCGCGGTTGGCTTGGCCAGCCAGCTCAAACAGAACGGCAATAGCACCGGCAGTATTGAAATCGTCATTCATGGCTTCGGCAAAAGCCAAAGCGGGGCCTTGAGTCCAGTCAATTTGGACGTCGGCGGCAGGAACGTGTTGAAGGGTCTGGTACAGACGGTCCAAAGCCTGCTGAGCATCGCGCAGATTATCTGGTGCGTAGTTTTGCAGGCTGCGGTAATGGTTGCGCACAATAAAGAAGCGCAACATTTCAGCTTCACGCGGGTTGGCGATGTAGCTGCTTTCTTCGTCGGCCAGACCTTCGGGCGCCACGGTATCGCGGATGCGACGGAAATTGCCCAGGGACTTGGACATTTTCTCCGAGTCCACCATCAGGGGGCCGCAGTGCATCCAGACATTGGCCAACTGACCGCCAAAGGCGCCTTCCGTTTGAGCAATTTCGTTTTCGTGGTGAGGAAACTTCAAGTCCGGGCCACCACCGTGAATATCCAGTGGCAGGCCCAGCAGCGCCTTGCTCATGGCCGAACATTCGATGTGCCAGCCCGGACGGCCCAGGCCGTAGGAGGACTCCCATTTGGATTCGGCGGGTTCGTCTTCTTTAGCCGACTTCCACAGCACAAAATCCAGAGGGTCACGCTTGGCCGAGTTCAGGGCAACACGCTCACCGGCACGCAGATCATCCAAAGAGCGACCCGACAATTTGCCGTAGCCGGGGAACTGACGCACGGCGTAGTTCACATCACCGTCTTCGGATTGATAGGCCAGGCCGTTTTCTTCCAGCTTGGCAATAATGCCCAGCATATCGGGCACGTGCTGCGTGGCGCGTGGTTCCGAGTCAGGGCTTTGCACACCCAGGGCCTTTTCGTCGGCATGCATGGCGGCAATATAGAAGTCCGTTACCTGAGACATCAGTTGCTTGCGCTCGACGGCACGGCGGATGATCTTGTCATCAATATCGGTAATATTGCGCACATAGGAGACGCGATAGCCGCTTGCTCGCAACCAGCGCTGCACGATGTCAAAGCTGACCAGCATACGAGCGTGTCCCAGGTGACAGAAGTCGTACACCGTCATGCCACAGACGTACATACGCACGTGGCCCGGTTCAACCGGAGAAAACACCTCTTTAGAGCGTGACAACGAGTTATAAATGCGCAACATGGCCTGTAATCGTCATAAAATCGGAACCTTGTGCCAGAACAATTGCCCTTGGATCAGGTTCCGTATTTCCCGCCCGGCAAGAGGCAAGGTTAGAATGATGGTCAATAAGTATAGCAAGCAGACCTCGTTAAAGGCAGCAATCTACCAACCTTCCTGGTCTTCAAGCCAGATTTTATAGGCGCCCCCTCTGTGTTCAGTACACCTAGACGGACTCGGTTTCTCGCTCCTTGCACCCTGGCCCTTTTTCTGGCCCTGGGTCAAAACGTGAGCGCCCAATCCCTGCCCGATTTGCCCCCGCCCAGTGCGCGGGTGAACGATCCCTTGCTGGATATCGCTCCCGAACCTGAACGTGGCTGGAAGGGTCTGGCCCGTGCTCTGGACGTGCTGGCCCCCAGCGTCGATACCTCTTTGCCGCTTAGCGCCGCTGAAGTCAGCCAGCGCATCAGCACCTTGATTGCCCAGGGCCGTCATGCCGACGCCTTGCAGGCGATCGAAAAACAGCTGGAGCAACGCAAGGACCGGGGCGAGCCCGGTGCCAATGTGCAGTTGCTGTTTTTGAAGGCACGCGCCCTGTCGGCCAGTGGTGACCACAATGGCGCCATCAGCCTTTACCAGAACATGACCACCTATTACCCGGAGTTGCCCGAGCCCTGGAATAATCTGGCGGCCGAGTACATTGCGCAGGACAAGCTGGACCTGGCCCTGGAAGCCCTGAAAATGGCTTTGACCGCCGATCCCTCCTACGCACTGGCCCGCGCCAATATGGGTGAAGTCCAACTGATGCTGGCCAATGACACCTACCGTCAGGCCGCCGCCAGTGGTGTGCCCAAAGCAGCCCAGCGTGCGCAACAAACTGGCCAAATTCTGCAACAATAAGATTTTTCTTTGACTGGGTTGTCCCTATCTTATGTTTGCAAGCACATTTCAATGGTGTGATCAGGCTCGCAGCTTGCGCACCCTGCTTATTGCTGCCTGTATGGCTATGCCTATGATGAGCAGTCCGGCTATGGCAGCAGATT
This sequence comes from Alcaligenes sp. 1735tsa3, assembly GCF_024134565.1. Lineage (NCBI taxonomy): Bacteria > Pseudomonadati > Pseudomonadota > Betaproteobacteria > Burkholderiales > Alcaligenaceae > Alcaligenes > Alcaligenes sp. 1735tsa3. The sequence continues at coordinate 1,077,105 of NZ_CP099862.1, read as the reverse complement.
CTTCCACTTCTTCTGAAGGCACTTCTATGAGCACCTCTCCACGCGTCCAACTGCAGACGAACCAGGGCACCATCCTGATCGAACTGAACGCAGAAAAAGCCCCCAACACCGTAGCCAACTTTGTGGACTACGTGTCCAGCGGTTTTTACGACGGCACCGTGTTTCACCGTGTGATCAACAACTTCATGATCCAGGGCGGCGGCTTTGAGGCCGACATGAAGCAAAAAGCCACCAACGCTCCTGTCAAGAACGAAGCCGACAACGGTTTGAAGAACGACAAGTACACCCTGGCCATGGCTCGCACCTCCGACCCACACTCGGCTACGGCTCAGTTCTTCATCAACGTGGCTGACAACGACTTCCTGAACTTCACCGCTCCTACCGCCAATGGCTGGGGCTACGCCGTATTTGGCCGCGTGATCGAAGGCATGGACGTGGTCGACAAGATCAAGACCGTGCGCACCGGCAACAAGGGCTTCCACCAAGACGTGCCCGTTGAGGACGTCGTTCTGGAAAAAGCCACGCTTGTCGAATAAGCTCACGCTTGCGGGCAACATCTGGATTGCCGCGGACCTGCATCTGGGTCCGGACAATCCAGACACCGTCCAGGATTTCCTGCAGTTTCTGCACTCCGCCCAGCATCAAGCTCATGCCTTGATCCTGGGCGGTGATATTTTCAATGCCTGGATTGGTGACGATCAAATCGCCCACCCTGCTCCCTGGCTTGCTCAAGTCAGTGAGGCGCTGCGCACATTCGCGCAGCAGCATCCGCTGTATCTGATGCGCGGCAATCGCGATTTCCTGCTGGGCCAAACCTACGCCCGCCATGTTCACGCCACGCTATTGCCTGATCAAGTCGTTCTGGATACTTCTGCCGGCCTGATTCTGATGTCGCACGGCGACGAGTACTGCCTGGACGATCTGGCCTATCAACGCTTTCGCCATTGGGTACGCAAACCCTGGCTCCAGAAACTCTATCTGGCCTGCCCTTTAAGCTTGCGTCAGCGTATTGCTGATTCAGCCCGCGCCGGTAGCCAGCGCGGCAAGCAATACAAGTCCAAAGACATCATGGATGTGCAGCCTGCAGCTATTGTGGCAGCCTGCGAGGCGCATTCTGTGCAGGCCATGGTTCATGGCCATACACATCGCCCTGCAGTACATGACATTCCCGGCTTTGAGCCGGTACGCCGCTGGGTACTCCCGGATTGGGAGTCTGACTCCTCGGAAGGAGGACGACGGGGCGGCTATATCAGCATTGAAGGTGTACAGCTCTGCCTGCACCAGTGGGGGCAAGAGGATCAGTGTCAGACACTGGGACCTCAGTAAGAGTGACTTCACCTACAGCCAGCTAGGTTTAAGCTCCACGTCTTTTTATACCTTCTTGCGATAAAACCTGTTTTTCTTCACACGGTGCTGGTGGCAGGAATCAAGGTGGCTGCATAAGCATTTTTGAGGGGGCAGTTGGGCTCGACTTGGCGGGTCTCCGGCCCGTGCTGCGCACGGGTTCCCTGGTCTCTTGCGGTATCCAGGCGCCCTGTGAACTCGCGGGGTGGTTCGTCCCCCGGACGAACCACAAGCGCCCCGCTCAAACAGCACAGGGCTTGCATCCTGGATACTGCAAGAGCCTGCGGCCAGAGCCCTGACTCGCCCGTCGAGCCCAACTGCCCCCTCAAAAACGCAAAAGAGACCGTGATTTTTGCCAACAGGATACTTTCGCTCGCGGCAACCAAAGCGGACCACCGAAGGCTGATCTCGTGCCCGAACACCGACTCTTGGCACCATGAGCAGCAAGGCTGCTTGTCCCTTCCTCACTTTGAGCCTCTCGGTTCGTCTGCCCCGGTATCCGGGCGGTTCAGACTGCTTGCCGCAGGCGGTGTTCGGATACGGGGTGCAAGCGCCCTTCTGTTTGAGCGGGGCGCTTGTGTCTTGTCCGGTGGACAAGACACCCCGCGAGTTAAGGGCGCGCCCGTATCCGAACACCGACCAGGGTACCGGTGCGCAGCACCGGCAAGTAGTCAGCCCGGATACCGGGGCAGACGAACCGAGAGGCGTCTTGCTGAGACCAAGCTCCCTTCAATAAGCAGCAGCGTATCGAAACCGAACCAGGCCAGACCAAATGACAGGCGACAAACCCGCTATTTGCCAACAAACCCTTGAACACAATAATCACCAAAAAAGTGCCTATCAAATTGGTACATCGCTAGATAAGCAGACAGATAGGTAGGTAAAGTATGTGCGTGAAAAGACGACATTTACCGAGCCTCCCTGAAAAGAAAAATCCCCGCTGGCAGATCAAGCAAGCGGGGATTTCAAAACATCTTAGGCGGCAAAGGTCTAAGTCATCAGCCACACTAACAATACTCCGCCCAACGCAATCCGATACCAGGCAAAAGGACGATAGGTGCGACTGGACACAAAGCGCAGCACCGCCTTCACCAGGAACAAGGCGCTAAAGAAAGCAGCAACAAAGCCCACAATAATCGCGGTGCTTTGATCTGCACTCAAGGACGCACCGTTGCGATACAGGTCATAAACCGTAGCAGCCAGCATGGTTGGCATGGCCAGGAAGAAAGAAAACTCCGTGGCGGTCTTGCGCTGAATACCGGCCAGCATGCCGCCGATAATAGTGGCGCCCGAACGTGAAGTACCTGGCACCATGGCAATACATTGGGCAAACCCCACCACCAAAGCCTGCTTCCAGGTGATCTCTTCCAAGGCAAAGGCGGTAGCCTTTTGCGAGGTGGCGGTTTCACTCTGATCCAGCTCTGACGTGTTCTTCGCGTACTGCGGTTTGCGCTCGACCCACAGCATCAACAAACCACCCAATACCAGCGTGAACACAAACACAATCTGGTGATGGAACAAGGCTTTAACGTACTGAATCGTCAAGGCACCAATAACGGCAGCGGGCAAAAAGGCAATCAGCAGATTGCGAGTGAACATCAGCTCGGTGCGATCACCGCGCAAGACCCCGGTGATCAGCTGAATCAAACGGGCGCGAAAAATCCAGATCACGGCCAGAATCGAACCAAACTGAATGACAACCTCGAAGACCTTGGCATCGCCGGACGAAAAATCAATCCAGGAGCCCAGGATCAGCAAGTGCGCCGTACTGGAAACCGGAATGAATTCCGTGATGCCCTCAACAATCCCCAGAAACAGGGCTTTCAACAAATAGAGAGTTTGCTCAGTCATGTTGTCCGAATCAAAGCCAATAAAAATTAAGACGCCAGAAATGGATCGATTTGTTCATCATCGTATGGCACACGTTCCAGGCTGACCTGCGAAATGCGACGCCCTTCCAGCTCTTCCACCTTGAAGCGATACACCGCATCGCTTTGCTCAAGCACACACACATCGCCCACCTTGGGCAATTGTCCGAAACGCGTCAGCAGATAACCGGCCAGGGTGGCATATTCTTCCTCTTCATCCACCAGACCATCCACACCCAGCATCTGTTCCAGATGATGCAAGTCGGTGGAGCCGTCCAGGAGCCAGTGGTCCTGAGACTCCTGGACAATATCGGGGGTTTCGTCCTCGCTGGGGAAGTCGCCTGCAATCGCCTCGAAAATATCCAAAGGCGTCACCAAACCTTCAATAGTGCCGAACTCGTCCGTCACCATGACCAACTGCCCGCGGCTTTGCTTGATGGTTTCCATCAGGTCCAAAATCCCGATGGACTCATACACAAAAACCGGCTGACGCAATTGGTCCAGACGGATATGACCATGAATCAGCAGGTCTGCCAGTAACTCTTTGCTTCGACCAATGCCAATAACCTCATCAAGCGAACCGCGACACACTGGCACCATGCTATGGGGTTCATGTGTCATCTTTTCGCGCAGGACCTCAGGATCGTCCTGCACATTCACCCAGGTAATCGCATTGCGCGGCGTCATCACCGAATGCACGGTACGTTCGGACAAAGTCAGCACACCACTGACCATATTGCGTTCTTCCTGACCGAACACCATTTGCGCCGCCGCACCGGGCAGATCCGGCCCGATGGCCGTTTCACCGGAAGCGGGACGCTTGCCCAACATGCGCAGCACAGCCTCGGCCGTACGCTCACGCATGGGACGACCAGCCTGCAGCATACGCAACTTGCGACGCGCCAGCTGATTGAACATTTCGATCAGGATGGAGAAGGAAATGGCCGCATACAGGTAACCCTTGGGTACATGTACGCCAAAGCCTTCCACCAGCAAGGAGAAGCCGATCATCAACAAAAAGCCCAGGCACAGGATCACCACCGTGGGGCGACTATTGATATAAGCCGTCAAGGGTTTGGAAGCAACCAGCATGATGCCAATGGCAATGACCACCGCCGCCATCATGATGGGCAGGTGCTCGACCATACCCACCGCAGTAATGACCGCGTCGATGGAGAACACGGCATCCAGCACCACGATCTGCGCCACGATGACCCAGAAGCTGGCATACATGCGCGAGCCGGAAGCATGAGCGCTGCGGTTCTCAATACGTTCGTGCAGCTCCAGTGTGCCCTTGAACAGCAGGAAAAAACCGCCCACGATCATGATCAGATCGCGACCTGAGAAATCCAGGCTGAATATGGAGAACAAAGGATCGGTCAGCTGCACCAGATGAGACATGACCGTGAGCAAGCCAAGGCGCATCAGCAAGGCCAGTGACAGGCCCAGCACACGAGCCCGGTCGCGCTGCGCCGGAGGCAGCTTGTCGACCAAAATTGCAATGAACACCAGGTTATCGATGCCCAGCACAATTTCCAGAACTACCAGTGTGAGTAACCCAACCCAGGCGGTCGGGTCCATCAACCACTCCATCTCAGCTCCTTGGCGCTGTGATTAAAAGAACACCCCGGCAATGCCGGGGTCTAGGTTCTTAATCTTGCAGGTGCGACAGCATCTGAATAAAGATCTTCGGACTGGCGGCAATCACATTGCCAGTCTCTTTCCAGGTTTGTTCGCCTTCAAAGTCGCCCACCAGACCGCCGGCTTCGGTCACCAGCAAGGTGCCGGCAGCCAGATCCCAGGGTTTAAGGTTAACGGCGCAGAAGCCATCCAGACGACCTGCAGCCACATAAGCCAGATCCAAAACCGTTGCACCCACGCGACGCACGGCAGCACATTCGGCCAGCATATCGGCAAATGGAGAGGTGGGTTTCACGCCTGCACCCGAATCCGGCACGTGTGCACCGATCAAGGCATCGTGGTAACGGGTCTGGCCCGAGACACGAATACGACGGTCATTCAGGAAGGCACCACCGCCACGGCTGGCCGTGAACATTTCATTGCGGTTGGTGTCGTAAATAACGGCATGGGCAGCCTGGCCACGGTGCATCAAGGCAATCGAAATTGCGTAGCACGGAAAGCCGTGGATAAAGTTGGTGGTGCCATCCAGAGGATCAATGACCCACTGATATTCGGGAGTACCTTCGCCTGCGGGTTCCAGCGGTGGGCGCTCGCCCGTTTCCTCGCCGATAAAACCGTGGTCGGGGTAGGCTTCGCTCAACACTTCAATGATGGCTTCCTCTGCTGCGCGATCCACTTCCGTGACATAATCTTTAGGGCCTTTACGCGCAACCGACAGGTGCTGGAGGTCCAGACTGGCGCGAGAGATAATGGTGCCGGCACGGCGAGCCGCCTTGATGGCGGTATTGAGCATCGGGTGCATGGAAATTCCGTTTTTTTAACAATAATTGAGCCTGCCTGGCGTGCCCTGTTGCAGGGCAAAATCGCGTGAGCAGACACAGGAAGCGTAGCTTCAAAGTAGCTATTTTAAATGACTCAGACGCAAGCATCGGCATTTGATGATAATTTTCACCGGGTTCGCTTCATTATGGTGCAACCCAGCCACCCTGGAAACGTGGGCGCAGCAGCGCGAGCGATCAAAACCATGGGCTTTGGCGACTTATGTCTGGTCGACCCGCTAGACCCGGACGTTGCACAAAACCCTCAGGCAATCTCGCTGGCAAGCGGTGCCGTCGACGTTTTGGAGCAAGCAACTATTGTTCCCACTCTGGCGCATGCACTGGAACCGGTCACTCTGGCTTTTGCCCTGACGGCCCGCCCCCGCTATTTAGGACCGCCAGCCGCCGATATACGTCAGACTGCCGAACTGAGCCGTGAGCATCTGCGCCAGCACGCCGGAACCGTCGCCATTGTGCTGGGGACCGAACGCGTGGGCCTGACCAACGATCACATCAGCCAGTGCCAATACGTCTGCCATATTCCGGCCAATCCTGAATACAGTTCCCTGAATGTCGCCCAGGCTTTGCAATTGGCTGCCTGGGAATTGCGCTACGCGCTGCTGGCTGAAAGCGGTGCCAGCCTGCTGCCCCATACGGATGGCAAGGCAGACCCTGGCAAGGAGCTGGCTCCCCAAGCCAAAGTGCAAGCCTTGCTGCAGCACTGGGAACAGGCCATTGAAAGCGTCAAGTTCCTGGACCCCAAACACCCCAAGAAGCTGGTGCCCCGCATGCAGCACCTGTTCGGTCGCGCCCAGCTTAGTTTGGACGAAGTGGATATGTTGCGCGGCCTGTGTACCGCCATGATCAAGACCGCCAAAACAGCGGGCCACCCCATCCCCGAACAACGTAAAGACGAGTCGGCAGGCCCGGAACATCGCTAAAACCTGCCTTCAAACGCGCTACCCCTCTTGCCCGCTGCACCCAGCGGGCATTGTCTTTTATGAGCGATCACACAGTGGACACTTTCTTGGCTGGCGTATATTCTTACTGAGTTACTTTTTCGGTAAGCAATAGCTGTTTTCAAGCATGAACACTCCCGAGACCGTAGAACCGCAGGATCAGGCCGGGCCGCGCACCTTGCAACGCGGCCTGCTGGTGCTCAAGACTTTGCAGAATCATCAAGGCAAAGGACTGAGCGTCACCGACCTGTCGCGCGCCACGCAATTACAGCGCCCCACCATCTACCGGCTGCTGGCCGCCCTGATCGATCACGGTCTGGTTCAGAACAGCAGCCATAGCCGTCGCTACAGCGCCACGCGCCAGGATCAGGGCCTGTTTGGACTGGACCCGCGTGTCACCATCATGCAGCCCATCATGCAAGAGCTGGCTCAACAGACTGGCGACGCGGTCTTTCTGGTGGGCCGCGATGGCGACGACTCCGTTAGCCTGTGGCGCGAAATTGGCCCCTACCCGGTACAGATTCTGGCCACTTATGTCGGCAAGCGTCAGCCTTTGGGCGTGGGTTCGGGTGGCATGGCCTATCTGGCCACACTTGGGGACGAAGCGATCGAGCAGATTATCGAACGCAATGCCAATCAACTGGATCAGTACGGTGGCATGACTCAGCGCGAGATGCGCCAGTTGGTCACCAACACCCGTATCCGGGGCTACTCGGTTGTAGGCAATTACGCCGTACGCGGTGCTTTGGGTGTGGGCTGCGCGTTGTGCGATCACAAAGGCCGCCCCATTCTGGCCATGAGTGTCACGGCCATTACCGAGCGCATGCCTGCGCCACGGCAAAAAGAAATTGCCGGTTTGCTGCGCGACGCGCTGGATTCGGTCGCCGACAAGTTTTAAATCTGGGCGGATTTCTCCCCCTGAAGGGTGTCGGGATCGTTAACACCCTCATCCGCACACAGCCTGCCCTGTGTGCTTTTTTACGTCTCGAAGTTCATTCCCTCTGTCTGCTTTTCCAATCAACGCAGATGGCTCCTCCAGGCTCAGCCTGTCAAAAAAAAGAGAAACTACGCCGACGATAAGCCTGCCCCCTTCCCCAGCCGCATTCATCCCAGCTTGGCTTCTGAAAAAACAGCTCCATTTCAAACAGCGCCCTATCCACCATTCAAACTGATCCTCTAATCAGTTCGTTTTAGCTAAATATCCCCATCTCCCGTAAAACACGCGGCTTTATACCCAAAGCCGCGTGTCGCAGCATTCGCAAGCCCTTTCCCCCTAGGGTTAACGCGTCATCGTTTCGCCGCGCGTAAATAAAACAACATTTGCTTTATTGATCCACGCACTAGCCTGTCGCTATCTTGTGGGCACAACGATAAGCCCCCTAAGGGGCACACCATAAAAAAGGAAGGCGAGATACAGGCAACAGTCATTACCGAGGAGTACGCGCTAGCGGGACTGTGTATCCAGCATCCACATCCATCAGCCGACCCACTAGCCAGGTCGGGGAGACAAAAACAAGGATAAGTTCATCATGAACACCACTGCTACCCTCTCGGCCAAACCCAGGCCAAACTTGCTGACCCGCTTTACCAATATCTGCGTGCGTTACGTAGAAAAGTGGATGCCGGACCCGTATCTGTTCGCCGTCATCCTGAGCTTGCTGGTTGTAGGACTGATTGCCCTGTTTGTCGATGGCGCCACCCCCGGAGGAATGGTGGATGCCTGGTATCGCGGGGTATGGGGCCCCAAAAGCATTTTCACCTTTGCCCTGCAAATGGTGCTGATTCTGGTGACGGGCTACACCCTGGCCGAAGCACCACCCTTGAAACGCGCCATCATCTGGTTGGCCTCCCGTGCCCGCACACAAGTTGAAGGCGCCCTGTTGTGCTTTGCCGTGGGCGCGATCTTCTGCCTGCTGAACTGGGGCCTGGGTCTGGTGGCTGGTGCCCTGGTTGCACGCCAGGTTGCCCGCCGTTTGCCCAATGTGCACTTTGGTTATCTGATTGCCTCGGGCTATATGGGCTACCTGCTCTGGACTCAAGGTCTGTCCAGCTCGATTGCCCTGGCCAATACCGATCCCAACAGCCCCATCAACGTCATCCATCAACTGACCAGCATGACGGTGCCTTTCAGCCTGACCATTTTCCAGCCCTATAGCTGGATTCCGGTCGTGGCCCTGATCATCCTGCTGTTCCTGACGATCTGGCGCATGGAGCCGGACTACGCCTTACCACCCGACCCGGCCGTCTTTGCGGACATTGAGAAAGACCTGCCCAAAACCAAGTCCAGCACCCCAGCCGAAAAGCTGGAAAACCTGTGGATTCTGAATGTGCTGTTCTTTGCCGCGGGTATGTACTACTTCGTGCGCAGCGGTTTTGCGCTGAACATCTCATCCATGATCATGCTGTTTACCGTCACCGGTGCCCTGCTGCACTGGACGCCTATCCGCTTTATCAAGTCCTTTGTCGAGTCCGCAAAAACGGCAGGCCCGCTGATTCTGCAGTACCCGCTGTATGGCGGCATCATGGGCTTGCTGGCCTATATCCCTATGGAAGGCGGTCGCGCCCTGGAAGAAATTCTGTCCTCCGCGCTGGTGACTGGGGCCAATGAATACACTCTGCCCTTCCTGACCTTTATCGCCTCCATCATCATCTCGCTGTTTGTTCCTTCCGGTGGCGGACACTGGGGTGTGCAAGGCCCCATCGCCGTGCAGTCGGCCCTGGCCATTGGTCAGGACAGCCCCGCCTATCTGGGCCTGATGTCCATGGCCGTGGCTTTTGGTGAAGCGGTGGCCAATATGATTCAGCCCTTCTGGCTCCTGCCTGTGCTGGCCATTGCGCGCCTGAATGTACGACAGGTCATGGGCTTTACCGTCGTGGCCTTTCTGATTGGCACCGTCATTTTGACGATTGCTATTCTTATCGCACCCTTCACGATCTAAGGACGCGCCATGTCTGTGAATGATTTCGCTACCCGAAACAGGACATCTAGCCAGGAGGCAGCAGAGGCAGCAATTGCCCGCTACGAACAAACCGAGGATCTGATTCAGGCCTTTGCCCATCTGGACAAGGAGCAGGTACGGCGTGTCGCCCAAGAGCAGGAGAACAACACCGGCCCTTTAAAGGGGCTGGTCATCGGCATCAAGGATTTGATCAATACGGCGGACGCTCCAGCCACCTATGGTTCGCCCATTTATCGCGACAACCGCCCCACCCAGGACGCTGCCATTGTGCAGGCCCTGCGTGCGGCCGGTGCCGTGCCTTTTGGCAAAACCGTCACCACGGAATTTGCGCTGTTCAGCCCTCCCAAGACACGCAACCCCTGGAATCTGGAGCACACGCCGGGCGGTTCGTCATCCGGCTCGGCCGCTGCCGTGGCCGCCAATGTGGTGCCGGTAGCTTTGGGCACCCAGACAGCGGGGTCCGTGGTACGCCCCGCCACCTTCTGCGGAATTTATGGCTTCAAACCCAGCTTCGGCGCCTTGCCCAGCAGCGGCTTGAAAACCATCAGCCCGTCTTTGGATACCGTGGGAATCCTGGGCCAGCGGCTGGAGGATGTGCGCCGTGTGTTCAACGCACTGCGCAGCACGCCGGAATTATCGCAAGTCCTGCAGCAAGCCCCTTTGCGCCTGAGCTTTTTGCACACGCCCTGGTGGGAGGACATTGCCGAGGATTTGCGTGATCGGCTGGAAGCGACCGTAACTCACCTGAAAACGGATGACGGCCAGTTTGAAGTTCAGCTTAGCGACAGGGACAGTCTGTTTGGTGAACTGACCCACGCGCAGCAAACCATCATGGGAGCTGAAGTACTGGCCCATTTAAGCCATGAACGCCAGCAACACCTGGAACTGCTCTCGCCTGCTTTGCAGACTTATCTGGATAAATGCGCACAGACTCAACCTGCCGAACTGATTCAGGCTCAAGGCCTGATCAATCAGGTCAAGCGCCAACCCGAGCTGATCTTCGGCGACGCAGACCTGATCCTGAGCGCAGCCGCCTTGGGCGAGGCTCCCACACGCGACACCACGGGCGATCCCGTGCTGTGCCGTGCCTGGACGGCATTGGGCATTCCATGCATCAACTTGCCCATCGGCTTTGGCAGCCACGGGCTTCCTTTAGGACTGCAAGTGGCTGCCCGCCCTGGGCAAGATGACCTGCTACTGGAAGCGGCCACCCGCATTGCCCATCGCCTGGGCACATTAACTATCGCGCTGCCTGAACTCCGAACCTGAAGGGTCGGGCAGCTTACTCAACGGATCACATCGACAGAGGTAGGACAGGGAAACCCAATGACGGACAGCAACTGGAATCTTAAGAATCAAGCCCGCCAGCAAAGACTGCAACGTGCCAGCCGCGCACTGGGAGACTCTTTGCAAGGCAAGATATGCAGCACGGATAAAGCCAGCAGCTTGCTGGAAGCCGTATTACAAGTAGGAGATCGAGTATGTCTGGAAGGCAATAACCAGAAGCAGGCCGACTTTCTGGCCGACGCACTGGTGGGCGTCGACCCAGCGCAGATTCATGACCTGCACATGGTGCAATCCGTGCTGGCTTTGCCCCAGCATCTGGATGTGTTTGAAAAAGGCATTGCCAACCGCCTGGACTTCAGCTTTTCCGGCCCGCAAGGTGCGCGCCTGGCCAGGCTGGCCTCGGCAGGACGGCTGAACATCGGTGCCATTCATACCTATCTGGAGTTGTTTGCCCGTTACTTTGTAGACTTGACCCCGAATGTCGCGCTCATCGCGGCCCAGGCCGCCGATGAGCACGGCAATCTGTACACCGGCCCCAATACCGAAGATACCCCGGCTATTGTGGAAGCCACTGCCTTTTCCGGCGGCATTGTCATCGCCCAGGTCAACGAGCTGGTCGACAGCAAGACCACCCGCCTGCCGCGTGTGGACATTCCCGCCGACTGGGTGAACTTTGTCGTGCCCGCTCCCCGCCCGCACTTTATCGAACCGCTGTTTACCCGCGACCCAGCCCAGATCAGCGAAATCCAGGTCTTGATGGCCATGATGGCGATCAAGGGCATCTACGCGGAATACGGTGTGCAACGCCTGAACCACGGCATCGGTTTTGATACCGCCGCCATTGAATTGTTGCTGCCCACTTACGGCGAATCACTGGGCCTGAAAGGCAAGATTTGCCAGCACTGGGCCTTGAATCCGCATCCTGCCCTGATCCCGGCCATCGAAGCCGGTTGGGTGCAATCGGTGCACTCCTTCGGCTCCGAGCTGGGCATGGAAAACTATCTGCGCGCCCGCTCCGATGTGTTCTTCACCGGCCCGGATGGCAGCATGCGCAGCAACCGCGCGTTCTGTCAGGCGGCTGGCCACTACGCCTGTGACCTGTTCATCGGCTCCACCTTGCAGATCGACCTGCATGGCAATAGCTCCACCGCCACGCTGGGCCGTATTGCCGGTTTTGGTGGCGCACCCAATATGGGCGCAGATGCACGCGGTCGTCGCCACGCCAGCCCCGCCTGGTTGAAAGCCGGGCAAGAGGCACGCCAAGGACGCCAAGGTGCAGCCGGTACGCCACGTGGTCAGAAGCTGGTGGTGCAGATTGTGGAAACCTTCCGCGAACACATGACGCCCGCCTTTGTGGACACCCTGGATGCCTGGACCCTGCAGGAGCAGACCGGCATGGATCTGCCGCCCATCATGGTGTACGGCGACGATGTCACTCACATCCTGACAGAAGAAGGCATCGCCAATCTCTTGCTGTGCCGTACCGACGAAGAGCGCGAGCAAGCCATACGGGGCGTTGCCGGCTACACGCAAGTGGGCCTGGGCCGAGATGCCCGCATGGTGGAGAACCTGCGCGATCGCGGCATCATCCGTCGCCCTCAGGATCTGGGCATAGACCCACGCCAGGCCACCCGCAATTTATTGGCCGCACGCAGCATGCGGGATCTGGTTCAAGCCTCCGGCGGGCTGTATCAACCTCCGGCACGCTTCCGTAACTGGTAATGGCCCGCCACGCTATTTGCATTAGGAGATCACGATGACAAACATTCCTCACGGCCTGGAAACTCTGGCCTATAGCTTCAAAGGACAAGAGCCTATTGGCACCTTCCAGCCTGTGCTGGTGGGCGTGGTAGGTTCGGGCAATCTGGAAGTGCTGGCCGAGCCCAAGGACAGCGCCGAATGCACCATCCATATTCATACCTCGGCACGTGGTTTCTCCACGATCTGGGATGCGGTGGTGCGGGACTTTCACCAGCGCCATCCGCTGGCCGGTATTCACTTTGACATTAACGATATGGGGGCCACCCCTGCCGTGGTCAGTCTGCGTCTGGACCAGGCCGCCAGCGAAGCCCTGGCACGCAGCCAAGCACAAGGAACACAGTCATGAGTAGTTATCTGGAATGTTCTGCCCGCCAGCGCGTCCAGGCTCTGTTTGACGCCAACAGCTTTCACGAATGGCTGCCCCCCGCACAACGCTTGAGCAGCCCCCATCTGGCCCAGTTGGGAGTGCCTTCTTCCTTTGATGATGGCGTAGCTATCGGCCGCGCTTTGCTGGAGGGGCAGACCGTGTATGTGGCGGCGCAGGAAGGCGAATTCATGGGCGGTGGCGTGGGCGAAGTCCACGGCGCCAAGCTGGTGGGCCTGCTGCGTCGAGCCATGACTGACCGTCCTGCAGGCGTAGTGCTGCTGCTGGAGTCCGGTGGTGTGCGTTTGCACGAAGCTAACGCCGGTTTGATAGCCGTCTCGGAAGTGATGCGCGCCCTGCTGGACACGCGTAATGCCGGAGTGCCTGTGATTGCTTTGGTAGGCGGGCAAAACGGTTGCTTTGGGGGTATGGGCATTGTGGCCCGCTGCACCAACCACCTGATCATGAGCGACGTCGGCCGTCTGGCCATGTCCGGCCCGGAAGTGATTGAAGCCTCCCACGGAGTCGAAGAATACGACTCCAAGGACCGCGCTTTGGTCTGGCAAACCAGTGGCGGAAAACACCGCTGGCTGACTGCCGATTGCGACGACCTTGTACCGGACACCGTGGCCGCTTTCCGCGCCGCTGCCGTACAAGGCTTGAAGAATCCAGCTCGTGGTCCCGTCACCCTGGAAGAGCTGGAACAGGAACATCAGCTGCTGGCACACCGCGCAGCCCTGCTGCCTGTGGAGCAATGGGACCAAACTGAAAATCAGGCCCAAGCCTTGTGGCAAGCACTGGGGCTGGAACAAAGTGATCAAGTCGGGCAGATGGATGCTGCAGCCGTCAAAGCATTACGCAGCCAGGAGGCGCTGTCATGAAATGGGAAACACTGGTGCAATCGCTGTTCGATACGCAGCACAGCATTAGCGAACAGGATTTGTTCTTGCAAGGCAATGCCGAGTTTGATGGTGAAACCTTGGCCGTGATCGGCACGACGGAACACGCCCCCATCGGCGTGTCCCTGGCCTTGACCCAGGCACAGGCCGTGCTGGACACCATCAAGAACCATCCTGGCCGTAGCCTGCTGCTTTTGGTCGATACCCAGGGCCAGCAACTGCGCCGCCGCGATGAGCTGCTTGGCATCAACCGCGCCATGGCTCACTTGGGTATGTGCCTGGATCTGGCCCGACGCAAAGGCCACAAGGTCATTGGGCTGGTGTACGACCAGGCCCTGTCCGGTGGCTTCATCACCTCCGGTCTGATTGCCGATGCCTGCTATGCCGTGCCCGAAGCCGAAATTCGCGTCATGCGCATTCCTGCCATGGCCCGCGTGACCAAGCTGCCCGAAGCCATGCTGGAAGAGCTGGCGCAGTCCAATCCGGTCTTTGCGCCCGGCGTAGGCAATTATGTGGCCATGGGAGGCATTCAGTCTGTCTGGGACAGCAGCTCGCCAGAGCAACTGCGTGCTTCCTTGCGGGCAGCACTGGCTCAATCCAATGATCAGGATCGCCGCGCCAGCGATGGTGCCGAACGTGGTGGCCGCCGCCTGGCTGCCCAGATCATTGAACAGGTCTTGCAGGCATCCTGATGAACGCCCAGCCGCCCGCTCGCCGTCACCACCTGATCACGCTGGACAACACAGCCTGGGATCAGGTGTTGGCTGATCTGGAGCCGACCAGCCACGTCTGCCAGAGCCTGCGTCAATGGCAGGCTCGAGGCTGGCCGCTGGTCGTCAGCCGTCAGCCAGGCGAACTGCGTAGCGGACAGTTGCAAGTGGGTATTCCTTTACCGAGCGATTGGGGGCGGCAACGTCTTTCCCTGATCGTTTCCCAGAACCAGAGCCTGTCTTGGGGCAGTTTTCCCCTCGCCCACGAAGCCCAAACCTTATTGCCAGCCTCCTTGGCGCAAGACTGGCTGAGCTTATGTAAGCGTATGCAAGCACATGGCTGCACGGCTCAGGTCTATGGCAGTTATGGCTGGGAGCTGATCACAGGACAGGGCTATGTGCGTGAAGGTTCAGACCTGGATTTGCTGCTACCCGTGCAGAGCGCCACGCAAGCAGATCGTCTGGTGGAGCTATTAAGTGCAATCAGCGAATTGTCCGGTTTGCCCCGCCTGGATGGCGAGTTACTGTTCCCCGATGACGCCGCCATTGCCTGGCGTGAATGGCAACAATGGCGCAGCGGTGCCAGCAGCAAAGTCATGATCAAACGCACTCATGGTGTACGTATTCAGGCGCACTCGGACTGGCCCGAGCACGCTCCTGCTCCGGAGTCCTCTCATGCTGCTTGATGCAATTGAAACCAGAACATTGGCGCATCGCCCCACTGCCGCCGACTTCATGGATCCATCTCGTTCCTGGAGTTGTGCGGCCATAGGCCGTGCGGCGGTTCTGGCGCTGTATGACGAACTGATTCTGGCTCCCAAACCGGGGCTGGTTTCCTTGCTCGACAGCGGCAGCCATGACGATATGGATGCCAGCACTTTTTATCGCAGTCTGTTTGCCCTGCGCCATTATTTTTCGGACATGGCGGCTCTGGGCCAACAGCGTGTTCCATTCAGCCAGCTGCAAACTCGCGGGATTGCAGCGGAGGCTCGCATGCAGGCGGCAACCGGGGGCATCAATACCCACCGAGGCGCCATCTTCATGCTGGGCCTGCTGTGCGCAGCCGCAGGCGCTTGCCTACCTTTTCGCACCCTGACTCCCGCCACGATTCGGGACCAACTTCAAACATTATGGGGGGCGGCTTTACAGGCCCGCAGCCTGCAAGCTTCGTCCGCACTGCCGGGTGGACGGGCGGTACGCCGCTATGGCTTGCAAGGCGCGAACCAGGAAGCAGCCCAGGGCTTTCCCACCTTGTTTGAAACGGCCTGGCCCGCCTGGCAAGTCGCTGTCAAAACTTTGTCTCCGCACAGCACACCAGTGGCAGAACAGCGGTTGCAAACCGTGGGTTTGCATACCTTCTTTTCTGTTATGGCGGTCCTTGACGATAGTAATCTGGCCCATCGTGGCGGACTGGAGGGGCTACACTACGCGCGCCGCTGCGCCATGCACTACCTGCAAGCAGGCAGTGCATTCAGCCCCGATGCGGTGCAACGCGCCCAAGCCTTGCATCAAGCCTTCATGAAGCGTCGCCTGTCCCCCGGCGGCGCAGCCGACACCCTGTCGGCCTGCTGCTGGCTGGATCGCTTGCAAGCCTATGCACCCGGCAGTGCCAGCCAGCGTCGCCCTACTGGAGCCTGACTATGAAAATCGCCCTGCTGTTTTCCGGGCAAGGCATGCAATACGCAGACATGCTGCCCTGGATAAATCCGGCCAATCCCTTGCTGCTGCAAATGCAGGAGCAGTTGCACGTTCCCGATTGGCGCGCTGCCATGCGCGATACCCGTTGGGCCAGCACCAATGCCCATGCCCAAGTTGTGCTGACAGCTTGCGCCTTGGCCGCTTGGCAGGAATTGCAGGAGCACGTCCCTGCCCTGCAAACCTCCAGGCGATCTTTGGTGGCCGTGGCGGGCTACAGCATTGGTGAACTGGCAGCCGCTTGTGTAGCGGGTGTGTTATCGACCAGCGATACCGTCACGCTAGCCAAACAAAGAGCCGCCTTGATGGATCAAGCCGGGGCCGGACAGGACAGCAGCATGGTGGCCATAAGTGGGGTTTCAATCCGGACGATTGAGCAATGGTGCCAAGCGCACGGCGCTGCCCTGGCCATACGCAATGGTCCTGATAGTGCTGTCTGTGCGGGACCACGTGACAAGCTTGCTGCCCTGGAAAAATTCGCTCAAGAACAAGGGGCACGTTGCACACCCCTGGCCGTGAATATTGCCTCCCATACCCATTGGATGAGCAGCGCATCCCAGGCCTTTCAAGAGCAACTGAATCAAAGCGAACTGACTGCCCCGACCTTGCCTTGGCCCACCAATGCCGGTGTATGGGTACATAACGCCACTACCGCTGCCCAGGCCTTATCAGCGCAGTTGATGCAAACCGTGCAATGGGATTCGTGCATGGAGCAGATTGAAGAGCGACAGCCCAATGTGGTGCTGGAGATTGGTCCGGGCCGCAGTCTGGCGACCATGTGGAATCAACGCTATCCGGAGCTTCCTGCGCGCGGTGTGGATGAGTTCCAAACCCTGGATGGCTTGCAGCGCTGGCTGTCTCGCTGGGCTGGATAAACGCAGGACAGCGGCTTGCGCAGACCCGCATCAGCCCGACGTCGGCCCTTCTTTTTCCAACTGAGTACGCACGATCCGGCAGGCCCGTAACAAGCTCAACACATTCGGGCTGCGCTCGCGCGACTTCATGCACACCAGGCCGATACGCTGTGAATGTCGATACTTCGGCTCCAGGCTCAGCCACTGAATCTTGTCAGAAAAAACCGCTTTGGCTCGCGCAGGTAAAAGGGAGCATCCCACACCACCACTGACCAGGCTCATCAAGGAAAAGATGTCTCCGGTGCGCATCACAATATCGGCATCAAACCCGGCTTTGGCCAACATGCGCTGCATGTCCCGCCCCGTTGCAAAATCATCGGTCAGCGACACAAAACGTTCCTTGGAACAACGCTCCAGATCCACCACGGACGAGTCCGATCCTCGCCAATCCATGGGAGCAGCAAACATCAGTTCATCATCAAAAATGGGCAGCACTTCCAGATCATCCGGTTGCTCCTGTGGCAACTCGATAAGGGCTGCGTCAATATGACCACCCCGCAACTTTTGCAGCAGCTTCTCGTTGGAGTCCAGCACCAGATCAATCTGCAATAAAGGCTTGTGAACCTTCAGCTCTACCAAAAGGCGCGGCACCAAACGTATCGTCAGCGAATACATGGAGCCTATGCGCAACTGATCCGACGAATACCCCCCGGCTTCGCGGGCAGCATCAATACCGTGCTGCAAGGTACGTATGGTTTCCTTGGCCGCTTCGGCCAGCTCGCGCGCCGACTCCTGTGGCACCAGGTTGCGGCCTTCCTGCAAGAACAGCGGGCAGCGCAACCCTTCCTCCAGGCTTTTCAAGGCCCGATGCACGCTCACCGCACTGGTGCCCAATTGTTCTGCGGCACGGGCAATCGTGCCGGCTTCCAGAAAAGCCAGCAGAACTTCCAGGCGTCGTACCGTGATTTTTTCGTCGATCAGAAACATCGTGAGGGCAGGTGGAAAAACAGCGCCAGAGCAAAGAGTACAGTATGGGAGAAGCCCGCAGTAAGTCCAATGCAGGCTAACCCGAAAAAAATGCCCCAAGCCGCTAAAAGCAAGGCTCGGGGCATTCATACTTTCTATCGGAACCGCATGGGCTTGAAGCCTGCAGGACACGGTTCAAAGCCGGAGTCAGGCCTTGAACCCATCATGTTCACGCAGCCTTTTTCTCGCCAACCGACTGCACGATTTCACGTACTGGAACGGGCGTCTGCAAACCAGCCTGATTCAGCACTTGGACCGCACGGCGGAACAGATCAAAACGGGCATCCCAGAAGTCAGCAGCATTGATCCACGCACGCAGATTGACGGTGATTACGCTGTCCTTGTACTCCATGACCATGACCAAAGGAGCCGGGTCTTTCAGCACCTGAGGATGTTCATTGAGCAGGTCTTGCAGCAGCTTGATGGCCAGGTCCAGATCATCGCCATAACGTACGCCCACCCCGAAGTCCAAACGACGAGTGGTGTTACGGCTGTAGTTGATGATAGGGTTGCCCCAGATCAGGCTGTTGGGCAGCGTGAATTGAATGCCATCCACTTGCTCAAAGCGGGTCAGGAACAAACCCACTTCCTGCACAGTGCCGTCACCTTTACCAACAACCGACACAAACTCGCCCGCACGCAAGGGACGCAGCATCAGCAACATGATGCCGGCGGCGATATTCTGCAGTGTGTTCTGCAAGGCCAAGCCCACCGCCAAACCGGCGGCACCCAGTACCGCGATAATGCTGGCGGTCTGCACACCAAAACGGGCCAACACGGCAATCAGCACAAAGATGCGGATTGTCCAGACCGTTACGGACTGGGCCATAGGCACAATCGTCGGATCCACTCGAGGCGAGCGGGCTGCCATGCGCTTGATGGCACGACCGGCGACGGCAGACAGCCACCAGCCAATAATCAGAATCAACAAAGCAATCACGACGTTGAGCGCAATCGCGACAACGGCTGGAAACTCTGTCATCCAGGCTTGCAATTTTTCCACGTTTCAATCTCCTCAATTAAAAGGCAAAGCACCGAAGGGACTGGCCGCCAAGGGTAAACATTGCTAGTGCGCATCATAGCCTTGGGACGGGTCTGAACCCAAGTTGAGCAAGCCCACCATCTTATCCCCGAAAACTGTGGATAGCTCATAGGAAAAACTGGGCAAATCAGAAAAACCTTCCGTAGTATCAGCCACTTGAAAACCACGAACAGAAAACATCCAAATCCGGAAACAGACGCCAGCTTATCCCCATAAAATGTGGACAAGTCACAGGATAAACCGTGAATCACTGCACTTATCCCCGTGCAATCAAGCACTTAGAAATAGCGAGCAGAGAATCGACAATTCTTTACCATTTTTTTCCTCGGGCAAGCCTCAGCTTGTTGAAAACCGGCTTATCCACAAAAGATGTGCATAAAAATAGGGAAAACCCCTGTATTAGCAAAAAATAGGCTTATAAAACAACCACCTAAGTAGCCAGGTCAGGGATTCACCATTTTGCACCTGTTCAAGCCGGTACGCGCCACAGGGAAGCCAGCCAATGCTGCTCCTGCGGCGGCCTGCCTGTGGGGCGATAAAAGTGATCGATATAGTCAAAGCCCGCTTGCTCCAGACGCTCTGACCACTGCTCCCAACTGTAGTAGCAACCATAGCGCTGACCATTCCAGCCTTCTTGCCCCTGACCACGCGGATTGGAGGAGAACAGCACGCCGCCCGGTCGCAGACTGTGTCGCAAAGCAGTCAAAACCGCAGGCAGCTCCGCGCTGGGTATATGGAATAGAACCGCATTGGCAAACACACCATCAAAAGCCACAGCGGGCAAATTCAAATCCAGAAAGTCCTGATGCAGCACCGGCAAGCCTGTTTGCTGACGAGCCATCTCCACGAAAGCCGCACAGCCATCCAGGCCCACCGGGCGGTGACCCATGGCCTGAAACGCGACCAGATCCCGCCCCGGTCCACAGCCCAGATCCAGAATATCCACAGGCCCCGGCAAGCCGATGGCTGCCAACAAAGCATCGCGATTCTGGCTGACATCATGATCCCACGTGCCGTCCCGATAAGCCTGCGCATGGTCCTGGTAATGATTGACGGTGCGACGACTGGTTTCTTTCATCTGAACATCCTTGCCTATGCTATGGGTTTACTTGACGCTGCCTAACGATGGATCGACTATATCCTGAGTCCAATTTGAATCTGATGCCATGAAGCCAAGCTATCCGCTCTCCGTCCTAGACCTGTCCCCTATTGTTCAGGGCTCTACCCCGGCCCAGTCCTTTCGCTGTTCGGCGGACATTGCCCGTCATGCCGAGCAGTGGGGCTATCACCGTTACTGGCTGGCCGAACACCACGGCATGCCCGGTATTGCCAGTGCAGCCACTTCAGTTCTGATCGGGCACATTGCCGGTCAAACCAGCCGCATTCGTGTGGGCGCGGGCGGCATCATGTTGCCCAACCATTCCCCTTTGGTGATTGCCGAGCAGTTTGGAACGCTGGCCTCCCTGTACCCCGGCCGTATTGACTTGGGCCTGGGTCGTGCCCCTGGCTCCGACCCCGAAACCGCCCGCGCCTTGCGCCGCAATCTGAACAGCGACCCCGACCAGTTTCCGCGCGACGTGCTGGAGCTGATGGACTATATGTCCGACGAGCCGCGCAACCGCATCATGGCCGTGCCCGG
Organism: Alcaligenes sp. 1735tsa3; assembly: GCF_024134565.1. Classification (NCBI taxonomy): domain Bacteria; kingdom Pseudomonadati; phylum Pseudomonadota; class Betaproteobacteria; order Burkholderiales; family Alcaligenaceae; genus Alcaligenes; species Alcaligenes sp. 1735tsa3. The sequence goes on along the minus strand of NZ_CP099862.1, from coordinate 1,056,238 downwards.
TCGCGGACTGAATGTGCCGGTCTGGATTCTGGGCTCCAGCCTGTTTGGTGCTCAACTGGCCGCCGCCTTGGGCTTGCCCTACGCCTTTGCTTCGCATTTTGCACCTGCTCAATTGATGGACGCTATTGAGGTTTACCGCCGTCAGTTCCAGCCTTCCGTGCATCTGGAAAAACCTTACGTCATGCTGGGCTACAACGTCTTTGCCGCCGACACGGAAGACGAAGCCAAGCTGCTGGCCTCCTCCTGGCAACAGTCTTTTGTGAACCTGCGCAGTGGTCGTCCAGGCCAGTTGCCACCCCCCGTGCGTGATTACTACGAGCAATGCAGCCCGCCGGCCCAGCATCTGCTGGACTCCTTGCTCAGCTGTACGGCCATTGGCAATCCGGAGCAAGTGCTTGAACAGATGAAAGGCTTCATTCAGCTGACAGGTGCCAACGAGCTGATGCTGAACGCCAATATCTTTGACCACAACAAGCGCTTGCGCTCCTACGAGATTGCCGCCGAGCTGCGCGGCAGTCTGGTATGAACCCACGCCATCTTCAGGAGACCGCACTGCGCTACTTCCAGGAAGTAGCGCGTTGTGGCTCTATCTCGCAGGCGGCCAGCAATCTGCATGTAGCCACATCGGCCATCAGCCGCCAGATCAGCGGACTGGAAGAAAACCTGGGCATGGCCTTGTTCGAGCGCCATGCCCGTGGCATGAATCTGACCGCTGCGGGAGAACTACTGCTGGCCCATGCCCGTCGCAGCGCCATGGATGCCGAACGCACCCTGCACGATATTGCCGCCTTGCAAGGACTGCAAACCGGCCTGATACGCATCGCCTCTTCTGAAGGTTTGGCCGCCCAGCTACTGCCGCAATGCATTGCACAGTTTCGTGAAAAACATCAGGGCATACGTTTTCAACTGGACGTACTGCCACCACACCGCATCACCATGCTGCTGCTAAGCGGCCAGATTGATATAGGCATCAAATTCACCCAGACGGCTGAAAAAGACATCAAGACCTTATTCCGCCGCGATGCGCCTGTCATGGCTCTGGCGGTTCCCGGCCACCCAGTAACCCGTACCGAACGCATCAGCCTGAAAAGCCTTCTGGCACACCCTCTGGCCTTGCCCGGCCCCGACACCACCGTGCGGCAAATGATGGATGTGGCCTGCAGCGCACAGAACCTGAGTCTGGACCCGGTATTCAGCAGCAATCACATGCAGTCTCTGCATCAATTTGCCTTGTCCGGCGCAGGCGTGACGGTGTCGGCCTTGCTCTCGGCTCGTCACCTGATTGAGCAAGGTTTGCTGCAAGCCAGTTTCATTCATGAACGCGGCTTGCTGAATCGTCAAATTGAAGTGCAGGCCCTGGCTGGCCGCCGCTTGCCCTCTATTGTTCGCCGCTTTCTGGACGAGTTGCTGCCGCAGCTTGAAGTCGACCCGCAAGCCTTGCCAAAATAGCAACGCCGACCTGCTTATTTGTTGCTGGTTCGGCATCATCGCCTTTCCTATCATCTCTTGATTGAGGAGATAGCCATGACAAGACCCAGCAACGCCGCAAGCAATGCGCAGCCCCCATCGACCCGTCGCCCCTGGCGGCGTCTTGCCCAAACCTTATTAGGTGCTGTTCTGGCCGTCAGTAGCGTGGCGGCCCATGCCAGCGATTGGCCGGATCGTCCCATTCGCCTGATCGTACCCTTCCCCACTGGCGGTGCCACCGACGTCATCAGCCGCCTGATTGCCGAAAGCGCGGCCAAAGCGATGAACGCCAACATCATTGTGGACAACCGCACGGGCGCGGGCGGCACGATTGGTTCAGGCGAAGTCGCTCGCAGCAAGCCTGATGGCTACACCCTCCTGTTCACCACCAGCAGCACCCACGCGATTGCTCCGCACCTGTACAAGTCCCTGCCCTACGATGCAGAAAAAGACTTCACCCCTATCGCTCACTTGGGCGATGCCGCCAGCGTCTTGCTGGTGAACCCGTCCGTACCCGCACAAACGCTGCCAGAGCTGATTGACTATGCTCGCGCCCATCCTGATGAGTTGAACTACGCCAGCAGTGGCAATGGCACCATCGTGCACCTGGGCACCGAAGCCTTTTTGAATCAGGCCAATATCGTCATGTCCCACGTTCCATACCGAGGAACTGGTCAGGCCATTAACGATATGCTGGGCGGCTCCATTCATGTTTTACTGGACGCCATCCCCACCGGGATGCCCTATGTGAACAGCGGCCAGTTGCGCGCCCTGGCAGTAACCGGCCAGCAGCGCTCGCCGCTGGCACCCGATTTGCCCACCTTTCAGGAGTCCGGCCTGCCGGGCTATGAGTCGGTGACCTGGTTTGGCCTGTACGCCCCCGCAGGCTTGCCCGACGAAATTCGTGACAAGGCTTATGAGGCCTTTTCACATGCCGTTCAGGACCCCAAAGTACGCTCGCGCCTGCAAACATTGGGCGTGGACCAACCCCGCAGCACCAGCCGAGAAGAGTTTATTTCTCTGGTCCGCGAGGACAGCGCACGCTGGCAAGGCCTGATCCAACTGACTGGAATACAGATTCAATGAACAAGACTGACACCTGTATGGACTGGAACAACCCCTACCCGTCCGCCCGCTCTGCGGTACTTGGCCAGAACATGGTCAGCACCTCCCACCCCTTGGCCGCGCAAGCGGGCCTGCGCATGTTGCAGGCCGGTGGCAATGCCGTCGATGCCGCCCTGGCGGCCGCCATCACACTGACTGTGGTCGAACCCACGGGTTGCGGGATAGGCAGTGATGCCTTTGCCATCGTCTGGGACGGCAAAGAACTGCATGGCTTGAACGCCTCCGGGCGCTCGCCCCGTGGCTGGTCGTCGGATCGTTTCAAAGGTCACGATGCCATCCCCGACAAGGGTTGGGAAAGTGTCTCCGTTCCCGGTGCGGTCTCTGCCTGGGCCGAGCTATCCAGCAAGCTGGGCCGTCTGAGTCTGGAGCAAGTGGCCGCCCCCGCGATTCATTACGCCCGAGAAGGCTTCCCGGTCTCGCCCGTAATCGCGCGCTTGTGGGAGCTAGGTCGTCAGCGTCTGGGCGATCAACCCGGTTTTGCCGAAGCCTTTTTACGTGATGGCAAAGCACCAGTCGCTGGCCAGTGGTATCAGAACCAGGACCAGGCCAATACGCTGGAACGCATTGCGGCCACCCAGGGTCAGGACTTTTATACCGGCGAGCTGGCCAAACGCATTGCCGACTTCTCCCGCCAGCATGGCGGCGCCATGGACGAGCAGGATCTGGCCGAGCACCGCGCGAACTGGTGCGGCACCATCAGCCATCCTTTTGCCCAGTCCGTGATTCACGAAATCCCGCCCAATGGACAAGGTCTGGCGGCCTTGATGGCCTTGGGCATCATGGAACAAGCTGGTGTGGGCCAGCAGCCGCTGGACCATATCGACACGGTGCATTTGAGCATTGAAGCCATGAAGCTGGCTTTTGCAGATCTGTACGAGCACCACGCAGATCTGGAGCACATGATTCATCATCCCGAGCATTTGCTGGACCCGGCCTATCTGCGCGAGCGCGCCGCCCTGATTCAGATGGACAAGGCAGGCGACCCCAAGCACGGCCTGCCTGGCCCCTCCGGCACGGTCTATGTCACCGCCGCCGACTCCAGCGGCATGATGGTGTCCCTGATCCAGTCCAACTACATGGGTTTTGGTTCCGGCGTGGTCGTTCCCGGCACCGGCATCAGCATGCAGAACCGTGGTCATGGCTTTACCCTGCGCCCCGGTCATGTGAATGAAGTGGCCGGTGGCAAGCGCCCTTCGCACACCATCATTCCGGCCTTTGCCATGAATGCCGATGGCACCCCTCAAATGTCTTTTGGTGTGATGGGTGGCCCATTCCAGTCGCAAGGCCATATGCAAATGGCACTGCGTGTTCTGCTGTACGGTCAGAACCCGCAAGCCGCTGCCGATGCCCCACGCTGGCGCGTGACGGGTGGCCGTGGGGTGGCAGTAGAACCCACTTTCGATCCGGCGCTGGTTCAGGCCTTGCGCGAGCGCGGTCATGAAGTCGTCGTTGAACCCGGCAGCGGTGTGTTCGCCTTTGGCGGTGCACAACTGATTCTGCGTCAGGGCAATCATTACGTGGGCGGCTCCGACCCACGTAAAGATGGTCAGGTGGTGGCTTACTAAGCCTATTTGCCTTCCAGAGATCACTGCCACTTTCTGATTGGGGTCTGGATAAGAACATCCAGACCCCAAATACCTTTGGGCCTCCCTATCTCTATTCAGACAAACCACTCGACGAAACAAAGACACGCTCACCAAGGCCCCCTCCCTTCAGCCCCCAAAGCAGACTCCAGCATCGACTTGGCCCACTAAACGTACACCGTGGTCAATATCTGACACTTTCCCTACACAAAGACTGTGTTTTTATCAGGTTTTCTTCAGCCAGACAGAATGACTGCTGTACCATCAAAAATTGCCGCTTCATACCCCGGAAGCGGTTTTCTATTTGTCTAAACGGCCCTGTCATCCAGAGGGCCGTACGCTGGAGCCCATTCGGTGCTGTCATTCTTTGAACGTCGATTAGATCCCTATCCCGAACAACACGTCGCCCCTCCTCCCAAAGGATTTTTCCCCTTCATCTGGGCCTGTACGAAAAATTCACGCGGCTGGATTGGCCTGATGACCGTAACCTCGATTGGCCTGTCGGCCTACGAGGCCATGCTGTTTGCCCTGCTCAGCTATATCGTGGACTGGCTGCCCTCGATTGAACCTGCCCAGTTCTGGAGCCAGCAGGGTGGCACGCTGTTGACCATTGCCGCTGTTCTGCTGGGCAGCGTCGTGCTGATCAGCCTGCATACGCTGGTCATGCACCAGGTACTGGCCATCAACTTCCCCATGCGCCTGCGTTGGCTGTTTCACAAGCTGATGCTGAATCAGAGCATGTCCTTTTACGCGGACGAGTTTGCCGGTCGCATCACCACCAAGATCATGCAAACCGCTCTGGCGGTGCGTGAAACTCTGTTCATGGCCGTGGAAGTGGTCGTGGGCATGAGCGCCTACCTGATCGGTATTCTGATTCTGGCAGGCAGCTTTGACCGCCTGCTGATCCTGCCCTTCCTGCTCTGGCTGGTAGGCTACGCTTTGGCCTGCGTGTACTTTGTGCCCCGTCTGGGCAAAGTCGGGGCTGAACAGGCCGACGCCCGTGCGCTGATGACGGGCCGTATTACCGACGCCTACACCAATATCAACACGGTCAAGCTGTTTGCCCACACACGCCGTGAAGCTGACCATGCCAAGAACGCGATGCGCCGCTTCCAGGAAACCGGCCATGCCCAGATGCGTCTGATCAGCATGTTTGAAGTGACCAACCATGTGCTGGCTATTGTCTTGCTGATCAGTTCGGCAGGCCTGGCCTTGTACTTGTGGTCGATTGATCAATCCACAGCCGGTGTAGTGGCGGCCGTCATTGCCATGGCACTGCGTCTGTCCGGCCATTCCCATTGGCTGATGTGGGAGCTGACCAATCTGTTCGAGAACGTAGGCACGATTCAGGACGGCATCAATACCTTGACGCAAAAACCCACGGTGGTAGATGCTCCCGATGCCAAGCCCCTGCAAATCGAGCAAGGTCGCATCGAATTCCAGGACGTAAGCTTTGCCTACCGCGATAAAAGCCGTCAGGTGATCGACAAGCTCAATCTGGTGATCAAGCCGGGCGAGCGCGTTGGTCTGATTGGCCGTTCTGGCGCGGGCAAGTCCACGTTAGTCAACCTGCTGCTGCGTTTCCATGATGTGGATAGCGGCACCATCCGCATTGATGGCCAGGACATTGCCCACGTCACGCAGGACAGTTTGCGTGCCGCCATTGGCATGGTGACGCAGGATACCTCCTTGCTGCACCGTTCCATGCGCGACAACATTCTGTATGGCCGCCCGGATGCCAACGACGAGCTGCTGCATATGGCCGTTGAGCGTGCCGCCGCTGCCGACTTCATCCCGCAGCTGCATGACCGCCAGGGCCGTGAGGGCCTGGAGGCGCATGTGGGCGAGCGCGGTGTGAAACTGTCTGGCGGCCAGCGTCAGCGTGTGGCAATTGCCCGCGTCATGCTGAAAGACGCCCCCATCCTGTTACTGGATGAAGCCACCAGCGCGCTGGACTCTGAAGTGGAAGCCGCCATCCAGGAAAGCCTCAACACCCTGATGCACGGCAAGACGGTAATTGCCATTGCCCACCGCCTGTCCACCATTGCGGCACTGGACCGCTTGATTGTGCTGGATCAGGGCCGCATCATCGAGCAAGGCAGCCACCAGGAATTGCTGGAAAAAGGTGGTTTGTATGCTCGTTTGTGGGCACGTCAAAGTGGTGGCTTCCTGGGAGAGACTGGCAAACAAGATAGTTAAAACGTGTCACTTGCTTGCAAAAAAAAACTGACGTTACATCTTTGTCCCATTAGAATTTCGAAAGATCAAACTTCGCCGTGCTTGCGGCGAAGTTTTTTTTCAACTTATTCAGCCCATACATAGAACAAGATTATGTTTTTAGTCTTCCCCGATTCCGCCGCCATTGCGGCACACCTGAGCGCCCGTCTTCAGGAAATTATTCGTCAGGATCCACAAGCGACTCTGGGTCTGGCAACCGGGGGGACCATGGAACCCGTCTACGCCCGTTTCGTACAGGACGTACGTGCCAATGGGCTGGATGTCTCCAAGATCAACAGCTTCAATCTGGATGAGTATGTAGGCCTGTCGGCAGCGCACGAGCAAAGTTACGCCTACTACATGCGCCAGCACCTGTTCGGCCAACTGCCTTTTGATGCCGCTCGTTTGCATCTGCCCAATGGCCTGACCCAAGAGCTGGAGCAGCACTGCCAGGACTACTCCGCCGCGATTGCGGCCAGTGGGGGTGTCGCCTTGCAATTGCTGGGCGTAGGCACCAACGGCCACATCGGCTTTAACGAACCGGGCACCCCTTTTGACAGCCGCACCCATGTGGTGGCCCTGTCCGAGCGCACCCGTATCGACAACAGCCGCTTTTTTGATTCCATGGACGAAGTGCCTGCATCGGCCATCACCATGGGGATTGCCGATATTCTGAGCGCCCGTGAAATTGCCCTGGTGGTCACCGGCGAGCACAAGGCTCGCACCATGCTCAATTACCAGGAAGGCGGTGTCACGCCCGAGCTGCCTTTCACAGCCTTGAAGCAGCACGCCAACACCCACATCCTGCTGGATGAGGCGGCTGCCAGCCTGCTAGACCCCAGCCTCTGCCACCGCCCCCTGATCAGCCAGGCTGCCTGAGCCAGCTTGCCAGCCCCCGCCCAGTGCTCGGAAGAGCGCCGCGCGGGATTGCAGACGTGCCTGCATCAAACTGACGCGCACATCCTGAGCGGCGTACAAGGTACGCTGCGCATCCAGTAAAGACAGCAAGGTTTCCGAGCCGGAGCGATAACGTGCTTCGGCCAGTTGAAACGCCAGCCTGGCTTGCTCCCACTCCAGCTCCATAGTCTGCGCCTGGGCATCAAGGCTATGCAGTTGTGCCAGCACGCCTTCCACATCCATATAAGCCTGCACAATGGTCTGCCGATACTGCGCCAGCCATTCCTGCAAACGGGCGTCGCTCAAATCCTTGCCCGCCTCCAGACGACCAGCATTGAAGATAGGCGCCACCAGCCCGCTAATCAGACTGTAAACCGGATGGCGCAAGCTTTCTTCCCAATGATTGCCCGATGCCCCTGCCCGCGCCCCCAAGGTCAGGCTGGGATACATGGCAGCGCGCGCCACATGCACATCGGCATGAGCCGCTGACAACTGGGCCTCGATGCGCGCAATATCAGGGCGCTGCGACAAGAGCTGTGAAGGCAGACCTGCTTCCAGCTCCGGCACGTGCAAGCTGGCAATATCTTCCTGGGGCTCGGGCATGATTTCAGTACGGCCCAACAAGGTCGCCAGCTCCACCCGCGTGCGAATGGCCTGTTCTTCAATCACAAACAATTTGCGCTGTTGCGAAGCCAGCAATTGGCGTTGCTGTGCCAGCTCCAAAGGCGAAGCCGCCCCCGCCTGCAAGCGTGCTTCCAGCAGGCTCAACAAGCGTTGCGCAATGGCCAGGTTTTGACGGGCAATGGCCACGCGCTGTTTGTCGCCCAAGGCTTGCAGGCTTAAATGCACCACCTGCGCCTGCACGCTGACACGCAGCACATCCAGCTCGTAATTTGCCGCCTGGGCCAGGAACACGGCACTGTCGGCCTGAGCACGATTGCGTCCCCACACATCCAGCTCGTAGCTCATGAACACACCGGCCACATATTGCGAGCGAGTGTCTCCATGCGAGGAAGAAAACGGCGCATCCCTTTGCGCAGACAGATTGCCCTGCAATTCCGGCAGCAAACTGGCTCCGGCCATGCGTGCCTGAGCCTGCGCCTGCAAGATCCGGGCCTGTGCCTGACGCAGCACCGCCACGTCCTTCAAGGCTTCCTGCATCAGGCTATTCAAGGCGGGGCTGTTATAAGCACGCCACCACTCCGGCTCGACCTGGGCCAGTACAGGACTGGGTGTCGCCTTGGCTTGCTGTTGGTACGCCTGGGGCAGCGTCGGCGGGGTCTTGTCCAGATCAGAGGACAAGGAGCCGCACGCTTGCAGCACAAGCGTGCTCATGGCCCCTGCTATCCATCGGTAATGAGCCATGCTTACTCCCCTGCCAAAGCCTGAACGGGGTCCAGCGCGGCCGCCGTTCGTGCTGGCATATAGCCAAAAACCATGCCCGTCACCACGGCGCAGCCAAAGGCGCCCAAGGCCGCCCGCAAGGAAAACACCACATCCACCCCACCAAAAATCAGGCCGATACCCACCACAGCACCAGCCAGCACGCCCAGGCAACCGCCTGTAATCGTCAACAGAACCGCCTCAGTCAGAAACTGGCGCATGATGTCACTTTGCCGTGCACCGGTTGCCATGCGTATGCCAATTTCCCGTGTACGTTCACGCACCGTCATCAGCATCACATTCATGACCCCGATGCCGCCTACCACCAAAGACACGGCGGCAATCAGGCCCAGCATCATGCTCATGGCCTGACGCGTGGACGCTTCAGCCTGCAAGCGAGCCGCCGCATTCCCGATTGAAAAGTCTTCTCGCCCGCCATGACGCTGTGTCAGCAACTGACGCATGTCTTGTTCCGCTTCCAGAACGGTGGAACTGTCCTGCGCATCAATCACCACATAGTCGGGCTGCGTCTGGGCCTGATACACACGGGCACGCGCCGCGTGATAAGGCACAAACACCATATCGTCGTAAGCCTGCGCGCCCGAATCGGCACCGCGCTCCTGCATCACCCCGACCACCTCAAAAGGTGAATTGCCGATCAGGAGCTGCTGCCCCAACGGCACGTCCATATCGGGGAAGAATTGCTTGGCGGCACGATGTCCCAACACAACCAGGGGAGCCAGATCCCGGTCCTCGGCATCGGTGTAGTAGCGACCTTGTGCCAACTGCCAGCGATGAATATCCGGCATGGTTTCATTGGCGGCAAACACATACACCTGGCGGTCCACGCTGCCACGCCGCACGGTAATCGGATCTCCAATCACCGGCATGACACGTCGTATCAACGGCAGCTCGCCAATCGCCTCCAGATCCTCTTCTGTCAGCTGTCCCTTGGCGACCCCATTGGGCGGTGATGAACTGCTCAAGTAAATGATCGTGGTCCCCATCGTACCCATCTGATCCATGACACGTTGGCGAGCACCTTCGCCCACCGCCAGCATCACGATGACCGAGGCCACCCCGATGATCACACCTAACAAGGTCAAGGCCGTGCGATGACGGTTAATGAACATGCTGCGCAAGGCGCTGCGGGTAGCATCCTTGATCTCCAAAACCCAGGGCGAGCGGCGGTGCTCGGGCGGTGGTAAAGGCTGTTCAAGCTTGGGCTCGGTAGCCGTTTCTGGGCGGCTATCCGAGAGAATGCAGCCGTCACGAATTTCAATAATCCGGTCTGCCATCGCCGCGACTTCATGATCGTGCGTAATCAGGATAATGGTGTGACCAGAGTTCGAGAGCTTGCGCAGCAAGGCCATCACTTCTGCACCACTACGCGAGTCCAGAGCACCCGTGGGTTCGTCGGCCAGAATGACACGGCCACCGTTCATCAAGGCACGAGCAATCGACACCCGCTGCTGCTGGCCGCCGGACAACTGATTGGGCCGGTTATCCAGCTTGTCCGCCAGACCCAAGCTACTGAGCAACTCTGCGGCGCGTGCCACGCGCGTGCCCTCATCCATTCCCGCGTAAATGGCAGGCATCTGGACATTTTCACTGGCGCTTTCAGTCGGAATCAGGTGATAGCCCTGAAAGACAAAACCAAAGGTCTCACGGCGCAACTGGGCCAGTTCATCAGGACTGAGCTGTGCGACATCCCGACCTTGAAAAAGATAGGTGCCGCTGCTGGGTTTATCCAGGCAACCCAGCAGATTCATCAGTGTCGATTTACCGGACCCCGAGGCCCCCACAATCGCCACAAACTCGCCCGGCTCAATACTCAAGCTGACATCGAACAGAACCTGCACAGGAGGCTTAGTGCTGGGCGGGCCGCCATAGATACGGTTAATGTCGCGTAGCTCAATCAAAGGAGGTGCAGAGCCTACCATTGCAGCCACCGCCAGCCACGCTCAGGAGTGAGCACCGCCAGAACAACGTGCTCTCCTTTAACCAGCCCGTTCACGACTTGTACCTGGTGACGATTGCGCACTCCCAGGTCGACCGGCTTTTCCTGCACCTTGCCCCGCTCCAGCACCGGCACCGTAAAAGCATCAGGACCACGATCAGGGTCTGGGCGTAAAGCCACCAGGGGTATCAGTAAGGCCTGGTCGGCACGATCAATCTCAAACAGCACCTGCGCCGTCATCTGCGGCATCAATTCGCCGTCTTCATTGGCCACATCAAACAGCACCGTATACATGATGGCCTGTGTGGCAGTCGGTGCCGCCGCCGTGCTTTCATCCTGAGTGCTGCCCTCTGGCGCAGGCATGATTTGGCGAACCTTGGCCTGCCATTGACGCGCCCGCGTTTCGCCCTGCTCTCCCAGAGTCGTGAAGGTGACGGTCATACCGGGCTTGATACGACGAATATCGGCCTCGGACACGCTGGTCCACACCGTCATGGTGCTCAGGTCTGCAATGCGCAGAATATTGGGAGTTTGATACGTGGCATTCAGCGTCTGACCTTCACGAGCCTGCACGCCAATGACCGTGCCACTCATGGGCGCGTAAATGCGCGTATAGCCCAAGCGTGCCTCATCGGCTTTCAGCGTGGCCTGAGTCTGCTCCATCTGCGCTTGTACATGCGCTACCCGAGCCTGCGCAGTCGCCAGATTAGCTTGGGCAATCTGAATATCTTCCTGACGGCTGGCCTGCTGGCGCTCCAGTTGACGCTGGCGAGCCAATTGCTGACGCGCCAATAAAAGCTGAGCCTGCTGCTCGGCCAACTGGGCCCGGAACGCGGCCAAGGAAGCGCGGCCTGCATCGACGGTGGCTTGCTGCACACTGGGATCGATTTCCACCAGCAACTGACCCTGCTCAACCTGATCGCCCGGCGCAACCGGCAAAGCCGTAATCTGCCCGGACACCTGCGCACCCACGTCCACATAGCGACTGGGCTTCAAAGTTCCCACCGCAGCAACGGTAGCGCGTATATCACTTTGCTCCACGGCCACCGTTTCAAACTGCTCTGAAGAACGCCCGGCCTGTGCGGCAAGCGCCCCCAGCACCAGCACCGCCACCAGGGCCAACGCCCAGCGGCGCTTTACTGCTTTGGACTTCATAACTAATCCCAAAAAACCGTAGATCTGCACCCGCCGTATCATGCGCGGCAGGTGATCAAAAAAACAAAAGTGGTCAAGAAGGCAGGTACTTGCTTAGACCAAAACCGGCTCCACGCTACTTAGCAGACAAGGAGGTTCCCACCTAAACGGTACAGTCAAGCGGACAGGGCAAGAGGTCCTTTTTCAGGCCTTCCTTATAAAGACGTTTGAGAGCCCACTTTCCGGACATTTATTTTGTAAAAGTTATAGCGATGGGCTTGAGATAAGGGCGTCAAACATTTGCTGGACGCCCTATGTGGTGGAGAACAGGCAGGACTGTGCCCCCTGCCCGGTCCTTTCCTTAAAACTCCGCCGAGACACTCAGCATGAACGTGCGTGGCTGCGACAAGACCAGATAGCCATTATTGGGATAGCCACCGACCGAAGCCCAATACGCCGTATCGGCCACATTCTCGACACTGGCCCTGAACGTCATGGGCACACCGGAAATCTTGCGCTGATAGCTGGCCCCCAGATCCCAACGCACCCAACCTGGCACACGGATCGCATTGGCCGAATCCGCGTAACGGGCACCGGTTGCCAGCAACTGCGTATCCAGCGACAAGCCTGTCACCTGCGGCACATCCCAGGTTAGGCCCAGACTGCCTTGCCAACGCGGCACGCCAATCACGCGCTGACCTTCGCTCAGCGGGTCACCCGTGTTTTTCTGCTTGGTGTCCAAGGCGGTCACCCCACCCAGAATGCGCAGGGAGTCCGTCAACTGGCCGTAGAAGCTCAGCTCCAACCCGTTATGGCGATCCTTGCCCGCTTCCACAAAACGCAGATCGTCGTTCACCACACCACGCGGTTTGGTCGTGGTGAAGAAGGTCAGCCCACCGCCCATGGAACCGTTGTCGTACTTGATTCCCAGCTCTTTTTGCTTGGCCACAAAGGCCGACAAGCGCTGCCCGGCGTTTTGAACCGGCTGATTGTTAAAGCGAGTCGGTGCCAGATCGCCTTGCGCCAGGCTTTCCGTGTAGTTGCCGTACAAAGCCCATTCATCAGTCAGCTTGAACACCACACCCGCAGCAGGGCTGGTATGTTGCTGACGATCTTTGCGCTGCAAGGCCTGGGTGCCATAGTCATAGCTGCGCGTTTCCATGATTTGATGGCGCAGCCCCAACATGACTTCCAGCCTGTCGTCCCAGAGATACATCAGGTCGCCCAGGGTATAACTGGTCAGTTTGGTGCGTCCCACCAAAGCGGGTGAACCCAAATCTCCCCCGGTATAAGCGAAGGGTGACAAGGCGTGATTCACAGGATCATAAAGATTACTTTCCTGCACGCTACCCATAGCCCAGGCATTTTTCTCTTTGTGGTCATACAAAGAAGCAGCAGCGACCAGCTCATGCAACACAGGCCCGGTCTCAAAACTGGCTCGCAAACCCAACTCGCCTGTTTTCACGTCATCACGTCGGGAATTGTTGAAACGCGAGAAGGTGGTTTTTCCAGAAACGGCATCCGTTACCGTCTGAGTCGCAAGCTGATTTTTTTCCTTGCCATCTTTCATACCGAAAGCAGCCCACAGGGTCATGGAATCATTCAGATCATATTCCCCGCGTACCGTCCCAAAAATGGTTTTCTCATTAGCGTAGGTCCAGGGCTGGGCGAAATTGCGCGTGTGCGAAGGCAAGCCCGGCAAAGCGGACAAGCCCGCCTTTAAAGCCACATTAGGCCGGACTTCACGCAGCTTATGTTCTTGATAGCCCAAGTCCGCCGACAAACGTACACGCTCACCACGCCAATCCACCCCTACTGTGTACAGGTCCAGACTGGTGTGCTCATTGTCGACCGCCGTATCACCACTGCGTTTGATGGCATTGATACGAATGCCTGCCGCATCATCGGCAAAACGACGCGCAATATCCGCCTTGATCTGGCTTTGCCCGCCACTGCCATAACCTGCACCGACCTTGGTCAGCGGGCTCTCGCCAGCCCGTTTGGGCAGCACATTGATCGTGCCCCCAATACCACCGCCGGAAGGCGCGGCACCGTACAGAAAGCCACCTGCGCCATGCAGCACTTCAATACGCTCGGCCAGTTCGGCAGCCGTCGCTTGCCGGGGCAGCAAACCAAACAAACCGTTGTAGGCAATATCATCGGACGCCGTCAAAAAGCCCCGAATGAAAAAACTTTCCTGAAAATTGCCAAAACCACGGGCCACGCGCACGGAAGGATCATGGCGCACCACATCGGCTACGGTCGACGCCTGCAATTGCTCGATATAGCGGCTGGTGTAGCTATTGACGCTGAAAGGCGAGTCCATGTTTTCAAGAGAACCCAATATCCCCACTCGCCCGCCGCTGGCGACCTGACCGCCCGCATACTCCGGCAACAAGCCCTGACGCGACGCATCCGCACTGGCATTAACGGTAATGGTGGACAACTCCTGCGGCTGGGCAACATCCCTCTGGTCTTGCGCCTGAGCCTGACAATGAAGAGCAAACAGAGACAGGACGAGAGAGCGTCCCAGGCAAGGCTTGAATAAGCTGGTCATCACGATTACCTATCAAGCCTTGATGTTCTTCAGGTCAATACGCACCACACTTTCACGCTTGCTGGCTTTGTACTGCGGAGTGGAAGGAGCTTTAACGGTGACGTACAACTGGCTATCCGGGCCCAGCTCCAGGCTGTTGGGGTTATCAGGCAAGTTGTATTGCGCCTTGATCGCATAGCTGCCGCCATCCAGCACAGACACTTTGCCTTGCTCGCGGTGAGTCAAATACAGCTCGTCGCGATCAGCGTTATACAAGATATCCATGGCATCCCCCACCGGCAGTTCCTGCAGCAATTTGCCGTTGCGGGCATCCAGCACATACACGGTTTTCTGGTCTTTGGTCTCGGTCACGTACAGACGATTGCGCCTGGGATCCAGCGCAAAATTCAAGAGCAAGGCGGGTTTGGCGCCCGCCGGTTTCCAGCGCTGTTCAATCTTGTTGGTTTGGGTATTGATCACCATCACTTCGCCGTCGCCATTGGCGGCATACAGACGATGCGATCCCGAATCTATCAGCAGACCGGTCACCCATTTTCCTGCGTTTTCAATGGTGTCGATCAGTTCCAGATTACGATCATCCAGCACCCAGATCACGGCCGGCGCACCTACGGCCCCCACATACACACGGCCTTGCTGGGAGTCGTGACGAATCGTGCGTGGCCCCATTTTGGTGTCATCAAAACTGGTATTGCTAAAGCGGACTCGCTCCAGGCTCCCGTCCTCTTTCAGCTCAACTTTGGAGACGGCAGCAGCCAGACTATTGGTGACGTACAGGGTGTCGCCCGACGCGTTCGTCGCCAGGCCGAAGTTACTTTCATCGGTATAAATCGTCCCCTTCACATCCAGGGTGATGGGGTCCAGTTTATAGATCACACCACCCCGAACCGAAGGCGCACGCTCTGCCGAGGCCACATACAAGGACTTATCAAACGGGCTGTAAACCGTTTGATAAACCCCGTAAGCCAGATCCTTGCGCAAAGCCCCTTCTGCCGTAATTGACGTCTTTTGCGCCAGCTCCGGCGTCAAGGGCAGCGAGATCACCTCGGACGACTGGGCGTGGGCAAGAGATCCGGCACTTAGCAAAGCGGCAGACAAGACAGACAAAGCAAGGCGACGTGTGAACATTTCAATATCCCGTATTAGAAATAGAAGTGATTATCATTTGTATTATTGCATTAAGCACTTCCATGCTCAAAATCGGGATATCCCTGCACCTTAAGGAGAAACACGCGGGACTAAATCAGCCGCTTCCCTATCCCCCACTTGACTGCCCTCGCTACAATATCGACTCAGCCGCCTTCTGGGCGGCCTTGTTGTTGAATTCCCTGACCTGTACTGCGCTATGACTTCTGCTGCCGATCTGTCCGCCCACACGCCCATGATGCGTCAATACCTTCAGCTCAAAGCGGAGGCTGGCTCGCATCTGCTGTTCTATCGGATGGGGGACTTCTATGAGATGTTCTACGCCGATGCCGAACGCGGCGCACGCCTGCTGAACCTGACGCTGACCAAGCGCGGTTCCTCCAACGGCGAGCCTATCCCCATGGCTGGTGTGCCTTTTCACGCCATGGAAGGTTATCTGGCGCGTTTGGTGGCCTTGGGCGAATCCGTCGCCATCTGTGAGCAGGTCGGTGACCCGGCTGCCAGTAAAGGTCCGGTCGAGCGCAAGATCATGCGTGTAGTTACTCCCGGTACGCTAACTGATGACGCCTTGCTGCCTCCCAAGGCAGACCGCCTGATCGCCGCCTGCACACTGATCAAGGTGCAACGTCAGGAAATGGTGGGGCTGGCCTGGATGAACCTGGCCAGTGGCGAGTTTCTGGTCAGCCAGTGCGAACCCGACATGCTGGATACGGAGCTGAATCGTATCGGCCCGGTAGAACTGGTCTATCCCGAATCGCTGCGCCCTGCCCCGGAACTGCCGCAAGCCAGCTGCCACACCCTGCCGGATTGGCACTTTGCACAGGACGGTTCACGCGAAACCTTGCTGGACCATTTTGACCTGGATTCTTTGGCCAGCTTTGGTCTGGACGATCTGCCTGCGGCGACGGCGGCAGCCGGAGCCCTGCTGCGTTATGTCGGCAGCACACAATCTCAGTCCCTGGTCCACATCACCGCTATCCGTGTTCAACACAGCTCGGACTTTCTGGTGCTGGATGCCGTCACGCGCAAGAATCTGGAAATTACCGAAACCATTAGCGGTGAAACCAGCCCAACCCTGTTCTCCACACTGGATCATTGCCAGACCCCCATGGGCAGCCGTTTGCTGCGCCGCTGGCTGCATCACCCCTTGCGCTTGAACCACGCCGTTCAGCAGCGTCAGGATGTGGTGTCCCTGTTCTTCCAAACCCAGCAAAGCGCCAGCTTGAATGCAGGCGATCCTTTGGGTGTGCTGCGCCATGCCCTGCGCCGCTTCCCGGACCTGGAGCGTATTGCCACGCGTATTTCGCTACGCAGCGTGCGTCCTCGGGAGCTGGCCAGCTTGCGCGATGCGCTGGTGACACTGCCTGAACTACGTCGGGAGCTGGAACAGAACTTTGCTCAGTCTGAACACTTGCATGGGCATTTGTTAAGTCTGGCTCTGGACCCGGAGCTGGCTTCCTTGCTGCAGTCTGCCATCGCCTCCGAGCCCGCCTTGCTGATACGCGATGGTGGTGTCATTGCCGATGGCTACGATGCGGATCTGGACGAGCTACGCAGCCTGGCCAGCGATAGCGGCGATGTGCTGGTGAAGATCGAAGCCCGCGAACGCGAGCGCACCGGCATTGCTACCTTGCGCGTCGAATACAACCGTGTGCATGGTTTCTTTATTGAAGTCAGTCGCGGTCAGGCCGACAAGGTTCCCGACGACTACCGCCGCCGCCAGACACTGAAAAATGCCGAGCGCTTCATCACGCCTGAATTGAAAGAGTGGGAGGACAAGGTCCTGTCCGCCAAGGACCGCAGTCTGAGCCGCGAGAAGTTCCTGTTCGATGAATTGCTGGACAAGCTGCAAAGCTATGCAGGCCCCTTGGCCTTGTGCTCCAGCGCCCTGGCCGAACTGGATACCCTGTCCTCCCTGGCCTTGCACGCACTGGACAATAATTGGGTCGCCCCCGAGTTGACCGAGCAGGCTGGCATCTGGATTGAAGCAGGCCGTCACCCTGTGGTGGAGCACAGCATCGAGCGCTTCACGCCCAACCATTGTGAAATGCACGCGCAACGTCGCATGTTGCTGATTACCGGCCCGAATATGGGCGGTAAATCCACCTATATGCGTCAGGTTGCCCTGATTGCCTTGCTGGCCCGCATCGGTAGCTTTGTACCGGCAAGCACAGCCCGTATTGGTCAGATCGACCGCATCTTTACCCGTATCGGTGCAGCGGATGATCTGGCCGGTGGCCGCTCTACCTTCATGATGGAAATGACCGAAGCAGCAGCCATTCTGGCCGGTGCCACCCCCTACAGCCTGGTGCTGATGGATGAAATTGGTCGCGGCACCTCCACCTATGATGGTCTGGCCCTGGCCTGGTCCATCGCGCATCGCCTGCTCAGCCACAATCAGGCACTGACCCTGTTTGCCACGCACTATTTCGAAATCACGCGCCTGCCCAACGAGCTGCCTGCCGCTGCCAACGTGCACTTGGCCGCCGCAGAATCGGCCTCCGGCATTGTGTTCCTGCACGAAGTTCAGGAAGGCCCCGCCAGCCGCAGCTACGGGATTCAGGTTGCACAACGTGCCGGCATTCCCTCTGCGGTCATCCGTCAGGCCAGTCGCGAGCTAAGCCGTCTGGAAGCACAAAACGATCCTAGCGCACAGTTGGATTTGTTCAATGCAGGCAGCGCTCCGGAAGCCACGGTCGCCGAGCCTGATCCGACCACAGAAAAAGCACTGGACCTGCTGGATCAGTTCAAGCAACTGGATGTGGATGACCTGAGCGCACGCGACGCCCTGGATTTGCTGTACCGCTGGAAAAAAGAGATGAAGGCGGCGGGTTAAACAGTCCAGAAGGGAGCCCAAGAGGCTCCCTTCTTTATGCAGTTTTCCGAGGGCCGTTGGCGAGCAGATCGACAATCAATCATTCTTAGCCTCCCCACCGTGAGTCAATCACTCTATATCGCGAGTATTTCTCTGGATTCTTTGCGCTGGATACGCCTGATACGCAGGCTAGCCATACACCGGGACAGGCCGGATCAGTTAAGCTACGGGCTAATTTAATTCTTGTTCGGGCAGTCCATGACTATCGACCAGCCATTGACCCTTTTGGGCGGCATCAGCGCGCATGAGTTCATGCAAACCTACTGGCAACGCAAACCTTTATTGATACGCGGCGCCATTCCTAATTTCAAGCACTCGCTGAGCATAGACAATATCCGCGAGCTGGTAACGCGTGAAGAAGTCGAGTCGCGCCTGATCATTCATGACGGCGAAGACTGGGAAATGGAAACCGGGCCTTTTGACGAGCTGCCGCCCGCCTCGCAGCCCAACTGGACCGCCCTGGCACAAAGCGTGGATCTGCACGACGACAACACCGCCGCCCTGATGCGTCAGTTCCGCTTCATTGGCGATGCCCGTCTGGACGACGCCATGATCAGCATTGCTTCTGACGGCGGTGGCGTAGGCCCACACTTCGACAGCTACGATGTGTTCCTGCTGCAAGCCCACGGCAAGCGTCACTGGCGTATCAGCCAGCAAAAAGACCTGAGCCTGGTGCCCGACCTGCCCTTGAAGATTCTGCGCAATTTCCAGGTAGAAGAAGAGTTCACGCTGGAACCCGGCGACATGCTGTATCTGCCCCCGCACGTGGCACATGACGGGATTGCAATGGGCGACTGCATGACGATTTCCATCGGCTTTCGCTCGCCTACCCAGGCAACGCTGGCCCGTGGTTTGATGGATGCCGCCTCGGATCAGTTGGCCGCCGCCAGTGGCGAAGGCTTTGGCTTGTATGCCGACCCACCGATGCCCATGCCCGAGAGCCTGCAGCAGCGCTACACCGACCCGGATGCCCAGGCCAGCACCACACCTGCCGCCTTGCCGGAGAAGCTTGTTCAGAAGTCGCTGGATGCCTTGAACGCCATTCGTTTTGACGAAGCATTGGCCTCACGGTTCCTGGGCGTCTGGCTGACCGAATTGCCCAGTAATAGCTGGTTCGACATTGCCGAAGACCCGGTTGATCTGCATGACCCCGAGCTGCCTGCAGGCCGCTTGGCTTTGGATCGCTGCTCGCGCATGATGTATCGCGGCGATGAGCTGTATATCAACGGTGAGGTCGCCCCCTGCCCCGCCAGCCCGGCCCTGAAACAATTGGCTGACCAACGTGAACTCTTGATCCCCGGCGACAGTTTCGAAGCCCTGGATGAAGATGAGCGCGAAATGCTGAATGCCTGGCTGGATGACGGCTGGCTGCAGTTCAAGGAAAACTGAGCACTGAGCCACTAACTCTGGCGAGTTCAGAAAAAAAGCGGGGCAGCTTGCAGGCTGCTTCGCTTTTTTATTGCTAACACCTCAGGAATCGAAAAACCGATACATTTGCTGGTTGCAGTTGCAGTTGCAGTTGCAGTTGCCACAGTTTTTTATTCACGCCATCCAGCAAGAAAAAGCACTATCATGAACAACGCGATTCACAAGACGAGCAATTCGTCATAAAGCCACCATTAGTGGCTTTGCAGCCGAGCTTCAATCCAGCTCGGGCCACATTCAAAATCACGTAGCCACCCCGCTCAATCTAGTCAGGCACCTACCCAACTCAAAAGTGGTCTGCCCTACACCCAGAAAGCGTCCTATCTGGCCAGTCCATTTAATCGCTATAAATAGTGCTCGTTTGTCATCTCTCCTTTTGGAAAGCGCAGAGCACTATGTCTACCTCCCGATCGACCTCATCCTCTCTAGTCAGCGACCTGATCCCACCTATCGTGGCCGGTCTGATCTCGGTCATCGTCAACTACGGCGGCACCTTTATTCTGGTTTTCCAGGCCGCCAAAGTAGCCGGCCTCAGCCCTGAGCTGACCGCCTCCTGGGTCTGGTCAATTTCCATTGGTGTGGGTGTTACCGGTTTGCTCTTGAGCTGGGTTTCGCGCGAGCCCATCATCACCGCCTGGTCTACCCCTGCTGCCGCATTTCTGGTGACAGCTCTGGCCAGCACTCCTTACGAGCAAGCTGTGGGCGCCTACCTGATCTCGGCCGCAGCCTTTGTCGTCCTGGGCCTGTCCTCCTACTTCGAGCGCCTGATCCGTCTGATCCCCAACGGCATCGCTGCCGGTCTGCTGGCTGGCATTCTGCTGCAATTTGGCATTGGCGCATTTGGCAGCATGACACTGGACCCGAAACTGGCAGGTCTGCTGATTCTGGCCTACCTGATCATCAAACGCTTTTCCGCACGCTACGCAGTGGTAGGCATTCTGATCCTGGGCCTGAGCTTTCTGCTGCTGGAGCATCGCGTAGACCTGAGTGGTCTGAAACTGGAACTGGCCGCGCCGGTATTCACCATGCCAGTATTCACCCTGAATGCCTTGCTAAGCGTCGCCTTGCCCTTATTCCTGATCACGCTGACCGGCCAATACATGCCCGGCATGCTGGTCCTGCGTAACGACGGTTTTCGTACCAGTGCCAACCCAATTGTCTGGGTGACAGGACTGGGTTCGCTGATCATGGCTCCCTTTGGCTCCCATGCCATGAACGTAGCCGCCATTACCGCCGCTATCTGCACCGGGCCAGAGGCGCACCAGGACCCTTCCAAACGCTGGGTTGCCGGGATTGCCGCCGGTGTGTTCTACATTCTGGTTGGCGTTTTTGGAGTAACCCTGGCCGCTGTGTTCATGGCCTTCCCTGCGAGCTTTATTACCACGCTGGCGGGATTGGCTTTGCTGGGCACCATCGGCGGCAGCCTGGCGGGAGCCATGGCAGACGTCAAATCACGTGAAGCAGCCTTGATTACCTTTTTGGCATCAGCCGCCAATATCACTCTGTTCGGGATTGGCGGGGCTTTCTGGGGCCTGGTGATCGGTCTGCTGGCGTACTTTATTTTGAATGGAAAGTTGCCACAGCGTAAAACGGAAAAGCTGGGTACTGAGGGGCTTCCGGCGTCTGATGCTCGGTAACTCATAAAAACCTATTCAGGCCAGAACAGAGTTTCTGGCCTGAATGGCAAGAACATTCCCCTTGCCCATGCAGGATTACTGCCTTGAATACCACTGATTTTATTGTAAAAACTAGTCACAAAAAACCCATCAATAAGCACTATAAACCTGCAACTTAGCCCTACTGCAGGCAAAAAACCCTGTAAGAATTAATAGACACAATCTATTGACTGCCTCTTCCACGCTCAAGTGCTAGCCTGCGCTGGCTTTGATCTTCAGGAAACGGTGTCATGTTTGGCGATTTCGATCTTGCGTCACCCTATGCGGCTTATGCCCGTCTTCGTCAGGGGCCGCCTTTGGTTTGGGATGCGGATTTCTGCGGTGGGGCCTGGTTAGTTCATAGGCACAGCGATGTACAAGCTGCCCTGCGCAATCCCGATTTAAGCGTGCGGCGTGTTGGCGGGTGGGTGGCCCAGGCTGGCGCTGATCCTTCCCCTCGTTTGCAAGCCTTCAAGGGCTTGATGGCTAGGACACTGGTCTTTCTGGACCGCCCCCGTCACACACGCGTCAGACGAGTAGTGAATGCGGCTTTTAGTGCGAAGGCTTTGGAAACCCTGCACAGCACGATTGAAAAGCGCGTTACGCACATCCACCTGGAGTTAAAAGACAAGCTGCGGCACGGTTCAGTGGATCTGGTTGATGAGGTCTGTCGCCCGCTCCCCGCCTTGGTCATGATGGACGTGCTCGGCTTGGAGCAACTGCCTTTGTCTGTTTTTCAGGCCTGGTCAGAGCAACTGGCAGGTTTTATCGGACAAGCCACGCCGGATCTGCCTTTGCTGAGAAGCACCCAGGACGCCTTGCTGGATATGGCTGACTTTCTAGGCAACAGTGCCAATCTGCAAGAAGGCGGGTTGGCCTGGCGGCTTTTGCATGATGAGCAGCTTTCCCTTCAAGGCAGGCGCGAGCGCTTGGCACAGTCCTGTATGTTGCTCTTTGCAGGCTATGAAACCTCCCGGCATCTGCTTAGCTCCCTGTTTCAAACACTGCTGGCCGACTCCACAACGCTGCAGGACTTGCTAGCGAATCCGCAGAAAATTCCTGCCGCGATCAAAGAGGTGCTGCGTCACGACAGCCCGATTCAGTACACAGCCAGACGTTTAATGCATGACCAGCACTGGCATGGTCAGCATTTGCGCAAGGGGCAGTTGCTGCTTTTGCTCTTGGGCGCTGCCAACCGCGATCCGGCGGTGTTTGCCAATCCCGACGATCTGGACTTCAGCCGCAACAATCAGGCCGAGCTATCCATGGGACACGGAATTCATCATTGCCTGGGAGCCGGTTTGGTGCAGCTGGAAGCCAAGCTCGTACTTGAGCAATTCCTGCCTTTGCTCCCTCGCCTGCAATGGACGCAAGGTGAGCGTATTCGGCTCCCCGCCTATCGGGGCTGGAACCGCTTGCCGGTTCAATACCGGGCGGCACAGTCATGAGTGCCTTTCTCGCTCATATGGATCAACAGCTGGAGACTTTGAAGACCAGGAAACTGTGGCGCCACAGAGCAATCAGCCGCCCCTTGCCAAACGCCCATATCGAACGCAATGGCCAGGTCTTGCTGAATTTCGCCAGCAATGACTATCTGGGCCTTAGTCAGCATCCACAACTCAAACGGCTAGAAGCACAAGACGTCGCCGGAGCGACGGCATCCCCGCTGATTTGTGGGCATCATGCGCTGGCTCAAGCACTGGAGCAGGAGCTGGCTGAATGGAGCGGCTTCGAGGCCAGCCGTCTTTTTGTCAGCGGTTATCAAGCCAGCCTGGGCGTGATTCCCGCGCTGATCGGAACAGGCGACACGATCTTTTGTGACAGGCTTAACCACGCCAGCCTGATTGATGCCAGCCGCCTATCCGGCGCTCGTTTACGTGTCTATCCCCATAGGGATATGGCACGGCTGGATGATTTGCTCGGCAGGCCAACACCGGGCTTCAAACTGGTGATCTCGGACAGCCTGTTCAGCATGGACGGGACAATAGCCCCGGTCGATGAGCTGATCGCCTTATGCGAACGCCACGATGCCTTGCTGTATCTGGACGATGCACATGGTCTGGGAATTTTGGGTGAGAACGGACGCGGAGCGCCTGAGCATTTCCAGCTCACGGCCACGCAGCGACGGCGTCTGATTTACCTGGGGACGTTTGGCAAGGCGGCCGGTCAAGGCGGTGCATTTATTGCCTGCTCCCACAAGCTGGCCGACTGGTTCACGCAATCTGCCCGCAGCTATGTGTACAGCACCGGCTTGGCCCCGGCGCATTGTGCGTCCTTGCTGGCCTGTCTGCAGCTGATCAAACAAGCCCAGCCCCAGCGGACCTTGTTGAAAGAGCATATCCAGACGCTGCAAACCTTGAGCCAGGATCTGCCCTGGCGTCTAGCTCCCTCCGATACGCCCGTGCAAAGCCTGTTGATTGGCGAGGTAGAACCTGCTTTGCAACTGGCCGAAACCCTCCTGCAAAAAGGTATTTGGGCACCGGCCATACGCCCGCCTACCGTTCCCCGCCATCAAGCCCGATTACGCATATCCCTGTCTGCCGCCCACCGGCAACAGGACATTGAAAAACTAGTCCAGGCACTACATGAAGCCGCCCACTCTTTACGGTGATTTGCCATGAACTCAAACTCCTTTCCCCCTTTGGCCCAACGCAGCCTGCAAGCGGTCTGGCATCCTTGCACTCAAATGCAGCATCACGATCAAGGCGTGCCGCTACTGGCAATCAAACGCGCCCAAGGCGCCTGGCTTCATGATGCCGACGGCAACGCCTATCTGGACGCTATCAGCTCCTGGTGGGTGAATCTGTTTGGCCATAGCCACCCGCATCTGGTGCAAGCCATTAGCGATCAGGTTCAGCAACTGGATCACATCATGCTCTGCGGCCTGACCCATGAGCCGGTTGTGCAGCTTTCCGAACGATTGGCCGCCTTGAGCAGCCATCGTTTAGGCCATGCTTTTTATGCCAGCGACGGTGCTTCCGCGGTAGAGATTGCCCTGAAGCTGAGCGTGCACTACTGGCGCAACCAAGGCCAGGAACACAAGCACCGCTTTGTAGGCATCGCGCAGGGATACCACGGCGAAACACTGGGTGCTCTGGCCGTGACCGATGTGCCCTTGTTTCGGGAAAACTACGGCACACAGCTGGGCCAGCAATACACCGCAGCCAGCCCCGATCTGCGTCAAGCCACTAGCCCGGACGAACACACGCAGGTCACCGAAAACGCATTGCACTCGCTGGAGCAGATTCTGGATGGTCATCAGGACATTGCCACCGTCATTCTGGAGCCGCTAGTGCAATGTGCGGCTGGCATGCACATGCACTCCCCCGACTATCTGCGCGGTGTGCGCGAGCTGTGCGACCGCTATCAGGTGCATTTGATTCTGGACGAGATTGCCGTGGGTTGCGGCCGTACCGGCACGTTCTTTGCCTGTGAGCAGGCCGGTATCTGGCCTGACCTGCTGTGCTTGTCCAAGGGAATTACCGGCGGCACGCTGCCCTTGTCCGTAGTGCTATCCAGCCCCTCGATTTATCAAGGGTTTTATGACCAGGACTTGCGCAGAGGCTTTCTGCATTCCCATTCTTATACCGGCAATCCCCTGGCCTGCCGAGCCGCGCTGGCCACGCTGGACTTGTTCCAGCAATACCCCGTCTACGAGCTGCAAAAAACGCTGGGACAAGCACTTGATGAAGGTTTGCATAGACTGAACCGGCACTATCCCAAGATGCAGCATCTGCGCCGCTGCGGGGTAATCTGGGCCTTTGATCTGGACACGGGCCCAGCTCGCTACGATCACCAGGGCTTTGCCCGGCGCTTTTACCGCTCTGCTTTGCAGCAGGGATTGATGCTACGCCCTATCGGCAATACGGTGTACCTGATGCCCGGCTATCTCTGGGGCACAAAAGAGGTGGAGCATTGCCTGCATGGGCTGGGTCGTCTGCTGAAGGAATACGCATGAGGGCCTGCTTTGTGACGGGCACCGATACGGAAATTGGCAAAACGCTGGTCAGCTCGGCTTTACTTCATTTACTAAGCCAAAGCGGCGCACGCACGCTCGGCATCAAACCCATTGCTTCGGGGGCCGTAGAGGTAGAAGGACGTTTACAGAACGAAGATGTGGATGCACTGGCGCGGCATTCCAGCCTGAAGCTCGCTCCCGAAACCCTGACACCGTACTTGTTTAAGCCCGCTGCGGCACCCCATATTCTGGCTGAACAAGCAGGAATCGAAATAGACCCGGCTCTGATCAAAACAACGGTTCAAACGGTGGCGGAGCAAGCCGATTATGCAATCGTTGAAGGAGTAGGAGGCTTCATGCTGCCCTTGGGGCAAGGACGGACAGGCGTAGATTTAGCGCAAGCCTTGCAACTACCTGTGGTGCTGGTTATCGGTCTACGTTTGGGTGCCTTGAATCACGCTTTGCTGACGGCTCAAGCCATACGCGCCAGCGGCTTGAACTTGCTGGGCTGGGTCGTCAACCACATAGCGCCGGAGATGAGTTATGCCCAGGAGAACCTGCAAACGCTGCATGACTATCTGCCGAGCCCTTGCCTGGGTGTCATTCCCAGATTGGAAGCCAAAACACTGGATGAGCGTATCCAGCAAGCTGCGCAATATTTACGCTCGCCTTGGGAAGATAGAGAATAGGCCTTTGGACAGGGCTTATAGAAAGTAGCTACCTACACTCCCCAGAAACGCCACGCCTAGCAGTAGACACACGGCGCCACCCAAGGCAAAGCGCAAGGCCGGGTTGGTGGACCAGGCGTCCAAACAGCTATTTAGCAAACGTTGACGCCATGTCCCCGACCCTGCCGCGCCTGCGGCTTGCCGGGAGTTTGCACGCAAACGACTCAGATGCTCCTCGCTGATTCCATCCATGGCTTCCCACTCCAGCTTCCAGCGCAAGAAGGCGGCCTGATGCTCGGGATCAATGGATAACCAGGCCCGGAAAGCAGACTGGCTGCGGGCATCGTTCTGATGTTTGGGGTCGTGCTGTTTGAGCAGCCAGCTCAAGGCCTGCTCATCAATGTGCTGCATGTGTTCGTCCTTAGACATACGAACCAGCAGGACGCGGCACTGCCCCGTCCGCCCGATTGAGCGGTGCCGGATTATGGCGGCACGCCAACATGGCCATGCGGATATAGTGCTCAACCACTCGGGGGCTGGTACCCATGCGTGTCGCAATTTCTTTGTAGTTCAGGCCCTCGAAGCGATGCAGCACAAAGGCTTCACGACGACGACGAGGCAAGGCCTCGATCATGGCCAGCATACGAGCACCCGGTTCAGAAGGAGCGTGAGCAGAGGCTTGTGTGCCACGCAGCATACGCAGGCAAAAACTTAAACCGTTACGGCAAAACGATTTCAGCATGGGCCACTCCCTAAAACACATTAAATGATAATGGTTCCTATTATCTTTACTGTTTTAGAGAAAGTCCAGCCCTGCTCAAGAAAGATTAACTCTGCTCACAAAATAAAAGATGGCCCCCCTCAAGTCTTTGCCAAAGAAAGGCTTTGCGCCATTTCAGGGAGCACCGCAATACAGGCGTTACAAAGAGAGCGCAGCGTAGCCTGGAAAAGAGACTGTGTCCTTTCAGGAAATGCCCCCAATGACCTCTTCTTCTGTAAAGGGAAAGCCAGCGCTAATCGCGCTGACCTCGCCAGATTCCTGGCCTCTGTTGGCTCCTCTTCGACAAGAGAAAGAGAGCCAAAGTAACTCAGAACGGAGCTAGTGCATAAAAAAAGCCCTGGCATGAAACCAGGGCTTTTTCCAGACGGCCCGCAGGCCGACTCAAAACAATCAGTTGCCGGGGCGCAGATTGGTAGACAGCACATTGATGATGCGCTTGGCTGTCGGAGTTGTCTGCTCCTGACCTTGCTGATCCAGCACCGTTACGCGAGTGCCAGCACCTTGGGCGCTCAGCTTGATGCGGAAGGGTGTGGCTTCGGCGGTGTTGCGGCTGCCGAAGATGCGGCCAATGATGTTTTGCTGCTCGATCTTCTCGCCGGTATCCGAATCCAGATAGCGGATGAAGAACTCGCCAGCGGAACGGTCACGATCCTCAACCGAGAAACCGGCGGAGTCGATGGCTACGCCAACACGACGCCATGCACGATCAAAGGACTCGTTCAGCATCAACTCAGCCTGATCGCCCTTATCCGATGCCTGGACCTGAACGCTGGAAGGATCCTTGGAAGCGTTGGCTACTTGTTCACGTGCTGTTTCAATATCCGAGCCCAGGAAGACCATCATGCGAGCCAGCATGGCCGCATTCAGACCTGGATCTTCTTTGGCGAACACCCATTTAAAGGCGGAACCGTCTGCCGTGGGTGTTTCTTCCATGTGCTGGTGGGACACATAGATTTCGGTCTTGTTGCCGACACGCTCAAAGCGGGTACGGAAGCGGTCACGTTCGCCGCTATCAAAGACCTGGTCAATGATGGAACCCAAGGCACTGCGTATCCAGCTTTCTGGAATCTTGGCACGGTTTTCAGCCCAGTCGGTCTGAATCAAGCCGGCACGGGGGTCCTGGGACTGAATGGTAAAACCATGCTCACCCCAGAAATCGACGATGCGGGGAAACAGGTCTTCCACGGGGCGGTCTACGACCAGCCAGCGCAGATCGCCATCGCGCATCACCTTGATGGCATCAGACTGAGGCAGGATCGTATCGGCACCGCCCTTGGCCTGCTGCGCGGTTTGACCTTGCGAGTAGACCGAGTAAGACGTGGCACCTTCTGGCGCACGGTAATGTGCGTCACGGTTGGCCTGGGTCAGATCCGGCGGAATGCTCAAGGGATCGCCTGCTACCGTACTCTTGTAATTAACCGACTCGCCCTGGCCCATAATCTGGTCCATCGTCGAGCAGCCCGACAGCACCAACAGGCTCAAAGACAGCCCGATCAGGCTTTTATTAACTGGCTTTGCAATCATGGAAGAAGATCCGCAAGTTTCAAAGATTGACGCAGCAACTCGTGATGCTGTGCATTTAACGGCGTCAATGGTAAACGATATCCCAGCTGAGTAAGGCCCATTTCTGCAACTGCCCATTTCACGGGGATGGGGTTAGCCTCAACAAACAGGTTCTTGTTCAGACCTGCCAGATAGGCATTCAAACGGCGTACCGTCGGTACGTCCATATCCAAAGCGGCCTGGCACAACTGGCTCATCAGGCGTGGGGCCACGTTGGCCGTCACGGAGATATTGCCTTTGGCGCCCAGCAAGATATACGAAGCAGCGGTAGGATCATCGCCGCTGACCACTATGAAATCTTCGGGGGCATCACGCAGCAGCAAGCCGCCACGAGCCAGATCGCCCGTTGCGTCCTTGATACCGATGATGTTGGGGATTTGAGCCAGACGCAGCACGGTGTCGTTCTGCAGATCGGCCACGGTACGGCCCGGCACGTTGTACAGGAACTGCGGCAGATCCACCGCTTCTGCAATGGCACGGAAGTGCTGGTACATGCCTTCCTGAGTAGGACGGTTGTAGTAAGGCACCACCGACAAACCGGCGTCTGCACCCACTTCCTGGGCGTGACGCGACAGTTCGATGGCCTCGCGAGTGGAGTTGCCACCCACACCGGCAATCACGGGCACACGGCCAGCCGCGTGTTCAACGGCTACCTTGATCAGTTCAGCGTGCTCATCAACCGACACCGTGGGCGATTCGCCCGAGGTTCCAACGACCACCAGCACACGCGTTCCTTCCTGAATGTGCCAGTCGATCAGCTTTCGGTAAGCGGCAAAATCCAGACCCCCATTGGGATCCATGGGTGTAACAAGGGCAACCATGCTGCCCTGAAAATTGGAAATAGCAGAGTCCGAACTTGCCATGATGAGATGAATCTCCGGGTTTAAGGCCCTATAGCCGAAAAAAAATATGACTCACAAGTTTAACGGATAAGCCGTTAAATCATAAGAACCATTTCAATATGCCTTCGCCCAGCGCAATCAAGGGACTCATCAGGGTCCACAGTACGCCGGTAAACATCAGCAGGATCAAAATGACCATGCCATAAGGCTCGATACGAGAATAATGATAGGCCAAACGATTAGGCAATAGACTAAATACAATGCGCCCGCCATCCAAAGGCGGCAAAGGCAGCAGATTCAGTGCCATCAGAACCAGGTTGACCTGCACACCGGCCACCGCCATGCCCATCCAGAAGCGGCTGTCACCCTGCCCGATCTTGACCATCAAATGGGCATACAGAACCCACAAAATAGCCATCAGCATATTGGAGGCCGGTCCGGCCAGAGCAACCCAGAGCATGTCGCGCTTGGGATTGCGCAGGCGCCCCCAATCCACAGGGACGGGTTTGGCCCAGCCAAACAGAATGCCGCCCATGCCCATCATGGCGCTGGACAGCAACAGCACCGCCGGCACCACAATCGTGCCGATGGGGTCGATATGACGCAGTGGGTTCAGGCTGATGCGACCGGCCAGCATGGCCGTCGGGTCGCCAAACATGCGGGCGACGTAGCCGTGGGCAGCTTCATGCAGCGTAATACCGAAAACGACTGGTAAAGCATAGACCGTCAAGGTCTGTATAAAAGAGTCCATGGTGATCCTTGGTCCAGGCCGGGGACTTATCCCCTACTTTTTCAAGACGATAAGTCGCCTGTCATCAGCCTGTCTGATTGGGACAGCGAGTGCTGCCCCAAGGTTCAGAATTGAAACACGGATAGGCACCTGGACGCGAGTTTTGTGCAAGCCCGCAGATCAGGACAGGCCCAAAGTGGCAGGATCACCCGAGCCACGACGCAACACCTCCGGCGTAGGGCCGGTCAGATCGATCACGGTAGTGGCCTGCAAGGGGCAAGGTCCACCATCGACAACCGCCGCCAACTGATGGGCATAACGGTCCAGAATTTCCTGGGCGTCGTTCAAGGGTTCGTCTTCGCCCTCAGGAATCAGCGTGGTGGAAATCAAGGGGCTGCCGACTTCTTCCATCAGGGCCAGGGCCACTTTCTGGTCGGGCACCCGAATACCAATGGTTTTGCGCGAAGGGTGCGACACGCGGCGCGGCACTTCCTTGGTAGCTTCCAAAATGAACGTCCACGGACCAGGGGTGGCCATCTTCAACAAGCGATACTGCGGGTTATCCACTTTGGCAAAGTGGCTGATCTCGGCCAGATCACGACACAGCAAGGTCAGATGATGACGATCATCCAAGCCACGCAAACGACGCAGGTTGTCAGCGGCGGACTTGTCATCCAGGCGGGCGACAACGGCATAACTGGAATCGGTAGGAATGGCGAGCAGCCCTCCTTTAGCCAATAGTTCGGCTGCTTGAGCCAATGCGCGGGGTTGAGGATTTTCGGGATGAACGACGAATAATTGAGACATTTCGCGCTTCCTTGCTATTACGAGGGGAAATCATTAAACCTGAGTCACGCTCTAACCGGCAAGACCGGAGCAAGACTCAGGGTCGAAGTATTCTTGCACGAGTGTTGCATTCTTTAAAAAAAGCATGCTAGAATACATTTTTTACTTCACAGCCCACCTTGATGTAGGCCAGAAGCAAAAAAGCAGTAAACAGTGGTGACCGTAGCTCAGTTGGTAGAGTCCCGGATTGTGATTCCGGTTGTCGTGGGTTCGAGCCCCATCGGTCACCCCAGAAATTTACCGCTTCCAAGGTTTTGCAAATCTCCTTAAATGGTGACAAGACCAGGAACTGGAAAAAAACATACTTGAAAGCCCGCCACGCAGCGGGCTTTTTTGCGTTTGTTCATCGTAACAAGTTTGCCGCCTTCGCACACCCCACGCAAGTTCAGGCTGGACAATAAACTGTGTTTGATTGTGAACCCCAGGCCAGTCCTGGCTTTCGCCTGCGACCCAGCCCTTCGAGTTGGCAGGCCCGCACAGCAAAAGTCCCTCCCCCATCAAACACCCGGCATTTCAGCCCGCCTCCTCTGTAATAGAAACTGGCACAAAACCACGCTTTCTTATACTCTAATCTGTCCCATTTTCTGGAAGTTTGCTGATGACACTCGGTTTCCCCTGCTGGGATCAGGCACCCGTCAATTGGGACTGGCTTGCACAGGATGAAGACGGCCAATGGTTCTGGTATGGCGTCCAGCCCTCGCCTGGCATAGGCGGTGGCGTATGGCGCTCTCCCTCCCGCCTGCAGCAGTTTGCCGCCCGCGGCGAACCGAACCCGTCCTGGATGCACAGCCTCTACCAACGCCCGGACCTGCCTGACAAGAACCGTAGCACCTGAACCCATGCAAGAGCATCTGATACACCTGCGCTCCCTGCTGCACGATTACTGGCCGCATCTAGCCTTGGCGCTCAGCGTGATACTGGGCGCTTCAGCGGCCATTCATGCCGCCATGACCAAAAATGATGTCCGCGCCGCCATCAGCTGGGTGGGCGTCATCATCATGTCGCCCCTATTGGGACCGTTTCTGTATCTGATCGCGGGGATCAACCGCGTACGCAGACAAAGCCTTCTGGAACAAAGTGCAGACGTGTTCTATGAACAGGTCACCTATCTGCACCCTCCCGTCTCGGACATTGGTGCCCTGGTCGGCGCCCCATTTCGTTCTTTGCAAATTCTGGGTGACCGCGTCAGCCGCAGCCAACTACGCAATGGCAATAATGTGCGCGTTCTGGTCGGCGGCGATCAGGCTTATCCTGCCATGCTGGAAGCCATTGATCAGGCCCACAGCACCATTGCCTTGCAAAGCTATATCTTCGATAGCGACCGCCTGGGGCGTGAATTTGTCAGCGCCCTGTCGCGCGCCCATCAACGTGGCGTGCAGATTCGTGTGCTGGTCGATGCCATCGGGGCGAAATATTCGCGTACGCCCATTGTTCGATTGCTGCGCCGCGAAGGCATACGCTGCGCCCTGTTCATGACCAACCCCCTGGGCTTTCTGCGCATGCCCTACGCCAATCTGCGCAGTCACCGCAAATTGCTGATTGTGGATGGCACGGTAGGTTTTACCGGCGGCATGAATCTGCGTGAGTCCTTTATGGCGCAGTACAGCGACGGCAAGCCCTCTCAAGACACCCATTTCCGCTTGGAAGGCCCGGCAGTCATGCAATTGCTGGCTTCTTTCCGCCACGACTGGCAGTTCACGACTCGCGAAGACCTATCGCCCGCCTACTGGCATGCCAGCTCCTCGCCCGCCCCCAGACCTCATGTTCCAGCTCGCTGCATTGCTTCTGGCCCGGATCGTTTCATGGCCAGTACCCACCATATGCTGCAAGGGGCGTTTGCCATTGCCCAGCGCCATATCCGTATTCAGTCTCCCTACTTTCTGCCCGATCAGATCCTGTTGGGTGCCTTGAACACCGCCGCCCGACGCGGCATTCAAGTGGATATCGTCATCCCCGGGCAAAATAATCTGCGCCTGGTCAATTACGCCATGACAGCCCAACTGGATCAGGTGCTGCGCGCAGGCTGCCGGGTCTGGCGCGCCAGCGGCCCCTTCAACCACTCCAAGCTCATGACGATTGACGGAGTCTGGTCTTATATTGGTTCGTCCAATCTGGACCCGCGCAGCTTGCGATTGAACTTCGAGCTGGACGTAGAAATCTACAGCCGCGACACGGCCCGCCAAATCCAGAACCTGATTGATCTGGAAATTGAGGACGCCGAAGCCGTCAGCCTGGAGTCCTTAAGTTCAATTGGCTTTGGCAAGCGCTTGTGCAACCGCCTGATCTGGCTGGCCAGCCCCTATCTGTAATGTGTGCGCACCAGAAACTGCTGCAAGCTTCAAGAAAGCCCCTGGCTTGCACAATCTTTCAATCCGCTTGCGCACCCACCCTTTATAATCAAGCGCTTAAACGGTCTACACAGACAGGCGTGCCGTTCCAAAACAGACTTGAGCGCCATTAAAAAAACAATGTCCGAGCTTCCTTATTCCGACCTGGCCCAATGGGCCGCCCACCATCTGGAAAACCGCCCTCCCCGAGCCAAGTCCCTGGTCATGACCTTGTTTGGCGACGTGATTCGCCCACATGGCGGCAAACTTTGGCTAGGCAGTTTGATTCAGTTGCTGGCCCCCTTCGGGATCAGCGACCGACTGGTGCGCACCAGCGTGTACAGGCTGGCCGAGGAGGGCTGGCTGAGCGCGCAGCGTGAAGGGCGACGCAGCCAGTACACCTTGCGTCCCGAAGCCAGCCAGCGCTTCGAACACGCGTATCAACGCATCTACACCCCGACCTATCTGGCCTGGGACGGGCAATGGACGCTGATCTTCAGCATGCCCAGCTTGATGATGAACTCCAAGCAACGGGCAGACCTGCGCAAGGAACTGCTGTGGGAAGGTTTTTGCGCCTTGTCACCCACGGCTTTCCTGCACCCCAACCCGGATCACACGATTCTGGACTACATCCTGCAGGCGACACAGGCGCAGTCGCAGGTGTATGTGGGCAAGCTGGAACCTTCCCAACTGCCGCAAACCCGCCCTCTGTCCCAACTGATTCAGGACAGTTGGGATCTGGCCCAGGTGGCCAGCGGCTACGGTCAGTTCATCCAGCGCTTTGCGCCCGCTCTGGCCATGCTGGATGCAGGCCACGACTATAACGACGAGCTGGCCTTTGTGATTCGCACCCTGCTGATTCACGAGTTCCGCCGTATTCAGCTGCACGACCCTCAACTGCCTATTGAGCTACTGCCAGCAGGCTGGGCAGGGAAACAGGCTTATGAGCTGTGCCGGGATGTATACCGTCAGGTCTGCGGCAAGGCCGAGCGCTATATTCTGTCCACCTTGCGGGCCGAGGATGAACAGGCACCGGAGGCCGCCGCCTACTTCTACGAGCGTTTTGACGGCCTGCCCGTCCCGTCCGAGACCCAGGCCTGAAGCTGAATCCCTGAATAGAGAGACTGACTGCTGTGTGCTTGATATCCGCAGCACACGACCAGCAGTACTGACAGCAATAGCGGCATGAGCAAATGAAAAACCCGGTGTGATCTGAATCACACCGGGTTTTTTTGCACCCTTAACAATCTGGCTCGGGCACGGGCAAACAAGCCCGGCCTGTCAGAGCAGATTAGTGCGCAGACGCTGCCTCTGCACCCACACCTGTCTCGGAGCGTACCGACTGAGCCTCAAAACCAGCACGGTCGATCTCGGCACGTGGGCTACGGTCAGTGATCGAGAAGAACCAGATCGCCACGAAAGCCAAAGGCATGGAGAACAGCGCTGCCGACGCATAAGGGAATGGCGAAGAACCGGCTGGATTGCCCAGCGTAGCTTCCCACACCGAAGGCGAGAGCAAAGTCAGCAGCAAGGCAACGATCAAGCCCAGGAAACCACCAATCGTGGCACCACGTGTCGTGCAGCCTTTCCACAGAATGGACAGGAACAGGACCGGGAAGTTAGCCGAGGCAGCAATCGCGAAGGCCAGAGACACCATGAAGGCGATGTTCTGCTTCTCGAAAATAATACCCAGCAACACGGCAACCACACCCAGGATCAAGGTGGTAGTGCGCGATACACGCATGACTTCCTCGTTCGTGGCTTCGCCCTTCTTGATCAGCGTGGAGTACAGGTCGTGCGACACGGCGGATGTACCGGAGAGCGTCAAACCAGCCACCACAGCCAGAATCGTGGCAAACGCCACTGCCGACATAAAGCCCAGGAACACGTCGCCACCAACAGCATCAGCCAAGTGCACAGCGGCCATATTAGAACCGCCAATCAGATCGCCGCCAACTTCCAGGAAGCGGGGATTGGTGGACACCAGCACGATAGCGCCGAAACCAATAATGAAGGTCAGGATGTAGAAGTAACCAATCCAGGTGGTTGCCCAGAACACGGATTTACGTGCTTCTTTTGCATCAGGCACGGTAAAGAAACGCATCAGGATGTGTGGCAGACCAGCAGTACCAAACATCAGAGCCATACCGAAGGAAATCGCGCTGATAGGGTCCTTGATGAAGTTGCCGGGGCCCATGATGGCTTGACCAATTGTGGAGGCCTGGACAGCATCTTTACCGGCTGCAATAGCGGCATCTGTCTTGACCTGCACAGCGGCGGCGAACAGTTTTTCTGGCGAAAAACCATACTGTGCCAGCACCATGATGGCCATGAAGGAAGCACCGAACAGCAGCAGGCCAGCCTTGATGATCTGCACCCAGGTGGTGGCTGTCATGCCGCCAAACAGCACGTAGACCATCATCAACACGCCCACCAGCACCACAGCCACCCAGTACTCCAGGCCAAACAGCAGCTTGATCAACTGACCGGCGCCTACCATCTGTGCGATCAGATAGAACAGAACCACAACCAGCGTGCCCGAGGCGGCAAAGGCGCGGATAGGACCTTGACGGAAGCGGTAAGCGGCTACGTCAGCAAAGGTGAATTTACCCAGGTTACGCAGCTTTTCTGCCAGCAGGAATGTAATGATGGGCCAGCCGACCAGAAAGCCGATGGAGTAGATCAGGCCATCGTAGCCGTTGATCATCACCGCCGCCGAAATACCCAAAAAGGAAGCCGCAGACATATAGTCACCGGCAATGGCCAGGCCGTTTTGAAAGCCTGTAATACCGCCACCTGCCGTGTAAAAGTCAGAGACCGACTTGGTGCGGGCAGCCGCCCATTTGGTAATCCACAAGGTCGCCAGCACAAAGACCGCAAACATGCCGATGGCGGTCCAGTTGGTTGGCTGCTTTTGCAGCTCGCCCAGATCGCCGCCAGCTGCCAGCAAGGCAGGACTGGCCAGCATCAGGCCCAGAGCCAGGCCGGAACGAAGGTAGGAATGCTTCATTTACGCACCTCCTCAAGGACGTCCTTGGCCATCTGGTCAAATTTGGTATTGGCGCGCCAGACATAAATGCCCGTAATGACAACAGCCAACACAATGACTCCAAAACCAATAGGAATACCCAGGGTCATGACGCCATCACCCAAGCGCTCTGCAAACAATTCCTTGTCGAAAGCAATAATGCCGATGTAACTGTAGTAAGCCACCAGCATGACGATGGTGAGTATCCAACCCAGCCGCAACCGGGTCTTGACCAGATTCTGATAGCGAGGATTGGCCGTAATCCGACCTACAAGGGGGTCTTGCATAGTTTGTCTCCGCATTGTTCTGAACGCCTTATTTTGCTGGCGTATCTTATTGAACCGGCCCAGCCCGAAAAGGCTGAAAACGGCGCTATGAAGACGCCTGCCGACGTCTATGCGGTGAACATTAGAGCCCGACACTTACACCATACTTACTAAATGCATCGGCTCAGGGTAATGCCTAGGAGCAAAAAAGCACGCAAGAAAAAGGGAGTAAGGTTGGCGCGGGTGGAGGGGTTCGAACCCCCGGCCCCAGGCTTAGAAGGCCTGTGCTCTATCCAACTGAGCTACACCCGCCAGGTGATGGTGGCATCGTCAAAACCGTCAGGCGATGCAAGGTCCGAGATAACGGTCCGTAAGGAATAAGGACCGAATTCAAGGCCCATTTTTTGTAAAAAAACAGACCTGAAAAGGACAATCGAATATTCTAGCCTGAAAATCTGTTTTAGATAAGCAGCACTCTGGTCAGAGTGTCAATACTGTAAGAAAAATAATTATAGGTAGTATTTTTAGTCGCAAATGGTACAGTCGTGTACGGATTAACCCGTTTTCCTGGACTTTTCTCCATGCCGACCAAAAAGAAACTAAGTAAGCACTCTTTAATACTATCGGCCCCCTTTCTTATCTTGAGCGCAATCCTGAATACCGCACAGGCAGGTATCAGCTATCAGTTGCGCCAAGTACAGGCCAGTTCTGGTGAAACCGTCGATATTGACGCCATCGTCTACAACGACACAGGCAGCTTGATGAGCTGGACCGCCCCGCAAAACCTGGTTTTGCAGTGGCGCGACAATAACGGCAACGTCATCCGCAGCTTGGCCGAGCTGGTCAGCCCGCGGCCCCGAGCATCCATCCCCATCAACAACTTCACCGCCTACAGTTGGCGAGCTGTGGTCCCCAATGGTTTGACCGGCTTGCAAGCCGTCAATATTGAAGGCGAGCGTGTGATGTTGGCGCTGGACACCAATCCGGAAGGCCAAAGCCCGATTACCTCGCAACCGGCAAACGCCGCTGTGGTGAACGCAGGTGCTGGCCATGACCCACGTGTCATTGACCCTGCCCTGCCCTATGCCCAGGCCGTCGCGGCCGGCGCACAACGCGAAGGGCCAGCCATCAATAACGGACAAGGCCTGAAACCCGCAAACTCCAGTTTCGAGAACTTCAGCAACGCAATTTCGGCTCACGACCCGACCTACTTTATTGTCGGCAATAAAGGCGGCACCAATGCCCGCTTCCAGCTGAGCTTCAAGTATCGTCTGCATTCGCCGTCGGACCCCAGCAATCCAAAGTTCTACGACCATTTCTATATTGGCTATACGCAAACGGCACTGTGGGACTTGCACTCTGACTCCAAGCCATTTGTGGATACCACTTACCGCCCCAGCTTCTTCTGGCGTAAGGACTCCATCTGGGAATCCGAGCAGAAACGTCTGTTCATGGGCCTGGCAACCGGCTACGAACACGCTTCCAACGGCAAAGCAGGAGATGACTCCCGCTCCATGAACGAGGTCTTCATCCAGCCCGAGTTCAATTACCGCTTTGATCACGGTGCCACACTGACGTTTGCCCCACGCATAAAACACTATGTATTTATGGGCGAAAACGACGATTGGGCACATTACCGTGGTCGAGTGGACTGGAAGCTGCGCTACGCCCAAGATAACGGGCTAGTACTGTCTGGCATGTACAACAAGGGCGCCGGCAGCCGCAATACACATGAACTGTCTATTGCCTGGCCGTTGAACCGCACACCGTTGAACATGAACGGCTACCTCTACGCCCAGTACTTCTCGGGTTACGCGGAAACCATGTTGAGCTACCGCGAGCGCAGCTCTTCGCAGTTCCGTATCGGTCTGGCGCTGGTGCCGTAAGCGCTTCTACAACAGTCCCCCACCGCGTCGGCTTCCCATGCCGGCGCGGGCCATATCATGATCACAGGCCTGAATCAGAAAGCGCTGAAACAAGGCCACCAATCCTTCCGGCTCACGTCCTTTGGGCCATAACAAGCCCACCTCTACCGACTCCACCGGGTCATGAATCCCGATGGCATGGATACGCTTGCCTTCCAGAGACCAGGGCCGGTAAACCATATCTGACAAGATTGTCACCCCAAAGCCATAAGCCACCAAACCGCGCACCGCCTCCAGGGAGCGGGTCCGCATAGCGACACGCTCCGGAAAGCCGGGGCTGCCCCAATGTCGCATGGCCGCCGTATCGGCATCGTCCACCGTCAGAAAGATGTAGGGATAGTTGTTGACCTGCTCCAGGGACACACTGGACTCATTGGCCAGGGCATGTTGATCCGACACCCATAAGCGCCGGCGGGAACTGCTCAGGCGATGGTGCCCGAACATGGCCAAATCGGTGATATTCGACAAAATAGCAACACCCAGATCGATACGCTCGCCCTCCAGGGCGGCCTCCATTTCGGGGCGCTCC
The DNA here is from genome assembly GCF_024134565.1 of Alcaligenes sp. 1735tsa3. Taxonomy (NCBI): domain Bacteria; kingdom Pseudomonadati; phylum Pseudomonadota; class Betaproteobacteria; order Burkholderiales; family Alcaligenaceae; genus Alcaligenes; species Alcaligenes sp. 1735tsa3. The sequence continues at coordinate 1,017,354 of NZ_CP099862.1, read as the reverse complement.
ATATCCACCAGCTCGATGTCGATATTCGGATAGCTGTGCTTGAAACGACTGATCAGATCAGGCAAGAAGTAGCCTAGAACCGTATAGCCCGCGGCTACCCGAATCTGCCCTTCGATATTTTGTCGCCGCAAATCCGCATGGTTCAGCGCATCGCTGACGGCATCAATCACGTGATGGGCGTGGTGAAAGAACGCCTGTCCCTGTGGCGTTAACTCCACACCATGGGGCAAACGCTCAAACAAGGCCACATTCAGCTGGCGCTCCAGACTTTGCACCGCATTACTGATAGCCGACTGGGAGACATTCTCCGCCTGGGCCGCCGCCGAGAACTGCCCGCTGACCGCCGCAGCGATGAAATATCGAAACTGCCTCAGAGTCACTTCGTGCTTCATAGCCATCCGTTTTTCAGATATCAGGTACACGTAAATTTGATTTTACGATAACAAAAAGCTGCCCTAGACTAAAGAACAAACTACAACAACTTGCACGAAAACCATCCTTCTTGCAGGAGACAAACTCATGAATGCCCCACTCAACAAACCTTACAAGGCCATGTTGGAATCCGTGTCCCTGGATGACAAATACACTGTCACCAAGGGCCGCGCCTATATGAGCGGCACCCAAGCCCTGGTGCGCTTGCCCATGTTGCAGAAAGAACGGGACCGGCGTGCGGGTCTGAATACAGCAGGCTTCATCTCTGGCTACCGGGGCTCCCCATTAGGGAGCGTAGACCAGGCTCTGTGGCAAGCCAGCAAACACCTGAAAGAACACGACATCGTGTTCAAACCCGGTCTGAACGAAGATCTGGCCGCTACCGCCGTCTGGGGTAGCCAGCAAACCAATCTGTACCCCAGTGCCCGTTTCGACGGCACCTTTGCCATGTGGTACGGCAAGGGCCCTGGCGTGGACCGCTCCATGGACGTGTTCAAGCATGCCAACTCGGCCGGTAGCGCCCGCCACGGCGGTGTGCTGGTACTGGCAGGCGATGACCACGGTGCCAAATCCTCCACCGTTGCCCACCAGTCCGATCACGTTTTCGCCGCCGCCGGTATTCCCGTGCTCTACCCGGCCAACGTGCAGGAATACCTGGACTTTGGCCAGCACGGCTGGGCCATGAGCCGTTTCTCCGGCCTGTGGGTAGCCTTGAAATGCGTCACCGAAGTGGTGGAGTCAAACGCCTCAGTCGATCTGGACCCGGACAGCCTGAACATTGTCCTGCCCGAGATCGAGGACATGCCCGCCGATGGTCTGAACATCCGCTGGCCAGACCCGCCACTGGCGCAAGAAGCCCGCATGATGAACCACAAGTGGTACGCCGCTCTGGCTTATGTGCGCGCCAACAAGTTGAACCGCGTCGAGATTGATTCGCCCGAAGCCCGCTTTGGCATCATGACGGCGGGTAAAGCCTATCTGGATACCCGTCAGGCACTGGCCGATCTGGGCCTGTCCGACGAGCTATGCGCCGAGCTAGGTATCCGACTATTTAAAGTGGGCTGTATTTGGCCCCTGGACGGGCAAGACGCCCGCCAGTTCGCAACCGGCCTGTCCGAAATTCTGGTGGTGGAAGAAAAACGCCAGATTCTGGAATACGCACTGAAAGAAGAACTGTACAACTGGCGCGATGACGTACGCCCCAAGGTCTACGGCAAGTTTGACGAGACCGAACACGGTGGCGGCGAATGGTCCAGCTTGCGCTCGCCCTGGCTACTCCCTCCTCAAGGTGAACTGTCTCCTGCGATTATTGCGCGCGCCATTGCCCGCCGCTTGTGCACCATGGACATTTCCGAGGAGCTGCAAGCCCGCATCCAGGCCCGTCTGGCCATTCTGGATGCCAAGGACCGCGAAGCCCGTATGCCGCGCGTCAGCGTAGAGCGCAAGCCCTGGTTCTGTTCGGGCTGTCCGCACAATACCTCCACTCGCGTGCCCGAAGGCTCGCGCGCCATGGCCGGGATTGGCTGCCACTACATGACGGTCTGGATGGATCGCAGCACCTCCACTTTCAGTCATATGGGCGGCGAAGGCGTCGCCTGGATTGGCCAACAACCCTTTACCGATGAAAAACACGTCTTCGCCAACCTGGGCGATGGCACGTATTTCCATTCGGGAATTTTGGCGATCCGAGCCTCGATCGCAGCCAACTCCAATATCACCTACAAGATTCTGTATAACGATGCCGTCGCCATGACAGGCGGCCAACCCGTAGACGGGATCTTGAAAGTCACCGACGTCATTGCCCAGGTCCATGCCGAGGGCGCTCGCAAGATTGTGGTGGTCACCGACGAGCCCGAGAAATTCAAGGGCGTGACCCTGGCTGGCAACCCGCCTGTGTATCACCGTGATGAGCTGGACCGCGTACAGCGCGAGCTGCGCGAAGTGCCCGGCACCACCATCCTGGTGTATGACCAGACCTGCGCCACGGAAAAACGCCGTCGCCGCAAGAAAGGGACTTACCCGGACCCTGCCCTGCGCGCCTTCATCAACGACACGGTCTGTGAAGGCTGCGGGGACTGCTCGGTCAAATCCAACTGCTTGTCCGTTGAGCCTCTGGACACCCCTATGGGCTCCAAGCGCCGCATCAACCAGTCCTCCTGTAATAAGGACTTCTCCTGCGTTAACGGTTTCTGCCCCAGCTTTGTCACGCTGAAAGGGGCGCAGGTACGCAAGCCGGAAGCTCAGGGCCGTTCGCTGGAGTCCTTCAATCTGGCCGATCTGCCTTTGCCCAAACTGCCGGATCTGGACAAGACCTACGGTATTTTGATCGCCGGTATTGGTGGCACAGGTGTTGTGACGGTAGGCGGCCTGCTGGGTATGGCTGCTCATATCGAGCAAAAAGGGGTCAGCGTTCTGGATATGGCCGGTTTGGCCCAGAAAGGTGGTGCGGTGCTGAGCCACGTGCAAATCGCACGCCAGCCCGATCTGCTCCATGCCACCCGCGTTCCAACGGGCGAGGCCTCCTTGCTGATTGGCAGTGATGCTCTGGTTAGCGCCTCCACGGATGTCCTGAGCCGTGTCAGCCGCGATCGCACCCACACCATTATCAACACCGCAGCCAGCCCGACTTCGGACCTGATCGGCAATGCGCACTGGAAATTCCCGCTGCAAACCGCCTGCACGGATATCGAAAATGCCGTAGGCAAGGAAATCCGCTATCTGGACGCCAATGCCCTGGCCGTACACGTTATGGGCGATGCGCTCTATGCCAACCCCATCTTGCTGGGCTATGCCTTCCAGCGCGGCTGGATTCCGCTGCATATGGACAGCTTGCTGCGCGCTATCGAACTGAACGGCGTCGCTGTCAAAGCCAACCGTGAAGCCTTCCAGTGGGGGCGTCTGGCGGCTGAAAAGGGTATCGACGCCTTGATGGAAGGTGCGACACCCAAAGCCCGTGAAGTCACTTTCCCTGAAAGTGTGCAGTCCCTGATCAAGCGCATGGAAGAACACCTGACTGCGTATCAGAATCCGGCCTGGGCCAAGCGCTACCGCGACGCCATCAACAAGGTCATGGAACGCGAATCGCGCCTGAATCAGGACAAGGCCCTACCCCTGACTCGTATCGCCGCCACGCAGCTGGCCAAGCTGATGAGCTACAAGGACGAGTACGAAGTGGCCCGCCTTTACACCGACCCGGCCTTCCTGGACAAGCTGCGTGCCCAGTTTGCGGGTGAGCCTGGCAAGGACTACCAGATTGAATACCATCTGGCCCCGCCCTTGCTCGGTCGCAAGAACAGCCAGGGTCAGCCAGTCAAGAGCAAGTTTGGCCCTTCGACCCGCAGCTTGTTCAAGATTCTGGCCCGTCTGCGTGGTTTGCGCGGTGGTGCGCTGGATATCTTTGGCTACACCCAGGAACGCCGTCAGGAACGTCAGAACATTGAAGACTATCTGGCAGACCTGAATGAAGTCAGCGCCCACCTGGATGCGGACAATATGGAAGTGGCCCAGCGCTGGTTGAACTACCCGGATCTGATCCGTGGCTACGGCCATGTCAAAGATGCGGGCCACGTCAAAGCCTACGCCCAGCGTGAACAACAACGCAGCCAGTTCCGTTCTCGTACCGAACCCAGCCAACGCGTTGCCTAAACCTATCGCCAGCCCTGGTAACACAGGGCTGGCTCCCCTTAACTCCTCCTTAGCGGCAGGCTGTCTTTCAAAGCGGCCTGCTTTTTTTTCGTCTTTAAACCCCGAACCGGCATGCGGCCACACTTCCCCGAGAAGCCCAAGCGTTTAGCAAGATAGTTTGCTCATTAAACTGACATACAATCGTGCAATTCGATGCCAGTGCCACCGTCCGTGGCAATTAGGTCGACCAGGACCACATTTTATGCGCCATCTTGTTTACGTTTTTGTTCCTTCAGCCCTGATTTTGCTGACCGCTTTCAGGCTGGCTTTTGCCTTGTGGCAATGGCCGCGTGTGCGTCAGGCCGGAGGTCTGCTGCCCATCCTGATTGGCGGCTTGCGTATCGACGCCCTGATGATCGCCGCGCTCAGCGCCCCCGTGGTCTTGCTGGCCCCCTGGCTAGGACACTATCCCGTCATGACGACGATAGCCGCCATCTGGTTTACCTTCGCCTGGTTCCTGCTGACCTTGCTGGAAGTTTCCACGCCCCAATTCATTATTGAATACGACACTCGCCCCAATCGGCTGTATGTGGACTATCTGAAGCACCCTCAAGAAGTAGTGGGCATGCTCTGGAAAGGCTACAAGCTGATGATAGGCATCGCCCTGATTGGTCTGGGGCTGATTGTGTATTCGGGCTGGTCTATTTTTGGTCATGTGTCTGCCGACCCCGTGATGAGCTGGTGGCTGCGTCCTATCTGGATGCTGATTGCTGCGGCCCTGTGCATCCTGGCAATTCGGGGCACCTTGGCCCACCGCCCCATCAATCCTTCTTCGGTCGCCTGGAGCAGCGACAGCATGCTCAATACGCTGCCCTTGAACTCGCTGTATAACGTGGCCTACGCCATCTACAGCATGAAAAACGAGCGCTCGGCCGAGGATATTTACGGTGGCCTGGACGTCGCAGAAATGAACCAGATCGTGCGCGATGCGGCTGCCTTGCCGGCTGGCCCTGACACACTCCCCACCCAGCATCGTCAGACGCCAGTGCAAAAACGTGAGCGCAAACCCAATCTGGTCCTGATCGTGGAAGAGAGCCTGGGGGCGCAATATGTCAGCAATCTGGGCGGGGCCAATCTAACCCCCGAACTGGACAAACTGGCCCAAACGGGCTGGAACTTTCGCCGCGCCTACGCTACCGGCACGCGTTCGGTACGGGGTCTGGAAGCGGTTTCTGCCGGTTTCCCCCCAACCGTGGCAGACGCTGTACTGCGTCTGCCCGGCTCGCAAACCCGCTTTTTCACCCTGGCCCAATTGCTCAAGGAACAAGGTTACCGCTCACGCTTTATCTATGGCGGCGAAGCCCACTTTGACAATATGAAGAGCTTTTTCCTGGGCAATGGCTTTGATGAGCTGCATGAGCAATCCAGCTTTGAGTCCCCCGAGTTCGTCGGCACCTGGGGCGCTAGCGACGAGGACATGTTCAACAAGCTGCACCAGTTGCTAAGCCAGGACAAGGAGCAACCCACCCTGACGCTGGCCTTCTCCGTCAGCAACCACTCGCCTTGGGAATACCCGGCTGGCCGTATTCAGGTGGAAGGCGATCCCGCCACGGTAGAGAACACGGTACGTTACGCCGACTGGGCCATTGGGGACTTCTTCAAAAAAGCGCGTGAATCCGACTATTGGGACAACACAGTATTCTTGATCGTGGCCGACCATGACTCGCGCGTGGGCGGTGCCAATCTGGTGCCTGTGCGTCACTTCCATATTCCTGCCCTGATTCTGGGCGCAGGCGTTCCCAGCCGTCAGGACGAGCGCATCATGAGCCAGATTGACCTGGCCCCCACCCTGCTATCCCTGATGGGCATTGAAAGCGAGCACCCCATGATCGGGCGCGACCTGACCCAGCAGGACAGCGACCGGGCCATGATGCAGTACTTCGAGAACTACGGTTATCTGAAAGGCGACATCCTGACTGTCTTGATGCCACACCTGCCGCCTTGTCAGTATCGCTATACCGCGCCGGACAAGTACGAGCCGCTGGACCAGATAGACGAAGGGCTGGCCAAGGAAGCCCTTGCCCACGTGCTCTGGCCTAGCTGGGCGTATCACGAACAGGCTTACACCCTGCCCCACCTGCAAAAACGCTAAAACCGAAGGCTCAGGGCTTGACGAAGTCCTGAATTCGTTCTATTATGCTTGTCTTTAGTCGGGGCGTAGCGCAGCCTGGTAGCGCATCTGGTTTGGGACCAGAGGGTCGCGAGTTCGAATCCCGCCGCCCCGACCATTAAAGAATTAAAGGCTTAGTTCATTGCACAGTGAACTAAGCCTTTTTCTTTGCCTGCTCCCAGGGCATCGCCTTATTTGCGTTATGCTCTGACGACCTACCCTGATCAGGAATCGGAAATGAGCAATTCAAAAATTCTAGGTCTGAGCAGCCTGGCCTTACTGCTGTGCCTCCTGACCGTCCCTACCCTGTTTCTGCTCCTGCCAGTCTTTCTGTTCCCCCTGATCGCCTGCCTGATCGGCCTCTATGTTTACAAGCGTGGCCTGCGCGGACAAACTCGCAGTCTGGCTATTCGGCTTTTTGCCTTGCTGCCCTTCCCCGTAGCGGTGTGCACCTTTATTTTCTGCATGCAATGGATTTCGCAGGGCTATCGGGCCTGAGCCTTCTGCCCTGCCTGTTCCTGACCCGTTCACACTACACGGATGTGTCCTTCAAAAAGCTGAGTTTGCCATTAGGCTCGATATAAGCCGCCGCTACCTCTTCCAGCGACTGAATTCCGGCCAAACGCATTTCACTCAGGATTTCATCGCGGGTCACAAACTCCCGACGCATATTGCGCCACTGCAATTGCCCGTCCCTGACCACACACACTTTGCGCGGAGTGGCCAGTGCATTGAGCGCCGGGAATCGGTACATCAGCCAATCGACTATGTACCCCCAGGCCACAATGGTTGCGGCCACCAGCAGACCATCCGTCAAGGAATTGCTGCCGCCTGACATCGCATTACCACTGGCATCGGCAATCAGCAAAAGAATCAGCAAATCCGCAACGCCCAGCGAGCCCAGCTCCCGTCGTCCCGCAAGCCGCAGCAGGATGAACAGAACAAAATACACCACTGTGCCTCGCAGCACGGACTCCAACACAGGTATTTCCAGTGCGAAGACCGTGCTCCAATCAGGTGTCAGCATGACGACAAGCAGCCTTTGATCAGTTCAGATCAAAGTACTGGTGGTCCTTGGGACGCTGGCCTGCCACATCCTTGGCCGTAATCTTGTCAGTGAACTCATTGCCCAGGTGAGAGCGCACATAGTTGACGACTTCGGCTATTTGCTCGTCATTTAGAACGCCACCAAAACCGGGCATGCCCTTATTGCCCTGGTTCACCATGAACACCACATAAGCAGGCGCCCCCAGTTTCGGATTCTTGGACAGGGACGGATACATGCCCGCCCCTTGAGCGCCCTTGCCATCGATCATGTGGCAAGACGCACAGACCTGCTCATAAATTTCCTGGCCGGTTTTCTGGGTAAAGACCACCGTATCACCCCCTACCACCGCCGTATCCGCATGGCTGATGGTCAACAGTCCCGAGGCCAGAAAAACCGCTAGAGATCGCATCATCATGACTAGGCTCCTTTGGAATCGGCTTGTTGATTACCCACAATATGGCTATGCAAGCGGGAAATCGCGTTCAGGGACGACAGGATCGCACCTTCCTGCCAGGCGTTGACGTAAGAAGCGTGCTCACCCGCTAAAACCAGTCGACCATCAATCTGGCACAGGTTCTCGTAGTGCGCGGCCCGTGTCTGGTCCGTCCACATGCCATAGCAGCCCAATGTCCAGGGAACGCGGTGCCAGGCGACCGCCACCCCACTCTCGAACTCATCCTTATATTGAGGGTGGATTTGCGCACCATATTCCAGGGCCTTCTTGACCCGATCCTCGGGACTGAGCGACGACCATTCCACGGCGCTGGGACCGAACATATACCCCCCCAGCAATACGCCTTTGCCACCGGCCATCATGCCGCCACTGGGGTAAGAGATTTGTGTGATGGGCAGGTCGGTATAACTGATGCCGCCATAGATCGCGTCATCATCTTCCCAGAAGCGCCGTTTGAACTGCAGCCCGATCTTGACCGAGGGAGCGTAGGGCACAGCGTCAATGGCAGCGTGCATTTCCTTGCTGGCATCCAGATCTATCTGGCTCAGAATCGACAAGGGAATGGTACATACGCACCAGTCTGCTGTTTCAGTGTGCTCGCTACCCTTGCTTTGATCCTTGTAGCTAACCGTCACCTTGCCATCGCTCTGCTTGATCGCAGTGACCTTGGCATTAAAGGTAAACAGGCCCTCCAGCTCTTTGCCAAAAGCAGCGCCGATCTGGTCCATCCCACCCACCGGCTGAAACATGGTCTGCTGGAACTCGTACAGATCATGGATGCCCATATTGTGCCAAACACTGGAGCGCACAATATCGGCCAATTTCAAAGGCTCGGAAAACTCGGGTTGCGCATTCAGACCACCTCCCGGATCACGCTCAAAACCGCGTACCTCGGAACTGGCATGGCCTTTCACATAAGCCATGTTCTTGTCCAAGGCCCCCCAGCTGCGCAAAGCTTCCAGCAGCTTTTCCTGATCCTCCTTGGACAAGGGTGCATCCAGCGACTGAGTATTAATGGCTTTGGACAAGAGCTCGGAGACCTGCCCCTGAAAATCCGCGTGGATATGGCGAAACCGCTGAGGCTTGCCACCAAAATGCTCTTTGCTATGCAGATAGGCGTTGTAGTTGTACTGGATAAACGGTTCCAGCCTGACTTTCAGCCGCTTGCAATAATCCAGCAAGGCCCGGTGATGGAAAGGAATCCGCCACGGGCCGGGGTTGATGTATTGATCCTTGTCGAACTTGACATCCTGCTTGGCGCCCCCCAGCTCGGTATAGCTGTCCCCGCCATGCAAGGACCAGTTGCGCCCCCCCACTTTTTCCCGAAACTCCAGGATTTTGACTTTGTACCCTGCGTTGCGCAGCTCCAAAGCGGCCACCATGCCAGCCAGACCCGCCCCCAGGATCACCACAGAGGTCCCTGGCTTGGGCTTGCCTTCCAGGCGAATCGGGCCATCGTAACTGCCCTCCGCCGCATGGCCCAGACGCATCATGGCCTGATACATGGCCGCGCCACCTGCGGCATACCCGACCATGGTCAGGAAATGTCGCCGTGTCAGTATTCCACCCTGTGAAACTTGGCTCATCGTCCTTTCTCCTTTTGGAAAAATGATGAGCAGCATTCGCCCCCAACTTCTTTGCCTGCCCCCGGTGCATGAATGCTACTCGTGTGGAAAAAAACAAAGAACACAATGCCTTATGATCAGCTTGTCACTTAACTATAAGCACCTAAAATGTTTAAGCCCAACATAAGAAACACATCTTTACAGGGCTGAAAATTAGCTGACTCCCGATAAATGCGTGCAAGCCCCTTTTTGATGTGGGCCTATGCTTGCCAAGTTCACCACGACGGGATATAATTTTTTTCTTAGTCGGGGCGTAGCGCAGCCTGGTAGCGCATCTGGTTTGGGACCAGAGGGTCGCGAGTTCGAATCCCGCCGCCCCGACCAAAAAATTCAAAGGCCTTGCAGAGCAATCTGCAAGGCCTTTTAGTTTTGCCGGTTCGGCTCACTGCGTCATTTAACTTTGGCTGGCGCTCACACCCACCGAGTCGGGCAAACCAAAAATAGAATCAAATGCCCAGTTGTAGATAAAGGCGAAGATAGGAAAGAAAGCCAGCAACACCGCTTCCATCAAAAAAGCTTTCCACAAGCTGACATTTAGCCACCACGCAATCAGCGGGATCAGCAAAGACACCAGCACAATCTGAAAACCGGCCACGTGCAGCACCCGGTGCCAGAACGTACGCGCCTGAATCTGACGACGGCGCTCCCAGGCTTCAAACAGCATGTTGTAGAACAGGTTCACCGATACTGCGCAGGTGCTGATCATGAAAGACAGCATCCCGCTTTCCATGGCCCCTGCCCCACTCAAGTGCCCCAATACGGTTGCCGCTACCATCATGCCCAGCAACTCGAACATCCCTATGTAGACGACTCTTCTTTTCCATCCCTGCACGATAAATATCCTTGATCAAAAGCTCAGAAAGCATGATTATCCGCAGTACAGCTTCTAGAAAAAGTCAGATTCCATCAGTTTTACTTATGGTTTAGCCATGCTTACCAGTGATCATCTTGAGCTCTTGCTTGCCGTGGTTGAACACGGCTCCTTCTCCGCCGCCGCGCGGGCGTTGCGCCGCACACAATCGGCCGTCAGCATGGCCGTGGCCAATCTGGAGGCCGAGCTGGATCTGTCGCTTTTTGACCGCAGCCGACGTGAACCTGTACCCACGGCCGAACTACTGGCCATGCTGCCCGACGCCAAGCTGATCGCCAGCCGCTTGCAGAGTTTGCGACTGCATTTGCAGGAATTATCGGGGGGATTGGAAAGCCATTTACGGCTGGGTATCGTGTGCGATGTCGATCCCGAACCGGCGTTGATTGCCTTGCAGGCTCTGGAGCAACGCTATCCCGGTCTGGACATAGAACTGCGAACCGCGCCCCAAGACGCGCTGGTCGAAGCACTGCAAAAGCGCGAGCTGGATCTGTGCATTGCCTATGGCGGACGGGAACTGGAAAGCGTGGGGATTGTGCAATCGCTGTGGACCGAAACCATTAGCGCTGTCGCTGCACCCGGCCATCCCTTGCTACAGGACAGCCCCAGGCCCCTGGAAGATTTGAAAGCCTACCGGCAGATTGTGATTACCAGCCCCGACAAGGATATACGCAAGGACCGTTCCATGCTCAGCCTGCGTCAATGGAAAACGGACAGTCTGCCCATGACACTGGAACTAGTGGAACGGGGATTGGGTTGGGCAAATCTGCCCTTGTCTTGCCTGCGGCCCTCACTGGAGTCTGGCCGTTTGCACCGTATCCAGTTCTCTACCGGCAGCAATGGTCTGGACTTGCCCATTTATCTTCTGCAATCCAAGGGACAGGATGTGGGCAAGGCGCAGGCCCTGTTCAGACAGGCCCTGCAAGACGAATTGAATACGCGTCTTGCGCCTATTCCGGTACGGTGACATTCGCCTGACCGCTATCAGCCAGGAACTGCGCCACCATCCCTTCCTTTTTCTGCCGGGCAATAAAGGCCTCAACCCAGGCATGGGCCAGCGTACGCTCTGACGGCACCGCCATGGCCTGACGAATCACAGTGAAACTGTCGGGCAGCACACGCAAGCCGCTGCGGGAGCGGGCATAGCGCTCCAAAGGCTGTCGTACGCCCGCAGCGGCATCCAGCTCTTCTTCCACAAACAGATCAATCGCATCGGCAGAGGTCGTTGCCCGTACCAGATCGGCATGTTTTAAATGACGGCTCAGGAACAAATCGTAGGCCGCCCCTTTGCCAACGGCAATGCACACGCCTTGCTGATCCAGCTGATCCACGTTCTGAAAGGCGGACTCGTCACGCACCAGATAGGTGCCTTCGATATGCACATAGGCTTCACTGAAGCGAATCTTTTCCGCACGCTTGGGATCAATCGCCAAAAACGCCAGATCCCACTCGTCCCTGTAGACCGCCTCTACGACAGCCTGGGCCGCATCGTAGCCATGAAATTGCACGCTCAGGCCCAGCTCTTGCGCCACACTGCGCGCCAGGTCCGCCGAGACCCCTTTGGGCGACTGCTCATTGGCACCGCGTTGGGCCAGGACGGGATTGCCATAATTCATGGCAACACGCAAAACCCCGCTGGGGGCCAGTTCTGCTGCGACAGCCTGCTTTTGTGTCATGTAAATGCTCCGTCATACTTTTAAGAACCCGGTCTTCTACAATAACGCACCTTCCTGTCCCACTACATAATGGAGCGCCTGTATGTCTCGTGATGATCTTGGAAAACTCTTGCTGCGTGTCACGGTCGGTGTGTTGATCCTGCTGCACGGCATCGCCAAGATACGTTATGGCATCGGAGGAATCGAAAGAATGCTGATCGCCAACAATATGCCCGGCTTTCTGGCCTGGGGCGTGTACATAGGCGAAGTGATTGCTCCCGTCCTGATGATTCTGGGTTTTTACGCCCGTGCCGGCGGTTTGATTGTAGCCATGAACATGGTCATTGCCTTGTTGCTGGCCCATAGCAACCAGATCGGCAGTTTCAATGCCCAAGGTATTTGGGCCTTGGAGTTGCAAGGCATGTTCCTGATTGGTGCGCTCACAGTCGGCTTGATTGGCGCCGGACGCTACAGCCTGGGTGGCGATGGCGGCCCCTGGAACTAAGGCTGGCCCGATTCATGTGCTGGAAAACGCCCGCTTCGCCGGGCGTTTTTCATGGATGATCAAGCATAACCCCCACCTGCCCCCCCTTGTTCGCCCTAGCCACTCAGTCCGCTGGTCTCAGGTACCTCTACGCTCGACGCTACTGCACTTGCACGGAAGTTAAAGTTAGTTGGCGTTGGCACCTGGCTTCCGGCCTTAACTCGCCAAGGTCAAATCCAGCCGCAACCCCCCTTTCTCCGACGCACTGGCTTGCACCTTCCCCTGATAACTGCGCGCCAGCTCACGCACAATATCCAGTCCCAATCCAAAGCCTGGATGTCGCTCATCCGCACGCTGGCCACGACCAAACACACGCTCCAACTGTTCCGGCTCCAGGCCAGGACCATCATCTTCCACCACCAGATGCAGCACATTGTCCTGCTGCCACACCTGACACCACACATTCTGCGTCGCCCATTTGCAGGCGTTATCCAACAGGTTTCCAGCCATCTCCTGCAAGTCCTGCTCTTCGCCTTTAAAGATCAACTCCTGATCGGGTAAATCCAGATGAATCTGCTTGTCGCTATGCAAACGCCCCATCACCCGACACAAGGACTGCAGACAACTAGACACATCCGTACGCACACCTATGGCGCGTACCGCCATGGCTCGTGCACGAGACAAGTGGTGGTCAACCTGACGCTGGGCCAAGGCCACCTGCTCGCTAACCAAAGCCGCCAAATGCGGATCTTCGGCTTGCGCGGCGTTGCCCATAATTGTTAGCGGGGTTTTGACCGCATGGGCAAGATTTCCCGCCTGCGCCCGTGCGCGATCCACCATACCCGCATTAGCACTGAGTACAGCATTGAAATCATCCACCAAGGGTTGAATTTCACTGGGGAAATTGCCACTGACTTGTGGCTCCCGCCCCTCCTGCACATCCAGCAAACGACGTCGCAAAAGATGCAGAGGGTACAAGGCCAGCACCACTTGCAAGATTGCCGCCAGGATCAAACCCACGGCCAAACCACCTAGCGACAGGAACAGAATCCGCTCAAAACGGGCTAATGGTTCGGCCAGCAGCTCCCGGTTGCCGGCCACCATGATCTGCAAGCTTTGTCCCTTGTCATTCACCTCGTCCAGCTCCTGACGCAACACAACCAGGCGTTGCTTTTCCGGCCCCGTCAACGACAAGACGCCATTGGGTGTATCGGGAGCATTCACATCCAGCGCCTCGTCCCACAAGGAGGTCGAGCGCAAAACCACCGTCCACTGCTCACTGCCCGCTTCCTGGCGGGCAATCTGCCAGTACATGCCCGAATAGGGCTGCTCAAATAAAGGATCGCTCAGGCGCGATTGCAAAGTCACCCCATCCGCATTGTCCAGATTCACGTCCGCCATGATCTGGTCCAGGTGGGTTTGCAAACGCTGCTCGAACTGACGGTAAACGTGGTCTTGAAACAAGCGGTTCAGGCCCAAACCGGCCAGAACAATACTGATCAGAATCCAGGCCAAAGTCCCCAGCAGCAGGCGGCCACGCAGAGAGCCCAGAATGGTATGCCCCCGCAAGGCGATCATGCTTCAGGGTCCACCAGACGGTAGCCCATACCTCGCACCGTTTCGATATAACCGGCGGGCAATTTCTTGCGCAGACGGCCGATAAAAACCTCGATGGTATTGGAGTCGCGCTCGAAGTCCTGAGAATAAATATGCTCGGTCAATTGAGTACGCGACAGCACTTGGCCAGGGTGATGCATCATGAACGCCAGCAAACGGTATTCATGACTGGTCAGCGACAAGACCATGCCCGCACAACTGATGGAGGACGAGCGCGCGTCCAGCTCCAATTTGCCCAGCTGCAAACGTGGGTTCGCCTGACCGGCCGCACGGCGCAGCAAGGCGCGCATACGAGCCAGCAATTCTTCCATGTGAAAGGGCTTGGCCACGTAATCGTCGGCACCGGCATCCATGCCTTCGACCTTGTCGTGCCAATCATTGCGGGCCGTCAGAATCAGCACCGGCATATTGATGTCCGAAGCACGCCAGCGACGCAAGACCGATACCCCGTCCATGCCCGGCAAACCCAGGTCCAGCACTACAGCATCAAAGGCTTCCACCTCGCCCTGGTAATGGCCTTGCTCACCATCATGAGCCACCTGAACGGCATAACCGGCCCGTTCCAGCGCCTGCTGCAATTGCGCTGCCAGGGTAGGTTCGTCTTCAACAACCAGTATCCGCATCTTAATGTCCTCGGGAATGCGAGCGTTTCACGCCGCGCACAAGCAGCACTTTGGCGGTCAAGGCGTCCACTTTCAGACGTAACAGGCGGTTGTCATCAACCAGCATGCGCAAGTCATACACCCAAAGCTCAAAGCGCTCGTCATATTCAAACTGCACACGCAGCACTCGTCCGGGATAGGTCTCGCGCACCCGCTTCAAGACTTCCCGCAGCGGCAAGGCTTCCCCACGGCGCACGGCTTCGCGGGCCTGATCGTGGCCCCGATAGGCCGGGCCCGGAGGCCAGTACGGGCTGGGGCCGAAACGCTCGTTAGGAGGGGGAGGCGGGGGTGGAGGCGGCGGAGGGGGCAAACGACGAAAACAGTCATCGTCCCCGAGGTAATCATGTCCAGACCAATCCGAACGCTGCTCCCTGTCCCACGACGAATCACCCTTCTGCTTTTTGCTGCCGCAGTCAGGGTAGTCGTGAGAATGGGCCAGTGCCAATGGCATCACCGCCGTCAAAACGGCGGCCAAACTCATCAGCAAGGCGGATTGTTTAATGGACGTCATAAGAATCGGTACGTGCAGAAAAAAAAGAGGGATCAAACGATCACTCCCCCTTATATAGCAAGCTGCGGATGAACATAACATGAACAGCGGCTTCAGTTTAGATTCAGAGCCACCTGTCCATAATGGGCACCAGGCTGACAGGACAAACAAACCTTCCCACCTCAAAAGGAAGCTACCCAGGAATCTGACAGCACCACTTTTTGATTACATGAAGGAGCTATATATGAAACGCACTTCCCTCTTTTCTGCCCTGGTATTGAGCGCAAGTCTGTTGGGTGGCACCGCTGCCATTGCACAGGAAGCCACAAGCGCAGCCCAAACACAGAGCACGCAGAAACAAGCCCGTCAGGCCCGCGACCACAAACCGCTGACCGCTGATCAAGTCACCGATATCGGTCCCGCCTACCAGCGCCTGAAAGATGCCGGCTACACCAAAGTGGGCAGCCTGCATCAGCGAGGCGACAACATCATGGCCATGGTGGTCGATAAGGACGGCAAGGTTGTACGTGTCCGTTCCGAGGGTGCCAATGGCGAGTTTACGGTTGTAGAGCGCAAGAACGACGGTCAGCATCGTCGCGGCCACCGCTCCGGTCACGATCAACAACGTGACAGCGCCACGAAAGAGGCCACCAAGTCCTGATCATCACATCACTTTCCCCTAAGCAGTTGATGTTCGCAAGCAGTAGCAGTGACAACACGCAGTTGTTTTAGCAGTAGAAGTCGGTAGCAGGACGAAAAACGGCGCCCCCCAGCGCCGTTTTTCTTTTCTACTGATTAGCCCGGATAGGGTCATCCCGCTCAAGACGTTAGGATGAGAGTCTGTTTCACCTTTGGGAAAAGTGTCTCTCATGCTGTCTGCTGATTCGGTTTACTCACAAAGCTACTCGGAATTTCACTGGTCCATCCCCGAGCACTACAACATCGCTCACGACACCTGCGACAAATGGGCTGACGGGTCCGGGCGTCTGGCCCTGATCCAGCAATTGCCCGATGGTCAGATCAAGCGCTACACCTTCGATCAGCTCAAAGCCTGGTCCGATTCTTTAGCGGCTGCCTGGCAAGCCCAGGGTATTCAGGCAGGCGACCGTATCGCCATCTTTCTGGCTCAAGGACTGGAAACGGCGCTGGCGCATTTGGCGACCTACAAGATTGGCGCCATTGCCATGCCCTTGTTCACCCTGTTTGGCACGGACGCGCTGCGCTACAGGCTGAATGATTCCGGTGCCAGCACCTTGATTACCGATCAACAAGGCCTGGAGACGGTGTTGCCCTTGCGCGAGCACCTGCCACAGCTCAAACATCTTTACCAAAGTGACAGCCAGCAGGATCAAGGCGATGCACTTTCCTTATGGCAAGCCATTGCCGCCCACCCCGAACCGGCACCGCGCACATTGAACACCCGCGCAGACGACCCTGCCGTGCTGATCTATACCTCCGGCACCACAGGTTCGGCCAAAGGTGCTCTACATGCCCACCGTGTGCTGCTGGGGCATCTGCCGGGCGTAGAGATGTCGCACAACTTCCTGCCCACAGGCGAAGGCCTGATGTGGACACCTGCCGATTGGGCCTGGATTGGTGGCTTGCTGGATGTGCTGCTACCGGCCTGGCATCACGGCATACCCGTACTGGCCTACCGCTTCCCCAAATTCGATGCCGAGGCCACCTGGAAGCTGATGTCCGAGCACGGTGTCACGCATACCTTCCTGCCCCCTACTGCCCTGAAAATGCTGCGTCGCAGCCAATGGTCACGCGAGCAATGGCCTTTGAAGCTGCAATCCATTGCCAGTGGCGGGGAGTCACTAGGCGTACAGTTGCTGGATTGGGCGAAGCAGGAACTGGGCATCACCATCAACGAGTTCTACGGACAAACCGAGTGCAATATGATCGTATCCTCTTGCTCGGCCTGGTTTCCAGGACAGGCGGGCAAGATCGGCAAGGCCGTGCCTGGTCACAAGGTCGCGATTGTGGATGACCAGGGGCAAATTCAGAAACCCGGCATCGAAGGCCATATTGCCGTGCAGTCCCCCGATCCGGTTATGTTCCTGGGTTACTGGCAACGGCCTGAAGCCACTCGCGAGAAATTTGTGGGTGACTGGCTGCTGACCGGCGACAAAGGCATGCAGGACGAGGATGGCTATATCCAGTTCGTAGGCCGCGATGATGATGTCATCACCAGCTCCGGCTACCGCATTGGGCCCGGCCCGATTGAGGATGGCCTGATGGGGCATCCCGCTGTCGCCATGGCGGCAGTGATCGGTGTCCCCGACCCCGAACGCACCGAAGTCGTGAAAGCTTTTGTGGTGCTGAAGGAGGATATCGAACCGTCCCAGGAACTGGTCAAGGAGATTCAGGAGCACATCAAACGCCGGGTGGCTGCACATGAGTACCCACGGCTGATTGAGTTTGTCGATGCCCTGCCTATGACAACCACCGGCAAAGTCATACGTCATGCTTTACGCAAATTGAGCCAGTAAAGGCACAAGCTGCAGGCGGCACCCGCACAACACAAGGCCGTCGCTACTCCCTTTACTGGAGCCAAAACAGCATCGCCGCCCCAATGGATAAAAAAACACCCCAATCATTGGACATAAATCCAGCGATTGGGGTGTTTACCACACAGGAACGACTGTCCCGATGTGGAGGCATGGTTTTATTCAAACTCCAGGCAAAGCGCCGCAAGGCCGCTCTGCCCGTATCCGTCTGATTAACCAAAACGACCCGTGATGTAGTCTTCGGTTTCCTTGCGAGCGGGCTTCACGAAGATCTGGTCAGTTTCACCAAATTCCATCAGCTCGCCCAGATACATATAGGCGGTGTAATCCGAGCAACGAGCCGCTTGCTGCATGTTGTGGGTCACGATCACCACGGTGTAATCCGCTTTCAGTTCAGCAATCAGCTCTTCAATCTTGGCCGTGGAAATCGGGTCCAGTGCCGAGCAAGGCTCGTCCAGCAGCAGAACTTCGGGTTTGATCGCCACACCACGGGCAATGCACAGACGCTGTTGCTGACCACCGGACAGGCCGTTACCGCTTTGGTGCAGCTTGTCTTTCACTTCGTTCCACAGCGCAGCTTTGGACAAGGCCCATTCCACACGCTCGTCCATTTCGCCTTTGCTCAGGCGCTCGAACAAACGCACGCCAAAGGCCACGTTGTCATAAATGCTCATGGGGAACGGTGTCGGTTTCTGGAACACCATGCCCACTTTGGCGCGGATCAGGGAAATATCCTGCTTGGACGTCAGCAGGTTCTCATTGTCCAGCAGGATTTCACCTTCAGCGCGCTGGCCGGGGTACAGCTCGTACATGCGGTTCAGCGTGCGCAGCAAGGTGGATTTACCGCAACCGGATGGTCCGATAAAGGCCGTGACCTTCTTTTCCTTGATAGACATGTTCACATTGCGCAGGGCATGGAATTTGCCATAGAAGAAATTCAGGTTGCGGATTTCAATCTTGGTCGATTCGTCGGAGGTAATAATTTGACTCATAGCGTTGGCCGACTAGGGCGCTCCGTGAAAACGTTATTTTTGGCGGAAAAGGCTGCGAGCCAGGATATTGATACCCAAGACCAGCAAGGTAATCAGCACCGCACCTGCCCAGGCCAGACGGTTCCAGTCCTCAAAGGGGCTGGCAGCATATTGGAAAATCACCACTGGCAAGTTGGCCAGCGGCGCGTTCATGTTCAGGGACATGAACTGGTTGTTCAAGGCGGTGAACAACAAGGGAGCCGTTTCACCCGCAATACGAGCCACAGCCAGCAGAACGCCCGTCACGATACCGGGCAAGGCAGCACGGTAGGAGATGGACATCACAATCTTCCACTTGGGGCAGCCCAGAGCCGCCGCGGCTTCGCGCAGACCGTTGGGAACCAGCATCAACATATTGTCTGTGGAACGTACCACCACGGGGATCACCAAAATAGCCAAAGCCAAGGAACCGGCCCAACCCGAGTAGTGCCCCACCTGTGCCACGTATACGGCATAGATGAACAGACCAATAATGATGGACGGTGCCGACAACAGCACGTCGTTCAAAAAGCGGGTGGCCGGAGCCAGCCAGCCACGCTGACCGTATTCGGCCAGATAGGTGCCGGCCAGAATGCCGATAGGTGTGCCGATCAGAGTACCGACGCCAGCCATCATGACACTGCCAACAATGGCGTTCAGCAAACCACCCTCACCACCAGGAGGCGGGGTGCTTTCAAACAACAGGGACCAGGCCATGGCACTGCTGCCCTTTTCGATCAGGGTCCAGATGATCCAGAACAGCCAGAACAGGCCGAAGATCAAGGCAGTAAAAGACACACCCAGCATCAGGCGGTTAAACACCTGCCTGCGTTTGTAAATCGGGTTGCTCAGACTAATTGCGGATTTTTTATCAAACATGGTAGGTGATCCTTAGCGCGACGTGCCTTCGTTCTTGGCCAGACGCAACAAGAGCAACTTGGAGATCGCCAATACAACCGTGGTGATCAGGAACAGGATCAGACCCAGCTCCAGCAAGGCGGATTTCTGCATGCCACCGGCTTCGTTAAACTCGTTGGCCAGTGCAGACGCAATCGAGTTCGAGGGCGAAAACAGCGAGCTTGGCAAGTTAAAGGAGTTACCAATCACAAAGGTGACAGCCATGGTTTCACCCAGCGCACGTCCCAGACCCAACATGATCCCGCCAATCACCCCGTTCTTGGTGAAAGGCAGCACCACACGCCACATCACTTCCCAGGTCGTGCTGCCCAGACCATAAGCGGACTCCTTGAGCATGGGAGGCACCAGCTCGAACACGTCGCGCATCACGGCGGTAATGAAGGGGATCACCATAATGGACAGAATCAGACCGGCGGTGAACACACCAATCCCGAAGGGAGGGCCCGCAAAGATCTGACCCAGCACTGGCACCCCGTCAAAAAAGGAGATCAGGCCAGGCTGTACATAGCGCTGGAACAGGGGCACAAAAACAAACAGGCCCCACATACCGTAAATAATGGAGGGAATCGCAGCCAGCATTTCAATGGCCGTACCCAGAGGGCGACGCAACCAGGCTGGCGAGAGCTCTGTCAGGAACATCGCAATGCCAAACGAGACCGGCACGGCAATACAGAGTGCGATGAAAGAAGTCAGCAAGGTACCGGCAATGGGCACCAACGCGCCATATTCGTTATTGACCGGATCCCAGTTATTCGTCCAGAGAAAAGAGAAACCGTATTCGGCAATGGATTCCCGGCTTCCATAGATCAGGGAAATAGAGATGGCAGCCAGCAATATGAACACGAGAAACGCAAACGAGCGTGTCATGTTCTTGAAAATGCCGTCCATAAAGGCGTTCTGATTTGATTTCATGTAGACAGATGAAGGGTCAGGCCGGAATAGGACGAACGCACTGCAACCGATTCACAGATTCTGTAACAGCCAAGGCTGCTCCAGCCCAACAAACCGGATAACGCTACGCGCTGTGCGTTCAAGACAAAACCGTAATTTTTACATAATAAAGACGGCACCACCTAGAGGTGGGCCGTCTCGCAGGATCAATTTACAACTGACCTGTATTTGAACACGAATCTTACTTCCAGACCGCAGCGCCGTCTTTGGACTTGATCTCCGAGGCCCAAGCCGCCTTGATCTGGTCGGTTACGTCCTTAGGCAACGCAACGTAATCCAGCTCTTCAGCAGATTTGGCACCATTCTCGAAGGCCCAGTTAAAGAAGTTCAGCACTTCTTTACCGTTCTCGGGCTTGTCCTGCACCTTGTGCATCAGGATGAAGGTAGCCGAAGTGATAGGCCAGGATTGTGCGCCAGGCTCTTCGGTCAGAATCACACCCATGCCAGGCGTACCGGCCCAGTCTGCGTTGGCAGCGGCGGCAGCAAAGCTTTCCTGACCAGGCTGGACGAATTGGCCGTCCTTGTTCTGCAACTGGGTCCAGGACAGTTTGTTTTGCTTGGCGTAAGCGTATTCAACGTAGCCGATCGAGTTCTGCAGCTGACGTACGTAAGCAGCCACGCCTTCGTTACCCTTGCCACCTTGACCGGTAGGCCACTTCACAGCCTTGCCTTCACCAACCTGGGACTTCCAGTCCGGGGACACTTTGGACAGATAGTTGGTCCAACCGAAAGTGGTGCCCGAACCGTCGGAGCGGTGAACCACCACGATGTCCTTGTTAGGCAAGGTCAAATCGGGGTTCAGTTCCTTGATGGCTGCATCGTCCCACTTGGTGATCTTGGCCAGGTAGATATCGCCCAGTACTTTACCGGACAGTTTCAGCTTGCCAGGCTCAATGCCTTCGACGTTGATCACAGGCACCACACCACCGATCACGGCGGGGAACTGCAACAGGTTTTCTTTTTCCAGTGTTTCGACCTTCATTGGGTCGTCCGAAGCACCGAAATCCACGGTCTTGGCAATAATCTGCTGCTGACCACCACCCGAACCAATCGACTGGTAGTTGACGCGGTTATTCGTTTGTTTGGCGTATTCAGCCGCCCATTTGGCATAGATTGGGTAAGGGAACGACGCACCAGCACCGGTTACGTCTGCAGCTGTGGCAGTAGCCGCAAAAGCGCTGAACGCCAGAGCAATACTTACCTTGTTGAATACACGTTTTAACATCGAGAAATCCTCTTGATGATAGTCAGATCACAGGCCCACCCTGTATGTGTCGTCATAGTAAACAGACTATATGACACGTTCATGACAGTCTGTATTTCACACACCGCCCAAGCGCTGCATCATGCTCAGATGCAGATTGAACGGGGCACCGCGACTGCGGATGCGGTTATAAGTGCCATCCGGATTGGCCTTCCAGGACAACTGGTTGTCACGCAAGGCATAGGTGAAGGCTTCGGCAATGACCCGCTTTTTCAGGCTGCGGTCCAGCACTGGCACACCCAGCTCCACGCGGCGGAAGAAGTTGCGGTCCATCCAGTCGGCCGAGGAAATAAAGACCTCTTCCTGACCGCCATTGTAGAAATAGAAAACACGCGAGTGCTCCAGAAAGCGTCCGATGATTGAACGCACCTGGATGCTCTCCGACAAACCCTTGACCCCCGGACGCAAGGCGCAAGCACCACGCACGATCAGGTCTACCCTGACTCCGGCCTGGCTGGCATCATAAAGCGCCTGAATGATCTTGGGCTCCAGCAGGGAGTTCATCTTGGCCATGATGCGGGCTTTCTTGCCTGCCAGGGCGCGCTCGGTTTCCGCCTGGATGCGATCCATCATGCTGTCATGCAAGGTGAACGGCGACTGCAGCAAGCGCTTCAGGGGCCGCCAGGCACCCAGCCCGGTCAGCATGGAAAACACCTTGTCCATGTCCTCGCAAATTTCCTGATTAGCGGTAATCAGGCCAAAGTCCGTGTACAGGCGAGCAGTGCGCGGGTGATAGTTACCCGTACCCAAATGGCCATAACGCCGGATCGAACCCCCTTCACGACGCAGCACCAGGGCCATCTTGGCGTGGGTCTTGTGCCCCACCACCCCGTAACTGACGTGTGCTCCCACCTCTTCCAGCTTGGCGGCCCAATTGATATTGGTCTGCTCATCAAAACGAGCCATCAGCTCCACCACCACCGTTACCTCTTTGCCAGCACGCGCCGCCGATAGGAGGATATTCATCAACTCCGAATCTTCACCAGTACGGTAAATCGTCTGCTTGATACCGACGACGGCCGGGTCCGCCGCTGCGGCACGCAAGAAGCTCAAGACGGGCTGGAAGGACTGATACGGATGGTGCAGCAGTTGGTCTTTGCGGGAAATCGCCTCAAAAAACTGTGCGGGGGATTCAAATGAAGAATCAAACGGCGCCGGAATAGGCGCACGGTAATCCGGGAACAGAAGATCCGGACGGTCTGGCACATTACACAGCTGCATCAGGCGCGTCAGATTGACCGGGCCGCTGACGCGATAAGTATCTGGCACATCCAGCGAAAACTCGCTTTGCAAAAAGCGCTCCAGGCGCTCGGGCATGGAACGGTCAATTTCCAGACGCACGGCCGCACCAAAGTTACGTTGCGACAGCTCGCCCTGCAAGGCGGCGCGCAAGTTGGTGACTTCTTCCTCGTCCACAAACAGATCGCTGTTACGGGTAACGCGCCACTGATAGCAGCCCTTTACGTCCATGCCGGGAAAAAGCTCGCCCACAAATACGCTGATCAGGGAGGTCAGCAGCATATAGCCCTGGGGAATGCCGGCGATATCGTCTGGCACACGAATCACGCGTGGCAAGGCACGGGGTGCCTGCACAATGGCAATCGTGCCAGTACGGGCGAAGGCATCTTCACCGCTCAGCTCAACAATGTAGTTCAGGCTTTTGTTGTAGACGCGCGGAAAGGGATGTG
Organism: Alcaligenes sp. 1735tsa3; assembly: GCF_024134565.1. Classification (NCBI taxonomy): domain Bacteria; kingdom Pseudomonadati; phylum Pseudomonadota; class Betaproteobacteria; order Burkholderiales; family Alcaligenaceae; genus Alcaligenes; species Alcaligenes sp. 1735tsa3. The sequence goes on along the minus strand of NZ_CP099862.1, from coordinate 993,881 downwards.
CCGGGTCCAGACCAATAGGCGTGAGCAAAGGCATAACGTCACGCAAAAAGGTTTGATACGCCCATTCACGCTGAGCAGGTGTCCATAGCGCGGTCAGCAGCAACCCTATGCCTTCATCCATCAAGGTCGGCAAGACCTCGTCCATCAGCAAGTCGTTTTGCTTCTCGACCAATTGGTGAGCCGCAGCCTGCACCTTGTCAAACGCTTGTTGAGGCAAAAACCCGTCATCCCCCACTTGATGAGGATTTTGCAAAATCTGTTCTTTCAGACTGGAAATACGAATTTCAAAGAATTCATCCAGGTTAGAGCTCACGATACAGATGTAGCGCAAGCGCTCCAGCAAAGGCGTGGTCGAATTTTCGGCCATGGCCAGCACTCGCTCATTGAACTTGAGCAAGGACAACTCACGGTTTAGCAAGGTTGAATCTGGAGAAGGCAGCATGGTGAGGTCGTTAAAAAGCCAAAGAAAATGGGATCGTGAGACTTTTACTACATGAATGTTACAGCTCTATGACCCGTAGCAATTCAAGTCTAAAACAGCTCTGCCTGGCAGGAGCGCAAATATCACATCGCCTTTCCCAAGATGCTTTCGTCTAACTTTTCTTAATTTTCCGGTTTATGTAACAAAACCCATGATTAATGTCCTTATAATCGCACAGTAATCATCCCGAGCGATGCCTCATGGAACAACTTCTTGCCGCTGTGGACCTGGGCTCCAACAGCTTTCGTTTATCCATTGGACGAGTGGTTCAGCACAACGGTCATGCCCAGATCTACACCATTGACCGCCTGAATGAATCCGTCCGACTCGCCGCTGGCATGGGTCCCGACAAATACATCAGTCCCGATGCCATTGAACGCGCCGTAGTCATTCTGAAACGCTTCAACGAACGTCTGGCCGGTTTTCACCCCAATCGCGTTCGCGCTGTGGCCACCAATACCTTCCGGGTGGCACGCAATTTAAGCGAGGTTCTGCCGGCTGCCGAGGCGGCCTTTGGCTTTCCTATCGAGGTCATCTCCGGCCACGAGGAAGCCCGCCTGATTTTCTCGGGGATCAGCAACGAGCTGCCCCCCTCCCCCAATCGCCGTCTGATGATCGACATCGGCGGCGGTTCGACCGAAGTCATTATTGGCAAGGGCCTCAAACCTCTGCTGCTGTCTTCGCTCTACATGGGCTGTGTCAGCTATACCGACAAGTTTTTCTCCGATGGCGTGATCACCGAAGAGCGCATGAGCAATGCGATCCTGACGGCTCGTCGCGAACTGGAAGGAATTACGCGCCAATACCGCAAAACGGGCTGGCAGGAAGCGTATGGCTCCTCCGGAACCGCCAAGGGTCTGATCGCCATCCTGCAAGAGAACGGCATGTCCAAAAAGGGGATTACCCTGGAAGGCATGGAATTGCTGCGCAAACGCCTGGTACACGATGGCAAGGTGGACACACGCAATCTGAGCGGTATCAAGCCTCACCGCGCGCCCGTGCTGGCGGCAGGTCTGGCCATTATGATGGCCGCCTTCCAGGAGCTGAAGATTCGCCAGATGCTGCCTGGTGAAGGCGCACTGCGTGTGGGTGTGCTCTACGACATGCTGGGGCGCGAATCGGAACACGATCAGCGTGACCAGACCGTTCAGCAAATGATGAAGCGCTATCAGGTCGACACACGCCAGGCCCATCGTGTGCACGATGCGGCGATGAAGTTCTTCGCACAACTGAAGCTGCCCGACACCCCTGAAGTGCAGGAACTGCAGCGTCAATTGGGCTGGGCCGCCGATCTTCATGAAGTGGGCCTGAGCATTGCACATGCGGATTACCACAAGCACACGGCCTACGTGCTGGAACATGCCGATATGCCCGGTTTTTCCAACGACGACCAAGCCTTGTTGAGCTTCCTGAGCCTGGGTCACCAGGGCAAGCTGGGCAAGCTCAAGCGCTTTGAGTCCAATAACGCCTGGTGGCTGACATTGCTGAGCCTGCGTCTGGCCGTCATGCTGATGCGCCGTCGCGAGGACAGGGAAACCTTGCCGCTGAGCCTGCAAGCGCGTGGCAAAACCGTCATGATTCATCTGGATCACGAATGGATGGCCAGCCATCCCCTATCCCAGGCCTCCTTGCTGGCTGAAGTACAGGCTTGGCAAAGCGATATCAATGATTTGAGCCTGGAGCTGGTCTGACAAGGCCTGCTGGACGTGTAGCGGCCAGGTGGGCCAAGCCAAGCAGATCATCAGAACCTAAAAAACCCCCGAAAGTTGGATTGCAATCCAACTTTCGGGGGTTCTTTTTATTCGCAGGCCCTATTCAGGCCCGACTTGGTCAGGCCTGAGCAATACGCAATCAGACCAGGCCAAAGTGACGTTTATAGCGCTCGTCCATGGCTTCCAGATCCAGCAGGACAGGAAAGTCTGCCGTATTGAAGTCCGGATCCCAGGCAGGCTCACCACAAATCGTGGCACCCAGCTTCAGGTAGCCTTTGATCAGCGGTGGAATGCGCGCTGGCAAATCGCTGTTCAGTCGTTCAACCGGATAGCGATTCAAGGGCTGCACATGCGGAATGTGCTTGTTGTCCTGCATGGACTTCTGGGCCACACGCCAGACTTCGGCAGCGGTGACGCCATCGTCACGCAAACTGACACTGGCACAACCCAGAAGGTAACGGTAACCGCCTACACGCGTCAGGGCAGCAATGCCACCCCACAGCATCATGATGGCCGAGCCATTACGGTAGTCGGGATGGATGCAGGAGCGCCCAACCTCAACCAGGCTGGGGCGCAGCGCATCCAGGGCGCTGATATCGAATTCGGACTCTGAGTAATAGCCGCCCGCTTTATTGGCATTTTCAGGGGTCAGCAAGCGGTAGGTTCCTACAACCCGGTTTTCCTCGGGTTCGGTAACCATGAAATGCTCGCACCAGGGGTCGAAGCGGTCTATATCCAGACCATTGTGCTGGTCTGGAAAGACGGCGTTCATTTCCTGGGTGAAAACCTGAAAACGCAAGCGCTGAAGGCATTCAAGCTCAGCCTGGGTACGAGCCAGGCGCAAGGCCAAGCCTCCAACGGTATGACCTGCCCAAGTATTCGCCCAATCCACTTCAGTACGTTCGCGCTCAAGATTTAGCATCGTGATGACTCCAAACACTTTCGTGCATCATGCACAAACAATGTTTCAGGTATTTGATAGCCACATTACTATTTCATTAAATCCACTGCAAGCAAGGTATCGATGCCTGCTTGAGCCAGATCGGCTTGTTCTGCTTCCACCATCAAGCGCAGCTTGGGTTCTGTACCTGATGCACGAATAAGCACTCGCCCACGGTCACCCAACATTTGCTCCACTTCACGGGTTGCCTGTTGCAAACCCGCATGGTTTTTCCAGTCCTGGCCCGCTTGCAATGGCACGTTAACCATAATTTGCGGGTACATCTTCAGGCCTTCCATCAGTTCTGGCAGGCTCTTGCCGCTATGGCACAGGGCGGTCAGCACTTGCAAGGCGGCAATAATACCATCGCCTGTGGTGTGCCAGTCCAGGCACAGCAGGTGACCGGAGCTTTCGCCACCGAACACCCAGCCGTTTTGCTGCATCAATTCCAGCACGTAACGGTCGCCCACTTTGGCTCGGGCAAACTCCACGCCCAATTCCTGCATTTTCTTCTCGAAACCCAGGTTGGTCATCAGCGTGCCGACCACACCTTTTACAGGCTGGGTCTGCAGATGATCAGCAACAATTAGATACAATAGTTCGTCGCCATTGTAGATGCGTCCCTGGGAATCGACCATTTGCAGACGGTCTGCGTCACCATCCAACGCAATCCCCAAATCTGCGCCGTGCTTGCGTACTTCTTCGGCCAGCTTCTCGGGATAAGTCGCGCCCACTTCCTGATTGATGTTGAACCCATCAGGTTGAACACCCACGGCAACCACTTCGGCACCCAATTCGCGGAACACGTGCGGAGCGATGTTGTAAGCCGCGCCATGAGCGGCATCCACAACAATCTTGAGCCCGTTCAGGTTCAAGTCGTTCGGGAAGGCACTCTTGCAAAATTCAATATAACGGCCAGCCGAGTCAGCCAGACGACGGGCGCGGCCCAGGGACTCGGACCTCACCCAGTGCATGGGCTGGTCAATGGCTCGCTCGATTTTCAGCTCGATCTCGTCAGGCAGCTTGGTGCCCTGTGCGGAAAAGAACTTGATACCGTTGTCGTAATACGGGTTGTGCGAGGCAGAGATCACGATACCGGCCGTCAGGCGCAGCGTACGCGTCAAATAGGCCACAGCGGGCGTAGGCACAGGGCCAGCCAGCAATACATCGATCCCGGCGGCCGACAAACCGGCTTCCAGCGCCGATTCCAGCATGTAGCCGGAAATTCGGGTGTCCTTGCCAATCACCACGGTGGGGCGGCCTGTACCTTCATACTGGGCAGCCAGAACCTGCCCAGCAGCGTAACCCAGGCGCAAAGCGAACTCCGGGTTAATCGTTGGGCCACCTACTTCACCGCGGACACCATCGGTGCCGAAATACTTACGATCGCTCATTCAGAGACTCCACATTCAACCGCGTTCCACACATCCAGCGCTTCGCGCGTGGCGGCTACATCATGGACACGGACAATTTTTGCGCCCCGTGCCACGCAGGCAAGGGCTGCCGATAGACTGCCAATCAAACGCTCACTGGCGGGTTTCCCCGTGACATGGCCAATCATGGATTTGCGCGACAAGCCGATCAACCAGGGGTAACCAGGCACTGCCGCCTGCTGCAAATCCCGTAGCAACTGATAATTATGTGCCGCTGTTTTACCGAAGCCAAAGCCGGGATCCAGCATGATACGCTCGGATTGAATGCCTGCGCTCACTATGGCGTCACATCGTTGTTGCAAAAAATGACGTACATCAACGACCACATCATCGTAGTGAACCTGCTCTTGCATGGTCCGGGGCTCACCTTGCATGTGCATGATGCACAGACCGCAATTGGAGTCCTTGACGGCCTCGATGGCACCGGGCATGCGCAAGGCATAGATGTCATTGATCATGTCTGCACCGGCCGCCAGGCTGGCGCGCATGACCTCAGGCTTGAACGTATCCACCGACAAGGCCACACCGCTGTCGCGCAAGCCCTCGATCAGGGGAATGACACGCTCAAGCTCTTGTTCCAGGGAAACGGGTTCAGCACCGGGACGAGTCGACTCGCCACCAATATCCAGAATGTCTGCGCCTTCGGCGATTAATTGACGGGCGTGGTCCAGCGCCCGAGGCAAATCATTGTGTGCGTTGCCGTCATAAAAGGAGTCTGGGGTGACATTCACAATCCCCATAACCAAAGGGCGCTCCAGCCCAAACTGGAAGCGCCCACAAGACCACTCAGGGTAATTCATGAAATAGGCATGGCCTATGTTGTAAGTTAAGCAACCGGCGTTGTCGCCGCGGCACCCTTGTCATCGGCTGGGCGAGGACCAGCGGCTGGTGGCGTGGAGCCATCGGAGGGTGTGTTGTCATTGCTGTTGGGCACGTGTGGCGCCCGTGGTGGCAAACCTTTCATGATGTCGTCGATCTGGTCGGCATCAATGGTTTCCCACTCCAGCAAGGCCTTGGCCATGGCATGCATCTTGTCCATATTGTCTTCGATCAGCTTGCGGGCAACCGCGTACTGTTCGTCGATAATCTTGCGGATTTCGAAGTCCACTTTCTGCATGGTGGCTTCGGACACATGCGTGGTTTTGGTGACGCTGCGACCCAGGAACACTTCACCTTCGTTCTCGGCGTACACAACAGGCCCCAGGGAGTCTGTCATGCCGTAGCGAGTCACGATGTCACGCGCAATTTGCGTGGCACGTTCAAAGTCGTTCGATGCGCCCGTGGTCATTTGATTCATGAACACTTCTTCAGCGATACGGCCACCGAACAGCACGGCGATCATGTTCAACAGGCGCTCTTTGTCCATGCTGTAGCGATCGCCTTCGGGCAATTGCATGGTGACACCCAACGCACGACCACGAGGAATGATGGTGACTTTGTGAACCGGGTCCGTCTTGGGCAGCATGCAAGCTACCAAAGCGTGACCGGCTTCGTGGTAAGCGGTGTTGCGACGCTCTTCCTCAGGCATGATCATGGTGCGACGTTCTGCACCCATGATGATCTTGTCCTTGGCGCGCTCGAAGTCCTGCATATCCACGGTGCGACCATTACGGCGCGCAGCGAACAAAGCGGCTTCGTTGACCAGGTTAGCCAGATCAGCACCGGAGAAACCGGGAGTACCACGAGCCAGCACCACGGCGTCCACGTTGGGAGCCAAAGGCACTTTGCGCATGTGCACTTTCAGAATCTGCTCACGACCACGGATGTCAGGCAGGCCAACAACCACTTGACGGTCAAAACGGCCAGGACGCAGCAAAGCGGGGTCCAGTACGTCAGGACGGTTGGTTGCAGCAATGACCAGTACGCCTTGGCCGGTTTCAAAACCGTCCATCTCGACCAGCAACTGGTTCAGTGTCTGTTCACGTTCGTCGTTACCACCGCCCAGGCCTGCGCCACGCTGGCGGCCCACGGCGTCAATTTCGTCGATAAAAATGATGCAAGGCGATTGCTTCTTGGCGGTCTCGAACATATCGCGAACGCGGGAAGCACCCACACCCACAAACATTTCGACGAAGTCGGAACCGGAAATGCTGAAGAAAGGCACTTTGGCTTCGCCTGCAATGGCACGAGCCAACAGGGTCTTACCTGTACCCGGCGAGCCCACCATCAAGATACCGCGTGGAATGCGGCCACCCAGACGCTGGAAGCGGCTTGGGTCGCGCAGAAAGTCCACCAGTTCCTGTACGTCTTCCTTGGCTTCGTCGCAACCGGCCACGTCCGCAAAGGTAACAGGGTTGGAGTTCTCGTCCAGCAAACGTGCACGGGATTTACCGAAGCTGAATGCCCCGCCCTTGCCGCCACCTTGCATCTGACGCATGAAGAACACCCACACGCCAATCAGGAGCAGCATGGGGAACCAGGAGATGAACAGGCTGGTCAGGAAGGAAGGCTCTTCACGGGCTTTACCCGATACCTGCACACCGGATTTCACCAGTTCAGGCACCATCCACAGGTCACCGGGGGACGTCAGCGAGTAGCTGCGGCCAGAATCCGGCGTGACATGCAGGGTATCGCCCTGAATATCCACCTTGCTGATGCGGCCAGAGCGGGCATCATTCATGAATTGTGTGTAAGTGACGCCATCAGTGGCTGGTGGCCGGCCGTCAAACTGCTTGAAAACAGTAAACAGCACCAGCGCAATAACCATCCAGATCGCGACTTTGGAAAACGAATTGTTCAAAGCCAATCTCCTGCGATTGCGATAACTTGCTCCATATGCTTACACATACCTGAACAAGCGCCATACATAGTTCATTCTACCCGATTCAAAGCCCGGCAAGTCATAAATTACCTGCGCTTCAAGCCACGGGCAACGAGAAAGGTTTCGGAGGATTTATCACGCGAAGCCTTGGGTTTACGCTCGACGACTCTGACAAAATTCTGCTTGAAAGACTCCACGATCTGGGAAAACCCGCTGCCGTGGAAGGCTTTGACGATCAGTACCCCTTCATCGGTCAGATGCTGCAGGGCAAATTCCTGTGCCAGCTCGCATAAATGCTGGATGCGGGCGGAATCGGCCGATGCCACACCAGACAAGTTGGGGGCCATATCCGAAATCACAAGGTCTACCGCCGCACCTTTTAAGGAATCTTGCAATTGCTCCAGTACAGAGTCCTCGCGAAAGTCGCCTTGCATGAACTCTACCCCGGCAATTGGTTCCATTTCCAATATATCCAGTGCGATAATGCGACCATTGAGCACACCGCCAGGGCCGACCATGCGTTCCCGTATCAATTGCGACCAGCTGCCCGGCGTAGACCCCAGGTCCACCACCACCTTGCCCTGAACCTGAATCTTCTCCAGATCCAATATTTCACTGAGCTTGAAGGCCGCACGCGCGCGATACCCTTTTTGTTGCGCCAATTTGACGTAGGGGTCATTTATATGCTGCTGAACCCACTCTTTAGAGAATTTTTTCTTGGCCATTCCCGTACAATCTCTTTATGCCAAAACTCAACCTTACACCTCATGAGCGCAGCGAACTTCGTGCTGCTGCTCACGCTCTGCGCCCAGTTGTCCTGATTGGAGACAATGGCCTGACCGACGCCGTGATCAAAGAAATCACCGTCCACCTGCAGGCTCACCAGCTCATCAAGATCCGTGTGGCCGGTGATGACCGTCAGGCTCGTCTGACCATGTTAGAACAAATCTGCGATGCGCTCGATGCTGCCCCTATTCATCATCTGGGCAAAATCCTGACTATCTACAGACCCAATATCGAACGCCCCCCTGTTTTGGGAGCGCCTGTTGAAAAACCTACCCGTGCGGTGCGCAAGCCTTCGGAGCCTTACACGCCCAAAAAGCTGGCCGCTTCCGGTGTTCAGCGTACGCGCAAGACGGAACGTGCTCGCCGTGCTGAAATGCAAGCTGAACGCAGCAGCACCCAAGAGAAGAAAGCCTCGGCCGCACCACGCAGTGTTCAAAAGTTCTCGGCAGTCAAACCTGCTGCCGCGCCCCGTAGCAATACCAACCGTCCTGGCAGTGCCATGTCCTTGCGGGCAGGCGCTCGTCGCGGACTGGGCGGTTCGGGCAAACGCTAAACTGCCGTAAATTATAAGGCCCCCGCACAATGTGCAGGGGCCTTTCTTTTGCGGGCTCGAATCAACAGCAGGACAAGCCTGCTGTCAGAAGCAAGGTCAAACGTAACTGATCGACAGGATTTCGTATTCACGAATACCGGCGGGCGCCTTGACCTCGACCACATCGCCTTCGCTCTTGCCAATCAGGGCACGAGCCACAGGGCTGGAGATGGAAATCTTGTTGGCACGGATGTCGGCCTCGACGTCACCCACAATCTGGTAAGTCACGGTGTTGCCGGACTCCAGGTCCTCGATTTCAACCGTGGCACCGAACACGATGCGGCCATCCGCCTGCAGCGCGGCCGGTTCGATAATCTGGGCATTGGACAAAGTGCCTTCCAATTCGGCAATCCGACCCTCGATAAAGCCTTGGCGCTCGCGCGCGGCATCATACTCGGCGTTCTCGGACAAATCGCCTTGTGCTCGCGCTTCGGCGATGGCGTTAATTACATCCGGGCGTTCCACCGTCTTGAGGCGGTGTAATTCGACTTGCAAACGTTGTGCGCCCTGCGCAGTCAATGGGATCGCAGACATAGTATTCCTGCTCAACAAGTAAAAGACGCTCCGTAGCAGGAGCGCCTGGAAGATAGGGGGATAACGATGATGGGGCAAACAATCAAACAGGTTGAATCGGCCGACTTGAAAGTCCTGCTGACCCTACAGCGTACATTCAAACACACTGCTCAAGCCAAACCTGCCGGCTGCCCCAATATGGCTTTTCCGACACAGAGAAATTCTGCGGCAGAAAAAAACCCCGCGAAGAACCGGGGTGTGAGATCTATTGTCGGCAAACTGCCTGAAAATAGCAAGCCCCTGAAACCCCTGTGTAAAAAAACAGAAGCTCAAGGGCCACGGGTTTAGAGCAGGCTATTTCGAGGCTGGCGACAGGCTGATGGCCAAACTGGTCAGAGCCAGGCCAGTCTTGATCCGCCTTGGGCCGACTACACCATATTCTGGCGACGGCCTCGCAACAAAGCGTGCAGCAAAATAGCACCAAAGGTGGCGCAGCCAATGCCGTCCAGACGAATCACGCCAAACTGCAAGGAGAAGTTACCAGCCCCCAGAATCAGGGTGACGGCTGCCACCAGCAAATTGCGGTTATCGCTGAAATCCACCTGGTTCACCACCCAGATACGGGCGCCGGCAATAGCGATCAAACCAAACACCACGATGGACATGCCACCGAGCACAGGGCCAGGAATCGACTGGATCACGGCACCGAACTTGGGCGAAAAGCCCAGGAAAATCGCGATCACGGCAGCAAAGGCAAACACCAGCGTCGAGTAGATACGGGTAGCGGCCATCACGCCGATATTCTCAGCGTAAGTCGTCACACCAGTGCCGCCTACGGAGCCGGACAGCATGGTCGCCACGCCATCACCCACGAAAGCACGACCCAGATAACCGTCCAGATCCTGACCGGTCATGGCGCTAACCGCCTTGATGTGACCCAGGTTCTCAGCCACCAGAATAATGGCCACCGGCACAATCACGGTCATGGCATGAGCCTGGAACACAGGCGCGGCAAAGCTGGGCAGACCCAGCCAGGCGGCTTCAGCAACCGGCGCAAAGTTGATTGGGGTGCCGTAGCCCATCACATTGGTGAAAACCCAGTACAACACGCAAGCCAGAGCCAAACCCACCAGAATCAGCAAGCGCTGAGCCACCCCGCGGGTGTAGACCGCAATACCACCCACGCACAACACGGTCATCAAGGCCATCATGGAATCGAAGGTGCCGCTACCCATCGCGCCCTTGGCCGCAATAGGAGCCAGGTTCAGGCCAATCACCGCCACAATCGAGCCGGTAACAACCGGAGGCATCCAATGGTTGATCAAACGCGCTGCCCCACCCTGGGTACGGGCATTGAACACCCAGACCAGAACACCGATCAGCGTATAGACCAGACCACAGATAATAATGGCCCCCAAGGCCACGCCAATATTGGGATTCGGGCCGCTACCGGCATAGCCGGTAACCGCAATCACACCACCAATAAACGCAAAGCTGGAACCCAGGTAGCTGGGAACCCGGCCACCGACAAACACAAAGAAAATCAGCGTACCAATACCGGACATCAAGATGGCCAGATTGGGATCAAAGCCCATCAACAAGGGAGCCAGAATGGTGGAGCCGAACATGGCCACCACGTGCTGCGCACCCATGGCAATGTTTTGCGGCGTGGCTAGACATTCGTCGGGCTGCACAACCGCACCGGGTTCGCTGCCGGACACTCGGCGCCAACGCGGGAAGTAAGACTGAGACATAAAGGGTTCCAGAAAAGGAATAAAGAAATACAGCGCAATTCGTCAGACGGTCGCGCAGTGCTCCCTGAGGCACTGGCTGATTCGTTGAGGCATGATTTTAAACGTGAAAGACTCAACAAGGCACCTGAAAATAAGGCAGTACGCGGTAAACCCCAACATGGATCCAGCCAATACAGGTTTCAAACTGCCTTTTGGCGTCGATGCTCGCGCTATATGCGGTATATACCCCCTCTATCTGCCTGTGCTTGACTGGCCCATTACAATAGACAATCAGCCTGCCTTTGGCAGTCCGATTCCCTAGCAGAGTGATTACGCCAGCATGAGTACGTCTATTTGTCTGATCCGCCATGGTGAAACCGCCTGGAACGCCGTACGCCGTTTACAGGGCTGGCAGGATATAGAGCTGAACGAGACCGGCCGCGAACAGGCCCGTGCCCTGCAAAGCTACCTGAGCTCCCCGGCGTTTCACATGTCTGTGGATGCCATCATCAGCAGCGATCTGCAACGCGCCTCGGAAACAGCGGCAATTGCCTGTCAGCATTGGGATATTGAAATCCAGCAAGTCCAGGGACTGCGCGAACGCGGCTTTGGTAAGCTGGAAGGCCAGGCCTGGGATGCGGCAGGCCGCCATGGGCCGGATCAGCCCGACGACACCGTCGATATCGATTACGCCGTAGAGGGCGGCGAATCACTGCGTCAGTTTCAAACACGGGTTCTGAGCTGCTTTGAGGCGCTGGCACAGGACAATACGGGCAAGAACTTGCTGGTCTTTGCCCATGGCGGTGTCATTGATATGGTTTGGCGCAAGCTGAACCAGCAGGCGCTGAATGCCAAGCGCACTCACGCAATTCTGAATACCAGCCTGAACTTCTTCAGCATTGATGCGGACTTGAACTGGACCTGTACGCAGTGGGGGCAGTTGCCACATCTGAATACGGCACTGGACGAGCAACTCTAAGCCATACATAGCCATGATCAGGCAGGTACCCGCAGATCGGATTAGCTGCAGCGTTCGATAAACCAGCCTGAGACTTGTGCGGAGTCCTGTCCGCCTGACTCACCTCGTCAGTTCCTGACAGTGTCTCCAGCGCCACGCCCGCAAGCTTTATCCTTACGATAGCGACGGACCCATACCAGGAAGAGCCACAGGCACTATTGCGGTTGCGGTTGCGGTTGCGGTTGCGGTTGCGGTTGCGGTTGCGGTTGCGGTTGCGGCCATAAGCATAGCCACGCTGAGGCCATTAAGGGCTTAAAAAATCAGCTACAGGGGCAATGATCAGCTTTTTTTGTTCAGTCGTGGCTTGCGAGGTGCCCGACGAGCCAGACGGTCATACAGCCAATTAGGTAAAAGACGCATCAGGCGCGAGACAACTCCCATCTGCCACGGAATGACTCGATAGGACACGCCCTGCTCGATGGTCTTGCGAGCTTTGCGGGCAAAGTCCTCAGCAGGCATCAGAAACGGCATGGAGTAAGGATTCTGCGCCGTCATGGCTGTGCGAATATAGCCGGGCGTAATGGTGACAACAGAAACACCGTACAGCGACAGCTCCAGCCGCAAGCTTTCGCAATAGGCAATGACAGCCGCCTTGGAGCTGCTATAAGCCCCCGCACCGGGCAAACCACGAATACCCGCCACGCTGGCAATACCCACCAAGGTTCCCTTCCCCGCCGCTTTCATGGTGCCGATAAAAGGCTCGAAGGTCGCCACCATGGCCAGAAGGTTTGTATCCACAATGGCTTTGAAGACGGCAAAATCCTCGGTTTCTTCCGTCAAGGTGCCAGCGCTGATCCCCGCACTGGCAATGACCACATCAATTCTTTGCCCTGTGAACTGCAAAAAGTCCTGGGCCGCTTGATGCAAGGCGTCTCTGTCACGTACATCCGCCACATAGATACGGTGCACACCGGGCAAGCTCTCAGCCAGCGCCTGGAGTTCTTCCTGACGCCGGCCCAGCAAACCCAGGCAAGCACCTTGAGCGGCATATTCCTGGGCCAGCGCTTTGCCCAGACCGCTGCTGGCGCCCGTGATAAAGACGGTTTGCATCTTTGCCTGCTTTTTACAGGAAGATCAGGGCAGCAATGCCCAGCACCAGCAACCACTTAAGGATGTAGTACAGGGTTTCGTTCTTTTTCTTGATCGCCTTGCCGAAACGACGCACTGCATAAACCGTACCGAAAATACGGTTGATACCACCCGTGCGGTCGCCTTCCTGGTTAGGAGCGGCAGCGGCGCGCAGCAAGAAACCACCTACTGCGTGATTGATCGCCTGTGCCCAGCGGTAACGCATGGGGCGCTCTACGTCCGCAAACAAGATAATGCGGTTCTGATCCGTTTTGTTCTCGGCGTAGTGAATAAAGGTTTCATCAAACACCACGGCCTCGCCATCACGCCAGTGGTAGCGCTGGCCGTCCACTTCGATATAACAATCCGGGCTATTAGGCGTCATCAGCCCCATGTGAAAGCGCAGCGAACCCGCATAAGGGTCGCGGTGACGCGGTAAACGGGCACCGGGTGGCAAGGAGGTGAACATGGCCGCCTTGATCGAAGGAATGTCCTTGAGCAGATTGGTCGTCACCGGGCACAGTTCGCGTGCCGAAGGATGATCCGCGTCATACCACTTCAGGTAAAAACGCGTCCAGCCGGTTTTGAAGAAGGAGTTGAAACCCGCATCGTTGTACTTGTCCGAGGCCTTGATATGGCCTTCGCCAAATAGCTGCTCGGCCTCGGCACGGATTTCATCGCAGTGCTCCAGCAGCTTGTTCAGCTCGGGAAAATGTTTCAAATCCAGATACGGCTCGTTCGGTACTGCCGAAAAGCCGTACATGAAGACGTTCAGAGGAGCCGTGAAGGTGGAATGATCCAGCAACTGGCGAGAAAACCGGTGCCTGACTCGACCCCTGAAGTGCACAACAATCGTGCACACGATGAACAAGGCAAGAATGAACCATTTCACGACATGATCTCCAAAGAAGAAAACTTCTGCACTGTGCAGGCGGTGGCCTGCGTGCTGCCCCAATACGACGGCTTGGTCTTGTCTGATGCAAGAACAAAAAAAGGCGCACCACTAAGGTGCGCCTTTCCAGCCGGGTAAGACTTAGTGTTTCGCGAGCAGAGCGTGCAGCTCTTGAACCGCGTAAACTTTCAAGCCCTCACCTTGGCTCAGATACTGCAAGCCTTGAACCGCCGCCACAGCACCGGCAATGGTGGTGTAGTAGGCCAGGTTGGCAGCCAGCGCATGTGTACGGATTGTACGCGAATCAACGATGGCGTTGCGACGCTCTTCAACCGTATTGATGACCAAGGAAACTTCACCGTTCTTGATCATGTCCACAATGTGCGGACGACCTTCGGTAACCTTGTTCACCACTTGAACAGCCAGACCGGCCTGCTCGATGGCGCTGGCGGTACCGCGGGTAGCCACAACCTTGAAGCCCAGCGAGATCAGGCCACGAGCCACTTCAACCGCTTGTGGTTTGTCCTGAGCACGCACGCTGATGAAGGCCAGACCGCCCTTGGGCAGGTTCACGCTGGCAGCCATCTGCGACTTCACGAAGGCTTCGGCAAACGAGGTGCCCACGCCCATGACTTCACCGGTGGACTTCATTTCAGGTCCCAGAATGGTATCCACACCAGGGAACTTCACGAAGGGGAACACGGCTTCTTTCACGCTGTAGTAAGACGGCGTGACTTCTTCAGTAATGCCTTGCTCGGACAGAGTCTGACCAGCCATGGCGCGAGCGGCGATCTTGGCCAGCTGCAAACCGGTAGCCTTGGACACGAACGGCACGGTACGCGAAGCACGTGGATTCACTTCCAGCACGTACACATCACCATCCTGAATGGCGAACTGCACGTTCATCAGGCCCTTCACGTTCAAGGCCTTGGCCATGAGTGCGGTCTGGCGCTTGATTTCAGCTACGGTTTCGTCGCTGAGCGAGTAAGGAGGCAAGCTGCAAGCGGAGTCACCGGAGTGAACACCAGCTTGTTCAATGTGTTGCATCACACCGCCCACAAACACGCGCTCGCCATCGGCCAGGCAGTCCACGTCCACTTCGGTAGCGTTGTTCAGGAAGTGATCCAGCAGCACGGGCGAGTCATTGCTGACCTTGACCGCTTCGCGCATGTAGCGCTCCAGGTCTTGCTGCTCGTGCACAATTTCCATGGCGCGGCCACCCAGCACATAGCTTGGGCGCACCACCAGGGGGTAGCCAATTTCAGCAGCCAGAGCAATGGCTTCGCCTTCGGTACGAGCCGTACGGTTTGGCGGCTGACGCAGACCCAGCTTGGTCAGCAGCTTCTGGAAGCGCTCACGGTCTTCAGCCACGTCAATGGATTCAGGGCTGGTACCGATGATAGGTACACCGTTGGCTTCCAGAGCACGTGCCAATTTCAGCGGAGTCTGGCCACCGTACTGAACGATGGTGCCCACGGGTTTTTCGATGTGAACGATTTCCAGCACGTCTTCCAGAGTCAGAGGCTCGAAGTACAGACGATCGGAGGTGTCGTAGTCGGTAGAAACGGTCTCGGGATTGCAGTTGACCATGATGGTTTCGTAACCATCTTCGCGCAATGCCAGAGCTGCGTGCACGCAGCAGTAGTCAAACTCGATACCCTGACCAATACGGTTAGGACCACCACCCAGAACAATGATCTTCTTCTTGTCCGTAGGATTGGATTCGCACTCTTCCTCGTAGGTCGAGTACATATAGGCCGTATCGGTGGAGAATTCAGCCGCGCAGGTGTCCACACGCTTGTAGACAGGACGCACGTTCAACTGGTGACGCAGTTTGCGCACTTCCGATTCCACGGTGTCCAGCAGGAAAGCCAGACGGCGGTCGGAGAAACCACGACGCTTCAGACCGAACAAGGTGTCGCGGTCCAGATCGGCCAGCGTCTTTTGCTCCAGAGCCAGTTCGATGTCCACGATCTCTTTGATCTGGGCCAGGAACCAGGGGTCGATCTTGGTCAGGTTGTGAACTTCGTCCAGGGTCAGGCCTTGAGCGAAAGCATCGCCCACGTACCAGATACGCTCTGGGCCGGGTTCGCCCAGTTCGACCTGCAGTTTTTCGCGGTCGGTGGTTTTCTGGTTCAGACCATCCACACCCACTTCCAGGCCACGCAGGGCTTTCTGGAAGGATTCCTGGAAAGTGCGGCCAATAGCCATCACTTCGCCCACGGACTTCATCTGGGTGGTCAGGCGCGAGTCGGCCTGAGGGAATTTTTCGAAGGCGAAACGTGGCACTTTGGTAACCACGTAATCGATGGTGGGCTCGAACGAAGCGGGGGTCGCACCACCGGTGATTTCGTTCAGCAGCTCGTCCAGGGTGTAACCCACGGCCAGACGCGCAGCAATCTTGGCGATAGGGAAACCCGTGGCTTTGGAAGCCAGAGCCGAGGAACGAGACACGCGCGGGTTCATTTCGATAACGATCATGCGGCCGTTATCGGGGTTCACCGCGAACTGAACGTTCGAACCACCGGTATCCACACCGATTTCGCGCAATACGGCGATCGATGCATTACGCATGATCTGGTATTCGCGGTCGGTCAGGGTTTGGGCAGGAGCCACGGTGATGGAGTCACCGGTGTGCACACCCATGGGGTCCAGGTTTTCAATGGAGCACACAATAATGCAGTTGTCGGCGCGATCACGCACGACTTCCATTTCAAACTCTTTCCAGCCCAGCAGGGATTCTTCAATCAGCAGTTCGTTGGTTGGCGAGGCTTCCAGACCACGACGGCAGATGGTTTCGAATTCTTCAGGGTTGTAGGCAATACCGCCGCCCGTACCGCCCAGCGTGAAGCTGGGGCGAATCACGACGGGGAAACCGGCGGTACCGATTTCTTCAGCGATACGCTTTTGAACCGCCCAGGCTTCGTCCATGCTGTGAGCCACGCCGGACTTGGCGGACTCCAGACCGATGGAGGTCATGGCGTCTTTGAATTTCAGGCGGTCTTCAGCTTTTTCGATAGCAGCGGCGTTGGCACCGATCAGCTCGACACCGAATTTTTCCAGCACGCCATGCTTGGCCAGATCCAGGGCGCAGTTCAGCGCGGTTTGGCCGCCCATGGTGGGCAAGAGCGCATCGGGACGCTCTTTTTCAATGATTTTCTCGACAGCTTGCCAGGTGATGGGCTCGATGTAGGTGACGTCGGCCGTATCCGGGTCCGTCATGATGGTGGCCGGGTTGCTGTTGACCAGCACAGTCCGGTAACCCTCGGCCTTCAGGGCCTTACATGCCTGGGCTCCCGAGTAGTCGAATTCACAAGCCTGACCAATGATGATCGGGCCTGCGCCAATGATAAGAATGCTTTTTAAGTCTGAACGCTTTGGCATAGTGCGATTTATTTATTGGCCTGGTGGGCAGCCATCAGGCTGATGAATTTGTCGAACAGCGAGGCAATATCGCGCGGGCCGGGAGTGGCTTCGGGGTGGCCCTGGAAGCAAAACGCGGGGCGATCTGTCAACTCGAAGCCTTGCAGGCTCTGGTCGAACAAAGAAATGTGCGTGACCTTGGCATTGGCTGGCAAGGTTGTGGCATCCACCGCAAAACCGTGATTCTGGCTGGTGATGAACACGCGGCCGCTGGCCAGTTCCTGCACAGGGTGGTTGGCACCGTGGTGGCCATTTTTCATCTTCAAGGTCTGAGCACCTACGGCCAGACCCAGGATCTGATGACCCAGGCAAATACCAAACACAGGCAACTTGCGCTCCAGCAAGCCCTTGCAAGCTTCGATTGCGTAATCGCAAGGCTCCGGATCACCAGGGCCATTGGACAGGAACACGCCATCAGGTTCGTAAGCCAGCACATCGGCCAATGGAGTTTGCGCAGGCACGACGGTGACCTTACAGCCACGGTCCGCCATCAGGCGCAGGATGTTGGCCTTGACGCCAAAGTCGTAAGCCACCACATGGAAGCGGTCGCCTTCGGGCTTGGAGAAACCTTGGCCCAGTTCCCACGAACCTTCGGTCCAGTTGTAGGACTTGTCGGTGGTAACCACCTTGGCCAGGTCCTGACCTTTCAGGCCAGGGAAAGAGCGGGCCAGTTCCAGTGCACGTTCAGCATCATCACCCACCAAGATGCAGGCACCCATGGAGCCTTTCTCGCGCAAAATGCGAGTCAGCTTGCGGGTGTCGATACCGGAGATGGCCACAACGCCCTGAGCTTTCAGGTAGTCGGGCAAAGACTGGGTGGAGCGGAAGTTGGACAGGCGGGCGGGACAATCGCGAATGACAAGCCCGGCAGCGTGGGCTTTGGTGGATTCGGAGTCCTCTGGATTGACACCGGTATTACCGATGTGCGGATAGGTAAGCGTAACAATTTGACCGCTGTAGCTTGGGTCTGTCAGGATTTCCTGATAGCCCGTCATGGCTGTATTGAAAACGATCTCAGCAACACAGTGCCCCTCGGCACCGATTGATACCCCTTTGAATAGGGTTCCATCCGCCAGGGCTAGGACGGCACTAGTGATAGTGCGGGACTCCTCAGGAAATAAAGACGGCAGCACGTTAAAAACCCCGGATTCTGAAATTAATATTAAACCTTCTAATTATATGCTCAAACGGGGTTTTTCCGGTAGTTTATCGGTAATAACACCGAAACCAGGCACGAAAACCTGGAAAATCGACTACAGTAATTGATTGGTTTGATGGCTTTGCGATGGACTAGTAACAGACATGACTACTCAGCTTGACTCCCTGCGCCAGTGCACAACCGTAGTGGCCGACACAGGCGATTTTGAAGCGATGCGTGCGTATCGCCCTACCGATGCAACAACCAATCCTTCCCTGATCTTGAAGGCTGTCCAGCAGGCGGCCTATCGCCCCTTGCTGGACCGTGTCATCGCCGACCACCCTCACGCCAGCCTGGCAGAAACCAGCGACCTGTTGCTGGTTGCCTTTGGCCAACAAATTCTGGACATTGTTCCCGGCCGCGTCTCCACCGAAGTGGATGCTCGCCTGTCTTTTGATACCCTGGCCAGTGTCGAGCGCGCCCGCCATATCATTCAGCATTACGAAAAGGCCGGTGTGCCGCGCGAACGGGTACTGATCAAGCTGGCCAGCACCTGGGAAGGCATTCAGGCCGCCCGTACGCTGCAAGCCGAAGGCATCAACTGCAACCTGACCCTTTTGTTCTGCCTGCCGCAAGCCATCGCCTGCGCCCAGGCCAAAGTCACCCTGATCTCGCCCTTTGTGGGTCGCATCTACGACTGGTTCAAGAAAACCGCTGGCCAGGACTGGGACGAAAGCGCCAACCAAGGCGAGAACGATCCCGGCGTGCGCTCGGTCCGCAGCATTTACGAATACTACAAAACCTATGACATCCCCACGGAGATCATGGGTGCCAGCTTCCGCAATGTCGGCCAGATCAAGGCGCTGGCCGGTTGCGATCTGCTGACCATCAGCCCGGATCTGCTGGGCCAGCTGGATGCAGCCCAAGGTGAAGTCCCTGCCATGCTGGATGTGGCGCGCGCCAAGGCGGTTGCCCCCGAATGGCGTGCCAGCAATGAAATCACTTTCCGCACGGATTTGAACCAGGACGCGATGGCTACTGAAAAGCTGGCCGAAGGCATCCGTCAGTTCACCGCGGATGGCATCAAGCTGGACTCCTTGATTCAGCAAGCGCGTCAGCAGGCTTGATCACTGGCACAACACTTTAGAAGGCTTTGCACCCTGCAAAGCCCAGAAAGCAGAATCCCTGCTTGATCAAGAACTTGAGCAGCAAAAAGACTCAGCCCGGCATTGCGCCGGGCTGATTTGCTTTGAACCTTCAGGCTGCAATCAGATCTTGCTCAGATCAATACGCACCACACTTTCGCGGGCGCTGACCTTATGGTCAGGCGTGAAGGGAGCTTTCACCGTGACATACAGTTGATCGTCCGGCCCCAGCAGCAGACTGTTGGGATGAGCAAGCAAGCTGTATTCCGCCTTTTTCGCATAGCTGCCCGCATCCAGCACAGACACCTTGCCCTGCTGGCGGTGCGACACATACAGCTCGTCACGCTTGGGGTTATAGACAATATCCAGCGCGTCCCCTACGTCCAGTTGCTCCAGCAGCTTGCCTGTGCTGGCATCCAGCACATAAACCGTTTTCTGATGCTGATTTTCCGTGGCGTATAAACGGTTGCGCTTCGGGTCCAGAGCAAAGTTGAGCAAGATCGCCGGCTTGTCCCCGGCAGGTTTCCAACGCTGTTGGATCTGGTTCTTGTCCGTATCAATCACCAGCACTTCACCGTCACCATTGCCTGCGTACATACGGCGATGATCCGTGTCCAACAATAAACCGGTCACCCATTTGCCCGCATTCTCAATGGTGTTGAGCACTTCCATGCTGCTCGTGTCCAGCACCCAGATTACCGCCGGATTGCCTACGCCCCCTACATAAAGACGCTTATAGGCCTCATCCAGCTTCACCGTACGTGGCCCCACCTTGAAACCATCCGTCCCCATATTGCTGAAAGCCGTACGTTTCAGACCGCCCTTTTCGCCCAGCTCCACGCGCGCAACTGCCGGGTTCAGGCTGTTCGTCATGAACAGCACATTCCCCTCGGTATTGCTGCTCAAGCCAAAATTGCTTTCATCGGTGTGAATCACACCCAGCACATCCAGAGTCTGCGGGTCCAGCTTGTAGAGCGCCCCGCCCCGCACACCATCAAGCATTTCTGCCGAGGCTACATACAGGGCCTTTTCAGACGCGCTGTAAGCCATCTGATAAATCCCGTAAGCCAGTTCCTTGCGCAAGGCGCCATCGGCCGTGATCGAGCTGCGCTGCGCCAACTCTGGACTCAAGGGCTGCACAGATGGCTGGGTAGGTTGAGCATACGCGGTCACGTTCAACAGGGCCGCCGACAGAACGGACATCAGAAAACATCGTTTCAACATTTTGTTTTTCCCTTCCAGGTCCAGGTAGGGCCAGGCGGTATCGAATACAGCCGCGAAGCCCTGCCTGACGTTAACAATCAGCGAATCAGAAATTCACGGAGGCCGACAACATGAATGTGCGCCCTGCCCCGTTCGTGGCAAAGTTGCTGGAAGCCAGCCAGTAGCGCTTGTCGGTCAGGTTTTCGATATTGGCGCGAATCACCACATCCTTGCCCGCAATATCGGCGTAGTAGCGCGCACCTACATCAAAGCGGGTCATGGCGGGCAGCTTCAAGGTATTGGTGTTGTTCAGATACTGGGACGAGGTATGAATCACGCGACCATTCAGGCTCAGGCCTTGTACCCAAGGCGTATCCCAATCCAGACCCAGGTTATAGGTGCTGGCAGGTACACCCGGTGCCCGGTTGCCTTCATTCACACCGTTCTGGGTTTTGGTGAGCTTGCCTTGGGTAAAGCCAGCACTGGCCATCATGCGCAAACCTGGCATCAATTCACCGTAGGCACTCAGCTCCAAACCACGGTTGCGCTGTTCGCCAAAGTAGCCATACACATTGTTTCCATCCTCTTGCCCTGCAGGTCGGGCAATCTGCCACAGGGAGGCCGAGGTCATGATGCCACCCCAATCCACTTTCACACCCGCCTCATACTGACGGGACTTGAAAGGCTTGAGAATCTCGCCACGATTCGCGTAGGTGTCCCCAACAATCGTGCCGCGCGTCAAACCTTCGGTGAAGTTGGCGAAGACCGAGACATTCTCCATCGGCTTGACCACAATCCCCGCCAAAGGCGAGATGGAACTGGCCTTGTAATCGGAGGTTTTTACACCTGTAGTCGTATTGAAGCTGGTGACATCCACGGTCTGACGACGCGCCCCCACCGTCAGCAAGACACGGTCATCAGCAAAGGACAAGGTATCTGCCACGGCAAAGCTGAGCAGGCCGGTACTGGACGCTTTTTGTGGCGTCAGCCGCTCTGTTGGACCTGCCGGAATAGGCACAGGATTATAGATATTGGAGTCCGCCACTTCCGTGCCAGGGCTGTAGGCATTGCCCAGCTCCTGATCCATATAGCTCACTCCGAAAGCCAGCTTGTGCGCCACGCTGCCCGTGTCGAAATCCACGCTCAAACCCGCGTCGCTGCTTAGCGTTTTGGAATAGGAGTCATAGAACGTGGAGATCACGCTGAAATTGCCGTCAGCATCTACAGACTGGCGCACATTGGGATTCCCCGGTTTCACATTCACCGGGAAAATCTGGCGATTCTTGCCATGACGGTAGCCCATCCCGATATGTCCGGTGACCGAATCGCTGAAGTCATATTCCAGACGGGACATGATGGTGTTGTCGCGCTGGGTCAGGCGAGTGCCGGGGTAGAAATTGGTACGGCCATCCGGAGGTGCAGGCAGCTCGGTCAGATCGCTTTGAAAGCCAATTTGCGAACGGATATTTTCCAGCGTGTCTTCCTGGTGGATGACATCCGCAGACCAGCGCAAACGGGCGCCTCTATAATCCACGCCCAGGGCGGCCATGCCCAGATCCTGCTTGCCGTCGCGTGACGTGGCTTCTCCACCGCGCTTGACGCCGTTAAAGCGCACGCCCCATTCCTTGTTTTCACCGAAGCGGCGACCCACATCCAGCTGTGCCGTCACATTTGCCTGGCTGACATAACTGGCCGTCACGCGGGTCAGCGGCTCGTCCTCGGCCCGCTTGGTCACCAGATTGATCGCCCCGCCTATACTCCCTCCGGGTGGGATACCGCGCATCAAGGTGCCGGGCCCTTTCAGGACTTCCACACGCTCCAGAATCTGCACGGGCACACGGCTGGAAGACACCAGGCTATACAAGCCGTTCACGCTGACATCACCACTGCCTACCGCAAAGCCGCGAATCACAAAGTCCTCACCAAAACCGCCGGTCGAGGTCGTCGTGCGCACCGCCGCATCATTCACCACCACATCGGCCAGAGTTCTGGCCTGCTGGTCATAGAGCAATTCGGAGGTGTAGTTGGTGGTGCTAAAGGGGTTGTCCATCACATCCACGGAACCCAGCAAACCCAGGCTACCCCCTGTTGCCACTTGCCCGCCAGCATAGGCAGGCGACAAGTCGCCCAGAATCCCGCCCTTGACGGTAATGGTGGACAGCTCGACCACCGAGGAGGCCGGGTCCGGCGTCAGGCTGATGGTATTGCCCTTGCGCTTGTACGTGATGCCCGTGCCCGCCAAGAGCTGCTGCAAGGCCTGCTCAGGGGAATAGCTGCCCGACAAGGCCGGTGCCTGATGGCCATCCACCAATTCCTGAGAAAAGAAAATCTGGACCGAGGCCTGCTGCCCCAACTGCAACAAGGACTTGCTAAGGGGCTGCACGGGAAGATTGATGGAGGTGGCTTGAGCCTGCGCACGTACGTCCAGCGGCAAGGCGCTGACGGCGCAGGCCAGGCTGATTGCCAGAATCGTCAAGCGTGTATTGATCGCGGGCTTGTTGCGCCACACAGAAAAGGTCGGTGTATTCACAGTCTGACTAGGTCCAAAGAGTAGCAAGGCACGCGCAAGGCGGCCTCAAGGCAAGGTGATGGGCGCTGCCGTCTGCGACACAAAACAGCTCCCCTTACTCTATCGACGAACCAGAATCAAAACACCGGAACAAAAATGAGAATTATTTTTGATAAATAAAAAACAGAGCCTGGATTGCCAGGCAAACTCGTGCTCTATTCGCTGATTCGCAGTTGTCCGCTGGGCAAGGTTTGAACTTTCACTGGCACCAGATCCGGCAAGGTATGGATCAGGGCCAAAGGCTCATTCACACTGAAAACCCCAGCCACCTTGTAGGAGGAAAAACGGGGTGCATCGAAAACGGCCGCTTGCGGCAAGTAACGATTGATCTGCGCTACCGCCTGCTCCAGCGGCGTGTTCTCGAACACAATCATGCCATTACGCCATGCCAGGCTGGTATCCAGATCCGCCTTTTGTACCTGGCCCAGAGGAGCATCCTCAGCCGTATAAACGGATTGCCCACGCTCCAGCAAGCGTGTATCCCGGTCCCACCAGGCACCCTGCTGCACCTTGACCGAACCGGACTCTACCGTCACCTGCAATTGCTGCTGCTCATGCAGAACATTGAATCGTGTGCCTGTAACCACCACCCTGCTTTGCCCGGCATGCACTACAAACGGCCGGGACCGATCAGGCTGCACATCAAAGAACACCTCGCCTGCATACAGATCAACGACACGCTCATTCTCGTAAAAACGAATCTGCGCGTGTGTGCCGGTATTGGCCATCAGGATAGAGCCATCGGGCAGACGCAATTCCTCGTGCAACCCGCGTGGGGTCGTCAATGTGGCTTGATAGGAAGGCTCAGTATCCAGGCTAGCCCGTATGCCCACAGCGGCAAGCACACCCGCCGCACACAGTCCTGCCGTCATGCCCCAGGCAAAACGACGACGTGGCTTGTTGACCGGAGCCGATGAGCGCGAAGCCCGCAAGGCAGCCCGCAGCTCGGACTCGGGAATCTGCAAGGTCGCTTGCCAGATCGCCTCCAGATGGCGGTAACAGCGATCATGCTCCTGATCGGACTGACGCCATTGCTCGAAGGCACGCCAATCCTCGGGCGAGGCATCACCCGAGCGCAGATGAGAAAACCAGGCGGCCGCCTGATCCTGCGCGGTCGCTGCGTTCAGGACATCAGGGGGCATACTTCTGTAACCTTGTACTCAAATGACGCAGCGCTTTGTTCATATGCTTTTCCACCATGGCACGGGAGATGCCCAATTCACGGGCAATCTCGGCATGGGAGCTTCCCTCCAGGCGCTGGTAAATATACACCTGCCTGCAAATGTCCGGCAGTTCATCCAGAACCGTTCTTAAATCATCGACCATCTGGCTGGAATAAACCTGGGACTCCGGGCCAACTGCCAGCGGATGCTCGGACTCATGCAGTTCATGCAAAGGCACCATGGGCAGCTTTTCCTCCCGTCTGTGTCGGTCGATCAGACCGTTGGAGGTACTGCGTTGCAGATAGGCGGCCGGATTATCGGCCGAAACCGAGCCGTTTTCCAGTATGCGCAGCACAGCGTCGTGCATGGCGTCTTCCACATCGTGATCAACTTGAGATCGACGCCGCCACGCCCCCAGCAGCTCGCTGTAGTGAGCAAGCCAGGTTTTACGAAAGGCACGGCGGTCGGACATGAAAGCAAAGAGCCTGCAAGGAAATGAACGGATCTTGATCAAGGGTTATATATCAGCCTAAATAGGCCTGCTTTCTGCTTTGCGCTCAGTCCTATCCAAAGTGACTCTAAGCAGAAAAACGCCTCAAGCCGTGCACGGCTTCCTCAAGGCACGACGTGCTCCCCACTAGGCTTCAGTTTTCTAAACTTTCAGCGCTCACCAAAATGCCGAGCCACAAAAATGCCGGCACAAAAAAACCGGCCTCTCCAAAAAGAAGCCGGTTTTCGGGGCAAGCCCTGTCAGATCGCTATCTGACCGCAAGCGACATGAATCAGAGCTTTTCTGTACCACCACCTTGAGGCCGCCAGGCCAACAAGCGGTCTTCAAACACACTGACCAGTCCATCCAGAATCAGCGCAAATACCGTAAGCACCACAATACCGGCAAACACCGTATTCACGTCCAATGTGCCCTCTGCCTGCAGGATCAGATAACCGACCCCACTGGCTGAACCCAGGTATTCACCCACCACAGCACCCACAAAGGCCAGACCGACCGAGGTGTGCAGGCTGGAGAACACCCAGCTGGTTGCCGAAGGAATATAGACGTGGCGCAGCAACTGGCGACGGCTGGCACCCAGCATGCGGGCGTTGTCCAGCAAGGTGGAGCTGACTTCACGCACACCCTGGTACACGTTGAAAAACACGATGAAGAACACCAGTGTCACGGCCAGAGCCACTTTGGACCAGATGCCAAGACCAAACCACATGCCGAAAATAGGCGCCAGAATCACGCGTGGCATGGAGTTGGCCGCCGTCAGATACGGGTCCAGCAAGGCCGCCGCACGGGGCGAGAGCCCCAGCCACAGACCGCAAGCCAGACCGGCAATCGTACCGATGGCAAAGGCAAGCAGGGTTTCGCTCAAGGTCACGCCCAGGTGCAGGTAAATATCACCGTTGGTGACGAACCAGGCCCAGATCACCTTGACCACTTCCAGTGGCTGGCCAAAGAAGAAGGCTACTTTGGGGTCCAGCGTAAAAAAGTGCCAGGCAGCCAGAATGACGATGAGCAGCGAGATTTGCCAGCCGCGCAGGGCCAGCTTGGATTGAGTAATAGATTTAGACATATCAGGCACGCTTTTGCTGGGCATAACCCTTCAGAACTTCATCACGCAAGACGGCCCAGATTGCCGCATGCAGTTCGACAAAGCGAGGATCATTGCGTACTTCGGCCACGTCACGAGGGCGTGGAAGATCGACATGAAATTCGCCGATGGGATGAGTGCCCGGCCCGGCCGACAGAACCACCACCCGATCGCTCATGGCAATGGCTTCGTCCAGGTCGTGAGTGATGAACAGCACGGCTTTACGCTGCGCCATCCAGATCTCCAGCACTTCGTTTTCCATCAATTGGCGGGTCTGAATGTCCAGTGCCGAAAACGGCTCGTCCATCAGAATGATGTCGGGATCACGAATCAGGGTCTGGGCCAGCATGACGCGTTTGCGCATACCGCCAGACATCTGATGCGGGTAACGATCCCCGAAACCACCCAGGCCGACTCGCTTGAGCCATTCCTGGGCACGCTCGCGGGCCTCATCCTGCGGGACACCGGCAAACTCCAGACCGGCCATCACGTTGGATTCGGCACTGCGCCAGGGCATGAGTGCTTCGCCCTGGAACATGTAGCCAGCGCGCTCGTTCACCCCTTCCAGGGGTTTGCCGAACACACGCACTTCGCCCGACGAAGGGCTCAGCAAACCCGCCCCTACGTTCAGGAGCGTGGATTTGCCGCAGCCCGTTGGGCCTACAACCGACACAAACTCGCCTGGAGCAATGTTCAGGCTGGCGTCACGAACCGCTGTGTACGTACCTTTGCCATCGCGGGATGCAAAAACACAGCTGATGTTATCTAAAGAAAGTGCTGCCTCAGACATTGGGATACTTCTTGTTGGCTTTTTCAGCAAATTCGTTGGTGAAGATCTTGCTGGTATCAATCTTGGATGCGTCCAGATTCGGCACAAAAGCGGCCAGTGCATTCAAGGCGGTAGCGGGGCCATCAGCATCGACCAGACCATCTGGCGAGAGTGCTTCTTTATTGGCGTCCAGACATTGCTTGTACAGCTCTACATCACCCAGCAGGTAGGTGGCAGGCACGGTTTTGGCAATGGTTTCAGCGTCATTGGCCTGAATCCATTTGTCGGCGCGCACGATGGCGTTGGCCAGGGCCTGAGCCGTGTTCGGATTCTTGGTGATGAAGTCTTCAGAAGCGTACAAGCAAGCCGACGGCATGTTGCCGCCAAAAATGGTCTTGGTGTCGGCAACGGTACGGGTGTCAGCAATGACACGTACCTCGTTTTCCTTGAGCAAGGTGCCGATAACCGGGTCCAGGTTAGCCATGGCATCGATCTGACCCGTACGCATGGCGGTGACCGCACCCGCGCCAGCGCCTACGCCGATAAAGGCCACGTCCGAGGGTTTCAGACCGTTCTGTTCCAGATAGAAGTTGACCATCATATTGGTCGAGGAACCCGGTGCGGTCACACCGATTTTCTTGCCCTTCAAATCCGCAGGCGACTTATAGTCAGCCATCGTCTTGTTGGACACGGCCAAAACGATGGCCGGTGCGCGTCCTTGCTGCACAAAGGCACGGTACATCTGGCCTTTGGCCTGCAAGTTGATGGTGTGCTCAAAAGCGCCTGAGACGACATCGGCACTGCCACCGACAACCGCTTGCAGGGCCTTGGAGCCACCGGCAAAGTCGGCCACTTTGACCTTGAGGCCTTCATCATCAAAATAGCCGTTGATCTCGGCAATGGACAAAGGCAGGTAATAGATCAGCGCTTTGCCACCGACGGCAATCGTGATGCTTTTTTTCTCGATTTCCTGTGCACGGGCCAATGTTGGCAGCGACAGTGCCAATCCCGATGCTCCAACCAGCTTGAGTGCATGACGACGAGTCAGTTTCATGGCAATCCCCTTCTTGTTGTTGGTCATTAATTATTTAGGTCTGATACTTATACTAAAAAACAAAGGGGGGTGTCCCCCCCTTGTCCGCCAAGCGGTCAAACCCGTTTACGTGGCGCGACGCTCCATCAAGGCCCAGGCAATGGTGCTGGGGTCTACGTACTCCAGCTCGCTCCCGGCTGGCACACCGCGTGCCAGTCGAGTCACTTTCAAACCTTGGCTAGTGAGCATTTCCGCCAAATGATGGGCGGTGGTTTCGCCCTCTGCGGTGAAATTGGTCGCTAGAATCACTTCCTGCACTTGGCCATCACCGGCTCGCTCTAGCAAGCGGTCAAATTGCAAGGCATCCGGGCCTATGCCTTCCAGCGGCGTCAAACGCCCCATCAGCACATAGTAAAGGCCTCGATAGCCATGCGTAGCCTCGATCATGTTTTGATCGGCAGGCGTCTCCACCACACACAACAACGCCGGATCACGGCGGGGATTGGCACAGGTTTCACAGATAGGTTGAACAGTGAAACCATTGCAGCGCTGACAGTGCTGCAGTGCCGTCGTGGCATGTTCAAGAGCGCGGCTCAATTGGTCGGCGCCTACCAGGTCGTGTTGCAACAAGTGGTAGGCCATGCGGCGAGCGCTACGCTCGCCCACACCGGGTAGCCGACGCAGAGCCTGGATCAGAGCCCGAAGCGGTTCGGGCTCAGCGATCTGCGGTTCGTTCATTAGAACGGGAACTTCATACCGGGTGGCAGTGGCAGGCCAGCGGTAACACCCGCCATTTTTTCCTGCGACGTTGCCTCGGCTTTGCGCTGTGCATCGTTAAAGGCAGCAGCAATCAAATCTTCCAGCATCTCTTTTTCGTCTTCCAGCAGGCTGGGGTCGATAGAGACACGGCGCACATCGTGGCGGCAGTTCATGATGACCTTGACCAGACCACCGCCGGAAACGCCCTCGACCTCGATATCGGCCAAGGCTTCCTGGGCCTTTTTCATGTTTTCCTGCATTTGCTGCGCCTGGCGCATCAAGCCGGCAATCTGACCTTTCATCATGGTTTGGTTTTCCTGATTGATATAAATTGACAAGGGGCCATTCAGGCGGCCCGAACCAAAGGAGTGGCCTTGATCGACCCGGCTTTGACGCTGCCGTCAAAGTCCTGGATCAGGCTCAAGACAAAGGGATCCTGGGCAACCTGCTCTTCGGCCTGCCGCTGGCGCTCGGCCAGCTTGGCCTGCTCCACGGCATGCGCGGTAGCATCGCCCGTATCCCCGTATTCGATCACCAACTGAATGGACTGGGCAAAGTATTCCGACAAAACGGTGCGCAAGCGCGCTTTGCCCTGGCTGCCTTCAGTGGCCTTGATTTTGGCACGCAGATGGATTTCCTGGCCTTTCACGCCCAGCCATTCGCTCTGGCGGGCCAATTCAGCGGCCCAGCCACTTAAGGGCAGGCTGGTTGCCACTTCGGGCCAGGTTTCCGGTTTCATGCCGCCCAGACGGACGGTACGCGGGCTGTCCGAGCCGCTTTGCGGTACAGGCAGGCCCAGTTCAGTATCGGGCATGAAGCGATCAGACAGGGACACAGACGGTACATCGCCGTCTTCTTCGGCACGAGCCGCGTCCATATCCAGAGGTTGGTAATTCTCGAACTCTTCGTCCATGCCCTCGGACAGCCAGGCGGGCTCTTCCGGGCCGTCCTGGGTGGAGACGGCTGGCGGCGCTTCTTCAGCCACGGGTTCTACTCGGGCGGCGGCCTGAGCCTGAGACGACATCAGGGGCTGAGCACTGCTCTTGCCCTGGGCTTTGGGGGATTCCGCTACAGGGTCGGTAGAGGAATCAGCCTGGGATGCGGAGGTGGGCTCTGCGGCTGGCTGGGCTGACGGCGTCGATGCCGCTTGGGCGGCTTCAACAGCGCTGCTGTCAGCAACTGCAGTCGCAGCTTCTTGAGGCTGACTGGTCGCGGAACCGGCTTCAAAGCTTGCATCCGCTGGGGCAGACTCTGAAGAGTCATAGCTGGCCCCTGCACCGGCAGGCTCGGGAGCATCTTCCCAGGCCGGGACAAAATCGTCGTCAGCGGGGATGGATTCTGCGACAGGCGCTGCTTGGGCTGCATGTGCACTGGCAACATCAGCAACCGGGACGACTACAGGGGCAGAAGCCTGTGCCTGCTGAGGCGCGGCAGAGGCGGCGGCATCAACAGAGGCGGTAGAGGTAGCCGGTGCCGACGCAAGCTCTGAGGCAGCGGGGGCTGCCGCAGGAGCGGGAGCAGCCTGAGCAGCCTGAGCAGCCTGAGCAGCACCAGCAGTATCAGACCCCGAAGGCCCTGCTGGCGGTGGCACATACGCCGAGACAGGCTCGGGCAGCAAAGCCAGCATGCGCAAGCACGCCATCACAAAACCGGCGTACTCATCCGGAGCCAAAGACAGCTCCTGACGGCTATGCACCGCTACCGAATAAAACAACTGCACATGATCGGGCGAGAGCATGGGCGCTAGTTGCCGCACCGCCTCTGCCAGAGGATCATCATCAGAAATCGTGCCGGGGATGCGCTGCTCGATGGCGATACGGGATAACAAGGTTGCCAGATCAGCCAGAGCTCCCGAATAAGACAGGCCGCGCAAGGCCAGATCATCGGCCACACCCATAATGGCCTGCGCATCATAAGCGACCAGCGCTTGCAGCAATTGCGCCAGGTGGCGTTGATCAATGGTGCCCAGCATGGCTTGTACAGCCTGGGCGCTAAGATCGCCTGCGCTATAAGCAATGGCCTGGTCGCTCAGCGACAAGGCATCGCGCATGGAGCCATCGGCTGCCTGTGCCAGCAAACGCAAGGCAGGCAGCTCGAACTGCATTTCTTCCTGGGTCAGAATGTCTTGCAGGTGGCCCACAATCGCGGGCACTGTCATCTGCTTCAAATTGAATTGCAGACAGCGCGACAAGACCGTGACCGGAATCTTTTGCGGATCGGTCGTGGCCAGAATGAATTTGACGTGCGCTGGCGGCTCTTCCAGCGTCTTGAGCATGGCGTTAAAGGCGTGCCCGGTCAGCATGTGAACTTCGTCAATCATGTAGACCTTGTAACGGCCCGAGCTGGGGGCGTAGACCGCCTGCTCCAGCAGCTGGGTCATCTCTTCCACACCACGGTTGGAAGCGGCGTCCAGCTCTACATAATCAATAAAGCGGCCAGCATCAATCTCGGTACAAGCGCGGCAAACGCCACAGGGCTTGGAAGTGATGCCAGTTTCGCAGTTCAGCGACTTGGCCAGAATACGCGACAAGGTGGTCTTGCCCACGCCGCGTGTGCCCGTAAACAGCCAGGCATGGTGCAGGCGCTGGGTATCCAGGGCGTGCGTCAGAGCGCGCACCACGTGGTCCTGACCAACCAAGGTGTCAAAGGAACGGGGGCGCCACTTGCGGGCCAGAACGAGATAGGTCATGCGAATTCCGGACGGCGTGAACCATCAATACAAATAAGCGAAAGGAAAAGTGTACCGGATTCGGTGCTGAAGGGAAGCAGATAGACCGGGCGCGCATAACCCGATAAGCAAATGAAGTGGCGAGCCTGACTCCGGCACTGATTCTGCACGGCTGTGGCTGCTTCGTTCCCGACCTGACCAGATTCACCGCCGAACCATGCGGAGGGGCCCGCCGACCAATAGTGTAGCATCAATACGGCAGCCAAAGATCGGCTCTCGGGAAATAAAGCGCAGCCTGCGCGGGCCGGCCATCCAGAGCCTGCACCTGCTCACAATACCGCTGCAATTGCGGCGCATAACGCTCCAGCATCCGTGCCTTGAAATCGTCCAAACTTTCATGCTCGGCAGGTCGTCCAGTCTTGTAATCCACCACCAGCCAGTGATCTTCCTGGGAAATGGCCAGGTCAATAATCGACACACGGCCACTGACGTCCAGCAAGGACCATTCCCGGTAAGCTCGGCTGACGCCCAGAAGCCAGCGGCCCCGTTCCGTCTGTACGGTCGCAGTAATCGCTTCAAACAGGGATTGGGCGGCTTCATCCAGATAGGTCGCTGGCACACCAGCACGCAGCAGTTGACGACGCATCACGGCGCGGCCTTGCTGCAAGCGTTCTACCGGCCATTGCTCCAGCCCTTCACGGCCCAGCTTTTCCAGCCAGTCGTGGGCAACCGTACCAATGGCTTTTTCATGAGTCGTGTCCAGGGACCACTGCCAGCTTTGATACTGCGGGCTGTCGGCCTGCAACTGCTCGGGCGGCGCGGCCGGCAAGCTCACCACACGCTGCAACAATGCCGCAGAACCTTGCCCGGCTTCCTCTTGCTGTCCGCCCTGCTCGGCTTGCCAAACAGGAGCCTGTGGCTGATCCAGGACCGGCCAGACACGGCTCAGCAAGGAGCGGCCATCCGGCTCGCGCAGGCCCTTATCCTGGGTGATGCTCAATTCCGCAAACAGATGCAGCTCCTGACGGGCACGCGTCAGGGCCACGTATAAAAGACGGTGGCTTTCCTGCTCGGCCCGGATACGCTCCCGCGCCGCCAGAAACTGCGATACCGGATCGCGTTGCTCGCTGCCCTTATGGCTGATGGGCCCCAGAATCAGGCGCTCGGCACTGTGTTCCAGACGAATCAACGGCTCGGAGTCGGCTGCTGACTGCTTGTGCAAACCAAACAAAATGACAGTTTCAAACTCCAGCCCCTTGGACTTGTGAATCGTCATCACCTCCACGGCCTTGCCCGTACCTTGCGGGGTGGCATACAGCGACTCCACACGGGCCTGCAATTGTTGCTGGTCGGGCGGTCCGTAAGGGCATAACTCCTCCAGCAGACGCAAGACTTGTTCTGCATCCGCCTGATCAGCCAGGCTTGGATAGACTTGCGGCCCGCCCAAGCGCGTCCAGCATTCTTGCACCCAGGCAGCAAACGGCATCAAGCCACTACGATTGCCTTTGTCCAGCAAGATCTGGCAAGCAAATAGCAGACGAGCACGCTCGTTGGCATCCCAGTCTTCAAAATCCTGATTGTTTGCAAGCTCGGCCAAGGTCTGTGTGGGATGCAAGGCACACAGGCGGTGCAGGCTCTCCAAACGCAGGCCGATCAATGGCGAGCGCAAGACAGACAGCCAAGCCAGTCGATCAGCCGGGTGCGCCAAGGCACGGACCAATTGCACCAGATCAGCCACCACAGGACGCTGTTGCAAAGGTTCCAGTTCTACGGCTCGACACGGGATGCCCTGCTCGCCCAGCTTGCGCACCAGACCATGCAAGTGCGAGCGTGCTCGCACCAGAATTGCCACCGGATGCTCACTGTCCTGATAACGTTCCAGAGCTTGAGCTGCACACTGAACCGCCTCCTGCACTGCACGCTCTTGAGCCGCTTGCTGCGACGGCACAGCATCCTCTCCCCTAGCCACTCGGAAATGCCAGGACGGGTGAAAATGCACCGCCCACTCGGGAATATCGGGCTTGAAGGCGGTCGAATGTTCGTAGGTGACCATGCCCAGATCCGGGTCAGGTCGAGCCGGAAACAATTGCGCCCCCACCTTGTTCACCCATTCCACCAAGCGCGGATGTGAACGGAAGTTATTACTGAGATTCAGTGGCTCCAGCTCTACTTCGCCCAAGCGTCGAGCTTGCCAGACTTGCAAAAACAAACCCACTTCCGCCTTGCGGAAACGGTAAATGGACTGCATGGGGTCGCCCACCAAAAACAGGCTGCGCCCGTCGCCCGGCTCCCAGCCGCTGGTCAGGCGTTCCAGCAACTGCACCTGGGATTGGCTGGTGTCCTGGAACTCGTCTACCAGCAAATGGCGTATGGACCTGTCCATGCGCAAGAGCAGCTCGCCCGGCTCGTCGGCATCACCCAAGGCTTGCAAGGCACGTTGGGCAATCTCGGTGAAATCGACCTCAGCTTTCTCGGCAAAGCGCAGTTTCAATTGCGCCGCAGCCAGCCACAAGACCTGAATCAGATTGGACAAGACTTCTTGCTGTTGGGGGGAGTATTGCTCGGGCAAAAGGCGTGCACTGGCCAGGCGAGCAATCCAGGGCTCAGCCCCCAGACAATTGCTCAACCACTCGGTCAGCATTTCTTTTTGTGCCGTTTTAGGGGGAAAGCCATTACGCACCGTCAGGCTTTTGCGCAGATCGCCTTTATCCGTCAGCAACAAGGCTGCCAGACCACGCCAGCGCGGCAAATCGTCCATGACCGGGGCCAGGTTATCGCCTTGCCAATCCGCCAAGGCCAGCACATCGCCACTTTCCAGATTCGAGGCTGCAAAGCAGGCCAGGGGGGCCAAGGTTCGCGCCCAACCGGGTGGCAGTGAATCGCTTAGCTGCTGCAGCTGCTGCTCCACCACCTCGCGCAAGCTGTCTTGCAAAAGCGCCACATCACCGCCCTGCCCCACGGCTGGCAGCCACTGATCGCGGCTGGCCAACATACCGGCCAACAGAGCTTGCGCCTGCAGCAGGTTCACATCCATATGTTCCAGAAAGCGCGCCACGCTGGGCACGCTTTCCGCCATCTCCAGCGTGGCCCAAGCCGCCGCTTCGTAATGCTCCTGGGCCTTATCGGTAATGGCCGGAACCCCGCCCAGCCCCGTAATCCAGGGCATGGCGCGCACCAGGTGGGCACACAAGGAGTCGATGGTCCGGATGCTTAAACGGGCCGGGTAAGCCAGCAAATCCCACTGTTGCTCCTGATTACGCTGCATGGCGGCACGCGCCAGTTCCCAGCTGCGTACCCGGTAGGGCTCGGCAGGCCGTTCCTGATTGGCAGCGGCCAACTTCTCCAGTACACGCGCATGCATTTCAGCCGCAGCTTTACGGGTGAAGGTAATGGCCACTATTTCTTCTGGCCGCTGCACGCGAGCCAGTAAGGCCAGAATCCGGTCGGTCAGCAGCTCTGTCTTGCCGGACCCGGCTGGGGCCTGGACCAGAAAGGAGGACTCAGGGTCCAGTGCCCGTGCACGGGCGGGGCTATCGCTAGGGACTGTCACCATTACACCTCTCCTCCATTGTCTTGGAGGTCTTCCTGGAACAAACGTAAAAAGGGCAAAACATCGCAATACAGCAAATCGTTGCGGTTCCAGATCTGATTGGCGGCCTGCCCTTGCAGGAACTCATCTGCCAAGCCTTCCACCGCCTGTTTCCACTGCGCGATTTGGGCGGTCCACTGCTGGGCGCTCTCCAATTCGGTCAGACCCTCAATATCCATGCCGGGCGCGGCCAAACCGCTTAAACCGACCTGACGGGCATGCAAGCGTACAAAGGCCAAACCACTGACGGTGCGGCCCTCATCCTGCAAGGCGGCGGCATAAAACGGCAATTGCAGATTCACGGGTCTGGGCCGCAGCCAGTCTTTATCGGGCCGCAGCTCGCCTATGCCGGTTTTGTAATCCAACAGTAATTGCTCGCCATCAGCCAGATCATCCAAGCGGTCCAGACGCAGGTTCAGACGTAACAAGCCACGGTTCCAACTCAACTCATGCTCCGTCGCCCCCAGGGCGAACGGTGGGCGCTGGGCTTCCTGATGAGCGTACTCATTCAAGACGGCCAGACCCCGCTCCATTTCCAGGCTGCGCAGCACTGGACCGTAATCGGCCAGCTCTTCTTGCGCCGCTTGATCGATGCACGTTTGCAACACATCCAGCAGTGAGCCCTCACCAATCAGCTCATGCAGGCTGTCCTGATCCTTCACACGCAGCCAGAACAATTCGACGGCGCGGTGCAGGAACATCCCGCGTGTATTCATATCGCCCACACGGGCGTAGTCGGGCAAGGCCTGACCATGTAGCCGAAACTTCACAAAAGCCCACAAGGGATTGCGAGCCTGGGTATCCAGCACACTGATCCCGCCACGTATGCGCTCTTCCAGCTTCAGACTGGGGCCTTGCTCGTCCAGCAAGGCTTCCTGTGCGACGGCCTGCTCTGCCTGCACCGCCCAAGGCATTTCAAGCACAGGCCAATGAGCAATCAAGGGACTGGGCCTCAGCTCCTGTTCGCCCTGATGCAAAGGCGCACTTAGCAAAACCTGATTCCCACAGCGTAGCAAGGCACTCAGCATCCAGCGCGCCCATTCCAGCTCCCGCTCTGGCGTACTGCGAGGTGCCGAGACTCGACGCAACACCTGGGCAGGAATCAGAGGATTGGGTTTGACCGCGGCAGGCAAAATATCATCGGTCAGGCCCAGCACCCATACGGCATCCCAGCGCCCGCCTTCCGCTTCCAGAAAACCCAGCACGTCCAGCCGGGAACGTGGGTCTCGTTGTGGCTGGAACAAATTTTCACGGGCCATGCGGGCCAAAGCGCTTTGTGCCTTCAAGGCACTGATGCGACCCAAGACCGGCGCTTGCTGCGCCAATTGCAGCAGCAAGGCTTCCAAAGCCTCCAGAGTTTGAAACTGGGCACTATCCAGACGGTTAGTGCCCGGAAAGCCCAAAGCCTCCAGGCATTGGCGCATGACCGACGCCCAGGTATCCACTCCTTGAGCGCCTGCCGATACGGACTCGAAGCGTTCCACCGCCTTGCCCCAGGCCAGAGCCAGTTCGGGTGTGTGGAAGCTGAGCATGTCGGCAAATTCTTTACGGCTAACTTGTGTAATGCGGTTGTCGCGCCAGGCCTTGTCAATGCGGGCACGGCCACCTGCTTCAGACTGTTCTGCCTGACACGCTCCCAAACGCAAGGCTTCGCCCAGCATGGCGGGCTCAGCCTGCCCCTTGGTCGCCAAGGTAAATAAGGCCTTCAACCAGGCCATGGCCGCTTCAACCACTGGCCACTCAGCCAAGGATCGGGCTGCCGCCACGTTATAGGGCAAAGCACCTTGATCCGTGTGCATGGCCTGTCGCAAAAGACGATGCACCAACGGCAATTGCGTTTCCAGCTGCGCGGCCACAATGGCTACTGTGCGATCCGGGTCCTCGTCCAATTGACGACGCGCCCACTGCACCGCCAGGCGCCATTCCGTATCCGCATCCTGCGCCTGCACCCGATACACCTCTGTCGCCGGAGCCTCTTCATGCTGCAGCTGGAGAATCTCTACCCCCATGTCCTGCAAACCACTCAACAATCTTTGCAGGCGTGGCGAATATTCATGAAAACCATGCAGCACCATATGGCGATGACGCATGTGCAAGGCGCCTGCCTGCACCGCTTTGAGCACACGCTCCGCAGCCAGGTTTGCATCATCCAGATCTGCCTGCTCCAGGCTTTGCCGGTAGTGAGAGCGCCATTGCATGAAACGTTCAAAATCCACGCTGGCCTCGCCGGGTTTCAGCTCGATATTCCATTCTTCCAGCAAGGTATCGGCTTCACAGGCCAGGCGCGCTGCCTGGCCTACATCCAGGAAATAACCCTCTTCCTCGCATTGCTCGATGCTGTGTTCCCAGCGCTGCAAGGCGGCAAAGCGATCCATCTGGTGCGCGGATGGTTGCCATTGTTCGGAAAAGCAGAGCTGATCACTGGCCTGCGCCAGCCACGCGCCCAAAGGCACAATTTCCGGTACGGCAACCGTCCCGCCAGCACCCGCCAGACGGGCCGACAAATGTCCCAGCAGGCGGCGCGCATAGCGCTTGTTCACGGTCAAGACAACCGTCTCGGCACTATTGAGCTCCTGCAATTGAGCCATGGAAACAGCAGGGGTGTCGTACATAGAAAAAACCAGTTAAGGTTGCAAGAAAACAGAACGGCCAGCAGCGCTGATCCGGCCATTGTACCGGCGCTCTATCCCTAGTTTGTTCCCGCCCTTACACTTATCACCATGTCTAGTTCAAACACCCCCAATCCCGAATTAACCGGCAGCCTGTCGCTGCGCACTGGCGACCATACCTGGGGTAGCGCCCGCCGTATGGCCTTGCTGGCCGCCATTGCCGAGCAGGGCTCGATCTCTGCCGCTGCCCGTCATATTGGCATCAGCTACAAAGCGGCCTGGGACGCCATCGACATCATGAATAATATGGCGGGCGAA
Organism: Alcaligenes sp. 1735tsa3; assembly: GCF_024134565.1. Lineage (NCBI taxonomy): Bacteria > Pseudomonadati > Pseudomonadota > Betaproteobacteria > Burkholderiales > Alcaligenaceae > Alcaligenes > Alcaligenes sp. 1735tsa3. Next base: position 955,971 of record NZ_CP099862.1, on the reverse strand, counting down.
CCTCTGGTGCTGCGCAGTACGGGCGGTCATCGTGGTGGCGGTGCCACCCTGACTCCCAAAGCCGTCGAACTGCTGGAGCTGTATCAAACCTACGACCGGCTGCATCAACGCTTCATGAGCCGTATTGGTCGTTTAATGCCTTCCGTGGCGACTCAAATGGAGTTACTCCAAACCATGATCATGCAAACTTCGGCTCGCAACCAACTGCCCGGTATCGTTACCACGATTAAAACGGGAGCCGTCAACGACGAAATTCATGTGGATATTGGCCAGGGCCAAATCGTGGTCGCGTCCATCACACGAGAAAGCACGGAAAACCTGGGCCTGCGTGAAGGGCAGAAGGTTCTGGCTTTTCTGAAAGCGTCCTCGATCATGATTGGCACGGGCGACACCCGTAACTCCCTGTCCGCACGCAATCAACTGCCCGGCACCATTACCGACGTCATTACTGGTGCCGTTAATGCAGAAGTACGTCTGGAACTGCCACAGGGCCTGACAGTCACCGCCAGCATCACCCTGGACAGCACACAGCGCTTGCACCTGGAGGCAGGCCAATCCGCCTATGCACTGTTCAAGGCATCCAGCGTGATGATCGCTACGCTGTAAGAACTTCCAGATCCGCGCTGGTACAGCATTCGATAATGCGTCCATCGCGAATACGATAGACCTCTTGGGCCAGGGCCCTGGCATCCTCAGGATCGTGTGTGATCAGGATAGTGGGAATATCGATCTGGCTTTGCAACTGAGCCAGTTCAGCCCGCAAACGCGCACGCAAGTCCTGATCCAGGGCCGCCAAAGGCTCATCCAGCAAAAGCAGCTGAGGTTCAATAGCCAAGGCTCGCGCCAAGGCACAACGCTGCTTTTGCCCGCCCGACAGTTGGGCGGGATAGCTGCTTAATACCGACTCCAGCTGAAACGCTTCTACCCAACGCTGGGCAGCCGCAGGCATGTCTCGCACGGAGCGGTTGAACAAGCCCGTGTTCAGACCAAAGCAAATATTCTGTGCCGCCGTCAGATGCGGGAACAGGCCGTAGTCCTGAAACAGGTACGCCACCCGACGCTCGCGTGGTTTCAGGTTGATGCCTTTTTCAGAATCAAAATAGACCTGATCGCCAATTTGAATGCGGCCATGGTCGGGCCGCAACAAGCCCGCCACGCTTTGCACCGTCAAGGACTTGCCCGAACCCGAAGGCCCGTACAGGGCAATATGACGGGCTTCGGTTTGAATCTGAATATTCAAGTCGAAATGACGGGCCTCGCTGACCACGGTGCGTTGAATCTGTACAGTCAGGCTCATTGCATCCCTCTTTTACGGCGTACGTGACGGGGTGACAAGGCACTGGTACTCCACAGGACCAGCACACAGGTAATCGAAATAATAGCGACCAGCACCAATGCCTGCTGATCCTCCCCTGCCTGGACTGCCTCGTAAATGGCGATGGACATGGTTTGGGTGCGCCCCGGTATGCTGCCCGCGATCATCAACGTAGCGCCAAACTCGCCCAAGGCGCGGGCAAAGGCTAGCAAAACGCCTGCCATGATGCCACGCGCTGCCAAAGGCAGGCTGACACGAAAGAAGATGGCCAAGGGCTTCAGACCCAGCACGCTGGCCGCATTTTCCAGGCGGGGGTCCACATCCTCAAAAGCCGCACGCGCGGCCTTCAAAATCATGGGAAAGGCCACGACAGTGGCGGCAATCACCGCCCCCTGCCAGGTAAAGACCAGCTCAATGCCCATGCTGGAGAGCCATTGCCCAAAGGCACTGCGCCGACCCAGCAAGACCAGCAGGTAATAGCCGATGACGGTAGGCGGCAAAACCATGGGCAAGGTCAAGATGGAATCAAGCAGATCACACCAGCGCGACTGCCAGCGCGACAAGGCATAGGCCACTCCTATACCCAGCACACAGGCAAACAAGGTCGCCCAACCGGCGACCTTGAGCGATAAGCACAGAGGAATCCAAAGTGAAGTCATCCGACGATCAAAATCCTATCAAGGCTTGGCAAAACCGTATTTTGCCAGCACTTGCTGTCCGGATTCAGACATGACGAAATCCTGGAAAGCCTGAGCCTTGTCATTACGGCCTTCGCGCTGCACCAAGGCGATCGGGTAAGTGACAGGTTCCGTGGTCTTGAGCACTTCCAGCACTTCCACCTTGTCTTTCATGATGGCCGCGTCAGTCGCGAACACGAAACCGGCTTCCACTTCACCACGAGCGACATAATCCAGCACCTGACGCACGTTCTGGCCCAGAATTTCACGCTGTTTGACTGCATCCCACTGACCGGCCTTTTCCAGAGCAGCCTGGGTGTAGCGGCCTACAGGCACAACAGCCGGGTTACCCAAAGCCACACGTTTGACTTCTGCCTTGCCCAGATCGCCAGCGTTGCTCACTTTGGCGGGGTTATCTGTCGGCACAATCAGCACAACCTGATTCTGTACAAAATTCTTGCGGGTAGCAGGATCCACAGCCTTGGCTTCTTCCGCCTTGTTCATGGCTTTCTGGTCGGCCGAGGCAAACACATCCACAGGAGCGCCATTGACGATCTGCTGCAACAGCACGTCCGATGCCGCAAAGCTGGTCAGCACTTTGGTGCCGGGATGCTCTGCCTCAAACTGGCCAGCCAATTCCTTGAAGGCGTTGGTCAGACTGGCGGCGGCGGCCACAACCAATTCATCGGCTTGCGCGGTGCCTTGCAAGAACAGGGATAAGGCAGCGACCGATACGACACGTTTGAACATTGTTTTCTCCTCCAAGGGCAGGTGTAACGAATTAGTATAATCAGGAAATATATATAGGTATATAGCGTAAATCTACCCGTCTGCTGAATGAAGCTCATCATCTCGGAGTGATAGCATGATGGCTTTCCAGCTTCATTCCGGCTGCCAAAAGCACGCTTTACGACTCTTCCATCCCCATGACGCAAGCCAGTCTGATTTCCGATTTCATCACCATGCTCTGGTTGCAGGACGGCCTGTCTGCCAACACCCAACAAGCGTATCGGCAGGATCTGGAACGCCTGGAGGAATGGGCTCAGCAAGAGCGCGAAGGCAAGCCACTGGAGCAACTGGAAGCCGGCGATCTGCGCGAATGGATGGCCAGCCAGACCGGTCAGAGCAAGGCCAGCACGGCCAACCGCAGGCTGGCCACCTTGCGCCGCTTTTACGATTGGACGGTGCAAGAAGGCATGCGGCAGGACGACCCCTGCCTGGAACTGAGCAGCGCCCGACAGGCCCCACGCGTCCCGCACACCTTGTCCGAAGAACAGGTAGAACGCCTGCTGGCTGCCCCGGACATACATAATCCCTTGGGGCTGCGCGATCGCTGCATGCTGGAAACCTTGTATGCCAGCGGTTTGCGCGTCACGGAACTGACTGAACTGCCCTTGCAGAACCTGAGCCTGAGCGATGGCGTGCTGCGCATCGACCAGGGCAAGGGGGGCAAGGACAGGCTGGTGCCTTTGGGGCAGGAGGCCCTGCACTGGATCGAACGCTATATGCAGGAATCCCGCCCTGCCTTGCTGGGCCAGCGCCGCAGCGACTTTGTATTTATTACAGGGCGTGGTACCTGCATGAGCCGCCAATCCTTTTGGTTGATCGTCAAGAAATATGCGGTTCAGGCCGGTATTCTGGCCCCCTTGTCGCCGCACGTTTTACGTCATGCTTTCGCGACCCATTTGCTCAATCACGGCGCCGACTTGCGCGTGGTGCAGATGCTATTGGGACACGCCGACATTTCCACGACCCAGATTTATACTCATGTGGCACGTGAGCGCTTGAAAGCCTTGCACGCAGCCCATCATCCACGCGCCTGAGCGCACTACCAAGATATGGCTAAAGAAAAACACGTTAGCGAAACACCGGCCACACAGTGGCTACGTAAAAATGGCATTTCCTTTACCGAGCATAGTTACAACTATGTCGATCATGGCGGGGCCATGGAAGCGGCAGCCCAGCTGGGTCTGGACCTGCACCGGGTGGCCAAGACCCTGATCATGGAAGATGAAAGCGCCAAGCCCCTGATCATCGTGATGCACGGCGACCGTGAGGTCTCCACCAAGAATCTGGCCCGCCAAACCGGCGCGAAAAAGATCGCCCCCTGTAAACCGGATGTGGCTCAACGCCATTCGGGCTATATGGTTGGCGGCACCTCGCCCTTTGCCACCCGCAAGGCCATGCCCGTATGGCTGGAAGAAGAACTGCTGGAGTTTGACACCATTTACATCAATGGTGGCCGACGCGGCTATTTGCTGGGTATCAATCCCCAGGTTCTGATCGACAAGCTGGGGGCGCGCCCAGTACAGGCTGGCCTGGAAAAAGGCTGATCTTACTTGGCAGCAGGTATAAAAAGACGGCGCAGTCAGCCCGTCTTTTTTTTGTCACGCAATTGCTTGAACCCTCAAACGTCACAATAAACAGCCTGGTTCTGCTCCCTGCACTTCCTGCCACGCGCAGCCACCACCACCACCTCCTCCTCCTCCCGCAACTAGAACTGGAACTGGAACTGGAACTGGATAGCAGCGGACTACAACACTGTCCGCTCCATCACTCTTCACAAAAGCAGGAGATTGCACCTGTGTGACATTTCGCCAGATAATTCAAACCTGAATAATAAGAGGGGACCCCATGTTTCAATCCTTGCGCCAGCCCGCCGTCATGACGGTGACTTTGGCGGCTGCTGGCATCCTGATGGTTACCATGGGGATACGCCAATCCTTTGGCCTGTTCGTTGGCCCCATTGATAAGGCAACCGGCATGGGCATCATGTCCATCAGCTTTGCCATGGCCGTGGGCCAACTTGCCTGGGGGGCCATCCAGCCTATTGCCGGTGCCTGCTCCGACCGCTGGGGCCCGGACCGGGTTCTGATCGCGGGCCTTCTGATTCTGGCACTGGGCTGTGCGGTAACGCCGTTTATTGGTACCGGGCTCGGGCTGACCCTGACGCTGGGCCTGCTGGCCAATATTGGTTCGGGCGCGGCCAGTTTCTCCACCTTGATTGGCGCTGCCGCCCAACGTATTCCGGATCACGCCCGCGGTCAGGCCTCGGGCCTGATCAATGCCGGTGGCTCCTTCGGGCAGTTCGTCTTTGCCCCCGTGGTGCAAAAGCTGATCGGCTGGGTCGGCTGGATGTCGACCTTTTGGGTTCTGGCCCTGACCGCCCTGCTGACCCTGCCTCTGATTCGCAAGCTAAGTCCGGGCAGCAAGCCCGAAAAAGCCGCAGCCACCCCAGCTCCTGTTGTCAGCGGTCCCGGTCTGGCCGAGACACTGAAAAGCGCCATGAAGGATCGCAGCTACTTGCTGCTGAGTCTGGGCTTTTTCACCTGCGGTTTTCACATTGCTTTTCTGGTCACCCACTTACCGGGGGAAATTGACTTGTGCGGGCTGCCACCTTCGGTAGCAAGCTGGTCGCTGGCCTTGATCGGCCTGGCCAATATCTTTGGCAGTATTGCCGCCGGCTCCTGCATTGCCCGCTGGCGCAGCAAATACGTGCTGGCCCTGATGTATGCCTCGCGCGCCGTGCTGATCCTGTGGTACTTGATGATGCCTAAAACCGATCTGGTGTTTTACGTCTTTGCCATCGGCCTGGGGCTGACCTGGCTGGCTACCGTGCCCCCTACCGCCAATATCGTCGCCAAGCTGTTTGGCACGCGCTATCTGGCAACCCTGTTTGGTCTGGCCTTGTTCTCGCACCAGATCGGCGGCTTTCTGGGCGCATGGCTGGGGGGTATCGCCTTGACCCGCTTTGGTGACTACAGCTGGATGTGGTGGGCTGATATTGTCTTGGCCGTACTGGCGGCCATCGTCAACCTGCCGATTCGCGAAGCCAAGATCAAGATGCAGGCGGCTTAGACAACTCGCAATCGAAACTTCACCAAGCAACAGCACAAACGGTTGCCCAAAGAAGAACTCCGCTTACCCCCTTATCAAAAAGACCCGCCATGGCTGGCGGGTCTTTTATTTGGTGTAAGCATAAGTCCTCGTTATAACGGGGCAAAGTCTTGCCCCCTTACGGCGCCGCGCAAGGCTGCTGCCTTATCGGTGGTAAAGAACGGGTTGCCCGAATAGTGAGCTTAGAACATGGTATTGCTATTGGCCGCCTGCTCCGGCACGGCCTGAATCACATCCCAGTGCTCCACAATCTTGCCGTCTTGCACCCGGAAAATATCCATCACAGCCTGCCCGCGATCGGCCTTGCCATTGGTCGAATGCACATGCAGATAAACCAGATCGCCGTCTGCGGCACTACGCACAATCCGTGCGCGAGACTGCGGGTTCTCTTTGAAATAGCCATCAAAATACCCCACGAAAGGCGCTTTTCCGTCCGGCACCTCCGGGTTGTGCTGGATATAGTCCTCAGCTACGACCGCCGCCGCTTCCTGCACCTGATGCTTATTAAAGAAGCTGTCGTAAAAATCGACCACCAGCTTGCGATTGCTCTCTTCCTGAGCCACATCACGAGTCGGCGAATTGGCAGCCAACGCTGCATTTGTGCTCAACAAGAAAGAGCCCGCTAATAAAACTGGAGATACCCATCGGATTAAACCTTTCATCAGTCCCACTCCCTATTCAATAACCTACGGTGAAGCGCTGGCGCGAATGGGCAGGACGTTCAATCTCGTCCACCAAAGCGATGGCGTAATCCTCATAAGAAATCTTGCTGCCTTGGTCGGAGACCAAAAGGCTGTCTTTGCCGATACGGAATTTGCCTGTGCGCTGACCGGGGCCAAACTCTGCCGAGGGCGACAGGAAAGTCCAATCCAGTTCTTTTTCCTGACGCAACTGATCCAGAAAGGCAATGCCACCCAAGGCCTCGGTCCGGTAAGCGTCCGGGAACGCAGGCTGATCAATCAATCGCTGACCGGGGGCCACTTCAAGGCTGGCGGCACCGCCTACCACTAGATAACGAGGCACACCGGCCGCACGAACCGCCGTAATCAGCTTGGAAGGATCTGACGACGCAAAACGAACCGCGCTAATTGCAATATCGTGCCCTTTCAATAGCGCAATCAAACCATCCAGATCATTCACATCGCCCTGAACTGCGGTGACATTGGGCAGGCTGGCAATTTTTTCAGTATGGCGAGCAATCGCTGTCACCGTATGACCGCGATCCGAGAGTTCTTTCAAAAGGCGCGAACCGACTTCGCCAGAAGCACCTATCAATGCAATACGAGACATAACAGCTCCTTGTGTGCTCAAATAAAGACCTGGTCTATAAAGTAGACCATTAAGCGTGATGCTAGACAGTTTTTTGACAGTCCACAAGAAGTCACGCAGGCCATACCAGGTCACACGGAAGTGACTATTGAACACAGGAAAGCAAGCCACCATGTCCTCATCAAGCGCAGCCACATTGGCTTCCAGCCCCATTCAGGAAGAATTTGAACAACCCTGTCCCATCCGAGATGTACTGGATCGGATTGGCGACCAATGGAGCCTGCTGATCCTGGAATCGCTGGCACCGGGCACCCTGCGCTTTAATGAGCTGGGTCGGGAAATCGGTGATATTTCCCGTCAAATGCTCTCGCGTACGCTCAAAAGGCTGGAAACCGATGGGTTTGTACAACGGACCTTATACGCCGAAGTACCGCCCCGCGTGGAATACACGCTGACCGAATTGGGGCAGTCTTTTCTGGTACCTATGCGAGAACTGGTGAAGTGGGCAGACGTACACCACGCCCGTATCTGTCAGGCGCGGCGGGAAGCTCAGGTGCAGTGAGAAAGCCAATCCAGCAGAAACAAAAAAAGCCGCATTACGCGGCTTTTTCTTGGACGACGGGGTCAAGCCGCACTGGCCGGCAAACCGAATACCCGGTCAAAGGTCCAGCTGAAAATAAAGGAGTAAATCAGAAAGAACACCAGAATGGCTACTTCCATACGCAAGGCTTCCAGCAAGCCGACCTGATACCACCACATATACAAAGGCACGATAGCAATCACCAGGCCAGCCTCAAAGCTGATGGCATGCACACTGCGGCGCAACAGACTGCGGCCTTTGACAGCTTGGCGGGATTCCCAATGTTCGAACGCCGTGTTGAACACGTAGTTCCAGACAATCGCAATCACCGAGATCGCCACAGCAATGGGCGCGGACTCTGAAGCCTCCCCACCGGCAAAGTACGCCAGCAAGAAAGAAGAAAAAACAATGGCAAAAAACTCGAACAAACCCACGTAAAAAACGCGGCGTTTCCAACCCTGGAGTGTCATGACTACCCTGCTGCGGTGCATCAGCCTGGCACTGAAAGAGATTCAGCCGGACGAGACGATGCGTTCAAAAATGGAGTGGCAAATCCGATGCACAGGCCCTCAGCCCGCATCGAAGCTGCGATAAAGCGCACAATCCTACCACAGGCAAGCAGACGGTTTGCAGGGCAGCTCCAATAACCCTTTTCAAACCCGATCGGGCAATATTGTTACCCAAGCCTTACGCCATTCACAGCCCGTATCACTCCTCATCAAATCGCATAATCTGTACGCCCCGCAGCATTTATGGTGTCAGTTCCAACCCTCAACCTCTGGACTGGAGCGAACAATGACATTACATAAAGCCAACACCGAACAGCTGCATGAACTCTTGTATCAAGCCCTGGAAACTGAATTGGGTGGGGAGCAAGTCTATAAAGCGGCCATTTCCTGTGCCAATAACGCGGACCTGAAAAAAGAATGGGAAGGCTACCTGGAAGAAACACTGACACACCAACAGGTGCTGAAAAGTATCTTTGAGGAGCTGGCACTGGACCCCGCCAAACAAACACCCGGCCGACAAGTACTGAAACAGATCGCCTCTGCACTGGTCAAGGCCATGGGGTTGGCCAAACAGGCAGGGGATCCGAAAGCGGCAGAGCTGGTCGCATCCGAATGTGTCATTCTGGCCGAAACCAAAGACCATCTGAATTGGCAGTTGATTGGCCTGGTTGGCGAGCAGAGCAAAGACAAGAAACTGGCAACATTGCTCAAGCAGGCTCATGACGCCGTCGCTCCCGATGAGGGCCATCACCTGTACCATACCCAGGGATGGTCTCGCGAGCTGTGGATTCAATCCTTGGGATTTCCTGCCGTGCTGCCTCCGCCAGAAGAGCAAAAGCAAGTCGAAACGCCGATCGGGGCCTCGCGGGCCGAGCAGCAACGCAACAAGATGCTGTAAAAAAAGGGCCGCAAGGCCCTTTTATCTTTATGTATCGCCGTCCAGACGTCGGCGTGCTTTCAACGCGATGGAGGAATAATAGGCCTCCAATTTCTTGAGCTGTTTTTCATCCAGCTCCTCAACATCAATCAAGCGCTCATTGGCATCTGTCAGTGAAATAATCAGCTCATCAAGTTTTATATGCAGTGCCTTGCTATCTTTATTCTGATTTTGCTGAATTAAAAACACCATCAAGAAAGTAATAATCGTGGTTCCGGTATTGATAATTAACTGCCAGGTCTCCGAATAATTAAAATAAGGCCCGGACAAGGCCCAGACCAGCACGGCTAAAACAGCAACAGAGAACATGATGGGCGAGCCGGCAAAGCGGGTCACGGTCTTGGCAAAGCAGTCAAACAAACTGTCTACAGAATCTGGCTTGCAAGGTTTAACCACGGGTGGCTCCTCCTGCTTGCACGCAGAGGAGGAAAACGGGTCTTTTTCCAAGGAACGCTTGTCGTTTTTCATGGCAAATTCCTTATAAATAAAAGCAGTTTAGTCGGGAGCCCGCCTCATATATTTCAAATAAAAACGAAACTGGGCAAAATTCAAACAGAGCTCGATCAAGGACACACCTGATTTTCCTGCCACCGACTTGAGTCACACCGACGACAAGCCAGCCAAACGATTTGACCCAGCCTTATCCCCTTGTCTGATGCAAGGATAGCCAAGAACTCCTCTGTTTTTTTTACGGGTATTTGCGAACGAAATATCCTTTTACAGCTGACACTACCCAAGCCCCAACAAGATTTGTAAGATGCGGGCTGACTATCTTGCTTTCAGTTTGATAGTTTTTGTAGAAAGTACATTGCTGTCTTTTTTTAAAACACGCTATTTCCCATAGCCTTTATTTAAAAAGGAGCAAGAAGTGGGCAAGATTGACCATAAAACCATGTGTATTTTGTGCCAGACTCTGCCGCTTTCCAAAGCGCATACACCTAAGCATGCTTATATGGAACGCGTCACCAAAACAGAGGACTATGGAGACCAGGGAGCACAGAGCCTGTTTCGCTGCTCCGTTTGCCAAACTCACTGGCTTTATCAACAAGACAAATGGAAAAGTTGTCTGGGATTCAAGCTCTGGACCGGGAATGTAGATGACTATCTGTCCTCAACAAGAAATCCCGGCAAAACATGGGGACAGCAACAGAACCCCAGAAGCTCATCTCCGGGCTTTGACAATCGACCGTTCCATTAGCGCCTCCCGCATTCCATAGCGCGCATGACTCTTGAATTGTCATCATGAACGATTAGTCAGGTGCTCAAGCCAGCCTTGTTGCTCAAAACAGGGCTGGCTCGAAAAAAGAAAACGAGCGGGCACGAACAGCCCTGCGCAAAAAGCACAGGATGCTAATCATCAAGTGGGATATCAAAGCTCGGCCTATCAGAACGAGCCTTCAGGACCATGAAGCCGGGCAGGCGTCATGCATAAGAATGGCGGGCCCAGCAGGAATCGAACCTGCAATCTTCCCTTAGGAGGGGAAAGTTATATCCATTTAACTATGGGCCCGGTGGCTTGTCTGCGCAGTGGGCCCAGGCGGGCCAGACACTACATGCACCGCAGGAATCCAGGCTTTACAACACGCAAGAGTAGATTCGACGCCCTCTCTTGTTCGTAAACAACCAGCTATTTTCCTGCCTGCTGCTACCGAAAGTGCTACAGCAAAAGAACGGTCCAAAGACCCTGTCCTGCCGCCGTGCGCTTCTAAAAAAGCAGTCGCAAAGTGTACCAGCTAGACCGCGGGGACGAAAGGATTGAAACAGCTCAACAAGGCTACCCCGCAGTGCTTCAAACAAGCATGAAAAAATCCGCATCACGAATGATTTCACCGCTGAAAATCCGCGTCAAAACCAGGTCTGGAACGCCCTTACCCTGTCCTTCCACCATCCAAAACGAACACCGAAACCCAATCAGCAAGCCACCTCCGGCGCTTTCTAGGACAAACCCCAAAATAAATATGTTGTTAATATATTTAGAAAATATTAAGATCCATCCCATGCTTTGACGCTGGCCGCCAGCCTGCGACGGAGCTGGACTATAAAAAAACCACCGGAGACAAACATGAAATCCAAACTTGTTGCATCCACCCTGGCCGGCCTGTTTCTGCTGGGCAGCATGGCCTCGGCGCAAGCGGCCGAAATCAGTTGGCGCGTACCAACTTCCGTACCCGAAGGCTCCCCGTTTTATCAGAATTTTCTGGAGCGTTTTGCAAAGAACGTGAAGCTCATGACGGGGGATCGTGTCGAGATTCAGCCCTTTGGAGCAGGTGTTATTGTTCCCGCCCTTAAAGTTTTTGAAGCGGTAGAGACCGGCGTGGTAGAGGCGGGGCACTCCACCTCCAGCTACCTGGTCAACCAGGACCCGGCCAATGCCATTTTTGCTGGCTACCCCGGTGGCATGGGACCTGATGCTTATCGCGTCTGGCTGTATGAAGGCGGCGGCAAGGAAAAACTGCAGGAGCTGCGTTCCAAAAACGGTCTCAAAACCATGATTGTCGGTTTGGGTTCAACGGAAGTGCTGGCCCACTCCAACACCCCCATCCGAACTGCAGAGGACTTGAAAGGCCTGAAATATCGCACTTCCGGTGCCTGGGCGGACGTAATGAAAGACTATTTCGGTGCCGTTCCCACCGTGGTGCCACCCGGCGACACGTACACCCTGTTGCAGCGCAAAGGGGTCGATGCGGTGGAATGGGCTACCCCCTCCTCCAATACCCCCGAAGGTTTTCATCAGGCCGCCAAATACATTGTGGTCCCTGGTGTGCATCAGCCCACCTTTATGTGGGAAGTCGTCCTGAAGCAGGAAACCTGGGATAAAGTGCCGACCGATTTGCAACAACTGATCGAGGCCGCTGCCGAACTGACCACCCACCAGTCCCTGGACTACTTCTACAACGCCGACATCAAAGCCATGGAGAAGTACCGCCAAGGCCGCAATGAAGTCATCACTCTGGACCCTGCCTTCATCAAGCAGTTAGCGGATGCTGGCAATGACTGGGTACACAAGAAAGCCGAAGCGCAAGCGCAATCGGGCAACGACTACATGAAGATTTTGCTGACTGATTACGACGGATTTCTGAACCGTTGGCGCAGTGAAAGCAATTACCTGATCCGAGACTAAGTCCCACTTTCTGAAGGAGAGCTGCCATGCTGCAGCCTATTTCAAAACTGATCGACTTTATCGCTCTTGCAAGCGCTCGGCTGGCGGAAATGGCGGCGGCAATCCTGGTAACCGCCATGGTATGGGAAGTGTTTGCCCGTTATGTTCTGCATGCCCCCACCGTCTGGGCCTTTGATGTGGCGTACATGATGAATGGGGCTATTTTTCTGCTGGGCATGGCCTGGGTGATGCGTCAGAACGAACACATCAGCATTGATGTGGTTCGCAAGCACTTGCCCAAGCCCCTGGCCCGTGTGTCTGACGTGCTCCTGTACCTGCTGGTGCTGTTTCCGCTGTTTGCCATCTTGAGCAAAGTCGGGATACACAAAGCCTGGATGGCCTGGAAGCTGAACGAGGTCGAAATGGTCAGCCCCTGGGCCCCGGTGATGTGGCCCTTCTACGCCTGCATTGCCATTGGCCTGATCGCCTTTACCTTGCAACTGCTGGCCCATGGCTTGCGCTGTGCGGTCAAAGAACAGAACACTGCTGACGTCGAGGTGAACCCATGAATTTATGGATCGCCGGACTGATGTTCCCTGCTCTGTTCCTGCTGATTTTTCAGGGCATGCCCGTGGCTTTTGCGCTGATCCTGCCCGCTTTTCTGGCCGGTTGGTACGCCTTTGGCCCCATGGTCTTTGACCAGATGTATGGTGCTTTGTATGGAGCGGCCACCAACCATATCCTGTCAGCGATTCCCATGTTTGTGCTGATGGGAGCCCTGCTGGAGCGCTCGGGCATTGCGGCACGCCTGTTTCGCACCATGCAGTTATGGCTGGGCGGCCTGCCAGGCGGGCTGGCCATTGCCACCATCGCCATGGCGGCGACCTTTGCCGCTGCAGCAGGCGTGGTTGGCGCGGTAGAAATTATGGTGGGGCTGATGGCCATCCCGGCCATGAAGCGCTTTCGCTACAACAACTCGCTGATCGCGGGCACGATCTGCGCCGGGGGTTCCCTGGGCACCATGATTCCTCCCTCGGTGGTCGCGGTCGTCTATGCCTCCCTGGCACAGGTTCCGGTTGGCGAGCTGTTTGCTGCCATGCTCTTTCCGGGCCTGTTGATGACCACGCTCTTTGTGGCCTATATCCTGATCGCCACCACCCTCAAGCCGGAGCTGGGCCCACGGGCAGATGACGAGGATATGCGCCGACCTTTAGGGGAAAAAATCAGTATCACAATGCGTGGTCTGGTTCCCATGATGCTGCTGATCATCGCTGTTCTGGGCTCCCTGATGAAAGGGATCGCATCACCCACCGAGGCCGCCGCCTTGGGCGCTGCCGCCGCCGCTGTTCTTTGTATCTTCTACCGTCAGTTCAACTGGGAAGTTTTCAGTGGAGCCTTGCGGATTACGGTACGCATTACGGCAATGATCATGCTGATCGTGGCGGGAGGCACCATGTTTACCGGCGCCTTCGCGGCCAATGGAGGTGCCAAGCTGGTACAGATGCTGACCAGCGACTTGGGACTGGGCAGTACAGGTACGATCATCCTGTTCCTGGGCATCGTCTTTCTGCTGGGCTTTGTACTGGACTGGACAGCGAACGTGCTGATTTGCGTTCCGCTTTTCCTGCCCTTTATTGTGGCAAGCGGGCTGGACCCCTTATGGTTTGGCGTGATGGTGATCGTTGTCATTCAGACCAGCTATCTGACACCGCCTCTGGCCTCTTCCATTTTCTACCTGCTGTCCATTGCCCCGAAAGACATGAGCTACGGACAAGTTTGTCGAGGTGTAGTGCCGTTTATTCTTGCTCAATTGCTGACCTTGCTGATCGTCGCCCTGTTTCCGGCGATTGCCACCTGGCTACCCCAGCAAGTATCCGGCTTTTAACGCAATTTTTATATTGGAGTCTCCGTGAGTAGCGCCCCCACCCCCTCTTCTCGTGCCGCTGAAATCGCCTATCAAGCGATTGAGCAGTTAATTGCCACTCTCAAACTGGAGCCTGGTCAGGCCATTGTAGAAAGTGATTTGGTGGAAATGACAGGTTTGGGACGCACCCCCTTGCGTGAAGCCCTGATGCGCATGGTGGCCTTGGGATTGATCGAGCAACAGCCCCGCCGCGGCCTGCGTGTCAGTGAAATCCGTGTGGCTGAACATCTGACTCTGATTGAAACGCGCCGTGTCCTGGAGCGCCTGATTGTGCAGGGCGCCGCCCGCTGGGCGACTCCAGCCCAGCGCAGCGCCTTGCTCGGTCACGCCCAGGCCATGGTGGATGCTGCCGACGCCAAGGATATCGACGCCTACATGCTAGCCGACCAGCATCTGGACGAAGTCATCCACCAGGCCTGTCGCAACACCTTTGCTGTGCAAGCGGTCACTCCCATGATCGTTCAGTGCCGACGGTTCTGGTACGCCTATCAATATGAAGGGGACCTGGAGGCCGGAGCCCAAGCTCATTTGACCCTGGCCGAAGGCATCCAGGATGGAAACCCCGAACAGGCCTTGCAGGGCTCCGAGACGCTGATGGCCTACCTCAGCGCCTTCACCCGCAAAGTCATTGAATAAACCGATAGATCAACTATTAATAATCTGGAGACATCATGAATCTGAACGGAATCCTCGTTCCCATCGTTACCCCCTTTGACGCCAACAACCAGTTAAACGAAGCTGCGCTGGAACGTCTGGTTGAGTGCTTTATTGAAGCCGGAGTAGGCGGTATCGTGGCTTGTGGAACCACGGGCGAATACTACGCGCTCAGTGCACAGGAGCGTCGCCGCGTGCTGGAGATTGTTGCCAGAACTGGCCGTGGCCGTACAACACTGATTGCCGGCGTGAACTCCATGTCGCCTGCCGAAGCCATCAGCCGAATCCGTGAAGCGGAAGAGCTAGGGTATAAGGCACTGATGCTCTCTCCCACCCCTTACAGCCTGCCCGGCCAGAATGAAGTGGTGGCGTATTTCAAGGAGGTCGCCGCGGCCACTGAACTGCCCATCGTCATGTACAACTTCCCGGCACGCATTGGCATCCAGATCGAGCTTGAATCCGTTTACGAACTGGCCAAGGTCAAGAACATTGTGGGCATCAAGGAGAGCAGCGGCAACTTCAGCCGGGTGGTTGCCATGGTCAATGCCAATCTGCCCGATTTCCAGGTTGTTTGTGGTTGCGATGACCAGGCAGCCGATTTCCTGTTCTGGGGAGTTCGTAGCTGGATCAGTGGCGGGGCCAATGTGTTTCCTGCCGAGCAGGTCCAAATGCTGAAAGCCGCCGAGCAAGGAGACTGGGACACGGTACGTCGCATGATGGCCGCCATGTTGCCCGCCATTGCCGCCATGGAGTCTGGCAACTACAACCAGAAAGCCAAACTGGGCTGCGTGCGTCACGGCATTGATGTCGGTTCGGTACGCTTGCCTCTGCTGCCAGTCGACGCGCAGGAACGAGATGACTTCCTGGCCCAGATCAACGCTTATCAAGTAGAACAGGAGGCTTGAATGCCCACGCAACAAGAGACTGTCTTTGAGTTGGCCCGCGCCGGAAAGCTGCACGCTTCCCATTTGATTCCTGGCTATCAAACCACGGCTTCGGCCCTGCTCGATAACGTCAGCCCTATCGACTTGGCCGTAATTGGCAAAATCGCTGCCGGCCAAGCCTCGGATGTAGAAGCGGCGGTCGCTGCCGCGCGCACAAGCTTTGAGTCCGGCGAGTGGTCTGAGTTGTCTCCGGCAGAACGCAAAAAAATCATGCTCAAATGGGTGGCCTTGCTGGAGCAACACGCCGAGGAACTGGCCGCACTTGATTGTGTGGACGCAGGCAAGCCCATTACTGAATGCCTGAACACCGACATGCCCGCCACCATCGATACCTTCAGCTGGTATGCAGAGACGGCCGATAAATGCTTTGGTCGAATTTCCCCAACCGGCTCCGACGCACTGGGTTTGATCACCAAGGAGCCCATTGGTGTGGTGGCGGCCGTCCTGCCCTGGAATTTCCCGGCTCAAATGTACGCCTGGAAAGTTGCCCCTGCGCTGGTGTGCGGCAACTCGGTCATTGTGAAACCGTCCGAGCTAACCAGCCTGAGCGCCTACCGCATGACACAGCTGGCACATCAGGCAGGCGTTCCCGCAGGAGCCCTGATCCTGATCACAGGCACAGGCGAGGAAGTCGGAGAGCCTTTAGGACGCCACGGGGACGTGGACATTGTGTCGTTTACCGGCTCCACCGAAGTGGGCCGCCTGTTCCTGAAGTATTCCGCAGAAAGCAATCTGAAGGAGGTCGTGCTGGAATGCGGCGGGAAAAGCCCCCAGGTCGTTTTTGAGGATGCCCTGCTGGACGAAGCAGTTCCGTCCATCCTGGCGGCCGCATTCTGGAACATGAGCGAAAACTGCAGCTGCGGCTCCCGCCTGATCGTACACAGCAGCCTGAAAGACACGCTGCTGCAAAAACTCAAACAGGGGCTAAGCTCCTGGAAAGTAGGTCTGCCTACGGACCCGGATGTGTCTATCGGGCCGATGGTAGAACAAGCGCACTTTGAAAAAGTGGCCAGCTTTCTGCAGAACCCCGGCAAAAACGCCAAGTTGGTTCATGGGGGGCGCATTCACAGTGACCTGGGCAGTGGTTGGTATATCGAGCCCACCATCTTCGATCACATCACCCCGGAAGACCGCCTGTTCCAGGAGGAAGTGTTCGGCCCCGTTCTGGCCATCACGACCTTCGAGACAGAAGAGCAAGCCATCGCCTTGGCAAACGATACCCAATATGGCCTGGCCGCCTCCCTCTACACGCTTGATGTACGGCGGGCGCAGCGTGTCTCGCGCAAAATCAAGGCAGGCACCGTTTCGGTAAATGGCTTTTCCGAAGGTGATATCACCGCGCCCTTTGGCGGCTTCAAACTGTCCGGTTTTGGCGGCAAGGACAAGGGAATGGAAGCCCTGGATCAGTACCAGCAAACCAAGGCCATCTGGTATGTGAACCAGTAAGCCACTGCTTGCATAGCCCCGGCATCAATCAACCGGGCGCTGCACACCGCCCCCCCCTTCCAGACTCCTGGGCATACAAGCGGGGGGTGGTTCTTACCACTGAGCTGCTCCGGTTTTTTGAGCAGGTATGACATCCTGCTTCCAGCCCTTGCCCTGCCCGCTCGGCATAGGGCGCTCACGGTGTAACACTAGCAATCAGCCCGCAGCAGACAGAACGACATTAGTAGAAAAAAGCCCCCCGCTCCAAAGGCACCGTCTTATCAGTACACACCCGTTTCAGCTCCTGTGCGAACAGCTTGTCCACCGGACGCTGCTGGCCGGCCACCCGCGTAAAAAGCGCGATAGGCGACAAGCCCCACTCAAAGGAGTACGGCACAATCGCCACGCCGGACACGCGCACCAGTTCTTCAGCAATTTCGGTCGGGACCACAGACACGGCACGGGAGTGATTCACGATCAGTTCACCGATCAGCTTGGGTGAAGAGGTTTCCACACTGGGCACCGGCTCCAACAAGCCTGCCCGCAAAAACAGATTCGCCACCTGCCGCCGCATCGGGGTATTGCGCGGTCCCAGAATCCAGTCCAGATCCTGCAATTGCGCCCAATCCAACTTGCGTCGGCCCAATCGCCCCGCCAGTTCCCGGCTGGCAATCAGGCGTGGTTGCTGCGCGTACAAGGCTTCATGGCGCAGCCCTTTCATATTCAAGTCCGGAGAGCTGCGCGCCACCACTGCATCCAAAGCGTGATCACGCAGTTGTTCCAGCAGCGTTTCCGTTAGCCCTTCGGTGATGCTGACGGACACGACCTGCCCTTGAGGGCGAGTTGCCCGCAAGGCCGTGGAAACCAGCTTGCCGGACACCAGGGGAATCACCCCCAGCCGCAAATGTGCTTGCCGCCCCATGCTGTGCGCCTGCAAGTCCAGACTCAACAACTCCATGTCCTGCACCATGGCCCGAGCACGTGAAATCACGATCTGCCCTTGCGCTGTTGCCTCCATACCACGCGATGAACGCAGGAATAGCGGTGTGCCAAAGACTTGCTCCACCTCGGCCAAGGCTTGAGTGACCGCAGGCTGAGTCATCGCCATTAAATCCGCCACTTTGGTCAGCGAGCCCAAGCGGTCGATTTCGATCAGCAGAGCCAGGTGACGCAACCTGAGTCGTTGTACCAGGCGATGGGCGATATCGTTTGTTTCCAAGCCTTTACCCCTATCTATAAGCATTTACTAATAGGGCAATAATAAGCCCTAATACTGCGGACTGTTTAATTATCTACACTTGTTGAAAGCCGGCGCTGGCGCACTATTCGCCACGCCTTCCCTGGATTTCACCAAACACCTGTTTGGCGCCTGAGCAAGAGGACACGATGAGTTCACCTGTAGATCGACAAGCCGCCCTGGATTACCACGAGTTCCCCATTCCCGGCAAAGTCACCATTGCCGCGACCAAACCCCTGGTCAGCCAACGTGACCTGGGCCTGGCCTATTCCCCTGGTGTTGCTGCCGCCTGCGAAGAAATCGTGGTCGACCCGAAAAACGCCTTCCGCTACACCGGCCGGGGCAATCTGGTGGGCGTGATCTCCAACGGTACCGCTGTGCTGGGTCTAGGCAATATTGGTGCCCTGGCCTCCAAACCCGTGATGGAAGGCAAGGCCGTTCTGTTCAAGAAATTTGCTGGCCTGGACGTGTTTGACATCGAGATCAACGAAACCGATCCCGACAAGCTGGTGGATATCATCGCCGGTCTGGAGCCCACCTTCGGTGGCATCAACCTGGAAGACATCAAGGCACCCGAGTGTTTTGAAGTGGAGCGCAAGCTGCGCGAACGCATGAACATCCCCGTCTTTCACGACGACCAGCACGGTACCGCCATTTGCGTGACGGCGGCTTTCCTGAACGGCCTGAAAGTGGTCGGCAAAGATATCAAGAAGATCAAGGTTGTGACCTCCGGTGCCGGTGCGGCCGCGCTGGCTTGCCTGGACTTGATGGTGGACATGGGCCTGCCCGAAGAAAATGTCTGGGTCACCGACATTGACGGCGTAGTCTACAAAGGCCGCCCTGGTCACCAGGTTCCTGAACTGGCCCGTTTCGCCAAAGAAACCGAAGCACGCAAGCTGGCTGATGTCATCGAAAATGCTGACGTGTTCGTGGGCCTGTCCGCCGGTGGCGTACTGAAAGCTGAAATGCTGCAGAAAATGGCAGACCGTCCCTTCGTGATGGCGCTGGCCAACCCCACCCCCGAAATTTTGCCTGAAGTCGCCAAAGCCGCTCGCGATGACGTCATCATGGCAACCGGCCGTTCGGACTTCCCGAATCAGGTCAACAACGTGCTGTGCTTCCCCTACATCTTCCGCGGTGCGCTGGATGTGGGCGCCACCACGATTACCCGTGGCATGGAAAAAGCTGCTGCCCGCGCGATTGCGGCTCTGGCTGAAGAAGAGCAAGACGAAGCCGTGGCCGCAGCCTACGGTGGTTACGGCCTGAGCTTTGGCCCCGACTACCTGATTCCCAAGCCATTCGACCCACGTCTGATCGTGCGCATCGCCCCCGCCGTGGCTCAAGCCGCCATGGAAGAAGGCGTGGCAACCCGCCCTATCGCTGACCTGGAAGGCTACATCGCCAAGCTGCAACAGTTTGTCTACCACTCCGGCGCATTCATGAAGCCCGTGTTTGCCGTAGCCAAGCAATTGGTGCGCGAAGGCGGCAAGGCTCGCATCGTCTTTACCGAAGGTGAAGAAGAACGTGTGCTGCGTGCCGTGCAAGTGATTGTGGACGAGAAGCTGGCCCACCCGATTCTGGTTGGCCGCCCTGCCGTGCTGCTGTCCCGCATCAAGAAATTTGGTCTGCGCCTGCGCTTGGGCGTGGATGTGGAAGTGACCAACCCCGAGTCTGACGACCGTTTCCACCAGTACTGGACCACCTACTGGGAAAAAATGTGCCGTCGCGGTATCAGCAAGGAAATGGCTCGCGTGGAAATGCGTCGCCGCCTGACCCTGATTGGCTCGACCATGGTGCACCTGGGTGATGCCGACGGCATGATCTGCGGCACGATCGGTTCCTACCACAACCACCTGCGCTACATCGACGAGATGATCGGTCGCAAACCCGACTCCAGCGTGTACGCCGCCATGAACATCCTGCTGCTGGGCGAGCGCACCGTTGCCCTGACTGACACGCACGTCAACGACGACCCGAACGCACAGGAAATTGCGGAATACACGATTGAAGCCGCCCGTATGTTGAGCACGCTGAGCCTGGAACCCAAGGTCGCCCTGCTGTCGCGCTCCAACTTCGGTTCGGACTCGGCCGCTTCCGGTCCCAAGATGCGCGAGGCCCTGAAGCTGATTCAGGAACAGGCTCCCGAGCTGCAAGTGGACGGCGAAATGCACGCCGACTGCGCGCTGGACGAAGCCCTGCGCAGCCGCACCTTGCCTAACTCTTCGCTGAAAGGCTCGGCCAACCTGCTGGTCTGCCCGAACGTGGACGCTGGCAATATCAGCTACAACCTGCTGAAGACTGCTGCCGGCAGCAACGTGGCCATCGGTCCTTTCCTGATGGGCGCCAATGCTCCTGTACACATCCTGACTTACAGCTCGACCGTGCGCCGCATCATTAATATGACGGCCTTGACCGTGCTGCAAGCCAATCGTGGCTAGGCCTTGGGGCTGAAATGAAAAACCGGCCTGTGCAGGCCGGTTTTTTTATAGCTAACATTTAAAGTCCAAGGCTTATTCCAGCTTGATATTGCCTTTCTTGACCACGTCGTGGGCCCAGTCGTACTGCTCCTTGATTTCCTTGGCGAACTCTTCAGGCGAATTACCCGACGGTGTTGCCCCCTGCTTTTCCAGAGCCGAAATAATTTCGGGTTTCTTCAAGGCTTCCGCAGCAGCGGCATGCAGCTTGGCAACGATTTCAGGCGGCGTACCCTTGGGAGCCAGCAGACCATACCAGGCCGGGCTGTTCAGCTGCGGGTAGCCTTCTTCAGCCAGGGTCGGCACATCTTTCAGAGCAGGCAGGCGCTCGGGCCAGGCAATAGCCAATGCGCGCAAGTTGCCAGCCTGGATCTGGGCCATGGACGAAGGCAGGTTATCAAACATGGCATTGATCTGGCCACCGACCGCATCCGTTACAGCCGGGCCGGCACCACGGTAAGGAACGTGCACGATGTCGGTGCCAGTTTCCAGCTTGAAGGCTTCGCCAAACAAGTGCAGCACCGAGCAAGTGCCCGAGCTGCCGTAAGAATACTTACCTGGATTGTCTTTCAGTTGCTGCACGAACTCCTTGAAGTTCTGTGCCGGGAATTTGGGGTTCACCTCGATCACGTTGGGCAGGTTGGCAAAGTTGCTGACCGGCACAAAGTCTTTCAAGGGGTCGTAAGGCAAATCATTGGGGCGGCAAGCGGGATTTACTGCCAGAGTCGAAATGGTGGCAATTGACAAGGTATAGCCGTCAGGTTTGGCGCGAGCCGCTTCTGCCGCTCCAATAGCGCCACCGGCACCACCCTTGTTTTCTACCACCATGGACTGGCCCAGCACTTCGCTCATGCCCTTGGTCACAATGCGCGCCACAATATCGGTGGAGCCGCCTGGCGCAAAAGGAACAATGACGCGAATCGCTTGATTCGGATAATCCGCTTGAGCATGAGCGACATTAGCCGTGCCGATCATGGACAAACTTGCACAAAGGGATAGCAGCGCAAATTTCTTGGGAAACTTCTCTATCATGGGAACATCTCCTCTTTAGTCTTTTTGTAGATCCATCCCCTGGGTAAGGGGAACTAACCAATAATAGCGCAGCTAATCCCCATCAATTGTTAATTCTGAAAGCAGATACCTACAGGGGATATACCTATATCTGCTTCTATTTACCCTCATCATGGCCACAATATTCCCGCTGATTCTGCCCGACTTCCTGTTAATTGCACTGGGGGCTTTACTGCTGCATCGCTTTCATTTCAGCCGGGATTTTTTCCAGGGTGCGGAGAAGCTAGTCTATTACGTCCTGTTTCCAGCCCTGCTGTTTGATTCCATTACCCGCATTCCGCTCAATCTGGGCGATACCTGGCCTTTATTGGTCGCTGCGGCTGTTTTAATTGCCGTAGGCACGGTTCTGGCCTGGCTGGCCCTGCCCATTCTGAAACCCGAACATTTGCAGCACGCGGCCCTGACTCAATGCGCCTTTCGCTTCAATACCTATTTGGGGATGTCTCTGGCCAGTGCGATTGCCGGGCCATCGGGTGTCGCTATCATGGCTTTGCTGGTGGGCTTTTCTGTTCCCATGGCCAATATGGTGGCAGTGACCGTGCTGGCGCGGGGGCAGCAAGGCCGTATCGCCATCGAGCTGCTTAAAAATCCCCTGATTCTGTCTACTGTTGCTGCACTGGCCTGGAATCTGGCTGGTTTGTCCGTACCAGGCCCGGTTCAATTGGCCTTTAGCCGCTTGGGGGCTTGTGCCTTGGGGATTGGTTTGTTGTGTGTAGGCGCCACCTTGTCCCTGCAAGGCTCGCGGCGTGCGGGGGCCTTGATCGGCTGGATTACGGCCATCAAGCTGCTGGCTTTGCCCTTGGCGGCGCTGGCGATTGCCTGGGTGTTGGATATGAGCACATTGGAGCGCCAGATGTTACTGGTATTTGCTGCCCTGCCTACGGCCTCTTCTGCCCACGTACTGGCTGCCCGCATGGGAGCCGATAGCCGTCTGGTCGCGCTGACCATGTCGATCGGCACTATACTAGCGGGCTTGACCATTCCATTGTGGTTATCCCTCGCTACCTGATCCAAGCCTATGAATCCGCAAGCTTTAACCCTGTCCTTGCCTGACGAGGACGCTACCACCGCCTTGGCCGAGCGCCTTGCCCCGCTGCTAAGCGGTCAGGTTCCCGGTGTGCCTGTGGGTGGCCGAATTCATCTTCATGGTGACCTGGGCGCCGGTAAAACCCACTTTGTTCGGGCCCTGTTACGGGCTTGTGGCGTTACCGGTCGTATCAAAAGTCCTAGCTACGCTTTGCTTGAAAGTTATAAAGTTTCTAGCTTATACTTCTATCATCTTGATTTTTATAGATTTAGCGATCCACGAGAATGGGTCGACGCAGGTTTTCGCGATATTTTGCAAGACAATGCTGTTGTGCTGATCGAATGGCCCGAAAAAGCAGGGGATTTATTGCCCGAGCCCGATCTGGATTTACACCTGGATTATTGCGGTGACGGTCGTTTGGCCACCCTGGATGCACGCAGCGCCAAAGGAACGCTATGGATTACGACACTCGCCCCCAGCCTGCAGAAGTAGCCCCAGCCGGCAAGGCCCGTCGCCGATTCGTCGCCACGGCCACCACCCTGTTCCTGCTTCCCGTCATACCGCGGCTGGCGAACGCCAGCACCATCGTGGCCGTCCGTACCTGGCCGGCAGACGAATACACCCGCGTCACCCTGGAAATGGATAGCGAGCTCAAGGCCGAGCACTTCACACTGGAAAACCCCCATCGCATGGTGGTGGACATCCAGGGCCTGACCATGAACCGCACCATCGAGGAGCTGGTTTCCAAGGTCCGCCCCAATGACCCCTACATTCGCTCCGTGCGCGTGGGCCAGAACCGCCCCGACGTCGTGCGTCTGGTGCTGGATCTGAAACAGGCCGTCGCTCCCCAGATTTTTACGCTCAAGCCCGTTGGCGAATACAAGTACCGTCTGGTGCTGGACTTGTACCCGCGTGTGGCGCAAGACCCGCTGCTGGCCTTGCAAATTCAGGACGATAACGACCCCCTGGCTTCCGTCCTGGAAAGCCTGGCTCAAAACTCGCCTGACGCGCCTGTCCCTACGGTACAAGGGCAAACCTTGCCGCCCGTCGCTCGTACGCCGCCTCCTGTCACGACTCCACCGCGCTCCCCTTCGCCTGCAGCCACGCCGGGTACTCCCAATCGTCCTTTGCTGATTGCGCTGGACCCCGGCCACGGTGGAGAGGACCCCGGTGCCATCGGCCCCGGTGGGACCCGTGAAAAAGATGTGGTGCTGAATATCGCCCGCCGCTTGAAGCGTCTGATTGATGCTCAGCCCAATATGCGTACTTATTTGACGCGTGATTCGGACTTCTTCGTGCCGCTGCAAGTGCGTGTGCAAAAAGCCCGTCGGGTGAAAGCCGACCTGTTCATCAGTATTCACGCTGACGCCTGGATCAAGCCTAGTGCGCGTGGCTCGTCTATCTACGCCCTGTCTCAAAACGGTGCCACCAGCTCGGCTGCTCGGTGGCTGGCCAAGAAAGAGAACGATGCTGACTTGATCGGTGGTCTGAACCTGGGTTCCCACAACCGTCAGGTCGCACAGATTCTGCTGGACCTGTCCACAGCCGCACAGATTAACGATTCGGTGAAAGTGGGTTCGCGCCTGCTGGGCGAGATCGGCAAGATCAACCGCCTGCACAAGCGCAATGTTGAACGCGCTGGTTTTGCTGTGCTGAAAGCACCGGATATTCCATCGATTCTGATCGAAACGGCATTTATCAGTAATCCGGAAGAAGAGCGTCTGCTACGTAGTTCTTCGCATCAGGACAAGATTGCCCAAGCCATTCTGACCGGCATCCGGGGATATTTTGCCGAGTTTCCGGCACTGGCCAGCCGTAGCTAACTATCTGCTTGGTTCGATGAAAAAAGCGCAGCAAAAATGCTGCGCTTTTTTGTTTCCGTAGAGTCTGAGGCTGTTCGAAAAAGAGAGCATCTTTGGGCAAGGACCTGTTTGCACCTGAATCGGCATGGCCTTTTCTTGAGGGGGAGCCGCTAGTCTGCAGGCGAGTCAGGGTTCTGGCCGCAGGCTCTTGAGCTATCCAGGATACAAGCCCCGTGCTGTTTGAGCGCGACGCTTATAGCTCGTCCGGGGGACGAGCTATCGCGCGAGTTCACGGGGCGCCTGGATAGCTCAAGAGACAAGGGTACCCGTGCGCAGCACGGGCCAGGGCCCCGCCTGCAGACTAGCGGCTCCCCCTCAAGAAAACTGAGGCATTCTTTGCTAAAGGCTGAAACAGAGGCGGCTTTTTCAAAAATACGGAGAGTGCCAATAGTTACCTTGAACACTTGAACACTTGAACACTTGAACACTTGAACACTTGAACACTTGAACACTTGAACACTTGAACCCAGATTTTGCGACGGCTTTTACCCCCTCGCCAACAACAGCGATATCTGACAGGTTCCCGAAATAAAAAAGGACGCCTATTGGCGTCCTTTCCTTAACCTTTAACAAGCAAACAATCCGATCTCAAATCCTACAAAGTCGCATCACCCTTGCTCTTGCGCTTGAAGATCTTCCACAAGGCCCCAGCCACAACAGGCACTGCCGCTGCCGCAATACCAATCAGCACAATGGTGTTCAAATGCGCCTTGATGAAAGGCACATTACCAAAGAAGTAGCCCAGGGTAATCAAGCTGCAAATCCACAGTACCGCGCCAGTAATGTTGTACATCTGAAAGCGCATGGCATTCATATGGCCCACGCCCGCTACAAAAGGCGCAAAAGTACGGAACAAAGGCAGGAAGCGGGAAATGACAATGGTCTTGCCACCATGCTTTTCATAAAAAGCATGGGTTTTGACCAGCGCACGACGATCCAGGAATCGGGATTCCTGGGTAAAGACTTTCGGACCTATATACCGCCCCACGTGATAGTTCACGGTGTTACCCAGCACGGCTGCCACGATCAGCAGGCCGCCCAGCATGACCGGGTCCAACATGCCCGAAGCGCCAAAGGCTCCGGCAATAAACAGCAGGGAATCGCCCGGCAGGAAGGGCAAAACCACAAGCCCAGTCTCGCCAAATATAATCAAGAACAGAACAAGATAAATCCAGGCTCCATACTGCTCGACCCACACACCCAGGTACTGGTCAATATGAAGGATCATGCTGAGTAAATCGGGCATAGTTCCACACCAAAATAACAATCCAGCCAGTCCGATACTGGCCAGACCGACACCATAGAGCAAGCGGTTAAAATAAGCCGCTACCGTTTGAAACCCGTTGAACGTGTAATGTTCAACCCTGAATACACACAAGGCCAGCCGCCCTATGTCATCAAGACGCCGTATTATCCCACTCCCGGACCTGCTTGTAAGCCAAATTGCAGCCGGTGAAGTTATCGAGCGCCCGGCATCTGTCCTGAAGGAACTGCTGGAAAACGCGATTGATGCCGGAGCCAGTGCCATCGAGATTCGTCTGGACGGCGGCGGCATACGCCGCATCTCTGTCAGCGACGATGGCCACGGCATCACCCAGGAAGAATTGCCCCTGGCGCTGCTGCAACATGCCACCAGCAAGATTCGCTCGCTGGAAGAACTGGAGTCCGTGGCCTCCATGGGCTTTCGGGGTGAAGCCCTGCCCTCAATTGCCTCGGTAGCCCGCCTGACGATCAACTCGCGCACTCAGGACGACCCGCACGCCTGGGAGTACTCACTGGGTCAAGGCGAACCCCAGCCCGCCTCCGGGCAAATTGGCACGCATGTGGATGTACGTCAGCTATTTGACGAAATCCCTGCCCGTCGCAAGTTCCTGCGTACAGAAGGCACGGAGTACGGCCATTGCGTGACCGCGCTGGAGCGCATTGCCCTGGCACAGCCGCAGATCGCTTTCCGACTGTTTCACAATGACAAGCCCCAACGCCACTGGCGCAGCGGCACGCTGGAACAGCGTCTGCTGGATATTTTGGGCAAAGAGTTTATTGAACAAAGCCTACCCGTTGCCCAGGAACAGGGGCTGATCAGCTTGCGCGGTCTGGTGATTCACCCCGCCCATGCTCGCCCCAGTGCAGATAAACAGTTCCTGTTCGTGAATGGCCGTTTTGTACGCGACCGCACCGTCTCGCACGCCATACGCAGTGCCTATGCCGATGTACTGCATGGAGATCGCCAGCCTGCCTATGCCTTGTTTCTGGACATTGCCCCATCCACGCTGGATGTGAACGTACACCCCGCCAAGCACGAGGTTCGCTTCCGTGACAGCGGTGCCGTCTACCGCTTTGTGCTGCAGTCTGTCGGACAAACCTTGGCGCAAGGCAGCATGGCCGGCGAAACGCCTGTTGCCGCCATGCCTTTACCTGAAGGCGCTACCCAGCCTCCTATAACGGGCACACCCTACCCTTCGGCCACGCCTGGCGCACCCAGCAGCTCCTACACCAGCAGCGAACCCGCCATGCCGTATAGCCATCCGGCCCGTCAAGGTTGGCAATCCAGTTTCAGCCTGCGCGAGCCATCTGGAGGCGGCAATGTCGACTGGAAAAGCATGTATCGCCCGATTGAACCTGCTCCCAGCAACACGCCTGTCACCAGCTATCAAAGCGAGGCAGACAGCACAACGGACGAATTTCCCTTGGGCATGGCCCTGGGCCAGTTGCACGGCATCTATATTCTGTCCGAAACCCGTCAGGGCATGATTCTGGTGGACATGCACGCCGCACATGAACGCGTGGTCTACGAACAATTGAAGCAGGCTCTGGATGGCCGCGAACTGCCTCGTCAGGATCTGCTGGTGCCGGTCGTATTCAGTTGCTCGGAAAGTGATATCGCCTTGCTGGATGAGCATCAGGAAACCCTGGCCGATCTGGGCCTGAGCATGAACCCGGCAGGCCCCACCACCATGGCCGTGCGTGCCGTCCCCGCCCTCCTGGCCCAAGGCGACATCGAATCGCTGGCCCGTGCCGTACTGCGCGATCTGGCTCAGGTAGGCTCGTCACGCCACCTGGATGAGCAACGCAACGAACTGCTCTCCACCATGGCCTGCCACGGCGCCGTACGCGCCAATCGTCGCCTGAGCATCCCCGAGATGAACGCTCTGCTTCGCAAGATGGAACAAACTGACCGGGCCGACCTGTGTAATCACGGTCGCCCCACCTGGTTCCAATGGAAGCTCAGCGAGCTGGACAAACTTTTTATGCGTGGACAATGAACGATTTACCCATTCTGTGCCTGGCTGGCCCGACGGCCAGTGGCAAAAGCGCAAGCACGCATATCCTGGCGCAACACTGGCCGATTGAAGTGATTGTGATGGACTCGGCCACGATTTACCGTGACATGGACATTGGCACCGCCAAACCCAGCGCCGAAGAACAAGCCGCTATCCCCCACCACTTGCTGGATATACGCGACCCGGTAGAGAGTTACTCAGCCGCAGAGTTCGCCACCGACGCAACCCGTCTTATTCAAGAAATCCGGGCGCGCGGGCATTACCCTGTGCTATGTGGCGGCACCATGCTGTATTACAAAGCCTTGCGCGAAGGCTTGAACGATTTACCGCAGGCAGACCCTGCCATTCGCCAGCAACTGGATGAGCGTGCCCAGGAAATTGGCTGGCCCGGCATGCACGAGGAACTGACCCGCATCGACCCGGTGACGGCTGCCCGACTGGCTCCCCGCGACAGCCAGCGCATTCAACGTGCGCTGGAGATTTTCCATATCAGCGGCAAGACCATGAGCGACTGGCTCAAGGACAAAGCCCAGCCGCAAGAAGAGAGCCACCAATACGTCACCATGAGCCTGGAGCCAGAAGATAGATCCTGGCTGCATAAGCGCATTGCGGCTCGCTATCACGACATGATCGAACAAGGACTGCTGCAGGAGGTGGAGAAGCTGTACCAGCGCCCTGATTTGCATCCCGGTCTGCCCTCCATTCGCTGTGTGGGCTATCGGCAACTGTGGTCGTATCTGGACGGCGAAGTCAGTCTGGACGTGGCGATCGAACAGGCGATTGCCGCGACTCGCCAGCTAGCCAAACGTCAATTGACCTGGCTACGCTCCGAACCCGAGCGTCTGCAATTCAACTGCCAGAGCCCGCAAGCCGCCGAGCAGATTGTGCAAGCGGCACGCCAGATCTGGCCAGCCTGATACACCAGGCTCGCTCGTAGGAACGGCCCCTTGACGGCCGGATAGTATCCGACTGCCAAGGGGCCGTTCAAAGAGACCGTTTTTTTACCCGAAACGCCTCTTATACCGAAGCGCCGCTCAGCTTGGGCAAAACTTTGGTGCGCATGGCCAGGTATTGGAACGCGCCACCCAACAAGGCACCAATCAGCCAGCCGTAACCCGCCATATTCGCCAGCGCAGGCACCCAGACGGTCGCTACCGAGAACACCGCCGCCAGGAAGAAAGCGGCCATTGCACGCTTGTTCCAGCCGTTCTGGAAGTAGTAGGTACCGCTTTCTGCCAGGCTGAACAGATCCGACACCACGACACGCTGTTTGCGGATCAAGTAGAAGTCCACAATCATGATGCCGTACAAGGGAGCCAGCAAGGCGCCCAAGGTATCCACAAAACCCGTAATGCCGATAGCGCTGATCAAGGGCAGCCACAAGGCACCGATAAAGAAAGCAATTACGGCTGTCAGAATGCCGCCCATTTTGGCAGAGATCAGCTCGGGCTTGAGGTTGGCCAAATCAAAGGCCGGTGGAATAAAGTTCGCCACCAGGTTGATACCCACGGTTGCGGCAAAGAAGGTCAAAGCCGCGATCACGGTCAAAGCCAAACTATCGACGCGATCCACAATATCGGTAGGGTTGGTCAAGGTTTCGCCAAACAACACAGCTGTACCGGCGGTAATGAACAAGGCCAGGAAGGAGAACACGGCCAGGCTGACAGGCAAGCCCATGAAGTTACCGATACGCATGCTGCGCTCGTCTTTCACAAAGCGCGAGAAGTCGCCGTAGTTGATCACAACGGCAGCAAAGTACGCCACCATGGTTCCTACTACCGCGCCAAAGGCCATCAAGGGTCCGCCTTCGTAAGAGCCTTTACCAGCAAAGATCTCGCCCACTTTGTCGAGCAAACCACCGCCAGCCTTGTACCAGATCACGGCCAGCAAGGCGAACATCACCAGATACACCAACGGGCCCGCCCAGTTCAGGAAGCGCGTAATCCACTTCATGCCCATCAGGAAAATACCCAGCTGCAGGATGCAAACCACCACGTAAGACACCCAGCCCACCCAATCCAGCCCCAGGAACAAGGCCCCGCCGGGATGATCCAGCAAGGCATTGAACAACAGCGCCAAGGCCGTGGAGGCAAAGTAGGTCTGCACGCCATACCAGAAGATAGCCACAATCCCACGCACCAAGGCCGGGAATTTGGCGCCCTTCACCCCCATGCTGATACGGGCAATCACAGGATAGGGAACGCCATACAGCACGCTGGGTTTACCGCTCAGGTTCACCAGTCCCATCACAATAAAACCGGCCAGCAAGATACCAGCAAATACGGCCCAACCATTCAAACCATAAGAAATGAACAAGGTGGCGGCCAAGGTGTAGCCAAACAGACTTTGAATATCGTTAGACCAGACGTTGAAAATCTCGAACCAGCCCCACAAGCGTTTTTGTCGTGGCAAAGGCGCCAAGTCTTCGTTGTGCAAAGCAGGATGCGGGTCTTTCAAAGATAAATCGCTGTGCTCCATTTTCTTCCCCCTAAGAAATTGCTTCTAACATTTCAGCTGAAATTTCTATGTGCTTGCCGCTACTGTAGGAGCCTTGCTGATCGGGGAACATTATGGAATGTACGAGTAATACCTAAATTCGGATTAGCTCGAAAAACGACATAATCAAATCCATATAATATTTATTTGAAAATCAAATACATCAGATTCGATGCGGTAATACAGGGCAATTCAAAGCAGGATGCAGGAATAAAAAAAGCCAGCTTGATGAGCCGGCTTTTTTACTGACGGAAAGATCAGAGGTTTTTAGACCACTTCAGTCTGTGCCTGACCTTCCTGACGCTCCAGGATTTCACCCAATTGGTAAACGGTTTCGCCTTGCTCGGACAAGGTGGCGCTAATGGCGTCTGCCTTGTCTGCAGGAACAATGATGATCATGCCGATACCGCAGTTGAACACACGGTACATTTCTTCGTCGGCCACGTTACCGTTGCTTTGCAACCACTGGAACAAGGCAGGCATGGTCCAGGAATCGCGCTTCAGACGGGCAGTCAAGTGCTTTTGCAGGATGCGGGGCACGTTTTCCAGCAAGCCGCCGCCGGTGATGTGAGCCAGGCCCTTGATGTCCGCACCGTGGGCAGCCAAGGCAGCCAGCACGGATTTCACGTAGATGCGGGTGGGTTCCATGACCACGTCAGCCAAAGGACGGCCATCAAGCTCGTCGGTAGGCTTGGCGTTGGCGTGCTTGAGAATCTTGCGAATCAGGGAGTAACCGTTGGAGTGGGCACCGCTGGAAGCCAGACCCAGAACCACGTCACCAGGAACAATGGACTTGCCATCGATAATGCGCGATTTTTCTACCGCTCCCACTGCAAAACCGGCCAGGTCGTACTCGCCTTCGGGGTACATGCCGGGCATCTCTGCCGTTTCACCACCGATCAGGGCACAAGCGGACAGTTCACAACCCTTGGCAATGCCGCCAACTACTTGAGCAGCCGTGTCGACCGACAGCTTGCCGCAGGCAAAGTAATCCAGAAAGTACAAGGGTTCTGCGCCCTGGACTAGAATGTCGTTGACACTCATGGCTACCAGGTCTATACCCACAGTGTCGTGGCGCTGCCAGTCAAATGCCAGGCGTAGTTTGGTACCAACACCGTCGGTGCCAGACACCAGAACGGGCTCTTTAAGGTGGGTAGGCACTTCAAACAAAGCGCCAAAGCCTCCGATTCCAGCCATGACGCCTGCACGCATGGTTTTGGCAGCCAGTGGTTTAATACGATCGACCAGGGCATCGCCCGCGTCGATATCCACGCCTGCATCGCGGTAGGTCAAGGAAACAGAAGTAGTGTTTTTCATGGGAAAAGCCGTGGGATATGTGAAAATTGCGAGTTGGACGAAATTGTACGACACATGACCGAGCAACTGATTCTGGATATATCTCCAGCACCGCCTGCCTCTTTGGACAACTTTGTTGCCGGAGCGAATCAGGCTGCGTTGCAGGCTCTGCGTCAGTGCAGTCCAGGACGCGCGGTTTACCTGTGGGGACCGCCCGGCGCAGGTCGAACACATCTGCTGCGGGCGATGGCCAGTCAAGACGACAGCCGCTATTTTAGTTCAGATACACCCTCCCAGCCCATCTTTGACATCGCTACCGATGACAAAGCCCCTCCCAGCCTCTTGGCCATCGACGATATCGAACGTTTTGACGAGCACGGACAGGCTGCCGTATTTGCACTGTACAATCGCTGGCGCGAGTCGGCCACCCGGCCAGACGCCTTCACGCTGCTGGTCTCCGGCGACCGGGCCCCCAAAACCATGTCCGTGCGCGAGGACTTGCGCACACGCCTGGGCTGGGACCTGGTATTCAGGCTGGAATACCTGTCGGACGCCCACCGGGCCGAAGCCATGCAACAGCGAGCCGCTGCCCGCGGTCTGCAGCTGCAAGCGGAAGTGCTCAGCTGGATACTGACTCACTACGATCGCGATATGAACCGCTTGAGCGCACTGATCGATGCGCTGGACAATTATTCACTGGTAAAGAAACGCCCCATCACTTTACCCCTGCTCAAAGAACTTCTGGCCAACAGCCAGACCCAATCTTCTAGTTGAGTCATGACTGCTTCTTCTTTTATTGCCCTGTTTGATCTGGACCACACTCTGCTTCCTTTAGATAGCGATTACCAGTGGGCTGACTTCCTGGCCCGTACCGGCCGCGTCGGTGACCCCGCTGAAGCCATTCGTCTGAATGAAGACCTGATGGAACGCTATAACCAGGGATTGCTGACGGCCGAGGAATCGGCCGAATTCATGTTGGGCCTGCTCACCAATGCCAGCCAGGAAGAGTTACTGGCCTGGCAGGACGAATTCATGCAGGCCGTGATCCTGCCCTCGATCAGCCCCGCTGCACGCGAACTGTTGGCCCAGCATCAGGACCAGGGCCA
Source organism: Alcaligenes sp. 1735tsa3 (assembly GCF_024134565.1). Classification (NCBI taxonomy): domain Bacteria; kingdom Pseudomonadati; phylum Pseudomonadota; class Betaproteobacteria; order Burkholderiales; family Alcaligenaceae; genus Alcaligenes; species Alcaligenes sp. 1735tsa3. Next base: position 922,890 of record NZ_CP099862.1, on the reverse strand, counting down.
TCTGGTGGCAATCGTGACCGCTACCAACGAATTTGTGACACGCCCCATTGCTGCGGCATTGGGCGTAGACCACCTGATCGCCACCACCCCCGAGATGAAAGACGGCCGCTACACCGGCAAGATCAGCGGCGTGCCCAGCTTTCAGGCTGGCAAGATCACCCGTGTAGAACAGTGGCTGCAAACCATGGGCAAAACTTTGGCCGACTTCGAGCGCAGCTGGTTTTACAGCGATTCGCCCAACGATCTGCCCCTGATGGAAGTGGTGACCGACCCCGTGGCAACCAACCCCAGCGACAAGCTGCGTGCCGTGGCCACCGAACGCAATTGGGTCGTCATCGATTTGTTCGCTGACATGATGGACAGCAAATCGTAAAATCAGACGCATGCTCAAGCGAACAATAAAAACATTTGTCGACCGGCTGCTCAAACCAGCCAAAAGCGCGCGTCCCAAAGGGCCGCGCCGCTACACACGAGAAGAACATGGCATAGACCGGCGTCTGGTCTCGCGTCATGCCATCAAAGTGTGCGAGGTCCTGAACCACGAAGGCTATCAAGCCTATGTCGTGGGCGGCGCAGTGCGCGATTTGCTGGTGGGCCTGGAGCCCAAGGACTTTGACGTGGCAACCAACGCCACACCCGAGCAAATCCGCCCCCTGTTCCGTCGTGCCCGCATCATTGGCCGTCGCTTCCGCCTGGTTCACGTGGTGTTTGGCCAGGAAATCATCGAAACCTCGACCTTCCGGGCCGATGATAGCGGCAAGCAAACGGACGAACATGGCCGCATCCTGCGCGACAACGAGTACGGCACCATCGAAGACGATGCCGCACGCCGCGACTTCACACTGAACGCGCTGTACTACGATCCCCTGACTGAAACCGTCATCGACTACCACAACGGGGTAGCCGATCTGAAAGACCGTCAGGTACGCATTATTGGTGATGCGGAAACCCGCTATCGCGAAGACCCGGTGCGCATGCTGCGTGCCGTGCGCTTTGCCTCCAAGCTGGATGCCACCATCGAACCGGCAACGGATGCGCCCATTCGTTCCTTGTCGCGTCTGATCGAGAACGTCCCCGAGTCCCGTCTGGCTGACGAAACACTCAAGCTGCTGAACTGCGGCCATGCCATGGATTGCATCCAGCGCCTGCAGGCGCTGGGTCTGCACAGCAAGCTCTTGCCCATGGTGGAACCGGTTCAACGCCTGCCCGGTGGCTCTGAATTCCTGGATATGGCCCTGGCCCGCACCGACACCCGCGTTCGTGCTGGCAAATCGGTCAGCCCCAGCTTTATCTATGCCTGCCTGCTCTGGAAGCTGGTCAAGCAAGAATGGGAACGACGCAGTGCCCAGGACATGCATCCCCAGCAAGCCTTGCTGGAAGCCGCCGACCTGATCCTGGAAAAACAAAGCCGCATCATGCCGATTCAAAAGCGCTTCCAGTCGGATATGCGCGAAATCTGGTTCATGCAGCCCCGTTTTGAGCGCATCGCCAATCGCGCTATCTGGCGCATGACGGAACAACCTCGTTTCCGTGCCGCTGTGGATTTTTTACAACTACGCGCCGAAGCCAAAGAGGTGGATAGCGTGCAGGCGCAGTGGTGGATGGATCTGGCCGATGCCGGTGACGAAGAACGCAGCAATATGATTGCCGTGCGCAAACCTACTGGCACCGCCGCTACCGGCTCGCGCAGCGGTCAGCGCCGTACCCGCCGCCGTCGCTCCAACGCCAAGCGCAGCAACGCAACGGGTGGAAGCGAATCGTGATTCCAGGCAGCACCACCGTTTTCGTCGCCATGGGCGCAAATCTGGGCGAAGCACGACAAACCCTGGAAACAGCAGCGGCTGAACTGGCCGCTACTGCTGGCATCCAGGATCTGACGCTGGCCCATTTCTACAGCACGGCTCCTGTCGATTCCAGCGGTCCGGATTACGTCAATACTGTCGTTCGCTTTTCCTGCACCCTGGCTCCCGAGACCTTGCTGGACCGTCTGCAACACATCGAGCAAGAGCACGGCCGCACGCGCCTGTACCGTAATGCCCCCCGTACCCTGGATCTGGACTTGCTGCTTTACGGGCAAGAGCAGATCAACACAGAGCGGCTGATCGTACCCCACCCCCGCATGCATGAACGTGCTTTTGTGCTGGTACCGCTGGCTGATCTGGCTCCTGAACTTGAACTGGCCCAAGGCCACATGAGCGAGTTGTTGATCAACGTGCAAGATCAGGAAATCAAGCGGCTGAGCTGATACCCGCTGCCAGGCCCCCGTCCATAGCGGGGCCTGCCGCCAGCCGCCATCCCATTTGCAAGACCTGAGCAATACTGCTGACAATTTCCTCGCGGCGGGCCGCAGAGTCCACACGCAGCGCATACGAAGGATGCCAAGCTGCAATTACCCACGTCTGCCCTAAAAGAAACGGCTTGGCCAAATACTGAGCAAGCGGCACTTGGGTTCCCAGCAAAGCAGTCAAGGCCGTCGCTCCCAAGGTGACGATGACAGCAGGTTCAAGACGCGCCAGCTCTTCTTGTAACCAGTGCCCACATGCCTGCACTTCGGTTGGAGAGGGGCTGACATGCAAACGCTGCTTGCCTCGCCCTTTCCATTTGAAATGCTTGACGGCATTGCTCAGATACAGCGCATTGCGTTCAATACCGGCACGCTGCAAAGCCTGATCCAGAACCCGCCCTGCAGGACCGACAAAGACACGCCCTGCCAAATCCTCGTAATCACCGGGTTGCTCGCCCAGCAACATCATGCGCGCTGTTGCCGGGCCTTCTCCCGGCACGGCTTGCGTAGCATGCTCCCAAAGGCCGCAGCGACGACAGGCTTCCAGTACAGACGGTTCACTGCGGTAAGGCTGTGCGCTGTGGGCCTCCACCGCGACTGACTTGCCCGGCATCCGGGCTACCGCACTAAACTGCCCCACTCGCCGGGCGCCATTACGTGCCTCGCTAATCATGGCGGGAATCAAGCTGGCTTCGGGCAGGCCTTTCCAGAATCGCACTGGCATGCTCTGCTGCAAAGCGGTTTCATTCAGCCGCGCGGGATTGAAAATGCTTTGGTAATAGCGCAGCCACAAGGCCTCCACCTGATCATCGGCCGGGCCCACCCGTAACGCCTCTATATTGTCGGGGGCATCCAGCAGCTGCAGATTCTGACCATCCCACAATGCAAGCCCTTGCGGCGTCGCGATACACCACGACGTGCCCCCCATGCGTTTGGAGAAATAGTCCGCAATCCACTCCAGCACATCATGCTCGGGTTCAAACCAGGCCCAGTACTCGGGCTGCATGCCCTTGCCACAATGGCGGAACCGTACATAAGCCATCATGTCGTGTTTTTCCTTACGTACCGCTTTGGCCATCTCGTACAAACGGGCACCATCTTCGTCTGCTACCGACTCCACACTGCGATCACCCTGATGCCAGCGCCACAGGACACGGTAAAGTAAAGCCCAACGCGCCGGCGCACGACACAGGGCCGCATCCTGCAGCAAGGCAGCCAGCCCTTTGGAAATACGCACAGACACACTGGAAACGGGCTGCTGCGCCTGGGGCTCTTGCAAGGAAACAGGCGGGGAAAGCGGCGTATGGATTGCTTCATACTCCAGCCCGATTTGCTGCCCTTGCCGCCCCGAATCCGGGCTTGCTTCTGCCCAACAAAGCTCCTCCGGCGACCAGCCCTCGGCCAAAGCGCGTAATGCCTGCTCGCGCCAGGCCAGATAACCGCCGTTCACCGTTAGAGTCATCATGACTGTTGGCTCCTGCTGCCAGAAAGAAGCAAGGTCGTCACACAAGGAGGATTCATAGCAAGCTCAGTTGCTGCGGATTGCTCGAGAGCATGCGTCGCAGCTTGTCTGACGCAGCCTCAGCAAGGCCGGGACGGTAATCCTGGACCACTACAAACGGCTGCAATGTTTTGATGGAACACCGCAAACGGATCAAGTCCTGATATCGGATCGCCCGCATCTGACGAAGCTCGACCAGGCGCTTGGCATTGCGTATGCCTATACCCGGAACACGCGCAATCAGACGCTCGGGCGCCCGATTCAGATCTACCGGAAAAACCGCTCGATTGGACAAGGCCCACGACAGCTTGGGATCAATGTCCAAGGGTAAATCGCCCTTATCCTGAAACAGCTCCTCGGCCCGGAAACCGTAGCTACGCAGCAGGAAATCGGCCTGATACAAACGATGCTCCCGCAAGAGCGGCGGCGGCTGGGCTGGCAGCGCCGACGAACTGTCCGGGATGGGGCTGAATGCCGAGTAATACACCCGCTTGAGCTTGTAGGCTCCGTACAAGGTCTGCGCCGTTTGCAGGATATTGCGGTCATCCGCTGCATCCGCACCGACAATCATTTGTGTACTTTGCCCGGCAGGCACTTTAGGCCGCTTCTCCTCCTGAGCCTGTTCCTGGGACAGACGAATGACGCCCATGGCGCGCTTGATCGTATGCCCACTTTTCTCGGGCGCAAGACGGCTCAGGCCAGCGTCTGTGGGAAGCTCGATGTTGACGCTGAGGCGGTCTGCATAAAGACCAGCCAACGTAATCAGCTGGGGATCTGCATCAGGAATGGTTTTAAGGTGGATATAGCCGCGAAAATGGTGATCTTCGCGCAAGGAGCGCGCCACCTCGACCAGGCTCTCCATGGTGTAGTCCGAACTTCGTATGATGCCCGAGCTCAGGAACAGACCGTCTATATAGTTACGCCGATAAAAATCCAGCGTCAGATCAACCACTTCAGCAGGCCGAAAACGCGCGCGTGGCACGTTGCTGGAGCGCCGGTTCACGCAATACAGGCAGTCATACTGACAAAAATTGGTCAGCAGTATTTTGAGCAGCGAAACGCAGCGCCCGTCAGGCGTGAAGCTATGACAGATGCCGGCCCCCGTACTGGCCCCAAGACCCGTACGCCCACGGGAATCCCGTTTGGGCGCGGCACTGCTGGCGCAAGAGGCATCGTACTTTGCCGCGTCGGCCAGAATTTCGAGTTTGCGCGATAGCTCCATGATCGAAATACTGTATATAAAAACAGCATTATACAGTTTTCGCTCAAGGCGTCACTTATCCAGAAAACGTTCAAAGAGGGCAAGCGGCCTGGCCTGTCCGGCAAAGGACAAGCCAGGCAAACCAGTTCAAGCTAAAGGATCACGCGTCCAAAAGCTTGATCAAGGCCTCTTGATGATTGGATCGAGCTTCCAGCAATTGCCGCCCTTCTTCGGTCAACATGGCTATCAGGGGAGCGGGGAAAGGGGAAGGAGTCTGCGTCGTTTGCGGGATGGCTTGGACTAATCCCAGCGACTGTAATTGTTCAAAAACTGCTTGTTTCTTGTGCCAGGGGGTTTGGCGTAAGCGCACGAGCTCAAGAGTGTTCCAGATTGTGGGGTTGAGCTGCGGAATAGTGATGGAGCGCTGAAGTTGCGTCATACAAGGCCCTTAATTAAGACCACCCATACCGACGTTGTGTGCCCATAAGGGAGGTCAGCCAGAAAGCATCCCTATACCGTACAACATAACGATGTACAGAATATTTCAAGGAGTTCTGACAGACATCGTCGCAGCGCTCCTCCAAGACTCCAATAAGCAATAACCCGCGCTTGCGCCCTGGCAAACCCGGAAAAATCAGTCCGGGCCCGTTTTTTCTGCTCATTTTTTTTGATGCAAAATTGTTCCGAAAAGCAGCAAAAACACAACAAACGATCCGGCTCCAGCCAACCCCAGATTCGCGCTTAAACCGTAGGCATCCACAGTCTGCCCGCCCAGCCAGGAGCCAAGCGCTATGCCGATATTGAACACAGCCACGTACAACGACGTAGCCACCTCAACAGCATTGGCAGCGGCCTTCATCATCCAGCTCATCAGCCCTACCGACACCCCGCCATACGCCAGGCCCCAAAGCAGCAAAATCGCACCTCCACTCAGCGGTGATCTACCCACTGTCAAGAAAAGCAAAGCAGTGATGCTTAGACCCAACGCTATCGCCATCAAGCTGGCTTCAGTGCGTTTGGCCACCGACATCCCGATCAGGAAATTGCCCACAATCCCGGCCACTCCGTAAGCAAACAACAAGGCTCCTATCCATTGAGCACCTATACCGGAAACAGACAGCAAAAGAGGACGCACAAAGGTAAATGCGCTGAAATGCCCCGCGACCAGAATCAGGGTCAAGAGCAAACCAAACCATAACTGCCGATTGCCAAACTGCTCGGCGAACTGACGCCATGTGGTCGAGCGCGACACGGACAGGGGCGGAATCACGGCCAGATGGAAGATCAATACCAAAGCGCTCAGCAGCGCCATGCCGCCAAACGCCCAGCGCCATCCAGCCAGTTCACCCATCAATGCGCCCAATGGCACGCCCAACACAGAAGCGGCGGCAACCCCACCGAAGATGATCGAGGTTGCCAAACCTACAGACTGAGCCGGAACCAGACGGGATGCCAAGCCACCTGCAATGGCCCAGATGCCTCCCATACAAAAACCAACCAGAACACGGGCGGCCAGCATCCAGCCGATGCTGGGAGCCAGGGCGGACGCTATATTGGCCATCACCAGCAAGGCCAGCAAACCGCACAGAATGCGGCGTCTGTCCACGCCACCAGAGGCCAGCACCACCAGAGGCGCAAACAGGGCTGCCAACAAGGCAGGCAAGGAAATCAGCAAAGCAGCCGTCCCCGTGGAAGTCTGCAAACTGTCTGCAATAGGAGTCAGTAAACCTACGGGCAGCATTTCCGTCGTGACCACAGAAAAAGTGGCTAGGCCAACGGCGATAACGGCCAGCCAGGACTGCCGCTTGCTGGGCTGCCCGGTCATGGATAGAGAAGAGGTATTCATCGCTACATGCTCAAAGAAAGAAGTCTAGACAGCGCAGGAGCGGGCTACTACGGGTGCGCGCAAACTTTGATAGCTGCACAAGGCAAGCAAGACGATCAGGGCAGCGGCATAGAGCGCAACCATAAAGCCGGAACTGGCTCCGCCCTGATCCACCATCCGCCCCGAAGCGGCAGCCCCCATAGCCACACCAATATTCAGACCAGCCAGCAGCCAGGTCATGCCCTCGGTTAATTGCTGCTCCGGCACCACACGCTCGACCAGCGACATGGCCACAATCATGGTGGGGGCGAAAAACAGACCAGCCAGCAAAACCGCCCCTGCCAGCTGTGCCACGCTGGCCACCAGCAATAAAGGCAAGGTCGTAGCGGCGGTAGCCAAACCGCCCAACAGCAGCAGGCGATGCAAAGGGATGTTCAGCTTCAAACCACCAAACACCAGACCTGCTGCGCAAGAACCCAGGGCGTAAGCCGACAGCACCAGGCTGGCCGCCCCCGGCTGCCTCATTTGCTGGGCAAAGGCCACGCTGACAATATCCACGGTGCCCACAATCACACCCATGGCGACCATCAGCAATGCCAGCAAACGCACACTATTCAGACGCAGGACCGAAGGGCGGCTGCCCTGCTCCTGCGCTTGGATCGGCGGCTCAGTCCCCTTTTGCAACAACAGAGCCGACACACCGGCAATCAGCAGTAGCGCGGCAGCCAGTACACCGGCTTGTGGAAACACCAGGACCGCCAAACCCACCGACAAAGGCGGCCCGGCAATAAAGGTGACTTCATCCAGCACGGTTTCCAGCGAATACGCTGTTTGCAAGCGATCCTGCCCACGATAAATCGCCGTCCAGCGAGCACGCACCATGGCCGACATGCTAGGCATGAAACCGGCCAGCACCGCGCCTGCAAACAAGGTCCAGTCAGGCGCCTGCCACCATGTCGCCCCCAACAAGAGCAACAAGCCCAGAACACTAATGGCTGTTGCTAGCGGCAGAACACGGCTTTGCCCACGCCGGTCCACCCAACGGGACACTTGTGGCGATAGCAGCGCATAGCTCAATACAAAGGAGGCGGACACCGCCCCCGCCAAGGCATAGCTGCCCCGCAGTTGCGACAGCATGGTGATGATTCCTATCCCTATCATGGGCAGCGGAATCCGGGCCAGCAGCCCGGCCAGGGCGAATCCCCGTGTGCCAGGCGCGGCAAAAAGTTCTCGATAAGGCTGAGCCATTACATTCTCCGTGAGCGCCCGCTTGCCACGACACGGTGATGCGTCGACAATACATACAGGGCGTATGTTTAAAATGATATATACATACGCCGTGCATGTAAATATACATTCAACTCGTATGTAAGGAGAAACTATGGCACGCCGTACCCGCGCCGAGATGGAAGAAACCCGCGCCACGCTGCTGGCCACCGCTCGCACGTTCTTTGCGGAACGTGGCTATGCCGACACATCCATGGACGAGTTGACAGCGCAAGCGGGCCTGACACGTGGTGCGCTCTACCATCATTTCGGTGACAAAAAGGGTTTGCTGGCGGCGGTGGTCGACCAGATCGATGCGGAAATGGACGAGCGCCTGCAGGCTATTTCAAACAATTCCGAGGACGCATGGGACGGGTTTGTACGCCGCTGCCATGCCTATCTGGAAATGGCGCTGGAACCGGAAATGCAGCGCATTGTCTTGTGTGATGCCAAGGCCGTACTGGGGGGCGCATCACCCGAATCGCATCAGTATTGCGTGGGTTCAATGGAAGGCTTGATTCAGGCACTGATGGATCAAGGTCGGATTGAACAGGCAGATCCCCACGCCCTGGCTTCCCTGATTTACGGCAGTCTGGCCGAAGCCGCCTTCTGGATTGCGCAGGGAGAGGATGGGGATGCCCGCTTGGTAAAAGGGCTGGCTGCACTGGATTTATTACTGCGCGGCTTGCTGATCAAGTCCTGAACGGGCAATGCTGAAAAAGCCAGTGCCCAGGCAAAGAGCGGGCCTGAGATCATCTGCTTCTAGCGGCAGGCAGATCAACAGATCGAATTCTTGTTTACGCGACCTCTTGAGCCGCCAGAAATATACGGTCCTGGCATCTGTGGCGGTAATGAGCCTCTCCTAAAACCAGAACATTCAGGCAGCCAAGCAAAGCTCATACAAACGACAGACATAAAAAAACCCGCATTGAATGTTGTGCTGACGCTGCTATTACAAGCAGACCAGAAACACTCAGGCGGGTTTTCTATCTATAGCGCCGGGAAGCCCAAGCTTCCCGTTTCACGTCTTACACAGCGACCAAAGAGATCTCTGCGATACGCTTGCGCCACTCGGCAGGGCCAGTGTTGTGAACGGACACGCCTTGCGAGTCCACAGCCACGGTCACGGGCATGTCCTGAACTTCGAACTCGTAAATGGCTTCCATACCCAGGTCCTCAAAAGCCACCACTTTCGCATTGCGAATGGCCTTGGAAACCAGGTACGCGGAACCGCCCACAGCCATCAGGTAAGCCGATTTGTGAGCACGAATCGCTTCAATCGCGGTTGGGCCACGCTCGGCCTTGCCGATCATGGAGATCAGGCCAGTTTTGGCCAGCATCATCTCGGTAAACTTGTCCATGCGAGTGGCGGTGGTCGGGCCTGCTGGACCAACGGCCTCGTCGCGCACAGGATCAACCGGGCCCACGTAGTAAATCACGCGGTTGGTGAAGTCCACAGGCAAGGATTCGCCTTTTTCCAGCATGTCCTGAATACGCTTGTGGGCGGCGTCACGGCCAGTCAACATCTTGCCCGACAGCAGCAAGGTCTGACCTGGCGTCCAGGAAGCCACTTCTTCAGGAGTCAGCTCGTCCAGGTTCACCTGGCGGGACTTGTTGTAGTCCGGCGCCCAGTGAATGTCAGGCCAGGCCGACAGCGGCGGAGGTGCCAGCTCGGCGGGGCCGTTGCCGTCCAGCGAGAAATGTACGTGACGGGTTGCCGCACAGTTGGGAATCATGGCCACAGGCTTGGAAGCGGCATGAGTCGGGAAGGTATTGATCTTCACGTCCAGCACGGTGGTCAAACCGCCCAGACCTTGCGCGCCAATACCCAGAGCATTGACCTTCTCATACAGTTCGATACGCAGCTCTTCCAGCTTGCTTTGCGGGCCGCGTTGCAGCAGCTCGTACATATCGATATCTTCCATCAGGGCTTCCTTGGCCATCAGCATGGCTTTTTCAGCCGTACCGCCCACGCCAATACCCAGCATGCCCGGAGGACACCAGCCAGCGCCCATCGTAGGAACCGTCTTGAGCACCCAGTCCACCAGAGAATCGCTGGGGTTGAGCATCACGAACTTGCTCTTGTTTTCCGAACCACCGCCCTTGGCGGCCACTTGAATGTGAACCTGATCCCCAGCGACCAGTTCCACATTCACAATACAGGGTGTGTTATCGCGCGTGTTTTTACGGGTGAACAAGGGGTCGTTCAGGATGGAGGCACGCAGTGGATTATCCGGATTCAGATAACCGCGACGCACCCCCTCGTCACAGAGCTCCTGCAAGGAGCGCTTGGTATCAAAGCGCACACCCATGCCCACTTTCAGGAATACGTTCACCACCCCGGTGTCCTGACAGATGGGGCGATGGCCCTCGGCACACATGCGCGAGTTGGTCAGGATCTGGGCGATGGCATCTTTGGCCGCCGGGTTCTGTTCGCGCTCATAAGCGCGGGCCAGATGTTCCAGATAGTCGGTGGGATGGTAGTAACTGATGAACTGCACCGCATCAGCGATGGACTGAATCAGATCGTCTTCTTTGATCGTGGTCATGGTGGCGTCTATATAAAAAACGGGATGAACAAGGGGAAACTATTTGCCCTGCCAGACAGGTTCGCGCTTCTCGGCAAAAGCCGTCGCGCCTTCCTTGGCGTCTGCAGAGGTAAAAATGCCGGCGATACGGGGGCGCTGCAGATCGAACAGATCCGACTGACGCCAGTCGCGCGACTGGGAAATAATGCTCTTGGCGGTTTGCACGGCCAAAGGACCGTTGGCGGCGATCTGCTCGGCCAGTGCCAGCGCCTGCTCGGTGGCTTTTCCGGGTTCGGCCAGACGGCTGACCAGACCCAGCTCGGCCATGCGGGCAGCGGGGTACATACCCCCGGTCAGCACCATTTCCATGGCCATGTGGTAAGGAATACGGCTAGGCAAGCGCACCATGCCGCCCGATCCGGGGACAATGCCGCGTTTCACTTCAGGCAGGCCAAAGTTGGCGCTGTCGGCCGCAACAATCAGGTCGCAGGACAGGGCAATTTCAAAACCACCGGCCAGGCAGTAGCCTTCTACAGCAGCGATCAGGGGCTTGGCAGGCGGGCGCTCGCAAATACCGGCAAAGCCACGGTCGCCCACATAGGGACGCTGACCTGTCTTGGCAAAGGCTTTCAAGTCCATACCGGCGCAAAACGTATTGTTTGCCCCCGTCAGCACGCCCACGGCAATGCCGGGATCCGCATCGAACTCATCCAGGGCCTGGGCCAGTGCCTGCGCGGTTTCCAGGTTGATGGCATTACGTGCCTCGGGACGGTTCAAGGTAATCAACAATACCTTGCCGATACGTTCAAGCGTGACAAGTTCACTCATGGACCTAGCCTCCTTTAGACTGCTGCCCGAGATTCTGTTTCAAGATCAGGTCAGCAAATAAGCAGTATTTGGACAAACGCATATGATACGTCTAAAAACAACTTGACCGCCCGGTACACAGCGGCCTTGCCCATGGCCCGGACGGCTAAAATAGCCCATTGCGGGCGCTTTTCTGCTGCAAGGGCGCAGTTCACGCTAAAATAGAAAAATTTTGCAGATTCTCGCTTTACTGGCCATTGCTCATGCTCACCTTTCAGCAAATCATACTTACGCTCCAGCAATACTGGGACAAGCACGGATGCGCTCTGCTTCAGCCCTACGATATGGAAGTCGGTGCCGGAACCTCTCATACGGCAACCTTTTTGCGGGCCATCGGCCCTGAACCGTGGCGCGCTGCCTATGTGCAGCCTTCGCGCCGCCCCAAAGACGGGCGTTACGGGGACAACCCCAACCGCCTGCAACACTACTACCAGTTTCAGGTCGTGCTCAAGCCCGCACCTGAAAACATTCTGGACTTGTATATCGGCTCGCTGGAAGCCTTGGGCATCAACCCCAAAGCGCACGACATCCGTTTTGTTGAAGACGACTGGGAAAACCCGACACTGGGCGCCTGGGGTCTGGGCTGGGAAGTCTGGCTCAATGGTATGGAAGTCACCCAGTTCACCTACTTCCAGCAAGTAGGCGGTCTGGACTGCACGCCAACCACGGGCGAGATCACCTACGGTCTGGAGCGTCTGGCCATGTACTTGCAAGGTGTGGAAAGCGTCTACGATCTGGTCTGGACCGAAGGTCACAACGGCCAGCGTATTTATTACCGCGACGTGTTCCACCAGAACGAAGTGGAGCAATCCACCTACAACTTCGAGCACGCCAGCACCGATGTACTGTTTGCGCATTTCAACGACTACGAAGCCGAAGCCAAGCGCATCATTGACGTGCCGCTGGCCCTGCCCGCTTACGAGCAAACGCTGAAAGCTGCCCACACCTTCAATATGCTGGATGCCCGCGGCGCCATCAGTGTGACCGAGCGCGCTGCCTATATTGGCCGTATCCGCAATCTGTCCCGCGCTGTCGCACAGGCTTACTACGACTCCCGCGAACGCCTAGGTTTCCCCATGCTGAGCAACACATCCTCGGAGGCCAAGTAATGAATGCCTCCACGACACAGCCTTTGCTGATTGAACTGTTCACCGAAGAACTGCCCCCCAAAGCGCTGCAACAGCTGGGGCAAGCCTTTAGCGAAGGTCTGCAAAAAGTATTGGGCGAGCAAGCCCTGCTGGCCCCGAACTGTGAAGTGCGCGCCTATGCTACGCCTCGCCGTCTGGCGGCCTGGTTCAGCGCTGCGTACCAGCAAGCCGAAGACCAGCCTTATACCGAAAAGCTGATGCCCGCCCATATTGGCCTGGATGCCAATGGTGAGATCGCCCCGGCACTAGCCAAGCGCCTGGCTGCCAAAGGCCTGGAGCATCTGAAGGCCAGCGACCTGCTGCGCGAATCCGATGGCAAGCAGGATTACCTGTACGCCAGCGGCATTGCCACTGGCGCCGCCCTGAAAGACGGTCTGCAAGAGGCCATGGAATGGTCCATTACCCACCTGCCCATCCCTAAAGTGATGCGCTATCAGTTGGCCGATGGTGTCAGCAGCGTGCGCTTTGTACGCCCTGCTCACGGCCTGGTCGCCCTGTGGGGGTCGGACATCGTTCCCGTCAGCGCCCTGGGCCTGCAAGCCGGTCGCCAGACACACGGTCACCGCTTCATGTGCGATGCCCCCTTCGACATCCGTGATGCCGACAGCTGGGCCGCACAAGTCCAGGAGCAAGGCTGGGTGGTTCCTTCCTTCGAAGTTCGTCGCGAGCAGATTCGCACCGACCTGGAAGCTGAAGCCAAACGCCTGAACTCCACCTTGGGCAACGATCCCGAAGTGGAAGCCCTGCTGAACGAAGTCACCGCTCTGGTCGAATACCCCACCGTGTACGTGGGCCAGTTTGACGAGCAGTTCCTGCAAGTGCCATCCGAATGTCTGATTCTGACCATGCGTCTGAATCAAAAGTATTTCCCGCTGTTTGACCCCGCCACACAAAAGCTGACCAATCGCTTCCTGATCGTCAGCAATATGAAGGTGGACGATCCCAGCAACATCATCGAAGGTAACGAGCGTGTGGTGCGCCCCCGTCTGGCGGACGCTCAGTTCTTCTTTGAAACCGATCGCAAGCAAACTCTGGCCGAGCGTGTTCCTACGCTGGCCGGCAGCGTGTACCACAACAAGCTGGGTTCGCAGCTGGACCGCATCGAGCGCCTGCAGTCCGTGGCTGGCTACATTGCCAAGCAACTGGGCGCGAATGAAGAGCATGCCCGTCGTGCCGCTTTGCTGGCCAAGGCGGACTTGAACTCCAATATGGTGGGCGAGTTCCCCGAGCTGCAAGGCGTGATGGGCGCTTACTACGCCCAAGGCGATGGCGAGCCCGAGGACATCGTGCTGGCTATTCGCGAGCAATACCGTCACCGTCTGGACCAGCCTGTCACAGAAGCCAGCCTGACCCAAGCCATTCTGTTCCTGGCCGAGCGCGCCGAAGTTCTGGTCGGTATCTGGGGCATTGGTCTGGCTCCAACTGGCGAACGCGACCCCTACGCCCTGCGCCGTGCGGCTCTGGGCCTGATCAGCGCCTACGAACAACTGCAAGCCGGTTCCCAATTGAAGGCCAATAGCCTGAATCTGGATACGCTGCTGAACACCACCGCTTCCTTCTTCAAGGACGGGGTTCTGGCCGATGACACGGTCGATGCGGTTCAGACCTTCATCTACGAGCGTTACCGCAATCAGCTCAGCAACGATTACGAGCGCAGCGTGGTCGATGCCGTGCTGGCCCTGCGTCCACCGCTGGAACAGGTTCACGCCCGCATTCAGGCTTGCGCCTCTTTTGCCCAACGCCCTGAAGCCGAGAGCCTGGCTGCCGCCAACAAGCGCGTCAGCAATCTGCTCAAGAAAGCCGAAGGCGAACTGGCAACACTGGACGACCAACTGCTGGTCGAGCCCGCCGAGCGTGAGCTGGCTACCAAGATTCAGGAATTGCAGCCCGTTGCCCAGGCCCAGTTTGAAGCCGGTGAATTTGATGCTTCCCTGGCCACGCTGGCCCAGGCCCGTGGTGCCGTGGACAACTTCTTCCAGGACGTCATGGTCATGGCCGAAGACCCTGCCATCCGTGCCAATCGCCTGGCCTTGCTGGCCAAGCTGCATGCACTGATGAACCAGGTTGCGGATCTTTCCAGGCTGGCTAACTAGTGAAACTTGCCATCATTGATCGGGACGGTGTCATCAACCATGACAGCGATGCCTTTATCAAAAGCCCACAAGAGTGGGAGGCTATCCCAGGCAGTCTGGAGGCCTTGGCTCGCCTGACCGAAAACGGCTGGAAGGTGGTCATTGCCACCAACCAGTCCGGTCTGGCGCGTGGTTTGTTTTCCATGACCACGCTCAATGCCATCCATGCCAAGATGCGCCGTGAACTGGCCTTGCTGGGTGGCTTTATCGACGCCATCTTTATTTGCCCGCACGGCCCGGATGATGGCTGCACCTGTCGCAAACCGGCCCCCGGCATGTTTCGCGACATTGCACATCGCTATGAAGTGAACCTGCAAGCCGTACCCTCGGTGGGCGATTCCTTGCGCGATCTGCAAGCGGCCAGCCAAGCCGGTTGTGCCCCCTGGCTGGTCCAGACCGGCAAAGGCATGCGTACCCTAGAGAAAGGCGGCTTGCCCGAAGGCACGCGCGTCGAGGCCGATCTGGCCGCTGTTGTCGACAAATGGCTCCACGGAAACTGATATGGGCATTATCCGCGCTTCACTCTATCAACTCTTTTTGTTGATTACCGTTATCCCCTACGCCTTTGCCTGCCTGATTATTGCGCCACTGCCCCTGGATATACGCTATCGCTTTACCACTGGCTGGCCACGTCTGGCTGTCTGGGGTGCGCGCACGATCCTGGGCATACGCTGGCAGACCAAGGGCTGGGAAAACCTGCCCGATGGCAAGGCCATCATCCTGTCCAAGCACCAGTCGGCCTGGGAAACGCTGTTCTTTCCTTCTTACATGCCGCGTCAGGTGTGCTTTGTGTACAAGCGTGAACTGCACAAAGTCCCCTTCTTTGGCTGGGGGCTGGCCTTGCTGCGCATGATCCCTATTGATCGTGCCAAGGGCCGGGATGCCTTTGAACAGGTGATCAAGATCGGGCAGCAGCGCATTGACGAAGGCCGCTGGCCCTTGTTGTTTCCCGAAGGCACCCGTACCGCCCCAGGCTCTACCGGCCGCTACAAGATGGGTGGCGCCTTGCTGGCCAGCCGTACTGGCACGCCCATTATTCCCGTGGCGCATAATGCGGGCGAATGCTGGCGTCGCAATGCCTTTATCAAGACGCCGGGCTTGGTTACTATCTCCTTTGGTCCTCCCATTGATCCTGCCGGGCTGACCCCTGAAGAAGTAAACCAACGCGTACAGACATGGATTGAAACCGAAATGCGCGTCTTGAATCCGGAACGCTATGACGGTCCCCCCCCAACTGGCTCTGTTTCCTGACACGGCCTTTCCCCACCCGGCGCAGCGGCAAGAAAAGCCGCCCGCCGGTTCTGCTCTGCCCCCCCAAAGTGCCCTGACTGTCCGGCCCGAAAGCTTGCCGGAAGGCGTGCAATGGCAGCAGGTGCAGCTGGATGGCCACACCATTGGCTATCAGCTCAAACGCTCCCGCCGCCGGACTCTGGGGTTGACCATTAACGACAGTGGCCTGACCGTTGCCCTGCCCTCCTGGGTCAAGATCAGTCAGGCAGAACAAGTGCTGCACAGCAAAAGCGCCTGGATCCTGCGCAAGCTGCGCGAATACCAGCAACGTCGCGAACAACTGGCCTTGCAAAGCCTGCAATGGGTTGATGGCGATACCCTGCCCTTTATGGGGGTGCCCATCCGCCTTAGCCTGAACCCGCAGATTCAACAGGTACATTTCGACGGACAAGCCGGTCAGGTTCAACGAGGTCAATGCCTGTCGCTACCCCTACCCGTGGGCGCCGAACCCCAGCGTGTCCAGGAACTGACCCAGGCCTGGCTGCAAAAACAGGCCAAACAATGGTTTGAGCAACGGCTGCAACATTATTTGAACCTGTCGGGCTTGAGTGCCAGCAAATTGCGGCTGGCGGCCCCCGCCAAACGCTGGGGCTCCTGCAACAGTGACGGCACGATTATGCTGAACTGGCGCCTGATACACTTTCACCCATCCATCATTGATTACGTCGTCGCTCACGAGGTCGCGCATCTGCAAGAGATGAATCACGGCCCACGTTTCTGGGCCTTGGTCGAAACGCTCTACCCTGATTTTGTCAATGCGCGCAATCAGTTACGACAATATGATCCAGGCACCCTGCCCCTGCTTTAAGGCAGGTTGAACTCTAGGAGCTCTACCTTATGCGTATCCTGCACACCATGCTGCGTGTCGGCAATCTGGACCGTTCTCTGGCCTTTTACACCGAAGTGCTGGGCATGAAATTGCTGCGCCAGTCCGACTACCCGGACGGCCGCTTCACCCTGGCTTTTGTTGGCTATCAGGACGAGTCCGAAGCCGCCGTATTGGAGCTGACCCACAACTGGGACACCCCCTCCTACGATCTGGGCGACGGCTATGGCCACATTGCACTGGAAGTGCCTGATGCCTACAAAGCCTGTGAGGACATCAAGGCTCGTGGCGGCAAAGTCGTACGCGAAGCAGGCCCGATGAAGCACGGCACCACCGTGATCGCCTTTGTGGAAGACCCGGACGGCTACAAGATTGAACTGATCCAGGCCAAAGGGCGCGTGGATTAAAGCAAACAGAACCGGCCTTAATTGGCCGGTTTTTTTTGGCCCCTTATTTTCCAACCCAGCAAAAATAGGCCCAAATCGTGTTTTGCGACTATTTGTGCCGCCACCCTTACATACCGTAGCCGTTAAAACCCGCCTGTATTCTGCGACAATCTAGCTTGGCTTTTCCCTGCCCTGTTTACTGCCAACACTATGCTCAATACTCTTTGGCTGTTTTTCTTCCTGATTGCCGCCGTCAGCGGGTTTTACCAGTGGCTGGTCGGGGGAAATAGCGAAATTTTTGCGCAGATGGTGCGCAGCCTGTTCGATATGGCCGCCCTGTCCGTGCAACTGATGCTGCTGCTTTTTGGCACGCTCACCCTGTGGTTGGGTTTCTTGAAAATTGCCGAGAAGGCCGGGCTGATCGACACCCTGGCCCGCTGGCTAGGCCCCTTGTTCAGCCGCCTGATGCCCGGCGTGCCTGCCGGTCACCCCGCTCTGGGGCTGATCACGCTGAACTTCGCGGCCAATGGCTTGGGTCTGGACAATGCCGCCACGCCCATCGGCTTGCGGGCCATGAAATCGCTGCAAACGCTGAACCCGCATCCGGACACGGCCACCAACGCCCAGATCCTGTTTCTGGTGCTGAATGCCTCGTCCCTGACGCTGATACCCATCAGCATCTTCATGTACCGGGCTCAGCAAGGTGCGCCCGATCCTACGATGGTGTTCCTGCCTATTTTGCTGGCCACCACCGCCTCTTCCCTGGCGGGCTTGCTCAGCGTTGCCCTGGTTCAGCGCCTGCGTTTATTTGATCCCGTTCTGATGCTGTGGTTTGGCGTTTTTGCGCTGATCCTGGGCTCTTTCATGGCCTTGCTGGCAACACTCAGTGCGGCAGCCATCCAGTCGCTGTCCTCTCTGATGGGCAACCTGACCTTGCTGTCCATCATCTGGCTTTTCCTGCTGATGGGCTGGCGGCGCAAGATTCCTCTGTATGAAGCCTTTGTAGAAGGCGCGAAAGAAGGCTTTAGTGTTGCCAGGGATCTGTTGCCCTATCTGGTTGCCATGCTGTGCGCTGTGGGCGTGCTACGCAGCTCTGGCGCTCTGGATATCGTGCTGGACGTGATCCGCTGGCTGGTGAACCTGACTGGACTGGATACGCGTTTTATTGATGCCTTGCCTACCGCTCTGGTCAAACCCTTTTCAGCCGGTGCCGCTCGTGCCCTGTTGATTGAAACCATGCAGCATCACGGCGTGGACAGCTTCCCGGCCCTGCTGGGTGCGACCGTGCAGGGCAGCACAGAGACAACTTTCTATGTGCTGGCGGTTTACTTTGGTGCGGTCGGCATCCAACGTGCCCGCCACGCGGTTTCCTGCGCCTTGATTGCTGATCTGGCAGGCGTGCTGGCCTCGATTGCAGTTTGTTATTGGTTCTTTGGCTAGAAGCCAGGGCTCTGCATGAGGACAGGAAACTCTGCCACTGCAGACTCAGCCAGGAATGGCCGATCATTCCGTATGGCCTCAACGGTGTCCCTCATAAAAAAACACCCCAAAACGGAATCTATATCCCGTTTTGGGGTGTCGTTCATTATGGAGTTTTGTCTATCAGGCGGCTTGGATAACGCCCTTATCCATCAGGTGATCGGCCAGGGCAATGTACTGTTCCAGGGACAAATCAGCCGGTCGGCTGGTAGGTGCAATTTCCAGCGCCTCCCAGTCGATATGAGCCGTCCAATCACCCAGACCACCGCGCAACATCTTGCGTTTTTGCGAGAAGGCCCGCGCCACAACCTGGCTGAACACACGCGCGTCACGCGCCTGGGGACGATCTGCCGCCAGGGGCACCATACGCACGACTGCCGACACAACACGCGGTGGTGGGTTGAATGCCTCGGGCGGCACTTCAAACAACTTCACCATGCGATAGCGCGACTGCAACATCACCGACAGGCGGCTGTAGTCTGAAGAGCCGGGTTTGGCGACCATGCGATCAATCACTTCGCGTTGCAACATGAAGTGCTGATCCACCACGGCATCGGCATAGTCCAGCAAATGAAAGAGCAAGGGGCTGGAGATGTTGTACGGCAGATTACCCACAATACGCAGATTCGGGCCTAAAGCACCGAAGTCCACGCTCAAGGCATCGGCCTCAATAATTTCCAGTTTGCTGGGCGAATAGTGATTACGCAGACGGGCTGCCAGATCACGGTCAATCTCGACCACACGCAAACGCTCCAGCGCCTGCGTCAGTGGTCGGGTCAGGGCCGAGAGGCCCGGACCAATTTCCACCATATTATCGACAGGCCGAGGGCCAATCGCACGGATAATCTGGTCGATGATGGCCTCATCTTCCAGAAAGTTCTGTCCAAAGCGCTTGCGCGCCTGATGCTGGGCCATACTTATCCTTAGCGACGGCGGGTGCTGGACTCGGGGTCCAAACGGTTATCAATGTAAGCGCGGCCGCGCAGGCTGTTCAGCCAATCTTCAAAGGCAGGCTCGGCACGCTGCTGGAACAGAGCCTGACGGGCCTGCATGCGCTTGTACTCACCTTCCATATTGCGGGTACGGCGCTCGATCACCTGGATCAGGTGCCAGCCAAACTGGGACTCCACCACGGCGGTATCGTTGCCGGGTTGCAGCTTGTCCATGGCTTGCTCAAACGGAGGCACAGTCTCGCCAGGCGAGAGCCAACCCAAATCACCACCTTGTGGTGCGCTGCTGTCTTCCGAGTACCGCTTGGCCAGATCCTGGAAGGACTCGCCATTGCGCAAACGCACTTGCAGTTGCTCAATACGCTGACGAGCCTGCTCGGAAGTCATAACCTTGGACAGCTTGACCAGAATATGGCGAGCATGAGTCTGGGTCACCATCATGGGACCGGACTGCGCCGATGCCGCACTGGCGACAGGCGAAGTATTGCTTGGCGCAGCACCGCCACGCTCCAGCACCTTCAGAATATGGAAACCTTGACCACTGCGAATCAGGTCGGAAACCTGGCCGGGGGCCAGGTTATGGACAGCTTGTGCAAATAAGTCAGGCCAGTCGGACAAGGAACGAGTTCCCAACGCACCACCGCTCAGGGCCTCTTGACCATCCGAGTTGGAGGCAGCCAAACCGGCAAAGTCTGCGCCGGAACGAACCTGGGCCAGCAGGCCTTCTGCTTTGGTCCGCAAACGCGCTTCTTCGCTGGAGTTCGCGCCTTCAGGCACTCGCACCAGGATCTGCGCCAGACTGACAGGTGCATTTTGCGCCTGTGCCGCCGATTGCCCCAAATTGCCCAAACCTGCGCCACCTTGAGAGCGCAGGTAAATATCAATGTCGGCGTCCGTAATATTGATGCTGCTGTCGACCGCACGCATGCGCAACTGATCCAGCAGGATTTCCTGCTTCAGATTGGCACGGTACTGCTCCCAGCTAATGCCATTCTTTTCAATCTCGGCACGCAACTGGGCTTCGGTCATATTGTTGCGCGAAGCAATCATGCGCACACCTTCATCCACTTGCTGTGGACCGACTGAAATCCCCATGGCGCGAGCTTCCTGCTGCTCCAGGCGCTCATTGATCAGCCGTTGCAAAACTTGTTTGCGCAAGATGTCATGATCAGGAGCAGGAATTTTCTGCTGCTTTAACTGTTCCAGCACCTGCGCGGCTTCCAGATCAACCTGACGCAGGGTAATCACCTCGTCATTGACCACGGCAGCAATGCCATCCACAAACTGGGAGGAAGCAGCGGGTGCCGCCTTGGCTGCAGCGGGCTTGGACTGCGCCTGAGCCATTTGAGCCGTGCCCAGCCCCATGACGGCCATCAAAGCCAATGACAGGGTACGGTTTTTCAAGCTGAAACGCATATTATTCATACCTCTCATGAATCATTTTTTCCTGTACGGGATTGGTGACGGGTTCATAGCCAATCACACGGTCACGCAGCATTTTGATAGGGTCGTTGCCAATTCCGCCCAAACCGGATAGCTCCAGCTGGAAGAACAGGGCCTTATTGGTTTCCCTGGCCGAAACCGCATAGCGTTGCATCACCACACGAGCCGCCCAACAACAGTCGCCTTTATACTCCAGCCCCAGCACCGTTTGCGTGCCACGGCTTTCCTGGATGGAATAATCGTAACGTCCCACAGCGTACACCTTGTTGCTCAAAGGCCATTGGCCCGTCATGGAGACGTATTCCTTGCCACGATGGTCTTCGTCAACGGGCGTAAAGTTTGGATCAACAACCTGACGGGGGTCACGTTCATAACGATAGTTCAAACCCAGTGTTGCCAGGCGTTTAGGACGCCAACGAATACCGGAGGCCAGACGGTTGCGGCGTTTTTCGTCCGGGTTGAATTGCGCATCGAAGTTGACCGAGAACGTATTGGTCAAAGCCGCACTGGCACCGACCAGATAATCGGAACGAGTGCTGGTACGCGCTTTTTCATCGCCCAGTGTTACGGTTTGCTTATCAAAATACAAGCGCTGAGCGGCCTGCAGAACCAGACGCTCGAAGCCCGTGTCCGCATCCAGCCAGCGGGACGTCAGGCCGACGGTGACCTGGTTCGCATTGGAGATACGGTCCCAACCACCGGAGAAGATATTTTCGCTGAAAGCCTGGGCAAAGTTGAAACTGGCCAGACTGGTGTCGTACAAGGGCAGCGAGGATTGGTCGCGATAAGGCACGTACAGATAGTAAACACGCGGCTCCAGGGTTTGAATGGAGTCGTTGCCAAACAAGGTGGTGTCACGCTCGAAGGTCATGCCGGTATCCAGGGACAGGATAGGCAAGACACGACTTTGAGTGCGGGAACGGCCTGCAAACTTGGCCATATTGGGGTCACCCACATACCAGTCTGTCTGGTATTGGCTCATATGCAAGCCAGCTTTGGGCGTGATGTACCAACCTGGGCGAACGATGGGGTAAGCCACCGTTGTGTAAGACGAGAAACGCGTACCATCTGGAGCCAGACGGGTACTGCGCATATTATCGAATTCGCTCAGGTTGCCACTATAAAAGGGCATGCGGAAACGCGTCGCGTAGTTATCGCTGACCACATCAAAGCCACCCCAGTTATAACGGGATGCGCCCAAATACCATTCTGGCAATTTGTCGTACTGCGGCTGACGATACCAGGACGAAGAGTCCTGCAAAGTCTGATAACGCGTCGCACTGACGTGAGAGCGGAAATACTTGGAACCGCCCCAACCCAGAGTCACCGTACTGGCCAGATCCTGAATGGTGGAATCGTTCAATCCAAAGCTGCTGAAGTCACGGAAGTAATCATCATCCGAGACACGGCGGATATCCGCATTCAAATAGAAGCTGGCAGGCAGGTTCTGGCGATATTGCCCCATGAACAGCCAACGCTTGTAACCCAGCTCCTTGTCATCAGGCAGATAGTTACCGGTCAACTCTCCGGAGAAGCTGTCACCCAGATAACGGAATTCTCCCCCCAACATGGCGCCGCGTTTAGCCATGAAGCGGGGCGTCAGGGTGGCGTCGTAATTAGGGGCCAGATTCAGGTAATACGGCACGCTCAGGTCTACACCACCCCGCGTCGTCATGCCGTAAGTAGGCAAAAGGAAACCGGACTTGCGCTCTTTGCGTAGCGGAAAGGTCAGGTAGGGGGAATACAACAGGGGCATACCCTTGAAGTACAAGACGCCATTACGCGCCACCCCTTCGTTTTCCTTGGAATACAGATCAACCTTGGGCGACTGGATATACCAGGCAGGCTCAGGACATGGACAACCCGAGTAATTCACATCGGATAGCCGCATATGGTTGGAACTGAGAATATCAGCCTGCGTCGCGGTACCGCTACCGCCGGTGGCCCCCAGCCAGAACTCCGGGGACGACATGCGCCCTGTATCCGCGTCCAGGTTGTAATCAAACTCCGGGCTGCGCACCAGGGCCCCATCACGCATGATCAGGCCGTTGCCACGTACTTCCACCTGGCCGGTTTTTTCCTGATAGTCGATCCGGTCGCCTTTGACGACAGAATCAATGCGCCGGACCTGGGCACCGCCTTCCAGACGCAAGGTGCCATCTTCCAGTGTTTTCATCTGGTCGCCTATCAGATAGACGGCCATATCCTCTTCCTGGAGCTTGCGCACTTGCAAACCGGGGGACGTCTTTAAAGACGGACGCACGGACGACTGAGCCTGGGCGACCCCCATGCCTGTCATCATCAACACGATATACCACGCCGCAACTCGCACTAAGACTGCGCCTCCAGTTGTGTCCTGCATTTATGTCCTGCATTTGTTCCACCAGAGACGAAAAACCCTGGCGACCCGGTATTATAGTTAAGCCTGCCGTTTAGCGGCACTGCTAAACACTAATCCGTTACGATCTTCTGCTTCCCTTTATTTATGTCTGCTTCTATTTCTGCCGCTACCGACCCTCGTTTGCAACAAGCGATCACTTGGCTGAACACCCTGAAGTCCCGTTTTGGGCTGGATCTGGACAGCCTGCAAGCGGCCTCCAGCGACGCCAGCTTTCGCCGTTACTTTCGCCTGCAAGCCCAGGATCGAACCGTCGTTTTGATGGATGCGCCTCCGGCCACGGAAGACTGCAAGCCCTTTGTGCACGTTACCGAACTGCTGGCACCGACGGGCATCCACGTGCCCGAAATCCTGGCAGCAGACACTGAACAAGGCTTTTTGCTGCTCAGCGATCTGGGTCAGGACAATTTTCAGACCGCGCTGAAAAACCCCATGCCGCAAAGCGAGCTGGACAAACTGTACCGCAGTACGCTGTTGACCTTGGTGAAATTGCAACAAGCCGACACCACAGGCTTGCCTCCCTACAACGAACAGCGTTTGCTGGAAGAGCTGCAGGTGTTCCCCGAGTGGTACATCCAAAAACATCGCCAGTTCGAACTGAGCGAAAAAGATCAGGAGATGTTGCGCAAAACCTTTGCCGAGCTGGTTCAAGCCAATGTGCAAAGCGCTACTGTACTCGTGCACCGGGATTTCCACAGCCCTAATTTGATGATGCCCCTGCCCGGCCAAAGCGAGCCCGGTGTTATCGACTACCAGGACGCCCTGGCTGGCCCTATCACCTATGACATTGCCTCCCTGGTGATGGACGCGCGTGTTACCTGGACGGAAGAGCAGCAACTGGACTGGGCAATTCGCTACTGGCAAGCCGCCATGGAAGCCGGCCTGGATGTGCCTGCCGACTTTGCCGTGTTCCACCAGCAATACGAATGGATGGGCCTGCAACGCAATCTGCGCATTCTGGGTGTGTTTGCCCGCCTCTCTCTGCGTGACGGCAAACATCATTATCTGGACCATATGCCCCGCCTGCTGGGCTATGTACATCAGGTGGCCAGCCGCTACGAGTGTTTTAACGGTTTGCTGCGCCTGCTGAACCGCCTGGAAGGTCGCCAAACTGTTTTGGGCATGACGGTCTGATGCGCGCCATGATTCTGGCGGCCGGTCGAGGTGAGCGCATGCGCCCCTTGACCGACACCTGCCCCAAACCCCTGATTCCAGCAGGTGGTCGGCCTCTCATCGTCTGGCACTTGCGCGCGCTGGCCAAAGCCGGCTTTCGAGAAGTCATCATCAACCACGCCTGGCTGGGTGAGCAGATTGAATCCACTCTGGGTGATGGCAGCCAATGGGGCCTGCGCCTGAGCTACTCGCCTGAATCATCTGCCCTGGAAACTGCCGGTGGCATTGCCAAGGCACTGGATTTTTTCCAGGGCCAGCCTTTCCTGTTAATGAATGGCGATATCTGGTCCGATTGGGATCCTGCCCAAGCCTTTGCCATGGCCGAACGTTTGCAAGCTGGCCCGGAGCAGGCCTGGTTGATCCTGACCCCCAACCCGCCCCACCACCCCGAAGGCGACTTTGGCATGCAAGAAGGACAATTGCACCTATGTGCTAAAACCCTTGCGGGTGCCCGCAGCGCCACCTTGAGCGGCATAGGGGTCTACAAACCCGAACTCTTTGCCCATCTGCCCAAAGATCAGCCTGCCAAAGCCGCCCCCCTGCTGCATGCCGCCATCGAGCGCCGGCAGGTGCTGGGCAGTCTGCATGAAGGTTTCTGGATGGATGTCGGTACCCCCGAACGATTAGCCGAGTTAAACCAACACTTGGAATCGTTAGCACCCTCACAGTAAACTGATATTTTCCAGGCTAGCTGGCAGACGTTTCCAAGCACAACAAAGGGCAACAAAGCCAGCCATCCCGCCTCCGTAGCCCCAATGACGTCTATGCTAATGGGTTTTGTAATCGGGACTTGATTTGCTTTGAGTCCCTTGTCTGACAGGAACGTCTGTTCTCATGCTTGGTTCCTCCAAACGCACCGTATTCAAACCCACCGCCTACGGCTCCAGCCGTCGAAAACGCCGTATTCCACGCTGGTTTGTCCTGCTTTTGACAGGTATTGCCCTAGGTGCTGGTGGCCTGCTGTTCTTGCAAAAAAGCTATGGCCCTACGCGCCTGACCGTGGAGCAGTCGGAACAACTGCACTATGACCTCAACAGCGCCAATGCTGACAAGCAACGTCTGCAAGCTCAGTTGAACCAGACCAGTCGCGATCTTGAAGATGTCAGCCAGAAGGAAGACAAGCTGGGCAAACAGACCAGCGATCTGCAGGCCATGGTCACCAAGCTGGAAAAGGATATCGCGCTATTTGCCGATGCCATGCCTCCTGACCCGCGCGGCACCTCCCCTGGCATTCGCGCTGCCGAGTTCTCGGTTACGGACGGCCAACTGAACCACTTTGTGCTGCTGATGCAGGACAAGGGCAAGGACGCCGAATTCACCGGCACCATGGAGTTGGTTGCTGCTGGCCGCTACAGCAATGGTCGCAGCGGCAATGTGGACCTGCCCAGCCAGCCTGTCAGCGTCGGCCGTTACGCCTACATCAATGGCTCCGCAGAGCTGCCCGCCGGCTTTACGCCCCGTCAGGTCACGATCCGCATCAAGCCGGATGGCGCGAACCGCGTCGTTGCCACGCGCACCATCTACGTGACGCCTTCCCGATAAGCGCTGACCTGTCACGCACAGGCTGATAGTCACAAGAAAGCCCTTCAGGCCCTTGGCTTCATCGCCAAAATCCTGAAGGGCTTTTTTTAGCCGACGATCCAGCCAGACTCTTAAGCCACGTGCTGCAAAAAGTCTTTCAGACGTTGGCTAGGTGGATTGCTCAGCAACTCCGCAGGTGGGCCATCGTGTGCCACCCTGCCCTGATCAATAAAGATCAGACGGCTCCCCACACGACGCGCAAAATCCATCTCGTGTGTCACCACCACCATGGTCATGCCCTCCTCAGCCAGCAACTGCATGACCTTGAGCACTTCCTGACGCAGTTCCGGGTCCAGTGCGGAGGTAGGCTCATCAAACAGCATCAGCTTGGGTTTGATCGCCAAGGCACGAGCAATGGCGACCCGCTGCTGCTGACCACCGGACAGCTCGTTAGGATAATGATTCATACGCTCGGCCAGACCGACCTTGGCGAGCAGCTCCGTCGCTTCCTCACGCGCCTGAGAGCGGCTGGTGCCACGCGTATGGATAGGCCCGAACATGACGTTTTCCAAAGCGCTCATCTGTGGAAACAGATTGAACTGCTGGAACACCATCCCTGCTTCCCGGCGCAAGTCGCGCACCTGAGCGGGCGTACCATTGACGCTCAAACCATTGACCACGATATCGCCAGCCTGAATGTCTTCCAGCTTGTTGATGCAGCGCAGGAAGGTGGATTTTCCCGACCCGGACGGGCCCACCACCACAACCACTTCGCCTTTATCAATATTCAGACTGATATCGTCGAGCACGATATTGTCGCCAAAGCGCTTGGTTACCTTCTTGAACTCGACAATACTCATACAATCCTCATGCGGTGTTCAATAAACTTCAAAGTCAGGGCAATCAGGCTGGTCAGGATCAGGTAGATCACCGCCACCGCTCCCCAAATCTCCACCGAACGGAAGTTATTCGCAATAATTTCCTGGCCCTGACGGGTCAGCTCGGCAACCCCAATCACAATAAACAGCGAAGAATCCTTCAAGCTGATGATGCACTGGTTACCCATGGCGGGAATCATGCGGCGAAACGCCACCGGTCCAATAATGTGGCGCAAGATCTTGTGAAATGGCAGGCCCATGGCCTCTCCGGCCTCTTTCAGGCCCTTGGGCACAGATTGCAAGGCACCACGCACAATCTCGGAAATATAGGCCCCGGAGTTGATCATCAAGGTGAAGATCGCCGCGGTCAGCCCGTCAATTCGGATACTGGCCAGCATGGGCAGCGCGAAGTAGATGAACATCACCTGCACCACGATAGGCGTGCCGCGGATGAACAGCACGTAAAGCTGGCACAGGAAAGAGAGTACATACAGCAGATAGCGTCTGAAAAAACCCAATAGCGACAGAGCGATCAGCGCCTGTATGGAGCTCCAGATCCAGGCTGGCACAAAGCTTAGCCAATTGCTCATCAGCCAGGACAGGCCCTTGAGCGCAAAGCCCAGTGCAAACACGCCCAACACGAACAAGGCGGCTCGGCGCCAGGTGACCGGTACCCGAATATAGGTGGTAATCACCCCGGTCAGAAAACCCAATATAGCGCCACCCACCAAACCCAAAAGGGTAATGAGCAGCGTCATTTTTGTACCTTCCAGAAGGCTGGGTAAAGCCCCCCAGATAGCGTCCCATTCAAAAGTCACAGTGCTACCTTTGTCTTTGAATAAACGCCCACAACAGAGCGTCAAAAAATAAAAGCGGTGATCCCGTTACGACACGCGATCACCGCTTGGCATGCGCTTGGCTTTACGCCTGTTTATTCAGGCTGTTTACCAAACCATTTCTGGTAGATTTTGTCGTAGGTGCCATCAGCACGAATATCTTTCAAAGCCTGGTTCACAACCGGCACCAATTCGCTGTCCTTGGGAAAGGCAATACCGTAGAAGTCGCCACTTTTCACGGCACCAGTGACCTTCACACGATCTTTGCCGCCGGTCTGGGCGTAGTACTGCACGTTAGGCGTATCGTGCACCACCGCGTCCACACGGCCAGTTGCCAGCTCCAGGAAGGCATTGTCGATATTGGGGAACAGCTTGAGCTTGGCAGTAGGAACCGAGCGCTGCATGAAGTCCACCGTGGCGGTACCGATCTTCACCGCTACAGTCTTGCCTTCCAGATCGGAGGCAGTCTTGATGGCCGAGTTATCGGTGTTGACCAGAATGGCCAGACCGCTTTCGTAGTAAGGATCGGAGAAATCGATCACTTGCTTGCGGTCATCACGAATGGTGATCCCGGCCAGCGCAGCATCCAGATTGCGAGTTTGCAGGCCCGGAATAATGCCATTGAAGTCCATGGGCTGGAAGCGGTAATTCAGATTGGCCTTCTTGGCGACCGCATCCCACAGGTCGATGTCAAAACCGGTGTATTTACCGTTTTGCTTGAACTCAAAAGGCACAAACGCCGTATCGGTTGCGACCACCAGCTCTTTGCCTTGTTGTGCCAGAGCCTGCCCAGCGGGCAAAGCCAAAGCCAAGGCCAAACCGGCCATCAGGGTTTTCATTTTCTTATTGAACATCCGTTACTCCTCTGTAGGGACTGACCCGAAACCAGCCAGTTCGATGTTTTACCCAAGTCAGCGCAGGCTCATGACCTGCCCCAGCGTTGATCTATCCTACCCGAAGCAGCACAACTGTTTGTATTTAATAGTTTTAAAAAAAGAAAAACCTCGGGAAATCCCGAGGTTTTTTCATACAACGAGTCGTATCAACACTCAAATTCAGAACGCAGGAACAATAGAACCTTTGTACTTGTCAGCGATGAATTTCTTCACGTCTTCGCTATGCAGAGCCTGGATCAACTTGGCCACACGTGGGTCGTCCTTGGACTTGGCAGCCACAGCGATCAAGTTGGCGTAAGGGGAGTCTGCACCTTCGATAGCCAGAGCATCCTTGGTGGGGTTCAGACCGGCTTCCAGCGCGTAGTTGGTGTTGATCAGGGCGATATCCACATCAGCCAGAACGCGAGGCAAGGTAGCGGCTTCCAGCTCCTTGAACTTCAGCTTCTTGGGGTTCTGGTCCACATCACGCGAGGTTGCCAGAATGTTGGAGGGATCTTTCAGAGTCAGAACACCGGCTTTTTGCAGCAGCAACAAGGCACGGGCACCGTTGGAGGGATCGTTGGGGATCGCCACCAGTGCGCCTTCTTTCAGCTCGTCCAGGCTCTTGATCTTGGTGGAATAGGCACCAAAGGGCTCAACGTGAACCACGGCCACCGACACCAGATCGGTTTTGTGTTCTTTGTTGAAGGTATCCAGGTAAGGTTTGTGCTGGAAGAAGTTGGCATCGATATGGCCGTCAGCCACTTGCTGGTTGGGCTGCACGTAATCGGTGAACACCTTGATATCCAGGTTCACACCTTCCTTGGCCAAAGCAGGCTTCACAAACTCCAGCAGCTCGGCATGCGGCACGGGGGTAGCAGCAACCGACAGGGTCTCGGCAGCTTGGGCCACGCTGGCCAGCAGAGCCGACACGGACAAGGCCAGAACGGGAACAAATTTCTTCAAAGACATGAGCGACTCCAGTTTCAGAAAGGCAAGACTATGACGATAGCTGCCAGGACTTATTTTCGGCTCAAGCGAGCCACCATGGCGTCTCCAAACACCTGCAGGAGTTGCACCAGCACCACCAGGATAGTCACGGTCACCACCATGACATCCGTTTGATATCGTTGATAACCAAAGCGCAAGGCCAGGTCACCCAGGCCACCACCGCCGATCACACCGGACATGGCCGAATACCCCACCAGGGCAATGGCGGTCACAATCAGGGCCGCCACAATGCCGGTCGTCGCCTCAGGCAGCAAAGCCAGCAAAACGGTCTGACGGGAGTTCGCTCCCATGGCACGGCAGGCCTCATTCACACCGGGGTCCAGTTCACGCAGGACGTTTTCCACCAAACGGGCAAAAAACGGCGCGGCGCTCAGGACCAAAGGTGGAATAGCGCCCTGCACGCCCAACGACGTACCAGCCAGAATGCGCGTCAAAGGAATAATGACGATCAGGAGAATCAGGAACGGCACGGACCGCAGAATATTCACGATCAAGGACAAGCTCTGGTAGATCCAGGCATTGTCCAGCATCTGCTTGCGGCTGGTCAGAAACAGCAGCACGCCTAATGGCAAACCAATAATTGCGGTAAAGCCCAGCGAAATACCCGTCATCAACAAGGTATCAATCGTGGCCTCACCAATCAGCGCCCAATCCAGGTTGCTAAAGTTCATGGTCGCAATACCTCAAATTGGACATTCAATTCAGTCAGCAAGGCATCCAGCCCTGCTTTAGCCTGCGCATCGCCTTCCACGGCCACGACCAGTTGTCCGTAAGGCTCGGTCTTGATGCGGCCAATGGCCCCCTGCAAAATACTGACATTCAGCCCCAGCTGGCTGGTGATACGGCTGATCAAAGGCTCCGTTGTGGCCACACCGCGCACGCTCAAGCGCATGACGCTACCGGGCACACCCTCTGCCAAGGCATGCCAGTCGTCAGCGTTCACGCCGCTTTCACTGAGCAAGGACTGCGTGGTGGGGTGATGCGGGTGCAGGAACACATCCAGCACTTCACCACACTCCACGATCTTGCCGGCATCAATCACGGCAACCCGATCACAGACAGAGCGAATCACGTCCATGCCGTGCGTAATCAGGACAATCGTCAGCCCCAATTCCTGATTGATCTCGCGCAGCAAACGCAAGATCGACTGGGTGGTTTCCGGATCCAGCGCCGAGGTCGCTTCGTCGCACAGCAAAAGCTGTGGCCGATTGGCCAGGGCACGGGCAATACCGACGCGCTGCTGTTGTCCGCCCGACAACTGACGGGGATACTTATTGGCATGGTCCTTCAAGCCCACCAGCTCCAGCACTTCCAGAGCGCGAGCGTGACGTTGGGCGCGATCCACCCCTGCCAGGCGCAGAGGAAAACAGACATTATCCAGAACCGTGCGGGAATGGAGCAGGTTGAAATGCTGGAACACCATGCCCACGCCTTGTCGGAACGCGCGCAACTGCGCACCCGAAAAGCGTGTGATGTCCTGATCCTGTACCCAGACCTGGCCTGAACTGGGTTGCTCAAGCAGATTGAGCATGCGGATCAGCGTACTTTTCCCAGCACCCGAGCGACCAATAATACCGAAGACCTCTCCTTGGTGAATCTGCAAGGAAACGTCGTTCAAAGCATGAACGGTCTTGCCTGCCAGGGAATAGGTTTTTGAGATGTGTTCAAGACGAATCAAGATGAACTCAGCCTAGTTAGTCAGTCGAGTTATAAAAGCCTGAGCTGTAAGCGAAATTTACCATAAAGCAAATTTGACTATGACCAGATAGATATAACCCAAGGAAATATTGAAACCATACTGAGGGCTGCACTGTATAGCAAGATTTCCGACCGGCCAATGCGCGGATGTGACCTTGGCTGTGCAAGGCAAGCGCCCAAAGAAAAAGGCCGCTAAGAGCGGCCTTGTTTCTACGTTTCAGTTTAGTGGTGGGTCGTGCGCGACTCGAACGCGCGACCAACGGATTAAAAGTCCGCTGCTCTACCGACTGAGCTAACGACCCCCGACTGAAAGATGAAATTATGGCCTGATTTGAAGGAGCCGTCAAGCACTAAATGCAAAATAATTGGAAAAAAGGCGTTTTTCTTGAAAAAACATGAAAACAGCCTCCTGCTAGGGCCCGACCCCCACCCTTTTCCCGGTTCCAGAAACAAAATCGGAACATCTATCCAGGAGCATTTACTGCTGAAAATAGAAAATGCCTCCCGAGACTGAGGTCAGACCCCAATGCCGGGAGGCATTCAAAGACGATCAGGCTCGTCTAGCGCTTAACGGGCACGAGAAATACGAACCTCGGCACCACGGCGTTTGACCTCCAGCCCTTCGGACGGCAGGATCTTCAATCCTTCCAGACCCTTGATGTAGCTGGAACCCTGCATCTGCATGACGCGAATCTTGTTGCGCATCACAACCGGGCTGTGCTCGGGCATGCCAAACATCCAGACCTCATCCAGCAAACGAGCCGAGTTGAACTCGGATGTATGCTTGACCACCGGTCCCAGACACAGCATATGGCCTTCGCGGCCAAAGACCGGCAAGCGGTCCAGACCCACAGTCATTTTCAGGATGGTGCCGCCTTCATAGCGCCAGCCCGTGCTCAGATCCCACCAGGCATCGCCTTCAGGCAGGTAGACCTCGATATCCTGGCCGGGCTGCAAGACAGGAGCCACCAGCAAGGCAGGACCCAACAAATACTGGGTATCCCACAAGCGAGCCTGGGCATCTGCCGGGAAGCTTTGAGCCATGGAGCGCTGTACCGGCAAGCCAGTACGCACGGCGTCTTCAATAATGCCCAATACATAAGGCACCAGACGGAAACGCCACTCCAGCCAATGAGCAACCTGAGCCTGGGTTTCTTCGTCAAACGCATCAGGACGCAAAGCAGGAACACCTTGCAGGCTGAAGTTTGCCGAGAAAACCGACATGGCCAACCAACGCAGATACAGTTCTGGCGTCATTTCGCTAGTCGATGCAGCCGCATTGCCCCAACCATGAATCTGGATAGGCACGCCGCTATTACCGGTAGCCAAGGCGGACTTCAAGGATTCAGTCAGACCTGCCCAGGTATTTTCCACCTGCGGGCCCAACTGCCAGGCAAAGCGCTGGGAAGATGGGCTCAGGTCGCGGCTGGCAACCACGCCTTCTTGCGGTGTCTTGTGACCGGCAACAGCATCAAACAGGGCCTGACGTGCCAGCACAGGGTAAATCGCACGCAACAGGGCGCCAGACTCGCCACCACGACTGGTGATGGCGTCCGGAATATCAAAGCGGGCATTGCACAGCACGGCACCCAGACCATCGTCGACCATCTGACGCTGGCGCTCGGTCCACATGCGGAACACGTCTTTGTGGGTCAGGTCCAGCAAACCGTAGTCGCGACCACCGCTTAGCTCATCGCCAGGGAAGACATAGGCGCAGCCGTCGTCATCATTGATAAGCAACCAACCGCGATCTTCCCACTCTTCGAACAAGCTGGTGCCCGCCAGTACGCAAGGACGAGTCCAGGCGGCCAGCTGCAACTGATCATTCTGCAAGGCAGAGAAAGCGTCGCGGGGGTCAGCCATGCGGGCGGCATTCCACTCCAGCGTAGGCTTGTCCTGCTGAAAATCGTAAGGCTCGGGTGGCGGCAAGACGGCCACATCCAGCGCAATACCCTGCTCACGGCACTGATTGGCCAACTCACGCAAGGACGTTACATCCTGCGCCTGAGCGCCATCCAGCCACAAGCCCATAGGCGTGACACCGGGCTGACCAGCACGGCCCGTCAAGGCGGAGTACTGGTTGATAATTTCGCTGGGATCACCCAGGAACAGGAAGAAATCCAGGTCGGCAGCGTGTACACGAGCGCGGTACGCATCCAGGTCTTGCTGACCCAGATCATGTTCAACCCGCTCGAAGGTATTGATGTATAAACCCCAGCCTTGGGTGCTCCAGAGCAAAGGCAGGCTGCGGTCGTCCGGGCGATCGGTGTCGACTGTTTCCTCGCGGCGGTCCAGCTCGCCCAGGGTTTCGCCCAAACCATACAGGGCATCTTCCTCGGCCAGGGCCAGAGCCAGCTGCCAGCAACTGTTGGGCTCTTGCTCGAGTGTCAATGGCTGATCGCCACTGCTCAAGAGCAGTTGCTCGCCACGCCGGACTTCAAAGCGCCACGGATTGGCCTGAATGTGCAGGGCAAGCTCGCCCTGCTCAATCCGCCAGCCCGAATCGGCTGCTTCCAGTTGAAATTCGCTGACCGCCTCATGGCGGGCCAGCAGCATATCGCCCAAAGCTTTGGCACGGGTACTGAGCTTTTCATTATCGAGCCGGGTAGCCGGCATACAGCGGAAACGAAAAACACCCGGCGCATGAGCTTCGATGCGCAGCGCAAAATCGGTTTCGACAAAAGCGAAATCGGCTTGGGCCGGTTTCGTCGTCAACAAACTCAGATGATTAAACAATTGTGTCACGTCGTCAGAGTGGAGCGAACGGCACGATGCTGATCGCAGGGTCACGCTCAAGATTACTTAACAAGGCCACTATTTTGACGTATTTGCGCTACAAAGGAAAATGTTGCTTCAAATTTCGCCGAAATAATTCGAAAAAAGGGCCTTAGCGAGGTATTAAGGCTTGCTCCAAACGCCGCTCCAAAGGAATGGGTTCCTCCAGACAATAAGCGGCAAACAAACTGGCTGCCAGCAGGCTCCAACTCAAACCACGTGAGCCGTAAGCCGCAGCCATAAACAAACCGGGCGGGCCCGGCACAAAACCCATCACGGGCAAATGATCACTTAAAGCACAGCGCCAACCGGCCCATCCTTGTTCGGGTGTTGCCACCGCCACAGCGGGATGAGCCAGCATGGCAGAAACTTTTTCTATATTTTGCTGATGACCCTGGCGGCTGACCTGGGCAGACTCACCAAAACGTTCGTAGGTGCTACCAATGACTTGCCCCTGCGGGCCTACAGGCAGGATATAGCCCTGACCGCTTAAAGTCACTTCGCCACGAGTCAAAGCCTGTTCGGCAGGCAAGTATGTCACCTGCCCGGCCAGACGCTGCATGGCCGCCAGCCGTGGCAGGGGATGCTGGGCCAAGAACTCGTCGGGCAGCAAACTCAGGCTTTGGGCTGCCGCAGCTATCACTACACGATTGCTGCTTTCCAGGCACTCCCCCTGCCGATTGCAGACCTCCCACACTTCCGGCTCCGGGCCGGCTCGCAAGGACACCTGCTCTGGCAGACATTGAATCAAGGGGTGATCCAACAGATGGGCGACCAGTGCACCGGGATTCACCACCATGCCTTGCGGAAAATACAGGCCACCGCCTTGCAGCGGCACCCCAGCCAAGGCCGAGCCCTGCTCACGATCCAGCCATTGCACCCAATCCTGGTCCAAGGCCAAACGCTCCAGCGCCTGCTGAATTTCGGCATCACTATTGCCCGCCTGCCCAAACACCAAGGTTCCGACTCGACGCGGGCGAGCCGCTTCCGGCAAGTCTTTCCAGCCCTGCCAGGCATGCAGAACAGCATTACGGCTCAAGCGGGCCAAGGGGGCATCATCCAGGGCGAACACGGGGGAGATGGCAGCCAGACGGTGACCTTGATGCGTTGCATCCAGGCCCTCGCTCAGTGCCGGATCACAAACCAGAACGG
Source organism: Alcaligenes sp. 1735tsa3 (assembly GCF_024134565.1). Taxonomy (NCBI): domain Bacteria; kingdom Pseudomonadati; phylum Pseudomonadota; class Betaproteobacteria; order Burkholderiales; family Alcaligenaceae; genus Alcaligenes; species Alcaligenes sp. 1735tsa3. The sequence continues at coordinate 887,447 of NZ_CP099862.1, read as the reverse complement.
GCACACCTTTGCGGGCCAACTCCCAGGCACAGGCCGCCCCTGCCAAACCGGCACCAATCACTACCGCCCGCCCTTGCTGTGGTGGCAAATTGCTGCGTCGTCCCAGGTGGGGACGCAAGCGAGCGCGAATGGTGCACCACTTACCCCCGGCACCGGGGACTTTTTCCACTTCAAAACCTACCGAGGCCAGATCACGTCGCACCTGCCCGGCACAGCACCAGGAAGCCGCTGTCGCCCCCGGCGCAGCCAGACGCACCAGTTGCCCCAGGACCGACCGCGACCACATGGAAGGATTGCCACGGGGCGCAAAGCCATCCAGGTAAAACGCGTCCGCATGGCAGTGCAGCTCGCGCATCATGGTTTCGGCTTGCCCAAAGGCCAAGGTCAGTGTGACTTGTCCCCTATCCAGCTCCAGCCTGTGTATGCCCGGCACCAGTATGGGCCAGGCTGCCAGCAGTTCCTGGGCTTGGGTCTGCAACTCCTCGGGCAAGCGGGCGTACAGAATCGCCAAATCTGACTGGCGGAAAGGATGGGCCTCAACCGACACGAAATGCAGCCGCTGGCTGCGCTCCGGGTCCTGACGCCAGGCCTGCCAGGTAGCCAGAAAGCTGGCCCCCAGTCCAAAGCCGGTTTCACAAATCGTAAACTGGGATCGCCCCCGCCAACGCTCGGGCAGACCATTACCGTGCAGAAACACCCGTCGTGCCTGCCCCAAAGGGCCATTTGCCGGGTGATAGCTATCCTGATACACCGCGCTGACAGGCACGCCATGCTCATTGAATTCCAGAACGGCCGGGACCAGGGGCTCAAACGCAGAGGCAGCCATTAATTTTCCTGCCCATAACAACACTCACACACGCTCTAACCCCTTAAACTGGCCTTAATCAAACTGACACCAACAAACACGTACAATGAAAAGTCTCAGCTTCAGACTTTTCTTTTTTAAAACCGGATTGCCATGCCATTGTCACGTTTACCGCTCAGCGCCTGCCTGGACGCTGCTGTTACCGCAGCCCATGCCGCCGCCGCTATTTTACAAGCCTATGCGTCGGACCGTAGCTCTCTGGTGATCAGCAACAAAATGCACAACGATCTGGTGTCGCAAGCCGATCATGAAGCCGAGCAGGCCTGCATCAGTGTGCTGATGGAGCGCACCCCGGACATTGATATCGTGGCCGAGGAAAGCGGCGGCGTGAATACAGGCCGTCCCACCTGGTATATCGACCCGCTGGATGGCACGACCAACTTCCTGCACGGCATTCCTCACTATGCCGTCTCAGTTGCCCTGATTGCCCCGGCCGGCACGCAAATGGATAACGGCGTTCTGGCCCAGGACACGCCGGTCATTGCCGTGGTCTACGACCCCAATCGCGAAGAGCTGTTTACCGCCATGTACGGTGTGGGCGCCTGGTTAAATGGCAGCCGTATTCAGACATCCTCATCGAAAAAACTGGCGGACTCGGTCCTGGCCACAGGCTTTCCCTTCCGCGACTTCTCTTTTTCCGACCAATACATGCCCAGCCTGAACGCCTCCATTACAGGCAGCCGTGGTGTGCGCCGCATGGGTGCCGCCGCGCTGGATCTGGCCTGGGTGGCTTGTGGCCGTTACGACGGTTACTGGGAAATGGGCCTGGCCCCTTGGGACGTTGCCGCTGGCACCTTGCTGGTGCGTGAAGCCAAGGGTGTGTGTCAGGACCTGTATCAGGAAGAGCCCTGGCCCGTCAGCGGTCACGTCTACGCAGGCAATGCCCACATTGCCGATGAGTTGCTGGGCATGGTGCGTCCGTCGCTGACACAGCGTCCGACCAAACCCAAGCCTTAACGCCTTATTCGGGGCCAGTTGCCAAACTTCCTGCTCCGATCTTCATCGCCCGATAAAAAAGCGAGCCGTTTTAAACGGCTCGCTTTTTTCATACAGATCAGGTTGCAGGCCAGGTTTAGCGATTTGCTGAGTAATCGTCCCCCAAAACCGCCAAATCAAGCCTGCGCTTCAGGCTTGACTTGCTCATCCCGCAGGACGCGGCGCAAGATCTTGCCCACATTGCTCTTGGGCAGTTCATCACGGAACTCAATAATGCGGGGACGCTTGTACGCCGTCAGACGCTCTTTGCACCATTGCTTGATATCGGCTTCAGTCAAGGACGGATTACGTTTGACCACGAACAGCTTGATGCTTTCACCACTGTGCTCGCTGGGCACCCCCACCGCCGCCACTTCCAGCACATCAGGATGCGCCGCCACCACGTCTTCAATTTCATTCGGATAGACGTTAAAGCCCGACACCAGAATCATGTCTTTCTTGCGATCCACTAGACGAATACGTCCCTGCTGATCCATGACACCGATATCACCTGTCTTCAAGAAACCATTAGGCGTAAAGACATTGGCGGTTTCCTCCGGCTGGTTCCAGTAAGCCGACATAACCTGCGGCCCTTTGACGGCCAGCTCGCCTTGTTCGCCCATGGCAACCGGTTGCCCCTGTTCGTCCAGCAAGAGCACATCGGTTGAAGGCAAGGGAAATCCAATCGTGCCACTGTAATCGCGTGAATCCGTCGAGTTCACCGCCACCACCGGGGAGGTTTCCGACAGACCATAGCCTTCAATCAAAGGGCAGCCCGTCACAGCCAGCCAACGCTCGGCCACGGCTTTTTGCAAGGCGGCACCACCGGCCAGACACAGTTTGAGCTGCGCAAACGGCAAGGTACGGAATTTTTCGTGATTCGCCAGCGCATTGAACAAGGTATTCACTGCTGGAACGACTTCAGGCGGATTGCGTTTCCAGGCCTTGTAAACCGAATTGAGATCGCGCGGATTCATCACCAGCACCATATGCATACCTGCATACATAGCAAACAGACCGCAAACCGTCAGCGCGAAGATATGATAGAGCGGCAAGGCCACCATCATGGTGTAAGCCGGACCTTTAAAGTCGCCCAAAGCGGGAAAGCCCACGGCCTCCACCTGCAAGACGTTTGCCATCAAATTGCGCTGGCTAAGCATGGCGCCTTTAGGACGGCCCGTTGTGCCGCCCGTGTATTGCAACAGCGCCAGATCATCCGGTTTGGCGGGCTGACGGCTCAGGCTCAATTTGCTGCCCTGCTCCAGCACGGCCTCCAGACTGTGCGAACCCGGCAAGGAATAAGACGGCACCATGCGTTTCAAATAACGCACGGCGAAATTCACCACGCTGCCCTTGAGCCCCATCAGATCACCCACGGTACTCAACACCACGTGGGCAGGCTTCACATTGTCAGGAACTTGCTGCAGCACATGCGCAAAGGTTTCCAGAATCACAATGACCTGGGCCTGGCTATCGGCCAGTTGGAACTCCAGTTCGCGTTCGGTGTATTGCGGGTTGGTATTGACGCCCACCATGCCCGCCCGCATGGTGCCCAGCAAGCAAATCAGGAAGGGCAAACCATTGGGCAGCATCAGCATCACACGGCTGCCACGCTCCAGCCCCTGTGCCTGCAACCAAGCCGCGAAGGCATCCGCGCTGCGGTCCAGATGTTCATAGGAAATGTCATGCCCCATAAAGGTCAGCGCAGTCCTGTCCTTATGCTTTTTCATGGCGGCATCCAGACAATCGATCAAGGTCTGCTCGGCGCCTAACTGAATCTCATGGGGCACGGAGGCCGGATAATGCTCGAGCCAAGGTTTTTGCTGAGTATCCAAGGGCTTGTCACCTAATACGTGTTTATTTATGGTTAACTCTACTCTACTTTATTGTTCAAACCCAAGGACAAGCCCGCATCATGAAGCTGTTTGAACCCATTTCCGCCTGGTCGCATGAAATTGCGGCCATCCGGCGCGATCTCCACACCTACCCCGAACTGGCTTTCGAGGAAACCCGGACGGCCGATCAAGTCGCGTCCTGGCTGGAGAAATGGGATATTCCGGTACATCGTGGCCTGGGCGTGACAGGCGTTGTCGGTATCCTGAAGGGTACGGGCGGCGAAGGTCCATCCGTGGGGCTGCGCGCCGATATGGACGCCCTGCCCATGCAGGAGCTGAACGAGTTCGAACACAAAAGCCGTCACGACGGCAAGATGCATGCCTGTGGACACGATGGACATACCGCCATGCTGCTGGGTGCAGCGCGCTACCTGTCCGAGCACCGTGATTTTGCGGGCACCATCTATCTGATTTTTCAGCCTGCCGAAGAAGGTTTTGGCGGCGCACGCGAAATGATCAAGGATGGCTTGTTCACGCTGTTCCCCATGCAAGCTGTTTTTGGCCTGCATAACTGGCCCGGCATGCCTGCCGGCACCTTCGGGGTTTTGCCAGGCGGCATGATGGCCTCCAGCAATACCTTTGAAATTCGCATTGAAGGCAAAGGCGCCCATGGAGGCATGCCCCATCTGGGCGTGGACCCCATCATGGCGGCCGTGCAACTGGCGCAAAGTCTGCAAACCATTGTCAGCCGCAATGTGGACCCCCTCGAACCCGTGGTGCTGAGCATTACCCAGATTCATGCCGGCTCTGCCGATAACGTTATTCCCAACGAAGCAGTCATGCGCGGCACGGTACGCACCTTCTCCACCGAAGCCCTGGACCTGGTCGAGACCCGCATGCGCGAACTGTGCGAGCAAAGCTGTGCCGCCCAGGGTTGCAAGGCCGAGTTCGACTTTGACCGCCGCTACCCTCCCACCATCAATAATCCCGAGCAAGCGGCCTTTTGCGCGCAAGTCATCAAGGAGCTGGTTGGCCCCGACAAGCTGCGTCAGGACATCCGCCCTTCCATGGGTGCCGAAGATTTCTCCTTCATGTTGCAAGAAGTCCCCGGCTGCTATGTCTGGCTAGGCAATGGCGATGGCGACCACCGCAGCCAGGGCCACGGCATGGGTCCGTGCATGCTGCACAACGGCAGCTACGACTTCAACGACGCCCTGATTCCTATTGGTGCCAGCTATTGGGCCAAATTGGCTCTGGACTGGCTGGCACAACACCGTTGATGCTTTAACAAATGTTTCATAGCGGGGCCAAAGCTTGCCGTTACAATGGCAGGTTCTATTGTTGACGGCGTGCGCTCCGCGCGACGGGCATCTGTCCCACCACCCTTTCTTCCAATACGGGAGTATTTGTGACTACTTCAAGCAACATCTCTTCGCTCCCGGACGGAGCCCCCACCCTGCGCGTCATGCCCATGCCCACAGACGCCAATATTCACGGTGACGTGTTTGGTGGCTGGATCATGTCCCAGGTGGACATTGCCGGAGCGATTCCTGCAACACGACGCGCCCAAGGCCGGGTTGCCACCATTTCCGTGAATGCCTTCACCTTCAAGCAGCCCGTGTTTGTGGGTGATTTGCTCAGTTTCTACACAGAAATCATCAAAACAGGCCGCACCTCCATTACGGTTTCGGTGGAAGTGTATGCAGAACGCAAACGCCTGCAACTTGAAACGGTCAAGGTAACGGAAGCCACGCTTACCTATGTGGCTACCGATGACGAGCGCCGCAGCCGCCCGCTGCCCCCTCTCTAAGTATTCGTGACAGGCAGGCCTATGCAGGAAAACCTGGTACCCCCTACTTCGCCCAGTGACACTCCCAAGCCGCGCCGTCTGGAGCCCGAGGATGCGCAGCAGGCACTGTATCGCCTGAAAAACATCCTCAAGCGCCAGGAAGTGGTGGAGTCGCTGGCCCAGCGCCAGTTCGAAGACGACGACCGCTCCAACCTGCTTGAGGGCTTGATCCATCGCCAGCATGAGAGCGAGATCAAGTCCATCCTGAACGATCTGCACCCAGCTGACATTGCCTTCATTCTGGAGTCCTTGCCCGAGCTGGAACGCCAGGCCATCTGGCAATTGGTGGATGCCGAGCACGACGCCGACGTACTGCTGGAAGTAGCGGACTGGGCACGTGAATCCCTGATTCGTTCCATGGACGCCGCGGACCTGATCGCTGCCGCCGGCAATATGGATGCCGACGAAATTGCCGATCTGGTCCCTGACCTGCCGCCCGATGTGGTGGCAGCCGTGCAGCGCGGCCTGACGGACGAGGAGCGTGCACAACTGATCGAAGCCATGGGCTACCCCGAAGACACCGTGGGCGCCATCATGGACTTTGACATGGTGCGCGTGCGCGAGGATGTCACCCTGGAAGTGGTCCTGCGTTACCTGCGTCGTTTGCAGGAACTGCCAGACCACACTGACCAGATTTTCGTGGTGGACCGGGCCGATAAACTGCAAGGCACACTGTCCCTGACCCGCATGCTGGTCAGCGAGCCTGAAACCCTGGTGTCCTCTGTCATGTCCACCGATTATCTGACTCTGAACCCACTGGATTCGGACTCGGATGCGGCCGGGGCTTTTGAACGTTATGACCTGGTTTCTGCTCCTGTGGTGGACGATATTGGCCGCCTGATTGGCCGAGTCACCATTGACGAAGTAGTGGACGTGCTGCAAGAGGACTCGGAAGAACAGGCCCTGTCTCGTGCCGGTCTGCAAGAGGACGATATTTTCTCGCCCATCCGTACGGCTATCCGCAACCGGGCTCCCTGGCTGCTGATCAACCTCTGTACGGCGGCAACGGCTTCCTTCATTGCCTCGCGCTTTGAAGACACTGTCAGCCACATCGTGATCCTGGCTTTCCTGATGTCGATTGTGGCCGGTATTGGTGGCAACTCCGGCAACCAGACCATGACCATGATCATTCGTGCCATTGCCACCGGCCGAGTCACAGGTTCCAACGTCCTGCCATTGATCAAGCGCGAACTGCTGGTGACCTTTCTGGTTGGTGTCTGTGGCAGCGCGGTAACGGCATTCTTTGCCTGGTTTATCTCCGGCTCGATCGCCATTGCTGCCGTGATGATGGCCGCCATGATCGGCAATATGTTGATTGGCGCGGCGCTGGGCGTGATGATCCCGATTCTGCGTGATCGCTTTGGCAATGACCCGGCTGTGGGCTCCTCGGTATTGCTGACCTTTGCGACGGACTCGCTAGGTTTCTTGCTGTTCCTGGGACTGGCGACGGTGTTCTTGCTGTAAATCGCCTGCGGGTATGATTAAAAAAAACCGGCTTCTGGCCGGTTTTTTGATTTCTGCATCAAAAGGAGTAAATCGCCTCTTTGAATCTTTTGGCCCCAGGGAACCTGAAAATCCGAACACTGGAACACCAAAATATCGGGGCGTTGGCCCGTTGATCCGTTGATCCGTTGATCCGTTGATCCGTTGATCCGTTGATCCGTTGGATTTCAGTATGTTTGCCTTATCTTGTTAAGCACAAGCTCTCTACCTTTTCCCGGGGAAAAACGTGGTAGCCAATCTCAGAAGTTGCTGCAAACTCAAACACGCGCACCAAACTGTCCTTCCAAACAACTAAGATCGTGAGGACGACAGTCGGGCCTCTTCCAAGAACACTTCCAGACTCTCCTGTGTCCCCACGGCCTGAGCTTTTTGCAAAGACTCGGTCTGCGCTGTGTGCTCAAAAAAATCCAGTACGCCATTGGTCACTCGCGGCGCAATGCCTGCCAACTCCAGCTGACGACGCACTTGCAGAACCTCGTCACGGCGGCGCACGCCGTGCACCAGATGGCTGCGCAGGCAGGACTCCATGAAGTCCTGCAAGCCCCGCTGATTCAAATCCTCCAGGACTTCATACAGCTCGGCCCGCAAACCCATGCGCTCGGCCAGCATCAAGTTTTCAATTCCCAAGGCCTCCAGCCCCTTGGTCATCAAACTGCGCAGCAGCTTCAAGCGCATTGCATCCCCCGCCTGTCCCGGCAAGATACGCACAGAAGCGCCCTGAGCCTGCCAAAACGCCGCAGCCCTGCCTGCCCCTTGCCCTGCCGCCAACAAAGCCGTCTGAGCGCCTGTAGAGGGCACAGAGCCCATAATCGCCAGGTCAGCCAGCTCGATTCCGTGCTCTTGCGCCAAAGCGTCCATGCTCTCCATGTCCTGGGGCTCGGCCGTACACAAATCCATGTACAGCGCTCCCACAGACAAATGCGGCATGACGGCCTTGGCCACTATGTATGCCTGTGTTCCCGTCACTGCCGACAACACGCCGTCAAGACTCCGCCAATCCGTATCCGCCTGCAAACACAGTTTCGCTCCCAATTGCTGCGCCAGTTCGCTGGCTGCGGCACTTTCCCGGCGCACCAGGATAAACGGCACCTGCACACCAGCCAACTTCAAGGCAGCACCATAAAAACGCGCGACTTCGCCCGCCCCGATCAGGGCAACACGATGTAATAAGGGAGATGTTGTCATAGAAAAACACACAGAAGAAACGATCAGCCACAGCCGGTAGCACCAGGCTGCGTCCCGTAGCTTACAGGGAAAAACGGCCCTGCATGAGCGGGATACAACCATTCAGAGATCAGTTCGCAGCAACAAAGCTGGCATCCAAGAAAAAACCCCATGCGCCAGGGGCTCATGGGGTTTGATCTCGCAGCCTGCAGGCTGGGCAGCTTGAGTCAGAATCAATTCAAGCGGCCATGGCACTGCTTGTATTTCTTGCCGCTGCCGCATGGGCAAGGATCGTTACGGCCCACGCGTGGCACTTCGCCCTTGGCCGCTTCGTCCAGACCGGGATCTTCACCGCTCAAGGCAGCATCGTAGTCCGAATGATGGAAACGGACATTGGAGTTGGCAGGAACCTCAACCGCGGCTTCCTCGACCTGCTCCGGAGTCTGAATACGCACGGTCATCAGCACTTTGACCACTTCATCACGCACACGGTCCAGCATGTCGGAAAACAGCTCGAAAGCTTCGCGCTTGTATTCCTGTTTGGGGTCTTTCTGGGCATAACCGCGCAGATGAATCCCCTGACGCAGGTGATCCAGGGCCTGCAAATGGCCACGCCATTGCGTATCAATGGACTGCAAGAGCACGGAACGCTCGAAGTTGCCCCAGTTAGGCTGACCCACCAGATCAATCTTGGCTTGCAGCAGACGCTGGGATTCTTCGATAACGCGATCATGCAAATCGTCGTCGGTCAGATTGGATTCTTTCTCCAGCATTTCAGCCAAAGGCAGCTCAATCTGGAAGGTGCTTTGCAAAGCGGTGGTCAGGCCAGGAATATCCCATTGCTCTTCCATGGTGTCTTGCGGCACGTATTCACGGAACAGACGGCTGACGGCGGCTTCGCGCAGGCTGCTGATGGTGTCGGAAATATCAGCCGACTCCAGCACTTCATTACGCTGGGCGTAGATCACCTTGCGCTGATCGTTGGCCACGTCGTCATACTGCAGCAGCTGTTTACGAATATCGAAGTTGCGGGCCTCGACCTTGCGCTGAGCGGATTCGATGGAACGAGTCACCATGCGGGCTTCGATAGGCTCGCCTTCAGGCAAACGCAGACGCTCCATGATGGCGCGCACACGATCACCGGCGAAGATACGCATCAGCGAATCTTCCAGCGACAGGTAGAAACGCGAGGAACCTGGGTCACCCTGACGACCGGCACGACCACGCAGCTGGTTGTCAATACGGCGGGATTCGTGACGCTCGGTACCAATAATGCGCAAACCACCAGCCTGTTTGACCTGCTGGTTCAGGGGTTCCCAAGCAGCACGAATAGCCTGGATCTTGGCTTCTTTTTGCTCGGCACTCAGGGACTCGTCTTCACGCACCTGAGAAATTGCACGTTCGATGCTGCCCCCCAAGACAATGTCCGTACCACGACCGGCCATATTGGTGGCGATGGTCACGTGACCGGGCATACCAGCTTCAGCCACGATGTCGGCTTCACGGGCGTGTTGCTTGGCGTTCAGCACCTCGTGCTTGACGCCAGCGGCATTCAGGCGTGTGGAGATCAGCTCGGAGTTTTCAATGCTGGTGGTACCCACCAGTACAGGCTGACCACGTTCGTGGCAGTCCTGAATGTCTTTCAGAATGGCATTGAACTTCTCGTCATCGGTTTTGAAGACCTGGTCGTTTTGGTCCTTACGGGCCAGCGGACGATTCGGTGGAATGATGACGGTTTCAAGACTATAGATTTCCTGGAACTCATAGGCTTCGGTATCGGCCGTACCCGTCATGCCCGACAGCTTGTCGTACATACGGAAGTAGTTCTGGAAAGTAATCGACGCCAGCGTCTGGTTTTCGTTCTGGATGCGCACGCCTTCCTTGGCTTCCACAGCCTGATGCAGGCCATCGGACCAACGGCGACCGGCCATCAAACGGCCAGTAAATTCGTCCACAATCACCACTTCGCCGTCCTGGACCACGTATTGCTGATCGCGGAAGAACAGGTTGTGGGCGCGCAGGGCGACCATCAGGTGGTGCATCAGGGAAATGTGGCGTGGCTCGTACAGCGACTCGCCTTCGGGAAGCAAACCGATTTCGGTCAGGATCTGCTCGGCACGTTCGTGACCGGCTTCGGAAATATGAACCTGCTGGCCCTTTTCATCGACCCAGAAGTCGCCTTCGGGCTCGGGCTCGTGTGGACGAGGCTCTTGCGTCATGCGGGTCAGCATGGGCGGAACCACGTTCATGCGCACGTACAGCTCGGTATTATCTTCGGCCTGGCCGGAGATGATCAGCGGTGTACGGGCTTCGTCGATCAGGATGGAGTCAACTTCGTCGACAATCGCGTAGGACAAACCGCGCTGGCGGCGATCCTCGGCGCGGTATTCCATATTGTCGCGCAGGTAGTCAAAACCAAATTCGTTGTTGGTACCGTAGGTAATGTCAGCCTGATAGGCAGCAATCTTCTCGGCATTGTCTTGCTGGGGAACTACGACGCCCACGCTCAGACCCAGGAAGTTGTACAGACGCCCCATCCAGTTCGCATCGCGTCGAGCGAGGTAATCGTTGACGGTCACCACGTGCACGCCTTTGCCGGACAGTGCATTCAGGTACACGGCCAAGGTCGCGGTCAGGGTTTTACCCTCACCCGTACGCATTTCGGAAATCTTGCCGTTGTGCAAGGCAATGGCACCGAGCATCTGCACGTCAAAGTGGCGCATGCCAAATACACGGACACCCGCCTCGCGCACTACAGCAAAAGCCTCGGGCAGGAGCGAGTTAAGCGAGGCGCCATCCTGAACACGTTGGCGCAGCTCCTGCGTCTTGGCTGCCAAGGCCTCGTCACTCAGGCCCTGAATAGTAGGCTCAAGAGCATTAATCTGGGCGACCTGCTTACGGTACTGTTTGAGCAATCGGTCGTTACGACTGCCAATAAGCTTTTTCAGCAATGAAACCATTCTTGTGTCGTCAATGTAGGCGAGGCCGCAAGGGCTTGAATCTGTGCCTCGAGCCTATCTCTGGTTAAAAGGGATGCGCAAGCAAACAATCAGTTTAACGCACATGCTGCAAGACGGAACTACTTGTCCGAATCCAATTGCGCGATCTGCTGTTCTACATACTCACGCGCCGGCAGAAAAAGCTTGGGATCCAGGGCATGTCCGGCCATGCGCACTTCAAAGTGCAGGTGCGAGCCTGTGGACTGCCCGGTAGATCCGACACGGGCGATCAACTGCCCTTTTTCTACTACGTCGCCTAATTTAACAACGATTGATGAGGCATGGGCGTATCGCGTGCTCATGCCATTGCCGTGATTGATTTCCACCAGCTTGCCGTAGCCTGTCATATAGCGGGCTTCCGATACCACCCCACCGGATGCGGCATAGATAGGCGTCCCCTTGGGTGCTGGAAAGTCCAGGCCTTCGTGCAAGGCATGACGGCCCGAAATCGGGTGACGACGCCAGCCAAAGGAGGAGGCCACCTCGTCATAATCCACCGGACGGTAATTGGGCAGACGGGCTTCGTTGCCGGTACGCTCGGTCAGCACGGAGTCCAGCATCTGAAACCAGTCCTGTTGCTCGGACATCTGTTTGGCCAGATTATCCAGCTGCTCGCCCAGACGGTCGGCGTTCCAGACAAGGTCGGCTCCATCCATGCTGTCCATGACGGCCAGATCCTGCACGGGCATGGCACCGGCCAGCTCCGGATCGGTGTACTCAATGCCGGCCGCCTTGGCCACGCGCTTGCTGACACCGTCCATCTCGATCAGTTTGGCCTGCAAACCGCCGACTTTTTCGGCCAGGCGGGTCACGTTGTCCTGCATGGCAGCGGCCTGGCTTTGGGCCATGTCCGCATCCAGCGACACGCCACCGCGTTCACCCCAGTGCGACTGCACCAGAGCTCCCGCCGCTGCGGAAACGCCCAGCGATACCAGGGCCACCAGGGCGATCACCGTACGGCGCACCCCTTTGGCTTTGGCATCTAAGGACGTATAGTCTTTATGTTGATCCACTATCGTATAACCTCGAACATGACCTGGAAGCCCCCTTTTTCCTCATCCGCGCCAAAACGCAGTAGCGGGCAAAGCCACGCTTTGGGTTGGCTGGCCAGCGACCAGCAAGGTTCCCAGGTACTGGAAATGGCCCGGCAGCTGATGGCGGCGCAGACCCATGTAAGCAAAGCCTTGCCACCTGCTTTGGGCAAGGCTTGTAAAGTAGCCCGTATAGACAGACAGCAATTGACGCTGGCAGTTCCCAGCGCCGCACATGCGGCCAAGCTGCGTCAGCTGTTGCCCACTGTCACACGGCAGATGAATGCCGCTGGCTGGAACATTAGCGAGGCGCTGGTGCACGTGCAAGCCCATTTGTTTGCAGCTGTGACAGAAAAGCCCGCACGCCAGGTACAAGTCCTGGACGAACGGGCCTTGGAATCATTTGAAAAGCTGCATGACTCATTGCCGCAAGGTCCCTTGGCGCAAGCCATCGAACGCTTGTTGCGTCATCATCGCGGCTAAGCAAAGCACCAGGATCGGGCCCCTAAGCAAGTATCAAGCGAATTTCCACTCGCTGGAAAAAGCGTGGGGTGCACTGGCAGCCGACTCGAAAGTCACCAGCTCCCAACTATCCTGGGCGGCCAGCAAGGCACGCGCCAGCTGGTTATTCAAACCATGGCCGGATTTGCACGCCACATAGCGTGCAATCAGGGGGTGGCCAATCAGGTACAAGTCGCCAATAGCATCCAGAATCTTGTGCTTGACGAACTCGTCCTCATAACGCAGACCGTCGCTGTTCAGGACGCGGTACTCGTCCATGACGATGGCATTGTCCAAACTGCCGCCACGGGCCAGACCGGCCGCACGCAAAGCTTCGACTTCACTGGCGAACCCGAAGGTGCGCGCACGTGAAATAGTCTTCACGTACGAGTCATGCGCAAAATCCACCTCGGCAAAATTGGCCGTTGCATCAATGGCCGGGTGGTGAAAATCGATAGAAAACTGAAGGGCAAAGCCTTCGTAGGGCTCCAGACGGGCCCACTTGATGTCCTGCCCCTCGCCTTCAGAGACTTCGATGGGTTTGAGGACACGCAAAAACTTCTTGGCGGCTTCCTGCTCCTGCAAGCCCGCCGAACGCAACAAATACACGAATGTGCCGGCGCTGCCATCCATGATGGGCACTTCTTCAGCCGTCAGGTCCACGTGCAGATTATCAATGCCCAGGCCAGCGATGGCCGACATCAAATGCTCGACGGTTGAAACCCGAACATTATCCTTGATCAGCACCGAAGCCATACGCGTACCACCGACCTTGTCTGCCTGTGCGGGCAAATCCACGATTTCGGGCAGATCGATACGGTGAAACACAATACCCGTGTCAGGCGCAGCGGGGCGCAGTGTCAGTTCGACACGACGACCAGAGTGCAAGCCGACTCCTTTGGTACTGATGACATTCTTGATGGTGCGCTGACGAAGCATGGCTGTTCTTGTATTTGTAAAGTGTTGTTCGCAAAGACTATTGTAACCGTAATACGGGTTATCCACTATACGCTTTCTAAAATCATAAGCAATTGTCAAGCGTCAAACACCACGACACAACAAAGCACTTACGCCCCCTGAGCGCGAACGCCCAGGGGGAGTCGTGGGAGAAATCAAATTGGCGACTCGGGTAATCGCCGAACCTGATTTTTAATCAGCCTGCTTGCGCAAGAACGCCGGAATGTCGAAGTGATCCATACCGGCAGTCTCCAGTGCACGCACCTGAGCCGAAGCCTGGCTGCGTGGATTGCGGATGACGGCAGGCACGTCGGCGTTGGCGTAATCCGCACCGATGACAGGCATGTTGTCCGTACCTGTACGTAACACTTCTTCGTTGTTTTGTACCAACTGTGGGCGCGCTTGCTTGCGACCCAGGCCAGTAGCAACAACAGTCACACGCAGGCTGTCGCCCATGGACTCATCGTAAGCGGTACCAAAGATAACGGTGGCGTCTTCTGCAGCGTAGCCACGGATGGTGTCCATGATTTCGCGCGTTTCGCGCATTTTCAGGGACGACGAAGAGGTGATGTTCACCAGCATGCCGCGGGCACCGTGCAGGTCCACACCTTCCAGCAATGGGCAAGCGATGGCGCGCTCAGCCGCTTCACGAGCGCGGTTCGAGCCGGAAGCCACAGCGGTACCCATCATGGCCTGGCCTTGCTCGCCCATGATGGTTTTCACGTCTTCGAAGTCGACGTTCACGTTACCTTCAACATTGATGATCTCGGCAATACCGGCGCAGGCATTGTGCAAGACATCGTCAGCTGCCTTGAAGCAATCGGACTGTGTTGCGTCCTCATCCATCAAGTCGTACAGGTTTTCATTCAATACAACGATCAGGGAGTGAACGTGCTTGCTCAGCTCCTCAATCCCTTCTTCGGCCATGCGCAGACGGCGATTGCCTTCAAAGGAGAAAGGTTTGGTGACGACACCCACGGTCAAAATGCCCAATTCCTTGGCCACTTCAGCCACAACGGGGCTGGCACCCGTACCGGTGCCACCGCCCATACCGGCTGTAATAAACACCATGTTGGCGCCGTTCAATGCTGCGCGAATTTCTTCGCGAGCGGTTTCAGCGGCTGCACGGCCTTGGTCAGGCTTGGCACCGGCGCCCAAGCCGCTGCGGCCCAGACGAATCTGGATAGGTGCATCGCTGCTGGCCAGCGCCTGCGAATCGGTATTGGCGCAAATGAAATCAACGCCCTGAACACCAGAGTTGATCATATGCGTCACAGCGTTACCGCCTGCGCCGCCCACGCCCACGACCTTGATGACCGTGCCGCTACCGCTGGTATCTAACATTTCAAAGTTCATCATGATTGACTCCCACTCAAACACTTAATTAGTCAAGTTTCTACGTACTTCCCCGATACAACTGAAATTTGGAATCAGCTCAAAACATCTGCCAACCAAGGGGTTCGCACCCGGTTTGAACTGCCTCCTGGACCGCCCTTTCAGGCTGCCCGACCTGAGCGTCTTGCAACGCCCTTAATTCATGAACCATTCCTTCATACGGGCCATCAGACCTTTGACGCTGCCTTTTTGCTGAGCCACCTTGCGGCCACGAGCGCTTTGCAGGCGTGCCTCGGTCAACAAGCCCATCACGGTCGAAAAACGTGGGTTGCGCATGACATCAGCCAAGCTACCTTCATAGCTGGGCACAGCAATACGCACAGGTTTCAAGAACACGTCCTCGGCCAGCTCCACGATGCCCGGCAACATGGCCGTACCACCAGTCAACACCACGCCCGAGGACAGCAAGTCTTCGTAGCCCGATTCGCGCAGGCTTTGCTGCACAAAGGTAAAAAGCTCTTCCACACGCGGCTCGATCACAGCACCCAGGGCCTGGCGCTTGACCTGTCGGTTGGGACGATCACCCAGACCGGGCACTTCAATCATTTCTTCCGGATGGGCCAGCGATTGCTTGGCCACACCAAAACGCAGCTTGATCTCTTCCGCATCCGGCGTAGGGGTGCGCAACATGGCGGCAATGTCGCTGGTGATCTGGTCGCCCGCGATCGGGATCACGTCGGTATGACGAATCGCACCGCCGGTGTAGATGGCGATATCGGTCGTACCGCCGCCAATGTCTACCAGCACCACGCCCAGCTCTTTCTCGTCCGCCGTCAGGCAAGACAGGCTGGAGGCCAGAGGCTGCAAAATCAGGTCCTGTACTTCCAGACCACAACGACGCACACACTTGACGATGTTCTGCGCCGCGCTGACGGCACCGGTCACAATGTGCACCCGCACTTCCAGACGCAGACCGCTCATGCCTATGGGTTCGCGAATATCTTCTTGCGAATCCACGATGAACTCCTGCGTGAGCACGTGCAGCACTTGCTGGTCGGTGGGAATATTCACGGCCTTGGCCGTTTCAATCACGCGTGCCACATCGGTCGCTGTGACTTCCTTGTCTTTCACCGCCACCATGCCACTGGAGTTGAAGCTGGTGATGTGGCTGCCTGCAATTCCGGTGTAGACCTCACGGATCTTGCAATCGGCCATCAACTCCGCCTCTTCCAAAGCGCGCTGGATAGAATTGACTGTCGTCTCGATATTGACGACCACCCCTTTGCGCATGCCCTGGGATTCATGCTGTCCCAGACCAAGCACTTCAAACCGGCCTTCCGGCAGCACTTCGGCCACCACCGCAACCACTTTGCTGGTGCCGATGTCCAATGCAACGATCAGGTCTTTGATGTCACGAGTCATATGTTCTTTACTTCACAGGGGTAGATGAAACCGGAGCCAGCGTTATCGCAAAGCCATTCGGGTAACGTAAGTCGGCACTTTGCAAAGCACGGTCGCCAAGCCGTTGCATCAAGGCAGGCCAAGCCTGCACAAATCGTTCAACACGTACTGCAAAGGGCAATGCACCTTTACGACCGTGCGGGTCGGCAATATCAGCAGCCGGGTCACGCCCCAGGCTTAGCTGCATGCCGTTGGACAACACCACATCCCAGGCGTAGCGCGGGCTCAGCGTCACTTCACTGACCTGTACATCCAGCGGCCCAAACCAGCGTGCCAGCTCGGCATACCGTTGCACCACCAGACGCTCCGAATTCGGAGGACCGCTTAGCTGGGGTAAATCCACGTCATCAGGCACCACGGCTTTATTGGCCGAAAATGATTCACCCCAGGTGTTGATCATTTCGTCTTCGTTCCAATAGGCCAGCGGCTGCTGTTCTTCAATCCGTACCGACAAGCTATTGGGCCAAACGCGGCGGATCTGCGCGCGACGTACCCAAGGAGCCGTTTCAATCAGAGCGCGGGACTTGTCCAGATCTACTGTGAAGAAGTTGCCTTGCAGGCGACCGGCAATCGTGGCTTTCACCCCTTCAGGAGTCACATAGGCCAGACGTTCGCCTTGCGAGGACTCGATCTGAATGCGTTCGATATTGAAGTACGGACGACGCACAGCCCAAACCACAACACTGATCACCAATGCCGATACCGCTAGCAAAGCCAGCGTATTGGCGATCAGGTTGGTCAGACGTGCATCGGAAAACATGAGTCAGGCTCCCCGTTCTATAGGCTGCGAGCAATGGCCTGCACCTTGCAGCGCGCCGTTGCCAAAATATTCACGCACAACTGGGCGTAGCTGGTGCCCTCTGCTTTGGCTGCCATGGGCACCAAAGAGTGGCTGGTCATGCCCGGAGAGGTATTCATCTCCAGCAGCCAGGGGCGGTTTTGCTCGTCCAGCATGAAATCGGCACGGCCCCAGCCTTCGCAGCCCAGTGCATTGAACGCACGGACGGACAGATCCTGGATATGTGCCGTCAACTCAGGCGACAGATCTGCAGGACAGAAGTACTGGGTTTCGTCCGAGTAATACTTGTGTTCAAAGTCGTAATTGCCTTGTGGGGCCACAATATCGATCACGGGCAAGGCACGTGCCTGGGCCCCCACGCCGATGATGGGTACAGTCAATTCGCGACCACGAACGAATTGCTCAGCCAGCACGACCGTGTCGTAATGCATGGCGGTTTCAAAGGCGGCAACAGCCTCCTCGGGGCGATCCACACGCACCACCCCCACGGTGGAACCTTCATGGGGCGGCTTCATGATCAGGGGCACACCCAGACGTTCAACCGCAGCGGCAACCTGGCTGACATGATCCAGTTGCGCAAAACCGGGAGTGGGCAAACCCAGGTGCTGCCAGATGTGCTTGGTCATGATCTTGTCCATGGCCAGGCCGGAGGCCATCACACCGCTGCCGGTGTAAGGAATGCCCATCCACTCCAAAGCACCCTGCAAGGTGCCGTCTTCGCCGTAACGACCATGCAAAGCAATAAACACGCGGTCAAAACCGGCCTGAGCCAGTTCGGTCAGTCCTTTCTCGCCCATATCGAACAAATGCGCATCCACGCCCATGCTGCACAGCGCTTCATGCACGCCTGCGCCAGACATCAAGGACACTTCACGTTCGGCGGACTTGCCGCCGTACAACACGCCGACCCGACCAAAATCCGCTGTCATGCCATTTCTCCCAATTGAGCAGGGATCCGGCTGATGGACCCTGCACCCATTACCAACACCACATCGCCGTCACGGACAAAGTCCAGAACGGCTTGTGCCATATCGCTGATTTCGGCCACGAAAATGGGTTCGACCTTGCCGAGCACACGCACTGCGCGACTCAAGGCTCGGCCATCGGCGGCCACAAGGGGAGCCTCACCGGCGGGATAGACCTCTCCAAGGAGGACCGCATCGGCCTGGCTAAGTACCTGCACGAAATCTTCAAAGCAATCACGGGTGCGTGTGTAGCGGTGTGGCTGGAATGCCAGCACGATGCGGCGATCAGGCCAAGCACCACGTGCGGCCGCCAAGGTAGCAGCCATTTCGACAGGATGGTGACCATAATCGTCAACAACGGTAAACGTGCCACCACCTTGCTCCTGGGAAACCGGGAAGTCACCCACCATGGAGAAGCGGCGCCCCACGCCGGTGAACTCTTTCAGGCCACGGGCAATGACCTCATCACTGACACCCAGCTCAGTGGCAACCGCAATGGCAGCCAAGGCATTGAGTACATTGTGCTTTCCGGGCAGATTCAGGCACACGGACAGCAGGGGAAGATCGCCTGTGGCCCCTTTGCGCTGCACATCAAAACACATGGTAGTGCCACGGCTTTCGATGTTGATCGCGCGGACCTGGGCATCGGTATCAATGCCGTAAGTCGTGACAGGACGCGATACAAAAGGAATGATTTCGCGCACATTCGCATCGTCGTTGCACACGATGGCGCTACCGTAAAACGGCAGGCGGTGCGTGAAGTCGATAAAGGCGCTTTTCAGTCGGGCAACGTCATGACCATAGGTGTCCATATGGTCGACGTCGATATTGGTGATGATGGCCATCACCGGCAACAGGTTCAGGAAAGAAGCATCAGACTCATCCGCTTCCACCACGATGTAATCGCCCTGCCCCAAGCGGGCATTGGCACCGGCCGAATTCAGGCGACCACCGATCACAAAGGTGGGGTCCAGATCAGCCGCGCCCAGCAGGCTCGCTACCAGGCTGGTGGTGGTGGTCTTGCCGTGCGTACCAGCCACGGCAATGCCGCGCTTCAAGCGCATCAGCTCGGCCAGCATCAGGGCACGTGGCACCACCGGAATGCGGGCGGCACGCGCGGCCAGCACTTCGGGGTTGTCACCCGCAATGGCGGTGGAGGTGACGATCGCGCCCATGCCAGCGACGTTTTCGGCTTTATGACCGATCACGATACGAGCACCCAGCTGCTCCAGGCGACGAGTCACCGCCGTTTCCTGAATATCCGAGCCACTGATGGCAAAGCCCAGGTTCAGCATGACTTCGGCAATGCCGCTCATGCCCGAGCCGCCAATCCCTACAAAATGAATATGTTGAATGCGGTGTTTCATCCCACCCTCCTTGCCGCCTGCTGACATGCTTCGGCAATCTGCTGCGTGGCATTCAACTGTGCATGTTCTTGCGCGTGGCTGGCCACACGACTTAACTCTTCACGGTTCAGTCCTTGCAACCACTGCGCAAGCCACTGAGCCGTCAACTCCGATTGTTTCTTGAGCCACGCACCCGAGCATTCGCTCAGGTAGCGGGCGTTGGCTGTCTGGTGATCGTCAATCGCGTGTGGCAGAGGCACGAACAGAGCCGCTACGCCGATTGCAGCCACTTCAGCTACCGTCATGGCACCGGCGCGACAAATCAGCACATCGGCCTCTTTCATGGCCTGCGCCATATCGCCAATAAAGGCCTTGCAGTCGGCCTGCACCTGATTGTCTGCGTAGCTTTGCTGCAAGCTTTCCAGATGCTGCTGGCCGGACTGATGGGTTACATGCGGACGCTGCTCGGCAGGGATCAGCGCCATGGCCTCAGGCACCACTTTGTTCAGCGCGGCGGCCCCCAGGCTGCCGCCCACCACCAGAATGCGTAGCGGTCCGCTGCGTTTGGCATAACGCTCGGCAGCCGGACCTTGGCCTACGAAGGCATCGCGCACCGGGTTGCCCACAGTTACTGCACCAGGCAAGGCACCGGGGAAGCCGGTCAACACACTGGTCGCCATTTTGGCCAGGTAGCGATTCGCCGTACCGGCCACCGCATTTTGCTCGTGCACTACCAGCGGGCGGCGCGACACAAAAGACATCAGGCCACCGGGGAAAGCCACGTAGCCGCCCATACCCAGTACCACATCCGGCTTGGCTTCCTGCAGGCAGCGATGAGCCTGCCAGCAGGCACGGATCAAAGTAAAGGGTAAAGAGAGCAATGCCTTCACGCCTTTGCCTCGTAGTCCGGAAAATCGCAGAGGCAGCATTTTAATCCCATGCTGTGGGACCAAGCTACCTTCCATGCGCTCGGGATGACCCAGCCACAACACTTGCCAGCCGCGTTGCTGCATGGCTTCAGCCACGGCCAGCCCGGGCATGATGTGCCCACCTGTACCGCCTGCCATGATCAGGATGGTTGGAGTGCTCATGTGCGCTTACCTCGCATCATTTGCCGATTCTCAAAATCCACCCGCAGCAACAAGGCAAAAGCCACCAGATTCATCACAATGCCCGAACCACCGTAACTGACCAAAGGCAAGGTCAGACCCTTGGTAGGCAACAAACCCAGCACCACACCAATATTGATAAAAGCCTGCACGCCGAACCACAGCGCCACACCTTGAGCGACGACACCGCTGAACAAGCGATCCATGGCGCAGGCCTGACGACCAATATTGAAGCTGCGCCATACGACAAAGCCAAAGGTCAGGATCAGGGCGGCCACGCCAACAAAGCCCAGCTCTTCACCAATTACCGCGACGATGAAGTCGGTGTGGGCTTCAGGCAGGTAATGCAGTTTTTCCACGCTGGAACCCAGACCCACGCCAAACCATTCGCCTCGGCCCAAAGCAATCAGCGAGTGCGACAACTGATAGGCACTGCCATAAGCATTGTCAGGATTCCAGGGGTCCAGATACACGAACAAACGTTCACGACGCCAGGGCGAGAGCCAGATCAGCAAAAGGAAGCTGCTGACCATAATGCCCAGCAAGGCAGAGAACAACTTGCCGTTAATTCCGCCAATGAACAAAATGCCCACCGCAATGGCCACAATGACCATGAAGGCGCCCAAGTCAGGCTCCATCAACAGCAACACACCAACCAGACCCAGGGCCACCGCCATAGGCAGGAAACCCCGAATAAAGGTATGCAGATGCTGCTGCTTGCGCACGGTGTAATCAGCGGCATACAGAACCATGGCTACTTTCATCAGCTCCGAAGGCTGGAAGTTGATGATGCCCAAAGGCAACCAGCGACGTGCACCGTTTACTTCACGGCCAATGCCGGGAACCAGCACCACCAGCAGCAAGAAAATAGCCAGAGCAAACAGAGGCACGGCCAACTTCTGCCACACACGCAGCGGCACGGTTGCGGTAAACATGGCCAGCACCACACCCACCACAATGAACAAGGCGTGGCGAATTACAAAGTAGTAACGACCGTAGCTTTCATAGCGCGGTCCGTCTGCCAAAGCGATCGAGGCCGAATACACCATCAGCAAACCAAACAGGGTCAGCATCAGTGTGGCGGCCAGCAAGGGGCGATCAAACGCAGGCAATGCCGTGCGTCCGGGACGTACGGCATTGACACCCGAGGTCAGCTCAGCAAACAGACTCATGCCGGCTCTCCTCTATCCAGTGCCATCTCGGTCACGGCGGCGACAAAACACATGCCGCGATGGTGATAGCTTTTGAACATATCCATGCTGGCGCAGGCCGGAGACAGCAAGACCACATCGCCCGAACGCGCCTGCTCGGCAGCAGCTTGCACAGCAGCTTCCAGACCCTCGCAGAAACGATAACGGACATCATGAGCGTCCAGAACAGAGGCAATCAGCTTGGCGTCCTGCCCAATCAAAAACACTTCGGCCACATTCGAGGCAGCCGCAACGGCCAGCGGCTCAAAATCCTGGCCTTTGCCCAAACCACCGGCAATCAGCCAGACACGCTGATCAAACCCGCGCAAGGCGGCAACAGTCGCGCCGACATTAGTACCTTTGCTGTCATCCAGATATTGAACACCGTCCATCACACGCACCAGTTCGACACGGTGCGGCTCCCCTTGATAGGTGCGCAGACCATTGAGCAACTCAGCCCAACCCAGACCAAGACAACGAGCCAGCAACAAGGCTGTTTGGGCATTCAAGGCGTTGTGACGCCCCTTGATCTGCAAAGCCTCAACCGGCATCAGGCGTTTCAAGCCACCTTTACCGCGCACGGCAGGCTCAGCCGGTGCATTACGTTTTTTCAGGCCTGTGGCCGGCAGCTCAAAATCGGTAGGCTCATTGGTCACCAACCACTGCATGCCGCCATCCGTCAGCAAGCCCATATCGCCCAGCAAAGCGGGCTGGTCCAAACCGAAGCTGCGCACCGACTCCTGACTGGCATCGGGAATCATGGCCATAACGGCTGGATCATCACGATTGACCAAGGCCACATCACACATGCTGTACATGCGCTGCTTGGACTCGACGTAAGCGTCCATGCCGCCATGCCAGTCCAGATGGTCCTGGGAGATATTCAGTACAACGCCAGCATCCGCCTGCAAGCTAAAAGTGCTATCCAGCTGGAAGCTGGACAACTCCAGCACCCAGACCTGCGGCAAGGCATTGTTTTCCAGAGCGTCGCACAGGGCGGTCAGCGCAGCAGGGCTGATATTGCCCACGGCCAGTGCAGAAACACCTGCCTGCTCCAGCAAGTGGCGCGTCATGGCCGTGACGGTAGTCTTGCCATTGGTGCCGGTAATGGCCACCACACGGCTTTCATGGCCTTGATCAGCCAGATCTTTCAAGGCACGGGCAAATAGCTCGATCTCGCCAATGACTTCGATTCCACGATCTCGTGCCTGGCTTAAAAAGGCGGCCAGAGCAGGATCCAGGGGCGACAAGCCGGGGCTGATCACCAGGGTATGCACGTCGTTCAGGCTATCGGCCTGCAGGGCATTTTGCCCCAGACGCGTATCCAGAGCCGAACTGCTCAGGGCCTGAAGCTTGTCCAGACCCAGCACATTCTCGCGTGTATCCGCCAAACGAATGCTGGCCCCCTGGGCCAAAGACCAGCGAGCCGCAGCAAAGCCTGTCTCGCCTAACCCAAGGATAAGCATGAGACCGTCTTTACGGATCGAAGGAAAACTCAACGCATTCATCGCAATTTCAATGTAGACAGACCGACCATGACCAGCATCATGGTGATGATCCAGAAGCGAACCACCACCTGTGTTTCTTTCCAGCCGCCAACTTCAAAATGATGGTGCAGCGGCGCCATACGGAACATTCGTCTACCCTGCCCGTAGCGTTTCTTGGTGTACTTGAACCAGGTCACCTGCAGCATCACCGACAAGGTTTCCACCACAAACACGCCACCCATAATGAACAGCACGATTTCCTGGCGAACGATCACCGCAATCGTGCCCAGCGCACCGCCCAGGGCCAGCGCACCCACATCCCCCATGAACACTTGGGCGGGATAGGCGTTGAACCACAAAAAGGCCAGACCCGCACCGGCAATGGCTGCACAGATCACCATCAACTCGCCCGCGCCGGGGATATAGGGGAACAAGAGATATTTGGAGTAGTCGACCCGGCCAACCACGTAGGCAAAAATACCTAGGGCAGCGCCCACCAGCACGGTAGGCATGATGGCCAGACCGTCCAGGCCGTCCGTCAGGTTGACGGCGTTGCTGGAGCCAACAATCACTGCCCAGGTCAGTACCACAAAGCCCAGCACACCCAGCGGGTAGCTGACGGACTTGAAGAACGGCACGATCAGGTCAGCCTGCGTAGGCAGGGGCATGGTGAAGCCGCTCAGGACCCACTCTTTGAACAAAGGCCACAGCTCAGTATTGGCAGGCACCGAAACGGCAAAGCTCAGGTACACGGCCGCAACGATACCGATCAAGGCTTGCCAGAAAAATTTCTGACGCGAGGACATGCCTTCGGGGTCACGATTGACGACTTTCTTGTAGTCGTCTGCCCAACCAATCCAGCCAAAACCAAAAGTCACCAGCAGAACAACCCACACAAAACGGTTGGTCCAGTCTGCCCACAACAAGGTACTGATACCGATAGAAATCAGGATCAGGACACCGCCCATGGTGGGCGTGCCGTTCTTTTGCAAATGCGATTCCGGGCCGTAAGCGCGGACAGCCTGACCAATCTTCAGTTCGGTCAGCTTGCGAATCACCCAGGGTCCTGCCAACAAGCCAATTGCCAGCGCAGTGGCGCTGGCCAAAATAGCACGCAGGGTGATGTACTCAAACACCCCAAAGGCGCGAATATGATCGTCCGATAGCCAACGTGCCAGTTCAAGAAGCATGAGTGGCCCCTTCATTATGGGAGAAGTGGTTTTCCAGGGCGGCAACCACACGCTCCATACGAGCGCTGCGCGAACCCTTGATCAACACATGAGACGGCTCCAGCGCCAGCAGGTAAGCCACCATGTCTTCCAAAGTCTCGAATTGATGCGCGCGCGCACCAAAAGCCTGGGCAGCATGGCTGGCATCGCCACCCAAGGTCAGCAATTCATCCATGCCACGCTCTTTGGCGTAGGCACCCACTTCAGCGTGCAATTCGGAGCTGTTATCACCGATCTCGGCCATATTGCCCAGCACCAGCACCTTGCGGCCTTTCAGCTGTGCCAGCACATCAATGGCAGCACGTACCGAATCCGGGTTGGCGTTGTAGGTGTCGTCAATCAACTGGTAACCGGAAGACAGCTGCTTGGGCTGCATACGGCCCGTGACAGGACGGAAGCTTTCCAGACCCTGCACAATCGCGCTCAACGGCGCACCGGCGGCATGAGCGCAAGCGGCAGCGGCCAAGGCATTGCGCAGGTTGTGGATACCGGGGCTGTTCAAGGTCAGGGCAGCAGACTGGCCTGCCACATGCAACACAAAACGGGTTTGAGCTGGCTCGACAAACATATCGGCCGCAAAGACCGTTTCCTGACCGCTCAGGCCAAAACGCAATACGGGACGCTGACCAGCCTGCTCAGCCCACATGGCGCTGAAGGCATCATCATCAGGAATCACCAGCGCACCATCTTGTGGCAGCGCGTCAATCACGGCACCGTTTTCACGAGCCACGGCTTCCACACTGTGCATGAACTCCTGGTGCTCACGCTGTGCGTTATTGATCAGGGCAATCGTGGGGCGAGCCATGGACGCCAGCACGGCAATTTCGCCGGGGTGGTTCATGCCCATTTCCAGAACGGCGGCCTTGTGCTCGGAGCTCAAGCGCAGGATCGACAGGGGTACGCCCAGATCGTTGTTCAAATTACCGCGAGTTGCCAGGCTTTCTGCTTCGCCCAACCAGGCGCGCAAGATAGCGGCAATCATTTCCTTGGTCGTGGTCTTGCCATTGCTGCCGGTCACGCCAATGACAGGGATGTCAAAGCGCGAGCGCCACTCGGTCGCCAAGGTCATCAGCGCACGACGCGTATCGCCCAACACAATCTGAGGCAACTCGACTTCGGCATCACGCTGAGCCACGAGGGCCGCCACAGCACCCTGCTCTTTCGCTTTTTCCAGATAGCGATGACCATCGAACTGCTCGCCGCTCAGGGCCAGGAACACATCACCTTTGCTCAGGCTGCGGGAATCGGTGCTCAAACGCACGCCACGCAACCACAGCAAGGCGGCTTTGGCCCAGTCGGAATCGTCAAACACAGAGCGCTCGCCCTGCACTTCCTGGTAGGTTTCGTGGCCCTTACCGGCCAGCAAAACAATATCTTCAGGGCTGGCAGCCCAGATCGAAGACAGGATGGCGCGAGCCCGATCCATCTGCACGGCCGGCGCCTCAGGCATACCAGCCACGATCTGACGAATGATTTCGGCAGGATCTTCAAAACGCGGGTTGTCGGTCGTGACCAGAACGCTGTCAGCCAGACGGGCCGCCACTTCACCCATAATGGGGCGCTTGGCTGTGTCGCGGTTACCGCCGCAACCAAATACGCAAATCAGCTTGCCGCCACGTACGCTGGCCACTTCACGCAAGGCTTGCAGGGCGCGTTCCAGCGCATCGGCAGTATGAGCGTAATCCACCACGACCAAAGGCAAGGGCTGACGACCTGCGGTGCTCTTGGGCGTCACAATTTGCAAACGGCCAGGCACGGACTCCAGCTTGTCCATGATGCGAGCGATCTTGGACACGGGCCAGCCTACTTCTTGCAGCACACCGGCCACCAGCAAGAGGTTGGCCACGTTATGCTCACCCAGCAGGTGAGTCAGAATTTGGGCGGTGCCGTGAGCAGTCACCAGATTGAATACCTGACCATCGGCACCGGTATGCACGTCCTGAGCCAGCAAATCTACCTCGGGCTGGCTCATGGAGTAGGAAATCACACGGGCAGCCAGACCGGCCTGCATCAATTCACGGCCCGTTTCATCGTCAGCGTTCACGACGGCGCTACGCAGACCAGGCCAACTGAACAGGCGCAGCTTGGCCTGTTTGTATTCTTCCATGCTGTGGTGATAGTCCAGATGGTCATGCGTCAGATTGGTGAACCCGGCAATATCAATACGGACACCATCCAGACGGCCTTGTTCCAGACCAATGGACGAGGCTTCCAGGGCCACGGCATTGCCGCCTTGGGCGCGAATAGCAGCCAGGCTACGGTGTACGGTCAGCACGTCCGGCGTCGTCAGAACGCCACCCAGATTGGAGCCATCGGGCAAGGTCACGCCCAGCGTACCGATCGTGCCGCAAGGCACTTGGGAATGATTCAAGGCCGACGCCACCCACTGCACGGTGGACGTCTTGCCATTGGTGCCGGTCACCGCCACGACAGTCATGGCCTCGGAAGGACGGCCCCACCATTCGTGAGCTACTTCACCCAGCAAGGCACCCAGATTGGGAACTTGCAAGACAGGCACACCGGGATCAACCGCCTGATCGCCCTGCTCGCGCACAATCGCTACTGCACCTTGCTGCACAGCCTGAACTTCGTACTCACGACCATCACCCTGATGGCCGCGGCAGGCGAAAAACGCATCACCCGCCTTGATCTGGCGGGAATCCAAACACAGATTAGCCGTGGGCGCTACATGCTGCGCCAGCCACTCCAATATTGCTGCGGCGTTCATCGTACATTCTCCGCACCGGGGCCAACGGCCACCAGCGAATCTATGGGCGCATCAGGCTGGACACCTAGGCGTCGCAAGCTCCGGGCCACAATTTCTGAAAAAATCGGCGCGGCAATACGCCCGCCGTAATAATTGGAACTATGTGGTTCGTCGATCGTGACGGCCACGACAATGCGAGGGTCGGAGACAGGCGCGAAGCCGACAAAAGAGCCGCGATACAAGGACTTGCTGTAGCGACCATCCACAATCTTGCGGGCCGTACCGCTCTTGCCAGCGACGCGATAGCCTTGCACCTGAGCCAGACGGGCACCGGCGGGACCCGCCGCGGCTTCCAGCATGGCGCGAACTTCCGCGGCCACTTTAGGGGTGTAAACCTGAACGCTGGCGGGCTTGCCTTCGCGCTTGAGCAAAGTCATGGAAACCATGTCGCCATTACGCGCAAACGCCGTGTAGGCGTGGGCAATTTGCAGCAGGGAAACCGACAGGCCATAGCCATACGACATGGTGGCGCGCTCGATGGGACGCCAACGCTCCCAGGGGCGCAGTCTCCCACTGGCAATACCGGGAAAATCGGCCTGCGGAGAACGGCCAAAACCCAGCTCGGTAAACTTGTTCCACATTTCCTGCGAAGTCAGGCGCTCGGAAATCATGGTCATGCCAATATTGCTGGACCGACGCAAAATACCGGCAGCATCCAGCATGCCATTGTTGCGACTAACGTCACTGATCACGCTACCTTGGTAGCGGTACTGACCATTGCCCGTGTTGAACTGGGTGGCGGTGGTGATGCGGTTGATATCCAGCGCCAGAGCCACGGTAAACGGCTTCATGATGGAACCGGGCTCAAAGGTGTCGGTCAAGGCACGGTTACGCAGGGCTGGACCCTTACGATCGTCCCGATCGTTTGGGTTGTAGGTAGGCAAGTTCACCAGGGCCAGAATCTCCCCGGTTTTCACGTCCATCACCACGGCCGCAGCGGCATTGGCCTTGACGTCTTCCATGCCTTTTTTCAAGGCGGTGTACGCGTCGAACTGCAAGCCGGCATCAATGGACAAGTGCAAATCCTGACCGTGGGTAGGCGGGATGATGGCGCGTACGTCCTCCACCACACGTCCCAGACGGTCACGAATTACGCGACGTGAACCGGGCGTGCCGGACAAGGCGGAGTTGAAGGCAAGCTCAATGCCCTCGATGCCCTGGTCTTCAATATTCGTAAAGCCCACAATGTGCGCCATGACATCCCCTTCGGGATAGAAACGACGCATTTCTTCTTGTTGGTGGATACCAGGGATTTTCAGTTCAGCGATTTGAGCCGCCACATCCACATCCACCTGACGCTTGATGTAGACGAAGTTACGATCTTCAACGGACAGACGACGCTCGATATCGGACTGCCCCATACCAAGGAGCTTGGCCAACTGACCGATCTGCTCGGGTTTGGCATTCCGAGCATCATCAGGAATAGCCCAGATGGCTTTGACAGGCACACTGGAGGCCAGCACCACAGAACCCGTACGATCAAAAACCTTGCCACGCATGGGCGGCAGCACCTGGGTGCGCTCGTAACGGCGCTCGCCTTGCTGCTGCAAAAATTCGGTAGACAGGCCCTGCAAATACAAAGCCTTGACGATCAGGGCGCCAAAACCCAGAAACAAGAGGACCAGCACCAAACGCGAGCGCCAGAATGGAATCTGGACGCTCAGGACGGGATTTTCGTGATAACCGAATCGTTTCATGGCCGCCCTCCGGACTGCACCTGGGTCGAGCTCAGCTCACCCCCTTGCAAATAGAGAGTGCGCTCGGGAGAGCTCAACACCAGGCCCAATTCGTTGCGACCAATATCGTCCACGCGAGCGTTACGGGCCAGCTCGGCCCGTTCCAGTTGCAGACGACGCCAGTCCGTATCCAGTTCACCGGCTTTGGTGACCAGACGATCGGTTTGCACAAACAGCTCGCGCGCCTGATAGCGCGCCGTCACCAAAGAGATGGCCGAAAGCATCAACACCAAAGAGAGGGTGATGACCAGGCGCATCATCGGCGGCCTCGCTTGCCGGCGGGCTGTCGGCTATAGGCGGCCTGTTGCAGCAGACGCTCGCTGGCGCTGCGCATCCAGTCCTGGGGGATGGGGGTGTCGGTGCGTTGCACCACACGTAATACCGCCGAGCGGGCTCGGGGGTTGTCGCTGGACTCCTCATCGGTGGGCAAGATTCTGCCCAAAGACTGCACCAGAGGCTGGGGCAAGTCTTTTTCTAGGATAGGTAGACGTGACTGTTCCTGCGCGGGACGCGCAGCTGCGTTCATGAACTGTTTGACCATGCGGTCCTCCAGTGAATGAAATGCAATCACCGCAAGCCTGCCCCGAGTCGCCAATCGACTCAGAATTGACGGAAGCGCGTACGCGAGCTCTTCGAGCTCACGATTGAGGTAAATCCGTATAGCCTGGAAGGTCCTGGTTGCCGGATGTTGACCCTTTTCGCGCGTGCGGACGACACCGGCGACGAGCTCGGCGAGATCACGCGTTGTATGTAGCGGGCGGGATTGGCGGCGATCAACAATCGCCTTTGCAATCTGGAAAGCAAACCGTTCTTCGCCATATTCTGCAATGACCTCCTTTAAAACTTCTACGCTGACCTCGGCCAGCCACTGTTCAGCGGTCAAACCACCGCTGGTATCCATGCGCATGTCCAACGGACCTTCGCGCATAAAAGAGAAACCTCGTTCTGCGTCGTCGATTTGTGGCGAGGAAATGCCCAAATCCATCATGACGCCTTGCAATGGCCCCACATCCAGCTCGTCCAGAGCCTGGGCCAAATCACCAAAACCACTATGTACAACCGTCACACGGCTATCTTGTGCTGCCAGCTCCTGGGCCACGGCGATCGCTTGCGGATCCTTGTCGATCACGATCAGGCGCCCCTGGGGACTCAAGTGCGACAACAACAGACGGCTGTGACCGCCACGACCAAAAGTGCAATCGACGTACACACCATCGACCAAACCCTGGATTTCGGGGTTTTGCGCCCAGCGCCGGGCCTCAAAGGACGGATCCACGAGGGCCGCCACCGTAGGCTCCAGCAGCACGGATCGATGTACCAGCGTCATGACTTACTCAGAAAGAAAAAGTGTCGAATACGTCTGTGGAGTTTTCAGCCAGATCCTGGGCCTGTCGGCGTTCCAGTTCCTGCGCATTCCACAACTCAAAATGGGTGGCCATACCCAGCAGCATGGCGTCGCGCTCCAACCCCACTGCGGTGCGCAGTTCGGGAGCGATCAATATCCGACCAGCGGAGTCCAGATCAACGTCCTGAGCACTACCCAGCAGCAGGCGTTGCAAGAAACGGGCACTCATGGGGAAGCGGGCAATTTGTTCGCGCTTTTCTTCCCACACACTGCGCGGATACACCAGCAAACAGCCGTCGGGATGGCGAGTGAGGGTCAAGCGGCCTTGTTCCTGCTGCAAAAGCGCGTCACGGTGCCGAGTCGGAATGGACATCCGACCCTTAGCATCCAGTGTGAGTGCGCTGCTGCCTTGGAACACTATTTTCCCCCACTTTTTTACACTATTTCCTACTTTTCCCCACTCTACGGGGGAAAGCCTTTGCGGTCAAGGCAGTGGTTGCAATTTTTTCAATCACAACAAGCACTTAGCGCACTATCCTAGAAGTGACTAAAAAAAAATACTGTGTGAAATCAAGAAATTGCAGGGCGCATTAAAAGTGAATTGTTATAAAAATGCGCGCAAGCGACTCTTGCCAAGGATTCAACATCCTTAACAATTGCTTTCAAATGTACGAAATCGGTGCAATTGATGGCGAACGCCGGGAGAAGTGTGAGACAGGCCTATAGGCCGGATTCTGTATGCCAGCGGGAACCCGCTGGCCGGCAATCATTCCTCTGGACCGACCATTACTGGCCGGTTCTAGCTACCTACCCGCATACTGAGACGAGCCGCCTCTCGGGCTAAAAGCCTGCGTATGCCTATTTGGTATTGCTCCGGGTAGAGGTTACCGCGTTTCACCCCACAGCACTTTGCACCGAAGTACAAGAAAACACGGAAGTCGCCGTATCTGTGCCTGCTTGCGCAAGCCCTTGCTGTGGTCTCGTCTCTGTGGCCCTGGTCCTCGGCTCGTCTGGCGCGATGCCACACTTGCCGGACGGCTGTTAGCCGCTACCCTGCTCTATGGAGTCCGGACCTTCCTCGATACTTGGTACCGCGACTGCCCAGCCTGCCTCACAGATGCATTGTAACCTGCGACAATAGAGAAATTCGCAGGACGCGCTGATTTATCTGGAGTCTTATGTCCACCAATCTGATTTCCCTGACCGATGCCCAATTGGCATTCGGCCACCATGCTTTGCTGGACCATGCCGATCTGGTCATTCAAAGCAACGAACGTATCGGTCTGATCGGGCGCAATGGTGCTGGCAAATCGTCGCTTTTGAAAATTCTGGATCAACGTCAAGCTCCCGACGATGGTCAGGTCAAACGACTGGGCGGGCTGAAAGTAGCCACCGTCGAACAAGAACCGGAGCTGGATCCGAATCTGAGCATTTACGATTTGCTGTGTGGCGATTTCACCGAAGCCGAAGACTGGCAACGCCCTGCCCGCGTCAACGCCCTGATCGACAAGCTGGGCTTGAATCCGGATGCACTGGCTGGCAGCTTGTCGGGCGGACAACGTAAACGCGTCGCTCTGGCCAATGCCCTGGTGAACGAACCCGACCTGCTCTTGCTGGACGAACCCACCAACCACCTGGACTTTGACGGCATTCTTTGGCTGGAACAATTGCTGCTGGATTTCCGCGGCAGCGCGGTCATCATTACCCACGACCGCCGTTTCCTGGATGTGGTGGCAACGCGAATTGTCGAGCTGGATCGCGGCAAGTTGTTCAGTTTCCCCGGTAACTTCAGCCAATGGCAGGAACGCAAGGCTGAATACCTGGAAGCAGAGAAGCAACAAAATGCCAAATTCGACAAATTTCTGGCCCAGGAAGAAGTCTGGATTCGCAAAGGCGTGCAAGCCCGCCGCACCCGAGATGAAGGTCGTGTTCGCCGCCTGGAACAATTGCGCCGTGATCGTGCCGAGCGACGCGAGCGCTCGGGCGACGTCAAATTCGCCATTTCCGAAGGCCAGCGCTCCGGCAAGCTGGTCGCTGAACTGCAAGATGTCACACACGGCTACGACGACCGCATCCTGATCAAGGATTTCTCCACCGTGCTGATGCGCGGTGACCGTATTGGCCTGATCGGCCACAACGGCGCCGGCAAGACTACCCTGCTACGCATCATGCTGGGTTTGCAAGAGCCTAATTCTGGCACCGTGCGCCACGGCACCAAACTGAACATTGGCTACTTTGACCAGATGCGCAGTCGCCTGGACGAAAACGCCACTCTGGCGGACACCATCAGCCCCGGCAGTGAGTGGGTGGAAATTGGCAATCAGCGCAAGCACATCATGAGCTACCTGGAAGACTTCCTGTTCCCGGCAGCCCGCGCTCACTCCCCGGTACGCAGTCTGTCTGGCGGTGAACGTGCCCGACTGGCGCTGGCCCGCATGTTTGCCCAACCTACTAATGTATTAGTACTGGACGAACCGACCAACGATCTGGATATCGAAACTCTGGAGCTGCTGGAAGACCTGATTCAGGATTACACGGGCACCGTGCTGCTGGTCAGCCACGACCGTACCTTCCTGGACAACGTGGTCACCCAGGTGATTGCGGCCGAAGGCGACGGCCATTGGGGCGAGTATGTGGGTGGCTACGACGAGTGGCTGGCACAACGCCCGCAAGCCAAAGCCGAGACACCGGCAGCCAGCACTCCAACTCCCGCCGCCACTGAAAAGCCTGCTGCAGAGCGCAACAATAAGACTAACAAGCCTGGCCGTCTGGCCCCGTGGGAAGAAAAGGAACTGGACGCGCTGCCCGAGAAAATTGCAGCCATAGAAAGCCAGCAAGCCGAACTGGCAGAACAGCTGAGCGCACCAGATCTGTATAAAGATGGCTCTGCTCGAGCCGACGAGATCAACCAACAACTGGATCAGCTCAACACTGACCTGGAGCAGTTATTTGAGCGTTGGGAAAAGCTGGAAGAAAAGCGCTTGGCCAGCTAAAGGGAGACAGAGGAATCAGGGATTCAGCCCGGTAAAGCCGAACTGATCCTCCGGTTCCTCCTCAATCCGGGCAATGCGCTGACAGTCGACCATGATCGGTTCGAGTACCGTGCAACAACACGGCAGAACCTCGCCTGGGCCGACGTACGCTAAAGGCTGCTCTTTATAAGCAACCTTTCCATACACAAGAGGAATACGGCAGGAGCCGCAATAGCCGCTCCTGCATTGATACTCAACCTGATGGCCGGTTCGTTCCAAACCTTCCAACAAAGTTTCGCCGTCCCGCAACTGAAAGTCATGATCAGTTGTCCGGACTTGACTCATAACTCGATACCGTCGAAGTCGCCAGCCGACACGGCCGAGTCGATCTGACCGACCAGGTAAGAGCTCAGTTCCACCTCTTGAGGTGCCACCTGCACGGTGTCCGAGGACAGCCAGGTGTTGATCCAGGGAATGGGGTTGTGTTTGACGGACTCAAACGCAGGCTTCAGGCCCACGGCACCCATACGGATATTGGTGATGTATTCCACGTACTGTCCCAGAATGTCCTTGTTCAGACCAATCATGGAACCGTCGCGGAACAGGTAATCCGCCCACTGTTTCTCCTGCTCGGCTGCGTCTTTGAACATATCAAAGCAGACCGGCTCCAGTTCGCGGGCAATCTGAGCGAACTCGGGATCATCGCTACCGGAACGCAGAATATTGATGATGTGTTGCGTACCAGTCAGGTGCAGCGCTTCATCACGCGCAATCAAGCGAATGATCTTGGCATTACCTTCCATCAACTTGCGCTCGGCAAAAGCGAAGGAGCAGGCAAAGCTGACGTAAAAGCGGATGGCCTCAAGAATATTGACGCTCATCATGCACAGGTACAGCTTCTTCTTCAGCTCGTAGACGCTTAGCGTGCGGGTTTCACCGTTGATCTCATGCTCGCCCGCGCCCAGTTGGGCATACAGCATGGTGTCGCTGATCAGATCGTCGTAGTACGAAGAAATATCGGCCGCACGCAGCTGAATGTTTTCGTTACGCACGATGTCGTCAAAAATAACGGACGGATCATTGGCAATATTGCGAATGATGTGCGTGTACGAGCGCGAGTGAATTGTCTCGGAGAAAGCCCAGGTTTCAATCCAGGTTTCCAGCTCCGGAATCGATACCAGAGGCAGGAAGGCCACGTTGGGGCTGCGGCCCTGAATGGAATCCAGCAAGGTCTGATATTTCAGGTTGCTGATGAAAATATGCTTTTCGTGGTCAGGCAGGTTCTGGTAGTCGATCCGGTCCTGGGTGATGTCCACTTCTTCCGGACGCCAGAAGAAGGACAACTGCTTTTCAATCAGCTTTTCAAAAATCGGATATTTTTGCTGGTCGTAGCGAGCCACGTTCACCGGCTGCCCAAAGAACATGGGTTCTTTGAGCTGGTCGTTATCCGTTTTAGAAAAAGTACTATAGGTAGTCATGATGCTATTTACCCTTGCTTAGATCTTGCACGCGCCGCCTGCGCAACCGTCATCCTCTACTTCGCCATGCGAATCATCGGCACCGTCGCGGGTGTTGTGGTAGTACAAGGTCTTCACACCGTATTTGTAGGCCAGCAGCAAGTCCTTGAGCAGTTGCTTCATCGGTACGCGACCACCCTCGAACCGCTGTGGGTCATAGTTGGTGTTCGCAGAGATCGACTGGTCAACGAACTTCTGCATCACGCCAACCAACTTCAGGTAGTCGTCGTTACCAGGCATTTGCCACAGCAACTCGTACTGATCCTTATATTTTTCAAATTCAGGCACCACCTGACGCAAGATGCCGTCCTTGGACTGCTTGACGGACACCAGGCCACGCGGAGGCTCAATACCATTGGTGGCATTAGCAATCTGGCTGGAGGTTTCCGAAGGCATCAAGGCGGTCAGGGTGGAGTTGCGCAGACCGTGCTTGACAATGTCAGCGCGCAGGGCTTCCCAGTCCAGGTGCAGCGGCTCGTTGCAAATACCGTCTACATCTTTCTTGTAGGTGTCGGTAGGCAGCAGTCCCTTGGCATAGGTTGTTTCGTCAAAGGCGTCGCAAGGACCGTATTCACGCGACAACTGCACCGAAGCCTTCAACAGGTAGTACTGGATGGCTTCAAAGGTACGGTGGGTCAGGCCCAACGCTGCCGGGTCGGAGTAACGGGTGCCGTTCTTGGCCAGGTAGTAAGCGTAGTTGATGACGCCAACGCCCAGGGAGCGACGCTTGTTGGTTGCGTTCAGTGCAGCCTTGACCGGGTAGTCCTGATAGTCCAGCAAAGCATCCAGAGCGCGAACAATCAGTTCAGCCAGACCGTCCAGCTCGTCCAGGGACTCCAGAGCACCCAGATTGAAAGCCGACAGCGTGCACAGCGCGATTTCACCTTCGGGATCGTTCAGATCGTTCAAAGGCTTGGTGGGCAGGGCAATTTCCATGCACAGGTTGGACTGGCGCACGGGAGCGCGGTCGGCCTGGAATGGGCTGTGCGTGTTGCAGTGGTCCACGTTCTGAATGTAGATACGGCCGGTGCTGGCACGCTCTTGCATCAGCAGGGAGAACAGCTCCACAGCAGGCAGGCTGCGCTTGCGGATGGCGGGATCTTGTTCGTACATCTCGTACAGACGCTCGAACTCGTCCTGGTCGGCAAAGAAGGCTTCGTACAGACCGGGCACGTCATGAGGCGAGAACAGCGTGATATGGCTGCCCTTGATCAAGCGTTGGTACAGCAAGCGGTTGATCTGAACACCGTAGTCCAGGTGACGGATACGGTTTTCTTCCACACCACGGTTGTTCTTCAGAACCAGCAGTGTTTCCACTTCCAGGTGCCACATGGGGTAGAACAAGGTTGCCGCACCACCACGCACGCCGCCTTGCGAGCAGGACTTCACAGCGGCCTGGAACATCTTGAAGAAAGGCAGGCAGCCGGTGTGCTGAGCCTCACCACCGCGAATTTCGCTGCCGACAGCGCGAATGCGACCACCGTTGATACCGATACCGGCGCGCTGCGATACGTAACGAACAATGGCGCTGGTCGTGGCATTGATGCTGTCCAGGCTGTCGTCACATTCGATCAGCACGCAAGAGCTGAACTGACGAGTGGGTGTGCGCACGCCAGCCATGATGGGCGTGGGCAAGGAAATCTTGAATTGCGATACCGCGTCGTAGAAACGCTTGATAAAGCCCAGACGAGTGTCGGCAGGGTAACGGGCGAACAGGCACATGGCCACCAGCATGTACAGGAACTGGGGGCTTTCGTAGATGCGCTTGGTCACGCGGTTTTGAATCAGGTACTTGCCTTCCAGCTGCTTGACGGCACCGTAAGAGAAGTTCATGTCACGCCAGTGATCCAGATGAGCATCCAGCTCATCGAACTCGGCGCGCGTGTAGTCTTGCAGCAGATGCGGATCGTAGCGACCTTCCTTGGTTTGCAAGGTCACGTGATCGAACAGGCTTGGAGGTTCAAACTGACCAAAAGCGATTTTGCGCAAATGGAAAATCGCCAGACGGGCAGCCAGATATTGGTAGTCAGGCGTATCTTCGGAGATCAGATCCGCAGCCGACTTGATGATCGTTTCGTGGATGTCGCTAGTGCGAATGCCGTTATAGAACTGAATGTGAGAGCGCAGCTCTACTTGAGAGACGGACACATTACTCAGACCTTCAGCGGCCCAATCAACCACTCGGTGAATCTTGTCGAGGTTAATAGGTTCTGTACGGCCATCTCTTTTAGTGACCATTAACTGTTCGGTTGATTGCATTTCAGTCTCGGAAATCGGTGAAGATTGACGGAAGACGCGGCTTTTGCAGCCGCCAGCGTCAGTTGATGCACACCATATATAGTGTGATATTGACGTCATTCTACTACATATAGCGGATTGAGCGAATAGCGGTTTTTGGACTGCAGAGCAGATTCGGCACATAAAAATGCAACCAAACTTTGCTCTGCTAACAATTTTCTATTGCGTCTGGAACTCTTGCACGCAGCGCAGCAAAGCCTCGCCATAGGCCTCTCTTTTACGTACGCCTATGCCTGTAATCGGCTCCAGATCAGCCTCTGAACTAGGGCAACGAATAGCCACTTCGCGCAAAGTCGCGTCATGGAAAATGACATAGGCCGGCACACCATGTTCGCGTGCGGTAGCCGCACGCCAGGCGCGCAAAGCCTCGAACCGCCTCTGTTGGTCGGGTTCCAGAGCAGGTCCGGCAGGCGCCTGACCTTTTACTCGGTGTGCAGCCGGTCCACGTGTTACGGTTTCGCGCCGCAACATTAAGGTGCGCTCGCCCTTGAGCACTTCACGGCTGGCATCGGTCAACAACAAGGTACCGTAGCCTTCCGGATCAACGGTAACCAGACTGTGTGCCAGCAACTGGCGCAGCACCCCGCGCCAAGCCTGGTCGGTCAATTCCTTGCCCACACCAAAGACAGTAAGCTTGTCGTGTTCATGCTCTTTGACACGATCCGTCAGCTTGCCCAGCAAGATGTCGATCAGGTGCCCGGCCCCGAAACGCTGACCACGCTCGCGCCACAATCTATAGATAGTGGACAGCATTTTTTGCGCGGCCACCGTACCGTCCCAGGCTTCCGGTGCTTCCAGGCAGGTATCGCAATTACCGCAAGGCTCGATCTGCTGATCGAAATACGCCAGCAAGCGCTGACGGCGGCAGGAAATGGTTTCGCACAGACCCAACATGGCATCCAGCGCCTGGCCTTGCTGGCGTCGGTGTGCCGCATCGCCCTGCGACTGGTTAATCATGCGGTACAACTGCACCACGTCTTGCAGGCCATAGGCCAGCCAGGCCGTAGCCGCTTCACCATCGCGCCCTGCCCGTCCGGTTTCCTGGTAATACCCCTCTACCGATTTGGGCAGGTCGATGTGGGCCACAAAACGCACATCCGGTTTGTTGACGCCCATGCCAAACGCAATGGTCGCCACCATGACCACCCCTTCTTCTCGAAGAAAGCGGGCCTGGTTGATGGCGCGTTGCTGCGCATCCAGCCCCGCATGGTAGGGCAAGGCATGGATACCGTTCTTGCAGAGAAACTCGGCCGTATCTTCCACGCGTGAACGCGACAGACAATACACAATCCCCGCATCCCCGGAGTGCTCCTCCTGAATGAAACTCAGGAGCTGCTTGCGCACCTCGTTCTTTTCGATGATGCGGTAGCAAATATTGGGACGATCAAAACTGGCAACAAAATGCCGAGCCTCTTCCAGCTTCAAGCGCTGGGCAATTTCTACCCGCGTCAACTGAGTGGCGGTAGCCGTCAAGGCAACCCGTGGCACACCTGGCCAACGCTGGGCCAGCAAGTCCAGACCCAGATACTCAGGGCGAAAATCGTGCCCCCATTGCGATACGCAGTGAGCCTCGTCAATGGCAAACAGGGAAATCTGGCCGCGCGCGAGCAAATCGAGGCAGCGGTCTGTCAGCAAGCGTTCAGGAGCCACATAGAGCAGATCCAACTGCCCCGTCAGAAACTCGCGCTCGACCTCCCGGGCAGTTTGCCAATCCTGGGTGGAATTCAGATACGCCGCGTTAACGCCCAACTCGTTGAGGGCGTCCACCTGATCCTGCATCAAGGCAATCAGGGGAGACACCACCACACCGGTGCCGGGTCTCACCAAAGCAGGAATCTGGTAACAGAGCGACTTGCCGCCGCCGGTGGGCATCAAGACCAGGGCGTCGCCGCCTTGGATCAGGGTCTCGATAATCTCGTGCTGAGAACCACGAAAACTGTCATAACCAAAAACTTCCTGAAGAACCTCAAGTGCTGACTGGGCCATGCCGCCTGCTTAAAAAATCGGAATAGAAAAACGCAGCGCGATGTTCGACTGACGACTTTCCAGATGACGGCGAGCTTGCAAACCCACCCTAAGGTGGGGACTGTACCAGAACTGCTGCGTGACCCCAAGGTAGCGGTTCTCCCCCCCGGCAACTACCTGCTGCACCTCGTACTGAGTCTTCACTTCACCCCAGCGGCGCAGGGGCACGGACAGGCCAACAATCTGCCGACTGCTAGCCGCATCCACCTTCATGCCCTGGTAACGGCTCAAATCCAGAAAATTGTCCTGGTAGCGTTCACCCTGCCACTGCAGATGCAAATCATCCAGCACATCCAGGCCATAGGCTGCCTGATAACGCCAACCTTGCCCCACCGCATGGGAAGCTTTGGCCACGCTGGCCTGCCACACGCCAAAGTCCGGCGATCGATAGGTTGCACCCAGACCGGTCAGCCCAAAATCACGAGCGCTTTCCATCTGAGTATCAATACTGGTACGACTGGTGACATCGGTGCTGAGCATCAAGCTGCCGGCCGAAGAGCCATACACCAGATCCCCGTTATCCTGCTTGCCCGTCATATCCAGCGCGCCAACAGCCAGGGCATAACGCCATGGCCCGGCCGGGCCATGCTCGAACTGCTGAGTGATATTGATACCGCCCAGTTCCACGGGCCGCGCCCAGTCCGGTGCGGTAACCGTGTCATTGCCCAGGGTCAGCTGCAGCCCGTCTTCATTCACATAGCGCCAGTTGCGCTCGCCAAACTGCCAGACCTGGTCGGGCGCACTGCTCAACCAGCGGGCACTCCAAATTGGAGAGGACTGCTGACTATATTGGATGGAGCGCGCCAGACTGGCGGTGCTGGCACCACTCAGACTGAAATCGGAAAATGTGTAATCCATGGAGGCCGCTGGACTGAGCAAGTCCTGATCTCCTTGGCGATGCCACTGCGTAGCATCAAAAAATGGCTCCACAGGCGGGAGCTCCTGGGCCGGAATGGCCTGTGCCTCATCCACGCCATACACGCGGGTAGCAGACAAATTCTCCAGCCCAACACGATTTTGAGCGGTGGCCAATGGAACAGCGAACAGCATGGCAAGACCGACCAACAGCCCGCCTGCCAAGCCTCGCTGGCAAGCTTTTGTACGCATGATTTATGTCACAAAAAGAGTTTAGCGCCGGGCATCCAGCATCACTTCGCCGCTCGCATCCAGGGAGCGTTTGATGGCGGAGTATTTTTCCAGCACAGCAGACTTATAGACTACACCAATCAGACGACCCGAGCCGTCACCATTCAATACGGGCAGACGCTCTCCGGCAAAGCTCACAAAGTGTTCCTGAGCCTCGTCCAGACTCATGTTCGGGTAGAGCGTCTTGACGAAATCCATGCGCAGAATATCGCCCACCACACGCTCCTGGGCAGCGTTGTCGTCCAACAACATACGCGTCAGGTCGGGCTGGGCAATCACACCTTGATAAACCTGTTCTTCGTTCACCACATACAAATAACGCACGGGGTAGTCCAGAAACATCTGCAAGGCATCGCGCATCTGGGTGGTGGTGCTGACGACGGTATCAGCCGGACGTACCAGCTCGGCCAAGGTGGTGTGACGCAACTTGTGGCGCAGCAAGGCATCGCGCTCGCGCACCAGGGTGACTTCATACATGGCGACCTCGGCCACACCACGGGACACAAAATAGGCCATGACACAGGCCACAATCAAGGGCAGCACCAACTGATAGCTCAATGTCATTTCAAACAACATCAGTATGGCCATGAAGGGAGCGCTGGTGGCGGCCCCCAGAAACGCGCCCATGCCCACCAGGGTGAACAAGTACAACGGTAAATCCAGACCCGGCAAGATCAGCAAAGTCAGTTGACCAAACAAGGTGCCAAAGGCCGCGCCCACAAAGATGGCGGGGGTAAACACACCGCCGACAGCGCCCGAACCAACTGTCAGCCCTGTGGCCAGAACCTTGAACGCCAGGATAAGCAGCACGCTGTACCAGGCCCAGTCGCTGTGCAGCATGGAGGACACTACGCTAAAGCCATTACCGGCCACGCGCGGCATGACAATCAGCAAAAGTCCCAGCAACAAACCACCCAAAGCCAAGCGCAAAGGCAAACCCAGGCCAGTACGCTTGAACAGGGTGCGGAACAGATTCAACAATTTCAGGAAAGCGGGTGCAGCCAGACCAATCAGCACCCCCAGGACCAGAAAGGGCAAGATGTCCCAACCTGCAACGGCCTGAACGTTCGTCATTTCGTAAGGGGCATGATAACCACCCAGCATACGCATGGTCAGGTGAGCACTGACAGCCGCCATCAACAGGGGGCCAAAGCTGCTCATGGTCATGGTGCCCAGCACAATCTCGGCCACAAACACGGCACCGGCGATCGGAGCGCCATAAGCGGCAGCTACACCGGCTGCGGCACCACAGGCCACCAGCAGGCGCAGACGGGCTTCACCAAACAAGGTGAAACGGCCTATCGCGGAAGCGGACAAGGAGGCCAGATGCACCATCGCCCCCTCCCGACCGATCGAGCCGCCCGAGGCCACCGTCATCAAGGACGACAAGGATCGCAGCAGCCCCTGGCGAATGGACAAGCGGCCATCGCCAATGGCCACAGCTTCCATATAGTCAGAATTGCTTCCCGACGGCAGACGCCCTGCCAGCCATAGCAGGATACCGGCACACAAACCGCCCAAGGTGGGAAACAGGAGGCGCATGTACCAGGGCAGACTTTCCGTGACTGCGACGATCCCGCCGTGCTGACCCGTGACAACTTGCTGCACAAAGCGCATGCCCTGATGAAAGGCCAAAGTCGCCAAGGCACCCAAAATACCAGCCAAGACCGCCCAGGCCAGCATGGCGGGCATATCAGACAACCACTTGAAACCCTGCAGACGCTTGCGCATCGACAGCACGGAATGGGCAATCATAAAAAAGGTCAGCCTTTAAAGCTGGGCGGCAAAGGTGGGCGAGACAATCCAAACATGCGCCAGTACACCCACACGTTGAAAATCAGCACGATGGGCAAGGTAATCACAATCGCCGACAGGATCAGGCTCAGGGCTGGCACCCCGGCAGCGGCGTCCCAGATCGTCATCTCGTCCAGGATCAGATAGGGGAAGAAGCTGAACGCCAGCCCGGCCATGACGGACACCATCACGAACAGGGTCAGCAAAAAGGGCAAGGTCGTGGTGCGATAGCTGCTGTTGATCATGCGCTGCAGGCTCATTTCAATCGACACAAAGCAGCTGAGAATCAAGGCCCACAGGAACAATACCAAGCCCCAATACGGCCCGTCGCTCCATTTAAGCAGCACGCCGGCATTCACAAAGGCCAACACGACGGACACACCCACGGCACCGGCCGCAAACCAGCGTACCGAACGACGGCCCCAATTGACTGCTCGGGCACGCAGCTCGCCTGCTTCACGCATGATGAGCCAGCTAGCACCTAGCAAGCAGTACGCGGCAATAGCGCAAAAGCCCATGAAGACAGAGAACCAGATATAACCGGCATCGCTCTGAAAGCCCACTACGACCTGCGCCAGCAACACACCATGGGAGAACGCCGTCAACCAGGACCCCAGGGCAAAACCCATTTGCCAGCGGGACTGACGCTCTACCGGCGCGCGCAGTCGGAATTCGAAGGAGACGGAACGGGCAAAAACGCCCACGCCCAGCGCACATAACGGTCCGTACAGGCCGCCCATCACCGCCCCCCAGGCTTTGGGGAAAGCGCAGACAAACAAACCCAGGCCAAGAAACAGCCAGAACTCGTTGGCATCGCGCCAGGGGCTCAGCAATGACAGCATGCGGGGACGCAAGGAGTCCGGTGCCAGCAAGGACAGACAGCCCACGCCAATATCGAAACCGTCCAGAACCGTCCCGGCCACAATAATCAAAAAGAACAGGGCCAGAAACGCCAGCGGCATCCAGAACGCCGGATCATGGGCGCCCAGGCCCA
The DNA here is from genome assembly GCF_024134565.1 of Alcaligenes sp. 1735tsa3. Classification (NCBI taxonomy): domain Bacteria; kingdom Pseudomonadati; phylum Pseudomonadota; class Betaproteobacteria; order Burkholderiales; family Alcaligenaceae; genus Alcaligenes; species Alcaligenes sp. 1735tsa3. The sequence goes on along the minus strand of NZ_CP099862.1, from coordinate 844,253 downwards.
ACGCATTTGCAAAAGAGTCAATCATGCCCGCCCCCGATGACGCGCGATCGGTACCACACCAAAACGAACGGCATGTCGCAACTTCTGGAAAAAACCAATCATGCACAAGACGTAGACCAGGCCGTAACTCAGCAAACCCAGCCCGACGGTAAAGACGCTCTCGGTGCTTTGCACTTGCACGGCCTGAATATCGTTACCGACCAGATAAGGCAAAAAGCCCAACAAGACGTAGGCTGCGCCACCCAGCAACATGATCCAGCCCAACACCGAGGCGACCACCATGAGCTGACGTTCTCTATAAGAAAGAGAGTGCGGGTCCAGGCCATAACGGCGAGTGCGCAACAAGACCCACAGCAGCAGGAACAGCATCAAGGCTCCTGCCAGCACGGCTACACGGAAGGACCAGAAGGTCAGGTTGACGGGCGGCATGGCGTCGGAAAACTGATCCAGACCCATCAAAATGCCACTGTCATTACGACCCAACCAGCGTCCACCTGCATGAGACCAGCGCAGCACACCCAGAACACTGTCCTGCATGGCGGAGGGCGCCGCCACCAGAATCAAATCAGGCTGCGAGCCGCTTTCCCAGTACGCCGCCGCAGCCGCTGCCTTGGCAGGCTGATGCTCCGCAGTCATGAAACCATTGCCTATCACAGCGAGGATCAGGGCCAGCCAAGCCACCCCGCCCAGAAACAAGGCACTGCGAAAGGCCAGACGCTCCTGGTCGGTAACCGGCTTTTGCATGGTCTGGGCGCAGGTTACACCCAACATGAAAAAGGCCACCGTCAGCAAACTGCCTGCAAACAAAAGACCGGCATACCAGGGCAAGGCGGGCGTGCTGAGCACATCCAGCCATTCCATCACCACATAATGGCCTTCAATCACATCGACACCCGTTGGCACCTGCATCCAGGCCACAATCGCCACCAGCCAGAACGCCGTGACGGTAACGCCCAGGGCCACCATCAGCACCACCACGGTATGAACCAGATTGGACAGCATGCGCTGGGCAAACAGCATCACACCCAAAAAGCAGGATTTGAAAATGAACAAGGACAGCATGGAGGCGGCCAGCATGGGACCGATGACATCACCCACCTGCTCCATCAGGCCCGGCCAGACACTGCCAAACTGAAGCAGCACGGGCATGGACGCCGCAAAGCTTAAAATAAACGCCAGCGCAAACAGACGCACCCAAAAACGGTACGCCCCCATCCAGGCCGCCGCTTTGTTGCCAAAGGTTCTGATCTTGAAATACAGCAACACCCAGGCCAGTCCCAGCTCCAGGGCCAGAAACAGCAGCATGAAGCCCAGGCTAAGGAAAAACTGGGCATGAGACAGAGAAAGGGCGGAGTGCGTCATAATGAGCGCTAGTGTAGGGTGAATTGGCCTGCAAACGCCACCATACTACCCCAAGTTCTTCCCTGATTTTTTAGAACCCGTTCATGGGGTAAATACCCCTCTAAAACAAGAACGTGGCAAAATGGCCGATTAGTCTGTCGGCTTCTTTATTTCAAACGTGTATGACCTCTGACACCACTCCCGCTCCCGTATCTAATTTTCTGCGCACGATCATCGACCAGGATCTGAGCGCTGGCCGTTACGCACAAAAATCCTGGGCCGGTCAGCCAGGCCCGGCCAGTACCCAGGAAGGGGCGGCTGTTGATGCCGCGCGTATCCGTACGCGCTTTCCCCCCGAGCCCAACGGCTATCTGCACATTGGGCACGCTAAAAGTATCTGTTTGAACTTCGGACTGGCCAGCGACTACCAAGGTGCCTGCCACCTGCGCTTTGACGACACCAACCCTGAAAAAGAAGAACAGGAGTACGTGGACGCCATTATCGACATGGTGAAATGGCTGGGCTTTGACTGGACCTTCAATAAAGAAGAGAACCTGTACTTTGCCAGCGACTACTTCGACTATATGTACCAGTTCGCCGAAGCCCTGGTGAACGCGGGCCATGCCTACGTTGACGAGCAAAGCGCCGAAGAAATGCGTGCCAACCGTGGCACCCTGACTGAAAAAGGCGTGAACTCGCCCTGGCGCGACCGCCCTGCCCAGGAGTCCATCAAGCTGCTGCGCGAAATGCGCGACGGCAAGCACCCCGATGGCAGCATGGCCCTGCGCGCCAAGATCGATATGGGCTCGCCCAATATCAATATGCGCGACCCGGTCATGTACCGTATCCGCCATGCCGAACACCATCGCACAGGCGACAAATGGTGTATCTACCCCATGTACAGCTGGGCACACCCTGTGGAAGACGCGCTCGAGCGCATCACCCACAGTCTGTGTACCCTGGAATTTGAAGACCAGCGTCCCTTCTATAACTGGATTCTGGAACGCCTGGTCGAACTGGGTCAGTTGTCCGACCCGCTGCCCAAGCAGTACGAGTTCTCGCGTCTGAACCTGTCCTACGTGGTCACCAGCAAGCGCAAGTTACGCCAGCTGGTTCAGGAAAACCACGTATCGGGCTGGGACGATCCGCGCATGCCTACCCTGGCCGGTTTGCGCCGCCGTGGTTACAGCGCCGGTGCCATTCGTCTGTTCACGGACCGTCTGGGTGTGTCCAAAGCAGCCCAGCACGTGGACTACAGCCTGCTGGAACAAGCCCTGCGCGATGATCTGGACCCGGTGGCCGACCGCAGCGTTGCCATTCTGGACCCGATCGAACTGATCATTACCAATTACCCGGAAGGCCAAAGCGAGCTGTGTCACGCACCGCGCAACCCACACAATCCGGAGGCCGGCCAACGCGAGTTCCCCTTCTCCGGTCGCCTGTACATTGAACGCGAGGACTTCAAGGAAGAGCCGCCTAAAAAGTACTTCCGTCTGTTCCCCGGCAATACCGTGCGTCTGAAGTACGGCTATGTCGTGCGTTGCACCGGCTGCGTCAAGGACGAGCAAGGCAATGTCACCCAGGTTTTGGCGGAATACCTGCCCGACACCAAGAGCGGCACGCCCGGCGCGGACTCGGTCAAGGTCAAGGGCAATATCACCTGGATCAGCGCCGAGCACGCGATTGCCGCCGAGATTCGTCTGTACGACCGTCTCTTTGCCCACCCTCAGCCTGATGCAGCCGACCAGGACTTCCTGGAGCACATCAACCCGAACTCGCTGCGCGTGATTCAGGGGTGGCTGGAACCCGGCACCAAGGCTACGCCCGATGCCCGCTGGCAGTTTGAACGCCTGGGCTACTTTGTGGCGGACCGTGTAGACTCCACGCCAGAAAAACCCGTTCTTAACCGTACTACGACTCTGAAAGACACTTGGGTCTAAGGCTATTGACGTGAACGATCAGACTCATGCCAAAGGGCCGCAGGCCCTGGATTTCAAAAGCGCCACGCTGTACGCCGTACGGGTGGTGCTGCGTTCGGCTGACACGGCCGAGCAGTTAGCCGCTCTGTCTCAACGCATGAAAGACGCTGGCTCCTTCTTTGAGGACGAACCCGTCGTCATTGATGCCAGCGCTATTGATGCGCCGGTGGATTGGGCCACCCTGGTTGCCGCTTTGCGTGAGCACAAGCTGCACCCGGTGGGTATCATTGCCCACCCTGACCATGCCGATAACGCCATCGACAGCGGCTTGCCGCATGTGGAGTTGTCCAATCCGCCAGCCCGCCCCCAAACCCAGGCCGCACCGGACAAGGAAGTGCCCGTGTTGTCGCAAGCCGCCCAGCAAGAAGCACCCGCGGCGGTCGCCCCGCCACCGCCCGCTATTGCGCCGGCTGCGCTCATCATCAACCGTCAGCTGCGTTCCGGCCAGCGCATCTACGCGCGCCACACGGATCTGATCGTGATCGGGGCGGTCAGTCAGGGTGCAGAAGTGGTAGCCGATGGCAATATCCACGTCTACGGACCACTGCGCGGCAAGGCCATGGCTGGTGCCCGTGGCGATGCAAAAGCACGCATCTTCACCACCGAGCTGGACCCGGAACTGATTGCCATTGCCGGTGTGTATCGCATTATTGAAACGCGACTGGATGCACAGCTACGCAACAAGCCCGTTGTCGTCACGCTGGAAGAAGATACGCTCAGATTTGATCCTCTGAGCTCCTAGCAGTACAAGGCGCCGGCTTTTGCCGGCGCTTTTTATAGAGGCTTGCACTGAGAGCCCGCATGAGAGCAAGCAAGTGCAAGCGCAACCGTGTAAGCTGACACGGAACAAAGCAATTGATATGTTTTGTTTCTAAGCAGTAGGCTAAGTGGCAGAACGGATGTCAAAATTAGGCCCGTTATGCTTTACGATTATGTGACTTGAAAAACAAAGGAATCCGATTGTCATGGCGCGTATAGTTGTAGTGACCTCCGGCAAGGGTGGCGTGGGCAAAACCACCACCAGTGCCAGTTTTGCATCTGGTCTTGCGATGCGCGGTCACAAGACCGTGGTCATCGACTTTGACGTTGGCTTGCGCAACCTGGACTTGATCATGGGTTGCGAGCGACGCGTGGTGTATGACTTCGTCAACGTGATCCAGGGCGAAGCCACATTGAACCAGGCCCTGATCCGTGACAAGCAGCTGGAAAATCTGTTCATCCTGCCCGCTTCCCAGACGCGTGACAAAGACGCGCTGACCCGCGAAGGTGTGGAGAAAGTACTGGAAGAGCTCAAGGGCATGGGTTTTGAATACATTGTGTGCGACTCGCCCGCAGGTATCGAAACCGGCGCCTTGATGGCCTCCTACTTCGCAGATGATGCGCTGGTTGTGACCAACCCCGAAGTGTCCTCGGTTCGTGACTCGGACCGCATCCTGGGCATTCTGGCCGCCAAATCGCGACGTGGTGAACAGGGCAAAGAGCCCATCAAAGAATATTTGTTGTTGACCCGTTATAGCCCCAAACGCGTGTCGGACGGCGAGATGCTGTCCTTGCAAGACGTTGAAGATATCTTGCGCATCAAGCTGATTGGTGTCACCCCCGAGTCGGAAACCGTGCTGCAAGCATCCAACCAAGGAGTACCCGTTATCCATATCAAGGAAAGTGATGTGTCCCAGGCCTATCAGGACATCGTAGATCGTTACCTGGGTGGCGAAAAACCATTGCGTTTTGTGGATTACGAAAAGCCAGGTCTGTTCAAGCGCCTGTTCGGAGGAAAGTAATATGTCTTTCCTGTCCTTCCTGCTCGGTCACAAGAAAACGTCGGCAACAGTTGCCAAGGACCGTCTGCAACTGATCCTTATTAACGAACGTGGCCAAGGGGGTGTTGCCCCGGACTACTTGCCCCGCTTGCAAAAAGAGCTGGTCGAAGTGATCTCGCGCTACGTGAAGATTAATCCCGATGACATCAAGGTGAACCTTGATCGCCAGGACTCGCTGGAAGTGCTGGAAGTCAAAATCGAAATGCCGCAAATTGATGCCAGCACGCTGGAAAACAAGTAAAGCGTCGCTGACAAAAAAACTTTGCTGCTTGAAATGGCCATCCCTTGCGGATGGCCATTTTCATGGCTGCTGCCTATACCAAAAGCAAGCCGCAAAACACCTGCAACGAGCAGCGCAATGCGGCTAGGCGGCTAATAGATCAGGTACAATTTTCCCTTGGTAATCGGCCCGTTCCGATTTTTCTTCGCGCCAGAGATGGCAAGTAGTGCCATCGATGCCCCCTGAGGCCTGGCTTATTGACCCATGCGGAGGGAATCATGACCGAGCTCGGTCAGATGGCACGTCTTGTGCCCGCTCACCCCCAGCTTCCTGTTAGCGCCTATTTCGACCACGCTCTGTTCGAGCGCGAACAAGAGCGTATTTTTCAGCAGTCGGCCTTGTACGTCGGCAATGAAAAACTTGTTCCCGAACCCGGCGACTGGCGCACCTTGATCCAGGAAAACGCTGCCCGTACCCTGATACGCAGCCAACACGGCGTAGAACTGCTCTCGAACGTCTGCAGGCATCGTCAGGCCCTGATGCTTGGTGGCATGCCCGGCCAGCCCAATCAGGCCAACCACGGCTCCCTGAGCAGCACAGGCGGCAATATTGTCTGCCCCCTGCACAACTGGACTTATAACGCGCAAGGCGACTTGCTGGCGGCTCCCCGTTTCAAGGACAAGCCCTGTCTGAACCTGGAACGCTACCCCTTGCGGGATTGCCATGGCCTGCTGTTTGAAGGCCCGCGCGATCCAGCCCAGGATATGGCCGCCTTGTTCAGCCGCCCTGAATTCGACTTTCAGGACTATGTACTGGATCACGTCGAAATCCACCAGTGCAACTACAACTGGAAGACCTTTATCGAGGTCTATCTGGAGGACTATCACGTCGCCCCCTTCCACCCCGGTCTGGGTCAGTTCGTGACCTGTGATGACCTGGAGTGGGAGTTCAGCGACTGGTATAGCCTGCAACGAGTCGGCGTGCATCAGGCCCTGGCCAATCCAGGCTCAGCTACCTATCGCCAATGGCATGACAATCTGCTGGCCTACCGCCAGGGCGAAGCACCGGATTTCGGTGCCGTCTGGGTAACCTACTTTCCCACCCACATGATCGAGATCTATCCGCATGTGCTGGTGCTCTCTACGCTGTACCCCAAGGGGCCGCAGGAAACCATGAATGTGGTGGAGTTCTACTACCCGGAAGACATCGTGGCCTTCGAGCGTGACTTTGTGCAAGCACAACGCGCCGCCTATATGGAAACGGCCATAGAAGATGATGAGATCGCCGAACGTATGGATGCCGGCCGCCGCGCCTTGATGGAGCGTGGGGTCTGCGAGGTAGGCCCCTACCAGTCACCGCTGGAAGACGGCATGAAGCACTTTCACGAATGGTATCGCTCCATGATGGACGAGCGGCACCACCCGTAAGACATCACCGCAAGCCTGCTTACTGCCCTAAGCAAGAAAAAAGCCTCAAAGCCGGGAGGGATCTCCCAGGCTTTGAGGCTTTTAATCCGATGAGCGTTTCAGCTCAATCAGAGAATTTGAATTTAGCGGTTCTTGCCGATCTGATCGCCGATCACGCCACCAATCGCTGCGCCACCGACCGTACCCAGAATGCCGCCGTCAGTAATCACTGCACCGGCAACACCACCCAGACCCGCGCCGGTTACGGCACCCTTTTGACGTTTGCTCATACCATCCCAGGAAGAGCAGCCCGCCATCACGACGGCCAGAACCGTGGCCATACCCACTTTAGTGATAGTCGTCATTTTCATCCGTAAACCTCCGTGAAGTATCCGTGCTCAACACGGCATTAAAGTCTATCTTCACCCTACGGAGCCAATTAGTCCAGACCCTATTGTTAGGCAACGCAACAGATGTAATTCAGCTTTTGTTCAGTTTATTTGATCAAAGCCAGAACCTGCTTGAATACAGGGTTAGCCGGCGTTTCCAGCCATTCAAACATGGCCATTTCGGCGCTAACGCGCTCCAATCCATGCATCGCCCAGCGATCCCAGGCGGCTTGTCGGGACTCGGGATGGCGCGAGCCTACGCAGTCCCCGACCAGCACAGGTTCATAACCGCGCTCCATCAAACCCAGGCCAGTTTGTAACACACACACGTGAGACTCTGTACCCAGTAACAAGACTCGTGTGCGCCCTACCGGCAAGGCAGGCAAAAAATCGGCTTCGCGCGTGGCATCAAAGTGGGTTTTATGCAGCACTTTATCAATATGTGGCAACAAAGAAGCATCGGTTGGGCCGATTTTCTCGGCCCAATGCTCGGTTGCCAGCACCGGCACCCCTAAAAGACGCGCCGCCTGTGCCAGCTTCCCGGCCCGTTCGACCAAGGCTTGGTGGTCTGCAATGGCGGGCAGGAGCCCCGTTTGCATATCCACAATCAGGACGAAAGACTGGTGAGCATTGAGCACAGGCATGGCACTTTCCTTATTTCAGGGACTTGTAGCGGATACGACGAGGTTTGGCAGCATCTTCGCCCAGACGTTTCTTCTTGTCTGCTTCGTATTCCTGATAGTTGCCATCAAAGAATACGACCTGCGAATCACCCTCAAAAGCCAGAATATGGGTGGCGATACGGTCCAGGAACCAGCGATCGTGACTGATCACCATGACCGAGCCGGCAAACTCCAGCAGGGCATCTTCCAGGGCACGCAGGGTTTCCACGTCCAGGTCGTTGGATGGTTCGTCCAGCAGCAAGACGTTGCCGCCGGCGATCAGGGTCTTGGCCAGGTGCAGACGACCACGCTCCCCGCCAGACAGATTGCCCACGATCTTGTTCTGATCCGCGCCCTTGAAGTTGAAGCGGCCCAGGTACGCACGCGATGGCATTTCAAAGCGGCCCACGGTCAGCAGGTCTGCGCCATCGGCAATCGCGTCAAAGACGGTCTTTTCATTAGCCAGGGCATCGCGCGACTGGTCCACATAAGCCAGCTTGACGGTTTGGCCCAGTTTGACCGTACCGGAATCAGGTTGCTCTTTACCGGCCAGCATGCGGAACAAGGTGGACTTACCGGCACCGTTAGGACCAATAATCCCGACGATGGCACCAGCTGGCACCTTGAAGCTCAAGTTGTCGATCAACAGACGATCGCCATAGCCCTTGCTGACGTTTTCAAACTCAATAACTTCATTACCCAGACGCTCGGCCACAGGAATGAAGATTTCCTGGGTCTCGTTGCGCTTCTGGTATTCGTGCGAGGACAGTTCCTCGAAACGGGCCAGACGGGCCTTGGCTTTGGCCTGACGTCCCTTGGGGTTCTGGCGCACCCACTCCAGCTCTTTCTTGATGGTGCGCTGACGAGCACTTTCCGACGCCTCTTCCTGCTTCAGGCGGTCGTCCTTCTGCTCCAGCCAGGAGCTGTAGTTGCCCTTCCAGGGAATACCGTGGCCACGGTCCAGTTCCAGAATCCACTCGGCGGCGTTGTCCAGAAAGTAACGGTCGTGAGTGACTGCTACTACAGTGCCGGGGAACTGGCGCAGGAACACTTCCAGCCAATCCACACTTTCCGCGTCCAGGTGGTTGGTGGGCTCATCCAGCAGCAACATATCAGGCTTGGACAGCAGCAACTGGCACAGGGCCACGCGGCGCTTTTCACCACCGGACAGGTTTGCAATGGAGGCATCCCAAGGTGGCAGACGCAACGCATCGGCCGCGATTTCCATTTGGGTTTCGATGTCGTCCGCACCACTGGTCGCGGCGGCGGCAATAATGGATTCCAGTTCGGCCTGTTCGGCGGCCAGAGCGTCAAAATCTGCGTCGGGCTCGGCGTATTCGGCGTAGACCTGTTCCAGACGCTGACGCGCCTCGAACACCTGACCCAAACCGGCCTGCACGGCTTCGCGCACGCTGTGTTCGGGGTTCAGCTGAGGTTCTTGTGGCAGGTAACCGATCTTGATCCCCGCCATGGGGACGGCTTCGCCCTCGATCTCGGTATCTACCCCGGCCATGATCTTGAGTAAGGTGGATTTACCCGAGCCGTTCAGGCCCAGCACACCAATCTTGGCACCTGGAAAAAAAGACAAGGAGATATTGCGCAGAATCTGCCGCTTGGGCGGCACAATCTTGCCCACGCGGTTCATCGAATAAACGTATTGAGCCATATAAACCTAAAAAGGAAAAACAGGTCGTGTTCGGAAAACTGGGATTGTAGGCGTTTGGCGCCCGAAAGGTGCGCTTCTGTCAGGTTCAGAACGAAACACCCGGCCTGAGTGCAGGCCTGTCTCAGGTAATATACTCACTTTTGCTGACAATCCAAAACCGCCATGCCCACACCTGACGCCCCTGAACTTGTATTTACCACCGAAGAGATCGAAACCCTGGGCCGCACCGCCGATGCGCTGAGTGCCTACCTGGGTCGTGCCGTCCTGGCCGAGATCGTGGGAGCGGAAGAAACCGGCTTTGAATGGGTCATCTTTGCCATGCCCCTGGACAAGAATGAAGACGAAAGCGAATTCACGATTGTGCAGGTAGGCGGCAAACAGGCCCGCATCGTGGGCAACCGCGGCGGCTTGGACCCCAAGGACACGGCGGTCTACGCCTGCCGTTACCTGTGGGCCATCCAGTTAAGTGATGCCGAGCCTGTGCGCTTTATCAAAGTGGACGAAGAAGGCGAGGAAGTCGCCTGGACCGAGACCCTGGAAGAATTGCTGCCCTTCGCCCTGAGCGAAGATGCCTTCGCCGTCGAGGATGAGACGGATGAAGACGACGAGGACGACGATGATGACAGCCCGGAACCGGGCGTGCACGGCCACACCCTGCACTAATCGCGTTCAGGCCCGTCGCTTGTCCCGCAGATATAAAGCGACACCCACCGGCCACATCAAACCCACCAGCAGATAAGAGGCCAGGCCTTTCAAGCCATAACCTGCTGGTGGCTTGCGCCCACTGGCACGCAGGTGCAGCCCAAAGCGGGTGTAACGCGCGGCAGCCATCAAGAACGCCTTGGGTTCGTAGCGGAACCAGGGCAGACACTTCACCACCGTATCCTGCGCCAGCAGCCACAAGCCCAGTGCATGTTGCTGGCTGGTTTTGCCTTGCACCGACAAGGAGTCCGGGCTGTCGTGGTAGACACGGAATACGGTGTTCACAAATCGGTTCTTGTAGCCCGCACGGGCAATCGCCCGCCACACCAGGCTTTCAGGCACAAAGCCGTCGATCTGATCGGGAAAGGGAAACTTGCGCAGTACGGCGGTACTCAAACAGCCGAACTTCTCGCCCCGCACGTGGTAGCGAAAACTCAGGTCCAAAGAGCTGGCATCAAAAATATCCTGGGGAAACATATCCCCGACGACCTTGCCATCCGGTCGCACACACAGACCCGTAATGCCTGCATAAGCTGCTCGCTCTGATACAGGGATGTCGGCCCAGATCTGCGCCATATCGTAGAGCGCATTCACCAGCAGGGTGTCATCACTGTCCAAAGCAACGACCAGTTCACCTTGGGCCAGAGCCACGCCGTGATTGAACGCCGCCTTCTTGTGACGATTTTCCTGCCAGGCATAATGAATCGGAAAGGAGGCTTGCTGTTGCCAGCCTTGCACCAGTTCCCGTGTCCCGTCTGTGGAACCATCGTCAATGACCACCCACTCAAAGTCCTGACAGGTTTGCTCGCACAAGGAACGATAGACGCGCTCCAAGGTGTGAGCGCGGTTATAGCTAGGTGTCAGGACGGTGAACAAATGGCGCCATTCCATACGCGGGTGTCCCCATAAACCACTGTTTTGATTATTGTTACGGGCAGCTACTTACATCTGCATCAGAATGACATCATCATAAAGCAAGCACGGCGCTGTGCAGCGCACTATCTGCAGGGCTCCAGACAAACCCGAAGCAAAATCAAACGCGCACAAAAAAACCACAGGCAAGCCTGTGGTTTTTTTGCTGCTGGGTGTGATTTCAAGCTGAAAAATCAGGTTTCTGCTTGTACACCGCTCAAGCCAGGCACTTAGACGCGCTTGACCTTTTCCAGCATTTTGAAAACGCCCTTGGGTGCGCGCACAAACAGACGTTTGAATGCTTTACCCAGGCAACGACGCTCCAGCGTGTTGCGGCGAGTGCGTTTGATTTCCGCCATGGTGATCTCCGATCTTAATGTAAGCCCTGCCGGATGATCCCGACAAAAGCGCAATAGCTAACCAGAAATTCTACCGTAATCCGCGTTAAGATACAAAGGCTAGAGTGTGCATCCCTGGCAACACCTTGCTGGCGTGTACCGCTCTCACTGGCGCATGGGGCCTGTTTGACAGGCCTTTTCGCTGCCGCTTCCCTACTCTGCCCTCTCCAGAAAGCCGACCTTGCCATGAGCTCAGAAATTCGCATTTTTGGCGCCCGCCAGAACACTCTGAAAAACCTGAATGTACGTATCAAAACGGGCGAGTTATTGGTTATTACCGGCGTTTCCGGCTCAGGCAAAAGTTCGCTGGCCTTTGACACTCTGTATGCAGAAGGCCAACGACGCTATGTAGAAACCTTCTCACCCTATGCGCGCCAGTTCCTGGACCGCATGGACAAACCTCAGGTCGATCGCATTGAAGGCATTCTGCCCGCCATTGCCATTGACCAGGTGAACCCGGTGCGCAACTCGCGCAGCACCGTGGGTACCATGACGGAGCTGAACGATTACATCAAGCTGCTGTACGCCCGCTTGGGCGAGTTGTATTGCCGCCAGTGCGCCCAGCCTGTGCGCCGCGACAATGCCGACAGCATCGCCAAGCAGATTCGCAAGCTGGCAGAGGACCACGATGACCCACGCCTGGTTCTGACCTTTGCCGTCAAGGTTCCGGCCAACTTCACGCAGCAAGAAATTGAAACCTTGCTGCATCAGCAGGGCTACACCCGCCTGCACCACGAGGAAACACAGACCGTCACGGCCAGCAGCAGCACGAAAAAGGGTAAAAGCAGCAAAGCCGCCCCCACGGAGCAAAAGCTTCTCTATGTGATTCAGGACCGCTTCCGTGCCAGCACGGTAGAGCCGGAACGTTTCATGGAAGCGATCGAAGCGGCCTTGCGCCACGGACAAGGCAAGTTGACGGTGTATGCTTCGGCCAGTGCCGATGGCCCGGAAACCGCCTGGCGTTTCAGCCAGGGCCTGCACTGTGCTCAGTGCGATATTGAATACAGCACGCCGGTTGCCAGCACCTTCTCCTTCAACTCGCCCCTGGGTGCGTGTGAATCCTGCCGTGGCTTTGGCCGCGTGATGGGTATTGATTACGGCCTGGTCGTTCCCGATCCCAGCAAAAGCCTGCTGGAAGGTGCGATCCGCCCTTGGCAGACAGCCAGCTACAAAGAATGTCAGGTCGAGATGGAGCGCTACGCTCCGGCAGCCGGTGTACGCCTGAGCGTGCCCTGGAAGGACTTGAGCCAGGAAGAGCGCGACTGGGTGATTAACGGCACCCCGGACTGGAAAGGCGGCAATCAGGCCTGGAAAACCCAGTGGTACGGTGCACAGCGCTTTTTCGACTGGCTGGAGTCGCGCGCCTACAAGATGCACGTGCGTGTGCTGCTGTCCAAATACCGCAGCTACAACACCTGCCCGGCCTGCGCCGGCTCGCGTCTGAAACCCGAAGCCAGCTTGTGGCGTGTGGGCGATCAGGCGGCCCCCGCCGATTCCCGCTACCCACGTTTCATGCCCGTGCATTCAAACTGGCTGCGCGAGCAACTGGATGCCATGCCCGGCCTGAGCGTCCCGGACCTGATGCGTTTGCCTATCGAGCACGTGCGCAGCTTTTTCCAAGGCCTGCACTTTGGCGATGCACGCGATGCGGCCATTGATCTGCTCTTGAAAGAAACCCTGTCCCGCCTGGATTATCTGTGCGATGTGGGCCTGTCCTATTTGTCGCTGGACCGCCAAAGCCGCACCCTGTCTGGCGGTGAAGTGCAGCGTATCAACCTGACCACGGCACTGGGCACCTCGCTGGTAAACACCCTGTTCGTGCTGGACGAGCCCTCGATTGGCCTGCACCCACGCGATATGCACCGCATTATTGAAGTAATGCATCGTCTGCGCGGCAATGGCAACACCCTGGTGGTGGTCGAGCACGACCCGCAAGTGATGGTGGCCGCCGACCGTATTCTGGACATGGGCCCCGGCCCTGGCGAGCGTGGCGGTCAGATTCTGTTTGATGGTTCGCCCCAAGCCTTGCGCGGTGCAGAAACGCTGACAGGCCGCTACCTGAGTGGCGAGCTGAGCATCGAATCGCCCCGCCCCATGCCTGTGGCCGACAACACCCCGCGCCTGCTGCTGGAAGACGTAAGCGCACACAATCTGCGTCATATCTCCGTGTCCATTCCGCTGGGCCGTCTGGTCTGCGTGACCGGTGTTTCCGGCTCGGGCAAATCCACGCTGATCCAGGACGTGCTCTACCCAGCCATCCTGAAACAGCAAGGCAAGCCGACGGAAGCCCCTGGCCCTTACGGTGCCTTGCTGGGCGCCGAGCAAATTGCCGAAGTAGTGATGGTGGATCAGACGCCTATCGGCAAAACGGCCCGCTCCAACCCGGCCAGCTATGTCGGTGCCTTTGACCCTATCCGCAAGCTGTTTGCCCAGGCCCCGCTGTCCAAAGAACGCAGTTACACGCCCGGCACCTTCAGCTTCAATAGTGGCGATGGCCGCTGCCCGACTTGTGGCGGCACGGGCTTTGAGCATATCGAAATGCAGTTCCTGTCGGACGTGTACCTGCGCTGCCCGGATTGCGATGGCAAGCGCTTCCGCCCCGAAGTGCTGGAAGTGCGTATCGAACACTTTGGTCGCAGCGCCTCGATTGACGAGGTGCTGGACATGACCGTGCATCAGGCCATGGAGTTCTTTGAAGGCCTGCGCGATGTGCAAACCGGCCTGGCACCCCTGGCCGATGTGGGCCTGGATTACCTGAAACTGGGCCAACCTGTGCCTACGCTCTCGGGCGGTGAGGCACAACGCTTGAAACTGGCGGCTTATCTGGCCCAGGCTTCGCGCACCCGTCTAAGCCAGGTGAAGGTCGCCAAGAAAGGCAATCTGTTCCTGTTCGACGAGCCCACCACCGGCCTGCACTTTGACGATATTGCCCGCCTGATGCGCGCCTTCCGCAAGCTACTGGCCGCTGGTCACAGCCTGCTGATTATTGAGCACAATCTGGACCTGATCCGCGCGGCAGACTGGATTATTGATCTGGGCCCCGAAGGTGGCGAGCATGGCGGCCAATTGCTGGGCGCGGGTACGCCTGGCGACATCATGGCGCTGGAGCAATCGCACACCGGCCATGCCCTGAAAGAATACGAACAAGCCATTCTGGGTAAAGGCTCGGCCCTGTTCCAGGAACCCGAGGTAGATTACAAGGCCAGCTCGGGCGGCAGCAACGATGGCCAGATCGCCATCCTGAATGCACGCGAACACAACCTGAAGAACATCTCGGTGCACATTCCGCACAACACCTTCACCGTCGTGACGGGTGTCTCCGGTTCGGGCAAATCCACCCTGGCCTTCGACATTTTGTTTAACGAAGGTCAACGCCGCTACCTGGAATCCCTGAACGCCTACGCCCGCGCGATTGTGCAGCCCGCCGGTCAGCCCGATGTGGACGCAATCTACGGTATTCCACCTACCGTTGCCATTGAGCAGCGCACCAGCCGTGGGGGTCGCAAATCCACCGTGGCCACCATGACGGAAATCCACCATTTCCTGCGCTTGCTGTATGTGAAGCTGGCCACCCAATACTGCCCGGACTGCCATGTGCCTGTGGCCCCGCAAACGGCCGAGCAAATCGCCGCGCAATTGCTGCGTGATCATAAGGGTGAGCATATTGGTTTGCTGGCTCCCCTGGTCACCGCTCGCAAGGGCTACTACACCGACCTGGCCAAATGGGCGCAGGGCAAGGGCTATACCCATCTGCGCGTGGATGGCGAGTTCATCCCCGTCAACCCTTGGCCTCGTCTGGATCGTTACAGCGAACACACGCTGGAACTGCCAGTGGCCGACCTGATCATTGATCCTCGCCACGAACTGCAACTGCGCCAAGCCATACGCGAGGCGCTGGAGCTGGGTCACGGCTCCTTCAGTGTGCTGGCTCCCCTGACGCCATCGGGTTCCATGTCGCTGGAGCAACGCCGACAAGGTCAACCGCTGTCCACGGCCAGCCAGCAACACTTCTCCGTCAAGCGGGCTTGCCCGTGCTGCGGCACCAGCTTCCCCGAGCCGGACCCGCGCATGTTCTCCTACAACTCCAAGCACGGCTGGTGCAAGGACTGCTTTGGTACGGGCTTGAAGCTGACCGGCTTCGACCAGGAACAAACGGGCGAAGAAAACAGCTGGAATAACGGCTACGAAGGCGAAGCCGTGGAATGCCCAAGCTGCCATGGCCAACGTTTGAACCCGGTCTCTCTGGCTTTTGAATGGCGCGACCAATCCATTGCCAAGCTGGCCGGTTTGCCCGTGGATGAAGCGCAGACCTTTTTTGGCAGCCTGAACATGAGTGGCCGCGAGGCCGATATTGCGCGCGACATTCTGAACGAGATCCGCAGCCGTCTGGACTTCATGCACGAAGTGGGCCTGGGATATCTGGCGCTGGATCGTGCCGCCCCCACCTTGTCGGGTGGGGAAGCCCAGCGTATCCGTCTGGCGGCCCAGTTAGGCTCAAACCTGCAGGGCGTGTGCTATGTGCTGGATGAACCCACGATCGGTCTGCACCCGCGCGACAACCAGATTCTGCTGAACGCCATGGCGCGTCTGGAAGGCAACGGCAATACGCTGGTGGTTGTCGAGCACGATGAAGACACCATACGCCGTGCCCAGCACATTATTGATATGGGCCCCGGTGCGGGCAAACGCGGCGGTGAAGTCATCGCGCAGGGCACACTGGCAGAAATCGAGGCCAACCCCAATTCGCTGACTGGCCGCTATCTGCGCGAGCCGCTCAAGCACCCCATGCAGGCACGCCGTCCCGTCCAGGCCGATGCACCCATGCTGACGGTGCACGATGCCAGCCTGCATAACCTGAACAAGGTCCAGGCCGGTATTCCGCTGGGCAAGCTCAGTCTGGTGACGGGCGTGTCAGGTTCCGGCAAGTCCACCTTTGCCCGCGATGTGCTGCTGGATAACTTGCAACGTGTTGTCGGCAGCAAAGAAAAACCGGTGTGGCAGGGTTGTTCCAGCATCAGCGGCTGGGAAAGCCTGGACCGCGTGCTGGAAGTGGACCAGACCCCCATTGGCAAAACACCCCGCTCCTGCCCGGCCACCTATATCGGCTTCTGGGACGAGGTGCGCAAACTGTTTGCCAACACCAACGATGCCCGTCTGCGCGGCTGGAGCGCCTCACGCTTCTCCTTTAATACCGGCGATGGCCGTTGCCCCTTGTGCGAAGGCCAAGGCATGCGCACCCTGGAAATGAGCTTCCTGCCGGACGTGAAGGTGCCTTGTGACGCCTGCCACGGCCAGCGCTTCAATCCGGAAACCCTGGCGGTGACCTGGCGCGACGTCTCCGCCGGTCAGCTTTTGCAAATGGATGTGGACGAGGCGGTTGAATACTTTGCTGCACATCCTAAAATATTGCGCCCCCTGCAGCTGATGCAAAGCGTGGGCCTGGGCTATCTGACCCTGGGCCAACCCTCCCCCACCCTGTCCGGTGGCGAGGCGCAGCGCGTCAAGCTGGTCAGCGAACTGGTCAAGGCCCGTCTGGACGAAGGTCTGACTCGCACAGGCCGCGCCTACAAGGCTCCGCACACCCTGTACGTGCTGGACGAACCCAGCGTAGGCCTATCCATGGCGGATGTGGAAAAGCTGATTGTGGTGCTGCACCGACTGGTCGATGCCGGTCATACCGTGCTGGTGATTGAACATAATCTGGATTTGATTGCCGAAGCAGACTGGATTGTCGATCTGGGCCCCGAAGGCGGCTCGGGCGGCGGCAGACTGGTGGTGCAAGGCACGCCGGATCAAGTACAAGCCAACCATGCCTCGCATACCGGCATGGCCCTGGCGGAATTTTTAAAGGAACACGGCGCATGTATGGCCGATTTGAAGACAGACTAAAAGGCTATGCGCTGGAAATGCAGGGCTACCTGGGCCATATCCAGGCTCGTAGCCCGGAAGACTTAAGTACTGCTTTTGAAAAAATCGAACAGGCTCGCCAAGCCGGCCACTGGGTGGCCCTGGCACTGGACTACGAACTGGCCGAGTTGTTCGAACCCCGTCTGTCTGCGCGTGATCCAGCGCCCCATGCGCCCCTGAATGCGCTGGTGTTTGAGCAGGCTCAGGAAGTGGCTTTATGGGATAGTCAGGCAAAGCCCGAATTGAAGGTCAGCCTTCAAATCAGTCAGAAAGACTATCGGGATGCGCTGGCCCAGGTTCAGCAAGGTTTGCAGGCCGGGGATTTTTACCAGATCAACTACACCATGCCCCTGTGCATTCAATCCGGCATGGCACCGCGTGATCTCTATACCGCACTGGCCAGCCGCCACCCTGTAGCCTACGGTGCTTATCTGGATCTGGGTGATCGTCATATCCTGTCGCTGTCACCCGAGCTGTTTCTGGAAAAACGTGGCAACACCGTGCGAACCCGCCCCATGAAAGGCACCCGCCCGCGCGATACCGACCCTGTTCAAGATCAGAAAAACGCCCAGGAGCTGCAAAGCAGCCTGAAAGACCGGGCCGAAAACCTGATGATTGTGGATTTGCTACGCAATGATCTGGGTCAGGTGGCCCGCACGGGCACGGTGCACACCACCAGCCTGTTCGATGTAGAGCAATATGCCTCGGTGTGGACCATGACCTCCAGCATTCAGGCAGAGGTAGAGCCGGACTGCCGCCTGCAGACCCTGCTACGCGCCCTGTTTCCCTGTGGTTCGATTACCGGCGCCCCCAAGCTGGCCGCCATGCAATGCATACGCCAACTGGAAACGCAGCGACGCGGTATTTACTGCGGCTCGGTGGGGTATCTCAGCCCCCAGGGCGACTTGTCCCTGAATGTCAGCATCCGCAGTCTGGAGCTGGACAATCACGGCCAAGGAAGGTTTGGCGTGGGCGGTGGCATTGTGCTGGACTCGGACCCGGACCAGGAATGGTTGGAGTGCTTGTGGAAAGCACGTGTCTTGCAGGCCCCTGTAACACTGACTTAAAGGCAGCATCATGAGCCAAAGCAAACCTGAATTGATAGAAACCTTGCGGGTAGACGCGGACGGCCAGATCCCCCTGCTGGAACTGCATCTGGAGCGCGTGGCACGCAGCTGCACGGAACTGGGCTACGACTGGGATGCACAAACCTGGTTGCAGGCCATGCATACCGCGTTGGGCCAAGCCCCAGTCAACACACCCTTGCGACTGCGTATCTTGTGGGGTGCCGACGCCAGCGCCCAGGCACAGGCGAACGCACTGCCAGCACTGGAAGGCCCCTTACAGCTATGCCTGTCCCGCACACCCCTGCCCGCTCAGGACCCGCTGCTCTCGCACAAGACGACGCATCGCCCCTGGTATCAAGAGGCCAGCGCCCTGCTGGAAAAGCATCCCCAAATCTTTGATGTGATCTATCTGGATACACAGAACCGGGTTTGTGAAGGCAGTCGCAGCAATATTTATATTCAGGACGAACAGGGCCAGTGGTGGACACCGCCCGCCCAAGGCTGGCTCTTGCCCGGCGTGCAACGGCAGGCGCTTCTCAATAGCAAGCTGGTTCGTGAAACCGAAATTTCCCTGGAGGATTTACTGAACGCCAAGGCAATCCGAGTCTCGAATGCCTTGCGTGGCTGGCAGGACGCCTTACTGGTTCAGTATCCGATTTAAGGCGTAGTCGGCGGCCTGCATGCCCATGCTGGCCGTCACAGTGACCCCGGAGCCATAACCCGCGCAGGCCAGTCCTTGCAGCGCACCGTCTTCGGCCTGGGTCCAGTTCTGTGGCAGACGCGTTTCCTGCTCGAACCACAGGCAATCCACTCCCATGCGAGGCACACGCTTCAAGGCGCGGCCCTGAGCATCGCTGCCACGCGCAAAGCCATGCTGCTTGCGCAGGATCTGGCGCAGCTTGCCCAACAAGGCATCATGGCGTGCTACCGACAAGTCTCCCCGGCGCAACGTCAGCGGATCGGTTTTGCCTCCTGCCCCGCCGCAGCTCAGCAGGGGCACCTTGCAGCGCCTGGCCTGCAAGATCAGAGCAATCTTGGCACTAGCCTGGTCAGTGCAATCCAGAAACACGTCGGGACGCTGCTCCATCAGGCTGGCCGCATTGTCCTCGGTGACAAAATCTTCAATCAGCTGCAGCTGGCACTGAGGATTGATCTGCGCAATGCGCTGGGCCATGGCTTCAATCTTGGCCATGCCCAAGGTGCTGTCCAGGGCAGGCAACTGGCGGTTGATATTCGATTCGGCAATATTATCCAGATCAATCAGGGTAATCCGGCCCACAGCAGAACGGGCCAGCGCTTCCACCGCCCAGGTTCCCACGCCCCCGATACCCGCCACCATCACATGGGCGGCCGCCAGACGCTCTCGCGCTCCGGCTCCATACAAACGATCCAAACCGCCGAAACGGCGTTCGGCATCCATGTTGTGCTGCTCTGTCATGCAATCTGTCCATCACCGGCCCATGCGGCCAAACCCGTTAATTCTACGTCTAATTGCCCCTGACCAGCCTGCGAAACGGGCCTTATGCCCTGGTAGCTTGACTGGGCCCTGCCAAATAGCAACACTCATATAAGCAAATTAGTATTTTTCCTTAGTTATCAGCATCAAAGCCCGCTACAGTGGACTGTGCTTGCTCTACAATTGTCATAGGTTTCAAGCATCTGTGATTTTGGCTTACCACCCCTTTTTGCCGTGAACATCGATTCTATTTCCGCCTCGCCTTCCGCCGTACCCACACCGTGCAGCTTTCGTGTCCTGACTGACGAAGAGCGCAACGCCTCTTTGCGTCAATCCCTGGAAGAGGTGCAGTGGTGTGAAAAACAAGACCTGTGGGTCTATGGTTACGGCTCTCTGATCTGGCGTCCCGATTTTGAATTTGCCGAGCAGCGCCAAGCCTTGCTGCGCGGTTACCACCGGGCGCTGTGCTTGTGGTCACGTATCAACCGCGGTACGCCCGAGCAGCCCGGTCTGGTTTTCGGGCTGGATGTAGGCGGTTCTTGCCGGGGCATGGCCTTTCGTATTCCCGCCGAAAGCGTCCCCAAGGTATTTGACGCCCTATGGCTGCGCGAGATGCCCAGCGGTGCCTATATTCCTCGCTGGTTGCGCTGCCGCACCAGCCAGGGCGATATTCGTGCCCTGGTCTTTACCATGAACCGCAAGACCGACGCCTACGTCCCCCGTATGCCGGACGAACAGTTGCGACAAGTGGTGTACTCGGCCCAGGGAACCAACGGCCCTTGCATCGAATACGTCATGGAAACCGCCTCGGCGCTGCAACGCTCTAAAATTCTGGATAAACGCCTGCAATCAGTGGTTCAATTACTACAGAGCCAGACCGCACTGCTTAATCCTCAACAAGCCTAAGAGCGCCCCATGTCCCTTGCCGATTTGCGTAACGAATACGAACGCTTTTCCCTGAGCGAAAACGAACTCTGTGCCGATCCTCGCCAGCAATTCCAACGCTGGCTGGATCAGGCGATTGAGCTGAAAGAAGTCGAACCCACGGCGATGACGCTGGCCACCGTGAACCCGGAAGGCCGCCCATCGGCGCGCATTGTTCTGCTCAAGGGTTACGACGAACAAGGCCTGGTGTTCTTTACGAATTACCAATCTCGCAAGGGTACGGACCTGGACCATAACCCTTGGGCCAGCCTGTCCTTTTTCTGGGCCTCCATGCAGCGCCAGGTGCGCTTTGAAGGCCGCATCAGCCGCATCAGCGCGGCCGAATCCGACGAATACTTTCACAGCCGTCCTCTGGGCTCTCGCATTGGTGCCTGGGCCTCGCCGCAAAGCCAACCCATCAGCCGCACAGAGCTGGATGCCCGTGCCAAGCAGTACACTGAAAGCTTAGGTGAACATCCCGCCCGCCCTGAACACTGGGGTGGCTTCCGACTGACTCCAGACCATGTCGAATTCTGGCAAGGCCGTGCCTCGCGCCTGCACGACAGGCTGGTGTTCGACCGCAAGGACACATCTGACTGGCAGGTGAGCCGACTGGCTCCTTAAGCCGTTCCCTTGGGGACGCCTGCCCTCAGCATTGATGCAATGACTGTTTTTTCTTCTACCTTCGATAGTGACTTCTTCCGTTCGGCACTGGGCCGTTTCGCCACTGGCGTGACGGTCGTGACCGGTGCCAACAAAGACCACCCGGATCAGGCCATTGGCCTGACCGTCAGCTCCTTTAACTCTGTTTCCCTGGACCCACCTCTGGTGCTGTGGTCGCTGGCCAAGCGCTCCCAGTCCCTGCCACACTTTGTGGACGGCCAGGGCTACGTGATTCACGTTTTGGGAGCCAGTCAGCTATCGCTGGCCAAGCGCTTTGCCTGGGGCGATCAGGCCGAGCGTTTTCGCGATCACCCCATCAAGCGTTCCCCGCACGGCTTGCTCATGCTGGACGACGAGCGCTGCAGTGCCTGGTTCGAGTGCAAGCCTTATGCCGTGCATGAGGCAGGCGATCACCTGATCTTTATCGGTGAAGTCACCCACTGCGAACGCAGCGCCCATCAGCCCCTGATCTACCATGCGGGCGACTTTGACCTGACTCCCTCCCTGGCATGACGGGGTGTTGCAACGCAGCCCTGACGACGACAGCATGGCGGGAGTACACTACGCCTTTTGCTCCAACGCGCCAATAAGGTCCTGATTCATGGCAAACGATGTCGATTGCATAGTGCTGGGAGCGGGAGTCGTAGGCTTGGCCTGCGCCCGACAAATGGCCCAGCAAGGCATGGAGGTTCTGCTGATCGAGCAAACCGCCAGCATTGGCAATGGCGTCAGTTCCCGCAATTCAGAGGTCATACACGCGGGCATTTACTACACGCCGGGCAGCCTGAAGGCCCGCCTGTGTGTAGAAGGCAAAGCCCGGCTGTATGACTACTGCCAGGAACACCATATAGCCCACGCCCGTTGCGGCAAGCTGATTGTGGCGACCACGCCCGAACAGGAAGCCGATCTGCTCAAGCTGCAGGCCCAGGCGCGCGCTTGTGGTGTGGACGATTTGCAGTGGCTAAATGCCGCCCAGGCCCAGGCTCTGGAGCCGGCCTTGAATTGCAGCGCCGCCCTGCTCTCTCCTTCCACCGGCATTGTAGATACCCATGCCTTGATGCTGGCCCTGCAAGGCGATGCAGAAAACCACGGTGCCCAACTGGTCTTCAATACGCCTTTTGTCAGTGCGCGAGTCCTACCCGGACAAGGTTTCGAAGTGCATGTGGGTGGCGCAGAAGCGTTCAGCCTGACAAGCACCCATCTGATCAATGCGGCTGGTTTGGGCGCGGTCGCCGCCGCACGCCAGATCGAGGGGCTGGATGCCAGCCATATCCCGCATGCCTATCTGTGCAAAGGCAGCTATTTCTCTTTGGCGGGTCGCTCGCCCTTCAAGCACCTGATCTACCCCATGCCCAATAAAGCCGGGCTGGGTGTGCATCTGACGCTGGATCTGGCCGGTCAGGCCCGCTTTGGCCCGGACACCGAATGGGTACAGGACGAGAACTACGATATGGACCCGCAGCGGGGCCAATCTTTTTACGCGGCCGTGCGCGAGTACTGGCCCGCTTTGCCCGATAACAGCCTGAACCCCGCCTATAGCGGTATCCGGCCTAAAATTGTGCCCGCAGGCCATGCGGCAGCCGACTTCGTCTTTTCGGGTCCTGCCGAGCACGGCATACCCGGATTGCTGAATCTGTTCGGCATCGAATCGCCCGGCCTGACCGCGTGTTTAGCGATTGCACAACACAGCCAAGAAGCCCTGGCCCAGGCAGCTTAAAAACTTTTCTGAAATCTTTACAATACTGTCGATGAACGATTACATCTTGACCCTATCCTGCCCGGATCGTACCGGCATTGTCCACAGCGTATCGGGCTGGCTGCTTGAGCAGAACGGCAACATTCTTGAGGCACAGCAGTTCGGCGACGCCGCCACCAACCGCTTTTTCCTGCGCATCCAGTTTTCCCTGCCCGAAAAGCAGGACGTCAATGCGCTGCAAACCAGCTTCGCACCCATTGCTGAAAAATTCAGCATGGACGCCAATATTTACGACGCACAACGCAAAGCCCGCTTGCTGATCCTGGTCAGCCGTCAGGGCCACTGCCTGAACGATCTGCTGTTCCGCGCCCATAGCGGCCAACTGCCGGTGGAAATTGCTGCTGTGGCCTCCAACCATACCGACCACGCCGGTCTGGCTTCTTCTTACGGCATCCCTTTCCATCACCTGCCCGTGACACCGGAAACCCGCCCCGAGCAAGAGCAGCAAATCATCGACCTGGCTCGTGATCTGAAGATTGATCTGGTTGTGCTGGCCCGCTACATGCAGATTCTGTCCACCAATCTGTGCCAATCCCTGTCTGGCCGCGCCATCAATATTCACCACAGCTTCCTGCCCAGCTTCAAGGGCGCACGCCCCTACCATCAGGCACATGCTCGCGGTGTGAAGATTATTGGTGCTACCGCCCACTACGTAACGGCTGACCTGGACGAAGGCCCGATCATCGAGCAGGACGTGGAACACGTGACCCACTCGGTCAGCCCAGCCGAACTGACCCAGATCGGTAGCGATGTGGAGTCTCTGGTTCTGGCCCGTGCAGTACGTGCCCACGTAGAGCACCGCATCTTGCTGAACGATCAGCGCACGGTGGTATTCCGCTAAGCAGCGAGATCAGACCGGACTTAAGAGACTGAAAAAAAGCCCTCAATGCTATGGATATAGATCCACGCATTGAGGGCTTCTTACTGGTCACCCATTTTTTCAGAAGCCAGACGATTTGTGCCTGCTAGCTACTTGGCAATTAGCTCTACCAGCCTATGGCAACGATCGACTGCTGTCTCTGCCAATCTCTGACGAGTATCTGCTTCAAATCGCCAACAGCCTCTCCCGAATACTGACTGCTTACCCAAGTCCGCCATGCGCTTGCAGCATGTCTCGTCGGCAAGACCCATGTTTACCTCGGGTACACGGCTACAAGCTCTGCTTATTGCCCTAACGCTAAACCTTCACGCCGAGGGTCTACCCCCGCTTCCAGTCCCTCCTGAGTCCAGCGAATCACATGCGTACCGCTAGGAAAAGGCTGCTCACGCACCTCGTGCCCCATTGCCCTCAAGGCCTGCGCCTGTTCCGTCACCGTAGTCCCAGCTTCCAGCTCAGTCGCCCAATTGCGGCTGCCGTAGTGGGGCAGGCTGACTGCCTGTTGAGCATCCAGATTCCACATCAACATGCCGGTCAGGGCTTGAGCCACGTAAGGAATGATGGCACTGCCACCGGGTGAACCCAGGGCAATGACAGGGCGGCCATCCTGCATCACCATCATCGGTGCCATGGAACTGCGTGGACGCTTGCCGGGCTCCACCCGATTCACGGACAGGCGTCCCATTTCGTCTTTGGGGCTCAAGGCAAAGTCAGTCAGCTGATTGTTCATCAAGAAACCATGCACCATGATCTTGCTACCAAAAGCTGACTCGACCGAAGTGGTCATGGACACCACTTGCCCCTTGGCATCCGCCACGGACAAATGCGTCGTGGAAGGCAGCTCGGGCGTGTTATCGCTGGCAGCTTGTGAGTCGGCCAAGGGCTTACCCGGTTGAGCGTGTCCCATGGATCGGTCTGGCTGAATCAAGGCAGCGCGGGATTTCAGATACTCCGGAGCCAGCAAAGCCTGCTGAGGGACAGACACAAATGCCGGATCGGCCACCCAGGCATCCCGATCCGCGAAGGCCAAACGCCCCGCTTCAGAGAAATAGTGAATCGCTTCCACAGATTGCGGCTTCGCCTCAGCAATGGGCGTGTGCTGCAAGATACCCAGCATCTGCATCACACTGATAGCCCCGGAACTGGGCGGTGCCATGCCACAGAGGGCCACTTGCTGCCAGTCCATACAGAGGGGTTCACGACGCAAGGCGCGGTACTGCGTCAAGTCAGACACGGCCAGATCACCCGCAATGGGATCGGCAGCGACGGCAGCCACCATATCCTGGGCAAGTTCACCTTGATAAAAAGCCTGTGCACCCTGCCTGGCCAACAAGCGCAGCACCTGCGCGTATTCCTTGTTCTGCAAACGATGGCCAACTGGCCAGGGCTTGCCTTGCTCGTCCAGAAAATAGGCACGTGTAGCCGCCTTGTCAGCCAGTTCAGGATTATCGGCAATCAAGGTATTCAAGCGTGGGCTGACTTCAAAACCGACCTCGGCAAGCTCAATCGCCGGGTCAAACAAATTCGCCCACGGCAGCACGCCGCCGTCTTTATGCATCAACTCCAGGGCACGCAGCAAACCCGGTACGCCTACCGAGCGACCACTATTGACCGCCTGCTTGAAGGACATGGTTTTACCGTCCAGCTCGAAGCGATCCAGACTGCTGGCTGCGGGCACCGTTTCCCGTCCGTCATAGCTCATCAGGCCGGTCTTGGGCTGGAACATCAGCAAGAAGCCGCCACCGCCAATGCCGGAAGACTGTGGTTCCACCAGCCCCAGAACCAACTGAGCCGCAATGGCTGCATCCACCGCACTGCCTCCCTGATCCAGGATGCGCAAACCCGCTTGTGTCGCCAAAGGATGTGCCGTCACCACCATGCTTTTCTGGGTGACAAGCTTGTCACGCTGCATGACACTGCTGGCGGTTTCCGGGTTCAAATGCTGGTTGGCTGCTTCCCGAGCGTGCGCAGGTAGCGCCAGAGCCAAGGTCAAGGCAGCCGACAACAGAGCCGGTTTCCAGTGCAATCTCATGTGTTCTCCTTTTGGTCCTCAAGCAGCCATTGTTCCAGCAAAAGCACCGCTTCGCTGGGCTCATTGGCCGTAGGATAACTAAAAAAATAGGCCTCACTGACAGGCATGGCATGGTCCAGCGGCATGATCAGCTCGCTCTGCTCCAGCGCCTGTTGCACCAGAAAACGCGGCATCAAGGCCACGCCCATGTCAGCATGCAATGCCGCCATCACCAGGCTGAACAGCTCGTAACGCGGGCCGGAACTGACACGCAAATCAGGCTCCAGACCGGCAGATCGATACCAGTCCGACCAGCTATCGGGGCGCGTGGACATATGCAGGTGAACCAGCTTTTGCCAGTCGTCACTGGCGGCCAGCTCGGGCGAGCAGACCGGCACCAGTTCGCCTTCGTCAAACAGCTTGATCCCTTCAGTTTGCGGCCACAACTGCCGTCCATGATAAATGGCAGCATCAAAGGGGTGGTCGCCAAACTGAAACGGAGTGGTACGCACGGACAGGCTGACGGTGATATCCGGATAGCGCTGGGAGAAACGGGCCAGACGCGGCATCAACCACACGGTCGACAAGGTAGGCAGCACGGCCAGATGGATGCTGCGGCCCACACCGGCGCGTGCAATCAGGCTGAAAGTATCCTTGCCGATTTGCTCCAGATGGTGACGGATGCGAGCAGCATAATCGCGCCCTGCCGGAGTCAACACCAGACGCCGCCGCACCCGTGTCAGCAAGGTCACGCCCAGACGTTGTTCCAGGCCGCTTACCTGCCGGTACACCGCGCTATGCGTCAAGGATAATTCCTCGGCCGCACGGGAAAAAGTCCCCAAACGGGCCGTGGCCTCAAAGGCCTGTAATGCGCCCAAACTGGGTACGCCTTGTCTCATAGGTCTTCCTCTTAATCATGCCGCCTCCGCCCTGCCCATTCAGTGCAGGGCCGGATCGTTACGCCAGAACACGACATTGTGCAATTTTATCAATTGCCTTGTGCGCTTTATGCACACTATGCTGAGACTTTATATTGATCTCGCTGATCCACAGCCACCTGAAGATGCGCTTGCTGCTCATAGTGGCGACTGTCAGCGATACTGAAGCAGCTCTTTTCTATTTTCCAGATTGATGGCGCCCATCCAGGCTCCACCTGACTGACCCTCTTTGATCTTCCCGGAGTACCTCTATGTCTGCCAATCCCTCTTTCCATTGGGACGACCCCCTGCTGTTGAATCAGCAGTTGAGCGATGAAGAGCGCATGGTGCGCGATGCCGCCCACGCCTATGCACAGGAAAAGCTGCTGCCACGCGTACTGGAGGCCTTTCGCCACGAACAGACTGACCCCGCCATCTTTGCCGAGATGGGCTCGCTGGGCCTGTTGGGGGCCACCATTCCCGAAGCCTACGGTGGCGCTGGTCTGAACTATGTCAGCTATGGTTTGATCGCCCGCGAAGTGGAGCGTGTGGATTCAGGCTACCGCTCCATGATGAGCGTGCAATCCTCTTTGGTCATGGTGCCGATTTTTGAATTTGGCAGCGAAGAACAAAAACAGAAATATCTGCCCAAGCTGGCCAGCGGCCAATGGATTGGCTGCTTTGGCCTGACTGAACCCAATCATGGCTCGGACCCCGGCGCCATGGAAAGCCGCGCTGTAAAAGTGGACGGTGGCTATCGTCTGAGCGGCAACAAGACCTGGATTACCAACTCCCCCATCGCCGATGTGCTGGTGGTCTGGGCCAAAGTCGTGGGTGGTGACGACGACGGCAAGATCCGCGGCTTCATTCTGGAAAAAGGCATGAAAGGTCTGTCCACCCCGGCCATTCACGGCAAAGTAGGCTTGCGTGCTTCCCTGACCGGCGAAATCGTCATGGCCGATGTGGAGATTGCAGACAGCCAGATGCTGCCCCATGTCTCGGGTTTGCGTGGCCCTTTCACCTGCCTGAACTCGGCCCGCTTCGGGATTGCCTGGGGTGCCTTGGGCGCCGCCGAATCCTGCTGGCATACCGCCCGCCAGTACACCCTGGACCGCAAGCAGTTTGGTCGCCCCTTGGCGGCCAATCAACTGATCCAGAAAAAACTGGCTGATATGCAGACCGAAATTACACTGGCGCTGCAAGGCTGCCTGCGTCTGGGACGCATGAAAGACGAAGGCACAGCGGCGGTCGAAATCACCTCCATCATGAAGCGCAACTCCTGCGGCAAGGCACTGGATATTGCCCGACTGGCACGCGACATGCTGGGAGGTAATGGTATCTCTGACGAGTTCGGTATTGCTCGCCACCTGGTCAATCTGGAAGTGGTGAACACCTACGAAGGCACCCACGACGTACATGCCCTGATTCTGGGACGCGCACAAACCGGGATTCAGGCTTTCTTCTAAAGCAAACCAAACAGGGCAAAGCCAAAGGCTTTGCCCTTGTCCGTTTCAACCGGAACAAACTGGTGAATTACATGCCGTAAGGGGACTTCTCTCCCGTCTGCATTTACGGTTTTTACTACCGAGAGACTCGAGGTAAACAGTATCCCTTCATAAGCAGCGGGCAAAAAGCCTGGAATGAAGGTTCTTTCCAGTCGCAGGGCCGTCTCAAGATCAAAGTGGCCGCTGGAAAGTTGGTAAACCAAAACTATGCGGTGGCGGTCTTTTTATTCTTGTTCGGACTTCAACTCAAACATGCTGGTCGATTCCATTTCCAGCACCAGCTCATCACGCTGATTGAACACATTCCAATTCCAGCGAATGATACCCAGATCTGAACGGCTGCTGGACACACGCTTGGACGCCACCGTGGCCTCCAGACGGATTGAATCACCGGCCCGCACAGGCAAAACCCAGCGCAGACGCTCCAGACCGGGCGAACCAAAGGACTCGGAATCGTGCAAGGCAGAATCCACGGCCATGCGCATGGTTTTGCCGCAAGTGAGCCAGCCGCTGGCGATCAAACCGCCCCAATGGCCCTCTTCGGCCTGCTTGTCGTCAATATGAAAGGACTGCGGATCGTATTTCTGGGCAAATTCCAGCATTTCTTCGCGAGTCACAGGGACAAGTGGGTGCTTGATGACCATACCCACTTCAAATTCAGCAAATTTCATGTTGTTGTACAACGAAAAAAGCCCCCACGCTGCGCCTTCGGCTTGCTGCCCCCCGAGGGGGAGGTTTTGCCTTGGGGCGGCCCGGCGACAAAAAAAAGCCCCCACGCTACACCTTCGGCTTGCTGCCCCTCCAAGGGGGAGCTTTCACCTTGGGACGGCCCGGCGGCAAAAAAGATCGAGATCGCCACTCTACCATCTCTGCCAGAATTTGCAGCCCCTGCCCCTACTGCGCCACAAACCGCAGCAAACTGTCCACATCCGGTATCAGGAGAAGCCAGCCTGTGCGTCTTATACCAATCTATGGCATAAAGAGAGTTTCCTGATTACTAATTACCTGAGCGCCCGGTTTGTTCGGGGCTATGCACAACCAAGGCTATGACAACACTCGATTCATCTTTGCAATTTGCGAGCCTGACTCAGGGCTCACAAGCCATCCAGCTGGAATATCAACGCATTGCCCCCGAACGGGAAACCGCCCCTTTGCTGGTGTTCCTGCACGAAGGTCTGGGCTCGATTGCCATGTGGAAAGACTGGCCGGCACAACTGTGCGAACAAACCGGCTGTAGCGGCCTGATGTATTCCCGCTATGGCTATGGCCGCAGCACCCCTCGCCCGGACAATCGCCCCAAAGAGCCCGACTACCTGCATGAGCAGTCGCTGGACGTGCTGCCTCAACTACTGGAGCAACTGGGCGAAGACGGCAAGAAGCGCCCGATTGTGCTGGTCGGCCACAGCGATGGTGGCTCGATTGCCCTGCTGGCGGCCAGTGGCTTTAGCGACAAGCTGCAAGGCATTGTAGTGATGGCCCCGCACCTGTTCGTGGAAGACATTTCCCTGCGCGGCATTCTGGTTGCCCGCGAAGCCTACGAGCAAGGCTTTTTACGCGAACGTCTGGGCCGCTATCACGATGATGTGGAATCCGCTTTCTGGGGCTGGAACGCCACCTGGACCGATCCCCGATTCCGCGACTGGAATATTGAACAAGAGGTCAGCCGTATCACCTGCCCGATTCTGGCGATTCAGGGCGTGGATGATGAGTACGGCACGCTGGAACAGATCCGCCGCATCAAGGAGCTGGTGCCCCACACGGAGCTGCTGGAACTGGAGCAATGCGGTCACCTGCCCTACCGGGATAAGGAAGCGCAGGTGAACCAGGCGATTGTGGACTTTCTGAAACGAACAGCCCGCTAAGTAGCGAACTCACTCAGTCCCTAAGCTCAGCCCTTAAAGCACACACGCACTACTAAACAGCAGACTTATTCAAAGGCTGCTGCTGCTCGGCCCAGGCGGTCATTGACCGCCTGCCAGTCCGGCGTATCCGGGCAACGCTGCACCCAAATATGTTGGTACTGGCCTTGGTCCAGACGACGCAACATGGCGTACAAGTCCTGGGCATAAAGCTGCGCATCCGGGCTGCACACATACCAGTCGTGCACCTCCGCCGAAAATGGCGGCAAGGAGGCAAAAGCGACAATGGCCTGCTTGCCCCCCTGGCTCAAAGCAGCCTGCACCGCAGCCGCGCTGTCTTCATCAAACAAAGATAAAGGGGTACGCGGCGCATAGTGCGCTTTCAAGCTGCCCGAAACCTGTGGGGCTTGTTGATCCGGGTTGGCGGGTTCGTAGCCGATAACCTCGGCAATCATGGCGGCACTAATGTGGCCAGGCCGCAAAAGCACGGCACCCACACCTTGATGAGTACGCGACACGTCCACAATAGTGGACTCGATGCCCACTTCCGACGGGCCCGCTTCCACAATCAGCAGTTCCTCTGCACTCATGTCCGCGAATTCATCGCGTACATGGCTGGCCGCCGTGGGCGATACCTGACCGAACTTGTTGGCCGAAGGCGCCGCCACACCGGCCTGACCGCTGGGCTTGAGTTCTGCCATGCGCTTGAGCAAAGCCTGTGCCACCGGATGCGAAGGGCAACGAATACCAATGCTGCTTTGCCCGCCACTGACCGTATCCGGAATAGCCGGATTGCGCGGCAAGATCAGCGTCAAAGGACCCGGCCAGAAGGCATCAATCAATTGCTGCGCCACTGGCGGAATATCCGTCACCCAATAGCGCAAGTCAGCACCGGGGGCCACATGCACAATCAAGGGATGATTCGCAGGGCGGCCCTTGGCTTTGTAAATCAGTTGCACCGCCGCCGGGTTTTCTGCATCCGCGCCCAGACCGTAGACTGTCTCGGTTGGAAAGGCCACCAGCCCCCCTTGTGCCAGCACACGGGCGGCTTGCTCTATCTGCTGCTCGGAAGGGCTACGGGTGGAATCACTCATGATCAAACGCGATACGCAAGGCAGCGGCGGCTCGGGCAGTGCGTTCACGCACTTGCTGATCCGACTCGCCCACAATATTGACGTGACCCATCTTGCGGCCAACACGGGCCTCGGCCTTGCCGTACAGGTGCAAGGACACGCCAGGCACAGCCAGCAAGGCAGCCCAATCAGGTTCACGCATCTGGCCCTGTTCATCAAACCAGATATCGCCCAGGATGTTGAGCATCATGGAAGGACACAAAGCGCTGGTATCACCCAAAGGCAAGGCCGCCATCACGCGGGCTTGCTGTTCAAACTGGCTGGTGACGCAGGCGTTCATGGTGTAGTGACCGCTATTGTGCGGACGGGGAGCCACCTCATTGGCTAACAAACGGCCATCTTCCAGAATGAAGAACTCCACACACAAGACACCCACGTAGTCCAGCGTACGGGCGATAGCGGCAGCCGCCTGACGGGCCTGCTCGGACAAGGCATCATCCTGAAACTGGGCGCTGATGGTGGACACGGCCAAAATGCCATCACGGTGCTCATTACGGGCACATGGGAAGGTTTTGACCTGATCGTCCAGGCCACGGGCCAAGACAACCGAAATTTCGGATTTCAAGGGTTGCAGGGCTTCCAGCACACAAGCCTGGGAACCGAACTCCTTGAAGGCAGCCAGCCCCTGTTCACGGTCTGCCACACGTGCCTGACCCTTGCCGTCGTAACCAAAACGCGCAGTCTTCAAAATGCCGGGGAACAAGGCGCTGTCAGCGGCCTGCAAATCGTCCAGGCTTTCGATGGCCGCATAAGGAGCCACCGGCACACCGGCCTGCGCGATAAAGGCTTTTTCACGAATACGATCCTGCACAATGCCTACGGCATCACCAGACGGTGTGACTCGTGTGTGCTGGGCCAAGGTCAGCAAGGACTGCGCCGGGACGTTCTCGAACTCGGTACTGACGGCTTGGCACAAGTCCCCCAGACGGGAAAGCGCTTGTGCGTCATCGTAGGCCGCACAGATATGCAGATCCGCCACTGCGCCTGCAGGGCTATGGGTGTCCGGGTCCAGCACGGCCACCTTGTAGCCCAGGCTTTGGGCGCTATGGCAGAACATGCGGCCCAGTTGGCCGCCTCCAATCATGCCCAGCCAGGAGCCAGGGACCAGAAGGGCAACATCAGTCATGGGGGTCATCATCACAAAATAAAATCAGGCAGTAGCAGGAGGAACACGCATAGCTCGGGCGGCCTCGGTCTGGCGGGCACGGTACGCAATCAGTTTTTCAGTCAGCACAGCATCGTTGACCGCCAGATTGGCAATCACGTGCAGCGCGGCATTGGCAGCACCGGCTTCGCCAATGGCAAAGGTGGCAACCGGCACGCCCTTGGGCATTTGCACAATCGACAGCAGGGAATCTTCACCACGCAGGTAGCGCGAAGGTACAGGTACGCCGAACACGGGCAAGTGCGTCAGGGCAGCCAGCATGCCGGGCAAGTGAGCCGCGCCGCCTGCACCGGCAATAATGGCTTTCAGGCCACGGGCCGGAGCCTGGGCACCATAGTCCACCATATCAATCGGCATGCGGTGGGCAGAGACCACACGGCACTCATAGGACACGCCAAATTCGTCCAGAATGGCCACAGCCTGGCTCATGACATCCCAGTCGCTGGAGGAACCCATCACAATGCCCACTGAGGGGGCCGCAGGAGTTTGTACGCTCATTAGAGATACGCCCTAAAAGGAAGAAGGCGCCATGCTGCCAGGCGCCTTGGTAAATAGAAAAACAGCAGGGTCCATCCAATGATGGGTTTTCCGGCGAGGCAGACTTTGCTCTGCCCATCGCCCTCCCCCAAAGCTCGGCTCGCTGTGGCAAAGTCGTCCAAGGACATGCAGCCGCTTGGCACCCTGCGAAGGACGAGCAGGCAACTCGTTTACGGCGAGCGCCTGTCCGGGCTGTAAACCGTTCACGCTGTCAGGCGTTCCAGGGCTTCGCGGTATTTGTCAGCCGTACGCTCGGCCACCTCAGCAGGCAAGCGAGGAGCGGGTGGCGTCTTGTCCCAAATCTGGGTTTCCAGCCAATCGCGCACAAATTGCTTGTCGTAAGACGGTGGGCTGATGCCTTCAGCATAGCTGTCGGCTGGCCAGAAACGCGAGGAATCCGGGGTCAGCACTTCGTCCATCAAATGCAGCTGGCCTTGATCGTCCAGGCCAAATTCAAATTTGGTATCGGCAATCAGAATGCCACGGCTGGCCGCGTAGTCGGCAGCTTCGGTGTACAGACGCAAGGTGACGTCACGGATCTGCTCGGCCAGTTCCTGACCCACTTCCTTGACCACGTGGGCGAAATCCACGTTCTCGTCGTGCGAGCCCATTTCGGCTTTGGCAGCCGGGGTAAACAACACGTGGGGCAGCTTGGCCGCTTGCTTCAAACCAGCCGGCAAGGTGATGCCACATACCGCGCCGGTAGCCTGGTAGTCTTTCCAGCCCGAACCGATCAGATAACCACGAGCCACGGCTTCCACCATGATGGGCTTCAAGCGCTTGACCACCATGGAGCGGCCTTCCACTTGGGCGCGCTCTTCAGGCGCCACCACATCAACCGGGTTCACGCCAGTGGTGTGATTAGGGATGATGTGCGCCAGCTTGTTCAGCCAGAACTCGGTCATCTGCGTCAAGACAGCGCCCTTGCCGGGAATGGGGTCGTCCAGAATCACATCGAATGCCGAAATGCGATCACTGGCCACAATCAACAACTTGTCCTCACCCACCGCATACATGTCCCGAACTTTGCCGCGCGCGAGTAGCGGCAGGGAGCTCAGGCTGGATTGATGTAAGGGCTCTTGCACGATTTCATCCTTAAAACGAAAACATCCCGCTGACTATGGATGCAGGCGGGACGACAATCCCGGCGCCTGCGGCACCGGGCAAAGACGCGGAGACCGGGGCGGGCAGTCGTGCTGCCCACTCCTGCTCCGCCTGACAAAATTACTGAACGATCTGGGACAACTCGCCGGTGCTGTACTGGCGGGCGATTTCCTGCAAAGGAATGGCCTTGATCTTGGAGGCCTGACCGGCGGCGCCGAACTGCTGGTAGCGGGCCACGCACACTTTCTTGGCGGCTTCGCGAGCAGGTTTCAGATATTCGCGTGGGTCGAATTTCTCCGGGTTTTCGAACAGGAAACGACGGATGGCAGCGGTCATGGCCAAACGGATATCGGTGTCGATATTGACCTTGCGCACACCGTACTTGATGGCTTCCTGAATTTCTTCCACAGGCACGCCGTAGGTTTCTTTCATGTTGCCACCGAACTGGCGGATTTCAGCCAGCAGTTCCTGAGGCACGCTGGAGCTGCCGTGCATGACCAGGTGAGTATTGGGCAAACGACGGTGAATTTCTTTCACGCGCTCGATGGACAAAATGTCGCCGGTAGGCTTGCGGGTGAACTTGTAAGCACCGTGGCTGGTACCGATGGCGATGGCCAGTGCGTCCAGTTGAGTGCGTGTCACAAACTCAGCGGCCTGCTCGGGGTCGGTCAACAACTGGTCCAGAGTCAGAACGCCGTCAGCACCGTGACCGTCTTCCTTGTCGCCCTGCATGGTTTCCAGGGAACCCAGGCAGCCCAGTTCGCCTTCAACGGTCACGCCCAGCTTGTGAGCCATTTCGACCACTTTGCGGGTAACTTCCACGTTGTATTCAAAATCGGCAATGGTCTTGCCGTCGGGCAGCAAGGAGCCGTCCATCATCACGCTGGAGAAACCCAGTTCGATGGCGCCTTTGCAAATCTCGGGGGACTGGCCGTGGTCCTGATGCATCACCACAGGGATGTTGGGGTAGGACTCGACAGCGGCTTCGATCAGGTGACGCAGAAACGCTTCGCCTGCGTATTTACGGGCGCCAGCCGATGCCTGCATGATGACGGGGCTATCCGTCTCCGAGGCGGCTTCCATAATGGCCTGGACCTGCTCCAGGTTATTGACGTTGAACGCTGGAATACCATAACCGTGCTCGGCCGCGTGATCGAGCAGCTGGCGCATGGAAACTAGGGCCATGAGAAGACCTCCTGAAGACTAAAATAATTGAAAAACTTGGCCGGGCACGGTTCCGTGCACAGCCGATCGTTTGTAAGCGTATTAACTGGCGGTCCGACGCGCCGACTTGGGGCGGAACGCATTGACCACATGCTCGTGAGTTTGTGCGTAAGGTCCACCAATCAGGTCGATGCAATACGGGACTGCTGCAAAAATACCCGGCACCAATACTTGTCCGGTTTCTGAATCCCGTAATCCTTCCAGAGTTTCCTGAATGGCTTTGGGCTGCCCAGGCAGATTGATAATCAGAGCAGCGTGGTCCTGAATTTCTCGGATGACCGCAACTTGCCGCGACAAAATCGCTGTTGGTACGAATTTTAAACTGATTTGACGCATCTGTTCACCGAAACCGGGCATTTCGCGCGTTCCAGCGTCCAGAGTGGCCTCCGGCGTCACGTCGCGACGCGCCGGACCAGTGCCGCCGGTAGTCAAAATCAGGTCGCAACCCGCTTCCACCAAGTCGACCAGGGTGTCGGTAATCTGGGCACGCTCGTCGGGAATCAGCCGTTCCAGATAGGCAGGCGCTACCGTCAAGGCGGAGTCCAGCCAGCTGCGCAGCGCCGGTATGCCTTGATCCTGGTACTGTCCGCTGGAGGCGCGATCTGAAACCGACACCAAGCCGATACGCAATTGATCCGGATGCTCGCGGGGAGACTGTCGATTGAATGTCATGCTTTTCCTTGGAAGCGAAATAAACTACAGGCCCTGAACGGGCCTGCCAATAGCACGATTGTAACGAATCGCAGTGGGGCTTAAATACAACGGCCGCCGTCTACTTCGATGCAAGTGCCTGTAATGAACTCGGCCTCGTCCGAGGCCAGATACAGCGCTGCCGCTGCCACGTCCTTGGGTGTGCAAAAACGTCCCAGCGGAATTCCCGCCAAGAAACGGCTGCGGTTTTCCGGCGTATCGGGCATGCCCATGAACTGTTCCAGCAACGCCGTGTCACCAATCACCGGATTAATGCAGTTCACCCGGATATTATCCGGCCCCAACTCGGCCGCCATACCCTTGCTGATCGTTACCACCGCGCCCTTGGTGCCGTTGTACCAGACCAGTCCGGGGCGTGGACGCAAGGCGGCGGTAGACGCAATATTGATGAAAGAGCCCGAGCCCTGGGCGCGCAGATACGGCACAAAGTGTTTGGCGGTCCAGTAAATGCTTTTCACGTTGACGGCATAGACCAGATCGAACTCGCTTTCGCTGACCTCCAGCAACGGTTTATTGCGATGCGTGGTGCCCGCATTGTTCACCACAATATGCAGCCCACCGCATTCGCGCAGGGCAATATCCAACAGGGCATGAACTTCGTCCCCTTGCGAGACATCGCAAGCGGCAAAAATGGCCTGACCACCCTGTGCCTGAATCTGGGCCGCTGCGGCCTGCCCTTGCTCTGCATTCAGGTCGGCAATCAGTACACGCGCTCCTTCGCGTGCAAAGCGCTGTGCAATGCCCAGGCCAAAACCCGATGCACCGCCCGTCACGATAGCCACTTTGTCTTGCAATCGCATGTTTGTCTCCTTCTGCTTTTTATATAGAAATGGCGGCTTTGCGCCGCCATTGGTGAAACCTGTTTAGCGTTCAGCTGCCATGCTGCCAGAAAACCCGAACCTCCACAGCCGCGCTTACCCCTAAATACCCCTACGATCAGCTGGCCGCATGACGTAGCGCAACCGTCTTCAGGGAAGTCAGGGCGTACAAGGCTTCAAAGCCCTTCTCGCGGCCTATGCCGGACTGGCCGGTTCCACCAAAAGGCAGTTCCACCCCACCTGCCGCACCGTAATTATTCACGAAGACCTGCCCGGCTCGCAGTTGCCGGGCAATACGCACTTGACGAGCCCCGTCGCGGGTCCAGACCCCGGCCACCAGACTGTAAGGCGTGCCATTGGCCATGGCGATGGCTTCTTCCTCTGTACCGAAGGGCTGGGCCACCAGAACAGGACCGAAGATTTCCTCCTGCGCCAGACGATGTTCAACAGGCACATGGCCCAATAAAACAGGCACTTGGTAAAAGCCGCCTGCGGGGGCCTTGGAGTCCAGCTTGCCTTGCGCCAGCACCACAATGCCGTCCTGGTCCAGATTTTCCAGATAGGAACGCACCCGCGCTTGCTGCTGCGCGCTGATCAGGGGACCGCAATCCAGATTGTCGCTGGCCGCCCCGGTCAGCAGCGCCTTGAAGGCTTCGGCCAGACGCTCGGTAAAGTCGCCATAAATAGCGCGCTGAATCAGCACTCGACTCCCTGCCGAGCAGGTCTGCCCTGCGTTCTGCACAATCGCATTGACCACGACCGGCAAAGCGGCATCCAGATCCGCATCCGAGAACACGATTTGTGGAGACTTGCCGCCCAGCTCCAAGGTGACCGGCACAAAATTCTGCGCAGCTTGCAAGGCCACCTGACGGCCTGTGCCGGGAGAGCCAGTAAAGGAAATGTGATTGATATCCGGATGAGCAGACAGAGCCTGCCCGGCTTCACTACCCAGCCCCGTGCAGATATTCAGCACTCCCGCTGGCAAACCCGCTTCGTGCAACAACTCGGCCACGCGCAGCAAGGACAGGCTGGCATCCTCTGCCGGTTTCACCACGCAGGTATTACCCGCAGCCAGGGACGCGGCTACGCTGCGCCCGAAGATCTGCAAGGGGTAATTCCAGGGGATGATGTGCGCGGTAACGCCCAAGGGTTCACGCAAGGTGAACGCCGTCATCTCCCAGCCCAGCGGGATAGTTTGACCATGCAGCTTGTCCACCGCGCCCGCATAGAACTCAAAATAGCGGACAATGGCAGCAGCATCGGACTGGGCCTGACGCAAAGGCTTGCCGGTATCGCGAGATTCCAGCCGCGCCAGCTCCTCTCGGGCATCAGACAGAGTTCGAGCGCAACGCAACAATAACTGGCTGCGTTGGGCGGCCGTCAGACGGCTCCACGGCCCCTGGCTGGCACGTCGGGCGGCCTGTACGGCCCAATCAATATCCACCTCGGACGATTGCGCCAAGCGGGCGAAGGTCTCGCCTGTGGAGGGGTCGATAACCGGTAGCAAACCACCGCCCTCCGCGCCAAGTTGCTGTCCGTCAATCCAATTGCGACACTCCATGACCGCCTCCAATGCTATTGTTATCTCAGCCGATCGAGCTTTGCTCGAGATCATTCTACTCAAG
This sequence comes from Alcaligenes sp. 1735tsa3, assembly GCF_024134565.1. Lineage (NCBI taxonomy): Bacteria > Pseudomonadati > Pseudomonadota > Betaproteobacteria > Burkholderiales > Alcaligenaceae > Alcaligenes > Alcaligenes sp. 1735tsa3. The sequence continues at coordinate 805,499 of NZ_CP099862.1, read as the reverse complement.
GACCTGCTGCTTTGGACTCTCGACAACGTACTTTGCTCTTAGCGGGCGCTGGCGATCTGGGCACCCGCACCGGGATGCTGGCCCGCCATCACGAATGGCCGGTGATCGGCCTGCGCCGTCATGTTCCCCTGGACGATCACAGCGGGATCGAATGGGTGGAAGCTGATCTGAGCGAGCCCACCTCCCTGCGCCTGAAGCACCGTAAAATCACCCACGTACTTTACGCCGTCTCTCCCGACCAGCGTAGCCAGGCTGCTTATGAGCGGGTATTTCTGCACGGTCTGGAAAACCTGCTCAACGAGCTGGACCTGAAAGCCCTGAAACGCTTTGTCTTTGTATCGTCCAGCGCCGTCTACGGGCCGAGCACTGAATGGGTGGACGAGAACTCGCCCACCGAACCCACGCAATTTAATGGCAAGGTACTGCTGGAGGCCGAGCAACTGCTGCACCACCGCATCCCGGCCCAAGCCGTCGTCATCCGCCCCAGCGGCCTGTACGGGCCAGGGCGTACCCAATTGCTGGACCGCCTGCGTGAAGGCCGTGCCACCGTGCCGGACGACCCGGAGCACTGGGCCAACCGCCTGCATATTGAAGACGCCGCGCGCGCCTGCTGGCACCTGCTGCGCACTCCCGCGCCCTTCCCTTGCTACATAGGTACGGATAGCCGCCCTTATCGAATTACCGAACTGTATGACGGACTGGCGGATCTACTGGAAGTGGCCCACCCAGAACGACGCCAATCCAATGAAGGTGGCAAACGTCTGAGCAACCAGCGACTGCTGGACAGCGGCTTTCAGTTGGATTGGCCGGATGCGATGCAAGGGTATGCTCAGTTGATTAAAGATGGGGCGTGAAGCGCAGTCCATGCTCTATCCACTCCACGTGCACAAGGATGAACATAGCGCCTATGGCGCGCGCTTCCCCGACTTCCCAGGCTGTTTTGCAGCAGCTGATGAATTACAGAATCTTGCTCGGGTTGCCCAAGAAGCGGTTAAGGCACACTGCTTCGGTGATAGCTCCCCCCTCCCCTCACCGACCACACCTGAAGACTGGTTTGAACATGAGGACTATAAAGAGGGGTGTTGGATGATGGTCGATATTGGCCTATCCAAGTAGGCAGAAAACAAAAAAGCCAGCCAACGTTCGTTGACTGGCTTTTTCTTACGAAGCAAAGACTGGCTTAAGCCTTGTCTTCCAACGCAGCCACAGCTGGCAAACGCTTGCCTTCCAGGAATTCCAGGAATGCGCCGCCGCCGGTGGAGATGTAGTCCACATCGTCACCAATATTGAACTGGGCAATCGCTGCCAGGGTGTCGCCACCGCCCGCAATCGAGAAGGCCTTGGAGCCTGCAATCGCACGCGACAGGGTTTCGGTGCCTTGTGCGAAAGCCGGGAACTCGAACACGCCCAGAGGGCCGTTCCAGACCACGGTGCCAGCCTTGGCGATGATGTCAGCGATCTGCTGAGCCGTTTGCGGGCCCACGTCCAGAATCATGTCATCGTCCTGAACCTGATCAGCAGCCTTGATTTCAGCCGCTGCATCAGCGGCAAAGGACTTGGCGCACACCACATCCACAGGGATAGGCACCTCGGCACCGCGCTCTTTCATGATGCGGATCACTTCACGGGCTTCTTCCAACTGGCTTTCTTCCACCAGGGATTTGCCCACGGACAGGCCACTAGCCATCATGAAGGTATTGGCAATGCCGCCACCGACCACCAGTTGGTCAACCTTTTCAGCCAAAGCGCGCAGGATGGACAGTTTGGTGGACACCTTGGCACCACCCACAATCGCGACCAGAGGACGGGCAGGCTGGTTCAGGGCACGGCCCAAGGCCTTCAACTCGGCTTCCAGCAAAGGACCGGCACAAGCCACGGGAGCAAAGCGGGCGATACCTTCGGTAGTCGCTTCAGCACGGTGAGCCGTACCGAAGGCGTCGTTTACGTAAACGTCACACAAGGCTGCCATTTTGCGAGCCAACTCGGGATCGTTCTTCTTTTCCCCCACGTTGCAGCGGCAGTTCTCCAGCAAGACCACCTGACCGGGCGACACTTGCACGCCATCCAGCCAATTGCGACGCAGCTCAACGGGCATGCCCAGCAACTCGGACAAACGTTGCACCACGGGCTCCAGCGAATCCACAGGCTGGCACTCGCCTTCTTTAGGGCGACCCAGGTGAGACGTGACCATCACCGCAGCGCCGGCATCCAGCGCCATGCGAATGGCAGGCACCGAGGCACGCACGCGCGTATCTTCGGTAATACGTCCGTCTTGCAGGGGGACATTCAGATCAGAGCGGATAAATACCCGCTTGCCTCGCAGCGCGTCCGTTTCGGCCAACGCAGACAAGGTCTTGATGCTTGTAGACATGATTTTTTGTTCTGGGAATTAACGTGACAGGGGCGGGAAATCCCGCCCCTGCTATTCAGATCTTACTTGGCCGACATCAGTGCGATGGTGCTGTCGAGCATGCGAATGGAGAAGGCCCATTCGTTGTCGTACCAGGCAGCCACTTTGACCATATTGCCGCCAGTCACTTTGGTCAGCAGGGAATCAACCGTGCTGGAAGCGGTGGTGTGGTTGAAGTCGATGGAAACCAGAGGTTCGGTGCAGTAGTCCAGAATGCCCTTCATGGCGCCTTCCGAGGCGGCTTTCAGAATACCGTTCACTTCTTCAACGCTGGTGTTGCGGCTGGCCACGAAAGTCAGGTCAACCATGGACACGTTGATGGTGGGAACGCGCACGGCGTAACCGTCCAGCTTGCCATTCAGTTCTGGCAGCACCAGACCCACGGCAGCCGCTGCGCCGGTCTTGGTGGGGATCATGCTGCTGGTGGCCGAACGGGCACGGCGCATGTCCTTGTGACGCACGTCGGTCAGAACCTGGTCGTTGGTGTAAGCGTGGATGGTGGTCATCAGACCGCTGACCACACCCAGTTCCTTGTGCAAAGGAGCAACCAGGGGAGCCAAACAGTTGGTGGTGCACGATGCGTTGGAGATAACGGTATCGGTGCTCTTCAGAATGTCGTGGTTCACGCCGTACACGATAGTGGCGTCCACATCCTTGCCACCGGGGGCCGAGATGATGACTTTCTTGGCACCGGCTTGAATGTGCTCACCGGCCTTTTCCTTGGTGGTGAAAGCGCCGGTACATTCCAGCACCACGTCCACACCCAGCTCAGCCCAAGGCAGGGTCAGCGCATCACGCTGGCTCAGCAGGCGGATACGGTCGCCGTTGACCACCAGATGATCGCCATCCAGCGACACATCAGCGTTGAAACGGCCATGCACGGAGTCATAGCGAGTCAGGTGTTCGTTGATCTCGGCACCGCCCGAGGCGTTGATGGCCACGATCTCGATATCGTGTTTTTTGCCGTACTCGTAGTGGGCACGCAAGATCATGCGGCCGATACGACCATAACCATTGATTGCGACGCGAATCGTCATGTCAGACTCCAATTACAAAATTTCTTGAACGGCCGCAGCGACCTTCTCTGCTGTCAGACCAAAATGCTTGAACAGGACGCCAGCCGGGGCGGATTCGCCGTAGGTATCAATACCCACCACGGCGCCTTCCAGGCCCACGTACTTGAACCACAGACCTGTGGTACCGGCTTCAACCGCAACACGCGGGATGCCTGGTGTCAGGACCTGGTCACGCCACTGCTTGTCCTGCGCGTCGAACAGGTTGGTACAAGGCATGGACACCACACGGGTCGCAATACCTTGCTGAGCCAGTTGCTCCTGTGCTTGCAGCGCCAAACCCACTTCCGAGCCGGTTGCCATAATGATGGCGCGCGCATCTTGCGCGTCACGCAGCACGTAGCCACCACGACGAATGTTCTGGATGGTTTGCGCATCGCGCTCGACGAAAGGCAGATTCTGGCGCGACAAGAGCAAGGCACTAGGACCACCGTCCTGTACGTCCATACCGATGCTGGTAGGACGCTCGACCGAGCAAGCCCAGGCCACCGCCGTTTCCGTGGTGTCGCAAGGACGCCAGACGTGCAGGTTGGGGATCAAACGCAGGCTGTTGGCGTGCTCGATGGACTGGTGTGTCGGACCGTCTTCGCCCAGACCGATGGAGTCGTGGGTAAACACGTGCACAACACGCTGCTTCATCAAGGCAGCCATACGGATGGCGTTGCGCGAGTAGTCGGAGAAAGTCAGGAAGGTACCGCCAAAAGGCAGGTAACCACCGTGCAGAGCCAGACCATTCATGATGGCGGCCATACCGAATTCACGCACACCGTAGTTGATGTGGCGGCCAAAATGCACACCGTCGGCGTGGGCGCGAACCGCTTCGGCACCCTTCCAGTCGGTGAAGTTCGAGCCGGTCAGGTCAGCCGAGCCACCCAGCATTTCTGGCAGCACATTGACCAAGGCGCTGATGGCCAATTGCGACGCTTTACGCGATGCAATGGTTTCGGCTTTCTGGGCGGTTTCTTCAATAAAGGCCTGTACTTTGGCGCTGTAGTCGGCAGGCAGCTCGCCTTTCAGACGACGAGCCAGTTCGGCGGCCAGTTCAGGATAAGCCTGGCTGTAGGCGTCAAAGCGCTTTTGCCATTCTGCTTGCTGGGCGCCGCCTTTTTCGCGGCAATCCCAACCTTGGTAGACTTCCTGAGGAATTTCAAACGGTCCGTGGTTCCAGTCCAGTGCTGCACGGGTGGCGGCAATTTCATCAGCGCCCAGTGGGGCACCGTGAACCTTCTCGGAACCGGCGGCGTTAGGAGCACCCTTGCCGATCACGGTACGGCAGCAAATCAGGGTAGGACCCGTGCCCTCTTTCGCATTGCGGCGAGCCTGTTCAATCGCGCTATTGATCGAAGCGGCATCGTGGCCATCAACCGCGCGTATCACGTTCCAGCCGTAGCTTTCAAAACGGGCGGGCGTATCGTCACCAAACCAGTTCTCGACCTTACCGTCGATGGAGATGCCGTTATCGTCGTACATCACGACCAGCTTGGACAGTTTCCAGGTACCGGCCAAGGAGCAAGCCTCGTGCGAGATACCTTCCATCAAACAGCCGTCGCCAGCGAAAACCCAGGTCAGGTGGTCGACCACATCGTGGCCTTCGCGGTTGAACTCGCGCGCCAACAAGGCTTCAGCCAATGCGAAGCCAACAGCATTGCCCAAACCCTGGCCCAAAGGACCTGTGGTGGTTTCCACGCCCGCGGTAATACCCACTTCAGGGTGGCCGGGAGTGCGTGAATGCATCTGACGGAAGTTGCGCAGCTCGTCCATGGGCAGGTCGTAGCCACTAAGGTGCAACAAAGCGTAGATCAGCATGGAACCGTGGCCGTTTGACAACACAAAACGGTCGCGATCAAACCAGGCAGGGTCGGCAGGGTTGTGTTTCAGGTGCCGGGTCCAGAGAACCTGGGCGATATCGGCCATGCCCATGGGCGCACCGGGGTGGCCCGAATTAGCTTGTTGCACGGCATCCATAGACAAGGCACGGATGGCATTGGCTAGGGTTTTATCAGAGGCTGACGCAATATCCATTAGAAGCTCATTGGGGCGGCGGCGCGACAATTCCGACAGGCGGACGGCTCACGGCCCTGATTAGTTTATAAAACGCGCTATTTTAGCATTGCTGGCGCTAAATCGCCCCCACTTGAGCTGGGGCCTTGCGCTTTCTCCCCGAAGCCTGGGTACGGTATGCTTGTGCGGTTTTTTATGCTTGATGGTGTCTTGATATGGCAGCTCCCCGTTTCTACCACCCCCTGGACTTGACGGCCCAGACCGAGATCGCCCTGCCCGAGGCTCTGGCGCATCACGCTATCCGGGTGCTGCGTTTGAAGGACGGTCAGGACATTGTCCTGTTTGACGGGCGCGGAACCCAGTATCCCGCCACCTTGCGCATTGATGGCAAAAAGGGCTTTGCCAGCCTGGGCGATGCCCAAACACCTGTCCGCGAGCTGGCCGGTCGCATAACGGTGCTGCAAGGCATTGCCTCCAGCGACAAGATGGACTGGATTATTGAAAAAGCCGTGGAAATGGGCGTCAGCCGCTTTGTGCCGATTCGCGCGCAACGTAGCGTGCTGCAACTGAACGCGGAGCGACAGGCCAAGCGTATGGGCCATTGGCAAAGAGTGATTGAGTCGGCCAGCGAGCAGTGTGGTCGCAACCGCTTGATGGAACTGTCAGCGCCGCTGACATTGGCCGAATATTTCCGCGAGGCGGAAACTGGCCTGCATCTGTTCTGTGATCCCGATGCGCCCCAGCAATTGGCGCAGGCCATTGGACCGCAAGATCAGGCCATGACTATCTTGATTGGCCCCGAAGGCGGGTGGTCGCCCGAAGAGCAGAAGGTGGCACTGGGAGCCCAGGCTCAGGCGATTCGTTTCGGGCACCGCGTGCTGCGAACCGAAACCGCCGCCTTGGCGCTGACAGCAGCGATCAGCGCCTTGCAAGGCTGGGAATAAGGCTTATTCTTCGTCCTGGCTGGAGTAGGAAGCAGGGGTCTCACCCGGTTCAGGGTCAGGATGCTTGCCAGCGTGCAGAACGACACATACAAAACGGCGCTCGTTATTCGAGGCCCAGGCATGCACATCTTCACACACACCCAAAATAGCCTGGGCGTCTTTTTCCAATGCAGGATCACCACTGTGCAGATTGTCCAGCCACAGGGCCAGGCCTGCTTTCTGATCTAGCACGGTGTCACACAGGCAATCGTAGAGCGCATCCAGATTGCCACCAAAAAATTCAGGGTAATCGACAGCCTTGGCGACTGCTCGCAGCACAGCGGAACGATTGCGCGCACGATCGCAACTTACTTCCAGGGCGGTAAGCCCCTGGTCCTGTGCCTGCTCCAGAAAATCAGCAGCCGTCAGGCCCGTTGCGTCGAGCACACCGCCTTGTTGCAAAGCTTCTTGCAAAGTCAGGGATTGGCTCATCAGGACGCTTCCTTAAAAAACGCTAACACTTCTTCACGACGACTCATGGTATCGGTCTTTCCTAACTCGATCAGCTCTTGGGTGTAGCCGGACTCGAATAACAAATATGAAATTAATGCACCGCCTGTGGTCGGACCGGACTTTGAAGATACACCAAGTACTCGAAATAGGGTACGTGCAGCAGTTGGCATCTGATGAATATGCCGAGTGGCAATTTCATCCAGCGAGCGGCTGGGGGTGATGGCAAACGTGCTGACAGGACGCAGCGATTGGCTTTGTAATACATTTGCAGGCATATAGGCAAGCAATGTATTGATGCGTTCCATACGCTCAATATCCGTTGACACACTATCGAGGAATATGTTGGATAAAGCATAGCCACTGATCTGCGCCAAAGAGGGGTATGGCGGATCCTTGGATTCCTGTTCGTGATAGGTGTTGTCGGCGTATCCGGTACCCACAATCAGCACCTTGTGCGCTCCCAGATGAATGGCCGGACTGATGGGTGCCAACTGACGCATCGTCCCGTCCCCGCACCACTGGGTTTGCTTGCCCACTTGCAGAGACTGAGCCGGAAACATGAAGGGGATGGCGCTGGAAGCCATCAGGTGGTCCACCCCGATGACACCGGGGATGGCACGACGCAGATTGCGCGTCCAGGGGCGAATACGCTCGTCAGACTGATAGAAAGTCAGGTGCTCACCAGTGGTATAGGCCGCTGCTGTAATCGCCAGCGCGCCCACATGCTGCTGGGCCAGATTGCGCTGCAAACGGTCGAAGTCCAGGCTCTCTTCCAGCAGGTCGCGCAGGGGCGAATTATCCAGCATGGAGTGCGGCACATGGTCACGCAGACGCGGCGCCAGCCAGCCCAAGGCCAGCGTGGCCACCCAGTGCACACTGGTCGCCAGCAACTGCAAAGGGTCAGCATGAAAAATATCGTTGGTGCGCAACGAGCCCCACAGCTGTTGTATATGGTCTACAGCCTCATGAGGCCTGTCGGCGCGGCACGCCAATCCGGCAGCGTTGATGGAGCCTGCCGAAGAGCCACAAATAATATCGAAGGGATTGCGAAACTGAGGGTTGCGATCAGGGTCCAGCAGCTCCAGCAAACCGGCCAGCACCCCGGCCTGATACGCACCGCGCGCCCCGCCCCCATTCAGGACCAATGCCACAGGAGCGGGAGAGCGCTGGATCATGATCGGTATCAGCCTTCAGTAGCGACGTTGGCATCCACTACCGTGACCGCCGTCATATTGACGATACGGCGCACCGAAGAAGTGGACGTCATGATGTGAACCGGTGCTCGTGCCCCCAACAGGAAGGGGCCGATTGCCACGTTACCACCGGCAGCCGTCTTGAGCAGGTTGTAGGCAATATTGCCTGCCTCCACGTTCGGGCACACCAGCAAGTTCGCCTCGCCAGTCAGGGCCGAGGTGGGCAGGATTTGATGGCGGGCCTTTTCATCCAGCGCGCAATCGCCGTGCATTTCCCCGTCCACCTCCAGACTGGGGTCCAGCTTGCGCACACGCTCCAGCGCACCCCGCATGGTGACGGCGGCAGGCGAATCATTGGTGCCGAAGTTGGAGCTGGACAGCAAGGCCACCTTGGGTTCGATATTGAACTGACGCATCTTGCGAGCTGCCGCCAAGGTGATCTCGGCTACCTGATCCGAATCGGGATCGTGGTTCACGTGCGTGTCCGTCAAGGCCACGGTACGCTCGCTAAGCAGCAGAATATTCATGGCCGCATACGTTTCCACGCCGGGTGCCTTGCCAATCACCTGATCGACCAGCTCCAGATGGTTCTCGTAACGGCCCACCGTGCCACAGATCATGCCATCAGCATCACCCAGGTGCAGCATCATGGCACCGATCAAGGTTGGGCGACGACGCATTTCCACACGCGCCATCTCTTTACTGATACCGCGACGAGACATGATTTCCCAATAGCTGGTCCAGTAACGGTGGAAACGATCATCCTGTTCGGGGTTGGTCACTTCCACATCAATGCCCAAACGCAGGCGCAGGCCATAGCGTTCAATACGTTGCTGCAGGACAGCCGGACGCCCCACCAGAATCGGGCTGGCCAAACCTTCATCCACAATAATCTGCACGGCGCGCAATACACGCTCGTCCTCACCCTCGGTAAAAACCACACGGGACTTGGCGCCGTCCTGCACCAGGCCACGGGCCAGCGAATAGATGGGCTTCATGAAGGAGCCGGACTTGTAGACGAACTGACGCAGCTGATAAATATAGCTTTTCAAATCCGCTATCGGACGCGTCGCCACGCCCTCGTCCATCGCCGCCTTGGCAACGGCAGGCGCAATGCGCACGATCAGGCGTGAATCGAACGGACGGGGAATAAAGAAGGATGGGCCAAAAGAAACCTCTTCCAGACCATAAGCAGCGGCTACGCCTTCATCCTGCTCTTCACGCGCCAGCTGACAAATAGCCAGCACAGCGGCTTTTTCCATGCCGCGCGTGATCGTGGTGGCTCCCACATCCAGCGCACCACGGAAAATATAAGGGAAGCACAGCACATTATTGACCTGGTTCGGGTAATCCGAACGGCCGGTTGCCATGACTACATCGTCACGCACAGCGTGGGCATCTTCAGGCAGGATCTCGGGATTGGGATTGGCCAAGGCCAGAATCAGGGGCCGGGGAGCCATTTTCTTCAACATCTCGGGCTTGAGCACGCCACCGGCGGACAAGCCCAGAAACACATCGGCCCCCTCAATCACATCACTCAGGCTGCGGGCGTCGGTCTGCTTGGCAAAGCGGGCCAGCTCGGGTACGGGATTGCCGGGACGACCTTCATACAGCACGCCATCAATATCCGTAACCCAGACATTTTCCAGCGGCAGCCCCATATCAATCATCAAGTCCAGGCAAGCCAGCGCGGCCGCACCGGCCCCCGAAGTCACCACCTTGACCTGCTTGATGTCTTTTTCCACCACGCTCAGGCCATTCAGAAAGGCGGCCGTCACACAAATGGCGGTGCCATGCTGGTCGTCGTGGAAAACAGGAATGCTCATGCGTTGGCGCAGCTTGCGCTCCACCTCGAAACACTCGGGTGCTTTGATGTCTTCCAGATTGATGCCGCCAAAGGTCGGCTCCAGACCCGCAATAATGTCCACCAGCTTGTCTGGGTCGGTTTCATTGATCTCGATATCAAAGACATCCAGACCCGCAAAACTCTTGAACAGCACGGCCTTGCCTTCCATGACCGGCTTGGAAGCCAGCGCGCCAATATTGCCCAGGCCCAACACAGCGGTGCCGTTGGAAATCACCCCAACCAGATTGCCCCGACCGGTGTAGCGAAAGGCATTTTGCGGGTCGTTGACGATCTCCTCGCAAGCGGCCGCAACCCCAGGCGAATAGGCCAGTGCCAAATCGCGCTGGTTGGAGAGTTGCTTGGTCGGCGTGACCGATAACTTTCCGGGTCTGCCCTGCTCGTGATATTCCAGGGCTGCTTTCCGAAAATTGGCGTCCATGCTTATACCTACCCAAAAATCCATTCAAAACGGACCGGGATCGCCAGAGCGCTGCCATTGCCTGTCAGCGTGAATTCAAACAAGCGCGTGGCTTGATACGCTGAATGCTGTTCTTGTCTCCGAAACCCCAGTCACCTTGCCTGGCCCTCAAGGCCAAAGCAAGGACCATTCTAGCCCTTGAGTTACAACATGGGTCAAGCACAGGCCAGGACAAACTTATAGCGTTTGGCCCGGATAGGAAAATCGGTCCGCTGGATCAAACAGAGCTTTGATGCGGCTATCCACATCCTGAGCTTGCCAGGGCTGCTCCTGATTCGGCCAGGACCAATCTTGCGGGTCCGAGCCGCTTAAAACGGCATCATCCAGCACCAGCCATTCCACCCAGGCCAAATCACCGCCGTGGCCCAGCATCAGATGAGCCAGATTGATGCCCTCGCCCTCAACCGGCTCCAGCGCATCCAGCCTATAGCGGCAAGGCCATTGCTCTTGTCTCAAGGCCTGCGTTTCGGACTCACCCATCAATTGAAACAGGGCCGGAATCAATTGCTGCATGCGCAGGCTATCAAGCGGGTTGCGGTTTTCCTGACCAAAGGGACCCAAGGCTGCCTGCGTGTTGTCAGCCAGAATGACCGAGCAGTGCAACACGCCCGACAAAGCGGTGCGACCGCTAGGCCAGTCATGCTGGCGTCGATCCGCCAGCCAGGCGGCCACGGTCATCCCGGCAGGCGCATTGGCCAGTCCTTGAAAACCTTTGGCTTCCATTTCACCCAGCAGACAGCCAGGCTGAACAAACCAGCGATTGGAGTTGGGCTCCAGACGATCGCAGCGGGCCATCTGTCGGCCCGGAGCCAGAACAATCAAGGGACCATCGGTTTCACTGGCCTGCGGCACACCTTCCAGACACACCGTCACACCGTACTCGGCGGCCAGCGTCAACACCATATGGACATCCGCGCTGGAGGCAGGCTCCAGACGAGCCTGCTCGTGATCCGGTTCCGCACTGAGTTCTGACCACTCACCTTGAACCCGAGCTTTCAAACGTGAACAAAATGTCTGCCACGCTGTTTGGGGAGGACGACGCCCCATCAAAAATGCACGCCGCGACGAAGAAACCATAGACTTTTCCTGCAACAAACCTAAACTTGAGTCTCACTGGCCCGACGGTTTGTACCCCTACAGGGCACACGCACATGCCACAGCCACCTGACGCCCTTTTGAGCAAGGTCCTACAATACACTTTTTACCCGAGATTTGCCGTATGTCCCGCCTCGCCAGTCGTACCGAACATGTTCTTCCTTTTCATGCTGTTGAACTCTTCAAACAGGCTAATGCCCTGAAGGCCACGGGCCGCGACATTATCAGCCTGGGCATAGGCGAACCGGACTTCACCGCCCCGCAAGCCGTGGTCGATGCGCTGCATCAGGCCAGTAATCAAGGCTTGAGTCAGTACACCGCCCCTGCCGGTCTGACGGCTTTACGTGAACGCATCGCCCTGTATTACGAGCAGCAGTTCCAGGCCCGTGTCGACCCCTCGCGTATTGTGGTCACGGCCGGCGCATCCGGTGCCCTGTCTCTGGCTACACTGGCTCTAATCAATCCTGGTGACGAAGTGCTGATGCCCGATCCGTCCTACCCGGCCAACCAGAACTTCATCATGGCAGCCGGTGGTACGGCCCGCCTGATCCCGGCCTCGGCGGAGGAGCGCTTTCAGCTAAGTGCCCAGCATATTCGCGAGCACTGGGGTCCCAAGACCCGCGGCGTTCTGATTGCGTCGCCCAACAATCCCACTGGCGCAACGATTTCCCGCCCTGCCCTGCAAGAACTGATCAAGGAAGTGCGCGCCCGTGACGGCTTCATCATCATGGACGAGATCTATCTGGGTCTGTTTTATGAAGAAGCGCCGCTCAGCGCCCTGACCCTGGATCAGGACATTATTGTTATCAATAGCTTTTCCAAGTACTTCCACATGACGGGCTGGCGTCTGGGCTGGTTGATCCTGCCCACCTGGATGACAGAAGCCTGCGAGCGCATGGCTGCCAGTCTGGCAATTTGCGCTCCCTCCCTGGCCCAACATGCCGCCCTGGCCTGCTTCGAGCCTGAAACCATGGCGATTTATGAAGAGCGTCGGCTGGCCTTCAAGCAGCGTCGTGATTATCTGCTGCCCGAGCTGGAGCGTCTGGGCCTGCGCGTACCCGTGCGCCCGGATGGCGCTTTCTATATTTATACGGATATTCGTGAGTACAGTCAGGACAGCGATGCCTTCTCGCAGCAACTGCTGCACGAGGCCGGAGTGGCCGCTGTGCCGGGTCGGGACTTCGGTACGGCCCACGCGCCCTACACCTTGCGCCTGTCCTACGCCACTGGCATGGACCGCTTGCAGGAAGCGATCAGTCGTCTGGGACAATTTCTGGGCCGCTAAACCCGGCATCGTTTCAGTCTGCCGGGCAATGCAGCCCGACTCCAGTAAAGTATTTCGGGCCGCAAGGCCCGATTTCTTTTTCTATTCAAACCAGCTTAGCGTGCCCGAACCGGAATGCCCGAGGCCAAAGCGATACGGCGGCGTTCAGCCAGCACCTTCGCACCGTAGCCGCCATCGCTAGGGCCAGTGGCTCCTACATAACAGGCCAGGCCACCTTCAATAGACCCTCGGCGGCGAATACAGTCCGACAGAATCTGCGCACCCACCCGAATATTTGCCTCGGGGCTCAGCACGGCCAACGTCCCTTCCATATAGATATCGAACTTCTCTTTATGGACTTTGGTCATCACCTGCATCAGGCCCTGCGCACCTACATGACTTTCCGCATAGGGGTTGTAGCGTGACTCAATGGCGATCACCGCCAGAATCAGTTGGGGGTCCAGACTCTTTTCCTTGCCCACAATAAAAGCGGTGTGGATCAAGGCCCCCGCCACCGAATAGGCAATCTTGTACTTGCGCGCCAAATAGCTGCGCAAGGCCTGCTGCTGAGCCGCCGTGACGCCCGCAATGGGCTGCCCGGTGACCGAAGCACGCAGGTTCTTCATAAAGCCCTGATAAGTAGAGACAGCTTGCTGCTGTTCTGTCTGGCTCAAGTCCTCGCCCTCTTCGGACAGGTTGGGCTGTGTCTTGTCCGCTGGCCAGACCGCCTGGCTGTACGCATCGTATTTCACCGCCTCGGGGCGCAGGGTTTGCACGAGACCGGTATAAAGCTGGTTAAACTGAGCGCGCATCGACGGCACAACCACACAGGCTGCAATCGTCACCAGTACGGCAATGCCCAGGTACATGGCACACACGTGCACAAACTCACCGATGCGATACGTCAGGGTGCGGGCCGAGCGACTAAGTACATAGTCCATATCTTGGAAGCCCATGGGATCATCCTTAGTATTGCTAACTGCCCGATGTTAACCTTAGAACCTGTTCAAGGTCTTAACCAAAAATATCTGCAAGCGGAGCCCCGTTCTTCTGTGAAATACCGTGACTTGAGAGACTTTATTGCCCAGCTGGAAGCCAAGGGCGATCTGAAGCGGATTACGCAGCCAGTTTCCACCTCGCTGGAAATGACTGAAATCAGTGACCGGGTACTGCGTGCCGGTGGACCGGCGCTTTTGTTTGAAAACGCCCAGCATCAAGGCTCCAAAGCCGCCATGCCTGTCCTGGCCAATTTGTTCGGCACGCCGCAACGCGTCGCCTGGGGCATGGGTGCACAGGATGTGTCGGCATTACGCGACACTGGCGAGCTGCTGGCCAATCTGAAAGAGCCGCAAGCCCCCACCGGGATGCGTGATGCACTGTCCAAAGTGTCCATGCTCAAGTCCGCCCTGTGGGATATGAGCCCCAAGAATGTCCGCTCTCCCGCGTGTCAGGAAGTGGTGCTGGAAGGCAAGGATGTGGACCTGAACCAGATCCCCTTGCAACTGTGCTGGCCCGGCGACGTGGCCCCCTTGCTGACCTGGGGCTTGGTGATTACCAAAGGCCCTCATGCCAAGCGTCAGAACCTGGGTATTTACCGTCAGCAGCTGATTGGCCGTAACAAGCTCATCATGCGCTGGTTGTCCCACCGTGGCGGTGCCTTGGACTTCCGCGATCATGCACTGACCAACCCCGGCAAGCCCTTCCCGATTGCCGTTGCCCTGGGCACCGACCCCGCCACCATTCTGGGTGCGGTCACCCCCGTGCCCGATAGTCTGTCCGAATACCAGTTTGCCGGTTTGCTGCGCGGCTCGCGCACCGAAGTGGCCAAAGCCCTGGGTAGCGACTTGTCTGTTCCCGCCTGGGCCGAGATTGTGCTGGAAGGCCATATCCTGCCCAGCAATCACCCGGATGCCCTGGCACCCGAGGTGCCTGAAGGCATGAAGCCACCCGCAGACAGCAGCTACGAAATGGCACTGGAAGGTCCGTACGGCGACCACACCGGCTACTACAACGAGCAAGACTGGTTCCCGGTCTTTACTGTCGAGCGCATCACCATGCGCCGCAACCCGATTTACCACAGCACCTACACTGGCAAACCACCGGATGAGCCTGCCGTTCTGGGCGTCGCGCTGAACGAAGTCTTTGTGCCCCTGTTGCGTAAACAGTTGCCTGAAATTGTGGACTTCTACCTGCCACCCGAAGGCTGCAGCTACCGCCTGGCCGTGGTGTCGATTCGCAAGCAATACGCAGGCCACGCCAAGCGCGTGATGTTTGGTGTCTGGAGCATCTTGCGCCAGTTCATGTACACCAAGTTCATCGTGGTGGTGGACGAGGATGTGAACACGCGCGACTGGAAAGAAGTGATCTGGGCTATGACTACCCGTATGGACCCGGTGCGCGATACCGTGCTGGTGGAAAACACGCCTATCGACTATCTGGACTTTGCCTCGCCGGTCTCAGGACTGGGCGGCAAGATGGGTATGGATGCCACCAATAAATGGCCCGGAGAAACCCAGCGCGAATGGGGTACGCCTATCCAGATGGATGAGTCCACCAAGAAGAAAGTGGACGATATGTGGAGTTCTCTGGGGCTGTAAGCCAGAACGCACCCTCATACGGCGTATCCAAAAATAAACAAAGACCATCACCGCAACGGTGCATGGTCTTTGTTTTATTCTGCTCTTGAATGCGGGCCAGTCAACGCTACGCCCGAGGCCAGCATCAGGTCGGCAAGGCCAAAGGCTCCACCAGTTCAATCAGATACTCATCCGGGTCAAACACAAAGGCAATAGTGCGTTTACCGTGATTCATCTGTTTAGGTGGCGTCTTGATCCTGACGTCCTGCTCCTCCAGATAACGCACCGCCTGATGCACGTCCTGGACCATCAAAGCCAGATGACCAAAAGCCCCACCCTTCTCATACGGCTCTTTTTGATCCCAGTTCCAGGTCAGCTCCAGACTGGACTGTGTGCTCTGGTCAAAGCTGAGAAACACATTGGTAAAGCGGCCGGACTCATAGTCTGTGTGGCGCACCACATGCATACCCAGAATATCGCGGTAGAACGCCAGGGACCGCTCCAGATCCAGGACACGCAACATGACATGATCAAGGCCAAACTGTATTTGGGAAGTGCTCATAGCAAGGGGCAGAGGGTTGAAAATTGCAATGTAGCAAAACCGCCCTCCTTGCATCATGACCGCTCATCAAGGGTCCATGAGAAATACTCAAGCCTTACGCACTGGCTGCCATCAACTCCGACGAGATGGTCTGGATGAATAAAGGCACGCAGGGATTGGCATTGCTTTCCTGCCACATGATGTTGATGAAGGACTGCGGATGCTGGCCCGACAAGTCCAGATCAATCGCCACTAGATCACGGTGCACGTACTTGCGCAAGGACTGCGACAAAACGGCAATGCCGATATTGGCCGCCACCATGCTCATGATGCCGGTAATGGTGCTGGCTTCCTGTACGGAATTGGGATGGAAACCGGCATGTCGACACAGGGAATAGAAATAGCGCCGCCAGACCTGCCAATGCGTCTTGCTACCCACCACAAAGCGCTCATTGGCCAGTTCCACCAAGGGGATGGATTTTTCTTTTGCCAAAGGATGATCGCTCTGCAAAAGAACGATGGGATCATCACGACATACCGGCTTCCACAGCACGCCCAGTTCCTCGGGGTCATCAGAGAAAGCAAAGCCAAAGCCCAGGTCCAGACTGCCCTGCTGCAAGCCCTGTATTTGCTGCTGCGTGGGCATATATAACAAATCGGTTGTGATGTTCGAATACTGCTGCTTGAAGTGCTCCAGCGTTCTGGGCAGCACGTCCTGCACCGCATAGTCGTTATAGGCAATGATCAGGTGTCCGATATCGCCAAACTTGGCTTTCTGAGCCAGCTCGATACCGCGCTCCAGATGCACAAAAACCTGTTCGATTTCCTGCAGCAGCAAAAAGCCTGCCGCTGTCAGCTTGACCTGGCGAGTGCTGCGTTCAAACAAGTCCACCTGCAAATCATCTTCCAGCTTTTTGATGATGCGCGTCAGGCCCGGTTGCGTGATGTGCAGCAACTCCGCCGCCTTCTTGAAATGCAACTGTTCGGCTACCGTTTTAAAGGCGCGCAGATGATGCAAATCCAGGCGTGCGGGAATCATGGTTTCGCTCATATTTTAGATTAATAACATCGCGATCAATAATAGTGCGCGAATAGTGAATGGACAAGCAATTTGCAGAGGATTAGCTTATCTAGCACGCACTGGATGGCGCTTTGCAAGCATGCCAGGACCGGATGCCCAGCCCCACGGAAAGGAGGAACTCATCCTGTTGCAGCCGATGCTCTAGCCGAGCTTTCAACCAATACCAAGAAAAGATAGACACGTAGAAATAATAAAAAAACCAGCTACCCCCACAGGGTTTGATTTCAAAAAACAGATAGTCCCAATACTTGAGGAGACATAAGTATGCAAAGGGAAAGCACCGTGGCCGAATCGGAACATACCGATACGGGTCACATCAAGAAAGTAATGATGGGTTCAGCGGCCGGTACGATCGTTGAATGGTTTGACTTTGCCTTGTTCGGCTATATGGCCGTCTACATCGCACAAAACTTCTTCCCCTCGGAAGACAAGATGGCGGGCCTGCTGGCCACCTTTGCCGTATTTCTGGTGTCCTTTATTGTTCGCCCCCTGGGCGGCATCTACTTTGGCAGGCTGGGCGACCGCATTGGCCGCAAGAAGATTCTGGCCCTGACTGTCTTGCTGATGTCCGGGTCCACCGCCGCCATTGGTCTGATTCCAACCTATGAAAGCATTGGCATCTGGGCTCCGGTTCTGCTGATTATCATCCGCTGTATTCAGGGGCTGTCGGCCGGTGGCGAATATACGGGCGCCACCATCTACACCGTTGAACACAGCCCCATGAACAAACGCAACTCCTACGCCTGGGCCATGTCCGGTGCTACATACTTTGCGTTTGCACTGGCAGCAGGGATCAGCGCCGGTCTGGCCGCGATTGTCGGTACCGAGGCCATGGGCGATTGGGGCTGGCGCACCATCTTCCTGCTGGCCGTTCCCATGGGCATTGTGGCCTTCTTCATTCGGGATCATCTGGCCGAGTCGCCCGAGTTCCAGCAAATGCGTGCGGAGAAAAAAGGCCAGCTCAGCTACAGCGCGTCCCAGGTGTTCAAGGCAGAGGGTTCCAATATTGTGAAGCTGGGCGGCTTTATCGTGCTGTACGCCCTGTCCTTCTACATTTTCTCCACCTACATGAACACCTTCCTGCGCACGGTCATTGGCTTGTCCTCCGTACAGTCCCTGACTGCGAACATGGTTGCCCTGCTGTTTGTCACCGCCCTGACCCCGCTTGCCGGTGTGATCTCGGACCGGGTGGGCCGCCGTCGCATGATGCAATTTGCCGCTGTCTGGCATGCGCTGTTCACCATTCCGGCCTATATGATCGTCAGCAAGGGAGCTTCGTTGGAGGCTGCCATTTTCGGCATGCTGATTATCGGTATTGGTCAGGTGGCAGCCAGCGTGGTGGCCGTCACCCTGCTCTCGGAGATGTTCCCGACCGACATGCGCTATACCGCTTCGAGCATGTGCTACAACATCACCTTCGCAATTTTTGGTGGCACCGCACCTTACCTGGCTATCTGGCTGACGGCGCAAACAGGCAGCTATCTGGCTCCCGCGTTTTACGTCACGGTGGTCGCGGTTCTGTGCTTTTTCTGGGTGACTGTGCTGATGCCCGAAACCGCCAACAAGCCTTTGCGCCGCTACCACACCGAGCCGGCTCATGATGCCAAACCGGCCGTCAGCATGGGCAAGGCAGGCGCCAGTTAAGCCTTCTTTATTCCCGCTGGTTTTCCGCAATCAACAGCCCTGTTTTACAGGGCTGTTTTTTATGGAAAAAGAGCATTGATTTACATTAAAAGCAATTCACATAAAGCTGATTCTGCCCATACAGAAACAGTATTCCCATACCGGCTTCTATAGAATAGCCTTCTATAGCCCGCGTCAAATATAGACTCACCTCCTGCCTTAAGCAGACTGAAGAATGCGCTTGCACTGCCCAAGGGATTTGCACCATGACCACCATCAGCCTTACCGACGTAACCGTAAGCAGCGACGCCGCCTCGCATGCCCAAGGGTGGCTGACGGTTCAATTCAGCAATGGCTACCGCATCCAGGCCTCCTGCCCCGAGAGTAATGACAACTGGGCTCAGGGAACCCGGCAGTTGTGCAAGCCAGGACATCACGACGGTCTGGCTCCCACGCAGGTGGACGAGCTGCTGATGCAAGCGGCTGACGATGGCAGCTATGTCGTCTTGCAGGCCACTTTACCCAAGACCTCCATTCCCATGACCTATGCCCGTCCCGCTGACGAGCACGTTTATATGGAGCTGTCCCATAAACAGCAAAGCGTTTTCAGCGCAGATTTTCTGGCCATTGCCGCGATTATTTTCGGGGCCTTGTATGGTTTGAAATGGCTCTTTGAAAAGTACCTGCTGCCCAAACTATAAAAACGCAGCCCAAAAAAAACGTCCTGTAAAAACAGGACGCTTAAAAGAAAAAAGAAAACTACACCGCCAGAACTGAGCTGCTGTTTAAAAAGCGCTGCTGCAACTGACGCGCCTGTAAAAGCAAAACATCATCCTGGTGCGGCTTTCCAATCAACTGCAAACCCATAGGCAACTTCTGGAAATACCCCAAAGGCAGGGACACCACCGGCAAACCCAGCAACTGCCAGGCACGACTCATGAAAGGTGCCCCTGTTCCTTCGGTTTTATAAGGCGCAACACCGGCTGCCGCAGGTGCCAGAATGAAATCCGCCCCACTATCTGCAAACCACTGCAGCATTGCCTGTTTGAGCGTGTCCGCTCTTTGCAAGGCAGCGATGTACTCCTTGTAGGGAAAAGCCAGACCCGTGCTCATCAAGGACTGCATATGGGCGCTCAAGGTTTCATGCTGCTGTTGCTCGTACACCAGATTCCGGGCCACTTCATAAGCCATGATCTGAGCATGCAAGGCCGTCAATTCAACAACGGCGTCCTGCAAGGGAAAATCCACCAGCGTATGCCCCTGTTCCGACAAATCCTGCTGGCACGCCTGCAAGGTCTCCAGCATCTTGTCCTGAACGTCGCCCAATGCCTGCCCGGAAAAAACACCAAACACACAAGCCGCCTGCGCTCCCGGCGTGCTCAAACTCAAGGGTTTGTGCAGCAGGATATTGCGCAGCAAGAGCGTGTCGAGCACATCGTTGCTGAGTATGCCCAGGGAGTCCAGAGACTGAGCCAGCGGCTGAATATTGCGCAAGGAAAACTCGTTCTTGCTGCCTACATAGCCAATGCAGCCGCAGTAGGATGCGGGCCGTATGACCGATGCCGCCGTCTGTGTGCCGAAGGCTACCGGCACCATGAAATCAGCCACGGCAGCAGCAGAGCCGCTGGAGGAGCCGCCGGGTGTGCGTTCGACATCATGCGGGTTATTCGTCTTGCCAGCCTGAAAGTAAGCAAACTCGGTTGTGACCGTCTTGCCCATCAAAATGCCGCCTGCCGCTTTCATCGCGGTCACGCAGGAAGCATCCATATCCGGAATCCGATCCTGGTGAATGGCCGAGCCCATTGTGGTGGGAATACCCGCCGTATCAATCACGTCCTTGACCGCAAAGGGCAGGCCCATCAAGGGCGAGGCCTTGTAAAAATCACTGCGGCTTTCGTACTCGGCCAGATAGTCGTCCTGATCAATCAGATACTGCCAGGCACCAATCTTGTCATCGCGTATGGCAATGCGCTCATAAAAGGAGGCCACGATCTCCGGCAGACTGGCTTCGCCCGTATGCAGAGCATGCAGCAATTGATGCAAAGGCAGCTTAAACCACTGTCGTTTCATGCTGCCACTCCTTGAGAGCTTGCAATAAAGAGGCATCCACCGTCGCCACCCCACCACCAACACGGCCACGTTCTCCGGCACCGTCAATCATGCCCAGCAGCACCAACGGGCCGGTATTGTTGGCAATCACTTGCGCAAAATCGCTAATACCATTGCGCCCGGCCAGAAAGGGCAAGCGGGTTTTCAGAAACTGGCTTTGACGCGTCAGGTAGTCCGAGGGCAGAAAGGCGTGCAGATTCTTGGCAGTAATCCCGGCCAGATCCAGACACTGTCCCCCCAGCCCCACAAAATCCACCACGGCACTATCACCCAAGGCACCCAGCGCGTTTGCTTGCTCATTGCCAGGCTCTTTATTGCCAGCAATAAGAGGAGCGTCCGTAACCAGCCAAGTTTTGGAGCTAGCCAATTGCAAACCAAAGCGCAAGCCATTACCGCCAACTTTAACGATGGCATCCGCGCCATCAGCAGAAGCCTGATTTGCCAGAATCAAGGCACTGGCGGCCATCCAGTAATTCAAGGCCCAGGCCATCGCACCATATAGAAAGCTTTGGCTGGCGTTGTCATTAATACCCCAGGAGACAATAATGTCGGCCAACTGCCGGGAGCCATGCATTGTACGAGCATGACCGTCATCACCATTCAACAAGGAGGCCTGAACAATGGGAGCCAGATCTACCGGTCCCTGAAACTGTGCAGCCAGCCGCACACCCAAATCCTGATGCAGCCAACGCAGATGCGGCACCATTTCATCGGCAAAAATACCCAGGCGGGTACACCATTGCATGCCTTCATTCAGCACCGAGTATTTCTTGTAGTCGGGCCGATTGCTGTCGCTGACCTCAATCAAATACATGGACGGCGTGACCACTCCGGCCAATGGCACCACCACGCCGTAATCCTGCGCGGGCGCCAGTTGCACGCCCCCTGCGTCCAGCAAGGCTTGCGCCTCTTGTTTGCTAGCTGCCCAGCCCTCATACAGAATGCCGATCAAAGCCGAATTTCGGATTGCGGCAGGCAACTCCTGTGCATCCCGAAACGGTGGCCCGGCATGCAGGACCAGGCGGCCTTGCGAGGGCAAAATGGATTGCAGAGGCCGGACCCCTGTCCAGGCTGGCATCACGGCCTGCGTCTCTACATGCTGAGCCATATCGTCTCCTTACGCCACGCGCACCCAGGTTTCGCTGTTCGCCAGGCTGGCGGACTGCGCACGCGAGCCGTTAAAGTCCCGCTCTATGGTGTTGCCCGGCAAGGCCGTGCCATTGATCAGCACCCTGGCTTGCTGGGCCGGGTGGAACACGCACATCATTTCGTGCTGCTGGGTTTGGGTCTGGCTTTGCGGCAGGTCCACACAAATCGCTGGCTGCGTCATGTGATGCCATTGCAATTCCACCGTCAGACCTGCACTGGCGGAGGTGACAGATTCGCTGACCAGCTCAGGGAAACGGTTCACTGTCTGGAAAACGCCGTCACTCAAGACCTGCAACTTATCCAGCGCCACCGCCTTGCGAAACAGGCCAAAATGGCGCACGAAGTCCCGTACCAGATACTCGGCCAAGGGCTTGTTATCCGTGATCAGCAAACGCGCGTCGCTGTCCTGCCCGTCTTCGTAAGGCTTGTCCAACACCAGGATGGCCTGGCCGCTGCCATACGCCGAGCTGGCGATGCGAAAGTACAGGGACAAGGACGACCAGTCCTGGTCAGGGTCAGTCTTCAAGTAAATAAAAGGGTTGTCACCCGTCCAATCCAAGGTGCCGGTTTTAATTCCCGTCATGCTCAAGTCTCCGTGTTCAATGTATTCGTTATGGGAGCCTGGACGTTTCACGCCAGGTCTTTTTCCACCGCGTATTCCTGGCGCAGTTGCTGGAAGTCCGTGCTTGGTTGCCAGCCCAGAATTTCCTTGGCCGCATGGCTGCTGAAAATGGAGGCACGCGGATTGTTCTGATACCAGCGTGGGTTCTTGATTTCAGGCACAGGGCCAATAATCTGCTGATACCAGTCTGTGGTTGCCAAGGGGTGGGAGCTATCGTCTGCGCTAATGAAAAACACGCCGTAGCGCAAACCTTGCAGATTCACGGCGGCCTCAAAAGCACGCGCCAGATCTGCAGCCCAGATGTAATAGAACAGCCAGTTACGCTGCGGGCTGTCGACAAACTGGATGTACTCGGCAATGGTTTCCGGCAGCACCACGGCCAGTGGACGCAAGCAGATCACTTCCATATCGCTGGCATCACTAAAGCTTTTTGCCATCTGCTCCATGACGATCTTGCTGACGCTGTAGGCCTGATAAGGCTTGTTTTCATGGGCCTCGTCCACAGGCAGATACTGGGGTTTCCAATCAGCTCGCATCTCGGACAGACCGCAAGCCGAAATACTGGAACACAGCACCACTTTCTTGACACCGTTTTCGCGACAGGCTTGCAGCACATGCCAGGTGCCGCGCACATTGACGTTGATGTACTGCTCTTCGGCGGCCTTCCAGTCAAAATCAATTGCCGCCAGGTGAATCACGGCATCGGCATCTTTGGTGGCCGCACGCACGGCCTCCAGATCCATCACATCCGTTTGAATAAAAGAAACCTGATGCTGGCTGGGTTTCAGATCCGCCACGACCACATCCATGGTCTGCATCAATTGCTGTACAACGTACGAGCCCACACGGCCCGAGCCGCCTGTAACCACCACTTTTTTCATGGTGTTTCTCCTGTTTATTGTTATAGATCCAAAACCAGTTCGGCCGACAAGGCGCGCGAAACGCAGATCATCATGGTTTCATTCAGCTGCCGTTCTTCTGGCGACAGCACAAAATCCCGATGCTCCGGCAAGCCGGAAATGACCACGGTTTCGCAGGTGCCGCAGGTGCCGTTCTGGCATGAGCACTTGACCCGTACGCCTTCCCGTTTCAAGGCGGCCAGAATCGTTTCATCCCCCGCTACCGCGATGCTTTTGCCCGATTTTTGCAAAGTCACGGTAAAGCCCTTGCCTTGCAGCAGGGCCGGATCGGTCTCTACCGAGAAGCGTTCCAGCACCAGTTGCCAGCCAATATCGGCCTGTTCCTGTTGATAGTTTTCCAAGGCGGTCAGCAATGGTTGCGGACCGCAGGAATAGACGACGGTTTGTGCGTCCAGCGTTTTCAATGCGCCTTGCAGATCAAACAGCCCGTCCTGATTGGAGGCATGCGTGGTGATACGCGCAGCATCCACTTGTTGCAGCTCTTGCAGAAAAATAAAATCCGCTGCGTTTCTTGCCAGATACAGCAAGTGCCAGTCCAGGCCGGCTGCCGCAGCGGCCTGGACCATGGGCACGATAGGCGTGATGCCTATGCCCCCGGCCACAAAAAAGCACTTCTTGTTTGCAGCAAAGGGAAAGTGATTTTTCGGCACGCTGACAGCCAGCGCATCACCTTCCTGCAACACCTCATGGATATACGCAGAGCCGCCCCGCCCGGCTTCTTCTTTCAGAACGGCAATTTGCCATTCACGGGTATTGGCCTGCTGGCCACACAAGGAATATTGACGGTAAAGCGGTTCGGTCTGCGACACCGCCAGTTCCAGTTCAATATGCGCCCCCGGCTCCCAGACGGGAAACGTGCCCCCGTTTTGCAAACCCAGGGTCAGGCCCACAACGCGCTCTGACAGCCTGGTTTTCTTCAACACGCGTGTTTGCAAAGTTTGCTGCATGATGCTGCTCCTGCTCCCTTAGGCAATCGCTCGGATCGGCAATACCCGGCTTTGCTCGTCCACACGGCGCTCTTCGGCGCGGTACAGATCAATCAGCCAGTTTTGCAAACGCTTGATGACCAGCTCTTCATTGGTCAAACGACCACGGGAGGCAAAGTTGGATTGCATGCCCTGATGCGAACGACGCCAGGCAAACAGGTCCTCGATCATCACGGGGTACAGATCATCGTGTTCCTGATCGAACTTCTCTTTGTGGTCCTCGCGCTCCAACGTTTCCTGCGGGTACATCCAGGACACGCCATAGGTGGACTGCTTGGCGCTTTTGGGCAGCCACATGAAGTACTTCACCTTGTCAGGCATGGCCACCAGCAAGAGGTTGGGCGCTACCGTCACGTAGGAAAGCTGAGTTCGCTCCTGGTCAGTCAAGCCCTTCATGGGCGGCTGCAAGATGGAGCCGGTATGCGTGGGGGCTGCGTCTTTGTGGGTGGAGATCAGGTTGTAGGAGACAATGCCATTGGCCACGTCATTGAAGACAGCGGTTTCATCCACACGATCCGGATTGGTTTCGTACATGCCGCCCCAGGAGGAGGCGTGCAGGAAGCTGCAGTGGTAACACTCGTCATTGAAGATCTTCCAGTTCCAGTCGAAACCTTCCATCTTCAGGGGTTCCGAAGACTTCAGCTCGGACATGCGATAGTTCGCCAGCTGCTTGCCCAGATTGCCCAGGCGGGTGTGCAAGGCCGGCGCCATGGCGTCGTAGTTGATGAAGATAAAGCCTTCCCAAACCTCGGCGCGGATCTTGGGCAAACAGACGCTCTTGGGGTCAAAGCTGGCACCGGTATCGGTCAGACCTGGGGCGGAAACCAGCTCGCCTTCCATGTTGTAGACCCAGGCGTGCAAGGGGCAGCTGATGCGGCGTACATTGCCTGCACCTTCCAGCAACAACATATTGCGGTGACGACAGACATTGGACAGTACATTGATGCCACCTTCACGAGTGCGGATGGCAAACAGCGCATCATTGCCTACATCGAAGGTGAAGAAGTCACCAGCATTGGGGATGTCAGTGGCACGGCCCACACAGAACCACTGCTTTTTCCAGACGGCATTCAGCTCAAACTGGAAAAACTCTTCCGAGGTAAAGCACTCGGGGGGCAAGGCGAAAACCTCGTCGGTTTCCTGCTGAAAGTAGCTGCGGTCAAATTCTTCAATCGCAATGGGCGAGCGTAGAGCGGTATTCATCTCAGTATCTCCTCTGGTTTGCATAAGCACCATGAATGGCTTTTATTAGGTCAGGCCAATCATGCGACAGGGAGCGACACTTGAAAATTGAGCAAATTTGACGGAACGATGAGTTTTTTTTGTTGCTGAATATGGGTAAAGGGGAAGTGGTAGATCGCAAGCACTGCAAAGTGTGGAAATTCGCAGCGTCATGAAACCCGATTCATGGCTGCGTGTCAGGTATTTTGCAAGCAGGTATGAGCGGTGTGAGAACTATGCGAAGCTTGATATAGCCTCCAGTCACACGCATCAGATCGGGGTTCCACACCCTGGTCGTTGAGAAATGAGCGATGAGCGATGAGCATCCAGCCTGGTTCGGAAAGGCCGATACATAAAAAAACCTGCATATTTGCAGGTTTTTTAAAGATGCAGGGACAGCGACAAGGTCAGCAAAGAGCGGAGAAAGCCCGGTCACCGAGCACAACACATGGAAGCCATCTGGCAATTATCGCCTAGCGTATTGCAATCGACGCCACCCAATCCACAAACTCCTGCTCCTGTCGGCTAAGGTTCGCCTCCTTGGGGTAGGCCAGAAAATAGGCGTACTCTTCCAGGCACACATCGAACAGCTGGACGATTTCCTTCCTGTCGATCAAAGGCTTCAGCAAGGCCGGACAGCCCAGCATCACCCCTTGGCCATTCAAGACCGCATTCATGCGCACATTGGTGTCATCAATGTGAAAGCTCTTCTTGGCCGTCAGCTCCTGCCCCGCCGCCTTGCGCAACCACTGCTCCCAGCACAGCTGATTTTCTTCATGAATCAGCACATGCTGGTTCAGATCCGCCGGGGAGGTGATCTGGCCATGCGCCTGCAGGTAAGACGGCGCACAAACAGGCGTCAAATTGCCGGGGATGATGCGCAAGGTTTGCAACTGCGGCCAATCGCCCTGCTTGCCCCAGACGATAGCAAAATTGATGTTGTCCCTGAAAAAATCCGGAGCCTGCAGCCTGTGCAGCAAGTTGATTTCAATGTCTGGATGCTTCAGCCAGAAGTCTCCCAACTGCCCGGTAAACCACATGCTGGACACAAAGGGCCGCAAGGATAGATTGATGCGGCTCTTGCCGTGCGGCATGCGCAATTCGCTCAAAGCCTGATTGATCTCGTAAAACGGCCGTTGCAAACGGTCGAATAGAAACTGACCCTGATCCGTTAGTTCCAGAGATCGGTTCTTGCGCAGAAACAGCTTGCAAGCCAAATACTCCTCCAGCACCTTGATCTGGTGGCTGACTGCCGAGGGAGAGACCAGCAGGTCTTCTGCCGCCTTGGTGAAGTTCAACCTTTGCGCCGACACCGTAAAGGTTCTTAAGGCATTCAGTAATGGCACCTGCATGACGGGCTATGTCTCCTGATGTGGGTAGCTTTGTTCTGGAATTATTTATTATCGGAGCATAAGCCTTGCCGCCTTCAAAAACCAGTCAGGCAGAACGCCGAGCTTGCGGCAGGCAAAAAAAAACCGGCCTGGGCCGGTTTTCAAACAGACAAGCAGACTTACTCGTCCACATCGGTTTTGCGTCGTACCGGAACCAGTACATTGCGTGCTTTCTCGCGTGCCGACTTGGAAGAATCAAACAGCTTCCAGGCTCCCAGAGCCAAAGCCCCGATACGCATCCAGCGCCCGCCGAAACTGCTCAGCACGGCAGAAGCACCGGACAACAGGAACGGATAACGGCGCGACAAGGACAGCGCACTAGTGACCACACCGCCCATGCTCAAACCCGACGGCTTGACGCTGTTCCACAAATTGCCGGGGCTTAAATCCTCGCCCAGGGAGTGGATCTGGGACGACATGGTCTGCCGCTCCAACGAGGCGCGGACTCGCAGCAGTTCAATACGCACAGCCCGCTCCTGGGCGGACATGCTCTCTTGCTTCGTGCTCATTTGCCGTCTCCCTCGGAATCCCTCAAGCGCTCAATAAATGCGACATCGCGACGCAACTCGGACAAGGTGGCTGAAAAAGGAATCGGGCCTGTGGTCAGACGGCGGCGTACGGCCAGGAAAAGCCCCACCCCCAAACCGGCATACAGAACGACCAGCACTCCCAAAGCCCAGTAACGATAATCCGTAGGCCAGAAGTACAAGGCCAGCAACAAGCTGAAAACCAGCACCGCCAGAGTGGAGAACAGCAGTGCGCCAAACACCATGCTGAAGATGGTGATCAGGCTTGCCTTTTGCTGACCGGCTTCCAGAGCGAACAGCTCCAGCCTGGTACTGACAGCCCCTATCAAGGTAGAACCAAGCTGACTGATAGTTTGCCTAAGCGCCATGATTTATCCCTGCTCTGCGACATCCTGCCATTGCATGCAATGACAAGAGCCTGATTTCTAAGAGGCTGCCGATCTGGACCGCAAAGTCCAGATCGGCAGGGCTGCTTTTTATGCTGCTGCAGCCCAGCAAAGGGCTCGCAGCGCAGAGCAAAGACAGATTAACGTCGGCTAATCAGCATACCGAACATCAGACCCACAATACCGGCCACGCCGATGGCTTGCCAGGGCTTGTCGTGGACATAGTTGTCGGTTGCCTTGGCGGCACGCACACTGTGCTCGACCACGGCTTCCTGAGCATCATGCAGGGAATCCCGGGTCACACGCAGAGAGCGCAGCGCTTTCTCACGCAGCTCACCGGCCTTGTCGCCCGTGGCTTCAGCGGCCTCACGCATCAGTTTTTCAGCTTCATCCAAGCTCGCTTTCACTTCTTCGATGAATTTGTCTCCGCTGTTTTCCACACTTTTCTTGGTAGCCATAAATAACTCCTTGCAGTTGAAAGGGACACGCGACAAATACGTATCGCCAAGTGAATGGCGCCATAGCAGCGCCGCACAAAATTCTTTAACCCGCTGTTTTCAGGATAAAGATACTCGGTGTACCTGAGACCAGTAAGTCGCAGGTTTACTTCAGTTGCGTCACATCCACCGTGGACGGGACACCGTTCTGAATACTTTCTTGCTTCATCACCATCTGCACATCCGGGCAATACCAATCCGTAACCTGGGAGTTGATGCCCGGTATGGGCAGACTGATGCCACTGAAACTGGCCTGGGTAGGCTCGATCTCGCGTTGATAACGAATAGGCCAACATTGGTAATTGCCCAATGCAGTCTGTACCGATTGTTGAGCTCCAACCGTCTTCGCACCGGTATGAATGCGCAAGACATTGGCGTTGGACTGGGAGCGCTTGTCCAGATTGATCTGGAAATCCTGGCGCGGGAAGGTCTGCCCTTCCTGCAGCCCACCGTGTTCGTAGGAAAACAGGCCCAGCAGGCGCAGGTCAAACGAACCTTGAACGGCTTCCAGACCACCACGGCCATCATCGCGCTGGAAACGGGTGCGGCCATCACGCACCGTCATCACGTAGTCAATATTGGGCTTGCTGGCCGGCAAACCGGCCAGGGCGACACTGGCCTTGCCCTGTACACGCGCCTGGCACTGATCACCGCCCTGCTTTTTCACGTCAGAAAAAGCCAGATCAGCGCCCAAGGCCAGAAAGCCCGAGCCAGTCAGTTGTATCTGCCCACCGTCACGCATGAAAGGCACGTCACACAAACCAGCCTGAGCCGAGCTCAGGCCCAACATGACCAACAGCGGTGCAGCCATCCAAGCATTCAGTTTCATGTACATCCTGATTCAGTGAAACTTAGATTCGACTCTTTATTATGCCTATCCCCTCTGGCGTACTAGCAAGGGATTGTAAAAAAGCACGACAAGTTCTGGACTTAGAGTTCGCCGTCCTGAACCTTCTGGCGAGTACCAAAAATACGGTCGCCCGCATCACCCAGCCCCGGCACGATATAACCATGCTCGTCCAGATGCTGATCAATGGACGCGGTATAGATATGGACATCAGGGTGATGTTTTTCAAGAGTGGCAATGCCTTCCGGAGCCGCCACCAACACCAAAGCGCGAATATTCTTGCAGCCTGCTTTTTTCAGCAGATCAATCGTGGCGACCATGGAACCACCTGTTGCCAGCATGGGGTCGATAATCAGGGCCAAACGCTGATCCAGCTCACCGACCAGACGCTCCAGATAGGTCTGGGCTTCAAAGGTTTCTTCGTTGCGAGCAATACCGATCACGCTGACTTTGGCGCCAGGAATCAAGCTCAACACCCCGTCCAGCATGCCAATACCAGCGCGCAAGATGGGCACAACTGTCACTTTCTTGCCAGCCAGCTTTTCCACTTCCACATTGCCACACCAACCTTCAATGGTGGTGGGTTCCAGAGGCAGATCCTTGCACGCCTCGTAGGTCAGCAAAGAGGCGATTTCCTGGGACATTTCGCGGAAATTTTTCGTGCTCAGATCTGCCTTGCGCATCAAGCCCAGCTTATGGCGGATCAAAGGGTGGCGTATTTCGTGTATGGGCATGATTGCTTCATCAAATTAGGGACTAACTAAAAACAGGGCTGCTGCACAGCAGCCCGCACTATCGTGATCGTCAACGCACTGCCAGCCACTTCACCACCGCATCAAAAAAGGGTCGGGCAGAGGCAGAACGTTCGTCATTGACCATCATGACGACAATATACCGCTTTCCGCTGGCTCCCAGCACGTAACCGGCCAAGGCACGGCTATCGCGCAGCGTGCCGGTTTTCAAGTGGGCACGGCCCTGAACCTCGTCATCACGCAAGCGCGAACGCACTGTACCGTCCACACCGGA
This sequence comes from Alcaligenes sp. 1735tsa3, assembly GCF_024134565.1. Taxonomy (NCBI): domain Bacteria; kingdom Pseudomonadati; phylum Pseudomonadota; class Betaproteobacteria; order Burkholderiales; family Alcaligenaceae; genus Alcaligenes; species Alcaligenes sp. 1735tsa3. Next base: position 775,201 of record NZ_CP099862.1, on the reverse strand, counting down.
GATCGCAAAGGAGGAAATGTACTCGGGCATCCAGTTCGAGCGCCAGGCGACTTTCAGCATGTCAGCCATGCCACCCGCCGTGACGCGGGCATTGCGTGACAGGCCCGAGCCGTTGTCCACGGTCCAGCCTGCGGTATTGACCCCCTGACGGCCCAGCACGTTCATGACGGCGCGCTCGCCGGTGGCCACCGTGGCACCGGGACCATTCATTTCTGCGCCCACGGTCAGCAAGATGGTACGGGCCATCACATTGTTGCTTTGCTTATTAATAAGACGGATCAGGTCAGACAGGGACTGCGAGTCATGCCAGGTAATCGCCTGCGCACGAGCCGGCACACGGCCTGCCTTGATGTCGCGGGCCAGGGTGCCGCCCAGATCGCGCCACAGGCTGCGGAACAGCTTGTCGAAAAACTCGGTTTGGGAATGAACCAGACGGTAAACGCTGAACTCACCGCAAGAAGCGGCGGCCTTGCCACTGACACGGACCACCATGCCACCGGCTTCAGGCTGAATCTGGGTACCAACAACAGGCGAACCAGGGCAGGTCGCCGTCGACCACTCGACTTCACCCTGTACGCGCACTCCGGGCAAAGGCGGGTCAATAATCGCAATCCATTTGCGCGCCTGTGTATCTGGCTGGAACACCAGCCGGGAAGCGCCTAGCCCCACCATCATGGCATCCGGGCTGGCGTTATAGGGACGGTCACCCGCATTATCGAAGTCACCCGGATTGATGGTGACGTTGCCGAAGATGGAACGATCCACAATAACTTCGGTCAGATTCTTCACCCCACGCAAGCGGAGCTCGCGCAACATGTCCCATAACTGCGGCACGGTCAAAAACGGATCGCCCCCCGCCTTGATGTACAAAGGCCCTTTCAAGGTGCCTTGTTCGTCCACCTGCAGGCCATCCTGGGCCATTAACGTCGTACGCCAGGTATATTCTGGCCCCAGAGCGGACAAACCGGCCCAGGTACTGACCAGTTTCATTACCGAGGCGGGGTTACGGGGCTCCTGGGGATTGACGCCGATCAGGCGCGGACCGTCCGCCTCGTCTACCACGATGGACAGAGACGATTGCGGCAAGCGGCTGGCGTTCCATACCGAAGCCAGCTCGGGCGGCAAGGCCTGGGCCAGGGCTAGTGATGCGCCTTGCACCATGAGCAAGGTGGCCAGAGCCACGTGCTTGCAACGACTCAAAACAGGCTTTGCCTTTAAAACGCCCATGCCCTCGTCTCCAACAGATCAATTCAGGAAAGACCCAAGCATACCGAAAGAAAAACACCACGGATATGGCCGTTTCAGCAATCTGGCGGCAAAGCGTTAAAATAGTCGGTTACCCCATCAGGCCCGGCCTTCTGGCCAGTGGCCCTTTACGACAAACCATGAGCATCGACCCCTCTTTAACTATCGCCCAGTTCGACTACGAGCTTCCCCCTGATCTGATCGCTCAAAGCCCGCCGGCCCAGCGCCAGGGCAGCCGTCTGCTGCATCTGGACGGTGCCAGCCAATTGCATGACCGCCAGTTCACCGACCTGCCCAGCCTGCTGCGCAAGGGTGACCTGCTGGTCTTTAACGATACGCGCGTCATCAAGGCCCGCCTGCATGGCCAGAAAAGCAGCGGCGGCAAGGTGGAAGTGCTGATCGAGCGCGTAACCGGCCCCGATACGGCTCTGGCCCATATCCGCGCCAGCAAGTCCCCCAAACCTGGCACTTTGCTGGAACTGGCCGACGGCAAGGTACTGGCCGATTGCACCGGGCGGGAAGACGCCCTGTTTGCGCTGCGCTTTCACGAGCCTGTGCTGGACATGCTGGAGCAATACGGCGCCACGCCTTTGCCACCCTACATTACCCACGCAGCGGACGAGGAAGACGACTCGCGCTACCAGACTGTTTACGCCCGTCACCCCGGTGCCGTGGCCGCCCCGACGGCTGGCCTGCACTTTACCGACGACATGCTGAACACCTTGCGCGAGCAAGGCGTGGACCAGGCCTTTGTGACCTTGCACGTGGGTGCAGGCACTTTTCAGCCTGTGCGTGTGGACAATATCAGCGAACACGTCATGCACGCCGAGCGTTACCATGTGCCCGCCGCCACCCTGGCCAAGATCGAAGCCACCCGCGCTGCCGGTGGCCGCGTCATTGCCGTGGGCACCACCAGTGTGCGTTCGCTGGAGTCGGCCGCCAGCAAAGAGCCCGGCATGAACCAGCGCTGCGCCGATGGCAGCATTGAAGGCGACACGCGCCTGTTCATTACCCCCGGCTTCCAGTACCAGTGGGTGGATGCACTGATCACCAATTTTCATTTGCCCCAGTCCACCTTGCTGATGCTGGTATCGGCCCTGGCGGGGATCGAACCCATACAACGTGCCTACCAGCACGCCGTCCAATCCCGGTATCGCTTCTTTAGTTACGGCGATGCTATGTTCATTGAGCCTCCTACCCCATGAGTGGACTGAAGTTTGACCTCTTAAGCACCGATGGCGCCGCTCGCCGTGGCCAGATCACCCTGAACCACGGTGTGGTGCAAACCCCCATTTTCATGCCGGTAGGCACCTATGGCAGCGTCAAGGCCATGATGCCGCACGAGCTGAACGAGATTGGCTCGCAGATCATATTGGGCAACACCTTTCACCTGTGGCTGCGTCCGGGCACGGATGTCATGGACAAGTACCAGGGCCTGCATAATTTCATGCAATGGGACAAGCCCATCCTGACGGACTCGGGCGGTTTTCAGGTGTTCAGCCTGAAAGGCATGCGCAAGATTACCGAGGAAGGGGTGAAATTTGCCTCCCCCATTACTGGCGAGCGCCTGTTTCTGACGCCTGAAGTGTCGATGCAAATCCAGTACTCCTTGAACTCCGATATTTCCATGGTGTTCGATGAATGCACGCCCTACTTGATTGACGACCGTCCCGCCACACATATCGAAGCGGCTAAATCCATGCGCATGTCCTTGCGCTGGGCTCGCCGTTCACGCGAGGAATTCAAGCGTCTGAACAACCCCAATGCCCTGTTTGGCATTGTGCAAGGCGGCATGTACGAGGACCTGCGCGACGAATCCCTGGCTGGTCTGACCGAAATCGGCTTTGAAGGCTATGCCATTGGCGGCCTGTCCGTAGGCGAGCCCAAAGAAGACATGATGCGCATTCTGGCGCACACCACCCCGAAACTGCCCACCCATGCCCCCCGCTATCTAATGGGCGTCGGTACACCGGAAGATCTGGTCGAAGGGGTCAGCCAGGGCGTGGACATGTTTGACTGCGTCATGCCCACCCGCAATGCGCGCAATGGCTGGCTGTTTACCCGTTACGGCGACATCAAGATACGCAATGCCCGTTACCGCGACGATACCCGCCCGCTGGATCCCAGCTGCACCTGCCATACCTGCAAGCATTTCTCGCGTGGCTACTTGCATCATTTGCAGCGTTCCAATGAAATTACCGGCTCGCGTTTGAATACCTTGCACAATCTGCATTTCTATTTGCAGATCATGCAAGAGATGCGCGATGCTATCGAGCAAAAGCGTTTCGCGGCCTGGCGGGAGCAGTTCCACCAGGATCGGGCGCGCGGTATTGAATGACACGCTGTTTGTGATACCGCAATAAAGTGCCGCTACAATACACCGTTAGTTTTTGACAACCCACACAAAAAAATCCTCAGGAGCCCCACATGTCCGCTGTTGACATTCTGACTCTCATCCCCGCCCAGGCAGCTGCCGGCGGCGAAAATGCCTTGATGGGCATGCTGCCCATCATCTTGATGTTCGTTGTGCTGTACTTCTTGATGATTCGTCCTCAAATGAAGCGTCAGAAAGAGCACCGCAACCTGGTGTCCAACCTGGCCAAAGGCGACGAAGTCATCACTTCCGGTGGTTTGCTGGGCAAAGTCAGCAAAGTTCACGACAACTACCTGACCGTTGAAGTGGCCAACCTGACCGACAAGCCTGTTGAAGTTCTGGTCCAACGCGTGGCCGTTACGACTGTTCTGCCCAAAGGCACGATCAAGTCGCTGTAATGCCTCCGACCCCGGACCTCGGTCCGGGGTTGCCATTTCTGCACCCGTCGTAGATATCCCATGAATCGTTATCCTCTCTGGAAATATGTCATCGTCTTGGTCGCGCTGGCGATCGGCCTGATCTATACCTTGCCCAATCTGTTTGGTGAGTCTCCTGCTGTCCAGGTTTCCAGCGCCAAATCCACGGTCCGGCTTGAAACCAACCTGATCAGTCACGTTGAAGAGCTGCTCAAGAAAAACAATATTCCTACGACGGGCTCGTATTTTGAACAAAACGGACCTAGCGCCACTGCGCGTTTCCGTTTTGAGTCCACCGATGTTCAGCTCAAGGCCAAAGACCTGATCGAGCGCGAACTGAACAAGGACTCCACAGCTACCGCCCCCGACTACACCGTCGCCCTGAACCTGGTGTCTGCGTCGCCTGCCTGGCTGACCGCACTGGGCGCCCACCCCATGCACCTGGGCCTGGACTTGCGCGGTGGCGTGCACTTCCTGCTGCAAGTGGATATGCAAGGCGCGCTTCAAGCCCGCTACGACTCCATGGTGGCTGATGCCCGCAGCGTGCTGCGCGAAGCCAAAGTGCCTGTTGGCGGCATCGAGCGTGATGGTCACTCGCTGCGCATGAGCTTTGCCTCGGCAGACGATCGCGACCGCGCTCAATCGGAAATGCGTCGCGCCATGCCTGATCTGGCTTTCACCCCTGCCGGTGACAGCGGTCTGACAGCCCGTTTGACCGAAGCCGCCACCATTCAGGTGCAATCGAACGCCCTCAAGCAAAACATCACCACCTTGCATAACCGAATCAATGAGCTGGGCGTAGCCGAGCCTGTGATTCAGCAGCAAGGGTCCGATCGCATCGTGGTTCAACTGCCCGGCGTGCAGGATGTAGCCAAAGCCAAGGAAATTCTGGGTCGTACGGCCACACTGGAACTGCGCATGGTGGAAGACTCGCCTGCTGCCGTTGCGGCCTTGAACTCGGGTACCGTGCCCTTTGGTCTGGAGCGCTACACCGAGCGTGGTGGTGCCCCCCTGCTGCTGCGCCGCCAGGTCATCCTGACAGGTGAAAACCTGCAGGACGCCCAGCCCGGTCGTGACTCGCAAACCCAGCAACCCACCGTCAACCTGACGCTGGACAATAAGGGCTCGCGCATTTTCCGCGACATTACCCGCAACAACATCAACAAGCGCATGGCGATTGTGCTGTTTGAAAATGGCGTGGGTGAAGTGGTGACGGCTCCGGTTATCCGTAGCGAAATTCCTAACGGCCAGGTACAGATCAGCGGCAGCATGAATGCTCAGGAAGCCGCCGATATTTCCCTGCTGCTGCGTGCCGGTTCGCTGGCCGCCCCCATGAGCATCATTGAAGAGCGCACCATTGGCCCTAGCCTGGGTGCCGACAATATTCGCCAAGGCTTTAACGCCACGCTGTACGGCTTTATTGCGATCGCCATCTTCATCATGCTGTACTACCACCTGATTGGTCTGTTCTCCACCATTGGCCTGACCTTCAACGTGCTCTTGCTGCTGGCTGTCTTGTCCATGCTGCAAGCCACCCTGACCTTGCCGGGTATTGCCGCTATCGCCCTGACCCTGGGTATGGCCATTGACGCCAACGTGCTGATCAACGAGCGTATCCGCGAGGAGCTACGCAATGGTGCCTCGCCGCAACAAGCCATTCACCTGGGTTTTGATCGTGCCTGGGCCACTATTTTCGACTCCAACCTGACCAGTCTGATTGTGGGTGTCGCTTTGCTGGCCTTCGGTTCCGGTCCTATCCGTGGTTTTGCGGTCGTACACGTGATCGGTATTCTGACCTCCATGTTCTCTTCGGTGGTTGGGGTTCGTGCCCTGGTCAACCTCTGGTATGGCAACCGTCGTCGCCTGCAGGGTATTTCCATTGGTCAGGTCTGGAAACCACAGGACAAGAAGTAAAGTGCCGGGGCCGGTGCAAACCGGCCAGGCCCAACTACAGGCATAAAGCATCATGGAATTTTTTCGTATTCACCGCACTATCCCGTTCATGCGCCATGCGTTGGTGCTGAACCTGATCAGTTTTCTGACATTTATTGCAGCGGTCGTCTTCATTATTGTGCGCGGCTTTCACCTGTCCATCGAATTTACCGGTGGTACGGTCATGGAAGTGCACTATCAGCAAACCGTGCAGGTCGAAGATGTGCGCGGCTCGATTCAGTCGCTGGGTTATACCGACTTCCAGGTACAGAACTTCGGCACGTCGCAGGACATCATGATCCGCTTGCCCGTTCTGGACGGACAAGACTCTACCCAGCAAAGCGAGCAAGTACTCCAGGCCTTGAAGCAGCAGCACTCGGACGTGGAGCTGCGCCGTGTGGAGTTCGTCGGCCCACAGGTGGGGCAAGAACTGCTGCATAACGGTTTGATGGCCCTGGCCTTTGTGGTCGCCGGTATCTTGCTGTACCTGGGTTTCCGCTTTGAGTGGAAGCTGGCGCTGGCTTGTGCGATTGCCAACTTGCACGACGTGGTCATCATTCTGGGCTTTTTCGCGTTCTTCCAATGGGAGTTCTCGCTGTCGGTGCTGGCCGGTGTTCTGGCGGTGCTGGGTTACTCCGTGAACGAATCTGTTGTGGTGATGGACCGTATCCGTGAGAACTTCCGCAAGCAGCGCAAGATGTCGGTATCGGACATTATTGATCTGTCCATCACCCAGAACATCTCGCGTACCATCATCACCCACGGTTCTACCCAGATGATGGTGCTGTCGATTTTCTTCTTCGGTGGCCCAACGCTGCACAACTTCTCGCTGGCGCTGACCATCGGTATCTGGTTCGGTATTTACTCCTCCGTGTTCGTGGCCGCTGCCATTTCCATGTGGCTGGGCGTGAAACGTGAGGATCTGGTCAAGCCGATCAAGAAAGACGAAGGCGGCGAGGTTGTAGAAGGCTAAGTTGCTTCTTGGCTCGCTGTTAACGAAAGCCCGACATTAAAACAATGTCGGGCTTTTTTGTTTCTAGGGCTGCTGGATTGCGAGTAATAGAGTGGCGGCAGTAAGCCTCTTTTTGTTTTATTGAGGGCCGGAGCAGGTCGGCGGGCGAGTCAGGTTATTCGCCGCGGGCAGAGGCCGGATGCGGGGTGCAAGGGTCGTGCTGTTTGAGGAGCACGCTTGCGGTTTGTCCGGGGGACAAACCGCGCTCCGAGTTCACGACACGCCCGCATCTGGACTCTGACAAGGGGACCCGTGCGCAGCACGGGCGAATGACCCGCCAAGCCGACCTGCTCCGGCCCTCAATAAAACAAACGCCTGCCACCCTATATTGATCTGAAGGGATACTTCGGCACGACGGTTATACAACGGGCAATACTGCCATCACGATATGACGGGATCTCGCAGCTGTGGCGGCATCAACGAGGTTTACAGAAAATCTCATTTCCATCGGGCTGAGATAACTTGCTGCTGTCGTTTTCAGTGCACAAGCTGCAATGACTGGATGACACACTACAAGCCATAAGTAATGCAAGGGAGGGACGACCAACTACTTAATTAATTCGGGATGGTTTCATCAGGTCTTAAGGTCAACACGCGCACACCACTGTCTGTCACAGCCACCGTGTGCTCAAACTGTGCTGACAGCAAGCCATCGCAAGTGCGCACAGTCCAGCCATCTTTCCCGGTTTGCACTGCATGGCCACCTTGATTCAGCATGGGTTCAATGGTGAACACCATGCCCTCTTTCAATCGCAGTCCTGTGCGCGGCATGCCCCAATGCAAAACTTCAGGCGCTTCGTGCATTTCCCGCCCGATGCCGTGCCCACAGTAATCACGTACAACGGAATAGCCGTTCTTGCGTGCGTACTGGGAAATGGCAAACCCCACATCACCCAAAGTCGCGCCGGGGCGCACGGCTTGTATACCTTTCCACATCGCCATATAGCAGGCATCGACCAGTTTTTGCGCAGCAGGAGTTACCTGCCCCACCGTGTAGGTTTTGCTGGAATCCGCGATAAAACCGTTCTTCTCCAGGGTGATGTCGAAATTCACGATATCCCCCTCCTTCAGTACATCCGTCGCGGACGGCATACCGTGGCACACGACTTGATTAGGCGATGAATTCAGAACATAGGCGTAACCGTACTGCCCTTTGCTGGCGGGCCGGGCTTGCAGGTCCTGGACGATATAACTTTCGACCAGATCATTAATCTGCATGGTGTTCATGCCAATCAGGTTCAATTGATCCAGGCGCGTGAACACTTGAGCCAGCAAACGGCCCGACTCGGCCATCAAGGCAATTTCATCTGCCGTCTTGATCATGCTGACTCCACCTGATCCAGAGGCACGGCAGGCTCACCCAAACCAGCCGCCTTCATTTCACGGGCGACAATCTCGTTAAAACTCATGGTCGGGTTCAGTTCGCACAACAACCCCATACGTATCCAGAAAGCCGCCTGCGCATTGATGGAGCGACATGAAACCGTACTCGCCTTGCGTAGCTGGTCGTGCAGCTCGTCATCAATATTCACGATACCCATTTTTCAATCCTTATATGATCCATATACGAATCATATAATTCACAAAAACAGGACGCAAGTAGAAGCTGACTGAAAATCCTGATCCAGCTTCATGCCCCGACAAGACTATTTCCAGCCTTCTCACCCCAAAGGGCGGCCTGTCTGCAACAAGTCCTCCCACATGATCCCAGCTTGCTTGTGGCTCACGGGAGGCTGGGCGTTATAATGCCCGATTCATCATTTTCAATGGCCCGCGGGATATACACCCGTCACGGCTCCTTCTATGACCGACACCACAATCTCTACCCCCGCCAGCGCGGATGCTGCTACCAAGCCTGCCCGCAAGCTCTTCATTCGCACCTTTGGCTGCCAGATGAACGAGTACGACTCCGAAAAAATGGCCGATATCCTGAATCAGGATCGCCCCGTGGAGTTGACAACCAACCCCGAAGAAGCAGACATCATCCTGTTCAATACCTGTTCGGTGCGCGAAAAAGCGCAAGAAAAGGTGTTCTCGGATCTGGGCCGGGTTCAGCATTTGAAAGCGCTCAATCCCGATCTGGTCATTGGCGTAGGTGGCTGTGTGGCCAGTCAGGAAGGCGACACGATTATTCGTCGTGCTCCCTACGTGGATGTCGTGTTCGGACCACAAACCTTGCACCGCCTGCCCGAGCTGATCGTCAAGCGCCGCAACAGCGGCCGCTCGCAAGTAGATATCAGTTTTCCTGAAATCGAAAAATTCGACGCCCTGCCTCCCGCACGCGTGGAGGGTTATTCCGCCTTTGTGTCCATCATGGAAGGCTGCAGCAAGTACTGCAGTTTCTGTGTAGTGCCCTACACCCGTGGCCCCGAAGTCTCCCGTCCCTTTGACGACGTACTGATGGAAGTGGCTGACCTGGCCGACCAGGGTGTGCGTGAAGTGACGCTGCTGGGCCAGAACGTGAACGCCTACCGTGGCCCGACCGACGTCGCTGGCGAGATTGCCGACTTTGCCATGCTGCTGGAGTACGTGCACGAGATCCCTGGTATCGAGCGCATTCGCTACACCACCTCGCACCCCAAGGAAATGACCTCGCGCCTGATCGCCGCCCACGGCAATCTGCCCAAGCTGGTCCCCTTTCTGCACTTGCCCGTACAGGCCGGCAGCGACCGTATTCTGGCTGCAATGAAACGCGGCTACACTGCGCTGGAGTTCAAATCCATCGTGCGCCGCCTGCGTGAAGCGCGTCCCGACATCGTCTTGTCCTCGGACTTTATTGTGGGCTTTCCCGGTGAGACGGAAGAGGATTTCCAGAAGACACTGAAGCTGATTCGCGATGTGAATTTCGACCAGTCTTTCTCTTTTGTGTATTCGCGTCGCCCCGGCACGCCCGCCGCCGACCTGGAAGACAACACCAGCAAAGAAGAAAAGCTGGACCGCCTGCACCGCCTGCAAGCGCAAATCAACGAGCAGGCCCAGGCCATCAGCCAGGCCATGGTCGGCAGCGTACAACGCATTCTGGTCGAAGGCACCTCGCGCAAAGACGACTCGGAACTGAAAGGCCGTACCGAAAACAACCGTATCATCAACTTCCCCGGCGACCCTCGCCTGATCGGACAAATTGTGGATGTGCACGTGACCCAAGTACTGACCAACACCTTGCGCGGAGAAATCGTGACCCATGACCGGGTTGCAGGAGCCTGATCTATGACTAGCCAACGCCGCCGCATGCCCACTTCCTTGCGCCTGGACGGGGACAATACCCATCTGGCCAATATGTGTGGCCCCTTGGACGAGAACATCAAGCAGATTGCCATTGCCTATGACGTCACCCTGCGTCGGCGTGGCAGTCATGTTTCGATTGAAGGCGAGCGCGCGGAGGAGGCTGCCAAGGCCATTGACTGGTTCCATTCGCGTGCCGTGCACCGTGCGCTGAATATCGACGATATTCAGTTGGGCCTGGTTGAGCTGGGCGCCAGCCGCCGCCACGAAAAAGAGGAAAAGCCCGAGCCCCTGCCCGAGCTGCCCCCCGTCGGCCAGGAAGAAATTTCCCTGCGTACCGCCAAACGCGACCTGCGTCCTCGCACACCCGGTCAACGCGAGTACCTGCGCAATATCCTGAACAACGACATCAACTTCGGCGTAGGCCCGGCCGGGACTGGCAAGACCTGGTTGGCAGTGGCTTGCGCCATCGATGCGCTGGAGCGCGAATCCGTCCATCGCTTGGTGCTGACACGTCCTGCTGTCGAGGCGGGTGAGCGCCTGGGCTTTTTGCCCGGTGATCTGGCCCAGAAGGTAGATCCCTATCTGCGCCCTTTGTACGATGCTTTGTATGACTTGATGGGTGTGGAGAAGGTACAGCGCCTGTTCGAAAAACAAATCATCGAAATCGCACCGCTGGCCTATATGCGCGGCCGCACGCTGAACCATGCTTTCGTGATCCTGGACGAAGCCCAGAACACCACACCGGAACAAATGAAAATGTTCCTGACGCGCATCGGTTTTGGCAGCAAGGCGGTGATTACCGGCGACCCCACTCAGGTGGACTTGCCCAAAGGCCAGCGCAGCGGCTTGAATCATGCCGTCAAGGTGCTGGAAAACGTGCAGGGTATTTCCTGCTCGCGCTTTAGCAGCCGTGATGTCGTGCGCCACCCGCTGGTTGCGCGAATTGTGGACGCCTACGAACGAGCCGGTGATGCCTGATCTGTCCCTGAGCGTCCAGTACGCTGTTGATTGCCCCGAGCTGAGCCGCTCCCGTATCCGCCGCTGGATGCAGCGCACGATTGATATGGCAATCGAACGCATCCACCCCGAAGATCGTTTCACCGCCCTGTCCGCCACCTTGCGTATTGTGGACGCCGAAGAAGGCCAGAGCCTGAACCTGAGCTACCGGGAACGCGACTACGCCACCAATGTGCTGACCTTTGAATATGGTCAGGACGAGGACGGCGTGGTCCACGGCGATATCGTCTTGTGCCTGCCCGTGCTGGAGCGTGAAGCCCAGGAACAGCAAAAGCCATTTCTGCACCATGCCGCTCATCTGGTGGTGCACGGCTGTCTGCATTCCCTGGGTTACGACCACATTGAAGAGGACGAAGCCCAGGACATGGAAGCGCTGGAAACCGCTGTTCTGGCCAGTTTGCGCATCCCCGATCCCTACCAGGAGCGCTAGCTCGCCCACTTGTCACAAAGGGTCTCCCATCCCTGACAAAGCTGCGCCAATCCTCACTTCCCTTCCCGCATTCCGAATGATGACAGGTACATACCTTGTCATCATTTTTCGGTTATGCTTGTTTCTTCCTTAACTCGTCCTTCGGACAATGTCAGACTCTGCTCCCGACCCCGAGCCCCGCCCTTCCAAGGCCAGCTCAAACAATCCCATCTCTCGCTTAAGTGCTTTTTTCAATCGGCGTCACGAACCCGAAGACCGAGAAGACCTTAAGTCTGTCCTGGTTGCGGCCCACGCCCGCAAAGTTATCGACGACGAATCGCTGTCCATGATCGCCGGAACACTGGATATGGCCAACAAAACAGTGGCCGATATCATGGTGCCCCGATCCAAGATCGATATGCTGGACATCGCCAAGCCGTTGACCGAGATGCTGCCCATCATTATTGAAACGGGCCACAGCCGCTTTCCGATCTACGAGACGGAGCGCGACAATATCATCGGTATCTTGCTGGCCAAGGACCTGCTGCTCTCGATCGCCAATCCCACGCTGGATTTGCGCCCGCTGATTCGCCCTGCGGTATTCATTCCCGAGACCAAGCGCCTGAACGTCTTGCTGCACGAGTTCCGTGGCAGCCGCAATCACCTGGCCGTCGTTATTGACGAGCACGGTGGTACAGCAGGCCTGGTCACCATGGAAGACGTGCTGGAACAAATTGTGGGCGACATCGAAGATGAATACGATGAAGACGCCGAGCAGACCATTTTCCAGGCCGGCCCCGACAGCTGGCGTGTCATGGCACTGACTGAAATCCCCGATTTCAACGAAGCCTTCCAGACCCACCTCCCTAACGACGACTTTGACACCGTAGGTGGTTGGCTGGCGTCCGAATTGGGACATATCCCTCGCCGGGGCGATGTGGCCCAGCTTGATGGCATCAGCCTCACGGTTGTCCGTGCGGATGCCAAACGAGCCCTTTGGTTGCACGTTCAGCGAGCCACACCCGCCGAGCCTAATCTTGAACAAGCCTGATTCCAAACCTTTACCCCAGGCGCTTGGCGTCGCTTTACTGCTGGTCCTGGGGGGCTTGCATGCCCTGTCCTTTTCCATTGGCCCGCTGCCATCCTGGATTCTGCCCTTCTACCAGATCACCTTGCTGGCCATTGCCTGCTCGCAGATCATGGGTTCGACGTCCGTGCGCCAGGCCTTTGGTCGCAGTTATCTGTTTGGGCTGGGGCATTTTGGCGTAGGGATTTACTGGCTGTACATCAGCATGCACCAGTATGGTGGCATGCCCTCCTGGATGGCCGCCCTAGGTGTTTTGCTGCTGGCTGCCGCCCTGGCCCTCTTTCCTGCTCTGGCTTCAGCGGTTTGGCAAAAACTGCGCCCCAAGCACGATAGTGATTCCTGGCTACCACGATTGTTGCTATCAGCAGGCTGGGCAAGCTGCTGGGCACTCAGTGAATGGCTGCGCGGCAATTTGCTGACTGGCTTTCCTTGGTTGAATATCGGCTACGCCCACGCAGAAGGGATGTTTACCGGCTGGGCACCCGTTGTGGGTGTGTATGGCCTGGCCTGGCTGTCGGCTTTCAGCGCCGCCGTGATTGCCCAGTTTGCCGCCTCCAAAGACAAGAACCAAAGCCCTTCCAGCGCGATCGGCATTGGTATTGCCATGATTTTCGGCCTGATCGGGATCAGTCTGCCGCATATTGCCTGGGTCCAGCCCCATGGCGCGCCCTTTATTGCCCGCCTGGTGCAAGGCAATATCGATCAAAGCGCCAAGTTCGGCCCCAATATGAGCGAAGGCATAGAGCGTTACTACGAGCTGGCAAACCTGCCGGCCAAGACCCCCGAAGACGCGCCGCGCCTGATTGTTCTGCCTGAAACCGTTATCCCCGTATTGCAAAACCGCCTGGAAACCAGCTTCTGGTTGCGCTGGACGGAACTGGCACAGCGCCATCAAGCCAATCTGGTGCTGGGTGTCCCCATGGATCGTGGCACGGTCAACGGCAAGCTGAGCTACACCAACAGCGCCTTGCTGATCAGCCCCGAGACTCAGCCCCAGGACATCATCAATAGCACGGCCAGCTACTACGACAAGCATCATCTGGTGCCTTTCGGCGAATTCATCCCCACCGGCTTTCAATGGTTTGTGGACATGATGAATATCCCGCTGGGGGACTTCCATCGTGGCGCCTTGCCGCAAGCGCCCTTCAAGATGGCAGAGGGTCGTGTTGCCCCCAACATCTGCTATGAAGACGTGTTTGGCGAAGAGATCATCCAGGCCGTGCAAGGCAGTCCTGGCCAGGAAGGCGCTACCTTGCTGTTGAACATCAGCAATCTGGGCTGGTTTGGCGATTCCTGGGCCTTGAGCCAGCACTTGCAGATCTCACGTATGCGGGCTTTGGAAACAGGCCGTCCCATGCTGCGTGCCACCAATACCGGCATGACAGCCGCCATTGACCCTTATGGGCGTGTTCGTGCGGTTCTGCCGCCCCTGACGCCGGGTGTGCTGGATGTGGAAGTTCAAGGCACAACGGGCCTGACTCCCTACGTGAAATACGGCAATCTGCCCTTCTTGATCTGGGCAGGCCTGCTTCTGATTATTTTTGCCTGGCGCTCTCGTCGTCAGGACTGAGCACCAACAAACTCACGGTAGGCTTTGCGCTAGCAGGGATTGAAAGGATTCTGCTATTGCAAAGCCTGCGGTGCATTCGGGTACAAGCGCGCGGCAAAACCACCGGCACGCTCCCGATTCCAGGTCTTGCACCAGTCCACGAACTCATCCGCCGGGATGGGCGTAGAGCACAAATAGCCCTGCATATAGTCGCAACCGGCGTTGTTCAACAAATCCAGTTGCTCGTGACTGGTCACACCTTCTGCCACTACCCGCAAGCCCAGCTTTTGCGCCATGACAATCATGGCCTGAGTCAGCACCAGATCCTCGCTGCTCAGGGCCAGATTGCGGATATAGCACTGATCAATCTTGAGCACATTGATGGAAAACCGCTTCAGGTGCGACAGAGAGGAGTAGCCGGTGCCAAAATCATCCAGCGCCACACTCATGCCGTACTCCCGCAAGGAGCGCAACTGCTGCAAGGCTTGCCCCTGATCGTCCAGCAACAAGCGCTCGGTAATTTCCACCACCAGCGCATCGCCCGGAATGCCTTGGGTTTGCAGATACTCCACCCACTCGCGCGCGCAGGAGCCATTGAGCTTGAACTGCGCGGGCGAGACATTCAGGCTGACCCGGAAACCGGGGTCCAACTCGTTGCGTAGTTTCACCGCGGCCTGGGCAGCCGTCTCGAACACCCATTCGCCAATCAGCACAATCAGACCGGAATCTTCGGAAAACGGAATGAATTCTGAAGGGGGCACCAAGCCCAACTGCGGGTGTTCCCAGCGTATCAAGGCCTCGGCACGGGTGACCTGCCCTGTACGCAAATCCACAATGGGTTGGTAATAAAGCTGGAACTGCTGCTCGCTTAGTGCCTTTTGCAAATCCTGCGAGAAACGCAGGCGCGCTTCCACGGCTTCGCTCATGGCAGGCAGGAAGCGGCAGTATTGATTGCGGCCGCAAGCCTTGGCGGCGTACATGGCCATATCCGCATTCTTCAAAAGCTGGCCGGCATCATCGCCATCTTCGGGGAACAGCGTGATTCCCACACTGGCAGAAACAGACACCGAGTTCTTGCCCAACTGGAAAGGCTCTTCAATCGTGTCCAGCAAACAGCGACAAGTGCGCTCCACAATCGAGGTATCGCTGATATCCGAGATAATGACGGTAAACTCGTCACCACCAATACGGGCCACGGTATCCGTTACCCGCACACAGCGCTGCAAACGCTGGGCCACTTCCTGCAGCAGGACGTCGCCCTTCTCGTGCCCCAAGGAGTCGTTCACATCCTTGAAAAAATCCAGATCCATAAAGATCAGCGCGAAAGGCAAGCCTGTGCGACGCGACTGCTCGCGCGCTTGCTGCAAGCGATCCTGGAACATCTGCCGATTGGGCAAGCCCGTCAAATGATCGTAATGCGCCTGCTTCCACATCTGCGCTTCACGCTTCTTATGGCTGGTGATGTCGGTGAACAAGCCAATATGGCGATACACCGTGCCATCCGGGTTCCAGGCAGTGCTGATGGTCAAACGCTCGGCAAAATCCTCGCCGTTCTTGCGTCGATTCCAGATATCGCCCTGCCACCGCCCGGTTTCCGAAATCTCGCGCCACATCTTGCGGTAGAACTCCGTGTCCTGACGCCCCGAGTTCAGGATAGACAAGGTGCGGCCCCGCACTTCGTCCAGCTCGTAGCCGGTGATGCGGCTAAACGCCGGGTTGGCATCTACCACATGGCCAAAACGATCCGTTACAACAATGGCTTCGCAAGTGTTCTCGTACACCACGGCCGCCAAACGACCAGTCACTTCGTTGCGCACCCGCGTGGTGATGTCCTGCACTACTGCCACCATGCCCATACGGCCCTCGAGCTCGATGGGAATGGCACAGATCTCGACATCAATGGATTTGCCGTCATAACGCAATGCCCGCGTTTCATAGCGCAAACTGCTGCCACCAGAACGCGAATCGGGCACCACTTGAGTCAAAGAAGGAAATCGCGGCGACAGAAAGACTTGATCAACCGTGAACTCCTGGCGCAATTGTGCACGGCTATATCCCAATGTCTCAGCCAGCTTTTTATTGACGAAATCAAAGCGGCCATCGCGGGATAAATAAACTCCCAATAAAGGGTTGTGGCTCAAACTGCGGCATATGGCGTTGAGCTGGGATAAATTGCGCTGCTGAATAGAAAGCTGCGCATCCAGCTGTTGAATCTGCAAACCGCAGTAATTCAAAATCTGCGACAAATAACGCGTTTCACTAGTGCCTGAACTGGTGCTTTTTGCACGGTAATTGCCGCCAGTAAAAGCCTGGCCTTGAGCCACCAGCTGTCGCAAGGGATCGGCTGCCCAGGCACGCAACATGAAGTAGGACAGACACAGCGCGATCAAATCCAGACCCAGCATGAAGAACACCGTCCAGCGGTGCTGCGAGCGGACGCTTTCACGCGAGGCATCAAACGCATCCAGCAATTGCTGGGTGTTATGACGAAATAACGAGTCTTCCGCGTTCAGGCTGGCCGCTGGCAAGAGCACTTGCTCGGAGCTGACCGGAAAATCCAGACGCATCAAGCGCCGCTGCCATTCATTACTTAGTTGGGAGACCAGCCCCAGCAAGGGCTTGTCCAGCGGGACCAGGACCACACCATCGACTACCCCGCCATCGCGCAACAACTGCACCACCCCTTGGAACTGCTGATCCAAGTGGCGCAAACGGGCAGGCGTCGAACTGGAAGGCGCGGCCAGCGCCACGGAATAGCTGATATCAGAGAGCTGGCGCAGGAGGCCGCTACTTGCCTGCAGGCGAATTTCTGCCTGGTTTTGCTTGTAAATGACAGTAACCGTTGCGGAGATCAACAACAGCCAGACCAACAGCACCCAAATCAGCAAAGCACTCAAACTGATTCGTCTTTGTGCATCCACTGGAACAGGCAGAGGTGATGATATGCACTGCTTTGCTGACATAGCGCCATTAAATAAAAAAATGCAGGCTAAGTGAGGGGCCTACAAAACGTAATTATTGCAGGTGAAATGTTACTCAACGAAGCATACCATCATTAGATTACAGAGCAGCGCAAATTTCTCACAAACCCTGCATTTATGCGCCTAAGAAGGGAATTAGACGAGCCTGAAAGGGACAAAAAAACGACGCTAATAGTTGAAAGCATTTCCTTCTATTGAGCCACAAATGAAATGTTATGACACAAAGAAGATACAAAACTCCGTATAAAACAAAAAGATACAAGCGCATTTCAGGCTCACCCTGAGCCCTGTTTTCGGCTTCCGCACGCCGGGGGTATCGCCTCCTCTGCCTGCCCCATGCCCCTCCTCTGGCAGCCCCCCTGAAGTTTTTTCACTTTATTTTGGTTTTTTTCTTCAAAAGACTTGCACAAAGATAAAAACACCTTCATAATCTCAATTCTTCGTTGGTGGTCGACAAAAAGAACACCGAAATGGGGGTATAGCTCAGCTGGGAGAGCGCTTGCATGGCATGCAAGAGGTCAGCGGTTCGATCCCGCTTACCTCCACCAAAAAACGAAGATTAGCTGTAGAGTCCTGTCCCCTTCGTCTAGAGGCCTAGGACACCACCCTTTCACGGTGGGTACAGGGGTTCGAATCCCCTAGGGGACGCCAAGATTCTTGGCAACCGCTGCGGAGCGGTAGTTCAGTTGGTTAGAATACCGGCCTGTCACGCCGGGGGTCGCGGGTTCGAGTCCCGTCCGCTCCGCCAAAAGATTTAAAAAATCAGTCCCGGACTGGTTTTAGCAGTTTGAAGTGGCAAGCCTCGTCAAGCCTGACACTTATTTCGATACTTTGGTTTTTTGACGCAGTTAAAAAACGAAGTAAAGAAAATTGGGGGTATAGCTCAGCTGGGAGAGCGCTTGCATGGCATGCAAGAGGTCAGCGGTTCGATCCCGCTTACCTCCACCAAAACGACGATTTAGTTGTAAGTCCTGTCCCCTTCGTCTAGAGGCCTAGGACACCACCCTTTCACGGTGGGTACAGGGGTTCGAATCCCCTAGGGGACGCCAAGATTCTTGGCACCGCTGCGGAGCGGTAGTTCAGTTGGTTAGAATACCGGCCTGTCACGCCGGGGGTCGCGGGTTCGAGCCCCGTCCGCTCCGCCAAAAAATTCAAAAAGCCTGATAGATTTCGATCTGTCAGGCTTTTTTCATTGGTGGACTCCGGCCTGCAAGCATGCGCACCAGAACACCTCTCTCAGCCTCTGGTGCCTATCGCTCGTCTACGAATACCGTGCAAAGAAAAACCGATAAGCACTAATGCCCCTCCAAACAGGCATACCGCATGCCACCCACCCAGACGCCAGGCAATACCAGCCCCCCATGAGCCAGTCGCACCACCCACGAACATGCCGCTCATAAATAGCGTATTCAATCGGCTCCTGGCCTCCGGACGGAATGAGTAAATCACATGCTGATTGGAAATGAGTGCCAACTGCTCACCAATATCCAGCAACAAAATGCCCACAATCAAACCGGCAAGACTGCTCCAAAGCCCCAACACGGGGTATGACAGCAACATGGTCAGGCAAGCAGCCGTGATAACAATATGCGGTCCACGATGATCTGCGCTGCGACCCGCCAGTGGAGCAATCAAAATCCCGGCAGCACCGACAACACCCATCAAGCCAGCTACATCCGCTCCCAAGCCGTATGACTCCTGCATGTGCAATGCCAGAACTGTCCACAAACCCATAAAGGAGCCAAACAGGACCGCTTGAATACGGGTTGCTCTACGCAACAAAGGCTCTTCCCGCCACAGAACGATCAAGGACTTTATAAGGCTGAAATAACGTTGATGCACCTGGGGATTGCTATGGGGCAATTTGAGAAAAAGCATGAGCCAGGCAGTCGCCGTCATCACTGCACCTAAGCAATATGTGGCCCGCCAGCCCCAATGATCGCCAATAAAGCCACCCACAGCCCTACCCAATAAAAGACCGCACAACACCCCGCTCATTACCGTGCCTACTACTTGTCCCCGGCGGCTCGGCGTCGCTAGTTCTGCCGCAAAAGGCACAATTTGTTGAGCGGCTGATGCAGAGATCCCCACCAACACGGACGCACAGACAAACCCCCAGGCATTGGGGGTTACCGCCAGACATACCAGCCCGACCAGCAAAACCGCCGCCTGCCCCAGAATCAATTTTCTACGGTCAACCCGGTCTCCAAGAGGGACCAGAAAAAACAGGCCGCAAGCAAACCCCAACTGGGTCGCCGTCGGGGCCAGATTAATCAGCCCTCTTTCCTGCGGAAATGCCTGTTGCAACAGTTCCAGAAGTGGCTGATTGTAATAGACATTCGAGACAAATACGCCGCAGGCAATCGCCATTACCATCAGAAGCGCCGTATCCAGACGACGCACCAAGGCGGATTCTTTGGACATCACTGACTCACAAAGTAAAAAGTAGGCTGTCATGGTGAAGGAACACGTAGCCAAAGTCTTTGGCCTACAATTTCAGACGTCTGAAATCTGTCTTTTCCGCCCAACTTTACCCAGAGACAAGCATGTCTAACGGTACCCACCCCGCCCCTCAGAAACACTCAAGATCCGCCCAGGCCCGCGACGACGATATGCTGGCATTTGGCCGGTACCAGCTATTTCCGGGCCTGCGGCTTTTGCTGCGGGACGGTGTGCGGTTGGAGGTAGGCGAGCGTGCGCTTGATGTGCTCATCTACCTTGTAGAGGCAGCAGGAAAAGTGGTGTCAAAAGACTCACTCCTTTCGCAGATATGGTCCAAGGACGTGGTCGAGGAAAACAGCTTGCAGGCACAGATCTCATCATTACGGAAAACTCTGGGTGACGATAGAGACCTTATTTCCACGGAGTTTGGCCGAGGCTATCGATTCACCGGCGCTGTGCAATCCCATCAAGCGGCAAGCCCAATTATTGCTCATCAAACACGGAGCAAACTGCCACGTCCCAGGTCCCCCTTGATCGGCCGTGTTGAGGAGCTACTGGAATTAAATCGGCTCCTTGCAAGCCAATGCCTGATCACGCTCGCCGGCCCTGCCGGTGTCGGCAAGACCCGTTTGGCCATAGAGCTGGCCTCTGAAGCAAGCCCACTTTTCCCTGATGGTGTTTACTTCTCGGACTTGTCCCAACTTGGCAGCCCCGCCTCTGTATTACCAAGCATCTCAAGCGCCTTGGCCGGCCTTGTCGGCACAGACACACAGGCCGCATCGCATCCAAACAGGGCACTCCTGCTAATTGATAACTGCGAACATGTCGCTTCGGCTTGCGCACACGTGATTGAACAACTTCTGGAGGCCGACCCGAAGCTGAGCATCCTCCTTACCAGCCAAACCCCTTTGGGACTGGAGGGCGAGCAAGTCTTTCGCATCACCCCTCTCTGCGTCCCCGCACACCCCATCAAGTTAGAAAACGCACGAGCATACAGTGCTATCGAGCTATTCGTACGCCGAGTTATCGCCGCAGACTATCACTTCAAGCTGACCGAAGATAATCTGGATCAGATTACAGCACTCTGCAGAGCGCTGGACGGGGTTCCCCTGGCGCTGGAAATTGCTGCTGCCCGAGTTCCCTCGCTAGGGCTGGCTGCCGTCGCTGAAGACCTGGCTATTTCCTCGGGTTTGCTGGCCGCCCGGAAGAACCCATCCTCTGGGCGCCACCAGACACTGGGTGAGGCCATGCAATGGAGTTACCACTTACTGAACTCGCGTGAACAAAACGCTTTTCAGGAACTGGCTATTTTCCCTGGCGATTTCACCCTCTCCGCTGCAGAACAAATCATCTCTGCAAGACCCAAAGACTCGACCAGACTGCCCGATATTATTTACGGATTGGTTGAAAAGTCCCTGCTCACCCTGCAAGCCGGAACGCAAACTATCCGTTATCGCTATCTGAGTATGCTGCGCGCATATGCCCTGGAGCAGCTTGAGGATCGACAGACTGTTTTGGCGGACAGACATTCGCACTTTACTGCCCAACTGGCATCCCAGGCTCAACACGACTGGATGTCCTTACCCACGCCCCAGTGGAGGCAGCAATATGAACACCACATCGATGACATCAGAACCGCTTTGGACTGGGCATTCCGAAATAATCAGCACCGCAGTCTGGGACTCCATATCCTGGCCAACTCCGCCCCATTCTGGATACAGTTGTCGCTTCACGATGAAGGTCGTCAGAGAATTACGGATGCACTCAAACAAAGCACAGGCTCATCCCTAGAAGAACAGCAGGAGATGATGATTCAAGCCGCCCTGGCCACCTCCCTGACCTGGTCACGCGGCCCGACGCCAGAGAATGGACAGGCATGGACCCGAGCTGGCGAGCTCGCATTGCAGCTGGGCGACAGGGAGATGCAGCTACAAGCGGAATACGGCCTATGGCTCTTTCATCTTCGTAGCGGCCGGTACACCCAGGCTCTGGAACACGGCCAGAACATGGCGGATTTGGCTCTACAGTTCTCTGACCGAGCCGCTTTTCTGACTGCCCGCCGTCTAATTGGCACGTCCTATCATTTTTTAGGACGGCACACTGAAGCCTTATTTGAAATCGAGGCCATGCTTGATGCCTATGTACGCGACGAACGCCATGGCTCTCACTTCCGATTCGGATTGGATCAGCGCGTCGCGGGCTGGGCTTTTCTTTCCCGCATTCTATGGGTCATGGGGAACACGAACAAAGCTCGCCATGCGGCCCAATTAGCGATCGAGGAGGCCATACCGCTGGATCACGCTTGCACCTTATGTTGTGCACTGGCGGAAGGAAGCTGCACGGTGGCAGCGCTTTCAGGGGATAGCCAGGAGGTCACTCGAATGTCGCAAGAGCTAAATCAGCTTGCTGGCCAACATGGTTTGGAGTTCTGGGCACGGTATGGTTCGGCATTTGCGCTTTGGGCAAAAGTCGCCGGAAACCCCGCTGAAGTTCCTTTCCAAACACTCCAGTCAGCTCTGACACAGTTACAGGAGCACGGGTTTGACACGGCATATTCTGTTTTCTTGTCTGACTTTGCACATGCAATGATCGAACAAGGGCATAGCCCGGAAGCGGTTGCACTCATCAAGGCCCGCCTTGCTGATGAGACCGCTGAAGAGCAACTATGGAACGCCCCGGAGCTGTTGAGAATCCAGGCGCAGGCAATGATGCATCTCCCATCCGAACAACCATACGCATCAGCTACCTTGCAGAAAGCGCTATCCCTGGCACGCTCTCAACAAGCCAAAGCCTGGAAAGTCAGACTCAAAGCATGATCCCATCCTGCGGATGCCCTGCTGCCTGCTCAAGCCATCGGCTGATCTAATAGGTTTGCCTGTCAAGAAGAGTCCCATCAAGCAAAAAAACGGGATATGTGGCCTCAATTTACTTGCCGCGGCTTAACAAGGAAGTTAATGTATTGCGTTATCGTTACTTCAATATTCAACTTCTATGCCAGCCAGTACCCTGGGCCAGCGTGGTCCGACCGAGCATCATCGCCGCGAACAGATCATTGAGCAGGCCAATACGCATTTCCGGCTCTATGGGTATCGCAAGACCTCTGTTGCCAGCCTGGCCAAATCCATAGGCGTGTCCAGCGCTTATCTCTATCGTTTTTTCGACTCCAAGCAGGCTATCGGCCAGGCGATCTGCCACTCTGTGCTCAAAGGCATGCACGTGCAGCTGCAACAGATTGTGGAGGGCGACTTGCCCCCTATCGAACGTCTGCGCCACTTCATTGAAACCGCCTGCACACTAAGCCTGGAGCTGTTCTTGCAGGAAGGCCGCATGCAAGAAGTGGTCATTGAAGCGCTGCAAAACAATTGGGCAACAGTGGACCAGCACAGAGAAGATTTGCTGACCCAAATCACCGCCCTGGTGCGCGCGGGCCGTGAAAGCGGCGACTTTGAACGCCGCACGCCCTTGGACGAGGTGGTTCAAGGCATCCTGTTTGCCTTGACCGCCTGTCTACACCCTGTCTTGCTGGAAATACATCCGCCTGAAAAAACCCGCCAAGGTTTGCTGGTGGTAACGCAGCTTATCCTGCGCAGCCTGATGCCTTGAACATCACGCCCCAAGTTACAGTTCATCCAACTATTTACCTACCCGGAGTCCTGCATGGCTCTTTTTCGCTCTCTTAGTCCTGTCTTGAGTTTGTCCGCCGCCCTTGTACTGATGGGGTGCAGCCAGCAGACGCAGGAGGCCGACCCTCGCACTCAGGCTCCCTTGGTGATTCAAAGCGTGATTCAGCCCAAGGCCGATCAGCAGCGACGTTTTCTGGGACTGGTCAGCGCACGGGTGGAAAGCCCGCTGGCATTTCGGGTAGGCGGCAAGATTGATACACGCAAAGTTCAAAACGGCGAGCACGTTGAAAAAGGCCAGCTCTTGATGACGCTGGACCCCAAGGATCTGCAACTGGATTACCGCGCCCGTCTGGCTGCCGTGCAGGCCGCCCAGGCTCAGGCCGAACAAGCCCAGTCAGATTACAAACGCTTGTCCCTGCTGGTAGAGCAAGGCGGTGTTTCCCGTCAGGCGCATGAACAAAGCCAGAAAGCACTGCGTAGCGCACAGGCAAATCTGAAGTCCGCCCAAGCACAAGCTGAAATAGCCCGCAACGCCGACCAATACAGCTCCCTGAAAGCAGAAGCCAGCGGCATCATTACCGCCCAGATTGCGGATGTTGGCCAAGTTGTCAGCCCAGGGCAAGCCGTGCTGCGCCTGGCCCAGGACGGTCCACGTGATGTCATTGTCAGCCTGCCCGAGCAGTGGGATATTCCGCTGGGTACTCGCGCCACTATTGAGCTGACGGACTCCCAGGAAAGCCTGCCCGCCCAACTGCGCGAGTTGGCCCAATCCTCTGACCCTGCAACCCGCAGCTATCAGGCCCGCTTTTCCTTCGAGGGCGAGAATGTCACCGCAAGACTGGGTTCCAGCGCCATTGTGCATTTGACGCCCCCGGATGCAGACGCCTTGAATCAAGTACCACTGACTGCAATTTACGATGCGGGTAAAGGGCCCGGCGTGTGGGTAATTGATGATCAGAAAACTGTGCACTGGCAGCCCGTGACCATTGCCAAACTGGCCCAGGAACACGCTTACCTGTCCCAAGGCCCTGAAGCCGGCACCGCCATCGTGGCGTTGGGCGCTAACCTTTTACATGAAGGCCAGGAAGTTCGTCCTGAAACACGCGAGGTCAAGCAATGACAGGCCGCTTCAATCTCTCCGCTCTGGCGGTGCGTGAACGGGCCATCACGCTGTTTCTGATCATTGCTCTGGCAGCGTCCGGCATTTACTCCTTCGTGAAACTGGGTCGAGCCGAAGACCCGGCTTTTACCGTGAAAGTGCTGACCGTCACCGCCATGTGGCCCGGAGCCACCGCCCAGGAAATGCAGGATC
The DNA here is from genome assembly GCF_024134565.1 of Alcaligenes sp. 1735tsa3. NCBI lineage: Bacteria > Pseudomonadati > Pseudomonadota > Betaproteobacteria > Burkholderiales > Alcaligenaceae > Alcaligenes > Alcaligenes sp. 1735tsa3. The sequence goes on along the minus strand of NZ_CP099862.1, from coordinate 750,577 downwards.
TGGTGGCCGAGCCCATGGAAAAGCGCATGCAGGAACTGCGCTGGTTTGACAAGGTAGAGACGGTTACCCGTCCCGGCACCGCCTTGATGGTGGTGACCCTGAAAGACACCATGCCGCCGGCGGACGTTCAGAGCGAGTTCTATCAGCTCCGCAAGAAGCTGCAGGATCAGGCTCCGCGCTTGCCCAAAGGCGTGCAGGGGCCGTTTGTGAACGATGAGTACTCGGACGTGTCCTTCAGCCTGTTCGCGCTGCAAGCCCCTGGTTTGCCACCGCGCCTGCTGACTCGCGAGGCCGAGAAAGTACGCAGCCAGCTACTGCAAGTCCCCGGCGTCAAGAAGGTCAATATTCTGGGCGAGCAAAGCGAACGTATTTTTGTCGATCTGGACGAAGCCAAGCTGCACAACCTGCAGCTCAACCCTCAACAGATTCTGGAAGCCTTGTCCAAGCGCAGCGCCATGACAGCCAGTGGTGCCGTCAGCACCGATGGCCCGCGCATTCACATGCGCCTTAGCGCCGGACTGGAGGATGTAGAGGCCATCAGCAATACCTATATCTACGTGCAAGGCCACAATCTGCGTCTGGGCGACATTGCCACCATCAGCCGTGGATACGAAGACCCGCCCAGCTTCGAGATTCACCACAACGCACAATTTGCCATGTTGCTGGATGTGGTGATGCAGGAGGGCTACAACGGCCTGTATCTGGGCAAGGATCTGGAAAAGGCACGGGAAGATATTGCCGCTGCCCTGCCCCTGGGCTTCTCCCTGGATACCGTCACCAACCAGTCGGTGAACATTGCCTCCGCCGTAGGCGAGTTCATGTTCAAGTTCTTCGCGGCGCTGAGCGTGGTGCTGCTGGTGTGTCTGGTCAGCATGGGCTGGCGGGTCGGGATTGTAGTGGCTGCCGCTGTGCCCCTGACGCTGGCCATGGTGTTCGTCATCATGATGATGACAGGCAAGGTGTTTGATCGGGTAACGCTGGGCGCGCTGATTATCTCGCTGGGCCTGCTGGTGGACGACGCCATTATTGCGATCGAGATCATGATCGTGAAAATGGAAGAAGGCATGGACCGCCTGAAAGCCGCCGCCTATGCCTGGAACCATACGGCAGCCCCCATGCTGTCCGGCACCCTGGTGACGATTATCGGCTTCCTGCCGGTGGGTTTTGCCCGTTCCTCTGCCGGGGAGTACGCCGGCAATATCTTCTGGATTCTGGCCGCTGCCCTGCTGACGTCCTGGCTGGTTGCGGTGGCCTTCACTCCCTATATGGGCGTGAAATTGCTGCCCGCCATTCCAGCCCGTCCTGGCGGCCATCAGGCCATTTACGACACCCCCAATTACATGCGCCTGCGCCGCATGATTGCCTGGTCGGTACACCACAAGTTTCTGGTGGCCGGAATTGTGGTGGCGGCCTTCGTGCTGGCGGTTGTAGGCATGGGTTTCGTCAAACAGCAATTCTTCCCCACCTCCGACCGACCCGAGCTGCTGGTAGAAGTGCAGTTACCCGAGGGCAGCAGTATTCAGTCCACGCAAGCCGTTACTCGCAAGGTGGAGAACTGGTTGCGCGAGCAGCCCGAAACCAAGCTGGTCACCAGCTATGCCGGGCAAGGCGCACCGCGCTTTTTCCTGTCCTACAACCCTGAACTGCCTGATCCCTCCTTTGCTCGTCTGGTGGTGCTGACGGCTGATCACCACGACCGCGATGCGCTGCTGCAACGCTTTCGCCAAGTGGTGGCCGATGGCCTGACACCAGAAGCGCGCGTCCGTGCCACTCAGCTGGTGTTCGGGCCATCCACCAAATACCCGGTGGAGTTCCTGGTACGTGGCCCTGATCTGGACAAGCTACGTGATATTTCCGAGCAGGCCATGGCGGTGATGCGGGCCGACAAGGACATGCGTCAGGTGAACGTGGACTGGGGTTCGCGCGTACCCGTCCTGAAGCTGGACGTAGACCCACAACGTCTGCAAGCCTTGGGTTTGAATCGCCAGAGTCTGGCCGAACAAATCCAGTTGCAGCTGGATGGCACAACCGTTGCGGAATACCGCGAGGACCTGCGTAATGTGCTGGTTGTGGCGCGCAGCTCGGCCAGCAACCGCCATGACCCAACTCGCCTGTCCGGCCTGACCGTCATGAATGATCAGGGCCAGAACCTGCCCTTGGAGCAAGTCGGCAAGCTGGAAATCATGCAGGAAGAACCCAAGCTGGCCCGTCGCAACCGCCTGCCCACCATGACCGTGCGGGGAGATATTGCTCCGCACGTGCAACCGGCAGAAGTGGCCAACCGGGTGATGAAGGAGTTTGCCTCCTTGCAGGCTTCCCTGCCCCCTGGCTACCTGATCGAGATGAGCGGCATCACCGCCGAGGCCAAGAAGTCCAATGACGCGCTGCTGCCCGTCTTCCCGGTCATGATTGCCTTGATGCTGCTGGTTATCGTGATTCAGGTACGTTCGCTCTCGAACATGATCATGGTGTTCCTGACCGCCCCCTTGGGCCTGATTGGCAGCGTGCCCGCCTTGCTGATCTTCCAGCAACCCTTTGGCTTTACGGCGATTCTGGGGCTGATTGGTCTGGCGGGGATCCTGATGCGCAATACCTTGATTCTGATTGAGCAGATCAAGACCAACCGGGCTGAAGGTGCCTCACCCTACGATGCCGTGATTGAAGCCACTGTACAGCGTGCCCGCCCCGTCATTCTGACGGCGCTGGCGGCGGTACTGGCCTTCATTCCGCTGTCCTTCTCCGTGTTCTGGGGCTCCATGGCCCTGACGCTGATCGGCGGTACAGCCATTGGCACCGTCCTGACGCTCTTGTTCTTGCCCAGCTTGTATTCGATCTGGAATCGAATCCAGGATCCACGCGCCTCATAACTTGCTTGAAGGCTGAAACTGTGTAAATAATGGATGCATGGTTTGAACACAATCAAACCATGCATCCCACTGCCAGTCTTGTGGGTCCAGAGAACAGAACGACGCAAGATAGCTTATGTCTACACAGAAAGACCTGCCCGCCGCCCTGTCTCACGCTTTCGAGAAGGCGATCTACCGTGTACACAGCCCAAAGGGCGATATGGACGTGCGCATCGGCCAGCTCAACCGCCCTCTGAATCAATTACTGGAACAAGAAAACAGCCGTGGTGCGGCAATTTTGACCGCCTGCAATCCGGGCGCGCAAATTTGCAGCCGTGCCTTTAACGATGCGGTTCAGGAAAGCTTGCTGCGCGATTTGCAGAAACTGGATCTGCGCTGGTGGCCCGCTGTGAATCTGGACCCCAAGGGCAAATGGCCGGATGAACCCAGCCTGCTGGTGCTGGACATCAGCCTGCAACAGGCACGCTGGCAAGCACGCCTGTTCAAGCAATTGGCTTTTGTCTATATACCGCTCAATGGCAAGCCGCAGCTGCATCAAGTGCAGCAGCGCCTGCCGGTGTCTGATCAGGCCGCTTCAAACAGCCCCGTTCCCTTCTAAGCGCTGACGAAAGTCTTCAGCAATGGCGGCACCTTTCAGCCGCCCTTCCGGCAAGACCTGCGCCCAGGCGCGCCACTCGTGGCCGGTTGCTACCAGCACGCCGTCCATATTGAAGACTTGATATTCAAGCTTGAAACGCCGGTCCAGCCATTGAGCCACATGCACGCAAACGCGAATCTCGCGATCATAGGTGACAGGTGCGCGGAAGTTGGCACCGACATCCACCAATGGCGTTACCGCATCATATTCCTGGCGCAAGATACGCTGGCTCAAGCCTGCTTGCCGCAGCCACGCCTGATACGTGCAATCAAACCAATAAAAATAATTGGGATAGAAAACAATCCCGGCCTCATCGCAATCACCCCATTCCACGGTGATGCGGCGCTCGAACACGTGCATGTTTATCCTTTTGCAAAATCGCCTGCCAGTTTACCTCGGATAAAAAGGTGGAAACCACGGTAATCAGGCACTGAATCAGCCGCTGAAACATTTTGCAAACACTACCTTTGAAATAGTTTGTATCCCTCACAATAATTGAAATTAAGCGAAGTTAGCGACAATTTCGTCTAAGCATCACTGAAATAGGCCCCATAGCGAGAAAAGCCTCCGGAGCCTGCCGGCCCCAGGAGTCGTCTTTCACAGGCAGAAAACCTAGCATAGCTGCGTCACTGAATAAGGTAGCCTGCCATGTCTGTAAATACCCCCGCACCCTGGACGATTCGTCGCATCATGGAGCTTTACGAGCTGCCCTTTATGGACCTCGTGTTCCAGGCGCAGACCGTACATAGACAGCACCACCCGGCCAATCAAATCCAGCTCTCCAGTCTGCTCTCCATCAAGACAGGCGCCTGTCCCGAAGATTGCTCCTACTGCCCGCAATCCTCCAAATACCAGACCGAGCTGGAACCTGAACCCTTGATGCCCCTGGAACAGGTATTGGAAGCGGCCCGCGCCGCCCAGGCACAGGGTGCTCAGCGTTTTTGCATGGGTGCCGCCTGGCGCTCTCCTACCGAAAAACAGTTGGACCAGGTAGTTGAGATGGTTAGCGCCGTCAAAGCGATGGGGCTGGAAACCTGTGTCACCTTGGGCATGCTCAAAGACGGTCAGGCGCAGCGCCTGAAAGATGCCGGGCTGGACTACTACAACCACAATCTGGACACCTCCCCCGAGTTCTATGGCCAGATCATCAGCACACGCACGTACCAGGACCGCCTGGACACGCTGGAACGCGTACGTGCAGCCGGTTTGAACAGTTGCTGCGGCGGGATTATCGGCATGGGTGAAAGCCGTCGCGAGCGTGCTGGTCTGCTGGCTCAGCTGGCCAATATGCGCCCTTACCCCGAGTCCGTGCCTATCAACCAATTGGTGAAAGTACCGGGCACGCCGCTGGATCAGGTCGATGATCTGGACCCCTTCGAGTTTGTACGTACGATTGCCATTGCGCGTATCCTGATGCCCACCAGCGCCGTACGCCTGTCGGCGGGACGAGAAACCATGGATGACAGCACCCAGGCCCTGTGCTTTATGGCCGGTGCCAACTCCATTTTCTATGGCGAGCAATTGCTGACTACCGGCAACCCGCAGTTTGTGGCGGACCAGGATCTGTTTGCCCGCCTGCAACTGGAAGCGGCCAAAACCACACTGTCCGAACCCCCTTTGTCATTGGAACAAACCCGTCCACGCGCTATGGTCGAGGCCCTCTAACATGCTCACTCTGATCGCCAGCATTCTGTGCAGTGTTGCCGTTTCCATTCTGCTGAAAGTCGCTCGCCAGCGGCAGATCGATGTCGCCCAGGCCATCATGGTCAACTATGGCGTGGCGGTCACCTTGAGTCTGGTATTGCTGCAACCGCATCCCAGCAGTCTGCTGAATCCTGCTACCCCCTGGTGGATTCTGATTGCCTTGGGTGTGCTCTTGCCCAGCGTCTTTCTGTTCATGGCGGCGGCAGTGCGGCAAGCCGGGATTGTGTTGAGCGATGCTGCCCAGCGCCTGTCCCTGTTCATTCCCTTGTTGGCGGCCTTTCTCTTGTTTGGCGAGCATCTGGCTGGTCAGAAACTGCTGGGCATCGCCCTGGCCCTGATTGCCTTGCTGTGCCTGCTGATACGTCCGCGGCAGGCCAGTAGCCAGGAAGCAGGCTCCGGGCATCCTGCCCTGATGCTGCTGGCTGTGTGGCTGGGCTATGGCGTGATCGACATCATGTTCAAGCAGCTTTCCAAAGCCGGTGCAGCTTTCTCCAGCAGTCTGGTGGTGTCCTTCTCGCTAGCCGGTGTGCTGATGCTGTGCTGGCTGCTGGCCAAGCGCACCAGCTGGCACAAAGGCAGCCTTTTAGCCGGTCTGGTGCTGGGCCTGCTGAACTTCGGCAATATTTTCTTTTATATCCGCGCCCACCAGATCTTCCCGGAGAACCCCACTCTGGTGTTCTCGGCCATGAATATTGGTGTGATTGCCATGGGTGCCATCATCGGCGCGGGCTTCTTCAAGGAAAAGCTCAGCGCGCTCAATATGGTGGGGGTTGCCCTGGCCATTGGCGCTATCGTGGCCCTGATTCCGCGGTGAACAATATCGGGCGTGTCTCATACATGCCCGCGTAAACGCACTATACGATAATTCTTATATTTGACATTTAAAACTTCAGGGACCGCGGCTTTTCATCTCCTGTAGATTAGAAAAAAACGATTTTTACCGACGCCCACGTCGGAGACTACACAGGAGACATGATCATGACCGGATTTACCCGTCGCCAGTTACTGCTGGCCGCCGCTTCCGCTGGAGCCGGCGCACTGGCTGCCCCTTGGCTTGGCCGCAGTGTGCTGGCGGCCAACAAACCCGTCGTTGCCGCCCTGTTCTGCGGCCACATTGATGACAACGGCTTCATGCAAGCTGGTTATCAGGGCTTCAAGAAGGCCATGGACCAGTTGCCCATTACCGGCCACTACAAAGACCAGGTGGCTAACGAAACCCAGGCGCAAATTGCCGCCCTGCGCGAACTGGCGACACAATACAAACCGACCTTGCTGATCGCCCACGGCGGTCAGAACACCGATGCTGCCCTGGCCGTTGCCAAGGAGTTTCCGGATACCCGCTTTGTGATCACGCAAGGTGCCGTCACTGCCAGCAATCTGAGCAGCTATGACGTGCGTCAGGAAGAGTCAGCCTGGCTGGCCGGCGCCTATGCCGCCCTGATGACCAAGACCGGCGTGGTGGCCCACCAGTCCGGCATACGCGTGCCCCCTGGTTTGCGCGCCCGCGCTTCCTATGCCGCTGGCGTCAAGCACGCCAATCCGGAAGTGAAGCTGCTGACAAACTTCTCCGGCAACCAGGATGATATTGAGCTGGCCGCGCGGGTCACCCAGGCACAGGCCAAAGCTGGTGCAGACATCATCTACACCATGCTGAACAAAGGCCGTAGCGGCACAACGCAGGCCTGCCGTGAACTGGGCATCAAAGAAATTGGCAATGTAATTGACTGGGTCGCCCGCGAGCCCGACGTATTCGTCGGTTCCGCCTGGGCCGATGTAGGCATTGGCGTATTTGAAGCTTGCAAGGATCTGAGCGAAAACAAGTTCGAGTCCGGCAAGATCTTCAAGGTTGGCCTGCAGCAACCGGATGCGGTGCGCCTGATCATGGCCCCGGACACACCGGATGCCGTGCGCCAGCGTATTGCAGCGCTGCAGCAGGATATTCTGGCTGGCAAGATTGAGGTTGAGGCCGAATTCAAAGGACCTGAGTTCCAGATTTAAGATCCGGGCAGAAATAAAAAACCCAGGCTTGGCCTGGGTTTTTTTTATGAGTGAATCATGCTCGTAAACCGCTATGAGAACATGCTCGATTCTGGCGGCGACCTAAGGGGCTGGATCTGAGGATTTACGCGCTTTCTCTGCGTCTTGCTCAGCGCTCGAGCTTTCCACATCTGCCGCGCTCCCAAAAGCGTCCAAGCCTTCAGAATTCACAGAGCTTCCCGAGCTTCCCGAGCTTCCCGAGCTTCCACCAACAGGATCGGCCCGTTTGTTGTCCTCGGCTAGTGTCGACTCTGCAGCCTCATCCTCCGCCTTGCGCTCCGCAGCCGTGCTTTCCGTCGTCGCAGGCACCCGCTCTTCAACTGGCGGCAGATCCTCGAACACAGGGTCGTGCGACACGTCAGAGCTGATATCTACCCGTGGGTCCAGTGCCACCGCCGCAGCCGAGCTTTGCAAGCTGTCTGGCATAGGCACAAAGGTAGTAGGCGCATCCTGGCTCAAGTGATCGCCCAGTACCTTTTGCGGGCGGACCAGCAGAACCAAAGCCAAGCCACAGGCTGCCACGAAGATGTAGTACAGATTGCTGCCGATATAAGACATCAGGCCGCCGGCAAGCAGCGGCCCCAGACAGGCCCCCAGGCCATACACCATATACAAAATGGCGCTCAAGCCAACTCGCCGCTCCGGATCCACGTTGTCATTGGCGAAAGCCGCGCCCAAGGGGTACAGCGTAAATTGCAGAATCCCGAACAACGCCGAAAAAATCAGCAGAAACCAGAATGGGGCCTCAAACCAGCCCCACAAAGGAATGGCCAAGGCCAGCAAACAGATCGCGTTAATGCGGATCAGCTTGACGCGATTCATGCGGTCCGCCAGCCAACCCACGGGCCATTGGGCCAGCACACCGGCGGCCACAGACACGGCGACAAACAAGGCAGCCTGCTCATTGCTTAGATGAACGCGCACCGCATACACCGGCGCCAGACCATAAAAGGCCCCGGTCAACATACCGGCGACCAGCAGCACCATCATGGACAAGGGCACGCGGTCCACGTAATAGCGTGCGTTAATGGGCGCGGGCACTTGCAAGGGTGGGTGACTGCGACGGGTAATCGCCACCGGCACCAGACTGAAGGCCGAACAGATCGCCACAAAAACCAACGGCTCGTAATTCAGATGCGGGAACAGGGTCAAAGACAACTGCCCCAGCACGGTGCCCAGGCTGGAGAACACCATGTAAAAGGCAAAAATGGTGCCGCGTTGACTATTGTCGCTTTGCTCGTTCAGCCAGCTTTCAATCCCCATGAACTGCACCACCATGGCCGCGCCCGCCAAAAAGCGCAGCAGCAGCCAGACGTACATGGAATCAACCAGAATCTGAACCAGCACACAGATGGTGACAATGGCAGCACTGGCGGCGTACGCCCGAATATGACCCACGCCCATGATCAGGCGGTGACCCATGCGAGCACCAAATACCAGGCCCAGGTAATACACCGCAATCAGCCCGCCAATCCATACCTCTGACACCGAGATGGCCGTCAGGCGCACCCCCATGAAGGTATTGAACAGGCCCGAGCTGAGCAAGAGCATCAGGGTCGCAAAGTACAGGGACGAAAACGCACCCACCGATGACAGCATCCAGACATCCTAAAAAAACCGCGGCACCGGCCCCCAACTCTCGCCACCATCCAGTTTCCGGCCTGGGTTTTGCGACAGGAGCACGGTAAAAAAAAGCGCCAGCTTGCCGCCAGCGCCTTGTAATCCTTCTATCCCTCGCCACGCCGGACTGGCGGGGGATCAGATACTTACGACTTTACCTGTTTCAACAGGGTGTCTGCATCCGATGTGTGCAGGCCGCCGTCGTTATCAATGTTCAGTTGTTTGACAACGCCGTCTTCCAGCAAGGCAGAGAAACGCTTGGAGCGCACACCCAGGCCTTTGGACGTCAGGTCAAATTCCAGACCCAATGCTTTGGTCCAGACAGCACTGCCGTCGGCCAGCAAACGTACTTTGCCATTGACGTTCAGGGACTTGCCCCAAGCGCCCATTACGAAAGGATCGTTCACTGCCACGCACCAGATCTCGTCTACGCCGGCAGCCTTGAACTCGTCTGCCTTGGCAATAAAGCCAGGCAAGTGCTGCTCGGAGCAGGTGGGGGTGAAAGCGCCAGGAACGGCGAACACGGCAATTTTCTTGCCTTTAACCAGATCAGCCACCTGAAAGTTGTTGGGGCCCATAGGGCAGCTTTCTGTGGCGGTTTCAATGTACTCGCTAAGGGTCGCGTCTGGAACGCGCGCACCGACTGAAATGGACATAAGGTCTCCGTATGAATAAATACCGCCAGTATGGCGGCCCGAACAATCTATGATACTAATAGACTGGCCTGCCTAATAGGCAAATAATACTTATCAGTACGTTTCACTTGCCTACACGCCCCAGAGAAAACGCGCCTTCAACAGCAAAAAAAACGTTTCCGAGCAAACCCTTTGCCAAACAGCGAAACAACGGCCTCTTAGTCCACAAGCTGCAAAGCGCGCCACAAGATGGGGAAACACAGCACATACAGACATCCCCCCAGTAGCCAAACCCAACCGTTCCACTGCGTAGCGGTATAACTGTAGAGCTGCGTGAACCCCAGCGGGCCGATCAAGGCGCCCAGATTATTCAAACTACCCAACACGCCCTGCAAGGTCCCTTGTTGATCGTTGGCAACGCGCTTGGACATCATGGATTGCAGCGCAGGCATGCCCACACCACCTGCCGCCAGCAAAGCCAGCACAGGGAAGATCATCCAGCTATGCAAAGCAAAAGCCAGCAACACAAAACCTGCGGCGTCAGCCATCATGCCCAACATCAAGGTCTTGCGCTCACCCAGGCGCTGCGACAAGGGACCCACAGCAAAGGCCTGGAACAAGGCATGAGTGATGCCATAAGCGGTCAGGGACAAGCCCACCGTCATGGTGTCCCAAGCAAAGCGATCCTCTCCGAAAATCACCCACAAGGCGGCAGGCAATTGGCCGATCAGCTGGACAATAAAGAATACGACGCCCAAGCCCAGCAAGCCCGGCCCTAAATGCTTCAAGCCCAAAAAACCAAAGGAGCTGAGAGGCGGCGCCTGCTTCTTTTCCGCCGATCCACAAGCTACACGTGTTTCACGCAGAAAAAGGCAGGCCAGAACAAAGGCACTGGCATTAAGCAGCGCCGCTCCCACAAAGGGCGCATGAGTCGACAAGCCCGCCAAGGTCCCGCCCAAGGCAGGCCCGGCAATCATGCCCAGGCCGTAGCATGCCCCGATATAAGCAAACCAGCGTGCCCGCTCTTGCTCCGGGGAAGCATCGGCAATGGTGGAAGCCACCACCGCAGCTGTCGCCCCCGTGATCCCAGAGACAAGTCGCCCTATATACAACACCCATAAAACGGGTGCCAAAGCCATGATGGTGTAATCCAGCGCTGCTCCAGCTAATGAGGCCAACAGCACAGGCCGCCGCCCATACCTGTCGGACAAGCGCCCCAGTAAAGGCGCAAACACAATTTGCATCAGCGCATACAAAGACAACAAGACGCCGTAATGACGTGCCACCTGCTCTACTGGAAGCATTTCTCGCAACAAGGAAGGCAGCACCGGCATGATCAAACCTATCCCTACCGCATCCAGACAAAGGATCAACAGAGCAATCAAGCAAGAGCGATTGTTCAACAGACTGTGGTGGGCACTGGAATCAGGCATCTAATTTATCACCGATAAGTTAGCCTTGTTTTTAACTTATCAGTGATAAATTAGCAAGTACAGCACCACTGCCCTGCAGAACAAGGCGCAGCCCTGCCGTTTGCAGCCTTACCTTAATGCGCTGTCGATTATCATTGATAAATTACGAGCACGGAGATCCAGCCCACATGAAGAAGATCAGCAAAGAAACCGTCATCGAGACAGCCCTGGAGCTGCTCAATGAAGTGGGCATGGACGGATTGAGCACACGCAAGCTGGCTGAACGGCTTCAGGTGCAGCAACCCGCCCTGTACTGGCACTTTCGGGATAAGCGCGCTCTCTTTGATGCCCTGGCCCATGCCATGCTAGTCAATAAACATAGCCACGCCCTCCCGGAAGATAACGAGGACTGGCGTATCTTCCTGAGGAAAAATGCTCAGGGTTTCCGGGCGGCGTTGTTGTCTTACCGGGATGGTGCCCGCATCCACGCAGGGACTCGGCCCACTGAATTGCAATTGGACATTGCACAGGCCCAGATCGGCTTTTTGTGCAAGGCAGGCTTTGAGGCGAAAAATGCCGTTTGGGCGCTATGGACGATCAGCCATTATGTGGTGGGGTCGGTACTGGAACAGCAAGCAGCGCAATCCGAGCAGCAAAACACGGATGCTCCCAGCACTTCAGCAACGCAAGCGGACACTCCCCCAGACCTGCTGTCCCTGTTTCAGGAAGTTGAACAGGAAGGCATGGATGCCGCGTTCGATTTCGGCTTGAACAGCTTGATCGCTGGTCTTGAGCCTTTTTGTAAACAAGGTACAGAACGCTGAACCGTTAACCCACTGCACCCAGTCAGTGCAGCGATAAACTTTTCGAGATCCCAAGCGATCGCTCACAAAAAAGGCCGGGCTTTTTGCCCGGCCTTCAAGGTGATTCACGTCTTGCGCAGCTTGCATCAAGCCGTACTGCCACATCATGGGCTCACCTTGCCCTGCTCGCGGATAGCGATCAGGACTACTACAGCCATCCCATCATGCGGGGCAGCCAAAGCGTAATTTCAGGTACGAAGGTAATCATCAACAGGAAGGCCAAACCAGTCAGCAACCAAGGCAATGTGGACTTGGTAACTTCGGTCAGGCCCAACTTCGATATGCTGGACGCCACATACAGGTTCAAACCCACTGGTGGTGTCGCCAGCCCAATCTCCATGTTCACCACCAGCATGATGCCAAAGTGAACCGGGTCCATGCCCAGCTTCATGGCGACAGGGAACAGGATGGGAGCCATGATCAGAATCAGTCCCGAGGGCTCCATCACCATACCGATCACCAGCAACAGGACGTTCACGAACAGCAGGAAGGCGATCAGGCCCATGCCTTGCGACACGATCCATTCCGCAATGGCCTGTGGAATCTGCTCGGACGTCAGAATGAAGGCGAACATGACCGCGTTGGTGATGATGTACAGCAGCATGGCACTCATGGCTGCCGATTCCAGCACAATGCGTTTGACCTCGCGCAGCTTCACATCCTTGTAGACCCAGACCGCAATCACAAAGGCGTAAACCGCACTGATGGCTGCTGCTTCGGTAGGCGTGAACACACCGGAGTAAATCCCGCCCATCACGATAACGATCAGCATCAGGCCCCAGATGGAGTCCATGAAGGCACGCCAGCGTTCCTTGTAGGATGCGCGGGGCATACGGGGGTAACCCAGTTTCCAGGCGCGGAACATGGTCGTAGCACCCAGGAAAAACGCCAGAATCAAACCCGGAACCACACCGGCAATAAACAGCTGACCAATAGAAGCCGTACCGACTTTGACCCCATCCGGGCCTTCAACCATCATGCCGCTGGTTGCCACGGCGTACATCACCATCACAATCGAGGGTGGCAACAAGATGCCCAAACCGCCGGAAGTCGCCACAATGCCAGTCCCGAATTGCACGGGGTAGCCTTGTTTGACCATGGCCGGAATCATGATGGAACCAATGGCCGCCACCGTGGCAGGCGAGGAACCACTGATAGACGCAAACAGGGCGCAAGCCAGCACCGCAGCCAGACCCATGCCGCCAGGCAAGTGGCCGACCATGGAAGCGGCAAAGCGAATCATGCGTTGTGCGACCCCGCCATGCGTGAGGAAGCTACCGGCCAGGATGAAGAACGGAATCGCCATGATCTCGAACTTCTCGATCCCGGTGAACAGCTTGAGCGCAATACTGTCCATCGGAACTTCGGTCATGGTGAACAGGAAACCCATCACCGTCAGACCCAGGGCAATCGATACCGGCATGCCTGTCAGCAACAGGATAGCCAGCAAGGCAAAAATAATCAGGGCGGTCATGCGCGCGCTCCTTCGGATTCAGACACACCGCGCTCTGTTTCAGCGATCAGATCCGCCGCAGGCTCGTGATGAGGCAAATGGCCCGTCTGGATAAAGTTCATCAAGGCTTGCAGGAAGCGGAAGCACATCAGCAGGGAGCCCGCGGGCACCGCCAGATACACAATCCATACCGGCACTTCCAGGTCAGCCGACACCTGAGCAGTCTGGGCAATGCCATACACAAAGCGGCCACCAATCCAGGCAACAATGGCTGTGAACAAGGCACCGGCGAACAGGGAAATCACCACCAGCAGATGACGCCAGCGTGGGCCCACAGCGTTTACCAGCACGTCCACACCCACGTGGATACCAACACGAACGCCGTAAGCGGCGCCGAACTTGGCCATCCAGACAAACAGGTAAATGCACAGCTCCTGTGCCCAGAGCAAGTTGACGCCGGCCACGCTTCGGTAGGTAGAACGGGCCATGGCGGTAATGGACTCATAACCCTGAGCCCGCGACCAGGACACCAGATCAGCCAGCAGGCTGACCGAGTAGCGCTGGCAGACCGCTACAAAAATAATCACTACGGCCGCCACCATCAGAAATGAGATGAACATTTCCTCAAAGCGGTCCAGAAATCGTAAAAACATGGGTAGCTCCAGACTACAGTCTGCCCGCCCGGGGGCCGGGCAGACACAAGCATGTAGCGGGAAGAAAAGAAGAACAGGTCTGAATCAGACCTGTACAAGACAATCAGATGAAGCAGGCTTTATTCGGTAGCCTTGTAGAAGGCGTCGATCACGTCCTGGCCGATACGCGAAGCCATTTCCTTGTGCACGGGACGCAGCTGCTTGACCCATTCCTGACGCTCGGCATCGCTCAGTTGGTAGAACTGGGTCTTGCCGGACTCTTCCATGGCCTTCATGGAATCGTTGTTCTCTTGCTCAGCAATGTCGTTGGCGTAAACCGTGGCTTCTTCCATGGCTTTTTCCATGCCTTGGCGAATATCGTCAGGCAGACCTTCCCAGAACTTCTTGTTCACGATCACGGCATAACCCAGGTAACCGTGGTTGGACACGGTGGCGTGCTTTTGCACTTCGTGCATTTTCTGGGTGTACATGTTCGATGGCGGGTTCTCGGTGCCGTCGACCACACCCGTTTGCAGAGCCTGGTACACCTCGGAGAAAGCCATCACCTGAGGCACAGCGTCCAGTGCCTTGAACTGGGCTTCCAGAACCTTGGAGGACTGGATGCGCATCTTCAGACCCAGGAAATCATCCACGCTTTTCAGGGGCGTGTTGGCGCTCATGACCTTGAAGCCGTTATCCCAGTAGGACAGACCCTTGATGCCCTTGGGCTCCAGCTTGTCCAGCAACATGCGGCCTACAGGACCTTCGGTCACCTTACGCAGGTCCTCACGGTTCTGAAAAATGAAAGGCAGGTCGAACACTTCAAATTCGCGTACGCCCAGAGGGCCAAACTTGGCCAGCGACGGAGCCAGCATGTGCACGGCGCCCAGTTGCAGGGCTTCCAGTTCTTCCTTGTCCTTGTACAGTTGCGAGTTCGGGTAGACCTCGACAACCACCTTGCCCTCAGTGTACTTTTCGGCCAGTTCCTTAAAGCGCACGGCGCCCTTGCCCTTGGGTGTATCTGGCGATACAACGTGGCTGAACTTGATGATCATGGGGTTAGCCAGAACAGGCGCGGACAAGAATACGGACGCCAGCAAGCTGGCCACAAGGGTCTTTTTCATGTTTGCCTCCGGTCGGTTAAGAGCCGACACGTTTTATTGATTGATGTGCTTGAAAGCGTGTAGCTTAAAAAAGCGGTCCCGAATTATCTATTGTGGAAATCCGAAACCATTTGTCATGATGCGTCTTGCCCGTCCGTCCGGATTCATACGCCAAGCGGCCTCGCGCACTCTGGCGGCCTACCCGATCAGCACCTATGTGCCTATTTTGGCCATCCTGATTATTGTGCTGCTGATGGGCGTGTTTGCCTGGGCGGTCAATAAGGAACGGGATGAGGAGCAGTCCAACGAGCTGATACGCAATGCCTTGTGGGTGGAGCAATCCCTGTCCTTTCAGCTGCGCTCGCACGAGAACAATTTAAGCCGCATTGCCAGCGAAATTGAAGTCCAGTCCCAGCCCGTCACGACCCAGACCGCGCTGACGCAATTACAGCACTTCAAGACCATCCACCCGGATCTGCTGAAAGTGGCCGTGCAGGATCGCTTTGGCACCACCTTGCTGGTGCGCCCGCCCGGTGCTGATACGCGGATTGCAGCCCACGTCAGCACGCCGCGCACGTCCACCTGGCTACCGGCCTACTACTCCAATGAACACCAGGAAAGCGTGCTGGACCTGGTGGTTCCGATCTACGAAGACAACGATATTGTCGGCACCTTGCGCGCCACCTTTTCCCTGGCCACCATCCTGATGGAAAACGTGCCCTGGTGGATTGCCGAGCAATATCACGTCTCCCTGATCGACCAAAGCGACCAGACACTGGCCACACGCTCCAAAGGCGAGCCGGGCGAAAGCCAGTTGCGCTACGCCATGTCGGTAGACCCGCCCTTGCATGGTGTGCGTTTACTGATGACGCCTTACCCGCAAAAGAACATCCCCACCTTCACCTTGCTACTGACCGTGATTGCGGGCCTGGCCCTGCTGGCTGTGGTGAACCTGGCCATGCAACATCACTACGCTCGCAAACGCCGTGATGCCGAGCTGGCCCTGATGCAGGAGCAAGCCTTTCGCAGCGCAATCGAAAACTCCATGGTGACTGGCATGCGCGCCCGCGATCTGGACGGCAAGGTGCTGTATGTGAACCCGGCGTTTTGCGAACTGGTGGGCCGCAGCAGCGAAGAAATTATTGGTCTGGCCCCACCCATGCCCTGGTGGGTGCCGGAGATGATGGATGAAACACTGGAGCGTCGAGATCGACTGAAATCCTCCCGCTCGGTGCAAGTTTTTGACACCCTGTTCCAGCGCCCGGACGGCTCACGTGTTGATGTGCAGGTCTTTGAATCCCCGCTGATTGACGCGCAAAAACGGCACGTGGGCTGGATCAGTTCCATCATCGATATCAGCTCGCGCAAGCAGGCCGAAGCCCTGGCCAGTTCCCAATCCGAACAGCTCCACCACACGGCCAAGCTCATTACCATGGGTGAAATGGCCTCCACACTGGCCCACGAGCTGAACCAGCCGCTCTCGGCCATTGCCAGCTATGCGGCTGGTTCCCTGAACCTGCTGGGAAATGAACCGCTGGACCCGAAACAACTGCGTCGCGGTCTGGAAAGCCTGGCGGAACAAACCCGCCGCGCAGGGCAAATCATCCACCGCATTCACGACTTTGTGCGCAAGCGCGATCCACAGCTTAGCCCTCTGAATTTGCCCGATGCCTTGCAAGGCGCCTTGGCCATGGCCAAGGCAGGTCTGCGCCATCACCAGATTCAATTGATTGTGCCCTCCCACCCCGAAAACCTGCCCGTAATGGGCGACAAGGTACTGCTGGAACAACTGATTTTCAACCTGCTGCGCAATGCCGCCGAAGCCATGTCGGGCCTGGAGCCAGAACGCCGGGTACTGGAAGTGACCATGCAGGCCAGCAATGGTGTCGTGCTTGTGATGGTGGCCGACCAGGGCCCCGGCGTGGCAGCAACGATCATGGCAGAAGTGTTCCAGGCCTTTACCACCACCAAAGCCCAAGGTCTGGGTATTGGCTTGAATATTTGCCGCTCCATCGTGGAGTTGCACCATGGCAAACTCTGGTTTGAAAACGGGGTTCCCCACGGTGCCACTTTCCTGTTTTCCCTACCCTTGATCGAACATGACTAAGCGCGCTCCTTTGGTCCACATCGTGGACGACGACCCGGCCATCCGCGATGCCCTGGCCTGGCTGTTCTCCACCCGTCAGGTCAACACCGAACTCTGGGACAGCGGCGAGGCTTTTCTAAATGACCTGAGCCCCGAAACGCAGGGCTGCATCCTGCTCGACATACGTATGGATGGACTGTCCGGCCTGGAAGTGTTCGAGCAATTGCGCGAGCGCCAATCCCGTCTGCCCGTTATTTTCCTGACCGGCCACGGCGACCTCCCTCTGGCCGTGACCGCGCTGAAACAAGGCGCGGCGGATTTCATCGAAAAGCCCTTTAACGATAACGATCTGGTGGACCGGGTACTGGACGTGCTGCGCAGCTACGAAGCCAGTCAGGAAGAACGGGACAACGAGCAGGCACTGGAGGAGCGGCTGGACACCCTGTCGCAGCGCGAGCGCGAAGTGCTGGCCCTGGCCCTGGAGGGACGGCTGAACAAGCAGATTGCCCAGGACCTGAGCATCACCATGCGCACTGTGGAAGTGCACCGCGCTCGGGCACTGGAAAAAATGCAGGCTCGCACCCTGATCGAACTGGCCCGACTGCTGGACCCGGCCCGCTTGCGGGAAGACCGCAACCCGCCGGGGCCTTAGCCAGAGCCACCGCGCCGGGTGTATATAATGCAACCATAAACAATTAGAACCGCGCACTAGGCCCGGTCCCGGAGCGATCATGAGCACCACTACCGAAAACACAGATTTGCACCTTTCCCATCTGGATGAAGATGGAAAAGTTCAGATGGTCGATGTCAGCCACAAATCCGCCACCTCCCGCTCGGCCACGGCCCGCGCCGTGGTGCGTTTGAGTCCCGCTGCTTACCAGTTGCTGTCGGCTCAGCACAATGCCAAGGGCGAAGTGCTGAACACCGCACGCGTGGCCGGTGTGCTGGCCGCCAAGCGCTGTGCCGAACTGATTCCCATGTGCCACAGCCTGCCCCTGGATTTTGTCGGCATTGATTTTGAAAGCGACGCCGCAGCAGGCACCATTGCCGTGCTGGCCACCTGCCGCACCCGCTACACCACCGGCGTAGAGATGGAAGCCATGACGGCCTGCTCCATTGCCGCCCTGACCATTTACGATATGTGCAAAGCGGCCGACAAAGGCATTGTGATCGAACAGACCCGTTTGCTGGAGAAAACCGGCGGCAAAAGCGGGACCTGGACTGCCCAGCTCTAAGCCCTTTCACGGAGATAGCATGACAAGCCCTTTGACATTGCGCGTCCTGTACTTCGCCCAAGTGGCCGAACGCACAGGCCAGCGCCAGGAAAACTGGGAATGGCCCCAGGAAGGCACTGTCCAGCAATGGACCGAGGCCCTGCTGCAACGCCACCCGAATTTAAGCGATATGGCCGGCCGCCTGCATGTGGCCGTCAACCAGTTTCACGCCAAGCCTACCGACCCTGTCCGCCCCGGCGATGAAGTGGCCGTGTTCGAGCCCGTCACCGGAGGTTGAGATGATTCGTATCCAGACTGAAGATTTTGATGTTGCCGCCCTGAATGCCGAGCTGCGCGCCACGGCTGGCGGCAAGGCCGGTGCCATGGTGACATTTACCGGTTATGTGCGCGATCAGGCCGATGGCACCGCCACCGAATCCCTGTTCCTGGAACACTACCCCGGCATGTGCGAGCGCGAAATTGAAGCGGTTTGCGATCAGGCCCGTCAACGCTGGCCCATACTGGATACGCTGGTCGTGCACCGCGTGGGCGAACTGCACCTGACCGAACAAATCGTTTATGTCGGCGTCACCAGCGCCCACCGTGGCGACGCTTTTCGCGCCTGCGAATTCATCATGGACGTGCTGAAAACCCGCGCCCCTTTCTGGAAGCGCGAAACCCTGGCTGACGGCAAGCGTTTCTGGGTACAGCAGCGCGACAGCGACGCCCAGAAAACGGACTCCTGGAATACCTCTGCGGACACCGACAAGCATGTCTAAAGCCAAGACCGATTTACCCGCTGTTCGCCTGAACGCTGCTGTGCTGACCATTTCGGACCGCCGTGGCCCGGATGATGACACCTCCGGCGATTATCTGGCGGCCAGCCTGACTGACAGCGGCCATTACTGCGTGCAGCGCGCCATCAGCAGGGACAATATCTACGCCATCCGCGCCCTGCTCAGCCAATGGATTCTGGACCCGGAAATCAATGTCATTATTTGCAATGGCGGTACGGGTTTCAGTCATAAAAAATCCACGATTGCAGCGGTTACGCCTTTGCTGGATCAGGTCATTACCGGCTTTGGCGAGCAGTTCCGCTACTTGTCCTATCAGGATATTGGTTCCTCTGCCCTGCAATCCGATGCTCTGGCGGGAACAGCCAACCGAACCTTGCTGTTCTGCATTCCCGGCTCGGGCGGTGCGTGCAAGCTGGCTTGGGAAAAAATCTTGAAAGAGCAGTTGGACAGCCACCATCGCCCTTGCAATTTTGCCTCTGAATATCTGGAGCCAGCCAAGCCCTGATACCTGCAACGGTATGACAGCGACAGCTCCCGAACGACCTCCTTTCCACCGTGCTCTGACGCACCGAGCCACGAATTGTTTTATCGAATTTATCCATCCTATGATCGAATTTGACGTAGCACAGCAAAGGCTGGCCCAGGCAGGGCAAGTTCCCACCCAAACCGAAACCTGCGATCTGTCGCAAGCCTTGGGACGCATTCTGGCCCAGGATATTCAAGCCCAGCTGGACATGCCGCCCGCCGACAATAGCGCCATGGATGGCTATGCCCTGCGCCTGGCGGATATTGCCGACGGCAAGGTCCTGCCCATTCAGCAGCGCTGCTATGCCGGCGACATTCCTGAAACACTGAAAGAGAACATGGCGATTCGCATCTTTACCGGCAGCATGCTGCCACCCGGTGCGGACACGGTGGTGATTCAGGAAAACTGCCAGGAGGACGAACAAGGTGTGCGCATTCTGGAAATGCCCGTGGCTGGCGTGAACATCCGCCGCCGGGGCGAGGACATGCGCGTTGGTGAAGTGCTGATCACAACAGGCACCAAACTGACCGCAGCCCATATTGCTCAGCTGGCCGCGCAAGGCCATGCTCAGCTACAGGTGTACCCGCTGCTGACCGTCGGCATTCTGACCACAGGCGACGAGCTGACTCCTGCTGGCCAGCCTTTGAAAGCCGGCCAGATCTACAACTCCAACGCCCCCATGCTGCGTGCGCAACTGCAGGCGCTGGGTGTTGAAACTGTGCATGCAGTGCATGCCAAAGACACGCTGGAAGCCATTCAGGACGCTCTGAAAGAGCTGCTGCAACGCTGCGACCTGGTACTGACCGTAGGCGGTGTCTCGGTCGGGGAAAAAGACTTTGTGAAGCCTGCCATCGAAGGCATAGGCGGCCAGCTGGATCTATGGAAAGTGCGCATGAAGCCGGGAAAACCGCTGGCGCTAGCCTACATTGCCGACAAGCCTCTGGTCTGCCTGCCCGGCAATCCGGTATCTTCTTACGCCGTGTTTTCCTTGATGGTTTCGCCGCTGATTCGTCGTCTGCAAGGTCGGCAGCACGTGCTGCCGACCACACGTTACGGCGTGCTGCAAGGTGAACGCCACTTTGAAGGTGACCGCGAAGAATTCATCCGAGTACAAGTAGACAACGACGAGCAAGGCCGCCTGTTGGTGCGCCCCTTCGACAATCAGGGTTCGGGCGTCATCAGCTCCTTACCTTGGGCACAAGCGCTGGCACGTATCCCTGCTGACTCTCATATCGCCCCCGGCGATGTGGTGCGTCTGTACGAATACAGCCAGTGGCAGGCATAAGCTCGGACGCTTATTCACGCTTTGGACTAGCCATACAAAAACCGCCCTGATCAGGGCGGTTTTTTTTGTGTTGTTTGTTTTGGTTTGGAGCTATTTAAAGTTACTTCACGAAAAGACAGCCGACTGCTCAGGAGGGCCGCATAACGGAACGCTCATGCACGAACAACCAACCCCGCCTCTGCTTTCCTCTGCTCATCAATACTTGCGCAGCAAAGCCACTGCAACAGACTTACCAGCTTTGCGCCTGATCCAGATCCTGCGGCGTGTTGATATTGAAAAAAGCATGTTCAGGCGCATCGCGGAAATCCACTTCCACCGCACCTATGCTCTCCAGCCAGCTCATGACACGGCGCTCGCCGCTAAGCAGATAGTCTTTCAGGCCCGCAGCCTGATCGGTGCGCAGTAACAGGCATAAAGGGTGGCTACGCTCTGCCTGCGCGTAGGCAGCCACAGCGCCCTGCTCCTCAACGGCCTTGATCAAACGCTTGCCCAGATCCACTGGCACAAAAGGCAAATCCACCGGGCAGGACAAGGCCCACGGCGTACTGATCTGATCCAGCACACTGGCCAAACCGGCCAGCGGACCCAGATAGCCCTCCAGCTCCAAGGCATCAGGGACCACACGCCCCCAATGGACATACTGCTCGGGATTGCGATTGGCACTGATCAGGATAGTCCCCACCTGCGGACGCAGGCGACGTACCAGATGCTGCACCAAAGGCTGACCCTGCAAGAGCAGCAAGCCTTTATCGATCTGGCCCGACAAATCAAAACGGCGGGCTCGTCCGCCCGCCAGCACAATACCGCTGATGTCCTGTGTGCTTATCATCCGCCGATATAACTCATTTCGATACGGTCACGACTCGTGGTTTGCTCACCCCGAATCTCGGAATATCGGTCCTGCCGTCCCGTCCAGACGCCGTGCATATAGGCGGCTAACTGTTCGTCGGACGCACCCGAGCGCAATTGCGCCCGCACATCATAACCCTGGGAAGCAAACAGGCACAGAAACAGGCGTCCTTCGGGCGAAAGACGCATGCGCGAACAGTCTCCACAGAAGGGTTGAGTGACGCTGGTGATCACGCCAACTTCGCCCGTCCCATCCTTGAAGCGCCAGCGGCTGGCGACTTCGCCACGGTATTGGGCGGCCACTGGCTCCAACTCGAAACGGGACTGGATACGTTCCACAATCTCCGCACCGCTGAGCACTTCTTGCAGATTCCAGCCATTGCTGGTGCCCACGTCCATATATTCAATAAAACGCAGAATCTGGCCCGAGCCTTTGAAGTGCTCCACCATGGGCAAGATCTGATCATCGTTCAACCCTTTGCGCACCACCATATTGACCTTTACCGGGCTCAAACCCACGGCCTGTGCCTTGGCAATGCCATCCAGTACGGTGGAGACCGACACGCCGCTATCACTCAATTGAGTAAAACGGGCATCGTCCAAGGCGTCCAAGCTGACGGTGACACGATTCAGCCCCGCGTCTTTCAAGGCCTGAGCCTTGCGACCCAGCAAGGTGCCATTGGTGGTCAAAGTCAGCTCCACCGCATCCCCTTCCGGTGTACGCAGCTTGGCCAACATGGCAATCAGCACTTCAATATTTCGACGCAATAGCGGTTCGCCACCCGTCAGGCGCAGCTTGCGCACGCCCAGAGCAACGGCCTGCCGTGCTACGCGCTCAATCTCTTCAAAACTGAGCAGGGAAGAATGAGGCAGGAACTCGTAGTCCGTGCCAAAGACTTCCCGCGGCATACAGTAGGTACAGCGGAAATTGCACTTGTCAGTCAGGGAAATGCGCAGGTCACGAAATGGGCGGTGACGCTTGTCCAAAGGTTGCCCTGACACAGCGGCAATCCGCACGGTCGGGCGGCGTGCAGGCTCTGCAGCACCCGCTTGCGCCCCCTGCTCGACGCCGGACGGCATAACTCCCGCTCCAGCAGGCTGCGGGTCACTCGGCTCCAAGGGCCGGGCCTCGGAACCTGGGGGAGCTGCTTCTTGATATGGCCTGTACTGAACCTGGTCTACGGACACCGGTTCACGTTTTGGCCCATGCTCATCGCTCATGGTGTTCTCTTTTTCAAGGACAGGGTTCGTCCCCGTCTCATGGTGTGTGTTTTCGTCATGCAATGGGGTCTAACGCCAGAGCATGTCGGCAGCCTGCCCGAATGCCTGTTCCAGCGTCATGATCTGTCCCAAACCCCGTGGGTCGTAACCCACCAGATCTTCCATGAATTGACTATACGCGGAACCGCCAATCACGTTCATCAGTTCCTGCATAGGAGCCTTATCCAGCGCTTCTTGCTCGACCGCAATGAAATAACGCTCCTGGGCCAGGGGAATGAACTCCAGCCCGCATCGGCTGGCCGCTGTTTCCACACCCAGGCCGGTATCGGCCATGCCACTGGCAACGTGAGCCGCCACCGCCATATGTGTCAATTCTGTTGTTTCAAAGCCCAGCACCGCATTCGTGTTTACCCCTAACTGCCCCAGCAGCAAGGTCGCCAGAAAGCGGGTACTGGACCCCATCTGACGGTTCACAAAGCGCACATCGGGCCGCAACAAGTCGGCCATGCCGGTGATGTTCTTGGGATTGCCCTTCTCCACAAACAAGCCGGTCCGGCGAGTGGAAAGGAAAATCAGCCTGTGACGCGCCGGAGACAGCCACTGCCCATAACGGCGCATGGCAGCCACCTCGAACTCACCCACCGGAACCTGAAAACCGGCCAGATCGCAATCCCCGCGCTCCAGCGAAGCCAGCGCTTCAATGGCTGTGCGGTAGCGCAGCTCCAGCGGCAGACCATCGTGCTCATTGGCAAAACGCATCAGGCCTTCAATCGCAAATCCGTGACTGGCCTGAAAGCGCAAACGGTCCAGAGGCTGCGCATACAAGCGGCCCAGCTCCTCTTCCAGCTCGGAAGCCATGCTCTCCAGGGTTGGCGTCAGACGCGCATCCAGTCGCCGATTCGCCCACAGCAAACGCTGGGCGAACTCGGTCAGCTTGGTACCTTTGCGCCGGGAGGTTTCCAGCAAGGCCGCATCAAACTGTTTTTCGGCATTACGCAACAAGCCCCAGGCATGTCTGTAGGAAAACTGGCATTCCTTGCTGGCTCCCGCCAAGTGCCCCAGTCGCTCGATGGCACCCAACAAACGCAACACATCCCCCATGGGAAGGTCCACGCCGTCTGCATTTTCCAGAATCCATTCAGAGCGCAGCCGGGCTTTGAATTTCTGTTTGGTCATGTGTTTTTAAGACCAGTGTGTTTTCGTATTTATGTTTTGTGCTGCATGTACCAAACATTATATATGCGAAATATTGCTTATTGAAGTTATGGACTTAAGTGGTTAGATTACAAGGGAAAACACTGTCAAATAATATGCACGGCTGTGCATAAAAAATATGGAGGCGCAGGCACCCTATTCGGGCACCGCGCACACAGGACATGCAAACAACCCCTCATCACCAGGAGCAGGACCTGTCCGGTCTGACTCCTGAAGAGGTCGCCTTGCAGGCCGTGCAGGAGCACGCCGGCCAGAAAGGTAACCTGTTGCCTATTTTGCACGCGATTCAGGACCGGATTGCCTGTATTCCCGAGTCCGTGGTGCCGGTGCTGGCCGAACAGCTGGCTCTGTCCCGTGCGGAAATCCATGGCGTTATCTCTTTTTACGCCCATTTCCGCACCCAGCCCCACGCGACTCATACCCTGGAAATCTGCCGGGCTGAAGCCTGTCAGGCGCGGGGCGGACTGGAGCTGAGCGCTCATGCCCGTCGCCGCCTGAACTGCGACTTCCATGAAAACAGCGACGACGGCCAGTACACGCTGGAGCCTGTCTACTGTCTGGGCCTCTGTGCTCAGTCCCCCGCCGTCATGCTCGATGGCGTACCCCATGCACGCGTCACCCCCGAAAAACTGGATGCCCTGCTAAGCAGCCAGGAGGCCCAGTCATGAGCACCATTACCGTTTACGTTCCGCGCGACACCGCAGCGGTCGCCATGGGCGCCCATGAGATTGCCCAGCAACTGGCGGCCCAGGCTCAGGAGCGCGGTCTGGATGTGCAGATTGTGCGCAATGGCTCGCGCGGTTTGCTATGGCTGGAGCCCATGGTGGAAGTGCAAACGGCTGAAGGCCGCGTCGCTTACGGCCCTGTCCAGACTGAAGATCTGCCCGGTCTGTTCGACGCTGGTTTCCTGCAAGGCGGTGCACATAAGTTGTGCCACGGCCTGACGGACGCCATCCCTTACCTGAAGAATCAGGAACGCCTGACTTTTGCCCGTGTGGGGATTATTGATCCGGTCAGCGTGGCCGATTACCAATCCTGTGGTGGCTTCGAAGGTTTGCGCAAGGCGCTGAGCATGGAACCGGCCGCCATTGTGAAAGAAGTGACCGACTCCGGCCTGCGTGGTCGTGGCGGTGCCGCTTTCCCGACCGGCATCAAGTGGAACACGGTACTGAACACCCCGGCACAGCAGAAGTACATTGTCTGTAATGCCGACGAAGGCGACTCGGGCACATTTTCGGATCGCATGTTGATGGAAGGTGATCCGCTGTGCCTGGTTGAAGGCATGGCAATTGCCGGTCTGGCCGTCGGTGCGACCTATGGCTACATCTACGTGCGTTCCGAATACCCGCTGGCCGTGCAGGCGCTGAACGAAGCCATTGTGGCGGCGCGCGCAGCAGGCTGGTTGGGCAAGAACATTCAAGGCAGCGGCTGCGAGTTCGATCTGGAAGTACGCAAGGCAGCCGGCGCCTACATCTGTGGTGAAGAAACCGCCCTGCTCGACAGTCTGGAAGGCAAGCGCGGCGTGGTGCGTGTGAAACCGCCTCTGCCCGCCATCAAAGGTTTGTTTGGTCAGCCTACGGTCATCAATAACGTAGTGTCCCTGGCTTCCGTGCCAGTTATTCTGGCCAAGGGCGGTGCTTACTACCAGAACTACGGCATGGGCCGCTCGCGTGGCACGCTGGCATTCCAATTGACCGGCAATCTGCAAAACGGTGGCCTGGTGGAAAAAGCCTTTGGCGTCACCCTGCGCGAATTGCTGTACGACTACGGTGGTGGCAGTGCCAGCGGTCGTCCCTTGCGTGCAGTGCAAGTCGGTGGCCCCTTGGGAGCCTATCTGCCCGAACACCAGTGGGATGTCCCGCTGGACTACGAAGCCTACATGAAGATCAATGCCATGGTCGGCCACGGTGGCCTGGTGGCTTTTGACGATACGGTGGACATGGCCCACATGGCGCAGTACGCCATGGAATTCTGTGCCATCGAATCCTGTGGCAAATGCACACCCTGTCGCATCGGCTCTACGCGTGGTGTGGAGACCATCCAGAAGATCCGTCGCCGCGAAGACATGGACAACCATGTCGAGCTGCTGCGCGACCTGTGCGACACCATGTTCTCCGGGTCCTTGTGCGCCTTGGGCGGCATGACCCCTTATCCCGTCCTGTCCGCGCTGGAACACTTCCCCCAGGATTTTGGACTGGCCCCGCAAACCGAGCAGGACCTGGCCAAGGTCTAAGACGGAGATCACCATGAAAGAAACAGTCGCCGTACGCGAACGTGACCTGGGCACCCCAGCCTCGACCCAGACCGAGATGGTCAACCTGACCATCGATGGCAAATTGATTGAAGTGCCCGTCGGCACTTCCGTGATGCACGCAGCCGCCTTGGCCGGCATCAATATTCCCAAGCTGTGCGCCACCGATTCGCTGGAGGCCTTTGGCTCCTGCCGTCTGTGCCTGGTGGACATTGAAGGCCGTCGCGGCCACCCTGCTTCCTGCACCACCCTGGTGGAAGAAGGCATGGTCGTCCAAACCGAAAACGACACCCTGCACAAGCTGCGCCGCAACGTGATGGAGCTGTACATCTCCGACCACCCGCTGGACTGCCTGACCTGTCCTGCCAACGGCAATTGCGAACTGCAAGACATGGCCGGTGTGGTGGGCCTGCGCAGCGTGCGCTACGGCTTTGATGGTGCCAACCACCTGGACGATACTACCGATAATTCCAACCCTTACTTTGCCTACGACTCCAGCAAATGCATTGTCTGCAATCGCTGCGTGCGCGCCTGTGAGGAAGTTCAGGGCACCTTTGCATTGACCATCGACAAGCGTGGTTTTGAATCGCGCGTCACTGCCGGCCAGAACGATGGTTTTCTGGGCAGCGATTGCGTCTCCTGCGGTGCTTGTGTCCAGGCCTGCCCGACTTCTTCCTTGATGGAAAAGTCGGTTATCGACCTGGGTCAGCCCGAGCACGCCGTCATCACCACCTGCGCCTATTGCGGTGTCGGTTGCGGCTTCAAGGCCGAGATGAAGGGCGACAAAGTCATTCGCATGACACCCTGGAAAGACGGCAAGGCCAACCGTGGCCACGCCTGCGTGAAAGGTCGTTTCGCCTGGGGTTACGCCACGCACCAGGACCGTATCCTGAGCCCCATGATACGCAAGAGCATTACGGACCCCTGGCAGGAAGTGTCGTGGGACGAGGCCATCAATTACGCCGCCTCCGAGTTCCGTCGCATTCAGGATCAGCACGGTCGTGACGCGGTGGGCGGTATCACCTCCTCGCGTTGCACCAACGAAGAAACCTATCTGGTGCAAAAGCTGGTTCGTGCCGCCTTTGGTACCAATAACGTAGACACCTGCGCCCGCGTGTGTCACTCCCCGACCGGCTACGGCCTGAAGATGACCCTGGGTGAGTCCGCCGGTACGCAAACCTTTGACTCGGTGATGCACACCGACGTGGTGATCGTGATGGGTGCCAACCCCAGCGCCGCTCACCCCGTATTTGCGTCGCGCCTGAAACGTCGCCTGCGCCAAGGTGCCCGCCTGATCGTGATCGACCCGCGTCAGACTGAACTGGTCAGCTCGCCGCACATCCAGGCCGACTATCACCTGCCCCTGCGTCCAGGCACCAACACCGCCATGCTGACCGCCATGGCCCACGTGATCGTCACCGAAAATCTGGTGAACGAGGCCTATGTGGCCGAACGCTGCGATACCGCGGCCTTCAATGAATGGCGCAGCTTTGTCAGCCAGCCCCAGAACTCGCCGGAAGCCATGGCCGAGATCTGCGGTGTGTCCGCCGACGACATCCGTGGCGCAGCCCGTCTGTACGCCACCGGCGGCAACGGTTCGATTTACTACGGCCTGGGTGTGACAGAACACAGCCAGGGCTCCACCACCGTGATGGCCATTGCCAACCTGGCCATGGCCACCGGCAACGTAGGCCGCGAAGGTGTGGGTGTGAACCCGCTGCGTGGTCAGAACAACGTGCAAGGCTCCTGCGATATGGGCTCCTTCCCGCACGAGTTCCCCGGCTACCGTCACGTCTCCGACACCAGCGTACGCCAGCAGTTTGAAGAGGCCTGGGGCGTATCTCTGCAATCTGAACCCGGTCTGCGCATTCCCAATATGTTTGACGCCGCCTTGAGTGGCAGCTTC
Organism: Alcaligenes sp. 1735tsa3; assembly: GCF_024134565.1. Classification (NCBI taxonomy): domain Bacteria; kingdom Pseudomonadati; phylum Pseudomonadota; class Betaproteobacteria; order Burkholderiales; family Alcaligenaceae; genus Alcaligenes; species Alcaligenes sp. 1735tsa3. Next base: position 722,264 of record NZ_CP099862.1, on the reverse strand, counting down.
AAGGGGCTGTACTGCCAGGGCGAAGACATTGTTCAGTCCGACCCGAACACCCAGCACGTGGCCGCCGCCATGGCCGCCATGGAGTGTGTGGTGGTGCAGGATCTGTTCCTGAACGAAACCGCCAAGTACGCCCACGTGTTCCTGCCCGGTTCATCCTTCCTGGAAAAAGACGGCACCTTCACCAACGCCGAGCGCCGCATTTCGCGCGTACGCAAAGTGATGGAGCCCAAGGCGGGCATGGCCGACTGGGAAGTCACCTGCGCTCTGGCCCGTGCTTTGGGCTACCCCATGAATTACGAGCATCCCGGCCAGATCATGGACGAGATCGCCCGTCTGACCCCGACCTTTGCCGGCGTGTCTTACGATCGCATCCAGGAACTGGGTGGCAGCGTGCAATGGCCTTGCAACGAACAGGCGCCTGAAGGCACCCCCACCATGCACATCGACGAGTTCGTGCGTGGCAAGGGCCGCTTCATGCTGACTCAGTACGTGCCCACCGAAGAGCGCAGCAGCCGCAAGTTCCCCTTGCTGCTGACCACCGGCCGTATCCTGTCGCAATACAACGTGGGCGCACAAACCCGCCGTACCGACAACGTGGCCTGGCATGCAGAGGACTTGCTGGAAATTCACCCGGTGGATGCCGAAGATCGTGGCATTCGCAGTGGCGACAAAGTCTCGGTCAAGAGCCGTGCGGGCGAGACCGCCCTGCGCGCGACGGTGACCGAACGAGTGCAGCCAGGGGTGGTCTATACTACTTTCCACTTTCCCGAGTCGGGCGCCAACGTGGTCACCACCAACAACTCGGACTGGGCAACCAACTGCCCCGAGTACAAGGTGACGGCCGTGCAAATTCAGCGCGTGACCTCCGAGTCGGCCTGGCAAAATCGCTGGAACCGTTTCCACGATATTCAGCAGCGCCTCCTGCAAGGCGAGACCGTCCCGGCCGAGGATTTGGCCCAGGCGGATCACAGCCATTCGCATGAGCATGCCGAGGCCGTCGCGAAAGTATGATGCGTCCCAACAGGCCCTAAGGAGTTGCCCACGTGAGCCAGGCAGATTTTCGTGATGCCAGCGCCCCTGCCACCGTATGGCGGCAGGCGCGTACCCCAGCAGAAGCACAAGCTGACACCCTGCCCCAAGAGGATCAGGATGTGCTGGCGCGCGAACAGGCCGTGGCTCTGGAGTTCAATGGCATCAGCCATAGTGCCTTGTTATGCAGCCCCAGCGATCTGGAGGATCTGGCTTACGGATTTTCCATGACCGAGGGCATCATCCGTACCGCTGACGATATACGCGGCGTGGATGTGCTGGAAGGCGAGCGCGACAGCCTGCTGCAAATCGAGATTGCCAGTGCTTGCCAGCATCAGCTCAAGGCGCGTCGCCGTCAGCTGGCTGGCCGTACAGGCTGTGGCCTGTGTGGTCTGGAAAGTCTGGACGAGGTGCGCCGACAGCTACCCCGCCTGGACGCTCCCGAGCACTGCCCCGATGCTGCTGCTATCTTCCAGGCCCTAGATGCCTTGCGCTCCAGCCAGCCCTTGCATCGTCTGACGGGCGCTACCCATGCGGCTGCCTGGTGCAATCTGCAAGGTGATATTCTGGCCGTGCGTGAGGATGTAGGTCGCCACAACGCGCTGGACAAGCTGCTGGGCCACATGCTGCGCAACGATATTGATCCCCGCTCTGGCATGGTGCTGATCTCCAGCCGTGCCAGCTTCGAGATGGTCCAGAAGGCCGCTGCCATGGGCATCAACTTTGTGGTGGCCGTCTCCGCCCCCACCGCCTATGCCGTGCAGATTGCCGATGAACTGGGTGTCATGCTGGCCGCCTTCGCCCGTGACCGCAGCTTCACGCTGTACAGCCATCCCCACTATCTGAATTCTGCCGAGTCACGCTCGGCCACATCACCATGAACATTGTTCCTTTGATTCCCATGGCCAACCAGATCGGTCAGTTCTTTGAAATCCTGAGCAATCGGGAACAAGGACTGCGCGAGATTGCGGAACATATCCAGAAATTCTGGGACCCGCGCATGCGCCGCTCCCTGCTGGATTTTGTGGAACAAAATCCCAGCGGTAAAAGCGAGGATGGCGAGCTGCTGCCTATTGTTTTGCAGGCAGTCGTGACCCATAAACAGCAACTGGAGCCACGCAGCCAATAAGACTTGCCGCAGACACAGAAAAGCCCGCCTAGGCGGGCTTTTTCTTTGGGCTGAAAAACGATTAATCGCTTTCTTTGACGCGGTACACCAGCACGGTGTTCTTGGCCATATTCAGCACCTTGATGGTCACGCTACCCAACAACAGGCGGGACAGACCACTGCGGCCGTGACTGCCGATAAAGATCAGATCGCAGCCTTCCTGCTCGGCAACCTGAACCACACCGTCGGCCACGTTGAAGTTCGATACGGATTTGCCGGTAGCCTTGACGCCAGCGGTCTCGGCACGGTCCAGAATTTGTTGCAGGTATTTCTGCGACTGTTCTTTGGCGGTCTTGTCGTAGTCCTCGTCGGTGATGGCGTAGGCAGCAGCCATACCATCAAAACCAACGGTGGCAGCAAATGGCTGCGTCACGTGCAAAGCCAGAACCTCGGCACCAATTTGGCGGGCAAAGGTCACGCCTTTGTTGGCTGCTTGGGAGGAGAGCTCGGAACCGTCAGTTGGAATCAGAATTTTCTTGAACATGGCATAACCCCTTTGAATGGAGACAGATAGCTTACCGCTGCATACCGGCACAGGACAAGCTAGTACAGACCTGAACCTTGAGCCAGGTCAGGATTCGTTCAATGCGCGGAACAATACGGCACAGCGAGTACCCGTGCGGCAGTAGGCCAAAGTCGGGCCAGGCAAGGCTTCAAGCAATTGACCAAAACGGGCAACATCAGCAGAAGTAATAGCGCTACCCACTACTGGCTGATACTCCACCTGCAAACCTGCCGCCTGGGCGGCCTTCATCACGTCTGCCGACAAGGGCTGGTCGGGACCGCCTTCCATATCGGGACGGTTGATGATGACACTTTTAAAACCGGCATCGGCCACGGCTTGCATGTCCTCTCCCGATAATTGAGGGGCGACGGCCAATTGCTCGGTCAAAAACTGGTGCGGGAAGGACATAGAAACTCCTGAAATCGGGATAAACTAAATCAGTTCAAAGGAAAAATAGTATGTTCCCCCCCGAGAGTACGCAAGCCCCTTTCTCTGCGTCCCTGCCACAAGGCAATCACGCCAGCGCCTTGCTGATACGTCACGCGACCTTGGACGATATGGCAGCAGTGCAAAATATCTATGCCTATCACGTGCTGCACAGCACGGCGACCTTTGAACAAAGCCCGCCCGACGAACAGGAAATGGGTGCCCGCTATATACAAGTGCGCGAGCAAAACTTGCCCTGGCTGGTCGCGGAACTGGACGGGCAGATCGTGGGCTATGCCTATGCAGGCACGTACCGCTCCCGCCCGGCCTACCGCTTCACGGTAGAAGATTCCATCTATCTGGCTCAAGGTCAGATTGGCAAAGGTCTGGGCAAAGCCTTGCTGGAACAATTGCTGCTGGAATGCGAGAAAGGCCCGTGGCGGCAAATGGTGGCCATCATCTCCGGCCATGACAGCCGGGGCTCGATTGCTCTGCACCGTTCGCTGGGCTTTGCCCATGTAGGTACTCAGCCAGCGGTAGGCTATAAATTCCAGCAGTGGATTGACGTGGTCATCATGCAGCGCAGTCTGGGTGACGGCAGCCAAAGCCAGCCAGCCCAGACGCCCTGAGCTTCCTTCTCAGGCAATGCGCAGGCTGTATTGATCCAGCCATTGCTGCATCTCATCGCCAGCCAGCACCTCGTACTCTGCCTGACGTTGCAAGCCCACAGGATCGTCCTGCACGCTGCTCAAGGAGGGATGGCACATCATGCTGTCCCCGTGCTGCATCACCGCCAGCCAGGCTTTGACCAGGGCACTGTAGCGCTCCTTGCCACCCTGAAAGTCGTATACACCGGTAAAGCTGCTATTCAAGGTGGCACCTTTGGCTCTGGCCAGACGCAACAAATCTCTGGAACCCAGCCCGGCAATAATCTGCGCCTTGAATCGGTCTTTAAACGCAAAACCCGTAGCCAGACGCTGGGCACCGGTATAACGCAGCCAAGGCATGGAAGCCGCGTAACGACGCTCCATTTCTGCCAGCAAGGCCTCGCGAATCATGGGTAGCTGATGCACGTGCTGATGCCCGTCGATATAGTCCGGGCCCTGCCCCATCACCTCTTCAAAACGATCCAGCTGGCGAGCCACGCTATCCTTGACCTTCTGATCATCCAGACGATGCAGCAGGCTGCGGATAATCACCTGCTTGAGCGGCATGGCATACACGCCCGCTTGGGAAGCAAACTCGGTAAAATTCAGGTGCAAACCTTTTTGCAGCGTGCTCTGGCGCAGTGCTGGTGCATTTTGCACAAAGCTGTCCCCATCGACCAGGCAGGATGTTCCTGTCAGGCGTCGGGCCTGGGCCAATTTCAGTATGGCCTCGTCCACGGCGGGGGCCATGCCAAAATCATCCGCGCATATACTGATCTGCCTGTCCTTGGCCACTGCTCGCTCCGCTTTATGTCTCGTCAAATCATTCTGTTCATACTGGTCGGCACTTTGGCCGCCTTCACGCACTGGGGCATTGTAATCGCCCTGGTGCAAACGCTGAGCCTGTCTCCGCTGCTGGCCAATCTTTTTGGCTGGCTGATTGCGTTCCTGGTGTCCTTTGGTGGCCACTACTGGCTGACATTCCGCTCCCAGAATGCCCGCTTTCTGCCAGCTCTGACACGTTTTTTTCTGGTGTCTTCCGCTGGCTTCGCCGTCAACGAAGCCAGCTATGCGTTTTTACTGAATCATTCCGGTCTGCGCTACGACTTGCTGCTGGGCCTGATTCTTATCGGTTTGGCTGTACTGACGTTTCTGGCTGGGCGGCTTTGGGCGTTCCGCCGCACATAAGCTCGTACTCGTCGTGATCAAAGCGCCACAAGGCGATACGCTGGTCTTCGTACAGGCGCTGGGCATGGTTGAGCACCTGGCTTTGGCGCACGGCATCTGGCGAGCCGATCAGCCAGACGACCGCCTTGCTGTCCCGACATAGCTGCTGACGAAGGGTTGCCCGATCTATCAAGGTCAGCGCCCCACGTTGCGGCTCAAAGCGAGCTGCCTCCAGCAGCTCCTTGCGCCAACTATCGGTGCGCATGATTTCCGGATCATCCCAGCGTCCCATCACGCTGATGTTCTGCAGGCCCGGAACATAGAAGCCCAGGTCATAACGGTAATTATTCAGAAAGACGACACGGTCACCCTTTTGGTATTCACTGGCCAGTACACGGCCCAAGGCCTGACTGTTAACCTGTGGGCGCAACATCATCGTCACCACGGCAAACGCACAAATCGCAACACAAACACCCAGGCTCCAGACCGCAAAGCGCTCTACCTTTGCTTCCCCATCCCGCTGACTGCGGCGAACCACCACATCCGCCAGAAAAAAAGCCCAAGGGCCAATCGCAGGCAGGACATAGCCCACCAGCTTGGACGTAGGAACGGAAAAGAAAACCAGCACAGTCAGCAATGCCGACAGCATCAAGCCTCGTACTGCTCCCAAACCGTCGGAAGCATTAGCAGAACCACGAAAGCGCTTGAACAAGAATGGCGTCCAACCCAAGGTGGCAACAGGCATCAGGGCAAAGTAGAACCAGAAAGGCTGAGGGTTGTTAAAGCCGGTTTCCAGAAAGCGCTGGAAGTGTTGATAGACGATGTAATAGTCAAAAAATCCGGGGTAGCGCGCCTGCATGGCCCACATCCAGGGCGTGGCAACCAGCAGCAAGACTCCCAGGCCTGTCACAGAAAACAGACGCAACAACGTACGCCACTGGCCTCGACCCAGCAGCCAGAACACCAAGACACCGCCGGGGATCAAAATCCCGATCAAGCCTTTTGCCAGAAAAGCCAGGCCTGCGGTGGCATACAGCCCCATCAAGGCCCAACGATAGGAGCGCCCTTGCTCCATCTGCAAGGCAGCATGACCACCCAAGAGCACGCAGCTACTGATCAAGGCAGCAACCGTCATGTCCAGATTGGCGTAATGGGAAGCACCGAAAAGCAAGGGGCTGCTGACCAGAATCAAAGCCGTCCAGCCCGCATGTTGCTGGCTGGCGTGACGCTTCAAGAACGCGTGCATACCGGCAATCAACAAGGCCGCCATCAAGGCAGGTACCAGACGAGCAGCCACAAAATTCACACCCAACACTTTCAGGCTCAGGGCAGTCAGCCAATAATGCAAGGGAGGTTTATGGAAAAACGGCAGGCCGTCCAGACGCGGCACCAGATAATCACCGGATTCCAGCATGGACAGGGCCACGCCGACATAACGCCCCTCATCCGGAATCAACAAGGGGTACGCCCCCAGGGTCAGCGCAAACCACAGCAGTGCCAGCAGCCCCACGGACACACTAGAGAGCGTACCCAGGCGCTGGACGCCGCAACGTAACCAGTAGGCCGGTCCACGCGCTTGTCCAAGCGGTAGTGTTGCACCGGAAGAGGAAAAGGAATTATCGATACTCATCGCTCAAAGCCAAACCATTAGGGGTAGGCAGCTACTTGTGTAGCTGTCGAAGCGATTCAGAATATCGATGTAGCGTTCAATTACAAATGAGAGCAGTTCGCCAATTAAACGATCCGGCCTGCCTTCAAAACCAGGCTTGCCTTCAGCCTTGCTGCGGGTCCTGATCGGGGGTCGCTAACTGCTTCTGGTCAGGTGCCGGTTCAGAGGCCTGAGCCAGTCCCTGCCCCCGGCGACGATGCACCAGATACAAGGGCCGGTGCTTGACCTCGGCAAAGATGCTGGCGACATACTCGCCCACCACACCCAGCGAGAGCATATTCACCCCCGCGAAAAACAGTACCACCGTAATCAAGGTTGCCCAGCCCCGAACGGCATCCCCATACAACAAGTGCTTGAAGATAATGAACAAGCCGTAGCTGAAAGACAGCATGGCCAACACTGCCCCTAACAGGCTCAACAACCGCAGTGGCCAGGTGGTGAATGCCGTCAAACCATCCACCGCAAAGCGCAATAGTTTAGTGGGGCGGAATCGGCTGACACCATGCAAGCGTTCGGCAGGCGAGTAGTAAATGGGCTCGGACGGAAAACCCACCCAGGCAAACAAGCCTTTCATGAAGCGGCTGCGCTCGGGCAAGGCCATCAAGGCATCAACGACACAGCGATCCATCAGGCGAAAATCGCCTGCATCACGCGGCACACGCAAACCGTTAGATGTGCGCATCAGCTTGTAAAACAAACTGGTGCCCGCCCGCTTCATCCAGGTCTCGTCGTCACGGGTTTCCCGCACGGCATAGACCATTTCCAGGCCTGTGGACCAGCGCTCCAGCATGGCTTCGATCAAGGCAGGGGGATGCTGCAAATCCGCATCCATGCACACGACTACCTGCCCGCGGCTGGCCTCCAGCCCTGCCGTCAACGCCGCCTCTTTGCCAAAGTTGCGCGATAACTGCAAATAGACCAATTGAGGGTAGGTTTGACGCAATTGCTCAATAACCAAAGGCGTTGCGTCGGTACTGCCATCGTCAACGAAAATGATTTCAAAGTCCGGAACCAGTTCGCGCAACTTCGCCACCAAAACCGGCAGCAATGCGGGCAGGTTTTCTGCTTCATTCAAACCAGGGATAACGCAAGAAAGCGTTTGGGCCTGTCGTTTTGTAATCATTATTCCTTGAGCACCGTGCTGTAACAAAACCAAGGTCTAGCCAACAAAAAGTAATCGTAGCCCGCCAGACCGCCTAGTGCAATTTACCTTCGGTGATACTTGTCTTTCTTAAAGAGCACCGTTCAAGACTTGTACAGCCCTTGCAAGCCGGCCAGACTGGCCAAACACCGCAAACGCAACATCCATACGCTGAAACGTGCAAGCAGTGTAGGAAAGCAAGCGTTGAATCAGCGTGAAATCCGGCGTGAAAATGTCCCGTTCCCAAGCGTTTTCTTTCCGGCTTGACCCCGATGAGTCATACCAATAAGATAGATAAAATATATATCTTTAAATTCAAAATATTATGGCTCTCAACCCTTTGTGTACCCGCCAGGAAATTCATGACCTGGTCTGGGACTTTTACGATCGCATCCGCATGGACGACGTCCTTGGCCCCATTTTCTCCGAGCGCATCAAGGATTGGGATACGCATCTGGGCGTAATGGAAGAGTTCTGGTCATCTCTATTGCTCAAGACCGATGGCTTCAATGGCAATCCCATGGCCAAGCATTTGTCACTCAAGCATATTCAGGCCAGCCACTTTGAACAATGGCTACGCCTGTTCAAGGAAACCTGCCAGGAGCGTGAAAACCAGGCCATGGCCGCGCTGGCATTGGAATATGCCCAGCGCATCGCCCGCAGCTTCTGGTTTGGCTACCAGTTCCAGCACAACCCCACTCAAGTGGCCAGCGAGCTGCAACTGCCCTGATCATGCGTCTGACCAACCTTACTGACTACGCCCTGCGTCAATTGATGTATCTGGGTCAGAACGAAGACAGGCTCTGTACCATCGCGGAAATTGCCCAGTACCACCAGATTTCCCAAGCCCATCTGATGAAAGTCACCCACCTGCTCGCCAAGGGCGGGTGGATTCAGACACAGCGCGGGAAAAACGGCGGAATGCGGCTGGCCCGTGCGCCGGAAGACATCAATCTGGGCGAGCTGGTGCGCTATACCGAAACCGATCTGGCGGTGGTGGAGTGCCTGGGCAGCGGCACCCACTGCATCCTGAGCGGTCGATGCAACCTGAGCAATATCCTTAAACAGGCGCTGGTCCAGTTCCTGAGTTATCTGGATAACTACACCTTGCGCGACATTATTGTTCCCGGCAGCAGCCCGGAACAGACGATTGCCTGGCCCACCAAGTCCATGCACTCGGCCTGATCGCAGACGGACGAATAGCAGACGGACGAATAGCAGACGGACGAATAGCAGACGGACGAATAGCAGACGGACGGATAGCAGACGGACGGATAGCAGACGGACGGATAGCAGACGGACGGATAGCAGACGGACGGATAGCAGACGGACGGATAGCAGACGGACGGATAGCAAACGGCCCCGGATTCAAAAGAATCCGGGGCCGTTTGTTTAGGGTCCGACTACCGCTTCAAGCCGGGAAAATCAGATCGCTCCGTACAGTACCAGGATGGGCACGCACAGCTTCCAGCAAACCCTGCTCGGGCACACGATCCAGGTCCGTCATGGCATAACCCAACTCGCCTTGCGTTTGCAGCTGCTGGCGGGTGATGTTGATACCGTGCTGAGCCAGAATATTGTTCAAGCCACCCATCGCGCCGGGAACGTTGCGATGAACATGCAGCAGGCGCACAGCACCCTGGATGTCGTAGTAAGACACTTCGGGGAAGTTCACCGCGCCCTTGGTAGCGCCGCTACGCAAATAGCTAACCAGTTTCTCGGCCACTTCACGGCCGATGTTTTCCTGGGATTCCTGAGTACTACCGCCAATATGCGGCGTCAGGATCACATTAGGCATACCGATCAAGGGGCTCTTCAAAGGTTCGTCCACGCTTTTCGGTTCGGTTGGGAACACGTCCAGCGCAGCACCCGCCAGATGACCGCTGACCAAGGCTTGGTGCAAGGCATCAATATCCACCACCGTCCCGCGCGAAGCATTGATCAGGATGGAACCGGGTTTCATGGCCGCAATCGTCTCGGCATTCATGATGTTGTGCGTGCCCTGCCCGCCTGGTACGTGCAAGGTGACCACATCGGACTCGGCCAGCATCTGCTTCAAGCTGCCATAGACACGGGCATTGCTCAGCGGCAGTTTGGATTCCACATCGTGGTAGAGCACGCGCATACCCAGCGCTTCGGCCAGAGTACCGACTTGGGAACCAATATTGCCGTAACCAATCACGCCCAAAGTCTTGCCACGGATCTCGAAAGCGCCATCGGCACTTTTGTCCCAGAAACCCTGGTGTACGCGCAGGTTCTTCTCGGGGATACGACGTAGCAACAAGATGGCCTCACCCAGCACCAGCTCGGCAACGGAGCGGGTATTGGAGAACGGCGCATTAAAGACCGGTACACCATGGTTCTGGGCTTGATCCAGATCCACCTGGTTGGTACCAATACAAAAGCATCCCAGCACTTTGAGCTGGTCTGCGTGCTCCAGCACCCGGCTGTCAAACTGGGTACGGGAACGAATTCCGACAACTTCGGCGCCTTTGACAGCGTCCAGCAGCTCCTGACCCGACAAGGCTCCCTTGTAGGTCTGAATATCGGTCAAACCCGCAGCCTCAAAAACTTCACGGGCGCTAGGATGAATGTTCTCAAACAGGACAATGCGACTCATGATGGTTCCAGTCATTGAAATAGTATCTAAATGGTACTATTTTTTTAGCCCGCCTGATCGAGCATCAACAATAACAGCAGGGGATTCTTGTCTTGAAACCAAGCAAGGCCATGAATCCACAGCCAAATACAAAAACCCAGGCCAGGAAAATAAAAAATCCAGGACCTGGGTCACTTCAAGGCGGCCTAGCTCATGAAAAGCCGCCTGAATAGCCTGCTATCAAGAACCAAATGGCACCGGACGTGGTGTGTTGTCACGCGAAGGTGGCAGGATTGGCAGCACGATTTCAGGCTGTTTGCCCGTCAGCGTTTTCAGGAACGCGACGATCTGGGCATTTTCCTCTGCAGAGAAACTGCGACCCAACTGCAGACGACCCATTGTATCCACGGCTTCGGTCAAGGTATTGACAGCACCATCGTGGAAGTAAGGGTAGGTCAGCTCGACGTTACGCAAGGTAGGAACCTTGAAGTTGAAACGGTCGGCATCTTTCCCTGTCACAGCCGCACGGCCTTCGGCCGGATTGGTCGTTTGGTAGGGTTCGATCAGACCCATTTTCTGGAAGGAGGTACCGCCCAGATTGGGACCGTTGTGGCAGGCCACGCAACCACTATTCTTGAACAGTTGATAGCCAGCCAGCTCCTGATCGGTAATGGCTTTCTTGTCACCCTTCAACCACAGGTCAAAGCGGGAATCGGGCGTCACCAAGGTTTCTTCAAAGGCAGCAATTGCGGAGGTGACTTCATCAATACCGAAGTCGGCCTTGCCAAAGACTTGCTTGAACTCGGCCTTGTACTCGGGGATGGAGCTCAGGAACTCCATGGCCAGCTCGTGTGTGAACGCCATTTCCTTGGGGTTGGCAATCGGGCCACCGGCCTGCTCTTTCAGGTCGCTGGCACGGCCGTCCCAGAACTGGGCCACGTTCAGGCTGGAGTTCAGGACGGTAGGCGAGTTGATGGGGCCTTCCTGCCAGCGATCCCCGATGGAGGTACGGATATTGTCCGTGCCACCCATGCTCAGGTTATGACAGGAGTTACAGGAGATGAAACCAGAACGGGACAGGCGAGGTTCAAACCACAGCTTCTTGCCCAGTTCAACGCGTGCCGGATCAGTGACAACTGCGGCGGGAATCGGCTGTACAGGCTCATTTTCCTGAGCTTGCGCGGCACTGCCGAGCAGTAGACCGGCGGCCAGAGCAGAGAGAGTGAACAGGCGTAATTTCATAACAACTTCCTTATGGGATGACAGAGCTTCCTGCCAGTGAGTGGTCCGGTTAGGACCCATAACCCTGCTGGCCTTATGGACATCGTAAGGAATGCCATTTCATTACACATTGATACATCGCAAGGAAATAATCTTTCCAGAGATGTTTAGGGAACTTTCAGAAGAAAGTGCAACTACTCCGCCACAATCCCCTATAGCGCCTTGACGAAACGCATAAAAAATGCCGCCTGCAATCAAGCAGGCGGCATCTTGGGATTGTTGCAGTTTGTGTTTTTTTATACGCCCAAATAGCGCGTCCACAAGGTGCGATCAGCCCCCAATGCTTCGGAGTTCCCCTGCCAGACCAATTTGCCACGTTCCAGAATAATGTGGTGATCCGACAAGGCCATCAGCCGCTCGACATATTTGTCGATCAGCAAGATGGTTTGCCCTTCCTCACGCAAGACGGCCAGACAGTTCCAGATTTCTTCACGCACCTTGGGCGCCAGTCCCTCGGAGGCTTCATCCAGAATCAGCAGCTTGGGGTTGGTGACCAGCGCACGGCCAATGGCCAGCATTTGCTGTTCACCGCCCGAGAGCTGGTTGCCCATATTGGACGCACGCTCACGCAAGCGCGGAAAAAAGTCATAGACACGCTCGGGCGTCCAGGTCTTGTTGGCTTTGGGGTTGCGATTGCAGGCAAAGGCCGTCAAGTGCTCGGCCACGGTCAGGTTGGGAAAGCACTGACGCCCTTCGGGCACAATGGCAATCCCGGCACGGGCAATACGGTCCGGATTCCAGCCCGCAATGGACTGGCCGTCGAACTTCACATCGCCGCCGCGCACCGGCAACTGGCCCAGAATGGTTTTCAGCAAGGTGGTCTTGCCCATGCCATTACGGCCCAGCACAGTCACAACCTGCCCGCTACGAATGGACAGATCTACCCCGAACAGCACCTGGCTGGCGCCATAGCCGCTTTGTAATTGAGTCGTTTCAAGCATGGCTTTCCACCTTGGTTGGAACTGGCGTGTCGTCGTCGCCCAGATAAGCTTGACGCACAGCCTCGTTATCGCGGATTTCGGCAGCCGTGCCGGTAGCAATAATGTGCCCCGCCACCAGCACAGAAATCCGGTCAGCCAGACGGAAAACGGCTTCCATATCATGCTCGACCAGCAACATGGTGGCTTTGCCACGCATGGTTTCGATCAATTCAGTCAGGCGCAGCGTTTCGTCCGGCCCCATCCCGGCCATAGGCTCATCCAGCAGCAGAACTTGCGGACGGCTGGCCAAAGCCAGGGCGAATTCCACCTTGCGCTGCTCGCCATGCGGCAACACACCGGCCTGGGTATGCAGCAAGGACGCATCAATGGCACATTCGGCGGCCAAAGCACGGGCTTGCTCGTACAGCTCGGTTTCCGCCTGACGAGCACGCCAGAAGCGGAAGCTGCTGCCACTGCATGCCTGCAAAGCCAGCACCAGGTTATCCAGGACCGTGTAGTTCTTGAAGATGTTGGTGATCTGGAACGAGCGTGCCAGACCGGCAGCCACACGCTGGTGACCCGACAAGGAAGTCACATCCCGGCCACCCAGCAAGAGCTGGCCCGAATCCGGGGTCAAGGTGCCCGACAGCAAATGAATCAGGGTCGATTTACCAGCCCCGTTCGGGCCGATCAAACCATGAATTTCACCAGGCACCAGGTCCAGGGACACATCGTTGGTAGCCTGCAAAGCACCAAAGCGCTTCATCAGACCACGGGCTTGCAAAGCGGCCGAGCCGCTACCCGCCTTGGAGGCGGTTGCTATCGTGTTCGTCATGCTTGCTCCTTGGCGGTAGTAGCGGGATCAGCGGCCGAGCGGACACGCACCAGTCCGGCCAGCCCCTTGGGTGCAAAAAACACCACCAGCAGCAACAAGATACCCAAAGGCATGTGCCAGTACTCGGTCCAGTTGCGCAGCAACTCTTCCAGCACCAACATCACGAACGCACCCAGAGCACCGCCATACAGCAAGCCAATACCCCCCACCAGCACCATGATGATCAGGTCAGCCGACTGGGTCCAGTTCATCAGGCTAGGCGAGACAAACAGGTTGTGGTTAGCCAGCAAGGCACCGGCCAGACCCATGATGGCTCCGCTCAAGGTGTAAGCCGTCAGGCGAATGCGGTAGACGGGGTAACCCAAGGTTGTCATGCGGCTTTCGTTTTCACGCGTGCCCATCAAGGCCTGCCCGAAACGGGCTTTAACCAGACGATTGAACAGGAACAGCACCCCCACCAGAATAGCCAGAACCAGGTAGTAAAAGCTCAGCTCATTGCTCAGATCAATCCCGGGCAAGGATGAATGGCTGTACATGTTCAGGCCGTCCTCGCCACCGTACTGGCGCAAGGAAATGAACAGATAAAAGATCATCTGGGCAAACGCCAGCGTGATCATGATGAAGTACACACCACGAGTACGCAGCGACACGGCACCGGTCAGGAAAGCCAGCAAGCCGGAGATCACCATGGCGGCAGGCCAGGCAATCAGGCCGCTTTGCACGCCTTCGGTAGCCAGGATACCCACGGTGTAGGCCCCTGCCCCGAAAAACGCGGCATGGCCCAGGGCCACCATCCCGCCATAACCCAGCACCAGATTCAAAGCGCTGGCAGCCAGGGCATAGATGAAGATACGGCGTACAAACGAAATGTAGAACTCAAGTCCGTACATCGGTGCAATCAAGGGGAAAGCCAATAAGGCCACCAGCACCAGGGCGGAAAAAATACGCGAAGTAGACATACATTAACCTCGCGCCGGGAACAGGCCCGAAGGACGGAAAACAAGAACAACAGCCATCAGGACATAGATCGAAATGGCGGCAATCGTAGGACCGACGCTGGAAGCCACATCTGCCGGGAAGACGTTACGCAGCAACATGGGCAGGAATGCACGGCCAGCGGTATCAACCATACCCACCAGCAAGGCACCTACAAACGCGCCACGAATCGAACCAATCCCGCCAATCACGATGCAGACCAGAACCAGGATCAGAATGTCCTCGCCCATACCGATCTGAACCGCGGTAATCGGACCCAACAAGGCACCGGCCAGCGCAGCCAGAGCGGCTCCCAGAGTGAACACACCCAGGAACAGAATAGGCACACGCACCCCCATCAGGGTGGCCATTTGTCGATTGGAGGCGCCTGCACGCACCAGCACCCCAGCTCGTGTTTTGGTTACGAAGGCATACAGGGCCAGCGCCATCACCAGACCGACCGCAATAATCATCAGACGGAAGGCGGGATAGAGAAAGTCAGGCAAGAGTTCTACCGGCCCGGACAACAAGGCAGGCATATTCAACATAACGGGGGTTGGGCCCCAAATCATTTTGACCACATCATTGGCGATCAAAATAACGGCATAGGTTCCCAGTACCTGAGCCAGGTGATCACGAGTGACCAGCTTGCGCAGAATGAGAATTTCCAAGGCAATACCGACCAGGGCTGTCACCGCCACCGCCACCACAATGGCGGCGGTAAAAGACCCTGTACGCTGCATGGTTTCCGCGGCCACATAGGCTCCCGCCATATAGAGGGAGCCGTGGGCCAGGTTCATGATATCCATAATGCCGAAGACCAAAGTCAGGCCCGCGGCAATCAGAAACAACATCAAACCAAACTGCAAACCATTCAGCAATTGCTCGCTAATCAGAATGAGCGACATGCTTTTACCACCTGTGAATCTTAATTAAGTTTGCATTCTTTGGCGTAGACGTCCTGGTAGGAGTCAAACACCTTGCTGACCATACGGTTCACAAGACGTCCGTCCTGATCCTTGACCACTTCACGCAAGTAATAAGCCTGCACGGGGAAGTTGTTGTTGCCGTAGGTAAATGGGCCGCGAACCGAGTTGTAGTCGGCGGCTTTCAGTGCCTTGAGCACCGCTTCGCGGTCGGACACCTTGCCATCAACCTGTTTGACGGCGGCGTCGATAGCCAGAATCACGTCATAGGCCTGAGCAGCGTAAACCGATGGATAGCGGCCGTCGTAGGCTTTGCGGAACTCTTCCACAAAGGTCTTGTTGGCAGGAACATCCAGGTCAGGCGACCACTGAGCCGTGTTCAACATGCCCAGGATAGGTTCGCCCACGGCGGGGATGATGTCCTCGTCACCCGAGAAGGCTGGGCCCAGCAACACCACATCTTTATTCAGGCCAGCGGCCACGAACTGTTTGATGAAGTTGATGCCCATGGCGCCGGGCAGGAAGAAGAACACGGCCTGGGGCTTGGCCGCACGGATCTGTGCCAGTTCAGCCGAGTAGTCGATCTGGCCCAGCTTGGTGTAGAGCTCGTCGTTGACGGGTTTGCCGTAACCACGCTTGAAGCCGTTCAGGTGATCCTTGCCGGCTGGATAATCAGGGGCAATGATGAACATTTTTTCGTAGTTGCGATCCGCAGCCACTTTACCGGCGGCCTCGTCAAAGGCGTCGTTCTGGTAGGAAACACCAAAGAAGTACGGATTACAACCGGCACCGGCCAGTTGGCTGGGGCCCGGGTTGCTGGTCAGGTAAGGCACTTTGGCCGAGAACAGGGCGGGAGCCACTGCCAGTGCCACGTTGGAGCCCACGGGGCCAGTAAAGAAGTCGATCTTGTCGCGCTGCACGAAGCGATTGACCAATTGGCGGGCCTGGTCGGGGTTACCGGCCATATCTTGTTGAATGAACTCGGCCGGGAAACCGCCCAGCTTGCCGTCCAGTTGTTTGATGGCCAGATTAAAGCCATCACGAACTTCACCACCAACGGCAGCGAACGGACCGGATGTGTCCATTGCCATCCCCACTTTGATGGTATCGGCATGAGCCAAAGAACCGCCAAAAGCCGCCGCCAGAGCTACGGTCAATGCAATACGTTTCATGTTATCTCCTTGCGCCACCGCGCTTATAGGCTGTCTTTAAATAAGATGCACAGCAGATCGAACTACAAATTCAACTATGCCAACCATTCATTTATAAATAGTTTAGTTATGAAACAATTTTGCTGGCAAGCTGTGGTTTTTACCTACACCCCTCAAATGCCCTGGTAATTCGACAGGAAACAAAGCCCCGTGCCAATCCCATGGACGGATAAGCACTATAACGACTGTAGGGATAGCCGTTTATGCAGGTTTTCCTTGATTTTGTTAACAATTCCGCACTAAGCGCGCTGCTAAACTGAGGGCTCGCCTCATTATTGGAGATCCCATGCGTATTTCCCATTCTCTGTGCCGCCTTGTCCTTGGCAGCGCCCTGCTCGCCCCTTTCCTGAGCAATGCACAGTCCTCGGAATCCGTTTATCTGGCTGACCTGGCCAAGTCCAACAAGCAAGTGGCCCAGCAGTATCAGAGCCTGATGCAGGACGTCGCCAAAAACGCCAGCTGGGTTAAAGATTTCGGTACGGCTTCGCCGGGCGAAACCGTGTCTCTGGATGGCCGCGACTACCAGGTTTTCCAGGGCTGCAAACCCCATGACTGCACCAGCTCCAGCTACGTAGTGCTACTGGACACCCAAAAGCAGACCATCTCCTACGGTGCTTTTGTGGAAAACAAGGAATCAGGCCCAGGTTTGGCCAGCAGCCAGATTGAATGGCTAGGCAATCCCGAATTTGATCAGATCCGCCTGATGTCACCGGCCCTGTTTTAAAAAAACAGCACTTGACCTTGCCCCCGTGGCAAGCCTTAAGCTGACTCCATTGTTTTTATCAAAGGAGTCAGCTATGTCCACCTTCTCCGTACCCGACATGACCTGCGGCCACTGTGTACGCAGCATCACTGAAGCCATTCAGGCTGTCGCCCCTCAAGCCACCGTCAGCACGGATCTGGAAAAACACCAGGTTACCGTTCAAGGTCTGGATGGCGCACAAGCCCTGAAAGTGATTGAAGAAGCGGGTTACACCCCCAGCGCCCTGTAAGCACGACGCGCCTTTCACGGTGCCAGCGCTTCAGAGCCAATAAAAAGGCCGGTTGATACCGGCCTTTTTTCATACTGCTTCGTTTAGCACGCACATACCGTCAACAACTGACAGGCTCTTGTGTGGTGTCAGCCGGGTCTGTCAATATTGACCGCAAGAATCGGAGTGCTTGCGATGAAAGACCCGCGTATTCTGGCTTCGTAATTGATGATGTCAGGATCCCTGCCCTATGACTACGAACCCTGCTTACAAAACCGACGATCAGCGCTGGGCGGCTGTGCAGGCACGAGACCCCGCTGCCGATGGCCAGTTCGTCTATGCGGTGCGTACCACAGGCGTGTACTGCCAACCCAGCTCAACAACACGGTTGCCCAAGCGCGAGAATGTCGAATTTTTCGATTCGCCCCAGAGCGCTGAAGCGGCAGGCTATCGTTATAGCCGTAGGGCCCATGGCTCTCAAACCAGCACCGCAGCCGAACGGGCCGCCATCGTGGCTCGTGCCTGCCGCCTGATCGAAACTTCGGAGACGCCGCCATCGCTGGACACGCTGGCAGCCGCGGTGGGCAAAAGCCCCTTCCATTTTCATCGGCTGTTCAAAGCCGAAACAGGTTTGACGCCCAAGGCATACAGCTCGGCCTATCGTGCTCGCAGACTGCGCGAGGAACTGAGCAGTCCGGATACGACCATCACCAATGCGATCTACGACAGCGGATTCAACTCCAACAGCCGATTCTACGAAGCCTCTGAACAGCTGTTAGGCATGCGTGCACGGGACTACCGGGCTGGAGGGGCCGGTGCTGTCATCCGTTTCGCTGTAGGTCAGTGCTCTCTAGGAGCGATTCTGGTAGCCCAAAGCCAACGCGGCATCTGCGCCATCTTGCTGGGCGACGATCCCGATCAACTGGTTCGTGACCTGCAGGATCAGTTTCCCAAAGCCGAAATCATCGGCTGCGACGGCGAGTTCGAGCAATTGATCGCTCAAGTCGTGGGCTTCATCGAAACGCCCTCTATTGGCTTGCACCTGCCACTGGATGTACAAGGAACGGCCTTCCAGGAACGAGTCTGGCGCGCGCTCTGTGAGATCCCGCCAGGCGTCACCGTCAGCTACACCGACATCGCCGAACGCATAGGCTCGCCCAAAGCTGTGCGTGCCGTGGCCCAGGCTTGCGCCAACAACCACATTGCCGTGGCCATCCCATGCCACCGCGTCGTACGCCGAGATGGCGATCTGGCCGGTTACCGCTGGGGGATAGACCGAAAACGTGAACTGCTACGCCGCGAAGTACAAGACTGATAGTCGGCTGCCTGCCCAATCATCAAGAACGGGTTTTGAAGGCAAGAAACGGAGTTCCCCGTCAGGCCAGGACACATACGATGTGAGCTCCCAATAGAAATACAGGAGATTTCACTCATGGCTTTGCTTGATGGAAAGGTTGCCCTTGTTACCGGCGCATCCTCTGGTATTGGACGCGCCATCGCATTGAAGTTTGCTGAGCAGGGAGCGGCACTTGTTCTTACGGCAAGGCGTGGCGCATTGCTTGATGCCGTCGCCAAGGAGATCCGGCAGTCTGGCGGCCGTGCCGAGTTTGTGACGGGGGACATTACGCAGGCTGAAACCCATGAGCAAGTGATCGAAGCCGCGAACAGCAGATTCGGTGGGCTGGATATTGCGATCAATAACGCCGGTATTGTCGGTGCCCTCAAGCCGCTGACCGAGATGTCCCTGGAAGAATGGCAAGCAACACTGGATACCAATCTTGAGGCAGCCTTTCTGGGTGCCCGTAGCCAGATTCCGGCCATGCTCCATCGCGGAGGCGGCTCGATTGTTTTCACATCGAGCTTTGTAGGTACCAGTGTCGGCCTGCCCGGTATGAGCGCTTATGGTGCCGCTAAAGCGGCGCTCATGGGGCTGGTCAAAGGCATCACGGCGGACTATGCGGCGCAAGGTATACGTGCCAACGCTCTTTTGCCTGGCGGAACTGACACAGACATTGCCGGAGATCAGAGCACCAAGGATTGGGCGGCGGGGCTGCACGCCATGAAGCGAATCGCCCAACCTGAAGAAATTGCGTCCGCAGCGCTCTTTCTGGCCAGCCCCATGTCCAGTTTTGTGACCGGCTCCGCCTTGTTCGCGGATGGAGGCAATGCGGCCGTGAAGTGACAATGCGGTGCTTCCTGATAGCTGATGAAGCACCACACTGATAACAGGCAAATGCTGAAGCTTGTTAGCCCAGTTGCCCTAACACCGGGAAGGTCCTGAGCACCCAGATAGCAAACCGCGCCAGCTCGCCGGTTGCCATGGCCCAGCCCATCACAATCAGCACCAGACCCGCCCCCCAGCGCACATAGCGCCCGATCTTCCTGATCTGGGTCATGCGCTGCAAGAAGGGGGTCAGGAAGCAGGCGGCCAGGATGAAAGGCACACCCAGACCCAAAGCGTAGACGGACAACAGGATACTGGCCTTGCCCGCACTGGCCGTGCTGGCTCCCATCATCAAAATGCCCGCCAGAATCGGGCCGATGCAGGGAGTCCAGCCAAAGCCGAACGCCAGCCCCATTACCGTTGCCCCGCCAGGGCCTGCCGCTTTGCCGGATTCAAAGCGATAGTAACGTTGCAGACTCAAGGGCATGCGCAGCACCCCCATCACACTCAAACCCGCTAAAGCCACCATGACACCTGCCGCCACATTCAACTCGTAGCGATAGGCCATCAACAGCTGGCCAAGGTAAGAGAGACTGGCTCCCAAGGCGATAAAAACCAGTGAAAAGCCAGCCACAAAGCAAACGCTGCGACCCAGTAGCTGGCTGCGCTTGACCTGCGTATACACCTGCCCGTCCCCGGCCAGATAAGACAAATAACCGGGAACCAAGGGCAAGACGCAGGGGGACAGAAACGAAGCCATCCCCGCCAGAAATGCCGTTATCAGGGCGATCAGGCCCAAATCCAAAGACACTATTTCCATATCAAGGGGCCGTGGCAGGTTCCGCTGCAGGGGCGGCCGGCATACGCATACGTTCGCGCGCCAGTTGCAAGCCCTGGTTCACGACCTTGGCAGTTTCCGAATCAGGTGGAAACTGCGCCAGCAAACGCTGCCAGTAGTCGATCGCCGCCGGATATTCCTCTTTATGCAAAGCGGCAGCGCCGGCCAGCATCAAGCCCAATGGCTCTTCGGGATACAGCTCCAGTGATCGCTTGACCAAACGACCCGGCAAACCGTCCAAGGTATCGACACCGGCCAGCAGCATGGATTCCGCATACTCAGCCAATGCCGTCGGGTCTCCATCCACCACGGCCATGGCCTTGGCATACGCCTGTGTCGCCTCCTGATGGCGGCCGTAATAGCGATGCGAACGGGCCATCATCAACCAGGCGCCCGGATCGTCCGGGTTTTCTTTCAGACGCTGCTCCAGACGGGCCACCATGGCCTCAATATCCACGGGCTGTGCGTTGGCCTGCTGCTGCACGGCGGCAGGATCGAGCATGGCCGGATTTCCCAGATAAAAGTACAAGGCGATAGCCGCGACCGGAATGCTGACCATCAAGGTCCAGGCCAGCTTCGGTGCGCCTGCTTGCTGCACAGATTCCGTTTTCAGCCCTTCGTTCTCTTCCAGCACACGCTGGCGCAAATCCATCTGCGCCTGTTCAAAGTCCTGAGCAGACAAGACACCGGCCTGCTTGTCCCGTTCGATTTCCTTGAGCTGCTCACGCAGAATCGCCAGATTGGCCTGCTTGTGTTCAACCACACGCTGCACGGCGGGCTTGCGCTTGACGCTCAACATCAAATACACCGCGCACAGCAGCACCAGTAGCGCGGCCACAATATAAAAAACAATAGTCACGATTGTTCATCCCGAGAAGAGCCCTGCAAGAGAGCATCGGCTTGACGACGTTGTTCCTCGGTCAAGGCCGTGTCATCACCCGCGCGGCGTCGACGGCGCAGGGTAAAGGCATAAACCAGAAAGCCAGTCAGCAATAACAGAGCTGGCCCGAACCAGAGCAGCAAGGTGGTGGATTTAAAGGGCGGGCGATACAAAATGAAGTCGCCATAGCGATCCACCATATACGTGCGGATCTGATCGGGGCTACGCCCCTGCCCCAACTGCTCCATGATCTGCTGACGCAAGTCCACCGCCAGCTCGGCACGCGATGCCGCAATGGATTCGTTCTGGCACACCAGACAACGCAGCTCGGCCGCAATTTCCAGCATCACCGATTCCTGGGCACCCTGCTCCCCCGACTGGGCCTGCGCCGCCGGCACCAGAAACCACACACTGGCCATCAAGGCCACCATCCATTGACGCATCATCATGGCTGCTGCTCCAAACGACGGATCAAAGGCAACAAGGTTTCCTCCATGGATTCACGCGACACGGGGCCTATGTGCTTGAAGCGCACAATGCCCTGCTTGTCGATCACAAAGGTTTCCGGCACACCGTACACGCCGAAATCAATGCCCACACGACCGTCCCTGTCCATGACAGAGACCTCATAAGAATTGCCATTGCGTAGCAGCCACTCGCGGCTTTCTTCAGGTACGTCCTTGTAGTTCAAGCCCACAATCGGCACCTTGTGCTTGGTGGACAGCTCTTTAATGAAAGCATGTTCGGTCAGGCACGGGTAGCACCACGAGGCCCACACGTTCAGCAACCAGACGCGTCCCTTCATTTGCTCCCCCGAAAAACTGGCTTCGGGATTGTGCAATTGAGGCAGGCTGAACGCCGGAGCCGGTTTATCGACCAAGGGCGAAGGCACTTCGCTGGGCTTCAAGGTCAAACCTATGCCCAGAAATACCAGCAACAGTACAAAGCCGATCAAGGGAACAGTAAAACGGTTCATGCCTGCACCTGCGTATTCATGGCTTTGTTTTGCACAGCGGCACGGGTTTGCTTGGCGCGATAACGTCGATCACTGATTGCCAGCGCACCGCCCAAGGCCATCAGCAAACAACCCAGCCAGATAAAGTCCACCAGAGGCTTGTAGTACAGACGAACACTCCAACCGCCCTGATCAAAGTTGTCGCCAAGCGCCACGTAAATATGACGCAAACCATTGGCGTTGATGGCCGATTCCGTCATGGGCAAGGCCGAGGACAGATAGGTGCGCTTTTCCGGATACAAGGTGGACACCACCTTGCCATCCTGCAGCAGTTCTACCGTGCCGCGTTCGGCCGAATAGTTCGGGCCGGGCACAATACGCACGCCCTGGAAGCGCGCGTCATACGCGCCCACCTGCGCCGTCTGACCGGGCTGCAACAAGACATCGGTTTCTGTCTCGTAGTGGCTGACCATGGTCACCCCCAGGACAAAGACAGCGACCCCGATATGGGCCAGGTGCTGACCCAGCCAACTGCGTGGTTGCGAGAACACGCCGGACCGCGTGGCGCGCACACGCTTGACCACATCAAACAAGCTGCCCAAAACAATCCACATGGCCAGACCCGCGCCCAAGGCGGCAGTGCCCTGCCACTGGCCGTACAGCAAAGGAATGGCTGCACCCAGCACGATACTGAACAGGATCACCAGGGCCAGTTGGCGCACCATATCCATCATGCTGGCACGCTTCCAATTCGCCATGACGCCAAACACGATCAGAACCAGAGCCGGGATCATCAAAGGCACAAACACCTTGTTGAAATAAGGTGGCCCCACGGAGATTTTTCCCAGGCCCAGCGTATCCATAATCAGGGGATACAAGGTGCCCAACAGCACCGTGCCCGTCACCACTACCAGCAAAACGTTGTTGACCAGCAGCAAGGACTCACGCGACACCACGGCAAACTGCCCACCTGCTCCGACACGCGGTGCGCGCCAGGCAAACAGGATCAGAGAGCTGCCCACAATGACCGCGAACAGACTCAGAATGAACACACCTCTAGCCGGATCTGTAGCAAACGCGTGTACTGACGTCAGCACGCCGGAGCGCACCAGGAAAGCGCCCAAAATGGATAGCGAGAAGGTG
Organism: Alcaligenes sp. 1735tsa3; assembly: GCF_024134565.1. Classification (NCBI taxonomy): domain Bacteria; kingdom Pseudomonadati; phylum Pseudomonadota; class Betaproteobacteria; order Burkholderiales; family Alcaligenaceae; genus Alcaligenes; species Alcaligenes sp. 1735tsa3. Next base: position 698,814 of record NZ_CP099862.1, on the reverse strand, counting down.
CTGATTGCCAGCAACACGGTCCAGTTCTTGAAGCTGCCACGTTTCTCCGTGACCGCCAACGAGTGAATCAGGGCGGTACCCGCCAACCAGGGCACAAAGGAGGAGTTCTCTACCGGGTCCCAGAACCACCAGCCGCCCCAACCCAGCTCGTAATAGGCCCACCAGCTACCTACGGCAATACCCAAGGTCAGAAAAAGCCAGGCCGAGGTTGTCCAGGGACGCGACCAACGTGCCCAACTGGCGTCCAGACGGCCTGCCAGCAAAGCGGCAATCGCAAAAGCAAAGGCCACCGAAAAGCCCACATAACCCATATACAGCAAGGGAGGGTGAACAATCAGGCCAATATCCTGCAAGAGCGTATTCAGATCCAGGCCTTCAGCCGGAACCGGGAACATGCGCTCAAAGGGGTTGGAGCTAATCAGGACAAACAGCAGGAAACCGGCGGTAATCAGACCCAATACACCCAGCACACGGGCCAGCATGGCTTCCGGCAAGGAACGCGAATAAATGCTGACAGCAAAGGCCCAACCCGTTTGCATGAACATCCAGAGCAGCAGCGAGCCCTCATGCCCGCCCCACACAGCAGCAATCCGGTAGAACAAAGGCAGTTTGGTGCTGGAGTTCTGCGCCACATAGGCAACAGAGAAATCAAAGCTCACAAAGGACCAGGCCAGACACAGCAAGCTGAAGGCCACCAAACCGAATTGCCAGCGGGCCGCGGGACGCGCAAAAGCCATCCAGGCCAAATTGCCACGCCAGGCACCATACAAGGACACAATGCCTTGGGCCAGCGCCAGTACAAAAGTCAGAATCAGGGCAAAGTGTCCAAGCTCCGGGATCATGGCTGGGCTCCTTGTTTCGCGCGCTCGGCCTGCTCCATGGCATGCATGGCCTCGGGCGGCATGTAGTTTTCATCGTGCTTGGCCAGCACTTCTTCCGCCACAAAATGGCCCTGCTCGTTCAAGCGACCTTGGGCCACCACGCCTTTCCCCTCTTGAAACAGGTCCGGCAAAATTCCCGTATAGCTGACAGGCACCTGGGCCGCGCCGTCTGTCACCACAAAGTTCACGGCCATGCCTTGGGCGCCACCACGGCGAATGCTGTCCATCTGCACAATGCCACCCACCCGGAAGGTCCGGTTTTCAGGGCTTTGCCCCTGGCTGACTTCAGTAGGGGTAAAAAAGAACACCAGGCTGCTTTGGAAGGCATTGAGGATCAGGGCGGTTGCCGCCCCCAGCACGATCAATGCGCCCAGAATCAGGACCAGACGATTTTGTCGCTTAGTCATGGCGCTGGTCCCCCAGGGCGCGCTCGTCACGTACCCGCTGCCAGGCCCGTGCCCGCCCTGCCCGGACGCTGAGCACTTCACCCAGCATCAACACGGTACAGGCCAGCACCGAGCCCCACACATACACGGCATAGCCGCCCATAGCGAAAAAATCGCCCACACTCGACCAATGCATCATCAGCCCTCCGTCAAGTTGCGAACCCAGGCGGTATGCGCCTCACGTTCAAGAATCAAATTGCGCACCCGGTACAGTGCGATGGCAATGCTGTAGCACCACATGGCCAGACTCATCAGCAACATGCCTGTCAGCATGACGGTGGCCATGGATGGCGAGCTGGTCAGCGATACCGAAGCCCCCTGATGCAAGGTGTTCCACCACTGCACCGAGAAATAGATAACGGGCACATTCACCACCCCGACCAAGGCCAGGATGGAAGCGGCTTTGTCTGCGCGGCGCGGGTCGTCGATGGCACCACGCAAGCCCATGAAACCCATGTACAGGAACAGCAGCAACAATTCGGAAGTCAGACGGGCATCCCAGACCCACCAGGCGCCCCACATAGGCTTGCCCCACAGGGCTCCGGTGACCAGGGACAAGACCGTACAGATCGCCCCGGTCGGGGCCAGCGCGGCTGCCATCATGGCGGCGGTACGACTATTGAAAACCAGGCAGATCAAGGACCAGAAACCCATGGCCAGATAGATCAGCATGGACATCCAGGACACGGGCACATGCAGGAAAATGATGCGATAGCCTTCGCCTTGCTGGAAGTCGGTAGGGGCCAAAAAGAAGCCTACATAAGCGCCGACCAGAAACAGCAGAAAGGCCAGGATGGCAGCCCACGGGATAATGCGTCCGGCCAGAACATAGAAGTTTTGAGGAGCGGCGTAGCGATACAGAAAGTTCATGGAATTTACTCAAGAGCAAGGCGCAACGCCGCTGCCGTAGCAGGTGGCGCAAAGAACAAAGCCAACAGTAAAAAAGCGGCCAGAACGGACAGATGCGCTTGCGCACCCAATCCGGCCTGAACCGCTTGCACCGCCCCCGCCCCGAAAACCAGCACGGGCACGTAAAAGGGCAAAATCAATAAAGCCAGCAAAACCCCTGCCGAGCGCAGGCCCAACACCAGAGCCGCGCCAATCGCCCCCAACAAGGTCAGAACGGGCAGGCCCAGCGCCAGGGACAGCATCAGCACGCCCAGGCTGGACGTAGGCAGACTGAATTGCAGCCCCAGAATCGGAGCCAGCAAAAGCAAGGGCAGGCCTGTCAAAAAGGTATGTGCCAGCACCTTGCCCAAAACCCAAAGGCTAAGCGGCAGGTGAGAAAACAGAACCTGCTCCAGTGCACCATCCTGCTCGTCCTGTTCAAACAGGCGGCTTAGCGACAGCATGGTGGCCAGCAAGGCCGACACCCACAGCACGCCAGGCGCCATCTTGGACAGCAAGGCCGCATCCGCCCCCACACCCAAGGGAAACAGGCTGCACACCACCAAAAAGAAAACCAGTGGAATCAGGACATCGCCGGGGCGACGCATCGCCAGGCGCCACTCACGCTTCATCAAGGCTAAAAAGAGACTCAACATGCCTGCCCCAAATCCAGGTGCTGCACCTTCAAATCCCAGGGCAAGGTCTGGTGGCTAGTTAGAATGACAGCGCCCTGCTTATGCAGATGCTGCGCAATCAACTCGCCCAGAAACTTCTGACCGGCGCTGTCCAGCGCAGTCAGCTGCTCGTCCAGAATCCACAAGGGGCGATTGCTCAGGGACAGGCGCACCAGAAACACGCGGCGACGTTGTCCGGCTGACAGTTGCCGTACAGGCACGCGACGGTAAGCCAGCAAACCGCCAGCTAACAACGCTTGGTCGCAAGCGTCCCGGTCTAGGGGAACGCGATCCTGCATGAGCAGGCTGTCCAGATTTTCTTGCACCGACAAGCTGCCATTGAGCCCCGGCGCATGCCCGCCATACACCAGCTGCCGTCGGTAATCGCTATCATTGCTTTGCACGAGACGGCCGTGCCAGATCAGTTGGCCTTCGTCGGCCTGGGCGATATTGGCCAGGATACGCAACAAGCTGGTTTTGCCGCTGCCATTGGGCCCACTGACCAAACAGCATTGGCCAGCTTCAAGCCTTAGGCTCAGCTCGGAGAACACACGACGCTGGCCCCGTCTACAGGTCAGCGAAACAGCTTGAAGCACAGCAACCCCTTGTCAAGAAAGCAAACAGAGCGAAGCCGCCCCTGAAAAAAGGCGGCTTGCTTAGCTCGCTAAGTAAAGACGAGCCCTCTTCAAGACAGGGGATGTTTTACTTAGTTCCACAATACCCACGAGAAACTCAAGCTTATTGATCTAGGCCAATCCGGGTTCAAGGCTGCATTCTTGATAAGATGCTGCCTTAGTACTTTCTTTGAGCAATGAACCATGAGCACCCCAATCACCCTGTCTCCCCAGCCCCTCAGCCCCGAGGCTTTTGCTCCTTATGGCTGGATGTTGGGTAAAGGTCTGGCCACGGCGCCAGCGACGGCCGCCTTCAGCAATGCCGCCACTGACTTCTGGCACGAACATGCGTTTGACACAGGTCCAAGCGGTCAGACCGAAGTGCTATGGGTGAATTACCGCATTCAAGACCCCAACATCACGACCCTGGAAAACCACCTGCTGACGCAACAGGCACTGATCCCGCTGACTGGCGAAGTAGTCCATATCGTGGCCGAAAGCAAAGCCGAAGGCGGCCCGGATCTGTCCACCTTGAAAGCCTTCCGTATCCCTCAAGGACAAGGTGTGTGCATGCGACCCGGTTGCTGGCACAGCAGTCGGGTTGCTGGGGGTGAAGTGGCCTGTCTGATGTTGACGCGCATCTCTACCACGGTAGATCTGGTCGCCCATTTGAACGAGGGCAAACCCGCCACGGAAAGCGAGCTTCGCCCTCTGGAACAAAGTGTGGTGGTGACGCTATAAGGTGCCCGCAGCAGAGGGGGACCATCGCTCTGCCCGGCACCCGCATCAAAACGTCGATGCCGCGCCGTATTTCAGCGCCAGCTCAATAAAGGCGCGCATTGCAGCAGATTGATAGGCGCCCTTGCGCTGCATCAAAATGGCCCGTCGTTGCGGCGGGGCCGGGTCCAGACTCACAGCCACCAAATACTCGCTATTGCCGGCAATCGCGGCAGGCAACAAAGTCGCCAGACCCGTGCGCCGAACCACCTCGATCACGGCATTGAGCGAATTCGATTCCATCGATACGTTCAAATCCAGATCATGCTGACGACAATGGCGTTCGATCTGCCCACGCGTGGCAAACTCGGGCGTCAGCAAAACCAAAGACTCACGCATCAGCGTGTCCCTATCGATGCTCCGGCGCTCGGCCAAGGGGTGCGTGCGGCTCATCACCAACGCCAGCGTCTCCACCAGTAAAGGCTGAAACTCCACGGCAGCCGAAGTCGGCTTTTCAAAAGCGATACCAATATCCAGCTCGTCTTCGACCAATTGCGTTTCCACGCGCTCCTGCAGCATTTCCTGCACCACCAGGCGCACATTGGGATAGCGGCGGTAAAAGGCCTCTACCAGAGGGCCAATCAAATAAGACGTAAAGGTAGGCGCCACCGCCACTCGCAAGGAGCCTCGACTCAAATCGCTGACGTCATGCAAGGCCCGCCGCCCTTCTTCCAGATCCTGCAAGGCTTGCCGGGCATAGCGCAAGTAGACCTCGCCCGCATCCGTCAAACGCACAAGACGTCCGGTGCGATCAAACAGTTGTGCGCCCAGATGTTCTTCCAGCTGGCGTACCTGCTGAGACAAGGCAGGTTGAGACACGTGCAAGGCGCGTGCGGCGCGGGTAAAGCTTTGATACTGGGCAACCGCCAGAAAATAATTAAGATGGCGCAAAAGCATAAGGGACCCTTCTATAAGCAAACCCAATGCAAAGCATCAGAAATCGGTATTTTACCTTATGACCCTGAAGGGTTAATCTTCTATCCAAGCCGAACTACAAGGACAAGGATGAAAGACATTATCGACGGTTTCCTGAAATTCCAACGGGAAGCCTATCCCAAGCGCGCCAAGCTCTTCAAAAATCTGGCCACACAACAAAACCCCCGCGCTTTGTTTATCTCTTGCTCCGATAGCCGTCTGGTCCCCGAGCTGGTAACACAACGTGAACCCGGCGATCTGTTCGTGATTCGTAACGCTGGCAACATCGTTCCCTCCTACGGCCCGGAACCCGGTGGTGTGACCGCCTCCGTGGAATACGCCGTGTCCGCCCTGCGTGTATCCGACGTCGTGATTTGTGGACACTCGGATTGTGGTGCCATGACCGCCATTGCCTCCTGTCAGTGCCTGGACCATATGCCCGCTGTAGAACACTGGCTACGCTATGCCGACTCGGCCCGCCTGGTGAACGAAGCCCGCACCCACGCCAACGAGCAAGAACGCATCTCTTCCATGGTGCGTGAAAACGTGGTGGCCCAACTGGCCAATATCCAGACTCACCCTTCCGTGCGTCTGGCCATGTCCGAAGGCCGCTTGACCCTGCACGGCTGGGTCTACGACATTGAATCGGGCACGATCGACGCCTATGACGGTGGCAGCATGAAATTTGTGCCTCTGGCTGACAACCCGAATGTGTGTGTTGCTCCCTTGGTACGCCGATAAGTTCCTCCCGGACAGAACAAAAAACGCCATGCATTTGCATGGCGTTTTTTTTGCTACCTGCCTACGTTTATCCCGCCCTCAAAAACCTGTGCCTGTCTGTGTCAGGAATAAACGCCTCCCTACTATGATGGTCCTGATCCGATGATCTTTTCATCCCTCTATTCCATCCGAGTAGCGCGTTCATCTTGAACATCACGATATAACAAGCAAAGCGCTGTTCAGAACATGCCGCTCGGAGACTCTTTTTTAATGGCTGAACAATGAAAAAAACATGTCTTGCCCTGGCCTTGATGGCCTTGCATGCCGGGACACAGGCACAAGGCTTCTCCAACACCTACTTTATCGGCGACAGCCTGACTGACAGTGGGCAGTTCGGCTCGCGCTTTACCACCAATCCTGGCCAGGTCTGGTCCCAGGTACTGGCTCAGAAACTGGGAACCGACGCGGCCCCTAGCAGCCAAGGTGGTAACAACTATGCCGTCGGCGGAGCCCGCGTGGCTGTCGATGAGCTGCTGGATCCTAGCAAGCCTCCCAGCCCCACTAATCCCCCTTTGCCCGCCATGACCACGCAGACCGTTCAACTGCTGGCCATGCACAATGGACGCCTGGACGGACAGGCCCTGTACACCGTCTGGGGTGGCGCAAATGACTTGTTTGCCGCCGTAAAAGATCCGTTCAATATGTCCCAAATCGTGGCTGATTCCGTCGGCAATCAAGCCGCCTTGATCAACACGCTATCGCAAGCGGGCGCTCGCTACATTCTGGTCCCCAACATTCCTGATCTGGGCATGACTCCAGAGTTCGCCGCCTCCCCTATCAGCGCGGGTATCGCCACCTTGCTCAGTGACAGCTACAACCAGGCGTTTACCCAGCAACTCAGTTCCAGCTCTGCCAATATCATTCCCTTGAACGTCTCGGCACTCTTGCACGAAGTGGCTGCCGACCCGCAGGCCTACGGCGTCAGCAACGTCAATACAGCAGCTTGCGGCAGTGTATCCTCTCGCCTGTGTACGCCTGCCGATCTGGTGGCTCCTGGTGCAGACCAGAACTATCTGTTTGCTGATGGTGTCCACCCCACGTCAGGCGGCCATGCTGTTATTGCCGACTATGCCCACGCTGTCGTCAGCGCCCCCAGTCAGGTAGCCATGCTGGCCTCCGCAGCCAATACCGCCGGGCAGATGCAAATGCAGCACATTGACCGTCGTCTGCAAACCGTCAGTTCGTCACAAGACAGGGATCTGGCAGTCTGGTTCCAGGGAGAGGCCATCACGCGCAATGGCAGCAGTGCGAACTCACGTCTGGATGGCACGCAGGCAGCCTGGAAGCTGGGTTTGGATAAGCGTCTGGCTGATTGGACGGTCGGTGCCTACCTGTCTTACGACAATCTGGATGGCGATACGGACGAAAAAGGCACTTATAGCCAGAAGCGTCAGTCCGCTGGTCTGTACGGCCGCTGGCAGGCCGAGAATCTATGGGTGAACGCCCAGCTTTTCTACAGCGATCTGGACAATAAAACCCGCCGTCATATCCGTCTGGGTGCCGCCACGCGCGAGCACCAGGCCAAAGCAGGCGGTAGCCAATACGGCGGCAAGATCAGCACGGGTTATGACTGGCAGGCCGGTGCCGTCATCCATGGCCCGCTGTTAAGCCTGAGCATGCAGAAATCCAAGATCAAGGCTCTGTCAGAAGATGGCCGAGGTTTGTCTACCTCCATGGGTTTTGATGCTCAGGACCAGACTTCGGTACAAAGCAGCCTCGGTTACCAGATCAATGTTGCTGTCAGCAATCAGTGGGCCGTTTATGCCTCCGCACAGTGGCTGCATGAATTCAAGAAACCGGCAGAGCTGCTGGGCGCACGCTTGCAGGACGGCGTCTACAACCACCACCACTTTTATCTGCCTACGGATCAGGAGCGCGTGCGTGACACAGGCCTGTTGGAATTGGGTGCGACGGGTCAGCTAAGCAATAACTGGACGCTGGGAGCCGGTGTCAGCACCCAGGTTGGTAAAGGCACCAGCGCTCAAACAGCCTTGTACCTGAATACGGCTTACCGCTTCTAAGTCGGCAAGTCTTCACAACTATTGCGGCATCCTGGCCTGGCCAGGATGCCGCAATTTCAATCTGCTTTACGTACCGATCTGCTGATCAGCCCAACAAGGAATCCAGGGTCTGATTCAGCGTTTCCAAAGGAGTACCAACCGCGGGTAGCTTAGTCACTTTTCGACCATCCACATACAGCAAGGTCGGATAGGATTGCGCGCCCAAAGCCCGTGCCAAGGCAAAATCAGCCAAGGCTTGTTCCCGGCCTGAACCGTCAGTCAAATGGCGTCGCACAGCATCTACATCCAGGCCATTGGCAGCAGCGATTCCCAGGCAGACCTCCTGATCAGACAAGCTGCGTCCGTTCAAGTAAAAAGCCTGCTGCAACTCGTGCACCCAATGAATGGCCTGCTCCGGATCTTGCGCTCGCAGCACCGCCAAGGCCGTGGCCGCTTCCAGTGAATCCATGACAGTCGAGCCCTCCTCTGCCAAGGCTTTATAAGCAGCCCCAAACGTCGCCCCCGTCATTTGCGCGATGCGCTCGTTGGATTCGGAAATATAAGGGTAGCGGGACATAGGAGCAGCCCGGTCACCCACGAACAAGCCACCCGAGACAGCGGTAAAAGGAATGCGATGCTTGTTGGCCGCCTCGAACTCGACCATGCGTTCGGCAAAACCCCAGCACCAACCGCAATACACATCCTGCACATACACAATCGAACGAGCGGGTAAATTGAATGTGTTCATGACATTCCCTAAAAATGGTGTAGCTTCCCGGAATGGGAGAGAAACGGCACTCCTGATCCTGGCCCCCAGACATGAAATGACGCAGAGGATAAAAAGACGAGGACTCCACTTTATTGAATAAACGTCAGGAAATAAACTTCATTTCCTGACGGGTGGCAGCCTCTCGCGGCTCAATATTTCAAGCGGCCTGCAGCAGCACAGGCCTCACCGCGCTGAAGCTTGTAAAACAAGATCCCAAAACTGTGAGACAAGCCCAGGCTTCTGAACCCAAACCCGCTCCTGTGTTGGAATCACACGACCTTCATGGCTCCCTTGAAAGCCCGACCGGCTTTACCTTCCCGGCAAAATGCTTTTATAGTGTGGCTTCGATTCATTTCCCGTGAGGTATTCGTCCAATGCGCCACTAATGCCGCCGTCTCTTTGACGGCCAGTCTCCACCCGCCCCCACAACGCAGGGGGAGTTCTTGGCATTAATGGAAGCATTACGCATGACGAATCCTTATCTGACGCTGGAAAGCGTGTCCTATACCTTGCCGCAAGGCAAGACCCTGTTTTCCCAACTGAACGAAACCTTCGACTCGCGGCGCACTGGCCTTGTCGGACGCAACGGTGTGGGCAAAACCATTCTGGCTCAAATCCTAGCCGGGCAACTCCAGCCCAGCAGTGGCCGTTGCCTGCGCTCGGGAAAAGTGCATTATCTGGCGCAGCAAGTGGCTTCTGTCAGTGGCTTGCGCGTCGCCGATCTGGCGGGCGTAGGACCGGCACTGGACGCCCTTGCCCGGATTGAAGCCGGCAGTAGCGCCGTAGAAGACTTCACTCTGATCGAAGACCGTTGGGATATTCGACAGCAATTGCAGGAAGCGCTGGAGCGCAATGGTCTGGGTCATCTGACTGCCGAGACGCCTGCCGAAACATTAAGCGGCGGCCAGGCCATGCGGGTGTCGCTGATCAATGCCTTGCTGTCTCAGGCCGATTTCCTGATTCTGGATGAACCCAGCAACCACCTGGATCGCGACAACCGGCTTGCCCTGATCGAACAATTACGACACTGGCCCCATGGCCTGCTGGTCATCAGCCATGATCGCCAACTACTGGGCACGATGGAGCGCATTGTGGAGCTGTCTTCCCTGGGGCTGCGTAGCTATGGCGGCAATTACAGCCACTACGCCGAGCAGAAAGCCTTGGAGCAGCAAAGCGCCATGGACCAGCTGGAGCACCGCAAGCTGGAGCGTCAGCGCGCAGAAAGCACCATGCAAGAGCAGCGTCAACGTCAGGAGCGTAGACAGGCACGCGGCAATCAACAGGGCAAGCAGGCCAATCAGGCCAAAATCCTGCTGGACAGGCAAAAGGGCCGCAGTGAAGCCACCACCGGCAAACTGCGTCAGCAACACGTGACGGCCCAAAAGCAGTTGGCACAACGCGTACAGGAGGCTGCCGAGTTGATCGAGCAGGACACCGCTATCAATCTGCACGCCCTGCCCTTGATGCCGCTGACCCGCCAGCGCGTTGTGGAACTGGATGAGGTGAAGCTCCCCTATGTCCCGGCCAACCAAGCCCTGGTCACACTGCTGTTAAGCGGCCAGCAACGAGTAGGAGTCATAGGTCCGAACGGCTGCGGCAAATCCACGCTGCTCAAGGTCATTGCAGGCCAATTGGCACCCGTTTCAGGCCACTGCAAAGTAGTGCCACAACATGTTTATCTGGATCAGGGCTTGGCCGATCTGGATCCACAGCAAACCGTGCTGGAACAAATACAGGCCGTCAACCGCAAAAGCAGCGAGGGCGATTTACGCATGCGTCTGGCACAGCTGGGACTGGACGCCCAAAAAGTCACCGGCCCCAGCGCTGCCCTGAGCGGTGGCGAACGCCTGAAAGCCGCCCTAGCCTGCGTGCTGTACGCGGATCCTCCGCCACAACTGCTGCTTCTGGATGAACCCAGCAACCATTTGGATCTGCCTTCAACCTTGGCCCTGGAAACCATGTTGAGCAGCTACCAGGGCACGCTGATGGTGGTCTCGCACGACGATGCCTTCATGAACAATCTTGGGCTGACGGAACGGCTGGAATTTAGTGAAGAAGGCTGGAGATTGCTACCTTGGTAGCGGCGCAAAACATAAGTGGCGCTCCCCCGCCATCTGAACGACAACCACTGATAGCGGTGGGACCGAGGGCCAAATTCAGGGCGCACTCTTACAAAGCCTGCTTAATGTTCCCAAGTAGTGCCTGCGCCAAACGCTCTGCTTCCTTGCCCCTTGTGTCCCAGCGATCAAGCACCTCACCGACATACGCCAGACGCGCATATTCCAAGGTCTTGGCCAGCTCCGCGGACAGCCTGGGAATAGCCCACTCAGCAGCCTGCTCCTTAGTCACAAAGTCCTCTTGAACACTTGTGCGCCACATCCGTGCCAAGGTCAGCAGAACATTACGCTCGTCTCCACGCAACCCTTCATACAAGGGATCTACACCATCCCGCATTGCCTGGCGTATATGCTCGATCGGCGTGGCAGGCATATCGGCCAGCACATCCCTACCCCATAACAACTGCGCCTGCTGGCGGGCCTGGGCCAAGAGCAAGGTGTATTCCGGGTCAGCAGCGGCGTCGGACAAGTAGCCCTCCTTGAAGGCATCCCGCAGCCATTCACCGTAAATGAACTCCACCTGGGCCGGATGAACATTGCGTTGAATATCTGCCATATGACACACCACCAGCTCGATACAACGCGGACCACCAGGCGTGGCCGGATGAGGGGCTGAAACAGGCAATAAAGCTGCAATCAGGTCCTGCCGCTGTTCATCTGACAGGGGAGCATCAACCACCGCCAATATATCCAGATCGCTTTGTGGCCGGAGCCCTCCGGCCACAGCGGAACCGTGCAGATAAAGAGCTTGCACATTAGGGGTCAAGATTTTTTGTACGAGTTCCAAGGTAGCGCGCAACTGGCTGTTTGGATTTTCTGAATCCAGCATTCAACAAAGTCTCTTCAAAAACAGGATTAGCGACATAAGACAGCCATCAAGGTTGGTGGCCCCTTCCTGCCATGCACCCTCACACACCCCGACTGCCCGTCAAACTCTTAGCGCGTCGCTGGATACGAAACCGGACGCACCGGCCCTTTATAAAGCCCAAAGGCCAGACCCGCAATAATCGCGCAGATCGACAAGGCCTCCACAAAACTTACTTGCTCGCCCAATATCAGCATGGAACTGCCCAAACCAAACACCGGAATCAGCAAGGACAAGGGGGCTACCGTGGACACCGGATACAGCTTGAGCAAGGAATTCCAGCCCCAGTAAGAAAAGTGCGTAGCCAGATAAACCTGAAACAGAATCGACATGACCGACATCAGGTTGATCGCCTCTGGCAGAGTCGTGAAGGGTTCGGCCCCGTGCAGCCAGTACGAAACCAGAAAAAGTGGAATAGGTGGAAACAGGCTGGCCCACACCATGAACGAGAAAATCTCCTTCACACCGGACAGCTTGATGATCACATTCCCGATACTCCAGGACACGGCACTCAACACAACCAGCACCAACCCGAAAGTGGCATCCCCGCCACCCTGAGACAAGATAATACCCACCAGGCCCACAAACGCGATCAAGGCCCCCAGCCACTGCGTCGCTCGCAAGCGTTCCTTGAACAGCAAAGCGCCCCAGCCCATCGTAAAGAAGGCACTAAGCTGAATCAGCAGCGAGGCCACGCCCGGATGGACACCCACCTGAATGCCATAGTTGATAATCCCCCACATGCCCAGGCCAAAAATAAAGCCATAAATCACCACATAGCGAAACGGGATATTGGGTCTGGGAATGAAGAACACCAGCGGCAAGGCCGCCAGAGTAAAACGTATCCCCGTAAGCAGAAAAGGCTCCATGGAAAGCAAGCCCAGCTTGGTGATCGGGAAATTCACTCCCCAAACCAGAGTGACCAAAATGGCAAGAATCAGGTGTTTTTTTTGCATGTCCGACAGCTCCAGACAAGGCCGGGGGTTCAATTCCCCGGCCTGCTCCACTAGTTGATTGAAAACCGTTTCTGCATCAAGCAAAGCCCCGCGATTTCCATCAGCAAGTGATCAGCCGACAAGCGCTGCTCACAGGAAAGCGTGGGGATTTTCTTCAGGAAATTTCTGACTCGACTGGCATCGAAAAAGGGCACCCGATTCAGGAGATCACTATGGAGGGTGTCACTGACAAACTGATGCAGCCGCGACTGAGGTGCCAGGCTGGCTGGCGGCGCACGGAAGTACTGTTTTTTGCGCTCGTAGATTTCAGCAGGCAGGTAAGGCCGCATGGCTTCACGCAAGGCGTACTTCTCCGTTTTGCCACGTACTTTCATGGGGATGGACAAGCTGCACGCATACTCCACGACACGGTGATCCAGCAGCGGAGGACGCCCCTCCAGACTGCCTGCCATCTCCATGCGGTCACCCAGCGACGTCAGCACCAGATTGGGCAAACTGGATTTGGCCACCATATACAGGGCCCGATTCACAGGCGACCAGGACGCAAAGGAATGCGGTTTGAGGCGGTTGTAGAACTGGCCATAGGGATCGCGATACGCATTTCTGTCCATAAAGCCCGTGCTGTACAAGCTGGCCAAAGGATCAAAAATTCCGGCCTGCCCATCCAGCCAAGAGACTTTGTGTCCCAACTCGCGATTCACCCAGGCCGTCCCTACTTCCTGACTATCCAGATAACGACCAGAACCTGCCCCCATCTGCTGCAACAACTCGGACACTACGGTCTGATCCTGGCCCTGGTTGTCGTACAACAGCATGTCACGGCGGCTATAGGGATAACCGGCAAACACCTCGTCAGCCCCTTCGCCGGTAATAACGGCTCGCATCCCATTGCTCTGTACAAATTTGCACAATAGGTACTTGCCTACGCTATGAGCATTGGTGAAGGGCACTTCAGCGTGCCAGAGAGCATGTTCGTAATTGTCTGCAAGGTCATTGGAGCTGACGCTAAGCACATTCATGTGTGCTTGGTTATGCCGGGCAGCAATCTCGGCAAAATGGCGCTCGTCGTAACCCTCTTCACCCTCAAAAGACAGGTGAAATGCTTGCAGCTGCTGACCTTGCAATTGCGTGCACATGCCCAGCATGGCTGAAGAGTCCAGGCCACCACTCAGGCAAACCCCAATTGGTACATCCGCATGCAGACGCAGTTTGACCGACTCCTCGACCACTGCGCGCAGCCCCTCAATCTGCTCTTGTTCAGAGCGCGCTTCCAGAGTCTGGCCTGAATCCGGAAAGCTCCAATCCCAATAGCTCTCGGTCTGAACGCCGCTTTGATCCACGATCAGCCAAGAGCCTGGTCGCACGCTGCGGATCTTCTGGAACACGGTACGATCGCGCAAAATGAAATAGCGATTCGCGTACGAATCCTCATCCCACTGAGCCGGCACACCAGCTGCCAGCAAGGCTTTGATCTCGGAGCCGAAGTACCATCGGCCATTATGCTCGGCGTAGTACAGGGGCTTGACCCCGATCCGGTCCCGGATCGCAATCAGTTGGCGACGTGCACGGTCATACAACAGAATCGAGAACTCGCCGCGCAGCTCTTTAAGCGCACGCACACCATGTCGCCGGTACAAATGCAGTGCAATTTCACTGTCTGACGATGTTTTAAAGCGGCAACCACTGTCTTCCAGTTCTTTGCGAATGCGTTTGTAGTCATAAAACTCGCCATTCACCATCAGAACCAGATCACCCTCGTCCGCGACAATAGGCTGGGTGCCATTTCCCAGGCCCACCAAACCCAGTCGCACATAACCAAAACCCACTTGCCCCATGGGGTCAAACCAGGTGCTGGAGCTATCGGGCCCGCGATGGTGAATTTCGCGCAAAGCCTGATCAAACATATTTCGGGGCAAGTCCGTAGGGACTGCAGAGAACACACCGACATAACCACACATACAGCTCTCCCTTACTGCTCATTTGTTTTTGATGCCAAGTCACAGCGCCATCGCTTGATTGGCGATTTAATTGAGAAACTTCTGCTTCTTGCTGATGCCGGGCTTAGCTCACCTTGTTCTTTTTCTTGTCCAGAAAATCTGCCAGCCTGGCACTGGTTTCCGGATCAGACTGAACCACGGCGGCAATCAAGGCCTCGGTCAGCAAACCGTCTTGCTGGCTTTGATCCGTGATACGCGGCAGCACATGAGTAATGGCGTAATTGGTCATGGGCAGATTGGAGGCAATCGTCCTGGCCAGCTCCTTGGCTTTGGCCAGGGCCTCGCCTTCGGGCGTCAGATACTGGGCAATACCTTTGGTGATGCTCTCCTCGGCATAAACGCTACGGCCTGTCAGCATCATGTCCGTCATCAGGCTCAAGCCCGCCAGACGAGGCAGGCGCACGGAGCCACCTACCCCCACGTAAAGACCACGCATGCCTTCAGGCAAAGAGAAAAAGGCAGTCTCATCGACCACTCGGATATGGCATGCCGTGGCAATTTCCAGTCCACCACCAATTGCCGCGCCCGACATGGCCGCCACGACGGGGACCTTGCCGTACTGAATCAGCTCGAAGGTCTCGTGCCACTCACGGAAGAAATGCACACAATCAATCACCGACTGATTGCGCACTTCACCCAGATCCAGGCCCGCACAAAAATGCTTGCTGGTGCTGTAGAGAACAGCGGCCCCAATGTCGCTGCCTATCGTGGAAAAAACACGACGCAATTCATGCATCACCGCCAAGGACATGGCATTGCGCTTTTCTGGCCGGTTCAAACCCACCAGCAGCACCGCACCTTCCTGCTGCACCGTTAAATACTCAAAATCGTCCATTCCCTCTTATCCCCAAGTAATTAATGTTTGCTGATCTTATGGGGACTGCCGGATTCCCACCTTTAAAAGTGGGTCAGTTTTTGGCAAAATTGGGCCATGAGCATTTCCGTGAATGACTACCCTCTGGAAAACTCGAACTGGGATGTGGAAGTCAGCCTGCGTGCCTTCACATCAGGGTCGATCTTTCCCAGGCACGTGCACCAGTGCGGGCAGCTTGCCTATGCCGCATCGGGGGTTTTGTCGATGTTTACGGAAAAGGGGAATTGGGTCGTGCCCAGCAAAAGGGCACTGTGGGTGCCGCCGGGCGTGGCGCATGAAATGCATATGCGTGGCGATGTCACGATGGTGAATACCTATCTGACACGGCAGGCAATCGAACAGGCGCAACTGCCTGATGACTGCCAGGTGTTCGGCGTCTCGCCCTTGCTGCGGCATCTGTTCAGCGCGGCCATGGAACTACCTGCCGAACGGCCGGATTGCGAACGTACTCATCACGTCATTGGTCTACTGGTAGAAGAAATCCGGCTGATGCCCAGGCTGGGCCTGAGTGCCCCCCTGCCCTCTGACAGCAGACTCGGGGCCGCCTGTCAGCGCTTTCTGGATAATCCCACCCAGAATATCTCTACTGATGAGATGGCCGCCTGGGCCATGCTAAGCCGCCGCACCTTCACCCGTCGCTTCAAGGAGCATATGGGCATGACGTACCTGGCCTGGCGACAGCAAATGTGCCTGCTGGTGTCGATTACTCGTTTGGGAAATGGAGAGCCGGTCACCCGAGTGGCCTCGGATCTGGGCTTTAGCAGCCCCAGCGCATTTTCTACTATTTTTCGTCGCGCTTTGGGGCAACCGCCTAGCCAGTATCTGGCGACGAGCAGGGAAGTGCCGGTTTATTAAGTCTAACGCTCGCTTTTCATTAGCTTAATTTTCTGGCTTTTTTTATAAACTTTAAGAGCAACGTCACGCGTCATAAAAAAACAGGCCTTTGGAATATCCAAAGGCCTGCTATTTACTCTGCACGTCAAAAGACGCTCTAGGGTATTAGACGTTGAACAAGAAGTTCAGCACGTCACCATCTTTCACAACGTATTCCTTGCCTTCAGCGCGCATCTTGCCGGCTTCCTTGGCACCTTGTTCGCCCTTGCAGGCCACAAAGTCATCAAAAGCGATGGTCTGTGCACGGATAAAGCCGCGCTCAAAGTCGGTGTGGATCACGCCTGCAGCTTGAGGGGCGGTATCGCCCACGCGGATGGTCCAGGCGCGGACTTCTTTAACACCTGCAGTGAAGTAAGTTTGCAGGCCCAGCAGGCTGTAGGCAGCGCGGATAACGCGGTTCAGGCCAGGCTCTTCCATGCCCAGATCAGACAGAAATTCGAGCTTGTCTGCATCATCCAGCTCAGCGATTTCGGCTTCTACAGCAGCACAGACAGCCACAACAGGAGCACCATCAGCAGCAGCGTAGTTCTGCACAGCTTCCAGGTGTGGGTTGTTGGTGAAGCCGTCTTCTTTCACGTTGGCCACGTACATGGTGGGCTTGGCGGTGATGAAACCGTAGGATTTGATCTGGTGCAGCTCTTCAGCGTCCAGTTTCAACGAACGCACGGACTTGCCTTCGCCCAGTGCTTTCTCGATACGCTCCAGCAGGGCTACCAGCTTGGCAGCGTCTTTATCACCCGAGCGAGCCAGTTTCTGGTTACGGTGCACGGCTTTTTCAACCACGCCCAAGTCGGCCAGCGCCAGCTCGGTGTTGATGATTTCAATGTCAGCCAAGGGGTCAACCTTACCGGCAACGTGAATGACGTTGTCATCGGCAAAGCAGCGCACCACGTGCACGGTGGCGTCGGTTTCACGGATGTTGGCCAGGAACTGGTTACCTAGGCCTTCGCCTTTGGAAGCACCGGCGACCAGACCAGCGATGTCTACAAATTCCACCACGGCAGGCAAAATGCGCTCGGGGTTCACGATCTTGGCCAGATCTTGCAAACGCTGGTCAGGAACTTCGACCACACCGACGTTCGGTTCGATGGTGCAGAAGGGGTAGTTTTCAGCCGCAATGCCGGCTTTGGTCAGAGCGTTGAACAGAGTGGATTTACCAACGTTGGGCAAGCCAACGATGCCGCATTGCAGTGCCATGAGTATCCTGAAAATCAAAGAGTTATATAAACGATGCGCTATTGTAGCGCCCTTGGGCGCTACAGAGCCTGCAGACAGATCAGAACAGTCGTGCCGGGGACACAGGATAGCGCCTTGAGACGCGGGCTTGTCTAGACTGGAATGCCGTCAAACAGCTTGAGCAAGCCAATAATCAGCAAGACCGGGCCACCATTGAAGATGGCATGCAGCACGATCGATGCACCAATGCCTCGACGCACTCGCAGCCAGGCCAGTACCAACCCTGTCAAACATTGGGGCAGCACCAGCATGGGCAGCAAATACCAGCTCATACTGTTGAGCTGGAAGTTATACAAATGCAGCGCTCCAAAGGCCAGCGTTGCACCATAAAACACCCAGGGAAAGAAACGCCAATAGCGTCGCATGGATGAAAAGCGCCATGCCCTTCCCTGCAAGGCACCCACCAGCTTGCGCCACCAGCTACTGCCTGCGGGCAAGGCTTGGCGTGGCATGCCGGTATAACGGCTAATCCAGACAGCCAGGCACAAGACCAGCAAGCCTTGTATCAACCACCAGCCTGGTCCCTGAAACATCAGGAACACCGCCAGCGGAACAACCGTCAGCCATTGTGACGGCCGTCTCAGCACGAAACGAAAGACCAGCTCTTCCACAATAGGTGCCCAGATAATGGCTTGCACCCAGGGAATACGAGTCGGGTCCAGACGATGCTGCGCACCGCCCACACCTGCTACCGAGACAGCGATCGGGCCCAGTACCAGCGCATTAATCAGCCACAGCATGCCCGCCCATTGCAGCAGACGCTTCCAGGGCAAGGGAGCAAACCAATCCAGATACCAGCCGTCACCCTGGACTCTGCCAGGCAAACGCCGGGCGCTACGAGGGTGACGCAGAAAATAAAAGAAATCTTTAAGCTCGTCCCGGAAACGCATCTGGCTGCTTGGCGCTGGCTTCATGCGTCAAGCCTTCTGGGGCGCGTAAAGCTGGCGGGTCGCCTGCTCAAAGTCGCCACGCAGCAAAGCAGGCATCATGACGCGGCAACGGTTCATACCGTCCTCGATCTCGCGCAGCTCTTCATTGCGAGGGGTATGCAGTACAAAGTTCACCACTTGCTGGGCCAGGCCCAAGGTGCGAGGGTGACCAATGCCCAGGCGCAAGCGCCAGAAATCCGGTGTCCCAAAGGCGGACTGGATGTCGCGCAGGCCGTTATGCCCGGCGTGCCCACCGCCTTTTTTCATCTTCACCTGACCGGGCAGCAAATCCAGTTCGTCATGCAGGACCAGCACCTGTTCGGGCTTGAGCTTGTAGAAACGCATCAAGGCGCCGGCGGCTTGCCCGGACTTGTTCATGAAGGTAATGGGTTTGGCGATGATGACGTTTTCACCTTCAAAACGCGCTTTGGCCACCCAGGAGAAAAAGGATTTTTCCAGGTTGAACGTTGCATGCAGATCATCAGCCAACTGGTCTGCCAACCAAAAGCCCGCATTGTGACGGGTGGTTTCGTACTCAGGGCCAGGATTACCCAGGCCAACAATCAAACGGATAGGCTCAGACATGAATGTTTTCGCAGAAAGCGCCTGCTCCGGCAAAGGCGCAGGCACAAATAACAAACCCCCGCCAGCATACGCTGACAGGGGTTGATTCGCCAAGCTGCGAGCCGACCGAAGCCGGCTGGCAATCTTGATTACTCGGCGCTTTCTTCTGTTGCTTCCGAAGCAGCAGCACCACCGCCAACTGGCAAAGCAGCAGCCAGCAGAGGGTTGGCTTCGTTGCCAGCGTAAGTAACACCACGTGGCAGCTTGATGCTGTCCAGGTGCATGTTGGCGTTGGCAGTCATGCCGCTCAGGTCCACAGTGATGGACGCTGGCAGGTTAGCTGGCAAGCAGGTGATTTCCAGATCGGTCAGGATGTGGCTGATAACTTGGCTGCTCAGCTTGACGGCTGGGGACACATCGCCACCTTCAAAGTTCAGAGGAACTTTGGTGGTGATGGCTTGCGAAGCCAGAACGCGTTGGAAATCAACGTGCAGAACTTGCTGCTTGTAAGGGTGCCACTGAACCGAGCGCAACAGCACTTTTTCAGCTTTACCGTCCAGTTCCATCGTCAGGATGGAAGCGTGGAAGGCTTCTTTGCGCAGGTTGTGGTAGGTCTCGTTGTGATCCAGAGCGATCACGACGGGTTGTTCGTCGCCACCGTAAACGATAGCGGGAACCTGGCCAGCGCGACGCAGGCGGCGGCTCGCACCCGTACCCTGTACATCACGCGAAGTAGCGGTGAATTTCATGTAGAACTCCAATTGCAGAACGCTTAATACGTACTGCGGAAAGTGGTAGCGAACTACCAAGTTGACGTGCGCCGCGACCAGCGCACGCTAAAAAACTTAATCAGTGAACAAGGAGCTGACGGACTCGGCGTTGGAGATACGCAAGATGGTCTCGCCCAACAGTGCTGCACAGGACAGCTGGCGAATCTTGCTGCATTCACGTGCCTTGGCGGACAAAGGAATGGTGTCCGTTACAACCAGCTCGTTCAATTGGGACTGCGTAATACGTTCGATAGCTTCGCCCGAGAGCACAGGGTGCGTACAGTAGGCGTAAACCGCCTTGGCACCGCGCTCTTTCAGAGCTTCAGCCGCTTTGCACAGCGTACCGGCCGTATCCACCATATCGTCCATCAGGATGCAGGTGCGTCCATTGACATCACCAATGATGTTCATGACTTCGGAGACGTTGGCACGTGGGCGACGCTTGTCGATAATGGCCAGGTCCACTTCCAGTTGCTTGGCCAGTGCACGTGCGCGCACCACACCACCGATGTCAGGCGAGACAACCACCATATCCTGGTAGTTACAGCGCCAGATATCGCCCAGCAAAATGGGGGAAGCGTAGATATTGTCGACAGGGATATCGAAGAAACCCTGGATTTGGTCAGCGTGCAGATCCATCATCATGACGCGATCGACACCGACCACTTGCAACATATTGGCCACGACCTTGGCAGAGATCGACACACGCGCCGAACGGGGGCGTCGATCCTGGCGGGCGTAACCAAAGTAAGGGATGGCGGCGGTGATGCGACCGGCCGAAGCACGGCGCAAGGCATCGACCATCACCATGATTTCCATCAGATTGTCGTTGGTGGGAGCACAGGTGGGCTGCAGAACGAAAACATCGCGACCGCGCACGTTCTCGTTGATTTCAACCATGGCTTCCCCATCAGAGAAGCGACCCACCGTCATTTTCCCCAGCGACATATCAAGGTGGTTGACGACATCGACAGCAAGGCGAGGATTAGCCGTGCCGGTGAAGATCATGAATCGGTCTTGTGCCATGATGGGAGATAGATTTTGATGCAGGAAAAGCAAAGCTGTTGATCGAAACCCCTACAAGGAAACGACTCAACAGCTTTACATTATCGCAGGCTAGGCCTGAAAGGTGGCTGGGGAAGAAGGATTCGAACCTTCGCATGCTGGAATCAAAATCCAGTGCCTTAACCAGCTTGGCGATTCCCCAAATACTTACTTAATCCAGTCGCGTAGCGGATGATCTTGCAAACCTGAACAAACCCAAGTTTGTTCGACCAGCAATTTACCACTATTTGATTCTTCGCTACCAGAAAAATCTATTTTACTGCTATTTTGGTCAATTTCAAACTGACCTGTCTTGGCGCTTTGTTCGTCTCTGCACTCAACAAACAAACAAGAACCTGAGCCCGTCATTCTAGCATTCAATTTTAATCTTTGCAAGCCCTGTTTTAAATTTCTTAAACCAGGATAAAGACTGAATGCTACTGACTCCAGATTGTTTCTGCCAAAATAAGGATTGTCGTCCTTGGCTTGCCAGAATTTTTCTTGCCAATCAGTAAAGAACGTCATTGTGATGGGTTTTTCATCACGTGTCAAGCATTCGGAAGTAAATATTTCCCCCGTGGATATAAATTGCGGCGGACGGATGATGATGTAGTGTCGTGGCGGCATCTGAATGGCCTGCAACTGCTCGCCCACCCCTTGGGCAAATGCGGCCTGTCCGAATACAAAAACCGGTACATCGGCGCCCAGGGGCAAGCCAATATCCATCAAGGCCTGACGGCTCAGGCCCAGGTTCCATAAACGATTCAGGGCAATCAAGGTGGTGGCCGCATCGCTGGAGCCGCCGCCCATCCCTGCTCCCGAAGGGATGTTCTTGATACAAGAGATATCTACGCCTTGCCGAGCGCCGGTCGCCTGTTGCAGGGCACGAGCGGCTTTGATCACCAGATCCTGTTCAGGCTCCACATTGCTCAGGGTGCTGTGTGCGCGATGGATCTGCCCATCGCTACGTGGAACGAAGCTCAGGTAATCATTCAGGTCGACAAAACGAAAAGCAGTTTGCAAGAAATGGTAGCCGTCCTCACGACGACCCGTGACGTGCAAAAACAGATTGATCTTGGCCGGAGCCGGGACGTTGTAGAGCGCCATTACACAAACCTGCTCGGGACTTTACTGATCCACGACCAAGCGCACGCTGATGGAGCGGTTGGCTTCATGACGATTCAATTGCAGCAGGCGCGGGCCTTGTTCGTCGTAACGCGAGAGCGTCACACGCCAGCCGGACTGCTCAAAACTGCTTAGCTTTTGCTGGTCATCCCGGCGTTCGCTTTGAACCGGGGCACTACCCGTGCGGCCATGCAGCCAGTCACGCAAGCCTGCAACAGGAACGGGACTGCCCAAGACCTGTTCAACCAGGGCATCGGGATGGGAGGCCATTTCCTGACTACCGTCTGTGCGTTCCAGAATGGCGCGCCCCGGTAACACCCAGACTCGCGCCAAGGTATTACCCAAAGGATTGCTCAAATCCAGCATCAGCTTTTGGCCGTCGTCGCGCCAGGAAAAGCCCCCCTGCACGGCTTCGACCTGCGAGCTGGAATGAGTCACGCTCAGCGCAAAACGGCCTGAACGAGACAAGGCGCTTGCCTCTTGCGACGCATCCGTAACGCTGCCAAGGTCAGATTTGGGCGGTGTCGCACAAGCACTGAGCAAAGCAACCAGGGCCAAAGCCCCTGCTCGGGTCCAAGCCCGCTGTTTCAAGATACTCACGGCAGCGGTACTCCCAGACGCTTGATGGTTTCTGTCAGTGTTCGGTTTTCGGGGTCTTTGCTCAAGCCAGCCCGAAAGACCAGCATGGCATCATCACGACGGCCTTTGACCCACAGCACTTCACCCAAGTGGGCGGCAACGTCCGCTTCAGGCAGGCGCTCGTAGGAACGCTGCAAGTATTCCAGCGCGGCTTGCAGATCGCCAACACGGAACAGATACCAGCCCACGCTGTCCAGAATATAAGGATTGTCCGGCTCCAGCTCCATGGCGCGTTCCAGCAAATCCTGGGCCTCGTCCAGACGGCGATTCTGATCCGCATAGGTGTAGCCCAAGGCGTTATACGCATTGGCATGGTCCGGGCGCAGCTCAATAACACGACGCATCAAGGTTTCAAACTTGTCGTGCTTGGCGCGCTGCTCGTACAACATGGCCAGGTTGTATTTGATCTCGGCGCTATCAGGCAACTCACGGTCCGCCCGCTCCAGCACTTCCAGAGCCTGGTCGGTACGACCGCTGTCTTGGTAGATAGAGGAATACGTCAAAGCCACAACGACCTGCTCGCTCATGTCGCGTGGCCGGGAGTTTTCAAGGGTACGACGTGCTTGCGGCAGATTGCCTTGGCGAGCCTGCAGGACGGCTTTATGAATCTGGGCCTGGAAACGCAGCGCGGGCTCTTCAATCAAGTCCAGCTGGCGAATGGCTTCGTTCATATCGCCCTGAGCTTCAGCAATTTGCACCAAGGACAAGCGGGCTTCAGAAATACTGGCCAAAGCCGTATTGACGGCGTCGTTCAAGGACTGGCGGCGCTGCTGCTGGACCGCAATGTATTGCTCCAGCAATTTACGGGCCTGGTCAAACTCCTGGGCACGAATATGAATTTCGGCCTGGGTGTAGAGCAGATCAAAATCTTCAGGATTGGCGCGTTGCAAGGTGCTGACGATGGATTGGGCTTCGTCGAACTGCTGGCGCTCTACCAGCCGGTTGGCCAGCAGCAGTTGCAAC
This sequence comes from Alcaligenes sp. 1735tsa3, assembly GCF_024134565.1. NCBI lineage: Bacteria > Pseudomonadati > Pseudomonadota > Betaproteobacteria > Burkholderiales > Alcaligenaceae > Alcaligenes > Alcaligenes sp. 1735tsa3. The sequence continues at coordinate 675,097 of NZ_CP099862.1, read as the reverse complement.
TTGCGGCTATCCGGATTGGCTCGCACAAAGGTACGTGCACTTTGCAAGGCAGCCGAAGGATCAATCTTGATACCGTATTCCAGCACGCGCTGCGCGGCGGCTTCGGAATGCGGGTCCAGCTTCAGGGCTTCCCGTGCTTCGCGCTCGGCCCGGCTCATATCCCCGGCGCTCCAGGCGGTATCCGCCAAGGCCAGACGGGCAATGGGCAAGGAGCGCACGGGTTGCTGCAAGGCCTTGTCCAGCACTTCCAGCGCCAAACGGCGATCCACCATCTTGCTGACCATGCTCATGGCTTGCACCACGGCCTGCTCTTTATCCTGGGCGCGAGAGATACGCAGCCACAAGGCATCGGCCAAGCCTTCGGTCTGACCGCTGGAGGCTTCCAGGGCCAGAGCCGTTGCTTTAGCTTCGGGATCATTCGGGGCCAGCAAGGCCCATTCTTTAGCGGCGCGCAGCGCACGACCCAAATCACGGTCGGCCATGGCGTATTGAAAGGCGTTTTGAGCCAGGCGAGGATCGCTGGTGTCACGCGCCAAAGACAGGAAAGTCTGGCTGGCAACGTCGTATTCACCACGCGAAGCAGCCACTTCGGCAACCAGAATGCGATACAGAATGTCCGAAGTCAGGCTGACCAAAGGCAATTGCCCGCTGCGCAAACGAATCTTGTCAGCAGGCGGCTCCGCCTTGAGTATGGGAAGTGAGGGTTGGGCTTGCACCGAAACCGCTGCAAGCAACGACATCAGGCCCAGCTTTAGTGCTAAGGTCAGAGCATTCATCCAGAAAAACCCGTGCCCTGATACGCGCGACAAAACGCCCGATGGCACAATAAAGGAATCAGATTTGTTGATGGTATCACCCCCCCATGCCTGAACTGCCAGAAGTTGAAACAACTCGTCGCGGAATTGCGACGGTTATCCAGGGAAAAAATGTCCGACAATTCCTGGTTCACGAGCCCCGTCTGCGCTGGCCCGTGCCTGCCTCTTTGCCGCAATGGATTGAAGGCCAGGCCGTCCAGAATTGCACGCGTCGAGGCAAATACTTGTTGTTGCATTTTGAACAAGGCGTCCAGATCATCCATTTAGGAATGTCCGGCTCCCTGCGTCGTGTGGATCTGGATGAAGAACGCCGCAAGCACGATCATGCGGAATGGATCTTTGATGAGGCCCGCTTCCTGCTGCACGACCCACGACGATTTGGTGCGATATTATGGCACGCCCATAGGGACGGCCCTCTGGAAAACCACCTTTTACTACGTACTTTAGGCGTAGAACCTTTCGATCCCCTGTTCACCCCCGAGTATCTGCACCGACATCTGCAAGGGCGGCGCGTCGCCATCAAACAGGCCCTGCTGGGCGGCAAGATTGTGGTGGGAGTAGGCAATATCTACGCGTCCGAATCCTTGTTCCTGGCCGGTATTCACCCCGAACTGCCCGCCGGTGAAGTTTCCTTGCATCGCTGCGAAAAACTGCACTCGGCCATCTTGAGCACCTTGCAATCCGCCCTGGACTCCGGGGGCAGCACCTTGCGCGATTACGTCAATGCCAGTGGTGAACCGGGCGCTTACTTCGACATTCACGCCAATGTATATGAGCGTGCCGGCAAACCCTGCCCACGCTGCCAACAGCCTATCAAACGGATAGTCCAAGGCCAACGCGCGACCTATTACTGCTCGCGCTGCCAGCGCCGCTAAACCCTCCCCCTTTTTTCTGACAGCGTCTGATGCCGGTTCCGGCAGGCAGGCGCTCGTCTGCTTTTTTTCCAACTAAGCCTACCCTATTCAGGTATTCACCTATATCTAACTGATTCACCATAAACTAATCTGACACCATCCCTATCGACTGTGGAGTCATTTTCATGAGCAAGTCCTTCGCCTCGCATAACGACCTGGAAGACAAAGTCGTTGCCTTTGAAAAACTGTCCGACAACGCCTACGCCTACACGGCTGAAGGTGATCCCAACACGGGCATCATCATTGGTGACGAGGCCATTATGGTGATCGACACCCAGGCCACGCCTGTCATGGCTGAAGACGTGATTCGCCGCATCCGCGAAGTCAGCGACAAACCGATCAAGTATGTCTTGCTATCGCACTACCACGCCGTACGGGTGCTGGGTGCCTCGGCCTACAACGCCCAGGAAATCCTGGCCAGCCGCGACACCTACGACCTGATCGTGGAACGTGGCGAGCAGGACAAAGCCAGCGAAATCGGCCGTTTCCCCCGCCTGTTCCGCAACGCCGAATCCATTCCTCCCGGCCTGACCTGGCCCACCATGACCTTTGAAGGCCACATGACCGTGGACCTGGGCAATCTGGAAGTGCACCTGATGCAAGTGGGTCGTGGCCACACCAAGGGCGACACCATTGCCTGGCTGCCCAAGCAAAAAATCCTGTTCGCCGGTGACCTGGTGGAATACCAATCCACCCCGTACGCAGGCGACTGCTACTTTCGCGAATGGCCACGCACACTGGACCGTCTGGGAGACTTCAAAGCTGAACAAATGGTTCCTGGCCGTGGCCCGGCACTGAAAAACGCCACCGAAGTGCGTCAAGCCCTGGCTGGCACACGCGCGTTTCTGACAGACCTGTACTCCAGCGTGCAGCAAGGCGCAGCCGCCGGTAAAGACCTGAAGACCATTTACCGCGAAACCTACGATTTCATGAAGCCTCGCTACGCAGACTGGGTCATTTTTGATCACTGCATGCCCTTTGACGTGTCCCGTGCCTACGACGAAGTCAACGGACACGAAGACCCACGCATCTGGACCGCCGAACGCGATCTGGAGATGTGGAAACAACTCGAAGGTCAGTAAGACGCAAGGCCAGGGAGAAAGAAAATGGGAGACATTAATTACCAGACCCTGGAGCTGACGCAAGCGCCCCCACCGGCTACCCATGCCCGCCACCCCGTTGTGGTGGTGGGTGCCGGCCCGGTGGGGCTGACCATGGCCCTGGATCTGGCGGCCAAAGGCCACCGGGTCGTGATTCTGGACGACGACACCACGCTGTCCAAAGGATCGCGGGCCATTTGCTTTGCCAAACGCACCCTGGATATCTGGGATCGATTGGGCGTGGGCTCGCGCATGATGGACAAAGGCGTGTCCTGGAATGTGGGCAAGGTTTTTTTCCGCAATCAGGAAGTCTGGAGCTTCAATTTGCGGCCCGAAGAAGGCCACCAGCGCCCCGCCTTTATCAATTTGCAGCAGTATTACTGCGAAGGTTATCTCTACGAAGCAGTCTGCGCTCAGCCCCTGATCGAACTGCGGTCCGGCCATAAAGTGCTGAACGTGGTGAATCAGGCAGAAGGCGTGCATCTGGACGTAGAAACGCAGCAAGGCAATTACACCCTGGAAGCAGAATGGCTGCTGGCCTGCGACGGCTCGCGCTCGGCCATTCGCCGTGCCTTGGGTGAAAGCAGCAGCGGACGCGTATTCAAGGACCGTTTCCTGATTGCAGACGTGCGCATGCAAGCCGACTTCCCCGCCGAGCGCTGGTTCTGGTTTGACCCACCCTTCCACCCCAATCAATCTGTCTTGCTGCACAGCCAGCCGGACAACGTCTGGCGTATCGACTTCCAATTGGGCTGGGATGCCGACCCGGTTGAAGCCGTCAAACCAGAAAACGTGCTGCCCCGCATTCGTGCCCTCCTGGGTGCCGACGCCCCCTTTGAACTGGAATGGGTCAGCATTTACACCTTTGCCTGCGAGCGCATGGAGCGCTTTCGCCATGGCCGTATTCTGTTTGCCGGAGACTCGGCCCACCGTGTCTCGCCTTTTGGCGCACGCGGCGCCAACAGCGGTATCCAGGACGCCGACAACCTGGCCTGGAAGCTGAATCTGGTTCTGAATGCCCAGGCTCCCGACAGCCTGCTGGACAGCTACAGCCATGAACGTGAATTGGCTGCAGACGAGAACATTCGCCATTCCAGCCGTTCAACAGATTTCATCACGCCTAAAAGCGAAGTCAGTCGCCTGTTCCGTGATGCGGCCCTGATTCTGGCGCGTCGCCACACCTTTGCCCGTGTACTGGTCAATAGCGGCCGCCTGTCCTTGCCCAGCGCCTACCCAGACAGCCCCTTGAATACGGCTGACACACACGAGTTCTCCGCCACGGCCACACCGCTAGGAGCCTGCGTCCCCGATGCACCTATAGAACAAAACGGTCAGCAAGGCTGGTGGCTGGGTCAATTGGGCAGCGGCTTCACCCTGCTGGAATTTGGCGAAGGCCAGGCCAGCCAGTCTGAAGTGGTAGACGAACTGGTCGCCCAAGGTCTCTTGACCCGCCTGCGTGTCTGGCCCGCTGGCACCAGCGCTACCCAGGCCCAGGGCGGCATCATCGACAGCCAGGATATGCTGCGTCAGCGTTACGACGCCCAACCCGGTTCCTGCTATCTGATTCGCCCCGATCAACACCTGTGCGCCCGCTGGCGTCATCTGGATGGGCAAGCTGTCCAGGCTGCCTTGTACAAAGCCTGTGGCCATTTCCTGGAGAGTGCTTCATGTCTACACTGAATACCGATACCCCCCTGGAACGGGCTGACGATTTCTACCAAATGTTGATCGATGCCCACCAAGGCCTGAGCACAGCACAAAGTCATGCCATGAATGCCGCTTTGGTGCTGTTGCTGTGCAATCATGTCGGCTCGCTGGATGTGATCAAGCAAGCCTTGGACGCCGCCCGCCAGACCTGCCTGGAGCAGGCTGCCTGAATCTGGAGACCCCTAATGAGCTCTTTGAATTATCAGATTGGTTTTGGTAACGCTTTTGCCACCGAGGCTCTGCCCGGCGCGCTGCCACTGGGACGCAACTCGCCGCAGCGTTGCCCTTATGGGCTGTATGCCGAGCAGTTGTCCGGCACGGCCTTTACCGCTCCGCGCGCCGATAACCGCCGCTCCTGGCTGTACCGCATTCGCCCCAGCGCCAAGCAAGGGGCATTTACGGTATTTGAAGGCGCTCCCCACTGGAATGAAGACTTTGGTCAAGGCCCGGCCAACCCCAATCGCCTGCGCTGGAGCCCGCTGAATCTGCCCAGCAAACCGACCGATTTTCTGGCTGGTGTCCATACCTGGGCAGGCAATGGCAGCAGCGACTCGCAAAGCGGCGTTGCCATCCATCTGTACGCCATCAACCAGTCCATGGGGCGGCGCGTGTTCTACAACGCCGACGCCGAAATGATGTTCGTGCCTGAACAGGGCCGCCTGCGTCTGGTCAGCGAATTGGGCATCATGGAAATCGAGCCTTGCGAGATTGCCGTCATGCCGCGTGGCGTGCGCTTCAAGGTAGAGTTGCTGGACGATGTGGCCCGTGGTTACTTGCTGGAAAACTTCGGCGCCCCTCTGCGTTTGCCCGAACTGGGTCCGATCGGCTCTAACGGCCTGGCCAATGCCCGTGACTTCAAAACGCCGGTAGCCTGGTACGAAGATGTCAGCGAGCCTCATGAGTTGGTCACCAAATTCACAGGCGGCTTCTGGGTTGCGCAACTGACGCACTCGCCGCTGGACGTGGTGGCCTGGCATGGCACGCACGCCCCCTACAAATACGATTTACGCGACTTCAATGTGATCGGCTCGATCAGCTACGATCACCCCGATCCCTGCATTTTCAGTGTATTGACCTCGCCCTCCGACACCCCCGGCACGGCCAACCTGGACTTTGCGATTTTCCCGCCACGCATTCTGGCCATGGAAAACACCTTCCGCCCCCCTTGGTTCCACCGTAACTTCGCCAGCGAATTCATGGGCCTGATCCAGGGTGTGTACGATGCCAAGGCCGATGGCTTTGCCCCCGGCGGCTCCAGCCTGCACAATTGCATGAGCCCGCATGGCCCCGATGCCAACACCTTTGACAAGGCCAGCAGTGCGGACTTGAGCAAGGCAGACTATCTGCGCGGTACCATGGCCTTTATGTTCGAGACCCGCAAAGTCATCCGCCCCTCGCCACAGGCCTTGCAAAACGGCAGCCTGCAAGCCAATTACGATGCCGTCTGGGACGGACTGGAAAAACACTTCTCTACGGAACAAAAGGCATGACCCGACCTTATCTGAATGACACTCACGACCCCAAGCTGCAAAGCTGGGTGCCCGGCGCCAACGAGGCCGATAACGGTTTCCCCATCCAGAACCTGCCCTTTGCCGTGGCCCGTCGCCGTGACAGTCAGGAAGACTTCCGCGTCATGGTGGCTATCGGCCCTTACGCGCTGGACCTGGGCCTGCTGGCCTGCGATACCCCCTGGCACGGCAAAGCCGCCGACGCCCTGGCCGCTTGCGTCAAACCTGCACTGAACGGCCTGATGGCCTTGGGCCAGGAATACTGGAGCGCGCTGCGTGCCGCCTTGTCACATGACTTGCGCCAAGGCTCCTCAGCTGAGTCGCGCCTGCGCCCCATGCTGATCGAGCGCAGCAAGCTGGAATACGCCCTGCCCGCCCAAATTGGGGACTACACCGATTTCTATATTTCCGTGCACCACGCAACGGCGGTGGGCAAACAGTTCCGCCCTGATGCGCCCTTGCTGCCCAACTACAAGTGGGTACCCATTGGCTACCACGGCCGTGCCTCCAGCATCGGTGTGTCCGGCCAGCAATTCCCACGACCCGTCGGCCAGACCCGCCCACCCGAAGGGCAGGAGCAGCCCAATTTTGGTCCTTGCCAACGCCTGGACTTCGAACTGGAAATGGGCATTCTGATTGGCAAAGGCAACGAAGCCGGTCGCCGTATCCCTATCGCTCAGGCAGACGAGCACGTTTTTGGCCTGTGCCTGTTCAATGACTGGTCGGCGCGCGATCTGCAAGCCTGGGAATACCAGCCTCTGGGCCCCTTCCTGGCCAAGAACTTTGCCTCGACGATCTCCCCCTGGGTAGTGACGCTGGAAGCCCTGGCTCCCTTCCGTCGCCCCTTCAGCCGCCCCGAGTCTGATCCCCAGCCTCTGCCTTATTTGCAGGATCAGACCAACCAGGAAAGTGGCGTTCTGGACGTGGAACTGGAGGTGTACCTGAGCACCGAGCAGTCTCGCCAGCAAAAGAAAGACCCCGCTTTGCTCTCGCGCAGCAACTTCAAGGAAGCGTATTGGACTGTGGCCCAACTGGTCGCCCATCACAGCGTCAACGGCTGCAATCTGCAAACTGGAGACCTGCTGGGCACCGGCACCTTGTCCGGCCCGGCCAAGGGTCAGGAAGGCTCCTTGCTGGAAATGAACCAGGGCGGCAAAAACCCCATCGACCTGCCTTGGGGCGAACAGCGTAAATTCCTGGAAGATCAGGACGAGATCATTTTGAAAGGCCTGTGCCGTCAAGATGGCTACCCGACCCTGTCTTTTGGTGAATGTGCCGGTCGAGTATTGCCTGCCGTTCCTTAAGTTCAAGACACCCTTGTAAACGACACCCCGCAGCCGGTATCTGGCTTCGGGGTGTTTTTACGTAAAGCTTTATCGAAACAGGCTCGTAAAAACAAAAAAGGGACTTGAAGTCCCCTTTCTGCAAACTCGGAGAGCCCTAGGCAGGCAATTGCTTATGTCTGGCCCAAGACCAGAGGATATAAAACAGAACGCAGCCATATAGCCCCAGAACAGCGCCTGAAGCCAGCACCTGGCTAAGAAAATGGTAGCCCTGCATGATGCGTAGAAAGCCGAACAGCAAACCGGCGCTGATACCCAGCACAAAGCCCCCGGCGGCCAGTTTGCGGCAGCCTGTCATGACGCCCACAAAGAACAGGGACAGGAGCACAAAGCCGGATGCGGCATGAGCACTGGGCAAGGCATTGCCTGCCTCAGCCCAGGAATGCGCCCAGAAGTAGGTGGGCATGGATTCTATACCGCCAAACATGGCCAGATTAAAGGGTCTTGGCATGGCGGTCAGATGTTTCAGTACGCCTACCATTAACGGGCCACTACCCATGAAGAAAGCCGCCCCCGCCCAAGCCAGTTGGCGGCGGGAACCCTTGGGCTGCCGCCAGGCCACGATCGTCCATACCACTGCGCCGCCAAAGGGAACGAACCACACCAGCCTGCGCCCGAATAAATCGACAAAAGGCTGCAATCGCCAGGAAAAATCCTGGACTTGTGGGTCATAGAAATAGGCACTGAGTGACAGGTCCGTTGCTGAACCCATCGTCACTGCCGCAACGATTCCCAAAACAGTAAAAAAAACGGCACTGGCAACGATATAAGGACGAAAAAACATCTACACACCAAGTAGCTTCAATCAGTCGGGCAATACTTTACCGGGGTTCATGATCCCCAAAGGATCCAGCGCCGTCTTGATCTGCTTCATCAAGGCCAGGGAAACCGGGTCTTTATAACGGGGCAGCAGTTGGCGCTTGAGCTGGCCTACGCCATGTTCGGCACTGATGGAGCCATGGAAACGGTGCACGCTGTCATGGACCAGCGCATAGATCTCGTCCTGACGCTTCAGCAGCTCTTCCTCCGTGAAGGCGGTGCCGCGCGCGACGTTGTAGTGCAGGTTGCCATCACCCAAGTGCCCGAATGTCACATTCTCCAAACCAGGGAAGGCTTCTTGCAAAGCCTTGTCCGTCTCGTGCACGAACTGGGACATCACGGACACAGGGATGGACACATCATGCTTGATGCTTTTCCCATAGGCTTTCTCTGCCAGTGGAATGCTTTCACGCAAATGCCAGAGCGCCTTGCTTTGTGCGATGGTCTCGGCGATAACGGCGTCTTGCACCAGATCTTGTTCCAGAGCCTGACCGATCACGCTTTCAAAACGCTCGCGGGCATGCTCCAGGCTTTCGCTATCAGACAGCTCCAGCAAGGCATACCAGGCTGCTTTTTCAGCTGGGCCCTGGAAAGGCATGCGTTGATCGGGGTAGCAGTGCAACACAGCTTGCAAGCAGTTGCCTGCAATCAACTCAAAGCCCGTCAAGGAAGCGGCCAGACCCTGACGGGCCAGAGCCAGCACTTGTACGGCATCTTCAATTGTGTTGAGCGCCAACAAAGCGGTGCACGCTGCTACGGGCTGGGGATAGAGCTTGATGGTCGCGGCGGTGATGATACCCAGGGTGCCTTCGCTACCAATAAACAGGTTGCGCAGGTCGTAACCGGTATTGTCTTTGCGCAGCCCAAGCAGCCCATGCAGAATTTCACCTTGGGCAGTCACCACTTCCAGTCCCAGGGTCAGGTCGCGAGCATTGCCGTAACGCAAAACCTGCGTACCGCCTGCATTGGTGGCCAGATTGCCGCCAATCGTGCAACTGCCTTCTGCGGCCAGGCTCAAGGGGAACAGACGCTGATGATCACGGGCGGCCTGCTGCACATTTTGCAAAATGCAGCCTGCTTCCACCACCATGGTGTCGTTGTCGGTATCCACGCTGCGAATCTTGTTCAGGCGCTCCAAAGACAGCACCAGCGCAGTGGCGCTGTTGTCCGGCGTTGCGCCCCCGCACAAACCGGTATTGCCGCCTTGAGGGACAATAGGCACGCGGTGCTGCGCGCATAGACGCACAACCTGGGCCACTTCTTCCGTCGTTGCAGGCCGGGCCACCGCCAAGGCAGTACCGGTATAGCGTCCACGCCAATCCTCCAGGTACTGCTGCATGGATTGTCCTGTCAGCACATGTTGCTGACCAATACGCTGTTCAAGTTCGTTCAGAAAAGTCATGACCCAAGCCACTCAAGAAAAACAATCAGGCGCTCTTGCTGTCGCGCTACAGCTCTTAATGGTAACTCACGAAAGCCGGTGGCATTCGCGCTAAACTTCTTTCTTTGTGTATTCGTTCAGGACGTGACAGTGACCCACATTCCCACTCTACCGACCGCTGTATTCAAAGCCTACGATATTCGGGGCACCGTTCCCGAGCAACTGAATCCCGACTTCGCCTACCAATTAGGTCTGGCCCTGGCGGCCTTGGCCCGTGAACAAAGCGTGCAAACCCTGGTAGTGGGTTACGACGGCCGCCACAGCAGCCCTGCTCTGTCTCGTGCCCTGCAACAAGGGATCCAGGCAGGCGGAATCAACACAGTCGATCTGGGCATGGTTCCTACTCCCGTCGTCTATTTTGCGGCCAATGTACTGGAAACCGGCTCGGGCGTAGCCATCACAGGTAGCCATAATCCGTCCAACTACAACGGCTTCAAGATGATGATGGCCGGCAAGACCTTGCACGGCCAGGATATCCAGGGCCTGATGAAACGCATGCAAGCCGGTATTGAGCCTGCGGCTCAAGCAGGTACTGGCGAGAAAAAGGACTTGCTGGACCAGTACGTCAGCACCATCGCCGAACGTGTCAAACTGGCCCGTCCCATGAAAATCGCCCTGGACTGCGGCAACGGCGTGGGTGGCGTCGTGGCTGCTCGCCTGTTCAAGGCCCTGGGTTGCGAAGTGGACATGCTGTTTGAGGATGTAGACGGCAGCTTCCCCAATCACCACCCGGACCCGGCCGAGCCGCACAACCTGCAAGACCTGATCACCCATGTTCAAAACACGGACTGCGAAGTGGGTCTGGCCTTTGACGGCGATGCCGACCGCCTGGGTGTGGTGACTCGAACGGGTCAGATCATCTGGCCTGATCGTCAGTTGATTCTGTACTCCCGCGATATTTTGCAGCGCGAACCTGGCTCCACGATTATTTTTGACGTGAAATGCAGCCGCCACGTCGCTCTGGAAATTGCCAAGGCCGGGGGTGAGCCCTTGATGTGGCAAACCGGCCATTCGCTGATCAAGGCCAAACTGGCCGAAACGGGTGCCCCTTTAGCGGGCGAAATGAGCGGCCACGTGTTCTTCAAGGAAGGCTGGTACGGCTTTGATGATGGCCTGTACACAGGCGCACGTCTGCTGGCGATTCTCTCGCGCGGTGACAACCCGACGGCAGAGTTGGAAGCCTTGCCGCAAGACCTGTCCACACCGGAACTGAAACTGCCGCTGGCCGAAGGCGAGCCTCATGCCTTGATTGCCCGCCTGCAAAAAGAAGGCCGTTTCCCCAGTTCCAATCAGCTCAACACGATTGATGGTGTACGTGCCGAGTATCCGGACGGCTTCGGTCTGGCTCGCGCCTCCAATACCACTCCAGTGATTGTGCTGCGTTTTGAGGCCCAGTCCCAAGAGGCGCTGGATCGGATCCAGGGAGAATTCCGGGCGGCACTGTTGGCTTTGAAGCCGGATGCAGCATTGCCTTTCTAAGGCCGTGGAAGTGCACTCATACCCAGATCCCTGCTCGCTGGTCTCTAGTCTCTAGTCTCTAGTCTCTAGTCTCTAGTCTCTAGTCTCCAGCGCAGTATAAAAATGCCTCCACGCGGCAACTTTGGCTTGCTGTCCCCCAAGGGGGCACTTTTTACCGGGACGACCAGCCTTGGGGCAGCCCAGCGATAAAAAAAGAGCTGCACTGCCTCTGAAACCTTGAATTCAACCCTAAGTCACAGCAAGCAGTTCAGCCCGTTTTTTATGCTTTGGCCCAGGACCAAGGCAGCCAAAGCCTTAACGGCTCAAATACTGATACAGATCCAGATGAGCCTCGCTGATACGGCCTATATCAAAAGCCTCTTCAGCCAGACGGCGGCTTTCCGCCCCCATGGCTTGCCGCTTGGCCGTATCTTCACCCAAGTCCATCACAGCCGCCGCCAAAGCCTGTGCATTACGTACTGGCACCAGCACGCCCGTTACTCCAGGTTCGATGGCATCACGGCAACCGGGTACATCCGTTGTAACCACCGCGCGCCCGCAGGCTGCGGCTTCTACCAAGGACTTAGGCAGGCCCTCACGGTAGGACGGCAGCACGGCAATGTGTGATTGAGCGTAAAGCTGCGCAATATCGCTACGTTCGCCCAGACACTCCACCACGCCCTGCTTTTGCCAGCTCTGCCACTCCTGATCGCTGATACTGGCCGGATTACCGGGGTCGGGACTGCCGGCCAGTACCCATTTAACCGGGCTACCTTGAGCAGCGCTGATGCGTGCAGCTTCAACAAACTCACGCACACCTTTATCTACCAGCAGGCGCGATACCATCAGGGCAACGGGCGGGCCTTCGGGCTCCGGCAAAGCCTGAAACTGATTCAAGTCCACGCCTGAGCCACGAATCAGGACGCACTGATCGCGTTTGACAACACGGTCTTCCAGCAAGACATCACGGTCATTGCTGTTCTGGAAAATCACGCGGCTATTCGGATGTCCCAAGGCAATGCGGTAAAGCTGCAGGGCAATCCAGCGCACCGGATCAAAGGACTTGTCGCGCTTGGTAAATACATAGCCCAGCCCGGATACAGCGGCCAGAAAACCAGGCACACCGGCCAGTCGCGCTGCAATCCCGCCATACAGAACCGGCTTGATGGTGACCGCATGCACCAGCTCCGGACGCTCACGGCGAAACAAGCGCCATAGAGCCCAAATGGTGTGCAGCTCTTGCAATGGGTTGGTCCCGCTGCGTGTCATGGGCAAAGCATGGTGATGCAGGCCGTGACGCTCGATCTCGGCAACCGCCGGGCCGTCCATGGTGGCGACATGCACGTCATAACCCTCACGTTGAGCGGCTTGCGCCAAAGGCAAACGATGTGACAGGAAAAAAGCGGGGTTATTGACCACGAACATCAGCATGCGCGTTTTCTTGCTGGTTTCGTCCGTCAAGGCACTCAAGGCCTGACGGCTGCGCTTGCGCTTGGGGGGATACTGCGCCGTCAAGGTCTTCCAGGCCTGCGTGTAATTCTTGACCATGCCTTCCAGGGAGAACAGGCGGGCAACCCGTTCACGCGCATGCTCATGACGAGCCTGCCAGGAAGGCGCACCCAGTTCATCAACCGCGCTATTGATCGCGCCTGCCAAGGCTTCAGCATTGCTGGGGGGAACAATCCAGCCCTCATTACCGACGATCAAGGCAGCATCACCCACATCGGTGACCACATTGGACACCCCCGCAGCCATTGCTTCGCAGACCACGTTGGGAAAACCTTCTGCCGAGCTGGACAAGACATGCACGTCCAGCGCATTCATCAGGCGAGGGACATCGCTGCGTCGTCCCATCAGGATGACGCTCTCGCGCAACTGATGCTGATCCAGCAAGCGCATCAAGGTTTCGTTATTGCTGTCCATGCCATCGCCAATCAAAAGGCAACGCAAGCCCGGATGACGGTGCAGGCTGCGAGCTAAGGCGGCCAGCAGATTGGGATGATCTTTAAGCGGATTCCAGCGGGCCACACTGCCAATAACAGGCGTATCCAGTGACAGGCCCAATTCTTCGCGCACTTCTTCACGTGCCTGCGGGTCAGGATGCCAACGGCTTAGATCGTAGCCATTGGGAATCACTTTCATGATGTCCGCACGATAACCCCACTGCTTGTGACGTCGGGCGGCATTTTCTGCGCAGGACACAATCAAATTGGGAATAAAGCGTGACAGGCGGGCGCACAGCCAGGCCACCATACGAGCTTTCGGGCTGCCTTGATACAGATTCGCGCCGGAATTACGAATACCCCAGGACACAGCCGGAATCCCGACCAGTCGCGCTGCGGCACCACCGATCAGATCGGAGTGATACATCCAGGTCTGCACCACATCGGGCTGCAAATCGCGCAGCAAGCGCGTCAGCGATCGCAGACCTTTCAAAAAGCCCAGCGGCGAGTGCATGTGCAGGCAGTACAAAGGAATGTCTGCAGCCCGCAATTGCGGCCCGAAAACGTCTTCCTCGCCCAGAGAAATCACAATATGCTCGGTTTCTTGACCTGGCGCCGTCACCAAGCGAAACAAGACGGTTTCTGCCCCCCCCTGCCCCAGCCCAGCAATAATATGCACGACTCGCAAAGGCGGCGTTACTTTTTCCAGCTTGTCATCCACGGCGTCTGTTTCCTGATTCAACGACCTTGGCTGCATTGCACTCATGCTTTGGCTCCCTCTTCGATACCGCCACGGGCGGCCTGAAAGACCTGGTCCCAGTTAAGCAAAACCTGCTCTAGTTCATAACGCTGACGCACCGCTGCAGCGGCACGACGGCCCAAGACGCCCCGAAAGACGCCATCCCCCATCAGCTCGGCCAGGGCGGCAGTCAAGGCACCTTCATCCCCTACCGGCACCAGCAGGGCATCCTTGCCATCGGAACTGATTTCGCGCGGGCCGCTGGGGCAATCAACCGTCACGGCGGGCAGGCCCATGGCCATGGCTTCCAGCAACACGTTCGGAAAACCCTCTACTTCCGAAGTCATGACAAAGGCATGGGAGCGCGCCATTTCCTGCCAGGGCTCAGCGGTCTTGCCGGCCAGTTCGATACGATCGCCCGCGCCGGACATGGCAATCTGCTGCACCAATTGGGCACGCTGCGGGCCATCGCCCCAGATTTTCAATTTCCATTCCGGATGCTCGGCGGCCAGGCCTGCAAATACGCGGATCAAGACATCAAAACGTTTGGAGGGCACCAGACGCCCCATGGCCATCAAGGTGCAGTGACGGTTCTCCTCCACCCGCACCTCGCGCTGCACGGCATTCAAGGCCTGCGGCAAGGGGTTGGGAACCACCATGACCTGCTTCATGCCCGGCACCATGGCCTGGAACGCCGCCACACTGGCTCGGGTTTGCACAGTCACTACCTGCGCCTTGGGGTACAGACGGCGGCGCAGGCTTTGCAGCAGCTTGCCTGCGCTGCTGCTAAAGGCCGGGTTGGTGCGTTCACCCACCACAATAGGGACGCCCATGCCGCCCAGCCCCAGCAACACATTGATATTCACATTGGTCAGAAAAGACACGATGACATCAGGCTGTTTTTCATGCACCAGCTTGCGCATGGCGCGCAGCTTGGCCAAGGGTTTGGGCAACCAGCTACCGCGCATGCGATGGGCCAGCCACACCAGTTCCACCTTGGAGTCAATAGGGTAAAAGGCGCTGCCTCCTCCACTATAAGTAGGCACCAGGGTGACCTGATCGCCCCGCAAACCCCAGGCATTGGCCAGGGTGGAAGCGACGCGCTCGGCGCCGCCTGCGTTCAGGGAGCTGACGAAAAACAGAATATTCACTGGGCCTCCGTGGGCTCATCGACCGGGTAGCTTGGGCCTGCTGGCACTAGGCAAAGCGCCATTTTAAGGCCGACGCAAGCACTGTTCCAACACTTGCTGCCATAGCGCCAGAACTCGGGCCGAGGAAAAACGATCGCGCACATCCGTGGCGCGGCGTGCCAATCGCTGACGCTTGTCGTCGTTGGACATCAGGTCGGATAAATGGGCTGCCAGGGCTTCCACGTCTTCAATCGGGCGTACCAAGACGCCGTCAATATTGGCGCGGATAATCTCGCGCGGGCCGGTATCGCAATCAAAGGCAACAGCGGTCAAACCGCTGGCCATGGCTTCCAGCAGGCTGTTGGACAAGCCTTCCATGCGGGAGCTGAGTACATACAGATCTGACTGCTCGTACCAGTCCGCCATATTGCCGACGCGGCCGGGAAGCTGAATCCGCTCTTGCAGCTCCAACTCTTCAATTCGTGCTTCCAGAGGAGCACGCTGCTCGCCTTCGCCCAGAATCACCAAGTCCCAATCCGGGAAATAGTTGGACAACATGGCAAAGGATTCGATCAGGGTGTCAAACCCTTTAACCGGGTGCAGTCGCCCCACAGCCAGCAAACGTTTGCGGCCTTCTGGCAGTTCGGGCACCGGCACGACAGGCTCGGCACTATCCATAGGCCAGCGTACGGCATTAGGAATTACCTGAACCTGGCTGCCGGGCACATGCTCGCGCAACCAGTCTGCAGTACCAGCAGTCAGCGCGATCACGGCATGAGCTTGCGGATAGGTACGCAAACGGGCTTTTTGCCAAAAAGAGGACAAGGACTGGGAGGGCGGATGCGTATGCTCGGTAGCAATCACCTTGCAGGGCAAGCCTTTGGCGGCAGAAATGGCCAGTACCGAGGAAGTGGTCATCATGCCCAGAACCACATCGGGTTTGGTCTTGCGTATCAGGGATCGCACCCGGCTCACGCGCCGCCAGTTCTTCCACAAGGCATCCAGGCGGCCACGACTGCTGCCTGCCGTTCCCAGCACGTGGCGCTCTACGCCCTCTGCTACGGTATACGCGTCTTTGTCACGGCCGGCCTGCGTCACCAGAGACACTCGATAGCCGCGCGCCACCCAGGCTGCGCTTAAATCGACGGCGACACGTTCTGCCCCGCCCCCACCCAAAGAGTGGATAAGCAGCATGATATGAGGGCGAACTACCGAATGACTGTGCACGTTTTCCTATTCCTGCGAACCAGGCGCAAAGGCACTGGCTGGCTTCAAGGCCAAGATGAAATAACAAGTGAAAGAAGCCGCATACATCAGGCTGGTCGCCAGCATGATGCCCGACGGACCCATGCGCGCCGCCAGAATCGGGTTCAGGGCCGCTTTCACCAAAAAATTGATCACGGCAATAATTGCCATGGATTTATAACGGTTCTGACTGGCCAGTAGCTGCACCAGAATCAGCACCCCAAAATAAAAAGGCAGTTGCACCAGTCCCCAGCTAAAAACCTGGGCGACGGTGGCCGTATCCTGCGCGGTAAACGCGCCACGCTCAAACAGCAGTGCCACGCCCCAAGGAGCCAGCAGGACGCCGATGGCCGCCGCTACTCCACCAGCCGCCAACATCATGACCGACCATTTCAAGGCCATGGAACGAGCACGGGCGTTATCGCCCCGGCTTTGAATATCAGCCAGCACAGGCAAGGCAGCACGGCCTACAGAGGCCGCCCCCACACCTAGAACCAGGGCCAGCAAGCGCGTGGCATAACCCAAGGTCGCGTTGGCATTCGCGCCCAGATTGGCCGCCGTATATTGGTCGATAGGGCCGACAAAGCTCATGGCAACCTGCCCCACTAACATGATGGTGGCGGCCTTGAGCAAATCCGGCCACTGTTCGGCACGCAAGCTGATCGTGGGACGAGCCCAGATCTGATCAGCCCGAGAAGCCAGAATCATCAGCCACACGGCCTGGATAGTCATGCCCAGCAAGGTGCCCCACAACAAGGGGCCAATGCCAGCATTGGCGCCTGCGGCCAGCACCCAGATCAGGATGACAAAGGCAGGAACACTTTCCAGCAAGGTGTTGATGTGACGCTCATGCGCCCGCAAACGGGCGGCACTCAGGCCAATCATCAGGGTCAGAACCGCCGCTGGCGCAAAGGCAAACAGCAGTTCCTGGCTCATTTCATGGACTGCAGGGCTTAAACCCTGTCCCGTCCATTGCAGCACCCAGGGCCAGCTAATCCAGATCAATGCACCCAGCACGCAGCCCAGCACAATGCACCAGGCCTTGAGTTCACCCAGAAAACGGCTGCGCGCAGCCGGTTCCAGACGATGCAAGCGCACCAGAACGGGAATCAGCACAACGGACATGGAGCCAACGATTGTCACTGGCAGCCAATTGGCCATGACCATCGTGAACTGATAGGCATCGACTACATCGCTCACACCGTAGCGATAAGCCACCGCCATTTCTTTGAAAGCGCCCGCTGCCTTGCCCAGCAACAGAAAAAACGCCACCCGCATCGCCCCCAGGGCGATGCGACGGTGGTCGTCATGCAAACTAGACAGACGTGCTTTCAGGCTGGCCCAAATCAACTCAGAAACGCCACGTACCAGGGCATGGCTGTGTTCAGGCCCTGCAAAATCGTGTGAGTCGGCTCGTAACCCAATTGGGTGCGAGCCTTAGTGATATCGGCTTGAGAGTGCAGCACATCGCCCGCGCGGAAGTCCGCATAGATGGGCTGTTTGGTGTAGTTCACACCATTTGCACTCAAGGTCTGCTTCAAGTGCTCGAACAGCTCGTTCAAACTGGTGCGAGCATTGACGGCCACGTTATAGACTTCGGCCACAGCGGGTTTTTGCTGCACGGCGGCCAGGATATTCATCTGAATAACGTTGTCGATAAAGCAGAAATCGCGGCTGGTCTGGCCATCCCCATTGATTTGCACATCCTGGTTCTGGATCATGGCCGATACCCATTTGGGGATCACCGCAGCGTAAGCACCGTTAGGGTCCTGACGTTTGCCAAATACATTGAAGTAACGCAGGCCCACGCTGGAAAAGCCATAGGCACGGGCAAACACGTCCGCATACAGCTCGTTCACGAACTTGGTGACGGCGTAGGGGGACAGTGGACGACCAATCGTATCCTCCACCTTGGGCAAACCGGGATGGTCGCCATAGGTGGAACTGGAAGCCGCATAAACAAAGGCTTTAACCTGTTCGTCACGCGCAGCCACCATCACGTTCAAGGCGCCGTTCACGTTGACCTCATTGGAAGTCAGCGGATCGTTCAAGGAACGAGGCACCGACCCCAAAGCGGCCTGGTGCAGCACATAGTCCACGCCTTTAACAGCTTCGCGACAGGTATCCAGATTGCGGATATCGCCTTCAATAAAGCGAAAACGAGCCCAGCGCTCGGCACCAACCTGATCGCGCACTTCGTCCAGATTGTATTGATGGCCGGTTGCAAAGTTATCCAGACCTACCACCTGCTGATCCATTTTCAGCAGGGCTTCCAGCAGGTTGGAACCGATAAAGCCGGCACAACCCGTAACCAGCCAGGTTTTAGGCTGATTACGCAGTTGCTGGCTCGCCTGTTCAAATGCAGCGCTCATAATGCTTTCCAAAATTAAAGACGCAGATCGGATTGTTCGCGATCAAACACATACTTCAAGTCGTAGAGCACATGCTCGGGCTTGCCCCATTGGCGCACACCTTCCACACCCAGTTCCTTGAACTGCTTGTGGGCCACAGCCACGATCACCCCGTCGTACTCACCCGCTTTAGGAGTCTCGACCGGAGTAATACCGTATTCATGTTGCGCTTCTTTAGGGTCAACCCATGGATCGTATACATCTACGTGAACATCGTATTGCTTGAGTTCATGCACGATATCGACAATGCGGGTGTTACGCAGGTCAGGGCAGTTTTCTTTAAAGGCCAGACCCAGCAACAGGACGCGCGAACCTTGCACCTGAATGCGGCGCTTGGTCATGGCTTTAACCAGTTGGGAGGCCACATAGCCGCCCATGGAGTCGTTCAGACGGCGGCCAGCCAGAATGATCTCGGGGTGGTAGCCAATGGCTTGCGCCTTGTGGGTCAGGTAGTAGGGGTCCACGCCAATGCAGTGACCACCCACCAGACCAGGACGGAAAGGCAGGAAGTTCCACTTGGTACCCGCCGCTTCCAGCACGTCCAGGGTGTCAATGCCCAGGCGGTTGAAGATCAGAGCCAATTCGTTGATCAGGGCGATGTTCACGTCGCGTTGGGTGTTCTCGATCACCTTGGCCGCTTCTGCCACACGAATGGAGCTGGCCTTGAAGGTACCCACCACAATGATCTCGCGGTACAAGGCGTCGACCAATTCAGCGACTTCAGGGGTCGAGCCGGAAGTGACTTTCTTGATGGTGGAGACGCGGTGTTCCTTGTCGCCCGGATTGATACGCTCCGGGCTGTACCCCGCGTAAAAATCTTCGTTAAAGCGCAGGCCCGACACTTGCTCCAGCACAGGCACACACACTTCTTCGGTCGCGCCGGGGTAAACCGTGGATTCATAAACCACGATGTCACCACGCTTGAGCACTTTACCGATGGTCTCGGAAGCGCGGACCAGGGGAGTCAGATCAGGCTGTTTGAATTCATCGATAGGCGTGGGCACAGTCACAATGAACACATTGGCCTGGGCCAGTTCATCGGCCTCGCAGGAGTAGCTCAAGCCACTGGCCTGGGCCAGTTCTTCGCTCTCGACCTCCAACGTGCGGTCTACCCCTTCCTTGAGTTCGGCGACACGACGCGCGTTAATGTCAAAACCAATAACGGAACGCTTTTTGCCAAACTCTACAGCCAAAGGCAAACCGACATATCCCAAGCCGATGACGGCCAGTTTCACATTCTCAAGTTGCAACTTCATTCTCCAGTTAGCGCTATGCGCAAGGAATAATCTTGAACGCCTGACAGTATCAGTCCCGATCTATCCGCCGCCGTACCGAGGGTAGCAGCAGCCAGGAAGGGCGACGCCACGAAACCAGACGGGAATAGAGCCAGATATAAACCAGTGAGAAGGCCAGCATGCTGGCACACAAAGCCCAGGTATTGTCCCACCAGATCGTGGCCGGCACCAAACCGATCAGGGCCAGTACCCACAGGTACGGCGAGGTCATGGCATTACAAAACGCGGGCAAGGCTCCGCCACTGTCACGACTGAACGTGGAACGCACCAGACGACGGAACACCAGTTGATGCAGGTGCAGCGCGTCCGGCTGATCCACAGGCACACCGCGTTTGAAACGGCGACGCCAGATCGAAAACATGGTTTCAAAAACAGGGTAAAACAGCACGGCCAAGGCGTAAAACGGCGACACACTGGGGTTGCGCACCACCAGTTGCACAGCCAGTTCAGCCAGCATGAAGCCCAGGAAATATGCGCCCCCATCCCCCAGAAAGACCCGTCCAAAAGGAAAGTTCCATACCAGAAAGCCCAGGGTGGCCGACGCCAGCGAGGCGGCAATCAGGAAAATCGGAATGTCCTGCACCTGCAAGGCCACCAGAGCCAGGGACAGCGCCATCAAGGTGGCGATCATGCCGGCCAGGCCATTCATACCGTCAATAATATTCAGGGCATGGGTACAGCCGCCTACCGCAATCATGGTAAAGAGCAGCGAAATGGGCCAGAAACCCAGAACCCAATCAGCCCAGCTCACCCCAACACGCGACACGCCGCCCAGCAACCACCAGGCAATCGCGGCCGACAGGAAAGCGGCCAGCAAGCGTTTCAGAGAACCTACGTCCTTGGTGATGTCCTCGACCAGGCCCGCCACAAATACCGGCATGGCAGCCAGAAACAAGACCGGCCACAGCCAGGTCAGTGTCATATTGCTGGGCCCAAGGACCAGCAAGCCAGCCAAACTGCCTGCCACCACGGCCAGACCACCCACACGCGGGGTAGGACGAGAATGGGACGCTTGGGGTTTACTAAGGTCGCTGTCCCCGGTCAGACGGCCATGCCAACGTTCGGAGGCCACGATCAGCCCGCCGACCATAAAAGCCACGACACAGATATACAACCAGGTAAGAGACTCCCCCATCTGAGGTAAAGACACCGCAAAACACCTGCTAGGTTAGGAACTACACATTATCAACCTGCCTTCCGGCTTGTGTCCGTGACCAGTCGCATTAAATGCAACAATTTCCGTCAAGTCCCGTATCACTTTCGTGTAGGCAGGAGTAGCTCGCTAATTTGCCCGAGCGCGAGCCCGAAAGCAAGTATTTTGCGGGATTGGGGCTCAGGAATCGGGTTGCGGCAACGGTTCTGTCGAGGCCAGCTGATTACCGCACTCGGTCAGGAGTCGCCGTAACCAGCGATGGCTGGGCGAATGCCGGTTACGTTCATGCCAGAGCTGATAAAAGCGCATGGGCGGAAACTCCAGCGGGGCCTCCAGAATCGCCAGGGGCAATAGTCGACAATAAAACTCGGCGAAATGACGCGAAGTCGTAAAAATCAGGTCTGTATTCTGTAGCAAATACGGTGCTGCCGAAAAGGACTGCACCGCCACGCTTTCATCACGCTGAATACGCAGGGTCGCCAAGGTCGTATCGATGACACCGCGCTGGTTGATGGAATACGGCATGGGCACCACATGGCGCGCCCGCACGTAATCATCCATGGTCAACCCCTTGCGAGCCAAGGGGTGCGTTGCCGCTACCAGGCAGACAATCTGATCTTCCAGCAGCACGGACAGGTGCATGCGATCGGGCGGTTCGGGCCAGTTCCCAATAACCATATCCAGGTCGCCTTCCGCCAAAGAACGCTCAAAATCAAAGCTGGCATCCAGGGAATGCAGATTCAAGCGTGCCCCCGGTGCCTCGCGACGCATGCGCTCGACCACTCCGCCAATAAAGACAGGCGCCAGATAATCTGGCGCTCCGATATGAAACTCACTGCGACTTACCTGTGGGTCGAAACTGTCGGGTGCATTAACCATACAGTCGATCTCGGCCAGAGCTCCTTTAGCGTGGGCCAGCAGGCCAATGGCGCGCTCGGTAGGCACCATGCCCCCTTTTTCGCGCACCAGCAAAGGATCGCCAATAATGTCACGCAAGCGTCGTAAGGCCGCACTGATAGCAGGCTGCGACTGGTTCATTTTGAACGCGGTACGCGAGACGCTGCGCTCGGTAACGAGTAAGCAAAATACCCTCAAGAGATAGGTATCAAGCGGGTTATCCCCACGTCGGGCGGCCATCTTATTCTCTCCTTCTTACGCTTTTTTCCAGCATGATAATGACATACATGCACAATACGAGATGGCATATATCATTTATACGCCTAATTCTATTTTATTTATAAACAGAAAACTTAAACTGGTCCCATATAAGAAAATCATAGCCCACAGGCGGTGGTTTATAAGGGTTTGAATAATTCAAACATACCGTGTAAACGCCCACCCACTACCCTTGATAAAACGGCCTCCAGGCCTGGCCCTGGAGCCGCCTCGGCTCGCACTATTTACGCTTAGATAATCGGACTGACACATGACTACTCAAACCCTTACCACCACACAAGCGCTCACCGAACTCTCCAGCCTGGATCAGAGCCAATTTGTGGACAAGCTCGAAGGTATTTTTGAACATTCCCCCTGGGTCCCTGAGCGTAGCTGGAACCAGCGTCCCTTTGAAAGCGTGGATCAGTTGCACGCCTGCATGGTGCAAGTGGTCCAAGAAGCATCGCACGAAGAACAGAAGAACCTGATCTGTGCTCACCCCGAGCTGGCTGGTAAAGAAGCCGAGCAAGGGACACTGACCACCGCATCGACAGGCGAACAACGTGGCGCCGGCCTGGATCAGTGTTCGGCCGAAGAGCTGGCCCGTCTGCGTGGCCTGAATGCCCAATACCGTGAGCGCTTCGGTTTTCCCTTCGTGATTGCCGTCAAGGGTTTGAGCCGTTACCAAATCATGGATACAGTAGAAGCTCGTCTGAACAACAGTGCTGAAACCGAGTTTCAAGCTTGTCTGACTGAAATCGGCAAGATTGCCCGTTTCCGTCTGGATGCGCTGCTGGGCTGATTTTGCTGCCTGCCGGGTCTTGTTGACCCATCCAGTTCACGGGGTAGCGCCAGCCTGCGGGCACGCTGCCCTTTGTTTCCTCTGACCCTTCGTGGCGCGGCTGCTTTCAGCCCCACGCGGGTCTGCCTTATCAAGGACCTCTGCCATGACAATCACATTGAAGTTGGAAACCCTGACAGCCGAAGCCTTCGCCCCCTTTGGTGATGTCATCGAGGCCTCCGACACGGTTCAGCATTTCACCATCAATGAAGGCAATACCGAGCGCTACCACGACCTGGCCAAGATCGAGCCGGGTGCAGACGGCCACGCGATTGTGTCCATTTTCCGTGGTCAGCCACGCACCCTGCCCTTTACCGTGGAAATGATGGAACGCCACCCCAAAGGTAGCCAGGCCTTCATTCCGCAGTCCGGCCAACCGTATCTGGTGATTGTGGCCCCTGCTGGCCCGACTCCCAAGGCAAGCGATCTACGCCTGTTCCTGGCCCGTGGCGACCAGGGCGTGAACTACGCAACTGGCGTTTGGCACCACCCCTTGATGGCACTGAATCAAGTGGCCGACTTCATCGTGATTGATCGCAAAGGTCCCGGCGACAACTGCGATGTGATTCAGCTGGAAGAAAAAGCCATCATTGCTGAACTGGAAACCACAGCAGCGTGAGCCAGTCCTGTCCCATCACGCCGGACATAGCGGCCATTTACGCCCATCGTCCGGCCGATATTGATCTTGAGCACTGGCGCGCCCGTGTCAATCTGGCCGCCGCCTACCGGCTGGCGGCCCGCCAGGGCTGGGACGATATCATCTACACCCATATTTCCCTGCGCCTGCCCGGCCACGACGACACTTTCCTGATCAATCCCTTCGGTTTGCGCTTTGATGAAATCTGCGCTTCCAATCTGCTCTTGATTGATACCCAGGGCCAGGTTGTGGACGGCACAGGCCGTCGTGCCAACCCCAGCGGTTTTGCCATTCACGGCGCCGTTCACCGCGCCCGAGCGGATGCACACTGTGTCATCCACTTACATACAGATGCCTCGATTGCCGTCTCGGCTCTGTCCTGTGGATTGCTGCCTCTATCGCAACACGCCATGCGGTTCTGGCAGGATATTGGCTATCACGACTATGCCGGTCTGGCCTTCCCGCCCCAGGAGCAAGAGGCCCTGCTCAAGCAATTAGGCTCCTATCCCGCCCTGCTCTTGCGCAATCACGGCGCCCTGACCTGTGGCCGTACTGTTGCCGAAGCTTATGTCCTGATGGATGCCTTGGAGCGCGCCTGTCGCATTCAGCTCTCGGCCATGGCTGCCAGCCCGCAACTGCACCTGCCCCCGACGGATGTGCTGGATTTGACACATCGCCAGCTTTTACCCGGGGATGAGCCAGAGGGCTTGTTAGAATGGCCAGCCTTGCTGCGCAAGCTCTATCAGAGCGAGCCGGATTTTTGCCGCTAAGACCCTTTCCACCCCTACGGAGCTTTTATGCCTTCTATTAACGTACAACTATTCGACGGCCGTCCCGTGGAAATCAAGCGTGAGCTCGCCCAGGCCCTGACTAAAGAAGCCTGTCGCGTGCTTGGCTGTACCCCGGAGGCCGTCGATGTGGTCTTTACCGACGTCAAACGCGAGGACTGGGCCACGGCCGGCGTCCTGTGGTCGGACAAATAAATCAGACCCATGAAAAAGCGGCCACAGGGCCGCTTTTTTTATATCTTTCAACACCTTAACGAATCCTCAAACGTAAATCAAACAGTAGTTTGGAGGCTGCTAACATAGATTTTCAGGACGGACTAGGTGGGCAATACCCCTAGCACTGAAAAATGCATGAAAAAAGCAGGAATCTGCTAGGGCGTGGCCTGAACACAGGCCCCATCTACAGGGCTTATATCCTTTCCCCCCTGTCAGCATCAGCCTGCCATACGCTTTTACGTATTCTACTTATCAAGCCGTACTGCCTTCCAGTGATACGGCCCATCCGATAACTTTATGCTTACGCGGCCCAGGCATCGGCTGCGCATAACGTATTAATAAGGAGACCCGGATGTCCGCCAACCCAGAAGTGTCCACACCTGCTGCTTGTGACGGTGTAGACGAACGCCTACCAACGGGGCGCCTGGCAACCCTTGGTTTGCAACACGTCATGGTGATGTACGCGGGCGCAGTTGCTGTCCCCCTGATCATTGGTGCGGCCTTGGGCCTGTCCAAGGAACAGATCGCATTCCTGATTAATGCCGACCTGCTGTGCTGTGGCCTGATCACCATCATCCAGGCTCGTGGCCTGGGTATGTTTGGTATCAAACTGCCCGTCATGATGGGCGTGTCCTTTGCAGCGGTCAGCCCCATGATCGCCATTGGCCTGGATCCGCAACTGGGCCTGCCCGGTATTTTCGGCGCCACCATTCTGGCCGGTATCTTCAGTATTCTGATTGCTCCGGTATTTAGCCGTCTGATGGGCCTGTTCCCCCCGGTCGTGACCGGCATCATCATTACCGTGATTGGCGTGACGCTGATGCGCGTGGGCCTGAACTGGATCGGCGGCGGCTCCCCTACTATTACTGACGCCGCCACCGGCCTGTCCATCCCCAACCCCGAATACGGCTCGCTGGAAAACCTGGGCATTGCCCTGATGGTGCTGATTGTGATCCTGCTGATCACCAAGTTTGCACGCGGTTTCCTGGCAAACGTGGCAGTGCTGATTGGCCTGCTGGTCGGTTTCTTTGTCTCTTTGGCCATGGGTCGCATCACCTTTGAAGGTCTGGATCAGACCAGCTGGTTTGCGGTGGTGACTCCATTCCACTTTGGCGTGCCTACTTTCAGCTGGGCCCTGCTGGGCGCAGCGGCAGTCCTGTCCCTGATCATGGTTGTGATCATGGTTGAGTCTCTGGGCATGTTCCTGGCATTGGGTTCCATCTGCGGCCGTCCTACCGACCGAGAAGCGCTGGTGCGCGGTCTGCGTACCGACGGTCTGGGTACCCTGGTGGGCGGCATCATGAACACCTTCCCGCATAGCTCGTTCTCGCAAAACGTGGGCCTGGTCAGCGTGACCGGCGTGCGCAGCCGCTGGGTATGTGTCATGGGCGGTGCCTTCCTGATCATGCTGGGCTTGTTCCCCAAAATGGCTTTCATTGTGGCCTCCATCCCCAACTACGTTCTGGGCGGTGCTGGCATTGTGATGTTCGGCATGGTGGCCGCTACCGGCATCAAGATCCTGATGTCGGCCAACCTGAACCGTAACCCTTACAACCCCTATATCGTGGCCATCAGCCTGGGCTTTGGCATGATTCCCCTGGTTGCCGAGCACCTGCTGGACAAGATGCCCCCTGCTCTGGCTCCCTTGCTGCATAGCGGAATCTTGCTGGCTGCCGTATCTGCCATCTTGTTGAACCTGTTTTTCAACGGCATGGAAAAATACGCCGACCAAGGTCACACCGTTGAATCCACCGCTGCTACCCAGGCCCGCAAACAGGCCGCCGCTCAAAACGCGACTGAAGACAGCGGCAATCACCTGGCCTCGCAAAACGGCTAAGCCCCTTTTTGATCAGCCGCCCTGCCTGAAATGGGCGGCTGTTCAAATTTCCGCAGTACCTTCATAAAAGTATCGACTGTCCATAATTAATCTAAGCAAGGTCAGTAACACCCACTCAAAGAAAACTAAGGCCGCAGGCCGTAAGGGACATCAGATCCCAAGGACCTGCTTGCGCTCAAACAAAGAGGAGACACCATGAAAAAGCTACACCCTGCTCGCTGGGCATGCGCCCTGCTGGCCGCCCCACTGCTGTCCAGCCCCGCCTTGGCAGCCGACTGGAGCGACACCTTTTTAGGCTACCGTTTCAGCACGCAATACACCGAGCCGATGAACGATCGGACTATCCAGAAGCACATCCTGAGCCTGACACACGTCAACGGCTACAGCCTGGGCCAGAACTTCTTTAACCTGGATATTCTGCAGTCGGATCGCTACGACCCGTCCAGCGGCAATGGCAGCAATGGCGCCACCGAGTTCTACGCCACCTACCGTCACCAGCTCTCCATGGGCAAGGTATTCGACAAGGATCTGAGCTTCGGTCCCGTGAAAGATGTGGCCATTACTGCAGGGTTTGACCTGAACACCAAGAACACTGCCTTTGCACCGCGCAAACGCCTGCTGGTACTGGGCCCGACCTTCAAATTCGATGTCCCCCGAGGTTTTGTGGACCTGAGCCTGATGGTAGGTAAGGAATGGAACCACTGCGGTCTGGGTGCTCCCGCCTGCCCCGACAGTCGCAGCTCCTTCCACACCCAGTTTCTGGCCAGCCTGAACTGGAACCTGCCCTTCGATGTGGGTTCGGTCCCGCTGAAGTTCCAGGGCTTTGCCAACTACGCCGGCCCCAAGGGTGACGATTACGCAGGCATCAGCACCAAGTCTGAAGTGCTGGTCCGTACCTCCCTGATGGCTGACGTGGGTAAAGTGGCCTTCGACAAGAAGAACACCCTGTGGGTGGGTATTGGCTACGAGTACTGGTACAACAAGTTCGGTAATCGCTATATGGCGAACGGCAACCTGAAGCCTGGCATCAAAACCAGCGCCCCCACCGTACAAGTGGAATGGCACTTCTAAGCGCCATGCAGCATAAAAAAACCGCTTTTCGAAGCGGTTTTTTTTTTCAGAAGACCAAAGCAGTTAGAACTGCACCTCGCCGTCCCAATAACCCGGGGTGTTGTAGATGGCTCGCAAATAGTCGATAAAACGTCGCACTTTGGCTGGCAGATAACGCTGTTGCTGATACACCGCCTGGATGTCGTAGCTGGGAATCTCGAACTCATTCAGCACCGTCACCAGCTCGCCCCGCTTGAGTTCTGGCTGAATTTCCCAGGTGGAGCGCCAGCCAATCCCCCAACCTTGCTTGACCCAATTAAAGAGCAATTCACCGTCATTGCAGTCCAGATCACCATCAACCCGTACCGCCAAAGGACGACCATCCCGCAAGAAGGTCCAGCCGCGTTGCTGCCCACCCTGCAAGTTGAACGCCAGGCAGTTATGACGAGCCAGATCTTCCGGTACGCGCGGCACCCCGTGACGCTCGAAATACTCGGGCGTACCACACACCACACGCCGGTTCGGATACAGACGTACCGCCACATAGTTGGGGTCGGTGACCTCGCCAATACGCAAGGCCATGTCATAACCTTCGCGCACCAGATCCACCACGCTGTCGGTGAAGTTGAAAGACAGCTTCAGCTCGGGGTAACGCTTCTTGAAGGACAAGGCATGCGGTGCCACATGACGACGCCCAAAGGCAGCCGGAGCCGATACCACCAGGTGCCCGCGCACCACTTTACGCTGGGCGCTGATGCTGGCTTCGGCCTCTTCAAAGTCCTTCAGAATTTGTTTGCACTGCTCCAGAAACTGCTCGCCAAGATCAGTCAACGTCAGCCCGCGCGTGGACCGGTGCATCAAACGCACTCCCAGTCTCTGCTCCAAGGCATCCAGGCGCCTACCCATCACCACCGGGGTAACGCCTTCGATCACGGACGCAGCCGCAAAACTGCCTTTTTCAGCGACCAGCGCAAAACTTCGAATTTCGGTATAACGGCTCATTCAATACTCCAAGTATCGATAGAAACAATCGTACCACCATTTCTAGGCAGGGCTATCACTCCTTATTATCGAGTTGTGAATTTCGTCAAACGATGATCTAGGAGATATCAATGGCTCGAATGAGAGCAGTGGACGCCGCCGCCGCGATTTTACGTAAAGAAGGCGTGAGCACCGTATTTGGCGTGCCTGGCGCCGCAATCAACCCCTTCTACTCCGCACTGCGCAAGGAAGGTGGCTTTGATCACATTCTCGCCCGCCACGTGGAAGGCGCTTCCCACATGGCCGAAGGTTTTACCCGTGCCAATCCCGGCAATATCGGCGTATGTATCGGTACTTCCGGCCCCGCTGGCACAGACATGATCACCGGCCTGTACTCCGCATCGGCTGACTCGATCCCAATTCTGTGCATTACCGGCCAGGCCCCTCGTGCCCGCCTGTACAAGGAAGACTTCCAGGCTGTGGATATTGAATCCATTGCCAAGCCTGTGACCAAGTGGGCCGTCACCGTGCGCGAACCCGATCTGATCCCGCGCGTGTTCCAGCAGGCTTTCCACATCATGCGCTCTGGCCGTCCTGGTCCTGTACTGATCGATATGCCTATCGACGTGCAAATGGCCGAGATCGAATTTGATCTGGATACCTACTCCCCGCTGGAAGCCTACAAGCCTGCTGCCACCCGTGCCCAGGCTGAAAAAGCCATCGAACTGCTGAACGCTTCCGAGCGTCCGCTGATCGTATCCGGTGGCGGCGTCATCAACGCCAACGCATCCGAGCTGCTGCAGGAATTTGCCGAGCTGGTCAACGTACCCGTTATCCCGACCCTGATGGGCTGGGGTACTGTGGCCGACGATCACCCATTGATGGCTGGCATGGTTGGCCTGCAAACCTCGCACCGCTACGGCAACCAGACCTTGCTGGCATCGGACTTTGTATTCGGTATCGGTAACCGCTGGGCCAACCGCCACACCGGTTCCGTAGACGTCTACACCGAAGGCCGCAAGTTCGTGCACGTGGACATCGAGCCGACACAGATTGGCCGTGTATTTGGCCCTGATCTGGGTATTGCCTCGGACGCTGGCGCTGCACTGAAGCTGTTCATTGAAGTGGCCAAGGAGTACAAGGCTGCCGGCAAGCTGCGCGACCGCGCCGCCTGGGTAGCCGACTGCCAGAAACGCAAGGCCACCTTGCAGCGCAAGACCAATTTTGACAACGTGCCCCTGAAGCCTCAGCGCGTTTACGAAGAAATGAACCGCGCCTTTGGCCCTTCGACCACCTACGTCAGCACCATTGGCCTGTCGCAGATTGCTGCCGCCCAGTTCCTGCACGTGTACAAACCACGTCACTGGATCAACTGCGGTCAGGCAGGCCCATTGGGCTGGACGATTCCTGCTGCACTGGGTGTGGTTGCGGCTGACCCCGGTCGCGAAGTGGTAGCCATTTCGGGCGACTACGACTTCCAGTTCATGATTGAAGAGCTGGCCGTAGGCGCACAATTCAAGCTGCCTTACCTGCACATTCTGGTCAACAACGCCTACTTGGGTCTGATCCGTCAGGCACAGCGCGGCTTTGAGATGGACTATTGTGTACAGCTGGCCTTTGACAACATCAACGCCCCTGAAACCGAAGGTTATGGTGTGGATCACATCACCGTGGTGGAAGGTCTGGGTTGCAAGGCCATCCGCGTACACAAACCCGAAGACATCCAGCCCGCCATTGAACAGGCTCGCGCATGGATGAAAGAGTTCAGCGTGCCGGTTGTGATCGAACTGATCCTGGAGCGCGTCACCAACATTGCCATGGGTACCGAACTGCACAATGTGACGGAATTCGAGTCCCTGGCCGAAGCGGGTATTGACGCCCCCACCGCCATCTCGCTGATGGACTGATTGCTGATTTAAAAAACGGAGTAGCACTATGCCAAAATTTGCCGCCAACCTGACCATGCTGTTTAACGAGCACGACTTCCTGGATCGCTTCCAGGCAGCGGCCGAAGCTGGTTTCAAGGGAGTGGAGTACCTGTTCCCCTACGCCTACGACAAACAGCAGCTGGCTGACAAACTGCAACAACACGGTTTGACCCAAGTGTTGCACAACCTGCCTGCGGGCGACTGGGACAGCGGCGAGCGCGGCATTGCAATCCTGCCCGAGCGCGTGGGTGAATTCCAGGACGGCGTAGGCCGTGCCATTGAATACGCCACCGCGCTGGGCTGCAAGCAAGTCAACTGCCTGGCTGGCAAGCTGGCCGAAGGTGCAGACCGCGAACTGGCTCACAAGACCTTGGTCAGCAATCTGCAGTTTGCTGCCGCCAAGTTGAAAGACGCCGGCCTGCGCCTGCTGGTTGAACCCATCAATACCTTCGACATTCCAGGTTTCTACCTGAACCGTACCGAACAGGCCGCGGCGCTGTTGCAGGACGTGGGTTCGGACAATCTGTTCATCCAGTACGACGTCTACCACGCCCAGCGCATGGAAGGCGAGCTGGCCGCCACCATGAAAAAGCACCTGGACAAGATTGCACACATCCAGATCGCGGATAACCCAGGCCGCAACGAACCGGGCACAGGCGAGATCAACTACGCCTGGCTGTTCAAGTACATCGACAGCATTGGCTACCAGGGCTGGATCGGCGGCGAGTACAAGCCCGCCGGCGTGACCAAGGATGGCCTGAGCTGGATGACTGAACTGACTGAAGTCACTGCCTGATCGTCGAATACCTGCAGATAATTATTAGGAGATTACACAATGGCTAAAATCGGTTTTATTGGTTTGGGCATCATGGGCGCACCCATGGCCGTCAACCTGATCAAAGGTGGTCATGAGCTGTTTGCCTACACCCGTGGCGACTTCCCCAAAAGCGTGAAAGAAGCCGGCGCCACCGTTTGCGCCAACGGCACCGAAGTAACCCGTCAGGCTGACATCATCATCACGATGGTGCCCGACACCCCGCACGTGGAAGATGCGCTGTTTGGCGAAGACGGCATTGCCGCCGGTCTGAGCGCTGGCAAGATCGTGGTGGACATGAGCTCCATCTCCCCCGTGGCCACGAAAGACTTTGCCGAGCGCATCGTCAAGCTGGGCTGCGAATACCTGGACGCGCCTGTGTCCGGTGGCGAAGTCGGTGCCAAGGCTGGCTCGCTGACCATCATGGTCGGCGGCAAGCAAGAAGCCTTCGACAAGGTCAAGCCCCTGTTTGAACTGATGGGCAAGAACATCACCCTGGTCGGCGGCTACGGCGACGGCCAGATCACCAAAGTGGCCAACCAGATCATCGTGGCCTTGACCATTGAAGCCGTGGGCGAAGCCCTGCTGCTGGCCTCCAAGGCCGGTGCCGATGCGGGCAAGGTTCGTGAAGCGCTGATGGGCGGTTTCGCAAACTCCCGTATTCTGGAAGTTCACGGTGAGCGCATGGTCAAGCGCACGTTTGATCCAGGCTTCCGCATCGAACTGCACCAGAAAGACTTGAACCTGGCCCTGACCACGGCGCGCCAGCTGGGTGTAGCACTGCCCAACACCGCAACGGCCCAGGAGCTGTTCAATACCTGCGCCGCCCACGGTGGCGCCGCACAAGACCACTCCGCCATGGTCCGCGCTCTGGAAATCATGGCCAACTACGAGATTGGTCAATAAGATCGGTTCAAGGATGCTCCCGTCCGGACTGATTTTTTCCAGATATCAAGCCAGTACGACCGGGACATCCAGCAAGCGGGCTGCGGCCCGCTTTTTTTTACCGCCAAGCCCCCCCCCAGACAGCCCCCCCTTTCTAGAAGGCTGCAAGTCAAAGCGGGGATGTGAAGGCGTGTTGTAGCGCAGTAAGATGGTTTGTTGCCGTCACTCTGCATTAGGATTGACCCATGAAGATCGAGCCACAAGACTTACTCAGCAAAATGTTTCAAGCTGCCGTCAACGCGGCTCAGCCTGAACATTGCATCCCGCCTTATCTGCCCGATGCGCCCAAAGGCCGCACCATTGTGATCGGTGCTGGCAAAGCATCGGCGGCGATGGCCCAGGCACTGGAGCGTCACTGGGACAAAGGCCCCATCAGCGGTGTTGTCGTCACCCGCTATGGCTACGGCGTGCCTTGTGATCACATCAAGATTCTGGAGGCCTCTCACCCGGTCCCCGATCAAGCCGGTGAAGACGCGGCCCGCGAAATTTTGCGCACGGTCAGCGATTTGAACGAAGACGATCTGGTTATTTGCCTGATTTCCGGTGGCGGCTCGTCTCTGCTGCCTCTTGCCGGAGAAGGCATCACCCTGGCGGACAAGCAAGCCATCAACAAAGCGCTGCTCAAATCGGGCGCTTCAATTGGTGAGATGAACACGGTACGCCGCCACTTGTCTGCCATCAAAGGTGGCCGTCTGGCAGCGGCTTGTGCCCCCGCCCGCGTCCTGAACCTGCTGATTTCCGATGTTCCCGGCGACAAGCCCATGGACATCGCTTCTGGCCCCACGGTGGCAGATCCCACCACGTGCGAGCAAGCGCTGGAAATCATTACCCGCTACGGCATCGAGATTCCAGCCGCAGCCCGTGCCCTGCTGGAGAGCGGCGATGGCGAAACCATCAAACCCGACGATCCACGCCTGGCTCATGTCACCACCCATCTGGTTGCTACACCCCAATTGGCCCTGCTGGCTGCAGCTCGTGTCGCTGAAGCCCGTGGCGTGCGTCCCGTCTTGCTGGGCGACAGCATTGAAGGCGAAGCGCGCGATGTAGGCAAAGTCATGGCTGGTATTGCCCTGAGCGTTTCCCAGCATGGCCAGCCTGCCCAGGCCCCCTGCGTGCTGCTCTCGGGCGGAGAAACCACCGTGACCTTGCGCGGCCAGGGCCGTGGCGGTCGCAATGTGGAGTTTCTGTTGTCCACCGCCATTGCCTTGAACGGGGCACCCGGTGTCTACGGTTTGGCAGGCGATACCGACGGTGTGGATGGCCAGGAAGAAATTGCCGGAGCCTTCTGCGGTCCGGACACTTTGGAGCGTGCTTGGCAACAAGGTATACGCCCAAGGGCCAGTCTGGACAATAATGATGGTCATGGCTTCTTTGAAGCCTTGGATGACGCATTGGTTACGGGCCCTACCCTGACCAACGTCAACGATTTCCGTGCAATTCTGGTTTTACCCCCTAGCGATTAACGCTTTTCTTAAAGGACTGGACATGAGAGACACGAAAGTACTGACCCTGGCCGATGTTAAAAAAATTGCTGCTGCTGCCGAGCAAGAAGCGCTGAAGAACAACTGGGCTGTCAGCATCGCCATTTGCGATGCAGGCGGTCACGCGCTCTGGATGCAACGTATGGACGGCGCTCCCTTGATGAGCGCGCAGGTTGCTCCCGCCAAGGCACACACATGCGTGCTGGGCGGTGGCAAGCCCAGCAAGGTTTTTGAAGACATGGTCAACAATGGTCGCTTTGCCGCTCTGTCCATGCCCATCACGCCACTGGAAGGCGGCGAGCCGATTGTGGTGGACGGTCAAGTCATTGGTGCAGTCGGCGTGTCCGGCGTAAAGGCACCTGAAGACGCTCAGATCGCCCGCGCCGGTATCGCTGCTCTTTGAGCTATCGATCCCCCTAAGGACAACAACCCATGAAACGTCAACGTCATTCCCGCATTCTGGCTACCCTGGGTCCTGCCAGTTCTACGCCAGAACGCATTCGTGAACTGTTCGAGGCCGGCGCTGATGTGTTCCGCCTGAACTTCAGCCACGGCACACATGAAGACCATGCCGCGCGCTATCACACCATTCGTCAGATTGAAAAGGAAACCGGTCGCAGCATCGGTATTCTGATGGACCTGCAAGGGCCCAAGCTGCGCGTTGGCAAAATGCAAGATGGCCGCGTGACATTGGAAACCGGCCAGAAATTCCGCCTGGATCTGGACCCCGCCGAAGGGACCAGCCAGCGTGCCTACCTGCCTCACCCCGAAATCTTCGCTGCACTGGAAGATGGGACAGACCTGCTGCTCGATGACGGCAAGCTGCGTCTGCGTGTGGACAGCTTTGGTCCGGATTTTGCAGAAACCACGGTCATGGTCGGCGGCCCGCTGTCCGACCGCAAGGGCGTGAACGTACCCGGCGTGGTACTGCCTATCTCGCCCTTGACCGAAAAAGACCTGATCGATCTGAAGTTTGGACTGGAATTGGGCGTGGATTGGGTTGCGCTGTCCTTTGTGCAACGTCCTGGCGACATCCGTGAAGCCCGCGAGCTGATCGGCGACAAGGCCTGGATCATGGCCAAGCTGGAAAAACCACAAGCGCTGGAACACCTGGAAGAAATTGTCCAGCTGTGTGATGGCGTGATGGTGGCACGTGGCGACCTGGGCGTGGAAGTCCCACCCCAGCGCGTGCCTGTGTTGCAGCGTCAAATCGTGCGTACTGCCCGTGCGGCAGGCCGTCCGGTGGTTGTCGCTACACAGATGCTGGAATCCATGATTACCTCGCCTGTGCCTACACGAGCTGAAGCTTCCGACGTAGCTACCGCCATCTATTCGGGTGCCGATGCCGTCATGCTGTCCGCCGAATCGGCCTCCGGCCAGTTTCCACTGGAAGCGGTGTCCATCATGGACAGCATCATCAAGGAGATCGAAAACGATCCTAGCTGGCGCACCATTCTGGAAGCCAACCACAGCACCGCTGAAGCCAGCACCGCAGACGCGATCTGCTGCGCCCTGCGTCGCGTGGCCAGCATTCTGGAACCGGCAACGAACGTGGCCTACACCACGACTGGCTTTAGCGCCTTGCGTGCCAGCCGTGAACGGCCCATCGCCCCTATCCTGGCACTGACACCCCGTGTGGAAACCGCACGCCGTCTGGCCTTGGCCTGGGGCGTCCATGCCGTGCCTTGCGAGGACGTCAGCGATCTGGGCGAGATGATCGACCACGCTACCGATATGGCAGCGCAACATGAGTTCGCCCAGGCGGGCGACACCATCGTGATGATTGCCGGTGTTCCTTTTGGCACCAGCGGTCGCACCAACCTGCTGCATGTGGCCACGGTTCCACAGAAGTAAGTTCGCTCAACCTTGGCGATAAAAAAAGCCTTGTCCATCCACAATGATGGGCAAGGCTTTTCCTATTCAGACTGTGCAGTATTTTTTTCATGTGAAGCCAAAACAGCGACGACGAGCCGCACGGGCATCAACAAGGCCAGAAGCCCCGTAAACACTGGCCCTTCAAGGCAGGACATTCACAAACAAAGGATACGGGCAAAAAAAAACCCGAGATCTAGAGATCTCGGGCAAATCCACCAAAGGAGGAGGGTGGAGGAGACAATCGTGGCAAGTTGGGCTACCAGATAAAGTATCGAGCCAGAAAGCTAAGGGTTATTACGCTTGTGCTTTTGCTTATTTCCCGCTTTCTTTTCAACATCCAATAACTAAAGTCTACCCACAAAAATGGTGCAATGCAAGATAAATGCTGTGGAAAACCCTTAGATGCCCATCTTGTCGCTTTAATGCATCAATTTCCTAGCGCAAATCTCATTCCAGGTATCTAGTCGTTAACCCTAAGCCGCCAAACAAGCTCCAAACCTACAAAGAAAAACGGGTCAATTACTGACCCGTTTTGCTACTTGCATCCATGAAGGCTCGGCACTCATCAATAAATGATTTGGCCCAGAGCTCCCTTTTACAGGCGATAAGCCGTCGTCGTCATGACTTTGGACATCATGCGCATCAAGGTTTTAACGGGTGGAGGCAAACCCACAGCCCCGTGATTCTCGGCTGTACGACGATGCTCAATCTCGTCATCGCGCATTTTTTCTACGATCCGGCGCGAGCGATTGTCTGTAGCAGGCAAGGACTCCAGATGGCTTTCCAGATGCTCTTCAACCTGGCGCTCGGTCTCGGCCATAAAGCCCAGGTTATAAGGCACCCCTGCCCGGCTGGCGAGCAAGCCTAACGCGAAAGAACCGGCATACCACAAGGGGTTGAACACGCTGGGGCGGCTATCGAGCTCGCGCAAACGGTCATCGCACCAGGACAGGTGATCCACCTCTTCCTGCGCAGCTTGCAGCAGCACTTCGGTTGCCTGGGGATCTTTGCACAACATGGCCTGGCTACGGTACAAGGCTTGGGCGCAAATCTCGCCTACATGGTTCACACGCATCAAGCCGGCAGCATGGCGGGCTTCGTCAGCCGTAATCTCGGACACTTCCTTGCCAGCGGGATTCGGGCGCGACGCGCGTGCCGAACGTCCCAATACTTCCAGGGCCCGATTCGTCTCGCTCAGAATCTGGTCAAAAAAGCTGTTGCGTCGGTACAGACGGGTATCGCTGTTGGAAACGGTATGGCTCATGAGGACACCTGCAAAACAAAATGGATGGGTATTATTGCCGCAAAAAGGCGATCACTGCCTTGCTCTCAGACAAGAGCCAAAGCAATGGCAGCACACAAGCCATGATAACCAGGCCTATGCCGGCAATCTCTTGGTCAGACTGCAGATAGAAATTACAGAGCCGAACCGGATTGTCGTAATACAGCAGACCAACAATGGCCATCATCCAACTGAAGTTACCAAAGAAGAACAGACGAAACACCAGATGGGCGCGGCGCCAGGACTCCATGAACAACATGCCCATCAAGACCAGACCGATATATTTGGCAGTAGCCATGGGAGGCGATACCAGCACATCGTCCAGTGCTTTGGGAACCATCCAGTAAGCCGCCGCAAAGCTGACCATGATCAGGCCAGGCAAACCATACTCATTCAAGGCGTAATACGGGCGTAGTAAAGACTGCATGGCAGCCGAACGTCCAACTCCCTGGTAGCGCAAGGCCAGTTGCAAGGTAATGCCCGACAGGACCAACAAGGGAATATGCACCAGCATGTGCAGACTCATGGAGGCGGTCAGCGGGCGATCCCAGAAGGCGGCGGCAGCAAACAGCAAAGCTGCCACCAATGCCAGGGCACTACCAAAATAAGGACGTACTTTAGGGGATTCGACGACACGTTTTAAAGACATTACATCGCTCCCTTCTTATCCAGATCCTCGAGGGCACGCTTGGCATACGCCAGGGCCAACATAGGTTCACCGTAATCCACGATACGACCCAGGCGCGGTTCGGCACTGACAACGTGATAGGCCGCGTTGTGCTCGTACTCATCAAAAGGGGCGGGAATAACGACGATACCAAAATCATCCAGCACACGTTGACGCTGTTCGCCGGGCATCATGGTGACAAATTGCCAGACATCCGGGTTGGCCTTCATGGTTTTGCTATAGCGGCGCAGGTGATCAGGCGAATCGGTGGGATCAAAACTGATGCTCAGCAGGCGGATACGGTCCTGCAAGCCTTCGTCCACAATCGCTTTTTGCAGTTGCTGATACTCCGAGCCCATCGCCAGACATAGCGTGACACAGCGGGTATAGATGAAATTGACGATGGTAATACGGCCATCGTTTTGCAGCAGAGAGCTTAGCTGGGTACTGCCCCCGGCAGGGAGCAGTACTTCGACATCGGAGATCAGACGCGGCGAGGCGGCAACATCATTGCGACGGGCCGTCTCGGCTGTCAGGGCGGAGAACCCTTGCGTCAAATGGGCCAGTGCCCCAATACCCAGGGCGAAGACCAGGAGAATACTTATAAATAGTCTCATCGCTGGCCCATCGTTTCAGTCTTACTCTTCCATGGGAGCCAGATCAGCGTCCCCATTCCAATGATCGGTTTTATCAGCTGTTTTTTCACGTTCGGCTTTGACAAAGGCCACGTCCACAGGATCGGCGCTATTGCCACCCAATTCTGTACGCAGGTAATTAACAACGGCCGTCATTTCCTCGTCATTGAACTTCTCGCGGAACTCGGGCATCGCACCATTGTACTTATTCCCCTTGACCGTGATCTCACCCGTAATACCGTGCAGCATGATCTGGACCAAAACTTCAGGCTTGCGCAGTACCCATTCGGAACCCACCAGCGGAGGGAACACGCCTGGAACACCGGCACCCGTTGCCTGGTGACAGGCGGCACATTGGGCTACGAACAGCTGCTGACCATCTACCGCGCCTTCTGGCAATTCGAAGTCGGCAACGATACGGTTGTCGCCCACGGTTGCGTCATGGCTCAGGTCACTGCTGAAAATATAGTAGATGCCCCACAGGAACAGACCTGCAATGATCAGCAGAACCACCCAAGGGATCGGTGCTGCGTTTTCTTCCGGATCGGAATGCTCACGCAGCTGTGCTTCATATTTACGATTGTCGCTCATTCTAATTCTCCGAGGCGCCCCGCCTTGCGGGGCGCGCTAGCTCAGCAATGCCTGTTTATTTGATAACGCTGGCTGGCGCTACGGGATACGTACGATCCAGCGCCAACAGGTATTCAACCAGGTCCAGGGCCTCTTGCTTGGCCACAACCACCTTGCCTTCTGGTGCGAAATCACCTGGCAAGTTGACAACCTTGTCGCCTTCCTCTGCCTTGTCCTTGAGCTCGAACATGAAGGGGTAAGAAGGCATATTGCTGCCAGGGGTATAAGCACGAGGCTGATACAAGTGACCCAGGTGCCAGTCCACGCTAGGCTGACGAGCACCAATATTGAGCAAGTCTGGACCAGTACGCATGGTGCCGAGCAGGTGAGGTGTGTCGTAGAAGTAGTCGCCTGCTACCGAGGCACGACCCCAGCCACGCTGGAAGTCAGGAGCCTGGTTCTGGCTGCGTGGCTGCTGCGAGTGACAGTAGACACAGCCCATATCAATGTATTGCTGACGGCCGCGCAGTTGCACTTCCGTGTAAGGCTTCAGGCCTGGAGAAGGCTCCACCTTTTTAACTTGCAGGTAAGGGACAACGACCAGAGCCGATGTGGCCAGGGCGAGCGTCACCATGGCGCCGCCCAATAGTTTGTATTCGCTTTCCATGACTAAATCATGCCTCCACTACATTGCGAGTTGCCGAGCGCTGGTGAAACAGGGCTGGACCAATACGACGGCTGCCATAGCGCAAAGCCATTGCCACAAAGTGGAAGGCAAACACAAGGTGACCCAGAGTCATCAAACCACCACCAATCGAGCGCGACTTCAGGTAAGGCATCGTGACAAACACCGATTCCATGAAGGCTTTGGCAGGATCAAGCATGGCCAGACCTTGCAGCCAACCGCCAATGCTCAGACCAATAGCGTAGATGGAGAAACCAATCACAACCAGCCAGAAGTGCAGGGAGATCAGTTTGGGGTAAGGCCACTCCCAGGACAGCACGCGTGGCATCACGTAGTAGATGGCACCGAACATCACGATGGTAAAGAAGCCGTACAAGCCGATGTGGGCGTGGGCAACCGTGAAGTGCGTGAAGTGGGTAATCGTGTTGATGCTGCGCAGCGCTTCAAAAGAACCTTGAATGGAGCTGACGGTGTACATCATGCCGCCCAGCACGATAAAGCGCAGGGTGGGCGAGTGAATCAGGGTACGGAAGTGACCCTTCATGGTGTAGTGCTGGTTGATCGAGAAAGCCAGCACGGGGATGATCATCATCATGCTTTGCACGATGGACAGGGTAACCATCCACTGCGGCACAGGACCGCCAACCAGGTGGTGACCACCAACCTGACCGTAGAAAAATGCCAGACCCCAGAAACCCACCAGAGACAGGTTGTAGGAGCTGATAGGCTGACCGATGATCTTGGGCAGGAAGTAATACACCGAAGCCAGAGCCATCGGGGTGTAGAACAGACCCAGCACGTTGTGGCCAAACCACCAGTTCATGGTTGCCTGTTCAACACCCACGTGCACGGCAGGCAGGTTACCGACCAGGAACAGGATGGGGAACCAGAACAGGGCTGCGCCCATGTACCACACCGACACATACAGGTGGTGAGCACGACGGTTTTGCAAGGTGAAGACCAAAGGCAAGGCAGCCAGGGCACCACCGATAACCATCAGGATATCAACCTGCCAAGGCATTTCCAGCCATTCCATACCGTCGGTGATACCCATCGCGATACATGTCAGGCCGATAGCCAGGCCAATGTTCCACAAGATCCCGCCCGTGATGGCATAACGCGCACCGATCAGGGGAGTCTTGAGCAAACGAGGCAGCATCCACATGGCAACGCCGAACGCGGCCATTGGAGCCCAGCCGTAAGCCACACCGTTCAGGTGCAACGTACGCATGCGACCAAAGGTCATCCAGGCGTGTTGCGTCAGAAATTCGGGATCGTGCAGCTTGATCGAGCTGATCAAACCTGCCGTCGAGGCAAAGATCAGCCAGAAGACCGAACAG
Source organism: Alcaligenes sp. 1735tsa3 (assembly GCF_024134565.1). Lineage (NCBI taxonomy): Bacteria > Pseudomonadati > Pseudomonadota > Betaproteobacteria > Burkholderiales > Alcaligenaceae > Alcaligenes > Alcaligenes sp. 1735tsa3. Next base: position 634,349 of record NZ_CP099862.1, on the reverse strand, counting down.
GCCAGCAAAATGAAAGTGACCTTGGCGGAGGAGCGGTCGGCTTCCACGCGTTCTGCCAATTCAAGGCTCAGCGCCTGACGATCTTCAGCCGAAATTGCCTTGCGGCCCATTTCTTCTTGAAGTGCCTGACGTTGCTCAGGGGTGGCGGAGGGGTCATCTACCTGCCCGATTTCGCCTTTGGAGAAGATCTCTCGCGAAGCAGCGGGACTGTGGTCAAAGAAGTTACGGCGTAACGACCAGATGAAAACAAAGAGTCCTGTAACGGACAATATGAAAGCTAGTAGCAGTATTGAAACGGTATTCACAATGATCCAGGCCTGGTTAATGTGAAGCTGCCAAGCAGCTCGGCGGCACCTTGACGCGTCGCAGATCAAAAGAGCATGGACGCAAAAAATCTGCGACTGCCTAGGTCGCGAGAGCCGTCATGTTAAAACACCCGCTTGTGACGTCCGAATAAAGCCCCCATTGAAAGCAAGGTTTATTGAGACAGAACAAATACGAGCACGACATTTTTTGGTATACGGGCGACAGCCATTATAGGCGAGGGTAAACCCCTGTGACATATCTGTTTCAAAATGCCGTGTACCGCACAGCAGTTTATCCTAGGACAAACAACAAAACCAGTCTAAATCTTACAAAGAGCATGGTTCTGCTCTGATTTGTCCATATGGAATTTCTTATACGGGTGCCACATCCGCCACCATCACATGCCCTGAGAAGTAACCAGGCCCACATCCGGGCTTCACATTTCAATTAGCAATAAAGCTGCAAAAATCCGCATCAAATCACGCTAAACCTGGTTTCCATCCAGGCGCGACACAGCCCTCATCAAAAAGTACAATCACCGCTATCAATCTACTGACGAGTCTTGGCTCGCACTGCAAACAAAGGAATTCATATGGAATGCACAATCGACTGGGGCGGCAAAGACGGAATGTTGTTCGTTGCCCGTACAGGCAGTGGTCATGTGACGGCCATGGACGGTGCACCCGAAGGTGGCGGCAATAACCTGGCTCCACGCCCCATGGAAATGCTGCTGACCGGCGCCGGTGGCTGCGCAGCCTACGACGTGGTGCTGATCCTCAAGCGTGGTCGTCACGCCATTACCGGCTGCCAGGTAAAGCTGACGGCCGAACGCGCCGACACCGACCCCAAAGTCTTTACCAAGATTCACTTCACTTTTGTGGTCACTGGCAAGGACCTGCCCCAGGCCGCCGTTGAGCGTGCCGTACAACTGTCGCACGACAAGTACTGCTCCGCTTCGGCCATGCTGGGCAAAACAGCCGAGATCACCTATTCCGTCGACATTCAGCAAGCCTGAGGCCACCATGTCCCTGTATCCCTACGAAGACCTGCTGCGCCTGGTCTACACCCAAGGCACTCCCAAAGGGGACCGCACCGGCACCGGCACGAACTCGGTATTTGGCCACCAAATGCGCTTCGATCTGTCGCAGGGTTTCCCGCTGATCACCACCAAGAAACTGCATACCCGCAGCATCTTCATTGAATTGCTGTGGTTCCTGCGCGGCGAGTCCAATGTGCGCTGGCTGCAAGAGCGCGGCGTGTCCATCTGGGACGAATGGGCTGATGAAAACGGCAATCTGGGTCCGGTCTATGGTGTGCAATGGCGCTCCTGGCCTACTCCCGATGGCCGTCATATCGACCAGATCAGCCAGTTGGTGGAGCAGATCCGCAAGAATCCCGATTCGCGTCGCCTGATCGTCTCGGCCTGGAACGTGGCCGATGTCAGCCAGATGGCTCTGCCCCCTTGCCACGCCCTGTTCCAGTTCTACGTGGCCGATGGCAAGCTTTCCTGCCAGCTCTACCAGCGCAGCGCCGACATTTTCCTGGGCGTACCCTTCAATATCGCCAGCTACGCTTTGCTGACCCACATGATGGCCCAGCAATGTGATCTGGAAGTGGGTGATTTCATCTGGACAGGCGGCGACTGCCACCTGTACTCGAACCACTTCGAGCAGGCTGAACTGCAACTGTCGCGTGAACCTCGCCCCTACCCCAAGCTGACGATCAAGCGCAAACCTGCCAGTCTGTTTGATTACGAGTACGAAGACTTCGAAATCACCGACTACGATCCTCATCCCCACATCAAGGCGCCGGTTGCCGTATGAGTTCCACTCCTTTCATTCGCCTGGTCGTTGCCTATGCGGCCAATCGCTGCATTGGCAAGGACAATGACCTGCCCTGGTGCCTGCCTTCCGATTTGCAGCACTTCAAACGCGTAACCATGGGTTTGCCCATCATCATGGGCCGTAAAACCTGGGAGTCTCTGGGCCGCCCCTTGCCCGGCCGCCCGAATCTGGTGATCAGCCGCAATGCGGATTACCAGGCAAAAGGTGCGCAGGTATTCAGCAATCTGGACGAAGCCCTGGCAGCCTGCCCCGGCTTTGAAACCGCTTGTGTGATTGGTGGCGAACAACTTTTCCGTCTGGCCCTGCCTGTGGCGCAGGAACTGATCGCAACCGAGATCAAGGCTGATGTGGATGGCGATACGTTCTTTCCCGAACTGCCTACCGGAGAGTGGCAAGAAGTGGAGCGCCTGCCTCAGCCTGAGGAAAACGGTTTCACTTACGACTACGTGACGTACCGCCGCCGTAGTTAAGAAAACCGGCTACTTGGCCCAAGCTATCCGTCTCACTGCAGGCTTAACCGCGTAGGCTCGAAACCAAATAAAAGGCCTGAATCCGATGACACGGATTCAGGCCTTTTTTGCGATCAGTCCGCCGAAATCAGGCAAGACCAAGGCGTATTCCTGCTAACTCAATATCTGAACTTACTCAGCCACCGCGGCATAAGCAGGGCCATCCAGCAAACCTTGCAGATCAGCCGGATTGTCAGCCTTGAGCTTGAAAATCCAGGTATCAAATGGAGCTTCATTGATCAGATGCGGTGCATCGGACAGGGCCTGGTTGAACTCCACCAGCTCGCCCGCCACAGGCGCGTAAATGTCGGAGGCGGCCTTCACCGACTCCACCACACCCGCTGTAGCACCCGCAGCCAGACGCGTCCCTGGGGTGAAGTCACCCACAAACACCAGGTCGCCCAACTGATCTTGAGCAAAGTCGGTAATGCCAACCAGCACAACACCGTCTTCATCTTTGGCCCACTCGTGGCTTACCACGTACTTTCTATCTCCTGGCAGCTGCATATCGCCTCCCTGACTGACCAGCCAACAATTCCGATGATTTCAGAAACGGCAGCAGACCATGCCCACTGCCCTTCCTGCTCGCATACTTAACCCTGCTCTGCCTGTGTCTTCAAGGCGCGTGCACACGCTGCTGCCGACGCCCAGGCCCATTGGAAGTTATACCCGCCCAGCCAGCCGGTGACATCGACCGCTTCACCGATGAAGTACAGACCAGGTACTTTACGCGCTTCCATGCTCTTCTGATTCAGCTCGCGTGTATCCACGCCACCGCTCATCACTTCCGCCTTTTTATAGCCTGCGGTGCCACTAGGTTTCAACTCCCAGCCATTAATCACCTGTCCCACCGTGCGCAACACGCGATCCGGCAGATCAGCCAGACGTTGCTGTCCCACGCCTTTGGGCAACAAGTCCGAGGTATCCAGCCATTGTTCGACCAGACGGCGCGGCCACAAGGTCGACAAGACAGTGACCAGTTGCTGACGGTTACCCGCCTTCAGATCCAATAATTGTTGCGCGATGTCCTGACCGGGAGCCAGGTCCACACTAATGCTCTCGCCCGACTGCCAGTAGCTGGAGATCTGCAAGATACCCGGCCCGGACAAGCCACGGTGCGTAAACAGCAGATCTTCCAAAAAGGCCTGACGTTGCTTGCCCTGCCCTGTGCTGACCTCCACCTCCAAAGCCATGCCGCTCAAGGCAGAAAATGGCTTCCAATCCCGACCGTCAAAGGTCAAAGGGACTAGAGCGGGGTGTGGCTCAATCACTTTCAAGCCGAAGTGACGTGCCACGCGCAAGGCATAGTCCGTGGAACCCAGCTGCGGAATCGCCATGCCGCCCGTGGCAATCACCACTTGCAAGGCATTCAAATCCCCCTGACCGGTGCGCAGTACAAAGCCATCCTCGGTACGGCCGATGGACTGCACCGAACAGGGCATGCGCCAGGACACCTGCCCTTTCAAACACTCCTGACGCAGCATCTGGATGATGGACTCGCTGGAGTCATCACAGAACAACTGGCCTTTGTGCTTTTCATGAAAGCCGATGCGGTACTCCCGCACCAGCTCCAGAAAATCCTGGGGGGTATAGCCCGCCAAGGCCGAACGGCAAAAATGCGGGTTCTTGGACAGAAAATTCTCGGGCGAGGTGCCCGTATTCGTGAAGTTGCAGCGCCCTCCACCGGAAATACGGATTTTCTCGGCCAGCTTTTCAGCGTGATCAATCAGTACCACTCGCAGGCCACGCTGGCCTGCGATACTGGCAGCCATCATACCGGCCGCACCTGCGCCGATGACGGCAACATCAAAAAAAGGGATCACGCGGGGTTACTCGTTGGTTTCAGACTCAAGCACACAATCTACGTAGTAGCGTGGCAGTCCATCAGGGCCGATATCCTGCGCCAGTCCATGCACATAGGTCTCAAAGCCAGGGAAGCGGGCATTGAACTCGCGCGCAAATTGCAGGTACTCCACAATGCGCGAGTTAAAGCGTTCGCCAGGAATCAGCAAAGGAATGCCTGGGGGGTAAGGCGTCAGCAAGACACCCGTCACACGGCCTTCCAGTTCGTCAATGCCAACGCGCTCGATATCGCCGTGCGCCATCTTGGCATAGGCGTCCGAGGGTTTCAGAGCGGGAATCATGTCGCTCAGGTACACCTCGGTGGTCAGGCGGGCCAGATCATACTTGCGATAGGCCTGGTGAATCTGCTGACACAGGTCACGCAAACCCATGCGCTCGTAGGTAGGCTGAGTCTTGCAGAAGTCCGGCAAAATGCGCCACATGGGCTGATTGCGGTCGTAATCGTCCTTGAACTGCTGCAAGGCGGTCAACAAGGTATTCCAACGGCCCTTGGTGATGCCAATAGTGAACAGAATAAAGAAGGAGTACAGGCCGGTTTTCTCGACTACCACGCCGTGCTCGGCCAGATACTTGGAGACCAGAGCGGCAGGAATACCCTGTTCAGCAAAGGTGCCGGAAATATCCAGGCCAGGAGTCACTACCGTGGCTTTGACCGGGTCCAGCATGTTGAAGTTGGTCGACAACTTGCCAAAGCCGTGCCACTCCGCATCGGAGCGCAGAATCCAGTCGTCGCGCTCGCCTATGCCTTCTTCAGGCAGATTGTCTGGTCCCCAAACCTTGAACCACCAGTCGTTCTCGCCGTATTCCTTGGACACCTTGCGCATGGCGCGACGAAAGTCCATGGCCTCGCAAATGCTTTCCTCGACCAGTGCGGTACCGCCGGGCGGCTCCATCATGGCCGCCGCCACATCACAGGACGCAATAATCGCGTACTGCGGGCTGGTGCTGGTGTGCATCAGGTAGGCTTCGTTGAACACGTTGCGGTCCAAGGGACGGTTTTCCGCATCCTGCACCGTAATTTGGGAAGCCTGCGACAAGCCAGCCAGCATTTTGTGCGTGGAGTGCGTAGCGTAAATCATGGTGTCTTTGGTGCGCGGACGGTCCGCACCAATGGCATGCATGTCGTGATAGAAGTCGTGGAAAGCCGCATGCGGCAACCAGGCCTCATCAAAGTGCAGCGTGGGGATCTTGGAGTCCAGGGTTTCCTTGATCATTTCCACGTTGTAGATCACACCGTCATAGGTGCTTTGCGTCAGCGTCAGAATACGAGGCTTCTTGTTCTTGGCCTTGCTGGCAAAGGGGTTGGCCTCGATCTTGCGCGCAATGTTTTCCGGCAGGAACTCGTCTTGCGGAATCGGGCCAATAATGCCCAGGTGGTTGCGCGTGGGGCGCAGAAACACCGGGATAGCGCCCGTCATGGTAATGGCGTGCAGAATCGACTTGTGGCAGTTACGGTCCACAACCACCACGTCGTTATTAGCCACATTGGCGTGCCAGACGATCTTGTTGGACGTGGACGTTCCGTTCGTCACGAAAAAACAGTGGTCGGCATGGAAGATACGGGCAGCATTGCGCTCGGCCTCGGCCACCGGGCCCGTGTGGTCCAGCAGTTGGCCCAATTCATCGACCGCATTACAGACGTCGGCACGCAACATGTTTTCACCAAAAAACTGGTGAAACATCTGGCCAACCGGGCTTTTCAGAAAGGCTACGCCTCCCGAATGCCCTGGGCAGTGCCAGGAATAGGAACCGTCAGAAGCGTACTTGACCAGCTCGCGGAAAAACGGCGGCGCCAGGCTTTCCAGGTAGGAGCGGGCTTCACGGATGATGTGACGCGCCACGAACTCGGGCGTGTCCTCGAACATGTGAATGAAGCCGTGCAGCTCGCGCAAAATATCGTTGGGGATATGCTGCGAGGTACGTGTCTCGCCGTACAGATAGATGGGGATGTCCTCGTTGCGGAACCGCAGCTCGCCAATAAAGGAGCGCAGGTTCTTGATCGCATTGGCGACATCCTCCGGGGAATCCACATCGAATTCCTCATCATCAATCGACAAAATGAAGGCGCTCGCGCGGCTTTGCTGTTGCGCAAAAGAACTAAGGTCACCATAGCTGGTGACCCCGAGAACCTCTACGCCTTCGGCCTCTATCGCCGAGGCCAGGGCTCGAATGCCCAGGCCCGACGTATTTTCGGAACGGTAGTCTTCGTCGATGATGACGATGGGAAAACGAAACTTCATCCAGAACTCCTAGGTACGAGGCAGGGTAACGCCTAGCTGACCTTGATATTTGCCGCCGCGGTCGCGGTACGACACTTCGCACACTTCATCGCTTTCAAAGAACAACATCTGTGCGCACCCTTCACCGGCGTAAATCTTGGCTGGCAGCGGGGTGGTATTGGAAAACTCCAGGGTGACGTGGCCTTCCCACTCGGGTTCCAGCGGAGTCACGTTCACGATGATGCCGCAACGGGCATAGGTGCTCTTGCCCAGACACATGGTCAACACACTGCGAGGAATACGGAAGTACTCAACCGTGCGGGCCAGCGCGAAAGAATTGGGCGGAATAATGCACACATCACCGACAAAATCCACAAAGGATTTCTCATCGAAAGCCTTGGGGTCCACGATGGTCGAGTTGATGTTGGTGAAAATTTTGAATTCGTTGGCACAACGCACATCGTAGCCATAGCTGCTGGTGCCGTAGCTGACGATACGTTGTCCGTCTACATTGCGCACTTGGCCTGGCTCGAAAGGCTCGATCATGCCCTGGGCAGCAGCCCGCCGAATCCAACGGTCGCTTTTGATACTCATAAGAAATTAGCCGCCTTAAATCAGTAACCGGTTATTTTATCGTTTAGATACACACACAAGCCAATTGCGGCGCAAATATGTCATTTGCGCCACAATTCTCTGCCCGCTTTGCGCCGGGCAAGCCCGCATCAATCCTTCGAGAACCAGCGGTAAATCAGGGCCAGACCGTTTACCGTACCGGCGCTGACCTCAGCCGTCAGGCCTCGTGCCAGGCGGTAGCTGGCTCGACCCACCGTTCCGGTATCGGCCATGGCCTGCTCCAGGCTAACGGAAATATCCGCCGTCAGTGCCTTGGTGATCGCAATAAACTTGCGCTCTTCGTTGCTGGTGCCGCTGTTCAGGGATTTGACCACACTTTCCACCGGCAAAATGCTACCGGCACTGCCCAGGTCGCCCGAGCGCATGGCCACTTCATCAATCCCGAACTTGCGGTAGAAGGGCTCGCCATCGCCCAGGAAGGACGTCCCGACACTGAGCAGCAAGGCCATGTCACCACCAGAATCATCCGGCCCGTGGCCCAGCAGGAGCCAGGACAGTTTTTCAACTTCGCTGACTTCCGGGTAGGACACCAAATCAATTCTGGGCTTGCGAGCCGTACCGGCTACCTTAACACCTGCCTCTACTGCCTGACCGGTACGCAAGGCTTCGATGTCCAGAATAGGCGAGGTAATGTCACCCTGGAAGGTCACGGTTCCGCGCTTGAGCAGCAACTTCTGACCATAGAGCTCAATTCGCCCGCCACGAGTGCGCAAGGCACCCATGCCGGTCAACTTGCCGCCGATCATGGTGACCCTCAGGCTGCCAACCAGACCGGAGTTCACGCCGTAACCCGTCAGGTAAAAACGCGGCCCCAGATCCACATCAATTTCCATGCTCATGTCGGTTGCAGCCTGGGAAGGCTCGGAAGCCGGTTCGTCGCCTGCCCGCACAATCACCACATCGCTATCAACAGTGGGAATACCACCCAACATGTCCAGGTTGAACCAACCCGCATCAGCAACAACCTTGCCGGTAATGGCAATACGCGGCAGTTCCATGTCCAGATTGATATTGCCGGACATCATGGCGTAACGATCGGAGCGCTGCAGAATCGGGAAGCGGAAAATATCCACGTCAAAGGCCCCTTGCTGAGTGCTCAGGTTCCACTGCCCCGACACAGTCAGCTTGCCATCCTTGGCGTCCGGGCTCTCTTTCAGCCAGGTTGCGGTACGCCATTCCTGCGGCTCTACTCGTGGGCGAGCCGGGAACGTCAAGGACTCCAGGCGGAAAATGTCACCATCGAAACGGGCATCCAACTGACCGTCAATTAGACGGATGCCGTCATCCAGACGTGTGAAACGCAACTCGCGGCCCCTTACCGTGCCACGACTGGTCCAGGCCCATTTCGCACCCACATCAATATTCACGTCTGCATTCAAGCGACCGCCCAGCTCCATGGCATCGCCCAGGAACAGGCGCGTCCAGCTCAAGTCATCAATATTGGCTTGTATGCTGACCGTTTTGCGATCGTTCTCATTCAAGGCCAGCCCGTGAAGGGGAGTCTGGGCCTTGGCTGTGACGTAACCCATTTCCTTGGTACGCACATCCATCTGGGCATCCAGACGGCTGGTCGTGGCCGAGGTAGGTTTCGCATTGATGACGATACTCAGATCTTCCAGCCCCAGGGACATGGGCGGCTCAGCAAAAACCTGTACATCCCCCGCCACGCGGTCGACGCGCACCTGGCCGGACAAGGCGCCATTAAATTTCAGGTCCCAGCGCGCTTTGATATCAATTTCGGGCGGCTGGGTTTTCTTGTTCTTGGCAATCTTGACGCCACCCTTGGCCTTGTCAGCGTTTTCTTCTACGCCGACTTTACGCAGCAAGCGCGCGATGCGAGGCTCGGACAGCACCAGATCCAACAACTCACCACGGCTGGCCCATTGTCCAGGCTGGTAAGTGGATTCCTGATGACGCAGATTGATCCAGGGCTCGCCATCAACTGTGGTACTCAACGTACCGGCACCAACTCGCACTGACCAGGGAGCCAAAGGCTCAGGTGCCTTGGGAGCGTTTGCTGTTTTATCGGCTGCGTTTTCGGGAACGCCAGCCTGTGCCTTCGCTTGTTCTGCTGCCGATGAAGCAGACGGAGCAGCATTGGCCGCAGCAGCAGGCTTAGTATCGGGGCTGCCCTTCGTTTCAGGATTTATACCGGCCTGAGCCGCTCCTTCTTCCTTGGCGGCCCCCTGGCCTGCTACATCACCTTCAACCTTGGATTGGCCCTTGGCCTCTGCTGTGGCAACTTGAACAGGAGGCTCCGGCGCCCGCAGAGCATCGGTAAAACGCACAGGCAGTGCCGACTGCAAACGCACGATCAAACCGGCATGGTCGGCCACCAAACGGTTTACCTTGCCATCCCAATACGCGGCCTTGCCCTGATCGGCAAAATGCCAGCCACCTTCCAGTGCCAGATCGGCCTCGGCCATGCCTTGGCCCAACTGCCCCTTGGCCTTGCCGCCCAAGTCGTACTGGCCCTTCAACTGCAGGGTGTGATGAGCAATATCGCCACGCAACTGCCCTTCTGCCGACGCCTTGCCCAACTCCAGGCCAGGCCACAATTGTTCGGCACGAGGCATCTTCGCCAGCAAATCCAGCTCGGCCTTGCCAGACATGCCAAAACCACCTTTCAACTGAACCTGGTTATCCCCGATCTTCATATCGGTGAGCACATCCGAAACCGACAGCAAACGCCACCAATCCGCTTGGCCCGGCTGAGCCGGAGCCGACGCTTTTGCCTTGATCTGCCCGATAGCGGCCTGCTTGTTCCAGCGACTGCCCTGCAAAAGCTGCACATCCACATCCGCGGAGAGCAATTGTTCTTTATCCGCCAAGACCACATCGAACTGGCCTTGGGTATTGATCAGAGCGTCGGGCAGCACATCGCCCAGCAAGGCATGCAGATCCAGCTTGTCGCTGCGGAACTGACCTTTGAAATGATCTTGAACGTGCACACCTTCCTGCGTGGCATCCCAGGCGAAGTCTGCATCCAGCGAGGACTCGTCCGGCAGTTTCACCGCCACCTTGGCCTGACGCACTGGCACGGAATCCAGCGGGCTCAATTCTGCGCTGGCGTCCAGGCTATAGCCCTGGCCCTGACCGTTAAGCAGCAAGGTGGCTTGTTCCAGAGAGCCATTCAAGGTGATTTGAGCGTTGACCACACAATCGGGCAAAGGCTCGGGCTCAGGAACAGCAACTGGTTCCTGGATACGTTCTTCATCGCCAAGACCCGTACTACCCTCGGGCTCGGAGCTGATGACTCCGGCGACACCATGGGCGTCTACGGGCTGATCGACTGGCTGGCTGGCAGGAGTTGCATGACTCGGGGCGCTGGCCTCAGCTTGACCTTGCTGTGTTATTGCAGCCTTGGCACTGGTCTTGGCCGTTTCAACCGTGGCTGTTTTTTTGGACCGATCGACTACTGCCTTCTCGGCAGGTTTGCCGGATTTCGACGGCTCTGCATAAGCAGACAAATACTGTTTCGCACAAATAGGCGAATCGGCCGTCAAACCGCGAGCAATGATTTGAATATCGGCTCGTGCCGGGTAAGGCGCTTGCAGTCCCGCCAGTTCCACCTCACCCTGAAAACCAGCGCGGATGGACTCATTAGCCACCATCAAATCGTACAGTCGAAGCTGCGCGCTGTCGGAATCCAACGCCAGTGCCGAAGACAAATCCGCAATCGCGACCGGCAAGGGCGTACCATCCTGCGTTAACAAGAACTGCCCCAAAGCCAGCTTGTCCACGGCAATACTGATAGGCAGCTCGGGCATTGTGAAGGGCTCCTCGGACTTGGGCTCGTCCGAGGAGGTCAAGGCCACATCCACTTTCTGAGCACTAAGCTCTACCACGTGCAGGCGGCGTTCCCACAGTTCTTTCCAGTTGGCCTGCAAGCGCAAACGCTCGATATCCACATGGGTGTCCGGCAAGCCCAGCACCAGGTGGTCGATACTCAAGCCATCCCAAATGGTTCCGCGCACGCCTTGGGCGCTGCCCTGCGCATAGGGCAAAGCCGTGCGCAAGGCCCAGCTTGTACCGGCCTGACTGGCCAGCACCCAATACACAAAGCCGCAAACAAGCAGCAGGGCAATCACCACAAAGGGAATGCCCCACAACGCGAAATATCGGAACCAGCGCCGAACCCAAGCCATTAAAATGCGATTCCCAAAGAAAAGCTCAAACGTACGCGTTTGTCTCGCTGACCATAGGCCAGATCAAGATTGAAAGGGCCAGCAGGGGTGCGCACCACCGCACCCAAACCGTAGCCCCAGGCTAAATCCATATCACCAAAGCTGGGTGCAGCGTCACCCACGTCAACAAAAGCGCGCATGCCATACATGCTGGTGAAAAAGTGCGTGTATTCCACGCTGGCTACGGCCATGGCTGGCGCCCCCACCACGGCGTCGCCTTGTCGAAGGCCAATGCTTTGATACTTGTAGCCACGGACACTGCGAGCGCCCCCGGTGCGATAACCGAAGTCAGGCGGTGTGCGGTCCGTCATGCGCCAAACCTTACCAATTTCACCCCGCAGGGACAAAATATCCCGCTCCCCAACTGGCCACCACTGCTGCAATCGCAAATTACTGCGGTAAAAGGTCTCGCCCTTGTCCAGCGTGACACCGGCACCTACGCCGAAATCAATCAGATTGCCTTCGCGCGGATCGTACTTCTTGTCTACGTCCCGACGCAGCCATTGCCAGGTTGCAATGGCAGAAGGTGTTTCACGGGTGGGCAGACCGGAAATCTTGGTCTTGTCCCAGGCGCCCAGTAAGCCCCATTCGGTTTCATATTCCACGCGGCTATTGCCCGCTGCCTGTCGTTCCTGGCGCAGCTTCCAGCCCAGGGCCGCCCGCTCCGTGTCCAAACCTTCAATGTCGGAGCGATCGTACAAGACACCAAAACTGTTCTTGTAGCCGCTAATGGTGGGCGGCAAGTGAATGTCATAAAAGGCCCGCTGACGTTTTTTATCCACGCCAATACCGGCCTCGGTCCAGATCGGCAGGCCAAACACAATATTCTTTCGATACAAGGCCTCAACACGCGCGCCGTGGTCGCTGTCAAAACCCAAAGAGCCGGTGAACTGCCTGGATGGCGCTTCTGTAACCCGTACACGTACAGGCAGTTCTACATCACCATCTGGAAGCTCTTTCTTTTTGCCGGCTTCTTCATCCAGGGTGACAAAGGCACCCCGGAAAAAAGTGGTGGCAGCCAAAGATTGCTGCCACTCGTCCAGCTTGTCCTGATCGTAAGGATCACCGGGGGTATAGCGCACATAGCGGTCTACCAGAGACTGGGGAACTCGCTTCAGGCCAGTGGTTTCCAGCGGCCCCATGCGAACCCTCGGCCCGCTATCCACTTTCAGGGAAAGGTCGGCCACGCCTTCATCGGCCAATACGGTCGCCCGCGTGTCTATGTAACGAGCGTAGTAAAAGTCCTGGCGCTGTACGCTTTCCAGCAGATCCGATTTGGCGGAGGACCAGACCGAATTCAAAAAGGGATCGTCCACTTTCAAAGGAAAGCTGGCTTTGATCCCTTCCAGACGCACCTGGTATTCCGGCTCCTGAATCTTGCCTTTGAAGTCCAGGGCAATGTCTCGTACACGCGTGATTTCGCCCGGCTGAATAATGATGTCCCAATACTCACCGCTGGAATCCTCGCCCACCTCCAGCGTGACTACAGAATCAAAATAACCCTGAGTCTGCAAGGCGGAGACGGTCGCATCGTGAGCCCGGCGCCGCAGACGCGAGACCTCTCCCAAGTCCTGGTCTTCCGCCAAACGTGTAATAGCACTGACCGCGCGCTGAATTTCTTTCAGCGCCTGAGGGGGCACTCCCCCCGGATCAATAATGACATCGGGAACGGAAGACTGAGCCCATACTGCAGGGCTCAGGACTATCGAAAACAACAGGCAAAAGCCGGATTTGCGCATACGTACTCAAAGAGGACGAGGAACAACCTTGGGGCGCTGCCCCGACGTGTCTGGAGGAAGTTGCGACAAGTTAGCCGAAACGCGATTGGCAATCTCGTGATACAGGCGGGCCTCGGGACTGTCTGCGCTGGCAATCACCGTCGGGGTACCGGAGTCGGTCTGAGCCCGAATGCTCATTGCCAACGGCAAGGCACCCAGCCAAGGCACGTTGAACTGGCTGGCCATATCGCGACCACCATGCTGACCGAAGACCGGGTCAGCATGACCACAGTTCGAGCAGATATGGACCGACATGTTTTCCACAATACCCAGAACAGGCACATTCACCTTCTGGAACATGTTCAAGCCACGCTTGGCGTCGATCAGCGCCAGATCCTGAGGGGTGGTCACAATTACCGCACCCGTCAAAGGCACTTTCTGCGACAAGGTCAAGGCGATATCGCCAGTGCCGGGAGGCATATCGATAATCAGGTAGTCCAGATCATCCCAACGCGTTTGTGTAAGCAGCTGTGTCAACGCCTGGGTTGCCATCGGGCCGCGCCAGATTGCGGGAGCGTCTTCGTCCAGCAGGAAACCAATCGAGTTAGCTTGCAGACCGTGACCGATCAGCGGCTCCATCATCTTGCCGTCTGCACTGCGCGGGCGCTCGTGCAGGCCCAGCATGGTGGGCACGCTAGGGCCATAAATATCCGCATCCAGCAAACCAACACGCGCACCTTGCATATGCAAGGCCAAAGCCAGGTTCACCGACGTTGTACTTTTACCCACACCGCCTTTGCCCGAGGACACCGCAATAATGTTGCGGATATTGGGCATGGGTCGCAACCCTTCCTGCACAGCATGCACGCCAATGCGGGGATTCAAATGCAGCTTGGACAGGGTGGCACCCACGCCTGCCAAGGCTTGCTCGATACGTTCGCGCAGCTGTCCCTGAATGTCATAAGCCGTATAGGGCAGGTGCAAAGTCAGCTCAACCTGGTTCTGGTCAATGCTCAGCTCGCATCGACCCGCATCGACCGATAACTTCTTTAACGTGTTGGGATCGGTCACACTCGCCAGGGCTTGCAACACGCGCTCGGAACTCACTGTCATTTATCCAAAACCTTGATATAAAGAAACATCACCATACCTTTAAACCAGAAAATTAGCGGTTCAAGAGGAATTTTTTTACACTTATGATGTCATACTAACCCTATGAACACATTTAACCAGATTATCCGCACAGCCCTCTTTGTCTTGCTGACAATTTTCGGTGCAATCATGGCGTTTATCTTCATGGTTTCTACCGCTATTGCGATCGGCATTTTATACATTGTGGCGCGTATTAGTGGCCGTCCTTTCGGCGTTAAAGCCTACTGGGACCAGCGCCGCCGCCCTGCCGCTGCCAGCAAACAGTCGACCACACCACGTTCGCGTGATGTCACCGACATCGAGATGCGCGAGATTCCTTAACAGTTCTTGACTGTTCGCCAAGCCTTTGGCGAGCAGCAACGCTGATTAGGCACTGCCCCCGAACACCCTGAGTCGTCAAAGGCTCAGGGTGTGTGCATTTGTATCATTCGCAATTGCCGATCAGCACTTTGCCCGTGGACATTCCTCGGTCTGGCGCAGCACAAGTGTGCAATAGACCGTAGAATCCTTGTTCCCTTTCTCTTTTATTTTGTTAAGTCATGTCACGAACGATATTTGTTACGACCGCCCTGCCGTATGCCAACGGCTCGTTTCACATCGGCCACATCATGGAATATATCCAGGCCGACATCTGGGTTCGGTCCATGCGAATGTCGGGACATACTGTGCATTTTGTGTGTGCGGACGACGCCCATGGCGCGCCCATCATGCTCAAGGCAGAAAGCGCTGGCATTACCCCCGCTCAGTTGGTAGACAAGATCGCGGCCGAGCGCCCCACCTACCTGAACGGCTTTAACGTCAAATTCGACCACTGGCACCGTACGGACTCGCCAGACAACGTCGAACTGGCCCAGGATATCTACCGCACGCTGAAAAGCGCCGGCTTTATTGACACCCGCACCATCGAACAGTTCTACGATCCGGTCAAAGGCATGTTCCTGCCCGATCGTTACATCAAGGGCGAGTGCCCCAAGTGTCACGCCAAGGACCAGTACGGCGACAGCTGCGAAGTCTGTAGCGCAGTTTACGCTCCTACCGAACTGATCGAACCCTACTCCACCCTGACCAATGCGCGTCCGGTGTTAAAGACCTCGGAACACTTTTTCTTCCGCTTGTCCGACCCGCGCTGCGTAGCCTTCCTGCAAGAGTGGACCACGGGCAAGAACGCCCAGGGCAAGCCGCGTCTGCAATCGGAAGTGCTGGGCAAGACCCGCGAATGGCTGGGTACAGGCGAAGGCGCAGAGGCCTCTCTGAACGACTGGGATATTTCCCGCGACGAGCCCTACTACGGCATCCCGATTCCGGACGCTCCCGGCAAATATTTCTACGTCTGGCTGGATGCGCCTGTTGGCTATCTGGCCTCCTTGAAAGCCTACTGCGCCAAGGCCGGTCTGGACTTTGATGCCTTGCTGGATCCGGAAGGCAGCACCGAGCAGGTCCACTTCATCGGCAAGGACATCGTGTACTTCCACGCCCTGTTCTGGCCTGCCATGCTGAAGTTCTCCGGCCGTAAAGTGCCTGATGCATTGAACGTGCACGGTTTCATCACGGTTAGCGGCGAGAAAATGTCCAAGAGCCGTGGCACCGGCATTTCGCCTCTGCGCTACCTGGAGCTGGGCATGGATGCAGAGTGGATGCGCTATTACATGGCCGCCAAGCTGAACTCGCACGTCGAAGACATGGATTTCAATCCTGACGACTTCATTGCCCGCGTCAACAGCGACCTGATTGGCAAGTACGTGAACATCGCCAGCCGTGCCGCCAACTTCATCAGCAAGCATTTTGATGGCAAGCTGGCTTACCAAGGCGACACCTCCGAACTGCAAAACCAGCTCAAGGAAGTCGCCGAGAAAGTCCGCGCCGACTTGGAAAGCCGCGAGTATGGTCGTGCCGTGCGCCAGATCATGGCTCAGGCCGACATCATCAACCAGGCGTTCGATACGGCCCAGCCCTGGGTCATGGCCAAAGGCATTGCGACCGCCGAGCAAGCTCAGAAAGATGCGCTGCAAGATATTTGCTCGCGCACCCTGGCTGGCTTCAAGGGCTTGTCCGTCATGCTGACCGCCATCTTGCCCACCCTGACCCATCGCGTGGCCCACGAACTGTTTGGTCTGGACCGCGACTTTGTCTGGGACGACGTGGCTGCCTTGCCTGATCACATCGCTCCCTTCAAGCATCTGATGCAGCGTGTAGACAGCGCCATGGTGGACGAGCTGCTGGCTCCGCCACCCGCTCCCGTCGTGTTGCCCGGTGGCGAAGCCATTGCCGACACCATCGATATCAAGGACTTCATCAAGGTGGACCTGCGCATTGCCAAAATCGTCAGTTGCGAAGCCGTGGAAGGCTCGGACAAGCTGCTGCGTCTGAGCCTGGACGCTGGCGAAGGCCGCTTGCGCCAAGTGTTCTCCGGCATCAAGTCGGCTTACCAGCCCGAAGATCTGATCGGCAAGCTGACGGTACTGGTCGCTAACCTGGCTCCTCGCAAGATGCGTTTCGGCGTATCCGAGGGCATGGTTCTGGCGGCCAGCCATGCGGATGATGCCGTGGATCAAGGCATCTATATTCTGGAACCATTCCCCGGTGCCCAGCCCGGTATGCGCATCAATTAAGACGCATTCCTGATACGCAAAAGAGCCTCGCCGAAAAAGCGAGGCTTTTTTGTCTACATATACCAAAGAACAGGCTCAAAACAGCCTGCCAAGCCCCTTTCAGCGACCCGTAACCCAGGAAAGCCGATACACTCTTTATCTTGAAACTGCTGTATTGATGCACAGTCTGCTGCTTTGAATGCAAGGACCTCTTGGCATGGAAAACATCCCCCCTTCTGAACTGGATCGGCACCTTGGTGCACAGCGCTCCACCTGGGTCAGTGTCATCGTCAATATCAGTTTGAGCGTGCTGCAAATTGTGGTGGGTCTGTTTGCTCATTCGCAGGCCCTGATTGCTGACGCCATCCACTCCCTGTCCGACCTGCTGTCAGACTTTGTAGTGCTGATCGCCAACCGCCATAGCCGTCGAGGTCCGGACGCAGATCACCCTTACGGACATTTGCGGTACGAAACGGCGGCCACCCTGGCCATTGGCGGCCTCTTGCTGGCCGTAGGACTGGGCATGTTATGGAATGCCGTGTCTTCCTTGCGCGACCCCAGCAGCATCGAAGCAGTACACCCGATTGCCCTGGCCATTGCCTTCATCGCGCTCTGTAGTAAAGAACTCCTGTTTCGCTACATGTTGCGTGTCGCGAAGCGTTTGCGCTCGACCATGCTGGTTGCCAATGCCTGGCACGCGCGCTCCGACGCAGCCTCCTCGCTGGTCGTTAGCGTCGGGGTGATGGCCAACCTGGCAGGTCTGCCTTTGGGCGACCCCTTGGCCGCCAGTATTGTGGGTTTGATGATTCTGCGCATGGGCTGGAAGTTTTCTATTGGCGCATTTCACGACCTGACCGATAAAGCGGTCGATCAGGAAACGGAAGAGCGCATTGCCAAGCTCTTGCGCGAGACCCCGGGTGTGGAAGGCATACACCAGCTACGGACCCGCAAACTGGGGGACATGATCTGGGTAGAAGTGGATCTGGAAATGGACAGCACCCTGACTATTGCACAAGGTCATGCCATTGCCGTGGCCGCACGGGACCGTGTGATGGCCGAAGAGCCCGTGCTGGATGTCATGACACACTTTGATCCGGTCACACCCAAGCGCTAAACCCTGCCTAAGCTCTACGAGCCTCGCCAGCCCAACAGCAGGCTATCCAGGACGGCGGGCGCTCTCGGGCGCCAGCATCTCCACCAGCACACGGGACAAGGCCGTCACCATCTCATTGGCATGAGGTCGATGCAAAATTGCCAGTTCAAAAGCATCGATACGGGGCAGACCTTGTGCTTGGCCCAATTCAATATGGTCATCGCGCACCGCACGCCGCGGCA
Organism: Alcaligenes sp. 1735tsa3; assembly: GCF_024134565.1. Classification (NCBI taxonomy): domain Bacteria; kingdom Pseudomonadati; phylum Pseudomonadota; class Betaproteobacteria; order Burkholderiales; family Alcaligenaceae; genus Alcaligenes; species Alcaligenes sp. 1735tsa3. The sequence goes on along the minus strand of NZ_CP099862.1, from coordinate 615,995 downwards.
GCAAGCTGATCCCCATCCCGTCTGCCACCGCCCCCTGAATACCGCTCAAGCTGGAACTGGTAAAGCTGATACGCCAACGACGTCCCAAGGACTCGACAGCACTGATGATTTCCTCTCGATACACACCCCGACGCGGGAAGGTCACCAAGGGGATGGGGTCCAGATGAAAGACCGGATCAGTCGCGCTATCCACCCAGGCCGTCTGCTCGGGCAGACACGCCACCGCTTCACGGGCATTGTGACGCTGCTTGACCAGCACCAGATCCAGCTCACCCTGATCGTACGCGGCCAGCAGATCGCTGCTCAGGCCGCTACTGACTTCCAGACGCACCTGCGGGAAGCGACGGTTGAAGCCCGCCAAGGCCCGCATGGTCTGTCCATTGGTAAAGTCCTCAGGCACGCCAAGACGCACGGAAATAGTCACCAGAGAACCGGACAGGGCTTCAGACAGCTGATGGTTCAAAGCCAGCATCTGACGGGCGTAACCCAACAGAGTCTGCCCCGCTTCAGTCGTGCTGACGCCCCGGCTAGCCCGGTCCAGCAGACGTAGCCCGGCCAGTTCCTCCAGGCGCCGCACTTTCTGGCTGATCGTGGACTGCGTGGAATGCAAACGCGTTGCGGCCGCCGTGAAGCTGCCGCAATCGACTACCGTCAACAAGGCCAGCAGCAGGTCCAGGTCGTACAAAGGCCGATTCAGGCTGGGACTGCTTGATAGTTGATGATCCATATGTTCAAACCCTTTCTGAAATCCGCCAGGGCAATCCACCCCACCGCCCTTTTATTCAAAAAACAAATACTAGAGATTTATACATTTAATTTGTAAATATCACCAGCAGTCGTTAAGGTGTATTGGTCCCGCGCATTACAACGACATCCCGCCTGTGCCTTTTGCCAGCCGCCGGGATTGCGCCGTGCCGTTCGACAGATTTTTCCTTACTGAATTTCAATGGGAATCAACATGTCCAAAGTCAATTACTACGCCCCTCCAGGTGGCCATCCTCCTCAGACTCAGTTGCTGACGGACCGCGCCATGTTCACCGAGGCCTATGCCGTACTGCCCAAAGGCGTGCTGCAAGACATCGTGACCAGCTTCCTGCCCGGTTGGGAAAATACCCGTCTGTGGGTATTGGCACGTCCTCTGTCCGGCTTTGCCGAGACCTTCTCCCAATACATCATGGAAGTAGGCCCACAGGGTGGCAGCAACAATCCTGAGTCCGACCCCGAGGCCGAAGGCGTGATTTTTGTCGTCAAGGGCCAGCTGGAACTGGTTCTGGAAGGCACCAAGCACATCATGGAAGAAGGCGGCTATGCCTTTATTCCTCCTTCCACCAACTGGACCTTGCACAACCGCACGGGCGAGCTGGCCAACTTCCACTGGATTCGCAAGCGCTACCAGCGCGTGGAAGGCCTGGATGCACCGGAAGCCTTTGTGACCAACGAAAAAGACGTGAAACCTGGCGTCATGCCTGACACCGAAGGCCGTTGGAGCACCACCCGTTTCACCGACATGTCCGACCTGCGTCACGACATGCACGTGAACATCGTGAACTTTGAACCCGGTGGCGTGATCCCCTTCGCTGAAACGCACGTGATGGAACACGGCCTGTACGTTCTGGAAGGTAAGGCGGTGTACCGTCTGAACCAGGACTGGGTTGAAGTGGAAGCCGGTGACTTCATGTGGCTGCGCGCTTTCTGCCCGCAGGCTTGCTACGCAGGCGGACCAGGCCGTTTCCGCTACTTGCTGTACAAAGACGTAAACCGTCATGCCAATCTGACACTTGGCGGCACTCGCTAATATGGTCTGAAACAGAACAGCCGCTGCCCGTCAGCGGCTGTTTTGCATTACAAACACGCCAAACCGGAACGCGTCCCCCTGATGCCGCCTGTGCCCGCAGGGGTCCCACACGGCACAAATAGAGACTCTGGTTCCAAGGCTCATTCCAACCTTGCTTCTCTACAGGAGAAAAACATGAACGATAAACACTATCTGCTGCGCTCCATCCAGATCGCCGAAGAGAATGTCGCCCGCGGCGGTCAGCCCTTTGGCGCAGTGCTGGTGCGCGATGGTCAAGTTCTGGCCGAAGGGGTTAATGAGACCTACATTGCCCATGACCCCACCGCGCACGCTGAGATCCAGGCGCTGCGTACTGCCAGCCAGAACGTGAAAAGCAGCAGCCATGCAGGCAGCACCATGTATGCCAGCGGCATCCCCTGCCCCATGTGCATGGCCGCCATGATCGCCTCGGGCGTGGAGCGCGTGGTGTATTGCGCCGACGATGAGGAAGGCGAACCCTTTGGCTGGTCCACCGAATCCTTCTACAAAAAAATGCAGCAGGACTTTGGCAAACAGGGCGTGAAAATGGAGCACCTGCCCTTGCCTGAAAAACGCAAAGTGTATGAAGCCTGGCAAGCCCGGTTTGGGCAAGGCTCCAACCAGGACTAAAACAAAGACCATTCAAAACCCTGCCATCAAGCAGGGTTTTGCGTATTTACATAGACAGACAAGTCAGAAAAGTTTATAAAACAGAGCAGTTATAGTAACGATTCTCATTTATTGAATCCCAAAGGAAATACATGATTGCGTCCCGCCCAGCCTCTTTAAAAATGATTGTTGCCTCCGTAATGGGCGCTTTGCTGCTCAGTGCATGCCAGACTGCACCGCAATCGCAACAAGCGGGCCAAACATCGTCCTTTAATGCGACTGCGCCTCAGGCACAGGTCACTTTCCGTCAGGACACCATTGATGGCGCCTACGAAATTCTGGCCGCCAAGGACAGCAAGCAGTTGTTTGTTGCTGCTACTCCTTTGTTTGAAGACCGTGCTGCTGGCTTCCTGCACGTTCTGGACCAGGACACGCTGCGTGAATCGCAGCTGATCCAATTGCCGCGCCGTGCCTTTGCACTGGGCCTGAACCAGAAAACTCACACTCTGTACGTGGGCAACACCTTGGACGGCTCGCTGCTGGCAATCAACAGCCTGAATGGCACCGTCAAGCAACTGATCCAACTGGGTCAAAAAGAAGACAAGGGCGGCTGGGAACACACCCGTAAAGTCGTTATTGACGAGCAAGACAACCGCATCTTCGTGACCAATCCCTCCGAAGGGGGTCGCGTATGGATTGTGGATGGCGCCGACGGTCGTATCCTGCACAATATCGATAATGTGGGCTTGTGGCCTGCTGGCGCGGCCTACGATGCCAACACCAAGCGTCTGTTCGTGGGCCACGGCGGCAAGGATGAAATTGCCGTCATCAACCCGGCCACCGGCGCTATCGAACAGCGCTTCACCACTGGCGATGCAAAAAGCGATAAACGTGAAGATTCCCGCCACTTCTTCGTGAACATCGCCCTGAGCGCGGATGGCAAGAAACTGTTTGGTGCTGACGCCAATACCGGCAAGATCTACCAGTTCGACACCAGCTCCGGCAAAGTGGAAAACACGGCTGAAGTGGGTCTGGGGCTGCTGGATATCGTGTACAACGACGCTCGCAAAGAGCTGATCGCTACCAACCGTGGCGTGGATCGTGAAACACCAGCCGGTACCGGTTCGGTCACCATTCTGGATGCCAACACCTTGGCTGTTAAACACCGTATCAGCGCCCCTGTGCACCCCAACAGCGTCACGCTGAGCGCTGACGGCCAGACCGCTTTTGTCACTATCAAAATCCCTCATGGCGACAAGAGCCCGCACTACCTGAAAGGTGCCAAGGACAGCGTTCTGCGTCTGAACCTGAATCAGCTCTAAGCCCCTGGCTTAAAGCCTGGTCCCAAGCCGAGACTGCCCACAAGGCAGCTCGGCTTTTTTTGTACCTGCCACTTTGGTCTGCCAGGCGGCCTGCCCCTCATCTGTGCCTTGGCCGCAGGATAGTTTTGTCCGCTGTTCAAGCTCTAAGCCAAGGCCCGCCATCGCTGGCTCTTGGGCGTTTCAACGCTGTTTTAGCAATGCGGTCTGGAAACAAGCAGCAAAGCGGATTGCTGCAACCGGCCACTTGCTCAATTGAATCAATTAGTGGCCTAGCAAGACGCCCCTTGTCTCCCGGCCCCACACTCCCTTTCCCGCCTCCAGCTGTGCCACAGATTGGCATTTCTGGAGCGTTTTCTATTGAAGACAAGTCATGGTTCAGCTGAACGCGTATCACCAGCCTATTGGCCCCTCGCTCCCTCATTGGCAGGCCCGCCCGCAGCCAGCACGCTGCGTTCTGCACGGCAAATACTGCCGTCTGGAAGCCGTGAACCCGGAACAACATGGCGACAGCCTGTACGAGGCCTACAGCAACGCCAGCGATGGCCGCGACTGGACCTATTTGTCTGTAGGCCCCTTTAACAACCGCGCACAGTTCGACCAGCACCTGCAAACCATCAGCCAGGCCAGCAATGCCGTGCATTACGCCGTCGTCGAACAAACCACGGGTCGCGCATTGGGCACCTTGTCCCTGATGCGAATCGACCCACAAAACGGCTGCATTGAAGTGGGCTTTGTAGCCTGGTCGCCCGCTCTGAAACAAACCCGTATGGCCACCGAAGCCCACTACCTGTTGATGGCTTATGCAATTGATGGACTGGGCTACCGTCGCTACGAATGGAAGTGCGACACACACAATGCCCCCTCCCAAGCCGCTGCACGACGATTGGGCTTTCGTTATGAAGGTATCTTCCGTCAGGCGATTGTGTACAAGGGCCGCTCGCGCGATACAGCCTGGTTCTCCATTACCGACCAGGACTGGCCAGCCCTGAAAGCGAATTTCCAGGCCTGGCTGGCACCTGAAAACTTTGACGATCAAGGTCGTCAGAAACATCGTTTGGGGCAGCCAATAACTGTCGCTCCAGCTGGTCCCGGAGCCCGCCGCTTAAAGCAAATGCTGGCCCTGCAAACCGAGCTGAATCAGCTGATTGATCCGAACTGGCGAGTGGCCAAGCAGGACTACTACCGGGCGATCTGGGTGGAATGTGCGGAGCTGGCCGATTACCTGGACTGGAAGTGGTGGCAGCATAGCGAGCGCAATCTGCCGCAACTCCAACTGGAGCTGATCGACATCCTGCATTTTGGTCTGTGCGATGTACTGCGTGCCAACGATGCGCTGAGCGAGCAAGAAGCCGCCACCGCACTGGATCAGCTCCAGCACGCATCAGCCACCGCCAGCGACTCTACGGCCATCATGACGGCTCTGGAACGCTTTACCTTGCGCGTTCTGGAGACACGCCAGTTCGATTTCAGCGGCTTTGCCCAACTGGCTGCTCTTTGTGGTCTGACACTGGACACGCTCTACCACTCCTACGCGGGCAAGAATGCCCTGAACCGCTTGCGCCAACTGCGCGGCTATCAGCACGGCCACTATCACAAGCAGTGGGGCGGGCAGCAGGACAACGAGCATCTGGCACAGCTGCAATTGCATCTGCCCACCGAGCATGACCATTACCCCGAAATGATCCTGCATGCCCTGCAAGACAGCTACGACACGTTTTTTTCGGGAGACACTCAGGTCCGGAACGGAGCCTGCGTACCGCCTCCCCTTTCTTCACGTTGACAAAGGACTGTCCATGTACCTCGATTGCGATTGTTCCATCAATGTCTTTCTGGACTCGCCTAAACCGGACTCCAATCCCGTGGAAAGCAATGACACGCGACATCCACCCGACCCCCGGCCACAGCCGCATAAGGTGCAGCATCCTTGGTCCCGCTCGCGACGCCGCGAGCGCTCCCGCTGGCGCCAGGGCTAATGCCCTAGCGCTTGTCTCCCGGCCCGGCCCCACTGCCGGGCTCGTCTCCTTGATAAGGCCCCAAGCAAATGGAATAGGAGCTATGAGCCAGCGCGCATAGCTCCTCTTGATGTAAATCAAGACAATGAATCCCATCGTCGGCACAAGGATCGACGAGGCCTACCAAAGGAGACAAGCACATGGATACCCCACTCAGAGACAAATCCTATTTTGATGAACGCGCCACCAAAGAGATGGCCACTCATCTGCAGCAAGTGCAACGCGACACCCGCGAAACCATGGCATTTGCCTGCCGCATCCTGGCCATGACCGAGCAGGAAGCTGGTTTGGCCGGCCAGATCAGCGTCCGTTCCGAGCGCCCCGGTGCGTATTGGACCTTGCGCTTTGGTCTGGGTTTTGACGAAGCCACCCCCGAAGACTTCATTGAAGTTGACCGCGACTTGAATACCCTTAGCGGCGAAGGCATGGCCAACCCGGCCACCCGCTTTCACCTGTGGGTCTACGAAGCTCGCCCCGACGTCAATTCCATCATCCATACACACTCGCCCTGGGCCACGGTATTGGCCACCGCCCGCCAGCCCTTGGTGATTTCGCAAATGGACATGACGCCTCTGCACAATGACTGTGCATTTTTGGGCGAATGGCCTGGCGTGCCCATTGCCGATCAGGAAGGCGTCATCATCTCCAAAGCCCTGGGTGACAAGCGTGCCATTATTCTGGCCCACCACGGTTATCTGACCGCAGGTAAAAGCTGCCAGGAAGCCACTTACCTGTCGGTGTATCTGGAACGCGCCGCACGTCTGCAAGTGCGTGCACAAGCGGCCTTTGGCCCACTTACCCCTGTGGACGATACCTTGGCGGCCGAAGCGCACGACTATCTGCTCAAGCCCTCCATTGTTAACGCTACCTTTGACTACTGGTCCCGTCAGACCCAAGGCATTGCGCCCTTAACTAAAACTCGCTGACGCCCGCAACCAATACCCCGCTTCCACCAGGAGGTCGCCATGACGATGCCTAACAATGGACAGGCGCGTTCGTCGCGCCAGTACGTTACCGCTGGCTTGGCCAGCATGATGGGAACCACCATAGAGTGGTATGACTTTTTCCTGTACGGCACCGCTGCCGCACTGATTTTCAACAAGATCTTTTTCCCCGCCTTTGACCCGATTACGGGCACGCTGGCGGCCTTTGCCACCTACTCTGTGGGCTTTTTCGCCCGTCCTTTAGGAGGATTTGTTTTCGGCCATTTTGGCGACAAGCTGGGCCGAAAATCCATGCTACTGATCACGCTCTTTCTAATGGGAATCCCCACCATCCTGATCGGCCTGATTCCCTCTTATGAAAGCATTGGCTACTGGGCCGCTGTGCTGCTGGTGCTGATGCGCTTTCTGCAAGGTATCGCAGTAGGCGGAGAATGGGGCGGGGCCGTGTTGATGGCGGTTGAACATGCCCCGGAAGGCAAAAAGGGTTTTTTTGGCAGCTTGCCGCAAACAGGGGTAGCCCCCGGCCTGATCCTGTCTTCCCTGGCTATGGGAGCCGTCGCCAGCTTGCCTGAGGAAGACATGCTGTCCTGGGGTTGGCGCCTGCCCTTTCTAGCCAGCGTCGCCCTGCTGCTGGTGGGTTGGTGGATACGCGCCAAAGTGGCCGAATCCCCCGACTTCGAGCAAATGAGCAAAAAGGGCAAACAGGTTCCAATTCCTGCTCTGGAAGTTCTGCGTCATTACCCACGCGAAGTCCTGCTGGTCGTGGGAGGCCGTCTGGCAGAAGTGACCTGGTTCTACACCGTGGTGACCTTTGCCCTGGCTTACGCCACCACCACCTTGGGAGTAGAGCGCAGCGTCATGCTGGATGCCACCGTCTGGGGTGCCTTTGCAGCCTTGTTCACCATGCCCCTGTTTGGCGTATTGGGCGACCGAATCGGCTTCAAATGGGTCTTTATGGCAGGCACGATCTGCATGCTGGCATTCTCCTCCACCTTCTTTTCCATGCTGGGCAGCCTGGATTCCAGGACCATCACCCTGGCTTTGGTGATTGCGATTGGGCTGGTGTATGCCGCGCTGTATGGCCCGCAAGGTGGCCTGTTTTCCACGCAATTTCCACCTGAAGTGCGGTACAGCGGCATCTCCATTGCCGTGCAGGTATCCGGTGCCATCGGTGGCGGCCTAGCTCCCTTGGTGGCGACCTCCCTGCTGGCCTATGGCGACGGTCAACCCGACTACATCGTCTGGTACCTGAGCGCGCTGGGTCTGATTGCTTTTGCCAGTACCTGGTTCATGCATGGGCCGACGCACTTCTCCCTTCCCGCCCTATCCAACCGAAAGGTACGCACATGAACGCAGCCGGTATTCACTACTACTTCTGGATGAATTCGGACTGGGCCTACCTGGGAGCCGACAGACTGGAAGCGATTGCTCGCAAGCATGGCATCCCTATCCACTACAAACCCGTGGACTTGCCGCAAGTCTATGCACGTACAGGCGGTGTCCTGCTGGGACAGCGCTCACCAGAACGTCAGGCTTATCGCCTTGCAGAGCTTAAACGCTGGTGTCGCAAATTGGGCATACAGGTAAATCCCACACCGCGCTTCATGTGCCCAGACGCCACGCTGGCCTCCACCCTGGTTATTGCTATCAATCAGGCTGGTCTGCCGGTACTGGATCTGTACAAAGCCATTTTGCGGGCACAATGGTGCGAGGAGCAGAACATTGCTGACCCCACGCAACTGGCTCGAATCCTGCAAGCACAGCAGCTGGATGCAGACTACTGGCTGAAACAGGCACCGCTGATGCAGGCGCAGTATCAAGCCCACACCGAAGAGGCCATTAAAGCCGGTGTCTTCGGTTCGCCCTCCTATGTGTATCAGGGCGAACTGTTCTGGGGTCAGGACAGGCTGGACATGCTGGACGAAGCCATCGCCCTGCATCCTGCGCCAGCTTGAAGCACAACCCCGACACCAAACCTGACTGTTTTTAAAACAAGGGCGGGGCAAGGTTTATCTACCTTGCCCCGCTCTACTTGTTTACAGCTTGGTTCGCAGGCTCAAGCCCTGCCCCCAAGCCATCAAAATGATTCAAACGGTCTATCCCGCAATCGCTCTAATAGCCATAACAGTCATCAACGGCGAGCATCCGTGCTTGGTCAAAATCCAACAAAAAAGCGGCAAATAAACGCCTCGCTACGGGCTGCGCTTGCTGCTTGAACAAATCGTCACCCAAAGAGCCTCACAATCTTCCCCGGACGGCCTCATCCAGATGCACACTAGTGCGGGCAAAACCGCGGCTGGCCTGCCTGGACATAGTCCTTTATTCAGAGGTAAAAGCCGTAGAATCACGCCTTTTCCTGCCAGGAAAATTCACCGATACGCCAGCGTAGCATTCCTGAAATTGGACTTTTGGGTCCGCCTTAAGGCCCGAGTTTCGGGCTTTCGGCATGCCGCCTGCCAAAAATGAAATGCAATGAGCAATTTTGAAAATTTACTTTTTCCATTGATACAGAATGTTATGTCTGCCGTACGAATCATATCGATAGATTTTATCTATTCATTGAGTCTGTATTCTGAGGAAATTGGCTACTTGAGCAATGCCAGTAAAGGTAGCCGTCTTCGTCAGAAGAAGGGCGCGGGGCTTTATATTGAACAAATACGCCACTATAAAGTATCAGCCAGATCAAAAAATCAGGATTCTGCTGATCTCCAATAACACTCGACAGCACGAACAACTTCTTCAAGCCCTGCTGGCTGGTGCTTTTCGGGTTTCTGTTGCTGCTGACGGAGTGCAAGGATATACCAAGGCCCAATTAACGCTACCCGAGCTTATCCTGATGGATAAGCAATTGACGGGGATAGACGCTTTGTCCTTGACCCATATGTTGCAAGGATTAAAAGCCACGGCTCAAATCCCCATCATCATTCTGGATTCACGCATGGATGGCAGCAGCGATGAATGCGTCACTTTTCTAAAGGCTGGTGCGGTTGATTACATTGGCAATCCGTATGCGGTCGATGAAGTCAAAGAACGTATCAACGTGCCCTTGCGCTGCCCCAAGCAGATGGCGCCTGCACTTGTACCGGGCAAGATGCCAAGCCAGCGGCCCAGCACGACAGCCGAAACCAGCATGCTGATCCATGCCATTCAGAAAACCATTGATGCCAATCTGGGTGCGCCACCCAGTCAAAAAGAACTGTGCGATATGTTCAAGATTTCACGTCGAAAAATCATGAATATATTTCAGCGTAATTTTGGCCTAAGTGTGAGCAGTTATATCCGATTGCAGCGTATGTATCGGGCCGAGTATTTGCTGAAGACTACGGCCTTGAAAATTGATGTGATTGCAACCGATTTAGGATTTTCCAGCCCGGCCAATTTCTCTACCGCATTCAAAACGTATGCGGGAGTGTCTCCCGGAAAATTCCGCCAAGCTATGGAGAAGAACAAACCCTATACAGAAAACACACCATGTATTCGCTCCATGGGCCCACCTGTTTTCTCATCTGGATGGTGTCCGCCGTAAATAGCAACAGGAAAAGAACAAGGTCCACAGGAGACTCGCGCCAGACTCACACAAAAATAAAACAGCCGAACGAAACAATGCCAGGAAGGTGATAAAGGAACCCGCCCTTCACGCCTCCACCGTGGCCAGATACAGAAAAAGATGGCTGCACGCCACACAAATCCGGTTTCAGAGGGTCCGCACTTGCCGCCAGGGGGCAAGGTGATAAAATCGTGGCTACTTGAATAGTTCAATTCAAAACAGATCCGGGACGACCTGGATCTGCCTTTTCAGTACAGGGACGGCCCTACCTCTTTGGCGGAGCATCCACGATGGCCCACCCTGCATCACCCTCAACTCAACTCATTACTCCCATCACCTGGCTGCGTCTGCTCGGTTCCTGGTCCATTGTTGTCCTGTTCATGATTTTCGGCGGGCAATGGCTGGGAGACTCCCTGAACGGCACCACGGCGGCCATCGTCTTTCTGGTGCTATTCGTGACCATCCTGGCGGCCTCGTTTGGTGTGGTCCGTGAAGCCGACCACCTGGCCCACCAACTGGGCGAGCCCTACGGCACCCTGATCCTGACCCTGTCCATTGTGCTGATCGAAGTTATCCTGATTGCCTCGGTACTGCTGGGGCCGGGCGACTTTCCCACCATAGGTCGGGACTCGATCTACGCCGTGATGATGATCATCCTGAACCTGATCACCGGCCTGTGTCTGATTGCCGGCGCAGCGCGCAATGGCGATCAGGAGTTCAATCGCCAAGGCACCAATACCTACTTGTCCATGATCGTCTTGCTGACCAGTGTGGGCCTGATTCTGCCCAACTACACCAGCAATGCGGGCGAGTTCAGCACCACCCAGGCCATTGGCATTTCGGTTCTGACGGGCCTGGTCTATGCCATCTTTCTGTATCTGCAAATGGGCAGTCACCGCCATGACTATGTGCAGCCCAATCAGGCGATTCAAAGCACTGACGATACGACACCCACACCGCGTGATCCCCAGGCGACTCGCGCGATGCTGATACGCAGTCTGGTGCTGATCGCCCTGATCCTGCCTATCGTCCTGTTGGCACACGATCTGGCCATTGTGACGGACTACGGTATCGCCGCCTCGGGCGCCCCCGTTGCCGTCGGCGGTGTACTGATCGCAATTATCGTATTCACCCCGGAGTCCATCACTGCGATCAAGGCGGCCATGAATAATGAAATGCAGCGCGCCATCAATCTGTGTCTGGGTGCCTTCGTCTCTACCGTGGGGCTGACTGTGCCGGTGGTGCTGATGATTGGTCTGATCACCGGCAAGCAAGTGATTATGGGCATCAGCAATATGGAAATCGTGTTGTTTCTGATCACGGCGCTGCTCAGTATCTTGAGCTTTAGCGGCAAGCGAACCTCACCTATTCAAGGCTATATGCACCTGATGGTTTTCGCGGTATTCGGGCTGCTGCTGTTTTATCCCTGATGCCACAAGAAAAGCCGGTCTTGCACCGGCTTTTCTTTCTCTATCGCTCAGAATACAAAAATGCAGAGCGCCCTCTTAACTGCCCCGCTTGCCTAACCACAAAGTCCAGCAATCACGCTCAACAAAAAACTGATTCACAGGAACTCGGGCACGGATATAGTCGATCAGTTCTTGCAGCTCAATATCGCTCAGCTCATGCAAGATAGAGCGTCCGGTACGCTGGGCCAGCTCCTGAGCATATTCCTCAAAGCTGTTGTAGTAGCGCCTGTCTTCCCACACAGTGCTGGATTGCAGAGCCACAAAGCCGGCAGCCTGCATCGCTGCCTGCACCTTAGACGTTTCAGGACGGCGTTTTAGCTCCACCTCCAACAAGCGTGGGAAACATTCAAAGAAGTAGCCTCGCAAATGAGAGGCCGAAGCAGGCTGCTGCACATCCGCCGCCGTCCGGTCTTGCACCAGCAAAGCGCCATCGGGAACCAGCAAACGCTTGGCCTCGGCAAAACAGACTTCATAGCCTGCCAGGTGATGAATCAAAGCGCGCTGAAAAACCAGGTCCACACTCTCTGAAGGCAAGCCAGTCGCCGTCGCATTCCCCAGGCGGAACTCAATCCCCGCCCGTCCAGCATTGCGTTCTTGAGCGCCGGAAATCATGGCCTGGGAAAAATCCACACCCACCACGCTACTCGCGCCCTGATCCAGAAAGGCCGAGGAATAAATCCCGCCGCCGCAGCCTATATCGGCAACACGCAAACCGACCGGGCTAATCAGAGTCTCGATAGCTTGCGCCCAGGAGCCGTCCGCCTCACGAGTGGCGTAGGTTTTACGATTCTTTTGATCATGAAAATTGATAGCCATGGGTATTCCTTACAACAGCCAAACTCAACAAGCCAAGGCTCCGATCGGGCTGCATCTTTAACTATATAAATCTTAGTGATCACTAATTAGAATGTAAAATATATTGTTAATATTTTTTTGATACTTTTTACATATCATTTAAACGCTTATGGAGCTTAGACATCTCAGGTACTTTGTGGCCGTCGCTGAAGAGCAGCATATGACTCGCGCCGCTGCGCGGTTGGGCATACAGCAACCACCACTCAGCCAGCAAATCCAGGACCTGGAGCGCGAGCTGAAAGTACAACTGTTCGACCGCAGCCCACGCCGCATCCAGCTCAATACGGCTGGCAAACTGTTTCTGGAAGAGGCCAGGCGTCTCCTCGCCCAGGCCGACGAAGCCGTGGAGCGGGTACGCAAAAGTGCCCGTGGGGAGTCAGGACGTATCAGCCTTGGCTATACCAGCTCTGCCGCCATCCACGAGCAGGTGCCGCGGTTGCTGAAAGAATTTAGCCAGCGCTATCCGCTGATTGAGATGAGCGTGGACGAAAAGACCACCCGCACGCTACTGGATGAAGTTCAGGCGCAACGACTGGACGCCGCCTTTGTCCGCGCAGATATAGACCGCTATCCCGAACTACGTGCCATTGTCCTAAGTGAAGAACACACCGTCGTTGCCCTGCCCCTGCAGCATCCCCTGGCAGAAAGCCGAGACGGAATTTATCTGGAGGAACTGCAAAACCAGCCCTTTGTGATGTATCGCCAAGCGAATGGCCCCGGTGTCCAGGACCGCCTGCTTGCCGCCTTTCAGTCGGCCGGCTTCATGCCCAAAGTGGTGGAAGAAGTGCCCAGATTGCTCTCGGCCATCACGATGGTGGCAGCGGGAAAAGGCATATCCATACTGCCGCGTTCCATGCAATTCGTACTGAATCAAAGTGTCTGCTATCGACCCTTGACAGGCCCCCATGCCTTCACGATTCCGTTGACACTGGCGTACCGCCCCACCCCTAGCGACTCCCCCTTGGGCCGCATGATCAGCTTGCTGGAACCGGCCTGATCAGCATTGATCCGGCCCTGAGCCCGAGCTCTTGTACTCGAACTCGTTCATACCATCGGCAAAGTCCACGTGTTCCCACCCCAAGCGCGTAAAAAAGCGGCAGGCACGCTGGTTTTCCGGGAACACAAAAGCCACCCATTTACGACATGGGGGATGGCCCGGCCAAGCCAATACCGCTTCCAGCATGGCTCCGGCCTGACCATTGCCGCGTAATGGCGGCGCAACGGCAATATCGGTAATTGCATGTGGCAGATTTCGCCCATCTCCCCAGGCACACCCAATCAAACCAATGGGCTGACCGTTCTGCTCGGCAACCAGCTGGACGCCATCGCTTTGGTTCAACACGTGCTCCAGCCACTCCTGATCCAGTGGCCCCAACTCGCGGTTCAAGTCCTCGTCCTGGAACCATTGCTGTATCCAGTCCCAGTCCGTCGCACGAATTCTTCTGATTTCCATCGCTACCCCGTTTTGAGTTGTCCGCTGCAGCTTGGAGCAGCCCCAGACAAAAACGTTCGAGACCAGCCTCATTCCAAGGCGGAATGACGCAACAAATTTTCCAGCCAATCCGCAAACACCTGAAAACGACGCGACAAGTGTTGGCGATGCAAATACAGCAAGGACATGGGCATGGGAGCGGCACGGTGATCCGGTAGTACCTCCACCAATTCACCTGATTGCAAATGCGCCTGCACATCGTAAGCAGGGATCTGAATTAGCCCCAAGCCGGACAGACAGCAGGCGATATAGGCCTCGGCATTATTCACCGTCACACGACCTGGCAGATCCAGCACCTGACGCTTGTCGTGCTCCATCCACTCCCAAGGAGCCACACGCTCGCTGGTGGGCGAGGCATAACGCACCACTTGATGGTTTTCCAGATCCGTTGGCGTCTGGGGCATGCCATAACGGGCAAGATAAGCGGGGCTGGCTACATTGATCAAGGGCAAGCTGCCCATTTTTCTGGCGATCAGGCCCGAATCACTTAGGGGTCCCACTCGCAGCACACAATCCACCTGCTCCTCAATCAGATTCACCTCGCGGTCCGTCACGCCCAGATGCACATGGACATGCGGATAGCGCTCCAGAAACTCCGGCAGCGCAGGTGCCACAATCAGGCGGCCTACCCGCCCCGGCACATCCACCTTGATCGTGCCACTAGGCCCCACACTGGCTTGGCGAAACAGGTTTTCGGTTTCCTGCACATCGGCAATCACGCGCAGACAGCGCTCGTAAAACGCCGCACCATCTTGCGTGACTGTGACTTTGCGCGTGGTGCGATTCAACAGGCGAGCCCCCACTCGCCCTTCCAGCTCCTGAATGGCGGCCGACACCGAAGAGCGCGGCATACCCAAGGTATCCGCCGCGCGGGTGAAATTGGCACACTCCACGACCCGCGTAAAGATGCGAAACAGGTCAATGCGGTCCATAGCTTTCTCCCGATAAGCAGCAGCAAAAACACGGGCAGAACTGCTAGACCCGGTTGACTCAAGCGGCGGTGCGTATTGTTCGTTTTTTCAGACAAATGATGTCAGAACTAGATGATTTAAACAATTTCAGCGACTTATATCATGAAAAAACGAAAAGGCTTGCAGCCCGCAGCCCACACTAGCAAGGAGTCATCATGGCAAAGCACAGCATCAAAGGTAAAACCGTTCTGATTGCAGGCGGGGCAAAGAATCTGGGCGGCCTGATCGCCCGCGACCTGGCAGAGCAAGGAGCGCGCGCCATTGCCATTCACTACAACAGCGACAGCTCCAAAGCGGATGCCGAAGCCACCGTCAAAGCCATCCAGGCAACTGGTGCACAAGCCGTCGCCTTCCAGGCCGACTTGCGTTCGGCCAGTGCCATGGAAAAACTGTTTAGCGATACCGTCGCCGCAATTGGCCGCCCTGATATCGCCATCAACACGGTGGGCAAAGTACTGAAAAAGCCACTGACCGAAGTGAGTGAAGCCGAGTACGAGGAGATGAGCGACATCAACTCCAAAACTGCTTTTTTCTTCCTGAAAGAAGCCGGCAAACACGTACAGGACAATGGTAAAGTCTGCACCCTGGTCACATCCCTGCTGGGTGCCTTCACCCCCTTTTACGCCGCGTATGCCGGCACCAAAGCGCCGGTAGAACACTACACCCGCGCCGCCGCCAAAGAATATGGCGCACGCGGTATTTCCGTCACGGCGGTGGGCCCTGGTCCTATGGATACGCCCTTCTTCTATCCAGCCGAGGGGGAGGATGCCGTAGCCTATCACAAGACCGCGGCCGCCCTGTCCCCCTACTCCAAGACCGGGCTGACGGACATTGAAGATGTCGTGCCCTTTATCCGTCATCTGGTCAGTGACGGCTGGTGGATTACCGGCCAGACCATTCTGATCAACGGTGGTTACACCACCAAGTAAGAAGGCAAGCCAGTGTCTGAGCCTGCAAGATCACTGCTTCGGGCTTGAGCACTGGCTTTTCTCAATACCTGCGCATGGATGTCCAAAAGGCATCCACAAGTGGGAATGCCAGCCAGAACGTAACCGCGTTCAAGCCCGAGATTCCTGATACGGGTTCTCGAAAATATCTTCTACGGTCTGCTCGAACAAGGCACTAATCTTGAATGCCAAATCCAGGGACGGTGCATGTTTGCCCGTTTCCAGCGCATTGACCGCCTGCCGGGACACCCCCAAGCGCTCCGCCAAATCTGCCTGCGTCCAGTTCGCCTCGGCCCGCAATACACGCAATCGATTTTTCATTTAATCGCTAGTCCGGACAAAGGGTGAAACTAGAGCGAACACCGCCCAAAAGAAGGGGTAAATCAGCCAGGCAGGAATATGGGGCGCAGCGGCGTAGGTTTCCCCAAAGCCCCAGGCGGTCCACAAGGTCAAGGTTGCGCCTGAGGCCAGCACAAAACACTTGGCCACGATCACCCGCACGAACTCATCGCTTTTCGCCATCAAGCGCAAGGTGGCCCAGACTTGTCCGGCCACAGGCAAGGCGACGGCTATGGCAATCAGCCAACCAACAGGCCGACCGAGCAGGCTGTCGAACAGCCCCAGAATGGTCAAGGCATTGACCAGGATATACACGCCCATAAAGAGCAAAGTGCGAATCAGATAGCTGCGACCTGGTGACGGCGCAGAGGGGGAATTACTGTTGGCAAGCATGGTTAAGCACCTGAATGTAAAGTAAACCTGACTTTATAGAAGTCAAAACTACTTGTCAATAAGTAATGTTTACTTTACATTTTTGAATATAGAGCCAGTCGACCAGCAAGCATTCCGATTGGCTGGCTGGTCTATTTGGGCCTACACGTTCTGACCATAAAAACGAGATTTGCAGCTGGCACCTGCGCGCGTTGCTACCCCCCAACACGCAGCCTGGATATAAAGCCACTTGAACAGGCAAAGTTCAAGACCTGCCCGTGTAGCCTAGCGTCGAGGGAGATTGCCCAAACCGCGCCTGAAATAGACGGCTGAAATGAGAGAGGTCCTTGAAGCCACAGGCCATGGCCACTTCGGTCACCCGTTTAGGTTTCCCGCCCTCCAGCAAACGGTAGCTCTGGATCAAACGCTGCTCCCACAGCCATTGCATGGGTGTGGTCGCTTCAAGCGCAAAGAGCCGATACAGAGTGCGAGTCGCCATGGACGAAGCACGGGCAATCTGGTCCACATCCAGCGTATCCTCATGCAAATGTGCACGCATATAAGCCTGAACCTGCTCCAGCCGCCGCTCCTGACGAGTGCCCCGAGAAAGCGCAGGAGCGTCAGACTCGAATACCGCGGAGAAGATATCCAGCACAGAAGCCGTCACACGCTGATCCATACCGTCCGCTGCTGCCTCCCCCATACCAAGCAGTTGCTTGACCAAGGCGCCAGCCATCGGCCCCAGACGCGAGTTGGCTGCAATACGACGCGCTGCCAGATTGCCCACCGAGGGCAAGCGCGATGCCAATAAGGGGCGGGGAATCATGACCATGGCCGCGTGAGCCAAAGAGCCCAGCTCCAGATCAAAAGGCCGAGATTGATCCTGAAGTACCAGATCCCCTGTTCCCAGGCTGACGTAGCGTCCGTCCTGGCTCAGTTGAATATGACCATCCAGCATGAGCCACAGCATGAAACAGTCGCGCTGATCTTTACGGATATCGGCCTGCCGTCTGCTCACCCGTATCGCCTCCCCCTGAGGGGTGGCAGACCAGATGCTGCTCAGGCCCAAACCACCAAAACTAGTGAGGGTGACCCGCGCCTGAAACTGGGGCCGGGCAATCTGGCTGCACTCGGTCTGTGAAAACTGCCTGCAAGTGACCTCGTGCCAGTGCTCAAAGCTGTCTCCGGGCTTGACCGCTATGATCGCTGTCATAGGTTCAGTCTCCATAATCGGGGCTATCTGCACCGATGGATTAATCGTTTTTCAACAAGATTACGTCCATTACCCAAAGACAGACAAGCCCTGAAAATACCAAGCCTCAGCTCCCTGCCCGTGTACTGTCCAGGATGGCAGGCACAGTCAAAAAAAACGTAAAACTGGCAGTGGCAGCCAAGCCAAAACTGCGCCACCCTCCTACTCTACAAGCGTCTATGACACCGGCAGCGGCAATACCAAATACACAGTCGCCCGGCCGTGAGCAAACCAAAGGAGAATGAAATGGCTATTCAGATTGATCAAATCAACCCCAGCAGCACGGCGGTCATTGTGATCGACATGCAGAACGACTTCATCGCACCCGGCGCCCCACTGGAAACACCCATGGGCATGGAGTTGATGCCCCGCCTGCAAAAACTGCTGGGCCACGCTCGCCAAACTGGCATGGAAGTGATCTTCACCGCCCACGCCCACCGCCGCAACGGCTGCGATATGGGCCTGTTCGGAGAGATTTACCCTCCGATTCAAAACCAGGTGGGGCTGGTAGATGAGACAGCGGGCGTTGATATCTACCCCGAAGTAGCCCCACAGGGGGACGAAGTCGTCATAAAGAAACACCGTTACAGCGCGTTCTTTGGCACCGACCTGGACATCATCTTGCGTACTCGCAAGATCGACACCGTTGTCATCACCGGCGTGACCACTGAAAACTGCTGCCACGCTACGGCTCGCGATGCCATGTTCCATGGCTACAAAGTGGCCTTTATCTCTGATGCCACAGGCACCTACAACTACCCGGATATGGGCTTTGGGGCGATTCCGGCTGAAGAAGTACACCGCGTCACCTTGGGGGTGCTGGCAGTATCCACCGCGCATGTCATGACGACGCAAGAGCTGATTCAGAAAACCAGGCAAGAAGTATGAGCACGGTCAGAGCCCGCATACCTTAAGGCGTCAGGACGTGAAGGACCCAGGCAGGCCTTGTGAGCTATCCAATTGTTAGAGCTCAGTTCACAAGGCTCATTTTTACTTATCTTGCGCCGCTATCAGCTGCGCCAATCGCTGGATGGAGAGCGGTGCACAGCCTTCCGCATCATTGCTGATCGTCACGTACGCCGCCTGCCCTGCCCCCGTGATCCCGCGAATCGTGCGCGCCAGCACAGTGCGGGTATGCACGTCCTCGCTGACAATGGCATCGAAGGGGGTATGCTTTTTTTGAGCATCGGCATAGCCATAAGCACCAAACTCCCGGTTCAAGTTCCAGCGACACACCAAGGGTCCCGGCCACAAGGCGCGCAAGACAGGCAGTTGCTCCTCAATCGGCGGCATCTTGCCATGCAGCCCCAGACAAAATGTCGCGCCATTGGCCTTGAGCGTATCGACAAGATGTTGAGTCAACAGCTCTGGATCTCTTACCTCTACCGCAAGCACCACCTGTGAGCCTTGCGGCAAAGCCTCACGCGCCGCTGCCAGCATCTGCCCCAACTTGTCGAACAACTCTGCCGGACGATTCAACCAGCCCCAGGACAGAGGGCTTAACTGGAAGACCAAGACGCCCAACTTGGCACACAAGCCCTCGACTGCAGGCTGCACGAACTGCTCTACAGCCAGACGAATATCCAGAAAGTCCGGATTAGATTTGCGTACCTTGCCCTGCTCATCACGAACTTGGGCATCCGTAATCATGGAAGGACATTTCACAACGAAGCGGAAATCTTCATCAACCTGAGCGGCATAGGCGGAATACTGCGTGACCGTCAAAGGACGCCAGAAGGTGCGATCCACACAGACGGTGCGCATCAAGGGATGCTGGTGATAGGCCTCCAAGCCGTGTTTGGACAAGATGCTCGACTCGTACTCGCCATCCCAGATCAAGCCTTCCCAACCGGGGTAGGACCAGGTGGAGACACCGAAACGCAAGGTTTCAGGAAGCTGAGCGGCCAGATCGCTTAGCTCCAGCGCGGAAGCAGCAAGGCTGACTTTGGTGATTTTGCGTCGGGAAGGAGCAGCGGGCTTTGAGGCGGGTGGCTGGGGAATGGCATCGCCGAAAAGATCTTCTTGCATGCTGGGTATAGTGCCATGGGAATGAAGTTAAGCAAATGCCGGCTCAAAATCCACCAGATCCGTATAAGCATGAATGGCATCGCGGCCATCCGTATCACGAACAGTAGATTTTGGGCGAGCCCCGCCCAAAGATGTTCCTTGCCCAAGCAAGCACTGCAGACTCTGCTTGCTTTCCGT
Source organism: Alcaligenes sp. 1735tsa3 (assembly GCF_024134565.1). NCBI lineage: Bacteria > Pseudomonadati > Pseudomonadota > Betaproteobacteria > Burkholderiales > Alcaligenaceae > Alcaligenes > Alcaligenes sp. 1735tsa3. The sequence continues at coordinate 595,846 of NZ_CP099862.1, read as the reverse complement.
CCCGTCCTCCAAGGCACGCGCAGCCTGTAAGACCCGATCCAACTCCAGCAAAGGTGGTGCGCGCCGAATGACCCGCTCCCCCATGAGCCAGGGGCCGCATCCTCCAAAACCAGAAAAAACGTATTTTGAGGATATTTCCCCCCGAGGCTAATTGCAGGTCAGAAGAGAGCATAAAAAACGCTCGCACTGAAGCCCAAGTGCCCCTCAAGGTCCGAATGCTTGGCAAATCGTGTCGCCATCAGAAACCTTCCAGCTTGTCAGGATTCACAGAGTCCGAATCATCTTGTAGCAAACTCGATTTTTATTATTTTCGACGAAATCCTGGCTTTATCACTATATTCATGTTTTTTTTAAAGCTCTAGAACAAACGAAATTACTATTGTCACACCCGTCTATGGGGCGTTACGCAAGCTCTTCTCACTTTGGCAAGCTGACGGCCTACGAAGATGGCACCCAGCGCAATTTTATTTTTGATGACTATGCCAACGTACAGTTCGCCTGGCGCTATCCTCATTTGACGGAGCATGTGCTGTACACGGCGCAAGTCGTGACACATGCCGTCCATGGTGGAATGGCCGAAGAAGCTCGCAGTCTGGTTATCTTCCAACGCGCCCAGGAAAAGCTGAAAAAAGTGCTTGAAATACCTGATCAAGACACCAGTCGGGTCATCCGCTCTCTGATAGGAAACAGCTGACACGTTTCCGGGAAGTTGAAACAGGCCTATCCACAACTGGAAAAGCAGGAGCTTGCGGAGCGTGTTGTAAAGGCAGTGCGCTTGGCATCCGAGGAGTGAAAACCAGCAACTGCCAGGAGATAGACCAGAACTAGCCTAAGAGCCACAGCCTTAAAGAGGTAAAAAGAAATGAGAGGGGTTTGCATCACAAGCAAACGATCCCGAGAATAGGGGAGCACCATGCTCCCCTTAGCAGCCAACATGACGTGTGTCTGCTCCGTTCATCCGCCATTATTTAGCAAGAGAGTCCAAGAACGATAACAAAGCTGTATTCACCTCTTGCGCGCGTTCCGTTTGAATCCAATGCCCGGCCCCATCTAAAAATATCGCTTGTCCCATTGCTTGCGCAGCTTCACGAAACCCGGGGAATTGCAATACAGTGTCCAGATTCCCACCGACATATGCTGCAGGAACCGGTAAAGCCATGCCATTCCATGCTGCCGTATCTTCCCAGTTACGCTGAAAGACACGATACCCGTTCAAACCACCGCGAAAACCCGAGCGCTTATAGGCGGCCGCGTAAACATCCAGATCATCTTCTGACAGAAAGCTCATCGCATCTTCTGGCTCGGGCAAGGTATCTACCAAGGTACCACCGCCGGGAACAAGCATCAGAAAAGGCGCTTGAGGGTTCAACCCCGAGTTTGCGTAAATCAAGCGGCGTAAGCTTCGCTTCACGTCCCGCTCCAGGTCGTGGTCCGCTACGCCTGGGGCCTGAAAATATTGCATATAGAAGCCAGGTGGAACAGCGCCCTCAAAGGCCTCCAAAATGCTCAAATCACCGCGAGGGATATAAGGGACAGACAACCCCATTACGCCACGCACACGATCTGGACGCATCAAGGCCGTGTGATAAGCCGTAGAGGTGCCAGCATCGTGCCCCACCATGACGGCCTTCTCAATCCCCAACGCATCCATCAAACCGATGACATCACCCACGGTCTGCATAACACCATAACTACCCACCTCCGCAGGAGCCTCTGACTCTCCATGCCCACGCATATCCAGGGCGATAGCACGATAACCCGTCTTGGCCAGCGCAGGCAGTTGATGACGCCAGCTATACCAAAGCTCCGGAAATCCATGACAAAAAATAACGGCGGGCCCGCTTCCTGCCTCTACATAGTGCAGGCGAACGCGATTAACCTCGATATAGTGATGACTTAATTCACTCACACTTTTTCCTTAAAAAACGATCATACAAAGGCAGTCCCCGACTCCCCCTGCCCCCAACTCAGGGCTGCAGGGCCACCTAGCCGTTGGGGAAAAGAAGAAATTTTTCGCCAGTACCACGCCGGTTGCACAAAGCAATCGTCTCGGGCTGCAAAAGCTCAACCATAGAAATCGCTTGGGAGTAGTGGCTGTGAAACGTCGTGGTCAGTCCGGCCACAATGCGCTCTTTAAGCCGTGCAACCCCTTGTGGCCCCATCCTGCGTAAAAACGCCCACAAAACCCAGCCGCCCATTCCCCACGCCATACCGAAATTACGCTCAAAGCGAGTCGGGCCACTTTCCAGGCCGCCATAGAGGTAAACCTGCTTGTGCGTCGTAGAACCGTAGCGGCTGTACTGCCCACCCGCACGCGACAAGACAGACTCCATGGCACCGAGGATCTGCCCGGCCAGGGTGCCCCCTCCTGTCGCATCAAAGGCCAACGTAGCCCCCGTCGCGGTAATGGCCTGGATCAAGTCATCGTTAAACGTGTCCGAGCTGGAATCGCATACATGCACAGCCCCTTGAGCACGCAATAAATCGGCCTGTTCAGGCTTGCGTACGATATTGACCAGCCCCACACCATCCTCCAAACAAATGCGATTCAACATTTGTCCAAGATTGGACGCCGCTGCGGTATGCACCAAGGCGGTATGCCCCTCACTGCGCATGGTTTCCACCATGCCCAGCGAGGTCAAAGGATTCACAAAAGCCGAAGCTCCTTCCTGTGCCGTCGTCCTGTCTGGCAGAACCAGACACGCCTGTACGGGAACACAAGCATATTGGCTATACATGCCTCCTCCAAACGCAGCCACACGCTTGCCATCCAACTGACGAGCCTGTTCTGACTGCCCCGTTGCCACCACAATGCCTGTGCCTTCATAGCCCACCGCAAGCGCTTGCCCAAGCCTGCCTTGCAAACCTGGCATGGCCGCCTCAGGGATATCGGCTAGTAGGCATGGATAGCCTTCACGTTCTACCAACCGGACTGTGCTCATGTCAGCGGCAGCAAATAACAGCCCTAGATCAGACGGATTGACTGGGGCAGCGTCAATCCGAATCAAAACCTCCTCCGGCCCTGGGGCGGGAACGGGCTCATGAGCCAGAAACAACTCCAGTTGCGCATCCGCATTGACCAGAGAGCGCAATTGAAGATAGCCAGACGTGCGTTGCTTATTCATACAACCTCGGTAGTTCGATTAACCTCAGCCCCACAGCGTCAGACTTCTGCCATGACGGTGTTACGTAGAGTTCCTGCCGTGGGAATCGAAATGAGCAACTCATCACCTGGAACTAGGTACTGCCCAGTAAAAGCCCCCACCCCAGCTGAAGACCCGATGATGATCACATCACCTGGCTCCAGCAAAAAAGGTTGTGACACGTACTCAATCAAACTTGCGAAGTCAAAGTACAAGTCATCCATGGTCAGACGCTGCCGCAACTCACCATTCACGCGTGTTTCCAACACCAGATCAGAGACAGGCCCCACTTCATCCAAGGTCGTCAACCACGGCCCGAAGGAGCCGCTCTGATAAAAATTCTTGCCCGCAGTAACCTGCTCGGAATGCAATTGATACGCTCGAACCGAGCCATCGTTATAGCAAGCAATTCCGGCAATATGCTCCATGGCGTTTTCCTTGGAGATATAGCGCCCGCCACGGCCGATAATAATGGCCATCTCCCCTTCGTAATCCAGCGTTGGAGAGGCTTTGGGCACGACTACAGCCTGCCCATGCGCCACATGACTGGAGGGGGCACGAAGAAACAAACGGGGGTACTTGGGCTCAGGGATTTCCGCCTTGAAGTAGTCTGCCGCTTCCTTTGCATGGCTTTTGGTATTCAGTCCCACGCCGATAATGTGACCTGGGTTAGTAACAGGGGAAAGCAGCTCCACCTCGTCCAGCTGATAGTCCGGCCCATCATCTTGATGTGCCTGGGCCAAATGCAAACCCATACCTAGCAATGTCTTCAGATCCGGGATACCCAGACGACGTTTCAAGTCAATCAAAGACGAACCCACCACAATCCCGAACGACTCCACGCCGTTATATCGATAGCTTGCCAGTTTCATAGCATTCCTATAATCAAGAGTTCAGTGCTTAAACACTCAACACATCAGTTGCGAAGCAGGATTTCCATCACGGCCGGATCAACGGGCTCTGGCGGCACGGGGTAACGCATCAACACTTCCTGCTGCGTCCCGGCGCGCAATTTAGCCAACATGGCATCTGCATCAAATACTTGACCAATCGGATTGGTATCCATGGCCCCGGACTTAACGAACGCCATGAACTCTTCAATGGTTTTCTGGTTATCTACCTGCATTTCGACACGGTTACGGTCTGGGTCTTCGTAATAGATGGACATGGTTGGACCATGGTTGATAGTTAAAATCGGAACAACGCCCTTAGCCTTTAAGCGATCGTACGTTTCCAGCAGGTCCGACAGGGTCTCAAAGGTAAAGGCGATGTGCTCCAGCCCCACCACACCTGACGGCCGATCAACCATGCCGGGGACACGCACCACCGCCAAGCGGTGGTGCTCAGAGTCAAAGGTCATAAAGCAAGTCATCCCGTCTCGATGAGCAACATAGGCGCTCAGCAAGTCCTGATACCAATCACACATTTGCTCATATCGTTCATCGGAGCGCAGAACTACATGGGCCAATTTCTTGGGTTTGATACCTGCCGAGCTGGTGGCGGGCCCAGCCGCTGTCGAGCAAGACTGATCTGAATTCATGGCTTTCTCCATCATGTTGACAAACTCCCCAACCGCAGCGGCCGCCGAGCCGCCAGTCTTGGGATATTGCTGAACCGCCTCAAGAGCGGCTTCGTGAAAATTCTCGGCATCGGCACGTCCATGCCATAAGACGTGGCCATCAGGGCGCACCAGGACGGCACTGCCCGACGCAAATATTGGCGAAGCAGACCGGCCAGAAGCCGAAGAACACAAATGCGCCAAACCGATGCCGGCTTGCTCCAGCGTTTTCTGTCCCTCGGTTTCCCCTGCCTGCAAACCGCACAACAACAAGGTGTATTGGTGCTTGGCGTAAGCATCCAGGCTGGAATGTGGCGACTGCTCGGCAGTGTCTAGCCATACATGTGGCAAACGGGTACCAGCTTGCAGTACTGGCACGTAATCCGTATCGCTATCGTGGGTGACATGCTCCCCGTAGCAATAACCAATCTCTATCTCCAGGGCATCAAAATGTGGGCGCTGGGCAGCAATGGCAACATCAATCCGCCGTTGCTTTTGCTTAGCTTGCTCGGAACCGCTGTTCAAGCCGAAATCGCGACGGGGGGTAGGTGGCCGCTCCACGACAGCGGGATCAGCTGGTATCAAAAAGGGGGCTTCAATAGCGTCCTGCACTTGCAGCAACTTCTGAAAGTTGGCGACGCTATGTGCACAATTGCGGGCAGCTACTGGCAAACGCTCTGTTTCATAGGTATCCAGCAAACCATCATCAGCCTCACCACGCACTACCTTTGCCAACTTCCAAGCCAGGTTATGAGCATCTTGGGCCCCTGTATTCAAGCCCAAACCACCAGTAGGCGGGAATCGATGAGCAGAATCACCTACCAGGAAAAAAGGCCCTTTGCGGAACTGCGTGGCCACTTGCGCACTCATGTTCCAGGAACTGACACTGACCAGCTCCAATTTGACCTCCGGATCGCCAACGGCCCGGCGAGCCAGCTCCAGCATGACTTCGCCCGAATAGGCTTCACGCGCGGCACCAGGTGGCATCACGCACATAAACGCCCAGGTCTGGTCCAGGTCATACGAAACAAAGATTCCAGGCGCATCAGGGTTGGCAACAAAGTGAACCGGGCCCGTGTCCTTGCCTAAATAGCGATTCAAGTCGCCTTTGAAATAACAGGTGGCAAAACGAGCAATCGAAGGAGGACCAATCATGTCAATGCCCAAGGCCCGGCGCACAACGCTACCGGCTCCGTCACAGGCCAGTACATAATCAAAACTTTCTTTTCTTGTGTGCCCCTCACTATCCTGAATAGAGAGCACTGCCTTCATGCCATCTACGACAGCATCGAGCACCTGCTGTCGAAACAGCACATCCCCGCCCAAGCCCCGTAAATGATCCAGCAAAATCTTGCCGTAAATATGCTGGCCCATATTCAAGGTACGCACCGGGCTGGCTTGACGGCGAAACGCCTTTTGTTGCTCATTGCCTTGCAAGGGCAAACAACCAAAGCGGGTACCGGCCAGCTCGGAAGACCAGGTCACACAGTTCATCCTCTCTTCCTTGGACGCCGCTGCTGCCATGCGCTCAAACAAACCCAGCTCACGTAATATCTCGCACGTGCGTGTATTCACCACATGGGCTTGCGGCAATGCTGCAATACCCTCAGCCCGCTCCAGAATCGTGGTCTGAATGCCTTGTTCACGCAGCAAAATCGCGGTGAGCAGCCCTGCTGGGCCGCCACCGACGATTGCCACCTTTTTATTATTAGAAATACTCATTGTCTCCACCTCAATCAATACACTGAAAAATGATTGGACCCAGCGCCGTCAGACAATACGTGCCGCATCTTCAAACGACAGCCTGGGACCACGTGGGTAATTACCAGCTGGATCGGGATAACCCAGATTAATCAGGAAGTCGGACTTGAATCGGCCTTCTGGAAAAAACTCCCGATCCAGTGCCTGCGGGTCAAATCCGCTCATAGGCCCGGCCCCCAGTCCCACCAGACGGGCAGCCAGAATCAAATAAGCACCTTGCAAGGTGGTATTGCGCACGGCAGTGTCCTGCGCCAACTGGGCATTCGATGAGAAAAGTTGCTGCGCATGAGGCACCGCTGGAAACTGGGCAGGCAAGTGCTCAAAAAACTGGCTGTCCCGAGCAATAATGGCCGTTACGGGGGCGAGCATGGTTTTTTCCACATTGCCTTCCATCAGCGTTGAGGCCAAACGGGTCTTGGCCTGGGTAGAGCGTACAAACACCACGCGTGCCGGTTGGGTATTCATGGCCGTTGGCCCCCATTTGTACAGATCGTATAAGCGCCGAAGAACAGCGTCATCAACCCCGCGGTCCTGAAATTTGTTTGTCGTACGGGCTGCCAGAAATAACTGGTCTGCGGCGAAATCGGGCGTCAATGTATTCATCTCAATATCTCTTATGGAAACAAAAAACGGGCGCGGGTGGCGCCCCGGTCAGCTTGCGCTCAAAGGCTGATCTGCCCCTGGCCTTTTAGCCCCAACATGGCACGAGCCTCTGCGGGTGTTGCAATCTCCAGGCCCAATCGCTCCAGTACCTCACGAATCAGGCTCACTTGTTCAGCGTTGGAACGTGCCAGTGTCCCCCGCCCGACCGTCAAAGAGTCTTCCAGACCTACCCGGACATTGCCGCCCATCAAGGCCGCCTGAGTCACCAAGGGCATTTGATGACGGCCTGTCCCCAGTACAGACCAGTGGTAATCGTCACCGAACAGCTTGTCGGCGATACGCTTCATATGTGTCAGGTTTTCGGGGTCAGCACCAATTCCGCCCAAGACGCCCAACACAAATTGAATGAAAGGCGTTTTGACAAAACCACGGTCAACAAAATGTTTAAGCGTGTAGAGATGGCCAACGTCATAGCATTCAAATTCAAAACGTGTTCCTAAAGGCTTGGCCACACGCTCAAATAGCTGTTCGATATCACCGAAGGTATTACGGAAGATCGCATTACGAGAGGCTTCCAGGTATTCAGGCTCCCAGGCATGACGCCACTCTTTGACTTTGTCCAGAATGGGGAAAAAACCAAAATTCAAAGAACCCACATTGCAAGAGGCCATTTCTGGCGAGAACGTCAGGGCCGCTTCCAGACGCTGGTCCAAGCTCATGGTGTGAGCCCCACCCGTCGTGATGTTAATGACAGCATCACACTGCGTATGGATAGGCTCCAGAAACTGCCGGAATACAGCCGCACTGGGCGTAGGCTTGCCGTTTTCCGGGTCGCGTGCATGCAAGTGCAAGACCGCTGCACCCGCACGGGCGGCGTCAAGTGCCTGCTCGGCAATCTGCGCGGGCGTAACAGGCAAATACGGCGACATCGTCGGCGTATGAATCGAGCCAGTTACGGCACACGTGATAATGACTTTTCTGGACATAAAAAACTCACATAAAAAGGACACTGGACTTCATTCAGACTTTGGCAGGAGCAAGTACACCTTGGTTAAGCGCTGCGCTCTGAACCTGAGCCGGGCGCAACAAGAAACAAGCCAAGGCTGGTAACAAGAGCAAGGCACCCAACATGTTCCACAAAAACATGAACGCCAATAAAATGCCCATATCAGCCTGAAACTTGATCGGACTCAACACCCAGGTTGCGACGCCTGCTGCCAGGGTCACACCCGTTAACATGACCACTTTTCCGGTAAACAAGAGTGCTCGGTAATAGGCTTCAGATAAGCTCATGCCCTCGCGCAACCGTGCCAAAAGAACGGACAGGATGTACAAGGCATAATCCACCCCGATTCCCACACCCAGGGCAATAACTGGCAAGGTAGCAACCTTCACTCCCATGCCCAGAGCAACCATCAGGGCCTCTGCTAACAAAGAAGTCAGCACCAGCGGTAGAACTGCCACTACGACCGCCCGCCAAGACCGGAATGCAAGATAGGCCAGCAGTACTACTGCGCTGTAAACCAGCCACAACATCTTGCCCCAAGCATCTTGCACAACAATATTGGCCGCCGCTTCTATCCCCGCCGAGCCTGCAGCCAGCAAGAACTGTGTGTCCGAAGTGTTGTTCTGATGCGCGAACGCCTCGACATGAGCCACCACATCGGCCAGGGTGCGGGCCTTGTGATCCTTCAAGTACACATACATCGTCAACAAACTGCAGGCGTCGTTGTACAAACCACGAGGCGCATTAGCCGTCACGGAGTTGATGCTGTCCTGGCTGGGCATCAGCTCGTACCATTTGGGATTGCCTTCATTTAGCCCCGTCAACATGCGCCGGTTCAACAAAGCCAAGGTATTGGTGGACTCCACGCCTTCTAACTGGCGCAGACTCCACTCCAGTTCATCCACCTTTTGCACCGTATCAAGCTGCGTACACTGCCCCTGCGGCGTACGCACCATGACGGCCAGCACATCACTGGAGGCACCGTAGGCTGCATTAATAAAAGCGACATCCCGGTTGTAGCGACTGTCAGCCCGCAACTCAGGGGCACCGGGGTCCAGATCGCCAATAGACAGCCGGGTACTCAACGTGGCCCCAAAAAGAAACATCAAACCGGCAGCAGCCAAGGCCCACCGAGCCCAGCGACGCTGAGTGAACTTGTCCAGAAACACCCATAGCCGCGCCCGATTCTGATCGGACTCCTCGCTCTCAGCGGTACGCAGACTACGTGCAGCTGCTGTTGGACTAACGCCGGTATAACTGAGCAACACGGGTAGCAAAATGAGATTGGTAAAAATCAAAGCGGCCACACCGATAGAGGCTGCAATGGCCAGCTCCCGGATAGACTGAATATCAATCACCAGCAGCACGCCGAAACCCACGGCATCAGCCAGCAAAGCAGTCAACCCAGCCATAAACAGGCGTCGAAAGGTATAGCGCGCCGCTATCAGACGATGCGTCCCCCGACCCATATCCTGCATGATGCCGTTCATCTTTTGCGCCCCATGGCTCATGCCAATGGCAAACACGAGAAACGGCACCAAAATGGAATAAGGATCCAAGGAATATCCCATCAACGGCAACAGCCCTAACTGCCAGACAACAGCAATCAATGAGGTGGCCACCACCAACAAGGTCGACCGTACGCAACGCGTGTACCAAAACACCATTGCGCCCGCGATCAGCACAGCGAACACAAAAAAACCCAGGACGTAACTGACGCCATCAATCATGTCTCCAGCAATCTTGGCAAAGCCGGTCATATGGACATGTACGCCCTTGCTTTCGTACTTGTTACGCAAGTCTTCCAAAGCTTGCGACAAGCGCCGATAATCCAACGGCGCGCCGTTGGCATCCTTATCCAGCAACGGTACAAAGATCAGGCTGGAGCGAGCATCGAATGCGACAATCTGGCCGATTTCTCCCGAACGAGCCACATTAGCCGCCAGCTCCTGCAAGCTGGCAGCCGAGCCGTTGTAGCCATCCGGAATCACCGGACCACCCTCCAACCCCTCTTCTGTTACAGCTGCCCAACGGGTCGCGGGTGTCCAGAGACTGCGTAGTCCTTGCCGGGCAACGCCGGGCAATAAATACAGTTCATCATTCAACTGTCGCAGCGTATCCAGGTACACAGGGTCATAGATATCGCCTCGAGGATTTTCCACAGCGACACGAATTGCATTACCCAGCCCGTAGAGCTGTTTTTCATAGCTCAGGAAGTTCTCAATAAACGGATGGGAAGTGGGAATACTTTTTTCAAAACTGGCCGTCAGCCGTAATTGACTAGCCTGCCAGCCCAAAAACAAGGTCACGATCGCACACAGCAGCACCACGATGCGCCGGTGGTTAAACAATGCACGCTCCACCCGAGACCCCGATGTGGCATCAAATTGCGACAAGTCCCGCAGCACAGGCAATATGTAGGAAGAATCAGACTTCATGGACGTGTTCTCATTTCTTTCAAAGACACAGGCAAACGCAGTACGCCCCCCACGCCATAAGCAATCACACTGCCATCAGGCAGGACCAAGGTCCCAGACAAAGGCGGCATGGGCTGGGTGAGCAAGGGAGCCATCACGCGCCCATCCGCGCTGGCGTACAGTTGCCCTGCCTGACTCGTAATCAGCACTGAACCATCGGGAGCTGAGACGGCGGCCGGCAGGGACGCCTCGGGGGCCCCTGCCACACGCGTCCACGTCGAGCCGCCATCTTGTGAGTGGAAAGCATTGCCGCGCAAACCTACTGCCATCAACCCGCTGTCATTCAAGGCCAGGCCGAACCAACTACCCTCATAGGGACTTTGCAAAGCCTGAAAACGACGCCCCTTATCCCTGGAGACTTGCATCAAGCCTTGCTCTCCCCCAATAAAGACCTCTTTGCCTCGGGCCTGAATGGCGTACAGATGTAAACCGCCTGGGTTATGCAAGCGATCCATGGCATCGTTCCACGTCAGCCCACCATCACGGGTTTCGAAAAACAGGCCATAAGCGCCTACAACATAGCCGTGCTGAGCATCGACAAAACACAAGTCAAATAAAGGAGTATTACCGGCATCACTCGCCAAACTCCGGGCTACTCGAAGCTGTCTGGCGGCGGCCTCATCCTGCGGGTCGCGGCGCAAGCGCAGTTCCGCTGCTTGAACAGCCACCTGCGCCAGGCCTCGCCCATCAGTAACCAGCTCCCAACTCTCTCCCCCATCCGTAGTCTGCAAAATAACGCCGCCATGCCCGACCGCCCAACCATGATGCGTATTTGTGAATTGCACTGCGGTTAGCGTCACGCTCACCGGGACATTCCGTGCTTGTCGCCAGTTCACGCCACCGTCATCAGACAAGGCAATTACCCCGCGTTCACCCACGGCCACAATTCGCCCATCATCCAGCGCAGCAGCTAACAAAACGCTGCGCTGTACGGCTTTAACCGCCAAGGCAGGCCGATCCAACGCCGGGAACGCCGACTCAGCATGAGCGCTAGCAATGCTCAAAGATGCCAGCCCCAACGCCACCACCACCGGCCAATAAGTTCGCTTCTTCATCATGTCTCCATGCAACGCCGCTCTGGCTAAAGCCAGGGGCGTCAGCGCACGCCCTCCGCTGCCATCGCATCGGGCGTAAACATGAAGTCACGGTACTGTGAGGACTTGGGAACATACATACCGCGTCGTTCGTTCGGAAAACCCGTGACATACGAAGCGCCGTTGGTCAGGTCATAAACCCCCCAATTCACCTGCTCTGTGGCTGGAATATCAGACATCACCATGGGTAAGCCATAGGGCACTCGGGCCAATTGACCGTTCGCGTCGTAACGCTCGGCAATCACAGCGTCCCAACTATCCTCATCAATGTAGTAACGGCTCTTGGGGGATGTATGGCGCTGCCCATTTTTCAGCTCAGCCTCCACCACCCAAACACGATGACGCTCCCATCGCACATGGTCCGGATTGATATGCTTGTCTCCCAACAATTCGCGGTCTGTCTCAGGTTGCAAAATCCGGTTGGTGTTGTAGGGGATGTACATCTCCTTCTTACCTAACAGCTTCCAATCAAAACGATCCATGCGTCCGGTAAACACGCCGACCTCATCAAAACTGGCAATACCCGCCGAAAAAGGCGTGGGTGTGTCACAGCACGAGTTGGGCAACTTACGCACTCGCCGCTGCCCCGTCAGATAGACCCAGGTAGCAGATTTGGACTCATCCAGATTCATCCGTCCAGTGATTGCCTCTCCGGCCCGAATAGCTGGCCCTTTGGTCAAGGAGCGGATCATGTAGTATTCGTCATTAAATTTGTCTGGGGCCTGAGAGTAGTACGGCATCCACATCGAGTTTTCGGCATCCAGCACATTGATCCACTGCCCATCCGAAGTCAGTTGATATCCTTTGGCTTCCAGATACCAAGCGTCACCACGCCAGCGAAGTTGATGGTTCCACATCACCTCCAGGCCCGATTTGGGTATAGGAAATGGCACTCCTCCGTATGCCCCCTCAGGCAATAGACCGGCCGCTCCCTCTTTTAACTGCGCATTGACAGCATTACGGGCGGTATTGTCATAAACCCATTGCGGCGCAATGGCCGTACGGTGAGTCTTGTAGACATCGAGTCGGAACGTTTCGGGGTACTTCTGAATCAGCGCCTTCGTACCCTCTGTTAAATAATCCGCATGCTGGGCCATATTCTTGGCATCTACCGAGAACAACGGTTTCTCGTCAGCAAAAGGGTCCTGCCTGCGCCCTTGCACAATTCCGGCATTGGGCGTGGCTGCCCCAGTCCAGGCAGGGATGCTGCCATCCTGATTACCTGCACGCTCTGCCCCCATGGGCGTTAGGGTCGTCCCCAATGCTGCGGCTTCTTCGGGGGGGACGGCAGCATAGCTACCTGCCGTGGCTAAAGACAGCACCAGCATCAGTGCGGATTTGAACTGCATCGACTTCATGGTGTATCTCCAATCAAAAGGAATAGCGCAAAGAGGCTGCGATAAAGTCGCGATCTCTAAGGGACTGTTGCCAACCAAACACCCCGTCAGAACTCATGAAAGAAGAGGAAGGCCCGTAGTAGTGCGTATATGCCAGTGTGAAACGCCAGGCGTCGCGAAAGCTGGCATTAATGCCAATGTTTATGTCCCCGCCCCCTTCAGGTGTCCAGGCGTTCGGGCTGCCTGCCGCCAATGGGCGGGAACCTTTTGGCGCCCAACTCATACCCATTGGCACGCTGATATCCACGCCGGGAAACACGTTGCGGTACATAGGCTCGAAGACAAAGCGCAGTTGAAAGCCGTCGCGGGTGCCCCGCACATCGGCCGCATCCGGGTTTTTTGTGATCTTCAACACGCGGTTCCAGGCCGCTTCCGCCGTCAGGTTCGCCTCACGCCAGAGCGACGTCGCCGGCAAAGAAGCAATCGTGGAAATATTGATGTGTGCCGTATCACCCACGGCATAAGCGGGGTTGTGGCGATTATTGCTGAATGGCTCACCGGTCAAGGCACTGGCATCAATGCCCCGGTTGGTCGCCAGATCCTGGTTATGACGTATCGAACCTTCAATCGCAATATTGAAGTTATCGAAGGTCCGGCTGGCACTGGCACCCACTGCGGTAATCGCCTCCTGGTATGCCAAGTAGTAGCCTGTTGGCATAGGCCCTTGTGGCGTTACACCCAGGACGGGGATCACTTGCGGAGTTTTGCTGTGATAACGGATGGCATACAAGCCCAAGTCTGTTTCATCCAGACGCAGCTTCAATTGCAAGCCGCCCTGCCCAGAGTTGCGTGCCCGGGCATCCGCCAAGCGTCGTGCGGGCGGCAAGCCTGGCGCAACCATCAAGGTTTCACTACCCGCCGCTGTGTCGTTATCAGAGAAATAAGAGCCTGCCAGCGGAACCTTGCTTTCAGCCCATTGGAACTGGTAGTACGCACCCACAGACACTTGCGGACCGAGCTGAATCTGCCCTGAAATTTGCGGTACTGGACGGATCGCTTCCTTGAACTGCGTACCCGGCACAGAAGCCAGTTTGACGGCATCAATCGGCATTTGTCCGCCGGCAATGGCGTTAGCGCCAAAAAAGAGACTTTCTCCCCAGATCAGGGAATGCCGACCCGCACGCAGCGTAGCCGCGCCATTGTCCATATCAAACTTGCCAAACACAAACGCGTCGAGCAGTTCCACATTACGGCCATGCTTGACCCGGACATCATTCGTGAAACGGTTGTAGGCCACGGAAGTCTGATTGGGAAAGGCGCCCCCTGCCAGACCTGGATTGTCATTTGACTCGTTGTAGACGCTGTCGTAATAGGCCGCCCCACTGACCCGCAGGCCAAAACGACGCTGCCACATCACGTCCATCTCGCTGAACAAATCCAGTCGATTGGAGATCAGTCCACGACCAAAATTACGGTTGCCATCGTCATTATTGGGATTGGACAACAAGTCCGACGAAGCTGACTTCAGGCGAAACGCATTGCTGTACTTGACGGTCGTATCCCACCGCACCGTCATATCGGGATTGCCGACATCAATTTCGAAGCCTTGGGCAGGCACGGCAAGCGCAATCCCTAGCGCTAGCGCCCCCCCTCTAAACGCACAGAGGCGTTTTAATGCGCGGCGATCGTGCGCCGTCAGCGTTTTCTGTCTCACTTTGTCTCCTTTATCGCGCCGATGCTGGCGCTTGGCAGTGTTCCGCGACCTCTGCGTGTCGCTCTACACCGTCCTTTTTCCCCACATCGCACGTAAAAGGAGAATGAGCCACCTAATAACAGACGATTAAGGATTTTGTATGGTAATTCCTATTTTATGGATTTTCAACAAATAAAATCGATAAAAATAAAATATACCCACTTTTATGGAGACAAGAGCCAGTTTTCATTTTTTGTCGCAGGTGTCGCCCGCTCCTTGCCGCCAGACGCAAAGAACCCAAAAACAAGCAAAAACAAAAGATTGATTTGTCGTACTCGCCACTTGCTACAAACTGAACAAACAAAAAAAAACCCACCTTAATGGTGGGCTTTGACATATAAATGGGTCCCGCGACATACGGGCAGGTGATAGGTAAGGGGCCTAAGAATGCTACATCGACTTGTCATCGACAGCCTCGGCATCGACCGGGAATGCCTTGTCGAAAGCCAGAAGGGCAAACTCTGCAGAACGGGCAAAGTGCTCAGAAATCAGCTCCTGCGCCAAGGGCGCATCACGGGAAATCACCGCATCAGCAAGCTGTTTGTGCTCATCCAGGGTAGCCCGGTCTTCAAGCGTGGTATTACGCAAAGACAAGTTGTGATAACGAGCTAATTTCTCACGTACTAGACGACACAACTGAAGAGTCGTAGGCGACTGACAGCCCGCCAGCAGGGACTCGTGAAACGCATTATGCGCAAGCAACCAATCGTCAAACAGCTCGGGGGAAGTAGGAATCGTGGTTTTGGACAGCCGATGATAATGGCTGACCACATTGGACTCCCAATCGATACCACCACGCTCAATCGCACGGCGTACGGCAATGCAGTCCAGATCGATCCTCGTCTGGGTCAGATCTTGCAGTTCCTCACGCGAAACGGGCGCAACACGAAAGCCCCGCTGCTCCTGAAACTCGACCAGCCCATCGCTCGTCAAGCGCGACAAAGCCTCACGAATGGCAGTTGCGCCAATTTCGTAGCGTTTACCCAGCGCTTGAATGCGCAGACGTTGTTCCGGCAGCAATGCCCCTGTGACAATATCCGCACGCAGACGCTGAAAAGCCAGCGTTGTTAGACTGCTGGAAGAGGAGGAAGACAGCTCGGCAGTCCCCATGGTGTGTACGACTTAACATTACGATACGCACCTAAACACGTATCGTTGGTTACAAGACCGCCGGGAAGCGGCGGCGGCACGAATTATCGCTTATTTAGGATTTAAGATCAATAAATCCATAATTTAGTTTTTTCTACATAAAACGATGAATTCGCGCATCGCACAGAACAGAAGACCGGTGAGCTGCCTAAACCAGACTTGACGCTAATTTGCCAAATCGGGATTGAAAATCATGGCAATGCGTCGCTCGCTGATGCGCCAGCCTTCTTCTGTAAACACGTAAGTATCGTGATAATCCGCCACAATGGGCATCGGTGTTGTCGAGACGCCCCGCGCGGCTTCCTCTCCAAAGTTTTTAAAACACACAACATAGCAAAGCCCAGTCGCGCTGCCATCGGCATTCAGAGTAATACGAATATTGCTGCAGCAATGCCGTGTACGCATTGCTGGCCGGGTGCTTAAGGACGCCAAAATAGCATCACGCCCTTGCACAGCCTCACCCGTGGCCGCCACGATAGTGGCATCAGGGGTAAACACATCCACAACCCGTACATAATCGTCGGCATCCAGCGCGTTGGCAAACTCAACACATAGCTGCGTGCAGGCAGCCTCAAAATCAGCTTGTCCGCCCACCTGAGCAGAAGAAGGATCGGAATGACTGCTCTGCGTTTGCTGCGATAAGGACTGCATCATTTTTCCTCAAGGTGACACGGACGCTTCACACGCCCGTCATTCAAAATAAAATCTCATGACTAAAGCGTGCCTATGCCACCACCGGTGGCACGGACGGTGCAGTCACAAAAGCATCACTGAAAAAAACACTTTCCGGCAGGGCGGCCTGCTCCACAAAGCTTGTTCTTGCCGCATCAACCATCAGGGGATTACCGCAGGCATAGACCTCGACACTGGCCATATCCTGAAAATCGTGCAAAACCGCCTCATGAACCAAGCCGCAACGCCCTTGCCAATCAGGTTCAGGCTCCGACAAGACAGGCACAAAGCGCAGGTTGCCCACTTGCTCGCACAGGGCAAGCACCTCATCCCAGGCATAAATGTCTTCCCGACGGCGGGCTCCCCAATACAAATGGCCCCCTCTGGCCGCCAACTCGGCCCCATGCGACTTCAACATCGCGGCAATCGGGGCGTACCCCGTCCCCGAAGCCAGCAAAATGACGGGGCAGGAAGCGGCAGACAAGCGAAAACTGCCGAAAGGACCTTCCACGCGCAGCAAGTCACGGACCTTCAGCGTCTGATAGACATGTTGTGAGAAACGTCCGCCTGGCATCACTCGCACGTGCCATTCAATCAAACCCGAACTATCCGGAATATTGGCCATCGAGTAACTACGCCGCGAACCATCACGCAAGATGACATCCACATACTGCCCGGCAACAAAACTGAACCCTGCCGAGGCTGGGGCCTGCAATGTCACGATCGTCACATCAGAACTGACTCTGTCGGCAGAAACGACCCGCGCACCAAACTGGCTGATCCGTTGTCCGGGTTCAAGAGGGACCTCGGGGGCATGAACCACAATATCCCCACTGGGCATTGCCACGCAGGTCAAGCAATGCCCTGGAACCATGCCACTTGGCTCAAAGCCTTTTGGATAATGAACCGCCCCCTCTATCAAAGGAGCGGAGCAGGACTGACACTCCCCCCGTCGGCAACTGTGTTTGGGGAAGTAGCCTGCCCCCATAGCAACATCCAAAATACTCACACCGGGTGGACAGACCAGCCTGACTCCTGCCGGAGCAAAAGTCACACTTGATGCCTGAACATGGCTAATATCAGCGGCTATTTGATTGTCGGCCATAGAACTATGCTGCCCGCGCTTTCAGATCAAGCGCCACATCAACAATCATGTCTTCCTGGCCACCCACCATACGACGTCGCCCCAGTTCGACCAGAATATCGACAGTTTTCAAACCATACTGGCGTGCAGCCGCTTCAGCATGCAGCAGGAAGCTGGAATAGACTCCGGCATATCCCAAAGCCAAGGATTCACGGTCCACCCGCACAGGCCTGCCCTGCAAGGGCCGTACAATATCGTCAGCCGCATCCATCAAGCGGAACAAGTCTGTGCCGTGGTTCCAGCCCAAGCGTTCAGCAGCGGCAATAAACACCTCCAAAGGCGCATTGCCTGCCCCTGCCCCCATCCCTGCCAAGCTGGCATCAACACGATCGCAGCCCTCCTCCACCGCCACAATGGAATTGGCCACGCCCAAGCCCAGGTTGTGGTGAGCATGCATACCTGTTTGTGTACGCGGATCGAGCACTTCTTTGAATGCCCGAAAACGGTCGCGTACTCCATCCATGGTCAAGGCTCCACCCGAGTCCACCACGTATACACAGTTCGCCCCGTAACCTTCCATCAGCTTGGCCTGTTGTGCCAGCTTTTCGGGCGTGGTCATGTGACTCATCATCAGAAAACCGACGGCATCCATGCCCAGCTCACGCGCATAGTCAATATGCTGGCTGGAAATATCCGCCTCTGTGCAATGGGTGGCAACACGTAAAACCCGGGCACCGGCATCGTAGGCCGCACGAATGTCATGCATGGTGCCAATACCGGGTAATAACAGGGTGGTGACCTTGGCATGCGAGACCTCCTGTGCCACGGCCTCAATCCACTCCAGATCGGTATGTGCCCCAAAACCATAATTGAAGGAAGAACCCTGCAAGCCATCGCCATGCGCTACTTCAATGGAGTCCACCCGTGCCGCATCCAGCTCCCGAGCGATTGCCTTGACTTGCTCAATACTGTATTGATGACGAACAGCATGCGAACCATCTCGCAAGGTCACATCGGAAATATAAAGTTTGCGATTCATTTTTTGTCTCCGCCTGCCGCTCAATCAAGCGCTGCGTAGGCGCCAAGCTCGCGCACGGCCAGTTTCTCGGCAGCCGCCAGCGCGGCCGATGTCATGATATCCAGATTGCCCGCATAGGCAGGTAAGTAATGCGCGGCCCCCTCAACCTCCAGGAATACCGAGGTTTTCAGACCGCTCATCAGGCCCACACCTGGCACGTTAAGTGGTCGGCTCTGGTCAAACGTCTCGAATTGCACACGTTGCTTGAGGCGATAACCCGGTACATAAGCATTGACGCGTGCAACCATCTCCTCAATCGAGGACTCGATACGTGCCGTATCCGCCAACGCAGACAAGGTATAGACGGTATCGCGCATCAACAACGGCGGTTCGGCTGGATTGAGCACAATAATGGCCTTGCCCTGTCGAGCGCCGCCCACGGCTTCCAACGCCCTTGAGGTGGTTTCAGTGAATTCGTCAATGTTGGCGCGGGTTCCAGGTCCAGCCGAGCGACTGGAAATCGAGGCCACAATCTCGGCGTAATGAACTGGCGCTACGGAGGCAACTGCCGCCACTACTGGAATAGTGGCCTGACCACCGCAGGTCACCATATTCAGATTCAAGGCATCGAGTTGTTCATCCAGATTAACTACAGGGACGCAATAAGGGCCGATTGCAGCAGGTGTTAAATCCACCATTCGAATACCCGGTTTCACGGCTCGCAGCACGCGATCATTCTCGACATGCGCCCCCGCCGAAGTGGCATCAAACACCAAGCCGATATCCGAAAACTCTTGCATAGCAGCCAAGCCAGCAGCCCCAGTCGCGCAGGTCGTAACCCCTAATCGCGCTGCCCGCTTGAGGCCATCTGAATCTGGGTCTATCCCGACCATGACTGCCATCTCCAGATGACGGCCATGACGCAGGATCTTGATCATCAGGTCAGTACCAATATTCCCGGAACCGATGATGGCGGTTTTGATCTTTCGTGTCATGATGACTTCCCGTATTGAGAAACTTCGTCGCGCCCTGCGCGGATAAATGACGTAGAAGTGGTGTAGCAAAAACGTACGCCACTTCGGCCTGGCACTGGCATCGCTCAGTCAGTCTGGCAACTCACCGTGCCCAGCCCTTGCACCTCAAGGAATAGAGAACTTCCTGTGGTAACAGGAACCATGGGACCCAATGCGCCAGACAACACCACATCACCGGCGCGCAGAGTCTGGCCCAACGCTGTCATCTTGCTGGCCAGCCACCAGGCCGCATGCAAGGGGTGCCCCAAACAGGCGGCGCCCGTCCCCTCAGACACAAGCTGACCGTTGCACTCAAAACGCATGACACAGTCCCGCAAAGACAGGTCAGTCAAACGCTTGGGATCGGTACCTAGCACGTACAGGCCGCAAGAAGCGTTATCTGCCACGGTATCGGCAAGCGTGATGCGCCAATCCTGAATCGCACTGTCCACGATCTCGATAGCAGGCAGGACGTACTCAATAGCATTCAGAAACCGCCCCCAGGTCAGTTCTCCGCTCAAGTCCCGCCCAAGTACTATCGCCACTTCCCCTTCTGCCTTGGGTTGCATCAAACGGCTGACCGGCACAGTGGCACCGCAGACAAACTCCATATCCGTAAACAACACCCCAAAGTCCGGCTGATCCACACCGAGCTGCTTTTGCACGGCATGGGAAGTCAAACCAACTTTCCAGCCACTAATCACACGGCCTTCACTCAAGGCCCGTTGCGTATTGATAGCGGCGACCTCATAAGCCGCTTGCAGTCCCTCAATACCCAAGGTCTGCGAAATGGGTGCAATCGTCTCTTTGTTGCGGCGCGCCTCATAGAGCGCTTGAGCCGCCTCCTGTACTGCCCTGCTATCCATGTTTCCCCCTTCCTTCATTTATTGTTCGCCTGGATGCATATGTTCCGCCCGAGCGTATTGTTTGAGTAAAGCCGGAAGCCGCTGAGCCTCGTCTCGCAGCACCGCTGCATACTCCACGGCCAGACTCTGGACCACTTGCTCGACCGAATACAAACCATCCACCGCCCCCACGCCATGCCCTGCCGACCACACATGCTTCCATGCTTTAGGCGCAGCAATGATGTCGCCCGAAAAATCAATTTTCTTTTCTTCCTTCAACTGCTCGGGTGTAAAACCCGCTGCCACCAGCGTTGGTTTGAGCCAGTTGGCAGGCACCCCTGAAACTGCACTGGACAGCTCCAGATCCTCCATGCCGCATTGCACGACCAACTCCTGATAATCCGCCGTCGCCATGCTTTCGTGGGTCGCAATAAGACGAGTCCCCACCACAGCAAAATCCGCCCCTAGTAATTGAGCGGTACGGACGTGAGCACCGCTGGAGATAGCACCGGCCAGACCGATAGGCCCGCTCCAGAACTGGCGCACTTCTTCCAGAAAGGCAAAGGGGTGATATCGTCCGGTATGGCCACCCGCACCACTGCTCACCAGCACCAAGCCATCTACACCGGCGTCGATCGCTTTGCGGGCCAAGGTGGGGCTGATGACGTCAGCCATGACAAGACCGCCATACCCATGAACGGACTCCATCACACGCCGGGGGTTACCCAAGGCTGTCGTGACAATGCTGGGACGAAAACGCTTGACCAATTCCATTTCCGCATCAAAACGGTCATAGCTGCTGTGTACGATCAGGTTCAGTGCCCAAGGCGCCCCGCCACAGCGTGCGGCATGTTGACTGATCTGCTCCAGGTCCGCCTCCAGGGCGGCAATATCACGCGAATTCGAAGCGGTATAAGTGCCAACAATGCCAGCACTCAAGCTGGCACAGACCAGCCGCGAACCGGACACCAGGAACATGGGAGCCCCCATCACGGGCAGGCGTGCCTGAGCAAAAATCTGCCGCAACATTTCCTGTTCCGCCTGCCGTTTAAAGGCCGATGCCACTGTAGTACTCATGACTGCCCCGTTGCCGCGGACCGACGTGCTGGCCTGCCACGCACTTCCCAACCACCGTCGCTATGCACGATGGCTGCGGTCGTCGTAGAGGAATTGGCTCGTGAGGCCAGCAGAACATAATGCCCGCAGTGGTCTTCGGGTTGAGCCACAAAGCCCAAGGGCACCGCCCCGGCGACCGCCTCACCAAACCCGGGAATATCAGATAAATGCACATCCTGTTTACCCAGGGATGCCGGCCCTTTCAAGGGAGTCAGCGTGCCACCAGGAGCCACTGCATTGACTCGAATATCGGGCGCCAACTCATAAGCCAGTTGCCGCACCAGGCCCACACCCGCATGTTTGGAGGCCACGTAAACCGGACCACCTCCGCCGGCATAGGCGGCGGCATTGGACAAGGTAAAGATCATGCTGCCACGACTGGCCCGCAGAGCTGGCTCAGCCGCATAGGCGGCCATCAAGTAGCCCAGGACATTGACGTCAAAGACCTCCCGATACGTTTGCGCCAGTTGCTCCGCATCACCGAATCGTCTCAAAGGAGCGAAATGATCCCAAACGCCTGCATTGGCAACCAAGGTATCCAGCTTGCCAAAACGGCTCACTGTTGCCTCCACCGCCTGTGCATTAGCTTGTCCGGAACGCACATCGCCTACCGTCACCACGATCTGCTCGCCAAACTCCTGGCGTAGAGCATCTGCACTGGCTGCACTACGCACCAGCGCTCCTATTCCTCGAGCACCTTCAGCCAGAAACCGTCGTACGACAGCCAGCCCAATACCCGAATTGGCCCCGGTTACCAGGGCCACATCATCATTTAGCCAAGTCATGGAATCACAGGAATGTGTTGAGGTTCTTGGACATCAGCAAAGATTGCGTGATGAGGATCTTGCGGCGGGCAATGAGAAAGCTGCCGCCCTGCTGTCGCAGCACATCCTCGCGCCGCCCCAGCAGCAAATCGTTATCCGCCTCACCCCGACTGCGGTAATTAACGAACGTTGAGTGAACGACCAGCTCGCCAGCTTCTTCCCCGTACAACGCTTCCACATTACTGATGACATGCACATGGCGAGTGGGCGGATCCTCAGCCCAGGCCGAGGGCTGCCGGTAACGTGCGACGCGGCGCTCCAAATCAAGATGGCAATCATCAAAATAGGCACCACCTCCAGGAACATAAGCCCCGCGAGCACCTCCACGGCGACGGTTCTCGATTGCAGGCATCCAGTAATGAATGTCCTCGGTCATCAGAGCGAGCCATTGTTCCCACTGCTCGTCATCCAGCAAACGAGCTTCCCGATACAGGAACTGCTCAACCCGATGAGCTAGCTCGCGGTCTACCCGATCTCCTGGCTGACACGGCGCACCAACTTGAAAGGCGGCGTTCATATTGCCTCCTTGGCATCAGTCTCGTACTCGAAAGCTGTTTCTGATAGTTGAGCCGAATCCCTCTGCGGCACCTCGCTCCATGAGCGGGACTGCATCAAATCCAGCCAACGCTGGTAAAAGGCCCGGTGATTAGCTTCATTGACCTGGTTGCGATAGACATTACCCGGCAGACCACTATTTTCCAGTTGCGTGCCCCGTCCCAGCCCCATATACAAATCTTGTTGCCGAGTGACAAAGCCTGCATTGGTACGCGTCGAGAACTCAAAGTTTTCGCCATCATCCATTTCAAACACGCCCGAAGGAGAGAATGTCATCATG
This sequence comes from Alcaligenes sp. 1735tsa3, assembly GCF_024134565.1. NCBI lineage: Bacteria > Pseudomonadati > Pseudomonadota > Betaproteobacteria > Burkholderiales > Alcaligenaceae > Alcaligenes > Alcaligenes sp. 1735tsa3. Next base: position 572,558 of record NZ_CP099862.1, on the reverse strand, counting down.
GCCCCTTTACGCCAGCGGTCTTTGATATCGGCAGGCGCACTCTTGTTCACCAAGGTCCAGGTATGGAGCTCGATTTTTCCCGGGCCACGCGGGTGCCAGACACGGAACGTATTTTGGCCCGGCAGGAAAGAGAGATTAGGAAAGACGCCGGCCGATGAAATCGACCCGATCATTTTGGATCGAAGCTCGCCCAGGCGTCGTGCCACCTCGGGCTGAAGGCGATAAAGATATTTACGGATTTCCTTATCACCCAAGGTGGCTGCATTGCCGACGGTGTCCAGATTGAACTCCCAGCCATGGCCGTTGAAATTGACATGATAGGAATCCGGATCTTTATAAACCTCGGCAACCGGCCCTCCCAGCATTGCACGGGCGGCAGAGTCGTGGGTCCACAAAGCATGATAGATATCGCCAATAAAGTTCTCGACGGGTACCTTCCAGTTGCAGTTGATCACCGACTTCACGCAACCGCCAACAAACTCTGTCCCCTCGCCATCCATATCCAGGAGAACATCCAAGTAATAACGGAAGTCCCCCAGATAGGTGCTCAAAGGCGGCGCATCCGGATCCATATTGCCAAAAACCAAGCCTTTGTACGTGGCAACCTGAGCCACCGGATGCAGACCATGATCTTCCCGGTTCAAGCCACTTTCTTCAAACAGCTCCTGCCCTGCCATCCCACGCAAAGCACCGTCAATACCGAAGCTCCAGCCATGGTAATTACAAATAAACGTGCGTGCATTCCCCGCATCGGCAAAATTAATCTTGTTGCCCCGATGCGGACAGGTATTCAAAAAGGCCCTGATCGACCCATCTTTTTGTCGCACCACAATCACGTTGTCTTCCGCCATATAGGCAGTGACATAATCGCCCGGCTTGGGGAGCTGCGACTCATGCGCCAGAAACAGCCAACTACGCGCAAAAATCTTTTCTAACTCCTGCTCGTAAATGCGACTGTCCCAATAGACCCGACGGGACAGGCAGCCCGCTTCCAGATCAATCAAACGCTCCAAGCCATCCATAGGCTCGCTTACTTTATCTTTGCGCAAGCGACCGCAGTTCCCCACACACTCATGTGTCATTGATATCTCCTGATCAGATCGCCGATGAGGCGGCTTCCGAGGCGTAGTCGAGATCCGCATAGATATCGCCGTTTTCCTCGATCACCTTGAACGTTTGCAGATCAACCACGCAGGGATGCCCCACTGCCTGGCCAGTCGGAATATGGAACAAACCGTCATGCACTGGACAAGCAATCAAATCACCATCAACAATCTCGCCAGTGGATAAAGAGGCGGTGGCGTGCGTACAGATGTCATGCGTGGCATAGAACACGCCATCGACGTTGTAAACCGCCAAGGGACACGTCCCGGTTTCCACCTTGCGAACCTCGCCCGGCTGCAGCTCATCACGCCGCATCAGAAATACTTTCCTGCTCATCGTCATACCCCTTTCACCCGCCCTAGCGCGGAAACAGTTGCACAAACCCGAGGCCAGTGACCCATTCGGGAACCGCTTCATAAGCGATGACCTCACCTCGGCCACCTTCCAGCGCACCCATGGCACATGCCCAGTTGCGTACTTCCATGCCACCATTACCGCCGTTGGCCAAGATGTACTCGTCGCTAAGCGCACACATAGCCTCCAGATCAACGCGTTCGGCATAGGCCAGAATTTCACGGTCAAACACCTCATTGACCTGGCCCATTTGCGCCGTACCCACCCAGTGACTAATCCCACCACTTCCGATGACCACAACGCGCTCATCATCGGGATACGACTCCACGGCTTGGCGAATCTGCCGTCCCAGCTCTACGGCTCGTCGCATGCGAATATAGGGATCGACACCGGCCGCCAGATAAACCGGGACAGTGCCAACTGCTGCACCCGAATCCCGCAATGGCTGCACCAGCAACTTATTCGGAATGCCAATGGCATGATCCACCGTCAAAGCGCGCGCAACCGCCCAATCAAAACCAGTCTCATGACCATGCTGCGCAATATGAACAGCCAGACTTTCACTATTGGGAATAAGGCCCCGCGCCAGACCAGGCATCGCGTCCAAAGGACCATCAACATCGCCCGTACCAATCAAGTAGGACGGCAGGCAGGCCGTACCAAACAACATGTAATGATCTGCACCCACAATCACGACGCTGCTGGGTGCAAGCGCTCTTAAGCGCTGCGCACATTGCTCAAATGCGTTCCACATCCGCTGCCGGACAGCAAGCTCGGGCGCCTCGGGCGCCACGAACATGACCGGATCATGCGGTACGAGGAATCCCCCCACTATTTGACCCATTTTTCTCTCGTCTATTGCTTTAATGCCGCGCTGTGCAGCGGCTCGATAGCACCTACCGGGCGCAGCTTGCGCATGTATGCGCGCATATCGCGCTCTGGCGACAACTCCTGCCAGAAGCCCATGGTCAGCATGGGATTGACTCCCACTTGCTGCAGCCCCAGCACGTCAAACTCGCAAAGCATGCGGCGTTCTTCTTCGCTTAATGCAAAGCGACGCAAGAACCCAGGCGCATCCTCGCGAAAGCGCTGTTTGGCTGCACGGTCGACAGTCAACTGATGCAAGACCCGTTCAAGGACATTCCGACTCATGGCATCACGCGCAAAAGTGCGAAACCAGTCGCAAGAAATCAGCCCGTCTTTCGGTCTGCACCCAATGACCACAGCAACCAAAAAGGTGCAGATCTGCGTTAGGGATCGCGCGCGCCAGCAACTCTCCGCAAGACGGCGGCACAACCTTGTCCTCACGCCCATGCAAAACCAGGGTTGGAGCCTGAATGCTGGACACAATATGTTCCGGGAACCCCTTGACCATCGTTGGCCCGTCCACGTTGGGACGGGGAATCAGTTTGCGCAGTGCATCCTGCGCACCAGGCCGGGCACTCGCCTCAAAACGTGACTGGATCATTTGCGGGGTAATAATGGTTTGGTCGTACGGGAACAAGCGCAAAGTACGCTCCATGTTTGCCAACGAGGGCTCGTACTCCCAGGCAGAACGCAAACCGGCAGTCTGCTCGAACTGCCCTGCAGGTGTTCCCAGCAAGACCAGCTTCTCTACCCGTTCTGGATGTGCTGTCGCCAAGCCAATTGACAGCGCACCACCAAAAGAATTGCCAACAAAAGAAGCACGCTCGATACCCAGCTCATCCATGATGCCCACCAGATGGCGCACCCAGAGTTTGATGTCGTACTTCGAGTCTTCTTTAAATTCGGTAAAGCCAAAACCTGCGATGTCGGGAACGATCACCCGAAATGACTGGCCCAGCTCATCCATCACACCGCTCCAGTTCGTCCAGCCCGATACTCCCGGCCCGGACCCGTGCAACAAGAAAAGCGGTTTCCCCTGTCCCACATCGAAATAATGGGTCTCATGCCCTGCAGCATTCAATAGTTTCCCTGCTTCTTTTACCGTGCTCATACCCCTCTCCAAACACATACGTATGTGTATAGTATTGAGCAGAAAAAACCTGGTCAAGGAATATTTATTCTGATAAATCAGGGTAATTACCATTGATCCCTTAAAAACAAAACAATACACAACCGAATGGAAATACAAAGGTACAATGATGAACCCTTCATTTTCGGGATCAAGATGACAAGAAACTTAAAGGCGTCCCCCAGCGCAACGCGCAGCCAGCTTGGACCTGCCGATTGGATTCGTACGGCTCGCAACCTTCTAGTCAGCCGCAGCGTGGATGCCATCCGCGTTGAGGTATTAGCCAAGGAGCTGGCGGTTACCCGAGGGGGGTTTTACTGGCACTTCAAAGATCGGGATGACCTGTTAGAGCAAATGTTGTTCGCCTGGCGTGACGAGGCCACAGAACAGATCATTTCCCGTTTCGAACGCAGCGACCTGCCCCCAAAAGAATTGATTCGCGATCTGCTCTCCCTTCCTTTGAGAGGGAAAGCAGCTGAAGAAGCCGCCGCAACCGAGCTTGCCATCCGCGCTTGGGCTCGCCGAGATGAAAAAGTAAGGCAATTGCTGGACGAAATGGATGCAAAGCGCCTCTCTTACATCTCCCAGTGTTTCAGCGCTTTAGGCTTTGGCGTTGCAGAGGCCCGTTCTCGAGCCTTTGCTCTATACAGTTATGAATTGTCGGAGTCTCTGCTTTCCCGGCAAGGGACTGCCGAACAGAAGCGCGAACGAAATGCACTGATGGAGCGGCTGTTATTAGCACCCCTTAAGCAAGATTGACGTGGCGGTGGGGAGCTCACCTTGCAGATGGGTATTTGTTGAAGGCGCTCCTACACCTCAGAAGCGAGCGCGGGTCATCCACTGCGCGCAATACGCAAAACAGGCCTGTGTAGTCACAAAAGAGAGGGGGCGTCCGGCATTAGCTGCGCAAGGTACGCTTGCTGGAGCGGGTGATGGGAATCGAACCCACGACGGATGCTTGGGAAGCATCAGTTTTACCATTAAACTACACCCGCCCTGATGGAGAGGTCTGCCTCAAAAGCAGACGATCCCGCGAATGGGGAAGCGAAAATTATAGCGCGATCTTTTCTTCATGCGTCGCCCCGGCCCTATCTTTTTCGCGTGCCACCACATGAATTCGGCGGCAAGACTCACTACAATAGAGTTTTCCCGCTTTTAGCTGATACGCGAGCCATTCCTGATGCCCGCGCCACAACCATGACCTCCAGCAACGAAAAACAATCCCTGCTGTCGCCCAATGTCGCGAACAGCAATTCCGGCGAGACCCATATCCGTAGCTTTGTTCATCGGCGCGCGCACATTACGCCCAGCCAGGAGCAAGCCCTGGCGCGCCTCTTGCCCCTGTGGTCGATCAGCTACCGCGACAACATCCTGAAACCGGAAACGGTGTTTGGCAATGACAATCCCCTGATTCTGGAAATCGGGTTTGGCATGGGTGAAACCACCCAGAAAATTGCCCAGGCCCGCCCGGACGACAATTTCCTGGGCGTGGAAGTCTTTAATGCCGGTGTCGGTGCCTTGCTCAAGCGCATTGATGACAACCAGATCAGCAATATCCGCATCATCCAGCATGACGCGGTGGAAGTGGTGCGCGACATGATCGCTCCCGGCTCGCTGGCCGGTATTCATATCTACTTCCCCGACCCCTGGCCCAAGAAACGCCACCACAAGCGTCGTCTGGTGCAATCGCCCTTTATTCAGTTGCTGACCAGCCGTCTGAAACCCGGTGGTTACATCCATTGCGCCACCGACTGGGAAAACTACGCCGAACAAATGCTGGAAGTGCTGTCCGCCGAACCCATGCTCAGCAACACGCATGAAGGCTACGCACCCCGCCCCGACTTCCGTCCACTGACCAAGTTCGAGAACCGTGGGCTGCGTCTGGGTCATGGCGTGTGGGATCTGATCTTCACCCGCAATGACACCCCTACCCCTGAGCTGAACTGGCCCAAGAAAGAACAATGAGCGCTACCCTGTTCCCGCCTATAGAGCCTTACGCCCAAGGCACGTTGCACACCGATGATGGGCACCATATCTACTGGGAATGCTGCGGCAACCCGGCAGGTAAACCGGCCATTTTCTTGCACGGTGGGCCGGGATCAGGATGTTCTACCGATCACCGCCGCCTGTTCGACCCGCAAAAATACAATGTGCTGCTGTTTGATCAGCGCGGCTGCGGGCGTTCCTACCCTCATGCCGGCCTGGAAAACAACACCACGTGGCATCTGGTTCAGGACATGGAGCGGCTGCGCAAGGAAAAGCTCAAGGCCGACAAGATGCTGGTGTTTGGCGGCTCCTGGGGCTCGACTCTGGCGCTGGCCTACGCCCAGACTCACCCCGAGCACGTCAGCGAACTGATTGTGCGCGGTATCTTCATGGCCCGTCCTGAAGAGCTGCACTGGTTTTATCAGGAAGGTGCCTCGCGCCTGTTTCCCGATATCTGGGAACAGTATCTGGCCCCCATTCCCAAGGAAGAGCACGGGGACCTGATTACCGCCTATCACAAGCGTCTGACAGGCGATGACCCCGCTGTGCAGTTACGGGCCGCACACGCCTGGTCGCAATGGGAAAGCAATACCATCACGCTCTTGCCCAGCCAGAATCACCTGGATGCCAAGTCCAGTGATAAAGCCGCTTTGGCCTTTGCGCGTATTGAAAACCACTATTTCATGAATCGGGGTTTTCTGGAGCCGGATCAGTTGCTGAAAAACGCCCACCGCTTGCATGACATTCCCGGTGTCATCGTGCAGGGACGCTATGATGTATGCACTCCGGCGCATACAGCCTGGCAACTGCATCGCGCCTGGCCCCAAGCAGAATTTCATATGGTTGCGGACGCAGGCCACGCCTACGACGAACCCGGCATTTTGGCCCGGCTGCTGGCCGCCACCCAGAAATTTGCCATCTGAATCACTCGTCCGGCCATGGCCGGACCATATCCAGAGACAAGAATGAACATTACCCTGAACGGCCAGAGCAAGACTCTGGCAAACTCCGACACGGTTGGCACGCTGATTATCGAGCTGGGCTACGAGAACAAGCGTATTGCCGTGGAACTGAACGGCGATATCGTGCCCAAAAGCCAGCACGCCAGCACCCCGATCAAAGAAGGCGACACCATTGAAATCGTGGTTGCCGTCGGTGGCGGCTGATACTCGCCCTTTAAAATGCACAATTGCTGACATTCAGCTACGGCTTCGGGCATAAAAATGAGGTCATAATGGGCCGTCTCGCCTGCCATCAAGCAGGCAGCCGTAGAACCCTAACTTCAGGAGCAAAGCGATGGGCGTATTCAGTTTTCTTAAAGATGTCGGCGAAAAACTCTTTGGTGCCAACGAAGCCAAAGCAGCAACAGCTGACGAACTCCAGAAAGAACTGGCCAAACACCAACTTTCCGCCGACGGTCTGAATCTGACGGTTGATGGCGACAAAGTCACGGTTAGCGGCCAAGCCGCCTCCACCGAACAAGCCGAAAAAATTGTGCTGGCTCTGGGTAACACCCTGGGTGTCTCTCAAGTCGACAACCAGCTCAGCGTTGCTCAGCCTTCCGCAGAAGCCACCATGTACACCGTACAAAAAGGCGACACCCTGTGGAAAATTGCTGAAACCAACTACGGCAAGGCAAACGGCGCAAAATACACGGTCATTTTTGAAGCCAACAAGCCTATGCTCAGCCATCCTGACAAGATCTATCCCGGTCAGGTACTGCGTATTCCTGCGCTGTAACAACAACAGCTCAGGACGAAAAAAAGCCCGCATACGCGGGCTTTTCTCTTGGTGGTCCTGCCAGAGCGATTCACGCCCTTGCGGCAAGCTCCAAGCGCTTCTTAGCGAAAGCCCTTGAAGCCCTTGCCTGCCAAACCTTTCAAGGCACCCATACCGCCCAGGCCGCGCATCATCTTGGCCATGCCGCCTTTTTTCATCTGCTTCATCATGCCTTGCATTTGCTCGAACTGATTGAGCAAGCGGTTGACCTCTTGAACTGGGACGCCAGAACCGGCAGCGATACGCCGCTTGCGCGAGGCTTTGAGCAGTTCGGGCTTGGCACGCTCGGCCGGGGTCATGGAGTTCAAGATCCCTTCCGTACGACGCAATTGCTGTTCAGCCTGACCACCTTGCAACTGGGACGCGGCTTGCGAGAACTGGGCAGGCAGTTTTTCCAGCAAGGAGCCCATATCACCCAGCTTCTTGACTTGCTGCAGCTGGTCACGGAAGTCATTCAGGTCGAACTTGTCGCCCGATTTGATCTTGTCGGTAATCTTCTGCGCTTCGGCGATGTCGATATTGCGCTGGGCCTGTTCGACCAGCGAAACAATATCGCCCATGCCCAGCACGCGCTGAGCCATACGCTCGGGGTGGAATGGCTCCAGACCATCCAGCTTTTCGGAAACACCCACAAACTTCAGCGGCTTGCCGGTGACATGACGTACGGACAAGGCCGCACCACCACGTGCATCACCATCCAGCTTGGTCAGCACCACACCCGTCAGCGGCAAGGCATCAGCAAAGGCCTTGGCCACGTTGACCGCGTCCTGCCCCTGCATGGCATCGACCACGAACAAGGTTTCAATCGGGTTCAGCAGATCATACAGAGCGCGAATTTCGCGCATCATTTCTTCGTCAATACCCAGGCGACCGGCCGTGTCGACAATAAGCACATCAAAGTGATGACGCTTGGCGTGATCCAGGGCATTGCGGGCAATGTCGGCCGGTTTCTGGCTGGGATCGGAGGGCAGGAACTCGACGCCCACTTGGGCGGCAACGGTTTTCAGCTGCTCGATAGCGGCTGGACGATACACGTCGGCACTGACCACCAGAACTTTCTTCTTGCCTGTCTTGCGACCATGCTGAACGTGGCCGCCTTCGCTCAGCCATTTGGCGAGCTTACCGGTGGTGGTGGTTTTACCCGCACCTTGCAGACCGGCCATCAGAATAATCGCGGGTGGCTGAGCCGCCAGGGACAGCTCGCTGGCGTTGTCACCCAGGTCTGCGCCCATCAGATTGGTCAGCTCCTGGTGAACAACACCCACCAGTGCCTGGCCAGGATTCAAGCTATCGGCAACTTCAACACCAAGTGCCTTTTCTTTGACCCGTGCGACAAACTCGCGCACGACGGGCAAGGCCACGTCCGCTTCCAGCAAAGCCAGACGCACTTCCCTCAACATATCCTGAGTATTGGATTCGGTCAGACGAGCCTGTCCGCGCATGGTTTTCACCACACGCGACATACGCTGGGTCAGATTTTCAAACATAGGACTGGGTTCGCTTAAACTAGGTTATCGTGTGGTCTACGAATAAGAATAAAATGGCCACTTGAGGTACGCCCCGTACCGTTTTTCAGGAAATCCGGGACTTATGTCTGCAAGTATTGTATTTCACTTGCTCGCCGCACTGGCGTACATCGTGCTGTCGATCTCGCTCTGGCGTCCGTTGACTCGCGGCAGCACCCGAACCGTACTGAACGCCCCCAGCCGGGTGGCCTTGCTCTGCGCCATCATTGTGCACGGAGCGGGCCTGCTGCTGACTATTGTGCTGCCCCAGGGGCTGCATCTGAGCTGGGCACTGGCCTTGTCAGCGGCAATCTGGCTGGGCATGGTGGTGTTCTGGTTCCAAAGCCTGTATCTGCGTCTGGACAGCCTGCTGCTCATTCTACTGCCTGCAGCCACAATCGTCAGCCTGCTGGCCATGGCCTTTCCCGAAGGCCATATCGTCAACCATGTCGGCAATGAATGGCTACGGATTCACTTGATGATTGCGCTGGTCGCCTATGGGCTTAGCACCGTGGCGGCTTTGCACGCCGTCTTGATGACGGCTCTGGACCGTCAGTTGCACCGCCCTATTCTTCATCAGGAGCAACGCGGTTTGTTCAGCCGGGTTCTGGACACCATGCCGCCCCTGCTGGTGCAAGAGGAGCTGCTGTTTCGCCTGATCCGTGTCTCTTTCGTAATTCTGACCTTCACGATTCTGAGCGGTGCCGCCGTCTCCATGGCGATAGACGGTAAATTTTTGCCCGCCGACCACAAAACTGTCTTTACCTTGCTATCCTGGGTTACATTTGGTGGCTTATTATGGGGTCGGAAACAGTATGGATGGCGTGGTCGCGTTGCCTTGCGCTGGACCTTGGCCGGTTTTGCCTTCCTGCTGCTGGCCTATACAGGCAGCCACTTTGTACTAGACGTCATCTTGCAACGAGGGAAAATTGGGTAAAGTCTTATTTTGGGTTGTCGCCATCCTGGCGGCCATGATCATTGCCCGCATCGTGTCGCAAAACAAGGCCCGCAAGCGCAATCCACCCAACCCCACCATGCGTCCCCCGCGCAAGCAAGGTGCTGCTGAAGAAATGGTCCGTTGCGCACACTGTGGGATTTATCTGCCACGCTCCGAAGCCTTGATGAGCAATCATCACACCTGGTGCAGCCTGGAACACGCCAAGCGCGGCCCACGCAGCTAACGCCATGGCTCGCATGCACCACGCCTACGACCTGGACCGACAGGGCTGGCTGAAACCTCATGCCAATGTCCTGCGCGCCCTGTCACCCAATCAGGATGACCGCCCCGAGGGCGACACCCCGACCTTGCTGGTGCTGCACAATATCAGCCTGCCACCGCAAGAGTTCGGCGGCCCCTACATTCGGGATTTTTTTCAGAACAAGCTGGATATCAGCGCCCACCCCTGGTTCGAGAACATCCGGGACCTGAAAGTTTCGGCTCACTTTCTGATCCAGCGCACTGGCCACATCATCCAGTTTGTTCCCACTACCCGCCGCGCCTGGCATGCGGGTGTGTCGCGCTTTGAAGACCGCGAGCGCTGCAATGATTTCTCTATTGGCATTGAACTGGAAGGCAGCGATTTCGAGCCATTTACAGAAGCGCAGTACCGGGAGCTGTCCCGCCTGAGCCGCGCCTTACGTATGCGCCATAACTTGCGCGCCGTACGTGGCCATGAGCACATCGCTCCGGGGCGCAAGACAGATCCGGGCCCTTTCTTTGATTGGGAACGGGTGAAGCGGGAACATGGCTGGCCCAAAGAAACCTTGCCGGAACAAGAGTTGGGACCAAAGCAAAGACCAGTGCCAGATCAAGACCGATAAAGTAGTTCAGGGCCAATAACAAGAAAAATGCTACAGCATTCACTATCGTGATCCGCCCTAAAGCCCACTCATAGATACAGATGCAAAAAGCCCCGATCATCGTAAGACGATCAGGGCTTTACCTGATTAGTATCTAGCCCTGCTTGACGCAGAGCCAGCAAGATTCAGGTTTACAGATTCAACAGCAAGCGGTTCACGCGCTTCACAAAACTGGCGGGATCTTGCAATGCGGCACCTTCGGCCAGCATGGCTTGTTCCAGCAGCAACTGTGCCCACTCACCAAAAGCCTCGTCGTCAGCGGCCTGGACTTTGGCGATCAAGGCGTGCTCCGGGTTGATTTCCAGAATCGGCTTGACCTCGGGAGCTTCCTGGCCAGCGGCTTGCAGCATACGCAGCAGGTGCGGGCTCAGTTCGTTGGCATCGACCACCACGCAAGCTGGGGAATCGACCAGACGGGCAGTAATGCGCACTTCCTTGACCTTCTCGCCCAGTGTGGTTTGCAGGCGCTCGACCAGAGGTTTGAAGGTTTCAGCCACTTCTGCCTGATGTTTCTTTTCTTCCTCGTCCGCCAGCGAATCCAGGTCCAGGCCACCCTTGGCCACGGATACCAGTTGCTTGCCTTCAAATTCGCGCAAGTAAGACAACATCCACTCGTCCACACGGTCGGACATCAACAGCACTTCGATGCCTTTCTTGCGGAATACTTCCAGATGCGGGCTGTTAGATGCAGCGGCAAAAGTGTCAGCCGTGACGTAGTAGATCTTGTCCTGACCTTCTTTCATGCGACCGATGTAGTCGTTCAAGGAAACGACCTGCGCCGAACCTTCCTGATTCGTGGACGCAAAGCGCAGCAAGGCAGCGATACGGGCCTGATTGCCCATGTCTTCGCCAGTGCCTTCTTTCAGGACCTGGCCGAACTGGTTCCAGAACTCGGCATATTGCTCGGGTTGGTTCTCGGCCAGATCTTCCAGCAAGGACAGGATGCGCTTGGCACTACCCTCACGGATGGCACGCACATCACGGCTTTCTTGCAGGATTTCACGCGAAACGTTCAGCGGCAGGTCGGCCGAATCGATCACACCGCGCACAAAGCGCAGGTAAGCAGGCAGCAGCTGCTCGGCGTCGTCCATGATGAATACGCGTTTCACGTACAGCTTCACGCCACGGCGAGCATCGCGGTCCCACAAGTCAAACGGGGCCTGCTTGGGGACGAACAAGAGCTGGGTGTATTCGCTACGACCTTCGACCCGGTTGTGTGTCCAGGCCAGAGGGTTCTCGTAATCGTGAGCGATATGCTTGTAGAACTCCTGGTACTGCTCGTCGGTGATTTCCGACTTGGAGCGTGTCCACAAGGCGCTGGCCTGGTTCACGCTTTCCCACTCGTCCTGCTTTACTTGTTGCTGCTTTTCTTCGTCCCACTCTTCCTTGCGCATTTGCACGGGCAAGGAGATGTGATCGGAGTAGCGACGCAGCACGTTGCGCAGTCGCCAGCCGTCCAGGAAATCGTCCTCGCCTTCACGCAGGTGCAAGGTGATGGTGGTTCCGCGGTCGGCTTTTTCAGCGGCGGCAATGGTGAACTCGCCTTCACCGGCGGACTCCCACAGCACGGCTTCCTGATCGCCACCGGCACGACGTGTCAGCACGGACACTTTATTGGCCACGATAAAGGAGGAGTAAAAGCCCACGCCAAACTGACCAATCAGCTGGGTGTCTTTTTGCTTGTCGCCCGTCAGTTGGGAGAAGAACTCTTTGGTGCCCGAGCGCGCGATGGTGCCCAGGTTGGCAATGGCTTCATCACGCGACATGCCAATGCCGTTGTCAGAAATGGTGATCGTGCGCTGGTCCTTGTCGAACTCCACGCGGATACGCATTTCTGGGTCGCCTTCCAGCAAAGCTGGATTGTCGATAGCCTCAAAGCGCAGTTTGTCACAGGCATCCGACGCATTGGATACCAGCTCACGCAGGAAAATCTCCTTGTTGCTGTACAAGGAGTGAATCATCAAATGCAGTAATTGTTTGACTTCAGCCTGAAAACCCAAGGTTTCGGACGTATTCGCAGTGTCAGTCTGGCTCATGGTGAAAAAGCAAAAAAATGGGTTGATTGCCGCACGCCAAAGCGCGCCCTATTGCAGACAGATAGGGACGACCCACCATATTTCAAGAGACGGATCAGGCCGCCGGCCCGGATGTCAGGGCAATGACTCCACTGATCATGATGGCGCAACCGAGCAAACTCCAGACATTGGCCTTTTCGCGCAGGACGACCATACCCAATATGGTGCCGGCCATCATGGACATTTCACGGGCGGGCGCCACCATGGACAAGGGTGCGCCCATGCTTAATGCCTGCAAGACCAGGATGTAGGACATGGGCGATAACAAACCCACTGCAGCCGCCAGTTTCCAATAAGGTTTGAACTTGACGAAGCCTGCCCGCCCCCGCTTGGCGATAAAAGGGGCCAGCATCCCCAGGCGCAACACATTGCTGAACCAGTCCAGCAGGAATGGCGAGATCAGCAGCACCTTGACGCCATAGGCATCGACCACGGTATAGGCCGCAATCAGAATCCCGGTCTGCATGCCCCAACGCACACCCGTCAGCGCTGCAGGGCTGAAAAAACGGCGCAGTCGACCTTGCGTGGCGATCAGCAAAATCCCCATCACGACCAACAAGATGCCGAGCACTCCCAAAGGACGCACAGGCTCGCCCAGCAGGATAAAAGCACCAATGGAAGAGAGCATGGGGCCCGTACCACGGGCAATGGGATACACCACGGACAGGTCTGCAACCTGATAGCCTTTTTGCAAACTCAGGCTATAGCACATGTGCAGCAAGGCACTAAGCACCAAACAGGTAATGGTCTCGCTGGTCCAGGGCATATTGCCTTGCGTAAAGACCACCCACAGCGTGATGGGGAAATAAAACAGAATGGCAAAAAAGGAATAGGCGAATACAAAATGCGCCCCTGCCATCGCCGCCCGTTTAGAGAGCAAGTTCCAACCCGCATGAATGAACGCAGCACACACCACCAACAACAAAGCGGTCCAGGACATGAGGGCTTCCACCAGCAAATAGCAAAAGAAAAACTATACGCCCCCTTCAGGGGGGAGGCCAGCCAATCACGGGCCTTTCAACGTCCCATGACAAATAAGAGACAGTACTGGACAATTCAAACATCAAGGTATGATGTTCGGCACGTATTTTGATATGGAGCCGATCATGAGCACCCTGCTGTATGTTGATTTTCCTTACCCCGGCCCTTGGGGTTCAGAGATGAGCGAAGCCATGCAAGAACTGGCGCAATCCATCTGCCTGGAACCTGGCTTGATCTGGAAAATCTGGACCGAGAATAAAGAACAGTCCAAAGCAGGTGGCGTGTATCTATTCAGCGATCAAGCCAGCGCGCTGGCGTATCTGGAGATGCACAGCAAACGGCTCAACAGCTTTGGCATCACCGGCATTGATGCGCGCTTTTTTGATGTGAACCAGCCGCTGACAGCCATTAATTCCGGCCCCTTGGCAGCCAAATAAAACACAGACAACAGACGCAAGAAAACCCGCCTGCGTATCAGCAAGCGGGCTTCCATATCGATGCTTAGGCAGTCAGCTCAACGGCCTTGAAATCCACCGGAACCTCCAGCGCATTGTTGATGTAGTTGGTGAACAGGTTCAAGGCAGTCACACCGACCAGTTCCACCACCTCACCTTCGGAAAAGCCGGCATCGCGCACGGCTTGCACATCGGCGGCCGAAACTTGCCCACGCTGATCCACCAGCTTGAGCACAAATTTCAAAGCGGCGGCGGTACGTGGATCATCCGACTGACCACGCTGGGCCTGAGCCAGTGTCTCCGGACTTAGGCCAGCATTGGCACCCAGCACATTATGGGCAGCCAGGCAGTATTCGCAACGATTACGGTCGGCAATGGCAACCGCCAATTGCTCGCCCAGTTTCGCACCCAGCTTGCCACCAGCAAAGGCACCGAAAGAGCCCCACATGCTGCGCAAGGCGGCGGGCGAATTGGACACCATACGGAACATGGCAGGCACGCTGCCACCAAAGGCTTTTTGAATTTCCTGCAAAGCAGGCTGGCTGGCGGCGGGAGCTTGGGCAAGGTCAGGCAATGTAAGACGCGACATGATGATCTCCTGGTGAAGTGGGCCGGGGTGGCCGGAAAAAGCTTGCAGGGATAGTGTCTCGCCAAGATCAAGATCATTGGATAAGATTAGTCCCGACAACTTACCTTTTCATCCAGACGAGGATGTTTTCATGAACCTGGATCGCCTCTCCCTTCTGCTGGAACAATTCCGTGTTCGGGCTCATTTGTTCTACAACGGCTCTTTGTGTGGCGTAACCCGCTTTGCGGCCCAACCCGGACGGGCCTTCTTGCACATTCTGCGACGCGGCCAGTTAAGCGTGCGCCACGATCCGCGCGATCCCGTGCCGGAAGTCCTGACCATTGACCGCCCCAGCCTGCTGTTCTACCCCCGTCCGCTGGAGCACGCTTTTTACGATCTGCCCAATGAAGGCTCGGATTTCACCTGTGCCACCCTGGATTTTGATGGGGGTGAGCATCATCCCTTGGCCCGCTCCCTGCCCGATCTGATTATTGTGCCGCTGGAAGAAGCGGCCGGCCTTGAACAGGCACTGGGCCTGCTCTTTGCAGAAACGGAATCCGTGCGCTGCGGCCATCGTCTGCTGGCAGACCGCCTGTTCGAGATTGTGCTGCTGCAATTGCTGCGCTGGCTGTTTGACCATCCGGATCGTTGCGAGATTCCCGTAGGCCTGTTTCGAGGCTTGTCGCACCCGCCCGTCGCACGCGCGCTGCTGGCAATTCAGGCCGATCCCGGTCGGGACTGGACCGTGCAATCACTGGCACAGGAAGCCAGGATGTCGCGCAGCGCCTTTGCCGTGCAATTCAAGCACTGGGTGGGCGACACACCGGCAGACTATCTGGCCCAATGGCGCCTGTCGCTGGCCTGCCAGCGGCTGGCACAAGGCCAGTCTGCCAAACGTATTGCTCTGGATCTGGGCTACGCCAACCCCTCTGCCCTGTCCCGCCTGTTTCGGCAGCGCACGGGTCAATCCATGCGGGAATGGTTGGCCGCCCGTCAATCAGCTTGAGCGATTCTGCTCCAGCACCGCCAGAAAATTCACCAAGGCCGGGTTGGTATTGTCCGAGACATAAGCACTCATCAGCTCGGCCGCAATATCGTCTGCATCCAGCAGAGGCAGATACTCCAAGGTATCGGTGCGCAAGCGCGCCAGGGAAGCGGGAACAATAGCTGGAGCAATGCCCGCTTCAACCATGACCAGCACCGTGGGCACCATGCTTTCCTGTGCAAAGCGCGGCAGGCAGCCTGAGCGCTGCAACATGCGCTGCTGCAAGAGATGAAAGTAACGCGACTGTTGCCGCGAATACGCCACCATTTCGTAAGAGAAAGCCTGGTGCAAGGTCAGCCCCTGACTATGCTCCTGAGCACGTGGATCATCCCGCCTGACGACAAACATCATGGGTTCGGACTCCACCAGCTGCGGGTTCAAATCGGGCACGGCAAAGGAAGGCCGAATCAAGGCCACATCCACCCGGCGCTCATAAAGAGCCGCAGGCATATCGCTGGAGTTCATCTCGTAGATCTGTATATCCACCTGCGGGAAGTCCTGTCGAAAGCGATACAAATGCTTGGATACCCCCGCATAGGCGCTGCTGGGGGTCAGGGCTATGCGCAACATGCCAGTCTCGCCTCTATGCACTTGCTGTACCGCTTGCAAGGTCTGCTCCAGTTCGTTGCCGATCAAGCGCAGGCGGCGCTGCAACTCCGCTCCCGCCGCCGTCAATTGCACCGTGCGTGTGGTGCGGATAAACAAGGTCGCCCCTACCTGCTCTTCCAGCCTGCGTATGGCCTGACTCAAGGGCGGCTGGGTCATGAACAAACGCTGGGCGGCTCGGCCAAAGTGCAGCTCTTCAGCCACCACCAAGAACATCTCGCTTAATTTGGAGTCCAGCATATGCCCGCCAATTAGGTTAGGAAAAAGATCAATAACGATTATTTTTAATATTAGACAACATAATTAGCTCTTACTACCATCCGTCCTGACACTTATCAAAAACAGGGCCATACTGCACGTCACTGCGAATATTGGCCCAACGCAGGAGATAGACATGACGGTATTCAAGCATCGCGCCCCTTTACTGAGTGGCCTGCTCACACTGACTTTGTTGGGTTCCGGTTCGGCCATGGCCGACGCGGCTTACCCTTCACAGCCCATTACGTTTGTGGTGCCCTACGCTGCAGGTGGCAGCTCGGATACCCGCTCGCGCATGCTGGCTCAAAAAATGAGCGACAGCCTGGGCGTGACAATCGTGGTGGAAAACAAGCCCGGTGCCAGCGGTAATATCGGCACCAGCATGATTGCGCGCGCCAAGCCCAACGGCTACACCATCGGCCTGGGCAACTTTGGCCCCATGTCGGTGAACAAGGCGCTGTACGGCAGTAACCTGCCTTTTGATCCTGAACAGGATTTGCAGCCTATCGCCCTGATCGAACGCGGTGCCATGGCACTGGGTGTGAACAGCAACTCGCCCTACCAGTCTCTGGCTGACCTGGTCGCCGATGGCAAGAAGAACCCCGAAAAACTCGACTACGCCTCGACTGGCGCTGGCGGTGCCTCGCACTTGCTGACTGAACAGTTCAAGGCCACCTCCGGCTTTGACGCCGTACACGTGCCTTACCGTGGTGGCGCTCCTGCATCGAACGACCTGCTGGCCGGCAACATCTCCTTCTATCTGGAATTGGCCAGCCTATTCCTGCCCCACATGCAAATCGACAACCCACGCCTGCGCGTACTGGGCGTGACCTCGGAAGAGCGTCTGAAAGCCATGCCTGACACCCCCACCTTCAAAGAACAAGGCGTGGATCTGGTGGCATCGAACTGGTTTGGCGTGATTGCCCCCGCCGGCTTGCCTGCTGATGTACTGGAAAAACTGAACAAGGCTGTCAACGACGCCCTGAAAGACCCCGACTACCGTCAGATTGTGGAATCCCAAGGCGCGGAAGTTGTAGGTGGCACACCTGAAGAATTTACCGCTTTTGTGAAAGAAGAAACCAAACGCTGGACCACGCTGATCAAGGCACAGAACATCTCGATTCAGTAGTTCCGGTTCTCGCTTATGACTGCAAACCCTTCCCCTCTCGCTACGCAGGACCAGGCTATCCAGGCCTGGTCCTGGCTGGCTGATCCCGCCACCTGTATCAGCACCAATCCCACTGGCCCCTTGGCGGGTTTGAGCTTTGGTGTGAAAGATGTGCTGGATGTTCAAGGCATGCCCACGTGCTACGGCGCGCATTTCCCCAATGCGCTACCGGCCGAGCGGGACGCCGCCTGTGTCGCCCTGCTGCGTCAGGCCGGTGCCATTGCCCTGGGCAAAACCGTCACCGCCGAATTTGCCTACGCAGCCCCCGGTCCCACCCGTAATCCACTGAACCTGGAGCACACGCCCGGCGGTTCTTCCAGTGGTTCGGCAGCGGCCGTAGCAGCTGGCATGGTTGATTTTGCATTGGGCACCCAAACGGGAGGCTCCATGATGCGCCCCGCTGCGTTTACCGGCATTCTGGGTTTCAAACCCAGCTTTGGCGCGGTGCATCGCAGCGGTCTTTTCCTGTTGTGCGACAGCCTGGACACAATCGGCTACTTCAGCCGGGACTTGTCCGTGCTGCGCCGCGTGGCCACTGTCCTGCAAGGCTTACCTGATAGTCAAGTCCCCACCGCGCCGCGAATTGGCGTGCTGGATGGCAAAGATCTGGGCCCGATCACACCCGCAGCACTGGCCGCGTTGGAACAAGGCTGTGAGCATCTGGAGCAACAAGGCGCCCACCTGGAGCGTCTGCCTGCGGACCCACAACTGAAAGAGCTGCTGATCCTGCAAGGCCAGATCATGGCTTATGAAATGGCCCGCAGCCTGCTACCCGTCTGGCAAGCCAGCCCGGATGCCTTGCGCCCCATTACCGTGCAAGCCATCAAACAAGGCCTGGAATTGCCTGCAGCGGATTACCACGCCTGGCAGGCGCGCCGTCGCCAATTGCAAACAGAATGGCAGGATCGTTATGGTCATTTCGACGCATTGCTAACTCCAGCGGCTCCCGGCCCGGCTCCCTATGGACTGGATAGCACGGGCTCTTCAATACTGAATCGTCCTTGGTCCTTGTTGGGCTGGCCTACCTTGAGCCTGCCCGCGCCCGGTCAAAACAGCCCACTGCCCTTGGGTTTGCAACTGATCGGACAGCCTCACCAGGACGCGGCTTTGCTGGATCTGGCATCGCTTATCTGCCCGGCTTGATGGGCCTGAAAAGCAATCAAAGGAACTACTCTGCAACAAGCTGAAATAGAGTAAACAGCAACCAGAATCATTAACAAATGCTTTAAATAACAAATATTTAGGAGTGCTTTGAGTTTTCTCAAAACACTCTTGAATATTGGCTCCGCAAACGGCTTGGCAGCGTACTAACATCAATAAGGTGTTCCCGGTGCGCTGCGTCGGTACGTTCATCACATCGCGACTACGCAGCACCCGGCTCTTTCAAACAATCCGGAAAAGACCATGCGTCGCCCTCTCTTACTGCTGCTCTCCACTTTCTTTCTGATCTGGGCTGTTGAAGCCCTGTGGCTGGCCCCCTCGCCACCGGGCGATATGCTGTGGGTGGTCCGACAAGAAGGCATGCTGTTAACCGGGATTCTGGCACTGGGCACCATGACGGCCATCATGATTCTGGCCCTGCGTCCCCGCCGTCTGGAACCCTGGTTAGGCGGCATGGACAAAGCCTACAGGCTGCATAAATGGCTGGGTATCATCGCCATTTTGCTCAGTCTGGCCCATTGGCTCAGCAAGGAATCCAAAGGTCTGATCTCGGCAGCGATCGGCACGGGCGGCCGTCTGGCCAAAACCCCGGTTCCTGAATGGGTCAGCCTGTTCAAGCCCTATGCAAAATCACTGGGTGAATGGACGTTTTACGCGCTGATTCTGATGCTGATCATTACCCTGGCGCACCGCACGATTTCCTATAAAAAGTGGTACAGCCTGCATCGCCTGATGCCAGTGGCCTATTTGATCCTGATCTTCCATGGCGTGGTACTGACGCCCCCTGCTTACTGGAGCGGTATAGGCGGCTGGGCACTGGCCATCACCATGGTGATCGGGACAGCAGCAGCCGGCATCCAGCTGCTACGCAACTTGAGTTCGGCCTACCCGCATACGGGCACTGTGATCTCCTGTACGTCACAAGGTGATGTGCTGGAGGTGCAATGCCGCATGGACCAATCCTGGCCAGGTCACCAGGCTGGGCAGTTTGCTTTTTTGCGTTTGAAGGGTGAATCCGAGTCCCACCCCTTTACCTTGTCCGATGCGGATCAAGACAACCAGATTGTGCGCTTTCATATCAAGCAGTTGGGCGACTGGACCCGCAGCCTGCCCGAGCGTTTGCATGTTGGCCAGAACATTGAGCTGGACGGCCCTTATGGACGCTTCACTCAGCCGGACCGCGATGACAAGGGCATTTATATCTGGGTGGGTGCGGGTGTCGGGGCCACGCCATTTCTATCCTGGTTAAGCCAGGAACATCAGGACGGTCACGCTCCCTACGCCTATCTGCAATATGCCTGTCAGCACAGCACTGACCCATTGGCTCAGGCCTTGAGCAAGGCTGCCAAAGAGCACCCGGACGTGAATCTGGAAATTTATGCCGATGGCCGTCGCTGGACGCCCAAAGAGGTGCTGCAGCATTACCATGCCGACAAACCTCTGCATATCTGGTTCTGTGGACCGGCTGCAATGGGCCGACAGTTGCGACGTGAGCTCAAGCAAACACTGCCTGCAAAATCCTGGACCTTGCACAAGGAACACTTCCAGTTCCGCTAAGCCTTTGCTCATCCAGCAACTGGCCTTGTTTAGAAATCAGAACAAGGCCAGTTCTGCGTATGCTGAGTGCAGCAATCCAGTGCGGCTAGAACAGCCTACATATTTTGGTGAGGCGGCGTCGCCCCGAGCATAGACACAAAAAGAGTCACCAGATTGTTCTCCATGACGGCCCACTGCTCTGCAGTTTCCAACCCCATATTGTCGACCGCGCCATGCATGCCCTGGTAGATCACCCAGGCGGTCAAATCCACGTCGGCCACAGACCAGGCCCCCGCTTGCTGCCCTTCGTTCAGGATCCTGTGCAAGGGCTCGGTTACCGTATTGCGTTCGCCCTGGTAGTTGCTGCGCATATGGTCTGAAAACACCAGATCATGCATCTCCAGCGTGTCCCTATAGGCCTGAACCGAAGCGCGAATCCAGCAAGCCAGACGCTGCACCCAATCATCTTCCGGCGCCTGCTCCAGCGCCCCCTGCACCCGGTCATGAAACTGCTGGATGAACTGCTCGCGCAGGGCAGCCAGAATCTCTTGCTTGGAGCTGAAGTAGTGATAGAACAAGCCCTTGGACATGCCCGCCCGCGACACAATTTCATCCACCGGCGTGGCATCAAACCCTTGTTGCAAAAACAAGGTGGCAGCCGCCTCCAATAAGTCTCGGCGACGAACTTCAGAGGGTTGGGTACGAGGTGTTTTGGCAGCGGTCATGGATGTCAAAGTATCAGAAAAACCCCGACAAAGTGCCTCGTCGGGTGTCACCGCGCTATTTTAGCCAGCCTGTTTATTTTTCATTGACTGACAGTCAGTCAATATTTTATAGTCGTCGATAATAATTCTCATTTATCAAATATCATGACTCGCCGACTTGCTCTAACCATCGCCATTTACCTGGGGACTTTCATGGTCACCCTGGACATCAGCATCGTGAATCTTGCCTTGCCACGCATGCAACAAGCCTTGCAAACCGATATGGCCGGGCTGCAATGGATCGTGGATTCCTATGCGCTGTGCCTATCCGCCTTCATGTTGTCTGCCGGGCTACTGGGGGATCGCTACGGACGCAAGAAGAGCTGGTTGCTGGGCGTGCTGGCCTTCACCGTCGGCTCCATGATGTGCGCCTTGGCCGGTTCACTAAGCGCCCTGCTCTGGGGTCGTGTCGTGCAAGGCATGGCCGGGGCTTTACTTATTCCTGGAGCCCTGTCGATCCTGACCCACGCCTTCCCAGACCCGGCCCAGCGTGCCCGCGTCATTGGCGGCTGGTCTTCCTTCAGCGCCCTGGCTTTGGTACTGGGCCCGATTCTGGGCGGTGTGCTGGTCGATGTAGCCGACTGGCCTTCGATCTTCAGCCTGAATCTGCCACTGGGCCTGCTGACCCTGGGCTTGGGCATGTGGGGTATTCAGGAGTCGGCCAATCCCGAACACGCAGCTTTCGACCCTGTCGGCCAGTTGCTTAGCGTTATCTGGCTTGGCTCCCTGACCTATGGCCTGATCTGCGCGGGTGAGCAAGGCTGGCACGCTACCGAGACGATTCGTTCCCTGGGCGTGGCCGCGCTCACCTTCGTGGCGTTTATCTATGCCCAAACCCGTGTCGCCCGCCCCTTGCTGCCTCTGAGTCTGTTTCGGGACTACCGCTTCAGCACTGCCAATATCGCCTCCTTTGTGCTGGGCTTTGCCGCCTATAGCAATGTGTTTTTCCTGTCCCTGTTCTTCCAGAACGCCCTGGGCTGGAGTGCCACCCAAACCGGCTGGGGGCTGGCTCCCCAGTTCATTGGCATGGCTGTGCTGGCCTCCCGTTTCGGTGCCTTGAGCCAGCGCTTTGGATTGAAGCTGATCCTGACTGTGGGCTTTGGCCTGATGGCAGCCGGTTCCTGGTTGATGATGTTGCTGCAACCCGGCGCTTCCTACTGGATGGCTGGTTTCGCCTTGGCCGTACTAGGCATTGGCATGGGTTTGTCGGTGCCGGCGTGCAGTACCTTGGTCATGAATCTGGTACCGCGTGAGCGTTCCGGCATGGCATCAGCCACCACCAATGCAATCCGCCAAACCGGAATGACCTTGGGCGTTGCCCTGCTGGCTTCCTTGATGAGCCAAGGAGCAGTCAGCTCCTTGTCCAGTCGTCTTGATCCGGTCAATCCCATGCTGGAACAGGCACAACAAATTATCAGCTCCGGTCAGGTGAATCTGCCTGCCTCAGCAGATTCCTTGTTCTGGATGCAAGCCATCCAGCACGCCTGGGCAGACGGCTTTCACCGCGTCATGTTCTGGGCCGGATTGCTGGCCGTCTTCAGTCTGGTTCTGCTGCTGCGTCTGCGTTTGCCTCGTGTACAGGCTGCTCCTGCCGCTGCGGTGGAACTGCATTAAGCCCAGCTTTTGCAGACTGGATTTACAATAGCGCATGGACAAATTACGACTGGATAAATGGCTCTGGGCAGCGCGCTTTTACAAGACACGCAGCCTGGCTTCCGAGGAGATCACCAAAGGGCGGGTTTTGCTGAATCAGCAAAGCACCAAGCCTGCCCGCGAAGTCTCAATCGGTGATGTGATTACCTTGCGCAAGGAGACTCCTGCCATGGAGGTTCACGTCACCGCCTTAAGCGGCGTACGTGGTCCCGCGCCGGTTGCTCGCCAGCTGTATCAAGAGACGGAAGAAAGCAGCACACGACGCGCGCAGGCCGCCGAACAACGCCGTCTGGCACCTGAACCTGCACTGGACTTTGATGCTGGACGTCCGACCAAGAAAGATCGTCGTCAGATGCAGTTGCTGCGGGGGAAATAGACCGCTCCCTGCTCGTACTTCGCGACATAGAAAAAGCCCTGCCAAGCTGCCCTGCCTGGCAGGGCTTTTTTTATGCTTCGTTCTTTCGATGAGTCTATCGCCAGCGTTTCACGGCGATCTGCACAGGGACTAACAACCCGCTCCTGCTTGCCTCTTCCCCGCCGGTCTACCTGCTTATGCCGCAAGCGCCTGCACTGCTTTTGAGCACCCCACAAAACGTCTGCACTCCCGTCCGCTAAAGCATCTGCCGATGCAGAAAACCTTCAACTAAAAACCTTAAAAACAACGCTGCAAACCCTTTTTGATATATCAGATTGTGCTTTTATATATCAATAAAATCAAGGGTTTACACCATTGATCGCGCTTGCAACAAACCGCTATAAACCTAAAACAATTACATGCAAACGCATTCAAAAAAATGCAAGGAGACAGGAAAATGAAGATCACAGCAGTACGCGCCATTCCCTTGAACGTGCCTTTCAAGTTCGATAGCGCGGGCATCCAGAAACCCACCAACCTGGCTATCTGCCATGTGGAAATCGAGACCGATGAAGGCATCACCGGCTATGGACTTAGCGCCATTACCGAAGAGCACCCCGTTGCCAGCACGATCAACGATATTCTGGCCAGCGACCTGATCGGGCAAGACCCCTTGAACACCGAGCGCCTGTGGGATCGCATGTACTGGAACGTATGCCCTCGTGGCCAGACCGGCTATGCCATGCATGCCATCTCCGCCCTGGACATCGCCCTATGGGACATCAAGGGCAAAGCCCTGGGTCTGCCGGTATGGAAACTGCTGGGGGGCGCTCGTGAAAAAGTCCCTGCCTACGCAACCTTCGGCTTCGCCTTTCTGGGCGAAGAAGAGTTGGTCAAGGTGGCACGCGACTGCGTGGATCAAGGCTTCAAGGGCCTGAAGATGGTGGTAGGCCATCACGGTCTGCAACGTCGCGACGAACCGCGCCCGCTGGCCGACCTGATCCGCCAGGACATGCGCCGCATGAGCCTGGTACGCGAGGCCATTCCCGCCGACATTCCGCTGTACATCGACGGCAATTGCAGCCTGGACTATGTGCACGCCAAAGCCATCGCCCGCCACGCCCGTGATCTGGACGTCGGCTTTTTTGAAGAACCCATTACCCAGAACGACACGGGCCGCTTGCGCGAATTGCGTCAAAGCACTGGGATCACCATTGCCGCTGGTCAAAACGAAGGCCAGTCCTACCGCTTTCGGGATCTGTTGATGCAGCAGGCTGTCGACATTCTGCAGCCCAACGTGCTGATTTCTGGAGGTTTCACCCAGTCCCGCAAGATCTTCGCTCTGGCGGAAAGCTTTAACGCGTCCGTCGCCAATGGCGGGGCGTTCCCCTCCCACAACGGTCACCTGCACTGCGGATTGCTCAATGGAGGCGATGTGGAATGGCACCTGGCCGCCAGCGCCATGATGGCCGAGATCTATACCGGCCTGCCCCAGCCCGAACAAGGCTGGCTGCGCATGCCCGACGCCCCCGGCCTGGGGCTGACACCACGACAAGATCAAATCGACAAGCTGCGCAGCAACCCCGGCAGCCTGGGCTCCGGCAAAGGCTGAAACCGACGACTACCGAGGAGGTAAAAAAACATGAAACCCTGGTCCCGTGTTGTACTTGCCCTCAGTTTTATCTTTGCTGCCGCGCCCCAAAGCTGGGCAGCTCCCCCCGCCTGGGCCGAACGCCCGGTGCGGCTGATCGTCCCTTCTGCCGCGGGTGGTTCGGGCGACACCCTGGCTCGTCCTCTGGCCGAAGCTCTGGGCAGTGAAATAGGTCAAACCGTTGTTGTAGAAAATAAAGGAGGGGTAGGCGGCGTGCTGGGTGCCAGCATGGTGGCCAACTCCAGCCCCGCCGACAATCAGCTCTTGTTTGGTGCCGTGCATCACATGATTGCGCCTGCCGTATTGAAGAACTTCCCCTACGACACCCGCAAAGACCTGAAAGCCGTCACCCTGATTGCTGCCATGCCCAATGTGCTGGTGGTGAACGCCAATTCGCCCTATCACAGCGTGGAGGACCTGCTGGCCGCCGCCAAGCAAGGGGCTGGCGTGAACTATGGCACCAGTGGCGTCGCCACCATGCTCCATCTGATGGCCGGCAAGCTGGAAAAGAAATCCGGCACCACCATGACCGCCGTGCACTACAAAGGCAGCGGCCCGGCTGTGATGGCGCTGATCAGTGGCGATCAAGTGGACTTCATGTTCGAGACCATGCCGTCGGCCGTAGCGCAGATACGCAATGGTCGCCTGCGCGCCCTGGCCGTATCCAGTCCGGAACGCGCTCCTGCCTTGCCGGATGTTCCCACGCTGAAAGAACTGGACATGGATGAGATCAGTGCCCAGACCTGGTACGGGATTTTCATGCAAGGAGATGTACCGGATGCCACCGTGCAAAGCGTGGCAGACAGCATTCACCGTGCCTTGAATACCGACAAGATCAAGGAAATCTGGGAAGGGAACGGCGCGACCCTGGTCACCAACAGCCCAGCCGAGTTCACGGTCTATGTGGATCAGCAGTTGAACTATTGGGCCGACTCGGTCAGTGATCTGGGGCTGAGCAACTTCTAACTTTAAAAACTGCAATTCACCTTCAGGGCTGCCACTGGCAGCCCTTTTTCTTGAGCCTGTCCTGCCCCTGCTGCTTCGCGTTATGCTGTGGCACCCGTTACAGCAAACCATAGCCATGTCCAGCCTGTTCCACCCCTTTGAAAAGCTTGCCGCCCAACTCCTGCCCCATAGCAGCACCAGTCACAACGACGGCTCCCACGACCAATCGCACTTGCAGCGCGTCTGGAAGAACGTCTGTGCGATTCAGGAAAAAGAAGGTGGGAATCTGCGGATTTTGCTGGCAGCAACGGTGCTGCACGACTGCGTGGCGGTAGAGAAGAATTCGCCATTGCGCTCTCGTGCTTCCACCCTGTCGGCGGAGCAGGCACGACACATTCTGACCAGGCTGGGATGGTCCGAGCAGGACTGTGAAGCCGTGGGCCAAGCAATTCAAAGCCACAGCTTTTCAGCAAACATCCCGCCCGTCAGTCTGGAGGCCCGCATCTTGCAAGACGCAGACCGGCTGGATGCCATTGGCGCTTTAGGGATAGCTCGCTGCTTCTATACAGCGGGGCGAATGGGCTCCAGCTTGTATGAGCTGGAAGATCCAAAAGCAGAGAGTCGTCCTCTGGATGACAAGCGCTACGCGCTGGATCACTTCCCGGCCAAATTATTCAAATTGGCCGAGGGTTTTCAGACTGAACGGGGGCAAGCAATCGCGCGTGAGCGACACGCGCGGATGGAACGGTTTATAGAGGAAATGCTGGGGGAGCTGTAATCCCTAGCCCCTTTTACAACTCCGTATATTTCTTGTTCGTCCCCCGCACTTTGTCAGCGGGGTATTTCCGGGCGTTTTTCACCAGCTTGTTGGTAACAGCCTCATTCATATCCACACCCAGAACGAAGGCCAGACGGCTCAGGTAGATTTGCACATCGGCCAGTTCATCACGCACGGCTTCGGCGGTTTTCGGGTCTTTGCCTGCTTCGCGGGACTGGTCTTCTGTCAGCCATTGGAAGATTTCGATCAGCTCACCCACTTCGTTGGTCAGGGCCATGGCCAGATTTTTGGGGCTATGAAACTGGTCCCACTCACGCTCGCGGGCGAACTGGGCGACGGCCTCGTTCAGGCCAGTCAAATTCATCAGGGGGCGTTTTGAGTCTGTCATTACGTACTTCACTCTAAAAATTTCAATCCAGCGACAGACTCACACAAGCACCAGGGGGATGGCAAGTCTGTTTACGATCTCGCAGCCGTTTGCAGGCTCATCATCAGGCGGTCCAGTGCGTTGGCAAACTCACGCCGGTCGGCCTGGCTGAAGGGGGCCGGACCTCCGATATCCACACCAGTGCTGCGCAGTTCTTCCATCATGTCGCGCATGGCCAAGCGCTCGCCTATGCTGTTGGCATCCAGGCGTTCACCCCTGGGGGTCAGGACCAGGGCTTTACGCTCCAGCACCTGGGCAGCCAAAGGGATATCGGCAGTAATCACCAGATCTCCCACGCTGGCGTGCTGGACGATGTAGTCATCCGCCACGTCAAAGCCCCGCGCCACCTGCACCGCCCTCAACCAGGGCGATGGCGGGGTGCGCAGCATCTGATTCGCCACCAGGATCACATGGCGACTCCAGCGCTGCCCGGCGCGGTACAGAATTTCTTTGATGACTACGGGACAAGCGTCCGCATCGACCCAAATCTGCATGGGTTACAGGCCCAGAGCTTGAGCCAACAGGCGATCAATGACCTCATGGGTCGAGACGCCTTGCTCGGTAGCACGAGCGCGCACGGCATCAATAACGGGCTGGGTCAGCTTGACGGGAAAGGACACCAGGCCAGCAGCCTGATCCAGACGACGTTGTTCGCGCCGATCAGCCACGGCGGAGTCACCTGCAAAGCGTTGTGGCGTACCCGCTTTTTTTACATTGCTCAGCAGTTTGACGGCGCTGAGTTTTTCCATATCGGTGCGTTTCATCGGATTTCTTTATAAGAATGGGCTGGTTCGCTCACGGTAAGCGAACAATACGGCGACAAGGCCGTTAGCCGGTATGGCTGGCATACTGCGCAGCTTGCAGGAAAATGTCCAGGCTTTTTATGTATAAGCCCTGATAATCAAAGCTGTAGTTTCTGTAAGCAGCCACCGCCCGGCCCTACACCCAACCACCAGTCACCAGATCAGCATGCGCAAAAAAACCCGCCGTAGCGGGTTTTTTATTGGCCTGATCGTATCAGTCCTGACGTGCAGTCACTTCTACCAGGTGGTAGCCGAACTGAGTCTTGACGGGGCCTTGCACAACACCAACGGGGGCGCTGAACACAACCTGATCGAACTCGGGCACCATTTGGCCACGGCCAAATGTTCCCAGCTCACCGCCCATGCGGGCCGATGGGCAGCTGGAATTTTCCTTGGCCACCTGAGCAAAGTCAGAACCACCTTCGATAGCGGCTTTCAGTTCGTTCGCTTTCTCTTCGGTGCTGACCAGAATGTGGCGTGCGGAGGCTTGTGCCATGGTGTACTCCTTTTTTTAGAAAATCGTTTGAGCTTAACCCAGAACCATGCCGGAAGCGAAGCCCCCGGCGCCGGTTCTACACCTGCTGTTTCAATTTCAGGCCTGGGCAGCTTTCTTGCGCTTGGCCGCGGCAATGCCATGACCCAGGGCAACGATCAGCAAGGCACCCACCACTTCAGCAATCAGCTTGGTGCTGGTGGAGGCTTCACCAAAGAACTCGATGAACTTCACGTCGGTCACGATCATGCCACCGGCAATCCAGCCCAGCAGCGCGGCGCCGAAGGTCACCACGATAGGGAAGCGATCGATCAGCTTCAGAACCAGGGTGCTGCCCCAGATAATGATAGGCACACTTACGACCAGACCAAAGACAACCAGACCGATCTGATGATCCGGATCGGCGGTTTGAGCCGCGCCGGCAATGGCGATCACGTTGTCCAAGCTCATCACAAAGTCGGCAATGATGATGGTTTTAACGGCTTTCCACAGGGTGGCACTGCCTTCCACATTACCGTGGCCATCATCTTCAGGGATCAGCAGTTTCACACCAATCCAGACCAGCAACAGGGCACCGACCACTTTCAGGTAAGGCACGGCCAGCAAGGTCAGAGCAAAGGCAATCAGGACGACGCGCAGGCCAATGGCGCCGGCCGTACCCCACAAAATACCTTTGACACGTTGTTTGGCAGGCAAGTTACGGCAAGCCAATGCGATAACCACGGCGTTATCGCCCCCCAGCAATATATCGATCAGGATGATCTGAAATACTGCCGCCCAACTCATTGTTTGCAAAAACTCCATCATGTGTAAGACCGCCTTTTCATATTGTTTGATTGAAAGCTGACGACCATCTTGCATGACTGTACAACGAGAAAATGACGACTCGTGTACAAAACAAAAATGGCCTGATCCATTAAGGACGCAGGCCATATCGTTTTTAGAGGATACACCTTGCCCTTTAATGGCAAGGTCTTGCTTGCAACCCTAAGGTTGCCCGGGCACCGGGAACATGTGCAAAAAACACAGATTGCCGTGATGACGATGCGCCGGAAAGTAAGCTACTCCCCCTGATAGTTCGCAAGTATAACGATCTTGTATGAAACAACAAAGCTTTTCGCCGGACATGACGATTTTTCGGTGCAAGTTCCGGATCGACGTTGCAAGCTGGCCTCACGCCCCGATAGGGCCTGAATAAAGCGCCATTGAGTTAATGAGAACTATTTGCAATAATTTGCTTTTTGTCATTCAAGCTCCCTGCCCCCATGTCCAATTCGGACCTCTCCCGCAAAAGCTGGCTGGCCTATTATGGCGAGTTCATGCAGTCCTGCCTGCGCCGCTTTGGCGGTGCCGCGGACGCGGAAGATGTCGCCCATGATGCGGTAGAGGCCCTGCTTCGAAAAGATCAGAAAACACTGACAGCGGCCCATGCCCGCAACTTTCTGTACAAGTCCGCGCGCCATCGGGCCATTGATCTGTGGCGTCGCAACAGCCGCTTCCAGCACCTGGCCTGGGACGAGCTGCATGAAGACGCTCACCCCATCACCGACGGTGCCGATGCCCATGCCAGTGCGGAGCAAGTGCGCCACGCCCTGGTTGCGGCCCTGGAAGCCTTGCCTTTGAATCACCGAAGGGCTTTTGTCTTGAATCGCATCGAAGGCTGGACCCAGCCTGAAATTGCCCGTCATCTGAAACTGTCCATTGCCAGCGTGGAGCGTTATATTGCGCTGGCCAGCCAGTTTATCCGCGAGCGCCTGCGCGATGAGTTCTGAATCCCCTTTCTACCCCAGTGATGCCACCTCCCCTGCCGAGGCCGCCGCCCAATGGTCGGCCCGCCTGCATTCGGGCCGCTTCAGCCCGGCTGACGAGCAAGCGCTGGAGGAGTGGTTGCAGGCTGACCCGGAAAATGAGCGCGAATTTATGGCGGTGGAGCAGTTAAGCTCCCTGGCCAGCACGCTGAACAAAGATTTGGTCAAGCTGCTGTATGGCGGCAAAGTGCCCCAGCGGCCCGATCTGCGCCGCCGCAAACTGATCCGTAATACCGGCGCCCTGGTCGCTGTCGCGGGCTCTGCCGGTGTGGCAGGCTTACTACTCAGCCCCCAGGCTGTTTACGCCACTAGCCTGCAAACACGTGTGGGCGAGCGCCGCTGGGTTCCTCTGCCGGACGGCTCCAGCCTGGAGCTAAATACCGCCACCCAAGCCGAGCTGCGGTTTTATGAAGACAGCCGTCATCTGGACCTGATTCAGGGCGAAGTGATGTGCGCGGTAGCCTCCAGCCCGCAGCGCCCTTTTATCGTCAAAGCAGGCAATACGGTGGTGCGCGTTACCGGCACCAGCTTTACGGTTCGCCGTGATGCCGAGCAAGTCAAAGTGCTGGTCGAAAGCGGTAGTGTGGAAGTGTCCAGCGGCCACTGGTGGAACCGCCAGACCCGGTATCTGGCCGCTGGCTCTGGCGCCACCGTTTCCGTTCAGGATGGGCTCAGTATTCAGCCCGAGGTTGATGTGGCCGCTGCCACCGCCTGGCGGCAAGGACGCCTGATTGTGCGGGACCTGTCCTTGTCCGAGGTCGTTGCTGAAATCAACCGCTATCGCGAGCATCCCATCCGCATCGCTGACGGCAGAATCGGCCAGCAGCGTGTCACCGCGTCCTTCCTGCTGGACGAACAAAGTGCGGTGCTTCAAGCCCTGCAACAGATCCTGCCACTGCAGGCCAAGACACAAGACGATGGCAGTGTCCTGCTGAGCAGCGTCTCGTAATTACAATTAGTTTCAAATAAATCGATTCAAGCTGAGGGGTTTAGTAAGACTGACTCGTATTTAGATTCAGCGTTCCTCAACATCGCGTTTGACGAACATCTCTGAATCCGGGCGTCGCCCTGCCCGCCCCTACCCTGAATCTGCACCGTGAACCGAACCGCTTTCCTACCCCGCCTGCGCCCCGTCCTGCTCGCTTTGATGCTGGCCAGTGCCAGCACCCCTGCCCTGGCCCAAGACAATCCTGTCCCTATTCACATTCCGGCCCAGCCCTTGTCTGAAGCGCTGCTGAAACTGGCCGAACAGACCCAGCTGCAGGTGTTTTTCTCTCCCTCGCTAGTACAAGGTCTGAGCACGACACCGATTCAGGGCCGCATGCGCCCGGAAGACGCGCTGCGCAGCCTGCTGCAAGGCTCTGGCCTGGAATACCGGCGCGAGAACAACACCATCACCCTGTCGCGCCCCAATACGGACGCCACCATGCTGGACCCGGTGCGCGTCGTGGGCCGTCGCCTGCCCGTGACGGAAGGCAGCCAGACCTACGCCAGCCACGGCGCGACCACCACGGCCACCAAGCTGAACATGACGCTACGCGAAACACCACAAACTATCAGTGTCATGACGCGCCAGCGCATTGAGGACCAGTCACTGGACAACATCGGCAGCGTGCTGCAACAAGCGCCCGGTATTTCCATCCAGCACATAGGCAGCGACCGCTACACCATCTACTCGCGTGGCTATGCCATCGACAACTATCAGCTGGACGGCCTGTCCACGCTGTCCGATATCGTCAGCCAGAACATTCCCCAGGGGCTGGCAGATATGGCGATTTATGACCGGGTGGAAGTGCTGCGTGGTGCCTCTGGTTTGCTGGCTGGTGCAGGCGACCCATCTGGCGTCGTCAATATGGTCCGTAAACGTCCGACAGCCGATTTTCAGGGCCATGCCGAAGTGAGCTACGGCTCATGGGATCAGATGCGGGCTCAAGTGGACCTTGGCGGCCCGATTAACGAGAACGGCAGCCTGCGTGGCCGTTTGGTTGGAGCCCATCAGGAAGGCAACAGCTATATGGACTACTTCACAACAAAAAAAGATGTGGTCTACGGCATACTTGAGGCCGACATTACGGACACCACGCTTGTCACCTTGGGGATGGGTTATCAAAAAAATGATCCGCGCGGCTCCTCTGGCTCCGGCTTTCCTTTGTTCTACGACACCGGCGAACAAACCGATTTTGATGTTTCCACCAATGCAGGGGCTCGCTGGAACACCAATACACTGGAGTCTCACAACACCTTTGTGAAACTGGACCAGCAACTGGGGGCAGACTGGTCACTGGCCATGTCCCTGAATTACCTGAAGGCCCGTCGAAGCGGGAAAAGTGCGGATGCTTCCTGGGGCTATCCCAACCGTGACACGGGCGACGGCGTGCAGCTTTACGGAGGTGTTTCAGATGCCACACAGTATCAAACCAGTTTTGATATTCACGCAAAAGGCCCTTTTCAACTATTTGGACAGGACCACGAACTGATCGTCGGCTTTAATTCGTCGCGCTACAAGAATCGCCATGACACCATGGACGACGATATCGAAGGCACCTCCATCAATCTCCACAACTGGAACAACAACCCGGCCTTACCCAATACGACTGGAGAAAAGCTGTTTGACTATGATCTGACCGTCAAACAGTACGGTGGGTATTCGGCGCTACGCCTGAAACCCAGCGACAAGCTGGCTGTCATTTTGGGGGGGCGCCTCAGCAATTACCGCTACAGTCTTTCCCAAAGCTATCCTGACCCTGGTATGCAGCGCTTTAACAGCCTGAAAACCATGCACGAAGACAATGTCTTCACTCCCTATGCCGGCATTGTGTACGACCTGAATGAAGAGCATTCGATCTACGCCAGCTACACCAGCATCTTCAAGCCACAAAGCTATCGCGACCGTAGCGGCAACTTTCTGGACCCGCGCAAAGGTAATAACTATGAGATCGGTCTGAAAAGCGAAATGCTGGACGGCCGGCTGAACAGCAGCATTGCGCTGTACGAAATCCGCCAGGACAATCTGGCCATGGCCGACAGTGGCTTTATCGTGCCGGGTACCGAGCGCGAAGCGGCTTACACGGCGGTCAAAGGCGCCAAGACCCAGGGCCTGGATATGGAAGTGACGGGCGAGCTGCTCGATGGCTGGAACATGGCCTTTAGCTACACCTACAGCCAGACTAAAGACGCCCAGGGCGAGCGCATCAAAACCCTGGTGCCACGCCATATGGCCAAGCTGTGGACCACGTACCGCCTGCCTGGAAGCTGGAATCGCCTGACGATTGGGGGTGGTGTGAACTGGCAAAGCCAGATCCATTTCACCGCCACACCGTGGGATTTGGGCAAGACTGTCACCGGAGAACAAAGCAGCTACGCCGTCGTCAACCTGATGGGCCGCTACGACTTCAGCAAGCAATTGACGGCCACCTTGAACGTCAACAATCTATTCAACCGCAAGTACCTAAGTGCGCTGGATCAGACCTTCTACACCGGCTATTACGGCGCACCGCGTAATGCCATGCTGAACCTGCGTTATTCCTTCTAATCACGTGAAAGCGGCTAGCAGGCAAACAGCCCCCGTAACCTGGAAAATAATCCAGGCCGCGGGGGCCACTGCGGGTTTGCTGATCGCTACCGCCTTGTGCCAGCGTTGCTGAACCCGGAAGGCTTACACGCACTTCAGGGCACTCAAGTCCCCCGTATACGGAAAGCGCAATTCCTCGTAGCCAAAGGGCTGAAAATGCACCGTCAAACCATCTGCGTTGGGCAAGATAAGCGCGTAACTGGCAGGCTCGAAAGTCGATGTTGCGGCCCCCTCGCGCTCCAGATCCAGTTCGTGCTGATGGTTGGTGCCATTGACCGTCACAAAATGCAGGCCGTTCCACACGCCACTGGCGCAGCGATGCACGTGGCCGGAGAACAAATGCACGGGCGCGGGATGAGCCTTGAGCAAAGGCAATAAATCCGACGCATTACTCATACGCAGCCAATCCATGGACGGATACTGCAAGGCAGGTAAAGGATGGTGCGAAAACAGCATTACCGGCCCGCTATGCGCGGCCAGCTCCTGCTGCAACCATTGCAGACGCCGCGTACACAAAAAGCCGTTGGTATAGCCGTCCTCCAAAGTATCCAGATAGATCAGGCGCCAGTCGCCCAGGGTCTCGGCATGCTGTACAAAGCCGGGTAAATCGGTCGAGATCTGCGGAAACACGCTGTGAAAAGCGCTGCGGCTGTCGTGGTTGCCCATCATCAAACGTACAGGCGGAATCAAATCCTGCAAGCCTTCACGCAAGCGCTCGTATGCGCGTGGATGACCGGCGTGGGTCAGGTCGCCCGTCAACACGCACAAGTCTGCATCGGCATGATGACGATTGACGTGCTGTACACAGCTACGCAAGCGATCCAGAGGGTCCGAGCCAAACAACAGGCCATCGGGCGGGGTAATGTGCAGGTCCGAAAACTGGATGATCTTCATCAGAATTCCTTAACGAATGCCGGCGCGTAAAAAGGCCTGCATGAACTGCTTTTGAAACAGCAAAAAGCCCAACAAAAGCGGCAAGATAGTCATTAATGTGGCGGCACTGATCAGGGAGATACTGACCCCACTTTCCGGTGCGCCAAACAGGGATAAACCTACGGTCAAAGGACGGGTATGGTCAGAGCTGCTGATCACCAAGGGCCATAGAAAATTGTTCCAGTGCGTCGACACCGACACCAGGGCATAAGCCAGATACACAGGCTTGACCAGCGGCACGTACACACGCCAGAGCACACCCAGGCGGCTGCATCCTTCCAGTCGCGCCGCATCCTCCAGTTCACGCGGCACTTGCTTGAAAGCCTGACGCAACAAGAACACACCAAAGGCACTGGCCATATAGGGCACACCCATGCCCCAGACCGTGTCCGTCCAGCCCAGCAAGGCCACCATGCGGTAGTTCTCCACAATCAGCACTTCGGGCAGGATGAACAACTGCAAAAGCAGCAGCATGAACAGAAACTGGCTGCCAAAGAAACGAAAGCGGGCAAAGGCATAAGCGGCCAGGGTGCACAGCACAAACTGTCCGAGCAGAATGGTCAGCACCAGCACGGTGGTGTTGAAGATGTAGCGCAACCAGGGCGCACGGTCCCAGGCGGCTGCAAAATTGCTAACGGTCCAGCCTGCGCTCCAGTCAAAACTCAAGGCGGCGGACGGGTCGCGAAATGCAGCCCAGCAGGCGTATAGCAAAGGGGCAATCCACAGCAGGGCCAGCGCATGTGCCCCCACCGTATCCAGGGATGGCAAACGCAAGCTGCGGCCCGGAGCAGTCAAAACAGTGTCCATGTTCATCACTGGTAGTGCACGCGTCGTTCAGCGTAGCGAAATTGAAAGATGGCGACAGCACCCAGCCCCAACAGGAGCACAACCGTCAGCACGGCGGCACTAGGCGTATCCATATAGGCAAAGGCGGTTTCCCAGATCCAGTACAGCATCAGCTTGGAGGCATTATTGGGGCCGCCCTTGGTCAAGATAAACAGGTGATCAACCAGCTTGACCGAGTTGATCAGCGCGTTGATCAAAATAAACAGGGTCGTGGGTGCCAGCAAGGGCAAGAGCACACGGCGGCCATACTGCCAGCGGGACGCGCCTTCCAGACGAGCGGCGTCGCGCAGCTCGGGCGGAATGGTTTGCAAGGCCGCCAGATAAAAGATCATGAAAAAACCGGCTTCTTTCCAGATCGTCACCACCATGACCGCGCCCAGGGCGGTTTGCGGCTGGCCCAGCCAGTTGGTGGCCCCGGCGCCAAACAGCTTGGCAATCTGATCCAGTAAACCCAGATCCGGTGTGTAGAAAAACAGCCATAGATTGGCGGCGGCAATCATGGGCAGCATGGTGGGCGTGAAGTAGGCACAACGCACCCAGGCCCGCATGCTCATGGCCCGGTTGGCCCACAAGGCCATCAGCAAGGCCAGGGCCATGGACACCGGAATCACAATGGCGGCATACCAAAGATTGTTCTTCAGAACTAGCCAGAACGTCGGGTCAGCCAGCATGGCATCGTAGTTGTCCATGCCCACAAACTGGGCCGGACGACGCGCCGTGCCTTTACTCAACAAGCTGGACCAGAACGTGTGCAGCGCCGGGATAAAGGCAAACACGCTTAGCAGCACAAACAGCGGCGTCAACAAGAAGTACGCAAATACCCACTCTTTACGCAGCACACGCAATGGTTCAGCCATTCCTGCACCTGCTTAGTTGAAAGGACGCAGCAGACGATCTGCAGCAGCCTGGGCTTCATCCAAAGCGGCCTTGGGCGTCTTGGCATTGGTCAGCACGGCTTGCACGGCGTTGGACAACAGTTCACGTACACGTGCTGTCTCGTAAGTGGCAAACTCGGGCGAAGCTACGGCCAACTGATCGCGGGCGACCACAGCCTGCGGGAACGTTTTGGCGTACTCGACCAGAGCAGGCGTTTCGTAGGCGGCAGGGCTGACACCGACATAGCCCGTAGCCATGGACCACTTGGCGGCACGCTCAGGGGCCGTCATCCAGCGCACGAAATCCAGGGCCGCTTTCTTCTGTTCCTCGTTCGCGCCCTTGAACAGGTAGAAGTTGCCACCGCCGGTAGGCGAAGCCGCTTTTTCCTTGGCGGGCAGCATGGCAACACCAAAGTCGAACTTGGCTTCATTCTTCACCGCAGTCAGGTTGCCCGTGGTGTGCCACATCATGGCGGTCTTGCCCTGAACAAAAGCCTGACGCAGCGTGCCCCATTCAATGGTGCCAGTGGGGCTGACTTTGTGCTTGTAGGCCAGGTCGTGGAAGAACTGCAGCGCTTCCACCGACTTGGGGTCATTGAAGTAAACCTGCGTGCCTTCTTCATTCATCAGCTGACGGCCATTTTGCAAGGCCATGGCCTGGAACATCCAGTAGGGGTAGCCCGTCGACGGAATCATCAAGCCGTGATGCTGGTCATTAGTCAGTTTCTGGGCGGTTTGCACCAACTCGTCCCAGGTCTTGGGAGCTTGATCCGGATTCAGGCCTGCAGCGCGAAACATGTCCTTGTTGTAGAACATGACGATGGTGGAGCGCTGGAACGGAATGCCCCAGACCTTGCCTTCCAAGGTGCCGTTAGCCATCAAGGCGGGATAAAAGCTTTTCAGCCAATCCTGGCTGGTGGCGTCCTGAGCCACATCGCTAAAGGCTTCAACCAGGCCTTGTTCCACCAGATCATGCGTATCCAGTGCGCCCAGCACAGAAAGCTGCACCGGCTCGCCCGCACGCAGGGCCGACAAGGCACGTACACGGGTTTCATCGTAGTTACCGGAGTAGACGGCTTTAACGGTGACTTCCGGGTTTTGGGCCTGATAGTCCTTGATCATTCCATCGACCACATCGGTCAGCGGACCGCCTACGGCAATGGGGTAGTACATGGTCAATTCCACCGCGCTATGGGCATTGGCGCCCAGGCCCATCAACAGGGCGCTGGAGGTGGCAAGCAGACAATTCTTCAACATGGGTAGACTCGCAGTACGTTTAGGGAAGAACAGCAGGAGGAACAGCGAAAGGAGCAGCAGTCAGAGCATCCGCTGACGGAGTCGGCAGGCGAGCCCCGCTGTCCTGGTTAAAGTAAAAAGCGTGAACGGGGTCCCAGCTCAAACCACAGCGAGCGCCCGCCTCGACGCTGCGGCTGTGTGGCGCGCGCACGATCAGGGTATGGCCATCATCAAGCTGCACATACACATAGGCATCAGCCCCCTGAAACTCCTGATGCACCACGGTGGCAGCCACATGCTGCTCGCCCGCTTCGTGCAAGTTCAGGTTCTCCGGGCGCACGCCCACCAACACACGATGCGGCTGGTCGTACTGACGGCGCGACGGCCACAACTCCACGGGCACGTGGTCGCTGTGAATCATCATCATGGGAGGGCTGCCGATAAAACCGGCGGTAAAGACGCTATTGGGCTGGCCATACAAGTCCTGGGCGCTGCCCTGCTGCTCAATGCGTCCAGCGTTAAGCAGCACCACGTGATCGGCCATGCCCATGGCTTCGGTCTGATCGTGGGTGACGTACACCACGGTCAAACCCAAGCGTTGCTGTAGAGCACGGATTTCATGGCGCACGGTGTGACGCAGCTTGGCATCCAGGTTCGACAGCGGCTCGTCCATCAGGCAGATACGATGGCCCGACACAATGCTGCGCGCCAGGGCTACACGCTGCCGCTGCCCGCCCGACAACTGGCCGGGCTTGCGCTCTTCCAGACCTTCCAGATTGGTCAGCGCCAAGGCTTCACGCAAACGCTCTTTTTGCTGCTGACGATCAGCACGGCGTACTTGCAGGCCGAACAAGATGTTGTCAGCCACATTCAGATGCGGGAACAGGGCGTAGGATTGGAACACCATGCTCAAACCACGCTTGGCGGGCTCCAGATAGGTGGCGTCCTGCCCATTAATAAAAAGACGACCCTGATCGGGGGTTTCCAGCCCGGCAATAATGCGCAACAAGGTGGACTTACCGCAGCCCGAAGGCCCCAGCAAGGCCGTAAATTTACCTTCCTGAATGGACAGGTCCATTTGCTTGAGCACGGCCTGTTCGCCCCAGGCTTTGCCTATGCCTTGCAACTCGATAGCGGCGCGATTCATGCCTGCACCTCGTCAGCGATCACGATCTGAACACGCGCAGGAATTTGCTCGCGGTAAGGTTCGGGAATAGGCTGGTCGCTGACCAGAATATCCACATCATCCAAAGAGCCACTGCGCACAGGAGCACGACGGCCAAACTTGGTGTGATCCAGCACCAGAATCCGCACACGGCAATTGCCGCGCAGGGCTTTGTGGCAATCGGACTCGGCCATATCAAAGTCCAGCAAAGCACCGTCCGAGTCAAAGCCCCCTACCCCGGACACGCCAAAGTCCGCCTTGAAGCTGTTGAACAGGCGTTCGGCGCCGGGGCCCAGAATTTCGGGGTTGGGCTGACGCAGTTCACCACCCGTCAGCACCACGCGGTGGCTCATATTGTGGGACAGGGCCAGAGCCGCGCTGATGTTGTTGGTGACCACGGTCAGATCGCGATGGTCGGCCAGCGCCAGGGCCACTTGCTCGGGGGTGGTGCCAAAACCCAGCAGCAGGCTGGCACCGGGAGGAATCAATGTGGCAACGGCTCGCCCGATACGGGCCTTGGCTTGCAAATGGGTAATGCGGCGCGTTTGGAAAGGCACATTGCGCTCGACCACGTTCAGCTCGGCACCACCATGGCGGCGGCGCACCAGATCGGCTTCATACAAGTGGTTCAGGTCGCGCCGGATAGTCTGCGGCGTCACCCCGAAATGCGCGGCCAAGCCATCCACTGACACCGCCCCTTGGGCGGCCAGCAGATCCACAATAATGCTTTGCCTGACAGATAGGTTCATAACACGGCGTATGGGTTTCGTTTGAATACCCGGCAGTGTAGGAACGCGAAGTTACGAGTCGGTGACGCTCAGATGAAAGTTTTATGACGCCCAAATGTTCATATGAACATTTGGGCGCTCAATTCAGACAGCATTCGCACGGTCTGTCTGGTGTTAGTGAGGGACAAGCTGCTTTGTCTCCACTGCCCCATCCTGTTCATAAATCAGCTTGCCCCGCTTGATGGTCTGAACCACTTGCAAGCTGGTCAATTGCTCAGGGGCGACCGAGGTCGGGTCTTGCGACAGGACGACAAAGTCCGCCAGCTTGCCCGGCTCAATCGAGCCTTTCTCCTTCTCCTCAAAATGCTGAAAAGCCGGCCAGATGGTCATCGCCTTAAGGGCCGTCATGACATCCACCCTCTGGTCCGGCCCCAGAATATCGCCCGATCGAGTGCGACGAGTCACGGTCGCCGACAGCACCCTCATGGAATCAGGAAAGGCAACTGGTGCGTCGTGGTGGGTGGAAAACATCAAACCGTGTTCACGCACCCAGCCAGTGGGAGAAATATTGTCAGCATTGACCGGCCCCACTGTGCGGTCACGGTGCCAATCCCCCCAATAAAAGGTGTGCATGGGGAACAGGGAAGGAAAAACATCCAGCTCCGCTATGGTCGCCACCTGGTCCCGGCGCAAAAACTGCCCATGAATCAATACGGCTCGCCGATCCCGGGGGCCATACTTGTCACGGGCTGTTTTAATCGCCGCCAACAAAAGATCCGAGGCAGCCTCACCATTAGCGTGAGTCAGTAGCTGTATATCGTTCTTGAAGGCCCAGTCCACCGACTCAAACACCTGATCTGGCGTAACCGCCGCATAACCGCGGTAATCAGCGCGGTAACCTGCTGGCGGCTTGTAATAGGGGCGGTCGCGATAGGCCGTAAACCCCTGAGGAGAGCCGTCAATCGTCAGTTTGGCACCGGCCACCCGGAAACCGTCGGTGTAATGCCGCGATACATGGCGCACGATGAAGTCCCGGTCCTGCAGCACATCAACGTAGACGGCGACATCAATATCGATCTTGCCCGCCGTCGCTGCTGCCTGCATTAAAGGCACCGTATCGGACGTCGCGCGCCCCTCCTGCCCGGTCGTGTAGCCATAACGCTTTAGCAGATCGGTGCCGGCAACAAACAGAGCCTGAACCTGTTCGGACGTAAGTTTGCCCATCTGACTGGTCAAGCTGGAGAAAAAAGCCATCTCCTCCAGCACCCCATCAGGTTGAGTCCCGCCCTCTTCCCGCCGAATGACACCGCCTGCAGGATCTGGGGTCTGGGCAGAAATGCCCGCCATCTCCAACGCCTTGCTGTTGAGCACTCCAATGTGGCTGGACTGATGAATGATGATAATCGGCACTGACTCGGACACCGCATCCAGCTCATGTCGATTGGGATGTCGCTGTTCCGCCAGCTGGGCATCGTCATAACCAAAACCCAGGATCAGACCCACCTCCCTGGTTTTACTTTGCTCACCCAGCCATTGCCTGAGCGTCTCTTGCAGACTGTGGATATCTGTCACCGCGCCATCCGGAGGCGATAGCAGATTGGCGGACATGGCCTGCAGACCGATCATGAAAGCGTGGCTGTGTGCGTCCACAAAACCCGGCAGCAAGGCCTTGCCCTGCAAATCGATCACGGTAGTGTCCTGACCTTTGTAGGCTTGCATCGCCTGCAGGGTACCCACATCCAGAATCAGACCATCCTTGACCGCAACCGCCTGGGCTGCAGGCTGGCTGTCATTCATCGTCAGCACGGGTCCTCCCATCCAGATCTGATCGGCTATTTCTGCCGTCCAGGCAGAGCCAGCCATCACCATGCTGCTAGCCAGCACAAACACTTTCAGTGTGCTTTTGAACGACATAAGCTCCCCTTTCTATTCAGAAGAAAGTTGCCGACTCGTTTACTGTGCCCCTCGCCATGCTGTGCGGAACAACAAGCTGCTATCCCGGTTTTTACTTGACCCCCTGTTGTGCGGACCAGTCGCGTACGGCACCCAGGGTCTTGTTCACGTGTTCGTCCGGCTCCATTGCCGTATATTCAAAAATGATTTTTCGCTCAGGCGAAATGACGTAAGAAATGCGGGAAGCACGCTCGGTGTGCGTCCCCAGGCCCGCGTCATAAGCCATGATGACCTGGCCTGTGGTGTCCGCACCCACCGCGAACTTGCTGCCGCAAGGTCCGGTGGAAAAATCCTTCAGGGTATCGATATTGTCCGAAGACAAGCCAATTACAGTGGCGCCAAAGTGGCTGTATTCGTCAATGGCTTGCGCAAAAGTATGCGCTTCGACAGTACAACCCTGGGTGAATGCTGCCGGATAAAAATACAGGACGACTGGCCCTTTTTTTAAGGCCTCATCCAAATTGAATTCAAAGGTTTTACCGGCCAGAGCGGCCTGCACGGTAAAGTCCGGCGCGGGGGTGCCCACGTCCAAAGCGGCCTGTGCGCCACCTGCCCCCGCCAGCAGGGACAAACCCAAAGAGAAAGCTGCTATTGCCTGTTTCATGCCATTGCCTCCGTATGTGTGCGCTGCACCAGCAAGCAGCGTAATCCGCACAGACATGAAAGCACAAGGCCTGGTTTTCCGGTCCCGATCAGGGATGAACGATGCCGCTCCACAGCAGGACAAACACATTATGGGGTGCATCATGGCGGGCCAGACGGCCAGCTCGAATCAGCCGGGCGGCCTTGCCCAGCAAGGCAAACAAGGACTCGCATAACCAACTGGCCGCCAGATCGCGCCGCAAGTCCCCGCTTTCCTGCCACTGTTGAAACTGCTCAATCAACGCCTCTCGTACCGCTTCACTGCGGGCCGTGGAATACTCCTCTACCTGCAACTGCAGCTCAACGTACATGTACAGATCCACAATAGGCAGCAGTTCCTGGATTAGTCGTTGAATGGCTTCTTGTGCCCTTCCCTCGCACAGACGGGCGCGTTCAATAGCCTGCTCCGCACTATTTACCCCTTCCTGGAAGATCTCCATCATCATGGCTTCGCGAGACGGGAAGTAGCGGCACAGGGTTGCGCGACTCAAGCCCACCAGACCGGCCAATTGCCCCATGGACGCCCGCGGCTGGTCAGCCAAAGCGCTTACAAGGCGCAATAGCAATTCCTCGCGAGGCCGAGGCTTTGCTGCAGTCATAATTCTTCCCCTAGGTAATACAGGACTGGATCGGGCACGGGCTATTGCCAGATCGCTGCGAATCGGTCTTCTTGTTTAGCACCACTGGAGATCAGGAAAACGAACAGGCACGCTACCTGGGTGGAGCGTGCGCTAGTGTAACGTCATTCATTGAGAAACCGTATTTCACCCATGGAATAATGACTATGC
Organism: Alcaligenes sp. 1735tsa3; assembly: GCF_024134565.1. NCBI lineage: Bacteria > Pseudomonadati > Pseudomonadota > Betaproteobacteria > Burkholderiales > Alcaligenaceae > Alcaligenes > Alcaligenes sp. 1735tsa3. Next base: position 529,707 of record NZ_CP099862.1, on the reverse strand, counting down.
AGGTGATTTTTTAAACGCTCAGACCGGCACGCGGAGCCGGCCAGAAAGCATCTGTCAGCAAGGTATCCGGATCCAGATCCAAAGGGCCGGGCCGGGTTTCCGGCACGCAGCGGCGCAAGGCTTGCTGCATCCGGTGCAAGGCCAGCTCGCCCGTGGCCCCGGCAGTGACCCGATCCCACCAGAAGCGATGCACATGGCGTACCTGCACGGGTACGCTAGGCAGGCCCAGCCTCTGGGCCATGGCCAATCGGTGCAGACCACGATTAATTTTCAGAATACGGCCATCACGGGAGATAACCACACCCAAGGCATCTTTGCCGCGCCTGGGATCAAAGCCATCACGAGCCATATCGTCCAGAAAACCCAGGTAAATGCGCAGGTACTCAATAATCTTTTCCGGCGTATCCAGAAATACACCTTGCTGATACGACTCCCAAGGATTGCCCTGTTCAATACGCTTCATCAGCTTTTTGAAACGCGCCGTTTGTTCCAGCTGATGCCGGTTTTCATCCAGATCGCTGATCAGGGAGTAACGCGTTCCGACGCGCAAATCCTCACGCCGCTGGTCCCAGCTTCCCTCCCAGATAAAGGCCAGGGAGGACGGCCGTTTTTCCTCCTTGCGAGGCGCCTGAATGGCCATGCGGATCAGCTCTCGCGGGTTCACATGCAGGGTTAAAGCCTGCTCCCCCAAGGTTTCATGGACGATGTGACGCGGCAGGCCAAACGCCTCGATCCGACGGCTGCCAGCTTTGCTGTGCATCCAGCGCTGCAGCATGATGCGGCCCAAGGGGAAACCCAAGTACTGCTGGGTCTTGTCCCGGCTATGGGCCACCCAATGGGCCAGCAGCACGCGCTGCCGAATCTCGGGCGCCGCCAAGCTGCTAAAAGCAGCATCCGCGCCAGGGCCCAGCAAGGCTTTGCGATTCGATTGACGCAACTCACGTGGATGAGTCATGCGCTTTCCATAACGGTTCACAGTTTTCCTCCCAAGCACTCGCAGCCCTGGCCGCCCCCAACAAAGAACAGCGGCCCAGAACGACTGACAGTGGCCTTCTTGAGCAATCACAATACCAAATGATACATAATAGTCTCAAATAATACACATTTTTATTGAATCGATTCTCCACAAACCGCAAGGCTGACAAAGATCAAATCGGCCCCACACCACATCCTTACCTGTTCAGACACACACGCCTCAACATCAGTACGCTCCCGCTGTTATCCGACGGGACGAGCTTCTTGAAACGCACGCTGCAAAAAAAAGCCCCTGCCAAGGCAGGGGCTTGTTCAAACAGAGCCAGAAAGTCAGATCGCTCAGGCAGCCTTACGAGCGCCTCGTACAAAGTAAATCACGACCAAGGCAAGCAGGAACGGCACACCAAACAGCAAGGTGTAGTGAAAGATATTGATGAACCAGGTAGTCACCAAAATCGCCACAATGCCAATCAAGCCCAGCAAGGTGCCGATGGGATAGGCCGGCATACGGAAACGTAGCTGCACACCGTCCTGTGCCACGCGGCGGCGGAAGAACAAATGAGTCAGGAAGATCATGCCCCATGTGAACAAGGCGCCAAACATGGACAGGGCGATCATCACCGGAAAGGCGGTTTCCGGATTGTTGGCATACACCACTGCGGCCACGGCCACACCGCTGGCCGATAAAGCCAGGGCATTCAAGGGCACACCATTGCGCGCCACCTTGCCCAGCGCAGCGGGCGCATCACCGGCACGCGACAGGCTGAACATCATGCGGGTCGAGATATAGAGCATGCTGTTCATGGCCGACAAGGCCGCAATAATCACAATGAAGTTCAGGATGCTGTCTGCATAGGGAATGCCGACGGACTGCATCACCGTAATGAAAGGACTGGTTGTGCCTTCCGCTACCAGCACCTGCCAAGGCACCAGCATCACGATAAGCGACAAGGACAGCAGGTAGAAAATGATCAAGCGCCAGATGGTGGCCTTGAAGGCCTGGCGCACGGCTTGCTCGGGGTTTTCTGCCTCGCCCGCCGCCACGGCAATCATCTCGATACTCAGATAGCTGAAGATGGAAATGATCACCCCTACCCACACCCCATACCAGCCATTGGGCATGAAGCCACCCTGGCCAAACAGGTTTTCCTGTACCTGTGCGGGCTTGTAATAGCCCGTCAACATGCCAATGGCCAGCACGATGAACGCAATAATGGCAAACACCTTGATCAGGGCAAACCAGTACTCCACCGAGCCAAAAGCCTTGACGCTGTAGGCATTGACGGCAATCAGCACGGCCGAGAAAAAGGCGATCCAGATCCAGGGTGAGACGTCCGGGAACCAGAACTTCATATAGTCCGCCACCGCCGTCACCTCGGTGCCCACGGCCAGAACAATGCAGGCCCAATAGCTGTAGCGCACCAGGAACCCGGCCAGCGGATGAATATAGAACTCCGCATAGGCTCCAAAAGAGCCCGATGTGGGGTGTTCCACCGTCATCTCGGCCAGGCAGCCCATCAGGACCAGAGCAATGAAGCCGCCAATCACATAACTCAGTACAACGCCGGGACCAGCAAAGCCAATGGCAAATTTGCTGCCCAGGAACAAGCCGGTACCGATGGCGCCCCCGATCGCAATCATGCTCATTTGGCGGGCGCTCAGTTTTTTATGCAGCCCGGCTTCGCGCGATTGAATTTGCTCAAATCGGCTCATGTCTCCTCCTTTATGCTTATTTTTTATATCAGCCTGATCAGGTCACCTTGGAGCGTGTTTTATAGGCGGGCTTGTCCCATTCCTTATCGGTCAGTACCGCCTTGATATGCTGCACAGCCTGCCAAATATCCACAAAAGACAGATACAAGGGCGTAACACCAAAGCGCATCACTTCAGGCTCGCGGTAGTCCCCAATCACACCACGGGCGATCAGGGCCTGCACCACGGCATAGCCTTGCTCATGGGCAAAACTGACATGGCTGCCACGGTAGTGGTGATCGCGTGGAGTCACCAGACGCAGGCCAAATTCCGCACATTCCTGTTCCACCAACGCGATGAACAAGTCCGTCAGCGCCAGGGACTTACGGCGCACTGCCTGCAGGTCGGTTTGCAGGAACACGTCCACACCGCAAGCCACCAGGCTCAAGGAAACAATGGGCTGAGTACCGCACAAGAAACGCTCGATACCGTTGGCGGCTTCATATGACGGGCTCATGGCAAAAGGGTGCTTGTGGCCCCACCAGCCGGACAAGGGCTGGCTGATCTGGCCCATCAGCTTGGGGTTCACCCACAGCAGGGCCGGGGCACCCGGACCGGCGTTCAGGTACTTGTAGGTGCAGCCAATGGCAAAGTCGGACTCGCTGTCTTTCAGCTCGATAGGCAAGGCACCCACGGAGTGGCACAAATCCCAGATCAACAGGCCATTGTGTTCATGCACCAGGCGGTTGGTCGCCTGCATATCGTGCAAGTAACCCGTGCGGTAATTCACATGGGACAGCACCACCACAGCGGTTTCATCATTGACGGCTGTTTGCAGGTCTGCCGGGTCATCAATCAATTCAAGCCTATAGTCTTTGCCAAAGAAGGCGTTAAACCCTTCAATGATGTAAAGATCCGTAGGGAAGGAATCACGCTCGGCCAGGATCACTTTCTTTTCCGGATGGCGCTCTTTTTGCAAATTGACGGCGGCAGCCAGCACCTTGAACAGATTGACCGAGGTGCTGTCGCTGACGATGGTTTCACCTTGACCGGCACCGATCAGGGGCGACATCTGGTCGCCCAGACGCACGGGCAAGGTCCACCAGCCTGCCTTGTTCCAGCTATTGATCAGGTCGGTACGCCATTCCTGAGCAATAACTTCCTGGGCGCGCTCCATGGCGTGTCGGGGCATGGCGCCCAGCGAATTCCCGTCCAGATAAATCGTGTTGGGTGGCAGGTCGAACTTGGCTTTGAAGGCAGCCAGTTCATCGGCCTGATCCCACTGCTCGCATTGCTGCAAGGTAATCATATTCATGCTCCTCGATTCTGCTTTTTAAGCTATTTAGTCTAGCACCGAGCCTCTGGTAAATTATTCCAAAGCGATGAAGATTATGATTAATACTGGAAGAAAATTCGGTTTTTAAAAACCTTTTTCATAGAAAATTCTAAAATATGAGACTAGATGAGACAGACCTGAAAATCCTGCGTCTTTTACAGGACAACGGCAGGCTCAGCAACCAGGAACTAGCTGACCTAGTAGCCCTTTCGCCCTCCTCCTGCCACCGGCGCGTAAAGATTCTGGAGCAGGAAGGCTTCATCGAAAACTACAGCGCCAACTTGAGCGCAGGCAAACTGGGCTTTGCCATTGAAGCCTTTGTGGAAGTGAATATCGGGCAGCTCAACGAGAGCGAGCATCAGTACCTGAGCAAGGCACTGGCCACCATGGATGAAGTGCTCCATGCCTACATCGTGACCGGGCAGGCGAACTACATGCTGCACATACGCACGCGCAACTTCGAGACTTTTTCCAATTTTGTCATTCACAAGCTCAACACGCTGCGCGGCGTCACCAAGATCCATTCGCAGATCGTGCTGTCTTGCATCAAGGCCAAGGGGCAAAGTTTGCCCGTATAACTACGATTCGCCCAAGGTAAGAGGCCGCAGCTCCCAATCAAGAAAGCCCTTGTAGCAGCAAGGGCGACTACAAATACCAGTTATCAGTGATTCCCGCTGCCTGATCCATCCCCGAAAATTGATCCCGTATGACCTGGTCCACCATGACGCACTGGTCATCATCATCAACTTTATAGGGGAAGCTTGTGAAAAAACTCACGAAAACTGTGGCGGCACCATTGGCAACGATATTGTTGACTGCGATGTCAGTGTCAGCCTCGGCAGCCAGTTCATCATTCCAGAACTCATGTCGCAATATCAAGCTGCACTCCAATAACAGCGAGGCCTGGATCTCGGCTGAATGCCAGCGGCACAATGGTCAGTACAACCCTACAACGCTCCCCTTGCGAGGCCTGGTCAATAATGATGGGCGGATACAAAGCCAGTCAGGCGCACAAACCTCTTACCAAAACAGCTGCAGCAATCGAAGGATTTCGTGGAATTCGGAGTCTGTCCGAATCCGGGCAGTATGTTTGACTCGCACCGGCTCAGAGCGGGAAGCCTCAATCGAATTGACCAACATCGAGAATCGTGACGGGGTCCTGATTCGCGTGAACAGATAATTAATTTGCATAGTGGCCTTCCCCTGACTCACTTCCCGCCCGGCCACGTCAGGTCATTTCTGCATGGTACGCATCGCTTGTCTGACCTTTTAGACAAACGGTGCCCTAGTCAGGGTGGTCAGGCCAGATACTCCTGACCCGATCCTTTAGACCACGATTGATCCGCTTGCCTGCCCTCGCAGCTCTGTGTATACAGGTAGGGTTCCCCTAACGAGGGTGCAGCCACAGCAAGAGTGAATCTCAACGCTCCCGCCCAACTTCTCAATTCGGGCGTGCATGGATTCCATGCCTACTCCAATTGCGGCATGGCGCACGGCAGCCACATCAAACCCTATCCCGTTATCACACACTTCCAAAACGATGCGGTCTGGGACGGGATACGCCATGCTGACGCTCACTTCGCTAGCCTGACTATGCTTGAGTACATTTGACAGGGCCTCCTCCAAAAAGCGCGTCATAGTCAAACACGTCATGGCGCAAGGCGGACTGGGCCACTCCGGGGGCAGTTGCCACTGGCTTTTCATGCCGATATTGTCGAACAATGATGAAAATTGATAGCGCGTCGGTGCCATCCAGCCCTGTGGAGACTGGGGCGGGCTCTGGACAAAACTACGACCACTATCAATGACTAGGCGCAAATCATCACGCAGCGACTTTAACGTAGAGATATGTCGGTTTTTCTGATGGTGGCTTTCTGTTGTTGATTCAGCCTGTGCAATCGCCCGGACCAAGGCACTGCCAAACCCATCATGAATGTCCTGGATCAGCTCAACACGTTCTTGCAGCTTAATCGTAGTCAGGGCCAGCTCATGCTTTTTGTGCAGCGATTGCTCTAGCTGTTCGCAAGCCGTCTGTACGCTTATCCTCAGCTCCTCATTGAATTGCTCGATCCGCCGCATGGAATGCGCGATACGCAAGCCCATGATGATCGCAATACCCGTCATCGTGAGCAGATTGGCGTAAGGTGTTAAGGGAGCCGTCTCTAGCTGGAAGTAAAAAATCCTCCAGTCATGGAAAGCGATCCCGACATAGACAATACCGATGCTGCCGTACAAGCAGTCTTCCGCTTTTTTACTGCGCCAGGCGATAAAGGCCAATGTCACGCACGTCATGGCAAATATCAGCAGATGACCGCGAATACCAATTTTCAAAGCCAGGCCCAAATTCTGCTCCGAACACAGGGCAATCACCACAGACACAATGACTGTGAATGCGGTCAGTACGGTTGCCATCTTGCTTGACAGTGGCCGACGTGCCAACTGAAAGATGAAGTTCGTAAAGCAAAGGCAGAAAGACATGAAAGCAATGGCATTGGCCCGCTGAACGGCCACCGTTGAGGGAAATGGCCAAGCCTCCATTGCTATGACGTTATACAAAAACGCTACCCAACACAGATTCAGCAGCACAAACCAGAGATACAGGGTAGTCTTGCGATAGAAAAGCCACATCCCCAGAAATAAAATGGCAATCGACAGCGCGCCCATGATGTTCACCGTGAACATCCCTCGATAATCCCAATTCAATCGGCGCTGATGTTCGAGCAATATCTGGGGGTTACCCACATGTACCTTTCCCAAGCCGGGCATCGTCATGGCGACCCCGCGCACCTCGACCAAAATAACATTGACCCCCTGTTTAACCGCGGCTCCCGGTAAGGTCCACAAGCGCGGCCTATTCCAACTGCGAGATAGGGGCTCAACCAAATTCGTGTCTTGCCACAGCAAATCACCATTTACAAAGACGCGCCCTGCCATATTGATCGAGTCAATCGCCAATGCCAAGGGGGCACGCGCCCAATACTCCGGCGGGCAGTCACTATGCCACTGGATTCGATACCAGACACTGCCGCTATAGCCGGGCCAGCGAGTGGTCCAATGATCAGGGAGTTGTACTTCCATCCAAGCCAGGTCTGGATCTTGCACCTCTATCAAGCTTGAACCTGCGCGCAAGGCTTGCACTGAAATAACCGGATCGCCGCAGTCCGCCTGTTCAAATGCCATTGCCTGCCGTGCAAACAGCGACAGGATCAACAGCACCACACATGACACGATTTTCCAACGCATACTTTATCGTTTTTATTAATTTCGGCTTGGCTAAACAAGATAAAAAGAGAAGTAGCTTAACCCCAAAAACACTAATGCTAGGGGTACGCCCTCCTCAAATCAATCCGTGCTTACGTGCCTTATTTATCGCGTTGGTACGAGACGGAACCTCCAGCTTGCGATAGATGCTTTTTATATGGCACTCGACGGTATTGCGCGATATATACAACTGATCGGCAATAGCCTGATTAGACAGGCCGTTAGCAATCAGGCCCAGTACCTCGGTCTCCCGCGGACTGAGCATCATCGAATTTGATTGTGTCGGGCGCGGAAGACGTCCAGCTAACTCTTCCATGATGTACTGGGCGACAAATGGATCTATCGGCGAGCCTCCACGAAACACAATTCCGATCGATAAAGATAGCTCTATATCCTCACGCTCTTTGAGCAAGTATCCCGTTGCACCCGCGCGGACGGCCTCAACAATCAGATCGGGCTTGCTCCAGGCGGACAGGATAACAAGCGGCACATCAATCCCCTTGGCACGTAATTCGGCAATCAGCTCAATCCCGCTGCCATCAGGTAAGCCAATATCCACCATGACCAACGAGAACGATCCGGTCTTGATGAATTCACGGGCTGCCCCTAAAGAGCCGGCAATGCATACCGCCTGCGTAGGCAAGTCCATTCCCTTCAGAATACGTACTAACCGAGCTTGCATTAGTTCGTCGTCTTCCACGATCAAAATGGCCTCAGGTTCGAGGCCCGTACCCCTTGCACAGAAGTCCTTAAGCATCGCGTTTAGCCCCGTAAATTGATCATTCTATGGGTAGAGCATCCCACCGACAATCACCAGAAACGGGGATTGTCTGGCCTTATATCCAAAAACTTCTCGACACAAGCCATATCCCCCGCCCAGCCCCCAGAAATCATTTAGAGCGATTAAAAGCCGGATTGGACTGCCGGCTATCCATCCAAAAACGCACTCGTATGAAAAATCACGGTTTTCAGTGATTCCACGCGGCCCCCTCCCCCCTCAAAATTCTGAATGCTGAGGGCAGCATGCCCCTAATCGTTCTAGCCATGGATGGAAAAATTCATGAAAAACAATATTGTCTGTTTTCTCTTGCTTGCATTGCCATTTTTTTCTTCTCACGCCGCGTTACGAGGGGACGGCCAACGGAAAGTCGAGTTCAGGGCCGTGATCGAAAATCTGGATTTAAACAACTCCTTCTCCTACTGGCAGCTCATTGAGCGCGTTGAGTACGTCAGCGCAGACCTTTACAGAATCCATGCAGGCCACTGCTTCATCGATGTTTCGCTTACAACCATCCCCTTTCCTGAGGGCTTTGTGGGCGCGCGCCAATTCGAGTTGAGCTATAGCGAAAAACAATGCCCGGAAGAATAAATTCCCCCACACCCCAAGAAAGGAACTAATAATGAACACCTTCTCTATCTCGGTACTGACACTCATGGCCAGCCTTGTAGTCGCTATAGCGCCGGTACAAGCCAAAGGCTCTCAATCCGAAATGGACCGACTAAACCAGGAGTACAACGACGCCCAGTTTTGCGCAGCACTGCTCAACAAACTTGGGGGAGATGAAAACAAGAAAAAAGCCTCTCTAGCACTGGCTGAGGCCAAAAACATAGCACCTGAAATAGGCAACATTACGGCGGACGACTTCAACGAGTCGTACCGTGCGCTCGAGGGAATCATAAAAACTGCAGATCAGAATGAAATGCAGCAATTTACTGAACTCTGCACGAAACGCTGGTAAAAACCGAGGCAAGCTCAGCAGAGACGGGAGTCCTGAACAAGGTAAAAATTACCATTTAAAACGTCGGCTCTCCCGGTCACCAACAAAACGTACACCGTTGTTGTGCGTCACCGCTACATGTAGTTCAGTTTGAAGCGTCGCTTGAAATGCTCACTGCGCCACCAGCCCTTGCCGCTTTGCACCGGTTTGTTATCGGTATTGAACAGATCAATACGCTGCACAATCACGGCCTGGTTCTCCTTGATCCAGAGCTGCTTGGCCATGTCTGCCGACGCGTTGGCCATGCTGATCTCTTCTTGCGCATGCTTGATGGGCACGTTCAGCACGCCAGTCAGCATCTCTACCATGGTGTGTGTTTCCAGAGCCTGTTGCTCGATACGTTCTCCTATCGAGCGTAGCAAGTAGTTCTCAGCAAAATAAAGGGGCACCGCTGACCTGTAGCGCACCGCTTGCAGCTTATAAACCGGCTCATCGGAAGCGAAAAACTCAGCAATGTCCGCTGGCGGGGCGACCAGCCCCCAGCTGGCAATCTGGGTGGTGGTGTCTTTGCCCAGCTGCACCAGATCATTGATGGAGCTCAGCTCCCAGGAGCCGGTGTTCTTGCGTTCCAGCACAAAGGAGCCTCGGCTGGGAAAACGCTCGATCAAGCCATTGCGCGTCAAGATCGCCAGGCCCTGGCGCACGGTGATGCGGCTGACGCCGAACATCCCCCCTAGCTCGGCCTCCGTAGGCAAGCGGTCGCCGGGCTTCAAGCGACCGTCCTGGATATAGCGGGTCAGCTTGTCGGCAAGCTGCTCATACAGTGGTTTTGTACTCACTTTTTTATCTCATCCCTGTTGATGACGCTCTGCTGCTGGCTCTCCCTACGTGCTGTGTTCCACCTGCGGTATCAACAGAAAATCGTTGGTTCCCCTGCCAGTAAGCCATCTTCTTATTCGCGTTCCAGCAGGCCTTTGATCAGAAACATCTCGGCCTCATGGACACAGGAAATTTGCTCCCATGCCGCATCGCTTTGTGTAGCCAAACGCCAGGTCAGCAAGCTCACTACACATTTGTCTGCGCCCAGCTTGAGCACCTCGCCTGGGATAACGCGCGACATATTACGAAACTGCATCGCCTCCTTGCTGGCGCCCACCTCGTAATCCACCTGAAAGCGGTCTGCATCCACATTCAGGCGCACATAGGTTTCCTGGCCGCTAAAGACCGAGGTCCCCTTGAACAGGCCCGGTTCCACTTCGCTGCGATTCGCACTGCCCCAGGCCCACTGACCTTGCAAGATGCCATCGGACATGATTTCAAAAGCGACCTTAGCCGGGCGCTCCACCAGGATGCTACTGGAATGACAATGTGGATCTTTCACGTACTTGCTCCTGTGACGAATGCTTATTGTTATGACAATGTTTTTATTGTCATGCCAAAGGAAAACCGAGACTAGACGGGAAAACACGTACAGTTCAGCGAAAGATTGTCCATAACAAAGCCGCTGCCTCTCAACCCGGAGACGCAGCGGCTTTGAAACCTGAAGCAAAGCGCTATCAGGCGATGGACTACTGTCTGTTATGTCCTAACTTGCTGTCACCCACTGCTGGATGAAAGCGCGCAGCTCGTCGGGGCTGGAGGCCACACCCCCGGGTACGCGATAGACCTTTTCCAAAGGCCCCACCATCTCCTGCAGGGCAGGCAGATTAGCAGGGTCATCGCACATCATCACAATCCCGCGGCAATAACGACCGAAGCCTTCACGATGTGCCTTTAACCACAACACCGCTTTCTTGCGCCCTTCCGGGTCGCCGGGAGTGGAAGGATCGGGCAGGCTTTCGTAGACCAGAACGAACTCTTTTTCGGCCTTGATCAGGGTTTCCATATCGTCCAGCCATTGCATGGCCAGCTCCAGGGTCAAGGGAAACTCGCGCACCCTTGCTATCGGCAAAGCGGATGTATCCAGAAACTGGGTGGAAAAGTCAGGAGAAATGTCTTGCTCACTCATTGCTAAAGCTCCTTGAATCAGGGCTGTCATGCCCAATTGCAATATGCCCTCCATCTCGACCTCCTCCACGACCCGTTCCACGGCTGCACGTGGCTCCCGGCCAGCCACGGCATAGACCGTATCGGCAACCGCCAGGCAATGAAAGGCCACCGTTCCCATCAAGTAACGCGAGCGCTCAAAGGACACGCCATAAGCCTGGGCAATGTGCTCTTGATGTTCCCGGATCTTGTCCAGCATGGAAGGAGTCGCCACCAGCCTGCGTATCACATAGGGCGTGATGCCCGGATTGGCTTTCACAAAAGCCTGTGTCGCCGCACTGAACAGCTGCAGATAGTCTTCCAGGCTGCCTTGAACTGGAGTCGTGGCTCGAGGCACTTGCCAGCGGCTGAAAATTTCTTCGGCCACCAGTTGTTTAAGCCCTTCCAGATTGCCCACATGCTTGTACAGCGCCATCTGGCTGACACCCAAAGCGGCCGCTACCCCCACAAAGGTGATGTTGGGCAGGCCAATCTGAATACCAGCGTCGGCAATCCGTGCTCGGGTGATGGTGGGAGGACGTCCGCGTGGCGCGGGCGCCTGAGGGGTTGGCATATCTATGTTGACCCTTTTGATGACAGCAGCGCGGTAGTACCTGCCACTGCCTCTTATTTAATTTATGAAACTCTACTAATTAGAAGCCTAGTTTACATCCACGATAATGATTCTCAATATCATTTTTTGCAAAGCGAGTGTTCCTCCTGATGAAGTCGCAAGACATCGACCTGAACGAGCAACAGCGTAACCCGATTCCTCCCGCCCTATCCTGGCAAAGATAGTCAGGCACAGAGACTTTTCACGCCTGAAAACCGTGTGACAGCCCCTGCCCGTTCCACCTCTCATTTCTGGTTTTTAACCTAAATTGGTCAGACCAATTAATTGGATAAAAAATTGTTTATTCTTGAATCGTTAGGGTAAACACTTAGATTCAATAAAATAATCCTTTCTATACAATGCGCTCTGTTCTTGACGATCTCAAGAAATGGTCAGACCAATTTAACGACCTTCAGGCTCGCTTGCGATACAAGCGCCTCCCATTTGCTCCTGCGGAGATAGAACAACATGCAACAAGCGTGGCTGCAGCAATACGATCCCACCGGCAATATCTGGCTGTCGGCACTGATCGCCCTTATTCCGATCATCTTTTTTTTCCTGGCCCTGACCAAGTTGCGCATGAAGGGGTATCTGGCAGGGACGATTACCGTCTTGCTGGCCCTGGGCGTTGCCCTGTTTTTCTATCGCATGCCGGTTTCCACTGCGCTGGCCTCGGTGGTGTATGGCTTTTTCTATGGGCTGTGGCCGATCGCCTGGATCATTGTGGCCGCCGTTTTTCTGTACAAGATTTCGGTCAAGACCGGTCAGTTCGACATCATTCGCGCCTCCATCCTGTCCGTCACGCCTGACCAGCGCCTGCAACTGATTCTGGTGGGCTTTTGCTTTGGCGCCTTCCTGGAAGGGGCAGCCGGTTTTGGTGCGCCCGTTGCCATTACTGCCGCCTTGCTGGCTGGCCTGGGTTTCCGCCCCTTGTACGCGGCCGGCCTGTGCCTGATTGCCAATACCGCCCCGGTGGCGTTCGGTGCCATGGGTATTCCTATCATCGTAGCCGGTCAGGTATCGGGTATTGATCCCTTTGAAATCGGCCAGATGGCTGGTCGCCAACTGCCTTTCATGACGGTGATCGTGCTGTTCTGGCTGATGGCCATCATGGACGGCTGGCGCGGTATCAAGGAAACCTGGCCTGCCGTACTGGTCGGTGGCGGCTCCTTCGCGCTGGTGCAGTTCCTGACCGCCAACTACATTGGCCCCGAGCTGCCGGACATTACCTCGGCTCTGGTTTCCCTGGTTGTGCTGACCCTGTTCCTGAAAGTGTGGCAACCCAAGCGCATCTTCCGTTTTGAAACACAAGAAGGCTCGCCTGCTCAGGACAATCTGGCCGATCAGGCCCCTACCGTGCTGAGCACTGGCCGCATCATCAAAGCCTGGTCGCCCTTCATCATCCTGACTGCCATGGTCACGATCTGGAGTGTGCAGCCCTTCAAAGCCTTGTTTGCTGCCAATGGCCCGCTGGCGTCGACCATCGTGAATATTCCTGTGCCCTTCCTGCACAATCTGGTCGACAAGGCTCCACCCGTCGTGGCCTCGGCCACTCCGTATGGCGCGGTCTACTCCTTTAACTGGCTCTCTGCCACCGGCACCGCCATTCTGATTGCCGCCTTGCTGACTATCCTCTTTTTGCGCATGAAACCCGCAAAAGCGGTGGAAACCTTGGGCGAAACCTTCAAGGAACTGGCTGTACCGATCTACTCGATTGGTATGGTGCTGGCCTTTGCCTTTATCGCCAACTACTCCGGCCTGTCCGCAACTTTGGCGCTGGCCCTGGCTCACACCGGCAAAGCCTTCACCTTCTTCTCGCCCTTCCTGGGCTGGATCGGTGTGTTCCTGACTGGTTCCGACACCTCTGCCAACGCCTTGTTTGGTGCCTTGCAGGCAACCACGGCACAGCAGCTGGGTCTGCCTGAAGTGCTGATGGTGGCCGCCAACACCACAGGTGGCGTGACCGGCAAGATGATCTCGCCCCAGTCGATCGCCATTGCCTGCGCGGCAGTGGGTCTGGCCGGCAAAGAATCCGATCTGTTCCGCTTTACCGTGAAACACAGCTTGATCTTTGCGGTTCTGATTGGCCTGCTGACTACCCTGCAAGCCTATGTGTTACCTTGGATGATTCCCTAAGGGCCCGCCCTCATCCTTCATCTGCAAGGCGCGTATACGCGTGCCTTGCAGATTTATTTTTCCGGTATCTCAAGAACTATGCGCCTCTCTGATCACGTTGCCCAACAATTGCTGGCGCTGATTCAATCCAGCGATTTCAAGGCCGGGCAAAGACTGCCTGCCGAGCGTACGTTGGCAGCTCAATTGAATGTGTCGCGTGCATCGCTGCGCGAGGCTATTCAGCAACTGAACAGCCAGGGCATTTTGCGCAGTCAGGTGGGTTCAGGCACTTACCTGGCCTCCCAAACGCCCCAATGGACCCAGCGCTCGGTAGACCCGCTGGCCGCCCTGATGCTGTCCGATCCCCAGTACCGTTACGACGTGCTGGAAGCGCGCATTGCTCTGGAGAGCAGTACCACCTGGCACGCCGCCCTGCGTGCCTCGCCCGAAGACAAGGACAAGATCCTGCAATGCTTCGAGCAAATGATTCGCTACCAGCAAAGCGGCGATACCGTGCAGTCCGCCCGCGCCGATGCCCAGTTTCACCTGGCCGTGGCCGAAGCCTCGCACAATCTGGTGCTGGTTCAGGTCATGCGGGGCCTGTTTGATCTGGTGCTCAGCAGCGTGACGCAAAACCGGGACATCATCATGTTCGTGCATGACTCACCCGAGACCATTGTCAATCTGACGGCGCAACACGAAGCCCTGGTCAAAGCCATTGTCGATGGCGATCCCGCTCAAGCACGCCACGTTGTGAACGAACACCTGGGCTACGTACGCAACACCCTTCTTCAGGCTGACGAAGACCTTGCACGCCGCGAACGTGCCGCGCGCCTGCAAACCCCTCCTTCCGTCTTATCCGACCCGACTCTGCCATGATTATTTCCTCCTCGACCGACTACCGGCGTGCCGCCCAAAAACGACTGCCTCCTTTCCTGTTCCACTACATTGACGGCGGTGCTTACGCCGAGCACACGCTGCGCCGCAATGTGGACGATCTGGCCAATGTCGCCCTGCGCCAGCGTGTCCTGAAGGACATGAGCCAGCTCGATACCAGCATTGAGCTGTTTGGTGAAAAACTGTCCATTCCGGTGGCCCTGTCCCCGGTAGGTCTGACAGGCATGTACGCGCGTCGAGGGGAAGTCCAGGCTGCCCAGGCAGCCGATGCACATGGCATTCCCTTCACCATGTCGAGCGTGTCAGTCTGCCCGATCGAGGAAGTTGCCCCGCGCCTGAAGCGGCCCATGTGGTTTCAGCTGTATGTGCTGAAGGACCGCGGCTTCATGCGCAATGCACTGGAACGCGCGCAAGCAGCAGGCTGCAGCACCCTGGTCTTTACCGTAGACATGCCCGTACCGGGCGCCCGTTACCGCGATGCGCATTCGGGCATGAGCGGCCCGAATGCCGCTCTGCGTCGCTATGCACAGGCTGTCATGCACCCGCGCTGGGCCTGGGATGTCGGTCTGCTGGGTCGCCCGCACGATCTGGGCAATATCTCGCGCTACCTGGGCAAGCCTACGGGTCTGGAAGACTATATGGGTTATCTGGGCGCGAACTTTGACCCCTCGATTTCCTGGAAGGATCTGGAGTGGATACGCGAATTCTGGAAAGGCCCCATGCTGATCAAAGGGATTCTGGACCCCGATGACGCCCGCGATGCCGTGCGCTTTGGTGCCGATGGCATCATCGTCTCGAATCACGGCGGCCGTCAGCTTGACGGCGTCTTGTCCTCGGCACGCGCGCTGCCTGCCATTGCCGATGCCGTCAAAGGCCAGATCAAGATTCTGGCAGATTCGGGTATCCGCAGTGGCCTGGACGTGGTGCGCATGATTGCGCTGGGTGCCGACGCTGCCATGCTGGGCCGCGCCTACATCTATGCCTTGGCCGCCGCCGGGCAATCCGGCGTGGACCACCTGCTGGGCCTGATTGAAAAAGAAATTCGGGTCGCCATGACACTGACCAGTGTCAGCAGCATTTCCCAGATCACCTCTGACCTGCTTGTACAGGAGTCTTGACCATGTCAGTTTCCACCAGCGCTGCGGATTTGTTGCAGCAACTGCGCTCTATTGTCGGCAACCCTCACGTCCTGACGGACGACCGCAGCACGCGTCGTTACCGCAAGGGCCATCGCACGGGTGAAGGCAAGGTATTGGCCGTTGTGCGGCCCGGAACGCTGCTGGAACAATGGCGCAGCCTGCAAGCCGCTGTCGCTGCCGATTGCATCGTGATCATGCAGGCGGCCAACACCGGCCTGACAGGCGGCTCCACCCCCGACGGGGACGACTACGACCGCGACATCGTGCTGATGAACACCATGCGTCTGCAAGGCATACAAGTCATCAACGATGGCCAGCAAGTTGTCTGCCTGCCCGGTGCCACGCTGGACCGTCTGGAACAGACCCTGGCCCCGCTGGAGCGTGAACCCCACTCGGTGATTGGCTCCTCGTGTATCGGCGCCTCTGTGCTGGGCGGTGTTTGCAACAACTCCGGCGGTGCGCTGGTACGACGCGGCCCGGCCTACACGGAATTGACGCTGTACGCGCAAGTGCTGGACGATGGCACCCTGCAACTGGTCAATCACCTGGGCATCAATCTGGGAGATACCCCGGAAGAAATTCTGAGCCGCCTGGAGCAAGGCAAATACAGTGTTGCGGATATCATCAACGACCCGGAACGCAGGGCCAGCGACCCACGCTACGCCGACGATGTGCGCGATGTGGATGCCCAGACCCCGGCTCGTTTCAATGCCGACCCTTCGCGCCTGTATGAAGCCTCCGGCTCGGCCGGCAAGTTGTGCATTTTTGCCGTGCGTCTGGATACCTTTCCCAAAGAAGCCAGTACTGTTTTCTACATCGGCACCAATGACCCGAACGAGCTCACGGCCGTGCGCCGTCACCTGCTGACGGAACTGCCCCGCCTGCCCATTGCGGGCGAGTACATCCATCGCACCGCCTACGATATTGGCGAGCAATACGGCAAAGACACCTTCTTGCTGATCGACCGTTTTGGTACCGCCAAAGTGCCATCCGCCTTTGCCATGAAAAGCCGTGTGGATGGCTTTTTTGAGCGCTTTGGCTGGCGCGGCGTCACTGATCGCGTAATCCAGGCCATCATGAACCGCCTGCCCAGCCACCTGCCGCCGCGCATGCGAGAATGGCGCGACCGTTTCGAGCATCACCTGTTGCTGCGCGTCTCCAACGACACCGCGCAGGCCACGCGCGAATTTCTGAGCCAGCAATTTGAAGGCAGCCAGCAAGGTGCCTATTTCGAGTGCGATGCCGAAGAAGGTCGCAAAGCCTTTCTGCACCGCTTTGCCATTGCCGGTGCCGCCATCCGCTACCGCGAGGCGCACCCCGACAGCGTGGAAGATATTGTGGCGCTGGACATTGCCTTGCGCCGTAATGACAAGGAATGGGTGGAGCAACTGCCGGACGATATGGAAAAAGACATCGTCCACAAGCTCTATTACGGCCACTTCCTGTGCCACGTATTCCATCAGGACTACATCGTCAAAAAAGGCGTGGTTCCTCTGGATATGGAACACCGCATGTGGAAGTTGCTGGATGAACGCCGTGCCGAATACCCGGCCGAGCATAATGTTGGCCACCTGTATATCGCCAAACCTGCCCTGGCCGGCTTCTACCGCGAGCTGGATCCAACCAACACCTTCAACCCTGGCATCGGCCACACCTCGCGCCGCAAATGGTGGAGTGTGTGCTGCGGCGGCAAACACGACTAGCCCCCCTTTTTCTTGAAGGCACTCACGGGCTGCAAGCCATTCCCTTGCTTGCAGCGCGGTCCGCCCCTTCAATAAACCGTCCTTCATGCAAACCAGCAGGCCCCCAAGCTCGACTTGGTGGGCCTGTTTTTTTGTGCATTGTGACAAACAGAACACAAAAATATTCTGCCGCCTTTCCTATTTAGTTTAATAGGTTCCACTAATTCAAAATTTAGATTACATTATCGATAATGATTCTCAATACCTTATATTGAAGAGCCGAATTCTCCGGCTTTTTAGATACTTACCACCGCTCATGACCACTCGTGAAACTGCTACGGACGTGCGTAAAGAGCCTGGCCCCATCAGCCAGATCCTCAGCTCTATACGCTCACGTCTGATTGTTGCCGCCGTTCTGGCGGCCTTGGGTTCAATGCTGACCCTGGTGCCTTTGGCCGGAATCGCCCATATCGCCAAGCTGACTTTGGGCAATACCCTGTCTGGCGAGCTGCAAGGCGATATAGGCTGGGCGGTGCTATTGAGCATCATCAGCATGTTTGCAGGCCTGGCCCTGATCTCGGCAGGCGAGCTGCTGGCCCACCTGGCCGACAATCAGCTGACACGCGGTCTGCGCCTGAGTGCCGCCCAGAGGTTATCCAAAGTGCCGCTAGGCTGGTTTACCGGCCAGGCTTCAGGCGAAGTGAAACAAGCCATGCAGGATGACATCGCCACCCTGCACAGCCTGACCGCACACTTTTATACCTCGGTCGGCCGCGCCGTCGGTGCTATTGCGATCTCGGTGCTGTACCTGTTCGTCATGGACTGGCGTATGGCCATCGTGGCTTTGCTGCCCTTCCCCGGTTTTTTCCTGTTCCTGCGCCACGCCATGAAAGCCAGCAGCGCGAACATGCAGGGCTTTGTCGAAAAACTGGGTCGCTTGAACAGTGCCACCGTGGAATTTGTCAGCGGCATTCCCGTGGTCAAGGCCTTTGGTTCCAATGGGCAGGCACATGGCGGCTATAGCAAGGCCGTGGATGGCTTTGCCGACGCCTTTCTGAACTTTGCCCGCCCTTTGGTGGCCCGCATGGCTCACGCCCATGCCATGATCGCTCCAGTCACGGTTCTAGGTGTCGTGCTGATCTTCGGTGCCCTCTTCAGCTATTTGAACTGGATTGCCCCGGTAGACATTCTGCCCTTCGCCCTGGTGGCTCCCGGCATTTGCGCCCCCCTGCTCTTGTTGCATACCCTGCTGCACGATCTGGGCGGGGCAACGGGTGCGGCACAGCGCGTACAAGCTTTGATGCAAACCCCCGTACTGGAACCGCTGAGCACTGATCAGCAACAAGTCCCGGCAAGTCAGGAAGTGCGGGTCGAAAACGTCAGCTACGCCTACGGCGAAGGCCATCAGGCACTCAGCAATATCAGCTTCACCCTGGAACCGGGCACAGTCACCGCGATCGTGGGCTCTTCCGGTTCCGGAAAATCCACCATCGCCCGCCTGCTACTGCGCTTTTTTGACCCCAACGAGGGCCGCATCACCCTGGGCGGAGCCGATCTACGCCAGATTGAATCCACCGAACTTTACCGCCGCATTGGCTTTGTGCTGCAAGAGGTGCGCCTGATCAATGCCAGCGTGCGCGAGAACATTGCGCTGGGCCGCCCCTCGGCCAGTCAGCAAGAGATTGAAGATGCCGCTCGCGCCGCCAATATTCACGACCGTATCTTGACCCTGCCTCGTGGCTACGACTCTGTCGTGGGTGAAGACGCCCAACTCTCGGGCGGCGAGCGTCAGCGCGTCAGCATTGCGCGCGCTGTCCTGCTGGACCCACCCATTCTGGTGCTGGACGAAGCCACCGCCGCTGCCGATGCCAGCAATGAAGTGGCTATTCAAGATGCTCTGTCACGCTTTGCCCAAGGCCGCACCTTGCTGGTCATTGCTCACCGCCTGGACACCATCATGCACGCGGATCGCATTCTGGTGCTGGAAGACGGCGCGATTGTGGAGCAAGGCAGTCACACCAGCCTGCTGGCTGAACAAGGCCGTTACGCACGGCTCTGGACCCTGGGTGGCTACGACAACCGTTCCAAGGACACATCATGCTAAAGACCCTGATTCAGTTGCTGGGTACGGATGCCCCCATTTTCCGCCGCTATGGCTGGATGGCTGTTTTATACGGCCTGCTGTGCGGCCTGACCATGACTACCTTGGTCCCCGTTTTCACTCATCTGCTCAATGGCGAACCCAAACAAGCAGGCGGCTGGTTGCTGGTCCTGCTGCTTGGCGTGGCTGTCTGCTGGGCTTGGCGCCGCCATGTGGAGCAAGCGGGTGTAAATGTTGGGGCCGCCATCCTGCAAGGTGGCCGGCATCGTCTGGGCGAACATATCGCTCAACTGCCCGTAGGCTGGTTCTCCGCTCAAAACACCGCGCGACTGGGGCACATCGTCACTCAAGGCATGATGTCGGTGGCCCAATTACCTGCACACGTCTTCACCCCGCTGATCGCCGGAGTTGTGACGCCGCTTGTGCTGGTCGTGGCGCTGTTCATTCTGCATTGGCCGCTGGGTTTGATTGCCCTGATCGCGTTGCCTTTGCTGGCGGGTGTTCTGGCACTGACCGCCCATTTGGGACGCAAGGCCGATGATGCCTTCCAGGCTCATTTCGCCCATGCCAGCCAGCGTGTGGTGGAGTTTGCCCAAGCCCAATCCGTGCTGCGTGCCTTCAATGGCGAAGGCGGTGGCACCCGTCTGCTGGAAGAAGCGATTGAACGCCAACACCAGGCGGGCAAGAAACTGATCTGGCAATCCACGGCCTCGGCGGTACTCAATGCCTGGGCCGTACAAGCAGCCTTCGCGACCTTGCTGATTGCCGCCACGCTTTGGCTAAACAGCCATACGGGTCTGGGCCTGAGCAGTGCAGAAGTCATCGCCGTCATCGTGTCCTTGCTGCTGAGCGCACGCTATATCGACTCCTTGCTGGAAGTGGCCAGCTACGGTGAAGTGCTGCGCGGTGCACGCGGCCAACTTGATGCGATTCAAGAACTGTTTGCCGTTCAGCCCCTGCCCGAACCCGCTTCGCCCCAAACTCCAAGCGACGGCTCGATTGTCCTGAACAATGTGCATTTCAGCTATGCCGCCGACAAGCCCGATGTACTGAATGGCGTCAGCCTGAACATTGCACCTGGCAGCATGGTGGCCTTGATCGGGGAATCCGGCTCGGGCAAAACCACACTGGCTCGTCTGATTGCCCGCTTCTTTGATGTCAGCCAGGGCAGTGTCTCCATAGGAGGCGTGGATGTACGCCAGATCGGCAGCCCCGTACTGGCCACGCAAATCAGCCAGATTTTCCAGGACGACTATCTGTTCGCAGGCAGCATTGCCGAGAACATACGCCTGGGAAAACCGGATGCAACCGAGTCCGAACTGATGGAAGCGGTAGAACAAGCCGGTGTCAGCGAAATCATCGCGCGCTTGCCAGAAGGTCTGAACACAACGGTGGGCGAAGGCGGGGCCCGCCTGTCCGGGGGCGAGCGTCAACGCATCGCCATTGCGCGCGCTCTGATCAAGAACGCCCCCATTTTGCTGGTGGACGAAGCCACCGCCGCACTGGATGCCGAAAACCAGGCGGCCATTGCCCAGGCTTTGGCCCGTCTGCGTGGCAAGCGTACCCTGATCGTGATTGCTCACCAACTCTCTACGGTAGCCATGGCCGATCAAATCGTGGTGCTGGAAAACGGCCAGATTATCGAGCAAGGCCCGCCGGCCCAACTGCGCGAAACCCAAGGCCGTTATGCCCACTTCCTGAACCAGCGTCATGCCGCCAAAGGATGGCGTATTGCCACCGCAGCCCAGAATAACGGTGTGTGATGCGAGCTAGATCTTTTGTGCTGGTGTTTCTGATCTTGTGCAGCCTGTCTTTGCTGATAGGTGCGAGGCAAATCAGTTGGGCACAATTATGGAGTTTTTCAGGCGATGCCTGGCTGACACTGAGCGCCAGCCGCCTGCCCCGTCTGGCGGCGCTGGTCTTGAGTGGTATAGGCCTGTCTGTCTGCGGGGTGATCTTGCAGCACATTGTGCGCAATAAATTTGTGGAACCGGCCACCTCGGGCGGGCTGGATGCCGCCAAGCTGGGCATTCTGATCGCCCTGACTCTGGCCCCCACCAGCGGCACATTGGGCAAGCTGCTGTTTGCCCTCTTGTTCTGCTTTGCCTCCAGCCTGATCTTCATCGCTGTGGTACGCCGCATCCGCTTCAAGAACACCGTGCTGGTGCCGGTGATTGGCTTGATGTATGGCGGTGTGCTTAGCGCCATTGCCGAGTTCTATGCCTACCAGCACCAGATTTTGCAAAGCATGCAGGGCTGGATGCTGGGCGACTTTTCCAAGATCGTGCAGGGCAACTACGAAATCATTTATTTGGTCCTGCCCATTGTGTTGCTCACCTATCTGTATGCGCATCGCTTCACAGTGCTGGGCATGGGCGAAGGCATGGCCACCAGCCTGGGCCTGAACTATTCCGCCACCGTGGCCCTGGGTTTGATACTGGTTGCGGTTACCGTCTCGGCCACGGTCATCACCGTGGGAGCCATCCCCTTTATTGGTCTGGTCATCCCCAATCTGGTGGCGCTGCGCTATGGCGACAACCTGGGCCGTACCTTGCCCATTGTGGCGCTGGGTGGTGCCAGCCTGCTGCTGGCTTGCGACATTCTGGGCCGCCTCATTATCTACCCGTTTGAAGTCCCCATCGGCCTGACCGCCGGCGGCGTGGGTGGCCTGCTGTTTCTGTTCCTGATCTTCTGGAGGAACCGATGAAACGGCAACATCTGGTCTGGATCCTGTTGCTGGTGCTGGCACTGAGCTTTGTGTTCTATCGCTCCGGCCTGGACTTCGACTACATCATCCCCAAACGACTGAACCGCTTGGCAGCCATGGTCATTGGCGGCATCTGCATTGCCTGGTCCTCGATTATTTTCCAGACCATGACCGGCAACCGGATTCTGACGCCCGCCATCATGGGATACGAAGCGGTTTACCTGCTGTTCCAGTCCCTGCTGATTTTGCTGCTGGGCACACAAAGCCTGGTGATGCTGGGCGCCAATGGCAATGTGGTGCTGTCCATTGTGCTGATGCTGGCCTACTCGCTGGCAATCCATCACTGGCTGTTTCGCCAGGGCAAGAACAATGTGTATTTCCTGCTGCTGATGGGGCTGGTGTTGACCATGATCATCAGCACCTTCACCCAGTTTGTGCAGCTAAAGATCAGCCCCGGCGAGTTCTCCATTTTGCTGGGTTTTAGCCAGGCGTCCTTTAACCGGGCCGAGCCTTTGCAACTGCTGGTTTCCGCCCTTCTGGTGGGGGGCATTTGCCTGGGCAGCCTGCGCAGCTTGCCCACGCTGGACGTGCTGTCTTTGGGCCGCGAACAAGCCATTTCTTTGGGTGTCGACTATCGCCGTACCGTGCGCATCCAGCTGGCACTGATTGCTGCCCTGGTGGCTATTTCGACCAGCCTGCTCGGGCCCACTGCCTTCATGGGGATTTTTGTAGCCAACACCAGCTATGCGCTGGCCCGCAGCTTCCGACACCGAATCACGCTGCCGCTAGGCTGCGCCATCGCCATCGTCATGTTTTTGCTGGCACAGATAGCGGTGGAACACATTTTCAATTACCGCACGACCGTCGGGATACTCGTCAACCTGGTGTGTGGCGCGTACTTTCTGGGACTGATGGTTCGTACCCGAGGCACTGCATGATTACGATCAATCAGCTCTCCAAACACTACAAGAAGAAAACCGTGCTTTCCAAGGTCAGCACACAGTTCCCCGCCGGACAGCTCAGCTCCCTGATCGGCCCCAATGGTGCCGGCAAAACCACCTTGCTGATGAGTATCGCCCGCTTGCTGGAGACCGACGAAGGCCAGATCCAGCTGGACGGCCGCAACATTGCGGATATACGTATTGCCAACTATGCGCGCCGGGTAGCCACCTTGCGCCAATCTCCTGATTTCAATTTGCGCCTGACCGTGGAAGAACTGGTCGCCTTTGGCCGCTTCCCCTATAGCCGGGGCGTGCTGACGGATGAAGATCAACAAGCCATCTCCGACGCTATTCAGTTTCTATCGCTAGAACCCTTGCGCCAGTCCTATCTGGACGAGCTGAGCGGTGGCCAGCGACAGATGGCTTTTCTGGCCATGACCATTGCCCAGCAAACCGACTATTTGCTGCTGGATGAGCCGCTGAACAATCTGGACATCAAGCACGCCGTTCAGATCATGCGCGCCTTGCGACGGCTCTGTGACGAGTACGGCCGTACCGTGATTCTGGTGGTGCATGACATCAACTTTGCCGCCAACTATTCCGATCACATTGTGGCCATGAAAAACGGTGCGCTGTACTGCGCAGGACCGGTGTCAGAGGTCATCACGCAAGCACGGCTGACCGAACTTTATGGCCTGGATTTCGAGATTACGCACAGCGAGCGTGGCCGCCTGTGCAATTACTTCACCCCATCAGGAGAACTAGCATGATCGCCAAACACAGATACGGGCTGATAGCCCTGTTTGTGGCCGCCAGCTTTGCCTTGCAAGGCTGCGAGAAAAAGACCCAGGCAGCGGCGGAAACCCCGGCACCGCAAGCCGCCGTCAGCCCGCAGGCCAGTGCCCGCTATGAACCGATTGTGGTTGAACACAAGCTGGGCTCGACACGCATCGAAAAACTGCCACAACGCGTCGTGGCGCTGGACATGAACGAAGTGGATTTTCTGGATGCCTTGGGTGTCCCGGTGGTGGGCATGCCCAAAGACTTCATCCCGGCATTCCTGCACAAGTATAAAAATGCCCCTGAAATCCAGGACACCGGCGCAATTGTGCAACCCAATGTGGAACAGGTGTACGCCGCCAAACCGGACCTGATTCTGATCACCTCCTTGCAAGCCAATCACTACAAGGAACTGAGCCAGATCGCCCCCACCATTCACTTTGACGTGGATTACCGCGATAGTCAGGTCAACCACATTGAAGTCATCAAGAATCACCTGCTGACTCTGGGCTCGATTTTCAAGAAAGAAGAGTTGGCCCAACAAAAAGTGGCCGAGCTGGATGCCAAAGTCGCCCAGGCCAAAGAAATCACCCAGGATCGTCCTGAAAAAGCCCTGATTGTTCTGCATAACAACGGCTCGTTCAGCTCCTTCGGGGTGCAGTCCCGCTACGGTTTTGTATTCAATGCGCTGGGCGTACAGCCTGCCAGCCCGACGGTAGAAACCGGCCTGCACGGACAGCCTGTTTCCAGCGAGTTCATCCAGCAAGCCAATCCGGACATCATTTACATCATCGACCGTACCGCCGTAATGGAACGTCGCCCTGCCCTGAACGCCGACAGCCTGAGCAACCCGCTGCTGCGTGAAACCAAAGCCTGGCAAAACGGCCGTGTGGTATTTGCCAATGCCGAAGCCTGGTACGTGACTGCCGCCAGTGTCACCTCGCTGAAATTGATTATTGATGACGTGATCAAGGCCTACCAACACCCATGATCTAACGGTTTTTACACGGGCAAATAGACAGTAACGCGACTCAATCCAATTTCTATTTGCCTTAATCAAAGCAAAGAAACACACCCCGCTACATAAAGGAAACTGGCATGTACACACCACGCCACAATGGGACGTTTGCGCCCTCGATACGTAAAATCGGCAGTTCCAGCCGCTCCGGCTTTGCCCTGGACCGCACTTTCAGCGCCGTGCAAATGGCATTAATACTGGGTTTGGGAGCCAGCGCGCTGGCCTTGATGGCCTCGACTGCGCAGGCACAAAACAGTACGGCTGCCCAGGCTGATGAAGTCGTCACCCTGCCATCCGTTACCGTCAAAGGTCAGCGTGACAAGACTGTAGAAAGCTATGCAGGCGGACAAGTCGCCACCGGCGGACGTGTCGGCTTGCTGGGCACCAAAGACTTCATGGAAACGCCCTTCAACACCATCAGCTACACCGAGCAATACATAGCCGATCAACAGGCGCGTGACATCAGCGAAGTGATCGCCAAAACCGACCCCAGCGTGTTCATGAGCGGCATCGCAGGCGAGAGCAACGAAAGCTACTCCATCCGCGGCTTCCGTTCCGATGTGGGTGATGTCACCGTCAACGGTCTGGCCGGGATGGGCGGCTACTACCGCAACTCGCCCGAAGCCTACGAGCGCGTCGAGGTCCTGAAAGGCCCCTCGGCCCTGCTTAACGGCATGCCGCCCAAAGGCTCGGCAGGCGGCGCCGTCAACCTGGTCACCAAACGCGCCGGCGACGATCCCCTGTTTCGCGTAACAGGCAGCTATATGTCCGACTCGCACTTTGGTGGCCACGTGGATCTGGGCCGTCGATTTGGCGAGGACAAGCAGTTTGGTGTACGCCTGAACACAGCCTACCGCGATGGTGAAATTGCCGTCAAAGACCAGGACAAGAAAATTACCCAGACCTCTTTGGGCCTGGACTGGCGCGGTGAGCGTGTCCGCTTGTCTGCCGACCTGTTTCACAGCAAAGACCGCGCCTACGGCCTGACGCGCGGCCTGACCTTGAATCCCGGCGTAGAACTGCCCAAACCACCCAAACCCGATGTGTCGTGGAACCCGCCTTGGGCTTTTTACGACACCACCGATAAAGGCGCCATGATCCGTGGCGAGTTCGATCTGAACGATCAATTCACCGCTTACGCCGCCGCCGGTATCAGCCGTACCAAATTCAGATCCAATATGGGCGCTGGTCAGGTGATCAATAACGCAGGCGACTTCAGGATCAACTTCAGCGGCGTGGCCGACGAGATGCGGCGCAAAACCGCTGAAGTGGGTCTGATGGGTAAGCTGCAAACCGGCCCGGTCAGCCATCAATTCGCGATCAACGCCACGCAGTACAACGAAGACTACGACCTGAGCGGCTTCCGCAACCTGCTGCCCACCGCATGGGAAACCAATATCTACGATCCTGTCTGGGGTCCAGAGCCTTCCTTGCCGAACAATATTCCGCTGATCAGCACCACTAAAACTCGTTTGAAGAGCATCGGTTTTGCTGACACCCTGTCCTTTGCCGAGGACCGCGTACAAGTGACACTGGGCGCACGCCGTCAGCAAGTGATCAACGAGAGCTTTAATGGCACCACCGGCCAGCGTACAGGCGAGCGCTACAAGGAAAGCGCAACCACTCCCGCCGTCGCTTTCCTGGTGAAAGCCACTGATCAAGTCTCGGTCTACGCCAACTACATCGAAGGCTTGTCCCAAGGCGCGATTGCTCCCAACACCGCCGCCAATGCAGGTCAGGTTTTTGCCCCCTTCAAAACCAAGCAGAAGGAAGTGGGCCTGAAGCTGGATCTGGGTGACTTTGCCCATACCCTGGCCCTGTACGAAATCAAGCGCCCCAGCAGCTATACCGACCCATTTACCAACGTGTTCTCCTTTGGTGGCGAGCAACGCAACCGGGGCATTGAATGGGGCTTTTTCGGCTCCCCCATGGAAGGTGTGCGCTTGATGGGTGGCGTGGCTTACTCCGATCCGGAAATCACCAAAGCCGCCAACCCGGCTGAAGAGGGCCGCCAGGCCACGGGCCTGCCCAAGTGGCAAGCCAAGCTGGGCGTGGAATGGGATGTACCCAACTTGCAAGGTCTGACCGTGATGGCCAACGCCACCACCTCATCCAAGCAATACCTGAGCGCGGACAACTCCCTGTCCATCCCCGGCCATACCGTGTTTGATCTGGGCGCACGCTATCGCACCAAGATCTCCGGCCGTCCGCTGACCTTGCGGGCGACGGTGAATAACGTAGCGAACAAGGCTTACTGGGCCAAGCCGCACTTCACCAGCCTGGGTGTGGGCGCACCACGGACTTTCATGTTGTCAGCAACGATGGATTTCTAAGCTGAAGAGCTGAATTTGATGACAGGGCCTTGTTGCAGCTGAGTGGTGTGACAAGGCCCTTGTTTGATGACAAGCAGATGCTGCCATCGGTATTTTCAGGTGAGCTCACCAGCGGTCGACTCACCAGTCAGCTAAGTGGCGTACAACTGAGCAATTTCTTAAGCCACGAAGCACAACAGGTGAATATCTTCCGGGTCCAGCTCAAATAAACGCGGGTCTGGCTCTGGCGCGATTTCAAAGCCGTGAGCCATATAAAAATCCACCGTATTCACCGAAGGCGTGGCCGAGGCATAGACCGCCTTCGCACCCCACTTAACAGCCTGCTTCTTGGCCTGATCCAGCAACCATACGCCCATCCCCTGCCCGCGCAAGGACTGGCTGACATGCAGAAAGAACAACTGACGCCACTCCCCCTGTGGTCCCAAGGGCAGGCTGTCCAGGCCGACGGCGGCCAGCAGGCTATCACCCTTGAATACGCCCATGAACCAAGAACCGCGATGAAAGGCGTCCTCATGTTCCGGGTGATATTTCTCCGGGTCACCTTCCGGCCAACCCCGCAAATCAATATCAGCCGCTTGCTTGTGCAAGACGCCATCGCGCAGCTCGTACAAACCGTCAATCCGTTCACTACGGTCTATAGACCACAACAGATTCAGTTCGGTTTCTTTCAAAGGGCGCAGCGTCAAGCCTGGAGGTAAAGAGGGCATGGTAATCAAGGTGATGTATTTCGGGTTTGTAGAGGATTGAATCCGCCTCAACGCTCAACCAGGGAACTCGCCTGGCCAAGTCCCGCATGAAACTTGCCCCCTGAGTGAACGCGTCCGATTATAGGCGTACATCGCTCTGAATGCCTCGGCGAACAGGACGGCGCAAGACCGTAGCAGCTCGCAAATCGGGCTGTGGATCACGATCCTCTGCCCGCGCCAGCGTACTTAAAATCGAGCAGTCAGGCTGTTCATCACCCGGACAACAACCAATGGATGCTTCCAGCGCCAAGGCCATGTCCTGCATGTTTTTAATGCGGCTGCTCAGCTCAGTCAGATGCTGTTGAGCGACCCGCTTTACATCTGCACTCTGACGCGACGGGTCGTGCCACAGGCTCAACAAATCACCAATGGCTACCATAGAAAATCCCAGATCGCGAGCACGTCTTATAAAGCGCAAGCGCTCCACATCTTTTCGGCTATACGTCCGGTAACCCGCAGCAGTGCGCTCGGTTTCCGGGATAAGGCCAATCTGCTCGTAATAACGAATCATTTTGGCCGACACTTTGGATACCTTGGAGGCTTCACCAATATTCATCTTGCTCCCCTTGCTCAATGAAAGGACTCGAAAGTCGGGTGTCAGTGATGGCAAAAGGTGGCAGGCCTTGTCCAAAGCCCCATCAGTCTTTTCTGCCTGCCCAGGCCTGTGTTGCCAGCACTGACAACACACAGTGTGAAGATTCCCACGGTAGGAAGGTCAAGCGCCCGCGTGGCCCAAGCCTCCGGCTCCAGAACGCTATGGCGTAAAAAATACATCCACATGCAAATCCTGCACTTTCAAACCGCGCTTGAGCACCATGCCCATCGTGGCATCCACCATGGATGGCGAGCCGGCCACATAAACCTTCCAACCGCTTAAATCAGGCTGATCGTGGCCAACGATATCGGTGACAAGCCCCCGGCGATAGTGAGTGGCCGGTATCCCGGAGATGACAGGAGTAAAAGCCAGATTGGGGTATTGGCGCTCCAGCGCCCGGAAGTCATCAATAGCATATAAATCCCGCAGTTCGCGCGCTCCAAAATACACATGAATGGGCTGGCTCATGCCACAGGCCAACGCCGTTTCAACAATCGATTTGATAGGGGCCAGGCCCGTGCCTCCCGCAATGCACAAGACGGGGCCGCCATGCCCCTCGCGCAGATAGGAGGAGCCGCGAGGCACGTCCAGGCTGAGCTTCTCGCCCGGCTGAAGCACGGTGTGCACATACGAAGACGTCACCCCACGGGGAACACGACGTATGTGAAACTCCAGCTCGGGTGCACCAGGGCGGTTGGCCATGGAGTAACTGCGCACGGGCGCCTGTCCGAATTTGATATCCGCGTACTGACCGGCAAAAAACATCAGAGGCTCAGGCTCATCCAGACGGATACGCACAAGGCGCACATCGTGCGTCAGTTCTCGCAACTCGGACACCGTGCCGGTCACGCTACGCGAGGGTGCCAGCCCCCGCACATCATCCGTGCCAATCCAGTCTACGGTCACATCACTTAAGGGGATCGCCCTGCAGGCCAGAATCAGACCGCGGGCTTGCTGCTCCTCGGTCAGGGCAAAGCGGGAGTGCTCCAGCCGGTCAATTTGCCCATCAACCAGCCGGGTTTTACAGCCCCCACAACGTCCCAGACGACAGCCATGCGGATAGGCCAGGCCGCTTTGCAAGGCAGCCTGCAAAATGTTTTGCCCCTCCTGAGCGGCGATCTGCTGACCGGTCTGACGGATAAGAATTGTTTTGCTGCTCATTGCTGCCCCCTTCACGTACAGCCCCACGGGCCACGCATTACTCTCAGTTCCCGCCCGGTTCTTGTTGACCAATAGGGATCTGGCTGTCTCATTCTTGTATTTGACATGGCGACTCCACACAAAGTTGCTGTTTAACGACACAAAAGGCTTATTTCTCAGTGCCTTGTGAACAAGCTAAAGCTTCCAACGATTGGAGAGTCAACACCTTCAACAAGGTGTGCAGACAAACCTTGACCTTCCAATCGTTGTAATGCCTAGCCTTGGCTAACAACTTTGCACAGACGCTTCGGAAGGGCCGAAGCCCTGCTGCAAGAAAGGGATACAGCCATGCGTCGAACATTCAAATTTGCTTTAGCGGCAAGCGCCATCGCCGCCATCGGAACCGCCTACGCTGCCCGCGATGGTTCCGATCATAAAGACAAGGCGGCAGAACCGCCATCAGAAGCCGCCAGTGCGCCCGCAGGCCCCAGCGTGCCTGTTGCTCAAGTTCTGGAGCGCAGCATTCTTCCCTCTACGGATTTCACCGGATTTCTTGCCGCCCCTCAATCGGTAGAACTACGTTCGCGCGTAAGCGGAGCGGTCGAAGCGGTCAGCGTCCCGGAAGGCAGTCTGGTACGTAAAGGGGAGGCTTTATTTCATATAGACCCGCGCCCCTTTCAAGTGGCTCTGGATACAGCCACAGCGCAATTACGTCAGTCCGAGGTTCTGGCCAAACAAGCGCAAGACGATCTGAACCGGATACAGAAACTGGTCGAGACCGGCGCCGTTTCCCGCAAGCAATACGATGATGCACTGGCCATACGCAACGCCCAGCAAGCCCAGGTCCAGGTTGCCAAAGCAGCGGTCGCCGCCGCGCAGCTGGACCTGTCCTACACCCATATCCGCTCGCCCATCTCGGGTCGGGTAGACCGGGTCCTGGTCACGGCAGGCAATCTGGTCAATGGCGGCGCCACTGACCAGGCCAGCCTGTTGACCACCATCGTCTCCACAGACCCTTTGTATGCGTACTTCGACATAGACGAAGCCACCTACCTGAAAGCCATCCGCCAGACCCGCCCCGAAAAGGATGACAACACCTCCGGGCTACCCGTTTCCGTTGGACTGGCAACAGATCAGAGCTTCCCATATCAGGGGACACTGGACTTTGTGGGAAACCAGATTGATCGCAGCACCGGGACCGTACGGGCGCGCGCAGTCATTCCCAATCCCGACGGCATGCTGGCCCCCGGCCTGTTTTCGCGCGTCAGACTGGCTACAGGGGCAGAACAAACCGCTATCTTGATTGACGATCAAGCTCTGGGCACTGATCAAGGGAAAAGATATGTACTGGTTGTAGACCAGAACAATCAAGCCCAATACCGCGTGGTCGAACCTGGACCGATGGTCGATGGTTTACGTGTCATTAAAAGCGGTCTGCAAGCAGGTGAAAAAGTCATCATCAAAGGCTTGGTACGCCCCGGCATGAGCATCGCTCCTCGCATGGTTCCCATGCAGGCGGGCAATGAAACAGCACGCCCCGCGGAGGCCCAGCCATGAAGTTCCCTCACTTTTTCATCGCCCGGCCCATCTTTGCCATCGTGCTGTCCTTGCTGATGCTGATCGCCGGTGCCATGGCATTCTGGCAACTGCCGCTAAGCGAATATCCGGCAGTCACGCCCCCTACCGTGCAGGTAACAGCCAAGTATCCAGGTGCCAATCCCGAGGTCATTGCCGACACGGTGGCCGCGCCGCTGGAACAAGCTATCAATGGCGTGGAGAACATGCTGTACATGAACTCCCAAATGGCTACCGACGGCCAGATGGTCCTGACCATCGCCTTCAAGCAGGGAACGGATGCCGACATGGCACAGATCCAAGTGCAGAACCGGGTTTCTCGCGCCCTGCCCCGTCTGCCCGAGGAGGTTCAACGCATCGGCGTTGTCACCCAGAAAACCTCGCCTGATGTGCTGATGGTGGTCCATCTGGTCTCCCCAGAAAAACGCTACGACTCGCTGTATCTGTCCAACTTTGCCATCCGGCAGGTACGAGACGAACTGGCCCGCCTTCCTGGGGTGGGCGATGTGCTGGTTTGGGGGGCTGGTGAATACTCCATGCGCATCTGGCTGGACCCGTCCAGCGTGGCAACACGTGGGCTGACAGCCAGCGACATCGTGGCGGCCTTGCGCGAACAGAACGTGCAGGTCGCTGCCGGTTCTGTGGGGCAACAGCCCAATACGGACTCGGCCTTTCAAGTCACCGTCAATACCTTGGGGCGCCTGTCCACGGAAGAACAGTTTGGTGAGATTGTGGTCAAGACGGGCGAGGACGGACAAGTGACCCGTCTGCGCGATGTAGCCCGAGTCTCTTTGGGGGCCGATGGCTACACACTGCGCAGTTTGCTCAATGGCGAATCCGCCCCTGCCCTGCAAATTATTCAAAGCCCAGGTGCCAATGCCATTGATGTCTCCAATGCGGTACGCGCCAAGATGCAGGAACTGCAAGGCGGTTTTCCGCAAGACATTGAATACCGCATCGCCTATGACCCGACAGTGTTCGTTCGGGCCTCCTTGCAATCTGTGGCCATCACCCTGCTGGAAGCCGTCTTGCTGGTGGTGATTGTGGTTGTCCTGTTTCTGCAAACCTGGCGTGCTTCCATCATCCCGCTGGTCGCCGTGCCAGTGTCCCTGGTGGGCACCTTCGCCTTGATGCATATATTTGGTTTCTCCCTGAACACGCTCTCGCTGTTCGGGCTGGTCTTGTCCATCGGCATCGTGGTTGACGATGCCATTGTGGTGGTAGAGAACGTGGAACGGCACATGGCGCTGGGCGAGTCGCCCAAGCAAGCGGCCTTCAAAGCCATGGATGAAGTAACCGGCCCGATTATTGCCATCACATCCGTTTTGGCAGCGGTCTTTATCCCCTCCGCGTTTCTATCCGGACTGCAAGGCGAGTTTTATCGACAGTTCGCCCTGACGATCGTGATTTCCACCATTTTGTCGGCCATCAACTCCTTGACCCTATCGCCCGCGCTGGCCGCCATCCTGCTAAAACCTCATCCCAGCAAGACACGTCCAGATTGGCTGACACGGCTGATCGATACCCTGTTTGGCGGATTCTTCCGCCTCTTTAACCGTTTCTTTGACCGCGCTGCCAGCTCTTACGTAGGGACAGTGCGCCGTGCAGTCCGTGGCAGTGCGATTGTTCTGATGTTGTATGCCGGCTTTGTGGGTCTGACCTGGCTGGGTTTTCACCAAGTGCCCAACGGCTTTGTGCCCGCTCAGGACAAGTACTTTCTGGTGGGCATCGCACAACTTCCTAGCGGGGCCTCGCTGGACCGCACCGAAGCCGTGGTCAAGCAAATGTCGGACATCGCCCTGGCCGAGCCGGGCGTGGAAAGTGTGGTCGCGTTTCCAGGCCTGTCCGTCAACGGGCCAGTCAATGTCCCCAACTCTGCCCTGATGTTCGCCATGCTCAAGCCTTTTGACGAGCGCCAGGACCCCTCGCTTTCTGCCAACGCCATCGCCGGCAAGCTGATGGGCAAGTTCAGCCAGATCCCTGACGGATTTTTGGGGATTTTCCCACCGCCACCTGTCCCCGGACTAGGCGCCATGGGCGGCTTCAAACTGCAAATTGAAGACAGAGATGGTTTGGGCTTCGAAGCTCTGGTGCAGGCACAAGGGCAAATCATGGCCAAAGCCATGCAGGCCCCGGAGCTGGCCAATATGCTGGCCAGTTTTCAAACGAATGCCCCCCAGCTGGACGTGGAGATTGACCGGGTCAAAGCCAAGACCCTGGGCGTATCCATGACAGACGTATTCGAGACCTTGCAGATCAACCTGGGATCGCTGTATGTCAACGACTTCAACCGCTTCGGGCGCACTTACCGCGTCATGGCACAGGCTGACGCGCCATTCCGCGCCCAGGCTCAGGACATTGGTCTGCTGAAAGTACGCAGCAATAAAGGCGACATGATTCCCTTGAACGCCTTTGTCACCCTGACCGAAGGCTCCGGCCCCGACCGGGTGATCCGCTACAACGGCTTCCCCTCCGCCGACATCAGTGGCGGCCCTGCCCCTGGCTACTCATCCGGGCAGGCTACGGATGCTATCGAAAAAATCCTTAAGGAAACCTTGCCCGAAGGCATGGTCTACGAATGGACAGACCTGGTCTATCAGGAAAAGCAGGCCGGCAACTCCGCCCTGTACATCTTCCCTCTGGCCGTCCTGCTGGCCTTCCTGATTCTGGCCGCCCAATACAACAGCTGGTCCCTGCCCTTTGCCGTCTTGCTGATCGCCCCCATGGCCCTACTCTCGGCCATAGGCGGTGTCTGGCTATCCGGTGGCGACAACAACATTTTCACGCAGATTGGTTTTGTAGTACTGGTCGGGCTGGCCGCCAAAAACGCCATTCTGATTGTGGAGTTTGCCCGCACGCAGGAAGAGGCGGGAGCTGACCCATTGACGGCCGTCCTGGAGGCCGCCCGGCTACGGCTGCGCCCCATCTTGATGACCTCTCTGGCCTTTATCGCTGGCGTGGTTCCCCTGATGCTGGCCAGTGGAGCAGGTGCAGAAATGCGCCACGCCATGGGGGTGGCCGTGTTCGCCGGCATGTTGGGCGTCACCCTGTTCGGCCTGCTACTAACCCCTGTGTTCTACGTGCTGGTGCGCAAACTGGCACTGCGCCGCCAACAGCGCCGGGGCCCTGACCGCAACGACCAGCAACACGCATGAAGCCAAGGACAAGCATGAACATGATTTTCCCCTACCTGCCCCGCGTTCGACGCCTCAGCCCCCTTGCCCTGGCATTGATACTGACAGGCTGTACGCTGGCCCCCAAGTACGAGCGGCCGGCAGCCCCTATCGAGGCCACGTATCCCGCTTCCCCCCTTACTACGGAAGAGGCTAGCTCTGCTGCAGTTATCGCTGCAGAAATAGGCTGGCGCGACTTTTTCCGCGACCCGCTACTACAGCAACTGATAGAAATTTCACTGGCAAACAACCGCGACTTTCGTACAGCAGCCTTAAATGTCGAAGCGGCACAGGCGCTGTATCGCATTCAGCGCGCCAAACTGCTACCAGAGCTGGGGGCGGCCGCCAGCGGTGCCTCCGAGCGCCTTCCCGCCGACCTAAATCCAACTGGCACCAGCCAGCTTAATCGTCGCTACGAGGTGGGCGGTGTCAGCACAGCCTGGGAGCTGGATCTATGGGGCCGCATCCGCAGTCTGAACGAACAGGCACTGACCAACTATCTGGCCCTGGATGAAACTCGCGTAGCGGCCCAAACCAGCCTGATCGCCGAGCTGGCCAATACCTATCTGACGTTGCGGGCCGACCAGGAGCTGCTACGCCTGAGCAGCGACACGCTGGCAACGCAACAGCGCTCCTACGAATTAAGTCGCCAGTTAAAGGAACTGGGCCATGCCACCCAACTGGACCTGCGCCGCGCGGAAGTCGCTCTGCGACAGGCAGAATCCAGCTATGCCGCCTATAGCCGCCAGGCAGCCCTGGATCGCAACGCTCTGGTCCTGCTGTTGGGACAAGCACTCAGTGCCGATCTATCCAGACAGCTGGATGAGGCGGTTACGCTGCCCGATCAGATCCTTGTGGCGGATCTACCTGGCGGCCTGCCCTCCGACCTGCTGGTACGCCGACCCGACATTCGGGCTGCCGAGCAAACCCTTCGAGGCGCCAACGCCCATATTGGCGCAGCACGAGCTGCTTTTCTTCCTACCATCAGCCTGACTGGGTCCATCGGAACCGCCAGCGCTTCACTGGAAGGTCTGTTCGACTCGGGTACACGGGCCTGGAGCTTTTTTCCCAGCATTAATCTGCCCATTTTCAAGGGGGGTGCCCTGCTGGCAAATCTGGATGTCGCCCATGTGCGCAAACGGATAGAAATCGCCCAGTATGAAAAAACCATTCAGGTCGCTTTCCGGGAAGTGGCGGACGGGCTGGCAAGCAAAAGCCTGCTGGACCAGCAGATCCAATCCGAGAAGCTGGCGGTCACGGCCAGCCTTGAGGCTCAAACCCTGGCCGAGCAACGCTTTCAGGAAGGTATGGACGACTACTTGAGCGTTCTGGATGCACATCGCAGCCTGTACAGCAGCCAGCAAACACTGGTCAGAACGCGCCTGGCACGACTGAGCAATCTGATTGACCTGTACAAGGCTTTGGGGGGTGGGTGGAAGGAGTACACAAACTCGGCGGATCACAACACTTGAACCTCGCTTTTGTGCCCGAGGCAGGACGGCATGTGCATGGCGTGCATAGATGGACCTCCCGCTCTGGCCCTGACACTGCTCTAGCAGTGCCAGGGCAGCACGGTTGATCTTAACGATTCCGACGGGCCCGCTCCTGCACGACGTTACTTTCCAGCATCAATGCCGCCCGGCTAGTAACCCGATCCAGCATGCTGCTCAGGGCCGACAGTTCTGCTGCACTCAAATCCTGAAAGATCTCCTCGTTCAAGGACGCAACAACCGGCATGACCTCCTCATAACGCTGCACTCCCAACTCCGTCACCGAGACATGCACAATGCGCGTGTCTTTGGTATCGCGCGTCCGCTTTAGCAAACCTTTCTCGCACAAAGTACTGACCGCTCGTGAGCAACGAGCGGTATCCAATGCTGCCGCCTCGGCCAAAGCCGTGCCTGTCAAAGCAGGGTGCATGTTGGCAATCGCCAGAATGCGCCATTCACGGCGAGTGATATTGAAACGCCCCTCGCACAAGCGAATAAAAATCGGATTACTGGCAGACCAGGCTCGATACAGCTGGAACATCATCATGGCCGGCAGCGTAAGGGGCGCCGCACTGCCTGCAGTGCTTGCCAAGGCAGGGGAAGGCTTGGGGGAGCTGACCATGGGATGACCTTTAACCTTGAAGATACTTGATTAGAACAACTATCAGCCCCCTTGGTAAGCTGCGGTAAAAACTGATGGAAATCAAAAAAAAGGAGACAAATCATGGCCCTGAACCGCCTTCGCGCCACGGTAACAAGCTGTCTGCTGTCAGGACTGCTGTTCACTGGTTTATCCCACGCAGCAAGCCCCGTTGAAACCCTGACTGTCGTCGTGCCCTATGCGCCCGGAGGCGCGTCTGACCGGGCCGCACGCATTGTGTCGGACGGTCTGCACAAGAAACTGGGTATTCCCATTGTGGTCGAGAACAAGACCGGCGCCGGGGGGCGGATTGCCGCCCAGTATGTCAAAAGTACGGCGGCAGACAAAAATGTGCTGATCCTGGCCAACCCCGCCGTCATGGTCGTCGCCCCCCTGGTTTTCAATGACATCCCCTACAAACCCGACACCGACTTTCAGGCCGTTTCCATGGTGACCGAATACGGTTTTGGGGTAGCGGTGTCGGCAGACAGCGACATTCAAACCATGGACCAACTGATTGCCTGGGCCAAAGAACATCCCGGTGCCTTCAATATTGGCGTCCCGGCCACTGGCAGCCTGCCGCACTTTTTCGGCCTGATGCTATCCCAGCAAATTGGCTCCAAGGGCGAGATCATCGGCTATCGCGGATCGGCACCGGTCATTACGGACTTGATCGGCGGCGTACTGCCCTTGGCTATCGATACGCTGGATGTACTGACGTCTCAGCACCAGGGCAAGCGCATCCGCATTCTGGCCACCTCGGGCAGCGAACGAGAGACCACCCTGCCAGATGTACCTACCTTGAAACAGTCCGGTGTGGACCTGGAAGCCTCAGGCTGGAACGCCTTCTTTGCCCCGGCCTCCATGCCAGCCGACAAAGTCGCTTTCCTGGGCACGGCCATTAAAGAAGTCACCAGCGACCCGGCGCTGCAAGAAACACTGCTGAAAAATGAATTGATTCCCGTATCTGCCGATGCAGAAGAAACCCGCGTCCGCATTGAACAATTCCGCCAGCAATGGGCTCCGGTTATTCAGGCTTCCGGCTTCAAAGTCACGCAATAAACCAGCAACACAGACAACATGACACAACGCAAGAACGTCCTGTTCATCATGGCCGATCAGCTGCGGGCTGATCACCTGGCCTGCTACGGCCACCCTCATATTCGTACCCCCCATCTGGATGCTTTGGCCGCCAAGGGGGTGCGCTTTGATCGCGCTTTCGTCAATTCCGGCGTCTGCGGCCCGTCCCGCATGAGCTACTACACAGGCCGCTACCCATCGACGCACGGAGCCACCTGGAATCGCGTGCCCTTGTCGGTAGGCGAAGTCACCATGGGCGAGTATTTGCGCGCCGGTGGACACAAACTGGTGCTGGCGGGCAAAACCCACATCATGGTCGACCACAAAGGGCTGGAACGGCTGGCACTGGATGGTGGCAGCGAACTGGCCCGCCTGCTTAAAACAGGGGGGTTTGAAGAGATAGACCGTTACGACGGCCACCACGAACCGGGAGAAGAAAGCGGCTACCCGGCTTACCTGCGACGTCATGGTTATGAATCCGACGACCCATGGACAGACTTTGTCATCTCTGCGCACGGGCCCGATGGGCAGCCAGTCAGTGGCTGGCACATGCGCAATGCTTGCTACCCGTCCCTGGTAGAGGAAAAGCACTCGGAAACGGCCTATATGACGGACCAGGCCCTGTCCTTCATGGAGCGCATGGGGGATGAACCTTGGGTGATGCACCTGAGCTACGTCAAACCACACTGGCCCTATATCGCTCCTGCGCCCTACCACGATATGTACAGCGCCGAGCAATGCCTGCCCGTAGTGCGCAATGAGGCCGAATTAAGCAATGCGCATCCGGTCGTAGAGGCCTACCGCCAGCAAGAAGAATGCGTCAGTTTCGCCAGCGAAACCTGCATCAACACGGTCAGACCCGCCTACCAGGGCCTTATTACCCAATTGGACGACCACCTGGGCCGCTTGTTCGACTTCATGTCCCGCAATGGCCTGATGGACAACACCCTGATCATCTTCACGGCCGACCATGGGGATTTCCTGGGCGATCATTGGCTGGGCGAGAAAGAGCTGTTCTATGACACCGTGCAGCGTGTACCTTTCATCGTCTACGACCCGTCACCGGAGGCGAATGCTACGCGGGGAACAGTCGATAACAGAATGGTCGAAGCCGTGGATGTGCTACCCACCATGCTCTCGTGGCTGGGCCTGCCGCTGGCTTCCCACCGCCTTGAGGGACGAGACTTGCTGCCCCTGCTACATGGCACCCAGCCCCCTTGGCGCGACTGCGTGTTTTCCGAACTGGATTACAGCTATCGCTTGGCGCGCGTGATACGCGATAAATCACCATCCAATGCCAGAGCCTGGTCCCTGCGCAGTGACCGCTGGCGCTATGTGTATTGGCTGGACGAGCCTGAGCAGCTCTATGACCTGCATGCCGATCCTGAGCAGTTCAACGACCTGGGCCAATCTCCAGACCACGAAGACGTACGAACTGAATGTCGGGAGCGCTTGCTGCAGTGGTTCACAAGCCTGAAACGCCGAACGACCGTGACGGACGAAGAAGTAGAGCGCGGTACCAATGCGTATAAAAAAGCAGGGGTATTTTTCGGGCAGTGGTAAGCCCAGGAGCAGAAAGGGCAAGCGTGTAGCATCAAGCGCTTGCCCCCTTCCTAGTCCGGGTTCTTCGGACCGCGGCGCTTGGGCAAGATGGCGGGCGTATCGTCATGTGGCTTGAACAAATACGGACTCTTATCGGGTTCCGGATTCGGAGAACCATCAAACTGCGTGGCTTTATGGTCTACCGGCCGCCTTCGCTCCTTGTCTTTGCCGCGTTCATTTACTTCTTTCAGGTCTTCCTGCACCCGCCCGGCAATATCCACTTGGGATTCGCTGCTGGGCTCCGGTGCTTTGGCTTGATTCGAGCCTTCGGTGTTGCCTTTGCGTGTGGGACTCATGCGGACTCTCCAAAGATCAGGTTTCACAGACAGGCTCCAGCAAACAGTGTGCCTGGCGGCCTTGGTGCTCGCCTCCAAGCTACTAGCCTGTCGGGCGAGGCCATGAACAGGCTGGGACTAAGGCTTGGCCTGACTGTGACCTTCATTGGCACGAGCCAGAAAAATCCGTATTAACTCCGGTGAGTGCTCTTCCAGCCAACGAGCCATCGCGCGCTCTTGCTCCAGGATTTGATGGCACACCATCGCCGTCTCCGTATCGCCCACAAAATCAGCGGCCTCCTTGAGCTGGCTGTAAGCCGCAATTTCCAGGTTTTCGAAGGCAAAGCTGAACATCGTGCCTTTCACCACCTCATCAGAGGCAAAGATCCCGGAAAAGCCCTGAAACACTGCCATAACTTTCCCGCCCAGGTCTTTGAGCAAGGACGTATCCCCACCGCGCCGCTCTATACATTCGCGCACCAGCCCCTGCTGTGTCTGAGTTTCCTTGATATGTTGCTGAATACGCTGATGCAACTCCGGGTAGTTCTCCACCCGCGAGAGCATGCTGTTGAGCATCGTCTCAGCCTGTTCTTCCATTGCATGCGCGTCTCGAAGCCAGTCCATCAAGTGTTTGTCCGCGCGTGATTTATTGGTATCCATGACATTCTCCTGTCGGTTTGCCTTGCCGCAACTGCGACAAGCAACTGATACCCAGCATATGGCGTTCCCAAGGTGCCTGCGCCCCGCGCACACCTTGAAAAACACCAAACAGCTACCTGCTTCCTCTTGAATCAGCCCCCACACATCCCGGACCGAAAAATTAAAGCCAGGCAATCACGCACGGCAAGCCAAACACTTAAATAATCGACATTAAAAAGGCGCCCAGCCCCGCCAAAAGCACAACCAACGCCGGCGGCACACGCCCCACCGTCAACAAGCCAAACAAGAGCAAGGCCAAGCCAAAATCCGCCTTGTCATGAATGGCACTGGTCCATACCGGGTCATAAAGCGCGGCCCCCAGGATGCCGACCACCCCTGCATTAATCCCTGCCATCGCCGTGCGCACGCCAGCCCGATGTCGCAGCCCTTCCCAAAAAGGGAGGACGCCAATCAGAATCAAGAACGCCGGGATAAAAATCAGTGCCAACAGCGCCATGCCCCCCAGCCAGCCTTGCAAGGGCCATTGAGCCATCGCCCCGATATAAGCCGCGAAGGTAAACAGGGGGCCCGGCACTGCTTGCGCCGCCCCATAACCCACCATCAAGTCCGCATTGCTGACCATTCCTGTCGGTACGACAGAGGCCTGCAAGAGCGGCAACACAACATGCCCCCCACCAAAGACCAGTGCCCCGGATCGGTACACCCCCTCCAGCAACTGAACAATCGATGAGCCTGTTGCCGCAGCCCACACAGGCAAAGCAAGCAAGAGCCCGACAAAAGCCACTAGGGCAGCCATCCCTACCCTGCGAGACACCGGATACAAATGAGCCTGAGCCACTCCTGCTTGAGCAAAGTCCAATTTCCACCATGCGATCAAACCTGTCACCGCAATGGCCAGAACCTGCCCAAAGGCCGAGGGCAAGGCCAGACTTAACAAAGCAGCCACCATCGCCAATGCAGCACGAGATCGATCAGGACATAGAGACCGGGCCATTCCCAACACCGCCTGGGCCACAATTGCTACCGCCACAATCTTGAGCCCATGTACCCACGCAGACTCTGCAATCCCCTGCTGCCCCGCCAATCCCATGGCAAACAAAATCAATGCAATGGCCGATGGCAAGGTAAAACCCGTCCAGGCTGCCAGCAAACCCATCCACCCAGCACGCCCCAGCCCCAGCGCCATCCCGACCTGGCTGCTGGCCGGACCCGGCAAGAACTGACACAGGGCAAGCAGATCGGAGTAGCTGCGATCATCCAGCCAGCGACGGCGCTCTACGAACTCGGTACGGAAATAACCCAGGTGCGCGATCGGGCCGCCAAACGAAGTCAGCCCGAGTTTCAGGAAGGCCCAGAAGACCTCCAGCGGGCTGCCTGGCCTATCCGACGCCTGCCTCTGCACTTCTGCCGGTACTGATGTGGGTGTCTGTGTCTGTGTCTGCACAGGTTCGTTCGAATTATTCATTGCTGCCTGTTCCCCCCCTTGATCAACATCCGGCACACGTCATCTGCACCACCTGTTTTTACTGCTGATTAGTTTTCTGCTTACCGCCGATAGACAAGCTACAGACACCTTAGCCTGGCAACATATGAATACTGTGATGTAGAACGTCAGAACCGTCCTCATCACGCGCTATTTCGACCCACCCAGCCCTGCCTCCCAGCACTCGCTCAGATAGCTTACAAACGTGGAAATCCGCGCCGATAAAGCCGTATTGCGGTAGTACACCGCATTGATAGGCTGACACATCTCCAGCGTGCGTTTCGGGAACAACTGCACCAAACGTCCTGCCTCGCGATCCCGGTGCGTCATGAAGTCCGACAAGGACACAATCCCCACGCCATCCAGCGCCAATTGCCGCAAGGTTTCCCCACTGGAAGCGGCAATACTTGGCTTGATATGCACCGGCATCCCGTCCTGCGCAGGCAAGGGCCATTCATTCAGGGATAGCGGCTGGGTAAAGCCCAGCAAAACATGATTATCCAGGTCGGCCACGTCACGAGGATGACCGTGCTTTTCCAGATAAGCAGGTGAAGCCATCACGCGTAGACGCGTGTTGCCAATAGGTCGCGCATGCAAGGTAGAGTCCTTGAGCCGACCAATCCGAATAGCCACATCCGTGCGATGCTCCAGCAGATCAATCCATCCTTCATTACTGGTCAGCTCCAGGCTGACCTGCGGATAACGCTCCTTATAGCCGCGCACAATCGGCACCACGCAGTGCAGAATAAAAGGCGAGGCCGCATCCACCCGCAAGCGCCCTACTGGCTGCTGCCGGCGTATGGCCAAATCCTCCTCCGCCTCCTCCACATGGGCCACAATGGATCGGGCTCGCTCCAGAAAAACCGCCCCTTCCTCCGTCAGTTCCAAGCGCCGTGTGGTACGCCGTAGCAAGGTGGTGTTGAGCTTCTCCTCCAGCCTGTTCAATGTGCGGCTGACCGCCGACACCGTCAGCCCCAGATGCTCGGCCGCCCGCGAGATGGCACCGGCATCCACCACGGCTATAAATGCCTGCATTTCATCCAGAGTTGTTTTCATTGTTGACTTTAAATCAAATGTATTTCGACCAATATGGACTTTTTAGACTAAATCATCAAGAACACAATGGCATCTTCTGCAATGCTCCACGCAAGGATGCCATCATGCCTATAGCTCTACTGGCGCTGACCATCAGTGCCTTTGCCATCGGAACGACAGAGTTCGTGATCGTTGGCCTTCTCCCTACCATCGCGGCAGACCTGGCCGTGAGCCTGCCCTCTGCCGGGCTGCTGGTCAGCTTGTACGCCCTGGGCGTTGCCGTAGGTGCCCCCGTCCTGACCGCCCTGACCGGCAAGGTCCCCCGCAAAGCCTTGATGCTGGGCTTGATGGCCCTGTTCACCATCGGCAACCTGGTGGCCTGGCAAGCACCAGGTTATGAATCCCTGATCGTGGCCCGTATTCTGACCGGCCTGGCTCACGGCGTGTTCTTTTCCATTGGCTCCACCATTGCTGCCAGCCTGGTCCCCAAAGAAAAAGCCGCCAGCGCTATTGCCATCATGTTCACCGGCCTGACCGTTGCCCTGGTGACGGGCGTACCGCTGGGCACCTTTATCGGCCAGCAGTTCGGCTGGCGCACCACCTTCCTGGCTGTCTCAGCCCTGGGTGTGATCGCCTTCCTGGGTAGCCTGCTCTTTGTGCCCAAGAACGTAGTACACAGCAAACCGGCCACGCTGCGTCAACAAATCCGCGTCTTCGCCCAACCGCGACTGTTGCTGGTGTACGCAATGACAGCGGTGGGCTACGGCGGCTCTTTCATTGCCTTCACCTTTCTGGCGCCCATGCTGGAACAGATTACGGGCTTTTCCATTCACGCCGTGGGCGGCGTCATGCTGGCTTACGGGGTGTCAGTTGCCATCGGTAATCTGTGGGGTGGCAAGCTGGCCGATCAACGCGGCCCCATCCCCGCCCTGAAACTGATTTTCCTGCTGCTGGCCATCGTCCTGCTGGCCCTGACCTTTACCGCCGGCAACCCTTGGTTGATGCTGGCAACCGTACTAGCCTGGGGTGGTGTGGCATTTGGCAACGTACCCGGACTGCAGATCTATGTTGTTAACCAGGCCCAACGCTTTGTCCCTGAAGCAGTCGATGTGGCCTCCGGCCTGAACATCGCCGCCTTCAATATCGGAATTGCAATCGGAGCCTGGGGTGGTGGCCTGATCGTCGCCAACGTCGGCCTGGTTCATACCGCCTGGATCGGTGCCATCGTCGTCCTGCTGGCCCTGGGCCTGACCGTCTGGGCCGGCAAACTGGATCAGCGAGATCAAGAAGATCAACTGGACGTAAAGGCAAGACCCCTGGCGGTTTGCTAAGCATCAAGCCCCAACAACGCAACAACCCAGCAATACTGCTGCACCAAAGCAACGAGAACGCTCCCGCAAGAAAGCGTTCCCCCGTACGCATCAACGGGCAGCTCTTGCTAACCGTACAAATTTACTCAAATGGAGTTACCACTATGTCTATCCCACAAATCGGCGTCGGCACCTTCCGCCTGAAAGAACAAGCTGCCATTGACTCAGTACGCACCGCCCTGGACGTTGGCTACCGCGCCGTCGATACCGCCCAGATCTACGAGAACGAAGCTGAAGTTGGCCAAGCCATTGCCGAATCCGGAGTGCCTCGGGACCAACTGTTCATCACCACCAAGATCTGGATCGACGAGCTGTCTGCCGACAAACTGATCCCTAGCCTGAAAGCCAGCCTGGAGAAACTGCGCACCGACCACGTAGACCTGACCTTGATCCACTGGCCGTCGCCACAAGGCGCTGTGCCTTTAAAAGAGTCGCTCCAAACCTTGCTGCAAGCACGCGAACAAGGCCTGACCCGCCAGATTGGCGTGTCCAACTTCAACATCGCCCTGCTTGACGAAGCCATCAACGCAATTGGTGCAGAAAACATCGCCACCAACCAGGTAGAAATCAGCCCCTACCTGCAAAACGCCAAGCTGGCTGCCTTTGCACGGGAGAAAGGCGTGCACCTGACGTCCTACATGACCTTGGCTTACGGCAAGGCGGTGCAGGATACGGTGTTGCAGGAGATCGCAGCTAAACAT
The DNA here is from genome assembly GCF_024134565.1 of Alcaligenes sp. 1735tsa3. Taxonomy (NCBI): domain Bacteria; kingdom Pseudomonadati; phylum Pseudomonadota; class Betaproteobacteria; order Burkholderiales; family Alcaligenaceae; genus Alcaligenes; species Alcaligenes sp. 1735tsa3. Next base: position 484,809 of record NZ_CP099862.1, on the reverse strand, counting down.
GGAGCGACTGCGGCCCAAGTGGCACTGGCCTGGGCGATGCATCAAGGATTTTCGGTGATTCCTTCGTCGACCAAACGGGCGAATCTGGAAAGCAACCTGAAGGCTGGCGAGCTGAAGCTGGATGCGGAGGATTTGCAGAAGATTGCAGAGCTGGATCGCGGGGAGCGTTTAGTTGATCCTGAGGGGTTGGCGCCGGTTTGGGATTGAGGCCAAGGATTCAATAAGCCTAAAAGCAGACGACACGTCTACGGGCATGTCGTCTGCTTGCCTTCTACTGCAGTGAACCGTTTAGAAGCGTGTGCGTATACCCACACCAAACGTATCGCCACGCGACAAACCAGTCAGTTTGTCGCTGTAATACGCAGCATAGACATCCGTGCGCTTGGAAAGCTCGTAGTCGTAACCCAAGGCCCAGCTGTTGCGCTTGACGTCACTCGCTCCGCTGCTACGAGTATGACCATACGAAGCCAGCACCTTGCCGCCGCCCATGGGGACAGACACACCAAACTGCCCGCCCTTCATCGTGATGTCACCACTAGTGATGGTGTTCTTCACGTACTGAAACTGAGCAAAAACCTTGGCGAAATCAAAGTCATAAGCCATGCCTAACTGGCTTGCTCGCTGATGACGAAAGCCCACAATAATGTTTTCCAGATCATCCGCCTGATTGTCGAACTTGATCTGCTGATAGGCTAATGTCGCAGAGAAAGCACCATTGAAATACAGCGCATTGCCACCCCATTTATTGGAGCCAGACTTGTTAGGCTCGTTACTGAACCCGTAAATCAAGTTTGCGGTCAGACCATTGAAGTCTGGCGTGGTGTACTTGACTGCATTGCTCCAGCCCGAATCGCCCAGCACACCTTGGCCCTCCATCCCCAGATAAGTGTGAAACACCGACGGGGAGAAAGTGTAGGAATCGCCAAACGGGTTAAACAAAATGGTGGAAACGAAATAAGGCGTAGTCAGCCGCCCCAGCGTCAAAGTGCCTGCATCATCACTTTGCAAACCCACATAAGCACTACGAGAAAACATGGGATCGCCATTGAACCGCCCCGCTTGACCTGTCTCTGGCCGGAAGAACCCTTCCATGGCAAACACGGCGCGAACACCGTTGGACAACTCCTCCTGGCCTTTCAAGCCCCAGTAAGAGGTTGTCATCCCTCCCCCGCCTACCGTCCCTTCCCGCTTATTGCCTCCTACAGGCTTATGTATACCTGCCCAGGCATCAACCAGACCGTACAGCTGTACATTGGTTTGCGCGTGGGCAGTTGACCCTATTCCCAGCAAAGCGGCCAGCAGCCCGCCTGCCAATATCGGCATCTTTAGAACCATTGTGTCTCCGTTATCGTTTTCAGTATTGTGGTGATCCCCCTTCCCTTTTTCTAAGGGGGAGCCCTGACTGGGTGTCATCCACTTCGGCAGTACAAACAGGCAAAGCGAACAACCCCAGTTTTTCTAGGGGCTTTTAATTTTTACTGTCACTTACAAGTGGTTTGGGAAGATGCGGGTGATAACGGTTATTCAAGCTTGTGCGCTTGTTGTCCTTGGGGATGGCTTGGGTTTTTCTTCTGTGGCATCGTGTGCTTACACAAGCGGCACTTCTTAGGAGAAGACTTGTACGGAGAGTGGACAGCACTGACTAAGCACAGTTGTAGAGACGACGAATGCGATGAACGCTAGGTGCCTCTCGTGGCTAAGCCTGAGTAGAGTTTTGTAGAGGTTCCCGGATACGGGATTTGTATTGCGGAATCTTCTAGTTACTTAAGCAGGAAGAAGATTGTTGATGGTGCCCGGGGCCGGAATCGAACCGGCACGCCTTGCGGCGGGGGATTTTGAGTCCCCTGCGTCTACCAATTTCACCACCCGGGCTAGGTATGGCAACCTGGGAATCCAGGCTTGGAAGGAAAGATTGTTATTATACGCAGATTCCTGGGGGTTTTGGCAAGCGCTACAGCAATTTTTTTAAATTTTGCCTGAGTCTGAAAACATTCCCACCCAAAGTCCGTCTGAAGCCCCGTTTTCTGCCTGCTTTGTCACAACTGCTTAAGCATTAACGTACGGTTCTCGGCAGGCGGGCACCTGCACCACTTTTGGCCATACTCAAACCTGGATTCCAAATGAAAAAACAGGCCAGGTACACCGTCCTAGCCTGCTGAATTTTTTTGTTTCTGAGTATGGAGTCCCTAGTCCCCTGCCACAGCCTGCCCGTTACGAATCCACTCTCGCCAGATCGCGACCAACAAGGCCATCAGGACCGGGCCGATAAACAAGCCCACGATGCCCATTGTTTGCACACCGCCAACCAAACCAAAGAAGGTCGGCAGGAACGGCAGTTTCACCGGGCCACCCACCAGGCGTGGTCGCAGTGTTTTATCGACGATGAACAGTTCGATAGCGCCCCACAGGAACAAGCTCACGCCAGCCACCAGGTGACCAGAGCCTATTAAATACAAGGACACCATTGTGAATGACAGGGGAGCACCGCCAGGGATTAACGCCATAAAGCCGGTGATCACACCCAAGAGTACGGGCGATGGAACACCAGCAATCCAATAGGCGATACCGAGAACCACGCCCTCACCCAAGGCGATCAAGCCCATCCCAGTGACGGTGGAGTTAACGGTAGCAGGCACAACCCGAGAAAAACGCTGCCAGCGGCCTGGCAGGATGCGTTCGCCAACAATATCCAATTGCACCAACAGCCTGTCGCCATCTTTAAAGATGAAGAACAGCGTGATCAGCATGAACAGCACGGTCAGCAGCAGGTGGAATACGTTGCCGGTAGCAGACAGGACCATGCGGTAGATATTGCCCAGGTGCTGGCCGCTGACCATCTCGACCAGCTCGCCCAGCGCGTGGGGCTCGCCTAGATAGACTTGCCAGTACTCGGTCAAGCGCTCGCCCATCAGGGGCATGGCTTTGATCCACTCAGGGGTCGGCGTGCCGTAGCGGTTGGCGGCCAGCGCCCAGGTAATGAAGCTGCTGGCTTCCTGGATCGCAAAGGACAAGGCCAGGGACAGAGGCACGACCAGGACCACGATGACGACCAGCAAGGCCAGTGTGGCCGCCAGTGCGGTGCGGCCATTGCAGCGTACAACCAGCCGTTTATATAAGGGCCAACCGGCCAGGCCTATGATCAGCGCGGCCAGGACAGGGACCAGAAATCCCTTTAAAAAGTAGACGCCTGCGGCCAGCAAGAGCAGCAATAGCCAGCGAGCGATGAGGAATGCGGGTAAGACGGGTTGCATAAACGGTGGAGACCCTCTTGTCTATTGGTCTGGGCATGGGTCGGTGCCCGAAAGTTTTTTGACGATAGCATGATCACAGCCCGAGGAATACCCGTTTCTTACAACAAGCTGATAACACTTTTTAAGGTGGAAGCAGGCTCTAAGCGGCACCCGCGATCTGCATAGGGTCAAGACTCATCATTGCGGGCTGGATAGCAGCATCAGGACTCGGTAGGTTCGATTGGACTGACTCAACTCTGACTCTTAATGAACTGCATCTCACACCGCGTCTTGCCAAGTCTACTCCTGCTGCTGTGAAGCAGCTTAAACGCTGCACACGAAAGCTTGAAATCTACAACAGGGGTTCAAGTCTCGTGATCCACAGTCGCTTGAGAAGCTGCAACAGGCATCACGTGCTGGTGCTGGTGCTGGTGCTGGTGCCTTCAGTCTGCTCTTGCAGAGATCCCGACTTCTTTTTTTTGTGGGCAATAAAAAACGCCCTTAGGCTGGATGCCTCAGGGCGTTTCTCTATATTCAGGGGCTTCTTTAGACAAGGCCGTGCCGGCTGTGGCTGTCTTTATCCCCTCAAGTCATGCTCAGGGCGCCACCGGCAAAGCACGTTTATGCGCCGAGGCACGGAAGGTTTTGATGATGATCTGCGTGGCTTCATCGTCAATTACTTTGCCTTCCAGAAAATCATCAATCTGGTCATAGCTGACACCAAAGGCGTCTTCGTCCGGCTTCAAGGGGCTAAGGCTTTCCAGATCAGCAGTGGGGACTTTGAACACCAAGGCATCAGCAGCGCCCATCGCACTAGCCAAAGCACGCACACGGCGTTTGTTCAAGCCAGCCAAAGGCGTAATGTCAGCAGCGCCGTCACCAAATTTGGTGAAAAAACCCATCAAGGCTTCAGCAGCGTGGTCTGTACCGACCACCAAGCCACCGTTCGCACCAGCAATCGCGTACTGCGCCACCATACGCTGACGGGCTTTGATATTGCCCATCAAAAAATCCTGCTGAGCAGCATCGCGGAACTTCAGGCCGGAGGCCAGCAGCTGATCCAGCATGGCGTCCGATGCGGGCTTCACGTTCACGACCAAGGTCTGGTCGGGATTGATAACCTTCAGACCGCCTTGGGCGTCTTTCTCGTCAGCCTGCTCACCGTAAGGCAAACGCACAGCGATGAATTGCACTTGATGGCCTTGCTCACGTGCCTGCTCTACGGCTCGCTGAGACAAACACCCTGCTGCCAGGGAGTCCACGCCCCCGCTGATCCCCAGGACCAGGCTACGGCAGCCGGTGCGCAGCAGATAGTCACTTAGAAAGCGGACGCGACGTTCGATTTCTTTCTGAGCATCGAAATGATCCGTGATCCCCAATTCCGCACGGATACTGGCTTGCAAAGCGCGTTGATCATCAGTCATGGCGCAGGCTCTCTAACAAAGTGAACAATAGTTCGATTGTAAAGGACTGGAGGAACTGTGTGATATGGGATCCTTATTCATTAAAACTGGATTCTGTATATAATCTTCAGTCAAGAAAAAACAAATTCGCCCTTACTGAGACAAGCCCTGTATCTGCTGCTCGGGCATCATAAAACCAGCCCACGTCATCCGGTGCTCTGCATGTAATTAAGCACGATTCACGCACCGGCTGGCCTCGGGCTCATCAAACGTACTCCATGAGATCCTCAACTGAAATCGCAGACGAAATCCTGAGACGTATTCAGTCCGGCCACTACCGGCCCGGCGACTCGCTAAGTCAATACGAGCTTGCGGAGGAGTTTCAGACCAGCCGCACCCCTGTTCGGGAAGCCCTGCGTTTTCTGGAGGCACGCCGCGTGACCTCGTTGACCAAGACCGGGCGCACGATTGTGGCTATTCCTTCTGCCAAATCAATCCGCGAGGCATTTCAGATTCGGGCCGAGCTTGAAGGCTTGGCGGCGCAGTTGGCGGTAGACTGGATCAAGGACTCGGATCTGGAGGTCCTGATGCAGCATCAGTCCGACTATGCCCGCACCTTGCGAACGCGTGTGCGCAGCGAGGAGGGGTCAGAATGGTTGCAACACAACCGCTCTTTCCATGACCTGATTACGATCACCAGTCACAACGAGCGCCTGCACGAGCTGATTCAGGAGCTGCAAAACGACAGCGTCTCCAGCGCTTTAAGTTTTGCCTCGAAAATGCCGCCGCGTTTGATGGAAGAAAATATTCTGGAGCATGAGGCTATCATCGCCGCGCTGGCCGATCGCAATGGCACCGCCGCTCGAGAAGCCATGACGGAACACGTTGCCAAGACCATGAATCTGGTCCTGGACTGGTTGCCAGAGCGCTAAGCAAAAAAACAGTGCCACCCGCAAGGAGAGGTGGCACCGCACAATCAAGGTGGTTTGCGATCCCCCGGACAAACCACCCGACTGTTAAAACCGCGGCCTGCGCACCTGCAGGCAATCCTCTACCAGTTGGGCAACATCCACCAGCCATTCATCCTGATATAAACCCGCCACCAGTTGCAGCCCCACGGGCAAACCGGAGGCGCTGATACCGGCTGGCAAGGAAATGGCGGGCTGCCGCGTCAAATTGAAGGGATAGGTATAGGGATTCCAATCCAGCCAATTCTGCGAAGCGGCGTCAGACGGCGCTTCCCGGCCCGCCTCAAACGGCAATATCGGAACGGTAGGCGTCAGGACCAGATCAAACTGCGCAAAGTGTCTAAGCATGGCTTCACCCAGCTTTTGTCGGCCAATCAGGGCTTGGTAATAGTCCGGCAAGCTGTTCTTCTCGCCCTTACTGGCAACCTGGCGCAGACCTTCGTCCACTAAAGGACGCTGTGCCGCAGAGACTTGATTCACCAACCAGGCCGTACCAGCTTCCCAATGCGCTGTAATCAGCTCTTTTGCACCGGCCAGGGGTAGCTCGGTAGGCACAATATGCGCGCCCTGCTCTTGCAACTTGTCCGCCGCCGTCTGGATAATGCCCCTGACCTCGGGGCTGCACTGCTCATCCAGATGCAAACCGATACGCAGGCCCTGCAAGGTACGAACGGGAGCTCGCACATGACGCGGCAAAGGTACCGAGTTCCAGTCGCGTGGGTCGGCTTGCATCATGACGCTCAGCAAGCCTTTCAGGTCCGCCACGGATCGGGCCATGGGACCGACATTGGATAAAGTCAGCATCGGGCCGGCAGGCCAGGCAGGTACGCCCCCAAAGGTAGCTTTCATGCCGGTGACGCCGCAAAAGCTGGCGGGAATCCGGGTGGATCCGCCGCCATCTGTACCGATTTGCAGCGTCCCCATCCCCGCTGCCAGCGCTGTGGCCGCACCGCCGCTGCTGCCTCCGCTGGTCAGACTGAAGTCCCAGATATTACGGGTGACTCCCGTTAAGGGACTGTCCGCCGTTCCCTTCCAGCCAAACTCCGAGGTCGTCGTTTTGCCGATCAGTACCGCCCCGACCTCACGCATCCGCGCCACCGCAGGCGCGTCATCCTGGGCAGCGTCCGCCATCTTTGCTGCACTTGAACCATAGCCAGTCGGCAAGCCACGCACCAGAAGCAAATCTTTAACTCCGTACGGAATGCCATCCAAAGGGCCACGTTCAGCGCCTGCCATCCAGCGTGCTTCTGATTCGGCAGCCTCTTGCAAGGTCAAGGCACGGTCCAGATAACAGTAGGCATTCACAATGGGGTTCCAGCGATCTACCGCATCCAGCGTAGCCCGCGCCACATCTACAGGAGACACCACTTTGCTTTGATACAAGCGCTGCAGTTCATCCGCACTGGCATAAATCAGATCCATAGAAGTGGGAGACGTCATGTCCACGGCGCTCTCAGATTTGGCGATTGGCTCATCCTTGTAGGAACTACGCATCATGCTGACGCCTCCATCAAACGAACCAGCACCAGGGAGATCTCAGGCACATAAGCCAGGATGAACAGAACGATGATGGCTGCAATGACAAAGGGCATGACCCCTCTCACCACCACCTCGTAAGGCTGGCCTGATACGGAGACCGTCGTAAACAGATTCAAGCCAAAGGGAGGGGTAAAGAAACCCACCACCAGATTGACGCAGAACACCACACCCAAATGGATAGGATCCACACCCAAGGCAATGCCGATAGGAACCAGAATCGGTGCCAGGATCACGATGCTGGCTGCAGCATCCATCACGCAACCAACCAGCAGCAAAAACACCACCAGCAAGGCCAGGTACAGGAACTGTGTATCAAGCAAAGGCGTCAGTTCCGTCACCATCAGCATGGGGATACGCGCCGAGGCCAGAATCCAGCCAAAAATACCGGCTGCGCCCAGAATAATGCCCACCATGGAAGAGGTTTCTACCGAGCTTTTCATGACCTGCCACAGGGTACCTACGGTGAACTGGCGGTAGCACACGCCCAACACCAGGCTGAATACCACACCCACGGCGGCGGCTTCGGTAGGCGTGAACACACCACCATAGATGCCGCCCAGAATCACAACAGGCATCAACAAGGACGGAATCGCCTTCAAAGCCACCATGACCATCTCTTGCGAGGTATAGGAACGCGTTGCGGTTTTAGGCACTTTCAGCTTTCTGGTCAGCAGCATATGGGTCAGCATGAAAGCCAGAGCCATCAACAAGCCGGGCAGGATATTGGCTACAAACAGCTTGGGGATAGAAACGTTGACGGTTGCGCCATACAGAATCAAGGCAATGCTGGGCGGAATGATATTGCCCAAGGCACCGGACGAAGCCGTAATCCCTGTCGCCAAAGAAGCCGGATATTTCTGCGCGATCATCGCGGGCATCATGATGGCGCCGATAGCCGCCACCGTTGCCGGAGCCGAGCCAGTCAAGGCACCAAACATCGCACAAGCAATCACCGTCACATAGCCCAGTGCGCCATGGACGCGCCCGACCAGCATGTCGATCAGATCAATCAGGCGCCTGGACAGGCCCGCCTTTTCCATCAGGTTTCCCATCAGGATAAACAGCGGCACCGCCAGCAAGGGGAAGGAGTCCAGCCCCGCCATCACACGCTGCGGCACAACAATCAGTGGCCGCATGCCGGTAAACAGCAAAAACAGCGCACTGCACAGCAATAAGGAAAAAGCGATAGGAATGCCCGCGATGAACAGCGTGAACATCAAGCTAAAAAGTAAGAGAGCTTCTTGCATTTACACCCCCTGCGCCGCTGGGCTGGGCTGATCCCGATACCCGCCCAGCAAGGCATTCACACACTGCACGGCGATGATGGCGCCGCCTACCGGCAGGGCCGCGTACACATAGGCCATGGAGATGCGCATGGCAGGACTAAGCTGTTGGTAAACGATGGCAATCAGTTGCAAACCCTGCACCAGCAGGACCAGTGCGCAGGTCAAAATCGCAATCTGAACTAGGCCGCTATGCACTTGGCGGGCTTTGCCTTTCAGTCGCATCACCAGCAGGTCAATCACGGCATGGCCATTGCTTTTAACCAGCACAGCTGTGCCCAGCATGATCATCCAGATAAAGCTGTAGCGTGTGATTTCCTCAATCCACGGTGGGGAGTAACCCATAAAATAGCGCCCGGCCACCTGTATTGATGCGGCCAGCACAATCAGCCCCAGAAATGCCGCCCCCAAGGTTCTGCATAAGCTATCCAGGCGGGTACTGACTCTATCGGCCCAATCGAGCAAAGAGTGTTTCATGATGGTTATCCGCCAGGATTATTGAGCAAGCGCCGCAGCACGGGTGACCAGATCAGGATCAATCACCGTCTTGTACTTTTCGTAAATCGGCATGACGGCTTTGCGGAACTGCGCTTTATCCACATCGGCATTAATGGACACGCCTGCCTCCATCAGTTTCTTCTCGATCTGCGCTTCGCTCTGGATCAGGAACTGACGTTGCTCCTGCACCGACTCACTAGCCGCTTTCTGGAAGATGGCTTTTTCATCAGCCGATAAGGTGTCCCAGACCCGCCCGGAAATCACCAAAGGAATCGCCACATACACGTGCTCGGTTCGGGACAGATAAGGGGCCGCTTCGTAAAAGCGACTGGTATAGAACAAGGCCGTGGGGTTCTCTGCACCATCAATGGTTTTTTGCTGCAGGCCGGTAAACAGCTCCGGATACGCCATGGAGGTGACATTCACGCCCAGCGCCTGCCAGGTATCCACATAAATAGGACTTTCCGGCGTACGCACTTTCATGCCGCTCAGGTCCGACAAACTGCGGATTGCGTGCTTGGAGTTATACAGATTCCGGAAACCGCCATGCCCCCAGCCCAAAATTTTCAGGCCGGATTTTTCCAGATCTGCTTCAATCGGATCCGTGAAACTGGAGTCCAGGGTTTTGAAGGCGGTCTGGTAATCCTTGAACAGGTAAGGCAGGTCAAACACCATCGCTTTTTTCTCAAAGGTGCCCAAGGTGAAGCTGGCAAGCAGGCTCATGTCCACCGTGCCCAACTGCATGCCTTCAGCCACATCGCGCTCGCCACCCAGTTGAGCTCCGCCCAACACCTGGACCTTGATTGCCCCCTTGGTCTGATCTTCCACTCGCTTGGCAAAATTCGTTGCCAGGTGGTGGTACATGTCTTCACTTTGCTCTACCGAAACGTGGGCAAGCTGTAGCGTTCGCGGGCCTTTGCTCTCGTTGTTGGCGGTATCGCCAGAACCGCCTTTGCCACATGCGCTCAACGCGCCCAGCATCGCCAGAGCCGCGATTCCCACTCGTGTCATTCGTTTCATGATCGTCCCCCTGCATCCTGTGGTATTGAATTTCTGTTCAGTTTTATTTGTGTTTCAAGCCAGCCCTGATCGGGCTTTTTTTGCTTGTTGATGCTGCCCATACGCAAAGGCATGGGCAGCTTTCCTGTAGCTCGCTGTTAAAGCGGGACTGCTTACACCGCTCTGGACTCTTCCTCTAGGGAACGGCGGGTTTTCATATTGAAGCGGCCTTCATAAATCGCAGGCTGGCGGGTGGTCGGCCCCATGTACTGCACGTACAGAATCTCGCCGTCTTCCAGGGTCGTCAATGCGTGCTCGTAATGCGGGTCCGGGTGAAACACCATGGTGCCCTCGCCGTAGATCACGCCATTGATCTCGAACTTGCCCGCCAGGATGTACCAGATCTGGGCAAAGTAATGGCTGTGCAAAGGGTGCCCGGAACCCTTCAGATACTTCACGACCCCGGCGTTGGGAATGGTGGGGTCGTCTTGCGTGGGGTGGAACATCATCTTGGTGAACTGCCCTTCGTAGCGCAGGTTGTCCCACTCCAGATCATCCCGATGCTTGACCGCCATTTCCCGGTGAGCTGCCGTCAGCGGGCCACCAATGCCACCCGGATTCAGAATCGGAGCCAAGGTAATTGGATCTATTTCACTCATCACTTCCTCCTTAAAAACCAAATTAACAAAATGGGATCCCGTTTTGCATGAAATGGATTCTATCAGGACGATGGCACCGGAATATTCGTATTTACCCGGTACGTTTCTACCAGGCATAAAAAAACCCCACCTGCTTCAAGGCAGGTGGGGTTTTTACAAGCAGAACTAGTGCTTAGCGGTCCAGTTGCGACACATCACGCACGGCACCCCGGTCAGCCGATGTTGCCAGCGCGGCATAGGCTTTCAGTGCTTGCGACACAACGCGCTCGCGGTTCACTGGCTTCCAGGCCTTGGAGCCACGCGATTCCATTTCGGCACGGCGTGCGGCCATTTCTTCATCGCTGATAGCCAGGTGAATACGACGGTTGGGGATGTCGATCTCGATGGTGTCGCCATCTTGCACCAGGGCGATATTGCCACCTTCGGCAGCTTCAGGTGACGCATGACCAATCACCAGACCGGACGAACCGCCGGAGAAGCGACCATCGGTGAACAAGGCCGAGCTTTTACCCAGGCCCATGGATTTCAGATAGGAGGTGGGGTACAGCATTTCCTGCATACCTGGGCCGCCTTTGGGGCCTTCGTAGCGAATGATGACCACATCGCCTGCCTTGACCACGCCGTCCAGAATGGCGGCAACGGAATCATCCTGGCTTTCATAAACACGCGCCGTGCCGGTGAAGGTCAGAATGCTTTCATCCACGCCAGCGGTTTTCACGATACAACCGTTGATGGCCAGGTTGCCGTACAACACGGCCAAGCCACCGTCTTGCGAATAAGCATTAGCCTTGTCGCGGATACAGCCCTTGGCGCGGTCTGTGTCCAATTCCTGGTAGTAACGGTCCTGGCTGAAGGCCACTTGCGTTGGGATACCACCGGGGGAGGCACGGAAAAAGTCACTAATGGCTTTGACGTTGTCGCCTTTGACGTCCCAACGCTTGATGGCTTCACGCAAGGTGCCGCTGTGTACGTTGCCCACATCCAGGTTCAGCAAGTCGGCCCGGGCCAGTTCGGCCAGAATAGCCATGATGCCGCCCGCGCGGTGCACGTCTTCCATGTGGAATTCGGGGGTGGCAGGGGCCACTTTACATAGGCAAGGGACGCGACGCGAAATCTTGTCGATATCGGCCATCGTAAATTCCACACCGGCTTCCTGGGCTGCGGCCAGCAAGTGCAGTACGGTGTTGGTAGAACCGCCCATGGCCACGTCCAGGGTCATGGCGTTTTCAAAAGCTTGGTAAGTGGCGATGTTACGTGGCAGGACGGATTCGTCGTCTTGCTCGTAGTAGCGCTTGGCCAGATCCACGATCAGACTGCCAGCGCGTTCAAACAAACCTTGGCGACGGGCGTGAGTAGCGACAATGGTGCCGTTACCGGGCAGGGACAGGCCCAGCGCCTCGGTCAGACAGTTCATGGAGTTGGCGGTAAACATGCCCGAACAGGAACCACAGGTCGGGCAAGCGCTACGTTCAACAGCTTCAGCCTGTTCATCAGTGACGTTAGGGTCAGCGGCTTGAATCATGGCGTCCACCAGATCCAGCTTCTGCACCACGGTCTTGCCGTCTGGCGAGTAGACCTTGCCCGCTTCCATCGGCCCACCCGACACAAACACCACGGGGATGTTCAGGCGCATGGCGGCCATCAACATGCCGGGGGTGATCTTGTCGCAGTTGGAGATACACACCATGGCGTCAGCACAGTGGGCGTTGACCATGTATTCCACCGAGTCGGCGATCAGTTCGCGCGAAGGCAGGGAATACAACATGCCGCCGTGGCCCATCGCAATACCGTCGTCCACCGCAATGGTGTTGAACTCTTTTGCCACACCGCCGACCGCTTCAATTTGACGGGCAACCAGTTGACCCATGTCTTTCAGGTGTACGTGACCCGGTACGAATTGCGTAAATGAGTTCACCACCGCAATGATCGGTTTGGAGAAATCCTCGTCTTTCATACCGGTGGCGCGCCACAGGGCACGCGCGCCGGCCATATTCCGACCGTGGGTCGAGGTACGGGAGCGATATTGGGGCATGACTACTCTCTGAACAGGAAAATTATGTAAAGATACCTATCATAAACGTCCCAAGGCGCTTTGTGCGCGTCAAGGTCGGGAAGGCGTCTTACCGTAGGGCGGCTACCGATCTGGCACCCAGAATCCTTTGCAGCAAAACCCCTTATTTAACAGGAGATATATTATGCCGCAGGCCGTGCCTGACCTTTCCAACCTGCTTCGACAGGACATCCGCTTTCTGGGCAAGGCCCTGGGAGAGGTGATTCGTGATAGCGAAGGAAAGGCGACCTTCACGCTGATTGAAGCCCTGCGCCGGGCCGCTGTCAGTTTCAGACGTGAACACGATCCGCAGCAAGCACGGATTCTGGAAAAAGACATTCCCAAGCTGAACGATGCGCAGGCCCGTTCCGTGGCCCGTGCCTTTGCCTACTTTTTGCACCTGTCCAATATTGCCGAGGACCGCGACCAGAACCGTCGCCGCGAAGAGCAAGATCCCGAAAAGCTGCTGGGCAGCCTGCAACATGCCATTCAAACCTTGATGGACCAGGGTTTGAGCGCCAAGAAAATTCGCCGCTATCTGCAAGAAGCCTGTGTGATGCCGGTGCTGACGGCTCACCCTACCGAAGTTCAGCGCCAAAGTACGCTCGCTGTGCATATGGCCATTGCCGATGAATTGAACGGCCTGGATCACAAAGCCAGCGCCACGCAATCAGCCCGCACCCAGGAAAAGCTGACCGGTCTGGTGTCCCTGCTGTGGCAAACCCGCATGCTGCGCGATCACAAGCTGACGGTGATGGACGAGATCGATAACGCCCTGGCCTATTACGGCTCCACCTTCCTGCCCACCATTCCGCAGCTGTACCACGATCTGGACCGTTTGCTGGAACCGGGCAAAAAAAGCCTGCTGGATCAGAAAACACGTTCCCTGCCCGCCTTTTTGCGCATGGGCAGCTGGATTGGCGGTGACCGCGATGGCAACCCCAATGTAGGCCCTGAAACCGTTGAACAAGCAGTACTGCGTCAGTCGACACGCGCGTTGCAACACTATCTGGAGCAGATTCGTCTGCTGGGTACGGAAATCTCCGTGTCCGACGCACTGAACCGTGTCAGCAAAGACCTGGCGGCCTTGTCGGCCAGCAGCCAGGACCCGTCGCCACACCGTGTAGACGAACCTTATCGCCGCAGCTTTATTCACCTGTATGCCCGTATGGCGGCCACAGCGCAGAACCTGCTGGGCCGCGATCTGGCCGATCGCCCCACTTACACCGCTCCACCCTACGCAAACCCGCAAGAATTCAAGGCTGATCTGCAAATCATTGCCGACTCTCTGGCTGAAAACAAAGGCGGCGCCATTGCCGGCCTGCGTCTGAACGAATTGATTCAAGCTGTGGAGGTTTTTGGCTTCCATCTGGCCACTTTGGACCTGCGCCAAAGCTCGGACGTGCACGAGCGCGTACTGGACGAACTGTTCCGCGTGGCAGGCATGCTGTACAAGGACGAACCCGTCAATTACCGCCAACTGTCCGAAGAGGACCGCATCACTTTGCTGCGCTCGGAGTTGCGCCACCATCGCCCCCTGGTTTCGCCCTGGTATCGCTACTCGGAAGAAACCGAGAAAGAACTGTCCATTCTGCGCAAAGCCGCCGAATGCCGCCGCCGCTTTGGTGCGCGTGCGCTGGAACAAACCATTGTGTCGCACACCGAAACGCTCAGCGATTTGCTGGAAGTGCTGGTACTGCAACAGGAAACCGGCCTGATCGTGCCCAACTCCAACGAGCCGGAGCATCAAGGTCTGATGGTTGTACCGCTGTTCGAGACCATTCCTGACTTGGAGCGTGGCCCGCAAATCATGCAGGAATGGCTGGATATGCCTGAAATCCGCCAGCGCGTGCGTCACGCTCAGGACAGCGTGCAGGAAGTGATGCTGGGTTATTCGGACAGTAATAAAGATGGTGGCTACCTGACCTCCAACTGGACGCTATACCGTGCCGAGCGTGAATTTGCGCAGGTTTTCTCGCGCCGCAAAGTGCGTTTGCGCCTGTTCCACGGTCGTGGCGGTTCGGTAGGCCGAGGCGGTGGTTCCAGTTTCGACGCTATTTTGGCGCAGCCTCCAGGCACCGTGAACGGTCAGATTCGTCTGACCGAGCAAGGCGAAATGATTCAAGGCCGCTACAAGGATGCGGACGTGGGTCGCTGGCATCTGGAGCTGTTTGTCGCTGCCACGCTGGAAGCCAGCCTGGGATCACGCAAGGGCTCGTCCAATGACGACGAACATCTGGCTGCGTATGGTGACGCCATGGCCTGGATGTCCGAGCAGGCTCATCAAAGCTATCGCCAGCTGGTCTACGGTACGCCGAACTTTGATCAGTACTTCTTCCAGTCCACGCCTATCAAGGAAATTGCTGGCCTGAATATCGGCTCGCGTCCTTCCTCGCGCAAGGCCACGCAAAGCATTGAAGACCTGCGCGCCATCCCCTGGAGTTTCTCCTGGGCACAATGCCGTCTGCCTATTCCTGGCTGGTACGGCATGGGCACAGCCTTGAACCGCTATCTGGAATCGGGGCTGCCCAATGATGGCCTGAACCGCGCCAAACGTTTGGCCCAACTGCAAACCATGGCGCGCGACTGGGCCTTCTTCCGCACGCTACTGTCCAATATGGAGCAGGTGCTGGCCAAGACTGACCTGGATATCGGCCTGAAATACGCCGGTCTGGTCGAGGACGAGGAACTGCGCGAGACCATCTTCACGCAAATCCGTGACGAGTTCGAGCTGACACACCGGCTGTTCCGTGAAATCACCGGCCATGAACTGCTGGCGCACGATCAGGCTTTGCAAGATGCCCTGGCCGAACGCTTCGCCTACATTGACCCACTGAACCACTTGCAGGTGGAACTGCTGCGCCGCCATCGCCGTCAAGGTGAAAAGGCCAACAAGCCCACACGCAGCGGTGTGAACAAGCAACACGTCATTCACCTGACGATCAACGGTATTGCGGCTGGCCTGCGTAACTCGGGCTAACTCCAAGCCATGGAAATTGGCCCTATTAATTACTTTTATAAATAAGCTAATTTCCAAAAGAAGTTAAGAGCGTACAATAAGCCATTACTACGCTTTCTGAAAAAGGCGTGATCCCTACCGGGGTCACGCCATATGGCTTATGGCGCTTGCAATCATCCTGGGAATTCTGACTGGCCTGTCGCTGGGCCTGACTGGCGCGGGTGGCGGTATTTTGGCTGTGCCCGCTTTGGTATTGGGCATGGGTTACAGCATGACGGCGGCCACGCCAGTGGCCTTGCTGGCTGTAGGCGCCGCCGCTCTGGTCGGCGCGCTGGATGGTCTGTACAAGCATATCGTGCGCTATAGAGCTGCCATGTTCATGGCCGTTACAGGCGCTTTGGTCACGTCTTTGGGCGTACGCATCAGCCATGCCTTGCCGGAAAAAGTGCTAGTAACGCTGTTTGTCGCCATCATGCTGTGGATTGCCACCAAAATGCTGCGTCGTCCGGCGGCAACGGCCCATGCTCATACACCCTGTTGTCTGAACCCGGAAACCGGCCGCCTGCGCTGGACACCAGCAGGCACGGCCACCTTGGCTTCAATTGGTGCGGTAGCGGGTTTGTTTTCAGGCATGTTGGGCGTGGGCGGCGGCTTTCTGATCGTGCCTGCCCTGAAACGTTTCAGCGACCTGTCCATGCATAGCATTGTGGCTACATCCTTGATGCTGATCGCCCTGATTTCCCTGAGCGCGTCGGCCATGAGTCTGGCACACGGGGCGGAGATTCCCCTTAGCGGCTGGGTTTTTGTGGCCTCGGCCATGGGTGGCATGGTGATAGGCCGACAACTAGCCCCTCATATTCCTTCTGTGCGCTTGCAACAGGGTTTCAGCATCCTGACCGCTGTTGTGGCCCTGTCCATGCTGGCACGTACCTATCTGTTTTAAGCCGCGATTCTGTACACGCGCTCAAGCAACACCGGATACATGGTTTTGAGCCAAGCGCCGCGCCTGGCTCAAAACTGCACATGCTTTACTCGCAAATACTGCCACCACCGTCTTGCGGATTCAGACGGTAATCGCTGAAAGAGCCGCCCTCACGCGGACGCACGGCGACAATGCGCTGAACAATATGGTCCGGATCGGCCCGGAAACCATGCTCATACGCCACGATATCCAGGTCCGCACACCAGCGCAGCAGCTCCCCCGGCTGCAACAGAAAGTCCGGATTACGCGGCGTGTTGTATTGCTCGTTGCCCACCCCAAAGGTTTCGTAAACCAGTACCCCACCTGGCTCCAGACTCTCCAGCAAAGTCGGCATCAAGGGACGCCACAGATACTTGGTCACCACCAGGGCATTGAACTTGCGCCCCGCGAAAGGCCAGGGACCATTTTCGATATCAGCCTGGATAATTTCCCCGTAAGGCGAAGTCGCTGCTACCGCTTCCGGGTCCCGGTCTACACCGATCACGGTATTGCCGCGCTCGGCCAACCAGCGGGCATTGCGCCCCCGACCACAGGCCACATCCAGAACCGTGCCCGGATTCGGAATCAAATGGGCCCATGCCTGTAACCAGGCGCTGGCCTGTCCCCTGTCGTTCATCCTTACCCCTTTGCTAAGCAGACAAAACGCCCATGGTAACGCAGCAGTGGGCAAGCTCAAGCACAGCACTGGCCTGGGCTACAATTGGCCCCGATTCCACGCTATTTTTTGAGGGTGTATGAAAGTTCTGCTGCAAAAACCCATATTGCTGATGGCCGTTCTGTGCCTGCCTTTGTGGTTTGTCTACGGCAACTTCATCCTGGCCGCTGCCACCTCCATCCTGATCGGGATGCTGGTGGGCATGATCCGCACCCTGCACCAAGTGACCCAGGCCAAGAAAGCCAGCGCCAAGAGCGCCGCCCCGGCTTCTTCCGAGACACCTAACGACAAGCCCAACTGACGCCATGAACGTACTGTCCGCCCCTGCCCTGCCACACGGTTTGCCTCCCCTGTCCGAGGAACTGAAAAAACACGTCGCACAGGTTAACGATTACTTGCTGGACCGCATTGCAGATGAAGGCGGTTTCCTGCCTTTCGACCAATGGATGCACCATGCGCTGTACGCCCCCCATCTGGGCTACTACACCGGTGGCAGCACCAAGTTTGGCAGCAATCAGCCCACAGGCGACTTTACGACGGCCCCCGAACTCTCCCCCCTGTTTGCTCAGACCTTGAGCCGTCAGGTCATGGAAGTACTGGAAGGCAGCCAATCCCTATCCATTCTGGAGTTTGGCGCGGGTAGCGGCGCTTTGGCCGAAGCGCTGATTACGGAGTTGCGCAAGCAAGGTATCGAGCCGCAGTATTCAATTCTGGAAGTATCGCCTGATTTGCGTGCGCGTCAGCAAGAGCGTCTGGCCCCCCTGCAAGCACAAGTGCAGTGGCTGGACAGCACACCGCACAGCTTCAAGGGTTGCGTGGTGGCTAATGAGGTTCTGGATGCCATGCCTGCCAGCCTGTTCACCTTTGATGTGGCTGGCAAGGTGCTGGAAGTAGGTGTCATTGCCGCAGACGACAGCACGGCCCAAGGCCTGCCAGCGCCTTTCTACCTGGCTACCCGCCCGGCTCCCGACCATCTGGCTTCGCTGGTGGCTGAGCGCGTGGAAGCGCAGCCCTTCTACCTATCCGAGATCAACCTGCAAGCCGAAGCCTGGGTGCGCAGCATGGGTACTTGGTTAAAGCAGGGCGCGGCCATTTTGATCGACTACGGTTTTCCGCAGCGCGAGTACTACCACCCGCAACGTGACAAAGGCACCTTGATGTGCCACTTCCGCCACTTTGCTCATGCCGAGCCGCTGGTGCTGGCTGGCTTGCAGGACATTACCGCCCACGTGGACTTCACCGCCATGGCGGATGCCGCCCTGGAGGCCGGTTTGGATGTGCTGGGCTATACCAGCCAGGCGCGCTTCCTGATGAATTGCGGCATCACCAACTTCCTGGCTTCTCCGCCGGAAGACCCATCGCCCGCCGTGCAACAGCAATGGGCACAGACCATGAGTGCCGCCAACAAGCTGCTGTCTGAAGCGGAAATGGGGGAGCTATTCAAGGTGCTGATTATTGGGCGCGATATTTCAGCCCCAGTGCTGGGCACAATGAGCGGAGATCGACGCGAGCGTCTGTAAGTGTTTTCAGCTCCGGCCTTTGGCCGTTTCTGACTAAAGGGCGGTACACCTGAACGGTGAAATGGCAAGGCACGTACCTTGCCATTTTTTTGCTGTAAATAACCACGCCCAAGCCAAGACCTCTAGCTACGGCAGCGGTGCAAAGAGGATCTTGCAGATCATCCTGTCTTGAAACCAGAAACCAGCTTGAGTGGTCTATCTGTTCCTGAACCCAGAACAGAACCGCACACACGGCTCCAAGCCCACAAAAAAGATAAGCGGCCAATGGGCCGCTTATCTACTTGTGTACTCCGGACTGATCACTCACTACTCAACTGATTGCTCCAGGGCCGCCAGTCTAGCCGCACGTACCTCTTCACGGATTCTGCCAGGCTCAGCCTTGAATTTCGCCGCCACTGCACCTGCGTCCACACCAGCCATAACCATGCGCAGCTTATCCCACTCCCATTCCGGGACCGCTTCCAGACATGCAGCCGCATTGACCAACTGCATGAAGCGATCCGGCTTGCGCAAGGCATCCAGCGACTCCATCACCTGCAAGGCCGACTCCACATCTGCACGGGGTTGCTGCAAAGCAGGACTGCTCAGCAGTACGGGCAACAGACGGGCCTGATCGCGCCATTCCGACGGAGCACGAATCTGCTCCGCCACCTGCGCAGGCGTTTCTGAGACATGGCACAAAACAGCAAAGCAACTTGCCAAATCCAACTGACGTTCTTTAGCGATCTGAACTTGCTCACCCACCTGATCGCTGTAGCTCAAACCGGGCATGACACGCTCTAGCGCGCCGACTTCCCGCAGCACTTCAAACATGCGAGCAGGTTGATTGGAGGACAGGCCTTTGGCTATTTCCAGATAAATGCGTTCAGGCACCAGCTCATCCACCTCGCCCTGCTCCACCAGCTCACGTGCCAGAGCCCAGGTATCGTCGGCCACGGTGAACTCGGAAAAGCGGGCCGCAAAACGTGCCAGACGCAGCAAGCGTACCGGGTCTTCGCTAAACGCGGTGCCCACATGCCGGAATAGACGGGCCTGCAAATCCGCCAAACCATTCAAGGGATCGTGCAGATTCCCCGCCGCATCCACTGCCATGGCATTGATGGTCAGATCACGGCGACGCAAATCGTCCGCCAGGCTCACGTCTGTGCCGGTGTAAAAGGTAAAGCCCTTGTAACCACGGCCCGACTTGCGCTCAGTTCGGGCCAGGGCAAACTCTTCTTTGCTATGGGGATTCAGAAAGACAGGAAAGTCGCCACCTACGGGAACAAAGCCGCGCGCGGCCAGGTCTTCGGGCCGGGCACCGACTACGACCCAATCCTTGTCACCCGCTGGTAGCCCAAGCAAGGCATCGCGAACCGCACCTCCCACCACATAGACCTGCAAGCCTTCCAGAACAGGATCTGGCGGCCCCATCAGGGCCGCCAGAGCTGCTTGCTGTCTGTCATCAAGCATGGACGGACTCATCAAGGCGAAATCGTACCCAAACGCCCTTTGAGGGACTGCGGCTGACCGCTGAACATCATGGCGTAATAGGTCGCGTTGGAGAGCACGTTTTTCACGTACAAGCGCGTTTCGGTAAAGGGAATGGTTTCGGCAAAAATAGCCCCTTCCACCGGAGTGTTCAAGCGCGAGCGCCACTGGCGGGGACGTCCTGGCCCTGCGTTATAGCCTGCCGATGCCAAGACCTGCGATCCATCCAATTGGCCCAGAACCATGTTCAGGTAATTGGTACCCAGCACCGTGTTCACCTCGAACTCGTTCACACGGGAGGGAGAGAAGTCGCGCATATCGATCTTGTTGGCCACCCATTTGGCGGTGGCAGGCATCAGCTGCATCAAGCCCGACGCCCCGACTCCCGAGCGTGCATCGGTAATGAAGCGCGATTCCTGACGGATCAGGCCATACACCCAGGCCGGGTCCAGATTGATGGACTTGGCCTGCTCGGTTACGCGGCCTTCAAAGGGCGCGATAAAGCGCTGGCTGAAGTCGATCTCGTTCTTGGTCAACAGGGAGGTATTCACCACGCGATCATAGATATGCTGCTCGCGCGCGAACTCGGCTGCTGCACGCAACTGTCTGTCGTTCATGCCACGCAAGGCAAAGTTCCACTCGGGTACCGCTTCCGGACGCCAGCCCAGCTTGAACAGCTCCACCGCACGCAGCAAGCCCGCATTGGTACGCGCATCCTGCATGTCCAACGGCGTCAAAGGCTGTGGCTGAGGAGGCAAGGAAGGTGTCAGACCCAACTCTTCTGTGGCCAGCTGACCGTAGAAGTTCAGATCACCCACAATGGACTGGAACTTGGCACGAGCCTGATCTTTATGACCCAAGGCTTCATGGGCACGCCCCGACCAGTACACCCACACCGGCTCGGCCTTTTGCGTATCGTTCATCTTGTCGATGGCGGCAGAGACATGCTTCCACTCGATGGTGCCCTGACGCAACTCAGCGCGCACTTGCCAGGCATTGTTGTAATCCGTCATGGGGGTACGACCGGAGCGGCGATACCATTTGGCCGCATCGTCTTCCACCCGCAAGGCACTGATCAGACCAAACTGGCCCCACACCCAATTCAGGTTTTCCTGAGGGATTTTGCCGGCCCAGGTACGGTCGATATAGGCCGCTGCAGCATCACGCTGACCACGACCCAGACGGGACAAGGCCAAGGACACCAGCTCCGGATTGACCGAACTGTTGTTCACATTACGATCCAGCCACTTCTGCGGCGAAGCCATCAAAGCGGTGTAATCCTTCATTTGCGGCGCAGTGAAGATAATCGCAGCCAGGCGGCGGGCCTGGGATGTGCGGTTATTTTCCAGAGCATCACGCATCAGATCACGGACCTGATTCTTGCTGATCACTTTACGGGCGTACAACTGGTCCAGTGCCGACCAGCAGGCCTGGCTTGGAGAGAACGACGCCAGCAAGTCCTGCACATCCACAGGCTGACCGGCCACATTCTGTGCCGACGCTACTGCACACTTCACAGCCGAGGTAGGGGCGTGAACGGGGGCCAGCTCACGCACCAAAGCATAATTGCCGGTACGCGCGGCCGCCACAATCCAGTCGGACTTCAGGCGATTTTCCAGATATTCGTCTTGATTGCCGCTCAGGAACAAACGAATTTGCTCATCGGGCACGGGCGTGGTCGTATCCTGCAAAATCCGGCGCAAGCGCCAGTATTCGGCGTAAGAACCCAGAACAGGATCATTAGCGGCAACCGGAGCCAGAGCATCGAGCGCCGTCCAGCGCTTGGCCTGCATGGCATCACGGGCGTCAATCAAAGCCTGGCGGGCCGTTGGCGGCACAGGCGGGACTCGATCCCAGCGACGCACGGCTTCTTTGGCAGGCTGCAACACGACAGCTTGCTTGGCAACGGCAGGATCCGGGGAATGGGTCTGGGCTTGCGGCGACTGCGACCCCGCACAGCCGACCAAACCCAGAGCAAACACCACCAAAGCGCTCAAGGGCGGGCGAGGAAGCATGGATGCCATGCCCCAAGCTGGTGTTTTCTGGTACTTTAGCTGGTTGATACCCATAGTGACGGCCTTTAGAAAATCACCCATGATTCAGAACGTAGAGCATAACGCAGCCGCGCTGCGCACGCGACTAAAAGACCTGCGAGCCGGGCAGCCCTCCATCGACACCAACCGGGGCGCTTTGCTGATCCGGGGCCGTCTGTTTACCTGGCTGGCTACCAACCGCAGCCGCCTGCGTGAACAGG
This sequence comes from Alcaligenes sp. 1735tsa3, assembly GCF_024134565.1. Classification (NCBI taxonomy): domain Bacteria; kingdom Pseudomonadati; phylum Pseudomonadota; class Betaproteobacteria; order Burkholderiales; family Alcaligenaceae; genus Alcaligenes; species Alcaligenes sp. 1735tsa3. Next base: position 462,340 of record NZ_CP099862.1, on the reverse strand, counting down.
GCCGTGCCGAACCCACCACCATTGCCGCTTTCTGGCCTATGGCCCAGGAGCCGGACTTGCGCCCACTGCTGCTTCAATGGGTGGAAGAGGAAGACATCAATGTCTGTCTGCCCGTTGTCAAAGAGGCCGATGCCCCTTTGAGCTTTGTCGAGTGGACACCCGAGACCGAAATGGAAAAGGGTCGCTACGGCATCGAAATCCCCATTTCCACTAAAACCATGCAACCGGATATTGTCCTGGTCCCCACCCTGGGCTACACCAGACAGGGTGATCGTCTGGGGTATGGCAAGGGTTACTACGACCGGACCTTGGCGGCGCTGAAAGAACAAAACCACGCTTTTACCAGCATTGGTATTGCCTGGGCAGTGGGCGATTTATCCGGCCAGGCCTACCAGCCCGCCCCGCACGACCAACGCCTGGACAGTATTCTGACTGATAAAGGCTGGGCTGTGCCCGCTCCGGAACTATAAGTAACCCGCTACCACAAACTGTTTAATCCAGAACTCTGTTTACCAAGCAGTTGATAAAACCGGGGCAGATGCAGGCTAGTCAGTTCCCCATGAAAAAACCCGCCACATTCATTTGGCGGGTTTTTTATCGCGACGCGAAGTGCTTAGCGCCAGGTCAGATTCGGCAAGATAGCCATGCTCGCATCTGCCCCGTTCAGGGTGTACATGTGAATGCCAGGAGCGCCGCCATCGAGCAGGTCCTGACACAAGCGTGCCACCACATCGATACCGAAAGCACGAATCGATGCACGATCATCACCAAAATCGGCCAGTCGCAGGCGAATCCAGCGCGGCACTTCTGCACCGCACATGGTCGAGAACCGCAGCAACTGGGACGAGTTGGTAATGGGCATGATGCCCGGTGTGATCGGAATCGTGACTCCTTGCGCCTGGGCTCGCTCAACAAAGCTGAAATACGAGTCCGGATTGAAGAAGTACTGCGTGATCGCACCGTGCGCACCTGCCTTGACCTTGTTCACAAAGTGACCCAGGTCGTCGCTAAAGCCTGTGGCCTGAGGGTGCATCTCGGGATAAGCGGCCACTTCGATATGGAAGTGTTCGCCATAGTTTTCACGAATGAATGACACCAGATCGCTGGCATAGCGCAGTTCGCCCGCGTCACCACCCATACCCGAAGGCAAGTCACCGCGCAGGGCCACGATACGTCGTATGCCCTGATCGCGGTAATTGTCCAGCATCTCGCCAAGCTGCGCGGGCGCCGTACCAATGCACGACAAGTGCGGTGCGACATCAAAGCCCAGTTTTTGCAGCAGTGCTACCGCATCGACCGTGCCAGCACGGGTGGAGCCACCGGCTCCAAACGTCATGCTGACATAGGCGGGGTTCAAGCCCATCAAGGACTTGGCGGTGCGCACCAGTTTTTCCTGCGCCGCGATATCTCGCGGCGGGAAAAACTCCAGGCTCAAGGTTTGCTTGTTGCTCATTTCATTAACAATCCCGACAGCAGCCCGGAAACCAGACTGTAGACGATCGCCCCAATCACGGCCCACCAGAAGCCTTCAACCTGGAAGCCTTTGAGGATGGAGCCCGCAAACCAGAACACCAAGGCGTTGAGCACCAGAAGGAACAAGCCCAACGTCACAATAGTGATGGGCAAGGTCAGCACAATCAGCAAAGGTTTGACCAAGGTATTGAGTAGGCCCAGTACCAGCGCAGCGATCAGTGCCGAGCCAAACGAGGCAACCGTAATACCAGGCAGGATGTAGGCGACAACCAGCAGGGCAACAGCATTCAGGATCCAGACAAGTAGCAAAGTCATGATAGGGCTCCAAGAATAGGCGTCCGAAGACGCCGGTGCGTTTTAGTAGCGGTAGTGCTCAGCCTTAAATGGCCCTTGCACAGGTACGTTGATGTAATCCGCCTGCGCCTGAGACAAGGTCGACAAGTTCACACCCAATTTCTTCAAGTGCAAACGAGCGACTTTTTCGTCCAGATGCTTGGGCAGTACATATACTTTACCCGTTTCGTAGTTCTCGCCACGAGTGAACAGTTCAATTTGTGCAATGGTCTGGTTCGTGAACGAAGCCGACATCACAAAAGAGGGGTGGCCAGTAGCACAACCCAGGTTCACCAGACGGCCCTTGGCCAGCAGAATGATGCGCTTGCCATCAGGGAAAATGATGTGATCAACCTGAGGCTTGATCTCTTCCCACTCCAGATCTTCCACCGAGGCCACGTCAATTTCATTGTCGAAGTGACCGATATTGCACACGATGGCCTGATCTTTCATGCGTTCCATGTGCGAGCGGTCGATCACGTGGTAATTACCGGTGGCAGTCACGAAGATGTCAGCCTTGTCAGCGGCTTCTTCCATGGTCACAACGCGGTAGCCTTCCATCGAGGCTTGCAGGGCGCAGATAGGGTCAATTTCGGTAACCCAAACCTGGGCGCGCAAGGCGGCCAGTGCTTGAGCACAACCTTTACCCACGTCACCAAAACCGCAAACCACGGCGATCTTGCCGGCAACCATCACGTCGGTAGCACGCTTGATACCGTCTACCAGGGACTCGCGGCAGCCGTACAGGTTGTCGAACTTGGACTTGGTCACCGAGTCGTTCACGTTGATGGCAGGGAAAGCCAGTTCGCCTTTCTTGGCCATCTGGTACAGACGGTGCACGCCTGTGGTGGTCTCTTCGGTCACACCCTTGATTTGGGCCAGACGGGTGGAGTACCAGGTTTTGTCGTTTTGCAGACGGGCACGAATGGAGGCGAACATGACGCGCTCTTCTTCGCTGCCGGGTTTGTCCAGAACGGACAGGTCTTTTTCTGCACGGGCACCCAGGTGCAGCAACAGGGTAGCGTCGCCACCGTCGTCCAGAATCATGTTGGCCTGCTCACCGGGCCAATCGAAAATGTCGTGGGCGTATTGCCAGTATTCTTCCAGGGTTTCGCCCTTGACGGCGAACACAGGCACGCCAGATGCGGCAATGGCAGCGGCAGCGTGATCTTGAGTGGAGAAGATATTGCACGATGCCCAGCGCACTTCAGCGCCCAGGGCAGTCAGGGTTTCAATCAGAACCCCAGTTTGGATTGTCATGTGCAAACTGCCGGCAATGCGCGCGCCCTTCAGGGGCTGGGAGGCAGCAAATTCCTCGCGGGTGGCCATCAGGCCAGGCATTTCGGTCTCGGCAATGGTCAGCTCGCGGCGGCCCCATTCAGCCAAGGAAATATCGGCAATTTTGTAATCGGTAAAAGTCACAGTCGGGCTCCGTTATACGGCACGCAGACTGCAGGGAGAGCAAATGAATTCTCACCAGCAGCCCGCCATGCAGGTCGTGGTGAGCGTCGTTCTCCAAGGTGGATACCACCTATCCATGCCCCGAGCCTGGCAAGACCGTGAGTCTTGTCGCAACGCCCCTCGAGGATGGCAAATGAATGTGGGTGATTGTACTCGTTTGGATCGTCTTGGGAAGACAGCCCCACGGGTAAAAATCATAATTTCTTCTCATGAGACTGGCACTTGCCCGTCCCACCCAGCGTTGCTGGCTGACTGGTTTCCCGGCCCCGACAACGCTGTCAAACTGCAGCAAAGCGCCGCCCGCAAGCGGCCTTTGCCTATCCGCACATCGCTTAGATAGCCTGACGCAAAGCCTGAGCCTTGTCCGTGGCTTCCCAGCTGAACTCGGGTTCGCTGCGGCCAAAGTGACCGTAGGCAGCAGTCTTGGTGTAGATGGGACGCTGCAGATCCAGCATTTCGATGATGCCGCGTGGGCGCAGGTCGAAATGTTGACGAACCAGCTTGGCGATCTCGGTGTCCGGGATCACGCCTGTGCCTTCGGTGTAGATGGTGATATTGATAGGCTCGGCAACACCAATGGCGTAGCTCAGTTGCACCTGACACTGGCGGGCCAGACCGGCCGCCACAATGTTCTTGGCCACGTAACGAGCGGCGTAGGCAGCGGAACGGTCCACTTTGGAGGGGTCCTTGCCGGAGAAAGCACCACCGCCGTGAGGGCATGCGCCACCGTAGGTATCCACAATGATCTTGCGACCAGTCAGACCGCAATCGCCTTGAGGGCCACCAATCACGAACTTGCCGGTGGGGTTCACCAGGAAGCGGGTTTTCTCGGTCAGCAGGTCCGAAGGGAAGCATGGACGAATGATGTGTTCGATCACAGCTTCGTGAATGTCTTTCTGGGACATTTCAGGCGCGTGCTGAGTGGACAGCACCACAGTGTCCACTTCGGTAGGACGGCCATCCACGTAGCGGAAGGTCACCTGGGATTTGGCGTCAGGGCGCAACCAGGGCAGACGGCCATCTTTGCGCAGCTCGCTCTGGCGCTGCACCAGACGGTGTGCGTACCAGATAGGAGCAGGCATCAGATCAGGGGTTTCGTCGCACGCGTAGCCAAACATCAGCCCCTGGTCGCCAGCGCCCTGGTTCAGCAACTCTTCTGGGCTGCGATCCACACCTTGGGCGATATCGGGCGACTGCTTGTCATAGGCCACCAGAACGGCGCAGGACTTGTAATCAATGCCGTAATCGCCATTGTCATAGCCAATGCGCTTGATGGTGTCACGGGCAACCTGGATGTAATCCACGTTGGCGTGCGTGGTGATCTCGCCAGCCAGCACCACCAGACCGGTATTGCACAAGGTCTCGGCAGCAACACGTGCCTGAGGATCTTGCTCGAAAATAGCGTCCAGGATAGCGTCGGAGATCTGGTCAGCTACCTTGTCGGGGTGGCCTTCAGAAACGGATTCGGATGTAAAGAGAAAGTCGTTGTTGTTCACAGCGTAGCTTCCTTGAATAAGGGCTGATAATCAGCACGAGGTTGAACAAACTGCGTTGCACCTCGAAGCCAGCGATGTGGATACGATAGACGGGGCGCGACGCTTTAGCGGTTTATAGTGGGCAGTTTGCTGCCCGATCGCTCCGCAAGTTGTCGTTTAACTCAGCGATACAATCCATTTTAAGCGAAAATACGTATTTATTTCAGCAAAACTTCACACTAAAGGATTGCCTGGCCCATGCTCGCGGCACTTTTACGTCTGATGGCTCGTCTGCCTTTACCCGTTCTTCATGGGCTGGGCAAAGGAATCGGACGCCTGATTTACGCTTTTCCCGGACGCTACCGCCGCCGTCTGCAAAGCCACTGCCGACAAGCGGGTTACGACTCCCCCGCATTTTTCCGGCAAGCGGCCGGACAAACCGGCGCCATGATCCTGGAAACACCGCGCGTCTGGCTGCATCCGCAAGCCTGTCTGGCCCGCTGCACCGTCGATGATGTGGCCTTGCTGGAGGCCACCCATGCCGAAGGACGCGGCGTGCTGTATCTGACCCCGCACCTGGGCTGCTTTGAAATTACGGCACGTTATCTGGTGGGTTTAGGCCCGCTGACCGTGATGTTTCGCCCACCACGCCAGGCCGTACTGGAACCCCTGATGGTGGAGTCACGTGAACTGCCCGGCCTGCATGCCGTCCCCGCCAATATGAAAGGTGTGCGTGAATTTGTCCGCGCGTTTCGCAAAGGTGAATCGGTAGGCATGTTGCCCGACCAGGTTCCCAGCGGTGGCGATGGCGTATGGGCACCCTTTTTTGGCCGCCCTGCCCTGACCATGACACTGGCTGGCAAGCTGGCCCGCCAATCCAATGTGCCTGTGATTGTGACCGCTGCCGAACGCCTGCCTAAAGGTCGCGGCTGGCATATCCACACCTTGCGCCTACCCGAGCCCTTACCCGAAGACCCGACGGAACTGGCCACCCTGATCAACGAATCCATGGAAAGCTTGATACGCCGTTTCCCCACCCAGTATCTGTGGGGCTATAACCGCTACAAGATTCCCCACGATGCGCCCCCTTTGCCTGGCGATACCACCCCATGAGTTTTAATTCTTACCCGCTGCTCAAATCCGTTTTCACCTACTTTGGCCGTGCCTCGGTACGCACGCGCCAGCGTTGGGGTGCTGTACTGGGCGGGCTGGTGCATCGCTTTGCCTCCCGCCGCCGTCATATCGTGCGTACCAATCTGGATCTATGCTTTCCAGACACGCCCGAGAGCACCCGTCGCGAATGGGAAAAGCAGCACTTTCGCCTGCTGGCCCAATCCTATCTGGACCGGGGCCTGCTCTGGTTTGGTTTGCCCAGCACTATTCTGAACACTCTGCACCTGACGGGCGAAGAACACATCACCCAGGCTCTGGAACAGGGTCGCAAGGTCATGCTGCTGGTGCCTCACTTTCTGGGTATGGATGCGGCGGGCACACGCCTGTCCATGTCCATCTCGCCCTTGGTTGCCTTTTACACTCCCCAACGCGACCCCCATGTGGATCGCCTGATGTACGAAGGCCGTAGCCGCTTCTCCTCCGTCCCGCTGATTTCTCGCAAGGATGGTATTCGCGGTCTGATGCGTGCGCTGCAAAAGGGCCAGCCGATTTATTACCTGCCTGATATGGACTTCGGCACCAAGGGCTCGGCCTTTGTGCCCTTTTTCAATGTCCCGGCGGCCACGCTCTTGTCCACAGCCCAGATCGCACGCAACCAGGACGCGCTCGTAATTCCCGTCATTTCCCGCGTGGACGCCGAGACTGGTCACTACCATATTCAGGTGCTGGAACCCATGTCCGACTTTCCGGGTGAAGGCAGCCTGGAAGAAGCCACGGAACGCATGAATGCCCTGATCGAAAAATATGTGCGCGAAGACCCGCCGCAGTATTATTGGGTACATCGACGCTTCAAAACCCGCCCTGAAGGTCAACCCGGCATCTACTAGGCCCCATCATGCACAGCACCACCACACCCCAGCCCGCTTCCTCGCTTTGGCGTTTCAGCAAAATGCACGGCGCGGGCAATGACTTTGTCATGCTGGATGGTGTCAGGCAAAGCATTGAAATGACTCCCGAACGCGCCCGCGCGCTGGCGGATCGTCACTTTGGCATTGGGGCGGACCAGATCTTGCTGGTTGAAGCCGCAACCGAACCCGGCGCGGATTTCCGATACCGCATATTCAACGCTGACGGTGGCGAGGTCGAGCATTGCGGCAACGGCGCTCGCTGCTTTGTCCGCTTTGTACACGAACAAGGCCTGTCCTCGGCCAACCCTTTAAGAGCACAAATTCGCACCGGCATCATCAGTTTGAATGACGATCCGGAGCTTGGCGTGGATGTCATGATGGGCACCACCCGATTTGCCCCTGCCGATGTCGCTTTTGACCCTAGCGGGCTGGAACAGAAAACTCAGGGCGAAGATACGCTGTGGCTTCTGCCCGTACCCGATCAAGCCGAACCTGTCGCCCTGTCACTGGTGTCCATCTCCAATCCGCACGCCGTGCAGGTGGTAGACGATGTGCTGCAGGCGCCGGTTGCCAGCGTCGGCCCCTTCATCGAATCTCACCCGCGTTTTGCTCAGAAGGTCAACGCCGGTTTCATGCAGGTTCTGGACGCCCATCACATTAAGCTGCGCGTCTACGAGCGCGGCGCCGGTGAGACCCTGGCCTGCGGTACAGGCGCTTGTGCGGCTGTGGTGGCAGGCATACGGCGGGGATTGCTCCAAAGCCCGGTTGTCGTTGATACTCGTGGAGGCAGTCTGCGCATTGAATGGGACGGACAGGCGCTACGCATGAGCGGCCCGGCCCAAACCGTCTTTACCGGACAAGTCGATATAGATGCACTGTGTGCGTCCCTAGCCAGAAAGGAAACCTTCTAGACATGGATACCCCCAACAGCCTTAGCGCCGTGGAAGTGGCCCAGTTTTTGAAAGCCAACCCTGATTTCTTCGACGCGCATGCCGATGTTTTTTCCAAACTGATGGTGCCGCACCCCCATCAAAGCCGCGCTATTTCACTGGGCGAGCGCCAGATCATGCTGCTGCGCGAGCGCGGCAAGAAAACCGAGCGCCAACTGGCCACGCTGGTCGCCAATGCCCGTGGCAATGAAAAAATTTCGCGCCAACTGCACCAATGGAACTGCCAGATGCTGGCCGAGTCCGACCCGGCAGCCCTGCCCCAACTGATCTGCAGCAGTCTGGAGCGCATCTTTGAAATGCCCGTTGTCCGTCTGCACTGCTGGAATCCGGACGAAGTGCTGGCTGACGACGCCCTGGTCAGCTGGGCCTACACCTTGATCAACCCCTATTGCGGCGCTCGACGCGAACAGGAGTTTCTGGCCGATTTGCAGCAAGACGCGCAATCGGTGGCCATTGTGCCCTTGACGTTTCCGGAGTCGAACACCCTGTTTGGTCTGCTGGTTCTGGGCTCGCCTGAAGCCACGCGTTTTACGGCCGATATGGGTACGGACTTTCTGGAAGGCATTGGCGAATTGTGCAGCGCCGCCCTGCAGCGTTTGTACAAGCCCAGCAGTGTTGATCAAAGCGAATGTCCGGCCTGAAAAAACAAGATCACTCCCCTTCTGGGGACACGCCTCAAAAGCAGCCAGCCGCCCCCCAGGCCCTCAGCCCGGCCATGCAAAGCTGGCTGCATCAACTAAGCCACGAAAAACGCTATTCGGAACACACCCTTAGTGCGTACCGTAATGATTTGCGCCACTTGCTGGCGCAGTACCCAGGTACAGACCCCGACACACTGACTCAAAGCCAGTTGCGACAGGCTGCCGCCCGCTTGCATGCGCAGGGCCTGGCACCACGCAGCCTGGCCCGCATTCTGGCAGCCTGGCGTGGCTACTATCAAGCGCGCACTAAAGAACTGGGTTGGCCCTTGAACCCTGCAGCCAGCCTGAAGGCACCCAAGATAGGCCGCCCTCTGCCCAAGGCCTTGTCCGTAGACCAGACCCAGCAGCTATTGGACCGCCCCACCGCCCCCATTCAGGACGACCCGGTCAGCTGGCGCAATCAGGCCATGTTCGAATTGTTTTATTCCAGCGGACTACGTTTGTCCGAGCTGGTCAGCCTGGACACGCACTATCACCAGGACGCGCACTACCAGTCCAAGAGCTGGTTACTGCTGGATGATCGTGAGCTGGTGGTCAGTGGCAAAGGCGGCAAGACGCGCCGCCTGCCTGTCGGGGAGAAAGCGCTGCATGCCTTGCAGCAGTGGCTGGAAAAGCGCCCGGCTTTGGCATCACTGGCGACCAGCGCAGATGCCAGTGCGGCCCTGTTTCTGGGTGCCCGTGGAGCCCGCATTCACCCACGCGTGGTGCAGCAAGAACTGGAAAGCTATGCCCGCGCTAGCGGCCTGCCGGTGCATGTCCACCCGCACAGCTTGCGTCACAGCTTTGCCAGCCATTTGCTGCAATCAGCACAAGACTTGCGGGCGGTGCAGGAGCTATTGGGTCATACCAATATTTCCACGACTCAGATTTATACCCGTCTGGACTTCCAGCATCTGGCCCAGGCTTACGATCAGGCCCACCCTCGGGCACAACGCAAGAACCGGGCCAGTGACAAGCCGGAGGAGTGAATCAGGGCTGCAAGGCCTTGACCAACTGGTCTGTATTCGAGCGCATCATGCCCAGGTAGGTATCCACGCCCGAGCCTGGGGCTCCCAAAGCATCGGAATACAAGGTGCCCCCAACTTTGGCGCCAGTCTCCCGTGCCACTTGCTCGACCAGTTTTGCGCTGACCGTGTTTTCCACAAAAATGGCCTGAATCTGCTCGCTACGCGCTTGCTGGATGATCTGCGCAATATCACGGGCTGAAGGCTCCGCCTGACTGGATACCCCCACCAAGGGAATGAAACGGATGTCGTAAGCCTTGCCCATATAAGAGAAAGCATCGTGCGAGGTAATGACCTTGCGCTTTTCTACCGGCACCGCCTGCAGGCGGGTTTTGATGGAATCGTCCAGCTCCTGAATGCGCTGTGCGTAATCCTTGGCGCGACGCTGGTAGTACTCGGCATTGGCCGGATCAGCCTGCTCCAGACCTTTGCTGATATTACGAACATAGATCTGTGCCAGGCCCAGGCTTTGCCAGGCGTGGGGGTCCTGGCTGCCGTGCTGATGACTATGGTCATGGTCATGGTCATGACCAGCATGATCCTCGTGTCCGCCACCTTCAAATGCCAAAGGCGTAATACCTTCTGTCGCCACGACTTGCGGCCCTTTATAGCCTGCTGCCTGCTGCAAGCGTGGCAGCCAGGTCTCGAACTCCAGACCATTGATCACCAGCAGTTGCGCGTTAGCCAAGGTCTTTGCATCACTGGGACGCGGCTCAAACGAATGGGCATCCCCATTGGCGGGCACAATCGTGCTGGCCATAACCTTGTCGCCGCCTATCTCCTTGACCATATCGTTCAAAATCGAGAAGCTGCTGACCACACGCAAAGGCTCCGCCTGCACCGACAGGCTGGCCGCCAGCAAGCCCAGGGCCAGCACCGTGCGGCCTGAGTAAATGTCTCGCATTTTCATCAATCGTGCTCCAAGAGAGAGGCCATGCGCCGACGCCGTGCACGCCATTGGGAATAAGCACGCAGCAAACCGCCTTGGGGGCCAAAGGTGATAGAAAGAAAATAGAAGGCGCCGGCTGCCAAAATAATCGCGGGCGACGCAGGCACGTTGTAGTAGTACGAGAACAGCAGGCCCAGATAGGCGCTGATCATGCCCAGCAAGGCCGCCACCAGCATCTGACGACCAACGGAATACACCCAGAATCGGGCCGAGGCAGCGGGCAGCATCATGATCCCCACCACCATCAAGGTTCCCAGCACCTGGAAGCCAGCCACCAGCGTGATGACCAGCATGAACAAGAACAACATATGGACGACGGAACCGCGCCCGCCTTGCGTGCGCAAAAAGATCGGGTCCATGCACTCCAGCACCAGAGGCCGGAACACCAAAGCCAGAATAATCAGCGTAACCGTCGTGCTGCTGGTCACCAGCAACAAGGAGGCATCATCCAGGCCCAGCACCGTGCCAAACAGCACATGGATCAAATCCATATTGGAGCCGCGCAAGGACACCAGCAGCACCCCCAGCCCCAGGGAGACCAGGTAGAAGGCCGCAAAACTGGCGTCCTCCCGTTGTGGTGTCAGGCGGGCCACCAGTCCGGCCAGCAAGGCGACAACCAGGCCGGTAATCATGCCGCCTATGGCCATCGCGCTTAAAGACAGGCCCGCCGTCAGAAATCCAACCGCCACACCGGGCAGGATGGCATGTGCCATGGCATCACCCATCAGGCTCATGCGGCGCAACACCAGGAATACCCCCAAAGGTCCGGCCGCTGCAGCCAAGGCGAAAGAACCAGCCAGTGCGCGCTTCATGAAACCAAAGTCCATGAAGGGGCCAAACAGCACATCAATCAGCGCCATCATAGGTAGTCCCCCGCGCACAAATGGCGAGCCAGATGCAGGTTCTCGGGAGTTAGTACCGCTTCAGTTTCCCCCCAACCCACTACCTGACCGGCAAGCAGCACGGTTTGCGGAAAACAGCTACGCACCATATCCAGATCATGCAGCACGGCCATCACGGTACGGCCCTGCTTGTGCCAGTCCAGAATCAGGTTCATCAATTCGTCCGAGGTTGCACGGTCCACCGCGGCAAAAGGCTCGTCCAGCAAAAGGATCTGGGCATCTTGCATGATCATGCGGGCAAACAAGGCGCGCTGTAACTGACCGCCCGACAAGGTGCCAATGGAGCGACGCGCAAAGTCGGCCAGACCCACCTGCTCCAGCGCATGACCAATGCGTTCGTGCTCGGCTTTGGGGAAACCACCCCAGGCGCCCACACGCTTCCAGGCTCCCATGGCCACCAGATCATGCACCGTCACCGGAAAACTTTTGTCCAGATCGCCCATCTGCGGCAACAAGGCCAGCTGATTCAGAAAACCGCTATCGACAGCAATGCGCCCTTTCAGGGGATTGATCTGCCCGGTCAGCCCTTTGAGCAAGGTGGATTTACCAGCACCGTTAGGCCCGACGATAGCCGTCAAAGAGCCTCGGTTAAAACAGCCGCTGATATCACGCAGAGCGATTTTGTCTTTCCAGCCCAGCGCGACATGCTCGAGTTCGATCAAGGTTTGATGTGAACTCATGCCCTTACCACGCGCCCAATGCCCAGGCGGTCAGTAGCCACAGGGCTCCTGCCACGCACAAAGCGCCCAGTACGCGCTGTCCGGCCGAGGCCAGCAAGAGCGAACGACGAGGTGCCGGACTGCGGAAAGTCGAGGGAAATTGAGGACAGGACATGAAACAGGGATAATGCGGCTAGATTGGGAATAATTTAATTTTCCAAAGATGTTATAACATAACAATCAACCCATCAAGCGCCATGCCTGTACATATTCTTACGCCCAACGCCATTGAAGATCAGCTCGCTACCGCTGAACAGCTTTGTCTGGAACGCGGTAAACGGCTGACTTCAATTCGCCGCCAGGTGCTGGAAATCCTGATTCAGGCCCAGCGCAGTTTGCGCGCCTACGAACTGCTGGATCTGGTTCGCGAGTTCCAGCCCGGCGCCAAACCCCCTACCGTTTACCGCGCCCTGGACTTTCTGACTGAAGAAGGCCTTATCCACCGCCTGGATGCCGTCAATGCCTGGACGGCCTGTGTGGATGCCGGCGGCCACCCGCACGACTTGCTGATTGTCTGCACCCAGTGCGGCACCGTGGTGGAGCTGTGCGCTCCGGACCTGAGTCAAAGGCTGGCCGACTGTGTGCGCGGAGCGGGCTTTGCCCTGTCCGGCCACGAAACTGAACTGCGCGGCCTGTGCCAACGTTGCGTTGCAGCTAAAAACGAGCGAAAACCCTTATCTGCCCCCTAAAACGTGGTATTTTGCCGCCAATCGGTATATATTCCCCGATCTATTGGCAAACCTCTGTGAATTTTTACAGATCACCGTTTGCCCAACAGGCAAGGCTGTGATGTAATCGCACGTTGTTTTCGTGCGGAGCAGATGGGTGCAGGAAGCCGCGGTTGGTGCCGTGCCTTGTACCTTTCGCCCGCCACTGCGAGGCATGTTTATGAACGCGGCATCAGATCTGAACAACATGGTTCCAGTCACTGTTCTGACTGGTTTTTTGGGCGCTGGTAAAACCACGCTGCTCAAGCGCATCCTGAGCGAATATCACGGTCGACGCATTGCCGTCATCGAAAACGAATTCGGGCCCGAAGGTATCGACAACGAACTGTTGGTGCAGGACTCCGAAGAAGAAATCGTTGAGCTGAGCAATGGTTGCGTATGTTGCACCGTGCGTGGTGACCTGATGCGCACCCTGAATGATTTGCGCGTTCGCCGCCAGGCAGGCGAACTGAAGTTCGAGCGCGTCATCATCGAGACCACCGGCATGGCTAACCCCGGCCCGGTCTGCCAGACCTTCTTCATGGACGATGATATTGCCGACTACTATCGACTGGACGCGGTCATCACGGTCGTGGATGCCAAACACGGCATGGCCACACTGGACCAGCAAGAAGAAGCTCAAAAACAAGTTGGTTTTGCGGACCGCCTGTTGATCTCCAAAAAAGATCTGGTCAACGATGTGGATTACGAGGCCCTGCGTGCCCGTCTGATCCGCATCAACCCGCGAGCCACGATTACGCCGGTTCACTTCGGTGAAACCGACATCAAGGATTTGCTGGAAGTCAGCGGTTTCAACCTGAATTCCATTTTGGACATTGATCCTCAATTCCTGGCAGAGCAACACCCCGATGCGGCGGACGGCCATGATCACCACCACGATCATGCCCACGGCGACGAAGGCGAGTGCGGTCCGGGCTGCGGACACGATCACCATCATCACCACCACGAGCACGCAGCTCACAATGACGAGATCGGGGCTTTCGTGTTCCGTTCGGACCGTCCTTTCGACCCCGAGCGTCTGGAAGATTTCCTGTCGGGCATTGTCCAGGTATTTGGACCAGATCTGATGCGCTACAAGGGCATCCTGTATCTGAAGGGCATCAATCGCCGTATGCTGTTTCAGGGCGTACACATGATGATGAGCGCCGAGCCTGGCAATGCCTGGCTGGCCAAAGATAAAAAGGGCACCAAGCTGGTCTTTATTGGCCGCAAATTGCCACAAGACATATTCACCCAGGGCCTGGAGAATTGCCTGGTTTGAATTAATAATTATTCAGTAAATGCGGAGCGATTGCGCGTGACGACAGTTACAGGCTCCCAGACGTCAACAAGAGGTAAGCATCATGGCAACTAAGTCACATGACAGTACTACAACCCTGCTGACCGAGCAGGAGCTTTTGGCGATGCCTGAGTCAGACTACATGAACGCCGCCCAGCTGGAGTTTTTCAAGCATCGCTTGCGCCAGCTGGAGCAAGACATTCTGGCCAACGCGGGTGCTACAACGGAAAACCTGCGTGAAACCCAGTTCGTTCCTGACCCGGCTGACCGTGCCACGATCGAAGAAGAACACGCTCTGGAGCTGCGTACCCGCGACCGCGAACGCAAACTGCTCAAGAAAGTGCAACAGTCCATCGCCCTGATCGATTCGGGCGAATACGGCTGGTGTGAGGAAACTGGCGAGCCCATCGGCCTGCCACGTTTGCTGGCACGCCCAACGGCTAACCTGTCTCTGGAAGCCCAGGAGCGTCGCGAGAAGCGTCAGAAGATGTTTGGGGATTGAACCTCCGACCCTAGCGAGTGATTACGCAAAGCCCTCCCATAAGCAAGTATGCAATGGGAGGGCTTTTGCTTTGATAGGTTCATACAGCCCCATTACCACGCAAGTTATCGCTTGATCTGTATATCCAATCATATATACGGAAGAAGGAAAGTCTACGTCCCAGAATCAGACAAAAAATGATACAAAGAACATGTTTTGAAACTCTGTGCTTCCTGCCTTATGGCCGACACAACCTTAAACCATGTCAACCAAACGATCATTGAACAAATGCGCTAAGTGCTCTCATACTTGGTACCCTCGTGGCAAGGAGCTATCCGTGCGATGCCCGGAATGCACCAGTACTGATGTCAGCTATGCGAGCACTGGTTTCTGGTGGAAGACACTAGCAACACTCCTATTCCTTGCTGTAGCAATCGGTTCGTGCAACAAGACACCTCAGCGCGCCAGTTCAGCCAGCGGAGAGGAACAAAAGACACTCCCCTTGCAATCGCAAAACTCCGGAAAACTACTCAATCAGCAACTGGAGAGCAATAGATCTATGCAAAACCCATCCGTGAACTTCAAACTGAACTAGATTGTTCTGTTTTTCTCATTCACACGAAGAAATATATAGGTCGGCACATTGCTCCTTGAAATTTCCTTCCGGGCCCCCAGATGGGAACCTTAAAGGAAGGAAATCATGGAACAATTTCACGCCACTACTATTGTCTGTGTACGCCGCGGAGATCAGGTCGCCATTGGCGGCGATGGTCAGGTCACCCTGGGCAATATCGTCATCAAGGGCACGGCCCGCAAAATTCGCCGTTTGTACAACGACAGCATCCTGGCCGGTTTTGCCGGTGCGACGGCTGACGCCTTCACCTTGCAAGAGCGCTTTGAAGCCAAGCTGGAAAAGCACCAGGGCAACCTGCTGCGCGCCGCCGTCGAACTGACACGCGACTGGCGTACCGACCGCGTTCTGCGCCGTCTGGAAGCCATGCTGTTGGTGGCGGACAAGGAGCACACGCTGGTGCTGACCGGCAATGGCGACGTGCTCGAACCCGAACATGGCCTGGCCGCCATCGGCTCGGGCGGCTCCTATGCCCAATCTGCCGCCATGGCCTTGCTGCAAAACACCGATATGGCTCCCGCCGACATCGTCAAGAAATCGTTGGAGATCGCAGGTGATCTGTGCATCTATACCAACCAGAACCATATCGTCGAAACACTCTGACAGCCGGATACACCACCATGTCTACACCTAATATGACTCCCGGAGAGATCGTCTCCGAACTGGACAAGCATATCGTTGGCCAGGGCAAGGCCAAGCGCTCCGTGGCCGTGGCCCTGCGCAATCGCTGGCGCCGCCAGCAGGTTGCCGAGCCCCTGCGTAGCGAGATCGTCCCCAAGAACATTCTGATGATCGGACCCACCGGCGTGGGTAAAACCGAAATCGCCCGTCGCCTGGCCAAGCTGGCCAACGCGCCTTTCATCAAGGTCGAAGCCACCAAGTTCACGGAAGTGGGCTATGTGGGCCGCGACGTTGAAACCATCATTCGCGATCTGGTGGATATTTCGGTCAAGCAAACCCGCGAAATCGAAATGCGCCGTGTGCGCACCCAGGCCGAGGAAGCCGCTGAAGACCGTATTCTGGACGTGCTGGTGCCCCCTTCGCGCGATGCTCACGGTCAACCCCAACGCGAGGACAACTCTGCCCGCCAGGTGTTCCGCAAGCGCCTGCGTGAAGGCAAGCTGGACGATACCGAGATTGAAATCGAGATGGCCCAGGCCATGCCTCGCATGGAAATCATGGCCCCTCCCGGCATGGAAGAGATGACCGAGCAGTTGCGCGGCATGTTCTCCGGTCTGGGTCAGGAAAAGACCAAAGCCCGCAAGCTGACGGTCAAGGAAGCCTTCAAGCAACTGACCGAAGAAGAAGCGGCCCGCCGCGTCAATGAAGACGATTTGCGCACTGCTGCAGTGGCCAACGCCGAGCAGAACGGCATCGTGTTCCTGGACGAGATCGACAAGATCACGGCGCGAGGCGAGAGCCAGGGCAGCGGCGGCGATGTGTCCCGCCAAGGTGTGCAGCGCGACCTGCTGCCTTTGGTAGAAGGCACCACCGTCACCACCAAATACGGGGTGGTACGTACCGACCACATCCTGTTTATTGCCTCGGGTGCGTTCCACCTGTCCCGCCCATCGGATCTGATTCCTGAACTGCAAGGCCGCTTCCCCATCCGTGTGGAACTGGAATCGCTGAGCGCCCAGGATTTTGTACAGATTCTGTCCACGACCGACGCTTCGTTGACCAAGCAATACGCAGCCTTGCTGGGCAC
Organism: Alcaligenes sp. 1735tsa3; assembly: GCF_024134565.1. NCBI lineage: Bacteria > Pseudomonadati > Pseudomonadota > Betaproteobacteria > Burkholderiales > Alcaligenaceae > Alcaligenes > Alcaligenes sp. 1735tsa3. The sequence continues at coordinate 445,525 of NZ_CP099862.1, read as the reverse complement.
CGAAGACGTACAACTGGACTTCCGTCCCGACGGTATCCAGCGTCTGGCCGAGCTGGCCTTTGAGGTCAACGAGCGTACCGAAAACATTGGTGCCCGTCGCCTGTACACCGTTATGGAAAAACTGCTGGAAGAGCTGTCCTACAGCGCTGGCAGCCACGGTGAGCAAAACGTGGTCATTGATGCGGACTACGTGAACAAACAGCTACAGGAAACCGCAGCCAGCCAAGATCTGGCGCGCTACGTGCTGTAAGCCTGACTTCGGTCGGACATGAAAAAGGGGCAGATTTCTCTGCCCCTTTTTTCACATTCCGCTTGCAGACCACACCCCACACGGCAACAGGCTCTACCCTGTCGACGTAAACGCGATGGCCATCACATCACCCTGTCATCTCGACCACGAGCCCACGCCAGTATTTCGCCTGCGTCGGAGATGAAAAAAACCGGGCGAACCCGGCTTTTATCAACCCACTCAAGCAGGCTTACTTGCTGATCTTGGTGACCACGTAATCACCACCGTCACGTTTGGCAGTGAACTTTACCTTGTCACCCGGTTTGATGTTGGCCAGCAAGGCGGGATCAATTTTGTACACCAATGTCATGGCGGGCAGTTCCAGGTCGCTGATCTCACCATGCTTGATGGTAATTTTGCCGGCCTCGGCATCCAGTCGGCGCACTTCACCCGAGGCACTGGCTTCCTGAGCCTGGGCAACCACGACATAGGCCGAGCCAGCTACCACACCCAAAGTTCCCAACGCCAAGGCTGCGCTTCGTTTCGTCCACGTCATTTTTCACTCCTGCAAATTGGGCAGAGCCAGACAATTAGCTCATAATGCCTACTTTCGGACGCCTGATGCGTCTGTTTCCGATCAAGCATAACGCTAAACCTTTGCAAAAGCATGAGCGAATTTATTAAAGGGTATGTGCTGCGTCCAGCCACCCCCGCAGACCTTCCGGCCATTTTGGGCCTGATGCGCGATATGGCCGCGTTTGAGAAACTGGAGCATATTTTCAAGGCCAGCGTTGAGTCTCTGCGCAACAGTTTCTTCTCCGACGAGCCCAGTGCCTACTGCCTGGTCATTACTCCCGAAGATCAGCCCGACGCACCAATTTCTTACATTATGTGGTTTTACAACTACTCCAGTTTCCTGGATCGCCGCGGCATCTATCTGGAGGATTTGTATATAGACCCGGCCCACCGCAAGCACGGTCTGGGCGCTGCTGCCCTGCGCCATCTGGCCCAGATGGCGGTAGCCCAAGGCTGTGGCCGCCTGGAGTGGGTAGTACTGGACTGGAACCAGAACGCCATCGACTTCTACAAGTATCAGGGCGCTCAAGTGCTGGAAGACTGGCGCGTGGTACGCGTCACTGGCGATGCCCTGGTCAATTTGGCTCAAGGCACCCCTACTCCTGCCGAAACATAAGGCTTCTTCATGTCCACACGACTTTCCATTATCAGCACCCGCACCGGCGACGATGGCACAACGGGCCTGGGCGATGGCAGCCGCCTGCCCAAGACCGCTCCCCTGATTCATGCCCTGGGTGACGTGGATGAACTGAACAGCCATATCGGCGTCTTGCGCAGCATGGCACTGCCCGAGGATGTTGATGCCCTGCTGTCCGACATTCAGCACGACTTGTTCGATATGGGGGCCGAGCTGTGCATCCCTGGCCATCAGGTCATAGGCAGCGTCCACGTGGAACGTCTGGACCAAGCGATTCGTCACTACAACGAGCCCTTGGGCATCCTCAAAGAGTTCATTTTGCCCGGTGGCAGCCCGGCAGCCGCACAAGCACATGTACTGCGTTGTGTGGCGCGTCGTGCAGAACGTAGCGTCGTGGCGGTGCCCTCAGAATCCTTGCCACAAGAAGGCCCGCGCCTGTATCTGAACCGCCTGTCGGATTTGTTGTTTGTGCTGGCGCGTACCTTGAACCGCCATGCAGGCCGCTCCGACGTGCTGTGGGAGCCCAAGCGCAACGAGCCTGGCAAGGGCTGAGCCTCATCGCGACTGCGACTGCGACTGCGACTATAAGAATAGGGCCCTGCTTTAGCAGGGCCCTATTCCTTTTCAGGCTAGATCAATGCGAGTGGTATCCGCAAACTTCAGCACAGGCTCGTCCGTGGGGTCTTCGTAGACCTGCCACTTCAAGGACTGGCTGCCCACCTGAATATCCACAGTAGCCAGAGTGTTTTCCGCGTCACTGTCCGCCGGGTCACAGCGCCAGATCGGAAATTCCGCATGGTGCTGATCCGCCAGGACGGTCAAAGGATCAAGCGCAGCACCGGCTTGTGCCAACAATTGATCCCCACGCTCCTGCCGCAGCTCTGACGACCGGGTAATACGCTGCTCAAAGCCTTTCATGGACGGATGGACCGCATGGTTGGCGTGCAGATGGTTTTGCTCAATGGTCTGCACAGAAACGGCCTCGGCACTGAACTCCACGCTCAGCAAGCGTGGATCGCCACGCTGCGCCAGGCTCAAATGGAAAGCGCCGGAACGTGGATGATCCTGCAAGATCCCTACAGCCTGATCCAGATCGGGCTGATCCAGCATGGCGCGGGTCAGGACCATGCGCGGCACCCCTGGGGCCACATGACGAGCCCGCACATTATTCACCGTCATGGCCAAACCGGCCTGGGTCACTGCAAAGCTATGGCCCGGCAAGGAAGCAGGATAAAGAAAGGAGACAAAGGACATGCCGCTGTCGGGGATGAATTTGGCCACCCCGCAGTAACCGGCGAAACCTGGATCACCATCTTCGTTATGCACCAGACGAGGCTCGCCCTGGGCAGGCATTTGCACGGTAGTGCAACCATCGGGAGCCATGGCCCACAAGTCGCCCCGGCAATTCCACAAGAAAACGTCTTCAAAGGGGAGCTCCAGACCCAATGCCAGGCCCTGGAGCTCGGTCCATATTCGGGGGAAATAACGCTCGGTGTACTGAGCCAGCTGACCGGCTACAGCCGTCCCCTTCGATTGCATGATGCCTTGCCATGCTGCTGAGTTCAGCAAGTAGGCATGCACGGCGGGGGCTCCGAAACGTCCCAAAGAATGGCCAATTTCTTTGGGACCACCACTTAACTCCAGATAGGACAACTTAGCCATTGCGTCTATTTCCAGTAAGCACCGGACTGGTGCAATTGATTTTCAACCAACTCAATACCGCTGACAGCACGACTGCCCGCCTTGGCCAGAACCTGTTCCAGCAAGACCTCCACCAGTGCCTGTGCAGCAACCAGAGAAGGAAAAAAAGACGGACTGTCGGTTCCAAACAATAATGTGGCATCTGCCTGCTGCGCAATAGGGGCAAGCAAGCTGTCGCAAATCGCCAGAATTTGTGCATCTGCCTGTCGGGCCGCTGCATGGGCCAGCACGGCTTCCTGGGAATACGGTGCAAAACCGAACAAGACCAGCACATCCCCTTTTTGCAGCGCCCGCAGATCCATATCCAGAGTGCCGGACTCGCCACGCAACAAGCCAATCGAAGGTCGGAACAGACGGTACTGATAATGAAAGGAAAAAGCGGGTGCAAAAGAGGCTCTGAACCCGGCCACAAAAACCCGCTTGGCCTTGTTCAGCAATTCCACAGCCTGTGGCAAGCGTGCTTCATTCACCTCGCGCAGCAGCGCCAGAGTATCCATTTGTGCTGTCAGCGTCTGCGCCAGGCGATCTTCTTTATTTCGATTGCGTACCACCGCCCGGGCCTGATCGGCATAACGCCGTGCACCCTGTCCATGCAGCGCCTGGGTGAACACTGCCTTGAACTCTGCCCAACCGCCAAAGCCCAAAGACTGGGCAAAGCGCAGCAAGGTGGCAGGCTGCACCTGTGCCTGCGCGGCCAACTGACGCATGGACATCAAAGGCACCTGATCGGCGTGATCCAGCACATAGCGCGCGCTTTGCTGGAACTGCGGCGACATGGTGGCAAACGCTGCCTGAATACGCTCGGTCAGATTGCTCAAGGAGTTCATGGGCCAACACGCTTAAAAAGGGGACATCAAGTATATATCGGGCGCAAATGCAGTCTGGGCGCAACAGTGAGGCCTTTATCCACCTGTCCCGACAAATCAATGATGATTTATTTGTTGAAAGTATTATTATATATTCAACATACGTTGAAAATCCTTCCGGGCCTACTTTCTGGATCTGCGCCATGACACATGTCTTTCATCGCAACCCCAAACAAACCTTGCCCTGCGCCGTCAAAGGCGATGGTATCCGCATCGTGGACAGCAATGGCAACGCTTATATAGACGCCAGCGGTGGCGCGGCCGTATCCTGCCTGGGCCATAGCCACCCTGTTGTGATCGCTGCTATCAAGCAACAGCTGGACCAGATTGCCTACGCCCACACTTCCTTTTTCAGCAGCCAGGCTGCCGAGGACCTGGCAGATTTTTTGACCAGCCGATCCCCCGGTGATCTGGACCATGTGTACTTTCTGTCCGGAGGCTCGGAGGCCGTAGAAGCCAGCCTGAAGCTGGCACGGCAATATTTCGTGGAGATTGGTCAGCCCGAGCGTCATATTTTCATCGCACGCCGTCAGAGCTATCACGGCAATACGCTGGGGGCTTTGGCCATTGGCGGCAATGAATGGCGTCGCAAGCCGTTCCTGCCTCTACTGGCTCCGGCCCAGCATGTCTCGCCCTGCTACCCCTACCGCGACCAAGGCAGTGATGAAAGTGCCGAGCAATATGCCGATCGTCTGGCTCAGGAACTGGACGACATGATTCAAAGCCTGGGTCCCCAGAACGTCGCGGCCTTTGTCGGCGAGACTGTAGTGGGCGCGACCGCTGGTGCCTTGGCGCCAGTAGGCGATTACTGGAAAAAGATCCGTCAGGTCTGCGACAAGCACGGCGTGCTGCTGATTCTGGATGAGGTCATGTCGGGCATGGGGCGGACCGGCTATCTATTCGCCTGCGAAGAGGACGGAGTCGTGCCGGACATCATGGCCATTGCCAAGGGTCTGGGCGCGGGCTATCAGCCTATTGGTGCGATGCTGGCCAGTGACCGGATTTACCAAGCCATCCTGAATGGCTCGGGCTTTTTTCAGCACGGCCATACCTATATGGGTCACGCCACAGCCTGCGCTGGTGCTTTAGCCGTGCAACAAGTGATTGAGCAAGACCAGTTGCTGGAAAACGTCCGTCAACGCGGCGAGCAATTGCGCCGGGAGCTCCATCAGGCCTTGGACAGCCACCCCAATGTGGGCGATATACGCGGCCGCGGCCTGTTTGTCGGAGTCGAGCTGGTGCAGGACAAGGCCAGCAAGCAAGCGCTGGACCCTGGCTTGAAAACCCACGCCAGGATCAAGCAGCATGCGTTTTCCCAAGGTTTGATGCTCTACCCTATGGGTGGCACGATAGATGGAGTTCACGGCGACCATATCTTGCTGGCACCGCCCTTTATCTGCACCGAGGCCGACATTCACGAGATCGTGACACGTCTGACCCAAACCATAGAACACATCCTGCCCCGATAAACCCGTCGAGCAGAGCGTCGAACAAACAGTGAGAACGCTCTGCTGACTGCGCTGCGGCAAGCCAGCCGCAAGAGGCACCGCTAGCTATACATAAAGGAGAACCATGGCCCGCCTACCCTATGCTGACCTGAAAGCCCCCGACGCCGCCCCATTGGTAGAACAGATCATTGCAGAGCGCGGCAGCGTCTTGCACCTGTACCAGATGCTGCTGCACAGCCCACCCATTGCGAAAGGTTGGCTGAATCACCTGACTGGCATACGCCATAACAGCAGCCTGCCGGGCGATCTGCGCGAACTGGTCATCATGCGCGTAGCCCTATTGAACCGCGCCCCTTACGAGGCCGATCAACATGCCCCTATCGCGCTGGCAGAGGGGCTAAGTCAAGCCCAACTGGATGCTCTGCCCGACTGGCAAGATTCCGAGGCCTTCACGCCCATTCAGCGCGCTGTGCTGGCTTACACCGATGCCATGACTCTGAATGTGCAAGTGGAGTCCGCTGTTTTTCAGGACGTACGCCAGTATTTTGATGAAAAACTGACGGTTGAGCTGACCGCCACCATCGCTACCTACAATATGGTGTCGCGCTTCCTGGAAGCCTTGCACATTCATTCCGACGACTCGCGTTAAAACGGCACCCTGAGCGCCTCCGTCCGGCCACCTCCCAGGCGCCCCGCCAGAAACTCCACAAACAAACGCAGTTTGGGAGGCAAATGGCGGGTGGGCGGATACAAGGCCCACAAGGCACCACAATACTGCGTACGGAACTCCCAATCGGCCAGCACGCGCACAATACGCCCTTCCAGCTCCGGCTCCCTGGCCACAAAGCAGGGCAAACTGCCTATCCCCAAGCCGCGCTCTACCGCATCCAGACGCACACCCGTATGGTTAGCCGCATAGCGCCCGCTAACCGACACATTCAGTACCCGCCCGCCTTTATTGAAACGCCAACGTGAATCGCTGGGTGCCTCGCCCAGGTAGATGCAGCTATGTTCGCGCAACTGCTGAGGATGAACGGGCAGGCTGTGTTCGGCCAGATACTCCGGACTGGCGTACAAGCCATGCCGAATATCCGTCAGATGACGCCCCATCAAACCGGGCGGCGGCTGATCCGTGATGCGTATCGCCAGATCCAGCTGATCGTCGATCAGGTCTGCATAGCGATCATCCAGATTCATCAGCACATTCACTTTGGGGTGCGCCGCCAGGAAATCCGGCATATGCGGATGAATCAGAAAATGCCCCACGGCTTTGGGAACACTCAAGCGTATCTGCCCCTCCGGCTCGGTCTGGAACTGCCCCGAGATCTCCATCGCGGCCTGGGCGCAGGACAGCATGTCACGGGCATGCTCGTAAATCGCCTGGCCACTGTCGCTTAGCCGTAATTTACGCGTCGTGCGCTGCAATACCCGCGTTCCCAAACCTTTCTCCAGACGCGCAATGGAACGGCTGACTGCCGACGGGGTATAGCCCAGTTGGCGAGAGGCTTCGGAAAAGCTGCCTGTCTCCACCACTTTGACAAAAACCACCATATCGCTCATCAGGGAAGTGAGATTACTTGTGCTCATAGGGAATAAATTATTTCAATGAATTGCAATTATCAGGACTGCCCACTATGCCTACAATGCCTTAAAACTAACCTACAGGTAATAAAATGCAAGATAAATTATATTTGACTAGCAATAGCCTTACCTGCATAGCGGAAATCCTGGAGTGTTATCACTCCGAAAATGAGCGTTATGCTGTCAGGCTGGATAAAACCTTATTTCATCCCCAAGGCGGGGGTCAGCCTTGCGACAAAGGCACGATAAATGGGCACGAGGTCCTGCATGTGGCTCAAAACCGCGACGGTCACGTGCTGCACTACCTGCATGTGCGCCTGCCGCTGGGGCCCGTAGAACTACATATTGATCGCGCTCACCGACTGGAGCACGCCCGCCTGCATACGGCCGGCCACCTTATCGGCCATCTGGTTGAACGCATAGGCTGGCAGGCCGTAAAGGCGCATCACTGGCGAGGCGAGTCACGGGTGGTCTTTCGCAACCCCAAGGATGCTCTGCCCCCCTTCCTGGATGATTTGTCCAATCGTTGTGCTGAACAGATTCAATTGGCTCAGCCAATTTCCATCAGTTTTCAGGAAGGGCGCCGCGAGGTTGCGATTGGTAGCCTGGGGTGCTACCCCTGCGGCGGCACACATGTTGAAAACACATCCGAATTAAATGGACTGAAAATAATCCGTATAAAAAACAAAAAAGATGAATTGAGCATTCATTATGAAATGATGAATTAATAAATAATAAAAATCATGGCAGTTTATTAGCTCTGGCTATTATCGGAAAAGAAAAACAATTCTTTTAGAACCCCCAAGGGAAGTGAGATATGTATTTAGAGACCGAACGATTGCGGACTGAGCATATGCAGTCCCTGCTAAATGGCGAACTCCTGGCTATCCGCCTCTCCGGCTTCATTGATGCGCCCACCTCACAAAAGCTGGGCGAGCAAATCATAGACAAAGGCTTTGATCGCTATGTGAACGCTCCGAGCATCGGCCGCATTGGCATGGCTTTTTACGAAGCCGAAAACCAGCCCGAACGCATGGCCTCCTATTTCGAGGGGGTTTTTGACAATATCGACGAACTGCGCCGCCGCTGCGCCCCCTACCTGTCCCCGATTGACGTGCTGCGTTGCACGCTGGATGAAGTCTGGCCTGCCGGAGCCACACTGGAGACCTTGTACGGAAAGAAAATGTATGTGGGCTTGTCGCGCGTGGTGCAACCCGATGTGCGCTTTCTGGCGCATCACGACATTTTGGCCAAGGACGCCCCCGGGAATTACCAGGCCATCAGTCTACAAGGCCAGTTGGCCGCCAATGTCTATTTGAAAATGCCCGAACAAGGAGGTGAACTGCAAATCTGGCAAACCGAACTGAGCCCGGATGAATTTGATGAAATGCGTGGCGACAGCTATGGCATCCATCCTGATTTATTGGGCACCCCCGAAGTACAGATACGCCCCGGTCCGGGCGATCTGATTATTTTCAACTCTCGCAAAATGCATGCCGTCACCCCCGGCAAGGGCGATTTGCGCCTGAGCCTGTCTTGCTTTGTGGGATATCGCGGCCCGGCCATGCCGCTGACCTTCTGGAGTTAATGTGTTGCAAACCTATTGGCCAGAGTTCGCTACTCTGGCTTTGATTCATTTTTTGGCCGTTATTGCCCCTGGACCAGATTTTGCTGTCACCATCCGCCAAAGTGTGCGGCTAGGCCGCCAGGCCGGTATTGCCACTGCCATTGGTATTGGCGCCGGAATCTCCGTGCATGTGATCTATACCTTGATGGGCGTGGGAGCCCTGCTGCACTCCACCCCCTGGCTGATGAGTGTGGCCGAGGTATTGGGAGGTGCCTACCTTCTCTATATAGGCTGGGGATTCCTGCGCCAGGCCAGCACACCGATGGAAGTGAGCCTGGCCGAGTCCGACAATGGCAAACCCGCTGCTGTCAGCGTGCGCCAGTCCTTGACGCTGGGCTTCATGACCAATGCCACCAACCCTAAGGCTACGCTGTTCTTTCTGGCCGTGTTTACTACCGTGGTCAGCGCCAGCACGCCTTTGACGACCCAGATGCTCTACGGCGTCTGGATGTGCCTGGTTAATGCGGGCTGGTTTATTGTGGTCAGCCTGATCTTTACCAATCCTCGCGTACGTCAGCGATTCCTGCGTATGGGAACCTGGTTTGAGCGCGTGACAGGTGTCTTGTTGCTGGGTTTCTCGCTACGTCTGCTGGTTCATGCTGGTCAGCGCATCCTGCTATAGGCTTGCCCGTGAGCCGTGCCCAGACCTGAGTTCAGGGAAACCTCGACGATGCTCACGTACATCACAAAAAAGTCCCGCCTTTCTTTGAAGGGCGGGACTTTTATATTTAGATCATGGACTCACCCGTCTTGCGGGCTCTGCGCCAATCACGGATCAAATTGCCAATCAGCAAGATCAGAATGATGGCCGACATGACAGGCCAGACCAGAAAGTAAATCGTCATAAGCATAATGTTCTCCTTTTAGCGTCTTGTCTCATACCCTCAGGCACGAGCCGAGGCCGGCTGACCTTGTTTCGACTCCCGAACTTTCTGCTTGCTCGGTGCAGGTGTGTCATCGTAGTGAAACGACTGCACACGCTCGGCAAGCACAGAGAAATCAAAACGTTCCTGACTACGCAAGCTGATGGCCACACACACCACAGCGCTAACGCCATAGGCGGTCAGGGAACCCATCAAAACAAGGTACTCACGCAAAAAGCCAATGAAGTTGGGCAAAAGAATCGCAGTGGCAATCACCCCCACCGCAATCGCAATACGGCTGCGGAAGAAGGCAAAAGCCATCAAACCGGCAACCACACCGCCACCAATCGAAGCGGTAATCTCATAGAACACGGCCACCGCACCTTCGATAGGAATCAACTCAAAACGCACGATCGTAAACAGCACGACGGCACACAAAACCGACCAGCTAAAGGCTTTGTTGGTAACACGATCCCAGTAAAAGCTGACAATGACCGGGAACACAATCGCGCCCCACAAGGCACCCACAAACACCAGCATGACCAGAATATCCAGCTTCAGGCTGGCGAAGATCACACCCACCATCGTGGCAACCACCATGGTGATACGGCCCCACCACAACATGCGGGCTGGTTTTGGACGACCACGAGCAATGTTTTTGGCGTAGATGTCGGTCATCACGATAGCCGACAATGCAGCCAGGTCCGAGTCCGCCGTGGAGGACAAGGAGCCCACCACCAGGATGAAGAACAAGGCAATGCCAAATGGCGGCAAGTAGGTGGACGCCATCTGCGGGATGATGTTGTTCATGTTTCCATCCACAGGCTGCAAGCCGGTGAACAGAGCCAGCAAACCCAACATGCCCAGACCAATCACCACGGCACCATAACCAATGGTGGCCGTCAGGAAAGTGGGTTTGATCAGGTCCTCGCGTACGGCGAACAGGCGCTGGGCAATGGTTTGGTTACCAATCGCGTAAGCCAGCACCGCCACAAAATACGGCGCCCCCTGCTCCAGAATTGCCTTGGTGGAATAGAAGTTGGCTTGCTCGGAATCCAGACGCCACCAGTTGGCCTGCACCATCTCCGGGCCACCGGCGTTAAAGAAGATCAGCGGGATAATGACCACGGCCGACAAAATCATGGCAACCAGCTGGGCAAAGTCCGTCATCACCGAGGCGCGGAACCCCGACCACAGGGTATAGGACAAGACGCCCAGACCCGCAATCAGCACACCTTGAATAAATGTCAGAGGGCTAAGGATCGAGACCAACGCACCTGCCGCGGTGAAGTTCACCATCAGGCTGATACCACTGCCTACCACGTTGGAAATCGCCATAATCATCTGGCTGGACGAGCCGTGCCGTGCATGCAGCACCTCGGCCAGGGTGTGCGCCTGCGGGGCCAACTGGCGAAAACGTCGCCCGAAGGGGTAGATGAACAAGATCATCAAGGCTCCCCATAGCCCGTAATGCAGTGGGCCGGATAGCCCGTACTTGAAGCCCGAGGTCGCGCTGGCATAAAACGACGCCGCCCATACCCAGGTGGCAATCATGCTGGCCGCCGACAGGCCAAACCCCACCGCACTGTTGGATACCATGTATCCGTCCACGTTTTCTTTCTTTTGACCAATCATGAGCGACATCAGGAACGTCGCGCCATAAAAGCCGACCAATAACAATATGGCCGTCGTGGTTGAAAGCGTAAAAAACTCCGCCTCTTGCATGTCTTTCCTTTTCTCTTCTGCGCGAGAGCCACTTGCACCACCTGGCTCACTCGCATGCATGCCGATTCCGCATTAACGCGCTGGGCGACACCCATCCCAGGACCAGAACCGAAACACTTGAACCGAACGCGCGCACAAACGCCCCCGCCCTTGGCGCAAGCCAAAGCGAGAAAAAAGCAAGACACAGCGCAAAGTGCCTCACATTGCGGCGAGTCTGCGGGCCTTACAGCAAATAAACATGGCCAGAGACAAGCCGCTCTGTTGCAGGCCGATGTCGTGTGAGACAGTCGGCTGGTTGTTCCGCGACCCAAGGGCCGGGCAAGGTGTTTCGGGCTAAAGCCGGGTTGTTGTGCAACAACCTGTTGAAGAACGGGCCGTCATTTTTTTATGCAATTTTGTCGCACCTGAACGGCCTGTTCGAGAAGCTGATTCAATGAACCAGAGCGATCAATTATACATATTTAAAATTTAAGGGTCTATATCATGCTGTTTCAGCATCGAGAACGGGCTCTCAAGCCCTTTCCGAGTCATTCATAGACCTCATCATTATTAAGGCTCACGCGTGCCAGCTCCTGACATGCTAGGGGCACTTTACCCACAAAAGCGTAGCCTTCCCCGCGTACCGAACGAATGGGCAGCTCCTCTCCCATGGCGGTTAATTTACGTTTCAAGCGACTGATCAAAACGTCCACAGAACGGGCAGTTGCCTCCCGCCCTTCCTCCAGCGGAAAAAGACGATCGCGCTCTACGGTTTGGGGGCTGACTGCAAAGAGAACCTGGACAATACGCCGCTCGCCGCGGGTCAACATGACCGAGTGCCCTCTGGGCGTGATCATGGTCCAGCCATTCTCCATCAAATCCCAAAGCTGGGAATCTGGCTCCGGCTCGGATCTATAAGCGATATTGCCTGCTTTGAGCGGCTCTGCAGGAGAACCACGCAAGCTTCGCTGCAGGGCATAACCACGCCGGCGCAAGGCCTGCACGCAAGCGACCACCTCCACCGGCAAAGCCTCCTGATCAAAGCAGGCGTCCGCCCCGGCAAGCAACAAATGTCCACGTTCCAGGCCGGCCATTTTGTCGCGCCGCACAACGATGACGCCGGCGGCAGGAAAATCCATACGCAAACGATTGATGTGTAAAAAAACGTTGTCTGCCTGACACACCAAAGCAAACACCGTCTCCGCCCCGCAAGCATGTGCCTGAGACAGACACTGCTCCATCGTCTCTACCGTCTGGATCCTCACCCCCCACTGCTCCGACTCCAAAGCGATCTGCTGCAAACTAGCCTTGTCGTCATACAACAGAAAAATCTGTTCTACCGTCATAGTCCTCACCCTTGCTGGCCCTATCAGGCACTTTATGTTTTTTTTACCCTTGGACCTGCCTTAACAAACGCTGTGCTGCTGCGTCGTCAGGCATGGATAGATAAATAGCCCCCTGCTTCAAGGGCTCGCCAATTCGGGCGACTTGTGCCACTTGATCTTCCATAACCAAAACCAGCAAGGCTCCCACATTACCAGAGCTGGCCTCGGCCAACTTACGCGCGCCCAAAGAATTCAATTGGAATCGAACAAGATGCTGTCCCTGTTCAGTCCGCAAGGACGCCACACGCGTCAAATCGCTGCGCTGCACAACAACTTGCGGATACAACCACAGGGGACCTTGCGGTCCCTGCACTTGCACCAGACCGGGGATGGCTTGGCGCATTCCCACGTAGAAATCTACTTGAGGAACCTGCACCGAGCGCTGTGTCTGAGAGGCCAAAAAACTGCGTGTTCCATCTGCCCCTTCCTGCTCATAGTGGCTTGCCAGTGCTGGCGGGCTCAAATCAGCCCCACCTCCTGCTGTTGTGGTCTGGCACCCGGCCAGTAAAAACAGCATCATGCCTATAGCCGTGCCCAGTACTGCTTGCCCTGTTTGACTATGCGTTGTCGCCATATTCACTCTCCGCTTTGACCCGCCGCTGCGGCCCCGTTCAGGACACCGGGCATAGCCCGGCAAAAAGGGTCGCGTACCCAGGCACGCGACCCTTATCCCTCACCCCTTTACCATTGATACCCCACACCCACCGAGCCACCGTAATCACCACGGGAGGATCCCGCAACGTTGCCCTTCAGGACCCAACTGCCGCTGTCTGTCACCGTGGACAAACCCATGGCGTAACCACTTTCACCACGCCATACACCGCCAGAAACGGAGAACATGCTCTTGCCGGGGACATAGGCTTGCGGCAAACCTGCCATTGCCATGGCGGCTGCCACACCAGCACTCGCCCGGTTCTCCACCTTGTCGATACGACGGTCCAGATGGTTGAACTGATTGGTGATATTGGAGGTCGCCTGGCTCAACTGACGCACGTTGACGGCATCTTGCGGTGCCTGACCATCGGCCAGATTGCTGATGGTCTTGTCGTGCATGTCGATACCCTGCTGATTCATGGTTGGGCCATCGACAATCTTCACTTCATTGGTAGTGACGGACTTGGCCACCACACTGTTCACCTTGATGTCCTGCGCCAAGGCCACCGTCACGTCCGTACCAGAGCGCGAGATTTCGATGTTGTCGCCATTAAGGAACTGCACTGTGGACTTGGGCGCGACATTGCTGGCCGTATCGCCATTGGTCTGGATGTTCCAGCCCGCACTGGCCAGCTCGGTCACGTTCTCTACCTTGGTATTCAAGCCACCCAAAGCATCGTTCACGTTGTTGTAGGTTTTATCGCCTACGTTCAGCTCCGTAACCAGCTTGCCGTTCTCGAACTTGGAACCACCCCCCATGCCGCTGGCAATGCTTTCACCCATATCGTGAATCTGGCTGCCATTGACTGCATCGGTACTGTTCGCGGAGATATCGCCACGCGCCACATTAGTGATGCCCGTGCCACCCGTACGACCACCATCAGTCGACTCGGCTCCGGCCATGGTGACCTTGCCGTGGTTCACGGACTGATCCGGATTCAGGTCGTACTTGACAGCACGATCCACCAGATTCTGGGTTTCGCCCCGCACCAGATCCAGTTGCTCTTCAGTGGCGGCACGACCGCTCTTGCCAAAGTTGGCCCCCGTCAGGGTACGGTTGCTCAAGCCGGTAATGTCATTGTCCGCGGCCGACATCATCACATTGCCAGCGCGCAGTCCGGCATTGCTCAAGGCAATGTTCGTCCCGATGGCAAAGCCCAGATTGTTCATGACCACATCAGGAGCGCCACCCGTGCCTTTCACGGTCACACTCTTGAGGTCCAGATCGTCATTCAAGGCAATGCTCAAGGTGTCGCTACCGTCACCACTGGTGCTCAGATTGCTATTGCTGCCTACAATCTTCAGCGTCTCTCCCAGATCACGATGTACTGCCGTGCCGGTACTGCCCGCAAAATTCATGCCCTTGGCGGTCAAACCATCATCACGGCCTTCCAGTTGGCTGACGTTCACCGCATCGGTCGCTGCCACCCCTTTCTCCACACCGGTGATCTTCTGATTACCGGCATGGATGCCCTGGTCATTAATCACCACATTGAAGGCGGTCAGACCGGCATTGGTCAGATTGACTTGCCCGATCGTCAGGCCGGTATTGCCCAGAATGACATCAGGTTTGCCCGTGGCACCCTTGACCTTCACTCCCGCGGTCGTCATCTCGGTATCACCCGTGGTGACGCTGGTCAGTGTCAGATCATCATTCAGAGCCACTTGCACCGTATCGCCCCCCACCGTGGAGGTACTCAGATTGGCATTGCTGCCCTTGATGGTCAGTGTCTGGCCCAGATCACGATGTACGGCTGTACCGCTTTGTGCAGCAAACTCCATGCCCTTGGCCGTCAAGCCACCTTCGGCGTCCGTCAACTGGCTCAGATTCACCGCATCGGTCCCTGTGGTTCCCTTGGCCACATTGGTGATCTTCTGGCTGCCCATATCAGCACCCTTGAAGAACGGGGTCTCGGCAATCTGCACCTGCAACTGACCGTTCAGGACCTGAGTACGCAGATTGGCACCGCTGTAATTACCCGCGGTCGTCGCCCCACCCAGAATCTCCAGGCGTTGTCCCAGATTCTTGTGAATCGTCGTATTGCTGTTACCGCTACTGAAGTTATTGCCGCTGTAGTTGGTCCCCAAGGCCGTCAGATCCTGGTCCAGCTTGATCAGCTGAGCAACGTTGACCGCATCGGTCAGATCCTGACCACCGGCCAGATTGGTGATACGACGTTGTTCTGAGCCATTACCGATCGATACCACACCTTGCTTGGCTTCCTGCGTAACCGTGCCTGTATAGCGCGCAGTCGAGGACGTGTAAGCCGCATTCGTTGTGGCCCCCGCCCCCAGCGCCACTGCACCGGCTGCCGACACGGTTGCACCCGCACCCAGAGCCATCCCCTGAATTGCCGTCTCATTGGCAATCGCGCCCTGCCCCATCGCCAGCGACTTCTCGGCAGAAGCGCGCGTATCCTTACCCCAGACCTGGGACCCGGCCGCCAAAGCCTGGGCATTAGTCCCCAGAGCCGAGGCATCCAGGCCTTCGGAAATGGCTTTGAAGCCCAGCGCCAAGCCACCATCTTCCTTGGCGTTGGAGCCTGCGCCCACGCTCATCGCCCCTTCACCGTGCATGATGTATTCGATCAAGCCATTCGGCCCCGTTTTTTCTTCGATCCAGCCGGCTTTGGCCTTGTCACCCACAGCAATGGAACGGCGACCATCAGCCTCGACATCCGAACCGGCACCCACAGCATTGCTGGCACGGGTCTTGCTGCCTTGACCCAAGGCCAGGGAGCCACTGCCCGCCACAAAAGCCTGATGGCCCAGCGCCACGGACTGGCTGCCCGATGCCGAGGAGCCACTGCCCAGGGCCACGCTCTGCGTTGCTCCCCGAGCAACACTGGAATTGCTACCAATCGAGATGCCATCTATCGCTTGATCGTAGGCATTGCGTCCAAAGGCGATACCGCCTTCCTGGGTGACACGAGCACGCTCACCGAAAGCGATCGCACCACGGGTTTGATTCTGGCCGTCCCCCATCACTTCAGCCTTGTACCCGATGGCCGTGGAGAAGTTGGCCGTATCAGCCACACGAGCCTCATGCCCCAGGGCCATGGAGCTTTCCGATTCGGCCGACGACCCACTGCCCACCACCGTCGCACCCAGGGCCGACGCCTCGGTATTGGAGCCCAAGGAAGTGGTGTAGTCAGCCTGTTGCAGACCGCCTGCGGACGAGTTCAAGCCAATGGCCGTTCCACCCACACCGGAAGCCCGCGCAACCGCACCAATGGCAATCGCATCATTACCCGTCGCGCCGTTGTTGTTGACGTTCGGATTCTGGGTCGAGTTCACGCTAACGTAGCGTTGGCGGTTGGCAATCAGCGTGGACTCCAGATCATCCAGCTGGCCTTTGTTGACCGCGTCATCCACATCCACACCCGCCGCCAGATTCGTGATCCGTACCGGAGCACCGGTGCTGCTGTCCAGGTCGATCAAGGTGCGGTCGGCATTGGAATAAGTCACGGCAGACAATCCGCCAATCATGCCGGCTACGCCGGTGCGCATGGCCTCAAACGCGGAGCCAATCGAGGTGTAGGTATGGTCATTGCCATTTTCATCTTTGATGACAAAGGCCGGGCCGGAAATCACCCCGTCGCTATCCCACTTCAAGTTACCACCCACAATGGATTCCAGATTGGTATGCAGCACTTTCAGCTGACTGACGTTGACCGCATCCGTATCCAGTCGACCTGCTGCCACGTTGCTCAAACGCCGCTGAGCATCGGTAGTCCCGAAGGACACACTGGAAGAGGCCAGATAAGCCCCCGTTGGCGCCCCATAGCCCAGACCTGTTGTTTCTACCGAATGGGCATTGGCACCAATCGCCACGCTATTGGCGTGCGTGACACGCGCCTGATCACCCAAGGCAATCCCGCCTGCGGCCGCCCGAGTGGACGTGCCCGCATACACCAGCGCTTTATTACCAATCGCAATGCCGCCGATGTCATAGTCAACCACAGTAGCCATTGAACCCATGGCCACCGAGCCTGTGGCACCCGAACGAGAGCGGTCACCCACTGCCACGGCATTGGAGGCCTTGACGGGCGGTGCTACCGGAGTACCGGAGCCTGTCTCACCAGGCAAATTATTGGCCCCGTAACCGATACTGACTGTACGGTCCCCGACGATCCGGCTGCCGGCCTCACGACCAATGGCCACGGTATCGTCACCGGTAATATCGCCACCGGACTTGTAGCCCAGCGCGACGTTATACCCCCCCAAGACTCCCCGGCCAGCTTCACCACCAACGGCAACCTGACCGAATCGGTTGCCAATGACCGGCGTGCCAGCGTTAACGCCAGCCCCTTCACCAATCGATACACCGGATTCTGTATTGCTCAAAGCGCCTGTACCAATGGCAACAGATTTGATCCCGTGAGCCTGGGCCCCTGCACCGCCTGCGAAAGACAGACTGCCCGAGGCATTGGCCCCGGCGCCCACCGCAGTAGAGCTCCCCCCCGAGCTGCGCGCCCCCGAACCCAAAGCGGTACCTGAGGCCGACATGACCGTTGAGCCTGCTCCTAATGCAACAGCGGAGCTGGCGTCCTGCCAAATCGTTGTTCCCTGGCCAATGGCAACCGATTGATCTGCCAGCAGCCCCACGTCGGCGCTGGTTCCCAAGGCAATTGCCCCGGTCGCCTTGGCAATGGCCTTGTTGCCGATGGCAACTGTGTCATCCACCTCCAACGGATCAACCGCAGTGCCGGCCTGATTACCGATGGCCACATTATTCTTGCCTTCCAGACGCTGGCCTGCGCCATTACCCATGGCAATCAAATCGCTGCCCTTGCTGGCAGTACCGGCGTCACTGCCAATCGCAATGCCATTTTCGACGGTATTGCCGGTGCCCGAGCGAGCTCCCAAGGCAATCGCTTCTTTACCTGCAGCCTCCGACTCCAGACCTGCTGCCAGGGCAGCCTCGCCCGCTGCCGTCGCCTGTGGTCCAATCGCGATAGAGTCAACGCCACTGGCTACCGAATCAGTCTTGGTCGATTTGGTGTGGAAGTACTTGATGCCATCACCTGAGTTCAAGGCACCATACAAGACCTTGCCCGACACAGCCTCAGTGCTGGAGGCGTTCACAGCGGCGTCGGCCAAGCCAGAGATCTTGTTGTTATTCACATTCACGGCACGCAAGTTGGTATTGCCGGTCGCAGTCAGACTGACAGTATTGATGCCTCCCGAGTTGACAGCCCCCACCACCGTGGCCGATTTCGCTGCCAAGTTTCCATCAATGGCAGCACTGGGTGCCGTCAACATGCCAGTAAAGGTACCTGTCCCGGCGGACACACTTCCTGCCGTCAATTGATTGGTAATCGTGGCGGTATTCACCTGCAAATCACCTTGCACGGTGGCCGAACCCGCTGTCAGTTGACCGGTAAATTCGCCACTGGCTGCCTTGACCGGGCCTGAGGCCGTCAAGGAATCCACGTTGAGATCAGGACTCAAAGCCACCGAAACGGCCCCGTCCGTTTGGGTCAGAGCGATGTTGCTGCCTGAG
This sequence comes from Alcaligenes sp. 1735tsa3, assembly GCF_024134565.1. Classification (NCBI taxonomy): domain Bacteria; kingdom Pseudomonadati; phylum Pseudomonadota; class Betaproteobacteria; order Burkholderiales; family Alcaligenaceae; genus Alcaligenes; species Alcaligenes sp. 1735tsa3. The sequence goes on along the minus strand of NZ_CP099862.1, from coordinate 426,748 downwards.
GTCAACGAAAAAGCGCCACCAGGAATCACGTGAAAAGGGGTAGCGCCATCCACGCTCAACTCCCAACCATCGGTAACTTGTGCCGTGGCGGTTTGTGTCAACACCCCTGCACTGAGCAGTGCCAAGGCCACGGCCCGCAGGCGTAAACCCTGCACCCACTCCAGTACCGCCAGGCTGGCGCTGGTGCCACCGGAGCTGCGCTTGCCGCGCGCCTTGGTGTTCTCCGCAACAGCGACAAATGTTGCCGTTTGCTCGTTCCAAACCGACTTATAGATTCTGTTCATGGTCTCTTCGCTTTCAAAAGAAATTAGCCATAAGTCTTTCCTGCCCGCCCATATCTCACGCTGACGTAACAGAGTTTTCAGGCGCAACAAATCCCCTCGCCCCGTCTTGGCGATAATTTGAATTAGTTGTACAGGAAATTCTTACCGAACCCTCATCCCTATTCGGATATTTTTATTTTCTTACCGTTTTTTAATAATTACTTTTGAATTTCCACAGAAGCCATTTGAATCATTGCAAAACAACATTTTATTAAATTATTTATTTCATTTTCGTTTTAAATATTAGTACCGTTACGCTGTCTGTACACAGATGGAGACAAGCCACTGTACTGACGAAACGCGGTCGCAAAATTGGCTGGATTGACATAGCCGGACTCCACCGCCACGTTGGTTACCGCCATGTCTGTTTGCCGAAGCAACTGCATGGCATAACGCATGCGGCTGGAGCGTACAAAATCATGCACCGTCACGCCGCAACTCGTTTTAAAGAGCTCGTTCAGACGACGAGCCGTGGTTCCAAACATCTCCGCCAAGCTTTCGGCCGTCAAGCAATCTGACAGATTGTCCAGCACGTACTGCTGCACGGCATCAACCAGATGATGTCGCGCAGGCAGCCTGGAAAGGCCATCCCATCCCTTATTTTTATTGGGCTGCCCTTTATTTCCCACGACTTCCTTCAAACCCAGATGCAAGCGAATGCGCTCCATAACTAATTGCACATTGGTTTGGTACGCAATGAAATCGCGAGCTCCACTGCGCAAGGCCATGAGCTGACTGTCCGGGCACGAAACCGCCGACATGAACACAACCGGGATAGAGGCAGTTTGGGGGTTCGCACGCAACATCCGCATAAACGTATCACCCCGCAAGCGAGGCAAGTTGTACTCACTCAATACAAAATCCGGCTGCAAAGACTGACAGCGTGCCAGGCCTTGCTGCGCATCCAAGGCAAAACTAATACGGGCAAAACTAGTCCGTAACAAAACCAGTAAATCGGCCACACCAGCAGGTTCTGGAGCAATAACCAAAATATGAGCTTCAGACGAGATACACATAAGCAATCCACCTCTGGAGACAGACAAGTTAGTGTTGTTCCAAGCTGATGGTAATTCTAATAATTAAAAACGCTTACACATTAAGCCTCTTATTCTCTGACACGCTGTATTTCTATTTATTTCCACAACAAAAGTTACATTATTTCAGTTCATTTCCTTTTAAACCCATTAAACGCCGCCTCAAATGGCAAAGATCCGAAAAACAAACTTCATTACATTCAAATATTTGTCTTTTGTTTCAAATCAGTAAATTAAGCATCCAAACAATACGCAAGCACACAAATAAAAACCCCGCCGTAGCGGGGTTCATCGTGTCCACCAGGGTCAAACCCAGCGATCAGGCGCGGCGAGCATAGCCTGCACGAGCCAGCACACCCAGTGGGCCAATTTGGCGGACCAGATCTATTTGCTCGGGGGTGCGCACATAAATGCAGCCTGCATACGACAGTGCATTGACCGAAATACCGTCAACTAACTCCACGCTGCGGGGCACCACCAGCATCCACCCCTGGCCTGCCAACATATTATGTGGCGGCAGCAAGCCATCTTCTGCCGGTTCCAATCCCAACTCATTGCAGGCAGTTCGGTACGAACTCAAAAGACTGGCTGCCAAGACTTCCGGCTCCTGCGCATCCTGCAAACGCACAAAACAGTGTTCAAAAGCCAGCGCGGGATGTTGATGCGCACTGCCTGCCGCAGCCTGGGTGGGGAGCTTGTCCAGACACAGGGCCAGCGAGCCGTTGCTAGCCGCCTGTGGAATCCATTGTGTATGTTTATGACGCTGACTGGCCCCAGCCGGGCCACCGCCGTTATAAAAGCCCAGACCGCCTTGCACGGCCAGGAAATCCGCCAGAATTCGGAAATCAATCTCGCGCAACGGGCTGAGCTGCTCGGAAAACACCTTGTCGGCCAGCACAAGATGCAGATCACAGACGGCAAACTTGTTCAGCACGATATTGTGCGTACTACTGGCGTCATCCACTGTCAGTGCCGGGGCAGGTGGCAAAAAGGGATTGAAGTTGGGGTCACGTGGCCCACCTGGAATCGAGACGCTGGCGGCATCTTTGGCCGCCAGAGTGGATACCCAACGCACAAAAAATGTCAGCCCCTGATCGTGCATCAGCTCTTCCTGAGCTTGCACGGGCAACAAATCACCGCTGGCCAGCGCGGCCTGGCTTAGTTGGTCCAGGCGTTGCAAAATTTCCTTGCTCACGTCGTCTCGCTCCTCATTTGAAGTTGTATAGTGACGCCTTATTGTAGGCAAGAGACGCGAATAAACGCGCATTGCTGCCTAGTCCGAATTTTCCACCATCCCTATCAGGAGTATTCCATGTCCGGTATCCGCCGTATTGCCAGCCCACTGCCACTGCCCTTCTCGCGTGCCACCATGGCTGGCGGCTTTCTGTTCTTGTCCGGTCAGATTCCTTACGACGCCCAAGGTGAAGTGGTGCGCGGTTCCATCCAGGACCAGACCCACGCTGTATTTGATCGCCTGATCGAAGGCCTGGCTCTGGCTGACGCCACTCTGGCCGATGTAGTCAAAGCCACTGTCTGGTTGTCCGACATGGCCTTGTTTGCCGACTTCAACAAAGTCTACGCCGAGCGCTTTGGCGACACCCTGCCTACCCGCTCACTGGTTGAAGCCAAGCTGGCCAAAAACGTAGACGTAGAAATCGAAGTGCAGGCCTGGCTGGGCGATCGCGCCTAAGCAGCCTTAAGGCCGACGGGCCGTCACACAAATTAACGCTGCCTGGCCCTGGCTATGGCACACTGAATTCCCCTAGTCCAAGGAGAATCCTGATGCGTTTTTTTGCTTCGGCCCGTCACATTTTGCTGGCTTGTTCTGCCTTAGGTCTTGGCGCCAGCAACCTCGCCTATGCCACCAACACGGGCAAAACCGCAGAACCGACTGCGATCAAACGCTATCTGGGCGATTCGGACATGCCTTTTTCCCGCGCCGTGCAGGCCGGGGACTTTCTATTCCTGTCGGGACAAATCCCGCTGAATGAAAAAGGCGAAATCATACGCGGCAGCATTGAAGATCAAACCAATGCCACGCTGGACCGGATTGAAGAGACCCTGAAGCTGGCAGGTGCCGACTTCAGCCATGTCGTCAAAGCCACGGTCTATTTATCCGATATTGCCTTGTACGAGCAATTCAACAAAATCTATAAAGAACGCCTGGGCAGCAACTTCCCGGCCCGCTCTTTGGTACAAGCCAAACTGGCGGGCGGTGTGGATGTGGAAATTGAGGTTCAGGCCTGGATGGGTGCGCAAAACAGCCCCGCCAAGCATTGATGCAGGCCACTTACTATAGGCAATTCGATATAAGCAGCACGCTTACAGCCTGGCTATCTTGTATGGCACACTAACACCCTTAGCCAGACCCTTTACCCACGCCAGGCTTGCCGCCTGGCGTTTTCGTGCCTTTACGGAAACTCTCATGATCTACGCGATTACTGCCCTTTTCGCCTTTCAGCTATTAGGCGAGATCCTGGTGCAGACCTTGTCCTTGCCATTGCCAGGCCCTTTGGCCGGCATGCTGCTTCTGACTGCCGCCTTGCTGATTCGAGGCGGCGTGCCCAGCTCTTTGGAGAGCACGGCCAGTGTCATGCTGCAGAACCTGATGCTGCTGTTCATCCCCGCTGTCACTGGCGTGATGTTGTATTTTGATCGGGTGGCCGAGGAATGGCAGCCCTTTTTGATCGCCACCCTGGGCGGCACCGTCATCACCATGGTGGTCACAGCCCTGGTGCTCAATCGTCTGCTTAAGAATCGTCAGGAAGAAGAATAATGACGGACGGACTTTTTCAAATCTGGGTCTTTTTATCCAGCTCGCCCCTGCTGTGGCTGACCTTGACCTGCTCGGTCTACGCAGGCTCGGTCTGGATGTACCGCCAGTCGGGCAGTAGCCCCTTTTTGTTGCCGATTCTGGTCTCGGTCGTTGTGATTGTGGCCCTGCTCTTGCTGACCCGCACGCCTTACCCCGTTTACTTTGAAGGGGCCAAGTTCATTCACTTCCTGATTGGACCGGCAACCGTCGCCCTGGCTGTACCGCTCTACAGTCAACTGCGTCAGCTGCGCAAGATCTGGAAGCCGCTGACCATTGCCCTGATCATTGGCTCGGTTACCGCTATTTTCAGCACGGTCCTGATTGCCTGGGCTTTGGGCGGATCAATTGAAACCATCATGTCGGTTGCCCCACGCTCGGCCACCATGCCGATTGCCATGGCCCTGGCAGAACAATTTGACGGTCAGCCTTCCTTGGCTGCTGTGGCGGTTGCCATTACCGGGATTGCGGGCACGATCATGGCGCGCCCGCTGTTGAACTTGCTGCGCATTGATCGCCCCGAGGCTCGGGGCTTTGCGGTGGGTGTAACGGCACATGCCATTGGTACGGCACGTGCCTTGCAGGTTCACGAAACGATTGGGGCATTTTCCGCCATTGGCCTGAGCCTGAACGGGATCATGACTGCCGTGCTGGTTCCTTTTGTTCCTATAGTCCTGCGCTGGTTAGGCGTGGCCTGACCCGGCAAGACAGGCTGGCTCTAGCGCCACTCGTCTCGATAGACGAAGCGGGGCATCTGCCAATTGCGGTGCAGAGCCAGCATACGGAAACTCAAGCCGATAATCATGGGACCCAGCAGGGTCACATACGGGTGCCAGTCCAGATGCTGGGCACCCAGATACAAAGCGCCGGTCAGCATGGATACGCTGGCATACATCTCCTTGCGTAGCAGCAAGGGGATGTCATTACACAAGATGTCGCGCAAGACGCCACCGGCACAACCGGTAATCATGCCGCTTAGCAGCACCACCGTAATGGGCAGCTTCATTTCCAGCGCGATCTGACAGCCAATCACGGTAAAGACCACCAGTCCCATGGCATCGAGCAGCAGGAACAGGCTGTGCAAACGCCGCATGATCGGAGCGATCAAAGCCGTAAGAATGGCCGCCCCTGCCGTGATCCAGAGGTATTCAGGATGCTGCACCCAGGTCAGCGGGTAATGCCCTAAAAGCACATCCCGCACCGAGCCACCGCCCAGAGCGGTGACACAGGCGATGGTACAGACCCCCACCCAATCCATGTCACGACGGCCCGCGGCCAGCGCTGCGGTCATGGCCTCTGCAGTGATGGCGATAATGTAGAGAACAAGTAAGAGCATGATATTTTTTACGCATCAAGCTGTTGAATAAGACCCCGATAACAACGCAGCATCAGCAAGCCAGGCACAGCAATAAAGACGGTACAAATAAAAAAGCCTGGCCAACCCAGGGATTCGACCAGCACAGGCGTCAGAGGCCCGGCCAGATAGGTACGCCCCACTGCCGACAGGGCCGACAGCAGCGCAAATTGAGTGGCGGAATAGGTCCGATTACACAAAGCCATCAGCAAAGCGACAAAAGCCGCTGTGCCCAGGCCACCACACAGGTTTTCCAGACCGACCACAATCCCCATCAGCCACATGGATGGCGCGGTTTCAATCGCGATCAGCCAATAGCCCAGGTTGGAGACGGCCTGCAAGATACCAAAAATCATCAAGGCCCGGTATAGCCCCAGGCGGGCCATGATCGCCCCACCCATCAAGGCTCCGACGACCGTAGCAGCCAGACCAAACACCTTGTTGATAGTGCCGACCTCGGACAAGGTAAAGCCGGCTGCACGAATCAGAAAAGTGGTGGACAAGGCACCTGCAAAAGCATCACCCAGCTTGTAGAGCACAATCAGCGCCAGAACACTCCAGGCACCTGGACGCGAGAAAAAATCGGCCAAAGGCGCGATCACGGCTTCTGACAAACTGCGCGGTGGACGGCTTTGTTCCTGTGGGTCGGGTGAAATCAGGGTCACCAGCGCGCACAGCGCCATGAAGGCACCCATCAGAAAATACGTGTTGGACCAGCCCAGCCAGCGGTCCGCCAGAATCAGGGCCAGGCCGCCGGACACAATCATGGCAATGCGATAGCCCATGACTTTGACCGCCGCCCCCGCCGCTCGCTCATGTGCTTGCAGCACGTCCGTGCAATAAGCATCGAAGGCTATGTCCTGCGTGGCCGACAAGAAGGCCACCCACACGGCCAGCAAGGCCAGTGCGGTCAAATTCACCGAGGGAGAAAACAGGCCCATGGCCGCAATGGAGGCGGCCAGCAGCAGTTGAGTGACCAGGATCCAGCCGCGCCTGCGCCCCATGAACGGCGGCGCGTAGCGATCAATCAGGGGAGCCCAGAGAAACTTCAGCGTGTAGGCCGAGCCGACCAGGGTCAGAAAACCAATCTCGGTCAGTGAAACATTTTCAACGGTTGCCCAGGCCTGCAAGGTGCCTGAAACCAGGGCCAGAGGCAGGCCGCTGGCGAACCCCAGAATCAGCAAAGGCAAGACTCGGGGACTGGTATAGACACGTGACACGTCAGGCCTTATTAGCGCTAAGCAGCAAGAAAATGGGGAGACTCGAAACGATACATGGCCAGGGTACTGCGCCAGCCCGGCAAAAAACGCACCGTGTCGCGACCATTGAAGGCAGCACGATCAAGAATACGTACGCCCACCGCCTGGGCCAGATCCTGAAAGTCTTTCATGGTGCACAAATGGATGTTGGGCGTGTTGTACCACTGGTAAGGCATTTCGCCCGTGACTGGCATGCGCCCGCGCAAAATGCTCCAGCCATGCGGCCAATAACCGAAGTTAGGAAACGAGACGATACCATACCGCGCCACCCGCGCCATCTCGCGCAGGATGTGCTCGGTATGGTGCATGGATTGCAGTGTCTTGGACAGGACAACGGTATCGAACTGCTGGTCGCTGAACAGCGCCAGGCCTTTTTCCAAGTCCTGCTGAATGACATTGACGCCACGGCGTACCGAAGCAATCACAAACTGATCGTTCAGCTCCACCCCCGTTCCGACAACCTGGCGCGTGTCACGCAGATGCGCCAACAAGGTGCCATCGTTACAGCCCAGATCCAGCACACGCGAACCTGGCTCAATCCACTGCGCAATGCGCAGCAAGTCCGGTCTTAACATGGCGGCATCCACCTGAGTTTGCGGCTTAGTCATTCTGCCAACACCCCTGTAGTACGGGTGCGCGCAGGCAAGCCCAAATTAGCGGCAATCTGGTCATAGTATCCCTGCACAACGGCATGATAACGAGGGTCTTCCAACAAGAAAGCGTCGTGCCCGTGCGGAGCATCAATTTCGGCGTAAGTGACCTCGCGCTGGTTACGCAACAAAGCCTGCACGATTTCGCGCGAGCGCTCGGGCGAGAAACGCCAATCCGTGGTGAAAGACACCAGCAGGAATTTGGCCTGCACCTTTTCAAGCGCCTTGACCAGGTCCCCCTGGTGCTGACGCGACGGATCAAAGTAATCCAGCGCACGGGTGATGATCAGATAGGTATTGGCGTCAAAGTAACGCGAGAACTTTTCGCCCTGATAACGCAGATAGGACTCGACCTCGAATTCCACGCCGTAGTTGTAGTGGTACTCGCCGCCTTGGGCTGGGGCACGCTGGTTGCGGCCAAACTTCTCGGCCATGACGGTGTCGGACAGGTAGGTGATGTGGCCTACCATGCGAGCAACACCCAGGCCAGCCTTGGGCACCACCCCATGTTCGTAGTAATTACCACCGTGAAACTGCGGGTCGGACAAAATGGCGCTGCGGGCCACTTCGTTAAAAGCGATATTCTGGGCCGACAGGCGCGGGGTACTGGCAATGACCACGCAGTTTTCCACGCGCTCCGGGCAGCTGATGGCCCAGCTCAGGGCCTGCATGCCACCCAGGGAGCCACCCATAACGGCCGCAAACTTGCGAATGCCAAAGTAGTCGGCCAGACGGGCTTGGGCACGCACCCAGTCTTCTACCGTCAAAACGGGAAACTCGGAGCCCCAAGGTTTGCCAGTGGCCGGATTGATGCTGGACGGGCCGGTAGAGCCAAAGCAGGAGCCGATATTGTTGACCCCGATGACAAAAAAACGATCCGTATCAACGGCTTTGCCGGGGCCGACCATATTGTCCCACCAGCCAGTGCTTTTAGGATCGTCGTCGTAATAACCGGCAACGTGATGCGAGGCATTGAGTGCATGACACACCAATACCGCATTGTTGCGTTCTTCGTTCAGGGTGCCGTAGGTTTCGACCGCCAGCTCGTAGCTGGGCAGCACTTGCCCGCTGCGCAGATGCAGGGGTTCGTCAAAGGCGATTAGTTCGGCATGTACAGGGCCCACAGAACCTTCGGGGATCAAACCGCAGGATGGGCTAAGGGCGCCAGTATCGGCGCTAGGGACGGAATCAGTGGCCATCAGGACCTCTTTAGCTGGATTTATGGAGCGCCCGCAAGCGGATCAGGCAAATCGGCGCAAAACGTATAAGACAAAATTCTAGCATCGCTGCGGCGCGGCGTCCAAATCGACCAGCCAGGATCGATTCAGAACTCTGGGCAACGGTAACGTCATAGAAAAGACAATGCTTTGATTTACATCATTATTTTCATGCACATTTGTCTGCCAGCTAAGCTAAATTTGAGTACATTGGCCCGACGTCTACCACGAATGCATGAGGAATGGCTTTACCGTGACGCACTTAACTTCACGCGAGCAGTCCTGCCTGAACTGGGCTGCCCATGGCAAGACCAGCTGGGAAATCAGCATCATCCTGGGCATTACTGAACGCACGATCAACTTCCACTTCCAGAACGCCTACGCCAAGCTTGGAGTCTATAGCCGCCAAGCTGCCATTACCCTGGCCTTGCAGCAGCACCTGATCAGCGGCGACCCGGCTAGCGAGCTAAGCCGTCAAAGAAAACCTTTGCCTGAGCCGCGTCCGGGGCCTTCCCGGAATCCGTCATAACAAAACCCTGCACCAGCCAGCCTGGCTCCATGCGTATCATCGCTTCCAGGCGCAAGGCCACACCGCCCACATCGCGCGTCATGAAGAAAATCTGTCCGGGTGGCGGCAGTTGTATCTGGTTTTTCTCGCTGACTTGCCCATCGGGTATGAATTTCTCGCGCAGGGAATCGTGCAGTGCCTCGTACAAGCGTTGGCGAGCGGCCTCGTCCTGCTGCAGTTCCTTGGGCAAAATCACATGGCCCACGGTATAGCTTTGCCCGCCCGCCGTGGCGGTGGTCAGGTAAAAATCCAGTTGATGCTGCTCGAAATCCAACAGTCGGTGACTGGTCGTGGGCTTGCCGGGCAGCATGGCCGACAGGCCCGTTTGTTCAAGCTGAACCTTGCGCCAGTTAAACTCTGGGCTGCAGGCTGCCAACATCAAGAAAGCCGCCAGTACCGCGGTAATGCGCCTGATCATCATGGTGCTAATCCCATATCCCGTTTCATGCTTTTCATCGGCTGGCTAAACAGCCGTCTTATACTCGCCCTGCCCGATACGCCTTTTGGCGCAACTTAACAAAGCAAGTCTGGTCGGACTACTATTTATAGACGGGGCCAGGCCCCCTTGAACAGTCCCGTATCTTGCACCCGATTTCGAAAGTGGGAAACACCACCATGAACACCAGCCACGAACGCCGCCTTGCCCTGCAACAGAATCCCGAGATTTTGACGGGAATCTTGCGCGGCATCGAAAAAGAAGGACTGCGCGTCGATGCGCTGGGCCAATTGGCAAACACCCCCCACCCGCAAGCCATTGGGTCGGCCCTGACCAACGGCCATATCACGACCGACTACGCCGAGGCCCTGCTGGAGCTGATTACCGAGCCGCAAGCCCGGGTCGAGGACGTGCTGCAGGAGCTGACCGACATCCACACCTTTGTGGCCGGCAAGCTGGACCAGGAGATTATCTGGAACCAGTCCATGCCCGCATTGCTGCCCGCCGAAAAAGACATTGCCATTGCCTGGTACGGCAACTCCAACACGGGCATGCTCAAGCATGTATACCGCCGTGGCCTGGCCGAACGTTATGGCAAGCCCATGCAATGTATTGCCGGCGTGCATTACAACTTTTCCCTGCCTGATGGCATCTGGCCCTTGTTGAATGTCTGTGGCGACAATCTGCAAGATCAGCGCTCCAACGGGTATTTGGCGCTGATCCGCAACTTCACGCGCTATTCCTGGCTACTGATGTACTTGTTTGGTGCCTCGCCCGTGCTGGATACGAACTTCCTGCAAGGTCGCCGCAACAATCTGGACAAGATCGACGAGGACACCTTGACCATGCCCTGGGCAACCAGCTTGCGCATGAGCGATCTGGGCTATCACAACAAGGAAGCCCAGGCCGAGCTCCAGCTTTGCTACAACGACCTGGACACCTTTGTGATGCGCATGTATCACGCTGCCGTAACTCCTTGGCCGGATTACGAAAAACTGGGTACCCACCGCGATGGCGAGTGGATTCAACTCAACACCCATATCCTGCAGATTGAAAACGAGTACTACTCCAGCATTCGTCCCAAGCGCACCACCCAGCGCAGCGAGCGCCCGGCTACAGCCTTGGCCCAGCGCGGTGTGGAATACATTGAAGTTCGCTGCCTGGATATAGACCCTGAATCACCCACTGGAATTTCCGAGCAAACCTGCCGCTTCCTGGATACGTTCCTGCTGTTCTGTGCCGTGCAAGACAGCCCCTTCTTCCCGGACGGCGGCTACTGTCAGGACAGCAAGAACAACTTTGCGACTGTTGTGCGTGAAGGCCGCCGCCCCGGCCTGATGCTGACCAATCAGCAAAAAGAAAGCGTCAGCCTGCAAGACTGGGGGCACGAAATTCTGGAATCGCTGCTGCCTTACGCGCAAATGCTGGATCAGGCCCTGGATACCCAAGGTCACACCGAAGCTGTGCAAGCCCAAATCCGCAAATTGGAAAACCCGGAACTGACACCGTCGGCTCAACTGCTGAGCCGTTTGCGCGAAACCGGTTTGAGCTTTCACGACTACGCCTTGCAACGCAGCCGCGAGCATCACCAAACCTTGCTGGCCCATCCCTTGCCTGACGACAAGCAAGCCGCTTTCGAGCAACAGGCCAAAGAGTCTCTGCAAGCCCAGATTGATATCGAAGCACAGGATCAGGAGTCCTTTGAGGACTACGTCCATCGCTACGAACGCAATCTGATTCCGCCTGAACTGGAAAACAGCTAAGCGACACACAACGACAACAAGCCGCCGCCCCAGGGCGGCTTTTTTTTCACCGTTACCTGCATGCTCATACAGCAAGAAGTTTCTCTTTCTCCCTGTTCTCAAAATGGCTTTTCCTCTATTTCAAATAATTATTGTTATGTTATAACATCTCGAAAATTAACAAACCGGAAGATGAGATGCGTTTCCAACCCCGTCCCCTGCCACTAGCCCTGGCGCTGCTTTTGTGCGCCTCTGCCCAAGCCAATGAAATTGAAGAAGCTGTCCCTGAACTGGCCCCTATCCGAATCTCTGCCAGCCCCCTGGCCTTGCGACAAACCGAGCTGGCCACCGCCAGCACGGTCCTGCAAGGCCCCAAACTGGATTTGCGCCGCAGCAGCACCTTGGGTGAATTGCTGGACGGTGAAGTCGGCATCCATGTAGACAGCTTTGGTAGCGGTGCCAGCCGCCCCGTCATTCGCGGCCAAACTGCACCCCGCGTTAAAGTCCTGAGCGATGGCGCAGAAGTCATGGACGCCTCGGCCATCTCGCCCGACCACACCATCACGGTCGATACTTGGCAAGCGGATCGCATCGAGGTGCTGCGCGGCCCATCGGCCCTGCTTTACGGAGGCGGTGCTATTGGTGGCGTGGTCAACGTGCTGGATCGCAAAATCCCCACAGCCATCCCCGAAAAAGGTTTTGAAGGCTCGGTACGTGCCCAGGGCTCCACGGCTGATCGTGGCAGAATCGGCGCAGTCGAGATGACAGCCGGCGAAGGCAATATCGCCTTGCACGTAGAAGGTGCCTCGCACCGTAGCCGCGACTATCGCGTCCCCAACTGGACCGATGGACGCGTCAAGGACTCCGACTCCAGCACGGACACAGGCAGCGTTGGCCTCTCCTTTATTGGGGACCGTGGCTATATAGGCGCGGCCTACTCCTACCGTGAAGGCAGCTACGGTCTGCCCGGTCACAGCCACGAATACGAGGACTGCCACCCGCACGGTGCCACTCTGCATTGCGGCGGCCACAGTCACGATCACGGCCATGACCACGATCATGGCCACAGCCACGAACATGATCACGAACACTCGGCCACCGCTCACCTGCGTACTCAGCGTTTCGATATCCGTGGCGAACTGCGTGACCCTCTGCCCGGCTTCAAACGGGCTCGCCTGCGCGCTGGTGCGACCAACTACCAGCACGTTGAAAAAGATGGCGATATTGATGGCACCCGCTTCACCAATCGCGGTTACGACACGCGCCTGGAGCTGGAACACAACCCTTGGGGGCCGTTTGAAGGGGTCATCGGCCTGCAAACCAGCCAGTCTGATTTTGCGTCCCGCGACGGTACTGAAAACTTCATTCCGCCCACCCGTACTCGCAGCCAGGGCCTGTTCCTTCTGGAAAGCGTGAACTGGGACGACTGGCGTCTGGAACTGGGCGCACGTCAGGAATGGCAAACCGTCACGCCCGACTCGCAAACGCTGGAACGCCGCAAAGGCACGGCGACCTCCTTCTCTTTAGGTACGGTCTGGGACTTCGCACCCGAATACGCCGCCAGCCTGTCCGTGTCCCGCTCTCAGCGTCTGCCCACAGCTCAAGAGCTGTTTGCCAAAGGCGTGCACTTTGCCACGTTGAGCTATGAGCGTGGCGATCCGAACCTGGATCGTGAGACCAGCCATACGGTGGACCTGGGACTGCAAAAACACCTGGGCGATCTGCACTTTGATCTGCGTACCTTCTACACCCGTAGCTCGAACTACATTTATGGCCGCAGCCTGGACCGCCACGAAGACTTTCAGCTGATCCAATACAGCCAGGACAAGGCTCAATTCTGGGGCCTGGAAGCAGAAGCCTCTTACCCCGTCACATCCTGGGCCTCGGTCAGCGTGTATGGCGATCTGGTGCGCGGTAAACTGCAAGATCCTGGCCGCAACCTGCCCCGCATGCCCGCCGCCCGCCTGGGTATTCGCACGGATCTGAACTGGCAGAACTGGTCCGGCTTTGTCGGCTACACCCACACCTTTGCCCAGGACCGACTGGCTGAACATGAAGAGCGTTCGCCGTCTTACGGTTTGCTCAGCATGGGTTTAAGCTACCGCCTGCATATGGATCAGAACACCTACACCCTGTACCTGAGAGGAAATAACTTGCTGAACAAGTTGGCTTACCGCCATACCTCCTTTATTGCCCGTCAGGCCCCGCTGATGGGACGCAACATCCTGGCCGGGATACAGGTGGAATTTTGAGCAAGACCGCCATACACACGGGTAGCCGCCTCTACCAGATCGTGGCCGACATGCAGGGCGAGCGCCCTTGGGGCAACTTTCTGGATGCGGGCACCGGCAAGGGTTCGCTGCGCTGGTTGCTGACGCTGGACACAGAACGCTGGACGGCCATTACCGCCTCTCCCAGCATGGCCGAGCAAGTCACCCGCGAGCTGGGCGATCAAAAACGCCCCGAGGACCGTCTGCTGGTGGGCAACTGGAGCGACCCTGAATTTTTGCAGGGCGAACGCTTTGATACGGTTCTGGCCGATTATCTACTGGGTGCCATAGACGGCTTTGCCCCTTACACCCAGGACCAGTTGTTCAGCCGCCTGCGGCCGCTCACCGGCCAGCGTCTCTACATTATTGGTCTGGAGCCCTACGTGCCCTATAGCAGCACGGACCCGGCGGGCAAATTGATTGTGGAAATAGGCCGTTTGCGTGATGCCTGCCTGCTGCTGGCAGGCGAGCGCCCGTATCGCGAGTACCCGATGGACTGGGTCCTGCGCCACCTGCGACAGTCCGGCTATCGCTGTGTGGATGCGCAGCGCTTTGGCATTCGTTACGGCGACAGCTTTATCCACGGTCAACTGGATATGTGTGACGGGCGCTTGCGCCGTCTGAAGGACCGCAACCTGGCCATTGCCTTGTCCGAGCATGTCCAAGCCTTGCGCAAGCAAGCTCTGGCCTTGAACCAGACCTTGGGTGGTCTGCGTCATGGCCACGACTATGTGATTTGTGCCGAAGCTGTTTAAAAACCAGAAAGCTGCTCAGGAAAAAGCAAAAGGGGCTTCGGCCCCTTTTGTCTTGCATAGACTTCGATGGCAGCACATCTGGTTGTAGCGACGGCCACAAGTTCAAGACTCCAGGCACTGCCTGTCCAGACATCGCCTATACGCCTGATCGTTGTCCCGGCCAAACTCCCAAGCGCAAGCTCGCCTGTCAACGCAGGCGAATACGCAATTTCGTCCCAGGCCAAATGATCAGGATCAATAATTAGCCCACTTCACCTGAACCGTGCATGAGACCGTGTTTTGACAAACAACAGACACAAAAAAAGCAGCCTTTGGCTGCTTGCATCGCGACACTTTATAACTGGAAATTCAAGCCAGGTCTTGAAAAGCAGCCCTAAAGAGCCGTATAAACAAGAAGTTCTGGCGCGTCCGACAGGAATCGAACCTGTATCGAGGGCTTCGGAAACCCTAATTCTATCCATTGAACTACGGACGCCAAGCTCGCTATTGTAGCGCGAGTTTGGAGTTTTTTTCAGCATCTATCCGGCAATTATGAGTGCGCTAAATCAAGAGTCAGATACAAGAGCGACACACTCCGCTATAATCCATGGTTGCGCGATCTGGGTCGGTGGCTTGGTAGACACGTCCTTGCGCACACCCATTAGGTAGGCGCAAGCCTTTATTGGTGGCCTTTTAAGGCCCTCCCGTCATTTCTTGTACGAACTCGCAGGATCCGATAATGAGCAACACGGAACAAAAACCCGAAGAACACAACGAGGGTCACTCAGCCATGATCAAAACCCCTAAACAATTGCTTGTGACCGTGGCTCTGGCTTTCTTGGTGCCCATCGCGATTATTGTCATGCTGGTCAGCCTGGTTACCTCCACCATGGGTGCAGGTGCTGGCTCCGCCGCCCTTTCCCCTGAAGCCATTGCAGCCCGCATTCAGCCTGTTGCCGGTTTCAAACTGGTTGACGCCAATGCCGTCAAAGAGCTGAAGACTGGTCAGCAAGTTTACGAAACCACCTGTACCGCCTGTCACGGCGCCGGTGTAGCCGGTGCGCCTAAATTTGGCGACAAGGGCGCTTGGGGCGAGCTGATCAAGCTGGGTCAGGACGAGCTGGTCAAGAACGCTATTCACGGTATCCGCGCCATGCCTGCCAAGGGTGGTAACCCTTCGCTGGACGACATCGAAGTGGCTCGTGCCGTTGCTTACATGGCTAACGCCGCTGGCGCTGACTTCAAGGAACCCGACGCTCCCGCACCAGAAGGTGAAGAAGCTGACGCCAAGCCTGAAGCCACTGCGGCTGCCGATACCAAGCCTGCTGAAGAGGCTCCTGCTGCAGAAGCTCCCAAAGCAAGCCAAACCGCTGCTGCGGATGACAACAAGGTCGACCCCGCCGGTATCAAGCTGTACGACACCATCTGTTTTGCCTGTCACGCAGCCGGTGTTGCTGGCGCGCCCAAGTTTGGCGATCAAGCGGCCTGGAAGCCATATATCGAATCCGGTATGGACACTATGGTTCAAAAAGCCATTCACGGTGTAGGCGCCATGCCTCCACGCGGTGGCTCTCAAGCCTCCGACGACGAAATCCGTGCTGCCATCCAGCACATGGTTAACGCCGCCAAGTAAGACTGCGCACCCAGGCTCTGTCACCGTACAAAGCCTGGGGATACAAAAAAGCCCGATGAATATTCATCGGGCTTTTTTATTGCCTGAAAAGGTTTGCAGGTGACTGATGCAGGACACGCCCCCTACAATCTAGCCCTTGGATCACTGCAGACTGCGGCTATCTAACAGCTGCGGATACTTACCATGACACGTATTACTTCCGCTGCCCGTCTGACCGTGACGGGCGTCTTGTCAGCACTTGCCGCTTTAATTTTTCCTTCGGCCCAGGCTTTCGCCAATGAGTCAACAACGGCAGCCACACAGAGCACAGCGCAGGCTACCAGCATCCTGAATCGAGATAGCCTGGAGCAGGCTATGCACACGCTGCTGCAAGCCACCATGGCCAGAGACCTGGAAACAATTCTGCAATTTCAGTCGCCGCGCAAGATTCAGAAAATTTCAAAGGCAATGGGCAAGGACCATGCAGAGACCGTTGCCGAACTTATCCGGGTAGGCCGCTCTATGGATGAGCATCAGCCCGTACAGATTCTGTCTGGCCACTACGACGTGGATACTGCACAGTTCGGCAAAACCAGCACAGGCCGCGACTACGCCGTGCTGAACTACAGCCGTACTTTCAAGAAAAACGGCAAGACCTTTGAGCTTAGCTATCCCACATTGGCCAGCGTAGATGGCAAGACGATTTTCATCATCCCGCTCAGCGAGGATGCGCTGCTGCCCGAACTGATCGAGCTGTATCCCGATCTGGCTTCGGTGAAAATACCCGCGACCAAAACACAGAAGTAATAGTCTGCTCTCCTGGAGCCCTGAGCCCGGCCTAAGCATCCGTTTATTGAGCACCTGGTTCAGGCTGCCAATAAAAAAGCCTGAGTCCGGTGTCATCCCGGACTCAGGCCGACTCATAAGCTTGTAGGCTGATCTACCTCTAGAACACGCTATAAAGCGTCCAAGAGAGCAATCTCAGGCCTTACTGCGCCTTGCACTGAGCCAATGCCGTCAAGGACATACCCAGTTGGACACGGCGTTGCAGCCAGGGGCTGGCGCGATAACGCATATCGCCCGTGACAGCTTGCAGAGTGTTCAGCACATCCAGCAAATCACGCGAGCCAACGGCATCACCCATGGACAGCGGGCCATTGTGCGGATAACCCAGGCCCAGACGCACAGCGGCATCGATATCTGATGGGGTCGCTATCTGCTGCTGAGCGATATCGCTGGCGATGTTCACGATGGTAGCCACCAAACGCTGGGCCACAAAACCGGCAGAGTCTTCAATCACGCTAACCGCCGTACCATCACTGGCCAACATGGCCCAGGCTTGATCGCGCCATTCTGGTGTGGTCGCAGCCGAGCACATCAGCACGCGGCGGCGGCCTTTCTCCAAGCCGAACAAGGTATCCAGCGCCACGGTGCGAGCTGGGTCCAGGCCATGCAAGGACACCAAAGTCGCCACGTCTTCACCATAAGGCGTCAACAGAATCAGCGCATCAGCCGGTGGCTGGTCGCCTTCCACCACTTTCACACCCAGTTCGTTCAGCAACTGCAGAGCGCGAGCCTGACCTTGCTCGTGGTAAGGCGAGACCCACACAGGAGCAAAGGACGTGACAGCGGGAACAGCAGGCTCTTGAGGAACCTGTTTCTTGCCATCTTCATACTTGTAGAAACCTTCGCCGTTCTTGCGACCAAACAATTTACCGGCGTGACGCACGGCGGTAATGGGCGAAGGACGGAAGCGCGGCTCGTCGTAGAACTGACGGTAAATGGACTCCATGACCGGATGGGACACATCCAGCGCGGTCAGATCCAGCAGTTCAAAGGGCCCCATGCGGAAACCGGCCTGCTCGCGCATGATGGCGTCGATCTGGTAGAAAGGCGCCACGCATTCCTGGGCGATTTTCAGGCCCTCGATGTTCATGCCACGACCGGCGTGGTTCACGATAAAGCCGGGCATATCCTTGGCGCGCACCGGCGTGTGGCCCATATCGCGCGACACTTGCATCAAGGCATCGCCCACTTCCGGAGAGGTGCGCAGACCGTCGATAACCTCGACCACTTTCATCAGCGGCACGGGGTTGAAGAAGTGATAGCCAGCCACACGCTCGGGGTGACGACAGGCTTGGGCAATGGCGGTAATGGACAGCGAAGAGGTATTGGAGGCCAGCACACAGTCGGCCGACACAATCTCTTCCAGCTGTTGCAGCAAGCCTTGCTTGACGTCCAGACGCTCCACAATGGCTTCCACAACCAGATCGGCAGGGGCCAAGGCTTGCAGATCGCTGGCGGTTTGCAGACACGCTTTGGCCGCGTCCACCTGTTCCGCCGTCATGCGGCCTTTTTCTTGCAAACGACTCCAGACGGCGTGTACATCCGCCAAAGCCGCCTTGACCGAGTCCGCATTCAGGTCATACAGCAAGACCTGCTTGCCAGCCTGGGCAGCAATCTGGGCAATGCCCCGTCCCATAGCACCTGCGCCAACAATAGCGATGGTTTGTATCTGTTTCATGATTCACAACCTGATCGAAAAGCAATAAAAATTAAGCCTGTGCAGCGGAGCCGGACATCAGGGCCTCGACCTTGTCGGGCGACAGCTCCAGCACTCGTGCCAGGACCTCGCGGGTGTGTTCTCCCAGACGCGGGGGCGCACTGCGATACTGCACCGGCGTGGCCGACAAACGTAAAGGACTGGCTACCGAAGGCACGCTCCCCCCCTGCCCGGTCGGCAAGTCCAGGCGCAAGCCGCGCGCCACCACCTGCGGGTCCTGATAAACCTGTTCCATCGTATTGATGGGCCCGGCTGGAATACCTACAGCTTCCAGCGTCTGCAACCAGCTATCGCGCCTGCGGCTTCGCATGATCTGCGCCAGCATGGGCACCAACTCGTCCCTGTGCATGACTCGTCCGGCATTGCGCGCAAAACGGGGATCATCCGCCCACTCGGGATGACCCAGCTCCCGCGCAAAACTACGAAACTGGGCATCGTTGCCCACCGCCACAATCAAATGCCCGTCACTGGCCTCAAAGACCTGATAGGGCACCAAATTCTGATGTGCATTACCGGGGCGCTGTGGCGCCTGTCCGGTACACAAGTAATTCATGTTCTGGTTAGCCATCATGGCCACCTGACAATCCAGCAGAGCAATATCCAGATGCTGACCCAGGCCACTACGGTGGCGCTCCACCACGGCTGCCAGCACAGCCACGGTGGCGTACATGCCTGTCATGACATCGGCCACAGCCACACCCGCTTTTTGCGGTTCACCACCTGGCTCACCTGTCAGGGACATCAAACCACCCAGCCCCTGGATCATGAAGTCATATCCTGGACGACTTGCATAGGGGCCAGTCTGCCCAAATCCGGTAATCGAACAATAAATCAGGGCCGGGTTGATGGCTTGCAGGCTTTCATAGTCCAGTCCGTACTTTTTCAGGCCACCGACCTTGAAGTTTTCCACCAGAATATCGCAGCGACTGACCAGCTGACGCACCACCTCGGCACCTTGTGCAGTGCCTATATCCAGGATGATGGACTCTTTATTACGGTTGGCAGCCCCAAAATAGGCCGCATCTTCCGTGTCCGCCCTATGACCATCCTGCAGATACGGCGGCCCCCAGCCTCGGGTGTCGTCCCCGGCACCGGGACGTTCGACCTTGATGACTTCCGCACCCAGATCAGCCAGGTTTTGAGTACACCAGGGCCCGGCCAGCACGCGCGTCAAGTCCAGAACACGCAATCCCGCCAAGGGCGCTTTTCGTTCAGTCGTGGTCATAGCAAACAAAAATCCTTCAAGTCGCTTATTGTGCACTACGTCTTCTTAGTCCGGCCTACGGACAGAAAAAAGTGCTCAAACCATGGTCATTTTCGAGGCCGGAGGAATTTGTGCAGCGCACCAAGCCGGGCGACGATAAACCGTCCTAGAATAGGTGACGATAGATTATCAGCGGCAGATCTTCCTTGCAGGACCCCGCCCCTTCAAGAGGCAGGGCACTTCTTTCGATAACAGGAGACCGACCTTATGCCATCGGCATTAACGCAGCAGCTTTATCAATCTATGACCCTGCCTGTAATGGCAGCGCCCATGTTCATTGTTTCGAACCCCGCCCTGGTGATTGCACAATGCGCCAGCGGCATCATCGGTTCCGTCCCCGCCTTGAACGCCCGCCCCCAGGAAAAGCTCAAGGATTGGCTGGACGAGATCGACGACACCCTGGCCGAACTACGCGAGCGCCATCCCGAGCGCCGCATCGCCCCCTACGCCATCAACCACATCATCCACCAATCCAACGACCGCCTGGAGCAGGATTTGCGTGTGTGCGCCGACCACAAGGTGCCACTGGTGATTACCAGCCTGCGCGCCCCGCAAGACATCGTGCCGCATGTGCACGCCTGGGGTGGCAAAGTCTTCCACGACGTGACTACCTTGCGTCATGCTGAAAAAGCGCTGGAAGCGGGTGTGGATGGCCTGATCGTGGTGGCTGCAGGTGCTGGCGGCCACGCCGGTACCTTGAGCCCCTTTGTGCTGGTTAACGAAATCCGTCAGATTTTTGATGGCCCGATTGCCCTGTCCGGCGCCATGAGCCGGGGTCGCGACATTCTGGCGGCCCAAGCCATGGGGGCCGACATGGCCTACATCGGCACGCGCTTCATTGCCAGTACCGAAGCCAATGCCTCGGACGATTACAAGAACATGATCGTCAAGGGTCGTGCCGCCGATATCGTCTACACCCCACTGTTTACCGGCATTCCCGGCAACTACCTGAAGGACAGCATCCGCGCGGCAGGCCTGGACCCGGACAAGCTGGACAGCGAAAAAAATGCCGACACCGCCTTCGGTTCGGGCATGAGCAAAGCCTGGCGCGACATCTGGGGCGCTGGTCAAGGCATTGGTGGCATTGACTCGGTGGAATCTACTGCCGACATCGTGGCCCGTTTGCATCGCGAATACCAGGAAGCCAAGGCAGCACTGCTGGCCTCCCCCTTCGCCTGAACAGGAGCACGCCATGATACGGACTCATGACGCAGGCCATTGGCTGGAAGTCATTCTGGACCGCCCGGAACGACGCAATGCCTTGACTGGCCCCATGTACGAAGAGCTGGCCGACATCATCGACCAGGCCAATCAGAACCAGAAATATCGTGCCCTGATTCTGACCGGCGCGGGCGAGCATTTCTGTGCCGGCAACGACATCTCGGAGCTGTCCAATGTGCGCAATAGCGACATGCCGCCACCGATCAAATTCCTGCGCAGTCTGGTCCAGGCCGACATCCCACTGATCGTGGCCGTAGAAGGTCACGCGGTGGGTATTGGCGTAACCTTGCTGCTGCACGCGGACTTTGTGTACGCGGCCCGGGACGCGCGTTTGCGCATGCCCTTCACCGCACTGGGCCTGTGCCCGGAAGGCGCCTCCAGCCACCTGCTGGCGCAGTACGTGGGGCCACGCCGTGCCAACGAATGGCTGCTGCTGTCACAAGCCTTCAGTGCCGAGCAAGCCATGGAAGACGGCCTGCTCACTGAACTGACCGACCACGGCAATAGCCTGGAAGCCGCCCGTGCCTGCGCTCACGCGTTGTCCGAGCAGCCTCCCATTGCCTTGCGCACCAGCAAGCGTCTGCTACGAGAACCCCAGCGCGAAGTTTTGCTGGAGGTTCTGGAACGCGAGCGCAAGCTGTTTTCCGAACTGCTGGAAGGCGAAGAAGCTCTGCAGATTCTGGGGCAAATGAGCCAGAACCGCAGCGGCAAATAGCGCTTGTGTGGACCTGATTTCTGCGCAAACCCGCATGTGCAGCGATCTTGCCACACTGCACCCGGTTCAGACGGGTGATAAGGGGCCTGTGAGAGCAGGTCCCTAATTTTTTTTACCGTATTCGCAAAAAAATCTTGCGTGCAAAAAAAAAATCGCTGTATTTTATTTTTTGCGCTGCAACAAATGCACCGCTTTAACACGTTCTTTGCGGATACGCCCATGACACACTCCTGTCCCCCCCAAGCCCAAGGCTTGTACCTTCCCGCTAACGAACACGACGCCTGCGGCGTCGGATTTATCGCACACATCAAAGGCCAGGCGAGCCACGCCATCATCACCCAAGGCCTTAAAATCCTGGAAAACCTTGATCACCGCGGCGCTGTAGGCGCAGATCCCTTGATGGGCGACGGTGCAGGCATTCTGATCCAGATCCCCGACCAGCTTTACCGCGAAGAAATGGCCGCTCAGGGCGTGACCCTGCCGCCCCCCGGCGAGTACGGCGTAGCCATGGTGTTCCTGCCCAAGGAAACCGCTTCCCGCCTGGCCTGTGAACAGGAGCTGGAACGTGCGGTACGTGCCGAAGGCCAGCACATGCTGGGCTGGCGCGATGTGCCAGTGGACAGCACCATGCCCATGTCGCCCACCGTCAAGGCCAACGAACCGGTGATTCGCCAGCTGTTCATTGGCCGCGGCCCGGATGTGATGGTGCCCGATGCGCTGGAGCGCAAGCTGTACGTGATCCGCAAGACCGCCAGCCACGCCATCTACCGCATGGCATTGGCCCACGGACAGGAATACTTTGTGACCTCGGCCTCGGTGCGTACCATCGTCTACAAAGGCCTGCTGCTGGCTGACCAGGTTGGCCGCTACTACCGCGATCTGGCCGACCCTCGCGCCTGTTCCGCCCTGGCCCTGGTCCACCAGCGCTTTTCCACCAACACCTTCCCCGCCTGGCCTCTGGCCCACCCCTACCGCCTGATCGCCCACAACGGCGAGATCAACACGGTACAGGGCAACTTCAACTGGCTGCGTGCCCGTGAAGGCGCCATGGAATCGGCCGTGCTGGGTTCGGATCTGCAAAAGCTTTACCCCATCGTGTACGAAGGCCAGTCCGACACGGCCACCTTCGACAACTGTCTGGAACTGCTGGTGATGGCCGGCTACTCGCTGCCGCACGCCATGATGATCATGATGCCGGAGGCCTGGGAGCAACACGCCGAGATGGACGAAAGCCGTCGCGCTTTCTACGAGTACTACGCCGCCCAGATGGAACCATGGGATGGCCCTGCTGCCATCGCCTTTACTGATGGCCTGCAAATTGGTGCGCTGCTGGACCGTAACGGCCTGCGTCCGGCCCGCTACGTCATTACCGACGACGACATGATTGTGCTGGCCTCTGAAGCCGGTACCCTGCCTATTCCCGAGCACCGCATCGTCAAGAAATGGCGTCTGCAACCGGGCAAGATGCTGCTGATCGATCTGGAACAGGGCCGCATCATTGACGATGCCGAGATCAAGTCCCAACTGGCCAACACCCACCCCTACAAGCAGTGGATTGAACGCCTGCGCTTGCGCCTGGACTCCCTGCCCAGCGTGCCCGGCGTGCGCCCCCAATTGGCCACACGCGACCTGCTGGATCAGCAACAAGCTTTTGGCTGGACTCAGGAAGACATCAAAGTCGTCCTGCAGCCCATGGCCAGCAAGGGCGAAGAGGCCACCGGCTCCATGGGCAACGACGCGCCGTTGGCCGTGCTGTCCGACAAGTCCAAGCCCTTCTACAACTACTTCCGCCAGCTGTTTGCTCAGGTTACCAACCCGCCTATCGACCCGATTCGCGAACAGATGGTGATGTCGCTGGTGTCCTTTATTGGCCCCAAGCCCAATCTGCTGGACATCAACAACGTCAACCCGCCGCTGCGCCTGGAAGTGTCCCAGCCCGTGCTGAGCCCGGCTGACATGAACCAGATCCGGCGCATTGAAGCGGCCAGCAATGGCAAGTTCCGCAGCCAGGAACTGGACATCATCTACCCCAGCGCCTGGGGCCCGGAAGGCATTGAGGCCAGCGTGGCCGCACTGTGCGCCCGTGCGGCAGATGCCGTGCGCGATGGCTACAACATCCTGATCCTGACAGATCGCCGATGTGACGCCGAGCATGTGGCCATCCCCGCCCTGCTGGCAACCTCGGCCATTCACCAGCACCTGATCCGCATCGGTCTGCGTACCCGCACGGGTCTGGTTGTGGAAACCGGCTCGGCCCGTGAAGTGCATCACTTTGCCCTGCTGGGTGCGTATGGTGCCGAAGCCATGCACCCCTGGCTGGCTTTTGAAAGCCTGCAGCATCTGGCCCAGGACCCGATCAACCAGATCGACGCCTCCCAGGCCGAGGGCTACTACATCAAGGCCATCAACAAGGGCTTGTACAAGGTCATGTCCAAAATGGGCATCTCCACCTACATGTCCTACACCGGCGCGCAGATTTTCGAGACCATCGGCCTGTCGCGCTCGCTGGTGGACAAATACTTTGTGGGCACCTCCTGTCCGGTAGAAGGGATTGATATCTTCACCGTGGCTGAAGAAGCGCTGCGTCAGCACCGCGCCGCCTACAGCAAAGACCCCGTGCTGGAAAACCATCTGGAAGCCGGTGGCGAATACGCAGTACGCGTGCGCGGCGAAGCCCATATGTGGACCGCCGACTCCATCGCCAAGCTGCAACACGCCACCCGCAGCCAGAACTACAGCACCTACAAGGAATACGCCCAGCTCATCAACGAGCAAAGCCGCCGTCACATGACACTGCGTGGTTTGTTCGAACTGCGTCTGGACCCGGCTCAAGCGATTCCTTTGGAAGAGGTGGAACCGGCTAGCGAGATCGTCAAACGCTTTGCAACCGGCGCCATGTCGCTTGGTTCGATTTCAACCGAAGCCCACGCCGTACTGGCCGTGGCCATGAACCGGATTGGCGGCAAGTCCAATACTGGTGAAGGTGGCGAGGACGAGCTGCGCTACCAGCATGAAATGCAGCACGGTAAAAGCGGCATTCGCCAGGGTGACACCTTGGCCAGCGTCCTGGGACAGGATCGCGTATTTGCCGACATTGAGCTGCAAGAGAACGATTCGCTGCGCTCGCGCATCAAGCAGGTTGCGTCCGGCCGCTTTGGCGTATCCGCCCAATACCTGTGCAGTGCAGATCAAATTCAGATCAAGATGGCACAAGGAGCCAAACCCGGTGAAGGCGGTCAATTGCCCGGTCATAAAGTGTCCGAGTACATCGCCAAACTGCGTTACTCCGTTCCCGGTGTGGGCCTGATTTCTCCTCCCCCCCATCACGACATTTACTCCATCGAAGATTTGGCCCAGCTGATTCACGATTTGAAGAACGTGAACCCGCAAGCGGATATCTCCGTGAAACTGGTGTCCAAAGTAGGTGTGGGCACCGTGGCCGCTGGCGTTGCCAAAGCCAAGGCCGATCACATTGTGATTGCCGGTCACGACGGTGGTACGGGTGCTTCGCCCCTGTCCTCCATCAAGCATGCCGGTACCCCGTGGGAACTCGGTCTGGCTGAAACCCAGCAAACCCTATTGCTGAACCGCTTGCGCAGCCGCATCCGCGTGCAGGCCGACGGCCAGATGAAAACCGGCCGCGATGTGGTGATCGGCGCCTTGCTGGGTGCGGATGAATTTGGCTTTGCCACCGCCCCCCTGGTCGTGGAAGGCTGCGTCATGATGCGCAAATGCCATCTGAACACCTGTCCCGTTGGCGTTGCCACTCAGGACCCCGTGCTGCGCCGCAAATTCAAGGGCAAGCCCGAGCACGTGGTGAACTACTTCTTCTTCGTTGCAGAAGAAGTGCGTGAACTGATGGCCAAGCTGGGTGTACGCCACTTTGACGATCTGATCGGTCGCAGCGACTGGCTGGATATGCGCAGCGGTATCGAACACTGGAAAGCCCAGGGCCTGGACTTCTCCCGCCTGCTGCACAAAGTGGACAATGAAGAGTCCCCACGTCAGATCGCTACCCAGGATCATGACCTGGAACACACGCTGGATCGCCAACTGATCGAGCGCAGCGCCGTGACCTTGAATCAGGGCACCCCACTGTCCTTCATCACCCCCGTACGCAACCGCAACCGCAGCGTCGGTGCCATGCTCTCGGGCGTATTCACCAAGAAATACGGCCATCAAGGTCTGCCTGACGACAGCCTGCACATTCAGTGCAAAGGTACAGCGGGTCAGAGCTTTGGCGCTTTCCTGGCGCAGGGCATCACCCTGGATCTGGTGGGTGAAGCCAATGACTACGTAGGTAAAGGCTTGTCCGGCGGCCGCATTATCGTGCGCTCACCCAACGACTTTCGTGGCTACGGCCCGGACCACATCATCGTGGGCAATACCGTGCTTTACGGCGCCCTGTCCGGTGCGGCTTACTTCAACGGCGTGGCCGGTGAACGCTTTGCCGTGCGTAACTCCGGTGCCAGCGCGGTTGTGGAAGGCGTAGGCGATCATGGTTGCGAATACATGACGGGCGGTACCGTGGTTGTTCTGGGCGAAGTGGGCCGCAACTTTGCAGCCGGCATGTCCGGTGGCGTGGCCTACGTGTGGGACCCGCAACGCCGCCTGCAACTGCGCTGCAACCCCGGCATGGTGGATCTGGAGCCGGTCTTGAGCAAGGCCGAGCAAGAGATGAACAGCAGCATGGCGCAATGGCACAGCCGTAGCGCCCAGGGCGAACGTCAGACCGACGATGCCATCTTGCAAACCCTGGTTCAGGAACATTTCAAGGCCACGGGCAGCTTCCAGGCCCGCGAGCTCTTGAAAGACTGGGACAGCGCCCGCGCACAATTCGTCAAAGTCATTCCACGCGAGTACCGCCGTGCATTGAGCGAATTGTGGCAGGGCCCGCAAGCCAGCAAAGCCGCGCCCAAAAGCAGTAAAACCCGCCGTTCGGCTTCGGCCTGAACCCTTCCCATCACCATCAGGAAACGACACATCATGGGAAAGACGACTGGATTTCTTGAGTTTCAACGTCTGCAAGAAGCCGTAGAAGCTCCTTTAAAGCGGGTCAAGCACTGGAAAGAATTTGTCCAGGTATTGAACGACGAGCAGGCAGGCCAGCAGGCCGCCCGCTGCATGGATTGCGGCATCCCTTTCTGCCACAACGGCTGCCCGGTCAATAACATCATTCCTGACTGGAATGATCTGGTTTACCGCCAGCAGTGGAAAGAAGCGCTGGACGTGCTGCACTCCACCAATAACTTTCCGGAAATTACTGGCCGCATCTGCCCCGCTCCTTGCGAGGCAGCCTGTACCCTGAACATCGACCGTGCGCCCGTGGGCATCAAATCCATCGAGCACGCCATCATCGACAAAGGCTGGGCAGAGGGCTGGGTTGTGCCACAAGTGCCTACCCACAAAACCGGCAAACGCGTGGCCGTCATCGGCTCCGGCCCTGCCGGCTTGGCCAGTGCCCAGCAATTGGCACGCGTCGGCCACGAGGTCACCGTGTACGAGAAAAGCGACCGCATTGGTGGCCTGATGCGTTACGGCATCCCCGACTTCAAGCTGGACAAGCACTTGCTGGATCGTCGCATCGCCCAAATGCAGGCCGAGGGCGTGCAGTTTTGCCCTTCTACCTATATTGGTCAGGCACAAGATCAAGCCGCCCAGGAACCGGGGCTGACCGTGCTGTCCCCTACCGAGCTGGAACAACAGTTCGACGCCATCATCCTGGCAGGCGGCTCCGAAACCCCCCGCCTGCTGGAGGCCCCCGGTAGCCAGCTGCAAGGCGTACATCCCGCCATGGACTTCCTGCGCATCCAGAACCAGCAAGTTGCCGGTTCGCGAGGCACTCCCGCCATCAGCGCTCAAGGCAAGCATGTTGTAGTGATTGGCGGCGGTGATACCGGCTCGGACTGCGTGGGCACCAGCACACGCCAAGGCGCAAAATCAGTCACCCAATTCGAACTGATGCCCCGCCCGCCCGAGCAGGAAAACACGGAGCTGACCTGGCCTTACTGGCCCATGAAACTGCGCACCTCGTCCTCGCACGAAGAAGGCTGCGAGCGTGACTGGGCAATCAACACCGTAGAGCTGGAAGGCAAGAACGGCCAAGTCAAAGAACTGCGCGCCGTGCGGGTGGAATGGAAAACCGATCCCGCGACAGGCCGCATGAGCATGACGCCCATCGCCGGTTCCGAAATGACCTTCCCAGCCGACCTGGTCCTGCTGGCCATGGGCTTCACCGCCCCCGTACGCCAAGTGCTGGACGCCTTCGCCGTAGAAGCCGACCAGCGCGGCAACGTCGCCGCCAACACAGACGACTACCAAACCAGCCGAGCCAAAGTCTTCGCCGCCGGAGACATGCGACGCGGCCAGTCCCTGATCGTCTGGGCCATCCGTGAAGGCCGCCAATGTGCCCGTTCCGTAGACGAGTTCCTGATGGGGAGTTCGACACTTCCCCGCTAAGCCTTCTTGGTAGTACCAGTACACAAACAGCCAGCCGCGATAAACGGCTGGCTGTTTGTCTTCAAGCGAACGAGATCACTTCCAGGCCCCCTGACTTCGCGGGTTCTTATTTGTTGTTTGCGGCTCGCTGCCTGCTGCCTGCTGCCTGCTGCCTACAACTAGCCTACGAGCCTGTCATCCATATCTGCCAGCTTTATTTGCCTGGCAACGGATTGCAGCAAGAAGCAGCCAGAGCGATTAGTTGCGGGTTGTCGGCTGTTGGCTGTTGGCTGTTGGCTGTTGGCTGTTGGCTGTTGGCTGTTGGCTGTTGGCTGTTGGCTGCCACCATTCTGAAGCCCTTGCTGGCTTGAGGCTGGGTTGGAGCATTCAGGGGGCTTGCCGCCGTCTGGGGCTGTTGTAGGGATGCAAGCACCTTGCTGTTTGAGTTCAACGCTTGTGGTTTGTCCGGGGGACAAACCACTGAACGAGTTCAAGGTGCGCCCTACAACAGCCCCAGACAAGGGCACCGGTGCGCAGCACCGGCAAGCTTCCGCTCCGACCCAGCCTCAAGCCAGCAAGGGCTGCCGCAAGGACTCCACTCCCCACCTAAAACCCGCAAAACCCTACAAACCCCACCCCCATAAGCCTTTGATTTAATTTTCCTTTTCAAAGAATCCTAGGGTTTTCCCCTAAAAACCACAGGCTAATCCAATCCCTAGGGTTTACCCTTGCTTTCCGACTAGGGAAAACCCTATAATGAGGACTCGTAACTTAGACCTTCACCTTAAAGGGAAAGCAAATGTCTACCATGACCACTTACTCGCACTACATTCACTGGAGTGATGCTGTTGAGCGTGGGGTAATGCAGCATGCCCTGGAAAATGGTGAATCCGTGTCTTTAACTGCACTGACCAAAGCAGCGGCCAAACAAGTTTCCAAAGCCGCAAACGTGGTGTTCAAGTACATGGTCGAACTGACCCGTGCCTTGAACGAAGCCCGCATCCGCGATTCCCGCATGTCGGCCAGCTACTGGTAAGCCACGCATCACCGTCGTAACGCTCAAGCAAAACACCGCTTGATGTTGAAAAGCCTGCTGATTTAGCAGGCTTTTGTTTTTTCTGCGTTTGCCAATGCAGCCTTTCCAACTGCACACCTTCATCCATCGCAGAACCTTGGCTCATTGGGCGCAAGCACCTCACAAGGCGTCTCCCCAGCCCCAAGATCAAGACAAGCCAGGCACGGAGAGCGTTTCTTCCCGCGCCGCAGAACATGAAAAAGGCCAGCAAAAGCTGGCCTGCAGAACTACGACGCCTCACAAAACATAGGCCCAGCACTAAATCGTCCTTGATCAAAAAGCACTGCTCAAGACTTGTTCAACAAGTTCTTCAACATATCCAGTCGCTGCTTGGGACTTAAAGCCGCCTGCGCCGGATCTTCCTGGGCACCAGGGTCTTCGATCTTCATCTCATCAATAAAGCGTGAGCGCTCACGCACCAGATTCTCACGTGCGCGTCTGCGCTTCTTGCACCAGCTCAAGCGCAAGCTGCGCTGCGCACGCGTAATACCCACGTACATCAGACGCCGCTCTTCCTGAATACGCTGGGCCAGAATATCGGCTTCTTTATCCGGGTCTATATCTTCGTCATCGCGCCCAATGTGCGGCAGCAACCCCTCTTCCACCCCCACCAGGAACACATGCGGATACTCCAGCCCCTTGGAAGCATGAAGCGTGGACAATTTGACCGCATCCGGGTCTTCATCCTCACCGCGTTCCAACATGGTGATCAGGGCAACTCGCTGCACCAAGTCATTCAAACTCAGCTGATCGTCTGCCGCTTTGGACTTCAGCCAGGTAATCAATTCCAGCACGTTTTCCCAACGAGTCTGCGCGGGGCGCTCGTCGAACATATCGTAGAGATAGCGCTCGTAATCAATCGCCCGCAGGAGCTCGTCCAGCAATTCGCTAACGGCCGTCTCGTGTCCTTCCTGATCGCTCTCTACCCGGTCCGCTCTTTGCTGGATACGGCCAATAAACTGCGCAAAGACACTTAAAGGCTCCAACTGCCTTTCCGGTAAGCGATCCGTCAGAGCGATTTGCGAGACGGCGGAATATAAAGACAGCTTTTGTTCCGCCGCAAACTGACCCAGCACCTGCAAGGTAGCCTGCCCAATTCCGCGCCTGGGTGTCGTCGCTGCGCGGATGAATGCTGGATCATCATCGTCGTTCGCAACGACTCGCAAGTAAGACAGGATGTCGCGAATCTCGGCCTTGTCAAAGAAACTCTGCCCACCCGAGATGGTGTAGGGAATGCGCAGATTGCGCAGCGCCTGCTCAAAGATGCGGGCCTGATGGTTGCCACGGTACAGCACCGCAAAATCTCGCCACTCGGCCTGACGCTCAAAGCACTCTGCCGAGATACGCATAGCCACTGAATCGGCCTCGTTCTGCTCGTCGTCCGTCACGTGGACCTGGATAGGCTCACCAAAGCCCAGGTCAGACCAGAGCTTTTTACCGAACACGACGGGATTATTGCCAATAACATTATTCGCAGCCTGCAAGATGCGCTGCACCGAGCGATAGTTCTGCTCCAGCTTCACGACTTTCAGGTCCGGGTAATCCTTGGGAAGCTGCGCCAGATTCTCCACGGTAGCGCCACGCCAGGCGTAAATAGCCTGATCGTCGTCCCCCACCACGGTAAACATATTGCGCTGACCCGTCAGAGAACGCACCAGCCGATACTGACAGAGGTTAGTGTCCTGATACTCGTCCACCAGCAGATACTGCACCCGACGCTGCCAGCGCTCGCGTACTTCCTGATTGTCTTCCATCAACTGCGCAGGCAAGCGGATCAGATCATCAAAGTCCACCGACTGATAGGCAATCAAGGTGGCGGCGTAGTCGCGGTAAATACGAGCCGCCTCGATCTGGCTGGGCGAGTTTGCGGCACGCTCCGCATCGTCCGGCCCCATCAAGGCGTTTTTCCATAAGGAGATTTCCTGCTGAACGGACTTCAGGCGGCCTTTATCCGTGGTAGCCAGCAGTTCCTGAATAATTGCCAGCGCATCGTTGGAATCCAGAATGGAGAAGCGCGGCTTCAAGCCCACATGCTGGGCTTCCTCACGCAACATGCGCAAGCCCAGAGAGTGAAAGGTGCTGACGGTCAGCCCCCGCAACAGCTTGGGATCTACCAGGGCGCGAATCCGCTCGTTCATTTCACGCGCGGCTTTATTGGTAAAGGTCAGTGCGACCACTTGTCGGCCCGTGTACCCACACTCGCGCAGCAGATAAGCGATTTTCTGCGTAATGACTCGCGTCTTGCCACTACCGGCTCCGGCCAGGACCAGACAGGGCCCATCCATATACAACACGGCCTGACGCTGCATGGCGTTCAGGTCGGTGGGGACAGTATGGCCTGGTGTAGTGACGGAGGTGGACATGGTGAAATCAATGAATACTAGGCAAGAAAACGAGGTTCAAAGCCAAACAGCGTGCAAAACTAAAAGTGGAATCCCGGCCAAGCCGAGTATGGTTTGATGACAAGCGAAAGGCCAACACAGAGATACAGCGGAAACGAGGTACAAGAGCATGACAGCGGCAGGGCAACAACATCGCGCCACAGCCTCATCGCTTCCTGCCTCTTGGCTCATAGCTGCATAGCGGTCAAGGATACACCCTGCTGTACCCGAGATGCTCCTACTGTTTCCGTCCGCACATGAGCCTGGAGAATCTTAAATTTCGAGAGGATCGACTTCAATCGTAATGCGCACTTTATGCTGCTTGGCCAACTGCGCAACCTGTGGCCCCCAATAGCGCACAAAGGCCTGCAAGGCCGGGCGATGAGCACTTTCCAGCAGCAACTGAGCACGCTCCACTTTGGCGACGCGCAAAACGCGTAAAGGCACAGGATCGTACAGGAAAACCTGATCCGCGCCCGGAAATTCATTCGGATATTCTTCAGGCAAACGGCGCGCCTGGGTCAACAAGCGAATGGCATCTGCCAATTGCGGCGCTTCGGCAGACAGAAGCACCTGATAGGCAAAAGGCGGCAAGCCCACGGACTCGCGCTCGTTCAAGGCGCTTTGAGCAAAGCCTATGTAATCGTGCTTGATCAGGCTTTGATAAACGGCCTGCTCCGGGTAGCCCGTCTGGATGATGACATCCGCCCCTTCGGTATGGCGACCGGCCCGGCCTGCTACCTGCATCAGTTGAGCAAACAGACGCTCGGGCGCGCGGAAATCATGGGCGAACAAGGTAGCATCGGCATTGAGCACACCGACGACGCTCAAGCGGGTGAAGTCATGACCTTTGGCCACCATCTGGGTGCCCACCATGATGTCCACTTCGCCCGCATGCACCTGCTCGAACAATTGCTGCGCGCTGCCCTTCAAGCGGGTGCTATCCGCGTCGATACGCACCAGGCGGGCATTGGGAAAACGCTCGCCCAGAAACTCTTCAATACGTTGAGTGCCACGCCCCATAGGCTGCAAGTCCTGATCGCCGCAATCCGGGCAAGCACGCGGCACGGGGGCCTGATAACCGCAATGGTGGCACTGCAAATTGTGCTTGAAGCCATTTTGCCGGTGCAGCACGGTGTACACCGTGCAACGCGGACATTGAGACAGCCAGCCGCAAGAGGCGCAATGCAGCACAGGCGCGTAGCCACGCCGGTTAATGAAAACCAGCGATTGCTCGCCGCGCTCCAGACATGCTTCCAGCGCATCCAGCAGTTGGGGAGAAAAGCCCGACTCCAGGCGCAAATGGCGGGTATCGACCAGACGCACTCGGGGCAAGGAAACCTCTCGCGCACGCTTGGGCAGGCTCAACAGGCTATAGCGCCCTTGTCGGGCATGATTCCAGCTTTCCAGCGAAGGGGTGGCTGAACCCAGCACCACCGGCACTTTCAGATCGTAACCACGCCACACAGCCAGATCCCGAGCGGAGTAGCGCAAGCCATCTTGCTGCTTGTAAGAAGCGTCGTGCTCCTCGTCCACAATAATCAGGCCCAGCTCGGGCATGGGCGTGAAGATGGACAGCCGTGTTCCCAACAAAATGCGCGCCTGACCACTGTTGACGCGCAACCAGGAGCGCAGCCGTTCACCTTCGGACAGACCACTATGCAAGACAGCCAGCACATCGCCGGGCAAGACGCGCGCCAAGCGGGCACGCAGGACCTGCTCGAACTGAGGCGTCAGATTGATTTCGGGCACCATGAACAGGACTTGCCGACCAGCGGCCAGCACCTGTTCCAGCACCCGCATATAGACTTCGGTTTTCCCGCTACCCGTTACGCCATGCAGCAATAGGCAGCTTCCGGGTTTGGCCGCCACAATGCCATCTACCGCAGCCTGCTGTTCGGCATTGAGCACGGGCAGGACGTCGCTGTCCACCGGCTCCACCTTCTTTTCCTTGCGCTTGGCCATGCGCAATACCGGCCCACCAGCGGAACGCTTGCCCAGATAGGCAGAGGGTTTGCGCAAAGGCCCTGGCAAGGACGGCATCATGACCTCGCCCAGCGGACGGTGGTAATAGGTAGACGCAAAGCGCGCCATCCGCAACCAGTCCTGCGGGAAAGGCGGCAAGTCATCCAGCAGCTGATCAATCGCCTTGACCTGCTCGGGCGGGTAGGAAGGTTGCTCCGGCAAGGCCACCACCACGCCTATCATCTGCCGCCGCCCAAAATGCACAATGACCCGCTGTCCGATCAGGACGGGTTCGTGGTGCTGATAATCAAACACCCCATCCAGGGGAACGTCCAAAGCCACATGCAGCCAGAAAGGTCCGGTGCTTGCCGATGCAGAAATAGCGTCAGGAGTGGCGGTCATGGATGGTGGTTCAAAAAAGGGCTGGCCTGGCTGAAAGCCTGATAAGTCAAGAGCTTAGCGACCTGTGGATAACTTTGGGGAAAATGACAGGAACAAAAAATACAAAGAAGCAAGCACAGATACAATTTAATTTTCAATATCTCTGAAATAAGGATAAAACGCAGAGAAATCAACTAATTAAAACTGGGTATTGAAATTAAACCTTAAATATAAAGACCTCAAACCCAGCCCTGTCTGTGTGCATAACTTTGCGCACAAGCTGCGACAGCCCGTGCGCAAAGACTATCAAACGCTGTGGTGTCGACGGCTGTAGGAATGCACTTCGTCGACCAGAATGCCCACGGCTTCCGGATCGGTGAAACGCGAAATACCGTGGCCGAAGTTGAACACGTGACCGCCCTGCCCCACAGGGCCAAAGTCATCAATAACACGACGGGCTTCACGACGGATGGCTTCTTCGCCACCGAACATGGTCATGGGGTCCAGATTGCCTTGCAAGGCCAGTTTGTCACCAATACGAGCGCGCGCACGGGACAGGTTCACCGTCCAGTCCACACCCATGGCATCAGCGCCACAGCCAGCAATATCTTCCAGCCACATGCCGCCGCCCTTGGTAAAGACGATGACAGGGACGCGCTTGCCGTCATGCTCGCGAATCAGGCCATCCACCACTTTACGGGTGTAGGCCAGGGAGAATTCCTGGAACAGGGAGTCGGACAATACACCACCCCAGCTATCGAACAGCATCACAGCCTGTGCGCCGGCACGGATCTGATTGTTCAGGTAGTCGCAGGTGGTTTGGGCATTGATTTCCAGCATGCGGTGCATCAGGTCCGGACGCTGATACATCATGCTTTTCACCAGACGGTAGTCGTCCGAGCCCTGGCCTTCCACCATGTAGCAGGCAATGGTCCAGGGGCTGCCGGCAAAGCCGATCAGCGGTACTTTGCCGTCCAGTTCCTTGCGGATCAGCGAGACAGCATCAAACACGTATTGCAGCTTGGCCATATCAGGCGCTTCAAGGGCCATGACGTCCGCTTCGTTACGTACAGGACGGGCAAAACGCGGGCCTTCACCAGCGACGAAATCCAGACCCAGGCCCATGGCGTGTGGCACGGTCAGGATGTCCGAGAACAGAATGGCGGCATCCAGATCGAAACGACGCAGGGGCTGCAAGGTTACTTCGCACGCAAATTCGGGATTCTGAGCCAATTGCATGAAGGAGCCAGCCTGGGCACGGGTGGCATTGTATTCAGGCAAATAACGCCCGGCCTGACGCATCAGCCAGATGGGGGTGTAAGGCACAGGTTCGCGCAACAGCGAGCGCAGGAAAACATCGTTTTTTAATTGAGGTAAAGACACGGCAATCCCTATTGAAAAATGCCTGTTAATTTTAACCATCGTGTTCGTCGTCTGGGTTTGACGCGGATCGAAAACGTGCTGCATCGATATGGTGTTTGCGCATCAGTGCCCAGAAAGCACGCCGGTGCTTTTGCGCGGAGCGGGCCGCCATGGCGATATTGCCGCTATGGCGATCAAGGGCGGCGTGGATATAAGCCTGCTCGAAGCGGGCCACTATCCTTCCCTTGGCAACTTTGAAAGATTCCTGGCTGCTGGCGTAGCGCGAGGCTACCGCAGCGGCATAGGCTTCCAGCGTTGTCCCCTCCTGTTGCAAGATCGTTTGCGACAGGCGCTGCTCCGTTGGGCCGGGGTGCAGGACCAGATCCTGGTTTTCCTGCACCCTATAGTGTATCCGACCCGACAGCCCCGGTTCATTCAAAGCGTGGGACGAGGTCTGTAAACGCTGACGATTGATGCGGGCGCGCAAATCGTCCAGGCATAAAGGCTCGCGCACGTAGTCTGCCAGACCCAGTTCCAGCAGGTCTGTCAGGGCCGCGGCCTTGATGGCACCCCGCAGCAAACCAAAGACCGGCACTGGCAAATGACCTTGGGCCACCGACAAGGCTCGGCGCACGTGAATCAGGGTGGCCGCTTCGATGGGAATCAGACAGGCATCAAAACGCAGCAGCAAGGCCGATGCGCTGCGCAAAAACAAATACTCCTGATCGGGACGGGGCGGTGGTGGCGCCTGCAACACATGCAGCTGCAAACGCTCGCAAGGCGGGATGATGGCCAGTAAATTCTGAGCCCACGATGGCTGGGTGTGCAGCAACGCACAATCGAGGTGTAGACGCATAAGACTGTCCTTGAGAAGCCGGGCGAACCACACCGGCCGCCCCATAATCATGAGCCTCTAGGATAGAAATCCGACCCGTCTGCGATAAGTCGGAGTTGCGTCTACGTAGCTGTACTTAATCGCCACAAATACGACTGCGACGCCATTCGCTGGGCGATACGCCATAGCGTCTCCGGAAGGCGTGGCTGAACACGGCCGCGTCGGAAAAGCCCATTTGCCAGGCCAACTCACTGATCTGCCGACCGGGTTTGCCGTCCACCAACAATTGACAGGCGCGCTCCAGACGGGCGGCCATGATGTAGTCGGCAGGCGCTTGCCCGCACAGCTC
Source organism: Alcaligenes sp. 1735tsa3 (assembly GCF_024134565.1). Classification (NCBI taxonomy): domain Bacteria; kingdom Pseudomonadati; phylum Pseudomonadota; class Betaproteobacteria; order Burkholderiales; family Alcaligenaceae; genus Alcaligenes; species Alcaligenes sp. 1735tsa3. The sequence continues at coordinate 390,188 of NZ_CP099862.1, read as the reverse complement.
GAACAGCTTGTAGAGATAACGGCGTGAAATGCGAAATTGCAGCGCCAGGGACTGGGCATTCAAACCGGTATCACCCAGATGATCCTGCACGTATTGCTGAATTTGCAGCAGCTGCCCGCGCCGCACTTCGTCCAGGGCGGACTCGGTCGTCACCGGGCGACCATCGGCCAGGCTCAGAGCCATCATGCGAATCACGGTTTGGGACAGTTCGCTCAAGGCCGAGGGCGACAAGTGCCCGCGCTCCTGCAAACCCAAACGCAGCATATCCATGGCAATTCGGGCCGGACCTGTCGTGGCGGAGAACGAGCGGGCCACCGCATCGCTTAGCCAGGGCAACCAAGGCAGCAAACGCTCTTCCTCGAACTGCAAGACCAGAAAATGGGATTGATCCTGTACGGCCACTTCGTAAGGGCGGGTGGTGTCATAAATGCCCCACTCCCCGGCGTGCAAGATGCCACTGCGATTATCCTGCTGAATCTGGCTGCTGCCACTGATCTGCAAGGTGACCTTGTACAGCGCCTGCTCGGATCGGCTGGCCAAGGCCTGGGTACGACGCACGCGCTGCGCGCTGGTACACAGTTCCATGACATCGACCGAACCCATGCGATCGGTTGCCGCCCGGTTGGAGAAACCACGGCGAGAATCCGGCTGAACTTCCAAGGGCACAAAGTACGCGCACACCACTTCCTGCCAAGCAGCCAGGCTCTTGAAAGAAGCAGAGGGAGTGCGCAATAACATAGACATTGCCTGAGTGCCCTTTCGGCCAACACAATTGATCGGGGTAAGGGGCAGAATATGCCCCCTTTCTTATAGCCCTAAAAAATTCAAGCGTCTACGGTCGTTAACCCGCTGTATCAGCGATCCATGGAGCCGTACAGGTAGGGCGCAGGCTCCAGACCCATACTGTTCATCTTGACGGTTAGCTCCGTACGCGCCTTGAGTACATCATCAAAACGATGCCGGCGCGATGCCCCTACCTCAGCCGAGGTAAAGGGTCGGTAATCGGGTGTCATTTCTTCCGGGCTGAACTTGGCCACAATCCAGTTCAGCACACGAGCCAGATCGGCATTATCCAGTTGCGACTGCGAGGCACCGGGAACTCGAATCATATAGTCCCGTCCAGCTGGCAGGCGTGTAAACAAGCCAATGGACTGGTTGAAATTGGGGATGCCCCGATGCGTCAGGCCCTGGCCATCGTAGCGATGGCAACCTGCGCATTGCAGCATATAGTCTTTGAAAGCCTGCGAACTTTGCAGGTAATCGCCCGTTCCGGCCATCTCTTCTTGGGCATGGGCCCAAGGCGTAAACGCCAGGAGTACGGCGCCCAAACAGGCCAGGCGCAAAGATGTCCACACAGTGATGCCTCCTTAAGTGACCGAACGCCATCCTGGCCGCCCGGCACCTTGTTCAAACCCTGGGGCTGCCTATGCAGGAAAGAACTGGCGTCCCAAGGACCGTTCTTCCCGCATGACTGGCAGCCCGACGGGCCTTTTTTAGTTTTTAGCCAAGCCAACCAGTACCGATGTCGTGCAATGGAAGGTGCTGTTCTCATTCGCCATGCACCAGTTCACGTCATTGTGCAGGAAGAACTCGTAACCAGGACGCTCACGGGTCTGCGTGTTGCACTGGCAGCGGCCGCAAGCGGTCTTGCCGCAGCAGTCGTGGTAGCTGATCAGGTAGTCCTTGCCATCATGCGGGTTGTGGCAAGTGCCAATCCACGAGATGGGCGAAGGCGTCGAGCCCGGAGGGCAGGTGGTGGTCGTGCCACCGCAGCAAGAGCACAGGAACCCGTCCACCGCACAATGACGCCAGTAGTCGCAGGAGTTCACTTCGTCTTCATTCGCCAGATCGGGATTCAGACTGATGTGATCGGCACCACTGCTGCTGCCACCACCACCGGCGGCGCGAGCCACCGGCAATACAGGCAACACAAAGGCCGAACCGACCATTAATTTGCCCACCGAGCGCAGCACGCTGCGACGCGAAGTCTTGTGGGCCACAGAACGGGAGAGGCTCTCCCCAAATTTATCCAGCCAACGCATTGACGTTCTCCTTTCGTGATACCTGCACTTGCTTCATGCCCGAGTCACCGGCCAAGTATTCTTGCGCCGAGGCCACGCCCAGGTCTTTGGCGGTAAACAGGCTTTCCAGCTGTTCACGCGAATTGACCAGACCCTTGCCGCGCACCACACCGTTCTCGTCGATCAGGACGGCGTAAGGCAGTTTGCTGATCTGAAAGCCCATGCCCAGCTGTGTGGACAAGACGTAAGGGAAGGCGTCCAGTTGTGCTTTCTGGTAGAAAGCCAGATGCTCGGGCATCTCGCCATCACTGGCCAGCACAATATCTACCCACTGACCTTCCGAGCCCTGAATGGACTTCAGAATGGGCAAGAGCTTCTTGCACACCGGGCAGGTAGGCGACATGAAGAAAATCAACTGGCTACGCGGACCAGCCACGCCCACGGTAACGGCACGACCGCGCAGGTCCTGCAATTCCATGACGGGAGCGGCATCACCCACCTGCGGGCCTTTATCCATAGTCAGGGCGCCCATGGGGGCTACCCGTTCGTACAACACGCCAATCTGGCGCGACAGGGCAAGTACAACCAGCACCAGGGCCAGTACGATTACCCATAAAATGACGTTGGAAATCATTAAAGCGGTCATTTAGGTCTCCTAAGAATTCTGCATTTTCTGGAATTTCAGATGGGATTCGATCAGCTGGTTGGCCGCATAGTACAGGCCCAGCAAGGCCAAGGTGGCACCAAAGAAGGTCAAACCGTCCACCCAGACCAGTTCACGGGCGCTGCTGATGGCCCAGTCGCCGCTGGCCACGGCCAGCGCAGCCAGCAAGGCATTGCGAGCCACCAGCCACCAGGACAGACCACCGGAGGATTCCCCCAGCCCGGAGCAGCCGCAATCCACATCGCGGCGGCCACGCAGCAGGTTCATCACAATGCCACTGGTGGCGACCAGCAGGACGCACAGGGCCAGAACCGCCCCCAGCGAACGGCTGGCTGGCCACAGCAGCAAAGGCGCACTCAAGGCCTCGGCAGCGACAAACAGCACACTGAACGGTCGTAACAACACTTCCGGCAACAATCGATAACCGCCAACGGCTGCCTCGAACAGGCTGAAGTGACGCAGTTTATCCAGCGCCCCCAGTCCCATCAGCACGGCCAAGCAAGCCAGGCTGGCGTAGGTCAGGACCGGGTCCATATCAGACACCCCCAACTGGGTGGAACTGAACTTGCAAGGATGCTTCTGCGGCGCCTTCAATGGTGCGCAGCAACTTGGGTTCAGGCTGGCTGATGTCATAGACGTTCACATTGCCACCGTCCAGGGTCAGCATTAGATTGCGCTGCTGATCAATGGTCATGGACAAGGCATCACGCCCTGGAATGCGGGCTACACGCTGCTTGGTCTTGGTGTCCATGACCCAGATCTCGGCCGCGGGGAACTTGTGAGTGCCCTCTTTGCCATCGGGATGCATGAACACATACATGCGACCGCTGGCGCGATGCAGACCCACCAGGTTGTAGCCACCGGGCACCCAGTTCTTGGCCTTGTCCTCGTCGCTCAGCAGGGACCAGGGGCCATCTACCTTGACCTCGTCACCGCTGAAATCCGCACTGTAGACATTGCCGTAGTAGGACACGAAGTGAGCCTTGTCCTTGTCCAGAGCGGGAGCGATAAAGATCGGATCGTCCTTCACGGAGAACATCTGCTTGCTGCGCGACTGGCTGGCGACCTTGCCGTCTTCGCCCAGATTGATGGTCAACAGGCCACCATCACCACAAATGGTCATGAAGCTGCGGGGGCGATTGGGCTGGGGAATCACGCTCCAGCAACCGGCGGCAGCTGTGACGTCTTCCACATAGTCGCCCTTGGCCACGTCCACGATCCCGATCGAGGTCGCTGGCGAGGCGTTTTGCAGCACGATGAACTTGCCGTCCGTCGTCTGACGGAACAGACCGTCATAGTTCAGACCTTGCACACGCTTGGGTGGCAGGGAAATTTCCTTCTCGAAGGTCAGCTTGTCGGCATCCCACACTTCCACCACATCCGAGCGCTTTCCACGCGTAATGCGCTCGTGATAGGTGGTCATGGTGTAGATTTTCTTGCCGTCGTTGGACACCTGCACGTGGCCGTTGAAGGCGGTGGGTACCATGCCCAGGAACTTGCCGTTGGTGTAGTCATAAACGTGCACACGGCTTTCGGTCAGGTGCATGAACACCGAGTCCATGACATAGATACGGTTTTCCTGCGGGGCAGACACACTGTGACCACCTGTCAGGACTTCGCGCGGCTTGTCCTGGGCCTGCGCGCCACCGGCCAGTACCATCAGCCCCAACATGGCGGCGGCGGTCGTTAATTTAAATTTAGACTTCATTGGATGTCTCTCCTCATGGGCGTCCACGCTGTCAGAACGCATAGGCATAACGGAATTGCAGGCCGCGCATGCGCGGGCCATTCTCGACTTTCAAATCATGGATGTACTGCAATTGCACCTGGTGAGCGTCAGTCAACTGGTGGGTGATCTCGGCGGCCAACTGGTGGTTACGTGCACGCGTCGCCGTGGTCTGGCCATTGACCCGCTCACGGCCACCTGTCTCGTAGCGGTAGCGCATACCTACATAAGTCTTTTCAGTCAGGTTGGTTGAAACCAGGGCCATCAGGCGGATTGCCGTGTCTTTTTTCAGAGTCTGGCCGTAGTAGTTCTTGTTGTTGCCAAAGAACTCGAATTCCGCCACACCTTCAATAAAGGAAGACTCCCCAAAGCCTTTCACAATCGCAAAGTCCTGGATGGTGCTCCAGCGGTTCTTGCCGGAAGACACATCGGCCTGCGAGCCGTGGTAACGACCTGTAGGAGCCGTAATGAAAGGTTCCCACGCGAACCAGAAACGGTTCTCCGGATCGTTGTGCAGCCACACGGCGGCACCAGCGGTCACATCACCAATACCGGTCATGCGATCGCGGTCCTGTCCTGGAACATCCAGCGTATTGCGAAAACCGGGCACGATCAGCTCGTACTGCACCGTCTTGCCGGCCAGTTCGCGAAAGTGCATCTGGCGGTAAATCATGCCTTGCACATTCAGCTTGGGGCTATCGCCAATTCGTGAACCCTGATCATAAAAACCGTGAGACTTCAGCCCCATCATGTAGACCGCCAGGATATTGGTCCCTACCGGAGCAGGAATCCAGTCCCGCGCACTGGGGTCGCCCGCAAAGGCGGCCCCGGCACTGACGCCGCTCAAGGCCAAGGCCAGAGCGGTCCGCTGCAAAATTGCATACATTATTGTTGTCTCCTCAAAGAGGCGCGAACGGTATCGTTATTGTGTTCGCGCCTTTATCCCTAGCTAGGCTGCCGGGTAGGCCATGCAGACCGATTTGGTCTCCAGGTAAGCCTCTACCGCAGCGCGCCCGTGCTCCCGACCCAGGCCGGACTGCTTGTAGCCACCAAAGGGCATGCTGGGGTCCAGCATGTTGTGGGTGTTGACCCACACAGTTCCGGCCTTGATACCAGCGGTCAAACGCTGGACGCGGGCCAGATCCTGACTCCAGACGCTGGCACCCAGGCCAAAGTCTGTATCGTTGGCCAACTGCAGTGCCTGCGCCTCGGTATCAAACGGGGTCGCGACCACCACGGGACCAAAGATTTCTTCACGCATGATGCGAGCATCAGGAGCCACATCGGCAAACACGGTGGGGCGTACAAAGTAGCCCTGCTCGGGGCGAGCACCCTCACCTGCCAACATGCGACCGCCTTGCTGGCGACCCACATCGATATAGTTCTGCACGCGCTGCTGATGACGGGCGGAAATCAGCGGAGCAATCTGGGTGGACTGCTCAAAGCCCGATCCCAGAGTCATGGAAGAAGCCAGATCGGCTACGCCCTGCACCACGCGCTCGTAAATGCCTTTTTGCACGAACAGACGCGAGCCGGCAGTACATACCTGGCCCTGGTTAAAGAAGATGGCGTTGGCCGCACCTTGAATGGCCATGTCCACATCGCAATCGTCCATGATGACCACGGGGGATTTGCCGCCCAGCTCCAGAGACATGCGCTTCATGTCATTGACGGCCTGATGACCGATCAACTTGCCGACTTCCGTGGAGCCGGTAAAGGAGATCTTGTTCACGCCAGGGTGAGCCGTCAAAGCCGCACCGGTGCTTTCGCCACGACCCGTGATCACGTTGATCACACCGGCGGGGAAACCAGCTTCCAGAGCCAGCTCGGCCAGACGAATGGCAGTCAGCGGTGTCTCTTCAGCAGGCTTCAGAACCACGGTACAACCGGCGGCCATGGCAGGCGCAATCTTCCACACCGCCATCAGCAACGGGAAGTTCCAGGGCACGATAGCGCCCACCACACCAACCGGTTCCTGGCGGGTGTAAGCGTGGTATTTCACGCCGGGAGGAAAGCCGATGGAAGGCGAGAGCAATTCGCCATTCATCTTGGTGGCCCAGCCAGCCATGTAGCGCAGCCATTGTGCGCTGGCCGCCACTTCCAGGCCGTAGGAAAAGAACAGCAGCTTGCCGTTGTTCAGGGTTTCCAGACGAGCCAGCTCATCCGCGTGGGATTCAATCAAATCAGCCAAACGCAACAAGAGGCGCTCGCGCTGAGCGGGCAACATCTGAGCCCATTCGCCCTGCTCCAGAGCCTGGCGCGCAGCACGCACGGCCAGATCCACGCCTTGAGCACCGGCCTCGGGCTGGTGCGCAATCACTTGTCCCGTTGCGGGATCATAGACGGGAATCGTGGGCCCTTGAGATTCAGTGACGGGTTTGCCGTCAATAATCATGTGTTCGCGAATCGCCTTGCGCTCGGCTTGTACGTCCTGCCCCATAGTCTGTCTCCACACGGAATAGTTGATTCTTAACGAATCCAGTATAGGGACGAGGACAAGCCCGGACTTGTGATTCTGTGCACGGAGGCTTGTTGATTTGGGTACGGAGTGAGCCCTGTCCTGCTTTAGAACAAATCCAGCTGGGCGGGCATGCTGGCCTGGATGTCGCCCGTGCCCGTCAAATGCACACGGCGTTCAAAGTCCAGCAGGCTGGCTTTGCGATGCAAGCCGGAGCTAAAGCCGGTCAACATGCCATTGGCGCCTTGCACGCGGTGACACGGCACGATAATGCTGATGGGATTGAGGCCGCAGGCCTGGCCCACAGCACGGACCGCCTTGGGACGGCCCAGATGTTCGGCCATCTGGCCATAGGTCCAGGTCTGACCATAGGGAATAGTCAGCAAGGCCTGCCAGACATGTTGCTGAAACTCTGTCCCTTGCAGGCTGAAAGGCAGATCAAACTGCTGCAGCTTGCCGGCAAAATACGCGTCCAGTTGAGTCTGCACGGGCTCGGCCAAAGCAGGCTCCGGGATCAGCCCGGCCAGTTGCTCGGGTGTCAGACCATGTACGGTCTCTTCCTCGAAGTCCAGACGCAGCAAGGCTCCTTGAGCATCCACCAGCAGACGCATTGCCCCTAAAGGCGTATCAAAGCAGGCAGTACGCAGCCCGACATAGGCAAACATGGCAATCCCGATCCAAGGGCAGAATGTCTGATCATACTGCGCGGCTCCAGCCACTTCAAAAACTCTGACAACACCCAGGCAGGCTAGAGGCCAACTCCTGGTCAAAGGCTTTTCAACCCAAAGCCGCCTGGCCGCAGCACCTCTCGTCCTTGTACCAACTCCTTATGCGCCTATAAAAGCGCCTGAGTGAGCAAGAAAACCTAAAAGAACAAGAGACTGAGACAACAACAATCACCGTGACAAGCGCATTGGCTCTGGCGTCAAAGACGCACGACAAGCTCCCGATTACGCACAACATTGTGTTGAGCGGGATATCCTGAGCAAGGTTCATGCTCCCATGAAGTGCCTGGCACTCAATAGTTAGTGCTTGGCTCCTATTTTTGCGTCCCCCCACACCCACCGCTAACTATTGAGAGCGACGACCAACACGCAAACCTCGCTCCCTCAAGTTCCTCACGCCGCTACAGCAGCCCAGAGGGCTACATACCGCCAGGCCCAAAAAGGACGAAAGTCTCATATTGATAGTCATTGTGAGCCGGTCTGGGCCGGGGGCCGTCCTCTGGGCGATTCAGGCTTCTTGCCGCAGGCAGGCTTGCTATTCGGGGTACAAGCGCCCTGCTGTTTGAGCGAAATGCTTGTGCCTTGTCCGGGGGACAAGGCACTTTCGCGAGTTCAGGGCGCGCCCGAATAGCAAGCCTGACCAGGGCACCGGTGCGCAGCACCGGCAAGGAGCCAAGCCCGGAGGACGGCCCCCGGCCCAGACCGGCGTTTTCACGAGACACTATCTAAACATGCAGGCTCTCTGCGCTCCTTGTCTCACAAACCTCCTGCTCTGCACACAAACAGCGCCACTCCCCAACGCTCAGGAAACTGAAGAAGAAGAAGAAGAAGAAGAAGCGCAAGCAAAAAAACCGGGTAAATAACGCCGGGGCCCCCCAGACGTTATTTACCCGGCAAATCCAACAAATGCAGCAGTTACTCAAGAACAGCAAGGTTTAAACGGTTTGCACACCCGTTGCAGACAAGTCCAGACCCACACGGCGCACCACAGCCTCAAACTCGTCCCGGCTGATATGGTCCAGAGCCGTCGCCGGATCACGCGTCGCATCGCAGGCGATGATGCCACGGCGCATATAGGAATACTTGCGCAAGGCCAGTGCCACCAAAGGCTGAAACTCGTAACGGATCAGCGAACAATAACGGTCGAACACACGGGCGGCTTCCTCCTGCTCGCCCTGACGATGCAAGGCATAGACCTTGAGCAGAATTTCCGGGAAGGAGAAGCCGGTAACCACACCATCCGCGCCCCGTTGCAACTCCTCCAGAAAGTGCATGCCACCCAGGCCACTCAAGATAGGCAGGGCATCACCCGACAGACCCCGCACAGCGGTAATCTTCTGTCCAACGGGAGGGTCTTCGGAATTCAGAATGGACACACCCGCCTCTGCCTTCAAACGCACAGCCAAGGCCGGACTGATGCGGGCGGCGAACAGTTCCGGGAAGTCGTGAATGACCACTGGCAAACGAATAGCCTGCACAATCTGGCGGTAAAAGGACACCTGCATATCGTCATCCGCCCCCGCCAAGGGAGCGACAAAAATCGCATCGGCCCCCAGATCTTCAGCGCTGCGAGCCTGCTCCACCGCCGCTGCCGTTCCCATGGCCCGCACTCCCACCCAGACCGGCACCGCACCGCGCACTGCCGCCACGACGGTTTCAATGACACGCCGACGCTCAAACGTACTGAGCTTGTGCAGTTCACCCATCACTCCCAAAATCGCCAAGCCGTGAATACCGGCTTCCAGCTGGAAATTCACCAGACTGACCAGGCTTTGCAAATCCAGCTCGCCACCCGGTTTGAAGGGAGTGGGGCAAATGGAAAAAACACCTTTATTTTTCATAGTTACGCTTAGGCTCAACGTGGAATAACAAATGGCTTTTGCATACGCGAAATCATGCGTACCAAGGGCCAGAGAAGAATGAAGTAAATCAGCGCAGCGGCCACCAGTGGGGTCTGGCTGTAGGTCTCGCCCTGCACGATCTGGGCCGAACGCAGCAGTTCAGGCAAGGCCACAGCCGAAGCAATCGAAGTCTGCTTGATGGCTTCCAGCGTGTTGCTGGCCAGATCCGGAATTACATTGCGCACACCTTGGGGCACAACCACATAGGCCATGGCCTGACGGGCGTTCAAACCCGTGGAGCGCGCCGCCTCGTTCTGTCCGGGGGACACCGACTCCAGTCCGGCACGGAAAATCTCCGCGAAGTAACCACTGCTGTTCAAAACCAGCGCCAGCACCGTGGCGGAAAACTCATTCAAGGGCAGGCCCAGGAACGGCAGACCGTAGTAAATGAAGATCAGCAGCACCAAAGGTGGGAAGGCACGGAAGAAATCCACGTACAGCAGAATCAGGCGGTTCAGCCAGCGATGTTGCTGATAATGCAGGCAAGCGATCACCAGACCCAGCAAGGCAGCCAGCGGCACGATGATCACCGAGAGCTTGACCGTCAGCCACAAGCCCTGAAGCAGCAAGGGCCAGCTGGCGGCAAGAATCTTCGGGTTCAGAAAAGTATCGATCAGTTCCATAGCGCGTCACTCCTACGACTTGATCGCATAGCGCCGTTCCAGCACCCTCGTCAGATGAACGAAGGGGAAGAAAATCAGGCAGAACAAAATGGCCCCGGCCGTAAAGGCGGTGGGGTTGGCGATGTTGGACTGGATATTGCTGGACACATTAAGGAGCTCAGGCACGGCAATCACCGAACCCAAGGTGGTGCCTTTGGTAATCCCGATAGCGCGATTGGTCAGTGGTGGAATCGCCAGGCGCACGGCTTGCGGCAGGATGATGGCAAACAGCGTCTGACTGAAACCCATGCCGGTGGAGCGGCCCGCTTCCCACTGACCCGTGGGCACCGCAGCAATGCCAGACCAGAAGATTTCTTCAGCAAAGGCAGACAGCACCAGGCTCAAGGCCAGAACGGTGGCAGGAACGGGTTCAATCACAATCCCCAGAGACGGCAAAGCGAAGAACACCAGCACAATAATGACCAGCTGCGGAATCGCACGGAACACGTCCACATACAAGGTCATCAAGATATTGACGGGGCGCCAACCGTAGCAACGCAACACGGCCAGACCCAGGCCCAGGACAGTGCCCAGAACCACGGTCATCACGGCCATTTGCAGCGTGACCCAAAAGCCCTGCATGATCTCGGGCAAATAGGGGCTGATCAGCGTCCAGTTAAAGAAGTAATAAATTATCTGATCCATGGCCGGCCTCAGTTCATGCGGCTCAGAAAATCCTGAATACGCTTGTGACGCGGCTTACACAGAATTTCATCGGGACTGCCCTGGTCCAGAATCACGCCCTGATCCATGAACACAATGCGGTCCCCTACTTCGCGGGCAAACTGCATTTCATGCGTAACAATCACCATGGTCATGCCCGCATCGCGGGTGCGTTTCATCACGTTCAGCACTTCACCGACCAGTTCCGGGTCCAGACCCGAGGTAGGCTCGTCAAACAGCATGACTTTGGGCTCCAGCGCCAGCGCGCGGGCAATGCCCACCCGCTGCTGCTGGCCGCCGGACAACTGGCTGGGATAGTGTTCGATACGCTGGGCCAGACCCACCTGTTCCAGATGATGGCGGGCCTGCTCTTCGGCCTGCGCCTTGGGCACTTTTTTCACCTTGCGCAGCGCCAGCATCACATTGCCTAGCGCCGTCATATGCGGGTACAGGTGTATGCCCTGAAACACCATGCCTATGTTCTGGCGCACCTGGTTCAGGTCGGTGCGCGGACAGGTCACATCACTGCCAGCCACCACAATCGTGCCGCTGGTCGGGGTTTCCAGACGGTTGATGCAGCGCAGACAGGTACTTTTGCCCGAGCCCGAGCCGCCAATCATCACGACAACTTCGCCGGTGTTGACGCTCAGGTCTATGCCTTTAAGAATTTCGGCCTGCCCAAACGATTTGCGCAAGCCCTGGATGCGGACAATTTCACTCATGGTCGCTCCTTGACCGCCTGCCAGCCGGGCAGGCGGGGACCGGCCCCTGCAGGGCCATATAGCTAGAGAAACAGCGCGAAGGCGCTTTTAAGGACGGGAGCAGTCGGGGGTGTGCTCGGTGGGCTCGTAGCCAGGGAAGTCGGGCACACCATAGCCGGGGAAAATCACCGTCATGGCCGTACCAGCATTGGGCTCCGTACCGAACCACTTCACATGCAGCTTGGACAGGGAGCCGTCCTGCTTCATGCATTCCAGGACTTCATCCACGCGATTACGCAGGGCCGTGTCGTCCTTGCGGAAGGCAAAGGCGTAGTTAGCCTCGGTGGTCATGTCGTAGACCGGGGCCAGTGCGGGGGTCTGGGTGGCGATATAGCGTGCCAAAGGAGTCTCGGACATATTGGCAAAGGCGCGACCAATAGCTACGGCCTGCACAGCATCCGTGTTCTTGTTGAAGCGCTGGATCTTGTAGCCGTATTTTTCCTGATTGTCCTGCAACCAACGGTCCGAGAAGCTGCCGTTATTGACAGCAATGGTCTTGCCTTTCAGGTCTTCCAGCGCATTGACGGTCGCGCCCTTTTTAGCCAGAAAGCTCAGGCCGCCCGCCATATACGGCTCGGCAAACAGCATTTGCTCCGCACGTTCACGTGTGGTGTTGGTGGGAGCCGCCACCATGTCGTAACGACTGGAAAACAAGCCAGCAAAAATAGCGGAAAACGGGGTGTCGATGACCTCCGCCCCCTCGTAACCCATGCGTCGGGCCACTTCCTGGGTCAGATCATTGGAAAAGCCATCCAGCTTGCCATCGGTGCCGCGCATGAAAAACGGAACCAGGCCCACGTCTGCAGCCACCTTGAACATCTTGCCCTGATTGGGGTTGACTGCATGAGCGGGCAGGCTCAAGGCCACGCCGGCAGCCAATGTGGCCAGCATCAAGCCGGCTTTGCTGCTGACACGTCCCCAGCGGGACAGGGTGTTTTTGCGGGATACAGCCGCAGCCAACGGGGCGATTGTGTATACGCCTTGCATAAGGTCTCCTTGCCATCCATTTTCTGTTTGTAGTGCTTTAATTCTAGGATTGGCAAAACCTTGATGTCATATGCTTTTTTATTAACCCTTCATAACACAGGGTTAAGCAAATACCCGTACCCCTTATACGCGGCGCAATACGCGAACACGCACATTTCCCGACAGTCGCCCTTGATAAGGGTAAGTCCCCCCCTGGAGAGGCCGCCAAGCAAAAGCGCAGCGTGGGGGGATGGTTTATTTATGGATGAATCACTCAGGCCCAGCCTGCCCGCATGCCTCGGGAGGCTGTGGAAATCACCACTTCCATGAAGTCGTGCGCCAATTGCGACACCGGTACCACATTGGAATGCAGCATGTGCAAAGGCATGGTGGTGCGCGGATTAATGGGGCGTACCACCACATCCGGCCAGACCCGGCCTGCCACGGCCAGCTCGTCCACAATTGCAATCCCGGCTCCAGCCTGCACCATGGCACAGGCAATATGCGTCAAACGCACTTCTACCGCCAGTTGCGGCACACCAGGACGGTTACCAAATAACTGCTGCACCATCTGGCCATAAGGAGTGTCATTGCCATAACCAATCAGGTCCAGCCCTTCCAGATCGCTGGCGTCCAGTTCCTGCTTGTCGGCCAGAGGATGGCTGGCTGGCAACACCGCCACCAGATGGTTTTCGTAAATGGATTGGGCATGCAAGCTGGGATGTGTCAGCGGCACGATAGCCACACCGACCTCGGCCTGCTGGGTGACCAAAGCCTGTACCAGATCACTGGAAATCAGCGTGCGCACATACACCTTCACGTCCGGGAATGCCTGGCGAAAACGCGTCACCGCCATGGGGATCAAGGTCTGGCCCAGACTGGGGCTGACGGCAATGTGCAAGCTGCCGTGGCGCTTTTCGATCAGGTCGGTGGCCACCTCGTTTACCCGCTGCACGCTGTTATGAACCTGCTCCACCTCCTGATAGAGCCGACGCGCCTCGGGCGTGGGGTACAGACGCCCCTTGATGCGCTCGAACAGCACCAGACCAATACGCGATTCGGTATAGGACAGCAGGCGGCTGATGGCCGGTTGCGACACGTTCAGCAATTGCGCCGCCTTGCTGATGGAACCGGTCAGCATGATCGCGCGAAAAACCTCGATTTGACGAAGATTGAGCAGCATCCCTTAACGTAGCCTTATGTTTCGAGCACAAATAAGCATAAGACATTTTGATTTGCCTATGTTTCAATTTTTTCAAGCTGCCATCCCGGCGCGCCTTGATCGCAACGGGCTTACAGAGCGGCTTCATAACTACGACACGGAGACAAAATCATGCAAACCCTGCTTGCTCGCACCCTGGCGGTGCTGGGCTTGGGACTGGCCGCCGCTGCGCCCACCGCCCACGCCGCTGACAACGTTCATCTCATGCTGGACTTCATCCCCACCGGCGACTATGCCCCGTATTACTCGGGCATTGCCAACGGGATTTACGAGAAACACGGCATCAACCTGAAGATTACCCGTGGCACCGGTTCGGGTGACACAGTTCTGAAAGTGGCTGGCGGCGCGGCCGATATTGGCTTGGCCGATATTTCCGCCATTCTGACCTCGCGTCAGAACAGCCAGACTCCCATCAAGGCCATTGCTTCCACCTTCTCGCACTCGGCCCATTCCCTATTTGTGCGCAAAGACTCGGGTATTACCGATTTCTCCGGCCTGGAAGGCAAGAAAATTGCCGTCTCGCCCGGTAACAGCCACAAGCTTTACTTCCCCATGGTGGCGCGCAAGGCCAACACCGATCCCGACAAGATTCAGTGGGTGACCGTTGACGGCTCCTCCATGGCACCGCTGCTGATCAACGGCAAAGTGGACGCCGCTCCTTTCCTGGCCACCAACTACTACTACCAGAACAAGCAGGCCAAGCGTTTTGGCAAGGAAATCGTGGTGCTGCCCTTTAGCGATCAGGGTTTCAACATCTACGCCCTGTCCGTATTCGCCACCGACAAGACACTGACCGAGCGTCCACAAATGGTGCAGAACTTCCTGGACGCCACCATCGAAGCCTGGGAAGTCGCCCGCAAGGACCCGGACACGGCTTGTCAGGCCCACGTAAAGGCCAATCCGGAAATCGACCTTGATGACTGCATGGGCAACCTGAACGCGGTGCTGGGCTACATCTACACCGATTTCAGTGCCGAGCACGGAGTAGGCAGCCTGGAAGAAGGCCGCATGAAAAACACCTACGAGGCCGTTGCAGAAGCCCAAAGCCTGGATCCCGCCTGGGACTATCACCAAGCCTACGACACCCAGTTCATCGTCAAGGCCAACGGCACGGCCAAGCCCTGAGCTGAACTGATTTTCGCGCGTGCTCCGGCTTGGCCCAGGCGGGCCGGCGCGCGCCTAGGAGCGCATTGTGATACGCATTCAAGACGTCAACCTGATCTACGGTCGTAATACCGAGCGAGAGACTCAGGCGCTGAAACAAATCAATCTGGACATCCAGGACAACGAAATCATTGCCATTGTCGGCGCTTCAGGCTGTGGAAAATCCACGCTGCTACGCCTGATCGCCGGCTTGCTGATGCCCACCACCGGCACCGTCAGCATTGATGATGAAATCGTTGCCCACCCCCGCCAGGACACCGGCATCGTGTTCCAGGCCCCGACGCTGGTGCCGTGGGCCAATATTCTGGACAACACCCTCTTGCCATCGAGCATCATGGGTCGCCTGGACGATCAGGCCCGCAGCCGCGCCACGCGTCTGCTCACTACCGCCGGGCTGGGCAATTTTCTGCACCACCACCCCAAGCAATTGTCCGGTGGGATGCAGCAACGCGTAGCCATTTGCCGCGCCCTGGTCCACAACCCCAAAGTCGTGCTGATGGATGAGCCCTTCGGCGCACTGGACGCACTGACACGCGAAACCATGACGCTGGAGCTGCTGCGCCTTTGGTACGAAGACCCCAAAACCATTGTCTTTGTGACGCATTCAATTTCCGAAGCCGTCATGCTGGGCCACCGCATTGTGGTCATGTCGCCGCGCCCCGGCCAGATTACCGAAATTCTGGACGTGAACCTGCCCCGCGAACGCGACTTTTCCCTGGTGGGCACGCCCGAATTTACGCGCTGTGCCGCTGCCGTCCGTGAACTCATTTTCCAACACGAGGTGGCTTGATGAGCGAGCAAACTCAAACCCTGGGCGCCGCGCCCGTGCGCAAGCGACGACTGCGCCTGCGCGATTTCAATGAAATTACCGTCCCGGCCATCACCCTGATTGCCGTGGTCATCCTGTGGGAGCTGGCCAGCCGACTGTTTGATATCCCTGAATACCTGGTGCCTGCCCCCTCGCGCATCTGGGCCGATTCCATGCAAATGAAAGAGGCCATGCTAATGCACACGCTGGTGTCCACGCGCACCATCATGCTGGGCTTTTTGCTGTCGATTGTGATCAGCTTTCCGCTGGCCGTGCTGATTACCTACTCGCGCTTTTTCGAGCAGGCCATCTACCCGCTGCTGATCCTGACCCAGTCCATCCCCAAGGTGGCCCTGGCTCCGATTCTGGTCATTATCTTTGGACCCACTGAGCTGCCACGCGTCGTGGTGACTTTTCTGGTGGCCTTCTTCCCGCTGGTGATCTCCATGACCTCCGGCCTGCTGGCGGCCCCGCCCGAGCTGATCGAGCTGGTCCGTGCCTGCCGCGCCACCCGCTTGCAAGAGTTTTTCCGCATTCGCCTGCCCTTTGCCGTGCCCTTTATTTTCTCGGGTCTGAAAGTGGCCATCACCTTATCCGTGGTGGGTGCAGTAGTCGGTGAATTTGTAGCCGCTGACCAAGGTCTGGGCTACTTGATCACCACCTCTACGGCCTTCTTCAAGACACCGGTTGCCTTTGGCGCCATGGCGATCTTGTCCGTGCTGGGCATTGTGTTCTTTCAGGTAATTTCTGCCGCCGAACGCATCCTGTTCCCTTGGGCAATCAAGGACAATCGGAGCTGATCATGACATCAAGTTATACCGTCATCCGTGGGGGCCTGGTGCTGGCCCACGCCCAAGCCAAGGCCGAACCTCTGGACATTCTGATCAAGAACGGCGAGATCGAAGCCATGGGCCCGCCCGGCCTGCCCGCCCCGTCTGAAGCCACGGTGGTGCAAGCGGATGACCAACTGCTGCACCCCGGCCTGATCAACGCCCACACCCACGGCCACGGCACCTATGCCAAAGCCATGGGGGATCGCTGGACGCTGGAGCTTTTATTGACGGCTGGCCCCTGGATCAATGGCGACCGCCATCTGGAAGACAAATACCTGAGCACTCAGTTGAACGCGGCAGAAATGCTGCTCAAAGGCTGTACCGCCAGCTACGACCTGTACTCCGAAGTCCCGGTCCCGACGGCGGAAGGCATGAACGCGGTTGCCCAGGCCTATGTGGATGCTGGCATGCGAGCCACGGTAGCGCCCATGATGGCGGACCTGTCCTTTTACCAGTCCGTCCCCGGCCTGATCGAAGCCCTGCCCGAGGATCTGCAAAAGTTCGTGGCCCAACTGGCCCCCCAGTCGTTCCGGGCCACGCTATCGGGCCTGACGGATTTTCTGGACCAGCAGCGCAACCCCGACCGCATTCGCGTGGCCTTGGCCCCGACCATTCCCATGCTGTGCTCGGACGAGTTCCTGCAAACCTGCGGTGAAATCAGCGCGGAGCGCAATATCGGCTTGCACAGCCACGTTGGCGAGTCCTATGTGCAAGCCCTGACCGGCATGAAACGCTATGGCACCACCATTGTTCAGCATCTGGACAAGCTGGGCCTGATCTCGCCCCGTTTTACCCTGGCACACGCCATCTGGCTGGACGAGCGCGACCTGGACATTCTGGCCGAACGCGGTGCCATGGTGGCCCACAACCCCGGCAGCAATATGCGTTTAGGTAATGGGATTGCCGATGTGAACTCCATGCTGGAACGCGGCATTACCGTGGGCCTGGGCACGGACGGCTCCAATAGTGGCGATAACCAGAATATGTATGAGGCCATGCGTCTGGCCTCCTTCTCGTCCAAGGTGCGCGGCCCGGATACAGAACGCTGGGTCACAACCGAACAAGCGCTGTACGCCGCCACCGAAGGCAGCGCCCGCTGCCTGGGCATGGGCGAGCAGTTGGGACGTCTGGAACCGGGTTGCAAGGCCGACATCGTGTTTCTGGATCTGGCTCATATCAACTGGATTCCGCATAACAACACAGTCAATCAGCTGGTGCATCTGGAAGACGGGCTGGCGCTGCGCCATGTGATGGTCGACGGCCAGTTTGTCGTGCGCGACCGACAGTTAACACAAGTGAATATGCCTCGCCTGCGCCAACAAGTGGAGCAGGCCCAGGAACGCATCACACGCAATACCTACGACAAGCGCCACATCACGGAAAAACTGGCCAAAGCCGTAGGTTCGTTCTGCCTGTGCCTGGGCCACGACCGCTATCACGTGCAGCGCTGGGCGCACTCCAAGCAAGACTTAACATGACGTTATGTTTTACCGATAAATAGGCATACGACATTCATGACTGGATTTGCTTCAATCATGGAAACGAACACGATTGCGGGCAAGCGAGATGCGCGGGCCCGAGCCATCCAAGGAGGAAGATAATGAGCGACTTTGATCTGGTAGTACGAGGAAATATTGTTGAACGCGACCGCATCATCACTGACGGCTGGGTGGCCGTCCGCGAAGGCCGAGTAGCAGCCCGCGGTGTTGGCGCGGCTCCTTCGGCCCGTGAACATGTGGATGCGCGTGGCATGTGGGTCATGCCCGGCGTGCTGGACGGTCAGGTGCACTCTGGTAGCCAGGCCAATCAGGAAGGTCTGGGTTGGGCCTCGCGTGCGGCGGCCGCCGGTGGCGTGACCACCATGGTGGAAATGCCGTACGACGATCCCGAACCCGTTGCCTCCCGCCCGCAGCTGGAAGACAAGATTGCCCGCATTGAAAGCGATTGCCACGTGGACGTGGCCTGCTACGGCACATTGAACGACCAGCACGGTCTGGAAGCAGCCGCTGGCCTGATTGAAGGCGGCGTTTGCGGTTTCAAATTCTCTACCTTTGAAGCCAGCCCCAACCGTTTCCCGCGCGTGGAAGAAGACATCCTGATGGAAGCCTTCCGCCTGATTGCCCCCTCCGGCCTGGCCTGCGGTGTGCACAACCAGGACCAGGAACTGACACGCAAGAACATCAAGCGCATGGTCGAAGCCGGTGATACGGGTTGGGACGCCTTCTTGCGCGCTCACACCCCTTTGATCGAAAACCTGGCCACCAGTGCCATTTATGAAATCGGTGCCCAGACCGGTGCCCGCGCCCACGCCGTGCACGTATCTCTGTCGCGCGGATTTGAAATCTGCAATATGTACCGTCAGGCAGGCCACAAGGCCTCAATTGAAACCTGCGTGCAGTACCTGATGCTGAACCACGAAGAACACACCCGCCGCTTCGGTGCCAAGACCAAGCACTACCCTCCCATTCGCCCCAAGGCGGAAATGGATCTGCTCTGGACCCACATTGCCAACGACGAATGTACCTTCGTGTCCTCCGACCACGTCAGCTGGGGCCTGGAGCGCAAGCAGTTTGACAATGTGTTCCAGAACTCCTCTGGTGGTCCTGGTCTGGAAACGCTGCTGCCCGCCTTCTGGACAGGCTGCGCCGAACACGGCATTTCCCCCACTATGGTCGTCAAGCAATTGTGCTGGGGCCCTGCCCAACACTTCCTGCTGGAACACCGCAAGGGTTCGCTGAATGTGGGTGCAGATGCCGACATCGTGATCGTCAAACCCGAAACCTACCGTTTTGACCCGTCCACCAGCCTGTCCGCCGTCACCTGGAGCTCCTTTGAGGACCGCGAGTTCCAAGTGCGTGTGGAAGCCACCTATGTGCGCGGCCAACTGGCCTGGGACGGCAAAACCGTGCGTAACGCTGCGGGCGACGGTCAGTTCATCCGTCCGCACAAGGCAGGCGAATTGTCATGAGCCTGGCCATGCCCTTGTTGAATCAGGAGCGCCTGTGGCGCAGCACCCAGGAGCTGGCCGCGTTCACGCTACCCGACCAGCCCTGGACCCGCCGCGCCTTCTCCGATCTGTTTCTGCAATCGCGTCAGTGGTTGCTGAAGCAGTTCGAGGAAGCGGGCCTGACCGTACGCATGGATGCCGCGGGCAATCTGATCGGTCGGCGCGAAGGGCGCAAGCCCGGACTGGCACCGATTACGACTGGCTCGCACTGCGACACCGTGATGTATGGCGGACGCTACGACGGCATCATCGGCGTGCTGGCCGGGCTGGAAGTGGCCCGCTGCCTGAACGAGCAGAACATCCAGCTGGACCACCCTTTTGAAGTGGTGGATTTTCTGTCTGAGGAGCCCAGCGACTATGGCGTGTCCTGCGTAGGCAGTCGCGCCATGGGCGGGGTCTTGTCCGAGGCCATGCTGTCCGAACGCAATCCACAGGGCGAAACACTGGCGCAAGGCATTGCCCGCATCGGTGGCCGTCCCCAGGAACTAGCCCAGGCTCGTCGCGCCCCCGGTGATACCGCTGCCTTTGTCGAGTTGCATATCGAACAAGGGCCGGTGCTGGAATCGCGCAATCTGCCCATTGGCGTGGTCAGCAATATCGTGGGCATTTGCCGCCATCGCATCATCATCACAGGTCGTCCGGACCATGCCGGCACCACACCCATGGACATACGTCGTGATGCCCTGGTCGGTGCCAGCCTGATCATCAGTGAAGTGGACCGCAAGGCCCGCCGGGCTCTGGGGGGACCAGACTATCTGGTCGCCACCATTGGCAACCTGAACCTGACACCCAACGCCTCCAATGCCGTTCCCGGACGCGTAGAAATGATGGTGGAAGTACGCAGCGACCGTCAGGAGCTGATGCAGAACTTCACTGAGGAACTGCTGGCCCAGTTGCGCCCGGAAATCGAGGCCATGGGCCTGGGTCTGGACGCGGCGCAAGTCAGCCTGGCCAAGCCCACGGACTGCACGCCCGAGGTGATGAGCATCATCGAGCAAGCTGCCAGCGCTTTGGGATACCCGAGCATGGTCATGCCTAGCGGCGCCGGTCATGATGCGGTTTACATGGCACCCAGCGGCCCCATGGGCATGATCTTCATTCCCTGCCTGAATGGTCGCAGCCATTGCCCTGAAGAATCCATTACGTCCGAGCAGCTTCTGGACGGTACGCGGGTTCTGTATCAGACCGTTGTCATGTTGGACCAGAGCCTGGAGAGCTGACATGGACTGGTCCTGTGATCAGCTTGGCGAACGCGAACGCTACCGCTTGTTGGTCAACACTGTGTTGCCGCGCCCCATCGCCCTGGTCACGACCTGTGACCAGCAGGGGCGCGTGAACACGGCCCCGTTCAGTTTTTTCAATGTAATGGGCTCGGAGCCTGCCGTACTGGCACTGGGCCTGGAAAACGATGCGCACTCTGCCGATGGCCTGAAAGACACCACCCGCAATATCCTGGCCACCGGCCAGTTTGTGGTGAACCTGATCAGCGCCAAGACGGCACGCGCCATGAACATCTGCGGCATTGCTTACCCGACCGGTCAGGCCGAGCACCTGCAGGCGGGCCTGGATCTGGCCCCCAGCGTGCAAGTGCAGCCGCCCCGTATCGCCCAATGCCCAGTGCAGTTTGAATGCCGCTTGCACACCGCGCTGGACCTGGGCCCGCTACGCCATATCGTCATTGGCGAAATCCTGCATTTGCACTGCGACGACGCCATCCTGACGCCTGAAGGGCGCATTGATATCGATGCTTACGACCCAATCGGACGCATGCATGGTTCTGACTGGTATGTCGGACTGCAAGGCCGCTTTCAGTCAGAAAAACTAAGCCACCAAAACGGGCTACCGCCCACCCAAACATAAAAACATCATGAACCGTCGCCCTCATATCTACGTTCTGAACCCCAATTCCAGCCAGATCGTAACGGATGGCCTGGACCGTGCTGTCCAGCCTCTGCGTCTGGCCGATGGCCCGGCCATCTCCTGCCTGCGCCTACCCCAAGGCCCGGCGGGTGTACAAAGCCAGACCGATATTGACACCCTGATCCCTCACTTGCGCGCCCAGGCCCTGAGCGTCAAAGAAGACGCCGCTGCTTATGTGGTGGCCTGCTTTAGCGACCCTGGCCTGTACACCTTGCGCGAAGCAGTGGATGTGCCTGTATTGGGCATTGCCGAAACCGGCGTGCTGACTGCCTTGTCACTGGGCCAGCGTTTTGGGGTGCTGTCCATTTTGCAGGCCTCTATCCCGCGTCACCTGCGCTACTTTGGTGCAATGGGGGTGACTGATCGCCTGGCCGCCGACCTGGCTATCAATATGGGCGTGTCGGAGCTGGCTGACGAGAAAAAAGCCCTGCAACGTCTGACAGAAGTCGGCCAGCGCCTGCGCGATGAGCACGGTGCTGATGTGGTGGTGCTGGGTTGCGCTGGCATGGCCAATCAGCGCGAGGCGCTGGAACAGGCTTTGGGCATTGCCGTCGTGGAGCCCACGCAGGCCACCGTTGCGGTGGCCTTGGGCCGTTGCTTATTAGGCTGGTAAGCCTTGATGAGCACCACACTGCAAACCGACTGCCTGGCGACGGCACAACGTCTGCTCCAGGCCCGCCAAGAACACCGTCCCATCGAAGACTGGCCCGACGCGCTGCGACCTGTGTCTTTTGATCAGGCCTATCGCGTCCAGGCCGTGCAAATGGAAACCCTGGGCCCCATAGGAGGCTGGAAAGTCGGCGCGGCCAATAGCGTGGCCCCGCCCACCTGCGCCCCCCTGCCCCGGCGTTCTCGTTACGCCAGCCCGGATGTACCATCCAGCAAGGAGCTGTCCTTGCGCGGCATAGAAGTGGAAATCGGCCTGATTCTGGGACAAGACTTGCCGCCCGGCCAGGCACCGTATTCCATGGAACAAATCTGGCAGGCGGTCAGCCAGATCTGTGTAGCCGTCGAAATTGTGGAATCCCGCTTTGCGCAGCGTGACACCGTAGGCCGTCTATCCACCTTGGCCGATCTGGCCAGTCACGGTGCGCTGGTCTATCAGCCGCAAGGTGTCGCCGCGCAGGATATGGCACTGCTACAACCTGAATGGGCACGCCTGCAAGTGGGGCAGCAACCCTTGCTGCAAGGCCCGAACCAGAACCCGGCGGGTGAGCTGACGCGACTACTCATCTGGCTGGCTAATCAAGGCAGCCACCACCTTGGCGGGCTGCAAAAAGGGCAGGTCATCATTACGGGCACCTGTTTACCCATGCTGTATGCCGCCCCCGGCGACCGAGTTCAGGCGGCCATTCAGGGGATCGGCGAGCTGAACTTTATCTGCGCTTAAGATCACATCGCTAGCGTCCGAAACGGCGCTGGTTTTGCCCGACAGATCTTCTCCTCAGGCAGCACAAGCTCTGCACTGCTGCTCTAGGGAATGCCGCGTGCAAAGCCGATTTGCCAATAGTGGCTGACCTTGGGAGACAAAGACTAGTCGGGTTTAAAAAAACTCATCCAACAGGCAGAAGAAAGCGATGCGCTCAGCATCCATTTCCACGCCGTACAAAGCAAAGAAAGGCGCTAGCCACTCCTTGCCCAAATTGCGCTCTATGCTGCGCGCCGTCAGCGCCAGATCCTGATAACGATCTGCCACGCCCAAACGTCCGCAGTCGATAAAACCGCTGAACTGCCCTTGATGCACCATGAAGTTGGGCAAGCAGGCATCGCCATGGGTGACCACCAGATCTTCTTGTCCTGGGCGGCCGGCATATAGCTCGTCCAGCAGGCTTTGAACCGGCATGCCCTGACGCTCATCGTCAAAGTCTTCTTCATCAATCAGGCCCGCTTCCGCCCTGGCACGTGCATCGGCCAACCGATGCTCCAGGCGATGATCGAAGGGGCAGGCTTCAAGTGGCAAGCGGTGCAGGCCTTGCAAGGACGAAGCCAGTAACTCCACGGTTTGCTGGGGAGACAAGCCTTCAGTGCAGGCCAGATCGCGCCCAGGAACAGCACTCATCAGCAGCCAATGGCGGCCTTGCGCCAACAAGGTATCCAGCACCTCTGGGCAAGGCAGACCTTGCGTATGCATCCAGCGCAAGCGCTCAATTTCATCGGGCAGCTCGGCCAAAGGCAGATCGTCCTCCGCCTTCACAAACTGGCAGGAGCCATCCGGCCAGTCCAGACGCCAGACATCAGCCCCGGACTCCCCAATGGTTTGACGTTGTACCTTGGCGGCAGCCAGTCGGGTTTGCCAGGCAAGCGGAAAACTCATACTTTAAAACCTTGCTGAAAACAGTCGATAAAAACGGAGGGAGGGATCAAGCCAAACGAATCAAACCGTGATGCCCATCAGACCTGATACTGCAGGTGAATCAGCGGGTAAGGCTTGCCCTGATCATCCACGGGCGAGCGTCCAATACGCTTGAAGCCCATTTTTTCGTAAAAGCCTACAGCCTGCTCATTCTGTTCATTCACATCAGTGGTCATGCTGGGATGCAGGCTCAAGCCGTGCAGCACCAAGGCCTTGCCCACACCCATACCCCGGCTGTCCGGGTCCACAAACAAGGCCTGCATATGGCCCTGCTCAAGCAGCATGAAGGCCAGCGGGTAATCCGTCTCATCCACCGCCAGCCATAAACTGACCTGGGGCAGAAACCCGCAGACCATGACATCAATTTCCTGACGATCCTGCACGGATAAAAAATCGTGCGTGGCATCCACGGCCTTGCGCCAGATTTCAACCGCACGTTGCCCGTCCTCCGGGCGCGAATGACGAATCCTCATGGGGCGCATCCTGTTTGTAAAGTGTTAGCTGGCAAGCAAGACACTGATGTCAGC
The DNA here is from genome assembly GCF_024134565.1 of Alcaligenes sp. 1735tsa3. Classification (NCBI taxonomy): domain Bacteria; kingdom Pseudomonadati; phylum Pseudomonadota; class Betaproteobacteria; order Burkholderiales; family Alcaligenaceae; genus Alcaligenes; species Alcaligenes sp. 1735tsa3. Next base: position 365,807 of record NZ_CP099862.1, on the reverse strand, counting down.
GGTAGGTACGTCAAGGCTGCAGCCGGGACAAGAACACCGGCCAGGCTCAAGACGACAGTCCCTGCGATGCAAAAATCTTTTGATAAATATTCCGCACTACTGCCTGCTTTCGCTGGTTGTAATCCCGCACACTGCCAGCCCCTTCTTTAGCCTGCATTTTGGCCTGGGCATAGCGCTGCAAATCCTCGGGATGCGTACCCAGCCAGTCCCGAAACAGGATATGGCGAATATGTTCAGGGCAATCCGGGCCGAACACATGCAGATTCACACGCGGCTCTTCCTGACGCAGCATGCGGTGCTGATACCAGGAGCGCTCACGTATGCTCAACTCATAACCCAAGGCATTCAACGCAGGAACATAGTCCTCTTCCTGCTCCGGGTCGGCCACCAGCACATCAATATCAATCACAGGCTTGGCAGGCAGGCCGAGCACCGCGGTCGAGCCCACATGCGCAATAGTCAGGGCCTTATTGCCCAGGGCCGCCTGAATTTCCTGACTCAAGCGCTGATACAGCACCGGCCAGTTCGCGTCGTAGTCCTGAACCTCGATCAGCTCTGCTTTAGGCTGGCCTGCCACCCAAGGGTTCTCATTGGGGTCGCCATCCTCGAAGGTGGTGATTCTATCCAGTGCCCGTACAGGCACATTTTTGTTCTGATTATTCAAACAACTTCTCCTTGATACGACAGACCTTGCACCCTCAGCCTTGTGAGCCGGACAGAATCGGCCGGGTTTCCAGAAAAAATAAATGTCGCAAATGCTGTTCGGCCTGGGCAGGGCTCAGATCCGTAAAATCGGTCAACAGCATATTGGCCAAGCCGTCATACATCGCAGATAAGCGCAGTGCCGTGCCCAGGGCATCGGGTACCTGCCAAAAACCTTGCTCCGTGCCCCGACTCAGGTAAGAGGCCAGTTGTTCCAGCATTCTTTTATGCACGCGGGTGGTCACTACGGCCAGGGCTGCATCGGTTTTGGCCAGATCAGTGGCATCAATCCACAAAAACCAATAGATGCGATTGCGCTCTTCAAAGGCCGTCTTCAGGTAATCCTCCATCAGAACCCGAGGGTCTGCAGATTGCGCAGCCTCCCATTCCATGAGCTGATCGAAGATCTCGCCCCAAGCCTCGGCCCGCAATTCGGACCAGCGAAAGTAATGGTTCAACAGTCCACGGCCCACACCAGCCCGTTCGGTCACCATGCGAGTGGTGGCGGCACGAACACCAACTTCCATCAGGACCTCAACCGCGGCCTGTCGAATTCGTGTGGCACTGTCTTCTTTTTCACTCATCACCTTCCCTTCCTATTGACACATTGAGCAAGCGCTCAATATTATGGCATTGAACAAGCGCTCAATCAATAAACATCCATGTCTACGGCTTCTCGCAACTCCTCCATCGACCTGATTCGCACCGCTGCCCTGATCGGTATTTGTGTGGTGAACCTGCCCTATCTGGCGCTGAGCGACAGTGGCCCGACAGCCACATCCTCCTCCTATGACCACATGGCTGCCTTCCTGATCGAATTTCTGTTTCAGGGCAAATTCTTCCTGCTGTTCTCGCTGATTTTTGGCTGGGGCATAGAAATCCAGGCGCGCTCTGCCGAACGTGCTGGCGTCCCCCTCAGCAGCCGCTACTTCCGCCGCATGTTCGGCCTGGCCGTGCTGGGTTGCTTGCACGCGACGCTGGTTTTTACCGGCGATATCCTGCTGCTTTACTCAGTGCTGGGTGTGCTGATCTGGCCGCTACGCAAGCTCTCCCCGCGCGGGTTGATCAAGGTGGCGTTGTTGATGGTGCTGGTAGAAATTGTCAGCCTGGCACTGATCGCTTATCTGCTGGCCGGTAGCGAAGACATGGCCCCGGTGTACTCCCTAGGCGGTGCCTTCTCCGAGGCGACACTGGCACGCATCAGCGAATGGCCGGAGTCCTTTGTTTTCCTGTTTCTGTACCAGGGTCCACTGGCCTTTGGAGCCATGCTGATGGGTTTGGCCGCGGCTAAAAGCAACTTTTTTGAAGCTCATAGCGCCGGACAACAAAAGCTGGGGCGCGCCCTGCCCTGGCTCCTGCCATTGGCTTTGGCGATCAACTTCTTTAGCGCCTCCGTGACCAACGAAGAAAACCTGATGGGGCTGACGGGTCTGTTCAGCATCGCCATCGGCGCGCCCTTGCTAGCCACGGTGTATCTGTACCTGCTGCTGCGTTGCGGACAATGGCTCAGCTTGCCCAATGTACTGATTGAGGCGGGCCGCAATTCACTGAGCGCCTATGTCAGCCAAGGCATTCTGGCGGGTCTTGTTTTCAGCAGCTATGGCCTGGATCTGTTTGACTCCTTTGGCAATGCAGCACTGCTATTGATCTCCATTGGCCTGGCTTTGCTGGCCATGAGTCTGACAGGCCTGATCGCCCAGCGCTGGGGACGTGGCCCACTGGAGGCGGTTCTACGACGCATCACCTACGGGTCCAAACACGCCTGAACCGAGCGCCTTTTAACTGAACATGAAACCTTGAATTCATATGAGTGAACAAACCGTTTCCAAAGACGCCACCGTCTCTTTTCGTCGCATCAACTCGCAATCCGTCTACGAGGTATGTGAGCTAAGCGAGACCCTCTCTCCCGCACAGCGCAGCATGATTGCCGACAATGGCACCTCCATTGCAGAGGCGCACTTTTCCGAGAATGCCTGGTTCCGTGCCATCTACGCCGATGACACCCTGGTGGGCTTTATCATGCTGCATATCGGTGCCGACCACGACGAAGGCATTCTGTATCCTGGTGCCTTTTTATGGCGTTTCATGATTGCAGCCCCCTTCCAAAACCTGGGTTTCGGGCGCAAAGCAATTGCACTGCTGATTCATGATCTGAAGTACCAGGGCTACAAGGAAATTCGGCTAGGCTATAGCCGAGGTGAAGGCAGCCCGGAAGCGTTCTACTCGAAACTGGGCTTTGAGCTGACAGGCGGCACCTATGGGGAGCACGAGCTGGAAGCCGTGCTGAAATTTGCTTGATAGCCAAATGGGCAAGGTGCTGAACGACGGCCTTCGCAAACCGTGTACAGCCCTTGTGCAAACCGCATCCTAATCACCAAATAGGCTTAGCGCTGCCCGAACAAATCCGAAATGGCCGTACGCAACCAGCGCACGCCTTCGTCCTGGCGACTGCGCTCATGCCAATGTACGCGCACATCAAAGCTGGGCAGAGCCAGCGGCGTAGGCACAATGCACAAGGCGGCAGGGTCCTGGAAAGACAGGACGGCCACATTGGGCACGGTCAGCAAATAATTACTGTTAACCAGAATCTGCTCCGCAGCCAGATAGTGGGGAATCGTCAGGCTGATATTGCGCCGCATATCCAGGGAGCGCAGGGCGTTTTCCACCAGAGAATGCCCGCTGCTGGTGGCATCAATGGCCAGATGATCAGCCGCCACAAAGGCTTCCAGATCCAGCTCATTTCTGGCCAGAGGATGGCCTTTGCGCATGGCCGTCACATAACGCTCGTGGCGGAACACGCGCGAATGCACTCGCCCTTTAATCATGGGCAAAGAGCCAATCGCCAGATCAATCTCGCCCGAACTCAAACCGCTTTCCAGCGATTCCCAGCCCAGATTCTTGATGACCAGGCGAATACCTGGCGCGTGTTTGGCGACAAAATTGTTCAGCCCCGGCAAAAAAACCAGCTGGCCAATATCCGTCATATGGACCTTGAAAACACGCGTAGACTGAGCAGGATTGAAGCCTTGGGTTTGCGTCAAGGCAATACCCACTTCTTCCAGCAACGGTTGCAGTTTTTCGCGCAGTGCAATGGCGATCTGCGTGGGTGCCACACCATAGCGCGCCCGTACAAACAAAGGATCACCCAGCGCCTGTCGCCAACGTTGCACCATCAGGGAAATAGCCGACTGGCTGATCCCGATACGCAGCGCGGCCTGACTCAGGTTCTGACATTCGCAGATCAGGCAGAAAGCATGCAGCTCGGCCAGCGTCCAGTTATATGTTTTGTAAATATCAGATAGCACGCTGACACCACCTCAAGTCGTTTTTTGCTCTCTATTATGTGTGTTGGAAATAGTACAACGACAAGATAAATTGCCACTACGTCCCAACAAAACCAGGAGGAAAGCCCCATGAGTAAAAATGAAATCACGTGGTCCAACGGTCAATGGAATAGCACCAGCGCACCTTTGATTGGCGCGACCGACCATGCGTTCTGGATGGCCACCACGGTCTTTGACGGTGCCCGTTCTATTCAAGGCCATACTCCGGATCTGGACCTGCACTGCGAGCGCTTGAACCGTTCTGCCCTCACCCTGGGCATGGAGCCGGTGATGACGCCGCAGCAAACCGTGGACCTGGTGCGCGAAGGCCTGAAAAAGCTGTCTCACACTACGGATTACTACATCAAGCTGTTGTATTTCGCACCCGGCGGTTTCTTGCTGCCCGACCCGGCCACCACCCAGCTGGCCATTCATATTTTTGAATCCCCACTGCCTGCTGATAGCGGCTTTAGCGCGACCTTCAGCGAATTCCTGCGCCCCGATCCGTCCATGGCTCCTACCGATGCCAAAGCCTCCTGCCTGTATCCCAACACCCAGCGTATTTTGCGTGATGCCAGCGCACGCGGTTTTGACAACGCCATCGTGCTGGACTCCAAGGGCAAGGTGGCCGAGTTCGCTGTTGCCAATCTGTGGATTGTGCGTGACGGCGTCGCCCTGACCCCGGCATTGAACGGCACCTTCCTGAACGGCATTACCCGCCAGCGTGTCATGCAGCTGCTGCGCGACGACGGAACTGAGGTACGTGAAGCCAGCCTGACACCACAAGACGTACTGGATGCCGATGAAGTATTTAGCACCGGCAATAACGGCAAGGTCCTGCACTGCAATCGCATTGACGATCGCCACTACGCCCGCGGCCCGATTGAAACCCGTGCTCATGAGCTGTACATGGCCTATACCAAGCGCAACTAAGTCTCAGAAAGTAGCCAACAGCATGGTTGGAAATGGGCCATGTGCCCAATAGAAAAACGGCTCATTATTGAGCCGTTTTTGTTTTTACATCTCGGCAGAAACCGAACTATCGCCCTGCCCCAAATCCGGTGTTTGAGCCCCCTCTGCCTGCGCTTGCGCCTGCTTCATCTGATTGAGCAAGCTATGCAGCATCTCTGTAGACAGACCGTGCAGCACCAAACGGTAACCTGCTCGCAAGGTCGACATGGGCACCAAGGGGTGACCATTGTTCACCAGAATCAAATGCTCGGGTGCCTGCAAAATCTTGGCCGCGTAAATCCCGATGGTCTCGTCCAGCTGCAGGGAATTGGCCGCACGCCAGAAGTCGTTATCAGTCAGCAGCAACTGGTACAGGGGCGTGAACAGTTCGATGGCGCTTTGCAGATCCATCTTGTTCAGCGAGCCTTGCGGCATATCGTCCAGCGCCAAAGGCACGGGCTGGATCATGGAGAAATCCACGCGTTCCGGCGGGCCGATTTCCTGATTATTGTCCCGCAAGGTCTGATTGAGCCGGATCACGAAATTGAACAGATTCAAATCGTGCTTCACAAAGGTGTGATCGCGCAATTCGTCGATGTTCATGGGCGTGAGCGGCGTAGTCGGCACCTTGGTGGGCGAATTGGCCGCGATAAAGGCCAGCACCTGTGATCCCAAATGGAAGTGACGCAGAATCAGCCAGTTGGCCTGTGGCGAGACAAAGCGCTTCAAGCCCCAGACCAGAATGCGATGCAACAGCCCCGAATGCGACCATTTGCGCGGCAAAAAGGTTTTAACGACCTGAATCACGATAATCATCAGGCGCGCCAATGGCCGCAGGAACGGCAAAAGGTACTGGCGCGATGAAGAGCTGGAATCAGCTAGCCAGGCCTGCTTCACTTCATCAGGCAGGGGCGTGCTGCGATCCAGATACAGGGCCCGCCAAGGATTGGGGTCCTGCGGGTCGTGCGGCTTGCTTAAAAAATCCGGGATTTGATCCATGACTTAAAACTCTTTCGCGTATTGGAACTGCATCAGATACAGGGCGGCGGTACGACGCGCGGTTTCAATAATAATCTGCTCGGCGCGGCCTGTTTCATCGCAATCCAGAGCCAGCTCCACCGCCACCAGCCAGCGGGCCAGGTGATGCTCGTCGTTCATGCCATGGTAGTGCAGGAAACGGTACATATTCGGTTCCAGCGACAGCGAGGATTTCAGTAGAGGTAACAAGGCGGGAACAATGCGCTGGCCAGTGCCCTCAATAATGTAAATCGCACCCAGCAAACCAATCGGGTCCTGGCTGGCCGCCAGGGCATGCAGGTAAGCGTTCAGGGCCTGACCGCCGGGATTACGGCTCAGCTGCTCGATCTCGGTCACGGTACCACCGGCATGCTGATAGTCCTCGAACAGAATCTTGAAGTCGTCCTGTTCTTCGCCGGCGTGCAAGCGAATCAGCTCGGCTAACGGAGCATAGGTGGGCGACAGGGAATCGCACGCTTCGCGCATCCACTTGGCGCCTTCACGTACCTGGGGAATCCAGTCTGCCATCCACTTTTGATAATCCTGCATGCGGATCGAACCGTCGTGCAGGCTGCGCAGCAAGGGCGTACGCCACACTTGGGAGCGATAGTCGTGCCAGATGGGCGCCAATTGCGTCAGCAGATCGCGCAAACCTTGCGGGGCTGTGGCCGGGTCATGCGGAGGGGCAATATCCACCTGATCCACCGAGGCCGGAGCCGACTGTTTGGCAGACGGGTAAGACACAGCCAGGGCTGGTGCATCGCAGGCTTCTACTTCCAGCAGCATGTAGGCCGTCATGAAGCGGCCCGACTCGGGCACGTAGCACAGGATTTGCTCGCCGGGCGTCAAGGTCCGGTCGCGCATGAACTCGGCCAGCATGATCAGAATGGATGCTGCGCCCGTATTGCCGCGCCAGCGCAGATTGCTGTACCAGCGCTCGGCAGGAATGCCCAGGCCAGCCTGTTCCAGCAAATCTGCCACCACGGGGATGAATTTTTCGGAGGAGTAATGGCACAGGAAATGGCTGATGCGCTCGGGGTCTACCCAGCCATCGCGCACCAGTTTTACGTATTCGTGTATGCCGATGTCGAACAGATGCGGCAGCAGGCGAATGTCCTGGCGCAGGGATAAGGCACCGTCTTGCTCGGCCTCGGCCCAGGAGTCGTAATCCAGATGGCTGCGGGTGGAATCACGCGTTGCTCCCAGCTGCATGCAAACCGGGTAATCACCCGAGAAGGATTTTTGATGAATCCAGCGCAGGCGCAGGCGGACGCCGGGCTGCGTTGTGGGCAGAACCTGATCTTGATGACTTAACAAGGCCGCGCCCGCACCATCGGACAACATCCAGCGCAGGAAGTGTGAGTCAAAGTCCGCCTGATAGCCTTGCGAGGCAAAGCGCGATCGGCGGAACAAGCGCGATGGCATTTCACTGGCCACGGCCATGCCGTGACGGTGCGCACCCAGCTCGATCCCCTGGGCAACGGCCTGCAAGGCGGTCACGCCAGCGGCGCAAATTCCGTGGACCGAATGCACCTCCAGTGGAGGAGCGGCCAACTCACCTTGAATGGCATTGGCAAAGCCGGGCATCAACAAATCCCCGCCCGAGGAGCCGCTGGCCAGCAAGCTCACGTCCGCCATGCTCAAACCCGCCTGCTCCAGGCACGCACGCACGGCATTGGCGGCCATGGCCGTATTGCTCCAGCGCGTGCTGCCATCTTCACCAATGGCGTAGTAGCGCTGCTGAATACCGTTCTCGGCCAGAATGCGCTGCTTGATGCGCCCCGAAATACGATTCAAGGGGGCAATAAAGTTATCCATTGCGGTGTTATCGACCGGCTCTCCGGGCATAAACCACTGGGCCTGATGGATAACAACGTGCTCAAAGGCCACGGGCATAGAAATACTCCTGATTACACGGAATCACGCCGACGCTCCGTCTGGCCCACGGCGTTCAAGGATTGACTGCGGTAGCGGGGCATGAACAGGCCCAGCACAAAAACACGCAGCATATAAGGCACCAGCCCCCCTTCGTTCAAGGCGTCCGGGGTGCGGGCTCGGTATTCGGTGTCGTGCAGCCGGGTCAGCTCGGACCAGTGCGCGCGAGAATGCTCATGGTGGGCCACGTGCAGGCCAATATTAAAAAGCAAGGGATTGACCAGGCCCTCGAAATTGCGGGCATAGGTCAGTTGCTCGCCATGCCGGCCCTCATGACTGCCGTCGGCATGAGCATGTTGCAGATAATTCGTGGTCAGCAGCCAGTGCAAACCGTGCAGCTGCGGCAGGATGACGTACAAGAAACCTTTCACCGGGTCCAGCGCCAGGGCCAGCGTCCAGCTAGCCAGCCACACACCGTACTGCGCCATGCAATAGGCCCAGACGCCCGGCCAATGCCGGCGCAAGCTGCCCAGCCAGCCAAAAATCATGGGGTACAGCGCAGGTACGGCCTCAAAGGGGTGCATCAACCAGCCCAGCGTGTCGTTAGTATCGCCCCGCCAAAAACGGTAGGTGCGGGCCACATCTTTTTCACCATGTTTATAGCGGTGATGATTGCGCCCATGCGCAGGCCAGAACACGCAAGCGGGGTGGCCCTGTACCAGGGTCAGCCAGAAGTCCGTCAAGCGATTGGGGAGACGCCCCCGCCACATGCGCAGATGATGATGGTTATGGTTGATGACGCCAACGCCCAGCGTCAGGAACAGCAGCAAGCCGTACAGAATCCAGGAGAAGCCGCCCCGCCAAAGCGCGACCACCAACACAGGATAGGCAATCAGGTACAGCAGGCTTTGCCAATCGCGCGGCTGACGCAAACGCCACGCAGCGCTCATCCCCGCGCCTCCTCGGGGCGATCGGGCAAGCGGGTGCCAAACAGGCGATCCATAAAGCTGAATTGAAAACCGTAATTGCCGTTGTACTGCGCGTGATGGCGCTGGTGACGACGGCTGGCCGCCAGCCAATGGCGGCTGGAAACATTGGGGAAAAAGTCGTAATTGGAGTGGCCGATACTGTTGAAAAACAGGCTGAACAAGGGCACGGACAAAAGCGACCAGAAACTGAAGTCATGCACGACCATGGGCAGCAAAATCACATTGCCCAGCATGATCGACTCCAGCGGGTGGAAACTGTAGGTGGAGAACGGCGTCACCACAACGGAAGAATGGTGCGGGCCGTGATAACGGCGCAACCAGCGGGTATGCAAGAGACGGTGATTGATCCAGAAGTGCACGTCGTTCCAGATCACCAGAGCCAGAATTTCCAGAACAATGCGGGTCGCGCTGGCATCAGGCGTCAAATGCGCCCAGCCCAGCTGCAAAAAGCCCCAGGGAAAAATCATGCCGGTGCCAAAAATCAGAATGGCCGTGCCGGATTGCTTCAGTTCCCGGCGCAGTTGGCCAGGACGCAAAGGGCGCGTGTCCAGGGGGCGTCCCCAACCCAAGGCAGGTAAAAGCCAATGTGTCAGCGCCAAGGTGCCCAGTGCAAACAGCACGTAAATGCCGCCGAAGAACAATAAGCCCACGCCCATTACCTGCCAGACGCTCAAGGCCTGAAAAGCCTGCCCCATTCCACTCTCTACGTAACAAAGTGCGCTAATGCTAGCGCGGTCAGGAAGATTACGTTTGTTAATTTGGTTACTAATTGCTCACATTCGTCCAGCCCGCCCAAGCAATACAGTTTTGCAATAGCGGGGGCTAATCATAGCGGGGTTTCGCCCCTATCCTTGAAGGCATGCGCTTTCAATCGGAACCCATGCCATGAAAAAGGTCGCCAGCATCCTCAGTCCATGCCCCTCTTTGGCGGGTGACGATGGCCTGGCGGCGCGTACCTTGTTCAGCCATCAGGACCACGCGGACCGGCACAGCCCCTTTCTGCGCTTGAATTATGCCGCTCCCACCCCCTACCCGGCCCGTAGCCGTCGCCACAAGGTACATGGCTCCCCGCAGCGCGGCTTTGAAACCGTCACGCTGATGTATCAGGGCGAGCTGGAGCATCGCGACTCCAGCGGTCATAGCGGCATTCTGGGTCCGGGCGATGTGCAATGGCTAAGTGCGGCCTCCGGCCTGCTGTATCAGGCCAGCCACTCCGAGCCGTTCGCCCGTCAGGGTGGTACCTGGGAAATGGTGCAGCTATGGATCAACCTGCCTGCTTGTGCGAAAACTCTGCCACCCAGCCAGCAGTCTCTGCCCAGCGCAGACATTCCCGTTCTGGCCCTGCCCGATCAGGCCGGACAGATACGAGTGATTGCCGGGCAATACCGGGAGCAGCCCGGCGCGGCCCGGCATCACAGCCCGCTCCTGTTGTGGGACATACAGATCAAGGCCGGGCATCAAGCCTGCTTTCAGGTGCCCGAGGGCTGGAACACCAGCTTGCTGGTGCGAAACGGCGAAGTACAAGTGAACCAGCAAACGCGAGTGCGCCCCGCTCAGGTCGTGTTGCTCAGCCTGGAAGGCAGGACTGTCCGGCTGAACGCCCAAAGCGACACCCAGCTACTGTTGCTGGGCGGCGAGCCCATTGATGAGCCCGTTTTGACCTACGGCTCTTTTGTGATGAATACACAACAGGAAATTACCCAGGCAATTGCCGACTTTGATCAGGGCCGGTTTGGCTGCCTGGGCTGAGCTTTCCCTCTCCTATTTCCAAGCTGCCACGCGCCCCGATGGCGGCCCCTGCCACCCCGACCTGACCATCCATCATCACAGCACACTTGCATTGAGCCAGCCCGCATACGATATACTGAACCGTCATCGACTTCCCTTAGACACTATGAGACGCTGGTTCGTCGTCGTCTTGCTTCTTATTCTTCCCCTGCAGGCTTACAGCTCCCACTACCACGCAACCGTGCAAGGTGGTCAATCGGCTTTATTCGCTCAACACGAATCCGATGCAGCCGAGTCTGCGGAACGCCGTGTCTCATCCGCCAATCATCCTTTGCATCAGCTCAGCGCCATTTTGGCGCACACGCCCATGCAACAGTACGCCGATCACGCGGATACCCCCTTGCCCTGCCCGGTTCAGTCTTTCTGGCTGCATGCCTGGCCATCGGCTTGTCCGACCTATTCCCTGCCAGCAATTTGCTGCGAATTTGCCCCGGAGCACCGCCCGCCCCGCGTCTGACGCCTGACGCGCCGCGGCGCCCCGCTTCTTTGCTTTTTTGCACTTATTTATCTGTCTAACAGGACAACATCATGGAATGGCTACTCGATCCCAGCATCTGGGTCGGCTTATTAACTCTGGTGGTGCTGGAGATTGTTCTCGGCATCGACAACCTGATCTTTATCGCGATTCTGGCCGATAAACTTCCCCCGCATCAGCGCGACCGTGCTCGCCTGATCGGACTGTCGCTGGCGCTGATCATGCGCCTGGGTCTGCTTACTATCGTCTCCTGGCTGGTCACCCTGACCACGCCACTGTTCTCCATTGGCCCGCTCAGCTTCTCCGGGCGCGACCTGATCCTGCTGCTGGGCGGTCTGTTCCTGCTGTTCAAGGCCACCAGCGAACTGCATGAACGTCTGGAAGGTGGCGATCATCACTCCAGCACCAACAAGGCCTATGCCAGCTTTGGTGTCGTGGTAGCCCAAATTGTGGTGCTGGATGCCGTGTTCTCGCTGGACGCGGTGATTACTGCCGTGGGGATGGTGGATCAACTGCCCGTCATGATGGCAGCCGTCATTATCTCGATTGCGCTGATGATCTGGGCCTCCAAGCCACTGACCACCTTCGTGAACAACCACCCCACCGTGGTGGTGCTGTGCCTGAGCTTCTTGCTGATGATTGGTCTGACGCTGACCGCCGAAGGCCTGGGCTTCAAGATCCCCAAGGGCTATCTGTACGCGGCCATTGGTTTCTCCATCCTGATCGAGTTCTTCAACCAGATTGCCCGCCGCAGCCTGCAGCGCTCGCAGTCACGCCGTCCTTTGCGTGACCGTACCGCGGAAGCCGTACTGCGCATGCTGAGCAACCGCAAGAATGAAGACAAGGACGACAACGGCAACGATAGCCAGCTGGAACTGGACGAGCAGGCTTTCCGCACCGAAGAACGCAATATGGTCAGCGGTGTGCTCAGCCTGGCCGAACGCCCGATTCGCTCCTTGATGACGCCTCGTCAGGAAATTACCTGGCTCAATATCGAGGACTCCGCCGATACCTTGCGCCAGCAACTGCGCTCCACCCCACACAGCTTCTTGCCGGTGTGCCAGGGCGATCTGGACCAGGTGGTGGGTGTGGCTCGCGCCAAGGATTTGCTGGCCGATCTGGACGACTACCCGCAAGTCAAACTGTGGCCGGATCTGCGTGAGCCCATCATCGTTCACGAGCACACCGATGTACTCAGCGCGATTGCCATGTTGAAGCAGTCCAATGGCCAGTTCGTGCTGGTAACGGACGAGTACGGCGCGATTGAAGGCCTGCTGACCCCCATCGACATTCTGGAGGCCATTGCCGGCGAGTTCCCCGACGAGGACGAACAACCCGCCATTCAGCAGATTGGCCCCAATCTGTGGCAAGTGGATGGCAGCATAGACCTGCTCTTGCTGGCCCAAGCCGTGGAAGCGGACGACCTGCTTTTGAAAGACAGCAGCTTCAATTCCGTGGCCGGTTTCCTGCTGGAGCGTCTGGACTCCCTGCCCACGGTAGGGACGGTCGTTGAAGCAGACGGCTTGCGCTTCGAGATTACCGAAGTCAGCCAGCGTCGTATTGCAACGGTGCACGTCAGCCGCTTGCAGGAACCCGAGCAGACACAGGAGTAAAAAAAAGCCCGCTGCGAAGCGGGCTTTTTTCAATCAAGCACGACTCAAAAGCGCGATTCCGCCAGGCAAGCGCGTCACCGCCACGCCATATAACTGCTGCAAAATGTCCAGCGCCTCAGGCAAGTTATCCAGACTAACGGCAAAGCTGACCAAGACAGAGCCTAACGTGGCGTCTCGCAAAATCAGATGTCCTGACCAATAGCGGTTCAGCTCGGCCAGCACCTGCGACAAAGGCTGCTCATGAAAAGTCAGACGGCCCTGACGCCAGGACGGGAAGTCCTCCACCGCGACTGTCTGCACCGAGCTGATCGCATGGCGACCGTAAACAAGTTGCTCACCGGCAGCCAGCCGATATCCCTGTCCACCAAAATCCACCTGCGCACTGCCGGACAAACAGGTGACTTCGGTTTTGCCATCCAGATAGCGGATATTGGTACGGCCATTAAAGGTCTGAATAGAGCCAGCACCCGCAAACACCGTACACACCGAGGCCGAGCGCTCGGACTGTCGCACTTCCACTTCCCCATCCAGCAAAGCCACAATTCGACCCAGATGCGGGTCGTCACCGACGTTCAGGCGACTGCGCGTATTCATATCCAGCCAGACATGGTCCAGCAACTGCACGCGCCGCTGCTCGCCCGCACCCGTGCGATAGTCAGCACGCAAATCAGCCAAGGAAGGCCACAACTGCATAGGAGGCTTGGCGACCAGATACAGGCCACCACCCAGCAGCAAACCGCCCAGCAGGGCGCGACGCAAAGGCTGGTGGCCATGTTTTTTCATCAACTTGGCTTCGCGCAGCCAATCTTCACGATCTTGGGGCATGGCATCCCACATTTCGCGCGCGTGCGCAAAAGCGGATGCATGAGAAGGACTGCGCCCACACCAGCGGCGCAGCTCCCGAGCCTGACGAGAGGTCAGCGAGGACGTTTTCAGGCGGCTGACCCAGGCTCGTGCCTCCTTGTGCAAGGTGTCTTCATCCAGATTCAAGGCATTAGCAGGGTTCATCAACAATCAATTCAAAAAGCACTACACAGGGACTGCCAAACGCAATCCAAAACGTTTTATCCATCCGTTTAAACGGATAAAAACGAGAATTCAAAAGTAAACATAAATTGTCGGAAACTGCAGGCCCTATCGTCAAGCCATAGCCCGTCATAAAGAGTAAAGACGGGCTTTAACAGCACTGCATCAACTGCTGGCGCAGCCAGACATGAGCCGGGTCCGCGTGGCGACGGCTATGCCAGACTTGCTGAAACAAAACCGAGGGAATGGGCAGGGGAGGCTGGAAAAACACCAGTTCAGCCTGTTCGCGCAAGTGCTCGGCACTGCGGCTGGACACCGTCAAAATCAGGTCCGTGCCCGCCAGGACTTGGGCTGCCGCACTCCAATGCGGCAAGGACAAGGCAATCTGCCGTTTAAGACCGAGCCGATTCAGGACGTTGTCGACCTCACTTTCCCCTCCCGGACGCATGGCCAGCAACACATGCGGGCGCTGCAACCACTCTTCCAAAGCAGGGGCTTGCCCGCCGCTCAGACTGGCCCGATCCGCAATGCAGATCAGGTGTTCCTCAAACAAGGTCTGCGCCTGCAAGCCGGCCGGAATTTCCGAGAACACGCTCAAGGCCAGATCAATCTCGCCATCCCGAAGCTGACCCTGCATGGCTTCCCGGCTGGCCTGGCTGACCGCCAGCCGAATACCCGGTGCGTCACGACGCAGGCGGCGCATCAACGGTGGCAAGACAATTTGCGCGCCGTAATCCGACATGGCCAAGCGAAATTCACGTTGTTCACTGGCTGGATCAAAGCCACCCGCATCCAGCAGGCCATTGAGCTGCTGCAAAGCCTGCTCCAGAGGACGCTGCAACTGCAAGGCCAGCGCGGTCAGTTCCAGCCGGGAGCCGCGACGTATCAGCAGGGGATCGTTGAACACCTGACGCAAATGCGCCAAGGCATGGCTCACGGCAGGCTGACTTTTATGCAGACGCTGGGCAGCCCGCGTCACATGCTGCTCGGTCAACAAGGCATGCAGGCTCAGCATCAAATTCAGGTCTATACGGCGCAGTTCATCCATATAACGAATAATGACTGTGCACACTATTAATTTCAATAAGAATTGCGAATAGTGCAAGATAGAGCTTTGATTCTTATGGAGATACGCTCATGCCCGGTACCGCTTTGTTCAGTATGTTGGTGGCTGTCTTTGCCGGTTCGGCCGTGCCATTTCAAGCTGCCAGCAATGCCGTTCTGGGTAAGGTCCTGGGGCATCCGCTCTGGGCCACACTGGTGTCGCTCTGTATCAGTGCGGCTCTGGTGCTGCCCACAATCTGGCTGATGCGCGCCCCCGCTCCCCTGACCGCGCAACTGGCGCATGCCCCCTGGTGGGTATGGACGGGTGGCGTTGGCGGGGTCATTTACATCAGCGCCGCCCTGATTCTGACGCCACGCATGGGCGCCGCCAGCTTTATTGTCTGTGTGGTGGCCGGGCAAATGCTCAGCTCCATGCTGATCGACCACTACGGTTTGATGGGCCTGACCCCACGCCCGGTACATATGGGACGCATAGCGGGCGTGCTGCTGATTTTGGTGGGCATGGGCCTGGTGCAATGGTTTACGCCTTCCGTGCCTGCGGCGGCTGAAAGCAAAAGCGCCACTGCAGATCACAGTGGCGCTCAGGAAAACAATCCAAGCCTGGCTCAACGCGCTGGCGCTGACAGCAGCACCCGATCTTCATAGGGCTTAGGCGGAAGCCTCGGTCGATTTGGAACGGAACTGGCTGCACCACCAGAATCCGGCCGACAAGGCAGCCGCCGACAACATGCCCAAGGCCAACAACAAGCCGCTATCGAACAGCAGCGGAGCCACCACACCGGAAACGGTGGCGAACAAAAGCATTTGCCAGGCACTTTGTACCGAGGAAGCCAGGCCGCGCATGGTGGGGAAGGTGCCCAAGGTCACCACCGTCATGCCCGGCAAGGCCATGGACATGCCAAAGGCGTACACAAAAATAGGCATCACGGCCCACGGCACTTCTGCCTGGAACAGGAGGTTGTACACGGTGTTGAACGCCGCGCCAGCCAGCATAAGGGACAGGCCCAGACGAATCATGCGTGCCGGAGCCAGCTTTTCAGCAAAGCGGGCATTCAGAATAGAACCGCCCAACATACCGCCAATGAAGGGCAGGAACAGCCAGGCAAAGGCGGTTTCTGTCAGACCCAGCACACCAATCACAAAGCTGGCCGCCGACGAAATGTACAAGGCAAAGCCGCCAAACGCACAGGCAATGGCGGAGATCGCCAGCACGAAGCGGCCATTGCTCAGGGCGCGTGCGTAATTGGCCAGAATCACCCACAGCTTCAAGGGCTGGCGCGAGGCCACGGGCAAGGTTTCAGGCAGTTGCCGCCAGCACAGCGCAATCAGGGCAATACTGAGCACCGTCAGCATCCAGAACACCGAGCGCCAGCCCGAATAACTACTTAAATAGCCGCCCATGACCGGTGCAAGCGCCGGGGCCAGACTGAAGACCATCGTGATGTGGGCAAACAAGCGCTGAGCTTGCACCCCTTGTACACAGTCGCGCGCCAGGGCCTGACCGACGACACGCCCGGCACCTGCCGAACAGCCCTGGATCAAACGGAAGAACAACAGCCAGGAAAAGCTGGGGGCCAGCGCCGAGCCCACCGACCCGATCAGAAACAGGATCAGTGAGGCCAGAATCACGGGACGCCGCCCGAAGCTGTCGGACAACATGCCCCAGAACAGGCTCATGAAGGCAAAACCAAACAGATACAGACTTAAGGTCTGCTGAACCATTGACTGGTCAACGGAAAATTCAACACCGATACGGTGAAATGACGGCAGATAGGCATCGGTAGCAAAAGGCCCCAGCATCGCCAACGCCGCCAACACCAAGGTCAGCTTGCGGTAATTCATAGATAGCTTTGGAAAACAGGGAGGACGCCAGAATCAGCGCAGGGATAGGGGCATGGTACCCCTTAACCAGACCGTACGGACACGTCCGCACGGGGCATAGTGTATCAAACGATATAAAGCGGATCGAGCCAAGCCGCTTTCATGCTAGCTGGCCCGGTAGCCACTTGTCTGAAAAAAAGATCAGCGTCTGCCCGGCGACGGCGTACCAAAAGCCTCGCGGCTGGTTTGTCCGAAACCGCTTTGATGCAGCAGGCTGCGCTCAATAAAGCGGCTGACCTGGGAGCGCACTTCCGGCAACCAGGGACCTTGGTCAAACACTTGCGGGAACTTCATGCTGAACCAGGCATAGAGGCTGATCTGCTTGCTGAGCAATTCGGCGTCTTCCAGGCGGGAGGGACTGGCGGATTTCAACCAGGACGGCGCCGGTGGCAAGGCCATGGGGCGTTGTGCCACATAGGCAGACAGGCAACGCTTGAAGTAATCCAGCTCCGTATCCTTATCCACGGACACCGGCGCGCAGGCAAAGGTGAACTTCTCGCGCAAATCCAGCTTGGGAGCCAGGCGGTCTACACAAAAGCCCAGCTCGATGGCGTCTTTCAAGCCCGCTGTCTGAAACAAGGGGCTATCGGAAGCCACTTTCTGCGCAAAGTACTGCAGCACAGCGCCGATATTGTTGTTATCCAGTAAAGAGGCCAGCGCCTGCACGTGCTCGGGGCTGGGTGCAATGGGCAAACGCAAATCCACGCTGGGGGCGTCGCTTTGCAATTGGGTACGAATATGGTTCAGATCCTGCTTGTCCATCGCCCCCACATAGCCTTTGGGGTACAAGCCATAGCGGCCTGCCCGTCCGGCAATCTGGCGCACTTCGGTTGCGTTCAAGGCTCGCATGGAGCGGCCGTCAAACTTGTGCACCGTAGAAAACAGGACGCGGCGAATCGGCAGGTTCAAGCCCATGCCAATCGCATCGGTGGCCACCAGCACATCGGCCTCGCCTTGGGAAAAGCGCTCGGACTCGGTGCGGCGCACTTCCGGAGCCAGCGCGCCGTAAATGGTGGCGACTTTCCAGCCTTGGGCGCGGTAACGAGCACTGAGCGTCAGTACGTCCTTACGGGTAAAGGCCACCACCGCGTCGCCTTTGGAAACACCCTGAGCTTCACGCTGACGATCTTTGCGCCCCCGCCACGGCGCTTCATGACGCCCTTGCTTGCCTGTTGCTCGTGGCGGCTCCACTGGGTAAGGCATGACCTCCAGGGGAGTTTTGCGTTCGGTAAACTCCAGCTCCATGGTCTCCTCCATGGAGCGCACCAGACGCTCGCACGGACGCAAGACCGAGGCATCACCGCAGACAAACAGGGTACGGGCCGGAACACCGACCAAGGCCGCCGTCCAAGCCCAGCCGCGCTGCTCGTCTTGCAGCATTTGAATCTCGTCCAGGACGGCCACGCGCACTTCCATCGTGGGGTCCATCATCTCGACCGTGCAGGCGGTGTGCTGAGCACCGGGCACCATCACGCGCTCTTCGCCCGTCACCAGATTGCAAGGGATACCAGCATTCATCAGGCGATCGCGCACTTCCATGGCCAGCAGTCGCAGGGGGGCCAGATACACGCCGGATCGGGCTTCCATCAAAGCTTCCAGGGCCTCATGCGTTTTGCCCGAGTTGGTCGGACCCAAACGGAACACCAGATGGCGGCGGATGCCTCGGGCCAGGCTGAACATTTCCGGGAAGTCGCCCAGGCGCATCAAATCTTGAGCGCGCTGCTGCTCCACACTTTCCAGAATGCGGCGCACCGGGCCATTGAGCAGACGCTTTTCAAAATCCCCGGCCTCGATTTCCTTTTGCTCGATGCCCTCTTCCAGAGCCATGCGCAAGGCTTTGGCCAGTTCCAGAAAGGACGAGCCATCAATCAGGGGGCGCTGGGTTTGCAAAAACGCATCCAGCGAATCTTCCAGACGCTGGGACAGCCGGTTTTGAGCTGCCGTGTTGAACAAGACTGAAACACGAGCGGGCAATCGATCCAGCTCCGAGCCGGTACGTGGCAAAGGCACGGCAGCCTGCATACGCACATTGGCGCGCCAATGCTGACGCTCGCCCGCTACGGGCACATTCACCGCCAGCCACAAGTCCTTATGCCACCACAGGCGCAAGGGATCTTCCGGGTCAATTTCGTAATCGCACGCTTCTTGCTTCTTGATCTGGTTCAGCACTTGTTGCTGACGCCATTGTGTGCGCGCACGGTCAGCCGCTCGCTGGTACTGCGCACGTTCACGATTGCTCAAGCTGCTGGCGTATTGCTCGCGCCATTGCTCAATCTGGCTTTGATCAATCGCTGCCAATAAATCCGGGTGATGGGCGACACGATCACGCCCGCCAACGGTTCCACCCCGCACTTCCAGCTTGGTACTGGGCAAGCGGCGATCAGCCAGCCATAGCTCGTATTCCTGACGAGTAATGCCCAGCAAGGCCATCGTTTCTTCCGACCCTATGCACTCCTGCTCCCATGCCCAACGCTGCTGGCGTTGCTCGCGCTGACGTTCCTGACGTTGTGCCTGGGCTTGCAGCAGAAACTCCTGCTGCTCGGCATCCAGCTTGAACTCCTGGGTCAGGACAGCGGCACTGGCATTGCGGCCATACACCGTCATGAACCAATGGGCAGGTTCCCCGGCTTGCAGGCCCTCGAAGGCCTCCAGGGTGATGCGTTGCGGCTCGCAACCTTGCTCTTTCAGCCAGGCTGTCAAACGCTCCTGGGCCTGATTGAACTTGCGCTGTTTGTCGTTTTGTTCTTTTTGACGCGCTTGTTCACGTTCTTTTTGGGCTTGCTCCCAGCGCTGACTGCGTTGCTCGCGATCGCGCTGTTCGGCCTGCAACTGCCATAGATAGGTTTGTGCCAGGGGCAAGGATTGCCAGGCCTGCACCAAAGCCTGCAAGCGCGGGCCGCGCTCGGCTTCGGGCCAGTTCTCGCTTAAAGGCAAGGACTGGGAGGCAATCGCTCCGGCCAATTGAGCGCGCTGTTCAAGCAGTTGCTCACGCAAGGCTTCATAAATATCCGCTTCCAGCTTGTCCACGCTCATTTGATACAGCAGGCGCAGGGTACGAATCACGACCTCGGGCACACCTTGGGACTGTAAACGCTGGTCCGCATCCTTCAAACCCAGTTCGGCAGCGATGATCTGATTGAAAAAGGCGGCGTCCTGCGGCAAGCGCCAGGCTTTCAGCCACACGCGCCGTATGCCTGCCCGGTCCTGAAAACGCGCTTTCTTGGCGACCTGACGAGCCACACCTTCCAGACGAGGGTAATCCAGCCATTGAGGATGGAGCAGCAAGCCCGCTTGAGTGGGAACGGGAGAATCGGAAACAGACGAAGCGCGACGCGCAGCCATAGGGCGGGGACCTGAAAATACGGGAAGAAGAGAACGAGAAGGGCAGAAAAGCCGGTTCAAGCAAGCATGAGCAGCATTATACGGGTCTGCTCGGAGACGTTCAGAGGATACAGGCAATCACCGTGCTGAACGTCTTTGTGGGCAAGAAAATACAGGGCTACTCAGCCAGCCATTCCAGACAGCCTTGCGGCAAGGCTACCAAACCGGACTGACTGTGATTACAGCCCGGCACGATGCGAAAACGCGGCTCGCCACCTTGTTGCTGCGCCAAAGCCTGTGCCAACTCCCGGGTCCCGTCCACCATGCGGCGCTCCTGCAAACGCAAACGACGCAGCTCGCGCTTGTCCTCGGGCATGGCTTCCTCTGCCGGGCCCAGGCTTTGCTCGAACTCGCCAACGGAGAACTGTACGGGCATCGTCATAGCGGCTTTGGGCAAGGGTTGGGCCAGCAGTCGAGCCAGATAGCCCTCCCCCCACCAGACCGAGGGGCTGGACACCACCAGTGCATCGAACAATTCTGGCTGTTGATACAGCAGTTGCAAGGCAAACAGGCCACCCAGGGAATGGCCGCAGAGCAAACGCCGCTGCGCATTCAAAGGGGCTTGTGCGTAGGCCCAGGGCAAGAAAACGTCCTGCATCATGGCCAGAAAATCCGGCGCGTGACCTGCTTCTCCATTCAGCGCGGGCGTGAAGTCCTGATCGCGCCAGACCTCCCCGCCATAACCTATCCCCAGCACGGCACAGGCTTGTGGAGCCTGCTTCTCACAGGTGGCCAGCACCGCTTCAAATTGCGGTAGATCAAGCACGCACAGCAATGGCCAGCCATCCGCAGGCGCTGGCGTGTCCGGCCAGGCCAAAGTCAGACGATACTGTCGGCCCAATGGGGAAAGAAAATCCAAATGTTCAAGCTGCATAAAAGAATCGCGGTAAGGGCGCCAAAGCCCGGCTGATGAACTATACTTTCTTTCTATGTAAACGGTTATCATTCAGACACTTAATGTCCACATCTGCTGTTCCGGCCCCTGCGCTGGCCGACTATCAACACATCCTCAGACGTCGCTGGCTCCTGGTTGGGGCCCTGGTTCTTGTGATTCTGGCCTCGATTGTGGCCGATTTCATGTTGGGGCCCTCGGGTCTTAGCCTGGGAGAACTGAGCCACGCGCTGTTCAACCCGGAACAGTCCGACCCGACCACCCGCGTCATCGTCTGGGAAATCCGCCTGCCTTATGCCTTGATGGCCATGGCCATTGGTTTGGCACTCGGCCTGTCCGGTGCGGAAATGCAGACCATTTTGAATAACCCGCTGGCCAGCCCCTTTACCTTGGGGATTTCCTCGGCAGCGGCGTTTGGCGCGTCCCTGGCCATTGTGCTGGACCTGTCGATTCCCGGCATTCCACAAGCCTGGACCATTGCCGCCAATGCCTTTATTTTTGCCCTGCTATCCGCCATGCTTTTGGACGCGGTGGCCCGCTGGGGCGCCATGAGTACCGCCAACCTGGTGCTGTTTGGTATCGCGCTGGTGTTCTCCTTCAATGCACTGGTTTCGCTGGTGCAATTTGTGGCCAGCGCCGAAGCCCTGCAAGGGCTGGTGTTCTGGACCATGGGCAGCCTGTCGCGCTCCTCCTGGGGCAAGGTCGGCATCATGCTGGCGGTGTTTGCGCTGATTCTGCCGCTGTCGCTGCGTGATACCTGGAAACTGACCGCCCTGCGTCTGGGTGAAGACCGCGCCACCAGCTTTGGTATCAATGTCTCACGCCTGCGCCTGGTGTCCTTGCTGCGTATCAGCTTGCTGGCCGCACTGGCCGTCTCCTTTGTGGGCACCATCGGCTTTGTGGGCCTGATTGCGCCGCATATTGCCCGCCGCCTGTTTGGTGAAGATCACCGTTTCTACCTGCCCGGCAGTGCACTGGTCGGTGGGGTGATTCTGTCGCTGGCCTCGATTGCCTCGAAAAACATTGTGCCCGGCATCATTATTCCGGTCGGCATTGTCACCTCGCTGGTGGGTGTGCCCTTCTTCCTGGGCGTTGTGCTGCGACGCCAAATAAAGTGAACCATGCTTGAAGTCCACAATCTGAGCCTGTCTTACGGCAAACGCGAAATTCTGTCCAAGTTGACCATCGAGCCTTTGCAGCCCGGTCAACTGGTGGCTTTGCTGGGCCCCAATGGTAGCGGCAAATCCACCCTGCTCAAGTCCCTGGCGGGGCTGCTCAAGCCCACCACCGGCGAGATCCTGCTGGACGGTCAGGAGCTGAGCGGCGTCAGCTTCGAGCAGCGCGCCCAAAAAGTGGTGTACCTGCCCCAATCCCTGCCCGCCTCGGTCCACCTGCGTGTGTTTGAATCCGTACTGGTGGCGGCCAATGCCTCGGCCCCTGGTGGCCACGCCCGCGATGTGGATCATGAGCACATCATGCACATCCTGCAACGCCTGGGCATTGCGCACTTGTCCATGCACTATCTGGACCAGCTTTCGGGCGGTCAGAAACAGCTGGTGGGCCTGGCGCAAGCCCTGATACGCAAGCCTACCCTGCTGCTGCTGGACGAACCCTTGTCGGCTCTGGACCTGAACTATCAATTCCACGTGATGGACTTGCTGGCCCAGGAAACCCACGACAACAATCTGATCACCCTGATCGTGCTGCATGACCTGAACGTAGCTCTGCGCCATAGTGACTATGCGCTGATGATTGAAGGCGGTGGTCTGCTGGCGCAAGGCGAGCCTGCCAAGGTGATTACCCCCAACTCGCTGGCCCAGGCTTATGGCGTACGCGCCCGCGTGGAGAGCTGCTCGCAAGGCACCTTGCAAATCATTATCGACGGGCTGCAAGAGCCTGTGCTGTGACCTTCGGAGAACCCATGAACATCCTGCGCCACCTGCTGCTGTCGCTGACCTTGCTCTTGCCTTTAGGCGTGCAGGCCCAGCCCATCGAAGTTACTGATGCCATGGGTCGTACCGTTACCCTGCCTGGCCCCGCCAAACGCATTGTGCTGACTCAGGCACGTCACTTCCCGGTACTGGCTTTGGTCCACCCCGAGCCTGCAAACCTGATTGCAGGCTGGTCGGACGAGTTCAAGACCTCCTTCTCCAACGAGTACGAGACCTATCTGAAGCGCTACCCGCAACTGGCCAATATCCCTATTGTGGGTCGCCATACGGCAGACACCTTCTCGATCGAACAGGCCTTGGCCCTGCGTCCGGATCTGGTCGTGCTGACGGCTGCCTTTGCGGGCCTGACTCCCGGTCAGGACACACGCGACTCGGCCCTGATCCAGCGCCTGACTGCCGCCAAAGTGCCCGTCATTGTGATCGACTTCTTTGTGAACCCGCTGGAGAACACCGTACCCAGCCTGCGCGCATTGGGCTACGCCGTAGGTGAGAAAGAACGCACCGACGAGTTCATCCAGTTCTACGAAGAACACATGCAGGGCGTTGCCCAGCGACTGGCCGATCTGCCCAAGGAAGATCATCCGCCCGTTTTTGTGCATGCCCATGCAGGCAGCACGGACTGCTGCAACTCGCCCGGCGCAGGCACCTTTAACGACATGATCAGCTATGCAGGCGGCCACAATATTGGCGCGGATGTCCTGAAGAGCTCCACCGGCAAGCTGAATTTTGAATACATCAATTCCCGCGCGCCTGTGGTCTATGTGGCTACGGGCACAGGCGCAGGCAAGCGCACCACCTCCGGTGGATTGGCTATTGGCACAGGCGTCAGCGAAGACCAGGCTCGTAAAAGCCTGCAAGCCATTATTGACGGCAATCGTCTGCAAGCCCTGCCAGCCGTGCGCAGCGGCAATAGCCACGGCATCTGGCATGCCTTCAACGATTCGCCTTTGCACATGATCTTTATCGAAGCTCTGGCGGCCTGGATTCACCCCGACCGCTTCCAGGGCGTCTCGGCTCTGAAAACACTGGAAGAAGTGAACCAGCGCTTCCTGACCGTGCCGATGGAAGGCACCTACATGATTGATCTGAAGCCCGCCCCCTAAGCCTTCATGTCACGCCTGATTCCACTGGAACTGCCGCCTGCGGGCGGCCATCCCCATCACGTCTTGCTACGCCTGCCAGACAGCAAGCCAGAACAAGGCCCCCTGCCTTTGCTGTGCCTGCTCGATGGTCAGTGGACCTTGCCCTTGCTGGAAGAAAGCGGCCACCCCGCCTTGCAGCACTGCGCGATTCTGTCGCTGGGTTACCAAGGCGAGCGCGATCAGATCACACGTTATCGCGCTCTGGATTACACCCCGCCCAGCCCGGACGGCACTCTATGGGAAGACCCACGCGTCCCCCAATGGCAGGCGGGTGGCGCTCCTGCCATGATCGAACAAGTGCGTATGGCACTAGCCTTGGCCCAAAGCATGGAGCCTGCGCTGACCCGTTCGCGCATCAGCCTGTACGGCCACTCCTACGCTGGTCTGTTTGTGCTGTATGCCCTTAGCCGGCAAAGCCTGCCCATTCAGCACTACCTGTGCGCCAGCCCTTCCTTGTGGTGGCGTGATCCCCTGATCTGGACCTTGCTGGAGCGGGTAGACAAGCCGGTACTGGTAGATATTCTGGCCGGTGCCTCCGAGGCCTGGTATCCGCTTAGCGCTCAGGCAGCGGGCCCGGAAGGGCGCAAAAATGGTGTACCTACCCTGCCCACCATGCAAAAACTCCAAGCGCACTTGCAAGCCCAAGGCATGCAGGCGAATCTGCATGTTCTGCCCGGAGCCGGCCACGGCCACGTTCTGGCACAAGCCACCTTGCGTGCCCTGGAACTGGCTTGTGGCGCGGCTTAGCCGTGTTCTTCCGGCGCGCATGACGCGCCTTTTCACTTCATATCCAAGTTTTCCCGCCCTAGGGTAACTCCCCCCATTCATCCTCTTGTTTTAGGCCTCAACTTCTTTTAGTCTGTATTTATATGCAAGTGCATAGAAATCAAAAAAAGAGATTGGAGACAAACATGAAGGTAGCGGTATTAGGTGGCGGGCACGGTTGTTACGCAGCAGCGGCAGACTTGAGCGAACAGGGCCACGAGGTCCGTTTATGGCGTCGTGATACGGCCCAGTTGCAGCCCTTGCTGGACCGTCCAGTCATGACCTTGAAAGACGAAGCAGGCGAGCGCGAAATCCCCATTGCCAAAGTCTGCGCTGATATTGGCGAGACCATCGCCGGTGCCGATCTGGTACTGATCCCTTCGCCCGCCATTGCCCAAACCGATATTGCCCGCGTCATGGCTCCGCACCTGACAGACGGCCAGGTCGTATTTCTGCCCCCAGGCACCTTTGGCTCCTTCATCATGAGCGAGATCGTGCGCGGCACCGGCAACAAGGCCGATGTCAGCTGGGCCGAAACCGGCACCCTGCCCTGGCTGGCTCGCAAACATGGCGATACCGTCATCAACATCACCACCCGCGCCACCCGCCTGCCTACTGGCGTGTACCCTGCGCGCAATACCGATCACGCCCTGGATGTGATTGGCAAGGTCTTCCCCAGCGTGGAGCGCTGCGAAGATGCCCTGTCCGGCGCCCTGATGAACGCCGGCCCCATCATCCACCCACCGCTGATCATGATGAACGCCGGCCCGCTGGAGCACTTCCCGGCCTGGGATATTCATAACGAAGGCACTCAGCCCTCGGTCCGTGCCGTGACCACGCAACTGGACAATGAGCGCATGCGCATTCGTGAAGCGCTGGGCTACGGTGCCCCGCACTTCCCGCTTTCCGACCATTATGAAAACGATCAGTGGATGTATGGCGACCGTTCCTCGCACTCCAAGCTGGTGAAAAGCGGCGACTGGCGCGAGAAGATCGACCTGCACGAACACCGTTACATGCGTGAAGACACCATGCTGGGTCTGGCCTTCTTTGCATCGGTAGCCGACTGGGCCGGTGTAGATGCTCCCGTCACCAAAGGCTTGCTGGCGATTGCCGGTGCCATCGTGGGTGAAGATTTGCGCCAAGGCCAACGCACACTGGCCAGCCTGGGTCTGGACACGATGAGCCGCGAGCAACTGCAAGAGATGCTGCAAGCCGGGAGAGCCTGATGAACGCGCCCGCCCCGATCAAACGTATCGTTGCGGTGGGCGCAGGTCGCATGGGGCGGGGCATCGCCCTGGCCTATGCGCTGCGCGGCCAAGCCGTGACCTTACTGGATTTCAAACCCCGTCAGCCTGCTGATAGTGCCCGTCTGGAAGCCGAAATACGCCAGGAATTGCGTGCCACGCTGGAACAACTGGCCGACCTGGGCATGTTCGCCACCGAACAGATCGACGGCCATCTGGCCTGCATCAGCGTCGCCCCCTTGAGCGCAGCGGCGCAAGTGCTGGGCCAGGCCGATCTGATTTATGAAGGCGTGCCCGAAACACAAGAAGCCAAGACCGACGCCCTGGGACGTATCGGTGAACTGGCCCGGCCCGATGCGCTGATCGCCTCCACCACTTCCACCATGCTGGCCTCGGATCTGGCCCCCATGTTGAGCCATCCGGAGCGTTTCCTGAACGCACATTGGCTTAACCCGGCATTCCTGATTCCACTGGTCGAAATCAGTGCCCACCCCGGCACCAGCGAGCAGACCTTGAGCCGTCTGCAAAGCAATCTGGAATCCATCGGCAAAGTGCCTGTGGTCTGTGGTTGCCACCCCGGTTTCATCGTTCCACGCCTGCAAACCCTGATCATGAATGAGGCCGCTCGCATGGTTGAGGAAGGCGTAGCCAGCGCAGCCGATATTGATAAGGCCACCCGCTACGGCCTGGGTTTCCGCTTTGCCAGCATCGGCGTGCTGGAGTTCATCGACTACGGCGGCAACGACATTCTGTATCACGCCGGGCAATACCTGTCGCAGAACCTGGACCCGGAACGCTACGCCGTACCCGACATCATCACCCGTTATATGGAAAGTGGACGCAACGGTCTGCGCAGCGGACAAGGCTTTCACGAATACCCGGTGGACCAGCAACAAGCGTATCGACGCGACGTGCTGGCCCGCGTACTGGGAATGCTGGATCACATCGGCCTGGCCCCTGCCCGCGCCGAACACCTTGCCAAGGAGACACAGGAATGAAAAAAACCGCTGCGTTGCTGTTTGCCCTGATGAGCTGTCACGGTCTGAGCCAGGCTCAGGAAGTCCCCACCTTGCGGGTAGGCTGGACCATTCCGGGCGAGGAAGCCAAGTACCTGATGGCCAAGCGCCCCGAGCTGTTCCCGCAACTGGGCAAGAAATATCAAATCCAGTGGACTCAGTTCCAGGGCACTTCGCCCATGGTGCAAGCCATGCGTGCTGGCGTTCTGGAATGCTCCACCATGGCCCCCATGTCGCTGGCCAATGGCGCTATTGAAAGCGGTCTGGAAGCCTATATCGTGGCCCAGCACGTGCATTCGGACGATGATCACTTCTCCGTCTATTGGGCCGTGAAGGAAGACAGCCCGATCAAGACCGCGGCGGACCTGAAAGGCAAGGTCATTGGCACCAATGCTTATGGAGCCGGTGTGTACTTCGACATGCTGCTGTGGCTGCGCCAAAACGGTATCGACCCGGACAAGGACGTGAAAATCGTCGAAACCGGCTTTCCCCCTGCGGCCGACGCCATTCGCAGTGGCCGCATTGATGCCGGTCCCATGGCCCAGCCCTTTGCCCTGCTGAACGAGAAGAAAGGCGGTTTGCGCAAACTGTTCTCCCTGTCCGAAGTGGCCAGCCCATCCGTACAGATTTTCGAAGCCTGCAGCAAATCCTATAGCGACGCCAATCCCGAAGTGGTGCGCGCCTATGTGCAGGACTTGAAAACAGCCATGGGCATGCTCAGCAAAGATCCTGCACTGGCCGTAGAAGTCACGGCACAAATTACCCGTGCGCCCAAGGACTTGCTGGCCCAGTACCTGTTCACCGACAAGGACTTTGCCCGCGTCCCGGATATGCAGCCCAATCTGGAATCCATCCAGGGCACCTACGACCGCTATCACAAGGCGGGTTTCCTGAAGAAAGCCTTGAACGTGCAGGACTTTTATCGGGCTGATTTACGCGAGGCAACACCATGATTGAACTGGATGGTGTCGGTAAAACCTTTAACACCCGGCAGGGCCGCAGCCATACGGCCCTGCAAGACATCGCCCTGAGCATTCCGGCAGGGCGCTTTGTGTCTATTCTGGGACCCAGCGGTTGCGGCAAAAGCACCCTGCTCTATATGTTAGGGGGCTTTGAGTCCTGCTCCAGCGGCCAGATCCGCGTCAAGGGCAAGCCCATTACCGGCCCAGGTCCAGACCGGGGCCCGGTGTTTCAGGAGTACGCCCTGTTTCCCTGGAAAACCGTGCTGGGAAACGTGGCCTACGGCATGCGCGAACAAGGCATGCCCAAGGACCAGGCCGAACAGCGCGCCAGCGAATGGCTGGACAAGGTCAAGCTGGGGCCTTACGCCTCCTTCTATCCGCGTGAACTGTCCGGGGGCATGCGTCAGCGCGCGGCCATTGCCCGCACCCTGGCCTATGAGCCGGACATCCTGCTGATGGACGAGCCCTTCGGGGCGCTGGATGCCCACACGCGCGTCACCCTGCAAACGGAACTGCTCAGCTTGTGGGAGCAGTTGCGCAATACCGTGGTCTTTGTGACGCACGGCGTGGACGAGGCCGTCTTCCTGTCCGATACCGTGATTGTCATGACTGGCTCGCCCGGCCGCATCAAGGAGGTAGTGGAGATTGATCTGCCCCGCCCCCGCGTCCGTAGCGAGCTGCTGCGCAATCCGGTCTATCAGGAAACCATTATTCGTCTGGAGCAATCCTTGATGGCGGAGGCCCACCCATGACGCCACAGCACTGGTATGAACATCGCTGGGCCTCCTTGGTCATGGCGGCCATTCTGGTGCTGCTGGCCTGGGCAGGGCTGGCCCGTTGGGTAGGGCTGGATTCCTTCCCCAGCCCTTGGGCGGCCTTGGGCGAACTGCCTGCCCTGATCAGCGACCCGATGGCCTGGTCGGCAATCCTGCAGTCGGTTGGCCGCATGTTTGCCGGTTATGCCCTGGCACTGGTCGTGGCTGTCCCCCTGGGTTTGGCCATGGGCCGCAGCCGCCTGGTCTATACCGCTTTCTATCCTCTGGTGGCCCTGGCCTATCCCATGCCCAAAGCGGCCTTGATGCCGATCTTGATGCTGTGGTTCGGTCTGGGGGATTTCTCCAAGATCCTGGTTATTGCGCTGGGCGTGTCCCTGCCTTTGCTCTATCACAGCTATCACGGTGCCACCCGTATCGAGCCCAAGCTGATCTGGGTCGCCCAGTCCATGGGCATGGGGCCCATTGCCCGTCTGGGCAAGATTGTTCTGCCCGCCTCCTTGCCGGAAGTCATGATTGGCTGCCGGGTCGGGGTGGTCATGGCCCTGATCGTGATGGTGTCCTCCGAGATGATTGCGCGTCAGGAAGGTATAGGCAATCTGCTGTTCACCTCCATGGATATGGCGCAGTACTCCACGGTGTATGCCGTCATCATGCTGCTGGCCGTGCTGGGCATTGCCTGCGATGCGCTGTTCGAGTTTGTCCGCAAACGCTGCACACACTGGCATGACTCGACCCAGAGCCTGATGGACAAAGGATGACGCTATGACCACCAAAACCTTAGCCTCACCGGGACAAGCTATGCGTTCTACTCAAACCCGCCCGGCCAAACGCCGGGATTTGTCGGGACTGTCTTTATGCATCAGTCCGGCCCTGATGCTGATTGTCTGGGAGCTGTGCACCCGCTCGGGCTGGGTCAGCCCGCAGTTGCTGCCTGCCCCCTCTTCCATTCTGATGCGTGTATTGGAGCTGGCCGGTCAGGCGGACTTCTGGCAGAACCTGGGCATCACCGTCTACCGCCTGATCAGCGGTTTGCTGATTGCCTGTGTGGCCGGTGTGGCCCTGGCGCTGATTGCACAGCTGACGCGCTGGAGCTCGTTTCTGCTGGATGCCCTGATCCGTCTGCTGGCCCCTATCCCCAAGATCGCCCTTTACCCGGCACTAATCCTGATCATGGGGTTTGAAAGCTCATCGAAAATCGCTCTGGTGGTCTCGGATGCGATTTTCCCTGTGCTGATGGCCAGTTGGGTGGCTGCGCAAACGGTGGACCGCAAGCTGATCTGGTCGGCGCGTGCCGCCGGGACATCTCGCAGCGCCTGCCTGTGGAAAATCATTTTGCCCGCCATCAGCCCGACCGTGCTGGCCGGTGTACGGGTGGCAGGCGTCATTGCCTGCGTGGTGGTCTTTCTGGCCGAAATGATTGCCTCCACCGACGGTCTGGGTCATATGCTGACCGCCGCCGCACGCAGCTACCGCACGATTGATATGTTTGTACCCTTGGTCTGGATCTGTGTGCTGGGCTTCGCACTGAACCTGACGATTGCCGCTTTGCAGCGCAAAGTGGATCATACGAACTGACACTGAACCAACCACTTGCCCGGCCAATGGCAGCGCTGGCCGGGCTTTCGCAGGCTCACTCAAACACTCTGAACGAGTAGCCTGCTTTTTTTGCATCAAGGAAGCCGCTTCACTATGGCCAGCCGTACTCTGACTGACGCCTATACCGGGCACGATACGTTTATCCCCTATCTGCTCAATCGCAGCACCTCGGCCTTAAATGCTGACTTTCAAACCTTGCTGCGCAGCCATGAACTGACCCTGCTGCACTGGCGTGTGCTGGCTTTTCTGAACGAAACCGATGGCCTGGGCGTCAGTACCCTGGCGCAATATACCGACGTGGATCAAACCACCTTGTCGCGCGCCCTGGTGGTAATGGAAAACGCGGGCCACCTGTCCCGCCAGCCCGACCCGCTGGACCAGCGCCGTGTACTGATCCATCTGCATGAGCAAGGTCGCCAGCACTTTCTGCGTGTTCTGCCCGCGGCTCTGGACATTCATCACCGCGCCATCCAGGGCTTTTCGGCGGAAGAGCTGACCCAGTTGCGCCAGTTCCTGAACCGCATTCGCGCCAATATCAATGGAGATGCGCGCTAAATAGCCCGCCCCTGTGCTTTTTTATAAAGCGTCCGCGTGGCCGTTTTCATGCCGTTGTCACCCTGAATCCGCCCCCAATCGGGGCGCGTTGCCTTTAAAGACCCACGCACGAAATGGACATTCAAGGGTATGAGCCTTTATTTACGTCAGGAAAGACCATAAAATGATAATGATTAACATTTAGTAGCGCAGCCTCCTGCCTGAGATGTCCTGCCAGGCAAGCTTGGCTTTCTTACGGAAAATAAGATCTCGTGACTCTCTCCCCTACCCGTGCTGGACGTCGCCAGCTTTTGTTGGCTGCCGCAGCCAGCCCTTTGCTGTTTGGCGTTCCCCGCCTGCTTCGCGCCCAAGACGGTCCCCTGAAAATTGCCCTGCTGACATCCTTGTCCGGCCCCTTCGCCTCTTTGGGCGAAAGCATGCGCGCCGGTCTGGAGTTGATGCTGCAACAGTGCAATTACGAGATGGGCGGGCGCAAGGTGCAGTTGCTGGTAGAAGACGACCACGGCAAACCGGACGAAGCCATCCGTAAAGTGCGCAAGCTGATCGAGCGCGACAAGATCGACGTTCTGGGCGGTGTCATCAGCGCCAATATCGCACTGGCCATTCGTGACATCGTGCACGATGCGCAACTGCCTACCTTCATTTCCAATGCCGCGGCCAATGGTCTGGCTCGTGAAGCCGCCAGCCCCTACGTATTCCGCCCCACCAAAACCAGCTGGATGCTGGGCCACACCGGCGCCTTGTGGGCCTTCGAGCACATTGAAAAATCCGGCGGCATCACGCTGGGTTCGGACTACACCGCTGGCCGCGAATACATTGAAGACTTCGCCAATACTTATCAGGAACAAGGCGGCACGCTGGGTGAGCGCATCTGGACGCCCTTGGGCACACCCGACTTCGCACCTATCCTGATGAATCTGGCCGCCAGCAATCCCAAGTTTGTCTACACGTTTCTGGCCGGTGCCGACGCTGTGCGTTTCCACCAGCAAATGCAGGACTACCAACTGCACGGCAAGATCCAGATCGTGGGCCCCGGTGCCCTGTTCGATCAGGAAGACGTGATTACCGCTGTGGGCGAAGCTGCTTTAGGTGGCGTCAGTACCTTCCACCAATCGCCCGGCGCTCCGGCTGCCCAGGACTTTGTGGCTGCTTACCAGGCCAGCCGTGGCCGTTTGCCCGGCGAAGCCAGCACCTCCGGTTACGTGACCGGCCAGGTCATCAAGGCCGGTCTGGATGCGGTCAAGGGTGATCTGTCCAACAAGGCGGCCTTCAAACAGGCCCTGCTGGACAAGCCTATCAACACCGCCTTTGGCCCTATGGCTTTTGACCCGCGCAATAACCAGTCCATTCTGGATATTTACGTCAACCGGGTGGAAAAAGACGCGCAAGGTCGCCCCTTTAACACGGTGGTCCACACTTACCAGCGTATCCAGGACCCCGGCCCGCGTTCTTGAGCTCCACCTTGTCTTATTTTCTGCTTCAAATCCTCAATGCCCTGTCCTTCTCAGCACTGCTGATGTTGGCGGGGCTGGGGCTGTCTTTAGTGCTCAGCCTGATGAACTTCATCAACCTGACACACGGCTCTTTTTTCCTGCTGGGCGGCTATATCAGCGTCCAGTGGCTGGCATCCGGCGCGCCCTGGTGGCTGGCCTTTCCCGCCGCTTTCGCACTGTGCGGGCTGATGGGCCTGTTGCTGGACCGTTTCCCCTTTCGCCAGTTCTACCAGCGCACCCACTTGATGCAGGTGCTGCTGACCTACGGCCTGTCCGTCATTCTGGCGGATTTGATGCGCTGGGGCTTCAGCGCCGACACGCTCTCGCCCATGCTGCCGCAAGTGCTACGTGGCGGGGTGTGGATCATGGGCCTACCCTTCCCCACCTATCGTCTGTTCCTGATCGTCACCGGCCTGACACTGGCCTTGCTGTTCTGGTTTCTGCTGGATCGCACCCTGTGGGGCGCGGCCATTCGCGCTTGCGTGCAGGACGCCCAGATTGTCGAAACCCTGGGCTTGAACTCGCGTCGCCTGTTTGCCATCGGCATGGCGCTGGCCGCCGGTCTGGCCGGTTTGGGTGGCGCCCTGGGCGCTGGCATGCTGTCGGTTTACCCCGGTCTGGATGAAGAAATCCTCTTGCTGGCCTTGCTGGTGGTGGTTATTGGCGGCTTGAACTCGGTACGCGGCACCTTGCTGTGCGCGCTGATCCTGGGTTTCGTCACCACCTTCGCCCGCGTCTGGGTTCCGGCCTTCGCCAATGCCGCCACCCTGGCCGTCATGCTGGGCCTTCTGCTTTGCTGGCCCAATGGCTTGAGCAAATCCGCTACGCGTCAGGTTTAAATGAACAAGCTCAACACCTGCCTGCTGCGCACTGGACTTTGGCCTGCTCTGGCTTGCCTGGTCTTGCTGAGCAGCTATTTCTGGGGCGACGCCTTCTTGTGGCGCTTTGGCACCGAAGCCCTGCTGATTGCTTGCGCAGTCCTTAGCGTCAATCTCCTGATAGGTTACGGCGGTCTGGTATCCCTGGGCCACGGTGCCGTCTTTGGCTTTGCCGCCTATGCCACCGCTGTCAGCAGCCAGTATTGGGGCGCGTCCCTGCCGCTGATGCTGCTGGTGGGCATTGGGGCGGGCACCCTGCTATCCATATTGATGGCGCTGATCAGCCTGCGCAGTTCCGAGCTGTTTTTCATGGTGGCTACGCTGGTCGCCGGGCAATTGATCTGGGAGGTTGCATTTCGCTGGCGTGATGTCACGGGCGGTGCCGATGGCCTGCGCGGTTTCCCGCGTCTGAGCCTGGGCGATCTGCCCTTGAGCGCCCCTTACACCCTGATGATTCTGGCCCTGGCACTGGCGGTCATCTGCTGGTTGCTGCTGCGTTCTTTCAGCCGCGCCCCAATCGGGCTGGCCTTGACCGGTCTGCGCGATCAGCCCTTGCGCATGGCCGCCCTGGGTTATCAGGCATGGCGTATCCGCCTTTACACCTTCATGATTGCAGGTGCGGTAGCAGGTGCTGCTGGCGGCCTGTATCCCTTTGCGAATCAGTACGTCAGCCCGCAACAAGTGCATTGGAGCTTCTCGGCCACGCTCATCATCATGGGTGTGATCGGTGGCATACGCACCTGGCGCGGCGCATTTATTGGGGCCACCTTCTATCTGTTTGCCCAGACCTACCTGAGCTCCTACACGGATCGTTGGCAGTTACTGGTAGGTTTGATCTTTGTGCTGACAGTTCTGTTCATGCCCAATGGTCTGGCAGAACGACGCAAGAGGTCTGCATGAGCGTTTTATTAAGCACTCGCGAACTGGCCTTGCATGTAGGCGGTCTGGATATCCTGACGGACGTCAGCCTGGAGCCGCGTGCGGGCGAAACCCTGGGGCTGATTGGCCCCAACGGCGCAGGTAAAACCACGCTGTTCAACATCATCAGTGGTCTGGCCTCTCCTTCCAGCGGTCAGGTCTTCCTGGAAGGCAAGGACCTACGCAGTCTGGGCCCGATTGAACGCGCCAAACAAGGCATGGTGCGCAGCTTTCAGACCAGCCGTATTTTTCCTGAACTGACCCTGCTGCAAAACCTGGCTCTGGCCGTGCGCATCAAAAAAGATTGCGCCTACCACTGGTGGGGCCGCAAGGCCGCCCGCGCCGCCAGCCAAGAAGCAGCCGAAGCATTGCTGGAACATAGCGCCCTGGCCGGCCGGGGCCATGTGCTGGGTCGATCCCTGTCCTATGGAGAGCAGCGCATTCTGGATTTGCTGATCGCCTTGGCGCAGCAACCCCGCGTGCTCTTGCTGGACGAGCCTACCGCTGGTCTGTCCGAGTCCGAATCGCGTGAAGTCATGGCATTGGTCCACGCCATGCGCGGCCAATGTGCCGTGCTGCTTATCAGCCATGACATTGATATTGTTTTCCAGGAATGTGACCGGATTGCCGTGCTGTCATCGGGCACCTTGTTGACCTGCGACACCCCGGACGCCGTGCGCCAGCACGAAGGCGCGCGTCAGGCCTATCTGGGCGAACTGGCTTTGGAGGCGGCATGAGCACAGCGCTGACCATCTCCGGCCTGCATGCACGCTACGACCGTGCCGACATTCTGCAAGAAATTTCGCTGGATATCCCCGCCGGGCAAAGTGTGGCCCTGCTGGGCCGCAACGGCGCCGGAAAAACCAGCCTGCTGCACTGCCTGTTCAATATGGGCCCGCAGTGGAGCGGACAAATCAATGTGCACGGGAAAAACATTGCAGGTTGGCCCACGCACAAAATCGCCCTGCTGGGCATGGCTTTGGTGCCCCAAGGCCGAGGCCGTTTCCCAACGCTGACCGTGCAGGAAAGCCTGCGTTTGGCCGGGCTGGCACGACGTCCGCGCTCGGATGATCGTTGGACGCTGAACAGTATCTACGAAGCCATGCCGCGTCTGTACGAACGCCGCCAGTCCTCCTGCTCCGCCTTGAGCGGTGGCGAACGACAATTGCTGGCACTGGCCCGTGCGCTGCTGACGCAGTCCTCCATTATTGTTCTGGACGAACCCAGCGAAGGCCTGGCTCCCATGACGATTCAGGACACCTTGCTGCCGCAGCTGCAAACGCTGAACGAGCAAGGCATTACCGTACTGATCGCCGAACAGAATTTAAGTCTGGCTCTGCAGTTGGCCGAACGCGCTTTGTTATTGGGTAATGGTCAACTGGTGTATGACGGCCCTGCCGAGCAACTGCGCCAGGACGCCGCCCTTTTGCAACGCCATTTGGGACTTTGACATGCTGTCTGTATACAGTTTGTCGCTTCCCTTGCCCGACGGTATGGAATCCTGGTTACGAAACCAGGTTCCCGACCACACCTTGGCGGTGATTGCCCGTCGCAGACAGCAGTCGGACCAGCATTTAAGCCTGCTGGCCCACGGTGCGCTGCGCCATTTTCTGGCGCCCTTGCTGGGCTGCACGCCACGCGCTGTTCCTATCGCCCATCTGGAACATGGCAAGCCCGTGCTGGATCTGGACGATGCCGATCTGCACTTTAGCCTGTCGCACAGCGGCGAGCGTGTGCTGATTGGAATTGCCGACCGAACTATAGGCGTAGACATCGAGGCCATGCGCCTGCCCGTCAAACCAGGGCTGGTCGAACATTGCAGTGTGCCGTCCGAGCGTTCCTGGCTAAAGAGCGATCTGGACTTCTACGCGCTTTGGTGTGGCAAAGAGGCCGCCCTGAAACATGCTGGCACGGGTTTTCATATTCAGCCTCAAGAATTATCCTTAGACGGTCACCCAGATCATGGATGCACCGTACAATCCCCCCATCCCATCTTGCAAGGTTTGGTGGTGCACAGTCACCGGCCGGTGGAAAACTATGCCGCCGCCATCTGCCTGAACACCCCCTTTGCTCCGTGGACAGTCAGCTTTTTGGACAGCGCTCAACTGCCTGACACCAAGCTGACTGAGCACGAGTAAATCTGACAAGCCTACTTATTTATGTAATAGTTCTCATTACCATGATGAAATCTATTCCTGTTGAACAAATTTGGCCTGACGCTTTTGCCCAGCGATACCGCGATGCTGGACACTGGCAAGGGGAAACTTTTGGCGCTTTGCTGCGCACGCGCGCGCAAAACCACCCGGAACGCGAAGCCATTGTTGGCGGCACCCAGCGCTGGACCTATGGCGCGCTGGACCAGTACGCCAGTCAGATCGCAGCGGGCCTGCTGCAAGCCGGTCTGCGCAAGGGCGACCGCGTCCTGGTGCACCTGCCCAACATCCCTGAGTTTGTCAGTGTGATCTTTGGCCTGTTCCGTGCCGGTCTTTTGCCCGTGTACGTCCTGCCTGCGCACCGCATCACCGAAGTCGAACACTTTGCCAATACTGCTCAAGCGCGCGCCTATATTGGTGTGGACGCTCATGCCGGTTTTGACTACCTGCCTTTGGTGCGCGAACTGCGTGAACGCTGCCCGCAGGTCGAGCAGGTTTACATCGTGGGCGACGCACAAGAATTTACGTCCCTGGCCCAGTTGCAAAGCAGCGCTGCCAATGTAGACGTACCCGTATCGGCGGCCCAGCCTTCCGAAGTGGCGTTCCTGCAAATCTCGGGGGGCAGCACCGGCTTGTCCAAGCTGATCCCCCGCACGCACGACGACTACATCTACACCTTGCGCGAGAGCGCTAAGATTGCCGGACTGGACGAGAACAGTGTGTTTCTGGGCGCTTTGCCCATTGCCCACAACTTTCCCATGAGTTCGCCCGGTTTTCTGGGTGCTCTGTACGCCGGAGCCAAAGTGGTGCTGAGCCCCGCCCCCAGCCCGGACGTTTGCTTTGAGCTGATCGAGCGCGAAGGCGTAACCGACACCAGTCTGGTTCCCCCCCTGCTGATGCTGTGGATGGATGCAGCCACCAAGACCGATGCCAAGCTGGATTCGTTGAAAGTAATCCAGGTGGGTGGTGCCAAATTGAACGCCGAAGCGGCCAAGCGTGTACGTCCCACTCTGGGTGTGACCTTGCAGCAGGTGTTCGGCATGGCCGAAGGTCTGGTGAACTACACCCGCCTGGACGATCCCGAGGACACCATCATCAACACGCAGGGCCGTCCCATCAGCCCGGACGATGAAATCCTGATCGTGGATGACAACGGCAATCCGGTCGCCCCTGGAGAAACCGGCTATCTGCTGACACGGGGCCCTTACACGATCCGTGCCTACCACAACAACCCCGCGGCCAATGCCCGCTCCTTTACCGAGGACGGCTTCTATCGCACAGGCGACGTGGTGCGCATGACGCCCGAAGGCTACTTGATGGTTCAGGGCCGTGCCACTGACCACATCAACCGCGCTGGCGAGAAAATCTCCGCCGAGGAAATTGAAGATCATCTGCTGGCTCACCCGCAGGTCTTTGATGCTGCCGTGGTATCGGTGCCCGACGAGTTTCTGGGTGAGCGCAGCTGCGCTTTCATCATCCCCAAGGATGACAAGCCCCGCGCGATTGAACTGAAGAAATGGATACGCAGCCGCGGTCTGGCCGACTTCAAAGTGCCGGATCAAATCGTGTTTGTGGACCGTTTCATGGAAACTGCGGCCCTGAAGATCAGCCGCAAGGAATTGCGCGCCCAACTGCGCGAACAACTCGAAAACACAACGCAAGAACAATCATGAGTACTGCACTTACCCTGGAACGCATGCGCGCAGATATTGCCGCCATGCTGCATGAAGACCCCCAGGACATTCTGGATGATGACAATCTGATCGACCTGGGTCTGGACTCCATGCGCGTCATGACCCTGGCCACCCGCTGGCGCGAAGCTGGCGCTCCTATCGAGTTTTCCGAGATGGCCTCGGTGGTCACCTTGGGCCAGTGGTGGTCCCTGATCGAACGCGCCCAACAGAACGGCCGTTGATTTTCTTACTGCAACACGCTTATGTTTAGCTCCCCTTCCGAACTGCCATTGCGCCCCCTGACCGAAGCACAAGAAGGTCTGTGGTACGCCCAGCGTTTGGACCCGCTCAACCCGATTTTCAATACCGGGCACTGCACGCATATCCATTCGGCGCTGGACACCGCGCTGTTTGCGCAAGCCATCAATCTGACGCTGACCGAAGCCGATGCCTTGACCTTGCGCATGGTGGACACGCCCGACGGCCCGGCCCAGTACCTGCGCCCGCAAGAGCCCATTCAACTGGAAATTGTGGACCTGTCTGCCCACGCAGACGGGGCCGAACAAGCCCAAGCCCAGCTGATGGCAGACCTGCGCACACCGCTGGACCCAACCGTTGCGCCACTGGCACGACACATCCTGTTTGTACTGGGGCCCAAGCACCATCTTTGGTATCAGCGTATCCATCACCTGGCCGCTGACGGCTATGGCATGGCGCTGATCGAGACGCGAGTGGTCAAACTCTACAAGGCGCTGCTAAGTGGCCGTGAAGATCATGGGCATAAGCTGGAATCGTTCACCCTTTTGCAGGATGACGATCAAAGCTATCGGAATAGCGAGCGCCGCAGCAAGGACAGACAGTTCTGGCTGGACACATTAAGCGATGCAGAACCCGCCCAAAGCCTGAGCGAATCCCAGGCTTTGAGCGATCATCATTTCCTGCTGGCACGCAGCGCCGTCAAGCCCGAACTGACAGCCAGCCTGCAAGCATTGGCACAAAGCAGCGACATCAGCTGGCCAGACATCCTGACGGGCCTGACCGCCGCCTATGTGCGCCGTCACACCCGCCAGGACGAATGCACGGTGGGCGTGCCCTGGATGGGCCGTCTGGGCCATATCAGTGCCCGTATCGTCTCCACCGTCATGAACGTGGCACCGCTGCGTTTGCAGATCGACGAATCCCAGCCGTTGAATCAGTACCTGATCCAAGTTTCCAAGGCTCTGCGTCAGGCACGTCGTCATGGCCGCTACCGTAGTGAACAACTGCGCCGTGATCTGGGTTTGCTGGGTGGCATGCGTCGCCTGCACGGCCCCATCATCAACGTGCTGCCGTTCGATGCACCCTACGAACAAGCGGGCCTGACCGCCAGCCAGACCGTGCTGTGCGCTGGCCCCGTGGAAGACTTGAACTTCACCTTCCGCGCCCAACCCGATGCCAGTGGCTTGCGTCTGGAAGTGGAAGCCAACCCGCGTCTGTACACCGACGAGCAGATTCAAACCCATCTGGTCCGTCTGGAGCAGTTCCTGCTGCGCGCTTTACAGGCTGAAACCCTGTCTGCCGTGCCGACCTTGACGGATGCCGAACACCACCACTGGATTGAGACCGTCAACCAGACCGCTCACCCGGTT
This sequence comes from Alcaligenes sp. 1735tsa3, assembly GCF_024134565.1. Taxonomy (NCBI): domain Bacteria; kingdom Pseudomonadati; phylum Pseudomonadota; class Betaproteobacteria; order Burkholderiales; family Alcaligenaceae; genus Alcaligenes; species Alcaligenes sp. 1735tsa3. The sequence goes on along the minus strand of NZ_CP099862.1, from coordinate 326,075 downwards.
CCTGAAACAACGCTGTGGGCACTGATCCACGCCCAGTTGCAGGCTCACCCGGAACAAAGTGGCCTGGAATTTGAGGGCAAGAAGCTCAGCTACGCCCAGATCAACGAACAAACCGCCAATCTGGCCGCGCAACTGCGTCTGGCCGGTGTGCAGACCGGCGATATTGTCGCCGTGGCCCTGCCTCGTTCGCTGGAGCTGGTGCTGTCCTTGCTGGCTATTCACCGTGCTGGTGCTGCCTACTTGCCGCTGGATCTGGACCAGCCTGCCGATCGCCTGAACACCATCTTGCAGGCCGCTCAACCGCGACTGCTGGTCGGCCAGCCCGGTTGCACGCTCAATGCCTCTTTGCTGGTCCCGCAGCCTGAACAAACCTGCACTGCGCCAGACTGGGCCGCCGCCGGTCCGCACGATCCTTCCTACCTGATCTACACCTCCGGCTCTACCGGCACACCCAAAGGCGTGCTGGTTAACCACGACGCCATCGTCAATCGTCTGGTATGGATGCAGACGCACTACAGCATTGGTGCCGGTGATCGAATTTTGCAGAAAACCCCGGCCACGTTTGACGTGTCGGTGTGGGAGTTCTTCCTGCCCTTCCTGTCAGGTGCAACCTTGGTCGTCGCCCCACCACAAGCGCACCGCGATCCGGCTCATATTGCCCGTCTGATGCGCGAACAAAGCATCACAGTGCTGCACTTTGTGCCCTCCATGCTCAGCGCCTTCCTGGATGAGCCTGCCGCTCGTGGACTGGCTCCGCGTCTGGTGTTTTGCAGTGGTGAAGAACTGTCGGCCGCTACCCGCGACCGCTTCCATTCTTTGCTGAACGCCGAGCTGCACAATCTGTACGGCCCAACCGAAGCTGCCGTGGACGTGTCCTACTGGCCTGCGTCGCGGGATGACCAATCCCAGCCTGTGCCCATCGGTTTCCCCGTATGGAACACCGCCCTGTACATTCTGGACGAGCAGTTACAACCTGTACCGCCCGGCGTGGCCGGTCATCTTTACCTGGCTGGCCGACAGTTGGCGCAAGGCTACTGGGGCCGCCCGGACCTGACTGAAGAACGCTTTGTGCCCGACCCTTACGCCCTGCATGGCGACCGCATGTACGCCACCGGCGATGTGGCCCGCTGGCGTGAAGATGGCGCGGTTATTTTCCTGGGCCGCTCCGATCACCAGATCAAACTGCGCGGTCAACGTATCGAGCTGGGTGAAATTGAAGCCTTGCTGGCGCGTCATCCCGATGTAGCCCACGTAGCCGTGATTGCCCGTGAAGACATACCCGGTCAAATGGCGATTGTGGCTTACTGGGTACCGCAAGCAGGCAGCCAGTGCACGGACAACACGCTGGCCGCTTATGTAGGCGAGCACTTGCCGTCCTACATGGTGCCCAGCGCCTGGATCAGCCTGGATGCCCTGCCGGTGACAGCCAATGGCAAGCTGGACCGCAAGGCGCTGCCCGTCCCTGCCTTGCAGGCCCGCTCGGCAGGTTTGCCGCTGGACGGTGCCACTCAGCACCAAATCGCCGCCGCTTTCGCCACCGTGCTGGAAAGCAGCGAAGCGTTTTACGCCGACGACGACTTCTTCGCCCTGGGCGGACACTCGCTGCTGGCTGCCAAACTGGCCTTGATACTGCGCGAAGCACGCGGTCAGGCCGTATCAATTGGCACTATTTTTGAATACCCCACTATTGCCCGTCTGGCAAAACATCTGGATCAGTCTGGCAGCGCAGCAGCCGATGGTTTTGGTCCCATCATCGCCTTGCGTCCGGGGCTGAACGACCAGCCCGCGCTGTTTGTGGTTCACCCGGCCGGTGGTTTGTCCTGGTGCTATGGGGCACTGGCACGTCACCTGCCTGCCGGCCGCGCTGTTTATGGCTTGCAAGCCAGTGTGCTGTCTGACGCCTCGCTGGGTCTGGATGGCAGCCTGGATGCCATGGCCAAGGTGTATGTGGATCGTATCGAGCAAGTTCAAGCACAAGGCCCCTACCATCTGGCAGGCTGGTCCGTGGGCGGCATTATTGCTCAGGCCATGGCCGTGGAGCTGCGTCGTCGCGGTCAACTGGTAGGCATGTTGTCCTTGCTGGACGCCTATCCCAGCGACGCGTGGCGTAACGAACCGGCCCCCGAGCCCAATGCCATCTACAAGGCGCTGCTGCATATTGCGGGCCACGACCCAGATAGCTTGCCCGACGTTTCCCTGACCCGTCAGGGTGTGGTGGACTTCCTCAAGCGCAGCGGTCACCCGCTGGCCGAGTTGCCCGACACGCGTCTGGACAGCGTATTTCAGGTGGTGGAAAACAATAACCGCCTGGTGCGCCTGTACGAGCATCACGTCTATGACGGCCCCATGCTTTACTTCCGCGCAGCGCTGGATCACGCCGGCACACAATTGCATCCCGATTTGTGGAAGCCCTATGCAGGGCAACTGGACGTGCATGACATTGCCTCCTTGCACGCGCATTTGACCGGTACTGAAGCCGTGGCCATCATGGCCCCGCTGATGGACTCGGCCATGGCTTTTGCCGAACAGGCACAAGCCCAACCTGAACTCGATGTATAAGCCATGTCTGTAAGACGTTTCTTTCTGGATATCTCGCCACTAATCGAAAGTCGAGCATTCCGCTTTGCCTACTTCGCTCGGGCCGCCACGGTGCTGGTCACCGGCATGTTGATGGTGGCTGCCAGCGTGCAGCTTTATGAGCTGACCAAATCCAGTGTGGCCGTTGCTTTCCTGAACGTATCCATGGCCACCCCCATGGTGCTGGCACTGATTGCCGGCGGTGTCTTGTCGGACCGCATGGACAGGCGCAGCCTGATGGTCTGGTCGCGCAGTGTCTACATCATCAGCGTGGTGCTGTTCCTGCTCAATACGCTGCTGCCCAACCCGCAGGTCTGGTTGATCTATGTGGCCGCTGCCATTGGTGGTGCGGCAGGCGGGATCAGCGTCCCGGCCATGATGTCCGCTACCCCGGCACTGGTCGGTCGAGACAAGCTGGCCGCGGCGGCCGCCCTGTCCGGTCTGGCCATGCAGTTGGGCGGCATTATCGGCCCCGCCTTGGCAGGCGTACTGATCTCCGGTCCTGGTCTGATTTTCTGCTACGTGATTGTCCTGTGCGGTGTCATCGTCACCCCTTTACTCTTGCGTGCTCTGCCGCCCTTGCCTCCGCAAGCGGGCAAGCAACCCCAGAAAAACGCCTTCCAATCCCTGCGTGATGGCCTTGGTTTTGTGGCCAGCCACCCCTTGCTGCGCGCCCTGTTGCTGATTGATCTGGCTGCCCTGATTCTGGCCACGCCTTTGGCCCTGATGCCCGAGTGGGGCGACACCATTCTGAAAATGGGCGCCACCGCCACCGGCTATCTGTATGCCGCTCCGGCTGTGGGTGCCACGCTGGCCGCCCTGTCCAGTGGCTGGTGCCGTCAGGTATCCCGCCCAGGTGCTGCCATTGTGATTGCCGTACTGATCTGGGGCCTGGCGGTAGCGGCCCTGTCCCTGCAAGCGACCCTGTGGTGGGCACTGGTTTGCCTGGCCATCATGGGTGCTGCCGACACCATCTCCAAAATCATGCGTATGGCGCTGGTTCAGCACCACACCCCCGATTACCTGTTGGGCCGTGTCTCCAGCTTGTGGATGACGCAATATTCCCTGGGCCAGGCCCTGGGCAATATGCAAATGGGTTATCTGTCCCGTCTGCTGGGCCCGGCAGTCGCCGTGGCCGTGGGTGGTTTGGCCTGTGCCGCTGTCGCTTGCGGTTTCGGCGTGTTCAACCAAGGCCTGCGTTCGGCCAGCAAACAGGATGGCCCACCCAATGCCTGACATCTCGATTTTGTTCTACCCACGCCTGCTGCACGCCTGTAGAAAGATCTCCTACATGGACCGTCTTGTCGACCGAACCTTTATTTAGGATTAAAAGATGCTAATCAATGTCAATTGCATTCGCCGTACCCCTGCCGCATTGCTGCGCAAGGCCGGCCTGAGCGCAGCCGTACTGTCCCTGTCCCTGGCCAATGCCTTTGCAGCCCCCGCTTTTGACCAGCCTGATGCTGACTTTCGCGGTTCCCTGAATGCTGCTGGCGTGGTCTATGCAGGCTCCGAAGCCCAACTGGCTGGCCGTGGTTTCACCCCCGGCCAGGAAGTGATCCTGCTGCAAAACGGTCACACCCTGACCCCTCAAGCCCTGGTTGCCGACAAAGAAGGCAATCTGAGCACCAAGATCGCCATCCCCGCTGACGCCGCTGTGGGCGTGCACCCTGTCGTCATGCAAGTCAGCAAGCCCTCGACGGCCGACATCTTCAATCTGAAGGTGTCCCCAAAAGTTGAGCTGAGCGGTCAGGACAAATTCGAACTGCAATCCCAGCACTTGGTGCCCGGCTTGTACCAAAGCGCCTACAGCCCCAAGAACAAAGTGCTGTTCGTGACTTCCGCCGTAGGCCGCCCACCCGTCAAGCAGTCGCAATTGGTCAAAGTGAACCCCAAGACCCTGGCGGTTGAGGCCAGCGTGACACCTGCCGCCCAAAAAGGCCGTGACGATGGTCAGGTTCAAGCCGTTTACGGTGTGGACGTGGACGACAAGCAAGGCAATGTCTGGGTCACCAACACCCGCAGCAGCTCCATTGCTGTCTACAGCCAGAAAGACCTGAAACTGGTCAAACAGTTTGAAGACGGCGTCGTCAGCCACCCACGCGACGTGGTTGTAGACGAGAAAACAGACCGTGCCTACGTGTCCTCGCCCGGCGCCAACACCATAGCTGTATTCGACACCAAGAAGCTGACTCAGCTGGACCCGATCGAGCTGCAATCGAAGACCCGCAACAAGCCCGGCAGCATGAGCCTGATTCTGGACGCTGAAAAAGACCGTCTGTACACCGTCAGCGCCAGCACCAACGAGCTGATCATTATTGACCTGAAAAACGGCAATGCTCAAACCGTATTCCCCGTGCCCGGTGCACGTGGTCTGGCTGGTGTGTCGGTAGACAGCAAGAATGACCAGGTCTATGTCGCTGCCCAAGGCAGCGACAACCTGCTGATCATCAATGCCAAAGACGGTGCCGTTCAGCACGACATCAAGATCGGTGCCGGTGCCCTGAACGTGGTCTTCGATCCCAAGACATCCCTGGCTTACGTGGCCTCCCGCGGTGCGGGCACCGTGACGGCCGTGAACGGTAAGGGTGAAATCGTTGCCAACCTGGACGGTGGCAGCTTCCCCAACCACGTCTCCCTGGATGGCGAAGGCAATGCCTATCTGGTCAACAAATCCAAAGGTAAGGATGACCAGACGGCTGACCGCATCACACGCCTGCACCTGAAGTAAACCGCCCGATGCGCCCCTTCCATGAAAAGGGGCGCCAAGGCAAAACCCTTGCCCCAAAAAGGACTCCTATGAATAGCCGTATAGCCGACCAAGTCCGCCATGCCACCATTGAAGAATGGTTAGGTCATTACCAGGCCGACAGCAGCGTATTTGCCTCTCCCACCGTCAGTTTGATGGCCCACGGCACGGCACTGGAGCGGCATACCAACAATGCCCAAGGGCAACTGCTCTCTGATGCCCAAGCCTTGCTGGCGCAAGCCGCTCAGCAAGGTCTGGACGCCCCCCTGTTGATGGGAGTGATCCCTTTTAACCCGACTCGCCAGGCTTACCTGCGCGTTCCCAAAGAATATCAGCGCGATCCCGTCCTGCTGCGCCCGGTACAGCGCCCGCCGTTGGCCAAATCCAACAACAGCATTGCCAGCCAAAGCCTGCTGCCTGATGGCGAAGGCTACGAAGACAGCGTCAGCCGCATCCTGGCCACGATGCGCGAACAGAACATTGCCAAAACCGTGATGGCCCGCACTGTCACCATCACCCTGAACGAAGCCCTGGACCGTCAGACTGTGTTGAGCAATATGCTCCACAGCAATCCTGCCGGTTACACCTACGCCCTGCCCTTGCCGGGCGGCAAGGCTCAAGACCCGGATCTGTTTTTTGGGGCCAGCCCCGAGTTGCTGGTGCGTCGCCAGGGCGATCTGGTTACCGTCAACCCGCTGGCAGGCACCGCCCCCCGCTTTGCCGACCCACAGCGCGACCAGGCCAGCGCCGACAGCTTGATGGCCTCCAGCAAAGACCTGCGCGAGCACGCCTACGTCATTGAAGACGTGGTGCGTATCCTGTCCCAGTTCTGCGACTCCCTGGACGTGCCTGATGGCCCCAGCCTGACCAGCACCGCCAACCTGTGGCACCTGTCCACCCGTATCAGCGGCCGTTTGCGTGACCCGTCCGTCACCTCTTTGGAGCTGGCACTGGCCATGCACCCCACGCCGGCCGTTTGCGGCCTGCCCACCCAGCCCGCCATGCAGGCCATCGAGGCCACTGAAGTCTTTGATCGCGGCTACTTTGCAGGCGCCATAGGCTGGAACGACCACGAAGGCAACGGCGAATGGGCAGTCGCCATTCGTTGCGGCCATTACACCCAGCAAGGGCTGACCTTATCGGCTGGCGCCGGCATTGTGGACGGCTCCGTCCCTGCCCTGGAACGCCAGGAAACCGGCAATAAACTCATGACCCTGATCAACTCATTGGGTCTGGCCCAGAACATAACAATCTAAAGGAGACACGATTCATGACCATTCACGCCTTGCCCAGCTACGAACTGCCTCAAACCTCCGTAGCCAACCGCGTCAATTGGCGCCCACAGGCCAATCGTGCCGCCCTGCTCATACACGATATGCAGACCTACTTTCTGCAGAAATACGATATGAGCCAGGCTCCTATCCCCATGTTGATCGAACGCATTGCCGCCCTGCGCGAGGTTTGCCACAAGCTGGGAATACCCGTGTTCTACACCGCCCAGCCTACCGAACAACCCGAGAAAGACCGGGCCTTGCTGAACGACTTCTGGGGCCCCGGCCTGACCGCCAGCGAATTTCACAGCCAGCAAGCCGTCGTGCCCGAGCTGACACCGGCCGAAAACGACATCATGCTGACCAAGTGGCGCTACAGCGCCTTCCAGCGCTCCGACCTGCGTGAGCAACTACGCAAGCTGGGCCGCGACCAGCTGATCATCACCGGCGTTTACGCCCACATCGGCTGCATGACCACCGCCCTGGAAGCCTTCATGCAAGACGTGCAGCCCTTCCTGGCCATCGACGGCGTTGCCGACTTCTCGCTGGAAGAACACCACATGGCGATCCGCCACGTCTCGCAACGCTGCGGCGTCAGCCTGACCTGCGCCGAAATCCAGGACAGCCTGCAGAGCTAAACAGGAAGCACACATGAGCACACAAGAATTTGCAGGTGAATGCGTAGCCGTCACGGGCGCGGCCCGTGGCATTGGCGCTGCCGTCACCCAACTACTGCTGGAACGAGGCGCCAGCGTCATCGCTCTGGACCTGGATGTAGAAGGACTGACCCAACTGAGTCAATCCGAATACAGTGATCGGGTTTCCTGCCACCTGGTCGACATCAGCCAAGCCGATGCCGTTGATGCAGCGCTGGCCCAAGGGCAGGAAAAACTGGGTCCTATTCATCGTTTGGCCTGTGTCGCGGGCGTCCTGCAAATGGGCCGCATCACCGAGCTGAGCAACGAACAATGGGATCGCACCTTTGCCATCAACACCACCGGCGTCTTCAACGTCTGCCGCAACGTGGCCAAAGGCATGATCGAGCGCAAGCAAGGCGCCATCGTCAACGTCAGCTCCAACTCCGCCGCCACACCACGCATCGCCATGGGAGCCTACGCCGCCTCCAAAGCCGCCGTCACCCAACTGAGCCGCTGCCTGGGCCTGGAACTGGCCCCCCACGGCATCCGGGTGAACATCATCTCCCCCGGCTCCACCGACACCCCCATGCAACAAGCCATGTGGGCACAAGGCAGCTCGCGCGAAACCGTCATCGCGGGCTCCGGCGAAAACTACCGCCTGGGCATCCCCCTGCAAAAAATCGCCACCCCCGAAGAAATCGCCGAAGCCGTCCTGTTCCTGCTCTCGGACCGCGCCAGCCACATCACCCTGTCCGACTTGCGCGTGGACGGCGGTGCCACACTGGACCAAGGCTAAACAGCCAGACGCAAAAAAGGGCGGAATCTCCGCCCTTTTTTATTGCCCATCGGAACGAGGCCGGACAAAAGCATACGAACATCCCTACTAGTGACAGTGCCGATAAGGACTGACCACCTATTGCCAAGTCAAGGAAGAATACGAACGAACCGAAACATCGTAAATGCGGCTCAATGAAGACAGACTCAGTCAGGTCAAATCGGATCGAATCAGGTCAGGTCAGGTCAGGTCAGGTCAGGTCAGGTCAGGTCAGCATCAGATTAGACCTGCTCAGTGCAGGTAGCCTCCTATCAGCTACCTCTTAATTCCGTCGAGTCTGTGAACTAGATCGAGCAGCTCCAGCGTGCCAACCGCCCCCGCCAACAACCGTTGAAAGCAGGCCCACTCAAGAGCACTGCCACCATGCTGTTCGGGTCGGAGCAGGCTCCGGCGGGGCGGATCAGAGTGCTTGCCGCGGGCATCAGATTGCGTAGGGATGCAAGGGGCCTGCTGTTTGAGCCGGACGTTTGTACTTGGTCCGGGGGACCAAGTACCCGGCGAGTTCAGGCCCCGCCCGTAGCAATCTTATGCCAAGGGCACTGGTGCGCAGCACCAGCAAGCGCTCAGCCCCGCCGGAGCCTGCCCCGATCCGAACAGCCCCCCGGTCCAGCCTCCTGAGCCCGCCTATAGCCCGTCCCTCACAACTTAAGTCCAGCTACTTCTTGTTCTCGACCGGAGCCTCAACCTGCTCAATCCCGAACAAATGCTCCAAACCCAAAGCCAAAGCATCCCGCCACGCCACAAAATCATGTGCCGTCGCACTTTCCACGTAACGCACGTCATACCCCCGCGCCCGCAGCACATCATCCAGATGACGATTCGCCTGCACCAGGCTGACATCCCGGCTGGAGCCTGAAGACTCAAACACCCCGGCGCTCATATAAATCTTCACTGGCACAGCTTCTGAGTCCGCCATCTGCCGCGTCAGCCACTGCCCACGAGCATCACCCGTCGGAGCCCACCAGAACGACCCCGACATGCTCAGAACATTGCCAAACAGCTGCGGCAAACGCCAGGCGGCATTCATGGCAGCCAAACCACCGTAGCTGGAGCCGCCAATCGCCGTCTTGTCCGCTGTCGACTGCACCCCTTGGGCCTTGAGCCAAGGCATCAATTCCTTATCCAGAAACTTGATATAAGCCTCATTAGGCGGCAACTCACGAGCCCGTTCCGCCATGCCCGGATTGTCCACCAGGACCAGCCACATAGGCTCCACGCGCCCCTGCGCAATCAAAGTATCCAGCATGGCCGGCGCGCGCGCCAAATCCCGATAGTCCCGACCATCGAACAAAATCAAGGTGTGATCAATTTCCTGAGCCCGAGTGCCCGCAGGCTGATAAATCTGCACCTGCCGTTCCACACCCAAAGCCTCGCTGGGCAAGCGCTCCGTACGCCATTGCCCCTGCCCCAACTGCTGCGGCTCCAGGCTCACCACCTCGGCAGGTGCCTGCGTCAAACGCAAGACAGACTCACCATCAAACAGATCCTTGCTGTTTTCCGGCAAAGCTTTGGCGTTATGAGGATCGCGCTGCAACGCCGCCCGCAGCACTTCACGCGCCAGGTTCTGGCCCACATAAGGCACATCCGGCGCCATGCGATAGGCAAAGCGGGCATCACGCGGCAAATCGTAGGTGATGTACCAGATATCCGACTCACCCAAACGATGCATGCGATCGGTATACGAGAAAGGCCCGCCATGCAGACGCACCTCGTTCTGAGCACCGCGCCAGACAAACGTGACGCGATCATGCGTAGTGCTGTAGCGCTCCACCAAAGGCGAACCTACACGCTGCACATAGTCCCAGAAACCGCGAGACGGCTCGCCCGCGCGCAAGCGCATGCTCCACTGACGGATCACATCGCCTTGCAAAGGCTCGGCCTGAGCCGGCGCCTGGGGAGCCGTAACCGATTTAACCTGCCACTGATACTCGCCCTGCCCTTGCACACGCAAACGATACTCGCCCGCCGTGCTGGCAATAAAGCCAAAAGGGCCACCCCGTTCCGGTGCATCTGCCCAATGACGAATCGCCTTGCCATCCGGGCCGAACAATTCCAGCGCCACATCACCACTGTGCTGCCAACTGCCTTGCACCAGCTCATTTTGCTGCAAGCTCAGTATTCGTTCATGATGTTCGTGCGCCTGAACCTCACCTTGAGCCGAAGGCAGCGTAGCCGCCCAAGCCGACCCAACCATTCCCACCATCAATACAGCAACAACAGGTGCGCGCAACATACATCCTCCTAAATGCCGGTTTGCCGCAGGACAAGCCCAGTACCAAGAAGCAGTATACGATCAAAAATAATCAGCGCACCCCTTGGCTGGCGCGAGGCGGCGCCATTTATCACCCCAGACGGAAGGCCTGAATCAAACGATCCAGCTCTTGCACCTGCTCCTGCAACTCGCTGGAGGTGTGCGCCACCTGGTTCACCATTTCCGCGTTTTGCTGAGTGGCCGAATCTAACTGCCCCACCGCCACGTTGATTTGCTCGATACCAATGGTTTGCTCGCGAGTAGAAGCCGCAATCTCGTGCACAATCGTCATCACTTGCGAACTGCCGGTGACCATCTCATCAATGACCTCACCGACCTGCCCCATCAGCTGCACGCCTTCGCGGGTGCTATTGGAGGACGCTTCCACCAATTGAGCAATCTCCTGGGCTGACGCCGTCGTGCGCTGCGCCAGAGCACGTACCTCACCCGCCACCACCGCAAAGCCTCGACCTTGCTCACCGGCTCGCGCCGCTTCCACAGCCGCGTTCAAGGCCAGAATATTGGTCTGGAAGGCAATCGAGTTAATCACCGTGGTGATGTCCGCCACCTTGCCACTGGTAGCGCGAATCGCGCCCATGCGGTCCACCAGTTCACTAACCATCTGACCACCATGCTGGGCAGTTTTCTGCACCTGGCTGGAAACTTCCTCGGCACGCATGGCGTTTTCTTCGCTCATGCGAACGGTGCCCGTCATCTCTTCCATGGCCGATGCTGTTTCCTGCAAGGCCGCGGCCTGCTGAGTCGTGCGACTGGACAGCTCCAGATTGCCCACAGACAGTTGCGAGGTATCGTCCGCAATCACACCACTGCTGTGTTGCAGCGTGCGCATCACCTCGTTCAGCTTCAGGCGCATCTGCTCGATGGAGGCCATCACGCTATTGTCCGGAATCGAGCGTAGGGAATGAGTCACACGCAAATCGCCATTGGCAATGGCTTGGGCCGCTTCATGCAAAATTTTGGGCTCAGCCCCCAGCTCGGCAAAGATCTGGCGCGCCAGAAACACAGTAACCGCTGATACCAGCAGCACGATCAGAACAAACACGATTGACGAGCTGAGCAGATTGCTCAGGAAGCGCGCCTGAATATTGTCGATATATACGCCCGAGGTCAGCACCCAATCCCACTGCGTCACCCCTTTGCCAAAGGCCAGTTTGGGGGCATTGCTCTTGTCGCTAAGTTTGGGCCAGTGATACTCCAGAAAACCTTCGCCACCATTGCGGCCGATGCGGCTCATCTCGGCAAAAGGGTGCACGCCGTTGCTATCGACCACGGCACTGACGTCCTGGCCGTCCAGCTCCGGTCGACTGGGATTCATGATGGACACCACATCGGTCGATAACACCGACACATAACCTTCCTGCCCAAAACGGATACTAGCGATGCGTTGCAGCGCCTGCTTTTGCGCCTCTTCCTTGCTCAGAACGCCTTTGCTGACCAGTTGCTGATAGTCCTGCGTAATGTTTGCTGCAATATTGACGATGTGCTGCAAACTACTTTTTCGCTCCTCCATCTGTGCCTGATAGAGCTGATAGTTCACAAACGCAAAAACCGCCACCAACGCCATCAAGCACAAGATCAATGGCAACCACAACTTCTGTTTCAAGCCCAAACGCATCATATTCCCCGAGCAACGCTGAAAAGACAGGTCCCAGGTACGCAAAAACCGACCGTGTCACCACGGTCGGCCTACATGGAGGCCCCATCGAACAAGCTGGGTAACGGCCTCGGGCTTGAAATACTTAATTAAAGTTACATATCGAGATAATTGGATGCTAAGGCGGCTTATAAAACACTACCACTCAAGCGTCGGGAAGCTTCATGGCCTTGGCCAAAAGAGGGTTCGCTGCTGGCCAGAGTCAGCAAGAAGCCATCTTCAGACATCAATTCCGAGGTCAGACGCCCCTGGTAATGACCCAGCTCCAGATTCAAGGCAAGATCGCGCTGTTCCAGGTTATCGACACCTTTGATAACCAGCTCAAAGCCCTGCTCGCTCAGTAAATGGCACGCGGTTTCCAGCAATGCCTTGAACGTCGGTTCACGGCAGGCGCGTTGAATAACCTCGGCTTCCAGTTTGACGCCGCTAATTGGCCAGCCACGCAAACGGTTGAGCTTGTTGTTCTCAATATCGGGGCTGGTCAGCCAGACCTGAATGTCCTGTTCTTTCAGAAACTGCAAAGCCTGGATCAGTTCTGGTGTTTCTTCCAATTCCTCGTCGCTGAACAAGTCCAGTTCTACACAGCAAGGCTGCAACTCGAACTGACGCAACATGCTGGGCATGCGCTTATAGATAGGCAGCAGCATATCGATGGGCAACTTCAGGCCAATATGGCTGGCACGCAGCGAGTACTCCTGCCACCAGCGACGCACGTCAGCCATCAGGGTGCGCAGCATCCATTCGCACAAAGCCTGACGGTGAATGGCGTCAGGCATATGGCGCAACACCAGATCCGATGACAGACGCAAGCCTGTGGGCGAGGTCCAGAACACCTGGGCGTCCACACCACTGTATTGGCCCGTACTGGTCGCCACGCGCAACTGATAAGAGAAAGACAGCGCTTCGCTGGCCTGGGGATCAAGCACATCCAGAGTTTCCAGCGCACGCAAGAGTTCCAGCGGCGTGGGCTGGGATGCTTCCTGCTCGTCGCGCTGGGCGTAAAACTCCATGATTTCAGTATCTTGCGGCTCTTGCTGGGCGATCAACTTGCCCGTAAAGGTGTAGCCCCAGCCGTGCACCGACTTGATCGGCAAGGCCACCCCTGCCTGACTGGCCTTGCGGCGCAAACGGCTGATCAGGGAATCCACTGCACGGCTGTCACTGGCAGCCAAGCCTTTGTCACGCATCAGGTCTTCACGGCTGAAACGGGCATCCGCATGGCGGATGAATGCGTCCATCAATTGACGTTCGCTATGCGTCAGTTCCAGTCCCACCCCATTGGGAGCCACCAGAGTCCAGCCTTTATCGCGCAAGATCCATTCCTGCTGGCCACTCTGATCCTGAACCTCTTCCATCGCCTGGGTGGCACCCACGGCGGCATAAACATTACGGCGGCGCACGGCATGGCACCAGGCCATCAGCTCGGGAACTTGCACATCCATAGCCAGACACGCATCAGCGCCCGTCAGCAGCAACTGCACACGAGCACTGGCAGACAGGCCGGACTGAACGGCCACAATACCCAGCGAGCCAAAGTCATTGCGCAATTTGGCCACCATCAAAGGCACGTAGCCCGTCTCAACAGGAAACAGCAACAGATCGGCCTGGCTCAGACGCGCCTCGGCTACCTTCTCCAGGGATCTGACAACGCTTGTCTTGGTACCGAAAACCCGCAGTTGCTCCAGCCAGTAGTGCAAGCCTTCGCCTTCTTCCAAAACAATCAACACGCAGCGTGCATGTTCCATAAGCGCCTACTATTTAATTATTGTCAGTCCCACGACGTTCCCGGCGAGGGCCGACAATACTATTTTTATCAATAGTTAGAATTATCACTTCTAGAATACGGAGCACAAAGTAAAGAATGGTCAAATGTGGCGTTTGAAATTTTTTGTCTTCAAAATAACGTCCGCCTTACCGCCTGAACCATCTCGGGATTATTTTCTAATCGCTGCTCTTTTAAAATCATGCCCCACAAATAATTATAGTTTCCATAACGATGGGACATAAAAAACCCGCTCGAAAGCGGGTTGTTCTAGCTCAAGACCAGCCAGAATACTTACTGGGCGGCAGCGTCCAGGCGAGACTGCAACTGGGCAGCAGGCAGCCAGCCATCAGCGCGGCTGCCATCAGCAAAGTAAATGGCCGGGGTGCCTTGAACGCGCAGTTTTTGTCCTACTGCCAATAACTGATCCAATGGATGCTCACACGAGGCTTTCTCGGGTCGCGCTCCGCCCCCCATCCAATCACTCAAGGTTTTAGCGGGGTTTTGGGCGCACCAGATGTCCTCGGCTTTGCGGCGGCTGTCCGGTCCCAGGATGGGAAACATCAGGCTATAAACCGTAACATTGTCGATCTCCTGCAAAGTTGTATGCAGACGTTTGCAATAGCCGCAATTGGGATCTTCAAAAACCACCATTTGACGGCTACCGTCGCCTTTTACCAGCTTGATGGCCTTATCCAGCGGCAAGTCATTCAGCGACACACGATTGAGTTCCTGCATGCGCTGCTCGGTCAGATCAACACGAGTTTTGCTATCCAGCAAAGAACCCTGCATCACAAAGCTGGCCTGCGGGTCGGTGTAGAGCAAGGTGCCGCCCACTTCCACTTCCAGCAAATTGGGAAATGGTGTAGCGCGAATACCATCGACCGTCACGCCGGGGAAAGCGGCTTCAAAGGCCTGGCGGGTAGTCTCGAAACGTGTGTCTACTTTGGCGGGGCTGGTGGCCTGAGCCAGGCTGCACAGCGACAAAAACGCCAGAGCCAATACAGAACGAAGGTGCAACATCATGACGTACTTCCTTTGCTAATCGACAAGACCCTAGCGGCCTTAGAACAAGAGCGCGCCGGGGCTGACGCCGGCAGCATGCGCAATCAGGCGGCGTTTCACCCAGGGCAGGCGGTCCACCACTTGCATACCGGCATTGCGCAGCATGGAAGCCGGTGCTCCCGGTGCCGCAAACAGACGATACAAGCCATCGGTGGCTGCCCGCATGGCCGCAATCGGTTCAGCGCGAGCGCGCTTGTAGCGATTGAGTACACGCATATCACCGACCGAATAATGCGGGCCACGCTCGGACAAGACCTTGATCAGGGCTTCGATATCGCCCAGACCCAGATTCAAACCCTGGCCAGCCAAAGGATGGACGCGATGCGCCGCATCACCCACCAAGGCCACACCGGGCGACACCAGGCCGCTACGCTCAAAGGTCAACGGGAAACCGTGTACCGGGCTACGCAAGCTTAACTGCCCCAAACGGCCATTGGATAAAGAGAACAAGCTGTTTTGCAGATACTGCACCTGCTCCTCTAAAGGCATGGCCAACACCTTGTCGGCCTGCGCTTGCGGCACGGACCAGACCATGGAGACTTGCGGTTTGCCATCCACATCCGGCATAGGCAACAAGGCCAGAATCGAATCGCCAGTAAACCACTGCAAGGCGACTTGCTGGTGCGGGCGCTCCACGTTGAAGTGGGCCACCAAACCGGCGTCCCCATACTCACGACCATGGTGCTCAATGCCGGCCGCAGACCGCAGGCCGGAACGGGCACCATCTGCCCCCACAAACAAATCGGCGCTGATGCGCTTCTGTCCGGCGGTGATGATGGTATTGCCTTCCAGACGCTCGAAACGGTCTTCAATCCAGGGCACACCGAACACTTGCAAGGCCTGATACAGCGCCTGCTCCATCTGTCCGGACTCAACGATCCAGGCCAGATAATCCTGCGCATCCTGCCAAGCATGCAGATTCAGGCAACCGCCGCCATCACCATGTACTTCCATGGCCTGCACTGGCGAAATGCGCTGGGCCGACATCAAGTTCCAGGCACCCAACTGCGTCAGAAAACGCTGGCTGGCGACCGAGACGGCGTAGACACGGGGGTGATACTGCCCCGCCGCCAGTTCCATAGGCTTGTAAGCGGGGGACAAGATGCTGACATCAAACCCGGCCTTGCGTAAACCCAGAGCGCTGGCCATACCGGCCAAGGCCCCGCCACACACCACAATTCGTTCTTTGCTCATCGTGCGCTCGGTGCTCCTGCCTGACGTGGCCACAACAGCCACATTTGACCTTGCTGCTTCATGCGCCCTGCCTGCGCACCAGCCTGATCGCCCGTGCCCCAGTACAAGTCGGTACGTGCGGCACCTTTAATCGCCGCGCCCGTGTCCTGAGCAAAAACCAGTCGCTGCAAAGGCTGGTTAGAAGCAGGCTGCGAGGTAGCCAAGTACACAGGCGTACCCAAAGGCACGTAAGTGGGGTCAATAGCCACGGAACGCAGACCAATCAAGGGAATGCCATAGGCACCTTTAGGGCCCAGCTCCGGATCCACAATGGCCTCTTCGCGGAAGAACACCATGGCGGTATTTACATTCATCATTTCCTGAACGCGATGCGGATTGCGCTTGGCCCAGGCCTTGATGTTTTGCATGGAAGTCTGCGCCAAAGGCATCTCGCCCTGCTTGGCCAGCCATTGGCCTACCGAGGCATAAGGGCGACCGTTATGGTCGGCATAGGCCAGACGCACGGCGCTGCCATCGGGCAGGACCGCACGGCCCGAGCCTTGGATCTGCAGGAAAAAGCCTTCTACCGGATCTTCCGCATACACGATCACAGGTGGCTGGCGATCCTGCTTGGACACGATCTGCTCGCGTGTGTCGTAGGGCACAATGCGTTTGCCCACTTGCTTGCCGCGAATACGCTTGCCAGCCAGCTCGGGGTACAAGCTACCCAGGTCAATCGTCAGCAAATCATCCGGCGCAGCGAAAAGCGGCCATTGATAGCTGGAACTACGGGTACGCGAGGCCTTGAGCAAAGGTTCGTAATAGCCCGTGACCGTATTTTGAGCCACCTTGCCGTCGCCGGTCAGCAAACGCCAGGGCTGCAACTGTTGCTGCAGAAAATCACGTACAGCGGCCGTATCTTTGGTGTCAGCGTTCAGACCGGCAGAAGCCGCAGCCTGACAAACGGGCTGCCAGGCACGGGGATTGGCACGTGCGGGCATGGCCAGCGAACCGCTGACAGGACGCATCAGGCCCTTGCAGTTATTGATGAAACCTTTCCAGACATGGTCCAGCGAATCAGCCTGCCAGCCCGGCAAGGCGGACCAGTTCACGGCTTGATAACGCCCTGCCAACGCACGCGCCGGGGTTTCCGGCAGTGCCGACAAGGACGGCACGCGCAACGGTTGCAGAGCGATATCAGGACCGCCTTCTGCTGTACCCGGAGCCGTTGACGAAGAACCCTGATCCCCAGGAATGGTGGAACAGGCACTTAATGCCAGCAGTACGGCTGGCACGCAATAAATTATCTTCATGGCTGGGTTTGGCCCTTAGTGCAAGGTACGGGGAGAGGAAAGGATGAACTCCTGAATGGCGACCTCAAAGGGCACACCATTTTCACCAACACATTGATAGCTGCCGCGCATGGTGCCAAACGGCGTGTTCAGGGGGCAACCACTGGTGTATTCAAAGGTCTCACCTGGAGCCAGCACCGGCTGTTGTCCTACAACGCCCAGGCCACGCACTTCCTGAACCTGCTGATTGTCGTCCGTAATGATCCAGTGACGACTGATAATCTGGGCCGTCTGCTGTCCATTGTTGGTAATCCGTACGGTATAGGCAAAAACATATTGATTGCTATCGGGCTCGGATTGCTCAGGCAGGTACTGGGGCGTGATCTGCACCTCAATATCGTCAGGCTTCATGATGGATTCCAGGTTACGGCTGTACAAATACGGGGCGCTGCACAGCCCCCCGCTTGAAACTATAATGATGACATATGGCCACGATTTTCGTGATGTCTAATCTTTACGGCACCTATTATGTCCCAAGCCAGCTCCACACGTATCGCTCCCAGTATTTTATCGGCCGACTTCGCCCGCCTGGGTGAAGAAGTCCGCAATGTTATCGCCGCCGGTGCCGACTGGGTTCACTGCGACATCATGGACAACCACTTTGTACCGAACCTGACTTTCGGCCCCATGGTCTGTGCTGCGCTGCGCCCCCACACCACTGCCCCCATCGACGTACACCTGATGGTAGAGCCCGTGGACGCGCTGATCCCCGAATTTGCCAAAGCCGGTGCCGATTACATCAGTTTTCACCCCGAAGCCTCGCGCCACGTGGATCGCACCCTGTCGCTGATCCGTGACCACGGCTGTAAGGCCGGCCTGGTATTCAACCCGGCCACCCCGCTGAACTGGATGGATCACCTGATGGACAAGCTGGATCTGGTCCTGCTGATGTCCGTTAACCCCGGCTTTGGTGGCCAGACCTTTATCCCCAGCGCCATGGACAAGCTGCGCCAAGCCCGCGCCCGCATTGATGCGTGGACTGCAGAAGGTGGTCAGCCCATCCTGCTGCAAATCGACGGTGGCGTGAAGGTGGACAATATCGGCGCCATCCGTGCAGCCGGTGCTGACACCTTTGTGGCCGGTTCGGCTATTTTTGGTCAGCCCGACTACGCTCAGGTCATCCGCGACATGCGCGCGCAAATCGCTCTGGCAGAGCAGGCCTAAATCCTGCGTTCGGTCTGCTGTTCCCGCTACTGCAGCATCGTATTGCGGCTATAACTGCCCTGCCGAACCGCACTGTCGGGGCGGCGGCGCTCCACAAACAAGGCATTGCCCTGCACCCGCTTGGCCTGTGCCTTGGCAGAACTGGCCAGCTCCGCAATTAAAGAGCCCGAATACAATTCGGGCTCCTCGACTGTGACCACACCTAAAGACAGGCTCACTAGCGGGTGAAACACCAGCACGCCTTGACGGTTTTCAGCCAAATAGCCGCCTGCTTGCCGATGCTCCAGTCTATACAAGGACTCCAGCTCTTTTTCCAGCTCGTCCAGAATGCTTTGGCAGCGCTCGGCCCAGTCCGGGCTGGTAAACACCAAAATAAAATCGTCCCCCCCCACATGGCCCACAAAGTCCATGCGAGCCACCGCGTAACGGGTGAAGAGCTCGGCCATGGAGCGTAACAGCTCATCGCCTTTGCGATAGCCGTACAAATCGTTGTAGGGTTTGAAGTGGTCCAGATCCGCATAGCACACAGCGAAATTCTGCCGATTACGCAGCAAACCATCAATATGCTCATCAATCGGCACATTACCCGGCAATTGCGTCAGTGGATTGGCATAACGCGCCGTCATGATCTGAATCTGCGTAATTTCACGCATCAGCTCCACACTGGAGCCCAGGCCCAGATACTCACCCGCCCCGGTAATGATGAAACCATCACTCAAGGCATCCCCCGCTCCCTGCGTCATCAAGGTGCCCAACTCCAGCAAGCTGGTATCGCAGTCAACAATCAGCGGTGGGGTTTCAATAAACAGGGAGCATGGCTTGTTGCCATACAGTTCGCGGTGATAAGGCCGGGCAAGCTGATCATAAAGCTGGCTACGACGCAAAATACCCGTCGGTCGATCCCCTCGCACCAGAGCCACGGCACTAAGATCTGGGTGGCTTTGAAACAGCTCATACACACGATTCGTGGGTGTATTATCAGGCACCGCTGGCGCGGCACGCAGTAAACGCCGCACGCTCATGGAATCACGGCCTTGCACTTGACGCTGAGTGCGCACAGTGGATGGTCCAAACAGCGCGGCTTGAGCGGGCTCCAGCTGAGGCGGGGGGTTAGGTTGAGGGCGACACAGCAAATAGCCCTGCCCACAGGCCACGCCCAAGTACCGCAAGGTGCGTAGTTCCGCGCCGGTTTCAATCCCTTCAGCAATCACAACGGATTGCGCATGGCTGGCAATATCGCAAATGGAGCGTACCAATTGCTGCTTGAGCACATCGGTATCAATATCGCGCACAAAGTATTTGTCGATCTTGACGTACTCGGGTCGCAATTCGGACCACAAACGCAGCGAGGCATAGCCTTCACCCAGATCATCAATGGCAAACTGCAGGCCTTCTTTTCGATAAAGCTCAATAGCCTGATTCAGATAGTCGTAGCTGTCAGTACGCTCGGATTCGGTCAATTCGACCACCACCCGGCTCCAGTCAATGCCATCCAGCTGTGGCATACCGGTACGCGGTTCGATGCGGGCCGAAGGCAACATGCGCATCACCACATCCGGGCTGGAGTTCAAAAACAGTTTGCCCGCCAAACCCTGCTGCTTGAAACTGCTGACCAAGGTATGGCAACACAGCTCTTCCAGATCCCATAAGCGGCCACATTGCCGGGCGGCGTCAAACAAGGCCAAGGGCGAATAAAAACTGCTGTCCTTTGGCCCTCGAATCAAACCCTCGTAACCCAGAATCAAGCCGGACTGCAAATCCACAATGGGCTGAAAGACCGGCGTAACTTGTTTTTCTACGAGAATCTGATGAAATGTATCGAGCATCATACTTCCGCTCCTAGGGCCTTTCTGAACGGACTATCGAAAGCCAATCTTGTACCAAAATACGGTTTGCTCACTAAATTGATAAGCCCGCGTGCAGTAAGGAGCTTTAACATGATGAATCAAACGAAATGAAAACCCGACGTTCCGAAAACTTTTTTCTGCTCGACCTTAACAGGAATTTGACAATATTTTGTCACAAGTCCGCTACAAAAAGATGAATATTTTCTCTGTGCTGTTTGATTTGGATGGAACCCTGCTCGATACCATTCCCGATCTGGCCTCGGCATGTAATGCCATGCGTATCGACCTGGGTTTACCCCCGCTCCCAGAGGAGCGCATCGCCACTTTCGTGGGTAAAGGCTCGGAAAACCTGGTGCGACGCGCTCTGACCGATCTACCTGAACCTCCTGCCGACTACACCCCGGCATTGGAATCATTTTATTACCATTACCAATTATGTAATGGCCAACACAGCCGCCTGTATCCGGGTGTACTAGAAGGATTGGATGACTTTAAAAGCCAGGGATTGCGTCTGGCTGTGGTCACCAACAAGCCCGAACAATTTGCCCGCCCCTTGCTGGAACAAACAGGTTTGGGCCCGTACTTCGAACTGGTGGTGGGCGGTGATACCTGCCCGCGCAAAAAGCCCGACCCCATGCCTTTTGTCTACGCCTGCGAGCAAATGAAACTGGCTCCCGAACAGGCCTTGGTCATTGGGGATTCCATGAATGACGCCCAGGCAGCGCGTGCGGCGAACATCCCCGTACTGTTGGTTCCTTACGGCTATAACGAAGGCAAGGATGTGCAAAGCCTGGATTCCGATGGTATAGTTGCCTCTATTGCCGACGCGGCCACCTGGCTGCGCAATAAACGCAACACCATATTTACGTCATAAAATTCATGTCTACTCGCACTCACGCATCCACAATCTACGGCGCTTATTGGCGCTGGTGGCGTTCGTGTATCGGGTAGATATAACCTTGAAGTCTGGCGTCCCTGCAAAGTAGTACACAGCGGACCGCCTCCAGGAAAATAAGCCCGGTAATCACAACGACCGGGCTTTTTTTGTTTCTGTCCGGCTCGTCGTACCCACTGACCCTCGAGATCCCAATGACAGAAATAGAATTCAATGCCCTAGCAGCAGAAGGCTTTAACCGCATTCCCCTGATTGCGGAAACCTATGCCGACCTGGATACGCCCCTGTCGATTTATCTGAAACTGGCGCACAACGGCCCCGAAGGCGGACGTTACAGCTGCCTGATGGAATCGGTTGTGGGCGGCGAGCAGTTCGGTCGCTACTCCTTTATTGGCCTGCCTGCCCGTACCGTGATCCGCAGCTACGGCCGTCATACCCAAGTGCTGCACGATGGCAAGATTGTCGAAACAGCCGAAGGCGATCCGCTGGAATTCATCGAGCAATTCCAGGCCCGTTTCAAAGTAGCCCTGCGTCCTGGCATGCCCCGCTTTGCGGGTGGTCTGGCTGGTTACTTCGGCTACGACACGGTGCGTCACATCGAACCGTCCCTGGGTATGAACCGCAAACCCTTCCCTTCCGACCAGGAAGAAGGCGTGCCGGACATCATGCTGCTACAAGTAGACGAGCTGGTGATTGTGGATAATCTGGCTGGCCGCACTTACCTGCTGGTCTACGCCGATCCCGCCCAGCCCGAAGCCTACGTACTGGCCAAGCGTCGTTTGAAGGATCTACGCGAAAAGCTGCGTTCACCCGTCGTGATCCCTTACGCCTACGCCAGCATGCAAACCGAATGCGAGCGCGACTTCGACAAAGAGGATTACCTGAAGGCCGTGGCCCGCGCCAAGGAATACATTGCAGCCGGTGACCTGATGCAAGTGCAGATCGGCCAGGTCATCACCAAACCTTTCCGCGACTCGCCCTTATCCCTGTACCGCGCCCTGCGTTCGCTGAACCCATCGCCTTACATGTACTTCTGGAACTTCGACGACTTCCAGGTCGTGGGTGCCTCGCCAGAAATTCTGGTGCGTCAGGAAGAACACCGTCAGGATGGCCGCAACATGGAGCGCGTCACTATTCGCCCACTGGCCGGCACTCGCAAACGCGGTGCCACACCTGAAGCCGATGCCGCACTGGCCGCCGAGCTGAAGTCCGACCCTAAAGAACGCGCCGAACACCTGATGCTGATCGACCTGGCCCGCAACGATATTGGCCGTATCGCCAAAACCGGCTCGGTACAAGTCACGGACACCATGGCGATCGAACGTTACTCGCATGTTCAGCACCTGGTCTCCAACGTCTGCGGTGAACTGCAGGACGGCATGAGCCAGATGGACGTGCTGCGCGCTTCCTTCCCCGCGGGCACCCTGACCGGCGCCCCCAAGGTACGCGCCATGGAAGTCATTGATGAACTGGAGCCCGTGCGCCGTGGCGTTTACGGTGGTGCTGCTGGCTACCTGAGCTACTCGGGCGAAATGGATCTGGCCATTGCCATACGCACCGGCGTCATCAAGGACGGCATGCTCTATGTGCAGGCCGCCGCCGGTGTCGTGGCCGACTCCGATCCCGAAAAAGAATGGCAAGAGACCGAAGCCAAGGCACGCGCCGTAATCCGCGCTGCCGAACAAGTGCAATTCGGTCTGGACGAGCCTATTTAATCGCCCCACTGCCATCCTTTTTTTGCCGGAGTATTCCCATGCTGTTCATGCTCGATAACTATGACTCGTTTACCTACAACCTGGTCCAGTACTTTGGAGAACTGGGTCAGGAAGTAGTGGTACGACGCAACGATCAAGTCACACTTGAAGAAATTGAAGCCTTGAATCCCAGCCATCTGTGCGTCTCGCCCGGCCCCAAGTCCCCTGCGGATGCGGGCCTGTCGGTTGCACTGATCCAGCACTTTGCCGGCAAGCTACCGATTCTGGGCGTCTGCCTGGGTCATCAGGCGATCGGGCATGCTTTTGGTGCGCGCATTATCCGTGCGCAGCAAATCATGCATGGGAAAGTCTCCCCTATTACTCACCAGGGCACGGACGTATTCAGCAACTTGCCCTCGCCCTTTAACGTCACCCGTTATCACTCCCTGGCCATCGAGCGCGACAGCCTGCCCGACTGTCTGGAGGTAACCGCGCAAACCGAAGACGGCGAGATCATGGGTGTCCGTCACCGCGAATTGCCTATTTATGGCGTGCAGTTTCACCCCGAGTCGGTGCTAAGCGAGCATGGCCACGCCTTACTGAAGAACTTTCTGGACCTTTAAATCATGAACACCATCACTCCTACCGAAGCACTGGTGCGCTGTATCGAACACCGGGAAATCTTCCACGACGAAATGCTGCATCTGATGCGCATGCTCATGCGCGGCGAAATGTCGCCTCAGATCGCGGCTGCCTTGCTGATGGGCTTGCGCGTGAAAAAAGAAAGCGTGGGTGAAATTTCTGCCGCCGCCCAGGTGATGCGCGAATTTGCCACCCCCGTCATTACGCCCAATCCGGACGAACTGCTGGATATGTGCGGTACAGGTGGCGACGGCTCCAATACCTTCAATATCTCCACCGCCTCCATGTTTGTGGCCGCCTCCGTAGGAGTGAAAGTAGCCAAGCACGGCAACCGTAGTGCCTCTTCCTCGTCCGGTAGTGCGGACGTGCTGGAAGCCCTGGGCGTAAACCTGACCTTCTCGCCCGAGCAAGTGGCGCAAAGCATTGCCGAAACCAATATTGGCTTCATGTTCGCCCCCGCTCACCACGGCGCCATGAAAAATGTGGCTGCTGTCCGCAAAGAGCTGGGCGTGCGCACTATTTTCAATATTCTGGGCCCACTGACCAACCCGGCCGGAGCAACCAACCAATTGATGGGCGTCTTCCACCCGGACCTGGTGGGGATTCAGGTGCGCGTAATGCAACGCCTGGGCGCCAAGCACGTGCTGATCGTGCACGGCAAGGACGGTATGGATGAAGCCTCTCTGGGTGCGGCCACCCTGGTGGGCGAACTGAAAGACGGTCAGGTGCGGGAATACGAAATTCACCCCGAAGACTTTGGCATGGCCATGACCTCCAACCGCAGCATTCGCGTCTCCAGCAAGGAAGAATCTGCCGTGATGATTATGGAAGCCCTCAATAACCAAGAGGGTACGGCTCGTGATATCGTGGGCCTCAATGCTGGTTTGGCCATCTATGCTGCCAACCACGCCGACTCCATTGAACAAGGCCTGCGCATGGCTTTTGAGGCCATTGCCAACGGTGCCGCACGCGAAAAACTCGAACAATTCCGCGCTTATACAAGGAAGTTAAATCCATGAACGACATTCTGGCCAAGATCCTCGACACCAAAAGAGCTGAAGTCGTCACCGCCCGCCAACTGCGCAGCGAGTCCGATCTGCTGCGCGAAGCGAAGAACCGGAACGACCTGCGCGGCTTTGCCAGCGCCATTGAAGACAAGATCGCTCAAGGCAAGCCTGCCATTATTGCGGAAGTCAAAAAGGCCTCCCCGTCCAAGGGTGTGATCCGTGCCGACTTCAACCCGACTGAGATTGCCTCCAGCTACGCCGCCCACGGCGCGGCCTGCCTGTCGGTCCTGACCGATATCCAGTATTTCCAGGGTTCCTACGACCACCTGCGCCAGGCCCGTGCCGTATGCGCACTGCCCGTACTGCGCAAAGACTTCATTATTGACCCCTATCAGATCATCCATGCCCGAGCCATGGGTGCCGACTGCATCTTGCTGATCGTCGCCGCGCTGGAGAAGGATCAGCTGATGGAGTACGAAGAAATGGCCCACGAACTGGGCATGGACGTACTGGTTGAAGTACATGACCGCGCCGAGCTGGATATTGCCTTGCAAATGAAGACCAGCCTGCTGGGCATCAATAACCGCAATCTGCGCACCTTTGAAACCAGCACCCAGAACACGCTGGACCTGCTGCCCTTTATCCCCAGCGAAAAACGCGTTGTCACCGAAAGCGGTATTCACACCATTGAAGATGTGGCCCTGATGCGCGAGAACCAGGTGCAAGCCTTCCTGGTCGGTGAGGCCTTCATGCGTGAACCTGATCCAGGCGTTGCCTTGCAGAACCTGTTCTTCGGTCAGCCTGCATGAGCACCCACGCTTGCCCCCTGTGTGCCTTGAAACCCGATCAATTGCTATGGTCGGGTGCAGGGCTGCAGGTACTGGCCGTCACGGACAGCCCGTTTCCCGGCTATACACGGGTAATCTGGCAAGATCATGTGGCTGAAATGACAGACCTGTCTGAAGAACAACGGCAGCACATCATGGCAGCCGTATATGTGGTTGAGCAGACTCAGCGTGAACAACTGGGAGTCGCCAAGATCAATCTGGCTCAATTCGGAAATCAAGTGCCTCATCTGCATTGGCACATCATCCCTCGCTGGAAGGACGACCCTTTCTTTCCGGATTCAGCCTGGTCGCCCGCCCCCACACGCACCGAAGAGCAGAAACAAAGCTGGGCTTCCCACGAGGAACGCCTGCTTGAACAAGTCAGCGATTATCAGCAGGCACTGCGTACTGCGCTAGAAGCACGATTCAAGCACTAAACCCGCTATTCAAGTCCTGCTATTCAAGAAATACCCGCTGGCCTGTAAAAAGTCAGCGGGTATTTTTTTGCCTCCCGGAAAAGAGACGGCGCACTGTAACAGACAAGTACACCGCTTATCCGTGGAGCCCGCTACAGTGCGACTCCACCGGCAGGAGCCAAGCTGCTGTTGTGCTACTTGCACGGCAACCCACATAAACAGCTTGCTTGCATAGCATGGCCATAGCCAACTCTTTATACCTGGCAGCACGACCACCTCGACTTCACAAATCTCCACCTACGAACGATCAGGGTAAGGAGTGCCCAACGACTTCTTTCCGACAAAACCCTTGACCCAGTCACTTCGAGCACAAAATTAACCTAGATCAAGCCTGGATGACAATCGCCTAGCCCCTTCAAAAACCACCATATATAGTGTCGTTAATCCTAAAAATCACTACATATAGGTTTTGGTGAAAAATATGGCTACCCAGGAAACTGCATCGCGTCCAGCTGCTCAGCTGGACATCATCCGTTCCATTACTGAATATCTGGACCGCCAGGACTGGCGCGTGCAAGCCAATGCCAACCAGGGCTATTCGCTGGGCGGTCTGATTCTGAACAGCTCAGGCAAGATGATTGCCAACTACTGGCTCAGCCACGTTTACCCCGAAGCGATCGGCCAGGCACACCGTCAGGCCGACCTGCACATCCACGATCTGGACATGCTCTCTGGCTACTGCGCCGGCTGGTCCTTGCGCACTTTCCTGAACGAAGGGCTCAATGGCGTACCCGGAAAAATCGAATCCGGCCCACCCCGTCATCTAAGCAGTGCGGTCGGTCAGGTCGTCAATTTCCTGGGCACCCTGCAGAACGAATGGGCCGGTGCCCAGGCCTTCAGCTCCTTTGATACCTATATGGCGCCCTTCATCCGCAAGGACGGCCTGAGCTACAAGCAGGTGCGCCAATGCATGCAGGAACTGATCTACAACCTGAACGTACCCTCGCGCTGGGGGACACAGACGCCCTTTACCAATCTGACCTTTGACTGGGTGTGCCCCGACGACCTGCGCGAGCAAGTTCCGCAAATCGGTGGCGAAGAAATGCCGTTTTGCTACGGGGATCTGCAGACCGAAATGGACATGATCAACCAGGCCTATATCGAAGTCATGAGCGAGGGCGATGCCCGTGGCCGTGCCTTCACCTTTCCGATCCCCACCTACAACATCACCCGGGATTTTGACTGGCACAGCCCGAATGCCGAGCGCCTGTTTGCCATGACGGCCAAATATGGCCTGCCCTACTTCCAGAACTTCATTAACTCCGAGCTGGAACCCAATATGATCCGCTCCATGTGCTGCCGCCTGCAGCTGGATCTGCGCGAGCTGCTCAAACGCGGTAATGGTTTGTTTGGCTCTGCCGAACAAACTGGCTCCCTGGGGGTGGTCACCCTGAACTGCGCCCGCCTGGGTTATCTGTATCAAGGCGATGAAGCCGGTCTGTTTGCCCGTTTGGATGAACTGCTGGAAATGGGCCGCGACAGCCTGGAAATCAAGCGCACGGTGATCCAGCAGCATATGGACCAAGGGCTGTTTCCCTACACACGCCGCTATCTAGGCACCTTGCGCAATCACTTTTCCACACTGGGAGTTAACGGCATTAACGAGATGATCCGCAACTTTACCCAGGACAAGCAAAATCTTTGCACGCCGTGGGGGCACCGCTTTGCCCTGCGTTTGCTGGATCATATTCGGGAGCGCATGGTGGAGTTTCAGGAAAGTACCGGCCACCTGTACAACCTGGAAGCCACCCCTGCCGAGGGCACCACTTACCGCTTTGCCAAAGAAGATCGCGCCCGCTGGCCCGAC
This sequence comes from Alcaligenes sp. 1735tsa3, assembly GCF_024134565.1. Taxonomy (NCBI): domain Bacteria; kingdom Pseudomonadati; phylum Pseudomonadota; class Betaproteobacteria; order Burkholderiales; family Alcaligenaceae; genus Alcaligenes; species Alcaligenes sp. 1735tsa3. The sequence goes on along the minus strand of NZ_CP099862.1, from coordinate 298,368 downwards.
ATTCTGCAAGCAGGGACCGAGCAAATGCCTTACTACACCAATTCCTCACAGCTGCCGGTGGGCTTTACTGAAGACCCCTTCGAGGCATTGGAGCGACAAGACGAGCTGCAAGGCAAATACACCGGCGGCACCGTGCTGCACCTGTACATGACCGAAGCACTGTCCAGCACTGATGCCTGCCGCAATCTGGTGCAACGAGCCTTGAACCGTTTTTCCTTGCCTTACATCACCGTTACGCCCACATTTTCTATCTGCCCCAAGCACGGCTATCTGTCTGGAAAACATGAGTTTTGCCCGCATTGCGACAGCGAATTGCTGGCCAACAAGTTAGCTCAAGCTCGGGCCGAGGCTGACGTTCAAAACGAAGTTATCGCGGACACGCCGACACCGACACCGACACCGACACCGACACCGACACCGACACCGACACCGACACCGACACCGACACCGACACCGACACCAGTCCATTAAAACCGATCTCTTCAAGCCAACTTTTTACCAAGACAGGCTAAACCCAATCCACTTGGCTCAACTAAAACCAGGCTTTTGGTTGTCCTCAGCCTTTATCTACAACCAGCCTCTTGGCACACACCCAGGCTAGTCACATCCGCATAGCGTGACGGCCCTTTTTTCCAAGGAGTTATTCATGAACACCGACACCATCACTCTTCAAGATTCCGAACGCCAGCCTTGCGAAATCTGGACACGCGTCATGGGCTATCACCGTCCCATGTCGTCTTTCAATATTGGCAAGCAAGGTGAGTTTCATGAGCGACGCTACTTCACCGAAGCCAGCGCCTGCGCAAGCAATGCCGTCCCCACCCTATAAACAGCCCGGTCAAATTCCATGACTTACGCCACGCGCCATCTTTACCCGGCCACGCCTGCCCACAAAGTGGCATTGAAAGTGGGTGGCTGCGCCCCTTTCTCGGCTACGGATTACCCCGGCCAATTAGCCGCTGTCATCTTTGTGCAAGGCTGCCCCTGGCGCTGTGGCTACTGCCACAACCCCCACCTGCAAGAGCGCACACCAGACAGTGCTATTGATTGGAACGCCCTGCTGGACTTTCTGAATCGCCGCGTCGGCCTGCTGGATGCCGTCGTCTTTAGCGGCGGCGAGCCCACACTGGACCCGGCCCTGGGCTCCGCCATCCGCGCGGTGCGCAGGCTGGGTTTCAAAATCGGTTTACACACGGCCGGCACACATCCGGCCAGACTGCTGGAAATCCTGCCTTGGGTGGACTGGATAGGCCTGGATATCAAGGCAGAGTTCAGTCACTACGACGCCATTACTCAACGCAGCAATAGTGCCGCTGCGCCCTTACGCAGTTTGCAGTTGCTGCTGAACGAAGACGTTCTGTTTGAGTGCCGCAGCACTATTCATCCCCAGCTGCACAGTCCCGCCTCGGTACAAGCTTTGGGACAACACCTGCATGAGCTGGGCGTCCAGCGCTATGCCGTGCAGATTTTCCGCACACAAGGCTGTAATGATGATTTCCTGAATGAAACTGGGCAGGCTTTGCAGGCCTACCCAGGAGCGGAAGTTTTGGAAAACCTCCAGAAGCTGTTTCCGCACTTTGAAGTGCGACGCTCTTAATTGTCTCAGGAAGAAGCGGGGGTGCGTATCGGGCGGCGCAGCACATCCTGTAAAGCCGCTTTACCCTGTTTAAGCACTGCACGCGGATGCAGAATATCGGGGTCCAAGGCGTCCAGGGTGTTTTTCACCATCAGACCCAATTCGGTATCACCCTCAATCGACAGACGTCGATTAAAGAACAAGGTATCCGGATCTTCCTGCCTCTGCAAAAGCTGATAAAAAGCCCAAAGATCCGCTTTCAGGGTCAAATCCGGATGTTGTGCGCGTGCCGACAGAGGGTAAAAAGCCCCTTGGCGCCACGTATAGTCAAACGCTAAACCGGCATCCGCCACCTGTATGCGTAAAGCTCGACCTTCCAATCGTTCCGCAATGTCAGCCGGCAAGTGCGGACGCATCAGCACGTTCAAGCCCGTACAAAACAAGCGGGAGCCGGGCCACGGAGGTAATCGGCTTAAAACACCCGCCACAACAGCGGGTAAACGGGGAGTCGTTATTTCATTCATTCTTCCATCCCTCCCTTAAAAACGCTCTGACACCGGCGACACCCATTCCAAACCGGGGCGACCATGCCAGAAACCGTTGCAGGCCTTAGCGGGCAGTAAAGGCAGCATATCCTCGTGGGCATCCCTTGCCTGAATACGCCCCTGAATCACGTCATTAAACAAATGCACGACCGCATCCATATGCTGAGATTGCGGACTCAAACGCAGCATATTCACACCCAAATCGCGCAAATCCTGTACCTGCTCCAGTAAGGTGTACACCCAGGCGGATTGAGTCTGGATACCGTTAATCGTCAGAAAACCCTGCCCTTCACGAGTTTCCAGCAGCAAGCCATCGGGATAGTCCATGCATACGTACTGGCAATTGTCCTTGGGCAGATTGCGGTTACGCGCCGCAAAGCAACGGGCCGAGAAAGCCAGGGGCAAACGCCCGAAGGCAAAGACCTCGGTTTCCAAACCGGCAGGTCTGTCTTGTTGCAACTGCGCCAATCCTGCACGGCCCATTTCCAGAGGCATCACCCAACGCACCGCGCCTTGAGAAGCAATCAAATCCAGCACTGGCCCGTTATAAACATTTAAAAAAGGGCCGGCGACAAAGTCCCGACCCTGCATCAAACGTACTGCTCCCATATCATTGGCTTCGACCAGATAATCAGCCTGTTCGGTGACCTTGCGTAGCGTATTCACGTCCCGCCCGGACTCCAGCAAGACCTGACTAGACAAAACCGGCACCTTGCCAGCCTGGGCCAGCATCTGGGCAATATCCAGCCAATCATCCAGTCGTAGCTCGTGACGACGCGAACATACGGTCTCGCCCAGATACACCACATCGATCGGCCAGTCGCAGGCCGACTCATAAAACTGCATCGTGGCAACGCGGGACCAGTAATACTGCAAGGGGCCTAAAGATAATTTCATGATTGAGCCTCCCATGCTCTACTTCCAGGGCCGAGAATAGGCACCCAGCGTATGTTGCTGCCCTTCGGCCAGTTTGTTCAAAGCCCCCATCCAGGCCGGATGGACTGAATAACGGGCTGGCGTGGATTTGGCCGAATCAATGGCTTGACGCCAAACCTGGGTAACTTGAGCCACATAAGCCGGGCTGCGCTGTCGGCCTTCAATCTTGATTGCGCTGACACCCGCCGCCAACAGTTGTGGCAACAAGGACAAGGTGTTCAGGCTGGTGGGCTCTTCCAGTGCGTAATAGTTCTCGCCCGCCACATCAAAACGCCCTTTGCACAAAGTGGGGTAAGCCGCGTTTTCACCATCCTGATAGCGGTCGATCAACACACCATTCAGACGCGACTCCAGGCCCTGATCAGTCTGCTCCCAGCGCACATGCCCGGCGGGGGAACAGACTCCATGTGTATTGGGGGACTCACCAGTGGCATAGGAGGACAAGGCACAGCGGCCCTCCACCATCACGCACAAGCTGCCAAAGCCAAAAACCTCAACCTGAACAGGGACCTGCTCACAGACCTGCTCCACTTGGGTCATGGACAGGACACGCGGCAAAACCACGCGCTGAATACCGAAGTTCTGGTGGTAATACTTGATGGCTTCCGGATTGGTGGCTGAACCCTGCACCGACAAGTGCAAACGCAGATTGGGATGTGCCTGGCTGGCATAGGCCATCAAACCAGGGTCTGCCATGATGACCGCATCGACCTGAGCCTGGGCAGCTCGGTCCACCGCATCGCGCCACTGTTGCCAGGCATTGGGTTGCGGGTAGGTATTGAGAGCCAGCAAAACTTTGCGGCCGCGCTGGTGTGCGTAATCAATCCCTTGTGCAATCGCCTGTGCATCAAAATTAAGCCCGGCAAAGTTCCGGGCATTGGTGGCATCCCGGAACCCCAGATAGACACTATCGGCTCCGTTATCAATGGCTGCTTTCAAAGCAGGCAAGCTGCCCGCTGGGCAAACCAGTTCCATCTGCGGGTTATCGGACGCGGCTAAAGCCGTGGACGCTGTATTCATGACACTCCCCGATCAGCAATCTGGCCAGGGTGGATCCTGGCTCGACAAGACCACCACTATGCCTGCTCTGAAATTAAGGGGCCTTAACGCATATCAAATTCTTCCCACCTCCTGACCCGTGGCAAACAAGTCCCACTTTGCCTGCGCCATAGGCGGGCAGAATGGTCCACAATGCCTTCCAAGCCTTTCGTGCTGGAGTCTTGATGACACAAACTGAGATCACGCTGGATACTCGCGGCCTGCCCGCACCCGAGCCTTTGGAGCATTGCCTGGAAGCACTGGCTGAACTGGCTCCTACCCAGGCCTTGCTCATGTGGCTGGATCGAGAGCCCTTCCCCTTGTATGAAATCCTGCGACGCAGCGGCTTTAAATATCACGGCACCCACCAAGAAAACGGCTTCAAGCTCATCATCCGCAGGAACTAAGTCTATGCAACGCGCTTTATCGCTGGATCAGTCACCCTCTTTGTCACTGACCTTGCCCTTGTTTGCGAATGTCCCTTTTTTTGGAATGCTGGCTGCCATGCTGGCGCTCTATAGCGGACCGGAATTATTCAACTCCCGCTGGCACCCCGCTACCTTGGCCATAACCCATGCCTGGACCTTGGGGATCGTGGGCAGTGCCATGTTTGCCTCTTTGGCACATATCCTGGCCGTGGCCTGCAATGTGCGTATTCAGGTATCACGCGGTCAGGCGCTAGCTTTTTGGGGCTTGCTCAGCGCTGGCACACTATTTCTGATGACGGGCTTTCTTAGCTGGCAAAGCTGGGCTTACACGCTGGCAGGCGCTTGTCTTGCCTTTGCTTTGGGGGCTTATCTACTGACTGCCATGCTGACCTTGTGGCGCTCTCGGCGCGACGTCTTTCGCGGCGCCAAAGAAATCGTTGCTCCTATCCGACTGGCTTTGCTGGGACTGTTGCTGACTGTATCAACGGGGCTTGCCATGCTGGTCGCCCTGGCAAGCGAACAAGCCGTCGCCAATTTGCTGAATTTTCACATGACGATGGGCTTGGCAGCTTGGGCAGGCTTGCTGCTGATTGCCATGTCGTTCCAACTGCTGCCTATTTTTCAAATCACCGAACTCTACCCAGCGCCTCTAGTACGTTGGCTACCTTGGGTCGTAGGAGCCTTGTTGATTGCACAGTGGGCCCTGGCCTCCTTACCTGGCTCCTGGTTACCTGTGCGTGATCTGGTCACCTACCTGATCTTTTTAAGCTACGGCTTATGGGCGGTGATTACGTGGGCGCGCCTCTGGAAACGCAAGCGTCCGACAGCAGGAGCCAGCACTTTATTCTGGTATAGCTCCTTAAGCAGCCTGTTGATTGCTGTTCTGTTGAACTTCTGGACCCACAATCCCGCCGCCTCCAACGCAGAGCTGGCGATTGGTGTCTTGCTCATTATGGGAGCCTTGGGTTCCGTCGTCTGTGGGATGCTCTATACCATCGTGCCCTTTCTACTTTGGCGGGAGGCCCAGGAGCATGTCAGCATGGATACGGACAATACCGAGCACACGCGTGCCCTCTTGCGCCTTATTCCCAAGACTGCCAACTACATCCCCGCGTCCACCGCCCGCGCGCATTGGGCTTTGCATAGCCTGGGCCTGATACTCTGGACAGGGGCAAGCTTGGGCGTCGAATCTTTCGCGTGGTTGGCAGCACCTGCCTTGCTGCTGTCCTTTGCGATCCTGTCATGGAATCTATGGGCAGCCTGGCAGCGTTATCGCCATAGCCTGCGCGCTATCCACGCATATCAGGCAGAGCACCATATTGCCGCAAAGCCGCGCTGTCCAGAATCGTAAAATTACGTCGCTGAACCCGAATCAGATCCCGGTCCATCAAATCACGCAAGGTACGTGATAAGTGCTCCGGGGTCAGATTCAGGCGGGAAGCAATGACGGACTTACCGACATCGATCCTGAAGGGGACACCCTCTTCGCCCGGCCACTCCTGCAAAAGGTAATTCACCAGACGTTGCACACCATTTTGCAGCGTATAGGCCTCCAACTCGCCCATCAAGCGATAAAGCCGCTCACTTAAACCAGCCAGCATCAGGCGAGCAACATCACTGCCCTTCTCCAGCTGCTCCATCAAGGTGTCTCTGTTGATATGCAAGAGCAGAGAATCCACCAAAGTCTGGGCCGTCACAATGTAATTACGGCCCATGAACATCAGCGCCTCACCAAACCCCTCTCCTGGCCCCACCAGGCGAACGACGCGCTCTGAGCCCGTGGACGAGACAAATACCAGCTTCACCCGACCATAGACCAACATGTGAAAGCCCAAACAAGGGTCACCACTGTGAAATAAAGTCGTCCCACGCAAAGCATGTATTTCCTGAGTGCCTTTAGCGATGGGCTCCAGCTGTTCCGGTGGCAGCTCCTTGAATATAGGCAGATGAGCCAGCTGGGCCTGTATCCGCTTCCAGCGTCCCGGCCCTTCACCCTGCAGTAGCCTGGTGTCTGACAATTCTTCATTGCTTGCCTGCGAGGCCATGTCTTGAGCCGCCATATCTTTCCCGTAAGCCAAATAGAACCATAGCTAGACTGACATACTCCGTTCCCTCTTGTTCAGATTAGCTCGGTGCCTGATTGATACACGTCAAACAGATAAATCGAGGTTTTAAAGAGGACGTAAAAAGATAGTCAGAACTGCTAGTTCAGCATGACTTAGGAACAGATCCAAGCAAGAAGCGGTCAAGTTTGACCATGTTAGAGGTAGGGAATATTGAGAGGGGAAACTGATTGGGGACAGCCTCATTTCCAAATCGACTTGAATTCTGAATGGATGCAATAGGCCTTAGCAGAGCCAGCTACGTCGACGTTAAAGAGAAAACTGAGTAGGAATTTCAGAAGGATCAGGGAGGACGAATACAGGCAGTGACTAAGTACGCTACAGCCCTAAGCTAAGGAGACAGATGTCGGCAGTTGCAGGCGTCAATCTTGGTCATCAAAGCTGATTGATGCAGAAAGCTCAGCAACTAATGCTACAAGCGCGCAGAGTAGAACGACCGAGCCCCCTGCAGGTAAGCAGCGATGGATTGAACGTCAAACCCTAGGGTGCAGGGACAGGATGCCATGACCGACCTACTAGGCTTAGGCCAATCGGCGTCGGTAAGAACACGGAATACACGCAGCCCGGAACGGGCCAGGAGGGGTGGCGGTGCGCCTGAACCGGGCGGTCCAGGGTCAGGCCTTCGAGCAATCCGAGACAGGCCGGTAGCCTGCGCTTTTGTCGACGCCTAAAACAAAACCCCCGCAAGGGATGCTTGCGGGGGTTTTGAGGAATAAGAGCTTGACGATGACCTACTTTCACAGACGTCCGTCCACTATCATCGGCGCAAAGGCGTTTCACAGTCCTGTTCGGGATGGGAAGGTGTGGGACCACCTTGCTATGGTCGTCAAGCGTAACTGGTTGCCGAGTCGTCTTTTTAAGGGACGCCCCAGCCAATTGGAAGAAGCACACCGCTAGCGATCAGTACGGATCAACTAGCAGCGGTTACGAAGGTGTCAAGCGCGGGTTGCGCTGCACTTCAATATTACGTTCTGTGGTCAACAACTTAACTCACTACAACCTCAAGGGTTATAGGATCAAGCCACACGGGCAATTAGTACTGGTTAGCTACATGCATTACTGCACTTCCACACCCAGCCTATCAACGTCCTGGTCTCGGACGACCCTACAGGGGGGTCAAGCCCCCGGGATACCTAATCTTCAGACGAGTTTCCCGCTTAGATGCCTTCAGCGGTTATCTCTTCCGTACGTAGCTACTCGGCAATGCCATTGGCATGACAACCGATACACCAGTGGTACGTCCACTCCGGTCCTCTCGTACTAGGAGCAGGCTCCGTCAAGTATCCAACGCCCACGGCAGATAGGGACCAAACTGTCTCACGACGTTTTAAACCCAGCTCACGTACCTCTTTAAATGGCGAACAGCCATACCCTTGGGACCGGCTACAGCCCCAGGATGAGATGAGCCGACATCGAGGTGCCAAACACCGCCGTCGATATGAACTCTTGGGCGGTATCAGCCTGTTATCCCCAGAGTACCTTTTATCCGTTGAGCGATGGCCCTTCCATACAGAACCACCGGATCACTATGTCCTACTTTCGTACCTGTTCGACTTGTCAGTCTCACAGTCAAGCACGCTTATGCCATTGCACTATCAAGACGATTTCCGACCGTCTCTAGCGTACCTTCGAACTCCTCCGTTACACTTTAGGAGGAGACCGCCCCAGTCAAACTGCCCACCATGCACGGTCCCCGATCCCGATTAGGGACCTAGGTTAGAACCGCAAACAGACCAGGGTGGTATTTCAAGGATGACTCCACGCGATCTGGCGACCACGCTTCAACGTCTCCCACCTATCCTACACAGGCCGGTTCACAATCCAATGCAAAGCTACAGTAAAGGTTCATGGGGTCTTTCCGTCTAGCCGCGGGGAGATTGCATCATCACAACCATGTCAACTTCGCTGAGTCTCAGGAGGAGACAGTGTGGCCATCGTTACGCCATTCGTGCAGGTCGGAACTTACCCGACAAGGAATTTCGCTACCTTAGGACCGTTATAGTTACGGCCGCCGTTTACCGGGGCTTCGATCAAGAGCTTGCACCCCATCACTTAACCTTCCGGCACCGGGCAGGCGTCACACCCTATACGTCCACTTTCGTGTTTGCAGAGTGCTGTGTTTTTAGTAAACAGTCGCAGCCACCGATTCACTGCGGCCTCTTCATGCTTTGTGCGCAGGCACATCACACTAATGAGGCATACCTTCTCCCGAAGTTACGGTATTAATTTGCCGAGTTCCTTCTCCTGAGTTCTCTCAAGCGCCTTGGAATATTCATCCCGTCCACCTGTGTCGGTTTGCGGTACGGTCTCGTAGAGCTGAAGCTTAGAGGCTTTTCTTGGAACTGCTTCCAGTTAGTTTAGAGCCGAAGCTCTATCCAGTCACACCCTTGAATTACGCACCCGGATTTGCCTAAGTGCCTTCTATGATGCGCCAACGGGGACATCCAACACCCCGATAACATTCTGCAATCCGTCCCCCCATCGCACTCTACGACGGTGCGGGAATATTAACCCGCTTCCCATCAGCTACGCATCTCTGCCTCGCCTTAGGGGCCGACTCACCCTGCGCCGATGAACGTTGCGCAGGAAACCTTGGACTTACGGCGAGGGGGCTTTTCACCCCCTTTATCGCTACTCATGTCAGCATTCTCACTTCCGATACCTCCAGCATTCCTCACGGAACACCTTCACAGGCTTACGGAACGCTCTCCTACCATGTGTACTAAAGTACACATCCGCAGCTTCGGTCTATGGCTTAGCCCCGTTACATCTTCCGCGCAGGACGACTCGATCAGTGAGCTATTACGCTTTCTTTAAAGGATGGCTGCTTCTAAGCCAACCTCCTGACTGTCTATGCCTTCCCACTTCGTTTCCCACTTAGCCATAGTTAGGGACCTTAGCTGGCGGTCTGGGTTGTTTCCCTCTTGAGTCCGGACGTTAGCACCCGGTGCTCTGTCTCCCGTACTGTACTTGCCGGTATTCGGAGTTTGCCATGGGTTGGTAAGTCGCTGTGACCCCCTAGCCATAACAGTGCTCTACCCCCGGCAGTAATATACGAGGCACTACCTAAATAGTTTTCGGAGAGAACCAGCTATCTCCAGGCTTGTTTAGCCTTTCACTCCGATCCACAGCTCATCCCCTAATTTTTCAACATTAGTGGGTTCGGTCCTCCAGCACGTGTTACCGTGCCTTCAACCTGGCCATGGATAGATCGCCTGGTTTCGGGTCTACACCCAGCGACTGAATCGCCCTATTCGGACTCGCTTTCGCTACGCCTCCCCTATTCGGTTAAGCTTGCCACTGAATGTAAGTCGCTGACCCATTATACAAAAGGTACGCAGTCACACCACGAAGGTGCTCCTACTGTTTGTATGCATACGATTTCAGGATCTATTTCACTCCCCTTCCGGGGTTCTTTTCGCCTTTCCCTCACGGTACTGGTTCACTATCGGTCGATCACGAGTATTTAGCCTTGGAGGATGGTCCCCCCATATTCAGACAGGATTTCACGTGTCCCGCCCTACTTGTTCGATGCTTAGTTCCACGTACTGAATTTCGCCTACAGGGCTATCACCTGCTACGGCTGGACTTTCCATTCCATTCGACTATTCACTACGCTAAAACATCCAGGCTGGTCCGGTTTCGCTCGCCACTACTTCCGGAATCTCGGTTGATTTCTTTTCCTCGAGTTACTGAGATGGTTCAGTTCACTCGGTTCGCCTCCACATGCCTATGTATTCAGCATGGGATACCGTATTACTACGGTGGGTTTCCCCATTCGGACATCTACGGATCAAAGCTTGTTTGCCAGCTCCCCGTAGCTTTTCGCAGGCTACCGCGTCCTTCATCGCCTGTGATCGCCAAGGCATCCATCATATGCACTTATTCGCTTGATCCTATAACGCTTGATGCTGTTATAGGAATATGAGTATACGTTGTTGCCGTTCATCAATCCTTAGCTGTTATCCAATCCGAAGACTGAACAACGTCTATATTTTTGAGAACTTTCGTTGAACATAATTTGTTCTGTTGCAATCACAACCCGTGTATTGTCATCACAAGGCGAAATTCGCTTTGCGTTTATTAGACAACACACCTTCGTTGTGCTTCTTCCTAATTGTTAAAGAGCAATTCGTGGGTTGCATAACCCAACGAGCAGTATTCTTTAAAAAGAACACTCTTCGTTGAATCTAGCGCCAGGTCAACCGCTGTTGGCCTGTGCCCTATACTCTGTCATGAACCTTGCTGTATCGACAACCAACCACAAAAGCGGTGGTGGAGGATGACGGGATCGAACCGACGACCCCCTGCTTGCAAAGCAGGTGCTCTCCCAGCTGAGCTAATCCCCCGAGGTAATCGTTGGTGGGTCAAGTTGGAATCGAACCAACGACCCCCGCCTTATCAAGACGGTGCTCTAACCGACTGAGCTACTGACCCATCTATCACCAGTGGGCGATACCTTCAATGGTCATGACATTAACTAACAGCCAATAAGTGTGGACGCTTTCGCTTTGCGAGCCATTCGCTCTAAAAGGAGGTGATCCAGCCGCACCTTCCGATACGGCTACCTTGTTACGACTTCACCCCAGTCATGAATCCCACCGTGGTAAGCGCCCTCCTTACGGTTAGGCTACCTACTTCTGGTGAAACCCACTCCCATGGTGTGACGGGCGGTGTGTACAAGACCCGGGAACGTATTCACCGCGACATTCTGATCCGCGATTACTAGCGATTCCGACTTCACGCAGTCGAGTTGCAGACTGCGATCCGGACTACGATCGGGTTTCTGAGATTGGCTCCCCCTCGCGGGTTGGCGACCCTCTGTCCCGACCATTGTATGACGTGTGAAGCCCTACCCATAAGGGCCATGAGGACTTGACGTCATCCCCACCTTCCTCCGGTTTGTCACCGGCAGTCTCATTAGAGTGCTCTTGCGTAGCAACTAATGACAAGGGTTGCGCTCGTTGCGGGACTTAACCCAACATCTCACGACACGAGCTGACGACAGCCATGCAGCACCTGTGTTCCGGTTCTCTTGCGAGCACGGCCAAATCTCTTCGGCTTTCCAGACATGTCAAGGGTAGGTAAGGTTTTTCGCGTTGCATCGAATTAATCCACATCATCCACCGCTTGTGCGGGTCCCCGTCAATTCCTTTGAGTTTTAATCTTGCGACCGTACTCCCCAGGCGGTCAACTTCACGCGTTAGCTGCGCTACTAAGGCCTAACGGCCCCAACAGCTAGTTGACATCGTTTAGGGCGTGGACTACCAGGGTATCTAATCCTGTTTGCTCCCCACGCTTTCGTGTCTGAGCGTCAGTATTATCCCAGGGGGCTGCCTTCGCCATCGGTATTCCTCCACATATCTACGCATTTCACTGCTACACGTGGAATTCTACCCCCCTCTGACATACTCTAGCTCGGCAGTTAAAAATGCAGTTCCAAGGTTGAGCCCTGGGATTTCACATCTTTCTTTCCGAACCGCCTACACACGCTTTACGCCCAGTAATTCCGATTAACGCTTGCACCCTACGTATTACCGCGGCTGCTGGCACGTAGTTAGCCGGTGCTTATTCTGCAGATACCGTCAGCAGTATCCCGTATTAGGGGATACCTTTTCTTCTCTGCCAAAAGTACTTTACAACCCGAAGGCCTTCATCATACACGCGGGATGGCTGGATCAGGGTTTCCCCCATTGTCCAAAATTCCCCACTGCTGCCTCCCGTAGGAGTCTGGGCCGTGTCTCAGTCCCAGTGTGGCTGGTCGTCCTCTCAAACCAGCTACGGATCGTTGCCTTGGTGAGCCTTTACCCCACCAACTAGCTAATCCGATATCGGCCGCTCCAATAGTGAGAGGTCTTGCGATCCCCCCCTTTCCCCCGTAGGGCGTATGCGGTATTAGCCACTCTTTCGAGTAGTTATCCCCCGCTACTGGGCACGTTCCGATATATTACTCACCCGTCCGCCACTCGCCGCCAAGAGAGCAAGCTCTCTCGCGCTGCCGTTCGACTTGCATGTGTAAAGCATCCCGCTAGCGTTCAATCTGAGCCAGGATCAAACTCTTCAGTTTAATCTCTGTGGTTGTCCCGTCTTGCGACGAGACCGATTGTGTCTCAAAGAAAAATTCAGAGTTACACAAGGTAATTCTTCATCTTTCGTTTGTGAGCACTTGATACAAACTTGTGGCGATCCCCGAAGGGTTCGACTCGCTCATTCCAAGCGCCCACACTTATCGGCTGTTAATTGTTAAAGAGCAGTGACAGTTGCCTGTCGTTCTACTGACTAACCCGGCTGGCTCGTCGCGCCTAGCGCTTCGTGCCTTGCTGTGTTAGCAGCAGAGAAACGAGATTATGAAGCAGATCAGGCAGTGTGTCAAGCGTTTTTTTGAAGAAGTTAGAAAGTTTTAAAACCGTCCAACTCGTCTCGCTTAAACCAGAACTTTCGTTCCTTTCTACCTGCTGAACAATCAACCGTGAGGCTAACCACCCAACTTCACAAACAAGGGTAAATTTTCAAAACCGTTTCAACCTGCAAAACCGCTTAAAAACTTAACGTTGCGTTCTCTGGAGCAGAACCTAGAACTTTAACACAGAATTTTCTGATTTGTCAAGCTCCGGGTTTTACACCCTGTCAGTTTTCTGACCAGTCATTCAAGCTTCGGTGCGGGCCTCTTGGCCAAGGCGGTGAAACTTGTCTAACTGCTCTCTGTAGCGCTTCAGGGAAAACCCTGTGTGTGCTGCAGCGAGAAAAGAACTATAGCACGACGATTTTCGACTTGGCAAGTTTTTTACCTGAATATTTCATGTAAAAAAGGCGGTTTACAGTAGTTTTCCACTTAGATCATTGTTATATATAACAAATCTTAAATGAAACCAAATGATACTGAAATGACTGTATCTCGTTCATAGCTGGAGAGACACCAGAACTGGCAGGTGAAACGCCAGGATGCCCCATCGCAGAACAGGTCGATTCCGGGCTTTTCCTCTCCAGCTCAGCATCGATTCTCTTGTTTCGCGCTGAACTCCCGCCCGAAACGTATTTTCGCAGACAGACAGACAGACAGACAGACAGACAGACAGACAGACAGACAGACAGAAAAGATAAGAATGCAGTTGCAACCCTGGGGAAGGCTACACAAAGCCCCGGCTATCACCATGGGCCGCTAATCTAGAACCTGGTCTACAACACTCTATATATAGAGCGCCGGCCATCCCTCTACATATAGAGACATACCAAGCGCCCTACTCTTGACCCACAAACCCCTCTCTATATAGAGGCACCCCATCCAAGCAGATAGGTAGGTCACCTCTGCCCTATTACAATAGGCAGACAAATAACTCTGTATGCAGACTATGGCCCGCTCATCTTCTCAAGCCCCTGCGGCACAGCTCAGCCTGATTGGCGAGGAACTACTCTCCGGCAATCTCCTGACCGAGAACATCCTGAATCAAATTGCCCGCCTTCCCAGCGACTGGCGTGCAACATTGGATCGCCCGGAGCTGCAAGACATATTGGCAACGCTGGCCAAGTGGTTGGACAAGGAGTGCCAGGATGGCGCCTCTATTTACCCGGCCGCCCCTTTCCGCGCACTGGAACTGCTGCCATTGCAGAAAGTCAGCGTCGTGATTCTGGGCCAGGACCCTTATCACGGTCCCAATCAGGCGCAGGGATTGTCATTTTCCGTGCCTGACACTTGCCCGGCCCCACCCAGTCTGCGCAATATCTTTAAAGAGCTGGAGCTGGAATATCCCGACACCACCTTGCCAAGCAGTCATGATCTGAGCAACTGGGGTCGACAAGGTGTCTTGCTATTGAATACATCGCTGACTGTAGAAGATGGTTTGCCTGCCTCTCACGCCAAGAAAGGTTGGGAGCAGATTACTGACTCCCTGCTGATGAACCTGGCCCAGCAGACTACACGCCCTATTGTTTATATGTTGTGGGGTGCTCACGCCCAAGCCAAAGAAGCACTGATTCAGCAGCACTCCCAGCATCCTTACCTAATTTTGAAGGCCAATCACCCTTCCCCCTTGGCTGCTCGCCGCCCCCCTGTTCCTTTTATTGGCTGTGGTCATTTCCAGCAAGCCAATGACTGGCTCAAAGAGCAAGGCGTCACTCCCATACAATGGTTTGCCACTGGCGCTTGACCATCCGTTCCCCTTACCTGATCCAGAACCATGCCTTTAAGCCCTGCCAATCCAGAATTAAACTCTCAAGAACAACATGCTCTTTGGTCGAACGAACTGCTCGAACAATATGGCTGGCAATTTCAGGGAGAAACGCCGTTTGCCGTCCCCTTAAGCAGCCTGCCCTTGCTGGATGAATTGTTCAAGTTTGTGAACGAGACCATCAAGGACTCTTTTGATCGCTCTTTATTCTGCTGGACTGATCTTAAACAAGACAACAAAGGTCTGACGGCCTGGTATCTGGGCGTCGAAGATTACGACGAAGTGCTGGAGCCTTATATAGAGAGCTTGTCTGCCAAGGCCCTGGCCCAGAGTGATGCAGTAGAAAGCCCACCGTCCGAATAAAAGGACACCAGCAAGCAGTGATACAGGCAGCCAGGGATACATGCCCCAAGAACCGCGAACGACTCTCCGGCTTGCTGGCTGCCCTGAAACCTGTAAAAAAACAGGCAGACGCGGATCAACAACACCGGAAAACCCGGAAGTCATAAAAAAAACCCGGCGCCAAGGCCGGGTTCTTCAAATAAAAGCCAAGTCTTACAAAGACCTGTTCTCTTATCTTTAAGGTTGCACACCTGCTGCGTGCGCCTGCTGGTCTGCGTGATAGGACGAACGCACCATGGCACCAACCGCCGCATGGGTAAAGCCCATTGCATAGGCCTCGCGCTCAAACATCAAGAATTCATCAGGCGTCACGTAGCGCATCACGGGCAAGTGGTGGCCGGATGGCTGCAAATACTGGCCAATGGTCAGCATATCAATATCGTGAGCTCGCATATCGCGCATCACTTCCAGAATCTCTTCGTTGGTCTCACCCAAGCCAACCATCAAACCGGATTTGGTTGGAATGTTTGGATGCAACTTCTTGAACTCTTGCAGCAGTTTCAAGGAGTGGTGGTAATCCGAACCAGGACGCGCCTGCTTGTACAAGCGAGGTACCGTTTCCAGGTTGTGGTTCATCACATCTGGAGGGCAGGCATTCAGGATGCCCAACGCACGATCCAGACGAGCACGGAAGTCCGGCACCAGCACTTCAATGGTCGTAGTTGGCGAATGCTCGCGCACCTGACGGATACATTCCACAAAGTGGGCAGCGCCACCATCACGCAAATCGTCACGGTCTACGGAGGTAATAACCACGTAGGACAACTTCATGGCGCCAATGGCCTTGGCCAGGTTGGCAGGTTCATTCTCGTCCAGCGGGTCAGGACGGCCATGGCCCACATCACAGAATGGGCAACGACGTGTGCACTTGTCGCCCATGATCATGAAGGTGGCCGTGCCCTTGCCAAAACACTCCCCGATATTGGGACAGGAAGCTTCTTCGCACACCGAGAACAGCTTGTGCTCGCGCAGAGTTTCCTTGATCTCGTAGAAACGGGAATTCGGTGCAGCCGCCTTCACCCGAATCCAATCAGGCTTTTTCAAACGCTCTGCCTGCACGACCTTAATGGGAATGCGCGAGGTCTTGGCCTCGGCCTTCTGCTTTTGCGTTGCGTCGTATTCGACAACGCGAGGACGCACAGTAGGTTTGGAATCGACGGACGTATCTGTAGGGGTGGTCATAGGCGTCTAAATAGAAAAACAGCGTGCGGGCAACATCACTAAACGATGGGCGCAGTGGTCAATTGTAGCCCCTTCGCTTTACAAGCGCCTAGAACAAGGGCGATAGTTTGTACCAGACCCCTCTAATATAGAGGTCGACTTAACGATGCAGCAACACCCGAAAATAAAACCTGCACATACTATAAGTACGGAGACTTGCATGTCACAAGAGCACCTCGCCGATCCCGTCCTGCTGGAACAGCATCAGGGACTGGCCCGCATCACCTTGAACCGGCCCGCCAAGTACAACGCGCTGTCTGAAGAAGTGTTGGACTCTTTACAACACATTCTGGACAAGCTGGCCCAGGACCCCAGCTTGCAGTGCGTCATCATTCAGGCGGAAGGCAAGGCCTTTTGTGCCGGGCACGATCTGAAACAGATGCGCTCCAAACCCGAACACGACTATTACCGTGATCTGTTCAGCCGCTGCAGCCGCGTCATGCAAGGTGTGCTGGCCTTGCCCGTGCCGGTGATTGCTCGTGTGCAAGGGCTGGCCACCGCAGCGGGCTGTCAGCTGGTTGCTACCTGCGATATGGCTGTGGCCACCGAGTCCACTCGCTTTGCAGTATCAGGCATTAATGTTGGCCTTTTCTGCTCCACCCCTGCTGTTGCCCTGTCACGCTGCGTGCCACCCAAGGCCGCCATGGAAATGTTGATGACTGGCGAATTCATCAGCGCCCAACGAGCTCAAGAGCTGGGGCTGATCAATTACGCGGTAGCCGAAGACCAGCTGGATCAAACCGTACAGAAACTGGCCGACAGCATCATGGCCAAGAGTCCGGTCGCCGTCCGCGCAGGCAAGGCCATGTTCTACCGCCAGCGCAGCCTGGCTATTGAACAAGCCTACGACTACGCCGGTCAGGTCATGGCTGACAATATGATGAGCAATGATGCCTGCGAAGGTATTGATGCTTTTATCGAGAAACGCGCGCCGCACTGGAGAGGAACCTGAGGCGGCACTTGACGAATAAATAACAATATAAAGATGAGCGCCGCCACATGCGGCGCTTTATCGCTGCGCTATTTAAGCTGCCGCTGCCTGTAGGCGCAGAGCCATCGCTTGCGATAGATAATTAGACAAATACTGTGCAACCTCGTCCATGGGGACCACGACGCCTTGCGAACGCATATCCGTTGTTTGCAGCCCTTCATAGCCACAGGGATTGATGCCGCTAAATGGGCTTAGATCCATGCCTATATTCAAGGCCAGTCCATGGTAAGAGCGGCCATTGCGAATCTTGATCCCCAATGCGGAAATCTTGGCCAACTCCTGCCTTGCCACCCCTTGCGGTACATAGACACCCGGTGCCCCTGGCTTGCAGCAAGCCCCTTCGACACCAAAATGCGTCAGACAGGCAATAACAGCCTCTTCCAAAAGGCGTACGTATTCTTTGACGTATAAGCCTACCCGGCGCAGATCAAACAGGCAGTACACCATTAACTGCCCAGGGCCGTGATAGGTAATCTGCCCGCCCCGGTCGGTTTGCACCACGGGGATGCCACCGGGATTCAGTAGATGTTCCGGCTTGCCGGCTTGCCCTTGAGTGTAGACAGGCGTGTGCTCGACAAGCCAGATTTCATCAGCAGTCTCTGGCCCGCGCTGCTCGGTAAAGTCGCGCATTGCCTGCCAGATGGGTTCATAGGCGCTAGGCCGCTCAAACCACTTGATACGAACTGAGTCGGACATGAACGCCTGATCCCTGCTTTACATCACCACACGCACCAGATGATGCGCATGCAGGGCACGGTAAAGGTTATCCAACTGCTCACGCGAGACAGCGCGCACCGTGAAAGTCAGGCCCGTGTAGTTGCCTGCCTTGCTGGGACGCACCTCAATGGTGGCAGCGTCAAAACCTGGATCGTGTTCCAGCACGATAGCCAGCAATTCGTCTTGCAGGGTTTCGTGAGTCTGGCCCATGACTTTGATAGGAAAGTCGCTGGGGTATTCGATCAACGATTCTTCGGGGGAAATTGTCATGCTTGCTCCGCAGCCTTGATGGCCTTGTCATAGCCTTCACGTAATTTGGCAAAGACAGGGCCGGGTCGTCCGTCGCCGACGGGCTGACCGTTAAATACAACGATGGGCAGCACCTCTTTGGTAGCTGACGTCATCATAATTTCATCGGCAGTGTCGACCTCTTCACGAGAGATCTGACGCGCCTGAAAAGCTATACCCGCCTGGGCGGCCAGCTCCTCCATCAAACTGTAGCGAATCCCTTCCAGGATCAAATTGTTGCGCATGGGTGCCAGCAAAGTACCGTCGCGCACAATCCAGATATTGCAGGAGGCCCCTTCGGTCAGAAAACCGTCTCTGAACTGAATGACCTCGTCCACACCGGCTTCAAGAGCCTGTTGCTTGGCCAAAACATTGCCCAGCAAGGAAACGGATTTTATATCGCAACGCAGCCAACGCTCATCTTCAATGGCCACCGCCTTCAAACCTGTTTCGCGCTCTTGCTGCACTCGCTTGAAGGGCGAGACCATGATGAAGATGCTGGGCGGCACATTGCTGGGGAAGGCGTGGTCGCGCTTGGCAACACCGCGGGTTACCTGAATGTAGACCATGCAGTCGGCACCCCGGCCCGAACGGGCCAGCATATCCAGCACCAGCTTTTCCCATTCACGGCGAGTGAAAGGGTTGGTGATGCCCACTTTTGCCAGACTGCGCTCCAAGCGCCCCAGGTGCCCATCAATACGAAAAGGTTTCCCGTGATAAGCAGGCACGACATCGTAAATGCCGTCGCCAAAGATAAAGCCACGATCCAGTACCGAGATCTTCGCTTCACCCAAGCGCACAAAGTCGCCGTTCAAATAAACAATGCTGTCGGGGTCAATGCCTGCAATCATAGGATTTAGCCTCGCACCAAGGAATTACTCAAACATCAAGCGCACTTTGTCGACCATACGACCAAAAAAGCCTGCCTCGGGCACATCTTGCAGCACCAGCAAAGGCTGCTCTGCCAAAACTTTGCCATCCAGGGACAAAGTCAGTGTACCGACCTTGTCACCCTTGCTCAACGGAGCCAGCAAAGGCTGGGTATAGTTGGCAACAGGCTTGATTTCCGAGGACTTGCCACGAGGAACCGTCAACCACAAGGCTCCTTCTGTACCCAGGCCTACATTTTCGACCTCACCTTCCCAAACACGGGCGGTGACAGCAGGATTGCTGGCGTCGTACAGTTTGACCGTTTCAAAGTTCTGGAAGCTCCAGTTCAGAAGCTTCAGGCTGTTTTCTGTACGGGCGGCATCGTTCGCTGTACCCACGACAACCGACACCACACGACGACCATCGCGCAAGGCCGTCGACACCAGGCAGTAACCGGCCGATTGGGTGTGGCCGGTTTTCAGACCATCAACTGTATTGTCCAGCCACAGCAGGCGGTTACGGTTGGGCTGCTTGATATTGTTGTAGGTGTACTCTTTTTGGCTGTAGTAGTGCAGATACTGGGGGAAGCGGGCAACCAGTGCCGCGGACAACACGCCCAGATCACGTACCGAGGTCAGATGCTCTGGATCAGGCAAGCCGGTGGAGTTCTTGAAATGCGTAGCCGTCAAACCCAGCTTGGCGGCTTCTTCGTTCATCAAGGCGGCAAAAGCACCTTCGCTACCCGCAACGGCTTCGGCCAAGGCAACAGAGGCATCATTGCCCGATTGCACGATCACACCTTGCAGCAGATCATTCACGGCCACTTGCGAATTAACTTTCACGAACATGCGCGAACCTTCGGTGCGCCATGCCTTGTCCGAAATCACAACGGTCTGATCCAGCTTCAGGCGACCGGATTCCAAAGCATCAAAGACCAGATAGGCCGTCATCAGCTTGGTCAGGGAGGCAGGCTCGACCTGTTCGTTCAGCCCTTCTGCCGCGATGATCTGGCCACTATTAACGTCCATGGACAACCAGGCACGTGCCGTCAGGCTAGGTGCGGGTACAACGGACAAATCACCTGGCAAGGCAGGCGTCTGAGCGCCAAGCACTTGAGCCGATTCTGTCGGGGTAGGGGTTTGAGTCTGTGCCTGAGCCACCATAGGCAGCGCCAGGGCAAGTGCCACCACACAACGAGAGAGGACTGGAGATGCAAATTTTTGAATAGAAGTCATGGAAAAAATCGATTGCTTTGACAGTGGCGGAAAGAACCCATTATGGCAGAGCCATCTGGGCCTGTGAGAGGCAAGGCCCCTGAGTCTGAACAGGAAAACGCAACGATTTGAAAGCAAAACCCGGCTTAGGTTCCAAGCCCGGCCAAATGACGGCTGACCAACTCACGCAGCTGAATCAGCTTGCCATGAAAAAAGTGGCCGGCCTCGGGCAGCACAACCATGGGCAACTGATGCTCACGCGCAAAGTCCATGCCTTCCGACAAGGGAACGACATCGTCGGTTTCACCGTGCACTAGCAAGGTATCGGCAGGAGGGCTGACATCCCGGAAGCGGAAACGATTGACCGCAGTACCAGTCAGGATGAAGGCGCCGGGCAAAGGTGCCTGGGCTTCCTGCAGGCTGACATACACTTGAGCAGCGACTGCAGTGCCAAATGAAAACCCGGCCAACATGGATGGGCCGGAACTCCACTGCGGGAAATGTGATGGGAATTGCTCAATCAAAGCCAGCATATCGGCAGTTTCGCCGCGGCTGCTATCGAACTCCCCGGCAGACTTTCCGACACCACGGAAATCCGGGCGTACTGCCAGCAAACCATGTTGAGTGGCACTGCGCGACAAGGTTGTCACCACTTTGTTGTTACGTGCCCCACCATGCAAAGGGTGAGGATGCAGCAACAAGGCCCAACCCTTGGGCTCGCCCGCAGGCCAGTCCAGAGCACAGTCAATAACACCGGCCTGGCCGGAAAATTGGATTGTATCTACGCGTTCAGACATGCTCAGATCAAATATCACATAAGATTACGTTTAACTCATCCAGTGTACCGGATTGTCATGAATACCTCTTCTGCATTCACCCTACCCAGCCCGCGCGATATGGTGGCAGAGCTGCGTACGCGCTTGCCACATTTTCCCCAGATACGCTGGGTAGACTCGACCGAATCGACCAACGCCGATTTGCTTGCCCTGGCTCGTCAGGAATCCGGGCCGCGTGTGCGTCCCTGGTTGCTGGGCGCACATCTGCAAAGTCGTGGTCGTGGGCGTGCCGGACGCACGTGGGAAAACAGCGTCGGTGCAAACCTGATGTTTTCCTGTGCCTTTGATATTTTTCTGCCTGCGCGGCAACTGCCTACTCTTTCGCCGCTGTCCGGTCTGGCAACAACGGAAGCACTGCGCCAGTTTCTGGAACCGGCAGTGCGTAATCGTCTGGCCATGAAATGGCCGAATGACGTGCTATGGGATCAGGCCAAGCTGTCCGGCATTCTGGTTGAGGCGACTCGCGCCAGTGCAGCGCCCAGCTCCAGTGACCATCATGTGGTGATTATCGGCATAGGCCTGAACCTGCGTGAAGCAGAGACCGTCAGCCAGAACACGCAACGCGCCATTGCAGACTGGACCAGCATTGCTGAACACTCCCAACAAGCGTCTCTGGCACGCTGTTCGGACCTTGTGGCCAAAGTCGCGCAAAGCCTGTACCTGAGCCTGAATCATGTCACAGCCCACGGTTTTGCTGATCTGCCTACACGCTACGCGCAAGTTGACGCACTAATTGGCCAGCAAGTCCATATTATTGACAATGGCCAAGTCCTGCATACAGGCATCGTGACGGGCATCAATACCTCGGGGCAATTATTATTGCGCCACCCCGATGGTTCCGAACGTGCGGTCACAGTGGGCGAAGTTTCCGTTCGCGCTCACCGCTGATCGCTATACTGCACTCTTTTTAGCTCTGACGATCCGGCATGACCCTGCTCATCGACTCTGGCAACACCCGTATCAAACTAGGGTGGTGTCATCCTTTAAGCGGCGCGCGCGAAAGCCAGCCGGTTAGCGTGCATGCCGACCAATTGGATCAATTGGCGGTTTGGCTGGAGGCAGGCCAGGCCCCGCTGCAGGAATTCGCCCAACAAAAAGGTGTACAAGCACTAGGAGTGAATGTGGCCGGGCCACAGGTCCAAGCGCAAATTGATGCGGCCGTCAGCCGTCTGGGCTTGGGCCCGGTACGCTGGTTGCAGGCCCAAGAGCAGGCTTTTGGGCTGCACAACGATTATGAACAGGCTGGCCAATTGGGTGCCGACCGTTGGGCCTCCTTATTAGGGTTAAGCGATTTGCTAACCCAGGAATACCCAGTCGACCAAGGCGCCTTGCTGATCAGCTTTGGTACTGCTACCACGATTGACTTGCTGGGACCTGCACAAAATGGAGTGCGTCACTTTTTAGGTGGCTCCATTCTGCCCGGTCCCAGCTTGATGCTGGCTTCACTCAAGCAAAATACGGCGCAGCTTCCTGAGGCGCATGGGCAAACTGCGGCGTTCCCACGCAATACTCAAGAAGCTATCAGTACCGGGGTGGCTGCCGCACAGGCCGGAGCCGTGTTGCGACAATGGGAGAAAGGCCGTCAGCATCTGGGACACAGCCCATTGGTCTTTTTGGCGGGCGGTGGCCGCGCACTGGCCCAGCAAGAACTGTTAGAACAATTAAGTCATCATTGCCGTTTGCTCAATATAGAGCCCCCCCATCTACACGAGCTGGAAACTCCTGCCTTGCGAGGTCTGTCGCTGTTTGCGGCGCACCCGTAAGTCGATTCGAGCTTATAACGGTCCCTCTGCCCCCTCTTGCCTGTGAACTGCCGGTGACCCATAGATACGATTGGCATTAAAACGGATGAACTTAAACTCCCCTACCCGTACAATCTTGGGTTGAACCGTATTTTTCAAGGCATTTGCGATGCGACTGCTTTTCATACTGATCCTGGTGGCAAACCTGGCCTTGCTGGCTTTTGGACAAGGTTTTTTTGGCACGCCCCCCAGCGAACAAGGCCGTGAGCCTAGACAGTTTTCGCAGCGTAACCAAGATGCCATTCAACTTGGAACCCCGGCCCATCCAATGCCAGCTTCCCCTTGATCCCCGATTGACGACACTATGAAACCCATACGCAAAGCTGTTTTCCCCGTCGCTGGTCTAGGCACGCGTTTTTTGCCTGCCACCAAGGCCATGCCCAAGGAAATGTTGCCTATTGTCGACAAGCCGCTGATTCAGTATGCCGTTGAAGAAGCCATTGCCGCTGGAGTCACAGAACTGATCTTTATCACTGGCCGCAACAAGCGAGCCATTGAAGATCACTTTGACAGCATCCCGGAACTGGAACACGAACTGGAAGGCAAGAACAAGCTGGAATTGCTGGATGCCGTTCAAAACATCATTCCCAGCCATGTCAGCTGTATTTACACCCGCCAGCCACGTGCGCTGGGTCTGGGCCATGCCGTGCTGTGCGCTGCCCCCATTGTGGGCAACGAGCCCTTCCTGGTCCTGCTGGCGGACGACCTGATCGACGCCACCACACCTGTATCGCGGCAACTGGTTGAGGCTGCGCATCAATACAACGGAAGTATTGTGGCAACTCAAAATGTAAATAGAAATGAAACAAATAAATATGGAATTGTTTCGGGTAATTTAGTCGACTCAAAAGCAACTCGACTTAATGGAATTGTTGAAAAGCCCGCACCCGAAGTAGCCCCTTCTACACAAGCCGTTGTAGGCC
Organism: Alcaligenes sp. 1735tsa3; assembly: GCF_024134565.1. NCBI lineage: Bacteria > Pseudomonadati > Pseudomonadota > Betaproteobacteria > Burkholderiales > Alcaligenaceae > Alcaligenes > Alcaligenes sp. 1735tsa3. The sequence continues at coordinate 274,293 of NZ_CP099862.1, read as the reverse complement.
GTTATGTATTGGAACCGGAAATATTTGACCACCTGCGACGCACTCAAGCAGGGGTAGGTGGAGAGATTCAATTAACGGATGGAATTGCCAGTCTTTTGGAAAGTCGTGCGGTATATGCATATGAATATGAAGGCACACGTTACGACTGTGGTAGCAAGTCCGGTTTCTTTCATGCTACGCTTGAATTTGGTCGTAAATACCACGGACTTTAACGAGGGGCGCAGAGGGGTCCGTTACGATAACAAGCTTGGTTGCAATTGTTGATCAAACACTGCCTTAAAACCACGCAGAGGGTCGATTTAGCTTGACTTACAGGTTAAATACCCCCTACGATTGGCGGTGCAGGATTTCAAGTTCGTCGAAGTTTGTTCAATACGGTATTGTTTCTAATACTCATTGCCCTGATTTTTACATCTTGACAATCTTTTTTGAGCAGATTGCTCGTCATTTTTAGGGAATGCAGGAAATGCAAACAGAAACCGGTATCGTGAAATGGTTCAATAACGAAAAAGGCTACGGCTTTATCTCCCCCGACAACGGTGGCAAAGATCTTTTCGTTCACCATTCCGACATCTTGGGCACGGGCTTTAAATCCTTGGAAGAAAACCAGCGCGTTTCGTACGTGTCGGCTGAAGGCCAAAAGGGTCCACAAGCTAAGAGCATCCAAAAACTGTAAATCGATCTCGATTAGTTTTTAGATCTCAAAAAAGCCCGCTAAATGCGGGCTTTTTTATTTAACTTGATTCAAATCAAGACGAGTTGTCCTCAAATCGCCACAAATTCCAAAACACGTAAAACTAAATACTTATTAGCTAATAAACAGCCACGTATTTAATCGCGGATTTGTGCCAATCCAGAAAGTACACGCTGCACTGCGCCTTCGTGCATTTGAACCCAATGCAAACCCGCATCAGCCATTTTGTGATGACGTGCTGGATCATCTACTAGCTCCAGTGCCTGCTGCAACGCCAAGGCTGGCGTACCCGCACGTATCGCAGCGCCGGCCTGCATGGCATCTTGCATGGCTTGGGCAAAATTATGAGTATACGGGCCCACAATCACAGGGACACCCACTGCGCAGGCCTCGATAAAGTTCTGCCCGCCCAAAGGCTGGAAGCTGCCCGCCACAATGGCGACTCGTGCCAGGCCGTAATACCAGTGCATTTCACCTAGGGTGTCGCCCAGCAGCACATCCACTTCACGACAAGCCTTGATCGCACTGGTGCTGGTATCGCCCTGCTCCAGCAACTCGCTACGCCGCACGGAACGCAAACCTAGCTGATTCAGATAATCTGCCGCTTCTTCAAACCGCTCCGGGTGACGTGGAATCACAACAAACAGGACTGGGCTATGCAGCTCGCTACCATGCTCTCGTTCACGGCGCAGGTAATGGGCAATGGCATCAATGAAATCGACATGCTCAGTCTCGCGCGTACTGGCGATCACCACCACACGCCGTCCCAGGTCACTGGCAAAGCCACGGCCACGTGCAATCTTGTCCTGTGGCAAAACTACATCAAACTTCAGATTCCCTGACACGCGCACGCCTTGTGCGCCCGCCAACTCCAGCCGCTGTGCATCAGCCAGGCTTTGTGCATAGATCAACTTGAAGGAGCGGTAGGCCTCTCGCATGACCGAACCTGCTTTCAGGCTGGTACGCAATGCACTTTCCGAGAACCGGGCACTGGCCAACATCATGGGAACACCTTGCCGGCGTGCCGCAGCCAATAGATTGGGCCACACCTCGCGTTCAATCAGCACCCCGGCACATGGCCGGTAATGGGCGAAAAAACGTCGTACCGAGCCCGGAAAGTCGTAGGGTAGCCATTGTTGCAGCAATTGCCCGCTGGCAATCTCAGCCGCAAACGCAGTCGCACCTTCTGTACGGCCCGTAACTGTCATATGGGTTAACAGGACCGTCTCACCCTGATCCAGCAAAGCACGAATCAAAGGCTGCGCCGCACGCGTTTCACCCAGGCTGACCGCATGCACCCACACCGGGGCTTTCCTGGGCGCAGGCAGCGAACCATAAAAACCAAAGCGGGGACCCGATAACACCTGCCATTCGCCACCAGCTCGACGGGCACGCAAGCCCATCCAGGCCATCAAGGCTGGAGCCAATATGCGAATAGAGGCGGTATAGAAGAATCGGTTCACCCGCTTAGCCTCAGTACGAAATCAGCAGCAGCCAAGCCACGCTCGGCGCTACCAGGAAGACGAATAGAAAATAATGTCAGGCAGACAAAGGGCCTGCACCCAGGCGGGGCTGCAGGCCCCTTAGCATCGCGTATTGTAAGCACAAAGCCGGCTGACAAAAAAACGAATTGGCGATCAGACCCGAACTAGCCTTTTGGCGCGCCCAACAAGGCCGCCTCCGGCACTACTGTCCGCCCCAGCGCCTGATCGATGGCACAGAGCACCGTTTCCGCTGAAGGAGGATGCCCACGCTCGCCCAGGCTGGCGGTGTAGGCGGAACCTTCCAGGGGGGTACGCACTGGGGTCGAGGCTTTATAGATACCAATAGTAGGACGGCCCAAACCGGCTGACAAATGCGTCAGACCACTGTCCAGACCCACCATGACTTGCGCTCCAGCCAATTGCAAAGCGATAGGCGTCAAATCCATTCTTGGCATCACCTGAGCCTGGCTGCGACCAATAATCAGCGCCTCGGCACGGGCGGACTCGGCAGGGCTGCCCGCCAACAAGCGCAATGCCATCCCTTCCCCTTGCAGGCGATCAAAGACCTGTTGCCAGTTCTCCGGCTCCCAGAGCTTATCGTCGCGGCTGGCCGACGGCATGATAATGGCGTAAGGATCCTCGTCCTTGGGGGCTTGCGCGGCCAAACCCTGCAAACCAAAATCAGGAGCGCCTTCAAACTGATAGCCAAAGGCAGACGCGGCCAAGCTGCGCTGACGGAACACAGCAGGCTGCCAGAAACCGACGCGATGACGCACATCGTAGAACAGCGAGGCCAGCGGTTCACGCGCCGACTTCCAATCCAGCCCATGACGACGGCCTTTAGTCTGCCGTACCAGCCAGATGGATTTCATCAGCGCCTGCATATCCAGCACAACATCGTATTGGCGTGATTGCAGTTGTTCGCGCAAGGCGGCGCGTTCCTGGCGTGTCTGGGCAGACCACCACTGTTTGCGCCAGCGCCGATGCGCCACCGGGATCACTTCATTTACTGCCGGATGCCAGCCCGGAATCTGAGCAAAGCTCTCTTCTACGAGCCAATCAATTTGTGCACCGGGCACATGGCGTGCAATGTCCGAGATTGCTGGCAGCATATGCACCAGATCTCCCAAAGAGGACGTACGCACAATCAGTATCTTGCAAGTCATGGGCGAATTATAGTGGTGGCCGCGTCCAATCAAACAAAGATGCAGAAAAATATCCGCCTGCTCTACTTATGCCCGCCAATTGCCATCAGGCATAATAAGACTGCCTATTTTCTGGACCGGAAACATGATTGATCTCAAACAGATCGAAGCCTTTGTATGGGTTGCCGAGCTTGGCGGTTTCCGGGCAGCTGCCGAAAAACTCAACACGACCCAACCGTCTATTTCTCAGCGTATCGCCGGACTGGAATCCAGTCTGGAGCTGCGCTTGTTTGATCGGGGTGCCCGGGGCATCAAGCTGACCGATAAAGGCCAGGAGTTGTTGTCGCACGCACAGCGCATGCTGGATCTGCGTACCGAGATGCTGCGCGCCGCCAAAGAGCAGAACGCCATCCGCGGCCTGCTGCGTCTGGGGGTGGCTGAAACCATTGTGCAGACCTGGCTGCATGAGCTGATCGACAAGCTGCATCAGGAATACCCGGCTTTGGTCATCGAGATTCATGTCGACACCACCAGCGTGCTGCGCCAGCAACTGGCCAGCTTCCAGATTGATATGGCCATGATTGTGGGCGTAGGCCAGGATCCCAAAGAACAATGCATTCGACTGTGCGCTTATCAGTTAGGCTGGGTCGCCAGTCCCGAATTGAAGTTGCATGGCCGCAAAGTCAGCGTTTCCGAGCTAGGGGTTTACCCTGTAATCACCTATCCATCCGGTAGCGTTCCCTACCTCGCCACACGCGAAGCTTTGCTGCGTGCCGGCGTCAAATCCCCACGTATTTTTGGCAGTGCATCGCTAAGCACAATCGTGCAAATGACGCGTCATGCCATGGGCCCCAGCGTGCTGGCTCCCGAGGTCATAAAAGACGAGCTTTCCGAGGGAAAACTGCGCCTTTTGAAGGTGGATCAGCCCCTGCCGGCCATCGAATTTTTTGCCTGCTGGATGGATTCTCCGGACAGTCATATTGCCCGCGTCGTGGCCAATCACGCCCAAGAAATCGCCCAACAATACGTGCAGTCCGATAAGTAATCGTTATGGCCTAGGATTCAAACATACGATTGGACACAAATTATCTGATCGGTTGCAATCCGAGGCTGTGATCAACCCCCTTTGTGCGAGTGGTCATCATGAACCTGCAAACCCTGCCTGTGCTGGCGCCCGAGGCTGAAAAATGCCGCGAGCTGATCCGTCAAGAAACTCATACTGGTCCTACCGCAGGACTGGCCGCAGGCTATGTGCAGGCCAACCTGATGATTCTGCCCAAAGACTGGGCCGATGAGTTCCTGCTGTTTTGTCAGCGCAACCCCAAACCCTGCCCTTTATTGGCCGTGACGGAACCCGGTCAGCTTCAGGTGCCAACCTTGGGTGGCTCGATTGATCTGCGCACGGATTTCCCTCGTTACCGTGTCTGGCAGAACGGCGAGCTCAGCGCCGAGCCGCTGAACATCGAAGATGTCTGGCGCGATGATCTGGTGTCCTTTCTGATTGGCTGCTCCTTCTCCTTTGAAGAAGCGCTGCTGGCCGACGGGATTGATGTACGCCATATCAGTGCGGGCGTGAATGTGCCCATGTATCGCTGCTCTATCCAGACCCAGGGCACACAGCGCCTGTCTGGCCCGCTGGTGGTGTCGATGCGCCCCATGCGTGCGGCCGATGCCATCCGTGCCATTCAGATCACCTCGCGCTTTCCGTCCGTGCACGGTGCCCCGGTTCATATCGGCGACCCGTCCCTGATTGGAATCAGCGACCTGCAACAACCCGACTATGGCGATGCAGTGCCAGTCGGCCCCGACGAATTACCCGTTTTCTGGGCTTGCGGCGTCACCCCTCAAGCCGTTGCTGCCCAGGCCAAGCCGCAGTTTTGTATCACGCATGCCCCTGGCCATATGTTGATTACCGATCTGCCCAACACACGGCTGGCCGCGCTTTAAGCAAGTTTTGACCGGCACAAAACCGGTCGCCCCTTTGGTTTCAATATGCAGCTCCCTGACAACAAGGGCGCGCACTCTATCAACCATACAGCTGGACCGCTATTAGGAGCACCTTATGAAAAAAATCGTACTGACCTCCCTGGCTTTGGGCTCGCTGGCCCTGGGCTCTGCTGCCATGGCCCAGGAACTGCCCAAGACTTCTTTGAAAGTTGTCGGTGGCTTGAGCAACCTGACCGCCTACCAGAACACCGAGCAGCCCTTCTGGACCAAGAAAGTACCTGAGCTGTCCGGCGGCCAGATCACGGCCGATATCAAGGGCTTTAACGACATGGGCCTGAAAGGTCCTGAAATCATGCGCTTGATCAGCCAAGGTGTGATTCCTTTCGGTACCGCCACCCTGGCTTACTTTGCCAGCGACAACTCCATTAACGAAGCGATCGACCTGGCTGGTCTGGCTCCCGATATTGAAGTGGCCAAGAAGCTGACCGACGCGTTCACTCCCGCCTACGAACAGTTCTACGCCAAGAGCAACGTCAAGGTTCTGGGCTTTTCCACCTACCCCGCCCAAGTTCTGTTTTGCAATGGCAACTTCAATGGCCTGAGCGACCTGAAAGGCAAGAAGGTGCGTACCAGCAGCCGTACTCAGGCTGAATTCGTTCAGGCTCTGGGCGGCAACAGCGTAACCATCCCATTTGGTGAAGTGGTTCCTGCCCTGCAAAACGGTGTGGTCGATTGCGCCATTACCGGCTCCATGTCCGGCTACTCGGCCAAGTGGTACGAAGTCAGCTCCAAGCTGTACGAAATGCCCATCAACTGGAACCAGCAGATTCACGCAGCCAACCTGGGCACCTGGAACAAGCTGGACCCCAAAGTTCAAGAGTTCCTGGCCAGCAACATCAAGGCCATGACCGAAGAAATCTGGGTTGCCGCTGCCAAGGAAACACAGGAAGGCTATGACTGCAACACGGGCGCCGACGCTTGCACGCAGCCCGTCAAAGGCAAGATGACTCTGGTCAAGCCTACCGACGCTGACCGTGAACTGCTCAAGAAAGTCATGAGCGAGACCGTGGTTCCCAAGTGGGCCGAGCGTAGCGCCGCCGACACCGTGGCTGCATTCAACACCAGCCTGAGCCCGATCCTGGGCTTCGAAGCCAAGAAGTAAATCTGTACGTCCTGCCTGCCACCAGACTCACGGTGGCAGGCTGCCTGTACCCCAGGCCCCTCCCTCCTAGACCCTGTACGGGGTAGACATCATGGAAAATACCGAAAAATTCGCCATGCTGAACCGTTTGCTGTCCGCCGCCACATCCCTGTCGCGCGTCGCCATCTGGTTCGCAGGCAGCCTGACATTGATCAGCGCCCTCTACATCACCGCGGACGTCCTGTTCCGCAAATTCAGTGGCAGCTCTCTGGGCGGCTCGGATGAACTGTCCGGCTATGCCTTTGCCATCAGCATTTCATGGGCACTGTCCTTTGCCACCCTGCAACGGGCCAATATCCGTATCGACGCCATCTACCAGCACTTACCTGTTCGTCTGGCTGCCCTGCTGGACTGGATTGCTCTGGTGGCCCTGTCTGTTTTCATTGTCTACCTGACCTTGTACGCCACCGACGTGGCCGGCCTGTCCTGGACCAACCAGTCCACCGCCAACACCGCCATGGGCACTCCCTTGTGGATTCCCCAGTTCCTGTGGGTGGGCGGCCTGATCTGGTTGTGCGTCGTTCTGGCCTTGATGCTGCTGCGCTCCAGCCTGGCCCTGATTACAGGTGACCTGGCCGGTATCCAATCCCTGTGCGGTATCCGCAGCACCCAGGAAGAAGCCTCTGAAGAAGCCGAGGCTGGCAAACGCATGGTGCAAGGAGACGCCAAATGATTACAACCGCACTGACTCTCTTGCTCGTTCTGATCGGACTGAGCATTCCCGTGGGCGCTGCCCTGGGTGTTTTGGGCCTGATTCTGGACCCGCTGTACTCCATGCTGCCCCTGACTGGCGCATTGGGTGAAATTTCCTGGGGCACCAGCAACGAATTCCTGCTGGTGGCCATTCCCCTGTTCATCATGCTGGGCGAGATCCTGCTGCGCTCGGGCATGGCTGAACGGATGTACAACGCCATGAGCCTGTGGCTGTCCTGGCTACCCGGCGGCCTGATGCACGCCAACATTGGTGCCAGCGCCCTGTTTGCCGCCACCTCCGGTTCCAGCGTGGCCACTGCTGCCACCGTGGGCACCGTGGCCCTGCCGCAAATCAAGAAACAAGGCTATAACGAGCCTCTGTTCCTGGGTAGTCTGGCGGCTGGCGGTACCTTGGGCATTCTGATTCCGCCTTCGATCAACCTGGTGATCTACGGCGTACTGACCAATACTTCGGTGCCCAAGCTGTACCTGGCCGGCATCATCCCCGGTTTGGGCATGGCCTTGCTGTTCATGTTGGCAATTGCTGCTGCATGTATGGTCAAACCCAAATGGGGCGGTGCGAAGATCAAGGCCTCCTGGGGCCAGCGTTTTGCCAGCCTGGTGCATCTGGTTCCACCACTGGGTATTTTCCTGCTGGTCGTGGGCTCGATTTACGCCGGGATTGCCACCCCAACGGAGGCTGCTGCCCTGGGTGTGGTCGGTGCCTTGATTCTGGCTGCCTTCTCGGGCCGTATGAGCTGGAACATGATCAAGGAAGTGCTGGAAGGCACCATGAAAGCCACCGCCATGATCATGCTGATCGTGATCGGTTCGGCCTTCCTGAACTTTGTCATGGCCGCCACCGGCCTGACCAACGCACTGACCGATGCCATCACGGGCCTGGGTGTCTCGCCCATGGTCATGCTGCTGATCATTGTGGTGTTCTACCTGGTGCTGGGCTGCTTCATGGAAACCCTGTCCATGATGATCACCACCATCCCTATCGTGGCTCCCATCATGATCGCCCTGGGCTTTGATCCGGTGTGGCTGGGTATTGCCATCATCATTCTGGTGGAAGTGGCGCTGATCACTCCGCCGGTTGGTCTGAACCTGTTTGTGGTCCAGAGCCTGCGCAAGAGCGGCAGCATGAATGACGTCATGATTGGCAGCCTGCCCTTTGTGATCATGCTGCTGGCCATGGTGGGCCTGCTGGCTATCTTCCCGGATCTGGCTTTGTGGCTGCCACGCCTGTTCGGTTAATCCCAATCTGTCTTTGAGTAAACGAGTACTGCTATGCGTTTGACCTTTGAACTGGCCCAGGCCACCCACACTGAAATCATCGAAGCTGATTTGCAGCACTGCATCGTGGCCGGCTGGGCTGGCCGCGATCTGGCTGCCATCGAGCACCACATTGAAGAGCTGGCCGAACTGGGCGTACCACGCCCTAGCTCGGTGCCTTTGTACTACCGCATCGCCGCCAACCAGATGATCCAGGATGCCGACATCCAGGTCGTGGGCTCCGGTTCGTCCGGCGAGACCGAAGTGTTTGTGTTCAACCACCAGGGCCGCCTGCTGGTCAGCCTGGCCTCGGACCACACGGACCGCGTGCTGGAAGCCCACAGCGTGGCCCTGTCCAAGCAGATCTGCGCCAAGCCCGTTGCCCGCGAAGCCTGGTTGTTCAGCGATGTGGCCGACTACTGGGACGAGCTGATCATCCGCGCCTACATTCAGGAAGACGGCAAGGAAGTCCTGTACCAGGATGGTCCCTTGTCCACCCTGAAGAACCCGCTGGAGCTGATCGAAGGCTACTTCCAGTCCACCACCATGCCTGAAGGCTTTGGCATGACCTGCGGTACCGTGGGTGCCATTGGTGGCATTCGCCCTGCCACCCAGTTCACCATGGAACTGTATGACCCCCGCCGCGAACGCAGCATCCGTCATACCTACGTAACCGAAATCCTGCCTGAAGTAGCCTAAACTGGCCCAGCCCGCCCCACCCATTTATTTTGCGAGTGACCCATGCTAGCGACTATTACCGAACTGCAACGTGCTCTTGATCGTGGCGAAACCACCTCGGTCGAACTGACCCAGCAAGCCCTGGACCGTATCCAGGACGAAAGCCGTGACGGCGCTGCCACGTTCATCGAAGTGTTTGCTGAACAGGCTCTGGCCGCCGCCAAGGCCTCCGACATTTTGCGCGCTGCCGGTTTGAGCCGCTCGCTGGTTGAAGGTCTGCCCATGTCGGTCAAGAATCTGCATGACATCGCAGGCTACATCACTCTGGGTGGGTCGGCTGTACTGAAAGACGCCGAACCGGCCGAACAGAACGCCACCATTGTGGAGCGCCTGCTGCGCGCCGGTGCCATTCTGATCGGCTCCACCAATATGACCGAGTTTGCCTTCTCCGGTCTGGGCATCAACCCCCACTACGGTACGCCTCGTTCCGTTTGGGACCGTGACAATGCCCGCATCCCGGGTGGTTCGTCCTCCGGCGCCGGCGTGGCCGTCGCTCAAGGCATGTCGGTTTTCTCCATTGGTACCGACACGGGCGGCTCCATCCGTATCCCTTCGGCCTTTAACGGCCTGACCGGTTTCAAACCCACCGCCGAGCGCGTTCCCAGCGAAGGCACCATGCCTTTGTCGCGCAGCCTGGACTCCAATGGCCCTCTGGCTGCCTCGGTAGAGTGTTGCGCCATTGTGGACTCCATCCTGACCGACCAGCCTTATGTGCCCGTGGCAACACCTGCCCTGGACACCTTGCGTCTGGCTGTGCCCAAGACCTTTGTGTTTGACGGCATTGATGAAACCGTGCGCGCCGCCTTTGACCGTGCCATCGCCCTGCTGCGTGAGCAAGGTGCTGTGGTTGAGGAAATCAACTTGCCCGAGTTTGACCAACTGCCGCAAATCAACCGCAAAGGCGGCTTTGTCTGCGCCGAAGCCTGGTCCGTGCACCGCGACACCCTGCAAAGCAAGGGCGAGCAATATGACCCACGCGTGGCCTCCCGCATCCTGCGCGGCAAGGACATCGATTGCGCCGACTACATCGAACTGCAAGACACCCGCCAGGCCTGGATCAGCGCGGTGGAAAGCCGTCTGGAGCGCTACGACGCCGTCCTGATGCCTACCGTGCCCGTTGTCGCTCCCCGCATTGCCGATCTGAAAGAGTCGGACGACGTCTACTTCGCCACTAACGGCCTGGTCCTGCGCAACCCCACCCTGATCAACTTCCTGGACGGCTGCGCCCTGTCGCTGCCTTGTCATGCCGCTGATGAAGCCCCTGTGGGCCTGATGGTGGCAGCCCCTGCCTACCACGACGAACATCTGCTGGCAGTAGGTTCAGCAATCGAACGGGTATTACCCCTGCGCAAACGCTAATCCAGTAAGATTTACGTTCCTTCCAGGACGGCCATCCGGCCGTCCTTGTGCTTTTCGTCAGGAGCCTGTCATGAGCACACCCCAGTCCTCCTCCTTGCCCCAGACCCTGACGCCCACGGTCTTTCCCTTGGCGGGGGTGCTCATTCTGATTCTGTCTTCCTGGGCCCTGTCGGGTCTGGATGCCAGCGGCAAATGGATCATGGGCTTTGGCGTGCCCCTGCTGGTGATGTGCTGGTTTCGCTACGTCATCCATCTGGGATTAGTGCTGGCGCTGGTCTTGCCGGTCAAGGGCCGCAAGATCCTGCGCAGCTCCCGCCCCAAAGCACAAATTCTGCGTGGCACAGTGATGATGCTGTCCACCTTCTCGTTTTTCAACGCCTTGAGCTATCTGCCTCAAGCCGAAGCCACCTCCATCAACTTTCTGGCCCCTTTGCTGGTGCTGTCTGTTGCCCCCTGGATTCTGAAAGAGCCACCGCGCATCAGTCGCTGGGTAGCTGCCGGGGTCGGCTTTCTGGGCGTGCTGATCATCATCCGGCCTACCGCTGGCCTGCACCCAATAGGGGTGCTGTTTGGCTTGATGACCGCCTGTCTGTTCGCCACGCAATTTATCGCAACACGTCGCGTGGCTGTGGACAATTCGCTAACCACCCTGATCTGGAGCGGTGCAGTCGGCAGCATCTGCCTGACCATTGCCTTACCCTTTTTACTGCCCGCCGCCCTGCCTGCCTTAAAAGAGCTGAGCTTTTTCCAATGGTTGATTCTGATTTCGACCGGGCTGTGGGGTTGTCTGGGCCATCTGCTGCAAATCCAGGCCTATCAACGCGCCTCGGCGTCTTTGCTGGCCCCGTTTGTGTATCTGCAAATTGTGGCCGCAGCCGCGCTGGGATGGCTGATCTGGGGTCAGTTCCCGGATGTCTTTACCTGGATCGGGATTGCCGTGGTGTGTACCAGCGGCATTGTGATTGGGACTCTGGAGTGGCGGCGCCAGAACAGGTCTGGCGCCTGAGTCCAGGCGGCAAGGCTTAGCGAGACTGCCAGCCCTGCACAAAGACGGCGACGGGCTGACGCTTGGAACCGGCTTTTTGCAGCTCCAGCAAACGCAACACACCTTCACCGCAAGCCACGTCAATGCCTTGGGCACTGACGTTCAGAACCTGACCAGGTTCTGCTGAATGCTTCTGCTCTAGCGCCTGAGCGCGCCAAACCTTCACGGGCTGCTCCAAACCGGGCAGGGACAGGGTGGAGCCAGGCACTGGGTCAAACGCGCGAATACGGCGCTCCAGCTCCTTGGCCGGTTGGCCTAACTCCAGCACTGATTCGGCCTTGGACAGTTTCTCGGCGTAGGTCACGCCTTCTTCTGGCTGGGGAGTCGCCTGCAAGGTGCCATCACGCACTTGCTGCAAGGCTTCCAGCAAGGCCTGTGCACCTAGCTGCGCCAAATCGTCATGCAGGGTTGCGGCACTGTGATCATCACGAATCGCCAGCTCGCTGCGCACCAGCATATCGCCGGTATCCAGGCCTTCATCCATCTGCATGATGGTAATGCCCGTGGCCGCATCACCCGCCTGAATCGCACGCTGAATCGGTGCCGCACCGCGCCAACGAGGCAAGAGGCTGGCATGAATATTGAAGCAACCATAGCGCGGCAGCTCCAAAGTCCACTTGGGCAAAATCAGGCCGTAGGCTGCCACCACCATCAGATCCGGCTGTAAATCCAGCAAGGTCTGGCGGGCCTGGGCTGCTTCCTCGGGATACTTGCCATCCAGACGCAAGCTGTGCGGCTGCAGCACCGGGATATTAGCGTTCACAGCGGCTTGCTTGACCGGGCTGGGACTGAGCTTCATGCCACGGCCAGCTGGACGGTCTGGCTGCGTCATGACCAAAGGAACATCAAAGCCCTGCGCTAACAGGGCTTCCAGGGCGATACGGGCAAAATCCGGGGTGCCGGCAAAAACAATACGCATGGCGACTATTGCCCTGCCTTCAGTGCTTCACGCTGCTGCTTGCGCAGACGGCTGCGGATACGCTCACGCTTGAGCACGGACAGGTACTCCACAAACACCTTGCCATCCAGGTGGTCCAGTTCATGCTGAACACACACGGCCAACAGGCCATCGGCTTCTTTCTCGTACCACTCGCCTTTTTCATTCTGGGCCTTGAAGCGAATATTGGCGGCGCGCTCAACCTTGTCGTAGGTATCAGGTACAGACAGGCAGCCTTCTTCGTAAACCTTCAGCTCTTCGCTTTTCCAGGTGATCTCAGGGTTGATCAGCACCAGCAATTCATTGCCGCTTTCCGATACGTCAATGACCACCACGCGCTCGTGCACGTCAACCTGCGTCGCGGCCAGCCCTACGCCGGGCGCGTCATACATGGTCTCGGCCATATCCTTGACCAGTTTGCGAATGCGGTCGTCGACCTCCTGCACGGGTTTGGCAACCGTGTGCAGACGTGGGTCAGGAAATTTAAGGATAGGAAGCAAAGCCATTGTCATGTCCGAAGAAAAAGCGATAAGTCGATATAATAAAACAAGTTTCAGGGCGGCACCCGATTGCCCCGGCAGCATATGAAGCCCTAGCCCACAAAGCGGCAGTCACACTGGATACAAACGTCCGGGCCACACAGAACAAAGATCGGTTTCGTGCCACACTACCTTATGCCTGATCATTTTAGCTCGGATGAAATCTCGGAAGAATTGCGTGCCTGGTTGCGCCTGTCGCTGGAGCCAGAGCTTGCGCCCGCCCAGGCCCGGCAATTGCTGGCTGCCTGTGGGCTGCCACCGCAAATCTATCAAAGCTCGGTTCAAACCCTGTCACGTCATATTCCGGCCGAACTGGCTGTGCAATTAAGCCAGGAACCACTGGACGAGCTGCAGGCGCAGATTGAACAAGCGGTGACATGGCTCAAGCAAGCCAATCACCATATCGTGACGCTGGCGGACCCCACCTATCCCGCCTCCTTGCTGGACCTGCACGACCCACCTTTGCTGTTATATGCCAACGGCGATCTGGGAGCCTTGCAACGCAAAGGACTGGCTATTGTGGGCGCCCGCAATGCCACCCAATCCGGCCAGGAAATCGCGACAGATTTTGCAGCTACTCTGGCAGCCAGGGGTTGGTGCATTATCAGCGGCCTAGCCAGCGGCATCGACCAGGCGGCACACAAAGGGGCGTTAAAAGCCGGCCCTTCTGCCGCAGGCACTATTGCCGTTATGGGGACGGGGCTGGACCTGGTCTACCCGGCAGCACACCGCGATCTGGCTCATCAGATCAGCGCTCACGGTCTCTTGCTGAGCGAGTTTCCTTTGGGCACCCGGGCCATGCCCCATCACTTCCCACGCCGTAATCGCATTGTGGCTGCCTTGGCCAAAGGCGTACTGGTGGTTGAAGCGGCCAAACAAAGTGGCTCCCTGATCACGGCCCGTCTGGCCGGAGAATTAGGCCGAGAAGTTTTTGCCATTCCCGGCTCCATTCACTCCCCTTTGGCTCGCGGCTGCCATGCCTTGATACGCCAAGGCGCCAAACTGGTGGAAAGCGCCCAGGATATTCTGGACGAACTGGGCAATGTGCAAGGCGACTTCAATCTGGATAGGGCTCCACAAACTGGTTCAAAACCCAATCCTTATGAAGCCTTGCCCGAGGAATTGCGCCCTATTCTGGAGCGTATCGATTTTGCGCCCCTCAGCCCCGAACAGCTGATGCGACGCACAGGCCTGCTGGCGACCGAACTGCCCGCCGTTCTGGCTGAACTGGAGCTGGCAGGCTGCATCGAGCCCCTGGCAGACGGACGCTTTCAACGCTTGAAACCTTAAAGACCATAGGGCAGTTCCTAGGACGCCAGCCCTGGCCTTCAAGAGGTATCATGACGATTACGTAAGGGCCTTCCAGCCCCAGCCATCTACCCCTTCAGGAAACTTCATGTCATACCCATCGCGCGTCAAGATTGTGGAGGTCGGCCCTCGGGACGGCTTGCAGAACGAAAAAGAATTCATCCCCACCGACATCAAGGTCGAACTGGTCAACCGCTTGTCCCACGCCGGTTTTGTGAACGTGGAAGCCGCTTCCTTTGTCTCGCCCAAATGGGTGCCACAAATGGCGGACGGTGCGGATGTAATGGCCACTATCGACCGACGCCCCGGTACGATTTATTCGGTTCTGACACCTAATATGCGTGGTTTTGAAGGTGCCCTGGCCGCCAAGGCTGACGAAATAGTGATCTTTGCCGCCGCCAGTGAGGCATTTTCCCAGCGCAATATCAATTGCAGCATCGAAGAATCGCTGGAGCGCTTTGCCCCGGTTGCCCAGGCTGCCAAAGAAGCCGGTTTGCGTCTGCGCGGCTCCATCAGCTGTTCTTTCGGCTGTCCCTATGAAGGCGCTGTGGCTCCCTCCAATGTGCTGAAAGTGGGCAAACGCCTGATCGAATTGGGCTGTGACGAGATCGATGTGGCCGACACCATCGGCGTAGGCACGGCCCGCCAGGTGTATGACGTCATGCGCATGGTAACCGAGCACATTGACCCGGCTCATGTGTCCGGCCACTTCCACGATACCTACGGCCAGGCCATCGCCAATATCGTTGCTTCCATGCAGGCTGGCATTCATATTTTCCACAGTTCCGTGGCCGGTCTGGGCGGCTGCCCCTACGCCAAGGGGGCAACCGGCAACGTCGCCACTGAAGACGTTCTGTTCCTGATGCAAGGCCTGGATATTGAAACCGGCATTGATCTGAACGCCGTGGTAGACACGGGGCAATGGATTTCGGCTCATTTGAAGCGCAAATCGGCCAGCAACGCCGGTAACGCTCTGGCCGCCCGCAAGCAAGGGGCCGCCGCGTGCTGATGAGCCAAGCTCCCTCGAAAGAGGAAATTGATGCCATGTTGAAGGATCTGGGCTCGCTTCCCATTCAAGGCCGTTCCTGGCCCAAATGGGTAGCAGCCAGCGCCTGGATTGTGCTGGCCCTGATCGGCGTGCGTTTCGCGCTGGTGGCCAGCTCCCCACAAGGGGCCGCCATCAGCCCCGTCCTGGCGGGCTGCCTGGTCCTGCTGTTTACCGGCCTGATTCTGATTGCCTGGCACATGTGGCACGGCGTCACCACGATTGACCAGAATGGCATACGCCAGAACTGGATCATGAAACGGGAGGTGCAATGGCAGGATATTCACTTTGCCAAATTTGTACCTCTATTCAACTCAAAGCGCCTGATCTGCTTTACCCGGCGTGGCCGCCCTGTGATTTTTCAGGGTGCCACACAGGATCTGCAAGTGGCCTTTGCCAAGATTTCGCTGGTATTGCGGCGCAAGAGCTAAGTCTCTCTGTTTGCCCCATACGGCTAACCATATGGGGATAAACCGAGAACCGTACGTTGCAGTTAAGCAGCCTATCTATCGCCGTGTTCCAATACACGGCGATACATACACCAAGGGTTCAGGGCAGCCCATATCGCCAGGGGGCAAAAAGCACAAAGCTCATCAACGTCATAACCCCCAGATCGATCAGTCAATAAAAAAGCAGCCCTCAAAGAGAGCTGCTTTTTGCATATCGCGAATCCCGAAAGGATTAACGAATCGGCAGACCGTAGATCAGGCCACCGTCGATCCACAAGGCGTTCAGGCCACGTTCGATTTGCAGCGGGCTGCCTTTACCCACGTTGCGCTCGAAGGACTCACCGTAGTTACCAACTTGCTTGATGATGTTGTAAGCCCATTTCTCGTCCAGGCCCAGGTTTTTACCGGCACCGGGAGTCACGCCCAGCAAACGCTGGATATTGGGGTTGTTGCTCTTGAGCTTCTCGTCCACGTTGGCAGCGGTCACACCCAGTTCTTCGGCGTTGAAGCTGGCCTGAATGGACCATTTCACAATGTTCAGCCAAGCATCATCACCCTGACGGACGAATGGGCCCAGTGGCTCTTTGGAAATGATTTCAGGCAGTACCAGGTAATCGTCCGGGTTCTCCATTTTGGAGATACGGATCGACGCCAGACCGGAAGCGTCGGTAGAGAACACGTCACAGCGGCCAGCCACGAAAGCGTTAACCACTTCGTTGAACTGTTCGATCACTACAGGCTTGTACTCAACCTTGTTGGCACGGGCCCAGTCAGCCATGGTGTTTTCGTTGGACGTGCCAGTCTGCATACAAACCGTGGCACCGTTCAATTCCTTGGCGCTGGATACGCCCAGTTTCTTGGACACCAAAAAGCCCTGGCCGTCGTAGAAGTTGATACCGGCGTGGATAGCACCGACAGCGGTGTCACGCTGCTGGGTCACG
Source organism: Alcaligenes sp. 1735tsa3 (assembly GCF_024134565.1). NCBI lineage: Bacteria > Pseudomonadati > Pseudomonadota > Betaproteobacteria > Burkholderiales > Alcaligenaceae > Alcaligenes > Alcaligenes sp. 1735tsa3. The sequence continues at coordinate 257,490 of NZ_CP099862.1, read as the reverse complement.
GTGGTGTTACGGGCCAACAGATCAATCTCACCGGACTGCAGGGCCGTAAAGCGCTGCTGCGAGTTCAAGGGTACAGCCTTGAATTTGCTGGCGTCCCCCAGGGTGGCGGCGGCTACCGAGCGACACACATCGATATCCAGCCCCGTCCACGTGCCCTTATCATCAGGGGCAGAAAAACCGGCAAATCCGGTGGTCACACCACACAGCACATGACCGCGCTGTTTGACGTTGTCCAGGGTGTCGGCGTGGGCAGCAGGCATGCTGGCCATCAAGGCCAGGACTACAGCAGAAACTGGCACAAAGCGCATCGGGCTCTCCTCAAAGATATAGGTATTGACTATTTTCCAGCATAGTACCGCAGCCCGACTGCTACTTGTGTGCATATCTACATGGCTAATTAATCGTAGCTGCGTTGGTCCTCGATGACTTTACCATCCCGAGGCAAGGCTCCTGGCTCCATGAACTCCACCTGGGCACGCAGTTTGGTAATTTCACGAATCGAGTCGGCCAAAGCGTTTTCCAGACCTTCGGGCTTGGACGCGACTTCTACCTGGAACACCATCTGATCCTGGCCGCTGGCACCACGCACCACCAGGCGAGCCTGGCCCAGCTCCTTGTGACGCAGACGAATCTGCTCCACCTGCCCCGGATGCACAAACATGCCGCGCACCTTGGTCGTCTGGTCAGCACGCCCCATCCAGCCGCGAATGCGCTGGTTGGTACGACCGCAAGGAGACTGGCCGGGCATGACAGCAGACAAGTCTCCTGTCCCGAAACGCACCAGCGGATAGTCGGGGTTAAAGGAGGTCACGACCACCTCGCCCACTTCGCCCGGCGCAACCGGCTGGCCTGTACCAGGACGCACAATTTCCAGAATCAGGTTTTCATTGAGCACCAAGCCTTCGCGGGCCTGTGTCTCATAGGCAATCATGCCCAGATCAGCACTGCCGTAGGCCTGGTAGCCTGCCACGCCGTGCTCGCTGAACCACTTTTGCAAGGAAGGCGGATAGGCTTCGCCGGAGAACAAGGCCTTGCTCAGCCCTGGCAGAGCAATCTGCATGGACTGGGCTTTTTCCATGATGATCTTCAGAAAACTGGGTGTGCCGGTATAACCATGCGGGCGCAAATCGGCCATGGCCTGTACTTGCTGTTCGGTTTGACCCACGCCGCCTGGAAACACCGTGCAATCCAGGGCATGTGCGGCGGTCTCCATCATGGAGCCAGCCGGAGTGAAATGGTAGGAGAAGCAGTTGAAAATCAGTTCCTCGCGGCGAAAGCCAGCCGCGTACAGTGCGCGCGCAAAGCCCCAATAATCCGGGCGACGGCTTTCTGGCTCGTACATGGGACCGGGCGAGGCAAACACCTTGCGGGCCGCACCCCAGGCAATGGAGGAAAAGCCCCCGAATACGGACTGCGCGTAATCAGCCGATGGCCCGCCCGAGCGAGCCTGCTCACGTGCTTCCAGCTGAGCTTTCAGCAGCTCGCTTTTACGAAACACCGGAATGGCCAGCAGATCCTCGCGGCTGCGCACGGCGGCCAGATCAACCGAACCCAGTTGCTTGGCAATCGCAGGGGCCCCTTTTGCGGCCGCTTGCAAGACCTGCGGCAAACGGGACAGTAAATCGGCTTCGCGCTCGTCCGGCTCCAGGGTTTCGCGCTCGTCGTAATATTCGCTCATCTCTCCTCCAGTGGGATGAATTGGCATTCAAACACTCCCGCGCCCAGCCGACGTTCTGTCCGCAGACAGACAGGTGTCGATACCAAGCTCTGCTACCACACCCCGTGTAGCCAGAAGCTGCCCAAAACTAAAAACGTCAAAAGGGGTCAGGGCGGCACCTTGTGTGCATCCCGATCGGTGGCCTGCTCCTGTGCTGATCCTGCTGCTTTCAATACAGGCCAGGCCCTGCTGATACATTGGAAATCCTTGGGAGTTAAGCCAGCCAGCGCTTGCGTCGTCGATAAAATTTATTGTCGCGAAAGCTCTTGCGCTCGCCCCCGGACACACCCAGATAGAACTCCTTGACGTCTTCGTTCTCGGCCAAGGCCTGGGAGGGTCCATCCATCATGACGCGGCCGTTTTCCAGGATGTAGCCGTAGTCGGCATACTTCAGGGCCACGTTGGTGTTTTGCTCGGCCAGCAAGAAGCTGACGCGCTCGCGCTGATTCAGGTCACGCACGATCTCGAAAATTTCTTCCACCACCTGTGGTGCCAGGCCCATGGAGGGTTCATCCAGCAAGATCATGCCCGGGTCGGCCATCAAGGCACGGCCAATGGCACACATTTGCTGCTCCCCGCCCGAGGTATAGCCGGCCTGACTGGTACGGCGCTGCTTCAGACGCGGAAAATACTGGTACACCTTGTCCAGCTCGGCGCTCAGGTCACCGCGCGACAAGGAACGGGTATAGGCCCCGGTCAGCAAGTTCTCTTCAATGCTCAGGTGCGCAAAACAATGACGCCCCTCCATCACCTGCACCACGCCGCGCTTGACCAGATCCGCCGGAGTCAGCTGATCAATACGTTCGCCACGCAGATGGATCTGGCCTTTGGTCACATCGCCACGCTCTGCGCGCAGCAAGTTCGATACGGCCCGCAAGGTCGTGGTTTTACCGGCACCGTTGGCGCCCAGCAAGGCAACAATCCGCCCTTCTGGCACACGCAAGGACACGCCCTTGAGTACCAGAATGACGTGGTTGTAAATCACTTCGATGCCATTGACGTCCAACAAGATGGGCGTCTCATCCACTTGGCCTACGGTCTCACTCATAATCTTCCCCACGCAATGCAGTGCCCAGGGCGAACCCTGGGCGCCTGGGTTTAGCCTTCGCAGGTGCGAGGCGTAATTTTCTTCTCGGCGGCGTATTTAGCCGACATTTCCTTGACTAAAGGATCGACAAACTTCTTGTCGGACTGATACCAGTCGGACACGACGTCGAACTTGCTGCCGTCCCACTGCACAATACGGGCCCAGTCATCACCCATGTGGTTGTTGCACGAGGTTTTGACGGGACGCATGATGCCTTCAAAGCCCAGCTCTTTCAGGCGTGCTTCGTCCAGATTCAGGTTCTCGAAGCCCCAGCGCACTTGCTCGGGAGTCATGTGCTGACCTTTGCCGAACTTCTCTTGTGCGGTGCGGATAGCCTCAACCTGCATCATGGAGATCATCATGCCGCGAGTGTGAGCCAGCGTGCCGACGTACTTGTCACCGTTTTCAGCGCCTTTGCCTTTGGCGTGCATCTCGCGCACAGCGTCATGCACTGGACCGTCTCCGGCACTGTTGTGAATGGTGATGCCCTTGTAGCCCTTGGCGGTCTGGCCCAGATCGACCACATCGCTCTCGGAAGCTGCCCACCAGATGCCGTAGATCTTGTCGCGTGGGTAACCCACAGCCTGAGCTTCACGGATGGCGGTAGGCGTCATGATCCCGGCGCTCCACAGCAGGACGAAGTCAGGACGGTTCTTGCGCACTTGCAGCCAGGTGGATTTCTGTTCCACGCCAGGGGCGGTCACCGGGTACAGATCCAGCTTGAAGCCTTGTTCCTTGGCGCGTGCTTGCAACAGGGCGATAGGCTCCTTGCCGTACGGCGAGTCGTGATAAACCAGGGCAATGCGCTGGTCCTTCAGCTTGTCCTCGCCCACTTGCTTGGCGATGTCCTGGATCATGACGTCAGCCGCAGTCCAGTAGGTACCCAGCAGCGGGAAGTTCCACTCGAATACCGCACCGTTAGCCGAATGCGACAGGCCGTAGCCCATGGTCTCAATGGTCACGCCATCCACAAAGGCCTTGTCGGTCAGCGCGAACGTAATGCCCGTGGACTGGGTGTCAAAACCAGACGCCCCCCCGTTCTTGCCTTTCATGCGCTCGTAGCACTCTACGCCACGGTCGGTGGCGTACGCCGTTTCACACTCTTCGTATACCAGCTTGACGCCATTCACACCGCCGTCACGTTCATTGACCAGAGCCAGATAGTCCAGCTTGCCATCCGCCCATGGAATACCCAGTGGGGCGAAGGAGCCGGTGCGGTAGGTCAGCAAGGGAATGTACTGTTCCTCGGCTGCTACAGCGGCTGTACTCATGGTCAGCATTGCAGCGCAAGCACTCAAACCGAGCACAGCGCGTTTCAGTCGTGTTGTCATCTCCTGGTCCTCCGATAAGTACCATTTGTCTAAGTACCCCGTCCCGATTGGCGGGGCTGTTGTTGTAATGAACTGCCTACCTGCTGTTAATGGGGGAAGGGCCACAAGCGCAGCTTTTCCTTACCAATACTCCAGAGTCGAGCCAAACCGTGTGGCTCCACAATCAAGAAAAATACGATCAGGGCACCGAACACCATGTGTTCAATATGCGAGGCGGTATCCACGCCAATAGACACACCAAACCAGTGCGGCACGTTGGTCAGGAACACGGGCAGCAGGACCATGAACGCGGCACCGAAAAAGCTGCCTACGATCGAGCCCAGACCACCGATGATGACGATGAACAGCAACTGCAAGGAGCGGTTCAGGTCAAAGGCCAGCGGCTCCCAGGAACCCAGGTGCACAAAGGCCCACAAGGCACCGGCCACACCGATGATGAAAGAGCTGACGGCAAAGGCGGTGAGCTTGGCGTAGACCGGACGAATACCAATCACTTCTGCGGCCACGTCCATGTCACGAATAGCCATCCATTGGCGGCCAATCGCACCACGCACCAGGTTCTTGGCCAGCAGAGCAAACACCACCACGAAGATCAGCACGAACAGGTACTTCTGCATGGGGGTTTGAACCGGCAAGCCAAAGGCGCTCAAGGCAGGCACCGACACGTTGCCCGAAGGCGAGTAGTTCGTGAAGAAGGCAATACGCAGGAAAGCCCAATCCACAAAGAACTGTGCGGCCAAGGTCGTGACGGCCAGGTACAAGCCACGGATACGCAAGCTGGGGATACCAAAGGCCACGCCTACCAAGGTGGCGAACACGCCGCCCAGCAGGATCTGCAGGACCAGTGGCAGCTCCGGAATACGGACACCAAAGTTCCAGGCGGCATACGCACCCACAGCCATGAAAGCCCCCGAACCGATGGAAATCTGGCCGCAATAGCCCACCAGAATGTTCAGGCCAATCGCTGCCAAAGACAGGATCAGAAAGGGGATCAGAATAGCTTGCAGGAAGTAGTTGGATGCCATGGCTGGCACCAGCAGGAATGCCACCAGCAACAAGCCCAACACCACATAGCGATCCTGGCGGATGGGAAAAATCTGCTGGTCAGCCCGATAGCTGCTTTTGAACTGACCATTTTCGCGGTAAATCATATCGACTCCACCTCAGACGCGATCAATAATCTTCTCGCCGAACAGACCTTGTGGTCGGAACAGCAAGAACACCAGGGCCAGCACATAAGCAAACCAGATCTCGATGCCGCCACCTACATAAGGGCCCAGGTACACCTCGGACACCTTCTCGCCCACACCAATAATCAGGCCACCCACAATAGCGCCGGGCACCGAGGTCAGACCACCCAGAATCACCACCGGCAAGGCGCGCAGCGCTGCGGTCGACAAGGTGAACTGCACCCCGTATTTGGAGCCCCAGATAATGCCGGCAACCAGAGCCACCAAACCGGCTACGGTCCAGACCACCACCCAGATACGGTTCAAGGGAATACCAATGGATTGCGCTGCCTGATGATCGTCCGCCACCGCACGCAGGGCACGGCCCACGCTGGTGTATTGGAAGAAGATGGCCAGGGCCACAACCAGCAAGGCTGCAACCACGGCCGAGCTCAGGTCTTCCAGGCTGACCAGCACGCCGCCTTCAAACATGGACTCCAGAATGAAAGCCGGGTCTTTGGGCATGCCCACATCAATGGAATACACGGAGCTGCCAAACACGATCTGACCCAGACCGTCGAGCAGATAGCTGATACCGATCGTGGCCATCAGCAAGGTTGTGCCTTCCTGATTCACCAGATAGCGCAGCACCCAGCGCTCAATGACGACGGCCAGCACAAACATCAAGATGGCCGAGACAATGAAAGCCAGCACATTGCCCAGGATGCCCGGCTCCATGCCCAGCAACTGCGGAATCCACTGGGACAGACGGGCCATGGCCAGCGCGGCCACCAGCACCATGGCGCCCTGTGCAAAGTTAAAGACACCCGATGCTTTGAAGATCAGCACAAAGCCCAGCGCGACCAGGGCGTACAACATCCCGCTCATCAGGCCGCCCAGCAAAGTTTCAAGAAAAAATGCCATGTCCGTTCCCCTCAATGGCCAGCGCCAAGATAGGCGCGGATGACGTCCGGATTTTGTCGTACTTCGTCCGGTACTCCGTCACCAATTTTCTTGCCATAGTCCAGGACCACCACACGGTCCGAAATATCCATGACCACACCCATATCGTGTTCAATCAAAACAATCGTGGTGCCGTACTCTTCGTTCACATCCAGAATGAAACGGCACATATCCTGCTTTTCTTCGATGTTCATGCCCGCCATGGGCTCATCCAGTAGCAGAATGCTCGGTTGCATCGCCAGTGCCCGCCCCAGGTCAACCCGCTTTTGCAGGCCGTAAGGCAAGCGTCCTACCGGCGTTTTGCGGTAGGCCTGGATTTCCAGAAAGTCGATGATGCCTTCCACATATTCACGGTTGCGAATCTCTTCACGCTCGGCACCGCCCAGTCGGAAAGCCTGGGCAAACACCCCGCTTTTCATGTGCAGATTGCGGCCGGTCATGATGTTGTCCAGCACACTCATGCCCTTGAACAGAGCCAGGTTCTGAAAGGTGCGGGCAATGCCCTGCTCGGCGGTGTGACGCGAGTTCATGCGGGCATAACTCTGGTCACGCAAGACAATCTCGCCTTGTTGTGGTGCATACACGCCATTGATGACGTTCAGCATGGAGCTTTTGCCTGCGCCGTTCGGGCCGATGATGGAGCGGATCTCGTGCTCACGGATGTTGAACGAGATGTCGGTCAGCGCTTTCACACCACCAAAGGACAGCGAAATATTCTTCAAATCCAGTACCACTGGGCCAATGCGACGGCCCGGCATTTGCGCCTCACTCATCATGCGCTCCTTGCTGCTGCGTCTGTCATGCGCTCAATGTGCAGGTCTGCCGAAATGCGACCGCTGCGCCCATCCTCAAACTTCACTTCTGTCTCCACAAACTGCCTGTCCAGGCCATTGAACAGGGCGTCGACCAGAACCTTGTACTTTTGCGCGATAAAGCCGCGACGTACTTTGCGGGTACGGGTCAGTTCATCGTCATCGGGGTCCAGCTCTTTGTGCAGAATCAGGAAGGCGCTGATGCGCGATCCGGCCAGCTTGGGGTCGTTAGCCAGATCAGCATTGACCTGCGCCACACAATCCCGAATCAGGGCATAGACCTCGGGTTTGCCGGCCAGATCGGTGTAACCGGCATAGGGCAGGTTGCGACGTTCGGCCCAGTTACCCACGGCTTCCAGATCAATATTGATAAAGGCACACACTTCCTCCTGACCATCGCCAAAAGCCACGGCTTCCTTGATGAAGGGGAAAAACTTGAGCTTGTTCTCGATGTACTTGGGTGCAAACAAGGAGCCATCGGCCAGTTTGCCCACGTCCTTGGCACGGTCGATGATCTTTAACTGACCATCGGTGTCCAGATAACCGGCATCACCCGTGTGGTACCAGCCGTCCTCGGTAAAGGACTCGGCGGTGGACTCGGGGTTGCGGTAGTACTCCTTGAACAGGCCGGGGCTGCGCACCTGAATTTCACCGTTATCGGCCACGCGGATTTCCACGCCTTTCACAGGTGGGCCTACGGTGTCGGCACGCACATGGCCGTCTTCCTGGACGCAGACGAATACCGAGGTCTCGGTAGCGCCATAGAGCTGCTTCAGGTTGATGCCAATGGAACGGTAAAAGTCGAACAGATCGGGTCCGATGGCTTCACCAGCGGTATAGGCCACACGCACGCGGCTCATGCCCAAGGCATTACGCAAGGGGCCGTAGATCAGGATATTGCCCAGGCCATAGCACAGGCGATCCCACATCCCCACGCCGGGGCGCTTGTCCAGAATCTTCACACCCACACGGTGCGCCAGAGACATGAAACGCTTGTACAAGGCGCGCTTCAGGGCACCGGCATCCTCCATGCGGATAGTCACTTGCGTGAGCAAGCCTTCCAGCACGCGGGGAGGCGCAAAGTAATAGGTCGGGCCAATATCATGCAGGTCGATGGACACGGTTTCGGGTGACTCAGGGTGATTCACCGTAAAGCCCGTGACCAGGAACTGCGTGTAGGAAAACATGTTCTGCCCGATCCAGGCGGGAGGCAGATAAGCCAGCACTTCCTCGGCATCGGTCAGCGATTCCAGTTCCTGAATGGCCAGGCCACGATCCACCAGAGCGCCGTGAGTCAGCACCACACCCTTGGGCTTGCCGGTGGTGCCGGAGGTGTAGAACATGGCGGCAGCATGGTCAGGCGTAATAGCCTTCCAGATACGTCGCACACAGTCCGGATCCCGCGCCAATTGCAGGCGGCCCTGCTCCATGACCTGCTCGATGTATTGCAGCTGCTCTTGCTGATAATTGCGCAGACCGCGTGGGTCGTCATAAATCAGTGCATCCAGATCGGGACACTGATCCCAGACTTCCAGCAGCTTGTCGACCTGCTCCTGGTCCTCGACCACGGCCACGCGTATGCTGGCATCCAGCAATACGTGCAGCATTTCCTGGGCTACCGCATCCTGATACAAAGGCACGGGCACAGCGCCCAGCATTTGCGCCGCCATCATGGCCAGGTACAGGCGCGGGCGGTTTTCACCGATCACCGCGACGTGCTGACCGTCTTTGACACCCAGCCCGGCCAGGCCCGCAGCCAGTTGCTCGGCCTGTTCGGCCAGCTCCTGCCACGTCCAGGTCTGCCAGATTCCCAGGTCTTTTTCGCGCATGGCAACTTTGTTGCCGCGCACCTGGGCATGGTGTTCTATCCAGGCTGGGAAGGTGCCGGGTAAACCCGCTACCTGCTCTTTATCCATCCGCACAACCATGTCTCCTCCGAATTTTCCCGGCTTGTTATGGTCCAGGAGGCTGCTTATGATTGCGGCAGAAGGCAGATGTTATGCCCTCAAGCTATTTGCAGCCTGTTAATAATCAAGTTATCGGCTGCCCGTCCCGAAGATTGTCACGGACATGACATTCGACCTTTATCGAGGGTTAATCCTCATGCATGTTGTAGATGCTTTATCGGAGCGAGCCGCCTGGTTTCGCTTGTTGACACCCGAGCTGCAAGAGCGTGTCCGCCGCGACACACTGATCACCGCATACGAGGCCGGGGCCATCGTCGAACGCAAGGGAGAACGCGCCACCGCGTGGATTGGCGTGCTCTCGGGTTTGCTCAAAGTGTCGGTGGGAAATTCCGAAGGCAAGATCGCCTCCATGACCGGGGTACCTGCCGGTGGCTGGATAGGCGAAGGCTCCTTGCTGAAAAACGAAGAGCGCAAATACGATGTGGTCGCCTTGCGCGACAGCCAGGTGGCCCGCTTGCCCGTACACAGTTTTAACGATTTGCTGGACCAGAGCATTGCTTTCAACCGCTACCTCCTGCATCAGCTCAATGAACGTGTGGCGCAATTTATCGGCAAGGCGGAATACAACAGCCTGTCTACCCCCGATGCCCGCGTGGCACGCTGTCTGGCAGAGCTATTCAACCCGCTGCTCTACCCCGGAAAAGGTCTGCGCCTGGACATTACCCAGGAAGAGATCGGCTACCTGGCGCGTGTGTCGCGCCAACGAGCCAATCAGGCCCTGCGCCAACTGGAAAACGAAGGGCTGTTGTTGATCAAGTATGGTGGCGTCCAGGTGCTGGACCTGGACGGCCTGAAACGTTACGGCGATGAATATGCCGCCTGATTATGCGGCCACTGTGGGCCGCATCAAGGTCAATCCATACGGATGCCCGCACGCTCGATAACCGTGGCCCATTCAGCGCGTTCACGCTGGGCGTAAGCCTGGAATTCATCGGGCGTCATGGGCATGGGTTCCACCCCCATCTCGCGAATACGCTGGTCCAGCTCGGGCGTTTTCAGGGCCTGCATCAAGTCCTGGCTCAAGCGTTGACGGGCGCCTTCGTCCATCTTGGGTGGGCCCACCAAACCTTGCCAGGCATAGGCGTAGAAGTCGGCAATACCCGCTTCGGCCATGGTTGGCACATCAGGCAACAGACTACTGCGCTCAGGCGTGGCAACCGCCAGCACTCGCAGTTTGCCGGCCTTGATGTTGGATAGCGCTGCGGCGGAATCCACAAAGGACATATCCACCTGGCCGCCCAGCAAATCCTGAATGGCGGGTGCGGCTCCCTTGTAAGGAACGTGCACGATCTTGGTGTCCGTGCGCTGCTTGAACATCTCCAGAGCCAAATGGTGTGGAGAGCCACTGCCAGCGGACGAGGACGTCAGCTTTTCAGGCTGTTTACGCGCTGCTTCCAGCAGATCGGCCACGGTTTTATAGGGCGACTCCTGTGGCACTGCCAGCATCAGGGGGAAGCGGGCCAGACCGCCCACATAGGTGAAGGCAGCCGGGTCGTATTGCAGCTTGCTGTACAAAGAGGAGTTAAAGGCCAGCGTGCCTGAATCAGCCGTGCCTACGGTATAGCCATCGGGCTTGGCATTGCTGACGTAGGTTGCGCCAATAATGGTGGCGGCCCCCGGTTTGTTTTCCACAATCAAGGTCTGGCCCAGGCTGCTTTCCAGCTGCTTGGCGACCAGCCGGGCAATCACATCTGAACCGCCGCCTGCAGGATAAGGGACTACCCAGGTGACGGCAGACTGGGGCCAGTCTGCTGCCAAGGCCGTTCCTGTCAGGCTGGCGCTTAGCAACAGCACACCGGCTCCAAAGTTCTTCCAATGCATGATGTCTCCTCCATGCGTGTAGACAGCGCTTTTGGCGCTATTTTTTTAAGTTTTAAGCATCCCGTCCGGGATGCGCAGAGACATTATGCGCGGACAGCCCTGCACAGGGCATTAGTAACGATGCGGATATCGATTAGCTGTAATCGCGTGCGCCAAACAGGGCCGAACCCACTCGCACTTCAGTGGAACCTTCCTGAATCGCCAGCTCAAAGTCACCGCTCATGCCCATGGACAGGCCTTGTACCTGTTCATGGCCCAACTCCACCAGACGATCGCGCCACTGGCGCAGGCTGGCAAAGCAGGCGCGAACTGCCTGGGGGTCATCGCTATTGACGGCCATGGTCATCAGACCGCGGACCTTCAAGGTATCGAGCGAACGCAGGGACTGCATGAAAGCGGGCAGTTCTTCAGGTGCCAAACCAAATTTGCTGGGCTCGGGCGAGGTCTTGACCTGGATCAGCACGTCCAAGCTACGCTGCTCGTGTTGCAGGTGTCGATCCAGGGCCTGAGCCAGGGACAAACGGTCCAAAGACTGTACTTCGCTGGCTAAGCGTGCAATATCTTTGGCCTTATTGCTCTGCAGATGGCCTATCATCACCCACTGCACCGCGCGATCGGCCAGCTCTGCCTGCTTGTCTCGAATCTCCTGAACCTTGTTCTCGCCCATTCGCGACAGGCCCAAATCCAGAGCTTGAGCCAGCACGGGCACAGGAAAGGTTTTGCTTACCGGTAAAAGAGCCACCGCATCCGCAGGGCGGCCGGCCTGCAAGCAAGCCTGTTCGATACGTTGGCGCAATTGCGCCAAGCGACCAGAAAGGGAAGAGTCAGAAGAAGCCATCAATGCACACGCACCCAGATAAAACCATCGCAAACGCTGCAAACACAACAGCGGCCATTTCCGATAGCATAACTGTTGCACACGGCCACCGCTAAGCCCATCCACAGCGTGTTTGCCAAGTTCTGCGTCTGTGCGCAATCACACGTCTTCACTGTGTACTCGTATCCCGTTTCCCCAACCTTATCGAGGAGCTCATGACAGATCGTCCCACCCATGCTTTGCCGTCATACCTGAACGCCGACGACGTCGGCCCGTGGGGTATTTATCTCGAACAAGTGGAGCGAGTCACTCCGTATCTGGGCAAACTGTCCCGATGGGTTGAAACACTCAAGCGCCCCAAGCGCACGCTGATTGTCGACGTACCCATTGAACTGGATAACGGCACCGTGGCCCACTTCGAGGGCTACCGCGTTCAGCACAATACTTCCCGTGGCCCAGGCAAGGGCGGCGTGCGCTACCACCAGGATGTCACCCTGTCCGAAGTGATGGCTCTGGCTGCCTGGATGTCGATCAAATCGGCTGCCGTGAACCTGCCATTTGGCGGTGCCAAGGGCGGTATTCGTATTGACCCGCGCAACCACTCCCAGGCCGAACTGGAGCGCATCACCCGCCGCTACACCAGCGAAATCGGTGTGATTATTGGCCCCAACAAGGACATTCCAGCCCCGGACGTGAACACCAACGCCCAGACCATGGCCTGGATGATGGACACCTACTCCATGAATGTCGGTGGCACCAGCACCGGCGTGGTCACCGGCAAGCCTGTCTCCCTGGGCGGTAGCCTGGGCCGTGTGGAAGCCACTGGCCGCGGCGTGTATACCGTGGGTTGTGAAGCGGCCCGCGACGCCGGTATCGACCTGAATGGCGCCCGCGTCATTGTGCAAGGCTTCGGTAACGTGGGTGGCACCGCTGCCCGCCTGTTCCAGGAAGCCGGTGCCAAGGTGCTGGCCGTACAGGATCACACCGGCACGGTGTACAACCCCAATGGTCTGGACGTACTGGCCTTGCTGAACCACATGGAGCAGCACAAAGGTCTGGCCGGAGCGCCCAATGCCGAGGCCATTTCCAACGAAGACTTCTGGCATATCGAAACCGATCTGCTGATCCCGGCCGCGCTGGAAGGCCAGATCAACAAGAACAATGCCGACCGCATCCGCGCCCGCATTGTGATCGAAGGCGCCAACGGCCCCACCACCCCGGAAGCCGACGACATCCTGAACGACAAGGGCGTGATCATTGTTCCGGACGTGGTAGCCAACGCCGGTGGCGTGACCGTGTCCTACTTCGAATGGGTCCAGGACTTCTCCAGCTTCTTCTGGACCGAGGACGAGATCAACAACCGTCTGGAAATGATGATGCGCTCGGCCTACACCACGGTGGCGGCGGTTGCCAAAGAGCACAACGTCACCTTGCGTACGGCTGCCTTTATCGTGGGTTGCGCCCGCATTCTGGAATCTCGTCAGGTACGCGGCCTGTATCCATAAGGTCATAAGGCGGCGTACCCGGTTTATGCCGCTTTTTATGAGCAAAATACAGCGCTTGTGCAAAAAAAACAGGGGGAAAGCGGTAGAATCGGGGCATCCAGGATATGACACCCGTATGAAACCCTTACCCCCTTTCTCTTTGACCGCAAGGACGTTGCTGTGAATAACAATGACCTGAACGCGGCGGTCCAGGTACGCGACATCCACAAACGCTTTGGCACCAACGAGGTGCTCAAGGGTATTTCCCTGCAAGCTCACAAGGGCGATGTGCTCTCCATTATTGGAGCTTCCGGCTCGGGCAAGAGTACCCTGCTGCGCTGCATTAACCATCTGGTCGTCCCCGATCAGGGCGAAATCCAGATCGGCAATGACATTTTGCGCAGCCATCGCAATCGCAAGGGCATTTGCCAGACAGACAATCCGCGCCTGCTGGAACAAGTCCGCGCCCGCTTGGGGATGGTGTTTCAGAACTTCAATCTGTGGTCGCACCGCACGGTGCTGCAAAACGTCACCGAAGGCCCCATCCATGTCAAAGGCCGCCCGGCCCGTGAAGCGGCTGAATACGCCCGCGAACTGCTGGGCAAGGTGGGCCTGAGCAACAAATGCGATGCCTACCCGGCCGAACTGTCCGGTGGTCAGCAGCAGCGCGTGGCCATTGCCCGTGCCCTGGCCATGGACCCGGATGTCTTGCTGTTTGACGAACCGACTTCGGCGCTGGACCCGGAAATGGTGGGCGAAGTACTGCGCGTGATTCGCCAACTGGCCCAGGAAGGCCGCACCATGATCCTGGTCACCCACGAAATGAATTTTGCGCGTGACGTCTCTTCCGAGACCATTTTCATGCACAACGGCCTGATTGAAGAACGTGGCCATCCCAAAGATCTGTTCGATAGGCCACAATCCGAGCGTCTACAGCAGTTTCTACAACCAATGCAGTAAGATCATCGCTTCGTGAATACGACACCGGCTGGAAAACCAGCAGGGCCAATACGGCTCTGACCAGCCTATCCACAAAGGAGAGCCAGACCATGAGTTTCCTCAGCAAGACCCTGATCTGTGCCAGCCTGGCCCTGTTGGGCTCCCAGGCTGCAATGGCAGACACCCTGAAAATCGGTACCGAAGGCGGTTACCCACCATGGAGCATGGTGGACGCAGCCGGTAAAGTCACCGGCTTTGACGCCGACGTGGGCGCTGCCCTGTGCAAGGAGCTGAACAGCGATTGCAAATTCATGGTGCAAGCCTTTGACAGCCTGATTCCTTCGCTGGATGCCAAACGCTTTGACCTGATCATCTCGGGTATGTCCTACACCCCCGAGCGTGCCAAGCGCGTGAATTTCAGTATTCCTTACGCCGTTGAAGACGCCATTTTCGTTCTGCCCAAGAACAGTGAACTGGTCGGTGCCGACAACGAACAAGCTATTTTTGATGGTCTGGCTGGCAAAACCATTGGCGTTCAAGGTGGCACCACTCACGGCGCTTTCCTGTCCAAAAAAGCCCCCAAGACCACCGTCAAGAACTACGAGACCCTGGACCAGATGCAAATCGATCTGGACGCCGGTCGTCTGAACGGCACCTTTGCCGACCTGACCTCCCAGTCCAAGTTCCTGCATAAAGTCGGCGAGGACAACTTTGCACTGTCCAAGCTGGTCATCAAAGGCTCTTCCGACCCTGAAACTCTGGGTTATGGCATTGCCGTCGGTATTCACAAAGACAATGCAGAACTGAAAGCCAAGGTTGACGCTGCCCTGTGCAAGCTGATCGACGATGGCACCGTCAAGACCGCCAGCGAAAAGTGGTTTGACATCGACATCGCCAACTACGAGATCTGCAAGAAATAAGTCGAGAAGTACCACTTGATGCTAGAGACCATTTTTAATGTGCTGCGCGAAGGCTGGGGCTGGATGTTCCTTCGCGGAGCAGCAATGACCTTGCTGATCTCCGTTTTGGGCATGGCCCTGGGCGTAGTCATTGGGATTACAGGAGCCAGCATCAAGACCAACGGGCCACGCTGGCTGCGTGGCCCCGTTAGCCTGTACACCACGGTTGTTCGCAGTATCCCCGAGCTGCTCATCATCTACCTGCTGTTTTTTGGCTCGGTCCAAGTCGTCTCCGATCTGGCCGATTTCATGCGCATGGAAGATGTGATGACGCGCTGGTTCCCCGCACTGGTCGGCATTTTGGCCATTGGCCTGATTGCAGGCTCGTACAGCGTGGAGGTGTTTCGCGGTGCCTTGCAAGCCATTCCCGAAGGCCAGATCGAGGCCGCCAAAGCCATTGGCATGTCCCCCTGGCAGCGCCTGCGCCGCATTATCCTGCCGCAAATGTTCTGGTACGCCCTGCCCGGCGCCAATAACGTCTGGCAAACCGCACTGAAAGACACGGCTCTGATCTCCCTGGTGGGTCTGGTCGAGATCATGCGGGCCGCGACCCTGGGAGCCGCCAACACGCGCGAACCCATGGCCATGTACCTGATTGCAGGCGTGCTTTATTTTCTGATTGGTGCCTGTAGTCAGGCCCTGTTTTTGCTGGCCGAACGCTATACCGGCAAAGGCATGAGAGCCCAGGCATGATTGATCTGGAATTATTCAATACCACCGTTGAAACCCTGTTCAAGGGGTTCGGCATGAGCGTCTATATCGGTCTGTGGGGCATTGTGCTGTCGCTGTTCATCGGCCTGTCACTGGCCCTGATGCGCCAGTCCCATAGCCGCATTTTGCGCAGCTTTGCCTTTAGCTACAGCACGGTATTTCGTGGCACCCCATTGCTGGTGCAGTTGTTCCTGCTGTACTACGGTGTTGGCACCCTGAGTTTTGTAAAGGACTCACCCACGTTGTGGTGGCTGTTCAGCGACGGCATGCGCTGCGCGATTCTGGCCATTGGCCTGAACAGTGGCGCCTACGTCAGTGAAGTCTTCCGGGGCGGTTTTCAGGCTGTGCCAGTGGGCCAGATCGAGGCCGCCAAATCCATCGGCATGTCCGCCTGGATGCGCTTTCGTCGCGTGGCGTTTCCTTTGGCGATTCGCCAGGCCTTGCCCGCATACAGCAATGAAATTGTGCTGGCCATCAAAGGCACCAGTCTGGCCTCGACCATTGCCGTCATGGACCTGACCGGCCATGCCAAACGCTTGATGAACCAGAACTACGCCATCATCGAGACCTTTGTTATTGCGGGTCTGCTGTACCTGCTGATCAACTTTACCCTGCTATCGGTGGTGCACCTGGTCGAGCGCTGGTTGAAAGTGCGCCGTTAAACCGGCGCCACCCCAGGCTCTCCGCACCCCCTAGCGCAACAACTGGACGCGGAGCACCCTCACATGCCGACTCGCCCCAAACTGGCCCTGGTAGGCACCGGCGGCACCATTGCCGCCACAACCCAATCCAATCTTGGTCTGACGGACTACGACATCACCCAGGGCGTAGAAACGCTATTGCAAGCCGTGCCCGGTATCACCGAGCTGGCCGATCTGGAATGCCATCAGATTTTCAACGTGGACAGCCGGGCCATGGGCTCGCTGATGCTGCTGGAGCTGTCCCACAAGCTCAATGCTCTGCTCGCACGACCGGACATCAACGGCGCGGTCATTACCCACGGCACCGATACGCTGGAAGAAAGCGCTTTTTTCCTGCACCTGACCCTGAAAACCGACAAGCCTGTGGTCATGGTCGCGGCCATGCGCCCGGCTTCGGCCTTGAGTGCCGACGGTCCACTGAATCTGTATCAGGCCGTGCAAGTAGCCTGCTCTTCGCTGGCACAGGATCAAGGTGTACTGGTACTGCTAAACGACCAGATACACAGCGCCCGTTTCCTGAGCAAACAACACACCACTCAGACCAGCGCCTTCGGTTCACCCGATGCCGGCCCCTTGGGTCTGGTTGCAGGCGGGCAGCCGCGCTTCATGATGCGTACGCTGCTGCCCCATACGCACAGCAGCCTGTTCGATGTGCGCTCTTTGCACAGCCTTCCTAAAGTGCAGATTTTTTACGATCACCCCGATACTTTGGCCGAACTGTACCGCCACGCCGCACAAAGCGGTGTGCAAGGCATTGTGGTGGCGGCGACTGGCAACGGCAGCCTGACCCCCGGAGCCTTGGAAGGTGTCAGCCGGGCACACCGACTAGGCGTGGTGTGTGTGCGGGCTTCTCGCATCCATGCAGGACCTGTGACAGACAGTGCGTATGACCAGGATCACAACACCATTGCCGCGCATTACTTGCCTGCTCAAAAGGCCCGAATTTTATTAATGCTGTGTCTGGCTGCTCAACTGGAGCACGATGAGATAGAGGCGGCTTTCCGCGACTATTAAGGTTCGGGCTTTCGCTGTCGTCCCTTGGACACGCTGGCTAAGTAACGGCCAGGGGCGGCAAGGCTGGCTGTGGCTGTGGCTGTGGCTGTTCGACAATAGCGTACTCAAGCGCAATGCCAATAGGCTCAAGCCAATTCCAGCTGCCGCTGACTGCTGAGGCGTCTTTGCTCACCCGTTATGGGGTCCACAAAGGCAATGTGCCGAGCCAGCAACTGCAAGGGCTGGCTGAAATCGTCCGCGTCACGCTCCGGCAAAAGCTCAGGGTAGAACACATCATTGATAATAGGTGCCCCCAGGCTGCTCAAATGCACGCGTAACTGGTGCTTGCGGCCACTTTTGGGACGCAGGCGATACAAGGCCAGCTCCTGACCCTGCTCATCCTGCCAGTGGCGTTCGCAAATAATTTCGGTGCTGCTATTGGCCTCGCCCTCAACCTCACACATGACAAACTTGCCGGGCACTTCTTTCATGCAGCTGCTGTACAGCAGCCCATTTGCCAGCTTTTCCTGAAACGGCGCGACCGCTTCATATTCTTTCTCGATCCCGCCCTGCTGAAACAGGGACTGGTAGGCCCCGCGAGCCGCAGGATCACGACAAAACAGCAAGATACCCGCCGTTTCCCTGTCCAACCTATGAATGGGGCTGATGCCATCCTCTCCGAAGTCCCGCCGCAGACGAGTCAGCGCGGTTTCGTACAAGTAGCGACCGCCCGGCGTTGTAGCCAGAAAGTGCGGCTTGTCCACAGCAATCAGACGCTCATCCGCGTATAGAACGGGCATATCGAAAGGGACGACCGCTTCGTTTTCCACCATGCGGAAGTACCATAACCAACGATCGGGCTGATAAGGCGAACCAAAATGTTGCGGCACCCCGTCCTGATCCAGAATGTCGCCTCGTGCCAGCCTGTCCAACAGAATCTCGGGGCTGACATGGGGGAAGCGTTCCAGCAAGAACTCCTCCAGCAAGTTCCAGTGCCCGCGCGGGCACCATACTTTGCTGGGGCTGACCCCACCGCGCGAAGGGACAGGCGGCGCACTTGTTGTTGGTGTCATTACAAAAACCAAATAGAAAATGGCCCGCTATTGCAGCGGGCCAGACATCCAGAGCCATCAGTGTACTACCAGCCACCCTCAGGGCGGCTGGCTCGCTCAGCTCTGGACTGCAGCTTGTGGGACGGCATCAAGACGCATCCGCCGGCCTTGCCTTAGCCACAGCCAGAGCAAAATCAGGAACGCGGGAATATAGACCCAAAACTCGGACGGTCGATCTGGATGAGGCACTTTCACCTCCAGAATATCCCAGCCCTGCTCCCACCCGGCTCTAAGCGCTGAACTGCCAAAAGCGACCGATGCCACTTGCGCCGTATCTCCAAAAGCCATCACCGTCAGCCCTGCCTGAGACAAACGCTTGCTGGCCGCTGCCAAGCCGGTCGCCCCGTCTCCTTGGGGCAAGGCCGGCAAGGATACGGCAACCGTTTTCTGCAAGTCTTTGCCTTCCAGATTCATGCCGGCCAGTTGCACCACCAGATTGCCACCGTCCGGCGTGTTCTGAACAATCTGCATCAATTCTGATGGGGGACGACTCTGATACTTTTCGCTGATATGGTCCATGAACCAGTCCGGTCGGAACAGCATGAACGTCACCAACAGGAGCAAGACTGTCTCCAGCCAGCTTGTTTTGATGCGCAGCCATCCCATGGTTGCCGCTGCAAATGTCAGGGAAGCCACGGTCGCACCCAGCACGACCATAATCAACTCCCAGACGCTATGTATGCCAATCAACAAGAGCATGGGATTGAAGATGAACATGAAGGGCAGCACGGCTGTACGCATGGCATAGGTCACGCCCTGCACCCCTGTCTTGATCGGGTCCTCCCCTGAAATGGCAGCGGCTGCAAAAGTGGCCAAGCCCACAGGCGGGGTGATGTCCGCCATGATCCCGTAATAAAACACGAACATATGGACGGCAATCAGCGGAATGATCATGCCGCTTTGCGCCCCCAGCTCCACCACCACCGGCGCCATCAAGGTAGCCATCAGAATGTAGTTGGCAGTGGTAGGCATACCCAGGCCCAAAACCAGACACACCGCAGCGGTAAAAAACAGCATGACCAGCACATTGCCCATGGAGACCAGCTCCACAAAGGCTGTCATGCGCAGGCCCAGACCCGTCAAGGTGATAGCACCCACAATCAAGCCGGCCGTCCCGCAAGCAATGCCGATGCCCACCATATTGCGGGCACCTTCCTGCAGCCCCACCCAGACTTCACTGACTCCTTGGCGCAATGGCTGAGCTGTCGCCTGCTTGCGGAACCAGGCAATGATGGGACGCTGGGTTGCCATCTGGAACAACATGGCCACAACGGCCCAGAAGGCCGACAGGCCCGCAGACATCACTTCTACCGTCAGACACCAGACCAGAATGCCGATAGGGATCAGAAAATACAAACCGGCTCGCACCGTTGGCCAAGGCTCGGGGCGCACCGGTGTGTTGACATTGATATCGGTGGGCAGGTCCTCGTGGTCTGCGGCCACTTTCAGCAAGAACACGTACAGCACCAGCAGCAGGAACAACAGGATCCAGATAGCGGCGGCACCAGCTACCGCCTGAACCCCTACGCCTATCCAGTACACCAGTCCCATCACAATCAAGGTGCCCGCCGTACCCATGCCCCAGCCGGCCAGCTTCTGCATGAACGTTCTGGGTTTGCCCGATGCCATCATCGGTTGTATTCCCAGCTTGAGCGCTTCCAGATGCACGATATAAAACAACGCGATATACGAAATGACCGCGGGCAGCAGCGCATGTCGAATGATGTCGGTATAGGGAATGCCAACATACTCAATCATCAGGAAGGCCGCCGCTCCCATGACAGGCGGCATGATCTGGCCATTGACGGAAGACGCCGTTTCAATGGCCCCGGCCCGAATACCGCCGTAACCGGCTTTCTTCATCAAAGGGATCGTAAAAATACCGCCCGTCACCACATTGGCAACGGAGGACGCAGACACAATGCCATTCACCGCCGAGGACACCACGGCAACCTTGGCAGGCCCCCCACGCAAATGCCCCAGCAAGGCAAACGAGACCTGCATCATGTAATTGCCCGCCCCGCAACGATCCAGCAAGGAGCCCAGCAATACAAAAATAAAGATATAAGAAACCGAAACGCCCAGTGCGACCCCATAAACCCCTTCGGTAGTCAGCCACATATGCGAGACCAGGCGCTGCAATGAAGCACCGCGATGAGACAGCGCATCCGGCAACCAGGGGCCGAGAAAAATATAAGCGATAAAGATCAGTGCCAACACGGCCATCGGCGCGCCCAAAGAGCGACGTGTAGCCTCCAGCAACAACACCAGGCCAACACTGGCCACGACCACATCCATTGTGGTCGGGATGCCTGGGCGCATGGCCAGTTCTTTATAGAAAAAGAACAAATATGAGCCGCAAAAAGCAGCGATCAGGGCCAGGACCCAGTCATGAATTGGAATACGGTCCCGAGCCGACTTTTTGCGGGCAGGGAACGCCAGATAAGCCAGAAACATGGCAATGCCCAAATGCAGGGCACGCGCCTCAGTGTCATTGAAAATGCCCATATTCAGGGCAAAGGGCAGCGGGGAAGCGTACCAAAGCTGGAACAAGGACCAGCCTATGGCCGCCAGAAACAAAACCATGCCCGCTGCGCCCGCAACAGTGCGCCCGCCCCTGTCTACGTCTGCAACCAGCTTTTCCAGTTCTGCCGTTTCATCCTGTGTCAGGGCAACGTCCGACCCCATTTTCTTCTGTTCTTGTTGTGTCATTTGCATATGTCTCCAGGAAAGTCTGGTTTGAAGCGCCGATGCAGCCGGGTCAAACGACCAAGCACCGATCACCTGGGCCAGGCAGCCCAGGAACTCCAAACCAGAAGCAAGACCACAGCCGGTGCGGTGGCACTTGCGACCAGGCCAGCGTAGCCAGCCTGGTCAATATCAGGCCGCCTTACAGCAGCCCTTTTTCCTTGAAGTACTTTTCAGCCCCTTTGTGCAAAGGAGCAGACAGGCCGTTCTTGACCATGTCTTCTTTTTTCAGGTTTGCCAATGCAGGATGCAAACGCTTGAAATCATCAAAGTTGTCGAACACGGCTTTGACGACGTTATAAACGGACTCTTCAGGGACATCCTCCGACGTCACAAAAGTCGCTAAAACACCGTAAGTTTGGACATCGTCTGGGTTGTTGGGGTACAGACCACCCGGAATGACGGCCTTGGCATAGTAAGGATAGGTTTCGACCAGTTTTTCTACAGCAGGCCCCGTCAGAGGAACCAGCTTGGCGCCACAAGATGTGGTCGGGTCCTGAATATTGGCCGAAGGGTGCCCGACTCCATAGATGAACCCATCAATCTTGCCATCACACAGGGCTGGACCATGTTCGTCCGGGCGCAGTTCGGAGGCCAGCGAGAAAAAGCTGTTATCCAGGCCCATTGCCTGCAACAACTGATCCATCGATGCTCGTGTGCCCGAACCCGGATTGCCTACGTTAAACCGTTTGCCCTTGAAGTCGTCAAAGGTACTGATATTGGCTTCTTTGCGCGACAACACCGTAAAGGGTTCGGGATGGATGGAAAACACCGAGCGCAGCTTGGTGTAGGCACCGCCGTCCTTGAACTGCCCTTCGCCGTTATAGGCGTTGTAGCCCACGTCGGACTGCACCACCCCCAGATCCAGTTCGCCCGCCTTGATGGTATTGACGTTAAACACCGAACCGCCGGTAGACTCGACAGAGCATCGCACGCCATCGGTCCCACGGTCTTTATTCACCAACCGGCAAATAGCTCCGCCGGCCGCGTAATACACCCCTGTCACCCCACCCGTTCCAATGCTGACAAATTTTTGCTGGGCACTGGCCGGCAAAGGGCTCAATAACATGGCACATAAAGCGGCGGCTGTGCTTGATGCCAACACCAGTTTCTTACCTGTTTTCTTTGCAGTGTGCTTCATCTTTTGTCTCCCTTGGGGTGGACCCCATTTGAATTGCCGGAATGTCCGGTTTACTTTCTATCGTGGTGCTCAAGGCGGATTGGTGACAGCAACATCACCATCCTGCCAATAAATCTCCTGACGGCGAAATGAGGACTCCAGCTGCGCAAGACGCTCTACCACTGTCTTGCCGCCCTGTGCAGCGATACGAGCCAGCAGATGTTCGGCTACGGTCACAGGCCCTACCAAGGAATGAAAAAAGCTGGCCATGGGCTGCTTGCCCGTATGAGGATCAAACAGCAATACATGCTTGGCACCTTGTGCAATGGGTGACAAGACGCTATCGGTCAGGGCCACCACGGTCGTGCCACGCTCCACCGCAGAGCGAACGCTGTTCACGACGGCCTTCACATACGGAGCCTGGCTGATCACAAGCAGCACGCCACCACTTTCCAGGCCAGTCTCCAGCTCCACCAATACATCTGCGGCACGGTTAAGCAACACCCCGTTGCCACACATCAGTTGATAGGCGTAATGCATCTGGAAGGCGCAGGCAAAGCTGGCGCCCGCTCCTAGAAAGCCAACCTTGGGTGCCGCCAGAATGGCTTTGGCACACGCATCCAGGCTACCTGCCGGATTAAGCCGAAGGACAGACTCCACCGCTGCCTCCTGCTGCTGGCCCAAGGCCTGGGTCTGCTGTTCGGCAGCGCGACTACCTTGCAAGGATTGAGCCCGCGAAGCCATGGTGTCGTCATTGCGATGCAAGGCTTGTTGAAACGGCGCCCGGAAACGATCGTAGCTGTCATAACCGGCAGCCCGTGCCAAACGCAGCATGGTGGCGGGAGCCACTGACAAGGCCTGAGCTTGCCTGCGCATGGACCAAAGGCTGACCTCGACAGGATGGCGCTCCACCCACTGGGCAGCCCGAAGCAACTCAGGCGTCAATTCTGGCAAAATGCGTTGCAGTCGCAGCAAAGGTTCCATTCGGCTTCCATCGACGTTCTGCTGGAAATAAAACGAATGGTAATCTGAACCGACTAAAAAAAAACAAGTGTTTTCCTAGGGTTTGCCCGCAAACTATCTGGCACGTAACCACTTGTTTGTCGGTGAAATGCGCCCCACCAGCTTCTGCCGTCAACGCTGCCGAGCTAGCGTATATCAAAAAAATCGTAGCGTTTGTCTGTGTAAGAACGCTGGATATCTACCTGCTCGACCTGGGCCTGTTCAGGGCCGATATGCAGCCAGCTAACCATCTGGTCAATCGCATCCGTACTGCCCTGCAACACCAATTCGACCGAGCCGTTGGCCGCGTTACTGACCCAACCTTTGACGCCGTATAGATGAGCATGGCGTAGCGCACTTGCCCGAAACCCCACCCCCTGCACCCGGCCTTTAACACACACTTCTACCGTTTCACAATCCGCCATTAGCCTGCTCCCTGCTATTTGTGCCCGAAATGTGGCAGCATCCGCCCCGCATCTCAATATTCAGTTAAATTAGTCGCATCATTGTTGCATGACCGCACCCGCCCCCGCTTACCTGCTTTGTGCAGCCTCTACCCTATGAATTTGCCCCGCCTTTTTACTCTATCGCTGCGCAGGGCAATGTACGTGCTAGGCATGCTGGCCGCTCTGGGGTTCGTCGCCCCCGCCGCCCATGCTGCACCGCATTCCCAGCAGCATATTGTGCGCGTGGGTATTTACGAAAACCCACCCAAACTGCTGCTGGACAGCCAAGCCAGGCCCGGCGGCATCATGGGCGAGCTACTGCTGGAGATTGCCAAGCGTGAAGGCTGGACTCTGGAAGCCGTGCAATGCGACTGGCAGCAATGCTTGAATGCCCTGCAAAATGACTTGCTGGATATTGTGCCCGGCCTGGCTTATTCCCCTGAGCGCGCCGCCCTGTACAGCTTTCACAGTCGCGCCGTGCTGGAGGACTGGTCCCAGATCTTCACAGGTAAAACCACCCATATCGGTGCACTGAACGACTTGAATGGCAAGCGCATTGCTGTCATGAGCGGCACCCTGCAACTAACCCAGCTCTACAATATTTTGCAGAAACTGGAGCTGGGTTCCAAGCTGGTCATTACTGACTCCCAATACAACGCCCTGAAACTGGTCCAAAGCAAACAGGCCGACGCCGCCGTAGTCGGCCATTTATTTGGAGTGCGCCATGCGGGCGAGCACGGCCTGAAAACCGCCCCCATCCGGCTGGAGCCAACCAATACCTACTTTGTCACGGCCAAGGACCGCCACCTGGACCTGCTGGCCGCCATTGATACCCACATCAAGCAATGGCAAGACAACAACGACCCGTTTTACACAGAAACACTGAACCAATGGGGCCTGCGCCTGATCGAGAAACCGACCAAGCCCTGGATTATCCCCGCCTTGCTGACACTGGGTGTCTTGCTGACCATTGCCCTGTTGACTGTCACCCTGATGCGCATTGGCCTGCGTCGTCAACGCAAGAAGCTGGTCCGTACCGAACACCATCTGCATACGGTACTGGATGCGATTGATGCGTACGTTTACATCAAGGACGATCAGTTTCGTTATCAGTACGCCAACCGCAAGCTGTGCGAAGACCTGAACTACACGACCGTCAGCATTGTGGGCAAAACCGACCAGGATTTGTACGCTAACAAGCAGACTATTAACGAGTTTCGCCATAACGACGAGCAGGTGCTGTACAGCGGTGAACGCCTGGCCGTGGAAGAAGTGGTACGCGACCGGAAAGGCGATATCCGCGCGACATTCTTTTCCATCAAAATGCCGGTCAAAGACCCCGAGACCCGGCAGACCAGTCTGTACTGTATCTCCACGAATATCTCGGCCCTGAAAGCCACGCAGTCAGAGAACTACCGGCTGGCTTTCTATGACCCGCTCACCGAGCTGCCCAACCGCCGCCTGCTGCTGCAGCGTCTGGAACGTCACCTGCAGACCATAGAACCGTACAAACGACCCGGTGCGCTGTACTTCCTGGATCTGGACCGCTTCAAGCACATTAACGATGCACGAGGACACGCGATTGGCGATGCCTTGCTGCGCAAAGTCGCGCGCCGTCTGTCCTTGATGATTGATCCCCAGGACATCGTGGCCCGCCTGGGCGGAGACGAATTCGTCATCCTGAAAATCCTGCATCCCGGCACTGTGCGTGACTGCTACAAGGAGGCCCTGGAGTTTGCCGAACTGGTACGCACCCGCCTGGAGGAGCCCTACAGCATCGAAGGCCACTCCTATCTGAGCAGCAGCAGTATTGGTTTGGCACTGATTACCGACAGCACCCTGACCTCTGAGGACCTGATGCGTCAGGCCGACACCGCCATGTATCGCTCCAAGGAGAATGGCCGCAACCAGATCACCCTGTACGAACCTGGCATGCAAGAGGCGCTTGAAGAACACCTGAGCCTACAGCACGACCTGCGATTTGCCATTGGTTCGGATCAGTTGCGCCTGTTTGTCCAATCCCAGTACGACAAGCAAAACCGCATCTGCGGGGCCGAAGTGCTGCTGCGCTGGCTGCACCCGACACGCGGCATGCTGACACCCAACCTGTTTATTCCGCTGGCCGAAAGCACGGACTTGATCACCCCCTTGGGCGACTGGATCATGGCATCCGTCTGTGATCTGCTGCTA
Source organism: Alcaligenes sp. 1735tsa3 (assembly GCF_024134565.1). Classification (NCBI taxonomy): domain Bacteria; kingdom Pseudomonadati; phylum Pseudomonadota; class Betaproteobacteria; order Burkholderiales; family Alcaligenaceae; genus Alcaligenes; species Alcaligenes sp. 1735tsa3. The sequence continues at coordinate 231,401 of NZ_CP099862.1, read as the reverse complement.
CAGACCCAGGAATGCAGCTTCCCCATTTCCATCAACGTCAGCCCGATTCAGTTCCGTCGACCCGACTTTGCTCGCCGCACCCGCCAGATTCTGGAGAGCAGCGGTGCTCCCGCCCACCGCCTGATCTTTGAAATTACCGAAGGCGTGCTGATGGAGGACTTTGCCTCTGCCAACAGCATGATGCGAGAGCTGAAAGACCTGGGCATCCGCTTTTCCATGGACGACTTTGGCACAGGCTACTCTAACCTGGCCGCCATCCGCCGCCTGCCTCTGTACGAGCTGAAAATGGACCGCAGCCTGATTCTGGGCGTACCCATGGAACAGGAAGCCAACGCCATTGTGCGCACCGTTCTGGCGATGGCAAGACAGCTAGGCCTGCATGTCGTGGCCGAGGGCGTGGAAAACGAGCAGCAAAAAGAATTTCTGCTGCGTCGCGGCTGCCATGCACTGCAAGGCTATCTGTTCAGCGCACCGCAATTGGTGGAGCAGTGGCTGGAAGTGATTCAGCAAGACTGCGGACCGGTGGAGCCGCAGTAAGCTCCTGCATCACCCTTCCAACAATCTTGCATTAGTCCCAAAATGGGACTAATATCAGATCATGCGAGTTATAGCCGTCAGCACCCTTCGCCAATTCTGGGAGAAACACCCCGATGCAGAGCAGCCCATCAAAGCATGGGTCGATGAAGCGACTAAGGCGCAATGGACTCAACCCACCGATATCAAGGCTCACTATCGTAGTGCCAGTATCTTGAAGAATCGGCGTGTCGTCTTCAACATCAAAGGCAACAACTACCGCCTGATTGTTGCAGTGGCATTCAAACTAGGCATCGTCTACATAAAATTTGTCGGCACTCACGAGGAGTACGACAAGGTCGACGCCGAAACTATTGAAATGGAGTAAACATGGAAATCCGCCCCGTACACACCGAGGCCGATTACAAGTCGGCTCTGAAAGAAATCTCTCGGCTTATGGAGTCTGACCCAGATCTGGGCACGCCTGATGGCGATCGTCTGGATGTGCTAACCACACTGGTATTGGCCTATGAAGCCAAACACTATCCGATTGATTTGCCAGACCCTGTAGAGGCCATCAAGTTCCGTATGGAACAAGGTGGTTTGACGGCCAAAGACTTGGAGCCGATGATCGGTAAGCGCAATCGCGTCTACGAGGTCCTGAATCGCAAACGTGGCCTGACACTGCCAATGATCTGGCGCTTGCACACCACCCTTGGTATCCCAGCCGAAAGCTTGATTCGCCCCCAAACACTGATCTAAACACCATCAGGCATCAGCTTCCTTGTTTTGGCCAGGCACCTCATCCTCCGACAAGACCCAATCCAGACGTTCGTGCTCTATATCCGTATGCAAGGGCTCAATGCCAGGTTGAGTGCGTTTAGCCCTGGCCGATAGCTCGGCAAAGCGGCTGACTTTGCCGTACAAGCCTTGCTGGCCGGCCAGTGCAGTCACCGTGCTGTTGTAGTGTTTGCCCGCCTGCCCCAGGGTTTCGCCCAGCTTTTTCAGGCGCTCGGCCAGGATGGATACCTGGTTGTAGATATCACCTGCGCGCTGACTTAATTCATGGGCTTGCTCGTTGCTGCGCACCATCATCCAGATATTGGCTACGGTACGCAAAATAGGCAGCAAGGTTGTGTGCGAGACCATCAGGACGTTCTTGCCCAGGCCATAGTCAAACAGGCCATGATGATGCTGCAAAGCCTGCATATAGGCCGCTTCAATGGGCACGTACATGAACACGAAGCCGGGGCTGTTCAAGCCTGCCAAGGCGCTGTAATCCTTGGAGGCCAGATCATCAATATGATTGCGTAGCGCTTGCACATGCGCTTGCAGGCTTTGTTGACGTTCCTCGTCAGTCTCAGCGCGGATAGCACGGTCGTAATCCACCAGGGACACTTTGCAATCGAGCACCAGATGCTTGTCCTGCGGCAGGTGCACCACGAAGTCGGGGTATCGCAAGCGGCCTTGCTCGTCGCGGGCTTGCCATTGTGTGTCAAAGTGGACACCTCGTACCAAACCGGCCACTTCCAGCGTTTTTTCCAGCTGAGTTTCGCCCCAGTTGCCAGTGGTCTTTTTGTCGCCCTTCAGCGCCACCGCCAGGGAGTGAGCCTCGGCACTCATGCGCAGGCCCATTTCCTGCATGCGCTGCAGCTCCAGACTCAAGGCGGTCTGGCCTTTGACGGATTCATCGTGCACTTGATTCACACGCAGCTGGAAGCCTGCCAATTGCTCCCGGAATGGTCGCAGCATTTCATCCAAAGTGCGCTGACTATCCTGACGCAGGGTCTGTCCTTTAGCCTCCAGAATCTGCTGGGCCAAAGACTCGAACTGCAAACGCATCTGCTCGCGGCTATGCTCCAGGTCCTCTTGTATGGCCTGATTGCGCATCTCCTGAGCCTGCAACTGGGCATCGCGGCGTATCAGCTCTTTGTCCAGCTCTACTGCCCTATCCTGCGCATCCTGAGTCTGCTCCTGAGCATGGGCCAGATCTTGTTCCAGACGTGTGCAGCGATCTTCCAGTGCCTGCTCGATAGGCGCACTCATGCGTGCCCGCAGCCACAGCCCGATCAGCAAACCCAGCGCCAAGGCGACCAGGGCAATCAGCACATCCAAGCCCCTCAAATCCAGCTCCATCCACCGTACTCCTGCCCAGCACCGCCCGCTCAGGAATGCCCTGGCGGGTCTGTCTGGCTAAGCCTGCTATTTAACCGTATAACGCTGGTAATTTATACACCCTTTTACAGTCTCTCTCGAAAGGGAACGGGATGATTTCATCCAATCCGCATTCACATACCACCTTCAGCCATACAGTCACATCCAGATAAAACTGGACGCTAAATCCCGTATTTGGGGGACAAATCAGAAACGTCTGCTCGTTAGGATGGGGAGGTCTCTGATTTTTATGTCTTGTCATGAACTGGATCAGCAATGCACGGATCGTGGCGATTTTCTCTGTCGTCTGCCTGCATATCGCCGCCTATGCCGTCCTGAACGCCGAGTTGGGTACTGCAAACTGGTGGAGTGGCAACTTCTACGATGCTGCCACCCGCTGGTGTGTGCCGGTATTCGTCATGGTCAGCGGCGCACTCTTGCTGGAGCCTCGTCCCCAGGAAGGCATGAAGCTGTTTTATCGGAAGCGAGCATCGCGAGTCTTGCTGCCGCTGCTGTTCTGGACCACTTTTTACCTGGGCTGGACGGCCTTCAAGCAGCATTGGTGGACGCCGGACGCGGACCCCTATCCCTATCTGGAGCGGCTGCTACAGGGTCGGCCTTATTTCCATCTCTGGTTTCTGTACATGATTGTGTTCCTGTACCTGTTCACGCCCTTTTTGCGTCGCATGGTTCAGAACACCAACTTGAAGCAGCTGGCTGCGCTGACCGGAGCGGCGTTTGTGCTGTCCGCCCTTAGCACCCTCAGTAATCCGGATTTGAACACTCACTCTGCGCCCTTCTTTACCTGGTTCCTGTCCTATCTGCCCTATTTCCTGCTCGGTTACCTGCTGCGCAAAGTGCCGGTGAATGTGCCCCGCTGGCTGACTATCACGGTGCTGCTGGGCAGTATCGTGGCAACGGCCTGGGGCTTTTATGCACTGGCTATCACGCACGATAGACAAACGGGTGCGTACTTTTATGATTACCTGAGCATCACCGTCATCCCCATGTCCATCGCGCTGATTCTGCTGCTGCGTGACTGGGATCAGCCTTTGATCAATTCGCGTATCAGCGCCCATCTGGCGGAGCTGACCTTGGGGGTGTATTTGATCCACCCCTGGCTGATCGACCTGATGTACCGCTACCTGTTCACGGCACTGGATTTCAATGCGCTGTGGTCGATTCCGGTGCTGGCGGTAGCTATTTATGGGCTATCCCTGTTGCTGACGGCGGGCTTCAAAGCGACGCCGGTTTTGCGGGCAACCGTCTAAAAACAAATACGTCAAAAAAAATGGGCAAGCTTCCAAGGGAAAACTTGCCCATCTCCATCTACTGGTACGCAATCATCGCTACTGAGTACTAGCGGCCAATTACCCAGCGCCAAACGTTCAATACCACGCCCTGCTACCGTAAACCCATGACCGGCCACGGACAATTGATTGCCACGTACCCATCATCCGCTTCAAGGTCTAAGGACGAAATGGAGCATCATCAATAGGCGAAGCCTCGCCCGTAAGGTGAGCCGCCAGAATCGCCGCGCTGCCGCAAGCCAAGGTGAAGCCCAATGCGCCGTGGCCTGCATTCACCCACAAGCGACCGGCCAGCTTGCTGGCCCCCACAACGGGCTTGCCCGAAGGCGTAGCAGGGCGCAAACCGGCCCAGGTCTGCGCCTGCTCCAGCGGCAGGCCAGGGAATAGATCCTTCACCTGTTGCTTCAAAGTTGCCATACGGGCAGCGGGAATATCCAGGCCATCAAAACCAATATCTACCATCGCTGCCATACGCAGCACTTCACCCAGACGGGCGTACACAATGCGCTGTTCGTAGTCGGTCACGCTGATAGCCGGCACGGCCTGATTCAAGCCTTCCAGAGGAAGGCTCAAGCTATAACCCTTCAAGGGGTAGATCAGGGGACGGCCACCCAGCTGACGCAGCAAAGGCACCGTGCCCATACCGCTGGCCACAACAAACTGATCCGCCTGTATCTCGCCTTCAGCGGTTTGCACCGCACGAATATCACGCCCTTCCATCACGAAGCGCTGCACCGGCGTGTTCAACTTCAACTGGTAGTCGCTATCGTTTTGCATGCGCTCATGCAAGGCCACGGAAAACAGATAAGCATCGCCCGCTTCTTCGCTAGGTGTGTATATCGCCCCCTGCAAGCGCGAGCCCAACGCCTGCAAAGAAGGTTCCAGCTCCAGCACTTGGGCTGCTTCCAGCACTTGTTGTGACGATCCCATATCCGCCTGCAATTGCGCCTGTTCACGCGCATGCTGGAACGGGCCGGGACTGCGGAACACAATCAATTTGCCATTGTTTTGATGGACAAACTCCAGATTGAAGCGCTCTTGCCAGTCGTGCAGGATATCGCGGCTCAGATAGGACAAGGTCAGCATCTGCGCGGTGGTACGGCGCACCACATCGCCTCGGCAGGCTTTCAGAAAATGCAGCAGCCAGCGCCACTGCTGCGGGCTCAACGCAGGCTTGAAGCGCAGGGGCGAGTCTTTATTCAATAACCAGCGTGGCAAATCCTTGAACACACCGGGATCGGCCAGGGGGGCCACATAGCTGTAGCTCAGTTGTCCGCCGTTGGCAAAGCTGGTCTGTCCGGCTACTTGCGAACCGGCTTCCAGTACCGTGACCTTCACCCCTTTCTGGCGCAACATGAACGCGGTGCTCATCCCAATGACACCGGCGCCGATAATACATACATGCATGGAAATACCCCCAATAACTGGCCTCTATTGTCTTGGGGGTCGCCGCAGAGCGCCAATGAATAGTTGGCGCACTCCATAACCCTGGGTTATGGAATCAGCGTTCTACTCAATCCGGAAAACGGCATTCCAGCAGAGCCTGCCGGATGTGGTCCAACACACGTTCACGCGAGCCAGAACCGGCATCGTCGTGAGCCGTCAAAATGCTGACTGGAATTGGCAAAGGCTCGGGCAGGCGGTGTATGGCAAGGCCTCGGCCCTGCATGGCACGGGCCGTAACCAGATCCACCAGAGCCTCGCCCACCTGTTGTAAAACCAGACCACAAGCCACGTAATGGGTCTGCACACGCATGAAGGGCGCAACATCGGGGACATAGCTTTGCAGCAGATCCTCCACCATCGCGCCAACGGGATCGTCAGCGTCCAAAGCGATGAAAGCACGCTCGGCCATCTCCTCCCAATGACGCAAAGGCGCAACGCCCGGCAAGGTAACGTGCACTAGTTCGGTATGGGCCAGCACCTGCTGTTGCACGCCGGAAGATTCGCCCTGATCAAAGCTCATCACCATATCCAGGTCGCGCGTTTCCAGAGCTTGCAAGAGCTCACCGCTGTGGTGTGTGCGCAGCTCGAAACTCATGGCCGGGTGAGCCCGACGACAACGGCTCAAGGCCACCGGCAATAGTTCCAAACCAAAAGCCGGGCTGCTGCCAATACGCCACAAGCCTTCATGGTGGGAGCGCAGATTACGCGCCAAGCGGCTGACGTCATCCAGATTCTGATGCAGACGCGCAACGTAGGGAGCCAGAATGCTGGCCTCACGCGTAGGGATCAGGCGGCCGCGCACACGGTCGAACAATCGAAAGCCCAGCTGCATTTCTGCAGTCGCCAACATTTTGCTGGCCGCTGGCTGAGAGATATGCAGCAGCTGCGCGGCCTGCGTCAACGAGCCGCCACGGCAAATCGCATCAAAAATTTCCACATGCCGCCACCGCATCGCTTGGCCCTCCTGCTGCGTACTGGTCTGAAAACAAGGTATTATCCTGCAACTTGGCCTGACATAAAACGCGTCAGTCCCCGGTGCTTACTTGGTATCCTATAGCCCTTTGAGTCTTTTGCCGTGCGCCAGGCGCCGGGCGAGCTTATGGCTGCCAATCCTTATAAAAAACGCGAACCCAATATCCGTGAACAAGTCTACGGCATGCTGCGCCAGGACATTGCCTTGGGCAAAATCGGTTTTGATGTGCGGCTGGTGGATAACGAAATTGCCGCCAGCCTGAATGTCTCACGCATGCCGGTGCGCGAAGCCTTGCTGCAACTGAAAAACGAAGGGGTGCTGGAAGGAACTTCGCGCGGTTTTGTATTGCGGGTCTACACCGCCCAGGATATTGAAGATATTTTCTCGGTGCGCCTGTTGCTGGAACCGCCTGCCGCCAAGCTGGCTTGCGTCAATCAAAGCAGAGTGGGCATGCAGGCCATGGAACAGGCCTTGAGCCGTATTGAAGCTACTCATCAGCAAGGCGACCCTATCGACAATATTCAGGCCAACTGGGCGTTCCGCAGCGCCTGGATCAGCATGGTGCCCAACAAGCAACTAGTCGATACGATGGCGCGCCTGCATGATCAGGCTGATCAGGCCCGGATTGCCTGCTTGCAAGACCCTCAATTCCGTCTGGAAACCATGCAACGGGCCAAGGGGATTTGTCAGGCTTTCAGCGAGCGTCAGGAAGAGCAGGCGGCCCATCTGATCATGGAAAATCTGGTCATTTGCTGCTCGGCTTACTGCCTCAAGCAGGTGGAGCTGCTGGCTTAATGATTCAGCATAAGCAGGAAGCAGCAAGGCAGGCGGTGATTGCCGCCGCCGATGCTTCCTGCTCAATCACCGGCAATATAAAACCCCGGCTGTAACCCATATACAAGGTTTAGCCCGTCAGCCCAAGCAACTGTCTAGTGTGCTGAAGACAGTGTCCCCTCTTGGCTCCGGGACAGCCCACGCACAACAAAAAAAGGCGCCGTAGCGCCTTTTTTCTTCAAGCCGTCACGTCTTAGTCCAGCGTGATTTCCAGGGCCTTGATGGTTGGTCCCATGGCCTGAGCATCGTGCTCGATCAGATCAGCAAACTCTTTGGGAGTGGAAGGCTCGATCTGGATGCCGAAGTCCACGAATTTCTTGACCACTGCATCCTCTTTCAGGACAGCCGTCAGTTGCTCGGTCAGGCGGGCCACGTCTTCATCAGGCGTACCAGCTTTGGCCGAAATACCCCACCAGATGGTGAATGCCACATTGGGGATACCGGCTTCGGCAATCGTAGGAACGTCTGGACGCAAAGGGCTGCGCTCCGTTGTCGCAGCGGCAATCGCGCGCAGGCGGCCATCTTCCAGGAAGCCACGACTGCCCGTCAGCACGTCAAAGATAAAGTCGATCTGGCCGCTGACGGCATCAATCAAAGCGGGGCCTGCGCCCTTGTAAGGCACATGCACCAAACGGGCGCCGGTTTCTTTACGCAGCATCTCGCCCAAAAGATGAGTGCCCGTACCCATACCAGGCGAACCGTATGTCAGCTCCTGCTTCTGGCCAGCTGCAACCAGATCCTGAACCGTCTTGAAGGGGCTGTCTTTATTGACCAGCAGGAACACCGGCGCCTTGGCAGCCAGCGTCATGGGGATCAGGTCGGTAGCCACGTCGTAATTCAGACGTTGGTACAGGTGGCGGTTCAAGGAGTAAGCACCGCTATCGGCCAGGAACAACACCGTACCCAAGGAGCTGGGGTTGGCGTTTTTCACCACGTTCATGGCAACCTGGGCACCCGCACCCGGGCGGTTTTCCACAATGACTTTCTGATCAAAGCGTGTGCCCATTTCCTGAGAAATCACCCGCGCCAACTGGTCAGCCGCACCGCCCGGTGGGTAAGGCACAACCAGCGTCACATTCTTGTTTTGAGCATGGGCCTGTGCACCCAACATCAGCGCACAACACGTTGCTAATTTAAGCCATACCTTCATTGTTCTATCCCCGTTGCCCCTGTGGGCTTATTCAAAGTCATTGTGAAGCACATTGGCTCAAACACGTGAGCCTGGCCTGCTTGTTGCTGATCGACTGTCGTCCATAAACCTGATCAACCGTCTTGCTGGCCATCCTGCTCCGGCCTGCAAAACGCCCCCTTTTCTGTCCTTGCTCCGCCCCTGGTTTGCGCGAAATACCACTGCCTGGTGAGCTCTGCTACTTCGGGTTTTTCCGGTGAAGGACAGGAATTTCAAAATAATATATTGCAGTATACTGTTTGCAGGATATTAGTAATTTCACCCATGCATATCGGCTTGCCGCCTTGATCGCGCGCTGGCCGGGAGACAGATAGATCATGCACGCCCATTCCATTCCTGCTTCTGAATTGCCGCTGTTTTCAATACCTGCCACGCAACGCACGGTACCCGCCCTGTTGCGCCTGCGCGCAGAGCGCATGGGTGATGCTCCGCTGTTTTCAGACCGCAACACGCACTACACCGGCCAGCAAACCTTGCAGACGGCCGCTGCCAGTGCCAGTCGATTGAGCCGCGCCGGTATCAAACGTGGCGACCGTGTTGCCTTGCTGTGCACCAACCGCCACGAATTCCTGGATATGGTTCTGGGTTGCGGCTGGCTGGGCGCGATTGTGGTGCCTATCAATACGGCCTCGCGCGGGGCGCAGTTGCAGCACATCTTGTGCAATAGCCAAGCCAGTTTGCTGGTAGTGGAAACGGATCTGACGCCGCTGCTGGCCGATGTGGACCTTGGCGCTACCGCCGTCCAGCAAGCCTGGTTGATTCAAGGCCAGGAAGCGGCACAAACACTGGCGGTGAGCACCTGCGATCTGCCTGCTTTGGGCGATTACTGCGAGCCTGCCGATATAGGCCCCGGCGATACGCTGGCCATTCTGTACACCTCCGGCACCTCGGGCCCTTCCAAAGGCGTTCAGTGCCCGCACGCCCAGTTCTACTGGTGGGGCATTTACACCGCCAGCAAGCTGGGCATGAAGCCCGATGATGTGTTGTACACCTGCCTGCCCATGTTCCACACCAATGCCTTGAACACGTTTTTCCAGGCTCTGGTCAGCGACGCCTGCATGGTGGTGGACAAGCGTTTCTCGGCCAGCCGTTTCTTCGACAATCTGTATGAAACCGGCGCCACGATTACCTATCTGCTAGGCGCAATGGTGCCTATCTTGCTGTCCAAACCTGAGACGGCGGCAGAGAAGCTGCACAAGACGCGCATTGCCCTGGGCCCAGGTGTTCCCGAGCAGTTTCATAGCCAGTTTCTGGAGCGCTGCCACATGCATCTGCTGGATGGCTTTGGCTCTACCGAAACCAACTATGTGATGGGCCGTGGCATTCAGGAACAGCGCAATGGCTATATGGGCCGCGTCTCTGAAGGCTTTGAGGCGCTGGTGGTGGATGAGAATGACAACCCCCTGCCAGACGGTGAAGTGGGGGAGCTGTTGCTGCGCGCCGATGAACCCTATGCCTTCGCGCTGGGTTACTACGGACAGCCTGACAAGACGGTGGAGACCTGGAAAAACCTGTGGTTCCACACGGGTGACCGCGTCGTGCGCGATGCGGATGGTTACTACCGCTTTGTGGACCGCCTGAAGGACATGATTCGCCGTCGTGGTGAGAACATTTCCTCCTACGAAGTCGAGCAGGCTTTGGCCAGCCATCCTGCGGTCCATACGGTTGCTGTCTATGCCGCCAAGTCCGAGCTGGCCGAAGACGAGGTCATGGCCATGATTGTGTTGCGTCCGGATTGCACGGTCAGCTGCGAGGAGCTGCTGCAGCATTGCGAGCGCCGTCTGCCCTACTTTGCGGTGCCGCGCTTTATTGAGTTTGCCCAGGTCTTGCCCACCACGGAAAATGGCAAGATTCAGAAGTTTGCCCTGCGTGATCGCGGCATTGGTCCCGACACCTGGGATAGAGAAAAAGCAGGCTATCAGGTTCGCCGCTGATGGCTGCCACAGGAATTCAATATGACGCCTAATTTCAATCTGGACACGGTGCGCCTGCTGGGCGCAACCGAGGTCGCCTACACCCGGCGTGGTCAACTTGGCACCTCCGAGCTGCTGGCCCAGGCTTTCAAACAGTCTCTTGCCGCAGCAGGTCTGAAGGCCAGCGACATTGATGGCCTGGGGGTAGCCTCCTTCACCCACGCACCGGATCGGGCTATTGATCTGGCCTGGAAGCTGGGCTTGAAGGTAGGCTGGATCATGGATGACAGCAATGGCGGCGCCAGTGGTCTGAATATTCTGCAACACGCTATTCGTGCGGTTCAGGCGGGTGATGCCCGCTGTATTGCGATTGTGGCCGGGGATCATTTTCAGGCCAAGGACTTCCAGCAACTGGTCGAAAACTATAACCAGACAACTTACGATCATTTGCGCCCTTTAGGGGCGGGCAGTCCGAATCATCGCTTTGCCATGCTGACGGCGAATCAAATGCGCAAGCTGGGTTTGGAGCGAGAGGACTACGCAGCTCTGGTGATGCGCCAGCGGCTATGGGCCAGCATGAATCCGGGTGCTGCGTATCGCAGTCCCATGAATCTGGATGAGTACTTGAATGCGCCTCAAGTGGCAGATCCTTTGACGCGGCTGGATTGTGTGCCGGTGGTGGATGGAGCCAATGCCTTGATTGTGATGCGCGCGGATCATCCGGCGGCGCAGAATCAGCCGGCGATTACGGTAAAGGCTTTACGCAGTTTTCATAATATTGATGATCAGCAAGGCGATGGCTTGAGCACGGGTTTGGCGGCTTTGGCTCCGGCTTTGTGGGCGGACTCGGGGCTGAGTCCGGCTGATATGGATGTCCTCAGTATTTATGATGACTACCCCGTCATGGTTCTGGCGCAATTGCAGGATTTGGGCTTCTTTCGGGCTGATAACGCCAAGCAGTTTATTCACGAGTCGATTGCAACGGGACGTGTGCCTTTGAATACCTCTGGCGGGCAATTGTCGGCTGGGCAGGCCGGGGCTGCTTGCAGTCTGCATGGACTGGTGGAGGTGATGCGTCAGTTGAGCGGTCAGGCGGGGGAGCGTCAGGTGGCGCAGGCCCGTTATGGTTTGGTCACGGGATACGGCATGGTGGAGTATCGCTATGGCATGTGTTCGACGGCGCTTGTTTTGGAGGCCTTGTGATGAGCCCTTCTGTATTTCGTTGTGTGCAGTGTGATCATCGGGTGTTTCCGGCGCGGTTCTTGTGTCCGAGGTGTCATGGGGATGAGTTTGAGGCGCAGACGTGTGCGTCTGGTGTGGTCACAGAACTGACGCGTAGTGCCATCTCTGGCGAGGAGCCAAGCGTGTATATGCTGGCAACGGTGACCAGCGATGCAGGGCCGGTGTTGATTGCTCGTGTGCTGGATGAAGCAGTACAGCGGAGAGATAAGGTCGCTTTGGCTTTGCGGGATGGCGGGATCTATGCTGATCCTGTGCGAGAGTAAAGGCACGTTCTCAACAGCTTTCTTTGGAATGGCTCGATTGGATGGGGTTGGGTTTAGATGCCCAGCGTGTAGAGATCGGGATGACGCAAGGCTTGGAGTCAGCAACTGTTCGACGCGATGAAGAAGGTGACTATAAGACGCTGATTGAGGGGCTGTCCCCGTGTTGGGGCTGGCAACTTGCCGGCGCTGCGCGCCGGTGCCCTGGTCAGATAATCGCTACGGGCGCACCTTGAACTCGTCCGGTGGTTTGTCCCCCGGACAAACCACAAGCGTCGGACTCAAACAGCAAGGTGCTTGCACCCCTGCGCAATTGTCTGCCTGCGGCAAGTCACCTGATCCGCCCCAACACGGGGACAGCCCCTCAATCAGCTCACAGCATCTTTTATCGGACGATTGTTGATTGGGGTTTGAATGCTTCGACTTAGTGTTCTTAACGGGATCGCTGATCGTAGAAATGATTGATCGTAGAGCTGCTTGATAAAAGGGATTACTTGGAAAGATAGGAGTAGACAGTCGCTGTCCTAGGCCCATATTTGCCAATGTCTGAGTGCGCTTTAATACATACAGGTTAAAAACGTAGCGGCTTATGCGCTTAAGCCTTAAAAGCTGACTTGAACGCTGTCGGTACGCACACAACCTGCGTCCTGCTCACCTCCAAAATCGATCTCAGCAACAGGCAGAAAGATCGTTAAAGTTCTTATGCGCCGCTCCCACATAAATCACTTTGTTGCACATAGATATGCGGCAAAAAGTGATCAACGCTATCGAGCATAAAAAAACCTCAGTTTGGCATCTGCCGAACTGAGGTTTTTTTGTTTTGGAAAGCTTTTCCAGACTCTGGCTTTCTTCGCGGGACAACATCCTTATTGTCCCGCTTTCAGACTGCCTGCTCTGTCTTAGCCGATCAGTCCTGGCAGGCCCACGGCAATCCAGGGAACGAACAAGACCAGGGCCAGGATGCCAACTTCTATGACCAGAAAAGGCACAGCGGCTCGGTAGATGTGGGGCAAACGGATGGACGGGGGTGCCACGCTTTGCATCACGATCAGCAACAGACCAAACGGTGGCGTCAGCAAGCCAATTTCCAGTGCGATCAGGATCATTACACCCAGCCAGACGGTATCCACACCAGCGGCCAGAGCCAAGGGCATGAAGAAGGGCAAGGCGATCATCATCATGGAGATTTGGTCCAGCACGGTACCGATGACCAGCAGGACCAGCAACATGCACACAACCAGTTCGAAAGGCGACAGGTTGTAGTTCTTGATCATGCCTAGGAAGCCTGCGCTAGCACCGGAGAAACTCAGCAGTTGTGCGAAGGTGGTGGACGCAGCCAGGATGAACAGGATCACAACCGAGACTTTGGCAGTTTCGATCAGGCTTTTCCACAAGGCTTTCAAGGTCAGGGCACGGTAGGCGATGGTGGCGATCACCGAAGCCACCACGCCGATCGCGGCCGATTCAGTGGGCGATGCCCAACCGGCCAGCATCGAGCCAACCACCGCAATAAAGATACCCAACAACGGCACGACGTTGAACACGAAGGGTTTCCACAAGGCCCAGCCTTTCAGGCGAGTGGCTGGATCTTCGTCGCTCATGGGTGCGTCTTGCGGACGCAGGCGGCTGCGCACGACCACATAGGCCAGAAAGCCTGCTGCCATCAACATGCCGGGCAGGATGCCGCCAATCAGTAGTCGTTCGATGGAGATGCCGGCCAGGCTACCCAGCATGACGGCCAGGGCCGAAGGCGGGATCAACATGGCAATGCCGCCTACGGCCATGATGGGGCCCATGGCCATGGTGGGGTGATAGCCGCGACGCAGCATTTCTGGCAGCATCACGCCGCCCATCATGGCGGTGTTGGCAATGGACGAACCCGACAAGGTAGCGAAGGTCGTACCGCCCAGAATACTGACGATGGACAATTTGCCCGGCACACGCGAAATCATGCGTTCGATGGAGTCGATGGCTTTGAAGGCCAATCCAGTGTGGAACAGCACCTCGCCCATCAGGACGAATAATGGGATAGGAGTTAAGGAAAAACTGCCAATAGAGGCGGTGGTGTTACGCGCCCATTGGGCCAAACCAGCCGCCTCACCCAGAAACAGCCACGCGCCCAGCAAGTTCACGGACAGGAAGGCAAAGACCACCGGTGTGCCGATGGCCATCAAGAGAAAAAGTGATCCCAGCAGCAGGATCAAGGCCATGTGCCATTCCATGCTCAGACTCCTTGCTCAACAGGACGGGAAATCAGGCGACGCAGGAATTCCAGCGCCAGCATGGATGCACCAAACAGCAAAGGCAGATTCAGCCACCACTCCGGGAACACCAGGGCTTTAAATACCATGGCTCCTTGCTCGTGAGCATCCAGAGCGACGACGGCACATTGCCAGGCCAACACACCACAAACCACCAGACCCAGCAGGTTGGAGATTAGGTCCAGCAAGCGCTGGACAGATGTGGGCAGATTGTTGAACAGCACGTCGATACGGATATGACCACCCAGGTAAAGCACCCATGGCGCTGCCACGAAGGTGGCAATGATTAGCATGTATTCGGTTACTTCCACGCTGGTGGACAGCGCGTCGTAACCCAGGTTGCGCAGCACCACGTCGGCACAAACCAGCAGGCTCATCAGCCCGAAAGTCAGCGCCGCAACGGCTCCGCAAGCGTTCATTAACAGGGCGTAAGGACGCCCCCAGGTCGTGTTGGAAGGCTGGCCTTCCGGGGCAGTTGCAGCAGACATCGCGTCTTCTCCGCAGATCAAAGTCACTGAAAGGGCGGGCATCTTGCCGCCCGTATGGCACCATCAAAAAGTGGACACTGTCCCCAAGGGCGCAATGTCCACTGTCAAAAACTACGTAATCAGCAATCTTGTTTAAGGCTGATAACCACCAAACAGTTCACGCAGTTGCGCGGCGTATTTGGGGCTGGATTTATCGATACCGGCCCAGCCTGCTTCGTAAGCCTTGGTACGCAAGGCACGAGCCACTTCAGGTTCCAGAACCAAGGCTTGCACACCGGCTTGTTCGGTGGCCGCTTTTTCATCAATTGCCATCTGGTGTTCAGTCACGTTCTGCGACTCCATCCACTCGATTTGCTTACGCATGAAGGCTTTCTGGTCTTCGTCCAGTTTTTCCCAACTCTTCTGATTCATGAAGAAACCCACTTCCACGTTGTAGAAGCCTGGCTCGACACGGTATTTGGTCTTTTCATGCCAGCCCATTTCCATCACACCCACGGAAGGCCAGCCATAGCCGTCAACCACGCCGCGTTCCAGCGCGGTGTAGACCTCGCCTGGTGGAATCTGCAGCGGCGTTGCGCCAATTTCGCGGAAGAAAGACAGGTACACGGGCACGCCACGCAGCTTGAAGCCCGACAGGTCTGCCGAGGTCACAGGCTTGTTGGTATAGATGTGGTATTGCAAACCATCTGTCGTACGAGCCAGCCAGGTGATGTTGGCTTTCTCGCGGTGAATCTTGTCCATCAACTCATAGCCGCCGTTCTGACGCAGCTCGCTCATGGGTTTTTCTGTCAGCGTCAAAGCCAATGCTTCAGGCACCAGATTGGCGTGGAATACGGCTGTGGTATTGGCAAAATCAATCACGCCAGAACGTAGCGCGTTACCTACCTCGAAAGGAGGAATGGCCTCTGGACCACCAATCACGTTGATCTGCACCAGGCCCTTGCCTTCTGCGTTGACCTTGTCCACAAACTGTTTGAAGCGCTTGGTAAAGAAGGTGTCCATCGTAAAGACAGATACCGCTTTCAGCGTTACTTCCGCTGCCTGCGCGCCAGCCATTCCCAAAGCCAGCAAGGCCGCTGCCACCACCCGAGTTGTTTTATTCACCATGACGGAACTTCCGCAGAAAGGTTTGTTATGAAATTTTAGTTTAGATATAAATATATCAATAATCAATTATTTATAAGTCGGGGTTTTCACTAAGCGCGCTACGGGCCCATAAGGTCTGGCGCCGATATTGCACCTGAATTCTGTATGCGGACGGCCTGCTGTATCATCACAGACTTCTAGTTTTGTTGGCTTAAAAGGTATTACCCATGACATTTTCCGCTGTGCTGTTTGATTGTGACGGTGTGCTGGTAGACAGCGAGCCAATCACGGTTCGTGTACTGCGGGATATGTTGCAAGAAGAAGGCTGGGTGATGACTTATGAGCAGTGCTATGACTGGTTCATTGGCAAGGCGCTACCCGACGAGCTGCCCACCGTGCGCAAGATGACAGGTAAAGATCTGGATATGGAATGGGTGATGGCCTTTCGCATGCGCCGCAACCACGCCCTAACCAATGAAGTCATGGCCATTCCCGGTATTCAGGACACGCTGGATGCGATCTTGCGCGACAAGCCCGGCATGATTGCCTGCGCGTCCGGCGCAGACCGCGCCAAATTGGTGCTGCAATTAGGCCAGACCGGCCTGCTGGATTACTTCGGCACCCATATCTATAGCGGCGCTGAAACGCCACGCAACAAGCCTTACCCGGATGTCTATCTGGCCGCCGCTCAAGGGCTGGGCGTTGACCCGCAACAATGCCTGGTCGTGGAAGACAGCGTGACTGGCGCAAGTGCAGGCTTGGCCGCCGGTGCAACCGTGCTGGGCTACTGCCCGGTTCCTGATAAGGAAGAGGAATTGCGCCGCCTGGGTGTGCGTGACACCTTCCGCCGCATGGACGAGCTACCCGCTTTGATTGCCAAGTTGGAGCAGGAACGGGTACAAGGCTGATTCATAGCCAGGCAATCGAAAAGGCGCTGTGTTTTGAGCAGTTTCAAAAGGTGGGATCTCCCTCTTTTGAAACTGCCTAAAGCACAGCGCCTTTTTTGCCGCCAGACCGTCTTAAGACTCGGTGCCGCCAATAAAAAGCCCCCTCGGGCGGCAGCAAACCGAAAAGCGTAGTGTGGGGCCTTTTTTCTGTTGCTTAGTCTTCCAGATGGAAAGTGTGCAAAATTCTATGCAGCACAGGGGCAATAATCAGACCGAAAGTCGCGGCCAGTACCAGACTGATATACGCGCCATAAATGGCAAAGAATACCTTGCCAGCCCACGTTTCAGGCAAGGCCATCGGCCCCAGCCCACCGACCATCATGGCGGCATTCAAGGCCGCATCGTGCCAGTGCACATTCTCTTCAAACCACATATGGCCCAATGCACCCAGCATCAGAGAAAAGGCCACAAAAACAATACCGATAAGGGCATGCGCCAACAGGCGCTTGGCAAATTGCCACCCCGTAATCAGGGGCTCATCACGTGACTCATACATGTCATTAAAGAGTATTAGCCTGGACCGTTAAAGAAGCTAACCATTGGCTGACCTGCAAGGACAAGGCATCTGTGGCCTGCCCAAATGCTTCAACCACCTGTGGCACGGCCGTGCCGACAACATCCTGTTGAGCGACAAAGCGACGGGTCTGAATCAACTGGCCCGAGCGCTGATCGCGTACTAGCGCATCAAACTGAATCCGTACCCGTGGGGCGCCCTGAATATACTCGACCTGGAATGCTCCCAGCGTCCCGCCCACTTCCACATCAGCAATGACAGATTCGGTATCCAGCACCACCGCCCGGAACTGAGCCGAGTCACGCAAGGCATCGGCCAGTCGATTACGCAACAAGGCGGGCACATCGTCACCCCAGCGTACGCCTTTGTAGGCACTTAGCTCGTTACCTTGAGGCAGAACCGTAATGCGCGAGCTGGCCAGCAGGCGCTCGGCGTGGGGCCGGTTCACCTGAATAATCAGACTCTTGTGCGAAGCGGGCGCTTGCTGGGCCTTCAAACTGATAGCGGGAAGCTGATAATACGTCAGGGATTCGGCCTGAGGCAGGACCGAGCAGGCGGTGGACAAGACGGCCAGACCGACTAGCGATACCTGCAAGAAACGACGCACAACAGTGGGCATCATGGTGTGAACTCCTGTAATTTGTCGCGACCCAAAAGGTAGCCGGCTGGATTATCTTCCAGACGGGAGGTGACGGCACGGAAACCGGCCAGCACCTGACGCAATTCACGCAAGGCGGGTTCGATCTCGGTCAGACCCTGAGCACCCCGGCCAATAGCGGCCGAATTCTGCTCCAACAGCTTGTTCAAGCTTTGTGTGGCACGGCTGAAATCCTCCATGGATTTCTGGATGGCATTCATGGCTTGCGTACCCTGACGGTCTACCAGACCTTGTGTAGACGACAGCAGGGTGGTGGCTTGCTGGCTGGCCTGGGACAACTCCTTGACCAGGGATGGCACGCCTTCGCTAGCGGTCGAGAGCTGGCCCATCAAGGCTTCCAGCTTTTGCAAACTGGCGGACAGGGACTTGGAGTTCTCGGACGACAAGAAGGTATTGGCGTTCTCCAGCAGCTTGGAAATTTGCGTCATCAACTCTTCACCACCGGCCATCAACTGGGCCAGAGGGGAAGGCGAAGCCACAATCATGGGCAGGCTATCGCCGGTGGCTTCCAGCAAGGGGCTGTTCGGTGTCCCCCCGCTAAGTTCGATCACGGATTGGCCGGTAATGCCAGCCAGTGCCAGGCGAGCCTGGGTATCTTCGTGAATAGGGATGGCGGCCTGAATTGACACTTGCGCACGCACACGCTGCAAGTCGTTCGGGTCCAGGCGCAGCGAGCGTACCTCACCAACCCGCAGGCCGTTGTACTGCACGGCGCTGCCACGAGACAGACCACGCACACCTTCCAGAAAGACAATATCGTAATCGCGGGTCTCGGCATCTTGCCCCGCCTTGGCCAGCCAAAGCGAGAACAGGACAGCAGCCACAGCCACTACCAAGGTAAAGACCCCGATCAATACATGATGGGCACGCGGTTCCATTAACTATGCTCCTGACGACGGTTTTGGGCCTGTTCGGCGGCCCGTCCCCGTGGACCGTGGAAATACTCCCGGATCCAGTCGTTATCAACTTGCTCTACGCGCGCCAATATGTCGTTAACCAGCACACGCTTTTGCGCCAGCACGGCCACTCGATCACAAATGGTGTAGAGCGTATCCAGATCGTGTGTAACCAGAAACACGGTCAATCCCAGCGCATCGCGCAAGGTCAAAATAAGCTGGTCAAAATCCCCCGCACCGACCGGGTCCAGCCCGGCAGTGGGTTCGTCCAGAAACAGAATTTCCGGGTCCAGCGCCAGAGCACGTGCCAGAGCGGCACGCTTGATCATGCCACCGGACAGCTCTGCCGGATATTTGGTGGCCGCGTTGGCCGGCAAACCCGCCAGAGACATTTTCATGGCGGCGATATGTTCTGCAGAAGACCGGGACAAGCCAATATGCTCGATCAGGGGCATGGCAATGTTTTCCACCACCGTCAGCGAGGAGAATAAAGCCCCTTGCTGGAACAGCACGCCTAAACGACGCTCCAGCCGCGAACGGGCTTCGGGTGACAGCGTGCCTATTTCCTGATCAAAAATGCGTACTGTACCGCCAGTAGGTGGGCGCAATCCCAGAATGGAGCGCAGCAGCACGGACTTGCCCGTGCCGGAGCCGCCCACCACACCCACGATTTCACCAGGATACACATCCATATCCAGATGCTCGTGCACAACGTGATCGCCAAAGCGATTGTCCAGGTCACGTACTTGAATAATGGGACGAGCGGTGGCCTCTACCATCCCATCTCCATGAAGAACAGCGCTGCCAGCGCATCAATCAGGATCACGATAAAGATGGACTGCACCACCGCCGAGGTCGTGTGTTCACCCACGGACTGTGCGCTACCGGTCACCTTGAAGCCTTCCTGACAACCGATGACGGCAATCAAAAAGGCAAAGATCGGGGCCTTGGCCATACCCAGCACAAAGTGCCGCAAATCAATATCCTGATTGAAGATATTGATGAACATGGTGGGTGAAATATCCAGAATCAGGGCGCAGACCAGCCCACCGCCAAAGATCCCGGCCACCATACCCACAAAGGTCAAAATAGGCATGGCCAGCAACATGGCCAGTACACGCGGAATGACCAGAATCAGCATGGGATTCAAGCCCTGGGCGCGCAAAGCGTCGATTTCCTCGTTCGCTTTCATGGAGCCGATCTGCGCGGTAAAGGCACTGGCGGTGCGGCCTGCCATCAGGATGGCGGTCAAGAGCACTGCAAATTCACGCAAAAAGGAAAAGCCGACCAGGTTTACGGTGTAAATGGTGGCACCAAAGTCCGCCAACACCGTCGCCCCCAGAAACGCAATCACCGCGCCCACCAGAAAAGTCAGCAAGGCCACAATAGGGACGGCGTTAAAGGCCGTCTCTTCCAGCTGCGCCACGATCGACGTAACGCGCCACTGGCTGGGCCGCAGCATGTTCAGAATCAGGGTTTCCAGCGTCAGGCCGATAAAGCCCAACAGCTCGCGCACATTGCGCGAAATATGGACCATGGACAGGCCCACGCGCTCGAACAAATCTGTAATGCCCCAACGCGCCGGAACCAACTGCTCATGGTCCATGCGGCTCATCGCCTTGGCAACGGTTTGCAATAGTTGATGGCGCTCTTTGGACAAGCCTTGCGCACTGTCCAGCGCCGCCTGCACACGCTCGGCACCCAGCCATTCGCACAGAACTTGAGCTCCCGTGGTGTCCAAGGACTTCAGTTCGCTGAAATCCAAAGACCAACGGCCCTGCTTGTCACTGAGCGAGCGCAAACTGCTTTGCAGCGCTTCGTAGTGACGCAAGGACCAATCGCCTAGCAATTGCAGCTGGCCGGAGGAATCTGTACGAACATACAGAGGCACGGACGTATTCATGCGCATAGTCTAATGGATTTGCTCTGAGAGCTTCCATAGCGCCGGCTACTTTTTCATGCTTTGTGGACAATTAAGCAGGCTGTAAGCAGGTCAAACAATCCGGCAACATTTCCGCTATATAAATGCGCCCATCCAAACCGGCGGACAGGCCGTGCCCGTACACGCCTTGTACCCGGCAACGTCCCACCAAGGTGCCCGAATCCGGGTCGAACAAGGACAGGCTGGCCGTTTGATCACTAACTAACACCGCACCGTCTGTTTGCACAGCTACCGCCATGGGCTTGTGCATGGGACGCAGCTCGCCCAGATAACGGCCTTGCCCATCCAGATGCTGGACACGGTTGTTCTCCCGGTCAGCCACCCAGACCGAGCCGTCGGCGGCACAGGCCAGCATATGGGGGGTGCTGAACTGCAAGGGGCCAGAGCCCGGCGCGCCTAATGCCGCCAGCCATTGGCGTTGCGGGTCAAAGCGATGGACCACCGTATTGCCGTAGCCATCGGTGACCCATAAGCCCCCGTCGGCGCACTCGACCGCATGCGTGGGATGGTTGAAAGGCTCTTGCCAGCGAGGCTGCTCGGGTTTGCCCAAACGCCATTGCTCATTGCCTTGGGCGTCCAGCGCCAGAACCTGATGCCCGTCCAGATCCGTGATCAGCACCCCGCCTTGCGGCCGGGCGCTGATATGGTGCGGACACAGGATTTCCTCCAGGGACCAGCGCGCCGACACCTGCCCATCCGGACCAAGCACCAGCACGCAGGCCGGGCGACGCAGCAAGGCCGCGATGCGCCCATCAGCCAGCACCGCCACACTGGTGATGCTGCTGATGTCCGCCTGAGTCCAGGCGCGCTCTACCTTGTAGCGCTGAGAACCCAGAGTTACGTAAGCCATTGCCATCTCCCATCCCCCTTACATGGCGTTGGGCAAGACCATGACGATTTGCGGGAATATCGTCACAATCACCGTGGCCAGAACCAGCACCAGGAAGAAGGGGAAGGCCATGCGCACCAGCTCGAACAAGTTGCGCCCGGTAATGCCCTGAATCACGAACAAGTTAAAGCCGATAGGCGGGGTGATCTGCGCCATCTCCACTGTCAAGATCAGGTAAATACCAAACCAGATTGGATCAATACCCGCAGCGATCACGGCAGGCAGCAAGACCGATGTGGTCAAGACCACAATCGAGATGCCATCCAGGAATGCCCCCAGAATGATGAAGAACACCGTCAGCACTGCAATCAGCGCGTACTGGCTCAGACCCAGGGAGCCGATCCAGGCGGCCAGATTCGCAGGCAGTCCGGTAAAGCTCATGGCACTGGTCAGGTAAGCGGCGCCGATCAGGATGAAAGAAATCATGCAGGAGGTCCGTGCCGCCCCCAGCAAACTCTCCACAAAATTCTTCCAGTTAAGCGATCGTCCAAACGCAGCGATGACCAAAGAGCCGATCACACCCAGCACCGCGGCTTCGGTGGCGGTGGCGATACCGCCGTAGATAGAGCCGATCACCGCCATAATCAGCAGCACCACGGGCAAGAGCAAGCGCAGACGGCGAATTTTCTCGCCCCAGGTCAAGGTTTCGACATCAGCAGGCACACGGTCCGGGTGACGCAAGGACCAGATCGCGATGTACAGCGAGAACAGGCACATCAGCATGATGCCGGGCAGCACCCCCGCCACAAACAGGCGAATGATGGAAACCTGAGCAGCAACGGCATACACAATCATCACAATGGACGGTGGAATCAGCAGGCCCAAGGTCCCTGCTCCGGCCAGGGAGCCAATGCTGATGCTGTCGTCATAGCCACGCGCTTTCAGCTCAGGCAAGGAGATGCGCCCGATGGTCGCCGCCGTTGCCGCCGAGGAACCACTGACCGCGGCAAAGATACCGCAACCAAACGTGTTCACGTGCACCAGTCGCCCAGGCAAACGCTGTACCCAAGGCCCCAGGCCGCTGAACATATCTTCAGCCAACCGCGTTCGATACAGAATTTCCCCCATCCAGATAAACAGGGGCAAGGCCGTCAAGGCCCAACTGGCCGAAGAGTCCCAGGCCTTGGTGGCAAAAATAATGCCTGCAGGCGCGTCGGCATACAGAAAGATAGACAAAATACCGCAAGCGATCAGAACCAGCGCCACCCACACACCACTGGCCAGCAAGGCAAGCAGAACCACAAACAGCACTATTGCCTGAGATAAATCAGCCATGTTCAGTTGCCTCCAGTGTTTGACCTTGCGCCGCGTGCAGCAAGCGCCGCAACAGCATCAGGGTCAACAATCCCAGACCAATCGGCATACCCAGTTGCGGAATCCACAGCGGTACCGCCACCATGCCCTGTGCCACTTCCTTGTAGATAAAGGACTCATAAACAAAATGAGCCGTCTCCCAAGTGCACCAGGCGGCCAGCACCAGACCAATCGTGGTGGCCAGCAGCTCGTACGGGCGATGGAAACGCTCGGGAATCACCTGCAGCAAAAGCGTGACGCGGATATGATCCCCGCGCAACATGGCATAAGGCAGTGCCAGGAAAATAGACGCCGCCATAAACCAGCCCGCAAAGTCATCCGAGGCGGGTATTTGCATGGAAAACAGGCGCGCCACAATCTGCGCAGTCACCACAACCCCGATCAAACACAGGAAGAATGCGGCCAGTGCGCCGCAGACTCTGGCCATACGCTCCAGAACGATCATGGACGCACCCCTTGCTTATGGTTGACGGTAAGCGTCAAGCAACTTCTGACCATCTGCACCGGCTTTCTTCAGCCACTCTTCGGTCATGGTTTGGCCAATCGCGTGCATTTCGCTGGACAGTTTTTCGCTGAGATTACCCACTACCATGCCTTTATCCGCCATGGTTTGCGTCAGCTTGGACGTTTGCTCGCGCGACATGGCCCAACCCCGTTCCTCGGCACGTGCACCCGCATCCAGCACGGCTTTTTGCACAGTTTCAGGCAGGCGCTGGAAGGCACGCTTGTTGATGATCACAAAGCTTTGTGGAATGAAGACCTGGGCGTCGTAGTAATACTTCACGTAGTCCCAAGCCTGCGAATCCACCCCGGTTGCGGGCGAAGTCAGCATGGCATCAATAATGCCGGTAGAAAACGCCTGAGGCACTTCGGGTGTTTGCACCGTGGTGGGCACTGCTCCCATCAAGGAAACCAGGCGGCTGGTAGCGGGGCTGTAGGCACGGAAACGGACACCGGCCAGATCAGACAGCTGTTCCACCGGCTTTTTGGTGTAAATGCCTTGCGGTGGCCAGGGCGAACCATAAACCAGGACGATGCCCTGCTTGTCCAGACGCTCGGCCAGGAAGGGGCGAGTGGCTTTCCACAGTTTTTCCGACTGATCGAAGGACGAGGCCAGGAACGGCACACTATCGACCTCGAACAAAGGGTCTTCATTGCCAATGGCCGCCACCAGCATTTCACCAGCCTGCACCACACCTTGCTGTACACCGCGCTTGACCTCGGGGCGCTTGAGCAGCACCGAGTTCGACTGCACGTTGATATTCAGTTCCCCGTTGGTTGCCGCCTTGATGTCGGCCGCAAACTCACGCGCGTTTTGCGTCAGGAAGTTGTTATCAGGCTGCTCGGTACTCATGTTCCAGTTGGTCGCCGCCTGCGCGGTGCCAGCCAGCGCCAGAACGCAAGCCATGGAAAGTAGTTTTTTGATCATGATGTCGCTTCTCCCAAGAATTGAGGTGATGGCCGCCTTATGAGCGGCTTGCATTCAGATCCCGTGACTGCAGATCCCACAACAAAGAAAACTCGGATACATCGTTGGTCGCCACCCCCAGATCCTGCTGCAAACGGGCAGCCAGGGTACGAGCAGCATTCAAGGTGGTCAGATCCGCCACCAGGTAGGGGTCCAGGCTGCGCTGCTGCGTATCCTCGGACGGCAAAGGGGTCGAAAGCTCTGGGTCTGGCGTCAGCACACGCAAGGCCAGCAGGCCATCGGTTTGCTTCAGATAGGCTGAACTCTGAGCTGCCAGCACATCCAGTTGTGCTGCCTCCGGCAAACGCACCAGCAAGACCACGGCCCCGGTGCCAACCCCTCCCAGCAAGGACACCACCATCACGCGCCGCTGGGTATTGCTCATGCGGGCAAAGTTGGTATTGGACCAATCCGTTTGCTGTTCAAAGGCCTTCTTGTATTCTGCCGTCCCAAAAACCCGCAGGGACTCGGTGCGATACAAGGCCAGATACTTGCGCCCGGCGCCTTGGCGCACATAACGGCGCGACCATTGAAAACCCGGTATGGCAGCGCGTTCAGCCATGTGCTCGCGCTCATACCATTGATTGAAATCCTGCTCATGCTCTGGGGCGATGTCTGTCCAGATGAACAGTTCCCCCGGCGCATCACGATCAGTGCGAAAAGTAGCAGACACGACAGCCCTCCCGAATCAAGGTCATTGCACACTCTTTGTGGGAGTGTCCAACGGCTGCTAAGCAGATTCCAAACGGTTTATTTCAGCCTGGGGCAATAAGAAAAAGCGATCAGATCAAGCGAATGGCGCGGTATATAGATTATCAAGCAAGCCCACGCTCAGTACACATGCGCAGGCAAGGGGAAAACCCTCAAAGGCTAAATCGCGAAGACACGCGTGTCTGGCGGGGGTAAAGCCAGGCCAGGATGCTGGGCAGCAAAATGGTGCATGCGCTCCAGCGCCACGCCAATCACCGCTTGAGCAGTCTGCGTTAAAGGGTCGGGCCGCCAACTGGCGACCAGGCGCAAATCAGGCAAGGCATGTTCGCAAACAATTTCCTGGTACAGACCGCTATCCAGCTGACGGCTGACTGCCGCCAGGGGCAAGGTGGCAATGCAAGGCTGGGCTTCGATCAATTGCGTGCTGGCGGCAATTGAAGAAACGTAGTGAATCCGGGCCTGATCCACAGGCAAGGGCTCAAGCAGCTGCACCAAGGCCAGATGCGGCTGGGAACCACGAGGGAAGGTCACCAAAGGCCAGCGTTGCACCAGCTCCTGTAAACCGCTGCGTACCGGCATGGACTCATCGGCCATGCATACCCAGCCCATGCGCATGGAGCCCATGGGCAAGTTGCGTATGCCGTCCCCCATGATGGGGTCGGTCTGCAAGGCCACATCAATGGTGCCGCGCTTGAGCAAGTCATGAAGGCGCAAGGTGGACTCGGCGGTCAGCTCAATTTCCAGCTCGGGATAGAGCGCATGCAACTGACGAATCAAATCCTTGAACCAGGTATGCACAATGGACTCGACCACGCCCAGGCGCACCCGTCCACTCAAGCGGCTGGAGCCTGCCAGAGCTTCACGCAAATCATGTTCCATGCCCAGCATCTGCTCGGCGTACTGCATCAATTTTCGACCTGCCGGAGTCAGGCGTAGATCGCGGTGGCCCCGCTCGAACAGGGTTTTCTGGAACTCGGCTTCCAGGGCTGCAATCCGCCCCGACACGGCGGCTTGTGTCAGATGCTGCTTGTTCGCTGCCGCACGGAAACTGCCCAAACGGGCAATCCAGATAAAGGTTTCTAAAAAGCGGATATTCATGTACCTGTCCTTTCAGGCTTCATCAGGGCGGCCAGATGATATTGGCTACGCAGCTCTGCGGGAACGGACACGATCAGACCGGCACCATCACCCACAAAGGCCTGCGTGGGCAAAGCATGGCAATGGGACTGACCGGCGGCAATCCGCGCATGGCGCAGCAAGGACACATGCGGGCGAAAACGACGCGGCGGCTGCGTCCAGCCTAAAGCAGTCAGCTTGGCCCAGATCTCATCATGCCACTGCTGCAAGGCCGCCATTGCCTGAGTTTGCGACTCGTCCGGCCCGGCCCACACTACCCTTGGTTTCTCGAATACATCCCGTATGGTCAGATCCAGCTTGATCTGCGGCACCGTCCATTGCGCCATCTGTGTCGCCAAAGTCTGCAGATCCGACACACGGCTGCCGTCCAGAAACGCCAGGGTCAAGTGAAAGTGATCAGGCTGCATCATCCGCCCGCCGTAAATCGCATGCGCGTGCAGCGCCTGCTCCGCCAGCCAGGCGCGGGTTTGCGCGTCTGGCCACCAGCCGATGAAAGCGCGAAAAACGTGTTCGGCACCTGACTGCTTCAGGTCCAGAATGGGCAAGGGAATCGTCATCAGCAAACCCTCAAACAAGGCAGATCAGAAAGCGGGGCGTCTAGCCTAGGCCCTGCACAGGCGACGCGCCAGATCGTACACAATATCCAGAGCCGGCAATTGCGTACGGCCCGACAGGCGCACCAAGGCATAGTGACCGGACAAGGATGAAGAGAACAGGCCCAGCGGCACCAGATCACCAGCATCAATATCGCGCCGTACCGCCGCCAGCACACTCATCAAGACCATATCGCTATCCAGCACCACGTCGCGCTGAATGCTGAAGCTATCACAACAAAAGCGTACAAAGCTGTCGGGATGGCCTTGGGCGCCAAACTCGGCAATCAGACGGTCGGTCAAATCATCACTGATCACGGAGCAGGCCACGGGATACTGGCTGATCGCAGCAAAGTCCAGCGACTCCAGCTGCAACAGCGGATGGCCTTTGCGTACCAGCATATCGCCTTGCATGGCGGGCAAATACTCAATATCCAGGCCACGCACATCGGTCACCGCGCTGACGTCCAGCACCACCATATCGTAGCGTTCCCGGCGCAAACCTTCGATCAGTTCCAGCGTGCGGCCAATCACCGCGTCCACACGCAAACGCGGGTACTCGTCCAGCAGCGCCACCATGCACGGATGCAGCAAGACCGCAGCGGGGGTCGAACTTAAGCCTAAACGCAGGCTGCCTGCGTCCTCGCCCTGAAGCAAGGCCAGCTCGCGCTGCAAGGCACGGCCTTCCTGCAAAACCCGGGGGGCTCGCTCCAGCAGTACCCGACCATAAGGCGTCAAGAAAATGCGCTGACTGCTGCGATCAAACAGCGGCACACCCAGCTCCTGCTCCAGAGCCTGAATGCTACGGCTCAAGGCAGACTGGCTTAAGTGGACAGCTTGCGCGGCCCGGTGAAACGTACCGTGTTCGCAAACGGCCACAAAGTGCCGTAGCTTGCGAAAGTCCATGCTTGTCCCCTTGCTGACGCTTGAACCGGCTTATGCACAGACCGCATCAACTTGATGATTTTTTGGCGTTTGAGCCGCGCATTGTACCTGCATAGAATGGCTTGGCCACTTGGATGGCCCTACAAAAATACCGGAGACAAACATGACTGATTCCCCAACGCCGCTGGGTACACGCCGCCGCTTTTTGAAAACCACCGGACTGCTGTCGCTGGCGGGTATGGCCCCTTCCCTGGGACGTCAGGCCTTCGCAAAAACCGCTCCCGGTCCGGGCACGGCTCAAGATATCATCATGGCCGACGCGTTGACTCTGTCGGGCTGGATCGCACAACGCCAAGTCTCCTGCCGCGAAGTGATGGTGGCCTATCTGGACCACATCGACCGTGTGAACCCCAAGGTCAACGCCATTGTGTCCCTGCAAGAGCGCAGCGGCCTGCTGGCCCAGGCCGACAAGCGCGATCAGCAACTGAAAGCAGGTCAGTACATGGGCTGGATGCACGGCATGCCCCAGGCACCCAAAGATCTGGCGGCCACGGTCGATATTGTCACCACCAGCGGTTCACCGATTTTCAAGGACTATCTGCCCAAACAAGATGCCATTGTCGTGGAGCGCGTGCGGCAATCCGGTGCCATTCTGATCGGTAAAACCAATACCCCGGAATTTGGCCTGGGGTCGCACACCTACAACTCCGTGTTCGGTACCACCGGCAATGCCTACCAGCCCGATCTGTGTGCTGGCGGCAGCAGTGGCGGGGCCGCTGTGGCCCTGGCCACCCGCATGTTGCCCGTCGCTGATGGCAGCGACATGATGGGCTCTCTACGCAACCCCGGTGCTTTCAACAACGTCTACGGCTTTCGCCCCTCCCAAGGCCGCGTGCCCTATGGCCCGTCCTCCGAAGTGTTCTTCCAGCAAATGGGCTACGAAGGCCCCATGGGCCGTACCGTGTCCGACCTGGCCATGCTGCTGTCCACCCAGGCCGGTTTCGATGCTCGCGCCCCGCTTAGCATCGGTCAAGACCCACAACAATTCGCCGGGAAACTGCAACGCGACTTCAAAGGCACCCGGATTGGCTGGCTGGGCGACTACAACGGTTACCTGCCTATGGAAGCCGGCATCATGGACCTGTGCCAAAACGCATTGAAGAGCTTTGAAGCCATAGGCTGCACCGTTGAAGCGGCCCAGCCCGACTACTCCATGGAGCAGCTATGGCAAACCTGGCTGACGCTGCGCCACTTCACCGTAGCCGGAAGCGCACAGAGCCTGTACGCCAAACCGGAACTGCGCGCCCAAATGAAGCCTGAGGCGATCTGGGAAGTAGCGGGGGGCCTGAACCTGAGCGGGGCGCAGGTCTATCAAGCCTCCATCAACCGCAGCAAATGGTACGAAAGCCTGCGCAAGCTGTTCCAGACCTACGACTATCTGGTGCTGCCTACCGCCCAGGTCTTCCCCTTTGCTGGCACCACCCACTGGCCTGGCGAAATCGCCGGGCGCAGAATGGACACCTACCACCGCTGGATGGAAATCGTGATCGGCGGCTCTCTGGCAGGGCTGCCCGTCATGAACGTGCCTGCGGGCTTTAACGAAGCCGGATTGCCCATGGGCTTGCAGATCATGGGCCCTGCCCAGGCCGATATGGCGGTGCTGCAGCTGTCCTACGCCTATGAGCAGGCCACACAGTGGGTGCAAAAGCGTAAACCTGCCTTGCTGACCTAAGCAAAGCTGATTACACACCATCCATTTACAAAACCTGACGTTTTTAACTGTTTCAAAAACGCAAAACGATAGACGCCTAAAAACTCCATACCTAAGATAAGCAGAGCGGTCCGAATCCCAGACCGGCAAACACAGAACAGGAGTAGCACGATGGGTATTATCTCCATGATTATTGTGGGCTTTATCGTAGGCTTGCTGGCACGAGCCATCATGCCTGGCGATCAAAAAATGGGATGGATAATGACCACCATCCTGGGTATTGTCGGCTCCTTTGTCGCAGGCTACCTGGGACAAACCATGGGCTGGTACGTGCCTGGTGAAGGCGCAGGCTGGATCGGTTCCATTGTGGGTGCCATCATCGTCCTGTTTGTCTACGGACTGGTCAGCAAGAAAGCGTAAAACGCCGTATAAATACAAAACAGCAGCCTTGCAGCTAATGTGATTGGCGATCCGAAACCTCACCACACACGGCTGCAAGGCTGCTACACAACAATTTGCTAGTCTGCATGAGGCTCGATTCGCCGATACCTGTCGATACGCGACTCTGACTCACAGAAAAAATAGACAATAAGTCATTGACCGCCAGCGCGTGAACACAAAAAGCCTGACGCTCCCGGAGCCAGTCATGCCCTACACCATCACCTTGAGTCGCATTTACGACGCCGTCCATGAGCCTGCCGGCAAAGCGGCCCGTGTACTCACAGACCGCCTCTGGCCACGCGGCCTGAGTAAAGACGAATTGGGCGACATCCAGTGGCTGCACGAGGCCAGCCCCACAAGCGAATTACGCAAAAGCTTTCATAAGGGCGATATTTCGCCCGAGCAATTCCAGCGTCGCTATCAGGAACAGCTCAAGCACGACCCTGATTCCTTGCTCTCCTTGATGAAGCTGGCTCGCAAAGGCGAACTGCAATTGCTAACCGCCACCCACGACCCGCAAACCTCGTACCTGACGGTGCTCAAACAGGCTGTGATTCAGGCTTTGCTTGAAGAAGATCGCATACACGACGGCAATGAACCCAGCTCGCCGGTTTGCTATGCGCACTTAATGAAAGATGAAAAGAAATAATCCGGGGTTTGTTATTCCTGCGCCTGCCCGACAGCGTTAGCATTCGGCCCATTACGCGCCCCCAGCAAACGCTGCACCAAGCTCTGCACACAGGTCTCCCGCCGCGAATCCGGCGCATAGTCTGAACGCAAGGTAGACCAGGTCGGATGTATCCGTGCCTGCGCCAGTTCCTCCGGCAGGCCTTGCGCCCGCCAGACATTCAATTCCCGCTGCAAGGCCTGATCGAAATTCTCGGCATCAATCTCGCCCAGGCGAATCGGCGTCTGTGCGGCATGACCGCGCCGCTCCAAAGCCGCAATCAAGCTTAGCTGCCGCACAGCCAGCAAACGCAGCACGGCATCATCCACGCTAAGTTCCGTCTCGCCCCGCAACTTGCCCATCAAACGCTGGCCCCACTTATCCGCGCCTTGCCACAAACCACCGGCCAAGGCGCCCAGCACCGTCCCGGTTCCCAGGCTCAGGCCACCTGTCATCACATCCAGCGTGGCGCCTGCCATGGCACCTGCGGCCACACCCTTGCCCAACTGCACGCCAAATTCCTTCAAAGCCTGGGGATCAAACAAGTCCATGCCCCAACGGCCGCCCTCGAAATGCAGCAAATCCGCCACTACATCCTGACGGCCAAAGCTGTAGCGCTTGAGCAAAGCCTGCACACTCTTGGCCTCGCGGGCCAACACCGGCTCCCTTAACTGTTGCGCGGCCAGCTCCATGGACTCCTTGTCCGAGGGTGTACTGACACGCCAGGCCGCCACATCAATCAACAGCTCTGCCAGCAAGCGCAAGGCATCCCGCCGCCGCAATGCTGCCTGCTGCGCCAAATCCACCTTCAACTGCTGCAACACCCCAGCATGCGTCTCCAGCAGCACCGCCAGCTTGTCGTACAGCAAGGCCTCGCCATCCAAAGCCGGTGCCACCGTATCGAATTCCGCCAAGGCATGCAGACCCAAGCGTGCCAAGGCACTGCGCCATTCCTGCACCCGCGCCTGCGGACTACGAACGAAATTGAGTACAGGCAGCAAAGGCCGCCCGCTATAGGCCAGCAAGGTCAGCTCGTCCTTATGCTTGCTCAAGACCGGATCGCGCGCATCCACCACATACAAGCCTGCATCGCAGGATTGCAGCTTGCGCAACACGCGCGCTTCTTGTTCGAAACGGCCCTGTGCCGCTGGGGATTCCAGAAAACGACGTACCCGCTCTGGCCCATCAATACGTTCACCGGCTTGGCTGAGCTGATCCATGAAATCCAGCAAGGCCATGCTGTCTTCCAGACCAGGGGTGTCGAACAGCTCCACCAAAGCCTCGCCGTCCACCGTCAGCCTGGCGCCTTCCACATGCCGTGTGGTGCCAGGACTATTGCTGACCTGGCCGAACTCCGTATCTCGCGTGAGAGTACGCAGCAAAGAGGTCTTGCCCGTATTGGTGTGACCCACCACCGCCAGCGTCAAAGCCGCAGCACTCATGATGGCTCCTTCAAAGACAAGTCAGGCCATTGATCGTGAATCTGCCCAGGCGCAAAGCCTGCCGCCACCAAACGTTCATGCCAGCTACGACGACGCGTTTGATCCGGGTCGGCCAAAGCTTCATCCAACAACACCACATCGGACTGCTGCGCCAATTGTGCCCATTCAACCAGCGTTGCCACCACCCCGCGATCCGGCGTCTGAGCGGCATCACAGACCATCAACAAATGACGAGGACTGGCAGACTGCAAGCGGCCCAGAATATCCAGACGCTCGGCCCGCGAGTCCACCCGCCCCAGATCCTGCATCTGCGCCTGCATGAAAGCAGGGGGCCAGCTATGTTCTGGTGGCAGCTCCAACCCCACCACACACAAGGCATTCGCCTCCAAGGGAGGGTGGGTGTCGTTTTGAATACGGGCCACTCGATCGGGCGAGGCCAGCTCATCCACACCGGTGGGCTCACTAGCGGGCATCAGGCGCGGGCGCAGCTCCGCCAAACCCGGCAAGCTGTCATCCAGCGTCAGACGCGCTGTATGTCTGCGCCATTGCCACAAGCTCCAGCCCAGAGCCAGCACGCGGGGGATCAAACCATAGGTCACCACGGCACCCAACAGCCAGCTGGACCACAGGGCCTGAGCCTGGGCATCGAGCATTTGCAGGCCATCGCTGCTACGTATGGTGAGGGTATCGGGCAGGGCAAAGCCCAACAAGGAAGGCAGGGCGCCCAGGCCTTCAACCAGCCAGACAAAGGTATCCGGCGTCAAAAGCGTGGTTTCCCAATTGAAGTGATAGCGGCGTGAGGCCAGCAGTAGCAGCAGGGTACTCAGGGCCGACAAAAAGGCCAGCACCCACAAGCTATGGCTGATCAGACCGGCCAACCAGGATTGGCTGCCCCGGCGCGCCAGCACGGCGGCAAAAGCCTGGGGAACCAGACTGGCGTCGCCTTTGACGAAGCGGCGACTGAGCCACCACCAGGCATCACCGGCCCAACTGCCTGTGCCGCTACTTTTGCCCGACCAGGCCAGGCTGAACAACCAGAAAATAAAAGTCAGTAGGTGCAGACCCAGCAACGCACCCAAAGCCGTCACTACATTCACGGCTCGACTGCCATCGCCCAATGCACCCGCGGCTGTCCCGGCCCCGGCCAGCAAAGCCAGCACCGCCATGGCAATCAATAGAAGGCGGGCAACACGCCACCAGCGCGTCCAGGCTTGTTCCAGCCCATCGCGTCGCGCCAGCGCCAAGGCCCGAGCCGACACACGTTGGGCAAAGGAGCCGCCTGCAGCCCGCGCACGGCGCGATTCAGACAGGTCTTCAACAGGCCCCCACAGGGTCTCGCGCAAACGTATGGCTTCAACCAGAGTTTGCTGCTGCCAGGAGCCGACGGATTCAGACGGTTTCATGGCACTGGCCATCACTTAAAGAAGTACAGGTTCGTCAGGCAAGGCATTGACTGCCGCCACGCCTGGAGTCTGCGCCGGAGCGCCTTGCTGCAAGACGGTTTCAATCGCGCTGACAGCGGCCAGCAAACCAGACAAATACTCACGCGAGGCCAGATCTTTTTCCAACTGCTGACAGATCTGTGTCCATTGAGCCTGATCGGCCTTGATGCCCCGGTCTGCAATGATGTGGATACGGCGCTGACCCAAGGCCAGATACAGCAAGACACCGGAGTTCAAGGGTGTGTCCCAGACACGTAAACGACCGAAGACTTCAAGGGCACGCTGGGCGCTATCGGCTTCATGGGCGGGCAAAACCGCTTCAATCGCCACGACCAGTTCACCACTATGGTTCTCTTCACCCTTGCGGATCTGCTCAGCCAGATGGCCCAACATTTCAGCATTGAAATGACGACGGCGCAGCCATTGGCCTTGCACCGATGCCCAACCCGACAATTCTTTCCAATTCACACTCATGTCGCTCCCCTGTGGCCTTACCAACTACCGGAAGCGCCACCGCCTCCGCTACCGCCACCACCGCCGCCGCTGCCTCCGCCAAAACCGCCGAAGCCACCACCACTGCTGCCGCCATTCCCGCCAAAACCACCGGAGGAATAACCACCCAAGCCGCCAATGACACCACCCCGGCGCGAGGCACGCCCGGAACTGGACTTGCCGCCTGCCCCAAAGAGTCGGCCAATCATGCTCAAGCCTGCACCGACAACAGCGGCAAGCAGGGCCAGGCCAATACTGCCCGACACCACCAGCGTGAACACACCAGCAGCAAAGGCGGCAAACAAAGGCGAAGCAAAAAATACAATCGCGCCTACAGCCAGCAAAGGCTCCCAGAACACGCCTTCTTCACCCGACGAGGTGACAGGGGCATTTTTAGGAGGAGGGGGAAGCTCTTCGCCGTTGACCAGACCCACCAGACTGTCGGCTGCGGCCTGGATACCGGCATAGAAGTTGCCTTCGATAAAACGAGGCGTCATCTGTTCGCGGATGATGCGCCCCGCCTGCAAGTCCGTGACCGCGCCTTCCAGACCATAGCCGGTCTGGATACGCATGCGGCGATCATCCTTGGCCACCAGCAGCAAGATGCCATCGTCCACTTTCTTGCGGCCAATTTCCCACTGATCAAAGACACGCAACGCGTATTGTTCGATGGTTTCTTCGCCTGTGGTAGGTACCATCAGAATCACGACCTGCGCGCCCTTTTCCTGTTCCACGGCTTTGAGCTGCTGGTTCAGGGCGTCTTTTTGATCCGGGCTAAGGGTGCCCGTGGTATCCGTTA
The DNA here is from genome assembly GCF_024134565.1 of Alcaligenes sp. 1735tsa3. Classification (NCBI taxonomy): domain Bacteria; kingdom Pseudomonadati; phylum Pseudomonadota; class Betaproteobacteria; order Burkholderiales; family Alcaligenaceae; genus Alcaligenes; species Alcaligenes sp. 1735tsa3. Next base: position 196,784 of record NZ_CP099862.1, on the reverse strand, counting down.
CCCACCCTGCAATGGCAGGAACAGGTTCAGGTTTGGCCTGCGCCTGCGTCCAGGGCCAGCACAGCAATAACAAGGCCATCAACAAACCACAGGCCCAGGCCAGCCTGCCAGAACGTGCAGACCCAGGCCCAGCAGTCAGTGCAAGATCGTGCACGTTCATGACTCCACCTCCAGAATTAATCAATACCCAGCAGGAGCGGGGGTCGCAGGAATATCAAACTTGACCTCGGGGTCACGCGTGATTTCGCTTTGACGATCCACACCGTAGTTTTCCTTTACCTTGTAGCCAAACAGCTTGGCGGTAATCAGGGTAGGGAACTGACGGATGAACAGGTTGTATTCCTGCACCGTCTGTACATAGCGGCCACGTTCGGTGGCAATACGGTTTTCCGTGCCTTCCAGCTGCGTCATCAAGTCGCGGAACAGGCCATCGCTTTTCAGTTGCGGGTAGTTTTCCGACACGGCGATCAGACGCGATAGCGCCGAAGACAACTGATTCTGGGCTTCCTGAAAGCGTGCCATCACTTCGGGGTTGTCCAGATCATCCACTTTCATCTGAATGGTGCCAACCTTGGCGCGCGCCTCGGTAACCTGCGTCAGCACCGCGCGCTCGTTCACCATATAGGCATTGACCGAGCTGACCAGCTTGGGCACCAGTTCGGCGCGGCGCTCGTATTGATTCAAGGTTTGCGACCAAGCGGCCTTGACCTGCTCGTCCAGGCGCTGGATCTCGTTATACCCACAACCCGACAGCAAAACCGCCACGCTGCTGATAAAGACCCATCGTATCCATGATGTCATGATTTTTTTCCTGCAAAAATAAGCAGATAAACAACAAAAACGGGTTACGACCCATTTGCTCGGGCACGTGCCAAACAGAGCCCGGCGGTCCGTGCACGCCAAGCGTAAACCGCGTACCGCAGCATAACAAGTACGTCTATGGCGGCGCTTAACAATTTCTGTCAAATCCGGCAGGGCAATCCGCCTGACCGTTTACGTTTGAAGCAGGTTGTTTTAACGCTACCGCTCAAAATGATACAAGATGGTCAATGAGGATTTTTACTAATTTCACGCTATAATGGCAGATTGCGCAGCGCACCAATCACTGCGCCTCTTGCAGCAGGCGGCGTTCTTGCCCCTGCCGTGGCATTGTCGCCATAACAAAACACCTTAGCCTGGATTGGTAGGGCCCCAAAGAGGGCTTTTGGGCTAGTCACTGGAAAATTCTTGGACTCTCAAATCACTTTTGCCTCTCTTGAGCTGGCAGAACCTCTGTTGCGTGCTGTAACCGACGCAGGCTATACCCACCCCACCCCTATTCAAGCCCAGGCCATCCCCAAGGTCATTGAAGGTGGCGACCTGTTGGCTGCCGCTCAAACCGGCACCGGCAAGACCGCAGGCTTTACCCTGCCTATCTTGCACCGTCTGCTGAACAACCCTCAGCAAAACCGTAAACCAGGCCGCCCGCGTGCGCTGATCCTGGCCCCTACCCGTGAACTGGCCGCCCAGGTTGAAGAATCGGTACGTTTGTACAGCCAGCACACCCGTCTGCGCTCGATGGTCATGTTTGGTGGCGTGAACATCAACCCCCAGTTCCATGCGCTGCGCAAGCCCCTGGACATTCTGGTAGCCACTCCTGGCCGTTTGCTGGACCACGTGCGTCAACGCACCGTGGACCTGACCGGCGTGGAAATCCTGGTGCTGGACGAAGCCGACCGTATGCTGGACATGGGCTTTATCCGCGACATTCGCAAGATCATCAGCCTGATGCCGGTTGATCGTCAGACTCTGCTGTTCTCGGCGACTTTCTCGGACGAAATCCGTGAACTGGCCCGTGGTTCGCTGAACAACCCTGACGAAGTGGCCGTTGCTGCCCGCAACACCACCAACGAACTGATTACCCAGCAAGTGATTCTGGCTGACCAGGCACACAAGCGTGACCTGCTGAGCCACATCATTCGCGAAAGCGGCTGGAACCAGGTTCTGGTGTTCTGCCGCACCAAGCACGGCGCCAACCGTTTGGCCGAAAAACTGTCCAAGGACGGTATGGCCGCTGAAGCCCTGCACGGCAACAAGAGCCAGGCGGCTCGTACCCGTGCGCTGGCCGGCTTCAAGAACGGCAAGGTTGTGGTACTGGTTGCCACCGACATCGCCGCACGTGGTCTGGACATTGATCAACTGCCTTACGTGGTCAACTTCGAACTGCCTAACGTTCCTGAAGACTACGTTCACCGCATTGGCCGTACTGGCCGTGCCGGTAGCGAAGGCGTGGCCCTGTCGCTGGTAGATCGCAGCGAAATGCGTTTGCTCAAGCAGATCGAGCGCATGACCCGCAATCCTATCGAGCGCATCGTGGTGGAAGGCTGGACGCCTCCTTCGCGCGCTGCTCTGGCTGAAGAAGCCAAGGAAGACACCTACGCGGAGCGCCGCTTCAACAGCGCTCCTGGCGCTCGTGCTCCTGGTGCCCGTCGCTCCAACAGTGGTGGCCAAGGTCGCTCCGCTGAAGGCCGTGGTGGTAATGGCGAGAGCCGCCCACGCCGTCCTGGCAACGACAACCGCCCACGTCGCAGCGCCGCTCCTGGCGGTGCAGGCGGTGGCGCAGCCCGTGCCGGCCAAGGTCGCCCCGGTGGCCGTCAGGACAGCCGCGGCCCGAACCGCAGCAACCGCAGTTCCGCACAAGCCAAAGCCTAAACCCTGCAAAGGGGCTGTGCCTGCCAAAGGCGGGCACAGCGCCCGCCTTTGAACCGAGCACACCATGGCACTGAGCACCTGGCTCGCCTTTTTCGCGGCTTCCTGGGTTATTTCGTTTTCACCTGGCCCAGGTGCGATTTCCTCCATGTCCTCCGGCCTGAAATACGGCTTCAAGCGTGGCTACTGGATGGCGATAGGCCTGAATATCGGGATCATGATCCAGATATTCATCATCAGCCTGGGATTGGGCCAAGTCCTGGCGCGCTCGGAACTGGCGTTCACCACGCTTAAATGGTTGGGTGCCGCCTACCTGATTTATCTGGGCTGGAAGCAATTGCGCACCGACGCCATGCCGGTGCAGGTCACAGGTCAGGAACCCAGCGACTTTCGTATTCGCGATTTGTTGATACGGGGTTGCCTGATCAATATCACCAACCCCAAGGGTCTGGTATTTTTGCTGGCCATCATGCCCCAGTTTCTGGACTTGAATCGGCCCATGCCGCTGCAATACCTGCTGATCGCCATGACCCTGTGCTTTACGGATCTGGTGGCCATGGGTTGCTACACGTCGCTGGCCGCTCGCATGTTGCATTTGCTGCGTCAGGCCAGCCATGTACGGCTGCTGAACCGCGTGTTCGGTTCGCTATTTATTCTGGCAGGGACGGTATTGGCCAGCGTGTCGCGTTAGCCTTGTGCACGCATCAGCTTGCCCCCAAGCCCTGCTTTACGGATAATTCGCTCACTGTTTTCCACGCGCCAGACCGGCGCTGCCACAAGGATTTTCAATGTCGTCCGGTGACATACGCTCTGAAGTCAAGAAACGCCGCACCTTTGCCATTATTTCTCACCCTGACGCGGGTAAGACCACACTGACAGAAAAACTGCTGTTGTTCGCGGGTGCGATTCAGATTGCAGGTAGCGTCAAGGCCCGTAAAGCCAGCCGTCACGCCTCCTCGGACTGGATGGAAATTGAAAAGCAACGTGGTATTTCGGTGGCCTCCTCGGTCATGCAGATGGAATACCGCGACTGCGTGATCAACTTGCTGGACACCCCCGGTCACCAGGACTTCTCCGAAGACACCTACCGTGTGCTGACCGCCGTGGACGCCGCCTTGATGGTGATTGACGCGGCCAACGGTGTGGAACCGCAAACCATTCGCCTCTTGCAAGTGTGCCGGGCCCGCAATACGCCCATCATCACTTTCGTGAACAAGCTGGACCGCGAAGTTCAAGAGCCGCTGGATGTGCTGTCGGAAATCGAATCGCACCTGGGCATGGAAGTAGTGCCGTTTTCCTGGCCTATCGGGATGGCACGTCGCTTTGGCGGTGTGTTCAATCTGCGCGCCAACCATATGCGTGTGTTCAAGCCTGGTCAGGAACGTCATGGCGAGGATGAAATCATCCCCGGCCTGGACAATCCCGTGATTGCCGAACGCTTTGGCGAGCCCTTTGCAAAGGCTCAGGAAGAAATCGAGCTGCTCAATGCTGCAGCGCCCGAATTCGACCTGGACCTGTTCTTGCAAGGCAAGCAAACCCCTGTGTTCTTTGGTTCGGCCATCAATAACTTCGGTGTGCAGGAAGTGCTGGACGCACTGGTTGACCTGGCGCCTGCTCCTGGCCCACGCGCCGCCTTGCAGCGCGAAGTACAGCCCGATGAGCCCAAGTTCAGTGGTGTGGTGTTCAAGGTGCAAGCCAATATGGACCCCGCCCACCGCGACCGTGTGGCCTTTGTGCGCGTCAGCTCCGGCCATTTCAAGCGCGGGATGAAACTGAAAGTGTCGCGTACCGGCAAGGAAATCCGCCCCAATAACGTGGTGTCCTTCCTGTCGCAACGCCGTGAACTTCTGGACGATGCCTTTGCTGGCGACATTATCGGTGTGCCCAACCACGGCATCCTGCAATTGGGTGATGTGCTGACCGAAGGCGAAAACCTGCAATTTACCGGGCTGCCTTTCTTCGCCCCCGAACTGTTCCAGTCCATTGAGGTCAAAGACCCATTGCGCACCAAGCAATTGCGTACCGGCCTGACCCAGCTGGGTGAAGAGGGCGCCATTCAGGTGTTCCGTCCCCATATGGCAGGCGGCATGATGCTGCTGGGCGCGGTTGGCCAACTGCAGTTTGAAGTGGTGGCCCACCGCCTGAAAACGGAGTACGGTGTGGAAGCGCGCCTGTCGTCCAGCCGCTTCAATATGGCTCGCTGGGTAACAGCCAAAGACCCCAAGGACATGAAGAAGTTTATCGAGACCAACGCGGGCAATATTGCCTATGACGTGGTCGAGGCCATTGCCTTTTTAGCAACCTCGCCTGCGCAGTTGCGCGTGGCTCAGGAGCTGAATCCAGGCATTGAATTCCACGCATTACGTGAACATGGTGGACACGTTTTCGGGGATGCCGTCTAATTCTGTCACAAGAGCAGGGCCGACATTTCGCTACAATGACGGCTCTTTTCTTTTAATTACGCGCATCCGGCCGACCGGATTGCCCCTGATTCAACCGAGACATCGCTTATGCCCTGGCGTTTTATCATTGCTGTCTTGCTGCTGGCCGCAGGTGCTTCAGTGTGGGGCGGCCTGGAACTGGGGAACTGGCTAATCGCGCACGGCCCTGAAAAGTCCATGGCGGTCAGCACCCCCGACCCGTCAGACTTGCCTACGCTCGATGCCGATGGCAAACCCTTTACCGCGCAACCGCCGCAGCCTTTACCCAATGGTCGCCTGGGAGTGCCACAAGCACCCACACCGATCGCTTGGGAAATCGACACGTCCACGCTGACGGAAGAAAAGCCACCTATTGCCTTGGCCACCACGTCCATTTCGCTGGAGCAGGCCATTCAAATTGCCATGACCGAGCAGAACCGGGAGTTGCAAGGGATTGCTCGTGTGAACCTGGGCGGCCCCGAGCCTATCCAGCCGGTAGATGTAGGCACGCCCCCACCACCGCCACCACAGGATATTCAAGTGGCCGGCAACAATAACGGTGCCTGGCAGGCACAACTGCAGCAAGAGTTGAATGCCTGTAGCCAAAAAGGCTTTTTCGATCGCCCAAGTTGTTCCTGGGATGCTCGCAACAAGTACTGCGGTCCCAATAATGCGTGGGGCAAAGTTGCAGGCTGTCCTAGCAAATCCTTCTGATATTCCCGGGCTCAGGCTTGACCCAGTCATTGTCAAGCCCATGCCCGGTGGGATCGCCTCACCGCGTCCGCGTATATAAAAAAGGTATGTCGTCAGGTTGGGTCGCCTTCCTGTCTTTTTCTGTGCGTAATAACCGCCAGTAGCAAGCAAATCAATAATTCCAGACGGAGACCGGGGAACGGACACGCACTGTCCTGCTCAACAACGGCATGGGATCACTTGGGAACAGATGGTCAGGCCGCTTGTTTTAGCGACCTCAAGCTTTGTACCCAGAAGTCTTTACAGCCGATACCTCTGACCAGATCAGCACGTCCGAGAAGAGGTGCGGCTGTTTGTTTTCATATCAATAAGTGGAGGGCACTTTATGTCTGGAGCATTACAAGAAAGCCGCTCAGCACGTTTTGCAATGCGCTGTGCAAGTTGGGCTGAACGCTGGTTCCCGGATTCGTGGGTATTTGCGACCCTGGCCGTACTGATTGTGGCCGTGGCCGCCCTGGCTATCGGCGCACCTGTGACCGCAACCGCCAAAGCATTTGGCGACGGTTTCTGGAGTCTGATCCCCTTTACCATGCAAATGGCCTTTGTGGTGATTGGCGGATATGTGGTGGCCAGTTCCAAACCGGCTTCCCGCCTGATTGATATTTGTGCTGCCGTGCCGCGCAACGGACGTTCCGCCGTGGCTTGGGTCGCCCTGATCTCCATGGCAGCCTCCTTGCTGAACTGGGGCTTGAGCCTGGTATTTGGCGGCTTGCTGGTCAAGGCTTTGGCCCGCCGTACCGACCTGAAGATGGACTACCGCGCAGCTGGCGCAGCCGCCTATCTGGGACTGGGCGCCGTCTGGGCATTGGGTCTGTCGTCGTCGGCTGCGCAGCTGCAAGCCAACCCTGCCAGTCTGCCACCCTCCATCCTGGCCATTACAGGCGTCATCCCCTTTACGGAAACCATTTTCCTATGGCAGTCGGGCATCATGCTGCTGGTCCTGGTTGTCGTCTCCCTGATCGTGGCCTATGCCACCGCACCCAGCGACGCCAGTGCAAAAGATGCGGCGGCCTGCGGTATTGATCCTACGGTTGTCCTGCCTGAGACACCCAAGCCACAACGTCCTGGCGAATGGCTGGAGCACAGCCCCTTCCTGATCCTTGTACTGGTCGCGCTGGCCGGTGGCTGGTTGTGGCAAGAATTCGCTACCAAGCCTGCGATTCTGGCGATCTCAGGCCTGAACACCTATAACCTGTTGTTCCTGATGGCAGGCGCCTTGCTGCATTGGCGTCCTCGCAGCTTCCTGGAAGCTGTGTCTCGCGCCGTGCCCACCACCACCGGGGTGCTGATTCAATTCCCGCTATATGGCTCGATTGCTGCCATCATGACGACGGTACAAGGCTCGGGCGGGGAAACCATTGCCCACCACATCTCCGAATTCTTCGTTCGGATTGCCTCGCACGATACCTACGCGCTGCTGATGGGCGTGTACTCGGCCGTCCTGGGTTTCTTCATTCCTTCGGGCGGTGGCAAGTGGATTATTGAAGCCCCTTATGTGATGCAGGTAGCCAATGACCTGCAATATCACCTGGGCTGGGCCGTACAGATCTATAACGCGGCCGAAGCACTGCCCAACCTGATCAACCCCTTCTACATGCTGCCCTTGCTGGGTGTGCTGGGCTTGAAGGCGCGAGATCTGATTGGTTTTACCTTCGTGCAACTACTGGTCCATATTCCCGTAGTGCTGCTGCTCTTATGGGGCCTGGGGCAGACCTTGGCGTACTTCCCGCCGATCCAGCCCTAGCATCCTGATACCGAAGCCGTACGATAGCCATAAAAAAACACCCCATAGCACTGGAGCTCATCCAGGCTATGGGGTGTTTTGCATTCCAGAGCAAGCCGCTTATGTCTTGTCGGCATCACACCAGCAAGAACTGTGTCGCTTACTCGTCGTGGTCGCCCATCTGCGATTGCAGGTAGTTTTGCAGACCCACTTTTTCGATCAGCTCCAGCTGTGTACCCAGCCAATCGATGTGCTCTTCGGTATCGTCCAGAATCTTCAAGAACAAATCACGCGACACGTAGTCGCGGGTGGACTCACAGTACTCGATAGCCTCTACCACGGTCTGACGGGCGGCCTGTTCCAGCTTCAGGTCACAGCCCAGCAGTTCAGGCACGTTCTCACCGATCATGATCTTGTGCATGTCCTGCAGGTTGGGCAGGCCGTCCAGCATGAAGATACGTTCGATCAGCATATCGGCGTGCTTCATCTCGCCGATGGACTCGTCATACTCGTGTTTGCCCAGCTTGTTAAAGCCCCAATGGTTCAACATGCGAGCGTGCAAGAAGTATTGATTGATTGCTGTTAGTTCGTTCTTTAGCTGCTTGTTCAGATGCTGAATTACCACTTTATCGCCAAACATGCTGTTCTCCTGTAAATCTGACGGCGCTCCCCCCAAGGAGCCGCCGAGCCCCCACAAATGCTGCTCACGCCACAGATCGCACGCAGGCGCGATGCAGGCAAAAACACAGTGGGGGATGAATGTGACAGGCTACCATGCACGCATGTGCCATGGCTTAAAAAACAGCTAAACACCCAGAAAGCGTTGCACTTTTGGGTTAGTAACAGGACCAATAACAATCATTCCCACTAGCAATAGCGGGAATGGAAAATCCTGATCAAAAACACGCGCTTAGGCGCGGCAAACAAGACGGCCGAACTCAGGGGCAGGAATCAGGCTGTCGTTGGCAGCGTAATCCACCCGGGCGGTTTCAAGACTGGCAATCATGGTCTGATTGGCATAGCGTCCGCCGGGCAAATAGTCCTGAGCCGTCTCCGCGCAGCAGCCACAGCAAGACGCCACGCCAAGCTGACCTTGCAGGTCTGCCAGGCTGGAAGCGCCGCCACGTACTGCTTCTTGTACTTGACGCTCGGTGATCGCGTTACATATGCAGATAAACATGAGAACCATTATTATCAAGAAACCTAAAAATATCAAGAGTCATTCTCATTAAGAACTGTCTTACCTCGATATGGCCTTGGGAATGGCTTGCAGCCTGCCTTTGCGGTCTTGGTCTGAAAACGACAGTCGCATCAATTCTGCAGTAGATGGTCCATCAACAAGCGCGCGGCGGGCGACAAGCTATAGCGGCTACGCACGCACAAGGCCACGCGGCGTGAGGTCCAGGGCTCCTTGATCACGCACAAGGCCAGGCCCAGGCTTTGTACATAGGATTCGGCCACAGAACGCGGCAACACGCCAATTCCAAGCCCCGCCTCAATCATGCGGCACTGGGCATCGTAACTGGTCACCTGCACGCGGCAACGCCAAGTGCGCTCCAGCTCGCTGGCGGCGCGTAACAGCAACAGATTGGGGTGACTGCCGGTATGCATACCTACGTAGTCAAAATCCAGCGTGTCGGCAAAGGCCAGTTCTCCCCGTCCTGCCAAAGGATGGGTAGCAGGCACCAGCAACACCAGCTCGTCCTGGCGATAGTCGTAGTACTCCACCTCCGCACTGCCTACACCGCGTATCAGCACGCCCAGATCGGCATTGTTATCGGCCACCGCCTGGGCCACTCCCGCACTGATACGTTCCTCCAGCGACACCCGCACTTTGGGATGCCTCGCCATAAAGGAGCTCAAAGCCTGCGGCAAAAACTGCGTGATGGACGACAGGTTGGCCGCAATCCGCACGTGCCCGGTAGCCCCGCCGGCAAAGTCACGCATCAACGCGCCCATGGCATCCATATCGTCCAATAGGCGCTGGGACATGGCCGCCAATGATTTGCCCGCTGCCGTTGGACACACACCCTTGTTGCTGCGCTCGATCAGGGCCGCGCCCAGTTGCTGCTCCAGATCGCTCAGGCGCTTGCTGACCGCGGCAGGCGCAATATGAAACTGCTCGGCCGCCCCCGAGATGGTGCCGCGTTCCAGCACCAATAAAAACAGCCGTAAAGATTTGGGATCGATGTTCATAAGCCAGTATTCCATCCTAGGAAGGGCGGGTCGACAAGCACTCTGCCATCATCAATTGCGATAGCACCATCGCAATTTGACGCTGTACTCACGTCATTAGCGATGACAGACTACGCACATAATACGGAACCTGATTATTTAAGTCAGGAATAGAGAGTGAGGGGAGAAACAAGATGCGCGACAGCGACAATCTGAAAGGGGGCTTTGACGGCACCCTGCCCATGGGGCAACAACCGGCTTTGGTCGTTATCGATTTTCAACGCGGCTTTACCGAGCCTGGCTTGACGCCACTGGCCTCGAACTGCGACAGCCAGATCGAACAAACCAACACCCTGATTCGCGCCATGCGTGGCAAGGGTCGCGTTATTTTCACCATCATCGGCTACGAAGCCCATCTGGCCGACGCCAATCTGTGGCTGACCAAGGCCTCGTCCTTGCGCTGCCTGCTGCGTGGTTCGCCTGCCTGTGAGCTGGACCCGCGGCTGGACTACGACCCCGAACAAGACATCATCCTGTACAAGACCCAGGCTTCCGCCTTTTACGGCACGCCGCTGCCCGCCTTGCTGGCCCATCAGGGCTGCGACATGCTGATTGTGGCCGGTGCCACCACCAGCGGTTGCGTGCGTGCCAGCGTGGTGGACAGCTTGCAGTCGGGATTTGCCCCGTTCGTGGCTGAAGATGCGGTGGCTGACCGCTCGGCAGCCCAACATCGCAGCAATCTGATCGATATGGCCAGCAAATACGCCGAAGTCCTGCCCTCGGCAGACTTGATCGCTCATCTACACACGCTTTAAACGCGCAACAAAAAAAGAAACCACAGGAGACTCTCATGAAAAAAGCCCTGACAGCGGCGATGGCCGCCTGCACCCTGGCGCTGGGCATCTCGCCCGCCCAAGCCCAAGAAGTTGAACTGACTTTCTCAACCTATTTGCCTCCGGCCTACGAGTACGCCTGGAAACCCATCGAGAACTTCGTTCAGACCGTGGAAAAAGAAAGCCAGGGTCGCATCAAGATCAACGTGTTCCACTCCGGTCAGCTGTTCGATGGCTACGAGGAGCTGCCAGCCTTGTCACGCGGTGACGTGGATATCGTCAACATGACCAGCACGTACCCCAGCGGCACCGTGCCAGCGCTGAACATCTTTACCCTGCCATTCCTGTTTGACAGCACGGCCCACCTGAAGCGTGCCCTGGATCAAGGTCTGTTCAAGCTGGGTGCCGAGCAGGAACTGCGTGACACCCACGATGCCGTGGTGCTGGGCCTGGCCCCTTGGGACCCGTACGAGTTTTACAGCCGCAAGGCACCGATCAACTCGGCCGCGGACATCAAGGGCAAAGTCTGGGCATCGACCAGCTCCATGGACGCACGCGCCCTGCAACTGCTGGGGGGCTCACCTACCGGCATGCCATCTTCCGAGCTGTACCTGGCCTTTGACCGTGGCGTGATCGACGCCACCCCACGTCCCTTGCTGACCGGCATTGGCCGCAACCTGTATGAAGTGGCCAAGTACCTGTCCATCGCCAACTTCGGTATTGATGTGTCCGTGCTGACCATCAACCGCAAAAAGTGGGAATCCCTGCCCCCTGATCTGCAAGAGATCATCAGCAAGGCCGCCCACCAGCGCGACGAAGAACAGTTTGAGCGCGTGAACGCCTTTATAGGCCAGGCCCTGCAACGCTACGAGCAAGCCGGTGTGACCATCAACCGTGTTGAGCCCGCTCAACTGGCCGAAATGCGTCAGCAAACCCAAGCCGCCATTGATGAATGGAGCAAGCAGGTTGAGAACGGTCCCGCCTATCTGGAACTGATCGAGAAAACCCGCCAGCCCTGATCACGCGTGACTGCGCGCCGGACCACAAACCGGCGTGCATCCCTCGTGTGGAGACACCATGAATCCACTTATTCATTTTCTGGGCGCATTTGCGCGCGGTAGCAATCGGCTCGCCATTCTGGTGGCCGAAGTTGCACTGGCCGCTCTGATGATCGCCTGCACCTATGGCGTCATTGCACGCTACGTCTTTAATAGCCCCAGCATCTATATCACCGAAGTATGTGTGTATTTGCTGCTGGTCTGCTCCTGGCTGTCCATCGGCTGGGTTCACCTGGAAAACCGCCACGTCAGCGTGGAAGCCTTCCATATGCGCTTCTCGCCACGCGGCCAGCGCCTGGCCACCTGCATTTCGCAGCTGTGCATCTTGTTCTTCTGCCTGGTGCTGTTGTGGGCCGGTATTTCCGTGGTGGAAACAGCGATTGCCCGTAACTACCGCTCGGCCTCCATGCTGCGCTTCCCCCTGTGGATTGCCTACGGCATGATCCCGCTGGGCGGCACCTTGCTGGGCCTGGCTACCCTGCGCCAACTGTTCATTCCGAACAGTGTGGAATCCAACGACAGCATCAAGGAGTTCTGACATGGATTCCATGCTCATTTTCAGCCTGATGATGGCCTGCTTTGCCATCCTGATGGTTATCGGCACCCCCATTTTTGCCGCACTGGGTGTTGCCAGTATTTCCGGCATTCTGATGAAATCCGGCCTGGGCGGCCTGGACGTCATTCCCGCCACTTTGCACCGAGGCATGGCCAGCTATTCCCTGATCGCCATTCCGCTGTTCATTCTGATGGGTGAGGTCATTGCCCGCACCAGTATTGGCGGCAAACTGTATCAGCTGTTCTATCTGTGGCTGAACCGCCTGCCCGGTGGTTTGGCTGTAGCCAGTGTGGGCAGCTCGGCCGTTTTCGGCGCCATGAGCGGGGTCAGCGTGGCGGGTGCCGCCACGATTGGTCGCTTTGCCATTCCAGAAATGCTCAAGCGTGGTTACTCGCCCAGCCTGTCTGGCGGCACGATTGCTGCGGCCGGTGCCCTGGCTTTGCTGATTCCACCCAGCATTGGCTTTGTGCTGTATGGCGAAATGGCGGATCAATCCATCGGCAAGCTGTTCATTGGTGCCTTGCTACCCGCCTTGATGGTCACCGTCATGATGGTGATCTATGTCGCTCTGGTTGCGATATTCAAGCCAGAGTCCGCACCGCGCAATTCGGAAGTCGTTACCTGGGCACAGAAACTGGCCGCCCTGAAAGACATCTGGGCTGCTTCCTTGCTGATTCTGCTGGTGCTGGGCACGATCTATCTGGGTATTGCTACTCCGACAGAGGCGGCCGGTATTGGTGCTGCAGGGGCATTCATCATTGCCATTGCCTACAAGGAAATGAACTGGCGCACGGCTTTGCAGATCCTGCGCTCCACCGCCGTCACCAGTGGCATGATTTTGCTGATTCTGGCCGCAGCGCTGCTGTTTGGCTACATCATGACCCGCTTGATGATTCCGCAAAAGCTGGTGGCCCTGATTACGGCATCGTCTCAGCCTGCCTGGGTCATTCTCCTGTTTGTGCTGTTGTTCCTGATTGTCGTGGGCATGTTCCTGGATATTGTTTCTCTTATCCTGATCACCACACCTGTTTTACTGCCTGTAATTGTGGCGCTGGGCTACGATCCATTATGGTTTGGCATTGTAATGATTATTGCCTGCGAAATGGCCGTCATTACGCCGCCGGTGGGTTTGAACCTTTATGTGATCAAGGGCATTGCCCCACAAATATCGCTACAGCAGATTACACGCGGGGCTCTGCCCTTTGTGGCACTGGAAATTTTGGCGATTGTTATTTTGACAATCTTCCCCGAAATCATTCTTTGGTTACCCAGAACGCTTTAAAAAATAAAACCCGCTTCATGCGGGTTTTTTTAATTTTCCATCCACGTTTTTTACGATGGCAGCATAATATTTGATTGCTTTTCTACTTTCTTTTTCTATCCCAGAATCAATAACTGGAGGAAACAGAAATGGATAAGAACAGCTTTACCGAACCCCCGCTCAAAGGCATCAAAGTCCTGGAGCTGGGTTCCTTGATTGCCGGCCCCTATGCCGGCAGCCTGCTGGCCCAATTCGGGGCCGATGTCATCAAGATCGAACCGCCCGGCAAGGGCGACCCGCTGCGCCGCTGGCGGCAGTTGCACAAAGACACCTCCCTGTGGTGGCGCGTGCAAAGTCGCAACAAGCGTTCCATTGCGCTCGATCTGCGCCAGCCCGAAGGCCAGGAGATTGCTCGTGAACTGGCCCTGCAAAGCGATATCGTCATTGAAAACTTCCGCCCCGGCGTGCTGGAACGCTGGGGCCTGGGCTGGGAAACGCTGCACGCACTGAACCCACGCCTGATCATGGTGCGCGTCTCCGGTTATGGGCAGGACGGCCCCTACCACCGTCGCCCCGGCTTTGCCGCCATCGCAGAATGTATGGGTGGCCTGCGTTATGGCACCGGCTATCCGGATCGCCCCCCTGTGCGAGCCGGTGTCAGCCTGGGCGATACGTTGGCCTCGCTGTACGGCACCATAGGCGCGCTGCTGGCCATGCACCATCTGCGCCAGGAAGGCGGGCAGGGCCAAATGATTGATGTGGCCTTGTACGAATCTGTCTTTGCCATCATGGAAAGCCTGATTCCGGACTATCAACTGAACGGTCATCAACGTGAACGCACTGGCGCCAGCTTGCCCGGTATCGCCCCTTCCAACACCTATCCCACCGGCGACGGCAAATGGGTGGTGATTGCGGCTAATAGCGATGCCATTTTCATTCGTCTGATGCAGGCTATGAGCCGGCCCGATCTGGCCAACGATCCGCGCCTGTCCGACAACGCCGGACGCGTGGAACACAGCGCCATGCTGGACCAGACTATTGGCGACTGGACAGGCGCCCGCAGTCTGGAAGAGGTACTGAGCGTGCTGGATCAGGCTGAAGTCCCCAGCGGCAGCATCTATACCGCCGCCGACATTCTTGATGACCCGCATTACCAGGCCCGCGGCATGCTGGAGAAACACACCTTGGAGGATGGCCAGGAACTGACCATACCCGGCATCGTCCCCAAGCTAAGCCGCAGCCCCGGTGCCACCCAATGGTTAGGGCCGGAGTTGGGTGAACACACAGACAGCATCCTGCAAGAACTGGGCATGAGCCCGGAGCGCCGCCAAGCTCTGCGTGAACAAGGAATCGTGGAATGAGTACCGTGTTATTAACTGATGTCACCTTGCGTGACGGCCTGCAAATTGTGCCACGCTGGGTGCCTACGCCGGACAAGCTGCGTATCGCGCAAGCACTGCCCCGATGCGGCGTGCGCAAGATAGAGCTGACGTCCTTTACCTCGCCCAAAGCCATCCCATCCCTGGCGGATGCCGACGAGCTGGCTCGCCTGACCGCGCGCGAGCCCCAAGTCTGCTACACCGCCCTGGTTCCCAATCTGCGCGGTGCACAGCGTGCTTTAGCTGCCAATATGGACGAGCTGAACTTTGTATTTTCGGCCTCTGAAGCGCATAACCAGGCCAATCTGCGCATGAATATTGCGCAATCACTGACCCAGCTGGAGCAAGTGCTGGAAGCGGCGGGCAAAACGCCAGTCAACGTGTCCCTGTCCACCGCTTTTGGCTGTCCCTTTACCGGCGCCGTCGCCCCCACGCACGTGATTGCACTGATGCAGCAAGTGCAGCGCATGGGAGCCAGCTCCGTCAGCCTGTGCGATACCACCGGCATGGGTTCGCCCGTGGATGTAGAACGCCTGACTCAGGCTGCCTTGAGCTTGTATGGTGAACAAGGCGTCACCGGCCATTTCCATGACACCCGCGGGCTGGCTCTGGCCAATGCCTGGGCCGCGTATCGCGAAGGAGGGCGTCGGTTCGACGCAGCCTTGGCCGGTTTGGGCGGTTGCCCTTACGCCCCCGGTGCCAGCGGCAATGCCAGCCTGGAAGATCTGGCGCATATGTTCCAGATCAGCGGTGTGGAAACAGGCTTGAATCTGGAAGCGCTCCAGCCTTTGGCTGAAGAAATCGCGGCTCTGACGCACGAGCCTATACAAAGTCGCCTGCACAAAGCCGGGCCAGCCTACGCCTTGAAGGTGTGCCAACCATGAGCACGGCCCGCACCCTTTTTCAAAAGCTCTGGGATGCACATCGCGTTGCGACGGTAGACGATGAGCATGATCTGATCTACATAGACCGCCAGTTGTTGTACGAAGTCACCAGTCCACAAGCCTTCGAGAGCTTGCGCTTGGCCGGACGCCAAGTGCGTCGCCCGGAAACTGCGCTGACCACGGTGGACCACAACGTGCCCACGCGCCGCCGCAATCAGCGTCTGGAAGATCCGTTGGCGCAGGCACAGATCGACCAGATGGAGATCAATAGCCGGGAGTTTGGCCTGCGCTACTTTGGCCTGGATGACGAGCGCCAGGGCATCATCCACGTGATCGGACCCGAGCAGGGCATGACCTTGCCCGGCTCCAGCATCGTGGCAGGAGATTCCCATACCAGCACGCATGGTGCGTTTGCGGCCTTGGCCTTTGGCATTGGCACCTCCGAAGTGGAGCATGTTCTGGCCACGCAATGCCTGGCCGCAAAACGCATGCGCAGCCTGCAGGTCGATGTGCAAGGTGAATTGCCTGCCACCAGCACCGCCAAGGATCTGGTCCTGCACATCATTGCCCGCCTGGGTGCGGATGGAGGACGGGACTGTGCCATCGAATTTACCGGCCCCGCCATCCGTGCCTTGTCCATGGAAGGGCGCATGACCTTGTGCAATATGGCGATCGAAGCGGGGGCCCGTATTGGTCTGGTCGCTGTGGACGACAAGACCCTGGACTATGTGCGCGGCCGCCCCTTGGCACCAAAAGGAGAGGCATGGGACAAGGCAGAGCAGTACTGGCGCACGCTGATCAGCGATGAAGGCTGCCAATACGATCAGCACTTGCTGATCGACGCCACGCAGGTTGCCCCCACAGTCACTTGGGGCACATCGCCCGACATGGCGGCGGCCATCGACCAGCTTGTACCTGATCCATTAGCCGCTGCCACGGGCAAACAAGCTGATGCCCAACGCGCCTTGGACTATATGGCTTTGCAGGCCGGGCAGCCGCTGGCAGGCATCACCATAGACCGGGTTTTCATCGGTTCCTGTACCAATGCCCGTATTGAAGACCTGCGCAGCGCCGCTGCCATGATCAAAGGCAAACGCGTGGCCAGCACAGTGCTGCAAGCTTTGGTTGTACCCGGCTCGGGACTGGTACGTCGTCAGGCCGAGCAGGAAGGCTTGGACCAGATTTTTACGCAAGCCGGTTTTGAATGGCGCGAGCCGGGCTGCTCCATGTGCCTGGGCATGAACGAAGACCGCCTGAACCCGGGCGAGCGCTGCGCCTCCACCTCCAACCGTAATTTCGAGGGCCGGCAGGGCGCCTTGGGACGTACACACCTGATGAGCCCCGCCATGGCTGCTGCCGCTGCAATTGCGGGCCATCTTGTTGATATCCGTAACTGGGACGCCGCATGAACACACCTTTTACTTCCGTGCGCTCGCGCGTGATTGCGCTGGACCGCGCCAATGTAGACACCGACGCTATCTTACCCAAGCAGTACATGACATCCTTGTCGCGCACTGGCTTTGGACAATATGCCTTCGACAACTGGCGGTACGCGGATATTGGCTACCCCGGCAAGCCACTGGCCGAGCGTAAGCCAATCAACAGTTTCTGCCTGCATCAGCCGCATGCACAAGGCGCCCGCATTCTGCTGGGACGCGAGAATTTTGGCTGCGGGTCCAGCCGTGAACACGCGGTCTGGGCGCTGAAGGACTTAGGCATTGCGGTGCTGATCGCCCCTTCATTTGCCGACATCTTCCGCAATAACTGCTTTAAAAACGGCATATTGCCCATCCAGCTGGCTACGGAGCAAATTGATGGTTTATTCACCACAGCTACACAAAATCCGTGGGATGAATGGACGGTAGATCTGGAGGCCTGCATGTTGATCGGTCCCAACCAGCACATCCGTTTCCAGGTGGAGTCTGAACGCCGCCACCGCCTGCTGCTGGCGCTGGACGATATCAGCGTGACAGAGCAAAAAATGAATCAGATCCAGGCTTACGAACAACGGCGCCGGGAACAGGAACCCTGGTTATTTAGCTAAGCATGATAGATAGAGGGGCAGCGGCGGAAGGGGACTTTTGCCGCTGCCTGCCTCCCGCCCTGGCAGTCGCAGTCGCAGTCGCAGTCGCAGTCGCAGTCGCAGTCGCAGTCGCAGTCGCAGTCGCAGTCGACAAGTATCGAAACACAGCTCAAGCCTGTTCAAGTCACAAATAGAAGAATTTCTTGAGCCGCTCCCTTATTAGCCAGGAGCCATCACCGCTCCTTTGCCTTCCCCTCGCCAAGCAAAGATCACCTGTTCTTGCCAAAACTGTTCCATGGGACGCACTCCCACCCTCGTGTCAGACGAGGCCTCTATTTTGCTCAAAAATCCCTCTGAAACCCTGATTCCGGCGCAGTTTCGGAGCGAAATCGACTACTCCGCCTACTTATACCCATAAGTTTTTTAGGGTCGTTTTTATATCACAAAGGCGCCTAACTGCTTGAAGCACCTACAAGCAAATGCTACAAATGAAACATTAATGAGAATCATTTTTATTTATATTTAACTTACAGATCCATGCGCATTTCTCATCTTATTGGCCTGAGCCTGCTCAGCGCGGGCAGCAGTTGGGCTCAATCTTCCGATGCTCCCCCAGTTACATCTTTGTCCACCATTGAAGTCAAAGCCAGCGAATACATTGACTTGCCGCCCGCTTATGAAGGCAATCATGTCGCTACCGGCGGCAACCTGGGTTTGCTGGGCAACCGGGATGTCATGAACACCCCATTTAGCACCATCAACTACACCAGCGACTACATCGAAGATCTGCAAGGTCAGGAACTGCGCATTCTGATCAGCAAGAACGACCCTTCCGTGCAGACTCCCGGTGCAGGTGGAACGGGCGGCAAAGACACCATGTATATACGGGGTTTCCGTGCCGGTGACGTGTCTCTAAATGGTTTGCAAGGTTTGACCAGTGGCCGCCGCGTGATGGCCATCGCAGAGCGTTTAGAAATTCTCAAAGGCCCCTCTGCCGTGCTGAACGGCATGAATGCCAGCAATGATGTGGGTGGCTCAATCAATCTGGTGTCCAAGCGCGCCACGGATGATCCCATTAGCAACGTCACCCTGTCCTACATCCAGCCTTCCCAATTCGGGACGCATCTGGATCTGGGCCGCCGTTTCGGGGAATCCAATGAATTGGGCCTGCGCTTGAACGGCGTATTCAAGGACGGCGAGGGCGTGGTGGACCACCGCACCAATCGCGACAAGCTGATTTCTCTGGGGGCCGACTATCGCCTGGGCACAGTCAAACTGTCTGCCGACCTGTACCACCTGGAAGAATACATTTCCGGTCTGAACCGGGGCGTGCGTCTGGCCAAGGGGCTGGACAAGAACCCATTGCCCTCGCCACCCAAAGGCAATGTCTTGTTGGGCGTACCGTGGGCGGCTGGCCTGACGCGTGAAACCACCGCACTGGTACGTGCAGACTGGGCTGCCAACGACAAGTTGGCCGTCTACGGTTCTGCGGGTTACAGCAAGTCCGAGATGAGCAACTACAACACCAAGGGCAGCACCTTACTGAATGAGCAAGGGGACCTGAAACTGGCTGCGACCCGCCGCAACAATACCGGCTACAACCTGGCCGCCAATAGTGGTCTGTTCTACAACTTCGACACCGGCTCCGTGCACCACACCATCAGCGCCGGAGTGGACTGGAACCGCAAAAGCTCGCGCAGCGACAACACCTCCATCAAAGGCTGGTCCGAGACCATCAATATCTACGACCCAGACTACCCGGCTCGTCCCTATGTCCCCATGAATGGGCTAAGTGCGCCTAACGTCAGCTATCTGTACAGTGCAGCGTTAGCCGATACCCTGTCTTTTGCGGATGGCAAATATCAGCTGACGCTGGGCCTGCGCCAGCAGTGGGTCAGCACCAAAGACAAAAGCGGCAAGAGCGACAACTACAGCAAGAATGCACTGACGCCCACCATTGCCGGTGTCTGGCAATTGCGTGACGACTGGATGCTGTACGCCAACTATGCCGAGGGTCTGACACAAGGAATGATCGTCGGTGACGACTACGCCAACGAAGGCCAGATCTTCGCGCCCCAGAAAACACGTCAATACGAAATCGGGATGAAGTACGACAGCGGGGATTACGCTCTGACAGCGGCCCTGTTCGACATCACCCAACCCAATAGCTACGAGAGCGCTGAACGTTTCAACGGCAAGCCCAACCTGAGCTACGACGGCCGTCAGCGCAACCGAGGGGTCGAAGTGCAGGTCTTTGGTCAAATTGCCGAAAACTGGCGTTTGACCGGTGGTATTGCCTACCTGGACCCCAAGATTCGCAAGGCCAGCAACCCGAGCAACGAAGGGCGTATGGCCGTGGGCCTGTCCCGCTGGGTCGCCAAGGCCGGAATTGAATGGGATACGCCTTTTGTTCAGGGCCTGACCTTGAATGCCAACCTGCACAGCCAGTCCAAGCAATATGCCGACGCCAGCAACAGCTACTACATGCCAGGCGTGACCACCTATGACCTGGGCATGCGCTACAAAACGCGCTTTGCCGGCAAGGAAGTGACCTTGCGCGCCAGCCTGGAAAACGTGGGTAATAAGGCCTACTGGGTCGTGCCCTTGAGCAATGGCCAAGGTTCGCCACGTACCTTCCTGGCTTCAGCCACCATGAAATTCTAAGTAGACCAGCGATCCCCCTGCCATCCAGTTCTCCGTCTGGCTGGCAGGGTCTAACTCCGCTTTTGCAGGGCCTGTTCATGCGTGTATGCAGGCCCTGTTTTTTTTGTTTTGACAGGTCTTGTCAGCTAAAACGGTGAGCCTCTGGGCCCACCAAGCATCTTTGAGCTGCTATGGCGTGTCGTCCCTAAACGCCAGCCGCCGCCCGCATCTTGCGTTGTGAAGCCGGTGCCAAACCTTCCGCTTCCCGGTACTTCGCCACCGTACGGCGCGCCAAAGTCAGGCCCTGAGCCTGCAAGAGGTCGGTAATCTGCTGGTCCGACAAAGGCTTGGCTGGCGACTCGTCACGAATCATCTGTGCGATCTGTGCCCGTACCGAAGCCGCCGACAGATCAGCCTTGCCATCAGCACTGGCCAAGGCCACGGTAAAGAACTGTTTAAGCTCCATCACCCCATGCGGTGTTTGCATGTACTTTTGCCGCGTTGCACGAGAAATCGTGGACTCGTGCAAATCCAGCTCGGCTGCCAGATCGGCCAATTGCATGGGTTTGAGAGCCGACACACCTTGCGTGAAGAAGTCCTGCTGCATCTGCACAATCGCTTGGGCCACCCGCAAAATCGTCACGAAACGGCTGTTAACGCTGCGCAGCAAGCCGGTCGCTTTTTGGCGCTCTGCCAGCAAAGCAGGGTGCGCTTCAATTTCGTAATCGTGCAGATTCACCAATTGCAGGCGCGGCACAGCCAGGGGATTCAAGGCCGCCTGCCAATTGTCCTTGCCGCGAATCAACAGCACATCGGGTACCACATAAGCCGAGACGTCCTGCGTCCAGGCCCGCCCCGGCTTGGGGTCCAGCTTCAAGACCAGATGATGGGCGCGCTCGACCAGCTCGGCCGAATAGCGGCCGGCACAGCGCTGACGCAACTGACTAGGAGAGGCCAAAATGCCGACATGCTCGCGCACCAGATAGCGGGCGCAGTCGAGCAAGGCAGGTTCCAATTGCTGAGCCTGTTGCATCAGTTGCAAGTCCAGGCACTCGGCCAGATCCCGCGCACCGACACCGGCCGGGTCCAGGGACTGCACCTGGGCCAGCGCACAGCGCAAATCACTTTCATCAATATCCAGCTCGTCGGGCAGGCAGTCCAGCACCTCTTCCAGCGAGACGGGCAGGTAGCCGTTATCGTCCAGCTCATCGATCAATAACTGGGCCAAAGCGCGGTCACGGTCGCTCAAACGCAACAGTCCCAGCTGCTCGCTTAAATAAGCCGCCAGGTCCTGGGCAATGGCCGATTCGGGAGTCCAGTCAGGGTCGTCCGAATCCCCCTGATGTTTGGGAAACTCAAGGCTCGCCCACGAGGATTCCGCCTCGCCCGAAGCGGCTTCGGGCAATGGCTCGGCGGCGACATCCGTCTGCACGTCCAGACGTTCCAGCAAGGGGTTATCCAGCAAAGCTTGAGCCAACTCCTGCTCCAGCTCGGCCCCCGATAGCTGCAACACTTTAATAGACTGTTGCAATTGCGGCGTCAAAACCAGCGTTTGCTGCTGGCGTAAATCTAGTGACTGACGCGTAAGCATAGGTACAATCGTTTCCATGAAAACTGACAACGCCCAGACACCCACCGCCAACGATAGTCAGGCTCTGCGCAGCACACTGTTCAAGCTGTGCGCCACGGCCACTATTATCTGCACCGTAGTCACTATCGTGGTCGCCATTATCTGGTGGGACCTGCTCAACCGTCTTATCAGCTTTGGGCGTGGCCTGGATTACTCCGGCCTGCAGGCCTTGAGCATTCAAAACCTGGCGCTGATCAAGCAATACAACCCGTTTTTCTGGTGGACGGTAGTGGGCGTCATAACCCTCATTATTGCCTATCTTTTGTATGGCTTCGTACAAGGGGTCATGCGACGCAACCAGCAACGCATTATCGACGAGTCCACGGTGGCTCAACTGGCCCGATCACTCAGCCGTCCGGCCCGTGAAGTGATTTTGTGGTGCTGGCCCGACCAGCGCAGCCCGTTGACTGTGGGCGATTTACAACGAGCCCATAGCGAGTTGCGCTCCGGACGTTTTAGCAAAATCGAACTGGCCGAGCAGCAAAGCCGCCTGCTGCAAGCCGACTACGAACGTCACGAGCCACAAGCCTAAAGCTTGCCTTCCTGTTTTTTTTGTGTTTGACTAACGGTCATGACTCACGCACGCCAATTCTCCTACGCCTGCCAAGGTTTCAGCCCCGCCGCTGAAGCAGCCTTGTCGCGTTCCGTGCGTGAAGGCCGTTCTTCGGCCCCTGCCTCCAGCCTATCCCAGCTGCTACTACTAGCGTCCGGTTGCCGGGCCTAGTGTCCCGTGGCAGTTCGGCAGCCAATACTCAGCCACATCTACGTCATTTGTGCCGCCACCGGCCTACGTAAATGCTGCAATCGCTGGTGACGGCAAGAAGTAATCAACACTTTTTGTCCGACAGGTATCCCCATGGCAATGCTGAAAAACCCCTCTCAAAAGTATCGTCCTTTTGTCGCCTTTGATCGCGACTTCGCTGAACGCACCTGGCCTTCCAAGCGCATTACCAAAGCGCCCATCTGGATGAGCACTGACTTGCGTGACGGCAATCAGTCCCTGATCGAGCCCATGAACGTGGCTCGCAAACTGCGCTTTTTCGAGCAACTCGTCAAAATCGGTTTCAAGGAAATCGAGGTCGGTTTCCCATCCGCATCGCAGACCGACTTCGATTTCGTTCGCAAGCTGATCGACGAAAACCGCATCCCTGAAGACGTCACCATCATCGTGTTGACGCAGTCGCGTGAAGACCTGATCAAGCGCACGGCTGAAGCGGCTGCCGGTGCCAAACGCGCCATCATTCACTTGTACAACGCTTGTGCCCCCGCCTTTCGCAAGATTGTTTTCAACTTGAGCAAGGACGAGATCAAGGAAATTGCCTTGACCGGTACACGCCTGGTCAAGAACGAAGTGGCCAAGTATCCGCAAACCCAATGGGGTTACGAATACTCGCCCGAAGTGTTCAGCACTACCGAGCCCGAATTTGCTCTGGAGGTGTGCAACGCCGTCGTGAAAGCCTGGGGTCCAGCCGCTGACGAACGTGTCATTCTGAACTTGCCCGCTACGATTGAGGCCACCACACCCAATATGTACGCCGACCAGATCGAATGGATGCACAACAATCTGGAACAGCGCAGCAACGTCACCTTGAGCGTGCACCCGCACAACGACCGTGGCACTGCGGTCGCTGCCGCTGAACTGGCTGTGATGGCTGGCGCGGACCGTATCGAAGGCTGCTTGTTCGGTAGCGGCGAGCGCACCGGCAACGTTTGCCTGGTGACCTTGGCCCTGAACTTGTACACCCAGGGCGTGGACCCTGAACTGGACTTCTCGGACATCGACGAAGTGCGTCGCACCGCCGAGTACTGCAACCAGTTGCCCGTGCACCCACGCCACCCTTACGCGGGCGATCTGGTCTTTACCGCTTTCTCCGGCTCCCACCAGGACGCCATCAAGAAAGGTTTGGCCCAGCAAAAAGCCGACGAAATCTGGGAAGTCCCTTACCTGCCTATCGACCCGGCCGATCTGGGCCGCAGCTACGATGCGGTGATCC
Organism: Alcaligenes sp. 1735tsa3; assembly: GCF_024134565.1. Taxonomy (NCBI): domain Bacteria; kingdom Pseudomonadati; phylum Pseudomonadota; class Betaproteobacteria; order Burkholderiales; family Alcaligenaceae; genus Alcaligenes; species Alcaligenes sp. 1735tsa3. The sequence continues at coordinate 172,764 of NZ_CP099862.1, read as the reverse complement.
GCGTCAACAGCCAGTCGGGCAAGGGTGGTGTGTCCTACTTGCTGGAACAAGAGCACGGTCTGGTCTTGCCACGCCGCATGCAAATCGAATTCAGCCGCGCCATTCAGCGCGTCACCGACTCTTCCGGCAAGGAAGTGACGCCTGCAGATGTGTACGGCATTTTCGAATCCGAATACCTGAACTGCAAGAAGCACTACAAGCTGCTCAAGCACAACATCATCAGCCAGCCTCACGCTGACAGCGGCCAGCAATTCACGATTGAAGTGGATGTGGAGCACGACGGCCAGGTTCGCACCCTGAAGGGTTCGGGCGAAGGTGCGATCTCTGCTTTTGTGAATGCCTTGGATCTGTCCATCAAGATCATGGACTACAACGAGCACGCCATCGGTTCCGGTGCTGAAACCCGCGCTGCCGCTTACGTGGAAATGCGTATCGGCGACAGCCCATCGGGCTTTGGTGTGGGCATCCACGCCGACATCGTGACTTCCTCCTTCCTGGCGATCTTGAGTGCGGTCAACCGCCACACCATCGCCCAGCAAGAAGCTGAAGCCACCACGGCTTAATACCGTCTTCATGTCGCGACTTGGGTGGTGATCCCACCCAAGCGCCCGCCCGGTTCACCATAACCGCGCCTGACCCGCTTTCGCAGCCCGGCTTATCGTCGCTCTGCCCGCAACCCGCCCACAAGGCGGGTTTTTCGTGGGCGGGCCATTAGTCTGTGGCCCCACACCGTAGATAAACCGGACTGGGCCAAGTCTGACCGGACTGGACCTGGTCAGCTTGACTAGCCCAGTTGGTTCGGCTGTTCGGCTGTTCGGCTGTTCGGCTGTTCGGCTGTTCGGCTGTTCGGCTGTTCGGCTGTTCGGCACCAGAGCGTAAAGCCAATGCTCGCGGCACAGTACAAATGGCTGTGCCAATATGCCTCTAAACGACCAATCTCACCACACGGCGCTTGCCCCCTGTTTAGCCGCAATCCACTTGAAGACGGCTAAAGTCCTTGGCGCGCAGCTTGTCCTCTTCAATAAAGGCCATCAAGCGGGCACCATCTTGCCAGCACCAGTTCAACTCATCATGGGACTGCAAGGTCAGCAGTGAACGCCATGGCGACTGACTGGGATACTCGTCCTGCGTCGGCGTAGGGTCATAGCCCAGGCTGTCCCAAGAGGGGCGACCCAGCAGATAGTCGCGCGGCAAGTCGCCGCTTTCTTCCAGCTCCTCAAACCAGTCATACAGCTCGTCCATATCCACTGGCCAATCCTTGCGCAGCTCTTCATGGCGAGGAATATCAATGCAGTTTTCGAACAGCACTTCCCGACTTGCTGTACCCCAATCATGAGGGGCCTGAAGCTCGTGAAAATCAGTGGTGTCCGGCCAGTAAAAAGCCTTCAGATAGTCCTCGTCGCGCCAGAAAATGACGTCTTCCTGGTCCATACCGTAAAACAGCGACAGCAGCCCGCTCGTGGGCAAATTCGCTGGGCGATCCGGTCCTTCCGGCAGCTCCGCAAAATTGATCTGGCCGACAAATAAATATTCACCGTCCGGATGCTCGGGCCAAGTAAAGCCTGGAGGAACCATAGGTTGGCCACCAAAGCGGCTTTGCAAAGGCTGACCCTGGCCTTTCCCCAAACGGATCGCAACCGCCGGTTGCGCCAGGTCCAGAAAATACTGTTTATGCGCTTGCAGCACAGGTGAGGCATCAAGGTACTTTTCTAGCGTGTTCAGATCCATGGCGCTGGGAAGGAAGAAGTTGAAGATGGTGCAGGCAAGGATAAGGGTGTCACAGCACACACGGCAACCCTTGCCGAAGAATCAGAAAGAAAAAAAACCGGCCCAAGAGCCGGTTTTTGTTTGCCTTGCCGCAGATCAGTACGTGACCGCCAAACCCGGCAAATCCACAGTAACTTGCATGGAGCCCACCGCTTGCAAGCAATGGCGTGCAAATTCCTGGGCGCGCTCATCGTCTTGCGACAGCAGCGTGTAACCCAGGGCATCGGCCACGCCCATAATCTTGTCCAGCAACAGCACTTTGCCGCTGGCCCGCAGGGGTTCACAGCCAAGCTCTTGCCAGGTGCGATCAAACCAGTCACGCGATTGCTTGCCGCTGTCCGCATCAATGGTTTGTATAGGAGTGACCAGCTCTATGTGCTGGCGAGGACTAAAGATCACAAGCACCATAGCGCTCATAGACGATCTCCGAAAAAAAATAGATCAACTTTGGAGCTTAAGCAAAGAAGGCCTGCCAAATTGTCGGCAGGCCGACATTCCAGGGACTACCAGGAGCTATCAGCCGGTTCCCACATCACCGGCACGCCAGTGTTATTCGCCTGGCGCAACATATCCAGCAAAGGATAGGCGCGTTGGCTGAAACTCACGGCCTGTGAAATCGGGTGTTCCTTTTCATCGTCTTCGTCCTCGTGGGGCGAATGCTTGTTTTCCCGGTCCTGCCCGATCGCTCGCTCAATATTGCCAATAGCTTCGGACAGTTGCTCTGCCGTGAACACGCCACGCTCGGGCAAACCATCAGGATAGGAACGCCCCGCGGCCCGGAGAATAGGCATGGCATGTTCAGAGAACATCAGAACATCGGCGGCGGCTTTGCTTTTAAAGACGACTAGCATACGGTTTCTCCTTATGGATCTTTGTGTTTCCGATTCGACTTTCAGGATACACACCCCTGCAAGATAGCAGGATTTTCCCCGTCTTGGAGAGTCCTTCATGCCTGCCGCGTTTCTGCCATGGTTAATCTTGCTCTTGACCACCTTGCCGTCCCTGGTCTGGTCACAAAGCTCGCTTGAATGCCCATTGCCTCCATCTTCCACCCGCTGCGCACCAGCGGCCGCCTTGGGAGAACAGGCCGAGCCCGCAACGGATATGGGTTTGCTCAATCCAGTGGATTTGCTCAGCGGACAAAAATACCAAAGCGATACGGACCTGCCGCTAAGCCAGGCCTGGCCTTTGCTGCAATTACAGCGTCATTGGAATGGGCAGGGGCGAAACCCCACACCGACACTTGGGCAAACTGGCTGGGCCTTGAATTACGACCTGCAATTGCGGCAGCAAGGCCATGCCTTGTTCATGCCGGATGGAAGACAAACGCGCTTGTACCCACCTGCACAGCGGCAAAGTTCGGGCTGGTTCTGGCAAGGGCCGAATGGTTTGATTCTGCGGTTTGATGAGCAGGGCTGGTTAATCCATGTGCGTATATCTACCCAGCAGTGGCTGGATATAAAACGTTTTGCGGGCACGCATCCGCAGGCGTATGCGGTTAACACTGTCCGTAATCATTTGGGCCAAGCGCTGGTGTTTGACTGGGAAAGCCAAACGCAGGAGTCGGTGTCGCTACCAGGGCCGGAGCAGAGTCAAGAACCAAGACAAAACCAAACTCAAGTTCAGGCATCAGGACAGGTTCAATCCCAAACTAAAACCAGTTCCCTGACCCATGTCACAAGGGCGGTAAGGGCAGCGGGAACGGCCGCAGTAGCAGCAGCGACGACGGAGGCAACTACGGCTACGGCTACGGCTACGGCTACGGCTACGGCTACGGCTACGGCTATCAATATTAAAACCCCGGCCGGGCCGTTTCGCTTGCTTCTGGAACAGCAGGATCAACAAATCTGGCTGGCCAGCGTCAGCCGTCCGGACGGCATGCAACGTCTCTATCATCCAGCCCCCGCAGCTTGGTCGCACCGTTTGGGTGGCAGCAGCCTGCAAGCACCGGGGCAAGCCCCTCAGCCAGTCCAACAATGGGAGTACGACGCCCAAGGCCGAGTCAATAGGTTGATCTCCCACGCCTTCAAGCAAGACTGGACGGCACGCTATGAGCCAGGTCTGAGCGAATGGTCCATAGGTACGGAGCGACATCGCTTCCATTACCGAGACTATCAAGGCCTGCAGCGGCTACAAAAACTGGAAAGTCGTTTGTGTAGGGACTGCCCGGTCCACAGCACGGAATGGCAATATGACCCGCAAGGGCGCTGGTTGCAGGCCGGACCTTGGACAGCGCAACGCCGGGCAAATGGAACGCTCTCTCGACTGGAGAAAAGGCAGGGCGGCTGGGGAGCATTACGTTTGGAGCTGGATGAAAAAGGGCGCTTGCAAAGCTGGGCCACCAGCCAGCATGGAAGCGAAACACGGCGCTGGAACCCGAATGGCAAACTGACGTACCTCGAATATGCCGAAGGAGGCGCGCTCCAAATTCAATACGACCAACAGGGACGCCTGAGCAGTCTTGAGCATCAGCAAGGTCAGGACACTGAACGCAGTGAGCTGGACTGGCTCGGGCCTGGCGCGCTGCGTATTCGTCATCCCACAGAAACGCAATGGCTCAAATTGCGGGCCGGTTTACTACAAGAGCGCCGTTTGGAACGCCGCCATAGTCCCGGCCAACGCTGGACCGAGCGCTTTGAGTACGACGAGCAGCGCAAGCTGACGCGGCACACCCTGCCGGAAGGTGGCCAGCTACGCTATCACTGGGACAAAAGCGGACGATTGCTGTCTCTGGAGTGGATCAAGCAAACCGGGCAAAGCCAGACCGTGATCCACGCACAAGAGGTGGGCTATGCCTGGGGCAATGGCCTGCAACTGATCAGCCATGCGAACAGCACCGGGCAAGCGGTGGATTTGATGCTTTTGCAGCCGGATGGCAAACCTGCCTGGACACAAGCCCGCCGTCTGGATGCCCAAGGCAGGGTGCTGGAGGATCGTCATGAATACCCGCTGCTACAGCAAACCCGTCATTGGCTCTTGCACTACGACGCCCAAAGCCGGCTCATCGCTTTCCGCCAGGACCAGACAGAACCCGAACAGTGGCTGGCCTGGAGCCACAACGGTGGCCTTGCTGCACGCCACCCGAAGCCAGCCGCCTCCATTCAGCGTTCTCCCTCCGGCACGGCGAAAGCCGTCGGAAACCTGAATCTGGACTACGGCCCCAACCGTCGCTTGAAGCGTGTGCAAACAGCAAGCTCCACACTGGTCGAATACCGGCACGATGCCTTTGGCCAACGTATCTGGCGCCAGCAAGGCAATCAAGAGCGTGCCTTCTTCTTTCACGGCCAGCAATTAATGGCTGAGCTGGATTTACCAGCTACACCCGGCCAGCTCATTTCCCGGCGCTATCTGTATGCCGGGCTGACACCAATAGGCATGATTGTTTATCAGCCAGACGGACAAGGGCAGCTGTATTACCTGCATAGTGATTTGATGGGAGCTGTGCGGCTGATTAGCGATCAGCAAACCCAGCCGGTTTGGGCTGCCGACCTGAACCCTTTAGGACGGGCCGAGCCTTTGCTTGAAACCCTGGAATTCAACCTACGCCTGCCGGGGCAGTACGCGGAATCGGCTACCGGCTGGCACGACAATCTCTTGCGTACCTATCTACCCGATCACGGGCAGTATCTGGAAGCGGACCCGTTGGGGCCCTGGCCACAAACCCAGGCCGTGGGTTACGCACAGCAACAGCCTTTGCGTCATATTGATCCCACCGGCCTGCTCCTGTTCGCCTTTGATGGCACACGACAGGCTCCTATTACCAATAGCAATGTGTGGAAACTGTCGCAGTTGTATCAGGATGGGGCGGTGCATTACGCCGCAGGGCCGGGTGATCCAGTCACCCTGAACTGGGATGCACTGACTGCTTGGCGAGCAGGGCAGATTCTGGAGTCGCAATGGAACAATTTTCTGAATCGCATGCAGGAACAAGGCCCGGCTCCTAGCGCTGTACCCGTGGACTTGCTGGGTTTTTCTCGGGGAGCGGCACTGGCACGAGACTTTTCCAATCGAATTCTGGACCACGTGCAGCAGGGCTGGTTTGTGCTGAATGATCCGCAGCGCGGCGCCATCCGTGCCTGCATCACGCCCCGTTTTCTAGGGCTGTTCGACACCGTGGCCCAGTTCGGGCTGGGAGGCGGCAGCAACTCCCAATACCGCCTGGGTGTGTCTGACGCCTGGAGCTGGGTTGCTCATGCCGTCGCCATGCATGAACACCGCGCCTACTTCCCTTTAAGCGCCCTGGCAGAGGCCATGAACACCGTGGAAATGCCTTTTATCGGCGCGCACAGCCAAATTGGCGGCGGTGCGCTGCCGGATGAAAACGAAGAAACCATCAGCGATCTGGATAAGGTAGCGCTGGCCTGGATGCATTGGCAGGCCAGGGCGACGGGCCTGACGCTGGCGGAACTGGCGCACACAGACCTTAGCGTCCTTCACCCTGTATTACTGGACATGCGCCTGCCTGGGCTGCGACTGACGAAAGGCAGTTTGCGGGGTGTGGACTATCACGGAGCGGGTCGAAACCTGATGTATCAGGACCTGCATCCACGTCTGGGGCAGGCTACCCAACAATCCATTGAAACCGTGATCAAACGCCATAACAGCTGGCGCATCCGTCCCGGAAATCAGGTGGGTTGGGTAGACATGGACGCTTACGATACGTGGTTACATAACCACCTGGGATGGGAGCGCCAGGCTTCTTGAAAAGAATTTGGCGTCAAATCACGCTATCATGTGGGGCTATCCGGCGGGCCAATGTCGCGCCTTCCATCTGGGGCGTGTTCCACACGCCGCAGTTGTCTTTCTACCAATCCAGACCTTTCCTATGCTTGCTGAGCAACAATCTCAATTAATCGCCTGCCTCCAGGCTGCCGTCCGTGCCATCTTGCCCCAGGCTGAACCCAACATCACGCTGGAGCGCCCCAAAGTGGCTGCGCACGGTGATGCTGCCTGCAATATTGCCATGCAACTGGCCAAACCAGCCGGTCGCAACCCGCGCGAGCTGGCTCAGCAAATCGTCGATACCCTCCTGGCCGATCCGAACGCCGCCGCTTTGCTGGCAGGCGCGGAAATTGCCGGTCCGGGCTTTATCAACTTTCGTCTGTCCACCGCCACGCACCAGGCTGTCCTGAAGACTATTGCTGAACAGGGCGATAACTTCGGTCACCTTGCTCCTACCCAGGAAAAACTGATGGTGGAGTTTGTGTCGGCCAACCCGACCGGCCCCTTGCACGTGGGCCACGCCCGTCAGGCTGCGCTGGGTGACTCGCTGTGCCGCGTATTCAGCTCCCAAGGCTACGACGTAACCCGCGAGTTCTACTACAACGACGCCGGTAACCAGATCGACAACCTGACCACCAGCGTGCATGCGCGTGCCCGTGGCATCGAGCCCGACAGCGAGCAATTCCCTGCTGACGGCTACAAAGGCGACTACATCCTGGACATCGCCCGCGACTACCAGGCCGGCGCAACCGTTCAGGCTGCCGATGGCGCTTCCGTCACCGCCAGTGGTGATCTGGACAATCTGGAAGACATTCGCCGCTTTGCCGTGGCCTATCTGCGCCGCGAGCAGGATCTGGACTTGCAAGCCTTCGGCCTGAAGTTCGACAACTTCTACCTGGAAAGCTCGCTGTACACCTCCGGCAAGGTTGAAAAAACCGTGCAGGCCCTGATCGACGCCGGTCACACCTACGAGCTGGACGGCGCGCTGTGGCTGCGCACCACGGAACTGGGCACAGGCGACGACAAAGACCGCGTGATGCGCAAATCCGAAGGCGGCTACACCTACTTCGTGCCGGACGTGGCCTACCACGTGGCCAAGTGGGAGCGCGGTTTCCACCACGCCATCAATATTCAGGGCTCCGACCACCACGGCACCATTGCCCGTGTGCGCGCTGGCCTGCAAGGTCTGGGTCTGGGTATCCCCAAGGAATTCCCGGCCTATATCCTGCACAAGATGGTCAAAGTCATGCGCAATGGCCAGGAAGTGAAAATTTCCAAACGCGCAGGCAGCTACGTCACCTTGCGTGACCTGATCGAATGGGTAGGCCAGGACGCCGTACGCTTCTTCCTGATCCAACGTCGTGCCGACTCCGAATTCGTATTCGATATCGATCTGGCCCTGTCCAAGAGCGAAGAAAACCCGGTTTACTACATCCAGTACGCCCATGCCCGTATCAACTCCGTGTTGAACCAGTCGGCAGAACTGCTGGATCAGGTTCCTCAGGCCGACATCACGCCTTTGACCGCCCCCACCGAAATCGCCCTGCTGCAACGCCTGTCCGAATACCCCAATGTGCTGGCCCAATCCGCTCGCGAATTGGCTCCTCACCACATTGCCTTCTGGCTGCGCGACTGCGCGGCGGACTTCCACTCTTGGTACAACGCCGAGCGCGTGTCGGTAGACGACACCACCTTGCGTCTGGCCCGTCTGCGTCTGGCCCAGGCCTGCGCCCAAGTCATTCGCAATGGTCTGAACCTGCTGGGTGTGTCCGCACCCGAACGTATGTAAACCCATAGGCAGATATGGCAAGAGCACGTAAAAAATCCAGTAGTTCCGGCGGTACGTATACCGGCATTCTGATTGGCCTGATTCTGGGTCTGGGCGCGGCGGTCGCCGTTGCCCTGTTTGTCACCAAAGTGCCCATGCCCTTTGTGGACAAGGCCAGCCGGGACAAACCTACCGTTGCCTTGCCTGAAGGGCGAGACTTGCTGGACCCGAACCGGGACCTGTATGGCAGCTCCAGTGGACAAACTCCTCCGCCGGGCGACACCATTCCCGGTTTGACCTTGCCCCCCGTGAATTTGCCCAGCATCCCGTCCAAGCCTGCTGCACCGGACGCCTTGGGTGATCTGATCGCCACCTTGCCCGCCATGGGTACGGAACCAGCTCGCCAGCCAGAGACCCGCAATACCGCTCCTGCGGTAACGCCTCCGGCCACAACGCCTGCCGCTCCAAGCACCCCGGCACCGGCCACCAGCAAACCCGCCACACCAGCTCCGGCTGCGCCCCCGGCGGCGACCAAGCCAGCCACCACCTCCACCCCCTACTACCTGCAAGCAGGCGCATTTCGCAACAATGCGGACGCCGAAGCCATGAAGGCCCGCTTGTTGATGCTAGGCTTTGACGCTTCAGTGCAAAGTGCACAGGTCAATGGCAGCACGGTGAACCGGGTACGCATGGGCCCCTTCAAGGGCATAGACGAAATGAACCGGGCACGCAGCCGTCTGGCCGAGGAAAAAATTGATACTTCGGTGGTCCGGCCCTAAGCAATTTGTGCCAAAGGCAGCCCCAAGGTGAACTTTTCCGCCATTGCACAGGTCATAGACCTCATCTTCCCCATTAAGGAAATTGATTCATGAAGCTGAACGCATTGTTTGTACGATCCCTGGTCGGTGCCAGTCTCTTGGCTGGTGCGACCTTGTTGCCCGCCACCAGCGCGCTGGCTCAACAAGCCGACCAAGGCTACGTTACCCTGCCTGCGGCTCAGCCCTCGGACAGCGTCGGTAAAACCGAAGTGCTGGAGTTCTTCTCCTACAGCTGCCCACACTGCGCCATCCTGGAACCCAAGGTCGAAGCCTGGTCCAAGACCCTGCCAGACAACGTCGTACTGCGCCGTGTGCCTGTTGCCTTCAATGCCGGCATGACTGATCTGCAAAAGCTGTACTACACCCTGGAAGCCATGGACCGTCTGGACCTGCATCCCAAGGTGTTTGAAGCCATCCACCAGAAACGTGAGCGCATTTTTGATGCCAAGACCATCACGGCCTGGGCAGCCGCACAAGGCGTAGACAAGGCTCGCTTCGAGCAGACCTTCAACTCCTTTGGCGTGCAAACCAAGGCCAACAAGGCCAACGAACTGTCCAACACCTACCAGATCCAAGGCACACCTAGCCTGGCCGTGGGCGGCAAGTTTGTGACTTCACCTGCACTGGCCAATGGTTACGACGAAAGCATCACCAAAGCTCAAGAGCTGGTGAAGATGGTCACTAATCGCTAATTAGCGATCTGGCTGAGCCATACCACCAAGGGCCCTCAAGACTGGATTCGTTCCGGTTTTGAGGGCCCTTGGCGTTTCTATATCTGTGATCTATTAGCTGCCGGTAACTCGTAAGTAATTCGATAACAGCGGCTTACAAGAAGGTACGGGATTCCAACGTCATTGCAAGTCTGGGCCATTTATTAAAGCCAGGGTGCGTCCCTGGCTGGAGCAGTCAGTGAAAGGCCTAAGCCTGCGCCGCCGTCTCAAAAGCCTGCGTCAGGTCAGCGCACAAGTCTTTGGTCGATTCCAAACCGATATGCAGGCGCACCAGACTGTCCTGGCTGTCCTGCCAGTAGCTATGACCACTTAGAAACGCCGTATCCACCAACTGCACCAGGCTTTCAAAACCACCCCAGGAAAAGCCGATACCAAACAGGGTCAGGGCATCTACGAATGCGCGTGCCTGCGCATTGTTCAGTCGTAGCTGCACCGACAACATGCCGTTAGAGCCGGTGCAGTCACGTTGCCATAAAGCATGGCCAGGATCTTGTGGCCAAGCGGGATGATAGATACGGGTAACTTCAGGGCGACTATCCAGAAACTGGCACACGGCCAGCGCATTGGCGGCACTTTCACGCATACGAATAGGCAGAGTGCGTACACCGCGTAATGCCAACCAGGCGTCATCGGCACTGATGGAAAAACCCAGCGCATAGTGATTGTCGTGCAGGCGTTTGTTGATGGCTGGATCTGCGGACATGACTGCACCCAGCATCAAGTCGGAGTGGCCTGCCACATACTTGGTCCCAGCCACGATAGACACGTCAAAACCCAACTCCAAGGGACGGTAGATATAGCCCGAGCCCCAGGTGTTGTCAGTAACCAGCAGCAAATCGTGCTTGCGGCCAAACTCCGCCAAGGCGGGCATATCCAGCATTTGCATCAACAAGGAGCCGGGTGACTCCACGTACACCATGCGGGTATTGTCCTGCAGATGACGGGCCATTTCCTCGGGGGTCGGTGCACAGAACGTGGCCTGTATGCCCATCCGGCGCAACACGGTCTTTTCCAGATAACGCACGGGGCCATAAGCACTGTCAGCAATCAGCACGTGATCGCCAGAATCCAGCAGTGCCAGCAAACCCAAGGTAATCGCTGCCATGCCGGACGGTGCCAGCAAAGCCTGGGTGGCAGATTCCAGCTGACAGAACACCTGCTCCAGTGCAGCGTGGGTATCCATGCCCGAGCGCCCGTAGGTAACCGAGCGTTTTTCAGGATCTGCCTTGTCCGCCTGGGCTCGATCCAGAGCGTCCAGATTACGAAAGCGCACCGTACTGGTGCGCATGATGGGCACGGCCACCGGCGCCGCATCCGTATGCGGATCGAACGGGGCCAGACCCGTATGTTGCAGGGCGGTGTCCAGGGCGAGATCAGAGCTCATAGTGTTGGCAGGCGGTAGCAAGAAAAGCTCTACGCTACCACAGGCGAGCGGGCCCGGTCGCCTCTGCCAACAGTCGCTATATTGCCCCTTCTTATTAAGAGGCGCCCCAGTGTTTAAATGCGCTGGAAACGGTAAACCCCATCCTCGCCCATCTCACGACGCAAACGATCATCAAAATACAAGGCGTGCAGGTGAGCAATGGCCTCGCCCATGGCAAAGGTCATCTGATGCGAGTCCAGCTTGCGATGAAACAGCACAGGCAGAATATCGGCGGCGGTACAGGGCTGGGCACAGGCTTCCAACACTTCTTCCAGACGCTCGGCGTGATGCTCCTGCTGCTGACGAATGCGCTCGTGCATGCCACGGAAAGGCTTGCCATGCGAAGGCAACACCAAAGTATCCGGGGCCAGATCCTGATAGGACAGCAGGGAGTTCAGGTACAAAGGCAAGGGATTCGCAAAGGGCTCGGTATCGAACACGCTGATATTGGTGGAGATACGCGGCAAAAGCATGTCACCGGAAATCAGCACCTTCAGTTCTTCACAGTACAACGACATATGCTCGGGAGCGTGGCCGTAGCCCACGATCAAACGCCAGGGGCGACCGGCAATCACCACACGCTGACCATCCATCAAGCGCACAAAACGCTCGGGCACCGAAGGCACCATCGAAGGGTAGTAATCCCCACGGCTGCGAATCTGCTCACGGGCTTTCTCATCTTGCAGGCCATGACGGACAAAATGCGCTTCTGCCGCCACACCATTCGGGCCACCGGCCTCCGCGCCAGTCTGGCGTCCACCTGTCCCCGACCACAGCCTGGCGGTCGCGTAGTCCGTCATGCTGATCCACAAAGGTGCATTCCAGCGCTGGCACAACCAGTCCGCCAAACCGACATGATCCGGGTGCATATGGGTAACGATCACGCGCAGCACGGGCAAGCCTTCCAGCTCGTTCTGGAAAACCTGTTCCCACAGCTCGCGCACTTCGGGACGGGCGACGCCACAGTCCACAATGGTCCAGCCCTCGCGCCCCTCGATTTGGTCGCGCAATAGCCACAAATTGATGTGATCCAGCGCAAAAGGCAAAGGCATACGCAGCCAACGCACCCCCGGCGCGACTTCCAGGCTGCCACCCGCTGGGGGCAGGGTATCTGCCCAGGGATAATTCAATTTTTGTTCGTTAGGATTCATGCTCGCTCCAATGAATGGCTCTTGTAGGGCGTAAGGGCTGTCCATACTAAAAGGCCCTAGTTCGCACCCCGGCTCTATGGCATGATAGTTTACGTTTACGTAAATCACACTAAAAATGACAACGACAACCTGGACAATATCGGATCTGGCGCACGAGTTTGGCATCACGCCTCGCACCCTGCGCTTCTATGAAGACCAAGGGATCTTGAGCCCGCTGCGCCAAGGTACACAGCGCATTTATCAGCCCCGCGATCGTGCCCGCCTGAAGCTGGCTCTGCGTGGCAAGCGCCTGGGGCTGCAGTTATCGGAGATTCTGCGGCTGATCAATATGTATGAATCCCCGATGGACACGGCTTCCCAGCTTAAGCACTATCAGGAGGTATTGAACGAGCACCGCCTGCGCCTGGAGCGCCAGCGGCAGGACCTGGATCAGACCTTGCAGGAAATTCAGGACCAGCTCGACATCTGTCACACCATGAGCGAACAGTTGAAGTTGGAGTCCCGATAAGGGAAAACCCATATATGTGACGTTTACGTAAACGTAATATAAATACAATTCCACAACCCATTTATTTCCACGGAGTGTCTCATGAGCCTGCCCGGCCTGAATTTCGATCTTGGCTCCGACCTGGACATGCTGCGCGACGCTGTCGCCGACTTCTCCCAGGCCGAAATTGCCCCCTTAGCGGCTCAACTGGATCACGATGACCAGTTCCCCATGCACTTGTGGAAGAAGTTCGGTGAGATGGGTTTGCTGGGCATGACCGTTAGCGAAGAATACGGTGGTGCGAACCTGGGCTATCTGGCTCACATGATCGCAATGGAGGAAATCTCCCGTGCCAGCGCCTCGGTGGCTCTGTCCTACGGTGCGCACTCCAACCTCTGTGTGAACCAGATCAACCGTAACGGGACGGAAGCCCAGAAGCAGAAATACCTGCCCAAGCTGATCAGCGGCGAGCATATCGGTGCTCTGGCCATGAGTGAGCCCGGTGCCGGTTCGGACGTGGTCAGCATGAAGCTGCGCGCCGACAAAAAGGGCGATCGCTACGTGCTGAACGGCTCCAAAATGTGGATTACCAACGGCCCGGACGCTGACACCCTGGTGGTGTACGCCAAAACGGACCCGCAAGCCGGCGCACGCGGCATTACCGCCTTCCTGATCGAAAAGGATTTTGCCGGTTTCTCCGTTGCCCAAAAGCTGGACAAGCTGGGTATGCGCGGCAGCCACACAGGCGAACTGGTGTTCCAGGACTGTGAAGTGCCTGAAGAAAACGTGCTGGGCCAACTCAATGGTGGCGTCAAAGTGCTGATGTCCGGCCTGGACTACGAACGCGCCGTGCTGGCCGGTGGTCCGCTGGGCATCATGCAAGCCGTCATGGACGTGGTGATTCCTTACATTCACGACCGCAAGCAGTTCGGCCAGGCCATTGGCGAATTCCAGCTGATTCAAGGCAAGGTGGCCGATATGTACACCACCCTGCAAGCCAGCCGCGCCCTGTGCTATGCCGTGGGCAAGAATCTGGACCGTCTGGGTGCAGGCCATGTACGTTCTGTGCGTAAAGACTGCGCGGCCGCGATCCTGTACAGCGCCGAAAAAGCCACCTGGATGGCTGGTGAAGGTATCCAGATTCTGGGCGGCAACGGCTACATCAACGAATTCCCCACAGGCCGCCTGTGGCGCGATGCCAAGCTGTACGAAATCGGCGCGGGCACCAGCGAAATCCGCCGCATGCTGATCGGCCGCGAACTGTTCGCCGAAACCGCCTAAAAAGGCAAAGGCATGTCCAACCCTGATTTTGGCGAAACCACCGTCATTACCCCGGTTCAAAAACCGGGGATGACGGCTATCCAGGTGGCCCAGGCCATGCTGGATGGGTTCAATCGCCACTATGCGCTGTTTCGCTACAGCGCCCAGCGCGCCAAGTCTTTGTACGAATCGGGCGACTGGCATGGTATTCAGCAGCTCTCGCGCGAACGTATCGAGTACTACGCGACACGGGTGCGCGAATGCGCGGCCATGCTTAGTCAGAACCTGCGTTTGCATCAGCCCACGCCTTCCGATCCGGCCCATCTGGACGAGGCCCAGCAGCAGTTGTGGTTGCAGGCCAAGGCGGAGTTTGTGCGTTTGCTGTCGGGCCACCGTCAGCCAGAATGTGCCGAGACCTTCTTCAACTCCGTCTCCTGCCGCGTGCTGCATCGGCACTACTTCCGCAACGAATTCATTTTCGTGCGCCCAGCCGTTGCCACGGATTATCTGGACGGCGCGCTGCCTTCGTATCGGGTCTATTACCCCACCGAAGAAGGTCTGGAAGCCAGTCTGACCAGTATGCTGGCCGACTTCGGTCTGGCCGCCCCCTTTGCCGACCTGCCGCGCGATGTGCGCACGCTGGCTCGCATGGCCGTGCGCCAATTGTGCCGCCGCCTGCCACGTGGCTACGGCTCGCGCATTGGCTCGGATTGCCAGATTCAGGTGCTGAACTCCCTGTTCTTCCGCAACAAGGGTGCCTATGTAGTGGGCCGCCTGATCAATCAGGGTGAAGTGCTGCCCTTTTCGATTGCCATTTTGCATCGCCCCTCGGGACACTTGTATATAGACGCCTTGCTGCACACCACGGACGACCTGTCCACGCTGTTCAGCTTTACACGCGCCTATTTTCTGGTCGATATGGAAGCGCCATCGGCCTACGTGGACTTTCTGTCCAGCCTGCTGCCACGCAAGCCCAAGGCCGAGCTGTACACCGCCATCGGTCTGCAAAAGCAGGGCAAGACGCTGTTCTACCGCGACTTTCTGCACCACCTGTCGCACTCGCACGATCACTTTGATCTGGCTCCCGGTATTGCCGGTATGGTGATGACGGTATTCACCCTGCCGTCCTACCCCTATGTGTTCAAGCTGATCCGCGACCGAATTCAAAAGCAGGGCATGGACCACGCCACGGTGCGCAGCAAATACCAGCTGGTCAAAAAACATGATCGTGTCGGACGCATGGCCGACACCTGGGACTACGCTCAGGTGGCCTTGCCCAAGGCACGCTTTTCCGAAGCCTTGCTGGAAGAACTTCGCCGCGAAGTGCCCAGCCTGCTGGAAGAGTCCGAGGACACCATCTTGCTGCGCCACGTCTACATTGAACGGCGCATGACCCCGCTGAACCTGTATCTGAACAAAGCCAGCGACCCCGCCCTGAACGCCGCCGTGGAGCAATACGGCAAGGCGATCCGGGAGTTGGCCGCCGCCGACATCTTCCCCGGCGATATGTTGTTCAAGAACTTTGGTGTGACCCGTCTGGGCCGCGTTGTCTTCTATGACTACGACGAAATCCAGCACATGCGTGAGATGAACTTTCGCGCCATTCCGCCAGCACCGAACGAAGAAGCCGAAATGGCCAGCGAACCCTGGTATCCCATCGGCCCGAACGATGTATTTCCCGAAGAATTCGGCTACTTTCTATTGACCGACCCTCGTATTCGCAAAGCCTTCATGGCCCACCATGCAGAACTGCTGGAGCCTGAATGGTGGACTCAGTGCCGCTTGCGGGTGACACAAGGTCGGATCGAAAATATTTTTCCGTATAACAAAGATCGGCAGCTGCACGAGTTTGCCAAACGCGCGCCGGTCTCCTCTTTGCAACCAGGAGTCTTTCATGACTAATTCCGTTGTCATCGTCTCGATCGCCCGCACCCCTATGGGCGGCATGATGGGTAGCCTGTCCGATCTGGCCGCCCACGAACTGGGCGCGGTCGCCATCAAGGCGGCCATGGAGCGCTCGGGCATTCAGGCCGACAAGGTCGACGAAGTGATCATGGGTAACGTGCTGCAAGCCGGTCAGGGCCAGGCCCCTGCACGCCAGGCTGCCTTGGGCGCCGGTCTACCCCAGGGTGTAGCTTGCACCACCATTCACAAGGTTTGTGGTTCCGGTCTGAAAGCCGCCATGTTTGCCCACGACCTGCTCAAGGCAGGCAGCGTGGACGTGGTGGTGGCCGGCGGTCAGGAAAGCATGAGCAATGCTCCCTACCTGCTGCTGAAAGGCCGCGAAGGCTACCGCTACGGTCACTCCACCGTGTATGACCACATGGCCATGGACGGCCTGGAAGATGCCTACAGTCGTGGCACCGCCATGGGTGTATTTGCCGAAGATTGCGCCAGCAAATACGAGTTCAGCCGCGAAGAGCAAGATGCTTACGCGCTGGAGTCGCTGCGCCGCGCTCGCCAAGCCAGCGATGACGGCAGCTTTGAATGGGAAATTGCGCCAGTCACCATCGCTGGTCGCAAGGGCGATGTCGTTGTGGCCAAGGATGAAGCCCCCACCAAAGCCATGCCCGAGAAGATCCCCACGCTGCGTCCCGCTTTCAAGAAAGACGGCACGATTACCGCTGCCAACGCCTCGTCCATTTCGGACGGTGCCGCCGCCATGGTGATCACCACCGAAGAGAAAGCCAAGGAACTGGGTGCAACTCCGCTGGCCCGCATTGTGGCTCACACCCAGCACGCACAGGAACCCGCCTGGTTCACGACCGCTCCAGTCGCTGCTATCCAGAAACTGCTGGATAAAACCGGTTGGAGCGTGGCTGACGTTGACCTGTTCGAGATCAACGAAGCCTTTGCCGTGGTGACCATGGCTGCCATGAAAGAGCTGAACATCCCGCACGACAAGGTCAACATCCACGGTGGTGCTACCGCCCTGGGTCACCCCATCGGTGCATCGGGTGCTCGCCTTCTGGCGACCTTGATCGGCGCACTGCGCAAGACCGGCGGCAAGCGCGGTATTGCCTCGCTGTGCATTGGCGGTGGCGAAGCTGTCGCCCTGGCCGTCGAGCTGGTCTAAAGCAAGCTCATCAGCCGGGCTGCGGCCCGGCTGATTTTATGGGCTTTTCTCTGTTCTCTTTCCAGGCACGCCATGTCAGTTATTGAATCCCGCATCAATCCGCGTTCCCAAGACTTTCAGGACAACGCCTCGATCATGCAGGCCCTGATCCTTGATCTGCGCCAAAAGCTACAGAAAACCGCCTTGGGTGGGTCCGAATCCTCCCGGCAACGCCATGTGGGTCGCGGCAAGCTGCTGCCCCGCGAGCGCGTCGAACGTCTGCTTGATCCCGGCACCCCTTTCCTGGAGCTTTCGCCTTTGGCTGCCCAGGATGTCTATAACAACGAGTCTCCGGGCGCAGGCATCATCACCGGCATTGGCCGCATTGCAGGCATTGAATGCGTGGTGGTCTGCAACGACGCGACGGTCAAGGGCGGTACTTACTACCCGCTGACGGTGAAGAAGCATTTGCGTGCCCAGGAAATTGCCCAACAGAATAATCTGCCCTGCGTGTACCTGGTGGACTCGGGCGGGGCCAACCTGCCCAACCAGGAAGACGTGTTCCCGGATCGTGACCACTTTGGCCGCATCTTCTACAACCAGGCCAATATGTCGGCCCAGGGCATTGCCCAGATTGCTGTCGTGATGGGTTCGTGTACCGCTGGCGGTGCCTACGTTCCAGCCATGAGTGATGAATCCATCATCGTGCGCGACCAGGGCACCATCTTCCTGGGTGGCCCTCCACTGGTCAAAGCCGCAACCGGTGAAGAAGTCAGCGCCGAAGACTTGGGCGGTGGCGATGTACACACCCGTCTGTCCGGCGTAGCCGACCATCTGGCCGAAAACGATCTTCATGCGCTGGAGCTGGCGCGCCGCTGCGTGGGCCGTCTGAACCGCGAGAAAAAACTGCCCTGGCCGCTGAAAGAAGTGCGCGAGCCACGTTACGACCCGCAAGAGCTGAACGGCATCATCCCTGCCGACACCCGCAAGCCCTACGATGTGCGCGAAGTGATCGCCCGCATTGTGGACGATTCGGACTTTGATGAATTCAAAGCCCGCTTCGGCACCACGCTTGTAACCGGCTTTGCCCATATTCACGGCATGCCCGTAGGCATCATCGCCAATAACGGCATTCTGTTCTCCGAAGCGGCCCAGAAGGGCGCCCACTTCATCGAACTGTGCTGCCAGCGCAAGACGCCTTTGGTGTTCCTGCAAAACATCACCGGCTTCATGGTGGGCCGCAAGTACGAGAACGAAGGGATTGCCCGTCATGGCGCCAAGCTGGTCACCGCCGTTTCTACCGCAGCCGTGCCCAAATTCACCGTGATTCTGGGCGGCTCCTTTGGTGCCGGTAACTACGGTATGTGTGGCCGCGCCTTCAGCCCGCGCCTGCTGTTCCTCTGGCCCAATGCCCGTATCTCGGTCATGGGTGGTGAACAAGCAGCCAGCGTGCTGGCTACCGTGCGCCGCGACGGCCTGGAAGCTCGTGGCCAAAGCTGGAGCGCCGAGGAAGAAGAAGCCTTCAAGGCCCCCATCCGTGAACAATACGAACATGAAGGCCACCCCTACTATGCCACCGCGCGTTTGTGGGATGACGGCATCATCCAGCCTTCGGATACCCGGCGCGTTCTGGCCCTGGGCCTGTCCGCCGCCTTGAACGCCCCTATTGAAGACACCCGCTTTGGCGTGTTCCGCATGTAAGACAAGGAGACACTGTGTTTCAGACCCTGCTGATAGCCAATCGCGGTGAAATTGCCTGCCGGGTGGCCGCCACTGCCCGCAGCCTGGGGCTGCGTACCGTTGCGGTTTACTCCGACGCGGACGCCGACGCCCAGCATGTACGTGCTTGTGATCAGGCCGTGCGCATCGGTGGCCCCGAGCCACGCGACAGTTATTTGAAGATCGACGCCATTCTGGAAGCCGCCCGTGCCACTGGCGCGAATGCCATCCACCCTGGCTACGGTTTTCTGTCCGAGAACGAGCACTTTGCTCGCGCTTGTGAAGAAGCCGGCATTATTTTCGTGGGCCCCCCCGCTCAAGCCATTGCGGCGATGGGCAGCAAGTCCGCCGCCAAATCCCTGATGGAAAAAGCCGGTGTGCCCTTGGTGCCCGGTTACCACGGCGACAACCAGGACCCCGACTTTCTGCACCAGCAAGCCGACAAGATCGGCTACCCCGTGCTGATCAAGGCCAGTGCCGGTGGTGGTGGCAAGGGCATGCGCATTGTGGAAGAGTCCGGCGCGTTCCTGGAGGCCTTGCGCTCTTGCCAGCGCGAAGCCGCCAGCAGCTTTAGCGACGACCGCGTACTGATCGAGCGCTACATCACCAAACCACGCCATATCGAAATCCAGGTCTTTGGTGACCAGCACGGTGGGTACGTGTACTTGTTCGAACGCGATTGTTCGGTACAGCGCCGTCACCAGAAAGTGATTGAAGAAGCTCCCGCCCCCGGCATGACGCCTGAGCGTCGCCAGGCCATGGGCGAAGCGGCCATTGCAGCAGCACGCGCCGTGAACTATGTAGGCGCAGGCACGGTGGAGTTCATTGCCGAGCAGGACGGTCGTTTCTACTTCATGGAAATGAATACCCGCCTGCAAGTGGAGCACCCCGTCACCGAACTGATTACGGGCCACGATCTGGTGGAATGGCAGCTGCGTGTGGCCGATGGCCAGCCTTTGCCTGCCAAGCAGGAAGAGCTGAGCATCAATGGTCACGCCATTGAGGTTCGCATTTACGCAGAAAACCCCGATAAGGACTTCCTGCCCTCCATCGGTACACTGCGCAGCTTGCGGTACCCCGCCCATGCGTCCTTCACCTCCGGTGATGTGCGTATCGACAGCGGCGTGCGTGAAGGCAGCGTCATCAGCCCCTTTTACGATCCCATGATTGCCAAGGTCATCACCCATGGTGCTGATCGTGAACAGGCCCGTCGTCGCCTGATTCGCACGCTGGCCGATACTCAAGTGGCCGGTGTACACACCAACAAGACCTTCCTGCAACGTCTGCTGGGCGATGAAGCCTTTGCCCAGGCCGATCTGGATACGGGTCTGATCCCACGTCGTCACGATGCGCTGTTCCCCAGCAATCAGGACGTTCCAGCTTCTGTGCTGGCCTTCGCCGCCTGCGCCGTGCTGACTCATCAGGGTATGAGCGGGCAAGCCCCCAACTCCGACCCGTGGGCGGTACATGACGCCTGGCGTTTGAGCGGGGACTACGATCAGAAAGTGGCCTTGCAACTGGGTGAAGAAGCCCACGAAGTGCTGCTGCAACGTCGTGACAACCAGTGGCAGATCACGCTGGGCGAAACCCAACACGCGCTGCGCTGGCAAGCCGAGGCAAGGGCTGGTCTGGCCAACACCCTGACCTTGCGTCTGTGGCTGGATCAGGTCGAGTACCGCGCCCAGGTGCTGCAAGATGGCGACCATCTGCAAGTTGCCCAGGCTGGTTCAGACTGGACCCTGGCCGTGGTCGACACCTTGGCCAGTGCCGGCACCAACAGCCAGGAAGCCCACGGAGGCCGCCTGACCGCTCCCATGCCGGGCAAGATCATTGCCTTGAATGTGGGCGCAGGTGACAGCGTCAAACAGGGCGATGTGCTGCTGGTCATGGAAGCCATGAAAATGGAACACTCCATTCAGGCACCGGCAGACGGCACCGTGGCCGAGCTGTTCTTTGCGGTGGGCGATCAAGTGCCTGAAGGTGCAGAACTGGTCACCATGGAGAGCTGAAACCCCTCCCTTCCAGCCCGTGTAAAACGCATTGCCGGGCTGGGAAAATAGGCGTAAAGTCGCACAAACAAGAGCCCCCACCCAGGGGCTCTTGCCGTTAAGAACGACTCATGACCGCCCAGCCTCTTACCCCTTACTGTGGTCGCTTTGCGCCTAGTCCCAGTGGTCCCTTGCACGAGGGTTCACTGGTTGCTGCCATGGCCAGCTACCTGGATGCACGCGCCCAGAACGGGCGCTGGTTACTGCGCATTGAAGATATAGACACGCCACGCGTGGTCGCAGGGGCTGACCAGATCATCATGAAGCAGTTGCAAGGCCTGGGCATGCATTGGGATGGCGAGGTGATTTGGCAAAGCCAGCGGCTGGCACGCTACCAGGAAGTGTTTGATGGCCTGCGCGAGCGAGATCTGGTCTACGGCTGCACCTGCACCCGTCAGGAAATTCTGGCGGCTTCCATGCCGGTTGCCCCGGATTCGCATGAATATCCCTATGCAGGCACCTGCCGCCACGGCATCCCGGCAGACCGTACCATCCGTGCATGGCGGCTACGTGTCTCGGAAGGGGTGGAACACTTCACCGATCGCTGGGCCGGGCCGCAGCAACAGGACGTAGCCAAAGAAGTCGGGGACTACATTCTTAAGCGCGCCGACAAGCTCTGGGCTTACCAGTTTGTCGTGGTCATTGATGATGCGGACAGCCAGATCACTGATGTTGTACGCGGCGCAGACTTGCTCAGCTCCACAGCCCGCCAGCGCGTACTGCAAAAAGTCCTGGGCCTGCCTGTCCCGCGCACGTTGCACGTGCCGCTGGCCTGTGATGAGCAAGGCCGCAAGCTCTCCAAACAGAATCATGCCCCGGCCTTTGACCTGGAGCACCCTCTGGAAACGCTACAACGGGTTTGGACCTTTCTGGGTTTTGCTCCCATGGCTGCAAACAGCTTGAACGAGTTCTGGAGCCAGGCCATCAGCGCTTGGGCGCAACGCTTCCCGCTGCCTGCGAAGCCAAGCCCGAACAACTAAGCCACGAGCCGAGGCTAGATGCGGATGCGGATGCGGATGCGGATGCGGATGCGGATGCGGATGCGGATGCGGATGCGGATGCGGATGCGGATGCGGATGCGGATGCGGATGCGGATGCGGATGCCAGCTAGTTTAGTGGCCTTTCAACCGCTGCGGTCCCACTTGCAGTGGTTTCAAATAAACGACAGTTTCTGCCCCAACAATCGATTTATGTTTCAATCATAAAGACGCCCCGCCGCAAAGGGCGTCTGCCAGAGCAGACCCAGGCAAAAAGCAGTCTGGATGCGCAAGGCAAGACCCATCCATCCCCTGAACACCCCATTTGCCCCCTACCGCAAATCAGCGTAAAGTTTGGTCACTGGTTACCGAAATCACGCAGTTTTTTTAATCACTTAGGACGGCAACCTTATACCCATGTTTGATATCCTGGTTTATCTATTCGAGACGTATTACAACCCCCAGTCCTGTCCCAAGGCGGAGGTTCTGGCCCACAAGCTGGCGGCTATTGGCTTTGAAGACGAGGACATCAACGACGCACTGGGCTGGTTACATGCACTGGGCGAGACCTCGCAGCAGTGCCAGCCTACGGCTCAACTCAGTCCCAACAGTCAGCGTATTTTTTCTGAGCACGAACAACATGTGCTGGGCGCTGATGCCATGGGTTTCATCACCTTTTTGCAAAATTCCGGCGCTCTTACCGCCCACCTGCGCGAAATCCTGATTGAAAGCGCCATGACGGTGGACGAAAGCCCGGTCTCGTTGGACAAAATAAAAATTGTCGCCCTGATGGTTTTGTGGAGCCACGAAGCCGAAATCGATCACCTGATCTTTGAAGAGCTGCTCAGCGACGACTCCACCCGTCAGTCCCACTAAGCTGATACACAGGAACCTATTTTTTGTTCAGGAAACGGCCCCGATAAAGAGGGTCCTTCAACACAAAAAACCAAGGCCCGAATCCGACGCCACATCTGATTCGGGCCTTTTTGATTGGGCTTGCTGCTGACTGGCTCTGGCTTGGCTGCCTCTAGCGAAACAAACCCCAGACACAAAAAAGCCGGATTGTCTTTATTAGAGGCAATCCGGCTCCAGGCTATTGAGCGCAGTTGTTCAGCTCAGGCTCACTTGATTTCCTTTCTGTCCTTGTCCAGCATCGCGCGCAGCAGGCTTTGACCACCCTCGACCACCGCAAACTCGCCATAACGGGCGGCATCGAAGCGATCTGCCGAGCCTTCCGCGAAGAACCAGGCATCTGTTCCAGGCGTCCAGTTACTGCGGTGACGACGCATGCGCAAGCGCATCACATCGGAAGGTTCAGCCACAGGGCCTTCTTCGCTCCACAGACGCTCCTGGCCGTCCTGCTCCAGATAAACACCCTTGAGCTGCGCCACCTTGTTCTCATCCAGCTGCACCGCCACAACAACCCATTGCTGAGCGTCCATCTTGGCAAGCGCATCCTTGGGCAAGCCCCAGGACAGGGCAGACAAGTTCTGCGACAGGGCAAAGTTCAAGGACATATAGTCGCCCTGCATCAGCGAACGGGGATCCACCGGAGCCAGCTCCAGCAAGACCGTCTGACCATCGCTCAAGATACGTTCTTTTTGCACGATGGCCACGTTGGCCACACCCAGCACCAGCACAGTCCCCAGCAGAACGCTGGCAACAATACCCTTGGGCGTCTCCTGCGGCGCTACTACCGCCCCTTTCTTCTTGCGACTCAACTGACCCAAATAGGCAAAGACCAGACATCCCACTCCGGTTGCCAGCAACAGTTCAGCCTTGTCCAGCAAGCTGATATTCAGGATGTAATACAGACGCCAGAGGCAGAACAGGCCCATTGCCACGGCCACCGCCAACAAGCTGAGATAACGCCAGGCATAAGCCACCAGAACCCAGCTCAAGGCCAGGGCCACTGGCGGATAGGGTGTCCAGACCGCGCACAAAGCGGCCATCCCCAGCAAGGCAATGCCATAAACCAGGGGCTGGTCACGCCAGCCGCGCCAATAAAACGCCAGTATCGCCAAAGGAGCCATGGCCAGCAGAAAGCCAGCTACGGTCAGGTACGGCCGCGACTCGTCCCAGAAGGGCATGGAATAAAACAGCGTGCCCGCCGAAACAAGATGAATCTGGGAAGCGAGCAGCAAGGACCAGAACAAGGGCAGCCAGAAATGCGGCTTGCGCTCACCACGCAGATAGAAATGCCCCAGCAACAAGGCGGCAAAGAACATGAATGCCGCGGGCATTTCCAGCACCCAATAAGGCATCATGGTCCAGCGATCAAACAAGCGCTCGATCACCAGAAACTCGATCGCGGCCAGTGCCCAAATCACTAGCAACATGCGCAATACGAACTGGCCTTTGGCAAGTCTGTACAGCAAGGTGCTGATCACGACGGCTATCATGGCGCTGGCCTCAGGTGGCCAGGGGTAGCGCATGTCCACAAGCGGCACGCTCAGCAAGAGTAGCGCACACGCAACCCAGCCGCCGACCAGATCCCGGCTGGGTACTGTGTGAGCCTTGCCAAACAGCACGGGGGACACCAGAGCCATGATGCCGCCCAGTACACCTAGCGCTTCCAGACTCAAATCCAGAGAAACAGCCAAGTACAGCAGAATAATCAGCGGTAACAGCAGGTAGAGGAACAGCTTGATCACGCGCAGATACCAGGGGTGATGCTCGTCACTATCCTGAGCGTCAGCTTGAACACTAGCCTGTGCGTGGGCCAGGGTCTCTGCTGTTGAGGCGGCAGGACTTGTTGCCATTGCTGCGTTCACTGGTGCTTGAGTTGCGGCCGCCTCGCCACCATGAGTCCGTCGCCAATGGACGACCTGTTGCTGCAGGAAGCGGAGCAAGCCCAGGCCCAGGCCCACAATCACCACCACGATCAGCAAAAACGCATCGCTTGCATACTCGATAATCAGCATGCTCAAGGAGCCATACGCACCGAACGAGGCCAAGGACATGATCAGCAAATCCGGGCGGCGATAGTGATAAATACCGTACAGCACCAGGAACAGGACCAGTCCCAGCAGGAAGTTGCCTTCCATGACCTGGGCACCGATGAAAAAACCCACCGCAATTGCTGCCACACGCGGCACGATGCGCCACGGGTCATGACGCGCACGCCAGATGGTTTCGGCGGCCAGCAACAACAGCGCATTGACTGCCAAAGCTAGCAAGGTCTGCGAGATGTAACTGCGCCCGAACCAGCCCAAGCGGGCAACATCAATCCACAAGTACAAGGCGGTATTGATCAGTACCAGCCACAGCACCGACAGAAAGACACTGCGCACTGTGAATACCCAAGGTATGATCAGCACAGTCCACAATGCGAAAAGCTGCCAAGGGTCTGCGCCAGTCTGATAAGTCTGGCCAATCAGCGCCAGCAAACCGCCCGTGGCCACGGCGGCCAGGCCGGTCAACGCAGCAGGCACTCCCAGATCATGACCCCAGCCACCGGAACGTCGGCGAAACAGCAAGGCCAGCCCTGCAGAAACCAGCACGGCGCCTTGAGCCAGGGCAAATTTGGCTACGTGCCCCCAGTTTTCCCAATTGGCCGCAATCCAGGTCACCAGACCACTAGCGAGCAGCAAAACGGCCAAACCCCAGGCCAGTTTTGTCAGAAACACTCGCCAGTCTGTGGGCCATACGTTAGTCTTGTCAGGTCTCATAACTTGCATAGAGGGATAAGCACCTCGTATCATTTCGCGCATTGCAGCGCAGTTGCTGTCACTGGAATCATATGGATAAAACACTAATCATTGCCGAGAAACCTTCAGTCGCCGTAGATATCTCGCGGGCATTGGGCGGTTTCACTCGAGAAGGTGATTATTTCGAAAGCGATCGCTATGTGCTGGCCTCCAGCATCGGCCATCTGCTGGGCCTGGTGGCCCCTAATGATCCGGTCCGCGGCAAGTGGAGCTTCACACATCTACCTGTTATTCCCCCTCAGTTTGAGCTCAACCCGACTGACAAGAAATCGACTGAGCGCTTGAAACTGCTGGTCAAGCTGATCAAACGAAAAGATGTCACCGCTGTTATTAATGCCTGTGACGCGGGGCGCGAGGGTGAGCTGATTTTTCGCTACATTATGCAGTACGCCGGCGCGAAAAAACCGGTGCAAAGGCTTTGGTTACGTTCGATGACACAATCGGCGATCCGTGAAGCATTTGAAAACCTGCGCGACGATGAAGACATGAAACCGCTGGAAGCGGCGGCCCGTTCGCGCGCTGAAGCGGACTGGCTGGTGGGCATTAATGGCACGCGTGCCATGACGGCTTTCAATAGCAAGGATGGCGGTTTTTTCAAGACCCCCGTGGGCCGTGTGCAAACCCCCACGCTGGCTATCGTGAACGAGCGCGAGAACCGCATTCGCCAGTTTGTGTCGCGCGATTACTGGGAAGTACATGCGGACTTTATTGCCGCTGCAGGCCTGTACACCGGCCGCTGGTTCGATCCCAAGTTCGTCAAAGACGAGCATGACCCCGAGAAAAAAGACTCGCGTCTGTGGTCCCTGACGGCTGCCCAAACCATTGTGGCCGCGTGCCGCGAGCAACCCGGCGTAGTCACCGAGGAATCCAAGCCCAGCACGCAGATGTCGCCCGCCTTGTTTGATTTGACCTCGCTGCAACGCGAAGCCAACTCGCGCTTCGGCTTCTCTGCCAAGACCACCTTGTCCTTGGCGCAGACGCTATACGAACGCCACAAGGCGCTGACTTACCCCCGTACCGATTCGCGCTATCTGCCTGAAGACTATATAAGTACGGTGCAAGAAACCATGCGTGCGCTGGCTGACAGCGGCACGCCTGCCAGCGCTTCAGTGCAACCGTTTGCGCAGGAAGTGGTCGAGCAGAAATGGGTCAAGCCCAACCGTCGGATTTTCGACAACAAGAAGGTTTCGGATCACTTTGCCATCATCCCCACCTTGCAGGTGCCTCGGGAGCTGAGCGATGCCGAACACAAGATTTACGAGCTGATCAGCCGTCGCTTCCTGGCCGTGTTCTTCCCGGCTGCAGAATTCCGCGTCACCACGCGTATTACGCAGGTGTCCGGTCACCACTTCAAGACGGAAGGCAAAGTGCTGGTCAAACCGGGCTGGTTGGCTATTTACGGCCGCGATGCCCAAGGTGAAGATGCGTCCCTGGTGCCGGTTGCTGACGGCGAGAAGGTTCGCACTGAAGACGTGAACACCAAGGCCCTGGCTACCAAGCCACCTGCACGCTTTACGGAAGCGACCCTGCTGTCGGCCATGGAAAGCGCCGGCAAGCTGGTAGATGATGAAGCCTTGCGCGAAGCCATGTCCGAGCGCGGTCTGGGTACACCAGCCACCCGTGCTGCCATTATTGAAGGTCTGCTGAACGAAGCCTACTTGCGTCGTGAAGGCCGCGAACTGGTGCCTAGCGCCAAGGCACGTCAGCTGATGACTTTGCTGTCCGGCCTGGGTGTTAGCGAACTGACATCGCCCGAACTGACTGGCGAGTGGGAACACCAGCTCAAGCAGATCGAGCAACGTCAGCTGGACCGCGACGTGTTCATGCGTGAAATCGCGCAGATGACGCAAGTTATCGTCAAGCGCGCGAAAGAATATGAGCGCGACACGGTTCCGGGTGATTACGCGACCTTGCAGACGCCATGCCCTAAATGTGGTGGCGTGGTCAAAGAAAATTACCGTCGTTATGCCTGCACGGCTTGCGATTTCTCTATCGGCAAGCACCCCGGTGGTCGCACCTTTGAGCTGCCTGAAGTTGAAGAGCTGTTGGCCAAGAAAGAACTGGGCCCACTGCCCGGTTTCATCAGCAAGATGGGTCGTCCCTTTGCGGCACTTTTACGCATTACCGACGAGTACAAGCTGGAGTTCGACTTCGGCCAGAACGACGACGATGATGACGAAGCCCTGGATTTCAGCGGCCAGACCCCGGTCGGCCCCTGCCCCAAGTGCCAGTCCCCGGTCTTTGAGCACGGCTTGCGTTACTTGTGCGAGAAGTCGGTCGGCCCATCCAAGAGCTGCGACTTCCGTAGCGGCAAGGTGATCTTGCAGCAGGAAATTACCCGCGAACAGATGGCCAAGCTGTTGGGCGAAGGCAAGACAGACCTGCTGGATGGTTTCGTGTCCTCGCGTACCAACCGCAAGTTCAAGGCCTTCCTGGTGCGTCAGGCAGACGGCAAGATCGGCTTTGAGTTCGAACCTCGTCCAGAGAAGCCAGGTCGCAAAACAGCCGCCAAGAAAACGGCCACTAAAGCAGCGGCTAAAAAGACAGCAGTGAAGAAGACGGCGGCCAAGAAGACGGCAGCTAAAAAAACAGCTGCTAAAAAGACGGCCAGCAAGGCGGAGTAAAAAGCTCGGCTTGTTTGAAGGAATGGCCTCCCTTTTTTGGGGGGACCTTTTTTTATGGGTAGTCGTGTAGGGCTTGCAGGCTGGGGAAGAGAGTCTCTGTGAAAACGCCATTCAGGGACCGGGTTTGGGTCTCCGGGCTGAGCACTTGCCGGTGCTGCGCACCGGTTCCCTTGTCGAGCACAGGCTCCGGGCGCGCCCTGAACTCGCCCGGTGGTTTGTCCCCCGGACAAACCACAAACGCCGGGCTCAAACAGCAGGGCGCTTGCATCCCGGATCCCGCACTCGCCTGCGGCAAGTACTCTGAACCGCCCCGAGACCCAAACCCGGTCCCTGAACGGCTCACAATAGTTCTTTGCCCAGAAGCTGTAAGGCTTCTTACCCTTATGACCTCAATTCCACCCAAATACTTATGTATGCCCCTGGACATGACATAAAGAAACGACCGAAACATAGGCTGCTAACCAAACATAAGCATCGAAAAGTAAACAACAACAACAACAACAACAACAACAACAACAACAACAACAACAACAACAACAACACATAGTGCATAGCACGCAGCACCCTGCACGCAGCCACAGCCAATGCAAACCCAACCGAAACAGTGTTGCAAGGCCGAGGTATTAAAACGGTGTGAAGGCTCGAGGCCGTGGGGCTCTGGGGGTGGGCGGGTCAGAGTACTTGCCGCGGGCAGGAGATAGCGCAGGGGTACAAGCATCCTGCTGTTTGAGCACGACGCTTATGGTTTGTCCGGTGGACAAACCATCGTGCGAGTTCAGGATGCGCCCTGCGCTATCTCCTGACTAGGGCACCGGTGCGCAGCACCGGCAAGTGCTCAGCCCACCCCCAGCGCCCCACGGACTCGAGCCTGGCTTTTAATCACCTCTCCTATGCCAAGCTCCATCCCAAGCACTAGTCTGAAGCCAAAACCCTTCTAAACAACAATGCAGCAGCATCAAAACCGCAACTACAGCGGCAAATAAAACAAAGCCTTGGCAAGCACCACAATCAGCAGCACGTGTGCAAAAACACTAAGGTGAATAATCCGTGATCGCCGCGCTGTCATGGTCTTGCGTCGGCTCATCACCATTACAGATAGAAAGTGCCCAAATACGCTTAGCGCCAGGGTGATCTTTACACCCAGTATCCAGGCACGAGCGCCACCAACCTCAAACAAGGCCCGATGCTGCCAGGCCAGACTCAAGCCCGCACCGTAGAGCAATAACAAAACCCAAGGCATGATGCGACGCGCCCGCCGCCCCAGGGCATACTCGAACTCCCGCATCGATGGCCGGGAAACCTGACGCGCCAAAGGCGACAACATCAGCACCTCGAAAAACACAGTACCGATAAAAAAAATCGCAGCCAGAAGGTGAACCAACAACAGGAGGAAATAGCTCATGAACAGCGCTCAGGAAAGCAGACGATTCATCAACGGTACACCAGGTCTCGCGCCCACAAACTGACTTCTGGCACATAGCTGATCAGCATCAAGCAAGCCAAGATGACGACGACAAAAGGCAGCAGTGGACGTATCAGTTTTTCCAAAGAAATCCCGGCCACTGAACAGGCGGCAAACAGATTCACGCCAAAGGGCGGTGTCACCATCCCCAAGGCCAGATTGACCACCATGATGATGCCGAAGTGCGCCGGATCAATGCCGAACTGCATGGCTACCGGCAGCAAGAGCGGAGCCAACACCACAATCGAGGCCGAGGTCTCGACAAACATGCCCACCACAAACAAGGCCGCGTTCACACCCAGCAAAAACATCATGGGGCTACTGAACAATTCCCCCAACCAGATCCCCATGGCAGCCGGAATGCCGGTGCGATTGAGCAGGAAGCCAAACACACCCGCATTGGCGATGATGAACATGATGACCGCCGTGGACACCACGGAACGATGCAGCACCTTGGACAGGTCGCCCCATTTAACGCTGCTGTAGACAAACATGCTCACGATCAAGGCATAGACTACCGCCACCGCCGAAGCCTCGGTAGGCGTGAAAATACCCCCGTAAATCCCGCCGAGAATAATCACCGGCATCAACAAGGCCAGCCACGCCTGACGGAACGCCGTCCAGACACCCAAACGACCCACACCGTCCTGCAAACCCAGACCATGGCGGCGTGCATACAGCCACACATAAATCATCAAGGCGCCGCCGATCAACAAGCCAGGGCCAATACCCGCAACGAACAGCTCGCCTACCGACGTGTCCGTGGATACGGCAAACAGAATCATGGGAATGGACGGCGGGATGATCACCCCCAACTCCGCCGCTGAGGCCTGCAAGGATGCCGCGAACGGTGCCGGGTAGCCATGCCGGACCATGGCAGGGATAAGAATTGCCCCGACAGCAAAAGTGGTTGCCACACTGGAACCGGCCACTGCCGCAAAAATCATGCAGGTCAGCACACAGCTACAAGCCAGGCCCCCTTGAACACCACCCACCAGGCTTTTGGCAAACTCCACCATACGGTTGGACATGCCGCCCGACTCCATCAGGTTGCCTGCCAGAATGAAGAAGGGCACCGCCACCAGGGGGTACTTGTCCAGAGCTGCATACAACTGCTGGGCGATGACCAGAAAAGTCATGCGCCCCTCCCAGGCTACTCCCGCCATATTGGCCAGCCCCACGGCAATCGCCACGGGCACCGTCAATACAAAAAACAGCAGCATGGACACAAGCATGATCTGGGACACGATACGGTCTCCGGTCTAAACAGATGCCCGTAGGGCATCGAGAGTTCGGTGGTGCTTTACAGGCACGGAATCAGGTCTTGAATTAGAGCTGCGTGTTATCGACCACAGCAGGCGCTGGTTTCTCCAGCCAACGGGCCAACAGGCCCAAAATGGCCAGCACGGCACCAATCGGGATCGCGATATACACCCAGGAAATGGACCACTCCAGACTAGGCATGGTCTGAAACCGCACCCGCCAGGTCATTTGAATGCCGACCCAGGTCAACAGGCCGAAGAAAGCCAGACACGTAATCAGCACGGCCACATCCAGCCAATGCTGCGTCCGCTTTCCGACCCAG
This sequence comes from Alcaligenes sp. 1735tsa3, assembly GCF_024134565.1. NCBI lineage: Bacteria > Pseudomonadati > Pseudomonadota > Betaproteobacteria > Burkholderiales > Alcaligenaceae > Alcaligenes > Alcaligenes sp. 1735tsa3. The sequence continues at coordinate 141,457 of NZ_CP099862.1, read as the reverse complement.
AGCCGCAGCACATCCACGCTTAGCATGGCACCCTGACGCAAGGCCAGACACAGGCCCAGCATGACTGTCCAGATCAGAGCGGCACGTGACCAGGCCTCGCTCCAGTCGGCGGGCGACTGGAGCACGAAACGAGCGATCACTTGATAGAACGCAGCCGCCACTGCCGAGAGCAGCAGCAACTGCGTCACCCAGGACACCAGACGAAACAGGCCCTTATCCAGAACGGACAACAGAGCTTTCATGATGAATGCCGTTTACTGAGTCTGACGGATAGATTCGACCAGTTCCTGGCCGAACTGTTTGTAGTACTGGGGATAGACAGGCTCCACCGCTTTGGCAAACGCCGCATGGTCAACGGTATTGACCTGCATGCCTTCAGCCTTGACGGCATCCACGCCGGTTTTCTCGATATCGTCCACGTAGTCACGCATGGCCTGGGCAGCCGTTACGCCGGCATCTTTCATCAACTGCTTGTCCTGATCGGACAGGCCGTCATACACCGCCGGAGACATCAGCACCAAGGCCGGGCCATACACGTGAGCCGTCAGCGACAGGTACTTTTGCAGCTGCGGCAGCTTGGCCGACACAATCACGGACAAGGGATTTTCCTGGCCGTCGATGGTGCCTTGTTGCAGGGCGGTCGCCACTTCCGGCCAGGCCATAGGCGTAGCCAGAATACCGATTTCACGGAAAGCGGCAATATGAATGGGGTTCTCTGTGGTGCGTATCTTCAGGCCCTTGGCATCAGCTGGGGTGGTGACAGGACGCACATTATTGGTCAGGTGACGGAAACCTTGCTCGCCCCAGGCCAGCGCCACAATTCCGCGTTTGGGAAATTCAGCCAGCATGTCCTGACCGATCTTGCCATCAAGTACATGGCGGGCATGTTGCAGGTCGCGGAACAGGAAAGGAATATCGAACACGCCAGTCTTGGGCACAAAGTTCAGGGTTGCGCCGGTAGACACAATCGCCAGATCAATCGTGCCCAGTTGCAAGCCTTCAATAACTTCGCGCTCGCCGCCCAAGGCGCTGTTGGGAAAGGCCTCGATGGTGTAGTTGCCGTCCTTTTCCAAGGCACTGGCAAAGGCTTTTGCACCCGCACCATAGTGAGAGCTGGTGGACAAAGCGTAAGCCAGCTTCAAGGAAGTCTGGGCCGTGGCCGCTCCCGCCGCCAGGCCCAAGCCCAGCATCAAACCTGCGGCCAAAAGACGGTTCTTCATGTGACGGTACATCATGCATGCCCCTCCTGTCTGAATGGATCAGTGTATTTAATGCGTAGTGCTCGGGCTGGGACATAGGGGTTTTTACGCCTGTGTCCCAGCCGGGCACCTTATTCTTCTACGTACCAGTTATCTTCGGACAACATGACCTGTTGATGGCCATAGCCCGCTGGCATCATGGGGAAACAGTTTTCCAGCGCCAGCACTTCCACGTTCAGAAAGAACGGGCCATCGTGGGCCAGACAACGCTCCAGCGCCGCATCCAGCTGATCGGGATGCTCCACGCGTTCGGCTTCCCAACCAAAGGCGCGCGACAAGGCCACAAAATCGGGCATGGCTTCGTTATAGCTGTGGCTGTAACGACCATCGTGAATCAGCTCTTGCCACTGGCGCACCATGCCCATGTGGCGGTTATTGCACAGAATCACCTTGATCGGCGTGCGGTGCTGCACAGCGCTGGCCAGTTCCTGAATATTCATCAGTACCGACGCGTCACCACTGACACACACCACCAGCTTGTCCGGATGCGCAATCTGCGCCCCAAACGCAGCAGGTACGCCGTAACCCATGGTGCCGGCTCCACCCGAAGTCAGCCAACGGCGAGGACGATCAAACTTGATGTACTGCGCAGCCCACATCTGGTGCTGGCCCACATCGGTAGAGACGATGGCATCACGGCCTTCCAGATGCGCGTCCAGACGTTGCAGCAAGTGCTGCGGCAAGATAGCGTCGTTATGTGGCGTCACTTTCAAGCACTCTTGTGCACGCCACACACCAATACGCTGCCACCAGTCATTCAAGCGACCTTCAGGCAATTCGTGATGCGACAGCTCTTTGCGCAAGGCACGCAGCAGGGGATAACAGTCGCCCACCAAAGCCACATCAGCACGCACCACCTTGTCGATGGAACCGGGGTCGATATCAATATGAATCTTGCTGGCATGGGGGCAGAAATCGGACAGACGGCCGGTAATGCGGTCGTCGAAGCGAGCGCCCACACAGATAATCAGATCCGCATGGTGCATGGCCAAGTTGGCTTCCAGCGTGCCGTGCATGCCCAACATGCCCACGAACTGCTCATCACGTGCAGGGTAGGCACCCAGGCCCATCAAGGTCAGTGTGCAAGGTGCACCAGTTTCCTGAACCAGGCTGGTGAAGGCGTGGCTGGCATCGGCCCCGGAGTTGATCAGGCCACCACCACCGTAAAACACGGGGCGGCGAGCGTGCGCAATCATGGCGGCGGCGCGTTTAATCGCCGCTTCCTGGGCAGAGGCCGGAGCGGCAGGAGCCAAGAGGCTGTCAGCCTCGTCCTGGGCCGGCGCATCGCTGCTGGCAGCGGGCAGGGTGGCGATCTGAATATCTTTGGGGAAGTCCAGCAGCACCGGACCGGGGCGACCCTGGGTACACAGGCGCAAGGCCTTGGCCGTCAGGGAGGCCACGTCTTCAATACGACGAACCTGGGCATTCCACTTGGTCACAGGGCGGGAAATGCCAATCGCATCGCACTCCTGGAAAGCGGCGGTACCAATTGCGGTGGTCGCTACTTGACCACTAATACACAGGACAGGAATAGAATCACACAAGGCATCGAGCAAACCGGAGGTGGTATTGGCCATACCGGGGCCTGATGTCACCAGCACCACGCCAGGTTTGCCGGTGCTGCGGGCATAGCCTTCGGCCGCATGTACGGCAGCTTGCTCGTGACGAACCAAAATATGACGAATTCGCGGTTGGGCATGAAGAGCATCATAGAGCGGTAACACCGCTCCGCCAGGATAACCAAAAATGGTATCTACACCCTGAGCGATCAAGGTTTCGAGCAAGATTTGCGCGCCGTTGTGGGCGGTCGTTTCAAGTGACATGGTTGCGTAGCCCTGCATGTTTTGTAAGATAGAGATCGCCGTCCAGTTTATCCCCTTTTACAGGCTGATTCCCCATGGTCACTCAACGCCAACCCTGGCACGTCGTTAAACCATCCAAACTGCATGGCAACGGCGTCTTTGCGCTACGCGATATTCCAGCCGGAACACGCATCCTGCAATATGCTGGCAAGCGGCTTACGCCGGAACAGGCCGATGCCTTGTTCCCCGTCAATCCGGATGAGCCTTTCCACACTTTTTTCTTTGCACTGAGCAATGGCAAAATCGTGGACGGTGGTCAGGGAGGCAATGATTCACGCTGGATCAACCACTCTTGCGCCCCCAACTGTGAAGGTCACGAGAACGCCGATGGCTCGCGTGTCTTTATTGTGGCCATGCGCGATATTCCCGCCGGGGAAGAGCTTTTGTATGACTACTCGCTGGTCATCGACGATGAAATTACCGAGGAGCTCAAGCAGAACTACCGCTGCCTGTGTGGCGCTCCCCAGTGCCGTGGCACCATGATTGCCCTGCAATCAGATCGCTCCCAGGCTGTTGCCGACGAGCTACGCGAAGTGGCCGCAGAATTGGATGCGGAAATGGAACAGGCCCGCAAAACGCCGGTTTCATCCAAACAAAAAGCCGCTGATCTGAAGGCCACTGCCATTAAGCAAGCAGAAAAGGGCGAGTCCGATCAGGATAAAGATGAGGACGCGGATAGCGATAAAGAATCCTCAAGCGCGAAAGGCAAAAAGGATAAGAAGAGCAAAAAGAAGAAAAAAGAAAAAGCCAAAAACAAGGATAAAAATAAAGACAAAAAGCCTTCCAAAAAGGACAAAGAAGGCAAAAAAGGGAAAAAGGACCGTAAAAAAGAGTAAGCTGTCCCCCAGCTTGCATTAGCCCAGGCTGCCTCACCGGCAGCCTGCACCCTTGCTAATCACCCGCACAGCAAGCCCGGCAACACCCCTGTCGGGCCTCTCAGAGCGCCACACACAGGCCCATCTGTCGTGCCGGGCCAGGTTTCAGACCTCATCAGCTAGGCGAAGCACCAACCCCCATATTGCGTGTGCCCTCGCCCCCATCCCTATCGTCTCTCCCCAGGCCAATGATGGCCCGCGGGTGCTATTGCACCGGGGGAAATTACTCACTGCCAGCCCCGTCTTTGACCGCTAGCATGTAGCTTTATTGCCAAATCTGACAGACCTCATGGATTCAAGTTCTACAGATACACCTGATAATCACGCCGCCTCGCCCGCCGAATCCGGCCTGCGTATTCCTTTGCAAATAGAGGACTGGGCTTCGGTCCTGATCATGGCGGCCCTGGCTTTAATTACCTTTGCCAACGTGTTTGTGCGCTATCTGACCGATAGCTCCTTTGCCTGGACCGAGGAAATCTCCATCTTCCTGCTGGTGGTCCTGACCATGAATGCCGGTGCCAGCGCCTGTGTGCGCCACTTGCACATTCGTATTGAAGTCTTTGCCGATGCGGGCACGGTGCGTCGTCAACGCCGCCTGGCCCTGTTTGGCATTGGCATGAGCCTGCTGTTCTTTGTCGGCATGGCCATTCTGTCCGGCCGCATGGCCCTGGACGAGTTCGAGTGGGGCGATACCTCGCCCTCCATTGGTGTCCCGACCTGGTGGTACAGCATGTGGCTGCCCATCCTGTCTACTACCCTGAGCCTGCGTTTGCTGGGCATGTGGGTGCGTCGTTGGCAGGCTAAATCATGATTGCAACCTTGCTGTTTGTCATCTTCATCGGCCTGATGCTGGTGGGCGTGCCGGTGGGCGTGTCCCTGGGTATAGGTGGTGCCTTTGCGATTTTGATGTCCAACCTGGATACGCACTGGTTTGGCCTGATGGCCGTGCCGCAAAGCTTTTATGCCGGTCTGGCCAAATACCCTTTGCTGGCCATTCCCATGTTCGTGTTGGTGGGTTCCATTTTTGACCGATCGGGCGTAGCCAGCCGTCTGGTGAACTTTGCGGTCGCGCTGGTTGGCCGCGGCCCTGGCATGCTGCCCGTCGTTGCCATCGGCGTGGCCATGTTCCTGGGTGGCATTTCCGGTTCCGGCCCGGCCTGCGCGGCCGCCGTGGGCGCGGTCATGATCGGCGCGATGAAACGTGCGGGCTATCCCGGTCCTTTTGCGGCCAGTATTGTGGGCGCGGGTGCAGCCACCGACATTCTGATTCCCCCCTCCATCGCCTTCATTATTTACTCGGTGCTGGTGCCCGAGGCCTCCGTACCTGCGCTGTTTGCGGCCGGTATGTTCCCCGGCATTCTGGCGGGGATTGGCCTGATTATTCCGGCCATCTGGCTATCGCGCCGTCACAAGCTGGGATTGGCCGAGGCCGAGCTGCCACGTCCACCATTCTGGCGCAGCCTGCGAGAAGCCGCCTGGGGCCTGATTGCGCCTGTCATCATTCTGGGCGGGATGCGCCTGGGCCTGTTCACCCCTACTGAGGCCGCTGTAGTGGCCGTGTTCTACGGCCTGTTCGTGGGCATGGTCATCCATCGCACCATCAAGTTCCGCGATCTTTTCTTGATCCTGCGGGAAGCCGCCGAACTATCAGCCGTCATCATGATGGTTGTGGCACTGGCCGGTATTTTTGCCTGGGCGCTGTCCACCCTGAGCATTATTGACCCCGTCACCAATGCCATCATCAATTCCGGTCTGGGCGAATACGGCATTCTGGCGCTGATGATTGTCATGCTGATTGTGCTGGGCATGTTCCTGGATGGCATTTCGATCTTCCTGATCTTCGTGCCGCTATTCATGCCGATTGCCTACAACTTTGGCTGGCACCCCGTCTGGTTCGGGGTCCTGCTGACCTTGAACGTGGCTCTGGGCCAGTTCACTCCGCCAGTCGCCGTCAACCTGATGGTCGCCTGCCGTATCGCGGGCGTCCCCATGGAAAGCACCCTGCGTTGGGTAGGCTGGCTGCTGCTGGGCATGGGCTCGACCATGCTGCTCGTTATCGCAGAACCCGAGATTGCCCTGTGGCTGCCACGCTACCTGGGCTTTAACTAAAACCACAAGACTGAAACACAACTCATAGAAAGGGAGACCTGACCCATGAAATTACGTCACATTCTGGCCACTCTGGCATGTACAGCCGCCACCCTGGCCGTGGTTCCCGCTGCCCAAGCCGCCTACAAATCCGAGTACAAGCTGTCCATCGTGGTGGGTACCACTTTCCCTTGGGGCCAAGGGGCGGTGATCTGGTCCGACCTGGTGCGCGAGCGTACCGATGGCCGCATCAATATCAAGATCTACCCCGGCACCTCGCTGGTACAAGGTGACCAGACACGCGAGTTCACCGCCATTCGCCAAGGCATGATTGATATGGCCGTGGGCTCGACCATCAACTGGTCCCCCCAGATCAAGCAGCTGAACCTGTTCTCCCTGCCATTCCTGCAACCGGATGCCAAAGCCACCGACGCCCTGATCAACGGCGAAGTGGGCAAGGACCTGTTTGGCTACATCGAGAAAGCCGGTGTGGTGCCTCTGGCCTGGGGTGAAAACGGTTTCCGTCAGCTCAGCAACTCCAAGCACGAAGTGACCAAGCCTGAAGACATGAAGGGCCTGAAACTGCGCGTGGTCGGTTCGCCGCTGTACATGGACACCTTCAGCGCCCTGGGTGCCAACCCCACGCAAATGAGCTGGGCAGATGCACAACCCGCACTGGCTAATAAGGCTGTAGACGGCCAGGAAAACCCCCTGTCCATTTACGCCGGTGCCAAGCTGTACGACGTGCAGCAGCAGTACCTGACCCTGTGGAACTACGTGTCTGACCCACTGGTGTTTGTGGTGAACCGCGACGTGTGGAAATCCTGGAGCGAGGAAGACCAGAAGATCGTGCGTGAAGCCGCTATTGAAGCTGGTAAACGTGAAATCGTGATTGCCCGTACCGGCATCACGGCGGAAGATCCTACCTTGCTCAAAGAGATCGAAAGCCACGGTGTGAAGGTCACCAGCCTGACGCCTGAGCAGCACGCTGCCTTTGCCAAGGCAACCGAAGGCGTGGTCGAGAAATGGACCAAGACCATCGGTGAAGACTTGGTGAAGAAGGCACGCGACGCAATTGCTGCCAGCCGCTAATTAGCTGGGTTTGAAAGACTGAAAGCCGGGCCCATACAGGCCCGGCTTTTTTTATTGTCTGGCTACCCTGCACAAAACAAACCTCATGAAAGCAGCAGCCTACGAGCGCAGCGTGGGGATACTTTCAACCTCCGGGTTACCCTCGAAGAAAGAAATGCCATAAATCGGCGGCACAACCTGAGGGCATTCTTTACAGCCTACAAATATCAAAAACCAGCTTCCTTCTGAGCGATCAGCAAGTCCAAGACACCGTGTCAAAGCACGTTGACCGCTGAGCCCCAAAAAAATCCCGCTTATTCCTTGAAGCGTATCGCCAGCATTTCACCCGTCGCACAAACTTCGCCATTCGCGCTAAGCGACAGGTCCACCCAGACCTTGCGTCCATCCAGCTCACGCAGCTTGCCTTGTACCGTCAGCTCTGTCCCCATTGGAGTGGGACGCCGAAACTCCACTTTCAGGGAGGCTGTCACGCAACGGATCGGCTCCTCGCTGGTGCCCATCTCGATATTCAGATCCCTATAGATGAAGGCTGCCGCAGAAGCAGTACCGTGGCAGTCCAACAAGGAAGCAATCAAGCCGCCGTATACATGGTTGGGCACGCCACCGCTGTAAATCGGCTGGGGGGTGTAGCGGGCCACGGTATCGTCGCCGTCCCAGTAGCTCTTAAGCTGATGCCCGTCGGGATTATGTTTGCCACAACCGTAGCAATGGCTGAAGTTGTCGGCATAAAAATCTTGAAACGCTTTAACCATATGAGTATCTGCTGTCCTCAAAGAAACCAAGAGGCCGTGCTCCACTTGGTAGCCCGGCCTGCTCTCAAACCACTAAAAATGGTAAGTCAGTGCTAAGAGCCAACAGCTCACCCAGGCGCTGAGGCACTGACAAGGCCTGCAATATCTTATTGAAACGCCGTTTCCAGGAAGCTGCGCAGCTTGCGCGAGTGCAGTCGTTCCTTAGGCATCTCACGCAACAATTCCAGCGCCCTAATCCCGATATGCAAATGCTGGCCAACCTGCCGTGCATAGAATTCGCTGGCCATACCCGGCAGTTTCAGCTCGCCATGCAAAGGCTTGTCCGACACGCACAGCAAGGTGCCATACGGGACACGGAAGCGGAAGCCATTGGCAGCAATGGTGGCGGACTCCATGTCCAGCGCAATCGCCCGCGACTGCGACAAGCGCCGCACCGGCTCGTGGTGGTCTCGCAATTCCCAATTACGGTTATCAATAGACGCCACCGTACCCGTGCGCATGATGCGCTTCAGCTCCCAACCTGACAGCCCGGCCACCTCGGCCACGGCTTGCTCCAGGGCAACCTGAATTTCCGCCAGAGGAGGGATGGGCACCCAAGTAGGCAAATCCTCGTCCAGCACGTGATCCTGACGTACATAGCCATGTGCCAGTACGTAATCACCCAGGCGCTGAGTAGTACGCAAACCGGCGCAATGGCCCAGCATCAGCCAGGCAGCAGGGCGCAGAACGGCAACGTGGTCGGTAATGGTCTTGGCATTGGATGGCCCCACGCCGATATTGATCAGGGTGATGCCGGAATGATCGGCACGGCGCAAGTGATACGAGGGCATTTGCGGCGCGCGAGCCAAAGGCGAACCGGTTGTCGATGCATTCGCACCCGCCGGAGTGATGATATTGCCCGGCTCCACCAGATCTATATAGCCTTGATCATCCGCCTGCAGCACTTCACGCGCCCACTGGCAGAACTCGTCCACATAAAACTGATAATTGGTGAACAGCACAAAGTTCTGAAAGTACTCGGGACGAGTAGCGCTGTAGTGCTGCAAACGATGCAAGGAGTAATCGATACGCGGCGCAGTAAAAGGCGCCAGCGGCAAGGGTTCGTTATGCACGCGCTCCCACGTACCGTTGACGATGGCATCGTCCATATACGCCAGATCCGGTACATCGAAGTGATCGCGCAAGGTGTCACCGGGCGATTCAGGCACGGTTGTCACCGTGGACTGCACACCATTATTCAGGGCGAAATGCAGCGGGATAGGCACGGAGGATTCCCCCACTTCCACCTGCACACCGTGATTGCGCAGCAGCAGTTCCAGTTGCTCCAGCAAGTAATCGTGATAGAGGCCAGGAGCGGTAATGGTGGTCATGTACACGCCGGGCTCGACCACATGCCCATAAGACAGGCGGCTATCCACTTCCTGATAGGTATCGACGCGCAAACGCACGGCAGGGTAGCAGGCTCTGAAGCGCTGCCCGCGTGGAAATCCAGTTTCCAGACACTGGGCAAAAGAGTCGCGCAAAAAAGCGGTGTTGCGGTCGTAAATATGGCGCAGCTGCTCCAAAGCCTGGCCGGCATCCTGATAGCCATTGAATGGAATCAGCTCCGGCGTGGACGTGATACGAGAAAAACCGCTGGGATCAGACATAACAAGTATTCCAAGGGGAAACAAAGACAAGCAGATCTGCAAGCATCATAAGCTGTTTATTGTTCCGCCTCCTACACGACTCCATGACAAATTCAGCCGCCTGATCCTGACGCTCATGTACCAGCCGAACAGACAGGCCTGACCGTCTGCCGCTTTCGCGAACCATCGCTCCCCAATACAGACGTTCGGCTATCGGTTTCGCCTGCGCTTAAAGCCATCACCCATATACCTTTGCAATGGCTCGCCTAGCGCCCCAGCGTCTTGCCGTATCCGAGCAAGGCAACCCAGACCCAGTCCCACTCAAAGCAAATGTCGTTACTGGTTTTTGACTGAATCACAAGCCCCACTGTCCACACAATGGACACGACTATCGTTGGTTTTGAGACTGAATTTACTCACAGGCCCCATTTAAACAGGCAGCTTTACCCCGGTTTTAGGCAAATTCCATTTTTCCGGAATCAGGTAGGTAGAGCCCTGGCGCAAGCCCTTGACCCAAGACCCTGTTTTTATGCTAATGGCGCTAGACAAGCGGCTTGGCGGGCATATCAGGTATTTCAAGCGGGACCAGATGAGGCAGCTTATGATGGCAAGTGGAAGTCAGGCACGTCTTCTACCTCATATATAAGACTTGCCCAAATCCAGTAAATACATTAAGTATGTAGTCTTAATACTTTTAGTATTAAATCCAGCTAGCGTCAGTCCTTCATAATTTAAGTTATCCAACCTGGCAGTGTGCTCGGCATGCGTGTGAGACATAGCTCGTCATCGCGCAAATTAGCTTGTATTTAGGCTAATTTACAATGGGTTAGCGTATTTTAATGATTTTCGCTTCAAGCATTTGCTCGCCCTCTGATGTCATTTGTGTCCTGGCGCCGCGTGGGTCTTGTCACCCGCGATTTCAGCAAGATCTGAAAGTGCTCTTGACCAGGTAATTGCAGTTAGCAAGGCCGTTTTGGCCTGCCGCTGTACCGAATCACTTTTAACTATCAGCAAGGGTACACATGACCACTCGAATCTCCTGCCAGCGACTGCAAGTCGCCGAGGTGCTTCATCAGTTCATCGAACAAGAAGCCCTGCCCGGCACAGGTATCTCCTCCGAAGCCTTCTGGGCTGGTTTCGATAAGCTGGTCCATGATCTGGCACCTAAAAACCGCGCCTTGCTGGCCGAACGCGACCGCTTGCAAGTCGAACTGGACAAGTGGCACACGGCCAACCCAGGCCCCATCACCGATATGCCTGCCTACAAGAGCTTCCTGAGCTCCATCGGCTATCTGAAAGAAGCGCCTGCCGACGTCAAGGTCAACACGACCAACGTCGACACCGAAATCACCGAACAAGGTGGTCCTCAGCTGGTTGTGCCCATCATGAACGCACGTTACGCGCTGAACGCCGTAAACGCACGCTGGGGCAGCCTGTACGACGCGCTGTACGGCACCAACGCCATCCCTGACACTGACGGTGCTCAGCGTGGCGGTGGCTACAACGCCGTGCGCGGTGCCAAGGTTATCGCCTTTGGCCGTCAGTTCCTGAACGACACCATTCCTCTGGCTCAAGGCAGCCACGATCAGGCTACCTCCTACACCATCGCTGACGGCGCTTTGCGCGTCACCCTGGAAAACGGCGGCACCACCGGTCTGAAAGACGCCTCGACCCTGCTGGGTTACCGCGGTCAGCCCGATGCGCCTGAAGCCATCGTGTTCCTGCACAACGGCCTGCACTTTGAACTGCAGATCGACCCCAACAGCCCCATCGGCAAGACCGACCCGGCTGGCGTGAAAGACATCGTTCTGGAAGCCGCACTGACCACCATCATGGACTGCGAAGACTCCGTGGCTGCCGTGGACGCCGACGACAAGGTCCTGGCATACCGCAACTGGCTGGGTCTGGTGACCGGTTCGCTGACCGAAGAAATCAAGAAAGACGGCAAGGTCTTTACGCGCCGCCTGGCTGACGATCGCCAGTACACCGACTTGACGGGCGCTACCCAGACTCTGGCTGGCCGCTCCCTGATGTTCGTGCGTAACGTCGGTCACCTGATGAGCAACCCTGCCATCATTGACGGCGAAGGTCGCGAAATCCCTGAAGGCATTCTGGACGCCGTGATCACCACCCTGATCGGCATGCGCGATCTGGAACTGAAGAAGAACTCGCGCAGCGGCTCGCTGTACATCGTCAAACCCAAAATGCACGGTCCTGACGAAGTGGCGTTTGCCAGCGAGATCTTTGACCGTGTGGAAAGCCTGCTGGGTCTGGCTCCCAACACCGTCAAGCTGGGCATCATGGACGAAGAGCGCCGCACCAGCGTGAACCTGAAAGCAGCTATTGCCCAGGCCACCGAGCGTGTCGTGTTCATCAACACCGGCTTCCTGGACCGCACGGGCGACGAAATCCACACTTGCATGCAAGCGGGTGCCGTGGTGCGCAAGGCCGACATGAAACAAGCTGACTGGCAGCCAGCCTACGAGCGCAACAACGTTCAGATCGGCCTGCAATGCGGTCTGCGTGGTCGCGCTCAGATCGGTAAAGGTATGTGGGCCATGCCTGACCTGATGGCTGAAATGCTGGAACAGAAGATTGGTCACGTGAAGGCCGGTGGCAACACCGCCTGGGTGCCATCGCCTACCGCTGCCACGCTGCACGCCTTGCACTACCACCAAGTCAACGTGGTCGACGTCCAGAAGGGTCTGGAAGGCGACACCAACGACTACCTGGACAGCATCCTGACCATTCCTGTGGCCACTGACACCAGCTGGTCTGCCAAGGAAATCCAGGAAGAACTGGACAACAACGCTCAGGGCATCCTGGGTTACGTGGTGCGCTGGATTGACCAGGGCGTGGGCTGCTCCAAAGTACCGGACATCCACGACGTGGGCCTGATGGAAGACCGCGCTACCCTGCGTATCTCCAGCCAGCACATCGCCAACTGGCTGCTGCACGGCATCGTCACCCACGAACAAGTGGTTGAAACCCTGCAGCGCATGGCTGCTGTGGTTGACCAGCAAAATGCAGGCGACCCAGCCTACCAGAACATGGCCGGCAACTTCGAAGGCTCCTTTGCCTTCCGCGCCGCTCAGGATCTGGTTCTGAAGGGTCTGGAACAGCCTAACGGCTACACCGAGCCTTTGCTGCACCAATGGCGTCTGGCATTCAAAGCCGCTCAAGCCTGAAGCACACAATGTCGCCTGGAGCCTGACTCCGGGTAACAGTGTCCCAAAATCCCCATCTTGCTGGTTCAGGATGGGGATTTTTTTCGCCTGCTGACTTGCCCCTTGCGATAACTACGAACTTGCACCGCCGCTTGCAGTCCTGCATGCTGACAAGGCCTGGGCAAGCTTGCCTGTTTCCGTCACTCTTTTCACCCTCTCCGTTTTCGCATGGCTTTCCGTATTTCTCCCCTGCACTTCCTGGCTACGGCTGTTCTGGCTCTCTGCACTACTTGGGCCACGTCCCAGACCCTGGCCCTCAGCTTTGATGACGGCTTCAACCCCAGCACGCAGCCACAGGCCAATCAGTGGAATGAGCAAATATTGACCAGCTTGCGGGACCACCAGATCAAGGCCACTCTGTTCCCATCGCTAGCCCGTATGGGCGGGGAAGAGGGGCTGGGTCTTGTGCAGGCCTGGTCTAGGGAAGGACATCGGATCGGCAACCATACCGCCAGCCACAAAAGCCTGGCCGACCCGGCGCTCAGTCTGGAGGACTTCATTACAGATGTGCAGCTTGCCGATGCCGCGTTCAAAAGCCTGCCCACCTTCACACCCATGCTGCGCTTCCCTTACCTGAAAGAAGGGGACACCATCGCCAAGCGCGACGGTTTCCGTCAGTGGATGGCGGCGCATGATTACAAGAGCGCGCCCGTATCCATTGATGCCAGCGACTGGTATTACAGCCGGGTCTTTGCAGATCATGTGCAAGCAGGCGATAGTGCCAAGGCAGAGCGCGTGAAAGAGCAATACATCCTTCACCTGCTGGACCGTGCCAGCTATTACGATCAGTTGGCGCAAGAGGTTCTGGGACGCAGTCCGGCTCATGTAATCCTCTTGCATACCAACCAGATCAATGCGGCTGCATTGCCGGATGTGCTCGCGGCATTTACCGCCAAGGGTTGGACCATCACATCAACAGAGGCAGCATTTCAGGACCCCTTGTACGCACAAGCCCCCGATACATTGCCTGCTGGGGAGAGCATCATCTGGGCCTTGGCCAAGGCCAAAAACATGCCAAACCTGCGCTATCCCGCTGAAGACTCCGTTTATGAGGAGCCTTTGCTGAAAGAGGCGGGATTGTTGCCGTGAACTCTGGTGGGCTATGGGCTATGGACCATGAGCCGTAAGCCGTAAGCCGTAAGCCGTAAGCCGTAAGCCGTAAGCCGTAAGCCAGCTCATGCAAACATCATGTTCACACGGCGACACTGCCTCCTTGTCATGCCCTCCATCACATCTGCTTAATCGCGGTTTGCCGTCCTCTCCACACCTCTCAACCCTGCGGTCGAGCCACAGCGTCTGATACCACTTTCAAACCCACGGCCTAAAATCCCCCTGGTGGTCCCTGTCTGCTTCTTCTCGTTATAAACTCAAACTCATAACGAATTTTACTGACAGGAAACCCTATGAAATCTCTGCTGCTTTCTGCCGCCAGCCTGCTGGCACTGTCCACCACCGCTCAGGCCTCCGACCTGCTAATTGCTACTGGCGCAGGCTACCGCAAACCCGTCACGGAATTGATGGAAGCCTTCAATAAAGAAACAGGCCTGACGGTAGAGAGCAGCTTTGGCAATATGCAGCAGGTCCGGGCTCAGAGCGAGCAAAATCCAGACATTGCTGCCATTATTGGCGACCGCTTTTTTCTGGAACCCATGGGCATTACCCAGCAGTTTGTGAACATCAGCCAGGGTGCCCTAATGCTGGCCGTGCCCAAAGGCAAGACCATTGATTCCATCCAGGACTTGCAGCAGCCCAGCTATGCCCGCATTGCTATCGGCGATGCCAAGAAAACCGTCTACGGTCGCGCCGCCACCACCTGCATGGAACGTGAAAAAATCCAGGCCGAGGGTCGCAGCATTGAAGTCGCCATGCTGCCGCAGGTATCCACCTACCTGCTCAATGGCGAGGTGGACGCCGGTTTCATCAACCGCAGCGAAGCGCTGGCCCACAAGGACAAGCTGGGCACCATCCTGCCCATGCCAGCCCAATGTCACGACCCGATTGATCTGAGCCTGGCCGTGCTCAAGGACCGTCCTGCAAGCCCTGCCTTGCAATCCTGGACCCAGTTCCTGGGCTCGGACAAGGCCAAATCCATTCTTGAGCGTCACGGCCTGTGATGTCCGCCTGGATGAGCTGCTCCAGTAGCTCGCTGGGCCTGAGTGTATATGTGCTGGCCGCCACCTTGGTGGCCCAATTGGTTCTGGGGGTAACCCTGGCCTGGGTACTGGCCAGAAAGCGCTTCCCAGGCCACGGATTACTCGATTCACTGGTGAGCCTGCCGCTGGTTTTCCCACCGATTGTTATCGGTTACTTGCTGCTGCTTGCCCTGGGCAGGCAGGGCTGGTTGGCCAGTGCCACCGGCTGGTCACCCAATATTGTTTTTCAGCCCGCGGCCTTGCTGATCGCCGCCTTTATCGCCGGGCTGCCATTGATGGTCAAACCCGTGCAAAACAGCATGAACAGCCTGTCGCCACGGCTGCGTGAAGCGGCAGCCACACTGGGCCACGGCACCTGGTCCTACTTCTTCCGGGTGGAATTGCCCTTGCTGCGCCCTGCCTTGGCCACGGGACTGATTCTGTCAGGCGGACGGGCAATGGGAGAAGTGGGCATCTCGCTGATGTTGGGTGGCAATATCGCAGGTCGCACCGAAACCCTGTCTTTATCTATCTACAACGCCGTCCTGGATGGCGACACAGACTGTGCCAATGCGCTGTCCTGCTTGCTGGGGCTGACGGCATTAGCCTGCTTTTGGGCGCTGCGGCGCTACGGGAATCAAAAATGACGGTTTTTTTTGAACAAAGCCAAATCGACCAATGGATTGGCGAGGATGCCTCCTACCTGGATCTGACCAGCCACATGCTGGGACTGCACAACCAGAACACCACACTGCGTTACGTCGTGCGTGACCATATCCGCGTGGCAGGCACTGAGGAGGTGGCCGAGATTGTGCGCTCTTGCGGCGGCCAGACCCAGCACTACACCCCCAGCGGCGTGGCGGCCATGCCCGGTCAGACCATCTTGCTGGCACAAGGCCCCGCCAAAGCCTTGCTGCGCGCCTGGAAGGTCGGCCAGAACCTGCTGGAGTTTGCCTGCGGCATCGCCACCCTGACACATCAAGTCGTGCAAGCCGTGCAAACGGTAGATGCCTCGGTGGCTGTGCTGACCACTCGCAAACATGCGCCTGGGGTACGCAAGCTGGCCTTGAAAGCCACACTATCGGGCGGAGCCATGCCGCATCGGCTGGGACTGGGCGAAACCATTTTGATCTTCCCCCAGCACCGCGCGCTGATGGGTGGCTGGGAGGAGGTGGGCCGGGCGATTGCCCGTCACAAATACGCCTTGTGCGAAAAGAAAATCGTGATCGAAGCGGCAGATCTGGATGAAGCCTATAGCGCGGCTCAGGCGGGTGCGGACGTGGTGCAGTTCGACAAAGTCCAGCCCGAGACCCTGGCACAAATTGTGCCTGCGCTGCGCAACGCGCATCCCAACGTCACCATTCTGGCGGCGGGCGGGATTCATGCAGGTAACGCAGCCGCCTATGCCGCAACGGGTGTCAATGCCTTGGTGACCAGCAGCCTGCACTACGCGAAACCGGCCGATATTGGAGTGAAGATCAACTTGGCAGAGCCAGCAGAATCGCAAGAGCCGCTTGTTGCCAGCAAACTGGAAGGGCTGGAATAAAATCACCGGCCGCTCACTATTTGTCAGCCTGACCCACTAAGGTGTTAAGCGAAAACAAGGAAGGTGAGCTCCGGCATTAGAGCCAGTCATCAAACGACAGAGTTGCAAAGCACCACCAATAGAAAAACAGATCGCTGAATCCGACAAAAAATGCGGAAATCAGCATGAACCTTACGCCTGGCATCTGCCCCCTGGCGGCTTGGAAAGCATGCAGCTCCGTGAACACGTTTTCACAAAAAAGGTGGGCTCAGACAGTCTCCTTAGACCCCAAATGCTGCAACAAGCGCTGCATGGGTTTGGATAGGGCGCCCCAGTCCTGATAACACAGGCACAAGGAGCGCTTGGCCCAGGCGTCACTCAAAGACCGCGCCACAAAGCCGTGACGGCGCTTGTAGCGGCTGGCCACGCCTTGCGGCACAATCCCCAGGCCCACACCGTGGGCCACCATCTGGCATAGCCCCTCGAAGGTTTTCATACGGATGCGCTGCGCCAGAGCATGGCCCGCAGCGCGAGCATGTTCGTCCAGATGGTCTTGCAAGGCATTACCCGGCATCAGGCCCACGAACGGCTCATGCAGAACATCCTGCAAGCTCAATTTGCTGTGTGCCGCCAAGGGGTGAGCCGCAGCCATAATCAGCACCAAATGATCCTTGGCCACCGGCTCCAGCACCAGCCCCGGTGCCTGCACTGCATCCGACACCACACCGGCCTGGGCCAAACCGGCGGCAACCGTACGCACAATATCTGCGCTGGTACGCTCTTTCAATTCGATATGCAGATTGGGCCGCTGCGCCAACCAGGGTGCCAGACGGGACGGCAGAAATTCGGTTAAGGCCGCCGTATTCGCATACAGGTGCAAAGTCCCCCGCGCCCCGACAGCAAAATCCTGCAACTCACCTTTCAACAGATCATGCTGGCGCAGCATCAAACGGGCATGGTGGGCCAGCGCCTCGCCTGCCTCTGTGGTGACGACTCCCCGTGGCAGACGCTCCAGCAAAGCAACGCCGGCATCGTCCTCGATACGGCGCAAACGCTCGCTGGCCGAAGCCAGAGCCAGATTCGCGCGTACCGCTCCCTGTGTGATGCTGCCTGCATCCACAATGCTCAAGAACAAATGCAGATCGGCCAGACCCAGTCGCATCACCACTCCTGAAAACCCTTCGGATAAACCGAAGGATAGCGCCTTAAATCCACATTGTGTGCGCCTGCCTGCCACGCTTCAATACAGACATGCACGAATCTCTCTCTTTCCTTCTTCTGCTCAGTGCCACCTTCCTGATAGCGGGCATGGTCAAGGGCATTACCGGCATGGGCCTGCCAACGGTAGCCATGAGCTTGCTGGGCCTGATGATGTCACCGGCCTCGGCTGCCGCCTTGCTGGTACTGCCTTCTTTCATCACCAACGTCTGGCAATGCTTTGCCGGGCCGTCCATGCTGGCCTTGCTGCGCAGACTCTGGTCCATGATGCTGACCATTGTGCTGGGCACGCTCTGGGGCTCAACGCTGCTGGCCAGTACCTCACCACAGCTATCGGGCATGGCCTTGGGTATCGCGTTGCTGGTGTATGCAAGCTATGCGCTTATCGCCCCCGCCCTGACCGTGTCACCCCGCTTCGAGCCCTGGCTTTCGCCCTTGATTGGTCTGGTGACCGGCGTGGTGACCGGCATTACCGGCGTTTTTGTGATGCCAGCCGTACCTTATCTGCAGGCCCTGAATCTGGATAAAGACGAGCTGGTGCAAGCCTTGGGGCTGTCCTTCACAATCTCCACCATCGCGCTGGCTGGCGGTCTGTTCATGCACGATGTGTTCAAGCTGAACCAGCTGGGCATGTCCACCTTGGTGATTGTTCCGGCTTTACTGGGTATGTGGCTGGGGCAAAAGATCCGCGTACGCATCAGCCCGCGCCGCTTCAAGCAATGCTTGCTGCTGTTTCTGGCGGCCCTGGGTCTACAACTGATTATTCGACCTTTTATTTAACGCTGACCGCAGCATGACCCTCTCCGTTTGCGACGTGAATCCGCCGGTGCAAGCGCTTTTAAGCTAAGCCACCACACTGACAGCGTCATTCACTATGTATTGATCCACCAAGAGCCACCCTCACGGCCAGCACCACATTCTCAAATCGCCTAGCAACGACTGGAGCCACCATGCCAAGCTCATCTCGCCACTTGCCTGTACTGGAGTATCTGCAACGCCAACTGGATGGCACATTGACCGAGGGCGAGCACACGCATATGCGTTACCCCACCGCAATCTCCCGGCTGCTGAACTTTCGTATTACCGCTATAGATGAAGCCAGCGCCACGCTGGAACTGGACGCAGACGCTGCCTTGCATGGCAACCAGCAGGGCACGGTACATGGCGGCCTCTTGTGCGAACTGGCCGATGCCGCCATCGGCACGGCCCATTCCACCTTGATGCAGGAAGGCGAGAGCTTTACCAGCATTGATCTGAAAGCCACCTTTCTGCGGCCAGTCTGGCTAGAGCGGCTGCAAGCCCATGCCTGGGCCACGCATCGCGGGCGCAGCATCAGCCATTACCGCTGTGAAATCCAGCGAGAAGACGGCAAGATGATTGCGACAGTGGAAAGCGCCGTCATGGCCTTGAAAGGGGATCGGGCCCAGGGGCGTTAAAACTCCTGCTGCCGACTTCTTCAAGCCTCAACCACAGCACCAAGAAGCAGACAGCTTTTTTTAAACTTAAATAAAATAGAAAACTGGCTATCTATCTGTAAATAAATAATATTCTGAAACCGACCAGCCCCGATCAGGGATAGCCCCCATGCCCACCCAGCCGCTCAACTTTTACACTAGGCGCTGGTCACGCGCATCCTTATGCTCTGGAACAAGGGGTTCCCAATGTCGGCAGAAAATGGCTTGGATCTGTCGGTGTTGTACCGCCATCCAATCTTTCATTCGCACAGCGCCGAGCTGTCTCATCAGCCGCTTAGCCGGGCCATTTCCCGGCATGCCCTGCATTGGGGTCGCGGGCGCATCAACACCAGCCTGTACCGTCGCGATATTGATCAGATCAGCCTGATGCGACTGGGCTACGGTGCCGAAGTGGAAATCCAGGCCGATGCCTTCGGGGACTTCTGTCTGGTGCAAATGCCTTTGCAGGGTACGGCCGAATTCATCAGCGATGGTCATCACAAACTAACGGCCTATCCCGGCGATATTGCGGTGGTATCCCCTCGCCACCATGTGCGCACCTTGTGGCAGGCCGGTTGCGAACAGCTGATCGTGAAAATCCCCTACAGCTTGTTTGATGGCGTGGGCCATCAGACTCTGACACAAGAGGGCATGACCCGGGGCTGTGTCTACAAACTGGACCCCTGTATGGGCCCGCAATGGGCCAACCTCATCCAGCACCTGCTTCTGCTACCGGCGCAACATGGCGACCGTCCAGCCAACTGGACGCAGCATATTGAAAGCAGCCTGGCCTTGTTCTTGCTGTGTCATCCTGCCGATGGACAAGCCGTGCAGACTCTGGTGGATGAGTCCATGGGAGCGGCGGCCCGAGCAGGGCAGATGCGTCTGCTCCAAGCTAAAAACTATGTATTGGCGCATTTGCACAGCAACATCTCACTGGACGATCTGGCGCAGTCAGCGGGTGTGAGTCCCCGCTTCCTGCATCTGCTGTGCCGTCGTCACTACAAACAGTCCCCCATGAGCTGGGTACGCAATCTGCGTCTGGACGCCGCCCATCAGGTGCTGCAAAGCCGACCCCGCCCCAACGTCACCGAGGTGGCACTGGCGCATGGTTTTGGGCATCTGGGGCGGTTTTCTGCCTACTACCAGCAACGCTTCAAGGAACTGCCCCATCAAACGGGGCAGACACGGCACACAAGCATCAAACAGTCCTAGATGAACATGGACTTGTTGATGGGCAGATTGTGCTTCTTACAGTAGCTGGTGTAGTGGTCGATCATCCAGAACACATCAATGATTTCCAGGATGTTGTCGTTCTCGTCCAGGAACTCGATAGGCGTGCCCAGGTGGAACAGGGTTTCCATGCCTTCGTCGGACACCAGGGTGTGCGTGCGACCGGGGCTTTCGTGGATGTAATGACCGGCACGGGCCACCCAATCGTATTCCTCGTAGCGCAGGCTGCCGGACAGAATGTAGCCGGTCACCACAGCGCGGTGGCGATGACGCCCCAAAGAACCACCTTTGTCAGCGCGCATGATGTGCACCGAGGTGTTGTTGCGAATATCAAAGCTCAGGTGACGCAGCCAGATATTGGGGCCGAAAGGAATCCAGGGGGAGGTTTCCTCGGACGTATCGAAGTGGCCTTCAACCAGCGCGTATTCGTCGCGTACCTTGTCGATGCGTTTTTCAATGTCGATATAGGGTGGGGTGCTGTTTTGAGTCATGACTTGTCTCTCTCATAGAAATAAAAGCCGCTGTGTTTCCCACACAGTCGGATGCCAATCCCCCCGGATTGACCTGGTTTCATTCTATGAAGCCATTTGGCGCCGAACTATCCAGCTTTGGCACAACGTAGCGGCGCACTATCCAGTTCTGGCACTCCCGCTCCGATCGCTTTATTTGACCCCGAAAAAGACCGGCGACGAACTCCTGACACAGTTCATGCCCATGCCATTTGGCAGCTCATTTTTCCACATTCAACAATACTGATTTTCATAAGCAAATCAAAAGAGTAAGGACGCTTATCGGCCATAAACACATGAGCGAATTGTCTTTCGTGGCAGCGGCGATCAGGCATGTAATACAAGGCATTGACTCGCACAGGTGCCCCCGTTTTCTGGCGGCACCTTGTTCTGATTTCACTGCAAGGAATTGCCATGAGCCGCCCTCTGAAAACCGTTATTGTGAATGGGAGCCTGCACCGTCCCTCCCGCACGCAAGTGCTGCTGGATGCGCTGCGCGACACACTGAACGACCAACTGGCACTGGACGTGCAAAACATCGAGCTGGTCAGCCTGCTGCCCGAACTGGGCGCGGCCCTGTCCACCGATGCCTTGCCCGCCCATGCGCATCAGGCCATCACCGCCATTGAGCAGGCCGACTTTCTGATCGTGGGCTCGCCCATCTTTCGCGCGGGCATTCCGGGCTTGCTCAAGCACCTGTTCGATCTGGTCGACATGAATGCCCTGAATGGCACCCCCGTATTGCTGGCCGCCACTGGCGGCAGCCAACGCCATGCCCTGGTCATCGAACATCAGCTGCGTCCCCTGTTCAGCTTCTTCCAGGCGCTGACCCTGCCCATCGGGGTCTATGCCACGCCCGAGGAGATTCAGGACGGCGAAGTCACCAGCGCCGCCCTGCAACAGCACATCCAGCGCACCGTTGATCTGGCCGTGCCGGTACTGCACAGTATTCAAACGCGTTTGCCACTGCGAAACTCTGTTCTGGAGGCGCAGGCAGCATGAGCCAAATCACCTCCACCACACCCGATATTTTCTGGTTCCTGCCCACCTCGGGCGATACCCGTTATCTGGGCAAATCCGACTTTGGCCGCGCGCCTACCAACGAGTATCTGCGCAGCATTGCCGTCACCAGCGAGAACCTGGGTTATGACGGCTTGCTGATTCCTACCGGCGCCTCCTGCCTGGATCCCTGGGTGGTGGCGGCCAGCCTGGTTCCTGTTACCCAGCGCATCAAGCTGCTGGTGGCACTGCGTACCTCCTTGGGCGCACCCGTTTCCAGCGCACGTCAGGCAGCGTCCCTGGACCAGGCCCTGCATGGCCGTTTGCTGCTGAATGTGGTGCCCGGCGGCGATGCCACCGAACTGGCCGCCGAAGGCGTGTTTCTGGACCACGATGCCCGTTATGAATACGCCCATGAATACCTGACGATCTGGCGTCAATTGCTCTCTGGCGACACCGTAAATTTTCAGGGTAAGCACTTCAAGGTGGAGAATGGCCGCAACTTCTTCCCGCCTATGCAAAAACCCTATCCGCCCTTGTACTTTGGCGGCTCCTCGGACGCCGCCCATGAGCTGGCTGCCGAGCATGTCGATGCTTACCTAACCTGGGGCGAACCACCGGCTGCTGTGGGCAAGAAATTTGAGGACATCCGCCGCCGTGCCGCCGCCCGTGGTCGCAAATTGAGGCTGGGGGTACGCTTGCACGTGATCGTACGTGAAACCAATGAAGAAGCCTGGGCCGAGGCGGATCGTCTGATCAGCAAATTGACGGACGAGGACATTGCCAAAGCACAGGCCAACTACGCCAGCATGGACTCGGTAGGCCAGAAACGCATGGCGGCCTTGCATGGTGGCCGTCGCGATCAGCTGGAAGTCTCGCCCAATCTGTGGGCAGGGGTAGGGCTGGTACGGGGCGGGGCAGGCACCGCACTGGTGGGCGACGCCCAAACCGTGGCCCAGCGCTTGCAGGAATACATAGACCTGGGTGCGGACTCCTTTGTGCTCTCGGGCTACCCCCATCTGGAAGAATCCATACGCTTTGCCGAGCTGGTGTTTCCACTTCTGGGCAAACGGGCCGTCACCGTCAGTGATCGCGCCCAGACCGGCGGCGCCTTTGACGCGCGCGGTGTTCAAAACCAGCAACTTTCCTCTGCATCATGAGCCAAAAAATAATTGATCTACGCTGCCGACCTGCCTTTCTGCACAAGTTTTTCGGGGCCGAACCTGGTACGCCAGAACATGCCACCGCGCGCTGGCTAAACCGCCGCGTTGGCACTCGTGGCAGCGATACTCACTTTGAAAAGTCACTTAGCCAGGAAGGCTTTCTGGAAGAAGTGCGCCAGGCCGGACTGAGTAAAGCGGTCGTCGTAGGCCGCCACACACCGTCGCAACATTTGCCCAACGACACCATTCATCAGATCGTGCACGGACACGATGAATTGCTGGGCATTGCCGGTATTGATCCGGCTCTGCAAGGCGAGCAGCAAGCCCTGGCCGAGGCAGAACGCGCCATCAAGGAGCTGGGCTTGTCCGGCATTGATATCGAGCCGGGTTTTGGTGTTCCAGCACGTCACCCCGATGACCCTGTTTACTGGCCCGTTTACGAACTGGCGCGCCACCTGAAAGTACCCGTCTTTTTGATGAGTGGCCCCACCACGCCGGACCCGCGCTACAACGACCCGGCCGGGCTGGCCAAAGTGGCCAAAGCCTTCCCGGATCTGCCTTTAGTGGTCTATCACGGCTATTGGCCCAATGTGCAACAGGCCATAGGCCTGGCCTTTCTGCACGAGAACGTGCATCTGGTGCCGGATATGTACATTTTCCAGCCGGGAAACGAGGGCTATGTGCAGGCAGCCAACAGCTTTCTGTCCGAGCAATTGCTGTTTGGCTCGTCCTACACCTTCCGCCCGATTCGCCAGAGTATTGAGGACTTTCAACAGCTGGGCTTCAAGGACAGCATTCTGGACAAGCTGTTTTATGACAATGCAGCCAGGCTGTTTCAGCTGCCCAGGTAACGCTGGCGGCTTTGACTCATCCAGGACAAACGTCAGGCGCAGAGCAAGATGCACACCAGGAGGGGCGAGACCATCGCCCCTTTTTTGACGGTGTCCCTTGGAGCCTATCGACGTCTTCGCCCTAAAAACACCCAAGTGACATTAACGATATCGCCACAGTCTGCTCGCCTGTCATCAATGCATCGGTCTCCGAGCGTACCAAGCAAAAGGGCACGAATGATTCGTGCCCTTTTGCTTCCAAGAGGCGGCCCCGCCTCTGGCCGCATCAGCTCAACTCCCCTTGGTCCCCACATGCCAGTAGTACACAGGCTCGGCCTCGTTCAGCAAAATATCCCCCACTGAACGGGCCTTGTAGATCACCGGGTTGTGCGAGGCCAAGGCCCGCGCATTACGCCAATGCCTATCCAGGCGACGGGACTCCTCCAGGGCAGTAGAACCACCCACATCGAATAGACGCGTGGCCGCCCGCAAGACGGGTTCCACGACAGCCGCTTGCGCCTGTGCCGTGCGCAGTTCCAGAGCATCCAGAGTTGCGAGGGGCACTTCCAGGCCTGCCTGCCGCTGATCCGCAATGCTTTGTAAATGCGTGGCCACATCACGCACCACCAACTGGGCGATATAGGCCGTGCTGGCCAGTTCCCCAACGATATGCTGCACCAAGGGATCATCCTTGGGCAGCGCGGCACTGCCGTGGCTAAAGACACGTTTGCGCGCCTGTACATAGGCCACTGCATCACGCTGCACGGCTTGAGCAATACCTGCCAGGGTCGCCAAATGCACCAGCTGAAAATAAGCCACCAAGGGTGTGGGCTCCTGGCGCGGAAAACGGATGATGGCGCTCTCGGGCACAAGCACATCCGTCAGCACCGTCGTGCCAGATCCCGTCAGCCTTTGGCCAAAACCATGCCAGTCATCCAGACGCTCCACCCCTTCCTGATCGGTGGCGACCACGGCATGTACCGTTTCATCCTCCTTCTCCGTTCCTGTGCTGCGAGCCACCACCGTGACCCAATCCGCGTACAAGGTGCCCGTGCTGTAGAACTTGCGGCCATTCAGACGCCATTGACCGGCCTGCTCTGGATCGGGCTCCAGCGTGGTTTGCAACTGGCCTACAGCGCCCAAACCAGTCTCGGTCGTGGCATTACCAAAAATCGCCCCTTGGCCTGCCAATGGCAGCCACTGCGCTTGCGTGGCCTCATCCCGATCAATCAACAATCGGTCGATGAAACCGAAATGAGGGCGCAGAATTTGGGCGACGTTTGAGTCGGCCGCGGCCAGGTCCTGAAACAGCTCAAAGAACACGGGGATGGAGACGCCACTACCACCCCATTGAGGCGGCACACGCAGAGCCGTAAAACCACTGTCTTTCAACCAAAGAATGGGTGCGTAAGCCAAGGTACGGGTGTGCTCGCGCTCTGCCGCGGTATCGGCAATGCGCTGAAAGAGGGCGCCGAAACGGGCACGCAAGGCGCCCAGATCGGAAGCTCGTGCACTTGCTGGCGCAGCCCTTTCTGGCACAGTCCGGCGTGGCGCAACATCAGAGGTAAAAACGGCAGTGTCAGTAATCATGATGTGCAGCCCTCAAGGAACCTGCGTAATGGAGGCATGACCCGCCGTCTTCCACGGCAAGGCATACAGCTTTTTGTCTCCTGCAAAAGACCTGTCGATCTGCGCGGCCACGGCAGGGGAATTTTGATAAAGATCCACAAACTGGCGTATGCGCGGATCCTCTCTATGGCTGCTTCTAGCCACAAAGCGAATCGCGTAGTACAGATCATCCACCGTGGAATACTGCAAGGCCTTGCTGGCCAGCTCGGCCTGCCCGGCGTTCACAAAATGGGCTGGATAACCTTGGACCAAGGGCAGGTCATCGGCTGCGCGCACCAATTGCGGCCCTTCGACTTCCACAATGCGCAGCTTTCTGGGGTTGGCCGTCACATCATGAATCGAGGCACGCGCAGCTGCCCCCTCTTTCAGCTGAATCAGGCCAGCCGTCTGCAAAAGCAGCAGGCCGCGCGCCTGATTCACCGGATCACTCGCCACCCCAACAGAAGCGCCTTCGGGCAGCGCATCCAAGGACGAATACTGCTTGGAATACAAGCCAATATTGGGCAATAAACCATAAGCCACACTTTCAATGGCATAGCCGCCTTCCTTGACGGCATTGTCCAGGAAAGCCTGATGCTGGAAGTAATTCAAATCCAGATCCCCGGAGGCCAAGGCCGTATTGGGCGTGGTCCAGTCGGTGAACTCAATCACCTCGACCTCCAGGCCCTGTTTCTTGGCCTCCTTGGCTGCCACGGCAACAGAATCGGCCAAAGAGCCGGGCGTGACGCCGATTTTCAATGCAGCAGCAGACACATGGCCCGCTAGGCTCAAAGCTGCCAAGGCAAACACGGCACGAATAGAAAAACGGGCAAACAACATGATCCTGACCTTAAAAAAGGGGTCGTAAAAAATGATCCAACGCAGCAGATACTGGCTCTTTCTCGCCTTAATCAGCTTGCCTGCAAGGCAGAGGTAGCCGCCTCATCCGATCCCGCCTCCGGGGTCGAACCGGGCACCAAATGCCGCCACTGCGCGGCAGGGTGCGTGGCAGATACCCGATCTCCTTGTCCAAACAATTGCTGACGCAGGGTTCCACCTTCATAAGCCGTGCGATAACGGCCCCGGTTTTGCAGCTCGGGCACGATGTAGCTGGCAAAGTCCTCCCAGGTTTCAGGCACAACGATGCGGGTCAGGTTGAAGCCGTCGATCTCGCCTTCATCAATCCAGGTGCTTAGCGCATCCGCCACTTGCTGCGGGTCGCCCACAATGGTTTTGTAGCGGCTACCCAGCGTGAATTGCTCCAGCAGCTTGCGGCGCGTCGTCCAGCCTTGTTTCTGGGCTGCGGCCGCTGCGGATTGAATCGCGTTGCTGGGGCCAAAGCTGATGGGTTCATCCAGGTCATACTGGGCAAAGTCCACGCCGGTACTGGCCGCAAAATGCGCCAGGCCGCCCTCGGAACTGGCATGGGCCAGATAGTCGGCATACTTCTCTTTAGCCTCGGCTTCCGTAGCACCCGTAACGACCGCTACACCCGCATAAATCTTCAGGTCCTGCGCTTGCCGTCCCGCATTGACCGCTGCCTGACGCAGCTTGCGGGACGAGTCCCTGGCCGCTTCCGGGTCCCGCGCACCGATGAAAACCCCTTCAGCATGTTGCCCGGCAAACTGCAGCCCCCGCGCCGAAGTGCCTGCCTGGAACAGCAGAGGCGTGCGCTGAGGAGAGGGCGCGCTCATATGAATTGCATTGCTGCGATAAAACGGCCCTTCGTGATGCACGGTATGCACTTTCTCGGGCAGGGCATGGATACGACGCTGCTTGTCGGCAATCAGCGCGCCATCTTCCCAGCTGCCTTCCCACAGCTTGTAAGCCAATTGCAGAAAGTCCTCGGCCCGGTCGTAACGACTGTCGTGTGCATCCAGACCATCCTGCCCCAAACCCCGCGCCCCGCTATCCACATAGCCAGTCACGATGTTCCAGCCTATGCGGCCATTGCTTAGCTGATCCAGCGTGCTGACATCGCGTGCGAAGGTGTAAGGGTGATGCGCCGCCACTGACGCTGTCAGACCAAAGCCAATATGTTGCGTGACGGCTGCCATGGCCGAGACCAGCAGCCAGGGGTTGTTCACCGGTAGTTGAATACCCTCGCGCAGCGTCAAGTCCACACCTTGCTGGTAAACGTCGTAATAGCCGACCACATCCGCCAGAAAGATGCCGTCGAACAAGCCTTTTTCCAGCGTTTGGGCCAGATCCGTCCAGTACTTCAGAGTGTGATACTGCGTGGATTGATCACGCGGATGCGTCCACAAACCATGGTGGATGTGGCCGACGCAATTCATGTTGAAAGCGTTGATATGGATGTGTTTCTTGGGCTGCGTCATGGGGCATTCTCCTTGCTTAATGCGGCAACCAGGTCAGGCGATACAGCTTTTTCTCGCCCTGGTAGAACTGATCGATTGCCTCGCGCACCGCAGGCGATGTTTTGTAGACCTCCAGGAACTGGGCAATGCGCGGGTCTTTCGTCCTGTCACTACGGGCCACAAACTGAATCGCCCAGGAGTCGTCCTCGTAACTGGTCAAGGACAAGGCTTTCGTAGCATCAAAGGCTTTGGAGGCCAGGATGAAATACGGAAAGCCTTGAGCCAGATCCACGTCCTGCGTGGCACGTGCCAATTGCGGGCCTTCCACTTCCACAAACTTCAGGTTCTTGGGGTTGGAAACAATGTCATCGGGAGTGCCCAGCAAGCCGGTCTCGGGGCGCAGCGTGATCAAACCTGCATGCTGTAACAGACGCAACCCACGGCCTACGTTGACGGCGTCACTGGCAATCGCCACTTTGGCGCCATCGGGCAAATCGGCCAGCGTGGCGTGCTTGAGAGAATACAGGCCCAGGTAAGACAAAATGCCCGGCTGCACGCTGACCAGCTTGAAGCCCTTGTCGCGCACCGCATTGGCCAAGTAATTACTGTTCTGGTAGTAGTTCAAATCAATATCGCCCGCATCCAGCGCCACATTCGGTGTGGCCCAATCGGTAAATTCGATCACCTGCACATCCACACCCTGCTTCTTGGCCTCCTGCGCGGCAACGGCCACCGAGTCCGCAAAAATGCCGGGAACAACGCCGATTTTCAATGGCGCAGCGGTCGCTGTGCTGCTCAACAAAACGGCAGTAGAAACCAGGCTAAACGCCGTCAGTTTTTTCAAAATCTTCGAGATAGTCATCAATCAACATCCAGATAAAAGAGAAAGGCTCGTGGCCTGGAAAACAGGCCATATCGAAGCGCATATGTGTCTTGCTAGAACGTATTTACTGACATGCTTTGAGCCATACTGCGCAACGCTTCTTCACCCCTGCAGCCATGCCCAAACACAGCTTTCCAGGTGGCATCACAAAGCACCATGACGCGGCGGGCGCACGCCATTCAGGGCGTAATTGCCAATGGCGTGGTACTTCCAGCGCACCGGGTCATGCAAGGTATGGACTCGGGCGTTACGCCAGTAGCGATCCAGCCCATGCTGGGCCTGCGTAGCGCTGGTGCCTGCCAGTTCAAATAACTTGCTGCCTGCCAGCACACTGGCACTGGTCGCCAAAGCCTTGGCCTGCGCAACGGCAATGGTGGCCTGAGCCACGCTGTCCTCATCCGGTGCTTGCTGGGCGGCGTCCACAAAGCGGGCGGCGCGGGCCAGTAGCGCTTGCGCGGCACGCAAACGCACATGCACATTGCCCACCTCCTGCAGCAGCAAGGGGTCCTGTGCGGCGGTATCCACGCCAGCGGTAATCCAGGGGCGGCTGTGCTCGCGGATAAAGGGCAAGGTGGCCTCGAAAGCCCCTTGGCCTATGCCCAAATCCAGTGCTGCATGGATGATCTGGGCATAGGGACCAATAGTGGTCGGACGCTCGAAGGAGTCCGTGAACGGCACGACCCATTGCGGCTGCACAGGAACACGTGTGAACTCCACCGAGCCGCTGCCTGTCACACGTTGGCCAAAGCCGTCCCAATCGTCTGTCAGCGTGACGCCTGCAGCCCCACGCGGTACAAAAACCAGATACAGGCGGCCATCATCAGGCGAGGTCGTCAGCGTGGGAATCCAGTGTGCAAACAGCGAACCCGTGCAATAGAATTTACGGCCATCCACAAACCAGCCATCGGGTTCTTTCAGCAATTGCGTGCGACGGACAAAGTCCTTCTTGCCGATCTCTGCCAATGCATTGCCAAAGCGTTTGCCTTGCAGCACCTGATCGTAGAAAAAGGCCTTTTGCTCGTGCGTCGCCCCCACGCGCAACACTTCCAACGCGTAATAGTGGTTTTGCGGGATATGGCCAAAGTTGCCATCAGCCTGGGCGATGCGCTGCACGACACGGGTAAGCACATCGGTGGAAACGCCCGCGCCCCCGTATTCTTTGGGGACCGTAATGCCCCACAAACCGCTTTGACTGAATTGCTCCACCTCTCGATGCGGCAAGATACGGTCGCGATCACGCTCCAGCGCATGTTGGGCAATGGATTGTGCAAACTGCTCGGCGGCTTGCAGCGCTTCGGGCTCGGACGTGATGATGTGTACGAATGTAGAAAGCTGTGTTGTCATGGCCTCAGTTCCATTGGTGATAAGACGGCGAGGCGCCATTGAGCAGGTAATTGCCCAGCAAGTGATATTTCCAGCGCACCGGGTCATGCAAGGTGTGCACGCGGGCGTTGCGCCAGTGGCGATCCAGGTTATGAGCCGCACGGGTGGACGACGAGCCGGCCAAGGCAAAGAGCTGTTCGCTGGCATTCAAGGCCGCTTCCGTCGTCAGGATTTTGGCCTCGGCAACAGCCACGGAAGCACGGGCGCTGCTGTCTGCATCCACGGGCTTGGCAGCCAGCTCATCCAACAGACGCGCTGCCTCCAGCAAAACTTCCTGAGCGGCATCCACCTCAATCTGCAAGGCACCCACTTCCTGAATGATGTGAGGGTCCTGCGTGGCACTGGTCACCCCCGAATCGGTCCAGGGGCGCGCACGATTGCGGACAAATTCCAGCGCATCCTGCAAGGCACCCTGGGCGATACCGGCATCAATACTGGCTTGAATCAGTTGAGAAATAGGACCCGATAGGGAAGGCTTGTCCGCAAAACGCCAGCTTTCCAGCACATGGTCTTCCTCGACCAGGACCTGGTCGAACACCACACTGCCACTGGCGGTGGTGCGTTGCCCAAAGGCATTCCAGTCATCAATCACCTGCACGCCGGGCGCATCACGACGCACCCAGACCTGCACGCCACGGCCTTGCTCATCCGCAGCCCGGAAAGGAATCCAATGGGCGAACAAGGCCCCGGTTGAATAAAAGCGTGTGCCGCTAACGCGCAAGCTGCCATCCGCTGCCCGAGCAAGATGGGCAGTGATCTCGGTAATCACCGCTGCCTTGCCCTTTCTTTCCGGTCCGCCATTACCTAAACGCGCGCCTTGCAGCACCGCCTTGAACCAACGCTGCTTTTGAGATTCAGTGCCGGTGTCTTTCAGGTTCTGGATCAGCGCGAAATGGTTTTGCGGGATCTGGCCCAGAGAAGGATCAGCCGCGCTGATGATGGCAAAAACCTGCGCCAGCGTTTCATTGGAAACTTCCAGGCCGCCATAGGCTTTGGGGATAGTGATGGCACCCAGGCCGCTGGCGGTATAGCGCTCTATCTCGTCCCAGGGAAGCTGGCGCAGGCGGTCGCGCTCGGCAGCAGTTTGCGCAAATTCAGCAGCCAATTGCCGGGCAATGACGATGGCTTCGGCTTCACTGCCAATCACATGAGGCTGTTGGGGGGGCAAGGGCAGACGCGGCTTTGCAGATGCTTCGGGCAAAGCTCCGCCCTGAGTAATCCGATCATTCATACGGCACTCTTTTCAATGACTAAAAACGGTAGGGATAGGCGACGCCACTAAGTGCGCCAGCCCTTGGCTAAACTCGGATCAACGTGCGCGCAGCCACTGCACGTAGCGGTCGCCGGCAAACTGCACCACAGTCACTAAAGCAATCAACACGGCAATCACGATCAACATCACCTGCGTATCAAAACGCTGGTAGCCGTAGCGGATCGCCAAGTCACCCAGGCCACCGGCACCGACCGCACCGGCCATGGCCGACGAGCTGATCAAAGCCACGATAGTGATGGTGAAACCACCCACAATGCCGGGCAGCGCCTCGGGCAAGTAGACATGGCGCACGATGTCCCACTTCTTGCAGCCCATGGCTTGAGCCGCTTCAATCAGGCCCGAGTCCACCTCACGCAGGCTGACCTCGGCAATACGGGCAAAGAAAGGCGTGGCGCTAATCGCCAAGGGCACAATGGCCGCCCACACCCCAATCGTGGTGCCTGCCAGCAAGCGCGTGAAAGGAATCAGCGCAACCAGCAAAACAATGAAGGGCGTGGCCCGGAAACCATTGACCACGCTACCCACCGCCCGGTTGATCTTGGGCGACTCCCAAAAACCATGGGGGGCCGTCACAATCAAGAGCACCGCCAGCGGAATACCGGCCAGAAAGGCAATGCCCCCCGACACGCCCACCATCATCAGCGTGTCCAGAAAAGCCTGCCAATAACGCTCAGCGGGGATACTCAGATTCCACAACATATCCAATGTCCTCAATGTGATGCGCGATGGCCGCCGGGCCTTGCGTCAAAGATGTCAAATCGGGCAGGCTCACATGCCCCTCAATGGCGACCAGCAAACGTCCATGTGCATGGCCCTGAATCCGGTCCACGCCACCATGAACCAGCTGCGGCTGGCCGGGCAGGCTGCGGGCAATGCGCAGCAAATCCGGCTCCCAGCCACCTTCGCCGCTATAGCTCAATTGCAGAATGCGACTGTACGTGCCTGTTTTGGGAGGCTGCTGCACCAGACGTGCCTGCAAGTCCTCCGGCAGTGTGTGCTGCAAAGGTGCCAGCAGTGCCTTGGTGGCGTCATGCTGCGGTTTGCCAAACACACGCCAGACCTCGCCCAGCTCGGCAATGCGGCCTTTTTCCAGCACCAGCACGCGGTCGGCAATTTCACGGATCACGCTCATCTCGTGCGTAATCAGCACGACGGTAATGCCCAGGCGGCGGTTAATGTCCTTGAGCAGGCTCAGAATGGATTGCGTAGTCTCCGGGTCCAGCGCTGAAGTGGCTTCGTCACACAGCAAAATCTCCGGGCCAGTTGCCAAGGCGCGAGCAATGCCCACGCGCTGCTTTTGCCCGCCCGACAAACGGCTGGGATAGGTATCGGCCTTATCTTGCAAGCCGACCAGTTGCAGCAGCTCCTGAACACGCTGGGCAATGTCCTGCGCCGACACCCCGGCCACCTTCAAGGGCAAAGCCACGTTCTCGTACACCGTCTTGGCAGACAGCAAATTGAAGTGCTGAAAAATCATGCCAATGCGGCGACGCAGCTGCACCAGCTCCGACTCATTCAGACGGGCAATGTCCACGCCATCCACCAGTACCTGGCCGCTGCTCGGGCGCTCCAGCCGGTTGATAGTGCGCAGCAAGCTGGATTTACCCGCGCCGCTGCGGCCAATAATGCCGAAGATGCTGCCTGGCGCGATGTCCAGATCAATGTCCTGCAAGGCAGGCACGGTGCCGGCCGAGGACTGATAGATTTTGGACAGATTACGGAAGGCCACGCTGCCCGCCTTGACGACGCTGGGCTGCTGTTCCAGTTCCGCTTTGACAGACGCACTGGCCTTGTGAACCTCGCGCTGTCCTGCGGCCTGTTCGGCGGTGTCCCGCAGCTCGTCCAAATTACGCCGTAGTGCTGATGTGTATGCCATATCACTTGCTCGCTGTGCTGCTGCCTTGCCAGGGCAAGGTGTACAGATGGGGATTGTGATCAAAGCGGTCTGCAATCGTGTTGCGTACCGCTTGCGACTGCTGGAACAGCTCCACGAACTGTTTCAGGGCAGGGTCGTTGACGCGGTCTTTACGCGTGACAAAACCCATTGCATAAAAGGTGTCGGCAATGCCGGAATAGACCAGGGCCTTGCCCGCATCCGCCTTGCGGCCAGCGCTGACGAAATAGCTGGGCCAGACGACAGCCAGGTCCACATCCGGCAGGGAATGGATCAGTTGCGGGCCTTCAATTTCCACCAACTTGAGCTGCTTGGGGTTGTCCACCACATCATTGACCGTAGCCCCGGTATCCAGACCATGGCGCAAGGTAATCAGGCCCGCTTTTTGCAGCAGCAACAGGCCACGGCCCTGATTGACCGGATCATTCGGCAAGGACACGGTTGCACCCTTGGTCACCTGGTCCAAAGATTGGTACTTGTTCGAGTACAAGCCAATGTTTTGCAGCAAGCCCAGACCAATCAATTCCAGGTCGTAGCCACGCTCTTTGATGGCATTGTTCAGAAAGGCTTGGTGCTGGAAGAAATTCACATCAATATCGCGGTTGTTGACGGCCTCGTTGGGCAGCGTCCAATCCGTAAATTCCACCAACTGAATATCCAGACCCTGCTTTTTGCCTTCCGGGATCAGCGCTTGCACCGCATCCGAGGTTGCACCAGGAATGGAGCCCACTTTAATCACGGCGGCAGAGCTGCTGAACGGCAGGGCAGCGGCAAACAGAATGCCCAGCGCCCAACGCTGCACGCGAGAGGAGAAAATCGCCGTCATTATTTCGCCCCTCCTTGTGCATTCAACCAGGCCAGGGTGTAGAGGCGCTCGTCGTTATTGAATGCCGCACGCGACACGTCACGCACAGACTGCGAGTTTTGATAGATGGAGATGAACTTTTGAATGACAGGATCGTTAGTGCGGTCCGCTTTCACCACGAACTGAATGGCAAACTGCGCATCTTCAATACCCGAGTAGGCCAGACCACTGGAAGGATCAAAGGCTTTGGCCGCCACGATGAAATGCGGATAGCCCTGGGCAATATCCACATCACCCGTAATACGCACCAGCTGCGGGCCTTCTACTTCCACAAAGCTGAGCTTTTTGGGGTTCTCGACAATGTCATCCAGGCTGCCCAGATAACCGACCTCTGGCTTGAGCTTGATCAGCCCGACTTTTTGCAGCAAGAGCAGACCACGCCCCTGGTTCACGGGGTCGTTGGCAATGCCTACCTTGCCGCCCTGAGGGACCTGGTCCACCGCCTGATGCTTGAGCGAATACACTCCCACATTGGCCAAAATACCCGTGCCCGCGCTGGCCAGCTTGTAGCCGTTTTTCTCGATGGCGTTCTTCAGGAAAGGCTGATGCTGGAAGTAATTGATATCAATATCGCCGTTATCCACCGCCACATTGGGCGTGGTCCAGTCGGTGAACTCGATCACCTCGACATTAATGCCTTGGGCCTTGGCATCCTGGGCCGCGGCATTGATGGAATCGGCATAGGCGCCCGGCACCACGCCAATGCGTAAGGAGTCGGCGGCGATGGCCGGAGAAACAGCCAGCACAAGGGCACTAGCTACGATGAGTTTGGACAGTTGCTGGAGCATGGTAAACAGTGCCTCACGAGGTGGGCCTGCGCTTGCAGGCAAATCTTGGAAGCTTCTATTACATCGACTCCATTCCCTTGGCACCACAACAGAACAATCATTTACTTATGCTGGCTAACTGCTGGATGAAATTACCTCAAGTTATTGATATTTATATTATTTTTGAAAATAAACTAAATACTGCCAACGATGGCATTTGTGATATTTCATGCGCGTTTCAAGTTAGCAGCGCGGTGCTACCCACATACGTCTACAGCCTCTCAAGACCAAAAAAAATCCGCCCGAAGGCGGATTTCTTTACAGCAAGCTGGCCGCTTAGCCGCGAACCTTGACCAGGATTTCGTCCAGCCAGGCCAACATCAGGTCGATTTCGTCGGCCGTGATGTTCAGAGCTGGCATGAAACGCAGCAGGTTAGGACGTGGCGAGTTCAGCAACATGCCTTCTGGAGCACGGTCGCGAGCAGCAGCCACGATTTCCGGGCCGTCGTCCTGATCCAGGATCAGAGCACGCAACAGGCCTTCACCACGCTCACCATTCATGCCCCACTTGGCGCTAATGGCCAGCAGGCCTTCGGACAGCTGCTTGGCGCGGGCGTTGACCGAAGCCAGGAAGCCAGGAGCAGCCAGTTCGTCGAACACGGCCACGCCAGCAGCGGTCATCAGGGGGTTACCGTTGTAGGTACCGCCCTGGTCGCCTGGCTGGAAGCAGGACACTTCTTCGCGGGCGCACAGTGCCGACAACGGCACGCCACCACCAATGCCTTTACCCAAGGTCATGATGTCAGGACGGATGCCCGAGTGTTCGTAGGCAAACATGGTGCCGGTACGGCCCATGCCGGTTTGCACTTCGTCCACGATCAGCAGCAGCTTGTGCTCGTCAGCCAGCGCGCGCAGACCCTTCATGAATTCCACGGTCGCGGGAATAACACCGGCCTCGCCCTGTACGGGTTCGAGCATGATGCCCACGGTTTGATCGTCGATCAGCGCGCGCACGGATTCCAGATCGTTCAGTTTGGCTTTAGGAAAGCCGTCGACCTGTGGAGCAAACATGCGATCCCAGCCGGGCTTGCCGGACAGGGACATGGTGGCCAGGGTACGGCCATGGAAAGAGTGCTCAAAAGAAATGATCTTGTAAGCGTTGTTCTTGTTGATCTGACCCCATTTGCGCGCCAGCTTGATGGCGCCTTCGTTGGCTTCGCCACCACTGTTGGCAAAGAACACGCGATCAAAGCAGGAGTGTTCCACGATGCGTTTGGCCAGCTCGATAGAGGGCTCGTTGTAGAACGCAGGCGAGGGGTTGATCAATTTGGACGCTTGTTCGGTGATCGCCTTGATCACGTTGGCAGGGCTGTGGCCCAGCGCGTTCACGGCCCAGCCCTGGACGGTGTCCAGGTATCGCTTGCCGTTGTGATCTTGCAGCCAGGAACCTTCTCCTCGCACAAAGACCAACTCCGGACGCTGGGTAATTTCCATTAATGCACGTACACCGGCCCGATCGAATTCCATAACGGCAAACCTTGATGAAAATGAAAGAAGAAAAAATAAACCAGCCCGGCGGCTGGACAATTAATTCTAACGCAGCACACCCCCGGCAGGACGCTTATGCCTGGGACAATGGCCATCTGGCCGTGGATTGTCCCTTTTCTGGTACACATCCGCGCCCTGGCAGGCGCCAAAGCGTTTTAAGCCTGAAATCTTTGCACGGTATCGGGGTGGGAGTCGCCAGGACGCGCTTGTATAAACCCTGTCATCCAAACAGCCTTCCAAGGATCTGCCTGCCTAAAACAAACCGTCCAGATCCAGCTGCCGGGGCTGCTCCTGCGGCATTTCACTGATGGGTAGCAGAGCGCTGGCTTTCACACCCAGCAAACGCAAGCGTCTGTCCAGCACGGCGCGTTTCAAATTCTGGCGGGCAGCAGCCAGAATGGCATCCGCCGCCAGCACGGGAGCGGGCAGGGACAGGTCGCGCGTCACGGTTTTGAAGTCCTCGAACTTCAGCTTGATGCCTATGGTTTGGGCGCACATGGCGGATTTGCGTAAATCCTGCTCCAGCTTTTCACACAGGGACTCCAGCACGGCAGACAGGCGGGACCGATCCATGCGCACGTGCAGATCACGCTCGAAGGTGGTTTCACAACTGATGGATTTAGGCGTGCGGTCGGTGGATAAGGGGCGCTCGTCCTGGCCTTGAGCCACGGCCATTAGCCATTGCGCGTAGCGCAGGCCAAAATGTTCCTGCAATTTTTCTGCAGGTGTGGCGGCCAGTTCCCCGATCTTCTGTATGCCCATTTCCGTCAGTTTCACAACGGACTTGGGACCAATGCCATTGATCTTGCCCACAGCCAGCGGCCAGATGCGGGTAGGCACATCGTCCATGGTCAGCACACAGGCCCCATTGGGCTTGTTCAGTTCTGAGGCAATTTTGGAGAGCAATTTGTTGGGAGTGATGCCTACCGAACAGGTCAGGCCCGTAGCCTGATTCACGGCTTGTCGAATCTGCTCAGCCAGCTCGTGGCTGTCTTCGGTTTTATGGCTGAGGTCCACATAGATCTCGTCGATACCCCTATCTTCGATATGGTCCGAGACCGTGGCTACGGCCTGTTTGAACAAGCGCGAATAATGGCGGTAAGCTTGGAAATCGGCAGGCAGCAAGATGGCATCGGGGGCCAGTTGGGCCGCCTTCATTAAACCCATGGCCGAGAACACACCCAGCTGACGCGCTTCATAGGTAGAAGTCGTGGCCACCCCGCGCCCAACATAATCAGCCAGACGGGCATGTTGCCAGCTGCCATCGGGCAATTGCCTGGGCGCATCAGCACTGCGCCCGCCAATCACCACGGGACTGCCGCGCAAATGCGGGTAGCGCAGCAGCTCCACCGAGGCATAAAACGCATCCATATCCACATGAGCAATACGCCGCTCCAGAGGTTTTTCTTCTTGTGCCGCCACCTTGATCAGCCCATTAACTGTATATATGTACACCATTATAGCGACAAGTCTGCGGTGCACCGAGAGCCACTGAATAAGCGCCGGGATGATATAAATCACTAAACATCATTAAGCTGACAGCAGGCTGAAACTACGTATTGAATCGGCAGCAAGCGCCCGGTTACTATGCAGCCTCTCTATCAGCGACACCAAGCACCCCAACAGGAGGTTTTCATGAAAAAAACAGTATTGGCTGCTGCGCTGGCAGCTCTGGTCGCCCTGCCCTTGGTGGGCCACAGCAAAACGCTTACCTGGTCCAGCCAGGGCGACTTCATGACGCTGGACCCACACGCACAGAACGAAAACCTCACGATCACAGGCAGCATGTATGTCTATGAGGCGCTGGTGGACTACGACAAGGATTTCCAGATTGTGCCCAGCCTGGCCACGGCCTGGGAACAACGTGAACCTACAGTGTGGCGCTTTACGCTGCGCGAAGGGGTGAAATTCCACGATGGCGCTCCCTTTACCGCCGATGACGTGGTGTTCTCCATTCAGCGCGCCATGGCCCCTACGTCCAACTTCAAGGCCTACGTGAACGGCATCGTCAAGGCTGAAAAAGTGGACGACAAGACGGTGGACATCATCACCGCCGCGCCCAACCCGGTTCTGCTGCGCCAATTGACCAGTGTGTTCATCATGAACAAGGCCTGGTCGGAAAAGAACAATGTCACCCAGCCTCAGGACTTCAACAAGAACGAAGAAACCTACTCGGCTCGCAACACCAACGGTACCGGCCCTTACAAGCTGAAGTCGCGTGAAGTGGACGTGCGCACCGTCTTTGTCGAAAACGAAGAATGGTGGAACAAGGGCAACAAGGTGGGTAACGTCACCGAAGTGATCTACGTACCTATCAAGCAGAACGCCACCCGTACCGCCGCCTTGCTGTCGGGCGAAGTGGACCTGGTTCTGGACCCGCCTGCGCAGGACTTGCAGCGTCTGCGCCAGCAAACCAAGATTGTGGAAGGCAACGAGTACCGCACCATCTACCTGGGTCTGGACCAAAAGAATCCGGAACTGAAGTACAGCAGCATCAAGGGCAAGAACCCCTTTGCTGACCAGCGTGTGCGTGAAGCCCTGTACGTGGCCATCGACATTGAAGCCATCAAGAAAGCCGTGATGCGCGGTTCTTCCGCCCCCACCGGCACCATGGTGGCCCCTCAGGTTCACGGCTACACCAAGGAACTGGCCCAGCGCCTGCCTTACAGCCAGGATCGTGCCAAGGAACTGCTGAAAGAAGCCGGTTACGACAATTCCCTGACCTTCACCCTGGATTGCCCGAACGATCGCTACATCAACGATGAAGCCATCTGCCAGGCCATCGTGGGCATGTGGGCCAAGGTCGGCGTGAAAGCCAACCTGAACGCCATGCCACGCGCCACCTACTTCCCCAAAGTACAAAGCTTTGACTCCAGCGCCTACATGTTTGGCTGGGGCGTGCCGACCTTTGATGCGCTGTACACCCTGCAAAGCCTGATGCACAGCAAGGGCGAGGGCGCTGACGGCTCCTTTAACTTTGGTGGCTACGAAAACGCCGAAGTGGACGCCTTGATCGACCAGATCAAGACCGAAACCGACACCGCCAAGCGCGATGCCGCCATCCACAAGGTTCTGGAAATTCATGCCAAGGAAGTGGGCCACATTCCCCTGCATGACCAGATCATTCCTTGGGCCATGGCCAAGAAGGTCAACGTGGTACATCGTGCGGACAACCGCATGCTGGCCCAATGGACCACCATCGACTAAGTTGTTTTCATACCCCAGCCCCGCCTCCGTGCGGGGCTGGTTCCCATTACGCTGTAGTCATCCGTTTCTACACCAGCCCCCTTGCCGGGCCCTTTCTACACATTAAGGACGACACTGGTCGCGAGTGATCCTCGCGCTCTACCAGGAGACCGCCTATGCTGGTATTTATTATTCGCCGTCTGATCCAGGCTGTTCTGGTGATGCTGACGGTCAGCCTTCTGGCTTTTGTGCTGTTCCGCTACATTGGTGACCCGGTCACCATCATGCTGGGACAGGACGCCACCGAACAAGATCGCGTGGAACTGCGTGCCAGCCTGGGGCTGGACCAACCCGCCCCCGTGCAATTCGGACGCTTTGTGTCCCAGGCCGTACAAGGCGAATTTGGCCTGTCCCTGCGGCAAGCCCAACCGGTTTCCACCCTGCTCAAAGACCGCCTGCCTGCCACCGTAGAACTCTCCGTGGTGGCCGCCATACTGGCCTTGCTGATAGGCCTGCCACTGGGCGTGTACACCGCCTTGAAGCGTAATGGTTTCTTGGCGCAAAGCATTCTGGCCTTTTCATTGCTGGGCATATCACTGCCCACCTTCCTGATCGGTATCTTGCTGATCCTGATCTTCTCCGTGCAATTGGGCTGGCTGCCCAGTTATGGCCGGGGCGAAGTCCTGAAGTTTGGCTGGTGGAGTACCGGCCTGCTTAGCTGGGACGGGATCAAGCATTTGATCCTGCCCGCCATCACGCTCTGTTTGTTCCAGCTCACGCTGATCCTGCGTCTGGTGCGCTCCGAGATGCTGGAAGTACTGCGCGCCGACTACATCAAATTTGCTCGTGCCCGTGGCCTGTCGCAACGCGCCATCCACTTTGGTCACGCTCTGAAAAACACCATGGTGCCGGTTATCACCATCACGGGGCTGCAACTGGGCGGCATCATCGCCTTTGCCATCGTGACGGAAACCGTTTTCCAATGGCCGGGCATGGGTCTGCTGTTTATCCAGGCCGTGCAATTTGCCGACATCCCCGTGATGGCGGCCTATCTCTGTCTGATTGCCCTGGTATTTGTTGTGATCAACCTGCTGGTAGACCTGCTGTACTTCCTGGTCGATCCACGTCTGCGCACCCAATTGTCGGGCGCCAAGGGGCACTAATATGTTCGCTAAATTGAAAACCGCCTGGGATAGCGATCTGGTCTGGTCCTGGCGTCATTCCCCCGTGGCCATTGCGGCCACCATCATGGCCTTGCTGCTGTTTATCGGCGCGCTGGGTGCCCGCTGGGTGGCTCCTTACGATCCCTTCGATCTGACCTCCATCGATCTGATGGATGCCTTGCTGGCCCCGGCCTGGTCGGAAAACGGGTCGCCCCAATACTGGTTGGGAACAGACAGCCAGGGGCGTGACCTGTATTCGGCCCTGTTGTACGGGACGCGCACCTCCTTGCTGATCGGTCTGGCCTCGGTAGCCTTGTCCATGGTGGTCGGTATCGTGCTGGGCCTGCTGGCCGGTTACTCCGGTGGCCGTGTGGATGCCTTCATCATGCGTGTGGCCGATGTGCAGCTGTCCTTCCCGGCCATCCTGATTGCCTTGCTGATCGACGGGGTGGCCCGTGCCGTGTTCCCCTTGAACATGCACGATGTAGTCGCCTTCCCGGTGCTGATCGGGGCGATTGCGCTGGCCGGTTGGCCGCAATATGCCCGTACCGTGCGTGGCTCCACGCTGGTGGAGAAAAACCGTGAATACGTACAGGCTGCCCGCGTGATTGGCGTGTCCTCCCCGCGCATCATGTTCAGCCATGTGCTGCCCAATGTGATGGGCCCCGTGCTGGTGCTGGCCACCGTGCATCTGGCCACCGCCATCATCACCGAAGCCACGCTGTCCTTTCTGGGCGTCGGCGTTCCGGCCACCTCGCCTTCTCTGGGCACCCTGATCCGGATCGGTAACGACTTCCTGTTCTCGGGCGAATGGTGGATCACGATTTTCCCTGGCCTGATGCTGGTGCTGCTGGTGCTGTCGGTCAACCTCCTGGGCGACTGGTTGCGTGACGCCCTGAACCCCAAATTGAGCTAAGCCATGACTGCACTCTTAACTGTCCAAGACCTGTGTGTCGAATTCCCGACCCGGCGTGGTGTGCTCCAAGCCCTGGATCATGTGTCCTTTTCCATCGCCCCCGGCGAAGTGCTGGGTGTGGTGGGGGAGTCCGGTGCCGGCAAATCCCTGACGGGTTCCTCCATTATTGGTTTGCTCGATGCCCCCGGTCGCATCAGCGGCGGCCAGATTCTGCTGGAAGGCGAGCGCATCGACAATCTGAACCAGGACCAGATGCGCAAGATTCGTGGCCGCAAGATTGGCGCGATTTTCCAGGACCCGCTGACCTCGCTGAACCCGCTCTATACCGTGGGCCATCAACTGGCCGAAACCATCGTCACGCACCTGCCTCTGTCTTGGAAACAGGCACAAGAACGCGCCATCGAATTGCTGGAAGCTACCGGCATTCCGGCAGCGCGCGAGCGTATCGACCACTATCCGCACCAGTTCTCCGGCGGCATGCGCCAACGGGTGGTGATTGCGCTGGCCCTGGCGGCCGAGCCCAAGCTGATCGTGGCGGACGAACCCACCACGGCACTGGACGTGTCCATTCAGGCGCAGATTATCGACCTGCTGAAAAAGCTCTGTCGCTCGCAAGGCACCTCGGTCATGCTGATTACCCACGATATGGGGGTGATTGCGGAAACCGCCGACCGCGTGGCCGTGATGTACGCCGGTCGCATTATCGAGATCGGCCCTGTACAGGATGTAATCCAGAACCCCAGCCACCCTTATACCCGTGGCTTGATGCGTTCCATTCCCAATCTGCACGCGGGGCTGGAGCGTCTGGAGCAAATCCCCGGCAGCATGCCACGCCTGAACGCTATTCCGCCCGGCTGTGCCTTTAATCCGCGTTGTGATCGTCGCTTTGATCGCTGCCTGGTCGAACGCCCCGAGCTGTTGCCTGTTCCCCCACAAACACAGGCGGCCTGTTGGCTGCATGCACAGGAGTCCGCATGAGCGCCCCTAAACAAGCCCTGGTCCAGGTCAAGGACGCTGCCTGCTGGTTTGATGTGTCCCCGCCCTTGCTGGAACGTCTGGTCTACCGCAAACCCAAGGTAAACCTGCGTGCGGTCGATGGCGTCAGCTTCACCTTGAACAAGGGTGAAACCCTGGCGCTGGTGGGTGAGTCCGGCTGTGGGAAATCCACCGTGGCCCGTCTGCTGACGGGCCTGTATCCGCTGACACGTGGCGAGATTCTGTTTGATGGCCAGTCCCTGAAAACCATGGACAAGGCCAGCCAGAAGGCCATGCGCAAACGCCGTCAGATGATTTTTCAGGACCCCTATGCCAGCCTGAATCCTCGTTGGCGCGTGGGTCGCATCATTGCAGAACCACTGGTCACCCACACGGACATGAGCCGCGCCCAGCAAGACGCCAAAGTGGCCGAGCTGCTGACGCAAGTGGGCCTGAACCCCAGCGACGCCCAGCGCTACCCGCACCAGTTCTCCGGCGGCCAGCGCCAGCGT
This sequence comes from Alcaligenes sp. 1735tsa3, assembly GCF_024134565.1. Lineage (NCBI taxonomy): Bacteria > Pseudomonadati > Pseudomonadota > Betaproteobacteria > Burkholderiales > Alcaligenaceae > Alcaligenes > Alcaligenes sp. 1735tsa3. The sequence goes on along the minus strand of NZ_CP099862.1, from coordinate 98,320 downwards.
ATTTCCATTGCCCGTGCTCTAGCTCTGCAACCCGAGTTCATCGTCTGTGACGAGCCCACCTCGGCGCTGGACGTGTCGGTCCAGGCACAGGTACTGAACCTGATGAAGGATTTGCAGCGCGAACTGGGGCTGACCTATCTGTTCATCTCACACAACCTGGCCGTGGTGCATCACGTGGCCGACCGGGTTGGCGTCATGTATTTGGGCCGGATTGTGGAAATTGCGCCACGCGACGATTTGTTCGCGCAGCCTCGCCACCCCTACACGCGCATGTTGCTGGGAGCCATTCCCGACATGAGCGGAGCGGGCAAAAGCCGCATCCCGGTCGCTGGTGAAGTGCCTAATCCACTGAACCCGCCATCGGGCTGTACCTTCCATCCACGCTGCCCGCTGGCCAATGATCGCTGCCGCCGCGAAGCCCCGGCTTTGCTGCAAACCGGGCAGCACGAAGTGGCTTGTCATGCTGTAGAAGAAGGGCGCGATCAGGCCTGATCGCTTGCGATGCCAACAGTAAAACCGCCCACGGCAACTTGCCGAATGGGCGGTTTTTTCTGATAATTGAGAATTATTCTCAGTTCTCATTGCCCGATTCTCTACCATTTTTCTGGTTGAGCAGGCACTACTGGAACGCATCATGCACAATGCCGCCTTCTCACCCGACACAGAATCGCTCTACCGGAATTACCACGGCTGGTTGCATAGCTGGCTACGACGAAGGCTAGGTAATTCCTTTGATGCGGCCGATCTGGCCCAAGACGTTTTTGTCCGACTGCTGCAAAAACCCCGTCAATTCGGCAGCGAACCCGAAGCACGTGTGTATTTGCGGCTCATGGCCAATGGCATGTGCGTGGACTTATGGCGACGCCGTCAGATTGAACAAGCCTGGCTGGAAGAGCTGGCCAACCGCCCGGCCGCCCTGGTTCCTTCTGCCGAACACCAGGCCCTGGTGCTGGAAGCCCTGCAAGAGATAGACAGCATGTTGCGCACCCTGCCTGCCAAAGTGGGCAATGCCTTTTTCATGGCCATGGCCGACGGCATGAGCAACCGGGAAATTGCAGAGGCGCTGGGCGTGTCCACACGCATGGTGCACCGATACCTTAGCCAGGCCATGCTGTGCTGCCTGAAGCTGGAAGCCCGCCATACCGCCTCTGACATGCCCGTGCATCAGGCCTCCTGCGTGCCCGAGCCACGCTGATTACCCGCCCCCATGAGCACCTCCGAACTGCATCCCAACGATACGCTGGAGCCTTCATTTGACGCGCTGGAGCAGGCCGCCGAATGGTTTGCCCTGCTGCGCTCGGACGAGGCCTCGGCCCAGGATCGACAAAGCTGGCAACGCTGGCTGGCCGCTCAGGCCGAGCATCGCAAGGCCTGGCAGTATGTAGAGCGCATCAGTGGCCGCTTTGAACCGATACAAAGCAGCGACAGCCGCCAGGCTGCCGTCCAAAGCTATTGCCTGGCCAACCGACGAATGGGACGCCGCCGCCAATTGCTGCTGGGCCTGGGCACACTGGCAGGCAGCAGTTTGGGCAGTTGGCTGGCCTGGCAGCATACGTCCTTGCCCGGCACAGTAATGGCCTGGTCAGCCGAGCATCGCACCGCCCGTGGTGAAGTCCACCAACTGACTTTGCCCGATGGCTCTACCGTTTGGCTCAGCTCCGACACTGCAATGAACCACGACTACCGAGGCAATCAACGGCTGCTCTCCTTGGTTCAGGGTGAAATTCTGATCGATACAGCGGCCGATCCTGCACGGCCCTTTCTGGTCGAAACCCGTCAAGGCTTGCTGCGTGCCTTGGGGACACGCTTTACGGTGCGACTGGACGGTCAGGAAACGTTTCTGGCGGTGTATCAAGGCGCGGTACAGGTGGACACGGCAAACAAGCGCCAGCAGCACATTATCCATGCCGGTCAGCAGACACAGCTTTCGCGTACCGAGATTGCGGCTACCACTGCTGTCCTGCCCGAGCGACAAAGCTGGACCAAAGGCATCCTCGTCACCGACAACACGCCCTTGATCGAGGTCGTGCGCGAATTGCAGCGCTATCGCGGCGGCCACCTTAGCGTCTCGCCCGAGGCGGCCCAGCTGCCTGTGATTGGCAGCTATCCCTCCACCGATCCGGACCGGGCCTTGAGAATGCTGGAAGGGGTGCTGCCCATTCGCATCAAACGAACCCTGCCCTGGTGGGTCAGCATTGAACTTGCCAAGCACTGACCTTGATTCAGACACACATTCACGGGCATCAGCCGCCGTGCATGACAAGCCGGTTTACGGGCCTATTCAAGCGGCCCAATGCTTCAAACCGGCTATTTCCACTTTTCCGAGTTCCGCTTTTCCTTGGCGTGTTCGATATACCTGATGAGGGCATCGTTTTACCCGTCTCCTGGCACAAAACCAGAATCTGACCAGGACACATGCAAACCGGCTCGCTCTCGCCGACTACACCGCTTCCAAGGAGCAGAATTCATCATGCCCGGCTATTCCCAGCCTGTCGCCCGAGGGGCGAACTCTTTTGGTGCCATGCACTTTTTCCGACCCGGTTTCAAACTAAGCCCCTTGGCCTGCGTGCTGCAACTCGCCCTGGCCAGCGGTGCATTGAGCCTGGCAAGCTGGCATCCTCAAGCCCACGCCCAAACCATCAACAGTGCGTCTGCCAAACAACAAAGCTACAGCATTCCAGCGGGCCCCTTGAGCACAGCGCTGGCTCGCTTTGCAAGCGTATCCGGCGTACTGGTCGCTGGAGCCGGTGAGCTGGCCAGGGACAGAAACAGCCCAGGCGTTTCCGGCACGTTTTCGCCCCAGGCCGCACTGGATGCACTGTTGGCCGGTACTGGCCTGACTGCTGTTGCCAGCTCGGATGGCAGCTACCATCTGCGCCAAGTCCCAGAGGCACCTGCCGGTGACGTCACCCAGCTGAGCACCGTAACCGTACGGGGACGACTCGATCCCAGAACCGAAGGCACAGGCAGCTACACCAACGCATCGGCAAGCTCGGCCACGCGCATGAACCTGACTGCACGTGAAACCCCGCAGTCGGTCAGCGTGATCACGCGCCAGCGGCTCGACGACCAGGGTTTACTCACGCTTAATGACGCACTCAAGCAGGCCACCGGCGTCAAGGTACAAGAAGGCGAAGTGTTGGGCACGACTTATCAGATCCGCGGCTTCTCACTGGATACGGCACAGCTTGACGGCGTGCCTGTCTCGCTGGGCGCAGGCGGCTCGGAAGCGGCCGCCGACATGGCCATCTACGACCGTGTGGAAGTGGTACGCGGCGCGGCGGGTCTGTTGCAGGGGGCCGGCAACCCGGGCGGCACGCTCAATCTGGTGCGCAAGCAACCCACCCGTGAATTTGCCGCCAGCGGCAGCGCGATGGTGGGATCGTGGAACAGCTATCGTGTGGAAGCCGACGTCTCCAGTCCACTCAACCACAGCGGTGATCTGCGTGGGCGGGTGGTGGCCGTGCACGACGACCGCGACTCCTTCGTGGATCACGTCAAGGAACGCAAGGAAGTGCTGTATGGCGTCTTGCAATACGACTTCACTCCCTCGATCACGGCCACCGTGGGGGTGGACCATCAGCGCACCAAGGGTACGCCCAACGGCACTGGCGTCGTCTTCTTTGACGATGGCGGCGATCTCGAACTGCCACGCAGCACTTACCTGGGTGCCGACTGGAACCACCGGGCCACCCGCAGCACCACCGTGTTCGGCGACCTGACCTGGGAGATGGACAACGGCTGGCAGACCAAGCTGTCGGCCAACCGCCAGCACTACGACGTAGACACGGTGTTTCTGTCCGCCTCGGGCGCGGGCGTGGACCGCAACACGCACCAGGGCCCACTCCTGAACTACGCACGAGCCAGCAGCCTGAACCGCACCCAGACCAGCGTGGACCTGTACGCCTCGGGCCCATTCTCCTTACTGGGCCGCAAGCATGAGCTGGTGGTGGGTGCGAACATGCGCCGCAATCCCACCGAAACCGACCAGGTGCCGCTGCGTGAATACGCCAGCATCCGGCCCGATGTCTTTAACTGGGACCCCACCTCGCTGCCTCCGCCCAATATTGGGCCTTATGAATCGCGCACCGCCACCACCACCAAGCAGTCGGGCATCTATACCGCTGCTCGTCTAAGCCTTGCCGATCCGCTCACCTTGATCGTGGGTGGTCGTTGGAGCTGGTGGGACTACAGCAGCGACAGCACCAATCTGCTCACCGGCGCCAACACGGCCTCCTCGAGCTACAAGGTCAGTGGCGAGTTCACACCGTACGCCGGTCTGATATTCGATCTGAACGATAACTACTCGCTGTACGCCAGCTATACCGACGTGTTCCGTCCGCAAAACGCCATCGATCGCAACGGCTCCTTGCTCAAGCCCATCGTGGGTGCCAACTACGAGGCGGGTATCAAGGGTGAATTCCAGGATGGCCGCGTGCAGGCTTCGCTGGCGGCCTTCCGTATCGAAGAAACCAACCGCGCCCAGACCGATCTGGACGGCCCCAAACCGTGCCCCTACACCACCAGCGACTACTGCTCGATTGCCTCAGGCAAAGTGCGCAGCGAAGGGATTGAGGCGGAGTTGACAGGTGAACTGGCCCCAGGCTGGAATCTGACGGCTGGCTATACCTACAACACCACCAAGTACGTGAAAGATGCGGCCAACCAGGGCAAGCCCTTCAACACGCGCACGCCAGAACATATGTTCAAGCTCTTTACCTCGTACCGCCTGCCCGGCTCGCTGCGTCAGTGGACGGTGGGTGGCGGCTTCACGTGGCAGACCAAATTCCTGTACGAGAACACGGCCGGCACGATCCGTATCGAGCAAAATCCTTACGCCGTGGCTGATCTGATGGTGCGCTACGACTTCACGCCCAAGGTTTCAGCCACCCTCAACCTGAACAACGTGTTCGACAAGAAGTACTACCGTTATATTGCCCACGAACGCGCCTACAACTACTACGGCGACCCACGCAACGTGATGCTGACGCTGCGCGCCCAATATTGACGCTGAACGTGATGAACAAGGTACTCAAGCGCTCTGATCGCAGCGCTCTGGGTATCTTGTGGTCGACGATACGCTGCACTACGGCGCTGCACCAAATGCCATATTCAGGCTTGAGCGCCAGAAGTCATTGGGCCACGAACGGGCTAAATGCAAAAAACGCGGTGTTTGCTGCCAGAGGCAGTGAACACCGCATTTTTTAATAAAGCCATCAGCGGGCCTGATGCGGCCCGGTGACATTCAATCAGTTCTGGTTCGCAGGTGCGAAATCGGCCAGGTGGCAGGACAGGATGTCGGCAATGGCACGATCATCCAGGCCACGGGAGCGCAGGTCTGCGGACAGGGCGTCCACATCCACACGAGCCAGTGGACGCTCTGCACCGCGAGGGCGGTCGTCGCGAACCACGCGGAAGTCGTAATCGCGCTGGGCGGTCTTGGCCACTTCGTAGTGCATGACTTCATCCACTTCGTTTTCCGGCGTGAAGGTCAGCACGGTAGGGCGCAGGGAATACAGGTCTTCGGAGTTCATCACATATTCGGTTGCGCAGATGATGACGGTGTCGCCCTTTTGACAGGTACGGGCCGCCGCACCGTTCAGGACCACACAGCGCGAGCCGGGTTCACCGAAGATCACGTAGGTAGAAATACGGGCGCCACTGTCCTTATTCCAGATTTCCACAAACTCCATGGGTAAAATGCCCGCTTGTTCGCAGATTTCAGGATCCAGTGTGATCGAGCCGTGATAGTTCAAGTCGGCACCGGTCACCTTGATACCATGCAGCTTGGCACGGACCACTTTTTTCATGACAACACTCTCTAGAAACAGGTCCCCTGTAACGGACACCTAAGCTTGGCTAAAACGCGGCTTGCGCTGCGCCCTTAGCCCGATCAGGGCTGCGGGAAAGACTGCATCATAAACCCAGAAATGCGCGCAAATCCGTTTAGACCCACAGATTTGTACGGGAAAACCACAGCATCAATGATTTGCCTGACGGCCAGTCTGTGCTGTAATCCCCTCTGCCGCGTCGCGCCGGTCTTTTTTATTTTCAATACGATACCGTTTTCCATGCCCAACCTGCTCATCGAGAATATTCACAAACGCTATGGTTCCCTGGAGGTCCTCAAGGGAGTCTCTCTCAGCGCGGAGCCGGGCGATGTCATCAGCCTGATCGGGTCCAGTGGTTCGGGCAAAAGTACGTTTCTGCGTTGCATCAACTTTCTGGAAACGCCCAATTCCGGCCGTATCGTCATTAAGGGCGAGGAACTGAAAACCCGTCTGGACCCCAAAACGGATGAACTGGTTGCGGTAGATAAACAACAGCTCAAGCGCCTGCGCACCAGCCTGGCCATGGTGTTCCAGCACTTCAATCTGTGGTCCCACATGACGGTGCTGGAAAACATTACCGCCACGCCCATTCATGTCCAGGGCATGGACAAGGCGCAGGCCATTGCCAAAGCGGAGCTGTATCTGGACAAGGTGGGCCTGTCGCGCGATCTGGCCAAACAATACCCGGCCTTCTTGTCGGGCGGCCAGCAGCAGCGTGTGGCGATTGCCCGAGCGCTGGCGCTGGAACCTGAAGTGATGCTGTTTGACGAGCCAACCTCGGCACTGGACCCCGAGCGTGTGGGCGAGGTTCTGCGCGTTATGCAGAATTTGGCCGAAGAAGGGCGCACGATGGTGGTGGTTACCCACGAAATGAGCTTTGCGCGCAACGTCTCCAGCAAGGTGGTGTATCTGCACGAAGGTCAAATCGAGGAAGAAGGCCCGCCAGAAGAAGTGCTGGTGTCGCCACGCAGCCCCCGTTTGGCGCAATTTCTGGCGGCGGGCGGTTCGTCCAAGGGCTAAGGTGCCCGCCTACGGCGCGCAATACGGATTGACGGGTCTGTGACTGGCTATCTGCCCCTTGGGTCGATCGGATCGACCAGTCACCGAGCAATCGCGAAGCAGTAGGTTCGCCAAGCCTGCCAGGCTGCGACACGACGGAAACATCGAAAAACCGGATCGCCGGGCCGCCGGATCGCCGGGCCGCCGGATCGCCAGACAGCCGAATGTATATCAGCAGGTACAACAGCCCAAAGACTTCGGCCACACTCTGAGCAGACATAAAGCAAACGGCGCCTTGCGGCGCCGTTATGCATTTGCAACCATCCTAATGAAGCCGCCAACCAGCAGCTTCTGACTACAGCCCTGCTATCAGGACTTGGGACGTGGCATATCAAACAAGGCCAGGTCCGTAATCTCAAAGTAATCGCCAGGACCACCACCACGCAGAATCGGACGTGGGATCGCGGTACGGTAAATGCCGTCCACGATGCTGTTGGGCGACACATGCACGCCGACCACTTCACCCAGCACCATCCAGGTGTTCAGATCCTTGCCTTCCGAGTCTTTCAGCTGAAAGTGCGTCGTCACCTTGCACTCCAGCGAGGCATGGCTCTCGCCCACGCGGGGGGCATCAATCAGGCGGGAATCCACAGGCGTCAGGCCCGCGACTTCAAACTCGCGCACATCTTGTTCCAGGCTGGTCATGTTCATGGGTTCGGCCAGATCACGGGTAGCCAGATTCCAGGTAAAGACGCCGGTTTCAATTGCGTTGCGCACGCTGTCTTTGTAGCCCACGCTGGAAAAAGCGATGACAGGCGGGCGATAGTTGAACACGTTGCAGAAGCTGTATGGAGCCAGGTTCAGCACACCTTCCTTGCTTTTGGTGCCAATCCAGCCGATGACACGGGGACCCACAATAGAACTGATCGGGTCGTGGCGCAGTCCATGGCCTTGTGTGGGTTCGTAGAAGTGAAAGTCTTTCTGCACGGTTCTCTCTGTTAATAAACACAACAAACTAAACGGGACTGCGGGAAATCCCGGTGGCCCACTGATATACTTTACAACTAAAATAAAGCCGCTGCAAACCGTTGAAACTCAAGGTTTTACGTATCCTTCCTGCCTTTCAGAACCATCTAGGCACATGAAACATGGAAAATAAGCCCGATCACTGGGCACGTGTAGCTTCTGCTGACCTGGAACACGTGCGCAAATCTGTCAGCGATATGTTCAAGTCGCACCAGCTCAAGCAGCTACGTGCCGATCAGACCCTGCAAACCCGGCTGCGTCACGCCCAGTTTGGTCAGGTCGCCTTGAGCCGCCTGGGCTATGGCGCCGACGTACACATACAACCTGATCACCTGGCCGGTTTCTACCTGGTCCAGATGCCCCAATACGGCACCGCCAAAATTCGCTGCGGTGGCCAAACTGTGGACTCCAGTCCCTACGCCGCCACGATCCTGAATCCCAACGAGGATGTGGACATGGTCTGGCACGCCAATAATGAGCAATTAATGCTCAAGATAGACCGCAATCTGGTGGAACAGGCTGCCCGTGGCATGGGCTTGGACGTAGGCCCGCAAGGTTTGCTGTTTCCGGTACGCCTGGAGGCGCATACCCAGCCTTCCTGGCAAATCATGCTGCGCTACGTGCTGGACTGTGCACGCAACTACGAGGACATTCGCCGCTCGCCGCTGATTATCAACCAGCTGGAGCAATTGGCGGTGACAACCTTGCTGGATCTGCACCCACCGACTCAGATTCAGGCCCTGAACCCCACTCGCATCCTGCCGCGCCATTTGAAGAAAGTAGCCAGCCATTTGCATGAGCAGGCTCATTTGCCGGTCACAGTAGACGAACTCAGCACCATTGCGGGCGTGAGCTCCCGTACCTTGCAACAAGCCTTCCGAGACCACTACGGCGTCAGCCCCATGCAGTACCTGCGTCAGGTTCGTCTGGACCGTCTGCGCCACGAACTGATCCATTCCAACGAACCTCACCTGACGCTGGCCGACCTGGCCATGCGCTGGGGCTTTGCACACCAGGGCCGTTTCAGCGCCGAATACCGCAGCCGCTTTGGCGAAACGCCTAGCGAGACCCTGCAACGAGTGCGCGGCGGCCAGCACTAAGCTGACCGCCTCACCCGTCCTCTCACCCCTTTAAGATACGCTGGGCTGCCAGATAGCCGGATTGACCACCCAGGCCAGGGCCTGGATGCACCGACGCACCAATTTGATGCAGATTGCGCCAGGGCGTGGTGCCACTGCGCGCGTTCTTGTGTCCTGCAAAAGGACGCATGAAAAAGAACTGATCCGGTGAGCACACCCCGCTATACGGATCGCCCCCCACCAGATTCATGTTCAAGGCTTCCAGATCCGCCGGGCTGACACTACGACGCCCGATAATCTTGGCAGCCAGGCCAGGCATGACGGTTTCCAGACGGGCCTGAACGCGATCGGCCATCGCCTCGCGCACGGCTTCGTTCCAGCGTCCATCCGCTGGCACAGGAATCTCGCCCGCTTCATCGCCTTTGATGTGACGCGGCAGCTCCTGCATTTGTACCCATAGAATCCAGTGCCCTTCCGGTGCACGAGTCACATCCACCGCCACCGGCTGGCCCACGGCCAAGGTCGGTTTGGCAGGCAGATAGCCATTGCTGGCCGTCACCACCGAAGAGCACACCTGCTCCATGCTTTCCGTCACATGCACCATAGGGACATGGCGCAGCTCCGGGTCAAGCCAGTCGGGCGGGGAATTCAAGGCAAAGTGTATCTGCATGCCGCCCCGGCCATAGTGATAATCCTGGGCGGACTTCAACAGCTCGGGTTCTACTTCCGGCAACAAGTCGCCGTACAGCTGACCGGGCGTCACATTGCAGACCACCGCACGGCGGGCCAGATAGCGCTGCGTACCCACACACACGCCGGTGGCTTTATTGCCTTCCACCAGCACGCGATCCACATGGGAATTGGTCAGTACCGCCCCACCTGCTTCTTCAATAATGCGGGTAAAGGCTTTCACAATCTGATAACTGCCGCCTTTGACGACAGGCATACCGCCACTGACCACAGCACTGAACGTCAGCTTGCCGATCAGGGCCGAGCTGGCTTCATCCGGGCCCAAACCGCTATGCAGCACCCAGGGAGCAATCATGGCGCGGGCCAGGTCGCTGCGCAGTTCGCGCATGGCCCAGCGCCGAAAGCTTTCCAGCGCTTGCGAGCCAAAGGACATCAAGCCATCCAGCCCCCGCTCGCGCCAGGCACCAAAGGCCAGTTTGGCCATGGGCCAACGGTAAGGCTCACCGCCCAGCAAGCCAAATACCAAACCGGCATCCGGGCCAAACATGCGAGCCGCCATGGCACCCAAGGCATCGCCTTCACCCGGCATCAAGTCATTGAAGCGACGTACGGTGTCGTCCATATCCTGACGCAAGGCCAGCGACGGGCCACCAGGAATGGCCAGACCCGTGCTGTATTCGCCTTTGACAAACTCCAGACCGGCTTTGGCCAAGGGTTCAGCCAAAGTGGCATAGGATGCACCGCCCATGAACAAGGGATACCAACTGGACAGCACATCATGGGTAAAACCGGGGAACAGCTCTTGCGTACGGATGCAGCCCCCGGCCACCGCATTGCGCTCCAGCACTGTCACCGACAAACTCCGCTGGGCCAACAAGGCGGCACAGGTCAGGGAGTTCATCCCGCTGCCGACAATGACTACATCAGCGCTGTGCGCATCACTCATTTCAACGGTCTCCGCTAGGCGTGGTCAGGTTGGCGAAACGGCCACGGTGAAACACCGCAGGCTCGTGTTCGGTCAGCGTGGTGTGGCGCACCACACGGCCAATAAACAAGGTATGGTCACCACCCTCGTGCTGACGGTAGTTCTCGCACACAAAGGTCGCCACACAATCGTCCAGCAGTGGCACGCCTTCTTCACCATCCACATGCGAGACCAGGGCAAACTTGTCCTTGACCTGGGAGTTGGCAAACCCCAGGGCCACGGGCACTTGCTCCTGGCTGATCACGTTGATCGCAAAGTGGCTGCACTTCTCGAAAATTTCCAGGCTGGGCGAGTGATTCACCAGGCTCCACATCACCAGGGGCGGCTCCAGCGACAGGGACGTAAAGGAGTTGATGGTCAGACCCACCGCCCGGCCATCGGGACAACGAGTCGTGACAATGGCCACACCCGTTGGAAAATGGCCCAGTGCCTGGCGAAACGCACGGCTATCGACCACATTCAAATTGGACGGTGTGGGTTTGGCGTCAGCGGCTGCCAACGCTTGGGCAGACACGGCCTGCCGCTGGGCAGCGGTTTGGGACGAGGAGTCTTGCAGCGTTGCGGTGGGGGTCATGATACGTCTCCTTGAATACTATCTATCAGGCAGCCACAGATTGGCTGCGAGTCTTCTCGATCAATGCCTGAGCGGCACTCAGATCTTCCCAGGCCGGGAACAGAACCGGTGGGTGGTTGAAACTGTTGGCCAGGAAATGAGCCAGGGCGGGCGATTGCTGAGCCGAGGTCAACAAGGCAAAAGAAGAATCGGTTGGTGGCTTCAACATGGAGTTGGTCCAGCGCACCACCAGATTGGCGTAATCCCAGTAACGCTCGAACGTTTCCTGCATCCAGTTACGGTCAAACGCGCCTTCACCACGTTGCAAGATGCTGTCCAGATACACTTGGGCGGCTTTGGCAGCGTTGTTGGAACCTTGGCCGGTAATGGGGTCGTTCACGACCACGGCATCACCCAGACCCAGCACCATGCGGCCCGAAGGCAGCGTCAGCACAGGTTTACGAACTGTGGGAGGGAAAGCACCGGACAGGTAACCCTGAGCGTCAGTCAGTTCCACATTACGGGCTCGGTCGCCTTCCCAAGGCAGGAATTCGCGCAGGAAAGAAACGCTTTGCTCCAAATGAGCTTCGGGCGTCTTGGCATCGCGGAAACGATCCAGTGGGCCACCGGGCACGCCTTCGAACACCATGATGTCGCAGGGACCGGACAGGGTCAGCGAGGGGAACACAAAGTATTCGCCCACACCGGGGATGAAGTTAAAGGACACGCGCGAGTATTCAGGCGTAGGCTCCAGACCATGTACATAGGTCAGGGCCAGGGCGCGCTGAGGCTTGTCGTACATGGAACGCTGATCGTCACGCTCGAACAGCTTGACCACTTCGCCCTTGCCGGCAGCCAGCATGGTCAGGTCGTACTCCTGGGTGATGCGCTCCAGTTCGGCCACGCCCACGTCTTCCATGATCAGCTTGCCGCCACGCTGCTCGAACAGCTCCAGCCAGTAAGGCATTTTTACGCGCTGGTCAGTTGCCTGGGCTTCACGATCCAGACGGCCGCTCCAGTCCACGGCTTTGGTGTCAGGCTGTTCAGGGTTGGGCAGAGCAAAGCCAATGCCTTGTACAGGCGGGCATTCGTCGTCCCAGAAATTCAGGCCCAGACGGCGCTCTACGTCCAGCGCCTCGGCAAACATGCACTGGCTGGACATCACGCGGCCACCACGAACATCGTCGGGACTGCGGTTGGTGAAAACGGCTACGTCGTAGCCCTTGGCCAAAAGACCGAATGCAACGGGCATGCCAGCCTGGCCAGCGCCCACAATAGCAACTTTACGCATGATTTTTTCCTTCTGAGGGAGCTAAGGACGCCACTGCGGCGGCGTCCTGGTTTTTCTTATTCAGCCAATTTGGGAATGGCGGGTACACCTTGCTCTGGGCCCATGGCCGAGTAGCCGCCATCAACGGCGTAATCGGCACCGGTCACGAAACTGGCGGAATCCGAGAGCAGGAAGGACACGACTTCGCCCACTTCCTGGGGATCGCCCACGCGGCCCAGCATGTGAAATGCCGAGGCCACGCGATCGGTTTTGGCGCGATCGCCGCCCGTCAGCTCGTCCATCACACGCGACCAGATCCAGCCGGGCGAGACCGAGTTCACGCGGATGCCGTCAGGCGCAAAGTCCAGCGCCATGCTGCGTGTCAGTTGCAACAAGGCAGCCTTGGAAACCGGGTACAACCACCGCCCGGTTTGAGCAATCGAGGAGGAGATCGACGTGAAGTTGACGATGGAACCACCACGCGGCAACAAGGGACGCACCGCCTTGGCCGCCTGCACGGCGCTAACCAGGTTGATGTCCAGTGCCTTGAGCCAGTCAGCACGGCTGGACGCCATGCCTTCATCCAGATAGGAACAGGCCAGGTTGACCAGACCATCCACACGGCCAAAATGCGCCTGCACCTGCTCGATGGCGGCATTCAGGCTGTCATCGCTGGTAATGTCCACTTCCCAGAATTTGGCTTTGGCGGCATCGTTGCCTACGGCTTTCTGGCCACCTGCAGCATCAATATCAAACACGGCCACACGTGCGCCGTAGCCCATCAGCACCTCGACCACACCTGCGCCTACACGCGTTGCGCCGCCGGTAACGATGACTACCTTATCCTTCAGTCCTTTCATGTCGCTCTCCTGCCGCGGGCCCTTAGAACGGAACCGCTACTTTTACAAAAAATTGTTTTCCTTCGGGACGGCCACGTACGCCAAGATCCTGCTGGTACTTGGCCGTAATCAGCAGACCCTTGTCATTGGCATAACGCAGGCTGGGACCAATGGCGAAGGCACGAGCCTTGCTGTCACCGGCCATGGGGCCACGGTCGCTTTCAATCTGTTGATAGGCGTAACCACCCACACCCAGCACCAGCCCATTGCCAAAACCCCAACCCACGGCGTAATCGGCGTGAATGGCTTTACCTGTACGGGTTTCGGTGTCGCTGTTGCGGAAGTTGAAGTCCACCATCATCTTCAAATCCAGGTTGATGCCGCTGGGCTGCATGTAGCTGAACGCAGCAGCGGGCTGAATGGCCCAGTAGTTGCGGCCCAGGTTGGCGCTGTCGGTCACTTTGTAGCGACCAGTCGGGGCAACAAAGTCCACGCCCAGGATGTAGTGCATCTTCTCGCTGGGGTGAAAGCCCAAGGCCGGACCAAACACCACGTCACCCAGACCGCTACGGCGCTGGGACTGACCGGCGGCTTGCGCCTTGACGGTCAGCAGGGGAGCCAGGGCATGAAATGCCAACTGGCCACCAAACACCTGCTGGTCCGTCACCCAGACCAGACGCGGCGCAACCATTGCCACATCGACCTTGAAGTCAGGAATAGGCAACTTGTCGCCGTTCTTGTCACGCACCGAGTCGTAACGCATGGCACCGCCGTACATCAGCAAGTGCACTCCGGGTGGCGGCAGGGCACCACTCATGAAGTTTTCCAAACCATCGGGATAAATAGGCAGGCCGTTGCCCTCAATGGCACAGGCCGGGCCAGCGCCCAATACCCCTGCACCCAGAACCACTGCTGCTATTTTTTTATTGATGTCCCCCACGTCCGTTCTCCTTTTGTTTTTTAGGTATGACGATGGAGCCAATGGTAGAAGTGCTCTTTTTGTCGGTATATCCACTTTGCGCAGCGCCTAGCCAATAAGCGCAAGAAGCCGCAAAAGCAGGGAAAACCCCGATTTGGTTTAGATTTAAAGGATGACGATCAGTAAGGCCGTTAAACGCTGTGTTTCAACGGGTATCTGAGATAATTCCTCGCTTCCCGCCCAGTAAATAATCAATATCACCTGGGCCTGAACACCCAGGACGGCGAGCGATGTGTAATACCGTCGTCGTGGACCTGGCCACAAACACGCCGCTTCATCTCGATGAGCCCAACTCTCTCTTTTGCTGAATCCCGATTCAGCCAGCCTTTGCTCGGCCGCCGTTTTGGTGCCTGGGCCTTTATTACTTTTGCGGTGCTGGCCCTGATGGCTACGTGGGCCATTTATTGGCTCACCCCCATGATCTCGGACGACTTCAATTACGCCAACAAAGGCATTGCATGGACGTCGATCAAGCAACATTATCTGCAATGGAGCGGTCGTCTGGTCTCGGATACGCTCTCCAGCGCCATGCTCACGCTGGCTCCGGGATGGCTGAAAGCCACACTGAATACAGCGGCCCTGTTTGGCCTGGTCACGGTGCTGACAGCACTGGGGGCCCAACTGGCCGGACGAGCCTTGCTCCCGTCTTTACTGCTGCTGGTGTTCACCTTGTATTGGCTGGTCAACCCCCATCTGGGGCAAACCACATTCTGGTTGGTAGGCGCCGCCAACTACCTGTGGCCCAATCTGTTCAACTTCGGTTTTGTGCTGGCCTTTATTTACTACTTGCAAAAGGGCAAGCCCTCTGTGATCACAGGCTTGGCGCTCTGCCTTCTGGGCCTGCTAGCCGGTTGTTCCAATGAAAACACCGGCATTATCAGCTGGTGTTTGCTGGCGTATCTGGGCCTAAGGCACTTTCAGCGCACAGGTTCGCTCGGTTCATGGCATCTGGTTTGGTTGCTCTGTATGGGGCTGGGAGTCGCCGTGCTGGTCCTGGCGCCGGGCAATCAAGCACGCGCAGAGGTCTTTGCTCATTGGTATGACCAGCCTTTGTTATGGCGCATTGGGGAGCATTTTGGTCGTCGTTTCCCGGACGCCCTATTGCGGTACTGGGGGGTGATTCTAGTGATGCTGGTTTGGCGCTTTGCCATAGGGCCTGCGTCTTCTGAATCTGTACGCCGGGCAATGTGGCTGCTCATTGGCGCATCGCTTCTGGCCAATGCCATTCTGGTTCTGGCACCTAATATCCCCAAGCGAGCCTTGAATGGCGGCTTGATGTATCTGCTGGTGGCCTTGTCTATTTACGGACATGATTTATTGGCGCAAGGGCAACGCGCTATACCTATGCAGCGCAACCT
Source organism: Alcaligenes sp. 1735tsa3 (assembly GCF_024134565.1). Taxonomy (NCBI): domain Bacteria; kingdom Pseudomonadati; phylum Pseudomonadota; class Betaproteobacteria; order Burkholderiales; family Alcaligenaceae; genus Alcaligenes; species Alcaligenes sp. 1735tsa3. Next base: position 82,711 of record NZ_CP099862.1, on the reverse strand, counting down.
GTTAGTAACCTTGGGGGCCTGCGGCACGCTATGGCTGGTGTCCAGCGGATTAATGCTGCGCAGCTATCACGGCACCTGGGAGCAGGATCAGGTACGACGCGCTATCTTGGCCGATGCCCACAAGCATCAGCGTCATCACGTAAAACTACCCAAGTATTTTTTCCTGCCCACGTTGCGTTCGCGGGATCGCTTCGATATGCACTTTGACCCCAAAGCCATGGCCCGATACTTCCGGAGCAAGGCGGTGATCAATGAATATGCCGTCAATCAGCACTATGACCTGGAGACGGGGGCACCACCGCCCACGCCTTAAAGCTTGAGGACTTGTGCATTTCCTCCGCTGCAAGCCGATTCAGGCCCTGGGGGGTCTGGCAGGGCGAGTCAGACTACTTGCCGCAGGCAAGGGAGAGCGTAGGGATGCAAGCATCCTGCTGTTTGAGCCGGACGCTTGTACTTGGTCCGGGGGACCAAGTACCCGGCGAGTTCAGGATGCGCCCGTAGCTATCTCTTGACCAGGGCACCGGCGCGCAGCACCGGCAAGCGGTCAGCCCAGCCAGACCCGTCGGGGCCGGAAGCGGCGTTTTACAGGGAGAAGCGTCGACCAGGACTACAGCAGCAACCCGGCTGCCTATCCTTTGCCTTCACAACAGCCCCTCCAAAAAACACAAAAAAACCCCGCTCTCCCAAAGGAAAGCGGGGCCAAGACTGTAGTGTGTCTCTTGCTGCGTATTACTTGGCAGCGCTCAGCTCTTTGATCTGCTCGCGGAAGTAGGCCAGCGCAGCTTTACCGTCGATGCCCTTCTTGTCAGCGGCCTTGATCCAGTCTTCTTCAACAAAGGCCAGACGCTCTTTCAGCTGATCAGCCGCTGCACCTTCAATGCGCAGGGTCTTCAAGCCAGCTGCAGTGTGCTTTTCAATGGCCTGTTGCTCAGCCACTTGCCACTTGGAACCGAAGTCATTGGCAATCCATTCGCCGCTGATTTTTTCGATAGCAGCGCGATCGGCTTCAGACAGACTCTTCCACTTGCGCTCGTTCATGAACATGTACTGACTGGATTTGCCAAAGCCACCTTCCACGGACACCGCGGTCTTGACCAGCTTGTCCAGTTTCCAGTTATCCAATTGGTCGTACTGGAAGTACATACCGTCAATCACGCCACGCGACAGCATTTCATAGCTGTCCGATGCAGGCGCGTTCACCGTCACGATACCCAACGCTTTACCGATGGCATCAAACAAGGGGCTAGGCGAGCGCAGCTTCTTGCCTTTCAGATCATCAATGCTCTGCACATTGTCCTGGCTGGTGAAAATAACGGTCGCGGGGCTGGTCCACATACCCAGCAGTTTCACGCCCCTATGCTCGTTGGCACCCATCATGAATTTTTCGTAGGTGCGCCAGTAGGCAACCGAGTTCACGCCGCCATCATCCGTGGTGAAAGGCAGTTCAGCAAATTCGATCAGCGGGAAGCGGTTAGCCGTGTAGCTGTGTACCGACATGCCCATATCAGCAATACCGTTACGCACCAGATCCAGGTGAGCCTGCGGCTTGCCCAAGGCGTTGATGAACTCCACCTTCACGCGGCCTTCAGTGGCTTTTTCCACTTCCTGGGCCCAGGGCTCGAACATATTGGTCACAATAAAGTGGCCTGGAGGCATCCACTGGGAAAACCGCAGGGTGGTAACTTCAGCCGCAACCGAAGGCATGGTCGGTGCCAGGGCTGCTGCAGCCAGGCCCAGGCTCAAGGCCAATTTTTTGAAAACACGCATCTCGACTCCTCGTAAATTATTTTGCTGCCGGGCCACTACAGCCCGGCGTCTTGGCCACTTGATGGGACGTTAAGCAGGTCCTGGACCTGCACACCCGGCGGCTTTACTGCTGCCCGGATCACAACTGCATCCGGGCCGGGTTTACATACTGTTCGGGACAACCAGAACAATCCAGGGGACAAACACCAGCAAGAGCAAACGCACGATATCCATCATTACAAAGGGAGTCACACCCCGAATAATGGTGCCCAAAGGAACATCGGGCATCACGTTCTTGATCATGAAAATGTTCAGACCCAACGGAGGGGTAATCAGACTGATTTCAGCAGCCACCACCACGATGATGCCGAACCACACCAGATCAAAGCCCAGAGAGGCCACAATCGGGTAGAAGATAGGCACCGTCAGCATGACCATGGACATGGTTTCCAGGAAACAACCCAGAACCAGGTAAATGGCGCAGATAATCAGAATCACCACAATGGGCGAGACATCAATACCCTGGATGAAGCCCAGCAACTGATTGGGCAAACCAGCCACGGTCAGGAAGTTGGTAAAGACCAGCGCACCAATCACCAGCGCAAACATGATGGCCGTGGTTTGAGCGGCTTCAATCAGCACCGTCAGGTACATGCGAGGCTGCCAGCCACGACGCTTCAGGGTCAGCAAGAAGGTCGCTGCAGCGCCAATACCCGCCGCTTCTGTCGGGGTGAAGACACCCCCGTAAATACCGCCCATGATGACGATGAACAGCACGGTAATGGCCATCACGCCTTTGGTCGCCTCAAAGCGCTCGCGCCAGCTGGCCTTCTCGCCAGGACGGCCCAGATTCGGGTTGATCGCGGTAATGATCATCACCGTGATCAGGTACATCAGCATGGCGATCATGCCGGGCAAAAAGCCTGCCGCAAACAGCTTGCCAATGTCGGTTTCGGTCAGAATCCCGTAGACCACCATCATCACGCTGGGTGGAATCAGAATGCCCAGCGTGCCGCCTGCCGCAATACTGCCGGTAGCCAGACGGTCGTCGTAGTTGTACTTGCGCATATTGGGCATGGCCACACGCCCCATGGCCGCGGTGGTGGCCATACTGGAGCCACACAGTGCACTAAAGGCACCACAGGCAACAATCGTGGCCATCGCCAGACCACCACGTAGGTGGCCAATAAAGGCGTGAGCGGCTTTGTACAGGTCCTTGGACAAGCCCGAGGCATTGACCAGATTACCCATCAAGATGAACAGCGGCAGCACGGTAAAGCTGTAGCTCATGGCCGTGTCGTAGCTGGTCTGCGCCGCCATGGTCAAGGCCGCTTCCATGCCGGTAAAGAAGGCAAAACCCAGCGTACCAACCAGCAACATGCCCCAGGCAATGGGCAAACCCAGAAATAAGCTACCCAGCAGGACAGCCAGTCCGATAATAGAAATCAACATGAAAAAACTCCGTCTTTATCGGCTTGGAGAGCTAAAAATCTTGAACAGGGAAGCCACAGTGGCAATGCCGGTCATGGTGGCGATGATGTAGGCAAACGGGGCAATAGGCACTTGCAAGGCGTTGCTCATATCGCCGTAGTCGGCCAACTCGTTGGCGTGACTCCACAGGTAGACAGTCAGCACGGCCAGCATGACGGTAGAGACCACATTGATCACAAATTGCTGGATACGACGCGCCACTGGACCTAGCCAGGCGTCAATCAGACTGACGGTCAGGTGTTGCTGGTGCCAGGTGACACGCGGCAAGGCCGCAAAAATCAGCACGCCCAGCAAGAGTTCGCTGGCTTCATAAGCGCCCAGCAAAGGGGCGTGAAATACATACCGGCCTATCACGTCCACGGTAGTGATCCCTGTCATCAGGATCAAGATGACCACACAGGCAGCATCCAGAATTGTCTCTACAACTCGTACTACTCCACGTGAACGCACCAGCTCCATTCCTGGCAGATCGTCGTTCATTACAGCTCCACTCTTTTTGGCCAGCGAAGGCCCGTTTTTTGGGTCATCATGCACCCCGAAAAATCGACGCGCATTGTTATATTTCTGTTCTAAATAGTTTATAGATGAACAAATCCAGGTAAATAGAAAGAAACCCTTAATTCCATCCAAAATCATGGAATCGTGGTTTCTATCTCACATAGCAAGAAATACGGTCACAAACCAGCTCGCTTGTCCTGTGCAAGAGCTGATAAAAACTGCCGGAACAGGCGTGAGTCATGGCTTGGCGCAATGTCGAGCAGGCGAACATTGGCTTTAAGAAGAGCAATAAAAGCATCAGCCGACTAGCAATCAGGCAGCATCCGGACCGGTAGCCAAACCCTCAGGCCCAGGTGTTTCATGTGACAAAAAGAGAGCCGAAAATGAACAGGCCCCTCACGTGTTGGACATACTTCCATGCGATGCGAGCAGGTCTGAAACAGCAACTTTTGACACCAAAAACCGGGGATAAAAAGCCAAAATCGGCCTCTGCGACAAAGAAAAAAACTTAGGCAGCAAAAAATCCCGGCACCGCTGACCAGCCGCCACCAATCAAGACGGTCCCTTCAGCCGTTTGTTTAAACGACACTCGCCGCCCGACATGCTGGAACAGATAGTCCATCAAGGGGGCTGTGCCATCCAAAAGCAAAAAACCCCCTTGGTTTTCCAAGAGGGTTTTATATGCCGTCAAGCAAATGGACTCGCTCCTGAACGCACTCAAAGCGCGATCACGGGCAGTCCCCTTGCCCATCAATCAGATCGTCAGCGTACCCACGCTGGCACCGCCGCAGACATACAGCGTCTGGCCGGTGATAAAGCTGTTTTCAGGGTCCGAGAAGAACATGGTTGCGCGACTGATGTCATCCGCACGGCCCAGACGCTTCACAGGGATCGCAGCAGCCAGCTTGGCTTCGCGCTCGCTACCGGCTTCGACCACGTCGTAGAACATATTGGTAGTGATGGGACCGGGGGCAATCACGTTGACGGTAATGCCTTGGTCCGCCAGTTCCAGCGCCCAGGTACGGGCCATACCCAACATGCCTGCCTTGGTCGCCGCGTAAGCAGTACGGGTTTGCAGACCCAGCGCACCCCGCGAGGACATCAGCACGAGGCGGCCAAAGTGGCGCTCGCGCATGCCAGGAACGACCGCCTGGGTAATCTGCAAGGCAGCACCCAGGTGAATCTGGGTCAGACCCTGCAAGTCTTCCAGCTTGACCTCGTCCAGCAAGGCCGGCCAGATCACGCCTGCGTTGTGGATGAAGTGGGTCACTTCAAAGCGCTCGGCAATATCCTTGGCGGCTTTTTCGGTTGCTGCTGCATCCAGCAAATCCACCTGCACGCAGTGCAGACGCTCGTGTGTCCAGGGCAGGACATTGCGCGCCATGCTGATCACGGTGTAACCCTGATCCAGCATCTTGCGGCAAATGTCTTCACCAATACCGGTGCTGCCGCCCGTCACAATGGCGGTGTATTGAGCTTGTGTCATCTTGATTGTCTCCAGGCTAATTCAGGGCGCAGGGCGCGCCACCAGCACGGCTACGCCGCCAGCATCCAGCTCCAGACTCAGGCGCACTTTCTCGTCCGCCTGCCCGCCTTCGGGCAAGTGGGCGATGGCAAAAGGGCCGCAATCCAGGGCAACTGTGCCGATACGCCAGGGCAGTCGTGCCTGAAAGTAGGGTTCGTTGCTGTGATGCAAGGTGGTCGTGGCCTGCAGAACACCCGTGTCGGCAACGGCCTGCCAGTTCAGCGTCGTGTGCAGGCAATGGCCGCACACATCGCGGGCGGGATACTGCACCGTGCCGCAGGACGGGCACACTTGCAGGGCGAATTCGCCGCGTTGGGCGGCTTCGGTCAGTCCGGCTGCCGTGGCGCTGCGTGCACCCGGTGGCAAGATTTGGGTATCGCTCATCACTGCCCCCGTTCCAGCAAGGCCGCAGCAGTACAAATGCCGCGGTCGTAATTAATCATGCCAAAGCCGGACACCAGGCCGATGCGGGCATTGGCCACTTGCGTGTCGCCTGCGGTATCCGTCAATTGGCGCAAGGCCTGAACCAGTCCCAGGTAGCCGCCTGCTGCACCGGCCTGGCCTACCGATAGCTGTCCGCCGCTGGTATTGAAGGGAAAGCTGCCGTCCACCGTAAAAGTGTTCTTACGGATGAACTCCGGGCCTTCGCCCTTGGCGCAGAATCCCAGGTCTTCAAACTGCAGGACGTTGATGACGGGGTAGTCATCGTAGGTTTCCATGAAATCCACGTCTGCCGGGGTGAGGCCCGCATGTTCGTAGAACGCATCCTTGTCCATGGCCCAGCCACCGCGATGCTGCACAGGGTCTTCAGGGAAAGCGTTGTGACGCTCGATGGTAGAACGGATACGCACATAAGGCAGGCCCAGTGCTTCGGCCTGTTCACGACGCATGACCAGATAGCCTTCGGCTCCAGCACACGGCATCACGCAGTCAAACAAGTGGATGGGGTCGGCAATGACGCGCGCCTCCATGTACTGTTCCAGCGTCAGCGGTTTTTTCATCAGGGCATGCGGATTGCGCAACGCATTATCGCGCTGGGCGACGCACAGCTTGCCGAAGTCTTCACGCGTGGCACCATAGTGACGCATGTAGTAGTCCGTCAGCAGCGCAAAGCTGGCGTTGGGGCCACCGGCACCGTATGGGTAGACGGCATCCTGCGAGAAACGCGAGAAGCCCGACACCGTGTTCTTGAAGGACTCACGGTGATTGGTATCGCCCGCAATACACGCCACGATGGACGCATCGCCACACTGCACGGCACGAGCCGCACGGCGCATGGCCACCACACCGCTGGCTCCACCCATAGGGATGTGGTCCAGCCAGCGTGGGCTCATCTGAAAATGCTGCATCACGCCTACGGCAGTGTCCGAACCCAGCGTGAAGCTGGATACGCACACACCATCGACGTCGGCTTTTTTCAGGCCGGACTGGGCCAGCAACTGGCCCAATGCCGCACCCAGCCACCAATGCGCGGTCTGCTCGGAATGGCGCTCGTAGGGAATGGTCACCGGAGCGACCAGCACCACATCGTCATAGCCCTGACGGGCTGCTTGCGGCAAGGCCATGGGCTTAGGCCTCCTGACGTTTTTTCAGGTGATTCGTGTTCACGCAGGCCGGGTTTTCCAGCGCAGCCAGAGCAACCGTTTTCAGTTCACCGCGCTGGATCTTGTTGGTCGAAGTCAGCGGCAGGGCATCCACAAACAGAACGTAGCCGGGCACCTTGAAGTAGGCCAGCTGGGTCAGGCCCCATTGCACCATTTCCTGGGCAGCCTGTTCGCGCTGTTCCTGGGTTTCAATTGGGTTGTGCGGCACCACCAGCGCCATCACTTCGTCGCCACGGATGGCGTCGGGCACGGCGGCCACGGCAATGGAGCGCACCAGCGGGTGCTGCTGCATGATGTTTTCCACTTCCACGGCAGCGATGTTCTCGCCACTGCGACGGATCACGTTCTTTTTGCGGTCCACAAAGTGCAGATAGCCTTGTTCGTCGCGGCAAACAATGTCGCCCGTGTGGAACCAGCCGCCTTCCCAGGCTTCGTCGGTTGCTGCCGGGTCTTTCCAGTAGCCGGAGAAAAAGCCGTAGCGTGGGTTGTCACCGGCCGAGCGCACCAGCAATTCGCCGTTTTCACCGGCTTGAGCGGGTTCGCCATCGTCCTTGCGCAACAGCACTTCCACCACGGGCATTTCCTTGCCAAAGCAGGAGGTGCCGATAAAGCGGGGCTCGTGATTGGCGATGATGCTGGCACCCGCGCCGGTTTCCGTCATGGCCCAGGCTTCCAGCAGGGGGAAACCAAAGCGTTCTTCAAAGATAGGATGCAGACCACGGTCCACGCCGGCGCCAAAACCAAAGCGCACGCTGTGTTGACGGTCTTTTTCGCTGGCCTCGGCCTTCATCAGGATGGCAGGCATCACACCCAGGTAATGCACCACGGTTGCGCCGGACTCGCGCACCGAATCCCACCAGCTACGTGGGTGGAAACGGTCCAGGGAGATCAGGCAGCCGCCGGTCTTGATCATGGCCATGGTCGAGCAGGCCATCGCATTCATGTGGAACAGGGGCAGCGGAGTCAGCATGCGCTCTTTGCCATGCTCCAGCGAAGCCAGACCACCAATGTCGCGGTACCACTCGCCAGCATAATGGAAGTACTGGTTAGCCAGCATGCAGCCCTTGGGGCGGCCTGTGGTGCCGGAGGTGTACAACAGAGCACATTCACTGTGTTCGTCAGGAATGTCACAGGAACGGGAGGCGGCGCGCTCCACCATCGGAGGCACATCGCCATCGGCCATGATGGCAAAGGGCTGGCCTGCACGCTGAGCCGCTTCCACCAGATCCTGGTGACGGCTGGGCAGGGCAATGGCCATGATCATTTCCGAATGGCCGATCAGGTATTCCAGCTCGGCAGCGCGCAAATCAGGATTGATTGGCACAATCGACACGCCCAGGCTGTTCAGTGCGAACCAGTGCAGGAAGAACACGGGGCGGTTCTCCAGCAGGATGCCGACGCGGTGGCCGTGGCCGTAGCCAGCAGCGGCGTAGCCGGCGCGCAAGGCGTCGATACGCTCCAGCGCCTGACCATAAGTCAGCTCGCCCGCTTCAATACCGTAGATCTCGGCGGTCTCAGGCAGGGTACATACAAAGGGCTTGTCGCCCCATTTCTGGGCGGTGTCTCGAAAAGCCTGGTAGACCGTGGTGTTGGCCATCAAAAATTCTCCTGTCCTGTCACATAAACAACTGGATATTGCCGAAAGGCGCGTCGCAATTGAGCAGATCCACCCGTTTCAGACGGATCTTCAAGGCGTCGTCCTGGCACACCAGGGTGTAGGTATTCCAACCCACATAGATATCTTGGTTGTCGCCGCGCGTTTCCGTGTAATGGAAGGCGCAACGCACGGTGTATTCGCCTTTTTCCTCGTCCATGCTTTCCACAGTGGGTTGCTGGAGCAGGTGATGGCTGCGGCTCTTGGGCTGCTGGGAAAAGGTACGGCGGCCTGCCAGACGTTCCACACGGATACGCAGCAAGAGCTTGTCCTCGTGCATCAGGGACGCGTGTAAACGGGCGTCCTGCTGATCGTGCACCAGCGGCATCCAGTAGTAGCCATCCTCGGTGAACAGGTCGAGCCATTGCTCGTAGCGCTGCTCATCCAGCAGGCGGGCTTCCGCATATACAAAATCGATAAGGGCCTGACGGCTGATTTCGCTCATGGTTATTCCTCTTCTTTCTTGGCCTGCTGCTCGGGCAGCATGAACTTCAACCAGGCGCGGAACTGGGCGCGCATCTGCATTTCGCTGGTGCCGTTGATCACCACGTTCTTTTGCTGGTCTTCGTCTTTTTCCACCAGACGGGCCAGGTTCATCCAGTCGCGACCACGCGACTGCAAACCGTGCTGGGCACGCTCGTACATTTCCAGGTCATCGTGACCGACCATGGAGGTCGGTGCGTTGATCAGGCGGTTGTACATCAGGGTGCGTTCCAGGAAGGTGTCAGGTGCACCCACCAGGCGGAAGGTCCAGGATTCCACCAGGGTTTTGTCAGCGGCCAGCGGCTTGAACAAACGCAAGGTCTGGATCGGGCCCTTGACCATGATGTTGGGGAAGTAGCAAGTGTTGTGACGCGTATCGCCCAAAATGGCTTTGGCGCGCTCCTCACCGTAGGCTTCGACCATCTGGTCCCAATAGCCGGGGATTTCGGAGTAATCAGCGTGAATGGAATTGCTCACGCCTGTATGGCCGTGACCGTTTTCCCACACGCGAATGCCCATGCCTTCGTAGAACTCGTAAGGCGACATGAAGGGGGCAAACAATTCAACGGCCATGGGCTTGGGCGTACCCGGAGGGGCCGCTTCCCAGGCTTTCACAGCGGTACCCGCCGAGGACTCGTGCGCCACCATGGGGTGACAGGTATCGGTCTGGTTATCGACCAGCATTTTCCAGTTGCACTGGTGCATGTAACGCATCACGCCACCGGCCACTTCCAGACGGCCTTCGGGGGAGCGATCCACCATATTGTCGATGGTGCTCAGAGACTCGCCAAAGAATTCCTCAAAGCCAATGCCTTCATCGGCCAGGCGACAGAACACGAAATCGCGGTACACCTTGACGTTCTGTACCGCGGCCATGCCCTTGCTGCCTTCGGTGCATTCAAAGCCGGTGTTCTCGTAGCCTTTCTTCAAAGGGATGGACAACAGGGAGCCGTCCGTCTTGAACGTCCAGGCGTGGTAGGGGCAACGGAAGAATTTGCCCGTGTTGCCACAGGTCTCGCCCGCCACTTGCACACCTTTGTGCGGGCAACGGTTGTAGAGCACACGGATGCTGTCGTCGGTATGGCGCACCATGATGACGGACTCCGTACCGACCGTCGTGGTGTAGAAGTCGCCTTTATTGGGCACCTGGCTGGCATGGCCAACGTAGACCCAGGTATTGACGAACAAGTGCTCCATCTCCAGTTCAAACAGCTCCTGATTGATGTACAAATCCTTGTGGACCTCGGCCTCGCGTACCAATTCGCGGATGGCCTGGGGATTATCACGATACTTTTCCATCATGTTCTCCGTCGCCCTTGGGCTTATAGATCCAGCACCAGACGCGGGGTCTTGGCGCGGGAAATACAGATCTGGATGACCTTGTTGCTGGCTTTTTCCGAGTCGCTCAGGAAGTAGTCGCGGTGGTCAACCTCGCCTTCGATCACATCACAGGTACAGACGCCGCACTCGCCGCGTTTGCAGTCGATCATAGGGTCCAGGCCCTGCTCTTCCATCACGTCCACAATGGTCTTGTCCGCGGGAATTTGCAGGGTCACGCCGCTTTGGCGCAGTTCCACTTCAAAAGGCTGGTCACCTTCCTGGGGAGCAGCCGTCACAAACAGCTCGAAGTGCACATGGTCGCTAGGCCAGCCACGTTGCTTGCAGGCTTCGATCACGGCATCAATCATGCCTTTGGGGCCGCAGACGTAAATGTGCTGGTCTTTGGACAGACCGTCGAGCAGGGTATTCAGGCAGAAACGGCCTTCGCTGTCGTCCGCGTAGTGGCGCAAGGCCGGGCCGGACAGGGCGCTCAGCTCATCCAGAAAAGCCAGTTGTTCCACGCTGCGACCGGCATAGTGCAGCTGATAAGGGCGGCCCTGGTGATGCAAGGCAGCGGCCATGCTGGCAATGGGGGTGATACCGATACCACCGGCAATCAGCACGGTTTCGGTTTCGCCTTCAGCGGCAGCATGCAAGGGGAAATCATTCTTGGGACCAGCCACGCGCAGCGTATCGCCTACTTTCAGGCTGTGCATGAAGCGCGAACCACCCGAGCTGTTGTCTTCCAGGCGCACGCCCAGACGGTAACAGGTCGGGCCCTGTGCCGTGTCGGCGTCCAGCGAAATCAGGGAATAGCAGCGGTGATCGTTCAGATCAGGAATCTGTACCTGCAGGTGCGAACCCGGCGCAAACGCGGGCAGGGAACCGGCCTGGGCAGGCTCTAGCGTAAAACTGCGAATCAGCGGGGATGCGTTCTGGATGTCCCGGATAACGAGTTCAAAAGTATCCATCATGTGCCTACCATTGAGCATGACTACATCAATTACCCAGCCAAAAAGGCCAAGCCGTGGCATGATGTAGCGCCGCAGGGGGCAATGGGACGGTATCGCGTAACCTGAAAAAGGCTGCGTAAGGCTCGTCTACTGTCTCCGCTAAAACCGGCTGCCTGACACCAAGACTGGCTGTATGGCTGGATCTCTATTCATTCTTTTGTGAATTTATTTTATTGATGAATAGTTTACGGATAAATATATACTGCCGAATATAATGGAAAACCACTAGGTGAGAAAACAGCAGAACCGCATGGTACACAGTTCTGCCACTTCCCCACCGTTTTCTACTTACTGAGCAACCAGTGCGACCACGCGCAATGGGCTGCCGGAACCGCCTTCAATCTTCAACGGGGCCGACATGATCAGTGCACCCTGAGGGGGCAGCTGATCCAGATTGCACAGGCACTGCAGACCGTAACGGTTGGCACCGTGCATCAGGGTGTGGCAAGGGTAGCCAATAGGCCAGGAGTAGGATTGGCCAGCGTCGGTGTTGATGGTTTCAACGCCAAAACCGTGAACCTTGCGCTCGTGAATCATCCACTCTACCGCTTCCTGAGCTGGGCCAGGCGTGTGAGCACCGTCTTCACGCATGTTCAGGAAGGCTTCGGCGTCGTTCACGCGTTTGGACCAGTCGGTGCGAAACAGCACCCAGGCGCCTTCAGGGATACGGCCATGCTTGGCTTCCCAGTTCAACAGGAACTCGGAGGTCAAAATGAAGTCTTCGTTCTGGGCCACTTCAGCAGAAGCATCAACCACCACGGCAGGGCGCAGGAAGTTGTCGACTGGAATAGTGTCGACCGTGTTGTCTGGATGGTCCTTGCCGGAAATCCAGTGCGCAGGAGCGTCAAAGTGGGTACCAGTGTGTTCGCCACAGGTGAAGTTGTTCCAGTACCAGCCTGGACCGTTTTCGTCGTATTGGCTGATGCGCTCAATCGAGAAACCGGCAGTCTGGCCAAATTGGGGAGGCAGTTGCAAGGCGGGGAAGCTGGGAGACAGAGTCTGGGTCAGATCCACAAAACGGACCTGCTTGCTGTCGATCGCCTGGATAAAGGCTGCCAATGGGTTCTTGTCGCTCATTTCATCTCCTACTTGGGTCTTATGTCGTCGTTATCGTTGCCTGCCCTGCATGGCGCAGGATAGGGACCAGCCGTTAAAACAGCCCGCTCCTTCAGGCCCGGCACCGCCTTCTTTACAAAGGCAGCTTGCATCTTGGACCGCTGCGGCAAGGCCACGGCGGTTTTTTTGAGCAGGTCGCTTGAGCAAAGAGACCCGTCAAAAAACGGTCCCGATCCACTGGGGGAAAGGGACCGTCTTGAACCCTCTTACACTTCCTTGTCGTCCAGAACGGAGAACTCGGCAGGGTTCAGGTCTGGCTGGGACGCTGCGTCGCCTTCGTAAAAGCGGGCAGGCGTCAAAGCCTTGCGGTTCACACGCAGGTCAAACACGTCAAAACGGTTGTAGTGACCAGTGATGTCGTGCATTTGACGCGGCTGGATGCAGCGCGACAGATCGATGTCGGCGTAGGCAATGCCTTCCTTGTCGATCAGTGCTTCGCCCTGAACGCGGCCATCGGGGCCAATAATGCCCGAGAACGCGCTGTTGGGACGAGCCAGCAGATCACGTGCTTCAGGATGGCTGGCCGACATGGCTTCGATGATTTCCTCGGAAACCGTCGAGCAAGCCACAACCGTAAACACCTTGCCTTCAAAGCAGTGAGCAGCAGCACGCAGGCGAATCGCTTCAGCCATGTCGTAGTCTTTCGGTGCCACGGGCAAGGCGATGTAGCTGGCAACGTGTACCAGTTCACCTTGCGACAACAGGCTGAAACGAGCCAGCGTGTTGGTGTTTTCACCGCAAGCCAAGGCACCCAGAGGGCCAATAGTGGTGTCATGCACGCGCATCGAGGACGCATCGCCGTTGGCCCAGGTCAGCTTTTCAGCCCAGGTGGGAACCAGTTTGCGGTGACGGCCCAGAATGCGACCGTCAGCGCCGATGGTGACCAGCGTGTTGTAAATGGTGCCGATGCCAACGGGACTGCGCTCGTTCACACCCAACACCACGTTGACCTTGCGCTGGCGACAAACCTGCGCAACCTTCTGGATCTCGGGACCGGGCACTTCGATGGCCGATTTGCACAGGCGCTCGAACCACGGGCTACCGTCGATCGGGTTCATCACCCAGCTCCAGTAGGGGTAACCGGAGACGAACACCTCGGGGAAGGCGATCAGCTCGGCACCGTTATCGGCCGCTTCGTTGATCAGGCGACATACTTTTTCAATCGTCGCATTCGTATCCAGGAACACGGGCGCTGCCTGAACGGCGGCGGCCTTGAACTGACGCAATTCCAGCATCATGCTCTCCTTTACTTAGTTTTGGGGGGTGACGTCCACGATGGGGTGGCGCAGTTCGCCAATGCCTTCAACCACAGCGTGCACTACGTCACCAGGCCACATCCACTCTTGAGGATCACGGCCAGCGCCCACGCCTTCTGGGGTACCGGTAGCGATGATGTCACCGGGTTCCAGCGTGATACCGGCGCTGATGTCAGCGATCAGGTCGTTCACGTTGAACAGCATGTGCTTGGTGTTGGAGCTTTGCTTGGTCACACCGTTCAGAGTCAGGCTCAGGTTCAGGTTGTGCGGGTCGGTCAGCTCGTCAGCGGTCACGATCACGGGGCCGAAAGGAGCGTAGGTGTCCTGGCCTTTGGAGTAGATCCACTGACCGGCACGACGGCAGTCGCGGGCGCTCACGTCGATCATGACGGAGTAACCGAACACGTACTTCAGGGCGTCTTCTTTGGCCACGCGCTGAGCACGGGTGCCCATGATCACGGCCAGTTCCACTTCCCAGTCCATTTGCTGAGTGATGTTCTTGTTGTGCTCGATGGCATCGCCAGGGCCAACCACGGTGGTTGGTGGCTTGGAGAAAATCACGGGCTGCTTGGGCAGCTCTTTGGAGGTGTCCAGAGTACGGCTGGATTCGGCCACGTGTTCCACGTAGTTCAGGCCGATACCAAAGATGTTCTTGCGTGGGCGTGGGATAGGAGCCAACAGCTTGACGTTGGCCAGAGGCAGCGCCACACCAAAAGGCATATCGTCGGCGTAGGTTTCCAGCAAGCGAGCCGTGGAAGTCACAGCGGCTGGGCCCAGGTCGATGAAATCGAGCATATTGTCAGGCAGCATGTGGCCTGTGGCGTCGCCCAGGTAACCCAGGTCAACCACCAAATCACCCACAATGGCACCCAAGCGGCCAGCGGCAGCAACTTCACTACGGTACGTTACAAGACGCATTTCTATCTCCAGATTGGGCCATCTTGTGCAGATGGCTTGAATAAATCGGGTCGGCCCGCCTTGGCAGGCCGTCCAAATAAGTTAAACAAGTAGTCTTACAGCAGGACCTGATGGCCGCCGTTCTCTGCCAGCGCTTCTTCGCGGTACAGATTCAGGGCGCGCATCACGGGCAGGTCATGGAACGAGAACAGGCAAGCGTCATCAGACGAGGAGCCGTTCACGTGCTCATGGAACATCCAGGATGGTACGCAGAAAATGTCGCGTTCGCGCCAGTCAAAGCGTTTGCCATTGATGATGGAATAGCCTTCACCCTTGGCGCATTGGTAAATGATGCTGCCGGTGTGACGGTGGGCCTTGGTGTGTTCACCGGGGCGCAGCATCTGCATGCTGGCACCAATGGTGGCCATGACAGGGCCGCCGGTCAGCGGGTTGATGTAGTCCATGATGACGCCATCAAAGGGGCTGCCGTCCGTTACCTTGGCGTAGGCCGACAAGGCTTCGTAGGTGGGCTCCCACTCGTACTTGAGCAGGGGCGAGTACGGTTTTTGCCAGTCGTGCAAGGTGGGCTTCAGACCACGACCACCCCAGATACCCACCGCGTCGTTGACGGGGTGCGTAATGGCCTGGGTCAGATCCGGATGAACCGCGTAGAAACCGGCTTCCAGGGCGTTGACCAGCGGAATGTCCAGACCGTCTTGCCAGATGCAAGGCAGGCCGTCAGCTTCCACACCGTGCTCGTGCCAGCAACCGTTAGGCGTCAGCACGAAGTCGTTGGCGCCCAAGGTCATCTTGTGGCCGTCCACGATGGTGTAGGCACCGCGGCCTTCCATGATGAAACGCAGGGCCGAGGAGGAGTGCGCATGTGCGGAAGCCGCTTCACCCGGTTTCATGACCTGCAAACCGGAGTACAGCCAGCCCACCGCCGCCGAAACTTCCTGGCGACCGGGGTTGTTCAGGTAAATCACACGACGACCGGCCTTTTCAGGGCTGACCAGATCCACCGAACGCAACACGTAATCGCGCAGGTCGCGGTAGCGCCAGACCACAGGCACGGATTCGGACTTGGGCTCCCAGGGCTCGATCTTGTTGGCCACGGTCCACAGGGCACCGGCCTCAAACTGAGTCAAATCCTGGTAGTACTTCACCAATTCGGGCGTGTCCTCAACATCTGCACGACCGAGCACGCTTTCGCGGTGGGTGTCAAAACGTTCTTCCGACATGATGCTGTCTCCTTTCGTGTTTTATGACTTGGCAGGGCCGTCCTGGGCCACTGGCGCACGTTTGATTTGGCGCTGCAACCAGTCCTTGCCCCATTCGTACTGAACGGGCCAGGCCAGGTCGGTGTAACCCAGCTCCGCAGCCTGACGTTGTGGCCAGTTCGCGTCGGCCAGAAAGCCTCGCGACAGGGCGCACAGGTCAGCACGGCCTGCAGCAATAATGCTGTTGGCGTGATCCGCTTCCATGATCGAACCCACCGCCATGGTGGCGATACCGGCTTCGTTACGGATACGGTCGGAGAATGGCGTCTGGTACATACGGCCGTAAATTGGCTGCTGCTCCAGCACCACTTCACCCGAGGACACGTCGATCAGATCGGCACCGGCTTGCTTGAACAGGCGGGCAATTTCCACCCCGTCGTCCGCCGTGTTGCCACCTTCGGCCCAGTCTGTTGCCGAGATACGCACCATGATGGGCTTGTTCTCTGGCCAGACGGCACGGATAGCGGCAAACACTTCCAGCGGGTAAGCCATGCGATTTTCCAGACTACCACCAAATTCATCACTACGCTGATTAGTCAGCGGCGAGATGAAGCTGGACAAGAGGTAACCGTGGGCGGCTTGCAATTCGATGCAGTCAAAGCCAGCCTGGTCAGCGCGCTTGGCGGCGGCCACAAAGGCGTCACGAATTTCGTCCATCTGGGCACGGGTGATCTCGGCAGGCACGGCAGTGACGCCAGCCTGGTAAGGCAGGGCGGAGGCCGACACCAAAGGCCAGTTGCCTTCAGCCAGCGGCTGATTGGCTTTTTCCCAACCCAGCTGCGTCGAACCGCGACGGCCAGCGTGGCCCAGCTGCACACCGATCTTGGCACCCTGTTCGTGGGCGAAAGCCACCACAGGTTTCCAGGCATTGGCCTGCTCGTCGTTCCACAGACCGGTACAACCGGGGGTGACACGACCTTCAGGCGTCACGGCCGTCATTTCAGCCATGATCAGGCCTGCGCCACCCATGGCGCGGCTGCCGTAATGCACCTGGTGCGTCGCACCGGGCATGCCGTCCTTGGCGCTGTACATCAGCGTGGGCGAGAGCACGACACGGTTCTTCAACTGCATATCGCGCAGCTTGAAGGGCGTGAACATGGGCGAGGGAGCCTTTTCACCGTCGGCCAGCTTCATGCCAGCTTCGGTCGCCATCCAGCGCTCGTATTTTTCCAGCCAGGCCGCGTCACGCATACGCATGTTCTCGTGCGAGATGCGCTGCGAACGGGTCAGCATGGAGTAGGTGAACTGCTCGGGCTTCATATTGGCGTAACGGGCCACGTTCTCGAACCATTCGGTCGAGTTGCGGGCGGCGTTCTGAATGCGCAATACGTCCACGCTACGAGCGGCTTCGTAATCTTTCAGGGCCTCTTCCATGGACTCATGGTCCATGTGCTGAGCCAGCGTAATGGCATCTTCCAGGGCCAGCTTGGTGCCGGAACCGATGGAGAAGTGAGCGGTGTGAGCGGCATCGCCCATCAGCACCACAGGAACCTTCTTGCCGGTGCCGTAATCTTGCCAGTGCACCCACTTGTTGCAGATAACGCGTGGGAAGCGGATCCAGATGGCCGAACCGCGCAGGTGAGTCGCGTTACTGATCAGCTTGTTGCCATCCAGGTGGTCGGCAAACAGCTTCTCGCAGTAGGCAATGGCCTCTTCCTGCGACATTTCGCCAATACCGGCTTTCTGCCAGGTCTCTTCAGGCGTTTCCACGATGAACGTGGACAGGCCATCCTGGAAGCGGTAGGCGTGAGCCTGGAACCAGCCGTGCTCGGTTTCAACAAAAATGAAGTTGAAGGCGTCGAACACTTTTTCCGTACCCAGCCACACAAAGCGGCAGTTACGGGTGTCGATATCGGGCTGGAACACGTCTTCGTAGCGGGTACGAATGGCGCTGTTGATGCCGTCAGAAGCAATCAGGATATCGGCGTTGTACTTGCGGGCCAGTTCAGCTTCGTCCGTGACCACGGTCTCGAACACCAGCTTGACGCCCACTTCTTCACAGCGAGCCTGCAGGATGTTCAGCAATTTCTTGCGACCAATCCCGATAAAGCCATGACCGCTGGAGCGCACGGCGCTACCCTTGAAATGGCACTCAATGTCGTCCCAGTGGTTGAACGCGTCACCGATGGTCTGCGCGGACACAGGGTCAGCTTCACGCAGGTTTTCCATGGTCGCGTCCGAGAACACTACACCCCAGCCGAAGGTGTCGTACGGTCGGTTGCGCTCGACAACAAAAACCTCGTTCTGAGGGTTTTGCAACTTCATCAGCAAACCGAAATACAAGCCGGCTGGGCCTCCGCCAATACATACGATATTCATGATATGTCCGTATGGTCTGAATACATGCTTCTGAGCATAGTATATTTATTAATAAATATTATACAAGTCAACTATTTAAATCAAAAAAAATACCTGACCTGCACACTGCCTGCTACTACTTCAAACTAGATCAAGCCTTGCTGCTTTCTGGCTGGGCAATCACATACTCTTGCATGGGGTTGCGCAGGAAATCAGGGATAGGAATACCCAGGTGCGTCTCCAGCGAGGTGGTCACCACGGTCTGGCGCACTTGCATACGCAACACACCGTCTTTACCGATGCAGCGCAACAGCAGCTTCAAGGAGCTATTGCCAATGCGTTCCACACCCAGGCTCATCACCACATCATCACCCATACGGCTGATGGACTTGAACTCGGCTTCGATATGCACCGAGGGCATGCCTACCCGTTTGCTGGCGATCATGTTGTGAAAACCCTCGGGGGTCATGGAGTCGATCCATGCTTCCATCAGGTCGTTAAACATCACAAAGTACTGCGGATAAAAAACGATACCCGCTGGATCGCATTCCGAAAAACGGATGCGATGTTCTTGTTCGTACAGCTTGGAAACCATGTTGTAGACACCTTTTTAGCAAGTGTTTTGTGCGCCTGTTCGTGACGCTATCCGCATCCTGCCTGGTTTACAGGCCTGGCAGGATGCACCTTATGCTAGCCAGCAGCGCTTTGCAGATGGACCCGCAACAGGCCCAGATGCTGATGGATGTGCACGACCTCTTCCGTGCCCAGACCTTCAAACATTTCCGCAATCCAGTCGCTGTGGGCCTGGGCCATCGCCTCGAAACTGCTCTTGCCCTTGGGGGTGAGACGCAACACCCAAGCACGTCGGTCGGTGGGGCTGCTCTGGCGAGACACCATACCCTCGCGGGCCAGCTCGTCAGTCAGTCCGGTAATATTGCCGCCGGTTACCATCAGATAGCGCGACAATTCGCCCATCTTCAGGCCCTGCGGGTAACGATACAGCTGGGCCATATAGTCGAAACGGGCCAGCGAAATATCAAAATTCTGGCGCAAGCGGCGACGGATTTCGTCTTCGATCTGCTTGGTGCAGGTCAGCATGCGCAACCACAATTTCAGGCTGGCGGGGTCCTTTGGACCGACGCGGCCTTCAAAGCCGGCATCAGCCGGTTCTACCAAAAATTCGAGTGCTGCTTCGCTTTGATTCATATTGTTTTTCCCCCAAGCTTTGGCTAATTCAGTTTGACCAACAGGCGGGATATTCTTGCTTGAACAAGTGGCCAAGTAGACACGGGATGTCTGGCTTTCAGGGCCTTGGTCGCAGTGCCAATCCGAATTTATATTCTACTATGAATATTTTAGAAATAAAGTATTTGGCGGGATAAAAACGCTTCCTCAAGGGTTTTCACCAAGGCCGCCCGAAAGCGGCCCGGTGTTGCCCTTACACCAGTGCGTACTGGCGCAGTGCAGCCTCCAGCTTGACGCCGTGCTCATCGGCCAAAGCCGCATCGCGCAAGGCGCCCAAAATGGCAGGTGACAGGGTGCTGGGGTTGCGCTCCAGAGCCGACATCACGGTCTGGTAGTTACGCAAGCCACGGGCATGGGTATCGCCATACCCTTTGACCAGACGCTGGCACTGGGCAATTTCCAGAGCCAGGGCCGGATGAGCATCGGCAGCCTGTTCAATCTGCTTCAGCCAGCCCTCAATACGCTGCTGCTCAGCCTGGTAGCGCAACGTACGACGACGCCAGCGCTTGAAGCCCGAGAGCAGGTACAAGGGAATGAAGCCGCGCACCGAGCTGGTTTGAATCACACGACCGGATTTGGTCTGGGATTTCACCAGCTTGTTGCCCCAGGTAGGACGCATCAACCAACGGCCTACGCTGGCAAACGGCAGGATTTCGCTGATTTCTTCCACACGGGGGTGCATGTATTCATTGATTGCCACGATCTGGCCGTCGGCAGCGCGCACTTCTTTATGCACACGGTCAAAACGGCTGGAGCGGGTTTTCAGTTCAGCCACGCGAATGGCGTCCTCGTAGGACATCCACAGCGCCAGGTAGCGGCCGGTTTCGCGGATCAGGGCCACATCGTCAGGGCGGGCAAACTGGCTGATCTTTTTCAGGCGGTCCAGGTACAGATTGGCGTAGGCCACGTCCTGAAAATCCAGCACACGGCGCACACCTTCCACCACGATAGGCTGGGCCTGCGCGGGTACTTCGGCACGGACGCGGTCAATCAGCTTGGCCACCGCAGGGTCGCGGGGGGCCAGCGTCGCCATATCAACCGGCTTGTTTTCCGAATCGGCTTTACCTGCATCCCCTTCCGCAACACGGGCGTAAGCGGCACCAAAAGCCTTCAAGCTGGGCTTGACGCCCACACCACCGCGCTCGATGGTCTGTTCAAACTGCGAACGGCTAAAGGGCAGCACGCCGGTGCTGGCCAATGCGCCAAACAGCACGGCGGAAATCACGCTGCCCGAATCCTCGGCCGCTTTTTCCATATTGAAGTAAACAAAGCGCTTGGCAGCCTGGGTTGCGTGCGCAATCAGGGCGTTGTCGTCCACACGGCCATCGCCCATGGCCGATTTTTCGGCAATGGAATAGACACGGTGGGTGGAAGCGATCAGCGTGGTGCGGTCCTCTGTCACCAGGCCACGTTGTACGGCGCGACCGGCTTCCATCAGTTCGGAAGCCAGCACCACGTCCACGTCACCGGGCATGGGCATCAGGGCCAGCACAGGCTTTTTGCCATCCACGGCGGCCGAGTGCGGGAACAGTTCCACGTAGTAAATCGTGGCGCCGGTACGCTGGGCCACGCCCGGCACCGAGGTGGTCTGTGCAAAGTAGCCGTTTTGTTCGCCCAGGTTGACGATCCAGTCGGCCAACACGCCGCCGCCTTCGCCACCCATGGCCAAAATAGCAATCTTGATTGGTTTGATCTGCATGATAAAAATCTCTACGGGTGTGCTTAGAAGGCCAGACGTTCACGACGGGCAGCGTCACGACGCTGCAACCAGCCGATAAAGCTACGGCGGGTTTTTTCGCGGAACTTGTCCCAGCCGGTCGGGTTGCTGACTACTTGTGCACGGTAGAAAGACGGGCACAGAATCGCCGCGTGGGAAACCTCACCACACAGACCGCAACCCACACAACTGTTCATCACATTCGCTACGGGGTCCTGACGCAGAGCGTCCGGATTGGGGCGAATCGACAACGAAGGGCAACCGGACAAGCGGATGCAGGAGTGATCGCCGGTACACGTATCCGGGTCCACACCAAAACGCTCGCGCACTACGCGTTCGCCCGCCGCCACGGCTTTACGCACCTGGCCTTTCTCGCGGCGCTGACGGTTCAACATACATTCGCTTTGCGCCACCAGCACCTTGGGACCTTTTTCCTTGGTCGTCAGGGCTTCACGCAGGGTTGCCGTCATGGTCTTCAAGTCGTAGGTGCGACGAATCATGCGCAGCCATTCCACACCGACGCCACGCGCGGCTTTCTCGATCAGGTGACCGGTACTGCGCGTTTCGTTCTTGGCCTTGGAGGACAGAATGTCCTGACCACCGGTAGCCGCGGTGTAGCTGTTGTCGATCACAATGGTCAGGTTGTCGCTGCGGTTGAACACGGCGTTGGCAATACCACTGGTCAAACCGTTGTGCCAGAAACCACCGTCACCCATGACCGAGATCGCACGCTTGTCCGAATCCACGTTCAAGGCGGCCGAACCGGCGCCACCCAGGCCGTAACCCATGGTGGTGTTGCCCAGGTTGAAGGGCGGCAGAATGGAGAACAGGTGACAGCCAATGTCGGCCGACACGTGGTGCTCGCCCAGCTCGCGCTCCACCAGCTTCAAAGCGGTAAAGATAGGACGCTCGGGACAGCCGGTACAAAAACCTGGCGGACGGGCGTGAACGTTCTCGTCCAGGCTGCCCAAGGGTTTGACTTCAGCCGCTTCCACTTCCACCAGGCTGGCTTGCTCAGCTTTGGGGCGCTCCACGGTCTCGACTTTCATCGGGATCACGCGTGGTTTGCGGGCTGGCAGGGGCTCAATGCGCTCGTATTTTTCCATGAAGGCACGCAGGCCTTTCAACATAGTGGCGGTGTTGTACTCACCGGCCAGAGGCAACAGATCCTTGCCGTGCAAGGTCACGTCCACATTGTGACGACGCACGATGTCGGAGATGTTCTGTTCCACAAAGTTGGGCTGACCTTCTTCCAGCACCAGCACCGCACGCTTGCCTTCACAGAAGCGGACGATTTCAGATTCGATCAGCGGGTAAGCCACGTTCATCACGTACATCGGCACTTTGGATTCGCCGAACACGTCAGCCATATCCAGGTGTTCCAAAGCACGGATCACGGTGTTGTAGCCACCGCCCTGAACGATCAGACCGACGTCATCGGTGCCATCAGCAAAGAATTCATTCAACTGACGCTCTTCGATGAACTTGACGGCATTAGGCCAGCGCTGTTCGATCTTTTCTTTTTCGTGCAGGAAGCTGGCAGGCGGCAACACAATGCGATTGATGTCGCGTGTGGGCTGCTCCATGGCTTCTTTGATGGTGAACTTGGCGCGGCGGTTATCCGAGGCCACAAACTGACCATGCACGTGACAGGCGCGAATACGCAGCTGCAACATCACGGGGGTGTTGGACGCTTCGGACAGATCAAAGCCGTCTTTAACTGCTTGCACAATACAGGGCAGATTGGGACGGGGGTCCAGCATCCACATCTGGGATTTCATGGCAAAAGCGTGGCTGCGCTCCTGCATGATGGACGAGCCTTCACCGTAGTCTTCGCCCACAATGATCAGCGCACCGCCCTTGACCCCACCGGAGGCCAGGTTGGCCAGCGCGTCCGAGGCCACGTTGGTACCTACCGTTGCCTTGAAGGTAATGGCGCCACGCAGCGGGTAGTTAACCGATGCAGCCAGCGTTGCCGCAGCCGTTGCCTCGCTGGCACTGTTTTCAAAACGGATTCCGTTCTCTTGCAAGATGTCCTGGGCATCTGCCAGCACGTCCATCAAGTGCGAGATAGGCGCACCCTGGTAACCGGCCACGTAGGACACGCCCGATTCCAGCAGGGCCTTGGTCACCGCCAGGATGCCTTCGCCACTGAATACGTCTCCATCACCCAGGCGCAGCTTTTTGACTTCTTCGACAAACGATCGCTCAGCCATTTTTCTTTCCTTACTTACCGCTCATTGTGAACATGGTATTTATTTTCATCGGAATATGTTTATATCTCAACATATCCATTCTCATGGTTTTCCCTAGTAAAGTAGCTAAATTATTTGCGACACGCGAGCGGACAGCTTGGTTATAGTGAGCCCTGTTGCTGCCTTGCGGCACCCATTAGCCTGTAATGACAATAAGCACCATGAGCCCCACCGAACACGACACCGTCTTTGTCGAAAACTACCTGCCCGCCTTGTTGGCCCAGGCAAGCCAGCTGATCTCTGCCGAATTCCATGAAGTGGTGCTAAGCAACGGTTTGTCCATTTCCGAATGGCGTGTGCTGTCCACCCTGTCCGGCGCGGGCGAAGTGAGCATCGGCCATCTGGCTCGCATTGCCACCACCAAGCAACCCACCGTCACACGCTTGCTCGATCGCCTGGAAAAGCAAGGTTTGCTGCGCCGCGTGGCCCACGATGTGGACCGTCGCATCACCTTGGTACGTATCACCGAAGAAGGCCAAACGCTGATCTCCGGCCTGATTGCCAAGGCTCGCCTGCACGAGCAGGAAGTGGTGCAGCGCCTGCAACCGCTGGATGTCGGCGCCCTCAAAACCACCTTGCGGCGTCTGATCTCCGAGCAGCACGACTACAACGATCAGTAAAACGCAGCCCGCCCGGCCACACTATCGGTTCTAACCCTGCATAGCGCGGGCTTGGCGTTCTGAACCTGGTCTGTAGCGACTTCCAGATTCAAGAGACACCACACACGCCTCACCTGAACGGGGCGTGTGTGGTGTTTTTTTATCCTTTCCAACCTTGAGGATTCACAGAGCCATAACCTTCAGCAGCCAGGCTACTGATCAGATGTATGGCTCTGCCAGATAGCCCATTACTCAGGCTGAATGCCCAGGGTAGGGATCAGCTCGGAATAGACCTTGGAGTCGTTCTGCACGCGCTCCAGCGTCTGGGCCGGGGTGGTGAAGAACTGGGCCAGACCACGGCTCTTGAAGGCAGCCTGCATTTCGGGGGTCTTCAGGGCAGCATCCACCTTTTCCTGAATTTCTTTCACGGTGTCATCCGGCGTGGTGCCGGGGGCAAACAGCGCAAAAGTCGTCGTCGGAATGCTGTTGGCATGGCCACCTGCTTCCTGCACCGTCGGCACATTTGGCAGCAGTTCAGTACGCTTGTCAGCGCCTACCGCCAAGACTCGCACCTTGCCGCCATCTACGTGCTGGGATGCCAGAATGCCACCGACCAGCATGGCATCTGTCTCACCGCCCAGAATGGCGTTTGTCGCCGGGGCCATACCCTTGTAGGGGATGTAGGTGAAATTCACCCCTTCTTCACGGGCCAGCAAGCCCATGCCCAGGTGCGTGACGTGTCCACGGCCACCGGTGCCCACATTGGTATCACCATTGGCTTTCTTGGCCTGGGCGATAAATTCCTTGTAGTCCTTGGCCGGGAAATCATTACGCACCAGCAGATACAGGTTCACGCCAGCGACTGTGGTGACCGGCTTCAGGTCCTTTTCCCATTTGTAGGGCAGGTTGCTGTAAAGCAGCGGGTTGGTCGATACCGCCAGGCTATCGACCATCAGCAGGGCCGAGCCGTCCCCCTTGGCTTTGGCGATATTGTCAGTACCGATAATGGCGTTGGCGCCCGGACGGTTTTCAATCACAAAGACCTTGCCGGTGGCCTTGTTCAGATGCACACCCAGATCGCGGGCCAGAATGTCAGGCTCGGTGCCGGGTGGGTAGGGGACCACAATACGCACCTGGTCCGTAGTCGGCCAGGCGGCTTGAGCCATCATCGGGGCCAAAGCACCCACACCTGCCAACAACAGGGCCAGCGTCGTATTTTTAAGCTGCTTCATTGTCCACTCCTTATCGTTATTGATTGCGGCCCGCCACCGACTGGTAGCCCCCCGCAGCGCATTTACCATCGTCCAATCAAGATATTCATCATGCGCTCATGCGCATTGGTACGATCCTCTACCGCAGCCCAGCTCTCGCTGGCACGCCCTTTCAGGGTGTCATGCCAGTCCAGCAGGCCTTCTTTCATACGCCGACAAACCGCTGCATACGCCGGGTCTGCGCCCAGGTCGTGCAGCTCGTCAGGGTCTTGCTTCAAGTCGAATAATTGTGGCCGATAGCCTTGCCAATGTATGTATTTATAGTCGCTATCGCGCAGCATCAGGCCACGACATTCATCCACGCCACGGCCCAGAATCTGGCGGGCTTCCCGATAGGCGTAATCTAGGCTGGCCACGGTGTACTCACGCGCCCAGTCGGACTGGCCGTGCAACAGGGGAATCAGCGAACGGCCTTCCACCCGGTGTTCCTGGGCGGGCAGGTGCAAGGCATCCAGAATCGTAGGGGTGACATCCACGCACTCGACAAAAGCTTCACTGCTTTGACCACGTGTGACATTCGCTGAAGTCCGTGGATCAACCACGATCAGCGGAACGCGTATGGCGTTTTCAAAGAAATACTCTTTCTCGCCCAGCCAGTGGTCGCCCAGCAAATCGCCGTGATCAGAACTGAAAATAATCAGGGTGTCTTTCAGGCGGTCTTGCTGTTCCAGCATGTCCAGCAAACGGCCGACTTCATCATCGATCTGTTGAACCAGGCCCATATAGACAGGCTTGATCGTGCGCCAGACCTCGTCCTGAGCAAAAGACAGGGATTCTTCATGCTGCTGATAGGCCGCATGCACGGGGTGTGCATTCTGGCGCTCGTGCTCTGCACGCAGGGGCGTACAGGCGTCTTCCGCGCCAAAGCGATCGTGGTAGGGCGCTGGCGCTTTATAAGGCCAGTGCGGTTTGATGAAAGACAGATGCAAGGCCCAGGGCTCTTCGCCTTTGGCCGTGATGAAATCCATGGCCCGCTGGGTGAAGTAGGCGGTTTCAGAGTCCTGCGCCTGTACCCGTGCTGGCAGGCTGGCATTACGCATGTACCAACCGGAGGCAAACTGACCCTGGGCATCCTGGCTGCCAATCACATAGTCTTCCCAGGGACGCTCGCTGTCGTAACCCTGAGCCTGCAAATACTGGCGGTATTCACTATCCGGGCCCATTTCAAAGTGACCGTCATAGCGTTCAATCGCCGTAAAGCCGCCTTGCCAGAAGCGCTCGGCCGCCTCGGGCTGAACCTGGAAGCGTCGGGCATTGGCCCCGGCCGGGTCCGGCACGTGATGGGTCTTGCCCAGCAGATGGCACTCTCGCCCGGACTGGGCCAGATAATCGCCCAGATACAGCTCGTCGATGGGGTGGGGAACGCGATTCCAGGTGACCCGGTGCGACAAGGGATAGCGGCCGGTGTAATACGAGGCCCGCGACGGGCCACAGACGGCAGAGTTCACATAGGCACGATCAAAGCGCACACCCATGGCGGCCAGGCGATCCAGATTGGGGGTCTTTAATGCGCCCCCAGGGGCATAACAGGACAGGTGGTCTGCACGTAACTGGTCACACATGATGAACAGCACATTCTTGATCTCTAAAGACACCTGACTGGGCTGAGCCTGATCCATGTCCGCCTCAAAAAAAACCGGGTTCGGGCCCGCGTAGAACCCGACGCCACAAAAGGAGTAGGCCATGTGTAAGCAAATGCTTAACAGACCCGCTTATGCCTCAGATTATTACCGCAGTCTGAGAATAATTTTTGAATAATCTGATGGTTTAGGTATAAACCAGTAGACTCGGCCAATGCCCGATGTTGCGCTCCACTGACACGCCGCAGCATGGTTAGAATAGAGAACCAACAACTCCGCTTCTACGAGGGCACATGAATAGTCTAAGACGCATGCTGCAAATTCTGGACTTGTACGGTGCAGACACTCCGGTTCTGGATGTGGAAACCATCTGCGCTCGCTTGAATTACCCTCCCGCGACAACCTATCGCTACCTGAAAGAGTTATGCACTAGCGGCCTGCTGATACGCAGTCCCGAAGGTTACGCGCTGGGGCCCCGGTTTATAGAAATGGATCTGCTGATCCGCGAATTTGATCCGCTGGTCAGCCGTTGCCGCCCCTTGCTGCGTTCGCTGGTCGAGCAGACCGGACTGGACGTCCTGATCGGCCAGCAATATGGCGAACGCATATTGACTACCCATCAGGAAACCGGGCCGGAGCGTTTCGAGCTGCTGTTTGGCCGGGGCCGCACCATGGATATGTTCCGCAGCTCCACAGCCCGTATCGTCACGGCTTATCTGCCCACCCGCCATCTGCGCCGCTTGTACGAGAAAAATCAGGAGATTGATTACGTACAGCGCCTGGGCAAGGAATGGCCGGTGTTTTCCGCCCATATGCAGGAACTGCGCCGTGCGGGCTATTGCATCACCAAAGAGCAGATCAATCCGGGCATAGGCGGTATTTCCGCGCCTATTTTTGATGATGCCAAACGTATCTTCGGCAGCCTGACCTTGTTGGGTACGCTGGAACGCTTTGAGGCGATCAGCCCCGAAGCGCTAGCCAGCCTGATCCAGCCCGCTGCACGCGCCGTTAGCCGCGCCCTGGCCCAAGTCTGAGGGCTGAGTGCCCCCAGGAACCAAGCCGCGCCTGATCAAGCATCAGTTCGCGGCTTTGTCTTGGCCTGTTTCCGCCCTTTCTTTTTCTCCGGCACCACCACTTTCACTGGCGGATGGTTCACCACCCCAAACGGAATATGCACGGACGGCAAAGTCTGCGCGGTGGGAATCAGGTGGGTGGTCTGGTCATCAAAGAAAATATGGGGCTGCAAAACCTCCAGCACCCGACGTTTTTCAATGCCACCCAGAAAGAAGGCCTCGTTCACTTCAATACCCCAGCTGCGGATGGTATTGATGACACGCTCGTGAGCCGGCGCATTGCGTGCCGTCACAATCGCAATTCGCAGACGCGGCACATAGCTGGCATCCTGCTCCTGGCGCAATTGCTCCACTTCCTGAATATGCGCCAATTTCAGCAAAAACGCCTGTAACAGGCCGGGATTATGCGGTTTTTGCACCAAACGCACTTCATGCTCGAAAAAGGCCGGCAAACCACCTTCCTGCTGATACACGCGCTCGGACTCGTCGTCCGCGATCACCCCGTCAAAGTCGAAAGCCACGCGAATGGGCTGGTCGTCATAAGCATCCTCGTAAGAGGAATTCAGAACCTGACCTGCGGGATAGCCTTGCTGCACCGCCCGATGCACGTCTTCCTGATTAGCCGACAGAAACAGGCTGATGGACAGCGGCTGGATGTAAGGGCTGGGGTCGCCCCCTTGCAGAAACACCGCCCGCGTAATGTCCAGATCATGATGGCGAATGGAATTCATCACCCGCAAGCCTGTATTGGGATCATTACGGGACAGCAGCACGACCTCGACCAAGGGATCGTCGGGCGATAGATCATTCAGGGCCAGCAAGCGCCGAATGAAGGAAAAAGCCACGCCCGGCTTCAGGGGCTCATGCTCGCGCGCCAGCTGGTAATCACGATACGCTGCCTCACCTTGCTCCAGAAAGACCTGATGAGACTGGCTCAGATCAAACAAAGCGCTGGAAGCCAGCCCAATCACCAGCCGTTTCTCCAGGTCATACGCCATGCACACCGCTCCCCAAATCCGCAAAAAAAACCAGCATACCAAAACGCTAAGCCGGCACTGGTACTACCCAAGCAGAACAAAGCCTACTAAAGTGCAAACACCATCACCTTCGTGAAAGCTTGCCGCCATGCAACCCTCAAAAAGCTATACCCTTGTTCTGGGCAATCCCCATTATTCGTCCTGGTCCTTGCGCCCCTGGTTATTAATGAGCCACTTGGGCATAGACTTTGACGCACGCTGGTTCAATTTTGGCCCCTCCTTCAGCACCCTGGCTTTCCATGAAATGGCCCCGGCGGGCCAAGTACCTGTGCTACACACCAATGGGCAGATCATTTGGGACAGTCTGGCTATTGCCGAATACCTGGCCGAACAGCATCCCGGCGTCTGGCCCATAGACCCTATTGCCCGCGCCTGGGCGCGCAGCGCCAGTGCAGAAATGCACGCCAACTTTTCCTCGCTACGGAATCTCTGCCCCTTTGCCGTCGCCCTGCGCGCCCACCACCATCAGCAGGACATGCGTCTGCAAGGCGAGCTGGAACGCCTGCAAACCATCTGGCAAGAAGGCTTGAGCCGTTTTGGCGGCCCTTTCCTGGCCGGAGAGCGCTTTAGTGCCGTCGATGCCTTTTACGCTCCCGTGGTATTTCGCCTGCAAACCTATGGTCTGAAACTGGACGAAGCCTGTCAGGACTACATGAATCGCATACTGGAATTGCCTGCCATGCAGCGCTGGCACCAGATGGCCTGTCAGGACACCTGGCGCGACCCGGACCACGAAGCCGAAATTGTGCGTGTGGCTGATATACATCTGGATTTACGCCAGCCAGCCTAGTGTCAGCGAATTGCCATGTCAGTGCAGACACGAAAGAGTATCCTTGATGGTCCCGAATGATTTCGCTGTCAAGGATTGCGCCGTATGGGCGATACGTACTTTCGCACTACAAACTACCATTTCACCGATCTGGACCCTCAGGCACAGGCCGCTTATGTAGACTCGCTGGCTGAACAAGCCCGGGCCAACAGCGCCTGTTTACGCTTCGATGTATTGCGCAAAGACCAGCCCCCAGGACAATGGGTGCTGCATGAAAGCTGGCGAGACTCCCAAAGCTGCAAGGACTTTCACGCCAGCGCCCCCGCTCAGACCCTGCAAAAAGCACGGGTCGAACAGAACCTGAACCATCCAGCCCAGCAAAAGGCTGCTGACAAGCCTGCGGCTGCGCGCCCGGCGTGCAAGAAGAGCAAGTGGGACCCCTACGTGTGGATCAGTATCGCCATGTGTATCGGGGTAATGGGCACAGCCCTGGCCAGCCCGCTATACCCGCTGTATCAGGACCGCTGGGACCTGAACGCCAGTCACATTACCCAACTGTACGTGGCCTATATGGCCGCTGGTTTGACGGGCCTACTGTTTCTGGGCCGCTTGAGCGACATGAAAGGCTTTATGCCCGTGCTGCGTACCGGCCTGATTCTGGTGACCAGCGGCGTAACCCTGTCCGCCTTTGCCTGGGATGTAGGCAGCTTTGTGTTCAGCCGCATCATGATCGGGATGGCCTCCAGCATGATTGTGACTTCAGCCTCCATCGGTCTGGGGCAATTTAACCGGGGCGGAGACGTGCAACGTGCTGCCGCTACCACCTCACTGATGCTGGCCTTTGGTTTTGGTCTGGGTCCGGTCGTAGGCGGCCTGATTGCACAGTGGGTGCCAAATCCACTGTTCTCCAGCTATATCCCCTCCATGGCCCTGGGTGTGCTGGCCATCTATGCCCTGTTTCAGATCAAGCCCATTGCCAGCAAACAGCCGGTACCGCAAAAGACCAACTGGCGCACCTGGATGCCGCGCCTGACACTGCCCGCCACCCATCTGCGCCGCCCCTATCTGATTGGCTGCTTGTCCGCCTGTTGCGCCTTTGCCATGTTCAGCCTGTTCGCCTCTCTGGCGCCCAGCTTCATGGCGCAAATGGTGCCTTGGCACGGCCCGGCCACCAGCGGCTTTTCCATCGGGATTATTCTGTTCCTGTCCTCGGGCTTTCAGCTGCTGATCCGCCGCTGGCCCGCCAAGCGCAGCGTCATCGTGGGCCTGCTGTCCTTTACCCTGGCCTGTATCGCCTTGCTGATCAATCTGTGGGCCAGTTCCTCGTTGTTATTCATCCTGTGCGTGCTGCTGACCGCCTTTGGCCACGGCCTGTGCATGTACGGCGGCATGTCTATCGTGCAGCGTGTCTCGCCCCCGCATCAGCGTGCCGGTCTGACGTCTACCTACCTGATCACCGGCTATCTGGGTGCCATCCTGCCTATTTTGGGTCTGGGCTGGCTGGCCGACCATTTGGGTCTGGACCAGGGCCTGATGATCTTCTGCAGTCTGATCGCCACCGCCGCACTGACTGTTTCCATCATCGCCTATCTGACGCCGGTACTGCATAAACCGGCCTCTGCCTGAGCAGGCACCTTGGCAAGCCACAACCTCTGGCTGTGGCTTGCTCGCCATGCGAGCCCCCGTATATTCCCCTAGTCCATTCAGGCCCCTTACTAGGGTTAGACCTGAAAAAGAAACACGTCCACCCTCAGTAGAATAAAGCCACTCCTGCAACGCTTCGCAACACAGAGCGACCGGACCCAAGTATCTCCCAAAAGAATAAGTAATCCTTATCAAGGAGGCATTATGGCTGTTGCATTAAACAAGCTGTTTGTCAGTCTGGGCGCGGCCTTGGCCTGCTCGGTTACCGCACAGGCAGCCGGTTATCCGGACCACCCCATCAATATGGTGGTGCCTTTTGCGGCGGGCGGTCCCACGGACAACGTGGCACGCGCTCTGGCCGAAGCCATGCGCCCAGTTCTGGGTGAAACCATTGTGGTGGAAAACAAAGGCGGGGCAGGTGGCTCCATTGGCACTTCCCAGGTCGCCCGCGCCAAGCCGGATGGCTACAACATACTGCTGATGCACATCGGCTTTTCCACCGCCCCTTCGCTATACAAAAAGCCCGGCTATGACGCCATCAACGGCATGTCTCCCATCGGCCTGGTCGTTGACGTTCCCATGACCATCATTGCCCGTGAGGACTTCCCACCCAACAACATTCAGGAGCTGGTGCAGTACCTGAAGGACAACCAGGACAAGGTTTCCCTGGCCAACGCCGGGATTGGCGCGGCCAGCCACCTGTGCGGCACCATGTTCACTGAGGCACTGGGTATTGAACTGCTGACCGTGCCCTACAAAGGCACCGCCCCGGCCATCGCGGATTTGATGGGCAAGCAGGTGGACATCATGTGTGACCAAACCACCAACACCACCCAGCAAATCAAATCCGGCAAGGTGAAGGTCTATGCTGTCACCAGCCGCGAGCGCGTCCCGACCTTCCCGGACGTCCCCACCATGGAGGAATCCGGCTTCAAGGACTTTGAAGTAGGCATCTGGCACGGCATGTGGGCACCGAAAGATACACCCCAACCTGTCGTGGATACCCTGGTAAAAGCGCTTCAAGCTGGCATGGCTGACAAGGACTTCCAAAGCCGTATGGCCACTCTGGGAGCCACGGTCATGGACAAGGAAGCCAACCCGGCCGCCTTGCAGGCCAAGGTGGAGCAACAAGTGCCCCAGTGGGCCGCCCTGTTCAAGAAAGTGGGCGTAGAGCCCCAATAAAACCTGTTAGCCCAAAGGCTTTTGAAAAGGACGCTTAGGCGTCCTTTTTTTCGGCTTTGGGGTGCTGTCTGCCGCAGCGGTGGATAGCCTGTTCGGATGACCAAGAGACAACGCTCCATCAAGCTCCCGGCGACTCAAGAAAATCCGATCAAGAAAGGCTCGAAGTCAACGACTAGAGAAAATCCGGCCAAGAGAGGCTCGGACTCTGCGAGTATCAATCCGTCTTTCGAACCGCCGTATCCAAAGCCTGCAACCGCGCCCAAAGCCCTTGGAAATCCAGGTCCTGTGTGATCACTACCATGCGCCCTTGTTGATCCGGCCAGGGCCACTGCGGCACGGCCTGCCAAGGATAGGACTGATGCTGCACAGCATGAATCACCTGCGGCTGGTCCATGCCCAGCACGGGCAGAACAGCTTTCAGCCGCAATAGACGAGGGCCTGCCCATTGGCACAGATCCAACAGCCAGGATTGCAGCTTGTCAGCAGGTAAAGATTGAGGGAACAGGGCACTTAACGAATAGATGGAATCTCCATGGCGGGAGACATCAGGCAGGCTGACCGCAGACGCGCTGGAGCTTGCTACATGCAGGTGAGCAGACTCAAGGCGGTCAGCGTTGCCGTTGCCGTTGCCGTTGCCGTTGCCGTTGCCGTTGCCAGCCATGGTGCCCGTGCCTTGGCTATGGCTATGGCTATGGCTATGGCTATGGCTATGGCTATGGCTATGGCTATGCACATGATCGTGATCGTGATCGTGATCGTGATCGTGATCGTGATCGTGATCGTGATCGCCAGTATCTTGCCCCAATGCCTCGAACGCTTCCAAGCTCCAGGCCCGACCTTGTCCGGCTTGCTCGCCCAAGCCCAACAAACTGGGCGCAACGGGCTGCGCGGCCGACAAAATCTGCTGCTGCGCCAAAGGATTCAAACCGCGCACGTATTCACGCAGCGCCGTTTCCGCCCCTGCATCCACCCGATCACGCTTGCTGAACAGCAGCAAATCAGCCACAGCCACCTGTCGTTGCGCTTCGGCATGGCGCGCCAGCGTTTCCAGCCCATGCTCCAGATCCACCACCGTCACCACACCCGCCAGGCTGTACTTCCCGGCCAGTTGCGGATCGCTTAACAAGGTATGCAAGATAGGGGCAGGATTGGCCAGCCCGGTCGTTTCAATCAGAACCCGTCGGAACTGTCTCTGGCCTGCCCGCGAAAAACGCCAGGTAATGTCGCGCAAGGTCTGTACCAGATCGCGCCGTATGGTGCAGCACAAGCAACCACTGCC
The DNA here is from genome assembly GCF_024134565.1 of Alcaligenes sp. 1735tsa3. Lineage (NCBI taxonomy): Bacteria > Pseudomonadati > Pseudomonadota > Betaproteobacteria > Burkholderiales > Alcaligenaceae > Alcaligenes > Alcaligenes sp. 1735tsa3. Next base: position 48,879 of record NZ_CP099862.1, on the reverse strand, counting down.
CATGGCCTCGATCACATTTTCCTGGCTATGCGCCACCAGATGATGGTCCAGCGCCGTCTGCCCAAACTCATTGATGATGACCAGGGTGTCGGCCATCTGCGCTTCTTGCAAAGCGCGGTTCAGCAAGGTGGTCTTGCCACTGCCTAAGAACCCAGTCAGCAAGGTGACCGGAATAGGCGCAGATTTGGCAGCCGCTTTCATATTCCTGCTACCTGTAAAAAGTAAGCGCTCATAGTCAACGGACGCGTTTGCGCAATTGATTAAGCCAGCTATAAGCACTGACCAGCGTAATACCCATCAGCACCAGCAAGGCTCCGGTGACAAAGCGCGGCTCGATCGTTTCACCGAGCAAAAACGCCCCGAACAGAACCCCGAACAAGGGAGTGGCAAAGGAGAACACCCCCAGCCGCGACGCCTGATACTGACGCAGCAACCAGAACCAGACCAGAAAGCTCAAGAACGCCACCACCACAGACTGGAACACCAGGCTGGCGCCCAACAAGCCTGACCAATGAATATCGGTTTGCCCGGTCACGACAGCGGCCACCATCAAAATCACAAAAGCGCTGAACAGCTGATACAGCAAAGCTTCCGAGGGCGGGACGGCAGACAGGCGCGTGCTACGAATCAGCACGGTGGTAAAGCCCCACAAGGCCCCGGCTGCCAAGGCCATCAGGTCCCCGATCAACATGCGTCCCAGATCAGCCCCGTCCATGCTGGCCGGGCCCAAAAAGGTAATGGCAATACCCGCCACTGCCAGCCCGATCCCCACCCATTGCAGGCGGGCCAAACGCTCCGAAGGCAAGAGAATATGCAGACCCAAGGCCGCAAACACGGGGGCTGTGTAGAGAAACACCACGACATGAGCTGCCGAGGTAAAGCGCAGGCTCTCGCCCAGCAGCAAATACTCCAGCGCAAACAACAAACCGGCCATCAGCCCCGGCCGCCAGGCCCCTTCCGTAAAGGCCAGCTTGTGTGTGCGTACCAGAACCAGCAAAGCGACCAGTACACAGGCAACGCCCGAGCGCAAACCAATCTGGAAAATAGGCGCCATGTCATGCGCCGTCGCCTTGAGCAAGATCTGCTGAAAGCTCCAGATCAGGCACAAAACCAGCATGGCACTGCTGGCCAGCGCATCCAGCGGTTTACGTTCTTCGCTCATGGTTTTTTTATCCGAAAAATAGCGTGCTTTTCCCTATGACCGAACAGGGCCAGAGGGGGCGCAAAAAATGATTATCCGTGAAATTTCCCCGAATCAAAACGGGGCAAAACTTTCTTTACCCTCGGATAAGCCTTAATTGATATATCAAAAACCCCTCCCTAGAATCATTTAAGCCTAAAAAACAGGAAAAGGCTTGGGAGACAGACATGACGCTTAGCAATACCGACCGGGTACGAATCGAACTGGAGCACCGCATTGCCAGCGGTGATCTGCCGCCGGGCAGCGCCATTGATGAATCCTTGCTGTGCACTTTTTTCCGGGTATCACGCACGCCGGTACGCGAAGCCTTGTTGCAGTTGGCAGCCACCGGACAAGTGCGCATTGCCCCCCGAGCCGGTATTTTTGTCACCCAGCACACGATTGAAGAGCTGGAAGAAATGCTGGAAACCCTGGCCCTGCTGGAAGGCGCCTGTACCCAGCTGGCGGCCTACCGCATCAGCAATGCCCAGATTCGCGAACTGGAGCGTTTGCAAAAGCGCGGTGCCAAGGCCCTGCAAGAAAAAAGCCTGGCTGATTACGCCACGTACAACGCCGAATTGCACGCCCTGATCCACAGCATTGCCGGCAATACCTTCATGGTGCAGCAAATTGAACATCTGCGCCGTCTGACCAACCCTTACCGCCACCGCCATCTGGATCAGGAAAACCGCATGGAGCAGTCCTGGCATGAGCATCAGGCACTGACCCAGGCACTGGCCCAACGCGACGGCCCCAGCGCCATGCAGGCCGCGGCCAGCCATGTGCTGTCCGGAGCCGAATCCCTGCGCCGTGTCGCCCAGGCCCATCCCGAAAAATGGGAGTTCGACAAGCGCGAGCGCTATAGCTGGCTAAACGCCCAGCTCAACCCTTTAGCCGGGTTTTATATGCGGCACTGAATTAATAATTAGCTAAAAAAACTACCACTCATACCGAGGAGACTTTCTCATGTTTGCAAGCCGTTTCACACGGCGTGCGCTGGCTGCGCTCGCCCTGACATTAAGCCCTGTGGCCGCTTTACACGCTGCCGAACCCATTCGCCTTGTCGTGGGTTTTGCCCCTGGCGGCGGGGTCGACACCCTGGCCCGCGTCACCGCTCAGGCGCTAAGCAAGGAGCTGGACCGCACCGTAATTGTGGAAAACAAATCCGGCGCAGGCGGCACCATTTCTGCCGACTACGTATCCAAATCCCAGGCCGATGGCAACACGCTGCTGTTTGCCGATACCTCCTTGCTGGTCGCCCCCTATATTTACCCGGCTCTGCGCTACGACTTGCAGCGTGACTTTGCCCCTATCGGCATGGTGGGCCAGTCTGATCTGGCGTTGGCCGTTCCGGGCGACAGCCCTGTCAAAACCGTGGCCGAGTTGATCGAAGCTATTCGCAAGGCACCTCCTCAAACAGAAACCTTCGCCTCGGTGGGCGTAGGCTCGGTGCACCATCTGGGTGGTGAACTGTTCGCCTTGCAGACCAAAACCGAACTGGTGCACGTTCCTTACCGCGGTGGCGCTCCCGCCAGTCAGGCTCTGGCCTCCGGTGAAGTGTCCATGTCCTTTGCCAGCCTGGCCTCCTCGATTGGCCTGGCCAACTCCGGCCGCATTCGTCTGCTGGCCACCTTGTCCGAGCGCCGCTTCCCCGGCATGCCCGATCTGCCCAGCGTCTCGGAAACCATTCCTGGCTATAGCGTGACACCGTCGCTGTTCATGCTGGCCCCACAAAGCGTGGACCCGGCCTTGATCGCCACCGTCAGCAAGGCCTTGGAAAACAGCATGCAGCAAAAGCAAGTACAGGATGCCTTCCTGGCCCAAGGCTCGGTAGCCGGTTATCAAGATGCCCAGGCCACCGAAAAATGGCTAGGTGAAGAAACAGAACGCTGGGCCAATGTCATCAAGACCGCCCAACTCGACTTTAAACAATGAAATAAGCAGCTACTGTTATGACGACTGACAACTCTGACACCAAGCGCCCCGTACTGGGCCTGATCGTGCCACCGGCCGCCGGTCTGGTGCCTCCGGAAGGTCCGGAAATGTACCCGGAAATCGATTTCATCGCCCAAGGTCTGGCGCTCAGTTCGGTGGACAAGGAAGGCTATGACCAGGTTATCGACCAGGTGGTGGAAGCAGCCCAGAAACTGGCTGCCCGTGGCGCCCGGGCCGTGTCCCTGATGGGAACATCGCTGAGCTTTTACCGCGGCTCGGACTTTAACGAAGAGCTGGTGGCACGTCTGCGCGAATCCACCGGCTTGCCATGCTCCACCATGAGCCATGCCATCTTGCGCGGTCTGCGTGTCAGCGGCATCGAACGGGTAGCGGTGGCCTCGTCCTATATTGATGACGTAAACCAGCGCCTGGTCCGATTTCTGGACCAGAACCAGATCCAGGCCGTCTGCGCCTATGGACTGGGCGTTAATGACGTCACGGCCATGTCGAAAATCAGCACGCAGGAGCTGGTAGACCTGTGTCTGAAGACGTGGGACATCGCCCAAGAGCAGGCCCCCGGTCAGGCACAAGGTTTGCTGCTGTCTTGCGGCGGCCTGGTGTCGCTGGAAGCCGTGCGTCAGGTCGAGGACAAGCTGGGCGTCACTGTTGTGTCCAGCTCGCCTGCTGGCTTCTGGGATCTGGTGGCGACGGCTGGGCTGGATTTATTTCCGCAGGGGATGGGACGACTGGCACAAGAGCGTCAAACCGCCTGATCCCTCGATGTAGATAGCCCCTTGTCCGCAAACGCGGATAGGGGCACGTAACACACTATTTACGCACACTAACGCCACGCAGCTTGTGTTGTGCTCATCGTACGTCGCCATGAAAAACACCCCAGAGGCTGGAGCAGTCTCCAACTTCTGGGGTGTACGCCCAACTGGCTTCAGGATTTATTGTTCAGACCTCTGCAACATCAAAAGCGATGCGCCCGCAGTGCGCTCAAGCGCGGTCCGACAAAATACCTTCTCCCGCCCTGGTCGCCGGTCCGCTGACCGCCCCCAAGCAGAGCCGTTTTATCTAGGCTCGACCAGCGGACAAAAACCCCGCACGCGCCTGGGCTCCCTCTACGCTGTCGCGACACACCAGCGCCTGATCAGCATCCATATAAATACCCAATCGGTTCATGGCATTGGCGACCTGATTCACCGACTCCTTGGTCATGCGGATAATCGCCGCAGGCGACTCCGAAGCCCGCTTGGCCAAAGACTGCGCGACTGTCACGGCCTGACCGGGTTCGCAGACCTCATCCAGCAGACCCCAGTCCAGCGCCTGTTCAGCACCGAAGCGTTCGGCCAGCAAGATGGCACGTTTAGTACGAGCGGCACCCAGCATGTTCACCATGCGTGGAATGGCACCCCAGCCCATGTTCAGGCCCACCTTGGCTTCAGGTAGATACAGAAAGGATGACTGCGATGCCACACGCCAATCACACGCCAGCGCCAGAGCAACCGAACCACCCACGGCGGCGCCTTCAATGGCGGCAATCGTCAACTGAGGCAGTTCCTCCCACAGGCGACACAAGCGTGCACCACGCTGGGCCACATCACGGCGTTCCAGCAAGCCTGCCTGCTCGTCGTTCCACTTTTGCGGGTCTTTCAGATCAATCCCGGCCGAGAAAATATCCTTGGCCCCGGTCAGCACCACGGTATGAATCTCCAGCGACAAGGCCAGATCCTGCGCCACCTGCGTCAAGGCCAGCAAGGTGTCCTGATCAATAGCATTGCGGTTCACGCCGCGATCAAAGCGCACCAGCGCATGGTCGCCCGTCACCTTGACCGTCACACTGCGGCCATATTTGCGTTTCATGAATGTCTCCCCAAAGGTTCGGAAAAATCAGCTCTGCGAGCGGTGGCTCCCATCACTGCGCGACAGGCGCGTGACGTAGCGGAACTCATAAGGTGGGTAAAAGCTGACCGCCACTTCCATGACCTTGCCCGCCAGATTGCGGAAGGTACGGATAATCAGCAGCGCCGGGTCGGAGTCCTCGTAGCCCAGAAAGCGGGCAACATGCGGGGGAAAACGCGAGGCGGAGATTTCCATCTCGATCGTTTCCACCACTTCGCCACAGTGCTCCTCCAACAGCGGGTACACACCGCCAGGCTGGGTCGAAATCAGGTCAGCTACCGCCTGGTATTCCTTGCGCAGATAAATATCTGTCCAGGAAATGCCGCGCTTGCTGCCCGGCACACTGCGGTAGGTTTCCACCTTCACCCAATCTGCCGGCTCACCGTCCAGCGCGGTTTCGGGTGGCTGCTTATCCACACAAACCGCCCTTTTATGCACGTGCAAATCGGTAAATTCCAGATAGCGTTGCAACTGATCCGTGGTGTCCAGCGCCAGGCCAAATTGCGGCTTGGGATGCTGGCGTATCACGGTGGTACCGGCACGGCGACGCCGCTCGATCAAACCCAGATCGGTCAGCTTGCGTATGGCTTCACGCGCCGTGTGCCGACCGACCCCGTACATCTCGCACAGCTCCATCTCGGTGGGCAGCTTGGAACCGACGGGGTAATGGCCCGAACGGATCAGCTCCAACAAGCGATCGCTCATGTTCTGATACAGGGTTGGCTTGGCGCTGGACTGGGATTCGGTGTTTGCCATACGGTTTTCAGCTTAAAGAGACAGGCGGCGCATCGCAGCCAGGGTGTCGCGGGTGAACTGCTCAGGACATTCACTTTGGGGAAAATGCCCGATGCCCGGCCATTCTATATATTCCACCGGAACTTTGCCTTCTCGCAGCAAGCGTTCGACCTCTCTGGCGGACTCTGGCGGCACGGACCAGTCCTCGCTGCCTTCCACGATCACCACCGGGCAGCGGATATCGTCCAGAATCTGTTCCATGCGAAAACCACCAAAAGCGCAGATATCCGCAAAGGCCACCGCCGGAATGCAACGACGGGCATCCGTCACCACTTCCAGCGCACGGGCCGGGTCGGACAAGGTGCCCATCAAGGTGCGGAAGGTCACTTCAAACCAGTCTCCCGGATTGATACGCGCCATCTCCAGAATGCGCGGGTTATAGCCGGAAGATTTCACTACGTTCACCGAAGCGCCATCGACCAGCACCAGGCCACGAATACGCTCGGGCGCCATGGCAGCGGCCTGGGCAACAACGCCCCCGCCCATGGAGTGCCCCATCAGGACCGGATTCTGAATACCCGCCGCATCCAGAAATTGCAGCAGATACTGAGCGTTTTGCGAGGTGGCGGTATGAGGTCCACCCAATGGCATGCCGCTCTTGCCGTGACCGGGTAAATCCAGCGCATACACCGTGTAAAAGGGCGCAAAGTGGTCCAGCACATATTGCCAGGACAGGCTGTCCTGACTGGCGCCGTGCACCATCACCAAGGCCGGACCGGAACCAGCCAGATCGTAATAGGCGCGGATACCATCCGCAGTTGTCACATAAGGCATGCTCAGACCTCCAGCTCGCCCGTCAGACGGGTCAGGGCGTACAACAACATCCAGTTCTGCACACAGGCGCGCAAATCGCCTCCCACAACCAGACGGTGCTGACGCACCAAGCGGTTAAATGGAAAGCCCTGGGCCAGATCCGCAAAAGCAGCACTATCGCCTTCCAGCCAGAACGGCACCTCGCGCGGGCCGGTGCCCGCCTGCACATCCTGTTCGGACACGGCCAGCCAACTATGCTCGCCGGTGTCGGTATTGCGCAGCGCCACGCAAACATCGGCCAGGACACTATGCTGCCGCACAAAATCATCGGCGCGGGCGCGCTTGGCCCAGGCAGCCAGCACAGCAGGGTCAAACAGAGATAAAGACGTCAGCATCAGACATACCTTTGTCGAAGAAGGAACTTCTGCACTTTGCCCGAAGAGGACTGAGGCAGGGAATCCACAATAAAGATGCGTTTGGGTACTTTAAAGCCGGACAGTTTTTCCCGGCAAAACTCGCGCAAGACTTCCACATCCGGCTCACGACCATTGGCAGGCACAATCGCGGCGACCAACTCTTCGCCCCAATATTCGTGGGGCAGGCCAAAGGCGGCGGCCTCGCGCACATCGGTGTGGCTGGCCAGACAGTTTTCCACTTCCAGCGCGGCCACGTTTTCGCCACCTGTCTTGATCATATCTTTGCTGCGGCCCATGAAATAGGCAAAGCCTTCATCGTCCACCCGAATCAAATCACCCGTGTGCAGCCAGCCATCGGCATCCAGCACCTGGGCGGTCAGCTCGGGCTGCCGCCAATAGCCTTTGAACACAGTCGGGCCACGCACCTGCATTTCACCCGGCCCGCGCTGATCGGGCAGCACCTTGCCGTCGGCATCAACCAGTCGATACTGCACATGCCGCCACAGGTAACCGATGGAACCGGGATGCTCCAGAATCTCCTGCGTGTAGCGATTCTTGATGGTGGTGACACAGCTTTCCGTCATGCCAAAGCCCCAGCTGAATTCAGCATTGGGAAACACGGTGCGGATCAAATCCTGACGCCACTGGCCCAAAGGCGCAGCCGCAGTTTGCACAAACTGGGCACCGGGCAGGGATAGCTCTTTAAATTCAGGATGATCGGTCAAGCCCACCCACATGGCCGACAACAAAAACACATGCGTAGGCTGGTACAAACGCAACGCGTCCATGACCGCATCGGCTTCGAAACGCGGCACCACGTGCAAGCTGCCACCGGCATACAGAATGGGGCCATTCACCACCCCGAAGCCGCCAATGTGAAACAAGGGTGTCGCCAGCAAGGAGCGGCTGTTGGCATCAATGCCCAGCTCCATGATGTAGTTCACCGCATTGGCCGACAAATTGCCGTGTGTCAGCATGGCCCCCTTGGGGGCCGAGGTCGTACCCGAGGTGTACATGATGATGGCTACATCTTCATCCCCCACACGGCCAAAGCGGTGCTGCACCGGATCATCCGCACGGTGATCGGGCAAGGACTCAGGCAGGTGTTCCAGCCACTGGACGGCGCTGTTCAAACCACCTTCGGACTCGATCTGCTCGCGCAAGGGACGGTAGGCCGGGTCCACAATACACACGGTAGGCTGGGCATCGTCCAGCAAGTAACGCAGTTCGGCAGCGCCGTAACGGGTGTTCACCGGCACCAGAGAAAAACCGCCTACGGCTGTGGCATGCAGCAAGGCCAGATAGTCGATGGAATTGGGCGTCATGATGGCTACCCGATCCCCCGGCTGTACGCCCAACCCTTTCAAGTAAGCCGACAAGGCGCGCGCACGGGCGCAGAACTGAGCAAAGGACAAGGCCTGGCGCTCGTCCGAAACCGCTACCTTGTCGGGGTAGCGTTCGGCATTAAACATGGCGACCTGGTAAATATTAGGCATGATGCGAAGCCTCTGCGGCGTGGCCCAGATAGGCTGCTGCAATTTGTGGGTTATTCATGATGTCTTTGCTGTCGCCGGCCAGACTCAAGCGCCCGGTTTCCAGCACAACGGCGTGATTCGACAACTTCAGCGCCAGGCGAGCGTTCTGCTCCACCAGCACAATCGTGGTGCCGTCCTGGCTGATCTGACGAATCGCACGGGCCACTTCCAAGGTGACCGCCGGGGCCAGACCCAGGGAGGGTTCATCCAGCAAGAGCAGGCGGGGCCGGGACATCAGGGCACGGCCAATCGCACACATTTGCTGCTCGCCACCCGAGAGGTGGCGACCCTGGCTTTGCTCGCGCTCCAGCAGACGCGGGAAGTAGCCATAAATACGTTCCAGATCCACCGTAATGTCGACCTGATCGCGACGCAGATAGGCCCCCATCAAGAGGTTCTCGCGTACCGTCAGTTCCGGGAACAGGCGACGGCCTTCAGGAGACAGGGCAATACCCAGATTCACACGGCGTTCTGCACTCAAGTTCTGGATAGGCTGGCCTTCCAGCAGGATTTCTCCCCCAGCAACCGGCACCAGACCGCTAATGGCTTTCATCAGGGTCGATTTACCCGCTCCATTGGCTCCGATCACGGCGCACACACTGGCTTCTTCCACCGCAAAACTGACCTTGTCCAAGGCCCGTACTGCGCCATAGGACACGCTCAAGTCCTTGATTTCCAGCATGGGCACAGGCTTGCTGACCTTGGCAGCTCCCTGACCAGTCGTAGAGACCGAAGCCGAGTGTCCCTTCCCGTTTTGCGCAGCGCGGACCTCCACGGCTGGTTCCAGACCAGGTTCCTTATCCAGATCCGCACCCAGATAGGCTTCAATCACCCTCGGGTCCTGACGCACTTGTGCGGTCGGGCCTTCGGCCAGCAAACGACCGTTAACCAGCACCACCAGCTTTTGGCACAGGCGCATCACCAGGCCCATATCGTGCTCGACCACCACCACATCAATGCCACTGGCGTGGATGCGTTCAATCAGGTCGGCCATAGCCACGGTTTCCACCGGGTTCAAACCAGCAGCGGGCTCATCCATTAAAAGAAGGCGGGGCATGGCTGTCAGGGCCATACCCACACCCAAAATCTTCTGTAAACCGTAGGCCAACGAATCGGCCTGCTCATCGGCTACAGACTCCAGGCCAATCAAGGCCAAGGCTTGTTCAGCCTGTCGCGCGGCCTCTTCGCGGCCACGACGCACACCCCAAGGGTTGAACAACGACCAGGGCGAAGGAAACTGACGGAACAGAGCCGCGCGATACAGGTTTTCAAATACCGTGTGGCCTGCAAATACATGCGTCATCTGGAAGGTACGCACCAGACCCTGGCGCGCCAAGGACGCGGCCGGGCGACCCGTAATCGCGGCACCATCCATGGTGACAGCACCCGCGCTGGGCTTGGTCGTACCGGCAATCAGATTGAACAGCGTGGTTTTACCGGCGCCGTTGGGGCCGATCACGCCGGTAATCTGACCGGGAGCCGTGCTGAAGGACACCTCGTCCACCGCGCGGATCCCACCAAAATGTCGGCTAAGCCCCTGAACATTCAATTGCACGCTCATGCTGCCTCCTTGCGCGCGCCGCGCCACTTACGCCACAGACCCGCCAAACCTTGCGGCATGAACAAGAGCAGCAAAATCAAAGTCAGGCCATAGATCAGGCGCTGATACTGCTGCAAGTCGCGCAGCAACTCGGGCAGGGGGATCAGGATTGCGGCCCCCACCACGGCACCAGCCAGGGCACCCACACCACCCAGCACATTCATGATGACGGCATTCACCGCTGTCCAGAAACCGAAGGAATCAGGCGAGATATAGCCTTGGTAGTGGGCATACAAGCTGCCTGTCCAGCCGGCAATCAGGGCGCTAAGGACAAACACACTGACCCGAAAGCGCAGCACATTCAAACCACCGGAACGCACCAATTGCTCGTTCTGATGCAGGGAGTCCGCCACCATGCCCCATTCGCGGCGGTACAGGGCCCGCAGCACGAAATACACCACCAAGGCAAAGCTGACCGTCACCAGATAAACGCCGTAACGCCCTTCAGGAATCGGCAAGCTGGCTTGCAGGGCCGGAATCTGCCCAAAGCCGTTATTGCCGCCAAACAGTTCGTGGAACTCGATAAAGCACAGCACCACGGCTTCGCCCAGGGCGAAGGTCAAGAGCGCGAAATGCACACCCTTGATACGCATAAAAATGGGACCGGTGATCACAGCTAATGCTGCCGTCAGCACTCCGGCGCCCAAAAACGCGGCTGGAAAGGACCAGCCATAATCTCGACTCAAAATGGCTGAGGCATACGCCCCCAGCCCGAACAAGGCGCCATGCGCCAGCGAGAGCTGGCCGATGCGCAAAACCAGATTCATGCTCATGGCCAGGCAGGCGTACAGCGACACCATGATGGCCAGATGCAGGGCAAAGCGAGGCTGTCCGGCCCACATGGGCCAGCCCAGCAGCACCGCAACCACGACGGCATGCCAGACCCATTGCAGGGCGCCATCGCGCGGATAGAACGAAGCAGTTTTGATCGCGCTCATGACGATTTCCCCATCAAACCGCTGGGTTTGACCAGCAACACGGCCATCACGATCAGGAAGGACAACATGGTGGCCACGGTCGCGTTATAGAAGGTGGACGCCACGGCCTCGGTAACACTCAGAATCAGGGCGGCAACCACCGCACCGGGCAAGCTGCCCAGACCACCCAGAACCACAATAATGAAGGCTTTCACCACCACGGCTTCGCCCATATAGGGGTGCACGGTGTAAACCGGCGCCATCAGGGCACCCGACAAACCGGCCAGGCCGCAGCTCAAGGCAAAGGTGAAGGCCATGATCTTCCAGGAACTGACGCCTTGCAGACGTGCCACTTCCCGATCCTGCGCCACCGCACGTATCGTCATGCCGATACGGGTGCGCTCGATCAGAAAATAGAAGGCGGCCAGCGCCAGCACACTCATGCCTACGATCAGCAATTGATCCTTGGCGAAAAAGGCTTCGCCAATTTGCCATGCACCTTCCACCGGACGGCGTACCGATTGCTCGTCCACCGAGAACAGCAGCGAGATCCCCGCCTGCAAGGTAATCGCCAAAGCCAGGGACATGATCATGCCGCCCATCTCGTCGCCCACAAAGCGACGGAACAGGCCGCGTTCAGCCAGTAAGCCCAGAAATCCCACCAGCACGGCAGCGGCCGCGATAGAGGGCAGGTAGGGCCAGCCAAACTGACCATAAAACACATACATGGCGTAAGCGCCCAGCATGTAGAACTCGCCGTGAGCGAAGTTCACCACCCGCAAGATGCCAAACACCAGCGTGAAACCCAGGGCAACCAGGGCGTACACGAACGTGGACATCAGGGCGATGATGGCGATTTGCATTGCGATCTGCATAATTGCTAACCGTATCAAGGTGCACTCCACCGCCGTGGCGGAGTGCGTACTGAAACAAAACCGGTAATTAGCGGGCGTCGAACTTGTTGATGACCTTGGCCTTGCCGCCCTCGATCACACCCAGGTAGGCCGGGGTGGCGATCTGGTGGTTCACGCCATAGACATCCTTGCCGCCCCAGACAATCGCGCCTTGAATACCATCAAAGCTGCTATTGGCTTCAATGCGGGCACGCACGGCATCGGTATCGTCCACGGTGCCAGCTTCGTTAATGGCCTTGAACAGCAGGCGGGTGGCATCGTAGAAGTAGAAAACGAAGTCATCCATGCTGTTGCTGTGGACCTTGGCGTAAGCCTGGCTCAGCTTCTGGTACGGTTCGCTGGACGGATCGGCAGACAAATACACCAAGGTTCCTTCCGCATTGTCCGCACCGGCAGACTTCACGGTTTCAGCCACGTTATTGCCGCCAAACTTGGTGAACTGGCCTTTGAAGCCCATTTCACGTGCCTGACGTATCACGATCCCGGCCGGGCCGGGTGGCACCGTATCCAGTTCGATGAAGTCCACGTTCTTGGCCAGAATGCTGGTCAGCAAGGTGCGGAAATCGTTTTGCGAGCGCTCGAAGAACTTGGTTTCAGCCACGTCGTAACCGGCGTCCTTGTATGCAGCGGTCTGGATCTTTTGCGTACTCCAGCCGGTTGCATCGTTAGGCGACAGGATCGCCAGCCGCTTCAGCTCGGGGCGTTCCTGCTTCAACCAGCCGATCAGCTGACGGTTGTATTCGTACTGCGTAGGCAGCACGCGGAACATGTATTGCGTATTCGCATCCAGCACTTCGGTCGAGTAGCTGTTGGACAGCATGATGACCTTGTTGCGCTCGGTAATCGGCTTCATGGCCATGACCGAAGCCGAGCCAATCGGGCCGATGATGTATTTCACTTCATCCTGATCGATCAGACGGTTGGTGGCGGTTACTGCATCCGCTGCCTTGTAGTGGTCGTCGTAGGTCAGCACTTCAACCTTGTACTTCTTGTCGCCCACTTCCAGGCCGCCGGCCTGATTGATTTCATCCACGGCGATTTTCACGCCACCATCAATAGCCAGACCCCAGGGCGCGCCTGGACCTGTCATGCCTCCTACCACACCCAGCTTGAGCGTTTGAGCCTGCGCGCCCAGCGCGGCCACCATCCCTGCTGCTGCCAGTACACCCCGTATCCCGTATTTCATGGACCTGCTCCTATTAATTGACCGGACATAATTGTTGTTTGATACGAACAATATAATAAGGAGCCGATACTTGTCTATGGAAATATGGATTGATAATGACCTTATAACCAGCTCCTACAGGGGGATACGCACCAATTTAAGGGAAAACACCGACATGGGTTGTCGGTTTATTTGTACGGACTTTAGTCTATATATTTATATGAAAAAGTCATGGTCTGGGCATGTATTTCGCTAGATCGTCAGGGCAAAACACCCGCTGGTAGACACAAAAAGGCCGCTTTCCATGACAGAAAGCGGCCTTGAAATCTTGTCGGCTCACGCTATCAGGCGGCGGTTTGGCTGGTCTGAGCCTCCAATTGAGCAAAGAACAGTTGCAAACGATCCATGGCCTGCTCGATCTGCTCATACGAGGCAGAACCAAAACACAGGCGCAAGAAACCTTCACCTTGCGGACCGTAGAAGCTGCCTGCTTCAACCACCACGCGGGCTTCCTTTAACAAGCGCTCGGCCAGTTCCTGCGAAGGCACTCCCGTGGCGCGCACATCGGCAAAGGCATAAATCGTGCCTTCCACCTGGGCGCAACTGACATTCGCCATGGCATTCAGACGTTGCAGCATCAGGCGGCGCTTGGCGTCGTCGTCCGCAATCATCCCGCGCAAGGCTTCTTGCTGCCCAACCACCGCTTCCAGCGCGCCCGCCTGAATAAAGGTATTCACATGGGTGACATCGTTAGCGGTGATCTTCAACAAGCCGGGCATCAACCAGGCAGGCGCGGCCAGATACCCAATGCGCCAGCCATCCATGGCGTAGGACTTGGTGAAGGCAAACATGGACACGGTGCGCTCCTGCATGCCGGGCAGGGAGGCAATGCTGATGTGCTCGGCATCGTCATAGGTAATGTCCTCGTAGACTTCGTCCGAGACCACGATCAGATCGTGCTTGATAGCCAATTGCGCCAGAGCTTCCAGCTCGCTGCGACGGTACACACGGCCCGTAGGATTGGCCGGATTCACCAGCACCACCATCCGGGTACGGGGCGTAATCGCCGCTTCGATGGCGTGCGCATCAATGGCAAAACCCTGTTCCTTATTCAGCGGCACCAGCACCGGATGCGCCCCGGCCAGCTCGATTTTGCCTATATGTTGCGGGTAGTGCGGCGAGAGCAAAATCACCTCATCACCCTCGTCCAGAATGGCGAAGAAAGCGGCAAAGGAGGCGTGCGTCAGCCCATTGGTGACCAGCACATCATCCGGCCCGACATCCAGCTTGTTTTGCTTGCGCAGCTTGGCGGCCAAGGCTTCACGCAAGGCGGGCACCCCACGCAGATCGCTGTAATGCACCTCGCCGCGCATCAAGGCATCGGCGGCCGCCTGCTTGATCGCCATCGGCGTATCCGCGTCCGGGCGGCCAACTTCCAGATGAATCAGGTCCGAGGTATCGCCTTGCAGGCGAGCCGCCTGCTCGTACATGCCAAAGGATTTTTGGGAGGTGCCGGTAATGCGTTTTGCTAGCTTCATGAAAAAAAATTCCTTCAAAATAAGACAGGCCCCAAGACCTGCCGGAAACCATCCCGCCCTAAGCAGCCAAGGACTGGATCACCTTGCCCAGAAAGGACTCGCAGGCGGCCAACTGCTCCAGGCTGACGTATTCATCAGCCTTGTGCGCCACGGTGATGGAGCCAGGCCCGCAGACAATGCTGGGCACGCCCGCTTCCTGGAAAAACGAGGCTTCGGTGCCATAGGCCACACGCTGTGCGGCGGACTCACCCAGCAAAGCCAGCGCCATTTTTTTCAGCTCCTGGCTGTCTTCGTCATCCAGGGCAGGAATACTGCCCAGACATTCGAATTCGATCGCCGCATCACCATGGCGTGCCTGCATGCGCGGCAAGACCTGCTCATAGGCAAAGCGGCGCAAATTGCCGATGAAGCCATCCGGGTCCACGCCAGGCAGATAGCGGTATTCAAAGGAGAACTCGCAATGGGCCGGGATAATATTCATGCCATTGCCACCGGAAATCGTGTTGGTGGAAATGGTGGAAAAAGGCACATCAAAGCCTTCAATGCGCTTGCCGACCTGGGCCTCTTCATCCGCCAGATGCTGAATGTGCGAAACCAGATTGGCGGCGTACTCGATTGCGTTCAGACCGTGTGGTGTCAAAGAAGAATGGGCGGCGCAGCCTTTGACGCGGCAGCGATAAATGCGGCCGCCTTTATGGGCCGCCACAACGCGCATGCTGGTGGGTTCACCCACAATGCAGCCGCTGGGCTGGATGCCGGCTTTACGCATTTCCTCGATCAGGCCGGGAATGCCCAGACAGCCCACTTCTTCGTCGTAGCTCAAGGCCAGATGCACGGGCTCGCGCAGTGTCATGGAACCCAGGCGTTGCGCCTGTGCCATGGCCACGCCGATAAAGCCTTTCATATCGCAAGCGCCACGGCCAAACAAGCGGCCATCACGAATCTGGGCTTCAAAAGGATCGCTGGACCATACCTGCCCGTCGACCGGCACCACGTCTGTATGGCCAGACAAGACCACGCCCCCCGGCCCCTGACCGAAGGTTGCCAGCAGATTGGCTTTGGAGCGCGATTCGTTGTAATCAAAACGCACTTGGGCACCCGCCGCTTCGAGCCGGTTGGCGGCCCATTCAATCAATGCCAGATTGGAGTTTCTGCTTACCGTATCAAAGCCAATCAGGGACGAAGCATGCTCGATCACCTGGGCCGAAGGGGCCTCCTGCCTGCTCATATGCCAGCTCCTTATTGCTATTATTAAAAACTGAATTCAGTTTATAGAGCAGGTATATCGCTGTCAACGAGCCTAGGTGTTTGTACTAGAAATTGGCTTTTTAATTTTTATAAATTCTTTTAATTTCAAAATATTAAGTAATTTCTAACTTGTTTTATACCTATAGCACTTATTGACCATCAAGTATGAAAATGAATATATTCACAAAAAATGAGTTCAACTGAATTCACTTACTGCGATTACCAATAAGGACTATCATGAGACAACAATCGCGCCCCGCAGACCCGGTCCCCTCCAAGGCCGAGGATCTGCTTTTCGGCAAAATCCTCTGGCGGCTGATGCCCATCTTGTTCATCAGCTACATCGTTGCCTACATCGACCGCGTCAACGTGGGCTTTGCCAAGCTGCAAATGCTGCAAGACCTGAATTTTTCAGCCGAGGTCTATGGCCTGGGTTCAGGCATCTTCTTTGTGGGTTTTTTGTTGTTCGAGATCCCCAGCAACCTCTTGCTGTACCGCTTTGGTGCCCGCGCCTGGCTGACACGCATCATGGTCACCTGGGGCATCCTGTCCGTGCTGACCATGTTCGTCACCACCCCCACACAGTTCTATATCGTCCGCTTCCTGTTGGGCGTGGCGGAAGCCGGCTTTCTGCCTGGCGTGGTGTATTACCTGGCGCAATGGTTCCCCCCACAACGCCAGGGCCGCGTCATGGCGACCTTGGTTACTGCCGCTGCTGCGGGCGGCATGATCGTAGGCCCGCTCTCGGGCTGGATCATGGATGTGTTTTCAGAGTCCCAACACCTGCATAACTGGCAATGGCTGTTCCTCTTGCAGGGGCTGCCCGCTGTCTTTGTAGCGGCCTTGCTGTGGGCGACCTTGCCCAACCGTCCTGAAGACGCCAAATGGTTGAGCCAGGAAGAAAAAACCTTGCTGCACACCCTGAACCAGGACGCGCAACGCGAGCTGCCGCGCAAGGACAAAATTGCTGAAGTGCTGGGCAAACCCAATGTGTGGTGGCTGGCCTGCGTGCTGCTGTCCCTGAATCTGGGCATTTATGCGGTGATCTTCTGGACACCCACCATCATTCAGGAAGCCGGTATCAAGAACCTGACCCACATTGGCTATATTGCCGCCTTGCCCTACGCCGCATCGGCTCTGGCCATGCTGATTCTGGGCCGCTCCTCCGACTACTTTGGGGAACGTCGCTGGCACTTGGCCATTGCCTGCGCCGGTGGTGCTATCGGCCTGCTGATGACTGCCCTGGCACCGGACCCGACCGTGCGCATTATTGGCGTCATCATCGCCACGGCCATGTTCATTGGCGGCACACCCCTGGTCTGGGCCTTGGGCGGTAATTTCATGAGTGGCCGCGCCGCCGCAACCGGCTATGCCCTGATCAATGCAGTAGCAGCCTTGGGCGGTTTATTTGGCCCCTACGCCATGGGGCTGGCACAAGAAATGAGCGGCAGCACCAGCACCGCTGTATTGACCATTGCCGGTCTGGCCGTGCTGGGTGGCTTGTGCGTCTTTGCCCTGCCATCTGCCCGACAGCAAAACGCCCTGGATCAGGCCGCTAAATTACACGCTGTCCCCAGCAAAGGCGGTGCCCAATGATGCGCCGTCACGTCAAAATCGTCTTGGCTAGCTGTGTCGGACTGGCCACGCTGATCGCCAGCTCCAGCGCCACGGCGCAAACCGGCGACAACGTCACCTTGTACGGCATTCTGGATGCGGGCCTGACCTGGATCAGCAATGCCAACGGCCCCTCCAAAACCACGCTGGATACCGGCGTCATGCAAGGCAACCGATTGGGTCTGCGTGGCTCCGAGTCGATGGGCAATGGTTTGACTGCCATCTTTCAACTGGAAAACGGCTTTTCCGTGGCGACTGGGGAAGCAGGGCAAGGCGGCGCCCTGTGGGGCCGACAAGCCTGGGTGGGCCTGAAATCCGATTATCTGGGCAGCATCAAGCTGGGCAGACAATACGATTTCTTCACCGACACCTTGCAGGCCTTTTACACCCCCACTTGGTCGGCAGGCGGCTATTCCAATAGCCCTCTGGACAACGACCGCATGAGCGGCCAGCGGGTCAATCAGTCGGTGAAATACGTGACGCCTTCCTTTGCCGGTATTGAGCTGGGTGCCATGTACGGCTTCCCGGAACGACGCGAAGGGCAGGCACAAACCGGGCGCACCATCAGCTTTACGGCCAACTATAAAAACGGCAATTTTGCGACGGGTGCCGCTTATACCGAGGTGCAGGAAGCCAGCCTGGACATCAGCCCGCTGACCGGCGGCGGCGCGCCCAATCGAGTTGGTGGCCGTTACCTGCGCGACTGGGGCATAGGAGCGAACTACGCCTTCGACAAAGTGACTATCTACGGTGTGTTTTCACAAGCCCTGTACGTGGCTCCCGATGGCCAGCAAAAGAACCATACCTTCCGCAACTATCAGCTGGGTTTTGCCTGGCGCGCGGCACCCAATCTGGTACTGGGACCGGGCTATGGGCTGACCACCCTGGGATCGAACAAATACCACCAACTAAACCTGACGGCCGACTACTTCCTGTCCAAGCGCACGGATATTTATACCCAGGCCATCATCCAGCACGCGCAAGGCGAGGGCGCAACGGCCAACGTAATCAGCATGCCCAGCTCCACGGGGCGTAACCAGACCTTGTTAAGGGTGGGGATACGAACCAAGTTCTAGACACAAACCCGATCAGCGCAGCAGAGTCTGTACGATACAATCATCCATTCTTTTCTGATCGGTTTCGTATGGCGACTTCGACTGGTAAATCCACACAGGCAAGCAAGGCGGAAACGCTGGTAGACACCATTTACCGGGACACCCGCAAGCGTTTGAATGCAGGCGACTGGCACCCCGGCGACCGCCTGCTGGATTACGAGCTGGCCGAACGCTTTGGCTGCACTCGCATGCCCGTGCGCCAGGCCCTGCTGCGACTGGTCAACGAAGGTTTATTGAATAGCACCACACGGGGGTTTCAGGTCCCGGTGCTGACCGACGCCATGGTGCGCGACATCTTTGAGTTACGCCGCATTCTGGAGCCGGCTGCTGCCGCGCTGGCCGTCAACATCGCCGACCGCGATCAGCTCCATGCCGGTCTTAGCAAAGCCATTGATCTGGCTAAAGTAGCCATGGTGCACAAAGACGCCGCCCTGATGTTCAGCGCCAACGCCAGCTTTCGCCAAGCCTGGCTGCAATGCGTACACAACGAGCGCCTGCTGGACGCCATCGCCATGTCCGCCGACCACGCCAACCAGGTGCGCTTTGCCAATACCAGCGATACCGATAACTACCAGGCCACGGTAGAGGCGCTGGAAAAGCTGGGCAAAGCCCTGACCAGCGGGGATCCGGAGTATGCGCGTACCGAGATGGTGGGATTCTTGAAACTGGCGGAGGCTTCGTATTTCTTGCGTAGGCAGCAAATCGATTCAGCCCCCGCCTTCGGGTCATAAAGACACGGACTGCATGTACTGATCAAAGCGCGCTTCCGCGAAGCGGAACCACAGCAGCTCATCCTTTTGGAACGCACGGTAATCCGCATAAATCGTTCGCCATTGCGGATTGCTTGCATTCAGTTCGGCATACAGTTCCTCGCTCGCCTTGAATGAGGCATCCAACACTTCCTTGGAGAAAGGCAGGACCTTGGCTCCCTGACCAACCAGTTCCTTCAAGGCGCCTGGGTTACGGGCATCGTATTTCGCCTGCATATCCAGATGCGCATAAGTGCTGGCTGCCGCGACAATATCTTTGTAGTGCTGCGACAAACCGTCATACGCTTTCTTGTTGACCAGCAGATCCAGCCCTACTGAACCTTCCCACCAGCCTGGGTAATAGTAATAAGGCGCGACCTTGTGAAAGCCCAGTCGCAAATCGTCATACGGCCCCACCCACTCGGCGGCATCAATAACGCCTTTTTCCAGTGCCTGATACACCTCGCCACCGGCGATATTTTGTGGAATACCACCCAGCTTCTCGATAACTTTGCCTGGCAAACCACCGATACGAATCTTCAGGCCCCGTATGTCCTCCGGGGTATTGATCTGCTTGCGAAACCAGCCGCCCATCTGCACACCACTGTTGCCACAGGGGAAGTTGACGATGTTGTAGTTGGCATAAAAATCACGTGTCAGTTTCAAGCCATTGCCGTGATACATCCAGGCCGTCAGCTGGCGAGAGTTCATGCCAAACGGAATGGCACAGCTCAAGGCAAACGCCTCATTCTTCCCAAAGAAATAGTAGGGCGCCGTGTGAGCCGCTTCCACCGAGTTCTGTTCCAGCGCATCGACCACACCCATGGCCGGCATCAGTTCCCCGCCCGCATGAACGGAGATATTGAACTTGCCATCGCTTAGCTCGCGCACTTTCTGCGCAAAGACTTCCCCACCGCCATAAATCGTATCCAGGTGCTTGGGGAAGCTGGATGCCAGTCGCCAGCGCAAATTCTCTTGCGCCTTGACGACCGCAGGGGCCATGCCAGTGGCCACAATGCCGGCCAGGCCGGTCAGTTTCAGCATTGCTCGTCGTTCCACGCTTGTGTCTCCTCGTTTTATTTATGCAAAGTCAGCAGCTTGCCCCCAACGGATCAAGCTGCTTGCGGGACGGATCAATCAAACATATCGGGCTGGGTGCGCAACAGGTTTTCCCAGATCGGCTGAAAGTGCAGCCAGCCAATGTATTCGCTCCCTACGTGCTCACGGCTGTAACGGGCACGTTCGGGGGTCACCAATGTGGGCGTCATGCCGGTTGCAGCAATCATCAATTGCTGCTGGCAGCAGCGTTCCAGCGCAATGAACCAGAAGGCGGCGGCTTCAATGCTGTGGCGGCTGGCCGTCAGCAAGCCATGGTTCTGGTGGATGGCAGCCTTGACGCCCGCAAAGGCGTTGGCCACTTTGTGACCAGCCTTGGTTTCCACCGCCACCTGACCGGCTTCTTCGCGAATGACGACATGGTCTTCAAAAAAGGCGGCGGCATCCTGCGTAATGGGCAGGATTTCCTGACCCAGCGAGGCAAAGGCAGTGCCATAGACGGTGTGCGCATGACACATCGCCACAATGTCAGGATGAGCCTCGTGCACGGCGGCATGCAGTACGAACCCTGCGCGGTTCAGGGCGTAATCCCCTTCCACCACCTTGCCTTCATGGTCAGCCAGGATCAGGTTCGAAACCTTCACGTCAGCAAAGTGCACGGCCATGGGATTGGTCCAGTACAGGCTGGGATGCTCGGGATCGCGAATGGTCAGATGGCCTGCAAAGCCATAGTCCAGACCGTGCAGGGCAAAAGCGCGGCAAGCGGCCACCAGGCGCTGCTTCAAATGTGTGCGCGCTTCTTCAAAAGAATCAAACTGGGGCTCTTCCGGGTAGATCAGGCCTTGCTGTTCGGGCTGATAAATCGACTTCCGGCCCGTCATGGCCAAAATTTCTTTGATATCGGGTTTAGCGTTCATGGGAAGGTCTCCTTCGGGTTCGGCAAGATGTTGCGTTGCCCGCACGCCAGCCCATCCAGCGCAGCGTACGGGTGAAACGTAAAACCATGGTAGAGGTCGAAAACCATGAATGACAAATGAAGCTTTTTCAGCTATTGATTAAAAATATTCACCTGTTTAAGGCACCCTCATGCGAGCCATCCCTAATTTCGCCTGGCTACGAGCCTTTGAATCGGCCGCCCGGCTGGAGAGTTTCAGCCTGGCGGCCGATGAGCTGCACCTGACTCCTTCCGCGATCAGCCATCAGGTCAAAAGCCTGGAGACTCATCTGGGACGCAGCCTGTTCGTCCGTCACAACCGGCGTGTCAGCTTGAACAGCCAAGGCCAGGAGTTCTATCGGGAACTGACTCCCTTGCTGGACAAGCTGGCCCGGCTTTGCGAGGACACACAGGGCGAGAGCGGGGGTACGCACGCCTTGACCGTGCATTGCGCTCCCAGCCTGGCAGTGAAATGGCTGGGGCCCCGTCTACATGCTTTCATGCGGGATCATCCCGGCTTAGCCATCCATTTGCGCACGGATGCCACGCCGCCCGATCTGCACCAGTCCACCGACATTGACTGCGTGATCAGCTACGGACATGCCCCCAGCCACGACCCTAGGCTGGTGGTGGAGTCGCTGCATCCTGAACCCCTGTTGCCTTTATGCTCGCCCAAACTCTATGCCAGTCTGGCTCTGCATCAGCCCTGGTACCTGCATTTGCCCTTGATCGATTCCACCATCAGTCCGGTCAGCTGGGCTGACTGGTTTGGCAGCAATGGCATGGCCTCCTCCCCCGGTCCACGTCTGTCCTTTGACCGCGGTGCCATGGCAGTTGCAGCAGCGGTGGACCAGTTGGGTGTCTGCCTGGAAACACAACGCTTTGCCGAACGCGAACTGGACAATCGGGAACTGATCGTCTTGCCCGCCCCCAATGGTCGCAGCCTGCAACGCGAGATGCATTTTCTCTACTACCGCAACCACCGCGACACGCTCAAACGCGTGGAACACCTGCGTGAATGGCTGCTGCGCGAGGCCAGCCTGACCCCGATGCGCTAAGCAAAATTTCCGTCCTAGGGATTTCCCCCGACCTGCCAATTTTTCCTTGACACCTCGAATATCGCCCCACAATACTGAACTCTGTATACAGAACACAGAACTCACAAAAAGGAGGCAGTATGAAGGTGTTTTATGACAAGGACGGCGATCTGGCCCTGGTGCAGCAACGCCGGGTTGCCATCATCGGCTACGGCTCTCAAGGCCATGCTCACGCATTGAATCTGCGTGATTCTGGCGTGGAAGTGGTCGTGGGTTTGCGCCCCAACAGTGCCTCGCGTCAAAAGGCCGCCATTGCCCGTCTGGCTGTGGCAGACATCGCGTCTGCCGTTCAACAAGCCGACATCGTGATGATGCTGCTGCCTGACGAGGACATTGCCCGCGTCTACGAGCAGGAAGTCGCTCCCCATATCCGCCCCGGCGCCACGCTGGGCTTTGCCCACGGTTTCAACATCCATTACGGCCAGATCCAGCCCCGCGACGATCTGGACGTCATCATGGTCGCCCCCAAGGCACCCGGCCACACGGTGCGCTCCACCTACGTGGAAGGCGGCGGGGTTCCCCACCTGATCGCCATTCATGCCGACCGTTCCGGTCAGGCTCGTGACTTGGCCTTGTCCTACGCCATCGCCAATGGCGGCGGACGCTCCGGCGTCATCGAAACCGATTTTCGTGAAGAAACCGAAACGGATTTGTTTGGCGAGCAGGCGGTGCTCTGTGGCGGCATGGTGGATCTGGTCAAGTGTGGATTCGAAACCTTGGTCGAGGCGGGCTATGCCGAAGAAATGGCCTATTTCGAATGCCTGCATGAACTGAAGCTGATTGTGGATCTGCTGTACGAGGGTGGCATCGCCAACCTGAACTACAGCATCTCCAACAATGCCGAGTTTGGCGAATACCAGGCCGGTCCACGCATCGTGACCGAAGACACACGCCAGGCCATGAAAGCCTTGCTGCGCGACATCCAGGACGGCACCTATGCCAAGAATTTCATCCTGGAAAGCCGTGCCGGCCAACCTTCCTTGAATGCCCATCGACGCCTGAACCAGCGCCACCGCCTTGAAATCGTCGGCGAGCAGCTGCGCGCCATGATGCCCTGGATCAGCGCCCAGGCGCTGGTCGACCGAAAAGTAGCCTGACCCTTTCCACCATTGATCTGTACACGAGGACGACATGACCGAAAAGAAACTGATTCCCTACGGCGGCTATTACACCAACCGCATTCCTGATCACGACCCTGAGTTGACCGAAGTCGGCCCAGGCACGCCCATGGGCGAGTACATGCGCCGCTTCTGGCATCCCGTCTGCATGGCCGCCGAACTGACTGATACCCCGCGTTTTCTGAAAATCATGGGGGAAGAGCTGGTCGCCTTTCGCGACAAAAGCGGCCAGATCGGGCTGCTGCACGCCCACTGCGCCCACCGTGGCGCCTCCCTGGAATACGGTGCCATCCAGGAAAAGGGCATTATGTGCTGCTATCACGGCATGGTGTTCGACGTAGACGGAACCTGTCTGCATGTCCCTTACCCCAAAGGCGAAGAGGCCGAGGGCGAAAAATACGCCTGCTCCATCCGTCAGGGTGCTTACAAGGCCTTCGAGCGCCATGGCCTGATTTTTGCCTATATGGGCCCGCCCGATGCCGAACCTCCTTTCCCCGAATGGGAGGAAAACTTCACCGTCATGCCCGGTGATGAACTGGTGGCGTTCAGCAACTTCCAGCACTGCAACTGGCTGCAAGTACAGGACAACGCCGCTGACAACTTCCACCCCACCGCACTGCACGCTGCCAAGAACGTGGTAGGCGGCAACTACCAGGGCACCACCTTTGACGAAGTAGGCGCGGCCTCCATGGAAGTGGCGCCCGACATGCAGTTCATCCCTGTACATAATGGCCGCAGCTTGGCCTGCGCGGGTGCGCGTCGTGCCAGCAAGGACAATCTGTTTATCCGTGTTCAGCACCAGGTCCTACCCAATCTGAGCCTGCATGCCTACACCTCCGAAGACGGTGCCCAGCAAAAGTTTTTCAGCCGCTTTCACATCGTGCGCTGGACCGTCCCCGTGGACGACCAGAACAGCAAGATGATTGGCTGGCGCGTCATGGGCCCTGGCATTGATACACGCGGAGTGGGCAACAAGGATATGGTGGGCTACGAGACCATCGACTTTCTGGAAGGGCAGGTTGCGATGCGCCGTCCCGAGCGCTTTGGGCAATACAAGCTGGAAGATCTGCCACCCATCCCGTCCGACCACCGTGCCCGTCACAACTACAAGGAATGCCAGCAGGCACCGGGCGATTACGAGGCCATCATCAGCCAGCGCCCGATTGCGGTCCATGCTCTGGAGAACCCGACCAAGTTCGACGCCGGGCTGTACATGTTCCGCAAGATGTTGCGCGATGCCTTGCGTGGCTCCAACCCTGCGGCAACCCCCGAAGGCTTTGCGCAATGGCTGAAAGACTGTGGGGGTGCCCCCAACAGCTATTGCTCGGGCAATGTTCTGGCGATTCCCGAGTCCGAGGATTTAGCCCAGGAAGTCGCGCGCCGCCGACACGCCACGCGCGAAATCGTGCGCATCCTGACCTCGGCCGACAATCTGAAAGGCTCGGAACGCGAGGCTTTCGTCAAACAAAGCATGCAAGAACTTCAACAATCGCTCAGCGCTGTCGCTGCTGAATCCTGATCGCCTGCCGCACCCGCTCCAAAGGGGCGGGTGCCCCATACGGAGAGCGCCATGAACGCCATTGCAGAACCCGCCACTCCCGTCCAGGCGGCTACCAACCCGGACGGGCTGCTGTCACTGCGGATCCGGCAAATCCGCTACGAAGCGCAAGGCATCAATTCTTATGAACTCAGCTGTCCTCAGGGTGGCGAATTGCCTGCCTTCGAAGCCGGTGCCCATATAGACGTACATATTCAACCCGGCCTGATCCGCCAATACTCGCTGTGCAACCCTCCTCATGAGCGTCATCGCTACGTCATTGCTGTCCTGCGTGATGCCAATGGACGAGGCGGTTCACGCACCTTGCACGACGCCTTGCAGGTCCAGCAGCAAGTCACCGTCAGCACGCCCCGAAATCATTTTCGACTGGACCCGAATGCACGCCGTTCCATTCTGTTAGCCGGGGGTATAGGTATCACGCCCATCAAGGCGATGGCCCACTTTCTGGAGTCTCAGGGTCAGCCCTTTGAATTGCACTATTGCACTCGCAGCCACGACACGGCCGCCTTTAGCTCCGAACTGCTCACATGGCAAGAACAAGGCCGCCTGCATCTGCATCTGGACAACGGCAACCCCGCACAAGGTCTGAATCTGCAGGATCTGCTGGCCAATGCAGTTGAAGGGACTCACGTGTATTACTGCGGCCCAACCGGCTTCATGCAAGCCTGTGCGCAGGCCAGCTCGCATTGGCCTGCCGGTTCCGTGCATTGCGAACACTTCAAGGCGCCTGAACCTGCCCCTAATGCCAATACCCTGCCTCCCGGTGCCTTCGTGGCGCAGATTGCCAGTACCGGCCAGTGCATTGAGGTTGCTCCCGATCAATCCCTGAGCGATGCCTTGACGCAAGCCGGTGTGCCTATTGCCACCTCCTGCGTATCGGGCCTGTGTGGCACATGCCGCATCAACTACCTGCAAGGGGATGTTGATCACCAGGACTACATCCTCAGTCCCGACGAGCAAAGCCATTGCCTGACCGCCTGCGTTTCACGCGCACGCTCGGGCGTACTGGTTCTGGACCTGTAAGGCCATCTCCTGGTCCTGGCTCCCGCCAGGGCACACCCCATTTACTTCGGGCACGCTCATGGCCCAAGGAGTCACCACAGCACCTGCTACAGAGCGGCTTGCACACGGCCGCCATCAAACACTCCCCGGCAGCACAACGACGAACACAACAATATTCGCGGAGACAAAAATGACTGCATTGAAAACCATGGTGGGGGGAATAGACCACCTGAACCGCTGTATCGGATTCATCATCAAATGGCTATTGCTGGCCACCACCATTCTGAGCGCCAGCAACGCCATCACTCGCAAAGCCTTTGACCTGAGCTCCAACGGCATGCTGGAAGCTCAGTGGTACCTGTATGCGGCTGTCTTTCTCTTGGGAGGAGGCTACGCATTTCTGCATAACAGCCATGTTCGTATCGACTTCGTTTCCACCCGCCTGGGGGCGCGGGGACGCAACCTGGTGGACATCGCCGGGATTGTTGTCGTCCTGATCCCGTTCTGTATTTTTGTCATCAACCTGAGCTGGGGATTTTTCACCGCCGCCTGGCATTCGGGTGAAATGTCCGGCAATGCCGGCGGGCTGGTGCGCTGGCCCGCCTATCTGCTGATTCCTGCCGGCTTTAGCCTGCTGTTGCTTCAGGGCTTGGCCGAGCTGGTCAAACGTATCCTGTTCCTGACAGGCAAAGGGCCGGACTGCATTGCTGAAGATAATGCCCAGGACACGCCTATTCATGTGCCAGCCGAAGCGCTATCGACCGCACAGGAGGGCGCACGATGATTGCCACCTTTATCACGGACTACTTCGTCCCCATCATGTTCCTGAGCCTGATTGTGCTCTTGCTGACCGGCTTTCCTGTGGCCTTCGGACTGGCCGCCACCGGCCTGGTATTTGGCGTACTAGGCATTGCACTGGACCTGTTTCCGACCAATCTGTTCCAGGTTTTGCCGCTACGCATCTTTGGCATCATGCAAAACGAAACCATGCTGGCCATCCCCTTTTTCACCTTGATGGGCATCATTCTGGAACGCTCGGGCATGGCCGAAGACCTGCTTGAAACCATGGGCCAGCTCTTTGGTGCTGTCCGCGGTGGCTTGGCCGTTTCGGTTGTCCTGGTAGGGGCCCTTCTGGCCGCCTCCACTGGCGTCACATCGGCGGTGGTGATCTCCATGGGCCTGATCTCCTTGCCCGTCATGCTGCGCTACGGCTACAAACCGGAAATTGCTACGGGCGTCATCACCGCCTCAGGAGCACTGGTACAGGCGTTGCCGCCGTCTCTGGTCCTGATTGTGATGGCCGATCAATTGGGCCGCTCAGTCGGAGACATGTACGCAGCGGCACTGGGCCCCGGTCTCT
The DNA here is from genome assembly GCF_024134565.1 of Alcaligenes sp. 1735tsa3. Classification (NCBI taxonomy): domain Bacteria; kingdom Pseudomonadati; phylum Pseudomonadota; class Betaproteobacteria; order Burkholderiales; family Alcaligenaceae; genus Alcaligenes; species Alcaligenes sp. 1735tsa3. The sequence goes on along the minus strand of NZ_CP099862.1, from coordinate 21,375 downwards.
TGCTGCTGGTGATCTACATTACATTCGTCATTGTTCTGGCCTTGTTCCGTCCCTCCTGGATGCCCGCACTGCCAGAACAGGCCAGAAGTCAGGTGACAGCCACTGGTGCAAGCGGACGACGGTCGCTGGGCATGTTGGTCCTGCTGTGCGCCTTCATCGGGTTTACCTGGGCAGGCCTGCACAACGAAGTCATGGCCCAGGTCTTTTCCCAGCCGGCTCAGGCCCCCACGGATCAAGTGGCCATCACCGCCCTGGTTGTCGCCTCCCTGAGTGCGCTGCTGTTTGCGACGGTAAATCGCGTGACAGGATGGGGACTGCTCTCGCAACTGGCCGAACGCTTCGTCTTCGCCCTGATCCCGCCAGTCATCCTGATCTTTCTGGTCCTTGGCACCATATTCCTGGGAATTGCTACACCAACAGAAGGCGGGGCCATGGGTGCAATTGGCGCGCTGATACTGGCCTTGATACGCAAACGCCTGAACTGGTCCTTGCTCAATCAAGCTCTGGAAAATACCGCCAAGCTGGCTATTTTCGTGATGTTCATCCTGATCGGCTCCACCGTCTTCAGCTTCACATTCAGTGCCGCAGACGGCCACCTGTGGGTAGAGCACCTGTTTGATGCCATTCCCGGCGGCGAACTGGGTTTTGTCATTGCCGTCAGCGCCATCATCTTTGTGCTGGGCATGTTCCTGGACTTCTTCGAAATTGCGTTTATTGTGGTCCCGCTGTTAGCGCCCGTTGCCAACAGTCTGGGCATTGATCTGATCTGGTTCGGGATTGTCATTGCCCTGGTCCTGCAGACATCCTTTCTGACACCCCCGTTCGGTTTTGCCTTGTTGTATTTGCGCAGCGTGGCACCCCGATCCGACTATGTGGATTCCGTTAGCCAGCAAACTATTCCAAGGGTTCGTACCCAGCAGATCTGGAAGGGCTCAGCCTACTTCGTCGTACTACAATTGCTGGTGGTAGGAATCGTCATCGCCTATCCGCAACTGGTAACGGGAGGCTTGCACAAGACAGTCAGCCTGAGCGAAGAAGAAATCCTGCTCCAGTTGAACCGTCCCGCCCCCATGCTCAGCCCAGGTGCGACACAGGCAGACGATCCGCTAAGCAACCCGTTCGAGGTACAAGCGACGTCAGACCAGGACCCCATGGCTGCGCTCTTGCAATCCATGCGGACCACGCCCTGATGTAAACCCAGGGCCGCAGCCAGGCTGCGGCCTTAACTTGTTTTTTGTTTGTAGCGGAGTTCCAGACCTCATGCATGCCAAGCTTTCCGGTAAGTTGCAGGCCCGTCCACACTATGTTGACGAGGTCTATCGCATCCTGCTCGATGCCATCAGCGACGGCTCCCTGGCCCCCGGCTCGCGAATCACTCAGGAAGACATTGCCGAGCAGCTCAACGTGTCCCGCTCGCCCGTGCTGCAAGCCATCCAGCTCCTGAAGAAAGATGGATTGCTGCAAGACGCCGAAGGGCGGGGCGTCATGGTGGCCCCGCTGGATCTGGAACATATCGGGCATCTGTACCAGGTGCGGGGTGCCTTGGAAGCGTTGGCAACCAAGCTGGCGGCACGTCAAAGTGCCGTACTGGACCCGGACCTGATCCGTCTGGGCCGCAAGGTTGCTCGTGGTCATGACGTACGCGCCATGATCGAAGCCGACGAAGCCTTTCACAAAGCGATTTACGAAGCGTCGGGCAACCCCATGATCGCCGAGAGCGCACAGGTTCATTGGGTACACCTGCGACGTGTCATGGGGGCTGTACTGCAATCAGCAGAACAGCGTCTGTCCATCTGGGACGAGCATGAGGAACTGGCTGCGGCCATTGCATCGGGCGACGAAGCAGGCGCCCTTGCCATCTGCGAACGGCATATGCACAACGCCAGCGACAAGCTGCTGACTCGCCTGCAGGAAATACTGGAACAGCCGGTGTAAGAACAATACAAAACCAAGGACAAAGCGCCCCTGTAAAAAAAGGGGCGTTCTTCATTGCACTGTACGTCCTTTGTTAGAAGCCCCTCTTACTCCATATGCGCCAACGCCGCGACCGGCACAGGCTTCACTGGCGCTTGAGCCTTGTAAATTCCCACTTGATCTATACCCCTGCCCAAACGGCTGGCCAGCATCTGCGCCACGGTGTGTTGACAGTAGCGCCCCTGGCACATGCCCATTCCGGTACGACAGGCCAATTTGATGCTATTGATGTCCGTCACATAAGGATGGGCGTCCAGAAACTGATTCACCTCCTGTGCCGTGACTTCCTCGCAGCGGCACACCACTGTATCCGGGGTGATTGCCTGGGCCAGTGCCTCCAGCTTGGGGGCAGACAAGGCAATAACGGTGTCGGTAAAACGACGATTACGACCAAGGCGCACCTGCAGGTCAGCAATGGTTTTTGCTATCTCTGTCTCGGCAACTGGCTGCTGCAACTCCAGCACACATTGCCACGCGGCCAACTCACCTTGCAAATGGGCATTGAATGCCCCTGCAATGCCTGTCTGCTCTCCAGCAACCAGCACGCCTGACTGGGTGCTGTGCAGTCTGTCGTCATGCTGCACCAGCCAGCCGCCAGCAGCACTGTCCCACCGCACGGCACAGCCTGCCTGGCGCGCCAATTCCGTACTGGCGAGCAGGCCATAACCCACGACCACCGTATCTGCCTCTACACGTCTTTGTGTGCCCGCGATGGCGTGCCAGTTTTGATCCACTTTACACAGCGTAGCCGCCTGAACAGACTCGTCCCCATGCGCACGCTCTATGCCCGTTGCAAAGCGCAACGGCACGCCATGGCGACGCAGTTTCAACAAGATCGCCAGCAGCTGTTTAACCAGTCGTGACTGTCCCGGTAGAGCACGTGTAGCGCGCAGCATTTCCTTTATGGACGGCAAGCTGCGGGCGATGGCAACTTCGGCAATCTGTGCACCGGCATCCAGCAACAACTCAGCGACCAGAAGCAGCAAGGGATGGCCGCCCACCAGCAAAAAACGCTGCCCCGGCATCAGGCTTTGACTCTTGATCATGGTTTGCACCCCACCGGCGCTCAGCACGCCCGGCAAGGTCCAACCCGGAAAGGCCACGGGCAAGTCATAGGCCCCGGTCGCAATCAACACCCGGCGAGCTTTCAGCACGGAAGCACCCTGTGGGCCAGCAGTGCCGATCTGACGCACATGTTCATCCTGCGGGTCGTCAAAAATCCCCCACACCAGGGTACTGAAATGCCACTGCACGGCCGTGGTGCCACGCGCCCATTCAAACAAGCGGTGTGAAAAAGGATAAGTGTGCATGGAGTCCGGGTCCGCTGCCGCAAACTCCTCGGGTGCCTGCCGGAATACCTGTCCGCCAAAGCGCGGCTGCTCGTCCAGCACGGCCACGCTTAAACCCTGTGAGCTGGCGACTCGAGCCGCAGACAGTCCTGCCGGACCTGCCCCCACAATCAATAAGTCCAGAATGTCAGACATCGTCGGCTACCTCGATCTGCATACCGCTACGCACCGTAGTCATGCAACTGCGCTGCCCCTGCATACCGTCAATGGTCACGATGCAGTCAAAGCACACGCCCATATTGCACACCGGACGACGTGGCGCACCACTGGCGGTGCGACGAAAAGCGCCGACTCCGGCCGCCAGCAAAACCGTCGCCACGGTTTCACCGAGATAACAGGCTGTCTCATGACCATTGATTGTCACCACGGCAGGCTCGAAGCGCTGGCGTTTGTGCAGCAAACGTTGTGCGTCAGGCAAAGGTCAAACTCCTAAAACGATCAGGATCGTAGGCAGAGATATCCAGGCTGGGCGGCTGGCCCAGCATCTGCGCTATCAGCAAGTGGGCGTAGGTCAAACCTAGGGTGAAGGCGGCTCCACCAGTAGCAATGAACAAACCGGGGCGGTGCGGCACTTGGCCCAGCAATGGCAGTTGGTCCGACACCAGAGAGGTCACCCCGGTCCAGGAGCGCAAGACAGGCAAGGTGGCCAGTTGGGGGACGACACTGCAGGCGGTCTGTACGCTGCGTTGCAAAGAATCCAGGTTCAGACTGGGTTTGCGTTCCAGATCCGCTATCCCCTTACGGTGATGCAGTGTGGAAGGCCAGCCGCCGCCAATTAGCACCGTGCCTTCAGCCGTTTGCTTCAAGGACAGACGTCGTCCCACGTGCTGGAACAGGTAATCCATAAAGGGCGCGGTGCGTGCGGTGGCGGTCATGGTCAGGGCAATCGGGCTGACAGGTAACTGCGAGCCGGTCATTTGCGCAATACGCCCGGACCAGACACCGGCCGCAATCAGAACCTGCTTGCTGCGACATTGCTCGCCACTGAGCACCTGGGCTTGCCAGTCAGAACCCACTCGCCTCAAGTCCACCACCTGGCATTGGCTGACGATCTGTGCTCCCAAGGCACGTGCGGCGGCGGCCAGGGCCAGACTGGCACGGCGCGGGTCGGCCTTGCCTTCGTCAGCACAAAAAGCCCCCATCAGCACGGAGTCCGACAAATAGGGCGCTTTGGCTTGTAAAGCGGCCCGGTCCAGTAGCTCGACCTTCAGGCCGGCCTGGTTTTCCAGACGGCTTTTTTGTTCCAGAACCTGGGCTTGCTGGGCCGTCTCTGCCAGCATGAAGCCGCCTTTCTGGCGCACACCCACAGATACACCCAACTGATCCTCCAAAGCCCGCCAGCGGGCAATGGCGTCCACATGCAAGGGCATGGCTTGCAAGGCGCGTTTGCTGGCCTCCAGCCCCGCCTCGATCATGCGGTATTCCATCTGGAAATGCAGGCTGCCCGCATTCTGGCTGGATGCCTGCAGGCCCAGCTCACCTTGTTCGATCAAGGTAACGGGCACTCCCGCCAGGCTCAAATAGTAGGCAGCGGCGCAGCCCAGCAGCCCGCCGCCAATGATCAGGACATCCGTCCGGGTGGGCAGGGTGCCAGGGGCACAGGCAGGTAGGGGGGAAAGAGAATCAGGCTTGGGGCTCATAGTGTAGTGATGCGGTACACCGTTCGCCCCGGATCAAGACAAATCAGGGGACGGGCGGGGTAATCGACATGATGATTTCCGCTTCCTCCGTTCCCCGGTTCAGGTAACGGTGGCTTTGGCGTGCATCAAAGCTGATGTTCTCACCAGCTTTGACGTCAAAACTTACCTTATCAATCTCTGCAGTAATGACACCCCGGACCACATAGACACTTTCCAGGGACGGGTGCGACATATCGTCCATGGACTGTTGACCGACTTCGTAAACAGCCCGGAACACTTCCATCTCGCCATTGCCCCGGGTGAGCCGTTCATAAACGACGCCCCCACGCGGGCCACGCAACAACATGCGTTCACCAGGGCGGCTGATCCATACCGACGGCCCCTTGCTGGTATCCATGAACAAGGAAGACATGGATTCCCCAAAGATCCCGCTGAGCTTGCGCAGGGTCGTCAAACTGGGTGTGGTGACACCGCGTTCTACCTGACTGAGCAGCGTGGGCGAGAGCTTGACCATCTGACCCAACTCCCGCAGGGACAGACCCTTGGCCACGCGCAGCTCATGAAGTCGTTTGCCTATCATTCTGAAGTCCTATGTTCGTGTAGTTATGTGTAGCCGAACTTCACGAATTATAGGGTAAGAGAGGCAGCCTAATGGTGTGCAAATGCATGTTCCGAAACTACACAAACCGTGCAGTTTCAGTGCTGAATTCTTCCAGACTTTACACGTGTGCACAAGCACTTTACACGTCACATCGATATAGACCTCACAGACACAAATCACAAGCCATTGTTTATAAACAATATTTTACCTAGGGAAAATACGTAGTCTGGTTTTTCAACAAAAAACTACAGGCCTAAAGTATTATTTAACCGTAAATTATGTGCAGTTTTATTGCACAATCTTGTATACAGCCCCCGTACGGGCATAAACGGAGACTTCATGACATCGCCTGTTTTGCCATTGGCTATTGAACAAATTGATCACGCCGCCTGGACCGTACCCGATCTGGATGCGGCCATTGCTTTTTATGAACGCCTGTTTGGTGCCCGCCAACTCTACCGTCTGGGGCCCATCAACAGTGCCGATCTGCCCCGTTCTGCTCAAGGCAAAGACTGGACCCACGCTCACCTGGACGTCCCCGATGCCAAGCTGGAACTGGCCTTTATGGTCCTGCCCAATGGCTTTCATATCGAGCTGTTTGCCTACGCACAACCTGCCAGCGACACCCAAAAGGCCCTGAAGTCCAATCATGTGGGTGCACATCACCTGGGTTTTCTGGTGGCCGATCTGGATCAGGCGGTGGCACAACTTGAACAGCACGGCTGCACAGTATTGGACCGCATCGCCTTTGATTCTGGCCCGACCGCCGGTGCTCAATTCCAGTACTTCACCGACCCCTGGGGCAATATTTTTGAGCTGGTCCAGCGCAGCCAACCACTGAACGCCCCCCAGGGCCGTGAATGCGTGAATCCGGCATCGCTCTACAACAGCACCAACTTCGGTTTTTCGCACGCTGTTGTGCAGGACAACAGCCGCACCGTGCATCTGGCCGGACAAGTCGCCTGGAATGGCGAAGGACAATTAGTAGGCGCGGGCGATCGCATCGCTCAAACCCGCCAGGCTTTACAGAACCTGAAAACCGTCCTGAAGGAAGCCGGTGCCAGCCCGCGCGATGTCGTGCGTTTGCGCACCTACCTGGTCGGCCATACACCTGAAGAGCTGGGCCCGATCTGCGCACTGATCAACGAGTTTTACGAGGGGGCCGAACCGGCTGCCAACACCTTGCTGGGAGTGGCCAATCTGGCGCTGCCAGACATGATGGTCGAGATCGAAGCCACGGCACGTCTGCCCTGAGCCAGAGGCCTCCTCTTTTCTTCAACCCATACAAGTGACACACATGAGCAAGAAACACCGGGTGAACTGGAAGGGCTATATCCCAACCATCATCACCCCTTTTGATGAAGCACGACAGCTGGATGTACCGGCACTGCACAGCATGCTGGAATGGCTGCATGCCGAGGGCATGCACGGTCTGTTTGTAGGCGGCACCACCAGCGAATGGACCAGCCTGTCCAACCAGGAACGGGTAGAGCTGTTCCGCGCCAGTGCCGACGCCATGCGCGGCAAATTGCCTTTACTGGCAGGCTGTACCGGCTACACACCCGCCGAAGTGGTCGCTCTTGCTCAAGAGGCCCAGGCACTGGGCTATGAAGGGGTCGTGATTGCACCGCCCCCCTATGTACGCCCCAATGACAAGGAAATACTGGCCTTTTACCAGCAGATCGCCAAAGAAATCACCCTGCCTATCGTGATTTACAACTGGCCTGCCGGGACCGGAATCGATTTGTCGGTGGATTTGCTGGAGCAACTGAGCGATATCGATGGTGTCGTCGGCATCAAGCAATCCAGCCCCAGCATTGAACAGTTCATCAAGACGCTGTTCCGCCTGAAAGACAAGGTCCGTGTGTACGGCTTTCGCATGGACGAACACGGCCTGTCCCTGCTGCAAAGTGTGGATGGCGACGGCACGATTGGCGCAGGCGGCGTGTTGGGCCGTTATCAGCCCGATTTTTACAACCACATCTGGCGCGGCGATATAGACGCTGCCCGCGCCTGCGGCCAGAAAGACATACAGATTCTGCAACGCTGGTACACCCCTGAGCTGATCGGCCGCTACGGCTCCTCGCCCTCGGTGCTGAAAGTTGCATTCAAGATGCGCGGCGTACCCGTGCAGCCCTATGTACGCCGCCCCATTCTGGAGGTCGAGGACACCGAGATAGACGTCATACGCCAAACTTTGGTCGATCTTGAACTGATCTAAGACCCCTGCCGCGAGTACCGCCGGTACTCGCCCCACACCCCCTTCGCTGGTACACGGCGCAGGCACTTTGCCCTGCCTGCTTTGTTGCGCCTGTTTCTTGCTGCATCACTTGCGGTAGGGGGATTGCTGCACGCTTTTTTATCTACCACGAAGGAGAAGAGGAATTGAAAACAAGAAATAAAACTGCTGTCGGTACGGCCCTGTTTTTACTGATGGCCAGCTCGGCAGCCCACGCATCCATCACCCTGTACGGGATTTTGGATACGGGTGTTGGCTACGACATGAACAAGGGTAATAGCAGCTACAGCCGGGACCGGACTGATGCCACCGAGTTCAAGACCTCGCGTCTGGGCCCCAACAGCGGGGTGCACTTTGGCAGCCGCTGGGGTATCCGTGGCACGGAAGATCTGGGCAACGGGCTGCAAGCCAAGTTTGTGCTGGAAAGCGGCTTTGATGTGCCTACCGGCAAGTCCATTCAGGGTGGTCGCCTGTTTGGCCGCCAGGCCACACTGGGTCTGGCAGGCGAGGACTGGGGTCAGGTGGATTTCGGCCTGAAGAACAATATGCCGACTGAATACTTCAGCATGGCTCACCCCTTGGGGGGCGGTGGTGGGATTGTGGGCTTTGGATCGACCTTCAGCGTGGCCAACACGGTGCGTTACGACAACCAGATTCAATACCAATCGCCCACGCTGAACGGCTTTCAGTTCGGTATTGGCTATTCCTTCAACATCAACGGGCAGCAGCACTGGGATAGCGAGCGCCCGGATGGCACCAACAGCAAGGACAACAACATCCGTGCAGTGACCACCGGCCTGCGCTACAACAACGGACCCTTGAGCGCCGCTCTGGTCTACGACCAACTGCACATCAATAAACAGTCTGCCAGCGGCGCACGCCCTGCCGCCGACTCTACCCGTGTCAGCGCCTGGGCGGGGGCGGCCAGCTACGACTTTGATGTGATCAAAGTATTTGCCGGCATCGGCCAGACTCGCGACGGCCTGTTCGCCACCCAGGTCTTTGGCCTGAGTAACGTCACCAACCCGCTGCCTTCCTTTGCTGCAGTGCCAGGCCTGCGGATCAACTCCTACTCTTTTGGTGTGACCACACCATTGGCAGGCGGCCGCTTCTCGCTGGGCTGGAACATGGCTGATCCACGCAACTTGCCAGAGAGCATTACCGGCCCCAATGCGCAGACCAAACGTCAGCATGTGTACTCGGTGGGTTATCAGTACGACCTGTCCAAGCGCACCATGGTGTACGTGTACGGCGGCTATGCACAGAACCTGACCTTCCTGCCAGACGCACGCGCCACACAGCTGTACGTAGCCTTTAACCACAAGTTCTAAAGCGGGACGCCCCTTCGGGGGCCACACCCTGACTCGCTGTACTGTTTTTCCGTAGATACGCGATTCTGTTCCGCGCTATCTGTTTTTATACGCCCCTGTACGTAAGTCGTCAGGGGCGTTTTTTTACCACCTGGCCGTCTCAAGACTCGGTGCCCCATGTAAAAGCGCCCCTCGAGGGGGCTGCAAGCCGAAGGTACAGCTTTGGGGTATTTCTTATTGGTCGCAGCACAAAGCAGGCACGCAACGTCAGTCGTCCTGCGCCTGGGGATTTGCCTGATAACGCAACCAGCCAGCAATCACACTGCCACCGCCCGGACGATCCTTGGGATGACTACGGCCTTCATTAACCGGTACTTCTTCAAAGTCGAAGGGACTCATGCCCTCAATACAGGCTACGTTCACTCCATACTGCTCCGGGTTGGAACGGCGCTGATGGAAGGTATAAATCCCGCAATGCGAACAGAAATAATGCCGGGCCTGCCCGGTGTTGAACTGATAAAGCGTCAATGCATCCTGCCCTTGCTCCACCTGAATATCGGCCAGGTTAGCCGACACCGCCACCGCGCCACGCATGCGGCAATAGGAGCAATTGCAACGGCGCGCCGAACGCAGACCATCGGTCAGCTTCACATTGAAACGAACGGCTCCGCAATGGCAGGCCGCTTTATGCACAGGGCGAGTATCAGGGGTGTTTTCAGTCATGAATGGCTTTGAATCACAATAAGTCCAGGGCGGGAAATGTCATGCTAAATCATGATCCGCCAGAAGCCTACAAAGGCTGCACCGCAAGACGCAGGCCCATTGCCTTCAAAATGGCCGTCAGGCTGCTCAAGGCCGGATTCCCCTTGGGGGACAAGGTCCTGTAAAGCTGCGTCGGATTTAACTGCGCCTGCTCGGCAACTGCCTGCACACCACCAAAAGCCTGTGCCAATTGACGCAACACGATCAGGAGTTCGGCCTGATCCCCGTCCTCCAAAATCTGATTGATAGTCTCTAATGCCAAGGCCGGATCACTGCGATACAGATCGGCCATAGCCTCATCATGTGATCTGCTTCTCATGGTCTTTTCTCTCCTGCCAGTCCTGCCAATAAATAAGCGCCCCATGCGGTCTTTCTGCGTTATTTTCGTTTAAAGACGAATTATTAACAATGAACAAAGTTAAAGAGAATCAAGCAGGCACAAAAAAAACGGGCCAAAGGCCCGGTAAAAGTGGTGTGTCTAACGAAAGACAGAGATAACTCAGTTGCTTGCCAGCGCGACCAGGCGCTCTGACAGTACGGACTCTTTAACGGCCAAGGCCGCAATTACGTTGTAGTGATTCGTTCCCGGCAAGCTGCGATACACCGTATCCACCCCTTGCCCCGACCAGGCCTTGGCCAGTTCCTGACTTTGACGATGAAATTCCGAGGTTTCGTCACCGCCTACCCAGGCCTCGAAAGGCTGCCCATTGGCAGGGGCAGGCCAGAACAAGGGGCTGGAGGCTCGGGCGGTATCGGCATTGAGCTGCAAGGCGTCATTGATGCCGATATGCGTCAGCGGTTCCAGGTCATACAAGCCGGACAAACCCAGGCCCGCCTGCAACATGTCGTGGGGCAGGTCCGGTGCAAAGCCGGGCCAATCCGTAGCCAGCAGGCAAGCTGCCAAGTGGCCCCCTGCCGAGTGTCCTGCCACCACGATCGGACGCTTGAAACGTCGCCAGACCGTCGCGCAAGCCAGGCGCAGCTCATCAATGATCTGCGCCACGCTCGCCTGCGGGCACAAGGTATAGGTAGGCAATACCGTAATCAGGCCGTTATCCACGCTGCCTTGTGCCAGATGGCTGAAACGACGCTGATCCATGGACTGCCAATAGCCACCATGAATGAACATCAGCACTGCCGTATCCGGGCGTTCCACAGCCGGAAAGTGGATGTCCATGACATTACGCGTTTCCGGGCCGTAAGGCTGATTGGCTTCATGACGCGAACCAGCCCGAAACTGCTCGGCCAATCCCGACCACGAGGCCACAATCTCCTTATGGTCGGGCACATGCCAACTGGCGTTGTACTCACTTTCCAGATGCTGTGTCATGACGGGTTTAGTCCTTGGGAACGCCCAGTTCGGCAGCTACGCGATCCAGCTCGGCACGGTAGAAGTTCAGCGCTTCCTGAGCCTCCACACCCTTGGCTTCGCTCAACCATTGCTGCTCAATCACCGCCAGCTTGGTCTTCATGGCTTCCAGCTGCTCGCCTTCAATGCGGTGCACCTTGATGCCTTCAGCGCTCAAGCGATCAAAAGCCGCCATATTGTTCTTTTGCCAGATACCCGAGAAACGCTTGACCAGTGCTTCACCTGACAAGGCATCAATCGCGGCACGGTCGGCCTCGCTGATACGCTGCCAGCTGCGCTCGTTAACCACCATGAACTGACTGGAGGCAGAGAAACCACCGGGCAAGACGAACAAGTTCGGCATGAAGCGCGCCAGATTGAAGTCGATCACCGTGGTGTAGTTCTGGAACATGCCATCAATAATGCCGCGCGAAATCTGGTCATAGGCTTCGGTCAGCGTCGAGGAAATCGACACCAGGCCCAGCAGCTTGGCGATACGCTCCACCAGCACGCCGGGAATACGGATCTTGGTGCCATCCAGCTTGTCCAGGCTGTCTACCTTGGCAGCGGTCCACAACTGGTACGAGCCAGGAACCCACGCGCCCAGCAGCTTGGTGCCGGCGTGTTCGTTCTTGCCCATGAAGTACTTCTGATAGGTACGCCAGTAGGCCAGCGAATTCACCTGAGCGTTCTCGGCCGTCATGGGCAGCTCCACCATTTCCGTCAGCTTGAAACGCTCCGGGGTATAGGAGTGCACACCAATCGTCATGTCTGCCACGCCATTGCGCACCAGATCGTAGTGCGAAGCCGGGGTGCCCAGAGGCGGCAAAACCTGAATCTTCACCCGTCCTTCCGTTGCCTGTTCCACATCCTTGGCCCAGGGGTTCAACATCTCGGTCACCATGGGATGGGTGGGTGGCAACCAATTGGAAAAACGCAGCGTGACGTTCTGTGCCTGAACGTTGGTGCTGGCTGCCAGGGCGACTGCCGCTACCCCCACCCATTTGCTAACTTGCTTAATCATGCTTATTCCTTCGAGAAAATCAGATTCAATAAAAATGGCTTACATCAATGAGGGCAGAAACAAAGCAATGCCGGGAATGCCAATCAAAAGCGCCAGGCGCAGCAGATCAGCAAAGACAAAATAGATAACGCCGCGGTAAATAGTGCTGAGCGACATGGACGGCACCACGGAATTGAGCACAAACACGTTCATCCCCAAGGGCGGTGTGATCAGACCCACTTCGATCAAGGTGACCACCAGAATGCCGAACCAGATCGGGTCCAGACCCTGGTTGATGATTAGCGGGTAAACAATGGGCAAGGTCAGCAAGAGCATGGACATACCTTCCAGCATGCAGCCCAGGACCAGGTACAGCACCACAATGCCCAGCAAAATGCCCCAGCCCGGCAAGTCCCATTGCTGGACCGCATCGGACAACAGGGCGGTAAAGCCGGCCACGTTCACAAAGGTGGTGAAGATCTGTGCCCCCACCATAATCACGAAGATGGCGGCACTGGTCATGGCGGTTTCACGCAAGGCACCCATCAAGCTCTGCCAGGAGAACTTGCGACGCCAGATCATGATGAGCAGGGCACCGACCGCACCAATACCGGCCGCTTCAGTCGGCGTGAACAAGTTGCCGTAAATCCCGCCAATCACCAGCAGGAACAGCAGCAAGACCGAACCCACACTCTTCAAGCCGCGGACACGTTCCATCCAGGAGCTGCGCTCGCCCGCGCCAGCCAGGCCGGGTGTCATGCGAGTGGCCACCATAACCGCGCCTATGTACAGCACCATGCCCAGGATGCCCGGCAATACAGCCGCAATGAACAGCTTGCCGATGTCATTGCTGGTCAGCACGCCATAGACAATCAGGGGCACGCTGGGCGGGATCATGGCACCCAAGGTACCGGCCGAGGCAATAGCGCCGCCTGCCAGGGAATCGGCATAGCCATAGCGCTTCATGGAGGGATAGGCGACCCGAGCCATAGTGGCCGTCGTCGCAAAGCTGGAGCCGCATACGGCCGAGAACATACCGCCCGACAGCACCGTTGCAATGGCCAGACCGCCACGACGATGGCCTACAAAGCGATAAGCCAGATCGAACAGATCTTTAGAGACATCCGCCCGTGTCACCAGATTGCCCATCAGGATGAACAACGGGATGACGGACAAGTTATAGTTGTGAACCAGACGATACGAGGTTTCTGCGGCCATATAGGCAGCCGGACCCCAATCAACTACGTAAGCAAAGCCACCAATACCAACCAGAGCCATCGCCACGGCGATGGGTACTTCCAGGACCATGAGCACGATCAGGATGATCATGCCAGTGACAACGACAGTCATTATTTTTCCTCAGCGAGCTCGTCGCCGTCGGCACTGAACAGTGCGGCCAGCGTGGACAGGGCGCACATCACCGCTGCAAAGTAAGCAAAAGGCGCCAGGGGCAGGTCCGCAAAAACCGCGCGCGAATTGGTCTGTGCAAACTGCACACCCAGGGCCCACAGGTGGTAAGCCAGAAAGGCCATCAGCACGCCTGTCGCCACGCGGCTGCACCAGCGCAACAGACCTTGCACCAGCACGTTCTTGCCCACCAGAGAGCGCAGCAAGGACACTTTGACGTGCTTGCCACTCAAGGTGACAAAGGGCAGGGCGGCAAACACCATCACCCCGACCAGCACCTCGGTTAATTCAAAAGCGCCTGACAGCGGCCGCACGAAGCTGCGCATCATGACATCGGCAAAGGCCACCGCCATCAAGGCCAGAATGGCCAGTGCGGACAGCCCGAACATCCAACTACAAACATGACGCAAGAAACGGGTCTGCATCAATCTCCTCCCCTCTATAGGCATTGCGTGTAAATTTCAGTGCCTCGTGTAAATTTCAGTGCCTCGTGTAAATTTCGTGCATTAAATGTACACAAAATTTGCCCAAAAACAGTGTGATATTACTTTAAACCTCTAGTTTTTTGAAAAAAATAAGCTTGGGGTTTTCCATTAAATATTTATAAAAAACCTGAATACACAAGGGTTTCAGAGCCTCATTATGAAACCCGGGCAAAGAGCTTGCAGGAAAAAGACGGTCGTAAAGTACGTGCACAAATACTTTACAAAAACAGGAGTAAATGTACAGAAGCGGCTTTCACGACGAAAAGGTGTACAGAGAACGAAGCTGGACCCAAGCTTCAGGCTTGCATGAAAGCGGATTACCCCTTGTTATTGAAGGGATATTCTGAACAGAAGATTTGCCTCCTCCCCATGCCCGGCCTACCATCAAGACGCTTCTGTTTTCGCTTCCGCTTTATTACTGACCAAGAGCCCCAACCATGCCCACCCTACGTCCCGCCCAACTTGCTGACATTGGCACGATTGGAGATATGTACGCCGAGCTATTCGCCCACATGCATCATTTGCAACCGCACTACTACCTGCAAGCACGGCAGGACGAGGGCTTTATCCAGTCCATGATCGAGTCGGACCAGGCAGCCTTGTTTGTGGCCGAGAAGGACGATCAGGCGCTGGGTTTTATTATTGTTCAGCAGCAAAAGACCCCGCCGTACAACTGCATCACGCCGCATGACTTTGCCTATGTGATTGATCTTGTCGTGACGGAATCGGCACGAGGCATGGGACTGGGCAAACTGCTGATGCAGACCGCCCAGGAGTGGGCACAAGTGCGTGGACTGGACTACATCGAGCTGGGAGTCTTGAGCAATAATCGGGGCGCTATCGCGCTATATGAGCAACTGGGTTATGAGCACAACACCAGCATCATGCGCAAGGCGCTTAAATAAGGCAGGACACCGCGCCACCAGCCACTTTGAAAATTAATTCAGGTACAAAAAAGCGCTCAAACAGAATGTGTTTGAGCGCTTTTTTTGACTGGTTTCCCAATGTCAGGACATCAAAGCCTTGGGCTTGATACACCTTTGACTTATCAAATCCAGAACCAAGGGCCAGGAGTTCAGCCTTCTTCTACAAACTGCTGCACCTCGGCAGGCGTTAAGTAGCGCGACTCGCCTGGCTCCAGGCTGTCGTCCAAGGACAGGGAGCCAATACGCTCGCGATGCAAGGTCTGAACCAGATTCCCCAAGGAGGCAAACATACGCTTCACCTGATGGTATTTCCCTTCCTGGATGGTTAGCCTTGCGGTACGTTCATCAATGCGTTCCAGCACGGCTGGCAGCGTCGGCTTGTCCTCGCCATTCAACAAGATACCGGCCTTGAACAATTCTTCTGCATTATCAGGCAAAGGCTCTGCCAAGGTCGCCACGTAGACCTTATCGCATTGATGGCGGGGCGAGATAATACGATGCGTCCACTGGCCATCATCCGTAATCAAAATCAAGCCGGTGGTATCCACATCCAATCGACCAACGGTGTGCAAGCGCTCGCGCTTATCCACATCAATCAGCATCATCACGGACGGGTAGGCGCTATTTTTAAGGCTGCACTCGTAACCAGCGGGCTTATTGAGCATGATGTAACGCAGGCCAATCAGGGCAAGCGGCTCATCATCCCAGCACACTACATCACCCTCTTGTACAACGTGAGTGCCTTTGGTCACTACCTCGCCATTGACGGTGATTTCTCCGCTTTTAAGCACTTTACGCGCGTCTGAGCGACTCAGGTCCGTGCTCTCACCAAGAAACTTGTCCAGTCGCATTCCATTTCCAAACAAAGAATTATTGAATAATTTACAGCGTCTTTACGATCGATCAAGAGGCCTTGCAAGGCCGACGCCAGGTACCACCATCAGATCCCCACGCCCCTTCTTTTAATTCGTTCTGAAGCAGGGTGTATCACTGCAAGTAGACCACATCAGCTTGATTCCGCACCTTTCCATTCCTGGCGCGTGACGCCATTGCCACCACCCCACCAGGCAATTGATCAGTCCGTGTCTACTGACAAAAATTAATTGAGCCTGCCCAAAGACGCTGAATCTTTAAGACTCAGAGCTCATCAGTCATCACCAAAAAAATGAGCCCCAGCAGGAACGCCGGAGCCCATTTTTCTTATCCGCATCACTGCGAGGTTTTTCACAAATTTCTGAGATCAGTTTTCATCAAACCGAACAGCTTTCAGGAACTGTGAACACCGACAGCCTTAAATATCCAGGTTCCCCGCCTGCAAGGCATGGGACTCGATAAAGGCACGACGTGGCTCAACGTGATCACCCATCAGCGTGGTGAAGATCTGATCCGCATCAATAGCATCAGCAATCTGCACACGCAGCAAACGACGTACAGTGGGGTCCATGGTCGTTTCCCACAGCTGGCTGGGGTTCATCTCACCCAGACCTTTGTAGCGCTGCTTGCTAAGCCCGCGTTCGGCTTCGGTCAACAGCCATTGCATGACTTCACGGAAGTCATCCACGGCGGTTTCACGACGCTTCTCGCCTTCACCACGAGCCACCATGGCGCCATCACCGATCAGACCGGCAAAGGTCTCGCCAGCGCGGGCCAGAGTTTGGTGATCGCCACCACGCACGAAGTTGCGGTCAAACACCGTGACACGGATGTTGCCATGGTGCAGGCGCTGCACCACCACACGCCAGGATTCGCTCCCTTCATCAAAGGCGGCAAAGACTTTGACGACGGTGGGGGCAGCTTCGTCGAACAGGGCCTTCTCCAAATCCTTAGCAGTTTGTTCGGCGGCTTCCTGTGTATCCAAGTTCAACTTCACGCCTTCAGCCAATGCTGACAGGGCATCACCGTCCATATGACGCGACAGGCGCTCAATCACGGCCTTGGCCTTCACGTAGCGATGAGCATAGTCGGACAAGGCTTCGCCTGTGATAGGAGCTGCACCTTCAGCTGGCGTCAGCACTGCATCGCGCAGGGCCAGCTTCAACATGAATTCCGCTTCCTCGGCCTCGTCCTTCAGGTACATCTCTTCACGCCCAACCTTAACCTTGAACAAGGGCGGCTGCGCGATGTACACATAGCCACGCTCGATCAGCTCGGGCATCTGACGATACAGCAGTGTCAGCAGCAGGGTACGAATGTGAGCACCGTCCACGTCCGCGTCAGTCATGATGATGATGCGGTGGTAGCGCAGTTTGTCGATATCAAAGTCCGGACCGATGCTGGTACCCAGGGCGGTGATCAGGGTGGTGATCTGCTCGCTGGAAATAAGACGATCGAAACGGGCTTTTTCTACGTTCAGCACCTTGCCGCGCAACGGCAGAATGGCCTGGAATTTACGGTCTCGGCCTTGCTTGGCCGAGCCGCCTGCAGAGTCACCCTCCACAATGTACAGTTCGCACAGGGCGGGATCTTTTTCCTGGCAGTCGGCCAGCTTGCCGGGCAGGCCAGCGCCTTCCAGCACGCTCTTGCGACGGGTCATTTCGCGGGCTTTACGGGCCGCTTCACGGGCACGGGCTGCTTCCACGATCTTGCCGCACAAGGCCTTGGCGTCGTTCGGATTTTCCAACAGCCAAGTTTCCAGGGTGCGGGCCACGGCTTCTTCCACGGCGGGACGCACTTCGCTGGACACCAGCTTGTCTTTGGTCTGGCTGCTGAACTTGGGCTCGGGCACCTTCACCGACAGCACGCAGACCAGGCCTTCGCGCATGTCGTCACCGGAGGTGTCGACCTTGGCTTTCTTGGCCAGTTCGTTGTCGGCAATGTACTTGTTCAGCACGCGGGTCATGGCCGCACGCAGACCGGTCAGGTGGGAACCACCGTCGCGCTGGGGAATATTGTTGGTGAAACACAGCACGGTTTCGGCGTAGCTGTCGTTCCACTGCATGGCCACTTCAACCGATACTGGCGTACCGCCGGCATTGGACTCGGTTGCCACGCTGAACACGTTAGGGTGCAGCGGGGTCTTGTTGCGGTTGATGAAGTCCACAAAGCCTTTGACGCCGCCCAGGAAGGCAAAGTCTTCTTCCTTGCCCTGAATCTCGTCAACCAGACGAATCTTCACGCCATTGTTCAGGAAGGACAGCTCGCGCAGGCGCTTGGCCAGAATTTCGTGGTGGTATTCGATATTGCTGAAAATTTCCACGTCGGCCAGGTAACGCACGCAGGTACCCGTGCGGCCTTCTGCAGGACCGGTCACCGCCAGGGGCGCAGTGCGCTCGCCACGGCGGAACTCGACCTGGTGTTCGTTGCCATTGCGCCAGATGGTCAGCAACAGCCATTCGGACAGGGCGTTCACACAAGACACACCCACACCGTGCAAACCGCCAGACACCTTGTAGGAGTTCTGGTCGAATTTACCGCCGGCGTGCAGTTCGGTCATGACGATTTCAGCGGCGCTGCGCTGGTGTTCGTCGTCCTTGTGGATATCGGTTGGAATACCGCGGCCGTTATCGCACACCGAAATGCTGTTGTCGGAGTGGATGGTGACGACGATATCGTCGCAATGACCGGCCAAGGCCTCATCAATCGCGTTATCCACCACCTCGAAAACCATGTGGTGCAGGCCGGTGCCATCGGAGGTGTCCCCGATGTACATGCCTGGACGCTTGCGCACGGCCTCCAGGCCTTTGAGCATTTTGATGGAATCAGCGCCGTAATCGGCTGGCTGGGTGGTCGTGGTTTGATCGGTCATAGCATAAAACCTTGTAATAGCCTGTCTGCTTCAAGCGGGTATGGCCCGGCGGGCCATACCGGTCAAACATGCTGCATTAAATGCGCATCGGCATGACCACGTACTTGAAGTCTTCTTGCTCGGGCAGCGTCATCAACACAGAGGCGTTGGCATCGGGCTGCACAGACCAGCGGACTGTTTCGTCCTTGATGCTGGCCAACACATCGAGCAGGTAGCTGACGTTAAAGCCAACGTCCAGACTTTCGTGTTCATAATCAATATCCAGCTCTTCGACGGCTTCTTCCTGTTCAGCGTTGGAAGCAGAAATCTTCAGCTGGTTTTGCGACAGTTGCAGTCGCACGCCACGCAGTTTGTCGGTGGTCAGAATGGCAGCACGTTGCAAACTGCCTTGCAGCACTTCACGGCTGACATCGAAGTGGCGGGTGTAGTTGGAAGGAATCACACGAGCAAAGTCGGGGAATTTGCCTTCAACCAGTTTGGAGACCAACTCCACATCGCCAAAGCGGAAACGAATCTGACGGCTGGACACATCAATGTTGACCAGATCGTCGGTATCGCCCAGCAAACGCTGCATTTCCAGCACCGTCTTGCGCGGCACGATGATGTCGTGACGTTCCTGCACGCCGTCAATTGCGGTGGCATTATGAGCCAGACGGTGACCGTCCGTGGTAACCGTACGTACCAGGCCGGGTTCAAACACCAGCAACATACCGTTCAGGTAGTAGCGAATGTCTTGCTGCGCCATGGCAAAGTGCACCGTATTGAACAGGTGCTTCAAAGTGCGCTGGGGCATGCTCAAGGACACGTCCCACTGCTCTGGCAGGTTCAGCACTGGAAAATCAGCAGCTTCCAGAGTCTGCAACTGAAAGCGGCTCTTGCCGGACTGGATGGTCAGCTTGCCGCTGTCCAGGCCCAGGCGCACATCGCCAAAGTCGGGCAGGGCTTTCAGAATGTCCAGCAGCTTGCGGGCCGCCACCGTGGTGGCTGCATTGTCCTCACCCACGCCAAAGTCGGCATTGGTGGTGATCTGCACTTCCAGGTCGGTTGCCAGGAAAGAGACATCAGAGCCGTTTTTACGCAGCAGGATGTTGGCCAGAATCGGCAAAGTATGGCGGCGCTCCACAATGCCAACTACTGTGGATAAGGGCTTTAGCAATGCGTCGCGGGTAGCTTGAACGAGTTGCATGGTCATCCTTTGAGAGTTTGTTCCAGTACGTGTAATGCGTGATTCAGTTCGGCTTGCTTGGTGCGTGCATCCGAGATTTTGCGCACCGCGTGCAGCACCGTAGTGTGGTCCCTACCACCGAAAAGATCGCCAATTTCCGGCAAACTCTTTTGGGTCAGTTCCTTGGCCAGATACATGGCCACCTGGCGCGGCATGGCGATATTGGCGGGGCGGCGCTTGGAGTACATATCCGCGACCTTGATTTTATAAAAATCGGCCACGGTTTTCTGAATATTTTCCACTGTGATCTGTCCATTGGAGACCGACAGCAAATCCTTCAGTGCATCCTTGCACACTTCCACCGTCAAGACATCGCGGCCATGGAAACGCGCGTAGGCCGAAACCTTGCGCAGCGCCCCTTCCAGCTCGCGCACGTTGCTGCGCAGATGCTTGGCAATGAAGAAGGCCACTTCTTCGGGCATGGCAATGCCTTCGGCCTGAGCCTTGCGCAACAAGATCGCCACGCGCATTTCGAGCTCGGGCGGCTCGATGGCCACGGTCAGGCCGGAGTCAAAGCGCGAGATCAGGCGGCTATCAATATTGGCCAGCTCTTTGGGATAGGTATCCGAGGTGATGATGATCTGCTTGCGCTGAGCCACCATCGCTTCAAAGGCGTAGAAAAACTCTTCCTGCGTACGGTTCTTGCCGGCGAAAAACTGAATATCGTCAATCAGCAGCAAGTCCAGCGAATGGTAGTAGCGCTTGAACTCGTCAAACGCCTTGCGCTGATACGCCTTGACCACGTCCGACACGTATTGGTCGGCATGGACGTAACGTACCCGCACACCATTGCCATTGGCGACCAGCGCATTGCCGATCGCGTGAATCAGGTGGGTCTTGCCCAAACCCACACCGCCATACAGAAAGAGTGGGTTATAGGAGACACCGGGGTTCTCGGCCACCTGCAAGGCCGCTGCGCGTGCTAGCTGGTTGGCTTTACCCGTCACGAAGTTGTCGAAAGTCAGTTCGGCGTTCAGGCGCGAACGATCCTGTACCGCATCCACCACCGCCGTCATGGCCGGGTTGGCAACAGGAGGGGCCAGGTTTTCACCGGCGGGGCTGCCTGCAGGCGCAGGAGCGGCACGATCGGCCAGGGCGCGACGAGGCGCCGCGCTGGCCGAAGGCAGCTCGAACTGAACCGTTACGGGACATTCGTAGAAATCCGAAGCCAGTTCCTCTATGCGAGTGGCGAAATTCTTGCGGACCCAATCCAGTTTGAAACGATTAGGAGCAGAAACGCGCAACACCCCGGCTTCGCTGTCGAAGTCCAGGGGAACCAGTGGACGTATCCACGCACTTATTTGTTGGGGGGGAAGCTCCTGCTCCAATTTCTGAACGCAGGACTGCCAGAATTCATTCAT